>NZ_CP150216.1:0-4800000 GCF_037969855.1 Paenibacillus sp. FSL W7-1088
GTGGACAGCCATACTTCTGATTTATGGCAGCAAATTTTATCAATCATACAAAACAAGCTCAGCAAACCCAGCTTTGACACTTGGTTCAAAGCAACCAAAGCGACCAAGCTGAATGATCGTTCGATCGTCATATCCGCACCAACCACGTTTGCCGTCGAATGGCTGGAGAGCCGTTACACCAAACTGGTCGGATCGACGGTATATGAGCTGCTTGGCAAACAGGTCGATGTGAAATTTGTCATCGAGGAGAACAAGCCTGCTGAACCGGACCCTCAACTGCCAGCGCCAACGCCTACAGTTGTTCAGGAAGAAGCGGTACTCAGCATGCTGAATCCGAAATATACATTCGATACATTTGTCATTGGGCCGGGCAACCGTTTTGCCCACGCCGCATCGCTGGCGGTCGCTGAAGCGCCCGCCAAAGCATACAATCCTCTGTTTCTCTATGGAGGGGTAGGTCTCGGCAAAACTCACTTGATGCATGCGATTGGACATTACGTTCTGGAGCATGATCCGGGCAGCAAAGTTGTTTATTTGTCATCTGAGAAATTCACGAACGAATTCATTAACTCGATCCGTGATAACCGCGGGGAGAGCTTCCGTAACAAATACCGTAGTGTCGACATTCTGCTCATTGATGATATTCAGTTTTTGGCTGGAAAAGAATCGACGCAAGAGGAATTTTTCCATACGTTTAATGCGCTGCATGAGGAACGGAAACAGATCATCATCTCCAGCGACAGACCGCCGAAGGAAATTCCGACCCTGGAAGAACGGCTTCGTTCCCGTTTTGAATGGGGGTTAATTACGGATATCCAGCCTCCAGATCTGGAGACACGGATTGCTATTTTGCGTAAAAAAGCTCGTGCGGAAAACCTGGATATTCCGAATGAGGCGATGATGTACATCGCCAACCAGATTGATACCAATATTCGTGAACTGGAAGGGGCACTGATTCGGGTTGTTGCCTATTCTTCGCTGACTAATCAAGATGTAACCACTCATCTAGCAGCTGAAGCACTGAAGGATATTATTCCTTCCAGTCGTCCAAAAATGATCACTATTCACGACATCCAACAAAAGGTCGGCGAGTATTACAGCCTTAAGCTTGAAGATTTCAAAGCACGGAAACGGACCAAGGCCGTTGCGTTCCCAAGACAGATTGCTATGTATCTCTCTCGTGAACTTACAGACTTTTCTCTGCCCAAAATCGGTGAAGCATTTGGAGGGCGAGATCATACCACCGTCATCCATGCGCACGAAAAGATCTCCCAGGCGATTAAAGTCGATCAGGATCTCTATAAAGTTATTAACAACTTAACCGAAAAAATTAAGAATCCAACCTGAATAAGTCCCAAGCCTGTGCACAACGTATACACATGTGGATAGGCTTGGGCTTATGGGTTTATACCCACTTATCCACATATTCAGTGCCCCTATTACTATTATTACTATAAAGATCTAAAAGATATCATCTCCAAATAAGCGATTTCGAAGCTTAGCCTTCGGCCTTTGAAAAAACACCTTTCAACACCCAAACACCCAAAAAATCAGCTAGGAGTGAAACCATGAAAATCAGCATAATGAAAAACTATTTAAACGATTCCATACAGCAAGTATCCAAAGCGATCTCGAGCCGTACGACGATTCCAATTCTGAGCGGTATCAAATTCGACGTTAATCATCAAGGTGTGACGTTGACAGCAAGCGACACCGATATTTCAATTCAATCCTTCATCCCGCTTGAAGATGGTGATAAAAGTGTTGTTCAGGTAGAACAACCAGGCAGTGTTGTACTGCCAGCCAAGTTTTTTGTCGAGATCATCAAAAAGCTGCCTTCCCAAGAAGTGCATATGGAGGTAAAAGAAAACTTCAACACCTTTATCTCCGCAGGAGCTACCGAAATTCAACTGGTTGGTCTTGATCCGGAAGAATTCCCAGTATTGCCAAGCATCGAAGAAAACCAAACCGTCTCCATTCCAGGAGATTTGCTCAAAAATATGATCAAACAAACCGTATTCTCCATTTCCACACATGAAACTACGCCGATTCTGACAGGTGTACTCTGGAGTTTGGGTGACAATGAACTGAAATTTGTGGCAACTGACCGTCACCGTCTTGCTACTCGTTCAGCAATGCTGGATAATGCAGAAGGTGTGCGATTCAACAATGTCGTGATCTCGGGTAAAACGCTGAACGAACTCAGCAAAATTGTGCCGGATCAAAATACACTTGTGGATATCGTTGTCGCTGATAATCAAGTCCTGTTCAAAATCGACCGTGTTCTGTTCTATTCGCGCATTTTGGACGGAACTTATCCGGATACTTCTAGAATTATTCCGACTTCGTACAAAACAGAACTCGTTTTGGATACAAAAAAATTAAGCGAATCTATCGACCGGGCTTATTTGCTGTCGCGTGAAGAAAAAACAAACATTGTGCGGATGCAAACGATGGAATCCGGATCAATCGAAATTTCTTCAAGCTCTTCCGAGCTGGGAAAAGTAAGAGAAGAGATCGAACCTGCCGAATTTAACGGCGAACCGCTGAAAATCTCGTTCAACTCCAAATATATGCTGGATGTGCTAAAAGTGGTGGAGAGTGAGCAGCTGATGATCGCTTTTACTGGTGTCATGAGCCCGATCATCCTGAAACCGCTGGACGACAGTCACAGCTTGTACGTCATATTGCCTTACCGGACGACCAACTAACGAGAGGAAGATCATAGTGAACCAAGTAGCGATTCGTACGGAATATATTAAGCTTGATCAATTTTTGAAACTGGCCGATTGCATCCCAACCGGAGGTATGGCCAAAGCACTGCTTCAGGACGGACTTGTACGTGTGAATAAAGAGCCTGAGGAACGCCGGGGACGCAAGTTATACCCTGGGGATATCGTTGAGGTGGACGGAGAAGGTTCGTTCGAAGTTGTCGCACAATAAGAAGACCAGTTAGATCCTGCTGCCTCCTGACGGACGGGATAAAAGGGAGGTTACCGCGTGTTTGTAAACAGCATAGATCTGCAGCAATTCCGCAATTATGAACATCTGAGACTGGATTCTTTTGGTCCTGTAAATCTTTTGATTGGGCAAAATGCCCAAGGCAAGACCAACCTCGCAGAAGCCATTTTTGTGCTTGCACTCACCAAGAGCCACCGTACATCCCGCGACAAGGAACTGATCCGTTTCGGTGAAGAACGTGCCAGGCTTGCAGCAGAGGTCGACAAAAAGTACGGATCGGTCAAGCTCGAGCTTTCTTTGTCGCAACAAGGCAAAAAAGCAAAGATTAACGGACTGGAACAGCGCAAGCTGAGTGATTTTGTCGGAGCGCTTAATGTGGTGATGTTTGCACCGGAAGATCTTGAGATTGTCAAAGGCACACCGGGGATACGCCGCCGGTTTCTTGACATGGAGATTGGTCAGGTGGCTCCAGGCTACCTGTATCATCTGCAGCAATATCAAAAAGTGCTCGTCCAGCGTAACAATCTGCTCAAGCAATTATGGGGGCAGAACGCTTCAGCCCAGACCATGCTTGAGGTATGGAATGAGCAACTGGTGGAGCATGGTGTTAAAATCGTCAAAAAAAGGAAACAATTCATAAAGAAACTGCAAAAGTGGGCTGAAACGATTCATCAGGGCATCACCGGAGGTGGAGAAGTCCTGCGCCTGGCCTACCTTCCTTCCTTCAGTGAAGCCGCTGAGGAAGATGAAGCTGTCTTAATGGACCAATTTATGATAAAATTATCACAAATGAAAGAGCAGGAGATTCGCCGAGGCACAACCCTTAGTGGGCCGCATCGGGATGACCTGTCCTTTTTCATTAACGATCGGGAAGTACAAACGTATGGCTCGCAGGGGCAGCAGCGCACAACGGCGTTGTCCCTTAAACTTGCGGAAATTGAACTGATTCATGAAGAAATCGGAGAATATCCGGTCCTGCTGCTGGACGATGTACTGTCTGAACTGGATCCGTTTCGTCAGACGCAGCTGATCGAAACGTTCCAGAGCAAGGTGCAGACCTTTATTACGGCTACCGGCATCGAGAGTCTGAACGTTGACAAACTCAAAGATGCCAGTATTTATCACGTTCATGCCGGACAGGTTGAACGCTAAGGAGTGAGGGCTTATGTACATTCATCTGGGCGGTGAGAAGATTATCCGTTCTTCCGAATTGGTTGCTATTTTTGATATATCGATTGAAAAATCCTCAAAAATCTCCAAGCAGTATGTCACGCATGCCGAGCAGGAAAAAACAGTGGAGCATATTGGTGAAGAGGAAGCCAAGTCCATTGTAGTGACTAAAAACATTGTGTACTACTCGCCTATTTCCTCAGCTACGCTCAAGAAGCGAGCTCACATTTTTCCTGATCTCTAGCCTATCGGCGGTACGAGTTATTGTACCTTTTGCTGCTTGTCTTTATTTAGATTGCTTACTGGAATTAAGGGCATATGTTCATTTCAGCATGCATTCTTAGTTAACGCATATTTACGATATTGAATCTATAGAAGTAGGTGAAAGGCATGTCTATGAATCAACCGTCATATGGTGCAGATGAAATTCAGGTACTTGAAGGGCTGGAAGCCGTACGTAAACGACCGGGGATGTATATTGGTTCCACCAGTGCCAAAGGTCTGCATCATCTCGTTTGGGAAGTAGTGGACAACAGTATTGACGAAGCACTCGCAGGTTATTGTGATCATATCGAAGTTACTATTCATGAAGATAACAGCGTCACTGTAGTCGATAACGGGCGGGGGATCCCTGTCGGCGAACATGCCAAAATGAAACGTCCTGCGCTTGAGGTTGTAATGACTGTTCTGCATGCGGGCGGTAAATTTGGCGGTGGCGGGTACAAAGTATCCGGTGGTCTACATGGGGTAGGTGTATCTGTTGTCAATGCTCTATCAGCGAAAGTTGTTGTTACAGTTAAGGTTGACGGCCATGTGTATCAACAGGAATACCGTCGCGGTGCTCCCCAGTATGATCTGAAAACGATCGGTACCACGGAGGAAACGGGAACAACGGTTACGTTCCATCCGGATCCGGAGATTTTCACGGAAACAACTGTTTATGACTATGAAACTTTGCTGACTCGTATTCGTGAGCTCGCGTTCCTGAACAAGGGAATTGGCATGACCTTAACCGATGAACGTACAGGTGTAACCAACTCTTTCCTGTATGAGGGCGGTATTATCGAGTATGTCTCCTTCCTGAACCAGAAGCGCGAAGCGTTGCACGAAAACCCGATTTATGTGGAGGGATCAAGAGACAACATTCAGGTGGAAGTTGCGTTGCAATACAATGACAGCTACACCGAGAATATTTATTCTTTTGCCAACAACATCAACACACATGAGGGCGGAACGCACGAATCCGGCTTCAAGAGTGCCCTTACCCGGATTATCAATGATTATGCACGTAAAGCGGGCGTAATCAAAGACAGCACAGGCAACCTGTCCGGGGATGATGTACGTGAAGGTCTGACAGCGATCATCTCGGTCAAGATCCCTGATCCGCAATTTGAGGGACAGACCAAGACCAAGCTGGGTAACAGTGAAGTGCGAGGAATTGTCGAATCCCTGTTTGCTGAGAAGCTGCAGGAATTCCTGGAAGAGAATCCTTCCGTATCCCGTCGCATTTTGGAAAAAGGTCTTCAAGCAGCCCGTGCACGTGAAGCAGCTCGTAAAGCTCGTGAACTGACACGTCGTAAAGGTGCACTCGAAGTCAGCTCTTTGCCAGGTAAATTGGCCGACTGTTCATCCAAGGATGCTTCAATCAGCGAATTGTACATCGTCGAAGGTGACTCCGCCGGTGGATCAGCGAAGCAAGGACGAGATCGTCATTTCCAAGCGATTTTGCCACTGCGTGGTAAGATCCTGAACGTGGAAAAAGCACGTCTTGACCGGATTTTGGGTAATGCGGAGATCAGAGCAATCATTACTGCAATGGGTACGGGTATTGGTGATGACTTCGATATTGCCAAAGCTCGTTATCACAAAATCATTCTGATGACGGATGCCGACGTCGATGGCGCCCATATTCGGACATTGCTTCTGACATTCCTCTATCGCTATATGCGCAAAATCATTGAGGCCGGTTATGTATACATTGCCCAACCGCCATTGTTCAAGATTGAGCGCAATAAAGTAATTCGTTATGCGGGCTCCGAGAAGGAACGCGATGAAATTATTGCAACGCTCGGCGAAAATGCGAAGTTCAATGTCCAGCGTTATAAAGGTCTGGGTGAGATGAATGCCGGACAATTGTGGGAAACGACGATGGACCCTGAGAGCCGGACCATGCTTCAAGTATCGATTAACGATGCGATGCTGGCCGATGCCATGTTCGACACCCTGATGGGAGATAATGTTGAACCTCGTCGTGACTTTATTCAGGAAAATGCAAAATACGTGAAAAACCTCGACATCTAACGATATTCGAAGAGGCGCCTGCGAGGGCGCCTCTTTTACATTATGGGGTTATAGCATAGAGATTTTAGATTGGACTCTGGTGTGCCTGTTATCGGTGTGTGCGGCTTTTGGCAGAGGAGGCCTGGGCTTTGAGGGAGGTACGAGATGTTTTCCCTTTTTTGGAGGGTAATCTGCCATACGCTCTCGCATAACGCTTAATCTTTCGGTACGTTTCCTTATCAGGCAATAGGCCAAAAGCATAGATACCTGGCAATGTGTTGACTTCAATAATCCATGGCCGTCCATCTTCATCCAGTGCGATATCGATACCAATCTCTTTGAGTCTTGGAAATGACCTCTGTAACTGTACCGCCGTATGAATGCCTAAACGATATAGCTCACTGCGTAGTTGCTGGAACCGATCCTGATCAAAATGAGGGCGTACCAACTCATTAAAGGTGGCCAATCGTCCGCCGCCATGAATGTTGGTAATGATCTTGCCCGGTGCAGCAATTCTTCCCAGGATACCTGTCGTTTCCCAGTTGCGTTGTAGATTCTTCTGGGTCAGTACCCGCAGGTCGAAAGGTAATCCATCATGTTTCATCAGCGGAATACCTTGCTGAATGATGTATTCGCGATTCTGGATACGTTCAGTGAGCGCCAGATCCAGCTCATCGAGGGAATGAAAGTGTTTTTCCTCCGTCCCATATCGAAGTTCATACGTTGTCAGAGGGACTTCAACAGAGATCTCGGCACCGACTTCAGCTTCAGATGGGGGGAGCGGATCAACAGCGTTTTCCGATGTGTTTGCATCGGTAATCGGGTGTGGTTTTATGCGGATGGTTTTTACCCGCATGACGCCATTGCCGTAAGTTCCCCGATCCGGTTTGATATAGTTTGACTCGAATAATTCAGTCATCCGTTCCAGGGTCTGGCGATTATATTGTCGTGTTACTGGTATATATTCATTCACATTACGGCTGCGTTGTAACACAGCTGTCTTGGTCCATTTGCTGGAGACACGCTGGATGCCCAAGAGCCATCAGTCCTTTCGTGTTTTAATGGGGTTTACAAGAGTGGCAGACGCAGAGAAATCAAAGGACAAGAGATGATTTCAGTGGTATAATAGAGAAATATGGCGTTTTGTGCGGTTTTGTTGCACAGATGTAGTTTGATCGTAGAACGGGAACGGTCTAAGCCTGAATATACACAGTACATTTGCCGCTTTTTCTAGCATTGTATGTGCAAATGGGGAGGAAGGCAGGGCGAACCCCCAGACTCTCTGAAGTTCCCGGAAGAAAGGCTATTGCCCAGCGGACGTTTAATTGTTTACCTTTTGTGAAAGTAATATAATAAAGAGTAGCGTCCTTGTGCGGTTTTAGCCTTGTTAGGCTTTTCACATACAATTAATTTTTGAAAGACTGAATGGAATGTTTGTTGAAGGACAAGAAGGAGGTCCAGCATGGCGGAAGAAATGAACTCGCAGATTAAAGATCGGGATATTGGCGTCGAGATGCGTGAATCGTTTATGGATTATGCGATGAGCATTATTGTGAGCCGTGCCTTACCTGACGTGCGTGACGGATTGAAGCCGGTTCACCGGCGTATTCTGTACGCAATGTCCGAGCTAGGCATGACACCCGATAAACCACATAAAAAATCAGCCAGAATCGTCGGCGAAGTTATCGGTAAGTATCACCCACACGGTGACTCTGCCGTATACGAAACGATGGTACGGATGGCACAGGACTTCTCCCTGCGCTACATGCACGTAGATGGACATGGCAACTTTGGATCGGTGGATGGCGATATGGCAGCAGCCATGCGTTATACGGAAGCCCGGTTGTCCAAGATTGCTATGGAAATGCTCAGAGACATCAACAAGGATACGATTGACTTCCAGCCGAACTATGACGGTGAAGAAAGTGAACCTATCGTTCTGCCAGCTCGTTTCCCTAACTTGCTTGTCAATGGTGTCGGCGGGATTGCGGTAGGTATGGCGACCAACATTCCTCCCCATAACCTGGGAGAGGTCATTGACGGCGTACAGGCTATGATCAAAAATCCAGACATCACTTCGATGGAATTGATGGATTATATTCACGGGCCAGACTTCCCAACTTCCGGTTATATTTTGGGACGCTCCGGAATTCGCCAGGCGTATCAAACCGGACGTGGTTCAGTAACGATGCGGGCCAAAACCAACATCGAAGAAAACAATAACAAAGCACGGATTATCGTTACGGAACTTCCTTATCAGGTGAACAAGGCAAGACTCGTTGAGAAAATTGCTGAGTTGGTACGTGATAAAAAGATTGATGGTATTACGGATCTCCGTGATGAATCTGACCGTAACGGTATGCGGATTGTGATTGAGCTTCGCAGAGACGTGAACCCCGGTGTAGTGCTGAACAACCTGTATAAGCATACAGCGATGCAATCCACATTCGGGATTAACATGCTCGCGATTGTAAATAAAGAACCTAAGATTCTGAATCTGCGCGAAGTGTTGTATCACTACTTGCAGCATCAGATTGAGGTTATACGCAGACGTACACAGTTCGAGCTGAAAAAAGCCGAAGCACGCGCACACATTCTGGAAGGCTTGCGTATCGCGCTGGATCATATCGACGAAATCATTGCGTTGATTCGTTCATCCAGCAATACAGATGCAGCCAGAGAAGGTCTGATCGAGCGTTTCTCGCTCAGTCATGATCAGGCTCAAGCTATTCTCGATATGCGTCTGCAACGCCTCACAGGTCTGGAACGCGAGCGCATCGAAAATGAGTATAACGAACTGATGGTCAAAATTAATGAATATCGTGAAATTTTGGCCAACGAGCATCTGGTGCTCGAAATTATCAGCACGGAGCTGCAAGAAATCCGTGATCGCTTCAGCGATGATCGTCGTACCGAAATCACTGTAGGTGAAGAGAGCATTCTGGACGAGGATCTGATTCCGCGCGAAGAGGTTATCATCACCATTACCCATACAGGCTATGTGAAACGTCTGCCGGTATCCACATACCGCAGTCAAAAGCGTGGCGGACGTGGGGTTGTGGGAATGGACACCAAAGATACCGACTTTGTTGAGCATCTGTTTGTGACCAACTCTCACAATTACCTCATGTTCTTTACTGACAAAGGTAAAGTGTACCGTCTCAAAGCTTATGAGATTCCAGAACTTGGACGTACAGCACGAGGAACGCCGATTATCAACCTGATTCAGATCGAGCAGGGTGAATCGGTCAATGCCGTGATTCCCGTTCAGGAATTCGAAAGTGACAAGTATCTGTTCTTTGCTACCCGTCAAGGGGTTGTGAAGAAGACACCACTTGAGGATTACACGAATATTCGCAAAGGCGGTCTGATCGGGATCTCCCTGCGTGATGATGATGCCCTTATTGATGTTAAGCTGACAGACGGACAGCAAGAGATCATTATGGGTACAGCTCACGGGATGTCCATCCGATTCTCGGAAGGAAATGTTCGTTCCATGGGACGGAGTGCAACCGGGGTTAAAGGGATCACACTGGATGAGCAGGATGTTGTAATCGGTATGGACGTTGTAGATCAGGAACTGGATGTTCTGATTGTTACAGCCAAAGGTTACGGTAAACGTACGCCTGTCAGCGATTATCGGATGCAGACTCGTGGCGGTAAAGGGATTAAAACCATTAACGTCACAGATAAGAACGGTGCGGTAGTCAGTCTGAAAATGGTTAAGACAGAAGAAGATCTGATGATTATCACTTCCAGCGGTACGTTAATTCGGATGAGCATGGAAGGCATATCCACCATGGGTCGATACACGCAAGGCGTGAAGCTGATTCATATTCGGGATGAAGATGCCGTAGCTACCGTCAGCCGAATTGACAAGAATGAGGAAGAACCAGAAGACGAAGAATTGCTTGAAGGTGCAGAAGCCGCTAACTCTGAAGGTCCGGAGTCCACTCTGGATGAGGGCTCGGTGTCCGATGCTGAAGCTGAGGGCGATGATTCAGGTTCCGAAGCATAGGATCAATTTTCTATAACGAAAATCATTTCATGATTTCAATGAAATTGGAGGGCTCCCATATGGGGGCCCTTTGTTATTTTACAGCTCCAGGACCTTTCTCCTCAAAATCTGGGATGTACAGCCTGAATTTTGAGTAATATAATGGGAATTAACGAGAAAAACCGGGACTATGGTCTTGTTATCATTATAGAAGAACGATGAGTGAGGGGAATAAACATGGGATTAATCACCCTGTCTGAAGTCAAACCAGGACTTAAACTGGGAAATGACGTGCAAACACTTCGTGGCAATGTTCTGTTTCAGAAGGGCAAAGTCATTCTGCCTAAAGATGTGGAAGTACTCAGAGCCTTTATGATTCATCAAGTGGACATCCAGCAAGAAAGAACAGGGACAAGCAGCTCAGGTTCTAAAGCTTCATCCGCCTCTTCAGTCCATGCAGCTAATGAGAAGAACGGAGAACGGGCAGGGAAAGGCAGCAGCGCAGTCTCAGCACCCGCAGTACCGTCTCTGCATGAAGAGTATGAAAAGATGGTGGGACTGACCAAAAATGCTTTCCTATCCTCCTTGGCGGCTGAATTACCTGTATATGAGTTGCGTACACAGTTGGAAGCTTTGTTTGTTCATCTTAAACAGTATAATGTGCTTACCTTCAGTCCACGAGTGATGCAGGAACATGATTATGTGTATCATCATGCCGTCTTGAGTGCCATTACGTCTTATCAGTTGGCCCAGTGGATTGATCTTCCGTCCAAAGACTGGATGCAGGTAGCTTTTGCAGGATTGTTCCATGATATTGGTAATAACAAAGTAGATCCACAGATTCTCCATAAACCCTCTACTTTAACTGCGTCAGAGCAGGCTGAGATCCGACAGCATACGAAATATGGCTACCAGGTACTGAAACAGGCGAAGGCCATCAATGAGGGAGCTAGACTTGCAGCATTGCAGCATCATGAAAAAGTGGATGGGTCGGGTTACCCGCTGCAGCTCAGCGGCACGCAGATTCATATCTATGCAAAAATTGTAGCTATCGCTGATATCTTCCACGCTATGACTCTGGAAAAGATCTATCGTAAGGCACAGTCACCGTACCTGGTACTTGAACAAATTCAGAGTGAGGCTTTTGGCAAATTGGATCCTGCGATCGTGAATGTATTCGTTCAGCGTTCCACACAGATCCATAATGGTATTCGAGTGAAGCTCAGCAATAATCAAATTGGTGAGATCGTATTCTCAGATCGGGATCATCCTACACGGCCGATGGTATCGGTAGAAGGAACAATCATCAATCTGATGCAGCAAAGGCAGCTACATATCCAGGAAGTCATTGGCTAGCTGAATCTTCAGTTCATATATAAGAATAGAGCCTTTCCAATATGGAGAGGCTCTTTTTATTGAACTTAATGTAGAGTATGAGAATAGTAAGTATAGGTGGAGAGATATTCTTTAGAGAAGCCTTAGACAGTGTAATGTATAGATGATCAGCCGAATATGGGAGACATATTAGAGGGAGTAGTAGACAGAAATAACTTTATTGAAAATAAAGCTTGCATTCAAAATCTGTACATGGTATATTCTAACTCCGGCCAAGAAAACACGAGAAACACGGTGCGGCAAGCAAATGAAATAAGCTTCGAAAGAAACTTAAAAAAAAGCTTGCAAAGTTGGTTCGGATGTGATAAGATATAAAAGTTGCTGAGGTGAACAACACACGGCAATGAAACAAGTTTGATCTTTGAAAACTGAACAACGAGTGAGTAAACATTCTGCTTGCAGAGTGAACGCGAAAGTTTGAGACAAGCCTTGGCTTGGATCGACTGGAGCATAAAATGAGATTTTTAATCTCGTCAGTTTCAAAATGAGCTTATCGCTCTTTTCAATACTTTATTGGAGAGTTTGATCCTGGCTCAGGACGAACGCTGGCGGCATGCCTAATACATGCAAGTCGAGCGGACTTGATGAGAAGCTTGCTTCTCAGATAGTTAGCGGCGGACGGGTGAGTAACACGTAGGCAACCTGCCCTCAAGCTTGGGACAACTACCGGAAACGGTAGCTAATACCGAATAGTTGTTTTCTTCTCCTGAAGAGAACTGGAAAGACGGAGCAATCTGTCACTTGGGGATGGGCCTGCGGCGCATTAGCTAGTTGGTGGGGTAACGGCTCACCAAGGCGACGATGCGTAGCCGACCTGAGAGGGTGATCGGCCACACTGGGACTGAGACACGGCCCAGACTCCTACGGGAGGCAGCAGTAGGGAATCTTCCGCAATGGGCGAAAGCCTGACGGAGCAATGCCGCGTGAGTGATGAAGGTTTTCGGATCGTAAAGCTCTGTTGCCAGGGAAGAACGCTTGGGAGAGTAACTGCTCTCAAGGTGACGGTACCTGAGAAGAAAGCCCCGGCTAACTACGTGCCAGCAGCCGCGGTAATACGTAGGGGGCAAGCGTTGTCCGGAATTATTGGGCGTAAAGCGCGCGCAGGCGGTCATTTAAGTCTGGTGTTTAATCCCGGGGCTCAACCCCGGATCGCACTGGAAACTGGGTGACTTGAGTGCAGAAGAGGAGAGTGGAATTCCACGTGTAGCGGTGAAATGCGTAGATATGTGGAGGAACACCAGTGGCGAAGGCGACTCTCTGGGCTGTAACTGACGCTGAGGCGCGAAAGCGTGGGGAGCAAACAGGATTAGATACCCTGGTAGTCCACGCCGTAAACGATGAGTGCTAGGTGTTAGGGGTTTCGATACCCTTGGTGCCGAAGTTAACACATTAAGCACTCCGCCTGGGGAGTACGGTCGCAAGACTGAAACTCAAAGGAATTGACGGGGACCCGCACAAGCAGTGGAGTATGTGGTTTAATTCGAAGCAACGCGAAGAACCTTACCAGGTCTTGACATCCCTCTGACCGGTACAGAGATGTACCTTTCCTTCGGGACAGAGGAGACAGGTGGTGCATGGTTGTCGTCAGCTCGTGTCGTGAGATGTTGGGTTAAGTCCCGCAACGAGCGCAACCCTTGATCTTAGTTGCCAGCACTTCGGGTGGGCACTCTAAGGTGACTGCCGGTGACAAACCGGAGGAAGGTGGGGATGACGTCAAATCATCATGCCCCTTATGACCTGGGCTACACACGTACTACAATGGCCGGTACAACGGGCTGTGAAGCCGCGAGGTGGAACGAATCCTAAAAAGCCGGTCTCAGTTCGGATTGCAGGCTGCAACTCGCCTGCATGAAGTCGGAATTGCTAGTAATCGCGGATCAGCATGCCGCGGTGAATACGTTCCCGGGTCTTGTACACACCGCCCGTCACACCACGAGAGTTTATAACACCCGAAGTCGGTGGGGTAACCGCAAGGAGCCAGCCGCCGAAGGTGGGATAGATGATTGGGGTGAAGTCGTAACAAGGTAGCCGTATCGGAAGGTGCGGCTGGATCACCTCCTTTCTATGGAGAATCGTTTCCCGCGTGGAAACATTCAAATACGCAGCTTAGCTGCACAACTTACTCACTCGTTGCTCAGTTTTGAGAGCTCAAACTCTCAAAACAGCTTGCTTTTGCATGGAGCTTGTTCTTTGAAAACTAGATATCGAAACGAAATTGCGATTTAGAACATTCCTTTTTAAGCTGAACTTGTGTTAAAACAAGTTTCAATAAATAGTGAAAACTGCATTGCGATGGTATCGAATGGGAGTGACTTTTGGCTTTGCGTAAGCAAAACAAGGGAAGCGAGCAGTCGAAACCGGAGCAATTATGGTTAAGCTACTAAGAGCACACGGAGGATGCCTAGGCGCTAGGAGCCGATGAAGGACGTGGCGAACAACGAAACTGCCTCGGGGAGCTGTAAGCAAGCTTTGATCCGGGGGTGTCCGAATGGGGAAACCCAGCTGGGGTAATTTCCAGTTACTCATAACTGAATACATAGGTTATGTAGAGGCATACCAGGGGAACTGAAACATCTAAGTACCCTGAGGAAGAGAAAACAATAGTGATTCCGTCAGTAGCGGCGAGCGAACGCGGAGAAGCCCAAACCAGAGAGCTTGCTCTCTGGGGTTGTGGGACATCTCACATGGAGTTACAAAGGAGCCGGTTAAACGAAGAGGTCTGGAAAGGCCCGCCAAAGAAGGTAAAAGCCCTGTAGTTGAAAGTTGGCTCTCTCCGAGATGTATCCCGAGTAGTGCGGGGCACGTGAAACCCCGTATGAATCCGGCAGGACCATCTGCCAAGGCTAAATACTTCCTAGCGACCGATAGTGAAGCAGTACCGTGAGGGAAAGGTGAAAAGCACCCCGGAAGGGGAGTGAAATAGAACCTGAAACCGTGTGCTTACAAAAAGTCAGAGCCCGTTTTAGGGGTGATGGCGTGCCTTTTGTAGAATGAACCGGCGAGTTACGTTCCCGTGCAAGGTTAAGGTGAAGAGCCGGAGCCGCAGCGAAAGCGAGTCTGAATAGGGCGATGTAGTACGTGGACGTAGACCCGAAACCGGGTGATCTACCCCTGTCCAGGGTGAAGGTGCGGTAACACGCACTGGAGGCCCGAACCCACGCACGTTGAAAAGTGCGGGGATGAGGTGGGGGTAGCGGAGAAATTCCAATCGAACTCGGAGATAGCTGGTTCTCCCCGAAATAGCTTTAGGGCTAGCCTCGGAAAACAGAGTCGTGGAGGTAGAGCACTGATTGGGTGCGGGGCCCGCAAGGGTTACCAAGCTCAGTCAAACTCCGAATGCCATAGACTTACTTCCGGGAGTCAGACAGTGAGTGCTAAGATCCATTGTCAAAAGGGAAACAGCCCAGACCATCAGCTAAGGTCCCCAAGTGTGTGTTAAGTGGGAAAGGATGTGGAGTTGCACAGACAACCAGGATGTTGGCTTAGAAGCAGCCACCATTGAAAGAGTGCGTAATAGCTCACTGGTCGAGTGACTCTGCGCCGAAAATGTAACGGGGCTAAACACACCACCGAAGCTATGGCTTGATGCTTGCATCAGGGGTAGGGGAGCGTTGTATAAGGGTTGAAGGTGTACCGTAAGGAGCGCTGGACATTATACAAGTGAGAATGCCGGTATGAGTAACGAAAAGATCAGTGAGAATCTGATCCGCCGAAAGCCTAAGGGTTCCTGAGGAAGGCTCGTCCGCTCAGGGTAAGTCGGGACCTAAGGCGAGGCCGAAAGGCGTAGTCGAAGGACAACAGGTCGAAATTCCTGTACCACCGTAAGCCGTTATGAGCAATGGGGGGACGCAGCAGGGTAGTGACGCGGACTGATGGATGTCCGTCTAAGCAGTGAGGCTGATGTGTAGGCAAATCCGCACATCGTTAAGGCTGGACTGTGATGGGGAGCGAAAATTATAGTAGCGAAGGTCATGATCTCACACTGCCAAGAAAAGCCTCTAGCCAGGTGATGGTGCCCGTACCGCAAACCGACACAGGTAGGCGAGAAGAGAATTCTAAGGCGCGCGGAAGAACTCTCGTTAAGGAACTCGGCAAAATGACCCCGTAACTTCGGGAGAAGGGGTGCCCCGGTAGTGTGAATAGCACGAGGGGGCCGCAGTGAAAAGGCCCAAGCGACTGTTTAGCAAAAACACAGGTCTGTGCGAAGCCGTAAGGCGAAGTATACGGGCTGACGCCTGCCCGGTGCTGGAAGGTTAAGGGGAGCGGTTAGGAGCAATCCGAAGCTGTGAACCGAAGCCCCAGTAAACGGCGGCCGTAACTATAACGGTCCTAAGGTAGCGAAATTCCTTGTCAGGTAAATTCTGACCCGCACGAATGGCGTAACGACTTGGGCGCTGTCTCAACGAGAGATCCGGTGAAATTTTAATACCTGTGAAGATGCAGGTTACCCGCGACAAGACGGAAAGACCCCATGGAGCTTTACTGCAGCTTGATATTGAATTTGGGTACGATCTGTACAGGATAGGTGGGAGCCTTTGAAGCGTGAGCGCCAGCTTGCGTGGAGGCACCGTTGGGATACCACCCTGATCGTATCTAGGTTCTAACCTGGTACCGTAATCCGGTGCGGGGACAGTGTCAGGTGGGCAGTTTGACTGGGGCGGTCGCCTCCTAAAGAGTAACGGAGGCGCCCAAAGGTTCCCTCAGAATGGTTGGAAATCATTCGAAGAGTGCAAAGGCATAAGGGAGCTTGACTGCGAGACCTACAAGTCGAGCAGGGACGAAAGTCGGGCTTAGTGATCCGGTGGTACCGCATGGAAGGGCCATCGCTCAACGGATAAAAGCTACCCTGGGGATAACAGGCTTATCTCCCCCAAGAGTCCACATCGACGGGGAGGTTTGGCACCTCGATGTCGGCTCATCGCATCCTGGGGCTGAAGTAGGTCCCAAGGGTTGGGCTGTTCGCCCATTAAAGCGGTACGCGAGCTGGGTTCAGAACGTCGTGAGACAGTTCGGTCCCTATCTGTCGTGGGCGTAGGAAATTTGAGAGGAGCTGTCCTTAGTACGAGAGGACCGGGATGGACGTACCGCTGGTGTACCAGTTGTTCCGCCAGGAGCACCGCTGGGTAGCTATGTACGGAAGGGATAAGCGCTGAAAGCATCTAAGCGTGAAGCCCCCCTCAAGATGAGATTTCCCAGTATGTAAGACCCCTTGAAGACGACGAGGTAGATAGGCTGGGGGTGGAAGTGCAGCAATGCATGGAGCTGACCAGTACTAATCGGTCGAGGGCTTATCCAAGATATGCAGGTTATACATCGCAAATTTCGTTTCGGATCTAGTTTTCAGAGAATAATCTCTGAAATGAAAATTGGTACATCACAGAATGTGCGTATGATTTTCAGTTCCATATTGGATTTCAAGAAGCTATGCTTCGACAAATCGCGTTTGGTGGCGATGGCGGAGGGGTTCCACACGTACCCATCCCGAACACGACCGTTAAGCCCTCTAGCGCCGATGGTACTTGGACCGCAGGGTCCTGGGAGAGTAGGACGCCGCCAAGCAAAGAACCACTGCCGATGTTATTCGGTGGTGGTTTTTATTTGTCTATAAACAAAAATGAAGGAATCGCTAGTTTAAGGTGGATGGAACTCTGGCTTTGGAAGCTGATACAACTAGAGGGTGGATTGACTTTCAAAAGAGGGCAAAGGAATGCCTTAAAAAGTCTTGAAATGAAGGTAACATTTTTGTTACGGAAAACGCATTCGAAACCAGTATAATAGGACTATGTTAAATATGCTAAAAGTACCTGACCACAGAGCTGGAATGTGCAGCTGTGAAAAGGAGGGTGTGTGTGACAAGTTGGCGAAGACTAATTCTTCATTCGTTTCTCTTGCTCAGCCTGATAGGCGTGCTTGCAGGATGCGGTGAAGCAGGATCTGCATGGACTTCTTATGAAGGAGCGGTAAACGAGAAGGGTTTCCCGGTTCCTAAAGTGGCGAATAAATCTGACCAGTCTGAAAACAATTCGGATATGGATTATGTTCGATATACGCTATCTGGTATTAGTGAGAGCACTAGTATTCCTGAGGTGTATCTAGACGAGATTAAGAGCTGGGGCTGGACAGAAAAGCAAGCCAAGAGTACATCCAATGACTCAAGTTCCCTACGTGTATTTGCTAAAGAAGGGCATACTGTACATCTAGCTGTACATGATGGGTTCTTCACGGTAATGGTTCCGAAAAGTGAAGCTGCTCAGACGACAGTAAAATCACTTGATGATGATGATTGAATGAGTTGTGCTTGGATGTAATAGTTCGACAATTAACGGTGTAATGGTCCGTATGATAGTAAAGCTCCCGATCTGTGATCGGGGGCTTTTTGTATGTCATGAACTATGGGAGATGAGCAATGGATCGTTCGGCGGTTTCTTTTGGCGGTGACTTAACCAGGAGCTGTAGAGAGGAAAGCTTATAGCACTCACACAGGAGACATGAGGCATGGATAGTATGGTGCCTGTAGAGGCTGGTTTCAGTACGCTGGCTGTAGAGTAACTAAATATAGAAGAGGGGAGAAGACAGCGAAAGCAGGTCGATAATGAGCCTAGTACATACTCAATATCAGAAACGATATTCAACAAGCTCGACGTGACAGAACGGAAATGGATGTATTGCGTTGGGGATAACCATTTTAACTATACCCCTGCTGTGGATAAGGGGGAAAGGGAGGGGGAATGAATAAAGGTTATCCACTGTGGATAACCTTTAAGGTTTGGAAGCTTGACGAGTAATCAAGGATGAGTTTCATAGGAGTGGTTGCGTCAGTTTGAATAGAAAGTATGGATGAGCTTTAGCGATTTATGTATTACTTGGTTTCAACTATACATTGCGTGTAGGCAAGGTTATAGATAAAGAATAGAAGAACAATTACTGCAGGTAGTAGGAGACATCTTGTTCATTTAATTTGATAAGCCCGTCCTTACGTTCGCGTGAAAGAACAAGTACAACATATAGACGTGGTACAAGCAGCCACAGATGCCAGAAAATCAACGATAGGGTGAAGGACAAGGGTGACCAGATTAAACAGACGGTAATGATACATAACCCAATCCAGCTCATATTGAGGTGGACCCTAACAAACATGCGGTAGCTAAAATGTTGGTCTGGAATATAGCCGAACCAAGGCATTTTGAGATTCCATCGCCAACGACGTGCATAGGAGGTACGGACCAGCAGTAATATGGTTCTGGCGATCACATAATGAATCCATAATGTAACCGGGCCTGCCAAGATAAAATAAAAGAGGCCAGTCCAGGAGAATGCTAACAGATTAAACAAAAGCATAATTACAGGCAAAGACAGATAGCTGAAGATCACGCTGCGGGCAATGGCCTTTTTTTTCAGAAGCCGGTATTGATAAAAGGTTGCTTTATTCTCCGGTTCGGCGATCATACGATTACAAATCCTCCTTCTGGGATCACGTTCATTTGTAAAAGGTATTCGTTTTCATAAATAAGGAAATGGATGACGCTGAGTTGCACATCTAAACCTTGTATGTACTCCAGAATGATGTACAAGATATGGAAGTAGGTTAATCATATACAAGTATACCTTCGAACGATCTGGCTGTCAGGTTCTGAATGGTGATGTATTATATATCGGCTGAAAATCCAAGATTTTTTAAGAATATAGAATATAAGTTTTTATAGTCATAGGAGGGGGAGCAGATAATCACATGAAAAATACAATGGAGCGCAGCGATGTTTCTTGTAATGGCTGTCCAATCATGGTTTTCATATAATAGAAGAAATTGCAGGTCTGCGAGGTTATAGATACGTTATAAGGTAAGGAGAATGGCTAACAAATGCGGGCTGTTTCGCTGAATTATAGAACCAAAGGCATTTTTCTTATGTTTGTTTTCGGTACAGACACCCATAGAGGGGCAGGCGAATATATATATTTTATAGAAAGAAAGCACTATGAAAAGGTTTAAAATAATAGAAACTGTGCAATACTGATAGTAATACGTAAAACAAGGTGGGATGGTTGATGGAAGGACACGCCGAACACACATGCATTATCTGCGAACAGACCAAAAGAGAAGGCATTTTTATTGTATCTGAATTTATATGTGACGCTTGCGAAGCAGAAATGGTTCATACGGATGCACAGGATGCCAAGTACAATTATTTTATCCATCAGATGAAGCAGATATGGGTGCAAAAGAACGCATAAAGAGCGTTAAATCATATTAGTGAAACATCACATTGAATTGTATCGATGTGCATAGAGGCCCTTAGTGGCCTTTTTTTGTTTCAATCAGCTAAATAAGAAGGGGGAGATGGACATGATAGGCCCTTGGGGTGACTGGATATGATGCTGCTGTGTCGGTGGAAACGCTGATTTACACGGGTGCTGGACAATTCCTGATATAATGAAAGGAGAAGTGCTTCGGCTACATGTTTTGAATACAGAGATCGCAGGAAAGAAACATGAGCGTAAGTCTTTGTTGTTATAGAGGAGCAAGACTACGGACCGTATCAAAATTTATGAATGTACAGGATGATTATTCAATGGAGCATAAATCAAATACCGCACCTTTATATGAGGCGTTGCTTGCGTATCGTGATTCAGGGCAGCGTTCTTTTCATGTACCTGGGCACAAAAATGGACAAGTCTATCGCAGGTTACTGGAGCAAGTGGGCCAGCAGCAGTCAGATGGAGGATTGGGTGACAGTCACCTGAATAAGGGTGAGACAAAGGGAAAACAAAGTTTGGGACGTCCATTAACTGATGGGGAAGAGTGCTTCAGACAAGCTGAGGAACAAGGGCATGGAGATGAAAATGGGCTCACGAATCATGTTGGGAATGGAACTGACGGAACTGCGGTAGATGTTGTACCGGTGATTGCGTTTCTGGAGATAATGCGGCTGGATGTAACGGAAATCTCGGGGACGGATGACTTGCATCATCCAGAAGGGGTTATATTGGAGGCGCAGCAGCTGGCAGCGGATTGTTTTGGAGCAGAAGAGAGTTTCTTCCTTGTTGGAGGTAGTACGGCGGGGAATTTGTCTTTGCTGCTGACCGTATGTAATGAACCTAATAGCCTTGTACTGGTACAGCGTAATGTGCACAAGTCCGTAATTCACGGGTTAATGCTGGCAGGCGCAAGGGCTGTATTCCTGGAGCCATGGGTTGATCCTGCGAGTGGACTTGCGGTGATGCCGTCGCTTGAGACGGTGCAGGCGGCTGTCCAGGCATATCCTGAGGCAAAGGCAGTACTTGTGACTTTGCCCAATTATTACGGCATGGGCGCTGATCTGAAGCCCATTGCTGAGGTGTGCCATGAGGCAGGCCTGCCGCTGCTCGTGGATGAAGCGCATGGCGCGCATTATGGGCAGCATCCGGAGCTGCCAGCCTCTGCACTGTCCTGCGGAGCAGACGGTGTGGTGCAGTCGACCCACAAGATGCTGTCTGCATTCACCATGGGAGCCATGCTGCACGTTCAGGGACCACGGTTAAGCCGGTCCCTGCTGCGTCAGCGTCTGGCCATGGTGCAAAGCTCAAGCCCATCATACCCGGTGATGGCTTCGCTTGATCTGGCGCGCCGCCTGCTGCATACGCAGGGCGCGAATGCCTTCACGGCGGGACTTGCCGCCGTGGACGCCTTTAAGCGCGGCCTCGCGGAGCTGCCGCGCTTTCGGTTGCTGCAGCCGGGGCAGCTGCTGCAGCAAGAGCCGCCAGCCGGGGCGAAGCCGGCAGCTGGCGGTAAGTCCGAGGCCGCCGCTGGTTCACCGGGGCGGCCTGAAGCTCTGCCCGCGGCGGCGTTGCCTTCAGCCGCGGGCTACACCGCTCAGGACCCATTCAAGGCCGTCATCTATGATGGCACAGGGGTGCTGAGCGGTTATGGGCTGCAGCAGCAGCTGGAAGCGCGCGGCTGCGTGCCCGAAATGAGCGACGAGCGATACGTCGTCCTGCTCTTTACCTTGGGCTCGACGCTGCGCGATGCCGAGCACCTGTTGCAGGCTTTACATCAAATCAGCCTTGCAAATGAGCAGGCTCATTCACTACCTTCAACCTCACCGCGTTTAACAAAAGAGGCTTCAAATTATATTTCCACGTGGAACAATGTTCATGAAGGAACTCCTTTTTCGGAGCCTATCCCGTTCTCACTGCAGCCGATTATGGAGGAGGAGACAATAGAGGTTTCCATCGAAAACTGTATTGGTCTTCGCTCTGCGGAGATGGTCATTCCGTATCCACCCGGCATTCCTCTTGTGTACGCTGGCGAGCGAATAAGCGCGTCTGTGGCAGCACGCATGAAGCTGCTGAGAGACGAAGGAGCAAGGTTCCACGGTGTATCGGATACTTCGCTGCAGTCGTTGAAAATCATCCGGGAATAATGGAGTTTAGCATGCCAAGGAACTTGAGGAGTCAACCAGCATTAAAACGAGCGTTTTGCTTCATTTGATTCGATTCAACCACGGGTACAATCTATAGACGAATAAGCATTTCGGGTATATAGCTTGTTGATTGAAAGACGCTCTTTGGATTCATGCAAAATGCTCAAACAAGTAGGACATTATTGTTGTCTGGACATAAAGAAAGAAGGGAATAAACCTTGGATATTCCGCTAAAAAAATATACGGGAATAGTCCTGCAAGTCATACTGATGTACGGTTTTTATTGGATAGGAAACCTGGTTCAGGCTGTACTGCATCTGCCGTTAACAGGAAGTATTGTTGGGATGCTGCTTCTATTTATCGTCATTCAACTGGGCTGGATCAGAATACGTTGGGGCGAAGAAGGATCATCCTGGCTTCAATCGAATTTGCAATTATTGTTTATCCCTCCCACGGTGGGTATTATTAATCATTTTGATTTTTTTAGAGCCAATACGGTGCTGCTTGTTCTGGGGTTAATCGTTAGTACGTTGGTTACCTGTCTGTTGTCCGCAAAAATCAGTGAATGGCTCATGGCGTGGAGATCGACGCATCAAGGCAAGAAGGAGGCGATCTCATGCTCGCATTCATCCTCGGAATCGGAATGATTGCCTTGACCGTGGCTATATATATTCCGGCGACTCATTTATATAGAAGGGTGAAGTGGCCGATTCTTATGCCTGTATTGACGGCAACAGCTGTAATCGTACTGATTTTGCTCATTTCCGGCATTAAGCTCGATACGTACATGCTTGGTGGCAAATGGATACAGGAATTATTGGGGCCGGCCGTAGTTTCCCTGGCATTCCCTTTGGCGAAACACCTTGATGTACTGAAACGGAATATAATTCCGATTTTGGGCGGTACCTTGGGTGGGAGCATCGTTGGTATGTCAACAGGGGCCGCTATATCACTGCTGCTCGGTTATCCGCAAGATATCGTTATCGCATTATTACCTAAATCCATTACGACACCCGTAGCCATTCAACTGGCTGATCAGGTGGGAGGAAATTCATCCTTCACTTCGTTATTTGTGATGATAGCCGGATTTTCGGGGATATTATTGGGACCCATGATTTTGAAATGGGCCAGAGTAAGCAGCAAAAATGCGTATGGGATCGGACTCGGCTCGGCTTCCCATGCACTGGGCATGGCAAGATCCTTTGAGTATGGAGAAAATGCGGTAGCGCTGAGTTCCGTATCCATGATTGTCAGTGCTATTGCCGGCTCTGTCATGCTCCCTCTATGGGTATGGTTGATTTACGGCTGATCAGGCTATGTGCCTTAGCGAAAATATTGGAGAATAGCTGACCGCTAACGCGGGATCATGTATAGTATTATAATAAGAAGCTTGTACCAACCTCGAACCAATCTACGGAGTGGTTGTGAACATACACCTCTGGGCGGGCTAATTCATAGTCTGGAGTATGAAAGGATCGAGGTTGTAATTATCGCAGCACAATTAGGAGCAATTATCGATATAGAAAGCAGGGAAGCATATGCAGGGCAGAGGTAAATTCATTACGTTGGAAGGGGGAGAAGGGTCCGGCAAAACCACGATGATCAGTAAGCTAGGTTCTTACTTTGAAGAACAGGGTATACCATATGTAATTACTCGGGAACCTGGCGGGATTGAAATTGCGGAGAAAATACGTGCCATCATCCTCAATCCTCTTCATACGGCAATGGATGCACGAACCGAAGCGCTGCTCTATGCAGCTGCACGCAGCCAGCATCTGGCGGAGAAAGTGGAGCCTGCATTGAAGGCAGGGAAGACTGTTATCTGTGACCGATTTGTCGACAGCAGTCTGGCCTATCAAGGATACGCTCGTGGTCTTGGCGTAGAGAATGTTTGGGCCATCAATCGGTTTGCAATAGGTGAACTGATGCCGGACGTCACACTCTATCTGGATATCGAGCCCGAAGCTGGTCTCGCTCGTATTGATGCCCACGATGGACGTGAAGTTAACCGTCTGGATCTCGAAAGTCTGGAGTTCCACCGCAAAGTGCGTGAAGGCTATTTTCTGTTAAAGGAACAGTTTCCGGACAGGATCAGGGTCATTGATGCTTCTCAAAAGCAAGAAGAGGTCTTCGCAGCGATGATTTTGTCGCTTGAGACAGGGATTTTGAAGGATTTTGACGAGTAATTGTCTAATATATAGACAGGGCATTTCACAAGGTGCTTATTATCTGAAGGAGGTTATGCAGGATGAAACTGATTGTTGCGATTATACAGGATAAAGACAGCAACCGATTATCCAGCGCATTGGTCAAAGCAAATTTTCGGGCTACGAAATTGGCCAGTACCGGTGGATTTTTGAAGGCAGGCAACACGACGTTTATGATCGGTGTCGATGATGGTCAGGTCGAATCCGTAATGAACGTCATTCGCAGCAGCTGTAAGGTTCGTGAACAGCTCGTGACTCCAGTCACTCCGATGAGCGGAACGACCGACTCTTACCTGCCGCTACCTGTTGAAGTTCAAGTAGGCGGAGCTACTGTGTTTGTTCTTCCGGTAGATCGATTCGAACACTTTTAATAGTGCATTTTGCATAAATCCAATGCAGAGTCCTTCTTGTTACCAAGAATCGTGTTCTCTGTCCGAAAAAAACTTTTCGCTCAAGGAAGGTCTTATTTCGGACAGAGGTTGACTAACCAACGAATAGATCCATGTGGTGATATTTAACTACTATTATATATAGATTATGATGCAGCACATATATAAGGTCCTCTCCTCGCACAGGCGCAGCGCGCACTGTGCTGATGGACGATAGGCCTACTAAGATAGAAAGCAGGCGTTTTCATGAAAATCAACCCTGGATTCCGACCGATGCAGAGTGGACTCAGTTCTGCCGATTCCGGCTCCAAACCGGTTCAATCCAAAAATTTCTCTGATATGATGAATCACCAGGGTGAACGGGCATCACAGGCTGAACTTACCCGCCGATTAAGTGAGATCCAGATGCAGGGTGACCGTTTGTCTCGTTCCATGACCATTCGTGAATTAAAATCATACAAGCAGCTTGTAAAAAGATTTCTGGAGGAAACGGTCCGCCGCGGTGTTTCTATGAAAGAGACTCGGGGATGGGATCGTCGTGGAAGAGGGAAGCGTTACAAGCTGATTGATGAGATTGACTCTGCTTTGTTATCTATGGCTGACGAGCTTTTGGAGACAGAGGAAGGCAAGATTACGTTATTACAGCAAGTAGGAGAAATTCGGGGAATGCTTATTAACTTAAGCTTCTGAGGAGGAAGTATGTCCTTTCAACAAATTATGGGTCAGCAGGCAGCCAAGCAGATGTTACAGAGCAGTTTGCGACGTCAGGCCATAAGTCATGCTTATTTGTTTAGCGGACCATCCGGCAGTGGACAGTTGCAGACGGCGATTACATTTGCCAAAGCGATATTCTGTACAGAGCTTGAAGATGATGCCTGCGGACAGTGTCTTGAATGTCGTAAGGTGGAGCATGGAAATCATCCGGATCTAACGATGCTTGCACCAGATGGAAATAACATTAAAATTGATCAAATTCGGGATCTGCAGCGTATCTTTTCGTACCGTTCAGAGGCGGGGCATCCCAAAGTATATATTATTGAACAGGCCGAGAAAATGACTGTGCAAGCGGCCAACAGCTTGCTGAAGTTTCTGGAAGAACCACAAGTGCCGGCGGTAGGTATTTTGATTACGGATAATGGACAGGCGATGCTGCCCACCATTCGTTCCCGCTCTCAATTGGTTCCTTTCAGTGCACTGAATCCGGAAGAGATGCTGCAATCGCTGATTGCGGAAGGGCACCCTGCCAATCTGGCTCGCTCTGCCGTCCATTTAGCGTCAGGACTGGAAGCATGTAGAGAAATTCTCCAGCAGAATTGGTTTGCAGAAATTAGAAACGTAATGTTACAATTAGGGAAGGAGTCCCTGGGTAGAGGAAGTACATCATTGATCTCTGCACAGCAGAAGCTTTTTAAAACCGGACTCTCAGAACACCTGGATACGATGCTTAGCCTGTTCCATTTATGGTTCAGGGATATGCTGTATGTCCAGTATGGTAGGCATGAACATATCGTTTTTATAGATCAGTTGGACATGCTGTCTCAGTTGGCCCATACCCGCAGCACCGAGCAGTGGGTTTCCTACATGGATATGGCCGCAGCATGCAGAAAAAAATTGCGTTTCAATGTCAATGGCCAGCTTTGTCTGGAGCAATTTTTGATCGGTTTGGCATAAGACTGGGAGAGGACAGATTTTGTTCCAATCATATGCAAACGGTTATAACTTCGGCGGGTTCCCTAAGAAGACAGGGCTTCAGACGAAGTGGGATTGGCTTACGAGGGGGTTAATTTTTTGTACAGTGTAGTGGGTGTCCGTTTCAAAAAAGCGGGCAAAATTTATTACTTCGATCCCCTGGACCTTCCCATTGAAAAAGAAAACTGCGTTATCGTGGAGACAGCGCGGGGGGTAGAGTACGGTAAGGTTGTCGTTGGCAAGAAAGAAGTAGGCGAGTCTGATGTGGTGTTGCCGCTCAAAAAGGTCATCCGGGTGGCGGGCGAGACCGATGCCCGTGTCGTAGATGAGAACAAGCGTGCAGCAAAAGAAGCATTCGGTACTTGTTTAAATAAAATCAAAGACCACGGCCTCAAAATGAAGCTGGTCGATGTGGAATTTACGTTTGATCGCAATAAAATTATTTTTTATTTTACAGCTGAAGGAAGAGTGGATTTCCGGGAGCTGGTCAAGGATCTGGCAAGCATTTTCCGGACACGGATCGAACTGAGACAGATCGGTGTACGTGATGAAGCAAAAATGCTTGGAGGGATCGGACCTTGCGGCCGAGTATTATGTTGTTCTTCCTGGCTGGGAGACTTTGAGCCGGTATCAATCAAGATGGCTAAAGATCAGAGCCTGTCACTGAATCCGACGAAAATTTCCGGGTTGTGCGGAAGACTCATGTGTTGTCTGAAATTTGAGCATGATAACTATGAAAGTGTGAGAGAAGAATTGCCGGCTGTAGGCAAGTTGGTCGTCACCTCTTTGGGTGAAGGAAAAGTTGTCGGCATCAATGCCGGTAATCGCACAGTCCATGTTCAACTGTTCGACATCAGTAAAGTCAAAGAACTTCCGCTGGATGACGTCGTTATCAAGTAAACCATAAAGGTTGCTTCGGGGTGGAAACTTGGAAAAGAAAAATCTGTTTACGCACATTCATGAAATGGAAACCCAATTGGGTCAGTTGCACAGTGATTTAGGAGAGTTAAAAATGATTGTTAAAGAGCTGCTTGAAGATAATCAACGGCTTACCATCGAGAATGAGCAGTTACGCAAACTGCTGAAACGTGAAGCTCCGGCAGATTTGCCCATCGCATCGGCACTCGCCCCGGTAGCAAGGCCTGCAGGTCCAGCTACTGGTGAAGATGTTGTAGGTGAAGGGTATGATAATCTGGCTCGGTTGTATCACGAAGGATTCCATATCTGCAATGTCTATTATGGACATTTGCGGACGGAAGGCGATTGTCTGTTCTGCCTGTCTTTTTTGAATAAATGAAGTGGCCGTAGGGATCCCCTACGGTTTTTTTTCAAGGTTAAGAACCTTGTCTGAGATATAGAGTACCGGAGGATGAGTGTATCATATGACAGAAATATCAGTAAAACTGCAAGATTCGGAGCGAATCGACGATTTGCTCTCCCATGATTTGAAGATTATTCAAAGTGATGAAGTGTTTAGTTTTTCAATGGATGCCGTATTGTTGGCCCGATTTGCTTCTGTACCGAAACGTGGTCGTGTGCTTGATCTGTGTACAGGTAATGGGGTGGTTCCCATTCTGTTGACCACACGGACGCAGGCGAGTCTGGAGGGCATTGAAATTCAACCAAGATTGGCGGATATGGCACGTCGCAGCGTTCAGCTGAATGCATTGGAAGAAGCCATTACGATTCATGAGGGTGATTTGCGTGAACTTGTGAAAGAAACGGGCCATGCTGTATACGATGCTATAACGGTTAACCCTCCGTATATGCCCTTGAATGGAAGTGACCTCAAGATGAACACTCATCAGGCAATGGCACGCCATGAAATCGGATGTACGCTGGAGGAAGTCATTCAGGCCTGCAATCGACTGGTGCGCAATGGCGGTAAAGTATCCATGGTTCATCGCCCGCAGCGTCTAGGTGAGATAATCTCTCTGATGCGTGAGTATAAACTTGAACCGAAGCGGATTCGGATGGTACATCCCCGTGCTCATTTGGAAGCCAATATGGTGTTGATTGAAGCACTCAAGGATGGGAAACCGGAGGTACGCATGCTTCCCCCATTGATTGTCTACAATGAAGAGGGAAAATACTGTGAAGAGATCATGGATATATATTACGGAGCACAACATGCACAACGGACAACGGAAGGAGGGGTTTAGATGACATTGCATATTCAGAAGAGCTACGCGGAGCAGTCGGGTGATGCCGGCAAACTATATTTGGTAGGAACACCGATCGGTAATCTGGACGATATGACTTTTCGAGCCATTAAAACATTGCAGAGCTGTGACATCATTGCAGCGGAAGACACACGTCAGACTCGAAAGCTGCTTACCCATTTTGAAATTACACCATCGATGTTGTTCAGTTACCATGAGCATAATAAGGCAGCCAGTGGGCCTGAACTAATACGCTATATAATAGAAGGAAAAAATTTGGCACTCGTCAGTGATGCCGGTCTGCCGGCCATTTCGGACCCTGGTTCCGATCTTGTAAAACTTGCGCTTGAAGCTGGAATTACGGTCATTCCCATCCCTGGAGCCAATGCAGCGTTATCAGCTCTGATCGTATCCGGCTTGCCGACGGAGCGCTTCACATTCGGCGGTTTTTTGCCGCGGGAGAAAAAAGACATGCGAAAAGTGATGGAAGCTTTTAATGAGTCCAACGGTACGTTGCTATTTTATGAGTCCCCTCACCGTATTCGCAAAACGTTGGCCTACCTCGAAGAGATTCTAGGTGACCGATCGATCGTACTGGCGCGTGAGCTTACAAAACGTCATGAGGAGTTCGCAAGAGGTAGTATCCAAGAGTGTATAGAATGGCTTGAGGAACATCCGCCGCTTGGGGAATATTGTTTGCTTGTAGAAGGTATCAGGGAAGAGGAGCGTAAGGCGGAGCGTGAAGCCTGGTGGCAGCTGCTGTCTTTGGAGGAGCATGTGGGCCATTATGAGAATGAAGGACTTAGTCGGAAAGATGCGATGAAGAAAACGGCAACAGATCGGGGTTTGACGAAACGAGATGTGTATAATGCGTTAATCTAATAACGAATCAAGAAATATATACTGGAATAGGGAACATAAACTTAAAGGAACCTTAGACCCAACCTTAATGAAATATGAAAAAAATAGCAGAGCGGAAAAATAAAACATATTACGCACATCACCGCTCTTCTTTTTGGTTGTACAGACTCGCAGCTCGATTTTATGGGTAATGAGAACCAATAAGAAAGCAAAAAAATACCTTCCAGCGGTGGGGTTCACACCGGGAAGGCGATCAAGGAATATAAAAAGGTTAGAAATAACAATTTAATAAGACCATTATACCTGATATTTCTTATTTTGTCACAGGTGCAGGGATTTCGGAAATACATTCGTTACAAACAATTTTACCTTTGAAATAAGTAACGTTCTCTGCATTGCCACAGAAGATACAAGCTGGTTCGTATTTTTTCAACATGATGCGCTCGCCGTCAACATAGATCTCAAGAGCATCTTTTTCACCAATACCGAGCGTACGGCGCAATTCAATTGGAATAACTACCCGTCCCAGTTCATCCACTTTTCTTACAATACCTGTTGATTTCATCATTATAATCAGTGCTCCTCTCAGCTAACGATCATTGTCATTATTCGACATTATTTTATGTTTTATGATACTCATCATACCAACGATTCCCAAAACAGTCAACCTTAAAATTAGCTTAAAATAAAGGCTGTTTTTGATAAGATTACGAGTGGTAAGGGATTGGGAGCTATTTTTCGTATTTAAACATCAATGTCAGCTTTGTCGATTTGGAAAACGACAAAAATACAGTATTCGACAAGATTCGTCAAACTGTGTCGAATCCTTGGTGGTATTATACTGAAAAGCGACAAATACAAACGATATTAAAGGAGTGAACAGACATGGAACAGCGTTTAACGGAAGAAAAGGTGTTTAAAGATCCGGTACATAATTATATCCATGTGCAAGATCCGATTATATGGCAGTTGATCAACACGCCCGAATTTCAACGTTTACGCCGAATCCGTCAATTGGGAACATCATTTCTTACTTTTCATGGTGCAGAGCATAGTCGCTTCTCACATTCCTTGGGTGTCTACGAAATTACGCGTAAGATTATTTCCCAATTCGAAAGAAGTCAATATTCAGATTGGCCAAAGGAGGAAAAAACGGTAGCCCTTTGCGCAGCATTGCTCCATGATCTTGGACATGGGCCGTTCTCTCACTCAATAGAAGAAGCTTTCGATATGAATCATGAGGATTGGACTTGTCGGATCATTACAGGTGATACCGAAGTAGGGGCGATCTTAAGACGGTATGCTCCTGATTTTCCCGAGAAAGTGGCTTCTGTTATTCAAAAGACATATGAGCAACCTATTGTCGTTAATTTGGTCACCAGTCCGCTTGATGCGGACCGCATGGATTACTTGCTTCGGGATGCCTACTTTACAGGTGTAAACTATGGGACGATCGACCTTGACCGTATCCTGCGTATGCTGCGTCCATTTCACGGAAGAATCGTGGTCAAGGAGTCGGGCATGCATGCCGTGGAGGATTACTTGATGTCCAGGTACCAGATGTACTGGCAAATTTACTTTCATCCGGTTACCCGAAGTTCGGAAATTATATTGCGGCAAATATTTAAGCGGGCGAAAAGTCTCATACAGCAAGGTTTCCAATTCCGCTTCATGATCGATCCACTGTCCCAGCTATTCGCCGGCGATTTAACGGTGGATGAATACTTGCAGCTGGACGAAGCTTTGATTCAGACGGCATTTATGCAGTGGCGCAAAGAGGACGATGCTGTTCTAAGTGAGTTATGCGAACGTTTTATAGATCGCAAATTATATAAGTATGTAGAGATTGAACAGATCGACGTAAACCTGATTGAAGAGATTCGGGAAGCCTTCACTGCAGCGGGTCTTAATCCCGAGTATGATCTGGAAATTGATTTTCCAACGGATAATCCGTATGATGTGTTTCGTCCGGATGAATCGACGGACAAGCAGATTCTGCTGCTTGATCGGCAAGACAAGTTACATGAGTTGTCAGAGGTATCCGACATTGTCCGTTCAATCAGTGGTCTTCATCGCGGAAAGCATCACTTGTATTATCCGCAAAATAAGGTGGATGCAATTGTTCATGAATTACCGTCAAATATACGCCCCTATTTCTCACATTAAATGATCAGCAATACTGTTCAGGAGTCTGGTGAATAAAGCTTTCTAAAAGAGCTATTTTCCATGATACAGTAATCTGCTTTAATGGAGAGTACATGTAGATCGACATAATTTTGTAATCAGAGCAATTAGAATACAACCCGGATGGCTAAAGATAAGCAACATATAGATAAGGAAGAACTTGTTCGCTCTACATGTTGTGCTCAATGTGCTGAATGAGCTAATAGAATGAAATAAAGAAAAAAATATGACCGAATTTAGGAATATTTATGTTCTGGTTAGTTTACCGGATGGATTAAAAAGAGCTAGTCGTTAATTCGACATGAAGGGAGAAATACAGCATGATGTTGTTCGACACACATACACACCTGGATGCACCACAATTCGACGAGGACCGCGAGGAAATGATTCAGCGTGCTGTGGATGCGGGCGTTAGTCGCATGATTAACGTTGGCTTTAACCGGGAGACTATTCCATCCACGATGAAGTTGGCTGAAACCTATGATTTTATATATGCTGCGGTAGGCTGGCACCCAGTGGATGCAATCACGATGCAGGAGGGTGATCTGGAATGGATTGCGTCTTTATGCAAGCATGAAAAAGTGGTAGCTATCGGTGAAATTGGTCTAGACTATTATTGGGACACTTCACCGAAAGAGGTTCAACATCGCGTATTACGACAACAAATTGGTCTTGCCCGTGAGTTAAATATGCCGATTGTCATTCACAACCGGGATGCGCATGAGGATATTGTAAAGATTTTGCGTGAAGAGAAGGCAGGAGAAGTAGGCGGTGTTATGCATTCCTTCTCTGGCAGCTGGGAAACGGCGAAAATGTGCCTGGATTTGGGCTTCCATCTTTCCTTCGGAGGGCCAATCACGTTCAAAAATGCGAAGCAGCCTAAAGAGGTGCTTGAGAAGGTTCCGATGGACCGATTTTTCATTGAAACCGATGCTCCTTATCTAACACCTCACCCTTATCGTGGAAAACGAAATGAGACAGCGCATGTACGTCTGGTTGCAGAAGCAGCTGCGGAAATTAAAGGCATTTCGGTAGAGGAAATTGCAGCAATAACGACCAAAAATGCCATGGAACGATTTGGGATTCGTTAAAATATCGAGCAAAACGGGTGAAAAAGTGAGTTAGGCGGAGTTAATTTGCTTTTTGATCCAAATAAATCAAGAATATTACAATATTTTAACCAAATATTTAGAAAAACGTACTTGAACAACGCTTTACAACATGCATAGAAACAGGATATCATCTTTTCAGTGAATTGTTGTGCGGAAAATTGGACAGATGTTCGGGGGATGAACAAAGGGACACTTTCCGATGAAACAACATTACTTTCATGAATCAGTCTCGCTGAGTCTCCGTTAACGGAGAGCGGGGGAACCAATAAGGCTTAAACATCGGTGTTTTCAGCCGATGCGCAAAATGCGCTGACCCAAAAGCAGCGTATAAATCTGCGAAGCCATATTTGATTTCTTCTTTGGGTCTCGGGGTGAATTCAAGGGCGTCCGCCATGAGCGGATGACCGGAGATAGGGCGGCTCTCTTTCGCCCGAACCCGACAGCTAACCTCGCAAGCGGAAAAAGAGAGGCAACCTCGTGCATGAATTTCCGATATTCAGAATCATTCGGAAGCCACGAAAGAGTTCCTCTTAAACTCTTTCTTTGGCTTTTTTGTTTTTGAATAAAAGAAATACGGTCATCATACGGTAAGTATTCAGGAGGATGACATCATGTTGCGAAGATTGATTCATGGTGCAGAACCGGATTATGTTGGTCCGATCTGTGTTCTGTAGAAAATTTGGTATAGTCGCGTCAAAGACATCATGCATTACTTTAGACGGCGAGGCTATGAAGGAGGACGGAGAAGTGGGCACATTCCAACCAGAAGAGACCCATGAGTCACGATCATCCAGTAAGTCTTTCGCGTTGCGGTGGAAGCATGAGAACTTGCGTCAAATGGCATTGATCGCGATTTTCTCAATTGCGCTTACAATCATGATCTTGTTAGTCGTTTACGGTCAGGCCGGGAAACAAATTTCACTGGTTATTGATGGCAAAGCTCAAGCGGTAGAGACTCGTACAGGAATGCTTCAGGAAATGCTGGAGGAGCAGTCAATCACAGTCAGCCCTCACGATCAGGTATCCATGCCCTTGAATGGGGCGATCACAGATGGAGACCGCATCGTTATTGAGCGGGCCGTTCCAGTTAATATTACGGCAGACGGAGACACCAAGACTCTGTATACAACCGATTCATCGGTAAAAGATGCGATTAAAAAATCAGGTATTCAGATTGCAAGTGAAGACAAAGTGTATCCGGCGCTTGGAACCACTATTGAAGCGGATATGAAAATCCGTGTAGTGCGTGTAACAAAGCGTACGGTGGACGTGGAACAGCCGATTGCTTACAAAGTGATCAAAACGGCTGACCCTAGCTTGTACAAAGGCGACAATCGTGTCGTTGTGAGCGGTAAAGAAGGCACACTTGTACAGCATATTGAAAAGGTGTTCCAGGATGGAGAATTGGTCTCCAAAAAAATGGTGGGCAAATCGGTCGCAACGAATCGCGTTGATAAAGTGATCGCCGTTGGTACCAAAGCCAAACCTGTTGTGAAAGAGCCAGTGATTCAGACGGTATCGGCGCAGACTTCCACGACAAAAACAGCAACAACAACGAACTCGAAGAAAACCGCTGCCTCGGGCAGCAAAGTAATTACCGTCTCAGGCAGTTCTTTTAAATATTCTAAAGTGTTGAAAAATGTATCCATGACGGCATACTCTTCTGAAGAGCCCGGTATCGGCACAAAAACGGCATCAGGTACTCGGGTAACCGAGGGACGTACCATTGCGGTTGATCCCAAAGTCATTCCAATTGGCTGGTGGGTATATATCGAGGGCCTTGGCTTCCGTCGTGCGGAAGACACAGGTGGTGCCATTAAAGGCAACAAAATTGATGTGTATTATGATAGTGTGAAGCATGCCCTGAACTTCGGACGGAAGAAAGGCAAGACGGTATATGTGATTGGTCCGGTGAAGCCGGAAGCGAACTAAAATCGTTTTACTTTGAAATGGGAATGCTATAAAATATAAGCATGAATGATTCATGCGGAATATGCGGCGGAGGGGTCTGAATTCAGTCTCCCCCGCCGTTTGGCAGAGAAGAGGATACTCCTCTTCTTTTTGCGTTAGAAAGGAAGAAATGGAACATGATAAAAGAAGTGATCGTGGTGGAAGGTCGTGACGACACCGTAGCTATTCGACGTGCGGTTCAGGCAGATACGATCGAGACTGGTGGGTCGGCCATCAACCAGCGTATTCTAAAGCGCATTGCACTTGCCCAAGAGAGACGTGGTGTCATCGTACTGACAGACCCGGATCATGCTGGTGAACGTATTCGTAAAATCATCGCCAATAAAGTACCTGGCTGCAAGCATGCCTTCATCCCGGAGGCAGATGCTACGCGTAAAGGCGACATCGGAGTGGAGAACGCCTCACCTGAGGCCATTCGTCATGCACTGGCACGTGTACACACGTCTTATGAAGGCGCACCCAGTCTGATCGATTGGGAGGATCTGATTGCGGCGGGACTGATTGTGCACCCACAGGCTGCTGCACGTCGTATGGAGATGGGCAATCTGCTGGGCATAGGATATTGCAACGGCAAGCAGTTCCACAAGCGGTTGAGTGTATTCCAGATTACCCGGGAAGAGTTCTCCGCAGCATTATCGCAAATTGAACGTGAAGGATTGTGAGCGTATGAAGGGCATGGAAGAAACGGTAGAGATTGCAACCCCCAAACGAACCAAAGAAATTATTCAAAGACACGGATTTTCATTCAAGAAGAGCCTGGGTCAGAACTTTCTGATCGATCAAAATATATTGAACAAAATTGTAAATGCAGCTGATTTGGACGAGTCCAAGGGTGCACTTGAGATCGGACCAGGTATCGGCGCCCTCACAGAACGTCTGGCTCGGGTAGCCGGGCCTGTAACGGCTGTAGAGATTGATCAGCGGCTGCTGCCGATTCTGGGTGAAGTGATGCAGCCTTATCCGAATGTTCGTGTGCATCATGGGGATGTGCTGAAGCTGGATCTGGCTGAGCTGTTCCGCACCGATTTTGGAACGGTAGATAAAGTGAGTGTTGTGGCCAATCTGCCTTATTATGTAACGACGCCAATCATGATGAAACTGCTCGAAGAGAAGCTGCCTGTAGACAGCATTGTGGTCATGATCCAGAAGGAAGTGGCTGAACGCATGGCTGCTGCTCCTGGATCTAAGGACTATGGCAGTCTGAGCATTGCAGTCCAGTACTACAGTATGCCTGAATTGGTCTGTATTGTTCCGCCCACGGTATTTATTCCGCAGCCTAATGTGGAATCGGCTGTAATCAAGTTAAAGGTGCGTGAGCAACCGCCGGTTGAAGTTCCCGACGAGGCACATTTCTTCGAAGTGGTACAGGCTTCATTCGCGCAGCGTAGAAAAACAATCTCCAATAATTTGAAAGCTCGTTTCTTCACAAAGGAGAACAGAGAACAGGCTGATCAGCTGCTGGAGCAGGCTGGTATTCAGCCTTCGAGACGGGGAGAAACATTGAGCCTGCAGGAGTATGCGACACTCAGTAACGTAATGTGGGAAGCTGGGGTACGCGCAGCTCTGTAAAATTCGGATGAACCAATCCGGGTTTCTGCCCATACGATGGGGTAGAGGTGATAATGTTGATGAATATCGGAGACTTGGTCGTTCGAAAGTCATACGGTGGAGATGTGACTTTCCGGTTGGAAGGCCTCCAGTCGGACGGTGCCATCATTAAAGGGACCGAGTTCCGGCTGTTAGCCGATTCCCCTGTGGACGATTTGATACAGGTTCCTTATGAACCGCAGAGTGCCAAGACGAGGCAGGCTCACGTGAAGGCGCATCAGACGCTCTCACGCTTGCAGCAGAATCGAATGGAACAGGCCGAGCGCAATCGTGAAGGTTTGGTTCAGGAATGGTCTGTTCAACAAGAACCCGCCTATTTTGAGATGCCTGGCAAAGTACTGCACTTGGATGGCGATCCTAATTATCTAAAAAAAAGCATGAACCTTTATGAGCAGCTTCGTGTTCCCGCAGAGGGGCAATACGTACATGAGTCTGCCATGGCGGACACTTTATATCGTCTGCTGCCCAAAGTTCGCCCGGACATTGTTGTCATTACTGGCCATGATGGTGTACTTAAGACTCGTCAGCCCTATGACTTATATAGTCTGGGCAGCTACAAAAATTCGCAAAACTTCGTATCCGCTATTCAGGTGGCTAGGCAATATGAACGCCATCTCGATGCGCTCACGATTGTAGCTGGTGCGTGTCAGTCCCACTTTGAGGCCTTGCTGCGTGCTGGAGCGAACTTTGCCAGTTCACCAGGCCGAATTCTCATTCATGCTTTAGACCCGGTCTATGTGGCAGCCAAGGCAGCCTTCACGTCAGTGCGCGAAACCGTGAATATGAATGACATTTTGCATAACACGATTAGTGGCAGCCAGGGTGTGGGCGGCGTTGAGACACGGGGGAGTTATCGGGTAGGTCTGCCCGGATTGAATGATTTATCCACGTTAAAAGTGAATCCATCAGCCGTCTGAAGATGGCAGAAGAAAGCCTCATTTAGGGGCTTTTTTTGTTTGCAAAAAAATTCATTGACAACAACTTTTTGATACTGATATAATAATTAGTTTTGATTTGACAATGACTGTAAAATCCGGTATAATGGACAAGAAAAGAGGTGGTCGTCGACAATGGCTAAAAATACGCTATTGGATATCAAACGCAATCTCGATGCACATATCGGTCAGAAAATTATGCTGCGGGCTAATGGTGGCCGCCGTAAGACCATTGAGCGTACGGGTGTATTGGAAGAAACGTACCCTTCTGTTTTTATTGTCAAGCTTGATGAGGAGCAAGAAACATTCAAGCGAGTATCCTACAGTTATGCTGATATACTTACGGAATCGGTGGAAGTCATGGTATTTGATCCAGGCAGCCAGACGCATAGCTCCTACATGGAGACGTAAGTATCGATTTACGGCGATTCTGCCCCCTTGGGCAGGTCGCTTTTTTTATTTTGAAAAAATCCCGCTCGGTTCATGGGAGAGCCATAGTTGATCAGGAATGAGTCTGGGGAAGAAGCGGCATACTATTTGGACAGGTTCAAGGCATTATTCTTAAGTAGATCAAATGAATTGGCTTGGCCTGGGGGCAATTAGTCCCGGATACCAATGGACTTATCATGAATGAACTATTTGGAGGAGGATGATCCATGAGCCGGAGAAGAAGAAGTGTAATGTCGGATGAACTCAAGAATGAACTGGCAAAAGACCTGGGGTTCTATGATACTGTCCAGCAGGAAGGTTGGGGCGGGATCAAAGCGAAGGATGCGGGCAATATGGTGAAACGGGCCATTCAACTTGCGGAAGAAGCTGCACGCAAATCGTAATCCGGTTCAATCGGTTTGGAGAGCGGGGCAATCCGGCAGGAATGACCTCGCTTTTTCCCCATGGATGCGGAATAGAAATGACTTGACAGCCCCATTTTGATATAATATGTTAAGTTGTCTTAGGGAAAAGGTGAGGACGGGTGAACGCCTTGAAAATTTACGAAAAAGCGCCTGCTAAAATCAATTTGATGCTAGACGTTTTACATAAAAGAAGAGATGGATTCCACGAAGTTGAGATGATCATGACGATGGTGGATCTTGCCGATCGACTGGAAATGTCTGAGCTGCCTCGTGACACGATCTTTATCTCTAGTCAGGCGGGATATATCCCCCTGGATGAGAAGAACTTGGCTTTTCAGGCAGCCAGGCTCATCAAAGAGCGTTATGACGTGAGAACCGGAGTGCATATTCATCTGGACAAAAAAATACCAGTGGCCGCCGGACTTGCTGGTGGCAGCAGTGATGCAGCAGCAACGCTGCGTGGATTGAATCGCCTCTGGCGTCTCAACATCCCCGATCAAGAGCTGCAGGAACTTGGAGCCGAACTGGGCTCGGATGTGCCTTTCTGCATTACAGGCGGAACAGCACTCGCCACAGGCCGTGGGGAGAAGCTGACACCGATGCCGAATCCCCCGCAATGTTGGGTGATCTTGGCCAAGCCGCCGATTAATGTGTCCACAGCCGACGTCTATGGACGGTTCCGCAGCGACAAGATCGTTCGTCATCCGAGTGCTGCCAAAATGGAGCAGGCCATTCGCAATCAATCCTTTGCCGAAGTGTGCGGGCAGATGGGGAATGTGCTTGAGGACGTAACGTTGAAGCTGTATCCGGAAGTTCAGCATCTGAAGGATGCCATGATTCGGCTTGGAGCAGACGGAGTATTAATGTCAGGCAGCGGCCCTACTGTGTTTGGGCTGGTCTCCAAGGAGTCCAAAGTTGCACGGATCTACAATGGGCTGCGAGGCTTCTGTAAAGAAGTATACGCCGTACGTATGCTAACTTAAAATTCGCTTTTATAATGTACAAACACGTATAAAGGTGGTATATTTTTAAATAATTATTCGGATTTGGATGTTTTCCGTGATCGTGAGGATGGATCTCTGTGAAGAAATTAAAACGAAGCGCAAGGCTGGTTGAAATGACGCAGTACTTATTGTCTAGACCGCATACGGTTATTCCGTTGACCACATTTGCCGAACGCTACGGAGCTGCGAAGTCGTCGATCAGTGAAGATTTGGCGATTATCAAAGAAGTGTTCGAAGAAGGTGGTTCGGGAGAACTGCATACACTGGCTGGAGCAGCCGGGGGAGTAAAGTGGATTCCAAAGGTGTCCAGAGAACTGGCACTGGCTTTTGCAGAACGACTTTCTACCCAGCTCGCGCAGCCCGATCGGATACTCCCTGGTGAGTACCTGTACATGTCCGACCTGCTTGGACAGCCCGCATTGATGAATGAAGCCGGCAAGATTTTTGCAACGGCCTTTGGCAATATGGATATTGATGTGGTGATGACGGTCGAGACTAAAGGAATTCCGCTTGCTTATGCGACCGGAGCCCAGCTCAACCTGCCTGTAGTGCTCGTGCGCAGGGACCATCAGGCTACGGAAGGATCGGCCGTAAGTATCAATTATGTATCCGGGTCCCATAAAAGCCTACATACCATGTCCCTATCTCGCAGGGCTATGCGTGAGCACTCCAGAGTGCTCATTGTAGATGATTTTATGAAAGCCGGGGGAACCGTCCAAGGGATGATCGACCTATTAGCCGAGTTTAATGCTACGGTAGCGGGAGTAGGCGTATTAGTAGAATCTGGATCGGTTGATTCGGAAGAACGACTGCTGACGGATTACATTTCTCTGGCGAAGCTGACGGCGGTTGATGCGAAGAGCAGACACATTTCCGTCAAGCCTGGCAACTATTTTGACGTGTAGAATCATGACGAATTACATGTCGGGAAAGGTTCTTTTCCATCGACCTGGCACTAACGTTGTCGAATTGTGTATTAAATAAAAAAATTCCTGAAATTAGGACATTTTTATGGTTATAAAAAGAAGGAGTTCGTATAGGCTGTGTGGAATTATACACCAAGTTCTGATGGAAAAAGGTGGTGAACACACACATGCAAATTACGGATGTCAGACTCCGCCGTGTTAACTCTGAGGGGAGAATGAAGGCTATCGCATCCATTACCATCGATAACGAATTCGTCGTTCATGACATTCGCGTCATCGATGGCAATAACGGAATGTTTGTTGCTATGCCGAGCAAGCGGACTCCTGACGGAGAATTCCGTGATATCGCCCACCCGATCTCTTCCGGTACTCGCGAGAAGATTCAAGCAGCTGTTTTGACTGAGTATGATCGCGCAGCAACTGAGGAAGAAGTCATTGAAGAAGGTGCCTGAGAACATTATTGGGGTTCGAAGGAAAAGAGAGCCATGTCTTATGGCTCTCTTTTCTTTTTGACGGGAATAAGATATATTCAGTATTGAGTTTATTCACAGAAGAGCATTTTCGCAGCTTGAATTCTGCAAAATGTTGAAAGAACAAAAAGCGCAGCGTGCGCTTGGTAACAGGGCGGCATCTTAGGAATCATGGGAATCGGTTAAGCTCGCAGGTACACGGCGTATACATATAGGTCACGATTTGTTGGTGTCCGCGTTGTTACGCGTGATTACAGAGACAGCAGGCGATGAACAAGACCGGCGCAGGGCCGGCTGAACGTTACTCATCGGATATATACAGGTAAGGTCAAACGATGGGTTTTTCAGAACAGGAGGTCGTAAATTTTGAAAAGAATGGCAATCGTTCTTGCGGCAGGGCAAGGCAAACGGATGAAATCAAAATTGTACAAGGTACTGCATCCCGTATGCGGTAAACCAATGGTGGGTCACGTGCTGGATGCAGCTCTTCGCGCAGGTGTTGAACGCAGCGTCGTTGTGGTCGGTCACGGTGCCGAAGCGGTGCAGTCATTTTTGGGTTCCAGAGCAGAGTACGTGCTTCAGGCTGAACAATTGGGAACAGGACATGCGGTGAAGCAGGTTAAATCTCTGCTCGGCAGTGAAGCAGGGTCAACCATTGTTGTCTGTGGAGATACACCACTTGTGACCAGTGAAACGCTGGAAGGACTGATGAAGCTGCATGAGAGTCGCGGAGCAGCAGCAACGGTACTTACAGCTAAACTGGACAATCCCAAAGGGTACGGTCGCGTTATTCGCGGAGAAGATGGTTCAGTACAACGCATTGTGGAACAGAAGGATTGCACGGAGCAGGAAGATGCCGTGAACGAAATCAACACAGGTACGTACTGCTTCGATAATGCCAAGTTGTTCGCTGCGCTGGAGAAAGTGACGAACCAGAATGCTCAGGGAGAGTATTATCTCACTGACGTGGTTGGCATTTTCCGTAATGATGGAGAAGTGGTGGAAGCCTACATGTCAGATGACATCGCGGAATCCATCGGAGTTAATGATCGGCTTGCCCTTTCACAAGCAGAAGCGTTCATGCGTGAACGTTTGGCGGTAAGACATATGTTGAACGGTGTTACGATCATCGATCCGGCATCGACATATATCGGGGCGGATGTTACCATTGGATCAGATACGGTATTGTATCCGGGTACCATACTCAAAGGGTCAACTACCATTGGTGAAGCCTGCCATATTGGTCCTCAGGCTGATATCGAAGACAGTATCATTCAGGATGGGGTTACAATCAAACATTCTGTGCTGTCACAAGCCGAGGTTGGATCAGAAGCAACCGTAGGTCCATTTGCTTATTTGCGTCCAGGCACCAAACTGGGCCGCAAAGTAAAAATTGGTGACTTTGTTGAAGTGAAAAATGCTACAATTGATGAAGGCTCCAAAGTATCTCATCTCAGTTATATTGGGGATGCTAAAGTCGGGAAAAACGTAAATGTTGGATGCGGGGCAATAACGGTGAATTATGATGGATATAATAAAGCTGTAACGACGATTGAAGATGATGCGTTCGTAGGCAGCAATGTCAATCTGATTGCACCTGTCACGGTAGGAAAAGGCGCATATGTTGTTGCGGGCTCTACCGTTACCCATTCCGTTCCCGACAACGATCTCGCGATTGCCCGCCCACGCCAGGAGAACAAACCTGGGTATGCGGAGAAAATCCGTGGTCGTGCCAAAGCAAAGAAACAAAATGCCAAACCCGAATAAGGGGTATTGATATTAAGAATTGCCTGCCGAACATCGGGGGGTGCCGACATGTCGCAGACGCTTATAGATTCCAATGAACCAGCACGGAGGGTTTTTATTTTATGACTTATTTTGATTCGAAACTAAAAATATTTACTTGCAATTCTAACCCCAAGCTTGCCCATCAAATTGCTGATTATATCGGAATTCCTATGGGTGAATCTCACACAACCAGCTTCAGTGATGGTGAGATCCAAGTGAAACTCTCTGAGAGTGTTCGGGGCTGTCACGTTTATATCGTGCAGTCTACTTGCTTGCCGGTTAATGACAACCTGATGGAAATGCTCGTTATGATTGATGCACTTAAACGGGCATCTGCCAAGACGATTAACGTCGTTATTCCGTACTATGGTTATGCTAGACAGGACCGTAAGGCCCGTTCGCGTGACCCGATTACAGCCAAACTGGTTGCCAATTTGATCGAAAAAGCGGGTGCAACCCGTGTAATCGCGATGGACTTGCATGCCATGCAGATCCAGGGATTCTTCGACATTCCAGTCGATCATCTGCTCGGCGTGCCGATTTTGGCTCAATATTTCCGCTCGAAACAGATCGAAAATCCGGTTGTTGTATCGCCTGACCACGGCGGCGTAGTACGCGCTCGGAAACTGGCGGACTTCCTGAATGCACCTCTCGCAATTATCGACAAACGTCGTCCAGAGCCGAACGTCAGCGAAGTGATGAACATTATCGGTAACATCGAAGGTAAAACAGCAATTCTGATCGATGACATCATTGATACAGCGGGAACGATTGTACTGGGAGCAAATGCTCTGATGGAAGGCGGCGTGAAGGAAGTATACGCTTGCTGTACTCACCCGGTATTGTCCGGCCCTGCGATGGAACGCTTGGAGAATGCACCGCTGAAGGAAGTTATCGTAACGGATACTATTCCGATTACGCATGCTAACCCGACAAGCAAACTTAAAGTGTTGTCTGTAGCACCTTTGCTCGGAGAAGCCATTATCCGGGTTCATGAGGAATTGTCAATCAGCAAGCTGTTTGAAATTGAATAAGGATGTCTGCATAAAGTAGTAGAGGGGTTACGTTTTCCGGATCAATGGAAAATGTAACCCCTGTCGGCGTGCCGTTATGTTGGAAGTGAAGCAGTTGCCTGCCGGATTTCTAGTATCCGGGGCGGGAGATAAAACGGAACCGGCGCCGATGAAAAAGAGTGTCGGCAATTTCGACAAATTGATTATCGAAACGTGTGATTAGTCCGATCTCAATATGGGTGTCGCGGTCATATACCTGTACAGGTACGTGATATTCCAGATGATAGATAAAATCGCTATGTTGAGTCAGTTGTCCGTTGTCTTCGCGCAAAACCCGCTCACCTTCCTGGGTTGATGAATAAAAGCTGTAAACATAATATAAGTTGAAACTGACGTTTACACCAAAACGGAGAGTGCAGAACCAATCTGAAGAAGCGGAGCGTGCGCCTGAAAGCTTTCTGCAAGAAAGCTACTTCGAAAGCAAAGGCTATCACCGGATTATTCCCTTGGATCAAGGGAATAAAGAAAATCTGGGGATAAGAGCCGATCGAAAGATGGTACTGCAATCGGAGTGATAAGGTGTAATAATCGTTCAAATTATATAACCATTTCGAATCATACTTTGTTGATATTATATGAAATATAACATTCGAAGTCTATGCTTCACCTTAGGCTGATCCGAAGGAGGGAACAAGATGAAGTGGATTGTCGGCCTCGGAAATCCAGGCCCGAACTACGCTAAAACCCGTCATAATATCGGCTTTATGGCACTCGATCGACTTGCAGAGCGCCATAATATCTCCATTACGCAGAGCAAATGCAAGGCGCTGATTGGAGAAGGTGTGATTGGCGGCGTCAAAACGGTGCTGATTAAACCAATGACGTTTATGAACCTGTCCGGTGAGTCGGTAAGGGCTTATATGGATTTTTATAAAGTTAGTCTGGAAGACCTGATTGTTGTCTACGATGATATGGACACGGAAACAGGCAAAGTCAGATTGCGTTACCAGGGCAGTGCAGGTGGTCACAATGGAATCAAATCCATTATCCAGCATACCGGTACTCAGCAGTTTAACCGGGTACGGATGGGCATATCCCGACCAGAACCGGGACATGCCATTGTAGATTACGTACTGTCGAAGTTTATGAAGAACGAAAAGGAAGCACTCGAACAAACGATCGAACAGACCTGTAATGCATTGGAGTATAGTCTGGATCATACGTTTGAGCAGACGATGGCCAAATTCAACGGGTAACCGCTGCAACTGGCACTGGAAAAATGATCAAGATTCGGGTTCAATTCAGTCTTAATGGGCATACTGGACGTATAAACCATGTTCAGGAGGCATAAACATGTCAGTGAATTATGTGTGTAGGCACTGCCGTACTTTTATTGGACGAATCGATTCTGCCCGGATAACGGAAGCGCAATTAGGCTTTCATTTCTTGACCCCCGACGAGCGGAGGGATATAATAGCGTATAATTCCGGTGGCGATATAACCGTTCGGATTACATGTGATTATTGCAAAGAAGCTTTGGAATTTAATCCTGAGCTGAGCCTGCTTGCGAGTCCGCTTCAATAATTAACTCGCACGCAGCAAGAACTTATGACAGATGATGGCGGCTGCGGAATACCGCTCCACCTTTATAGCCTTGGCAGCCTGCTGAGGCTTCTTTTCAGTTGGGATGAAACCAGACTGCTTCCAAAATCGTGCTCAGCCACATTAAACGGATGTGGCAAAGTAGCGATTAATCCTTTATGATGAAACAGGACAAAAAGGAATTTGTATCCAATTTTTAATGTGGTGAACCTGCGCGCAGGCGTGAGATACTCAAGTAAGTTATAAGAGAGGTGCCCCTTTTGTTACAAGCACTTATACAGGCTTTTTCCAAAGATCCGGACTTCGGGTCCATTACGGCCGGGATTACATCCGGTATGAAGGAGCAATTGGTTTCGGGCTTATCCGGTTCGGCACGTCAGATTATGCTGGCTGCCCTGCATCAGGAAACGAACCGACCCCTGCTCGTTGTGACACACAATATGTTTTCCGCTCAAAAAATCGCAGAAGATTTACAGGAAGCGCTTTCACCAGATCAGGTGCTGCTCTATCCTGCCAACGAACTTGTTGCCGCTGAAGCTGCTGTTTCCAGTCCGGAAACATTGGGTCAGCGTATTGATGTGTTGGTCCGTTGCGCCCAGGGATTCAGGGGCGTTGTTGTTATCCCATTTTCCGGGGTACGGCGCTATGTTCCACTTCCGGAAGTAATGGCTAATGCTCAGATTACAATTAAACAAGGCAATACGCTGGAGCTCGATGCATTCCTGCTGGAGATGGTGAAGCTCGGATATGAACGTGTAGAGCGCGTAGAATCACGTGGTGAGATGAGTGTGCGTGGAGGAATTATTGATTTCTATCCAGTTACATCGTCCATTGCGTATCGTGTGGAATTATTCGACGATGAGATCGATTCCATTCGGACATTTGATCCTGCAGACCAGCGTTCCATTGAACGAATTGACGAAGTGACGGTTCTGCCGTGCAAAGAGTTAATTGCAGATCGCGAACGCATGGAGAAGGCTGCGGATACAGCCGTTATTTTGCTTGACCAACAGTTGGAGAAAATGACGGACCGGCAGGCGAAGCTGCGTCTGCGGGAAGAAATTCATCGTGAGATCGAACTTCTGCGGGAGCATGTGTATTTCTCCGAAATGTATAAATATATTTCACCGCTCTATCCCGAAAACAAGACGATCTACGACTACATGCCAGAAGATACATTGCTTGTACTCGACGAGCCGGCAAGGCTTGCAGAGACGTCGAAACAGCTTGACCGGGATGAGTCGGAGTGGAATCTGCATTTGATGCAAAACGGGAAGACCCTTCCGGACCTGCATCTGTCAGCGGATGGGGATGATCTGATCTATGAACGTCCATTCCAGACGCTGTTTATGTCCATCTTTTTGCGTCAGGTTCCTCATACCCAGCCGCAGAATATTCTCAACTTTATCAGCCGTGGAATGCAGGACTTCCATGGTCAGATGAACGTGCTCAAAGCAGAGATGGAGCGCTGGCAGAAAGCCGGGGTTCAGGTGCTTATGCTGGCTAACGGTGAGGAAAGACTCGATCGGATGCGTCGGGTACTCATGGACTATGATATCCCTGAGCCGGAGATGCTTATTGGCAACCTGCAAACCGGATTTGAGATGCCTTCCATTCATCTGGCTGTCGTTACCGAAGGCGAGATGTTCTCACAGAAGCAGCGCAAAGTGCGCAAGCCGATTCGTAATGTGGACAATGCAGAACGCATTAAATCCTATAGTGAGCTGAAAGTGGGCGATTATGTCGTTCACCAAAATCACGGGATCGGTAAGTATCTCGGCATCGGTACACTTGAGGTTGGCGGTATTCACAAGGACTACATGCATATTCTCTATGCAGGTGGAGACAAACTGTCTGTACCGATTGAGCAGATTGATCTGATTCAGAAATATGTCGGTTCGGAAGAGAAAGAGCCGAAAATATATAAACTGGGCGGCAATGAGTGGACACGGGTTAAAAATAAAGTCCGCACATCTGTACAGGATATTGCTGATGATCTAATCAAGCTTTATGCGGAACGCCAGACGTCAAAAGGTTTTGGCTTCGACAAAGACTCTGCGGAACAGCAGGAGTTCGAGGACATGTTCCCTTATGATGAGACACGGGATCAGGTGCGTGCAATCGAAGAAATCAAGAAAGATATGGAACAAAATCGTCCGATGGACCGTTTATTGTGTGGAGATGTTGGTTATGGCAAAACAGAGGTTGCGATCCGTGCCGCCTTTAAGGCTGCCATTGAGGGAAAACAGGTTGCTGTATTAGTCCCTACAACCATTTTGGCTCAGCAGCATTATGAAACGTTCCGTGAGCGTTTCTCCGGTTATCCATTCAACATTCATGTACTTAGCCGATTCCGTTCACGTAAAGAACAGAACGAGACAGCCAAAGGCATTAAGGCAGGCACGGTCGATATCGTCATCGGTACTCATCGGTTATTGTCACAGGATCTGGTCTTCAAAGACCTTGGCCTGTTAATTGTAGATGAAGAGCAGCGCTTCGGTGTAACGCACAAGGAAAAACTGAAAAAGCTGAAAACAAACGTGGACGTGCTGACACTGACAGCGACGCCGATTCCGCGTACCCTTCACATGTCCATGCTGGGCGTTCGGGATCTGTCGGTTATCGAGACACCGCCGGAAAACCGTTTTCCGGTACAGACGTATGTCGTTGAACACAGTCAGGCGCTTGTTCGTGAAGCGATTGAACGTGAATTGGCTCGCGGCGGTCAGGTGTACTACCTGTATAACCGTGTGCAGGGAATTCAGGAGATGGCTGCGGAAATTTCCGAATTGGTGCCGGAAGCCAAGGTTGGTGTGGGGCATGGACAGATGTCGGAAACGGAGCTGGAGAAAACCATTCTGGACTTCCTGGATGGTGAATATGACGTACTTGTCAGCACTAGCATCATCGAGACCGGGGTGGATATTCCTAACGTAAATACTCTGATCGTGCATGACGCGGACAAAATGGGGCTCTCCCAGCTGTACCAGCTGCGTGGACGGGTCGGTCGTTCCAATCGGATTGCGTATGCCTATTTCACATACCAACGGGACAAAGTGCTGACCGAAGTGGCTGAGAAACGTCTGCAATCAATTAAGGAATTTACCGAACTAGGTTCAGGATTCAAGATCGCGATGCGCGATTTATCGATTCGCGGCGCGGGTAATTTGCTCGGAGCTGAACAGCACGGCTTTATCGCGTCTGTCGGATTCGATCTGTATTCTCAGATGCTGGCAGAGGAAATCAACAAACGCAAAGTTACAATGCTCGGCGAAGAGCCGGTGCCATCCGATCAGTGGAACACAACGCTGGATCTCAGTATCGATGCGTACTTGCCGTCGGATTATATTTATGACAGTATTCAGAAGATTGAAATTTATAAAAAAGTGGCGGTTATTGCCTCCTTCGACGATGCAATGGAACTGGAAGACGAATTGGTTGACCGATTCGGAGATCTGCCAGAAGCCGTAATCAACTTGCTGGCGGTGGCCAGAATGAAAGTCTATGGCAAGATCTACGGTATTGAATCCATCTCCCAACGCGGAGATGATCTTACAGTGAAGTTCTATGAAGGCAGAGAACATGCATTTGAGCTCTCAAAAATCGCACACATTGGAAATCAGTTCGAAAGACGTGTACAATTTGAACAAGGATCCCATATGCTTATTCATGTCAAGGGTAAAGGGCTTGGGGACAAGCAACTGATGGAGCTGGTAGAGAAATTTCTGGAGTCCATGAAAAGTGCTTTTAAATCAAAGGGGGAACTAAAGGATGTTAGCAAAGTATAAAAAAGTAGGGAAAGTACTGTCTGTGAGCATGGTAGCAGTACTGTCCTTATCACTGCTTGCTGCTTGCGGCAAGAAGGAAGAAGCGACAACGGAACCAAAGGATACAAGTGCTGTAGTCGCTACGTATGATGGCGGTACAATTACAGCCAATGAATTCGACATGGAGCAACGGGTCATGAAATTCCTCTATCCGGAATATGCACAAATGATGGATATGGATGATTTCAAGGAATACCTGGTGAAACAGGAAGTTGCATATGAATATTTGAGTGGAAAAGCAAGTGATGCAGCCAAAACCGAGGGGGCCAAAACAGCGACAGAACAATTCGACAAAATGAAAGCTTCTGTTCAAGCTGATCAATGGACTGAGATGCTGAAAGCTCAGAATCTGACAGACCAGAACATTAAGGATTACATGACTCGCATTATGACGGTAATCAAGGATAAAGAAACGGGCGTTACTGAAGATGCGATTAAAGCTGAATTTGAGAAAAATAAAGATCAGTTCACAACGGCGTCTGTTCGTCACGTACTGATCAACTTTACGGATCCAAAAACACAAAAAGAGCGTAAAAAAGAAGATGCTCTGAAACTTGCGAAAGAAGTAAAAGCGAAATTGGACGGGGGAGCGGACTTTGCTGAAATTGCGAAGAAATACTCTGAAGACACAGGTTCTGCAGAAAAAGGTGGATTGTACGAAGATACACCTGTAGCCAGCTGGGTAGATGCGTTCAAAGAAGCGGCTAAAACGCTGCCATTGAACAAAATCAGCGATCCTGTAGAGACTGAATACGGTTATCACATCATGAAAGTAGAAAAACGTACAGAAGCGGACTATGCGAAATTGACTGCTGAGCAAAAAGAAACACTCAAAAGCCAATTGGCCGCTGCTGAGATTGACACATTTATGACCAGCGAACTGGACAAAATCGTAAAAGAAGTAAAACTGCCAAAAACAGACAAGGCTAAAGAAGGCACGACTGAAGGTACTACTGAAGGCAAGACCGGTACTGGAACAGGTACTGAGGGTGAAAAAACCGATGCGGGTACGGATACCAAAACGGATAAAGGAACAACTGGAACCGACAAGGAAACAAAAACAGATGAAAGTACAGATACAAGCGGTAAATAAGATAGCGAGTGCATACATTCAGCAAATACGTTTGTCTGGATGATACACTGAACGCTTCAAATATGGACAACCATACAGAAAAGCAAGAGGGGGACTTAAGGCCTGCCTCTTGCTTTTCCTTGTATCTATGGAGCAAAGTGGGTACATGGTCGCCTTCTGTGGAAGTTTACACAACTATATTCTCCAAAGTATGTATAAGGAAATGGGAACAGATGAATACTATGGTCAAGATATCACACTAAACGTTCTGGGACTTTCCTCTACCCATTAAGGAACAGTAGTTGAAAAATCTTCTCGAGAAAGTGGGGCAACATGTGAAATGAAAGCTACTGGTATTGTCCGCCGTATTGATGACCTCGGTCGAGTGGTCATTCCGAAAGAAATCCGCCGTACGTTACGTATCCGTGAAGGCGATCCACTTGAGATTTTTGTGGACCGCGATGGAGAGGTTATTCTTAAAAAATACTCGCCGATTGGCGAACTTGGTGATTTTGCTAAAGAATATGCAGAATCGCTGTATGAAAGTACAGGCCATGTCACGATGATCTCTGACCGTGATACGATTATTACGGTAGCAGGTGGCTCCAAGAAAGAATATCTGGACAAGCAGGTAGGTCAACTGGTGGAGAGTTGTATGGAAAACCGGAAGACGATTATGGAGACCAACAATGGTTCTTATGAGCTTAGCAAAGATCATGACGAGACGTTATCATCTTTTGTTATCGCCCCAATCATTTCGGGTGGTGACCCCATCGGAACGGTTATCCTTTTCAACAAGGATGAATCGGTGAAGATGTCTCAGATGGAAGTCAAAATGTCTGAGACGGCTGCCGGGTTCCTTGGCAAACAGATGGAGCAATAAAAACAAGCAATCAACTCCTGGTGCCCAGAGGGCAACCAGGAGTTTTTGCATTTTAGGGAAGCTGTAGACAATGTGGATAATGTCCTGAAGGGCAGGATGCCTTGAAGGGTTAGTCTGTGCGCCTTTGGACAGGTATAATAGCTAGGTATACGTTTGAAGAGAAGAATGCACGGACGTACGCAGGAGGGACATATGAAACAGTCGTCTACAGGCTCAAGATTGCTTCAGGGCGCATTTGTGCTTGGGCTTGCCGCCATTATATCCAAAATCATTGGTGCTTTTCAGAAGATTCCGCTGCAGAATCTGGGGGGAGACGGTGTTTTTGGCATCTACAATACGGTGTACCCGTTCTATATGCTCATCATTACCATTGCTGCTGCCGGGCTGCCTGTCGCTATATCCAAATTCGTAGCCGAGCAGAATGCTCTTGGTCGACCGGAGGAGGGGAAACGGGTTATACGCTTGTCCTCGATGCTGCTTGGTGGAATTGGCCTGACGCTGGCTTTGTTGATGTATATAGGTGCACCGCTTATTGGAGATCTGATTGGAAACGGAAGTGTCGTACCGTCCATTCGGGCAGCTTCAATGGCATTGCTGTTTGTACCGGTGATGACAGGACTGCGCGGATATTTCCAGGGGTTGCAGCAAATGGTGCCTACAGCCGTATCCCAGGTGGTAGAGCAGACTGTTCGGGTCACGGTGATGATTGTTCTGTTGTTGTGGCTCATGGGGCGGGACGCTTCATTGGAAGCCATTGCAGCTGGAGCTATGATTGGTTCAGTGGCAGGAGGGTTTGCCGGGTTAGTTACGATGCTTGGATATGTGTACCATCATCGACGGAAAATTAGGGAAAGGCTCGCTGTTATGAACGATGCTCAATTAGATGGGCCAGCCAGAGAGGGAATGCGGAAATCATCTCACGGCGATAACGGGAACAACCGAGGTAATAATAAATTTTACACAAAAGAATCTTCGGCTGTGCAGGTGGAGAAAACGGAAGAGCGTCGAAGCGACAGCACCAGCCTTCTGTATGAACAGCGGCGATCCAACGGCGAATGGATGCGGACACTGCTGATCTATGCCATTCCGGTCTGCCTCGGATCATTGGCCGTGCCATTGATGAATCTGGTGGATACCTTTACGGTACCCCGGTTGTTAAGACGAGAAGGGTTGGATGAGCTTCAATCCATGGTGTCCTTCGGCATTTACAACCGTGGTTTGCCGCTGGTTCAGTTGGTGACGATGCTTGCCACGTCGCTGTCTGTGCTCTTTATTCCGGCGATGGCCGAAGCCCGGCTGAAAGGCGGGCCAGAAGCCGTAAGGCAGCAAGCAGGCCTTGCGCTGCGCTGGTTCTGGTTGATCGGCCTGGCGGCATCCGCAGGTCTGGCGGTGCTGGCAGAGCCGATTAACCGCATGCTGTACGGGGATGCCGCAGGCACCGAAGCTCTGCGGTACATGGCGCTGACGGCTGCGGGCAGCACCGTCAGCATTATCGCGGCGGCGCTGCTGCAAGGCCTCGGCGCCGTGCGCGCACCCGCGTTCAGCATGCTGGCCGCCGCAGGCGTCAAGGCGCTGCTGAACGTCATGCTTGTGCCGGCGCTGGGCATCAGCGGCGCGGCCCTCGCAGGCGCAGTCGCCTACATGCTGGCGGCTGGCCTGAATGTGGCGCTGCTGGCGCGGCTTGTCGCCCTGCGCCCGGCCCCTGGCGCCGTCCTGGCGAAGCCGGCGCTGGTGATCGCCGCCATGAGCCTGGCGGCGGCAGGCACGGCCTGGGCCGCCGAAGCGATGCTCGGCGGCGTCGGTATCGCGGCCGACCGCCGGCTGGCCGCGATGGGCGTAAGCCTGCTGGGCATAGCCGCAGGCACGGCCGTGTTCTTGCTGGCCGCGGCCCGGACGGGGCTGCTGACCGCCGCAGAGCTGGCGGCCGTGCCCAAGCTGGGGCCGATGCTGGCCAAGCTGCTGCGCAGACTGCGTGTGCTGCGCTAACCCTCGCGTTGCGCTGCTACGCTTAGCGCTACGCCTTCCATTCATCCCCGCTCTCGCATTCTAAAGCGGAGCAGCAGAGGGTAGACAAGTCACAACGTGTCATATGCAAATGCAATTATAGGATAACGTCTAATTCTGGTATAATACGTGTAATTATAGAGCCCTGTTCTGTACGATGTATGGCCCGTCCATGATTGGTTATGATCAAGGATGGAGAGTCGGAACAGGATAGTTCGGATGGAGGCTTACAAAGATGAGTGCAGCTTTGACAGTAGTCGGTCTTGGATCTGGAGATGCAGATCAGCTGACGGTAGGGATCATCAAAAAAATGAAACATGCAGCGACGCTGTATGTACGCACGCTGGATCATCCCGTATTGAATGATCTCAAGCAGGAAGGGTTGGAGATGACATCCTTCGATGCCATTTATGAGGCGAAGGATTCTTTTCCGGAAGTGTACGACGAAATTGCAGACCGGCTGATTGAGGCCGCACGCAAGGGCGAGCCAGGTACCGAGATCGTTTATGCCGTGCCAGGACATCCCATGGTCGCTGAAGCGAGCGTACGCCTGTTGAAGGAGCGCTGCCCGCAAATGGGAATTTCGCTGCGAGTTATGGGTGGGGAGAGCTTTCTGGATGAAGCGTTTATTCGACTTGGATTCGATCCTATTGAAGGTTTTCAGCTACTCGATGCCAGCAGTCTCAATACGGAACTGGTGCAGCCACAGCTTCATACCTTGATTGGACAAGTATATGATGTGTTTACCGCTTCCGACGTAAAACTGTGTCTGATGGATGTTTACCCTGACGATTATCCGGTATTTGTCGGACATGCCTTGGGTGTGCAGGGACAGGAAATCATTCACAAAGTGCCGCTGCATGATCTGGACCGGATTGAAGGGTATGGTAATCTCTCATTGATATATGTGCCCAAAAATACGGATGACGCGCTTCGTCGGCGCTCCTTCGCACGACTGCATGAAATCGTGAATATTCTTCGCAGTCCAGGCGGCTGTCCATGGGATCAGGAGCAGACCCACCAGTCCATTCGTAAAAACCTGATTGAGGAAACCTATGAAGTCATTGAAACGATTGATGAAGATGACCCTGATCACATGAAGGAAGAGCTGGGTGATCTCCTGCTGCAGATTTTGTTGCACGCCCAGATGGAAGAAGAGGTTGGTACATTTAACGTGTACGACGTAATCGAAGGGTTGAACGACAAGCTGATTTTCCGTCATCCGCATGTATTCGGTGAACAACAGGCTGAGAACGCGAATGAAGCGCTGCAAAACTGGGAACAGATGAAGGCAGAGGAGAAAAAGCGCAAGGGACAGGATTTGCAGCAGACTTCTGTGCTGGACGGAATTCCCCGCGACTTGCCTGCCTTGATGAAAGGGTACAAATTACAGAAAAAAGCGGCTAAAGTCGGCTTTGATTGGGATGACGTAGAAGGTGTCTTTGCCAAGATTGAGGAAGAACTGGCAGAGCTAAAAGAAGCAGTGCAGCATAACCAGTCAGCGGAAGAACGGAAGCTGGAACTGGGTGATTTATTGTTTGCAGCTGCCAATGTAGCGAGATTTATTGATACCGATCCGGAGGAGGCGCTTGCCGCCACCAATCGGAAATTCATTCAGCGTTTCCAGTATATCGAGGAGTGTCTGCGTGAACAGGGAAGAACTCCATCAGACAGCAATGTTGATGAAATGGAGCAATATTGGCAGGCAGCGAAGAAGGCTGGATTGTAAAGGGTCCTGGCATTTTGGGCGCTGATCCGATATCATTAGTTGCATCATGCGTATCGTGTCGTCGAAGCATCTCGGACGGGTTGCACGAGAAAGCGTGTGATTAACGGAGAGGTGTTTCGGGTACTGGACTTAGACTGTTCTTGGGCAGGACCGACAAAAAGTGAAAAAAAGTCGAAGACCGAGGCAGGATTTCAGATGCCAAGCCAGAATACATGTGTAGTAACCTTGCGCGGAGCCAGCAGCAGCAGATCTGTTGTCACGGATTCGCAGATACTTTTTTTTCAATTTGGGAGGCTTTTAAAAATGAACAAAACAGATCTGATTAACAACATTTCCACCAAAAGCGGTTTGACTAAAAAAGACGTTGAGTCCGTATTGAACGGCTTTTTGGGAGAAATTACAGATGCACTTGCCAGCGGAGACAAAGTACAACTGATCGGCTTTGGCACTTTTGAGACCCGCAAACGTTCCGGTCGTACCGGACGTAACCCGCAAACAGGGAATGAAATCGTGATTCCTGAGTCCACCGTTCCTGCGTTCAAAGCAGGCAACAAACTTAAAGAAGCCGTAAAATAATGCGTCTTGATAAATTCCTGAAGGTCTCTCGGCTGATTAAACGCCGCACCGTAGCCAAGGACGTTTCCGAACAGGGACGTGTGCTGGTGAACGGACGTGAAGCGAAACCAAGCGCCGCTGTCAAAGTGGGCGATGAGCTTACGGTTCAGTTCGGTCAAAAGCTGGTCACCGTGAAGGTGGAGCGTCTTGCCGAGAGTACCAAGAAGGATGAGGCGAGCAGCCTCTACACCTTGGTTAAGGAAGAGCCGATCGCCAAGGATAACGGTCTGAACTGGTAACAGGGATGCCTGATATACTTTTGTACACATTCATTGCAAAATGAAGAGAAACGCCTTTCCCGTACAGGGAAGGGCGTTTTTGTGTTTCTCAAAAATCGGACATTTGCTTTCAACCAACCTTGGTTCTATTCTGCACTTCTGATCCATAAGCTAGGGTTAAGAAGGAGGGGTACATGCCATGGTTGAGCAAAGTAAGACGAAACAGCATCATCTGAGCATGCAGAATCGGAAACTGCTGGATCTGACGGGTGTCTCCAATGTGGAGAGCTTCGACAGTGAGGAATTTTTGCTGCAAACTGAACTTGGGCATCTGACCATCCGGGGGCACAATTTACATATCAAAAACCTGAGCCTGGAGGACGGTTTGTTATCCATCGAGGGCACTGTCAGTTCTCTTCAATATCTGGACCCCGGTTCTCAGTCCAAAAACGGTAAAGGCCTGTTCGGCAAGATGTTCCGATGAGTCCGGATACTCAATGGATCACATTGTTGTGGATGCTGATGTCGGGAGCCGTGATGGGGGTGGCCTACGACAGTTACCGGGTACTGTCCGGTCAGCTGCGGTTCCCGAGATGGAGCGTCCACACACTAGATCTGTTATATTGGGTCGCTTCCGCGCTGTTCGTCTTCCGGATGCTGTATGCCGGGAACCACGGACAGCTGCGGTTTTATGTCTTTTTGGGGCTGATTATAGGGGTTTGCTTCTATTTTTGGCTTTTAAGTGTTACAACCCAGCGTTTTGTGGTAATGTTAATTAAACTCGCAAGAACGCTGATTCATTGGTGTGGACATATCCTTAACATCCTGATCGTTATGCCCGCTAAAGGACTATACAAGCTAGTGCGCGTATTAATTGGTTTTGTACTCGCCATCCTGTTATTCCTGGGTAAGCTGGTGCTGCAATGTTTGGTACCTTTCGGCAAGTTGTTCCGCTGGATGTTTAGGCCAATCCTGAAACATTGGGTTACGCCACGCTTCCTGATCCGTGCGGGTTCAAGTATCGCAGCGATGTGGAAACGCTGGTTTTAAGGAGGTCCGATAATGGGTAAAACACCTATGAGCAAATCAAAAGGTCCAGCAGGCCAAGGAAAATCTGCAGGTGCCAAAAGGCGTCTCATGCTCTGGATGACCTTTATGGTTGTATTTATCATATGGGCAGGATATACGTTCCTTGTGCAGACTGCGCAAATTTCGGACAAGAGTTCTCGTCTGGCTGCCCAGCAAGCTTCAAAGGAAGAGACCCAGAAGAAGCTGGATCAATTGAAGTACGAAGTCAGTCGGTTGAAGGACCCCGAATACATAGGACAGCTGGCTCGAAAAAAAGGATACTATCTGCCTGAAGAAACACCAATTCAGGTTGAAGAGTCAGGGAACTGATGTAATTTGGCTCATTATCGAGCAAGGATTGTTATCTATATGTCTGAAGCCGTTATACCGGAAAAAATAGGCTATCTTAAGGGGTAGTGCTCAGTTGACCTTGGTTTGCGGCATAAGGTATAATTAAATCAGCACAGCATTGATTTTGGCATTCAAAAATCGGGTTGTATATTTTTAAGGGAGGATCATTTTATTCTATGGCAATTGAAGTGGGCACCAAGTTAGAGGGCAAGGTGACAGGCATCACGCATTTTGGAGCATTTGTGGATCTGTCAGGAGGTGTCACGGGTCTCGTTCACATCTCGGAAATCGCCGACAATTATGTCAAAGATGTCAACGACCACCTGAAGCTTAATGACCTCGTTACCGTTAAGGTCATCAACGTTGACAAGGATGGCAAGATTGGGCTTTCCATTAAGCAAGCTGTTGACAAACCGGTTGAGCAACAAACACAGTCCAGACCCCCAAGAGCTCCTAGACCGGAACGCAGTGGAGGAGATCGCGAACGATTCAGCGGTGGAGGCCCAAGTGGTGGCCAAGGCCGTGGCGGCGGTGGTGGTGGTTTTAACCGTGACCGCGGAGGCCGTTCTTTCAAGCCCGCAGCAGGCAAACCTTCATTTGAGGATAAAATGTCACGCTTCCTGAAAGATAGCGAAGAACGGATCTCTTCGCTGAAGAAGAACACAGAAGGCAAACGTGGTGGCCGTGGAGCCAAACGCGTGTAATCTGGTTCAACCTGATTTAAAATATAAGAAAAACCGTTAGCCTTGGGGCTGGCGGTTTTTTTGCGTTTGTTTTTAATTTTGGAGGCTAACCTGTTCAGATATAGACATTTAACCGGATTCATAGCCGTTTTTGTAAAGTGAAGCTCCATATCCCCAGTTTTTCTGCGCCGGAAAAAAAGTACATAAGAACATTTGTCGTCTACCATTTTTTAGCGACAGGTTTCCGTGGCATTCCACAGGTATCCTGCTCAAATTGTGGCGATGACGAAGCGCGTCCCGTTCAAAATCAGACAAGCACCTTGTCGGCAAGGGTCGTGGCAAATGGATGAAACCACAATAAGGCCGGGGGTTCCGCACCACCGCGCCACGTCTGTTTCTTTTGTCGTAAAGTTTTTGGACCCTACCCACCAATTGTGACAAACTACGTCTTCTATTCTATCTATAATCAGAACCATCGAGAACGAAACACGAAAATTAAATTAATCGAATGGGGTGCCTTGAGGATGATGGAAAAGTGGAATGTCATTCAATTTCCGGGAATGAAAGCTGGTAAAGGAGGTACAGAAGCTCGGGAGGAGCTGTCGGTACGTCTCAAACAGTGGATTAGCTCCCGCAAGGCCGTCCAGATCGTTGCTGCACGTAAATGGGTGCTGCTTCTTACCTTTATGGGATTTTTACTGGGCAAGGCCATGATTCTGAATGAATTATCGCCCTTTGCGATTGCCTACTTTGCGGTTATTGCTTTCATGCGCAGGGATTACATCATTCCGGTAGGAGCCGCGCTGCTGGCAGGGAGCCTCTTCGCCCCATTTCCGGTACCTCTAATTGTTGCTTCGGAGCTCGCCATCTTCTATCTGTTGTTCAGAGGACTGGAGTCTTATGACCGCGCTGAATTATCTTATGCACCAACGATGGTGTTTACGACTACTTTTATGGTCAAGTTATTCGCCGTCGTCATTGGACCGTCTTTCAGCTGGTACGCCATGCTGATGCTTACGATGGATTCCGTACTCAGCTTTGTGCTTACCCTGGTTTTCATACAGGCCATACCGATCTTCACGTATCGCAAAAAAAAATTCAACCTAAAGAACGAGGAGATCCTCTGTCTGATCATCTTGCTGGCTTCCGTGATGACGGGGGCGGTGGGCTGGACAATTCAGTCCCTATCTGTGGAGCATATGCTCTCCCGGTATCTCATTCTGATCTTCGCGCTGGTGGGCGGAGCCCCCCTCGGAGCCTCGGTTGGGGTCATTACTGGCCTCATTCTGAGTTTGGCCGATATGTCGGCGGTATATCAGATGAGTCTGCTTGCTTTTGCTGGCATGCTGGCGGGTATGCTTCGGGAAGGAAAACGTACGGCGGTTGCTCTGGGCATGCTGCTGGGTTCCTCTATTCTATCCATATATCTGGGTGGTCCGGGAGATGTCATGAATTCTTTATGGGAAACGTGTGCAGCGATCGTTCTGTTTATGCTGACGCCAAAAAGCATGCTGACGGCCATATCCAAATATGTTCCTGGCACGCAGGATCATACGAAGTCGCAGCATGAATATGCGAAGCGGATCAGGGATGTCACCGCAGAACGGGTCACCCGCTTCTCGCAGGTATTCCGTCAGCTGTCACGCAGCTTCGATCAGATGTCCGGCGCGGGGGAGCCGGTACAGAACGAAGGCGGGATGGAGCATTTCATGAATGCTGTAGCCGAAGGCACATGTTCAGGATGCTTTAAGAAGGCGCAGTGCTGGGATTCGAAGTTTATTCAAACCTATAAATATATGACCGATGTGATGAGTTCCATTGAAGCCAATCCGGAGATGTCAGGCAAGCAGATTCCGGTGGAATGGAACAGGGTATGTGCGAAACCGGAGGAGGTACTTGAAGTGATGCGCGCCCAGTATGGTCTGCATCAACATAACATGCAATGGAAACGTCAGATTATAGATAGTCGACAGCTGGTTGCTGAGCAATTATCAGGGGTATCCCAGGTAATGGAGGACTTGGCCAAAGAAATTCAACGGGAAAGTGAGGAGATGGTACAGCAGGAGGAACAGATTCGGGATGCGCTTGAGTCGTTAGGTCTGTCCATACATTCTATTGAAATCATTAATCTGGAAGCGGGGAATGTGGAAATTGAGATTGTCCATGCCTATACACGCGGATTTGACGAGTGCCGGAAAATAATCGCTCCGCTGATCTCAGATGTACTGGACGAGCATATTGCCGTCTTGAATGAGTCCATGCTCGACCCTCGCCAAGGGCTGGCGACAGTCACCTTCGGCTCTGCCAAAACGTTTGAGATAACAACGGGTGTTGCCGCTGCCGCCAAAGGGGGAGATGTGATGTCCGGGGACAGTTTCAGTACGGTTGAACTGGGAAATGGCACATTTGCAGTTGCGCTTAGCGATGGCATGGGCAATGGCGAACGGGCACGAATGGAGAGCAGTGCTGCGCTAAATATACTGGAGCAGCTGTTACAGTCGGGCATGGATGAGAAGCTGGCGATCAAATCGGTCAATTCCGTTCTGATGCTGCGTTCTCCTGAAGAAATGTATGCAACGGTGGATATGGCTCTGATCGATGAATATACGGCAGAGACCACGTTTATGAAAATCGGCTCGACTCCAAGTTTTATTAAACGAGGGCAGGAGGTTATTCAGGTTTCGGCAAGCAATCTGCCGATTGGTATTATCAAAGATATTGAGGTGGATTTGGTAACCGTACAGCTCCAGCCAGGGGATGTTTTAATTATGATGACAGATGGTATCTATGATGCACCGGGGTATGCCGTCAATAAAGAACTATGGATGAAGCGACTCATTCAGGAAATTGATAGTGATGATCCTCAGGAGGTAGCGGATTGTCTGCTTGAAAGTGTTATTCGTTATCAGCAACATGAGATCTATGATGATATGACTGTAATTGTAGGCAAAATAGAACATTATCGCCCGGAGTGGGCCACATTGAGAGTACCCGGAATAAGCCGGATGGAGCGTCCGCGTACCGTTAGTTAATTGCATATTCCTCTGTTTGAAGTCTCTTCATTCTGGCAATGCTAGTCATAGAGTTGGAGAGTAACCCAAAACGGAGGGATATCGGATGAAACAAATCTTGTTGATCACCGACGGTTGTTCCAATGTAGGTGCAAGCCCGGTGCTGGCAGCGGCGGAAGCACGTGAAGAGGGAATTACGGTCAACGTGGTCGGTGTTATTGATTATGGAACCATTGGTGAGCTGGGTAGTCGGGAGATCGAGGATATTGCCAAAGCTGGAGGTGGAATCAGTCAGATCGTAGGCACCAGGCAGCTTGCGCATACGATGCAGATGATGACAAGAAAAACGGTGGTTCAGACCATTCAACAGGCGGTTAATAGAGAGTTAACACAAATTCTGGGAGAGCACGAGCCCAAAACGGTAACAGACCTTGAACCTGCTAAACGTGCGCAGGTCGTTGAAGTGATGGATGATATGGCCGAGACAACACCGCTTCAAGTCGTTCTTCTCATTGACGTAAGTGCCAGTATGAAGCCGAAGCTTGCTGCTGTGGAGGAAGGGATTCGGGATTTAATGCTTAGCCTGCAGGCACGAATGGGTCAGAGCCATCTTTCCGTCTTTCATTTTCCTGGACGACATAGCGGAGAAGAAGCTGTCATGGACATCGACTGGACAGCTGATCTGAGCCGTGTTCGTTCACTATTTGGACGTTTGCAAATGAAGGGAGCGACGCCGACAGGTCCTGCGATTCAAAGGGTGATTGATTTTTACCGTTATGGTACACTGGAGGGACAGCAGGAAATAGAAGGGAACTATCGCATTGAAAGAGAAGGGATGCTCGGTGACAACGTTGTCTGACGCCTCTTTCCCGCCAGGAACAGTCATCACTGGGAAATGGAATCGCAGCCGTTATACGATTCGGAAGCTGCTGGGCAAAGGAGCCAACGGCATCGTTTTTCTTGTCCAGCGAGGTGAGAATGGCAAACATTATGCGCTTAAAATGGGATTTGACCCTGTAGATCTGCAATCAGAAATTAATGTGCTCAAATCTTTTCAATTACAGCGTAATCATGAGGCCCTTCGGCAGAGTGGCATTCCTTCTTATCTGAAAGATGTGGATGATTACGCCATTCGTGGTCGTGATATTCCCTTTTATGTGATGCGTTACGTTCGGGGGGAATCTCTGCACCACTTCATTCGGCGTCATGGAACGGATTGGACACTTCTGGTTGGACTCAGACTATTGCAGAAGCTGGCTCAATTGCATCAGGCTGGATGGGTGTTTGGCGATCTCAAACCTCAAAATGTACTGGTATCGGATTATGGGCAGGTAGAACTTATCGACTATGGTGGAGTAACTTCTATTGGCCGGAGCGTCAAGCAGTTCACTGAATGGTATGATCGCGGATTCTGGAATGCGGGCAGCCGAACAGCAGATGGTACCTATGATGTGTTTGCTTTTGCGCTATTATTGATTCATGTACTTGAAGCTGATGCACTCAAAGCGCTGGCTGCAGAAGGGTTACCCCAACTGCGAAGTGTGAACCAGCTTACAGCGCTTGTGGAGCGCAGCGAACGTCTTCGCCCCTTTCGAAACTGGACTATTCAGGCGTTACGAGGTCAGTTTCAGGATGCCGGACACGCTGCTAAGGTCTGGAAAGAGATGATGGCACGTCCTTCTCCTCTTCGTCGCCGTTCCAAAAGTACAACACCGCGTTGGCTCAAAAATGCATTTGCTGTATCCGTTATATTACTTATTGGGGTACTCATCTATGCACTACGATTCTGACCTGTGAGCGTGCATATACATAACGTAAGGAATGAGGAACAGGTATGGAGGCTTTACGCTGGAACAAGCTGGTGAATAACGTGCTGGATGCAGCGGAAGAGCATCAGTTATGGGTTCCCGGGGATCGGATTGTCGTCGCAGTATCGGGCGGACCGGACTCGGTAGCTTTTTTGCATATCATGCATGAGATCAGTACCAGGCATGTCCCGCTGGAGTTGATCTGCGCCCATGTACATCATGGTTTTCGGATTGAATCCGATCATGAAGCCGAGATGATGAAGGAACTTGCGCACCGTCTTGGCATAGCATTTGAATGGGTGAAGGCCGATGTACCTTCTTATATGAAGCTTACCGGTCAAGGTCCTCAGGAGGCCGCGCGCAACAAACGATATGAGTTTTTGCATGAAGTGGCTGCCAAATACGATGCGGCAAGCATTGCACTGGCCCATCATGCCGACGATCAGGCAGAGACGGTTATGCTTCATTTGCTGCGCGGTAGTGGGCTATCCGGACTCGCGGGAATGAAGTTTAAACGGCGAGAAAAAAATGTGGAACTTATTCGTCCATGCCTTCGTATAAACAAGACAGACCTTGTAGAAGCTTGTAATACCCAGGGTTTTCTGTATTTTAATGATGAAAGCAATTCCCTGCGTAAATATCGGCGTAATGCCATTCGCTTGGATGTGCTTCCTTTTTTGGGGCAATATAATGGGCAGTTGACGCCGTCTTTGAATCGACTTGCCGAAATCGTGGGCGATGAAGACGATTTCATGGAACAAGGTGCATATGACGCATACAGGTGTCTAGTGCAGGCGAACGGCGGAAGGCAAACCTTTGAGGTGCCTTCCTTTTTGAAGTTACATGTCGCTTTACAACGAAGGTTGATTAAACTAATATTGAATTATCTGCCTTTGGACAGTGATTTTGTCGACTTTACCCGTATTGAGACCATTCGCCGCAAGGTTATTCAGCCTGAAGCGACGACCTGGAGCCTGGATATAGGACAGACACTCGCCTGCACCCGGGAGTATGATCTGATCTCTTTCGGCGTACGGACTGACGTACAGGGTCAATCTTACGAATATCGTCTTGCTCAATCGAGCGGAACCTATGAGCTTTCTCTCACGGAAATCGACCGGCATGTTCGGCTCGTTCCGATGAGTCCCGAGGACTATCATGTACCAGAATCGGCGGATCATGCCGCATTTGATGCAGATCAACTGCTTATGCCGCTGGTTGTGCGTTCACGGTTACCTGGAGATACCATGAAAGTGATGGGATTAAACGGAAGCAAAAAGGTGAAAAATATTTTCATCGATGAGAAAATTCCCCCTTCTGTCCGTTCACGGGTTCCCGTGGTATGTGATGGAGCAGGCAATATCATCTGGTTACCGGGTGTTCGCCGGTCTAGTGTAGCTCCTGTAAGGGAGGATACTTCCGCAATCCTGTACATGACTGTAGGCGATTCAGCGATTCAGGGGTAGTGGTTATGGTTCAGGTAAGGCTTTCATATGTATAACTTAGGAGGTTCGCACAGTTGCAGAACGACATTCAGGAAGTATTGATCAGTGAAGAAGAGATTCAGAGTAAAATCAAGGAATTAGGCGCAACAATAAGTGCCGAATATGCAAATCGCAATCCTTTGGTCATTTGTGTGCTGAAGGGTGCGTTTATATTTATGGCTGATTTGGTTAAGAACATTACGGTACCTGTTGAGATGGATTTCATGGCAGTATCGAGTTATGGCGCTTCCACCAAATCATCCGGCGTGGTCAAAATCATTAAGGATCTGGATGAATCCGTTGAGGGACGCGAGGTTCTGATTGTAGAGGACATTATTGATAGTGGACTCACGCTCAGTTATCTGATCGAACTCTTGCAGAACCGCGGTGCTGAATCCGTCCGCGTGGTTACGCTATTTGACAAGCCTTCAGGTCGCAAAGTCGAACTTGAAGCCCATTACACCGGCTTTGACATTCCGGACGCATTCATCGTTGGCTATGGCCTGGATTATGCGGAGAAGTACCGGAACCTCCCTTACATCGGGATTCTGAAACCGGAAGTTTACAGCAACTAATGCTTAAGCTAGTTCCAAGCCCATATCTGTTGGTGGCTTCTGTTGAGAAGCCATGTTGGGCTATGTTAAAATAATTAAAGTGTCTCGAGAGGAGGTAGGGGATGAATCGGTTCATCCGGAATTCTGCTTTTTATTTGATTCTTTTTTTAGTTGTGGTGGGGATAGTCCAGTTCGTCAGCAATGGCGGCGAAGCCACCGATAATCCTAGATATGATCAGTTGCGCGCGGCGATCAAGGCCAATAACGTCTCTGAATTGACGGTTCAATTCAACGGTCAGACGTACCTCGTGACCGGTCAATACAGGGAGACGCCTGACGGAGCCAAATCAGAAAATTTCTCAACGTATATTCCTCCTACGGATGAGGCAATTAGTGAGCTTGTAACTGCAAGCGAAACGAACAAATTCCAATATCATCAGGAACCTATGAAAGGTGACAGCATCTGGTTGACGTTGCTGACTTCCTTTATTCCTTTGATCATTATGTTCCTGCTGTTCTTCTTCCTGTTTAATCAGGCTCAAGGCGGCGGCGGTAAAGTAATGAACTTTGGTAAAAGCCGTGCTCGTCTCTATAACGAAGAGAAGAAACGGGTTACATTTGAAGATGTTGCGGGTGCTGACGAAGAGAAGCAGGAGCTTGTTGAAGTCGTGGACTTCCTCAAGGACCCTCGTAAATTCGCAGCAGTAGGTGCACGGATTCCTAAAGGCGTATTGCTTGTGGGTCCTCCGGGTACAGGTAAAACCTTGCTCGCTCGTGCTGTTGCCGGTGAAGCGGGTGTACCATTCTTCAGCATTTCCGGTTCTGACTTCGTTGAAATGTTCGTCGGTGTCGGTGCATCTCGTGTACGTGACTTGTTTGAAAATGCGAAGAAAAACGCCCCATGTATTATCTTTATCGATGAGATTGATGCTGTAGGACGTCAGCGTGGTGCTGGTCTTGGTGGTGGTCACGACGAACGTGAACAAACACTCAACCAGTTGCTCGTTGAAATGGACGGATTCGGAGCCAATGAAGGTATTATCATCGTTGCTGCAACGAACCGTGCTGATATTCTGGACCCTGCCTTGCTGCGTCCAGGACGTTTTGACCGTCAAATCACGGTTGATCGCCCTGACGTGAGAGGTCGTGAAGCGGTTCTGAAAGTACACTCACGCAACAAACCACTCACCAAAGATGTGAAGCTGGACATTATTGCGAAGCGTACTACCGGATTCTCCGGTGCAGATTTGGAAAATCTCTTGAATGAAGCGGCATTGCTTGCGGCACGTCGTAATCGTAGAGATATTTCCATGCGTGAGGTAGACGAAGCGATTGACCGTGTCATTGTGGGTACGGAGAAGAAAAGCCGTGTTATCAGTGACCGTGAAAAACGTATTGTTGCTTATCACGAAGCAGGTCATACCATTGTAGGTTACTTCCTGGAACATGCCGATATGGTACATAAAGTTACCATTATTCCGCGCGGACGTGCGGGTGGATATGTAATCATGTTGCCAAAAGAAGATCGTATGCTTGTAACTAAGCAAGAATTGCTGGACAAAATTACTGGACTCCTTGGCGGCCGTGTTTCCGAAGAACTCTTTATCGGGGAAATCGGTACCGGTGCATACAGTGACTTCCAACAAGCTACGGGTATTGTCCGTAGCATGGTTATGGAGTATGGTATGAGTGAGAAGCTGGGACCTATGCAGTTCGGTAGTTCGCAGGGACAGGTATTCCTGGGTCGTGATATCGGTCACGAACAGAATTACTCAGATTCCATCGCTTACGAGATCGATCAGGAAATGCAACGCTTTATTAACGAATGTTATGAGAAGTGTAAAGACTTGCTCGTTAAACATTCCAAAGAAGTGCATCTGATCGCTCAAACGTTGCTGGAAGTGGAAACATTGGAAATGGATCAGATCAAACAATTGATCGAGACCGGTTCCCTGACTCCAAAAGATGAAAACAGCAACGATGGCGAAGGTACGCCTAGCGAAGGCGGAGAAGCGATCATCGACAACATCGGTGATGTACGTGTCCGTATCCAAGGCAAAGATGAAACGCCTGAGCCACCAGCCGGAGATATTCCTAACGAAGCTCCGAACCTGGATAAAGGAAACAGTAATGACCCAGATGATGGTGGAACGAAGCCAACGTCTTAATTTATAACACCATCTGCCTATCGTGGCAGATGACTAAAGAGAGCCTTCGGGCTCTCTTTTTTTATGTATTCCTTCAAATTGTATAGATAATGATAACCGGGAGCTTTAGGGCGAACCACGTAGGAAATGGGCGGTTATGTCCTTGTTCTGGGGCGTTTTCATTTATTGACAGAGTCGTGAACGTTGTGTACATTAGGTGTTAAACCGCTTGTGATTCGTTTCTCAAGCGAAAATAACGACTTGGATTTGCCATATAAAACAGCGTAGAGGCTGTTCCGATAAGGAGAGGATCACAGGTGGAAGCTCTGGCTTTAGAGCGCAAGGCTGAGATGAACCGGGAGCTGCGTGAGCGGCTGATGGAGTTGAAGAAGGAACGGAATGCCATTATTCTTGCCCATTATTATCAACGTGACGAGGTACAGGAGGTCGCTGATTTCCGAGGAGATTCGTTTCTGCTTGCTCAGAAGGCAGCGCAGACCGATGCGGATGTTATCGTTTTTTGCGGGGTTCATTTTATGGGTGAAAGCGCTAAAATTCTTGCTCCTAACAAAACGGTTATTATTCCCGACGAGCGTGCAGGCTGCCCAATGGCAGACATGGTGAACGTTGAAGGCTTACGTAAATTGAAAGCACAGCACCCGAATGCCAAAGTTGTAACGTACATCAATTCTTCAGCTGAGATCAAGGCAGAGACCGACATCTGTTGTACATCGGCCAATGCTGTCAGAGTCATTCAATCTGTTGATTCCGATGAAATCATCTGGGTACCGGATAAAAATCTGGGACATTATGTGCAACAACATACAGACAAGAAAATGATTATCTGGGAAGGTTACTGCAATACCCATGATATGCTGACGGTCAAAGACGTGGTTGAAATGAGAGCGAAGCATCCAAATGCCGAGTTTGTTGTTCACCCAGAATGTCGTCCTGAGGTTGTAGAGATGGGTGATTTCGTAGGTAGCACAACCGCCATTCTGGAATATTGTAAAAATTCATCCGCTAAGGAATTTATCGTAGGCACTGAGGATGGTACAGGATACCAACTGCGTCTCGATAGCCCGGACAAACAATTCCACTTTGCTACCAAGTTCCTTGTATGTCCGAATATGAAGGTCAACAACTTGAAAAAGCTGGTTAAATGTCTCGAAACGATGAAGCCGCAGATTTACGTGCCACCGGCTGTTGCTGACAAAGCCAGAGAATCACTAGAGCGCATGTTACTGGTGAAGTAGCATGCGCTACTCTTGCTCCAAGACAGGTGAAATAACATGATACCGCAATATTTAGTGGATTTTGATCTGTCCGCGCTGCCGATGGTGGAGACGGATGTGCTGGTTATTGGTTCAGGCATTGCTGGTTTGTTTACTGCGATCAAGGCGAGTGAACAACGCAGTGTGTTGATGATCACGAAGAAGTCGTTACTGGAAAGTAACACCCGGTATGCGCAGGGTGGCATTGCTGCGGTTATTGCTGAGGATGATTCACCTGCCTATCATTTGCAGGATACACTTGTTGCCGGAGCGGGATTATGCCGCTCCGAAGCAGTCGAAGCATTGGTGAACGAGGGCCCGGACGGCGTGAAAGAACTGATTCGACTGGGTACTTTGTTTGATCTGGAGAACGGCGAGTTGGCGTTGACGCAGGAAGGTGCGCACAGCCACCGCCGTATTTTGCATGCCAATGGAGATGCAACGGGATATGAGATTGTGCGTGCATTGGCTGCGCAGGCGAATGAACATCCCGGGATTGAAGTGTGGGATGAGCATTTTGTCATTGACCTGATTACAGAGCAGGGAGAATGTGTAGGTGCGTTGGTTCAGAAGGCTGACGGTTCGCAAGTATTTGTGAAGGCGGAGGCAACCGTATTATGCTCTGGTGGGGCTGGACAGTTGTACCGATATACCACTAACCCGGAAGTGGCTACAGCAGATGGTGTGGCGATGGCCTATCGTGCCGGAGCGGTTGTCCGGGACATGGAGTTTATCCAGTTCCACCCGACCTCCCTTTGTTATCCGGGAGCCCCACGTTTCCTGGTGTCCGAGGCTGTTCGTGGCGAAGGAGCCTATTTGCGAAATGTGAAAGGCGAGCGCTTCATGGAGCGCTATCATGTACAGCTTGAACTGGCACCACGGGATATCGTCGCCCGGGCCATTGTCAGTGAGATGGAATCGACAAACAGTACGTTTGTATATTTGGATATCACTCATGAATCGGCGGAGATGATTAAGCATCGGTTTCCTACTATCTATGAGACCTGTATGCGATACGGACTGGATATGACCACAGACTGGATTCCTGTCGCTCCTGCTGCACATTACATGATGGGTGGAGTGAAGACCGATCTTAGCGGGGAGAGCAGCATTGGCCGGTTATTTGCCTGCGGTGAGGTATCCTCTACTGGAGTACATGGTGCTAATCGCCTGGCAAGCAACTCTCTGTCTGAAGCCATCGTCTTTGGCGGGAGAATTGTGGATCGCATTCAATCCCTTCCTCCGCTTGCTCCACTGCAGTCAAGGGTTCCCACATCAACAAGCATTCGCAGGAGTATAAAGGAAGAACAGAAGCCGGTGTCCGAAAAACGCTTGCGTCTGCAAAAAATGATGGTACGTCAAGTGGGGTTGCGCCGGAATGGCGTTAACCTGCAAGCAGCAATAGAGAAGCTGCAACAAGAACTGCAATTTTTTGATCAGAAGTTTACTCACAAAGAAGAGATGGAATATGCCAACTTGTTGACCTGTGCCTGGTTGGTTACCACTGGAGCATTACACCGCGAGGAAAGTCGGGGAGCCCACTACCGTGAGGATTTCCCGCAGCGTGACGATGCCGTATGGCAGAAGCATAGTCTGCAGCAGCGAGAACAAGCGATTGTGGAGGAATTGATGTCATGATACTGAACGGATATAATGAAGGACTCATCGAATCAATCAAAAACTGGCTTCGTGAGGATGTCGGTGCAGGGGATGTCACAACAAGTGTGACGATTCCCGCTGGCAATCAGTCCAAGGCCGTTATACATGCCAAAGACAATGGAATCATTGCAGGAATTACGGTAGCAGAACTCGTGTTTCAGGTAGTGGATTCTGGCCTTGTGTTCACAGCGATGGTAAAAGACGGTGACGCAGTTACCCGTGGTACGATTCTTGCAGAGGTAGAAGGGAGCACACATAGCTTGCTGACAGGAGAGCGTCTGGCTCTTAACCTGCTTCAGCGTATGTCTGGTATCGCTACCCGCACACGTACCTATGTTGATGCGTTGGAAGGCCTTTCTACACGACTGGTCGATACTCGTAAAACAACACCGGGACACCGCCTGCTTGAAAAATATGCAGTGCGGGTTGGTGGCGGAGCAAATCACCGGTTCGGCCTCTATGATGCCGTCATGATTAAGGATAACCACATCAAGGGCGCAGGCGGGATCACTGAAGCGGTACAGCGTGCCCGGGCCGTCATTCCGCATACAATGACCATTGAAGTCGAGACCGAAAACCTGGAACAGGTCAGAGAAGCCTTGCAGGCTGGGGCAGATATCATTATGCTGGATAACATGCACCCAGATCGGATGCGTGAGGCCGTCGCTCTTATTCGTGAGCAGGCTCCGCATGTGAAAGTTGAGGCATCGGGCAACGTCTCGCTAAATACCATTCGTGGTATTGCAGAGAGCGGAGTGGATGTAATTTCAGTTGGCAGGTTAACCTACTCTTTTGAGAGCCTGGATATCAGCCTGGATTTAAACGAAAAGAAAGAGGGGTGAACCTCTTTGATTCTTGTGGTAGACGTGGGCAACAGCAACATCGTACTCGGTGTGTATCAAGGCCGGGAGTTGCTCCACCATTTTCGCCTGAGCACATCCCGTCAGTCGACAGTGGATGAATATGGCGTAATGATTTATAATTTATTTCATATGTCGGGTATTTCAACACGCGACATTGAAGGTGTGATCATCTCATCCGTGGTTCCGCCGTTGGTGAATGTGATTGAAGCCATGTGTGAGAAATACGTAGGCAAAAAACCGCTACTCGTTGGGCCTGGTATTCGAACCGGCCTGAACCTGCGGTATGAGAATCCTCGTGAAGTTGGCGCGGATCGCATTGTTAATGCAGTAGCAGCCGTTGAGAAGTACGGCGGCCCTCTCGTTGTGGTCGATTTCGGTACAGCGACCACATTTGACTGTATTGACGAGAAAGGAAATTATCTGGGCGGGGCTATCGTACCTGGCATCCATATTGCAACCGAAGCGCTCTATGAACGGGCGTCCAAGCTACCTCGCATTGAATTGGAGAAGCCCAAGAAAGTCATTGGTCGCAACACCATTCATGCGATGCAGGCCGGCATTATTTATGGTTATGCAGGACAGGTGGACGGCATTGTGGAGCGTATTCGTGAGGAAATGGGAACCAAACCCAGAGTTATTGCAACTGGTGGCCTTGCCAAGCTGATTGCAGAAGAAACACGCAGCATCGAGGAAGTGGATCCGCTGCTTACGCTTGAAGGGCTGCGTATCGTTTATGAGCGAAACCGGGAAAGGTAAGAACAGAGACGGCAAACAGCGGGCTGAGATTACAGTCTTATATGTTATGCCGTTTTTTCTATAACTGGCGATTACGCCAAAGGAGGCTGAATGACTTGGAAAACAACAACAAACAAGACCGGTTGATTCGCGGTACAGCAATGAACGGACGGGTTAGGGCCTTTGCTGTTCAAACGACGGAACTGGTTGAGGAACTGCGCAGAAGACATGATACGTTTCCCACGGCTACAGCAGCTATGGGGCGTACGGTTACAGCAGCATCCATTATGGGTGCTATGCTTAAGGGAGAAGAAAAGCTGACGATTCAAGTCAAAGGCGACGGCCCCATTGGACAGATTGTTGCCGATGCTAATGCGAAGGGTGAAGTTCGTGGTTATGTAAGCAATCCACATGTACATCTGCCGAGCAACAGTATGGGTAAGCTGGACGTTGCTGGCGCAGTCGGAACAGAAGGATTCGTGAACGTAACCAAGGATCTGGGGCTGAAAGAGCCTTATCGCGGTAGTGTACCGATTATTTCGGGAGAACTTGGCGAAGACTTTACGTACTATTTTGCCAAATCGGAGCAGACGCCTTCTGCTGTAGGCGTTGGTGTACTGGTGGATACCGACAATTCGGTTATTGTAGCCGGTGGATTCATTGTGCAGTTGCTTCCAGGTTTAACGGATGACGAGATCACCGTGATTGAAAATGCCATTGGCACAATGCCACCAGTGACGTCTCTGCTGGCTGAGGGGCTTGAACTGGAAGCACTGCTTCGTCGCGTACTGCCTGATGTACAGGTCATGGACGAAATGGATATCCATTTCCACTGTGAGTGTTCACGTGAGCGGGTAGAGAAAACGTTGATCAGTCTGGGTCAATCTGAAATGGAACAATTGATTGAGGAAGAAGGCCAGGCTGAAGTAGTCTGCCAATTTTGCAATGAGGCTTACGATTTCAACAAGGAACAACTTGAGACCATCCTAGAGCAAGCCAAGAACTGATTTTATGCGGGGATGGGACGCGGAATGACAAGACAGGAAAAAGGGTTATGGACGGCTGTAATTGTCTTGACGCTTGGAATGCTGGTAATGGGTTCGGTTATGGTTGTGCAAGGCTTACGGAATGGACGTGAAGGAGCAGATTCACCTCAGGATACCAATCAGGAAGAGGGAAATGCGGTAGCAACGATCAATGGGGAGGTCATCACCAACAAGGAATGGACCGATGCATTGAAACGGCGCTATGGCAGTGAATTGCTGCTCCAGATGCTCAATCGCAAAGCTGTATATGCGGAAGCACTCGATCGTAATCTGACGGTGACTCCCAAAGAAATTGCGAAGGAACTTGCCGCGGCGACGGATGGATATGATTCGGAGAAGGCTTATTTTGACGAAATGCAGTCTCAACTGGGTTTATCCAGGCAAGATCTTGAGTTGGAGGCGGGATACCGACTTCTGCTTGAGAAAATTGCGACGAGCGGTATTCAGATTAAGGATGCAGATATCGAGCATTACTGGACCGAACACCATGAAGACTATGTTTCCCCAGAGAAATATGATCTGTCTACCATCGTATTGAAGGAAGAGGAACAGGCTGAGTCAGTTCTGGATGCGCTCGACAAGGGAGCAGACTTTGAAGAAACCGCACGTAATGAATCGACAGACAGTTACTCCCGTGATGCGGGCGGTCGTCTGGGATGGATCGAGCAGAACGATCCGTTTCAGTCCGAAGCACTCCTCAAACTTGCAGCTCAACTGGACGTTGGCGATATTGCAGGGCCGGTGAAGGTGGAAGAAGGCTACGCCATCATTAAAATGAATGACAAACAAGAGCGTCAGGTGCAACCTGCAGAAGAGGTTCGCGAAGAGATTCGGATGCAGTTGGCTCTCAGCCAGGCCGACCCCTTGCCTCAGGTTGAGGAAAGGTTACGCAACAAGTATGAGGCTGTCATCATCGCTGAAATTCCGGCATCCTGATTATCCTGCCAACAAATGTTCTGCTGCATCTTGATAAAAATACTCTGTCTACGGCCTTAGGGCCCAGGGCGGAGTATTTTTTTGAGTCCTCATATTGACAATGGGGTGTAACGTTGATAAGATAAAAATAATCAAAAACCTACTCATTTACTCGGATTAAAACCATTTATATGAACAAAGAAATCTTCGGAAAACCCAGGCTCTGTCCGGTTTATTGCAGACGGAATGGACTCAGACGGATTTCCGTAGTTCTTTTATAACATCTAGAGGCTGCTCGGCCGCACATGCATGTGGCAACAGGACTTAAGTAGTATTCATCCCACTAAGGAGGGCATTCATATGGCTAAAGTAGTTAATAACGTAACAGAACTCATCGGAGGTACTCCGCTTGTTCGTCTTAACCGTATCGTACCTGAAGGCAGTGCTGAAGTGTTCGTGAAACTGGAATACCAGAATCCAGGTTCAAGCGTCAAAGACCGTATCGCGATTAGCATCGTGGAAGAAGCGGAAAAAGAAGGCAAGCTGAAACCGGGTGATACCATCATCGAAGCAACAAGTGGTAACACAGGAATTGGACTAGCTATGGTGGCTGCAGCCAAAGGCTACAAGTCTGTTATTGTTATGCCGGAAACGATGAGCATGGAGCGTCGTAACCTGCTTCGCGCTTACGGAGCTGAGCTTGTGCTCACACCGGGAGCCGAAGGTATGAATGGTGCAGTTAAAAAAGCTGAGGAATTGCTTAAGGAAAATCCATCTTATTTCATGGCTGAGCAATTTAAAAATAAAGCCAACGTGAAGATCCACCGTGAAACGACTGGCCCTGAGATTGTTGAAGCTATTCAATCTGTAGGCGGTACGTTGGATGCTTTCGTTGCAGGAATCGGTACAGGCGGAACGATTACAGGTACAGGTGAAGTGTTGAAGGAATCCTACCCTGGGATCAAAATCGTTGCCGTTGAACCAGCGGCTTCGCCAATCTTGGCAGGTGGCAAACCGGGCCCTCACAAAATCCAAGGGATCGGTGCTAACTTTATTCCTGAGATTCTGGATCAGGAAATCTATGACGAGATCATTCACATCGAGAATGACGATGCGTTTGAGACGGCTCGTCAGGTAGCGAAGGAAGAGGGCATTTTGTCCGGTATTTCTTCTGGAGCAGCCATCCGTGCAGGTCTGCAAGTGGCTAAACAGTTGGGTGCAGGCAAACGCGTTGTCGTGATCGTGCCAAGTAACGGTGAACGCTACCTCAGTACGCCACTTTACAACTTCGAAGTTTAAGTGTAACAAGTGATGAAACAAATCCTCCTTGCCCGCATGCCGGGTGTGGAGGATTTTTTGCTGAATGCTTTTAAAAGCAGCGGCGCTTTAGTATACTATCAGACAATAGAACTAGCGACAGATGGAGGGCGGCAAACCGCAATGACACACCTGATGACAACATACGCCGACTGGACAGAGTGGGCCGGAGAAGGTTGGACCATGATGCCGTATATAACTAAGTCGGATAAGGGACCGTATCATGGCGGTTTACCGTTAACGTGGGAAGCAGCCTGGCAGCAGGCGTCACCCTATGCAATGGTACTGGAGAATGGTAAAGGCGGAAGATATACCTTTCTGGGATTAAACCCGGTATCCGTTATTTCCGGCAAGGGCAACGAGGCTGTTATTCAAGATCTCATTCAAGGCGGTACCCAAACAGATAGTGGTAAACCACTTGAAGTATTAAAAAGGTGGGCTGCGCCATACCGTGCACCAAAGGTGAGCGGGGCTCCAGACTTTGGCGGTGGATGTGCAGGCTATCTGAGCTATGACGTAGCCAGATCCCTGGAAAAGCTGCCAAACTTGGCAGAAGACAACCCGGCTCTTCCGGATTATTGGTGGATGCGGTTTGAAGAAATATGGGCGTATGACCATGAGCAGCAGGCACTGTTCTGCATGGTTCATCTGGCTGTACGGCCGAATCAGGATGAAGCTCAGCTTCGCGGGCTGTACGCAGAAGCAGAAGAGCGAGCAGCGGCCATGCAGCAGCGATGGCTGCATATTTTGGGATTTGCCCAGGCGGAAGAGCAGCAGCAGGCATTGGAGCATCGTCATAGCCACATTCATCTCAGTGCGCAATCAGCGGATTCGGAGGGGGAAACGGAAGGATGGCATACTTCCTTTCCTCAAGAGGACTTTGAGCAGGCGGTACGCACAGTGCAGGAATATATCCGGCAAGGGGATGTGTTTCAAGTGAACCTGTCCCTGCGGCAGGAAAAACGTCTGAAGTCCAGTGCAGAACATATCTATGAATGGCTTCGTCTCGTGAATCCCTCTCCTTACATGGGGATGCTGCGTAGTCCAGATTTCCAACTGGTGAGCGGATCACCTGAATTGCTCGTCAAAGTGGATCATGGCAAGGTTAGCGCTCGTCCGATCGCAGGCACTCGGAGAAGAGGACGGGATGAATCCGAAGATGAGTTGATGGCCGCTGAGCTGCTGAACAGTGAGAAAGAACGGGCAGAGCATATTATGCTGGTCGATCTGGAACGGAATGATATCGGGCGAATTGCAGCTTATGGGTCAGTGCATGTGCCTGAACTGATGACGATCGAGAAGTATTCGCATGTCATGCATCTGGTGTCTCAAGTCGAGGGGACGCTGGCAGACGGACTATCCGCATTTGATGTGATTGCAGCGACGTTCCCAGGTGGAACGATTACAGGTGCACCCAAAGTTCGCACCATGGAAATCATTGAAGAACTGGAGCCTGTACGTCGTGGACCGTATACAGGTTCGATTGGGTGGATGGACTACAGTGGCAATATGGAGTTGAACATCGTCATTCGTACACTTTCCATTAAAGATGGAGTTGGATATGTACAGGCAGGAGCGGGCATCGTAATCGACTCCGATCCATATCGGGAATACAAGGAGTGCCGTAACAAGGCAAGAGCAATGATGAGGGCTGTGAATTACAGCGAGGAAGCTGAAGCCATTAAATTAAAATAATCAAGCAGCCGTCCTGTGTGGACGGAAGAATAGGAGGAACAAAGATATGATACTGGTTATCGACAATTATGATTCCTTCACATACAACCTGGTTCAATATCTGGGTGAACTGGGGGAGACGGTGGAAGTTCGCCGTAATGATGAGATTGATCTGGCAGGCATTGAGGCGTTGGCACCTGATCATATTTTGATCTCACCGGGGCCTTGTACTCCGAATGAGGCCGGCATCAGTCTGGCGGTCATTGATCACTTCAAGGGCAGTATTCCGATCTTCGGCGTATGTCTGGGACATCAGGCGATTGGACAGGCTTTCGGAGGCAATGTTATTCGTGCGGACCGCATGATGCATGGCAAAACATCAGAGATGCATCATAATGGAACATCCGTATTTACCGGATTGCCATCTCCCTTCACGGCAACGCGGTATCACTCTTTGATCGTGGAGCGCAGCAGTCTGCCAGATTGTCTGGAGATTACGGCCGAGACGGCGGAAGGCGAGATTATGGGCTTGCGTCACAAGGAATATGCGATTGAAGGTGTTCAGTTCCATCCCGAATCCATCATTACGGATCACGGTCATCAAATGCTGCGTAACTTCCTGTCTCAGCAGGTAAAGGTATAGAGATGAAATATGCCGCGATAAACGGAGAATTGGTTAATATGGCGGCAGCCGTGGTTCCGGTGACGGATCACGGCTTTTTGTACGGACTTGGATTGTTCGAGACGTTTCGGACGTATCAGGGAGCCCCTTTTCTGCTGGAGCGTCATTTGGAGCGGATGGCTTCAGGGTGTCGTGAACTGGGCATTCCATTCACAGCAACAGCAGCGGAGGTAACGAACTGGATCAGCAATCTGTTGCTTGCGAATGAACTCCAGGATGCCTATGTGCGCTATACGGTATCTGCGGGCGAGGCTCCGCTCGGACTACCTTCAGGAGATTATGGGAAACCCAATCATATCGTATTGGCAAAAGCACTACCTGAACCCTCTCCATCTCTATATGAAAATGGGAAAATGCTTCAACGTCTGTCGACGCCCCGCAACACGCCTGAAGGAGAAGTGCGGTTCAAATCACTGCATTACATGAACAGCATTCTGGCGAAACGGGAACTGAACGGATACGGGCAGCATGTGCAAGGAGCGGAAGGGCTGCAACTAACCCGGGAGGGCTACATAGCTGAGGGGATTGTCAGCAATGTGTTCTGGGTGAGACAAGGCGTACTCTATACGCCAGCACTTGCTACTGGTATTTTGCCGGGAATCACCAGAGCCGTTGTACTGGAGCTTGCAGCTCAGCAAGGAATGCCTTGTCAGGAAGGGCTGTTCCCTTGGGAGGAGCTGTTGCAGGCTGATGAGATCTTTTTGACAGGGTCTGTTGCTGAACTCGTTCCAGTTACTATATTGCGGGATCAAGCTGGAACGGAAACGGTAATCAGCAGCGGACATATAGGCCCGGTTACAGAAGCACTTCTGGGTATGTACCGGCAGAAAGCGGGGTATACTTCATGACACTTACACCAGTCATTTATGAACGGAATTATGCGTGGGGGCCAGCGGAGCTAAAACTTGGCACACGTACACTTATTATGGGTATTCTGAATGTCACACCGGACTCCTTCTCGGATGGGGGACGTTATACCAATGTGGAGCGAGCGGTGGCTCACGCCATTCAGATGATGGAGGATGGCGCGGACCTCATTGATATTGGCGGGGAATCTACACGTCCGGGTTCAGATATCGTTGGTGCTGATGAAGAGCTCAGCCGGATCATTCCGGTCATTGAAGCACTGCGGCAGCAGGCTCCACATATTCCGATATCGGTGGACACCTATAAGGCAGATGTCGCTCGTCAGGCCATTCAGGCTGGAGCACACATCATCAATGATGTGTGGGGTGCCAAGGCTGACCCGGAGATGGCACGTACTGCGGCAGAGCTGGGATGTCCTCTGATCCTAATGCATAACCGGCAAGAACGAGACTATACCAACTATTTGGTTGACGTAGTCAGTGATCTTCAAGAGAGTATACAGATTGCGCTAGAGGCCGGAGTACACCCCGATCAGATTATTCTGGACCCGGGCATTGGCTTTGTGAAGGATCTGAACGAAAATCTGGTGCTCATGTCATCGCTCGGGTTACTCAATGAGATGGGATATCCCGTTCTGCTTGCCACCTCGCGTAAAAGGTTTATCCAGAACACCTTACAGGTACAGGCAGATGATGCGCTGGAAGGTACGGCCGCTACGGTTGCTTTTGGCATAGCCCAAGGATGCCAGATGGTCCGGGTTCATGATGTGAAGCCGATTCGGCGCACGGTGGACATGTGTGATGCCATGCTGTATGCCTCTCCAGGCTTGCGGAGGAAATGATGTTGGCGGGTTCGGTGACCCGTCCAGTGAAAGCGCAGCGTTTTGCAACAGGAGCGAATTTCGAACCATGATTTCATTATATATAGAGGGCAGGCGGAACTTATGGATAGAATGGTAATGCATCGAATGGAGTATTACGGATATCACGGCGTATTTGCCGAGGAACGGAAGCTGGGGGCGCGTTATTATATTGATCTGGAGATCGATATGGATCTGGGCGAGGCTGGGCGTACCGATGATTTGACCAAAACCATCAATTATGCGGAAATCCATGAGCTGGTGAAACAGATCGTTGAAAATAAATCATTCCAGTTAATTGAAGCTTTGGGCGAACATATTGCATCTTCTTTACTAGACACTTATACTATTATCAATGCACTGACAGTCAAGGTGACGAAGCCACATCCGCCTTTTGATATTCATTTTGGGGGCGTGACTGTAGAGCTTCGCCGCACAAGAAAGTGAGAACCGATCATGATTGCACATTCGACCTCTGAATCTTCAGAGGCTTATATTGCTTTAGGGGCTAATTTGGGTGACCGGGAACAGACGCTGCTTGAGGCGTTAACGTTGCTGGATGCACATCCTCATATATCCGTCTTGCGCTGTTCTGCGTTGTATGAGACGGAGCCTGTAGGTTATGTGGACCAGCCAGCGTTTTTGAATATGGCAACTGCGGTACAGACTACACTTTTGCCGGAGCAGCTGCTCATGGAACTGCTGGATATTGAAACAAGGCTTGGGCGGGTTCGTGATATCCGTTGGGGCCCTCGTACAGTCGATTTGGATCTGCTTTGGATGGATGGAGAGACAAGTGATACCGAACGGCTGCAATTGCCGCATCCACGGATGGGTGAACGGGCGTTTGTATTGGTGCCACTGGCTGACATCGTAACCGAAGACGAGCATTCAGGTTTGTATGCCTTTGTACAATCATCGTTGTCTGTACTGGATGGAAAGGATGGAATACAGCTTTGGAAAACGTGCAATTGGCCAATCGAATCCGGGCTTTCCGGAAGCTGAAAGGTTTAACACAACAGGAACTCGCTGCTGAGACGGGCATATCTCTGGCCGTTCTGGGTATGATTGAACGAGGCAACCGCAAAGTAGTTGAACGGGAGTTGAATCTAATTGCCGGGGTACTGTCGATCAGTATTGAGGAATTACAGGGGAACTAAGGCCGCTTTTTACTAATTACCACAAGAAAACATCGTCATTATTCGTTTATTGTATACAGCAAGAAGTATTAAAGAATTAAAAACAACCAGGATTCATACAAGAGTCTCGGATTTAAAAAGGAGTGGGACGACTACCATGCTTAAAATTGGTGACATTGAAATGAAAAACCAGGTCGTACTTGCGCCGATGGCTGGCGTATGTAATCCGGCTTTTCGTCTGATCGCAAAAGAATTCGGAACAGGCCTCGTATGTGCGGAGATGGTGAGTGGCAAAGCCATTGTACATGGTAACAAGCGTACGCGTGAGATGTTGTTTGTCGATGAGCGTGAGAAACCGCTGAGCCTGCAAATTTGGGGGGGAGATCGCCAAGCCCTCGTAGAAGCAGCCAAAATTGTGGACAAAGAAACCAATGCTGACATCATCGACATCAACATGGGATGCCCTGTGCCTAAAGTGACGAGCTGTGATGCAGGTGCACGCTGGTTGCTTGATCCGAACAAAATTTATGAAATGGTATCCGCTGTAGTGGACGCGGTGGATAAGCCGGTTACCGTCAAGATGCGGATCGGCTGGGATAACGAGCATATCTACGTGGTTGAGAATGCACTTGCGGTTGAACGTGCTGGCGGCCAAGCGGTAAGTGTGCACGGCCGTACACGTGAACAGCTCTATACAGGCACAGCGGACTGGTCACACATCAAAAATGTAAAAGAGGCTGTCTCCATCCCGGTGATCGGGAACGGAGATGTATCTTCACCGGAAGATGCCCGTCGCATGTTGGATGAAACGGGTTGTGACGGAGTGATGATCGGTCGTGCCGCCCTGGGTAACCCATGGATGCTGTATCGTACCATTCAATACCTGAGTTCCGGCGAACTGCTTCCTGACCCGAATGGGGAAGAGAAAATTCGGGTTGCCATTTTGCATATGGACCGTCTGATTGCACTGAAGGGTGAGGCTGTTGCTGTTCGCGAGATGCGTAAACACCTGGCTTGGTATCTGAAAGGGCTGAAAGGATCTGCCCGCATCAAGGACGTTATTATGGAAGAAACCAAACGTGATGAGATGGTGCATATTCTGGAGAATTTTGTATCCCAGCTGCATATCGAAGGCAATCTGGAGTCAGAACCGGCACTAGCCGAAAATGCTTCCTGATCTCCTGCTGTAAAACGTTTACAGCTATAGGGGGCGTAACATTGACTTTTCGAGACCGTTCCCCTATAATTTCACAGTATAAATTCGCCATGTGCGTCATAAGGCTAGTGCATCAGGAGGAACGTTCTGTTTCTCCGGAGAACTTCATATAGTTTTGAAGATGTATGCGGGCGGAGCTCTGTAAACAGCACCGGTTCCGTTGCCGTGCAATCAAATTATTCCCATGACAGGAGAATCGGTTGAGATGAGCGATAAGGAAGTTATCCTTACACCAGAGGGACTTAAGAAGCTTGAAGAAGAACTGGAAATGCTGAAATCAGTGAAGCGCCGCGAAGTGGCTGAACGGATTAAGGTAGCCATCGGGTATGGAGATATTAGTGAAAACTCCGAATACGAAGACGCGAAGAACGAACAGGCTTTCATTGAAGGCCGCGTTATTACGTTGGAGAAATTGCTCCGGAACGCACGGATTATCAACAGCGACGAGATCGATACCGAAGCTGTAAGCGTGGGTGCAACAGTCACTGTAGAAGATCTGGAATTCGGTGATATCACGGAATATACGATTGTAGGTACTGCGGAGTCCAATCCGCTGCAAAACAAAATATCGAACGAAAGCCCTGTTGGCAAAGCCATTCTGGGCAAGAAAAAAGGTACGGTTGTTGATGTAAGTGTGCCTGCTGGCGTAATTCAATATAAAATTGTAGACATCAAAAAGTAATATAAGCAATGAAGCAGTCGGGTACGGAGACAAAAGCTTCCTTAGGGAAGCTTTTTTCAACATTTGAGGCAGAATACCTCTGAAGATGCCTGCAATGTAAATAAGGAGATGAATATAGATCATGACGGATGAAGTCTTGAATCAGGAAACCGAAACCGAACTAAGTGAGCTTTTACAAATTCGCCGCGACAAATTGGACGAGCTCCGCAAATTGGGAATCGACCCTTTTGGCCAAAAATACGTACGTACGGAAGAAGCCGGCTCCATTCTGAAGAAGTATGAAGAACTGACCAAGGAAGAGCTGGAAGAGAAGCACATCGAAGTCAGTATTGCCGGACGGATTATGGCGAAGCGGGGAATGGGTAAAGCGAGCTTTGCACATATTCAGGACCTGAGCGGCAGAATCCAGATCTATGTTCGTCAGGATACTGTGCCGGAAGACAAATACGCCGCGTTCAGCCTGCTCGATCTAGGGGATATTGTAGGTGTCTCTGGGGTAATCTTCAAAACCAAGACAGGTGAGACTTCGGTTAAGGTTCAAAACCTTGAAGTATTGTCCAAATCACTATACCCACTACCGGATAAATATCATGGACTCGCGGATGTAGAGCTGCGTTACCGTCAGCGCTATGTTGACCTGATTATGAATCGCGAAGTGCAGCAGACCTTCATTACTCGTTCCAAAATCATTCAGTCGATGCGCCGTTACCTGGATTCTCTGGGTTATCTGGAAGTGGAAACGCCGACGCTGCACACCATCGCTGGTGGAGCCGCTGCGCGTCCATTCATCACGCATCATAATGCACTTGATATGGAATTGTACATGCGGATTGCGATTGAGCTTCACCTGAAACGTCTGATTGTAGGCGGTCTGGAGAAGGTATATGAGATCGGCCGTGTATACCGTAACGAAGGAATGTCGACACGTCATAACCCTGAGTTCACGATGATTGAACTTTATGAGGCATATGCCGATTATCAGGATATCATGCGTTTGACTGAGAATCTTGTTGCTCACATTGCACAGGAAGTGCTTGGTACACAAGTTATTCAATATGCAGACTATCAAGTGGATCTTACACCACAATGGCGTCGTGTAACGATGGTAGACGCGGTTAAGGAAGTTGTAGGCGTGGACTTCTCCGTGCACATGACGGACGAGGAAGCTCATCGTTTGGCGAAAGAACATAAGGTTCCAGTTGAAAAGCATATGACATTTGGTCATATTCTGAATGCATTCTTCGAACATTTTGTAGAAGAGACGTTGATTCAACCAACCTTTATTATGGGGCATCCGGTTGAGATTTCGCCGCTGGCGAAGAAGAGCGATGTAGACCCACGCTTCACGGACCGCTTCGAGCTGTTTATCGTTGGACGTGAGCATGCAAATGCCTTTACGGAGCTGAATGATCCAATTGATCAGCGTCAGCGCTTTGAGGCACAATTGCTGGAGAAAGAACACGGGAACGACGAAGCACACGAAATGGATGATGATTTCATCCGTGCGCTCGAATATGGTATGCCACCAACAGGTGGACTGGGGATCGGTATTGACCGTCTGATCATGTTGTTGACCAACTCGCCGTCCATTCGTGACGTACTGCTCTTCCCTCACATGCGTCCTCGTACACAGGATTAAATAAGGAACGTTTGACTCGTTCATAATAGAAGAGGAACCTGCCGTTCAGTATGATGCTGTGGCAAGTTCCTCTTTAGGTTTACATAGGCATCGAAGTGACAGATTCGTCTGAAGAGCATGTGTTATCAAAGTGTGGTGTCAGAATTTGTTCGCCTACCTGCTTGTATTATGTTAAAAGAGGTGCCCTCCATGAAGTTTAGGCTTCACATTGCTAAATTCCTATCACCCCCATTGATTCTGGTTGGTGGTTTTATGCTTATTATCATGATCGGTACGATTCTGCTCATGCTACCTATCTCCAATCAAAGCGGTGAGCATTTGGCGTTTATTGATGCGCTGTTTACGTCTACCTCTGCCGCGTGTGTAACCGGGTTGGTTGTAGTGGATGTAGGGACAACCTTCAACCTGTTTGGTCAAATTGTGATTATGGTGCTTATGCAGCTAGGTGGACTTGGCTTCATGACCATCGCAACGTTGTTTGCATTAGTATTAGGTAAGCGAATTTCGCTGAAGGACAGACTGCTGCTGAAAGAGGCGATCAACGCTGACAGTATGGAAGGCATTGTTCGCATTATCCGCAAAGTGCTGATTTTTTCGTTTACCATTGAAGGTGTGGCTGCCGTTATACTGGCACTGCGCTGGGCAACGGAGATGCCTTTTTGGCAGGCGGTATACTATGGTACTTTTCACTCGGTATCATTATTTAATAATGGTGGTTTTGATCTGTTTGGCAACAGTTTTCAGTATTATACAGGCGACTGGTTGTTTAACCTGACAGCTTCCGTACTGGTTATATCGGGTGGACTTGGCTTTGTGGTGCTGAATGATTTGTTTGAGTTCCGCAAGCGTCGCCGCTTATCGTTGCAGTCCAAACTGGTATTGTCCGTCTCAGGTGCGCTGATTGGTATTGGTGCCATTGTACTTTTTGTATTTGAATTCACCAATGGGCACACTCTGGCGCCTCTCAGTTGGAGCGAAAAGATCTATGCCTCATTCTTCCAATCGGTCTCTACACGTTCGTCGGGTACGAGCACCATTGATATTACCCAGATGAGGCAGGCAACCCAGTTCTTCTTCATTCTGTTGATGTTTATTGGGGCTTCCCCGGGATCAACCGGGGGTGGGATCAAGACGACAACGTTCCTGATTATGATTGGAGCGGTGTATGCCATGATTCGTGGCAATAAAGATATTGTATTTTTCCGTCAGCGTGTTCCGAAAGATTTGCTGATGAGAGCATTGACGATTATTATGGTTTCCTTGATCATATTCATGGTTGTGGTAATGTTACTACTTACGACAGAGGACGCACCGTTCCTTTCACTCATGTTTGAGGCGGCCTCGGCAATTGGGACAGTAGGTTTGTCGGTGGGGGTAACGCATGAATTAACGGCATGGGGAAAAGTAATTATCGCCTTCACGATGTTTATCGGACGTATCGGGCCACTCACTATCGCATACGCACTTCGTCCGCGCAAAGAGAAGAAGCTGTATCGCCATCCGGAGGGCCGGATTATTATTGGATAAAAAGAAAACCGTCACGCATCTAGGACTAACCCTTTATGGAATAGGTTAGTTACAACGAATGCCTGACGGTTTTTTTTACATAGAAGCAAATACTCGGTTCCTGTTGGTACGAAGAGTAGAGCTGTTTTGATTGATTTGACGGTATGTTATTCTGCATCCTGGCATAACGTTGCAAGATGCATAGTAAGGATATCCTCCATGATCTTGGTGTTCATCTGGTCAGGACGAAGAATCGCATGAATTCCCAAACCGTCGACCAGTGCGTACAGCCGTTCAATTTCCAGCTCCTTATCAAGGTCTGTACGGGAGAGATTGAGCTCCTTGAGGTAGGTGATAACCGTAGCCATCGCGTGTCGGAGCTCGTTATAGACTTTGTCGGCATGCTCTTTGAGAACAGGGTCGCTTTTGGACTTGGCTGTAAAAGCGTACCACACCTCCATTTCGGCCATTTTTTCATCCGTGCTTGGCAAGAGTTCTAATAACAGAAGCTTCATATTCTCCAAAGGAGATGAATTAAAGGACATCTGTGTGATTCGATTCGATACCCGTTCGGATACCAGATTCATTGCGTATAGGAGTAGTTCCGATTGGGTTGAAAAGTAGTGGCGCATAGACCCGGCCGATATTCCTGCTTCTACCGCAATATTTCGTACGGAGGCCTGTTCCATGCCATCTCTTCGGATGACACGCCAAGCCGCTTCGGCTACGAGCAGACGTTGTTTATCATGATCAACTATTTTAGGCATATAAGGATTATATCATTGTTGATTATTATAATACAAACGTGTTAAATTGTATTTAATACATTTGTATTATAAAAGGAGTGGATCATTTGATTGCCTATTTTATTATTGGATGTGAGATTGCCTTCTGGGTATTTGTCGCTACAGGTCTGAGTGTGCGTTATCTGCTTGGGATGAAACGGACAGGGATTGCGCTGTTAATGGCAACGCCGGTTGTGGATGTTCTTCTTATGGTAGCGACGGTGATGGATCTTCAACGGGGTGCTACAGCAAGTATGGTTCATGGCATTGCAGCTATATATATAGGTGTGAGTATTGCCTATGGTCATCAGATGATCGCTTGGGCTGATCGTTATTTCCTATATTGGTTCAAAGGTGGAGATAATCCTCGGAGCAGTAAGGTGTACGGCAGTGAGCATGCTAGTCGTGAAAGAGTGGGATGGCTTAGACATCTATTGGCTTGGTGCATAGGTAGCATGTTTCTGCTCGCGATGATCTGGTGGATTGGTGATACGGAGCGTACTGCGGCATTTTCTAATCTCATAAGAGTATGGGGAATCATATTGGGAATCGATTTTATAATCAGCTTCAGTTATAGTTTATGGCCGCGAAAGATGCCTGTGAAGAAAGTGAAGTAACATATCCTTGGATAGGAGGGGAGAACGTGCGGAATATCTGTGAGAGAAAGGTGATCCGCATGTTCTGGCAAGAGCGTGTCTAATGATTAATGGGAGCTAAAACAAGGCCTGGCTTCAGAAGTGTAGTTCATTGAGAGAATAGATATAATTTATTGAAAATAAAGCTTGCATTCGAAATCTGTACATGGTATATTCTAATTCCGGCCAAGAAAACACGAGAAACACGGTGCGGCAAGCAAATGAAATAAGCTTCGAAAGAAACTTTAAAAAAAAGCTTGCAAAGTTGGTTCGGATGTGATAAGATATAAAAGTTGCTGAGGTGAACAACACACGGCAATGAAACAAGTTTGATCTTTGAAAACTGAACAACGAGTGAGTAAACATTCTGCTTGCAGAGTGAACGCGAAAGTTTGAGACAAGCCTTGGCTTGGATCGACTGGAGCATAAAATGAGATTTTTAATCTCGTCAGTTTCAAAATGAGCTTATCGCTCTTTTCAATACTTTATTGGAGAGTTTGATCCTGGCTCAGGACGAACGCTGGCGGCATGCCTAATACATGCAAGTCGAGCGGACTTGATGAGAAGCTTGCTTCTCAGATGGTTAGCGGCGGACGGGTGAGTAACACGTAGGCAACCTGCCCTCAAGCTTGGGACAACTACCGGAAACGGTAGCTAATACCGAATAGTTGTTTTCTTCTCCTGAAGGAAACTGGAAAGACGGAGCAATCTGTCACTTGGGGATGGGCCTGCGGCGCATTAGCTAGTTGGTGGGGTAACGGCTCACCAAGGCGACGATGCGTAGCCGACCTGAGAGGGTGATCGGCCACACTGGGACTGAGACACGGCCCAGACTCCTACGGGAGGCAGCAGTAGGGAATCTTCCGCAATGGGCGAAAGCCTGACGGAGCAATGCCGCGTGAGTGATGAAGGTTTTCGGATCGTAAAGCTCTGTTGCCAGGGAAGAACGCTTGGGAGAGTAACTGCTCTCAAGGTGACGGTACCTGAGAAGAAAGCCCCGGCTAACTACGTGCCAGCAGCCGCGGTAATACGTAGGGGGCAAGCGTTGTCCGGAATTATTGGGCGTAAAGCGCGCGCAGGCGGTCATTTAAGTCTGGTGTTTAATCCCGGGGCTCAACCCCGGATCGCACTGGAAACTGGGTGACTTGAGTGCAGAAGAGGAGAGTGGAATTCCACGTGTAGCGGTGAAATGCGTAGATATGTGGAGGAACACCAGTGGCGAAGGCGACTCTCTGGGCTGTAACTGACGCTGAGGCGCGAAAGCGTGGGGAGCAAACAGGATTAGATACCCTGGTAGTCCACGCCGTAAACGATGAGTGCTAGGTGTTAGGGGTTTCGATACCCTTGGTGCCGAAGTTAACACATTAAGCACTCCGCCTGGGGAGTACGGTCGCAAGACTGAAACTCAAAGGAATTGACGGGGACCCGCACAAGCAGTGGAGTATGTGGTTTAATTCGAAGCAACGCGAAGAACCTTACCAGGTCTTGACATCCCTCTGACCGGTACAGAGATGTACCTTTCCTTCGGGACAGAGGAGACAGGTGGTGCATGGTTGTCGTCAGCTCGTGTCGTGAGATGTTGGGTTAAGTCCCGCAACGAGCGCAACCCTTGATCTTAGTTGCCAGCACTTCGGGTGGGCACTCTAAGGTGACTGCCGGTGACAAACCGGAGGAAGGTGGGGATGACGTCAAATCATCATGCCCCTTATGACCTGGGCTACACACGTACTACAATGGCCGGTACAACGGGCTGTGAAGCCGCGAGGTGGAACGAATCCTAAAAAGCCGGTCTCAGTTCGGATTGCAGGCTGCAACTCGCCTGCATGAAGTCGGAATTGCTAGTAATCGCGGATCAGCATGCCGCGGTGAATACGTTCCCGGGTCTTGTACACACCGCCCGTCACACCACGAGAGTTTATAACACCCGAAGTCGGTGGGGTAACCGCAAGGAGCCAGCCGCCGAAGGTGGGATAGATGATTGGGGTGAAGTCGTAACAAGGTAGCCGTATCGGAAGGTGCGGCTGGATCACCTCCTTTCTATGGAGAATCGTTTCCCGCGTGGAAACATTCAAATACGCAGCTTAGCTGCAAAAACTACTCACTCGTTGCTCAGTTTTGAGAGCTCAAACTCTCAAACAGCTTGCTTTTGCATGGAGCTTGTTCTTTGAAAACTAGATATCGAAACGAAATTTTGCGATTTAGAACATTCCTTTTTAAGCTGAACTTGTGTTAAAACAAGTTTCAATAAATAGTGAAAACTGCATTGCGATGGTATCGAATGGGAGTGACTTTTGGCTTTGCGTAAGCAAAACAAGGGAAGCGAGCAGTCGAAACCGGAGCAATTATGGTTAAGCTACTAAGAGCACACGGAGGATGCCTAGGCGCTAGGAGCCGATGAAGGACGTGGCGAACAACGAAACTGCCTCGGGGAGCTGTAAGCAAGCTTTGATCCGGGGGTGTCCGAATGGGGAAACCCAGCTGGGGTAATTTCCAGTTACTCATAACTGAATACATAGGTTATGTAGAGGCATACCAGGGGAACTGAAACATCTAAGTACCCTGAGGAAGAGAAAACAATAGTGATTCCGTCAGTAGCGGCGAGCGAACGCGGAGAAGCCCAAACCAGAGAGCTTGCTCTCTGGGGTTGTGGGACATCTCACATGGAGTTACAAAGGAGCCGGTTAAACGAAGAGGTCTGGAAAGGCCCGCCAAAGAAGGTAAAAGCCCTGTAGTTGAAAGTCTGCTCTCTCCGAGATGTATCCCGAGTAGTGCGGGGCACGTGAAACCCCGTATGAATCCGGCAGGACCATCTGCCAAGGCTAAATACTTCCTAGCGACCGATAGTGAAGCAGTACCGTGAGGGAAAGGTGAAAAGCACCCCGGAAGGGGAGTGAAATAGAACCTGAAACCGTGTGCTTACAAAAAGTCAGAGCCCGTTTTAGGGGTGATGGCGTGCCTTTTGTAGAATGAACCGGCGAGTTACGTTCCCGTGCAAGGTTAAGGTGAAGAGCCGGAGCCGCAGCGAAAGCGAGTCTGAATAGGGCGATGTAGTACGTGGACGTAGACCCGAAACCGGGTGATCTACCCCTGTCCAGGGTGAAGGTGCGGTAACACGCACTGGAGGCCCGAACCCACGCACGTTGAAAAGTGCGGGGATGAGGTGGGGGTAGCGGAGAAATTCCAATCGAACTCGGAGATAGCTGGTTCTCCCCGAAATAGCTTTAGGGCTAGCCTCGGAAAACAGAGTCGTGGAGGTAGAGCACTGATTGGGTGCGGGGCCCGCAAGGGTTACCAAGCTCAGTCAAACTCCGAATGCCATAGACTTACTTCCGGGAGTCAGACAGTGAGTGCTAAGATCCATTGTCAAAAGGGAAACAGCCCAGACCATCAGCTAAGGTCCCCAAGTGTGTGTTAAGTGGGAAAGGATGTGGAGTTGCACAGACAACCAGGATGTTGGCTTAGAAGCAGCCACCATTGAAAGAGTGCGTAATAGCTCACTGGTCGAGTGACTCTGCGCCGAAAATGTAACGGGGCTAAACACACCACCGAAGCTATGGCTTGATGCTTGCATCAGGGGTAGGGGAGCGTTGTATAAGGGTTGAAGGTGTACCGTAAGGAGCGCTGGACATTATACAAGTGAGAATGCCGGTATGAGTAACGAAAAGATCAGTGAGAATCTGATCCGCCGAAAGCCTAAGGGTTCCTGAGGAAGGCTCGTCCGCTCAGGGTAAGTCGGGACCTAAGGCGAGGCCGAAAGGCGTAGTCGAAGGACAACAGGTCGAAATTCCTGTACCACCGTAAGCCGTTATGAGCAATGGGGGGACGCAGCAGGGTAGTGACGCGGACTGATGGATGTCCGTCTAAGCAGTGAGGCTGATGTGTAGGCAAATCCGCACATCGTAAGGCTGGGCTGTGATGGGGAGCGAAAATTATAGTAGCGAAGGTCATGATCTCACACTGCCAAGAAAAGCCTCTAGCCAGGTGATGGTGCCCGTACCGCAAACCGACACAGGTAGGCGAGAAGAGAATTCTAAGGCGCGCGGAAGAACTCTCGTTAAGGAACTCGGCAAAATGACCCCGTAACTTCGGGAGAAGGGGTGCCCCGGTAGTGTGAATAGCACGAGGGGGCCGCAGTGAAAAGGCCCAAGCGACTGTTTAGCAAAAACACAGGTCTGTGCGAAGCCGTAAGGCGAAGTATACGGGCTGACGCCTGCCCGGTGCTGGAAGGTTAAGGGGAGCGGTTAGGAGCAATCCGAAGCTGTGAACCGAAGCCCCAGTAAACGGCGGCCGTAACTATAACGGTCCTAAGGTAGCGAAATTCCTTGTCAGGTAAATTCTGACCCGCACGAATGGCGTAACGACTTGGGCGCTGTCTCAACGAGAGATCCGGTGAAATTTTAATACCTGTGAAGATGCAGGTTACCCGCGACAAGACGGAAAGACCCCATGGAGCTTTACTGCAGCTTGATATTGAATTTGGGTACGATCTGTACAGGATAGGTGGGAGCCTTTGAAGCGTGAGCGCCAGCTTGCGTGGAGGCACCGTTGGGATACCACCCTGATCGTATCTAGGTTCTAACCTGGTACCGTAATCCGGTGCGGGGACAGTGTCAGGTGGGCAGTTTGACTGGGGCGGTCGCCTCCTAAAGAGTAACGGAGGCGCCCAAAGGTTCCCTCAGAATGGTTGGAAATCATTCGAAGAGTGCAAAGGCATAAGGGAGCTTGACTGCGAGACCTACAAGTCGAGCAGGGACGAAAGTCGGGCTTAGTGATCCGGTGGTACCGCATGGAAGGGCCATCGCTCAACGGATAAAAGCTACCCTGGGGATAACAGGCTTATCTCCCCCAAGAGTCCACATCGACGGGGAGGTTTGGCACCTCGATGTCGGCTCATCGCATCCTGGGGCTGAAGTAGGTCCCAAGGGTTGGGCTGTTCGCCCATTAAAGCGGTACGCGAGCTGGGTTCAGAACGTCGTGAGACAGTTCGGTCCCTATCTGTCGTGGGCGTAGGAAATTTGAGAGGAGCTGTCCTTAGTACGAGAGGACCGGGATGGACGTACCGCTGGTGTACCAGTTGTTCCGCCAGGAGCACCGCTGGGTAGCTATGTACGGAAGGGATAAGCGCTGAAAGCATCTAAGCGTGAAGCCCCCCTCAAGATGAGATTTCCCAGTATGTAAGACCCCTTGAAGACGACGAGGTAGATAGGCTGGGGGTGGAAGTGCAGCAATGCATGGAGCTGACCAGTACTAATCGGTCGAGGGCTTATCCAAGATATGCAGGTTGTAAGTTGCAAATTTCGTTTCGGATCTAGTTTTCAGAGAATAATCTCTGAAATGAAAATTGGTACATCACAGAATGTGCGTATGATTTTCAGTTCCATATTGGATTTCAAGAAGCTATGCTTCGACAAATCGCGTTTGGTGGCGATGGCGGAGGGGTTCCACACGTACCCATCCCGAACACGACCGTTAAGCCCTCTAGCGCCGATGGTACTTGGACCGCAGGGTCCTGGGAGAGTAGGACGCCGCCAAGCAAAGAACCACTGCCGATGTTATTCGGTGGTGGTTTTTATTTGTTTAAAAATATAAAAATACATTAAAAGCTGTTGGCTTAGAAACAGTGAGGTAATTGACTTAACATAGATAAACGCCACTCATATCGAGTGGCATTTTTATATATATAAAATGAACCTGTCCGCATGGAAAATACAGTTGTATGCATCAGGCAATACACCTAATATAACCAGGGAGTTTCCCTTGACAGTCTAAATAACGCTTTGCTAAGATGGCAATAATAAATTTTTCAGAAAACGTATTTTCGGCATAAAATACAGCCTGAGATCTTCGGGTTTTGGACCGTAAAGCTGAGCAAACATAAGGAGGAACGCCCGCGTGTGGGAAGATAAATTTGGTAAGGAAGGTTTCACCTTCGACGATGTACTGCTGGTGCCCCGGAAATCCGAGACACTGCCTAAAGAAGTGGACGTATCTGTTCGTTTGAGTGACAGCGTAAAACTGAATATTCCTTTGATTAGTGCTGGTATGGATACTGTTACTGAAGCAACATTGGCTATTGCTATTGCCCGTGAAGGCGGTATTGGTATCATCCATAAAAATATGTCTGTTGAGCAGCAAGCGGAGGAAGTGGATCGGGTTAAGCGTTCTGAGAGTGGTGTTATTACCAACCCGTTCTCATTGACAGCGGAACATCTGGTTTCTGATGCAGAAGCGGTTATGGCGAAATATCGTATTTCCGGTGTACCGATTGTTGAAGGAGATCAAAAGCTTGTTGGTATCCTGACAAATCGTGACTTGCGTTTCATCCACGACTTCTCCATTAAAATCAGCGAAGTCATGACACGTGAGAATCTGGTAACTGCGCCTGTAGGTACTACACTGCAAGAAGCAGAAGGCATTCTCCAGAAGCATAAAATCGAGAAACTTCCATTAGTAGATGAGTCCAACACACTGAAAGGTCTCATTACGATTAAAGATATCGAAAAAGCAATTCAATTCCCTAACGCAGCTAAAGATGCACAAGGACGTTTGCTGGTTGGAGCAGCGATCGGGATTTCCAAAGATACCTTTGAACGTGCAGATGCATTGGTTCAAGCCGGTGTGGACCTGATTACGGTAGACTCGGCACACGGACATCACATTAACATCATTGATGCGGTTCGTCAGCTGCGCGAGCGTTTCCCGAACCTGACAATTGTTGCAGGTAACGTTGCTACAGGCGATGCAACTCGTGAGTTGATCGAAGCAGGGGCATCAGTTGTCAAAGTCGGAATTGGTCCAGGTTCCATCTGTACAACTCGTGTAATTGCTGGTATTGGTGTTCCTCAAGTAACAGCAGTATATGATTGTGCCAATGTAGCGCGTGAATATGGCGTACCAATCATTGCTGATGGTGGTATCAAGTACTCTGGTGAGATTACCAAGGCTCTTGCTGCAGGTGCTCATGCAGTTATGCTGGGAAGCTTGTTTGCAGGTACGGCAGAAAGCCCTGGAGAAACAGAAATCTTCCAAGGACGTAGCTACAAAGTTTACCGCGGCATGGGTTCAATGGCTGCAATGAAACAAGGAAGTAAAGATCGTTACTTCCAGGATGATGACAAGAAACTGGTTCCGGAAGGAATTGAGGGACGTGTTGCTTACAAAGGTCCATTGTCTGATACGATTCATCAGTTGATTGGTGGTCTGCGTTCAGGTATGGGATACTGTGGTACAAGCAGTTTGGAGCAGCTTCGCAACAACACTCAGTTTATTCGTATTACAGGTGCGGGACTTCGTGAAAGTCATCCGCATGATGTACAGATTACGAAAGAAGCCCCTAACTACTCGTTATAATCTGAATTGTGTTAATCATTTCCAGGACAGGCTTGGCGATTTTCGCCGAGCCTGTCTTTTTTTGCGGATACCCCTGTGATAGAATAGAACAAGCGGTAATGATCCTTTAATGGATTAGGGCATTGCGGCGGTTTTTTGACGTGAGTCTATGAAACTGTTTTTAACAATGAATTTTGAGTGATAGACAAAGGTTGAAGGTTGCCCAGCGAAAAAAGAAGCGCGGACGTCCTTTTACATAAGCATTTCATTTAATGCTAACTAAGTGACAATCGATTCGAACTTTAGGGGCAATGACATTGCTCTTTCGATACAGCGCATATACAACACATCTCACACATCATCTCCACCTGATTGGGACTAAGAAAATATTGCAGCTCAAGCTGCACTGAAGCACACAATAGAAAGCTTCGGACCGAAGGGAGTATTCATCATTGAAAGCCAAACAAATGAATAAGAAAAAACGTCAAATGCTCAAAAAAAGCGTAGCCTCGGTTATGCTGATTAATATGCTCTGCATGTCTGCGGTAATGCCTGTTATGGCTGCTGCAAACGATTCGGGGCAGGTGTTGACCGCGGCAGCTACAACAACGAAGACAGGAAAAGCTGTGGACATTCCTTCGGCAGACTCACTGGGACTCGATGTTAAATCAGCCATACTGATGGAGGCTTCAACGGGCCAGATTCTGCTCAATGTGAATGCGGATAAAGCTATGCCGCCAGCCAGCATGACCAAAATGATGACCGAGTACATTGTGGCTGAACAGGTTAAACAGGGAAAGTTTAGTTGGGATGATGTTGTTACAATCAAAAAGAACGCTGCAGAAAGTACTGGCTCACGCATTTTCCTCGCAGAAGGTGATCAGCATACTATTAAGGAACTATATATCGCCATGGCTGTAGGATCAGCCAATGATGCTACAGTGGCCTTGGCTGAGCACATCGCTGGTTCCGAACAAGCTTTTGTCAAAATGATGAATGATGAAGCGAAGCGTATGGGAATGAAAGATAGCTATTTCATCAACTCAACAGGTTTGGATCGGGCAGATATGCCTGCAGATTTCCGTCCAGCTGAGGACAAAGAAATCGTTATGTCGGCACGGGATGCGGCCATTTTGTGCAGATATATCATCATGGATCACCCGGACTACAAAGATTTTACAACCATTCAATCCTATAAATTCCGTCCCAATGACAAAGATCCAATTATTAACTATAACTGGATGCTGGAAGCGAATAAAAATATAACCAACTTCAAAAGCTATGCTTATGAGGGTCTGGACGGGATGAAAACGGGCCATACCACGAACGCTGGGAATAACTTTACCGGTACGGCTGAGCGTAATGGCATGCGTCTGATCAGTGTGGTTATGGGTACCGATTCGGAGCCGGCACGTTTCAGAGAAACGAAGAAAGTATTGGACTTCGGATTCAACAATTTTGAAGTGAAACAGGCGGTTGCTGCCAAAACTAAAGTCACAGGCTGGGAAGCTGTAGCTTTGAAAAAAGGGAAGGAAACAACTGTACCTGTTGTGACGGATAATGCAGTAAGTTTCGTTGTACCTAAAGGTACCCAAAACCTGGATGTCACGTTTAAAGCCAATGTAACTGAAGCTGATAAGCTAGTTGCTCCAATCAAGGCCGGAACCAAGGTTGGGACGGTTACTTATACCTACAAAGCAGAGGGAATTGAGCCTCAGGAGAAGACAGTCAACCTCATCACCGCAGAAGAAGCCGAAAAAGGCGGTTGGTTCCGTCTCTTCTTCCGTGCAGTGAAAGATTTCTTCGTTGATCTGTTTGATGGCATCAAAAACCTGTTCTAATAGACAAGGTGAAAGAAGACGGACAATATGACATTTTTAATATAGTGTCGTTGGGCCATTGACAAATTACAAGCAATTCCGACCGGATGGATTGTATATTTACAATTTTTCCGGTAAAATATCAAGTTAGAATTCTACGTATAAATCAGTTAAAAAGACTATTGTTCTTCTAACTGACACGGCATATTCCACATCCTGTTTATGGACAAGAACGATACAACCATTACGGTAGATTAGGGTATGGAAACGGGAACAGCACGCGTTAAAAGAGGTGCGAAAGCGCGGATCGGACATTACGTTGAAGCCAAGGTCTTGGAATCCCTAAAAGTGGATTACCTTGATGAGAGTGTAGTGCTGACTCCATCTGATGAAGTATTCCATATCTACAAACACGAGTTCACTGTCCCGTTTGTAAGTGGCGCCAAGGACTTGGGTGAAGCGTTGCGCCAGATTGGCGAATGGGCTTACATGATCCGTACCCATTCCAAACTTGCACCTTCCGAGCGCATGAAGGATCGCGGCTGGTAAGAGAAAGGTGGATTTTAATGAAGATCGGCGTTTTAGCACTTCAAGGGGCAGTCACCGAGCATATTCGCAGTATTGAACGGGCTGGCGCAGAAGGATTGGCTATTAAACAGGTACAGCAACTTGAGGAGCTGGATGGGTTGATTCTTCCTGGCGGTGAGAGTACCACGATTGGCAAACTGATGCGCAAATATGGTTTCATGGAGGCCATTCGAGCATTCGCTGCTGAGGGTAAACCGGTATTCGGCACCTGTGCTGGTTTGATTGTTATGGCCAAACATATTGCAGGACAAGAGGAAGCTCATCTGGAGCTAATGGATATGACCGTCTCCAGAAATGCATTTGGACGGCAGAGGGAAAGCTTTGAAACGGATCTCCCGGTAAAAGGCATTAAGGAGACGGTAAGGGCTGTGTTCATCCGGGCACCCCTGATTGAGAGTGTAGGAGAAGAGGTAGAAGTTCTCTCCACTTACAAGGATGAGATTGTTACTGCTCGCCAAGGGCATCTGCTGGCTTGCTCCTATCACCCTGAGCTGACAGATGATTATCGACTGCATGCATACTTTGTGGACATGGCTAGGTCGTATAAACAGCCTGTACAGAACCAATAGTGATTGATATACAACCTATGACTGCCGGTGAACCGGATCAGTCCTCCAGAGGCTCACAAGGCTTGCTGGCAAGGTGCTGTCTGGTCAGATGCCTGATGTTGCCCGTATCTGCTTCCAAAGCGGGAATCGCAGCGTAGGGCAGCACCGGAGGCCATAGGTTGTTTTTTACCATTGAGGAATAATCAAGTTATACGGAGCTGCAAAGTTTTGTTATGAGTTAATAAGGAAGGTTTCTACTTTGTGGTGTTATTTAGGAGGGGTATTTAGTGCTTGATGTGAAAATATTGCGGAATGAGTACGCACGTGTTGAAGAAGCGTTGACGAAACGTGGCAAATCGCTGGATCTAATCGCCGGGTTCACGGACATGGATGCCAAGCGTCGTGAGTTGCTGCAAGAGAGTGAAAACCTGAAAAGTCGCCGGAATACGGTATCCGGAGAAGTTGCCAAGCTTAAAAAGAGTGGTGAAAATGCCGACGAGTTGATTCTTGAGATGCGTGAAGTCTCTGATCGGATCAAAGCAATGGATGAAGAAGTGCGTGAGTTGGAAGTGAAGATCAACGATCTGACTATGGCGATTCCGAATATTCCTAACGAGAGTGTACCTGTAGGTGCGTCCGAAGATGATAATGTGGAGATTCGTCGTTGGGAAGAGCCAAAGTCCTTTTCATTTACGCCAAAAGCACACTGGGAAATCGCACAGGATCTCGACATTCTTGATTTTGAAGCGGCTGCCAAAGTAACCGGCTCCCGTTTTACCTTTTATAAAGGGCTGGGTGCACGTTTGGAACGCGCTTTGATCAACTTTATGATGGATCTGCACAGCGATCAGCATGGGTATGAAGAGATTCTGCCGCCATACATCGTTAACCGTGACAGCTTGTTTGGGACAGGTCAACTGCCGAAATTCGAGGAAGACCTGTTCAAGCTGAAAGATACCGAGTATTATTTGATCCCTACCGCTGAAGTTCCGGTAACGAACTATCATCGCGAAGAGATTTTGAATGCAGACCAACTGCCCAAACACTTTGTGGCATACAGCTCATGTTTCCGATCCGAAGCAGGTTCTGCTGGACGGGATACACGCGGCTTGATTCGTCAGCACCAGTTCAATAAAGTTGAGTTGTTGAAACTGTCTTCTCCTGAGACCTCTTATGAGGAATTGGAGAACATGACCCAAAATGCGGAGCGTGTGCTTCAATTACTGGGGCTGCCTTACCGTGTACTGACGTTGTGTACAGCAGATATGGGCTTCACGTCTGCCAAAACGTATGACATCGAGGTCTGGTTGCCAGAAAGCAATACGTATCGTGAAATCTCGTCTTGCTCCAACTGTGAAGACTTCCAAGCACGTCGGGCTAATATCCGTTTCCGTAGAGAGCCAAAAGCGAAACCGGAATTCGTCCATACGTTAAATGGTTCAGGACTGGCAGTAGGGCGTACCGTAGCTGCTATTCTGGAGAACTACCAACAAGAAGATGGAACAGTGGTTATTCCTGAAGCACTGCGTCCTTACATGGGCGGAGTCAGCGTGATTGCCCGTCGTTCCTAAGACGTTCAACTAAATGAATGAAATAAAAAACCGTCTCCTGACAAATGGAAGTTTAGAACGTTCCATTATGACTGGGAGGCGGTTTCTTGTAGTATACAGAAAAGGCTAAACAGATTCTGAACAATAATTTCAATCGTTGAACAGCACTATTTACCGTTGTTTAACAGGGCTAAACTCACTTTTTAATGTATCGAATATAAAAATAATATAAAAGGTTGCTTTCTGCCATACAATTATGGTATGATCTATTTCGTGGCAAGTTTATAAAAATTAATTCCCTGGAGAGGTACCGAAGCGGTCATAACGGGGCGGTCTTGAAAACCGTTAGGGGGCAACTCCACGTGGGTTCGAATCCCACCCTCTCCGCCATACTACAATAATGATAAGGATTCGAGCGATAAGCTCGGGTCCTTTTTTGCATTTATTTATCCATTTGGCGCAGCGGCCTACACGTTGTACTTACAGAGCATGTTTACGACAGAAAATCAGTTTGTTTCATTATCTGTGAGATGCATAAAAACATTCGAATCGCCGCACTTTATATAAGAGTGGAGGTGGTAAGATGAACCGCGAATTAAACATAGATCAGACAGAGCTTGTTGGTGCATGGCAGGAAAGATTGCCTGAAGTTCTTAATGTCGGAGATCGGGCTCAGGTTATGGCTGACGAGGCTGATCAACAGGCTATTCGAATTCACATCGCAACAGCGGGACACCAGATGTACTCATTTGATTTCAAGTGTGCCTATGTGGATTCTCGTGAAGTCAGTGTGCAGCTGATTGATGTGGAGCGCGATGGAAGGACGACAGATGAGCGTACAGAGCCCATTCAGGAATTGGCTCAGGATTACACTCGTCATATTCATGAATGTGCCCAGTCGTTGCAACCCAAAACCAGACATTAGGCAGACGTCAAAGGAGTGGTAATACGTGAGCAAAGCGAAAGCTGGAACAGATAAAAACCTGCAAAATGTAGTCGCAGATCTGGATCAAACACCTGTGAATAGTCACCATGCCCAGCAAATTCAACAGGACTCGAATGACCGTCGGCATCAGGATTCCATGAATCATGACAAAACGGAAGATATGGACCCATCCCATTCCTAATCCATGAAGAGGAGTGAACTACATGAGCAAACCCAAAACAACACCTGTGCCTGAAGCTCAGGCTAATGTGCAGCACCGAAAACCTGAAGAGCATTCTTCCATGCAGGAACCGTTGTCCGGCTCCAAAAAAGTGAAAAACCAGAATCATGTGGATCATAACAATCCACAAGGCTAAGTTAAAGGAACGATCATTCCTCTCTTTAGCACATATTAAATGCATAACCATAACCTATAACTCCGGTTAACAAACCGGGGTTTTTGCGCGTTCATACATGATTTAGAGGAGCATCCCATGGATATCTAAAGCTTACATAGGTCTTTGTAGCCAATTTAGAGAGTAAAGCTCACAAATTTCCCAAATCGTGTTTCCGTTTCAGAATAAATGGTATATCATTGATATTGAATTATTTTTTTGGGGTTATCACGAGAGGAGAGAAACAAAATGACTAAACGTATGGGGGCGCTTCTTCTTACGTTGCTGTTAACCGTATCGATGGCACTGACAGCATGTAGCAGCAAGCAAGAACCAAAAGAGGCATTAAAGACGGCGGCAGCCAATGCTTCCAAACTGACTTCGTATGAGATGAGTTCTAATTTCACTATTAATGAATTGAGCTATAAAGCTGCAGACGAGTCACAACAGGACCCAACGATGTCTCAGTTTATGAGCATGCTGAAGGATGCTCAGTTGAATGTAACTGGCGTATACCAAAGCGAGCCAATGCAGACCGAAATGACGGTAGGTATTGAGCTTAAAGGCGATATGGGTATGACATTTACTATTCCAATGGTAATGACCGCTGAGAAGTTATATGTTAAGGTACCGAGTATTCCATTCTTCCCGATTCCGGAAACGGTTGTTGGTAAATTCCTGGAGCTGGATCTGAAAGAACTGGCTGAGCAAGAAGGAACGGAATGGAATCCGGATGCTATGGATGCAGCGAAAACACAAAAGCTGAGCAATGAAGTTATGGATGCGGTTCTGAGCGAGTACGATCAGGATAAATTCTTTAAAAACCTGGACGTGAAGGATGCACAGCTTCCAGAAGGTTTGGATGCCAAGCAAGTCGTTCAATTTTCGGTCAACAATGACAATGTGAAGGAAGCCGTTACTGTTCTGGTAACCAAAGCATTGCCAAAAGTATTGGACATCATCTCTAAAGAAGAGTATCGTGACATGTTGCAAATGAGTCAGGAAGATATCAACAAAGCCAAAGAGGATCTGAAAATTACTGAAGCAGATCAAGCTGAAATGGCTAAAGATCTGGACCAGTTGAAAGATACACTGACCATTAACCAGTTCCACATTGATTTTGCATTGGACAAAAAAGATTTCCCGGTATATCAAAAATTGGTTGCTGATCTGTTGATTAAACAACCTGATACCAAGGATGAAGTAAAACTTGCATTCACTGGTTCGAACACATACACCAAAATTAACGAGAAGCCAGCATTCAAAATCAATATTCCTACTGGCGAAGACGTTATTACAATGGATCAGTTTGAAGAACTAATGAACGCATCTTACGGATACTAAGTTCTCAGATTCATGTTAAAGCAAAGAGCCGCTTAACCTTAGGGTTGGGCGGCTCTTTGTATGTTCCATAGTCTATTCAGTTACTGTAAAGATTCACCCAAGTCCTCGGCCAGCACAGCGTAGATCTGATGATCCTGATACTCTCCGTTAATCTTGAGATATTTACGCGCAATGCCCTCAGCCTGAAAGCCGTTCTTCTCCAGAACACGTTTGGAACCGGTATTGGACAACAGAATAGCTGCCTGAACACGATTTAACTTCAGGGCACGGAAGGCGTAGGATACAGCGAGCTTCACGGCTGCGGTCATTCGTCCGCCGCCTTGGTAGTCTGGATGGATAAAGTATCCCATGTCCGCATAATTGGCAACGCCCTGAACGACATTGTTCAAGCTAACCTGACCGATGAGAATACCATCGTCGATTGTAAAAATTCCGAATTGATAACCTGTTCCTTCCTCGGCCGCCTGCATTCTATCCTGAATGCGTCTGGTTTGCGCATGCAGCGTATAGAATTCATCATCCCGGATAGGCTCCACAGCTTGGTAGGGAAGACGTGTGATTTGGATAAGAGCAAGATATGCCTCCGTGTCTTGTGAATGAAGTAGACGGAGACTTATTCCTTTTGGTGTGTCGTACAGTGTAAGCGGCATGGAATGCACTTCCTTTCCAGATGGATGTAAGTAAGATTCTATTTTTTGCGTAAACGCCGGAAAAATTGAGTCAGCATAGTGGAGCACTCTGGTTGAAGAATGTCAGCTACTACTTCGGTTCGATGATTAAAACGAGGTTCCTGCAGCAGATTCATCAGCGTTCCTGCACATCCGGCCTTGGGGTCAGCGGTACCATATATGACTCGAGGCACTCTGGATTGCACAATGGCACCTGCACACATGGGACAGGGCTCCAGTGTGACGTACAGACTGCAATCCAGCAGTCGCCATGCACCGATGGCTTCACTTGCCTGCCGGATGGCTACCATCTCCGCATGTGCTGTGGAATCAAGTGTCGTCTCACGCAGGTTATATCCACGACCAATAATGCGATTATGTTGAACAATTACAGCCCCAATCGGTACTTCCCCGAGTGCTTCTGCTTTGTACGCTTCAGCAATGGCTTCACGCATCCAGTGCTCGTGCTGAGCTTCCTCCGAGAGATGTGTAAGATCAGGTTGGAGAACATCGTCCTTCATTAAAATGTAAAACCCCTTCCAAAGAGCGTTTTGTGCGGCGAACAAACATTCGTTTGTTAACATGTTGTGTATAAGTCTGTGGATAACCAGCGAGTTGCTCACATAGTTATGAACATACTATCCACATGCCTGTGGATTTGTGTATAATTCTTAGTGGTTATTCCCATTGTAGGCATGGAAATGACAAAATACAATTGATTTCGCGTTTTTCAGCCAAGCGGTAACTTTTGGACAAGGGTCAATTATCCTTTTCAAATAGACATACAACAGTTATGATGGATATAGGTTTTGCCATATATCGCCAGAGGGTACAAGCCGAGAGGTGAACGAAAAAGTTGTCTATTAAAACGAAATTATCCATGATTATGTCGTGCTCGGTGCTCGTCATTTTGGTTTTGAATATAGCACTGAGTTATTATACTACAGAAGAGAATCTAAGGCAGGACAGCGAAACCAAGATGGTGCTTACAGCCAAACAGATTGCAATTGCTGTCGAACAGAGTCAGTCCAGTTCGGAATATGTAAAACGACAAATTGGGAACAATCTATGGCTGGCCTCTGTAATGGCAGCGGAAGAGCTGGACCCGAATATTAATAATATCACAAATGAAGACCTGGTTCGCATGAGTGAAAAAGTCGGTGTCTCCCACATTTCGTTGATGGAGCAAACGGATGATGATATTGTGGTTACCCGGTCCTCCGATCCAAAGGAGATTGGATTGTCTACCAAATCCATGACGTACTGGTATCAGGCATTTAAACAGCTGTTCGAAAATAATCAGGTTACGATTTCACAGGGACAGAAATTGGACCATTTTTGGTCAGATGGATTCGAATACTCTACGTCCAATCCGTCAGATGTTGATATCTGGGGTTACTATCATGATGGGAAGAGGAATTACATAATCAATCCCTTCTATAATAATGCCGCTGTTGACGACTATGTGAAGATCTCTGGTCCAGACGAGATTTTGAATAAGATTCGTGAAGTGAATCCTTCGATTCTGGAGATTACGGGCATTAATCCATTGACCTTCGGTAGCTCGAGCATGAGTAATGACGGAAGGGATACGAACCATAACAAGTTGAATAACAGGCCAATTCGTTTTGGTACCTATCAATATGGTGCCGCAGAAGAGGATCACAAGGCGGTGGTACGGGCAATTCGTACTGGGCAGAATGTATCCTTTGTCAGTGAAACTCATGAACAGAAAGTGCTCAAAAGTTTCATTCCGATATTCACCCCCAATGAATCATCATATGTGATTAGTATTGTCATGGACTATAAGCAAATATCCTCAATGGTATCGGAACAACTGGTTAGCCATGCCTCGATTTCGCTTGTTTTGCTGGAGATTGTGATCTTTGGCAGCTATTTGCTCGCAGGCTACATTACGCGTCCTATTCAATCTATTTTGGGCAAAGTGAATGATGTGGCTGACGGTCACTTTGATTTCCGTCTCAAAGTGAGAAGGAAAGATGAACTGGGGCAATTAGCGAATCGCATTAATGCCATGATTCGTAATTTAGGACATTATACGAATCGTCTGAAACAGATGTATGAAGAAAATCGTGCGGTAAAAGAGCATTTGGAATCGATCATTAACCAAACGGCAGACGCGATTCATATTACGGATCTGGATGGAAATGTTTTGCGGGTAAATCGTGCCTTTGAGCAGTTGTACGGCTGGCGCAGTCGTGAAGTGGAAGGCCGCAAATTGAAGATTATCCCTCCTGGTACTGAAGAGGAGATGGAAGAGCAGCATGCCCAGTTGATTGAGGGTATGTCTATTACTTCCAATGAAACGACGTGGATGAAGAAGGATGGCAGCCGTGTCGAAGTCAGTGTGAGTACAGCACCAGTTCGGGATGAAGCAGGCGAGATTACCGCATTGATCAGCGTATCAAGGGATATTACCAGCCGTAACCGTATGGAGGAGTTGCTCAGACGTTCCGAGAAACTGACGACGGTAGGCCAGCTGGCAGCCGGTGTTGCGCATGAGATACGTAATCCGCTTACGACCCTGCGTGGGTTCCTTCAGCTCCAACAAGAGACGAACAAGCTTAATCATCGACACTTGGACTTGATGCTGTCCGAGCTGGATCGAATTAATCTTATTGTGGGTGAGTTTCTGATACTTGCCAAACCACAGGCGGTTCATTTTCAAGAGCGGGATATTCGCTTCATTCTGGGAGATGTTATATCATTGCTGGACAGTCAGGCACATCTGCATGGTGTGGAATTTATACTGAATGCTTCATCCGATTCAGCTATGGTACACTGTGAAGAGAACCAGTTGAAGCAGGTCTTCATTAACTTGCTGAAGAACGGCATGGAGGCTATGCCAGACGGGGGTAATATTCGAATTAAACTCAATCCTGACCAAGAGAACAGTCGGGTTCGGATTGAAATTAAGGATGAAGGCACTGGAATTCCAGAAGAATTAATGCCCAAGCTGGGGGAACCATTCTTTACAAGCAAGGAATCGGGAACAGGGCTTGGCCTGATGGTCAGCCAGCGCATTATTCAATCACATAAGGGCATGATGGATATCAAAAGCGTCATGAACAAGGGGACGACCGTCATTATCGACCTGCCTGCCTCCCAACAGCAAACGGAGCGTACAGAGGAAGAGCATAAGACGGACAATGAACCTACAGACGAAGAGAACTAGATGAGGTGAGATTACCTTTTGCGTATTAATAAATTTATTAGTGAAACAGGTTTTTGTTCCCGTCGGGAAGCAGACAGATTGGTGGAGAGCGGGAAAGTAACGATTAATGGAGTGACGGCAGAGCTGGGCAGTCAAGCTGAAGATGGCGATGATGTACGAATTAATGGTCAACCTATTAAGGAAAAACGGAAACACGTATATATTGCGCTCAATAAACCTGTCGGAATAACGAGTACAACGGAGCGGCATATTCAAGGGAATATCGTTGATTTTGTAGGGCACAAAGAGCGCATTTTCCCCATTGGTCGCTTGGATAAGGATTCGGAAGGTTTGATTCTGATGACCAATGATGGTGATATCGTCAATCGAATTCTAAGGGCAGAAGGACGCCATGAGAAAGAATATATTGTGACCGTGGACCGTGCGGTAACGCCAAGTTTCTTGAGAGGCATGAGCACAGGGGTCAAGATCCTTGGTGAAATGACGCTTCCTTGTACTGTGACTCGTATATCTGAGCGGGTGTTCCGCATTATTTTGACGGAGGGAAAAAACCGTCAAATTCGCCGGATGTGCAGTGCATTTGGCTATGAGGTTCGGAAATTGAAGCGGATTCGTATTATGAACATTCATCTCGGGGGACAGGCCACAGGAACCTGGAGAGAACTGACAGCCGCAGAAAAATCGGAATTAAGCACTCTGCTAGATTACAATATGGAATAAATGATGATAACTAAGGCGCTGCTTCTCTCAAGGGAAGCAGCGCCTTTTCATATCAGTGGATAGAAAAAAAGGCACTCTTCTGGTATGAAGGAGAGTGCCTTGAGCATTCGTTTGCTACAACGAACGATTCTTTAGTTACCTTGTCCGACTGCTTTCACGGCCGTGTTGTTACTCTGATATTTCCGGATAATCGAAACTTCTACCCTACGGTTTTGAGCTCGTCCAGCATCCGTTTGGTTGCTAGCGACTGGGTGATACTCCCCATAACCGCTAGGTGTGAACTTCGAAGGGTCCAGCGCCTCATTCAATAACAGAATTTTGAGGAAATTCAGTGCTCGATCGGCACTCAAATCCCAGTTATCCTTATATTGGCTGTTCGAAATGGGAACATTATCAGTATGACCAGACACAACGACCTCATATTCCGGGAACTCTTGCAGCATGCTCGAGATGGCTTTGGCCAGCGAGCGTGACTCGGGTTTAACATCAGCCCGGCCAGAGGAGAACAGGGCGTTATCACTGATTGTGATCTTGAGCTCAGACTGATTCAGCTTCGTATTCAGCTGATCGGAAAGCCCGTTTTTCTGAATATATTGATCAAGCCGTTTCTTGAGTTTCTCCAGATCTTCCTGTTCTTTCTGAGCCATCTGCGCATCTGTAATCTGAGCTTGTGTCTTTTTGGTGATATCTTCAGGCTGCTGTTTGTTCTTGCCCAAATCTGTAGTAGATTCTGTAGGGTTCATGGAGGTATGATCCAGTACACCCGAACCACCGTTCAATGCGCTGCTCAGTGCGGAAGCCATCTGTTCAAACTTCGTTGCATCTATAGAGCTCATAGAGAATAATGTGATAAACAGAGCGAGCAACAAGGTCATCAAGTCGGAGTAGGGAAGCAACCAACTCTCGTCTATATGTTCTTCATGCGGTTCGTGTTTTTTAGCCTTTTTCACCTGATGAGCCCTCCTTCTCTTCCAACTGTCTACGTTCGGAAGGTGTCAGGAATACAGATAATTTTTGATTAATGGCAATGGTGGATACACCAGATTGTATGGATAACAAGCCTTCAACCATCATCAGCTTGATTTCCATCTCTTTTTTGGACATCCGCTTCAGTTTATTGGACATCGGATGCCACAACACGTAACCACTGAAGATACCGAGAAGTGTCGCGATAAACGCCGCTGCAATCGCATGCGAGAGCTTTTCCATATCACTGAGATCGGCAAGCGCTGCAATGAGACCTACAACGGCCCCGAGTACCCCGAGCGTTGGTGCATACATCCCCGCTTGAGCGAAGATCAAGGCACCGCCACGATGGCGCTCTTCTGTAGCATGAATATCTTCCATGAGTACATCACTTACAAATTCCTGATCATTGCCGTCAATAATCATACGCATACCGCCGCGCAGGAACTGATCATCAATATCTTCGACTTTCGATTCAAGTGCGAGCAAACCTTCACGACGGGTAGTGGAAGCCCAGTCCATAAATGTGCCGATTAGAGAAACACGGTCAATCAGTTGTTGCTTTTTGAACAGTACCCCGAAAAGCTTGGGGATTTTTTTAACTTCAGACATGGGAAATGCCATGAAAATAGTTGCTGCCGTACCAACAAAAATAATAACGTAGGCTGCCGGGTTGTTAACCAGGTTGATTAGGGGCGCACCCTTCAGGAACATACCCAATACAAGTGAAACCAGCCCTAAAACTAGTCCGATAATCGTTGAAATTTCCATCATACACCTCATCCATGAGATAAAATTGAATCCTTTCAAGCGGCTTTATTCGGGCTTCCGGACGAACGTTACACCGCAATCCGTTTAATGTTAGGCATCCTTTAGGGATGCAGAAACAGTTAAAACGGTCATGTATAGTATTTATCGACCAGATGGCCTTTTTTTTTAAGGGTTATTTTCAGGTATAATAAGATCAAATCTGCTCCTTAGGGGCCAAATAGGAGTGAAAAGCCAATGGGCGTAAAGCATGGACGGGATTATGAAGGAATATTGACAGATTTGACAGAGGCTATAGGCCGAATACCGGACCGCTATGTTTTCTTTGAGATGGATGAGGAAGAATGGTCACGCCTTGGTGTAACAGAGCAGCTCGAAGTGGATGAGGCGCTGGCGGAAGATCTGTTCTATGCGCTGGGTGAGGAAGCGGTCATTCCGGTAGGAAGTGGAGTGGTCATTCATGACAAGGATCAGCACCGAATTCATATCTTAATAGGTGAAGAAGAGCTGACTTTTGTACCACTCATTTAGTATGCACACATAAGATATTTGGCATGGAAAACCGGGTTGGAGAATCTCCCTAAAGCCTTATGGTTAGTGGATCTAGCGCCATTTGTACTATTGGAATTTGAGGCTTGTCCGTGGTAAGATGATAGTCATGAAACGGGCGAACCGCAGGGCGGTGGACCTATGCGTTTGGGTTGCTATGGTAGCACCAAAGGTTTCGGTGGCAGCATGGACAGGTGTCTGTGATGAGCCATCATATGGGGAGGAAGATAACGTATGGTTTTTACGCAAGAGGAAGTCGAAGCTCATCTGGGAAGGCTGGAAGGCTGGGAACTGGAAGAGGGACGATGGATTGTCCGCAAGTTCGTATTTTCCAACTACATGAAAGGGATTGCATTTGTGGACGAGGTCGCAGCGATTTCGGAAGCGTTCAATCATCACCCTTTCATTACGATTGACTATACAACAGTCACACTGCGTCTCACATCATGGGATGAAGGTGGCATCACATCTGTAGATATTAAAGAAGCAGAGCAATATAACGAGGCTTTTGAGAAAATGAGGTCGGAATAACCTGGATCGGTTATTATCGCACTACCAGAAATGAGTGAAGCATACATGTCAGACGATATTCAGAACAAACCTCTTATTGCTGTTGTAGGCAGCCTCAATATGGATCTGGTGGTGAAGACGGACATCATCCCTGAGGAAGGCGAGACGGTGAGCGGGGAGGAACTGCACTATTTGGCCGGGGGCAAAGGCGCCAATCAGGCGGTTGCTGCTGCACGACTGGGCGGACAGACAACGATGATTGGTGCGGTAGGTTCGGATGGGTTTGGTGAACGTCTACTGCACAGCCTGACGGAAAGCGGGGCGGATGCCTCGCAGATTCGCATTCTGGATGATACCGTTACGGGTACGGCCTCCATCTGGCTCTCCAAAGGAGATAACCGGATTATTGTCATTCCCGGAGCGAATGGTCAGGTTGTGCCTGCGATGCTGGAAGAGGCGGATACGGTAAAAAGCCTGACTGCAGCCGCAGCGGTGCTGCTGCAGCTGGAGATCCCGCTGCCTGCGGTCACCCGCGCCGCCCAACTGGCGGCTGAAGGCAGCGCATTGGTGGTGCTCAACCCGGCGCCTGCCGTGCCGGGTCTGCCCCAGGAGCTCCTGCGGTGCGTCGACGTCGTCACGCCGAACCGCAGCGAGCTCGCCGTGCTCACCGGCCGGGATGATCTCCGGCCGGAAGACGTGGATGCGGCGGTCGTAGAACTCGCCGCATCCCTCGGGGCCGCTGTCGTCACGACGCTCGGCCCCGAGGGGGCTGTATACGCGGCGGCGCCTGGCGGCCGCGTACAGGCAGGGCGTGCCGGCGCGTGCCGTGCGCGCGGCTACGCCGTAAGCGCCGTCGATACGACCGGCGCTGGCGATTGCTTCAACGGCGCGCTGGCGGTAGCCCTTGCGCGCGGAGAGACGCTGGACGCAGCAGTTGGCTTCGCCATGGGCGCGGCTGCGCTGTCCGTGACGAAGCTCGGCGCCCAGTCCGGGATGCCGTTCGCACGTGAAGTGGAGGCTTTCCTGGCTGAGCAGCAGGCAAAGACGCCGTAAAGTATGATGCTTTGCTTAGAACGAGTCATAGACAGCTGTATCGGGATCGCTTATGCAGCCGGATAGCCATGGCTCGTATGTTTCTTACTGGAGCATCCTACGCATTGAACACATGAATATGACCAAGAGGCTCTTACTCTCCCGACAGGGGGAATAAGAGCCTCTTCTTCTTATGAACAGTTGATCAATTCAGCGACCACTGGAATACGATCGACTACGTGGTGCATCCAGAGCGATGATGGCTTGGAGCATGCGTGAGAGCGAAAGGACGGTTGGGGTCCCTCGCTTTAACACGCGTGTAATCTGAATCCTATGATTCGCTGCCTTAGTCTTCTAGCCTTACTTCTTCTCCGCCAGCCACATCGCAATATTCGCGATTTCTTCATCCTTCAGCTTGTCTTTGAACGAAGGCATACCGCCGCTTTTACCTTTGACAATCGTGGTATAAATCTTCTCCACATCGTCCTGGCTACCAATCTTCTGCAGACTAGGGCCCATACCCCCTTGAAGCTGATCACCGTGGCAGGTAATACAGTTTGCTTTGACCAGTGCCTCAGCCTGTCCTGCATCCATTGTAACTTGTGGCATCGTCGGTTTCGCTTCTTCTGCAACTTCCTCTTTCCCTGGAAGCGTAAACATTAGTACAATAGCTAAAGCGCACGCTGCAAAAAATACCCCGCTCATGATCCATTTGTGCATCCCTTATGTCCCCTCCAGAATGAAAGATCATCTAACTTGAAACTATCCATATCATTATAACGGAACCTGTAGTGACATCATAGCATTTTGTGGTAATTTTTTGAACTAATCACATAACCGGGGACTTTTTAGGGTGATTTTATGCACTATTTATTCGCGTGGACCTTCATAGACCATACAGTAAAAAGGTTTCAAACCGCTCGGTGTCTGTCGTTCGTATGTATCCTTCGTAACAAATCCGGCTTTGAGATAGACGCGAATGGCCCGGTCATTCCAGGTCAGAACTTCCAGATCAATTTCGTTTGCAGGGTTCCGGCGAATGGCTTCCTGCACAATGGCCAAGACAAAAGCCTTCCCTTGCCCATGGCCACATCGATCGGGGTGCATGCCAAGCCCAATGCGGGTGACACCTTCAAGCGGGAAGTATTGAGCGAAACCGCAAATCTGCTCATCCTCTCCCAGCACCACCGCATATTGTTCCTTCCGTAGCTGGGGATCGCCGAATTCTACTTCAAGTGCTTTCATTTGCTCCCAGGGCAGCCAGCTATAAATATTATAAGGCGGGTCATACTGCCAATCGCAGATGAGCTCCGCATGTTCTTCTTGCATGGGCACAACGTGAAACGTCACAGGGGCTTCATCCATACAAAACTGCACGCTCCTCTCATTGTGAACAAGCGATAATGATTTTGATTTGTCCATATCTATATCCATATGTCATTCCATATCTAAGCTTGTTTTCACTCTACAAAAGAGGCGTTCATTTGGCAAGTCCTCGTTTTAGAAAAAAAAGTGAAACAAAAGTTCCGGTAATTTCGTTTATATTATAGTAGGATGGGTAAAAACATGATAAGAGCACGGACGAAGCAATGAAAATAGCTCTAAAAAACTTAAACTTAGGTTTGATCGCTATCCCGAATGCTTTGAAGGAAACGAAGCACAAAAAAACCGCCGGATCCATTCCTGCGGAGAATGTACCAGACGGTTCTATTATGCTTCGTTACAGTAGTTTTATTGTTCCAGCATGACGTTGCTCAGCTTGTCCCTAGTCGATGGCCAATGTCTCATATGCGTCCGTGCTCATAATGCGTTTAGCGCCAACATAGCGGTTAGCCCAGTAGCTTTCACTTAATTCGCTGATGGTAACTCCTTTGGAAGAAGAGGAGTGTGCAAACTTTCCATCCCCTACAAAGATCCCTACGTGCGAGACCCCTTTACCCGTTGTATTGAAGAATACCAGATCACCTGGTCTCATTTCCATACGGGATACCGAATCACCCATGTCGAATTGTGAACTCGATTGGCGAGCCAGATCAATACCCAGCTTGTCGAATACATAACTTGTGAACCCAGAGCAGTCAAAGCCGTTAAGCGTTGTTCCTCCGCTTTTGTATGTAGTTCCCATTGCTGAATCAATGACTTGGTCCATTTTTGAATCTGCGAATGCGCTGCCTGCTCCAAGCGATAATGCAAATGTGAGGCTAAGTACAGCTGCGGTTAATTTCTTTTTAAACAAGAGATATACCCCTTCCAATGCCTGCGAGGTTAGCTTAAGGATTCGGTTGAAGGTCCCCTATGATCCCTCTGTTGCAAGATCAATTCACCCATAACTGGTTCCCCCGCTTCCCAGGTGCTAGGAATTTGGCTATGCTAGTTATGCACCTGCGAAATCAAGAAATGACGATTAAATTTTAAGTAGTTACAAATATGAAGGTAAAGATTACAAAGTTGTTACTAAAAACTCACTGCGATTATTGTAACAGAGGTATATCACTTTGGCAACGTTTAACAACAAAATTAGCAAAAAAAACCTCGACCTTTGACGGGGAAAGGTCGAGGTTTGCTTGTTTAAAGGCTTTTGATGAAAACAACTTTACATAGAGATGGTAACCATTTTTAACCGTGCACGTTAATCCTTGATCGAATTGGACTGCCATAACCGGAAATGGGCGCATATTTTCCATAGGCTTAGCAAGCACCGGGCAAGTGGATACGTCTGTTGTAGTATAAGACCAGTTAAACCCGTTAGTAACCATGAAGCTGAAGTAAAGGCACCAAAGACCAGCAGATGAAGGCCGCCCAGCATGACAGCGATGCCGATCAGAGTGATGACCTGGCGTAGTGCAATCCATAGAGCTTGAAACGTACCACGCGCTCCGCCTTCCCCATCAGGAGCTGAGATACCAAACTGCATGTAGAGCAGGATATGATGGATAACCCACCCGTATACAATCCAACCAGCAACATAGGGAATACCAGGCAAGAGCAGATGGAGGGAATGAAAACCTTCCATAAAGATAGAATAGAGCTTTGGTGCGAGCCAATAAGCAGGCAGCAGCAGCAAAAGGGTACGAATGGTGTAAAGCAACAGCATCGGTTTCCACAAATTTTTGATGCCACGAATGAATGGAATGCGCTCTTCCGAATGATTATAATGCTGGAGCGAGTAGAGCAGCCCTGCCTGAATGAGAGGGCTAATCAGCATCCGTAGCAGCAGCATAGCCCCTAAAATCCATAAATAGCGATGGACCTCCGGATTCGTTGTCAGGCCGAGTTGGCTCTCCATTTTGAATAAAATTGTACTGAGTTCCCCTACATCAGGGTCAGGATAACGCAGGAGCAGCGGGACCACAGCTGACTGAACCATTCGATAAAGAAAGTATCCCCATACTAATTGATAGAGAAATAAAAGTGCTGCAATGAACATATGCTGACGGACGAGAAACCAGCCTTCACGTATTTTCGCTTTCACTGTATCCACCTCACCATGACAGACTTCCGAATATGGCTTCTATAAGTTTGGTTGCACTCATGCTCCAGCGGGATTTGGTTGGCTCATCCAGTCCGGCTTTCAGAAAATTGTTCATATGATGGTTCTCCAGCACAATGGTGTACAGCGGATCAGTCATAGCCCAGGAAACAGGGGAAGTATAGGTCAGTTTGTAGGTAATGCGCTCCTCGCTGCCATCCCATTCTTTCGTCATGGTTTTCCCGTCTTCGAACATAATTCGAACAGGCACCTTCTTATATTCACTGCCTTTTTTCTGGACTGTTACAGACGACTCGTACAACGTTTGACCGTCTTTCAGGATAGGATTGATGGTGATCTTCTCCACTGCAAAGTCAGCCATGCCATCTCCATATACATATTGATTAAAATAATCGGTCCAGGATGTACGGGTCACTTGCTCCACGACCTTTTGAAAATCAGACGAAGTAGGGTGTTTGAAACGGTATTTCTTTACATAGGTCGAGAGAATACGCTCCATCGTTTTGGCACCAACCTGTTGTTCTATTCCGAGTAAAACAAGCTTGCCTCGTGTGTATACGTTCGCTGCATATTGATTCTGGGAATCAAACTTCCAGGAGTTCTGTGTCAGTGGAGCCGGAGAAGTAATGAGACCTGATTGTACAGGCAGATTCGGGATAAGTCCGTATTCCTGTTCCATCACTTTGTCTTCTGCATAGGAGGTGAATCCTTCGTCCAGCCAAGCCTCTTCGAATTCATTACTCGCAACCATGCCGTAAAAATACTGATGCCCAATCTCATGCACAACCGTGCGTTCCAGATCGTAACCAGGTGTAGAATCGTCCGCACCGAAGGCGGTGACCAAGGTAGGGTATTCCATTCCTCCTGCGCCGTTCCCCGATTTGGGCGGGACAACAATGGACAATGTGGAATACGGATAAGGGCCAAACCACTTGCTATAGTTGGATAGCGCCGCTTTGGCGGCGTAGAAATAACGTTCCTTCAGATCCTCATGAGCAGGGTCGAGATACAGCTTGATTCGAACACCTGGCACATTGGGAGCAGAGAAGGGTTCTTCCGCATAAACAAAATCAGGAGAGGCTGACCAGGCAAAATCATGCACATCATCGGCATAGAACTGATATATTTTTTCGCCGTTCTTCACAACCGCTTGCTGGGTTGGGAATCCAGTAGCAGCTACTTTGTATGTTTCCGGTACCCGAATACGCACACTATAGATACCGAAATCGGCGTAAAACTCTGAATTACCGTGATACTGATGCAGATTCCAGCCTTCGTTCGTTCGACCTCGTGTGCCTACTGGCTCATATACGCTAAGTTTAGGGAACCACTGACCAGCCATAACGAAATGATCTGCCGTTCCCATGCGGGCAAAAATTTGCGGTAGCTTGACCTCAAATTGGGTGTGAAGCGTGATGCTTTCACCGCCTTTAACGGGTTTGGGCAGCCGTACCTTAATGAGAGTAGTATCTTTCATGTTTCCATCATCCGGTTGCACATACTGCATCCGATGCATGAGAGAAAGCCCGTCCTCTGTTTTCATTTCTTTGATCTGCATGGAACCATAACCGTTCGTGGGCATGACATCACCGCGAAGCTTTCCCCCGGATTCTTGCATAAAAGTGGTGTCAGCAGAAGAGAAGGCATTGGGATACATGTGAAAATAAAGCTCACTGACGGTTTTCTTACCTGGATGTGTCCAGGTTATCGTCTGAGTTCCTCGCAGTACATTCCCGTCTACCAGCTTCACATCCATGTGATATTCCACTACGCGGTTGCTGAACACTTCAGCGGTAGGTGTCTGTATACTTTCCGGAGATGTTTGGGTTTTGACGGGTGCCGTAGGCTTGCCCGATTCCGGGGCGAGCACAGGCAAGTCAGAATGAATGGAGCGTGTGGAACCCAGACCAAGCCATATCCCCCCGGCAACTACACACAGGGCTATAATTGCGGTGAGCCAGCTCTTGGCGCGTCGTGGAATCATCGTTAAATACCTCCCGTTGACAAGCATCTACAGCATGTATATGTTTGCATTGGGGCGATTATTAGTTAAAATATTTGTATCAACCCTTGGAGGCTATAAACATGGACCAAAACGAGCAAAACGGCAAAAAACAGATTGCCTTGAATATCGTTAGTGCAAAGAGCAAACACAAAGGCTTCGGTGCAGGTTCCATTGATCTGAACAACCTGTCTCCAGTTATTATTGATAACGGAGAAGCCAAGATCGATATTGGCGCGATGCATGCCAAGAGCAAGGTAGAGCGTAACATCAAGTTCTCGACCAACCGTGAGGACGTACCCAATGGGCGCCAGGTATGGCTGGTATGGGTAGCTGTGGACCGTAATGAACAGGGACAGTTCTATGGCGGAGCAACTGCGTGTGAGATGTGGATTGATACAGAAGCGCGTCGTGGATGGAAACTGCTGGCCGATCATGTGAATCGCATGGATTATGCCATGAAGCGCCGGTTCATGCTCGATGATCTTGGACCTGAGGATCGCGCGGCACTCAAGACGCTGCTGACTACGCATAACGAAGAATGGTGGAACGCTTCTCCAGATGAATTGAAAGAAGCGCTCGCCTAATTCATGAATGTTCAAGTTGTTCAAAAAAGAAGAACCAAAAGCCCCGTGACCGAGATGATCGGTTCGGGGCTTTTGCTTCTATGCTAAAATTAAATTTTACGGACACTGACGCAATTACGTCATTACGTATTTACGTCACTTCGGTCATTCCACCCACCAGCGTTTGAAATCCTTCCACCATGAATGCTTCTCTTCCTGTATTCCCTGCTGGTTTTGCACCTCGCGAATGTCTTTATCCTTCTCTGAACCCGAATCGTCCGAAGCGCTGCGACAGACCTCGGTCGGTTCCGTGCCATCAATAAAAACTTCCAGCCGTTTCTCGGCGCAGCCATTGCCAGCGAGTTTACCGGATTCGGGATCGATATATACACTGACGACATTATCCGGTACGATAAAAATCTTCGGTGGAACACTGGCGAGGGCCTGTTCCGTGAATTGGGCAAACATAGGTGCCGCACGACGCCCGTCGGATGTGGAAATGGCTTTGCCTTGATCATAACCGACCCAGACAGCCGTTGAGAGCTCTGGGGTGAAGCCGACTAGCCAAGCATCCGTATTGGTCGTCCCTGTTTTGCCGGCGACAGGCCGTTTAATCGTTGCAGATACCCGATTACCCGTACCTCCATTTTCGAACACACTTTCCATCAACCGTGTTAATACATAAGCAGCAGCGGGTTCAACCACCCTCTCGGCCTTGGTCTGAGGTGCTTCATAGATGACTCGCCCTGCGGCATCCGTCACTTGCAGAATGGCTACAGGAGGTGTTCTTTGCCCACCTGCTGCGATAGCGGAAAATGCTGAAGCCATCTCCAATGGACTAACAGGCGAGGTGCCGAGTGCAAGGGAAGGTACCGGGCTCATGTTGCTCGTAATCCCTAAATTTTTGGCCATTTTCACCACTTGTTCAGGTCCGATCTGCATAATCGTATTTACCGCGTAGATATTGTCCGAAGCGGCGATCGCCTGTCTCAGATCAATCTCACCTAAATACTTATCACCGAAGTTACCGGGCTTATAGGTCTTGCGATCATTGTCATAATGAAACAGGGTCGGCTCGCTTTTAAACATGGACGCACTGGTGAGCTGTTTCGATTCCAGGGCAGCCAGATACATAATGGGTTTAAAAGCAGATCCCGGCTGACGTGTAGTCGCCAGTACATGGTTAATCTGATTGGTGCGGTAATTTTTGCCTCCCACCATCGCTTTGATATATCCGGTACGCGGATCGATCGATACCAGAGCGGTTTCGAGCTCGCTTTTGGCGTCCATGCCTTTGGCTACGGCGTCTTCCGCCGCTTTTTGTACACGCAGATCCAGCGTGGTGTATATATTCAATCCTCCATGATCCAGCATCGCTTCGCTGATCCCCAGCTCCTTGATAGCCAGATTCCGGATATAATCGCGGAAATAGGGTGCACTTTCTACGGTTTTGCGTTCACTTTCCGGCTTGAACGATAGCATTTCCTCATAGGCTTTATCTGCTTCCGCTTGCGTAATTTTGCCGATGTCAGCCATGGCATTCAATACAACCTTCTGACGATCCTTCGCGTTCTTCATATGATTATATGGAGAATAGTAGGTCGGCCCCTTTGGGATTCCTGCAAGCATGGCACTTTCGGCAAGCGTCAACTGTTTGGCGGATTTGCCAAAATACATCCGTGAGGCTGCTTCGATCCCGTAGGCGCCATGACCATAATAGATTTCATTGAGGTACATCTGCAGAATTTCATCCTTGCTGTATTTCATCTCCAATTGTGCCGTGTACATCGCTTCCTTGGCTTTGCGGGTCCATGTCTTTTCATGGGACAAATACAAGTTGCGCGCGAGCTGTTGCGTCAGTGTACTTGCGCCCTGGGACATCTGCATATGTTCCAGGTTGACGAGTACAGCCCGTCCCATTCCTCGGATGTCGAAGCCGACATGATCATAGAACTTGCGGTCCTCTACAGCAAGTGTAGCGTTGACCAAATCAGGTGAGATATCTCCCAACTGCACGGGTACCGAGTCTTTGCCGCCTGCCGAGAAAGTGGCAATGACTTCGCCCTGGCTGTCTAACAGCCTGGAATTGCGATCGGAGTCGGCCAGTGGCAGGCTGGTGGCGTATAGATAGACCAATGCTGCTGCCATGGCGATTAGGCCGAGAATAACGAGCAGAGTCAGGCTTTTGATGACTTTCCATATACGGAACCCGCGTTTGCGGGTCTTTTGGCTTGATTGGGTCATGGGACGGGCTCCTTTCTTTTCTTTCCAGTATGGGAATTCAGTGACACGGATATTCAATCCGCCTGTTTAACCGTTTAAAATATAGCTTTTTTGCAGAAAAAAACCGTTTTGCAGTATAAACGTCAATCGCGTATAATGCAAAAGGGTAATGAAAAGGTACAGTTCGGCACAACATACCATAAGCAAGGAAGGTCGAACAGTTCCCATTGTCAGTGCTTGGATTCTTTGATTAGTCAGACGCTATGTACGCTCTGGTCAATTTAATCTATATAAACTTTACGGAAAGAAGGTAGAGATTATGGAATTGTGGTTTACGGAGAAACAGACCCCCGCATTCGGAATCACCGCGAAGATTAAGCAGACCTATGTAAGCGAAAAGACGGATTTTCAAGATCTGGCTATGGTAGAGACCGAAGAATTCGGCAATATGTTGCTGCTTGACGGCATGGTCATGACGACGGTAAAAGACGAGTTCGTTTATCACGAAATGGCGGCTCACCCTGCGCTGAACACACACCCGAATCCGAAAAAGGTGCTGGTTGTTGGTGGCGGTGACGGCGGAGTTATCCGTGAAGTCATTAAGCATGCTGCTGTAGAAAAAGCAGTTCTCGTCGAAATCGACGGAAAAGTGATTGAATATTCCAAAAAGTATCTGCCCGAAATCGCCGGTAAGTTGGACGAGCCTAACGTCGAAGTGCTGGTGAACGATGGCTACATGCATATTATAGAGCATAAAAATGAATACGATGTAATCATCGTTGACTCTACAGAGCCTGTAGGTCCGGCTGCTCCGCTGTTTGAGCGCGGTTTCTATCAAGGCATCTATGAAGCGCTGAAAGAGGACGGGATCTTCGTTGCTCAAACGGACAACCCGTGGTTCAAAGCGGATCTGATCCAAAAGGTAAACAAAGACGTTAAAGAAATCTTCCCGATCGTACATGTGTACGGCTGTAATATTCCCACGTACCCAAGTGGTCTGTGGACTTTTACAATGGGTAGCAAAAAACATAATCCGCTTGAGGTGGACGAGACGCAGATTCCAGAGATGGATACGAAATACTACTCTCCACGTCTGCACAAAGCGGCGTTCGTTCTTCCTAAATTCGTGGAAGACCTTACGAAATAAGGAGGAATAATGAGATGAAATTGGATCAAGCTTATTCAGGTAACGTGTTTATTTGTAGTTCAGAGGATTATGAGAACTCCAAAGCGGTCATTTATGGTATGCCGATGGATTACACCGTCAGCTTCCGTCCAGGGTCCCGTTTCGGTCCTTCCCATATCCGTCAGGCTTCGGTTGGACTTGAAGAGTACAGCCCTTACCTGGATAAAAGCATTGTGGACATGACTTACTTTGACGCTGGGGATCTGCTTTTGCCTTTCGGTAACGCAGGACGCAGTCTCGAAGTCATCGGAGAATATATCGGTGGCCTGCTGGCTGACGGCAAATTCCCGATTGGTCTCGGCGGGGAACACCTCGTCACTTGGCCTGTTATTCAGCAAATGTACAAAAAATATCCGGACCTTATCCTGATTCATATTGATGCACATGCCGACCTTCGTGAAAACTATGAGGGCGAGCCATTGTCTCACTCCACACCAGTGCGTAAAGCAGCTGAACTGATGGGCGGCAAAAATATTTATCAGTTCGGAATTCGTTCCGGCTCCCGTGAAGAGTTCCAATTCGGACGGGAGAACATAAACTTCTATCCGTTTGAAGTGGCAGCTCCGATGAAGGAAGCTCTTCCGAAAATGGGTAACCGTCCTGTGTATGTTACAATCGATATCGATGTGCTTGATCCGTCTGCAGCTCCGGGTACAGGAACAGCAGAAGCGGGCGGCATTACATCCAAGGAACTGCTTGAAGCCATCCACATGATCGCAGGATCAGATGTAAATGTGGTCGGTTGTGACCTGGTGGAAGTGGCGCCGATTTACGATCCTACAGAACAGACACAAATTGTGGCTGCGAAGATGATCCGTGAAATGCTGCTTGGATTCGTGAAGTAATCGCAAAAAAACAGCGTCCTCTGTCTGCGTCAGGTTGAAGTCTGCGTAGGAGAGGGCTTTTTTTATGATCGTCTCCTGATCTTAACTTGTTGAACCTCATTTCTGGACTGTGTTATACTGACAACAACAGTAATCAGTAGTATATTAATTGATATATTACATTCGTGAAGTATATGGTGATCGGGTTCGACCATATACTAAAAAGAGTCTTCACCGCTACCAACGGTAAAGACTCTTAGGACCCCGAAAGGCTGTGAACTGCCACGGCGTGCATGAATTAAATATTGCGATTCAAGCGAAACCCACCGTCAGGCTGTCAACCTTATGAGGTGGGTTTTCGCTTGCTACGAAACTTTTTGCGCAACCAACGGTAAAGCTTACGGATACTCAGCACTAGACTGAGGATCGCAGCAATCCATCGGATTACATCAAGCAACGCCACAAGATTGACCATCGACGTCACCCCCTTTCGGGAAGCTGCGCCGTGATCAAGAAAACATCCACCGTTATTCAAAGTCCATAACACCGATTATAGCACGTACGTTCCTGTCTCTCTACCATTTGTTGTATATATAATTCCGCCCATGAGTTAAGCGAAAACACGCATTTGGGATGACTCTATCTTAATATTTATGTATAATATGGAAATAGAGGAAAGGAGTTATGTTATGCATGCAATCCGGGCTCAGTTGAGTATGTATCCCAAATGGTTCGTAGCGGTACTTATTATATTTACCATCAATCTTATATTAACAATGACTATGTTCATCAATTTAACGTTAATACTGGCTAATCTCGCCATGCTATATGCTGCCTTTAGCATCAGGACACTTAAATACAATAAATTGCATTTTGCCCTTTGCCTTGTTTTAAGTATCACTTTTGTGATCATTGCTTTTAAGGCATATCCCATCTAAATCAGCTCTTAGTAGAGATTCATGATGAACCACTCGTGCCCATGAGATAAAAGATGTGGGCATGAGTGGTTTTTTTATTGCAATAATGTCACGCGCGATAAACAAATTGTTACGTTAAATCCTGCAAAATAGGGTAAAAACATAGAAGGAGGTGTCACAATGACAACAAAGAGCAGAATGACATGGAAACGGATTGGCGCAATTGCACTATCGGTAACACTGGCTTGGGGATTGGGACCGGTACATACTCTACCCGGCGCTAACGCTGCATCCTCCCCCACATGTGGAAGTGGAGATCACGGATTAACGGCTACGTTGAAAAAAGGCAGTGGTGTGGAAGACCAACGACTGCAATTTACGGATATCGATTTTCTGAACAATACAACCGGACGGGCTGCTGGTGAGGGATTCCTCATTGGCACATCGAATTCAGGCTGTACTTGGCAGTCCATCTATACGGGGCAATGGCAGTTCACACAACTTGATTTCCCCAATAATGTGAATGGATTTGCATTGGCACAGGTGAAGGATTCTCCAACGACGTATCTCATCCGCTCAACGGATGGTGGTGCGCACTGGACACGGATGGATACGAAGGGCATACCATTTAAACGAATTGATTTTCGCAATAAAAACGAAGGCTTTGGATACACCTATAATGGAGCTTATTTGACGAAGGATGGCGGTGCAACATGGAATCGAATCTCCACACCAGCCAATACACGCGGAGCTGTGTTTGCGACTGAGAAGCAAGGTTATGCTATTGTAGTGGTTCCTGGTTCGGGTTACCGTATCATGCAGACAAGTAATGGCGGCAAGAACTGGACGCAATCGTTGAAAGTGGCATCAACAACCTGGAGTGGTGGAGACTTATACGCAAACGGTAACCAGGTATGGGCTCTTCTGTATGGCGACGCAGGAATGTCCCAGCAGTCATATTCTCTCTACGCGAGCGGGAATGAGGGCAAGAAGTGGAGACAGGTCTTTGCTCAATCCACAGCAGGTGGGGGCCCTGCCCCAGGTGCAAGCAGCACAGGGAATGGAAAAGGCCCCGCAGACCCAGGGGGTCACCCAGGGAACATGGCGTTGATTGGTAATCAGACGGCCTATCTCTCCGCAGGATCACCTGCAGCAGGCAAAGTGGGGATTGGACGTTCATATGATGCAGGTTCCACGTGGAAAAATATCGACCTGAAAGATCCAGGTTATAGCTCCCGCATTTCGTTTCCTTCTGCCAAAACAGGCTGGCTCGTCGTAACCAGCGACAATTCTCCTGCGATTTATGAGACGACAGATGGTGGAACAACATGGAAGCAAAAAATGTTATTGCCCGCTGAAAACGAGTAAATGGCGTCATGCCATGGAATAATTTCAAGGCGATTTCAATCTAAAAGGGTATAAATCTTAACTTATTTGGCCTGATGAGGCCAGCGCAAACAAACAAGTCTTTTCCGGACAAAAAAAGCCGGAAAGGGCTTGTTTTTGCTTAAATAAAAACGGTTGAATCCTGTTCGGAAACACGTTATTGTAAGCGATAACAATACTATTTGGGAGGTTGAAATTATGGTTGATGTTATTCTAAAGGCAGATTCGGAACAAGGATTAATAAATCGCAATATATATGGTCATTTCTCAGAACATCTGGGACGCTGTATCTATGAAGGCATCTGGGTGGGGGAGGACTCACCTATTCCCAATACGGAAGGTATTCGAAATGATGTGCTTACTGCGCTGCAAAAACTGCGTATTCCCGTACTTCGCTGGCCTGGCGGTTGTTTTGCCGATGAGTATCACTGGAAAGATGGCGTAGGTCCCAAAAGTGAACGCGCCCGGATGATTAATACGCACTGGGGCGGGGTGGAAGAGAACAATCATTTTGGCACGCATGAATTCCTGAGATTATGTGAGCTACTTGATACGCAGCCATATATCAGTGGCAATCTGGGCAGCGGCACGGTGCAGGAGATGCAGGAATGGGTGGAATACATCACGTTTGATGGGGAATCACCGATGGCGAACTGGCGGAAGAGCAACGGCCGTGAAGAGCCATGGAAGCTGAAATACTTTGGAGTGGGGAACGAGAACTGGGGTTGCGGCGGTAATATGCGTCCGGAATATTACGCAGATGAGTACCGTCGTTATGCTACATATGTACGCAATTATTCCGGGAATGAAATTTATAAAATTGCCTGCGGCCCCAATGACAACAACTATCACTGGATGGAGGTGTTAATGCGGGAGGCCGGTCGATTTATGGATGGAATCAGCCTGCATTATTACACCATTCCAACAGGTGAGTGGGCAGATAAAGGTCAGGCTACAGGTTTTGGAGAAGCTGAATGGTTCACCACATTGAAAAAGACGCTATATATGGAAGAGTTACTTGTGAAGCACTCCGAGATTATGGACAAATATGATCCTGAGGGCAGAGTCGGTATTATCGTAGATGAGTGGGGAACGTGGTATAACGTTGAGCCAGGTACGAATCCAGGGTTCCTGTATCAACAAAATACGATGCGTGATGCTGTACTTGCTGGGATCAATCTGAATATTTTCAACCAACACAATAAAAGAGTGCATATGGCTAATCTGGCCCAGATCGTTAATGTGCTCCAGGCGTTGGTTTTGACAGAAGGAGAGAAGATGCTGCTTACGCCTACATATCATGTATTTGATATGTATCAGGTGCACATGGACGCGCAGCGGTTGGAACTGAATTACGAGAGCCCTGGATACACTTTCGGGGAAGAGACCATCCCTCAACTGAGTATGTCAGCTTCTCGCAGCAATGATGGCGTTATTCATGTGACTGCGTGTAACCTTAGTCATACGGATGAGCTTGAAGTGGTTTGTCAGATTGAATCAACGGACGCTTCTGCTGTAACGGGACGAATTCTGCATCATGCCGATTATAGTGCATTCAACACATTTGAACAGCCGGATCGGGTTCAACCGGCGGAATGGAAAGGTATTACACTCGAAAATAACAAACTGCGTTTTGTACTGCCTCCGGCCTCTGTTGGTGTGGTCGCTATAAAGGGATAATCAGTATGGATTCATCCGTGCAGAGTAGAAGCGCTGGGAAACGGGAACCATGCAAGGGATGTAACGATCAATATGATGTGAAGATTAGTGAAGCCAAGATGGCCCGGCTCGTGGAGCTTGCCTCACGTTCACGTCCAGCCGTCGAGGATGCTGAATATGAGCGGCGTTTATCTACCTGCTATAACTGTCCAGGGTTACAATACGGTACAACCTGCCGTTACTGTGGGTGTCTCGTACAGGTTCGCGCCAAGCTGGTAGAGTCGACCTGTCCGTTTCCATATGAGCCGCGATGGACCTGATCCAGAATATATTTCTTTATTAATGAAGCAAGGCAGAGCTGCACTTTACAGGTGTGGCTCTGCTTTTTTTGGCGTTGATGGGCAAGAACTCTGAATTTGGATTTGAATTGAGCGGGTGAACTGGATATAGTTATACAGTAGAGTGTAGGATAGCGAGCTATCCGGGAATATGAGCGCGTATAGCGGCACAACAATACAGGAAGGGCTGTTCTCACCGGCCGTGCCTGATTTTGCGTCGCCTCGAATATAATGGAGGTTAACATTCATGTCGAACATGCGACCGGTTCAGATCCGGCTGCACAGCCGTTATGAAGGTGAAGATGTACTGCAGGAAATGCAGGGTGAAGCCGTGTTGAAGGGATCTGTGCTCTATGTTCGTTATGAAGAGCCACAGGCTGGACCCGAGGGCGGTATTACCCGAACAACATTGAAGCTGGGCGGACAATCCATCAAGATTATACGTCACGGCGAGGTGGAATCGGAGCAAACATTTGAGTTAAACCGCAAGCTTCCTGGTTTTTACCGTTCGCCGTATATGTCGTTTGCCTTGTCCACGCATACACAGGAGCTGGAACTTTCCATTCAGGGATTGAGCGCACGCGCAGCGTGGAGCTACGACTTTTACCGCTTTGACGAAGAATCCGGACATTTCGCGATTAGTTTGCATATACAGGAGGAACCAATTTCATGACACGTAATCCATTAGATACGATTAACGAACGGGTAAGTACAGCCATCGGCAATGCCATTGTTGCTGCTGGCATTGTTACGCAGGAGGATCTGCCGACCATCACCCTTGAAGTACCACGCGAGAAAACACACGGCGATCTGGCAACCAATGCCGCTATGCAGCTGACCAAGATTGCCAAGCGTAATCCACGCCAGATCGCAGAAGAGATTATTGCCAATCTCAACCTGAGTGAAGCTGGAATCGAGAAAGCGGAAATTGCCGGACCGGGATTCATTAACTTTAAGTTGGACAAGAGTTATCTCTACCCTGTGCTGGGGCTTGTACATGAGCAGGGTGAGAATTATGGAAGAATCAATGTTGGTGAAGGGCGCAAGGTCGAGATGGAGTTTGTCAGTGCCAATCCGACAGGCAGTCTGCATCTGGGCCATGCGCGTGGAGCGGCTGTGGGTGATGCGCTTTGCAACATCCTCGACTATGCGGGATATGATGTAACACGCGAATACTACATTAATGACGCGGGTAACCAGGTATTTAATCTGGCTCGTTCCATTGAAGCTCGTTATTTGCAGGAACTGGGCCAAGACGCAGAGATGCCGGAAGACGGTTATCACGGTGAGGATATCAAAGGGTTTGCCAAGGAGCTAGTGGCTGAGAAAGGCGATTCTTTGCTGTCCATGCATCCAGGTGACCGTGCAGCTTACTTCCGCGACTTTGGTTTGGAGAAAGAACTGGACAAGATCAAACGTGACTTGAATCGCTTCCGCGTCAATTTCGACATCTGGTTCAGCGAAACTTCGCTGTATGATAACGGAGAAGTGTTGCGTGTGCTTGACGAATTGCGTGATCGTAATGAAATCTATGAGCAAGACGGAGCAACTTGGTTGAAAACGATGCAGTATGGTGACGATAAAGAGCGTGTTTTGATCAAAAATGACGGTACGTACACGTACCTTACACCGGACATTGCTTATCACCGTGATAAATATGCCCGTGGATACGACACGATGATTAACATCTGGGGAGCAGACCACCATGGCTACATTCCACGGATGAAAGCGGCCATGCAGGCACTGGGCAACGATCCTGAGAAATTGGTCGTGCTGATTGCACAAATGGTGAGCTTGTTCCAGAATGGCGAGAAAGTGAAGATGTCCAAGCGTACAGGCAAGGCGGTAACGATGGAAGATCTGATGGACGAAGTAGGCATTGATGCCATTCGTTACTTCTTTACTATGCGCAGCATGGATTCTCATCTGGACTTCGACATGGACCTTGCGATTTCGACGTCCAATGAAAACCCTGTATTCTATGTACAATATGCTCACGCTCGGGTATGCAGCGTATACCGTCAGGCAGAAGAACAAGGCATTGAGCTGTTGCCATTGGCACAGATCGACCTTTCGAAGCTGACCACGGAACATGAATATGACCTTCTTCGCAAAATGGGTGAACTGCCTGAAGAAATCGCAACTGCTGCTACGGGATATGCGCCGCATCGTATTGTTCGTTATGTATATGAACTGGCATCCCTGTTCCACAGTTACTATCGTGCAGAGCGCGTCATTACTGAAGACGCGGGACAAACCCAGGCGCGTCTGGCGCTGATCGGTGCTGTACGCACCGTCATCGCAACAGCGCTTCGTCTGGTGGGCGTATCCGCACCGGACAAAATGTAATTCAAGCCCTGGCGGTGCACAACCGCCTGTGGCTTTGGCAAAAAGTCTCCATGCACCACGCCTGCAATGCAGCGTGGACATGGAGACTTTTTGCTGTGCCCGCGGCCGAGTTCATACGGCCCCGAGGCACCCAGAGCCAGCGCTGCCTGCCGCCGTGGGCAACCACCGTGAAGCATCACATCACGCAGCAGTGCTGCGCTTAGTGATGCTTCACGGAACGGCTCCCTGCGGCAGGCAGCGCTGGTTACCCTCCGCCCTCCTGCATCAGCTTGAGGGCGTCAATCTCGCCACCGCGTATTTTGCTCTTCGCGGTGGAGGTCTTGCGTGGGCGCAGCGGAACGGTCGCGCGCTTCACGAGCATTTTGATCTCGGCTGGCGACAGGCCGGGGTGCTTCGCAAGCAAGAGCGCTATGGCGCCACTGACGTGGGATGTCGCCATGGAGGTGCCACTCATCTCATGGTGCTTGCCTTGCACCCAGGAGGAGACAATTTTGTCCCCAGGCGCGTATACATCGACGTAAGCACCTCGGTTACTGAACGAGGCAATCCGCCGGTTTTTGTCGGTTGCCCCAACTGATATCGTTTGAGGATAACGTGCCGGATAATCAATGCTGCGGCGTTTGCCGTCATTTCCTGACGATGCAACAATGACAATCCCGGCCTGATAGGCACGGTTCACAACATCAAGCAATGCTTTGCTGCGCGTTTTCATGCCAAAGCTCATATTGATAATATCGACCCGATTGCGCACACACCAGTCGATGCCAAGCACAATGTCTGACACGAAGGCCGAACCATTATGGTCGAATGCCTTCACCGGATAGATCAGGGAGCGAGGAGCAACGCCAATCATACCTGCCATACTATTGGCTGCGGCAATGGTTCCGGCAATATGAGTGCCATGACCGTTATCATCATGAGGAAGTAGACTGCGGTTTAACAGATTGATTCCGCGTGCCAGCGAATAGCGAAGATCCGGGTGTTGATAATCGGCACCTGTGTCAATCACGCCGATTTTAATCCGATGTCCTGTGGATACGGACCATACTTTGGGAGCATGAATCTGTTTGACACCCCAAGGTATGCCCTGAGCACTGCTCGGTTTACTGTGAAGCGCGGTGGCATGAAGGGAGATGGGTACATCTTCTTCTACCGTAATCTCATCGCTGTAGCGAGATAACTGTTCTGGGTCATGCACCGGGGCGATAATGGAGCGGGCCAGCCGGGAAGAGCGTACCATACCAAGATCCGTAAATTCATTCCTCATCCGCGACAGTTCCACGAGGCAGGCTTCATATTGCTTCGGTTTGGCGAACCGGATCAGGTACCGCCGCCCCTGTTCTGGTTCGGGACGTTGCATTCCTTCAACCAATTGATGTAGAAAACCAGTATAGTCCATAATGGGCAGCCCCCTTCGGGATGAACATGCTGAGGTATTCTATGAATGCATTGATCCCGCCGCATGGGGAACCTGCCCTTTTTTTACAAAAAACACGTTCTCTTCGTGTCAAAACGGGCGCAGGGACATATGATGGATGGAGGGCTAGAGGGCTCTTGCGGGGACCCTGGTGAGGAGCGATCCTTCAAGGGTATACAGTCAGAAGGCGGAGGGGACTCCGTCTTTTTTATATGATGATGTTTTTTTTGCACAAAGGGTGATATGTCCCCGAGTTAGATGTCTCTTACGGGTCTGTACATTGCTCGTTTGAAGTCGCTTCTTGGAATTATGAGACATCCATACATAAAAACTTGCTTTTTGAGGCTAAATAGGTTTTACTTAGGTTTGTTAATGGATATGTTATACGTAACGTTCCAGTTCGTAGGGATATAAAGTGAATTTTGTGTGAGAGGAAGTGTCTGTCAGTGAGTACCTCGCTCAATTTGAAAATTGATAAAGAAAAGGTCAGAGAGATTCCTTTGGTGGACCTCGCCTTTATGGTGCTGAAAGCGGCCAATACGCCGTATTACTACCGTGATTTGATGAATGAGGTAGCTAAACAGCGCGGAATGACTGATGAAGAAATTAACGAGTTTATCGCCCAGCTATATACCGAGATTAATATCGATGGCCGTTTTGCTTGCGTCGGTACAAGTCTGTGGGGCTTGAAGCGCTGGTATCCGGTAGCTGGATCGGAAGATACGATGACGGGTGCGAAGCGTCCGCGCATCATCAACGATGAAGACGATGATCTGGAAGATGAGGACTTCGGGGAAGAGGAAGACAGCTACAACAGCGACGAAGACTTCGATAATTCTGACGATGATCAGGACGAAGATGATGATGACGATGATGATGACGAAGACGACATCTTTGACGAAGAAGATGGCGATGAAGAAGTTCTGGTTGAAGATGACGATTTGGAAGAGGAAGACCTCGATGAAGACGATGAAGAAGAGTCCGAAGACGAGGGTGAATTTGACGACGATTCCGATAAGTAGCAGTCATTTTTGACCTCGATAGTTTACCCGTTTTCCCCGCATAGTCAGCCTTGACAGCAGACGGGGTAACGGGTAAACTATTGCATGGGCTTATGAATGAGCGACAAAATATTTATGTTTTTTATAAAAAGTGCCCCGTCCTGCGGGAGTACTTTTTTTGTATTTTTAGAGGCAGAATTTTGCAAAATGATTTGAATTCCGCATGCTCCCGGCCAACAATCCGTGGTCTATTTTTGTATATCCAAAACACCAAATGGATCGATGCAATGATATCTATTTAGGGACAGGCCCGGTAGTTGGCTCTCGGAAGGTTTGCACCATTCTACGCTGTAGAACAACGTTGTTTACACACGGTCTTCGCATGAAAGAGCAGTTCGCAGATGCAGGGAATTTCTGCCATTGCTCTTTTTAACGATGATTACCTGGGAAACGGGTTACGATAATACCATATATCGCCTGAATTTCTGTACTTATATTAGGAGGGTAATAATAGTGACAAAGTATATTTTCGTGACGGGCGGAGTTGTGTCCTCCCTGGGCAAAGGGATAACGGCTGCCTCGCTGGGCAGATTGCTGAAAAACAGAGGGTTGAAGGTAACTATTCAAAAATTTGATCCATACATCAATATCGACCCGGGGACAATGAGTCCTTATCAGCATGGTGAGGTTTTTGTAACGGATGATGGCGCGGAAACGGATCTTGACCTTGGCCACTACGAACGTTTTATTGACATCAACCTCTCCAAAAACAGCAACGTCACGACTGGTAAAGTATACTCCTCCGTCATCAGCAAAGAGCGGCGCGGGGAATATCTGGGCGGAACGGTACAAGTCATTCCACACATTACGAACGAGATCAAAGAGCGCGTATTCCGCGCAGGACGTGAAGCGGGTTCGGATGTTGTTATTACGGAGATCGGCGGTACGGTGGGTGACATCGAGAGCTTGCCGTTCCTGGAAGCTATTCGTCAAATCAAGAGTGATGTAGGTCGTGACAACGTCATGTACATCCATGTAACACTTATTCCTTACATCAAGGCTGCCGGCGAAGTGAAAACTAAGCCAACGCAGCACAGTGTGAAGGAATTGCGCAGTATCGGAATTCAACCGAACGTCATTGTATGCCGTACAGAGTATGAGCTGTCCAAAGATATGAAAGCCAAAATCGCTCTCTTCTGTGACATTGATGAAAATGCCGTGGTGGAATGCCGTGATGCAGACACATTGTACCAAGTGCCTTTGAACCTGCGTGAAGAAGGTTTGGATGAGATTGTGGTAAACCACCTGAAGCTGACTACTCCTGCACCGGATATGAGCGAGTGGGAAGGGCTGGTTGACCGTATCAACAAGCTGCAGCATACAGTGGAGATTGCCATTGTAGGTAAATATGTAGCTTTGCATGATGCTTATTTGAGTGTTGTTGAATCCTTGTCTCATGCAGGATTTGCATCCAATGCTGATGTGAAGATTCGCTGGATTCACTCCGAAGATATCACCGATGAGAATGTGGGCGATCTGTTGCACGGCGTAGGCGGAATTCTCGTACCAGGCGGATTTGGTGATCGGGGTATTGAAGGTAAAGTATCTGCGATTCGTTATGCCCGTGAGAAACAAATTCCGTTCTTCGGTATTTGCCTGGGTATGCAGGTTTCCGTTATTGAATATGCACGTTCCATCGTTGGTTTGACTGGAGCAAACAGCTCCGAAATCAATCCGGCTACAGAGTTCCCGGTAATCGACCTGTTGCCTGAACAAAAAGATATCGAAAACCTGGGTGGTACAATGCGTCTGGGTCTGTATCCTTGTAAGCTTCAGGAAGGTTCCCTGGCAATGTCTTGTTATGATGATGAGTTGGTCTATGAGAGACACCGTCACCGGTATGAGTTCAACAATGAATATCGTGAAGCGATCGAAAAAGCCGGTCTGGTAATCTCGGGTACATCCCCGGATGGACGTCTGGTTGAGATCGTGGAGCTTCCGGGACACCCATGGTTCTTGGCAGTACAATTCCACCCGGAATTCACTTCCCGTCCGAACCGTCCGCAGCCGTTGTTCCGTGAGTTTGTAAAAGCTTCTCTGGAGAACGCTGGGAAATAAGTATTGATCATTAAGTTATAAATAAATGGATGTTCTTGGCAGCCGATAAGGGTGCCAGGGGCATCCTTTTTTAGTGCGTAAAGTTAAGCGAAAATGGTTTTTGGCATTTTGGGATGTAAGCAGGATTTCAATGGGTAAGGTAGAATACTTATCATGACGACTATGGGATTGTTATCCAGATTCAGACGTACATGCTTTCCTAATTCTAGGAGGTTACTCAGTGGAAAATAAAAAAGTGTTGATAGTTGATGACCAAAACGGTATTCGAATCCTGTTAATGGAAGTGTTCAGCAGCGAAGGATATAATACGTTCCAAGCGCCTAATGGGAAGATCGCCCTGGAGATAGTAAATAATGACAAACCTGATCTTGTGCTGCTTGATATGAAGATTCCTGGCATGGATGGCCTGGAAATTCTGAAACATATTAAGGAAATTGATCCGGATATCAAAGTCATCATGATGACGGCTTATGGTGAACTGGACATGATCAAAGAAGCTACGGATCTTGGAGCGCTCATGCACTTTACGAAACCGTTTGATATCGATGAAATGCGAGTGGCAGTCAATATGCAGCTTCGAAATGATACTGCGAATAAGTGCAGCTGAATCCTGTAGATACAGGATTTTTTTGCGTGTGAGGCTGTGAGAGTTTACGGGTGGGCATACAAGGTATTTCAGTCAGACATCCGGGGAATATTGGAAATGGGGACGTCATCATGCTGTGTCTATGAAAACTGTGCTGCAAAGCACAGCATTTTTGCAAATGCTTGTTTAGTATTTGACATGGGATGTGGTATAATAAGCCCGTATGTGATTTCGGCTAAAAACCATAGACACAACCCAACACCCCTAGGAGGATTGAAACCATGCCATTAGTATCTATGACAGACATGTTGAACAAAGCACTCGAAGGTAAATATGCAGTTGGTCAATACAACATCAATAACCTTGAGTGGACTCAAGCGATTCTTGCTGCTGCTGAAGAAGAGAAATCCCCAGTAATCTTGGGCGTATCCGAAGGCGCAGCGCGTCACATGAGCGGTTTCTACACAGTAGTTAAAATGGTAGAAGGACTCATTCACGACATGAAAATCACCGTTCCAGTTGCGATTCACCTGGACCACGGTTCCAGCTTTGACAAGTGTAAAGAAGCGATCGATGCTGGATTTACATCCGTAATGATCGACGGTTCTCACCACTCTATCGATGAAAACATCGCAATGACTAAAAAAGTTGTTGAATATGCACACGCTAAAGGCGTTTCTGTAGAAGCCGAAGTAGGTACTGTTGGTGGACAAGAAGACGACGTTATCGGTGGTATCATGTACGCTGACCTGAACGAGTGTGTACGTATCGTTAAAGAAACAGGTATCGACACATTGGCTCCGGCTCTTGGTTCCGTACACGGTCCTTACCATGGCGAGCCTAACTTGGGCTTCAAAGAAATGGAAGAAGTTCGCGATGCAGTTAACGTTCCACTGGTACTGCATGGTGGTACAGGTATCCCTAAACATGATATCGACAAAGCCATTTCCCTGGGAACTTCCAAAATCAACGTGAACACTGAGAACCAAATTTCGTTCTCCAAAGTGGTTCGCGAAGTGCTTGCAGCTAAACCAGATGCTTACGATCCACGTACATTCATCGTACCAGGCCGTGATGCAATCAAAGAAACCGTTAAAGGTAAAATTCGCGAGTTTGGTTCCAACAACAAAGCGTAATTTGTCTTTACCAGTTCCATACTGTGTAAGTGGAAAGAACACCGCCTAGCCGGTGTCTTTCCATTTTCACGCCTTATTTCTACATCGAAAGCCAACAGCACGTATTGCCGTTAACCGGCTGCAAAACACGTAGGGGGACATTAAGCTTTATGGAAAAATTGATGATTAGTGGCGGACGTCCGTTACAGGGAACTGTAACTATAAGCGGCGCCAAGAACAGCGCCATCGCGCTTATTCCTGCAGCATTGCTTGCCGAGTCAGAAGTCGTGCTGGACAACCTGCCGCTTTTGAGTGACGTGGCGGTTTATGCAGAAATTTTGGAGGAACTCGGAGCTCGTGTACACTGGGAAGGCAGTCAGATGAAGATCGATCCTTCCGATATTAAATCCATTCCCATGCCGAATGGTCCCGTGAAGAAGCTACGTGCTTCGTATTATATGATGGGAGCACTGCTTGGGCGTTTTAAAGAAGCAACCATTGGTTTGCCCGGGGGCTGCAACTTTGAGCCTCGTCCGATTGATCAACATATCAAAGGGTTTGAAGCGCTTGGCGCAACCGTAACGAACGAACATGGCTCCATTCATTTGCATGCCAAAGAGCTGCGCGGAGCAAAGATTTATCTTGATGTAAGCAGTGTAGGTGCAACCATTAACATCATGCTGGCGGCTACTCGTGCCAAAGGCTCTACAATTATCGAAAACGCGGCTAAAGAGCCTGAGATTATAGATGTAGCAACACTTTTGAATTCAATGGGTGCCAGCATCAAGGGTGCGGGTACCGAAACGATCCGCATTGAAGGTGTGTCGGAGCTTAAGGGCTGCCGTCATTCTATCATTCCGGACCGTATACAAGCAGGTACGTATATGATCGCTGCGGCTGCGACGCGTGGCGACGTTCTGATTGACAATGTCATTCCTAAACATCTGGAGGCTTTGACGGCAAAGTTGCTGGAAATGGGCGTTGGCATTGAAGAGCTCGACGAAAGTATTCGTGTCATTGGCAAACCGAGCTACAATCATGTAGACGTTAAGGCGCTCGTATATCCCGGTTTTCCAACGGATTTGCAGTCCCCGATGACTAGTGTATTGACACAGGCAACGGGTGTGAGTGTCCTGAGCGACTTTGTATATAGCAACCGATTCAAGCACGTTCCTGAATTGGTACGCATGGGTGCCAAAATCCGTGTGGAAGGGCGCTCGGCTATTATTGAAGGCAGTGCACTGAATGCGGCCAAGGTAAAAGCATCCGATCTTCGCGCCGGTGCCGCGCTGGTGATCGCGGGTCTCACCGTCAGTGAAGGTGTGACCGAAGTGACAGGCGTTGAATTTATCGACCGCGGGTACGATCATCTAGTAACCAATCTGCGTCTGCTAGGTGCAGATGTGTGGCGAGAAACCGATTAATTCTGTATTGTATGACGAGTTTTACGGTATTCAAATGATTATTTTGGCAGAACTGCATATCCTTTCAGTAATTGGGTAAACCTGTTTTAATAGAGTTCTCAGTCTCTCCGGGATAAGACGAAATGTTCCTGTTTCCTTTACCGGAGGGTCTTTTTTTGAGTCAGACTTCATATGGCTTTAAGAACATCATTTCCTTTTCCCCAAACCCCGGTTTTGTTTGAACTGCGCTCCATAGCCGGTCTGCCCGGATCGAACGCCTCATGTATTCGTGTTCACTCACTAGCGGATCTTGCCGAAAGTTGGCTATCCCGCCCGGAAACTTACACTCAAAGACAAGTATTTGCATTATAACGGTTACATTCCGTACAATGGACAGAAGAGAAATGCAGAACGATGCTGCTCTTATAGCCGGAACATCAAGCGAAACTATCCATTTCACGGACTTATTAATTGAATAGGTGGTTATTATATGGATCTACAAATTTCCGATTTGGAAGAAATGAAACTAACGGACCTCTACAAACTGGCCAAAAAATATCAAATTCCCTACTACGGAACTTTGAAAAAGAAAGAATTGATCTTCGCTATACTACGTGCGCAAGCTGAACAGAGCGGATTAATGTTCATGCAGGGTGTGCTCGAAATTCTACCTGAAGGCTACGGATTCCTTCGTCCGATCAATTACCTGCCAAGTACAGAAGACATCTACATCTCAGCCTCACAGATTCGCAAGTTTGACCTAAGAACAGGTGACCTCGTATCAGGTAAGTGTAGAACACCTAAAGAAAACGAGCGATACTTCGGTTTGCTGCAAGTCAACGCTGTGAATGGTGAGAATCCATCGGCGGCTGCGGAAAGACTTCACTTCCCGGCATTAACCCCATTGTACCCGCAGAAGAAACTGGTTCTCGAAACATCCCCCAACCATTTGTCCACACGCATTATGGATGTGCTCGCCCCGGTAGGTCTGGGACAGCGCGGATTGATCGTAGCACCTCCCAAAGCGGGTAAAACACTTCTCCTCAAAGAAATCGCCAACAGCATCTCAACCAACAACCCGGAAATTGAACTATTTGTTCTGTTGATTGATGAACGTCCGGAAGAAGTTACGGATATGTCGCGTTCGGTTAAAGGGGAAGTTGTGGCTTCAACGTTCGATGAGCTGCCAGAGAACCATATCAAAGTTGCGGAATTGGTACTTGAACGTGCGCTCCGTCTGGTTGAAGCGAAAAAAGATGTCGTTATTTTGCTGGATAGCATTACGCGTCTTGCTCGTGCATACAACCTGGTCATCCCACCGTCCGGACGGACACTTAGTGGCGGTATTGACCCTGCAGCATTCCATCGTCCGAAACGTTTCTTCGGTTCTGCGCGGAATGTGGAAGAGGGCGGAAGCCTGACGATCCTGGCTACAGCATTGATTGATACAGGATCACGTATGGATGATATCATTTATGAAGAATTTAAAGGTACGGGCAATATGGAGCTTCATCTGGATCGTAAGCTGGCCGAGCGTCGTATTTTCCCGGCTATCGATATTCGTCGTTCCGGTACACGTCGCGAAGAAGTGTTGCTGAGCAAGGAAGAACTTGATACAATCTGGGCGATTCGTAAAAATATGAACGATTCCCACGACTTTGTCGAAGGTTTCTTGAAAAAACTGCGTAATAGCAAGACGAACGCTGAATTCCTGGCGGCATTTGATACAGCTGGCAGCAGCAGTCCAACCAGCAACTCCGGATCGACTACGACTCGCCGCTCGCCAAGACAGACTGCGGCGTCCGGTACAACTACCTAGCATTACGTCGTTGATTTAACTCAAATTTTGCAGCGCTGCTGCTGATTAACAATATACTCGTCGTTTGGTTTTAACCCATTAGATGTGAGGAGAACATCATGTATTTAGTATACGCAGATGAAAAAGGTAATGTATTTGATCATCCTTCCCTGTACGGGTTGGCCCGCAGTGGAGATATGATCGTCGAAATTATGGAGGATGAGCTGATTCCTTTGCCGGAAGGTGCAACGCTGGTTGGACTGCCGAGTACACGCCCGATTGGTATGGACCCGGATACTGGCGAAATGCTTCCAATGCCTAGCGATACACAGGCGGTTGGGGCTTTGCTTCCGCAAGGGTTCACTCGGTTGTGTCTGCCGGGGTATGTAAAGACGGATAAAGAGTACAAACTGCCTTTGTTCGGTTACTCGGCTGTTGTGTGGAAAGATGGTCAGTTTTACGTCACTGCCCGGATGTCGGATCATCCAGATCAATGGAATCCGCTGAACTGTGATCGGGATGACGTACATGCGGGTGTTAAACGTTTAACGAAGCAATATCCTGAAAACCGTCTCTATACCCATCTGTCCAATTGTGCGCTCGGGTATGAATGTCTGACTTCGTCCAACACCTTCCTGAATCGTTGGGAAGGCGGAGTTCCAGTATCCTATTCCTGCAACGCAGGCTGTTTCGGATGTATTTCCGAGCAACCGGATGATAGTGGCTTCGTTTCTCCGCAGACCCGGATGAATTTCCGTCCGCGTGTGGACGAAATCGTTGAAGTAATGCTGGAGCACTTGAAGACGCCGGAATCGATTATCAGCTTTGGTCAAGGTTGTGAAGGGGAGCCTTCCACACAGGCCAAATTGATTATTGAAGCCATCCGTGAAGTGCGTTCCATAACCGACATGGGATATATCAACATTAACACCAATGCCGGTTTGAATGATCACATGAGAGGTATTGTTGATGCAGGGCTTGACCTCATGCGTGTAAGTACAATCAGCGCTCTGGATGACCACTACAATGCATACTACAAACCTCGCGGATATACACTGGCCAATGTAGAAAAATCGATGAAATACGCCGCTTCCCAGGGCGTATATACGTCGATCAACTATTTGATCTTCCCGGGAGTAACAGATCGTGAGGAAGAGATTGAAGCGATGATTGAGTTTGCTCGCAGAACCGAGTTGCGTCTTATTCAAATGCGTAATCTTAATATTGACCCGGAGAGCTATCTGGAATTGATTCCTCCGGCTCAAGGTGATATTTTGGGTATGAAGCAAATGATTGAGATCTTTGAGGAAGAGCTGCCTGATGTCGTTATCGGCTCTTACACGCATGTTCCCCCAGCTGGAATGGCACGTCCTAAACGTCTGATCACCTCTTGACAATAATGGATTGCAACCGGCATTAGGCCGTGTTATAATCTTCGATGTTGTGCCATTTACTCTGGGTCCGCTTGAGGCTCAGGGCGGAAAGAGGTGAAAGGTAATGAAAGCAGCAATTCATCCTAAATACACGATTGGTCAAGTATCTTGCGCTTGCGGGAATACTTTTGAGACTGGTTCGGTTAAAGACGGACTTCGTGTAGAGATTTGCTCCGCGTGCCACCCGTTCTTTACCGGTAAACAGAAGTTTATCGATGCTGGCGGCCGTGTTGATCGTTTCAAGAAAAAATACGGAATCTAATTCAGCAATTCCCTGGGGATTGTCTGTCTATTACATCCAAATCACCTCTGCCGTTCCGGCAGGGGTTTTTATATTTTTTTATGTGATTGTATTGCTGCCCTTTTCGCTCCGGTTGCAATTTAGACAACCTTAAGTTATACTATTTCTTACCGTGCTAGATGGGGAGGTAGCGGTGCCCTGTAACTCGCAATCCGCTACAGCGAGGTTGAATTCCTGCTAGAGGTTTTGTCGATGTGAGGTTTGGTCCCTTAACGTGGTGTTGACGGTTGGGTCCTCCGCAATGAGTACTCATGAACCTGGTCAGGTCCGGAAGGAAGCAGCCATAAGTGAGATCACTCTTGTGCCGGAGGGTCGCCTAGCCCGAGCTGTTGTTAAGGGGTGCCGCTTGGATCGCAAATATCGATAGCAGGTGCACGGCTTACCATTTAAATGTAGAGACCTTTGCAGTTGTATGTATGCAGAGGTCTTTTTGATATGTCTAAAAAAACCACGTATGATGAGTCAGATAAAGTTTGGATTCACCCCGGAATATAGTATAATGGGGGAACGACAAAGGACTCGAATGCGAAGTGGAAGGAAGGTAACGCATCATGGAGCATATCGCGTTATACCGGGCTTGGCGTCCCCAGTCGTTTCAAGATATGGTGGGACAACAGCATATTATTCAGACCTTGCAGAACGCGATTCGTGAACAGCGGACTTCCCATGCCTACTTGTTTAGCGGGCCCAGAGGAACAGGGAAGACGAGTGCCGCCAAGATTTTGGCCAAAGCTGTAAACTGCGAACGCGGGCCTGCGCCTGAGCCTTGTAACGAGTGTGAAGCTTGCCGCAGGATTACGACTGGCGCTGTGATGGATGTGCAGGAAATTGATGCCGCATCCAACCGTGGCGTTGAAGAAATCCGCGATCTTCGGGAAAAGGTGAAATACGCCCCGACTGAAGTCCGGCAGAAAGTGTATATTATTGACGAAGTGCACATGCTGACGACAGAGGCATTCAATGCGCTGCTCAAAACATTGGAAGAGCCTCCGCCACATGTGATGTTTATTTTGGCAACGACAGAACCCCATCGTCTTCCGGCAACAATTATTTCTCGCTGTCAGCGATTTGATTTTCGCAGAGTGTCTCTGGAAGAACAGACAGCACGACTTACGCTGATCTGTGAACAGGAAGGCATGGAAGCCGATCAGGACGCACTCCAGTATATTGCCCGTCTGTCTGACGGGGGAATGAGGGACGCACTCAGTGTCCTGGATCAGATCTCTTCCTTTACAGATGGAAGGGTGACCTATCAGCAGGTTATGGATATGACCGGAGGCATTCCTTCCGAACAGTTTGCAAAGTTGGCTGCTTCTCTGCTCAAGGGCGATGTAGGTCATATTTTGCAGATGATCGAAGGGTTCATGCATGAAGGTAAGAGTGCGGACAAGTGCATGGAAAATTTGCTTTATTATTTCCGTGATTTGCTTATGATTAAGATGGTGCCGGATGCCGATAAACTGACGGATCGGGTACTTAACCCCGAGTCGTTCCGTGATATGGCGGAATCATTCACCAAGGAACAGCTGTTCCAGATGATTGATACACTTAACCGGTACCAGAGTGAGATGAAATATGCAGTACAGCCGCAGACGCTGTTTGAAGTAGCTCTCCTTAAACTGTGCAGTATTCCTGCTCAAGGGGCGTCATCGGGTCAGATGGCGGGTTCGGCCGGCGCTGCTCCTGCTGTATCCGCGCCAGTGGATGGCGGGGAGATCAACCGACTGAAGCAACAGCTTGCTGAACTGGAGAAAAAGCTGGATCGTGCGCTTAAGAGCGGTTTGTCTGGGGGAGAGGCTGCATCAAGTGCTCCTTCACGCCCGGCAACACGAGCTCCGGTGTCGAGAGGCAATTCGCCAGCGAAGTTACCTGCACAGCTTGATCAGTATGTTGCACATAAGGGATCTCCTGAGTTTACGGAGGTTAGCAAGAAGTGGGGGCAGATCCTGCAGCGCGTCAAAGAAGAGAAAGTAACCGTTCACGCCTGGTTTATGGATGGTGAACCTGTATCGGTGCTGGAAGACAATGTTCTGGTGGCGTTTAAGAACAACATCCACCGTGAAACTACGGAGAAGCAGGCTAATCGCGAAGTGATTGAACGGGTGCTGTCTGAACAGCTTGGACGTTCAGCGCGTCTTGTGACGATGATGCTCAAAGATTGGACTGGAGCGATGGAAGGAGCTGCTGAAACGCCAAAGGAGGACTTTAAGCTTGAACCTGAGCATGAAGACGGCGGTTCAGGCAACAAGCAGCCTTGGATTGATGAAGCCATCCAGCTCTTTGGTGAGGACCTTGTAGTGATCAAAGAATAGATATACATGCGCCTGGCGCGATAACTATACCAAAGGAGATGAATAATCATGAACAACATGAACCAAATGATGAAACAAGTGAAGAAAATGCAGGAGCAAATGCTGAAGGCACAGGAGGAACTGGCGGACAAAACAGTCCAAGGTACTTCTGGTGGCGGTGTTGTAACTGCTGAAGTTAACGGACATAAGAAATTGCTGGCGATCACTATCAAGCCAGAAGCGGTTGATCCAGAAGATGTAGAAATGCTGCAGGATCTGGTTATGACAGCAGTCAATGACGCAATGACCAAAGCGGATGAAATTGCGAACCAGGATATGGGTAAATTCACAGGCGGTATGAAAATTCCGGGATTATTTTAATTAAAATTGATCCTATCAAAGGAGACGCAATCGATTGTATTATCCCGAACCGATAGCGAAGCTGATTGATGCTTTCACCCGTTTGCCGGGTGTTGGCCCCAAGACTGCGGCGCGACTAGCTTTTCATGTGCTTAACATGAAGGAAGATGACGTTATTGATTTTGCCAAAGCGCTCGTCAGTGTGAAGCGGAATCTTCATTACTGTTCGGTGTGTTGTAATATTACGGATACTGACCCGTGTCGGATCTGTCAGGATAAATCCAGGGATGTCTCGGTAATCTGTGTCGTTCAGGATTCCAAAGATTTGGTGGCTATGGAGCGTACCAAGGAATTTGACGGATACTATCATGTGCTGCAGGGTGCAATCTCTCCTATGGAGGGGATAGGTCCGGATGATATCCGTCTGAAGGAACTATTGACCCGTTTAAGCGATGAGCGAGTTAAAGAACTGATTCTGGCTACAAATCCGAATATCGAAGGTGAGGCCACGGCGATGTATATTTCTCGTCTGGTCCGTCCGTTTGAGATCTCGGTGACTCGGATTGCCCATGGATTGCCTGTTGGGGGCGACCTGGAGTATGCAGATGAAGTGACTCTTTCCAAGGCGCTGGAAGGGCGCAGGGAGATGAGATAGCTGTGCGTGTTTCTTATTAAGAGTATGCACCTATAATGATTGATATCTTAATTGAAAAGAATAGATAAGTTTGGATTACTTAGAGAGCCCTTTGGGCTCTCTTTTTTTGTTTTAATACTCTTTGAAATTTCGCTTAAATGTAAAGCCTCTCATTTCTACTGCTGTATCATAGAATTTCGTTGAGATTAAATTAACGATTCATTAAATTGTTTAGCTCAGTTCTAAGTTTGTCCTTTCCCTGATATGTATGAGAATATGTCGTGCTGATCAGGAGGGAGCGAGCTTATGTTTATATGGCGAAATATAGGAAGATCGGTGGAGAAGCGTGAAAGAATGCTAAAGGAGATGGAAGAGGAACAGATTTATTCAGATATACAGAAAGCCAAGGCAGAGTGGGAACGGGCTGTCAGACAGTTTGAAGAGGCGCAGGGGCAGGATGAGATTGATTATGCGATCTATGTGCTGGAGGCCGCGGAGCGTAAATATCAGATTCATTTGAAGCGTGCTAAACGTGTAGGGATTAATAAGGCAGTTATAAGTGATCGGGGAGTGAGCATGTAGGTGGAGGTGTGACATTCAATTATGGGGGTGTTAAGTATGAAGAGTCTTATATTAGGTAGTGTGCTTGTTGTGTCGTTACTAGGGCTGATAATCATCTTGTTTAGAAAACGGATTGGGCTATCCTTCTTTACATCATTCGGGATTCATCTGGTACTGGCTGCGGTGGGGATATATGTTGTTAATTATTCTGGTTGGATCACTGGAGCATACATCCCGCTGAACCCTGCCACAATAGGTACTGTAAGCATTCTAGGACTGCCGGGTGTTGGTTTATTATTGGGTTTGAAAATTTCTTTGTTTGGGTAGTTGACTCCTTCGATGTTTATATGGTACATTATATCTCGTTGCTTTGCTTGCTTGGTTAAATGCTTTTGACGAAATGATTGAGTTTGATAAGAACTCGAAAAAAGAATTTCAAAAAAAGCTTGACTGAAACAAACGAAGTATGGTATATTATAAAAGTCGCCGCTGAGAGAAAATGGTGATGAAAAAGCAAGGAAATTATTGAGTTTGATCTTTGAAAACTGAACAACGAGTGAGTAACGATCTTGCTTGCAAGATCAACGCTGAGAAATCGGTACACGTCTTCGGACGGTATGATTTCGAAGCAACAATGAGATTTTTAATCTCGTCAGTTTCAAAATGAGCTTATCGCTCTTTTCAATACTTTATTGGAGAGTTTGATCCTGGCTCAGGACGAACGCTGGCGGCATGCCTAATACATGCAAGTCGAGCGGACTTGATGAGAAGCTTGCTTCTCAGATAGTTAGCGGCGGACGGGTGAGTAACACGTAGGCAACCTGCCCTCAAGCTTGGGACAACTACCGGAAACGGTAGCTAATACCGAATAGTTGTTTTCTTCTCCTGAAGGAAACTGGAAAGACGGAGCAATCTGTCACTTGGGGATGGGCCTGCGGCGCATTAGCTAGTTGGTGGGGTAACGGCTCACCAAGGCGACGATGCGTAGCCGACCTGAGAGGGTGATCGGCCACACTGGGACTGAGACACGGCCCAGACTCCTACGGGAGGCAGCAGTAGGGAATCTTCCGCAATGGGCGAAAGCCTGACGGAGCAATGCCGCGTGAGTGATGAAGGTTTTCGGATCGTAAAGCTCTGTTGCCAGGGAAGAACGCTTGGGAGAGTAACTGCTCTCAAGGTGACGGTACCTGAGAAGAAAGCCCCGGCTAACTACGTGCCAGCAGCCGCGGTAATACGTAGGGGGCAAGCGTTGTCCGGAATTATTGGGCGTAAAGCGCGCGCAGGCGGTCATTTAAGTCTGGTGTTTAATCCCGGGGCTCAACCCCGGATCGCACTGGAAACTGGGTGACTTGAGTGCAGAAGAGGAGAGTGGAATTCCACGTGTAGCGGTGAAATGCGTAGATATGTGGAGGAACACCAGTGGCGAAGGCGACTCTCTGGGCTGTAACTGACGCTGAGGCGCGAAAGCGTGGGGAGCAAACAGGATTAGATACCCTGGTAGTCCACGCCGTAAACGATGAGTGCTAGGTGTTAGGGGTTTCGATACCCTTGGTGCCGAAGTTAACACATTAAGCACTCCGCCTGGGGAGTACGGTCGCAAGACTGAAACTCAAAGGAATTGACGGGGACCCGCACAAGCAGTGGAGTATGTGGTTTAATTCGAAGCAACGCGAAGAACCTTACCAGGTCTTGACATCCCTCTGACCGGTACAGAGATGTACCTTTCCTTCGGGACAGAGGAGACAGGTGGTGCATGGTTGTCGTCAGCTCGTGTCGTGAGATGTTGGGTTAAGTCCCGCAACGAGCGCAACCCTTGATCTTAGTTGCCAGCACTTCGGGTGGGCACTCTAAGGTGACTGCCGGTGACAAACCGGAGGAAGGTGGGGATGACGTCAAATCATCATGCCCCTTATGACCTGGGCTACACACGTACTACAATGGCCGGTACAACGGGCTGTGAAGCCGCGAGGTGGAACGAATCCTAAAAAGCCGGTCTCAGTTCGGATTGCAGGCTGCAACTCGCCTGCATGAAGTCGGAATTGCTAGTAATCGCGGATCAGCATGCCGCGGTGAATACGTTCCCGGGTCTTGTACACACCGCCCGTCACACCACGAGAGTTTATAACACCCGAAGTCGGTGGGGTAACCGCAAGGAGCCAGCCGCCGAAGGTGGGATAGATGATTGGGGTGAAGTCGTAACAAGGTAGCCGTATCGGAAGGTGCGGCTGGATCACCTCCTTTCTATGGAGAATCGTTTCCTGTAACGGAAACATTCAAATACGCAGCTTAGCTGCAAAAATTACTCACTCGTTGCTCAGTTTTGAGAGCTCAAACTCTCAAACGTTTGGTGGCGATAGCGAAGGGGTTCCACACGTTCCCATCCCGAACACGACCGTTAAGCCCTTCAGCGTCAATGGTACTTGGACCGCAGGGTCCTGGGAGAGTAGAACGCCGCCAAGCGTAAACCCATTACGGGTTTCAATATGATATATAATGTGGGCCCTTAGCTCAGTTGGTTAGAGCGCACCTCTGATAAGGGTGAGGCCGGTGGTTCGAGTCCACCAGGGCCCACCATGTATACCTTAAAATCTAATATGGGGCCATAGCTCAGCTGGGAGAGCGCCTGCCTTGCAAGCAGGAGGTCAGCGGTTCGATCCCGCTTGGCTCCACCAACAAGATTTTACAAGCTTGTTCTTTGAAAACTAGATATCGAAACGAAATTTTGCGATTTAGAACATTCCTTTTTAAGCTGAACTTGTGTTAAAACAAGTTTCAATAAAAACGGTAGATTGCATGAGCGAGTGATCGAAATGGAGCGACTTTTGGCTTTGGACGTAGTCCAAAACAAGCGGAGCGACAGCTCGAACACGAGCGGAATGGTTAAGCTACTAAGAGCACACGGAGGATGCCTAGGCGCTAGGAGCCGATGAAGGACGTGGCGAACAACGAAACTGCCTCGGGGAGCTGTAAGCAAGCTTTGATCCGGGGGTGTCCGAATGGGGAAACCCAGCTGGGGTAATTTCCAGTTACTCATAACTGAATACATAGGTTATGTAGAGGCATACCAGGGGAACTGAAACATCTAAGTACCCTGAGGAAGAGAAAACAATAGTGATTCCGTCAGTAGCGGCGAGCGAACGCGGAGAAGCCCAAACCAGAGAGCTTGCTCTCTGGGGTTGTGGGACATCTCACATGGAGTTACAAAGGAGCCGGTTAAACGAAGAGGTCTGGAAAGGCCCGCCAAAGAAGGTAAAAGCCCTGTAGTTGAAAGTTGGCTCTCTCCGAGATGTATCCCGAGTAGTGCGGGGCACGTGAAACCCCGTATGAATCCGGCAGGACCATCTGCCAAGGCTAAATACTTCCTAGCGACCGATAGTGAAGCAGTACCGTGAGGGAAAGGTGAAAAGCACCCCGGAAGGGGAGTGAAATAGAACCTGAAACCGTGTGCTTACAAAAAGTCAGAGCCCGTTTTAGGGGTGATGGCGTGCCTTTTGTAGAATGAACCGGCGAGTTACGTTCCCGTGCAAGGTTAAGGTGAAGAGCCGGAGCCGCAGCGAAAGCGAGTCTGAATAGGGCGATGTAGTACGTGGACGTAGACCCGAAACCGGGTGATCTACCCCTGTCCAGGGTGAAGGTGCGGTAACACGCACTGGAGGCCCGAACCCACGCACGTTGAAAAGTGCGGGGATGAGGTGGGGGTAGCGGAGAAATTCCAATCGAACTCGGAGATAGCTGGTTCTCCCCGAAATAGCTTTAGGGCTAGCCTCGGAAAACAGAGTCGTGGAGGTAGAGCACTGATTGGGTGCGGGGCCCGCAAGGGTTACCAAGCTCAGTCAAACTCCGAATGCCATAGACTTACTTCCGGGAGTCAGACAGTGAGTGCTAAGATCCATTGTCAAAAGGGAAACAGCCCAGACCATCAGCTAAGGTCCCCAAGTGTGTGTTAAGTGGGAAAGGATGTGGAGTTGCACAGACAACCAGGATGTTGGCTTAGAAGCAGCCACCATTGAAAGAGTGCGTAATAGCTCACTGGTCGAGTGACTCTGCGCCGAAAATGTAACGGGGCTAAACACACCACCGAAGCTATGGCTTGATGCTTGCATCAGGGGTAGGGGAGCGTTGTATAAGGGTTGAAGGTGTACCGTAAGGAGCGCTGGACATTATACAAGTGAGAATGCCGGTATGAGTAACGAAAAGATCAGTGAGAATCTGATCCGCCGAAAGCCTAAGGGTTCCTGAGGAAGGCTCGTCCGCTCAGGGTAAGTCGGGACCTAAGGCGAGGCCGAAAGGCGTAGTCGAAGGACAACAGGTCGAAATTCCTGTACCACCGTAAGCCGTTATGAGCAATGGGGGGACGCAGCAGGGTAGTGACGCGGACTGATGGATGTCCGTCTAAGCAGTGAGGCTGATGTGTAGGCAAATCCGCACATCGTTAAGGCTGGACTGTGATGGGGAGCGAAAATTATAGTAGCGAAGGTCATGATCTCACACTGCCAAGAAAAGCCTCTAGCCAGGTGATGGTGCCCGTACCGCAAACCGACACAGGTAGGCGAGAAGAGAATTCTAAGGCGCGCGGAAGAACTCTCGTTAAGGAACTCGGCAAAATGACCCCGTAACTTCGGGAGAAGGGGTGCCCCGGTAGTGTGAATAGCACGAGGGGGCCGCAGTGAAAAGGCCCAAGCGACTGTTTAGCAAAAACACAGGTCTGTGCGAAGCCGTAAGGCGAAGTATACGGGCTGACGCCTGCCCGGTGCTGGAAGGTTAAGGGGAGCGGTTAGGAGCAATCCGAAGCTGTGAACCGAAGCCCCAGTAAACGGCGGCCGTAACTATAACGGTCCTAAGGTAGCGAAATTCCTTGTCAGGTAAATTCTGACCCGCACGAATGGCGTAACGACTTGGGCGCTGTCTCAACGAGAGATCCGGTGAAATTTTAATACCTGTGAAGATGCAGGTTACCCGCGACAAGACGGAAAGACCCCATGGAGCTTTACTGCAGCTTGATATTGAATTTGGGTACGATCTGTACAGGATAGGTGGGAGCCTTTGAAGCGTGAGCGCCAGCTTGCGTGGAGGCACCGTTGGGATACCACCCTGATCGTATCTAGGTTCTAACCTGGTACCGTAATCCGGTGCGGGGACAGTGTCAGGTGGGCAGTTTGACTGGGGCGGTCGCCTCCTAAAGAGTAACGGAGGCGCCCAAAGGTTCCCTCAGAATGGTTGGAAATCATTCGAAGAGTGCAAAGGCATAAGGGAGCTTGACTGCGAGACCTACAAGTCGAGCAGGGACGAAAGTCGGGCTTAGTGATCCGGTGGTACCGCATGGAAGGGCCATCGCTCAACGGATAAAAGCTACCCTGGGGATAACAGGCTTATCTCCCCCAAGAGTCCACATCGACGGGGAGGTTTGGCACCTCGATGTCGGCTCATCGCATCCTGGGGCTGAAGTAGGTCCCAAGGGTTGGGCTGTTCGCCCATTAAAGCGGTACGCGAGCTGGGTTCAGAACGTCGTGAGACAGTTCGGTCCCTATCTGTCGTGGGCGTAGGAAATTTGAGAGGAGCTGTCCTTAGTACGAGAGGACCGGGATGGACGTACCGCTGGTGTACCAGTTGTTCCGCCAGGAGCACCGCTGGGTAGCTATGTACGGAAGGGATAAGCGCTGAAAGCATCTAAGCGTGAAGCCCCCCTCAAGATGAGATTTCCCAGTATGTAAGACCCCTTGAAGACGACGAGGTAGATAGGCTGGGGGTGGAAGTGCAGCAATGCATGGAGCTGACCAGTACTAATCGGTCGAGGGCTTATCCAAGATATGCAGGTTATACATCGCAAAGTTCGTTTCGGATCTAGTTTTCAGGGAGCAATCCTTGTAAGCATTGTTCATGATTGTCTATTTGGAGAGATACCCAAGTGGCTATAAGGGGACCCTCTGCTAAGGGGTTAGACTGCGTAAGCGGTGCGAGGGTTCGAATCCCTCTCTCTCCGCCATCTTTACCTAAGATGGACAAGCAATCAAGATCAATATTATTAATATGGCGGTGTAGCTCAGCTGGCTAGAGCGTACGGTTCATACCCGTGAGGTCGGGGGTTCGATCCCCTCCGCCGCTACCATATTACCCAGGAGGCTTAGCTCAGCTGGGAGAGCATCTGCCTTACAAGCAGAGGGTCGGGGGTTCGATCCCCTCAGCCTCCACCATATACGCCGGTGTAGCTCAACTGGTAGAGCAACTGACTTGTAATCAGTAGGTTGGGGGTTCAAGTCCTCTCGCCGGCACCATTAATGCCTGGAACCGTGGTGTAGTTGGCCTAACATGCCTGCCTGTCACGCAGGAGATCGCGGGTTCGAATCCCGTCGGTTCCGCCATTAATCTAAAAAATTAAATAAGGCTCGGTAGCTCAGTCGGTAGAGCAGAGGACTGAAAATCCTCGTGTCGGCGGTTCGATTCCGTCCCGAGCCACCATGTAATCCTGGAGGATTAGCGAAGTGGCCAAACGCATCAGACTGTAAATCTGCTCCCGTACGGGTTCGGTGGTTCGAATCCATCATCCTCCACCAGTTTTTCGAGTCATTAGCTCAGTTGGTAGAGCACCTGACTTTTAATCAGGGTGTCGAAGGTTCGAGCCCTTCATGACTCATCTTTTAAGAAAGAGTGATTGATCATTAATTTGATCAATCACTTTTTTTTGTTATAGATAAATAAATTATTAATGTGGAAACCTATGATAACGACTGAAAAAGGCGATGCTGCGCAAGATATGATAAAATAATAGAAAAAAGCAGAGTGGTGGCGTTCATTATATGAAGCTCATACCTGATCTAAAACAACAAATTGAAGCAATTATAGGTACTACATTGGACGAATCCGTGATAACTATAGAAGAATGGAATCAATATGGATCAAGCTCAACTCACCGTAGAACGGTCCCAGTGGCTCATAATACTCTTACAAAAGAAGCCGAAGGTTTCATGCAGGATGATGAGATGATGGATGGTTTGGATACGGATGTAAGCAGTTGGTGTATAGGAGACCGTATCTATTTTAAAGTTGGGATGAACGAGAAAGAAGGTACTGTTTTATATTGGGCATGCTCTGTTAATGCCGTTACGCTGGAAGTACAGCGTTTAATTGAACTTCTCATTAGTAGTCATAGGGAAGCGCTAGATGAAGAACAGCCAGTGATTTATGAAAACGATAGAGAACAACAGCTTGCTGAATTGGGACAATGGCTTCGGAAGCAGATCGAGCAAAAAGTCCAGCAGGAACCCATTCCGGATCATTATTCGCTGGATGGAGAATTGAACACAGAGAAAATCCCATTTTTGCTGCAATGTGAGACACCTGATGCTCATCGCATACGTTCGAAGGAATTGAATAAGTTGCTCGAAAGTTACTTCGGAGAAGAAATTATACTGATTCCTGTAGGAGAGCAGGAGTGGGTTTTTCTAGGTGATGAACAGATTGTCACTGGCGAAGCTGAAGAGGATACAACAGAAGCCAGAAAGGACTTATTGAATGCCTTTTGTCAGGGGCTCTATGAATTGGTTGCCAGCGAGTGGGCGGGTGTGTTTCATTTGTCTGCATCCTTACCGTGTATCCCTGCAAAGCAGCTATCTCCTGTCACGGCACTTCTTCAAGAGAGTGTTCACTTGGGCAGGGCTTTCCATGTCGCACAACACATCCATCTCCCTTGGGATCTGCAACTCGAACGTTTGGTAGATAGCATTCCTGTGCAACAGCGTCTTCGTTTTATACAGGAAACGGGCAGAGGCACTGTGTTATTTAATGATAGTGAGGCACTGGCTACGCTGGAGACCTTCTTCAATCTCGATTGTAATGTCAGCGAGACGGCCAAGCGACTCTTCATTCATCGAAATACCTTGGTATATCGTTTGGATAAGATCAAACAGGAGATCGGATATGATGTCAGAAACTTCGAAAGTGCTGTTCTGGTGCGACTTTTATTGCTTATGTACAAAGTGACGAAAAAGCTTTGATATTTTTGTGCAGTTTGCGAATAGTCAAACATCATGTAAATGGGTTAATATAAAACTACAAAATGTATTCGATTACAAAATGATCTCTGAGGAGGCAACAATCATGGCTGGTGTACGTTTAGAGCATATTTTCAAAAAATACCCGGGTTCTGATAAAGCAACAGTAGTTGATATTAACCTGGACATTAAAGATAAAGAGTTTCTGGTACTGGTAGGTCCGTCCGGTTGTGGTAAATCAACAACACTGCGTATGATCGCAGGCCTTGAGGAAATTTCTGAAGGTAAACTCTATATCGGTGACCGTGTCGTTAATGACGTTGCTCCTAAAGACCGCGATATCGCGATGGTATTCCAATCCTATGCCTTGTATCCGCATATGAGCGTATACCAAAACATGGCGTTTGGTCTGAAATTGCGTAAAGTGAAAAAAGATGAGATCGACAAACGTGTACGTGAAGCAGCTAAAATCCTGGATATCGAGCATTTGCTTGAGCGTAAACCTAAGGCATTGTCCGGTGGTCAACGTCAGCGTGTCGCTCTGGGACGTGCGATCGTCCGTGATCCACAAGTGTTCTTGATGGATGAGCCTCTCTCCAACTTGGATGCCAAACTGCGTGGTCAAATGCGTGCTGAGATCACTAAACTTGCGAAACGTTTGGAAACAACTGTTATCTACGTAACGCATGACCAGATTGAAGCAATGACAATGGGTGATCGGATCGTTGTTATGAAGGATGGTATCATCCAACAAGCAGCTTCTCCGGAAGAGCTTTACAACCACCCTGCTAACTTGTTCGTAGCTGGTTTCATCGGTTCCCCGACAATGAACTTTATCTCGGGTAAATTGGCTGAGCAAGGTGCTAGCCTGCATTTCGTAGCTCCTGGTGTGGACGTTGAAATCCCACAAGGTAAAGCACAAGTGCTGAAATCAAGAGGATACATTGGCAAAGAAGTCATTCTGGGTGTTCGTCCAGAAGACATTCACGAAGAGCCAGTATTCCTGGAAGCATCCCCGAACTCTGTATTCTCTACACACGTAGACGTAACAGAGAACCTGGGTCACGAAATGCTCCTCTACTTGAGCGGTGTAGGTAACGACACTACAATCGCACGTGTAGACGGACGTTCCAACACTCGTGATGGTTCCACAGTTAAAATGGCAATTGACATGAACAAAGTTCATATCTTTGACAAAGAGACTGAAGCAAACGTTCTTCTTCAAGACTAATAGTACTGAGATTCATCGGTAACGATGGAATCTATCAGTTAATGCAATTATACATTGTAATCTGAGCCCCTTCCGTTATTGCTGGAAGGGGCTTTTTTACTCTTAAACGGGTGGAAGCCAAGATTGCATTCATCCCGGAATTCATTTAAGATTATTTGAAGGTTAGATGCTGTAACAAACAACATGAATGCGCTATTAAGGCAATGGAATGACGCTTATGCTGATGTACATAGAGGGCAGCGAATGCTGAAAGGAAGAGACAAATGGCGAAAAAAGTGAAAGTATCTGAATTGGTACAACAGTTCCAGTTGGAGGTTGTTTCTGGATCTCACGGACTGAAGAGAGTCATTACTGTAGACGATTTGAACCGTCCTGGCCTGGAAATGGCCGGTTATTTTGAATATCATCCACAAGAACGGGTACAGCTGCTTGGTCGAACAGAGCTGGCCTTTTTTGCAATGTTGCCGGAAGATGAGCGCCGTGATCGGATGCAGCGCCTTTGTACGGAAGAAACGCCATGTATCGTAGTAACCCGAGGACTTGAAGTGCCACAGGAACTGATTGACATCAGTGAAGAACAGAACCTGGCCGTGCTTCGCAGCAACATGGCTACAACGATTCTATCCAGCCGGATTACTGGATTCCTGGAGAAGAAACTAGCGCCTACAGCAACAATTCACGGTGTACTCTGTGATGTGTATGGTGTAGGGATGTTGATCACGGGAAGCAGCGGCATTGGTAAGAGTGAGACTGCACTGGAACTTGTGAAACGTGGTCACCGATTGATTGCCGATGATGCGGTAGAAATTCGTCAGACATCAGACTTCCAGCTGCATGGAACTGCACCAGAATTGATCCGTCACCTGCTTGAGATCCGTGGCGTCGGCATCATCAACGTAATGACATTGTTCGGTGCGGGAGCGGTACGTAATAACAAACGAATTACACTGGTTGTTCGTCTGGAAGCTTGGCAGCAGGATAAACAATATGATCGTCTTGGTCTGGATGAAGAGACGACTCGCATCATTGACACAGATGTACCACTTGTAACGATTCCTGTTCGTCCGGGACGGAACTTGGCTGTTATCATTGAAGTAGCGGGAATGAACTATCGCTTGAAACAGATGGGTCTGAATGCTGCACTGCAATTTACGAACAAGCTGACAGCAACGATCTCTGAAGATATGGAAGACATGGACTAAGAAGAGAAGGACCTATTATATGATTAAAGGCCAATTGATGATGTGTTCTACTTCTGTATAGAGTGGTGGAGACATGCAGCAATTGGTCATGCTTGTGAATGAGTCAATTTATAGGAGTGTGAATGAATGGATACATTATTACTGTTGAACCCGATTGCGTTCTCCATCGGAGCGTTAAAGGTTCACTGGTACGGGCTTATACTCGGTACAGCGGCACTTGTAGGTTTGCTGCTTGTCATCCGGGAAGGCAAACGGTATAACATTCCGCAGGAAGTGTTCATGGACATGGTTCTGCTTGGTGTGCCTTCTGCCATTATCGGTGCCCGCATATACTACGTGGCATTTCGATGGGACGATTATAAGGATAATTTGTGGGATGTCTTTAAAATATGGAATGGTGGTATCGCCATATATGGCGCACTGATTGGTGCAATCATATGTGCAGTCATTTTCTTCCGTCGTAAAGGGTATAATTTCTGGCGCATGGCCGACATCTGTGCACCTGGATTGATCGTTGGACAAATGATCGGACGCTGGGGTAACTTTGTAAACCAAGAGGCCTATGGTGGTCCTGTAGAAGAATCATTTTTGAGAGACAAGCTTCATTTGCCAGACTTTATCGTTAATCAGATGAATGTGGAAGGTGTATTCCATCATCCTGCATTTTTGTATGAATCGATGTGGAGTCTTGTTGGTTTGGTCATCTTGCTGGTGCTTCGTCGTCAGAAGTTTCTGCGTGCTGGTGAGCTGTTTATGTCCTATTTTATCTGGTACTCGATCGGTCGTTTCTTTATCGAAGCGCTGCGTACCGACAGTCTGGGATTCCAGGCTCCTCAATGGGTTGCCTCCATGGTTAATGGATTATGGTCACCGATGACAGCTATGGGCTTCGAGCAAGGATATCTTGATCCAGCCTATGGTAACGTAAGAATTTCGCAGCTGCTGGCTATTGGGATCATTATTGTTGCGGTAGTCTTCATCGTCGTGAGAAGAATGACAGGCAAGGCAAATGTACGTTATAGTGATCCGATTGTATCTTCCAAGGTTCCTTCAGAATCATCGGATGATATGGTGCACACAGGCCCGGTTGCAGGCAAAGAGGACACGGTAACTCCAGTCTCGACCAAAGAGGATCTGAAGCAAGCTGAAGAGAAAAAGGAGTAATGCAACATGATTGACACGGTTTTGTTTGATCTGGATGGAACGATTATTGACACGAATGAACTAATTATCAACTCTTTCCTTCATGTAATGAAGGATTTGCAGTTATCTACCCCTTGGACACGCGAACAGATCATTCCTCATATGGGGGGGACACTGGAGAATCAGATGCGTACGTTCTCTGGGAAAGAGGACGTTGCGGAGTATGTCAAAGGATATCGGGCTTATAACGACGTTCATCATGAGGCGATGGTTCAGCCGTTTCCTCACGTTATTGAGGTCATTGAAGCTCTTCATGAGGCAGGAATCGTGATGGGTGTTGTCACGACAAAGATTCGTCCATCTACTCTTAAGGTGCTGGAGCGTTTCGACCTGTTGAAGTATATGAAATCGATTGTGACAGTTACCGATGTAACCCATCCCAAACCGCATGCTGAACCGGTTCTAAAGGCGATCGAAGAGTTGGGTGCAGATCCGTCCAAAACATTGATGGTGGGTGACAGCCCAGTCGATATTCAATCGGCACAGAATGCGGGTGCGCTTGCGGCAGGCGTAGCCTGGTCCCTTAAGGGAGAGACCGTATTAAGCGGATATAACCCGGATTACATTTTGCACGACATGAAGGACTTGCTTAAGCTGATTGAAACGGAACGTTCATGAGAAAAGTAACCCGCTATCCCGTAGAAGGCCATAACGCACTTTGGCATATCTATAAGACTGTGAGTCCGTGGAAAGGCGTGCGCAATTTTATCTGGATTCAGTTGTCACGGTACTGTCCGATTCTATCGGTCAAGAACTGGATCTATCGTCGCATGCTTGGCATGAAGGTGGGTAAACATACGGCGTTTGGATTGATGGTGATGGTTGATGTTTTCTTTCCGGAGAAAATTACGGTAGGCGAAAATTCCGTCATTGGTTACAACACCACGATCCTGGCTCACGAGTATCTTATTAAAGAGTACAGACTCGGTGAGGTAATTATCGGGGAAAATGTACTGATCGGTGCAAATTCAACCATCCTGCCGGGTGTGACCATCGGAGACGGTGCGGTTGTAGCTGCAGGTGCAGTCGTTCATAAGGATGTAGCTCCGGGAGCTTTTGTAGGCGGGAATCCACTTCGTGATCTGTCTCGCTCCAATGCTTCAGCAGAGGAGATTGTCATAAAGGCTGATGAGTAATGATTTTGGGAGACGGCCTGCGGATATATTAGAAAAGATTATCACAAAGAATACACGGACGAAAATTAACCTGAATGGTTCAGTCAGGGAAGAGCAATAAGTCGAACGACTGGAGTAAGAAAGCTGCTGATGGCAGCTTTTTTCGTATACAGATAATTAGACTCATGTTTAGAAATGGCATCAAATTGGAGGATGTAGGACAAGCACCCCAAAGGGGCTGTATTGTTGACGATGGATGGTCATTCATGTTATCATATCCCATATCCTTTAGTTTGTTAGCACTTTACCATGTTAAAGAAATAGGACAGAAGTTAAGTATAGTTAAGCATCAATGAACATGTACTAAACATTTTTTGAAAGCTGCCTGGCAGCAACGATAAGAATTCAGGTTACAAGATAGAACGGGGATTTACACTACATAAATCCTGTTGAAATAGAACGTCTACCAATCTTAAATTACTGACTCGGGGTGAATAATACCAATGTCCAAACCAAAAGGCTTTGAAAAACCGACAGGTTTTCGTGACTATACACCACATGTGGTGACCAAGCTGCGAACCATTGAGCGGAATGTACTGGAATGCATGGAACGCTGGGGTTACCGTCAAATCATTACGCCAACGATTGAATACTACGATACCGTAGGTGTAGCGAGTTCCACATCGGATCGCAAGTTGTTTAAATTATTGAACAGTCGCGGGACTACGCTGGTACTAAGATCAGATCTGACAGCTCCGATTGCACGGGTGGTCTCTTCTCTATTGAAGGATGAGCAGCTTCCTCTGCGTCTGTCCTATCATGCAAATGTGTTTCGTTCCATTGAAGAGGAAGCGGGGCGTGAGGCAGAATTTTTCCAAACGGGTGTAGAGCTTGTCGGTGATGATTCGCCGGAAGCAGATGCAGAAGTTGTAGCACTTGCGATCGCTTCTTTGCAGGCAGCGGGTGTATCTTCCTTTAAAATTGCGATGGGTCATATGGGATTTCTGAACGGATTACTGGAAGAAGTCATTCCGGGTCAAACGGTACAACAGGAACAGTTGAAAGAAGGATTGCTGGGACGTGATTATGTCGGCTATCGCCAATCCATTGAAGCATTGAATCTAGAACCGAAACTGAAGGAGCAGCTTGAAGCCATTTTGCGTCTGCGTGGCGGTAAAGAAGTATGTACACACGCAGCAGAGCTGAGTTCAAGTACTGAAGCAGCACAGTCCATTGCGCATCTCTGTGCAGTATTCGAGGTGTTGGAAGCGTATGGTGTCTCTGAGCATGTATTGATTGATCTGACGATGATTGGTGATTTCTCCTATTATACAGGCATGACGTTTGAAGGGTATGCGGCAGAGCTAGGATCCCCGGTATGCAGCGGTGGACGATATGATAATCTGTTACAGCAGTTTGGCCGTTCATTACCGGCTACAGGGTTTGCACTCAAAACAAACCGGATTATCGATGGTGTTCATGGAATTACGATGGAAGAGAAGAAGCCTGTCCTTATTCAATATACTTCGGAACGCCGGGCAGAGGCTCTAACGGAGGCGGCGAGACTACGCAGCATCGGTCAAAATGTAGTCACGTCTCTGCTTTCGGAAGATGAGGCAGAGGTAAGTGTAACAAAAGTTGGTGCCATAACTGGTGGGAAGACGATTCAGAATGAACAGGTTATCACGTTCGCATCTGAAGAAGGAGGAGGACGCTGAGATGTCGGATCTTTTGAAGGTAGCTATGCCGAAGGGCCGAATCTATAAGAAAGCCTCCAAACTGTTCCGCGAAGCAGGGCTTGATATTCCGGTAGACGTGGACGATACGCGCAAATTGGTTATCGAAGTGCCGGAAGCGGGAATGGAGTTCATCATGGCGAAGCCTGTAGACGTGCCAACGTATGTGGAGTATGGAGTAGCGGATATTGGTATAGTGGGTAAAGACGTTCTGCTTGAGGAAAATCGGGACGTATACGAATTGTTGAACCTGGGAATCGCACAGTGTCGCATGTCTGTTATTGGACTACCGGACTGGACGCCTGGCATTCAGCAGCGGGTTGCAACAAAGTACCCGAGGATTGCCTCCCAGTATTTCCGCGAGCAAGGACAGCAGGTGGAAGTGATCAAACTGAACGGTTCCATCGAACTGGCGCCACTGATCGGTCTGGCTGACCGGATTGTCGATCTGGTAGAGACGGGTCAGACGCTGCGTGAGAACGGACTCGTGGAGATGACGGGTATTCTGGATATTACAAGCCGCCTTATTGCCAATCGGGTCAGCTATCGGATGAAGAACGCACGGATTCAGGCATTATGCGATGCTCTCCAGCAGGTTATTCCAGCCTCGAATGAGGTGTCGGCAGGAATTTATCGGGGGTAAATGCGGCGTATAAGAATGTATCTTGCACGGTGGAATGAGTTCATTCATCTGCAATTGATCATATAGAACATATGGGCATTAGTGGTATTAAAGAAATTAAAATTTCACAGGCATTACTAGGACGGACAGGGAGGATGTACGCATGAAAATTGTACCTGCACGGGAGTTTGATCTGAAGCGGGAAGTCGAATACGGTACAACGGAGCAAAATGAAGCGGTACGGCGCATTGTCAGCGACATTCGCCGGGAAGGAGATGCGGCACTGCTGCGTTACACAGAGCAGCTGGACCGCACGAAACTGACGGCTGCGGAGCTTCGCGTGCCGCAGGAAGAGCTGCAGGCAGCTTATGCAGCCGTGGAGCCTTCCTTCGTGACGGCGATCCGTCAGGCCGCCGCGAACATTCGTGCGTTTCATGAGAAGCAGAAACGCAACTCATGGATGGATTGGCAGCCGGACGGCAGTCTGCTGGGCCAGGTGATCCGGCCGCTGAAGCGGGTCGGCGTGTATGTACCTGGCGGCAAAGCAGCGTACCCTTCGTCAGTGCTGATGAATGTGATTCCGGCACAGGTGGCTGGCGTGCCGGAGATTGTTTTGGTGACGCCGCCGTCAACAAACGGCGGCGAAGGCATTAACCCGTACATTCTCGTGGCTGCTGCGGAAGCAGGCGTGAGCGAAATGTACCGGGTTGGCGGCGCTCAGGCGATCGCCGCCCTCGCTTACGGCACGGAGAGTATTGCCCCGGTCGACAAGATCTGTGGACCGGGCAATATTTACGTGGCGCTCGCGAAGCGCGAGGTGTACGGCGCAGTCGATATCGATAGTATCGCCGGGCCGAGTGAGATTGTGGTGCTCGCCGATGATACGGCGAATCCGGTGTATGTCGCCGCAGACCTGTTGTCGCAGGCGGAGCATGACGAGATGGCATCGGCCATTCTCGTCACGACCTCGGCCGTGCTGGCGGAAGCCGTGCAGGCCGAAGTGCAGCAGCAGCTGGAAGTGCTGCCGCGGCGCGATATCGCTGCTGCTTCCGTGGAGCAGCATGGCGCGATTATTGTGGTCGATTCCATCGATGAGGGAATCGATGTGGTGAACCGGCTCGCACCGGAGCATCTGGAGATTATGGTGCAGGAGCCGATGGCTTACGCTGGCCGGATCGAGAATGCTGGAGCAATCTTCCTCGGCCCGTATAGCTCGGAGCCGGTAGGGGATTATTTTGCCGGACCGAATCACATCATTCCGACAAATGGAACGGCCCGTTTCAGTTCACCTGTGGACGTGGATGATTTTATCAAAAAATCGAGTTTGATCTATTACAGCAAGGAAGCGCTGTTCCAAAATGGAGCGGCTATTATAGAGCTTGCCCGGAATGAAGGGTTCGAAGGACACGCCCGTGCGATCGCTGTACGGTTAGAACAGGAAGGAAAGGCGGAATCGGATAATGGATAAGCAGGATAATGGTTTGGACCTTCAGAATAAGGGTGCTGTACGTCAGGCAGAGGTAGACCGCAAAACAAATGAAACGAACATTCAGCTTTCTTTTGCTGTAGATGGAACCGGGGAATCCGAGATTGAAACGGACGTACCTTTCCTGAATCATATGCTCGATCTGTTCACAAAGCATGGCCAATTCGATCTGAACGTACAGGCGCGCGGCGATGTTGATATTGATGACCACCACACGGTGGAGGATATCGGGATCTGTTTGGGACAGACTCTTCGTGAAGCATTGGGTGACAAGCGGGGCATCAAACGTTATGCTAGTGTATTTGTGCCGATGGATGAGGCTCTCGCTCAGGTAGTCATCGATGTCAGCAACCGCCCTCACTTTGAGTACCGTGCACAATATCCTTCTCAGCAAGTGGGCAGCTTCTCGACCGAGCTGGTACATGAGTTCCTGTGGAAACTGGCGCTGGAAGCGCGCATTACCTTGCACGTTATCGTGCACTACGGACAAAATACACACCACATGATCGAGGCGATCTTCAAAGCACTGGGACGTGCACTGGATGAGGCAACAACGATTGATCCACGTGTAACGGGTGTGCCTTCCACGAAGGGAGTGCTGTAGACGATGGCGATTGCAATTGTCGATTACGGTATGGGGAACCTGCACAGCGTCGGCAAAGCGGTCGAACGTCTTGGCTACGAAGCGCTGGTCACAGGTGACCGGGATGCGATTCTTGGTGCAGATGGTGTGATTCTGCCGGGTGTAGGTGCATTTGGCGATGCCATGGTGCACTTGCGAGAGAGTGGATTGGACGCTGTGGTGAAGGAAGCAGCAGCTGGACCAACACCGCTGCTCGGGATCTGTCTGGGCATGCAGCTGTTGTTTAGCTCAAGTGAGGAGCATGGCGAGCATGAAGGATTGAATGTTTTACCGGGTAAAGTGGTGCGATTCGCACCGGGAGAATTAAAGGTTCCGCATATGGGTTGGAATCGTTTGCAGTTCCTGCACCCGGAAAATCCGCTATTCGCGGGGCTTGAGGCAAGTCATGTCTATTTTGTCCATTCATATCATGCACGTACGGACGTAGAGAGCGATCTATTGGCAGTAACGGATTACGGACATCCGGTTACGGCGATTGTTGGCAGAGGCTCCAATTTCGGCATGCAGTTCCACCCGGAGAAGAGCGGAGAGCTGGGTATGAAGCTGCTTGGAAACTTCCTGGCATTGACGGAATCGAAGGCGTAACCATAATTCGGGATCATATGATTTTTTAATTTCATCCTTATAAAATAATACGTAACCAAACTTATATAAAATCTAATCTATATAAATTGAACTAAACATTTACACGATAGCGGAGAGGACAGAAAAAACCTGAAGAAGCGGAGCTAAAAGTTTTCTGAAAGAATGCTGCATCGGAAGCATACGCTACGCCTTTATCCCCGGATTTTTCCCCTTTAAATAAGGGATTCAAAATAAATCTGGGGATAACAGCGATCGGAAGGTTGTTCTGTCATCGGAGTGGCAAGTGTAAATATTCTTTAGTTTCAATTTATATAGAGACAAATATGAATATATTCAGGAGGCCTTGTATGTCATCTTTTATCATATATCCGGCAATTGATATCCGGGACGGCAAATGTGTAAGACTGGTGCAAGGAGATTACAATCAGGAGACGGTATATAACGATGACCCGGTTCAGGTTGCTCTTTCCTGGGAAAAGCAAGGTGGTACATACGTTCATCTGGTGGATCTGGATGGTGCAAAAGCAGGTCATCCCGTGAATGATGAGCTTATTGGGCGCATTGCTTCGGCCGTGAACGTGCCTGTTCAGGTCGGTGGAGGTCTTCGCACAGTGGCTGATGTAGAGCGTTTGCTGGGTCTCGGTGTGAGTCGTCTGATTATCGGAACAGCTGCGATTGAAGATCGCGCTTTTACAGAAGAAGTACTGGGACGGTATGGAGACAAAGTAGCTATTGGTATCGATGCACGCAACGGCTATGTGGCGACACGTGGATGGCTGGAGACATCGGAAGTTCAGGCCGAGGTACTGGCGAAGGAACTGGCGGCATTCGGTGCCCAAACCTTCATCTTCACAGACATCTCCCGTGATGGCATGATGCAGGGTCCTAACGTGGAAGCGATCGTGTCTCTTGCGAAGGCAAGTGGCCGTACAGTGATTGCTTCCGGGGGCGTAAGTGTTATGGATGACCTGCTTCGTTTAAGCAAGCATGCGGAAGATGGTGTTGGAGGAGCAATCGTAGGAAAAGCACTGTATACTGGCAGTATTGATCTGTCCGAAGCGGTGAACGCGGTTAATAAATAATAGCGGTACTATATAAGCTCAAATAAACATTTGCACGATAACAGAGAGGATAGAAATAACCTGAGGAAATGAAACGTTCACCTTTATCCCCGAATTTTCCCTTTAAGCGGATCGAGAAATCTGGGGATAACAGCGATCGTAAGGCTGTTCTGTCATCGGAGTGACTAGTGTGAATGTTCTATAGTTGAACTTATACAGGTATGCGATAATCGGATAGAGAGGAAGAGGAGCATGCTGGCAAAAAGAATCATTCCTTGTCTGGACGTAAAGGACGGCCGGGTTGTCAAAGGCGTTAACTTCGTCAATCTCCGCGATGCGGGTGATCCGGTGGAGCTGGCGGCGCTGTATGACCGCGAGGGTGCGGACGAACTGGTGTTTCTCGATATCTCCGCTTCTGTGGAAGGCCGCGAAACGATGGAAGAAGTGGTGCGGCAAACCGCAGGCGAGATCGCCATTCCTTTTACCGTAGGTGGAGGGATCTCCAAGGTGGAAGACATGAAGCGCATTCTGCGTGCAGGAGCGGACAAGATTGCGGTAAATACAGCGGCTGTGCTTAATCCTCAGCTGATTGCAGACGGGGCACGCCGCTTTGGCTCCCAGTGTATCGTTGTTGCAATTGACGCCAAGTATAATGAGGCATGGGGCGAATGGGAAGTGTATACGCATGGTGGACGTAAACCTTCAGGGATTAAGGCGCTGGAGTGGGTTAAACAGGCGGAGACCTTAGGCGCTGGTGAAATTCTGCTGACAAGCATGGATGCGGACGGAACGAAGGACGGATTCGATCTGAAGCTGACCGCAGCGGTATCCGAATCGGTACGTATTCCGGTCATTGCCTCAGGCGGTGCGGGCAAGGAATCCCATTTCTATGATGTGTTCACGACAGGCAAAGCGGACGCAGGTCTAGCAGCAACGATATTCCATTACAAAGAAATCGCCGTTCCGGCGTTAAAACAACATTTGAGAGAGCAAGGGGTGGAGATCCGTGACTAACGTAAGCAATGAGATCAAGGAGCAGTTATCCTTGGAGCAGGTTGTAGAACACATTCGCTGGAGCGATGGTTTGGTACCTGCCATTGTGCAGGATGCAAAGACGCGTCAAGTTCTGATGATGGCTTATATGAATCGGGAATCGCTGAAATTGTCACTGGAATCCGGTGAAACGTGGTTTTGGTCGCGCTCGCGTCAAGAGCTGTGGCACAAGGGTGCAACTTCAGGTAATGTACAGACAATCACTTCCGTGAAGTACGATTGTGACGGCGATACCTTATTGGTTGAGGTAAAACCGAATGGTCCTGCTTGCCACACCGGAGCGGTGACGTGTTTCCATAATGAAATCGTGGGCTTGCCAGAACAATCGGCTGACCAGACCTCAAGTGATTCTAGTGCAGCGACTTCAAGTGCTAGCTCCGAAAGTCGTTTTGAAGTACTGGCTGAACTGGAATCAGTCATTGCAGAGCGTGAACGCGAGCGTCCGGAAGGCGCATATACGACGTACCTGTTCGATAAAGGCGTTGATAAAATTCTGAAAAAAATCGGTGAAGAAGCGTCCGAGACGATTATCGCCGCCAAAAATAAAGACAATGACGAGCTTCGTCTTGAGGTCAGTGACCTGATGTACCACTTGCTCGTTCTGTTGCAAGAGCGCAAGCTGCCGCTGGATGACATCATGTCAGAGTTGAGCCGTCGCCACGAGCGGCCTCGCCGCGATTAGGAGGCGAGCCTGTGCTTATAGACTATCATACACACCATGAGCGGTGTGGTCATGCGGTTGGCAAGCTGGAGGCTTATGTGCAGCGTGGGGTAGAGATTGGCCTGTCGCAGATCGGGCTGTCGGATCACATGCCCTTGCTGCATGTAGACCCCGCTCAATATTATCCTGAGATGGCCATGCCGATGGACGAGCTGCCGCGTTACGTGGAAGAGTGTTTCTCTCTGAAGGAGCGCTACCGTGGTCAGATCGATGTACGTGTCGGCCTTGAAGGCGACTATATTGAAGGCTGGGAGACGGAAATCCGGGCCATTATTGAGCGGTACCCATGGGACTATGTGATTGGATCAGTTCATTTCCTCGGGGAATGGGACATTACGGATTTTCGCCAGACCCATCATTGGGAAGGGAAAGACGTATTGGAAGTTTATCGTCAGTACTATGATGCTGTGAGCAAAGCAGCAGCGACGGGAATGTACGATATTATGGGTCACACGGATGTAATCAAGCGCTTTGGCTTCACTCCGGCACCAGAGCAGACTGAAGAGCGTATAGCTCTGGAGAATGCAGCGCTGCAAGCTATCGCGAAAAGTGGCTGTGCCATGGAGCTCAATGCATCAGGATTATCGAAGCCATGTGCAGAGATGTTCCCTGGTCGCCGGATGTTAATGGAGGCCATTCAATTGGGGATTCCGCTGACCCTTGGCTCCGATGCACATGATCCGCTGAAGCTGGGCGATTATCTGCCTGAGGCCGAGGCGCTCCTGCGTGAGCTGGGCTGTACGGAGGTAGCCGTTTTTGAAGGCCGACAGCGCTCGTTCCTTTCTTTAAATGTATAAGGCAGTGGAGTATAATGAGGGTAGGAAATAACCTTTTTAGAGGTAGTTCAAAAGGTACTGAAAATCGTTTTTTTTGAACATTCACTTTTAGACTGATAAAGGATTATATTGGGACTTCAACCCTCGGGAGGGCATTATGCAGCATTCGTTACGTATTTTTTCCGGTTCATCGAACCCTAAGCTGGCAGAACAGGTATGCGACAAGCTGGGTGTACAACTAGGCAAGATCAAACTGTCCCGGTTCAAGAGCGGAGAAATATACGTTCACTACGAAGAGACGATCCGCAACTGTGATGTGTTTCTGGTTCAATCATTATCTCATCCAATCAATGAGTTGTTCGTTGAACTGCTCGTCATGATTGATGCAGCCAAAAGGGCTTCTGCCCGTACGGTAAATATTATTGTTCCTTACTACGGATATGCCCGTCAGGAACGCAAGTCTGCTCCGCGTGAGCCGATTTCGGCCAAGATGGTTGCGGATGTGTTAACTACGGCCGGAGCGAACCGGGTAGTAACCATTGATCTGCATGCAGCAGCAATTCAGGGATTCTTCAATATTCCAGTCGACCACATGACATCATTGGACCTTATTAGTGATTATTTGCTGAGTAAAGGGATTGAAAATCCGGTGGTTGTCTCCCCTGATGCGGGACGAGCATCCATGGCGGAGAAACTGGCGAATCGTCTGGATTCTCCTTTTGCCATTATGATCAAAAAGCGTCCAAGCCACAACGAATCCATCATCACACACGTTATTGGGGATGTTGAGGGTCGGACCCCGATTATTATTGAGGATCTGATCGATACCGGAACGACAATTCTCAATGTTGTTGAAGGGTTGAAGGAGCGAGGCTCCAAAAACGTATATGTATGCGCAACACATGGTCTATTCTCGGACGGAGCGCTAAGTAAGCTCAACCACCCGTCTATAGCCGAGGTGGTGGTTACAGACTCCATCGCACTGCCGGATGATCATCCCGAATGCTTCAAAGTGTTGCCTGTAGCTCCAATGCTTGCTCGTGCTATACGCATTATTGTGGATGGCGGGTCTATGGCGACGTTGTTCAAGGATTCAGGGATTTAATCATACTGTACAGACTTGCGCGAATCCAGGTTTACGGTACCGTGTTTGAGTAGTTTGCTGCTCAGCACGGTTTTTGTTTTTTTATGATAATGGATTAGGGTAGAAATGCGAGGAGTTAAGGAGAAGGAGAAAATCGATTCCTGTCTTGCTACCTGGAGGCTTGTGCTATAATAACTTAAAATTGATTTAGTAGCTGCGTGTATGGGGATTCCAATCCCAGAGATGTAACTGATGTGAAGAACAGTAGAACCACGGCTACTATACAGCGGTGTCGTGGAGTGAGGAGTGGGGTCTATTGTCCCGGACTTGGTATTATCGTTTACTGTTTTCTTATTTTCCTATTTTCTTTCTTACCATGACCGTACTCATTTTTATCGCTTTTGTTTTCATTAATGACATCTCCAGGGAAGAAACAAGGAAAGCAGACCGTATCTCCTCCAGCTATTTGGTGGACAGTCTGGACCGGACGATCCGGGATATTGAGCTGTCGGTGATGGAAGCGGTGCAGAGTGAGCAGGCCTATAAGTATTATTTTAATAGCCAGAACCAGGTAGGCAAAGAGACCGTGTATAGCATTGCACAAAGCTTGCGTGAGCTGACGAGTTCCAACCCTTGGATCCAATCGATTTATTTGTATGACAAGAAAAATGAAAGCGTTTTAACCTCGAGCGGCTCCAAGGATGTAGACAGCTTTTCAGACAAGGCGTGGATCGACCGGATCGAGTCCGGTTCCCTTACTTCAGGCTGGCAGCCTGTAAGGGAATACGATGCAGGAGTTAATCAGCGTACGCCTATTCGGGTGTTGACGGTGAATAAGGACATGCCCTTGCCATTCGGCTCCGATGGGGTGCTTGTCATTAATATCAAGATGAGCAGCATCGAGCAGAGCATTGATAGTATGGTTAATGGACAGCTTTCTTTCATGAGTATTCTTGACCGTGACGGTCAGGTTGTTTACGATGCGCATTCAGATCGTGAAGGTGCTTTAGAAGGACAAGAGCTGAACACCCTTTCGCTGGAAAGATTGGGTTGGACGATCTCCAGTGGGATCAAGAAGGGGAACTTATATGGTTGGGTCTCGGTGGTTTCCTATGTATGGGTGATTATTGCGGTTGTTACCGTCATTTGTGCAATCGTCTATATTATCTACATCACTCGCCGCAACTATAAACCCATTCAGATTATCATGAATCGGATTGAGGCCCATCAGATTCGGGTGCTGGAACAATCCGGATCTCGGACCGATGAGATGAAATTGATTGATGGCGTGTTGGAGAACCTGATCAACCACATGATGGATTCGGACAAAAAAAGCAGGGAAAATGTGCTTCTGCAACGCAGCAAACTTTTTAACGATCTACTGAATGGAGAGAATTTGGATCATGCAGTAGAGCGACTAAAAGACCTTTCCCCGTTAACTGGTGTGGATACTTCGTCATGCTTCGCCGTTGTGGTTGGTGAAATCAACCGATACGAGAAGGGATTCCAGGAACGCTTTACGAGAGGTGAGCAGAATACGCTCAAATTTGCGTTAATGAATGTGCTGCAGGAGCTCTCACGCAATGCGGGCATGCAATGCTGGACGGAATGGGTCAGCTCGGATCAGATTGCAATCCTTTTCCTGTCCACAGACGGCAGCCCGGATATGACTGAGCAGATTCGCTTAGTTGCGGAGGAATGCCGATCCTGGGTTGAGCAGAATCTGCGTATATCATTGAGTTTCGGAATCGGACCGATTGCAGAGGGCATCAAGGCCATTCGTGAATCATACGCGGCGGCTGAGACTGTGATGCACCGCAGATTGCTGAGGGACGGTGATGTGGCTCTGGCCGGGTATGGAGATACCCAGCAGCAGCTGCTTGATACCTATACGTATTTGCAAATGATCGCTGATTTTGTTAAAAGGTTTCGGATGTCGAGCAGTCAATGGCGTGATCAGCTGGAGGAGATCTTCGCTGCTTTTGAACGCGATAAGCTGCCAGATGATGAGATTCACTCCTTGATTCAGGCGATGCTACAGATGCTCAGCCGGGAAGTAGCGGTCATGTCTGAACAGCTGCAGGAGAAATTATCGGAGGAAAACATAAACAAGTGGTTGATGCTGATGAAAGAAGCGGAGACACTTGAGGGTGTCAAAGACATTCTTTTTGATGACCTGACGGACCTGTTCAGAACTTATGTGTCTGTAACTGAAACCAAGAGCTATAAAGCGATGGTCAATGAAATGAAAAACTATATCGAAGAACAGTTTGCGAATCCTGATCTTTCACTGAAGCATCTGAGCGATCGATTCCAGATTACCGGCAAACATGCGAGTTATTTGTTCAAGACAGAGTTCAATATGAAGTTTGTAGACTTCCTTACCGAATTGCGGATGAAGGAAACGGAGCGTCTTCTGCGGAGTACGGATCTTTCCATACAGGACATTGCCTTGAAGGTGGGGTATGCCAATGGAATTACCTTGGGACGTGTATTCAAACGGGTTGAGGGTATTACACCAGGAGACTATCGCCGTATGAAACGTGAACATCACGATCCCGAGTCGTAAGCACAGACTTAATATGCGATTACAATATGGCAAGCAATAGGGGTGGAATTCATACGGACTTCTCTCAGGAGAAGACGTGTAGAAGTCCACCTTTTTGCTGTGGGTATAACCTCAAATTCCGGCTGGAGGCCTGTGCTTATGCAAGAACCCCCTGGTTTAGGCCCATTTTAGGCCCTTTTACGAATATAGGCAGTATATGAAAATGGTTTATTGTATCTGATTACAGTTGAACCGGAGAGGGGAGCGCTTGAGTGACGACGACTGCAGGCACCGTGGGCATTAACAGAGTAGCGAAGAATATAGTCAGTCTGCGAAAATCGTCACAGGAGATAAACTATTATCCATATGTAAGCGTTTACGAAACGAGTTTATTGCAAGGGTGCGCAAAGATGTGGAATACTCTGGGCAAGCTTTAAACATTCACGCATAGCCAAAGGGGATGACAAAATGACAAGAAAAGCAACCAAAGGGAGTCTCAAGAAATGGATGGGTCTGGCGCTTACGATGGTAATGGGCGTTTCACTGCTTGCGGGGTGCTCGTCTGCATCAGATCAAGAATCAGCAGAAGGTGGCACATCAGGCAGTGGTGAGCGCGTTACCTTAAAGGTGGAGATATTCGATCGTGGTAACAGCCCTTCGCCGTACACCATCACGAACAACTATCTATCTAAAATGATTCAGGAGAAGTTCGGCGACCCCAATAACATTGATGTGCAGTTTGTACCCGTTCAGCGTTCAGAGGAAGTCACCAAACTGAATGTCTTGATGGCGAGCAATACAGATGTCCCCGATATTGTCTTTGTCTATGACTCCAGCGTGTTTTACCGCTATGCCCAGCAGGGCGGACTGACGGATGTTGGTGAACTGATTGATCAGTATGGACCAAACCTGAAGAAGTTCCTGGGTGAAGATACATTGAAATTCGGGCAAGTGGAAGGGCAACAGTTCGCCGTACCGGGTAAACGTGCAATTACAGGTAGATATAGCTCTTATATTCGTCAGGATTGGCTTGATAAGCTGGGATTGCCGGTGCCAAAAACCACAGATGAACTTTATACCACTTTAAAAGCCTTTAAAGAGAAGGATCCTGGCGGACTTGGCAGCAAAAACATCCCAATGGGTATGGCACTTGCACCGGCTCAGTTCGAGACACTGATTTATTCGTTTATCAAGCCGGTAAGTGGAGATCTGACTTATGGTCAACGTTATGAATTGCCTTTGCATGAAGGATTCAAAGATTCGATGAAATTCCTGAACAAGCTCTACAATGAAGGACTGATCAGCAAAGACTTCAGTTTGGATGAAGATAAAACACAGTTAGGTAAGGACATACAGAATGGCAACGTAGGTTATTGGTCTGAAGATGTCGATGCCATGTTCTACGGAGACGGTACACTGGATAATTTGCGCAAAAATGTGGACGGCAGCGAAGTACTGCCGGTTGATGTATACACGAATCCGAATGCAGATAACAAACACATCAAGTCCCGCTACGGAACAAACGGCATGTATATTATGATTCCGAAGAGCAGCAAACGTTCTGTGGAAGCCATTAAATATTTGGACTGGATGGCCTCCGGCAACAACCTGATCGATATCTACAGCGGTGTGGAAGGGGAGAACTATGATCTGGTAGATGGCATTCCGGTTGTGAAGGAAGATGCTTCCCAGGAAGCGAAGGATCGTTTGTTCAACGCAGGGGATACAGCGATTATCTCGAACGGTAAAAATATTGGCGATCAGGCAACGAATGAAAAAGCATGGATTCTGGGCTTTCCGCAAAACAACCAGGATTTGTTAAAACAATCGATTGATATCGCCAACACGGACACGGTAGGACCTATCATCTTTGACAAACCGATTGAGGCGGAGATGAAGTACAGTACAGCGCTCAAAGACAAGCTGAACGTCATCATTGTTAAAACCGCGATGGCGAAGCCTGAAGAATTCGACGCGGTATATGAACGGGAAATGAATGATTTTATGTCCCTGGGCGGCACAGAGCTGAAGAAAGAGCTTGAAGAAGCCTTAAAGTAACTCACTGCAAATTAAACCATCTTATTCTTTCATGATTTGAGACAGATAACCCATACGACTGCTTAACTTTGAAAGAAACCTGTGCCGCCGGCTTGGCGGCACTGCCGTTTCTTTGTTGATAGGAGGAAACCGACATGACCTTCACATACTTGAAAAGGTATTGGCAATTGTACGCACTGATTTCCTTGCCCCTCATTTACTTTTTGATTTTTCGTTATGGACCGATGTACGGTGTGCAGATCGCCTTTAAAGACTTCAACCTGTTTCAGGGTATCAGCGGCAGTGAGTGGATCGGTTTCGATGCGTTTCGTGAGGTATTTGGGATGCGAGACTTCTACACCACATTACGCAATACCTTTATGCTGAATTTTCTTGATCTGATCGTTTCGTTCCCTGCTCCAATCATACTCGCCATTATGCTCTATGAAGTTCGATTTAAGTGGTTCAAAAAAATATCGCAGACGATTCTGTACATTCCTCACTTTATCTCGTGGGTCATCATCGGGGGGATTGTATACCAATTGTTCGGCAATCAATCCGGTATGGTTAACGGAGTACTGGAGAGCATAGGCTTAAATCCGATCCCATTTTTGACAGAGAAAAATCCTTGGCTTGTTACGTATCTGTTCACAGGTGTCTGGCAAAGTGCAGGGTGGGGAACCATTTTATATCTGGCCGCATTAACCGGCGTGAACAGGGAATTGTTTGAGGCGGCGGAGATTGATGGCGCAACGCGGCTGAAGAGAATCTGGCATATTACGCTGCCAAGTATCAAACCAACTATTGTCACCTTGCTTATTCTTAATCTCGGACATATGGTCAGCATCGGTTTTGATCGTCCTTATATTATCGGTAACACGGCCGTTCGTGAATATTCGGATGTACTTAGTACCTTTGTATACAGGGTTGGTCTTGAATCAGGACAGTACACGCTCGCAACTGTTGTTGGATTGTTCCAGGCCGTTGTGGGACTGATCTTCGTACTCGGCTCCAATTATATTTCGAAGAAGGCAACCGGTGAAGGTATTTTGTAGATATTTAAAGAATGAAAGATACGCCAATCGGCTTATTTGTATAGACCATCAGTAAAGGAGTTGTGCGCAGATGAGTGAACGCACTTCGAACCGGATTTTTGATATCGTTAATATCTCCTTTATCACCCTGTTTGTTATATTCTGTCTGGCTCCATTTCTGCACACGATTGCGATATCGTTCAGCTCAAACCGGGCAATTACATCAGGTGAAGTGACCATATTCCCCAAAGAGTTCAATTGGGATGCGTATATTCAGGTGTTCTCTGATCAGTCGATGATCTATTCACTGGGTTATACAACTGTTCTTACGATCGCCACTACAGTGCTGTGTATGCTATTCACGCTCGCTGCGGCTTATCCGTTGACCAAGAAAAAATTGAAAGGTCGCAAGCTCTTCATGTATGTGATCATCATTACGATGTTTTTCAGCGGCGGGATCATTCCCGAGTACTTGCTCATTCGTGACCTGCACTTGCTCAATTCGGTTTGGGCACTGATTCTGCCGGGTCTCGTAAGTCCGTTTAACCTGATTATCCTGATATCGTTCTTCAGGGGTATACCGGAAAGTCTGGAGGAATCGGCAGAGATTGATGGTAGCTCACATATTCATACGCTCTTTAAAATCATCTTGCCCTTATCCATGCCTGTGCTGGCTACTTTGGCTCTTTTCTATGCAGTTGGACGCTGGAATGGCTTTCAGGACTCCCTGATGTACATCAATGATCCGAAGCTGTACCCACTACAGCTGAAGCTCTTCCAAATGGTACAGAATAACATGGTTAGCGAGCTTACACAGATGGAGGGGGCGAACCGTACACCTTTAACTCCGGAAAGTCTCAAGGCTGCCACTGTTATCTTCGCAACCGTACCGATCCTGCTTGTCTACCCATGGCTGCAAAAATATTTTGTTAGCGGTGCCATGCTTGGGGCGGTCAAGGGTTGACGTAAGGGGCATAGGGCTTACGTGATTAGGGAGTCAACAGATCGAAAATTTTATGGCGACTATCTACGATAAGAAACCTGTATTTACTGTCGGCAAGATGAACTGCCATGTTAAAGGATCTGCTTGTATTCCGGCCGAATCAGGAAGGGAAACCGCAGATCGTGGCACACGGCAAATGCATTCGTTTGGAGGGAATACACATGTACAGGCAACTGGTGGACAGCAATGACAAAGCGGTGCAAAGAGGCATATCCCGGCAGGTGCTTGACCCGGATAGCCGTTATTATGGAGGAACGATTGATCCCTCTACAGGTATTGCCTGGGTTAACCACACGACCGGAACACCTACGGATATGTGTTACTGGGGAGCGGCAATCGCAAATCCGGATTCGATCTTTTACCGGGATGAAGATCTGTTAAATCGTCTGCAGCTTGCATCGGAGTACGTACTCCGTAATCAGCATGGAGACGGCTCAATCTCCCCCGGTTGGACCAATTCCCATTCTCCGCCGGATACTGCATTTCTCGTCGTGGGATATGCCCAGTTATATCAGCTTCTTCAGCAGCAGGATTGGGAGCCACTGCAATCTGTGCTGAATAATATGCGCCTGTTTCTGGAACGAACTGTTCCGGTCTTGCTGACTGGAGGCTGTCATACGCCGAATCATCGCTGGGTGCTATGCGCGGCGCTCGGTTTCCTGCATCAATTGTTTGACCTGGAGGAAGCTGTGCAGCGTGCAGAGCAATGGCTGGCTGAAGGTATGGATATTACGCCTGATGGGGAGTGGACTGAACGAAGCAACGGAATCTACAGCGCGGTTAGCGACATCATGCTGATTCATGCGGCACGCCTGTTGAACCGTCCCGAATTGCTGGACCCGGTGAGACTCAATCTTCGTATGATGGTGTATCTTGTACATCCAACAGGTGAGGTGGTTACGGATTACTCAGGTCGCCAGGATCTGGGGAGCGTGCATGATTTATCACCGTATTACTTGCCGTATGCCATTATGGCCCGGTTAGACGGTGATCCGATCTTTGCCGGCATGGCCGATTGGGCGGGAGAAATGTTAACAGATCCCGGCGTCTGCTCGGTCAATGCGCTCGTCCGACTGCTGCTGGAGCCGGAGCTTCAGCAGGCACGTAAAGCACGCGATCAGCTGCCTGAGCGGTACGAGATCATACTGAATGAACGATTTGTGCGGGAGGACTATTTACAGCGAGTGGATTCGGCAGGTCATCATGGACACATCTCGCACAGCCGGTTGCATACGGACTTCGGCGCACCTGTAGCACGAATTCGTTCCGGTAATACAAGTGCGACTGTAATGACGGAGGTGCCTTCCTTCTTTGCCCTTCGTCATGGTGCCGTACGTCTGCTGGCCGTTCAGTTGGCCTCCTATTTCAATCCAGGATATGTGCCGATGCAGCACATGTCCCGATTGCCAGCAGGTTACTGTCTGACGGGCGAACAGAAGAAAGGCTATTACGGTCCGATCCCGGATAGCCAACTGCCTGAAACGGCGAGAACAGCCATCAGTCCGTGGTATTTATTGCCTCATCAGAGTCGATCGCTCACCCATGAGCAGACATTCCATGTACAGACGGAAGTACTACGAACGGAAAATGGCTGGACACTGAAACTGGCAGGAGAGCAGCCGGAACAGATTATGGTGCAGCTGTCTTTCGTGTTCGGAAGCGAGGGCGAGCTTTCCCATGGGGAATTGCTTGAGACGGATGAAGGCCATTATCTGTGGAAGAGCGGCACATTGCGTTATTCCTGTGGAGATGACTGGATTGAGCTGACTGGTGGAGAGGTAGGACATTTGGCGGCAACCGTACGTGAGGCGAGGTTGCCTGATAAGTGTAAGGTTGTGCTGGTTAACTTTATGACTCCTTTTCACAAGACGGTTAATATCTCTCTTTCGCCATCCATGGCCTTGAAGCTTTAATTCTGTGAATCTCTTTATAGGAAAGAGTACAAGAAGCAAAAGATGACATTTCATTCGAAAGGGATGAGGGGGTGTCATCTTTTTTGCGCATTTTTGGCATAAACGACATGAAACTACATATTGAGAAGTGGGCCTTAAGATGTGGTATACTGGAGAGTATGAATGAAAGCAAAGAGGAGGTGCCTTGGAAGATGAAGGGCAAGCTACTGCGGGCTGAGGGACACCTTGCCAATGTAATACCGATTCACTTGGATGCTTCTTTCTTTTTTGAGAGAGCTGTCCGCTCGCTGGACCGTAATCACGTCGACAAGGCATTAAAATATTTTCGTAAAGCTGTTGAATATGAACCGGAAAATCCGGTGAATCATTGTAATATGGCGGGTATATTATCAGAGAAGGGGGATTACGAGGCTTCCAATGCCGTTCTTGCACATGTGCTCGACGTGGTAGATCCGTCCATGACGGAATGTTATTTCTACATGGCGAACAATTATGCGAATATGGATCGGTTTGAAGAAGCTGAGCAAGCGCTTGTTACGTATTTGGAGGAGGATACCCAGGGGCAGTTTATGACGGAAGCCGAAGAGATGATGGAGCTTCTGTACTACGAGCTGGATCGACCAGCCAAACTGAACCGGATCAAATCACGTAAGGGTGTCGTTGAACACGATCAGGCGCGAGAATTGTTGGAACAAGGGAAGTTTGCACAGGCGGCTGAGCTGCTGGAAGGTATGTCACCTGATTATCCTGATTATTTGGCTGCTCGCAACAATTTGGCGCTTGCCTATTATTATATGGGGCTGTTTCCCAAAGCGAAAGAGACGATTGCCGAGGTACTGGAGCAGGAGCCAGGTAATTTGCATGCACTGTGTAATCTGGCGATCTTTCACCAGAACGAGAATCGAGTCGACCAAGTGCTGCTTCTGATCAAAAAATTGCGTGTTATCGTGCCTTTCCAGCACGAACAGGTCTACAAACTGGCTACCACGATGGGTATCCTGGGACAACATGATACGGCTTATGTACATTTCCGTCGCCTGTTGAAGGATGAAGAGACCGCTGCTGATCCGGCTCTTGCACATTATGCGGCAGTCGCCGCTTATAATACCGAACGTTACGATTCCGCTGAACGTCTGTGGCGCCATGTGGGCAAGCTGGACCCAGGTTCGGAAGTATCCCGGTACTATCTGTCGGGTCTTGAGGCTGTGAGACAGGGAGAGAAAGATCCGGAGAAACTAAGCTATCACTATCATCTGCCATTTGACGAGCAATTCAGACAATGGGAGAACTATGGCAACGGCATACCTGAGGAGATGAAAAATGATCCCTTGATCCGTTCCTCTTTCTTCTGGGCGTTGCGACATGGGGATCGGGCAACCAAGCTCCAGGTCATTCATGCTCTTGGTATGATCGGTGATTATGAGGTGCAGCAGGCACTGCAATCCTTCATCCAGGAACCTGGTGAAGATCAGGATCTGGTGGAAGCCGCTCGTTCCGTATTAAACGGTCTGGATGCAGAAGGAGCTGAGCAGGATGAATCTTCTGTTCTGCGGCCGCTAACTGCATTGAGCAATCGCACCATTCCGAAGATGGAGTCGATGACGGAACAAGCGGAGACGAAGCCTTCATCGCATTGGCAGGCGGTCGTGGACCGGGCGTTACAGATGTCTGAAGCCAAAGCCGAATTGCAGCAAGAAATGGAGCGGCTGTGGACCGACTATGTATCTCGCGTACACCCGGAGGTGCCTGGCGCGAAACAAATTGAAGGCTTGGCTGCAGGATTGGAATATCTGGCTGCCAAAATTCACAGTCGTCCAGTGACCTACCAAAGCATAGCCGAACGGTATGGCATATCAGCTGCCACAGTCAGCAAATATGCACGGCAAATTAATAAAGTGTGCAATTCCAACCCACCGATCCAGTAAATGTTCCTTGAAATTTCTCGCTTGGGGATAGACTTCATTGCGTGAAGGATACATAGGCCTGGAAAACGGGTAAACTTAACGATAGGTCTCGACATGCCTGTAGGATATCATCATAGCAAGTTAATCGCCACTCAACACACTCTCAACCTTATTAAGGAGGCTGTATCTATATGTCTAAATACAGAACGATTGTGATCGGTACCGGACCTGCGGGTCTGACAGCAGCGATATATCTGGCTCGTGCTAATCTAAACCCACTGGTAATCGAAGGTCTTCAGCCGGGTGGTCAATTGACGACAACAACGGAAGTTGAGAATTTCCCTGGTTTTCCGCAAGGTATTATGGGTCCGGAACTGATGGACAATATGCGCAAGCAAGCGGAGCGTTTTGGAGCTGAGTTCAAAAATGGCTGGGTGGAAGAAGTGGATTTCAGCAAACCGCCCTTCAAGGTTAAAGTTGGAGGCATCGGTGAACTGGAAGCCGAATCGATCATTATTTCTACCGGTGCTTCGGCCCGTTATCTCGGCATTCCGGGAGAGCAGGAAAATGTGGGACGTGGAGTAAGTACATGTGCCACCTGTGACGGATTCTTTTTCCGTGGTAAAAAGATCGTCGTTGTTGGCGGTGGAGACTCCGCGATGGAGGAAGCCAGCTTCCTGACCCGTTTTGCAACAGACGTTACCTTGGTTCACCGCCGGGACGAATTACGTGCATCGAAAATTATGCAGGATCGGGCTCGCAGCAACGAGAAGGTGAAATGGGCCTTGAACCGTACACCGCTCGAAGTTGTGCCTGAGGCTCTTGGCGTCAAAGGACTTAAGGTCCGCAATAACGAGACCGGACAGGAAGAGTTGCTTCAGGCGGATGGGGTATTCATTGCCATTGGACACACACCGAATACGGGGTTCCTGGGCAACCAGATTACTTTGGATGAGCACGGTTATGTTGTCGTTAAACCGGGTACAACCGAGACCAACATTCCAGGTGTATTCGCCTGTGGTGACGTTCAGGATACGAAGTATCGTCAAGCCATTACAGCAGCAGGTTCAGGATGTATGGCCGCAATGGACTGCGAGAAATTCCTTGAAGGCAGTATTGTGCATGACTGGAGCGAAACACTGGATAAGTAAGCATGAAAAGGGTATGTTTTGGCATAAATTAAGTATAAGAGACAACGGGAAGTCTCATGATGTGAGAAGCCGGAAGGCTTCTCTTTTTTTGAAACCAAAGTGGGCATGAGATCGTATACATAATGGGCATATTAGCTGTGAGGTGAAGACTTTGGGGGAAATGATAAAAGATTGGTTACAGAATGCAACAGTGCGGCGATTTTTGATCCTGCTGTTGTTTTGTTTGGTGCTTTTCAGCATGGGGAGTATGCTGCACATGATTTTGCTGTTATTCCTGGTGACGTATGTCATGAACAGGCTGCAGCATTTTATCACAGAGAAGTTGAATCGTTTATTTCCGATTAACTATAAAGTTGTAGTCATTCTGCTCTACCTTATCGTTATTGCAGCCATAGTACTGGGCATCTCCAGGTATTCACCACGAATTGTGGATCAGGTTGTTCAGTTAACGAATGAGATCATGAAATTTCTTGATACTGCTGACGGGGATAATTTTGCTTCCAAAATTGCAGGTTATCTTCAATCGTTCGATATTAAAAACTATACCAACGATGCATTGAAGTATATTTTTGCGTTAAGTAAATGGTTGGAGTTCATTCTACTGGTCATCATCCTGAGCCTGTTCTTCTTGTTGCAGAAGCGGGAGATTTCCAAGTTTACCTCCAAGTTCAAAACAAGCAAGATCGGCTGGTTCTATAATGAAGTGGCGTACCTTGGAGATAAATTTGTATCTTCCTTTGGCAAAGTAATCGAGGCACAGTTGTTGATTGCGGTGTTCAATACAGCTTTGACGATTTTGGGATTGTGGATACTCGGCTTCCCGTACTTGTTCGCCTTGACCATTCTGGTATTCATGCTGAGTCTGGTACCCGTTGCGGGGGTTATCATCTCACTGATTCCGCTGTGTCTAATCGGCTATCAACTGGGTGGGTTGCAGCTCAGCGTGATTGTGGTCATTATGATCATCATTATTCATGCGTTGGAGACGTACTTCCTGAATCCGAAGCTGATGGCGCACAAAACCAAATTGCCGATGTTCTACACGTTTATCGTATTGATTCTGTCTCAACATTTCCTGGGGATCTGGGGGCTTATCATCGGTATTCCGATCTTTGTCTTCCTGCTCGATATTCTGGACGTCAACAAGATGGAAAAAACGGAAGAACCCGTACGTGTAGAAACGAAACTGTGACCAGTAGCTGAATAACTGCTGAAGGCTAGGTTAGGTAATGTTCATAAAATTAGAGAAACGCCTCCTGTTATGGGAAGGCGTTTTTTTGCGTCGTTAGGGCTAAGGGTTGCAACAACTGTACTACGGGTGAGCTCATCTTGAATCACGTCCTTGTTCTGTTCTATAAGATATTTCCATCTTACCGATCTGCCCTAGACGTGATTAGTAAGGATTGTCATGAAAATCAGATGACAATTGTCATCTTTTACGCATGGAACGAGTGGATATGCAATATCATGAGTTGAGGCTTCCTCCTCTATGGAGGAAGGAATGAAGCTTGCGTTTTTGATAGAGACAAATGAGGTTGTATACGTATTCAAAAATAGCCTGTGATGTTGTTCACAATAGCGGGGAAGCTAATACCAGCAAAGGTCTTATCGTCTTGACCCAGGCGTATCCTTCAATTATAGTTGGTACGTAGGATTAAACTATTATAGATAGATAAAGGTGGCTTGTAGCATGTCTGAGAAAATCTACGTTGGGGTCGATCTCGGCGGAACAGCAATCAAGGTCGGTATATGTGATGAACACGGTCAGCTTATGCATACGTATGAAGGACCGACTGAAGTGGATAAGGGCGTTGACACGGTCATTGCCAACATCGAAAAGTATGTCCGTCATATCGTTGCCGAATCGCCTTACAGCTGGGAACAGCTTGAAGGTGTGGGAGCAGGAGTGGCTGGGTTCACCAATGTACGCGAGGGAATTATCGTTCTTGCCCCTAACATTGGATTTCGGAATGTAGCCATTCGTTCGATTTTGGAAGAACGTCTGGGCAAGCCAGTCAAAATAGATAACGATGCAAACGTGGCTGCACTGGGTGAAGCCTGGGCAGGTGCCGGCAAGGGAGTGGACAACTGTGTATGCTATACGCTTGGTACAGGCGTTGGTGGCGGACTGATCTTGAACGGCAAGATCTATCAAGGTTTCTCCGGTATGGCTGGTGAGCTTGGTCATGTCAGTGTTGTTCCTGATCTGGAAGCGATTCAGTGCGGATGTGGCAAAATGGGATGCGTGGAAACTGTATCTTCAGCAACCGGAATTATTCGTATGGCCAAAGACGCTGTAGAGCGTGGAGACCATACATCACTGGCACTCGTGGACAAGATTGCAGCCAAGGAAGTATTTGATGCAGCCAAGGCGGGCGATGAAGTTGCGCTTCGTATCGTCAATCGTGCAGCGTTCTATCTGGGTAAATCGATGGCGGCTGTAGCGGCTGTGATTAACCCTGAGATGTTCATTATCGGTGGCGGTGTATCCAAAGCGGGTAATATTTTGTTTGATGAAGTACGCACTGTATTTGCGAAACTGACACCTGAACCGCTGCAAGAAGGGGTTAAAATCCTTGAAGCAACGCTTGGCAACAATGCAGGTATTGTTGGCGCGGCTGGTCTTCTCCTGCGTTCCTAGTAACCTCGTAACAGTATAATCCGACAGCAATATGATAAGGAGGGGACATTTATGCTTGAAGGTGAAGTTTCACCGGGCACAGGCGCCACGCTCATTATCATTACGGGCATGTCCGGAGCAGGCAAGACGATTGCAGTACAAAGCCTGGAGGATCTTGGTTTCTTCTGTGTGGATAATCTTCCACCGGTATTGATTCCGAAATTCGCGGAGTTGATTGAGCAATCGAACGGCAAAATTGGCAAGGTCGCATTGGTTATCGACCTTCGCGGTCGTGAGTTCTTTACGGCTTTGTCCGAGTCACTGAACTATATTAAAGATCATTTTACCATTCATTGTGAAATATTATTCCTGGACGCGACAGACTCTGTATTAGTCCAGCGCTATAAGGAGAGCAGGCGCAGACATCCGCTGGCTCCTGAGGGTATGCCGCTTGATGGCATCCGGCTGGAACGTAAGATGCTGGAGGAGCTCAAAAACTCCGCCACTCAGGTACTGAATACCAGTACGATGAAGCCTGCTCAATTGAAAGAGCGTATCATATCCCGCTTTTCTCATCTGGAAAGCCATATGCTGTCGGTAAATATTACGTCGTTTGGGTTCAAATACGGTATTCCAATCGATGCGGATCTGGTGTTTGACGTTCGTTTCTTGCCAAATCCGCATTATATTGAGCATTTACGTCCGAATACGGGACAGAATAGTGATGTATACGAATATGTTATGAAATGGCCGGAGACGCAAGCGTTTCTGACCAAGCTGCTGGATATGCTGCATTTTCTGATTCCGCAATACCGGAAGGAAGGCAAAAGCCAGGTTATTATTGGAATCGGCTGTACCGGAGGCAAGCATCGTTCGGTAGCAATATCGGAATATTTGGGCAAAATGTTGGGAAGCAGCGAAACTGAGGCTGTCACCGTGAGCCATCGCGACGCCGACCGGGACCGTCATTGAAGAGGGTGAAGGGATGAAAGAAGCCGGACCACGAAGAGAACGTCCGAGAATTGTAGTCATGGGCGGCGGAACCGGATTATCCGTGATGCTGCGCGGTTTGAAGGAAAAGCCGCTGGACATCACGGCCATCGTGACGGTGGCGGATGACGGAGGAAGTTCGGGCATCCTGCGTAATGAGCTGCAAATGCCGCCTCCGGGCGACATTCGTAACGTACTCACGGCGCTAGCAGATGTAGAACCGTTGTTGTCGGATATGCTGAATTATCGCTTCAATACAGGCGCGGGGCTTGCAGGCCACAGCCTGGGTAACTTAATTTTGGCTGCAATGACGGATATATCGGGCGACTTTGTGACCGCTGTGCGGGAACTTAGCCGCGTGTTTGCCGTTCGGGGTGAGGTATTGCCCGCAGCCGGGCAGGCCGTTATACTGCATGCAGAGATGGAGGATGGCTCGATTGTTACGGGCGAGTCCAAGATCCCTGAAGCTGGCTTACGGATCAAACGTGTTTTCCTTGAACCGGATCACGTGGAGCCGTTGCCAGAGGCTGTTGAGGCTATTCGTCAGGCAGACGCCATCCTGATTGGGCCTGGTAGTCTCTACACGAGTATTTTGCCCAATCTGCTTGTACCTAAGCTGGCTGAAGCAGTCGTTGAGGCGGACGCAGTGAAAATGTTTATTTGTAATGTGATGACACAGCCAGGAGAGACGGATAATTACACGGTGAGTGACCACCTCAAGGCGGTACATGAACATGTAGGACATCAAATTTTCGACTATGTTATTGTAAATAATGGTGATATTCCGCTGCAGGTGCAGAATAAGTATGCGGAAAAAGGAGCTAAACCGGTTGTGCTGGATATGAATGTGCTGAAGAGTGCCGGCTATCAAGTCGTTGCGGATACATTGGTCCTATTCCGGACTTATCTGCGTCATGATGCCGACAAACTGAGCCATCACATCTACCAACTTGTACAAAATTGGATGTTACGGAAGAGGTGAAGTCCCATGTCGTTTGCAGCACAGACCAAAAAAGAACTAACGATGATTGAAAGCGAACCGTGCTGCGAAAAGGCGGAACTTTCAGCCCTCATCCGTATGCTTGGTGCGGTGCAGTTATCGAATAAAAAAGTCATCTTGGATATTTCGACGGAGAATGCCGCCATTGCAAGACGGGCATACTCTCTGCTTAAAAAGCATTTTCAAGTGCATACGGAATTGCTTGTCCGCAAAAAAATGCGGCTGAAAAAGAACAATGTATATATTGTTCGGATTCCAACTATGGTACAAGAGATTTTAAAAGATCTGTACATTGTATCCGAAGGATTTCTGTTTACTCCCGGGATTAGTGGAGAGCTGTTCAATAATAACTGCTGTAAACGTGCTTATCTTCGAGGCGCATTTATGGCAGGTGGCTCAGTCAACAATCCCGAAGGTTCATCCTACCACCTGGAGATTGCGTCCATGTATGAGGAGCACTGTCAGGCCCTGGTGGACCTGGCGAATGAATTTCATCTCAATGCCCGTTGTATAGAACGCAAAAAAGGATTCATCCTATACATTAAGGAAGGCGAGAAAATCATTGAGCTGCTCAGTATCATTGGTGCACATCAGGCCCTTTTCAAGTTCGAGGATGTGCGTATCATGCGAGATATGCGTAATTCCGTCAACCGAATCGTCAATTGTGAGACGGCGAATCTGAACAAAACGATTGGAGCGGCCGTCAGACAGATCGATAACATCAGACTGTTGCAAAAGGAAGTTGGTCTGGAGTCGTTGCCCGAAAAGCTTCGTGAAGTGGCTGAAGTGAGGCTCGCCCATCCGGATATCAACTTGAAGGAAGTAGGCGAACTGCTTAAGGGTACAGTAAGCAAGTCCGGGGTGAATCACCGGCTTCGCAAGATTGATGAGCTGGCAGAGAAGGTTCGTACCGAGCGTTACGGTTAAAATAAGGGTAGGGCAGCCTGGCAAAGCTGATTGCTTTCGTTTTCGCCAGAAGGTCAGCTTGAAGTCAGCCTTAAGGATCTTGGAGAGCTGCTCAGGTGAAATGAAGCGATGTAAAAAGGCTAAAATGGGTCATAATAATGACATCCAATCACCCTGAGTTTTTTCTTCTAGTGTCCTGCTCTGGTTATATGGTATAATGTTATAAATATAATTGTGTATTTAATGTCTAGATTTCATAATAGGGGGTAAGTTTCCATGACAAAGCACCCGGTAGTTGTCCGTTTGAAAACGGGTCTCCATGCCAGACCTGCGGCACTGTTCGTTCAAGAAGCGAATAAGTACTCATCTGAAGTGTTCGTCGAGAAGGACGACAAAAAAGTAAATGCAAAAAGTATCATGGGGATCATGAGCCTTGCAATCAGTACTGGTACGGAAATCCAGATTAGTGCAGAGGGCGCGGACGCCGAACAGGCTGTAAACGCTTTAGTTAGTCTGGTAAGCAAGGAAGAGCTTGAGAACCAATAAGATATGATTTGAACTCAATGAAGAAGTCCCGAAAGGGGCTTTTTTGCGTTTTAGGACTGTCAAGTGCAACATTATGGAATTAAGCCCGTCTGTTAGGTATCAAATCGATTTGAGTATGAGATGTTAAAACTTAAGGAGGCTAACATGATGGGTAAATTATGGATGAAACCGCTGGGCGCGGTGATGGTTGCTGGTACATTGCTTGTTGGAGGTACTGCGTGGGTGGCCCCTAGTAACTATGCCTATGCTGCTGAGGTACAGGGGGTACAGCAAAACGTGATTAATGTTGTGGGTACAGGTGAGATTCAGGTGAAGCCTGACATCGCTTATCTTTCCATCGGAGTGAACAGTACGGCAGACACAGCAGCCTCTGCTCAAAAAGCGAATGCAGCGAAAATTCAAAAAGTTAGCAATCTGCTGAAAAGTACGTGGAAAATCAGTGCGGATGATATTCAAACCAGCCAGTTCTACGTACAGCCTAACTATACGTATAGTGAAAAAGACGGACAGAAGATCAAAGGATACACAGCTCATCACACACTGACTGTAACTTACCGGGAGATGGACAAGATTGGTGAACTTCTGGATGCAGCATCCCAGGCTGGTGCCAACAACATTGAAAACGTTCGATTTACGGTAGAAAAACCGGAGAGCTTTGAAGCTCAAGTGATTGAAAAAGCTGTTGCCAATGCTGATGTAAAAGCTGGAGCTATTGCCAAAGCGGTTAAACGTCAACTGGGTGCTGTTCTGTCCGTGAGCCAAGGTGATGCCAATGTACCTGTGTTCTATGCAAGTGAGGCTCTGATGTCCAAAGCAGCTGATTCTAATGGAGGCACGGCCATTGAAACAGGACAGGTCAAAGTAAGCACAACGCTGAATATTACTTATGAAATGAAATAAGCGAAATAAATAAAGGCTGGAGTCCGTTAAAGATATGCTTGAGCGGGCGAAAGGCAATAATGACAAAGACGTTGTCCGATGGACAGCGTCTTTTCTGTTATAAAGGCGGACTTGATGAAGTTTGAAAAGAAGAGATGAAATATGACGAAATAAATTGCTGGTTATTGGTATCTTTTTTGTCTATTTGTTCGTAACAAAACATTCATTATAGGCATCTGGATCAAACAACATTGTAACTGGAGCTGTAAACCTTTCCGGAATCGGGTTAATTATAATAAAGAGGTGAGCGTATGAGGCATACGATCAAATCAGGATACATACGCAATGACACTCAAAATTTGAATTCGAGAGAGGAGTTTTATATATGACATCATGGAAAAAATGGACAAGTGCACTATTGGCGGCAGGAATTATTGTGGGGAGCGGGGCTGTATGGCAGGATAGTTCTGTACAGGCAGCTTCAGTATCCACGAAAGTGACAACACCTACTGAGGTAACTCTGAAATCGGGAGGCAAAACGCTTACTCAAAAAGGACTCCTTCAAGGCGGCTCCACTTGGGTATCGCTTACGGCTGTCAAAGATGTAGCGGGTGGAAGCTTGAAATATGATGCGAAAACCAAAGAGTATGCCCTGACAGCAGCCAATAACAAAATGACGATCAGTCTGTTGGATGGTGATCCAATGCTGAGAATAAATGGGTATTACCCAGGGGTAGAAGCGAAGCTGATTAATGGCCGATTGTACATTCCGTTCTCTGCAATGAGAGATTATTTGGGTGTACAGGGCAACTGGGATGGTAAAGCCAAGACACTGTCGCTGAGCAAAGTGAAGCAAAATAACGTGGCAGTCAAAGCGGCAACAGTGAAAGTCAGCATCAAGAATGCTGAAGTCGATATTCAATATCCTCAGGTGAGCGGACTGGCGAACGATAAAGCGGAAGCGGCTATCAACAAGGTGTTGAAAGATGAAGTCGATGCTTTTGTAGCAGATTTCAAAAAACAAACCAAGGAATTTGGTGATGCAGCAGCGAACCGTCCATATGCATTTGAGAGTTCTTATGTCGTGACATACAACGAAAATGGTGTACTTGGGCTCATTACGCAAAGTTATCAGGACTATGCAGGCGCACATGGCATGACGTTCCGTACAGGTCACACCTTTGCTCTGGATTCCGGTAAGGAATTGAGTCTGGATGATGTGATCCAAAATAACAAAACCGTACGTGAGACAGTAAGCAAAAAAGTGGGAGATCAGCTTAAAGCCCGTGGTGGTTACCTTGAAGGCTATAAAGGTCTAAATAAAGATCAGGATTTCTATGTAACCCCAACTGGTGTAGTTGTATTCTTCCAGTTGTATGAGTACACAGCTTATGCGGAGGGTTTCCCAGAATTCCCGTTCACATACAAAGAGTTGCTTCCTAAAGGCACAGAGCCGTTCAGTGGCTTAACGGCCAACAAGTAAGAGTATCGGAATTCCATTTCGTTGAAATGATGGTCAATAGCGTGTGCTCAGTTCGTCAGATGATCTTTAGTATTATGCACTCTTAAATTATCTTCAAAAAAAAGGACGCCCTCGTCATATTGACGAGAGCGCCCTTTTTTCATATAGGCAACTCAACTGGGCGTTACCCTTTGAGTTGCCTATATGGTATATCCGTTTAATTGGCGATTCGCCTCGGCTTAGATGCCTTGGGAACCTACGTTTTCGATAACTTTATCGATGATACCGTAATCAGCAGCTTCAGCAGCGCTCATAAAGTAGTCACGATCTGTATCTTTCTCGATACGCTCCAGCGGTTGGCCTGAGCGCTCAGCGATGATGCGGTTCAAGGTATCACGCATTTTCAGGATGCGGCGGGCACGAATTTCGATGTCCGAAGCTTGACCTTGCGCACCACCAAGCGGTTGGTGAATCATGATTTCGCTGTTAGGCAATGCAAAACGTTTACCTTTGGCACCTGCGTTCAACAGGAATGCACCCATCGAAGCCGCCATACCTACACAGATGGTAGATACATCCGGTTTGATGAATTGCATAGTATCGTAAATCGCCATACCGGCTGTAATGGATCCGCCTGGGCTATTGATGTATAAGTGAATGTCTTTCTCCGGATCTTCCGCAGTAAGGAACAACATCTGTGCCATGATGGAATTCGCTACAACGTCATTTACATCACTGCCAAGGAAGATGATACGATCCTTCAGCAATCTGGAATAGATGTCATAGGCGCGCTCACCGCGGTTGCTCTGTTCAACGACCATTGGAATATAACTCACGTGAAAAACCTCCTCGGAAATGTAAATGTTAAATTGGTGTTTATATATAAACTGTTACCGTATTACCCACATCATAAACAATTTCAAACAAAAAGTCAAAGAAAGTCAAACTAAGTTTGAAAAAAAAGAAACCTATTCGGTTTCATTGGTTAAAAGGGTTATGAGCTACTAATTAAGAGTGGCGCGCCCGCCAAGAATCGAACTTGGATCTCAGGCTTCGGAGGCCTACGTCATATCCATTGGACCACGGGCGCACATTGATTATTGCTGCAAGCATAGTTGCATAAAGCTGTTTTGAAATAGAAGTTTCAAAGATGTGACAGCAATAATGATTATAGCTCATGAATAATTGAATTGCAAGCAGATGTTCGCTGTTGTGGTTTGGATAAGCTTGAAAATGATCATGATGAAGATAAGTGGATAAAGAGCGCAAATAGGTAAATGCTAAAAGAGGTTTTGGATATGCCATATGAAAAACAACAGCAAGCAATATGTAGATGAGAAATTTACTTTGCTTCTATATATGGTATCGAACAGGTTGTTCTCGATCAGAGTAGGGTGACATTGTGAAAATAGGCGCGTACAAACGCCTGAAACGTGTCGAAATAAGGCTTTGAAACACTTGCATGTCGCGTCAGTTTTAGGTAGAATAGACGTGGGACTTAAAAAGTTAACCCGGGACGTTTTAGGGCCATGAAAGAAAGCTTGGAACGAGAAGCTTGCGGGAGTGGAAAGCATGCGAACGATTTTAGAAGTACAAAAGCAGCTTCTGCCTGATCTCATGGATGTCTTGAAGAAGAGATACACGATTCTGCGCCAGATCATGTTATCGGATGTGATCGGACGAAGAACGTTAGCTAATTCCATGCAGATGACCGAGCGGGTTCTGAGGGCTGAGACCGATTTGTTAAAGGCTCAGGGACTTATTGAAATTGACAGTGCAGGGATGAAGATCAGTGAGGCAGGGCATGAATTGCTGCAGCAGTTGGAACCCGTCGCCAAAGAACTGTTTGGATTATCCGAACTGGAAGAACGCATCAAGCAAGCCTACGGTCTGCAAAAGGTAGTTGTGGTTCCCGGCGATTCGGACATTTCTCCATTTGCCAAACGGGAGCTGGGCAGAGCCGGAGCGAAGGCTCTGGGTAATATCATGAGTGATAACGATGTTGTCGCCGTAACTGGCGGTTCAACAACGGCTGAAGTCGCAGAGCAACTGACTCCGCCAACATCGCTGAAAGGTGTCTGGTTCGTACCGGCACGCGGTGGGCTGGGAGAAAGCCTCGAAATTCAGGCCAATACGATAGCATCCACGATGGCAAAACGGGTAGGAGCCCAATACAAACTCCTGCATGTACCGGATTTGCTGAGTGATCATGCCTATGAATCACTAATCCAGGACCCGAGTGTTCAGGAGATTCTGCAGCTGATCCGAAAATCGCGGATCGTCATTCATGGAATTGGTGATGCCGTAGAGATGGCACGGCGCCGCAAACTTGCGACAGAGATCATAGATGAACTCCAGGAGCAAGGGGCCGTATCTGAATCATTCGGTTATTACTTTAATGATCAGGGTGAGGTGGTACATACCATGCTTACGCTGGGCATGCGACTCCAGGATATTGAACGAACCGATGTCGTAATTGGGATTGCAGGTGGCAAGAGCAAGGCTGCTGCCATACATTCTGTTCTGAGATTTGGTCAGGAAGATATTCTGATTATCGATGAGGCTGCTGCTGAAGTCATCGTCGCCGAAATGGAATAAGGTTTTATTTTGCACCACAACTATTGTTGTCTTGACGGACTTCACCGTCTGTCTTGAATATATAAGCTTCATAAAAAAATCAATCAAAACTTGGGAGGAACTTACTCATGATTAAAGTAGGTATTAACGGTTTTGGACGTATTGGTCGTTTGGCATTCCGCCGTATTCAAAATGTAGAGGGCATTGAAGTTGTAGCAATCAACGACTTGACTGATGCTAAAATGCTGGCTCATTTGCTTAAATATGATACAACTCAAGGTCGCTTCGATGGCGATGTTGAAGTACACGATGGCTTCTTCAAAGTGAACGGCAAAGAAGTTAAAGTATTGGCTAACCGTAACCCAGAAGAACTGCCATGGGGCGACCTCGGCGTAGATATCGTTCTGGAATGTACTGGTTTCTTCACAACTAAAGAAGCAGCTGAGAAACACTTGAAAGGTGGAGCTAAGAAAGTTGTTATCTCCGCACCAGCTACTGGCGACATGAAAACCATCGTTTACAACGTAAACCATGAAATCCTCGACGGTACTGAAACTGTAATCTCCGGCGCATCTTGCACAACAAACTGCCTGGCACCTATGGCAAAAACGCTGCAAGACAAATTCGGAATCGTTCAAGGTTTGATGACTACAATTCACGCTTACACTGGCGACCAAAACACATTGGATGCTCCACACCCTAAAGGTGACTTCCGTCGTGCTCGCGCAGCAGCTGAAAACATCATCCCTAACACAACTGGTGCTGCTAAAGCAATCGGTTTGGTTATTCCAGAACTGCAAGGCAAACTCGACGGTGCAGCTCAACGTGTACCAGTAGCTACTGGTTCCCTGACTGAGCTCGTAACTGTATTGGGCAAAAAAGTTACTGCTGAAGAAGTTAACGCAGTAATGAAAGAAGCTTCCGATCCACAAACTTTCGGATACACAGAAGATGAAATCGTATCTTCCGATATCCAAGGTATCACTTTCGGTTCCCTGTTTGATGCAACTCAAACTAAAGTTCTGACTGTTGGCGACCAACAATTGGTTAAAACTGTAGCTTGGTATGACAATGAAATGTCCTACACTGCTCAACTGGTTCGCACTTTGGAGCACTTTGCAAAAATGATCAAGTAATATCTGCAATAACATAGAGCGGAAACAGATGCTATTGTTTCCGCTCTTTATATATCAATATTTTGCAAATTTCTCAAAAACACCAGGATTGACAAGGGATTTGGGCCCTTGATTGGTCCACCAAATACATGGGTGCGGAGGAAATACAGATGAACAAAAAAAGTGTACGTGATATCGAATTGACAGGAAAACGGGCTTTTGTCCGTGTAGATTTTAATGTGCCGCTCGAAGATGGTAAAATTACAGATGACAAACGTATTCGTGCCACGCTTCCTACGATCAACTATTTGATCGAAAAAGGCGCTAAAGTTATTTTGGCAAGCCACATGGGTCGTCCAAATGGCGAAGTGGTTGAATCCTTGCGTTTGACTCCAGCGGCTGAGCGTTTGTCCGAGTTGCTTGGTAAAAAAGTCGTTAAAGCGGATGATTCCGTTGGCGAAACAGTAAAAGCTCAAATCGCTGAACTGAACAATGGCGACGTATTGTTGCTTGAGAACGTTCGTTTCCACGCAGGCGAAGAGAAAAACGATCCGGAACTCGCAAAACAATTTGCTGAACTGGCTGACGTATTCGTTAACGATGCATTCGGCGCAGCGCACAGAGCACATGCTTCGACAGAAGGTATCGCTCACCTGCTGCCAGCAGTATCCGGCCTGTTGATGGAGAAAGAACTGGAAGTGTTGGGTAAAGCCATCTCCAACCCTGAGCGTCCTTTCACAGCCATCATCGGTGGTTCCAAAGTTAAAGACAAAATCGATGTGATCGACAACCTGTTGAACATTGCAGACAACGTAATCATCGGTGGCGGTCTTTCCTACACATTCATGAAGGCTCAAGGTCATGAAGTAGGTCAATCCCTGCTGGATGAGTCCAAACTGGATGTTGCTCTGGGCTTTATCGAAAAAGCAAAGAAACTGGGTAAAAACTTCTATCTGCCAGTTGATATCGTTATCTCCGATGACTTCAGCGCTAACGCAAATACGAAGATTGTTGAAGTTGGCGACATTCCTGCAGATTGGGAAGGTATCGACATCGGTCCTAAAACACGTGAGATCTATGCTGACGTTGTTAAAAACTCCAAACTTGTTGTATGGAACGGACCAATGGGCGTATTCGAAATCGAGCCTTTCTCCCACGGTACTCGTGCAGTAGCAGAAGCTTGCGCTGAGACATCGGCATACACCATCATTGGTGGCGGTGACTCCGCAGCAGCAGCTGAGAAGTTCAAACTGGCTGACAAAATGGACCACATCTCTACAGGTGGCGGTGCATCGCTCGAGTTCATGGAAGGCAAAGTGCTTCCTGGCGTAGTTGCATTGAACGACAAGTAAGCTTTAAGCTATAGCATGAAGGAGTTGAAAACCATGAGAACACCGATTATCGCAGGTAACTGGAAAATGTTCAAAACGGTTTCCGAATCCAATGACTTCATTCAGGAAGTCAAAGGAAAAGCGGAAGTTGAAGGCGTAGAGACTGTTATTTGCGCACCGTTTACGAATCTGCCATCCCTGGTAGAAGCTGTTAAAGGCACAAACATCAAAATTGGTGCACAAAATCTTCATTTTGAAGACAACGGTGCATTCACAGGTGAAATCAGCGGCGTTATGCTGAAAGAACTGGGTGTGGATTATGTCATTATTGGTCACTCGGAGCGCCGTCAATATTTTGCGGAAACCGATGAGACTGTCAATAAAAAGTTGCATGCAGCATTCCGTCACGGATTGACTCCAATCTTTTGCCTTGGTGAAACGCTAGAAGAGCGCGAAGCGAACCAAACGAAAGACGTATGCAAAGTGCAAACAGAAGCTGCTTTGGCAGGTCTGTCTGCAGAGCAAGCGGCACAAGTCGTTATCGCTTATGAGCCAATCTGGGCGATTGGTACAGGCAAATCCTCCACTTCCCAAGATGCGAATGAAGTTATTGCTTACATCCGTACGCTGGTGAAGGATCTGTACGACCAAAAGGTAGCAGATGCAGTTCGTATTCAATACGGCGGCAGTGTTAAACCTGAGAACGTAACAGAATACCTCGGACAAAGCGACATCGACGGCGCACTTGTTGGCGGTGCCAGCTTGCAGCCGGCTTCGTTCATCGCGCTTGTTGAGGGGGCGAAGTAATGACAGCTCCAAAACCTGTAGCGCTGATCATTATGGACGGCTTTGGTCTTCGTAACACGGAGGAAGGCAACGCGGTTGCGCAAGCCAAGAAACCGAACTATGACCGTTTTATGAGCCAATTCCCACACACAACTCTCACTGCTTGCGGTGAAGCTGTAGGTTTGCCAGAAGGGCAAATGGGGAACTCCGAGGTAGGTCACCTGAACATTGGTGCCGGCCGGATCGTATACCAGGATTTGACTCGTATCTCCAAATCGATTCGTGACGGTGAGTTCTACGACAATGAAACACTTGTCAAAGCTGTTCGCGAAGCAAAACAAAACGGTAAAAAGCTTCACTTGTATGGTTTGTTGTCCGATGGCGGCGTACATAGTCACATCGACCACTTGTTCGCTATGCTGGATCTCGCCAAAAAAGAAGAAATGAATGACGTATACATTCACGCCTTCTTGGATGGCCGTGATGTTATGCCGGATAGCGGTAAAGAATTCATGCAGAAGCTGATTGCCAAAATTGAAGAAGTCGGTGTAGGACAAATCGCAACGGTTCAAGGTCGCTACTATGCGATGGACCGTGACAAACGTTGGGAACGTGTTGAGAAATCATATCGTGCCATCGTTTATGGTGATGGACCTAAATACACTGATCCACTCAAAGCAGTTGAAGAATCGTATGAAAAATCCGTCTTTGACGAATTCGTTGAACCAACGGTTATCGTTAAAGCGGATGGCCAGCCTGTAGGTCTGGTGGAGAGCGGCGATTCCGTCATTTTCCTCAACTTCCGTCCTGACCGTGCGATCCAATTGTCGCAAGTATTCACGAACCAGGATTTCCGTGGTTTCGACCGTGGTCCGAAGTTCCCTGTGGGCTTGCACTTCGTGTGCCTGACCTTGTTCAGCGAGACCGTTGAAGGTTATGTGGCTTACTCGCCTAAAAACCTCGACAACACGCTGGGTGAAGTTCTGGTACAGAATAACAAGAAACAATTGCGTATTGCAGAAACCGAAAAATACCCGCACGTAACCTTCTTCTTCAGCGGCGGCCGTGATGTTGAGCTTCCGGGCGAAACACGCGTGCTGATCAACTCACCAAAAGTTGCAACGTACGACTTGCAGCCGGAGATGAGCGCGTATGAAGTAGCTGACGCATGTGTTCGCGAGATTGAAGCAGACAAACATGACGCCATCATTCTGAACTTCGCTAACCCTGATATGGTTGGACACTCCGGCATGCTGGAGCCTACGATTAAGGCAGTAGAAGTAACGGATGAATGCATGGGCCGTGTTGTGGATGCAGTTCTCGCTAAAGGCGGCGTTGTGCTGATTACTGCGGATCATGGTAACGCGGATATGGTGTTTGATGAGCAAGGACGTCCGTTCACGGCTCACACAACGAACCCGGTTCCATTCATCGTTACAGATGCTAATGTTACCCTGCGTGAGGGCGGAATCCTCGCGGATATCGCTCCAACGATTCTTGACTTGATGCAATTGCCTAAACCGGAAGAAATGACAGGAACATCTGTCATCGCTACCCGTAAATAATTAGTTTTAATAGGTTGTTGAATAATACAAAGTGGAACCCGGAACGAAGCAAGCAGAACCGATCTGAAGAAGCGAAGCGTTCGCCTTTATCACATGATTCCAACTTATGAAAATAAGTTCAAAGGAATCAGGGGATAACAGCGATCGGAAGATGGTACTGCGTGCGGAGTGGACTGGTGAAACTCAGGCTATTCTGAACGTATTAAAAATAAATTTAAAATTAAAGGAGATTATCACTCATGACTATTATTTCTGACGTGTACGCTCGCGAAGTCCTCGACTCCCGCGGTAACCCTACAGTTGAAGTTGAAGTATACCTGGAGTCCGGCGCAATCGGACGCGCTATCGTTCCATCCGGTGCATCCACTGGTGCCCACGAAGCTGTTGAGCTTCGCGATGGCGACAAATCCCGTTACCTGGGTAAAGGCGTTCTGCAAGCTGTTAAAAACGTAAACGAAACAATCGCTCCAGAAGTAATCGGTATGGATGCATTGGATCAACTGGGTATCGACAAATTGATGATCACTTTGGATGGTACGCCAAACAAAGGTAAACTGGGTGCTAACGCAATCTTGGCTGTATCCATGGCAGTAGCTCGCGCAGCTGCTGACGCTCTGGACCTGCCATTGTACGTTTACCTGGGCGGATTCAACGCTAAAGCACTTCCAGTACCAATGATGAACATCATCAACGGTGGTGAGCATGCTGACAACAACATCGACGTTCAAGAGTTCATGGTTCTTCCTGTTGGAGCACCAACATTCAAAGAAGCTCTCCGCGTAGGCGCGGAAATCTTCCACAACCTGAAATCTGTACTGAGCTCCAAAGGCCTGAACACAGCTGTGGGTGACGAAGGTGGTTTCGCACCGAACCTTGGTTCGAACGAAGAAGCAATCACTACAATCATCGAAGCAATTGAAAAAGCAGGTTACAAACCAGGCGTTGACGTATTCCTGGGTATGGACGTTGCTTCCACTGAGTTCTACAAAGATGGTAAGTACACACTTGCTGGCGAAGGTAAATCTTACACTTCCGCTGAATATGTTGACCTTCTGGCTTCTTGGGTTGAGAAATACCCAATCATCACAATTGAAGACGGTATGTCCGAAGATGACTGGGATGGTTGGAAATTGCTCACAGAAAAATTGGGAGACAAAGTACAACTCGTTGGTGATGACCTGTTCGTAACGAACACAGAGCGCCTGGGTAGAGGTATCGAAGAAGGTATCGGTAACTCCATCCTGATCAAAGTAAACCAAATCGGTACATTGACTGAAACATTCGATGCAATCGAAATGGCTAAACGTGCAGGATACACTGCTGTAATCTCCCACCGTTCCGGTGAGTCCGAAGACAGCACAATCGCTGATATCGCTGTTGCAACAAACGCAGGTCAAATCAAAACGGGTGCTCCTTCCCGTACAGACCGTATCGCGAAGTACAACCAATTGCTCCGCATCGAGGATCAACTGGGTGAACTGGCTCAATACAATGGTCTCAAAGGATTCTACAACCTCAAAAAATAAGTTGTCTTACGACAACATTAGGCAAGCCGGGTAACCGGCTTGTCTTTTTTATTAAGTTCAATTTAATCTTAAGCATAGAAAGAATTGACGAAGGTGGCTGTATCTCAGTAATTGAGGAAATGCCACTACTTGTATCACGTTAATAGCTGTGTTACAATTAAAGTAACTGTTTTTATGGTGAGATGTTATGCCCACATGGGTAGGAGGTGGAAAGAATGGATATTGCTTTGAAATTGCTGCTCGTGGTGTTTTCGATCGGTCTAATCACTGTAGTATTGCTGCAGCACGGGAAAAGCGCTGGTTTGGCGGGTGCCATCTCCGGTGGTGCGGAACATCTTTTCGGTAAAACGAAAGCGCGCGGACTGGATCTTTTCCTGCAACGTGCAACAGTTGTACTGGGTGCAGGATTCTTCATTTTGTCTATCATCGTTACGGTTGTCTCCAAGTAAGCCGGAGTGCCTTATGTAACGAGATAGTTTCGAGCAGGAACGCTTGAATGATTAACCTTCGTTTCGAGAAGAAACGGAGGTTTTTTAATAAATTCATCCATGACCAGTCTTTTCCAATGAACCACATGATTCTGATCTTCGATTTCTTCTCACTTCTGTACGGTTACCTTCCTACATATTCGCCCTGTTCTGGGCCGATTCTTTTCTGTCTTTTCGAGAGCAAAACACATGTAGCATAAATGCAGTTATGATGCATGAAAGCGCGGTTATGCAAGGGGCCATGCATGCTTGGTTTATTTTGCAGGGTACGGATGCGCCGGATTGAATTCGTGTATACTAGGGTATGAGATAGTGTGGCCTGCGGTAAAGGGCTTTTACATCTGTAAGGTTACTGATACATAGAGAGATGAGACAAGATTACACTTTTATGTTTCCCGAGGTGAATATTAATGATAACAGAACAACAATTGCTCGACTTCATGCGGGAGACCGCTTATAAACCGATGACTTATCAGGAACTGGAACAGCACTTCGAGATCGAAGACGCAGCTGATTTCAAAGCCTTTTTAATTATGCTTAATACGTTGGAGGAATCCGGTAAAGTCCTGCTGACCCGCAATAACCGCTATGGTATGCCAGAACGTATGGATTTGGTGCGCGGACGTTTGCAGGCTCATGCGAAAGGGTTTGCTTTCCTCATCCCTGAGGATCGGGAGCACCCGGATGTGTACATCCATGCCAATGATATGAAAAGCGCGATGAATGGTGACACGGTATTGGTTAAAGTCACGTCCCAAGGCCCTTCTGGCGGTCGCTTGGAAGGTGAGATCGTCCGTATTGTTACCCGTGCGGTCACGCAAGTGGTTGGTGTATTCCAAAGCCACGAGGTTTATGGCTTCGTCATTCCGGACGACAAGCGGATTAACCGGGATATCTTCATCCCGCGTACGAACTTTAATGGAGCTGTAGATGGGCAAAAGGTGGTTGCCAAAATCGTCAGCTATCCAGAGGGCCGGGCAGCAGCAGAAGGTGAAGTGATCGAGATCCTCGGTCATAAGGATGAACCGGGTATTGATATTTTGTCCGTGATCCGTAAACATCAGCTGCCAGAAGCCTTCCCGGATGAAGTGGTGGAAGAAGCCGAAAAGGCGCCTGATGCCATTACGGAAGAAGAAATTATCCAGCAAGGTCGCCGCGATCTGCGTGGATTGAATATCGTTACGATTGATGGCGAAGACGCGAAGGATCTCGATGACGCTGTCAATGTAGAGAAACTGCCTAACGGTAACTATCGTCTGGGTGTTCATATTGCCGATGTAGGCTATTATGTGCAGGAGAACTCCAAGCTGGATCAGGAGGCTTACAACCGCGGATGCAGCGTGTATCTGGTGGACCGTGTTATTCCGATGCTTCCGCAACGGTTGTCCAACGGGATCTGTAGTTTGAACCCACAGGTAGACCGCTTGACCCTTTCTTGTGAGATGGAGTTCAACGACCAGATGAAGGTTGTGAAACACGACATTTTCACAAGTGTGATCAAGACCAAAGAGCGGATGACGTATTCCAACGTTCGCAAAATTCTTGAAGGTGAAGAGCCTGAATTGCTCGAGCGTTATAAGGATCTGGTGGATGATTTCCACTTGATGAAAGAGATTGCCTTGAAGCTTCGTGCGATGCGTATGCGCCGCGGTGCGGTTGACTTTGATTTTGAAGAATCCAAAATCATTGTGGATGAAGAATGCAAACCAGTCGATATCGTGAAACGGGAGCGTTCGATTGCGGAGCAAATCATTGAGGAATTCATGCTGGCAGCTAATGAAACGGTAGCAGAGCATTTCCACTGGTTGAAGGTTCCGTTCATCTATCGTGTGCATGAAGATCCAGATCAGGAAAAACTGCAAAATTTTCTCGCCTTTGCGGCGAATTTCGGACACCACGTCAAAGGACGTGGCAACACGATTCATCCACGGGCGCTTCAATCCCTGCTTGAGGATATTAACGGAACAAAGGAACAGACGGTTATCAGTACAATGATGTTGCGTTCCATGAAACAGGCGAAGTATGATTCTGAGATGTCCGGTCACTTTGGTCTGGCAGCAGAGTTCTACAGTCACTTCACGTCTCCAATACGTCGTTATCCCGATCTCGTCATTCACCGTGTTATTCGGGAAGTGATTGAGAACAACGGGGCTTTGCCCGAGAACCGTCAGGAGTATTTGGCAGCACGTATGGCCGATATTGCGCAGCAGTCTTCGGAACGTGAGCGTGTGGCGGTGGAAGCTGAGCGGGATACGGAGAAAATGAAAAAAGCCGAGTATATGCTTGATAAAGTCGGTGAAGAGTTCGAAGGCATGATCAGCAGTGTTACCAGCTTCGGTATGTTCATTGAACTGGAAAATACGGTAGAAGGTCTGATTCGCCTGAGTGCGCTCACAGACGACTATTACCATTTTGATGATCAACATATGGCTTTGATTGGCGAACGCACCTCCAAAGTCTTCCGCATCGGTGATGAAGTGAAGATTCGTGTAGCGCGTGTGAGCATGGAGGAGTACACAATTGACTTTGAAATGGTCGACATGAAACCTCGCGGCGAACGTCCAGGTGGCTTCAATGGTGGACGTGGCGGTAAAGGTGGACGTCCTGCTGGTGGCGGAGGACGCGGCGGTGCGAAGAGTGGTTCTGGTGGATTCAGTGGCTCGCGTGGTGGTAAAGGCACCCCTACTGGTGCTGGAGGCAACCGTGGTGGCAGATCTGCCGATGAGAGCAGCAAAGGCGGTCGAGGCGGTCGTAGCGGAGCTTCGAACTCAGCAGGAAACGCAGGTGGCAAAGGTGGCGGCAAACCAAGAGGGGAGCGTCGTGCTGGAGATACTGGCGGATCAGCTGGCCGGAGCAAGGGAGCTGTAAGCTTTGGTTTTGGCTCGGGCAAAGGTGGTTATAGCTCTACCGCGGGTGGCCAGGAAGGCACTTCAGCTAGTGGACAAGGGAATGCTCTGAACAGCGGCAGCAGTCGCGGTGAAGGTAGCTTCAAATCCGGTAAAGGCGGAGGTAAAGGTGGCAAAGGCGGTAGTGGACGCAAAAACACCTCACCTAGCGGTGTGTTTATCGGAGAAGGAGCTACACCAGGCGGTGTTCAGGAAGGTGGAGCACCACGCCGTAAGCGCAAAAAGAATAAAGGTGCACCTGCCAACGGAACGGCGGCTTTTGTACGGAAGAAGAAAAAGTAAACGCGTTTCGCTGAACATGAAATGAGTGTAATGAGAAGGGGCGGCGCAGACCGCCTCTTTCTTGATTTTAACAGCGGTCCTTGCTACAATTAAGGTCTGGCATGTGGTACCTGAGGAAATGTGTGGTGCGCTGCTGTAGAGCATAGGTACCGGCTTATTTTACGGAGAAGGAGTGAGGACATGGGCAAGAATGATGGACAGAGTAAAGTGCTTGCACAGAATAAAAAGGCTTCCCATGACTACTTCATTGAAGATACGTATGAAGCGGGCATGGTGCTTACCGGAACGGAGATCAAATCTCTTCGTAACGGCCGTGCGAATATTGGCGATGCATTTGCCACGATTCGGAACGGTGAGATTCATATTCACAATATGCATATTAGTCCTTTTGAACAAGGGAACCGTCATAATCCAATTGATCCAACACGTACGCGCAAGTTGTTGATGCATAAAGTGCAGATTCACAAGCTGCTTGGGCTGTCGAAGCAGGACGGATACAGCATTGTGCCGCTGAAGATCTATATTCGTAACGGGTATGCGAAGCTATTGCTCGGACTGGGTAAAGGTAAGAAGCAGTACGATAAACGGGAGTCTGCTGCAAAACGCGATGCACAACGTGATATTCAACGGGTACTGCGCGAGAAGCAGAAGGTAGCTCGTTGATTCGGTTGCTATGTGTTGATTTGCACATGGTATGTTAGTTAGTGATAAGCAGGTTATGTTAGAAATTAGGATCTCAGGTTTTACCCGTAGTTGGGTGGAGCTTGGGATTTTTTGTTTTGATTAGAGGTTCCTTGTTAAGGGGAAGCGGTATAATGAGTTTAACGGATCATACTAACCTGCCGTGCAGCCAAGTCTGTCAGATTATTGTGCCGGTTATGATATGAGATACACCAGTTGTTACTAGGTACCCTGTCTAATAAGATGGTTAGTGTGAGTACAGGTAAAGTTGTATGATTATTTGGAAAGGTTGATGGAGTTAGTTCGCAGATGGCTGCGTAGTTTATTGGGATCGTGGGTAAGATAGTTAAGAAAAGTTGTTCATGTTCATGAATTGTCTGCACTTCGGTACTCAACTTTACTTCCCTTGAGGGACGCGGTATAATATGTAGACGCTTGAGCCTCATATGTGTGTTGGTTAAACTTGCACAGTTGCTCAGCCTGCTGGAACGTCTTCCAGCAATCTGTACTATATCGGTGGTTGTTCCTGTGTTATGATGTTCTTGTATCAGACAGGAATGCCGAGTTTGAAAGAAGCATCTTTTTACCTTGGAGGAAAAAGATGTGCAGCACCTTTGCTCCGTATTCACGGATTAATCCTGGAGCCCTTCTTATATGAGGGGGCGTTTATGGATTCGACGGGGATAGTTCGAGCATGGGTAGCGGGTAGTGGGGACGCGTCCACTTCATCAACGCTAAAGCCTATTAAACGGCAAACAACAAACAAACTACGCTTTCGCAGCCTAAGAAACTGTGTGCGTGCTTCTAACCTGCATCGCCCATGTGACAGGATTAGGGGCTAACAAGTAGTGGGATACGCTGTCACATCTCCGCCTGGGGTGTGCTGAAGAAGACAATCAGGCTGACCCAACGTATAGCCGGTTACGGGGCGATACTCGGGTGACATCAAAACTGTGACTACACCCGTAGAAGCTTATGTGTCGTTATCTTCGGACAGGGGTTCGACTCCCCTCGCCTCCAAGATGGTACTTAATGAGTAAGTACTATGTTGAAGGCGTTTAGAGAAAATCTCCAAGGAAAAAAAGAATCAGACGGTGAGCATTTGAAGGATGCCCCACTTGTCTGATTCTTTTTTTATTACAATCTGACGGAACATGGATTGCACAAGCAGCTTTTGCGTCTCAGGCTCGATCAGTACCCAGTTATCTTTTAAGTTGGCCATCATGTCTTTAATCTCTTCTGTAGACAGCTCGTTGATGTAATAATCCTCTTTTTCTTCATATTGAGCAGTGATTGCCTTCATTCTTGCTTCTTCCTCATCGATCAGCCCAGCATAATCATCAGCAGAGAGTTTACCGTCTCCCAGGGCAAGCATCCAGTTCTTTCGCCGGCGATTCGACACTTCTATTTCTTTTTGCAGCATGCGTTGATCATTCTTAGCCTGAGCGCTCGTTTTTTTGTCCTGAAGTTTTTTATTGGTGATCTGCAGTCCCTCGAAGACGAGCTGCTGAAGGTGATGTTCTGAAATCCCTGGAGCATCACAAGTTTTGTTTGAATACTGATTTCGGCAGCGGTAACTCCTATATACTCGTACGGTTCCATCTACGAGTGTCTGTCTTGACGCATTACCAATGTATGTTGCCCCACATGCCCCCCATTTAACAATTCCTCCATACGGATAATCATAACTATGTTTGCTCATGTGATTCTCTCCACGTCGCTCCATCATCTACGTACATTCAGGAAATCCTCCATAGAAATAATTGCTTCATGTTCCCCAGGTTTGATGATTCTTTTGGATTCTTCCCACAGTACCGGCTTGAAGTGATTATGACCGGTGTAAGTATGGTTCTGCAGTAAGATCCTTACATACTTGCTGTCCCATACTCCACCTTCTTTTCCACGACTGTGCCCATTCATATGTTTCGCTATGGACACAACCCCTTTGCCAGCAAGGTACAGCCGGAATACTTCTTTAATCAGTCCTGCTTCGTATTCATTTACTATCAGCTTACGCTCTCCATCGATCAATTCGATATCATACCCGAGAGGAGCCTTGGACATATGCAGCCCACCGTTCTCCATTTTCTTTGTAAATCCCTTTAAGGTTTCCTCCCGAAGGTTATCCGAATAAATTTCAGCAAAAATTCCGTTAAAGTACAGGAAAGCTTTCCCCATTGGAGATTGTGTGTCTATTTCCTCGCTCCCCAAAGATGCCACAACGAAACGCTTATTAAGCTTGTTGATCATGGCAATAAAGTCATACAAGTCTCCCAGGTTGCGGCTGAGTCGATCCAACTTATGAATCAATACAGCATCGAACTTTCCAGCTTTCATATCTTCTATAAGCCTTTGAATACCAGGGCGCTTTTTAATCGTTCTACCACTGATTCCTGGATCGGAGTAAACGCGGTATAACTCCATTCCTTTCTTCTCCAGTAGTTCCATAAGAGATCATGTTGAGCCTCCATCGAGAATCCTTCCTCGTTTTGTCGGTCGGTACTGACGCGGATGTATAGGGCCGCCTTCATTTTACTCGCTCCTTTTAGGAATGTATGTTCGGTTATTTGTGCGAAAGAAAAGCCCCGTAGGGCTTATCTGCTGTTAGTTTATTATTGGACTTTTTGAACTGTAGAAACGGCCAACATAATAGCATTCGTAGTTCCACCACTTATATTGTCAAAAGAATAGACTGCTGTAGGAACTCCGCGCATTGTCACATCATCACCGTCGAGAATATCTCCTGTTGAATTATTATAATAACCGATTAAGGAGTTACCGGATTCGTCCATGATATGTATAGACGCTACAGTGCCGAAATCTGTTTCTTCTTCTTGTACTTGCACAACGGTACCAGTTACTTTTACCATCTTATCAAGGTAAGGGGTAATATTTTTAAAGAGGTGCTTCGAAGTGATTTTGCTATCTACTTCCTTGGTTGCAGCTTTTTTTGTTTCAGCAGTTACAGCTGGAAAGAGATCAGCATGTTTTACCAAATAATCGTAGGTTTTTTGGTCAACAGCGCCACCCTCTACAAGATTAGGAACAACTACACTCATCATTTCCGCGGTAACAGCACTTTTAGTTTCTGGTTCTTGCGTTTCTGTGTTCACCTCAGTAGCTGCAGTTTCAACTTCGGAAGCTTCTTTTTCAGCCAACTCTTTTTTCAAAGCTTCAGCTTCTTCTTTTAGTTTTTGGTTTTCTGCTTCAATTTCTTTTTGTTTGGTTTCTGTTTGGCTGGCTTGCGAAGAAGAATTCTCCTTTGTATCTCCGCATGCTGATAATACTGCTACAAGTGCAAAAACCATAGTAAATAAAGCTATTTTTTTCATCTTTCTATACCTTCTCTTTTCTCTGTCCCATCGGTTGGGGAATTTGCTCGTACATTAGGTGTTATATATGTAAACATCACTTCGTAAAGACGATTTACGAGATGATGGTAAGATGTTGTTTTGATGCAGCCGTTCTTCAGATGTAACTCTTTACTCCAGTGTGAGCGTTCCTGTGCTGATCCACATATATAATTATAAGAAATAACTGCTGAGGATTTACCAATCATAGGAGCACATGTTAGAATTAAATAGGAACAATTGTTCTATTTTTTATCAAGAAACAGGAACGGAAGTGGCAGCATGGACCAAGAGAAAACAGAAGAATACGAAGTTAAGGACATTTTTGAAGAACTCCGATTTGAACTACCAGACATTATTCTTGATTTGCTTTGTAACGAGCATAAGAAATAATTTCTCTTATAGCATCATCTGATAACTCATTACCTTCGTGGCGCAACATTCCTTTTAGCTTCAAAATTGCTTCATCGTCAGCTAATTCAATTGCACTAAGAAATTCTTTTACTCCTTTTGAAATAACCTTAGATGTACCTTGATTTGTATCACTAGTTCTTCCTAGTAAGTAATCTGTGGTTACCTCAAAACGGTCTGCAGCATCATTAATAAATTTGAATGACGGTTCCCGTTCGTCTCTTTCATACATACCAATCGCGCTTTCACTGACCTTGAATATTGTAGCAAGGTCTTTTTGCGTTAGATTATTTCCCGTGCGAATTGCACGTAACTTTTGCCCAAAAGTGGCCATCAATTATCACCCATTCATAATATTAACACAATACGTGTTAAAAAATATTCAGAAACACAAAACGTGTTGACACCACGAAATGTATTCAACATAATAAGGTCAACAACACGAAATGTGTTTTTGGAAGGTGGGGCCAACAACTATGAAACAATTGATTGCTAAGCGACTCATAGAGCTTCGAGGCGATACCAGCAGAGAAGAAATAAGATTATCAGCGCGAAGTTGTAAAGGTTGAAGTACTATAAATACTATTAATCAGTATTGATAAAAACTTGAAAAATCCTAAGAAATCTTTACAAACATAGTATTGATAATATAGAAAATAATAGTAATATAGTAAGGGTGATGAAAAAATAAGGGGAGGACAAAAGATGAAAAAAATTGTTTTGCTGCTACTTGTTTTTCTGTTCACCCTTCCACTTAATGCTTTTGCGCATGATGGTAAAGTTAATGAAGTAGTACCAGAGGTAGAGATCACACAAGATTTTGAATCACTTCCTAAAAGTATTACTGTCGAAGGCGATTATGTCTGTGTGGATGATGATTTAGCGCTCCAATCAGTTGACGGTGAGGTTGGACCACTGAGTACTTGTTCTGGAGACGGAGGATATGCTCGTATAGAGCCAGCATTTGGCCTTGGTGGTGCGGTCAGATGGGAGGTTAATCCTCGATTCTCTACAGTACACTTTTTTACAGGTACACTGGTAATATCAAGATATATAAATGGTCTCCCCACACCTTATGATACTGTAAGTTTAGGTTTACCAAAAGGTGAGTACAGTGTCTCCATAATTGGCTCAGCAAGAGATGCTTCTCAGCTCTTTAGTTGGTACGTACCGCCATGTGTTATAGGATTAAATGTCTGATATGGCACATTCACGTAATCATAAGAAGTTGAACATAAGTAACCTCTGCCCTATGGACTTAAATTTTCTTTTATATATAGAAAATATTTATGAATGCTACCATGGAGAAAAAGAAATCTTCCCGGGGAAGTACTTAATTTCAAACGAACAGGAATTACTGGAATATGAGAGTTTTAAAGAAAACTTGAGCACAAGTTGGGATGAAATTGTAAAGGAGTATGAGCAACAACAGTATATGGATAACCCGTTTAAAACGATCCATTTTAGAGATTGTTTTAAACGTTTGTTTCGAGAGGATTCAGTTTTTCATACATCTGAAAGAGTATGGAAGACTTTTTCCTTGTGGTGGTGGTCTGAGTACGGTGTTAAAACATACATGGAGAGATACTCTGATCTATTTATGCCAGAAATGGCTGAGCAGATATGGGAAGGACTTTTTGACAAGGACATTAAGGTTGGTGCCGATAATTCACTTTATGTCATGCTGTTATTTAAACAGCCTGTTATGGTAACTCCTATGAATTCAAACAAGTTATATTTCTCAAGTATCAATGACTTTGCATATAAAAAGGAGGAGATTATCCGCAACGTTGTTGACCTGTTTGTATAAGTGTTTAAAGCTGGTATATATGAGACATGCACACATATATAAGAAAAGAGACTGGATCAATTGACTGGTCTCTTTCTACTTCTTCTACCACTTATCAAAACGAACCTCTAATCGATTACCTTCTGAATTAAAAGAGATCTCGAACATGTTTCCTTCAGCATCTTCACGAATTCGTGTGTTGTCCTTTATATAGTAAATTGATGCACCTAATTCTCTCGCTTGTTTACGTGCATGTTGATTGGCACGCATCAGAATATCTTGGAGTTGTTCTCGATTTGGATGCATCAACATACCTCCGTTTGTCGATAATTTCCCACATCTTACATCAATTATTCCAGTCTTACAAGTATCGATAATATTAAGTACCAAATGGGGGGCGATGCCCCTCGCCTCTATTAGAGTAAGCAAAAGTCACCACCCAGTGATCTGGATGGTGGCTTTTCATTTTATGATATAATCACTTAAAACAGGAGTAAGGCGCTATACGGATTGCAGAACTGACAGCATCCATCATATGGGGCAAAGTGTTATCTAGTTCAAGGTGAAAGCCAACGGACTTCATATTTTGGAATAACTATCCCCTGCATCCTTGGCAATCTTCTGAAAGCATGATGACGAATTGACGCCGACTTTGGCAGAGTTGGAGGATGGTTTACCTTTGCTAGACAGCTTATGCAATGGAATCCTGATGCTCGAATCGTGGCACTGATCGCCATCCTATTCCAATTGCATATTGTGATCTCTGGACTAGACCGGAGCATATAGTCATGGAATAATAAGGGAGAACGTAGCAGTTGCAGAGAGGGGTCATTGCTTTATGGTTAATATCGCGTTGGTAGAGCAGGTATCTGTTAGGGAAAAGGTTGTGGCGTTCACGTTTGATGATGGGCCTCATCCAGTCTATACACGTCAAGTGCTTGAGATATTCCGCCGTGCGAGTGGGCAGGCGACGTTTTTCATGATCGGCAAAGAGATGGAGGCTCACCCGGAGATTGCGGCGGAGGTGCACCGTGAAGGGCATGAGATTGGAAACCATACGTACACGCATCCGGACCTGACAAAGCTGACGCTGAAGGCAGCTGGAGAGGAACTGCAACGTGCAGAAAGTCTGGTTCAAGAAATTACGGGGCAAACTACCCGCTGCTTCCGCCCGCCGTATTTTGGCGTAAACGATGACATTCTGTCTCTGGCGGCGGAGCGCGGATATCAAACGATTGGTGCGGTAAACGGTGATGCGAAGGATTGGGACAATCCCGGCGTTGAGCACATTCTGGAGCATACCCGGTCTGCGGTGAAACCCGGGAGCGTGTTAATTTTCCATGACGGGTACGGGGATCGTTCCGAGACAGTGGAGGCGGTTCGAGTATTGGTGGATGAACTTGTCGCGGAAGGGTACCGATTGGTCACGGTAAGTGAATTGTTGAGATTTTCTTACTAATCGTTAAACAGAGTATTGTAGATTGGGCCCATCATTCATTGGAATGATAGGGTCCTCTTTCTTGTCCAGTATCCATCAGCCCAGAAGTTTAATTATTGAACAATGGCTCCGTGCGAAGCAAATAGTTACCCCTTACCTCTGCAGCCCAATAAGCAAAGACTTCTCTCCATTGAACACTGTTAAAGAAATCGTCTACGGATTGGTTGTCGGAATCCCAGTCAACAAATATGTTGAGAGGTGTGATTCCTCCGGCCCAAATTCCATTACTGACGTCCGTTCCCTTCTCCCTCACTAATAAGATTGGAATGCCGAATTGAAAGGCCATGGCAGGCTCGATTTGAGAAAAGGTCGATCCTTCCCAGAACGGAGTGGTCGTTGGTGGCTCTCCTACATTGGAATCAAGAATTTGAACATAAAATCTGCGGAAGTTGATTGCGAGTAATCCATAGCTTGAAAAAACCAGGCGTCGTATATTCGTTAGAATGTTTTCCGGGTATTGTTCACTAACGGGCAATGTGCGGGGAAAGAGCAATGCATCTTCAATTTCCCTAATCAGACGGGTCAGAAATTGCTCTTGCAGGTCATTTACCGTGTTGGTTGTACTCAAAAATATAGGAATACGAAAAGCGCGGTCTACACATGCATCGATAGCGGATGTTGTATCCTTTTCATTATGAATGGCCTTAGTTGGACTTGAGGAAGAGGTTCTTAAATTACCGCGGACGGGTGGAAGCTCCGTTACCATGCTTACGGGGGAAAGCTTTTTCATGGCAATAGGCTGAGTCTTAACTTTATTTTTGGGATTACTCAATGTTCACATCTCCAATGCAAGGATCTGGTTTATATTTAGCCCAGTCTATGCACATTAGCCCATTTGTGTGACGTGATACTCGTGAGGGTGCATATGCCCTTTACCCCATCAACTGATTACTGTATTTTTTTGAAATTTTACTTCGTACTAGAATGTAATTTATAATAATAAGTTAATATAAACCGCGTCAGGAGGATACAATGGACTTTATCAAAAATCAACTAGACGGAACGGGCATGAGTGAACAAACCATTGGATATCTTTCGAATTTGATCATGGTGGTATTTATAGCTGTGGTCTCCATACTGGCCAATTTTATAGCCAAAAAAATCGTGCTGAAGATTATTATCCAAATCATCAACAACAATCGGTACACGTGGGATAAAATCATTGTGGAGAAAAAAGTGTTCCACAAGCTCTCGCATCTCGTACCGGCCATTATCATCTATTATTCAGCGTATATCTTCCCGTCCTATCAGGCTTTGATTGAAAAGGCAGCTCTAACTTATATGATCGTCATAACCATCACGGTATTAAATGCGTTACTTAATGCCTTTGATACCATATATCGTTCCTATGAAGTCTCCAAGATCAGACCCATTAAGGGATACATTCAGGTGGCCAAGATTATTCTTTTCATCATTGGGGGCATTATCGTCATCTCGAGCCTTATTGGTCAGAATCCGTTGATTATTCTCAGTGGACTTGGTGCGTTATCAGCCGTTCTGATGCTTGTCTTCAAGGATTCCATATTGGGACTGGTGGCAGGCGTGCAATTATCATCGAATGACATGGTGCGTGTTGGTGACTGGATTGAAATGCCCAAATATAATGCCGACGGCGACGTCATCGATATTACATTAAACACGGTAAAGGTTATGAATTTCGATAAAACGATCACGATGATTCCGAGCTACGCACTTATTTCGGATTCATTCAAAAATTGGAGAGGCATGCAGGTATCCGGTGGCAGAAGGATTAAAAGAAGCGTCTATATTGATACAAGCAGCATAAGCTTCTGCACCAAGGAAATGATTGGGGAATTTCAGAAGATCCACTATCTTACGGACTATCTCGAGACAAAATTAAATGAAATTAACGAATACAATATAGAACATCATATTAATACGGAAAGCATTGTGAATGGTAGACAGCTTACGAATGTGGGTGTATTCAGGGAATATATCCATCAATATTTGAGGAATCATCCGAAAATCCATAAGGATATGACGTTGATCGTGAGACAGTTGGCACCTGGAGATAACGGACTACCACTTGAAATCTATGCATTCAGCAATGATATCACCTGGGGTGTGTATGAATCGGTTCAAGCCGATATCTTTGACCACATCTTCGCCGTTGCGCCGACATTTGGCCTTCGTGCCTTCCAGAATCCAACAGGTCATGATATCGTGCAACTAAAAGAAATCCCCCAGTATTCAAGAGGATATTGAGATAGGTTATTTACCTAATCCAAAATGAGTATGAACAGAGGAAGCACCGTAAAGGTGCTTTTTTTGTTCAAAAAGTGACATATACACTATTTACAAAAATGGAAATAATTAATAGTATAATCATATGGGTATGATTTCCAGATTCTACTTTTCACGCATCATCTAGAGGTTAGAAATAAAATGTCCGCTTTGAAGATTTAAAAATTAATGGAGGTGAATTTCGTGGCACGTGTATTAGTTGTAATGATGCCTGCAGAAGGACATATCAATCCGACACTCGGAATAATCAAGGAACTGATAGAGAACGGCGATGAGGTCGTCTACTGTTGTACGGAAAAATATCGGACGAAGATTGAAGCGTTAGGTGCACAATTTAAAGCCTACTCCTTCAACGAGGCTACCCTGCTCAACAACCCAGATATGAAGCCATTTGAAATCAAACATCCTTACCAATTTTTATATATGGTTATGAAAAAAATTATTCAACGCTTTATTCCGGATGTCCTGAATCTGATCGAAAATGAAACCTATGATTATTTAATTTTTGACTCTTTAATAGGCTGGGGAGGACAAATTTTAGGCGAAAAGCTGGGTATTCCAGCAGTATGCTCCACCACCACTTTTGTTTTTGTGGAGCCTCTCGGATTAGGTAATCAAAATCAACTGAAGGATGACGATGAGGAGGTCAAGGAGCTATATAACGACATCATCGAGATGTCCCAGCAATTAGCGTCCCAGTTCAATGTGGCTGTTCCTTCTTTGGCGGAGCTTTCAGGGCATCCAGGACAACTGAAGATTGTTTATACAAGCCGCTATTTTCAACCCATGGGGGACAAGCTGGATGAGAGCTTTGTGTTCACTGGCCCGTCGATTACCCCCCGTAAGGATGCACCATCCTTTGCCAAGGAATCTCTTCATGCCGTATATAAACAGGCGGTTTATATTTCGATGGGAACCATTTTAAATAAGGATCTTGATTTTTATAAGCTGTGCTTTACAGCTTTCGGTGATTTGCCTGTGCAGTTTATATTGTCTTCAGGGAAGGACACTGATTTGGAGCCGATTGCTGATCTCATTCCTGACAATTTCATCATCAGACCTTATCTCCCACAATTGGAAGTGCTGCAGGGTGTGGATGCTTTTCTGACACATGCGGGCATGAACAGTACAAGTGAAGCTTTATATTATAATGTACCGTTGGTGATGCTCCCGTTAACCTCGGATCAGCCGCGTGTAGCAGGCCGGGTGCAGGAGCTCGGAGCAGGGGTCATCGTGGATAAAAATAACCTTACACCCGACGTACTGAGAAACGCGGTATTAGAAGTGCTCGGCAATGCCTCCTACAAGGAACATGCTGAGGTTATTGGGAAAACGTTACGCGACGCTGGCGGGTACAAGCAGGCTGCTATCGCCATTCAGAACTTTATGGGCGATCGGTCGTTATCGGCCACGCCGATCTCTTCGCATGAATAAAGAGGCAACTTGCCTTTATTAAAATTAGACAAGAAAGCCACCACCCGGCATAACGGGTTGGTGGCTTATATTTGATTCATCTGCGTATGGAGGGGTAGAATAAACGAGAGGGCATATCACCTTTTCCATATCGTTTTAGTATATCTTTCGCAAAGGAGAGTTTACCAGATGAATCATACCATTCCGGAATATACGTTGAATGATGGCTTAAAAGTACCTGCCATTGGCTTTGGTACCTATAGCTTAAAAGGCGAAAAAGGGGTCAATTCCATAGCATCCGCGATGGATGCAGGTTACCGACTGATTGACACAGCGTATAACTATGAGAACGAGGCGACTGTCGGGAAGGCCATTAAGCAGAGCTCCGTTTCCAGAGAAGACCTGCTCATTTCATCTAAACTGCCAGGGCGTTACCATGCCTTCGAAAAGGCGATCGTAGCCATCCAGGAATCTCTATACAGAGCAGATCTGGATTATTATGATCTATATCTGATTCACTGGCCGAATCCCAAGCAGGATATGTATGTGGAAGCGTGGCAGGCACTCATTGAGGCGAAAAAACGCGGATATATCCGTTCCATCGGAGTTAGCAACTTCCTTCCGGAACATAATGATCGCCTGATTAAGGAAACGGGAGTAGCGCCAAGTCTGAATCAGATTGAGCTGCATCCATTCTTTGATCAAGCAGATCAGCGAGAGAAGGATTCGCAGCATGGCATTATTAACGAATCGTGGAGTCCGATTGGTCGTGGTAATGATGCTGTACAAGATATCGTAAAAGATGAGCAGATCCTTCGTATTGCCGAAGCTCATGGCAAAACGGGTACGCAGGTTATTTTACGCTGGCATACCCAGCTTGGGTCAATTCCTATTCCTAAAGCAGGCTCGCTTCAACACCAGCAAGAAAATATCGACATTTTCGATTTCGAGCTGAGCGAGAAAGAAATGGAAGTCATTTCTTCTTATAATCGTAAAGATGGACGACTTTGGAATCAGGACCCGAGTGAATACGAAGAATTTTAAAAGGCTGAATTTAAAAACGTGCGATTCACCGTATGGTGGGGAAAACGAGTATAAAGGAAACATAGCCTCCTATTCTACAGAGATGTAGATAGGAGGCTTTTTTGTTGTATTAAAAAAGTGGATGCAATTCGAGCAGGAGTAATATGGGCGAAGTTAGTGATACAGCTAACTACTCAACCAATTCCTTAGATCTCTGCGCCATATCCTGTAAAACGCGAGCCACCCGACTTTTTCTGCCTTTTGCTTTTCTCTGTATTCTTGCGAGCGATCTTTTATACGCTTCCACATCTGTTTGAAGAGTGAAGTGTTTGGCAGCAATCCGTAATGTTTTCTTTAACAATCGTGCGGAAGAGCGTGTTGTTCTGGACCGGAAGCCTTTGCGCAAGATTCGCAGCGTTTTTTTGTAGGTTTGGAGGTCAGCTGATGGTGGTACAACGCAGAATAAATTGAGAGCGGAATCATTGAACCCATAGGTTTCGAGCATGATTTTCAGATTTTCTGTATTGAGCACTTCCCCTCGGAAATGGGTAGGATGTTCTTGATGATAACCTACGACCTCCTTAATACAGTAGAAGGGCACTTTCAAACGATGCAGTCTGTAGCCCAGATCCCAGTCTTCAAGCCCATACAGTACAAACCTTTCATTGAAACCTCCAACTCGATTTAGAAGGCTTCGGCGGATGGATACACACCGCGTGACGAGCAGCATCCATGGAGCCACATCGGTGCTGGCAAATTGCTTGATGACACCAGGCGGTATTTTGGTTGGGAAAATCACTTTGGACAATGTATCTGTCTGATGAATGATATCTTCCGGTGTGACCAGTGGGACGATTTCATTCGCTGCATCAAATTCAGGACGCCATAAGTTTGAAGGGGTAAGGATTGAACGGCAATGATCTTTTTCCGAGGGCGAGAAGTCCGGATAGTAGTGGGTATAAGCATCGGCAAAGGAATGTGGAAAACCCGAAACGACGGCTCTGGGATTTTTACGATGATATTGACGCACGGTTCGAATAAATTCGGGTAATGCCAGAAAGTCAGCATCACAGAAGATAACATATAGCCCTTTGGCATGCTGAAGTCCCAAATTCCGGATCGCTGATCTGCCACGTTGCTCCGTCTGCGATACGTAGGTCAAAGGATATGAAGACTGGAATGCCTGGATCTGTTCTTTCGTTCCATCAGTGGAACCGTCATCAGCTACGATGACTTCGAAAAGGTGCTTCGGATAGGTTTGTGTCTCTAAGGCTGCCAGAGTAAGCAATAACTGATGGGCCCGATTATAGGTTGGGATAATGACGCTGTAGCGGATCGCCATTCCTGTTTCCTCCTTCACGTTGTTGGACGCTCCTTATGAAAAAATCGAACACGCTCAATTAAGAAGTGATATTAGTTTATTCCATATATGTGGCAGCGATTGGTCAAACACCTTATGATTTTTGAAACGGGCTTGATCGATCTCTTTCTTGTGCTCACGCTCATCGTTCAATCTGGAATTATGATCTTGATCTCTTGCATTCATGTGCAAATCCTGCGCTGCACAAGGAAATATCAAATTTTGGATATGCCGGCAAGAATGGAGGATAGCCAATATATCGGGCAAGCGGTAACTTTATGGAGAGCGATGACAGGGCTGCTTATCCACGATACACATTCAATGGGGGGACGTGAAGCGATGAAAAGGTCATGGAGAAAACGACTGGCAATTGGAATCTGCCTAATGATGAGTATTGCTATTCTTGGGGGCTGTTCAGGGGGAAATGGAAGTGCAGGTGAAGCAGGAGGAGATGGACCCACCCCCATTTCAATCTGGATGTCGATGAATACCAATGCTTCCATCACACTCAAGAGCATGAATGAAATTACGGCGATTAAGGAATGGGAGAAGAAAACCAATACCAAAATCGAATTCCAGCATCCCGCTGTGGGTGCCGAGACCGAACAGTTCAATGTCATGATTGCCTCGAATCAGCTGCCTGATGCCATGTTTGTCAATGGAGATTACGCCAAGCTATTCAATGATGGTATCATCATTCGATTGAACGAACTCATTGATGAATACGCTCCCAATTTGAAAAAGATCCTGGAAGAGAATCCTGAGGTTGCCAAACAGTTAAAAGCCGACAACGGAGACATCTATGCAATACCGCATCTGCGTCTGGGGGAATACAAAACCTTCGGCGGCACATTCATCCGTCAGGATTGGTTGGATGAGCTAAAGCTGGAGAAACCGGAAACGCTGGAGGAGTGGGAGACGGTACTCAAGGCCTTCAAAGAGAAAAAAGGCGTAGCAGCGCCGCTATTGTTTGGTGCACCACCCAAAATGACCACGATGGGACCAGCGGCACCGACATATCTGGAGGCTTATGGCATCACTAATAATACGTTTATGAAAGATGGCAAGGTAGTCTATGGACCAATTGAGCCTGAATATAAGGAATTTCTAACCATGTTCCATCGCTGGTATCAGGAGGGATTGATTGATCCCGATTTTGCTACCAATGACCAGAAAACATATGACGCCAAAATTTTGAGCAGTCAAGCGGGTGCATTTTTCACCTTCATCGGTGGAGGTGTAGGCCGCTACCTGCCCGCTCTGCAGGAAACGGATCCGAACGCCAACCTGACAGCCACACAATATCCGGTGCTGAATAAGGGCGATGAACCGATGTTTACCGGACGTTCCTGGGAGTGGAGCAGTAGCGGCGTTGTGCTCACCAATAGCAACAAACATCCGGAGGAAACGGTCAAAGCACTCGATTATTTCTTCAGTGAAGAAGGACATATGCTGAAAAATTTCGGTGTAGAGGGCCTCACCTACACGATGAAGGACGGTTACCCGACCTATACTGATGAGATTTTGAAAAATCCGGACGGCCTGTCGGTTGCTCAAGCCATGGCCAAACATTTTATTGCGAACTATCCCTTCGTTGGGGAGGATGACGACCGGTACAACGAGCAATATTATCAGCTCCAACAGCAGAAGGATGCAGCGGTTCTGTTCTCCAAATATAGCGAGAATACGCTGAAGGTAGGCCTTCCTCCGACCAGTCTGACAACAGAAGAATCTACAGAGTACAGCAAAATCATGAGTGATATTGGAACTTACCGGGACGAGATGTTCGTCAAGTTTGTCATTGGGGTTGAACCGATAGAGAACTTTGACAAGTTTGTGGATCAGATCAACAAGTTTAACGTGAAACGAGCTATTGAAATTCAGCAAGCTGCTCTGGATCGGTATAACGCCAGATAAGGAAGAGATGTCCAAGGGTAATGAAGCCTTTTTACGGCTTTGCTGCCCTGGACGCCCTCTTTGGAATGAAAAAGGAAGGGGATGAAGGAGTTGTCGCACAAGTTTTCCTTGTTATGGCTCAATTACAAAAAGAATAAAGCCATCTATTGGATGGCTCTCCCCGTCGTTTTATATTTTCTCGTCTTCAAATACCTGCCGATGTACGGAGCCATCATTGCGTTCAAAGACTACTCGGTGGGCAAAGGCATATGGGGCAGTGATTGGGTCGGATTGCAGCATTTTCGTGATTTCTTTCAGAGCTATTATTTCTGGAGAATTCTGAAGAATACTCTTTTGCTAAGCTTTTATCAGCTGTTGTTCGGTTTTCCGGCACCCATTCTTCTTGCTCTTCTGCTTAATGAGCTCAGACATGAAATATTCAAACGTACGGTGCAGACAATCTCGTACATTCCTCACTTTATTTCCATTGTTGTCATCTGCGGTATGATTGTTGATTTCTCGTCCCGGGATGGACTGTTTAACACCATCATTGGTTATTTTGGCGGTCAGAGCAGTGCGCTTCTCAGTGATCCGGCCAATTTTCGTACCATATATACCGCCTCATCGATCTGGCAGGAGCTTGGCTTCTCCAGCATCATTTATTTGGCTGCGCTTAGCGGCATTAACCCCGAGCTCTACGATGCTGCCAACGTGGACGGAGCGAGTCGGCTTCGCCAGGTGTGGCATATCACGCTTCCCGGCATCATTCCGATGATTATGATTCTCCTTATACTCCGCATTGGAGGATTGATGGAGATTGGGTTCGAGAAAATTATTCTGCTCTATAATCCGAATGTGTATGATACAGCAGATGTAATCTCGACGTTTGTCTACCGCAAAGGGATTAGTGAAAGTGCTGAATTCAGCTATACAACCGCGGTGGGTCTCTTCCAGTCGGTCATTAACTTTGCGCTGCTAATCGGTGCCAACCGTCTGTCCAAGGTGATATCCAATACGAAACTGTTCTAACCAAGAACGAGGTGAAGGGAGGGATTTCTTTTGCGAATGAAAAGGTCCATTGGAGAGCGGTTGTTTGGCGGTGCGAACGCGATTCTGATGACAGGGCTGATTATCGTAACTTTGTATCCGCTGCTGCATGTGCTGAATGCATCGCTTAGCGACTCAGGTCAACTCATGGCCCATAGAGGCCTGCTGCTTTTCCCCAAAGGAATTACAATGGAGAGCTACAAGCTGGTGCTAAGCAACCCCAATATTCTGTCCGGATACCGGAATACGATATTCATTGTGGTGGTGGGCACGGCGCTTAATCTGCTGTTCACCATTCTGGGGGCGTACACGTTATCCCGCAAAAGCTTTATGCTCCGTAATCCGATTATGCTGGCGATTGTGTTTACGATGTTTTTTAACGGCGGAATCATACCCTCTTATCTGTTGATCAATAACACGCTCCATATGGGGAACAGCCTCTGGGCTCTGATTGTACCCGGTCTGATCAGCAGCTATAATCTGATTATTATGCGAACTTCCTTTGCGGAAATCTCGGAAAGTCTACTAGAGTCGGCCCGTATAGACGGGGCAGGAGAGATGCTCATTCTGTGGCGGATCGTCGTACCATTGTCTATGCCCGTTATTGCGGTGATGATTCTCTTTTATGGCGTCGGTCACTGGAATTCATGGTTCAGTGCGATCCTGTATATTCGGGACCGGAACCTGTTTCCACTTCAACTGGTGCTGCGAGAGATTCTGATTCAGAACAGTACAGACTCGATGACCACAGGAGCGACCGCTATGGACAAAGAGGCCATCGGGGAAAGTGTAAAATACGCAACCGTCATGGTAGCCACCCTGCCTATATTGTTCATCTATCCGTTTCTGCAGAAATACTTTGTTAAAGGTGTTATGATCGGAGCAATCAAAGAATAGAGTTGCCTTATCAAGCCATACCAAATAACAAACGGTGAGGAGGAGACGCATGAAGAGAAAAAGCATCCTGTTATCCTGGGGCATTTCTTACATGGTCATTCTGCTCATACCTATTGTGATCGGTGCTGCTGTTTTTGCCGAGTCTCGCATGTTGCTCGAGGAAGAAGTTAACCGTTCCAACATGGTGCTGTTATCTCAGGTACAGGAAACCATTGATAACCAAATTGGTGATATTGGCAGCATTAGCAATCAATTAATGGCTGACTCTCAACTCATGAGCTTCATTAATCATGCATCTGAACAGGATGCACGCTGGAGAATCATGGGGATTGATCTGATCAAAAACCTGAAATCTACACGCGTCGGAAATGGCCTGATTAGTGAGCTGTATATTTATATCAAACAACCAGATATTGCGTTGTCCTCGTCTTCACTTATTCAAAAAAATTATCTATATGACATGTTCTATCAGGGCACCAATGTAACCGAGGAAGCATGGACCCGGCTTATGCACAATTCCGGTAAGAGCATGTACCGAAAGATGGAGGTTCGGAGTGAAGATCGACGGATTGAAGACACGCTGGTCTATATTCAGCCGTTTCCTATTCAGAATGGCGCTGACAGCCCTGCGACCTTCGTTGTTAACCTGGACCCCAACCGATTCCAGCAAGCCATTGATAACGTACGTTTGGAAAAAGAGAGCACCGTGTTCATTCTGGATCACGACGGTCAAACGTTATTTTCTACCGGATCACTTGAAACCCCTTACATGAATGGGGAGGACCTTAACCTTTTTGATGATGCTGGGAAAAGAACGGAAACGATCGATTGGAACGGAGAATCCGTGACCATATCGCAGATTTCTTCCAAGATCCAGGACTGGAAGTATGTATCCATCATACCTACCCGAATCTATGCCAAAAAGCTGACGGTTATCCGCGATATTACGCTTGGAGGCATTGCCGCAGGGCTTATTCTTGGCGGGGTGGCAGCCTGGTGGTTCACCAGACGGAATTACCGTCCGCTGGGACGGATCATGAACATTATCTCGGATAAGGTCAAATGGAAACTGGAGCAGCCGGACGATGAATATGGCATTTTGCAATCTGTTCTGATCCAAGCCTGGGAAGAGCAGGATCAATTTGCGAACAGGCTTAAGGATCAGCAAAGCGTAATACGGAGCAGTTTGCTCTCCAAGTTGATGAAGGGAAGGGTACAGGTGGGTGAGGAGTTCGCATCGACCCTGGAACGTTCGGGTATTTGGTTCGAGACGGAGTCGTTTGCCGTATTGCTCCTGCACATTGAGGATGTTGAAGGGCTGTTCCGTTCCAGAGTACGTGAGCAGGACCAGGAGGAGAAGCATCAATTTGTGCACCTGATTCTGACCAATGTACTGGAGGAGATGATCGGCTCAATCGGTCATGTATATTCTGCGGACATTGATGGAAGAATCGCATTCCTGATCAATATTCGGGAGTGTGAGGAGCATACCAGTCATCGGTTAATTCGTGCAGTCGAAGAAGCTCAGCGTTTCATCGGCTCCCGATTCTGCGTGTATTTCTCTGTTGGCGTTAGCCATGTTCATCAACGTATCACGGAGATATCAGATTGTTTCCGGGAATCGGAAGAAGCGCTGGAATACAGGCTGATTCTGGGGATCGGTCAAATTATTGACCCGAACCGAATTCGTCGGCCCAAGGAGGAGCTGTATTACCCTCTTGATCTGGAGAGACAGCTCATCAATTATATCGCTACAGGCAATTATGCTCGTTCCACGGAAGTGATGAATGAAATTCTCATGACTAATTTTGCCGGAGAGCCCTTGTCTGTTGAACTGGCTCGCTGTCTGATGTTTGAGTTGATTGGTACCTTTCTGAAAGCTACCGAACAAATCAAGACGGATGACCAGAACGAGATGACGCAGCGCAACGATCTGATTCGGCAATTGTTTGCATGTGAGACCTTTGAGGAGATCGAGTCCGAATTGCTGCGAATACTGGAGACGGTATGCCAGACGGTGCATGAGCGCAAGCGTTCCCGCAGTGAGGAATTGAGGGATCAACTGGTGGAATTCATTCATGAGAGTTATGGGGATGTCAATCTGGGCTTAACCCATTTATCCGAGCGCTTTCGGTTTCATCCAACCTATGTCTCCAAGTACTTCAAAGAACAGACCGGGGTCAACGTGATCGATTACATCAACCAATATCGAATTGAGCAATCCAAGAAAATTCTACAGGCAGAGGAATTGACGATCCAGGACGTATCCGAGCGGGTGGGTTTCCTGAACAGCAATTCGTTCATTCGTGTCTTCAAGAAATATGAGGGAATTACACCCGGCCAATATAAGCAAAATAGCAGACTTGTCCAGCAAGAGGGTTGAAGAATATGACTTGCCTAGAGGAGGAACTGTTCCATGTGGAAAAAAGCTATTGAAGATGCACTCCCTGTCATCCGGCGTAATATAGATCGATTTGAAGGGCGCTTTCCCCATGTTAGTAATGGGGATGAGCATTATGTGCTTAACGATAATACGGAGTGGACGGCAGGGTTCTGGTCAGGCATCCTGTGGTTATGCACGGAGTATACTCAGGACCCGAGGTTTCGTGAGGCTGCAGTGAATAGCGTCGATAACTTCCGTCGGCGAATGGAACAGAAAATCATTTTCGATCATCATGATATTGGTTTCCTCTATTCCTTGTCTTCTAAGGCACAATGGATTGTGGAGCATGACGCGCCCGCAAGGAAACTCACGCTGGAAGCCGCCGATATGCTGATGAAACGTTGGCGGGAGGATGCAGGACTGATTCAGGCCTGGGGACGGAAAGGTGATGTGAATAACGGAGGGCGAATTATTATCGATTGCCTGCTCAATCTTCCACTGCTGTTCTGGGCGTATGAGCAGACCAATAACGAGGAGTATCGCCGCGTCGCCGAGCTGCATGCGCTGAAAAGCCGCCGTTTCCTCGTTCGTGGAGACGACTCCAGTTATCATACCTTTTATTTTGACCAGGCTACCGGAGAAGCCATTCGAGGGGGTACGCATCAAGGCTACAATGATGGTTCTACCTGGACTCGCGGACAGGCATGGGGGATATATGGTTTTGCACTGTGCAGCCGCTATCTGCAAAGTGCAGAGCTGCTGGAGACAGCCAAACGTCTTGCCCGTTATTTCCTTGCTCATCTTCCGGAGGATGAAGTAGCGTACTGGGATTTTGATGCCCCGCAGATGCCTGACACGAAACGGGACAGTTCTGCATCGGCCATTGTTTGCTGTGGTCTGCTAGAAATTGCCGGACGGCTTGATGAGGCAGATCCTGAGCAGGAGGTTTTTCGGAAAGCAGCGGAATCGTCCATGAGATCCTTAATTCATCATTATTCCACGCAGGGCTCGGACACAGCCGAGGGTCTGCTAAAGCATGGTTCTTACTCCGTAAGAGGTGGAGATTCACCTGACGATTACACGATCTGGGGCGATTATTTTTATCTTGAAGCGTTGATGCGTCTTGAACGAGGTATTCCTGGCTATTGGTACGATCGTCAATAAAGTGACTATGAACAAGTTCCTTGCCGATGAATCAAAATATTTTGACTCCAAAAGAAAAAGCAGCGATTCTTCCGTGATGACAGAATCGCTGCTTTTAATCTTTATATGTGAATACGTGCTGTTAAATTTGCGCTTTGGGCGCAAGTTCAATGGCGGAACGAATGGCGGCCAGCATACTTTTATCATCGGCGATGTTTTTGCCTGCGATGTCAAAGGCTGTTCCATGGTCTACCGAAGTACGGATAATGCCGCCTTTGAGACCTACCGTAATGTTCACGCCTTCTTCAATACCCATAACTTTGATAGGGGCATGTCCCTGATCGTGATAACAAGCCACAACGATATCAAAATCGCCACGGCCAGCGCGGAAGAATAACGTGTCCGCCGGAAGTGGACCAACCACGTTAATGCCTTCCTTTTGCGCACGTTCGATGCCGGGCTGCAGTTTTTCTTCCTCTTCACCATTACCGAACAATCCGTTCTCACCTGCATGTGGGTTAATACCGCAAACAGCTACACGTGGATTTTCGAAGCCGGCTTTTTGCAACGTATCATGAGCCAGCTTAACCACAGTGTATGTTCTTTCCGGGTTGATGCTCGCAATGGCATCAATCAAGCCCATATGTGTCGTAAGGTGAATTACTCGCAGATTGGGTGTAGTCAGCATCATGGAGAAATCCTCTGTATCGGTCAAATCGGCCAAAATCTCGGTGTGACCTGGATACAAGTGCCCGCCCAGGTGCAGGGCTTCCTTGTTCAGAGGCGCCGTGCAGATGGAGTGGATTTGCTGTTTTTTGGCTTGATCAATGGCTTTCGCCAGAAACTGAAATGCTGCATCTCCCGCAACGGCAGATACTTTCCCATACTCCAGATTGGCAGGAATGAGATCCAGGTCAATAACGTCTACAGTGCCGAATTCATACTTGGCTTCGGATGGCTCATGAATAGCATTTACCTTCAGGCTCGATCCGATGACAGGCAGGACACGCTCCAATATTTTGGCATCGCCAATGACGAGTGGATTGCAATTGTTGTAGACCTCCTGATGGCCCAATGCTTTCATAATGATCTCGGGTCCAATACCTGCTGCATCGCCCATGGTAATTCCTACGGTTGGTTTCATACGGTAACTCCTCCTTTTAATTTCTCAATCGCATGGATGAAGACGTCGGGCTTGCCGAATCCGCCCGCTTTGGTAATCACGTGCAGATCCTCAATTCCAATAAATTTCGATATCGGTACACCAATTTCAAGCTCATCGAGCAGCTCGAAACCGCTGATATTCCACTTCATACAGATTTGTTTAGCTGTATCTCCGCCCGTCATGGATACACCTTTGAAGTACCCACTCTCCAGCAGCTTGGCACAGATTTCACCTATGGCTCGTACAATTTCATTGCTGACCTCGGTGTGATTAAGTCCTCGGACTTCACCCGTAGCACGTGCTAGTTCAATATCTACCTGTTCGGCGGTTGAATAGAGAACAACGTCATTACCTTCCACGGCTTTGGCCATCACTTCCTCATACACCCGATCGATTTCTTGCTCACGATCTGCCGATCCCGATACGGCTTTGAACGAGTGGAACGGGATGGAGGATACGTTGGTTTTCTGCAGCAACAGCTTGAGCTGTTCACGAGAGTTTTTGTTCACACTCCCTACAACAGTGAGGATTGGACCTGGATTTGCCGGAATGTTTAATTCCGCAGACTTGGCTCCCAAGCCGTAATGAGTGGGAAGGTAGTTCGCGATCCCTGCAGAGCCTGCCCAGGCAAATGAATAATCCAGCTCACTGGTGATACTCAGAACCTGCTCCAAATGCTGCTCATCTGTCGAGTCGACGAGGATATAGGGAATGCCGTTTGCCTTCAAGGTTTCCAGTTGCGTCTTCATATGATCTGTACCCGATTCAAGATCACTCACCGTAATCTCGCCCACTTCATACTTGGTCTGGAGCTTGAGCAAATCCGGAAGATACGAAAGGGTCACAGGTGTCTTAGGATCATTCGCAATCTCGGTATCGGCCAGTGGAACCCCGTTCAGATAATGCGTGCCATTAAGAATGGTGCGGTTGTTCTTGGGATAGCCCGGGGCAATCATCATGAAATCGGGTTTGACCACATCGTACAAAGCGTCGATCTCAATCCCGATGTTTCCGCGCATGGTCGAATCCATTTTTTTGAAAATGGTACCAAATCCGTTCCTTAACAGCAATTCCGCTGCGCGGCTAACCCGCTGATACGCATCCTCCGGTGTGATGGAACGGCTATCCGTATCAAACACGACCGCATCGTAATGACGAATGTTATCTTCGTCCATGTTGAATAGTACGCTTGTCTTTAATCCATGACGGGCAAGCTGCACCCCGCTGTCATTGGCGCCGGTCAAATCATCTGCAATAATGGCTAATTTCATGCAGTCATCCCTCCTTGGAAAGCAAAATTTAATATAGGTCCGGTCAGCTAAATTCAATCCATTTATGTGGACGGTCTTTGATTGTATTTCTCGACACCGCCTGATTTCTCCAGCCTTTTGGAGAGGAATCCGATGAAGATCGGCAGCAGAATGGCAGTTGTCACAACACTTGCAGCAATCTGTACTGTAGCAATCTCGGCAATCGGGGCAAAAGAAGCGTTTGCAGCTACGATGGCAGCAGGCGTACCTACAGCATTACCGGCAGTAGAACCCTCAGAAGCACCAACGATCGGGTTCCAGCCAATAGCTCTGAACAGCAGGAATCCAACGCCGCCAGTGATCAGTACAGTCAGTACACCCAACAAGATACCGCTTAATCCACCTTGAATGATCGACGAGAAGTTGATGCCCATACCGAGTGAAAAGGCGAAGAATGGAACGAGCTTGTCGCTGCCTTTGTGCAGCCATTCAGCAAGGTTGCGATCCAGGTTACCGATAACAACACCGACGATCAGTGGAAGCAGTACGGCTACAAAAGCCATCGGGGAGAACATGCCGTTGGCGAAGCCCATCGCACCGAAAATGGAAAGAGCAACCATGGTGAGGAACGGTCCGTCGCTGAGCGCGAGGAACGGATAAGCAGCCTTGTCATCTTCTTTGCCGTATTGTCCGGCCAATGCGATGTACAGTCCGCCGTTGGAATTCGTCATCGCGGCAATGATAGCAAGCGGTGCCAAACCAAGGAATAAACCATTGGAATCCGCAAAATAGATGGCGATCAAACCTAATATTGCACCAACTGCCCACTTGAACACAAGCAATGTAACGCCTTTGCCAACCGAAGAACCGGCTGTCTTAAACGTAATTTGCGTACCAGCAATCAACAGGAACAGGGCGATCAATGTGCTTGAGCTATTGACGAACAGGGCTTCCGTGAAACCTCCGATCCGCAAAGCATTCGGAAAGAATGTGTTAATGGTTGCACCGAGCAGCAGGGGAACAACCATCATACCGCCAGGAATACGATCTAATGTTGCTTTAATGTTCATAGTAGTGGCTCCTTATGAAGTAATCGTTTTTATAAAGCGTTTGCAGGGATTATGTTATCCCAAATTGTTTATTTTAGCAACACTTATTTATTGTAAATTTTAAGTAATAGTTATGAGTGTTTAATTATGCAACACATAGAAGCGTAAAAAAAGCGTAAACCTAAAGTTACTCTTTAAGTTTACGCCATAACGTGGCACGGTTAATCCCTAAGCGTTCGGCCGCCTTGGATTGATTATTGTTTTCCTCATGTAGAACGAGTTGAATAATCTCTTTTTCGATTTCCTTCAGCGTACCATTGAGCTTCATCGTATTGGATGAGGGCTGTTCACCAAGAAGATGTGATAAGGTCTCGGCTGAGATGACGTAGTCCTGCTCATTCAGTGCAGCCTGTTTGATGAGATGCCTCAGCTGGTTCGCTGTCAAATGCGGAACTTGATCTCTAATGAGCTGCAGCGCGTCCTCTTTCATCTTCACCGCAACTGTCCCATACTTCTGGTAGTAATCGCTGAGGAAATGCTGGATCAGTGGAGCAAGATCCTCCTGCCTGTCCACAAGGCTCGGCATAATGATTGTATTCAGCTCGACATCCAGCGTTCTGTTTGGATTCAATCCCTGTTCCCCCAGGATGAATACCCCGATCTGCCTCTGAAGACAGGTCTGAATGAAGGAGATCAATTCCTCATCTTTCGAGCCATTTTCCAAATGGTTAATCTCCACGTTGCGTACTTTGGAGAGTGGAATTTTGTGCAAATGGCCTGGAGGAACCTGAGCAAGATCGATTTGGAGCATCAGCCCACCGCTGGAGTACATTTGATGAATATGTTTTACCAGAAAAGACTTGCCCGAATCGGCTTCACCTAGCAGATAAATGGGTTCGTGATTCTCGTAAAGCGCCCGGATATTCTTCAATACGCCCTGCATGGCAGGGGATTCGGCAACGATCGGCTCCATGGATATATCGGTATACGCCGTTATGCCGAATTGTGCAAAAGCATAGGGCTGTCCTTTTTCAAGGGAATACACTTTATAGCTTTTGTTACTTAACGTCGTTTCATAGGCCGTTACCGTAAGCTGGTAATCATCCACGATGAACACATTTTGAACTTGGGATTGATGGAAATCCAGATTGGTATTGGTGAGGTAAATGTGATTATCGGTCAGCGGATTCTGTTCAAAATCAGTCAAATTCTCGAATACAACCTCGTTCTGGTCGTCCAAGATCATGAGATTTGGATGCTCCTTGGTAACCAGGTTATTCAGTATGATGGATATCGCATGATTTTTGCTCAAGTACCGATATACCAACTGGGCATCTTCAAGCGCTCTGAGGATGGATTCCTTGCCAGACTGGATCAGCAATCCTTCCATTCCATAGGTTTTGGCTGTATTAACGGTGATGACATCGCCAACAATCTGACGGTACCCTGACGCTTTCAGCTCCAGCAGCAGCCTGGCCACATCCTCGGAGCTGCGTATGGTATATACCTTTAATGGCAGTTCCATTAGATCGATAATTGACTGCGCCCCTGACGTAATGTTGGCAAAACCAACGATCGCCGTTTGGCCGTTGAACTGGCTTGCCAGCGTTAGCGAACGAATCATGTCATATCCGGACAACTGCACATCAATGACGGGAATGGTTACGGCTTCCTTAATTAGTTGGGCGGTACCGCCGCGGCTAATCACAATCTCCGCCCCGTTTCGTTCCGCCTGGGCCGCCAATTCGGCGCCTTTCATCAGGTCGCCCACTTCATATTGAATAGCTAACTGGGGAAATAGCGGAATACATTCTTCTATAATCGTAGTCATGGATTCGTAAGGAGCAATAATATGAACTCGTGTACGCATAATTTTCCTGCCTTTTATAAAAATCATTCATGGTTCCTGCTGGTACATCAGACCAGAGGGCTTTCCTTATTATAGCCAACTTGCAGAGGAATGGCATCCCTGGCTCCTGCCGGATTCACTAAACAAGGAGGATAGAGGTGTTTCAGAAGGGCTTGCCAGCAAAGCTGCGCTTGAGTAAGTGGTGATACGTTCATTGAGATAAAAACAAAGCTGAGGCTATAATGCATATGTGAGAACAGATCAAGGTCATATTGAACGGGGGACGACAGTGGTGATTATGAAGTGGATTGATGAATTTCAAGCTTTCATTCGCAGCAAACCTAAGAAACTGGCCTTTAAAATACCATTTGCTTATTTTCTAATCATTTTGCTCACGGTTGTATTCAGTTACTGGGTACTAACCCAAATCTCTGCGAACTCGGCCCAGAAGAAAATCAATGAGACGTCCTTGCAAACGATTACCTCCATCCAGACCAATGTGGAGCTGATTATTGACAATGTAAATAACTATTCCAAAATGATTTTCTCAGATCACAATCTGCAAAACTTGTTAAGACAAGGCGATGTCTATGCCAATTTGCAAACTCAGGCCAAGGTCAGTACATACTTGTACAATTTGATGCAAGCGGTTCCAATGATTGATTCGGTATATATTTATGACAATTCGGGACATCGCTTTTCCGTCGGGACAGAGGAACTGCCTGCATTTCTGGAAGCGAATGTTGAAGAAACGTCATGGTATGAACAGGCTGTGCGCAACAAAGGAAAGTATGTGCTGATACGTAATGGAAGCGAGTCTGAATCCACCGATGCGGAAGATAAACCGTTTGTCTCCTTCATTCGGATGATTCGGGATATCGATAATACCTCCCCGCTTGGGATGCTGGTTATGAATATCAAAGGAGAATCCTTTGCGCAAGCGTACGCGAGCCTCATTAATCAGGATTCGTTTCAGATTGCCATCCTGGATGAGCACAATCAGATCATTGTCGATAACTCCACCGTCGATCCCGATAATACCTCTTTTCAGGACATCCTGGCTGCGCACCAAGAGGAGCTGGAGCAGCATTTTGAGCAGAGCGGCTCAGGGTCGCTTACGCTGGATAACGGATCACAGAAATATGCGGTCTCGTATCGATCGGATGGCAATGAGCATTGGAAGTTCATCAGTATGAATTCGTACGACACGGTCGATACCCGCAACAAATCCATTGTGTTACTGGCCCTGGTCATGCTAATCATGAACGGAACGGTGTTTTTTGTCAGCTCATTCATCATTTCGAACAGTATTATCAAGCCCATTCATAAACTTCTGCGATCCATGAACAAAGCACCGAGCGGCAACTTCAGAAAAGTGAATATGGAACTGAACAGTTATGAATTTAAACAGCTATTCAGAGGTTACAACCAAATGATTGAACAAATGGACCAGATGCTCAAACGCAAGTTGGAAGAACAGAAGACGATTCGAAGAGCTGAACTGAATACACTCCAGGCCCAGATCAAGCCGCATTTTTTGTATAACACACTGGATTCCATTACTTCGTTGGCACTGTCCGGGCGCAATCATCAGGTATGCGAGCTGCTGGAGGCGCTGGGCACGTATTATCGCATGAGTGTCAGCAAAGGCCGGGACGTGATCACCCTTGGGGAGGAAATCGAGATTGTAAGAAACTATATGACAATTCAGAAAACACGTTATCAGGATACGTTCGAGATGGAATTCCACGTGGATGAGGACTGCTTGCAGACGCCTATTCCCAAGCTTGTGCTGCAACCGTTGGCTGAAAATTCACTCTATCATGGTATTCGCCCCAAAGGATCAAAGGGCACCATCCGAATTCATGCGAGCAAAACAAAAGGCGGAGTCGAACTATCCATCTCCGATGATGGGATAGGCATGTCCGAGCATAAGATCGATCAGATTCTTCAAACGGAGCAGAACGGTGAAATCAGAAGCTTTGGCTTATGGGGGACGCTGGAACGCTTGCGAATGTTCTATGGAATAGAAGACGGCATCACGATCCACAGTGGAGCAGGACAAGGAACGACTATCTTGATCAAAATACCGAATGGAGCAGATGCGTCATGGAACAATTGAACGTGCTGATTGTAGACGATGAATATTTGATACGGAACTTGCTTCGTATGCGCATTAACTGGGAGGAGCAAGGCATGAGCATCATGGGCGAAGCCTCGAACGCGCAGGAAGCTCTGGATCTGGTGGACAAACAGCAGCCGGATATTATGTTTACGGATATTTATATGCCTAACATGGATGGGATTGAATTAAGCCGATTAATTCTGAAGAAGTACCCGGATATTAAAATCGTGGTCGTCACAGGGCATGACGAATTTGAATATGCACGCCAGAGCATCCAGATAGGCATCGTGGATTTTATATTAAAGCCTATTCGTGCTGCCGAGCTGCTTACAGTGACGGACAAGCTGAGGGCCATGATTGATGAGGAGCGAAAACGTGAACAGGAAATTCAGAGGCTCAGGGCAGATCTGGAACGTAATTTCCCTTACCTACGTGAAAAATTTATGCTGCAATGGTTGAATGGCGTACTCACCACGCAGGCAGAAATTCGAGAGAAGGCGGCCTATTTTAACATTCCGATGCTTCTGACGATCCGTGAAATCCAGATCGCCGTCATCGAAGTTTCAACTGCATCCGCCAAGGAGACGGAGGAGCAGTTGATTTTGCTCAGCATGGAGTGCAGCAACGAAATAGACTCATTTTATGAAAAAGAACCGGGTGTGGTGCATTTGATGGATACTCGAAACCGGATTGTGATCATCAGCTTCAATTCCGGTGTGGATTTTATTGAAGATGGCGAAGCGCTTATTCCCCTTCTTACCAATTCCTATCCCTGTGCCTTAAGCATAGGCATCGGACGCAAGCATGGCCATGTAGAGGAGGGCCCAGCAGCCTATCAGGAAGCCTGCCGCGCTCTGGAATACCAAGCCTTTGTCGGAAAAAATCAAGTGGTCTGTTTCGAGGATATCGTGGATAACCGGGAGCAGTCATATCGGTCGAACGCCGATCTTCTTCAGCGATTGCAATTTTATATTAGCGTTGGTTCTGCTGCGCGTGCGATTGAAGTGCTGCATCATATCTTTGATGTGTCCTTTTCGAGTGTGTCACAGTTTCGCCTTGCAGCTATGGACGTGATCACAGAATGCCAGCGAGCGGCAATGGAGCAGCAGATCGAGAGTGATCAGGTGTTGAATACCGAAGCACTGGTGTCCATTCTTACAGCCGACCATCTGCCGGAACTGATAACCCGATTGGAAGACTACGTTCAATATGTTTCCGAAACGGTATATTCCAAAAACCAGACCAAGGAAGACAACCTGATCGGTCAGGTCAAGATGTACCTGGAAGATCATATGAGCGATCCGAATATCGGCCTGGCGAATACCGCTGCGGCTTTCTTTGTCAGTCCAGGTCATTTGGGAAGGTTGATGAAGAAGGAAACGGGGAAAACCTTTGTCGAGTATCTTACGAATTTGCGTATGAAAAGGGCAGAGACCTTACTGAAACAGACCCAGTTGAAGGGGTATGAGATTGGCGAGCAGGTCGGCATCACGGACCCGCATTATTTTAGTGTTTTATTCAAAAAAAGCACAGGCAGGTCCATGAATGAGTACAGACAACGTAAATCGTGACCTGGAACATGTTTGAATTTTAAAAGCGAATGTGCGTTTTCTAAATGGAGATATTGGAAAGGACTCCCTAAAATAGTACGAGTAGAACAAAACCTGATTAGGGGAGGTCACAAGATGAAAGCGCTATTAAAAAGATCGCTGGGTATGGTGTTGGCGTTGGGTATTGCAGGCAGCCTGGTCGCCTGTTCTTCCGAGTCATCAGAGGGCAAAGGTTCAGGCGGTGATGGAAGCGTTACCTTGAAGCTGTGGGATCAGTCCGTAGGTAATACAGACCCCTCGGCGAAATTATTGCCGCAAATCATCGAGAAATGGAACAATGAACATCCTGACATCCAGATTGTACGGACAGGCACGACGGGCGAGCAGTACAAAACCAAAATCAAAACATCCATTGCAGCAGGCGAGGCGCCTGATTTGTTTTACGGTATGGGTGGGGGAAGTTTTATGGAGCCTTATATCCAGTCAGGAAACGTGCTGGAAATCACCAAGTATATTACGGATGACCTGAAAAAACGTATGGCTCCAGGCATGGCAGAGGCGATTGAAAAGGATGGGAAAATCTACACCCTTCCGGTCTACACCCATATCGCAAACCTGTATGTGAATACTGAGCTGTTCGAGCAGGCTGGAGCCAAGCTGCCGACCACCTATACGGATTTGCTTGATGCGGTAGAGAAGTTGAAGGCCGCTGGAATTACCCCGGCGCTGATGGGGGAAAAGGATCGCTGGCCGGGCATGTACTGGTATGACATCATTGCGATGCGTCAGGCAGGGAATGAAGCGGTCATTGAAGCATTTAAAGATCCGGCAAAATGGAATTCGCCCGACTTTGTCGCAGCGGCAACCAAAATGCAGGAGCTGGCCAAAGCAGGGGCATTTAACAGCAGCATGTTCAGCATGGGTTATGATGAAATGCTGGGTGCATTCAACGCAGGTAATGGAGCCATGATGTTCCAGGCCAACTGGGTGAATGCAGGAATCGAAGATCCGTCCTCGGCCACCAAGGGCAAGGTGAAGGTCATTCCCTTCCCAGTATTTGAAGACGGCAAAGGGAATAATACGGAAATATTCGGCGGAGCCGTGGATGGCTTCTATATTAGCAATAACACTCAGCATCCCGATGAAGCGGTTGAATTCCTCAAGTATCTGAGTGAGCAGCTCGGCACACAAGGTTATCTGGCAGGCGCAGGACTTCCGAGCTGGAACACGGACGATCTGGACACATCCGGATTATCCACGCTTGACCAATCCAGTGCGGAAATTATGAAAACAGCGACTTCATTTATTGCATGGTGGGACAACATTCTGCCCGCTGAATCCGCTGAAGCACACAAAAACCTGATTGCACAGCTTCTGGCAGGCGACGTTACTCCAGAGGAGTTCTGCGAACAGATGGCTCAGCTTAAACCAACGGAACTGAGTCTCTGATTCATGCACATACCCAAACAAGCTGTAGTCAGGGGTGATCCTTGGCTGCAGCTTGGAGAGGAGAACGAGAATGAACGCTGTATTTTCCAATAAAACCACGATTGCGATCTTTGTTTTACCTACAGTTGTGCTGTTCTGCGCCATTGTGCTCATCCCGATTTTTGTCTCCAGTTATTATAGTCTGCTGGATTGGAATGGCATAGGCAAAGGGGTATTTATCGGACTGGATAATTATGTTGAGATGTTTAAAGACCCGCGCGTATTGAATTCGATCAAAAATTCCCTGCTGTTCGCTGGTGCATCGGTGTTCATTCAATTGCCGATCTCACTGCTGCTGGCACTTGTGCTGGCGTCAAGTGTGAAGGGAGAAGGGTTTTATCGCACAGTCTACTTCATACCGGTTCTGATCTCAACCGTTGTGATTGCACAGTTATGGTCCAAAATCTATAACGCAGACTACGGCCTTCTGAACGCTTTGCTGGAGAGTGTAGGGCTGTCCCACCTGGCTCAGGATTGGCTTGGACAGAAGAATACGGCCCTCGCCGCCTCGTTTGTACCTACGCTGTGGCAGTATGTCGGGTATCACATGCTGCTGATGTATGCAGGGGCCAAGTCGATCTCGCAGGATATTGTGGAGGCGGCCAAGATGGACGGGGCTTCCCGTCTACGGACAGCCTTTTCCATTACGATTCCACTGATGAGGCCTATTCTCAAAGTTTGTCTTATTTTTTCGGTTATCGGAGCGTTTAAGGTGTTCGATCTGATCTATGTCCTGACGGGCGGCGGCCCGCTGTTTACGACGGAAGTGCCAAGCACGTTAATGTATTCAACGATTTTTAGTACGTACAGGTATGGCTACGGTAGTGCGATGTCCGTCTTTATCATTCTGGAATGTCTGATCTGTACAGTCTTGATTAATAAATGGTTCAAAACCGACTAGGGGGTGAGGAAACTGAGTACAGTTGAAGTGGTGTTGTCGTCCCCAAAACCCAAACCGGTGGGTAAACTATTGTTGCATCTGTTTTTGATTATCGTAGCTGTCATACAGATGTATCCGCTCGTCTGGCTTGCTTTTTTCTCCCTCAAAGATAATAGCGAGATATTTAGCGGCGATGTTGCAGCCTTTCCGAAATCCTTTCTCTGGAGCAATTATACCAAGGCGTTGTCAGATGGCCATGTGTTGAGTTATTTTTTCAACAGTGTGCTGGTAACGGTCATCTCCATTATTCTTGTATTAATTCTCGCCTCTATGACGGGATACGCCATTACGAGGATGAACTGGAAATGGAGCGGCTTCACGATGAATCTGATCCTTCTGGGCATGATGGTTCCCATTCACGCCGCACTCCTTCCCTTGTTCATCATATTGAAGAATTTAGGATTGCTGAACACCTATTGGTCGTTGATCATTCCTTACGTTGCTTTTGGCATCCCGATGGCCGTGTTTATTTTGGGCAGCTTTTTCAAAGGGGTTCCACGCGAGCTGGAGGAAGCAGCGGTCATCGATGGCTGCGGCATATACAGAACCTTTTTCTCCATCATCATGCCGCTTGTTCGTCCTGCGGTGTCCACGGTAGCGATCTTTACCTTTCTCGCCTGCTGGAACGAGCTGATGTTTGCGGTCACGTTTATTAATAACGAGGCGTATCAGACGCTGACGGTGGGCATGATGTCTATGGTGGGCACGTACATTACACAATGGGGCATTATTGGTGCGGGGCTGATGATTACGACTTTGCCAACCATTATTATTTATTTGCTGCTGAACAAACAGGTACAGAAAAGCATGATCGCCGGCGCAATCAAGGGCTAATCACGAGATAAAACGCAAAGGACGGCATAAGGAATGTTGACTTGGCGTTATTGAAAAGGGCTGTCCTCTGTCAGTAACGACGAGGGGCGGCCTTTTTTGTACGAATGAACGCTGTCTGATTTGACTAGCTTACATGCTATAATCATTGGAAATGGGATAGAATGTTGGGGGGATGTAATGAGAATTGTATTTAAACGAATGGGTTATGGTGCCTTGGCTTTATTGGGTATCTTGCTTTTGTTCATAACGATTAGTTTCACGAATCATACAATTAAATTAAAGAAAGAAGCGGCTATACTGTCACCCCCAGGTGTAATGGTTGATGTTAATAATCACCCAATGCATGTCTATACAGAAGGTTCCGGAGAACATACCCTGGTCTTTATGTCAGGTGGGGGCACATCTTCTCCTGTATTGGATTTCAAGGCGCTCTATTCCAGATTGTCGGATCAATACAAGATTGCTGTTGTTGAGAAGGCAGGCTACGGTTTCAGTGCAACGGCAAAGGTCCCCCGTGATATCGATACGATGTTGGAAGAAACCAGAGCAGCTCTGACGTTAGCGGGAGAATCACCGCCCTATGTGTTGTTTCCGCATTCCATGTCGGGTATAGAAGCACTATATTGGGCACAAATGTATCCAAACGAAGTTGAGGCTATTATTGGTCTTGATCCTGCTATTCCAGAAGTTTATGAAGAGTATCCTCTACCTTCAGTTGGTATGATGAGCCTTACAGGCTTAGGAGCTCGTGTCGGAATTACTCGTTTTTTCCCTGCCATCGTTAACTCGTCCGCCGCGATTGAAGAGAAGCGGTTGTCCTCCCAAGAGGAGGAAATCTATAGGGCATTATTTTATAAAAAAACGCAGACACTGAACATGAATGAAGAAGTTAAAATGATTAGGAATAATGCAGCACAAGTTTTAGAACGAGGTATTCCAGATGTGCCCATGTATTTTTTTATATCGAGTGGAGAAGAATTACCTTTCGAGAACTGGAGTGATTACTTAGTAAACTACGTTGAGTTTGTGAAGAATGGGCGCTATCTTTTATTACATAACGGTCATTACGTTCATGATGCTGATCCCGATCTAATTGCAGAGGAAAGTATCAAATTTATAGAAGAACTGTGAATAATGAAAAGTAAATCACTGATCTCGGAAGAGGTTTTAGTTAATGAGGCGACGCCATAGGCGATCGTCTTTTCTTTTATAATGTAAGGAGATTGTGTCACGCTTGGATTACTTCAGATTTATGGTTGCAGTGGCAGTAAATGAAACCTTCATCCCCATATTCATGTATTATAGTACATATGAACTGATCGAAGGAGGAACGAATGATGGGAATCTTATCGAGGTTTAGGGACGTGATGAAAGCGAATATGAACCATGTGCTGGCTCGGGCGCAAGATCCGGAGAAGACGGTGAATGAATATATGCGGAGCTTGAGCAGTGATCTGGGTCAGGTGAAGGCCGAGACGGCTGCGGTTCTCTCGGATGAGAGCCGGGCGAAGAGGGCTTTGGACGAATGCAATGCAGAGATTAAGAAATTACAGCGGTATGCAGAGAAATCTGCGGAGTCTGGTGATGAAGACAAGGCACGTGGTTTTCTGGAAAAGAAGGCAGCGCAGACTGTGAAACGGAATGAATTACAAGCTGCCTATGATCGGGCTTCGGCCAAAGCCAAAATGATGAAGCATATGCACGAGAAGCTGGTTGCGGATATGGGGCAATTGGAAGCTCGGCATGCGGATCTGAAGGGCAGGATGGCGGCTGCAAATAGGCAGCAACAGGCCAATGAACGGAACGCTTCGGCTGCCAATGCGAATGCTGCTTTGAAGGCGATGGAAGACAAGGCAAATCAGGCACTTAACGAAGCTGAAGCTTTGGCTGAACTTCGTGCTGGGGCGCAGGAAGATGATCTGGATGTGCTCATTGCGCAGTTGGAGCAGCAAATGAATGCCGAAGCGGGTAATAATGCACAGGTGACGCCAAGTCCAGAGGAAGAGCTTGCAGCAATTCAGAAGAAATTGGAAGATAAATAACGATTATATAAGGTAAAACATTTCGTTAAACATTGAGGTGAGCAAATGCCGGTAATCGAGTACAAGTGTCCTAACTGCGGCAGTGGAATGCTTTTTGACAGTGCAACTGGAGCGTTATCCTGCCCCAGCTGCGGACGACAGGATAATATCGAACAGATCCCCGATCCGCTGAAGAAACAGGTATTCACGGAGAATGAGGTCAAGGAGTATCACTGTAACAGCTGCGGCGCGGATATTGTGACTGAGCCGGAGACAAGTGCAACGACATGCAGCTTCTGTGGAGCGGCCGTTGTTCTGAGTGATCGACTGACGGGAGATCTGGCACCGGCCATGGTCTTACCCTTTTCGATCAGTAAGGATGAGGCCCAGCAGGCGTTCAAAAAGTGGTGCAGAAACGGCTTGCTGACTCCTAGCGGCTTCATGACAGCTGACCGGGTCAAGAGCATTACCGGGATTTACGTGCCCTTCTGGTTATATGAGTTACATAACAAAATCGAAGTTCATGGCCGTGGCACAAAAATCAGAACCTACACGCAGGGTGATTATCATTATACGGAAACACAGCATTTTGATATTTACCGGAGAATCCGGCTGAATTATGTGAATCTGCCCATCGATGCTTCGGAGAAAATGAAAGATGAACTGATGGATAAGCTGGAGCCATTTCCGTATAACCAGTTAAAGCTTTTCAAAACCCCGTATCTCGCCGGGTACATTGCGGAAAAATATAGTTATACCGATGAGGAACTGTACCCGCGCGCCAAGGAAAAAACGAGCTCTTATATCGATTCTTATATTGCATCAACCGTTTCAGGCTATAACAGTGTTAGTTACACGGACAAACAGATTGATACTACGTTAAAAAATGCAGACTATGTGCTGCTCCCGGTATGGATGGTTTACTATGACTACAATCGTTCGCAGTATACCTTTGCCATGAATGGTCAGACAGGTAAAGTGGTGGGTAAACCGCCTATTAGCAAAGCTAAAGTTGCCGGATGGTTCGCAGGAATTTCAGCCGTTTCCTTGTTGTCATTGAAACTGGTCTCCTGGATGATGGGAGGTGGATTCCTGTGAGAAAAAGAAAACATCTGGCATGGATGGCAACACTCATTTTATTGGTGATTACTCTCGTTTCTCCATTGATTCCAATGTCAGTGGTATCGGCGGCAGACAGCAAAAACCTGATTTACGATGAAGCTAATCTGCTGAACGAGCAGGAGAAAAGTGAACTGAACGCATTGGCGAATGAATATGGGGCAGAGAGGCAGACGGATTTTGTTATTCTGACAACGAATAATACGGAGAATCAGGATGTACAGCTGCTGACCGAGGATTTCTATGATGAGCACGCTCTTGGGTATGATAAAGCGCATGGAAATGCGGTCATTCTGACGATGGACATGAATAATCGGGAAGTGTATTTGGCTGGATTCTATAAAGCCGAAGATTATCTGGACAGTGGAAGGCTGGATAAAATCAGAAACAAAATTACTCCCGATCTGACAGAGGGGAATTACAAGCTTGCTTTTGAAAAATATATTAATCTCTCCTACAAATATATGGGATATAAGCCGGGCGTGAATCCTGATAATATTCTCTTCAATATCTGGTTCCAACTTATTGCGTCAGTAGCGATTGGAGGTATTGCTGTTGGGGTAATGGCCTATCGTTCCGGTGGGCGAGTTACAGTCAACCGGGCGACTTATGAGGATTCAAGTACTTCCAGTGTAATCGATCGTCAGGATCGGTATATCCGTACAACGGTAACCAAACGCAAAATTGAGAAGAACAACAACAATGGTGGCGGAGGCGGCGGTGGCGGTGGTACCAGCCGAGGCGGTCATTCGCACAGTGGTAGTAGAGGATCTTTTTAGCAGGAAAAAGCAACAACATAGCTTATGTCATGATGATGCAAAATGTTTACTATAGAAGGGATGGGAACGTGTATGGGATTTTTCAAAAATCAATTTTCGAATGTGGTGGAATGGGAAGAGTTCAGAGATGATATGATTTTCTGGAAGTGGAGTAACCGTGAGATCAAGAAGGGAAGTAAACTGATTATCCGTTCGGGACAGGATGCGATCTTCCTGAATAACGGCAAGGTGGAAGGGATTTTTGAGGACGAAGGATCGTTTAATATCGATTCCGAGATCATTCCGTTTCTGTCTACCTTAAAAGGCTTCAAATTCGGATTCAACAGCGGCATGCGGGTCGAAGTGCTGTTTGTGAATACGAAGGAGTTTACGGTTCGGTGGGGTACGCAAAGCCCGGTATTGATTCCGACTCCTCAACTTCCAGGCGGGATGCCGATTCGTGCGAATGGTACGTTTAATTTTAAAGTGAGTGACTATGTGACATTGATCGATAAAATCGCGGGTATCAAGCAGAGTTATCTGGTCGAAGATGTCAAAATCCGGATTACGTCTGTGCTGGATCAGTTGCTAATGAAATGGATCAGCCGTGAGGGTAAGGACATGTTCAACCTGCAGGCGAATGCCTCGGATATTGCCAAAGGTATTCAGGAAGATCTGGATATGCAAATGATGGACATCGGGATCGGGATCACAGGCTTCCAGGTGATGAGCTTCAACTATCCGCAGGAGATCCAGGATATGATTACGAAGACGGCTTCACATGAAATGATCGGCAATTTGCAAAAATATCAGCAGGTCAGCATGACGGATGGCATCTCATCCGGTAAAGTTAAGGGTGGCGGCGCTGCTTCGGATATGGCGGGCATGATGATGGGCATGAACATGGCGAATGAAATGATGAAGAACATGAATCAGAACCAGAATAACCAGAACCAGAATTCGGATCAAAAGCCTGCGGGTAATCCAAACAGCGATGCAGGTGCATCTTCTTCGTCTGGAGACCATAAAAAGCCGAACTTCTGTCCGAACTGTGGCGCCAAGAATGAAGGGGCAAATTTCTGTCCAAACTGTGGTCAGAAGTTGGGTTAACCTATATCTAAATATTAGAAAGGCTTACTCTAAGGTCAAACGTTGGAGTAGGCCCTTTTTCTCATACAAAATTTTAAATGGGAGAAAACGGTTGACAACGGATCATAAATCATTTATCTTTAAATTAAGATATTTAATTTGAATATAAATTACACCAAGAAAAGCAAATATCTTAATTTCGATTTACGAGGAGAGATCCAAGATGATGATTCCAACATTGACCAGAATAAATGAACTTTCAAGAAAAGCCAAAGCCGCAGGGTTGACGGAGATGGAGAAAGCGGAACAAATTCGTCTGCGCCAGGAATACCTGCAAACCTTTCGCGGTTCGATCAACGATATTCTGCTGAATGTAACCATCTATGATCCGAACGGCGATGACGTCACTCCGGATAAACTGAAACAGGAACAGGCCCAACAAAATAATAACTGAATCAGTTCGGTATATTATCTTAATATTAAGATAATATACGACTATAAATATAAATAAAGCACCTATAAGACGATCTACAAATAACCCTTCCCATACAAAAATGATCTATAAACCTAGGAGGAAATGATGATGACAATTCAAACTGCAGGTATTCACCATATTACAGCTTTTGCGGGAGATCCGCAGGCTAATGTCGACTTTTATGCTGGTGTCTTGGGACTTCGGCTTGTGAAAAAAACAATCAACTTCGATGCACCAGACGTTTACCATCTGTACTTTGGGGATGAGAACGGAAGTCCAGGTACCATTATCACATTCTTCCCATCAGCCGGATCACCGCGAGGCAAAATTGGTGGCGGTCAGGTCGGCATCACCTCGTATGTGATTCCGCCTGGGACTATTGGCTTCTGGCAGGATCGGCTGGAACAGTATAACATTGAGGTAACAAAAACCAATCGTTTTAACGAAGAGCTGCTGCAGTTCGAAGACAGCGAGGGCTTGCGTCTTGAACTGGTTGAACGTGAAGAGGGCGCAGCCAGCACCTGGGTGCATGAAGGAATTCCCGCAGACAAAGCCATCAAAGGATTTGGAGGTGCCGTGCTGTTCAGCGTCAATCCGCAGAGAACGATGGATGCGCTGGACAAAATACTCGGATTCACCAAAGTAGATGAAAATGAGGAGTATGTACGATTCCGGTCCATCGGAGATATCGGTAATGTCGTGGATGTTCCTGTCACCCGGATGGCTTTGGGGGCAGGTGGAGCAGGGACGGTCCACCATATTGCGTGGCGTGCCAAAGATTTTGCAGAGCACGAGCAGTGGAGAGAAGCTGTACAACAGTACGGCTATCAGCCAACACCTGTTCGGGACCGTCAATATTTTAACGCAATCTATTTCAGAGAAGCGGGCGGAATCCTGTTCGAAATTGCTACCGATCCTCCTGGATTCGCGAAAGATGAGCCGGCGGAGTCGCTCGGACAGAAACTCATGTTGCCAGAGTGGTTTGAGCCATATCGCGCCCAAATTGAAGGCAATTTGCAGCCGATCCAAGTCAGAACGTTAGAGCCTTCGCATTCTATGATGGCACGTTAAACAAGAGGTAAGAACAAGTAATCTTTTTGAGATGAGTTCAACTAAAGGAGCATTGAAGGATGATGGAAAAAAAGGTTACCTGGCTGGAGCTGTTCTGTGATTTGCTCTTTGTAGCGGCAGTCTCCAAAGCGGGTCATGTCCTGCTGCATGCGGAGCACGGCGTGATTTCGTTTGAATATCTGATGAAATTTGTTTTGATTTTCATTCCTGTCTGGTGGGCATGGGTCGGTCAGACCCTATTCATTAATCGTTATGGTCAGGATATCTTCATCCATCGAGTCTTTCTTATCCTTCAACTCCTGTCCGTTCTGGTGATGACGGCGAGCCTCTCGGTTGATTTTGATCAATACTATCTCCCCTTCTTTGCGGGTTATATCGGTTCGAGAGCTTTGACAGCCATTCAATATTTTATGATTCATTATTCCAAAAGCGAACATCAACAGAAGGCCGCCCGTTATCTGGGCGTATGCTTCATCATCGGTATATTGATCTCAACAGGTTCCCTGTTCTTTGATTCGTGGCTGCGATATGCGGTTTTGTACGTGGGAATTGCCGTGGATATCATTCTTCCGCTCATCGGACGCAAAAATCTGGTGAAGGTGCCGATACACACGCATCATTTATTGGAACGTTTTGCTCTGTTTACGCTTATCCTGCTCGGTGAGTCGGTTGTCAGTATCATTGCCGTGCTGCAAATGGATCACTGGGATGTACGATCTGTTCTATTCTCGGCGTTTACATCCATATTTGTGATTGCGATATGGTGGCAGTATTTTGATAATGTTGAGAAAAAGGTTAGCAAAGAGATCCAGACCGCCGGGCAAGCGATCATCTACGGCCATCTGTTCATCTATATATCCATGAGCATGATTGCCGCTTCTATTCAACTTTTATACCTGAATGAACTCAATTATGGTTTCATGTTGGCCTTTGTATTTGGCTCGGTTCTGCTGTATTTTCTGTCCACCTCGCTGGTGTTCCACCGATACAGACATGCTCATCTGCGGCTACGTCCGCGTCACTTGGTGTTTATGCTGGGGATAATGGCCGCGTTTATCGTTGTGGATCTGATCTATCGGGTGCCTAATTATGCAATCGTGGGAGAGAACATGGTGTTCTTTCTTGTCTATGCCAAATTGACGACCTGATGCGTTGGTCGCACAAGCATAAAAGTCACGGACGAATGACGTTCGTGGCTTTTTTAGTTGGATAACTGTAAATATCATGTCTACTGTGAGAAAAAACGTTTAACCTGATTTATTTTCTACTATAGAATCTGTTAATATGAGACTAGATACAAGTGAATCTACCAGATTAACGAATAACTTTCTTTATAAAATGAACCAAGAAGAGTTACACGATAACGGAGAGGACAGAAAAAACCTGAAGAAGCGAAGCCAAAAGCTTTCTGAAAGAAAGCTACATCGGAAGCATACGCTTCACCTTTTAGCACCGGATTTCAACCTTTTAAAAAGGTATTAAGGAAATCTGGGGATAACAGTGATCGGAAGGTTGTTCTGTCATTGGAGTGACCCAAGTGTGAGATTCATAAATTCATTTTATACATAGTGATTCGTGGAGATGGAGATGACAATCAGGAGGGAAATCATTGAGCACACATCAAATCGGAGTTCCATTGGAAGGGTTTGCAGAGTTTAGCCGTACGGTTGCCGCTGAAGGCGCAGTGCTTTTGAAGAACGAAGGACGAGCTCTTCCGATTCAGAAAGACGAAAACGTTTCAGTATTTGGACGGATTCAAGTCAACTATTATCGCAGTGGTACAGGCTCAGGCGGCAGCGTTCATGTGGCGTATACAACCAATCTGCTAGATGGTCTGCGCAGCAAAAAAGGACTTACGGTCAATGAAGAATTGGCAGCTGTCTATGAAAAATGGATTGAGGAAAACCCGTTTGATGACGGTGGAAAAGTATGGGCGGCAGAGCCTTGGAACCAGAAAGAAATGCCTTTAACGGATGAAGTGGTATCTCAAGCCAGAAGTAAATCCAGCAAAGCAATCGTGGTGATTGGACGTACAGCAGGCGAAGATCAGGATAACGTCGATGCACCAGGCAGCTACCGGTTGACGGAAGATGAGAAAGCGATGCTGAAGCAGGTCACGAATCATTTTGAACAAACGATCGTTGTGTTGAATGTTTCGAATATCATGGACATGAGCTGGTTGAATGATGAAAGTTATGTTCATCCAATCCAAAGTGTCATTTACTCGTGGCATGGTGGTATGGAGGGTGGTAATGCGATCGCCGATGTACTGGCCGGAGACGTTACACCAAGTGGTAAATTGACCGATACGATTGCATATTCCATTGAAGATTATCCTTCCACAAGCAATTACGGGAATGAGTTTAAGAACCTTTATCAAGAAGATATCTACGTAGGCTATCGTTATTTCGAAACGTTTCGACCTGAAAAAGTACAATTTGAATTTGGATACGGCTTGTCCTATACCACGTTCACAACCAAGGCTGAAGACGCAAAATGGATCTCCCAAGACGGAGAAAACAGCATTAAGGTGAATGTAACCGTCACCAATACGGGCACAACCTATGCCGGTAAAGAAGTAGTACAGATCTATTATGAAGCTCCACAAGGTCAATTAGGGAAACCTGCGAAAGCTCTGGTGGCATTCGGCAAAACGAATCTGCTTCAGCCGGGTGAGTCTCAGCGCCTGACTGTGAGCTTCCCTGTAGATTCCATGGCTTCCTATGATGATGCTGGCGTAACAGGACATGCATCGGCGTATGTACTTGAGCCAGGAACATATCGTTTGTACGTGGGAACCAGTGTCAAAAATGTGGAGCATGTCAGCATTGATGGCCAAGATGGGTACGTCGTAGAAACGATTCAACTCGTGGAACAGCTCCAGGAGGCAATGGCACCGACTGAAGGCTTTACGAGAATGAAGCCGGGAGCGCGCAAAGATGATGGATCTTACGAGCTGATCTTTGCAGATGTACCGACGCGCCAAGTATCCATGGCTGAGCGAATTGAACAAAACTTGCCGCAAACGCTGGAGCAAACCGGCAATCAGGGTTACAAGCTGAGAGATGTGAAGGATGGCAAAGTCAGCCTGGAAGCATTTATCGCCCAATTGAGTGATCAGGACCTGGCAGCCATCGTGAGAGGTGAAGGCATGAGCAGCCCACTCGTTACATCGGGTACAGCTTCCGCATTTGGCGGTGTTAGTGACAGTCTGTTTAATTACGGAATCCCTGTTGCATGTACTGCAGATGGCCCATCCGGTATTCGTATGGATAGCGGGGAGAAGGCTACACAAGTTTCCATTGGAACTTTGCTTGCCGCAACATGGAATGCAGAACTCGTCGAAGAGCTGTATGTGATGGAAGGCGAGGAATTGCTGAGAAATCAGGTGGATGCACTGCTCGGGCCTGGATTGAATATTCGCCGGAGTCCGATGAACGGACGTAACTTTGAGTATTTCTCGGAAGATCCGCTGATTTCCGGTGTATTTGCTGCTGCATGTACAAAAGGAATCATGAAGGGTGGCTCTAATGCTACGCTGAAACATTTCGCCTGCAACAATCAGGAGAAACATCGCAGTAAAGTGGATGCTGTTGTATCTGAACGTGCCTTGCGTGAGATCTATCTGAAAGGGTTCGAAATTGCCGTAAAAGAAGGCGGTGCGAACTCGATCATGACCTCCTACAATCCGATTAATGGACATTGGGCAGCTTCGAACTATGATCTGAACACAACCATTCTTCGTGGAGAGTGGGGCTTCCAAGGTATCGTAATGACCGACTGGTGGGCTATTATGAATGATGGCGTTGAAGGTGGACCAGCAGATCGGAAAAACACCAACTGGATGGTTCGCGCTCAAAACGACCTGTACATGGTTGTACCTAACTATGGTGCAGAAATCAACGGCTGGGATGACAACACGATTGAATCTCTGGAAAATGGGACGTTGACACGTGGCGAGCTTCAGCGTTCAGCCATGAATATTTGTGAGTTCATCATGAATGCACCTGTCTTCTCCAGAAAACATGAGATTGTAGAGAATGTCGCTTCATTCCAAGCGAATGCTTCACTTTCCTCAGAGCAGGCACAAGTGCTGGCTGAGAATGCACAGGTCAAACCCGTTGTGGGCGAACCTGTCTACATGAAAGTAGACGAAGCAGGTCAATACCGGATTATTGTACAGATCATGTCTCCTGAGCCGGAACTGGCTCAAAGTGCATGTAATGTGATTCTCAATGATCAATTGATGACGACCATTCAAACCAATGGTACTGAAGGTAAATGGATCAGACAGAAACTTGTCAAAGTGGAGTTGGAAGCAGGCTTGTACGAATTGAAGCTGGACTTCACCAAACCAGGTCTGCAGATCGACTGGATCGAATTCAAACAAGTGTAACGCAAGATCGTCTGATCTGTTGTAACTGAACATGACGACTGTTATGATTGTGTTATGAGATCCGGAATTTCTGAACAATCTGGTCAGGAGTGTTGCGAAGGATGAGAAGGTATAATTTTTGGAGCCCCATTCTGTTGATTGCGGTTGCGCTGATTGTCAGAGGCCTGGTTACCAATCTGGGCGTTCTGTTCGGCATGTCGCATGATGCAGCAAGTAATATCGCAATTGTTGCCATGTTGATTGCTGCACTGATCATGTTTAATCGAATGACAAAAGCAAAGCGAAAATGAACTTATAATATTCGATATCGATCAAGAGAGAGGCACCCTTAGGGGTGTCTTTTTTGTGTATTGACGTTTCATTCATAACGTCTTAGACTGTTTATGAATAAAACAATAACATTTTTATGATAACAAAAATAACGAATGTGATTACTCCAATGGCTAACCCATCATTTTCCGAAAGGAGACCCATTCATGAAGGTTATGGCGGCATGGTTTGCAGGCAAGCATGAAAAGGCAATGGATGTGGTGAGCAGGGTGTGGGGACGGCAGAAGGGTTCGTGGATCGTTCCGCTGAGATTGATAGAGTCTTCGTGGAACAGGGACCGAATTGCAATCAGGAAGCTGACTTTCAACGACAGATGAACATAATTAAGGACCGCTGGAGATGCTGTGCTCTGTCGGTCCTTTATGGCATTTGACGGAAAGCGGACAGAGAACCGGCATGAGAGGAGAGGAATCCAGTAAATACAACCGATTGGGTGAAGGCAGCAGCACAGGTCGTGCCATCAGAACGTCAGCTGGAATGGCAGAAGATGGGGTTCTATGCATTTATTCATTTTACCATGAATACGTTCACAGATCAGGAGTGGGGAACGGGAGATGAAGATCCCGATATCTTTAGCCCTTCTCATCTGAGTGCCCGGCAATGGGTTCAGGTGTGCAAGTCTGCTGGTATGACCGGATTAATTCTCACATGCAAGCATCACGATGGGTTTTGTTTATGGCCAAGCCAGTACACGAATCATACGGTAGCCGCCAGCCCTTGGCGAAATGGTGCGGGTGATCTGGTAAAAGAGGTTGCTGATGCCTGCCTTGAAGGCGGGTTGAAGTTCGGTATCTATCTGTCTCCATGGGACCGTCATGAAGCATCCTACGGAGATTCGGAGCGATACAACGCATTTTTCAAAAATCAGCTGCGTGAACTGTTAACCCAATATGGTCCAATTTTCTGCGTGTGGTTCGATGGGGCTTGCGGAGAGGGGCCAAATGGGAAAAGGCAGGTCTACGATTGGGATTCCTATTATGCACTGATTCGGGAGTTGCAGCCAGAGGCTGTAATTTCGGTATGTGGGCCGGATGTTCGCTGGTGCGGCAATGAGGCAGGTCATACAAGGACTTCGGAATGGAGCGTCGTTCCTGCCTACTTGCAAGATAATGAGAAGATCCAGGAGCAATCCCAGCAGGTGGATGATGGTGAGTTTGCCAGCAGAATTAATACACAGGATGCCGATTTGGGGAGTCGGGAGGTGATCCGGCAGCATGAGGGCAAGCTCATCTGGTATCCCGCAGAAGTGAACACGTCCATCCGTCCGGGGTGGTTCTATCATGCAAGCGAGGACGATCACATCAAATCGCTGGAGGAACTGCTTGCCATCTATGATGGAGCGGTTGGGGGCAACGCCAATTTTCTACTGAACCTTCCACCAGATCGACGCGGCCTTATTCACGAACAGGATGTTGAGCGGCTGCAGCAGGTCGGGGACTTTTTACGCAGTACATATCGGCAAAGTCTGGCTGTTGGAGCGAGGATTCAGGCCTCGGACACCATGGATGAAGAACATGCGGCTACCCAGGTCTTGCTTGAGGAATCGGATACGTTCTGGTGCCCATCTGAAGGAACTGAACTGGCTTGGCTGGAGGTGGAGCTGTCGGAGGAAAAGCGGTTCGACCGAGTCGTTCTTATGGAACATATTCGTTCAGGTCAACGAATTGAGCAGTTTACGCTGGAGGCAAAAGGAGAGAGTGGTGATTGGCAGGAGCTGTATTCCGGCACGATTGTTGGTCATAAACGAATCTGTAGTTTCGAACCTTTTACCGCCAAAACCATTCGTCTGACCATTCATGAGTCCAGATGGTACCCAACGTTGTCCTGGCTGGGTATATATCTGAGCAAACAAGAGATGCATGAAGCGGCCGATCAAGCCGTAACATTTGTAGATAAGCCGATTTTGGATTCATCCCATGGAAAATAGAGTAGCAAACGATTATTGGCAATTGTATGATCTTATGGAAAAAGGTATACGTAAGGTAGAGCCACACACCAGCAGGAGAGGATGAGAGGATATGAAAGTAGGACTCAGCACATACAGTCTGCAACAGGCACTGGATGCCAAAGAATTGACTGTACCCGACGCCATCCGTTACATCGCCGAGCAGGGCGGAGAACATGTGGAGATTGTTCCGATCGGGTACAGCCTGATCGACCAGCCAGAATTAATTGACCAGATTCGAGAGACTGCACAAGACGTGGGAATTGATATTTCGAATTACGCAATAGGTGCCAACTTCGTTACAGGAGAAGGCCCGGATGCATTTGAAAATGAGATTGCTGCTGTCATGAAGCATGTGGATGTCGCTGCCGCACTTGGCGTTACGAGAATGCGCCATGATGTTGCGTTTCGTCCTGCACAGGAGGGCACTGTTGCCCAGTTTGAAGCGGACCTGCCTGTTCTGGTGAAGGCCTGTCAGCGAATTGCCGATTACGCAGCGAGTCACGGCATTACCACAAGTGTGGAGAATCATGGTTACTATGTGCAGTCCAGTGAGCGTGTCCGGCGGCTGGTGCATGAGACGGCACGTGAAAACTTCAGGACAACGCTGGATATCGGCAATTTCCTGTGTGTGGATGAAGACCCGGTTAGCGCTGTGAAAAACAACATTCCTTATGCATCCATGGTGCACGCCAAAGATTTCTATTGGAGACCATCCTACCGTAATCCTGGAGAGGGCTGGTTCCAGACCGCACATGGCAATTACCTGCGCGGAGCGATTGTGGGTCACGGGGATATCGACATGCCGGAAGTATTCCGTGTGCTGAAGCAGTCCGGTTATGACGGATATATCTCTGTCGAATTCGAAGGTATGGAAAATTGTAAAACAGCATCCAGAATTGCGATGGATAACGTCCGCCGCTTCTGGGAGGAAGCATAAGCAGCGACTTACTACTATATAAGTGGAATCAATTTTTATATGTAAGGCTGAAGTAACAGAGGGGAAGTTTGGAACTGTAGGAGCGGTAGCGCCCGCCTTTGTCTGCGGATTTCAACTGCTGAGAGCGGTTGATACAAGAAATCTGTAGACAACAGCGGCCGAAAGTCCAAACATTCACCGCAGTTACGTTAAGCCGATTATCATATGTTTTGAATTAACTGATATAACCATCATTCAACTTATTATGGAGGGGAAAATCCATGTCCAAACTTAAAATTGCCGTGATCGGTGCAGGATCCATTTCCGATTTTCATTTACAAGCGTATGATAGCAATCCCGAAGTTGAAATATACGCCATATGCGACCTGAATGAAGCACGTGCTCAGGAAGCGGCGAAAAAATATAACGCTACTCTAGTATTCACGGATTATAAAGAGCTTCTGGCATTGCCTGAAATCCATTCGGTCAGTATCTGTACCTGGAATGATACACATGCCGAGATCAGCATTGCTGCTCTGGATGCGGGTAAAAACGTACTTTGCGAGAAGCCGCTCTGTCAGACGGTAGAAGATGCGTTGGAGGTGGAGAAGGCTGTTCATCGCAGTGGAAAGCTGCTTCAAGTTGGCTTTGTACGCCGCTATAGTGACAATGCGCAGATCCTGAAGAAGTTCATTGATGAAGGCGAGCTGGGAGAGATCTATTATGCCAAGGCATCCTGTCTGCGGCGTTTGGGAAATCCGGGCGGCTGGTTTGCAGATGTGGAACGTTCTGGCGGCGGCCCGTTGATCGATATTGGCGTGCATATTATTGATATCTCTTGGTACCTGATGGGCAAACCGAAGGTGAAAACCGTGTCCGCGAATGTCTCCAATCGATTGGGTAACCGTGCTAATATCCGTAATCTGTCGTTCTACCAGGCAGCGGACTATGATGCGAACAAAAACACCGTAGAGGATATGGCGAATGCGTTGATTCGTTTCGAGAACGGGGCCAGCCTGCTGGTGGATGTAAGCTTCACACTGCACGCGAAGCAGGATGAAACTTCGGTCAGACTCTATGGCGATAAAGGTGGAGCTGAACTGGAACCGGAAATTTCACTGATTGGTGAGAAATTCGATACCATTTTGAACATGACGCCACAGGTGGATTTCAAATCCCTTGATTTCGCAGGTTCTTTCCGTAATGAAGTCAATCATTTTATCGACAGTACCCAAGGACGCAAAGAGACGCTAAGCCCCGTTGAGGATGGCGTTGAAATCATGAAAATCCTCTGTGCCATCTACGAGTCCGCACGAGAAGGACGAGAGATTTCACTGTAAATATGCTGTTGCGATCCGAAAATGGCAACGCCGCTCGAAGTAGTGAGGTCTAACAAGTCTATACTTGTTGAACCAACATTTCGCCAAAATGGAGTTAGAACCAATCTGAAGAATGCACTGCAATCGAAATGACTGGGCTTAATATGTCTTTCTTAGTTGAACGAAATATTTACACAATAACGGAGAGGGCAGAACGAATCTGAAGAAGCGGAGCGCTCTCCTTTATCCCCGGATTTTCCCCTTAGGAAAGGGAATCGAAAAAATCTGGGGATAACAGCGATCGGAAGATTGTTTTGACCGCGCAGTGGTCCAGTGTAATGCTATTTATTCAGCGTATGACATCCAATCCAAAGGAGATGAACGGGATGAGCGAAACCAAAGATACGGTGCTGGAACAGGAAGAGCAGGTTGTCGAAGCCGGAGTGCACAACTTTAGCAAAGAAGAGGAATGGGTGAAGCCTGAAGATCCGTTGCTGAATGAACGTCTGGAGTGGTTCAAAGATCAGAAGCTGGGGCTGATGATGCATTGGGGTCCCTATTCTCAGCTTGGACTCGTGGAGTCCTGGGCGCTAAGTGACGAGGATGGCGATTGGTCGCGCAATGATATCGACTGGACTGACGACATGGAGCATTTCAAGCAGGAGTACTTTGATCTCAACAAAACCTTCAATCCCATTCGCTTTCAGCCTGAAGAGTGGGCACAGATGGCCACTGATAACGGGTTCAAATATTTCCTGTTCACCACCAAACATCATGATGGTTTCTGCATGTGGGATACACATACAACCGATTATCGCATAACGGGCAAAGATACTCCTTTTCACACCCATAAGTATGCAGATATTTGCCGGGCGCTTTTTGACGCTTTTCGTGCCAAGGGGCTCGGCATCTCGGCTTACTTCTCCAAAGCGGACTGGCATACGCCATATTACTGGGCACCTGGCATGGAGCGGGGAAGCCATATGTGGCGTGGACCATCCTATGATCCGAAAGCGTATCCATGGCTGTGGGAGAAATTCGTGGAGTTCACGCATGAGCAAATTATGGAGCTGCTGACCAACTACGGACGAATTGAATGTCTGTGGTTGGATGCAGGCTGGGTACGTGAAGGACGCCACGGTCAGGATATCCGATTGGGCGAAGTGGTGGAGCGGGCACGTCAGACAACTCAGCCGTGGCTCCTCGCAGCAGATCGCACAGTAGGCGGACCGTATGAGAATATCGTAACTCCAGAGCAGACCATCCCGGAGCATCCAATGAATATTCCTTGGGAGAGCTGTATCACGGTGGGCAATTCCTTTGCGTTTGGATATGATGATCAGTATAAGTCAGCAAGACAGTTAGCGCATATTCTGCTTGAGGTCGTATCCAAGGGCGGTAATCTGGCACTGAATGTGGGACCACAACCGGACGGACGTCTTCCAAAAGGGGCAGTCCGAAGCATTAAAGCCCTCGGAGAATGGATCGGCACTCACGGGGAGGGCATCTATGGCACGCGGATTTGTGGACCATACTTCACAGGAGAGTGGGCTTTTACACGTAAGGAAGATCTCAACGTATCGTATGCCTTCCGTCTGTACAGAAGCGAAAACGAGGCAGTACAATCACAGGTGATCATTCCATATATGGAAAAGGTGGAGCGAATTGAACTCGTCGGCACAGATGATGTGCTGTCATTCCAAAGGACGGAAGATGGACTTGCTGTAGAGTTGCCACAAGCGGCAGTTACAGAAGTAGCACCTATCACGCTGACGTTCAGATTGTTCACAAACCAATAAATCTACACTTCAAATCCCGGGGGACTTTTACAGTCCTTCGGGATTTTTTGGGTTGGTGATTTTTTGCGATATACCTATGCTAAAGGACGATTTCCCCTTGTCCGGCAAGGGTTTTGGGAATAAGGAGAGGTGGGAGAAAATTGCAAATTGATAAAAGAACACCGCTCAAGGTACTATCGATTTAAGAAAGCGTTACCTGACATTAATCTTCACACGGATGACGCTGTTACAGAAAAAAGAGTCAAAGAAAAGGATGTTTAAGGGATGTAAATGTAATGTATTATTACACTTAAGGTGTAGAAGGAGTGACGCGAATGAGTCGAGCTACGGAAAGCATACCTGCACCGGTGGAGCTCCAGCAAGGAAAGAATTACGCAGAACCCAAGCGACAGCATCCATTTATCAGAAGCCTGAAGAAGCATTGGGAGCTCTATCTATTGGTGCTTCCTCCCGTATTGTATCTGTTGATCTTCAAGTACATTCCAATGGTTGGTGTACAGATTGCCTTCAAAGACTTTAGTGTCGTCAAAGGAATCTGGGGCAGCCCATGGGTTGGACTGAAACACTTTGAAGCCTTTTTCGAATCCCCGAACTTCTGGCTGCTAATCAAGAATACGATTGGGATCAGTTTCTACTCGTTACTCGCCGGATTTCCCATTCCGATCCTGCTGGCGCTCGCGCTGAATGAGATCCGAACAGGTTACTTTAAGAAGACCGTCCAAATGGTCACGTATGCTCCGCATTTTATCTCCACAGTCGTCATGGTATCCATTATCATTCTGATGCTGTCACCGCATGTGGGTGTTGTAGACAAGCTATTTACCTTCCTGGGTTTCCCGATGACCAACTTTATGGGCATTCCCGAATACTTCAAATCCATCTATGTGTGGTCGGGTGTATGGCAGGGCATGGGCTATTCATCGATCATTTATATCGCGGCTCTCGCTGGCGTTGATCCATCCCTCTATGAGGCAGCGAAGATGGACGGCGCTTCAAGGCTTCGTAAAATCTGGCATATCGACCTTCCAACGCTCGTACCAGTCACCGTCATCATGCTGATTCTAAGTCTGGGTAGCATTATGGGCGTGGGCTTTGAAAAAATATATCTAATGCAGAACCCGCTCAACACGAGTGCATCGGAAGTCATCTCTACGTATGTGTACAAGGTCGGTCTAATCGGGGCCAACTTCAGCTTTTCCTCGGCAGTAGGATTGTTCAACTCCGTGATCAACCTGATCCTGCTGGTTATCGTCAACGGCATTTCCCGCAAAGTATCCCAGAACAGCTTGTGGTAAAGGAGGAGCTCATCCATGTTCAACCTGATGAATCGTAACCGGATCAAGGACCCGCTCGGTGACCGTATCTTCATGACATTCAACTATATCTTTCTGTTCGCCATACTTCTAACGGTGTTTTACCCGCTCTTGTATATCATCAGTTCTTCGTTCAGCTCCTCGCGTGCCGTTACATCCGGTCAGGTGTGGCTGTTCCCGGTAGACTTTAACATCAAGGCCTACATCTCTATTTTCAAAAGCCAGCAGCTCATGCTCGGTTTCTACAACACGATCATCTATACCGTTGTAGGCACATTTATCAATGTGGCGCTTACGGTCATGCTCGCGTATCCGCTATCGCGCAAGTCGTTTTACGGACGGGGAGCCATCATTATTTTCATGATGATCACGATGTTCTTTGATGGCGGTCTGATTCCAACCTATCTCTTGATGAAAGACCTTCATCTGCTGGATACTCGCTGGGCGATGTGGCTGCCAGGGGCGCTCGCCGTGTTCCAGGTCATCGTAGCGAGAACCTTCTTCCAGTCTTCCATCCCGGAAGAGCTGGGGGAGGCGGCGGAAATGGACGGATGTCGGGACATCCGGTATTTGATCAGCGTGGTTCTTCCGTTATCGAAGCCGATTCTGGCGGTCATGACCCTGATGTATGCGGTGGGCCACTGGAATGCGTACTTTGATGCCCTGATCTATCTTCGTTCCGAGAAGCTGTTCCCACTCCAATATGTGCTGCGCAATCTGCTAATTCTAAACGCCGCAGACCCGGCAATGTTGGCCAATACGAGCCAGCAGCTAAGAGATCAGGGGTTCGAGCAGGTCCTGAAATACGCACTGATTGTAGTCGCCAGCATTCCTATTCTCATCATGTACCCGTTTGTGCAGAAGCATTTTGTTAAAGGGGTTATGGTTGGCTCGCTCAAAGGATGATCTTTGTCATCTGCGTCAGTTATGCCACTTGAAAGGAGGTGGGGGAACACTCCGGCTTCCGGGATAAGGTTTAACACGAGTACGTAATCAGAAGGTTATGCCGTTTTCAACAAAAAGGAGGAGTCAGATTGAAAAAATCTTGGATTTCGATGTTGTTTCTGGTCTTTGCTTCGATGGCTTTGTTGTCCGCATGTGGTTCATCCGAGGAGGCGGGTACAGGGAGCGACGGTAGCGGGGAGAACGGTGGCCCGGTAACGATGACCTTCTTTGCCCCACAAGGTAAAGCGTCCATGGAAGAAAATGAATTCACCAAATTTATCGAAGACAAGTTCGATGTTACCTTGAAATGGGATCTGGCCCCGACGGACGCTCTGCAAGACCGCAGACAGTTGCTGCTGGCGAGTGGCGATTATCCTGAAGTGTTTCTCCATGGCAAATTCACGACCTCAGACCTTCAAACGTACGGAAAACAGGGCGTGTTCCTCCCGCTGCAGGATCTGATCAAGCAGTACGGTCCGAATCTGACCAAGATGATGGAGGAGAAGCCGTACTTCAAAGAAGCAATAACTGCGCCGGACGGCAACATCTACGCTCTGCCGATTTTCAATGAATGTTACCACTGTACGTATGCGCAGAAGTATTGGATTAACACGGAATGGCTGGACAATTTGGGTCTGAAAATGCCAACCACAACGGATGAACTCTACACGGTTCTGAAGGCATTTAAAACACAAGATCCGAATGGCAACGGCAAAGCCGATGAGATTCCACTCACGGGTGCACCCAACAAGTACGTGTGGAACGGCAACATCGATGCCTATTTGATGAACAGCTTTATCTATAATGACAACGATAAATATCTGATCGTGAATGATGGCAAGGTTGATTTTGCAGCGAATAAGGAAGAGTGGAAAAAAGGGCTGGAGTACATGCATAAGCTGTATGCAGAAGGCCTGATTGATCCGGCTTCCTTCACACAGAACGATCAGGCGATCGGGCAGCTGGGCAACAAGGAAGGCGATGAAGTGGTTGGTTCCATTACGACAGCGCTGGTCAGCTACCTTGTGAACACGTATGACAAAGATATCACCCGCCACCAGCACTGGGACATCGCGCCTCCGCTGAAAGGGCCGGATGGTGTGCAGACGACAGGCGCTACGCAAAGCGTAGGTGAGTTCGAGTTCGCTATCACCAATAAAGCGACTGAAGCACAACAGATCGCCGCGATCAAAATTGTAGATTACATGTTCAGTGAAGAAGGGGCCCTGTATGCAGAGTACGGTCCAACAGAAGGTAAGGGCTGGAAGAAGGCGGATGCCGATGAGAAAAACATCAATGGCGAGCCTGCCAAATACAGCTACTATAACCTGCCTGAGCGCGATCCAAATGTTGTAGTCAATGAGAGTTGGTCACAGATCGGCGCACATGACTTGTCCAATACATTCCGCAATCTGTTTGCAGAAGGTCAGAACCCACTGGAAGCGGAGGGTTACGGGACACGTCTGGCGCAAGCAACCAATGTATATGAACCTTATGCGCCAAAAGAAGTCTATCCTGCGAACGTATTTATCCGTCCGGAAGATACAGAAACCGCTGCGCAACTCACGACGGCCGTCAAGGATTACGTGATGACCAATATGGCTCAATTCATTATCGGCAGCAAAAGCATTGATAAGGAATGGGACGCGTACGTAAAAGGTTTCGATGGTCTGGGACTCAGCAATTACCTTGAGATTTACCAGCGTGCGATTGAGAAGAATCAATAAAGCTTGATGGATTCATGAATGAGGCTGTTCCGATGTCAACACAGGAATCGGGACGGTCTTCTCCTTTTGACAACCCCACTTCATTCGATAAAATTTACTGAATACTCATGGAAAATTAGCGACCAGATTGGCGCGGTTGTCATTCCAGCTTATGCAAAATGCTCATGCGTATAAACAATGGTGGGGGGCCTAGGAGATGAACAACAGTTGGTTTAGACGTTTGCTGCTATCGTATTTGCCTGTTTTTTTTATCGTGACCACAATCCTGTTTATCATCTTCTTTCAGGTATTCAATGAACAGAACCGGAGAGAAGCACTCAAGGCCAATGAGTTTCTGGCGTCACAGGTAACGCAATATTTGGACAATTCACTGCGCTCCATCGACTTCAAGGTGCTGCGTGATATTTTGACCAATCCCAACCTGAAAAATTATTATTCGGTAACCGGAAGCGAGGATGTGTATGCCGGAATTCAAGCAGTCCAGGTTATTGATGAATTGAAAATAGAGTATCCGCTAATTGATTCCATATATCTGGTGAGATACAACGACGATACGGTATTCAGCAATGGCAAGGCCGTGCCGATTGAGGAATTCCCGGATGCAGCGTTTATTAAAGACAGTCGTGCTGCGGCAACGCAAAAGTGGGTGGGGGCGAGATCCTTCAAGGCATTTCCGACCGAGGAAGGACAACAGGTCATTACACTCATTCGCGGTGTAGGAAACGGCACGGGTCTTGTGGTGGTTAACGTCGATCTGCCAACCTTGCAGAAATCTATTATGCAGATGTATGACCCTGAATTCACCTTCGTGAATATCTTTAATCGCTCTGGCGGCAATCTGTGGGACGGAGGAATGCAGGATGGCATTACAGCAGTTTCTCCCAAAACAGACTCAGGGGAAGTGTTCTCCGAATTTACATCCAGCTACAGCGGCTGGAAGGTACAGACGGGGCTCAACAATGGCAAGATCGTCAAATTTGCCCTGAAATTTTATAATATCTGGTTTGTTTTTGCCGTTGCCGTTGTCCTGATTGGTGTGGTGTGGGTGATCTATGTGACACGAAGAAATTACAAGCCCATCCAGCAGATTGTCACGTTGATTGAGACGGTGTCTTCGCAGAAACAGCCAAGCGTCGGTTATACGAAGGATAATGAGTTCCGTTTTATCCAGACTACGCTGGAGCAAATGATTGATCAAACCAAGCAATATCAGGAGGAGCATGAAGAGAACCTGATTTTGCAGAAGAAATATTTCTTTCAGGAGCTGCTGGAGGGTACGCGGGATTTTACCGGCGGTGAACTGACAGCGGAGATGAGCAGGTTCAAGCTCCCGCAGTTAGAGGATCGATGGGCTGTAATGGTGGTGGAGATCGATCAGTATTCCCGGTTCATGGAGGCGTACCACAATCAGGATCAATCCCTCCTGAAATTTGTGTTATCCAGCATTCTGCAGGAGAGTGCAAGGCACGAGGGCACCGAAGTGTGGGCTGAGTGGATATCGGATCAGCGTCTATATGCCATACTCTGGATTCCCGAAATGGAGAAAGGTGAGGAGACCGAGCAGAGAATGCTCTCCGGTTATCTGGACAGGGTTGGGCAGTATTTGAACTTCACCGTAACCATCGGTATTGGGAGAGTCGCTGTGGATGTCCGTGGTCTGAGAGCTTCGCTAAAGGAGGCGGTGCATGCCTTGGAATACAAGGCTGTGCTCGGCATGAATCGGATCATTCCATGCGGGGAGGTACCGAACTCAACCAATGATGTGTATGAGTTCCTGAAGACGATCTCTCTGCTGGTGCAGGCGATGAGACTGTCGGATGATGAATGGGAGAAGCATTTTGACCGCTTGTTCGAACAGATCCATGAATCCGTGCTCTCCCGCCAGGAGATTATGAATACAGTCCAATTGCTGTTCCAGCACTATAACCGGGAGTTCGCTGAACTTCCACGAGAATATCAGGAGCGATGGGCAGCTGTATTTACACCACTTCTTCCCAGGTTGGAAGGTTGGGAGACGTTGGATGATTTGCGTGCGTTGTGCTGGGAAGGCTTCCGTGAACTGGCTGAAGAGATGCAGACGCTGCATTGCTCCAGAAAACATAGATCTCATATTCTTGAAATTCGCAAGTATATTGAACAGAACTACAACAATCCCGAGCTATCGCTGAATTATCTAAGTGATCTATTTGATATCAATCCAAAATATTTGAGCAAGTTGTTCAAGGACGAAATTGGTGAGAAATTCGTGGATCTTCTGATTAGTCACCGTATTGAGAAGGCGAAACAGCTCATGCTGGAGACGGATAAGGCCATTCAGGAGATCAGTGAGGAAGTTGGGTATACGAATTACAATTCCTTCAATCGGGCGTTCAAGAATGTGGTGGGTGTAGCGCCTAGCGACTACCGAAAAGCCATGTGAGCCCATGCACCAGACTAAGCCGAACTCATAAGGAGAATGTGCATATGGACTATAAAGATGCTTCGCTTCCCGTTCAGGAGCGGACCCAAGATCTGATCGGGCGGATGACCACGGAAGAGAAGATCGGGCAGCTGATCCAGCCGATGGGGTGGAAGACTTATGTGAAGAAAGCAGATGGTACGGTTCAGGTTACGGATGAGTTTAAAAAGGACATCGCAGAGGGCGGAATTGGGTCTTTATATGGAACACTTCGTGCTGATCCCTGGACAGAAGTGACGCTGGAGACTGGCCTGACCCCTAAGCAGGGAGCTGTTGCCACTAATGAAATTCAGCGGTATGCCATGGAGAACTCCCGGCTGGGAATTCCTATTTTGTTTGGGGAAGAGTGTTCTCACGGGCATATGGCCATTGGGGCAACTGTGTTCCCGGTGCCGTTAGCAGTAGGAAGTGCTTGGAACACGGAGTTGTACCGCAAGATGTGTGAAGCGATAGCTGTGGAGACTCGGAGCCAGGGAGGAGCGGCAACATATTCGCCTGTGCTTGATGTCGTGCGGGACCCGAGATGGGGACGGACAGAGGAATGTTTTGCCGAAGATCCATACCTGATCGGTGAATTGGCGGTTGAAGCGATGAAAGGCTTGCAGGGTGACCGGCTCGATTCCAATCGGACGATTGTGGCGACACTCAAACATTTTGCGGCCTATGGCAGCTCGGAGGGTGGGCGCAATGCTGCTCCGGTGCATATGGGACTGCGCGAGCTGCACGAGGTCGATCTGCTGCCGTTCAAGAAAGCGGTGGAAGCCGGAGCATGTTCTGTCATGACAGCGTACAACGAAATTGATGGTGTGCCCTGTACGTCGAGTTCGTATCTGCTGAATGATCTCCTGCGCGAGCAATGGGGCTTTGACGGATTTGTCATTACTGACTTTGGTGCAATTCAGATGCTCGTCAATGGACACAGCACCGCGGAGAACGGGGAGCAGGCCGTCGCTCAGTCGCTTAAGGCAGGGGTGGATATGGAAATGTCCGGGTACATGTACCGCAAGCATCTCGGGCAGGCCTTGGAGCAAGGATTAATTGAAGAGCAGGATCTGGATACAGCCGTTAGGCGGGTGCTGGAGATGAAGTTCAGACTAGGTTTATTCGAACAACCCTTCGTTGATCCTGACTTTGCAGAGCAGGTCATCGGTTGTGAAGAACATATTCAGCTGGCGAGAAAAGTGGCGCAAGAGGGAATCATTTTACTCAAAAATGAAGACAACACCCTTCCGCTTAGCAAAACAGGAACAAAACTGGCGGTCATAGGTCCGAATGCGAACCATGTCTACAACCAGCTTGGTGACTACACCTCGCCGCAGCCGAGAGGACAGATTATAACGGTGCTGGATGGGATTACGCGCAAGCTTGGTGCTGACACCGGAAAGGTGCTGTACGCACCGGGCTGCCGGATCAAAGGGGATTCCAGAGAGGGCTTTGCGCAAGCGCTCGCCTGTGCTGAAGAAGCAGATACCATCGTTATGGTGATGGGAGGGTCAAGTAGCCGGGATTTTGGCGAAGGGACCATTGATCTGCGGACGGGGGCATCCGTTGTTACGGATGATCCATGGAACGATATGGAGTGCGGCGAGGGGATAGACCGTTCGTCTCTGAACCTGATGGGTGTTCAACTGGAACTGGTGCAGGAAGTACATAAGCTGGGGAAACCGGTTATTGTCGTATATATTAACGGACGGCCCATTGCTGAACCCTGGATTGATGAGCATGCCCATGCCATTGTGGAAGCGTGGTATCCGGGGCAGGAGGGAGGCAACGCTATTGCAGATATTCTGTTCGGTGATGTGAATCCATCTGGTCGCCTTACCGTCTCTATTCCCAAGCATGTAGGTCAGCTTCCGGTCAGCTACAATGCCAAACGCACACGGGGCAAACGTTATCTGGAGACCGATCTGGCACCACAATATCCGTTCGGCTTTGGGCTGAGTTATACGGAATTCAAGTACGAGAATGTAAGAGTTGTACCCGAAGTGATCGGACCAGACGATGAAGCAGAGGTGCAGTTGGAGGTCACCAATACGGGAGTAGTTGCGGGAAATGAAGTTGTGCAGCTGTATATTACGGACGTATCGGCTTCGGTCACCCGGGCCGAAATCTCACTGAAGGGATTTCGTAAAATTTATCTGGAGCCGGGACAGACGCGGACGGTGACGTTCCCTGTGCAAAAAGAGCATCTGGAGCTGATCGACTCCCGTCTCCAGTCTGTGGTGGAACCGGGTGAATTCAAGCTGATGGTTGGCAGCAGCTCCAGAGACTGGACTGCTTGTAATTTACACATCCAGAAGGTGGGGGTGGAGGTATGATTCGAATTCAGCGATTCATTCAGGATCTGGCTCAGCAGCAATGGACGGATACCATTGAACTTCCAGAGTGGCAGATGCAGAAAGCCAGGTATATCCGTCCTGGCGAATACGAGTATGAACAGGAGAATACTTCTGTTCATAGCTTGAATCCTCTCCATAGCAACCATGGAACGACTTATTTTCTGAGCAAAACCGTAGAGATTCCGGCCCATTGGGAGGAAGATGCGGTCGGGTTGATCTTCGAGACCAGGGGTGAAGGGCTGCTGAAGGTAAACGGCATGCCTTATCACGGACTGGACCGCAATCATGGGTATGTACCGTTGCCGAAGAGCCGTGTGGGAACTGCGCCTTTGCTGGAGATTGAACTATATGATCCCATACCGGAACCACATGACCCTTTGAATCGACAGGCGGTGATCCAGCCGCCCATTCAGGGCATCCGAGCTGCTTTGGTTCGTGTTAATTCGCCTTTACAGAGTCTAATGTATAGCATTACGGTACTTGCAGAATCACTCCGAGCATTGCCGGAGAAAGACTTAAAACGCACCCGTCTTATTCGGAATGTTCATCAGGTGATGGATAAGATGTACAACGAGCCGCAGCGCTGGAGTGAAGCAGTGTGGGTACAGCATTGGGAAGAATGGCTCGCACAGTCGGTGCAGGAGGAAGACCCGGAAGAGTACCGGGACGGATTCATGCATCTGGTTGGGCAGTCCCATATCGATATTGCCTGGCTGTGGCCTGTGCGTGAGACTGTGCGGAAGTCCAGCCGCACCTTTTCCACGATGTGTACTTTGATGGATGAGTATCCGGAGTTCGTGTATTCGCAGAGTCAACCGCAGCTGTATGCATTTGTGAAAGAGCATTATCCTGAGCTGTACGAACGAATCAAAGCCCGAATTGCCGAAGGTCGCTGGGAACTGGTTGGTGGCATGTGGGTCGAGCCGGATCTAAATATTCCGAGTGGTGAGTCGCTTGTGCGGCAGATCCTGTACGGGCAGAACTTTTATCAGAAGGAGTTCGGTAAACGTTCAAACATCGAGTGGCTACCCGATACGTTTGGCTACTGTGCTTCGCTGCCACAACTGCTTAAGCTGGCTGACATTCCTTATTTTATGACGACCAAGCTCAATTGGAATGATACCAACGTTTTCCCGTATGATCTGTTCCACTGGGTTGGCATTGACGGCACCTCGGTGCTTGCGTATCTCAATCATGGAGTAAATGAACATACCCGGCCCAAAGATGTCGATGAGCACTGGCAATCTTACAAGCAGAAGGATGCACACCCCGAGCAAATGCTGCTGTATGGGCATGGCGATGGTGGAGGCGGGGTAACGAACGAGATGGTTGTGTTCGCAGAACGATCCCATTTCATGGTTGGGCAGCCCATTAGCAATTTCAGTACGGCAGGCGCGTTTTTCGAAGAGATTTCGAACAACAATCCTAAGCTGCCAAAATGGCATGGCGACTTATATCTGGAACTGCATCGTGGAACCTATACAACTCATGCGCGCAACAAACGGAGCAATCGCAAAGCAGAGGTGCTGTATCGGGAAGCGGAAATTTGGGGGCAGTTTGCCGGAGTTGAAGCAGCGCAGGCGAAAAGTGATCTGGATGAAGGCTGGAAGCTGATTATGCTGAATCAATTCCATGACATTATCCCAGGGACGTCCATTCCCGAAGTATACGTAACATCTAAGGAGGAGTATACGACAGTATTCGCTCTGGGGACGTCGGCTATGGAAGGGACTCTTGGCCGTATAGAGGAACGCATTGCGACAGATGGCTTCGACGGTCTGCCCTATGTTGTATTTAATAGCTTAGGTTGGGAGCGGGGAGAAGTCGTTACGATTACAGGCGACGAGAAACTGAGCGGTTTGGCAGTGTTCGACCATCAGGGTAATCGTCTGCCGAATGACCTTGAGGCAAATGGAGACGTGCTCACCTTGTCAGTCTATGTCCCGTCCATTCCGGCCTTTGGGTATACAACGTTATGGCTACGCCAGGCACTGGATGCAAATCTCCCTACTTTGAAGCAGGATGAATCCTTCCCTTCTGTCTGGGAAACGGACTTTTACACGCTTGAATTTAACGATGTAGGGGAGATCACCAGATGGTATGACAAATCCAACCAACGGGAGTGGCTGAAGCCGGGCGATAAAGCGAACGAGTTACAGTTTTTCCATGACAGACCAACGTATTGGGATGCTTGGGATATTGATCCGCGGTTTGAATCGCAACGTGCAGGAGTGGCAGAGCTGATCTCCAGAGAAGTAGTACAGCGTGGAGTAACGCAGGATGTCCTTCGGTTTCACTGGAAGTTAAACGAGTCGGAGATTCACCAGGATATGATCCTGTATCGTCATCAGCGACGTGTAGATTTCAAGACAAAGGTAAACTGGGCGGAGAGCCATAAGCTGCTCAAAGTGGCTTTTCCCGTTGATCTGATATCAGCCAAAGCAGCCTACGAAATTCCGTTTGGTGCGCTGGAGCGGCCAACCCATAACAACACCAGCTGGGAGCAGGCCCAGTTTGAAGTGTGTGGTCACCGCTGGGCGGATATCTCCGAGGGCAACAGTGGTGTAAGCCTGCTGAACGATTGTAAATATGGATATGACATCAAGGATCAGACGATCCGTCTTTCCCTGCTTCGTGCTCCAAAATGGCCGGATGAACATGCTGACCAGGGTGAGCATGAATTTATCTATTCCCTGCTGCCGCATCAGGGAGATTGGCGGGAAGCGGGTGTGGTACGACGTGCGATGGAACTAAACCACCCGGTTCGGGTTGTTGCGAGTGAACGACACTCTGGCACATTGCCGGCAGAACATAGCTGGGTTCATTTCCATAGTGAACATGTTATTCTGGATACAATCAAGGCTTCCGAAGATGGCACGGGAACGATACTTCGTTTCTATGAGTCATCTGGTGGAAGAGAAACGGTTCAGGTTCAATGGGCTGACGCGTGTATACAGACGTCTGTAGTCAATCTGTTGGAGGATGAAATTAGACCACTAGCTTGTCATGATGGGAAGTTTGAGCTGACGTTCAAGCCATATGAAATTCAAACCGTGAAGCTGGTTTCAACAGATTAGTCTCAGGAAACCGGATAAGAAATGATCGGAGAAAAAGGAGTGACCGGGTAGGGGTCGAAAATTGTATAGAGCATTCCGTCCGTCATGAAGGCTCACCAGGAATGGAAAATCAAATACCGATTTAACGGGAGGGTATGGCATGAAATTAACAAACAAGATTGGCGTTATCGTGGATAGCTTCGGTGTAGGTGTACGTGAAGGATTAAGCAAAGCGAAAGATGTAGGTGCAGAAGGCGTACAGATCTATGCAGTCCATGGAGAGATGGACCCCGAAAACCTCTCTTCGGCAGCTCGCAAGGAGTTAAGAAGTTATATCGATTCTCTCGGTCTTGAAATTTCTGCCCTGGTTGGCGATTTGGGCGGTCACGGGTTTCAGGTCAAGGAAGATAATCCGTGGAAAGTAGAGAAGTCCAAGCGCATCGTGGACCTTGCTCTGGATCTAGGTACGAATATCGTTACAACACATATCGGTATTGTTCCGCACGATCCTTCCTCCGAAGTGTATGCCACACTGCATGCCGCATGTGAGGAACTGGGCCAATACGCCAAAAGCGCAGGAGCCTACTTCGCGATTGAGACGGGGCCGGAAACGGCAGCAGACCTGAAAGGGTTTCTGGATACCCTGTCTACGAACGGGGTTTCGGTGAATTTTGACCCGGCGAACATGGTGATGGTTACCGGAGATGATCCTGCACGAGGTGTTCATCTGCTCAAGGATTATATTGTGCATACCCATGTGAAAGATGGTGTGCGCCTGAAGGAAGTAGACCCGAGGGACGTATACGGTGCAGTAGGATATGCCCCTATGGATCATGAGAAAATTGCCGAAATGGTCTCTTCCGGAACGTTCTTCCGTGAGGTACCGCTGGGCGAGGGCAGTGTGGATTTTGACGCATACTTTGCAGCCCTTCGGGATATTGGCTACAAAGGTTATCTGACGATTGAACGCGAGGTAGGCGATCAGCCGGAACAGGACATTCGCAAAGCGGTTAAATTTATCCAACAATACCGATAGGGAGCTGAGCAGATGAAAGTGGGCCTGAGTACGTATAGCTTGTTGAACGATCTGAATTCGGGTGAAATGACGGTTCTGGATATCATCGACTGGATTGCTGCAAATGGTGGCGAGCATATGGAGATGGTTCCGTATGGCTACACCGTGGAGGATAATCCTGATCTCGCCGATGCCATTCGGGAGCGGGCTGCTTCTGCGGGTATTGAGCTGTCCAACTATTCGATGCCTGCGAATTTCGTGCAGGAGACGGAAGAAGCTTTTGAAGAAGAGATAGCTCGGGTCAAAAGACATGTCGATGTTGTACACCGAATGGGTGTAAAGCATATGCGTCATGACGTAACGGCGTTTACTTTGCCTAAGGAGAAAATGACCATTGCCTGGTTTGAGGAACATTTGCCGCTGATGGTGAAGGGAAGCCAGATCATCGCTGATTATGCTGCGCAGTTTGGCATTACAACAACCATTGAGAATCACGGCTTCAGTGTGCAGGCCAGTGACCGTGTGCAGCGTGTGCTTCATGCCGTAGATCGTCCCAACTTCAAAACGACACTCGATATCGGCAACTTCATGTGCGTGGATGAGAATCCGATTATCGGGGTCATGAAAAATCTGCCGTACGCTTCTCTGGTCCACTTCAAGGACTTCTATTTCCGCCCCTATGATGAGCATCCGGGTGAAGGGGAATGGTTCACAACCGCTTACGGCAACTTTCTACGCGGTGCCATTGTGGGGCAAGGAGATATTCCAATCCGCAAAATTGTGAGGCTGATTAAAGACTCCGGTTATGATGGTAACATTACGATTGAGTTTGAGGGCATGGAGGAATGCAAATCTGCTTCCAAAATCGCCATGAGCAACCTGCGCCGCTTCTGGGAAGAGGCTTAAGGCAATCATTTAGTTTTATATCTTGGGGCCACTTGAAGGAAGTGGCTCTTTATGCACTTCTTATGTTGAGGTATATACACGTGGAATGGGTAACGTTAAGCGAACTGATTAAGTGCTCAGATGCCTCTCCATTCCCGGCATTAAGGCAGTTCGAGGTGTTGGCTCGCGAAGCCTAATTTACTAACATTAATTGGTTCTACATAAGGATTAAGTTACGATCATCACAAGTATGGTATAATGGATCTATTCAGCCTGGAAAATGACTGGCTATGGATAGGGGAGATCACTGATCTATGCAGGTATTCGAGGACTGGAACCAGAAAGTGAAAAAAACGTTTAATGCTACGAATCCCGAGGTTGTATTGACGGTTTCTGAAGCAGGGAGTTTGCTCGGTCTGACCAAAGATCAGATGAAACTTTATGTAGACAAGAATAAACTAACTAAGGTCCCGATCATGAGAAGTGTTCACCGATACCTCTTGTTGAAAAGTGAAATAGATAGCATCGTAAAAACGCGCTAACCTCATAGGATCGACCACGCCATTTTACCGACAGGATTCGGGAGAGTGGTTTTTTTTTGCGAAGACAGCGAGGATAAAATAAGGATTACAGGACAATCCTACCAATGGATGATCTTTTTTGACCTAGCACTGCCCAAGATGAGGGACAAAGTGGCCAGATCCCCTTTTGAGAGGCAGGAATTGTTCATAGAGAAGCTTGCAGAAATCCCTTCTTGTCAACGGACAACCTATTCGTATATACTCATGTCGCAAGTGGCAGGAATGGTTAAATTACATGATATCAAGGAGATGAAGCACGAATGGCGATTAGCTTGAATGTGTATCTTGTAACGGATGGTAACGGACGTGAAGCAGTGGAATTTTATAAAAAGGCATTTGGAGCGGAAGTGCTGGCTCTCCAGACATTTGGCGATGGTCCTTCCAACCCAGACCACCCCGTACCACCCGAAGCGAAAGATCGCATCATGCATGCTTCCTTGCAGATTGGCAGTTCTGTATTGATGTTATCCGATACATTCCCTGGCATGCCTTATATTGTAGGTAATCATGTGAATGTCACGGTGAACACAGATACTGCCGAAGAAGCCAAAGCGATTTTCAACCAACTGCAAGACGGTGGCGAAGTGAAAATGCCGATCCAAGAAACATTTTGGAGTCCGGCCTACGGCATGGTTATCGATAAATTTGGCGTTCAGTTCCAGATTAGCTGTGTTGCAGCCAACCATCAGTAAACATCAGTAGAAATTGCGAGTTAGTGCCTCCACTTTATATGATAAAACTACAAAACCTCCGAGACATGAGTAACGTGTCTGGAGGTTTTTTGTGACTCCTGCAAGGTGTGTATAGTTGCTAATCTAAAATTAGACTTCTTTCTGAATCTTGGAAGGATTGTTGATTTTGTAGGGAACAGGATTCTTGGCCAGCTTTTTCTTGATAATCTTTGCTTCAAAAGTAAGCACATCGCCAACCTCAAGCTCCTGCTTCTTAATCGTGGCACTGTGGCTGGACCAGGCTTCGCCCACATCAACAACTTCGGGCTCGGTGATCGTAACGGCTTCATAGATAATGACTTCATCATCATTGTCGGAGAAGTGGTTCGGCACGGTTGTAAATTCCTTCACAACCGCAGACATTTTCACTTTACCCTCTGGCAATTCAATCTTAAGCGATTTAGCTTTACCTGCGGTTTTTGCCTTTGGTTTAGCAGCGCTGCTTGTTGCGTTAGCAGGTCCAACATACTCTTCCACCAGACCGTCAGGGTCGCCTTTTAAAGCAGAGGAGGAATCATCGTCATCCGTGTCCACATCCAGTTCTGAATCGGAACTATGCAAACCGGATGTAATCTCATCCAAATTAGTCACAGGTTCAGAATTTTGTACAGCTTCAGAAGTGGTGAGATTCTCTGTATTGCTTACCACGACTGGTTCGCTAGACTTGTCCGTTCCCGCTGCAATCGAACTTCTCACATTATAGCTGGACGCCTGCATTTCTTTCAGATAAGACGGATGAATACAGTGTTTCTGATCATTGTCCAATTGAATGACTGCTGCCATATGATCGACAAAGCCAACGATGGTGCAAGGCATATTCAGCCCATTCCCTTTATAATAGAACGTTTTGACCTTCGTTGCTTTTTCCGAAAGCAGGCCCCATTCCTGGCACTTCTCAATCAACTCGTCTTCGTTCTCCAAAGCGGTATAATACTGCGGTTCGATCATAAAAGCATATCCCATAACGATTTTCCGCCTTTCCAATCAGTTCTTCATATTCATCGTTGCCAAATTACACTCAGTGTATCACAAAAATGGACCCTTCGATGAGGAATATAAAAGCGCCTGCGTAGGCGCCTATGGTATAATTTTCTGGAGACAACGGGCGGAAATTACCATAATGAAGTCATAAACAAAAACCCACCGTTAAACAGGTTGACTGCCTGCGGTGGGATTTGCTCTGCATCTGAATAGATGCTCCGTGAGAGGGTTTTACCTCTCCTTGTTGTCTGTTCTTATGTTACCATAGCCCTTTTATACAGGCAAACGAGCGACTGTTCCTACATTAAAGTAAATATTATTATATAAATATCTGCAAGGAGGATGATCTCCATGGATAAAAAAGCGAATCCTCAAACTCTTTGGCTTGGGGTGGGTATTGTCATTGGAACGAGTATTGGTGTGGCAACGAACCAGATCGCTCTGGGGATAGCCTTTGGTGTGGCACTGGGCGTCGTGGTTGGATCTGTCGTTAGCAAACGTGCAGGCTCGGGGCTGGATGATATGCTGAGTGAACATGTCAAGGAATTGCGTAAGCAGGAGGACTGGGAAGAGGTACTTGAGCAATCGCAGGATCATCCGGTGCTGCTGCTGAAACACAGTACAACTTGTTCAATCAGTGCGAGAGCATACAGGGAGTTTATGGCGTTTGTGGGCTCGAACGCATCAGATCCCGCACAGAAGATGGAGTACCGGATCGTCAAAGTCATCGAAAGTCGCTCGCTGTCCCGCCGCATTGCGGAAGACACCGAGGTTCACCATGAATCGCCTCAAGTGCTGCTGCTGGACGGCGGCCAAGTTATTCAACATACGTCACACGGGAAAATTACCCGGAAGAGACTGCTGCAATGGGCCCAGAATCCGTTTGGATAAGGGCATTGAAATCACTTCCACTTTAAAAATAACAAAAAAAATCATATCCTTACATGTGAAATTCGATTAAAATATAAATGGCCTTCATATTTCTGAATCGGAGTGATCCATATGGAACAATATAAGTTCAAGTCGGAACATAGTCAGATGATTGTTGATGCTATTGTTGAAGGATACCGTGACTATATTGAGCACCGTAAAGATCGGAAAAAGAACATGAAGATTAGTTCAGCGTTTGCCTGGACTAAAGGTAACTTTATTGAAAGTAAAATCGCAGATTTTTGTGTTGAACAAGGATTCACTCACAAAAAATCCAAAGCAGGTTTAACTTGGGATTACCTTCAGTTTACACACGAAGATTCAAAAGTAATATTTCTGATTAAGAATGCTGTTTATTTTAATGAATATAGTTTTTCCAGAGCTAAGCTGCCTACGGGTGGTGACAACAAGGGTGCTTTACGTACGTATCTACATGATCTTTCCAAGATTAATAAAGACTTGGAATTCTCCTTAACCCAACCCTCCTCTACTGGGCAAGCTAAGTTCGAGAGAGTGGAGCAACTTTGTTTACCTATTCCAGAAAGTCAGGTCAGTCGTGTGAAAGAAGAACTTGAACATTTTGCTTCTACGTATAATGAATTCCATATACTCACTTATGCTATTGATGAAGCATTTCAAATTTCTAGGATTCAACATTATCTGCCCAATCCGCATGATAATATAGCCTATTTTATAGAAGATTTATCCGATCGTATCTCAGGTGCAGAGTTGAATGATAGTGACCGCGAGGTCCTTGCACCAGACATGGAGGATATCGTCGACCCGGCAGCATACGATATTCAAATTTTGGAAGAAGAACAATGGGGATAATCCCCCGGTAGTTCAGTAAGGAGGGAGCAGCGTGTTCGTTGGTGAAAATCTGACCAATTTGCGGATCATGCACGGGTATTCTAGAAAACAGCTCTCCGAACTGTTAGGTGTGACAGAACAAGCAGTCTGGCAATATGAAAATGCGTATACCTCTCCCAAAGTACCAATCGTGAACGAGTTAAAACGCATTTTCAGTGTGAAAAGCAAGTATTTTTATGCAAAGGATATGCTTGCAGAGCATAATAACTCTGCCAATATTAATGTCATGAATATTGCCTATCGTTCAAAGGTGTTGAATGTGATTTCCAAGACACAGACAGAAGCAAAACACGTAGAATATCTGGATACATTCATCAACTATATTACCGCTCAGATTAGCCTTCCTACGCTGAATATTATCAAGCTGCGGGAAGAGGCTATTGCATATATGAATCATTCAGACGATGATCGTTCGACTCAGATCCATTATGTTGCACAACTTGCGAGGCAACGACTTAATTTGGAGCCTTCTACGAATGAGAACCTCATGTTCTGGATTGAAAAAAGCGGTGTGTACGTTTTTGAGAAAGCGATTGGTGAGGAAATTGATGCGTACAGCCTTTGGACGCGGAACGATCGTCCGTTTATCATACTGGGCAACATCAAACGGTCAGCGGTTCGCAGGAACTTCGATATTGCGCATGAGCTTGGCCATTTGCTGCTTCATTACCGTCTTGAGTTCGCCAATCTGGATCGAAAAGAACACAAATTAATTGAGAATGAAGCCAATTTGTTTGCGGGTGCCTTTTTATTACCTGAGGAAGAGTTCTCATCGGATATGAATGACATCTCTTATAAGACGAATCCAGATCAGTATCTCGATTTGAAAAAGAAATGGAAGACCTCACTACAAGTATTGGGATACAGAGCTGCGCATTTAGGTATGATGGAGGCAAAGGATCATCGTAATTTCTATGCGGCGATGCACCGAAGAGGATATCTGGAAAAAGAACCTTTCGACCATACGATACCACTGCAAAAACCGATGCGAATCAAAACCATTATTGACCTGATCTCCAAGAAAGGTCTTGTGGATATTCGTTATATGATTGAGGAAGATTGGAAAGTGGAGACGTCCTTTTTTCATCATATGACAGGGATAAGCACTGATTTTTTTAATAAGTACATGATGAGCAAACGCGAAACTAACACTCAAAATGTTAGGGAAATGCCCACACGTAGTTCTTAAAATGGACTACCCTTTAGCCAGGGAACAGCGGCTTGGACACCAAGACCTCTTTTTAGATGATAACCTCCGTCAACGTTAAGCTTGTTGAATTTGAAGACACATCCTAATAGGTAATGGATTGTTCGATATAAAAATGCACATAGACCTGTTTCTTTCAGCTGATCGCTGAGGGGAGCGGGTCTTTTTTACGCTATTTTTACACCTTGGCGGGTATTTCTTTACCCCCTTTTTACAGCGTTTCGTATTACGATTTCATATGTAGAAGGTTGCAAGAACGGTAGAGAGAGGGAGGGGAGCACATGGTGAATGATGCCACGATCATTGGGCTGGTTGTGTTGTTGTTTGTGGTGTTCTGGGGATTTGTGAAATTTTGTGAGAAAGCATGAATGCATAGGGCATGAAAGGGGAGAAGCCGTATGATCGTCATCGGCATGATTGTGCTCGCACTGGTAGTCTATCTAGGTTACGTGCTGGTGAGGCCGGAGAAATTCTGATGGTCGTTTGGGGCACGAAACCAGAAGCACTTGGATCGTCGATTTTAGGGAGGAAATGCGGATATGAGTAGCGGTTTATTACAAGTGGCGGTGACGCTGCTGATCATCATACTACTGGTGAAGCCAGTGGGGAGTTATCTGGTGAAGGTGTTTGACGGCAAACGAACAGGACTGGATCGGATATTTGGTGGGCCTGAGCGATTGCTGTATCGATTGATGGGGGTGAAGGAGAACGAGTCGATGGGTTGGAAAAAGTACCTGTCAGCCGTGCTCATTTCGAACTTCGTCATGCTGTTATTGATGTTTCTGGTGCTGCGGTTGCAAAAGTATCTGCCGCTCAACCCGGATGGCATTGGCAATATGCCTGCGGCACAGGCTTTTAATACAGCTGCATCGTTCATGACCAACACGAACTGGCAGTCTTACACGGGCGAGAACGCCCTGTCGTATCTGTCACAGATGCTGGCAGTGACGTTTCCAATGTTCACCTCAGCCGCGACCGGCTTTGCGGTCGCTATTGCCTTCATTCGCGGCCTGGTGGGCCGACGGGATGAACTGGGGAACTTCTACGTCGACGTGGTACGGTCGATTACGAGAATCTTTTTGCCGCTGAGCTTCATTGTGGCGTTGTTCCTCATATTCCAGGGTGTGCCGCAGACACTGGCGGGATCGGTGAACGCGACCACGCTGGATGGGGCGCAGCAGACGATTAGCCGCGGATTGGTCGCTTCGTTGGAGTCGATCAAACACTTGGGTACCAATGGTGGAGGCTGGTTCGGAACCAACGCCGCGCATCCATTTGAGAACCCTACGGCGTTGTCGAACCTCGTGCATATTGTCTGCATGATGCTGCTGCCTACGGCGCTGGTTTACGCCTTCGGCATCATGGTGAACAACCGGAAGCAGGGCTGGACGCTGTTTGCGGCCATGAGTTTACTTTTCCTCGTGATGCTGACCACGGTATTTGTTTCCGAATATCGCGGTGTGCCAGCGCTGGATGCGGTGGGAATCCAAGGCAATATGGAAGGTAAGGAGGTCAGGTTCGGAGTATCCGAATCCGCACTTTTCACAGCGGTGACTACAGCAGCCACAACCGGGTCGGTGAACAATATGCATGAGTCGCTTACCCCGCTTGGTGGCATGGTTGCACTGGCGGAGATGATGCTCAACAACGTATTCGGCGGCAAAGGGGTAGGTTTGCTCAACGGATTGCTCTATGTGATTCTGGCCGTGTTTATCTGTGGGCTGATGGTTGGGCGGACCCCTGAATTTCTGGGCAAAAAAATTGAGGGCAAGGAAGTGAAGCTCGCATCCATCGCGCTGCTGGTTCATCCTTTGATTATTCTGGCTCCGACCGCGCTCGCGCTTATGCGTCCTGAATCTGTTGCTTCGATTTCAAATTCAGGCATGCATGGTCTGACCGAGGTGTTATATGCCTTTGCATCCGGGGCTGCCAATAATGGATCGGCGTTTGCCGGGTTGAATGCCAACACGGACTTTTACAATATCGCCATTGGTGTGGTGATGCTGCTCGGAAGATACATTTCCATGATCGCGATGCTCGCCATTGCCGGATCACTGGCAACCAAACGGATGGTTCCCGTAACAACGGGTACACTGCGTACGCATACGCCTCTTTTTGCAGGTATTCTGGTGATGATGATTGTGGTCGTTGGGGCGTTGACGTTCTTCCCATCACTGGCGCTTGGACCGATTGCAGAACATTTGGCGATGATCCGATGATGGAAGGTCCAATATGAATGGTACAGTGATCGGATATGGGAATAGGAGCAAGGACGTAAAGTGCGGAGGTGGATTATCACAATGAATGTTGTAGAACGAAAGAAGGAGCAGACAGTGGAAGGATTAGACAGAGGCATCATCAGAACCCAGATTAAAGGAACGAGAGGTTCGGGGACGGTTCCCGGTACGCCTAAAAGAACCAAAAGATTAAGTCGGGACATTCTGCTCCAGGCATCTCTGGATGCCTTCAAGAAGCTGAACCCGGTCGTCATGATCAAAAATCCGGTGATGTTTATCGTCGAAGTCGGCACACTCATCACATTGCTGTTATGTATCAATCCGGATTTCTTTGTTGCATCCGAGGCAGGGCGAGGGTACAACATTGCGGTGTTTCTCATCCTGTTGTTCACGTTGCTGTTTGCCAACTTTGCTGAAGCACTGGCAGAGGGACGGGGCAAAGCTCAGGCGGACACGCTGCGTAAGACGAAATCCGACACCACGGCGAAGCTGGTACAGAAAGACGGAACCATCAAGCAAGTATCTTCGACCCAGTTGAAAAAAGGAGATATCGTCCGTGTAGAAGCAGGCGAACTGATTCCCACGGACGGTGAGATTATTGAAGGGCTGGCCTCTATCGACGAGTCCGCCATTACGGGGGAGTCGGCTCCCGTGATCAAGGAGGTGGGCGGCGACTTCTCCTCCGTTACGGGAGGTACGCGGGTTACTTCCGACTATATCGTGATGCGTGTGCAGACCGACCCGGGGGAGTCGTTCCTCGACCGAATGATCTCACTCGTTGAAGGCGCACAGCGCCAGAAAACACCGAATGAGATTGCGCTGACAACACTGCTCGCCGTGTTGACACTGATATTCCTGATTGTCATCATGACCATGGTACCAATGGCGAACTATTTGGGCATTCGACTCGATCTGGCTACGCTTATCGCACTGCTTGTCTGTCTGATTCCTACGACGATTGGCGGTCTGTTATCCGCGATCGGTATTGCGGGCATGGACCGTGTCACGCAGTTCAACGTACTCGCCATGTCGGGTAAAGCGGTGGAAGCGGCAGGCGATATTGATACACTGATCCTGGACAAAACCGGAACAATTACGTACGGCAACCGCATGGCTTCGGAGTTTATTCCCGTTCAGGGCGTATCTGCACAAGAGATGACTCGGGCGGCGCTGCAAGCTTCCGTAGTGGATGAGACACCAGAGGGGCGCTCGGTCGTTGAATTGGCTGGCAAGCAGGGCGAGAACTGGTCGGAGACGGAATATGCAGATGCAGAACATGTGAACTTCACCGCAGAGACCCGGATGTCGGGTCTGAATCTAAGCGGTGGGAAGCAGATCCGCAAAGGTGCGGTAGATGCGATCAAACGCCATATTTCCTCCCGTGGGGGACGGATACCCAGCGATTTGGACGATATTGCGAACCGAATTGCAAAGGCTGGGGGTACACCGCTTGCTGTTGCGATTGATGACCAGATTTATGGTGTGATCTATCTGAAAGATACAGTGAAGCCGGGACTGAAAGAGAAGTTTGCGGAGATGCGAGCCATGGGTATCAAGACGATCATGTGTACAGGGGATAATCCCCTGACAGCGGCGACCATTGCGCTGGAAGCGGGTGTGGATGATTTTATTGCCGAGGCCAAGCCGGAAGACAAGATTACCGCGATCAAAAAAGAGCAGCAGGAGGGCAAGCTCGTCGCCATGACCGGCGACGGCACCAACGATGCTCCTGCTCTGGCGCAGGCCGATGTAGGCCTGGCGATGAATTCGGGCACCATGGCGGCCAAGGAAGCGGCCAACATGATCGATCTGGATTCTGACCCGACCAAGCTATTGTCGGTGGTCTCCATTGGCAAGCAACTGCTCATTACCCGCGGTGCACTGACGACATTTTCGATATCCAATGATATTGCCAAGTATTTCGCCATCATTCCGGCCATGTTTATTCTGGCCATGCCGCAGCTTCAGGCACTCAATATTATGAACCTCGCTTCACCGCAGTCCGCGATTCTGTCAGCGCTCATCTTCAACGCTATCATTATCCCGCTGCTCATCCCAATCGCCATGCGGGGTGTGAAGTATCGGGCCATGTCCGCGGAACGGCTGCTTGGACGGAATGTGTTCATCTATGGTGTGGGCGGTGTAATCGTACCGTTTATCGGAATTAAGCTGATTGATCTGGTGCTGTCGGGGCTTCATTTGGTATGAGGTTTTAACACTAGATTTGAATAACATTTACACGAAAACGTAGAGGGCAGAACAAAACTGGAGAAGCGTAGCGTTCGCCTTTATTCCCGGATTTTATCCCTTGGGAAAGGGAATCAAAAAAATCTGGGGATAACAGCGATCGAAAGGTTGTTCTGACCGCGAAGTGGTCTAGTGTAGAATCATTTGTTAAATTTAACTAATAATAAATTCAGGATGTGATTCATATGAAACAGGTACTGCCCGCGATTCGGTTGTCTGTCGTGCTTATGCTGATTTGCGGTGTCATCTATCCGCTGGCTACAACCGGAGTGGCACAGCTGCTCTTCTCCGATCAGGCGAACGGCAGTCTGATCACAGCTGACGGGAAAACCATTGGTTCGTCGCTGCTGGCGCAGGAAGTGAAATCGCCGGGGCTGTTCCAGCCCCGGGCATCGAACGCCAATTATGATGGAACTGCTTCGGCAGGTTCTAATCGCGCCGTGGCCTCGGAGGCGTATATGGTTGAAATGAAGGAAAAGGTGGCTCAGCTCAAGCAAGAGAATCCGGGCTTGCAGCACATTCCTGCGGATCTCGTGACCGGTTCCGGTTCCGGTCTTGACCCGGATCTGTCACCGGAAGCGGCAAAAGCACAGATTCCGCGGATTAGCCAGGCAACGGGTCTTGGTGAGCAAGAGCTTGCCAAGATCGTGGAGGAACATACACAAGGGCGACAGCTGGGCATTTTCGGTGAGCCGCGTGTGAATGTGACCGCTTTGAATCTGGCGTTAACGGCTGAGCTGAAATAAAAGGCATTGTATTAGTAGATCCACGGGGGACGCAGCTTCCCTTGGTTGTTCGTATCAGGCCTTCTTCCGAGCCTCGGAAGGGGCTTTCTCCATTTTAAGTAAAGATTATGTTTGGGGAGTGAACAGGATGAAAGACAGCTTCAAGCGGAAGTCCCCGGAAGACATCTTGAAGATGATCACGAAGCTGCAGCAGGGCACCTTGAAGATATATATCGGTCCGGTCAGCGGTTCAGGCAAAACGTATCATATGCTCAGGGAAGGAAACACATTGCACCACCAGGGGATCGATGTGGTCATCTGTGCTGTGTCGACCATGCAAAGACCGGAGACCGTGGAGCAGCTCGGCGAGTTGGAGCGAATTCCAAGTATTCACTGGTCTCGCTGGAAGGATGGCATGGAGATGAAGGATCTGAATCTGGATGCCCTGCTGGTACGTAATCCGGAGGTTGTGCTCGTTGACGGACTTGCTCATAGAAACCGAAAAGGGGCACGTCATGCAACCCGACTGGAAGACATTCAGTATTTGCTGCGACACAACATCAGTGTCATTACAACGGTGAATGTATATGAGCTGGAGGGATATACGGAGCTTGCACGCCAGCTAACAGGAATTGCAGCAGAGCATACTGTGCCTGCCGATACCCTTGAACTGGCCGATGAAGTGAAGCTGATCGATGTAACTCCTGAAACCGTATTAAGCCGCCTTGCCGAGGGACATCTTCGGGGACATGAAGGTGAAGCGGTGTTCCGGCATGGCAATTTGGGCATTTTGCGTGAACTGGCTCTCCGACTTGTTGCGGAAGGGGTCAACGAATCACTGCGTGAGCACCGGGAAGAGATGGGAATTACGGTTACGACAGGCATCATGGAACGCATTTTGGTATCCACCCAATATCACTGGAACGGGTCCATCTATATTCGGCGGGGACAGCAGATTGCGAAGAGATTAAACGGAGATCTGCATGCCGTGACCTTTCGCAATATGAAGCAGCCACTAACCAAGGAAGCTGCTGTTTTTCGTCGCAACATGATCAAACTGGTGGAGAAATTCGGAGGGCAGTTTGAGGAATTGCCTGTGTTACACCGCCGTAACATTCCATCTACACTTGCACGCTACGCAGTCCAGCATCAGATTACCCGCATTGTTATGGGACACTCACGACACAGTCGCTGGCAGGAGCTGTGGAGGGGATCATTTGTTAACTCCTTACTGCGCAGGATGCGGGGTGTCGATCTGTTTCTGCTCGCGGATCGTGCACAGCATGAGGGCGAGCGGGTACTTCCGACCCGATTGCCAGATACAGAGACTCCAACATATCGCAGGTTGAGTGAGCAGGAGATGAAGGCACAGATTGGTCAGATTCGGCGTGGCAAGTTCAAGGTATACATCGGTGCTGCGCCAGGTGTGGGAAAAACGTATATGATGCTCCGGGAAGGCAATGATCTGCTCCGCAAAGGCATCGATGTACGGATTGGTCTGCTGGAGACGCATAATCGGGTGGAGACGGTGGAACAGATCGGCCAATTATCCATCATTCCACGAGAGCAGCGGATGTACCAAGGGGTGCAGCTCGAGGAAATGGACACTGACGCCATTCTTCGTCTATGTCCTGAAGTGGTATTGGTGGATGAGCTCGCGCATACGAATGTCCCGGGAAGCACGCGGCAAAAGCGTTACGAAGATGTGCAGATCCTGTTGGATGCGGGCATCTCTGTCATCACTACCGTGAATGTACAGCATCTGGAAAGTCTGAACGATGCGGTGGAACATATTACGGGAATTAGAGTCCGAGAGACCGTGCCGGATCAGATTTTGCAAACGGCAGATGAGGTCCAGCTTATCGATGTGGCCCCCCAAGCCTTGCGGCAACGCATGCGGGAGGGTAAAATCTATGCAGCAGCCAAGGTGGAACAAGCGCTTGGTCATTTTTTTCGCATTGGCAATCTGATTGCCTTACGGGAACTTGCCCTGCGGGAATTGGCCGATGATGTGGATGAACGCCTTGAATCACAGGAGCGCAAAAGTGCACTTCGCGGTCCCTGGCGCAGACAGGAGGCGGTCTTTGTCTGCGTAAGCAGTGATGAGCATGCGGAGCGGCTGATTCGCCGCGGATTTCGTACAGCCTACCGGTTAAAGGCGGTCTGGCATGTGCACCATGTTCATGTAGGTCAAGTTATGAATAACGAAGTGAAATGCCAGTTGGAGGAGCTGGAACAGCTGACCGTTCGACTGGGCGGCAAATTTCATATTCATCATAGCCAGAGGCTGCGAGATGTACCTGGTATTTTGGCGGGTAAAGCTTCTGAGGAAAAAGCAACGCAGTTGGTGGTTGGTCAAGCGAAACGGGTCTGGTGGCTGAACGGCTATCGTGGAAAGGGAACGGTGGTCAGCAGGCTGGTGCGGTTATCCAGACATATGGACGTATTGATCGTTGCGGACTACGATTATGATCTGAGCGGGATGTGAGATGTGCTGTGTCTGAACGAAATAAAGGGGAAGACGTCTGGCTGAAGCTGAACCGTGTTCCCAAATATATATGGGTAACCATTGGAATCACATTGCTAACCATTCTGCTACATGCGATAGGGATTAGCGATGACCTGGTTAACGTGGGGTTAATTTATCTTTTTCCGGTATTGGTCAGCGCTGTGTACTGGGGAATGGGGCCGGCTATATATGCAGCAAGTCTTAGCGTCGTTGCCTTTGACTTCTTTTTTGTTCCTCCGTATCTCAGTTTTACGGTTGAAGATTTGCGATATATTTTTTCCTTTATTGTGTATTTGGCAGTGGCGGTATTAACGGCGAGTCTGGCGGGACGCCTGCGGCAGCAGCTGGAGGTGGTAAAACAACGCGAGATTACGACGAATTCGCTATATGCTTTAAGTCGTCAGATGACGGCTGTTACGGATTTGCACACTCTACTCGGCAACATTGCGAGACAAGTGTCACTGACACTTGGAACTCCGGCGGCAATATATCTTCCCAATGTTCAAGGCGAACTTCAGGTTACCTCCTCTTCGGAGGATTCGGATTCAATAGCCTGGGGTGAGGGAGAAGCTGAAGTCGCTATTGCCAAATGGGTGTATAAAAATGGCGAAATCGCTGGACGAGGCTCCTCCAGCCTGCGGGAATCGTCTGGTCTGTATGTGCCGTTGCGTACAGAAGACCAGATCCATGGGGTGCTCGCTGTGAATCTGGAATCCAGCGATCTTCAGGAGCAGCGGGAAGAGCTGCGTTTGCTGGAGGCGTGTGGCGGGCTGGCAGCAAGTGCCATTGCTCGTGTCAAGCTGGCCGAAGAAGCGAGACTCGCGCAGGTGACGGCTGAATCGGAGCGAATTCGCACCGCTTTGCTGGACTCGGTGTCCCATGAGCTGCGTACACCCCTTACGGCCATCATTGGTTCAGCGACAGGTTTGCTGGAGAATGATTCTCTTTTTACCCCGGAGGATCGAAAAGAACTGACAGGCAATATCCGAGATGGAGCGCTGCGCATGAACAGGCTGGTAACCAATTTGCTGGGCATAGTGAAGCTGGAGAGTGGCATGTTGCAGCTGCGCAGAAAATGGTGTGATGTGGGCGACATGATCGGCATTGTGCTAACTCAGGTTCAGCAATTTATCCAGCACCGTCGCATTCGGGTGGAATTGCCGGATCAGCCGCCGTTTGTATCCGGGGATGAGGTTTTGCTGGAGCAGGTTCTGGTTAACGTAATCAGCAATGCCATCAAATATTCACCAGAAGACAGTGAAATCGTCATTACGGTGAAGGTGGATGAGCGGCATGGACGAATGACCATTGTGGTGGCTGATTCGGGTGTCGGGATTCCGGAAGCAGAGCGAGAGCGGGTGTTTGAGAAATTTTATCGATCTGAATCGTCACGGCATGTGACAGGTACGGGACTTGGGCTTGCCATCTGTAGAGGAATCGTCGAAGTTCACGGAGGTACGATTACCGCAGAATCGAATCCGGGAGGCGGCACGCGGGTATGCATTGGTTTGCCCATTGAGGAACCTGAAGCATCATTCCCGTATATGGGACAAGGAGAGGAAGAATGACATGACGGCACCGCAAGGCGCGCGCATATTAATTGTGGATGATGAACCGCAAATCCGTAAACTGCTGAAGGTTACGCTTCAGGCGCACCAATTTGAGATTAACGAATGCGCCGACGGAGAAGAAGCGGTCATTCAGGCGAGCATTGTGCATCCTGATCTGATTGTGCTTGATCTGGGCTTGCCTGGAATGTCCGGAATGGATGTACTTCAGCGGATTCGGGAATGGTCGCAGGTACCAGTCATTGTACTGACTGCAAAGGATCGCGAAGAGGATAAAATTGCTGCACTTGATGGCGGGGCGGATGATTATGTCACCAAACCGTTTGGCATGGGAGAGCTCGTTGCCCGTATTCGGGTTGCCCTTCGCCATGTGGCCAAAACTACGGATGAGCCGATACTGCGTTTTGGACCACTCACCATTGATTTGGCCCAGAGACAGGTCAATTTGGACGGGTCACCCGTAAAGCTAACACCGACTGAGTATGAAATGCTGAAAGTACTCGCAACCCATGCAGGCAAAATTATTACCCAACGCCAGCTGCTGCAACAAGTGTGGGGAGGGCATCATCATGAGTCGGACAGTCATTACTTGCGGGTATATGTCGGGCATCTGCGCAAAAAATTGCAGGAAGATCCCATGCGTCCCCGTTTTATTCAGACCGAGCCGGGAATCGGCTATCGTTTTCTGCTTCAGGATTAGGCTGGGAAACAAGACGAAAGCTCAAAAAAGCACCAGCCCCTCCCTATTGAGGAGGAGACTAGTGCTTTTAGAATTGCAAACGATGGACTTCTTATGACGTGTACTTCGGCAACCAGTCGCCATGAGCTTCAATCAGTTCATCACACATGGAGACGATATCATCAATGGACAGCTCGGCAGCGGTATGCGGGTCAAGCATCGCGGCATGATAGATGTGTTCTCTTTTGCCCGTAATCGCTGCTTCAATGGTCAACAGTTGGGTGTTAATATTCGTACGGTTCAATGCTGCAAGCTGCGGAGGCAGGTCCCCGATATACGTCGGGCTGATACCTGAACCATCAACAAGACAAGGCACCTCAACACAGGCTTCACGAGGCAGGTTGGTGATCAGTCCGTTATTCATGACATTACCGCCGATTTTGTAAGGGCGATCCGTCTCCATAGCCTCCATAATATGCGAAGCGTATTCACGGCTGCGTGTATGTTCGATATTTTCGCTGGATAACAGCTTCTCACGCATTTCTTTCCAGCCTTCAATCTGATTCACGCAGCGGCGCGGATACTCGTCCAGCGGAATGTTGAAGCGTTCGATCAGCTCCGGGTAGTTTCGTTTGATAAAATAAGGATGATACTCGGCATTATGCTCGGAGGACTCGGTAACATAGTATCCAAAACGCTGCATCAGCTCATAACGCACCATGTCATCATGCTGCTCTTTTTGCTTTTCCTTCGCCAGACGTTTAATCTCCGGATACAGATCTTGACCATCACGTGTCACTTCAAGCAGCCAGGCCATATGGTTGATACCTGCAACTTTCGCGACCACACCCGTCTGATCCATCCCCAATGCATCAAACAGATGCGGCACACACACCTGTACACTGTGACACAGACCTACAGTTTTGATTCCGCCATGCACGTTCATGACATTTGTCAGTACCGCCATCGGGTTGGTGTAGTTCAGGAACCACGCATCTGGACACACTTCCTGCATATCCCGTGCAAAATCGAGCATCACCGGAATCGTCCGCAAATTACGGAAAATCCCGCCAATCCCGAGCGTATCGGCAATCGTTTGACGCAATCCATATTTCTTCGGAATCTCAAAATCCGTAATGGTACATGGATCATATCCACCCACCTGAATGGCATTGATTACATATTTGGCGCCGCGCAGTGCTTCCTTGCGGTCGGTATAAGCTTTAATGGCACATTGGCTTCCGAGCGAGCGGGCCATACTGGTAAGCAAACGCTCTGAGTCGTTTAGGCGTTCAGCATCAATATCGAACAACGCCAGCTCAAAATCCTGAAGTGCTTCGGTCATCATGACATCACCCAATACATTTTTGACAAAAACGGTGCTTCCCGCACCGAGGAACGTAATTTTGTTCATCTCAAGTTCAGCCTCCCTGAATAAATGGTGTACCTCCAATATAGGCGGATCGGGCTCATATAACTATGGCTCAACCTCTCTGAAACATGTCATAATCCCATTTTTGGATTCGCTTACAGCTAATAATTCATCTATTTACCTGTTATAATTTTAGTGAAGAGATTGCGGTTGGGGTGAACAGAGGGAGTGTGAAATGTTGAAATTAATCGAAACGAATGTAGTTCCCATGGATTTGACGCAGATGGAATTGGTACTGTTATTTTTCGGTTGGCAGGCTTGTGATCCGTCGCATTATTGGGGTCCGGGTGTTCGGGATGCTTATATTGTTCATTACATTCATGAAGGACGGGGCACGGTGTTTATGGCGGATCAGCAATACGAGCTTACACAGGGCCAGGGCTTTGTCATTCTTCCGGATACGCTTATTCATTATGAAGCGGATGCGAAGCAGCCATGGACTTACTCCTGGTTCGGGTTCAAAGGTGTTCATGCCAAGGCATTCATGCAGCGGGCACACATCAGTCCGGAACATCCTGTATTTGATGCCAGAGATCCAGACACATTCGCTCGTCTCTATGCGGAGATGGTTCAAGCATCAACACGTACCGAGGGAGATGTGTTCAACCAGAGCCTGCTGTACAGGCTGATCGCCGAGCTGATTGCATCTTCTCCCGCAGGAGAGCAGCTGCAGCGTCCTCTGTCCACCAAAGAAGAGTACATCAGGCAGGCCGTTCAATTTATAGAGAACAGGTATAGTCAGAGGACCTCAATCCTAGATATTGCACAGGCCGTGGGGCTGGATCGCACATATCTGTCAGGACTTTTCAAGGGAAGATACGGCAAGTCACTGCAGGCCTTTTTTCTTGAATACCGAATGAACCGGGCAGCTGAATTGCTGCAGCATTCGGCCCTATCGGTTAGTGAAGTGGCCCACTCTGTGGGATATACAGATGCATTGTTGTTTTCCAAGATGTTTAAGCGGGTGACAGGGGTGTCTCCGAAAGGGTTGAGAAGCATGGAGCAGGGTGAATAGTTTTCATTATGCTGTGAACCTCGAAAAATGCAAAAAAAGGCCACGAATCCGAAGATTCATAGCCTTATGCTTTAAGGTGTAAAGACAGGATAGCGATATGATGAAAATCAGGCAATCGGTGTTCCGTTCGGCAAGGTCTGATCCGGGGTTAACAATACAACGTCACCTTCATCAGGCACGCCGCCAAGCACCAGTACTTCGGATACAAAACCGGCAATTCGGCGCGGTGGGAAATTGACTACAGCAATAACCTGCTTGCCGATCATCATGTCGGGGGTATAACGTTTCGTAATTTGGGCGCTCGAACGTTTAAGGCCAAGTGGGCCGAAATCGATGGTCATTTTAATGGCGGGGATGCGTGCCTTTGGAAAAGGTTCGGCTTCCACCACTGTGCCAACGCGGATATCATGCTGGATAAACTCTTCAAAAGTAGCCATGTTGTGATGTCTCCTTTCAGCTATGGAGTCCATTATAAAATAGAAATAACCAAAAAATCCAGATTGCGCTAATCGCAACCTGGATTTTAGTGTTGATATGGTATGAGCGATGCCCGTTTTTGTTCCACTCGGATGTGAGCAGGGCAGAGCGTTTAATGCAGCAACATCATATTACATTAAGCGCCATTCCACTTTTCACCGGTCAGATATTTCTCAGTCAGAATGGATAACATCTGAATGCCAACTTCATTATGTCCACCTTCGGGAATGATGATGTCAGCATACTTTTTGGAAGGCTCGATAAAAGCATCATGCATCGGTTTAACGGTGTCGAGATATTGTTTGTACACGGATTGAATCGTACGGCCGCGTTCTTCCATATCCCGCAGTACTCTGCGCAGAATACGCACATCGGAATCCGTATCAACAAATACCTTGATATCCAGAAGGGCGCGCAGATGTTCATCGATCAGGACATGCAGTCCTTCCACAATAACGATATGGTTCGGTGCCAGTTCAACCGTTTCATTAGCGGCACGGTTATCTATGGTGAAGTCATATACGGGGGCATATGCGGTTTGTCCTTGTTTTAACAGGGTAAGATGCTCAATTAACAGATCATTATCGAATGCAAACGGATGATCGTAATTGGTGAGTCGACGTTGCTCAGGGGTGAGCTGCGACTGGTCTTTGTAATAGTTGTCTTGGGATATGAAAGTCACTTTGCCCGATCCAAGACGGTCTATGACGGAGCGAGCTACCGTCGTTTTACCGGAGCCGGTTCCTCCGGCGATACCAATAATGAGCATGATTGTTCCATAAACCTCCCTAGAATGGCAGCATGATGAATGAATAAAGGCGAACCAGAAATCCTTCGTTCATGCCTTTATCCACATGTCTGTCTGTGAATACACAATTCCATCATTGTAACATAGCAGACGGCTTTTTTCATCATTGGCGGATGGACCATGTTTTGCCTTCCAGGGCAAGTTATGTTTGCTGCTTATCAATTACTGCATATCTTTGGAGGATGCACCATGAGGTAACTCCCATATGGCTATTAGGCGCTGTCCGATGGAACTTTTTGAGAACATATTCAGGATGACAAAGCCAATTACACTTCCTGCTGTATTGGCTATTAGATCGTTCAGATCGGTGCTGCGACCATTGCCCAAGGTTACTCGGAGCAGGAGTTGTGTTATTTCGATGAGAAAACTCAAGGCCAATCCTGTTGCTGCTGCTGTTCGTATCGAGTGAATCCAAGGCCTTGCCAAAGGAAGCATAAACCCCAGTGGCATAAACAGCAGGATGTTTAGGAGAAAACTTGATGCATCTGCGGTCAGAAGCGGAATCCATTGAATGCTTTGATACCAGGGGGTCTGATTGGCATAGATCCCGATGTTCACGTCGATAGGGAAGAATACAAAGTGCATAATACCCAACATATATATGGCTAATGCGAGCACCAACACATACTGTCTGACCGTATACCTGGTGCTGCTCAACCTGGCATGAAGCACCAGGATAAGCAGGACCAAAACGAATAGAGGACCAAGTACGATGGGAGATGAGATGGAATACTGGATGGACATGGAATGACCCCTTTACAAAGAAATGAGTTTCAGGCTATTGAAGCTGAATCTTCATTTCCATTCCCTTGATGAATTGCGTGTCTTTAACCTCTTCGGCGAAGTCATCCTTGATCTCGAAAGGTTTCACCATCAGGTATTTTACATCTTTGGCTGTTGTAGCATAGATGCGTTCCGATTTCAGCTGGTTGCCCTCGTACATGCCCTCGCCACTGAGTGCAGTCAGCTGCCGCCCCTGATCATCATAGACGGCAAATCCGATGTGACGCAGCTGTTCTTCCTCTTTTGCCGTAAGTGTACTCTTATCGTTCAAACCGATAACGGTAGTTAAGCGGGTGGTGACAGGTGTAACGTCGGCTTTCGTAACAGCAGCTGTATACAGATCATGGGTCATGACGTTATCAGGCTGAACGTGGTGGATGTTGTCTGTTGATTTGGCAAAAGGAACTGTCAACTCAAACTCGTGATCAATCCCTTGAAGCGTCAACTTGACTTTAGCGTCAAACTGATCCGGGAAGGCGTCTTTCTGATCGGAGGGAATGACCTGTTCAAAAAGCAGGGTGTCTGGCTCGTTCGCCCCGGTGGAACTGTAGAACAGACCGCTGTCCGGTCGGGACCCGTTGGCTTGGAAAAAGACGTTCTCGATGCCGCTGCTCAGCTTCACAATGTCCTTGCCGTTGTCATACATGCCCTGATTCAGATTGGGTGCAGTGACATGAACCAGAAACGCTGCGCGTGTACCGTCATATACCGTTTCCAATACTTCGAGCTTCACGTCCTGATAAGCAAAGGAGCGGTTCACAGGGGTAGTTAAACCTTCGTTACCCGCTGTTCTAAGCCCCATATCTGCTTCGATGGAGCTGAAGAGACTGCCTACAAGCGGTATTTGGCGCAAGGAGTCAGCCATGACCGGAGAGACAAAGCCTGATGCAAATACGGTCACGCCCAGTACACCGGCTGCAATTGTTGCGGCTGCCGTGCGGCGTAATCCTTTGCGCAGCCCGCGCCCTGCGCCCTGTTCGATGTTCAGGGTGTTTGGTGATTCTGGCAGAGACCCCAGTGTAGCATCAATGCGGTTACGTACGATTTCAGACATAATTGGACGCTCCTTTGCTTGTTCTTTTAACTTCTGATCGATATTAAACGGGTTCGACATGCAATTTTACCTCCCGAAAGTTTCTGAATTTGTGGTACAGTTCTTTCCTTGCCCGTGTCAGCCTCATTTTCACTGCGCTTTCAGATAGCCCCAGCGCATCTGCGACTTGACGCAGACTCAAATCTTCAAAATAATGCAGCACAATGACAATTCGCTTGGACTCTTCCAGTTGATCGACCGCTTCCCTCATGTCCACCTCATCATAGGGACTGGAAGGTTCCAGCTGTCTTGACAGTGGTACTTCTGCATAGGAAGTGGAGCGGGTACGACGGGATAGCAGGGTATTGCATTCATTAATAAGAATGCGGAACATCCATGTTTTGAAGTACTGGGGTTCCCGGAGGGTGTGCATGGATTTGTAGGCTTTCAGGATGGTCTCCTGAATGGCATCCGCCACATCCTCCTCTTTTCGCAGCATGGATATTGCGGTATTGTATAGGGAATTTTCAATCTCTCGGATTAGCCTGATGAAGGCATCGCGATCTCCCTGAATGGCTAGCTTGATGAGATCGGGTGAATCCATGGGTGACAGCTCCTTTCGTATGGGAGGAATGAACACAGCACTGGGCTGGTTGGTTTTTATATGAATTAGACTGCCGTACAGGGCATAGGGTCACATTTATTTTTAGTTCATAAAAAGTGCTCGTTATATATGACGTATTGGGTGTGCACGTTCCCTTCGATTCGGGTGTATATATCCTTCAATGAAAGAGAGGTTAATTTTTTTCCTGACCTTGGATGATTGACTTTTACGAAAACAGCAATATAATAAACGTATATTCATAACACGGACTGTTACTGGGGAAACCAGGCATGACCGAATTCGATTGCTTTACTGTAATCGCTTTCGGTCTTTTTTTATTTTTGTCAGGGGGTGAGAACATTGAAGGTTATCAAGAAAGTAAACAATAACGTGGCCATCGCTATCAATGAACATAACGAAGAGGTATTTGTCGTAGGCAAGGGTGTGGGATTTCTGAAGACCCCTTATGAGCTGACGGAGACCGACTTGGTGGAGAAAATATTCGTAGCTCCGAAGAACATCCGGATGTATGATCTGCTGAACAGCATTCCGATTGAGGATATTTATCTCGCGGAGGAAGTCATCAAGCTGGGCAGTCAGATCCTGAATAAAACGTTTAACCCGAATCTGCTTCTCACCCTGTCTGACCATATCAGTTTTGCGTTAACTCGAACCAGAGAAGGCATCAGTATCAAAAATCCACTGGAATGGGAAGTGCGAACACTCTATCCGGATGAGACCCGGGTGGGAGAGGCAGCACTCAAGCTGATCCATGAACAAACGGGTATAACCTTGCCAGCAGCAGAAACGACACTAATGGCACTTCATTTTGTCAACGCACAGGTCGGTTCGGGGGAAATGACGGACACGACCAAGGTGACCACAGTAACGGGTGAGATTCTATCGGTGATTAAGTATGCGCTCAAAATCGATTTTCAGGAAGATTCCATTCATTTTATGAGGTTTGCGACACATATACGGTACTTCATTATGCGGCAAATGAGCGGCAAATCGCTCAAGGACGAGAACGAGTCCCTGTTCCTGATGGTGAAGGAGAAGTTTCCGAAGGAACTGGCGTGTGTGGAGAAGATTGCGGATTTCCTGAAAAATAATTATGGCTGGACCTGTTCCGATGATGAAAAATTATACCTGATTCTTCATATCCAACGACTTATATCCAACTAAACAATCGAATATTACACAATGGACTGTTACTGATTCGATCAGGCATGACCAAGCGTAGGGAATGACGATTCCCCGGCTTGGTCATTTTTTATATAAAAATCAAACCATTTTATCTTTCTGTATAAAGGAGAAGGGTCATGAACAACAAAGACTTGGCTAAAAACATACTTGAACTTGTTGGCGGCGAGCAAAACATCTCGGGTCTGACACACTGTGCAACCCGGTTGAGATTTGTATTAAAAGATGATGCCAAGGCAGATTTGAAGACGCTGGATCAGCTGGAGGGCGTACTCAAGGCACAGAATTCCGGGGGACAGATCCAGGTCGTTATTGGTGCCAAGGTAGATGCAGTATACGGTGAAGTGAAAAGTCTGACTTCAGACCAATTTGGTGGAGTGGACGAATCCGCAGATCGCAGCGGACCGAAGAAGAAACGTAACCCGGTCAATGTAGTGCTGGAGACGATTGCAGGCATATTCACGCCTGTACTTCCAGCCCTCGTTGGCTGTGGGATGATCAAATGTGTGGCTACAGTAATCGCTGCATTGGGATGGCTCGAAGGTTCGGGATTCTTGGTCATCGTCAATATGATTGGCGATCTGATCTTGAATTTCCTGCCTTTCTTCCTGGCCGTGAGCGCAGCTCACAAGTTCAAAACCAATCCGTATCTGGCGGTGGCACTTGCAGCCGGACTGATGCATCCAACCATTTTGAATGCAGCTGCCCAGATCGCCGATACAGGCGTCAATACCATTGATTTTCTTGGAATGCCGATCCTGCTGATGAAGTATTCATCCTCGGTCATTCCCATCATACTGGCCGTTTGGATCATGAGCTATGTGTACAGATTTGTCGATCAGTTCATACCGAAGTTTCTCAGGGTGCTGCTTACCCCAATGGTGGTTTTATTTATCATGATTCCACTCGAACTCATCGTACTTGGACCTATCGGTTCCTATGTCGGTGACTGGCTCACCCAGGGAATTAATTATCTGTTCTCCACAGCAGGCGTTCTTGCCGGTCTGATTCTCGGATTTTTCAAACCGATCATGGTTATGTTCGGTATGCACTATGCACTCATGCCCATTCAGGTACAACAAGTGGCGAGTCTGGGTTCAACCGTGCTGCTGCCTGCTGCACTGGCGGCGAACCTGGCCCAAGCGGGAGCGGCATTCGGTGTATTTGTACTGACGAAGAGTAAAACGATGAAATCTGCCGCCGGATCAAGCGGCTTCACGGCATTGTTCGGAATCACTGAACCTGCTATCTACGGGGTTACGCTGCGATACAAGCGGCCATTCTTTGCGGGCTGTGCAGCAGCCGGGCTGGTCGGAGGATTTTACAGTCTGGTTCACGCCAGTGCTACAGCAATTTCATTGCCCGGCATCCTCGCTTTGGGGACGTACACTGCTGACCGTTACATCTATGTCGTGATTGGCTCTGTTGCTGCAATCATACTCGGCTTTGTATTTACCCTGATGGCCGGTATTAAGGAAGACGCAGATGGAGCAAAACCGAAGCAGCAGGCAGCGGGTGCGGTAGACAGCATTCAGACTGCTGCTGCCACAGGAGTGACAGCAGAACAAGACTCCCCTCAGACATCTGCATCTTCCTCCGATATGCTAATTGTCAGTCCAATGACGGGGGAGATCAGACCGATCTCAGAGGTTGAGGATCAGGCATTCGCCCAGGAGCTGATGGGTAAAGGTATTGCCATTGTTCCGACAGAAGGCAAAGTGTACGCTCCTTTTGACGGGGTAGTTGAAGCGTTATATCGTACCAAACATGCCATTGGGCTCAAGGCAGCAAACGGTGTGGAAATTCTGATTCATATTGGCGTGGACACCGTCAGTCTGAAAGGGAAATATTTTAACGCCCATATCGAACAAGGACAGAGCATCAAGGCAGGGGATTTATTAGTAGAGTTTGATCCGGAAGGCATCACTTCAGCGGGATATAACACGATTACATCCATTGTGGTAACCAATATGCAGCAGTATGGAGACGTCTTGACCACAGCTAATAGTGGATCCGTTCGAGAAAGCGAAGCATTGATCAAGCTGATCCCTTAATGCGCTAGTGCTACTGCTACTGCATTTCTGATCCAAACTAAATAAAGGTAGACCGAATAACAGGAGGAAACCCAAATGACAAATTTAAATTTTCCAAAAGATTTCTTATGGGGCGGGGCGCTTTCAGCCTGTCAGGCAGAAGGAGCTTACAATGTGGATGGCAAGAGCCTGACCATACCGGAAGTGATGAAGTTTAACGAGAAGAACGATCGCAAGGTGACCAAGCAGATCCGAATCAATCGGGAGATGATCGAGGAAGCGAAAAATGACCCTGATACCGTAAAATATCCGAAGCGCCGGGGCATCGACTTTTACCATACGTTTAGAGAGGACCTTGCGCTATTCGCTGAAATGGGCTTCAAGGTATTCCGCTATTCCATCTCATGGGCCAGAGTATTCCCGAACGGGGATGACGCGGCTCCGAACGAGAAGGCACTTCAGTTCTACGACCAAGTGATTGATGAGTGTCTGAAGCATGGCATGGAGCCTCTGATTACGATCAGTCATTTTGATATGCCCATCGTGTTAATTGACAAGTTTGGTGGATGGTTCAACCGCAAGCTGATTGATTTGTATGTGAATTACTGTGATGTGCTGTTTAATCGGTACAAAGGGAAAGTGAAGTATTGGATCACATTTAACGAGATCAACATGAGTGTAAAAGCAGGAGCCAAGACGCTGGGCATTATTGAATATGACAAGCCGAATTTTGAAGAGATGTTATTCCAGGGTCTGCACCACCAATTTGTGGCGGCATCCAGAGCGACCAAGATGGCACACGAGATCGATCCGGAGAATAAAATCGGAAGTATGGTGGCCTATTTTACAACGTATCCATATACGTGCAAGCCGGAGGATGCGCTCCAAATGCAGCAGGATGATCAGATGAAAAACCAGTTCTTCCTGGATGTATTGAATCAAGGGGAATATCCGTACTATGGCAAGACTTATTTCAAAAATAAAGGCATTACCATCAACATCGAAGACGGTGACCTCGATAGCATTCGGGCGAACACGGCTGATTTCGTTGGCATGTCGTATTACAATTCCATGATCTCCAGCAGTGATACCGAACAGCTTGAATTAACGGCCGGGAATGTACACAGCGTCTACAAAAACCCCCATTTGCCTGCAAACGAATGGGGCTGGCAGATCGACCCGGTGGGACTGCGGTATACGCTTAATCTGGTCTATGACCGCTATAAAAAGCCTGTATTTATTCTTGAGAACAGCTCGGGCTTCTACGACAAGTTGAATGAGGATGGAAGCGTCAACGATCCTTATCGAATTGACTTTCTGAGCAAACACATTGAACAGATGGGGCTGGCCATAGCCGATGGTGTAGAGGTGCTGGGATACACGATGTGGGGACCGATCGACATGATCAGTTCGGGTACTTCCGAGATGAGTAAACGTTACGGGTTCATCTATGTCGATCAGGACGACTATGGCAATGGTTCAATGAAAAGATATCGTAAAGATTCGTTCTTCTGGTATCAGAATGTGATCCAAACCAATGGAGAGCAGCTGTAAGCCAAGATGAATATTCTGGGGCGTGTCAAAAAAATTCCTGGCGGCTTGCTAATTGTCCCTATGCTGCTAGCTGCTGTCATCAACACCCTGTTTCCGGCCTTCTTTCAGCTCGGTGATCCAACAACGGCACTGTTCACCTCAAAAGGCACGATGGTGCTCATTGGCATGATCCTGCTGGTGTCCGGAACACAATTGAACCTGTCCCAGCTACTGACGACCTTGAAGAGAGCAGGTGTGCTCTGCATTTCCCGCCTAATCATCAGCTGTATATTCGGCTGGGCGTTTGTACATTTTTTTGGCATAGGTGGGATTGGTGGTGTCTCTGCGGTAGCATTCATAGCCGTTCTGACCAGCTGCAATCCGGGCCTATATCTGGCATTGATGAATTCCTATGGCGATGATGTAGATCGAGCTGCATTTGGCATTTTGAATCTGATTGCTGTTCCCGTCATTCCGGTCATGATATTGAATTCGGCAAGTGGTGTCGGGATTGATTATCTCAGTGTTCTTGCTACACTGGTGCCTTTTCTGATTGGTATTCTGTTGGGTAATCTGGACAGCAATATTCAGAAGATGTTCGCTCCGGGAACATTGATTCTGCTGCCTTTTCTTGGTACAAGCTTTGGGTCTAATATTAATTTGCGCATTGCATTTCAGTCGAGCTTATCCGGCTTGCTGGTAACTGTGCTGTTTCTGATCATCTGTATGCTGCCTCTCATCGGAATTGATCGTGGGTTGCTCAAACGTCCGGGTTATGCAGCGGCAGCGACTTGTTCGGTTGCTGGTCTGTCAATGGTAGTACCCTCGATGGCCGCCGGATTTAACCCGGCATATGAACCTTACGTGGAGACGGCGATTGCCCAGATTGCTTTTGCGGTTATTCTGACCTCCATTCTGGTTCCGTATATGGTTAGAAGGTTGGCTCAACCTGATACTGCCATGGATTCTGAAAAATAAAACAAAACGACCAGCACGTTTGCCATTTTGAATGGAACAGCGTGCGGGTTTTGAATTATGTATATCTATTGGTTCTGGGACTCAATCTGTATCAATTTAGTCTCAACTTCGCTAGTTTAGGTTGTAGGATCTAGGACCTTCGATATATGATGTCGAAAGATGCCAGTTAATGGCTGGTATCTATTAACATGAAGGAGGTGTACGTTATGAAAAAATCAAGCAAAGTCATTTCTTCCACAGTTATTGCTGCCATTGCAGCTATATCCGTTGTAACTTCTGCTTCTGCAGCAAGTGCTTCTGCGGTAAATCCGGTGGGGGCTTCTCTCTCAGCTATTGATCTGAGCAGCATGGATATCGAAACAGCTTTGTTGATGGTTCAGCAAGAACGCACGAAATTGCTGGATAGCCAATTGCAGACACAGATTCAACAAGTTCAAAATCGCAATCAAGCGATTGCAGAGCTGAACGAACAATTGCAAGCGGCCATTCAGAGCGGGGATGCTTCCCAAGTCCAAGTTCTGAAGGGCCAAATCGATGCGTTGAGCAACTCACAACAAATGGATATGCTGCGTTTGCAGTCTATGACTAACAAACGCAATGAAGCTTTTGATGTGATGACTAACTTCATCAAGAAAATGCAGGATTCAAGATCGTCCATCATCGGAAACATGCGCTAGGATTGTAAAAAAGAGCGAAGACGGAATTCATTTCCGACACTTCGCTCTTTTTGTATTCTACTATTTACAAGGTTACGCATGTTGCATCAACCCAGTCTGGAGTTAACCCGACCAGTCGCGGCGCCGGGTGAACAGATCCTTCAGCTCATCCGTCGACAGCTCGGTAATCCAGTTTTCTGAGCTGGTGATAATATTGTCGCTAAGCTGTTGTTTACTCTCCAGCATCTCGTCAATGCGTTCTTCAAGCGTGCCCAGGGAGATGAACTTGTGTACTTGAACATCCTTCGTCTGTCCCATCCGATAGGCACGGTCTGTAGCCTGATTTTCCACGGCAGGGTTCCACCAGCGGTCAAAGTGGAATACATGATTCGCTGCGGTCAGGTTCAAGCCCACGCCGCCTGCTTTGATGGACAGAATAAAGACCGAAGGCTGCTCTGCGGCAGGCAGCGTCCGGGACTGAAACTCGTCAATCATGCGATCCCTGGCTGTCTTGGACGTACCCCCATGCAGATACAGTACAGGCTCCTGCAACTCTTGTCTTAACACCTGCTGCAGCATCTGTCCCATGCCGATGTATTGTGTGAAAATCAGGCAACGTTCGCCCTCATCCCGTAGTTCACGGACCAGTTCCATCAGTCGTTCCAGCTTTGCGGAGCGGCTGATCAGCATGGCCATGTCCTGCGGACTGTACAGGTCATACTCTGTTACAGAGCCTTCCGAGGAGATCGTTTCCGGCAAGGCTTCTTTAGTCAGCAGCAGGGGATGATCACACAACTGCTTGAGCTGGGTTAAGGCAGAGAGAATCGCACCTTTGCGCTTGATGCCTTCCAGCTCTTTCATCTTGTCCATCAGTTCCTGAACGGACTGATCATACAGTGCACTTTGTTCACCCGTAAGGTGAATGTAAGTTTTCATTTCATTTTTGTCCGGCAGATCGAGTTGAATATTCGGATCTTTTTTCTTGCGGCGCAGCATGAATGGCTTCACTAACTGCTGCAAATCCTGCATGCGCTGCTCGTCCTTATCCTTCTCGATCGCACTGATAAAGCGAGTCTGGAATGCTCGTGCGCTGCCCAGATAGCCTGGATTAATAAAATCATAGATGGACCACAGCTCGGACAGCCGATTTTCAATCGGCGTACCCGTCAGTGCAATACGGTGTTTTGCCGGGAAGCTGCGTACCGCCATGGACTGCTTCGTTTGGGCATTTTTAATATTTTGCGCTTCATCCAGACAGATCGATGCCCACGTATAGGACTGTAACATCTCCTGATCGAGAGTAGCTGTTGCATACGAGGTAATGATAATATCCACCTGTTCAGTTTGTTCCCGGAACGCTTCTCCGCTCAGTCTTCGTGCTCCGTAGTGCAAACTGACGTTAATTGAAGGCGCGAAGCGACTGATTTCCTTTTGCCAGTTCCCCAATACGGAAGTGGGGCAGACGAGAAGGGCCGGGGCCTGCCCAGGCAAGCGCTGCTCATGCTCTTTGAGATGAAGTAAATACGTAATGAACTGTATCGTTTTTCCCAGTCCCATGTCATCCGCAAGACAAGCACCGAGACCGAATCTACGCAGGAATCCAAGCCAAGCGAAACCTTCCTTTTGATAAGAACGCAGCTCAGCATGCAACCCTTCCGGAATAGGCAGGGAAGGAGCGCCGCCTTGCCCTCCGCCAAGCTGTGCGATTATCCGGTTCAGGTGTTCGTTCAGTTCCACCTCAAGTCGAATGTTCTCGTTGGATTGTGGCTGTTCTTCTTCCTCTTCCTGTCCTTCCTTGCGTTTCTGGTTGCGATATTCCCGCTGCTCATTATGAAGTAGATGCAGGTGCAGAATATCCTGAAAAGACAGCCCCTGTTCCTGATCCACACCGCCCATGGCCCGGCGGATCTGCTCAAGCAAGGCCGGATCAAGGGGAACCCATTCTCCACGGAAGCGGACCAGCCGTTCATTACGGGCCACGAGGTCAGCGAATTCTTCCTCACTGAGATCCGTATCCCCAATCGCAATACGCCAGTCAAAATGAATGATCGAGTCCAGTCCAAAGAACGACTGTCCCCGTTCACTGCCTTCCTCCGGTTTCACCTTGGCACGCAGCTTGGGTTTCTTCTTGCGTGCAGCTTCCCACCAACCCGGAAGCAGCACTTGCCACCCGGCCTCGAGCAGTCGTCCGCTGTCTTGCGTCAGGAACAGCCAAGCATCCTGATCTCCCAATGGATCACTGAGCACATCCCGGCTGCCGCTGATAGCGCGGCGAATTCGGGGCAGATGTGCACGCAGCTGCTCCAGCCATCCTGCGGAACGATCAAGGATGAACGGCGTCCATACGTCCGGCCATTCACCTTCCAACCGGCCACGTGAATCCAGGCGTACGGGAACCAGAACAGCTGCATCCAGTTTGTTCTGCAATACCAGCCGTAGTCGCCATGCTGGTTCATCATCTTCCGGCTCCAGCAATTGCAGGAGCGGACGGAATGGGGCTGCGTCTGCTTTCCAGCCGATGGACACGAGCCAGGATTGGGCATCCATGCCGGCCGTTTGCGGAGCTGTTCCGCTTTGTGGAAACAACTGCGGGAACTCGCGCCGCAGATCGGTGGCCGCTTCCTCCGTACTGTACCATCGTTGGAACACGGAAGCCGAATAGGCAGCACTCAGTCCTTCGGCGTAGCTCTCATCCGTTTGTTCCAGGGCTTTGCCAAGAGCGGTTCGATCCTGCTTTTTCAAGCTGTCGGGGTCCCAGGTCCATTGCAGTTGTCCGGTACGAAATGCGGTGAAGCTGGGGATGTATTTACGATTCTCAATCGATGCTGCAAGTACCGGGGCCAACCGGATTAAATGCTCTGCCTGCTCGTCCCATTTCCATTCAATGTGCAGAAGGGTGTTCATTTCGCTGAAGAAAGGAATCACTTCTTCCGCAGGCAGGACGACGAGTTCAATTTCTTCGATCTGTCTTGTTTCCAGTTCTGTTCCGTAGAAGGAAGGGGCATGCCATGCAAATAATCGCTGCTTGAGCGATTGTCCCGATACAAAGTGATGGGTGTTCAACGCTCCATAGAACAAAGCATCCCCGTATCCTGTCAATGCAACATGGACCTCAATCGTTTCGGTGTAAGGGTGCATTAGGCTCATGAGATCAACTTACCTTTCCGAAGCTCTTCCTGCAGGGCGCGCAGTCGGCTGTTGCGGACAGCCAATGTGGTGATAAACTGCTCCCAATGCTCTTCCTGCTTCAATTTTTTATAAATTTTGGACAGACGCTTCAACAGTTTCACTGCTGCTTTGTATCCGTCCCTGTTTTTGTGTCCGATATAACGATCCACAGCCTGATGGTAGAAAGGCAATAGCAACTCGGGTGCATCCTTTTCAATCGGCTGTAGCACCGCTACCCGGAATTCAAGCGGCTCCGTCTCCGTGCTCAGTTGAAAATCAATCCACCGCCGCCACTGTCCCCGGGAATGCATTGCTTCCTCATAAGCCGGACGGGAATGAGGAAGCATGCTGACCAATGTGTCCCACATGCGGTGCTCTACATCAGGCAGATGATGAATGGCTGTGTCCCACAACTGCATGTAATCATTCAAAGGGGAGTTCCGTCGGTTCGCCAGCAAAGGTCCGAGCTGCACTAACCACTCGCTCAGCCGCTTCCAGTCGGAAGAATCTGCAAGAACGTGAAGAAAATGCAGCAGATGCTCCGGCGGGATGCCATATGCCGAGCTTCCGCTGATTAATCGCTGCCAAGCCTGTTCATCTTGCCCCAAATGGAAATACATCCAGCTCTGCGCCAATACCAGCGGTAAGGGCAGCGTGACAGATTTAATCGGCCCACGGCTCCCGTTTTCCGTCAGATTTGCTACACTCAGCACGCTCTCACCAGGTTTGACGGGTTTGGACGCAGCAGCCAGGCCATTCTCTATTTCCTGTAGAAATGCCAGCTCTGACTCCAGCGTTTCCCGGTTCCCCTGAAGATTTGGCACGATCCAGTTTAACCAAAGCTCCCGATAAATCGGGGTGAAGAACATCATGCTGGACGTCTCGGAGATCATCTGCGTACGCAGGTAAGCCGAGGTTTCCTCAAGCCTGTTCCAAAGTTGTTCAAGCCTCGTGCCCTTCAGACCAGAGAGTTCCAACGGACGGCTAAAGATCTGTTCCAGCCCTTTCTGGAGCGCATCCACGGCAAGTTGAGCAGGATAGCTCAGATACACCGGTGTATGTGTGATTGAATTGCGGCCAGGCACACAGAAGCGAATCAGGTATAACTGAACATGCAGCTCAAATAACTGGTCCATGCCAGCGGACAACTTAGGTTTGATGGAATAGAGCTCGTCCGCTGCGGCCTGCACGTATGATGTACTTGGCGTGCCTATCCCGAGTCGTTTCAGGCATGCTCGAAACAGCTCATGCCACTCCGTGATTTCAAGTTCTGCAAGTTCCGTTGCACGTTCCTTGATCTGGCTATACTGGTTATCAGGGATAGTGAGATCCTCTTCGTGCGCTGCGTAATCCGAACGTCCAGAAGGCGCAATAGCAGCAGGTTTTGGAGCCTGTTTCAGTGCCGTACTGGAGTGGGCGTTCACAATGCCATGTACGGGTCGGCCCAGTTGCTCCGCATAACTCATTAGAACCGCTATCATATGTTTGCAATGAGAACCAACCGGACAGGTACAGTGACTGGTGTTCAACGATTGCAAACTCAGCGTTACCTCATAATCATCGGAGCCTTGTACTTTAGCCAAAATTCCGTTTTGTTCGGTGTAGGTTAATGGGCCGACACGTTTCTGTTTATAATATTGGAATCCACGCATAATCGTCAGGTTGTTAAAATATTCAGCGACCTGCCTGATCAGCTGTTGCCACTGCGCATCATCCATGTTCATGTCATTAGGTATGTTCATCATTCCATCTCCTGGGGAAATCATAGGTTCAGTAATCACCACGTCTTGACGTAATGGTGTTCATTTTATGTATCCATCATATCAGTTATCGTGTGCTCCGTGCATCGGTTCTGAGAACTTGGACCATGCATAATAGGCTCGTCTTGTGTATGCTTAGCGTATGTATTCCTTTCAGGAACGATGCAGGCCGGGATTCGGCTTAATTTCAAACAACAGGAGAGTGCATAATGAAAATACTTACGTTAAATACACACGCTTGGGCAGAAGAAGACCAACTGAACAAGATCAGTCAGCTGGCTGATTTTATCAATACACATCAATTTGATGTCATCTCCATGCAGGAGGTCAACCAATCCATGCATGAAACAGCGCTGTCCGCGGAGGAACTGAAACATTACTTTGCCACGGAATTGGATGCTGTGATCAAAAAAGACAACTACGCCTACGTTCTGCTTACGCAACTGACCGAAACCTATTACTGGACATGGATTCCGACTCATATCGGTTTCCAAAAATACGATGAAGGGCTGGCCATCCTGAGCCGGACGCCAATTACACAGGCTTTTGGTGAATATGTATCCCATATGCGAGATTACGACAACTACCGGACACGCAAAATTATGGGTATACAGACGGCCGTCCAAGGTGAAGCAACCTGGTTTGTAAATGGACACTATAACTGGTGGGATGATGAACAAGAGCCTTTCAAGGGACAGTGGGAACTAACCGAGAGCAAGCTTGCTCCATATATGGACCAGCCGCTGTATATTATGGGTGATTTCAATAATGTCGCGGAAGTACGTGGGGAAGGCTACGATTATATGATGAGCAAGGGCTGGAATGACCTGTATACGACGGCTGAGCAAAAGGATGACGGTGCAACCGTGGTCAAAGCCATTGCCGGCTGGGCGGATAACAAACGCGATCTGCGTATTGATTATATTTTCTCGAATCGTCCGGTACAGGCGAAGTCTTCGACGGTAGTTCTCAACGGAAAGAACGGCCCTGTGGTCTCTGACCATTACGGCGTAGCTGTGGAAATTTAACACTTGGTCATCCTTGTACACATTGTTATAGTGCCAGCCACATCTGTATATGAAGAAACCGAGAAGCTATTCATTAAATTTGACATCTTCGGATAATTTTAATTTACATGAGACGGACTACAACGATGTAGTCCGTTGTTTTGTCTTATCGTCAGACTGACAATACAATTATTTATTTGTAAGCGCAAACAAAAACCTGTAGCCACCGGGAAGCAGGTCAGTTATACTTGGTTTATTATTCGGCTGTTCCAACGATAAACGAGGTTCTTCAACGTTAGCCAAAAAGGGATTTTCTCACAAAGGTTAAGCGCTATACCTATATAATCCATCGGGAAAGGAATGTGGGCATTCAATGACAACGTATTTCAGTGAACCGCAGAGCATGTATTATCGATTCGGAGAAGATCAGGATCAGGTGCTGAAGGTGCTGGCTGAGAGGTATATAGGCGCCAATGCGCAGGCTGGTTTTGTATATCGGGTATTTCAGAAGTCTGGTATTTTGCAAAATGAGAAGGGTCTGTATGATCTGAATTTGAGTAAACGTTTCCCTGATGCACATAAAGGGCAGACTTCCTATGCCGCAGCGCTGGTCTGGGGAGATGAAGATCGAAATCTGGATGTGCTGGTCCGCTGTTATGGACCGGTTCGCTTCTATTTTAACGAGCAATTGGTATATCGCTCCACGGTCATGGATGAGATCAACCTGGACGCGACTATAAAGCTGGGAATCGACATAAAGCCGGGATGGAATACGTTGCTCCTGGAGATGAAGTATACACCTGCGGGATTTGGATGCCAGTTTGGCTCGGACGAGGGGAAAGTACGAATTCTGAATGTGCTTGCTCCTTTCCAGGAGAGACAGGGACAGGCCGGATGGGTATATTCCAAACCTGTGAGTTCGGAGGACAGTCATCCGGAATGGAATCTGCTCGGGTCAGAAGAGGATCACAGACTGGAGTGGCTGCCTGATGCGCTGTGGTCAGAGGAAAAGCAGATGCAACCGTCTTTGGAGAGAATGTACGGACATCTTCCTGGTCAGCAAGTCTATGCGTGGACACGGTTGATGAACAGGGATTTAAGCGATGGTCCAATCCGTTTGTCTGGTCAATCTTCCGGGCCGCTGACTATATGGATGAACGGCGTATCGGCAGTGCAATTAAAGGAAGCGGGTCCATTCGAGGTGAACATACCCGCATCTTTTGGACGGAACGACCTGTTGGTTCGCAGTGAATGTAGTGATACGGATGAGCCATGGAGTTTTGTGATAAACGCAACGGTGAATGGAGAGCAACTGGAGATGGAGCTTCCCCAACGTGTGCACGGAGCTTCTGGAGAGTCGTGGCTATATCTTGGACCTTTTGCATCGGAGGACGTCGAACCTGATTTGCAGGATCTAATGCGTATAGATCGAGTCTATAAAGGACGGAAGGAACGCATATATTGGCGATTGGACAGACCGGATGCGTGGATACGTCCATATTATGAAAATGCAATGCTCAGTAACAAATGGACAGTAGGCAGTGTAACCAACTATGGTCGCTGGGACTATCCTTTAGGTGTCACCGTGTATGGTTTGTTGCAGACTGGACGTTATTTGCAGCGACCTGACATTACACGTTATGCGTCAGAACACGTGCAGTTGTGTACCCGTATGGATGAATACTCATTATGGGATCGGGAGCAGTACGGTTTTCCGGCAATTAACCAGCAGCTGGTTATGATGAAAATGCTGGATAACTGTGGCTCTTTTGGCTCCGCAATGCTGGAGGCCTACTCCGAATGTCAGGAGCCGACGTTCTTGCCGATTGCCGAACGAATTGCAGATTTTATGCTGACTCGGTTGGAGCGACAGGAGGACGGTGCATTTTACCGCGAGTGTATCGGTGAGTTTGCCGAGAATACGATGTGGGCCGACGACCTTTATATGAGCACTCCGTTTCTTGTGCGGTATGCCCGACTGAAGGGGAATAATTCAGCACTGGACGAAGCAGCCAGACAATTTTTATTGTATCGGAAGTATCTGTTCATGCCTGAATTCAAGATCATGTCCCACGTATTCGATTTCAAATATGGACAGGCGACACAGATTCCGTGGGGACGGGGAAATGGTTGGACGCTCTTTTCACTGTCTGAGGTATTGGAAGCTTTGCCAGCAGAGCACCCGGATCGCCCGGCTTTAATTGGCTTCTTTAATGAAATATGTGAAGGATATGCAGCTCTGCAAGGAGAGGGCGGATTGTGGCATCAGGTATTGAATGATTCGGAAACATACCAGGAAGCCTCCTGTACAGCGATGTTTGCATATGGTTTTGCACGGGGAGTGCGGTTTGGCTGGTTAAATCAACCTGCACGTTACTTTGAAGCAGCTGAACGGGCCTGGAGCGGATTAACCCGTAAAGCGATTGACCGTCAGGGCAATGTACATGGTGTATGCAGTGGGTCGAGATATGCCTTTACCGCAGAATATTACAATAAAGACCTGCTCACAGTAACGAATGACAATCACGGTATTGGCATTATGATGCTGGCAGGAACCGAAGTAGCGAAGATGAAGAAACATCTGGCCCAGCCTAAGGTGTCATCAACTGTTGTGACGCAATCCTGAAAGTGTCAGTAAAACCACAGGATACCTTGATCGAAATCTTACATGGTATCTACTTTAACGTTTCAATGCAGACGTCAGGATGACTACCGTTGAGATGGAGCGAGGCACAGTGCGCCGCACGAAGAATGCTGTATATATGAATAACCACCAGGTGCATCAATTCTGGTGGTTATTTAATCACTGGATTATCGATGACAATTGAATGGACACTTGTCCCAACCCCTTACTTTTTTGACAGGAAAGCTTACTTTTGTTTATGTCATGAGCAGCCATAGGCCGTTACAATAGTTTTTGTAAGCGATTCCATAAAAGCAAAAGGGGAGGAAATTCATTCATGTTGAATACCAAAAAGTGGGTAACCTTGTTCTGCCTATCCCTGTTAATGTTTGCTACAGCCTGTTCCGGAGGATCATCAGCCCCGTCTGCTTCAACCAATGAAGGAGAAGAAGGAGACACTTCCGGCAAAATTGAACTTCGTATGACCTGGTGGGGATCACAGACTCGCCACGATCTCACGACCAAAGTGATTAAGCTGTTTGAAGAGAAGCACCCTGGCATTACCATTAAGCCGGAATATTCCGGTTGGGACGGATACTTTGACAAGCTGACTACACAGGTAGCCGGTTCAAATGCACCGGATATCATACAGATGGATTACGCTTTTCTAACCGACTTTGCCCGGCGTGGTGCATTGCTTGACCTGACCCCATATGCAGAGAGCAAAGAGCTGCGCACAGAAGACCATGACAAGAGCATGCTCAAAGCCGGATCGATTGACGATAAATTATACGCCATTACATTGGGTGTAAATGCGCCAGGTGTCATCTATGATGCCACCGTATTCCAGGAGCTCGGGATCGAGGAGCCGCAGGAAAGCTGGACGTGGAAGGATTTTAGCGACATAGCGGCCAAGATTGCAGCAGAGAAAGGTGACGGTTTCTACGGTTCGGCGGATGTATCAGGAACCACGAACATGTTTGAGGTATTTATCCGGCAAACAGGCAAGGGACTATTTGATGGCGGGACGTTGACAGCTACCAGCGAGGAGCTCCAGCAATGGTTTGACATGTGGGGGGCGCTTCGTGAGAACGGGGGGGCAACCTCTGCGGAAGTGACGGCATCCACTACGAATGCACTGGAGACACGCCCGATCTCGCTTGGTACAGCCGCCATGGACTTTGCCTGGTCTAATCAATTGCTGACGTTCCAGCAGGTGAACAAAAACCAGGATCATAAGCTTGGGATACAAGTGCTTCCGCACGGTGTGGGTGAAAAGCAAATCGGTGAATACCTGAAAGCAGGTCAGTTCCTGTCCGGTTATGCCAAAACAAAACATCCGAAGGAAGTGGCGATGTTTATCGACTTCATGGTCAATGATCCCGAAGCTACCGCCATTCTCGGCTCGGAGCGCGGCGTACCCGTCAATGCCAGCATCCGTGAGAAGATGCAGCCTACGCTACCAGAAGCGGAGCAAGCCATCTTCCAATTTATCGATGTGGTATCGAAAAACTCCAGTGAAATTGATCCGCCATACCCACAAGGATTTTCCGAAGTGGATACCAGCTTCAAGAGTGCAAGCGAGCAGATCGCCTTCGGTCAAGGCAATACACCGGATGTGATTGCCCAGTTCATTGAAGGGGCCAAGGCGACACTTGCATCAAGTCAATAACACTTGAATGGTTCCAGACTTCATATTCCGCGGGGAGGTTGCGAAGATGAGTACAACACAGATCAGTCAAGCACGAACCGAGCGTGTAACAGCCCGGCGGGTGAAGCGGAGATATGCCCATAATGGAGCAGCGCTTCTGTTTCTGGCCCCATGGCTGGTTGGTTTATTGTTTCTGACACTTGGGCCGATGCTCGTTTCCTTATACATTTCGTTCACCGACTACAGTATCCTGGCCGCCCCTTCCTGGGTCGGTCTGGATAACTACACCACGATGTTTACATCGGATAAACTGTTTATCCAATCGCTCAAAGTCACATTTACGTATGTCGCTGTCTCCGTACCGATCAAGCTGATTTTTGCCCTGCTGGTGGCGATGCTGTTGAACAAAGGCATTCGTGGGCTCGGCATTTACCGTACGGTGTATTACATCCCAACCCTGCTTGGGGGCAGTGTCGCAATTGCGATGCTGTGGCGCAAAATGCTGGGCGGTGACGGACTGCTTAATGGGGTACTTGCCATGATCGGCATTAAGGCACCCGATTGGGTCGCCAACCCGAAATATGCCCTGTATTCAATCGTACTGCTGTCCGTATGGCAGTTCGGATCGTCGATGATTATTTTCCTGGCAGGCTTGAAACAGATTCCACCTGAGTATGACGAAGCTTCCTCGGTAGATGGAGCAGGACCGCTCCGGAGATTCTTTTATATCACACTGCCGATTCTGTCACCGGTGATCTTTTTCAATCTCGTGATGCAGCTGATTACCTCCTTCCAGTCATTTACTCAGGCTTTTGTCATCAGTAACGGCAGCGGGGGGCCAGTCAATTCAACTTTAATGTACTCTTTATACCTGTACAAAAAAGGGTTCTCGTTCTTCCAGATGGGTTATGCGTCCGCGATGGCCTGGGTGCTGGTGATCCTGATCGGTGTCTTTACATTGCTGGTATTCCGCAGCAGCAAGCTGTGGGTGCACTATGAGGATGGTGGAAAATCATGATTGGACAACGAAATGCTGCTACGTGGGTAGTCGCCAAACATGTACTGATCTCGGTTATTGCCTTTGTCATGCTGTATCCGGTGCTCTGGATGCTGGGCAGTTCATTCAAACCGGGACATATGATTTTCACCGAGACTTGGTTTTGGCCGCGAGAATGGAACTGGCAAAATTACATCAATGGCTGGACGGGCATTCAGGGCAATCCCTTCTCCCGTTTTCTGACCAACTCCGTCGTCCTGTCGCTGGGCGCTGTGCTTGGCAATGTCATCTCTTGCTCGATGGCGGCATATGCCTTTGCCAGATTGAATTTTCGGTTCAAAGCGATTTGCTTTGGCTTAATGCTAATGACGATCATGCTGCCGCACCATGTGACGCTGATCCCTCAATATATTCTGTTTAACCATCTGGAATGGGTGAATACGTATCTGCCGCTGGTGGTGCCGAAATGGCTGGCGACCGATGCCTTCTTCATTTTCCTGATGGTCCAGTTCTTCCGGGGATTGCCCAAAGAGCTGGATGAAGCGGCGACGATTGATGGATGTGGTCCTGTACGAATTTACACCAGAATTATCATTCCGCTGGCCTTTCCGGCGCTGGTGACGACGATGATCTTTACCTTTTTGTGGACATGGGATGACTTCTTCAGTCAGTTGATCTATCTGAGTGATGTCAGCAAATACACGGTGCCGCTGGGCTTACGCCTGTTCCTCGATTCCAGTTCTCAATCGGATTGGGGACCGATGTTTGCAATGTCAGTGCTGTCACTGGTGCCTTGTTTTATCGTATTTATCGTGTGTCAAAAGTATTTCGTGGAAGGAATCGCGACCTCTGGGCTCAAAGGGTAATTCCAAGACGAAACGAGTTGATTCCATGCGGAAACGAAGATTATCGTTATTCCTAAATCATAAGCTGCAACAAAGCAAGCTCTCCACGTTGATGGTGACTTGCTTTATTGCGTTTAATCTACTTCTCGTCTCGGTTATTGTTTGGCTGGCATACCAGTCGTTCTCTGCCGTCACGTTTACCGAGATTAGCAAAGCACGACTTGCTCTTCTGAATGAGAGTACACGCCGCGGGTTTGATTTTATTACAGGTGTGACAGGCACGGCTTATTCTTTGGCGAGCAACCGTGAGCTGTCGAGTCTGCTTGAAACGAAAGGAGCGGGAAGGCTGACACAGATCCACCAACGGCGTGAGGTATCCAAAATACTGGATCATACGGTGGTAGTCAGTGAAGGTATTACCTCCGTGGAGCTGTATACGGATGCCTTCAACGGTGTCGCTGTCACGATGGCCGACCGCATTTATCCAGTGGATACGATTGCCGGTGATTCATGGTTTGCTGCACTGGAGCATGCGGATGCGGCTTGGGTACCTCTGCGGGAAAACGAATCAGGCCAATCGCTAATCGGATACGCCCAGCGAATCTTTGACAGCCGGGGTGGTACGGTAGCCTACGTGCTCATCCGCCTGAGTCGCGCCGATATTGTACGTAGATTTGCGGATATGCCGATGGTGCTGGATGGACAGGTACTGTTGGTGGATACCGCAGGTAACGTCGTCATGCAGATGGGCGATGACAATTTAGAGGTGAATTCTGGTGAGGATTTGAGTTCAATTCATGGAGCCTCGGGAATTTTTCCTTCTATTAGTGTATCTGCTAATTTCGCTGCTGCTGGGGAAAGCGAACCAGTCGTCGATCGTGCATGGATTCAGGAGCATGTTGAACATGGGGAGGACGGCTTTGAAGTGGTTTCCGGCAAGCCTGGTGGAGCGCAGCTTGTACTGTATTCAAGACCTGCCATGCTTCAGTGGCGATTGGTACAGACCATCCCTGTTCACACACTATTATCTCCTGTGAGGCAGGCCGGATGGCAGGTCCTTGGAATAGCTGTGCTGGGGTTACTATTTTCGGCGGTACTTGCGTATCTGTTCGTTTGGCGGATTGTTCGTCCTTTACGTCAGCTGATCAAGCGGATGAGGCAATTGGAGAAGGGGGATTTCAATACCCGGGTTCAGCTTTCGTTTACCGAGGAATATGCCCATTTGGCGTATGGATTCAATCATATGGCATCACAATTGACGGAGTTGATGGAGCGGGTCAAAGAAGAGAGCCGAGCGAAGCGTGAAGCACAGACCGGTTTACTGGAGGCGCAAATCAAACCGCATTTTTTGTACAACACACTCGACATGATCCACTGGCGTGCTCTCGATTATGAGGCCAAGGACATCAGCCGCATGATTGTACAACTCAGCAAACTGCTGCGTATCGGATTGAGCGGCGGCAGACTATTCATCCGGGTACGGGATGAGTTGGAGCATGCTCGTTGTTACGTCAGCATTCAGTCAGAGCGTCTTCCGTTCTCTATTGATTATCAGGAACAGATTGATCCGAGAGTGCGAGGCTGTTACATTCCCAAAATCATTTTACAGCCTTTTATCGAGAATGCAGTCATGCATGGGCATCCAAAGGAAGGAAAACTTCGCATACAGGTGGATATGCGCGAATTGGAGGGCATCGATCCACCATCCAAAATCATCATTTGCATAAGAGATAACGGACAGGGCTTGCCTGAGGGCTGGAAGCTGGAGGAGACAACGGGCATTGGGATACGTAATGTACATCAACGCATTCAACTGTATTGTGGCATGGGGTATGGCATTGATATATGCGCAGGTGAATTGGGCGGAGTAGGAGTGACCATTACGCTGCCGCGTATCGAGACGGAAGAACAATTAAACTTATGGCTGGGCGGTGAAAATGAATGAAAAGCATTATGCTCATAGACGATGACCCGCATATTGTAAAAGCATTGACCGACCATATTGATTGGCCATCCATTGGCCTCCGCATTGCAGGAACTGCTTCCAATGGCGTGGATGCACTGGAGATGTTCCAACAGCTGCGCCCCGATCTTGTGATGACGGACGTCTATTTGCCAGGAATGACAGGACTTGAGCTCACGCAGGCGTTGCGGCGGGACCATCCCCATCTGCCGATCATCATTCTTAGTGGATATGACGAATTCGAGAATGCCCGGGCGGCCATGCGTTGGGGCGTGAATCATTTTTTGCTGAAGCCTGCGGAAGTGGAGGAGATTGAGTCTGTTCTGCGTGAGGTGTTACTGGAACAGGATGTGCGTGAGCGGCATGAGCAGCTAGAGCGGACATACAAACAGGAGATTGGACGGGTGGTTCCTTATCTTCGCAAACTATTTCTTCACGAGCTGTTAACCACGCGCTATCGGGAAGAGGAGCTGCCTGCGGAGCGTATGGATTATGTGGGTATTCGCATACCCTCTCAAGTGCGCGCAATAAGTCTACAGTTGTACCGGCCTGCATTTCTAACAAAGATGAAAGAGCGGGACTGGCAGCTATTAAGATATGGGGCAGCAGATATAATTCAGGAGACCGTCAAAGAGCAGACTTCGCAAATAAACGACTGCCAGGTGGAGATCGTGGATTACTCGGATCAGGTGTTTGTGCTGCTTCTATTTGACGAGAGGGACCCGCTAGAGCAATTTGAGTCCATTGTTGAACGGATGATTGATCAGATTTTTACGTACCTCAAGATCGAAATGAGCGCAGGTATTGGAACGTCCAAAGGGCACTTATGCGAAGTGATGGACTCTTATCTGGAGAGCAGGGAGGCGCTGGAGAAAGCAGAGTTTCAGGGCGGGAGTCGTGTATATCGATATGATTCATCTGCTGCTTTAACGCCGAGCGCAACGGATTACTCGCTATTGCTGCGACAATGGAATGAGTCATGGGCAGATATGAGGACTGATCTGGCAGAGGAGATATGGGTTCAGCTTCGCAATCTGTTGGAGGAAGGGGGTGGTGCCAGTATTCAGGATGTGCAAGTTGTGGCCGTGAGCCTGTTCGACACGTTAATTCATAGTTGGAACCGACATTATCCCATGCTGGCACCGCCGCTCGCGATGAGCCATTTTTTGCGGGAAATCCAATCGAAATATGGGCTGCAGGATCTGATATGCTGGATGGATGGTATTATTCGAAACTGGATGGAACAGATACGTAAAGAAATGGGCGAGAAAAAAACCAATAAACTAGTGGAGCAGGTGAAACAGTACGTGGAAATGCATTATGCTGAAGAAATCAGTTTTGAAGCCATTGCCAAGGGACTGTTTGTGCACCCCAAATATTTGAGTCAGCTGTTCAAGAGAGTGACCGGAGAGAACTTTGTGAGTTATGTAAACGGGTATCGGATTCAACGTGCGTTGGAGCTATTACAGTCAGGGCATTACATGGTCTACGAAGTTAGCGAGATGACAGGGTTCCGCAACGCGACGTATTTCAGTCAGGTGTTCAAGATGCTTACGGGCAAGAGTCCGTCTGAGGTGGGGTAGAGCCATGAATAGGATATGCAAAATAAAATAGAATGGAGGGATTATGGCGTATGATCATCGATCAACAGGAGTTTAATGTAAAAGGATTGACCTATTCGATTAGGTCCGCAATTGAAAAGGATGCTGAGGTATTGTCTTCACTTCGTGTACAGATGGATGGAGAAACCGAGTATATGGATCGTGAGCAAGGTGAAGGCTTTATTGATCCAGCTGGATTTGAACACATAATTCGGTCGGACTCGGAAAAAGAGAGAAACCTGTTTCTCGTTACTGTCGTAAAGGAACAAATCGTCGGGTATTCCAGATGTGAAGGAGTTGATCTAAAGCGATTTTCTCATAAGGTTGAATTTGGTGTTTGTGTAGCGAAAGAGTTCTGGGGATACGGGATCGGCGAGAAACTACTCGAACTATCGATAGATTGGGCAGATACGAATGGAATTGAGAAAATGACCTTGAACGTGGTGGGGACGAACGATAAGGCGATGGAGCTTTACAGAAGAATGGGCTTCGAGATAGAGGGAACTTTGAAAAAGGATCGGCGACACGCGGACGGTCGGTATTACGATACAGTTATGATGGGAAGGTTCAGGGGCTGAGGGGAGAAGGGGATGCTGAGAAGTTTGGCTAGCCATACGCCACTCCTTTTTTGTATCAATGAGTATATATTAGAGAACAGATACTAGAGTCACTACGCATCTTTTATGGAGAGAGTAAGTATCTATTCATTGCAGGTTTATTAAAATTTGATTTCATATATTGCTATAGAAGCTATTGGATAATCGATATAAAACTAAGCATCCCTTTAGCTGCTAGTTAGTGTTTCTTCAAAACGAATAGAATATCAGTTTGCTATGAACAGTAACTATTACCCTTTCTCAATAAGTTAATGATAATTAGTATTGTCATATCTATAGAGTGTAGCAGATAGGGTCTGATTTCAAGACTATGACTTAGTATGATATAGAAGGGGAATATAACGGTTCTATTGTTCTCATAAAACGAGGATAGAGAAATATTAATTAAGGGTTGCAATTTATTTTTGTACATGGTATATTCTAATTCCGGCCAAGAAAACACGAGAAACACGGTGCGGCAAGCAAATGAAATAAGCTTCGAAAGAAACTTAAAAAAGAGCTTGCAAAGTTGGTTCGGATGTGATAAGATATAAAAGTTGCTGAGGTGAACAACACACGGCAATGAAACAAGTTTGATCTTTGAAAACTGAACAACGAGTGAGTAAACATTCTGCTTGCAGAGTGAACGCGAAAGTTTGAGACAAGCCTTGGCTTGGATCGACTGGAGCATAAAATGAGATTTTTAATCTCGTCAGTTTCAAAATGAGCTTATCGCTCTTTTCAATACTTTATTGGAGAGTTTGATCCTGGCTCAGGACGAACGCTGGCGGCATGCCTAATACATGCAAGTCGAGCGGACTTGATGAGAAGCTTGCTTCTCTGATGGTTAGCGGCGGACGGGTGAGTAACACGTAGGCAACCTGCCCTCAAGCTTGGGACAACTACCGGAAACGGTAGCTAATACCGAATAGTTGTTTTCTTCTCCTGAAGAGAACTGGAAAGACGGAGCAATCTGTCACTTGGGGATGGGCCTGCGGCGCATTAGCTAGTTGGTGGGGTAACGGCTCACCAAGGCGACGATGCGTAGCCGACCTGAGAGGGTGATCGGCCACACTGGGACTGAGACACGGCCCAGACTCCTACGGGAGGCAGCAGTAGGGAATCTTCCGCAATGGGCGAAAGCCTGACGGAGCAATGCCGCGTGAGTGATGAAGGTTTTCGGATCGTAAAGCTCTGTTGCCAGGGAAGAACGCTTGGGAGAGTAACTGCTCTCAAGGTGACGGTACCTGAGAAGAAAGCCCCGGCTAACTACGTGCCAGCAGCCGCGGTAATACGTAGGGGGCAAGCGTTGTCCGGAATTATTGGGCGTAAAGCGCGCGCAGGCGGTCATTTAAGTCTGGTGTTTAATCCCGGGGCTCAACCCCGGATCGCACTGGAAACTGGGTGACTTGAGTGCAGAAGAGGAGAGTGGAATTCCACGTGTAGCGGTGAAATGCGTAGATATGTGGAGGAACACCAGTGGCGAAGGCGACTCTCTGGGCTGTAACTGACGCTGAGGCGCGAAAGCGTGGGGAGCAAACAGGATTAGATACCCTGGTAGTCCACGCCGTAAACGATGAGTGCTAGGTGTTAGGGGTTTCGATACCCTTGGTGCCGAAGTTAACACATTAAGCACTCCGCCTGGGGAGTACGGTCGCAAGACTGAAACTCAAAGGAATTGACGGGGACCCGCACAAGCAGTGGAGTATGTGGTTTAATTCGAAGCAACGCGAAGAACCTTACCAGGTCTTGACATCCCTCTGACCGGTACAGAGATGTACCTTTCCTTCGGGACAGAGGAGACAGGTGGTGCATGGTTGTCGTCAGCTCGTGTCGTGAGATGTTGGGTTAAGTCCCGCAACGAGCGCAACCCTTGATCTTAGTTGCCAGCACTTCGGGTGGGCACTCTAAGGTGACTGCCGGTGACAAACCGGAGGAAGGTGGGGATGACGTCAAATCATCATGCCCCTTATGACCTGGGCTACACACGTACTACAATGGCCGGTACAACGGGCTGTGAAGCCGCGAGGTGGAACGAATCCTAAAAAGCCGGTCTCAGTTCGGATTGCAGGCTGCAACTCGCCTGCATGAAGTCGGAATTGCTAGTAATCGCGGATCAGCATGCCGCGGTGAATACGTTCCCGGGTCTTGTACACACCGCCCGTCACACCACGAGAGTTTATAACACCCGAAGTCGGTGGGGTAACCGCAAGGAGCCAGCCGCCGAAGGTGGGATAGATGATTGGGGTGAAGTCGTAACAAGGTAGCCGTATCGGAAGGTGCGGCTGGATCACCTCCTTTCTATGGAGAATCGTTTCCCGCGTGGAAACATTCAAATACGCAGCTTAGCTGCAAAAATTACTCACTCGTTGCTCAGTTTTGAGAGCTCAAACTCTCAAACAGCTTGCTTTTGCATGGAGCTTGTTCTTTGAAAACTAGATATCGAAACGAAATTTTGCGATTTAGAACATTCCTTTTTAAGCTGAACTTGTGTTAAAACAAGTTTCAATAAATAGTGAAAACTGCATTGCGATGGTATCGAATGGGAGTGACTTTTGGCTTTGCGTAAGCAAAACAAGGGAAGCGAGCAGTCGAAACCGGAGCAATTATGGTTAAGCTACTAAGAGCACACGGAGGATGCCTAGGCGCTAGGAGCCGATGAAGGACGTGGCGAACAACGAAACTGCCTCGGGGAGCTGTAAGCAAGCTTTGATCCGGGGGTGTCCGAATGGGGAAACCCAGCTGGGGTAATTTCCAGTTACTCATAACTGAATACATAGGTTATGTAGAGGCATACCAGGGGAACTGAAACATCTAAGTACCCTGAGGAAGAGAAAACAATAGTGATTCCGTCAGTAGCGGCGAGCGAACGCGGAGAAGCCCAAACCAGAGAGCTTGCTCTCTGGGGTTGTGGGACATCTCACATGGAGTTACAAAGGAGCCGGTTAAACGAAGAGGTCTGGAAAGGCCCGCCAAAGAAGGTAAAAGCCCTGTAGTTGAAAGTTGGCTCTCTCCGAGATGTATCCCGAGTAGTGCGGGGCACGTGAAACCCCGTATGAATCCGGCAGGACCATCTGCCAAGGCTAAATACTTCCTAGCGACCGATAGTGAAGCAGTACCGTGAGGGAAAGGTGAAAAGCACCCCGGAAGGGGAGTGAAATAGAACCTGAAACCGTGTGCTTACAAAAAGTCAGAGCCCGTTTTAGGGGTGATGGCGTGCCTTTTGTAGAATGAACCGGCGAGTTACGTTCCCGTGCAAGGTTAAGGTGAAGAGCCGGAGCCGCAGCGAAAGCGAGTCTGAATAGGGCGATGTAGTACGTGGACGTAGACCCGAAACCGGGTGATCTACCCCTGTCCAGGGTGAAGGTGCGGTAACACGCACTGGAGGCCCGAACCCACGCACGTTGAAAAGTGCGGGGATGAGGTGGGGGTAGCGGAGAAATTCCAATCGAACTCGGAGATAGCTGGTTCTCCCCGAAATAGCTTTAGGGCTAGCCTCGGAAAACAGAGTCGTGGAGGTAGAGCACTGATTGGGTGCGGGGCCCGCAAGGGTTACCAAGCTCAGTCAAACTCCGAATGCCATAGACTTACTTCCGGGAGTCAGACAGTGAGTGCTAAGATCCATTGTCAAAAGGGAAACAGCCCAGACCATCAGCTAAGGTCCCCAAGTGTGTGTTAAGTGGGAAAGGATGTGGAGTTGCACAGACAACCAGGATGTTGGCTTAGAAGCAGCCACCATTGAAAGAGTGCGTAATAGCTCACTGGTCGAGTGACTCTGCGCCGAAAATGTAACGGGGCTAAACACACCACCGAAGCTATGGCTTGATGCTTGCATCAGGGGTAGGGGAGCGTTGTATAAGGGTTGAAGGTGTACCGTAAGGAGCGCTGGACATTATACAAGTGAGAATGCCGGTATGAGTAACGAAAAGATCAGTGAGAATCTGATCCGCCGAAAGCCTAAGGGTTCCTGAGGAAGGCTCGTCCGCTCAGGGTAAGTCGGGACCTAAGGCGAGGCCGAAAGGCGTAGTCGAAGGACAACAGGTCGAAATTCCTGTACCACCGTAAGCCGTTATGAGCAATGGGGGGACGCAGCAGGGTAGTGACGCGGACTGATGGATGTCCGTCTAAGCAGTGAGGCTGATGTGTAGGCAAATCCGCACATCGTAAGGCTGGGCTGTAATGGGGAGCGAAAATTATAGTAGCGAAGGTCATGATCTCACACTGCCAAGAAAAGCCTCTAGCCAGGTGATGGTGCCCGTACCGCAAACCGACACAGGTAGGCGAGAAGAGAATTCTAAGGCGCGCGGAAGAACTCTCGTTAAGGAACTCGGCAAAATGACCCCGTAACTTCGGGAGAAGGGGTGCCCCGGTAGTGTGAATAGCACGAGGGGGCCGCAGTGAAAAGGCCCAAGCGACTGTTTAGCAAAAACACAGGTCTGTGCGAAGCCGTAAGGCGAAGTATACGGGCTGACGCCTGCCCGGTGCTGGAAGGTTAAGGGGAGCGGTTAGGAGCAATCCGAAGCTGTGAACCGAAGCCCCAGTAAACGGCGGCCGTAACTATAACGGTCCTAAGGTAGCGAAATTCCTTGTCAGGTAAATTCTGACCCGCACGAATGGCGTAACGACTTGGGCGCTGTCTCAACGAGAGATCCGGTGAAATTTTAATACCTGTGAAGATGCAGGTTACCCGCGACAAGACGGAAAGACCCCATGGAGCTTTACTGCAGCTTGATATTGAATTTGGGTACGATCTGTACAGGATAGGTGGGAGCCTTTGAAGCGTGAGCGCCAGCTTGCGTGGAGGCACCGTTGGGATACCACCCTGATCGTATCTAGGTTCTAACCTGGTACCGTAATCCGGTGCGGGGACAGTGTCAGGTGGGCAGTTTGACTGGGGCGGTCGCCTCCTAAAGAGTAACGGAGGCGCCCAAAGGTTCCCTCAGAATGGTTGGAAATCATTCGAAGAGTGCAAAGGCATAAGGGAGCTTGACTGCGAGACCTACAAGTCGAGCAGGGACGAAAGTCGGGCTTAGTGATCCGGTGGTACCGCATGGAAGGGCCATCGCTCAACGGATAAAAGCTACCCTGGGGATAACAGGCTTATCTCCCCCAAGAGTCCACATCGACGGGGAGGTTTGGCACCTCGATGTCGGCTCATCGCATCCTGGGGCTGAAGTAGGTCCCAAGGGTTGGGCTGTTCGCCCATTAAAGCGGTACGCGAGCTGGGTTCAGAACGTCGTGAGACAGTTCGGTCCCTATCTGTCGTGGGCGTAGGAAATTTGAGAGGAGCTGTCCTTAGTACGAGAGGACCGGGATGGACGTACCGCTGGTGTACCAGTTGTTCCGCCAGGAGCACCGCTGGGTAGCTATGTACGGAAGGGATAAGCGCTGAAAGCATCTAAGCGTGAAGCCCCCCTCAAGATGAGATTTCCCAGTATGTAAGACCCCTTGAAGACGACGAGGTAGATAGGCTGGGGGTGGAAGTGCAGCAATGCATGGAGCTGACCAGTACTAATCGGTCGAGGGCTTATCCAAGATATGCAGGTTCTAACTCGCAAAGTTCGTTTCGGATCTAGTTTTCAGAGAATACACTCTGAAATGTAAGCTAAGCTATGCGTTTGGTGGCGATGGCGGAGGGGTTCCACACGTACCCATCCCGAACACGACCGTTAAGCCCTCTAGCGCCGATGGTACTTGGACCGCAGGGTCCTGGGAGAGTAGGACGCCGCCAAGCGAAACCCCTTTGGGGTATTTTTTTTCGATTTTTCATACGGGCCCTTAGCTCAGTTGGTTAGAGCGCACCTCTGATAAGGGTGAGGCCGGTGGTTCGAGTCCACCAGGGCCCATAGTAATACCAGATAGACTAAAATGTATGGGGCCATAGCTCAGCTGGGAGAGCGCCTGCCTTGCAAGCAGGAGGTCAGCGGTTCGATCCCGCTTGGCTCCACCATTCCCTGATAGCTCAGTTGGTAGAGCACTCGACTGTTAATCGAGTTGTCACAGGTTCGAGTCCTGTTCGGGGAGCCATTAAGGCCCGTTGGTCAAGGGGTTAAGACACCTCCCTTTCACGGAGGTAACAGGGGTTCGAATCCCCTACGGGTCATATATACATGGAGGCTTAGCTCAGCTGGGAGAGCATCTGCCTTACAAGCAGAGGGTCGGGGGTTCGATCCCCTCAGCCTCCACCATATAACTTTTAATAATGACGCGGGGTGGAGCAGCCCGGTAGCTCGTCGGGCTCATAACCCGAAGGCCGCAGGTTCAAATCCTGCCCCCGCAATTAATCTTTCTTTCAAGAAAGTGATCTGGAACCGTGGTGTAGTTGGCCTAACATGCCTGCCTGTCACGCAGGAGATCGCGGGTTCGAATCCCGTCGGTTCCGCCATTAATCTAAAAATTAATTAAGGCTCGGTAGCTCAGTCGGTAGAGCAGAGGACTGAAAATCCTCGTGTCGGCGGTTCGATTCCGTCCCGAGCCACCATTTTCACCACTTAATATGCCGGTGTAGCTCAACTGGTAGAGCAACTGACTTGTAATCAGTAGGTTGGGGGTTCAAGTCCTCTCGCCGGCACCATGTAATCCTGGAGGATTAGCGAAGCGGCCAAACGCATCAGACTGTAAATCTGCTCCCGTACGGGTTCGGTGGTTCGAATCCATCATCCTCCACCAGTTTTTTGAGTCATTAGCTCAGTTGGTAGAGCACCTGACTTTTAATCAGGGTGTCGAAGGTTCGAGCCCTTCATGACTCACCATCATATGCGCGTGTGGCGGAATTGGCAGACGCACTAGACTTAGGATCTAGCGTCTTTGACGTGGGGGTTCAAGTCCCTCCACGCGCATCCTTTATAAGCGGACGTGGCTCAGCGGTAGAGCATCGCCTTGCCAAGGCGAGGGTCGCGGGTTCGATTCCCGTCGTCCGCTCCAATATTTTGCGCCCTTAGCTCAGCTGGATAGAGCGTTTGACTACGAATCAAAAGGCCGGGAGTTCGAATCTCTCAGGGCGCGCCATTTATAACTTCATATGCCGGCGTGGCGGAATGGCAGACGCGCTCGACTCAAAATCGAGTGGGAAACCGTGGAGGTTCGAGTCCTCTCGCCGGTATTAAAATAAAAAAGTTCATTAGAGACTATCTCTATATAATCTGGACCCCATGTCAAGGACACTAAAAAAAAGAGTGGCAATGATCGTTTAAGAAGCGGACAATAGATGATTCCTGTATTGAACAGGGGTCATCTTTTTTAATCCCCATTGATATCTGTGGTTGTTGTAATAGCGAATATAACGATCAATTTCATGTTTGACCTCATATAACGAGTTACAGTTGCGGTAATCTACGTGGTCCTTCATGTGGCCGAAGAATGATTCTTGAGGGGCGTTATCCCAACAATTCCCGCGTCTGGACATCGACTGGCCTAATCCATTCTGCTTTAGCAACGCTTGATACGTGGGGCTGGTATAATGGCTGCCTTGATCGGAGTGGATGAACGCATCTTTATGAAGCTTTAGACGCTTTTGTTTCTGGAGAGCGTCCACTGTATCTGTGGCAATATCTAGTGTGAGTCGGTTGGATACGTTGTAAGAAAGGATTTCACCCGTCGAGGCATCCAATATGGTCGACAAATAGGCCATCTCCGAGTGACCGTATGGAAGGTGTGTGATATCCGTAAGCAAAGCCAAACCCGGAATCTCCCTCTTGAAGTCTCTCTGCAGCTTGTTGGGCAGGGTTCGGTGTTCCAATGTAGCTTTGGCCATACGTTTATAGGGGTTGGGTTTCCTGTGCGGACATACGATGTTAAATTTCTTCATGAGCCTACGGATTTTCTTCAGATTATAGATGACACCAAACTCATGTTCAAGAACCATCTTGATGGAGCGTGATCCTTTCTTGTAACCCTTTCGCTTGAAAGCCTTCTGAATGAGCAGTCCTGCCTCGGTATCCAAACGAGTCTGCTTTAAGCGTGATTCTTCGGCGCGCACGTAGCTGTAATATCCCGAACGGGATACATTAAGTATCGAGCAGAGGTACCTCGTCCTACGCCCCAGACCTTGATCCACGGCGTCCTTAATGAGTTCGAATAGTTTATTCTTGCTTAGATTCATTCCTTGCGCTACCAGCAACCTTTCGTTCACATCTAGCTTTTTTAACAGTTCGATTTGAGATTCAAGTAAATGAATTCGCGCTTCTTGCTTGGCAATGATTTCATCCGGAGATAACTCTCTGCACAATGGACGCCCCGATGCTTCTTTTCGGGAATCCAATAATCCAATGATACCATTCTGGTTGTAGGCTCTCTTCCAGCGTTCAGCAGACTGCTCTACTCGCTTGATTCCGAGTACGGTAATGTCAAATCCATGAGCTTCGAATTTGTTCTTTGACATCTGTTCACGTTCTTCTACTGTAAACCGTTTCTTGCTCATGATGTCATCCCCTCCATTGCTTCCTCCAGTATACAAAAAGGTACCCACAGCCCGCAAACCTTTTTTCTAAGTGTCCAGTCTATGGGTACCAGTGTACTAATGGGCTTTTTTTTATTCCGGTTTTAGTACCTGATTCAATAAGGTGTATGAACATTTGTGAAATTTCAAAAGTTTCGACTAGATGATAGAAATGGATTATCTGATTTCCAATGAAGTTCAGCACTAAGAGCCTATCCGAAAGCTAATTATAACGAGTAGAAAAACCGTGGGAAATGTCGAAGTACTTCAAGAGAAATATTTGGAGGAGATCTAAATGACAAATACACCGAAACCACACTTTACGGTTCCCGATGAGTTGTGGGAAAGAATACAACCCTTGCTGCGGTGCTAAAACCGAAAGGCGGTCGCCCCCGGATGGATGATTGCCAGGCGATGAACGCGATCTTTTATGTGCTGCGAACCGGAATTCAGTGGAAGGCACTGCCCCGTGAAATGGGGCCAGCAAGTACGGTTGTGACCGCTTTCAATATTGGCAGGGCCACGGCGTGTTTAAGCGCATGTGGGAAGCTGGGACGGCAAGCTTACGACGAAGCCAAAGGCATCGAATAGACCTGGCAAGCGCCGCTTTGGGAAAAAAACCGGACCTAACCCAACAGATCACGGCAAGCGCGCCACGAAACGAAGTCTGTGGACGGATGGAAGAAGCATGCCCATTGGCAGTCGCGATCGACGGGGCAAACCGACACGACATGAAGCTGCTTGAGCCTACGTTGCCCAATCCTGAGGTGGCCCGACCGGAACCGGACGAGAAGAGTCCGCAGCATTTGTGTTTGGATAAGGGATACGTACTTCATTTGCGTTTACGTGGTGAAGAAAAGGAAGAAAAAATAACAATCCCGGGATATCGCGTCAGACGGGGGGGCGTCGAACGAACTCATTCCTGGATGAACCGATTTCGTCGCTTACTCATTCTTTGGGAAAAGAGCGCAGATAACTACGAAGTCTTCATCCATTTCGCCTGCGCCTGGATTTGTTTCCGCTCTGCCGGGGTTTTCGGATAGCTCTAACTATAATATTGTATACAGGAATAAGAAGGTATGGAAAGACAGATACAGCGGTTGTTATTCAACATTCATTGAAATTGCTCTTCGAAGATGATATCGTATAGGCGTTTTTCACTATGTGGGTTTATCGAAATAAGTGCAACAGTTCCTATGAAAATGATTAGTAAGCGGTTTTCCACCCTAAAGATTTTCATTGTCTGGATCCATTCTGTGATGTGAGCGAAGTTGATACTCTTACGATAAAACTCTCACAAGAGACCATTCTTGTTCCCGTTCGAATCCGGAAGAATACGGGTTTGTGTCAGAGCCGACCATATTTAGCTCTCACTGATCAAAAGTTTCCTTAAAATGAACCTTTTTTGAAGGAGAGGTGGATCAGCAAATGGAAAACCTGCCGCCGTTGCTCGATCTTTTCGGGGGGCACAGGTGACACCAAGCTTCTCTTTAATCATTCATCCTCTCACCAGTACCGATTTCTTTATAGGAAAAGACACTAGGCGATAGTTGCTTGGGAGTATTCCGACAGACAGGCTCTGTGCCCTGATTTCGAAGCAACTCGCGGCTAATGATGGCGTGATGTTTGCCCAGTTTCTGTGGCGGTTATCTTGGTTTATTAGAGTGAGTTTACAAGTAAGCTGGTTTCAGCTCTGTTTTCGTCAATGTGAGTATCTTCTGTTTCCAAAAGTCTTAGAAGAGTGCAAGTCTAGCACATTACTGACGAATAAGATCAAAGAAGAGAAAAAATTGTATTTCAAAGGTATTTATGATAATATATGCATTGATATTGATAAAATTGTATTTTTATATAAAATTTATGATTGAAAAAGAGGTAGAAGGAAATGAAGGACATTAGTGTAACTTCTAGTGCGCATAATGGGTTGCAGCTTCATTTGTGCAATACAAATAAATTTAAGACAATTAGTGTATTATTCACGATGAAAGTACCTCTTCATAATGATTTAACAACGGCAAGATCATTAGTTTCCCATATTCTAACTGGAGGGTCGGCAGAGTATCCCAACCGTAAGCGCATACAACGATTACTTGATGAAATGTATGGGGCAACTCTCTTTTCGGATGTACATAAAAAGGGCGACGACCAGATTATTACATTTAGAATGGAAATCGCTGCTGATCAATTTCTTACTATATCTAACTCTTTACTGGAATCATCTCTTAATTTATTGCACGAGATCATTTATAATCCGTTGCTCGAGAATGGAGTGTTTAATTCCATAATTGTCGAGCAAGAGAAACGTTCTTTAAGGCAACGACTTATCTCTATGTATGAAGAGAAGGTTGTGTATGCTAATGTACGTTTGATCGAAGAGATGTTTAGAGGTGAACCGTATGAGTTTCCTGCTTCAGGGAGAGAGGAAGATATTGCAGGGTTAAATGCTTCATTTATTTATGAAGTGTATGAAGAACTACTTCGTAATAGTCGCTGTGATTTATTCATTGTTGGCGCTTTTAATGCGGACGAAGCCAAGTCGATGGTAGAGCATATTTTTTCTGAACAACACAACTACACACCTATAGAGGAGATTTCTCTACATAGAAAGGGTGGGGGCGAGGTTAAGGTTGTTCAAGATAAAATGGATGTGAATCAAGGAAAGCTTTGTTTGGGATACCGTACTTTTTGCACTATACAAGACGAGGAGTATGAAGCGACAAGAGTAGCGAATGCGATTTTTGGTAGGTTTCCTTCTTCAAAATTGTTTGTTAATGTACGTGAAAAGGAAAGTCTTGCTTACTATGTACATTCACAGATTGAAGGTTCTAAAGGTTTGCTAATAACTATGGCAGGAATTGATTTTAAAAACTACAAGCAAGCAGTCGAAATCATAAGAGAACAAGAGTATGCAATGAAACAAGGTAACTTTACTGATGGCGAACTAGAAAAAGCAAAATCGATGCTGATTAGCCTACTGCTGGAAGCAGATGATACCCCGCTGGGAATTATGGAGATCGCTATGCAGGCAGTCGATGATGGATTATCTAATAAGATAAGTAATCGGATTGAAAGACTAAGTAAGGTGTCGAGAAACGATGTCATTCAAGCGGTCAATAAGTGGGAGCTTGATACCATTTATTTTCTAAACAGAAAAGAGGAATTACAATGAAGTCAGTGACCTATAACAAATTAGGAGAGACGATATATCATGATCGACTTGCCAACGGTCTTGAGGTTTACATACTTCCCAAAAAAGGTTTTCATAAAACATTTGCGACATTTACAACGAAGTACGGATCAATAAATAACAGATTTTCGGTTCAAGGGAAAAGTGGTATCACCCAAGTTCCGGACGGAACAGCACACTTCCTAGAGCATAAAATGTTTGAAAGTGAACAGGGAGATGTCTATCATACTTTTGCAAAACAAGGGGCTTTTGTCAATGCTTTCACAGGTTTTACCCGTACATCCTACACATTGTCCGCGACTACTAATATCAATAGAAACCTGGAATCATTGTTGGACTTTGTTCAGGAACCATATTTTACAGATGAAATGGTTGAGAAGGAGAAAGGGATCATCGAGCAGGAAATCAGAATGTATCAAGATAATCCAGATTGGCGAGCTCGATTTGGAATTCTAGATAATATGTACAAAAGCCATCCAGTAAAAATTGATATAGGTGGTACAATAGCTTCGATTAATCAAATTACCAAAGCGGATTTATATTCTTGCTATAATGCGTTCTATCATCCTAGCAATATGTTGTTGTTTGTGATTGGACCTATTATACCTGAAGAAATAATGAATCTCATTCAAAATAATCAGCAGAAAAAAGATTTTTGGGAGTCTCAAAAAATCCACCGTATATTCCCTAATGAAGGAACTGAAGTGAACAGAAAGTCATCTGTTATGAGGATGTCAGTTCAGACGCCTAAAGTTTTTATTGGACATAAAGAACGTTATCCCGAAAGACAAGGTCAGCAATTGCTTAAATACGAGTTGTGTTTAAATGTTTTACTTGAGTTAATGTTCGGCAGTAGCTCTGAAGCATACGAAAAAATGCATGATGACGGTTATTTGAATAGTCCATTTACATTTAATTACACCAATGAGAAGGGGGTTGGCTATTCGGTAGTTGGCGTAGATTGCCGAGAACCAGAAATTGTGGCATCACTCATAAATGAGACTATCTTCAAATTCAAAGAGGAGTCAATACAAAAAGAAGATGCACAGCGAGTAATTAAGAAGGAAATGGGCAGTTTCTTGAGTGCAATTAACTCACCCCAATTCATTGCTAACCAATTTACAAGGTATCGTTTTAACGAGATGGATTTATTTGAGGTCTTGCCCACACTTGAAAATCTAACTGAAGAAGATCTTACAGATGCCTTGCACTTACACTTTTCGGACGAAGCAAGATCGCTATTAATTGTGAAAGAGAAATAAATTTTATCAACCATCCTTGTTCACTTAAATATTTAAGTTAGAAAGTCGATGGGAAATCTTGAAATAAATAATAATATATTGTATAGTATGAAATAAGAATGACATATTCCGAAAATTTGGTTTTTTCTTGTCGATAAATCCTTCATCATGAATACCTCATCCATTTCTTCCACAACAAGATATACTCGCTGCTCTTCATCATCTCATGAACTTCAAAGCGCAATTCTATTTTCGCAAAGTGTTCGCACTAGAACGAGTACTTCTAGCGTAAGGTAGTTTAAATACTTATTAAGGAAGTGTAGTAATGTCAAATCTGCTAGAAATCAACAATATAAAAAAAACATTTAAAGATAAAGTTGTTCTAAAAGACGTTACCTTCAATGTGCCGGCCGGATCAATAGTAGGGTTCATTGGTGATAACGGGGCAGGAAAATCAACGACATTCAAAGTTATTCTAGGATTGTTATCCCATAATGGTGGTACAGTTAAACTATTCGGTGAAGAAAATATAGAAAAGAACGTCAAGATTAAGGAAAAGATTGGGGTCGTTTTTGATGCTATGAATCTACCAGCTCATCTTACAATAAGGCAGTTAAATAACGTTTTTAATAAAATGTATGATTCGTGGGATCAAGTGAACTTTGATCGGCTGGTAACATTCTTCTCTTTACCTGTAAATAAGAAAGTGGATACATTCTCACGTGGAATGTCGATGAAGCTGTCTGTAGCGGTAGCTTTATCGCACAATGCAAAATTATTATTGCTGGATGAAGCGACGGGAGGTCTTGATTCCTCATCACGAGAAGATTTGTTAAATGAGTTAAAAGATTTTGTTAGTGATGGGAAAGGTAGTATATTGCTTTCAAGCCATATTATGAGTGACATAGAGAGTGTAGCTACACATATCGTTGTTATAAAAAATGGAGAAATTTTATTGAATGAAGAAAAATGGAATATTTTTGAAAACTATGCCATTATAGATGCTGATGAGAAGCAACTCAAATTACTTGACAAAGATATAGTTCTGGCTAAAAGGAAGCAGAACTCTTCATATAGCGTATTGGTATCTGATAAACAAAAGTTGCCAAATGGAATAGTCTTCAAAAGGATTTCAATGGAAGATATAAGCATATTGCTGGCAAGGAGTGAATAAATGAAAAGTCTATTGTTGACAAGTTATTACCTGGTTTATCGAAGTTTTATTGCATATTTAGGAATAGCATTAGTGGTATCTGGGATATTATTTTTTTTTGGAGGTCCTTCGACTCACAGTATTATTGCTATGCTGGTGATCTTGCTTACGACGACACCTGCAACTGAAGTTTTAAAACACGAGGCAAAATCGGGCTATGATAAGTTTGTGCTCACTTTACCAATTAACAGAATTCATGTTGTACAAAACCACTACCTTTTTTATATTATAATCGCAACTATTAGCTCGTTGTTAGCACCTCTACTTCTCTATGCATATGGTCTAATTTCAGGTATATCAATTAACGATGTTACTAAATTCATCTCGTTTGGGATATTCATTATTTTATTTGCTGGTGCACTGGCTTATCCGCTCATCTACGTTTTCGGCCCAGAGAAGTCTGATTCTCTTATAATTGGAAGTGGGATGATCGGAATGTTTGTTTCTTTGGGTTTACAGGGAGTAGCTAGTAATTTGGCAATATCGTTGTCAAATTCAGAGGCCGAAGCGGATTTATATTTTCGTATTATTTATATATTACTCGGTGTTATCATATTTATTCTTTCTTTTTTTATCTCAGTGTTCATATACCGTAAGAAAGAATTCTAAATTGTCCAGATATCTTTGAAGTATTAGAACGGAGGTATACTTAATGGAAGGTAACATGTTATATCATAAGTATTTGAAACCGATGTCCGAATATTATGGGGAGATGGAGATTAGTGACAAGGCGTATTCATATGAACTAGATGAAGTTCCAGATACATATACAGTGGTCACAGAAAGTGATTCTGTATGGAAGTACTACCACTTTAAAGGGGGAACTGTTCCAGATCAAGGCTGGAAAATTCATATAACAACGTTATTAGAAGATTGCCAGGATATCCTAGAGAAGGTCGCACGGATATGCATAGAAATCAATATCGATTTCAAGCATCTAAAGGATAGACGAAGTTTCTTTGAAATGAATTCAAAAAATGCGAATCGCGCTTCTTCTGGTAAGTTTATAACAATTTATCCTACGAGCAATGAAGTGTTCCTTGAATTGTTAGAAACGCTTTCCTTAGTTACTCAAGACTTTAAGAAAGGACCTTATATTCTTAGTGATAAGAGATGGCAAACTAGCAATGTATTTTATAGATATGGAGGATTCAGACGTATACTCAATGAATCTGGTCAACATTGTATCAGGGATAAGAAAGGTGATTTAATTGAGGATCAAAGAACTCCCTTTTATCAGGTTCCTGACTTTGTGAAGGATTTCGACGATTATCTCAATTCTATTAATAATTCAGGAGATATGGAGACTGAAAAAAATAAAAATTTAGCAAGGTATAAGGTTGAAGCAGCATTCAGCTATAGTAACGCTGGCGGAGTGTATCTCGCAACTCGAAAAAAGGATGGTTTGAAGGTTATTATCAAGGAAGCCAGGCCAAATGCTGGTTTAGATGGGGTTGCTCAGGATGCATTAGCAAGGCAAAAAAAAGAGTATGATGCTCTGAACAAGCTTAAAGATGTATCTGGCGTTGTCAATATAATCGATTATTTTAAGGAATGGGAGCATTATTTTTTAGTAGAGGAATTTATTGAAGGACAAGACTTAAGGAAATGGATTGCGCGAGAATTCCCTTTTTTCGGAAATGAGGGTGGTCTGAGAAATCATGCGAATCACGTTAAAAAGATATTGCTACAGATATTCACCATAATAGACGAAATGCATAGTAATGGTGTAGCTATGGGTGATTTGCAACCAGCGAATATAATGGTAGCTGAGGATCTGACCGTTAGTATCATTGATTTTGAAACCGCTACTCCTGTACATTCTGAAGAAAAGATGGGTATGGGCACAGTTGGATTTGTATCTCAGGAGATGAAGGTTAGTGGTGCAAGAGATTGGTTTGCTTTAAAGAGGCTCTCCAGGAATTTAGCTCTTCCTGTCTTGACCTCAGAGGATTTAGAAGGATATCTTCAATATAACCATCTCAATTGGATTAAAGAAAATTATGAAGCTTCATTTTATAATTTCATTTTAGATATGCAAGATAAATGTGATCAAAGAATAAGTGCTTATCAAAAGTATAGTCCTAAAAAAATTAATCTGAATGATCGGACAACTGACCTTATTGTAGAATCTATATTAAGTAAGTTAATATGTGGTATTCAAGATAACTTAACAAGTGATGAAAGGCTCATTAATGGTGACATCCGACAATTTGAGATGAATGATGGGAAATATAACTTCTTAACTGGAGGAAGCGGCGCAGCCTTTACTCTACATAAAAATAACGCCAGCACTATTGAAGTAGATAATTGGATAGAAAATTATTTGTTAGAGAATGTATCACAAATTGAAGACAATGGATTATTTACTGGGAAAACAGGAGCTTGGGCTTTGCTTTATGATAAAGGCTACAAGGAAACTGTCTTATATGAATTAAAACTTCTTAGAGACAATATTCATCAATCAAATATTTCTTTACGATCAGGTCTTTCAGGAATAGGATTGTTCATGATTAGTTTATATCTTGAAACTGGTAATAGTGAACATTTGCAATTTGCTAAAGAGATAGAAGAATTAATTGAAATTAATAGAGTCAAGGCTGAATCGTTAAAAATTAATGATTGGATGGCAGTGGAGATAGGTGCAATTGATGGCTTATCTGGTGTATCTCTGTTCTATTCAGCACTTTATTCAGTTACCCATGATCAGAAGTATTTGAATCAGGCGGAGTCATTGATCCAAGAAGATCTGGAAAAAACCCAAAAAGATAATGTGACTGGTGTATTACAAACATTGGACAAAAGAAATCGCCTATTACCATACCTTTCAGGCGGATCTATTGGAATTGCAGTTTCGATTTGGTACTTAAATCATGTGAGTGGACAAGACCTTTATAGAGAAGAAATGGATGCGATTTTACAATTATCAAAGACAATTTCCACAATCTGTGGAGGCTTATTCGATGGAGCAGGTAGCTTTCTATTGCTTCCTCCCATGGTTAAGTGCGTTGAGCAACGCAAGAAAATGATTGGCGAAATACTAAATTTACTTAATATATTCTTAATCGAGAAGAATGGATACTATGTATACCCAGGGCAGTTTTCGTATAGATTAGCTGATGACATTTATACAGGTAGTTCAGGCATTATATTAGCACTAATGGGGATTGTCAAAGAAAATCCACTTTACTGGCTGCCGTTGGTAAATTCAGATGAATTTCTGGAAAGAACAAAGTTCAACAGCAGTGGGATTCCGGCAAACATGATTGCTGAATGAATGCCTTGAATTAGAAATAGGAGGTGAAAGGATGAATGATGTCTTGGAACTGCAAAAATTAGCACATGAAGCAGATGCTAAAGTTCATGCGGTGGAAGCAATGCTTACAACACCAATAGGACCGATAACTACTATTATGACAACAAACTCAACAATCAGTATTCATAACTGCTAGATGGAAACCTTAAACTAGTACCTTGACCACGTTAAATATGAGGATTGGTTTTCAGTTAGACGATTTAATAGTACGCTTTAAGGCGAAACGAATCCTTGAATTTGATTCAGTCAGGGTACTAGGGCGTGTCTGAAAACTAATTTTAATGGAGCTTCTTTTGAAAAGGTCATCGTTGCTCCACAAACGAAATCGGGAATACACGGTTTTCCAAGGACCAAACCGTTCAGGCAAATCACGCCAAGGCGCACCTGTTTTGACTTTCCAAAGCATTCCATTAAGCATCACTCGGTTGGGTTTGGAGGGTCTGCCTTCTCCCGTGTTTTCGGGTGGCAATACATCTTGTATCCGTTCCCAGTCCTGGTCCTTGATTTCGTGGCGTCTCAGCATCTTTTTACAGGGCTCCCTCGTCATTTTGTCCTTGTAAAATTATGCTATGTTTTCGCTTTTGAAGCAATAGCTTGTTTTAAGACACGCCTTAAGAAAGGAGGTGAGAAAAATGAACGATGTACTTGAACTGCAAAAATTAGCACATGACGTAGACGGTAAAGGTCAAGCAATGGAAATAACACCTATATCTACTACAATAACATGGACGGTAACTGGAACTACAACTGTTTCTACAGCCCTTTCCACTGTCAGTCATAATAATTGTTAAGCATTCTTGATTGATGTAAAACAATGTCCAACGGTTGTTTAGCTGGCCCCAGCTAAACAACCGTTAATTCAATTGTATACACAAATGATTAAAAATACAATTAAGGGTGATAAAGATGGAAAAACTATTAGAAATAGCGCAAAACCCTGAGCCATTTGAGAAAGGGACACAAGAAATCTGGCTTGATTCAGATCGAGGTGATCTTGTCCTTAAAGCACATTTTGATGAGAATTTACCTGGAGGAAGTAGGGGAGTCGATTTCATTAATGAGACCGTTGAATTCATTAGTAAAATTGCTCCGTTAGAGAGCTATCATAAAGTTATTGATTTGGGCTGTGGCCCTGGACTGTATTCTCATAAGTTGGCTTTAAAGGGCTATGGAGTCGTTGGTGTGGATTTCAATAAAACAGCAATTGACTATGCCATCAAAGAGGCCCAAAAAAGTGACCTAGTAATAGAATATAAAAATGAAGATATTACTAACATTAATATTGACAATGAATTTGATCTAGCACTGCTGATTTATCAAATTTATAGTGTCTTCAGCCCAGAGGATAGAAGAAAAATACTTGATAACATCCACCGTGGTTTAAAACCTGGAGGATTGGTTTTGTTAGACGTCTTGTCAGATGTGAGCTTTGAAAAATTCACGAAAAACTTAGTGTGGGGTATTGCCAGAGAAGATAGTCCATTCTCGGATCAAAAGCATCTAATGTTGTACGCTTCAATGAAATACCCTGATCAAGTCTCGCTGGAGAAAACTGTTCTCGTTTTTGGGGATGGTGAGATCGTGAATTATAATTACTGGAACCAACATTTTAGCATCGAAAGTTTTGAAAAAGAAGTGAATGATGCGGGGTTTACGCTTGAAAAGGTGTATGCAGATGTCAATGGTGGGGATCACGCAAGCGATAGTGATTTCTTCGCAGCAGTGTTGAAGAAAAAATAAAGAGACCCCTAAAATGGAGACTAGGGAACTCTCCAGATATATTGCATCAAAGAAACTTTTTATTATGCATAATAGTTATTGTTAACCTCGAGCAAAGTGGACGTTTTTATATAAAGAGGGGCGAATGGGCTTCTCTTTTTGTTGTAATCTGTTGAAGGCTTATCTCGCTCACCAAGTAAGTTGATATTAATATTATGTTATAAGGTACGGTACATATCAAGGAAGAAGAACTCAACAGTGTTGGGATCAGACTAAACCTCCAATTGTTACCTAACTGATCAACAGTCTGGATGCCAAGGAAGTAGTGGATAGATTAATCACTTGCCGCCATGATTAGAATCGATTAGTTATGAACGGAGATGAGACACTTGATTAAATTATTTAAAGAACTGAAACCGTTTAGACTGGGGATTGCTGTGGTGTTGGTGCTTATTTTTTTGCAATCCATGAGCGATTTGTACCTGCCTACATTGATGGCTGATATTGTCGATAAAGGAATTGTGCAGGGTGATAGCGGATATATCCTACAGATTGGTGGCTTTATGCTGCTGGTGGCGGCGATAGGTACGTTGTGTTCGGTTATCGCTAGTTATTGGTCGGCTAAGGTAGCTGCTGGTTTTGGGAAGAATACCCGGGCGAAGATATTCAATCGTGTGGAAAATTTTACGTTACATGAGTTTGGCCAGATTGGTACTGCATCGCTAATTACTCGCACAACCAACGATATCACCCAGGTGCAGGCGGTGCTTACGACGATGTTGCGCATGATGATTAGTGCGCCAATGTTGATGATTGGCGGTATTATTATGGCCGTGTCAGAGGATAGAAAGCTGTCGCTCATTTTTGTCGTGTGTATTCCGCTGCTCGTCGGGGCGATTACATTCATTGGGCTGAAGGGGCTCCGGCTGTTTAAAGCCATGCAGATCAAGCTGGATAAGTTGAACCTTGTGCTGCGGGAACGCTTGACGGGTATTCGCATCATCCGCTCGTTCAACCGTGTTGGTCATGAGAGAGGCAGATTTAGAGAAGCCAACCGTGATTTGACGAATACGGCAATTAAGGTCAACAAGCTGATGGCTGGACTGATGCCGCTTATGATGATCATTATGGACTTTTCCATAATTGCGATCTTTTATTTTGGGGCTATACGCATTGATGACGGGAATCTGCAAGTCGGTTCGCTAATGGCTTTTACCCAGTATGCCATGCAGATCATGTTTTCGCTGATTATGGTTACTATGATGTTCGTGCTTATCCCCCGTGCATCGGCTTCCGCTGTGCGAATCAACGAAGTAATGGATATGCAGCCGGAGATTACTGACCCGAACCATAGTAAGCTTGTAGAATTGGAAGTACGTGCCGAAGGTGCCATGCGCAGTTTCGTTGAATTTGAGAACGTTTCCTTCTCCTATCCAGGCGCCGAACACCCTGCTTTGTCAGGTATTAGCTTCAGCACTCGTCCAGGTGAAGTGACGGCAATTATCGGCGGAACAGGGTCCGGCAAATCCACTCTGCTGAGTCTGCTGTCCAGATTCTATGATGTAAGTGAAGGCGCAGTGCGGATTGACAGCATTGACGTCCGGGATATGATGCAGGAGGAACTGCGGAGCAAGATTGGCTATATCCCACAAAAAGCGGTGTTGTTCTCTGGCACTATTCGGGAGAATATTCGTTACGGCAAAGAGGATGCAACCGATGATGAGATTGTTCATGCCACGAAAGTGGCTCAGGCTTACGATTTTGTCTCTACAATGAAGAAGGGCTTTGATTCTGAGATTGCCCAAGGTGGCAATAATGTGTCCGGCGGACAGAGGCAGCGTCTGTCTATTGCCCGTGCCCTAGTAAGACGGCCTGAGATCTACCTGTTCGATGAGAGCTTCTCAGCGCTTGATTTCAAGACCGAGGCAAAGCTCCGTGCTGCTCTCAGGGATGAGACAACGGAAGCAACCGTTCTGATCGTTGCGCAGCGAGTCAGCACGGTTATGGATGCGGACCGGATTATCGTGCTGGACAATGGCATGATTGCTGGAATCGGTACGCACCGAGAACTGCTGGAGAACAGTGAGGTGTACCGAGAGTTTGTATCCTCACAGTTGTCCGAGGAGGAAATAGCATGAGTGATTTCTCAAAGGAGACAAACAGTCTCCCACGGCGGGAAAGAACTGAGCCAGACACCGAAATGAAGATCCAAGACAAGAAGGCCAGAGTCTTCAAGGGAACGTTGCGCCGCCTACTCCGCTATTTGCGTCCATATCGAATACAACTGTTTATCGTGTTCATAGCTGCAATTGCCAGTACTGTATTCAGCATTTACAGCCCAAAAGTGATAGGCAATGCCACAACCGAGCTGTTCGAGGGTGCTTATGGTAAATTGATGGGTGTACCGGAAGCCGCCATAGATTTCGGATATATCAATGATATTTTGCTCTTACTGGGTTGTCTATACCTGCTCAGCGCAGTGTTCAGTTATGTTCAGCAGTACATTATGGCAGATGTAGCCCAAAAGATTGTTCTCGATATGCGTGAACAGATCAATAGCAAATTGGAGCGGCTGCCGTTGAAGTATTTTGACACTCAAACCCACGGAGAGACGCTAAGTCGTGCGATTAACGATGTTGATAATATTAGCACTACGCTGCAGCAGAGCTTAATGCAACTTATTACGTCTGTAATTACCATTATCGGCGTTATTATCATGATGTTGAGCATTAGTCCGTGGCTTACACTGATTACCATCGCTACGTTGCCGCTCAGTTTGATCTTTATTATGGCGATCAGTAAGTGGTCGCAGACTTATTATGTTATCCAGCAAAAGTCGCTTGGTGAATTAAACGGTCATGTTGAAGAGATGTACACGGGGCACCGTATTATTAAAGCCTTTGGGCGCGAGGAACAATCGCTTCGAGAATTCAATGATATTAACGACAAATTGTACGATTCCGTTTGGCGTGCCCAATTCATATCAGGAATTATAATGCCGCTGATGACATTTGTCGGCAATATTGGTTATGTGCTGATTTGTGTGGTTGGCGGTATTTTTGTTACACAAAAAGCAATAAATATCGGTGATATCCTAGCATTTATCCAATATACTCGCCATTTCATCTCTCCGATTACACAAACAGCAAATATCGCGAACATTATCCAGTCCACTATTGCCTCGGCTGAACGTGTATTTGAACTGTTGGATGAAGATGAGGAAGTCCTGGATACGGTTGCTACAGCCAAGAAAACGGGCGAAATGAACCCCGAATCGAAGGCTGTTATAACTGACAAAGAAGGCGGAGTAGAGTTCCGTCATGTGAAATTCGGATATATTGAGGATGTCATTCTCATTGAGGATATGAATATTAAAGTCAGCCCAGGGCAGACGATTGCGATTGTAGGACCAACTGGTGCAGGCAAGACGACAATGATCAATCTGCTCATGCGCTTTTATGAGCTGAACGGTGGCGAAATTGTTATTGACGGCGTCAATATTGCCGAAATGAAGCGCAGTGATTTGCGCAGCAAATTCAGTATGGTGCTACAGGATACGTGGCTCTTCAATGGAACGATCCGTGATAATATTGCTTACGGCCGTACAGGGGCGACTGAAAGCGAAATTTTGCGGGCTGCCAAAGTGGCCCATGCCGACCACTTTATTCGTACGTTACCACTGGGTTATGATACGGTGCTGAATGAAGAGGCATCCAATATCTCAGAAGGACAGAAGCAGCTTCTGACCATTGCCCGGGCGTTCCTGGCTGACCCGTCAATTCTAATTCTTGATGAGGCTACCAGTAGCGTAGACACGCGAACTGAGGTGCAGATTCAGAAAGGGATAAATACGCTGATGCATGGCAGAACGAGCTTTGTTATCGCCCATCGCTTGTCAACCATCCGCGATGCGGACCTCATTCTGGTCATGAATCAAGGCAGTGTCATCGAGAAAGGAACCCACGAAGAGCTGATGGCGAAAGACGGTTTCTACGCTGATCTTTACAATAGTCAGTTTTCGGAACAAGGGGTGGTTGAAGTTGTGTAAGGTATTCACTGTGCCATAGTCCTGCATGGTGTGCACCTCTTGAATAAAAGGCTAAAATGAATAACAATGTATATAACCGTGAGCTGCCATCTGCGCGGAAGAATTATCTAGATTTTGCTCACACAATTGGTGGGGAAATAACGGATTGATCTATCTGAAGCTTGATCTTGTATCGCAAAGACCTCTAAGAACAGAGTCATGCATTAACTAATGTTTGAGGTCAAGAAGAACAATGTTGTGGGGCAAATAAGCTATACGAACCTGACCCACAATATGGGTATACCCATACCCACCTCCCACAGGGCTAATATACTAAAGTGTCTAAAGACGTATCGTGGGAGGGAAGCGGTGTGAGAAGTGATCTTTTGGCTGTAGTACGAATAAGCATCCCGGATACTTTAGAATTGATCGGCAGGAGCTTCCGGAGGTGGACTTGGTATGTGATATCAATGAGCCGATTCCATTGCCGGATGATTCGGTGGAATTTGTGATGACTAGCCGCTCGCTGCCCCTATGTAGAGGGTATAATGAAGGTGCTGGCTGATCTGTACTGGATGTGTACGCATAAAGTAGTGATGTGCATTCTTGCTCCTTACGCTAATCATTACAATCATATTGTTAATCCTCATTTCAAACAAAAATTCGATGAATCCAGCCCCGTATACTGGGCTCCCCATTTTTATGAACCTACGTTAGGGCCAAGTTGCCCAAGCCTTCTTCTTATGCACAATATCGAGCCCACGTTTGATTTTCGTCTATTACGGATGGAGCTACAGTACCAGCCTCCCTTTGTGCCTCCCTTGTATGAACTGGAGGAGCTTGAGATGCTTCAGCGCATCCAGCCGAATGTAGTGGATGAGATCCTTTATTATGTGGTTGCCGTGGAGCAGCCGATCTCGGAGCGGGAATTGGAATGGATGAGCAGGCAGACCTATCCGCTTCCATCTGTGCTTCGTCCCCCGATAACCATCGGGAATTGAAGGACCACTCGGATAATTCTCCATGGACAGACATGGATCGGTAATTGCAGCATGGGTTAGGGTTGAGGACCGAGTTCCGCAACAAGGGACAATACATTCGGCTAAAAGGCGGGGGAATATCGCTGGCTGCAAGAGCATTGATCGTCAGTAATCCAAGCGAAGGATTGGTGTCAATGATGATGTAGTCGTAGTTCTCCTTCATCGGTTGCGGATCAAAATCGACGAGAAGAACTTTTTTCCCTTCATTAGATAAGGCGTAAGCCAGGTTGTAGGCGGTGGTCGTTTGCCTGTGCCGCCTTTCTGATTGGCAATGGTGATGACAGTTGTTTTGGACATAACATGTACCCTCCCGGGAGCATTCTCGCTCCGCTAATTTGGTCAATGGTAGGGAGCGGGCTGATTCTGCTTTAGTTCTTTCCGGGTTCTTCCTAACGTCTAAAAGAGGCTTCTTTTTCGGTGATCGCAGGGAAGTCTGACTAGCTCTGAATTCAACGAAAAAAACCTGCGAAAAACCTTGTTCTACAAGGCTTTTCGCAGGTTTTATATTCCTCTTCTTGGACTTAACTTCTGCTCATGTCGCAATAGCCTGTGCGACTCAAAATCGAGTGGGAAACCATGGAGGTTCGAGTCCTCTCGCCGGTACCATAATATATAAGTATGAGTTCATTAGATGTTACTTCTAATGAACTTTTTTATTTTCTTTCGTTTATACATTAGCTGGTAAACCTTCGGACTGTGCTCCAAATGAGGATAAACAAGGGCTGTGGTTGTGAAATGACTATGTCCAGGTTACACTTTTGAGCCTAACTCATCCTTACACCATTAGCTAACAGCAATTAGGTTGGAGTACATTAGGACAACAATAAAAACTATTTTCGATTTTTTAAAACGCTTACAAAAATATCTTGCCTAATTCACCAGCCTGTAATACTATATCAATTAAGCGCTTAACCTTAGGGGTAAGGCGCTTAAACTTAACACAGATTAAGCGCTTAACCCGTAAGGGGAAGGGAGATAGTCAATACATGAAAACAATTAGACTAACGATGGCTCAGGCACTGCTCCGATACTTGGATCAGCAATATATTTCCGTTGATGGAGTGGAAACCAAGTTTGTGAAAGGTGTCATTGGCATTTTTGGACACGGCAACGTAACAGGTATGGGAGAAGCACTGGAGCGTAGCCCAGGAAGCCTGACGTATATGCAGGGTAAAAATGAACAAGGCATGGTACATACGGCAGCAGCCTATGCCAAGCAGAAGAACCGTAGACAGATTTATGCCTGCACAACGTCGATCGGACCAGGAGCACTGAACATGATTACCGCAGCGGCAACCGCAACGGTCAATCGGATACCCGTTTTACTGCTTCCGGGTGATAACTTTGCCACGCGTGAGCCAGATCCCGTGTTGCAACAACTGGAGGTAAGCGGCGATTATACGATTTCAGCTACTGACCCGTTCAAAGCGGTCAGCAAATACTGGGATCGCATCGTACGTCCCGAACAGCTGATGATTGCCGCCACGCAGGCGATGCGCGTGCTGACGGACCCGGCGGAGACGGGCGCGGTAACGCTGGCGCTGCCGCAGGATGTGCAGGCAGAGGCGTACGATTACCCTGAATCGTTCTTCGCCCGCAAGGTGCATTACCTGGACCGTCGTCCTCCGGTCCAGGCAGCAATTGAACGGGCAGCGCAGCAGATTGCCCGTGGCAGGAAGCCGCTGATCGTAGCAGGCGGCGGCGTGTTGTATGCGGAGGCATCCACACAGCTGGCTGAATTCGCCGAGGCATTTGGCATTCCGGTTGCCGAGACGCAGGCTGGCAAGAGTGCCTTGGCGTGGGACCACCCACTTAATGTGGGAGCCATCGGCGTAACCGGCTCGCTGGCTGCCAACAGGCTTGCCAGGGAAGCGGATGTGGTAATCGGCGTCGGCACCCGGTTCTCTGATTTTACGACGGCGTCTCGTTCCGCTTTTCAGCATCCCGAAGCGGCTTTCATCAATATAAACCTGAACGGCATGGATGCCGCCAAACTGGGTGGGGAAGCGATTCTGGCGGATGCACGGGAAGGTCTGCAAGCTTTACAAACGGCGTTACAGGGACGGCAGTACCACAGTGGATACGGAACATCCGAGATCGCCGACCTGCGGGATGAGTGGAACGCCGAGGTAGATCGACTCTATGGACTGCAGCATGAGGCAGGACTGGCACAGACGACCGCGGTCGGTGTTATTAATCGGACCATTGACCCTTCTTCCGTCATTGTTTGTGCGGCGGGAAGTTTGCCTGGAGACTTGCACCGTCTATGGCGCGCGTCTGCACCGAAAACATACCACATGGAGTACGGCTTCTCCTGTATGGGTTATGAGGTGAGCGGAGCATTCGGAGCAGCTCTTGCCGAACCGGATCGTGAAGTGTATGCCATGGTGGGTGACGGTAGTTACCTGATGCTGCATTCTGAACTGGTGACGAGCTTACAGGAACAGAAGAAGATGACCATTTTACTATTCAACAACAATGGATTTCAATGTATTCATAATTTGCAACGGGAGCACGGAAGTGACGGGTTCGGCAATGAGTTTCGTTATCGAGAATCGGAGAGCGGACGACTGACCGGGGATTACATGCCTATGGATTTTGCAGCCCATGCCCGCAGCCTTGGAGCCAAAGCCTATAAGGCAGAGACGACGGAACAATTGGAGCAGGCGATCAGAGATGCCCGGAATGAAACCGTGACTACACTGATCGAAATTCCAGTCATACCCGGAACCAATGCAGGTGGGTATGAGTCCTGGTGGAATGTAGGCGTGCCAGAAGTATCCAACGAGGAAAAGGTGGTAACGGCTCACCACGCCATGCAGGCAAACCGTGCCAAAGTTAGACTCGTTTAATAGACCTTTTTGCATAAATTCAAAGAGTGTCTTTCACATCTGCATGATTCAGAGGGGAATGCTTCACGCGTATATATGTTGTATGAATCAGGGTGCTTCTTCCTCTAAATATTTTCACCCAGCAAAGAGTTACATCGAATGATGCAAAAATGTTGAACCACAAAAGGAGACGTGGAGCCATGAACAAGCTGCCATTTCAGCTCGGGATTCATCCGATCAACTGGGTCGGAGAGGATGTAAAGGAGCATGGTGATGCAACAACATGTGAACAGATTCTGGATGACATTCAGCGACTTGGTCTGACAGGTACGGAGATGGGACGCAAATATCCCACGGATCCAGACACATTGCGGGAGGAGCTGGGCAAGCGCAACATCCGCCTCGTTTCCCAGTGGAAATCGGTATTGTTCTCCGACCCGGCATATCGTCAGTCTGAACTGGACAGCTATCGCAGACACGCGGAGTTTCTGCAATCGATGGGCAGCAAGGTGATTAGCACAGCGGAAGTAGGCGGTTCCCTGCATTTCGATCCAAGGCGGACACCGCATGAAAAAGAAGTACTGAGACTCCGTGAATCAGAATGGCACATCCTTGCTGAGGGGCTGAACGAAGCAGGTGCCATCGCCCGTGAGCACGGGTTGAAGCTGACGTACCATCATCATGGTGGTACCGTTGTTGAGCAGCCGGATGAGATCGATAAATTGATGGAACTGACTGACCCATCTCTTGTTTATTTGCTCTATGACACAGGTCATGCTTACTATGGCGGAGCCGACCCGTTAGCTCTCCTACGCAAGCATTATGATCGGATTGCCTATATTCATCTGAAGGATATTCGTCCTCAAGTGCTGGAGGAAGCACGGGCGGAACAGTCTGATTTTGTAGGCTGTATTCGTAAAGGGGTTTTTACGGTTCCCGGAGATGGTTGTATTGATTTTGCACCGATTCTGCAGGAGTTGGTCACACGGGGGTATGATGGCTGGGCGATGCTTGAAGGGGAACAGGACCCTGCGATTCATAATCCGTATGAGTATGCGCGGCGATCGTTGCAATATATGGAGACCTTATACCAGCACAGCTGATAAAGCCATGGCCATCGGGAGAGAGCCATACCATGAGGTAAACCGGATTATGAGTGTGAGTTTGATGAATGTATCATTCCAAATCCCATTACAGAAAGGGGTTCAAATACAATGACTTACGTATCCTTTCCTGATTCCAGGAAGATGGATTTCACCGCGATTGGCCGTCTGTGCATCGACTTGAATGCCAATGAGATCAATCGCCCGATGGAAGAGACGATGACCTTTACGAAATATGTGGGCGGATCTCCGGCTAATATCACGATTGGCATGTCCAGGCTTGGTATGGAAACGGCATTTATCGGCAAAATCGCGAATGACCAGATGGGCAGGTTCATCAACAGTTATCTGGAGCGGAACGGGATCGATACGTCAAATGTGGTAACGGACGATACCGGAGCGGTGACAGGACTTGCTTTTACCGAGATCAAAAGTCCAACTGATTGCAGCATCCTAATGTACCGTGACCATGTGGCTGATCTGCTATTGCAGTCGAGAGAGGTTCAGGAACAGCTGATTGCCGACTCCAAAGTTTTGCTCATTTCAGGCACAGCCCTCGCCCAGAGCCCATCGCGTGAAGCGGTATTCCAGGCGCTGGCGTATGCGAAAAAGCATGGCACAATCATTGTGTTTGATCTGGACTATCGTCCTTACACATGGACATCAGCCGAAGAGACGGCGGTCTATTATAACCTCGCAGCCGAGAAATGCGATATCATTCTGGGCACACGTGAAGAGTTCGACATGATGGAGACGTTTGACCATAATCCAGACCATAGCGATCAGGTGACCGCGCAAAAATGGTTTGACTTTTCAGCTAAAATTGTCGTCATCAAACATGGCAAGGAAGGCTCCATTGCCTATACCGGCGAAGGGCTATCTCATCAAGCGGACAGCTACCCTGCGCGTGTGGTGAAGACGTTTGGAGCAGGTGATTCCTATGCGGCGGGATTCCTGTATGGGTTGATGCAGGGATGGACGATTGAACGCAGCATGGCGTTTGGCAGTGCGGCTGCGTGTATCGTTATCTCCAGCCATAGCTGCTCGGATGCGATGCCAACGGTGGAACAAGTGAATGACTATATCGAACGCTGCAATCGGGGCGAAATTACGGTGTCTTGAAGCGTGTTGAAGTACTTGGAGTACATGGAGTACATGGAGTGATTCGACGCAACGCACATATAAGCGAAGGGAGACAGGGCTATGGGAAAAGGAATTTCGGAAGCGTCAGCAACAGCGACAATGGTTCAAAACTGGATCGGGGGTGCCTGGGTGACCCCGGCGGCAACCCGTACGGAGCCGGTCGTAAATCCGGCTACGGAAGAGGTCATTGCACACGTTCCGCTGTCTGAACAGGCGGATGTGGATTTGGCCGTCCAGACGGCACGGGAGGCATTCCCGTCCTGGAGTGGCACACCGGTTCCCCGCCGTGCACGGATTCTGTTCCGCTACCAGCAGCTGCTGGTGGAGCACTGGGAAGAACTCGCACGGCTGGTTACGCTGGAGAACGGTAAAAGCTACGCGGAAGCTTACGGCGAAGTGCAGCGCGGCATTGAATGCGTCGAATTCGCGGCAGGCGCCCCGAACCTGATGATGGGCAAACAGCTGCCCGACATCGCCACGGGGCTGGAGTCAGGCATGTATCGGTACCCGATCGGTGTTATTGGGGGAATAACCCCCTTCAACTTCCCGATGATGGTACCGTGCTGGATGTTCCCGCTGGCGATTGCGTGCGGCAACACCTTTGTCCTGAAGCCGTCGGAGCGCACACCGCTGCTGGCAGGTCGTCTGGCCGAGCTGTTCAAGGAAGCAGGGCTTCCGGACGGCGTGCTCAATATCGTTCACGGTGCGCATGACGTCGTGAATGGCCTGCTTGAACACAAGGATGTTCAAGCGATCTCTTTTGTCGGATCACAGCCTGTGGCTGAATATGTATACACTACCGCATCCGCACATGGCAAACGGGTACAGGCGCTTGCTGGTGCCAAAAATCACTCGATCGTTATGCCGGATGCCGATCTCGAATTGACGGTGAAAGAAATCACCAGTGCGGCCTTCGGCTCAGCCGGAGAACGCTGTATGGCCTGCTCGGTTGTTGTCGCCGTGGGCGATGTTGCTGACACGCTGGTGCAAAAGCTGGTCGAAGCGGCAGATCGCATCACCATTGGTAACGGCATGGATGAAGGGGTATTCCTGGGTCCTGTCATTCGTGGCCCACATAAGGAACGTACACTTAGTTACATTGAATCCGGAGAACAGGAAGGCGCTGCTCTGATCCGGGATGGTCGCAAAGATGAAGCGACAGGCAAGTCCGGTTATTTCGTTGGTCCGACGGTATTTGATGAGGTGCAGAGCACCATGAAGATCTGGAAGGACGAGATTTTTGCACCGGTGCTCTCGGTAGCGAGGGTGGCTACGCTGGAGGAAGCAGTGGAACTGGCCAACCGTTCCGACTTTGCCAACGGAGCTTGCCTGTTCACCCGCAGTGGAGCAAGCATGCGCCAATTCCGTGAAACGATTGATGCAGGCATGCTGGGCATTAACCTGGGCGTACCTGCGCCAATGGCATTTTTCCCTTTTTCCGGCTGGAAGAAATCCTTCTACGGTGATTTGCATGCCAACGGTACAGACGGCGTTGAATTTTATACTCGCAAAAAGATGGTTACTGCCCGCTGGTAGTCACTCAGGGCATACCCAGCCAATGGAAGAACGTTGAGTCCACATGGACACATACAGGGAGGATAACGGAATGGGCAAGGATAAAGTGAGAATTGGCATCATCGGCGCTGGGCGGATTGGTAAAATTCATGCGGACAATCTCCTGCACAACCCGCATGCCGAGATTGTTGGCATCAGTGATTTGTTTGCAGGACCCGAGCTGGAGGCGTGGGCTTCCAGCCGTGGTATTCCGGTGGTAACGACAGATAGCAGCGAGCTGATCGCCATGCCAAATGTAGATGCAGTACTAATCTGTTCCTCAACAGATACGCATGTACCCCTGATTGAACAGGCAGCCCAGGCGGGCAAACACATTTTTTGCGAGAAGCCGGTCAGTATGGATCTTCATCAGACTCAGGCAGCTGTTGCAGCCGTGCAGAAGGCAGGGGTAAAGCTGCAAATTGGATTCAATCGTCGCTTCGACCATAACTTCAAACGGGTACGTGCACATGTGCAGGAGGGAACGATTGGTGATCCGCATATTATCAAAATCACTTCTCGTGACCCGAGTCCGCCGCCAGCGGAGTACATTCGGGTGTCTGGCGGAATCTTCATGGATATGATGATCCATGATTTCGACATGGCCCGGTATCTGTCCGGGAGTGAGGTGGAGGAAGTCTATGCCCAGGGCAATGTGCTGATTCATCCTGTATTTGCCGAACACGGCGATGTGGATACGGCCATTGTGACGATGAGTTTTGAAAATGGAGCAATTGGCGTCATAGATAACAGCCGCCAGGCGGTATATGGATACGATCAGCGAGTCGAGGTATTTGGTTCGTTGGGCAGCGCCGCAGCTGCGAACGATCATCCGAATACGGCAGAGATTAGTACAGCGACCGGATTGATGCGCGACAAGCCGCTGCACTTTTTCCTGGAGCGATACAACGAAGCGTACGTGCAGGAGACAGCTCTTTTCATCGACGCGATTCGGAATGATACACCTGTCATCGTGAACGGGAATGATGCTGTTCAGGCAGAACGCATTGCACTTGCCGCTCGCATGTCCATGGAACAAGGCAGACCTGTGAAGCTGCGGGAAGTCCCGGGGATGTCGGTGGAATCGCAGACGGTTGCCCCGTAGGGCCATTTTCGTAACAAATTCATTTCATCTAATAGACAGTCATCACGATAAAGGATAAATACCGGAAGGAGTGGAAGGAAGCATGTCAGAACGCGTAGTAAAACCTGTGTTGAATCCAAAAGCAGACGGAACGTTGTTGACGGTCACGCCAGAGTCTGCGGGATGGGAATACGTCGGGTTCCAGGTGGTGCAGCTTGCGGAGGGGCAGACTCTAACTCGTGAGAGCGGGGATCAGGAACTCTGTCTTGTGCTTCTCAGCGGTTTGGCGAATGTAAGTACTCGTGAATATACGTGGGAGAATATCGGGAAAAGAATGAGTGTTTTTGAGAAAATTCCTCCGTATTCGATTTACGTATCCAGTTCAGACCGAGTGGAGTTCACCGCTCTTACCGCATTGGAGATTGCCATATGTGCGGCACCAGGTAAAGGCACGTATCCTGCTCGTCTGATTGCCCCGGAAGATGTAGGTGTTGAGACGCGTGGTTACGGCAATCTGGAACGACAGATTCACAACATTTTGCCGGAACAAAAAGAAGCAGACAGTCTGCTCGTCGTTGAGGTGTTCACGCCAGATGGACATTGGTCGAGTTACCCGCCGCATAAACATGACCGGGATGCACTGCCTGATGAGTCGTTACTAGAGGAGACGTACTATTTCCGAGTGCAGCCTGAGCAGGGGTTTGCCATCCAACGAATATACACAGATGATCGAGCTGTAGATGAGACGATTGCAGTGAACAACGGCGAAGTTGTGCTTGTTCCGTGTGGATACCATCCGGTAGGTGCTCCTCCGGGATACGAGGTCTACTATCTGAATGTGATGGCAGGACCAACCCGGACCTGGAAGTTCCATAACGACCCGGACCATGATTGGCTGATGAATAAAAAGTAGTATCGGCTTCAAGTTGCGTATGCGGACTTCCCCCTGCATAATGAGAAGATAACGATTACCTATATATAAGGGAATTTATATATAGCACAAATGGGGAAATAATAACAATGAAAGCAACCATATATGATATCGCACGCGAGGCGGGGGTATCCATTGCAACCGTCTCACAGGTTATTAACGGCAAAGGTAAAATTAGCGAGAAGCGGCGTGCCGAGATTATGGAGATCATGGAGCGGCTTCACTACCAGCCGAGCGCTATTGCTGCTGCACTTACGGGTAAGCAGACATACACGCTCGGGCTGCTCGTGCCCGATATCTCCAATCCGTATTTTGCCGAGCTGGCCAGAGCGGTAGAAGATCGCAGTCGGCAGTTGGGTTATAGCGTCGTGATTTGCAGCACAGACAATAAGGACGAGCGGGTAGAGCGGTATTTGAATCTGCTTCAGCAAAAAAGGGTCGACGGCATGATGATCGGAACAGGTATCGACAATGCCGAGATTCTCTCTCCACTCCTGCAGCAGTCGATACCTGTTGCTCTGATTGCCCGTCATATGCCGTCGTTGTCGGTACATACCGTTGCGATCGATGACAGGCTTGGCGGCGCCTTGGCAGCACAGCATCTGCTTGAATTGGGTCATACTCACGTAGCGGTGCTATCGGAACCGTTCAAAGTCAGCAGCAGTCAGGAACGTGTACGCGGATTTCGTGAAGCATTGGAGAAGGCGGGTTATTCTCTTGAAGGCAATCGGGTGAGAGAGTCGTCTGCCGATCTGGGTTCAGCCAAAAAAGAGGCGCTCGTGCTGCTCACGGAAAAAAATCGTGCCACAGGCATCTTCTGCTGTAACGACATGCAGGCGATTGGTGCGCTTCAGGCTGCCAAAGAGTTAGGCCTGCGTGTGCCTGAAGATGTATCCATCATCGGATTCGATAATACGATTCTGGCTTCGGTAACCAGTCCGCCTCTGACGACGGTTGCCCAACCTATTGAGGATCTGGGGCGTCGTGCCGTTGATCTATTAATTGATGAGCTGAAAAATGAAGAAAATTCACCGCAGAAAATTGTCCTGAAGCCTGAATTGGTCATTAGAGACTCGACAGGGAATGTATCAGCTCAATCTGAGAACACAGTCACGTAATCGGTTACTTCAACGATTCAGGAAAGATCAACACAAAAAAGCATATGAGTATCAACAAACATATACGTCGTCCATACAAAACAAGCCGCGTGCCCCTAAGGGTGAACGCGGCTTGTTTGAGTTAAATCTTGAACTTCTTCACTTCCTCGTACAGCGTATTGGCATGCTGCGCCAGCTCATTGGAACGTTCCGAGATGCTGGTAATGTAATTGAACTGTTCCTGCGTGGAAGAAGCAACCTCTTCCGTGGAAGCCGCGCTCTGCTCCGACATGGCTGCAACACTGGAAATCACTTCGGCAATCTTACCAGAGCTATCATCCAACTCGGTCGTAGCAGAGGATACCAACTGAAGCTGGCTGTCGATGCCGTCAATGGATTGTTTGATTCGGGTAAACGACTCGCGCATCTCATGCACAGCAGCTACCTGCTGCTCAATACCTTGTTCAGCCGAAGTTACTTCACTCACGCTTTGACGACTTGCCGCCTGAATCTCATCCAGCAGGACAATGATATCCTGTGCCGAGTCCGAAGACTGCTCGGCCAGTTTCCGCACTTCTTCGGCAACGACAGCAAAGCCGCGTCCGTGTTCACCTGCTCTGGCTGCTTCAATGGAAGCGTTCAGGGCGAGCAGATTAGTCTGGGAGGCGATGCCCCGAATCATGCCGACAATATCCTCAATTTTCTGCGACTTGTCCGCCAAAAGCGTGATCGACTCACCCACCCGATCAATAGAACTCCAATTGCTGTCCGCAAGTTCCACCTGATGGTCCACGGCTTGCAATCCGGCAAGCATGGCTTCTCCTGCTTCTCGCATCATCGTTACCGATTGTTCAACACTGCGGTTAATGCCGCCAACACTATTACTCATCTCGGACAGTCGACTTGAACCGTCGTAGACCGATTCCGCCTGTTTGCTTGACCCTTGAGCGAGTTCATCTGTGGCGATGGAGATCTGTTCGGCAATACGTTTGGTATTGTCCGTATGCTCTTCCATCTCACCCGAGATGCTTTGCACCCGGTTAGCGGAGGAGGCGACCTGTTTCAGCAGCAAACTGAGTTGAGCGGACATCTGATTGAATGCCGTACCTAACTCCGCGAACTCATCTTTACCTTTGATCTGCACCCGACCGGTAAAGTCACCACTCGACATCAGTCTGGAGGTCGCCCCCAAGCTTTTCAGTGGTGTGATGAATAGTGTTGCAATCCAGTATGCTGCTGCCATAACAACGATTAGCGTAACAGCGATAATCAGAATGTAGTTATTTCGTAGTTCATAGTATTCTGAATAGGCCAATTTTTCGGAAATAACTGAACCGATCACCCAGCCCGTGCTGGGGATTTGATTATAGAACAGCAGATAATTCTCACCATTGTAGTTGAAATTCTTCTCCCCTGACGGGTTTGCCTGCATATCGGCCAGCAGTGGTTTTAATTCAGCATTGTCAGATGCCGAGGTATTCACCTGTTTCTCGTCAGGGTGAGCCAGAAGCAATCCTTTTTTATCGATTAAAAATGTATAACCTAGCCCGTCCAGATTAATTTTTTCCACCGTATCCGTAAGGGTAGAGAGCAGCAAATCTCCTGCCACTACGCCTTGCAGCTGTCCCGTTTTATTCAAGACCGGCATCGCCATGGACACCGCATATTGCTTCGACATCATATCCAGATAGGGATCAGAGAATACCAGTTGATCGGCCTGCTTCGCTTCCTGGTACCAAGGACGCTGACGTGGATCATACCCCGCATCAGGTGTCCAGTCCGAACCATTCATGAAATGACCGTCTTGTTCTGAACCAAAGTAAAGATCTGATAGACTCTCTTTGTTACTGCCCAGCTTCATGATGTCAAAATAATCTTCGTTCAGTTGTCCAGCCGGAACTCCTTCCTGAATCACAAACCCTAGTGTTTCCACAACTTTGGCATTGCTGCTGATCCAGCCATTCAGTTCGTTGGCCGACGAGGACATTAATCCAGTTAACTTGGAATCAACATTACGAGTGGCTTGTTTCTCTGTTTGGTATAAGCCAAGTGTTGCCAGTGGAATCGCCGTAATGAGTACAGCGGCCAGAAACATCATCATTAATTTCGGTTTAAGTTTCATCCAATTCTCCCCCTTCGATGTCCTGCTAGTATAGGCAAAGCCGAAAGCTTATGTAATATATCGACATTTTTTTCAAAAAGATAATATAGATATTTATCAAGTTAGTTAGCATTATATAAAATTTAAAATGAAGGATTATGAAGAGGTTTTTTCTTTATAAAGTACTTGTATTTAGTGGGTTATTTTAATGATCTAGAACAATATTTGGATGAGATGTTATACTTATAATGGAAAATTTTATTCCCTGTTTTACCCAACGGTGAAAGGAGACTTAATGAAAAAAAGAACCAAAACCATTCTTGGTGTGGTTGTTCTACTCGTGATTGCAGCTATTGTGTTACCAATGTACATTTCGAGACAACATACCACCTTTCGAGCTGAAGTCACGGATCATATGAGTATGCTGGATACACTGGAGATTCTGGTTATCAAAAAAATACCGACCACCGATCCATACGATGAAAAAGAAGTGACTATTAAAGATCCCAAAGAGATTAGAAAGGTGTTGAAGCTTGCGAAGGATATCGAATTAAGAAGACTAACGGAAACAGATATCTCAGGGCGATCCGAGGGGAAGCCGTATTACTATGACTGGCAGATTTTGACTAAGAAAGAAGATCAATTTACAGTAGGCTTTGGAATTACGTTTTATAACGAACATGCCGTCTCTATCTATAGCGGATATAAAACGAGAGACAAGCTTGAAAATTATGAAATTACCAATGATTTTAATTTAAGTGAAATGGAACGCCTATTTACTAATTTGAAGGAGGGAAAGGAATGACGGAGTATCAATTACGTCCGATTGAGGAGCAGGATATCCCTTTTCTGTGGGAGATGTTGTATGCATCCATGTTCAAGCGGGAGGGCGAAGAGCCTTTTGATCCTGAGATCATTCATAGCCCCGGCATGTCCAAGTACGTTGAAGGCTGGGGGAGAGATGGAGATTTCGGATTTATCGCCGTGGATTCTCAGGGCAAACGTATGGGTTCGGTTACGTTGCGGTTTTTTAATGATCAGAATGCGGGATATGGTTATGTAAATGAGGCTACACCTGAGATGGGAATGGCCGTGATTGAGACAGCGCGTGGCAAAGGAATAGGTACCCGTCTCATTCAGGAGGCATTAGAAGAGGCTCGAAAGCGGGGAATTGACGCCGTTTCGCTCAGTGTTGACCCGGACAATGAAGCAATTCGGCTTTATCAGCGTTTCGGATTCGTCGAACAGGGCATGTGCGGCACATCTGTAACGATGGTGTGTGTGATGAACCCATGATCTTATCGCAAACATGATAAACATATTCATTTCATATGGAGAGTTTGAAAATACAAAAGGCGTTCCCCTCATTTGCTGGGAAGCGCCTTAAGATATGACTGCATGCTCCTCACACCGTATTTCCTTTATGCTCACATAACAGCCCTTTTTTAATTAGTTTAATAAAAATGCCAAAGCGTCATCATATGTTTCCCACTGGAATTCGGTCTGATGCTGCGATTCTTTGGAGATCCGGTTTAGCTGCATTTTGGCAATCGCTCCGCCAACCGCTACACTAGCACGCTTCATGCCCCACTGTGCCAGCAGCTTCTGGTGCTCCACCATTTTCTCTTTTGTATCCTGAGGAAATGCCTTCATATTGCGCATGTCCACCAGCACATCAAATGAGTTACCCAATTGCTCCGCTATTTTTTTTATCTCAATATTTGTTTGTTCCACCTGTTCAGGAGTAACCACCCCTTCCCAAACTATTTCAATAATAGGTTTAGGTGAATTCAATCGTTTTACAGACATTTGGCAACTCCCTCGCGATAAAATATTATGTACTATATAAGTCTATTGGCCTATTAATTATACCCTCAATTTGCGGAGATGAAAACAAAGTTCACTATTTTCTAATACTTATGAACTATGTCCTCCTAGCAGATACAGTTTCAGGGAACGAATGTTGATGAGCTAAACCAGACATCAAACATAAAAAGCCGCCCAGTCACGAAGAATCTGGACGGCTCTTAACAATGTCTAAAAACCAATCTTCAAGCTGCTGCCCTCTGTCGCTATTCCTTCCGAGCGGCTGATGGGCAGCTTTTGTTCTGCGGAGAAGCCAATCGTCTCGCCGTCATGCAGAGTTACATCGTTTTCAACAACATAATTCGCAGTCATATACATCATTTCAAATACTTCACTTAAGGGCTTTTCGGATTGAGTGATTTCCATCTCCTCTTTCCCGAAGTTGCGTAGCCCATAAGTATAGGCTGATGCGCCTTCAGGACTTTGGAATAATCCGATGAAAATCCAGAGGGAGACGGGCAGTTCATCATCCTTGATTCCACGACTGATGTTAACGTACTGACCTGCTTCCACCACCAGTGGCGCCATATATATAGCCAGCGCATGGTCAAGCTGGAGCAAAGCACTCGCTGTTTGGGTGAACAGAATATGTGCCTGTATGGCGTCAGTTGCATTCAGTACAGAGACAATAATCTGAGATTGATGTCTTGAAGTGACTTGTACTGCGTCCCGCCACAGCACATTTAATTTGGCATTTTCCTCTACTTCGTGGTCAGGAATTGGAGCATTAATATGTGCACACACGACTTGCATTCCATTCACTTCGAAAAAAAGATTGCCTTCCTCCGGACGTTCCTCAATCTCAATATTCCACTCGTTTTTCATCGTGCTAATAAAGTGATCAAAATTACAATCTTCGTGCTCCAGCAAAACAAATCCGACGATAGTTTCACTATATGGAGCAGTATGTACGGCTCCACCTGCGGTCGCGTTTTCCTTTTTGCGGCGTCGAAGCTTGTCAAACAGTCCCATGAAACGTTCTCCTTTCCAGACCAATCACATGATCAGGCATATTCCGATGCCTTTATAACCATACCTTACCACATTGGAGCTTTTAATGAATCCCGGTATGGTACTGCCCATCAGGTGATCAGAGGAAAAGAACGAGAAGTAATGCAATGATCGCAGGCAGCCCTTGTTTGATAATGATGGACCGAGTAGCGGTTACACCTCCGTAGAGGGCGGCGATAATGACACATGCCAGGAAGAAGATCTGAATGTGCTGTCCGACGGATGCATCCGGATAAACGAGTCCCCAGATCAAACCTGCGGCCAAAAATCCATTGTACAGACCTTGATTGGCTGCCATGGACTTGGTGGATTCGGCTAGTTCAGGGGTAAGACCGAACGTTTTCATCGTGCGTGGACGGGTCCACAGGAACATCTCCATCGCCATGATGTAGAAGTGCTCGATGGCTACAATAGCCACGAAAATGATACTAATCAAAAGAAACACCTTGCTTTCTTATATGTCATTTATTTACTTGTCCTACTCAGTATAAATGTTTACCATCCGAACTGAAAGTATAAATTTAATTTTACACAAATTAATTGTGTAAATTGTTTATGGATTCATGATTTTCATTAATAATGACGCCACGGATTAAGTACAAAGATAAACATACGCTGATTGTCGAAAATCCATTCATTGGGTAATAATGAACAATAAAGAATATGAAATTACTCATGGAAAAGGGGGATTAGCGTGGGTGTGGGAACCGTTCAATTCGTCCTGCTGGCGGATGATCCATCAACATTTGTTACACGAGTCGTACCTTTTATTGATATTGAACTCGCTGGAATTCCGAATGACCGGCATTATGGTCTGTTGCGCCCAGCCGACTCCCGCCAGAAAATATACAAACGGGGAACGCCGGTTGCAAATCGCAGGCAAATCAGTATTGTCTCGGAAGAGGAATGTGCTCTCATAGCACAGAAGATGAATATTCCTGAAGTACGTCCGGAGTGGCTCGGCGCCAACCTATTGGTCCGTGGTGTTGAAAAGTTGACGGAGCTTCCTGTCGGGACCCGACTTCTGTTTCCGGATGGAACCGGGCTGATCTGCGAAGGGGAGAATCTGCCTTGTGTACACCCAGGGAAAATCATTGAGCAAGTCTACGAGCAGGATGGGTTGCGCAAAAAGTTCGTGCCAGCCGCCCGCAAAAAACGCGGAATCGTCTGCTCAGTCGAGCGTGAAGGCGTCATCACCACCGGAGATACCGTCGAAGTTGTTCGCCTGTCCTGAGGCTTCAGGACAGGTTTTTGCATTGCAGTCTAGTCCTTTGCTTCGACTGCAGTTCATCTCACTTTATCCTCTGGAATGGACGTAATCTTCAGGTGTGCTGCCGATGATGGACTTGAAGTCTTTGATAAAATGTGACTGATCATGATATCCAAGGTCCTGGGACAGCTTAACCAGATCGCAATTCACACCCCGCTCCATCAGCTCAGCAGCATTTTGCAGGCGGTAGAGTTTGATGACCATTTTGGGGCTGATGCCCACATACTGATTGAACAGGCGCTGGAGCTTTCTTGTGTGCATTTTCCAGGAGGCAGATAAGTCATCGACTCTTAACATATCCCGATGCTGTTCAATATACAGCACAATCTGGCTGACCAGAATGGCTTGATCATCAGGAGGAGGGAGGTGTTTACAGAGAAGCTGATCCATATAACTGACTTTGTCCGCATCACTTTCATCTCCGAGCAGACGTTCTTCGAGCAGTGGAGCATCGACACCAAGCACACCAGAGACATCCAAGGGGTTCCCATACAATGTGGAGACGGGATTACGAATGAATGGATAGAATCCGCCAGGCTTAAACTTCACCCCAAACACGGTTCCTTTTTCACGGACGAGATAGGAGAATTTCTGTCCGGATGGACCAAAGAAAAAGGTGTTTCCACGCTCTACCACCAGATTGACACATGGATTGGGAACCACATGTTGAGGATAAGGATCATGCCCGGTAAGATCCCAGGAGACGATCCAGAAATGCTTGACCAAAGAACTCAATGCCTCGGAAGGGGCATACCGTGTCAGGCAATATCTTTTGTCGCCCTCATCCAGTTTCAGAAGACCCATACTGGGTCTGATCGCATGATCCTCATGTTTCATCTTGTCGATTCCTCCAGGTATCTAGTCAATTCTGCTTCGTTACGAACCATACACAATTTATGTTGGTGAGGCTGCAAAAACGCCATGATTAGCGCCTTTTCCTTACGGTCATGATGATAGCTCCATGTATACATCTTCCAGAGCATGGTGAATGTCTGTCGGTAATTTCCCTGTTCCAGCCCGAGCTTCTGTACTGTGAAACGTTTGAGAATGCGCACATTCCTTTTCCACACGGGGGTATTTAAATAGACGATAAGATCAGCCTGCTCAAAACTGCTTGCTACCCATTTATAGTGCACACCTTCAATAATCCAATGATTGGAATCCACAGCTTTTTGCAGAAGGGTGTCCCGTGTCTCCGGACTATTGCGAATATCCTGTCCTTGAGGTACACGGTGCCACACTATGTTGTCGAGCTCATAATAAGGAAGGTCTAACCTCGCGGATAAATGGCGGGCCAGTGTAGACTTGCCGCTACCGACTGAGCCGATAATATGTATTTTGTTTGGCCTGAGTTTGATCATGGATTGTTCACCGATCATTCCGTAACCAGTCCCCTTTGTTATTTACCTTTGCTCCCTGAACAGCAACGCACGAACAGCGAAACGTGGCAAAATAAGTTGTCTGCGCCATCTGGAAGGCTGGCTGAGCAGTCGATAAAGCCATTCCAAGTTAAGCTTCTGCCATATGGCAGGTGCTCGTTTGGTTTTGCCGGCCAGAATATCCAGGCTTCCCCCGACTCCGATGGCTACACGAGCATTGAGTTGATGGCGATATTTGTTGATCCAGTGTTCAGCATGGGGTGCTCCCAGGGCCACGATAAGAAAATCAGGTTGTGCCTCGTGAATCTCTTTTACAATGTTTTGCTCCTCGCCCGTTGTGAAAAATCCATGATGTCTGCCATGAACAATGACGCCCGGATAGTTTTGCGTAATAACTTCTACAGCCCGCTTACTGACACTTTCTTCTGCCCCGAGCATATAAAAGGACCAATTCTTCCTGCGTCCTTCCTCCAACAAACGAAAAAGCAGGTCACAACCTGTTACCCGTTCGGTCAATTGTCCACCCCGAAAGCGGGATACCATAACAATGCCCGCGCCGTCAGCGGTAATAAGCCCTGCCTGATCCACGACCGAACGAAGCGCCTGATCCTTCTGGCAGGACATGACGATTTCCGGATTGCCTGTGATGACATGGAACAGTTCGGATTGTCTCTGATCGACTACATCACCAAGAATCGTAACCGTCTGATCCATAGTTATATTGGGAAAAGGAATTCCCATAATATTTGTTGTTTGGTTCATATATTTGTTCCTTTCGAGCTCGATCTATTCGTTCCTAACGGTGTCTATTTCCTGTTATTTCATTCCATTTGAGTATATCTGATCTCCTGGCATTGCACTATAGAATGTTTTCGTTGTCTATACTTGCTAGAAACAAATAAATAGATGAAGATTATCGGAATAAACACTAGAGCGTATCTGTTTTATTAACCTTTTCTTACATATATTACAACTACCCTGCCCGTTAGTACTCTCGGCATACGGTTATGCTTCCAGTTAAACTGTAATGAGGCATGAGGATCTCCCTTTAAAAAAACAAAAGCCGCTAGAAATATAGCGGCTTAAAAGGAACAAAATCTTTACTCCTACATATTTAATCGAAGGTGATTGTTTCAATAGCTCCTGCAGGGAATGAACCATATGCAGCTTCCCGAACGTCTACGCTATCTCCAGGTTGAAATGTAACTACTTGTTGTGGAACGAATTTGATCCATTCTTCACCATTCTTCGAGTACTCAATAGCTGACGTTGAAGCAGAAAGGGTATTCCCTCCTTTAAAAATGTTCACTTTAGATTTAAAAGTGAAACTTTTGGCTGGGGCTGCTGGGAGGTATTGTCCTCCTTTTTCACGAAGCAGAATGGTCAGATCCCCTGGAAACTGAGGAGGGTTGTTTTCATCATATGTTGTCCACGTCTCTCCATTATCTGATGAGTATTCCATGGCTGATGAAATGTAATTTGTATCAAAAGTATTACTTATATCATTTATGCCGGCATACATCACAACATTATCTACAAAAGAGACAGTCTTTGCTTTACCTGCAGGCACTTGATTTACTGGATCAGCCTGAACGCGTACCTGTACAAAAACGCGACCTGGGAAGATGGGAGGATTCTCTTCATCATAGTTATGCCAGTTTGTTCCTCCATCCACAGAGAACTCCATAGTTGAATCTGCTCCAATTAATATATTTTTTGCGTCATCATTATCGATGGACGGTTGTTCAGGCGCAGCTGGCAATGTATCTTTTAATGTGATATAAATTGGGGCAGTTTCTGTACCATCTTGAAGTAAGGCACGGACTAACAGTTGGGTTGCCCCTTCAGGAATCGATGTTCCTTCAGCAATCGTATATCGGTTGGATCCATCCTTATCCACTCGATTAATGGAAGCAATCTCTCTACCTTGACTTCCCCAGATAATTTCATATGAACTCACTTTGTCCTCATTTACACCAGGTGTCCAAACTACGTCTCCCCCAATAAGTCCTACTCTTGTGTCAGTATCTGAAAAATTCAGTGTAGTTGGAGCAGAGGATACAACTTCGTATGCTAGATCGTAATAGCTGCGAATTTGAGCAATGCCAGTAAACTCCCCTTGTGGCAATTGTTCTCTGTATTCTAAAATGATTTTGCCAATCTCAATTCTAGAAGCTGCGTTTAAATTATTGAATGCAGTTAAATCAATATTTAATGCTGATGCATAACGCTTGATATATGACTCCATTAAGGAAGCACTTTGCGCACTATTCAGGGAACGAATAGCAGTGGCTTCATTGGTGCTTGGTGCAGGATATTGTTGATTAACGGCTTCTACAATTTCTTTAACATCGCTGTAGGTTGTGTACTTCCCGGCTTGTTCTGCGAGAGCCTTCTGATAATGCTGAGCATTAAACTCAATCAAGCCTAATTCTTGTTTTAACGGAGAAGGGTATGCTTCAAGAAGGTGCATAACCTCTTCAGCCTGGGTTGGATCAACAATGCTTCCTATTTCGATAGCGAGCTGTTTGGTAATAAGATTCACGACTTCCGGACCTGTATAAGTCCCAAACCCACCAAACCCATGAGCAGTAGGTGTACCGTTAGAGCTTGTAAATTTAATAGACAGAGCATTTTTTACATAGGTCCAGTCTAATCTATAGGAAGTTCCATCTCCCAGTGTGACTGGGTCAAAGTTTAAATTAAGGATAGGCATATCCGGAATAGTTAAATCCCACTCTATCGAATTAATTTCAATAAAACCATAACCATAGTTTCTGAGATGCCCGCCTTCTACAATAGCAGATGGATCGGTCACACTAGTAATTGGTGGTGTAAGCACACCAGTGAACTGAATCCTAATTTGTTCAAGGTTTTTCTTTTTAAATGGCAAGATATCCTCACTATTAGGCAAGTAATTGCTTACCGACATGATATAGCTAGGTTTAGTTTCTTCACCTGTATCGCTATTTTTGAAAACGGCCCAAATACCATATGCTTTTGATTGCTCTAAGCCTTCAATTTTAAAGGTTGTTAATTGGTTAGCTGTTGCTTGTACAACGCCGTTTGCAAATGGTACATCTTCAGTAAGTGTTCCATTCTTTATTTGCTCTGCAGTAGGGCGTACATTATCATCTAACCGAACGGCCATATAATAGATCGTCCCCGTTTGGTTTACGGTGACTAGGCCATCAGCGGATGTTTCCATTCGGTTCTGATAACTAGTTCCTTCAATAAAAGGATATCCTGTTGAAGGTGTAGGCGTTGTTGGATTTGTTCCAGGGTTAGACGGGCTTGTCCCCCCTGAACTGCCTCCATTTGCTCCACTATTAGAGGAACCTCCTCCCCCGGTGACCGGTGGTGTATAGCTTGGATTCGGTGTCCCGTTAATTGTTGCAATTTGTGATTTAACTTTATCGTAATTCAAAATCACTTGTTCTGGTGAGACACCTTCTGGAAGTACAATTTTTTGGACAATTACATTCGCTGGAAGAGATACTTTTGCTGAACGTTCGTTAACGGTGACCGTACCAATCACTTTGGCGTTTTGAACGTTGATCGCTCCGGAACCTTGGATGGTCATAGAATCAATATGACCTGTCCCGGATATTGTTATTTCTTTATCACCGGCGTTAACCTCAAGATTACGAATATGTGCATATAAAGAAGCGTTCTGTACTCCTTGACCTATACTCACAGTTTCATAGGTTATGGAGTTATCTCCCCATAACCCTGAGAGCTTGGATTCGATCTGTACTTCTTTAACTACTGTCTTGTTTAAAGACTCAACACGGACATCTTCTTTGGCAATTCTCATATTTTGAAGATTCGATTGGTCAAAGACAACGGTGTTATCGTCTCCACCATTTACATATGTAGTCCCTAATACAGATATTTGTTCCGCGTAAAAATCGTTATTCACTTCAGATGATATTTCCAAGTTGCCTTTTATAGAGATATTCTTAATTGTTATATAATCTGCAGCAACAGTCAGGTCTTTTTCAACAGAGATTTTACCCCCGTCGAGTACAAGGTTTCCTGAAAATTCAGGTTTTCCTGAGACTGCAGCCTTACCTGGAGTTACAAGCTTCAATTCAAGTACTTGTGTAATAACGCCATTTTCAGCTTTAAATTGAATGCCTGCGTTTTGTAGAACAGGTTCATTCTTGGATGTGAATAATGCCTTCAAATTATCTGCTACTTGATAGGTCTTATCTCCAATAATCACATTTTCATCATTAATTTTCTGTATGAACTGAAGATTACTCACACTGTTTTGTGAATCGAGTCGAATTAAAATAGCTGCTAATTCTTGACGAAGCACATACTGTTTAGGATAGAAGCTACCATTACTACCTGTCATTAAGCCGGAAGATACAACAGAATTAACTGATTGTTTAGCCCATGTAGAGATGTTTTTTTCGTCTTTTAGATTACTTAGTTGGCGCTCTTCTTCTTTAGGATCTATATCTTTATTTTGAGTAATACGGGTTAAAATAGTTGCTAATTCTTCCCTTGTCACAGAGTTCTTTGGACGGAAGTAACCATTGTTATCTCCCAGCATCCAACCATGATTATGTACTGCATCAATAGCTTGTGCACTCCATGTTTCATTTGGAACATCAGAGAACGTTGTGGAGCTAAATTCCTGTACAGGTAGTTGCATTAATTTAGTGATGGCCATTGCAATTTCTTGTCTTGAAACTTCTTGAAGTGGATAAAACATACCCTGCCGATCTCCGCTAAGCAATCCTTTTTCTTGTGCTTCTTGAATAAAGGATTGAGCCCATGAGGATGCCTTACTCAGGTCTTTGAATGAGGTGGTACTGGATTCTGCAAAAGCACTTGAACTGCTTAATGTGAGTGCAATCGTTGCAGCAGCAGCAATACCAAATTTTTTGGGATAAATCAATGAAAATCCTCCTTAAAAATAAGACTATTTACTCATAAATGATTAAATAATACATCTAAAGTCCTGTTAATCATAATACGAAAAAAAATTTCTCACAATATTATTTTTGTTGAATGCTTCCTGCTCATACAAAAGATAGTTTGACTTTATTTATAAATGAGCATATTGGGTTATCATTTGTTTTCACTGTTGTCGCGTTTTTACAATACGCCGATTGGGGTAAACGATAGGATAGTATTGCAAGCATGTCAGTTGAGTTGTACCTTCAATACAACACATATAGGGAGTGAGTTCATGGAATTAAAATATGAGTTCTATATTAATGCCGGACAGGAAGAGGTGTGGAATGCCCTGATCTCGCCGGATGGTACACGGAGCAGCTTTTTTGGCAGCGAACTTCGTTCTAATTTCCAACCAGGTCAGCCGTTTGCCTATGTAGGGCCTGGGAATGACGGTGCAGAGACGGTTCATGTATACGGCGATATTCTGGAATTCGAACCTCTATCTTTGTTAAGTTACCTTGAGCATCCTGGACCTTCCTACCACGCTAATCACGCTGAGCTTCAATCCAGAGTAGTGTTTCAGCTGGAGAAGGTGGGGGAATGTACGAAATTAACCCTGATCAACGACCAATTTACGGACAACCATCCATCCTTTGCGAACGCACAGAGTAGCTGGTGGATGATATTGAGCAGTATCAAGACATGGGTAGAGACAGGCGAAACGCTGAATTTTGGCTGGTAAAGGTCCGATCGCGAGAAAATATATGAATATAACATCATAACAATGTGAGAAAAGCGCTGATAAGGCGTTTTTTTTTTTATGTTGTTTTTCGCAAATGGATGAAAACCCTCTACATTTAATGTCTAATGATGTCGAAATATATATAAATGACTTTAGAGGAGAAATCGATATGTTTGGTAAACGTACCCAAATGATCAAGCAAGCCCCTGCGGGTTCGCTTCAACACTTATTGGAATACAGTCGTAAACTGGTTAAAGACGCAGAGCAAGGGATATATACCAGTGAGCTGGAATTAATCAATGATTCTCAGGAAATTGTTGAAATTGCACATAATATCAATAAAGCGGTACATATGCTGAAGAAGCAAAATGAAGCAGCGGATATGCGCCTCAGAATGCTAAATCAGGCATTGAATATCGGACTCTGGGAATCCGAGATTGTAGCAGGAGATCCTCTGGATAGCAATAATATCGTTGCTTTTTCCAATGAATTTCGTCAAATGTTAGGCTTTAGCAATACGAAGGATTTTCCCGATGCTTTTGCAAGTTGGGCCAAATCCGTCCATCCTGATGACAGACCCCAGCTGGTTCAGGAGATTACGAAAAACGTTAATACAACTTCTGAGAAGGCCGCATACAATGTAACGAGCCGAATGATAACAAAGAGTGGAGAAGTGCGCTGGTTCCGGTGTCTTGGACAAGTTGTTAGAAATGATCAAGGCGTTCCGGTTAAACTTCTGGGAATCATGTTTGATATTCATGATGAGAAGAGTAAATCCGATGAGTTAGAAGCACTCGTTACCCGTTATGACCTGGTAAATCGCGCATTAGTGGAAGCGCCGTGGGATATGACCGTTGTGGCTGGAGATGTGGTTAACCCGAATAATGAATTTTGGTGGTCACCACAGTTTCGCCGAGAGCTTGGATTTACCGATGAGCAGGATTTCCCGAATGTGTTCAGCAGTTGGAGCAGCCGGCTTCACCCGGACGATCATGACCGCACGATCAATGAATTTGCCAAGCACATGAATGACTACAGTGGACGGACACCTTACGATCTGGATTACCGTCTGCAACGTAAGAACGGGGAATATCGCTGGTATCATGCAGGTGGTGAGACGGTTCGGGACAGTAACGGAGTACCGCTCCGTGTAGCGGGAACCATTCGTGACGTGACACATGAGAAGAACAAGGAACAGATCGTCGAAGCGATGAATCAGAAGACGAAGCTTTTATCCGAATCCATCGGTGAGATGGTACGTGGAATTAACTCGATTACTGATCAGGCTCAGGAACTGGTTACTGCACAAGAGTTATCCGCGGACGCGGCCATTCAGGTAAAGAGCAGTGCAGATGATACCAAAAACATTACAGCGTTTATTCGGGAAATTGCCAGCCAAACGAATTTACTGGGTCTGAATGCTGCGATCGAAGCAGCCAGAGCGGGAGAATTGGGTCTTGGTTTTGGAGTTGTGGCCGGAGAAGTTCGGAAGTTGGCTGACCATAGCTCGCAGGCTACCGTCAATATTGAAGATAGCATGCAGGCAATGAAGACCTTCATTGACCAGATTCTGGAGCACATTGGCAACATGTCCACACTGACACAGAATCAGGCTGCCCTGACACAGCAGGTAAACGCCTCGATGGATGAGATTAATATGATGTCGCAGGATTTGGTGAACTACTCACGAAATTTGTAAGATGGGATACGGTTTAACCTTGTTGATTGTTGGATGATAAAATGAATTACACAAGAAAAAACAACCGAGACGCAATTTCTGCTCTCGGTTGTTTTTTTGTATTCTCAACACACGATATATGCAAATCTATCTCTTGAATTATACTTGTTGAACTTTGATCAAGTTGGTGTTACCGGATTGACCAATCGGTACGCCAGCGGACAATACGATGATGTCGCCTTTTTCAATATAACCGGTTTTAATTGCATTGCGTGTAGCGGACTCAAACATTTCATCGGTTGTCGTTACTTTGTCGCCCATAACCGGAATGACACCGGAGAGCAGACAGATTTTCGCAAGTACTTCTTCATGCTGTGTAACCGCAATGATCGGTGCTTTTGGACGATATTTGGAGATCATGCGCGCCGTAAATCCACTCTCGGTAGATGTGATGATCGCTTTGGCATTCAGGACAAGGGAGGAACTAACTGCTCCCTGACTGATAACTTCGGTAATGTCAGCTACTTGTTGAGCGGATTTTTGGTTGAATTGTTCTTTGTAATCAATCATCGTTTCAGCACGGCGAGCAACAGCTGCCATTGTGCGCACGGATTGTACCGGGTATTTACCTGCTGCCGATTCACCAGACAACATCACAACGTCTGCGCCTTGAAGAACAGCGTTAGCAACGTCACTAACTTCCGAACGAGTTGGACGCGGATTCACTTGCATCGATTCCAACATGTGCGTTGCGACGATAACCGGTTTACCTGCGCGGTTACATTTATCGATCATTTCTTTTTGCATCATAGGAACGTCTTCGATTGGTACTTCAACCCCGAGATCTCCACGAGCTACCATGATACCGTCAGATGCTTCAATGATATCGTCCAGGTTGGTCATACCTTCCTGGTTTTCGATTTTGGAGATGATTTGTACATGATCTACACCGCGTTCTTTCAGGATGCTGCGAATTTCACGAATGTCGTCGCCTTTACGAACAAAGGAAGCAGCGATGATTTCGATACCGTTTTCGATTCCGAATCCGATGTGCATAACGTCACGTTCCGTTACACCTGGCAAAGTCGTTTTGATTCCTGGCAAGTTAACCCCTTTACGTGGTTTCAGAATGCCGCCGCTGATGATTTTACAGTGAATATCTGATCCTTCCACGGACAGTACAGTCAGATCCACCAAACCATCATCAATGAGGATGCGATCGCCAGGTTTTACAACAAGGTTCAATTCCGGATAGTTTACCGAAATACGCTCAGCGTCACCAAGAATTTCTTCGGTAGTCAGGATAAGCTCTTTACCTGCTTGCAGATGGCAGGATGCTTCTTTCAGTTTGCCAATACGAACTTCCGGTCCCTTGATATCCATCATAATCGGTACATACGTATTCAATTCGGAAGCTGCTTTGCGGATATTGTTAATCCGTGCCACGTGATCTTCCAGCTCACCATGAGCCATATTCAGACGGGCAACCGTCATCCCTTCCTGGATCATTACTTTTAACAATTCGATTGAGTCACAAGCAGGTCCCATAGTACAAATAATTTTTGTTTTCAACATGCTGTTTTCCTCCTCATATGTTTGCTTATATGTGTATTGTAGCGTTTTCTGTCGAATCAGGGTATGAACTATAGTACAATGATTAGAATATAGTCCAATAATGAGGTGTGTTATGGTCACTCCATTAGAAGTACGACACATTAATGGTGTCGGTTGGTACGAAGAAGCGGTGCAGTCACAGGCCACTTGGCGGTTAAGCCTGGTTACTTATGGAAAATGTGTATATTGGGTGAACGGAGAGAAGCAGATCATGGAGAAAGGTGAGCTGCTGCTAATTCCCGCCGGCATTCCGTATTACGGCAAAAGTATTCCTACCGTAACTCACACGCAAATTGTTGTTCAATTACAGGGGGATCATGCACAAGGTTTGCCTGCGCTGGAACGGAGTGAGGCCTTGCGACATAAGCCCGGATGTTATGAACTGATCCATGAACGTATGAAAGCTATCCAACAACAATGGCAGGAACGTCCGTCTTATTATGTCATGATGAGCCAAGCCTTATTGATGGAAGTGCTTATTTATATAAACAGGGAGCTGGACCGCGGTGTTATTCCACCGGAGAGACATCTTCATGCGGAGCGGATGAAGCGATACATTGAGCGGCATTACCGAGAGAAAGTTACGAAAGAAGAGCTCGGGGATGAGATCGGTAAAACTCCTAATTACGCAGCCGCGTTATTTAAAAGCATGACAAATCAGACGATCAGCCAATATGTTCATGATCAACGGATGAAAAGGGCAGTGTATTTGCTTACCGAGTCACAGCTCTCCATTCAGGAAATTGCAGAATTTCTCGGATACCGAGATCTGTCTTATTTTTACCGGATATTCAAGCGTTTAATGGGAAGCCCTCCATCTGATCTGCTCCATGAACGTCCACCCATTGTATGAAGGACAGGGTCCTCATGGTTGCGTCTTGAAAAGTTCTTTCATTTAAGTATTAACTAAACATCAACTTGCAATCACGCAAAAAAAGAGGGCCGAGGCCCTCTTTCTGGTTTCATGACAGTTGAATTACTCCTGCCGATGCAATATAGATCTTATACTAAGCGGTTGCTGCTTGTATTTGTAGCTGTAAGTGGTTGCTTTGTTTTTTTGCTTGCCAGTCCAGCGCGAACTGCAACTACATGCACAGCCCAGTACGCTGCTTCCGCGAACAGAATGCCGCCAGCTACATCCAGCAGCGAATGCTGCTTTACAAACACCGTCGAAGCAATAATTAGCCACAACCATATCGACCATGAGATCCGCGCCATTGGTTTGAAGTTTAAGTGTCGATTGATGATGATGAAGAGCAGATAACTTGTGAGACAGTGGATGCTTGGAAAACAGTTGTATGGAGCATCATTGGTATAGATAAACTGTACGAGCGTGCTGCTTAAACCTGTTCCGATAGCTTCCGGTCGAGGCACGTAAGTAGGGAAGACCGCAAAAACGATGTTGGCTGCGATTACTCCTACGTTATAGGTAATTATCATACGCCAGAATAGCGATTTGTTTGTTAGACCCAAATAGAGAAATCCAAGATACAGAATCGGCATCCAACTGACATAAGGATAAATAAATTCTTTGATAAAAGGAATCTGTGTATCAATCCAGGCATAATTGTAGAAGACATCACTTCCGGTGTTACTGCCTAACAAAACATAAATGGAACCTTGAAGCGGTATACATAAGATTGCCAGCAAATGTCCCCAGCGCAGAAATAATGCTTTCATAGTATCCCCCTGATTTCGTTCTTCGTTCTTCATTTCACAGCTCTCATCTTAACTCTCCATATATATGACGTTGCAGAAATGTCGTAACCCTGCACCGATTCATTCTTTTAATACTATAATAGACATTTTAGCACTTGAGCCATACCTGATTGTAAGGTAAAAGCTGTAAGAGAAATTCTCTTTTTTGTTACTTTTATAGTTTTATCCAGAAAAGGATAGCAGAATATCGAATAGATATGATAAAACTAAATTGTCATATAAGTTCATATGACAACCAATAAAAATGAAATGAGGCTATTACAATCTATGAACATCCCGCAATCCAAGCAAAACCAATCCTTTTCCACGCGCAGGCCCGTGCTGACGGTAGTCATTATTGAACTGCTCCTTTTGCTCGCGGTTTTCGCGGCAGGGGCGGTAGCTACCGTGAAGCAACTGGACTACACATCACCAGTATTGATGTCGTTTACTCCAATGGCCCTCGTGCTCATTATTTATCTCACCCTGCGACGCAAATGGAGAGAGATCGGATTTCGCTCCATAAGAACTATCCCGGCAAGTCATGCAAAGTATTATATTCCGCTACTCCTTGTACTGGGTACTCTTGCGCTGAAAGGATTTACAGAGTTAGCCTTCTCCAAGGTCGCCTTTTTTATATTTTTCACCTTGCTTGTCGCCTTTGTGGAGGAAACCATTTATCGTGGACTGATCTTCAAAACGTTGCTTCGTAAGAGTGCGGTTGCGGCAGTTGTCACTTCTAGTGTTTTATTTTCCATCACCCATATCATGAATGCATTATCCGGTCAGAGTATGGCAGACACCATTCTGCAACTAATCTATGCATTGCTGCTTGGAGCGGCGCTCGCGCTGTTAATGTTGAAAAACGGGAATATCGTGCCGCTGATCCTCTTTCATTTCATACATAATTTAATTCAATTTCTTGGGAACGACCGGCAAGACACCGGGACACTTGCCTACGATATCTTCATATTGGTTGTGTTGGTTGCTTATTGCGTATGGTTGACGTTTAACGTTCGAACGAAATTATCTTCTTCAGAGAGTACTACACAGGGGAGTTCAGTGGTTCGTTAAACGGGCGTGATAAGCCTAACTCTGTTAACCGCCAGCCATTGGAACGTGGTATACTTCAATCTGGCGGTATGGCAGGCTTGTTCATAATCAATCGGAAGTCCGTCCAACCGTACAATGGGTAGATAAATAGGTGATATTGTGGAAAAGACAGCACAGGCAGTGGCGGAATGGATGGTACAGGAGATTAAATTCACCGGTACACTTCATCAGGAAGCTGCAATTGAATATGTAAGGTCCAATTTTGGAGAAGAATTTGTATTTGTGAATGAGAATGGAAATACTTCGTTATCAAAAGAAGTGAAGAAAGCGTTCCGCAAGCTGCATCGTGGGCAGATTGCATGGGATCGGGATGCCTTTATGTGGGCATGGACCTAGAGTGTTATCCTGTGATTGATTGAGCTTTCATGGATGTGTTGGATATGCATGTCAAAATTTTTTTTAGAAAATGTATAAGTTGGTTCGGATCTGCATATCCTTTCATAAGACCGCAATGAGCGGAAGGGCAAGCGACAAACCCTGTTCCTGTGCGTGCGAATAACATGTATTTCCAAAGCTGTTTGAAAAGAAAATACAAAGATTTGCTTTTTGGTGAAAACGGAGTTATAATAAAAACAAGTTGTAGAGAGTGGAAAACCTAATTCACATATTGTAAAGGGCGATCACTTATAGGTTATGACTGGTACCTTTTTCAATGTGTGAATTTTTATTTGCTTGCTGCAAAGAACAAAGGAACATGTTAATCTTTATTTGGAGGTGTAATTCACATGCAAAACGGAACAGTAAAATGGTTCAACGCTGATAAAGGCTTCGGTTTCATCGAAGTTGAAGGCGGAGAAGATGTATTCGTACACTTCAGCGCTATTACAGGCGAAGGCTTCAAAACGCTGGACGAAGGTCAACGCGTGCAATTTAAAATTGTACAAGGAAACCGTGGTCCTCAAGCAGAAGAAGTTGTAAAACTGTAATTAAAGCATAGCTGCCTTTAACATGTTATAATGGTAAAGGCAGCTTCTTTTTTTTGAGCAGTTATAATGAAAGTCGGCCCAATAGTTGTCGAGACAGAAGTCCGGACGGGACAAAACTTCCGCTAAGTAGTGGCTTCTGTGAAATAACGTCGGATCAGATGTTTTTCCATAACAAAGGGGGTAGAAGTCATGTATAATCGCAAAAAACCGTTGGAAGAGATTCCACAAGCGGATGCGGCAATCTGGGAATGTACGAGTGATACGTGCAAAGGATGGATGCGGGACAATTTTGCGTTTGATAGCGTGCCTACTTGTCCGATATGTGCTTCTGAGATGGTTAGCACGACCAGGATGCTGCCATTGCTTGAAAATTCGAATAGTAATCTGAAAACGATGCCTAAAGGAAATCGGATTTAACATAGCTTACCCGCCTCTAACGAGGTGTTTTTTTTTAAGTTGAACCTGACATCTTGTACAAAGGTAAGGGTATTAAATAAGAAGTTCCCGGCATTCGTTTTGGCGAATGCCTTTTTTTATATCTTTTTTTTCAATTAATACATCCGATTTACAACAATGTTTTTACTTGGATCTAGGGTTTGAATTAACGATAAATGACAAACAAAGAACCTTCTTGCTTCATGCAAGAAGGTTCTTTGTTTGTTTAGAGATTTTAGATGAACAGGAATGGCAGCAGAAACAGGGTTGCTACCAGAGCCAGTTCGATCCCTGCTCCAGCTCCATAGCCGTAACGCCCGTAACCTCCGCCGTATCCTCCATATGGACCGTAGGCCGAAGATTTAACTTTCTTTGTTGCAACAGTGTTTTTCTTGCTGCTTTTTACAAGCTGCTGTTTGGATTTGACTGAACACAGCCGTGGTCCTTCGAAACATCCGTTCAAATAAATTTTACCATCACGACATTGACCAAGCGTACCATACATATGCTTACCGTCGTTCATAACGAGACAAACGGAACGTCCAACGTGCGGAGAAACCGTTTCTTCGCATACCGGATTAATTCTGTACATGCAAATCCTCCTCATTAGGTGCGGTTGCCGCTTGAATTCAACGGTTTGTATATCATAGTAAAAAGAAGACCGATTGGTATGGACGAGTACCCGGAAATTAGATGGGGAGGAGCCGTTTTTATATCTGCTCCATACACTGGAGGGAGTAAAAGGGAGGGGATCTCATGGATTATCATGATTTGCTGGCCCGGCTTGGAGAAGGGAGTGCCCATCCGGGAGGATTTACAGCAACGATGCAACTGTTGGATACGCTGTCTCTGCCTGCGCATAGCAAGGTGCTTGAGGTGGGATGTGGTACAGGGAGGACGGCTTGTTACCTCGCCCGAAAGGGCTATCGGGTAACCGCGGTTGATCTGAATCGGCAGATGTTGGAGAAAGCGGTGCGACGCGCAAGACGGGAGCGCTTGGATATTCGTTTTATTCAGGCGGATGTAAAATCCTTACCTTTTCCGGATCATTATTTTGATGTGGTATTTGTAGAGTCCGTCACCATCTTTACCCAGTGGCGAAGTACCCTTGCGGAATATAAGCGAGTATTGAAGCCAGGTGGTCTATTCATTGATCGGGAGATGGTGTTATCCGGCAGGAAGACAGAAGTGATGAGCCGTAGGTTGAAACAATTTTATGGAATAAGGACCCTGGCAACCATGACTACATGGAAGAAACGTCTCAGACAGTGTGGATTTACTGAGGTCTTGGTCAAGGAACATTCTCGTTCTATGGGAAAATGGGGCGTGGATCATGATCCTCATCGAGAGATGGATATGAGCTTGTTTGAGGATGAGCAAGTGCAGCGTATGGGACGCACCAATGATCGTTTGCTTGCAAGATACGGAAAAAGACTGGGTTATGCGGTTTTTGAAGCAAAGTCATCAATGGATAGCGGTAATAAACAGAAAGAGTAGGAATACTTTTTGGCGGAGAGGGTAGTCCAATAACGAATGTGAAAAAAATAGGCTGATGAAGTCTGGTATTCAAAAAAGCAACCCACTCTAAGTGGATTGCTTTTTCTTTGTTCTTGGACGCTCAATCCAAACCAGTGAGCGATGAATATAGTCCACGCCAGATTTTGGATGAAAGCATTACAGCATATCGTTGTCGATAATGCGCCAGTGATGCTTCAGCAGAGCTTCCAGTTGCGGTTTATCCTTGGCTCGAAAAGCGCTTACGATTTGGCGATGTTCTTCATTTACCTCATTAAGTACACTGGACAGCTTCGGCTTGTTGTCGCTGACATATGATTGGCGAATAAAGCTATTTTTTAACGTGTTTAACATCTCGATGACAGTGGCGTTGCCGCAGCGCTGGATGTACAGGTTATGAAATTGATATTGATTCTTGCTGTAAGCAGCCAGATCGAGCTGGGTGATATCTTCATCCATCCGTGCAATAAGGGCCTCCATCTCCAGGAGCTCAGACGGTTTGAGCTGGTCCGCTGCGAGTGTAGCAGCAAGTGCTTCAAGCGCACCGATGGCCTGCGAGAACTCGAGTTTTTTGCCAGCATCAAATGGAGCCACGATAAATCCCCTGCGTGGGATATATTGCAGAAGATTGTCAGAAGTGAGCTGAAATAAGGCTTCCCGAGTAGGTGTACGGCTGATGTCCAACTTTTTGCAAATCTCCGCTTCATTAATCTTCTGATTGGGGAGCAATGTCCCGTCCTGAATTTTCTGTGCGATATAATCGTAAACGTGATCTTTCAAGGACCGGTATTTGGGTGCCTCCATACCGAATCCCCCCTTCTGTATATAGTGATGATTGGATGTGTGAGGGTGTGAGCCCTGTAATGGTGCGCCGTTCGGGAGTTTCAAGTTTTTATCATCTTAACACCGAGGGGGGAGTTGGGCAAGCAATCTTAATGATCTAAATCAATGTAAGTTTTATGTTAAATAAATTACGTATTATGGAATTAAAGTGTATAAATGTGTTAAATTCATTGCCATGAAATAGATTATTTGTTAGTATTACTTACATCAAAGTCCATATATTGCCTTGTGTATATTGTATACAAGTTATATGTCTTTATCATTCCAAAACAGAACAGGGGTATGTTGAGTGAAAAGAGTGCTTTTGCCAATGATGCTGTTGTTAATGGTGGTAATCATGTCAGCTTGTGGGCAGGAACAAACGACGGGGGCCGGGTCGGAACCTTCTCCATCCTCGGAGAGTGGTAGCGCAGAGAAGAAAGTTATCGTACTTGGCACCAGTGCAGACTACGCACCTTATGAATTTCACAAAAGCATTAATGGCAAGGACACTATTGTTGGTTTTGATATTGAGATTGCCAAGGTGATTGCTGCGGACATGGGAGCTGAGCTGAAGATTGAGGATATGGATTTTGATGGCTTGCTTATGGCGCTGAGCACGGACAAGGTCGATTTTGTTATATCGGGCTTAACACCTACAGTAGAGCGAAAGAAGAACGTTGATTTTACGGATATCTACTATTATGCAGAACAGGCTGTGCTCGTTAGAGCTGACGAAGGCGACTCGATAACCTCACTGGATGATTTGTCGGGTAAGCAGGTAGGTGTGCAGAAAAGCTCCATTCAGGAAGGCATTGCTCAGGATATTCAAGGAGCCAAACTTACTTCTCTTGCCAAAATTCCCGAATTGATTCTTGAATTGCAGACCGGGCGGGTAGATGCGCTTATTCTGGAGAAGCCGGTTGCGCAGCAGTATGTAAAGAACCAGGAGGGACTGGTTGTTGCAAATGTGAAGATTGAACAGGCAGAGGATGAAGGAGGATCGGCAATCGCCGTGAAAAAAGGCAACAAGGAGCTCGTTGATCAGATCAACAGTACGCTGGAGAAGCTCAAAACGGACGGAGATATCGAACGCTTCGTTGTTGAAGCGAATGAGATGTTAGGCGAATAAACCGGGCGAGTGAGGGATATACCGTGAATTTAGATTTCTCCTTTCTATCCGAACATTGGCAGGATTATGCGCGTAGCGCGTGGGTGACGTTGGAGCTTTCCTTCTTTGGGGTGTTATTTGGTACTTTGCTGGGGGTTATGGTGGCACTGCTGCGTATATCACGAGTGTGGCCTATCAAGTTCGCAGCATCCGCGTATATCGAACTCATTCGCGGTACGCCGATGTTGGTGCAAATTCTCATTATTCATTATGGTCTGACCGTAATTGGTGTGAACCTAACCGCATTTATGTCGGGGGTGGTCGCATTGACCATGAACAGCTCGGCATACATGGCAGAGGTGTTCAGGGCGGGGATTCAGGCAATTGATAAAGGACAGACTGAAGTTTCGCGTTCTCTTGGGATGTCCCATAGCATGACGCTTCGCTACATTATACTGCCGCAGGCCTTTCGAAACATGCTTCCGGCGATCGGTAATGAATTCATTATTATCATTAAAGATTCCTCGCTTGTTTCCATGATCGGGATTGCTGAGATTATATATACGGCTAGAGCCATTCAGGGGGTTACCTTCCAGCCGCTTGCCCCGCTCCTTGTTGCTGCTGCCCTCTATTTTGTAATTACATTTACGTTGGCCAACCTGCTCACCTGGCTGGAACGCAGACTTTCCGTATCCCGATAACGGAATACGGAAAGTCTGCGAATGAAGTGAAATTAGGTGATCGCGGAAAAAGTGAGCAGGAGTCGTAAATGGTCGTGGCGAAGCATACATTGATATTGTATTTTGTATACAATATAATCAAAGAGGGGTGCTGGGAGTATATGTCAGATTCGAAAATGTTAATGGATTGGTCGGAACGTTATGCTGCACCTAATTATCATCCGCTCCCGATCGTCATTGAGCAGGCAGAGGGAGTATGGGTCGAAGATCCCGAAGGTCGCCGTTATATGGATATGTTAAGTGCATATTCGGCATTAAATCATGGGCACAGACATCCGGTAATCATTCAGGCGCTGAAAGATCAGGCAGATCGGGTAACATTAACATCACGGGCATTTCACAGCAGTGCGGCATCACTTTTTTATCAGAAGCTCTCGCAATTTACAGGCAAACCCAAAATTCTGGCCATGAACACGGGAGCTGAAGCGGTTGAAACGGCCGTGAAAGCAGTACGAAGATGGGCATATCGCTGCAAGGGTGTACCGGAAAATCAAGCTGAAATTATCGTATGCTCCGGCAATTTTCATGGAAGAACACTGACGGTCACCTCTTTCTCATCTTCAGAAGAGTACAAAAAAGACTTTGGTCCGTTTACACCCGGATTCAAAATCATTCCTTATGGTGACATTGAAGCGCTTAAACTTGCGATTACACCGCATACGGCCGCTTTTCTTGTGGAACCCATTCAGGGGGAGGCCGGTATTGTCATTCCGCCAGAAGGATATCTTGCTGAAGCCTTTACGCTGTGCAAACAGCACCGGGTGTTGACTGTGGCGGATGAAATTCAGACCGGATTCGGACGAACGGGACGCCGTTTTGCCTCTGACTGGGAGGGGGTTGAGCCTGATATCTGGATTATGGGTAAAGCGCTAGGTGGGGGAGTGATACCCATCTCGGCTATTGCTGCAAATGCAGAAATACTGGATTTGTTTGAACCGGGTTCTCATGGCTCCACTTTCGGGGGGAACCCACTTGCCTGCGCAGTGGCTGTTGCGGCACTGGAAGTTCTGGAAAATGAGAAGCTTGCAGGGCGCTCGGAGCGTCTGGGGAATTATTTTATGAAACAGCTTCAGGGAATTCGCAGTTCAGCTGTGCGTGAGGTTCGAGGCAGAGGGTTGTTCATCGGTGTTGATCTGCATGTACCTGCACGCCCATATTGTGAGAAGTTAATGTCTGTTGGACTGCTCTGTAAAGAAACCCATGAAACAACGATCCGTTTTGCACCGCCACTGACCATTACGGAGACTGAGATCGACTGGGCGTTGGAGCGAATTGCTCAGGTGCTGGGTGACTGATAAACCTTTGATTCTTTGATTACTTCATATAAGCAGCGAAGGAGCTGGCCTACATGGGAAACAATGATATGGAATCTGCAGGAACGCTGAGTGCTTCTAATGAAACGAGCCAATTACATTTGCGTCATCATGACGTTGCCGTTATTAAGGTGCCTTTTGGATTAGGCGGGGCCCGAGGTGGTGCTGAGTTAGGTCCGGATGAACTCATTACCGCAGGATTGAAACGTGAAATTGCTAGCCTTGGGTTGAAAGTATCAAAAGAGATCCGTGTAGATTGTCCCTCAGAGTCTGTAGCTCCAATTGAACGCAATCGTGTGAAATATTTATCCGAGGTTAGACAGGTGAGCGAGCGAGTGTGCAATGAAGTGTCTGGCGCGATAGCGGAAGGAGCTTTTCCACTTGTTCTGGGTGGGGATCACAGTGTAGCTATAGGTTCTCTTGCCGGGTTGTCTGCGCATTATTCCAATCTGGGTGTGATCTGGTTTGATGCTCATGCGGATTTGAATACAGAAGAGCGTAGTCTGTCTGGAAATATGCATGGGATGAGTGTTGCTGCCGCTTTGGGGCATTCTGCATTTAACTTGTCACATATTCCGGGCGCGGGGCCGTTCCTTAATCCTTCCAACCTGGTCTATATTGGCTTGCGTGATTTGGATGTATATGAGAAGGAACAGATCCGAGCACTTGGCATCAAGAGCTTTACAATGCATGATATTGACCGGATGGGTATACAACAGGTTGTTGAACAGACGCTGGCTGTAGTCGGAGAAGGAACAGATGGTATTCATATTAGCTTTGATATGGATTGTCTTGATCCGCGTGAGGCTCCGGGTGTGGGTACGCCGGTACCAGGGGGGCTGAATTACCGTGAAGCTCATTTTGCACTGGAGCTGCTCGCTTCCACCAACCAAGTCACGTCTATGGATCTGGTGGAGGTTAACCCGCTGTTTGATCAGAACAGGCATACGGCCCGCCTTGGAGTAGAGCTGATTGCTTCATTGCTGGGTAAACGGATCTTATAACGATCGGATAGCTATTTCGTGTGGGGATGAATTCATGCTTATATAGAAGGTGATGTCGAATCATATAATGTAATGTTATATAAGAGCCAGGGTCTGACTCATCCATATGATCTTCGACTGAATGAAGATAGGTATGAATGACTTCCCTGGCTATAGATGTTGGATGCACCATTTGCTTTTGAATGGATGGGGTGTGAAGTTGGCCTTATAGAGTAAGAATGTTTGGTTATGCGTTGCCTCTTGGTTCCCTTGGGAGTGATGAGTATAATTACGAGGGCCCTTCTAATAGAAGAAAGAGATTGAGATTATCTGATGGAGAATGTGCTTCTAAAGTTATTTGAAAATAAAGCTTGCATTCCAAATCTGTGCATGGTATATTCTAATTCCGGCCAAGAAAACACGAGAAATACGGTGCGGCAAGCAAAACAATTAAGCTTCGAAAGAAACTTAAAAAAAGAGCTTGCAAAGTTGGTTCGGATGTGATAAGATATAAAAGTTGCTGAGGTGAACAACGCACAGCAATGAAACAAGTTTGATCTTTGAAAACTGAACAACGAGTGAGTAAACATTCTGCTTGCAGAATGAACGCGAAAGTTTGAGACAAGCCTTGGCTTGGATCGACTGGAGCAACAATGAGATTTTTAATCTCGTCAGTTTCAAAATGAGCTTATCGCTCTTTTCAATACTTTATTGGAGAGTTTGATCCTGGCTCAGGACGAACGCTGGCGGCATGCCTAATACATGCAAGTCGAGCGGACTTGATGAGAAGCTTGCTTCTCAGATAGTTAGCGGCGGACGGGTGAGTAACACGTAGGCAACCTGCCCTCAAGCTTGGGACAACTACCGGAAACGGTAGCTAATACCGAATAGTTGTTTTCTTCTCCTGAAGGAAACTGGAAAGACGGAGCAATCTGTCACTTGGGGATGGGCCTGCGGCGCATTAGCTAGTTGGTGGGGTAACGGCTCACCAAGGCGACGATGCGTAGCCGACCTGAGAGGGTGATCGGCCACACTGGGACTGAGACACGGCCCAGACTCCTACGGGAGGCAGCAGTAGGGAATCTTCCGCAATGGGCGAAAGCCTGACGGAGCAATGCCGCGTGAGTGATGAAGGTTTTCGGATCGTAAAGCTCTGTTGCCAGGGAAGAACGCTTGGGAGAGTAACTGCTCTCAAGGTGACGGTACCTGAGAAGAAAGCCCCGGCTAACTACGTGCCAGCAGCCGCGGTAATACGTAGGGGGCAAGCGTTGTCCGGAATTATTGGGCGTAAAGCGCGCGCAGGCGGTCATTTAAGTCTGGTGTTTAATCCCGGGGCTCAACCCCGGATCGCACTGGAAACTGGGTGACTTGAGTGCAGAAGAGGAGAGTGGAATTCCACGTGTAGCGGTGAAATGCGTAGATATGTGGAGGAACACCAGTGGCGAAGGCGACTCTCTGGGCTGTAACTGACGCTGAGGCGCGAAAGCGTGGGGAGCAAACAGGATTAGATACCCTGGTAGTCCACGCCGTAAACGATGAGTGCTAGGTGTTAGGGGTTTCGATACCCTTGGTGCCGAAGTTAACACATTAAGCACTCCGCCTGGGGAGTACGGTCGCAAGACTGAAACTCAAAGGAATTGACGGGGACCCGCACAAGCAGTGGAGTATGTGGTTTAATTCGAAGCAACGCGAAGAACCTTACCAGGTCTTGACATCCCTCTGACCGGTACAGAGATGTACCTTTCCTTCGGGACAGAGGAGACAGGTGGTGCATGGTTGTCGTCAGCTCGTGTCGTGAGATGTTGGGTTAAGTCCCGCAACGAGCGCAACCCTTGATCTTAGTTGCCAGCACTTCGGGTGGGCACTCTAAGGTGACTGCCGGTGACAAACCGGAGGAAGGTGGGGATGACGTCAAATCATCATGCCCCTTATGACCTGGGCTACACACGTACTACAATGGCCGGTACAACGGGCTGTGAAGCCGCGAGGTGGAACGAATCCTAAAAAGCCGGTCTCAGTTCGGATTGCAGGCTGCAACTCGCCTGCATGAAGTCGGAATTGCTAGTAATCGCGGATCAGCATGCCGCGGTGAATACGTTCCCGGGTCTTGTACACACCGCCCGTCACACCACGAGAGTTTATAACACCCGAAGTCGGTGGGGTAACCGCAAGGAGCCAGCCGCCGAAGGTGGGATAGATGATTGGGGTGAAGTCGTAACAAGGTAGCCGTATCGGAAGGTGCGGCTGGATCACCTCCTTTCTATGGAGAATCGTTTCCTGTAACGGAAACATTCAAATACGCAGCTTAGCTGCAAAAACTACTCACTCGTTGCTCAGTTTTGAGAGCTCAAACTCTCAAACAGCTTGCTTTTGCATGGAGCTTGTTCTTTGAAAACTAGATATCGAAACGAAATTTTGCGATTTAGAACATTCCTTTTTAAGCTGAACTTGTGTTAAAACAAGTTTCAATAAATAGTGAAAACTGCATTGCGATGGTATCGAATGGGAGTGACTTTTGGCTTTGCGTAAGCAAAACAAGGGAAGCGAGCAGTCGAAACCGGAGCAATTATGGTTAAGCTACTAAGAGCACACGGAGGATGCCTAGGCGCTAGGAGCCGATGAAGGACGTGGCGAACAACGAAACTGCCTCGGGGAGCTGTAAGCAAGCTTTGATCCGGGGGTGTCCGAATGGGGAAACCCAGCTGGGGTAATTTCCAGTTACTCATAACTGAATACATAGGTTATGTAGAGGCATACCAGGGGAACTGAAACATCTAAGTACCCTGAGGAAGAGAAAACAATAGTGATTCCGTCAGTAGCGGCGAGCGAACGCGGAGAAGCCCAAACCAGAGAGCTTGCTCTCTGGGGTTGTGGGACATCTCACATGGAGTTACAAAGGAGCCGGTTAAACGAAGAGGTCTGGAAAGGCCCGCCAAAGAAGGTAAAAGCCCTGTAGTTGAAAGTCTGCTCTCTCCGAGATGTATCCCGAGTAGTGCGGGGCACGTGAAACCCCGTATGAATCCGGCAGGACCATCTGCCAAGGCTAAATACTTCCTAGCGACCGATAGTGAAGCAGTACCGTGAGGGAAAGGTGAAAAGCACCCCGGAAGGGGAGTGAAATAGAACCTGAAACCGTGTGCTTACAAAAAGTCAGAGCCCGTTTTAGGGGTGATGGCGTGCCTTTTGTAGAATGAACCGGCGAGTTACGTTCCCGTGCAAGGTTAAGGTGAAGAGCCGGAGCCGCAGCGAAAGCGAGTCTGAATAGGGCGATGTAGTACGTGGACGTAGACCCGAAACCGGGTGATCTACCCCTGTCCAGGGTGAAGGTGCGGTAACACGCACTGGAGGCCCGAACCCACGCACGTTGAAAAGTGCGGGGATGAGGTGGGGGTAGCGGAGAAATTCCAATCGAACTCGGAGATAGCTGGTTCTCCCCGAAATAGCTTTAGGGCTAGCCTCGGAAAACAGAGTCGTGGAGGTAGAGCACTGATTGGGTGCGGGGCCCGCAAGGGTTACCAAGCTCAGTCAAACTCCGAATGCCATAGACTTACTTCCGGGAGTCAGACAGTGAGTGCTAAGATCCATTGTCAAAAGGGAAACAGCCCAGACCATCAGCTAAGGTCCCCAAGTGTGTGTTAAGTGGGAAAGGATGTGGAGTTGCACAGACAACCAGGATGTTGGCTTAGAAGCAGCCACCATTGAAAGAGTGCGTAATAGCTCACTGGTCGAGTGACTCTGCGCCGAAAATGTAACGGGGCTAAACACACCACCGAAGCTATGGCTTGATGCTTGCATCAGGGGTAGGGGAGCGTTGTATAAGGGTTGAAGGTGTACCGTAAGGAGCGCTGGACATTATACAAGTGAGAATGCCGGTATGAGTAACGAAAAGATCAGTGAGAATCTGATCCGCCGAAAGCCTAAGGGTTCCTGAGGAAGGCTCGTCCGCTCAGGGTAAGTCGGGACCTAAGGCGAGGCCGAAAGGCGTAGTCGAAGGACAACAGGTCGAAATTCCTGTACCACCGTAAGCCGTTATGAGCAATGGGGGGACGCAGCAGGGTAGTGACGCGGACTGATGGATGTCCGTCTAAGCAGTGAGGCTGATGTGTAGGCAAATCCGCACATCGTAAGGCTGGGCTGTAATGGGGAGCGAAAATTATAGTAGCGAAGGTCATGATCTCACACTGCCAAGAAAAGCCTCTAGCCAGGTGATGGTGCCCGTACCGCAAACCGACACAGGTAGGCGAGAAGAGAATTCTAAGGCGCGCGGAAGAACTCTCGTTAAGGAACTCGGCAAAATGACCCCGTAACTTCGGGAGAAGGGGTGCCCCGGTAGTGTGAATAGCACGAGGGGGCCGCAGTGAAAAGGCCCAAGCGACTGTTTAGCAAAAACACAGGTCTGTGCGAAGCCGTAAGGCGAAGTATACGGGCTGACGCCTGCCCGGTGCTGGAAGGTTAAGGGGAGCGGTTAGGAGCAATCCGAAGCTGTGAACCGAAGCCCCAGTAAACGGCGGCCGTAACTATAACGGTCCTAAGGTAGCGAAATTCCTTGTCAGGTAAATTCTGACCCGCACGAATGGCGTAACGACTTGGGCGCTGTCTCAACGAGAGATCCGGTGAAATTTTAATACCTGTGAAGATGCAGGTTACCCGCGACAAGACGGAAAGACCCCATGGAGCTTTACTGCAGCTTGATATTGAATTTGGGTACGATCTGTACAGGATAGGTGGGAGCCTTTGAAGCGTGAGCGCCAGCTTGCGTGGAGGCACCGTTGGGATACCACCCTGATCGTATCTAGGTTCTAACCTGGTACCGTAATCCGGTGCGGGGACAGTGTCAGGTGGGCAGTTTGACTGGGGCGGTCGCCTCCTAAAGAGTAACGGAGGCGCCCAAAGGTTCCCTCAGAATGGTTGGAAATCATTCGAAGAGTGCAAAGGCATAAGGGAGCTTGACTGCGAGACCTACAAGTCGAGCAGGGACGAAAGTCGGGCTTAGTGATCCGGTGGTACCGCATGGAAGGGCCATCGCTCAACGGATAAAAGCTACCCTGGGGATAACAGGCTTATCTCCCCCAAGAGTCCACATCGACGGGGAGGTTTGGCACCTCGATGTCGGCTCATCGCATCCTGGGGCTGAAGTAGGTCCCAAGGGTTGGGCTGTTCGCCCATTAAAGCGGTACGCGAGCTGGGTTCAGAACGTCGTGAGACAGTTCGGTCCCTATCTGTCGTGGGCGTAGGAAATTTGAGAGGAGCTGTCCTTAGTACGAGAGGACCGGGATGGACGTACCGCTGGTGTACCAGTTGTTCCGCCAGGAGCACCGCTGGGTAGCTATGTACGGAAGGGATAAGCGCTGAAAGCATCTAAGCGTGAAGCCCCCCTCAAGATGAGATTTCCCAGTATGTAAGACCCCTTGAAGACGACGAGGTAGATAGGCTGGGGGTGGAAGTGCAGCAATGCATGGAGCTGACCAGTACTAATCGGTCGAGGGCTTATCCAATATGCAGGTTATAACTCGCAAATTTCGTTTCGGATCTAGTTTTCAGAGAATAATCTCTGAAATGAAAATCGGTACATCACAGAATGTGCGTATGATTTTCAGTTCCATATTGGATTTCAAGAAGCTATGCTTCGACAAATCGCGTTTGGTGGCGATGGCGGAGGGGTTCCACACGTACCCATCCCGAACACGACCGTTAAGCCCTCTAGCGCCGATGGTACTTGGACCGCAGGGTCCTGGGAGAGTAGGACGCCGCCAAGCGAATTCCCTTTGGGGTATTTTTTTTGCCCCCCTCGTAAGGAAAAGGGAAATATATTGGGGCCCTTAGCTCAGTTGGTTAGAGCGCACCTCTGATAAGGGTGAGGCCGGTGGTTCGAGTCCACCAGGGCCCACCATATAAGTTTTAAACCACAGTGTATGGGGCCATAGCTCAGCTGGGAGAGCGCCTGCCTTGCAAGCAGGAGGTCAGCGGTTCGATCCCGCTTGGCTCCACCATTCCCTGATAGCTCAGTTGGTAGAGCACTCGACTGTTAATCGAGTTGTCACAGGTTCGAGCCCTGTTCGGGGAGCCATTCAGGAGAGGTGTCCGAGTTGGTCGAAGGAGCACGATTGGAAATCGTGTAGGCGCCAAAAGCGTCTCGAGGGTTCGAATCCCTCTCTCTCCGCCAGATAGAATTTTGTTACTGTGGCCCGTTGGTCAAGGGGTTAAGACACCTCCCTTTCACGGAGGTAACAGGGGTTCGAATCCCCTACGGGTCATATATATGGAGGCTTAGCTCAGCTGGGAGAGCATCTGCCTTACAAGCAGAGGGTCGGGGGTTCGATCCCCTCAGCCTCCACCATATAACTTATAATAACGACGCGGGGTGGAGCAGCCCGGTAGCTCGTCGGGCTCATAACCCGAAGGCCGCAGGTTCAAATCCTGCCCCCGCAATTAACCTTTCTATTAAGAAAGTGATCTGGAACCGTGGTGTAGTTGGCCTAACATGCCTGCCTGTCACGCAGGAGATCGCGGGTTCGAATCCCGTCGGTTCCGCCATTTTTACTCAAGTAACATTTTACACCGTGCCGGTGTAGCTCAACTGGTAGAGCAACTGACTTGTAATCAGTAGGTTGGGGGTTCAAGTCCTCTCGCCGGCACCATTTATTGCATTTACCTCTGAATTTATAATAGAATGTATATTGTAGTTTCAGATGGGAATACTGAGATACTCTCAGCGAATGTAAGGGATAGCTTATGGCGATCGTGGCGAAGTGGTTAACGCACCGGTTTGTGGATCCGGCATTCGGGGGTTCAATTCCCCTCGATCGCCCCATGTTTTCTTAATGGGGATTAGCCAAGCGGTAAGGCAACGGACTTTGACTCCGTCATGCATAGGTTCAAATCCTATATCCCCAGCCATTTTAGTTTTTAGTTTGAGTCATTAGCTCAGTTGGTAGAGCACCTGACTTTTAATCAGGGTGTCGAAGGTTCGAGCCCTTCATGACTCACCATTATATTTTGCGGTCGTGGCGGAATTGGCAGACGCGCACGGTTCAGGTCCGTGTGGGCTAACCCCCGTGGAGGTTCGAGTCCTCTCGACCGCACCATATATTTTGCGGAAGTGGCTCAGCGGTAGAGCATCGCCTTGCCAAGGCGAGGGTCGCGGGTTCGATTCCCGTCTTCCGCTCCAATATTTGCGCCCTTAGCTCAGCTGGATAGAGCGTTTGACTACGAATCAAAAGGCCGGGAGTTCGAATCTCTCAGGGCGCGCCATTATTTTCATAAGTATCGGGATGTAGCTCAGCTTGGTAGAGCACCTGGTTTGGGACCAGGGGGTCGCATGTTCAAATCGTGTCATCCCGATTTTTATTTGCGGGTGTAGTTCAATGGTAGAACTTTAGCCTTCCAAGCTAATAGCGTGGGTTCGATTCCCATCACCCGCTTCATGGTAACAACAAAGAGAGCTCTTGCTTATTGCAAGGGCTCTTTTTGATATAGTAAGCTCATATCAGAAAATAGTGGGAGGACTTATGAAAAATAAAATAGAAACGCCAAAGATTCCCCTGGAACTCGAAGACTTATCGTTAACTTTAGAAACATGGGAGATTAAAGAAGAAATTAAACATGGACGATTTACCAATATCTCTGTGGAGAATCAGAGCGCCAGCAGGGTTTCATTCGATAAAGTGGTCTTTGAGAACGTGATCTTTAGCCAGTCCTCTCTCCCCGAAGTCGAGCTTACTGATGTGATTTTTGATAAATGTGATTTGTCCAATATGGACTTTAACGGTTCTTTCCTTCACCGAACAGAATTTAGAAATTGTAAATTGCTTGGTACTAATTTTTCAAATAGCAGGCTCCAAAATATAAGCTTTCAGGGCTGTGTAGCTGACCTTTCTTTATTTCGATTCTCCAAGTTTAAACAGGTGAAGTACACGGAATGTTCTCTGGTGAGTGGCGATTTCTTTCAAGCTACAGCTCAAAAACTGGAGTTTTCTGAATGCAATATAGATCAAGCTCTTTTGTCGGGTGTTAAGCTTAAAGGAATGGACCTCAGCGACTGTAGCTTTGAAAGGTTGCTCGTGGATATTGAGGATCTGGACGGATGCATCATCTCAGATGCTCAGGCCGCCTCTTTTGTTGGATTATTAGGCTTAATTGTGAAGTAGGTTTGATTATGCGAGTGATCTTTGTTTAAATGGAGAGATCAATGAATGTACAATAGCATGCTTTCACTGATAAAAAGGAGGCGTATTATGAAAAGGGCTCTCGTTATTGGAGGAAATGGAACATTAGGCAAGGCTGTTGTAGCAAAGCTTCAGGAATATTCCGTTGAGGTCATTACAGCCGGCAGGCAATCCGGAGATTACCAGGTGGATATGACATCCACAGAGAGTATTACATCCCTCTTTGAAACGGTGACTAATATAGACTATGTGATTGTTGCAGCAGGTCAGACCCATTATGCGAAGCTGGAGGAACTGACCCCTGAGAACAATATGATTAGTGTGCAGGGGAAATTACTCGGTCAAGTAAACATTGTCTTGATTGGGCAGCACTACATCAACGATAAGGGAAGTTTTACGCTGGTCAGTGGCATTATACAGGACCACCCCATTCTGAAAGGCGCGTCCAGTGCTATGGTTAACGGTGCAATCGATTCGTTTGCCAAAGCAGCAGCGTATGAGTTACCGCGAGGTATACGTCTGAATTCGGTTAGTCCTAACCTGTTTGTTGAATCCGCAGAGAAATATAAGGGTGTGTTTATCGGATTTAATCCGGTGCCGGTGGAGCGTGTCGCCAATACGTTTATCCAGAGTGCCCTTGGGATCGAAACAGCCCAAACCTTTAAAATATACTAACTGTAAGGAATATTAAATAAAGGAGATCGACAGAAAGTTCCTGTTGATCTCCTTTTGTTTTGGATGAAATGGGATTTCAGCTTGATGGCAGATAAACCAAACATATCGTTGTATGTTTAATCGATACGGGAAGGGAAGGGGAAAGACCCTGATCCTTTTCGTTTCATAAGAACATAGACATGCCCATTTTCCCCGTTGTCCCATAAACCGCTAGATACCATACTTAGACTCATACGATATAGACAGCAACAACCAATTAGTATCTTTCCAAGATGAGCTGAGTTTTCAGGCCATCGGCAGGAATGAGCCAGTTTTTGTTTTCCAGCACTTGCATCAGTTGGGTACGCAGTCCCGAAACAGCTGTAGAATCTGCTGTTTTGAACGAGATCTCCACGATATTCTCTACACCTGTGCCTGCTGCGTTGCGAATAGGCCATACTTCAAGGGTGAGTTCTTGTCCATTCCATGAGCCTTCATAACGTTGGAACGTTACCGGGCCGTACGCACGGGAGGCCGTGAGTTGTTGTTTACCCCAGTTGGAGGAGGACCAGTTTTTTAATTTGCCAGGCAGTTTGTCCAATAACATGCTCAAAGCTTCCTGCTGTGATGGAAGTTGTACGCCTGTAGCTTTGGTGTCCACCTTTTTCGTGTTGGAGAAGCTTAATGTTTGTTTGCCATATCCCCAGTCAATTTCAGCCTCGTAGTTATCATCTGACGCATCAAATCCCTCTTGGTTAGCCAGAGTCAACGCCGCATTAACATCACCATTGATAACAGGATAGCGCTTTTTATAAGTCAGTTCATAATTGTTCTTGTCATCCTTCTTCCGAAAACGGACATCCCACCCTGCTTGATTCAGATTAAGTGCGTTGGTGTCGAAATACTCTGCACTAATGTTTCTTGCTGAGGAGCTCAAGCCCAGCGTCTGAATGACTTCATTGCGTGGTGTCCCATCCGTGTTCAATACCAGCTCCGGCTTAGCCAGGAACTTCACTTCATAAGCAGGAACGGCATTGGCTGCTGCGGAAGCCTGTGGTGCTTCCAGAAACGTCAGTCCACTTCCCAATGTCACGATGCTCAGCATGAATGAGGCGGTTACCTTTTTCCATTTTTTCAAAACGAATCACTCCCTAGGCTGGATTAACGTACAGACCCACTTTATCGTCGAAGTATATGAAAGCGATTAAATGGAAGGGGGCGTTGCGTTAACCCTGCATAGATTTGATGAATGCCAAGCGATAGTTTATATGGGTTAGCGGGATCATGAATGAAAAAGAGAGAGGCTGTGGCTCATGTCCCGCAATACTTCCTTGAAGCGGTTGACCTGGACGGAAGGATGACGATCCTTGTTGTGGACGGTATAAATATGTCGCGGAGCCTGCTCCCCCGGAATGGGGAGGACCTTGATCAGTCCATGCTGCTCTTCCCACTGTACGGCCATTCGTGACATGAACGAGATATGACCACCGAGTAGAACCAACTGCTTGATCGCTTCCAAAGAGTCCATCTCAACGGTGCTTCGCAAACGAATATCATGTTGCTCCAGCCATTGGTTCGTTAAACGTCGAGTGCTGGATTCATCCCCATGCAGTGCAAAAGGAACCTGTGCCATATGCTCAGGTTTCAGCACATTCCTCTGAGCCAAGGCATGCTCTGGAGAGCAGATTAATACCAGATCGTCTTCACACAACGTCTCTGCTTGCAGCACCGGCCCTACAAACGGTTCGGAAGAGATTACACCCAGATCAATCTGGTGACGGATCAACATTTCGCGGATGACGGGTGAAGGTTTGACTGATAACATCATTCGAATACCGGGAAATTCCTGAGAAAATGTATTCAAAATAGGTGGCAGTAAATACGTTGCAGGTACATAGCTCGCTCCAATGTGCAGGGTGCCCCGATAGAGGCTGTCATATTCCTGTACTACCCGGCGCGCCTCCTGAGTGAGGGCATTGATTTTGACGGAATAGTGTAAAAGGGCTTGTCCAGCCTCGGTGAGAAATGTCTTTCCACTACGCGATTCGAATAATCGCACCCCCATCTCTTCCTCCAGAGACTTCATATGGAAGGTAACGGTAGGCTGCTTGATGCCGAGAAGCTCGGCCACGCTGGTCATATAATGATGCTTATCAATGAGTTCAACAATTTGCAGTTTAATCAGGTTCAACGAACTCAACACTCCTCTCACTTATACAGGGCCTCCATAATATAAGATGAATTAATGCTTTTTTTCATAAAGACGGAGAGTACAGGACCAATCTGAAGAAGCGGAGCTAAAAGCTTTCTGAAAGAAAGCTACTTCGGAAGCATATGCTTCGCCTTTATCCCCTGATTTCTCCCTTTGTAAAGGGGATCAAGGAAATCTGGGGATAACAGCGATCGGAAGATGGTGCTGTAATCGGAGTAGCAAAATGAAAAATTCATTTTAATCACCTTATATAGATTTAATCTATGAAGATCAACAGAATTCATCTAAAAAGTTAATTCCAATTTTACATTTCTAACATACAACTCGCGAAAGCGGACGTTAGACTGAGAACAGTACAAGAAGACAGGCAGGGATGCTTATGAAAATGGAAATTAGGGGAATTCAAAAATCATTCAATCGCACTCCCGCGCTGCTGCCCACGGATTTAACGCTTCAGCATGGACAGTTTACGACACTGCTCGGCCCATCGGGCTGCGGCAAAACGACGTTGCTGCGCATGCTGGCGGGGCTGGAGCAGCCGGATGCGGGAGAAATCGTCGCGGATGGCAAGAGTTTCTACTCGGCAACGAAGCGGATAGATGTACCGACCCATAAGCGTAATCTGGGTATGGTGTTTCAGGATTTTGCACTATGGCCGCATATGACGGTGTACGAAAATGTGGCGTTCGGCTTGAAAGCCGGAAAGCAGAAATCGGATCTGCGCCAAAAGGTGACCGAAGCACTTGGCATGGTTCGCCTGCAAGGCATGGAAAATCGTTATCCTCATCAGCTGTCGGGAGGACAGCAGCAGCGGGTTGCTTTTGCCAGAGCGGTAGCAGTAAGACCGGGGATTATCCTGTTCGATGAGCCACTAAGTGCACTGGATGCCGTGCTGCGTGAAGAGATGCGAATTGAGATGATGTCATTGGTACGGGATATGGGACTGACAGCGTTGTATGTCACCCATGATCAGGTTGAGGCGATGTCGATGTCAGATGAGATTGTAGTGATGGAGAAGGGGCGCATATTGCAAAAGGGAACTCCGGAAACGATCTACGCATCGCCAAGCGATCCTTTTGTTGCTTCGTTTATCGGAAAGTCCAACTGGCTTACGCCTAATCAGTCCATGGTGAGACCGGAACATGTCTCCTGGAGCAGAACAGGTCATGACGATCTGTGTTATCAGGCGGTAGTGCTCAGCGTCAGTTATGTAGGAGAGCGTTATGAAATTCGGGTGCAGATGGAGGGACTGGGTGTATGGACAGTCTACCTTGATCGAAGAGTACGCGTAGGGGAGAAGGTTCAGCTCTATGTAGCCCCGGAGCGGATCTGCCGAATGAACGGACAAGACACTCCGATTGTGAAGTCGAGAGAGTTCATCGCAGCAGCCAACTGATCATGATGAGCATACAGCTTGAGTTTGCAGAAATGTGAGTACAAATATAATCAGAAACCAAGGGAGATGGAATGAAATGTTGGGTATGAAAACACGGAAAAGAAGCGCAATGCTGTTATTATCAGCGGTAATGAGTATCAGTTTGTTCGGATGCAGCACAGGTAATTCAACTACCGGGAATGCGGGTCAAGCTGCTGGGGAAGGCAGTGCGGCTACTGCATCGGCGGAAACGACAAAATCAGAAGGCGGTAAGCTGGTATTGTACAGTGCAGGACCTCAGAAGCTGGCGGATAACATCATCAGCGGATTTACAGCCAAGACGGGCATTGAAGTGGAGATGTTCCAGGGCACGACAGGCAAAATTCTGGCTCGCATGGAAGCTGAAAAATCCAACCCGGTAGCGGACGTGGTTATTCTAGCCTCCCTGCCTTCGGCACAAGCACTGAAAGCAGATGGACTGACACTCCCATATCCTGATGCGGAGAATGCAGACAAGCTGAACAAGGACTGGTCGGATGCCGACGGCAACTATTTTAGCTCCAGTGCTTCGGCACTCGGAATTGTCTACAATACGAAGCTGGTGTCCGCGCCACCAACCAGTTGGGCTGAGCTGGCAACACCTGCTTGGAAGGACGCAGTCAATATTCCTGATCCTACATTGTCCGGTTCCGCGCTGGACTTCATTACGGGTTACCTGAGTGTAAATGGAGATAAAGGCTGGGACTTGCTGGACAGCTACAAAGCCAATGGTGTAGCGATGGCAGGAGCGAATCAGGAAGCACTTGACCCGGTCATTACCGGAGCGAAAAGCATCGTAGCAGCTGGTGTGGACTACATGGCGTATTCCTCCAAGGCCAAAGGTGAACCGCTGGACATCGTATATCCAGAGGAAGGAACTGTAATCAGTCCAAGACCGGCAGCGATTCTGAAATCGAGTCAGAATGTGGAGAATGCCAAGGCATTTATCGATTACCTGTTGTCTGATGAGGCACAAAAGCTTGTTGCAGATGCTTACCTGATTCCGGGTCGTGAAGACATCGAAGCGACTAACCGGGCGAATCTGAAAGATATCCCGCAGCTTAAAGTGGATTGGAACTGGATGAGTGAACACGGAGATGAGACAGCGGCACGGTTCTCCGAGACTTTTAAATAAGAATAGTGTTACGACCTAACGATTGAGTAACTAGAGCAACTAGAGTGAAGAGACGATTGTCTTGTGGAAGTCATGTGAGGTGAAATCGTAGTGAAACCTGTTGTAGTAGACAACAACCGCATTTTTCGGAGAGTGGGCGTGATTCTGGCCCTCTTTCTGCTAACGATAAGCATTGGTGTACCGCTCTTGCTGATTTTCTGGCAAAGTGTGTATCCGGATGGGCAATGGGATTGGATGGCTCCGATTCGAACCATTACCGGTCAGCATTTATCCGGGGTGCTGCTGAATTCCGTCTGGCTGGGGATCTGCGTGGTAGCTGTAACAACGCTGCTGGCATTGCCACTGGCGTGGATGATGGCGAAGACCCGCATGGGTCAGCATCGCTGGGTGGACGTGATCCTGATGATTCCGTTCATGACCCCGCCGTATATCGGCTCCATGGGATGGATTCTGTTTATGCAAAAAGGGGGATACCTGCAGCAATGGGTGCCTTCCGCTGCGAGCTGGAGTGAGTTGTTCTTCAGCTTCTGGGGCATGGTGCTCATTATGAGCCTGCATCTGTTCCCTTTCCTGTATCTGTTGCTTCGGGATGCCATCATTCGCATTGGAGGCAATTTGGAAGAAGCGGGAGCGGTGCACGGGGGACGTGCGGGATACCGATTCAGACGCATTATTTTGCCACTGCTGTTGTCTTCCTATGGCATGGGCATCATGCTCGTCTTTGTCAAAACGATTGCGGAATTCGGAACACCGGCCACCTTCGGGCGCCGTATCGGTTATTATGTCATGACCTCTGAGATCCACAAGTATATCTCCAGTTGGCCGATTGATTTTGGCAAGGCTACCTCGCTTGCATCGGTGCTGCTGTCGGTCTGTCTGGTGATGTGGTACATGCAGTCTGCCATGAGTCGAAAGTTCACGTACCGTCTGGTAGGGGGCAAGGGGCAGCGTTCCAAACGATACTCCCTACGTGGCGGAGCGGGTTGGTTGTGCGGGTTGTATCTCGCGTTGCTGCTGATTCTGTCGGTGGGCATTCCGTATTTCTCCATTATTGCTGCATCGACCATGAAGCTTCGCGGTGCGGGATTGTCCTTCGACAATCTGACGCTGGATCACTACCGGGAATTGCTGTCCTGGGGATCGGTCAGTATGAAAGCAATAGGGAACAGCCTGGGGCTGTCACTGGCAGCTTCGACGGTTGCGGTTATTATCGGTACAGGTTTGGCACTGGCCATTGGTAAATCGTCTTCCTTTATGCAGCGTGTCATTGACCTGTTCAGTCTGCTGCCGAATACGGTACCTGGCATTGTCATGGTGGTGGGTCTCATCCTGTTCTGGAATTCACCATGGATGCCGTTCACCCTGTACAACTCGTACGGAATGGTTGTTCTGACGTATGTGGTACTTTTCTTGCCGTACACGGTGCAGTATGTCAAATCAAGCTTCACCCAGATCGACGGAACGTTGTTCCAGGCGGGTCAGGTCTTTGGCGGAAGACCGTTATATATTCTGCGGCGCATTCTTCTGCCTCTGATTATCCCCGGTATGTTGGCCGGTTGGATGATGACATTCACCATTGCCACGCGGGAGCTGGTAGGTTCACTGTTGATTTTGCCTCCATCGATGCAGACATCGGCTACGTATATTTTTGCTCAATTTGAACAAGGTCAGGTGTCATTGGGAATGGCGATGGCCGTGGTTACTGTCGGTATGACAGTACTGATGCTGCTCGGCATCGAAGTTCTGAATTCGAAGAGAAAGTGGAATGCATCATGATCAAACTGAAGGTATGGGGCGGCGCCGGGGAACACGGGCGCTCTGCCTATCTCCTGAGAGGGAGCCGGGTTCAACTTTTGCTGGATTGTGGCGTGAAAAAAGAAGGAGCCGGCGAGTATCCGTTGATTGAACCGGAAATCGTTAAAGAGTTAGATGTGGTTTTGTTGTCTCACGCCCATGAGGATCATTCCGTCGCTATTCCATTGCTTTATAAGATGGGTTATCAGGGTGAAGTATGGACGACGCGTGAAACCAGAGAGCAATTGGACACCTACTTCAGAGCTTGGCGAAGAAATATGGAGAGGACAGGACACACCCTCCCATACGAAGAAGGCGATGAACAATTGATTCGCTACCGATTTTTGGAGGACGAAGCCGAGGGTGGAACCTGGTTTGAAATGGTTCCTGGCGTCTCGGTGGTGTGGGGGCGCAGTGGACACCTGGCAGGATCGGTATGGTTCGGGCTGGAAATGGAGGATAAGCGTATATTTTATTCCGGTGATTACACCTCCGAATCCATGCTTTTGCAGGAAGATTGTCCAGCGGACGTATTCTGGCAGGCAAGGGTACCACGTAACAGGCGGGGGCTTGATGCTCCAGTTAGTCAACATTGGAAATCGGATATACGAACCGTCGTGAATGGTGGGCATGCCTTGGCAGGAAAGCCATCCGCGTCGCAGACTCTCCCCTTTGCTGCATCCGAAGGGGTGTTACGATCCCACGTATCAGCAGGTAGACCTGTGGAGCAAGGGGATGCCTATGCCGTATCCAAGGGAGTAGAAGTGATCCATGCATCTTCATCCGGTCTTCTGGATTTGGCGATTATGGATGCTGCCTATGGAACAGATTGCGATACGCAGGCCAACAAGCTGGAACAGCTGGAGCAGGCCATTCATGAGACCATTGCCCGGGGTGGAAAGGTGCTAATGCCTATGCCCTCAGTGGGTCGTGGTCAGGAAATCATGCTGTGGGCACAGCAGCAGTTACCGGACGTTCCAATTGTCGTGGAACAAGGGCTGGTGGACGGTCTGAAGCAGCTTTTACGTGCTCCATATTGGCTAAAAGAAGAGGAAGAACACATATCGGGCTCTGTAAAGGAAGCAATTGAGCGTTTTTTGAGGGGTTATGGTTGGGAAATGCCTGTAACAAAGGAAGATCGAGAGCGGCTACTGCATCAACATGCTGCCTCTTTGTGGTTCATTCCGGACGGGATGATGCAGTCCTCTCTTGCTCGCTGGTACTATAGCCAGTTTGCGGACGATGAACATAATCTGGTACTGCTCACTGGGCATGTCTCTGCCGGCACCTATGCTTACAGGCTGTTGCAGAATCCTGCAAAACACGGAGCGTGCGAGGTACGGAAAATTCGTTATAAGGTGCATCAGGGTTGGAAGGATGTCGAGAGAATGCTGCATCAGGTTCCTGCGAGGCATACGGTACTTGTACATGCGGAACGGGCAGAGACGGATAAACTGAGAGAAGGCTTACTCAGCGAAAAATCGGTCTCGGGGAAAGGGATTTTGCATTCGCTATCTCCTGGAGATGAGCTGCATCTCTAATTTGAATTTCATAAAGATTGGATCTATGTAGGGCGTCCCTGGGGACGTCTTTTTGAATGTGGATTTTTATATAAAAAAAGCATGATGAGAAGTTATGCTTCTCATCATGCATGAGAGATGATTCAAGGGGAGAATCATGAGGATATCATCCAATGGCTTTTGAAATTAGATTAAGGCTCCCGCTGAATAGGATGCTCCAGTTCTGAATGGCCCATCAAGCTATCGAGGGCTTCACCGTCCACCAGAATATCGATACTTTCTACTTCATCGTATTGAAACATCGTCTGGGTCAGCGCATCCAATGCAAGCAGCTCGCCACTGGTTCCCAATTTGGCTTCATCCGGAATATGAACATCCAAAGTAACTTTGCCCTCGCCGTACTGTAAGGAGAGCAATTCGACTTTTTCCCAGAGGGATACGAGCTCCGAATCGGTATTGTTTTGTAAAGCTTCAAATGTTTTTTTGTATTTCTCGGAATCGTCTTTGTATTCAATTTCCTGCTCTTTTTTCTCAAGTTCCAGTACCTGGGCGTCTGCGAAATACACATCAACCGCTTGTATGTTCATTGTGCCCAGATCCACCTTTGTTTCGGATGGGTTTGGTGACTGTCCCCCCTGAACAGCAGGTTCGGCCGATCCGGATTCACTGACTGGCTTCTGAGCACAACCAATGCCAACTATCATTAAGAAGGATAAGACGAGTGCACATCCCAATTTCGTTTTCAATGGATCACATCCTCCAGCATATTTACATCATTTTTTATCATTTAATTTATACCCAGATATTCCTTAATCCCATCTGCTATCGCTTGAGCGGCTTTCATCTGAACAACATCGGAAGACATCAGTTCTTCATCCATAACATTACTCAGGAATCCCACTTCCAAAAGTACTGCAGCCATGGTCGTATCTCTGATCACTTCCAAGTTGCCATTTTTCACACCACGGTCTTTGAGCCCCATGGCTTTAACCAAACGTTCGTGAATAATATTGGCTAATTCCTTGCTGCTGCTGCGTTGATAGTAGAACGTCTCCGTACCTGTTGCCTGGGGTGAGGACTCCACATTATTGCCATGGATAGATACAAATACATCCGCGTTTAATTGATTGGCGAGCCGAACACGCTCCGGGCGAGTGGGATAAGTATCACCGTCACGAGTCATCACCAATTCGATATCCGGTTCATTGAGAAGCAGTGCTTGTACTTTAAGAGCCAATGCCAGATTGTATTCCTTCTCGGGTTTGTTGGTGATGCTGGTCGAACCTGGATCCTTACCCCCATGGCCTGGGTCGATGACAACGACCTTGCGTCCCGAGTCGCCTACAGGATTTACAGGAACGGGTGTGACGTTATCTCCCGAAACATTCAGATCGATAATCAGTTTATCGGCGATGATGTTCTGGCTGTACTGTACATCCTTCACCTGATTCAATTCAACGACAATTCGAACTTGACCAGGGTCTTGTTTAAAAAGAGAATATCTAACTTCCGTTACATTGGGGTATGCGTCCACATCCAATTTGCCATTCATGTTTTGATTCAACGGTTGCGATAGATCACCAAACACTGCTCCGGGCAGATCCACGACCAGACGATCGGGATTCTTCAAAGTCGTCATCACGGGTTTGGATTCGCCATCCATAGACACGACGAGCTGATTGTTGGCAAATTGGATATCGGTAACATGTGTTATTGATGTTGGGCTGCCGTTTCCTGAACCGTTGCCGGGCTCAACAGTGGGCTCTTTACTGGTGTCGGTGTTGACTAAGTATACAATCTTCTCTTTGTTGTTCCATTTCACGTTGAGTCCCATTTGTTCACTGACAAATCGAATGGGTACCACCGTGGTGTTATTTAAAATGAGTGGGGCTGTGTTCAAGGTAACTTGCTTGTCAGCAACCATGGCTTGCTTTTGATCAACGGTTAAAGAAATCGTTTTGTCATTTTGCTGGATCTTTACATTACGTGTATTTTGATTCCAATCGACTTTGAATTTCAAATTTTCGGCAACAACACGAATTGGAATCATAACATTCTTATTCACGATGGTCACCTGAACGTCACTTGGTAGGATTAATTCCTCGCCGTCCAAGAAGATTTTCGACGTGCTTGCAGCCGCATTTCCCTGATGAGGGAGTACAACCAGCAAGAACAGACTTAAAAACAGGAGTAAAATCGTTTTCTTCATTATTTGCACCTCTACTATTTATCGTTACTGTGTGGGATACTTATCCAGCTTGAACCATTCTGCAAACTCATTACGGCTAATTTTCTTAACAGGCTTCACCTTGTTAGTCTCTATGCTATACCTATAAAGTATCATTTGATCAGATGGGTACTCACTGATGTAATCTAGTATTTTTCCGTTTTTTTGCCACAAAATCAGATTGGTACTAATATAATTGGTTGCTCTTGGCAGGAATACAAAGCCCTCTTTCTGAACATTGTAGATGGCTAATGAGCTCTTGGAGGGATCTCCGTAAGAGAAGGCTATCTGATCTTCGTTGGGTGCCCAGTTATAGGTGGCAATGGTTTCTATGTTTTTCTTACCTGCTTGTTTCAATCGTTCATTTAATTCCGTCTTGTCACCTGTTTGAAGGTTAAGAAGCATCAGCGTGTTTCCTGAGCTACGTTTTGCGTGTATAGCAAGCCATGTATTGGAGTTGGAGGCAACAACACTTGTGATATCGAGCCAATTGTCCTCCAGATTACTCGTTTCAATCGTATGTTTCTGGCTCCCCTTGGAGACGACAATGGATTGGATGACGTTTTGTTCAAAAGCAGGCTTACCTTCCAACTTCAATGTAGTAGCGGTTAGAGTAATATTTCCTCCTTTCCAGATAATTTTGTTGGTACTGTTGTTCCTTTTAAACGGTTTGATGCTTGAATAAATGGAAGGAGTTACAGAAGGCGCATTAACGGAACGTTGTGAAATTTGTTCTGGTGCAGCTGGTTTGGCACCCACAACGGATGACGATGTAGTCGTCAGTCCCCCTAGTAATAAAACAGTTGAAAACCAAATAGCAGCGTTGTTCATCTGGGTATCTCCTTCCGCTGGTGACAGTTTATAACCCTCAACATGTCGATTCCAAAATATACCTTCGTTATATAAACGGTAAAATTGTAAAAATGTTTCTTTTTTGATCGTTATTTATCTGTTTTGATTCATAGAAAACCTCTTGTGAGCATGCCAGTTCGGACAAAGAGTCGCTATGGTTGGAAGATTGTAATTAAATTTCATAAAATATTTGACTTGTGAAATTTTATATCATATACTGGGTGAAATTATGGCAAGATGACGTGTTCATCGGGGCTGGCGGGAGGTTGTGAATGGATGGATACAGGCAGCTATCCGATGTGGGAGCAATATCGCTTGAAACGGGAGCATTACATCATTGGACTGATGTCAGGCACGTCCCTCGACGGGACGGATGCGGCATTGGTGCGTATTCTGACAGATGACAGCGGGGCATTGCAAAAGATCACTCTGGTTGACTTCGTCTGCGTACCGTACTCCAATGAATTGAGAGAAGTGCTGATTCGACTATGTTCACCGGAGACGGCACGTGTGGATGAGCTGACGGCTGCACATTTTGGCGTATCGGAGTGGTATGCTCACAGTGTCAGTGAGCTTATTCGATCCTCAGGAATCCGATCCGGGCAGGTGGATGCAATCAGCATGCACGGACAGACCGTATGGCACGCACCTGTAGCTTCGGCTTTTCCAGGGCCAGTAGGCGAGAGTCTTCCAGTGGTGTCCACGCTGCAGATTGGCGAATGCGCCGTTGTACGTGAACGAACGGGCCTGCCAGTGATCGGCAATTTGCGGGCACGGGATATGGCGGCTGGCGGAGAGGGCGCGCCACTTACCCCTTATGCCGATGCGTTGATGTTCCGCAGTCCGGAGGAAGGGCGACTGGTGCAAAATATCGGAGGTATTGGCAACGTTACGGTGCTGCCATCAGCGTCTTCTAATGAAGGTATCTCGGCTTTTGATACGGGACCTGGCAATATGGTGATGGACGCGATCGTACGCCAGGCGACGGGAGGGCGGCAGCACTATGATCCGAATGGAAGCATCGCCGCACAAGGAAAGTTCAATCAGGATCTGGTAGATCTGTGTTTGGACGATACCTATTTCAAAAGGCTGCCTCCCAAGAGCACCGGACGTGAAGTGTACGGTGCGGCATATGCAGCACGCTTGATGGAGATGGCCGCAGCGCGTTCCTTATCCCTTGAAGATACGCTGGCTACTGCCACCTGTCTGACCGCGGAGACGATCGTGCGAGCAGTGAAGGATTTTATCCTGCCCAAGGTGCACATCTCGGCCATGCTCGCCTGCGGTGGTGGCACTTCCAATGCCACGTTAATGGAGATGATCCGTCAGAGACTCCCGGAAGACATCCGTTTGGAGCGAACAGCGGACTATGGTATACCGGATGATGCCCGCGAAGCGATTGGATTTGCCCTCCTTGGCCATGAGGCACTCATGGGCAGAACCAATACACTCCCGGCAGTAACCGGCGCGAAACACGCCGTAATATCGGGCCACCTGACACTGTAGTGCAGCAAGGCTTTTGAATGAGTTGCATATGCAAGGGCGTGTAATCAATTAGACTCTATTGGAATTATAGGATAAAATGCTTGTACATGAAGGCAGTACGGAAAGGAGGAGCGGATGGAAGGCATGAAAGGTGGACTTGTACGTTTACGCGCATTAATGGATGACTTGACTCCGTCAGAACGGAAGATCGGAGCTTACATTCTCGATCATCCTCAAGAGACGGTTCAGTCCTCGGTGGCACAGCTGTCTGAACGGAGCGGTGGCAGCCCGGCTGCCATTATCCGTCTCTGCAAATCACTGGGTGTAACGGGTTTTCAGGAGCTGAAGCTGAAGATTGCCGGAGATTTGCAGACAGGTGAACAATACCAATATACGGAGATTCGTCCCCAGGACTCCATGGAGAGCATTATTCAGCATGTGTCCGCAAATAATATTCAATCGGTGAAGGATACCGTTCATATTTTGGACCCGCGTCTGGTGGAACAGGCAGTGGACGTGCTCCATCGGGCGAACCGGGTCTTTTTCTACGGGGTGGGGGCCTCCAACCTGATTGCGCTGGATGCACACTACAAGTTCATGCGAATCAATCGCACAAGCTTTTCGTTCGCCGATCCGCATATGCAGATTTCGTCCGCAACGACGCTTCGCGAAGATGATGCGGTGGTATGTATCTCATATTCAGGGGAGACTTCGAACGTGATTTCCTGCCTGAAGCATGCTCGTGAAGGCGGCGCTGCAACGATTAGCATTACCAAGTGGGGGAGCAATACGCTCAGCAGTCTAGCGGATGTGCCCCTGATGATTACTTCCACCGAAAGCGATATCCGAAGCGGAGCAACTTCATCACGAATTGCACAGCTGAACGTAATCGACATTTTGTATCTGGCGATTGCCAGCCGCGACTACAACCAGTCGGTGGAATATTTGGAGAAGAGCCGGCAGGCTATTCTGGAGCATAAATGAAGTAGAACCTATGAATCCCTTTCTGTTTATACAGGAGGGGATTTTTTTGGTTTTTTGACGGATTATATCCGCTTTTAGAATAAAAAAATTATAAAAAAAGCCCAGACTTATGTCGGGCTCCTCTCTTTCAACCTCTAGAAATACCCCTGTACGGCTCAGGAAGGCCCCACAATGGCGCTGCGGACAAATCCGTCAGCCAGATCCAGTCTTCGCTGAGCTTCCACCGCGTCCACGCCTGCCATCAGCATGACGATTGCCGTTTTTACATGACCGTCTGCACCGGCAAAAGCCTGTTCAATGTCCGCTTCATTCGCTCCGGTTGCCAGATGGATCATGCGTTTGGCCCGATGGACAAGCTTCTCGTTCGAAGGGTTCAGATCGACCATGAAATTACGGTAAACCTTGCCTAGACGAATCATGGCGGTAGTGGTGAGCATGTTCAGAATCATTTTCTGGGCGCTGCCGGCCTTCATGCGTGTTGATCCCATGACAACCTCCGGGCCAACAACAGCCTCGATGCTCACATCAGCCAGAAGGGTCATCGGTGTACCTGCGTTGTTACTCAGGCTGATCACCGTAGCTCCGATCTCCTTGGCGTGTCTCATCGCACCCAGCACATACGGCGTTCGCCCACTGGCTGCAATGCCAACCACGACATCGTTTTCGTCTAAGCCGTGTTCATCAAGGTCCGCAGCTCCCAATTCCTCACTATCTTCAGCACCTTCCACCGGGTCCTTCACTGCCCGGAATCCTCCTGCAATAATACCCTGCACCATGGAGGGCGGGGTTCCGTAGGTAGGCGGGCATTCCGAAGCGTCAAGTATTCCCAATCGTCCACTGGTACCTGCGCCTACATAGAACAGCCTGCCGCCAGACTGAAAGGCCTCCAAGATCAGGTCCGCCGCTTGGGCAATGACCGGAATCAAGGGCTGAATGAGCTCCGCAATCCGTTGATCCTCTTTATTAATTAGCTCCATAATTTCTGCCGAAGGTAGTTCATCTATATGATCTGTTAATGGATTGGGTTGTTCCGTTAGTAGTGAGTTTAGCATGTGATTCATCCGTATGGCCTCCTTCTCTCTTTTAAAATGATTCATTCAGGGAACAGCGTCTTCTTGCCAGTTGTGCTGCGCCAACCACTGGATCGGGGGCATCTTCACGATATACAAAATCCAACTTTCCATAATATCCCGATAACTTCTGGATAAATGTATTTCGGAAAAGTGCAGCATATCGAAACAATGATCCGGACAGGACAACCTGAGTAGATGCAAATTCGGGATGACGGGCAATCAGCGCCTTGGCGGTATCCGCCAGTTGTGAGGCTTCATCGATGATCAGTGCCCGGGCGGCCTTATCCCCGGATTCAGCTGCTTCTATAGCCAGACGGGCGATGGATGCGGTCTCGGTTTTGCCCCAATCCATCTGATACACCCGTGTCTTTAGCTCCGAGATATCCCGAAGTTTCAGTTTCTTTAGAAGAAGCGGGGTTAAACGGGTGGGAGGAAGAACACCGTCATAGCTCTGCATAACCACTTGAAGTGCACGCTGCCCAATACGATAGCCGCTCCCCTCATCTCCGAGCAGATGACCCCAGCCTCCTGCACGATATCGCTCGCCTTCCAGCGTAAATCCGTACACGATGGACCCTGTTCCAGAGATGCATAATACACCGTGAGTATGTCCGAGAGTGGCCATCAGAGCAATTTCTCCTTCGGATACAACCCAGACTGGACAGCCCTCTGATCCCCGTTGATTGCGGCTCTTCATATAATTATTTACTGTGTCGGCTATAAGTTGCCGTTCTTGAATCGTATCTACACCTGACATGCCGAGGCATATACCTTCACAATTTGTCGATAAATCACTTTTTAGATTAAATAGCTGTTCCAGCACTCGTTGCAGTTCGGAAAGGGCCTGTTCCAGTGGTACGCTGTGAGGATTCGTGGGACCGCCGCTGAGCCGGGCGACAATTTCGCCAGATTCAGAAATGATTGCTGCATCAGTATTGGTACCGCCTCCATCTACGCCTACATATACTCGCAAAGTGGCTCACCTCGATTGCTTGAGTTTTCTTTTTACATAGTATAGAGGCATAAAATGAAAAAGTAAAATTAAATTTTATAATAAAAAATAATGTTGAATTTTTATTTCATAGCTCATATAATGAACTCAATCTACAATTTTGGAAGGAATTAATACTGTTAATGTCAACTAAGTTGACGTTAATATTGCATTTAAGAGATTAATCCTGCGTACGTTCAGGTCTAATCCATAAGGGAGGTGCTTTTTCCTTACTGCCACGCTCAATAATCTGTTAAGTCGTTTAAGGATGGATGATTTCAAAAGGGGTAGCATGGTTAGGCAATGCAATTATCGGGAGACGACACGCGAAGGAGATGAAGGGATGAAAAAGAAGGGTCTGGTATGGGCAATGTTGTTGATGATGGTCTGGGTTACTGCCTGCGGGAATAGCGGGGGCGCTGCTTCAGATGATCCTAATGCGGAAGATACGGTGACCGTATGGACTTATCCAGTACATGGGACATATGAAGATGAACTGAAGGATCTGATTGTTGATTTCAATAAAGAACACCCGAATATTACCGTGAAGACGGAAATGCTCTCCTGGGCGGAAGGGCCCAAAAAATTCGATGTCGCTCTGAACGCGGGCAACCCGCCGGATCTTTACTTTCATAGTGTAGACGGGACATATGTGAATACGGGATTGGCACTTGAGCTGGACAGCTACCTGACACCTGAGATCAAGGATGACTATCTGCCAGGTACGCTTGAATTAGGTCAGATCCAAGGGAAACAGTACGGACTGCCGTTGTATCAATTCCAATGGGCATGGGGTGGCAACAAACGCATTCTCGAGGAAGCGGGCATGGACTGGAAATCCATTCAGCAAAATGGCTGGACCTGGTCCGAATTCAACGCTGCCGCAGCCAAGCTGACCAAAACGCTGGATGGTGGGGCTAAACAATATGCACTGGTTACCGACGGAACCTCGCTTGATTTCATTGAAATGCTGTCTCGAAACAACGGCATGATTGACGTTCTCGACAAAGCTGGCACGTTCCAATGGAATGATGGCCGCATTCTGGATACTCTCTCTTTTATCAAAAATCTGATGGATCAAGGTTATATGCCGAAGGAAACGGCGGCTCTTGCTCCAGCAAAACGGACGGATATGTTCTACGCGGGGGAAACGGCGATCATCTCCAAAGCGATTCCTTATTATGATGTGATGATTCAGAACCGCAACAAGGACATCGATGATGGCAAGGTACAAGGAGAGAAAATTGATTTTGTCCTGCTGCCTGTACCGCATAATGACGATCAACCTGCGGCAACAACGATGGGCGGCGAAGGGTATGTAGCCTTCAAACAGAAGAAGGACAAAGGCGAACAGCATGCCAAAAATACGTTCCTGGTCATGGAGGCACTCAGTGGTGCCAAAGCAGGGAACTCGGCCAATGAACTGGCGCTTCCATTTGTAAGACAGTCCCAGGTGGATCTGTTTAAAGGAAAAGAACTTGGTCAACCGGATAATCTGGCTGCTGCGAAAGTCATGGCAGAGAATATCGCTATGCCGGTTGTACTGGAACTGGATATCGACAAAGCATCACAGCAAAAACAATTCAAGGAACAAGTTGTGAAGCCTAACATTCAGGCGCTGTTCTCGGGTGAGAAGACACCGGAGCAGATCGCAGAAGACTTCAAGAACAAAGGCCAGCAGATGTTTGGACAATAACTCGGACCATAGAACATAACGCAAAACCACACTGATTAGGAGAGGAGGATTCGCCATGCAGACCGCCCTTGCGCCAAAACCGTCTGTGCCCCGGACTACCCGGGTTGCCCGGTTTTGGCGAGACTACGGGTGGGCGTATTTGTTTATTTTGGCGCCTGTCCTGCTGTTTCTCATTTTCACACTGTATCCCGTTCTGACGGCTCTCGTGATGAGCTTCCAGAAATACAACATTATGAATTCGACGTGGGTTGGATTGGATAACTACGAGCGACTGGTGAAAGATGAGACGTTCTGGAAGTCGATTAAAAATACACTCATCTTTACTGTGGGTACGGTACCGGTCAATATTCTCATTACATTTGTACTGTCCTACTTCATCTTCCAGATGAAAAGCAAGTGGCAGACGTTCTTCAAAGCAACATTGTACCTGCCTGCGGTAGCATCCGGGGTAACCATCTCCATCGTATGGCTGGCGATCTTTGACCCGACGGATTCGGGACTGCTGAACCGCTTCCTCGGCCTGTTAGGCCTTGATCGGGTGATCTGGCTGGGCCAATCGGGAACGGCACTCTTTTCACTCATTCTGATGAACTGGCTCGGATCGCACGGCGCGGGCATTATTCTGTATCTGGCAGCCATGGGCGGTATTCCGAAATCGCTGTACGAAGCGGCAGATATTGATCATGCCAGCGGCTGGACCCAGTTCAGCAAGATTACATGGCCGCTGCTCAAACCAACGACGCTGTATCTGCTCGTGACAGGTGTGATCACGTCTTTCCAGGTGTTCATCTCGGTGTATCTGATGACACAGGGTGGACCAAACTTTGCGACAACAACGATCGCTTATCTGATCTACGAGACTGCATTCAAGTTCTATGAGTTCGGATTGGCTTCAGCACAGTCGTTCGTACTGGCGATTATCATCATTGTCATCTCCGTCATTCAGTTCAAATATTTCTCCAGCGATATTGAGTATTAGAGGTAGTTCAAAACACGTACGATTAGAGCACGTTGCATTAAGCATCCGGGGGTGAATGAAATCCATGAAATCAACACAGAAAAAGACACTGCTTGTCGTTGCATCCATTCTGCTGGTGGTCTGGGCACTGGTGACGGTCATTCCGATGTACTGGATGCTGGTCGGTTCGGTGCAGGATAGTGCGATGTCGGCTTCCTTCAAACCGCAGATGATCCCGGAGCAGCTGTCGTTATCACCATATGAGCGCTTTTTTGCCAAAACCGATGCCTGGCGCTGGCTGTACAATTCGCTGCTCATCTCGATCATATTGACCGTGACGAATGTGTTCTTCGCCTCCCTGGCGGGATATGCATTCGCCAAACTGAAATTCCCGGGAAGTCAGGCGGTATTCTGGACCTTGCTGGGCACGATGATGATTCCGGCACAGGTGACGCTGATTCCTTTGTACATTCTGATGGTCAACGTGTTTGACCTGGGAGATACGTATACGGCCATTATTCTGCCTGCTGCGGTCAGTGTGGGCAACATATTCTTGATGAAACAGTTCATGTCAACGCTGCCCACATCGCTGATTCATGCGGCACGTATTGATGCGTGCAGCGAGTTCGGCATCTTCTGGAAAGTGATCCTGCCGATGGCGAAGCCAGGGATCGCGGTGCTGGCGATTTTCACGTTTGTAGCTTCGTGGAATGAATTTTTCTGGCCATTCCTGATCACTAATTCCAACGAGATGCGCACCGTTCAGGTGGGTCTGGCTTCGTTCGTATTTGCCGAATCAACGGACTTCGGCGCCATGATGGCAGGGGCAACGATTGGTGCACTGCCGATGATCATTCTGTTTTTCTCGCTGCAACGTTATTTCCTACAGGGCATTACGATCGGTGCGGTAAAAGGTTAATTCCTATATATGTTCAACTAAACATTTACACCATAACGGAGAGGACAGAAATAACCTGAAGAAGCGAAAGCGTTCGCCTAAAAGCTTTCTAAAAGAAAGCTACATCGGAAGCATACGCTATCACCGGATTTCCCCTTTTTATAAAGGAATCAAAGAAATCTGGGGATAACAGCGATCGGAAGGTTGTTCTGTCATCGGAGTGCCCGTGTAAATATTCGTTAGTGGAGCTTATATAGTTCAGGACAAGCGACAACGTAAAGGGGGATCTACCTATGGCACGCGTGGAGTTTCGCCAAGTGCGCAAAGAATTCAAAGACGATCATAAAGGAACGTTCACGGCTGTGGCCGGCTCGGACTTTGTTATAGAAGATAAGGAATTCGTGGTTTTTGTGGGTCCTTCGGGCTGTGGCAAGACAACGTCACTGCGGATGATTGCGGGTCTGGAAAAACAGACGAGTGGTGATATTGTCATCGGGGAACGGGTCGTGAATGATCTGCATCCGAAGGATCGCGATATCGCGATGGTATTTCAGGATTATGCGCTTTATCCGCACATGACCATCCGTGAAAATCTGTCCTTTGGCCTGAAAAATCTCAAGAAGCCAAAATCCTATATTGATGAACAGGTACAGAATGCGGCCTCCATTCTGGGGCTGGAGGCGATGCTGGAGCGCAAACCGCGCGAGCTGTCCGGTGGTCAGCGCCAGCGTGTGGCGGTAGGGCGTGCGATCGTCCGTGATCCGCAGGTGTTTCTGTTCGACGAGCCGCTCTCCAATCTGGATGCGAAGCTGCGGGTACAGATGCGAGTGGAATTGGGCGAGCTGCATAAGCGGCTCGGTGCCACAATTGTATACGTCACGCATGATCAGGTGGAGGCGATGACACTTGGGGAGCGCATCGTGGTCATGAATCATGGAGATATTCAGCAAGTGGCTTCGCCGAAAGAATTGTATGCGAGTCCCCGTAATATGTTTGTTGCCGGATTTATCGGTTCCCCGGCGATGAATTTCATTGATGCCCGGATTGAAGGCACACAGGTTGTCGTGGACGGTGCATCATTCACCTTGCCAGAAGATGTACTCGCTCGTCTTCAGAGCCATCAAGGCAAGCCGGTAATTATGGGGCTGCGTCCAGAGCATATTTTTGGTGACGATGTCGCTCCGAATATCCCGACAGATCATATGCTGCAGGCGCGGGTCCAGGTAGTAGAGCATCTGGGCTCCGAGAATCTGGTGTATTTCCATTCGGGTGCCCGTACCGTTACGGCCAAGGTTCACCCGGAAACACATGCTTATGTAGGCATGGACAAAAACTTTGTACTGGACCTGCGTAAGGCGCACTTTTTTGACCCGGAGACGGAGTTGGCGATTGGACGGGAGTAAGCGGCGCTGTCCTATAAGCAAAGAGCGTGAATTTTTAACGAACCTTACACACGTTATTCGCACCCATTTGCACCGGTTTGAAATGTAACGAATCACAGAGACGTTATATACTCGATGACGTTGTTTATTAGGCTCTGACGCCTTGTTTGTACTGAAATAACGGCACTGAAGTTCGTTAAAATTTGTATGCCTCGAAAATCCTTCGTTTAAGGTGCGGTAGATTCGTTAGCACATTGGAAGTTTGGGGCACATTGCAAGTTTGGTTGCAACATACTGACCAGCGGTGCGGCCAAGCCAATCGAAATGGGGAGACCTTTTGAGACAGTCCTTATGGGACAACACTTTCTTTTCCATTTTAGTTCTGTCTTCTCCGTTATCGTGTAAATGTGTGGGTCAACTTATATAGAGGGGAGAATGAAAATGCGTAAGCTGAGTGAAGTCTTGGTCAAGTCGGGGGCGGAAATCTATCGGGATATCATTCCGGTGGCCCTGTACAGTGTTGTCAGCTCCATCGTGCTGGTGCCCATTCTGATGTTTGCTCCGCTGCCAATCGCGGTGCTGCTTTTGGCCGTGATTTATATGCCAATCCTGTTCGGTGTCAGTTATGCCGTGCATCACAGGCTGGAACGCAAGGAACGCCGCAATGGGCTTAAGGATATCTGGAACGGAACGATGAAGGGATTCATCCCGGGAGGGGCAGTAGGTGTGCTTTTCGCCGTGCTTGGCTTCATTCTCTGGTCAACCTGGTGGTATTACGGCGGACAGGGCGGAATTACAGGTACAGCGGTGAGCATGTTCCAAACGTTCTTCGTCCTCATGGCGCTCATGTCGCAGTTCTATACCTGGCAGCTTGTTCTGCAAAAGAACATGGGCATCATTCAGGCGATGGGGGAAAGTGTGAAGCTATTCTTCCGTCATCCGGGGTACACGATGGGAGCCTGTTTTCAGGCGCTGTGTCTGACGGCTCTGCTAATGCTGACGGTTGTTGGCTTCGGAGCGCTGTTCGCGGGCATGTTTGCCATCTATCAGCATAAGGTGTCCCTTAATGTGCTGGAACCGGAAGAGGAACCTGTCACATCTGGCGGCAATGACCACCAGCATACGGGGTGGATCAGCCAAGGGAATGTGTGATGGGTGTAAAAACTGGAGTTGATCTTCTGTCGGGAGGATTCTCCCACCAATGGTTAACGGATGCGCGTATTGGATTGATGACAAACCCTACGGGTATTACGGCAAATTTTGTCTCTACGGTGGATGTTTGTGCCAGCTTGGCAGAGGCCAAGCTTACAGCGCTTTATGCGTGTGAGCACGGGCTGGAAGGTGAACTTCAAGCTGGTGTCCGATTCGGGAATACAGTGCATCCACGTCTGGGCATCCCTGTGCTCAGCCTTTATGGGGAACACAAGAAGCCTACCCCTGCGATGCTGGCTGAGGTGGATACGGTGCTGTTTGACATCCAGGATGTGGGTGTCCGTTATTACACGTATGCATCAACCTTGTTCCACATGATGGAGGCCTGTGCCGAAGCAGGCAAACGCCTGCTGGTGCTGGACCGTCCCAATCCGCTGGGCGGGGATACGGTAGAAGGCAGCCTACTAAGCGCGGGGTATGAATCACTCGTTGGCGCTTGGCGTGTTCCTGTCCGCACCGGACTGACGGTAGGTGAATTGGCCCTGTTGGTCAACAGTGAGATGGAGGTGCCCTGCGAACTGGATGTGATCGTAATGGAAGGATGGCGGCGCTCCATGGAGTTTACGGATTGTGAGCTTCCCTGGATGCTGCCCTCTCCCAATATGCCTACAATGGACAGTGTGCGGGTGTATGCGGGTACTTGCCTGTTCGAAGGCACCAATGTATCGGAAGGCAGGGGCACGACCCGCCCATTTGAGTGGATTGGAGCACCTTGGATTGAGGGTGAACGACTGGCGGAACGCTTTCGGGAACACAAACTGGAGGGTGTTCATGTGCATCCGGTGTACATGTCGCCAACCTTCTCCAAACATGCAGGTGAGCTGTGTGGAGGTGTGAGGATTTTCGTGACAGACAGCAGGGCATTCCGGGCGGTAGATACAGGTCTGGTGCTTTTACATGAACTGGCGTCGCTCTATCCGGAGCAATTTCGCTGGTTGGAGCCGCCACAGCCGGGCTCCCGTTATTTTATTGATCTGTTGACCGGAGGCAGGAAAGTCAGGGATGTCATTCATGACCGTGAAGAATTAGTACGCTTGATGGAAGATTGGAACGCAGAGGCAGAGGAATGGAAGGAACGGCGGAAGCCGTTTTTGCTATACCCATAAAGAGTGAAATTCATCAATAGAATGTCGCGTAATGTACGGATGATGTTTGTCCTGGGGAGGAGGCATGGAATGAGTGAGCCAAAAGAGATATACGCGTTGAAGCTGAAACAGATGACCTTGCGTGAGAAAATTGGACAAATGCTGCTTTGCGGCTTTCATGGCACCGAGGCTGCCGGGGAGGTGGACGCTTTTCTGCGAAAGTATCCCATTGGCGGCGTAATCTATTTTGCGCGCAACGTCGAGTCGCCGGAGCAGGTAGAGCGGTTATCGTCGGGGCTGCAACGGATTGCTGTCGATAGCGGTAATGTACCGCTTTGGATATCCATTGATCAGGAGGGCGGCATGGTGGCCCGGATTACCGAAGGGATCGCCCTGATGCCGGGACAAATGGCGATTGCGGCAGCAGGTTCCATCGAGGATGCATACCAGGCAGCCTATATCAGTGGGGTGGAGCTGAGATCCATGGGAATTAACATGAACTTTGCTCCGGTCCTGGATGTAAACAACAACGCTGCCAATCCGGTAATCGGTGTGCGTTCATTTGGGGAATCACCGCAGTCCGTGGCAGCGTATGGGGTCAGAAGCATTGCGGGAGTACAAGATGCTGGCATTTCTGCGACAGCCAAACATTTCCCAGGTCACGGGGATACGGATACCGATTCGCATCTGGATCTCCCGGTCATCACCCATGATCGGGAACGAGTAGAGCATGTCGAGCTGATTCCGTTCCGGGCTGCCATAGCGGCAGGTGTTGATGCGATGATGTCGGCACATATTTATTTTCCGGCTCTGGAACCGGAGCGTCTGCCTGTGACACTATCGCGAGCCGTGTTAAGTGGATTGCTTCGTCAGGAGCTGGGGTATGACGGCATGATAGTAACGGATTGTATGGAGATGGACGCGATTGCCGCCAACTATGGGACTGTAGATGCAGCTGTAATGGCGGTAGAGGCCGGTGCAGATCTGGTGTTGATCAGCCACACAGCTCATCTTCAGGCAGGGGCATTTGAAGCGCTGCTGGCAGCCGTGCAGAGTGGGCGAATCAGCGAGGCGCGCATTGATGAATCTGTAACTCGGTTGCTGAAATACAAGGCCAAACGGCTCGAGAATGGAGCGGGCACAGGTGATGATGGAGTGCACGGAGCGGTGTCGACTGCAATCTCCGCTGAGGCATCAATTCATCCAGCTTCATTCGAGCGCCAAGAGCGTAACCAACCGTCACATCAAGAGGTGGCTCGACGAATCAGTGAGAACAGCATCACGCTGGTGCGTGACCAACTGAACATGCTTCCTTTGAAGCCGGAACGTACACTGGTCATAACGGTTGCTACATCTGTCACAACGATTGCCGACGAACAGCTGACGCAGGCGGTTACCCTAGGCTCGGCTTTGTCGCATTGCGGTCTGGATGTGGTCGATGTAACAGTCTCGCCAGAGGAAGTTGCCATCCGTTCTGCTCGTCTGCTTCAAGCTGCGGAAGAGGATGACATTCGCCAGATTGTAGTGGGGACTTATAATGCAGGCAGTGCCGCCGGTGATCCGCAGTGCAGGTTGATCGGTTGGCTGCAGCAATTGGGCAAGCCGCTCGCTGTTGTGGCGCTCCGCAGTCCCTATGACCTGCTTGCGATCCCGGAGATAAAGGTCTATGTGACAGCGTACGAGAGCAGGCCGCTTGCCATGGATAGCGCTGCTCGGGCGCTGATGGGGCATATTCCTTTTGCTGGAAAGCTTCCTGTATCCATAAAGCAGACAGGCGTTAAATGACGAACGAAGCGAAATTATGATCCGGATTATGAAGACCAATATAGCAGAAGGGACGATCCTGTAATGGACCGTCCCTTCTGCTATATCTAATGAATAATTGCAAAATTATTGCAGATTCAGTGCCTTAGCTGTCTTAGCCTCGACTTCATCCATGAGCGAAGTCATATCCATACCCGCATGATTACCAAGCAGAATAATGGTAACATCGTCTGTTAAATTGCGTGAGAACGCTGTGGCAAAACCACCGCCGCTACCGTTATGGAAGACGGTACGATTCTGATCGTTTTCCTTGAGAATCCAGGCGTAGCCATAATTTTTATCCGAATATGGCTCATACATCTGTTCAATCGTATCCTGGCTCAGAATTTTGTCCGTGTACAGTGCCCGATCCCACTTCAGCAAATCGTCCACGGTGGAGTAGATCGTCCCTGAACCTGATTGTGAAACATAATAAGGGGCAGGTACCCACTGCTTATTCTCCGCAACAAATCCACTATTCGTATGGATCTTGCGGGAAGCTTCTCCGGAGTCCTTCATGCCGAGCGGCTTCAAAATGGTCTGTTGTACATAATCGGCATAACTCATGCCAGAAACCTGTTCAATAACATAGGCCAGCAGAACATAACCACTGTTACTGTATAAATAGGCACTACCTGGTTCGAATTTCAATGTTTTGTGCCGGATTTCCTCTACCGTTTCTTCCAATGAAGTGCCTTCACCCCGGCCAAAGGCGGACGGGAGACCTGAAGTCTGGGATAACAGCATATGGAGCGTGATCTGATCTCCCTTCGGTATACCGGAGATGTATTTGGATATTGGATCTTGCACATCGAGCTTTCCTTTTTCAACCAAGCTCAGAATGGAGGCTGCGGTGAAGGACTTGCTCAGAGAGGCGATTCTAGTCTTCTGATCCGGACGATTCAACGTTTGTTCATCCGCTAGTCCGTAGCCTTGGCGAAGCAGGACTTTTCCATTGCGGGCAATCAGAGCCATACCGGGAAAATCAATTTCGCGCAAATAGCTGTCTACACTGGCGACTTGACTATTTAATAGGCTTACTTTGTCCGTCTCGATATTAACACTCATCTGCCCTGAGGCTGTACGTTGTACTTTAATATCCGCTTTGAGTGCATTGGCAAGCGCGCGGACAGGTAACATCAGTGTGCCGTTAATGGTGCGGGACTGCACACCGGAGGACAGACGAATCTGATTAACCTGTATGAAATCACTGCCAGCCTGGTGAACCAGCTTGTCTCGACCAACGGTAATCGTAGCCGTTTTGGTACGAGCTTCCCACTTCAAGGTGCCATTTACAGAGGTAACAACATCTCGCAATGGAACATATGTTGTGCCTTTGTATACAAGGGGTGCATTTTTCCACGATTGCTCTTGACCATTCACTTCAATGTGAACTGTTTGCGTCTCTTGTGCCGCGGATGCCGTGAAACTGGCTTGTCCCATAATGGGGCCTGCACAAAGGATGAGGGCTAACAGAATACGTAACATGGATGAAAATAATCTGGTAACAGGTTGTTGCACATGCGACTTGCGTAAGATTCGAATCCTCTCCTTCCAGTCGTTTCATGGATAACCAGCTTATGAGATATTGTAAACGATCACGAAGAGGGGGTCAAAACGGGGAATGAGCATCATTTTCTATTATCCTAACAAAAATAATGTAATTTCGATTCATTTTAGTATCCATACATAATATTTTTACTACGTTTGTCCGATAAAAAAGGGTGAAGATGATGATGGGGGATATTTAAATGAAGAAAAGGATTCGCAATTGGTTTACATTAACGGTTAAGAAACGTCTGATCGCTTCGTTGCTCCTGTTCCTGATTGTACCGAGCATTAGTGTGGGATGGTTGTCTTATTTAAAAGCAGCAGATCAGGTCAACGTAGAAATTATTCATTCCGCTCAGGCCAAAACGGAAATGCTCAGTCTGCAGATTAGTCAGATGCTGGATATGGAGAAGGATAATGCAGCGCAATTCGCCGCCGGTATTACTTCAACAGATATTATCAATAAATCACCAGCCCTACAAAGACAAATGGACCGTATGTCCAAGGCTCATAAAGAACTGGGCGTATTAACTGCCGGCGCTGAAGATGGCAGCTGGATGAAATCCCCTGACCCCGGGCAGCAGATCTATGATCCACGGGAGCGCAGCTGGTACACGATGGCGATGTCATCAGATGAACCAATTATCTCAGATACGTTCCAGTCGGTAACCACGGGAGAATGGGTTGTCACCGCAGCTGCCAAGCTGGCCGATGGGAAAGGGGTATTTGGTGCCAATGTAAGTCTCAATCATTTGAAAGAATCTGTTGATAAGATACATATAGGTGAACAAGGAAAACTGTATATGCTGGATAACGGCGGGAAATTTCTTTTCCACTACAAGATTGAATCCGGTGTGCAGTCCAATGAGAGCTACATTAATGAGATGTATAAAAAAAATCAAGGAACTGTAAAGTACACGTATGATGGACAAGAATTGGAAGCCGTATTCTATACGAATCCCGAAACAGGCTGGAAAATTGTCGGTGAGATGGTTCCTTCTGAAGCAGCAGATGCGGTAAGACCGATCTTGATCCGTGCCTACACTCTGGTAGGGGCTTCATTGATTATTGGTATTATTCTGCTCGTATTCATTATTCGCAGCATTCACCGTCCATTGTTGCAATTGACCCAGGCAGCATCCAAAGTAAGCGCGGGTGATCTGACGGTTCGAGTAGGCTTGCAGCGCCGTGACGAGTTCGGACAACTCGGGGAAAGCTTCGATACCATGACATCTTCGCTGCGTAACGTTCTTGGCGAAGTGCATGATACATCAAGCCAGCTAGCGGCATCCTCTGAGGAGCTGATGGCGAGTTCTGAACAGACATCCAGAGCAACGGAACAGGTTGCTGAATTGATGCAGGATGCAGCGTCAGGAACGAACAAACAAAACGCCAGTCTTGCTGCAACGGGTCAACTCGTCAGTGAAATGTCTATTGGGGTCAAAGGAATCTCATCGAGTGCTGAAGACACTGCTCGTATAGCTGTAGAAGCATCTTCCAAGTCCGAAGCGGGTATGGTTACGGTGGAAGATGCGGTTGCTCATATTCAGAAGGTGAATGATGAGAGTGAGGCCATGGCTGTTGTCATACAGGATCTTCGTGCGAAAAATGAAGAGATTGTTGAGATTGTGGCCGAGATCACCAACATCGCCAAACAGACCAATATCCTGGCCTTGAATGCATCTATTGAAGCTTCAAGAGCAGGTGAACAGGGTCGAGGCTTTGCTGTCGTTGCCAACGAAGTGAAGTCTCTAGCTAACAATTCAGGCAGTGCTGCCGAACGTATTAATGAACTTATGCGTGAGATGCAAGAGAAAACGAATGCGGTACAGTCTACCTTTGCCCATACAGGAGAAGGTATGATTAAAAGTACGCAAATGATCACGGAGGCGGGAGAGGCCTTCAAAAATATCCGTAGTGCGGTGCAGTTGGTTGCTGCACAAGCTGGAGAAGTGTCGGCAGCTTCCCGTCAGATCGATGGAGGCATGAGTTATGTGTCCAAGGAAGTGAATGACACCATTGAATTATCCAATCAGATTGCCTCAGGAACCGAGGATGGTTCAGCTGCTGCGCAGGAGCAGCTCGCTACAATGGAAGAGGTTGCAGCTTCTTCTGCGGCATTGTCCCGTATGGCTGAAGATCTGCAAAGCCTGATTGAGAAATTCAAGTTATAGTTCAATATCCATTCTAAAAGAGACTGTGGGGTTGTAACCCTGCAGTCTTTTTCTTATTGATGTCCTTCGTTATTCAACGGTGTATGAAGGCGCGGAATGGATCTGTTCTGATCTGTTCTGATCTGTTCTGATCTGTTATGTTCTGTAAAAATGAATCTGTCTCTCCCTGAATGTCTCATCTTGTGGTATATTTCTAAATTAAAAGTAATCCGCAAGATGTGGATGAGATGGAGAGGGGATGAACCGGATTTGGATAAATCGATACCACTGACATCCGGGCCCGCAAATACCGAAGAGGTGCTGGATGATGCTACATTTATGCAAGGGGTTAAGGACTGTATCCCAACCCTGCTTGGATATTTAAGTATTGGTTTTGCAGCGGGTGTCATTGAAATGACGGCAGGCCTAAGTTTGGCGGAAACGGCACTGCTTAGTCTGATTGTATACGCTGGATCGGCCCAGTTTATTGCCGCGGGCATGCTTGCCTCGAGTGGTTCAGCGACTGCTATCATTTTCACCATATTTTTCGTGAATCTTCGCCATCTGCTGCTGAGTGCAGCCGTATCACCTTACTTTCGTCATCTGACGCCGCTTAAAAATATGTGGATCGGCTCGCTGCTTACCGACGAGTCCTTTGGCGTGGCGATGACGCGAGCGATTGGACGGAAAACGTTGAGTGAGCGCTGGATGCACGGTCTGAACATTACAGCATATCTGAATTGGTTTGTGGCGAATATGGCGGGGGCTTACTTTGGGCGCTGGATAACCAATCCCGAGCGGCTTGGACTTGATTTTGCCCTGCCTGCAATGTTTATTGGTCTGGTAGTGCTTCAACTGATGCAGCGCAAAAATAAAAAAAACCACATCAATGTGGCGATTATCGCTGTTGTCTGTGTAATCTTCGCCAGCATGGCTTCACTTGGCAGCATGAGTGTCATTGTGGCTGCGGTCATTGCGGCAACGATGGGAGTAGTGATGGAACGATGGAAGTAAGATGGGATGTATTCTGGATTATTATGGGTTCGGCTTTGTTAACGTTCATCCCGCGCGTATTGCCGCTCATGCTGTTCAGTAAAATACAGATTCCGATGTGGCTGTTACGCTGGCTTGAGTATGTACCCGTTGCGGTCATGGCGGCACTGATCGGTCAGGAACTGTTCATGGCGGATAACCAGTGGGTGCCGATTACACATAATCCAGCCCTGTGGGCAGCACTGCCTACGATTGCAGTAGCCATCTGGACACGAAGTCTGCTCGGAACCGTACTAGTCGGTATTGTTGCGATGATGATTTTGCGGTACTTGATGGGTTAATATATGGGGCCTTTATGGGATCAGGTAAATCCTTCGCTCTAACGGTTAATAATGTTCTATAAGATCGTAATAGAGCGAAGGGAGCTAAATCCATGAGCGACTCAAAGCACAGAATATTGATTACGGGAGCGGCGGGAGTCATTGGTCGCAGTCTGCTGGATGGGCTGAGGGAAAAGGGCAAGTATGACATCGTAGCTGCCGATCTTCATGAAGATCCTCAAGCAGGCATTGTAACGATGGATGTGACCGACGAAGAACGATTGAAAGAGCTGATGCAGGGTGTTCACACGGTGCTGCATATTGCATGGGCCAAGGATGAAGAAGATTTTCTGGGCAAAGTCCTACCGATCAACGTAACAGGGGCCTACCATGTGTATGAAGCTGCTCGGTTGAATGGTGTACAGCGGGTTATTTTTGCGAGTTCAAATCATGCGACAGGGTTTTATCCAACAGGAGAGGATATCGAAGTGGATGATCCATATCGGCCAGACAGTTTCTACGGGCTCAGCAAATGTTATATCGAGCTGCTTGGGCGATATTACGTGGATAAATATGACCTGTCGTCATTCAATATTCGAATAGGCAACTTCTCGGGTGATGCACATCCACACTCTGAGCGTTCCGCACATATTTGGATCTCTCCCAGAGATATGGTACAGCTTGCCGAGTGCTGCATTGAGGCGGATTCAAGCATGAAATACGTTAATCTATATGGAACTTCAGCGAATACGGACAATTATTATGATATTGGATATCTGGAACAGAAGATTGGGTACCGCCCCAAGGACGACGCGGCAGTGTTGTGGGACGAAGCGAAACGCAAGGGAGCGCCGGATAAGCAGGATGAGACGGAATATCAGGGCGGAGGATATGTCGCGAAGGACCCGAAATCCTGAAATATTAAAGACCTGAAAACGCTATTTTCTATTGCGTCCGAAAGGGATAAAATGGAGACTGAAAGGTTGAGGTTTTCATTTTACATACAGGAAGGAACGGTTTTGATTATGAGTACACATTCATCCGTTATACTTTTTCAGGGAGACTCCATTACAGATGGGGGAAGATCGCGCAATGATGATCCGAATCATTTTCTCGGGCATGGCTATGCGTATCTGATCTCAAGCAAACTGGGTGTGGAACTGGCAGCCAAGCAGCCAACGTTCTACAACAGAGGAATTAGCGGGGACCGCGCTTCCGATCTGTATGCACGTTGGAACGAGGATACCTTTAGTTTGAAGCCGGATCTGATCAGTATTCTAATTGGTGTTAATGATGCATGGCGTACCATGAATGGCGAACCTAGTGGTGTGACGGATCGTCTTGGACGTGCATATCGTCATTTGCTGGAGGAGACACGCGAAGTGATGCCGAATACTGGTTTGGTTTTAATGGAGCCGTTCATTCTTAAAACCGGAGCTACAGTGGAGCTTTGGGACACATGGCAGGAGCGTATCGGGCAGTATCAAAATCTGGTCCGTGAACTCGCAAGTGAGTTCGGGGCCGTCTGGGTACCTTTGCAGCAAACGTTCAACGATGCTCTCGAACAAGCTGACGCTGCCTACTGGTTATGGGATGGTGTGCATCCAACTGCAGCGGGTCATGAGCTGATTGCACGTCAGTGGCTGTCTGTTGTACAGAATTCTCCACTTGCGATTGGTTAATAGACATTGGATATATCAAATCTGCGCTGCAAAGCTGAATGTAACGAGGAACCCGGGGGGTTCTTCGTTTTTTTATATTTGGGGCAGGGATTCTGTGGTTAATTTGGTTGAATATGATGGATAACTCTTCAAAAGTACGGCATTATCCGGTAAAATGAAATCGGTTACATATAATGAAGTCTTCGTATTCCATATAGATTAGGGTGAATTCAATGGAAAACACCAATCAAAGTAAACCCAATTCCTTCACCATGCCGGATCCTGCAGTCATTCAACAGGCAGTACATCGGATGGTACAAGACAGAAAGAGGAGCCAGCAGGTTCTGCTTGCTTCAGCAGCACCCTCAATCTGCTCTATCGATGCCATTGGAAAGGCATTATTGCAACCAGAGCTAGCTTCTTTTTACACAGATCTGAGCAGCTATGGGGAACGTGCCCTGAACGAAAGCTTGCCTTCGCTGTCATTCGGTCTTTATCGGAAGTTTGGGGATATAGGGGAACGAAAGTTGTATGAGGATGCGTATTTTGAACGCAGGGGACGTCTTGCGGCAATAGCGCTGCTCGCTGTGGATTTGAATGCGCCGAGATGGATAGAGACATTGGAAAATATGTTGTGGGATGTATGTGGTGAGTATACATGGTGTTTGCCTGCACATTTGGGTTCGGGGGGAGTGGAACAGGTCAACGGTAATATCGATCTGTTTGCCGCGGAGACGGTACATATGCTGGCCGAAATCGTAACAATTCACGCGGATCGACTGGATCCACGTATCATCCAGCGGATTAGGTCTGAGGCCGAGCGGCGCATCTTCACACCGCTCTATCGGGAACAACGTACCTATCACTGGCAAGATGCAGAGCATAACTGGTCTGCTGTGTGCAGCGGATGCTGTGGCATGGCTGGATTATTACTGCTGGAGGAAGAAGCGATTCTGACGGAATCGGTTGGTCAGACGATTCGTTCCATGCAGGCATTTCTGAGTGGATATGGCATGGATGGCGGCTGTGCAGAAGGCATTGGTTACTGGGTGTATGGGTTCGGCTATTTCGTCTATTATGCCGACATGCTGCGTGAATACAGTGAAGGTAAGTTGGATCTGCTGAGTGGTTCGAAAATAGCGGCGATAGCAGCCTTTCCACTGCGGGTACATCTGTCAGGAGGAACCTTCGTGAATTATTCGGATAGTGCGGAGCAGCAAGAGATTCCTTCGGGCTTGCTCTCACTTCTGGCATCTCGTTTCGGTATACAGGTGGATCTTCCGTTTCATATCCCTTTGTTTATCAATGATCCCTGTCATCGTTGGGCTCACCTGCTGCGTAACGTGATGTGGAGCAGTCCGGCAATGTACCTTCAAGAAGTGGGGGCTGTTCCGGCGGAACGAGGGATCATTTTGGAAGATTTGGGCTGGATGATTGCGAAGGGAGCACTTGATTCTCCAAGCGCAGATCTTACCAGAGATGAACCTCTCGCTATTGCCTTTTCCATCAAGGCCGGGCATAACGAGGAACCCCATAACCATAATGATCTTGGGCAATTTATGATCCATTGTGGTGGCGAAAATATTCTTTGTGATCCGGGAGCAGGGCTGTATACACAAGCCTATTTTGCTCCGGGTAGAGAGCAGTTGTTCCACATTAGTTCGTCCGGGCATAGCGTGCCCCGGATTGAGGGGAAGGAACAGAGCTCAGGGCGCGAGGCGCAAGCACAGATTCTTGAGGCGAAGGTTTCGGACGATGACCGTACACTGGATGCCTGTTTGGAACTGACAGCAGCTTATCCTGAAGCAACTTCGCTCGCTTGTTATACACGCCAGCTGCATTGGAGCGTTCCTGTTAATGATGTCGGGAGCGTGGCAGAACTTCGTCTGAAGGATCGATTTCAATGGAAAAACAGAGCGGCGTCTTCATCAGGCACGTTACATTCGGTGGGAGAATTGCACCGGCCGAGTGTGACGGAGCGGTTTATGAGCAGAAAGGTACCTGAGAAGGTACATGAGGGGCAGATTCAATGGCATGGCGAGAGAGCAACGGTATGTATGACGTACGATGCAAATCAGTGGCAGGCGGATATAGAGGTCATTCATACGGTTGATCATGACAATGTGCCAGTTACATTCTATCGGACATCACTTGAATGGCGAGAGCAGTTGGATAACTCCTTTGCAGGAAGTGAGGAAATTGATCTATCGGAGACGGTGTGTGAGCTGAAGTTCACGATTGAACCAAAGTGAAAGATGGAGGTGAGCATACGTGAGTGAGTATAAAGCCGCATCAACTTATCCATGGAAAGATGTACTCGAGAATTACCGTAAACTGGCGGAAGAGGCGGGGCCTGCCTCGTCAGATGGTTGGAATCAGGCTCGCAAATTGGCCCTTGTGGAGAGTGTTGTTCGGGCTTATACACCATACCAGGACAGTAGTGGCGCCATTATTGATCCGTTCTCGGAGGCGGAGCGATATTATTCCACACCAGCTTATGCAATGGCTGCATCAGTTCTTGTTCAAGCGGGACATATGGATCTGCTTGCTTCGGCCGCCTCGGCCCTGTCACACAGCATCGATGTTGTTGTGGAGGGTTGTGCACCGGATCATCATCCGGACTTTTTTCCTGTGTTGATGATGAGAGCTTACATCCTGTTGAAGCCGCATTTGCCTGAGCAAGCAAAGGTCTGGGCAGAGGCCCTCAAGAAGATACAGCCTGAACAAGATTATGTTTTTACAATGAGCAAAATGAACAATTCCAATCGCATGATCAACTGGAACGCCATCATGATCTCCGGAGAATATCTGCGCTTGAGGGAGCAGCTTGCCAGTGAGGGTACGGATTGGATGGATCGGTATCTGAATCTGTATCATCTGCCACGATTTACGCCGCTTGGACTATATCAGGACGGGCCGCTGGACCGACCGAATTGTCCATTTTCCTATGATATTGCAACACGCTATCATCTGGATGTCATGATTGAAGCGGGATATGACGGGGCGTGTGCTGGTGAGTTGAAGGAACAATTACGTCATGGTGCATTCAGTACGCTGCTTACACTTTCACCGCTGGGGGAGATTCCGCCGCGGGGACGCAGCTCCCAACATCAATGGAATGAAGCGGCAGCAGCCTACGTATGTTCTGCCCATGCAGCACAGGCATTACAGGCTGGAGATCGGGTGATGGCTGGGGCGTTCGCTCGTGCGGCCAATTGGTGTTTCGAAGCGGTGGAGCGTTGGAAGATGGATGATGGGCGTCTGAAAATAGTTCGCAACGAGTATCCCCCTGAGGCGCGTCATGGCTACGAAATCTATACGAATCATACGGGTTATAATCTGTGGACGGCAGCAGCGCTGGCCCATGCCTGCCTTAGCGATCCTGGTGAAGATGTAACGGAAATATACCTTCCTTCTGAGATAGGAAACCGAGTGTTGCAGGCCGATGGATGGTTTGAAACGATTATCGCCTCTGTACCAGGTCAACAAATGATTCTGCATACGGCCATGAATGATCCATACACGGTTCCCGGTCTCGTGCGTATACAACAGGCGGGATTGCCGGGGCTGATCGGTCCATCGGCAGCTGGACATGTGCAATCCGGATTCACGGAGTTTGCGGAAGGGGAAGTTGGTCCGTTGAGCTATTGTCCTGTCTGGAAGACGGCAGATGGGAACTGGCACAGTCTTGCCGGGGGCATTCCGTCAGGTGCTGACTATGACAGGGATGCAGGGATTAATCCTGCCGACGGCGGAGGTTCGATTTTGCTTGAAACGCTAGATCAAGAGGTCGAAGATGTTTCTGCCTCTACAGGGGGAGATGACGGGAAGCATCTGGATCAGACCAATGCATTTACAGTGACATGGCTCGGCCCACTACCCGGGCTCAATTCACTGCGAACCCGTTATGTACAGCGGGCGGAGTTGCTTACTGTGACCTATGAATTCGACGGTGAGCTTGAGGCGGTGGGGGCACTCATTCCATTGATGTTCAATGATGGACGCGAGCAGGCTGACATCACTCATTCCAAGCAGGCTGTGCGCAGCGAGTACCGGGGAGCTTATGTGGAATCCACCGTGCTGGATGAAGGAGCCATCATTCATCTTAAGCAACAGCCGGTGGCATCCCGCAATGGGCTGCTGAAGGAAGCACGGATGGAAGTGAGCGGTGGACGAAGTATAACGTTTACGATCAGATTGGGTATCGTGCATTGATTAGAGGAGGGGTAAGTTAATGAATACATCAACATCTGTGAAATGGCTGGAGGAAGCATGGCGGCAAGGAGCAGCCAAAACGATTCGCAACGCGAAGCGCATCAAGGATACATTTCCGCACACCGCCCCGCAGGGCATATATGACCGGAATGATCCCGAATGGTGGACCGCCGGCTTCTGGCCGGGGCTGTTATGGCTTGTCTATGGCGAGTCACCGGAAAACCAAGCTGTCGCTCCGTTAACCCGCATTGCCGAAAGTTGTGAACGGCAATTGGAAGGTTGTCTGCGTGATCCCGAATCGGTGGATCACGATCTCGGGTTCATCTGGCTGCTTAGTGGCGTAGCCAACTACCGCCAGACCGGCAGCGCAGATGGTCGGCGGCGGGGCATGCTCGCCGCCAATCTGCTCGCTGCCCGCTTTAACGTGCGCGGTGAATTCATCCGCGCCTGGAACTTCAGCTCGTCAACCATGGATACGCGCGGCGTAGCCATCATTGACAGCATGATGAACCTGCCGCTGCTCTATTGGGCATCCGAGCAGAGCGGCGACCCGCGCTTCCGCTGCCTGGCGGAAGCGCATGCGGACACCGTGGCGCGCGAATTCGTCCGCGCTGACGGGTCCATCTGCCACGTGGTGGAGTTCGATCCACTCACGGGGCAGAAGCTGCAGGAGCATGGCGGGCAGGGCCATGCTCCAGGTTCAGCCTGGGCGCGGGGTACCGCCTGGGCGTTGCACGGGTTTGCGCTGTCTTTCCGGTATACGGGCGAAGCCCGCTATCTGGAGACAGCGGAGCGGGCGGCCGATTTCTTCCTCGCCATGCTTGGCGAAGAGATCGTGCCGGTGTGGGATTTCCGCGCACCTGCCGAGCATCAGGTGGCGTGGGACTCGTCCGCTTCGGCAATTGCCGCAAGCGGACTGTTGGAGCTGGCGAAGCTGTCGCCGCGCGGCGAGCAATATGCGGCCGCGGCAGAGCGAATCCTTCGCGGGCTGCATGAGAACTACAGCTCCGGTGAGACGGCCGCGGAAGAAGGTCTAATCATGCAGGGCACGGTGCATTATCCAGAGGGTCGTGGCTTGAATGTGCCGATTATATACGGCGATTATTTCTATATGGAGGCGCTGGCGAAGCTGCGTGGACGTCCAGGTTTATTTTAGAGAAACGAGTATCAGGAACATCACACGTCGAGCGGCGAGTATGAGTGAGAAGGTGCATGAGTATGCGTCCTACTCATACAGCCGTGCGAGTGTGCCTGCCTCCTAGCGGGACAGGGTATTCCTGTCTAGGAGGCGGAGCACACCCTTGGTCTCAGACCGATTTATTTTCGATGTCGGGTGTGCGTCTTAAAATGACAAAATCGGCCGAGGACTGATCGGGATATCGCTGAGGAATAATTTCATGTACCTTGAATTCGGGATAGTCAAACAGATAGTCAAAAATATTCCGGTCCTGAATGGTGCTAACCCCTGGATTACCGTTTTCTTTCAAACGAGTGTACAACACAACCCACTCTGACGTAGAGTGCAGAATGTCGTAGAGTGTATTGCGAAAATCCGTTTCATCCGTAATATGATAGAGTACATCCAGACAGACGGTGAGATCAGCTTGCAGGAAACCACGGTTAATCCATAGACCGGGTGTATATAACATGAAACTTTTGGACGTATCGTTAGCAAATTTGGAGGCGCATAGACGCACCGACGAGGCAGCTACATCGACACCTAGATACGTATTATAGTTCATATATTGCAGTTGATTGCCATCACCGCATCCAAATTCAATGACGCTGGAAATACCCACACGCTGAATCAGTCCATTTACTACCTCTGCCTTGAATTCAGCCAAAGCCCCGTAAGATCCTCTTCCGGATGTCCTGCCATTGCTATAGGTCTGTTCCCAATATCCTTTGTAATCAAAAGGCTGATTCATGTGTCTCCCCCGATCATATAAATGAATTCAAAATAGTGACTATACATAGGTTATGCGTAATATTTGCAGGTATGAACCATTTGGAAATCGATAGATCGTATGAATGAATTTCCACGAAATCCCCTGAAAATTCCCTGAAAGTCTAAACATCTGGAAAGAACTTGCCGACATTAAACTAAGGAACAAAATGAAAAGAATCGGGGGGAAATGATGTTAAAGCCAAGATTGACCAATTACATGGTGATGATGCTGGTATTGGTGCTGAGTATTTCCAACGTAGGCTTGGCCGCTGCGGCAGATAAAGAACTGTCCAAAATTGTAGTTTCCAAAAATGAGCTGTCGCTCGAAGTGGGTGATTCCAGTTCGGTTACGGTGACAGGAGTATATACCGATAATACATCGGCTAACGTAACCATCAGTTCTTCCTGGAGCAGCAGTGATACTTCGATAGCGACTGTATATAATGGTGCCATTACTGCCAAAAAGGAAGGTACGGCAACCATTACAACGTCGTATCTGACTCAGAGTCAGACGGTTCAGGTGAATGTAACCAAAAAAGTCAAAGCCCTTTCCAAGAATGTGCAGTCGCTGGACTTGCGCACAGGAGATAGCAAAGACATTATTTTGACGGCAACTTACAGTGATAATACGACGAATGCAGATGCATCCAAAGTTGCCGAGTGGTCCTCTGATGACGAGAAAGTCGCAACGGTTGTGAATGGTAAAGTTACTGGGCAAAGCGCCGGAACAGCTGTCATCACAGGTAAAGTGGGCAGCCAAAGTGTGACTGTCGATGTTAACGTTGAGGTTGTTAAACGTGTGGATGTGGACAAGAAGCAGGTCAATCTGCTCTTGAACAAAAGCGAAACTGTAAAATTGACAGCCACCTATCCAGATGGCACAACCAAAGATGTAACGGATCTGGCAGAGTGGACGTCAAGTAATGAAAAAGTAGCAGATGTATTAAAAGGTGAAATCACAGGATACTCGGCAGGTTCTACTAAGATCACAGCCAAATACGGAACGAAATCCGTATCGGTAGATGTAGATGTGGATCTGACAAGCAAACTGAGTGTGGAGAAACAGAGCATTTTCTTCCGTCTGAGCGAGTCCAATAAAACGGCAAATGTAGTATTGACTGCCTCTTATCCAAATAGCGCTGATGTGAATGTAACGGATCAAGCGACATGGACATCCAGCAACGAGCAGGTAGCGACGGTATTCAAGGGACAAGTTACAGCGATTGGTGCGGGTTCTACGACAATCAAAGCAACGTATAGCGGCAAAACTGTAGAAATCACGGTTGACGTTGATACGGCAAGATATCTGGATATTGCAGGTGTCGAAGATAAACTGGCTATGAGCGTTACAGGTGATAACAAAACCAAGAAACTGGTAGCCAATGCAGAATATATTGATGCAAGTACAGAAAACGTAACTTCCAAAGCAACTTGGACATCCAGCAATGCGGATGTTGTATATGTATCTGGCGGCGAGCTGATCGCTTATAAATCGGGTACAGCAACCATCACTGCGGCATACGGCGGCAAAACCGTTAAATTCACAGTGAATGTAGATGTTCCGGACAAGTATGAAATGGACAAGAAAAAAGGTTCTGTAGCCGTTGGTGGTACATTGTCTGTGAAAGTATTGGCCGTATATGGTGATACATCCAAAGACGTGTCCGAAGATGCGAATTGGAGCAGCAGCAGTGAGAAACTCGCTGAAGTGGACAGCAAAGGTGTCGTGACAGGTATTGCAACAGGTAAAGTAACCATCACAGCCAAAATTGAAGGTAAAACGTTAACTCTGCCTGTTGAAGTAGGCATGGCTAGTGGGCTGGAGGCAGATGTGAACTTTGTGGTGTTGTCCTCCAAGGAAACACAACAAATCGTACTCACAGCTACGGATGAAGATGGCTTGACCAAGGATGTTTCATCCGATGCAACATGGAAATCAAGCAACTCCCGGGTGGCTGATGTGAAGAAAGGGGTTATCACTGCCAACAGCAGCGGTAAAACCAATATCACGGCTGAATATGGCTCCCAAAAAGTGACGATTGCGGTTGAAGTGGACGTTATTTCACGCATTGAAGCATCCGAACCGGCTCTTTCCCTGAAAACCGGTGATTCCGCTGATCTTACAGTTACTGCTTATCTGAGCGATGGCAGTGAGCGTGATGTCACGGACAAAGCGGAATGGAAAACCAACAGCTACAAAGTAGCTCAGGTAACTAAAGGTAAAGTAAAAGCGACAGGTTCAGGTAAAGCAAAAATTACAGCGAAGTACGGCAGCAAAACGGTAACCATTGCAGTCGATGTAGATACACTGAAATATTTGCAAACCGATAAAGTAACCCTGACCATGAAGCCTGGTGACAAGGCAACCCTGGTTGCTACAGCAACGTATCTCGATGGCAGCGAAGCGAACGTATCCAAGCCGGCACTTTGGAAATCTTCCCGTATTGCGACAGCATCGGTGAAAGATGGCATCATTCAGGCCAATGGTAAGGGTAAAGCAACCATTACCGTGACTTATGCAGGTGTGAAAACCAAAGTAACTGTAGTCGTTGAAGCGAAATAATATTTTCAAGTACGAAGATAAAACAAGCAATTCTATGTACGGTGATGACAGCTTAAATGCTGGCGTCACCGTTTTTTTATAGTGGAGATTGGAAATAAAAAACTAACAATACAAAAAAAGAAACGCCCAGAAACATGTGCATATATCCACTTTGGATATAAAAACACATTGTTCCAAGACGTTCCCCGAATCTAAATAATCAATGAATTACATCGTATGAGACAGAACCAACGCTCCGTATGCAAAAGCAATGACGATGAGTATGGCTGGATGCAGCTTGGTCTTGGTCATGACCCAGAGCGAGATCCCTGCAATGATCAATGTCTGCCAAATGCCGATGGAATTGGTGGATACCTGACCGAATTCCCATGTAAGTAAGATCATAAGTACAGCAATAACCGGTTGTACGAGCAGCGTCATCCCTTTCACCTTTGGTGAAGTACGATGCTTGTTCAGTAAACGAAGCAGCAGAATTAACGCGACAGCCGAAGGTACAACGGTGGCAAAACTGGCGATGAATGCGCCAAACCAGCCAGCTACCTGATAACCGACAAATGCGGCAATTTTGGTCGCGATTGGACCGGGAAGTGCATTACCGATGGCGAGTACATCACCGAATTGCTCGGTGGTCATCCACTTGTAGTGGTTGACCACTTCTTCCTGCATTAACGGAATGGAGGCGGGGCCGCCCCCGTATCCCAAGATATTGGCTACAAAAAATCCCCAAAACAATTCCCACCATGTCTGAAGCATCGCTTAGGACACCCCCTTGTCGGAATTGCCTTTGGATTTGAAACGCTGGACCACATCCAGATGGAAGACGCCATATCCGAGGAAGACGGCAATCACAATACCGGGGTGAATATCTAGCAGCTGCAGCAGCACAAATGCAAGGACACCGAACAGGGCGGCAAAGGTTGTACCGAGTCCCTTCCATGCTTTCTTGGCGAATTCGTATGCCATCATGCCGAGCATGACAAAAATAACCGGGCGAACAGCGGCCACCATGCCTGCTACGATTTTCGATTCGCGGAGCGCGTACATGGAGCCAAGCAGCGCAATGATGGCGATGCTCGTTGGCAAAATGTGGGCCAAAACGGACACAATAGCGCCCAGCACGCCTTTGGTTTTATACCCCAGATACGCAGCCATCTTGGTGGCAATAGGACCAGGCAGGGCGTTGGCAATGGCCAAAATCTCGCCAAACTCATCATCGCTGACCCACTTATAGCGGGTAACGGCTTCATAACGGATCAGCGGAATAACCGAAGGGCCGCCGCCATATCCCAAAATTCCGGTTCGTACCATCCCAATGACGAGACCGTTGTAATCTTTCCAACTCATGCTGAATTCCTCCTAGAGTCTCATGCCCATTCGGCTTTTATATCGTTTTAACAACAACTGTGATTCTACCTTGACGATGCCGGGCATCTTGTAGAGCTTCTCCAGCAGGAACTGCTCCATCTCTTCCATATCTGCAAAAATACCATGCATGTGCAGGGTACTCGGGCCTGTCATATGATAGAGGCTGGTTACTGCTGGTTCTTCGTCCAGTTTCGCGGCCACTTCATCCAGAAATAGCGGTTCTACATCGACATTGAAAAAGGCAGAGACCTGGAGTCCAACTTTGCCCGGATTGAGAACCACAGTGAAGCGTTCAATGATTCCCTTTTCGGATAAGGCATTAATGCGAGCCTGAACGGCCACACGGGACAAACCGATCTGTGCACCCAGATCGGTGTAGGATATCCGGCTATTTTGGTGAAGGGCGGCAATGATTTTACGATCGATTGTATCCAGATTGTGCATTTGCGGAATTTCTCCCCCTTTGGAGGAGCGTTTCTCTGACATGATTGACCATCCTTTTTTTAACTATATAGAATAAAAAATTATGATAGGATCTACGTACAATTTGTATGCAGCATTCATATTTTAATGACGAATCGTAATTGGAGTCAATATATTTATTGTAAATGTTGAATTTATCCGATTCAGAGCTTTCATTTTGTCATTTTTACCAATCAGAGATGATGAATGGGAGCAGAGCAGGAGGCAAGTATGAATCGAAAAAGAGACTGTTCACGGAGCACATCCGTAAAACAGTCTTCTATATAAAGTACAGGTTGCAGCGACTTAATGAACAGTTTTGGGTAGACAAAAGGTCACGACCGTTCCTTCCCCAGGCTCCGAACACACTACGAGTGTACCTCCGGCTCCGCGGGCTCGCTCCTCCATGCTAAACAGACCAACGCCGTTACCAGCCGTCGTACTGTTGAACCCTGCGCCTTGGTCCATGATCTTCACAACGGTTGCCTCTTCCGAATCTTCCACCGTCACATGTGCTTCTGACACATCGGCGTACTTGGCCACATTGGTTAACGCCTCCTGGATAATGCGATACATGGCGATCTCCCGGTTCATCTCCAGCCGTTTTCGCAGATTACATTCCAGCTCCACTTCAATCCCGTAGTGACGGGTATAGTTCTCGATATACGTGCGAATGGCCGGAACGACACCAAGGTCATCCAGTACGGAGGGTCTCAGCTCCCATGCCATGCCGCGTACATCCTCCATAATGCCTGTAACTTGTTTCCGCAGTGCTTCTACGCCAGATTGAGGCTGATCAGCCAGCAGACGATCCATCTGAATGACGAGGGAGAAGAGACTCTGTCCAATGCCGTCATGCAGCTCGCGGGAGATGCGACGCCGTTCCTCTTCCTGAATGTTCATGACCTGGGTCATCATCGTCTGTAACTCGGCTTCGACCTGCTTCAGCTTGGTTACCTCACTACGAACGGCCAAATACTGATAGGGCTCACCATCGTTATCGAGAAAAGGCACAATCGTTGTATTCACCCAATAATGACTGCCATCTCTCGCACGGTTACGGATCTCTCCGTTCCACACTCGTCCGGAAGAGATGGTTTCCCACAGGTTCTTCATAAAGTTCTTGCCGTGATAACCCGAATTAATGATTCGATGATCCTGACCGATCAATTCTTCCCGATTATATTGTGAAATTTCGCAAAACTTATCGTTTACATACTGGATCTTTCCTTTGCGGTCCGTGAGGGCTACAATGGACGACTCATCCAGGGCAAACTTCAGATCACTGAGCTGGTGCAGGGAACCTTTCAGTCTACTGCGGAATTCAGTATCTGTAATGTGACTGTCGATTTCCTCTAATAACTGCCGTACAGGTTGATCGGCAAATCCGCTAAGTCTGTTTTTGCGTGCGCTACTCAAAGTTAAGCAACCCCTTTTTCATCGCAAACTTTACCAGTTCCGGTCTGGTTCGAAGGCCAAGCTTCTCCATCAAATTGCTTTTGTGGGATTCGACCGTTTTGACACTGATCACCAGATGTTCGGCGATCTCCTTGTTGGCGTAACCCTTGGCAATCCAGGACAATATCTCTTTCTCCCGCTCGGATAACGTGTCATATGGTCCGGCGTTCTCCTGTTTCGCTTTGTCCAGGTATTCACTCATCAGCCGCTTGGTCGCACTTGGGTACAGATAGGCGCTACCCTCTGCTACGGAACGAATAGCGGCAAGCAATTCTTCATGTGGCGCGCTCTTGAGAATATATCCGGATGCTCCAGCGTGGATGGCGCGGAACAGATATTCTTCATCGTCATGCATGGTCAGGATCAATATGGAGACATCCGGCATCAATTTCTTCAATTCAGCGGTAGCGGTCAGACCGTCTTTGCCTGGCGGCATGCTGAAATCCATTAAAACCACATCCGGCTTCAGTTCTTGTGCCTTGGCAATAGCTTCATCCCCATCGGCCGCGTCTCCAACAATATGTATATCATTTTTTCCGTCAAGCAGGGCAATCAGCCCGGAGCGTACAACTACATGATCGTCGACAACCAATAATTGAATCACATCATTTTCCTCCTGTCCGGTTCCACAGTTCTTTCTTTATCATACCAAAAAAGAAAGCCATTCAGAGGTTAATCTCTGAATGGCTTCGATTTTCTGTTAGTGCGTGTTACTCCCATAAGGAAATAACAAGACTTCTTAGCATACTCCAGACAGATGTCTTTATCCGTACACTTGTGGCTGCAGCTGTATAGCAACCTGTTCGGTCTGACGGACCATCTCCGGTGAGAACGTGCAGGGTAACCTGCTGCCAAGGAGCAGCACGGCGCCAGGAACACTTCCTTGCTGGAACACAGGCACGGCTATGGCACATACCAACCGCTCCGCAAGCATTAACGGGCAACGGCCGGGTGTATGCTCCCCGGTGGATTGTGCATCAGATAGAGCGGTGCGTCCAGTCCGAAGCGCTGTGCCAACCAGATCTTGTCCAGGGCGCATCTCCATGCGCTTCACTCGCTCGTTGCTGGCGCCGGATGTATACTTCCAGCGCAGCATCGTCCCGGACAGACAGGCCAGTCCGCAAAAATCGCTGGAGGTATTCATGCGCAGGCCGTCGATCATCTCCTGAATGCCAGATGGCAGTTCATCATGCATGAGAGGACACTTCCTTTTTTGGAATCATACCGTACGTTACGGTGTAATCAATATCGTTAACCTGTGGTCAGGGAAATCTTAAAATAAGGGTATTTCGCTGCTGTTTCTATTGTAGCCCCTTTCTTCTGGATTGTAATTCAGGGAAAACCCCTATTTCCGTTCTGCAATTTGCTGATCCTGTGTATGGACAGGCAATTAGGCCAGGAACGGCAAGGCTTTTATCGATTACGGAGTCGTAAAGGGTCCTCATAAGTGTGATTTATCTCACAGCAAATTCAGGGAGTTTCCCCGCGAGGTTCAGGTAATCCCCCGATAACCCCCACGCTATATTCGCGGTATGATGGATACATAAGGAAACACCGAGGGGGACGATGGTAATGGGTACGGTATTTACAGAAAGAACAACCCAGGCGACACAACAAGAACAGACGGAGGCGAGCAAGATGACACGGGAGACAGGTGGAATCCTTTCGTTCGTGACAGCTGAACAATGGGGCTTGATCGAAGCGAAGATGCAGCCGAAACGGGTAAAGTCGGGGTACAGTCTCTTTCTGGAAGGCGATGAAGCCGGATACCTGTACTACATTCGCTCGGGAAGAGTGAAGCTGACCAAGTCGACTGAGGATGGGAAAGAAATCATTTTATCGATTCAGCAAACCGGCGATCTGATTGGAGAGTTTGGCGGTATAGGCGGATTGACTCACAGCTACAGTGCAGAGATGGCAGGCAAAGGGGAGCTGGGGATTATCTCGCTCAGCGACTTGGAAAGTGTGCTCAGCAAACATGGTGATCTTGCCTTGAAATTCCTGCAATGGATGGCGCTCGCCCAGCGTATCACCCAGTCGCGTTTCCGTGATCTCTTGCTCTATGGCAAGGCAGGTGCGCTCGCATCGACGCTGATTCGTGCCAGCAACTCGTATGGCAGAATTACGCCGGATGGCATCGTGCTCGACATGAAGCTGAATCATACCGAGTTGTCGGAAATGATTGGTGCCACGCGGGAGAGTGTAACGCGTATGTTGGGAGCCTGGAAAGAACAGGGGACGCTGGACACCGTGGATGGAAAGCTGATGATTCGTGACCTGGCAGCCTTGCGCTGCATGTGCGGATGTCCTACATTTCCAAGCTGTCCGGTAGAGCTGTGTCGATTGTAATGAAAGCAAGTTGAATAGGGTTGTACCTTCGATGGCGATTGGGGTCGTTACGGAGAAATCAAAAAAAGCTGATGTCCGATGTACTCGGGGTCAGCTTTTTGGCGTAGTTATATGTTTTTTTGTTGTAGGCACGATTAGCGTCCAACGTTTGCACCTATATACTCCTTAGCAAGAATCGAATATAGACATGAATCATGATATTCCCCTTTGTAAAACCAATGCTCTCGCATCAGACCTTCACGCTGCATACCAATCTTCTGCATAACGTTCTCTGAAGCCTTGTTGTTCGGGCGGCATTTCGCATATATCCGGTGTACGCCAAGTGTATTGAAGCCAAAGCCAAGCATGGCTCGGGCTGCTTCGGCAGCATACCCTTTTCCCTGATAAAGGGGATTGAGCACATAACCGATCTCAGCGTTCGTCTTTTCGATGTGAAGGCCAACACCGCCGATCAGGATGCCCTCCTTTTTCAAGCATATCGCCAGTTCGAAGCCCTCTCGTGGTTGTGTTTGCTGTAAATTCATTACAAATTCCACATAAGCCCGCGTATCTTCCTCTGTATTCGGTCCCCATGCCGTGTGCTGAGTAACTTCTGTCATGGATGTGTAGCTATGTATACTTTCCCAGTCTGTCTCCAGAATATCCCGGATGATGAGTCGTTCGGTTTCCAATTGCATCGCTATTCCCTCCTATATAAAACAAAAATAGCCCAATAACCGATTCGTGTAAAGAATGGGTTACGAGCTATGTAAGTATAAGGCATGCTATTGTGGTTGTTTACATTCAACTGCGGGATAAGTATAAGCCAGCTTGCGGATAATTTCCTTTTGCCATTTGGTGTCACCCAGGTTGGTTGCCAGGTTCAGAAGATCCAAATAATCGTCAAGCTGCAGATCAGCCTTTTGCAGAGTTGTATTCATTCGATGTTCGTTCCCCTTTATCTATAAAATCGTTAAGTCATGTAAAGTAGACAGAAGACTTGAGACAAGCTCAAGAATGATAATCATTATCACAGCTATATGTTTATTATGCAATGAACGATGGCAAAATGCAATGCCAAGGCTCGAATAATCTTAACTTTTTTTCGAAAATAGGCTCAACCACAGCAGATAGGGAATGTACACACCCAGATATGCAGACGGATAAAGGAACCATCCATTCAACAGGAAATGGTGAATTTCGGTGGTGAACGTCGTCATATGGGCATTCGTAGCGTACACATCGCCTGCAATGACCGTCGCCGCACTATAGAAGCAGAGCAGGGCAAGGACATGGAAAACACGGGTCACCATCCGGGAGCGAAGTGCAACAAAAACCATAATCAGTGGAACAATCAGCAGGAGCAGAAGAAATAGAAACTTCATCGTACAGGTCTCCTTTGGGATACTTTTGTTAACCAGTATGGGCAATTGGTGTAACTTCCAAAAGTTTTTGCAAACATTTTACAAAAAGAAAGAGGAATTCAGCATATGAACGATTAAATTAAAGGTGGATAACCCATTATCAGGTAATTATGAGGAGGAGAAGGCAAGTATGAAGAAAGCGATATGGCAGCATTGGACCGGAGCATTCCTGGTCTTCATCATGATGGCAACGGCGTTGCTGGGGCCGGGTTCTTTAAGTCCGGTACAAGCTGCAGCGCCCCTTACGGTATCTCAGGCCATCGCAGCCCAGAGTGGTGGAGGCACGGCAACGGTAGAAGGATATATTGTTGGACATGCCACGGGTTCGCTTACAGCCAAATTTACATCTCCTTATGCCAATGATTTCAACTTCCTGATTGCCGATTCAGCGACAGAGAAGACCAATGCGAAACTGCTGGATGTGCAGATTCCAGCGTCGTACCGCTCGCAATATGGACTGGCTACCAACCCGAATCTTGTAGGGCAGAAGGTTATCGTAACCGGAACGCTAGGTGCATACAACAGTTATGCCGGAGTGAAGAATCCTACCTCCATCGCACTCTCCTCTGGAACAACCAATCCTGATCCTGATCCAGGCACAACGCTGCCGGATGGTACTGGAAAAAAAGTATTGTTCGACAACTCGCATGCTCAGACAGCCGGGGCTGCGGACTGGGTTATTGATGGGGCATTTTCAGACTTTGCGAATGGTTTGCGAAACGCAGGCTTTACCGTGGATCAGCTGAATCGCAGCATCCCGTATACCTTCGGTGAGCAAGCCATCACCTTTAATAAATTGAAAGACTATGATGTCTTCGTTATCGGCGAAGCGAACGTGCCTTTCAAAGCGACAGAGCAGGCTGCGCTGCTGCAATATGTACAGAATGGTGGCAGTGTCTTCTTCATTGCCGACCACTATAACGCAGACCGGAACAAAAACCGCTGGGATTCCTCTGAAGTATTCAACGGCTATCGCCGGGGTGCATTCTTGAATCCAGCCAAAGGCATGTCGTCAGCAGAAGCTGAATCTCCAGCGATGCAAGGCGTGACCAGTTCCGACTGGTTGGCATCCAACTTCGGTATTCGTTTCCGCTACAACGCACTGGGTGATGTTAATGCAACAGATATTGTCGCACCTTCGCAGTCGTTCGGCATTACCACTGGTGTGAGCGCAGTAGCCATGCATGCAGGTTCCACACTTGCCATTATTGATCCGAACAAAGCCAAAGGTCTGGTGTATGTTCCGAGCGGTGTATCTAAATGGGGCAACGCGGTAGATCAGGGCGTATACAATGGCGGCGGACGGGCTGAAGGAGCTTACGCAGCGATTGCCAAGGTCGGTGCAGGTAAAGCAGCATTTATCGGTGACTCCTCACCTGTGGAGGATGCCACTCCAAAATATCTACGTGAAGAAACAGGCGCTGCCAAAACAACGTATGATGGCTTCAAAGAAGTGAATGATGGTGTATTCCTCGTGAATACCGTGAAATGGCTTGCAGTGAAAGAAAGCTATACCAGTCTGTCTCAGGTGTCTGGACTGATATTGGATACGCCGACAAGTCTGCTTGCGATTGAAGCTCCGGCTTCATCGACTGAGCCGCAAACCGAGCCATGGGCTACACCGGCTGCAGGCTATAAATGGTACGATCCTACAACGTTTAAAGCTGGTTCGTACGGCAAAGCGCAGTAAGACAAGCAGGAAGGTAGCTATACGGAGAATCGGCCTGTCCGCAGCGATTGCGGACAGGCTTTATTTTGCATAAATGCCCGGAGTAGAGGGAAACGTATGGGTAATTATGAATGATGAGCGAGATGCCAAAGGTGAGGGGGAGGACCATGATGAATCGGCAAGCAGACTGTGACAGCTCGACCATGAGACAGAAACTCAAAGCAGACCTTCATCGTGTGGCAGAACGAATGAACCAGACGTTATCCACCTTTGATCATGACAGTGTGTGTCTGCTGGGCCAATTTGCGGAGATTCGGGCTGAGATCAAGCATATTGAGGTGCTGGCCTCTTCCTTTTATCTGGATTGTTATCTGTCTCCCTTCACGGAGAAATTTGCAGAATTGACTGCCAGTGTACAGCATTTGTCGGATCGCCGATATGGTGCTCTCATTGTAATTGAACGGGAAGTGCCGCTTGAACCGATTATCCACTCAGGGGTTGCAGTCGATGCGAGAGTCACTCATGCATTGCTGGAATCGCTGTTTATACCGGGTGCACCTCTGCATGATGGGGCTGTACTGATTCGAGGCAATCAGATTGTATCTGCGGGTAATGTCCTGCCTCTATCACAGGCCATTACGCGTGAACGGAAGATTGGCACACGGCATAGGGCTGCTCTCGGATTGAGTGAACTGACGGATGCGGTTGTGCTTGTTGTCTCGGAGGAGACTGGTCAAGCTTCATTCGCCGTGGGTGGGGATCTGCATCCCATCAACGTGGTTGAAACCTTGCCATGATCACTCGTCGCTAAATTTTTTTACCGATTCCATGCTGGAATAACGAACCTTTTTCCCTGTGAAGAGAGAAAGGTCTTTTTGTTACATCGTAATGTGATTTTGCACATACTAGATCATCATGGGTACAATAGAGGGTGGAAGACGAAATGGATGAAGGCGATTGGATCGCAAAAATGGTTGGAGGAGACGGTTACACATGAGCTGGTTTGAAGCAATGGAACATCACGATTATGAGGAACTGGTACTGTGCCAGGATAGAGCCTCTGGTTTAAAAGCAATTATTGCTATTCACGATACAACACTCGGTCCTGCGCTGGGAGGCACACGGATGTGGACTTATGCTTCTGAGGAAGCGGCCATTGAAGATGCCTTGCGCCTTGCGCGGGGAATGACATATAAACATGCGGTATCCGGACTGAATCTGGGCGGAGGCAAAGCCGTAATTATCGGAGATCCGCGCCGTGACAAAAATGAAGCGATGTTCCGGGCCTTTGGCCGATACATTCAGGGACTGAACGGACGGTATGTCACCGCAGAGGATGTGGGAACCACAGAAGAAGATATGAATCTGATCTATCAGGAGACCGACTATGTTACAGGCATATCCCCAAGCTACGGCTCCTCCGGTAACCCCTCCCCGGCAACAGCCTGGGGTGTATATCGGGGTATGAAGGCTGCGGCGAAGCAAGCATTCGGCACGGATCTGCTGGAAGGCAAAACCGTGGCTGTACAGGGCGTGGGCAACGTGGCGATGCGTCTGTGCAAATATTTGTATGAAGAAAGTGCGCATCTAATCGTTACCGATATCCATAAGGATTCCGTGAAGCAGGCTGTGGATCAATTCGGTGCTAAGGCGGTAGACCCTGCCGACATCACTGGAGTGGATTGTGATATTTATGCTCCATGTGCACTGGGCGGTACCATTAACGACGATACGTTGAAACAGCTCAAAGCCAGGGTGGTGGCAGGCTGTGCCAACAACCAGCTGCTGGAGCCGCGTCATGGTGACAAGCTGCATGAAATGGGAATTGTATACGCCCCAGACTACGTGATCAATGCAGGTGGCGTAATTAATATTGCGGATGAGCTGAACGGTTATAACGCCGATCGTGCGTGGAGCAAGGTTGGAGAGATCTACAATACTCTGGAGAAAATCTTCGACACGTCGCGCACCGAAGGCATCGCAACGTATATTGCTGCGGATCGTTTGGCTGAACGCCGGATTGAACTGATGAAGAATACACGCAGCACATTCCTGCAAAATGGTCATCACGCGCTGAGTTCCCGCAGACTGCGCGGGTAAATTTAAGGATTGCATTGAAATGGATAAGAGTGTAGTGTGTCATGAAACCTCAGTCTGAGAGCTGAAGAGTGGGTCGAGTTCGCGGCGCAAAACTCGCCAGAACGCGTGTTTTCTCCACGTGCCCTTTTTCAGACGCTATCCTGAGTCGTATCTTTCGTTTCGCTTACGACGGAGTATGGCCGGAGCGCTAACGAATCTGAGACGTGTTATTCAGGGGTTTGAAGCGTCTACAGAAGGATAAGGAACCTGAGACACGTTATATCAAAATTTGAGGCCGTTTTTAGCGTCTTTTTAGCGAGATTTTAAGCAATAACGCGTCTGGTGTTCCTTACGATTGAAAAAGAGGGCTTGAGAGCCAAATAAGACGTTCTAGGTTCCTTGGAAAAGAGCAGGCGAAGCCTTTCTGAGCCTCCTGCTCGAATGCTCCGAGAAAAGTACAGGTAAAATAAAAATACAAATAAAGGCGGGTGTCCGTGTGGATGCCCGCCTTCTTTATCAATTGTTTTACTTCAAGGCGTTCATGATGTGGTTTTGAACACCACGATCAATCAACAGGCCGATATGGGTCACCCCGAAAATGCGAATATTGTTCGCCCCGTTCAGTGGGGATAACGTATTGTTTACAATTAAGTCCGACGTACTGTAGATGGAAGTATATGCAATGCCGGTTGGTGCCGATCGGGCTACAAGCCGGTTGGGAGAGCCGAGTGTAATAACCTTGCCTATATTTTTGCCACCACCGAGGTTGTTGATATAATACAGGGTGTTGGCCCCGCCCATGCTATGGGCAATAATATCGACCTTGCTGGCGCCGGTCTTACGCAGGACATCATCAATATAGGAGGATAACTGGCGTGAATTGGTGATATTGTTTCCTGACTTGTCCAGGAAATCGATGGCGTACAGGTCACTTCGGGAATAGCCTTCGTTTATTAGTGCTCTTTCGATGCTGGCAAAGTTAAATCCCGCGCCTCCAATACCGTGTACAAGTACAATGGGATTGCGCCCATTGGCAGCCGCTGCTTGCTCCGCACCGGCAGGGATGGACAGCAAAGATAACGAACTAAGGAAGAACAGACAGGTTAAGACGCAACGTAGAACAATAGATTTACTCATTATTAATACCCTCCTTTGGAATGTATATCCATATTTTCTCTCTTAATCTATCATTATTTGTAATTAAAAGGAATAGTGTGGTAGTAATAAAATTTAAAATAAATTTTGAGGGGAATAAATACATGCTGGTTTTGGCTGGGATGGTCGCTGTAATTACGGGAATGATTTCGCTGATCCATATTCTATTTGGATTGAAGGATTTAGGGGAAGGCATGAGACTGTTGGTCAACATGTCAGAGTGTTTATTTTTTCTATCCTTGCTGTTCATCTTAGTGAAAAGTGGGAAAAAGCTTTTATAGCTAATAACGTACATAAAAATATTACCATTTCATTAATTGGATTATTAAACCATAAGTGGTAAGGTGAATGTATGGAATTTTGATTTAATTAAAAGGAGGAGTATGATGCGTAGATATTCATGGTTAGCAGGTGCGATGGTACTCTCATTCATATTGATTACAGGCTGTAGTAATTCTACTGCGGATGAAGGGACGACTGAACCGGGCGTGACTATACCATCCGGGCAGGAAGATTCATCCGGCAATGGAGGAGGAAGCACGAGTGAGGGAACAAAGGAGGTCCCACCTGCTTCGGAGAGTGATGAGAAAGCAATGCTTACAACCGCTGATCTATACAAAAAGGCTGAATTCACAGTGGACAAATATGATGAAGAGCACACAATGACTCGAGAGGCATTGGAGGCCAAAGGAGAGATTCTGAAGCCGTTCCTGACTTCAAGATATTATGTTGCAAAGATGGCTGATCGTAATATTGCACTGCCGCTTCAGGTTGCGAACAAGGAGAGCGTTACGCTGCACCCGGAAGATATGAGTTTCAGTGTGAAGGAAAATAGAGGAGACTCGCTCCTGATCACTTACACGTTAAACTTGATTCTCACCGATAAGAACGGCCAGGAATCTCGAAACATTCCACTCGAAGGAGACATTACGTTCCTCCAGGAGAATAATCAGTGGCTCATACAGGATGATACTTACAATATTAAGGAGCTTCAGAATCTGGTGTATAAGTAAGTACGAGAATAAGGATGCGGGGGAAGAAAATTGCTAACGAAACGTAGACGCGAGTTATTGCTTCACTCTGTATGTATTTCCGTAGGTTTCTACTGGAATAACGTCGTTGTGGATCATTAGCCTGTGCATTCCCGGGTAATCCTACCTAATAATGTGCAAACATTAAGTTAGCGCCGTAACATTCTGAGAGCTGATGCATTACTATACCAGAAGAGAGATGCGAAAGATCGCATCTCTCTTCTTATGTTCTCTGCCCAGATAAGCATTGAGCAGATATGGGGAAAATCGAAATGATATTTCAAAAGGTAATACACTTCTGATTCAGCAGCTTCACAAATCGATCCAGCGCGCTGCTGACGTATCGATCTTCGCCACGGACAAAGGTCGTTGTGGTATGTGTGAATCGTTCAGCCAGATCGTATACCGAGAACTCATCCGGTTTCTTGTGAATTACGCTGCAAGGCATAATGGTAAAAGCAATTCCTGACTCCACACAGCTAAGCAGGTTATCCATCGTGCTGACTTCAATCATATTGCGAGCAGACAAACCTTCTTCCTGCAAATATTCCTCCGTAATTTCACGGTAAGGGCAGCCTTTTGGGAAAACGACCCACGAAACCTGACACAGGCTTTCGGGGGGGACGTCCATCCGTTTCGAGATGATATGCACCGTGTCCTGCATTTCATATTCCACTTTCAGACCCTCTTTTACACACGCACCACTAATAAAGGCACCATCGATCTCATATTCCTGTATTTTCTTGCGCAGCACTTTGGGTGAAGTGGCATTCACAAGTGAGATGGAAACCTCGGGATAGGTCACTTGGTATTCATTGAGAATTTCCATGAATCGGCTGGATGCAGCCGTCTCCACAATCCCGATTTTTAACGTGCCTGAAGGCTCACCGGGATCAGTCATGTCCTGCTCCAGATCGTTTAGCAGGTCACGGATGCGTGTTGCATACTGGACAAACTGTTCTCCTTTGGAAGTCAGCACTACCCCTTTGGGAAAACGGTTGAACAACTGCACTTGATATTCCTGTTCCAGTTTTTTGATGCGTGTGGTGACGTTGGATTGTGCGTAATTCAATTCTTTGGCGGCCTGTGAGATTTTGCCGGACCGTGCCACCGCGAGAATAATATCGATATCCGAGAGTTCCATAGCTCTGGCCTCCTGCTTACTTTTAACTATATATAAGTTTCACTAATGAATATTTACACGGGCACTCCGATGACAGAACAACCTTCCGATCGCTGTTATCTCCAGATTGTTTAGTTAGGTATCTCTATGAGAGATACATCTATATATTTCAATCATTTTACGATATATATATGCCGGCTTACAATATCGTTATCAACAGCGCATTTTTAGAACAATGGAATGTGCAAAAATGCTGACAATGAGAATGACAATGGAGAAGGAGTAGTGATGAAGAATATGTCTACATTACTGAGCCCGGTGACGATCAACGAATGGCATTTGAGAAACAGAATAGTGATGGCGCCTCTTACCCGAGGGTTTGCCAATGATCAGGATGGGACTGCGACGGAAGAGATGGTGGCGTATTACGAGCGACGTGCCCGGGATGGTGTAGGGTTGATCATTACAGAGGGGATTAATCCCTCGTTGGCAGGCAAAGGAACCTATGGCATCCCCGGATTATATACGGCTGAACAGACCGACTCATGGAAGAAAGTAACGAATGCCGTCCATAAACACGGAGGAACCATCATCGCTCAGTTGTGGCATGTGGGCAGACTGTCTCACTCCGATCTGATCGGTACCCCGCCACTGGCACCTTCAAGCATTCCGGCTCAAGGAAGAGTCCATAAATTGCATAAGCCATATCAGATACCTCAAGCTATGAGTGTGCAAGATATCCGGGATAGCATTCAACAGTTTCAAACGGCTGCCCGCAATGCGGTACTGGCTGGATTCGACGGAATTGAGCTGCATGCAGCACATGGTTATCTGATCGACCAGTTTATCAATGAGAAGACGAACCACAGAACAGACGAATACGGAGGCGATATCCAGGGTCGATTGCGTTTTCTGAAGGAGATCATTATTGCAGTTCAAAAAGAAATCAGCGTGGATCGCATATCGGTACGATTTTCCGAGAAAAAAGATGATGACCCTTCCTATGTCTGGGCAGACAAGGCTGGAGTGCTGAACGCCTATCTGAATCTGTTCCGCGAGACAGGCATTACAATCTTGCACCCATCAACAGATCGATACACCACAGTCTGGAATGGGGAACAGAATTTCCATGAGGCAATTCGCGAGCAGTGGGACGGTATCATCATTGGCGTAGGGGACCTTGAGGCAAAAATAGCAGAGCAGGCTGTGCAGAATCGGAGCATTGATTTGGCAGCGTTCGGCAGACCGTTTATCGCCAATCCCGATCTGGTGCAAAAATTGCGTACGGGGCAGCAGTGGGTCGAGTACGATGCCAATGCACATCTGACTATGTTGGTGTGAATGTAGCAAGAAAAGGGCAGAAGCTGATCCTGTGGATCACTCTGCCCGTTGTTTCTGTTTTTGATGCTAACTATGATTAAATGTCTTCCATGCTGTAGCAACTTGCGGAGGGTTGGGTCAGATTGCTCAAACACTTTGTGATAAATCCAGCGGTTCAATTTCACTTTTTCTGGTTGAGCTTTTTTCGATATACCACAGGATGATCATGCACAACGCATAGACCAAGCTGAAGGCCAGAATAATGATCCATAAGCTCCCCATGTCCATGTTTTTGATGAAAATACCTGTCAAGTATGGGCTAAGTGTATAACCCAGACAGCCTACGAACAGCAGCAAGCCGTTAAACCGCCCCTGATGTGTATCCGGCACTCGTGAAGCGATATATAGATTGATATTGGTTTGCACCAGAATCTCTCCGACGGTCCATAGTACCGTAGAGACGGCGACGATGGCGAAATGGGGAAAATAACCCATCAGGCTCAATGCACCAAATCCAATGCCATAGAAGAGCGCACCTGTGGCAATGGAGTTTAGCGCAGTTAACTTACGTGTAACGGATAGGATCAAGGTGGTCAGGATAATGACGCTGATAGCATTAATGGTCATGACAGAGCCGTAATAGGCTGCCCCGTCTTCTCCGAACGAATCATTCATTTGTAGCGGAAGGCTAAACGAGGATTGCATATAAATAAAATAGTTGAGAAATGATACCAAGATGAACAAGGCGACGAGCGGATTTCTCATAAGAAGTGTGAATAAAGGAGTGGGAGGTTGGCTCGATTGTAGATGTGCAGAATTCTTGCTGCCCGTAGACGCCATTACCTTGCTTGTACCGATCTTTACCTGGTTGATGATAATGAAGGTGGATATCAGAAATACAGTGCTAATACTGATAAAGACGATATGGACATGATCCTTGATGAAAAAACCGGCTACCAATGGTCCGATGGCTATCCCCAAATTGGCTCCCAAATACATAAGAGAGAAGGCCGACTTTCGCTCTTTCTCCTCCGTGCACAGTTGAATGATTAATGCGTTATACGCAGGGCGGGTAATGCTGATGAAGAACATGACAGCGATCAGTAAATAGCCAACCGTAATAGTGCCCGACCAGAACGAACAGCATATTATCATTGTGGCGGACAGCAATTGCCCGGTAACGATAATTGTTTTTTTGCCCATAAGATCACTTAAATAACCGCCAAGAAGGACACCTGGTCCACTAATCAAGGCTGCCAGTGATACAAAGATACCTGCACTGACAACATTCATCCCCATCTGTAAAGTCAGGACTAAGGTAATAAGGGAAAACACAAAATCTCCTGCGCTGTTAATCGTTCTGGCTAAACAGAGGTAATATATTTCACGGCTCAAACCCGCGTATGATTTAAATAAAGACAATAATTCCAGCCCTCCCCCATACCACTGTCAATTCAAAAACAAGCCTTTATGGTCCATCCCGCGTTTTATACGGGTTCGGTAACAGTAACTTCAATCTTGAAGCGATCGTACATATTCAGCAGTGTTTGACGCAATTCTTCGAATGAATTCCCTTCCACAATGGCAAAACCCGATCTGGTCATCGTATCGCTCACGTCCCCGGCACGTTGTCCCACTTGATAGGATACATTGAAATCAATGATGCCGGAGATATCTTCATAATCTTCTATCCCTGATATGCTTTGAATCATTCCTGCGCGAGAAGGGAAGCAGATCATACCCGTATATTTATTATTCGTCTGTTGTTTGTTGAACTCATATATTCCAACTTCCAGATCGCTGACTGCCTCGAATAAATCAACACCATGTGTGTTCTTGATACAAGGAGGCATAACATGTGAACCCCCGATTCTTGCACCGATCTCTCCAAATACCACTTCTCCCTCCGAAGTTAGAAAAAGCTCGGCATGTGTTACGGAATGATTAATTCCCAGTGCAGCAATGACCTGTTCATTGACTTCCTTGATGTGGTGAATAAAGTCAGCCTCAGTGCCTTCAGGAAACGTAATGCTGGCAGGTGGCTTCTGCTTAGTAGCAATATCCAAACAGTTATACAGGTATTGGGAAACGGATGAAAATAGAACTTTCCCCTTGGAGACAATAGAATCACAGTGAAACTCTGTACCGTTGATGAACTCCTCCAGCAAGTCCCGTTGCTGCGCTTGTCTAGTATGGTGAAGATAATGGATCAGTTCTTCCATGCTGGACAGTTTGAACGTATTTATACTTCCATATCCGCTGAGTGGCTTCACAATAATCGGGAACCCGTGTATATCAGTGAAACGAATGTAATCCTGTTCATGAAGAGCGATTGCAATGTCAGACGTCCGAATTCCTCGTTGATGGAGCATCTGTTTCATAATCCATTTATTGCGGACGGCTTCAGCCTGGTTGCGCTGCATGCCGGGGATACCAAATTCGGATCGAATCTGGCCGCCGATCTCAATCGCATTCTCACCCGGAGTTAACAACGCTACGATGGAGTGGGAACGTCGGATTTCTATAATGTGTTCCCTGATGTCATCCACGGATTCCAAGTGATCCACGTATCTAATCTCATCGAAGAAATCCTCAAGCAAATCATCATGAAGCAGATTGTGACGTTCAATAATCAGAATTTTTTTGTGATCAGCAAATTTTTTCAAAGGTTTTACGAAGTTTAAGCCTGATGGAAGCCTGAAATCAGATATGTATACAATTGTTTTCATAAATCCTCCTTCAATGAAGAACAAAAATTAGAAAAAGACCATTTCATAACATTATATATAAAAATATTCCATTTTCAATACGGTTTTTGTAAAATTTTTGTTACTTTAAAGTGTTAATTGACAACAGGATTTTTTTGGTATACGATCGTACCGGATTTGAATAAAAGGGAGGAAATAGAAAAAAATGGAGATTACTGAAAGCAAATATGCCATACTGGGAACATTGGGAGACGATGAAGGATTCCTGACTTGCAGCATGCATATCGCTAAGAAACTCAACAACTCTGATATAATCAAACCGTACCCCGAATTTGAAGCGGCCGCGGAAGACTTGAAATCAGGGGAAATTTCCTGCCTATTGGTCCCCGGGGCTTATCCCAAGCTCAACAGTTTCATCATGGATTCCGAATTAGTGGTGTCTGAGAGCTTTGTAGAGAAGATTCCTGCGCTGGTTCTATCCGGATTCCATGCGGAATGTCCTGATCAGATCGACGTTATTTTTCATCATCCGGCAACTACATACTTGTTATCTGAACTCAGTATAATCTATAGAGAGAGCAGCACCGTATCGTCCAACCCCGAAGCCTGCAGGAAGGTCATGCATCACACTGAAAGGTCCATTGCGGTCACGAATCAGCTTTGTGCCGATCATTACGGGCTCGTGACCTACAAGGTATTGCGTGAGGGAATCAATATGCCGTGGGTATGTTTTACAAAAAATGTACAGAGGATGAATGCACTCGTATGAAGAGAATAGCTATTATATTGGATAAAAATTTGGAGATTGGCGCCGCAGCGAATGCAGCTGCCTTATTGATGGGACAAGCAGCCCTTAAAGAGCCGGATTTATATTCTGATACACCTGTACTGGATCTTAGCGGCGTTCAGCATGCAGGCATCCGGTATAGCACGGTTATTTTGAAGGCTGGGGAGAATCAATTGATCCAGTTGGCTAAATCCTGTTCAGCTGACAACGACGAAGTGAGCTATGTTGTGTTTTCACAGAAGGGTCAATCACTCAATAATGCATTCGAACAATATGCAGATGAGATCGCTTCGATGGAAATGGAAGTTACCAAAGTTGTAGGTGTCATTGTGTGGGGAGAGGATGACAAGGTTAGGGCCACAACCAAGAAGTTTAGTGTCATGAAATGATGATGGACAAAGGGCAGAAGCTGATCCTGTGGATCACTCTGCCCTTTGTTTACGTATGGAAGGATGGTTACGGGTTACTGACAACGGTGACTTTCTTTTCCGTTAAGTAGTATACAAGCGCCAGCAGAGGCATCACCAGACCAATCAATGTGGTGAGACTCCAACCTCCATGTGCGTAGGACCAGCTGCCAAGAGATGATCCAATTGCGCCCCCTACAAAAAAGATCGACATAAATATCCCGTTTACCCGTCCTCTTGCTTCGCTTAACGAATAAATGATGCGTTGTCCCAGCACCAGATTGCCCGAGACCGCCATATCCAATGTGATGGCAACGACCACAAGCAAAATAAGGGTAGCGGTAGAGTGACCCTGGAACAGATAGGCAAGCCCAAAAGATGCAACCGCGATCACCATGGCGAGTCCGGTTAAGATGCGGGTTAAACCTTTATCCGCCCATCTTCCGGCAATAGGTGCTGCGATGGCACCCCCAACACCAGCCAGTGCAAACCAGGCAATTCCCTGCTGGGACATGCCATATTCGTTGGCGAGCTGCAAGGGAACTGTAGTCCAGAACAAGCTGAAGGCGCCAAACAGACTGGCCTGATAGAGAGCTCGGCGGCGAAGCATGGGAAATGTTTTGAGCAGGGAACCTAATGACAAAATTAATTGTCCGTACTTCATCGCAGGTTGTGGCTGACGTGCAGGAAGTGCACGTGACAGGAGCAATGTAAGCAATCCGATAATGATTGCCGAGAAGACAAAGACCGCTTGCCAACCGAGCAGGCTTGTAATAAAACTGGCGACTGGCCGAGCCAGCATGATGCCCAGCAGCAGACCACTCATCACATTGCCGACAACCCGTCCGCGTTGCACCTCAGAAGTGAGGTAGGTGGCATAGGGAACCAGAATTTGCGCAACGACTGAACTAATCCCGATGACGAGGGAAGCAGTCAGAAATAATACGGCATGGGAAGAGAAGGCAGCGGCAATCAATGCAACGACCAGAATGATGAGGGAAAAAGTGACCAGTCGCTTATTCTCCAGAACGTCACTGAGCGGAACGATAAACAGCAGGCCAATAACATATCCGATCTGTGTTAATGTCACAATCAGTCCAGCAGCAGCAGAGGAAAGCCCTGTTGTCACGCCGATTGGTCCTATAACCGTCTGAGCATAATACAGGTTTGCCGCAATCAGCCCGCACGCCGCAGCCAAAAGCAAAATCAACCAGCTTGGAACTGAATGTGACTTCACATCAGGTTGTATATCCATGAGTATCACCCTCCACATGTTCTTAAATTATTTTTTATTCAAGTAAATTAGTATTGCAAATTTTGAATTAATAAACGGTGCGTTTACTAATTACAAACATATAATAAACTAAACGTTTAGTATTGTAAATAGGTGTGGGGATTTTTTTTGCATGTCGGAATTAAGGTAAGAACGAAATTGTTTAATGTATCGGTGTTTTAGTATAATGAACGTACAGTTTTTATGAATCACAGATGCATTTGTTGCACCAAGGAGGGCTTATGATGACAGCCAAAAGAGGGCGTCCCCGCAATGTGGAAACCCAGAATGCGATTCTTGCAGCTTCCTATGAATTATTACTGGAACACGGCTTCGGAGCGGTTACGATCGAAAAAATTGCTGAACGTGCTAAGGTGAGCAAAGCAACGATATATAAATGGTGGCCCAATAAAGGTGCTGTCATTATGGATGGGTACATGTCTGCGGCAACGGCAAGATTACCTGTACCGGATACAGGATCGGTATTTGAGGATGTGCGCATTCATGCGAGCAATCTGGTTGTTTTTTTGAGCAGCCGGGAAGGAAAAGTGATCACACAGATTGTCGGAGAGGGACAGTCTGATCCAGGGCTTGCAGAAGAATACCGAACCAGATACATTCAGCCTCGTCGGCGCGAAGCGTGGGGAATTTTCGAAAAAGGTGTAGAACGGGGAGAGTTGAAAAAGGATTGTGACATCGGACTGTGCATAGACCTCGTCTATGGAGCGATGTTCTATCGCATGCTGGTGACTGGCGAAGCGATAGATACTGAATTCGTGCAGCGTTCGTTGATTTCCTTATTTGAAGGGATTAAATCTGGATCATAGAGAAAGACATCTTGGGGGAGGGATAGGGCGATTCGCAAGAATCACCCTGGATACATAAAGGCTTGTGGATGAATGGGGAATGTGTGGAGAATTGAGAACTACACCTGGAAGATCGGTGAGATGGCTGGGGGCCATGAATCGGGAGAAGGCGAAGTGGAAGAGGGAAGAGACTGGTTCAGGATCGGGGGCTCGTTCCATATGAAACTGGGTATTTCGCGTCGTAACACGGGTGCTACATCCTGGGCGAAGCGTTCTACCTGCTCCAGCTGCTCCGCATGGCTGAGTCCATCCACGCTGATGCTCAGTACCTGATGTCCATATGCGGCATGGTAATTGAGGATCTTCTCAATGACCTGCTCTGGACTACCAATCAGTACAGGGCCATGTGCAATGTTATCTTCCAGGTCCTTAAAGGGTGACTGGTTGTGCTGCGCAGCGGCCGTAGCATGAAAGGCCTCATAATAAGGCGTATAACGACGGATCGCCTCTTCGCGTGTATTCGCGAGGTACAGGCTGCCTGCCCCGGAGCCGACCACCGCTCGGTTCGCATCATGACCATAATAATCGAGACGCTCCCGGTAATGATCAATTAACGCTTTATATTTTGCCAGCGGGTGGAAGGAATTAGAGCTAAATATCGGTTCGCCATACTTCGCTGCAAGCTCGGTAGAGCGGGTGCTCGATGCGCTGCCATGCCAGATCGGAATGGACTGCTGGAGCGGTCTCGGCTGAGTGGTAACCTCTTGAAGGGGAGGGCGATACGTTCCCTGCCAGGTTACGTTCTCTTCAGTCCACAGCCGTTTCAGCAGCTCGTAGCGTTCACCGAGTGAATCCCATTGTTCCTCTTCGCTAATGCCAAACAGGGGATAGTGCCGAGGATCATTGCCTTTGCCGATGATCATCTCCAGCCGTCCACCCGATAATTGATCCAGCGTGGCATAATCCTCGGCAACCCGTACCGGATCAAGTATACTAAGAACAGTGACTGTTGTTAGCAACCGGATACGTGAAGTCGCAGCAGCGACGGCGGTCAGCACGACGGGAGGTGAGGAAGACAGAAAAGGTGCGCCATGCCGCTCACCGATCCCATATGCATCGAACCCCAGCCGTTCGGCCAGCTTGGCTTGTTCCAGAATATTGTGGAACTTCTGTTGTGTCGTTAATGATTCACCAGTTACGGCATTTGGAAGATTCATCATGAGACTAAATAAGGCAAATTTCATCTAACCATCCCCTCGGATTGGATTGGAAAAGCACCTGGGTTGTCTAATCCTATGGAAATAGTAGGATATTCAAGCTAGAACTAACTTTACCATGTTGCCCTGCATTCTTCTAATGGATTTTTTCTATAAGGCGGATTAAAGCTGCTCAAACCTGAACAAATGGGCAGGAAATTGCCACGATTTTTATTGACCGCTGTAAAATTTAGGATTAAAATTGTGCATATCATATAAATTCAAATTTTTGGATTTTCATTGTGGAGGTGGGAGACATGGAACCTACAACTACGATACGCTCCTTTATTGAGGACTACATCAGGAAACAGGGCTATACCCTGCAATACTTTGCCGATATATCGGGTGTGAACGCTGGAACGTTAAGTGCGATCATCAAAGGAACGCGGCCAATTGCCATGGCTCAACTGGATCTGATTACCCAAGGCATGAAGCTGGAAGAAGGTCATTTCTATGAAATTTATGGCGCTGAGTGTTTTGTGGAATCTGCACCGCACTGGAGAAGACTGGAGCCTTTTCTGCAACGTTGCGCCGAGTTGGACAAGCTCGAGTGTATTCAGCGGATAATCCAGCAAGTGACGGATGACCGCTCCTATATCTCCGAATTGTTTGAAATGGCAGAAGGCATGCTTGAACGCGGACAAAAGAAAGCGGCCCGCATGTTATATGAATGTGTCGCGGAGTGTGAGAAGTACCAACACTCGGAACGTCTCGCATTGTGCCAATATCGTATTTTCACACTATCTCTGGGTCAGGATCAGCATGAAAATCTCAGGGCAGCCGTGCACTTCGAGCCATATATTAATCGGTTGGATGAAGAGCGGCAGCTGGATGCGATCAAGGACCTGGCGAATACATATTTGGCTTTGAGATATTGGGACAAGTTATTTTCCCTTTCTGATGAGCTGGATCAGAAAACGAAAATTTTACAATTGTATACAAAGAAAAAAAAGGATAAAAATGAGCGATTAACCGCATACCCATTATTTGTATATAGAGCATACTCAAATCTACTTAAATCTGCTGCTTGTGAGGGGCAGGAAAAGTATGAAGACGCACTTTATTATACAGGGGTATATACAGATGTAGTGAATATTCATAATTCTAACGAAGAAGATCGGATATATATATCTAATTTTAAGTTTTGGGCAGAAGCGAACACGTATGTCTATAAATTAATGATGGGTGATCTGAGTATTTTGCCAGCATATGTTGATTTTATCGAAATAAACGAATCAGATGTGCTTCCTGCTATGACTAATATTTTGAAAGTGGCTAATAAATTTGACCAAGATATCAATGAAATACTCCATAAATTTAATGTCCAAATCTATTCGGAAATTGATCAATTAAAAGGTTACACCGATCAGGTCAAGTCGGATATCTATATCACATTTTTATTTGGACAAAGTGTTTATTACCTCAATCGTGGTCAGTACCCTGAGGGCATGAATCAACTTTTATATTGTTTGAAAGAAGCAGTTAAAATTAATAGCCATAAAGAGACTATACATTGTGTAGCGTTATATGAGAGATATAGACACATATCCACTCCAGATCATGCACAACAATATAAAATGATAATGATGGAGGTAGAGCGTAATTATGATAAAAAAGAAAATCGTTTATTTCATCTTGCTTAGTTTACTAGTCGTTAATGTCAGCCAGTTAGGTTCATTTGATCATGGGATCCCTTTTGTAACATCGCTTACGACTACACATGGTGGTGGTATGTTATAGTCTTTAAGTAGTGAATTATCAGGTTTTATAATGGTTTATTTCCGAGATCGGAAATAAGCCTTTTTTGCGCAGATTGACCATTGTAAAATTCAGGATTAAAATTACATTTATTACGAGCTGATGAATCCTTAAGTTAGTTAGGTTGATGGGGGTGGGAGAATTGAAACTTGCACCTACGATACGCACATACATAGAGAATCACATAAGAGAAAGAGGATATAAACTACAGCAATTCTCAGATGTCACGGGTGTTAACGTTGGTACATTAAGTGCCATCCTCAAGGGCAGCAAACCTCTAGCTATGAATCAGTTGGATCAAATCACATCTGGTATGGGGCTGGAGAAGGGATACTTCTACGAAATGTACAGTGTGGAATGTTTTGTCGAAGCCGCACCTCATTGGAGGCGTCTGGAACCGTTCCTGTATCGCTGCGCTGAACTTAACAAGCTAGGTTGTATTAAAAAGGTAGTCTATCAGGTTACGGATGATCGATCGTATATTTCAGAATTGTTTGAAATGGCAGAGAATCTGTATTCCAAAGAAATGAAGGAAGCGGCGCTTATTTTATATGAATGCGTAGCCGCAGGTGAGAAATATCAGCACTCGGAACGGTTGGCGTTATGCCAGTACCGTATTTTTTTGCTTCATAAAACCATGAGCAAATTCGATAATCTGGCAGCAGCGGTCCAATTGGAACCCTATATTGAGAAATTGGATGAAGAAATACAACTGGATGCTGTTAAAGATTTAGCGAATGTTTATAATACAATACATCATTGGGATAAGGTATATGAATTGGCCGAAGAACTGGAACGAAAAGTTGATTTTCAACTTGAACTTCAATCTCGAAGACGCAAAAATAAAAAAAGAATTGCCTTTTACCCCATATTTACATATAAAGCATATGCAAATCTATTGAAGGCAAGTGTCTGCGAAGTACGTAAGGAATATGTAAAAGCTTTGGAATATACAGATGTTTACGTGAATGTTATTGAAATCTCTAATCCAACAGAAGAAGAGCAAGAATTAATAGAACGTTTCAAAGGATGGGCAGAGGGGAATCGGTATTTATACCATTTGATGAATGGGAACCATGAGGTTATTGACCCTTATCTGAATTACCTGGATGCTAATCCACATGAGATTTTAATAGCATTCGTAAATATTGCGCAAGCAGCTAACCAGCACTCACTGGATATTGATTATGCCTTGGATAGATTCGATCCTTATATTAAACAATTCAACACGGATATGCATTTAAAAGGGACGTACAATATGCAGATGTTGAATCATAGATATATACATTTTTATTATGAATTAGCGAAGTACAGGCTCAACCAACAAAGATACGCAACGGGGATCGAAACTTTGCTCACGAGCCTGGAGTTATCATCATCAAGTAACGATGACCTAATGTCCATTAAATCTATTGATTTATATGGTAAATTCAGAAGGCATGTAACGAACCAACAGGAAGAACAGTACAATAGGTTATTAGAGGGCCTGAGCTCGCAAAATTTTGGGAATAGAATTAAAAGCATATAACTACAGAGAGCTAGTATTGTTTGACGTAACCAACTTTACTATGAAGATTTAGTATACAATTTTGCAAAGCATTCTATTATGAATTTTTAGATAAATGTACCCTAAAATTGTTTGAAAAAGGGGTGCATGCTGTGAGAGAAATCAAACAGATCAAAGATCAAATCGAGCAGAATCGGCAACATTTGCGTCGGTTGGTGGAGAAGCATGGCATGCATGATGATAAGGTTCTCAAGCAGTCTATGGTGCTGGATGAACTGATTAATAAATACATTCGACTAAGAGAGAAATACTAATTTGTTAATGCTCTTATCCTCCACTATGATCCACCCACAGGTGGACCTCGTGATCCACCCGTTTGTGGACGCTAGAGCGATGTTCTCCCTGCTATGCTTAAATCATCAAATCAAGCAAATTACAGGGGGAACAACATATGACAACGAGCATGTGGATTCAGATGATCATCATGTTTGCGGTATTAGTATTTACTTCAATTGGACGAAAGCCAGTACGTTATTATCGGTTATTGCTACCTTTCGTTATTATGGGTTATTATGCAGCCAAATTTCTTAAATACATGACTTTTACAGGCAATAATGTGCTGTTTTTGTTGGTGGCTGTGATTGTAGGAGCAATGTTTGGAATGATTGTGCTGGGAATAACGCGTATGGAATTCGATGCGACGGCAGGTAAGTGGTATACCCGAGTGGGGATAGGTAGTGTGGTCGTTTGGGCGGCGGCATTCCTGCTACGCATTGTCCCGGTGGAATGGATTACGCATCATCCGCAGCAAGCATATCACTATGCAATTGAGCATCAATTGGATCTTCAGAATATCGGTCCTGCATTTATATTAATGACGGCTGCTATGGTTTTGGTGCGTGTGGCAGGGATTCTAATCCGCTCCAGAACGAGCAAAGTACAGCATACGATTGGAACATAATTTATAATGGGTTTCTGTCTTTAGTTTTTACGTTAAGGGACTCCATTTTTTCCATGAGTACGATATGTAGTTTGGCGTGAGTGAACTATATCTATATGCGGTAGTTGTGACAATTTTCACGAATTAATGCAAAATGTTGGTTATGAAAATATTATTATGTAAGCAAACATTTTATTTTGCAAAGGAATAAAATATGAATTTTTTGGCAATGTATCCTAAAATGTTTTAAAAAGAGGGGGTGCATGCTGTGAGAGAACCGAATCAGATTAGAGACCAAATCGAACAGAACAGGCATGAGTTAAGTCGATTGGCGGAATATCATGGCATGCAAGACTACAAAGTCCTTCAACAATCGATGGTATTGGACGAACTAATTAATGAATATAATCGCTTCAAATATAAAAAACACTTTATGAAAAGACAGCCGATTGCATAATGCAGTCGGTTTTTTGATGCAATAGAAGAGTAGTCGACTGTAGCGATACAGTCGGCTTTTTTGCGTTTCCCCGAAAGCTGCGCTTCAATCTTGAAATTCCGTACCAATCCCATGGTTGGCAGGATAGCCAACGATCATTAAAACTGGATATGATGACCCCAGTTATATCCAGATTGATCTGTGAAGAGGGATCATACAATGATCGGGAGAGGGGGGGATGAACGGAAATGATGGACAAGGTACAGGGTTATTTCGGAAGAAATATGAATCTGCGCACCAAGCTGCTCCTGTTGTTCCTGGCGTTGACCTTACTGCCGCTAAGCTTGCAGGGAGTGGTGAATTACCTGCATTTCTCGCAGACGATTGATCGCAAGACGGAGCAGTTCACCATTGATATTGTTCGCCAGATTAACACCAATCTGAATCGGCTGCTCAAGGACTTCGAGCGGTTGTCGCTCTTGCCGCTCTACGATCAGATGGTGCTCGGCATTCTGGGCAAATACAATGCTCCGATGGGATCGGGTACGTGGGCGAGGTCCGATGATTACCTGAAAATGAAGCTCTACACGTCCGGTCAGGCGTATGACCGACCGGAAATTCGTGGCATCCATCTGATCAGCAACAGCGGCATTTTGTTCTCCAATCTGGATTCACTGGCAGTGAATCCGGTATGGGACAGCAGGCAGGATGACTGGTTTGCAGAGCTTAACGGCTCGGAAGGCGAATGGCGTTTGCTTCCTCCGCACGAACCCAGCTATTACACGGGCATTCATGAAGAGCCGTATATATCGGTTGCCCGTGAGATTCGTGATCCGGGGACACTCCAGCGACTGGGCTACATCCTGATCGACATCCGGTTGGAAGCTTTCGGTCAGCTCTTGTCCAATCTGAATTTTGAGCAAAATGCGAGCCTGATGATTGTCGACAGCAAGCAGCGGCTCCTATTCGAACGCACCTCAGCCGGAGGCTTGTCCGCATACGACCAACTGTTAACGCATGGCCAGCTTCAAGGCTACGCAGGCAACCAGAAGGTTGTCCTTGATGGGAAGCCCTATCTCTACGTACAGCACCATTCCAGCTATTCAGGACTTTCGGTGATCAGCCTGACACCTATTGCCGTTATTCAGAAGGAATCGGGCGAGATGCTCACGTTTACGTTTGGATTCGCTGTGTTATGTATGGCGGCGGTAGCAGTTCTCGCGGTTCTCTTATCCTACCGCATAACGAGGCCGCTGATTCGATTGAAGCACAATATGATTCGGGTGGAGCAGGGAGACTTTAGCCAGCGCGTAGCGCACTTTAGCAATGATGAGTTCGGACAGATTAGCCGGGGTTTTAACCGGATGATGGAAGAGATCCATCGACTGTTCAACGAGGTATTTCTGTTGGGCATTCAAGAGCGAGAGGCGGAGTTGTCGGCATTGCAGAGCCAGATCAATCCCCATTTTATATACAACACATTAGAGTCCATCAACATGATGGCGGTCCGCCAGAAGCACGCTGAGGTGTCTGATATGGTGACGGCACTTGGTAAGCTGCTGCGTTATACGATTGATAAGGTAGATCGGAGGGTTCCACTTCAGGAAGAATTGGCTTTTGTGCAATCCTATGTACGCATTCAACAAGTACGTTATGACGGCAAGCTGGAGGTAATCTATGACATCGATGAAGCTGTTACAGATTGTCTGATTCCCAAGCTGGTATTGCAACCGCTGGTGGAGAACGCGGTCTACCATGGCATTGAAGGGCAGGCGGATGGCGGGGTGATCTGGGTATCTGCATTGAAATTTGATGATGAGCTGCTGATTATTGTACGTGACAATGGCAAAGGCATGGCTCAGGCGGAGATTGATGAATTAAATGAATCCATTGCTCGGCAGCCTTCCAATAAGGCATTGCGCTGTCATGCGGGGGACAGGCTGGGACTTAACAATATCGCCCAAAGGCTCCGCCTCATGTATGGAGAAGGTGGCAGCCTGAGCGTCGATGGCAGTCCCGGGCAGGGCCTGGCGGTGACAGTATCCATTCAACTTCAACCGAAAGGGGAATGAAGCGCATGTATAAAGTATTGCTTGTGGAGGATGAGACGGTCATCCGTCAGGGACTGAGAGAGCTGATTGTACAGGCGGCTCCTCAGTTCGAGGTAACAGGTGAAGCTTCGAGCGGAGTGGAGGCACTGGATTTTCTGAGATGTGAAGTACCGGATGTGTTGATCACGGATATTCGCATGCGTGAAATGGACGGATTGACACTGGTATCCAAAGCAAGAGATATGTACCCTGAACTGCTGATGATCATCATAAGCGGGTACGGGGAGTTTGAATATGCACGCAGGGCGATGGAGTACGGGGTGTTGAACTATCTGCTGAAGCCGATTGAACGTCATGAACTGGCGTTATGCATCCAAAAAATTCAGTTGCTGCTGGATCGCAGGTACGGCATTTCAACCCTTCCAGTCACGGAGCCATCTGGGAAAGCAGAGCACTCCGGCGGAGATGCGCGAAAGATTATCCGAGATGTGAAGGAGCACATCAAGCAGCACCCCGATGGGGACCTGCGACTTCAGACCATAGCAGCTCTGGTTCATCTGAACCCCACCTATCTAAGCCAGTTGTTCAAGAACGAAACAGGAACCAATTACTCCGAATACATCGCTGAGGCTCGTATGGAACGGGCCAAGTGGCTGCTGGTTAACACAGGACTCAAAATCTATGATGTTGCAAGGTTATCCGGGCATCAGAGTCCTAAGCACTTCATGCTGGTATTCAAGCAGCAGGTGGGATGGACAGCAGGGGAATATCGTGACCGATTCAGCATTTCTTGAAATACCATACCATTTCTGTAATTGACGTGATTTATGAGCGGGCGATGCCTTCGTTATACTTTGGTTGCACATGTATACCACTACGTCCATAAGGGGGATTTTCATGAAAAAAGCAGGACTGATAATGCTACTCTTACTCATGATGGTTGCTTCAATCGGGTGCACAAGCTCCAATTCCGGAAGTGATTCTGGGCAAGCAGCCGGGGAGAATGGAGAGGTTGAGCTGAAATTCATGATGTGGGGCAATCAGGCACATATGGATGTATACAACAAGCTGATCGATGGCTTCACGCAGGAGAATCCAGGCATCAAGGTGACGATGGAATCCGTTCCTTTCGCAGAATACCAGCAAAAAATTTCGGTGCTTGCCGCTGGAGGCTCTCTCCCGGATATCGCCTGGGTATCGGAGCGGATGGTGCCACAATTCAAATCCAATCACATCCTGGCTGATGTATCCGAGTTCAAGGATGATGCCCAGTTCAAGCTGGATGATTATATACCAAGTACACTGGATTTGTTCCGTGATGGCGATCAGCTGCTGGGGCTGCCCTTCTCCACACCTCCAGTGGTCATGTTCTACAATAAAACGCTGTTCGACAAGGCCGGCCTGACCGACCCGAATACACTTGCCAGCCAAGGGCAATGGACATGGGAACAGTTCGAGAAGTCCGCCAAGACGATTACCAGCAAGGAGGCGACCAACCGGATCTATGGCGCCAACTTTTTTCGCGACTGGAAGACCTGGGCTGTGCTCTCCTCGTATTCATGGTCCAATGGCAGCGGCCCGTTCGACGAAGGCATGACGAAGTTCACCTGGAACGATGCTTATGGCGTACAGACCTTTGAACTGCTGGAGCGCATGATGTTCACCGATGAATCGCATCCAAAAGCAGGCGAGCAGGTCAGCTTCGATGCTGGCAATGTGGGCATGTTCTTCGATAACTACAGCTATGTTTCCAAGGCAAGAGAGATTACGGATTTTGAATGGAGTATCGCTCCTATGCCTTCCGGCTCACAGGGCAGCGTACCGATGCTGGGGCAGGCTGGATATGCCATGTTCAACGACAGCAAACATCCGGAGGAAACCAAGAAGCTGTTGAAGTATTTTGCCAGTGAGCAGGGTATTCAGGCGACGGCCACCTATTTTGTGCCTCCGCGTACCTCTGTGCTGAACTCCGATGCGTTCATTAATCAGCCGAATAATCCGAGCAAGGAGCATATTGTGCAGGCGGTGATTAATGAAATGCCAAAAGCGCGCTTGATTCCCGGTCATATCCGTTGGCAGGATATCGACAATGTGGTATTGCAGGGATTTGATCGATTGTTCGCTCGTTCAGCGACACCCGAGGATAATCTGAAGCAAATGCAGGAAGAGATCCAAAGCGTACTGCAACAATAAATCATTTTATAGAAACAGGAGGTGAGCATAGTGGGCAAATTCAAGGAATTGCTTGATCGGAAATCGCTGTCACTTGTGGTCAGCCTACCCGAGAACGACCTATCTTTGGCCCGGGCAGCAATTGAAGAGGGCGCTGATGCACTGAAGGTGCATTATAATGTCGGTCATCGCGCAAGCGGGAATCATTTTGGTCCACTGGATAATTATGCCGAATTTTTTCAGGCGATTCGTAGCGAGTTTGGCGGCCCGCTTGGGGTCGTACCGTCCGGCAGTATTGATGGAGCAAGGCGAGAGGATGTGGAGCGGCTTTCCGGGCTGGGTTTTGACTTCTATTCCATCTATGCACATCACTTGCCGTCCTTCATGCTGGATGATCTGGGGTTGGACCCTACGTTTGCAATCAATGACGAATATGAACCTTCTCTCATCACGTCGGCGGCTCATTACGGCTTCACCGCCCTGGAGGCATCCATTGTGCCTGGGAATGAATATGGTACACCGCTAAGCTTTGCGGACGTGCTCAAGTACCGCCGTCTGGTCTTGCAGGCGCAAATTCCGGTATTGGTTCCTTCCCAGCGTAAACTGGTGCCGGAGGATGTTCGGGTGCTGCACGATACCGGAGTCAAGGCGATCATGCTTGGAGCGGTCGTAACAGGCAGAGCGGAGGAGGAGCTGCGAAGGGCTGTTTACGCCTTCCGTAATGCGGTGGACAATCTGAACCGTCCAGACTTTATAAGTTGAACTAAACATTTACAAGAGAACGTAGAGGACAGAAATAACCTGAAGAAACGGAGTGTTCGCCTTTATCCCCAGATTTCCCCCTTTGTAAAATTGAATCAAAAAAATCTGGGGATAACAGCGATCGGAAGGTTGTTCTGTCATCGGAGTGGCAAGTGTAAATATTCGTTTCAGGGAAGAAATTTGATAAAAGGGAGGGCCTGACTGTGACCCATTCACGCAAGCGTACAGGAAGAGGTCCGCTCGCCAGAGAGGCCCAGATCGCGGGATGGCTGTTTGTATCACCGATGGTGCTCGGGTTTACCCTGCTGCTGCTGTTTCCCATGGGTCTCGCGCTATACATGAGCCTGACCGACTGGCCGCTGCTGGGGGATCATCATTTTATTGGACTGGAGAATTACCGGAATGTGATGACAGACGCCATGTTCTGGAAAGTGCTCGCCAATACGGTTTATTTCACTGCGGGGCTTGTGCCGCTTAACATTGTGCTTGCTCTGCTGCTCGCATTGCTGTTATCCAGAAGTTTGCGCGGCATCGGGATTTTTCGAACAGCCATCTTCGTTCCGGTCATGACCTCGCTGATTGTATGGTCTATCGTATGGAAGCTGATGTATGCCACAGAGTCGGGACTGATCAATCAGCTTTTGTTAATGATAGGCATCAAGGGTCCGGCCTGGCTCTACAATCAGGATCTGGCGATGCCTGCGGTTATTGTGACGAGTGTACTGAAAAATGTGGGGCTGAACATGGTGCTGTTCATTGCAGCCATTCAGCAGGTGCCGCGTTCACTTTACGAAGCGGCAACCCTGGACGGCGCGGGCAGAAGGGGAACTTTCTTTCACGTCACGCTGCCCATGATTACGCCAACGGTGTTTCTAACCATGGTCATGACCGTGATTGGCTCGCTCAAGGTGTTTGGACAGATCTACGTCATGACACAGGGAGGGCCGAGCAACAGCACGAAGGTATTGGTCTATTATATCTGGGAAAAAGCATTCAAATTATTTCAGTTCGGCTACGCCTCTGCACTTGCATATGTGCTGTTCTTTATCGTGCTGATTCTGACACTGCTGCAATGGCAGCTTCGAAAGAGGTGGGTATTCAATGAAGGCGATGCCTAATTCTTCGATTCGCAAGACAGGCAGTGCCCTTGGGACGTATTTGCTGCTGACTCTGATCTCGCTGATCATGCTTGTTCCATTTATCTGGATGATATCGACGTCATTCAAGGAGCCTCAGAGCATATTTACCTATCCACCACAGTGGATACCGGATACCTTCCGATTTCAGAACTACATCGATGTTTTTCGATTAATTCCGTTTCATCGTTTTTATTTTAACAGTGTATATATTGCTGCTGTGGTTGTGCTGGGTACGGTGTTCTTTGCATCTCTCGCCGGGTACGCATTTGCCAAAATTCCGTTCAAGGGACGTAATGTGGTATTTCTCATCCTGCTGAGTGCGATGATGATTCCCCATGAGGTGACGGCGATTCCCATGTTTCTGTTCATGCGGCAGCTGGGGTGGATTGATACACATCTTCCGCTGATTTTACTGCCGATCTTTGGGGCGGGCGGCGTGTTTGGCATCTTTGTGATGCGGCAGTTCTTCATTACAGTACCCACCGAGCTGGAGGAAGCGGCGATGATTGACGGCTGCAACCGATTCCGGATCTATGCACGTATTATGCTTCCGATTGCCAAGCCTGGTATGGCTACGCTGACAATCTTTACGTTTGTGACGATCTGGAATGAGTTTTTCGATCCGTTGATTTTCATTAACTCGCGAGAACTGATGACGCTGCCGCTTGGGTTATCCTTGTTCACGGATGAAGTGGGAACAGCCTGGCAATATCTGATGAGTGCCACTGTTATGGCGACCCTGCCGCTGCTGATTGTCTTTTTCCTGGCACAACGGCGCTTCATTGAGGGAGTTGCCATGACAGGACTGAAAGAGTAGTCCATGCAATAGAACGGAAGGAGTGATAACTTGAGTGAACGGATAAGGATGAGGTTGAAAAGGGAAGAAGCGGATGTGGTTGTTGTGGGAGGGGGTCCGGCGGGTATAGCGGCAGCCATTGCTGCTGGACGACAAGGTGTTCGAGTAGTACTGGTGGAGCGGTACGGGTTCGTTGGTGGAATGTCGACTGCCGCCATGGTCTACCCTTGGATGACCTTCCATACGGAGAGTGGTGAGCAGGTGATTCGAGGCATCGCCCAGGAAATCGTTGACCGACTGCAGGCACGTGGCGGCTCTCCGGGGCATCTTCGGGATACGGTTGGATTTGTTCATACGGTTACGCCTTACCATCCGGCGATCTATCAGGTGGTAGCGGCAGAAATGCTGCAGGAGGCGGGTGTCCGGTTGTTATTGCACAGCTTCGTGGATGAAGTGGTTATGGTGGATGATCGGGTAGAGGCGGTACGTCTGACGAATAAATCTGGGCGAATGGAGCTAAGAGCGAACGTATTCGTGGATGCCAGCGGTGATGCGGATGCGGCTTATCTTGCGGGCGCTTCTGTTGCAAAGGGGCGAGACGGCGATCACCAATCACAGCCGATGACCATGAAATTCCGAATGCGTGGTGTGGACCTTGGACGAGTAAAACAATACATGCAGGAGCACCCGGAGGATTTCTATGCCAAGACCCCTTTCTCCGAACTGGACAGTATTCCGTTAACCGGGGTGAGCGGCTTCTATTCCCAATGGAAAAAAGCAGGTGTGCCGATTAATCGGGATCAGGTATTATTTTTTACCGGACCGGCTGAAGATGAAGTATTGATTAACTGCACCCGGGTGCAGGGGCTGGATGCTACAGATGCAGAGGATCTGACTTCTGCGGAACAGGAAGGTCGGAAGCAGGTGCTGATGATCGCTGAGTTTCTGCAGCGCGACGTGCCTGGCTTCGAAAGGGCTTCCATCTCAGCGGTAGCACCGCAGATCGGTATCCGTGAATCCAGACGAATCATCGGGCATTATGCGTTGACCAAGGACGATGTGGTTGCAGGGCGAAAGTTTGACGATGTAATCGCCAGAAGTGGCTATCCGATTGATATTCATGATCCTTCCGGTCAAGGCGTCGTAGCCGCTTTTATAGAAGGAGACGGAGCATACGATATTCCGTACCGCTCTCTGATTTCCCGCAATATTCGCAATCTGCTGGCGGCAGGACGCTGTATCTCCACCACACATGAGGCTCACGCAACGACAAGGCTGACTCCAAGCTGTATGGCTACGGGGCAGGCTGCGGGAACAGCAGCCGCTTTAGCTGTTCAGATGAAGCTAGATCCGTTGGAGCTGTCGGTAGCGGTGCTGCAAAAGGAACTACGCCGTAACGGAGCAGCGATCTAGGGGATGAGCTGATTGTGGGCGAATCATTAATAGTGGGAGTGGACTTAATTTAATCATTGGTCGTAAATTTTAACGAACCTGAGACGTCTAATTTGGGGATATCAGCTGATATGAAAAATGTAACGAATCTCAGTGAAGTTATTTCACCTCAAAACACTGAAATAGCGGGTAAAAGCAGGGGAATCAGAGGAATAGAGCGTCTACGATTCGTTAGATTAGAAACTGTCTCACAAATGGCTAAATAAGCTTCCCTCAGTTCGTTAGAAATTGGTGGGAAGTCCTAGTGAATTTATGAGCATAACTGTAGGTCCCAAAAAAACTCTAAGTCCACTGCATACGTGGATTTAGAGTCTTTGGGACGCTTTCCTTCTTTTTATCAAATTCGGTTCTTTCCTTCATATCTATTTCCATCGTATCTAATCAACCATGAAGCCTAGGTTGCTTCAAGTTACTTCAAGTTACGTTACTTCAAGTTACTTCATGTTACTTCATGTTTCATATTCCTTCTTGCCTTATTCCTTCCATGCATCAAGTCATTCGTGCTTCAAGTCGCCGTGCCACAATGGACAACGTATAGTTAATGACGAAGTACAATACGGCTGCGAGCAGCAGGGCAGGGATGACGTAATCGAAGCTCTGCCCACCAAGGATCTGCACATTGTGCATCAGTTCCGGCAGGGAGATGATGATTGCCAGTGAAGTATCCTTCAGCAAGGAGATGAACTGGCTCACCATCGGTGGCGACATGCGCCGCAAAGCCTGAGGCATAATGATGCCGCCAAGTGTCTGCATGTAGCTCAGTCCCGAGGAACGGGCGGCTTCCACCTGACCACGTTCTATCGATTTGAGTCCGCTGCGGACAATCTCTGCGATCATGGCGCCTTCGAACAGACTTAGTCCAACAACCGTGGACCAGAAGACAGACATTTTGATCCCGAGCTGGGGAAGTACGATATGAATGAAGAAAATGATCAGCAGCAGCGGCAGATTCCGAATCGTATCCACGATGACGGCCACAATCTGTGACAGGACCGGAATTCGGGTGTATCGAACGGTACCAAGCACGGTGCCGAGTACAAAGCTGAATACAATCGACAAACCTGCCACTTGCAGAGTGATCAGGAATCCGTGCAGCAGGAAACGAAGGTTGGGCCAGGCGTAGGCCCCGCTAAAGTCCATGGATCATCGGCCTCCTTCTGTGTGCGGACAGAAAATGAAATAATTTGGAAAAATTAGCTGCATAGCATAGTAGATAGTAGAGTTGCACCTTAAACTGGTGTACTAAACACAGAGAGAATATCGTTCGAATTTTACATGGTGACCTGACCCGTTGGTTTGTTCTTTTTTGGTTTGCCTTTGGTTCGGCTGGCGTCAGCATCGCTTTGTCCGAAACGGCGCTCCATATAGTGAACCAGGAAGCTGAGCGGTAAAGTCAACACCAGGTAGAATAGCGCAACAATGGTGTAGACGCTCAGTGGTAGGAATGTATCCGAGTTGATCAGATCGGCAAAATACATCAGATCCATGCCCGCTACGACCGCGAGGATGGATGAGTTTTTGACCAAATTGATAAACTGGTTGCCAATGGACGGCAATACAATCTTGATCGCTTGTGGCAAAATGATCAGGTTCATGGCCTGTACGTAGGACAGACCGGAAGATCTCGCCGCCTCTAACTGCCCGCGGGGGACTGTCTGAATGCCCGCCCGGATTGCTTCGGCAATGAAAGCGGCCGTATAGATGGTCAGACCGAGTGTACCCGAGATGAAGCCATCCAATGAAATGCCGAGTGCCGGCAAGCCAAGGTAGAAGAAAAATACGACGAGCAGCAGCGGGATGTTGCGGATAAACTCCACAAAAGCCGTGCCGATCCAGTTGAGCGGTTTAATGGGGGATATCCGAAAGATAGCCATAATTGCACCAAGAATAAAGCTGCCAATCAAGGCCATGATGCTCACCTGGATGGTGTTGAGGAACCCTTCCAGGAATCGATCCGAGTGTTTAATCAGTATACTGAAGTCCAATTTGCCCATGTAGGCGAAGCCTCCGTTCTCCAGAGGTAGAAGCGGCGATTGCGTCCTATCCATGCATGGCACAGCATAGGCGAGGTCGCCGCTTAACCATCATTAATCGGGGTTACTCGGGCTTGCTGCCCAGCCATTTCTCGTGCAACGTATCATATTCTCCGCTGTCCTTCATGCTTTTGAGCAGGCTGTTTACTTCTTCAACGAAGGCAGTGTCGCCTTTGCGAATCGCCATGCCGTAAGGTTCGCTCGTGAAATTGCCACCAACCAGCTTGAAGTTGTTATCGGTCTGCTGCATGCCGATCAGGATAATGTTATCGGTCGTCAATGCTTCGCCTTTACCCGCTTTGAGGGCTGTGAAGGCATCCTGATAATTGTCGTATTCGAGGACCTCGGCATCCGGGGCTTTTTCCCGAATATTTTGCGCAGAAGTCGAGCCTTTGACGGCAAGTACCTTCACACCGCCGAGACTTTCGAGACCGGTAATCGGGCTGTCGTTTTTCACAAGCAGGGATTGCCCGGCTTCAAAATAGACATCACTGAAATCCACTTGTTCCTTACGTTCATCCGTAATCGTCATCGTGGCGATGATGATATCAATGTCGCCGTTTTGCAGCATCGGAATGCGCGTTTTGGACGTTACTTCCTTCAGTTCTACCTTCGTTTCGTCTCCAAGAATCTGTTTGGCAAGTGCTTTGGCGATATCAATATCGAATCCTTCGACTTCGCCGCTTGCGGGGTCTTTCAAACCGAACAATTTGGTATCATATTTCACGCCGGCAATGAGCTTGCCGCGCTCTTTAATCTGTTCAATGGTGCCTTTGGCTTCGGTACTCCCACCAGAACCGCCGCTGCTGCTTTCCTCTCCAGTGCTACAACCGGACAATACAAGGGATAGAATCAAAACAAGCATAAACGACGGCCACTTTAATACATTTTTCATTTGGTAAAGACCCCTTTCAAAATGGATTATTCTCAGTGGTGAATCAGACGACTCAGGAATTGCTTGGCCCGTTCTTCTCTCGGGTTGTCGAAAAATTCAGCGGCGGAGGCTTCTTCCACAATTCGGCCTTCATCCATAAAGATGACTCGGTCTGCGACCTCGCGCGCAAATCCCATCTCATGGGTAACGACAACCATCGTCATCCCGTTGTGGGCAAGAGACCTCATAACATCCAGAACTTCCCCGATCATTTCGGGGTCCAGTGCAGAGGTGGGTTCGTCAAAAAGCATGATTTTGGGCTCCATGGCAAGACCTCTTGCAATGGCTACACGCTGCTGCTGTCCACCGGACAACTGGGAAGGATAACTGTCTGCCTTGTCGGCAATGCCTACCCGGGTCAGATACTTCATCGCCGTAGAGGCTGCCTGTGCTTTGGGCTGTTTACGCACCTTCATGGGTGCAAGGGTAATGTTATCGATGACTTTTTTGTGAGGGTAGAGATTGAAGTGTTGAAATACCATGCCGATATCACGGCGGAAGAGGTTGATGTCCACCTTTTTCTGATGTAAAGGGACACCGCTGACGACAAGTTCACCTTCGGTAATCGTCTCCAGACGATTGATGCAGCGGAGCAATGTACTTTTGCCTGAGCCGGAAGGGCCGATAATGACAACGACTTCTCCTTCTTCAATGTGAAGATGAATATCTTTGAGGACATGAAAATGGCCAAAATGCTTCTGGACACCCCTAAATTCAATCAAGAGACCCCATCCTTTCTGCAGCATCTGTGTGTAAAAGGAATTATAAGGAATAAATTGAAACTAGTTATTTAATCATACATACTCATCCTGCTAAAGGCAATTGGTTTGTAATAAAACATGACATAAGTAATGGGTTTTATAGGGCTATAGCCAGTAAATATGTTATATATTTGTTATATTACTAACCTATTTATGACGAATCCTGACAGAAAAATGCATCCATTCTCCTAGTTGTTTTACAACCATTGGAATAGATGTATAGAGTATACTGGAAGAGATGTTTACTTTATGACTCTGATCATAAAAACAAATAACATCAAATTCTGAATCGTACATGGCAAAAAAGCTCAACCCTATGCCCTATGGCATTGATATGATGGAGCGAGAATGCGCTTTCCAGTAAGTGATGCAATAGTATAAACAGTCCGATCCAATTATAGGTAGAGAGGATGTTCTGAACGATGAATACATATTACTCCCCACTGGACACAGGAGAAGGTACAGAATCTGATACGAAGGCTTATGAAGTGAGTTTACCTGTCATCCCGGCACGGGATTTTCAGATTACGGATTATGGTGCGGTAGGGGATGGCTTGACGGATAATACCGAGATGTTCCGGCTGGCTATAGCAGCTTGTGCAGAAGCGGGCGGAGGTCGAATTGTCATTCCGGAGGGTGTTTGGTTAACGGGGCCGATTGTGCTTCGCAGTCGAATTGAGCTTCATGTTCAGGCGGGTGCTCTGGTTACGTTCAGCCGTAATTTCGATCAATATCCCCTGATTGCGTCCAGCTTCGAGGGTTGGCAGGCAGTGCGGTGTCAGTCGCCCATTGATGGTGAGCAGCTGGAGGATATTGCGATCACGGGTGAGGGGATTTGGGATGGCGGTGGAGAGGCATGGCGTCCGGTGAAACGATCCAAAATGACTGCATCGCAGTGGAATCGACTGGTTTCTTCGGGCGGTGTGGTGGAGCAGGCTGACGGAGACGAAGCCATTTGGTGGCCATCGACTTTTGCCCTTGAAGGCGGTGCGATTGCGAATCGTCTGCATCTGGAGCAAGTGTGTGACGTGGCTGCTTATGAGGAAGTCAGAGACTTTTTGCGTCCTAACATGGTCAGCTTGCGTCAATGTAAACGAGTGCTTTTGGACGGCCCAACGTTCCAGAATTCGCCGGCATGGAACCTGCACCCCTGGGCATCCGAGCATGTCACGATTCGTAAAGTGAGTGTGCGGAATCCATGGTTTTCCCAGAATGGGGATGGGCTGGACATCGAATCCTGCCGTCATGTCGTTGTGGAGCAGAGTGTATTCGATGTTGGTGATGATGCGATCTGCCTGAAATCCGGCAAGGATGCAGAAGGTCGTGAACTCGGTCTGCCCTCGGAATATATTACGATCCGCAATTGCACCGTGTATCACGGTCATGGCGGTTTTGTCATTGGCAGTGAAATGTCCGGTGGCGTGCGGCATGTGCGTGTCTCGGACTGTACGTTTATTGGAACAGATATTGGGCTTCGCTTCAAAAGTGCGCGTGGGCGCGGCGGGGTCGTTGAAGATATTCAGGTGGAGCGAATCTATATGAAAGATATCATAATGGAAGCTATCTCGTTTTCCTTTTTCTATGCCAATCAGGAGGGATCAGCTCGCGGTAGCGACTTGACTCAGGAGATTAGTGAGGAGACTCCGGTGTTCCGGGATATTCGGATATCGGATGTAGTCTGTGCAGGAGCGGAAACCGCGTTATTGGTGAGTGGACTGCCGGAAATGCCGCTGGACGGTCTGGTCATTCAGGGATATACGGTGACGGCTCGTAACGGGGTGCAATGCGCTCATGCGAAGCACCTGCGAATCGCCGAAATGAACGCACATATTACCGAAGGATCGTTAATTCATTTGCATCAGTGTAAGGGTGCGGAGCTGGAATCGATTGAGGGTGTGGGCGCAGACGGTCGGCTCCTAATGGTGACAGGACATGAATCGGCAGGGATCGTATGCCGGGAAAGTGATGCAGATACAGAGGGGCGCCAAATCTCCGTTGGTCCTGAAGTAAGAAGTGGTGTAATCATCCGCAGGTAAGAAGGGTTCGACGTTGCATAGGTTTATCTTATCACCGCGGGCATATCCTGGCGCGCGATGTCATGGCAGATTGTCGTATGACAGACGTCCGGCTTCGCCAGTCGCTTTGAAGATCTATCGATGTTCTTTGCGATAGCGAAGCGGCGTAGTCCCGGTCACCTGTTTAAACGTTTTATTAAAATGGGCTGTATGCTCAAATCCTACCTTCTCCGCAATCAGCTGCACCCGTTCTTGGGTGGACAATAAACGTCTCTGTGCCTCCCGAACCCGGGTAACACGCAAATATTCGCTGAAGCGAAATCCGGTAAAACGGCTGAACATTCGGCTAAGATAAGATGGACTGATATAAAATCTCGCTGCGGCCTCTTCCAATGTAAGGGGCTCATTATAATGATTGTTCACATAAGTGACGATCTCACTGATCTTATCCTGCATGGGATGATGCGGAGCCGGAGAGGTTTGCCGAGTATTCTCTTGCACCCGGTGGATCTGAATCAGGATCTGGGCGAGCAGGCTTCTCACCACGATTTCATAATGAGGTCGGCGCTCCTTGCATTCTTTCAGCATCTGCCACAGCATTCGTTCGATCTCGGGCTGCTCCGCATCAGGAAAGTGCAGCAGCCTTGAACGATCGAAGGGAAGCAGACCGCATATTCCAAACTCCATCCCGGTGGCAAAAGAAGGCGAGAACCCGATCAGAATTCGTTCAAAGCCGGGAATGCTTCCTTTGGACGTCGTATGTACATCATGGGGATTGATCAGGATCAAATCACCTTTGCGGGCGGTAAGAAGCTGACCATTCATGGAATAGACACGTTCTCCTTCAAGCAGATAATACAGTTCGTAAAAAGGGTGTGCGTGAGGCTGTGGCATGGCGTTCCCGTTGTGTCTGCTCATGTGTTCAATGGTGAATGAACTCTCGCCAATTCGATATTTGGGTCCAATCCGATTCTCTATAACACTCATAACACGTCTCTCCTCTGCGCCAGCTGATTTACGGTTAATATCCATATCATAACGGAAAATCCAGTTTGTTGTAAACGCTATCATTTAAATGAGGGTCCGACCAGACGTAATGAATAGAATGTGGGCGGAATGATTTTCGGAAAGCTAATATAGGCTGTAAAGGTGACAAAAGTCTATTCATGTTTTACAGTAGGGGGAGTGAGGCTAACCTCTGGATAGGGGTGTCTCCAATTCGATTTGGAAGGAAGGAAACAGAATATGACGACACATGAATTATCGCCACTCGTTGCTGCATTGAATATGCAGCCACACGTTGAAGGCGGTTGGTATAAGGAAGAATGGAAGGCATCGTATCAAATTCCACAATCCGTACTGCCGGATACATACTCAGGCCCTCGATTCTCGGCAAGTTCGACATACTTCCTGCTGCACTCGCACGAAGTCTCGGAATGGCATACTGTTTTGTCTGATGAGCTTTGGTTATGGCATAGCGGCAGTCCGATTGAATTGAAATTGGGCGGCAACGGAGAAAACCCGGAAAATGAAGAAGTGCTCCTACTGGGTATGGATATTGCTGCGGGTCAATCGCCGCAGGTACTCGTTCCAGCCGGAGTATGGCAAACCGCACGCCCGCTGGGTGATGAGCCTGTACTGGTAACGTGCGTTGTAGCACCAGGTTTCCATTTTGATGATTTCAAACTGGTTTCCAAAGGCTAATATAACCATAAATTAACAAGCAAAATCCCGATTCAGGTGCGTGTGCATCCGGATCGGGATTTTTTGATGTTTTCTAGTTGTGATTATATATTGAAATTAGAAGTTAAAGTTGTCCGGATCGGAACCAAAGCGTTTATTCTCGTTCAATTGGTTAATGCGTTCGATTTCTTCCGTGGTCAACTCAAAATCATACAGGTCCGCATTATCGCGAATGCGCTGTGGTGTAACGGATTTAGGTATGGTCACAATACCATTTTGCAGATCCCAACGTAGAATGACCTGTGCCGGTGACTTGCTGTACTTGGCAGCGATCTCCAGAAGTAGCGGATGCTCCAGCAGATGTCCCTGACCCAGTGGAGACCATGCTTCAATCTGGATCTGATGTTTGTTGCAATACTCCCTTAGCTCCGTTTGGATCAACAGCGGATGCAGTTCCACCTGATTCACAGCAGGTTTAATGGTTGCATCGGTCATCAGGTCCTCCAGATGGTGAATCTGGAAGTTACTCACCCCAATGGCGCGGATGCGTCCTTCCTTATGCAGCTTCTCCAGCGCTCTCCAGGTATCCTTATACTTGCCCTTGACAGGCCAGTGGATCAGATAGAGATCCAGATATTCCAGTTCGAGTCGTTCCATACTTGCTTCAAAAGCGGCCAGTGTGGATTCGTAACCTTGATCCCCGTTCCACACTTTGGTCGTAATGAACAGATCCTCGCGGGCGATTCCGGATTCACGAATACCTTGAGCTACACCCGTTTCGTTGTTATACGCTTTCGCTGTATCAATACTGCGATAACCAGCCTGGATAGCCGTTTTGACGGCTTCAACCACTTCTTCTCCATCTTTAACTTTGAATACGCCAAAACCCAGCCAAGGCATTTTGACTCCGTTATAAAGTGTCGTTGTGTCCTGCACATGTTTCATGGTCCGAAATTCCTCCTCTGATTCATTCATTATTTCATTATGTAATTACCCTGATGATCGGCAGCCAATCGTAAATGGATGACTGTCTGTATTGATTATACTAAAACCTTTTTGGTAATGGGAAAGAATACGAGCATTTCGATAGGAAAAACCCCTCTTTTATCCTTTTTCGCCAGCCAGAGGTTTGGTTTTGACGCGTGCGGGTGATAAGATGAAGTATACGAAATATGGAAACAGAAGCTTTCCTATGGAAGGGATCACATGAAGAACAGAGGAGCACGGGAAAGTTGGGTGTCATTGAACCCGTGTGATTAACGATAAAGGAGTAAGAATACAATGGCTAAACCTAAACAAACCAAAAAAGCAGCAGCTTGGTCTCTTGTTGTTATGGGAGCGGGATTTGCCGCATCATTGCCGTTTCAGGGCGGCGTAGTAGGCAAACTGCTGGTAGGTTCATTTGAAGCGGGCTTGGTAGGTGGACTAGCGGACTGGTTTGCCGTAACAGCGTTGTTCCGTCATCCACTGGGTATTCCGATTCCCCATACGGCATTGCTGCCCAAGAATCGGGACAAATTGACCGAAGGTCTTGTTTCCGCGGTAGAAAACAACTTGCTGAACAAGGATAGCATCACCGAGAAAATTGCGGGTTTCAAGGCGGCAGAAATCGTTCTGGATACGATGACACGGGAACTTCACAACGATGGAGTCAAAACCATGATCGATACGCTCTGCAAACGAATCCTTGCAGGCCTGCCGCTCGAGCAGATTGCTCCATTGGTTGCGGGCGAGATCAAATCACAAGCGGGGGCCTTCGATCTGGGTCCGATTCTGGAACGGGCTTCGATCCAGATGAGTGAGCGTGGATATGATGCCAAAGCACTGGACTATGGTCTGAAGCAGGCAGAGGAATGGCTGGTGAAGCCGGAGACCATCATGTTTTTGGGTGAAAGTGGCTTAAAGGCGATCAGTGGCATCCAGATGAACGGATTAATGCAATTTGCGATGAATGCGTTCATGGGTTATCTGAATGAAGAGCGTCTGGGCAGCATTTTGCAAGGGTATCTGTTTGACCGAGTAGAGGACATGAAGCGTGAGGGCAGTGCTCTTCGTTACAAAGTGCTAGATCTGTTGCGAACCCAGGCTATCCGGCTGGCGATGAGTGAAAGTGTTCAGGATGGAGTCAACGGCTGGAAAAACAACATGCTGGATGGATGGAATGCAGAGGAAACCGTACTGAACAAGCTCATTGAATTGAGGGATAAGGCGCTCACTGCAATGGAAGATGGTCAGTATGTGGATACGTTTGCTCTGCCTGCGATTGAGCGGGTATTGTCCGATTTGCGGTCAGACGATGCTTTATTGGCAGGGTTGAATGCGAAGATTGTGGAAGGCGTAACGACGCTGCTGGAGAAAAACCATTCCAAGATCGGCAATCTCGTGCGCGAAAATGTCAACAAAATGGACAATGCCTCATTGATCTCCTTGATTGAGGATAAGGTTGGACAGGATTTGCAATGGATTCGGATTAACGGGGCTGTTACCGGATTTATAATCGGGATTGTGTTGACCGCCCTGCGGATGGTATTGGAGTAACTCATTGATAATGGCAAGATTAGGGCCGCTCACTGGAGTGGCTCTTTTTCGTCTGGGCAATTATAAATGGCGAACTGATGCATAATCCAGAAAATGGGGTAATGTACACCCAAATGACCGATTGGAATCATGTAGGAACAAAGTTACATAAAAACGATGCCAACAGCCGATGTGATCATGTTGATTTTGTACTATGATGCACATAACAGAAGAAAAGAGTGGATATACGAATATATTTAATGAAAAAGAAAAGGTGATTGATATGAGGTTGAAGCGGCGGTTCGCATGTATATTTTTTTTGACCATACTATCCACTTTCATTTTGGGAGGGTGTCAGAACATGAAGGAAAGTGAAAAACAGGCTTATTTTAAAGAAGCGGAAGCGGAAGCCGTAAAATATTTGAAAAATAAATATGAACTGGATGTGGTGATCACGAACAAAGAGTTGTTACCTGAGATGGCGCTTGATTCTATTGCTATGGAAGGACATGTGGTTGAACATGAAGAGCAAGAATTTACGATCTCGTATGACTATGAGGATAAAAAAATTAAAAACTTTGGCATGAGTCCAGCAATTAAGGAAGCCATTATAGCTAAGGGATATGATCCGTTTAACAAATAAATCATAATTCAGGATTGATTTTCTTGGAGGTGCGACGGCTGTGAGTAACTCACCTAAAATTGATGACGAAACATACAACAAGATGTCTGAATTAGCATATGAGAATCTGAAAGCAGGTATGGAGTTTGAGAATCTTCCTGGATGGCAAGTTCTTGAGGACACGCATGGAAACAAAAAATCCGGCTTTGATGCGGTGACCTTCTACAATCCCGAGACCAAACAGGCGATAATCGCATATCGGGGCACGGAGGGAAGTGCTTCGCTGGATCGCAGCGTTCCTGATTATTACGCGGATGCTCAAATCGGTTTGCCTGAGCTTGGCAGAAAGATCGAACAAAGTACGGATTTTACACCGGATTGGTTGGCAAATGGCATTCAGAAGGTAAGAGATGTGACCGGAATCACTACAGTCGAGAATGCTGTGGGAGAACTGGATAAAAAGCTGGATAAAACGTTCAGTCTGGGACCGAACCAGATGTATGAGGCGGAAGACTACGCCAATGATATGCAGAAAAAATACAAGGATCTGGATTTCTCGCTGACAGGGCATTCGCTTGGAGGGGGGAATGCCCAGTATGCGGCTGCATACACGGGACTCTCCGCGGTGACGTTCAGCGCGCCATCCGTAATCTCCAGTCTCACGCCAGAGGCAAAACGAAAGGCCGAAGAGGGTGGGTTTGATAGCCAAATTATCAATTATGGGCATCCGGGAGACTTTGTAACGAGCGGCTTTTTTGGTGGATACGATCGTCACGTAGGTTCCATGTATTACATCAATTCCAACTATGAGGATATGAATGATGACATGGGCATGTGGGATAAAATCAGCAACACCTTTGGTGGTAAAGAGTATCACAGTTTGAAACAGTACAAGTTTGAGAACGGCTATATATCCAACGATCTATATGATCCGGTTACAGGCGAGCAAATCCATTATTCACCACGTCAGCCGTTCAATGTCCTGTCTGATCTCGCAGCATTTATGCGGAACCTGGGTGGGCAGGCAGACAGTTTTACAAGAGGTATGGCCTCGGCAGCAGGAGCGTCTGGCCTGATTCAGGTAACGCCCGAGGAACTCAAAAGTGTCGCTGCCCGTTGGAAGCAAAATGCACAACAGTGCAATGCAGAATTGAATACGGTACGGAGCCGGATGGCTCAATACCTGCATTCCAGCCGCAGTCGCAGACTTGAACCTATCGTCACTCATCTGGATGCGTCTATTAACGAATTGAGCACATGGCATATGAAACATACGAGTCAGTTCTTGAACTTTATCGAAGAGAAGGCGGAAGCCTTCCGTCAAGCGGATGAGAGTCAGGTCAGTTTTAAATAGAGTTTTGCGTGAAGGGCCTGGCGATTGGCAATTACATAAGGGAGGGAATACGAGTGAGCGGACAATTGCTGGTAGAGCTGAATGATCTTCGGATTGCGGAAAAAGAATTGACCCAGCTGCTTGCCCGTCTCCAGGCAGATGAGCAGGAGGCGAGGAGCCTATACAATCGTCTCGACGACTGGAAGGGACAATCGGCCGATTATACAAGGCAGCAGATTGAAGCGTTCTTCGCGGGTCTGTCTGGACGAATACAGTCGATTGAACAACAGAAGAAGAGCTTGCTGCAATATATTGAAATCATGATCCAGACGGATCAGGGACGATAGAGGAAAAGTTGTATGGGAACGCTGCTCTTGAACCGGTGAACTTAAACATGAGTTTGAGTTTTGAAACCGAAGTTTGAATTCGAAGTTAGCGTAAGCGTACAGCTAACAAAAAGGAGCCTTGGCACATCGGGATAAATCCCGTTCGCCAAAGGCTCCTTTCTTTTTTGTTTACATACAAGACTGCATGTTTTGCATGTTAGCTTTTAACGTTTTTTGCGGCGTGTTGCCAGAGCGATACCCAGGAAGGATAGGATCAACGCCAGAATGGATACGATCAGGGTAGCCTGTTGCAGCTTCAATGTGCCTGGATCTGAATCCGTGTTGTTTGGCTCACCAGTAACGGTGTCGTTCAACGCGTCACCCAATGTGGTATCGTCGTTTGCCTTCGTATCGCCACCCGTTGCAGCTTCATCATCATGACCCGCATTGCCGGCTGTACCTGCGCTGTCATGACCTCCGCCTGCAGCGGCATTACCTGCAGCAGCAGGATCTTGGCTGATTGCCGTGATACTGTGCGGGTTGCTGTCACTTGGTCCGCCTGTCCATTCCACGATGCTGCCATCGCTATAATACTGGAACGCATCCCAGGCGACTTCCGTTTCCGCATCCGGATTCTGTGCTACGAAGTTGAACTGCTGGAATTGACCAGCCAGAATGCCTTCGTTATCTCCGTCCACTTCCCAAGTGATAGATGTTACTTCATTGGAATCATTTTTTTCGGTAGTGATTTTCCAGCCTGCCAGTGGTTGGTATTGCTTGAATGCAACGCCTTGCGGTACTTTCAGCGTGACTTTGGTGGTAGGCAGCTCTTTTTCGGATGGAATCTTGATGCTATACGTCTGCCATGCGCCTGTCTGTGCCACAGTTGGGTTAACGGTAACGTGAGCGCTGGCGAATCCGGCGAACAGCATCAGCGCAGCAGCTCCAGCAGCGAGGCTGGATGTCAGTTTGGAAGTCCATGATGTTTTCTTCAAAATAAATTACCCCTCTCAAATCTTATCATTTATGTTTCGGCCCATTTTCTAAAATTAGTGCCTGATGTGCTGCAAAGTCAACGTTCCGGTTACGAATCGTTCTTTCAATCGCTGTTATTCCCAGATTTTTTGATTCACTTTATAAGTGAAAATCCGGGAATAGCGTATGCTTCCGAAGCAGCTTTCTTGCAGAAAGCTTTTAGGTGAACATTACACTTCTCCAGAATCGATTTCGTCCCCTTCACTACAATTGCAGCTTGTTGAGACACTGATTTTAGGCTGAGTCGCCTTTCAAATCTGAATCGGTTTTAACCTATGGATTAGCGGTGTCGATCTCAAATTCGGTATCCAGTGAATCCAGAGATCGGGTTAGCAGATGCACCTTGATATTCCAGCGTCCTGGCATGGAGATGTATTCTTCTGCCTCATATACGCCAGTATCATTTTTCGGAATCGTGATCTCGTAAATGCCCATATCCATATCCAGGTGGGTCAGTGACAGTGTGATCTGTTCCAGATCGTTAACTGTAGTGCCGTCCGGTTTCTTCACATCGACCTTAAACTGATTCTCTCCGGTACGATTTGGGCTTACCTGAAGTGTAATTGTGGTTCCGTCGTCCATGGTCTGCGCTTCTTTATAAGGTCCTGCGGCTGCCGGTTGTCCAGGAGACAGGTGTGTCAGTACGGCGGCCAGCGCAAGCACGACGGCACCAGCAATCAGTTCCGCCTTCAGGCTGCCGGCGAGTCGGTTACCGCTGCTTGTACGTGCCATTCTGGCATGACGCCAGGCCAATAGAAGCATCACCACAAGCAAGACAACTTTAGCGATAAGCACGAGACCATACGCCGTTGTGAACAAAGACGTAAGGAGAGGTGCAGGCAAAATGATCAGGCTGCTGTATATCCCCGTAGCGACGAGAGCAGCAACAGCACCAATGCCCCATGCTGTGAATCGTCGGATCGCCGTCCAGTAGACCTCTCCTCGCACCGTGGAAGGCAGTTTATCCGCGAGCGGAGGCAGACACGCAGCCATGGCGGTTAGAGCGCCGATCCAGAAAGCGGCTCCGATCAGATGAACGAAGTCCATTGCGATGGCGAGCGCACGTTGCTCCGCCGCAGCCGGATGTCCTGTCATGGCATGGGTGAACAACCAGCCAAGAACGAGGACCAGTGATCCGTATGATGACCAGATCCGGATACGCAGCGAGCGATCCCGGTCATATCCGGAGAGGATAGTAACCGCCAGCAGCATCACAATGAGCATCTGTACCATCCAGATCTGGCCAAATGACGTCAATTTGAGTGCACTGCCCATCAGTGCCCAGCTGAACTCCCCGATGGAAACGCCTGATTCATACAATGTGTTCAGGGGCAGGCTGATCAGAGCGGCAACAGAAGCGGCACCATAATTGATCCATAACAGCCTGTAGCTCCTTGGCACTTCCAGTGGTTCTCTCGCCATGGAAGCAGGCGCAATCCGGAACAGCAGGAAAGCAAGTGTGCCTAGAATCACAGACAACCCCAGATATTGGATCCAGTCGGTCAGCGACAAAATCCATTTTAACGGTCCGCCAACCTGGCCTGAACCAGAAGTTAAATCTGCGAGACCAGCAGGAGCGCCAGATGGTTCCCCGATATGAAACACATAGGCTCCCTGAATGGGGTGACCATCCGCAGACACGGCCTTCCAATTCACGGCGTAGGTTCCGTTTCCAAGTCCGGTCCGCAGTCCGGTCTCCAGAATATGAGGACGAGCCTCATCGACGTGCACATTGCCGTCATCTGCCTGTGTTCCGTCAGGTGCGGTGATTTTAATATCATAAAAGGCCGTTTGCAAAGACTCATTGAACTCCAGAGTCAGTTGTTCAGGCGCAGTCGCAACCAGTTCATCTTCACCTGGTGAGGCCTGCACAATATAAGCATGGGCAGATGCCCATTGTGGCATAACAAGGCAACACAACAACATCAGAGCGACCATCAGTGCCCAGTGCCGTTTGCCCAATTTCATGGTGAATCTACTCAAAATCAAAAAATCATCACCCTTAGGTCTAGAATTGTAAGTCATTCTTTGTTATCTGAGCACAATCTATACCATTATAACTTTGTCCAAAATAACACCGTATGACTACATTGGGCTATAAAAAAACGAAATGATCCATGGAATTGTGACAAAAACATGAATGCCCTGCTATTTACGCAGCTTACGGCCTGCGAGTCCGCTTTCCAATGCATAGCGGGTTAATTGCACACGATTTTCGAGATGCAGTTTCTGTAAAATATTCTTCAGATGATTTTTAACCGTTTGGTCCGAAATGCCAAGTTGGTCGGCAATCTCACGGTTGGTATATCCCGCAGATACCCATTGCAGGATCTCAAGCTCCCGCGTAGTCAGCGGATTATCGGGTACATCCTCCGTGCGAGGCGCAGGGAACTCCTGGAGGATTCGATAGGCAAGCTCCTTGCTCAGGGGTGCATCATCACTGACGATGGCGCGAAGGTATTCAAGCCAGGTGGAGGGAGCCAGATTTTTGAGCAAATATCCCTGGGCCCCCTGCTTCAGCGCTTCGAACAGGTACGTGACATCATCCGATATAGTAACCATGACGATAATGACATACGGAAAGCGCAGTTTGATCTGGCGGGTGGCTTCCAGCCCATCCATATCCGGCATCTGCACGTCCATCAGAATAAGATCGGGCATCCATTGCCCGGTAAGCTCCAGCGCCTCCAGTCCAGTCGAAGCGGTACCAATAACCTCAAACAGGCTGTCCTCGGATAAAATACTGCAGATCGCCTCACGCGCATGTGCGTGATCATCGACGACCAATACCCGTACAAGTTCCATATTAAGCATGCCCCTTTCCAATGGTTATTCGTGTGTAACCAGGCCTTGAATCAAGGGCGAAAGACCAGCCCATCTGAGCTGCACGTTCCTTCGTAATTCGCAGGCCGTACCGATCCTTCAGGTGCAGTGGATCACCGCTCACACCAATACCGTTATCCTGAATGAAGATCGACCAGGCAAAAGGAGTCCCTTCTGCAATCACCCGAATATCTGTAGCCCGGGCATGTTTGCGTACATTAAGCAGTGCTTCCCGAATGCAGGCGAGCAGTTCTACCTGCTCCTTGGGGGAGAAAAAGGTGCTGTCCAGATCCCATGCCAGATGCGCCGAAGGAACCGTCTCCTCTATGAGCAATTCCACCTGTGACAGCAGGGAAGTTCCCTCCGGTACTGCCGCTTGTCCAGGGACGTAGCGGAGCTGGGCGATGGCCTGCCGTACGTAAGCGTTGACCTCGTGTACGGTTTTGCGTATTTCCTGAATTTCATTCTCGTGACCACTTCCAGCCAAACTGCGCTCGGCTTTGTCTGTTTTTACCGACAAGAGAAAAAGAGACTGCGAGATGCCGTCGTGAAGCTCGCGGGCCAGTTGGTCCCGAGCTTCGAGTGCCACTTTGGAAGCACGCTCCTGCTCCAGAGCGGCCCTGGCACTCTCCAGCATGTTGAATAAGCGACTTAGCAAGGTGACGCTTATGAGGTAAAGGATTAGAGGGGTAAGCCAGTTACCCACATCCATGGAGAGGTACGGCATCAAAAATTGGTGACGGATGTATTCCCAAAGACCAACCGTAAATGTCGGGACCAGCAGAATCATCCATTTAATCTGTTTGTATGACATGAATACAGAGCTCCTTTGATATAAGGTCCACTTATATGTATCCGTTTCAAGGGTTGGCACCATTATAACGCATGCTTGCTTCAGACCCTAGTCTGGCTTTCTTCGGAGGAACCTCGGGTGGATAAGGGAGCATTTAGAAGGATATCTAAGAACAATACGGGGTGAAATTATGTCACGCAGGGTGAGCCTTGATGAGTACTGATGAGCGGGGCTGTGTCCATTTTCCCTATTGAAGGAGGTCCTCTATACTTATATAGAACGCAAATTTATTACAAAAGATGTTAAGGAGTGAACGCAACAACATGAATCAAGAGGTATTGGAACGTCGCAGCGAGTTGCTTAAGAAGAACATTCATCAAATGCTTCTTCAAGACAATCAGCACGGAATCAGTCGTCAGGATAACATGTTTTTGCAGCAGATGATTAAAGAGCTGCATCAGACTTCACATGAGATGAATACCACTCGATAACGTATAATCTGCACAAGAATGAAGTAATCTGGTGCATGATTTACTCTATGATGAACATGAAAATGGCGCTATCCCCGATTAGGCCGGGGGTAGCGCTTTTGGCTTTTTAAGGGGGAATTCTGAGGTGTTACACAAGTTGTTGCTGCACCGTTCGTGTCTGAATATATCGGATGAACAGCTCGGCTAGCTCGGGATCGAACTGAGAACCGGAGCACATCTTCAGTTCCTTGATCGCTTCATCCACATTTTTCGTTTCCTGATACGGCCGCTCCGTCGTCATTGCATCAAAGGAATCAATGACCGTGAGCATCCGGCACAGCCTTGGAATCTCACAGCCTTTCAGACCATAAGGGTAGCCTGCCCCGTCATACCGTTCATGATGCAATTCAATATAGGGAATGAGATCGGCAAAACGCTCGTTGGTCATGGCCATTTTTTTGCCCCAGGTGACATGGCCCTTGATCGTTTCCCATTCTTCAGCGGTGAGCTTTTCTTTCTTATTCAGGATGGACCACGGAATTTCAAGCTTTCCGATGTCATGAATCAATGCGCCCAGTACAAAAGTACGCTTCTCGACATTATCGAGTTCCAGCAGCTCACTTATATCGAGAGCATACTTATATACGCGTTTGGAATGTTTGAATGTATCCATATCCTTGTATCTGAACAAGTTGAGCTGCTGCTCAATGTCGCGCACGTCCTGCACCAGATCAATCTCTTGCTCCATGCCGTCGTTACTGCCGTGGCGATGCACATTGTTTTTGCCCTGCTTTTTGGCATAATACAGCGCTTTATCCGCCTGATCCACAAGTTGTGACTTGTTGTACATATCGACCTCATAACGAGCAACACCTGCGGAGAACGAGAGGCAACCGTGCGGAAACACTTCAACTCCTTCAAAAGGTGTATCGTTCAGCTGTTTGCGCAGCTTGTTCATGAACGCATACGCCTCGTCCAGGTCCATGCCTGGCATGAGCAAGGTGAACTCTTCTCCGCCATAACGAAAGGCGGTGACCGGAGTGCCTTCCGTCTTCCGATTGAGGAAATCTCCCAGAAGAGCCAGCAGGCTGTCACCCTGGAGATGACCGAAGCGGTCATTGTATTTTTTGAAATCATCAATATCGATGAGTCCCAGTGAAAGCGGGGTTCCCTGGGAACGGGCGTTAGCAAGCTCGCTTTCCAGCATACTTTCAAAATGGCTGTGGTTAAACAAACCTGTGCGTTGATCCGTATTCGCCTTTTCCTCAATACTCTGATACATCACAAACAGCTGTTTGAACGCATGCGATAGTAGAATGCTAAGACTGAGATAGAGCAGCAGGCCGAGAACGCCGTTATGCACAACGAGAATGGTCAGCACAAGTGCCAAAATCAATGTACATAAATAGACGAGCAGTGATTCGGTAACGAACACACGCTTCATCTGCTGTAAAGCATCCTTTGTTGAGAAATGAAAGAACAGGCCGAGCGTGATTGTATTAATGATGAAGTAGGCTGCAAGTGCCGCAAAATAGGGCAGCAGGTTATATCCATCCAGTGCTCCTGGAATTCCTCCAGTCCAAGTAAATACATAAGCAGCTCCAGCAATCATAAGGCTGTAAATGCTGAAATTGACGATATGTTTCCACCAGGTGAGTTTGCGGTCCTTGATTAACAGAATGAGGGAAACGGGCAGCAGTACAGACAGACTGAATGCACCACCAAACATGAAGATAGAGGCGAGGTACACGGAAGAGTCCATGGATTGCTGATTGCCTTTGGGCGGAATTTGAAACGTGAAGTAATCCAAAATCAGCGCCGCACCGAGCATCGTGTATACCATTACCCATTCTTCAGCGGATAGATGGAGATAAGACCACTTGTTCATATACAGAAAAATACCGATGCCCGTGCAGCTAAGCAACACGACATACATGCTGCTCCGATCTGCTTTATGGATAAGGTTACGAATAAAGTTCATAAAAATTCTCCTGCTTGGTTTAGTCTGCTCTTGATGTGAATATATCGGCTTGTACTATATTGATGTATAACATAACAAGTTACCTCCCAAAAATCCAGAAAGAAAAAACAGGCCGCTGGCAGCCTGTTTGTCTTGGTTGGCGAAGTATATGTACTAGCCGCCCAACTTGTATCCCGAAGTCAATGCAACAACGACAGAAGCTACGATGATTGCGTTGATGACGAGACGGGAATATTTAATGCCTTCGAATTTTTTCATGGAAAAGACCTCCCTTCCTTGGAGTCTGTCCGAATCTCTTCAGGCCTGATTGAATTAACTGGCTGCAGAGCATCTCTGGTTCGATTCACCATCATGTACTGGATAAACAGGAATATGCCAATGTTCATGACCACATCGCCGATGCTGATTACCTGGGTCCGCGGATAAGGGCTGGACAGCGGGATGATATCACCTAGAAACGAAAGATGTGTGGAAGCATCCATCATATAATGCTTTGATACGGCTCCGCCTTCGCGCAGCATGTCCACATAATAGGGCCCAAGAACAGCCGAGGCGTCCACGGAAACAGGCATACGCCCACCGTTCACCGCCATGACGATGAAATTGAGAAAGACACCGATCCAGATCAGCGTAAAACCCTTGTAATGTCGATTAAGCCACAAAAATGCCAGACCTGTGACATAAACGGCAGCAAACAGGTATCCATTGATGGATGCAACCCAATCAAGCCTTTCCTGCAAGAAAAAGATGAAGAACTGGGCCAGCAGCAACAGCGGGAAAATCCATCCGCCTCGCAGCTTGAGTGCTGCAAACTGGTGGAGACCATACCGAAATCCTCCCCGGAACAGTCCAACGATCAAGCCGAGCAGAATGCCGTCGTATACCATGATTAACTCCTGTCTTACAGATATGTGTAAATGTGATTGCGTGTTTGTGTACCTATGTTATTCGACCTTTTACTGGTAAATCCTGCAATGAAAAATATTTTTTTAGAAGAAATTTGCAAAAAAATAAACAAAAAACCGCCTTTACGAACAAATGGGTCGAATCCATTGTAAAGTTCGGTAAAGTCGGCTTTATATTGTGTCAAAATGCGAGCTTTAATGCACTTGATATTTGTTCAGTTTATTCTGATTCTCCGTTCAGATAATTGAAGAACGGATGGTCAACCCAGAAGGTGTAACTGGATATGTCCGCATCAGGGGCGAGCTTACGGAATCCTTCCTGAATCACCTTGGAATTCTCTTTAAGGGAGAAGGATTGTGCGTAATAGTTGCCAAGTGAAATTTTATTGTTGGCAATGACCGGATATTCCGCCAGAGCAGTTGGCGAATAATACAGCGGCTGCCACCAGGAAGCATGAATCAAGGCGGAGGTGTCATCGCTATTCTTTTTGGCGTACTTCAATATAATGTCGTTGAAGCGGGCTTTGTCCGCTGTGTTATTGAACTCGAACTGAATGTCATACTCTTTGGCGTAAGCGATGTAGTTGCCATTCTCGATCTGGGTTACTTTGTAATCCGGTGTTTCCTTGGGCTCTCCCCATTCCTTCAAATAAATGAAGGCAGATGTCTTCGGCTGGAACTGTACGTCAGCATCAATGCCTTCGCTGCGCAACAGTCCAATTAACTGCACCGCGTGTTTAATATCATCATGTCCGTAAGTTAAAGTCAGTTCATCGATGAAGTTGGAATCAAAGCGACTATCCTTAAGATTGTAACCAGTGACGAGATCATTCCGCAGTGCTTGATCCACAATGGTCCGCAGTTCCGGTGCTTCTATTAAATCAGCGGTGCGATAGGCAGCGTACAATTTGGAGTAAATGTCAGCGTCGCCGGAGCGGCCAATTTCATTTTTATATTTTCCCTGACTGGTTAATACCCGTCCAAGCAAAATGTTGGCAAAATCGGAACTTGCTTCGCCGCCCTTACGGAGAGCGGGGTACAGACTTTCCGGGATCAGACCGGTATCAATGGCAGCGGCCAGTTCTTGCGCAGCTTGTCCCTGAACGCGTCCTGAGCTAATGCCAAGTTTCGCGAGTGCCTTCGCTGTTTTGTCTTCAGGGTATGTATAGGCCAGCTCTTTGAATCCGGCTGCTTTGATTGCGATGAAAACAGCGGCATAAGTGCTAAGTTTGTCATTGGCACGCACTTCCGTACCGGATAGGATGCCGTTGTTATATAAAGAAACGGCAGCTTTATACGCAGAATCACTCGAGTTCAGATCAGTGAAGGCCGGAGCCTTGACTTCACTGTCACTTGCTTCATCTGTAGCCGGAGCAGCTTGATCGGCTTCAAAAATGGAAGCAACCGCCTTGATGAAGTCCCCCTTTGTTAACTGCTTCGGCAATTGGATATTGTATTTGGCTTGCAGGAATTGGGCGTAATCGGCCGCACTCTCAGTATAGACTGAAGGAGCTTGTGCTACTGGTCCTTTAACTGCTTGCGAGGGAGTTTGTCCGGTTGGAGTGGCGGATGCTGCGGATGCCGAAGCAGGCAAGCTGAGGCTGCCGAGTGTAACCGGAGCGGCAAGCAGAGCGGCCAATGTGATCTGGGTGATTTTTTTCATATGAATAGCCTCCTCAAAATAGGGTTGGAAAATAAAGAAGATCGGGTTATAATTCTGACAAATCCTATCTGAATATAATAATTGGATTGACTTTAGCATGGAGCAGCTCTGGATGTCAACGGAAAAAACCTTGGTATAGAGAGGCTTCGGAGGCTTTATGGAAGGCAAATCAACTATTATATTCCATTTAGTGTATACGCTCAAAGATTTATTGACAAGGATCGACAGTATCCGCTAGGATTATAAAAAAAGAATAGTGAAAAGGGGAATTTTCAAAATGAAAAGAGGTTTATCGTTCGTCTTATCGATCATCATGTTGGCTATTTTACTGGCGGCTTGTGGAAATTCTGCTTCCAAAGACGAACAATCGGCCCAAGGTAGCGATAGTGAAAAATCACTGCGCATGGCGCTTGTACTTCCTGAAAAAATCGGGGTTAACCCGTTCTTCGTACAGATGGATGAGGGTTTCAAAAAAGCGGGTGAGGAATTCAAGGTAGATACCAAGACGATTGAATCGACTGACCCGGCTGCATTTGAGCAAAACCTGCGTGCTGCAGTTGCTGAAAACTATGATCTGATTATTACAGCAACGTTCCAGGCAGAAGATGCATTGAAAAAAGTGGCTGCTGAAAACCCGGACAAGTCCTTTGCTATTGTGGACACAACGGTTGATCTGCCTAACGTTCGTAGCGTTGGTTTCCATGAATATGAAGGAGCGTACCTGCTTGGTGCAGCTGCCGGACTGTCTACGAAAACAGACAAAGTCGGCATGATTGCCGCGATGGACGTTCCATTGATCAAGAAATATACAGAAGGTTTCAAAGCTGGTCTGGAATCGGTTAACCCAAAAGCGGAATTCCTCGTGAACTACGTTGGTGGATTTAATGACCCGGCCAAAGCAAAAGAGCTTGCGCTGGTGCAATTCGGCAAAGGGGCTGACTTCATCGCTGGAGCATCTGCTGTAGGCGATCTGGGCGTGTTCGAAGCTGCGAAGGAAAAAGGCTTCTATACTTCCGGTCAGGATACAGACCGTACCGTTGAAGATCCGGAGCATATTGTATTGTCTCAATTGAAGTCAACCGACACGGTTGCTTATCAGACAGTGAAGGATTTTGTAGAAGGAAACTTCAAAGCAGGTGCTGTGAACTACGGCTTGAAAGAAGATGGCGTTGGCTTGACGTATGTAACACGTGACAGCGAATCTCCATTGAATGCTTTTGTTGGACAAGAGGTTATCGACAAGGTTAAAGCGATCAAGGATGATATCGTATCCGGCAAAATCGTTGTGAAAGATCCTTTACAACAATAGTATTCTTTGTCCCATAGGATGAAGTGATGGAGTTGATCAGCCGGCTGCCCGATCAGGCAGCCGGTTTTGCTGCTATTTAAGACCGAGAGGAGAGAACGCGAGATATGCTGTTGGAGATGGAGCAGATTACGAAGAAATACGGCGGCTTCACCGCTAACCGGGACATCCGTTTTAATTTGCGAGAAGGAGAGATTCATGCCCTCGTGGGTGAGAACGGCGCTGGTAAAACAACCCTGATGCGTATGTTGTACGGAATGGAGCAGCCGACATCAGGCACAATCAAAGTTCGTGGACGCGAGGTCAGCTTCGCTACCCCGTCTCAGGCCATGGCAAGCGGTATCGGCATGGTGCACCAGCATTTCATGCTGTTTCCTTCCTTTACGGTTGCCGAGAACATCGTGATCGGGCGTGAACCGTCTGCGGCAGGTGTATTTGACCGCAAACAGGCAGCGGCCCAGGTGAATGAGTTGGGCAGAACGTATGGCATGCCGGTGGATCCGTGGAAAAAAGTATTTGAATGCCCTCTGGGCATGCAGCAGCGTGTTGAAATTCTCAAGGTGCTGCATCAGGGCGCAGATATCATTATATTGGATGAACCTTCAGCGGTACTGACACCGCTGGAAGTGAAAGAACTGCTCGCGAATATGAAGTCCCTTGCCAAGCTGGGCAAAACCTTCGTATTGATCACGCACAAGCTGCAGGAAGTTATGGATGTGGCAGACCGGATCACGGTTCTTCGGGATGGTCAGGTGACAGGTACATTGGAAGCAAAAGACACGAATGTAGAGGAATTGTCCCGCTTGATGGTAGGTCGTGAGCTGGTTCGCATGGACAAGCAGCCATCCGTTCCGGGAGAAGCGGTGCTTCAGGTGGAAGCGGTCAATCTGTCAGGGGCAGAGGATCGTTCTGCACTCAAGGATATCCATCTGCAAGTGCGGAAAGGCGAGATCGTTGGAATCGCGGGTATTTCCGGCAATGGCCAGTCTGAACTGATCCAGATCATTGCGGGTCTACGCAAGGCAGATAGCGGACGCGTCCTGCTGTCAGGGCAGGATACAACCAATTGGCCAGTGCGGCGCATTCGGGAGCATGGACTTGCCCATATCCCGGAAGACCGTTATATGTGGGGAGCGGCGAAGGATGCGAGCGTCCGTGAAAATGGACTGATGGGCCATCATCACCGGCTCCAATCACGCGGTATCATTAAAGCGAAGGCAGCACGGACCATGGTGGAGAACTGGATCAAGCAGTTCAGCATCAAAACGGGTTCTGCGGAAACAAAGGCACAGTTCCTTTCGGGCGGTAACCTGCAGAAGCTGATTGCTGCGCGTGAGTTTGCCCAGGATACGCCGTTTCTGATTGCGGCTGAACCTACACGGGGTGTAGACATCGGAGCGATGGAGACCATCCACGCTGAATTGCTGCGCAAACGGAATGAGGGTGCGGGTATTCTGCTCGTTTCCTCTGAATTGTCTGAGATTTTGCAATTATCGGATCGGATCATTGTTATGTATGAAGGCGGAATTGCCGGGGAACTGAAGGCAGATGAAGCAACAGAAGAACAGATCAGCTTGTTGATGGCAGGAGGGAAAGAGCGGATATGAATCGGGTAAAAGAAACACTTCGTGGACTCGTACAGCCGCTGCTTGCCGTATTCATCGGTTTGCTGGCAGGTGCTGTAGCCATTCTGGTCGTTGGCGGGTCTGTGGTGGATACGTATGCGGAGATGTGGAAAGGGGCCTTCGGCAACTTCTACTTCTTCACTAACACACTGGCACGTTCGACGCCCATTATTCTTGCAGGGCTGGGCGTAGCCCTGGCGTTCCGCGCCGGATTTTTCAACATGGGTGCTGAGGGGCAGATGGTTCTGGGTGGACTTAGTGCAGCGCTGACGGCGCTCTACCTGCCGGGCCCAGGCTGGTTTGTCTGTATTGCAGCCATTGTGGCGGGGATTATTGCCGGTGGAGTCTGGTCGCTGTTTGCAGGCTGGCTGGATGCCCGCTTTGGCATGAATCTGTTGATTACAACGCTGCTGCTCAACTACATTGCGATTTATTTCGGAGGGTACATGGTATCCTATCCGTTTAAAGACCGCACGGGATCGGCGGCAATGGCCCAGACGCCCATGATTGATCAGAGTGTCTGGCTGCCGAAGCTGTTCCAGGGCATGGGACTGCATGCCGGATTCATTATTGCCATCGTGGCGGCAATTCTCATCTACTGGTTCACACACAAGACGGTAACCGGTTATGAGATCCGCATGTTGGGAAGCAACCCTTCGTTTGCAACGTATGGCGGCGTGCGCCGTATCCGCATGATGATGCTGTCCATGATCATCAGTGGTGGACTTGCAGGTCTTGCGGGTGCAGGGGAAGTGCTGGGTACACAGTACCGTTTCCTTGATGGGTCGTTGTCATCTGCAAGTTATGCATGGAGCGGTATTATGGCGACATTGCTTGCCCGCTCGCATCCGCTAGGAACAGCTGTGGCGGCAATCCTGCTTGCAGCGTTGCAGACAGGTGCCATGGGGATGGAACGAAATACGGATGTGCCGCTGGAAGTGGGCAGTGTCATCCAAGCGGTATTGACGTTATTTGTATCGGCTCAGATCGGATATTCATTCCTGAAGCGGAGAAAGGAGAAAAAGTCCAATGCAACAACTGTTTGATGCAGCCATGTTTGGCTCTACCTTGCGGATTATGACGCCGATCCTGCTCGCAGCGCTCGGTGGGGCTTTATGCTCTCGTGTCGGTCTGTTCAACGTGGGTCTGGAAGGACTCGTACTGATCGGTGCTTTCTCCGCTATTGTCGGTAACTATCTGTTCGGCAATGTACTGCTGGCCGTACTATTCTCGATTGTGATCGTCATGTTGTTCTCTGCGCTATTTGCCTTCATCAGTATTAATCTGAAGGCCAACGCCATTGTGGTCGGGATCTCGCTTAACTTTCTGGCGACAGGACTGACGACTTTTGCGCTGCGGGCGATTTTTGATGTAAAAGGTGCTTACTACGACAAGGATATGGTGGGACTCCCCAAATGGGACATTCCTCTTATTAAGGACATTCCGTGGGTAGGCGATGTGATCTCAGGGCATAGCCCGCTCGTATATCTCGGGATTATTATCGTAATTGCCTTGCAGTTTTATCTGTTCAAAAGTGTCTCTGGTTTCCGTCTTCGTTCCGTGGGTGAGAATCCGGTAGCGGCACAAAGTATCGGCATCAAGGTGCGCGGCATTCAATATGGTGCAGTTCTGATGTGCGGCGTATTGTGCGCCTTGGCGGGCGCACAGTTATCGCTCGGTCAGGTTACGATGTTTACCGAGGGCATGACCGCAGGTCGCGGCTTCATCGCATTGGTAGCAACGATGCTGGGTCAAGCGAATCCGCTTGGCGTTATGGGGTCCAGTGTGCTGTTCGGGTTCATGGAAGCTCTTAGTATCCGATTGCAGGGCTTTGCGCTGCCAACCCACTTTACCATGATGCTGCCGTATATTGTGACACTGGTGGCGATGTTCTTCTTCAAGGACCGTACTTATGCACAAGACGCACTGAAAGCGGGCGGAAGCTCGCGTTAATTCCTGAGTGTTATGCTGGAAGCATATAAAGAAGGAGGAATCACACTTGCATAATAAGGCTGAACGTCTGAAAAAAACGAAAAGCCCTGCACCCAAAGCGGGTGCCGAGCACGGAGACCGGCTGCCGCCGGGGCAGGTACTGACCGAGAAATTCCCGATTCTGCACGAAGGTGAAGTGCCGGAATACGACCTTTCCACTTGGGATTTGAAAGTATTCGGCGAGGTTGAAGAGGATAAGGTATTCTCCTTCGCCGAGCTTCAGGCGATGCCTCAAGTGAACACAGTGAGCGATATTCACTGTGTTACCCGCTGGTCCAAGTTCGACACGCCGTGGGAAGGCATCCGTTTCTCGGATTTTATCAAGCTTCTTGGCGTCAAACCGGAGGCAAAATACGTCATGATCCACGCAGACCATGATTATGAGACCAATGTTCCGCTCGAAGAACTGATGCATGACGACGTATTGCTTGCTTTTAAATATAACGGTGAGCCGCTCACACCGAAGCACGGTTATCCGCTGCGTTTGGTTGTTCCACAACTCTACTTCTGGAAGAGTGCGAAGTGGATACGCGGTCTGGAATTCATGAAAGAAGATCGCAATGGCTTCTGGGAAGTCAATGGTTTCCATCATTTTGCCGATCCGTTCAAGGAGCAGCGCTTCTCGGGTGAAGATATTCCGATTCCGGAAGACGAATGGACGAAGAAGGAGTTTGATTAAGATGTTGATGCCTATTTTGCAAATTCATTCCGAGGATATGCCTGCATATGCCATCGTCTGTGGTGATCCGGCACGTGCAGAGAAGATCTCCCGTAAGCTGGAGCAGGCGAGAGAACTGGCTTTCAGCCGGGAGTATCGCACGTTTGTAGGATTGTATGAAGGTGTACAAATGGCCGTGGTCAGCCATGGCGTAGGATCACCAGGAGCAGCCGTCTGCTTCGAAGAGCTGATCCGGGCAGGGGTAACGACCCTGATTCGTGTAGGTACAGCGGGCTCGTATACCGCGGATTATCCTGCGGGCAGTGTAATCGTCAGCACGGCTGCGGTACGTACGGACGGGCTTACGCGTCAGCTCGTACCGGATGGTTTCCCTGCGGTCGCGGACCTTGGCGTTACGCAAGCGTTAATCGAGGCAACTCGTGAGCATGCAAGTGGAGTGAAAGAAGCTTCTGATGCGGGTAAAGTTGGCGTAGGCATTACCGTTACGCTGGATGCTTTCTTCACCGGGGTTGAAGAGATTCCTCATCGCAAGTACAAGCAGGCGGGTGCTCTTGCCGCTGAGATGGAAATTGCTGCACTCTACATCGTCAGCACACTGCGCGGCGCTCGTGCCGGAGCTATTGTCGCTATCGACGGATTCGCAGACAGCGACTTGGCTGCTGAATATGATCCACACACAAATGCGGTAGCTGATGCAGTAGAGCGTGAGATTGAAGCGGCGCTGCGTGCGCTGGCTGCACTCGCTCGCCAGGATCAGGCGTAAAGCTGAGATCATCAGGGTATTTTGTAGTACTACTACTGGTAAAATTGCAAAATACGCAAATGATGTCCATCTGAGGTGGACAATATAAAAGGGCGTCCCATAAGGTCATGAACATGACCTAGGGGGCGCCCTTTTGAATTTGAAATAGAAAGTGACTGGCGCTAGATTGGAAGGTGCAATCGATTCGTTAGCGTTGTCCAAACAACTGCTGCGCAGTCTCAATAAATAACCGGGAGGCGGGAGAAGCATCAACAAGTGAAGGAACGGCAATCTCAATATTGCGGTAGGCTTTCGGCTCTGTGGGGAGTGCTTTGACACCCGGTGGCAGCCAGGATAGTGAGATTGCAGGCAGCATGGCGGTTCCGAGTCCCTGTTCAATCATGCTGAGGCAAGTGTTTACGTTATACACCACAAATCCGAAATGTAATTCTGCATCTGCTCGATTGAACAGATCAACAATCGGTACCTCGTAGCCGCCTTTGCAAATAATCATGGGGTGTTTGTCCAGCATTTGTACGGGAAGTATCTCCTGATCAGCAAAAGGTTCATCGTCCCGAAACACCGCGAGCATCTCTTCGCTATAGAGTGGAAGCGTCTCATAAGCCACTTCTGCTGGCTCTTTGTCGGTTGCAATAATGAGAGCCACATCAATGGCGCGTGAGCTTAACCACTCCTGAATTTCAAGGATGTTCCCCTCGTGCAGTTCAAACTGAATCTGAGGATAGCGATCCCGAATCGAGCGGATAATTTTCGGAAGCAGATGGGCAGATGACATGGGGAAAGAGCCAATACGAATCGTACCAATCTCCAACCCTTTTTCGGCGGCAACGACCTGCTGTACCTTATCAAATTGCTGTAAAATCCGGCGGAAAATGACCAAGATTCGCTGTCCCACATCCGTAAGCACGATGCCGTTCCTGCGATCTCGTATGATTAGAGTGACATCCAGTTCATTCTCCAGCGAAGAGATGGCCCGACTGACTGCGGGCTGTGTCATATTCAGTTCCTGGCCTGCACGGGTGAAACTTCCCGTCTCTGCAATTTTCACAAATAACTGCAACTGTGAGTTGTTCATAACAAATATGGTATGCTCCTTATGATTAACATGCATTTCAATTATTTCGATCATTATTGTATCATGAAGACACGGAACGATCAAAGAACGGATGTAAAACGGGTCTGGATCGGATTCCAAATGGTTTGCAGGCATAGAAAGAGCGCAGGATAATGTACACGATTGATTAAACTGCGCCTGTAGATGTGTGCCGGATAGGAGAATAAACATATGGCTTTATCACGTGCAAAAGCAGGCTGGGTCCTGGCTTTTCTGGTGCTCATGTGGGGAGTAAACTGGCCCCTGACCAAATACGCATTAAATTTTACACCGCCGCTTATATTCGCAGGCATGCGCCTGTTAATTGGGGGTCTGGTGCTGGGGTTGTATGCTTTTCCACGCTACAAAACGCTGCGGCTGAAGCAAACCTGGCATATTTATGCCATATCTGCGGTGCTTAACATCATCTTTTTCTACGGTTTTCAGACCGTGGGGCTGACGGAAGTGCCGGCAGGCTTATTTTCATCCATCGTGTTCCTGCAGCCTGTGCTGCTCGGAATCGGAGCATGGCTGTGGCTGGGTGAGTCCATGTATGGACTGAAGATTGCCGGATTGGTGCTCGGTTTTGCAGGAGTGGCTACAATCAGTATTGGCGGCATGACAGGCAAAGTATCCCCTGAAGGGGTTATGCTTGGGCTGTTCAGCGCAATTAGCTGGGCGATCGGGACCGTATATATGAAGAGAAATTCAATGAAGGTCGATGGAATCTGGATGACAGCCATTCCGATTCTGATCGGCGGAGTTGTTCTGACGTTGACAGGAACGGTCACAGAGAGCTGGGCTGATGTGCAGTGGGTGCTTCCTTTTATACTGGATACGCTGTTTATTTCGGTGTTTGTCATTGCGTTGGGCTGGCTCGCGTTCTTCAAACTGGTCAGCTCCGGTGAAGCCAGCAAAGTAGGATCGTTTACGTTCCTGATTCCGTTGATTGCCCTTCTATGCAGTGTGCTGTTCCTCGGAGAGTCGGTGACGGTCAATTTGATCGCAGGTCTGGTCATGATTATTGCAAGCATTCTGCTTGTGAATGTTAAAGTGAAAGGCAGTAAGGTAGCGAAAATATAAAGTATGCGGTGAACTTTCTCAAATTGGCTGTTGTAGCTGAAAGGGAAGGTTCGCCGTTTTTTTTTGGTTAAACCGAGAAAAGAAGAGGGGATGCAGGTGCAACAGCGAATTGTATGTGCGTGGTATGTCATTAAATTAGGAGGGTGATTGAATATGGGCTGGAGTGAATTACGTGAAATCCCGAATGAATACAGCGATGAGGTACAGCAGATTGATGAGCAACTCTTGAAGATGGTTACAGCCAGAAAGAACATAACCGGAACTACCCAATATCAGCCCCCTAAAGATGTCATCGATAAATGGGTGAACTTACTGGATATGAAGGAGGAAGATATCCGTTATGTACTCCGTAGCGTGCAGCCGATGCCGCAAAGGCACTACTTTCCACGTGAACCCCTCCAATTGAAGAGTGTGGTGCCGATCATGAAGAAAACAATCAAAGATTCGTGTGAGTATATGATCACGCATTCGATGCAATATGAAGGAGAAAGTCTCGTCTATGTGGAGATTCAATATAAGGGGAATAATGCTGAGCGTATACAAATGGTACCACATTTAGCTCTGGAGATAATCGGTGCACAGATACATACAACCATGAGACACGGCAGTCGTGGAGGCGGTGGCGAGACACAACTCACTTTCCGAGTAATTCCTGCCCTTCCTTCTTCTCTGGAAAACGTGCGATTCTCCTTAATTCCTTCAATACCAGAGTTGGAATACAAAGTGGAGGAAGTCTTTTTGGATAAACAGGTGGACTTCGATTAACAGGAATCAGGATTTATCATGAAAAATGACGTATGGATGATGCGCATGTACTAAGGGCGCACGATCTATACGTCATTATGTTTATCACGGGAAATAATGCCTTTCTCCTTCTCATAGGCTTCAATATGCTGTTCAATCAGATACTCAATTTGCATCGCGATGGATCGTTTGTTTTTGTCAGCAATCACTTTAATTTTCTCGAAATTCTTTTCTCGCAGCCTAAGTGTAAAGACTCTTTTATCTGTAGCCATGAAATATAAAACTCCTCTAAAAATGATATTAATATTGTAGCATTACAAAATTATTCAATATACAATCATATTGACATCGAAGTGATATCACTTTAGCAGCATGCTAAATTTCATTTTTCATCAAAGTGGAATACATAAATCAGAGGATATAATTCCTCGTCAGAATGACAATGCAAAAAATGGGTAAGTTATATATAGGAACATCACCATGATATCGAAAAGGAGGACTCCAGCATGACACAGAACAATCAACCTCAGGATGAGGCGGCAATTCGCAACAAACTGGATGAAGACGGGGATTCCTTGATGGAGAAAAAGAAAATTTTGAGCGGTGTGGATATTGAGCCGCAAGCAGACGAGTGGTCTGCCAAACCTTCACCTGTAGCATTTGATGAAGGTAAATCATCCAAAGAATAAGAGGTACCAGATATAGGTTGAGAAGAAGCGGGTACCGTTAAGGTATCTGCTTTTTTTATAAAATAAGAAAAGGATTAGCTCTGGATGAGGGTCATCGTTCTGATATTTAAGGTAATTGTCCGCAACACGCAGTCGGGGTTCATGAAGCACATCGACAGATGTTTTTTTGTTGTATAATCATGGAAACGTTTTGTGAGGGGAGAATGTGAAGATGAGTGAGATTAACATTAGACGGGCTGTCATCGGAGATTATAAGGGAGTATCTGCATTAATGGACGAGCTTCATCGCCTGCATGTAGAGGCCAGGCCAGACGTATACAGAGAGCTGCAGCCGAGAATGAGTCATAAGGAATATGAACAACTACTAGAAACGGATCATCGTCATCTCTATGTTGCGGAATTGCTGGAACAGGGTGAGATTGTTGGATATGCGAGCGCACAGTTAAATGTTATTCAGAATGTGACTTTGTTAAACGATCGAAGGATGTTATACATCAATGAAATCATCGTTGGCAGCAAACATCGTGGACATGGGACAGGTAAACTGTTAATGCAGGTGTTAATTGAACTTGGTAAAGAAATTCAGGTTGACAGTGTTGAACTGACCGTGTCTACATTTAATACCGGTGCACAGGCTTTCTATGAGCAGTTGGGTCTGTCTGTACGCAGCAGCAGAATGGAATACATACTATAATGCACCTGTTCGAAGACGATTCAGATGTCTGGAAGTTAGTGTAGACGTAGGAAGCATGGAATACATCCATTTGATTTGCAGCAAAATAAAAATAAAGAAATGGTCTTGCATACCCCCATGGGGTATGTTACTCTTATAACAGAACGAAAGAAAAGGGGTGTTCGCGATGGAACATCAGAGCCATCCCAAGGAACCTTTGGAGTCATCCGTAACAGAGGTGAACGAAGTGTCACAGTCCGATGATCAGCAAGCTGATTCATGTCATACGGCAGGCAGTGATGGAAAGCATGTGCGCAAGAGCCATCACTCCCAAGAGATGAAGGGCAACCTGATTTCGCGATTGAACCGTGTTGAAGGACAGATCCGCGGGATCAAGGGCTTGATCGAAAAGGACACCTATTGTGATGATGTGCTGACGCAGATCGCGGCGGCTCAGTCTGCTCTTAATTCAGTAGGCAAGCTGTTGCTGGAAGGTCATATGAAGAGCTGTATCGTTGAGCGTATTCAGGCCGGAGAGCATGAAGTTGTGGATGAATTATTGGTAACGGTAAGGAAGTTAATGAAGTAATTATTTTTGAATGAATTCATCATTTATATATCTAAGGAGGAACTATCCATGTCTAATATTACGTTGAACGTTACAGGAATGTCTTGCAATCACTGTGTGAAATCGGTTGAAGAAGCCGTGAAGAATGCGGGAGCGAGTGGTCAGGTTGATCTGGCAGCAGGAACTGTCGCAGTTGAATATGACGAGCAAAAAGTCAATGTGGATCAGATCAAGGCAGCCATTGAAGATCAAGGGTATGACGTAGTCTAATCATCGCAGGCTTAAACTGAACTTGCCTTTGCATGGAAAGGAATTCAACAGCTCTTTTCCGATAAATAAGTTCATTGTTTAAGCCTGATTTTTCGTCTTTTATATACCCCTTGGGGGTATTGAATGAATAGAATATTTCATAGAGAAAGGAGCTAACAACATGGATAAGTCATCAACAACGGCAAACGCAACAGCATCAGAATCCGCACCATCGCCAGAAGCAGCTGGATTACAGACAACTCTGCAAATTACAGGCATGACCTGTGCTGCCTGCTCTACCCGGATTGAGAAGGGATTGTCCCGAATGGAAGGGGTCAATCAGGCGAATGTGAACCTCGCCATTGAACAAGCAACGGTATCCTATGATCCGAAGACAACGAACATCAATGCTTTGCGGGATAAGGTGGAGGCGCTTGGCTACGGTACAGTAACGGAATCCGTGGATCTGGACATTACAGGCATGACCTGTGCTGCTTGTTCTGCTCGAATCGAAAAGGGTCTTTCCCGGTTACCGGGTGTATCCCGAGCTAACGTGAATCTGGCGCTTGAGACGGGACATGTGGAGTTCGCAGCGGGAGCGTTGAAAGCATCCGATATTACGGCGAAGATCAAGCAGCTTGGTTATGGCGCGGAATTGCAGCAGACACAGGAAGATACCCAATCAGTGCGAGAGCGTGAATTACAGCGCAAAAAGTGGAAATGGATGATCTCCGCCCTGTTATCTTTGCCGCTGCTTTGGGCCATGGTGGGTCACTTCTCATTCACTTCGTGGATCTGGGTACCGGACCTGTTCATGAACCCATGGTTCCAACTGGTGTTGGCAGCGCCAGTACAGTTTGTGATCGGATGGCAATTCTATGTAGGAGCCTATAAAGCGCTGCGCAATGGCAGTGCCAATATGGATGTACTGGTTGCTTTGGGTACAAGTGCAGCGTTCTTCTACAGTCTGTATCTGACCCTGATCAGCGGCAATGCAGCTTCGACCATGATGGATCATGGCGGGGCGGGCATGGCTGCAGCAGCCATGCCAACTGTGGAACTATATTATGAGACGAGTGCAATCCTGATTACGTTGATCCTATTGGGAAAATGGTTCGAAGCCGTAGCCAAAGGGCGCTCTTCTCAGGCGATCAAGAGCCTCATTGAACTGGCTCCACGTGAAGCCAGAGTGATTCGTGATGGACAGGAGGTTATTGTACCGTCGGCATATGTTGTGGTAGGTGATCTCGTTCTGGTCAAACCCGGAGACAGCATTCCTGTGGATGGCATCGTGGAGGAGGGGCAGTCTTCTGTTGACGAATCCATGTTAAGCGGAGAGAGCCTGCCCGTGGATAAAAAACCGGGGGACACCGTTACAGGCGCTACGCTGAACAAAAATGGAGTATTACGACTGCGTGCCACCCGCGTTGGCTCGGACACGGCATTATCTCAGATTATTAAAGTAGTTGAGCAAGCGCAGGGTTCCAAAGCCCCTATTCAGCGGATTGCCGATGTGATTTCAGGCATCTTTGTTCCGATTGTTGTAGGCATCGCGGCAGTGACGTTCCTGATCTGGTATTTGTTCGCAAGTCCCGGTGACTTTGCCGGTTCGCTGGAGAAGGCGATTGCTGTTCTGGTCATTGCCTGTCCTTGCGCGCTGGGCCTTGCAACGCCAACGTCTATTATGGCTGGATCGGGACGTGCGGCGGAATACGGTGTATTGTTCAAAGGCGGCGAACATCTGGAATCGGCACAGCAGATCCAGACCGTTGTATTGGACAAAACAGGTACAGTTACCCAAGGCAAGCCCGTGCTTACAGATGTGGTGACCGCTCCAGAGTGGTCGGAAGCAGAGCTGTTGCAGCGAGTGGGGGCAGCTGAGCAGAGTTCGGAGCATCCTTTGGCTGAGGCGATTGTAGAAGGAATCCGAGCTAAAGGTCTGGAGTTAACCCAATCCGAGCAATTCGAGAACATACCGGGATATGGTGTGCGAGCTCGGGTTCAGGGACAAGAGGTCCTGGTCGGGACACGTAGACTGCTTACGGATGCGAAGGTGAATGTCTCCGAGGAAACCATGCAGCAGATGAACAACCTTGAAGAACAAGGGCGTACAGCGATGCTGGTCGCGGTAGACGGTCAATGGGCTGGGGTTGTTGCCGTGGCTGACACTATCAAGGATACTTCACGGGAAGCCATTCAGCGGCTTCATGCTATGGGAATCGATGTCATCATGATTACGGGAGACAATGAGCGGACAGCACGCGCTGTAGCGGAGCAAGCCGGAATTAATAAAGTTCTGGCTGAGGTGCTGCCAGAGGGTAAAGCGGCAGAAGTGAAAAAACTTCAGGAAAGTGGCCTCAAGGTAGCGATGGTTGGAGATGGAATCAACGATGCTCCGGCCCTTGCTACAGCCGATATTGGTATGGCGATTGGAACCGGAACCGATGTAGCGATGGAAGCAGCGGATATTACGCTAATGCGCGGGGACCTGAACAGTATTGCAGATGCGATCGAGATGAGCCGGCGCACGATGGGCAATATCAAGCAGAACCTGTTCTGGGCACTTGGTTATAACGTGATTGGTATTCCAATTGCAGCAGTGGGCTTCCTGGCTCCTTGGTTGGCAGGTGCGGCCATGGCGTTCAGCTCCGTGTCGGTTGTACTGAATTCGCTGCGTCTGCAACGAATGAAACTGAAAAGCAATGACTGATGTCCATTGAGGGACGTGATTCAACTTTTTATTATGCTCAAAAGTAAGCAAGGTGCGGTCCGCTACGATCCGCGCCTTTTTTTGTTGGGGAACGATGTTTGAGATATGTTAAAGGAGCTGTCCTTTCCTTGTTAAAAGAGGTGAGGATGTGAAGTGATGTCCTCTTATGAAATGGAATTCATTGTTTGCGAAACACATCTTTATCTTTCTGAACCTTTCAGAAATAGTTTGACAATATAGACATATAGACTTAAAATTTAAAACGATCGTTTGATTTAAACAATCGTTTACATCAAATTCGAACTAATGAGTAATGGAGGACATCATTTATGTTGCAGGCTTTACGTATATTGTTGAAAAAACCGCCAGTAATTGTGGGGATCGTGACGGCACTTATGTTCCAAGTGATCTTCAGCGTGATCTGGATGACAGCATATTCCGGAGTGAATGACCGGATGAATGAATTGACGGTTGCCGTTGTCAATGAGGATGGAGAGCAGTCCAAGGGGATCGCAGATCGTATGGCTGAGACACTTCCTTTTCATACCGTAACGAATCTCAGTGCTGCTGAAGCACTTGACCAGTTAAATCATCGCAAGATTCATATGGTGCTCAATATTCCTGCAGGGTTTAACGAGATGATTCAGACAGCCGGTTCCACTGCCGAAATCAAGTACACCATTAACGAGGCGAACCCGGTGACGATCAAAAGCATGATGCAAGGTGTATCGCAAAGTGTGACGAACACGATTAACAAGCAAGCAACCGCACAAGGTGTGCAAGCTGTGTTGACCGCTTCCGGAGCGCCTGCAGCTCAGGCAGCTGAAGCTGCTGCCAACCTGACTACACGAGTGGAAGGTACAACCACTTCCATTAATCCGGTTAACGGCATGAACAACCAAATGGTTCCGATGATGATGGTACTCGCTTCTTATGTGGGAGCCATGATTATGGGGATGAACCTGCAGACAGCGATGGGTATGCTGTCCGCTACTCACTCCCGCTGGACATTGTTCGGTGCCAGAGTGGTTATCAATCTGGGGTCTGCTCTTGTCGTTTCCCTGCTGGGATCATCACTGATAGTGTCCCTGGGCGGACAGATCGAGCAAGGATTTATCGCATTCTGGTTGTTCCAGGCGTTGTTCCTCTGCACGTTCATGTTCTTCTCCCAGTTCTTCCTGATCTGCTTTGGACCAGCGGGAAGCTTGTTCAACATCATTTCCCTGTCCCTGCAACTGGTATCCTCCGGTGCAATGGTGCCACGTGAATTGCTGAACAGTTTCTACAGTGGTATTGGCCAGTATCTGCCAGCCACATATGCCGTTCAAGGTGTTCTGAGCGCTCAACTGGGCGGTCCTGGAGTTCAAGCCGCTGCTGGCTCGATTACCATTGTATTGCTGGTTGCTGTAGCCCTTTCCCTGGTGGTGACGTTGTTGAAAAAACAACGCATGCCAGTTGGGGCACCAAGCCCGGCTCAAATGAACAGCTAATATTCCAGACGTAATGGTTGGTCTTCATAGGATATGATCAAGCACCCCGGTGATATTCACCGGGGTGCTTGGTTTAATAGTAGCTTAAGGTGGCTAGCCTTGCAGGATTGCAGGCCACACACCTTGCGCTTTGATGCACAAACTTTCATAATGAAACGATAGAGTAGTCTCGCTGCAGCCTGGTGAGCTGGAGCAAATGAATAGAACGGACAAGAGGAGCGGACGGAATGACGGAACCGGAATTGGATATAAAAACGAGGATTTTGCTTGCAGCCAAGAAGCTTTTTGCACAGCAGGGGTATGACGGGACAAGTGTTCGTCAAATCTGTGATGAGGCGGGTGCAAATGTATCGCTGGTCTCGTATCATTTTGGCGGAAAAGAAAAGGTGTTTGAAGCCTTATTTGAACACTTTTTTCCTGATCATATGATGAACGAGTTGGCTGAAGAGTCCATGTCCTCCCCCGTGGAGGGTATCCGACGAATCATAGGTGAAGTCGTAAAGTTCACGATGACGGACCGGGAGATGAGCGATATTGTGCAGCTTGAAATTACGCTGCGTACCCATCGTACAGCTACCGTGTTTCGTTTTCTGGACCCCGTCTGGACCAGAGTGAGAGAACTGCTGCAAGAAGGCAAGGAGCAGGGCGTGTTTCAGATTGAGTCCGTATCTTATGCGATGCTTCAGGTCATGGGTGTGGCTTTGGCACACAAACGGGCCAAGAATTCACGATTTAGCTTTGACTATCAGGACATGAACACAGATGAGCTGGCCGAGCAGACCATTGAATTCGTACTACGAGGATTGGGAGTGAATAGCGATGAACGAAACCATTGAATTGATGATGAAGCACCGCTCTGTGCGGAAATTCAAGTCAGACCCGGTAAGTGAGGAACAGCTGGCAGCCATCGTGGCGGCCGGGCAGATGGCTTCCTCTTCAAGTAGTGTACAGGCCTATACTGTAATTGCTGTTACCGAACAGGAGCAGAAGGCCAAATTGGCTGAATTGGCAGGCAATCAGTCTTACGTGAACGAATGCCCTGTGTTTCTCGTATGGTGTGCTGATCTATATCGGTTAAGTGATGCTGCCAAGCGTCATTTGCCTGAAAAGGAATCCTATGAGGACTCCACTGAAAACTTTATGGTGGCGACAATCGATGTAGCACTCGCATCGCAAAATGCTGCACTTGCAGCAGAGTCACTGGGTTTCGGAATTGTATATATTGGTGGGCTGCGCAATCGCATTGAGGAAGTTAGCGAAGTATTGGGCTTGCCTGAGGGAGTATATCCAGTATATGGAATGTGTATTGGTGTTGCTGATCAGGAGACGGGTATTCGTCCGCGTCTACCGCTGGATGCGGTCTTACACCATGGCCGCTATAACGCCGAGCAGACCCTCAAAGGCGTCGAGAGCTATGACGAAACGACTGCTGCATACATGAAGGAGCGCACCCAAGGGGAACGCTCTACGCCGTGGTCCGAAATGATGGCGAAACGTCTCACAGAGCCGGTACGTCTACAGATGAAGCCATTCCTCGAAGGCAAAGGATTCTTGAAACGTTAAGCGTAAATACAAAAGAAGTCAGTTCGGCGGATGCCAACTGACTTCTTTTTTGTATACTATACTGTACCCATTTAGTTGAGGAATCAGCACAAGACTGGACGCCAACTCGTCTCTAAGGGAGACCGTAGAAGCGTTTCGTATTCTGATAAAAGAGACGCGCAGCCCGCTCCGTTCCCATACCGGTCACTTCACTCCAAGCTTGAATGACCTGTCTCGTCATGGCAGGGTGCGTCATTCTTCCCTGGAAAGGTCCCTCGAAGGGCCAAGGCCCATCGGTCTCTGCCATAACCTGCTCGGAAGGATACTGGCGAGCTAATTCGCGAATTTCCTCTTCGTATATGATATCAGGTGTGAATGAGACGAAATATCCGTTGTCAGCCATTCGCTGGACGGTCCGCTTGGAACCCTTGAACCAGTGAAAATGAGCCCGGCGATGATGATATTGCTCCAGCAGATCACAGGCGATATCGGCATCCTCGTATACAGCGTGCAGTATAATCGGTTTACCGTGTCGCTTGGCTAGCTGGATAAATCGCTCCAACAGATCGATATAGCCGCGCTGATCAAAGCATTGTCCTAATTGTTCGGCTTCCTGTCGGTTGTAATAAGGCAATCCAACTTCCCCAATCGCTGTGGCTTGTTCCATATGCTTTTCGATCCAGTCGAAGAACAGATCCTGCTCTGCCAGGGACGGCAGGGGCTGCTCCGGATGGAAGCCAAAGGCCGGATATACGGTACGGGGGTATTGTGAAGCGAGTTCCAGGTTGGTCTGGGCAGATGCCAGATTCATGGAAACGGCGATGACGGCCTCAACCTGTTGGGACGGGAAGGAATGCAGCATCTCACGTTGTTCTTCAGGTGTATATTTGTCCAGGTGAAGATGGGCATCGATCAAGGGTGCAAAAGCGGTTGATTGCATGGCTGGACCCCTCCTTTTTATCTTTTACCAATGATACGCAGAGTAGTTAATCTTAGATCACCCATTTTAGGAAAATAATAACTTAAAAACCCGCACTATTTAGATAGGCGGGTTTTCTGCTGTTCTTCTCTCATCCACTGGGAAATCTGCCGTTTCCGTTCAAGAAAAGCAGACTCCTCCGTAATCGCTTCCCGACGTGGACGATCAAAGGGAACATCGACCTCGTGAAGTACAGTCGCAGGCCGATTCGACAGGACGTAGATACGGTCAGCGAGCAGCAGTGCTTCCTCGATATTATGCGTAATGAACAGCACCGAGCGGCGGTTTTGTTCCCAGATATCGAGCAGCCAGCGCTGCATATCGCTGCGGGTCAGTGCATCCAGCGCACTGAAAGGCTCGTCCAGCAGCATCAGCTCCTGCGGACTGAGTAGGGCGCGCAGAAAGGCAACCCGCTGCTGCATACCGCCCGATAACATATGCGGATAGGCTTGTTCGAACCCGGCCAGTCCGACACTGCCCAGCCACTTTCGGGCATCTGCAAGCGCCTCAGCCCGGGGGGGTGCATCCGCAGACACTTCACCTGCAAGCAGCACATTGTCCTCAATGGTACGCCATGGGAAGAGGGCAGGCTGCTGCGGCATATAGCTAATCTTGCCGCGTTGCCCGGTAACATTCTGACCATTCATCAGGATTTGTCCCTCCTGTGGTTTCAGCAGGCCGCCGATGATGTGAAACAGGGTGCTTTTGCCGCAGCCGGAAGGGCCGACGATGGCTACGAATTCTCCTTGTTCCACGGTCAGGGACAGGCCATCCAGAACAGGCAATGTGCTGCGTCGCTCGCGGAACGAAGCATGCACGTTCAGAACTTCGAGCGCTGGTGATGATTGATGTGCAGGTAAGGCCACGTTTTCTTGCTCGGGACCTCCGCTGCTCGTTGGAAGGGTTGCACCTTCATCCGGCTCAGCAGCTACCCGCTCGTTGTGTTCGGGTGTCATCTTGTCATCACTTCCTAACCTTTATAGGGTGCATATATTTCAAAGTTATCGCTTTTGTGGTCGCCAGCGTACGAGCAGCTTCTCCAGTAGCGCAATGAGCAGGAAGAGCAGCAGGCTCAGTGCTACAATAATCATGATTGCCACGAAAAGACGATCCGTCCGATAGGCTGATTTTTGCAGCATCATATAATAACCGATCCCCTTATCTGCACCGATCCATTCGGCGATAATCGCACCCATGACGCTGTACGTAGCGGCGATTTTAATCCCCGAGAATACCGAGGGCAATGCATGTGGAAGTTCGAGCTTCCAGAAGATTTGGCCGCGTTTTGCACCAGCCATGCGCATATAGTTCATCATCGCTGCATCGGTGCGGGTCAACCCGTCCATAGCAGCTACAGCCACCGGGAAGAAGCAGACCAGGATGATAGTAATCAATTTGGGCAGCAGCCCAAATCCGAACCAGATTAACAGGAGCGGCGCGAGCGCGATGGTCGGAATATTTTGACTAAGGATAAGTAATGGATAGAGTGCAGATTTCAAAAATGGAATCAAATGCAGCACCATCGCAATCAGTAATCCCACGAGCGTACCTGCTGCGAACCCAATCAATGTCAGCTGGATTGTTGCCCATGCATGCATGCCAAGTCGATCTGCTTGGGACGCTGCTTCATGGGCGATGTCCGAAGGCGCAGGCAGCATCCATTTCTCAATATGGAACAGGGAGACAGCTCCCTGCCATATCGCTATAAAGAGAATAACCGCCACAAAGGGCGGCCATACGCTTTTCCAATAGGCATGCATTAGCGATATTTCTCCGTCAGGGTGTCCATGCTGAAGCCGCTTGGGCTATGGGCGATCTTGATCTGTGAGATGATGCTTGGACTGCCGGCTTCCACGAGAACTTCGTGCATTTTGCGGACAACCTCCAGCAGTTCCTCCAGTTCACCCTCCATCGTGGTATCCAGTGGATTAACCTGATATTTCAAGCCGGACTGCTGAATCACTTCAATGGCACGGTCAACATAAGGATAGGAATTTTCCCCATTTGGCGTTTTGGGAATGACTTGAATGCTAAGTAGTGTGCTTGCCATGAGAGATCACTTTTCCTTTCGGGTTAAATTGCATGAGTTAAACCAGCTTTACACTTTACCACTCCGATTGCAGTACCCTCTTCCGATCACTGTTATCCCCGGATTTCTTTAACAATTTTTAACGGAGGAAATCCGGGGATAAAGGTGAGCGCTTCGCTTCTTCAGATGGGTTCTGCACTCTTCGTTCTGGTGTAAAAAAAAGTTAAACTTAAACCATTTTTATTGGGGTAGAAACTCGTTCGTATACGCTTTGGATACATCTACCTGCTCATCGAGCAGTTTTTTGCTAAACATCCAATCTGTATAGTTCTGCCATACTTCCTGCTTTTGCTCACCCCAGCGCGGTGCGTCATCCTGATATTTCGGACTCAGCCACTTTTGGCTTGCGAGTACAAGGTCCTTATCCAGATCCGGTACGGCCTTGATCAGAATGTTCGCAGCGTCTTCGGGATGATCAATCGCATATTGATATCCTTCGGAAGTGGCTTTCAGGAATGCTTTAACCAGCTCGGGATCGTTCTGAATCGTCTTTTCATTGGTAACGAGTACAGGAGTGTAGTAGTCCAGTGCCTCGGAATAATCCTTCACATATAACATGTCGATCGGTTCGCCGCGCAGTTCGGCTTCAATACCCGTCCACGCGTAGAAAATCCAGGCAAAGTCGATATCACGTTTCACAGCGGTGAAAAAGTCGGCGTCACCCATGTTAATGTTTTTCACTTTGGATACATCGGCGCCTTCACCTTCCATAATGGATTGCATCACGGCTTCTTCTACCGGGGAGCCCCAGCCACCATAGGTTTTGCCTTCAAAATCTTTGGGAGATTTGATGTTCCGATCCACCGGAGCAGCAAATCCCGACGTGTTATGCTGAATAACGGCTGCGATGGACACGAGCGGTACGTCTTGTGTGCGGGCCTGAGTCACACTCTCCTGATAACTTACGCCAAAAGGCACTTCGTTCGAAGCTACCATCGTATCCGCGCCTCCGGCACCTGGCTGTACAATCTCGACATTTAAGCCTTCGGCTTTGTAAAAACCTTGATCTACGGCCGCATACAGGCCGGTATGATTCGTATTTGGTGTCCAGTCCAGCACTACTTTAATGTCCTTGAGGGCTGCGTTGTCACCTTCATTGCTGTTTTCGGTATTGCTGCTGCCAGTTTCTCCTGAAGGTGCAGCTTCTTTGCCGCCACATGCGGCCACAGCCACTAGTAGTACGCACAAGAGCATTAGGCCCATCATTTTACGCCATCTCATCTTCATTTCTCTCCTTCATGTTGTCCGGCCAGTGGCACGGGGTACTCCTTGGCTTCATATCCAAGCATCTTGCATAAATCGACAGATTTATACCAGCTATGATCCGGATGACGTCATTTTTTTTAGCTCTCTGGCTATATAAAAGAACATTAAAAAAGCGCCCCGTTAATCCGGGACGCGTGCAGGCGTTAGAGATGTGGCACTCAGCAAAGAGGCTGGGCCAATTCGATATACTCCGATTCCTACGCTGGCATGATCCAGATCAGGTCTAAGGGTCAGTATCTTGGTGGGATACACTCTCAGCCGGCCTATTCCGACTCCCCTGGGAAACTATGAAGTTACGGGCATTACTATGTGTAATTATAGGCCAGAGGCCTATGCATGTCCAGTCAGGAACTGGATGGGGACACGTATGAAGTTATCAAACAGGCCGTTATACATATGTATAACAGCCTGTTAAGATGTGTGATTTTCAACAATTATCGTGGCGAATCATATAAGGAAATCTGACTGAGTGCAAAAGCATCGGATTTCGGGTCATAGCCTACCTGTTTCTGAGTGGCTTCCAGATTCAACCGTTTAAACTTATTATTCGAGATCCCATGCAGTATGGTGAAGGGCTCCAGCTCTGTAGCTGTAATTGCTTTGAACATCAAATTACACAAGTCAGCCGGACTAATATACGCGCTCATATCCCTTGCCTCCAGCACGGGTCCATCCGGTTGAAAATCATCATATGCACCGATACGTATTGCAACACTTTGTAAACCTTCGGTATACGCAAAATAGGAAGCAAGCGATTCTCCAAAACATTTGCTAACCCCGTACAAATTCCGTGGGCGTGTCGGCATGTCTGGATAGACCTGAGCATCAATGGGATACCCCTCGATCGTCTGTGCACTGCTTGCCAGAATGACTCTTTGCACACCTTGGTCCTTGGCTGCACGGAATACATTAAATGTACCTTTGATATTGATGTCCAACAACGATTCATAGAATCCGGCATGCGGGGAAGGATCTCCCGCCAGATGTACAACCACATCCATGCCTTCGCAAGCGTGCTGACAGGCTTCGGGATCTGTCACATCCAGTGTCATGATCTCATGGTCTGTCCCTTGATACGTATGCAGTCTGTCGATATTCAAATCTGTTAGTCGCAGGTGAAATGCTTCTGACAAGTGTTGGGACACGTCACGTCCAATTTTTCCGGCTGCACCGGTAATTAAAATGTTCATAAAAATCAGCTCCAATTTTTAGCGCTGGAAGAACTCAATCCATTCCTTTTCAGGTCCATAGATGAAGAAATAACGGTAACCGTTAGGCAGTGTAATCATCTCTCCATCAATAAACTCGGCCTCGGTTTCTTTAATGCGGTTATACTCGGCCTCAAGGTCATCGACATGGATGGCAAAGTGGTGCACCGTACCTTCGGAAGGCAGCTTGTCGCTGTATCCCTGAATCAACTCAATCTCGGTCTCATCGCTTCCGTTGAAGCCGAGAAAGGCGAGCTGAATGACACCGTTGGTATGGGTTACCCGGTCTTTCAATTCAAGACCAACAATCTCCGTGTAGAAACGCAGCGTGGTCTCCAGATCGCGAACGGCAATGCCGACGTGGTCAATGCGCTTTTGAAAACTCATAATCAAAAATCCTCCTTTAAATATGCAGTGGATCTTTTCTACCATTTTAAGGGATATCATAGGGCTGTACTACGGGGTTGTCAAATCCGATTTTTAATTTGGAAAAATTATAATTGTTCACAGAATGTTCACTTATGAGGAAGGCTTCATCATCTCTATAATTACGAAGGTAAACAGAGAGGATGAGAGATTTGCCAACGACGAAGAAAGAACAGATTGTTTTTGGAATGATGATGTGCACAGGAATGGTCATCGTCATGATGACTTTCAATTTATGGCACAATGGGTTATTGAGCAAGATGTCCGCGCTAGATATACTGCTTCAATTCATATTGTGTTTTATTATTGCGTTTCTGGTGGAGTTCTTCATTGTTGGACCTGTAGCGAGAAAAATTGCATTTTCCTTACCTTTTGACAAATCCAATAAAATTTTGGGCGTGCTCGCTATGTCATTTTTCATGGTCATTGGGATGGTTCTGATCATGTCCTTGTACGGAATGATTTCCGCTTATCTTGCGAATCAGTTAAATGGAGCCTCCGTACTAAGTACGTATCTTCATACGATTGCTCGTAATTTCAGCCTGGCGCTTCCTTACCAATTGATTATTCTGGGACCACTCGTTCGATATGTGTTCGGTAAATTCATTAAGGATAAGGGGAGTGTAGTCCCTTCAACCTAAATAACGTTAGTTCCGATTTAGAGCACCTGAAAGTATTTCCTGGGCAATCTTGTGCAAATAAATAGATCGTATGATCACCTTCAATGAAAGGTGATCTGAGGCAAAGGTAGGACACTTTCTACCATGATTACAGCGCTAACGAATCGAGAACATCTTATTAGGCCGGTTTTTAAGGAATGAAAAATCTAACGAATCTCAGCGGCGTTATTATGCTAAGAAACTGCAACGAGACCTTGATTTGGAGCTAATTATCTAGAATAACGTCTCTAGGATTCGTTAGATTTCAAACATGCAGAAATGGAGATGAATAGCGTGTACCAGGTTCGTTAGAACAGAATAACGCTACAACAAAATGTCCACCGCCAATTCATGGCGGTGGACATCTCAATCTCTATAATAGGTATTCTATTTCTGATTCTAATTCTCAGGTCTGCCTCGACACATAACTGTTAAGTCACTGTATCGACCACATGTTTGTTCTGCCATTGATACGCAATCACGCTGATCATCAGCAGACCAACTGCAAAAATGGCAAGCATCCATGCGGACTGGTTAACCTCCAGATGGTCCAGACTCCAGCCTGTAACCAAAGGCAGAATGGCACCACCAACCCCACCTGACGCAATCAGGATGCTGGGCGTTGATTCTTCTGTTCCAGGCAGCATTTTGCTGGCGAAGACGAGGGCAATGGAGAATACACCAGATAATGCGAGCCCGAGCAACAGAATGATCAGAAATGCCGACCAGATCTGGTTGGTAAAAGGAAAGATCATCAGCAGCACAACTGCTGCAAGGCAACTGTACAGAACGTAGACGCGATATTGGAATTTCTCCGCAATATATCCGGCAAACAGTCGTCCAACGGACATGGCGATCCAGAAGCAGGTAACACTAAGTGCAGCACCTGCTTCCTTCATGTTCATTTTCTCAATCAGAATGGCTGGCATGAAGTTGGCAAGGCTCATTTCAGTGCCGACATAGAGAAAGAAAAATAAAACAAATAAAGACAGAAGAGCCAAATTACGGCCGTGATAGGTTGAACGAGTTGGTTTAATGTCTTCAGGATTCGTTCCATTTGGCAATTCAGCAGCTTGAGTGTGTACAGGAGTCTGGTCTGAGCTGCGTCGACTCAGCTCGTTGTCCAGCTCACCGAATGAACTTTTGGCCCAGAAGATAAAAGTCATCGCTGCACAGACGGCAACCACGAGGAACGACATGCGCCAGTACTCTGCAGAAATCAGACCGCTGGCAATGAGCGGCATGACCATGGCGCCGATACCAAATAACACTTCAAGTCGGCTCATGGCAACCGCCGTATTATCTTTAATTGCTGCAATGATAATTGTACCGATGACAGCCTCGATCATGCCAAATCCAAATCCGGCTGCAGGTGCAATGATGAACATCCAGCCCCAAGGAGGCAGCAGCATATAGGATAACTCTGCAATGCAGAGCAGAGCTGCAGCAATTAATAGACCGCCTCGTTTCCCGAAGCGTTTATTCAACCATGGAGATAACAGTACACCACCCAGGAACCCGGCAAATTGGGCAAATATCAGTGTGCCTCCCTGACTATAATCCTTGCCATAATGTTCAAGAGCAACGGGCAGGATGGAGCCGAGAACCACATGGGCAAGTCCGATGAGGAAATAGGACAAGCATCCAATCCAAAGCAATTTTTTCATGAAGAAAAACTCCTTCTAGATATTATGTTATGTAGTAAGTCTGCCATTCAGGAGTATTTCCTAAAAACAAACAATCTCTATCATAACAGGACATGTAAGGGTATGCACGGATAACTTGCAATGGAGACTAAAGTTCGTATATACTGAAAAACAACAATTACAGATCGGACCATGCCGTTGAAGAGCATCCAACTCGGAGGCGTTTTCGCCAGGGGAGCGAACCATTCCCCAAGTTAACCGGAACCGCCCGTTATCGCGGACCAAGAGGCCGAATCAGAATATTCTGGTTCAGCAAGTTGGGTGGCACCGCGAGCAGAGCGCTCCTCGTCCCAAGGGATGAGGGCGCTCTTTGTATTTTTACAGCCAAAGGAGACGGTGACCATGTTGGAAATGAAGTGGATTCGGGAGCATGCAGAAGAGGTGCAAGCTGCGGCAGTCGGCAAGAGAATGGATATCAGTATTCGCGAATTGTTGGAACGGGACGAAGAGCGCAGAGCTCTTTTACTGGAAACGGAAGAAGGGCGTAGAGTACGTAATTCGTTATCTGCGGATATCGGCAGACTGATGCAAGCTGGTGAGCGTGAGCAAGCCGAGGGTTTAAGGGGACAGGTGAAACAGCTGAATGATCAGTTGGCGCATGTTGAAGCCAAGCTTGCCGTTGTGCAGGAGGAAGTGACAAGGCTGCAATGGTTGGTACCCAATGTTGTATCGCCGGATACGCCATTGGGCGTATCGGATGAGGATAATGTGGAGCTGAGACGTGTGGGTGAGCTGCCGGTATTCGATTATGAGCCCAAGGATCACGTGGAACTCGGTGAACGGCATGATCTAATCGACATCCCACGTGGGGTGAAAATCGGCGGAACACGAAGCTATGTGCTCAAAGGAGCAGGGCTGCTCCTGCACCGGGCTGTACAGCAACTTGCGCTTGATCTGCTGCTGAAGCATGGATTTACGCCAATGGAAGTTCCTCTGATGGTGAGGGAGAATACACTTTTGAACACGGGGTTCTTCCCCACAGGACGGGATCAGGTCTATGAATTACAAGGCGAGAACAAGTGGCTGGTGGGAACATCGGAAGTGCCGCTGGTTTCGTATTATGCGGATGAGATTGTGGATGTGCAGGAGCCAATCAAGCTGGCTGCCACATCGACATGTTTCCGCAGTGAGGTTGGCTCAGGCGGGCGGGACGTACGCGGATTGTACCGGGTGCATCAATTTGCCAAAGTGGAACAAGTCATTCTCTGTGCACCGGATGCGAAAGAATCGGAGCGAATGCTGCAGGAAATTACAGGACACGCCGAAGAATTACTGCAATTGCTGGAACTGCCTTATCGAGTAGTTGCTGTGTGTACAGGGGATATGTCGCAGAAAACGTACAAACAGTACGATATTGAGACCTGGATGCCAAGCCGCAATGCGTACGGGGAGACACATTCGTCGTCGAATCTGCATGATTTCCAGGCTCGGCGTTCGAATATTCGTTGTCGCGATGCCCAAGGCAAGCTTGCATACTGCCATACGTTGAACAATACGGCTGTGGCTTCGCCACGTATACTGATCCCATTGCTGGAGAATCATCAGCAGGCGGATGGAAGCATTCGTATTCCAGCCGCACTTCAGCCCTATATGGGCGGTGCCGAATATTTGATTTTGCCGCACGAAGATGAAGAGATTTAAAAGGATTACACGCTGTGTTGAGAAGTAAAAAGGGAACCCTTGTGGGGGTTCCTTTTTGTTTTGCCTGTGATGTTGGGACCAGTGAAGAGTGTTCAGCGCTTTTGTGTTACGAAGGCCACAGTATAGAGATGTGGGAAATGGCCAAACCAGACGGGTATGTCACACAGCTGTAACGTACAGATTGTATAGTAGAATCCAGTTTGGAAAGGAGGTGCAGATATGAACCTGCTGCTGGCGGATGATGAACCGCTGATGCTGCAAATATTGAAGGCCTATTTTGTTAAAGAGGGCTTTCAGGTGTTTTTAGCCGAGGATGGGGAAGCAGCCCTGAATCTCTTTTATAATAATCAAATCGATTTGGCGGTTTTGGATTGGATGATGCCAGGACACAGCGGTGTCGAGGTGTGCCGGGAAATCAAGCGTACGAGTCGGGCGAAGGTACTGCTGCTGACAGCCAAAGGCGAATCGGATGATGAGTTTGTTGCCTTGAAGGCTGGGGCGGATGATTATCTACGCAAGCCGTTTGATTCGCGTATCCTGCTGTTGCGTGTAAAGAAGCTGCTGCAACTATCCTCCAAGATCATGGTGGGAGAACTGACCGTCGATCTGGAAGGCCAGAAGATCTACCGTGGTGGAGTGGATGTAGGGGCTACCCATAAGGAATTTGAATTAATGAGGGTTCTGGGAATGAACAAGGGGCAGATCGTAACCCGTAAAATTTTGCTGGATCAGGTGTGGGGTTTCGATTATTTCGGTGAGGAACGCACCGTAGACACTCATATCCGCAGACTGCGTGAGAAAATTGGAGAAGATTCGATCAAAACGTACCGGGGAATGGGCTACTGCCTAGAGGATCAAAATGAGTAAACTGACCCGAAAACTGCTCGTGCGCATTATCGGTGCATTGTGTGTTGTCTTTTTCCTATCCTTTATCGTCAATACGTTTTTCCTGCCTAGCTATTTTTTGTATCAAAAAAAGCAGAAATTGGCCGAGTTAACGACTGAAATCTCTGCTTCAGAACATGGCGTTCAGCTGCCACGGATTGAGGGCCTTGAAAGGCAATACGAGGTCGCTATCGCTTATGCTTCGTTGAAGGATAGCGTGAATGATATTAACGATCAATTGTTATTGCAATATAACCGCAAGGGGATTGCCCTCAGTAAATTTTGGCTGACAGAGGAGAGTATCTCTGCGCTGCGTGAGGGTGCCCGGGTTAATAAATTCTATGATCAGACCAAGTTGAAATCAAGCTTTCTGGTGAACTTTGTGAAGGTGGGGGGTTCCGTATTTGCTGTTGGCGAATCCATCTCCCATTCAGCGGAGACGATTCGAATTATTAATCAGTTCAATGCGTACATATGGCTCGGCATGCTGCTGTTGCTTATCCTGCTTTCCGTGCTGTATACCGCCAGAATCGTTAAACCGCTCGCAAAACTAAGCGAAACGGCTGAAGCCATTTCCAATTTATCGTTTGCGAAGGTGGATATAAAGACAGGTGATGAGATTGAGACTTTAGGACGCAGCATCAATGTGATGAGCGACAAATTGCAGCAGGCGCAACATTCTTTAGAAATAAAAAACGCCAATCTGCGAACGTTCATCTCGGATATCTCGCATGAATTGAAAACACCGCTCTCTCTGATTCGAGTTTATGCCTCTGGCATTCAGGATGGCCTGGATGACGGAACCTATGCTGGAGTTATCCAGCAACAGAGCGAAGAGCTGGCTGGTTTAATTGACCGTCTTTTGGAGCTATCCCGTCTGCAGGCCGAAGTATATGATTTTGAACCTGTTGATCTTCGCCAACTGCTCATGGAGACACTTCATACCTATGAAACCGTATTTCAGCAGCATGGCTTGCATGTGGAAGTGGAGGATGGATGGACTGCCGAGACCTGGGTGCTGGCTGATCGACGAAAGCTGGAGTCTGTTCTGCACAATTGGATGACCAACGCGGTGAAATATACAAGCGGTGACCGAATAACCATTACACTTGAACTGAAAGAGGAAGCGGCATATTTCGGTATCGCCAATGAAACGGATAAGGAAGAGCATGAACAGTGGGATCAGGTTTGGGAGCCCTTCTATGTAATGGATAGTTCGCGCAGCAAAAAGTTTAGCGGGACGGGACTGGGCTTGTCTATTGCCCAGACGATTCTGGAGAATCACCATGCCGACTATGGCCTTAGCGTAGCCGATGGAAAAGTTATGTTTTATTTTTCTTTACCTTTAATACAACGTTAATGAAGGAGCCGCCATGCAAATGGTGGTTTTTTTGTGTGTGAGAAGCAACCTGAATTAATGTATGTTCACGTTGGGAAAAGCCGATTGTTTCCCCTGTCATACTGATGTAACACAATTGCCTTAGGATAGGCCTATCACCAAATCAGAACTTAATTCATGGAGGGATATCCGATGTTCAATAAAACCTTTTTAATAACGGGAGGCACTGGCTCATGGGGAGAAGAGTTGGTCAAACAATTGCTCGTTCAGGAGCCAAAAGAGATACGTATTTTCTCACGAAATGAATCGCTTCAGGCTCAAATGAGACAAGCCATCCCTGACCCGAGAGTGAAGTTTGTACTGGGGGATATCAGAGACCGCTGGGAGCTGGCAGGTGCCTGCAAGGATGTAGATGATGTCTTTCATCTTGCGGCGCTTAAACATGTTCCGGTCTGCGAGGACCAACCGGATTGTGCAGTCAAGACCAATATTATCGGAACGCAGAACGTCATTGATGCTGCAATCGAGAATGGCGTGCGGAAGGTGGTATATGTCTCTACGGACAAGGCAGCGAATCCTTCCAGCATGTACGGGATGACCAAAGCCATCGGGGAAAAATTGATTTTATTAGCTGACACCCGTTCCGCTACAAGCTTTGTTTGTGTACGAAGCGGGAATGTTCTTGGTTCCACGGGCAGCGTAGTACCGTTATTCAAACGCCAGCTTGAGTTGAAGCAGCCACTTAGCGTTACCGATTCCAGAATGACACGTTTTTTTCTTCCCCTTGGAGACGCCGTGGAAATTATCCTGTCGGCCATGGAGCAATGCAAGGGCGGCGAGATTATTGTACCCCGAATGCCATCCTGCAAAATAACGGATATCGCACAGGTTTTGGCAGAGGATGCTGGGCAAAAGGATGTTCCGATACAGTTCATCGGTGCCCGTCCGGGTGAACGGCTTTATGAAACGCTGATTTCAGATTGGGAAAACGTTAAGGAAGCGGAGGAGGAGAAGTCCTACTTTGTTGTTACGACCTCCCCTTCAGCCAAATTAGCGGATAAAGAGGGTTGTGGGACATATGTTCTTCCTGGCAGAGGATATCATTCGGAGGATGTCATCATGACCAAGGCGGAAGTACGCGATATGCTGTGGAGAGGGGGATTTCTGTGTTCAAACGGAGGATCATATTTACAGGAGGCGGCTCCGCCGGTCATGTGACAGCCAATCTCATTCTGATCTCCAGATTGCTTCAGGAGCAATGGGAAATCCATTATATCGGTTCCAAGCATGGCATCGAGCGTCAATTAATCGGCAAAATCCCGGCTGTTCACTATCATGCGGTTGCAACAGGCAAGTTGAGAAGGTATTGGGCATGGGCGAACGTTTCCGATGTATTCAAAATTATACTTGGAGTGCTGCAAGCTTATCTGCTCATTTTACGAATTAAACCTCATGTTTGCTTTTCGTTAGGGGGATTCGTAGCTGTTCCTGCTGTAGTGGGTGCCAGGTGGAACCGGGTTCCGGTGCTGATTCTGGAGCCGGATCTACATCCGGGTCTGGCCAACAGGCTGTCACGGCGATACGCCCAAATGATGTGTACTACGTTTATGGATACCGCGACGTTCGCCTCCACGAAAGGTTCAGGAAAGACGATGTACGTGGGACCTGTAATCAGGGAGGAGTTGAAGCTTGGCAGCCGAGCACGGGGGATTCATTTTTGCCGATTTGTCTCCGACAGACCTATTCTGTTGATTATGGGTGGCAGTCAGGGCTCGGAAAAGCTTAATCGTATGGTACTTGAAACACTGCCGGAACTGCTCAAGCGTTATCAAATCATTCATATATGTGGTACAGGTAAATTGAACTCATCCTTCCCAAGTTTTGCAGGCTACAAGGCATTTGAATATGTGCATGAAGAACTTGCGGATTTAATGGTTATGGCGGATATGGTCGTGTCACGTGCTGGCTCCAATGCGATCCATGAGTGGTTGTTGCTGCGGAAGCCGATGCTCCTGATTCCCCATGCCAACGGCGGGTCACGTGTTGGACAGACGCTGAACGCGAAGTATTTTCAGGAGCGAGGTTATGCAAGGGTCCTCCAGGAAGAGGAGTTGACTGCTCAGACATTCCTGCGAGATATTAACCTTGTATATATGGAGAGGGATCATATGGCAGGCCATATGAAGGCGAGTGGAACGGACAACGCCGTTGACAAGGTTCTGCAGCTTATTCGTACAACGGTTTCTTCGGTAGAAAGAGCTGAACATGAGTAAAAGATTTCCCGAACTGCTGCTGGTCATGTTCTTTTTGCTCATCGTATCTATCCTGATTATCTCAAAACGTTTATTGTATTAAACTATATAAGCAGAACTAAAGATTTTACACTGAACACTCCGATGACAGAATAACCTTCCAATCGCTGTTATCCCCAGATTTTTAAAATTTCCTTTTCTCAAGGGGAAAATCCGGTGATAAAGGCGAACGCTTCGCTTTTCCAGGTTTTTTCTGTCCTCTCCGTTTCTGTGTAAATGAATAGTTTAATTTATATAGGATTGCAACCTGTTACAATCCCGTTCTTCTTTTAAATAAGGAGGCATTTTTCAGTCACTTCCTAGTGACTTGAAGAATGCCTCTACTTATTTGGGATATTCACTTTTATGTAATGAGTTTCCGATATAATATAATAGAAGTAAAATATTGGATTACAGGAGATGAAGATTGCAATGAATGGAATGAAATTAGCAATACGAGGCACCTTGGCCTTTATTTTAGTATTGGCAGCATTGGCTCCTTCGCTTGCCCTAGCAGCCACGGGTGACGTGACATCTATCGAGATTACCAACAGTAGTCCGCAACAGATGAGTGTATCCCAGACAACTACGCTTCAGGTGATGGCGGTTATTGAAGGATTTGATAACAAGCAGGATGTTACGGGAGGCGTCACATGGTCCACGAGTAACGAAGCTGTTGCTACCATTATTAAAGGCAAAGTGAAGGCTGTTGCAGCGGGAGAAGCAACGATATATGCACAGGTAGATGGAGCCAAAGCGCAATTGGTGGTTAAGGTTCAGGATAAAATTAAAAGCATCAAAGCTTCGCCAAGTTCCTATAATTTTGTCAAAGGTAGTGAAAGTACGCTGCCCAAAGTAAGCATTGTGCGTGCAAACGGCAAGGAAGAAGACGTGACATCCGAGATTGTATGGACGGTATCGAGTGCTTCCGCGGTGCTGGAGAGTGGCAAAATCAAAGGAATTACGCCTGGCAGAGTGATGTTACAAGGCAAATATGGCTCAGAGACGGTTAAAGTTCCCGTAGCGATTACGGACCAGATTACCAAAGTCGAAGTGACTCCTGCTGTCATGCAGCTGAATATTAAGAAATCGAAAGCGTTGAAGGTCATCGGTACATATGCCAATGGGAAAACGATTAATCTTTCGAAACAGGTAACGTGGACCTCTTCCAACAATAATGTAGCCATCGTCAAGAATGGTACAGTCAAAACACTGACGGAAGGACAAGCCACCTTGACAGGAACTTATCAAAATCAGACAATAAAGGCAGAGGTTACCGTTGTTCCTTTGCTCAAGAAGCTGATCACAGGCCAGAAAACACTCGTCTTATCGCCACAGGCAAGTACAACACTGAGTGTGATGGCGCAGTATGATACAGGCAAAACCACGGTTGTAACGAGCAGTGCGGTATGGAGCAGCACCAAACCAAGTGTAGCCACAGTAACGGGCGGCAAGATTGTGGCCGTGGGTAAAGGCAAAACATCCATCACTGCCAAGTGGGGCAATAAAAAAGTTACTATACCGGTAACGGTAAAATAAAATTTTCAACGAATGAAGTATATCCATTAAGGTCATTTCATCATCGTGAACAGAAACAGATGGGGCGTAGACATACGCCCCTTTTAAGTATAAAAAAATTGGATGTGATGAAACTGAATTCTTCAATTATAAGCTCAGATAACAATTTCTATGGTTTGACTTACATAAAGTATCTTCTTCTCATCCTACTTTCGATACTGACACTCGGGATGATTACCACAGTGGAGGACACGAAGAAACGAGCCCATCTGAAGTACCTGGAACAATACCGATTGAAATTCAATCCTGCAAAGGAGGATGCATCCGAATGACAGATCATCTGCAACCGGAAAATTGGCCTGCGTGGGCGACAGAATCGGTAGAGATTGTTGAGGCTAACCCCATGTGGAACCTACAGGCTCAGGAAGAGATTCGCCAGCTCAGAGAATTATTAAAGCAGCTCAATATTCATAAGTTTGAACATATCGGAAGCACGTCCATTCCGGGATTGCCCGCAAAGCCCATTATTGATTTGATGGGAGAGGTGCAGTCATGGGAGGACATGGACTTGATTGCCGATCAGCTGAATCCGGTCGACTGGAACTACGTTCCACCTGAACTGGATGGTCGGGAATATAGACGTTTCTGGGTCAGAGTGAAAGATGGCAAGAGGGCTGTACATCTTCATCTGATGCGCCCAGGCGAAGAACGTTGGGATCGCCAAATCCAGTTTCGGGATGTGCTAAGACAGCGGCCGGATCTGGTAGAGGTTTATGCGGCTTTGAAAGCTAAACTTGCTAATAAGAATAAGGATGACAGAGAAGCATATACCGCTGCCAAAACGGATTTTATTTTACAAGTGCTTGATGAAGGCATTTGATCCATGATGAAGGCGTTTTTCAAAGAGAGGCTGATTTATTTCTTCGCAGTGATCATAACCATGGCGGCAGGACTGGCGTCCAGACACTTTGGTGAACTTTTACCGGATTTTGTACGTGAGCATTTTGGTGATGCCTTGTGGGCAGCGATGATTTATTTTGGGGTACGGATGGTTTGGATTAATCGCAGCAAAGAGTTGGCGCTGATGGTGAGCCTGCTTTTTAGCTGGGCCGTCGAATGTTCGCAAATGATTCAGACTTCTTGGCTGAACGAAGTGCGTTCAACGGTGCTGGGTGCGCTTATTTTGGGACGTGGATTTCTGGTAATGGATCTGTTGAGGTATGGTGTCGGCATTCTGTGTGTGTATGGGATTGATCGTTATTTCCTAAGAAATAAGAAGGCTAGATGATGGGGAGGGACTTAAGTGAAGGTAGAGAAGCTTTTTACGGAATCACCTGAGTTTGAGACAGATCGCTTGGTACTGAGACGTCTTACGCTTAACGACCTCGATGATTATTTTATGTTTGCCTCCGATCCCAACGTGAGTCAGCAAAGTCTGTGGAACTGTCATGAAACGTTGGACGACTCCGTTCAATATATTCAAAGGGTGTTGGACAATTATGAGAAAAAGACGGTCTATATATGGGCCTTTATTCTGAAGGAAACGGGGAGGCTGATCGGGCGAGGTGGCATTTTTCATCTCAATGAATCCATGCAAAGTGCTGAACTGGGGTACGCGATTGCCAGCAGTTGCTGGGGCAAAGGCCTTGCGGCAGAAGCGATGCAGCCGATTGTTGCGTACTGTTTTCAGGAATTGGACTGCAATCGGCTGGAGGGGAAATGCAATGCAGGCAACATCGGCTCTGCACGAGTGATGGAGAAGCTGGGCATGTCATATGAAGGTTTGCTGCGTAAACAATTGAAGATTAAAGGTGTGTTTACAGATCAAAAATTGTACTCCCGTATCCGGGATGATCTATAATACTTCCAATGACATGCAGGATACATAGAAGAAATTGAAGGAGGCGGAACAATGATCTACAGTATTATTTCCCAAGCGGTATGGGAGCAGGTGTCCAAACAGAGCGTGTATGCACCGGATAGCCTGGAGACGGACGGTTTCATTCATTGTTCCACTAAAGAACAGATTCCATGGGTAGCGGCTCAATATTATCAAGGGCGTACGGATTTGTTATTGCTTGGCATTGATGAGAGGGCCTTGAAACCGGAACTGGTGTATGAGGACCTGTATGAGTTGAATGAACTATTTCCGCATATCTATGGTGAACTTAATTTGGATGCTGTACGGAAAGTCATTTCCTTTGAACCGAATGAGGACGGGACGTTTTCTTTTCCTGAATAAATACATTTTGTGAAGGGTTGTGGACGTGTGGATATGAATCAGGTATTTCTGGATACAGCCGAGAAGCAATTTTTGTATTACAAGCAGCTTGGGGAAAAGGCCATGGAGCAACTGGAATCCGAGCAGCTGTTTCAATCCTGGAATGAAGATGCCAACAGCATTGCGGTTATTGTGAAGCATCTATGGGGCAATATGCTGTCCCGTTGGACGGATGTGCTGACGACCGATGGAGAAAAGCCATGGCGTGAACGTGATGCGGAATTTGTGAATGATATTTCTACCCGGGAAGAGCTGCTCGCCAAATGGGAGGAAGGCTGGAACTGTCTGCTTGGAGCCATTCGTTCTTTTACACCGGAGCAACTGTCTCATATTATATATATTCGCAATGAAGGACATACCGTCATGGAAGCAATTATCCGGCAATTGGCGCATTACCCCTATCATGTGGGGCAGATTATCTATGCGGCCAAAATGCTCAAAGAAACCTCATGGAACAGTCTTTCCATTCCGAGAAATGGTTCGGATCAATATAATGGTGGCAAATTTGCCAAGCCGAAGGCACGAAAACATTTTACAGATGATGAATTACACATAGAAAAAGGTAAAGGTGAGGAACAGCAATGACACAGATCGCATTGATTCGCCATGGAAGCACGGCGTGGAATAAGGAAAAACGTTCACAGGGACAAACGGATAATCCGCTGGATCAGGAAGGAAGAGAACAGGCACTATTGCTTGCTGCAAGACTGAGTGAGGAAACGTGGGATGCCATCTATGCAAGCGACCTGGAGCGTGCAAGTGAGACGGCTCGCATCATTGGAGATCGTTTGGGAATACAGGAGATTCATTTGGACCCGAGGTTGCGTGAAATGGGCGGTGGGCAGGTGGAAGGTACGACCGAGGCTGAACGTGTAGCCAAATGGGGAGCAGATTGGAACACTCTGGATTTAGGCCGAGAGCTTGCGGATGCAGGTACAATTCGAGGCATTGCCGCGTTAGAAGATATTGTACGGCAGCATCCCAATGGAAAAGTGATTGTTGTCAGCCATGGCGCTATTCTCCGGAATACATTGCGAGGTCTGGTGCCTGAAATTGATGTGAGCGCAAAGCTGTCCAACACGTCGATCACCCGGATTTCTTGGGAAGCGGAGTCCTGGCAATGCGAGCTATACAATTGCAGCGCACATCTTGATTCCTACAAGGAGTTGTGATAGATAGAAGACGCAGAGCCCTTTCCCGCTGTTCATTCACTTATTTTGCAGGCTTTGGAGAAAAAAATGATCAAGGGATTATAAACTTGTGGACAAGGAGGGTGATAGCATGACTAAACTGCCATATTCATGGACTGAGGATGCGCTGTCTCCTCTGGGCGAAACAGGGGTTATGATCCGTTGTGGGGACACCATATCTGAAGCGGTGCACCAGAGGGTGATGTCGGTATGTGCTTTGCTGGAAAAGAGCCGGCTGCCGGGCATCTTGGAGTGGCTACCTTCATTTGCATCGGTCACACTGTTCTATGATCCATTGCTCTCCCCATACCACGAGGTATGCGGGATGCTGCTTCATGAGTTGAATAAGATGCAAGAGGTGACGCTAATTCAACCCAGAACGATCATTATTCCTGTATGTTATGGTGGTGAATTGGGTCCTGACCTGGAATACGTCGCTACTGAACATGGGCTTACGCCAGATGAGGTCATAGCTATTCACACATCCGGAGATTACCTGGTTCACATGATCGGATTTGCGCCGGGTTTTCCGTATCTGGGCGGATTAGCGGAGAAGATCGCTACGCCCAGACGCTCTACACCTCGGCTTCGGGTTGAAGCGGGAACGGTAGGCATTGGTGGAAAACAAACGGGAGTTTACCCGGTAACGACCCCAGGGGGATGGCAGTGCATCGGGCGTACGCCACTAGCGTTGTTTCGTCCGATGGAAAATCCGCCAAGTCTGCTGGCAGCTGGTGATCGGGTTCGTTTTGCATCGATATCTCATCAGGAGTATCTAGAACAAAAGGAGGGCGAACGATGAGTATTGAATTCATTCGTCCAGGATTGTTATCCACCGTTCAGGACGAAGGAAGAACTGGATTTCGCCGGTATGGAATTCATCCGGGCGGGGTTATGGATACCTTTGCGGCCAGAGCAGCCAATGCACTGGTTGGGAATTCCCGTAATGCAGCTGTGCTGGAGATGACGATGACGGGACCGGAGCTTCGTTTTCATGACAATCGACTGATCTCTCTATGTGGGGCGGATCTGACGGCAACTGTGGATGGCCTGCCTGTTCCGCTATGGCGTCCGGTCGTGCTGCTTGCTGGAAGTGTGCTGAGATTTGGGCGATGCCGTTCCGGTTTGCGGACTTATATGGCGATTGCTGGTGGAATCGCAGCACCTGAGATCATGGGCAGTCGAAGCACAGATCTTAAGACAGGTTTTGGTGGGTTTGAAGGACGTGCCTTAAAGGTGGGAGACAGGTTGTCTGCGGGAGAAGCTTCTCGGGAAGCGCAAGCGGCGTTGCATCGATTGAGTGTAGAAGCCGAAAAGAACAGCCGACGGATGCATGCACCTGCCTGGTATTTGTCCAGCAGGGAATGGCCCGCCTACCATGCTGAACCTGTTATTCGTGTCATGCCGGGCAAAGATATTGCAGCGTTTGATGAAGATAGCCTGGAACGATTCCATAAAGAACGATATGTGATCTCTCCCCAATCGGATCGAATGGGGTATCGCTTGGAAGGTGCGAAGCTGGAACTCGGTCAATCAATGGATCGGCTGTCTGAAGCCGTCACCTATGGCACAGTTCAGGTGCCAGCAGACGGTCAGCCCATCATATTGATGGCGGATCATCAGACCATTGGGGGTTATCCAGTGATTGCACAGGTGGCCCGGGTAGATTTGCCGATACTTGCACAGGCTAGGCCGGGTGCACGGGTTGCTTTTGAACGGATTACATATGAAGAAGCACAGCAGCTATTCCTGGAGCAGGAGTTGGAGTGGCGGCTAACCGATCAGCTGATTCGCAGGAGATTGGCAGAAATGGGGGACCATTAATGAACACGGTGGATATCAACTGTGACCTTGGTGAAAGTTACGGGGTGTACCGGATGGAGTCGGAGGAGTCGATTCTGCCGCTAATCACTTCAGCCAACATCGCTTGTGGGTTTCATGCGGGTGATCCGGCAACGATGCGACAAACGGTGCAGCAAGCATTGGAGCATCAGGTCGCTATAGGCGCCCATCCCGGTCTGCCGGATTTACAGGGTTTTGGCAGAAGACGTATGGACATTACACCCCGGGAAGCCTATGACATGGTAGTGTATCAAATGGGTGCGCTGAATGCTTTTGTCCGTTCATACGGAGGGCGCATGCATCATGTGAAACCTCATGGAGCCTTGTATAACATGGCTGCTGAAGATGATCGTCTCGCTGAGGGAATCGCCGAGGCGATCTATAAAGTACAACCGGAACTGTATCTCTATGGCCTGGCCGGCAGTGCAATGATACAGGCAGCAGATCGCATTGGACTGCGCAGTGTCAGTGAAGTTTTTGCAGATCGAACCTACGGACCGAATGGGGGATTGACCCCACGCAGTCATCCGGGGGCTGTCATTCAGCAGACGGAACAAGCTCTTGCTCAAGTGCTGCGTATGGTGAAAGAGGGCATTGTTGTGTCGACGGGAGGTACACCTGTATCCATAAAGGCAGAAACCATTTGCATCCACGGTGACGGAGCGCATGCCCTTGCATTTGCTCAAGAGATACGTACGTTGCTTGAATCTGAGGGAGTTAGGCTGTCTGCACCTGGAGATGCTGGATGATTGCTATAGTATCCGAGGGCCAGAGGTTGAAATATACGAGTTTGTAAGGAGTGAAAGTAGAGCATGAAACCGATACGTAATTCGGCGAAGGCTGTTATTGTACAGGATGGACGTTTGCTGGTGATCCGGTTGGAGGATCAATATGGGGACGCTTATGTTTTCCCCGGCGGAGGACAGGAGAAAGGCGAAGAACTCAAGGATGCCGTTGCGCGTGAATGTCTGGAGGAGATTGGACAGGCGGTGACGGTGGGAGAACTGCTGCATATCCGGGAGTATATCGGAAAAAACCATGAATTTGCAGAGTGGGATGCTGATGTCCACCAGGTTGAATTCTATTTTGAATGCAAGTTAGTTGACCCAAAAGCTACGATCTTTGAAGGCTCCAGTCCAGACGACCATCAGGTCGCTGTAGAATGGATTCCTATCGAAGAGCTGTCCAAGGTTCGCTTATATCCGAAAACCATTGGTGAGTTGCTGCAGAATAAGAATTCATTTCGCATTTATCTTGGAGATTTGAATTAAAACGGTCACGTTTACGAACAGGTTCATGGATTCACCATAGATGAGGTGGGTACACTATAAGTACAGGCTTATATATAAAATCTTAATATAAGCGGAACCAAGAGTTACACGGCAACGAAGTGGACAGAAGTCTAATTAAGCGAAGCATTTCTATCTAAACTTTGGCTTAGCATCTTAATTGGAAGAACTGTAGAAGTAGTGGAGGGGACGGAATCGATTCTGGAGAAGCGGTAGCGTTCGCCTTTATCCCCGAGATTTTATCCTATGAAATAGGATTTCAAAAAAAATCTGGGGATAACAGCGATCGAAAGAACGATCCGTACCCGTAACGGCTACCCACGCAGGTCGTCTGTCAGTGGAGTGCTTCAGTGTAATGATAGTTAGTTCAGCTTATATACCCCCAAATCGAAAGGAGCATTTCCCATGAACCAGACTGAACTGGAACAAAACATTGTAAAAGCATTGGAAAACAACCCTTTTTGCAGTTTCTCCACGGTGGAGAACGGTAAACCGAAATCCCGCTATATGGCGCTTTTCAACGATGGAATGAACATTCATCTGGCGACAAACCGCCGTACACACAAGGTAGAGGAGCTGGAGAATAATCCGAACGTCAGCCTTTTGTTAGGTTATGAAGCGGGCGGCTCCAAGGAAGTGGTCGAGATTGAAGGAACGTGCGAAGTGACGAAAAATGAAGGTTTGCGCGAACAGGTATGGAATGATGAACTAAAAGCTTGGTTTGACGGCCCGAACGATCCCAATTATGTCATTCTGGACATCACCCCAAATCGGATTGAATACACCGGCAAAGATCATGAGCATCAGGTGTGGGAGAAGTAATTTCGCATATTGAAAATCACCTTTTCTGAGTGGAGGCTGTGCCAACGATTCGGAAAAGATACAGCCAACCGTGAACGCCAGAAGGCTTCACGGTTTTTTGATATGAAAAGATTCAGCTAATATGGATATAGATGTAAGACACATGTAATATACGTTTTTGACAGCCTAAGTAAACTATTTTCATCCAAAAACATGCAAAAGATGTCGAAATCACGCATGTTATTGTAAACTGGGGCAGGTATGTGCGGATAACGTAAAAAATAATGCTTTTCAATGTCTGAACATTGCGTTATGATTTGGAATGTAAACGATACGCACAGATATGAATAGATGTTCATGTGAGATAAACTAACCTGGAATTCTGAACCTTAGGATCAGAAAATCAGTACGCACAACCCATGAGATCTTTCGCATTTCTGCGCTTATTCGTTTGCTCACTAATGCATGATTCAATGTACATAACCGGGAGGGGTTATTTTGAGAAAGAGTAAAAAAGTATTATCAAGCCTGACTGCCGCTTTGGTTGCATTAAACGTGCTTGCGGTATTTCCGGTACCTGTATCGGCTGCGGACGCAACCAAGGTTAAATTGCGGATCATGGAAACAACGGACATTCACGACAACCTGATTAACTATGATTACTATTCCGACAAAGAGACAGACCAGTATGGTCTGGCGAAGACAGCTACACTGATCAAAAAAGCCCGTGACGAAGCGAAGAACAGCCTGCTGTTCGACAACGGTGACCTGATCCAGGGTAACCCGCTCGGGGATTATGTAGCGAAGATTGATCCACTCAAAAAGGGTGAGACTCACCCCGTATATAAAGCGATGAACCTGCTCGATTATGATGCAGGAAACATCGGTAACCATGAGTTTAACTATGGTTTGGATTTCCTTGACATGACGCTGGAAGGTGCAAACTTCCCTTACATCAATGCCAACGTATATGTAGATGACGGTGACGACGATGAGACGAATGACAAGAACTATTTTACCCCGTATAAAATTCTAGACAAAAAAGTTACCGATGAGAGTGGCAAAGAGCACACCATCAAGGTGGGTGTCATCGGATTTGTACCACCACAAGTGATGCAGTGGGACAGCGCTAATCTGGAAGGCAAAGTCATTGCCAAAGACATTATCGCTACTGCGAAAAAATTCATTCCTAAAATGAAGGCTGAAGGTGCCGACATTATTGTGGCTATTCCTCACTCCGGTTTTGAAGATATTCCGCAAACGGATCTGATGGAAAACTCGGTATTGTATCTGAGCCAGGTTGAAGGCATTAATGCCATCCTGTTTGGACATGCCCATAAAGTATTCCCGAGCGCTGATTTTGCCGGTAAAAAAGGTGTAGACCTTGAAAAAGGTACAATCAATGGCGTTCCTGCTGTAGAGCCTGGTTTCTGGGGTGACCACCTTGGTATTATCGATTTGGATCTGGAACTGGTAGACGGTAAGTGGAAAGTGGCAGACTCCAAAGTGGAAGCACGCCCTATCTATGACACAGCCAACAAAAAAGCTCTGGTAGATGCTGATCAAGAGATCGTTGATGCTGTTCATGACGAACATGAAGGTACGCTTGAGTATGTGCGTGGCCCAGTCGGCGAAACGACAGCTCCAATCAACAGCTTCTTTGCACTGGTTCAGGATGATCCATCCATTCAGATCGTAACGAATGCACAGAAATGGTATGTTGAAAAACATATGCAAGGAACAGAATACGAAGATATTCCAGTCTTGTCTGCAGGAGCTCCGTTCAAAGCAGGCGGACGTTCAGGTGCTTCGTATTACACGAATATTCCTAAAGGCACCATTGCGATCAAAAACGTAGCTGACTTGTACGTGTATCCAAATACGGTACATGCCGTGTTGGTTAATGGCGCTGAGCTGAAAGAATGGTTGGAATGGTCTGCTGGCCAATTTAACCAGATCGACCCGGCAAAAGGCGGACAACAGCAGTTGGTTAATATGGACTTCCCAACGTATAACTTTGACGTTATCGATGGTGTTACGTACCAGATTGATGTAACTCAACCAGCGAAATACGATAGCAAAGCAACGATTGTGAATGCTTCGGCTAACCGGATTAAAGACCTGAGCTTCAATGGCAAACCAATTGATCCGGCACAAAAATTCATCGTGGCAACGAATAACTATCGTGCTTCTTCGTCCAAACTGGCTAACCCGGACGGTAAACGCATCGTCTTGGCTGCACCGGATGAGAATCGTCAAGTAATCATTGATTATATCCGTGAGAACAAAACGATTAACCCGGCAGCAGATGGCAACTGGTCGCTTGCGCCAATTAAGCCTTCTGCAGGTGTAACGGCAGCTGCACTTAACGATCTTGAAGTGGTGTTCGCGTCTTCCCCAGATGCCAAAGCATTGGTTGAAGCGAACCCGGCGATGTCCTTCATTGGGACAAACGATGATGGTTTTGCTGAGTATGGCTTGAAATTGACAGGAGAAGCAACAACGACTCCTGAAACAGGTACGGAGCCTGCTCCAACGCCTACGAAGCCAGACCCAACTCCAACTAAACCTACAACCAAGCCACAACCTGAGAAACCAACAGGCAGCAAAGTGGTATATGTAGTGAAAAAAGGAGATAACCTCTACCGCATCGGTTTGAAATACGGGGTGGACTGGCGTAAGTTGGTTTCCGCAAACAAAATTACAAATGTGCACAATCTTAAAGTTGGACAGAAAATCGTAATTCCCGCTTCTTAAGATGAATTAGCGGTAAATGAAGACCGACAGTCAGCAGACTGTCGGTCTTTTTCATGCTATGCTGATCCGTTAATGCATCAGTAACCGTCATAGTTGAAGTCATCAAAACAGTAGAGATAAATTTCAATACCCATGCTATAATATTTACAAACTTTGGGTATATACCAGTAAACATTAATGAGATAGAATCACAAACTGGCAAGGGGGTTCTACATGAATTGCAGTGGCTGCAGCCCAATTCATCCTATAGAGGATCAAGGTACCCTGTATTTGCGTCCCATCTCCCCCGCTTTGCTCGAAGCACTGCAAGTGCAGGGAAGATATGTCGAACATTCGGATGAACTCGTCTGGATGCATTTTTTGAATCTTGAATCTGCACAGCAATGTATTGAGGATATTCGGAAGATTGAAGCGACCCTGCCGGATAAGTTAACGGTTCAGGTCACTCAACTATATGGTCAGGCTGATGCGGATAGCTGGATCAGTCTCTCCATGCAGGAAGCTCGCCTCAAACATGCCGATCTGGTTTCCGTTATCCTGGAGCATCAATTTAGCAGTCATATGCAGCCGATCGTAGATGCATCGGAGCAGATCATCGGATTTGAGTTTTTACTTCGTCCTGCTGAACAGGGCAGATCGTTCAGTGCTTATGAATTATTTGAAGTTGCACGGGATACCGGATTGCATTCTTTTCTGGATCGGACAGCACGTATTGCTGCCATTGAGACGAGTGCCGTTCTTTTACCGCATGGTGTCAAACGTTTCGTGAATTTCCTTCCTTCTTCCATCTATAACCCCGAATTTTGCCTGACGCACACCTTTGAAGCGATTGAACGCCTTTCGCTAGACCCTAAGGATTTTGTGTTTGAAGTGGTGGAAACGGAACAGATTCAGCATATGTCCATTTTGCAGCGTATTTTTGAGGTGTATCGTTCTCATGGGATGTCGGTTGCCTTGGATGACGTGGGAGCCGGATTCTCGACGATCGAAGTAATGAATCGGCTGGAGCCGGATTTTGTCAAAATAGATCGGAGTCTCATTGATCATTGTGATCATGATCTAAACAAACAGCAGCAAATTATCGATATTGTTGAGAAGTCGCGTCGATTTGGCGGGCGAGTACTTGCTGAAGGCATTGAACGAATCGAGGAATTTGAATTCTGTCGATCCGTGGGTATTGATTTGGCACAAGGATATTATTTTGGTAAGCCAACCGCATATCCGCCACAAGGTCCTTACGGAAAAACCTCTGCGTGAATGTAATAAAATATGGATGTACCCACAAGTCACTTCGCATGATCGGAGTGGCTTGTTTGACATGCCATGGAATTTTTTCAATCAAATAAATACGCTCATTCAGCCGATATATAGGATAGGCCTTTAGATTAGATCGGCGTCTATATGACACCTTATTTAATCAGGTAAAGAGGTCCTACATAAAAAAAGAAAAAGGGCAGATTTATATTTGGAGGGGGAGAAGCAAGATGGGTAACATTCGGGGGAACGAGCAAGAAAAGGCAACAACCAAGCCGGTCAAAGCAAAAGACAATAAAACGAAAAAGAAAAACAAAAAGAAAAAAGGCTTCGTCTGGAGTATAAGGAACAAATTATTGGTATCCTTCCTGGCTGTTCTGCTCTTGCCGAGTCTAACCATTGGGATCGTTACGCTGGTTATCGCTGATGATACAGTGGAAGACCAACTGATGGACAGTGCCAAACAAAGTGTAGACACAACGAATTCAATCATTGGCACACATGTGGATGCGAAGATTCATGATATCAATTATTTTGCCAGTCTGATTGTGACTGACATGATAAAAGGGCAAAATGAAAGCCCTGAGCTTGAGCTGAAATTGAAGCAGTATCTTGGATTGCATCCGGATGCTTTAAATATCTTTGTGGGAACCAAAGAGGGAGTCATGGTCCGAGGTAAGGAGTCTGCGGGAAGCTCACAAGGGTCCGCTTATGATCCCCGGGAACGAGAATGGTATAAGCTTGCGATGGAGAAGCCAGGTGCTCCAGTAGTTTCACCTGTATCCAAGAACACGGACGGCATTGCTGTTGTCTTTGTCTCCAAAACGCTTGATGATCAATCGGGTGTCGTTGGTTTGTCCATGGATCTAACAAAGCTGCGAGAACAGGCATCCATTAAGGTTGGCAAAGAAGGGTATGTCATTATAATGGATGCGGACAAAAATTATATTGTATCTCCAGTCGCGGATGCTGGTACAAAAGAACAAACAACAGCGCTGGATCCAATGTTTGAGAGCAAGGAAGGCGAATTCAGTTATATCTATAATGATGATCCAAAGACCATGATTTTCTCTACTAATGAGGAAACCGGGTGGAAGATTGGCGGTACAATGTTCAGAAGTGAAGTATTAAATGCAAGTAAAGACATTCGGATGGCTACCCTGTTGGTCATTCTGACGGCAACCTTCTTAACGCTGATATTTATTATCTGGTTTACACGTTCGATGCTACGTCCGATTAAACGTCTGCAGGAATCCGCTAGAGCAGTGAGCAAAGGCGACCTTACGGTAAAATTGGACACAGGGCGCAAAGATGAGGTAGGCGATCTGGCGAAATACTTTGAACGGATGGTCGACAATCTGCGCATGATGATTCTGGGTGTGCAGGAAACGGCAGAGCAGGTGTCTGCCTCCTCGCAGGAATTGTCCGCTAGTGCGGATCAAACTACCAAGGCCATTGAGCATTCAACGATGGCGATTCAGGAACTTGCCGAGGGTGCGGAGCAGCAAGTGAAGAGTGTAACCGATGGATCAGGACAAATGAGGCAAATCGCGGAAGATGTTCGCATGATGTCTGAGCGTGTGCAATCCATTACAACGAATATGCGACATACATCTGGAGCGGCCTATTCAGGCAACGAGGCAGCAGGTCAGGCAGTTGAGCAGATGAATAGCATTCAGGAAACGGTGGAACAGCTCGCGACGGTGGTTCAGTCACTGAATGCACGGTCCGTTGAGATCGGCAGCATGGTAGATGTGATTGCCACAATCTCGAAACAGACCAATCTGCTGGCACTGAACGCTTCCATTGAAGCGGCAAGAGCGGGTGATGCTGGCCGTGGCTTCGCAGTCGTAGCGGGTGAGGTGCGGAAGCTTGCAGAGGAATCGGGAAGCTCGGCTGCGCAGATCGGTGAACTCGTTCATAATATTCGTCAGGATATGGATGCTGCTCTGAACGCTATGAATGCAGCCCAGACTCGGGTTGGAGACGGAATTCAGGCCGTGAATACGTCTGGACAATCCTTTGCACAGATTCGGGAGGCTGTAGAGGATGCTGTTCATACGCTGGACAATTTGTCCGAAACAACGAAACAGTTGGAGAGTGGTGCTTCCCACGTTGCCAAAGCAATGAACGATATATCGACCGTGACCCAAGAATCTGCTGCGAATACGGAATCCGTCTCGGCATCTTCTCAGGAACAGCTGGCATCTGTGGAGGAGATCGCTTCGTCTTCAGCACATCTGAACAGTATGGCGGAGCAACTGCAAGGATTGTTGGGTATGTTCAAAATGGTGGAGGACACGCCGAAGGATAAGGACAATTCTAACCATTAGACGATATCTTTTACCGCAGTTTCTATAGAGATAGAAGGAAATAAAGATAGACATTTCTCCTGAAGCCCTGTATAACTATAGCGTCTGGTTTATCCGCAAGAATTGCGGTGTAATCATATCGCACAGGCCATTCTCATATCATGCTCCAAAACATGATGAATATAGCGGAACAGGAGGCTTTATGACATATGTAGCAATTTTGATTTTTGTCCTGACCATCACATTGGTTATCTGGCAACCACGCGGATTGGGTATTGGCTGGTCCGCCATGGGCGGGGCTTTGCTGGCGTTGATGTGTGGTGTCGTCAGTCTGAACGATGCCTCTGATGTGGCATCCATTGTATGGAATGCAACGCTCGCTTTTGTCGGTATTATTATGATTTCATTAATACTCGATGAGACAGGTTTTTTCGAATGGGCAGCTCTTCATATGGCAAGATTGGCGGGAGGAAATGGACGCAGGCTGTTTATCTATTCCATTTTGCTCGGGGCGGCGGTATCAGCTCTCTTCGCCAATGATGGTGCAGCGCTCATTCTTACCCCGATTGTGCTTGCGATGGTACGTGCATTGAAGTTCGATGAGCGCATGGTGCTTGCCTTTGTTATGGCCAGTGGATTTATCGCGGATACAACGTCGTTGCCGCTGGTCGTCAGCAACCTGGTGAATATCGTATCTGCGGATTATTTCGGTATTACATTTGTGGAGTATGCGGTGCGGATGATTGTGCCTAATCTCTTTTCCATCTTGGCGAGTACGGGGATGTTGTTCTTGTTTTATCGTAAAAACATCCCGCTCCGCTACGATATCTCTGCAGCACGTGATCCACGGGAAGCCATTCGTGATCCGCGGATGTTTCGCATCGCCTGGTTTATGCTGGTGCTGCTGCTCGTGGCCTATGCTTCCAGTGAGTTTTTGCCGATCCCCGTATCGGTTATCGTCGGTGCAGTAGCTCTTTTGTTTGCCATATTGGCGAGAAAGAGCGAAGCCGTGGACCTGAAACGCGTAATCAAGGAGGCCCCATGGTCCATTGTCGTGTTCTCGGTCGGTATGTACATCGTGGTGTATGGGCTGCGTAATGCCGGATTAACCGATCACCTGAGCCGCTGGCTTGATGCCATCGCAGACCATGGTCTGCTGGCTGCCTCAATGGGAATGGGCATGATCGCAGCAATATTGTCATCTGTAATGAACAACTTGCCTACCGTGTTAATTAACGCACTCGCGATTCAGGGTGCACACACCGATGGCATTGTGCGTGAGGCCTTGATCTATGCCAATGTGATTGGTTCGGATCTGGGTCCCAAAATGACCCCGATCGGTTCACTTGCCACATTACTGTGGCTGCATGTGCTGTCCCGCAAAGGTGTGAAGATTACATGGGGATATTATTTCAAGGCAGGCATCATCTTAACCATTCCTACCCTATTAATTACCTTGGCCGGATTAGCGTTATGGCTATGGATATTGGGTTAGTAAAATCGCATTTTACATTAACAATCATCAAATGATCCAATATATTGTAAAAAGCTGCTCTCACACGCTGGTGTTACCTACTAGCTATGAGGCAGTTTTTTTGTTTCTTCTATAGAAGAAACAAATTCTCTTTCTTCATTATGCATTTACACTAAGGCCAGCCTTCTATAGACTGGCCTTCTTTTTGCCATCCCCCAGGCTGAGGATTAAAATGCCTGGGACCCCACCAGCGGTGACACAGCGCAGGGAACGGAAAGATTGTGTAAAAGCGAAGCGTATTCTATGTAAGAATTTTAATTGTAAGAAAAGATCAAAATGATCATTTGTTCTTGATGGGTAGATTGAGTAGATAAAAAAACTGAACGTAGTGGAGGGGACGGAATCGATTCTGAAGAAGCGGCAGCGTTCGCCTTTGTCTCCGAGTTTTAACATTATACATATCAGATCAAAAAAAATTGGAGACAACAGCGATCGGAAGAACGATCCGTAACCGGAACGGCCACTCGAAAGTATTAGCGACTTATTCATTATGTGATGAAAAACTGGACACAATACGGATTGAAACAACGTCCGTTCACGAAGCGGTCACTTCAGCGCAATTTGTCTCAGGTAAATTTCAATCCACAGTAAACATTTTTAACATTGCGTTTACAAAACATTGATTTTGAGATGACATAACGAAACTACAATGAATAAAGAGTTGATGGTGAACAAAAATAAAAGCCAAATCACCGTCACTAAATTGGGGGAGGAAAACAAAACATGTTTAAAAAGTTGCCGTTCATTTTGATGACCTTAACGTTCGTACTGGTTCTCGCAGCATGCGGATCGAAAAATGACGCTGGTACAGAGGGAAGCAATAATTCCACAGGAGAAACTGCTACTGAACTTAGCGGTAACATTCTGGCTGTTGGTTCAACAGCACTGCAACCTCTGGTAGAGCAAGCTGGACAAAAATTTATGGCAGTTGATGAATATAAGAACGTAACAGTACAAGTGCAAGGCGGCGGTAGTGGTACTGGTTTGACACAAGTATCCGACGGACAAGCTACAATCGGTAACTCTGACGTATTTGCAGAAGAGAAAATCGATGACGCAGCAAAAGTAAGCGAATTGAAAGATCACCAAGTGGCTGTTGTAGCCATCGCTCCAGTAAGCAACAAAGATGCGGGTGTACAAGATTTGACGAAGCAACAACTGATCGACATTTTCTCTGGTAAAATCACAAACTGGAAAGATGTTGGCGGTAAAGATCAAGCTATCGTTATCGTAAACCGTCCTAGCAGCTCCGGTACTCGTGCAACATTCGAGAACTTTGCACTGGGAACAAAAGTTGAAGATATCCAAGGTTCTATTCAGGAAGATTCCTCCGGTACAGTTAAAAAGCTCGTAGCTGAAACGCCAGGCGCAATTGGTTATCTGGCTCTGTCCTACCTGGATGACAGCCTGCAAGTTTTGAAATACGAAGGTGTAGAAGCAACAGTTGAGAACGTAGAAGCAGGAACTTATCCGGTATGGGCTTACGAGCACATGTACACTAAAGGTGACCCGGATGCAGCAACAAAAGCATTCCTTGACTACATCTTGAGTGACGAAATTCAACAGAAAGATGTGACGGAGCTTGGTTACATCCCAGTATCCGGCATGAAAGTAAAACGTGACGCTGCAGGCACTGTGACTCAATAATCTTTGAACTTGCGCATACAGCGAGAGAGGCGGACCCAGGTCCTGCCTCTTTGCGCGGTTTGCTCTGGAATAATCCCATATTTATGAATTCTACTATAGAAGGATGGTTGTTATGGAACAGACCGAAGGGGGAACGGTAATGAACAACAAGTTGAAACCGCGCCGGCCCTTGAGAGAGAAGCATTATTGGGAAGAGTGGACGGGACGGATCTATACGTCGATTTGTGTCGTTTTCCTGATCGTTGTCATGTTTTCCATCGTTTATTTTGTAGCGTCCAAAGGCTTGTCGACCTTTTTCCAGGATGGCGTAAGTTTGCGCGAATTTATATCCGGAAAAACGTGGAACCCAACGGGGGAACCTGCTGCCTATGGAGCGTTGCCGTTCATTACCGGTTCATTCATAACAACATTGCTTGCAGCTCTGATTGCAAGTCCGCTTAGCTTGTGCGCAGCGCTCTTCATGACCGAGATTGTACCAGGTAAAGGTAAAAAGATATTGCAACCTGCGATTGAATTGCTGTCCGGTATCCCTTCCGTTGTGTACGGGTTTATCGGTCTCAGTGTGATCGTTCCATTGTTGCGCAGCATGTTTGGCGGAGCCGGCGTCGGGATTGCAGCCGGATGTTTGGTTCTGTCTGTTATGATTCTGCCTACCGTAACTAGCATTATGGCAGATGCATTGTCTGCACTGCCGAAAGGTCTGCGTGAATCATCCTATGCGCTGGGGGCAACTCGCTGGCAAACGATCTACCGTGTCATTATCCCAACGGTTCTTCCAGCTTTGCTGACAGGGATTGTACTGGGCATGGCACGCGCATTTGGTGAAGCTCTGGCCGTACAGATGGTCATCGGGAATGCCCCGCATGTACCGACATCATTGCTCGAATCGGCTTCAACATTAACGAGTGTAATCACCCTGAGTATGGGTAACACCACGATGGGATCTGTTCATAATAATGCACTGTGGAGTATGGCGCTTGTCCTGCTGGTGATGACCTTTGTCTTCGTCATTCTGGTTCGCCTGCTTGAAAGGAGGAACCGGGTATGAAAATGAAGGCTAAAACGGTAGATAAAGTTGCCACTTCCATTATCGTTGTTCTGGCCCTGTTCATTGTTGTTCTCTTGCTCGGTTTGCTTGGCTTCATTCTGGTACGTGGGATTGGGCAGATTAACTGGCACTTCCTGACCAGTGCACCACAGCTGCTCAAAGGTGGTGGCGGGATTGGACCGCAATTATTCAACTCGATCTTCCTGCTTGTTCTGACCTTGATTATTACGATTCCGCTCGGATGGGGCGGCGGTATTTATATGGCTGAGTACGCCAAGCCAGGCCGGATCACAAGCTTTATTCGACTGGTTGTCGAAGTGTTATCCTCGTTCCCGTCTATCGTTATTGGTTTGTTCGGACTCTTGTTGATTGTTAATACATTTGGTCTCGGATTCTCCCTTCTATCGGGTGCTATGGCCTTGGCAATATTCAATCTTCCACTCATGGTGCGGACAACGGAGCAGGCGTTCCGGGCCGTTCCGAAAGAGCAGAAGGAAGCGGGTCTTGCACTCGGATTGTCCAAATGGAAAATTATTACCTCCATTCTGCTGCCTGTGGCATTGCCAAGCTTAATCACGGGTACGATCCTGGCATCAGGACGGATCTTCGGTGAAGCAGCAGCCCTGATGTTCACAGCAGGTATGAGTAGTCCGCCGCTGGACTTCACGGACTGGAATCCAACAAGTCCAAGGTCTCCGATCAATCCATTGCGTCCGGCAGAGACGCTGGCCGTGCACATCTGGAAAGTAAACAGTGAAGGCATTGGCCCGGATTCCAAAGAAATAGCAGCTGGCGCTTCAGCCGTGCTTGTACTTCTCGTACTGGCGTTCAATCTCAGTGCACGCTGGATCGGTCGGGTGGTTTACCGCCGCATGACAGCTTCGAAATAAGGAGGAACCAACATGGCCATACCTTTTGGTACGGAACAGTTAAGCATATATTATGGGCATTTTCAGGCCGTTAAACAGATCAGCCTGACGTTTCCCGAAGCCAGTGTAACGGCACTCATTGGACCATCCGGCTGTGGTAAATCCACGTTCCTGCGGTCGCTCAACCGGATGAATGACGAGATTGCCGGTTCCCGCACGGAGGGACATATCTGGATGGATGGCAATGATCTGAATGAGCCAGGCACAGATGTAATCAAACTTCGCCAGAAGATTGGCATGGTGTGGCAGAAGCCGAATCCTTTTCACAAGTCCATTTACAATAATATCGCGTTTGGCCCCCGCTACCGCGGTATCAAGAGCAAGAAGGCATTGGATGAAATTGTGGAAAAAAGCTTGCGCCGCGCTGCGCTCTGGGACGAAGTGAAGGACAGACTGAATGAATCTGCCCTGGCCCTTTCGGGTGGACAACAGCAGCGGCTTTGTATCGCGCGCGCGTTGTCGGTTGATCCACAGATATTGCTGCTCGATGAGCCGGCATCTGCGCTTGACCCGGTATCTACGGGTAAAGTGGAGGAGTTGATCTCGGAGCTCAAGAAGGATCTTCGGATCGTAATTGTTACCCATAATATGCAGCAAGCGGCACGCATCTCGGATTATACGGCTTATTTTTATCTGGGAAGCATGGTTGAGCACGGAGATACGGAGCATATTTTCACCAATCCGGACAATCGTCTGACTCAGGAATATATTATGGGACGTTTCGGTTAACTGTTATATTGGATGGAGTATGAGATAGAGATAGTTTTATAGAGATACAAGGAAGCATAACACTCGGGCGAGGTCGTTCGGGAGTTATGCTTTTTTACATCTTCGTAAATATGGAATAGTTTGCCAAAGTAAAAACAATCATGCTACGATATTTGTAAACACTGCCTTTAATTTGATAAGAGAAGGAGATGTGGATTATAACTACCCATAAGATTTCCCATGACACCATGGCAACTGAAATTATCTCGCATTATTCCATAGAAAAGCCTTCGGTTTCCTTTATCCGACATAATGAAAATCTAACGTATCAGGTGGTTGATGAATCAACCGGACAGAAGTATCTATTGCGAATACATAAAGCCGCTTTTGCAAGCATGACGGGCATTCAGCATACACGACCTGCACTTGAAGCAGAGATGAATCTACTTCATGAATTACGGGCTACCAGTCCATTGCGGGTGCAGACACCCGTTCGCAATACATCGGATGAGTGGGTTACCGTCTGGTTGGACGAAACAGGAGAAGAGATCTGTTGTACTGTTCTGGAATGGATTGAGGGCAGGGATATCAAGCAGGGAGAACGTCTGACAACAGCGCAGATTCATGATTTGGGTGTACAGTTGCAGATATTGCATCAATATGGACGACGACCGAAGGAAACTCCCAAGCCGGGGGCTGGTTCATGGGAGTCTGAAAGCGGACAGCAGGTGAATGACCGTGAACAGCATGCTGATAAGACGACCATCTCAGGGGAGTATACCGATAGCGACAGCCCTACCTTGAAGCAAAAGGAAGTAAGACCAGCCTATGGCTCGATCAAAGAGAATCTGGTCATGCTGGAGCAATTGGAGGAAGGCGTTAGACGTGGCATCTTTACTCCTGAAGATTTCGATCTGATTCGCGAGACGTTTGAGAACATTAACGGGCAACTCGATACGTATCCGTATAATGCTGAGACATGGGGAATAATTCACGGGGATATTACTCGCGGCAATCTGTTAGTGACGGATCAAGGCATATCCATGATTGATTTTTGTTTATACGGTTATGGCTACTATCTGTTTGATGCCGGTGGTGCAGCTCTTATTTTCAATCCGGAGGAACGGGATGTCTTCCTATCGGGTTATACGGAGCAGACAGGACCACTAACGAAGCGTGATATTCGGTTAATGGAAGGATTCATGCTGATCTTTACGTTTGGCTATTTCGCATTCCAGATGGAGAATGAATCCAGGTACGAATGGATGAAAGAGCGAATGCATCTTATATGCAGCAAATTTTGCAGACCATATCTGCAGAATGAGAGTATTTTCTATGATTTATAATTTATGATTTCAAGTGGGTGGGTAGCGCTATGAAGGAAATCCGTACAAAGAGAGCTGCATCAAATGGGCAGTCTGGTGGCTGGAAGCATGCCGGATTGCTGCTTAGTGGAGTGGGCATATCCAATCTGGGTGATTTCATATATATTGTGGCAATTAACCTGATGGTTTTGGATATGACACAGTCTCCAGCGGCAGTCGCAGGGTTATGGATTATCTCGCCGATTGCTTCGGTGTGTACTAAGTTTTGGTCAGGCAGCCTGATTGATCGTTATGATCAGAGGCAGTTGATGATTGGTGCTGATATGCTACGGGCATTGTTGGTGGCGATGCTCCCACTGATGTCCAGTCTATGGATGATGTACGCAGTGATGTTTCTGATCAGCATGTCCTCCTCCATATTTGTCCCTTCCTCTCAGGTATACATTACCCGGCTGGTGCCTGCTGAACGGCGCAAGCGCTTTAATTCCCTACAAGCTCTGATCAGCTCAGGGGCATTTATTACCGGTCCGGCAGTTGCAGGAGTGATGCTGATATATTTATCTCCTTCGGCAGCCATTTATGCCAATGCGGCTTCCTTTGCTGCTTCTGCATTGATTCTAATGTTTCTTCCCAAACTGGGCATTGGAGAACAGAATATAGGGACAGGCAGCAGACTGACCCCTCGGATGGTAGCCCAGGATTGGAGAGCTGTACTGAGCTTTAGCCGGAAGTCGGGCTACGTGGTCGGTATATATGCTCTGTTCCAGATTATTCTGGTCGTCGGCATGTCGCTGGATGCCCAGGAAGTGGTATTTATCCGTCAGGTGATGAACCTGCCTGAATCGCAGTACGGAGCATTAATGAGTATCACCGGGATTGGTTATTTGGCAGGCTCCATGCTGGTTTGGCTGTTCGCCAAACATTTGCCGATCCGTCACATGATGGGTGGCGGTGTACTTCTGGTTGCGCTGGGTTATTTCCTGTTCGCCCGTTCATTCTCGTTTGAGCTGGCGGCGGTTGCTTTTATTCTGCTCGGTCTCTGTTCGGCACTGGCGAATACGGGCCTGGTTACCTTTTATCAAAATAATATCCCTGTGGATATGATGGGGCGAATGAGCAGTGTACTTGGACTGGTGTTAAGTGTGCTGCAGGTGGCTTCCATTTTGATTGCAGGGGTAATAGCAGAGCAGTTGTCACTTCGTATGGTATATACAGTTGTATCTGGGGTCATGCTGTTAGCTGCGTTGGGATTGTGGGTGACGAGCATGTTTCCTTCCCGAAGCAGGTATTACGATGAACCGGCGAAGTCCAAGGCGATGGTGGGGTAACAGGCAGAAATAAGGCAATTCCAGTACAGAATAATGGTTGCCTGAATACCCGAACCGTTCAGTGGAACATAACATAAATAGTATTAAACACAGATATTGGCTAATAGAAAATGAAAAATGTATACGCTTTCTAGATGAAACGCATTAACACATTCATGTGATGAAAGTTTACAGTTCATCAGTTTATCTTGTGTATAAAATGGAAAAAAACAAATATTCACAAAGAAATCGTTAAGTTTGTTGACACTGATCTTCCTGTCGATTAATCTTAATGAGAAAGTATTAAAAACTTCAATTATCGTTCTGGTACAAGATCAGAATGGTTCCATACAGCGAATGATAGCGAGCGGGAGAGACCTGGGCATGTCGAGTAAAATGGCAGCTGTCGGGCACCGAAGGAGCAAGCTGCTGCGCACCCGGCGCAGCGGTTAATCTCTCAGGTAAATGTACCATCGTTGGACGCAACTCTGGAGAGTGCGCAAACTGCGCCACCCAAGGGGTATATGGTCAAGCAGCACGGTGTGCAGGGTGACATCACCTGTGAATACAGGGATGCATCGATTCGCCGCGCTTCTTATCATGAAACTCTCAGGTATCGAGGACAGAGAGAGGGCCTAGGGCCTTCTTCTGTCCTTTTCTCATGTCATCATTCAGTAATAAAGGAACATTATGGGTGTACGTCTGGATGAAAATGACGATTATAAATGGAGGGTTTGCGATGCGTTTTAAAGACGTTTTTTCAATTATTGGTCCGTCCATGACAGGTCCATCAAGTTCACATACGGCTGGAGCGGCAAGATTGGGGCGAATTGCTCGTCAGTGGCTGGGATGCACGCCTGAACGCGCCCGATTAACGCTGTACGGCTCGTTCGCCGATACGTATCAGGGGCATGGTACGGATCTTGCGTTGATCGGTGGCCTGCTTGATTATGTGACGGATGATCCACGTATACCGGATGCAGAACAATATGCAGAGGAAGCGGGGATGGAGGTAGAGTTTTTTACAAGCGGCCTGCCTGCTCCTCATCCAAATACGGTCAAGATTGAACTGTGGCATGGAGACCGTCAATGCTCACTAATTGGTGCTTCCATTGGCGGAGGTAGTGTATCGGTGCATGCATTGAATGATTTTCGTGTACAGATCAGCGGAGAGTTTCCCACACTTGTACTGCGCCATTCGGACAAAGCAGGGGTGCTCGCTTCCGTAACCTCCACCATCAGTTCGTCCGGGGTGAACATCGGGTACATGCAAGTGGATCGGAAAGCCCGGGATGGTGAAGCATTAACAGCGATGGAGATGGATGGTGTGCCGAATCCTGAGATGTTGAACCGTCTGCGGTCACTGGATCATATGCTGGACATTCGCGTGATTGATTTAAAGAGAGGGGTCGAGCCTGATGCGGTTTAAACATCTACATGAACTGAATACCATCTGTACAGCAGAATCCAAGACCATTGCCGAGCTGATGATCGAAGAGCAGGTTCAGGAGACGAATATCCCGGAAGCGGATGTTGTACGGCAGATGTCGGATTACTATCAGGTGATGAAGGAAGCTGTACACAAAGGGCTGACAGAAGATACGACATCACGCAGCGGTTTGACTGGCGGAGACGGCAAAAAAATGGCTGAGTACATTCGTAAAGGTGAGACTTGTTCTGGAGATGCTTCTGCACTGGCCATGGCGTATGCCCTTTGTGTATCGGAAGTGAATGCCTCCATGGGCCGGATCGTAGCGACACCGACAGCCGGTTCTTGCGGCATCATTCCGGGTGTGTTTATCAGCTCCCAAGAGCGTTTTGGCTGGAGTGACGAGCATCTGGTGAACGGTCTGTTCTGTGCGGGAGCGATTGGTTATGTCATTGCCAACAATTCATTTATCTCCGGTGCCGAGGGTGGCTGTCAGGCTGAAGTGGGTTCTGCCATCGGTATGGCCGCTGGAGCCATGGTGGAGCTGCGAGGAGGGACGCCGGAGCAAGTGGTTCATGCGGTTGGCCTCGCGTTAAAAAATACATTAGGCCTCATCTGCGATCCAGTGGCAGGCCTCGTGGAAATTCCGTGCATCGTCCGTAACGGACTGGGTGCCGTAACCGCTTTGGCTGCAGCCGACATGGCGCTGGCCGGGGTACGAAGTGCAATTCCTTCTGACGAAGTCATTGATGTCATGCTGGAAGTGGGCAGTGCGATGCCGAGCAGGCACCGTGAAACGGCCCAAGGTGGGCTTGCCCAAACACCGACAGGACGGAAAATGATGGAGAAGCTTGCTAAACCGAAGGCGAAGCGTGCTGAGCCTGAGGCTGAAGCTGAGTCCCCTGCTGAAAATAAACCAGAAGCCAAGGCATAACATCCATGAACGAACATGAACTGAATTTAACTCGTGGAGTGAACGGTGATCTGTTCCCATCATAATATAAAAGCCGATACGAATTCTTCCTGATGAAGAAGCGTATCGGCTTTTTTGCTTATTCGGGGTTGCTTTCAATGCGTTGGAATGGCAAGGACACCACAATATGAAGATGCTATGCGATATCTGTACTTAGTACAGCATATCCGTATGCGGGCAACTCAACGACCAGGATTCCTTCTTCCTTGGCTGTGCGATAATTCTCGCCAAATAACTCCGTCCATTCCCCTGCGCCCGCCTCCAGCTCGACGATCGCTGTTTCTTCCGAACGATTGAACAGGATCAGAATACGCTCATTATCATCCTGTCGTTCCATCACAAGCTGGCTCCCGCCTTCACGGGCCTGCAGGAATCGAATGCTGCCTTCTGCACGCAGGGCAGGATGGGCATGACGAAGTGCAATCAGCTTTTGATAAAAGGTGAACAGCTCGCGGTCCTGCTTCGTCTCATCCCACTCCATACATTTCCGACAACCGGGATCATGCTCTCCGTCCAGCCCAATCTCGTCTCCGTAATAGATGCACGGAGTACCCATATAAGTGAATTGGAACAGCGCAGCCAGTTTCATCTTCCGCTGGTCGCCCTCACATAAGGTGAGCAGCCGTGGTGTATCGTGGCTGTCCAGCAGGTTGAATGCCACTTCGCTGGCTTGCAGCGGATAGCGGGACAGTTGTCGACCGATCGAGTTCGCGAATTGGTCGGCATGCATGGCATCTTTTACAAAAAAGCGATTTACGGCTTCCGTAAATGGATAGTTCATCGAGGCATCGAACTGATCACCTTGCAGCCAGGAGGAGGACTCATTCCATACCTCACCCAAGATATAGGCATCCGGATTCGCAGCCTTCACTACACGGCGGAAGTCGCGCCAGAACGCATTATCCACTTCATCCGCGACATCCAGCCGCCAGCCGTCGGTACCCACTTCCTTAATCCAGTATTCCGCCACCTCCAGCAAATACGCCTTCACCTCCGGATTTTCCGTGTTCAGCTTCGGCATGTGAGCTTCGAATCCAAACGTTTCATACGTAGGAATGCCATCCTTCACCTCCAGCGGGAATTCATGCACATGGAACCAGTCCTTGTATTTGGAATTCTCCCCGTTCTTCTGCACATCAACAAACGGCGCGAACGTCTTCCCGGAATGATTAAACACCGCATCCAGCAGCACCCGGATTCCGCGTGCATGGCACAGCTCAACAAGCCGTTTGACCGTATCTGCATCACCAAAATGACGATCTACTCGCAGATAATCTTCGGTATCGTATTTGTGATTGGTCGTTGCCTCGAAGATCGGTGTGAAATAAATGGCGTTAATACCCAACTCTTCAAGGTAATCCAGATGGTCGATGACGCCCTGGAGATCACCGCCGAAGAAGTTAAACGGGGTCGGCTTGCCTCCCCACTGTTCCACATGTTCCGGATTGAGGTCGGGGTTGCCATTTGCGAATCGTTCAGGGAAGATCTGATAGAAAATTGCATCCTTAACCCATGCAGGCGGTGTAAATACAGCCCCAGGGTGGATATATGGGAACTGGAACATGTGACCAGGGTCGTCGGGTTCATGGTCTTGGAAATCCGTTTCGGTCATCCAGATTTGTTCTGTGCCACTTTTCAGCAGGAAGGAATACTTCAGTCGATGATACGGAGGCTTTACTTGCCCCTCATAATAGTCGAACATGGAGTCGGATGTATATTTGGTTAAAGGAACCAGCTCTTTGGTGCGATCCCAGGCGTATTTGTCCCCAGTCAGGGCATGTACCTCGGTAAGATCATTCTTTTTGGCACGCAGACGCAGACGAATGGTATCCTTATCGTAGGCATAGGCCCAGTTCCGTTTTGGTTGATGATAGATGGCTTCCAGCAGCATGTTGAATTTCCTCCCGTCGTATACACATGTATTATGTGAGCAAGTCGAAGCATTCGATGCAGAATTATGCGAAGCGGATGATTAAGGTATAATTTAAAATAAAAGGACATCAATGATTGCGGAATCAACATTTGTACAATTTATATAAACAAGATATCTCATTATGTTTCAAATATATAATTAACCCAAAGGGTGCAGAAAGGAAACGAATACACGCATGAAAACGAAACTGTTATACATTGAAGACGATACGGAAATTGCCACCTGGGTCAGAGCCGACTTGGAGGAGCGTGGATATGAGGTGCTGTGGCTCGGAAGTGGTGAAGGTGCGGCTGAAGCTGCCGGGGGCTGTTCGTTGGTTATTCTGGATGTCATGCTGCCGGGACTGGATGGATTTACGGTAGGACAGCGACTCAAAAAGGAACATCCAGAAGTGCCCATTGTCATGCTTTCGGCCAGAACGTCCATTGACGACAAGCTGCATGGGCTTGATTTTGCCGATGATTATGTAACCAAGCCATTCCATCCCGATGAACTCGCCGCACGGATTGAAGTCCAGCTTCGAAAGGCAGGAACGGCAATCTCCGCCGATACCGTGGTGAAACTGGACCACCTGTCCATCTACGAGAAGGACCACCGGATCGTGAATGAGGAGACGGGGGAAGAAATTATTTTATCAGGTAAACAGTTTCATATCTTCGCCTACCTGCTCAGGCATATGGGCATGATTCGAACCAAGGAACAGATCTACGAAGCCGTTTGGAACGAATCTTACCTCGACGGAGACAAGACATTAATGGTACATATTCGGCATCTGCGTGAGAAGCTGGAGCGTGATCCGGCGAACCCGACTATCATTCAGACCGTTCGCGGTGTCGGGTATCGTGTGAAGAAGCCATGAGCAAAAAGGCGACGATGCGCGATTCATCCAATAGGGATAGAGGAGTGAAACGAAGCTTTCCAGGCAAACGGAAAATGCGTTTTGGACGGACCCTGATGTCCCGATATATTCTTCTGATCTTGGCAGCGGTTTTGTTTGTGCCGGTCATTCTCCCCATTACATCCATCATCTATGTGGTGGTGGTGAACAATACAAATAAAGAGAATACGGCACCTTATGGGGATAGCACGAAAATCAGTAACCTGTGGACCCGGGAATCCGAGAAGCTGGATGGGGCGACATCTGAAAAAATCAATCAACGTATGGAGCAGCTGCACCGCAAATATCCCAAATCTTCGATGTACCGTGTGGATCAAAAAGGTGAAACAGCATTTATTCTCGCTGGAGAGGATGTTGATGTATCGGAATCCACCGTGGATGGAACAACAATGACGACATTGAAGTGGACGTTGAATCATCAGACAACCGAGACCCGGATTCCTTCGATATGGAATGCAAACACCTCCCTGGAGTTTATGAAGGAAGCCTCCTATCGTGATCCGCTAACGGTGGTTTCTTTTGTAGGGGGAGATAGTGAAGACAAGGGACAAGGCTTTATGGTGATTGAAGTCCCAAGGTATCTTTTGCAAAAGCCGCAGAACAACTGGCCTATGGAACTCTTGTATTTGGGTGGACTGATGATGATTATCTTCCTGTTATTTATCATCATGTCGATCCTGTTCTTTGCGCGAATTCGCAAGCGGCTCATCCGGCTCCAGACGGCGATGATCACTCCGGGCAAGGAGGGTATTCCACTTCCTGTTGAGATTCGCAGATCAGACGAGATCGGGCAGCTGGAAGAATCGTTCAATGAAATGGTGCATCAGTTGACAGACAGCCGTCACCGGGAGCGGGAGGAAGAGCAGCTTCGCAAACGTCTTGTCGCGGGACTGTCGCATGATCTGCGCACACCGCTGACTGTTATTCGTGGACATATGCATTCTCTTCACAAAGAACCACTAAGCACGGCTGCGGATACTTCATTGCGTCGTATGGAAGCCAAGATGGATGACTTGAGCGGACTGATCGATAACATGTTGTCGTACAACCTGCTCACCAGCGGAAAATATACATTGAAGCTGGAACTGAAGGACGTCCTGCGAATCGTCAGAGAAACGGCAGCAGCATGGTATCCTGTGTGGGAGAAAGAGCAGTTTGAGATTGATATCGATCTGCCGGAAGAACCATTGACTTGGCAGGTGGATGAGCAGGGATTGCGTCGTGTTCTTGATAACCTGTTTCAGAATGTCATCCGCCATGCAGCGAGTGGGAGATATATTGGCATATCGACAGAACAGATCCATGGGGAGGTAGCTCTTGTCATTCAAGATAGGGGACCAGGATTGCAGGAAGATTCGGATACCAAGGGAACAGGTCTCGGGTTATCTATCGTGGATCTGCTGATTCGTGAGATGGGTCTGCGGAAGAGGGTGGACAGCTCCGAGAACGGACTGCGGGTGTGCCTCTATAGCGGCGAGGGAGCTGGGAAACCAAGGGCCTAACCTTTTTTTAAACTAAACTTAAACTTCAGGCGACTTCAGCTTTAACCTTGGAAGGTTACGATGATATCCGAGGTGATCAAACAGTGAGTAATAACATTATTCAAACCGCTAACTTATGGAAAACATACCGGGACCGTGCGGCGGTCCGTGAACTTGATTTGCATATTAAAAAGGGAGACATTTACGGCTTCCTTGGTCCCAACGGCGCTGGTAAAACAACAACCATTCGTATGCTTCTTGGCTTAATCAAGCCAACCAAAGGTGTCATCCGTGTATTCGACAAGGATATCCGCAAAGATCGCATGGACATTCTGCGACGTGTAGGGTCATTGGTTGAATATCCTTCATACTATGGACACCTGAACGCCGTGGAGAATCTGGAAACCTTGCGTCGGATATTGAATGTCCCCAAATCGAGGATTGCCGAAGTTCTTTCCATTGTGGATCTGACCCGGGATGCCAAACGTTCCGTAAAAGGTTATTCGCTTGGAATGAAACAGCGTCTGGGGATTGCAAGTGCCCTGCTGGGCGAGCCGGAGCTGCTAATTTTGGACGAGCCGACGAACGGCCTTGATCCGGCGGGCATTCAGGAGATTAGGGAATTAATCAAACGCATGCCGCTGGAGCACGGCATTACCGTCCTGGTGTCCAGCCATTTGCTGAGTGAAGTGGAACAGATGGCGAGCCGGGTCGGCATTATCCGTGAGGGGAAAATGGTCCTTCAGGATACGATTGCCAATCTGCATAGCCAGACGGGCAGTTCCATTCGACTGACGGTTTCCGAGCCGGAAGAGGCGATGAAGCTGGCAAGAGAGCAGGGACAATTCGGTCAACGTGAAGGAGCCGCGCTCACGTTCCCGTATATGGATAATAGCGCGATTGCATTGCTGGTTCGCCGATTGGTTGAGCAGGATCACGCAGTCTATCGTGTGGAAGAGCACCGTCAATCCCTGGAAGACTTGTTCATGCGAGTCATCGGTGAGGGGGCAACGGTATGACGGGCCGTGCGTTATCGTCCGATTGGCTCAAAATTCGTGGCAAAGGTATCTGGTTCCTCGTTTTCTTGGCCCCCATCGGACTGACAGCGATGCAAGCTTTGAATTTCGGGCTTCGTTTGGACTATCTGAAAGAACAGTATGGGGGCCATCTGTGGGAGAGTTTGCTGGATAATGTGGTTGTTTTTGTACCACTTGCCTTGATGCTGGGGGCGACGATCCTCAGCTCAATGATCGCAAATGTGGAACATGAACAGGGATCGTGGAAGCAATTGCTGGCGATGCCGATCTCGAGACCTGCGGTATACCTGGCCAAGTTCCTGCTCGCTTGTATGCTGCTCATCATCTCCTGTTTGTTATTAACAGCGGGAATTATTGGTCTGGGTCTGGTGCTTGGATTCAACGCGGGTGAGATTCCCTGGATACATGCAATCAAGCTGGGTTTACTGCCACTGGCTGGCGCGCTTCCGGTGTTATCGCTGGAGCTATGGCTGACAATGGTAAACAAAAATCAGGCTCTTCCCGTCACGCTTGGCATTGTCCTCGCGGTAATGGGCATGTTCGCACTAAGTATCTCACCGTACTTTCCGCTTGCATGGGCACAGATGGCTTGGGCCAGCCCAACACCATTCGTGTATGTCGGTTTGGGCGTAGGTTCGGGTCTCTTGATCATGCTGCTGGGGATGCTGCACTTTAGCCGGAAGGATGTGGCCTGAGATGAATTTTGCAACTACTTATCTTCGAATCCTGTCCTCTGAGCGGCTCAAAATGGGCAAATCACCTGTCTGGCTTCTGATTCTGCTTAGTCCATTGATCGCACTGCTTATCGGGCTGCTGTCCACACCATCAGGTCAATGGAGTGTACTTATGGGTTCAATGGTCTTTCTTCACGGTTTGTTATTGCTGCCCATTCTGACTGGTGTATTTACCTCTTTCGTCTGTCGTTTCGAGCATGCGGGGGGAGGCTGGAAACAAATGCTGGTGCTGCCGCTTACCCGTACAGGCGTATATGCAGGTAAACTGACCATCGTGATTTTGCTTCTGGCAGGCACACAATTGCTGCTGTTGGGGTCCATCCTGCTGGCGGGTACGATCCAGGGTATGACCGGTCCTATCCCTTGGGGGTTCCTTACAGGTAAGCTGCTGCTGGGACTGTTTGCTTGTGTGCCGCTCGCTGCTCTCCAAATGTTCGTTTCCTTGATATGGAGCAGCTTTGCCGCACCGCTGGCATTGAATTTTGCGTTGACCGTACCGAACATTCTGATCGTGAACTCGGCTACATTTGGCCCGTATTACCCTTGGGCGCAACCGATGATTCTAATGACACCGATCGAAGGTGGAGGATTCGGAGCGTACAATGTTCCGCTTGGGACCATGCTGGCGGTTGTCGGGGGCAGTGCAATTCTCTTCATTTTGATTGGCGTTTTATATTTTAGAAAAAAAGAAATTTAATTACCGGATCTCACAATTCGTTGTGTAATAAATTCCTTTTAAGCAAACATAGACCTCGGTTATTGACGGACTATGTCGCTTAAAGGGGATTTTTTTGTCGTTTTTACATGGTTATGGTGAAGAGATTTTAAGCAAATTTGAACTGGAATCTGGTAAAATAAAAAAAGCTGTTTCTAGGAAGGCTTACATGGTTATTCGAGGGTAGGCCCATTTCGCAGATAATTATATTTTTTGGTTGTTAGATGAAGATATAGGCTAAGAAAAGAGGGGTAAGCCTTGGATATTAATAAAACGGAAACCCTGAAGCGCATTATTTCTGAGGGAAGTTCTTACCAATCATTGTTTTTTAATCACCCGGATGCCATATATGTGATGGACATCCATGGAAACTATATTGATGCCAATCCCTCGATTGAGAGGATTTCAGGGTATACATTTGAAGAACTCCGTCGGTTGAATCGAGATGTGATCTGTCCTCCAGAGAGCGAGGAGTTACGAGGAAAATACATTAATGAGGTACTGGCTGGGCATTCAGTCAGTAATTCAATCACGTTTTATCATAGAGACGGTTCTCTGAAACAGGCCGAGATTACCTATGTTCCCATAACGGAGAAAGATGAGATTGTAGGGATATACGGTATTGCCAGGGATGTAACTGAGATTGTAGAAGTGGAACGTAAATTGCATGAAACGCAGGAGAAATATCAGATGTTGGCGGACCATGCTCAGGATCTGATTACCACGAGTTCAATGGACGGCAAGCTGCTCTATGTTTCTCCTTCCGTCTATCCGTTGCTCGGATATCGCCCGGAAGAGGTGACAGGAAAGTCCCTGAAGGATTATTGTTACCCTGGGGATTATCCTGAACTTTTGGAGATGTCGTCGAGTGGGAATGGCTGCAAGATGCGAGTGCTTCATAAGAAAGGTCACTACATCTGGATGGAAACGCTGGCAAAGCCTGTGGCTGGAGAAGAGGGCAAAAATACTCAGATTGTAAGCATCAGCCGGGATATTACCCAGCATAAAAATGCAGAAAGACGCCTTAGAGAGAGTCGTCAACGGTACAAATCTCTCTTCGAACATAATCCGGCAGCGGTATATTCGCTCAATCTTGAAGGTAAATATACGGCAGTGAACCGAAATCTGGTCAAAATGCTGGATGTGCCTCGAAGCAAATTGATCGGGCAGTCCTTTCTTTCTCATCTGGATAAAAGTGAAGTGAACGCCGGGCAAGCCTACTTCGAACTGGTGAAGCAGGGGAAACCCCAACATTATGAAACTCGGATCGTGAATTCCAGTGGCCGGAAGGTTGATGTATCTATCATTAATGTTCCCATCATTGTGGATCAGGAACTTGTGGGTGTGTATGGGATCTTGTCTGATATTACGGAGCGCAAGGATTATACGGAGCAGATTCAGGAGCTTAGCAAACAGCATGCCCTGATTCTTAACTCGGTTACAGAGGGCATCTATGGATTGGACGCAGAGGGCATCACCCGATTTATGAATCCGGCTGCTGCTTCCATGTTTGGCTATGAAGCGGAAGAGTTTGTCGGCAAAAATTCGCATCCCATCATTCATCATTCACGTGCAGATGGCAGCTATTTCCCGAAAAATGAATGTCCTATTCATATGACGGTGATGGACGGGCAGCGTCGTACGGTGAAGGAGGATGTGTTCTGGCGCAAAGATGGAACCAGCTTTCTGGTGGAATACCAGGTTACACCGATTATTGATGAGGGCCAGATTCGCGGTGCCGTTATCGTGTTCAATGATGTGACTGGTGAGCGCGAGATTGTACGCGCCAAGGAAACTGCTGAACTGGCGGCACAGGCCAAGTCGGAATTCCTGTCCATGGTCAGTCATGAAATTCGCACACCGATGAATGGAATCGTAGGAATGACTGAATTGCTGATCGGCACGGATTTATCGGAGGAACAGCGAGAATACGCCGAGATCATCCGTGAGAGCGGGGATGCACTATTAAATATTCTGAATGACATCCTTGATTTCAGTAAATTGGAGTCTGGTAAAATGGCTTTGGCCTACGAACCGTTCTCGCTGCGCATCATGCTGGAGCAGGTTGCGGAACTTTTCTCCCCAAAAGCGGAAGAGAAGCAGTTGAAGATCCGATATCGACTCAATCCCGATATTCCCGAGTTTATGGTGGGAGATGCGATGCGTATTCGGCAAATTCTCGTCAATCTGGTGAGTAATGCCTTGAAGTTTACGGATCAGGGCAGCATTGATGTCACGGTGGATATTATTCGCGGCAGTCGACCGGAAGCGAGTGTGCTGGATTTTGCGGTGAAGGATACGGGGATCGGTATTCCAGAGGATAAGCTGGATCAGTTGTTCCAGTCATTCTCTCAACTGCATCCTGTAATTAACCGCAAATATGGCGGGACAGGTCTTGGATTGGTCATCTCGAAGCGACTTGTGGAGATTATGGGCGGCAGTATCAGTGTGGAGAGTGAAGATGGAAAGGGATCAACCTTCCGCTTCGCAGTGCCAGCCACAAGTGTTGATGCGACTGCAGAGGCAGAGCAATCTGCACGTCAATTCAGCCATGATCGCACACGCCAGGGTGATAAAGTGGCGATGCGAATCTTGGTGGCTGAGGACCATCCGGTAAACCGAAAGATTTTGACAGAATATCTGGAGAAGCTTGGTTACCAAGCGGATGTATGCACCAATGGGGTTGAAGCGATCGAGGCTATTTCACAAAATGCCTATGATATTGTTCTTATGGATCTTCAGATGCCTGTTATGGATGGGCTGAAAGCGACAGACCTTGTACACCGATTAATTCCGCAGGAGCGAATTCCGGCTATTATAGCGGTAACCGGAAATGCCAAACGTGAAGACAAGGAAGCTTGTTTGGAGATTGGGATGCGCGACTTCATCAGCAAACCAATCATGCTGAGTGAATTAAAACGGGTATTACAGCAATGGGGACCAACAGATGAACCTCAGCTTGCACCGAGCTGAAGACTCGTACTCCCAAGGTGTATTAAAATAAACAAACATAAAAACGCCAATGACGCTTCTGTATCAGGAGGTTATTGGCGTTTTTGTGTTTCTGGTTATTTTGTTATGGGCCATCCTTGAATGAACTGGTCAAACCAAGGTAAGACGGTTGATATTACCCGACAGTACCTCACAGGAACGCTCGAATTTCTCACGTTCAGATGCATCCAGATTCAATTCGATAATCTCCTGAATTCCATTCCCGCCAATAATGGCTGGAACACCTGCACAGACGTTGCTCTGTCCATACTCGCCATCGAGGATCGCGGAGACAGCAATGATCTTGTGTTCATCGTTGAGAATCGAACGGGTAATATGTGCGAGTGCGTTACCGATTCCGAATTGAGTGGAACCTTTACGGGTGAAAATTTCCCAACCGGCATCTTTCGTCTTGCGGGCGATATCTTCCAAGTCCAGATGTTTGAAACGTTCCTTGTGCTGCTCCATAATGTGCATAATCGGTTTGCCTCCGATGGTGACATGCGACCATGCCACGAATTGAGATTCCCCATGCTCCCCGAGAGCATATCCGTGCACGCTGCGTGGATCGATGGAGAAGACTTCGGACAACAGTGTTTTGAGCCGGGAGGAATCAATAGACGTACCTGTACCGATGACTCGTTCACGCGGAAGACCGGACAGCTTCCATACCATATAAGTTACTATGTCAACCGGATTGGCCGCGACGACAAAAATCCCCCGGAATCCGCTATTCATGATAGGAACAACGATATCTTTGGCAATGGACTCCGCTTCCTCCAGAATATCCAGACGAGTCTGCCCCGGCTTCGGATTCGCTCCGGCAGTCAGAACAATGACGTCCATGCTGCCGCAATCTGCATAAGTGCCAGCGTATACCTTCGTGCGGTTATGTGTGAAGTCCATACAATGGGAAAAATCCAGCGCCTGTGCAACCGCGCGGTCATACGTCCGGTCAACCATCATAATCTCTCTGCATATCGATTGATTAATCATCGAATACGCACAACTTGAACCGACAAGTCCCGCCCCGATCACCGCTACTTTACCTGATTTGCCTAACACTGCCGTTCAGCCCCCGTTTACATTTGATTTATCCGTTCACAATGAGACTTATGTTAAGTATAGTCCTTTATTTTATGCGAATAACTGCTTCTACGTTACATAAGATAACACATGGAAAAGCTGTGCAGCAATGATTTCCTCTGTCGCGGGAGCGTATTGGAGTAATGGGGTTAACAAAATTGACATGTATAATTCATATTCATAAAAAGTGACGGCGTTTGCACCAATCAATTTCGACATGACAGCATTCATGCTCCTTGTCGGATGAAGGGTTATTTTTACGAATGAGGCAGCTGACAAAAGTTCTTATGAATCCGCAGAAACAGAAGAAAAGCGTCAAAGGGATCTGCAACGAGACTGACGAATACATACGGACAAGCAAATGAAAAATGCGTACTTGATCCATGAGACAGGTTGACCCGATCCGATGACAGTTCCAGAAGGGAACGCTGAAGCCACTACCTTGTATCAAAAAGACTTCATTCCGGGAGGGAATAATAATGATTGAAGAAGCAGGAGCAACGACGGAAACGGCCAAGAGCCTGGGCATTGGTGCCAGTACTCTTCGTAAATATGCGGCGGCGCTTGAGGAACATGGGTATCGATTCGAGCGTTCCGCCAACAAATCCAGGTTGTTCAAGTCGGACGATATCGAGTGCATCGAACGTCTGATGACAGAACTTAGGGAACATAACCTGCCACTTGCAGATGCTGTGGTGACTGTACTGACTCCGGATGTGCCTGTGATGGCAGTGGAGGAGGTTTCGAAGATGGAGGTTGCTGCAACAGGGATGCCCACAGTATTCCCTGAGGGACCTGAGCCAACTGGAGCCTTGAGATCTTATGAAGGTCTGGGACAACTGGTGAGTGAAGTGACATATGGTGCTGTTGGACAGCAGGATGATCAGGTCCAGCTGCTGCAGCATCGGGTGGACGAACTGGAGTTAACGCTGCAGCATCTGGCGGATACCCATCTTGCTCTTCAGGAGCAGATGGAGAAGCAGCGCCTGTGGATGAATGAGAAGCTCGAAGAGGAGCGGGACCGTGAACTGGTCACCAATCTGCGCAGCTTCCAGGGCAGAAAACGCAAACCCAAAGGAGCGTCGCTCCGAATGTTGTTCGGGCTGCTGCCCAAAAAGCATAAAGAAGCTTGAGGGTCTGGTCCATGCTCGTCGTGATTTTACACAGGCAGCTTGATATAATGAGCCCATACAACAACAAGACTGGCTGCTGATCTGTTCTGCTTAAACGGAGAACAGGAGATCAGATGGCTGGCGTGGGAGGACCTGTGGAGCTGCGACGAAGCTGGCAAAAACTGCTTGGCCTATGGACTGATCGCCCCCGGCGGAAAGGTACGAAGATCGCCGGGCGTTATACGATATATGACCTGCTCGGCATGGGGAGTTATGGACTGACATACCTGTGTACCGATGAACAGACTGGCCAGGATGTGGCTTTAAAAGAATCCAAACCCAGCAAGGGTAAACTCGCTGTACGGCTGCTGGACAGGGAGGCGGATGTGATGAATCGGATGGAACATCCGGCCATCCCACAGTTGCTGGATGTGTTCACATACCGGGCGCGCAGTTACATTGTTACTGAGTATATCTTAGGGGAGACACTGGAACAGTGCATATTCGATCAAGGCCGCAAATATACGGAACAGGAATGTCTGGAGCTGGTAAGGCAATTACTGGCTCCCATTATGCATGTTCATGAGCAGGGATTTATCCATGGGGATGTGCGTATTCCGAATGTCATTTTACGTGACGGACAGACGCATTTAATTGATTTTGGCCTGGCACGGCGCATGGGGGAGCCGTTGTTGCCTGAGCTGAAACGCCGGATGCGTGAATTACCCGAGCCTGAAGATGAACTGGCTGCTCCGGACCAGGATTTGCAGGATCTCGGTCATTTTCTTTTGTTCATGCTGTATTCCGCTTACGAGCCAGAAAAGGGTCGCAAACCGGCCAGCTGGCAGGAAGAGCTCAAGCTCACGCCGGGAGTTCGCGATATGCTGGAACGACTGCTTGGACTTCGTCCAGGCTATGAAGGCGATGCGCTGGAATTACAGGCGGATATTGACCGTGTACTGATGAAATTGCGATGAAGAAATAAATAAAGGGTGTTTTGCTAACCGTGAGGACGGTTGGCAGAACACCCCTTTTAATACATATACGATGATTTAGCGCCAGTCTACCTGATACGAACCATTCTGTTTTGAAATTGTAATACCCGTTTAGCTGGAGCTGTACTTTCTGCTTTTATAATAACCGGAGCCGTGGCGGCTATCCCGGTGCTTTGCATCCGAAGATGAATATCGTCTGTAGTTGCGTTTGCCAGAGGAACTGCTGTAACGTTTATATGAACGTCGATCTGATGAGCTGCGCCTACGGTGAGATGAAGATTTAGAATCCAGAAGTTTGCCTATAATCTTTTTGAACATGAACGTTCATCCTTTCGACTTCAGCCGTTTTAAGCATATACGGGGCTTCGATTGGACAGGTTTCGGATTTTTTTAAGTAGGATTGTATTCATTGGACAGGGGCTGGGCGTATAATAGGATGCTCGACGATTACACGGAATTTTTTATTTTGAGCAATTCGCGTTACAATAGAAGACAGGATGAGATTTTAACGGACAGGAGTAGTTGTAATGATTACGTTGAAGACCAAAGAACAAATCGAACTTATGAAGAAGGCCGGAGAAATTCTTGCCGCATGCCATAGAGAAATCGCAGGAATGATCCGTCCAGGGATCACGACACAGGAAATTGATCAATTTGCAGAAGCTTTTATGAAGAAAAATGGCGCTACACCGGAACAAAAGGGGTATAACGGGTACCAATATGCGACATGTGCGTCGGTTAATGATGTGATCTGTCATGGATTTCCGGGAAAATATGTACTCCAAGATGGAGATATCGTTACGATTGATATGGTCGTGAATCTGAATGGCTGGCTGGCCGATTCCGCATGGTCGTATGCGGTGGGTCAGGTGACTCCAGAGGCACAACACTTGTTGGACGTCACCAAAACATCGCTCTACAAAGGGATTGAAATGGCTGTGATCGGCAACCGGATCGGTGATATCTCCAATGCGATTCAGACGTATGCGGAAGGTGAAGGCCTATCAGTTGTCCGTGAATTTATCGGTCATGGAATCGGCGAGAAGATGCATGAGGAACCACAAGTGCCTCACTACGGCCCACCACACCGTGGTCCACGTCTCAAGGAAGGTATGGTTATTACGATTGAGCCGATGCTGAACATTGGTACGTATCGCAGCAAGCTGGACTCGGATGGTTGGACAGCACGTACTCAGGATGGAAGTCTGTCTGCCCAATATGAGCATACGATTGCCATTACAGCAGATGGTCCTGTCATTCTGACTGCGCAATAATGGCCCCAGATGTCTCCAATGTGATGATATTTGCATATTTCAAGGCGGCCCACGTTTGTGATCCGCCTGTTTCGGTTTAAACTATTTAGAGGTGATACACATAGAGCCAGTGGTGAAGGATATCAGCTGACAGAGGGTTAACCCCTGTCCACTGGCAAGAAGGAGGTCATTTTGGTGTCTGAAAATAAACAGATCGTACTTGCGTCTCGTCCCGAAGGTGCCCCATCCAGAGAAGACTTTAAATTCATTGATGCACCGCTTCCTGAACCGGAAGCAGGACAAGTCCTGGTACGTACGCTATATTTGTCTGTAGACCCATACATGCGGGGCCGCATGAAAGATACAAAATCCTATGCTCCCCCCTATGCGTTGAATGAAGTGATCAAGGGAGGAACGATTGGGCAGGTGGTGGAGTCTTCGGAACCCAATCTGCGCAAAGGGGATTTAGTATCCGGCATGTGGGGCTGGCAGCAGTATGCAGCCGTAAATACGGGAGACATTTCCCTGATCGATACAGAAGAGGCTCCGATTACGGCTTACCTGGGTGCACTTGGCATGACTGGTTTGACCGCTTATTTTGGCATGGAAGATATCGGTAAGCCGAAGGACGGCGAAACGGTGGTCGTATCGGGAGCAGCCGGAGCGGTGGGCATGATTGCGGGCCAGATCGCCAAGATTGTAGGTGCGCGTGTAGTCGGGATTGCAGGTTCTGACGAAAAATGTGCTTATCTGAAAGAACAACTGGGATTCGACGTGGTGTTGAACTATAAGCACGAAGAGGATATGTCTGCTGCTATTGAACGGGCTTGCCCGGCTGGCGTAGACGTTTATTTCGACAATGTTGGCGGTGAAATCTCCGATGCGGTACTGCGTCATATTAATCGGAATGCACGTATTCCGCTCTGTGGACAGATTTCGTCATATAATCTGGAGAAACCGGACATCGGCTTGCGCCCGCAGACTTTACTGTTAACCAATACAGCGTTGATGAAAGGCTTCCTGGTGGGTGACTATGCCAAATCCTTTAAGGAAGGCCGGGCCAAATTGGCAAAATGGATCAAGGAAGGCCATATTCAGTTTGAAGAAAACATTGTGGAAGGTTTTGACCAGACGCCGGAAGCATTTATGGGCCTCTTCTCTGGAGATAACCTGGGCAAACAGCTTGTAAAGGTTGCGGACCCTGAATAGACCGGGCTGTGTAGTCAATAAGTCTTCCTGTAACACAACGAAGCACCGCGACAGAGTTGTGTGCGGTGCAAACGTTTGCTATCCCAACAACTATAACGAAAAGTAACAAGTGTCGGTTAGTTGAGGCGGATTTAATTTGATAGCGATGTTAAGAGAGTGCAGGCTGTGCCAGCGATAAGACCGAAGGCACGCCTGTTGGATCGACAGTCCGTAGAAGCTGGTATCCTATCCCTGAATAGCCAAGGAAAAATCCCGGCGTGGCTATTGCACGGGGCACGCCTGTCTGCCAATGACCAGTCAATTTTTTTTCGCGGATCACATGCTGAGCAAGTAGTCGAGCTTTTTTCAAATCTTCTTGACGTCCTAGGATCAGCCCGGATTGGAGTAGAAGCTCTTGGATGCCCATATCACCGTGACACAGGCAGTGGCTTGCTCCGATACCTCCGTTCAGCGATGAGTGGATGGCGGTTTCAATTTCGTCCAGCATCGCAGTGCATCCATTCAAGGATTCACTGTCTTGGAGCAGGAGTAAACGACTCAGCCCAATTCCCGCAGAACCATGGCACCAGAACTTAGATGAGTGAGCTTCTGAAGCCTCCAATTTCCGCAAATCCGTCCAGTTTTCTTTCTCCGAATTGTATAGCGAGCGGTCATACCTTAATGCAGCTTCGGCTGCTTCCAGATAACGTGGATCGCCATTAATTCTGGCGAGTCGATTGAGTGACCAAGCTATGCCAGCCGAGCCATGTGCGAAGCCTCCTAAGGGTTGTTTATTTTTCAAGGGAGAAGGCCAGCCAAGCCCGTCTCCTAAAGGTATCGCATATTCTAACAATCGGTCACCATAGAGGATCGCCGTGTCCAGTGCTTCTTCTATTCCTTGCTCACGGTACAAATCTAATAGCACTGGTATGATACCTGCACCCCCACCCAGCACGTCATAGTAATTATCAAATGGCACGCCCATCCGTAGATGATTCAGAATCAGCGCTGTTTTCTCACTCCAGTTTTTCTCATTCAAACCTAATGCGGACAATTGAAGCATGCTGTAAAGCACAGAAGCCTGTCCATAAAATGCCGAACCGAAGCTAGTGTTGTAAGGCAGTGATGCAATGGATGTTCGCATAGAAAGTTGAGCGAGGTCACTGTATTTACGTTGGCCTGTGAGACGTCCTAGGTGTGCTAGAAAAAGAGATGGTCCAGCTGCTCCATCATATAGACCACCTTTCATCGCTGCTACGTTCCATTGACCCCTGTAGTTCATACCGACCCCTACCCATGTGGCGTCATGTCCTCCAGTGCTATAGATCGCTTCCTTTAGCAGGTAGTCCCCTATTTCCGAAGCCTGTTCCAGGAAATTATTATTCTGATCAATGGATTCTACTGCTTGGTCATCTGATTCGCCTGTTTCTTCAAGGTTCACCAACATGTTATTCTTGTTGCAGCATCCCTTTTCTGTTGAGCGCCAGTCAGCTGAGCCGAGAATGGAAGATATGATCCAGTCAACCTGTCGATCTTCTTCATCGTCTAAGGAAAGTAGACGCTTTAAAGCTAGATCATAGCTAGAAGAGGCAAAGAATCCAGGAATACGTTGGCCTCGGCTATCGAACAGATCAAGTGAAGAAGGGGTCGTAGTGAAATAGGGAATGTCGCCATATAGCAGATCCTGTCGTTCCGAAGCAATAGCACGTGGATCGAGTACTGTAAACCAGAGACGGTCCATTAGGAGTTCGCGTTTAAAAGCATCGCGTGTATAATTCGGATGTCCCGATTCCATTAAAAAGTTGGCATAGAATTGCGTAGCTCTCAAAATAATTCTCACAGTGTCGTTTGCGAATGGTGCGAGTGGACTATTATTCTTGTCAAGTAGCAGCGTCCGATTGCGACGAAAAATTGAACATGCTTGTCGGAAACCTTCCACAATATGATTCACATACTTGGCTGCATGTGTTGGAATATTATTCAGCATAGGGATGTTTTCTGATCCCTTGGTAGACTTGGCCTTGCGTACGAAACGCATCTCGTCAGTTTCGTCGTTTTCGACTTGAAGTACCGGGAATGGAAGTACTTGCTCACCACCACCTATACCGCTCATTTCGACTCCGAATCCTTCCTCGTTCTGATACAGTAGTAGTGGGAGCAGCCCTGTGCCGATGACCGAATCGACGATTTTTTTCTTGGCTTCCACATCGGCTGTATCCGGGAAATGAAGTGTAGGTGTATTGTGAAACACCGTTTCCAGGTCGATTGGTATCGGGTGTTCGCCGGATGCAATCACGTTTTCCATATGAAAATCAGTGCCGCGCATACTGTATAGTATGGCGAGCAAGCCACCAAGCCGAGTGTAATAGCGTTCTACCTCGTTTGAATTCGTACAGCCCCTCTGCACGATAAACTCTTCCCACCCGTAGTTTCCCTGATCTAGCACCCGCATTGGTTTGAATTCGGGATGGAATCCTTGACTGTTCATCCAACCAAGAAAATCACTGAAATGTTTCGAGGCTCCGAGTGGTTTTGGCTTATAGACCAGTTCGGTACCATCTTCCAATTGCATGCGAATGACGGAACGACCCTCCTGGTGTGCATCGCCCATACCGGCTACAAACGATTGCAAGCGACCACAATCTTGGGGCAGTCCAAGTGTCAGGATCAATTTGGGGCGGTCTGCGGTAAAACGCTCCATCGCTTCCAATGTTGCGTTGACGATAAATATCGTTCGGATCATCAACATACGGGCGAGTATAGGATACTCATTGTACAAAAATTCGATCTGAGCTGTAGCTTGGTCGGAGCTCTACTTTGGAGAGGGATGGAGCGATTCAGAAGCAATGCCTCTTCCCATTCTTTAAGTCCGATTCGCACTTGTTCTTTAGCTACCGAATTATTTGTGCTCAGTGCTTTGGTATTCAACGAAAGCAGAAGCAGATTCCCAAACTCTTCTTCATTCAAGCCCAATGCATTCAGGCGAGCTTGATAGTGGTTATCATCTAGCAGTAGAGCCTCATTCCTCCAATGGTCTATTGCTGTTTTACGTGCTTCTGCTTGATTCTCTGACTGGTCCAATGTGTCCAAAAAGTCTTTCCGCTCTTCAAAAAAGAGAGCTGATGCATTCAGAGCACTATATTTGGAATCGTGCGATTGAGTCGTTAGAGTAGACATCATAATTCCCCCCGATTCATATGATGAGTTCATCATAACAAGAATGAATCAGACAGAGGATGCATCGTGGAAAGTGGCAGCCATATGCAGCTAATCAATTAAAAAGGTTTATATTACCAACTTTATATGAATGAGGGGGAAAAAGAGCATGAGCTTTTCTCTTAAACGCTCCACCTTTGCAATCAAGCGTACTTCTGTGCATTCGTCCACAAAGGTATCCCATTGTCGAGCTGCCCAGAGCAGGAAAGGACGAAATGCGGAAATCACTGGCAGTCTAAATTTAATAATTTGAAGGTTTGCGTTTTGTCCTTATCTATGGCCTTGTCAGCAGGATTAGTAGGAATATCAGGCGTAGCAGCGACGGGAGTAGCTGATGCCTCTGCGGCCATGGAGCTTAGTGTAACAGGGGATTCATATAGTAGACTTGTCTTATTCAAGGAAGGTATGTTTCCAGAGCAAGCAGCTACTCTTATAGAAGGGTGGAAAGATATTCAAGCTACTATATTGCCAGAAACAGGGCTAATACGGTTGAGCGGGTCTTCCCCCACACTCGTGAGAGAAGCGGAGTTAGCTGTTCTACAAGCATTCACAGATGCGGTGGAGTACACTGGCAGTGACCCGAAACTGGAACTTAAATTGGACGATTCAGAAATGATTGCTGCCGCGCTCACTCCGCAGATTGTGCAACAAAATCTGGTGGATATTAAAAATATAGGAGATAACCCGAAATTAGATAAGTCATTTTCCAAAACAATGGATTTCGAAGGATTAAATGCTAATCGTGGCGAAGAAACAGTTAGGGCAGAGGAGCTATTATATGAGAAATGGGGCTGGGACATTAAAGAAGTAACTGATGATTGGAAAAGTCATGATATTCAACGCGGAAGCCGGGATGTGGTCATCGCTGTGGTGGATAGTGGAATCGATTCTTCTCATCCTGATCTGAAGGATAGCCTTATCGGAACCGGGAAATCATTTGTGCCTGGCATAGAGTCCACTGATGATAACCTTGGACACGGGACGATGATTGCTGGAACGATCTCTGCGGATGGAAAGCTGCTTGGTGTGGGACCCGGGCTTGGATTGGTTCCTTATAAAGTATTCGATACGGGAAAGGCGGATAGTTCTTGGGTCGTTGAGGCCATAGTAGAGTGGCGGTAAACGATAACGTCGATGTGATTAATCTCAGTTTAGGGACTTACAAGTCTTTATTGAAGCCCGATGACCAAGCAGCGCTGCTCGCTTATGAACGAGCGTTGGCATATGCTCAATTAAAAGGGGTGACTGTCGTCGCTTCCTCTGGCACAGATGGGCTTAATATTAGTGATCCTTCCATTCTTGCTCAAGCGCTCAAATGGGATGCTTCGGAGCTTGCTGTTCATGCACCTGGTGGTTTACCTGATGTTATCACTGTTTCTGCCTACAATCGTCAGCATGAAAAGGCTTTTTATTCAAACTATGGTTTGCACGATATGATTGCATCTCCTGGTGGGGATTATGGTAGTACGTGGTTCACCAAAGGCGAATTGAACTTAACGAGCATGTGTCTGACGACATATCCTACTCATCTTCCGCAGTCAGAACTCAGCAAGCTGGTGGGTCTACCAGTCGGTTATGAATTTATGATAGGCACCAGCCTGGCTGCTCCCAAGGTAGCTGCTTCAGCAGGGCTACTGATCGCTGAAGCGAAAGAGCGGGGTTACAGATTGAGTCCATCTGCGGTGAAAGATATGTTGTTTGAGACGGCAAACGATTATGGTGAGCACGGAGCGGATGAAGACTTTGGTGTAGGGGGTGTGAATGTATACGAAGCACTAATGCGGTTGAACCCATGAACAGGCAAACTCAAGCAAGAAAAGTTCTCTATGAAAAATATATGGAGCAGTTGATTCATGAGAGAATGAATATGCTTGGAAGACTCTTTCTGGAGATGAGTGCGTTTGAAATACTAGAAGGAACTCAAGAGATGGACGTTATCTTTGGAGATTCGGGGGAAGACAGCCCCATGGCGTAGGAGGAAGTGTTTTGAAAAAGAACCTGGTGGTTTTTGTTGGAGTGACGATTGTTTTCGCTCTGGCTACTTCGTTTTTGCTGGGGGATACAGAAGGTATACCAACACTAGGAGGGTGGGGGGGAGTATCGCTGCTTACCCTCTTGCTCAATATTGCAATTGCACTGGTAATAGCTATTATGTTACATGAATTCGGGCATATCCTCGGTGCACTGTTTATGGGAAACCGAGTTACCCATTTAATATTTGGACCATTTCTGTTTTCATTTTCACCGTTTCACCTCGAATGGAAATGGAAACAAGCCTACTTTTTTGGAGCGATGAAAGCGGAAGTCGCTGCTTATGAGGACGAGCGCACATTTGCTTTTGCAATACGATCTCAACGCGTCATCTATTCGGCTGGTCCTGCGTTTAGTCTACTTCTCGGTCTGCTCACTCTGAACCTCTCGTCCAATTGGCTCAGTCTGTGGGGACTGTTTGGTTTTTTTTCAGCCGCGATCGGGATCGGTACGTTATTTACAGATGGAACAAATGCTCTCTTGCTCGGTAGACGCAACTATTATCTTTTCTTCGCCTGGACTGCGTTGATTACTGCCAGCGCTATGGACGTCAGGAAGCTGGATTTTCTACTTAAGGAATCTCGGCGGTATCTATATGAAGTAGCAGCGAGAAATGATACTAACTGGAGCAAAGATCTGTATAATCTCAACGTTTTATATTTTTATACAGCGATGCAGAGTGACAGAAATCATGAAGATACTTTGATCGCTAGGCTGACCGGAATGTTGATCGAATGTTGGCGAGAAGTAAAGACAACCTGCATACACCAGAATACCGTAGCTATGATTCTGGCCGAGGAGGTCATTCGGCTGAAAGAAGTGGGTCAACATAGGGAGGCGGACAATCTCTTACATCTTCTGCTCAAAAAGGAGGCACTAGGTCCGCTGTCTTCACTCAAAGTGGAGGCCTTCACCCATTATTCGGATGAAGGCGCGGATTCATACTTGAGTCATATTCAAAGTATGTATTCCCCGTTGCATCCTTACGGTGCATTACTCGGTTTTGAAGAACAGCGCCTAAAGAGTTTAAAGAGAACGCTAGACTTCTGAACAAATTTTAAGTGGAACTCTTCTGGCTATATAGCCAGAGGAGTTTTTTTGTCGTTAATTCTTAGGAAGTTGAGCCAAAAAAGATAAATATGCTATCTTATTGGAAAAAATATAAAAAATATTTAAAATGAAAAAAAGAGAATAAGGAGGATGTTTGATGGTGGAAGACATGAAGATCGAACAGATATTGTGCCAGGCCATAGAGAAAGAATTCACAGATGAGGTACTTTGCAATCAAGCAGTGGAATGTGTCTTGTACAAGTTGCAAGGTGGAACTAAAATCGGAAATCTGACAAGTTTGCACTATCAAATCTATGGTGGTGAAGGCAAAGCGATTTATAGGGCGGTCGCTGCTGTCGAATTGTTTTTGCTCGCGCTAGACATGATTGATGATCTTCAAGATCGTGATAATACAGTTGCCGTTTGGAGCTCCATTCCACAAGAGTGTGTACTAAATATTGCGCTTGGTTTCGTATTCTTGTCCCAGCATCTCTTGCTGGATAGCGACTTTGATACCACGCGAAAATATAAGGCTGCCGCTCTTTTGAACACCCAGGCTATAAAAGCGGTAAACGGTCAGATGATGGATTTGACAAGCCGGATTCGCAGCGAAAGTGAATATATACAAACAGTTGTCGACAAATCAGCATCCTTGATTGTGATGGCTTGTCAAATAGGTACGGTTCTCGCATGTGGAGAGAGCCGTGTGGAAGTAGAAGAATACGCCGAGCAGTTGGGTTTAGCCGCTCAGATCAAAAATGATATTTTGGATGTGATGAATCGGGAAGGGAAGAACGACTTTTGGAATCGAAAAAAAACCCTTCCTGTGCTTGCTTTAATCGCGAATCTGAATGGGCAATCCCACTGGGTGATTGATTATTTTGAAGGTCGATTAACGTACAAACAAGTTTGCAACAGAATAAACGAGCTACTAGAGTTATTGGAGAATTCCGGTGCATTAACATATGCTTCTGTTCATATGCGCATCGCTTATTATCGTTATCTCCGGTTGGTGGAGCAGTTGCCCATTCAAGATGGGTTCAAGAAACGTTTATCTGCTGTAATAGAATCCTGATGCCTGTGTAAAGAGGAATGCAGGTAAAGTTGCAGATCACGCAACAGAGCGCAAAATCTTTTGCGGGAATTACAAAGTGGGTTGTCGTTTCATGTTCCTTGTTGTACTGATATAGTAAAAACAAGCCGGACACCCGCATTTCATACATCAGAAGATCATCTCATACTCGTATGCAGCCGGCGTAGAATATATAGGAATGGGATTTAATGCTCATCAAACTAAACTACGATACGGGAGGCTGACTGGAATGTTGAAGGAAGCTATTGAGATGTTGATGAAGGAAAAAAATGCATGTAACAGTTTGAAAAGTGGACAATTACTATTCGAAGGACTGGGAGAAATCGAACACCGAGCGTTACTGGATGTTTTCACTTTTCGATCGGAAGGTCGCTCCATCACTAGTCTACAGATTTCAAACTGGGGTGACTAAATCATACATAAAACAGGTTGGAGGATTTTGAATTGAGGAAAAGGAATTGGCTAGCCGCAGTCTTGATATACATCGTCATTGTCATCTATGATATCGTTCTCCTTGTCGGGACACCTTTAGTTCATATTGAAGTTGAGGAAGAAGACGTAACAGGAAATTATAAAGTGATCTCTGTTGGAGATGAGGGGTGGGGTCAAGCTTATATGAAGCCAGGAGACATCGTGACTGCCATCGATGGGGCTTCACCAGTAAGTAATTTCACCGTTCAACATTACGGGAAAATTGAAAGAGCCGATTCGATTACTAGATTAGGGGCAGATGGAAATGAGCAGCTTCTGACGATTCAGAAGCTGCCTTTGCACGTATCACTGCTTTCCATTATAGGTCCATTAAGCGCATCTATACTTTTTCTTTTTTTTCGTTCTCGTGATGGGGCGCTACCGAATGAAAGATTCTTCGGCATTTCTTCTGGCACTCTTCTTTCTATTCACAGTACTAGCCTATCTAGGAGGCTATACTACAGATCGATACGAACCCTTTGGACGTCTTTTTTTCTATGTATCCTTTCTAATGGTGCCCATTCTATTTATTCATTTTATGAATAGTTATCTAAGAAAGTTTGAAGAATGTTTTGTATCCAAACCTTGGCTTATGTTTTTTTATATTTGTATCGTGTTCCACATAGTCATGAGGTCGATCCGTGAACTTGTTGACGTGGAATTTTACGCTTATGGATCAATATTACTTATATTATTTTTTGCAATACCTAACATTCTGATTGTAGCCAAGTTAATTCAGCAGTATCGCAAACATCGCTTGGATCATTTGCGCTCGTTGTTCAAATTGACGTTAATTGCACATACACTAGCCTTTTTCCCATTTGTCTGCCTGTACAGTTTGCCATCACTGTTCGATTATCCAATTGTATCCAATGATGTGGCTGCGGCCTTCTTGTTGACCTTACCGATTATTTACCTATACATGCTGATGACGAGAATGCTGTTTGATGTTGATTTTATAGTTAACCGCTTTATTTATCATGCGTTACTTGCCATAGTACCTTCTGCGTTGATGGCTATACTTGGGATGTGGGTAGCTCGCAGTGGAGGGCAGAACGGGATTGAGGGCATCCGTATGTTTCTCTTGTTTTATTTTCTTCTGGTAATTACTCTGTTTGTCAAGGAATCTATGGATCGTCGAGTGAAGAACAAATTGAATGGTCGTCTGGATATAAGTGACAGTTTTGAACGATTCTCTCACAAGGTATCTCGTGTCATGAAATGCTCTGACCTTGAGAAAGTACTGGAGCAGGAAATAAATTCTTCGCTTCCTGTGTTAGATATGGCTTTCTTCGATTTGGATATACATCAAACCGAAGTGATGATCGATAAACTGAGGATGACAGAGCGTGCTGAGATGGCAAGTGTGTTGCGAAAAAAAATGAATCTACTCGCTCCCGGAAGTCTGTTGACCATGTCTCGTGGCATTTGCCTCGTTATTGGAAAGCGTCAGGATTCCTTATATATACTCTGGGTTGACGACAAAGCAAATCATACACGATTTAACCCTGACGAACGTAATTGGCTTAGTACGTTAGCCAATTATAGCGCTATTGTATATGAAAATCTTTACTTAATTGAAGAGATAATCGTAGATCTAGAGACGGAAATACAAAAGCACAGTCATGCTCCATCCTGGGTGCTTCGGTTAATCTTTAACTTATCTGAAAATGAGCGGCGGCGCTTGGCTTCAGATTTGCATGACTCAGCCTTGCAGGATCAGATCATCTGGCTTCGGCGGTTAGAGACAACTATTATTGATGAAAAGATGTCTGATGGTCTACGTGCTGAACTGGAGCAGATTAGGGAAGGGTTGCTTGATGTTATTCATCAGATCCGTGAAACTTGTAATGAGTTACGCCCGCCGCTTTTAATGGAAATGGGACTTACTCAAGCTTTGGAGCAGCTATTTGTTGAAGCGCAGACAAGGACGGATTATGTGGTGAATTTCTCTACAGAATCCATTGATGGACTGCTTGGTGATGAACAGACACTAGCAATTTATAGAATCACTCAGGAACTGCTTCGAAATGCTGCTAAGCATGCGCGAGCTTCGAGAGTTGAGATTGCCATACGATTGGAGGAGGGGATCTTACATTACACATATAGTGACAATGGCGTAGGTATGGAATGGTCAGTCGCAGAGGACTCATTTAGTCATATGGGCATATCTGGAATAAAGGAGCGAGTCCGCAGCTTTGAGGGAAGCTTTGATTGGCACTCGCAGCTTGGGAAAGGACTATTTGCCGTTATCCGGTTGCCGATCCGTAGCTAGAGTAGATGAAGGATAAAGTGAATGTAGAAAGGAGAAAATCCAATGATTCGTATATTGCTGGTTGATGATCACCCATCAGTAGTAGAAGGAACAAAGCTTCTGCTGGAGCAAGACCCGGAAATTCAGGTGACGACGCTGACACTTCCTATGGAGGCTTTGGAGCGATTGCAAATTGAGAGCTTTGACCTATTACTTTTTGATCTGAATATGCCTGGGATCAGTGGATTGGAGCTGACTAAACGTGTAATCTCGATCGATCCAGATAATCGAATATTGATCTATACCGGTTATGACATCAGTCCAAACTTTAACATCCTTATTGACTCAGGCGTGACAGGTTTTGTGAGTAAGACAGCAACCCGTGAGCAACTTCTGACTGCAATTCGCTGTGCGATGCGTGAGGAAGCTGTTATTCCGGTTCATTTGCTGCGTCAATTGCGTCGAAGTGAGATTCATCTGAGTGCGCGTAAAGATCAGACCCTGAATAAGGTATCCATCACTGAGCGGGAACAAGAGATTTTGCAGGAGGTTGCAAGTGGCCATAGTAACAAAGAAATTGCTGCAAAGCTACTCATGAGTCAACGTACAGTTGAGTACAGTCTGACCCGCGTTTTCGAGAAGCTAGGGGTGCGCTCCCGTTCCGAAGCGATAACAGAAGCGATGCGCATTGGGCTTTTGCGCAACGATTCGATTTTATGAGGTAAAGAGGGAATCCTTCCCAAGAAAATCGTCTGTCCTACGGAAGAGAGGAACAGGAGCAGATGAGTTGAATTTGCGGTGGCGACATAACTCAAGAGTACCAAAGATACCTCAGCTTCGTTAACACGAGCTGAGGTACCTAATAAAATGATTTTTTGTTTTTTAGATTATTCACTTGACAGGAAGCACTTCATTATGCGAATGCATGGAACGTGTTTTTTTTCTGTTGGAGTCCGATTCAGGATTGTGCCCCAGCAACTTCCTTATAGTGCTTGTACATATATACCCGCCAGCGCACGATCATACCGAAGGCCAGAAGGAAGAACAAGCCACCCGTTTGAGGGATGCTCACATAACGCTGAATGACTTCATGCAGGATGAGACGTATAGCCAGCAATCCAAGCAGAATGAACGCGAAGCTTCGTGAACGTGTGGCAAAAATTTCACCGTTAACTCGTTCAAAGCGAGTACTGCGAATGAGTGGATACGAGAATATAAACCAGCCCACCAACAGCGCAATGAGTGCCCATAGAAGCGGGACATGTGTCTGGGGTACAACAAACATGAGAAAACCCGTGCTCATTCCCAGCGGGGGAATAAGTATTTTGCGAATGGTTACCGGACGATGGCTAGCTTTCATTCGAATAAAAATGGCAAGCAGGGCCATGACGAGCATACCCACAGTTGCACCGATCTGAAGGTAAAACGGACTGATTTGAGCCACGTAGAACTCCCTCTTTCTGGAATAATATGTTATCCGGACATCCGGAACATGATGCGAATTACCGGAATTTTCTGTTTCTATTATATCACAAACGAAGAAAGCCGATAGAATGCTTAGTGTATCATTTACCCGGATTGTATATAGAGGGTTCATTTGAAAAATTTGTATTATTGTACCCAATGTGAAGCCGTTTATTCGAATAAGGGGAAATCAGGAAATGAACGAACATGTAGGGTCATAAAAATCGACGGTGACTAGACAGATAACCAAGTGGGTCATATAGAGCTTGTCAGGCGACTGCACAAACATATGAAACAGATGAAAGAGCGTGGACGTATTATATACATTCCCGATTCAATCTATGGGTGGATGGGCTACAGGAGGAAGGACAGTAAGAACGGAAAGGAGTAATATGCTGATCATAGGAATACCTTGGAACAGAGCAAGGAGGAATACGCTTCATGAATAGAAATCACAGGCCACTCACGGTATGGACATTGGCTTCTCTGACTGTGGTATCAGTGGTCCTGGTTATCCCCTGGATTATGTGGCAATCACAGGCACCAACACCGCTTAACATCATGATTGTCGACAAAAGTAAACCGGACTTGTCCTATGTGGGACATAAAGGACTGGTATGGATTTTGAATCAGCAGAAGATTGTTCAGCAGACAGGGGAACATTATAATTATGAAGAAGATTACTACGGGTATGATATACAGAACGGGATCTCCCGTATTGAGCGGAAATTGCCGGATGAGGTGACCGACACGGACCTGATCTATCTGACGGCGAATCATCATCTTTCATCTACAGAAACGAATGAACGTATACAAGGCAAAACCTATGAAGGTCTTACGATATATGATGCGCACAAAATTCGTGAAGCCGCGACCAAAGGCGTAACGATTGTCGCTGAGTTTAGCGCCTTGTCGAATGCTGTTTCGGACATGACAAGAGAGCAATTGTATCCGATTCTGGGCATGAAAAGCAGCGGATGGCAAGGGAGATCGGTATCGGATCTGCAGAGCCTGGATGAAGTGCCTCAGCGGTTAAGAATGAACTACGAGCTTAAGGAGAAAAGGCAGTGGCCTTATCATGGAGCAGGCATTGTACTGGTTCATAAGGATGGACGGGTGATTGTACTGAAGCAAGGCCGGGATGTAAAGACCGGTGACATAAAATTCGCCTTCACACAGGAAGGTGGGGAATGGAGTGGAATTACCCGAGACATCCATTACAGCGAATGGTTCGACATCATTGTGCCTGAACAACAGGCTACGGTTCTGGCCTGGTATAAGACGGATCTAACGCAGAATGGACAGCAGAAACTGATGGACGCAGGTATTCCAGGGGAATTTGCTGCTCTTATCCGGTATGAGGGCTATAATCGGACGTATTATATGGCGGGATCCTTCGGAGAGCTGGAGCATTATTCGTTCTGGCGCCGTATCAAGGGATGGGATGTCGTAAAAACGAAGCTTACGCCGGATCAAAAGGGCGTTCCGGATCGGTTTTACTGGAAAGTATACGTACCCGTGATGAAGAAGATTTTGCAGGAAGTCCAGACAGGGCAAGCACCCTGGCAATAGAAAAACCGTTCTTTCGGTAACGAACGGTAGGATACATAAAGAGGGCTGCAGATCATCTGCAGCCCTCTTCCATTGGGCATCGAGATCATCAGGCTTTATGAAGGTGTCGCAACCCATCCAGGAAAGCAGTCACGGTCAGCTGCAGGCTCTCATCCGGGTCAAAGTTCATGCCGAAGCCTCCTTTTTCACCGATGGAGGCGAAGCCGTGGCAAAGACTGCGTAAACCGCGAACGGCATGGAGCGCTTCCGCTTCACTTAGCGAATAGGGCTGCAACAGGCGGAGCATCAGATCCAGGGCAGCTGTACTCTCGACTACGAGCTGCGGTTCCTGCCGGTCCGGGGCATGGAAGAAGGCTTCATACAGCCCTGGATGCTTGTGGACGAAGCCGATATATGCAGCAGCGACCTCCTGAATGGCTTCGTCGCCCGAACGGCCGGCCGAAGCCTCAGTTAATGCACGCCTGAGCTGCTGTGCGGACATCAACGCCAATTCCTGGCGAAGCCCGGGAAGACCGTTGATGTGGTTGTAGAGCGACGGAGAGCGCACATCCAGCCGCTGGGCCAGAGCGGCCAGTGTTAGCGAATGGAATCCGTCGCTGTCGGCAAGCTGGGTGGCGGCGCTTAACAGAGCGCCGCGATCCAGCCCTTGACGGGGGCTCACAGATGCCCCCCGGCAGGGCGCAGCCGCTGCTCCGCGTCTGCCGTAGCTGCGCGCATGGCCGCGGCGGGCTGACGCAGCATTCGTCCGTGCCCTACAGCGAGCACGGACGGCTCCAGCTCAGCCAGGCGCTTGGCGCTGGCAAGAGCAAGTTCACAGTTCCACGTCGCCAGCGCGGGGAACGGAAAGAGCGGGCGCAGGTGGCCGGATACGGCGAGGCCACCGTGCAGCTGATACGCGTCGCCAGCGATGAGCACGCGGCTGCGCGTATCCATGAAGGCCATATGGCCCGGCGTATGGCCTGGGGTGGCAATGGCGACCAGGGATCCGATTCGGTCGCCATCATCGAGCAAGCGGTCCGGGCGGGTGCGGATCGCTTTGGGGACACTGCCGCGTACCGGAGTCTGCGGCTCGCCGGGAAGCAGGGAAGCGTCGCCGGCCAGCAGCGAGGCATCTCTTCTGGAGATGCAGACCTCGGCTTTAGGCAGCGCATCCTTCAGACCATCCAGTGCACCAACATGGTCGCCATGGGCGTGAGTCAGAATAATTCTGGTAATTGGTTTGCCCAGAGATTGTGCAGTAGCCAGAATCCCCTTGAGACTGAATGGCATTCCGGCATCAATAAGAGTAAACCCATCATCTTCTTCAACAAGATATACGTTCACAGGGAAGAGGCGTGGGAGGAATGAAACTTGGACAACATCATGCTCACGTGTAATTCGCATCATTAAATCCTCCTTAAAACTAATGTTATTAGTAATATAACTAATGTAATTAGTTTTTGCAATACCCTATGTGAATATGCTTAAAAAATAGGATATTTCAAAATCCCCAAACACTTTACAAAAAAAGCGTTTTCAAAATAGGAATAACCGATTATAATAATCTCGTAAGCCCTTTCATATGTCTATCTTATTGGAGCCGTTCGCCAAGCGATCGGCTCACTTTTTTTGTTCTTTTCCCTTAAACAACGGATAGAACTCCAACGTTTTACTTAGCCTATGAAGGGCCTGTATATACTGGTATGACAGGAGATAACAGGTTTTCACCACCGGGTGAAGAGTGTTGACAAACATAACTGTTATTCCTATAATAACAGTTATACTTACCTTGGATTGAATTTTCATCGGTGAACGGTATGCCGGGAAGGGAGTAAGTAATGAACAGTGAATTTACCATTGCTGTGCACTGTCTGGTCTTTCTGTCCATGAAGGATGAGTGTATGGCCAATAGTGAAGACTTGTCTCAAAGTGTGGGTACGCATCCAGCCAGAGTACGCAAGGTGCTTAGTGTGCTGCGGAAGCATGGATACCTGACCACCAAGGAAGGTGCCCATGGTGGATATCTGCTCAGCCGTCCGAGTGAACAAATCAAGCTTGGAGAACTGTACAGACTGGTGGCAGGTGGATCACTTGGTCCCAGCTGGTGCTCGGGAGAGTCCGGTTCAACATGCGTTGTTTCTTCCAATATGCAAAGTGTGATGGGAAGTATCTACGATGGAGGCGAAGAAGCACTGAGCGCTTATTTTGACCGTATATCCATTGAGGATGTGAAGCATCGTATCGGTAATGGGGAAGAATGTTCCTTGGCTATGGAACCCTTGTCCATGAAGGAAAGATCCTGACAGATTGAATCGTTAACCGTTCTTCATGATCTGGCCTTGGACTGCTGCTGTCAGGCATGGTGGACAGGCTATATAAGGGCGTTTGCTCCGGTTGTAAGATCCGTTGATGTTTCAGGCGATTCCGGGCATAACGTGAACACAGATGGAAGCGATCGTCTGCGCTGATGTTATTTTCGGAAGGTGAGTACTCGGTAGAGTTTGGCCTTGCGAACGTAAAAAAATAAAAAAGAACTTGGGGAGTGGAACGCATGTCCAGCATTGAAAACAATGAAACACTTCGCGTGATTAACGAACGTCACGCTGTCAAAAAGTACGAAAGTGGTTTTGTTATGCCTGAAGCAGATCTGAACGCTATCCTGACAGCCGCTTCCGAAGCACCGTCTTCATGGAACCTGCAGCACTGGAAATTCCTCGTGATTGAATCCGAAGCAGACAAAGCCAAGTTGCTGCCAATCGCTTACGGCCAAAGTCAAATCACAGACAGCTCCGTTACGATTGCTGTACTCGGAGATCTGGAAGCAAACCGCAACGCCGTGATTTATGATCAGGCTGTTGAAGCAGGTGCGATCCCGGCTGAAGTTCGTGACGCATTGGTTGGACAGATCAATGGTGCTTACCAAAATCCGCAAATCGCCCGTGATGAAGCAATCCGCAATGCATCTTTTGCTTCACAGAACATTATGCTTGCTGCACGTTCCCTGGGATATGATACTTGCCCAATGGGTGGTTACAACCCGCAACAATTGATCGAAACATTCAACATCCCTGCGCGTTATTTGCCAACGTTGTTGATCACTGTAGGTAAAGCTGCAGTTCCAGCTCGTCCGGCAGGTCGTTTCCCGCTGTCTGAAGTTGTTGTTAAAGGTTCTTTCTAAGACTGATTTTGGATCAGTTATCGCTATAGATATCAATAGATATAACATAAATAGCCGCATGTCCCTTCTAGAGGGAACATGCGGCTATTTGGTATTTAAAATAAAGATGGGGCATTATTTCTCTGGTGTTTCCGGGATTTTCGGTGCATTGAAATCTTCCAAATACTCAATTGCGTTATACATCATAACCGCAGCTTCAGCGCGGGTAATCGTATCCTTCGGATTGAAGTTGCCCTCGGCATCGAGCGTGTTAATCTTCAAGACAAGGGAGCGTTGAACAGCGCCTTGAAATTCTGGCGTAAGCTCTTTTTCATCCGTGATATTTACAGGTTTGATGTTAATCATCGGCAGGCCACCTTTGGCTTCAATGCCCTGCATCAAGAAAAGGGTGTACTGTTCACGGGTCAGCGCCTTGGAAGGATCGATATCGTTGGACATCTTAATACCATTGAACTGGGCACGGACAAAAGCATCGCTGTACCATACGCCATCTTTTACGTTGGAGAAGTAGTCACTTGGCAGGGGTTGTTTGACAAAACGAATCGTGTCCAAATTCAGATTCAGACCATCTGCAATGAGCTGAATACCCTGAGCCGTGTTTAGTTCCTGTTCCGGTTTGAACAAGCTATCACTCACGCCTTTGATTAAGCCATCCTGATGCAGGGATTCAATCTTGTCTGCCCCTGCAATACCTTGAATATCAGTGAATTCCGCTTGAGCGGCGTGAATTGGACCAGCGCTCAGAGAAAGGGTAAGTAAAGCTCCGGCTGTTAATGCAGCCAATATATTTTTTTTCATGTCAGGTTCGCCTCACTTTTCCAGGGAATATCCCTTTGTTTATAAGCTATTTGTCCCTATAGACGACCTTATTCCTCAAAAGGTTGCTGCAATTTTCCATTGGTTTTCAATATGAAATTCCGTTGGATTAGGTACAATGTGGTTGGACTATTGTAAGCCCTCTTGCTTTGTATTATGTTGAGGGAGGATAACCGCTGAAGCAAAAGACAGTGAATTGGGTAAGTACATAACAGTGGAATCAACTATTCGGGTTAATACTTCTTATCATTGCTTGTAATTACGGAGTAAGGTCAATCATTTGAATCAATAAGGAGAGAATGAGACGATGGAACCGACAGCAACGAATGAAGCTTTTTTCTATACAGGTACTTATGCATCAGCAGATCAACCGGGGATTTTTCTCTGTGCGTTGAACAAGGATACAGGCGAGTTGCGGATTGTAAGTCATATGGATGGGGTGGATAATCCATCCTATCTGGCTTTATCTGCGGATGGGGATTGTCTCTACGCGGTAAGTGAGACAGATGAGGGAGAGGTGCTGGTCTATCGCAGGGATGCCGCAACGGGTGAGCTGCACCTGATGGATCGCAAGTTGACGAAGGGCGCTTCGCCTTGTTATGTGTCTGTCAGTGAGGACGGCAAGTGGGTGCTGACTTCGAACTACAGCAGCGGCAGTGTGAACGTATTTCCGGTAGGAGATCAAGGCACGCTTGAAGAGATGAGTGCTTTGATTGAGCATACGGGAAGAGGGCAGAACGATGACCGTCAGGAAGGGCCGCACGCTCACTCCATTCAACCGGACCCTTCGGGTCAGTACGCCGTTGTCTGTGATCTGGGTCTGGATCAGATTATTGTGTATCGTCAAGAAGAAGGCCGCTTAGTAACGCATCGTGAGACGAATCAGCCTCCAGGCTCTGGACCGAGACATCTCGTCTTCCACCCAAACTCGCAATGGGCCTATGTGATTAATGAATTGAGTAACACCGTTACGGCATTCATGTATGATCAGCGTCGAGGTGAGTTCACTACGTTGCAGCATATCACCACACTGCCTGAAGGACATTCTGGAGAAGGTACGGCAGCGGACATCCGTGTCTCCCCGTGTGGTCGCTTCCTGTATGCTTCCAACCGCGGGGACGACAGTATTGTGCTGTATCACATTGACCAGGAATCCGGTGAGCTGGAGGCGATAGAGTGGACTTCCACTATCGGTCAGACTCCGCGTAACTTCAACCTGCTTCCCGGTGGTATTCTGCTGGTGGCCAATCAGGACAGCAACAACCTTGTTGCTTTTCAGATCAATGGTGAAGATGGACGTCTGACACACAACGGATTCAAGTTGGAGATCCCCCGCCCAGTGTGTATTACTCCGGTAGTATAAAGTGAGATGACACAACATTCTTTGTTACGTTCAGATTCCGAAAGATCGAGCGTGCGAGAAAAGAAGCATTCCAGTCGAAAGATTCATCTTTCGGCTTTTTTCCTTTTTTTCATATATGAAATTACTAAGCTAGACCTATAGATGGAATTATATGTTTATTTTAAAATGATTGTATTAAAGCGCTTATATATAAGATGGCGCTACCAAGGGCATCGGGCTTACCAATTCGATTGGGGAGGCAATGGCTTTATGGAAAAACGATCGTTATGGAAGCGAACATTGCGGAACGCAGGGGTATCCCTGCTGAGTTCTGCGTTACTGGTTACTTCGCTCGGTCTTGGAAACACGCCAGTCACTCATGCTGCGGGTGCCCGTCAGATGGAGTTTCTGGACCGCGGTGTAGTTGCAGTGAAGACAGGCACAGGTGTGTTTGTCAGTTGGCGGCTTCTGGGTACGGAAGGGTCGAATGTATCGTTTAATGTCTATCGGGATGGAACCAAGGTAAACGCATCGCCTATAACGAACAGCACCAACCTCCAGGATACAAGCGGGACAAGCAGTTCCAAATATACGGTGCGAGCCGTAGTCAGTGGGACCGAGCAGGCTGCTTCGGCGGCAGTGAGCGTATGGGGCAATAATTATTTGTCTGTACCTCTCAGTGTACCCGCAGGAGGCACAACACCGGATGGTGTAGCCTACACGTACAGTGCCAATGATGCGAGTGCAGGCGATGTGGACGGGGACGGCGAGTATGAACTGATTGTAAAGTGGGACCCGTCCAACTCCAAGGATAATTCCCAAAGCGGCTATACGGGTGAAGTATTTATCGATGCCTACAAATTGAATGGAACGCGCCTGTGGCGAATCAGTCTGGGTAAAAATATCCGTGCGGGTGCCCATTACACCCAGTTCATGGTGTACGATCTGGACGGAGACGGCAAGGCAGAAGTGGCGATGAAAACGGCTGATGGTACCAAGGATGGTACGGGCGTAGTCATCGGGGATGCCAGCAAGGATTATCGTAATTCTAGCGGATACGTTCTGTCCGGACCGGAGTTCCTTACGATCTTTAATGGACAGACCGGCAAAGCACTTTCCACGGTGAACTACGAACCGGCGCGCGGCAATGTGTCCGATTGGGGAGACAACTACGGCAATCGGGTCGATCGATTCCTTGCAGCCATTGCGTATTTGGATGGGGAGCGGCCAAGTCTGGTCATGGCGCGTGGATACTATACCCGAACCGTGCTGGTGGCGTACAACTGGCGGGATGGGCAATTGACGAAACAATGGACTTTTGATTCCAATACATCAGGTAATTCCGGTTATGGTGGACAAGGTAATCATAATTTGAGTGTGGCAGACGTGGACGGTGATGGCAAAGATGAGATCGTATATGGCGCGATGGCGGTGGATGATAACGGCAAAGGACTCTACACGACAGGACTTCATCATGGGGATGCGATGCATCTCAGTGATCTGGACCCGGATCGTGCAGGACTTGAAGTATTCCAGGTGCATGAGACACCGTCCAATGCCGGAGTGGAATTCCGCGATGCGCGTACAGGTCAGTTGATCTGGGGCGTACCTACGACCAAAGATATTGGGCGCGGCATGGCAGCCGATATCGATCCACGTTATAAGGGTGCCGAAGTGTGGGCGGATGGTGGTTTGTATACAGCCAAAGGACAGAAAATTGGGACAACCCTGCCTTCCTCCACGAATTTTGGCATCTGGTGGGACGGTGACCTGCTCCGTGAACTGCTGGACAGCAACCGGATTGATAAATGGGACTACGCCAATAGCAAAACGGTTAATCTGTTGACCGCATCCGGTGTTTCTTCCAATAATGGAACGAAATCCACACCGAATCTGCAGGCTGACCTGTTTGGCGACTGGAGAGAAGAAGTGGTATGGCGGACCAATGACAGCTCTGCACTGCGCATCTACACGACAACAGCCGTTACGGACAAACGGATCTACACCCTGATGCATGATCCGGTATACCGTCTTGGTGTAGCTTGGCAAAATGTAGCCTATAACCAACCGCCACATACTGGCTTTTATTTAGGAGATGGCATGAGTACACCTCCCGTACCGAATATCCGGTACGCTGGCAAATAAGAGGGAAAGGGCATGACTCATGCCAATCCCAGGGCTGATGTTACAGCGTATAAAGCTTACCGCTGACAAGGGAACAACGGTCTTTGGTCCGTTGTTCTTTTTTTTCTGCCATTTCCACAGATATTCGGTAGAAATCGGAAAAAAACGTTTGACAGTCATATGTACTGCCCTTATGATACGTATATAACTCACTAAACAGGTAGGAATAATAAAAATGACTAAGCCCTATTTTCGGGAGCAGTCATTTACAGTCACATGAGAGATCGTAACGTGAACAGAATAACGTTCTCACCGTATAGACGGAGGAACACCGCAGCGCATCATTTCTGGATGAAGCATACACGGCCTTTGGGCCGGCATGACTTTATGAGGGAGAAGTGCGCGGGGGTTCCTCCGTTTTTTGTTTTTTTTTCGGTGCGTTCCATGCTGTTCAGCCTGCCTGAGGTAATCTTGCAGATCCATTCGGGGGGAGTGTTAGCTATGAAAAAGAGAATTCATAAGGGTATTTTGGTTGGTCTGGCATTGGTGTTAACAGGGGTACTGGCGGCATGCGGATCGGAAAGTGGTGGCACGAATGCGACAGCAACATCGGGAGGAACGGAAGGCGGCAAAGAAGGGGCAAAAGCGATCGAGCTGCTGAATGTATCCTATGATCCGACACGTGAACTCTATGAGCAATATAACAAGGCGTTTGCGGCGTATTGGCTAAAAGAGAAAGGTCAGGAAGTAACGGTTAAGCAATCTCATGGCGGTTCAGGTAAACAGAGTCGTTCTGTCATAGATGGGCTGGATGCGGATGTGGTTACGCTGGCATTGGGATACGATATCGATGCTATTGAAGACAAAGGTCTGATCAATGCGGGGTGGCAGGACAAATACGAGCACAACAGCTCCCCGTATACTTCAACGATCGTGTTTTTGGTACGCAAAGGCAATCCGAAAGGCATTAAGGACTGGGATGATCTCATCAAGGGAGATACCCAGGTCATTACCCCGAATCCGAAAACGTCCGGTGGAGCACGCTGGAACTATCTGGCGGCATGGGGATATGCGCTCAAACATAACAACAATGATGAAGAGAAGGCCAAAGCATTTGTTGCAGAACTGTTCAAACATGCGCCTGTCCTTGACTCTGGAGCACGTGGGGCGACGACTACGTTTGTAGAGCGCGGTATTGGTGATGTACTGCTTGCATGGGAGAATGAGGCTTTCTTGTCAGTTAAAGAGCTGGGACCGGACAAATTCGACATTGTTGTGCCTTCGGTCAGTATTTTGGCTGAACCACCTGTAGCAATTGTAGATAAAAATGCAGACAAAAAAGGTAGCCGCGAAGTGGCTGACGCCTATCTGAAATATTTGTATAGCGAAGAGGGGCAAACCATTGCTGCTGAGAACTATTACCGTCCAACCCTGGACAGCGTGAAGGAAAAGTTCAAGGATCAGTTCCCGCAGCTTGAGCTGTTCACATTGAACGATGTATTCGGTACATGGCGCGATACCCAGGCCAAGCATTTTAATGATGGCGGTATCTTTGACCAGATTTATGTTCCGGGCAGCTAATGCTTCTGACGTCGATGATGTTGCTTGACCATGTAAGCGGCCAACCAGTCCGACCGACTGAAGGCAGAGAGGATGAACGTGCATGAGCAAGGTGATGGTGGCCCGGAGTCGCACACTGCCGGGATTCGGATTAACGATGGGTTACAGTGTGCTTTACCTGAGCCTGGTTGTACTTATTCCACTCGCAGCGCTCTTGTTTAACTCCACGGGGCTGACCTGGTCCACACTGATTGAGGTGGCGACGAATCCCCGGGTACTTGCTTCTTTCCAGGTGAGTTTTCTGACTGCAGGTGCAGCGGCGCTGATCGATCTGGTTCTCGGGTTACTCTTGGCTTGGGTACTTGTCCGGTATGAGTTCCCTGGAAAACGGCTGTTTGATGCCGTTATTGATCTGCCTTTTGCTTTGCCGACGGCAGTGGCCGGGGTTGCCTTAACGGCGCTGTATGCCGGAAATGGCTGGATTGGGCAGTTTGTGGAGCCTTTGGGCATCAAGCTGGCCTATTCACAGGCGGGCATTACGCTCGCGCTGATGTTTATCGGGATTCCGTTTGTGGTGCGTACGGTGCAGCCGGTTTTGCAGGAACTGGAGACTGAGGTGGAGGAAGCTGCCGCTACGCTGGGAGCGGGAAGATGGCGGATATTCCGGAAGATCCTGCTTCCGGATCTGATCCCGCCGCTGCTGACAGGTTTTGCGTTAGCCTTTGCCCGAGGCATTGGCGAATATGGCTCAGTGGTATTTATCTCAGGCAATATGCCGATGAAAACGGAGATTGCGCCCTTGCTGATCATGGCGAAGCTAGAGCAGTTCGATTATGCGGGAGCCACGGCGGTAGCCTTGCTGCTGCTGTTGGTCTCTTTTGTCCTGCTCTTGATCATTAATTCACTTCAACGCTGGAGCCGTAAGGCAGGCAGAGCCTAATGCATAAGCCCACCTATATAAGTTGAACTTAACATTTACACGATAACGGAGAGGACAGAAAAATCTGGAGAAGCGGAGCGTTTGCCTTTATCCCCGGATTTCCCCTTTTTAGGAGTGGTTCATAAAAAATCTGGGGATAACAGCAATCGGAAGATGTTCTGACCGCGCAGTGGTTTAGTGTAAAATCATTTGTTCAACTTATATAAACCAAAAGGAGGTACATAATATGGCGGGTTCCGTTCCATTGACGCCTGCATCCAGTGTGCGAACCGGGCCGGGGCCAAACCGTGCAACCACGGAAGCACCATGGGTCAAATGGTTGTTGATCGGATTGGCAAGTCTGGTGCTGCTCTGGCTGCTCATCTTGCCGCTGGTGATCGTGCTGATGGAAGCGTTAAAGCAAGGCTGGGGTGTCTACATCGCCGCGCTTACCGAGCCGGACGCGATGTCGGCATTGAAACTTACGCTGCTGGTTGCCGGGATCACCGTACCGCTCAATACGATATTCGGTGTGGCGGCTGCGTGGGTCATTACCAAGTTCCAGTTCAGGGGCAAAGGACTCATGATCACCCTGATCGATCTTCCTTTTTCGATCTCGCCTGTGGTAGGCGGATTGATCTTTGTCCTCGTCTTTGGTTCGAATGGATGGTTTGGACCGTGGCTGGCCGAGCATGATATCAAAATTATTTTTGCCCTGCCCGGCATTGTCATCGCAACGTTGTTCATTACGTTTCCCTTCGTCGCCAGAGAACTGATTCCGCTAATGGAAGATCAGGGCACGAGGGAAGAAGAAGCGGCGGTTACACTTGGGGCATCCGGGTGGCGGATTTTCTGGAATGTGACCCTGCCCAACATCAAGTGGGGACTGTTGTATGGCATTATTTTGTGTAATGCGCGGGCGATGGGCGAGTTTGGGGCCGTGTCTGTTGTATCGGGACATATTCGCGGGGAGACCAACACCTTGCCGCTGCATGTCGAGATCCTGTATAACGAATATCAATTCTCCGCTTCGTTTGCCGTCGCCTCCTTGTTGCTGATTTTGGCTCTGGCAACGTTGCTGCTCAAGAGCTGGTTGGGTCATAAAACGATTCCCGAAAAGTGATTTAACACTCCTGTATCCCTGCCAATCATCTTGGTTTTGAAGAGGGTTCCGAATGTAAATGGTTTTTGTTTAAAGTTCATGAAAATTCGGATTGACAGCTACTGGAAGCCCTGCTAATGTATAAACCAAGTATATGGGTTGGATAAGAATGAATTATAAGTCGGGTTGGATGACAGCGCACTTGAGGAATATAGCGGGCAGTAGCCCGAGAAGAGGAGGCGGCTCTATGGCTAAGCCGTTAAAAGTGGATGAGGTATGGATGGATCGAATTGCCGGACAACTGAATGACATGGAGTTTGGCTCGTTACACATCGTTGTACACGAAGGCCAGATTGTGCAGATGGAGCGGACCGAACGCAAGCGTTTTGAAAATACGCCCTCCGGCAGCGCCTCCAAATCCGGCAGCACTGCACGAAGCAGCTCACCCCGTTCATTGCGCTCATCGAATGCAAGCGCGAAGGGATAGGGTTTATGTAATTCAGGATCGAATTAGGCATAATGCAAAAATAGTAGAAATCAAAAAAAGAGAAGCCGAATGCCGGCTTCTCTTTTCTAGTTTTGAATGAACTGAGTCTGATGATGCCGGGTAAACCAAGTTAAAATAAAGGTTTATTTTTCGGAAATGGCTCCAGATGTGCGTGGTTTATAGAGGTTTAGCTCCACATCCAGGTTCTCATCCTCATGTGCTTCTGTACTGTGATTCAATTCCTTATCCGAATCGGTGTGTCCCGCGTAGGGGCGATCACTGCGAGAGGGCGCTCCTGTCAGGCTGAAGCCGGAGATGAACAGGATGAGTTGCAATCCTAATGCGTAGGGCGCAGCAGCAAGTCCGATCAGATGAAGCAGGGAGCACATGGCAATTAGGGTAAAGAGTGCTTTGGTTACTGTGCCCGATGAACCTTGTCTTGGGCTGGACCAGAGCAGATAACCATAGAATACCGTGATGATTAAGGAAACGAAGCGTATCCATGGCAAAGCGTTGGACCAGGAATGCCAGAAGGGATATAACAACCCTTGTTGACGAAACACAAAATCAGCGATCAGGTACAGTACAGCCACGACAGCGGCAGGCTCAGCAGCCGGACGAATGACATTCCAGATCGCCCTTCCCCAATGATCAGGATGTGCGTATCGATTCAATTCATCGGACAATGCTGCACTCTCTCGCTCCAGAGCCCTGTGCATCAATGCCAGTCGAGCGGGATCAACATCGATGATACAGCTGCGGATTTGATCCTGAAGCTGTGGAGACAGATGCACTGCGGCTCTGCAGGACAGCATAGCACTTAATAATTCATGATGCTCATGTTCCGTTAGATCAACATTCCGATGTTCTTTGGCTGTGAGTTGTCCCAATAGGGTTGTACTTATGTATAATGTATCTCGTATCTCTTGCATTCGCCTGTCACGGCTTCGTCTGACCTCAGTTGCAGACCATACGTAGAGTCCAAGCAGTACAGTGATCATTCCGAGTAGTACCGCCACGTAGCCCGGATATGAGAATAGAGCAAGCATCCAGCGTTGAAGCACAGTGGTTCCTCCTTTGCAAAAACTGTAGCGTAGCATGAAACACGGTTCACATAAGCTTTCTCTCACTATTACACAGGAATTGCGTGAATTCAAGCAGGAACAGTAGGGATTTACTGTCATAAGAAGGACCAGAGCACCCATGCAAAGAAGATGTAAATTCTATGAATTTTTTAATTCTGTCATAATCATCGGTTTAATTAGGAAGGGAGCATGATCTATGAACCAGATCAACATTGAACACACACCGCCCTCAGCAGCAGAATACCTAGCGTTACGGAAAAGCGCAGGTCTTAGTGCGATGAGCAAGGAGGGAGCGGAGATTGGGCTGCCGAATAGCCTGTTTGCCGTATGTCTGCGTGCAGAAAATGAAATCGTAGGCATGGGCCGGGTCATCGGGGACGGTGGTTGCTTCTTTCAGGTGGTGGATATCGCCGTGCGCCCGGATCAGCAGGGAAGAGGATATGGCAAATTGATCATGAGCGAGATCATGAATTATTTGCGTGAACATGTGCCTGCTCGTGGACTGGTTAGCCTGCTGGCTGACGTCCCTGCCGATCGTCTGTACGCTCAATATGGCTTCACCTATACCAGTCCGAAATCGGAAGGCATGTGGTGGAGGCAAGGGGAATAGTTGATAGAAACAAGGAGAATTAAGCCTCGCCTTGTGTATATGGAATTAGTCTAGCCAAACTCAATTCGTACAATCGGTTATTCAAACCTTTGGTTGTCATCCAAAGGTTTTTTGCTTTACATCCAATTATTTACAGGTATAATGTAAATCAAATACAATTTACGATTTACAAATTACGATAATAACAATAAATGCAGAATGGAGGATACGAATTTGGATAAGAACCAGCGGACTCAATTTAATCAAATGGTGGAACGATCCATGGAGCAGGCCAGCAGAAACCTTTCGGGAACCAAGGGGGTCGTCTCGGTAAGATTAAGTCAGGAAGAGATTGATATTATTGATCAGCTTGTATTTCTTGAACTGGCCAAGAATCGATCTGATGCAACGGCTATGTTAATTAGGGAAGGGATTCGGACTCATCAATCGCTATTGAACGAGATTCAGGAGTATACGGCAGAGCTTGAGCGCGTAAAGGCCAAGATACAACGGTCCATTCGCAATTCAGGTTTGTTGACACGTCTGCAAAATGAAACTGAAAGTGATAGTGAGGGGAAAGGAGAGGGAGTGAATGAAACAGACGAAAAATGAAATCCATAACGACAGTTACGGATCTGTTCTGCGTCTTCCATCTTTTTGTGTACTTCTTGCAGGCAGACTGATATCCGGTGCAGGTCAAATTTTATTTTCCATGGCTACGATGTGGTATATTCTTCAACTAACCGAGTCAGCACTCGCAGCAGCACTGATTCCTATGTTGCCATACTTTATCTATGCTTTTTTGGGCATACCACTGGCTACAATCAGTGATCGGCTGCCCAAAAAGCAGCTCTTGATCTGGACAGATATACTTAGAGCGTGCGTGGCCTGTATATTGGCGCTTTTATTCATGAGTGGTCAGATGGTACCGTGGCATATCTATGCTGCCAATTTGCTCATTGCGATTCTTGGATTTTTGTTCAATCCGGCAACCCAGACCGTCATCCCCGCAATTCTGCCCGACCCGTCGAAACAGTTAGCACCAGCCAACGCACTTCTAAATTCATCTTCCAAAACAATTGAATTGCTTGGATATGCTGTAGGTGGCATATTGGTGGCGTTCATCTCAGTCCAGTCAATCCTTTTCATCTATGCACTTACCTTTCTGCTATCTGCTTTCTCCATTGTCTTTATTCATATTCCGGTGACCAAAGTGGTCAAACAAAAAGGGATTTCTGGCTTCATGAAGGATAGTTTGCAAGGGATTACCTTTTTGTTCTCACGTAAAATTCTGGCCAGCTGCATCATTTTTGGTGCCATTATCAACTTTGCTGGTGCGCCTCTGCACATCTTCACTCCGATTTTTGCTGACATGGTTCTTCATGCCGGACCACAAGGGTACGGTCTTCTCCAATCGGCCTTTGCCGCTGGTAGTATTGCAGGCTCTTTGCTCAGCGGGAAATATGCCAAACGGCTTTCGCTTGCTCGATGGTTCCTGATCAGTTACCTCATCTCAGGTGCAAGTTTGTTACTCATGCCTATGTTTCCTAATCTGTATATCGCCATCGCCTGTTCATTCTTGTTAATGCTGGGGCTTGCCCTCGTAAATGTACCTCTGGTTACCTCGATCCTTCTATCCACACCGGAAGAAAAGAGAGGGCGTGTCATGAACAGTATGGGAGTCTTAATGAGTGGTGTCAGTAATCCACTCGGTTTATTGCTCGGAGGCTGGTTTATTGAAACGTATAATCCATCCTGGGTGTACATGGGGATTGGTATATTTGTTATTGTGATGGGGCTGGGGAGCATGTTTGTTAGGCCTTTCCGAGAGGAGCAGGGGAAACATTCCAGACAGCAAGCGGCATCCGTTTAATTATAATCAATGTGAGAATACCTCCATTTTTTATACGATAATTCCGATTGGGTTAACATGAGTATGTCGCGTAAATGGATATCTTAAATAATTTATGTAAAATAATTCAATTAAAAAGAAGGAATATCAAAATTTATGTAGAAATTGGTTATTAAGAGGGGGAGACAAATGGGAGGTAATTTATCATGGAAAACAAGGAAATTTTATCTGTACAGGACTTGATGGCATTAGAGGTTGAAGAGGATAACTACATGTTCGAGGAAACCAGCCTGTGTACCGTGTGCAGCTGGACAAGCTCACAGACAATCGCTGTCGAGAGCTAGGAACATCTTCATTAAACGCTCTATCCAGTAAATTTAAGGATAAGTCTTTGATTTTCGCATTACTAAAATAATTGTACCTCCCCCTCTAACTTTAACCAACAGGAGTGATTCTCATTGAAATTCGCAAATGTATCCGTTAAGAAGGACGCCTTTGAGAACGCTTTGGAACATATAATCAGGGAACTTCCCCAATCCATCCAATGGTCGAATGACGGCCATTGGATTTGTTTTAGACCAGAGGATTTGAAACTTCCTTCACAAGGCTGGAAAATACATCTATCTGTGGTTCCTGGAGAAGGAGCTGAACTGTTACGCCGCATTACACCTGTTTTGACGGAGCACGGTGTACAGTGGAAGGTTGTGAACAGTGGATTGAAATTGATTGAAACTTCTAACGGATCGATCCCCCTGCCTCAAACGGGTAAATGTGTCACGATCTATGCAGCAAACGAGAAACAGTTTCTGCACCTGCTTGAGGATATGCATGTATGCACCATCGGGTTCGATGGCCCGGCTATTCCTACAGATCGGTCATACCGCGGGAGCGCATGCGTATTTTATCGTTATGGTGCGTTCACAGACCGATTCTATTATGACCGATATTCGGCAGCAAAAGTGCATGCGATCCAGAATATTGAGGGAAATCTGGAGGAGGATCGCCGTGTACCTGGCAGGTATAAGCCGGAATGGGTCAACGAGCCGGAGGAACTACTTCACATCCAGGCCACCAAGAAGGATATTTCTTCTTCCAACGTATCCAGTCCTAATAACAATGAGTTTGGAATACGAAATATTCGTGTGAAGCGTGTGCTCAAGAAGTCTGGCAAGGGAGGCGTATTTCTTATTTCCTGTACGCAGCATGCACAAGCCGTTATGAAAGAAGCGGTCCATCGCATGCGTGTCGATAGAGCAGGACGCTCTGCCCACGACTATGTAGAAAATGAATATCATGTACTTGAATTATTGAAGGAAACGGGCTATACACCCCAGCCACTTGATTTGTTTAATTATGAGAAAAATCGGTATCTGATTCTGGAGTATTTTGATAGCATCAGCTTGCGCGAGTATATTCATCGCAGACATGTTGCTGCAGATTATACATGGACGGAGATGGCTCGGATCTGCCAGGATATTCTGGATATGGTTGAGACCTGTCATCGTAAGGGAGTCATTATTAATGATTTAACACCTAACAATATTGTCGTAATGCCGGATGGTAATGTACGTCTAATTGACCTCGAATTGGCTTACTTACGAAATGACGAGAGGGAGACCAAGCCATTGACTGGGCATACGCCTGGATATGTGTCTCGTGGACGGGAACACAGTCAGAGATCAAGCTTCCAGGATGATATCTATTCACTCGGGGCTGTTTTCTATTATATGGCATCATCTGTGGACCCCTATTTCAAATATCAGACGGACTACCTCAAATGTGGTCAGGCTTTGTTGAAAGGTCTGGTTAATATGGAAGAACTGCGTTCCCTGGGTAATCTTTCTGTACGGATCATGACTGGTGTTTATGAGCAGTTGGCAGATATTCGCAACGATTTGGATGCAATTTCAAAAGAGCCGATGAATGAATGGCAAGGATCATCTCTGCCATTGAACAACGAACTAACTGGAGCCGAGGTATTGCGTCAGGCACAAAGGATGGCCGATTGGCTTTATACATCGCTTGATTTTGATAATAGGCAAGAACTTTATCCGGAAAACAGCATGAGCCGGATGTTTCATCCGGCAAATTTTAACTTTGGATGGACAGGCATGGTCTACGGCTTTAACCAGCTTGGTCATATTACACAACTTATTCAGTATCATCAGTATGCCCGAGAAGTTATGGAATGGATTTTGGTTCATCACCCATACATTCCGGACGAGACACCGACCGGATTATACTTTGGGTATGGGGCAGTTCCGTGGAGATTGGCTGAGACTGCAGAGGCGTTAAATGATTCTTCATTGCTTGATCTGGCGGAGAATCTGGCATTACAGCTAACTCAGAATGGACCGACCCAAACCAATATCAGTCATGGAGCTGCAGGTCTGGGATTAATGTTATTGGAGATTTATCGCATTGGGGGCCGCGCGGAACTACTTGAACGAGCTGAGTTATTGGCTGCTTATATATTGAATCAGGAAGAACGGAACGAGGATGGACTGAGTATGTGGAAAGTGAAAGAGCAGCCAAGTAAGAAAAATGGTGGGCATTATTCCCTGGGATTTTCTCACGGCATCGCGGGGATTGGTTATTTTCTACTCGCAATTGCAGATCAAACCAATAAGGAAGTCTATTTATCAGCAGTGAAACGAATTGTCTATACATTGGATCGTACCAGTCATACCGGTCAGAATGGCCAGAAGATGTGGCCTGCAACATCTGAAAAACCGGATACGCTCTGGGTACACTGGTGTAATGGTTCGGCTGGCATCGGGCGTTTTCTTCTGGCAGCTGCTGATGTGTTGGGTGATCCGGTGTCTGCGAGGCTTGGCAGAGAAGCTGCAGATGCGGTGGAACAGACCACGATCTTTGCTTCCTTCGGGCAATGTCATGGGTTAGCTGGCAACGGTGATCTGCTGCTTTTGGCGGAGCGTTGTCATCCTGGCCGGTATGCGGCCAGACTGGAACAATATGCACAGACGCTGTTGGCGATGAGAAGTGACGAGCACGACATGTGGATGTGGCCACTGGAAGATATGGAATCATTCTCACCGGATTATATGACAGGATATATGGGCGTATACTCCTTTCTGCTTCGTCTTTATTACCCTTCAGTGTGTGCAGAACCGTTGGTATATTCAGGTTTTAACCCTGTCAAGGAGGCGATGAATTATGATATTAACAGCTATATCTGATGTTCTTCCTCAATTTCGGCATGAACAGGGCGAGTACGGGCATCGTTATTATGCAGCAGCCCCAGATTACTGCGAAACCGGATCTTCATTAATGATCATTGATCACGGACAAAGGCAGTATACACTCGATTTATGGAGTGATGCAGGTTCCATGACGTATTGGAAGGATCGGATTCAACCCATACTTGAGTCACTCGAATGGGATGCTCTATATGCAACGTTTCCTGTCTCATTTCCATGGGAAAAACTTGGATTACGGGTGGATGTTCTTGCGCATAGGCATCGATTTATCGGTAAGTTGAAGGATATCCCGGCTTCTGATATTCCTGATGATGCTGCAACATGGATTTCTACACTGGGACAGGCGGAGGGGGTAGCGCAGATTCTTTTGGAAAGCGATCCCTCCTGTCCCGGCTTGGAAGCTGCACGTCAGGCAGTCAAAGATATCTATAGAGGAGCATATGGAACTTTGCTGAAGGGGTCCGGATTGGTTGAATTAGAGGGGCAACAGATGGGAGCTTGCTTACTCAGTGATGAGTTCGGATCTGTATTGATTGCTCATATATGCACAGTACCTAATGTGAAACGTAAGGGCTGGGCGCGCTGGCTTGCTGCTTACGGTCTTCAACGATGTATAACAGAACAATATGAAACGGTAAAAGCTTCGCTCGATGCGAACAATATCGGCAGTTATCGATTAATGGCTTCACTGAATTTGCAGCAGATTCCCGAGCCTGCACAGGTATGCCGGATTACGAAAGAGCGTGATTGCTCATGATCCCTGTATTACTTGAGAGTACGCAATATCGTGATCTGCGAAGCAATTGGCTTCGTTCGAGTCATGAGCCTGGGCTGTTTGTCGCTCAAGGGGAGCCGGACGCAGTGAAGCATGAGGTCCAAAAGCTGCACACTCACTGGCAGGATCAGGCTATTGTAATATCGGTGGATCATCCGTATTATTCTCTTCCCATCATCTATCAGCTAAATGCAATTCAGCCTTCCGGCGATCTTGTGGCCTGCAAAAACGCCTTATTAAGATTCAAAACAGCGGGCTGGGCTCCGGGTAATAGGAAATGGGTATTGGTGGAGGTAGCGTCCCATTTACATGCATCTGATCTCGGGGCTATCCACCATCTTCTGTATCGTCAGAAACTAAGAGGGGTCAGTGTACTGGTATTTTTCCACCGATATCCTTCCAAAATGCCGACACGCGGTGAGATGCACTGGCTTCCAATTTCGCTTGTCAGAGAAACACCGGACCATACCCGAAGTTCATTGGATAAACATCTTGCCATGGCGAGAAAAAAAGGCGGACAAGAGAAAACATTGGCGCTCTACAACAGGATGGCCTGGATTTTGCTGTCCAAGTCGGATGATCCGGTCCGGTATAAGGCTTGTTTGCATTTTTTTAAACAGAATACATTATTTCAACGTTTGTCAGCGGCTCAGCAAGCGGTTTTATGGTTCGAATTGGCACAGCTGCTAACCAAAAAAGGCAGGGATTATTCGGGAGCACGATACTGTTATTCAGAAGCTCGAAAGCTGCTCTCACATAAGGAATTAACCGAGTCTTTCCGGGTTGGGAAATGCTGTGCGCTGGATAATGGTGAAGCATTGATTGAACTGCAGGAAGGCAATGCTGATCGTGCAATTGAGCTGGAACGGCAGGCCAGTCGGCGTATTCAGTTGCTTCCTGATGGTCCTGAGCAGCGTACTTTTCAGATTCAGACTGCGTTAAATATTGCAGGGTTGCAGCTTAGATCAGGCCAATGGGCTGAGGCTCATACAACTCTGCTGGCAGCGGAGAAACTGTGCACTGAGCAGTATGTCGATTGGCTCAGTCCCATACTCGATTTAAGAATGGAAATACATCGGCAGTGTGGTGAAGAAGAGAAGGAGTACCAACTGCTGATTCGGTTGCTTCGATTAAAGACTGCCTCCGTCAATGCCAAGCGGCTCCGTCGTGCGGTGGAGATTGCTGGAGAACAAGTACGCCGAGGGTCAACCGACCTGGCTACCGAGGTTTATCACCTATTAATGATGTCCCTTCCTGCTGCCAATCTGCCACAAATTGAGAAGATCCAGCAGGCCATAAGAGAGCTTGAAACAGATGTCTCACCTGAAACTTCTGTCCTGGATCAATACATCAACAGATTACGTAGCCAGTTGGAGGAGTGGGAGCAACTGAAGCTCTGGAATGAGAGGAGGGAATCCAGTTGCGTCGTACCTTCCTGACTCGAATGAGCATTAATCGGGAGCGGACTGGAATGCTGTTGTCCTATGATAATGGTCATACAGAATGGTGCACACTTGATGAGACAGGTCAGACAAAAGACAGGCATTGGCTGTATGAACATACGTCAGATTCAATGGATCGGACGGAGCATATTCAGTTTATTGCACCTAATCAGGTTCTGATAATCACTCAAGGAGATGCCGGGAAACGGCTGCATCTGTATGAAATGCAAGCTCAAGTGAAGCTTGTCCATACCTGTGCGCTGCAATTACCTTTTGCTGTTCTACAGGCGGCTTGGCAAGACGAAAAGTTGCAGTTGCTTTTTGCCATCCGAAATAAAGGGGGTTCTGTTCGATTAGGGCTTTACGATACGAAACGAGATGAGGCTAGATGGATTACAGCTAATCTGAATCATCCGCAATTGGCTTTCTGGTCGGGAATTGAACAGGAAATCGGTCTGAATGTTGATGGACAGGGGAGAGTGTATTCATACAGGGACAAAGTCGTTCAAAGTGCAGAATGGATGTATACGGCATATCCGTATCCAGTCATGGACAAACAGGGGGATATCATTGCGGTATCCATCCCTTCAGAGCAGGGATTCAAACCGGGATGGCTGAAACAGGGTGAGGATGTTGTGCACGAATTGTTCCCACAGTGTGAAGCGTTCTCTGAACTGGTAAGGGTACAGATTGATCTAGATACACAGAAAATCCTGTGTGAAGGTATAACTTGTGGCAGATGGCATTATGTGCAATATGCATTACAGGAGAAAAAGGAAGTATTTCAGCTGCGAGATTATCCAGGGACGCTGACACAGGCTGTTCTCAGCAGGGACAAGCAGGGGCTGGTGGGCAAATACGAGACTATCGCGACAGCTCCGAGACCAGGTCTATTTCGTTTTCAAGATCAAACCAACACCATTCCTTGGGTTCAAGGGCAGCAGGAAGTTATAACTAACGGTCGCAACGGTGGAGAACTGAAGGTGGAATACGGGGAAGCCTCCTATCGGTCCGAGATCATTCCCTATCTGGATATCCATCCAAAAGGTGCTGTACAGGCCGTCATTTACCTGCACGGAGGCCCACATAACTGTCTGTTCGACAGTTATAGTCCAGTAATGAAGAGGTTATCCGAGGCTGGTGTACGGGTGATCGGGCTCAACTATCCGGGCAGCTCCGGCTTTACTGGTGGATACAGGAGTCGTAATGAGAACGATTGGGGCGGTGTGGACGCAGATGTGGTCCGGTTTATTCGGGAACAGGTCTTATCCTCCTATTCAGACGTAGCTCTGTATGGCGTCAGTTATGGCGCCTATCTTGCATTGCTGGCTGCGGGCAGAGACCCAGTACTGTGGAGTGCTGTGGTAGCGTGTGCCCCCTTTACGGATTTGGGCAAGCTGTATACAGGAGGAGGGGCAAAGCTCAGATCTTTTTTGCAAAAAGAGATCGGTGAACTTCTTGAGGATGAATCCGCGCTGAGGACCCGAAGCCCGGTAGCCTACGCTTCTGCGCTAAGCGGAAGTGATATCTTGTTTATTCATGGGCAAGCAGATCAACTTTGTCCGGTGGAGCAGACGGAACAAATCTATCAGGAAATATTGAAATACAAGCTGGCTCTGGACGAACCCTCAGGCAGACTGGAACTTCATATCATTAAAGACTTAGAGCATGAAATTTATTCGGAACGGTTCTGGGCCCAGAAAGCAGTCGATTTTTTAACCTTTACCAAGGTGGGACAGGCAAAATAGAGGTAAGCTGCCAAAGCCGCTTTGCGGCTTTTTTGGCATGGGTTGGGGTGTCTTTTTGAACGGAAAAGGGAGTTGTGATTCCTTGTTTTAATAACGAATGTACCCGGGAATGGGGAGATGAGCTAGACTCATGGTTTACAAGAGAGTGAAGACGGTTTAAGATGGCGTGAGCCGTTTAAGGTATATAACAATGGGATTAAGTATTAAAATAACGGTAAGTTGACAAGATGATATCTACTGAAAAGAGGGATTTGATATGAAAGTTGCCATTTTTGGAGCAACCGGAGCGATTGGAAAGACGATACTGTGGGAGTTGATGGACCGCGGACATGAGGTAACGGCGATTGTTCGTGATCCTTCGAAGGTTGAGATGGAGCATGAACGTTTGCGTGTGGTAGAGGGGGATTTGCTTAACCCGGACCAGGTTGCCGATTTTACAGCCGGACAGGAAGCTGTTGTGAGTGCCTATGGACCGAAGTTTGGTGCGGAGGAAGAGATGCTGGAAGTTACACGTTCATTAATTGAGGGTGTTCGCCGTGCAAAAGCAGGACGTTTGGTTGTCGTTGGCGGAGCAGGAAGCTTACTTACGGATTCTGGAGAAATGCTGATGGACACACCAGGATTCCCTGAGGAGGTTAAACCATTGGCGAAAGCTCATGTTGATGCGTATAACCTGATCGAGGCATCGGATATCCACTGGACTTACATGAGTCCTGCCGCTACGATCACAACAGGAAGACGGACAGGCCTGTTCCGGGTTGGCATGAATCGTGTGATTACCGATGATCTGGGTGAGAGTTCGATTTCCGTTGGTGATTTTGCAGCCGCTTTGGTGGATGAACTGGATGATCCGCAATTTATTCAATCCCGGTTTACGGTGGGCTATTAATCGTTATTTGTTTAAACCAGATCGATGAAACGGAAACTCAATAGTTAAGGCTTGCTAGGCAGAAATATTTCGAAAAGGGTTGTCACCGGGGAGGGATGAACGTTGTTTATCGTAACCGCTGAACAGATGAGAGCTGTGGATGAGCATACGATTCAGACGCTTGGCATTCCTGCTGCCAGTCTGATGGAGAACGCAGGCAGAGCCATCGCCGAGGAGGTTATCCGGCTGTGCCGGGAAGGCGATGTTGACCATCGTTCGGAGCAGAATGCCTGCTGGAACGATGTAAACGGGAAGTGGGCGCACACCGGGCCCGGTGATCGGCCTGCTCATGGTGGCGACATCATCGCCGATCCGGCGCTCGTGATGGAGCAGCCCGGCGATCAGCAGTGGTACATGCTGATCGGCAAGGGTAATAATGGCGGCGACGGGCTGGTTGCGGCGCGCCATTTGGTTGAAGCTGGGCTCGGCGTGACTTTAGTCTACGCCGATGCGCCTGATGCATTGCGGGGCGAAGCCGCAGTGCAGCGGGATGCCGCCGCGCAGCTCGGCATCCCTGCTCTGGTCCACGGGCGCGAAGCCGTGGACTTCAGCCGGTGCACAGGCATCGTAGATGCGCTGTTGGGCACCGGCTCGCGTGGGGCGCCGCGCGGAGCATATGCGGCGCTGATTGCGGCGGCGAACGACAGCGGCAAGCTGGTCGTGTCCGCCGATGTGCCAAGCGGGCTGAATGCCGACACCGGGGAGGTATATGAGCCCTGCATTCAGGCCAGGGTAACTGTATGTCTCGCGCTGCTTAAGCGCGGACTCGTGCAGTACCCGGGTGCCTCTGCCGTGGGGCGCATCGTGGTGCGCTCCATCGGCATTCCCGCGCGGCTTGCGCCGCAGCATGGCCCCTCGGTCCGTCTGCTGACGGAAGAGGTGCTGCGCAGCGCGCTGCGCGTGGACACGGGCCGCCTCCGGGCACCGGACGGCCACAAGGGCACTTACGGCCATGTGCTGCTGGCCGCAGGAAGTCTGCCGATGAGCGGCGCAGGCCTGCTCTCGGCCAAGGCTGCGCTGCGCGCTGGCTGCGGGCTCGCCACATGGGCGCTGCCCGCGGCACTGCTGCCGCATGTCATCGGCACCGTGCCCGAGCTCATGCTCGCTGCCGCCGCAGATGGCGACAGCGGCGAATGGAACGCGGCTTCCGCGGACGCCGTGCTGCGTCTCGCGGAAAGCCGCGACGTGCTCGCGACCGGCCCGGGCCTCGGCCGCTTCAAGGACGACACAGACTGGCTGCGCCGTCTGTGGCAACATTCGGATCGCCCGCTCGTCATCGACGCGGACGCCCTCAACATGCTGGCAGACGCTGGCCCAACAGGGCCCCGCGACTGGGGCAAACGAAGTGCGGCGACTATCCTGACGCCGCACCCGGGGGAGATGGGCCGACTGCTGGGCATGTCGACCCCCGAAGTGCAGCGTGACCGAATCGGACACGCTGTACGGTACGCCCGCGAGCAGGGCGTGACCCTGGTGCTCAAGGGAGCACGAACGGTCATCGCAACGCCATCCGGCGAGGCGTATATCAACACCACCGGGCACGCCGGCATGGCAACCGGAGGTGCCGGAGACGTATTGACCGGCATTATCGCCGGTCTGCTCGCCCAAGGGCTCAGCGCGGAGCAGGCTGCCTCCTTTGGCGTGTTTCTACACGGTCAGGCAGGGGAGAGAGCCGCGCTGCTGCGTGGTGATCCGGCATCCCTGCTCGCCGGGGATATCGTGGATGCACTATAAATCTTGAGCATGATTGGTGCCGCACTCTTGGTGCATTCGTTACTGCATAAGCTGCATTTACACGGCTTTGAGCTCGTGTGACAGGTGCAGTTAGAGAGTGCATGTCCTTCATATGCTGCTTGTCTCTGCACACAGCATAATGATATAAACCATTCATAACATTAAGAAAGGGATGTCCCGCAAGTCATCAACATGACGTGGACATCCCTTTTTAGTGTGAATACCGTTTAACGAACCGAGCACACGCTATGAGCTGCATTTTCCAATGATCTGCGTTTTAACGAATCACAGCGACGTTATTTTCACTGATCGGCAGGCTCTGGCCCAAGTCTGTACCAGTATAACGAGAATAACGTGGCTGAAGTTCGTTAACCTGTACATTCGATCCAAATCCCCCAATTAAGGTGTGGTCGATTCATTAGAATTGATTAGCGATTCGAGACGAGAAGGGAAGTCTCTTCCAGCCTTCGGTACAATCGCTTCTCTTCTTTCTTTCTTTCATCCTGACTCCACTACAACCGGAACCGTAAAAGCTCCTGATGCATCTCTGCACTGATATCCCGCAGGGTTTTCACCTTAGTGCTTGCTTCGGCGAACGAACGTTGCTGCTCGGCCGTTGAAGCTGTAATTTCCTCACTGCTTGCAGCCGATTGTTCCGTTATGGCACTTATATTTTCAATCGCCTGCTGAACCTGTGCGCTAAGTTCACTGGACTGCTGCATGTCTTCCGTAAGCTGATTAATACTTGTGCTGATCCGCTCTACACTGTGACGAATTCCGGAGAAGGATTCGCCGGTTTTTCCGGTGGCCTGCTCCTGTTCTGCAAAGAGCTGGATGCTCTGTGTCACAGAGTTTTTCACTTTGCCCATAGCTGCTGTGATTTCGCCGACAGCCGCAAAGATATGCTGTACCGATTGCTCAGATTGCTCAGCCAGTTTCTTCACTTCCCCCGCGACGACAGCAAAACCGCGTCCCGCTTCACCAGCACGTGCCGCTTCGATGGAAGCGTTCAGAGACAGAAGGGTTGTCTGTGTAGCAATGCTTGATACATAGCCGGTCATCGTTGCGATCCGGGAGGCGCTCTCCTCCAGTTCCTGGACAGTCTTCTCTACCTCAGACATGGCAATCCGGTTTACTTCAGCCAGTCGAAGCTGTTCCTGTACGGCAATATGTCCCTCCTGAACGGAACTCAAAACTTCGTTACCATAGATGGCCGATTGTGAAGTCGCCTGTAGATTGCTTTCAAACATATGCTGCATCTTGTCCACGACCATGACCGTGTCACTTAGATCCTCAGCAATTTTCTGACTGCCAATCGACAGTTCTTCGGTTGTTCTAGATACTTGCTGAACAATGGCCTGCACGGTATCATTGCCGCGATCAATGTCCTGCGCCATCCCATCAACACGGTTTCCTGCGGCACCAATGGATTGAATGATACTGCGTATGTTCCCCGTCATAAGACGGAAGGAGCGGTTTAAGTCATCCAGTTCATCTTTGCCACGTGTCTCCGTAAGCTGCTGCGTAAGATCGCCGTTCGCAATTTGTCCTGCAGCTTCCTTCAAGGTGCGAATGCGCCCCGCCAATTGTCGTGAAGTGTACATGTTGAACAGCAGGACAGCGACCAGCAGGACGATGGCTCCGACGAGAGCAATCTGCCAGGTTCGCTGGATGTCTTGTTCAAGATCTACTGTGTATTGGTCATATCGATCCCGGGTCACCTCATCCAGCATATAGATATCATTTTGTATGCCTTTGACCCGTGAGCTGAAACGTTTGGCGTCCGAACTGTTCATGGCTGTGATGGCTTCGGTGGCGCCCGTGTCCAGAGCCGTCAATTTGGTTTGGATCGATTGGATCAGGCGAAGCTGTTCATCCGTTTCCAACAAGCCTTCTGTGAGCTGCTTTACCATGGTTTTACCTTCATTCAGCAAGCGTGCTACATTATCCTGATTGCCAGCTGTCATGGAGAACGAGTACACATCGAGCGCCTGTTCGGTCTGTATCTGGTTAGCGTTCAGCTCCGTGACCTTCAGCATGGCAGGCACCAGATTTTGATTTTTGGCATTCATGTTTAGCAATTGAATGATGATATAGGCTACTAGCAAAAGGCATAACAGTAACGATACGATGGCGTTCAATATCAGCTTTCCCTGCAATTTCATAAGCGTGCCTCCATATTAGCAATTGGTTTATTGATCTAGGGTAATTTTGGTTTTGCCGGAAGCGATCTGTGCTTTCAAATCTTCGAATGTTTGCTGTTGTTCGTCCGTGAGTGTGATGTTATGTAGGGCGGTTAAACCTACGCCGTTTTCTGCCAGACCATAGAACATTTCTTTTTCGGGAAATGAATGCTGGTTCTGAATGAACGTATTAATGGCGTTATGAAGAGAGACATCTACATTTTTGAGCATGGAAGTGAGTACTGCTTTTTCTGCTAAAAAGAACTGATCCTGGTCCACGCCAATGGCGTATTTACCCAATCGCTGAATCTCTGAAAGTGAGCCTATACCGGTAAGTCCGGCAGCAACATAAATCACGTCAACTCGTTGTTCTTGAATCATCTGTGCTGCGAGCTTACCTCCAAGATCAGGATTGCCGAAATCCCCGGCGTACATGACATGCACTGCGGCATCGGGATTAGCGGCCTTTACACCTTGCTCAAAACCTTGCTGGAAATCGTGAAGCACCGGAATATCCATTCCACCCAAGAAGCCTACATGGTCTTCATTTGTTGCAAAGCCAGCAATGATACCTGCAAGATAGCTGCCTTCTTCTGCTTTGAAGGACATGGAGGTCACATTGGGGAGATCGGAATGCCCGTCAATGATGAGAAAACGCTGATCGGGATATTTTTGAGCAACCTTCTCCAAATCGGCTTTTATCGTGTCGCTTAGACCAATAATCAGATCAACCTTATCCTTCGCAAATTGCTCAAAGGCTGCCTCGGATGTCAGATCCTTTCCCGGTTCCTTGTAATCAAACACAATACTGTTCTCGTTTCTTGCCTGTACCAATCCTTCAAAAGATGCGTCACTGAAGGAATGATCACCCAGGCCGACATCTGTAAGAACGATTCCGACTTTGGTTCGCTGATCTGCGGGGGACACCTTATCGGTTGCCGAGCATGCTCCCAGGACCATAATAACCAGAACCATCATCATGGTGAACCAGAATTTGATTTTCCCTTGTGTTTTCATGTGCGTATGCCCTCTTTTCTATAAGATGGAGATGACGTGTGAGGTGAGCAATTCCTCTATATGTATATCGGACGGGAGCAGAGTCTCTGTAATGGGAAGGATGAAAATTTACGGAAAATCTATGAAAATAAAATGAAAACTATGAATTATACATGGGATTTACATTTGAAGAGACATGAATTCTATACAGAACCTGTAATACGTCTTGCTGGTCAACGGGGAAAAAAGATAAAAAAAGCAAAGAAGAGACCGATCAGATCTCTTCCTTGCCTCTTTCCTGAAACCAAACGAATGATGAATGACTACATATCATGAATCAAAAAATTCATATATATGAACGGTTTTCCCTGTTCCCCTTAGCATATGCAATACGCCTGAGCGTTACGTTCCCGCTCTCATTCAGCTGCACTTGCAGCCTATTACCACGCTGCTACCGAGCCATCGGCCCGGCTTTCCGTACCGCCGCACAATACGCCGTTGTCCGGGTTGCGCCAGATGATCTGGCCGCGACCAAACATCGACGGATCGAGGGCGACTTGTATATCATGCCCTTTGCGGGCAAGTGCCTGTGCAATATGCTGAGGGAATCCGGGCTCAACCAGGATCGTTTTGCCTTTGGTCCACTGCCAGCGCGGAGAATCGAGCGCAGCCTGTGGGTTGAGGTGGAAGTCCACCGTATTCATGACGATCTGCACATGACCCTGGGGCTGCATGAAACCGCCCATGACCCCGAATGGTCCGATCGCTTCCTCGCCGCGTGTCAGAAAGCCCGGGATGATCGTATGATATGTCCGTTTGCCCGGCGCTAGCGCGTTGGCGTGATCGGGATCAAGTGAGAAATTATGTCCCCGGTTTTGCAGGGCAATGCCTGTGCCTGGCACAACTAGTCCGGAGCCGAAGCCCATATAATTGCTCTGGATGAAGGAAACCATGTTGCCCTTACCATCTGCCGTTGCAAGATACACCGTTCCGCTTGCCTTTGGATCGCCTGCTTCAGGTGGAAGTGCCATATCACCAATGAGTTTGCGCCGTTCGTCTGCATACGCTTCGGATAATAATTCCTGCACGGTTACGCCCATCTTGCGTTCCTCGGTAATGTATTTCTCCCCATCGGCAAACGCCAGCTTCATGGCTTCCAGCTGCCTGTGGTATGCCAGGACGGATTCCTTTTCTTCAAAATCAAAGCCCTTTAGCAGATTGAGCGCTGCCAGAGCAATCAGCCCCTGACCGTTCGGTGGGATCTCCCACACGTCATATCCGCGATAGGAGACCGAGATCGGATCAACCCATTCAGGCTGAAATGCAGCCAGATCTTCTTTGGTGAGGTAACCTCCGTGTTCTGCCATAAAAGAGTGAATACGCTCCGCGAGTTCACCTTCATAGAAGTCTCGCGACTCGCTCTCGCCAATCCGGCGCAGTGTTGCCGCATGATCCGGCGAACGCCACATCTCGCCCACGGCGGGAACACGCCCGCCTGGGGCAAACGTCTCAAACCACGCCCGCCCGGCTTCCGCATCGCCTTGGCGTGCATAGATGTCGGCTGCCCGTGCCCAATGGCGGGCCAGCCCCGGCGCAAGCGGGTAACCTTCTTCCGCGTAGCGGACAGCCGGTTCCAGCGCTTCCGCCAGCGTGAGCCGCCCGAATCGGCGGCTCAGCTCAGCCCAACCAGCCGGTGCGCCAGGCACCGTCACCGGGATGACCCCAAGCTTCGGCATCTCCGAATAGCCTGCCGCCTTGAGCGCCTCAATCGATATACTCTGAGGCGCAGGCCCGCTGGCATTCAGGCCATGCAGCTTGCCCTCGGTCCAGACGAGGGCAAAGGCATCGCCCCCAATGCCATTGGACGTTGGCTCCAGCACGGTGAGCGCAGCAGCGGTGGCGATCGCGGCATCAATGGCGTTGCCGCCCTTTTTTAACACGTCCAGACCGGCTTGTGCAGCCAACGGCTGTGAAGTGGCGACCATACCTTGTTTGGCATAAACGGGCACACGGTAAGACGGATACGGTTGGTAGAGTGGATCGTAGTTCATCAGGTTGTTCAGCTCCTTGTCGCAAGATGTCAGGTTCCGGCTCGCCGGATCATTTACTCCTAACCCTCTTCGGAACAGATGACGTGTTCTCCTGCTGCCAACGCGAAATCCAACCTGACATGGCTCGTGAACGGGGATGATACAGTTGAATTCATATCAGTGCAATTATATTTTTTTCAAAGATTTGAGGTGTTCTCCAGATGACTAGGTTGTTACCATGTCGCCGCCATTGACATGAATGCACTCACCAGTGACATAGGAGGAGTCGCGAGATGCAAGATAGACGTAGGCAGCCGCAAGTTCATAAGGTTGGCCTGCCCGGCCCATCGGCGTCTCGGTTCCAAATACCTGTACATCTTCAGCGGAGAAGCTGGATGGAATGAGTGGTGTCCAGATGGGTCCCGGAGCCACGCAATTCACCCGGATTCCTTCCGATGCGAGCGATTTGGCGAGTACACGAGTCAGGGAGACGACAGCCCCTTTGCTGGATGAGTAATCGATCAGCTGCACTTCACCTTTATAGGCCGTAATGGAAGCTGTATTGATGATGGATGCTCCTTTGCACAGATGCGGGAGAGCCGCCTGAATAAGAAAGAAATAGGCAAACACATTCGTTTGGAACGTATGGTACAGCTGTTCTTCCGTAATATCGACAATGCTCGGCTGTACGTACTGCACGCCATGATTGTTAACAAGGACATCGATCTTTCCGAAGGTTTCCATGGTCGTACGGATGACAGCCTCGCAGTTTTTCTTCAACCGCAGATCAATCTCGATTAACAGACACCGTTGTCCCAGCTCTTCAATGCGTTCACGTGTCCTTTCGGCGTCGGTCCGTTCATATAAATAAGCGATGGTGATATCTGCACCTTCCTTGGCAAAAGCAATAGCTGCTGCTCTGCCGATTCCACTGTCACCACCGGTTATAATCGCAACCTTGCCTTCCAGCTTGAAGCTGCCAATATAAGCAGGATCTTCGCTGATCGGTTCAGGCACCATCAGGGTTTCCAGACCTGGCTGCAGGTCCTGATGCTGGGGCGGGAAAGCCAGCTTCTGTGGCTTGCACACCGTTTTCTCACCGTAAAAAGGATAGACAGGATTCATTCGGTTTACATCCTCCTCGCACGTTCGTTCATACGTCTATACTATGCATTCGCCCAGAAGAAGGTGCGGCAGGAGCAAGAAGGGCATTTGTTTTTGGCGCAAAATATACCATAATAAGGGTGTAGTTATTGCAGCAGTTCATTAAAATGTGGAGGTGTCAGGAGCCAAATGAATATTCAGGGGATTAATCATCTGTGCTTTTCCGTATCCAATCTGGAGCGGTCCATTACCTTTTATGAGCAGGCTCTCGGTGCCCGTATTCAGGTGAAAGGCCGGAAGCTGGCATATTTCGAACTTGCCGGACTGTGGATCGCATTGAATCAGGAAGACGTCATTCGCAACTATACGGAACGAACGTATACACATATTGCCTTTACCGTAAAAGAAGAGGAATTCGACGAATCTGTGCAGCAGCTGCGAGCAGCCGGGGCTCACATTCTTCGCGGAAGACCACGTGACCCTAAGGATGCATTATCTGTGTATTTTACCGATCCCGATGGACATCTGTTCGAGCTACATACCGGAAATATGAAGCAAAGGCTGGAATATTACAGGGAAGACAAACCCCATATGACCTTTTATACGTAATCAATGAGTTAAAATGGAAAAAAATGTGCCATATCTATTGTGCAAACAATGGATGTACATATAATATGGACAAATATACCCTTAATTTACCACCGTTTGATACTTAGTTCATACTTAAGGAGGTTTGTCATGATTCAGTTTCCCAAACCGGATGTAGAACAGTATTTCCAGACGTATCGGATTTCCCATTTTGCCGTATCGGCCGATGAGAAACGTTTGTTTTTTGACAGCAATCTGAATGGCCAGCCCAATATCTGGGCGATGGATCTGCCGGGTGGCTACCCGTATCCTTTGACATATTTGAATCAGAGCAGCCAGTTTATCAAACCAGACCCAGAAGGACGTCATATTCTCACGGCGTTTGATCGGGACGGGGATGAGAATTATCATCTGTATGCACTTCAACCGGAAGGCGGGGTCCCATTTCCTGTCGTTCCGGCAGAGCCCAATGATCGTTGTTATTTCTCCCATCTGTCCGAGGATGGACAGCGTCTTTATTATATGACAAGTAGGGATAACCCGAACTATCTCAATTCACGCCGGATTAACCTGGAAACGGGAGAGGATGAGCTGCTGCATCAGGGGGAAGAGGTCACAAGCAATCTGGTTACTGTGAGTTCGGATGAACAGGCCTATGTGATCTTGAATGTATACTCCAATACCTACCAGACAGCATACGTGTATCGGAACGGTCAGTCAGAATCCATTATTCCAGTCTCCGAGCGGCAGAGTCAGGTCTCGTATGTCTTATTTGCAGACAATAATCGGCTTCTGATGATTACAAATGATAATGAACCGTACACCTATGTGGCCGAATACCGGCTGGATACTCATGAATTTCGTCCTCTGTGCAAAGTGGAGGGAGAAGACGTGGATATCATCCGCTGGCACAAGGATTCAGAGACGTTATACTTCTGGACGTTTACAGGTCCCGAGAATCGGATGTACGCGCTGGACAAAGGTTCGGAGCAGCCTCGGCGTGTGGAAATGCCACTGGATACGGTGGAGGATGTGACGGTTACCAAGGCTGGAAATGTGTATATTTTGGGGCGTGGAGCGATCCAGCCGCATAATATCTATCGGTTGATGGCAGGTAGTAAGTCCTGGGAACCGCTGACTGACAATCGAGTAACAGGGCTTGATCCGAGCGATCTCGTCTACCCGGATGTCATTCGATATAACTCCTACGACGGACTGGAGATCGAAGCGCTTTTTTTCAACGCGAAGCCGGAGCAGGCGAATGGTTACACGGTATTTTGGCCGCATGGGGGTCCACAGGCATCGGAAGCGAAGTTCTTCCGTCCGATGTTCCAAATGATGCTGGCTCAGGGTTATCATATTTTTGCTCCGAACTTCCGAGGGAGCACTGGATATGGCGCCGAGTTTGGCAAAATGGTCGAGAGAGATTGGGGTGAGGGCCCAAGGCTGGACTGTGTTGCGGGTATAAACTGGCTGTTTGACGAGGGCATCTCATCACCGGATCGCCTGTTCGTGGTGGGGGGAAGTTACGGCGGGTATATGACCTTGCTGCTGGCAGGGCGTCATCCGGAATTATTCCGCGCTGCGGTTGATATTTTTGGACCAAGTAATCTGTTCACCTTCCTGGAATCCGTGCCGGAAGACTGGAAACCGATGATGGACAACTGGCTGGGTGATCCGGTCCGTGACCGCGAACGTTTAACGAAGGATTCGCCAATTACGTATCTCGACCAGATGGTGAACCCGATGCTGGTCATTCAAGGGGCCAATGATCCAAGGGTCGTCAAGGCAGAATCGGATCAGATCGTGGCCGCGTTGCAGGGGAAAGGGGTAGACGTGGAATACATCGTTCTGGATGATGAAGGCCATGGCTTCTCCAGGAAAACGAATGAGATTCTCGTTTATCGGCGGATGCTGGAGTTTTTGCAGAAACATCAGGAGTCACCCGTCACACAGGCTTAAGGTGAGCGAGGTTTCGTCTTGGAACGAAATATATATTGGTATGACAAAAACCGCCAGAGATCATCCTAGATCTTTGGCGGTTTTATGCGTGCACCCGTATGTTAGGCGACATATTACGATAGTTTGGTGGGCTGTTATCCATTAAGCGACCTGTCCAAATCTACTCATCCAGCAATGCGAGAATCGAATCGATGGACTGCTCCGCCCATTGTGCAAAAGGCAGGTCAGCTGCCCACGTCACTTGTCCTGTCGCTTTGGCTTCACCCCACCATAAGATACGTTGATACAGCAGATGCACGCTGAGGCGTGCACGGAAGTGTTGGTTTTTCTCTTCATCTGCTGTACGGACCAGATCCCGGTAGCAGCGAAGGAACTGTGCGGCCAGTTCTGGTTGACCCTCACGAACATACCTGGTGGATATTTTGGTTAAGTCGGCTGTGCCGTCTCCGAAATAGGAGGTTGTAAAATCGAACAGACCACTAATCTGCCACCCTGAAGAAGGGCCGTCCAGATTTTGAATCAGAATATTCTCGACCTTGAAGTCTCCCATGACAAATCCCGGAACAGCTTTGGAACGAAATGCCGGTTCAGCATTCTTGAATTGCTCGTCCACCCACTGCACATCTTCATCCGTAATCACCGAATACTGTTCAGCATCATGTAACCAGTGACGAATGGTTCCGTACAACCAGTCCAGATAATCGCCTGCAAAGGAAACAATCTGCTTCGCTACAGGGTCATACTCCCCGGCATCAGGCACCTTCCAGCGGTGCAGTTCAGCCAAAGTATGGGCAAACATACAGGCGATCTCTTCCTGATCTTGCTGTGACAGTGAAGCCTGGAATGTTGGATCATACAGGTGATTCCCGGGCAGGCGCGGCATTATCGCATAACTCCAGCCTAGCAGATGAGTATCTTCATGTAATAAATATGGATCAGGGACAGGAATGGACGTATGTTTCGCCAGTTGTTCTACAAAGAACTTTTCTTCCTGTAACTGTCCTGCATATAAAGGATTGCCTTTCAGAACATACTCTCCACGGGAAGAGCGAATGAGCAGGGTCTGACCCATAACCCCTTTATCCGTTCGTCGATAATCTTCAAGGGTTCCCAGGTCAAGCTCATTCAGCGCATCCTGCAATGAAACTGCGGCCACTTCGCCAAGTTGATTGGAACCAAAATATATACGGGTTGTCATATGGTCGGACCTCCTGGATTTTAGTCCTCATTCTCTTCGTCAGACAGCTCATACGTTTCCTCATCGACCAATCCACGGATGAAAGCTTCAAAATTCGGCGCAAGATATGTAATCTCATAATCATTTTCCTGATCCACATGAACTACACAGGGTTCACCTTCAGGACCACAGAAGCGATAATCCAGCATAACAACATCATGACCAGCGGATGGACAATCACAGATCACAATCCCCAGATCGGGGTATCCCCAATCTTCGATCATGAACCGACTTCCCAGCTCACCAGCGAGTGCGTATATTTTATCGTGTCCGATTCCCATAAGGCTTGAAATGGCGATGTGATCCTCAGCCCATGAAGTTGCTTCTTTGGTGGGAAATACAGTGAGCGCAGGTATACCGCCGTTCTGCGTATTCATCAGTTGAATATAGGATGCGGGCAGCTTGTAACCTAGTTCTTGCTCAATAGACACAATTTCTTCTTCGTCAAATGGGTCTGATACATGATTGTCCTGCGCATAATCGCTCTGTACCCAGAACGTTGCAGGATCATAAGTCCCTGAAGCGGCTCTTAGCTGGTTCTGTATACCGCTCTGCTTGAATGCGGCAAGCTCCTCTTCATGACGCTGGCGATCTCGACGCATCTTGTCCGCTTCGGGACGAATCTGACGAAGGAATTCCAAGGTAGATTCATCGTGTGGCATGAGTTCGTCCGCTCTCTCAAAAGCCAAAAGTGCTTGTTCATAGTTGGCGATATAACAGTACGCGTAACCCAAGCGATATTGCCAGAGCGGGTCAGATGCCCCTTGTTGATGAACAGAAAGCAATTGCTCGACAGCTTCGCGATAACGCCCTGTATTATTATAAGCTCTGGCGAGCTGGCCGATGAGATTATAGTCTCGTTCCGTTTCCGGTATAGCTTCAATACGTTCAATGATACGTCCAAATTCATCCTGCTCATGCCACGATTGGAGTTGTTCCAACAGTTCACTTTGCATTACGTAGGCCTCATTTCAGTAGGGGATGAGAATCTCTTCCAACTATTTTACAAGGTTCAGAGATAAAAAAACACTCCTGCTTGTAGACAACCACGATGGCTTTCTACTAACAAGGAGTGCTTTAATGTAATAATTATGAATGATTGAAGAATGCAATTAGCTGGGTTTACAGATCGTCAAATCCGTTATCGTCGCCGACTTTGCCGTAGTTACGGGATTTGGCTTCGAAGAAGTCTGTTTTCGTCGCATTCAGCGCTTCGTCGGAGAATGGTTTGATCCAAGGCATGCAGTTCACATCCACGCCTTCATAAGCTTTTTCCATACCCATCAGACGCAGACGTTTGTTAGCGATGTACTTGATGTAGTCTTCCAACTCATTCAGGTCAATTCCGCGTACATTGCTGAGTGTGTAGTGCGCCCAGTTGGTTTCGAGTTCAACGGCACGGTTAATCGTTTTGTACACATAGTCCATGTTCTCTGGTGTGTTCAGTTCAGGGAAGTCTACCAACAGCTGTTTGTACACTTCAGCGAAGAAGTAGCAGTGTTGGTTCTCGTCACGCTGAATATAAGAGATCATTTGGCTGGTTGCCATCATCTTCTGGTCACGGGCCAGGTTGTAGAAGAAGGCAAATGTACTATAGAAGAAAATACCTTCAAGTACCAGATCGGCTACCATAGCCTGGAAGAACGTCTGTGGAGACGGGTTATCCCGGAAGGTTTGGTAGATGTCGGCGATGAACCGGTTACGGTCAAGCAGCACCGGATCATGTTTCCAGTATTCAAAAATTTCCTTTTGCTCCCGATCGGATACGATGGAGGACAGAACGTAAGAGTACGATTGGTTGTGTACAACTTCCTGTTGTCCGATGATTGCCGAGATCGCTTCCAGTGAGGAATCCGTGAAATAACGTTTCACGTCACCTACAAACATTGTTTGCATGGAGTCCAATACAGCGAGCAGGGAGATATTGACTTTGAATGTACGCTGTTCTTCCGGGTCCAATTGGGCAAATTGGGAAGCATCCTTGGACATTGGAATTTCATCCGCGATCCAGTGGTTGAGCAGCAGTACTTTATATAGTTTGTACATATGAGGCATACGAATATCGTTCCAGTTCAGAATGCCTGAGCATTCCCCTTCAATGATACGGGTAGACTGGTTAGGCGCTTCGGTATTGAAAATTTTCTGCAATTGCATAATCCGTTCACTCCTTGAATGAATTTACACTGTAATATTATTTCAACTTATATATTAGGGGCTGTGTTGTGGCATCTATATCAACATCTCGTGATGTTGTGATCGTGTTTTGGGCAAAAAAGTACCAGGGCAACGCCATTTTGCAATCAAAACAGGATGCCCTGGTGGTCATCGTAGATCTAGTGAGCTTTCAGCATCACGATAAACATTAGCTTGCGCAAGAATCGCATTCTTCAATAGTCAATGCCCGACTGCGGACATAATAAGTTGATTTAATGCCGGCTCTCCAGGCGTGCAGATGCAGTTCCAGGAATTCCGTTGCTTTGATATCTGGACGAACATACAAGTTGAAACTTTGTCCCTGATCGACGTGACGCTGACGGGCGGCAGCCATATTGATGGAAGCATGTTGATCCACCATGAACGCTGTTTTGTAGTACCAGATCGTTTTTTCGGACAGGTCAGGTGCCGGGTTGGCAATCTTATATGTCGTTTTCTCTTCATAAGACAACAGTTCGTAAAGCGGATCAATGCTGGCTGTTGAACCGGCAATGATGGATGTTGAACCATTTGGTGCAATGGCGAACAACCAGGCGTTACGTACACCGTTTTGCTGTACTTGTGCTTGCAGTTCTTTCCATTGTTCAGTTGTAACGAATTGACCTACGCGTTCACCAGTCGTGTAATCCCGTTGGTCGAAGTATTTACCCGTTTGCCAATCGGAACCTTGGAATTTCGGATAATGTCCTTTTTCCTTGGACAGCTCCATGCTGGCTTTTACGAGCAAATAGTTAATTTTTTCATACAAGTTATCGTTATAAGTGACTGCTTCTTCCGATTCCCAACGAATGCCTTCAAGAGCAAGTAGGTGATGGAGTCCGAATGTTCCCAGACCAACCGCACGGTATTGACTGTTGGTGTATTGGGCTTGCAGTACTTCAATGTTGTTAATGTCGATTACGTTGTCCAGCATACGAACCTGAATCGGTATCAGACGCTCCAATACATCATGAGGTACAGCACGTGCCAAGTGAATGGAGTTCAGGTTGCAGACTACGAAGTCGCCCGGCACTTTGGAAATCACGATGCGGGTTTGTCCATCTTTGGTTACGAGCTCTTCCTTTTCAACGACAGTTGCAGATTGGTTCTGCATGATTTCCGTACAAAGGTTGGAAGAGTACACCATGCCGTGTGCACTGTTCGGGTTCGCACGGTTAACCGTATCCCGGTAGAACATGTAAGGCGTACCGGTTTCCAGTTGGGATTTCATGACACGTTTCATGATGTCAATCGCCTGAACCGTGATCCGGGACAACAGCGGGTGGTTGACCGCTTCTTCATATTTCTCACGGAACGCGCCTTCGCCTACGGACTCATCATAGAAATCTTCCAGTCCGAGTGGACGACCGTTCTCGTCTTTCCAGCCCATCACTTTTTTCGTTTCATGCGGGCAGAACAGACTCCATTCGCCGCGGCTCGCTACTCGCTCCATGAACAGGTCAGGCAGGCAGATGCCGTGGAATACGTCATGCGCACGCATCCGCTCGTCACCATTGTTCAGCTTCAGATCAAGGAAGGCCAGAATGTCTTTGTGGAAAACGTCCAGATAAACGGCGATCGCACCTTTACGTGTTCCGAGCTGGTCTACGCTGACCGCAGTATTATTCAGTTGACGAATCCAAGGGATTACGCCAGAACTTGTGTTTTTGTGACCACGGATGTCCGAACCGCGAGCTCTGACTTTACCGAGGTAAACGCCGATGCCGCCGCCCATTTTGCTGAGACGTGCTACATCTGTGTTGGAATCGAAGATGCCCTCAAGGGAATCATCCACGGTATCAATGAAACAGCTGGAGAGTTGTCCAGCCACCTTTTTGCCCGCATTGGACATTGTAGGTGTAGCTGCCGTCATGTACATGTTGCTCATTGCCCAGTAAGCTTCTTTAACGAGATCCATACGTCTCTCAGCAGGCTCCTGATGCATCAGGTACATCGCGATAACCATGTAACGCTCTTGAGGCAGCTCCATGACTTTTCCGTCAAAATCATGAGCCAGGTAACGTTCTGCCAGTGTGAGCAAGCCGATGTAGTCGAACAACAGATCGTTTCGGTAGTCGATGCATTCAGCAAGTTCGTCGATTTGCTCTTTGGTGTAACATTCCAGCAGTTCTTCGCGGTAGATGCCTTTCTTTACAAGATCCACTAGAAGCGGGTGGAAAGCACCGTAAGGCTCTTCTGGGTAAGATTTGTATCTGCGGTTGGTTGCCGCTTTCTTGTAAAGGGAAGTAAGCAGGGAGCGTGCCGCTGCAAATTTCCAGTTAGGCTCTTCCTTCGTTACCAGTTCCAGCGCGCTCATCATAAAAGCGTTGCTGATCTCGTCTCCGGTCACTTCGTCACGACGGAGCTTGCTGTTTACCCCGCGTACCAGACGTTCCTTGTCGAGCATGTCCAGTCCTTCCAGAATACGATCTGCATATACCGAGATGCGCATATCATCAAAGGCAAGCTGGCGGTTGTTCGGCTTGGTCACAACTTGTGGCATGAATATTCCTCGCTTTCGCATGTTTAAGAGATAAATTGGAGAAATTCTTTATATAAAGAATTGAGTGTCTTCTTACGGTGAGATAAAGAAAATAGCTGCATATTGCGGACTGAACGGCGGTGATCGCGAGTCTTGCCTTATCTTGCACATAGGAGCAGCACGCAGAACATGTTCACATAAAAAGCATTCTCTCTGCCTATTGGCTGAAAATGCCCATGGATGTTCTGAGTTCCTTGCTGTCTTTAAAGGTTCATAAAGAGACAGAAAAGGGTGCTTATGTAATCTTTTGTCTATAAGCAGACACGCCTGTAAATAGAGGATACCGGTGCAGTCCAAATAGCCCCGTTGACCTCCGAGTCAAGTCTGTTTCGAGAAAACGATTTACACCTACAGGGACGTGCCTTTGGAGGTGATTTCATCCTGTTTTTCGCGAGATTTCAGAAGATGACTAATAGAAGTGGGGTAATTCAATTTTACTACATTTTGTTGCTGTTCTCTAACTGTAACCCAACATATAGTGTTTGTAAACAGGGTCAACACAGTGAAACGTAATTCCGAGTATACCATTTAAGCTGGGATTCCGCAAAGGAAAAGGACTGGAAGATTTGAAGATTTATCAAAAAAAATTTTTGGTCAAATCAGATGACGTTATCACGTCAGTTTGAATTATGCCTCACTCAACTGGTAGAATAAAAACAGGCAAAAATCGACTAAAAATGAGCGGCACCGGTAACTTGCGGGGCCCAAGGGAGGCGGAGCGAAATGGCAATAGCAGAAGTGACCGTAATTCCAATTGGCACCGGGACAACCAGCTTGAGCAGTTATGTGGCAGACATGCAGAAAGTATTGGAAAACCAGCGGGGCATTACATATCAGTTGACCTCCATGAGTACCATTATCGAAGGCCCGCTCAATGAAGTATTTACAGCCATTGCGGCTCTGCATGAAGCTCCGTTTCTATCGGGAGCTCAGCGTGTCTCCACCTCCGTCAAGATTGACGATCGTCGTGACAAACCGGATGCCTCCAGTGTGCAGAAGCTGCAATCGGTTCAGGAGAAACTGGCAGCCCGTCAGGCACGGCCGAACTAACGGAAGTCAGCAGCGTACGGAAAATGGCCTTATACAATGTACTGCAAGTCTCTGTCTGAGGCTTGCAGTTTTTTGCATTCAATGGGAACAGCGGAAAAGGCATTTTGCTTTCCTTCATAGTGATCTGCCCAAATTTAACCAGAGCCCGATCTAGCGTGTGGTTTTTGCATATAGTGAACTGTACCTCAAATCAAAGGAGGGTTTTCAATGAGTGGAGTAGTTGGAGGAGTAGGTTACGGTGTTGGCGGAGCATGGACATCGACTGGCGCCATTTTGGTACTCTTCATCCTGTTGGTCATCATCTCTAAAGCATTCCTGATCTAATAAGAGTATCTGGACCCTAATACTTTAGTAAAGGAGGGTTCCCCATGAGCGAAGTTGGAGGCGTAGGATACGGCGGCTGGACATCGACTGGTGCAATCTTGGTTCTGTTCATTCTCCTTGTCATTATCACTAAATCTTTCTGGGTATAATGTGTTGAACTCCGCCTTAACCGGTGGGGTTTTTTTTGGTTTAAGGACAAGCCTATATCCATAGTGAAAACGCCTATTTTGTCAAAGTAGGGCCATAGCCCGGTCCAGAGGTAGGCATAATACATAGCTTAGGGGTGTAGGCAAATGTTAAGGAGGAATGAACAATGAGCGAAGTAAAACCGAATTCACCGAACGGACAGGGACACGTATACGGATACGTGGGAGGGTATGAGCACATGCATGGATACACAGGTCATGAAATGCATGGGTACGGGTATGGTTGTGGAACAATGCCAGCGGGCTATGGCTACGGATACGCTCATCATCCCAATCATGCGCCAATGCTGCACGGTTACCACCAAGGTTGTGGAACTTCCTATGGACACAGCGGGGGAAGCTGGGGATCGATGGGTACGATTCTCGTACTGTTCATCCTGTTGGTTATTATCTCCAAAACAATGTTTATCTAAATTGTGCAACAGCAACTGTATTAGGGAGTTGATCCATACAACTCCGTTGAAAGGCACCGAGATTGTATCGGTGCCTTTTGGCTGTTTGGACACTATTTATTAAAAATGGACATGGAAAAACACCCGGAACCCAATTCCGGGTGCTTTGTGTATGTTTTCAATCTTCTCAAGAATAAGTGACATCCAAAACAACAAAAGCCCTACCTCTCTTTTGTCCTTGCGGCTCCGATGACCGCGCCAGTGTGAATGGGAACATCTTGTGAAACTCTGTACTACCGGGTTATTGTGATTCAGGTTCTTCAATCTTCATAGGTTAATGTGCATATTCGCTGCGGTCGCAGCATGAAGAAAATATTCCGGGGTTTAAAGAAGACAGAAAATCATATGAGGTTGTTTAATTACCAACTCTTATAGTATACCACAGGCTGTAATTTTTTGCAATAAAAAGGAAGGTAGAAGCTTTTTTTTGAAAACAATTGCGAAAACACTTCAGGTTTTTCTTCAATAAGGTAATCCTCTTCAAATGATTCTGCGTAGGTTATAATAAGAGGGATGACACGGAAAGGGGCCCTCGCATGACTGAATCAATAGAGGACAGCAGGTTGATGCGGCAGATTGCAGAGCGAGATGCTTTTGCACTGGAGCTTTTATATGACCGCTACGAGCGGGCGGTGTATTCTTTTGCTTATCGGATCGTTGGTGATCCAATGACAGCAGAAGAGACTGTCCAGGAATTATTCCTGCGGGTTTGGAACAATGCTGAACGATATGAGGCCTCACAGGGGAAGCTGACCACGTGGATGTTCGCCATAACGCGCAACATTGCAGTGGACATGCTGAGGCGAAAATCCAAAAGCGCAGCTACAACCTCAGTGGAGAACGAAACACTGGCGGCCTATGCCGATGAACATACAAATACAGAAGAAGAAATAGAGCGCAAGTGGGAAGGTGTCCGAATCAAGGAAGCCCTGTCCCAGTTGAATGGTGACCAGCAACAGGTCATTGAATCGATCTATTATGCAGGTTTAACCCAACAAGAGGTATCCAGCAGATTCGGGATTCCGCTGGGTACAGTAAAGAGCCGTGTCAGGCTTGCGATGCGGCAGCTTCAGAAGCTGCTCGCCGATGCTGAAATGCATCCGGACGCGGGAAGGGAGGGCATACATCCATGATAGAACGACATGAGGAATGGTCTGATCTGGCACCGGTGTATGTGCTGGGAGGACTCGAAGCGGAGGAAGTGGCAGCATTTGAAGCGCATTTGGCCCATTGTGAGTCTTGTCGCCAGGAGGTGAGGGAATTGCAGGAAGTAACAGGCTTCCTGCCACTCGCGGCGGAACCTGTTGCACCGCCGCCTGGCATGCGAGCACGTGTGCTGGGCAACGTGCTCGGACACGCGCAGGAGAGCGCCGAAGCGAAGCCGGCGGCTGCTCCTGCGCAGCCTGAAGCACCCGCGGTGCTTCAGGAGGATCTTGCGCCGCAGCATGAAGCGGCGCAGCCCGGGCAAGGCTTGCCGCCGGAGACGGCGGTGCCTGCAGCTCGGGCAGAAGAGGCTGCACAGGCACAGCCGTGGCAGCCTCAAGGGCGCGCGCGTGCGCGCAGCAGCCGCGCCTGGCGCATAGCGAGCGCAGCCCTCGCGGCAGCGGCGCTTGTGCTCGGCATCTACGCCGGGCAGCTGCAAGGCCAGGTCGATTCGCTGAAGCAGCAAGCTGCGGGCTCATCAACAGTGGAAGAGCAGCTTGCTCAGGCGCAGGCGCAGAATGCGCAGCTGCAAGAGCAGCTTGCTTCATCCCTGCAGCCTGCACAGGGAATGCAGACAGGCGAAGCCGTCAAGCTTAGTCCTGCGACACAGGACATTGTGGCCCAAGGACTGGCTACTATCGTTATTGACAGCAAAGGCACTCACCTGGTCGTACAGGCGGAGAACCTGCCTACGCTTGAAGGCAAAGAGGCGTTCCAGGTGTGGCTGATCAAGGGTGATACACCTCAGAATGCGGGGACCTTCCTGAGCCATAATGGAACGGGAGCGGTATATTATACGTTAGACTCTGCCAACGACTACGACACGGTCGCGATTACACTTGAACCGGATGCGATGGGTGATGAGCCGCGTGGTACAATGATTCTGGCTGCCAAGATTAAAGGATAAGAAATGTTTTGCCATATCAGGCTGTTTCCTACGGGAGGCAGTCTTTTTTGTATGGTTGTACGCGTACATATAAGCAGATGAGCGATTCATAGTTAATTCCAGTATGGGGGTTTCCCGTCCGTGAAATGAATTAATTTTTTAAGTCCGAATGACCGATAACAAATAGGAGGCTGTACCCTTGATCTCCCTCTGTGGCATCAATGGGGAGAACTGGTTTACACCTAGAGAGTGAGGGGTTGGGGTGGAAGTATACCGTTCATTTATCTTTCGTCTGATACGAAATTATCTTATCGGTTCGATGGCGGCTGTTTTTGTGGTAGGTACAGTGGTTATGGTGTCTACCTTACAAATACCGAATATTCAATTTGTACGCCTCATTTTCATTGTGTTGATTTCACTATTGTTCATGCTTGTTGCTGAACTGATTACGCTCTGGGCACAACTTGGCCCCATTCGGCAATTCTTTGCCGCCGAACATCATGAAGAGTCCGAACTGACGAAGATGTATGAAAGGATTCACCGGTTTCCGGGACAAACGATTTATCGTATTTTGGGTCCGCATATGCTTGGTTTTTCCCTGCCTGCTGCCGGATTGACATTATGGATGATCTCCACGGGATGGCTGGAGTTTCCTTATGGCTACGTAGCCGTTGCAGCTGCGTGTGCCTTATTGATTGCCGTGATGCATGCCCTGATTGAATATTTTCTGACGGTTCGAACCGTGAGACCGCTGCTGCTGGAAGTTCGCCGCAGAGGTAAAGAACAGCATGGTATGGAGCCCTCTCTCGGAGGACGTGTTCTGGTGTCCATTCAGCGTAAATTTCAGCTGAGTACGGCGCTGATCGGTTTATTTCCATTATTTCTGTTCTTCTTGGCTACATCGATCCGTCTTCAATATATGGATAGCGAGTTTGCGAAAGAGTATACTCTGTGGGCCATTCTTATCGTTGTGCTGGGCGGGGGCTTCGCCCTTGTGGGAAGCTGGCTGCTGATTCGGGATGTTCGCGGTCCAGTTGCGGAGCTGACGGAGGAGATGAACCGAATTCAAGAGGGAGACCTCGGCAGAAGAACGCCTGATCTCTACGCGGATGAATTTTCTGCACTCATCTCCGGATTCAATATGATGATTAATCGGCTTGAGATGAGACAGGAGCGCAATCGACAGTTGCTGCAAAGTTATTTTTCCACCTTGGCGGCTGCATTGGACGCAAGGGATAAATATACGGCCGGTCATTCCATGCGGGTGGCAGAGTATTCCCTTATGATTGGCAAGCTGAGCGGCATGAACGAAGAGCAAGCAGATTTGTTATACAAATCAGCACTGCTGCATGATATCGGGAAGATCGGCATACCCGACGAAGTGTTATTGAAAGATGGAAAACTCACCGATGAGGAATTTGCCATCATTCGCACACATCCCGTTCTTGGAGAGAGTATTTTGTTACAGATTGAACCGATCGATGCGATGGCAGATTTTCTGCCGGGTGTAAGGTCTCATCACGAAAGATATGATGGCAAAGGGTATCCGGATGGCATAGCAGGCGAAGAGATTCCGCTATTTGGCCGTATCATTGCCGTGGCTGATGCTTTTGATGCCATGACGTCTGATCGTCCGTACCGGAATGGGATGAGTCATGAGAAAGCGCTATCTATTTTGGAACAAGGAAAAGGGACCCAGTGGGATCCCTATTTTGCAAGCTTGTTTATTGATGAATGGAGACGACAACAGCATCTCCAGAAATCGTCGGAGCGAGGGGTCAGCTGATCCCCTCTGTCCACTTCGATTCTTTTCTGCGACGACGGTGCAGCGAGAGCCCGGTGATAATTGTGAAAATGCATTCACCCAGTACGACCGCACCAAGGGCGTCATAGATGACATGTTGTTTAATCATCAAGGTGGATAATATAATCAGTGCTGCCCCGGCAGCAACCAACACCTTAACCTGTTTGCGAATGCTCTGAACGGAGAGAACAGCACGCATCACCAGATAAGAATGAAGAGCATGAATACTTGGAAAACAATTATATGGACGGTCCTGGCTGTAGAGCCACCCAAGAAGAGATGCACCGAGACCTGTACCTGTTAACTCGGGACGCGGCACCATGGTCTGAAAATTAAAGTAGATCAGGTAGCAGATCCAGACACAGATGTTCATGGATAACAGGACGCGATAATAAGTGAGCCGATCCTTGGCGCATAAATAAGCCAGCACACCGAAGACAAACGGATACCAACCCAGATAGGGTATGGACATAGATGGTACATAAGGGATGATCCGGTCCAACGGGGAATTCAGCACATAGAAACCACGTTCCGGACTATTCAGAATATCATAGAACATCCCCATGACAGCCAAGGAAAGCATCAAGCTTAACGACAGCCAGTAGGATTTGCTTTTTAACACGTGCACAACACCGTTTCTCCTTTCATCCAGGTCCGCAAGGAACTGGATCACAGCAAATAAAATCGAACAACAATATATTCTACTACTTTCGGCGCACAAATTGAATCCTGATTTGTGTATTTTTGTGCATTTTTTTGACGACGAAGCAATGTCGAAGGTTGAATGGGCATGATATGATAGAGATGCATACGAACTATAGGTTTTATGTCAATGAATACACGACAACAGGAGTGAGTGAATGCAATTTTCAAAAATGTTCGTATTAAATATGGGGATGCTCATTACCATTGCTTACCTTGCTAGTGTGTTCTATAAATACATCGTAATACGAGCTTCATCACGAGTAAAACAGATCAGTTCGTTGTTTGTGCTTATTTTTGCAGGCTGGATCAGCACGGTATTTGGATTTCAGCTTAATGATGAAGTGGTTTTCGATCTTCGCTTTGTTCCTTTAATTGTTGCCGTTTTGACGTACAGACAACCCTATAGCGTTATTATTGTTGGTGTTGGGATTGGACTGACCCGTTTAACTTTCGGTATCAATGATGCTACGGTGGCTGCACTGATCAACATGTCAATCTTGGGTGTGCTGTGTGCAGGGTTAAATATATGGATGAGACGCAGTGACTACAGGCTAATTGTTAAAGGTATCATCGTCATATTGATTGTAAATGTGGTCAATAGTGTGAACATTGCTATCGTCGGCGTTATCCCGGCTACATATTTTTTCTCTCATATTATGCCGTATACCCTTCCTGTTGGCATTTTACTTAGTCTTATTTTTGCTTTTATTTTACGAGATTTCCAGAACGAACAGAATCGGATTTTGCTCATCCAGAGCACCAATCGTTTGTTGTCTGTCCAAAAAGAAGAGTTGCAGAAAGCCCAGATTGTGCTGGAAGACCGCGCCAAGCAGCTGAGTATTGCTTCCCAGTACAAATCGGAGTTTCTGGCGAATATGTCGCATGAACTGCGAACACCGCTGAACAGTGTTATTAACTTTGCCCAGATGATCAGCGAGAACGGTGATACGATGGAGCAGGAAGATGTCGTACGTTTTGCCACAATGATTGAACATTCGGGTCAGGAGCTGCTAACGTTAATCAATGACATTCTCGATCTGTCCAAAGTGGAGGCGGGCAGACTGGATATTGTCTTGGAGGATATCAGTATTGCACAACTCACGGAAGATGCCATGACTCACTTTCAGCTGGTTGCTGAGAAAAAGGGAGTAGAGCTGCAATTGGTCAAAAAGCCAGGATTGCCAGAGACCCTCTGGTCTGATCCCCAGCGAGTCCAGCAGATATTACGTAATCTCATGTCCAATGCCATCAAGTTTACGGTTAAGGGGAAGGTCACACTGACCGTGAGCACCAAGCAAATCAAGAAGTCAGGCATTCTGAGTCAATGGATTGTTTTTTCGGTGCAAGATACAGGAATTGGCATTGCCAAAGATAAACATCAGTCCATTTTTGAAGCATTTCAACAGGCTGACGGGTCCATCACCCGGAAATTTGGGGGTACAGGACTTGGCCTGTCCATTAGTAGGGATCTGGCGAGATTACTGGACGGATCGATCGAACTTGAAAGCGCTGAAGGCAAGGGTAGTACCTTCTATCTCTACCTTCCGTTGAACCGTGAAAAAATGAGTTGACAACCTTCACGCTGTGAGTAGAATTTGGGGTGACAACTAGCATCGACCGGCACATGAAACCCGGTCTAAGGAGTGTATCCCCATACAGAAGACGGTCAACGTTAACCCTCCTCCGTTTGTAGGCAAGCCACGGCGCAAGGGTTCGACACAACGCACGAATTTATCCATTGCAACATGGGAGGGTGTACCGGCAATTATTTTGCAGACGTTGCTGGGAGGCCCATTTTTAACCGGATTTCTGCTGTACCTTGGGGCCGGGTCAAGACATATTGGCTTTGTGCTCGCTATTACAACGTTTGTCAATATCGCCCAGATTGGAGCGGCTTACTGGATGCAGCGCATTCGCAGCCGCAAACGCATGCTTATATTGTTTGTGGGGGTGCATCGCATCCTGTGGAGTTCGACGGGACTCATTCCGTTCCTGTTTCCCAAGGAGTGGTGGGTAGGCATTTATATTGGTGTGTATACGGTTGCATTCATAGCCAATACGATTGGCGGGATGATCTGGACCTCGTTGATTGGAGATATTGTTCCTGCCAAGGTGAGAGGGCGTTATTTCGGAATCCGAAACACGATTCTGAACGCACTTGGAAGCGCATGCTTATTTGCGGGAGGCATCGTTCTGGATCGTTTCCCCGGAGAGACTGGCTTCTTAATCCTGTTCATTCCTGTGTGGATCTGCGCCATAGCCAATACGGTTATTTATTTCTTTTATCCGGATGTACCGTTTGAACGTTCAACTGAAAAGGTTTTTTGGGGGATGTTCAAAAAGCCGTTTCAGGATCCTTCCTTTCTGAAGGCTGCACTGTTCCTCGCGGCCTGGTTACTGATCCAGACGTTGATCGTTCCACTATTTTCCTATGTAATGCTTGACCTGCTTAACATTAATTATCAGACGGTATCCATCATTACTGTAGTGCAGACGCTCGTCATGATGGCCGGATTCTATATCTGGGGCAATCTGAACGCGAGATTCAGCAACAAAACCTTATTATTTTGGACATTACCGATCATCGCCTTCTCCTGTCTGTCATGGGGATTGATGTCGTTTATGCCTGTTTTGATAGCGCTTTTTTTATCCCATATTTTTCTCGGTATTGGTGTGGGTGGATTCAACCAGCTTGCCTTTAACTTCACAATCGGGGATACACCGAAAAGCGAAAGACCTATGTTTGTCGCTGTGTATTCGGCACTGACCGGAGTGACCTCGTTTCTTGGACCACTGATTGGTGGCTGGTTATATGAGAGAATGGAAACCTGGCCAGATGCGATGAATTGGGTTTCCGCCTATGGATTCCAAGTGGGTGTTGGTGCAGCGATGCTGGTTCTTACGTTTACGCTTGGACGTCGTGTGCTTCTGAAATAGAGAGATGTGGAGGGATGTACTTGGAGAATCACGAACGGCAAGCTCTTGTGATTGGAGCCACTGGGCTTGTGGGTGGACTATTGGTACGCAGCTTGCTTCAGAATCCGGCTTATGGCCGGATTCGTGTATTGGTCAGACGCCGGCTTGAATTGGAGCATCCAAAGCTGGAGCAGCACATCGTGGATTGGGAACAGCTTGAGGAGCAAAAAGATCTGTTTCGCGATGTTGATGACTTATATTGTTGCTTGGGTACAACGATTAAAAAAGCCGGAAGTCAGGAAAACTTCCGGCAAGTGGATTTTCACTACCCCGTTAGAGCTGCCAAACTTGCCAAGGAGCAAGGTGTATCCCAGATGCTTGTCATTTCTTCCATGGGAGCCGATGCCGGGTCACGGGTATTTTATAGTCGGACCAAGGGAGAGATGGAAGACGCGTTATCGGCTATCGGTTTACGTTCACTGCATATATTCCGTCCGTCGTTAATCCTCGGAGATCGCAAAGAAAAACGGTTGGGTGAGCAGTTGGCAGCTCATGCCATGACGTTTCTGGATCGCTGGATGAAAGGCAGAGTGGATAAATACCGGGCAATCCAAGCTGCAACCATAGCTCGGGCCATGATAAACATTGCACTTGTTCAAACCAATGGAAACCACGTCTATTCCAATGATGTTATTCATGTGCTTGGACTGGATGAGTCCTGAGATATTCATGGTTTGCCCATATCGGAATGAGAGCTAAGGATAGACGTTTCTTGCCTGGGCGGGATCATGTTATAATAAGCTTCAAAAATGAGTTCGAGGCTTGTCTCCTTGCGGCGGCAGGACAGCGAACATGAAGGAGAACTCGTCCATGAAAAAACCAATCTCTACCGATCAGGCGCCAGGCGCTATTGGTCCATACAGTCAGGCTGTTGAAGCAGGCGATTTCATCTATACATCCGGTCAGCTTGGCCTCAACCCGCAAACAGGGGAATTTGGAGCCGATGTACAGGAGCAGACTCGTTTGTCCCTGAGCAATGTGAAGGCCATCCTTGAAGCAGCAGGCACGAGTATGGACAAAGTTGTGAAAACGACGGTTTTCCTGAAAGATATGAATGATTTTGTTCCGGTAAACGAAGTGTACAGCACGTTCTTCGAACAGCCTTATCCGGCACGCAGCGCAGTTGAAGTTGCTCGTCTGCCGAAGGATGCACTTGTGGAAATTGAAGTCATTGCCCTCAAATAGGGGAAACTGATATCCGCCAAGTAAGAAAGATACATAAAAAGCCGATTTCGGGTCATATGACCGAAATCGGCTTTTTGAATTTAAATGAACAGATCCGGATTAATCCCGATCCTGATTACGGGCGAAGAACAGCCATACCGCATAAATGGCCAGTACGATCGCAATGATAATTGCCGTATAATACACGGAGGTGACGTCTTTTTGTTTGAGTGCGATGGCAATGTATGCCCATGTAAAGACAAGTGGGTATACACTATCCCGGTAAGGAAAGCTCACCAGTACAGCCAGCACCAGGCCTACAATTAACATGATGATGGTCCAGGTAGTTTCACTGAGTCCAAAGCCATCCCAGCCAATTTTATATAATAATACAGCCGCATTGATAATGGTTGCCACGCTAACCCATCCAAGATATATGCTGAACGGCAGCTTCACAAGCCAGATTTCGGCAGTTGTAGGAAGGGTGATTGCACGCGTTTTTACATACAACATGATAAGGGTGAGCAGAAGCAGGACGATGACGACTAAGGCGAGACCGATTTTGAGATTTTGAAAAGCAAAGATCCACGCTACATTAAAGGCACAACTTGCCAGAAACCAGTAACCGAGGCGGGTAATGGAGTCCCTTTTCCACGAAGAGGGAACGAATTGATAGATGACAAAGCCAGCGAGCAGCAGATAGATCAGTCCCCATATGGAGAAAGCATAGCCCGAAGGGGTGAGCAATACAGGGTACATATCCGATACTTCCTTGTTGGTCCTGCCTCCGATCGGCAGCGCGTTGGAAAGGTAGTTTACTACGATAACAGCGATAAACCCAATCGCGTTTAACCACTTGTACGGATTGTTACGTGACATTGTGTTTCCTCCTTGGTTTAACAAAAATGAATGAACCACGGGTCAGTCTATAATGAATATACCCAGTTCTTTCGCATTCTAATAAGAAGCCGCAAAAAATTCACAGGATCATTGTCTGACTGTCCTGCGGTTTGCCGCTCTCTTATTCGTTGTGCTACGTCTCAATGTACGCTGGTTGAAGCAGAGTTATGTTAATCCATGAAATTCTATCTTATTAATTTGGCTGGTAAGTTTATCTATATTTTGTTCATAACGTTCTGCTATACTCAAATTTAGGAGAAATGTAATCGGTGGGAAGACACGGCGAAGCTGCTCCGAAAGGAGGTGGAGCCGTGTCCCTTGATTTGATCGTGAAGATTCTGGACGCTTTATTAAAGATCGTCAGTATTTGTACTGGCCTGATAACTTTATTTGGCGTAAAGAAGACACGTAAAAACAAGAAAAACCACCGACGATAGGTTGGCCCCTTAATTCGGTGGTTTTTCATGCATTTGAAGTTCGCGCCGTGGTCACCCATCGGTCTTTTGTCTGGATATCCGCAATGTTAGCGCATTGCGGATATTTTCATATTACCCAGAACTGCTTTCTAATATGACAATAACATATACTACAACTCACTACAAACGTACAATTATCATTTTGATATTGTGATAAAATGCTAATTCTCAGAGGGAGAGGAAGAAGGTTGTTTACGAGAGAAACGATGGAGAAGCAACAAACGTGGTTTTATGTCGTGGCCCTATTCGTGGGAGCAGCGATTGGGCTGGGCACCCCTGAATGGGGGGCAGCGATGCATTATACGGTTTCACCTGTGCTTGCCATTTTGTTATATAGCATGTTTGCACAGATTCCTTTTTTACAGCTCAAAGAATCCTTGTCTAACCTGCGATTTATTGGTGCTTTGCTGGTCGCTAATTTTATCGTTGTACCTGTGGTTGTGTCATTGTTAACCCTGGCGTTTCCACAGCCTCCGGCCGTGCTCATCGGCGTTTATCTGGTACTACTAACCCCTTGCATTGATTACGTCATTGTTTTTACACAGTTGGGTCGGGGCAATGAGAGACTGATGCTGGCTGCAACGCCAATCCTGTTTGTTATACAGATGGTTTTATTACCGGTATATTTGTGGCTGTTCATCGGGAAGGAAGCGGCACAGGTCATGCAAGTGGGGCCTTTCGTGGAGGCTTTTCTGTTCCTGATCGTTATTCCGTTGCTGTTGGCTATTCTTACGCAATTTGTGACCAAAGGCAAGGCCGGAGGAGAACGGGTGATGAACGCAACCGCCTGGTTGCCTGTACCCCTGATGGCTTTGGCATTGATAGTGGTTGTCGCGTCGCAAATCGGGAAGGTCTACGATGATTTTGCTGTAATTGTGGATGTTCTGCCCATCTATATTATTTTTCTGATGGTTATGCCCTTCATCTCACGAATCGTAGTGGCTCTATTCCGATTGGACACAGGCGCAGGCAGGGCCGTTATTTTCAGTGCAGGGACCCGGAATTCACTTGTTGTTCTGCCATTGGCACTTGCATTGCCGCAAGAGTGGGCCACAATTGCTGCCGCAGTGATTGTAACCCAGACGATCGTCGAGCTGGCAGGAGAGTTAATCTATGTTCGTATTGTTCCTTCCGTCATACTGCGGGATCGCTGATCCCTTAGAAAAGAAGATCAGAGTGTATCCATCAATATGCATTCATATATGTAAAAGGGAAAGGGGCTATTCCCAGAGTCATGAACATGACGGGATGCCCCTTTTATCGTTTAACGAATCGAGCATGTTCTATTAGACAGATTTTCAACAGATCCGGCGTCTCAATTAAGCATTTCCGTCAGATAACGTTTTGCGGTACTCCCCCGGTGTGATGCCCTCCATTTTTTTGAACACTTTACTGAAATACTTCTCGTCCTGATAGCCGACCATCTCCGAGATTTTTGCAATTCGTAGTGAAGGATTCTGTAACAGCAGCTTGGCGTTATTGATTCGCAGTTTGCCCAAATACTCCGACCAGTTCAATCCGAACTGCTGTTTGAATTTGCGAGATATATATTCACGACTCAGGTAGAACCGTGCAGCAATCTGCTGCAGAGACAGGTCTTCCTGATAATGAGCATCCATATAACGAGCGATCTCACTCATTGGGTCCGGTGTGGCGTGATGATGTGCGGTGAGGGCTTTTCCGGCTGCGAGCAACCGCTGTTCCAGCAGGGAGCGGAGCAGGGGCAGTGATAACAGCCCATCATGATCCAAAGGCAATTCGGCGAATGGAATGGATTGTTCCTCTATCGCTCCATCTTCCTCCTTCGGTGGGGCACCGGCGGCATCGTCGAGCCAACGGCCAATCATCCATTCCATTTCATCCACCCATTGCTGTATCTGCTCCGCTGTTATGACATCGAGCCGGGTGATGGGATCAATCCATTCTGAAACGGCATTGGACACGCTGGAAGCGCGCCCGCTCATCGACGCGAGACGTAAGGACTCCTCAAAGGTAGATAACCGCAGCCCTTTGTTTCCGTTGGAGGGCTCCAATGCATCGTGAATACACTGCTTCATTTGCAAGGCATTGCGTCGCCACAACCGCAAACTGGCTTCCTGATAGGCTCCCGAGGTTCCAGTAGGGTAAAACTCACAGCTGGAGATACCAAAATGGAGACGGCGTTGGATGATCTGCTCCAGACCATCGTTCACTTTTTCGAGAATGGTTTGAAGTGTCGAGCACTGACCCCAATACAGGAGAACGACTTCATCCGGCTGATCAAGCTGGCGGAACACGACACCTTCGGCAGGTGGGGATAACATCTCCGCACAGATATTCAGAACGGAGAATACAAGAAGGTCAGGCTGGCTGCGATATTTTGCCAAGCATTGAGCATCGAGATGCGAAAGGCTGGTGACGGCCACACTGCAACTGTCGATATCCTTGGGCAGATTTAATTCATCCCGCAGCCGCTGGAATTGGGTATTGTTGCTTCCGCGTCCCACGACAAGCTCTGTGAGCAGTCTGTCATGATAATGCGGACGCATCTGATTAACCACCATGGATTGTCTTGTGGACTGCACACGAACGGCATCGGCTTCTTTCCAGGCATCGACTGCCCTAAATAAGGATGAATTCAGTTCATCTGCTTCGACTGGTTTGAGCAGGTAGTCCGTACCCCCATATCGAATCGCATGTCTGACCAGTTCAAAATCATCATATCCGCTGATGACCAGTACCTTGCTGTGTGGGGCATGAACAGATATCCATTCGAGCAGAGCCATACCATCCTTGCCAGGCATTCGCATATCGCTGAGTACAATTTGCGGTTGATGGGCCGTGATGGCAGCGACCGCTTCGTGACCATCTGCCGCTTCATACAAGGTATCAATTCCTGCGGCTTCCCATTGACCAAGCAGCTTTATCGCATCGCGGACGTGTTTTTCATCATCGACAATCAAGGCTTTCATGTTGTTCACTCTCCCGCGTATATTTTGACTGTGATCTCTACGCCATTCGGTTCCATATTGCCAATCGTAAGCGTCGCATTGTATCCCGGAGGTGAGTTCAGTTGCAGTCTGCGCATCACGTTACGCAATCCAATCGACTCAGTCTCGTCCGGTTCCTGAGAGGAATCGGAAGATATGGATGCCGGACGCAACCAACGCTGAATCTCGGACAACTTCTCTTCGGGAATGCATGGCCCGTTATTTTCCAGCCTAATCTGAATCCAATCGTCCGGCGTTCGCTGACTGGATATGCGTATCCTGCCTTTGCCAGGCTGAACATCTGCTCCATGCTTAAAGTAATTTTCAATTAAAGGCTGCAAGGTCATCCTCGGCATTTCGGCGCGCAGGGTATCTTCGGCAAAATCCAGTTCAACTTCCAGGCGGTCAGCGAACCGCTCTTGTTGCAGTTCCAGATAGAGCCGTGCATGCTCGGCTTCTTCGTTCAAAGTGACCCGGGTCTGGTCACGCATGCTGTAGCGCAGCATTTTGGATAGGGAAGAGAGCAGCACATACACCCGTTGTCCTTGCTGTTGAAGCGCCAGTGTACCGATAGATTGCAACGTATTATACAGAAAATGGGGATGGATTTGGGCTTGCAGCGCTTTGAGCTGATTGGTTTTATTCGCTATTTCAAGGCGATATTCCCGCAAAATCAAGTTGTTCACCGTATCCATCATATCCCGGAAATGACGGGCCAGCACACCGATCTCGTCCCGACTCGTTAAACGGATATCCACATGCAGGCGTCCTGCCTGAATCTGGTTCATATAACGCATTAATTGCTTGAGCGGTCCGGTGATCCGGATCGAGATGAACAGGGTTGCCACGATGACCAATAACAGTGCGGCAATAGCGATCATGGCATTATTCCACGTTAAGGTGGTGGCACTCGCGTAAAGTGTTTCATTCGGAATCTGTTTAACAATGGTCCAGTCTGCAAATTGGCTTCCTAACTGCTGGTACACATACATGGAATGATCCTGTTCAAAATGACCTGAAGCGGTCTGTGCTGTCCCTGCGCTGGAACGTGCCGAATTCAGCTCAGTCGCTGCTTCCTGCCGTAATGCATCCGTTCCGCTGACTTCCGACTTCCCCTCGTAAATAATCTGGTTTTGATTGTCGATGACATAGATCTGTTCCTTTGTCGGATCATACAGTCTGCTGCAGATTTCGGCAATGGTATCCATGTTCAAATCGATGGCGAGCACACCTAATCGTTCTGTTGATGGCACATCCTTGATCACACGGTGAAGGGTAATCACTGTTCTTGGAGGATCATCCGCTGACGCTGCCTTGAAGCCATAGGAATGACTAAGATGCGCTGATTCGACCCAGATATCCTGACTTTTAGCGTCCGATTTTCCATGAAGCGAGTCAGAGTAGGCCTGTTTGCGCTCTTCCCGCTTCGGGAAAGGGTTCGCAATTAATGTCGATTGATTGGCAGCAAAGGAGTGCAGATACAGCTGGAATACATCGGGCACAGCAGAACGTATCGTCTGCAAGGTGGTGTATACCTCGGCAACTGCACGATAGTCGCCAGGGATTTTCGCCAGATTCCGTAGAAAATTTGGATCGTTGTACACAGCAAGCGAAGCTCTTGCCACGTTATCCACGTAATTGTTGAGATTGGTGGACGCCTGGAAAATCAGGCGTTTGTTCTCTGCGACGGCCTGCTCGCGCAGGGCGGTCTTGGTCTGGATAAACGTCATGCTGATGGATGCCAGCAGCGGAATGGTTGTGGCAATGAGCATAAAAGCGATTAGCTTGGTGCGAATGCTGTAGTATTTTGACATCGTGACACCCCTTCTGGTTGCAGGTTAAGAAAGGACAATATTTTACACCCAACTGTTCACCAGGGTCGGTGTTTCCCTGTGCGAGATTGGAGTTTAATAGAACAAGAGACCAATTTCATCCATCTATAGAAGGGGAGAACGATATGAAGCATCGCAAATCTTCACAGCTGTTACAGCAGCTTGTGTTCGTGGGTCCCTCCATCGTCTTTTTTATTCTCATTATCGTGGTCCCTTTCCTGCTTGGCATGGTGTATTCCTTTACCGACTGGAACGGGGTGTCGGCGAACATTCATTGGGTAGGATTCGACAATTTCAAGCAAATTTTTGCGAATGATCCCAAGTTTCTATCTGCGTTTTGGTTTACGGTGCGCTTCACCGTGGTTGGTGTAATCTTGACCAATGTTATCGGTTTTTTCTTGGCGTATTTCCTGACCAAGCCGCTCAAGACGAGAAACTTTCTGCGCACGATCTTTTTTATGCCTAACGTGATCGGTGGATTGTTACTCGGCTTTATCTGGCAGTTCATATTTGTGAAAGGGTTTTCAGCAGTAGGCGACGTAACCGGATGGTCCTTCTTCAACCTCCCATGGTTGGGAGACGAGCCGACCGCCTTCTGGGGTATCGTCATTGTATTTGTCTGGCAGACCGCAGGGTATCTGATGGTTATCTACATCTCGTCCTTGACCAACGTATCACCCGATCTGCTGGAAGCTGCCGAAATTGATGGTGCCAGCCGCTGGCAGGTACTGCGCAGCATTATTTTTCCGCTCATTATGCCGGGAGTCACAATCTGTCTGTTCCTTGCCATCTCCTGGTCATTCAAAATGTTCGATCTCAATCTGTCGCTGACCAAAGGCGGACCGTTTGGATCAACAGAATCGGTAGCGCTGAATATTTACAATGAGGCTTTTGTGAATAATCGGTACGGCATCGGTACAGCCAAAGCACTTGTGTTCTTCGTCATCGTTGCCATTATCACCATGATTCAGGTGCGTGTGACGAAGAGCAAGGAGGTGGAGGCATAGATGGAAACGTCAAAAAATTACCGCTTCAGTACCATTGTAACCGAGATTGTTATGGTGCTCATTGGTTTATTGTTCCTGGTTCCGTTTTACTTCCTGTTTGTCAATTCAGTCAAAACATTCGGTGACCTGCTTACCAATTCGGCCGCATGGCCGGAGGTGTTCCAATGGGGCAACTATGCAAACGCCTGGGAGAAAATTAAATTCCCGTCAGCCCTGATGAACTCGCTCATCGTCACCGTAGTCAGCAATCTGCTGCTCGTGTTGATTAGCTCCATGGCCGCCTACCGAATGGTACGCAGCGATACGCGCTTCAACCGGATTTTGTTCGGCGTGTTTATTGCCGCCATGGTGATTCCGTTTCAGTCTATCATGATTCCACTCGTTACCGTAACCAGTAATCTTGGACTGATCGATAGCCTCTTCGGACTCATCATCTGTTATCTTGGTTTTGGCGCACCGATGTCCATCTTCCTGTTCCACGGATTCGTCAAATCAGTTCCGCTCGAAATTGAAGAGGCAGCTCGGGTGGATGGAAGCTCCGCCTACGGCGTGTTCTTCCGGATTGTATTCCCGCTCATGAAGCCGATGTATGTAACCGTCATCATCCTGAATACACTCTGGATCTGGAATGACTATCTGCTTCCATCCCTGATTCTGCAAAGCTCCAATTTGCGTACCATTCCGATTGCGACCTTTGCGCTCTTCGGACAATATACGAAGCAATGGGATCTTGCCCTGCCTGCACTGGTACTTGGCATCATGCCAATTATCATCTTCTTCCTGCTGATGCAGAAATACATCATTCAGGGCATTACCGCTGGATCAGTTAAAGGGTAAGTGCGAGGGAAGTCCACTCCGGGATCATGTGGGGGAGTGCGAGGGAAGTCCACTCCGGGATCATGAGCGCTTACGGTCGCTGTTGCTCCTCGGTGGCCTGAATGAATGAAGGCAAAGAAGCCACCGAGTATCAAAGGCGAGCGCTTCGCTCCTCCAGCGCATCATGATCCCTCCGCTCCGACCTCGCATGGAGGTGTGCAAGGGGAGTCAGGCCCGCATAGCGTGAGCCTGACTCCTGGGAAAAAGATAAAAACATGGGTTAACGTTCTAACGAACTCACTGCATCTTATGAGGTGAATAATTGAGGCATGGCAAAGTTTAACGAACCTCAGTAACGCTAGTCTGGTGCAAAACGGCATCAGAACCTTAAAAATCGACCATATCGGCGAAATAACGCTTCCAGGATTCGTTAGAATGCAAACCATAGCAAATAGGAGCGATTAGCGTGCGCTGGGTTCGTTAAACTGGATGAACGAGATCACTAAGTAAGTGCAGGGGTTAACGACTTGCGGAATTTCGGTTGTGAATCAATCGCCGCCTGCATCCTGGTGGCTAAAAAATGCAACGAAGCTGTTATACTGAAACTACTATAGGGAGAGTGTATGTATGAAAAGAATGACCAAGTTGACGTTGCTTATGCTGATTGCTTTTTCTGTAATGCTTGCGGGTTGTGGCAACGGAGATAAGAGTGGAAGTCCTGTCAACACAGACACCCAAGGTGGCGGAGAGGCTGCTGCAGGAGACAAAACGATTAAAATATTCCAGTACAAAGTCGAAATTGCGGAAGCGTTTAACCGTCTCAAAGCGGAATATGAGTCCTCCCATCCAGGAATTAAGCTGGACATTCAGACCGTGGGCGGCGGCAGTGACTACGGTGCTGCATTGAAAGCCAAGTTCGCTGCTGGCGAGCAACCGGACATTTTCAACGTTGGTGGTTATCGTGAGCTGGACACATGGCTCGAATACCTGGAGGATCTGTCAGGTGAAGCATGGGCAAAAGATGTGCTTGAAGTTGCCAAAGAGCCGATGACCAAAGACGGCAAACTGTATGGACAGCCGCTGGCACTGGAAGGCTATGGCTTCATTTATAACAAAGACCTCTTCCAAAAAGCAGGCATCACTGAAATTCCAACGACACTGGAACAATTGGATCAGGCTGCACAAAAGCTTCAGGCCGCAGGCATTACCCCGTTCTCCAATGGATATCAGGAATGGTGGGTACTCGGCAATCATAACGTAAACGTGGCATTTGCGAATCAGGCAGATCCGGTGAAATTTATTCAAGGTCTTAACGAAGGTACGGAGAAAATCCCTGGCAATCAGGTGTTCACGGACTGGATGAACCTGCTCGACTTGACGCTGAAATACAGCAACAAAAACCCGCTCACAACCGACTACAACACTCAGGTAACCCTGTTTGCCAGTGGGGAAGCAGCGATGATGCAGCAAGGGAACTGGACGCAGGTACAAATTGATGGCATTGATCCTAATCTGAATCTCGGCATTCTGCCGATGCCAATTACGAATGAACCGAACGACAAATTGTTTGTTGGCGTACCGAACTACTGGGTTGTGAACAAGAATTCGCAAGTGAAACCGGAAGCGAAAGAGTTTCTGGAATGGCTCGTCACATCCGACATCGGGAAACAGTATATGACCAAAGAATTCAAGTTTATCCCGGCATTCAGTTCCATTCAGGCATCCGAAGAGGATCTGGGTGACCTCGCAACGGATATCATGAAATACAGCCAGGAAAACAAAACATTAAGCTGGAACTTTAACCGTTTCCCTGAGGGTGTTCCACAAGAATTCGGCAGCACGATTCAGGCATATGTAGCAGGCAAATCGGACAAAAAAGCCCTGCTTGACGCATTGCAGCAAAACTGGGATAGTCTGAAAAAATAATCACTCGGATGAGCTATCCGTATAAGTGTATAAGTAAAATAGTGCTGTCTCATCCTTGAATGGTTATCCACATACTAGTATCCACAGGCTATTGGAGCCATTCGCAACTGATTTGATTCGATGGACAGTTCATATTATGTAATTCATATTTCGAGTATCTCGAGCCTCGAACAGGTCAGCCAGAATTTCATTCTGGTTGGCCTGTTTTATTGTAAGTGGACGCCATCATCATTGCCGAATGGAAGAACAAATGGCGAACCCGCTCTTGAAATGTGGATAACTCCATCATATGGTGAGGCCCAATGACATATTTAACACAGAGTTAATACTATATGTGGATATCCTGTGTGTACAATGTTCTAAATGTGGACAAGTACGAGAAATATTTGGGCAAAGATCATCTTTTGTTAACAACATAACTTGTATTTGTTTGATTAGTACTGTATAGTTCTATTTATGAAAAATTCAAATTCAAATTCTGCTTCTATGAAATCCAAAAGTTCCAATCCGGTTAATCGGACCAAGGCAGTCGAAGTGGCTGCTCAGTTATTTTTGCGTCAGGGTTACAGCTATGTCAGCATGGATGAGGTCGTGCGGGCAAGCGGGGTATCCAAATCGAATATTTATTACCATTTCAAAAACAAGGAGGAATTGCTCCAGGCCGTGGTGCAGTACTGGATTGCCCAGTATGAATCGGAGATCTACCTGCTGCTCAGTCAGCGTGAACGAGAGGTCACAGAACGGATCTATTCGTTTATGGCCTTACTGTCCGCAGGCATGGAAGGGCGCGATTATAAAGGGAGTTGTCCGTTTATTACATTGTATATGCAGACACCAGCCAGCGCACCCGAAGTGAAAGAGAGCATAGCCCGTTTCTTCCGTGAGCTGCAGCCGATGATGGAAAAGCTGTTGCAGCAAGGGGTGGATCGTGGCGAATTTCGTAAAGGGATTGAGCCGGGACCCGCGGCTGCTTTATTTATCGCTGCATTCGAGGGTTCACTTGTACTCGCGGAGACTGCACGTGATATAGGGATAATTGAACAGTCAGCACGTACATTTTGTCAGATGCTTCGGTAAACGAAGCTCTTTTTTTGATCATAACTAGTACTGTATAGTACTAAAATAAATAATGCTAAAAAGGGAGAGAGATTAGAAATGAGTATACATAATTCATCATCATCATTAAACGCAGGAGGTAAGACTGATTCCAATCCAGCTAAGAACAACATAGCGACTGAATCAACCACTATTTTGATGACAGGCAGTACCGGATTTATAGGCAAGGAGGCAGTAAAACAACTTGGGCACAGTGAAGTGCAGTTATTACTGCTTGTACGCTCGGAATCCAAAGCGAGGATGGTTCTGAATGCATACGGAGTAACGGATTTCAGCCGAATAACTTGTATTCAGGGAGATCTGTCAGCTCCTGGCCTCGGACTGACCAAAGCTGATCGTGAACGTGCTCTTCAGGCCAATGTCATAATTCATGCAGGTGGGACGATGGATGTCACATTGCAACCGAAGGTGGCAGAACAGATTTTTATGAATGGAGCAAGAGGGATGGCCGAATTGGCCGAAGAAATCCAGCGTAAACAAGGATTGAGGCACTTTATCCACGTGGTTGGTTTTATGAGTCCGTATGGAAGGAAGGATTCTCCGCCTATATCTTCAACGAATGAAGATGTTGGGGATAAGTCGAGCGGTCAGAAGTCATTGATTAGCAAATCCTTCCATTCGGAAAGTGCTTATGAACATATGAAATTCGAAGCGGACCGCTATATTCGACAGCACGCTGAGCAGCATTCGTATGTCTTATCTGTTGTTAACCCGAGTACAATCGTGGGTCCATATCCTACAGGGGCAACCGAACAAACGGGTGGAATTGGCATGATGATACAGGCAATGAGAAGGCGTAGAATGCCGGTGATTCCTGGTGGTCGACAGCATTGGCTGCCCCTTGTATCCAATGATGTGGTTGCAAAGACCCTTGTTTTTCTGACTCAGGACAGTCATCCATCCGGCGGGACATATCCCTTGTTGTCCAGAAAAGCGGACGGTCCGGATATGAAGGAACTGATTCGGTTACTGGCGGCAGAGTTGGATGTATCTGCACCTCGATGGTCAGTGCCCCTGCCCATGATCCATGCAGCGATGAAGGCTGGTGGCACAAAGATCAGCGGGATACCGCCTGAATCAATCGCGTTTATTACCAAACAGGAGTTTGAAGTTCAGCAAACGGAGCGGTTGTTTCAGCGAATGGGACTAAACTTGCCTGAAGTTAGCGAGCTACTGCCGTACGTAACAGCCGATTTGGATAATCGTTTCAGCTATCCTGCACAGGAGGATCTGCCTCAGAGCTGGACTCGGGCACGTAAGGGCAGTCTTGCGGCGCTGCTCCATGAGGGTCAAGGGGAGCCGTGGGTGATTGTTCATGGTTTGATGAGCAGTGCTGACGATATGATTCCGCTGGGAGATGCGCTATGGAGTATAACGGGAAACCCGGTATGGCTTGTGGATCTTGCCGGATTTGGGCGTTCTCCGGTTCATCGGAACAAGATAATAGGTGCGGCCTTCAAAGGGCAGGTCGAAGCGATGCGAAGTGTGCTGGATGAGATACAAGGTCCGGTCAAACTGGTAGGACATTCTGTTGGGGCAGCCATAGCCACGGCGGTGATGCAGGAGAGTGAACGTGAAAATATCCAGCTTGCTATGCTGCAACCCGTATGGGGAGCTCCGAAGGACGGAATGCAGCGCCTGATATCAAGGCTCCCGAGAAGAATGCTGCAAGGACTGTTATCTCGGATGACTCCACAGCAAGTGGCTGGACAGTTAAAAAGAGCAGATGTTTCGGAGATCAATCCAACCCTGCTGAAAGGTTATGCGAGAAGAGTTTCTTCTGGTTTGAAGTCTCCCCGCATCGCAGGAGCGAATGCTGATTTGCTCCACTGGATACAGTCTCATTCAAATGATAAAGTGTCGCAGACAAGTGCAGATGCGCAGCGCACACTTATGGTTTGGGGGACAAACGATAAGGGATACGCGCGCCCCGAAAATATCCATTCCTCCGTTCAACATGTGGAACTTCCCTATGGGCACCAATTTCCCCTGTTTCATGCGGAAGAAACTGCTTCGCTGCTTGTGGAGTGGCAAATGAAAAGAGGGTATGCGAAGAAATGAAGTGTGCATTCCCAAAATTACATGATATTCAAGTCGCTCGATAATAAAATGTTAAATTATATTACACATACAGTTAGATAAACGGAATGAAAACGTTATTTTCACTTCCATTTATACTTGTCGCACAATAAAACGATGCTCATTTTGGCAAGGCAGTACATTGTGAGCCTCTTCTGAACTGCGATAGACTTGATTTCAAGATCAACAGCTAAGAGGAGGATGTGTACAATGCCACTTCAAAAAACGTTATTGGCACTGGACGCGCTGGACAGCGCTTATGTAAATGGTGAAAGTGTAAAGCAACTATTTGTTCAATACCCACAGGTTTCCGTTGAAGTGCTGACCGTACAAGGGGAAAAGGGAAGCACGGATTTTGTTAAAATCATCATCCCTGGTACACAAGGCAAGCTGTCGGGAGGGCAGGCCCCGACCATGGGGATTGTCGGACGACTGGGTGGAATCGGTGCCCGTCCTACACGCATCGGACTCGTCTCGGATGCCGATGGCGCCGTTGCTGCTGTGGCAGCAGGATTGAAGCTCGCCGATATGCAGACCAAGGGTGATTCGCTTAAAGGGGATGTCATTGTAACTACGCATATCTGTCCGGATGCTCCCACGCTTCCGCATGAACCGGTTGATTTTATGGACTCTCCGGTCGACATTTTGCAGATGAACGAACATGAGGTTCTGCCTGAGATGGAAGCCATTTTGTCCATTGATACAACCAAAGGAAACCGGGTGATTAACCATAAAGGCATCGCCATTTCGCCAACGGTGAAAGAGGGATATATTTTACGGGTGAGCGATGATTTGCTCCGAATTATGGAGATGACCACAGGGCAGCTGCCTGTGACTTTCCCGATTACGACGCAGGATATTACGCCATACGGCAATGACTTATACCATATCAATTCCATTTTACAGCCAGCTGTGGCTACACACGCACCTGTTGTAGGCGTAGCAGTAACTGCTCAATCCGCAGTTCCGGGATGCGGCACAGGAGCGAGCCATGAGGTTGACATTGCAAGCGCAGTTCGTTTGGTCGTGGAGACAGCCAAGGAATTCACGAATGGCACCTGTTCTTTCTACAATGTGGAGGAATATAACCTGATTACTCGTCTGTATGGATCAATGAAAGTACTTCAGACCCCAGGGATCCAGGCAGCTCCGTCTGCATAGTTTAGTCGAGAAGTTCACGGTTGAAGCGGCAGGTGAAAATAATGCTGTGGACATACGTGGCTTCTACAGCCGATCTGATATGTAGGAGGCAATAAGATGACCAAGCAGCTTGGCATGATTACGATTGGACAAGCTCCGCGAACCGATGTTGCGCCTGTCATAGAAAAGTATCTGGAGGGGCGGGCGGAACTCCTTCAGGTCGGAGTGCTGGACGGGCTGTCGGCAACTCAGATTGCTGCGCTGGCCCCGGAACCTGGTGAATATGTGCTCACTTCCCGTCTGCAGGATGACAGTGCGGCTATCGTATCCCGTGAAAAAATCAGACCGATGCTGAATCAAAAGATTCGTGAATTCGAAGCAATGGGTGTCCCCAATATTCTGCTGCTGTGCACAGGTTCCTTTCCAGGTCTGCGTTCAGCCAAGGTGCACCTCATTGAGCCTGACCGCATTATTCCTCCAGCCGTACAGGCGATGGCCGATGGCCGCCGTCTGGGGCTTATCGGACCATTGCCAGAGCAAGCGGGACAGCTTGATTTGAAGTTTTCCTCCCTGGTCCAGCCTGCGTTTGCCGCTGCTTCTCCCTATACATCCGGGGAGGCTGAGTTCCGGCAGGCGACGGAATCATTAAAGGGGCGTGTTGAACTTATTTTACTGGATTGCATGGGGTATGATGAGCGCCACCGTCAGTGGGTTGCCAATGCCAGCGCAGGAATCCCGGTCATTTTGTCGAATGCTCTAATGGGGAAGCTAGTAGCGGAAATGGTCTGACACAGGAGGAGACGAACCAATGAACCAGCAACGAATTGACGTCAGTAAAAATGTTTTGGTGGAATGCCTTGGACTTCGCAGTGGTGAGACACTGGCTGTCGTAGCGGATGATGCCAAGAGAGAACTGGCCGAGTCCATATATGAGGCAGGCAAGGCACTGGGAGCAGATGCGGTACTAATGGTGATGAAGGAACGGAGCAAATCCGGTGAAGAGCCGCCTGCGCCGATTGCCGAAGCGATGAAGTGTGCAGATGTCGCAGTGTGCGTAACTCGTTATTCATTAACCCATACGCAGGCGCGTAAACAGGCGGCAGCTGCTGGAACCCGGGTAGCTACGATGCCGGGCATGACGGACGATATGTTCATGAACGGAGCCATTACCGCAGAATATCCCAAAGTGAAGGCATTGACAGATAAGGTTACGGCCATGCTGAGTGCAGGGAGAAGTGTCCGTATCGAAAAAGATGGACACCAGCTGTCGTTCTCCATTCAGGGTCGTAATGGCGTGCCGAGCACAGGTATGTACCTCAATCCAGGTGAATCCGGCAATTTGCCTTCCGGTGAAGCGTACATCGCCCCCGTTGAAGGCATTGGCGAGGGTGAAATCCTGGTGGATGGCTCAATTGCAGGAATAGGTGCGATCAGTGAACCTGTTCTACTGACAGTTAGAGAAGGGCGCCTTGTTACAGCAACTGGCGTTGAAGGAGACAAGTTGTTATCCATGCTGGGTGAAGGGGATGGTCGGATTCTTGGCGAATTTGGCATTGGCACCAATGACAAGGCCCGAATTACAGGTGTTGTCCTGGAGGACGAGAAAGTCTACGGTACGATTCATGTTGCTTTTGGAAGTAATAATACCTTTGGCGGCACAGTTGCAGCAGGTGTTCACATTGATGCCGTTGTGCAGAAGCCGGATGTGTACATTGATGATGTGTTGATTATGCGTCAGGGAGAACTGCTCGATCAATAACAGAGCAGAATATTCAAGGGATAACCTTGTAGATCAAAAAAAAGTGAATGAGAGCGTATGCACAACATATCCACAGTGGGGACCAATGCGTAAATTACGCGGTAGTTTTAGCGACAAATACACAACATATTCACAATATATAAAGAGATATCCACATAACCGGGGGTAACTATCAACAGTTTGTGGGTAACATATGCACAAGATATCCACAGCCTGGGGAGGAATGCTGATGTTGGGTCTTATCAGAGTGATTACGCTTCATCATGAAGAAGATATCCACAGACACGGGGCATTGATTGAAGGACGTTATGGCATTCAGGTTCGGAGTCGCTGCATTCCCGATCAACCGCTGGGGGTATATGATCAGGCCACAGAGCTTGAATCGATTCCCAAAATTGTGGATCTGGCACGAAAACTGGAACAGGAAGGCTGTACCTCCATCGGTATCAGTTGTGCAGCCGATCCGGCTCTCGCAGAAATGCGTGCCGCTGTTGACATCCCAGTCTATGGTGCTGGATCATGTGCAGCACATCTTGCGCTCACTTCAGCGGCGCGTGTAGGTGTATTGACCATCCTTGAGGAAGTGCCTCATCTAATTCGAGGAATACTAGGTGATGCCTATATTGGGATGGAGCGTCCCGAAGGTGTGGTAACTACGCTGGATCTCAACACGCCACAGGGGCGAATCGCGGCTATGGAAGCCGCCAGAAGACTGAAGGCGGAGGGCGCCGAGTCCATTGTTCTTGCGTGTACAGGTTTTGCAACGATGGGATTCGCCTTGGAAGTGGAAAAAGAACTGCATATCCGGGCGCTTGACCCGATCTATTCATTGGGAGCAGCTGTGTCTGCGTTGAATGTCTGATCTATGGAATGCCGGATGTGGATATGTGATGATTTTATATTTGGGTTAATTTGATGTTGACGCCGATGCAATGTGTATAACTGCATCGGCGTTATTTGTGTTGGATAAGGTGTTATCGGGGCTCTTGGAATAGCATGGCGCAGGTGTGCGAGGAGCGTGGATATAATTATCCTATTTTGTAATGTGAAGCGATAAAGTAATGAATTTATTTTCCATGCAATTAACTTCTACTAACAACGTATTGTTAATACTATAATTTATAAAATGAATACATAACATACGGATATCACAGAAATTCCCGTTTTTTTTGATCAGATAGTCTGGTAAACTATCCAAAAAAATTAGATACAGTATGCAAAAATGATTTGCAAATCTGGCTCAGGGTGGTCGATAGGTTTGAAAACGACAGGTATAACATTGAAAGAACTGTTGAATATTCCTATACTCAGCAAGGCCAAAGTCATTAGTGGGCACCAGGGATTGGATCGGGTTGTGCGGTTCGTGGATATTATGGAGGTGCCCGATCTGCAAGGGTGGTTGCGAGAAGGCATGCTTATGCTGACGACAGCCTATTCAATTCGTGATAATCCCGGCTTGCTCGGAGAACTAATCTATACACTTAATGAAGCAGGGGCGGCTGCTCTGGCTATCAAGCCTGCGCGTTTTCTCAAAGAAATCCCGAAAGAAGCCGTTGCAGCCAGTAATGACTGCGGCCTGCCCATCATTGAAATTCCTCCGGAAATACCCTACATGGATATTACGCAGCCTGTTATGGAATTGGTACTGGATCGACAGGCCGCACTTCTCCGCAGGTCAGAGGAAGTATATCGGACACTGATGACCATGGTACTTGAAAACAGCGGAATACAGGCGGTGGGGGACAATGTGGCTGAGCTGCTTCAGGCACCCGTGGGTGTTATCGACAATGCTGGTCAGATGATTGTGTCTTCACCGCCGGATTATGATTGGAAAGAAGCTGTGGACCCACTCGTATGGGAGATAAATCTCGATCGGCGGAAGGTTGCCCGACTGCTGGTGGACAAGGACTCCCTGGATGAAATGGAACAAGTCGGTATTGAGCAAGCCAGATTAGTATTATCCCTGGAATTGATGAGAAACAAGGTGGCGGAAGATACCGAATTGCGTCTTCGGGGCAACTTCATTGACGAACTGCTGACACCACCTCTGCTGTTGCCACATGAAGCCGAATCGAGAGGTCGCAAGCTTGGCATGAATCCGGAGCATTTATGGGAAGTTGCCGTGATGGAAGGTGAGACTGCTCCGGATGAAGACTTATTGACCGAATTGCTTGGTCAGGAGGCCAGAAAACGGAGGGTAGCGCCTCATATTGAGTTTCGGACCAACAGGGCGGTGCTCTTCTTGCCAACACCGGAGTCCCGGGATGCGGTATGGATAGATGACGTTCAATCCTGGTCTGATACGATCGGGCTATGGCTCGAAGATCCGGCCAACAAGCTTGGACAATTCAGGACAGGCGTAGGCACCCAGGTTCCACTTTGGAATATGCATCAAAGCTATGGCGAGGCCAGAAATGCCCTGCTCGTATCCTCCCGCTTGTCCGGTGGGCGTACAACCCGGTTTGAGGACGTAGAGGTATATCATTTGTTGAGTGAAACGGCGAATGATCCAGGTTTTGCGGCATTGTTTGAACGGAAGCTGGGGAAATTGCGTGCTTATGATGATGAACACAGCGGGGATTTGCTGCGTACGTTTTTTTATTATCTGGAGAGCAGAGGCAGCCTGATCGAGACTGCAAACCGCCTCTATATTCACCGGAATTCCGTGAAATACCGACTGGAGCGAATACGGGACATTACGGGCTTCGACCTGAATCACCCGCGTGAGCAATTTGTCTGTCATCTGTGTCTTGTGTATTACTACATGAAGCAGGATAAACAAGAGGTGTAGGACCTGCCAATCGGACATTTGTTTCTACAGCAATATCAACGATGAACTTTATGGTAGATATAGGTCGAAAAATAGCGAACTATGTCTTAGAATGTAATTTAACATGACATTAATAGGAGACATTAGTGCACAATCGACAAACGGTTGTGCTTTTTTTTAGCTAAAAGGGACGTAGTTCGACGCTCGGATTCTAGGTAAAATAAGCACAATTACAAAGAAGAGACGGATAAACAGTCAAGTTTTCAAGACTGGGCCGTCCACAGAGAACTGTAAAACAGCAAGTGAGACATGAGAGTTAAAGGGGTTGATCGATTGTTTGCTTATACGCTCCGAAGGCTGCTGCAGATGATTCCGGCGCTGATCGGCATTGTGGTGATTACCTTCATCCTGTCCCGCGTTCTTCCGGGAGATCCCGCCATTGTCATGGCTGGCGAACAGGCCACGGATGATGTCATTGCCAAAATCCGAATGGACATGGGATTGGACAAGCCATTATTTGTACAGTTTTTTAGTTACGTGGGACAGTTGCTCCAAGGGAATCTGGGATTTGCCTACCATACCGGTCATACGGTGCTAAGTGATTTTGCTACCCGCTTTCCGGCAACCATCGAGCTGACATTGGCCAGTGTGATTATAGCCATCTGTGTTGCGATTCCGGTAGGCATTATCGCTGCAACTCGAAAAGAGTCCTTTATCGACCACATCTCCAGAGTGTTCTCCTTGATTGGAGCATGTGTACCCATCTTCTGGCTGGGACTGCTGTTTATTTACATCTTCTATTCCATCCTCGGCTGGGCTCCGGCTCCAATGGGACGCATCAGCGGAGACCTCAATCCACCGACGCATATCACCGGATTGTATGTCGTAGACAGTCTGATGACCGGAGATATGGTTGCACTCAAAAGCAGTCTTGCGCATTTGCTGCTTCCGGCCATCTGCCTGAGCACAGGGACAATGGCAATAGTGGCACGTATGACCAGGTCCAGCATGCTGGAAGTCATCGGACAGGACTATGTGCGTACCGCACGAGCCAAGGGCTTGAGCGAAACCGCGGTCGTCGGCAAACATTCCCTGATCAATGCGCTGATTCCCACGTTGACCGTTCTTGGCCTTCAGTTTGGCGGATTACTCGGTGGTGCGGTCATCACGGAAACTATCTTTTCCTGGCCCGGCGTCGGCGGTTATGTCACAGATTCGATTCTGGCTGCTGATTATGCACCAATTCAGGCTTTCACACTGGTAAGTGCCATTCTGTTCAGCTTTATAAATCTGGCGGTGGATCTGGTCTATGGATTGATTGATCCACGAATCCGTTATGAATAGGGTCGCCGCGAAAGGAGGAGTACTGTTGTGAGTACTGCCGCACCAACTTCCATGGGAACCAAACCTGCACCAGCGGTTGTTCCCAAACCTAAAACCTTTCTGAGATTGTTGCTCCGCAATCGGCTCGCTGCTATTGGTCTGGCCTTTATCGTGATGTGGACTGTCATCGCAGCGATTGCCCCATGGATTGCCCCTTATGATCCGTACGTGACGAATACGGCTGTGAAGCTGGAATCCCCGTCAGGTGGTCACTGGTTCGGTACCGATAACTATGGTCGTGACATTCTGAGTCGTGTTCTGTATGGAGCCAGAATCAGCATCTGGACAGGCTTGATTGCTGTCAGCATCTCGTTTGTCATCGGGGTTCCGCTGGGCGGAATTGCTGCTTACTACGGCGGACGTACTGGCAATATCATCATGCGGGTGATGGATGTGTTGCTTGCATTTCCCTCGCTGGTACTCTCCATGGCCATTGCGGCTTCCATCGGCAACGGACTGACGAGTGCCATGATTGCTGTAGGGATTGTGGGCATTCCCGAATTTGCCAGATTGATGTATGGGCAGACGGTATCCCTGCGCGAAAAGGAATATGTGGAAGCCAGCAGAGCGATTGGTGTGAGGGACAGAGTGATTCTGTTTCGCCACATCTTGCCGAATGCTTTGGCACCGCTGTTGGTACAAGCTACGCTCGGTATGGGCTTTGCCATTCTGACGGCATCCAGTTTGAGCTTTCTCGGTCTTGGCGTCAAACCGCCTACAGCCGAATGGGGAGCCATGATCTCTGAAGGCCGGGAGTATATCATTTCCGGACAATGGTGGCTCGTGACATTCCCTGGACTGGCTATAGCCACATCCATTCTTGGCTTTAACCTGCTCGGAGATGGTTTCCGTGATGTACTGGATCCAAGGTTGCGTTCGGGAAAATAGAGGTGGGTCACCATCAGCCTCTACAGAACCGATTCATAGATAGCTAGCTGGCGGAACCGACTTGCGGGGAATGCCTTGGACTAATGGCATGCAAGGTTCCATCGCCGGCAGTAGGCAGAATGAATACTGCTGCGGTTGGTATCAGGAAATGGGTAAGTTGCTTTCCAAGGTACTGGTGCACACATTTACTTTGTCTAATAAAAGCTGCAACGTTTTACAGTATCACATCATAAGACTGGTTCAAAAAGGGGAGGAAACTAAACATGAAAAAGCTCAAATGGTTTTCTGCAATGATTGCTCTTACCGTTGTTCTTGGCGGCTGTGCCAGCAATGCCAACCAGCAGCCTGCGGCATCCGGCTCAGGAGAGGAAACAAAACCCGCGCCAACACTGACGGTTGCTTATTCTGAGGGGGGAACCACGATGGACCCGGCGGAGGCGAATGACCTGACCTCGGATACCTTGGTACTGGCAACCTATGACCAGTTGGTAACCTATGGTGTCAAAACGGTGGATGGTGCTGACGTAGCCAACACGGAGGATATTCAGCCGATGCTCGCCGAGAGCTGGGAAGTGTCTGATGACAATACAACGTATACGTTCAAAATCAAAAGCGGTCTGAAATTCCAAAGTGGAAATCCGGTCAATGCGGATGCGGTTGTGTACTCTTTTGACCGTGTGGCGAAGTCCAGCTCCGGCAGCTTTCTATACGGAATGGCCGACATCAAGAGCGTGACCGCCAAGGACGACTCCACCGTGGAGATCGTACTGAATAAAGCAAACCACATGTTCACCCAGATCATTGCCATGTATACCTTCTCCATTGTGGACCAGAAGCTGGTCGAGGAAAAAGGTGATGATTATCTGAAAACGAATGCTGCCGGATCAGGCCCGTTCACGCTTGAAAAGTGGGACCCGGCCAGTGAAGCAGTCTTCCAGGCTAACAACGACTACTGGCAGGGTGCACCGAAGCTTAGCAAAGTCACGCTGAAATTCACGAAGGAAGCCTCCAACCGTGTTCTGCTGCTGAACAAGAGTGACGTGGACATGGCGATCGAGATTCCTCCCAAAGATGTTGCAGCTTTGCAGGAGAACAGTGATTTGACCATCAAGTCCAATGCGAGTAACCGCATTTTGTTCTTCGCGATGAACAACAATGTCAAACCGTTTGATAATGAAAAAGTGCGTCAGGCCATCAACTATGCTATCCCTTATGATCAATTGATTAACGATGTTATGTACGGTCAAGCCAAAGAGATGAAAAGTGCTGTAGCAAGTAACACACCAGGCTTTACGGATGCAGGCTATGTGTACGAGTACAATCTGGACAAAGCCAAGGCATTGTTGAAAGAAGCAGGTTATGCGGAAGGGTTCAGCTTTGACTTTACCCTCGGTTCCGGCTTTGACGACTGGGAGTATGATGCGGTTCTGATTCAAGCAGAGCTGGCCAAGATCGGTGTCAAAATGAACATTAACAAAGTCGCTCGTGCACAGTTCCTGGAACAGCAAAAAGAAGGGAATTTAGTCTCTTACATCTCCAAATGGACTTCATTTGTTAACGACCCTGGGTACCATCTGGGCTTCCTGCTCTATGGCAAAGGCTCTTCCAACTACATTCATTACAACAATGCGGAAGTTAACAAGCTGTGGGAAGAAGCAGGTGCCGAACCGGATCAGGCGAAACGCAACGAGCTATACATGAAGGCACAGGAGATTATTACGACAGAAGCGCCATGGGCGTATCTATACGAATACAACCGGGTTGTCGGCATGAATAACAAGGTCAGCGGATACGTGTATTATCCGGATGAGGTTCTGCGTTTCTACCCGCTTAGCAAAGAGCAGTAAACGAACGGACGATCTGGGGGACAGGCAATCATGCCTGTCTTCTGACGATTCGTACGGACCACCATACAGCCCATATTGAAAGGAGCCTGAACAGGATGGATTGGAAAAGGAAGGTACTTGATGCAATCGAGGAAGGCCAGGACGAATTACTGGAGCTCTGTTCACAGCTGATTCGTTTTCCGACGGAGAACCCTCCAGGGGATTCGCGTGAGATTAGCGCTTTTATTATCGAATATCTGCATCGGGCTGGAATAGACACCAAAGTACATGCGGCAACGGAAACGATGTTTAACCTGATCTCGACGTTACACGGAGAAGGCGCGGACAAGTCAGACAAACATCTGATTTTCTGTGGTCATACGGACGTTGTGCCAGCCGGGGATCTTTCCCGTTGGGATTTTGATCCGTTCTGCGGTGAAATCAAGGACGGATATATGCTGGGACGCGGGGCATCCGACATGAAAGGCGGGCTTGCTGGCTTAATCTTTGCGACGGTTATTCTGGCGAAGCTGGGTGTTCCTTTGCGTGGTGATCTGTCGCTGATGATTGTTCCAGATGAAGAAACAGGCGGTGACCTGGGGGTACCGTGGGTTCTGGAACGTGGTCTTGCAACCGGAACTGCCGCGGTAATTGCAGAGCCGTCCAGCCCGCAGCATCCAACCATTGGACAAAAGGGAAGCTGCTGGTTTGAATTTACGGTGGAAGGGACACCGGGTCATGGCAGTCTTCAACCTATTGTAGGCGATAATGCGATTGTGAAGGCAGCTAAAGGCATTGAAGCCTTGCAGCGGCTGTGGGACATCAAACCAGACATCCCGGAAGAGGTGAAGGAGATTATCCGCATCTCGCAGGAGTACGCGCGTGATCGGGAGAAGGCAGGTCTGGCTTATCAGGTGTTCGACCATGTCACGGTGAATATCGGTTCCATTCAGGGTGGAACCAAGGTGAATGTGGTAGCGGATCGCTGCACTGTTCAGGTGGACTCTCGCGTTCCATTTGGTGTGGATTACCGGGATGTATTGGACCGTGCTCGCTCGCTTCTGCTTGAAGCAGGAATAGAATCGGAGCTGAAGCCGTTTGGCTTCCAGGGCAATGCCAACTGGACTCCAGCGCATGAACCAATCGTGAGCCAACTGGTGGAGAGCATCAGCGAAGTGAGCGGCGAAGAGGCGTACGGTGTGCTGCAATGGGCATCCAGCGATGCACGCCACTTCCGGAATCATCAGATTCCGGTATTGCAATATGGTCCGGCAGAGCTGTCCACAATTCATAATTTCAACGAAAAAGCACCCGTATGGCAGATTATCCAGTGCGCCAAAGTATACGCGCTGAGCGCGCTTAAATATTTGGGCGTGGAAGGTATGGAAGATGAAATGTCCTTGAAGAATTCGAAGACTGCTGCTTCCGAAGAAGCTACGACGTCCAAGCGTTAATTCTTTTAGAAGAAAAAAGAAAAAAAGTTCAAAACGTAATGGTAGGGGAGGGGAACAACATGGCTGAACTGCTCGAAGTTTCGGATTTGCGGACAGAATTCATCACGGATGCAGGCGTAATCCGTGCAGTGGACGGGATCAGTCTTTCCATACGGCAGGGTGAAACGCTGGGTATTGTCGGAGAATCGGGATGCGGGAAAAGTATTACATCGTTATCAATCATGCAGCTGCTCCCCAAAAAGATCGGACGCGTGGCGTCAGGGGAAGTCCGTTTCCAGGGGAAAGACATGCTTAAGCTGTCCGGGCGAGAAATTCGTCGAATTCGGGGCAACCGAATGGCCATGATTTTCCAGGAGCCGATGACCTCGCTCAATCCGGTATTCAAAATCGGCAAACAAATCTCGGAAGCGGCACGATACCATCTGAAGCTGGGCAAAAAAGAGGCTTGGGCACGGTCGGTTGATATGCTTCGCAAAGTCGGCATTCCCCGCCCTGACAAGATTGCAGAACAATACCCGCACCAGCTCTCAGGTGGCATGCGCCAGCGGGTGATGATCGCCATGGCGATGGTATGCAGCCCGCAGCTGCTCATCGCGGATGAACCGACAACAGCCCTGGATGTGACCATCCAGGCACAGATTCTGGACTTGATGCGTGACCTCCAGCGGACGGAGAATATGGCAATCATGATGATCACCCATGATCTCGGTGTTGTAGCTGAGATGTGTGATCGCGTCATGGTGATGTATGCCGGACAAGTGGTGGAAGAGACGGATGTCAAAACCCTTTTTGCCGATCCCAAGCATCCATATACTCGCGGTCTACTCGCTTCGCTGCCGCAGCTTGCAGGGGATCAGGATCGTCTTCAATCCATTCCAGGTCAGGTGCCGAATCCGGCCCATATGCCTTCCGGCTGCCGTTTTGCCCCTCGTTGTCCGGTGAAGGAAGCACGATGCGAGACGATACAGCCCGAATTACTGGAGACAGCACCAAGCCACAGCTGCCGCTGTCTGCTGCAACAGGAGGGGATTATATGAGTGCGATATTGGAAGTCAGAAACCTCAAGAAGCATTACCCTATCCGCAAAGGCCTGTTCTCCAAACAGGTCGGTGCCGTCAAAGCAGTCGATGGTGTAACACTGTCTGTGGAGCGCGGGGAAACACTCGCCGTGGTTGGAGAGTCCGGCTGCGGAAAATCCACCACGGGGCGTGCCATCCTGCGTCTGATTGAACCAACAGATGGTGAAGTATTCTTCGAAGGCAAGGATGTACGGAAGCTGCCGCCAGAAGAGCTGCGTCGTTTCCGAACGGATATGCAGATGGTGTTCCAGGACCCATACGCCTCCCTTGATCCTCGATGGACAGTACAGCGTACACTGGAGGAGCCGCTGCTTACCCACCACAATCTGGGCAAAAACGAGTTAAAGAGCCGAATCGAAGAACTGATGGAAGTGGTCGGATTATCCCCCTACCAGGCACATCGCTTTCCGCACGAGTTCTCGGGTGGACAACGCCAACGGATCGGGATTGCCCGTGCTCTCGCTTTGAATCCCAAATTCATTGTGTGTGACGAGCCTGTGTCAGCGCTGGATGTGTCCATTCAGGCACAGGTGCTGAACCTGATGCAGGATCTGCAGGAACAATTCGGGCTGACGTATATGTTCATCTCTCATGACTTGTCTGTCGTTAAGTTCATCAGTGATCGTGTGGCTGTCATGTATCTGGGCAAAGTGGTCGAGCTTGCGCCAACATCCGAACTGTTTACCGAGGCGCTGCATCCATATACCAAAGCATTAATGTCCGCTGTTCCGGTTCCTGATCCGAATGTGCAAAAGGAACGGATCGTCCTGGGCGGCGATGTGCCCAATCCGGAAAATCCACCGTCCGGCTGCACCTTCCATACCCGCTGTCCGTATGTGAAGGACGAATGCCGCTCCGTCATCCCGGAGCTGCGGGAGATTTCACCAGGGCGTCAGGTGGCGTGCCATTTGTATTAGAGTGATCATTCGAACTGAAAAATACGTTCAGAAATTGCAAACAAACTCCCGGTTTACTTGGAGCTCTGTTTGCATTTTTCTTTTTATATCTGCTCTGCTGCCTTTATTTTCTGACGATAGAATCTTCATATTAAGAAATGGGTAAAAATTTATCTCGCTTTAACCGATATAAACACAGAGAAAGCAACATGAAATGTAATGATTCATGATCAAGATGACTATAAAAAGCTTCTATTGAAACTGAAAACAAGAAGGGTATGAAAACATCTATGGATGAGGAAGTTCAAATTCAATACATCAATTTCTCGGTCGGAAATCAGATTTGTGCGCTTCGAATTGATGAAGTTCATGAAATTATTAAAATGCTCCCGGTAACCACCGTTCCTTTTGGCAGTCCTGAGATCAAGGGTTTCACACCCTTGTACGGCAAAGTGGTCTCTGTTGTGAGTGTCCGCGTCCTGCTCGGCATGCCTGACGAGGAGCCTACACCTTCGACGCGTATCATTGTTGTACCTTACCACGACGATTATGTACCGCTCGTCGTCGATTCCGTGGATTCCGTGGTGATGTATGATCGGTTTGAAGAGCCTACGGAAGAATATCGACGTTACACAACGGGCATATTCAAGGAAATCGCACACAATGACGATCATGAGGCGGGCATTCTTAATTTGGATGTATTGCTCGGTAATTTAACCAAATCGCAGTAAACGCAACGTTGAAATGTTATATACAAAGCACATATCCGCTTGATTTAGATAATGCTCCTTATCCCTTTTTGGGAACGAGGGGCATTTTTTAGTGTGATCACCTAATCGTTGAATGCAATGACGTGGTGTGTTTCACCTTTTAACAGCCATACATAATATAGTACGAAGTGGTTTGAAGATGGTTTTTCGAAGTGATGTAGCACTTTTTATGCGTAAACGTTTTTAAATCCGAGCATTTTCGTATATGATGGAGAGTAACAATGCGAAGGGATGACGGGAGACTGTAATGATGCAATCGCTGTATGGAGTATGGCTTGGTGACGTATTTTTTTGTTTTTCCGGTGAAACATCGGAGCCACGTGTGGATGCGTGGAGCCACGTGGTACGGAAGCTGAATTTTGGCGACGGGGGTCGTCTGTTTCAGCCTGCCGCTCTGCGCCTTGCGGAGCTTCGTTGGCCCAATCCGATGCGTAATGCCGCGGAAGCGAAGGGTACGAAGCGGCGTCAATTGCTCGGACGGACGTTGGAAGGGCTGGCAATCTCGCCTAAAGATACATTCAAGCTGCTGCTCCATTGGGACGAAAGTATATTGAATGCGGCAGGAATTCAGGCCGGAGAAGAGATTCGCTATTGGGTGAAAGCAGCACAGTTTACACAGGAACTGCTGCTGCGTGGAGAATTTGCTCCATCCGCTGAGTTTGCGGCCAAGACGGGTGCGCGTCGGCGCACCGGACAGGAAACACTGACAGGTGTATGGCGTCCGCGTCTGCTGCAGGAAGCGGATGTGGAACGATTCCGGGAGTTGGCGGAATCCATGCCGCCGATCGGATTGTCTGCACCTGGAGCATACGCATCTTCTGAACCGGAATCACGGGAGGAAGCGGGAGCAGCCGTATTATTTTCATTTATGAGCGGAATGATTCATGCGGTTGTCACGAGTGAGATGGAAAGCATGGACAGTGAGCTGTCTCGTTACCGCACGCCATTCCGGCGTGGGTCCTCTCCGGTAGCAGAGCTGTGGTGGAATAGTCTGATCTCGATGTTCCGCCCGGTGACGGTGCAGGGACCTACGGAAGAAATGGCAGAACTCATTGGAACGCTGCAAGAAGCTGGCGGTACGGCGAGACCCGTGGTAGGCAGTGAAGAAACGGCTCCCACGGAAGGGGAGCTGAAGCTGGTACTGCGGCTGGAACCGCCCCTTGGTGATCATGAATCATTGTGGGGGATTACCTTCTGGGCAGACAGTGTGCAGGAATCTGGGCTGAGATTGCCTGCGCGCACAATCTGGGCACATCCGGAACGAGATCTGGACCGAGGTAAAGTGCGTTATATTTCAGCTGCAGAACAGTTCCTGATGGCGTTGGGGCATGCATCAGAACTGGCACCGGAGCTGGAAACGGCGCTTCTTCATGCACGACCGGAAGGAATGAAGCTGGAACAGCAAGCCTTTTTTGAATTTTTGACCTATGCTGTGCCTCGTCTGCAGAAGGCGGGAGTAACCGTGTTAATGCCTTCCCGCTGGAGCCGAGCAGGGAAACGCCGCGCTGGGCTACGTCTGCAAATGCTCAATCGTGGCATAGAAAGACCGGTCGGGGCCCCGTCTGCACTGGGCATGGAGCAGCTGGTTGCCTTCAAGGCAGAACCGATGCTGGACGGCAAACCGGTTACGGCGGAGGAGCTGGCTGCCCTTGCAGAAGCAACGGTGCCTTATGTGATGTTCCGCGGCGAATGGATTGAAGTGGATACAAAAGAGATTCGCCAGGTTCTGCGTTATATGAAAAAAGAAGAAGAACAATATATGCCTCTATCCGAATGGCTGCATCTGGCAGCGGAAGAAGGCGAAGATACCGCATGGAAGGGACTTTCCGTCTTTGGTGCGGAATCCGAGGGGCTGCTGTCCTTTTTGCTCGACGGGCAGGTGCTCCGCAGTATTGAGCCTCGTCAAGTTCCGGCAGAGCTGCACGGCGAGCTGAGACCCTATCAAGAGCGGGGATACCAATGGTTATCCGCCATGCGTGAGCTTGGGTTCGGAGTATGTCTTGCCGATGATATGGGACTGGGAAAAACGATTCAGGTTATCACCTGCTTGCTGGACTTGAAACAGGAGGAACAGCAAGCCGCGGCAGATGAAGCGCGTGAGCACGAAGCGTTTATGGGGATGGAAGAAGAGTTCGGGAACAGTGAACAACCGCATGTGCATGATGCGCATCTGCCTGCACTTATTGTGTGTCCTACCTCGTTGCTCGGGAACTGGCAGCGTGAGCTGAAGCGTTTTGCTCCGAATCTGTCGTTATATATTCATCATGGCGGACAACGGTTGCACGGCAATGCCTTCCAGGCGGAAGCACAGTCCCATGATATTGTGCTGACGACCTATCATCTGGCTGGCCGGGATGGCCCGGATCTGGCTTCATTGCACTGGTCTACCGTTGTGCTGGATGAGGCGCAATATATTAAAAATTACCGTACAAAGCAAGCGCAAAGCGTCATGCGTCTGTCTACGCCGCATCGCATTGCGATGACGGGTACGCCAGTGGAGAATCGACTAAGCGAGCTGTGGTCCATTTTCCAATTCCTCAATCCGGGGTATCTGGGCACGGCTTCTACATTCCGCCAGCGCTATACCGGACTGGGCCCATCCGAAGAAAATGCAGCCTCTTTGCGTGAGCTTCATCGGCTTGTATCGCCCTTTATGCTGCGCAGGCTGAAAAGTGATCCGGATATCCGCAAGGACCTGCCGGAGAAGCTGGAACTGAAATCCTATTGTTCCCTGACACCAGAACAGACCGTTCTGTATCAGCGGGTGGTGGATGATCTGATGGGCGGATTGGATGGACGAAACGGTATCGCTCGTAAGGGAATTGTGTTGTCATCACTGACCAAGCTGAAGCAGATCTGTGACCATCCGGTGCTGGCGGACAGCAGCCGGAAGGAACATGGCAAGGCTGAGGCATCCGGCAAAATGGAACGTTTGCTGGAATTGCTGGATGCAATCCGTGACAACGGGGAGTCGGCGCTGATTTTCACTCAGTATGTGGCGATGGGGGAACTGCTCGTATCCCGGCTTAAACAGCGCTATGAGGAAGAACCTTACTTCCTGCATGGCGGCGTATCGAAGTCGCAAAGAGATGATATGGTGGAAACCTTCCAAAAAGGGGAGGGGCCATCCTTGTTTGTCCTGTCTCTTCGTGCCGGAGGTGTGGGCCTGAATCTGACGCGTGCCAGTCATGTCGTTCACTACGATCGGTGGTGGAATCCTGCGGTGGAGAATCAGGCGACAGACCGGGTATTCCGGATTGGGCAGAATCGAAACGTACAGGTGCATAAGCTGATCTGTCAGGGTACCCTGGAGGAACGGATTGATGAGCTGATTGAGAGTAAAAAGGCACTTTCTGAGCAAGTGGTCGGTTCCGGTGAGAACTGGCTGACCGAGATGTCGGACGATGAGCTGCGTGGCCTGATCTCGCTTCAGGGCGAGACATGGCTGTAAGTTGCTAGGATAAATAGTACATGCAAAATATTGTGACAGGAAGGGGGATTGTTGTGAGCGAAAAATGGAATGTAGAGCTGCATATGTCCCCCGGTGGATGGACAGCAGAAGTTAGTGCGGCTGCTAATTCAGGCAAAGAGGCATTAGCAGCCGCAGGCAAGACCGAATCAGCCGAAGGCTTGTTTACGGTAACAGGCACGCTGCCGCAGCTCAGTGAAGCTGAACGCGAGGCTGTGCTGGAACAGCTGCGCAAGCGCCCGCTGGCGCTGTACGCGCTGCTGCGCGGCGGCCCTGCCCCGGCGGAGCAGGGCGGGCTGCTGCCGCGGTATGCGCCAAGCGAGGCTGAGCACGGCACAGCCGCTGGCAGCTCGCTAAGCGCGGGCGGCGCAGCGACGTGCACCTGCGGCCGCCCGGGCTGCGCGCATGCCGCGGCCGCTGAGCGCGCCGTTGCCGCGCGCTTCGCGGCCGAGCCGCTGCTGCAGCTGGCGCACGCCGGCTTGCCGCGCGAAGCGTTGCTCGCCGGCGTGCTGGGATCATGGGCGGAAGAACTCGCCCGGGATCCCAGCGGCCCCGGCCGCGCAGCCGAAACGGCCGGCCGCCCGCAGGCGCGGGGCGGCGAAGGCGGCGCAGCCGTCGGCGAGTGGATCGCCGAGGCAGCCGCGGACGGCGCCATGCACCAGCCGGGGCCTGGCTTCGGCGCCGTGAAGGTGCGGCTGGCGCAGCCGGGCAAGCCCCCGGCAACGCCAGAGCTGGCGGCCCTGCTGCCAGGCGTGCCTGCCACCGCAGGGCTGGCATTGATCCGCGAGCGCGTAGCTGCGCGGATGTGGGAGGCTGTCCAAAAGAAGAAGAAGGACAGCCCGGCAACCAAATGATGCACCATTACGAGCGGGGGGAGATCTTAGATCATCCCCGCTTGTTTGTGCTGTGCATCGGCGTAATCCTTTTGATCCAAAATGGATATATACATTTCTAATTCGCTTCTATGGCGTTGAACCTTGGGATAGGGCTCTAAAAGTCCAAAAAACGACCGTACAAGCTGTACACCCGGCATATCTTTAGGGTGACCTCCTCTCAAGGAGGTCTTTACCGGTGGAGCTTCGCAGCAATTTGAGGTATACTGTCGCAGGGGAAGACAAGCCCACATGCACGAATACGGCAATTATTATTACTATGCGATAGGAGTTTTTACATGAAATTACGTACAGGACGACAGCGCCACATTGCGGTTATGCTGTCCTCACTTATGATATGCGCCGCTTTGTTATCTGCTTGCCAGGACGGCTCAGGCTCGGAGGAGAACCAGAATCTGAACGCAGCAGGAAGCGCACAGCAAGAGTCGGACGGTACCACGGTTCATTTGACGGAGGATACTGGCAAGGATGGCAGCAACACAGGTGGGGCTGACAGCTCATCTTCGGACAATAACAATGAAGGTACAGATAGTGGTTCCGGCAATGCATCAACTGGGGGAGCGGGTTCTTCTGACGCAGGCAATGGAGCCACCACAGCAGAGAATTCCCTTATGGAGAAACGCAGCATTAGCGCGCTGCAAACGACGATTGATGCACAAGCGGTAGTGACCAATTCAGAAGCGATGACCGTGATCGTTAACAAACAGCGCAGCTTGCCAGAAGGATACGAGCCGGATGATCTGGTGGAGCCTAACGTACCGTTCTCCTTCGACGGGCCGCATGAAAAGCGTCATATGCGCAAGGAAGCTGCCGAAGCGTTGGAGAAGCTGTTTGCCGGTGCCAAAGCGGACGACATTGAGCTTCGTGCGGTATCTGGATATCGTTCTTATCAGCGCCAGGTGTCGATCTATAACAACAATGTCAAAACCAAAGGTCAAGAATACACGGATCGTGTAAGCTCTGTGCCAGGCCACAGCGAACATCAGACCGGACTAGCGATTGACGTTTCCAGTCCAAGTGTAGGCAATGCCATAGAAGAGGTGTTTGGCACATCGAAAGAAGGCCAGTGGTTGGCTGAGCATGCAGCAGAATATGGGTTCATCATCCGTTATCCAAAAGGTGAGGAAGCGATAACCGGCTATGTGTACGAGCCATGGCATATTCGCTATGTTGGCACTGATTTGGCTCCTGATATTGTGAAAAGTGGACTGACACTTGAAGAATACTTTGACGAAGCTAATATCAAGCTGTAAGCCTGATGCTTCATCTTTTGATTGAGGAATAGGATCTCAATCTCCAAAGCCGCTGAATGATTCAGCCCCTGTCCAAGGCACGGGAAATCACTCAGGGGCTTTTTGATTTGAGCTAAGTTCAGCTAATATCCTATTTATTTGCTTGTTCAGCAAGTCGGCAGGCTGATATAATTCATGTTTAATCAGGAATCGAAATCACAGTTAAAGCGAGGGGAAGCAGAATGAACAGACAGCAGGTGTTTACCGGTTCTCCTTGGGAGCCGCTTGTAGGATATTGCCGTGCCATTCGTGTTGGCAACCGAATTGAGGTTGCGGGTACTACAGCCATGCAGGATGGTGTTGTGGTTGGAGCAGGAGATCCATATGCACAGACGAGATTTATTTTGCAGACCATCGAAAATGCACTGAAAGAATTGGGAGCAGACATGTCTCATGTCGTGAGAACCCGCATGTTTGTTACTGACATTTCCCGGTGGGAAGAAGTGGGCAAGGCCCATGGTGAATTTTTTGGTCAGATCCAGCCTGTCGCCACGATGGTGGAGGTCAGTGCACTCATTGATCCTTTGCTGATGGTAGAGATTGAGGCAGAAGCGATTGTTGAAGCACAAGCTGAAGTTAAAGCCGAAATAACAATAACGGAGTAGAGCTATTGCGTACATATATACGAAATGCAGGATCGAGAAATAACCTTACCCCAACCTCCATGAAGGAGGAAGCAAGGGATAAGGTTATTTTTGCATTGATATAGTGTAATCTAGCTCTACTGAGCCCTACGCCTAAATTAGGGTAGGCTTCTTTACTGAGAGCTTATTTCGCTTCAGGTTGATCCGCTGGTGTTTCGATGACCACTTTCCAAGCCGTTCCGATTGGTGGCAGGCTGCGAGTCAGGACCGGGCTATAGAATCCAATCACTTTAGCACCTTTGGTCAGTTCCTCTGGTTTGATCGTTTCCCCTTGATGATTCACAAGTTTTGTATCTTTGCTAATGTTAAGGATAACATGGTCAGGTGCTGTCTCTGTCAGGCGGGAGCCAGAAATCTCGATCTGAGTACCATTATTTTCTGTTGTTTTTACATTTTCAATTGTGCCTGCTGTACCCAGAACTTCTTTGGGTTGTGCTTCGGATTCAGAAGCAGCAGTATCCAGTACAGTGACTTTGTAAGTAGGGGTTTGCGGCGGTAAACTGAGAGTTGCAATCTCTGAATGCTCAGCTTCCACGTTCATGCCAATGGTCAGATCAGTCAGCTTGATATCCTTGCCATCCGCGGATTTGAACACGGTATCCTCACTAACATTAAGTACAATACCGTCTGTAACGGCACCGCCGATATGGATGGATTGATACTTGCCTTTACTGTTAATTCCCGTAATGACCCCACGCTCAGTAACGGTTTTCACTTCCTCTTCACTGGAAATGGTTACTTGGTTACCTGTTGTATTCACTTGTGCGTGCAGTACTTTATCTGCAAAAGAAGCGGGTACAAACAATGTGCCATTTGTGATTTCAGGTGCTGTTCCCAGCTTAAGCAGCATTTTATTGACTGAATACTGGTCTTTGCCTGTGGTTACAAGTGTCCAGAGGGTACCTTTGGTCAGCTCCGCAGATTTGTTTTCCTTGTTCCATTTCAGTTCAATGCCAAGTGCTTCGGTGAGATCACGCAGTGCGATCATGGGTACTTGACCATCCTTGTTCCAATAACCGTCTGTCATCGGAGCACCGTTCACAGATACTTTTACAGCTTCAGTTGCTTTGCTATCGGCTGATACGGAAGTTGAATTAACAGGCTGAATGCTGTCCAGGTTTGCTGCGTATGCGGCTCCCCCGCCCAGGGCCAAGGACAGGACCATCAGGGCACTAACTTTTTTCATGTTGTTGTTCATCGTTGATTTCATCCCTTCTCATCTTGGTTATGACGCGGTAAACTCCTATTAAGGCCACGTTCCATCCTTATAGACGGGACAACTTCGTCCAGTGTTGCACTTTAAGGTAATTAATGTGAGCAGCATGGTAGTCTATTATTTGAAAAACATGCCAGATTCCCGGTTATAAGAAGCAGGATGCGGTTAAGGATCAATGAGTGGAAAACGTGTGATTCAGACGTGGAATTAACCCTGGATTACATGGGGGTGGGGAGCACCCAGATAAGAGGAGGGGGAAGTCACATGAGTGATATGTTAGTGGCGCTTTACCATTTGCCAGAGCAAGAGAGTGGACTGAAAAAGTTGGAGGAGTCCTCTATTGTTATCCGTAGAGCCATTGCACCAGAGAAGCAGGTTGTGCTGGATTGGGTGAAATCCCATTTTAGCCAGCCCTGGGTGGATGAATGTGATGTAGCTTTTGCACGTCAACCTGTGACTTGTTATATTGCACTTGAGCATGGGAAGATGATCGGCTTCGCTTGTTATGAAGCAACATGTCGTAATTTCTTTGGTCCAACAGGTGTGGGTCAGGAGGCACGGGGCAAAGGTGTCGGTACAGCGCTGCTGTTGGCCTGTATGCATGCCATGAAGGCAGATGGTTACGCTTACGCGATTATTGGATCGGCGGGACCCGTGGATTTCTATGCTCAGACCCTGGGGGCCGTGAAGATCGAAAATTCAACACCAGGGATTTACAAAGGCATGCTCCGGGCAGACTAGACGATATTCATGTTCTGGAAAAGGAAGGGAGGAAGAAGATGACCACGAGCAAAATGCTGCATATTGGCATGATCGGCACAGGCTCCATCTCGGATCTTCATATGAGGTGTTATGCCAAGAACGAGAATGCAGTCATTTACGCCATCTGTGACCTGAACGAACAGCGTGCAGCCGCGGCTGCTGAGAAGTATGATGCACAATCTGTGTACACCGATTATCGGGAGATGCTGAAGGACCCGCATGTGGATGCCGTTAGTATCTGTACATGGAATAATACACATGCCGAATTTGCGATCGCTGCCCTGGAGGCAGGTAAACATGTGCTGCTGGAAAAACCGGTAGCAACCAATGTGGAAGATGCGCTGCGGATTGAAGAGGCTGTGAAGAGAAGCGGATGTACCTTTGTCGTGGGCTTTGTGCGTCGTTATGACAACAATATGCAGATGATGCGCGGTTTCATTGATGCCGGTGAGTTTGGTGAGTTGTACTATGCCAAAGCTTCTATCCTGCGTCGCTTGGGAAATCCCGGAGGCTGGTTTGCGGACAAAAACCGTTCCGGCGGTGGCCCGCTCATTGATCTTGGCGTACATATTATCGACCAATGCTGGTATCTGATGGGCAAACCGAAACCTGTTTCGGTGAGTGGCAATACGTATCGAAAACTGGGCAATCGTGCCCATATCGAGCATCTTTCTTTTTACAAAGCCGCAGATTACAGTTCTGCTGTCAACAATGTGGAGGATATGGCGAATGCACTGATTCGCTTCGAGAACGGGGCTTCTTTGGCCGTAGATGTGAGCTTTACCCTGCATGCACGTGGGGAAGAATCTTCAGTCCGATTGTACGGCGAGCGCGGTGGGTTTGAGCTGGAGCCGGAGACGTTAATCGTCACCGAGAAACACAATACCATCCTTAACATTGAACCCCAGACAGACTATAAAGGTCTCGATATTCATGGTGCCTTCCAGAATCAGATTGATCACTTTGTGGATTGCTGTCTGAATGGTACCGAGCCCATTAGTCCCATTGCGGATGGTGTGGCTTCGACAAGGATGCTGTGCGGAATTTACGAGTCAGCCGAAAAGGGTCAGGAGATTCGTCTGGACTGATATAGAGGTAGAATTTAATGTGGTATTAAAGGGTGTTGTTTCTCCATCTTATCTTTGGAGAGACAACACCCTTTGGTGGATTCACTGATCGTGATCAGACAAAACGGATGTACGTTTATTTTTCGAACCCTTCCAACACGATTTTGCCAATCGCAGTGCCCGATTTACTTTTTCGGTAGGCTTCCAGCAGGTTAGCTGCATTAATGGGTTCAATCCGTTCTGCCATCGTTGTATGAATCTTGCCAGCCTCCACCAGATCTGCGATTTCATTAAGCAGAAGATGCTGTTCAATCATATCATCAGTCTGGAACATCGGGCGGGTGAACATCATTTCCCAGACGAGCGTTACGCTTTTTGAGAATAACTTTTGAAGTTCGGGTGGTTTTTCGAAGGGTAGAATGGAGCAAATTTTCCCCTGAGGCAAAATAACGTCTGCCATCTGTTCCATATGCTCATCTATATGATTTAGCACGAAAATGTATTGTACATCAGCGAGTCCAAGATCTTTAAGTTGTGGTCCAAATGGTTGATGATGGTTGATCACGTGGTCTGCTCCGTTTGATTTTGCCCAAGAGACGGATTCGGGACGAGAGGCAGTTGCTATAACTTGAAGTCCAGCGAGCTTGGCTAATTGAGTAGCGATCGAGCCGACGCCTCCCGCTGCCCCGATAATAAGCATGCTATTGCCTTCGTTATCCGATGCATTCCTGGAAATGCCCAAGCGCTCAAAAAAAGCTTCTCCTGCCGTAAGGCTTGTCAGAGGTAAAGCTGCTGCCTGGGCAAAATCCAGATTTTTCGGCTTTCTGCCGACAATGCGTTCATCTACTAAATGAAACTCACTGTGTCCGCCTGGGCGTATATTGCTCCCCGCATAATATACTTCGTCACCAACGTTGAACAAATGGCAATCGGAGCCGATGTCCACTACCACGCCCGCTACATCACGACCAGGCACGGTCAGGGATAAGTCGTTCGGTTGTTTGGAAAGATGCGACCTCCAATCCGTCGGATTGACAGACACCGCCTTCACCTCAACGAGTAAATCCTTTCCTGTAGGTTTGGGTTTCTCCAGTTCTACCTCCTGAAATGGCGGTATGTCAGTCTCTAGCCCGGGTTCGTAATATCCGAATGCTTTCATCATGATTGGGTTTTCCATCGCTATAGTTATCCTCCTCGCAGAAATAAGTGTATATATATAAACATATATCATAATATCAAAAATAAACAGTAGTATCATTTTTGGTTTATAGTATCAATAATGATACTATTGGAGTTAAATTTATAAAAAAGACTCCCACCTCTCCTGAAGCAGACAGGTCGTCTGGTTTCATCGGAGCGAGGAAGTCTTTGATAAAAAAGTTCATTTATTCAGCGGTGAGTTCTCATACCCTGGATCATCATAATCCGTATCTTGCAGCCGTGAAAGTACATTCATGCTCTCAATCGCCTGCCGGGTATCCGAAGTGCCATGGTCGTAAAGAAACGTGTACAGCAACGTCATGCCATCTGAGAATTGTTCTGTTGCTTCGTCATGATCCGCCGATTTGTAGGGTACCGGAGCTCGTTGCAGTGTATAGGCGTCTTCATCCTCCAGCACTTTCATCAGGTCTTTCAGCCGATTTAACTGTTCATCGTTCACCATGACTTCAAACGGAGTTGATTCGTTCTTGGTCTGTTCAATAAGATTATGGGTTACCGATACATAGTAATGCTTTTTGCCGTCCAGCATAATCCAACCTCCATTCTAAAATGGAAAAAAGACGCTTCTACTGTTAATAAACAGCAGGAAGCGTCCTGAAACGAATGGCTATCGTTTGCCTTCGTCTTACTCATCAATGTGCTCAGTTACAACCGACCATCCATTGCCTATGCCATCCAAACGACCTTGTTCAAAAAAATCAATTCCATTAACTGTGATACTCACTGCAACCATTTCCGGTTCATTTTCTACGGGATCTACAACAATAAATCCTTTGTTCAATAAATATGTGATCGTTCTCTGTCTCTCTATGTGTGCATCCGGATAGAATCTTTTTTTGGGGACGATACAAGAAGGGTTTTCAGTAAACCATATCGTATACAGTTCTTGTAATATATCGAATCTTTCTTGTATCCGCTCTTTAATTACAGCTTCCAGTTCCATAACTCACCTCTTCTAATTTGTGCAAAGGGGCTATCTCGAAAGGGATGCTCCTCTCGCTCCAAGCGTTAACGAACCTACCGCATACTAAAAGACTAATTCTCAAAGATTACATATTTTAACGAACTTCAGTGACCTTATTTAGGTAAAAACGGACGTGCGAACCTAAAAATCGGTCAACATTGAAGAAATAAGGTCACTATGATTCGTTACACCTCAGTTTTGCGCAAATCGGAGCAAATAGCGTGTGCTAGGTTCGTTAAACCTAACTCATCTTCCGAACCGGCTAGTTACCGGAACCTTCCGTGTACCGGCCTCCATCGTGCCTGAACATAGTGGACAGGGCGGAGGACCAGAGGTCGCTTTTTTGGATGAATTGGCAGAAGAACCATCCGGTTTCTGGCGCAGCCACGCTTTGCAGGTGGACGAGCTGCACTTCCAGATTGCCACGGTCTCCGTGCGTTCTGTCTTTCCTGAGGAATGCGACCCAGAACGGTTTGATGAAGACGAAGCGGCCTGACTTACACCCGTGGTGCTGAACGCCGTGTGATTGCGAATCACCCCGCTGCCGCGCCGCTCACTGAGACGATCCTCGTCTCGTTCATCGAGTACTTCCAAATCACGCCGATCACTTTGACGGATCGCGCTACGCTGACCTGCACTTCGTAGATCTGAACCACGCTGAACGGGACTCATTGCATCCCGTCCCTGCGGCCGCGATCCTGAACGGACGGATGCTGCATTTCCATTTCTAGTTCTACTCTCATTGCCGTTAGCTTTACCATTCGTGTTCCCGCTACCCTTCCAGCTGCTGCTACCACTGCCGTATGACGTGTGATTGCCAGTCTGGCCATCCTCGCGGTTTTTGCGTTTATCCGGTACCTCCATGCCGAAGGCTTCGAGCAGAAAGCGGGAAACGTCCGCCGGTTTTCCGTGATGACTGGCGGGAGAAGTGATGTATAAGTACTGTTTGGCCCGTGTGATTGCGACATAGGCGAGACGTCGCTCCTCTTCCAGAGCCATATCCAGTTCGGCATCTGTCTGCTGCACCGTAAGAGCAGCCTTCTGGTCTTCAGGGATATCCTGCCGCAGTGCCGTGCTGTGAGGCACGATTCCTTCGCTGGCGCCGATCCAGTATACACATGGGAATTCAAGTCCCTTGGCCCGGTGAATGGTCATCAGTTGGACTGCATCGCTGTCCTGTGAACGGCGCAGTGATTCCATCTCGCGGTGTCTGCGGGAGAGTTCATCGGCGAATTGGATGAACTCTTCAACGGTTTCGAATTTTTTGGCGGCAGCTTCGAATTCGTCCAGTGTCTCCAACATCGTTTCCTTATAATGGGTAAAGATGCTGGGATCACCGCTTTCCATATACTTGTCGTAAAACTGGCGGCGCATCTCCTGGATCGCGATCACCGGTTTCAGCTTCGTCAGTGATTTGATCAGCTTGATGCGTTCCTTGACCTGTTCCTGCTGAAAAGGCTTCAGCTTGTCCCATTTGGCCAGATGGATGAGCGGATATTTCTTCGCTTGCTGCTCTTCACTGCGCTGAATCCACTCCAGTCCGGCATCACGGGATACATAGAGAGGCCCCAGCGCACTCGGCAGAGCATCTACAGCACGTGGATTCAGAGACAAGCGCATATGATCCATCAACGGTCGAATCAATGACTGGTCATAGAAGACCGGGGAAGCGCCGTGTTGTACAAACGGCACATCTTTCAACACAAGCTGCTCGAATATAGCCCGACTGCTGCTGGCTGTCCTGTGCAGGATTGCGATATCCCGATACGTATGCAAACCTTCCTCAACTTGCTGACACAACTGGTTAACAACCCAAGCTGCTTCTTCCTCGGCATTGGAGGGGGTTGCGAACCGTGGCGCATCTCCGCGATGTCCGGCTGCGCGCAGCCGCTTGTCACGTCTTCGTTTGTTCCGGGCGACCAATTCACTGCCCAGTCCCAGAATACGCGCATCGCTGCGGTAGTTGATATCCAGCGTCACGATGCGTGCACCGGGGTAAACTTTATCGAATTCCAAAATGGATTCCTGCCGTGCCCCATTAAATGTATAGATCGTCTGGTCATCGTCTCCCACAACCATCAGGTTGCGGTGGGCAGCAGCCAGTTTTTGCACAATTTCATATTGCAGACTGTTCGTATCCTGGAACTCATCGACCATGATGTACTGAAAACGCTGCTGAAGCGGCCCCAGTACAGCAGGATCACGAAGCAGAGCGGCAGCTCGCAGCAAAATATCGTCAAAATCCATTTTGTTGCGATCCCGCTTCCAGGCTTCATAACCAAGGAGAACACGTTTGGCATCCCGTTCCTCCTGTGATTTTTCGGGAAGATCGCTCGTCTCTGAGCCTTGCATTTTCCAAGCAGACAGCATGGCCAACAGACTCTCAGGCTGAAACGCCTCACTCATGCCATTCTGGCGCAGAAGCATCTTGAGCACGGTATGCTGCGCACGGGACTCCCCAAAAATCTCTTCCTGCACGCCGTAATGACGCAGCAGCGTCAGCGCGAACGAGTGGAATGTACGGGCCTGCACTGCTCGTGCGGCTGCGGGACGAATACCAGGCAGCGATGCGATGCGGTCTTTCATCTCAGTGGCAGCTTTGTTCGTGAACGTCACCAGCAGGATGCTTCCCGCATGAGCACCACTAACCTCCATCAGGTAGCCGGCACGTGCAGCCAGTACGGTTGTTTTGCCGCAGCCAGCTCCTGCGAGAGTCAGCAGGGGTCCTTTGCCGTGGCGAACCGCTGAGATCTGGGGTCCGTTCAGACGGATGCCTACCTCTTCCAGAGAGCGGAAATAAGGCGCATCCCGATCATCGCTGCCCACGAGCTGCCTACTGGTCTCCAGCGGAGCTGAAGGGGACTGGGGCAGGGATGCCGCCGGGGTAACCCCGAGCGGACGGGGGTAAAACGTTGAGTTCGGACTTAACATCATTCATCCACCTCTGTATGCATTCAGGGATAGGACTATCCCGGCTTAAAAGTAATTCATTTGCCCTTTTCACAATCGCATTGTAAATTGGTATGATAGGGATAACCGCCCAAGTAGGCGGATCAACAGGGCCAAAGCTTCATTATACCCGAACGTATGGTCCTGGCGAAAGCCCCCGAATTCATCCAGCATCGGCAGAAAACGGGCATTCACGCGAGATTTCGCAACTTTTTGGTATGATATCGTATAAGTTATATACTATAAAAAATCAAATGAAAATGGGTTTTGGAACAAATGGTGTTGAATCAAAAGGTTCAACTCTGACGGGACAGAGGAGGAGAAGTCATGAAACTGCTTCAGCGAATTAAGAACGGAGCAAACAAAGCAACAGAGCGTGCCCAGCACGCCGTTGAAATCGGTAAAATTAATAATCAGATTGTGGGCTTGCAGCAGGAACAGGAAGTCCATTTTACAGATATGGGTCGTATCTTCTATGAAGGTTATCGCGCACAGGACATGACGCGTGCCGAAAAAGAGATGGTGGATCTATCGGGGCTGTGCGATGAATTGCAGGATGAGATTGATGGACTGCGCAACAAGATTGCACAACTGAAAAATGAGCGGTTATGCGAGTGTGGACACGTCGCTACACTGGATGCCAACTTCTGTCCGAAATGCGGACGCAAGTTGGGTGAGTTCAAACCCGCAGCAGCATCTGTAGGGGGAACAAGCCCTGCGAGACAGGAAGCAGCCGTGGCCCACAGCCCGGAGCGACCGATCTACGATGCGCCAGTTGAAGAGGAACTGGAGGAAGCTGAGCCGTATCACACGGTGATTCCGTCCATTGCGGACCTGGAGACCGAATCCGAGTATAACAGTACGGAGTTTACCCAAGAGGAAAAGGAAGCGTTCGATGCCGAGTGGGAACGCCGTCGGGATGAAGAAATGCAACGGGAGCGTGAGCGCCAGCAGGAGCTGGATGAGCGTATTCGGTACTGGAAAGAAAATAATCCAATCGTGAACACCGTGGACGTACAGACCGAAGTGCCACGCGAAATGGTGAACTGTCAGATTTGTGCAGCAGAGCTGCCCAAAGGCTCGAAATGGTGCCCACGCTGCGGAGCAGAACAGATCTGATTTGATGCAGTAGACGCGCAGCTGAATCATTGTGGGGCAGCGCTGGTTGCTTACAGCATGGGGGGACGGGAATATGGACCAACTGCTGCATCATTTGCGTCATCTGGGGTTTACCGAGATGGAATCTAAAATTATGGTGGAACTCGCTCGCCAAGGTTCGGCCTCGGGATATGAGGTTGCAAAAAGGCTGGGTGTGTCCCGTTCCAATGTATATGCCACCCTGCAACGGCTGGAACAGCGGGGATTCCTGCGCTGCAGCGCTGGTGAGCCTGCGAAGTACAGTGTCTTGAAGCCTGAAGAGATGACAAGCATGATCTCAAGTCAGATGCGTGCATCTCTTGAATATGTGCAGAGCAGTATGCCGCAGCATGAGCCGGAGAAGCCGGTCTTTTACAACATTGAAGGCGACAAAAATGTATTTGAGAATCTAAGCCGTGAACTGGCTGAGGCCAAACATGAGATTGTGGTGGACGTGTGGCGTGAGGAAGCGGAGTTGTTGCGTGCAGACTTGCAGCGTGCTGAAGATCGAGGTGTGCGCCTTTTATGGTCATGTGATGGCGGAGAGGGTATTATGGATCAGCCAGCTCCTTGGCCTGGTTTGCCCTCATACGGAGCAGATAATGGCCGAAAGTTCTCTTTAGTGGTCGATCGTCGTTGGTGTATGTTAGGGATGCGCGGGGAATCTTGCGCCACTCAAGCGATGGTAACAGAACATCCGGTCATGACCGGACTGCTGCTGAATCATTTTGCTCAGGAATTGGTGTTGTATGAACTGGAGCAAGACATGGGGGATGAACTGGAGTCTCGTTACGGGACTCGATACGAAAACCTCTCAGCACGTTATTGGTCCGTACCTTCAGAGTGAGTATGAACTCCAAAATACATGCTTAAAGGAAGCAGGCGCTGCCATGTGGCAGACGCCTCTTCATGCTAGTTAACAGAAGCAGTGATGTTCATCACAGCAAATGTTCCCTGTTGAGCTAATGTAATAGGGTATGAATTCATGCTATTTTTGAGAAAATGAAGCTATGAACGTAACTTTGTTATAGGCAAAATTGGTTAGTTTTTGCGCAAGTGAACTAACGCTTCAAGTACATCGATATAATATTCCGTACCGTGTGGCACGAACTCGGCTGCTCTAATCTCGCGCATGTGACGTGTTTGAACGGGGAGAGGAACAGAGTTTCGATTTGCCTGATCCATCTGATTGGACACTGACTGCACGGCTTGCACTCCTGCGGCTTGAATCACATGGATATCGCCACGGAACAAGGCAATCAAGTCTTCCAAAGGCACTTCGTAGAGGCTGTCGACCTCGCTTGCCTGCAAGGTATAGGCTTCGAGAGGCTGGTTCAAGCACAGTCCAAAGACAGAGCTGAATTCCCGATCAATAAAAGGTACGCCGCGAACCTGCCCTTCAAGTTGCTGTCTTGCCGTCAACAGGTAGGTCAGCGTTTCAAAAGGTGCTTGCACGCCCAGTTCTTCCTCAAGCTCACGACTGGCTTCATGCAGCTGTTCTCCGGCTGTGAGATGCCCTGCTGCGGTAATGTCGTAACATCCGGGGAAGGTATCCTTGATATCCCGTCTTCGCTGAAATAGAACCAACCGCTGTGAACCTTCGTCCCGCACGATCCAGCAGTGGAATGAACGGTGCCAGAATCCCTCGGCATGGACCACGCTGCGCAGCTCTGTACCTATCCAATTTTGCTGATCGTCGTAAATGTCGAAACGTTCTGGGGTCATGATACGTATCTCCTTATATAGCAAGTTTTAAAGTTCAAAATTTCACAAAGTGTGTTTTAAACGAAAGGGGAACCACCTTATGGAATGCATTGTACACTTTCAGGTCATTTATCCGCAACCTCAGGAACGTAAAAGTCTTAGAGGGTTGATTATGGTAGGGCAAGGTCAGGAACCGGCAAATAGCCAGCTAACAACGATGTTTAAGGATATGGGATTCAACGTACGTTTGGAAGACGAGAGCCAATTGTTGTTCAAACCTGTGGATGCGTCGATGAATTTTGATTATATCCGGGTAACGGAGCTCGATACCGGGGAAGAGGTTTATAAGGAAGATCGGGATTTGAAGTCGATTTTGGAGCACTTGCTGCCGCGTCGATTCTAGTTTGTACATTTGGTGAGTGTAAGGATAGTAATGAGAGTAAAGCAACATACCCTGCTTGTGAGATTAAGAAAGGCCCCACCATTACGGTGAGACCTTTCATGTGGAAGCCGATTGAATTCCACCCGCCCCGTGCGGGATTGCAACAACACGGATGAAGAAGAATGACGGACAGATCAAGCAGGATTTTTTTTACATAAACCTTTATATATTAACAATTATCCTCTACTATTCGCTATATAGAGTTTTGGGTACACTTTAAATTCTAATGAACTCAAAGCATGGAATCGATTAAACCGTTGCGCCGTTACCTTCAGCTTCCAGCTCTGAAGTACAGTGCGAACAGCGAGTAGCCGCAGCCGGAATTTCAGAGAGACAGTATTTGCAAGCCTTGGTCGTTTTTTGCGGCTCGGGCTTTTTGTGTTCTTTGCTTTTGATGTAATTGATACCCTTCACCAGCATGAAAATACAGAATGCAACGATGAGGAAATCAATCATCACGTTGATGAACTGCCCATATGCAATCACCGTAGCGCCAGCCTCATTGGCTTGAGCGAGTGTTGTGATCTCCTGTCCACTGGCAGTTCGCATATCCCAATCCAGATTAAAAATTTTCTGACTGAAATCAACTCCTCCAAGCAACTTACCTACAGGTGGCATGATAATGTCATTCACGAGGGACGTGACAATTTTACCAAAAGCAGCCCCGATAATGACACCGACCGCCAGATCGATGACGTTGCCACGTACAGCAAATTCTTTAAATTCCTTCAGTACGCCTTTCATGTCTGCAAATCTCCTTTACCCAATAAATTCATAATACAGGCGGCGTTTCCATCGATTCTCCGTTCAGACACGCGCTTCCGTTCTCATATTGTACATAAAAACACCGCAGCAATCATCCCTTTATTGCAAATTAAGACAAGTTTCCGCAACTTCCATGAAAATACTTCTTTATTTCACGGCGCCGATTCGGTATACTTCTAACATTATCAGTTCCGTTCACACTTTTACATTCAGGTTCGCGATCATACATTGTAACGAATCATGGAGCTTAAAATTAAATATGCCGACTCGTATATGTGCAGGAATAGGCCTGCATGTTTCTACCCGATCACCGGAATGATCGGACTACGGGAAAGATCTGCAACGTTTTAAGGTATGGAGAGAGAGGATTCTCGGGCAGCGTGTCTGAAAAAGCATGTTCAGGCCCTTTCATATCCCTTCTTGGATAGGGAGTTTTGAGGTTTGCTCGGAGTTAACCAGTTATCAAGCTCGTCCATTACACTACACTTGCAGTACCTATGCGGCTTGTCCACATACGTACAAGTCCGTCTTTTCCCGTCTCCGGTTCTTCCGCAGCGTGTAAAAAGGCGGGCTTTTTGTTTTTTTACAGCGGGGATCGGGTCATGCAGGCTTCTGTACGAGAGGGCGCACAGGGGGAAGAATGACGATGCAATTGTTAAAAGACAAGGTAATACAGGAAGGCATTGTCCTGTCCGAGCAGGTACTCAAAGTGGATTCATTCCTGAACCACCAGATGGACCCGGTTCTGATGAAGGAAGTGGGCAAGGAGTTCATCCGCCGTTTTGACGGGGAGAACATTACACGTGTACTGACGATTGAATCCTCAGGGATCGCACCAGGCATCATGACTGCGCTGGAACTCAACGTTCCGCTTATTTTTGCACGGAAGCAGAAGTCACTTACACTCACGGAAGACATTCTGGTTGAGAAAGTTTACTCCTTTACGAAGCAGGAGACCAATGAAATTACAGTTGCGAAGAAGTTCATGCAGCCTGGTGACCGTGTACTGATCATTGATGACTTTCTAGCCAATGGCGAGGCAGCATTTGGTCTGGCCCGCATTGTGGAGCAAGTAGGTGCTGAAGTAGTGGGGATTGGCATCGTGATTGAAAAGGCGTTCCAACCGGGAGGCCGCTTGCTGAAAGAAGCAGGATACCGTGTGGAATCACTGGTTCGCATTGGGGCGTTGTCAGACGGGAAAGTTACGTTTGCGGACGAGGAGGTCACGATCTAATATGGCACGCGAACGTATTTTCCAGCGGCATCGGCATCCGATCAAAACGTTCTCGCTAGGTCTCCAGCACGTACTGGCGATGTATGCAGGAGCTGTCGTTGTACCGATTATTGTCAGCAAAGCCCTTGGTTTTACAACGGAGCAGTTAACCTATCTGATTGCCATTGACCTGCTCGCCTGTGGTGTGGCAACTCTGCTTCAGGTATGGGGCAATCGGTTCTTCGGAGTGGGGCTGCCCGTCATGCTTGGCTGTGCATTCCAGGCTGTATCACCGATGATTTTAATTGGGATGAAGAGCGGCGTGTCTGCCATTTATGGTGCGATTATTGCATCAGGGATATTCGTTGTATTGTTCTCGGGCATTTTTGGCAAATTGATTCGGCTCTTCCCGCCAGTCGTCACCGGATCAGTAGTAACCATTATTGGTCTGACCCTGATTCCAGTTGCGTTCAACGATCTCGGCGGCGGTCAGGGCGCAGAAGATTTTGGCAGTGGTGTTCATCTTCTGCTCGGTTTCGGCGTATTGGTGTTCATCATTCTGATGACACGGTTCACGACGGGATTCGTTCGTTCCATCTCGGTGCTGATCGGCCTTCTCGTGGGCACAGTGGCAGCAGGGCTTATGGGTGAAGTGAACTTCGCTCCAATTCGTGAAGCAAGCTGGTTCCATGTCGTGCAGCCATTCTACTTTGGTACGCCGACGTTTGAGATTGTACCGATTCTGACCATGATCCTGGTGGCGATTGTCAGCGTGGCTGAATCCACGGGTGTATTTATGGCTCTTGGCAAAATTTTGGATAAAGACCTGTCTTCCAAAGATCTGGCCCGTGGCTATCGTGCAGAAGGTTTGGCGATTGTGCTGGGTGGTATCTTCAACTCATTCCCGTACACGACCTATTCACAAAACGTAGGGCTTGTACAGATGACTCGTGTCAAAACGCGCGATGTTATCGTTGTAGCGGGTGGACTGCTTGTGGTTATCGGCTTTGTACCGAAGATTGCTGCATTGGCACAGCTAGTTCCAGGTTCTGTTCTTGGCGGGGCCATGGTTGCATTGTTCGGTATGGTAGTATCGTCTGGTATTCGTATTCTGGGCAGCCAGGTTGATCTGAACCGTCATGAGAACCTGTTCATCATCGCCTGCTCTGTAGGGATGGGGCTGGGTGTAACGGTTGTACCTCAATTGTTCGCAGGTGCACCGGACTGGGCACAGATTATGCTGGGTAACGGAATTATTGCAGGTAGCTTTACTGCCATTTTCATGAATTTGCTCTTTAATGGTCTGGGTACTCAAGCAACGGCGGCCAAAATGGCTGAGCGTCAAGCAGATGTGATCCTTGGAGATAATGGCAAGTCGGCGTAAAAAGTAAAGAGCTGAAATCTTCGTTGCCATTACCGGACGCCTTCAACATGTATATTATGTTAACTTTAAATTCCTCATGGATTGAATAATAAATGTTGTGAATCAAAAAGTTAAACGGCCTGAACGATTCAGGGGATGAATCATCTATCCTGTGAATCGTTATTGAAGTCATAATGAATGAAATAAACGGAACACCGGAGACCTTGCTCATTAGAGAGCAGGAGATCCGGTGTTTTTTCTTTTTTGCCCAAAACAAGATGGATTATTATGTAGACTCACGGGATGAATTACTTTGGGAGGAAGCCGATAGAGCGTTACATACTACAGATGGCGCAGCTGTTTCTCTGCAAAGTCTCCGACCCATGGCAGCTTCAGCCATTTGCCTTGCAAACTGGTGACTACCATGAGAAGCCAGACCACCACACCAAGCATGGACAATAGCGATGCCAGCAGTGGCCCAAAAAGTGGGAGAAATGCACACAACACATGACCGACCATAATGAGGCCAAATACCGTGACGGATTGAAGTGCATGAAACAGAACGAATCGGCTTCGTTTCTCAACAGCCAGAAAGACGATTCCGCCTATAAAAGTGAACAGATAACAGAGCATGCCGGCAATATTTTCATCCAGACCGCTTGATGATTTCATGGGGGACATTCGGTCCAGCCTCCTTTGTCCTTTTTAACTAGGTTATGAGGGAGTGGGACAGAACTGAACCGGTTTGATCAAGGAATGTTCCAGATGGACAAAGAAAATGTAACACTCAATATAGGTAAACACCACGTGAGACTATAGATTCATTTGAAAATAGAAGTGCGTATATATACATCCAATTTGAGACTTTCTACATATTCAAAATATTCCATAAAATTCCGAATTATATAAATACAATTATAAAGGGTAAACCATTAATTAATTTGAGATACAAGGAGGCTTATTATGAATATATCCGCAACAACATACGGTCAGGTTCGGGTAACACCTTACGAAATCGTTCGTCTTCAGACCCTTGAAGTGAATAAAACGATGAACGGACATGCGCGAATGAGAATGACGGCAGTGATCCCGGAATCTCGAAAAGACAGCTATGTGCAAGCAACAACATCCCAAACCGATATTAAAGTGAAAATTGCCGATGACGATGGACATGAGAAAGTGTTTTTCTCCGGTGTGGTGCTGCACGTAAAAGTGAACGTTATTAACGATGTACATACACTTATGGTTGAAGCGGTGTCCCATACCTACTTATTGGATGTAAAACTGCACAAGCGCTCCTTCCAAAACCCTAATCTGTCCTACAAGAATTTGGTGCGCAAGATTATTTCTCCCTATGAAGGTTCAGATGTTATTGACTTTGCTACAGATGGCCGTAAAATCGGAGATTTTGTGATGCAGTATGAGGAAACAGATTGGCAATTTATCAAAAGGATGGCTTCCCATTTCTACACTGGAGTTGTTCCGGATACATCTTCAGGAAAACCCAAGTTTTATTTTGGCTTACCCGAAGGCCAGTATAAGGGTGAATTGCAAGCATCCCATTACACAGCAACCAAACGAATTGCCGACTATCGATCTGCCAAGGAAAATAAAGTACCGGGTGTCAAAGATCCGGATTATATCGTATACGAAGCGGACAGCAGGCAATGGTTCGAAGTAGGGAATGAAGTAGAGTTTAAATCCAAAAAGTGGATTGTAGGTGAGGCGAAGACCCGATTCATCGATAGTTTGCTAAATCATACATACTCCTTATTTCCAGCGGAGGGGCTTCGTTATAAGAAGAGCTACAATACTTCCATTATTGGCGCTTCCATTCAGGCTTCGGTTCTTCAAGTCAAGGGGGACAAAGTTCGTGCGAAGCTCGATATGGATGAGCAGCAGGATGAGAGCACAGCCTATTTCTTTCCCTATTCAACGATTTATGCTTCCGAGAACAATACGGGCTGGTATTGCATGCCTGAAGTGAACGACAGCATCCGTATTTATTTTCCAAGCAAAAAAGAGGAAGACGGCATTGCCATAAGCTCTGTAAAAAGGCAAGATCCTGAGATTGTGCCAGCTGCACCGAAACAGACTTCAACCGCATCATCAGCGGTTGGAAAGGGTGGGGCTTCGGGACAGTCTGGGGGAAGTCCAAGCGGGAGCAATCGTAATAGTTCAGGCGCGGCTGGAGGTGGAAGTAAATCTAGCCCGGCCAGCAGAGTAGCCCCGCCCCCAGTGCCCGAAGATCGAATGGGTAATCCGGACATCAAGACATTCCGGACCAAGTATGGGAAAGAGATCATGCTGGCTCCAGACAAAATTGTGATCTCGGCGGGTGGAATGTATATCACGGTCAGTGACGAGAATGGCATCGAGATTGTAAGCGATCAGAATGTCAGCATTACAGCGGGTCAGGATGTCGTCATGTCCGGACAAACGATTCGGATCGCAGGCGAGAAGGTTGAGTTAACCGGAAAGGGCAATACCATCACGTTGGAAGAAGAGTTGAAGATGCACGGGGCGGAGATCAAGATGAATTAGCCAAGAGTGGTAGAAAGGAAGAGAAATGAACAAAGCGGAAGCGATTGCACATTTACAGCAGGAAATATTGGAGCCCGCACTTCAGGAACATCTCTCGTCACTTAGGGTGTACATCATGCAACATCAGAACTCGTTAATCCAATCGTTCGTAGAGTCTATGCGGCAACTCTGTGTAAAAGCAGAATGGGCCCAACAGGAACTCGGGAAACAACCAGTCTCAATCCTTCATTGTTCCATGTTGAGAACATCTATATTGGAGGGGAGTTACACCTGCTTAATGGAAGCCTACTCCGATCAATGGTATTGGGATGAAGTGGAGTGTATGCACACATATGATGCGACGTGGGCATTCCAGCCGTTGTCTTCGTTACAACAGCTGCTTCATATCGAAATGAGACGTTATGGAGGTGTACTGAATGCTTCTGATGTTGAACGGATGATGTTGCAGTCCGCGGGGAGATTCAACGCCTACGTCATTGCGCTTGCACGTCTGGCCGTTCCTCATGTTGTGAATTTGAAAGAGATGGAACACATCGACCGTGCAGATCAGTTTCAGATCAGGGTAGGTGAATATAAGGACTGGAGTGAACCCGTGTATATCAGGGACTTTGGGTATAGGGACATGCAGAATATCCGCAAGAAATTATCAGTAGCGGAAGGGCTGGAATGTGCTTATGGAGACTATACGTCACTATCCTTGGCAGAAGGATTATATGACCACGTTGATATCAGGTATTCCGATTTCAGTCTTGCCGATCTGAACAAGAGTAACTTAAGAGGTGCTGTGATGATTGGGACCAAATGGGAACAGAGTGATCTGAGTGGAGCTGACCTCAGAGGGGCGCTACTTATGGATGCTGTGTTCCGGGAATGCAGTCTGCGTGGAGCCAACCTGTCTGATGTCAGTGACGGAGCGAGTATGGAATTCGAGGAAAGTGTTCTTGGTCTTCAGGGAATCTGTTTTGCCGGGGCCAATCTGGAAGGCGCCGACCTTCGGGGAGCACAGTTATTCCATGCTGATTTCCAGGGGGCTAGGCTGAGTCAGGCACAGATATGGATTCATGACCGTGAGAGGTATACACATGTTTTGAATGAAGAGCAGATTGAATCGATACGCTGGGTTGTATCCCATGAGGAAGAGGAGGAGGAGCTATGGTCCCACGATTTTATGAACTGACCGAAGATCATCGGATATTGAATCCGTTCAGGCCTCCCATATTACAAACCAGTTTTGATGAGTTGCCCATTTCATCTGTCATGATGATTGAACGCAGACTGAATGAAGAGCCGACCGATTGGATAAGTAGGCCTTCATATTTTGTTAGTGATCGCATGAAGCGGCTGATGGAATTGGTCGATGAAGCAATGTTGTTCAAATCCGTCACCTTCATTGATCAGGGGAGTGGGGAACAGTTGAGCTACTGGGCGAGTCATATCCCTGCTGTGCTGGCTTCGTCTGACCATAGCCTGTTTTATCCGAATGGTTCAATACAGCAGCTTGTATTGCAGGGTGAGGCGGTTAAAGATCAACGCATATTTACATTGGAGGGTGTAAGAGGGAGTGGTGTAATCGTGCGTCTTGATGTAGCAGAGAGCATGCTTCGCAGAGGGTTAAGTGGCTTTGTTTTACGAAAGGTGGACCTGGAATGAACCGATATGGTGATGAGATGCTGCTGAAAATGGATCGGGATTTGCGTTTGGCAAAGCGCATTCAGGAAGCTGAAGCGGCAAGTGGGGAGCTGATGACGCAGGAAGAGGTTACATTCGGAGTACGCCAGGGTCTGATCGAGACCGAAGCAGATATCATCACGTTGAACAATCACCAAATCTGGGAGGGGATAATAACCCTTCCTTTACCGGATCGTCTGGTCCGGGTTCCCCGAGGCAAACTACAGGAGGGCAGAAACAGCCATGGACGAGATGAGGTCATGTGGATTGATGAGCAAAAGGGTATCAGCTTAAGCCTATCTAGATCATCTCATCCATTGCACGTAAGCCAGATTGAGGGAATGGGCAGGATCATCACAGATCAGATGCGAACGCTCAAAAAGGATGCGCAATGGTTACATGAGGAGACGGTACAAGGAGATAGACTGATTGTCTTCTATGGAGAATCCATTCAGCCCTCAACCTTGGGAATGGCTTACGATATTGTGATCGTTACATCGGTAAAAGGAAGAGCGGTCACAGGGAATGTCCGTTTTCCGGTTGAACAGCTTCATCTATGGCGACTTCTAACAAGGGCGATATTCACATGTGCCCGGATGAGTGAAAACGGAAATGGACCAATCCATTAATTAACATAGGGGGGACTAGAATGCTGCTACCCATGCTGTTCAAAGCTTTGATGTCAGGAGGGTTCGGTGGTGAATTTACCTATGTGGTCAGAGGTGCCGAGATTTCCTGCAGTCAGGGATCAGATCCGGGTGTGCTGAACCTGCCTCTTTCCCACGGCATCTATATCAAGGAACAGCCTGTATTAAACGTTGCGGACGTGATTCCACTGGCTAACGTTGGACGATGCGGGTTTTGCAAAATGGACGGAGCATTGTGTGAACCAGATACGTTCTTTAACAAATGGAGCCAGGGCAAGGAGGATGTGCTGGTGGAAGGTGAGGCTGCTCTACTCAGTCGATCTGAACTGATATGCCGAAAAGGCGGGATTATCAAGATTGAGGTCGATGGTCAGTTGTAAGATGCAGACGGATAAGAAAGGGGGAACACTGTGCAGACCTTGGAAAAATCAACGCTAACCTATGGGGATATCCATGTCCATTGGCCGTATGGCAAGATACGCCTGGATAAGCTGGAATTGATCCAGCAAGCAGGAGCACATGGTCGGTTATCCTTCAGTGGATGGGTAGATGAAGAATGGGAAGAAACCATTATCCAGAAAGCTGGGAGTCACGATCGAGTCGGATTCATCCAGATAGATGAATCCGGAAGGGAGTTACCCCTGTTCAAGGGACAACTCCATGAGATCAAAGTCGAAGCAACCAGAGGGATCGTATATGTGATGGCTGTAGTCATCTCACATACCTATGAACTGGATGCCTTACAGAGAACGAAATCCTATCAGAACGAGAATCTACGTTATCTGGACATTGTTAATCGTGTTATGAAGGGGTATCATGAAGGAGACTATATTGATTTTGCCTTTGATGAGACGAAGACGGGCGCTTTTATCATGCAGTACCAGGAGACTGATTGGAGCTTTCTGAAACGGCTCGCTTCTCATCTGGGAGCAGATCTGGTGCCGGATGTGACTGCACACAAGCCCAGGTTCTGGATTGGTTATCCCGAAGGCAGAGGGGCATTTGAGCTGAAAGCCATCCCTTTCGAGAAGAGTCGTAATATTGAGCGTTTTTTACATACCGAAGCCCAGGGAAAACATGCGGTAACGGAGGCGGAGTATACAACGTATACCTTCGATCTGGGGCAGGAGCTTCAATTGGGGGATGAAGTATCCTCTGATGGCCGTATCTACAACATAACCTCTCGCCAGGCGATGCTGGAACGGAGCTTGCTACAGTGGAAGTATACATGTGCATTGCCAGCATCGCATCCACTGCCCAGACAGCTTCAAACGATGATCACGGGTGCGGCTATCGAAGGAAAAATCATTGATGTGAAACGTAACCAGGTGAAGGTTCATCTGGATATGGATGAGGGTCAGCAGGCTGGGGAGGCACGCTGGTTCCCGTATGCCGCGGAAGGCAGTCAAGTATGGTACATGATGCCCGAACCCGGCGCGAAGGTGAAACTGTATTTCCCAAGTGCGGAAGAAGACGAAGCCATGGTGATGCAGTCGGTTCGTCAGGAACCAACGGAAGCGGGACATGTGGAGAAGAGCGGCAAAGTGATGCAAGACCCGGGTGTAAAGTCTTTCGGTAACCCACAGGGGAAATCGTTCACCCTTGGCGACAGCGAACTTGTCATGAACGCCCAAGAGGGCGCCTTGTATATCTCGATGGCTGCGGGTAACGGGGTTACATTGAACAGCACAACCCACGTGCAGATCCAATGCATGGGTGACCTGAACATCAGCGGAGCCAGCGTCAGTCTGGAGGGTACAGAGGGCTTGTATATTCAGACGATGACAGATTATGTGGAGCTTGTGGAAGAGGTCAACGGCAAGAGTGAGAATGTAGTCCTGGAAGCCGAGATCCATCGGTCCTTTGACATGATTCAGTCAGCGTTCGACCAGAGTCTGGCCAGTATGGGAGAGAGCGCGTTGAAGGAAGCGCGGCTGAAACGAAACTGGGAAGCACGTGAAAAGGGCAAATTGGACGGTGTGATCGAAGAGGGGAAAAGCCTGCTCAGTATGGTCGGTGATGTGGCTGACCTTGCATTTACAGGGATCGTCGGGGGTGACAATGCCCAGGGATTATACAGCTGGGTAAAGGGAAAAGAAGTAGGGTCATTAACGGAGCGGAATGCCACGGTACAAGGAACGATTACGGGCGTAAATAACGTCATTGATTATACAGGAGACTTGGTCACGGGTCAGAAATCAGGGAAAGAGATCTGGCAGGATGTATCCAGTGCGGGAGAAGCGTATGCCAAGCCGTTCATGGACCTGAAAGGCGAAGACTACCGTACCATGCTGACCCTGACGGAACAGGAGAGCCACGACGCAGGGTTAAACGATGTTGGTGCTACGATGCGAGTCGTGGATACAGCGGGGGCCATATTTGGCGGGGCATCCTTGGTCAAAAATGGCGTCAAGGTGCTCAAGGGTGGTGGTAAGAAGTCTGGCCATGCAGATGGAGATGGAGCCAAGGGCGGCGTTCCACATGGTCATGGAGATGGACCAGATGGAACCTCAGGTGGTGCCATGAAGGATGGCAAGCTCAAGACCAATGCAGCATTAATGCCTTCATCTCTCGCAGAGCTGGGAGAACGAATCAACCAGGCCCTGGGTAAAATGACCGCAGGCGCAGCAGCCAGTGTTCCATGGCGAGTTCAGCGGGTGAGGCTGAGCAACGGCCAGACCGTGCCGGTGATTGTGAAGAATGACAGTCACATGTTCTCCGATACAGGTGGAAATCATGGGAAAGGCAGTGATTCTGGAAGTTCGAAGGGTTCGCCGAGCACTTCTCATGTGGATTCGAGAGAAAGTAGTACGCCATCGAAAGGAACCATTTCTAAAGAATCGTCTAAGACGTCTCCAAACGTTCCGCCAGTTAAGCCGAAGGAAGCTCCTAAACCTAAAGAAGCCCCATCATCGAAAGATGGAACTAAGGTTAGGGATGGGAATACTGAGGGGACGGGGAAAATTAGTGAGGTTGGTAGCCAGGCTGATGATATTTTACGAGATGGAAGCCATATAGTAGATGGGGAGCTAAAGCCAAATGTAACATATAAAACAGGTGAATATGAATATATCTACAAAACTGATAGTAAGGGAAGGCTTGAAAAATTTACTGCTGACGATTTAAAATTAACTGAGAGGGATAGCAGATTACCTCATGATCCAGATACTCCAGGCAAAGAGCCAGGCGACCATGCAGGGCATTTGGCAGGGGATAGATTTGGTGGTTCACCAGAAATTGACAACCTTGTTTCACAACTAAGCAATGTGAATTTAAGCCAATATAAGAAAATTGAGAATCAATGGGCTAATGCGATTAAAGAAGGGAAAAAAGTAAAAGTAAATGTTGAAGTGAAATATGACGGAGACAGTATACGCCCATCTAAATTTAATGTACAGTATGAAATTGATGGAGAAGCTTTCTCAAAGAGTATATTAAATTAAGAAAGGCAGGTTACTATGAGCAAAGTATTTGAAGATATTTTTAGTGAACTTCAAGCTGACATGGTCTCCATTTGTTTAGAGTATGTTCACAAAAGAGCCGAAAAAATATATATTTATTGTTCATTTGAAGAAAGAGTTATTTCTAGTGATTTTTTCTATTTTATTAATGGTAGGCTTGTAAAGAAACACAAACTTAACGATGCATTAGATGATAGTTATGGTCTTCTATATGACATATCAGTCGAAAGACAAAAAGGCGTTCTGAATATTATTAACGATGATATTGAAAAGATATATAGATTATGCGACGAACACAAAAGAGAAATGCCAACCGAAATAAAATTGGTATATGATGTTACAAAAAATAGCCTTAAAGCAGAATATAAATATGAGTTGGTTTATTCAAATGACCCTGTAAAAACCGCAGACGACATTGCGAAGGAATGGTTCGAGCAAATTAAAGAGGAACATAGCGCGTAAGGTGATTTTCCATTCACTGTAAATTAAGGATAAATATGAGTATCTTTTGAAATAGTGAGAATGGCGGGCCTATAGAGATCTTTCATTTCGGTTGTACGCCCATCAAATACTTTAATTTTAAAACTTAAATATCGCTATTCCGATACATCAAACAGGTTGATTATGGTCAGATACCACCATGATTGACCTGTTTTTTTGGAGCCAAGGGCGGCGTTCCACATGGTCATGGAGATGGGCCAGATGGAACCTCATGCGGTGCCATGAACGATGGCAAGCTCAAGACCAATGCGGCTTTAATGCCTTCATCTCTAGCGGAACTGGGAGAACCAATCAGGTAGGCTATGGGTAAAATGACCGCAGGCGCAGCAGCCAGTGTTCCATGGCGAGTTCAGCGGGTGAGGCTGAGCAACGGCCAGACCGTGCCGGTGATTGTGAAGAATGACAGTCACATGTTCTCGGATGCAGGTGGAAATCGTGGGAAAGGCAGTGGTTCTGGAAATTCGAAGGGATCGCCGAACACTTCTCATGTGGATTCGAGAGAGAGTAGTGCGCCATCGAAAGGAACCGTTTCTAAAGAATCGTCTAATTCTTCAAGCGTTACGCCGGTTAAGCCGAAGGATCCACCAATACCTAAAGAAGCTCCATCATCGAAAGATGGAACTAAGGCCAGGGATGGGAAAACTGAGGAGACGGGTAAAGGTGTTATAGAACAAGGTTTCACACCATATGAAAACAGGTATGCTCTCGATCCTAAAACCGGACAATTAATAGATTTCAACTGGGTAACTACAAGAAAAGTTGATCTAGTAGCTGATGCATATATTGTTGAAAGAGTGAGTGAGCTAAAAAGTCGTTTATCAAATACAGTATTAAAAAAGGGTGGGAACTTTGGATATGCAGAAGTAGACATTCCTACATTAAATCAAAAAGAATTTTATTCTTCTAGTCAAGTTGATCAGTCATCTGGGAATCCCAATTTGAATGGTTTTTCTTTCAAACCAGATAAACCAGTATTTAAGGCTACAAAAGCACCTGATATTAAGGGAGATGTTTTTATAAGGGATACAGATACGGAATACAAAATATTGAATGATTTAGCTGAAAAGATAGGTGATGATCCTACTGCTACAGGAAAAGTGAAGTTATTTACTGAAAAGGATACCTGCGGAAGCTGTAATAATATAATTACTCAATTTAAAGAGAAATATCCTAAAATAGAGGTTGAAGTGATTCATAATAGTGGTGATTTAGTCCCCCCTAAAAAAACTGATTTATAAAAGGTGGTAATTATAGTATGGATCTAAAATGGGAATATGATGAATTATTCGAGTCTTTTGTGGAAGATTATAATTCTTATAAAAATAATAATATGAGTGATAGGGAATCTTTAGCAAGGACATTCGGTGAGTATGAAACAGTACTGAATGAAGGAGAGATGGAAAAAGCAGTTATCCATGTTTTGTATGGAGAGTTATTGTTGAGGCAATCGAAAGTTCTAGTTACTGCAAAACAAAGAACTAAAGAGGATTTACTTTCAATTAATTTGAATAAACTTAAAATGGAAATTACAGATGATCAATTTAAGGATATACTGGTCCGTAGAGATGAAGTCTTACAGGAATTAGATATGAAAAAATTAGATTATTGTCCTGAAGTAAGGTGGTATTATTTTGAAATTATAGACAAAGTAAAAGAGTATTTCCTCAGTCAAAATCTTGAAGTGCTTAGTCAAGTTGAGATAGTTAATAATATTTTGGAACGATTTAAAAGAGATTGCATGAATACTTTAAGTGAAAATATTACTATTAAAACAACCTTACTTGAAATGTTATTATTAAATGACATACCTTTAAGTGAAAATATCAGAATTTTAAAGAGTGAGTTAGAGAATTTTGATTTTAATGAAGTTGGAGAGCAATTGTCAGAAGATGAAAAGTTAGACTTATCTATCCGGATTAAGGAAGTACTGCGTAAACTCTAAAAGTAGTCCCTATATGACTCAAATTAATTACTTGAACTTTGATATTATTACCAGTAAAGGGTAAAAATTGTTTCAATTTCAGCGTGACAATAAGATCTTACAATACAATTAATAAAGCCATAATGTGAGATTCTATCCGCATTGTGGCCTTTTTTTTGCCCTTGTCCCTATGTCGATGTAACCAAAGAAAATAATACATGGTGAATTTACCCATAGTGAGGGAATATCTAAAGTTAATGGGAAAGATAGTGAATAAATTAATAAAGGTGTGTAACTATGGTGCAAATAGATGGATCACATGAACCAATTACTTTAGAGGAAATTAATAAATTTCAGCGCAAGTTTAATTTAAATTTTACTGAGCAATATATAAAATTCTTATTAGAATCAAATGGCGGAGATCCTTCACCAAGCATGTTTAAAATTTCTGATGAACAAGGAGCGGGTGTACTTAATATTTTTTATGGTATTGGTGATATGTACAGTAATTTAGAAGAATATATAGATATTTATGAATATAGGCTTCCAACAGGCTTTATTCCTATTGGAAACGATCCATCAGGAAATATGATTTGTTTGGGATTAAATGAAAAGTACTACAATAACATATATTTTTGGGATCACGAACAAGAATCGGAGAATCCAGATGATATGAAAAATATGTACTTCCTTGCAAATGATCTTAATGAATTTTTAGATTCACTGTATGATGACGAAGAAGAATAAGTTAGAAACATTTTATTCTTAAGTATTTTAAAGGGTAATTGAGTGATTTAGATCTTCAACATATTGAATGAGTAGTATAATATTACTTACTTGTTAAATAGGCAGGCTACCCAGTACCGATTAAACAATTATCCAACCAGTAGCATACTTAACCCTTGTAATACTACAATAAAGATTTCTTCAATTTGCATACATTGAACAGGTTAATTATGCTTAGACACCGCCATGATTGACTTGTTTTTTGTTGTAAACGATGACAGATCTTTTATGATACAAGGTAGAGTATTTGACTGTTATGCTCCTCAAGGGGAGTTTTCAAAAAATAAGATTAAAGAAATACAAGGTTAAACGAAAAAACAAGCAACAAGAATTATTTTGAACCTTGATGACTTTAATCCTAGTGACATAGATATTTTAAAACAAGAGATATTGAGAAAGGCTAACCCTAATGGTGATTTGAAATACTTACAAAGTTGCTTGTTGTAAAAGACGGTAAAATCACTAGATGGTTTTGGAAAGGTAATTAGCATGGAAATGACATATTATTTCTTCAATAACTTTCATGGAAGTGAAGAGGTTGAAGATTTTCTTCTGCATCATGTAGAAAATCTTATTGGAAATAAAAGTGCTCTTAGGTTTGCAAAACAAGAAGAAAGTGAGGAAGGTGAAGGAGATACATTATATGTTAAATGCGATTTTTTCAGCTTCACCACTACATTATTCGATGTAAAGAATATATCCAGGGACTATGATGTCAATGTGAATTATGGATTGGAGTTTAATATATACGAAAATGGTAATAGGAAATTCATTGAGTTTTTAGGTAATCTACTAAAAAGCAATGACGGAGGGGCGTTACTTTTAAAAGATTCTGAATATAAAATATTAGAGAGAAGAAAAAACAATATACTCGTAGATAGTCACTTTTTAATGCTGATTATGAAGCATTAAATCTTCCTTACATTCAGGGGACATACAAAAAAATTTGTCTACGGATTGAAGGTAACTTTACTACAAACGAAATCAAACTTGAAGGTGTGAAAATAGTTGAGGACCATGAGAATCATTATAAGGTTAAAGTGGTGGAAGACCCCGACTACTCTTCAGAATTTACTATCAACTGGGGGGATTTACAGCTTCATATTAGTAATGTTGGAACAGCAATAAATTTAATCTGTAATCAAATTTTTGGCCCTAATGATACTTCAAGATTGAAGAGGTTATTGTGTTTCTTTGAGCAATTCACAATTAAATTTACTGGCGACTATCAATTAATGATGATACAAGGGTATTGGGAGCAAAGAAAAAGCGTTTTATTAGCAAGAAAAAATGGAAGAGTAACGGTTAATAACCAGGCTGAGGAGGCATGCCTACTATCCGAGATCAATTTTAAAGATGGATAGTTTGATAATTCTCAATTTGAACGAGAATTAAGTTTTGTCAGAGCGAATTTCCAATTATCAAAACCGATGTATCAAATTCAAAAACTGTATTGAACGATGATTCACATCGGATAATACCCAGTGCCGAACGAACTCATTATTGAACTAATAACACGTTTAACCCATGTAATACCCGTCTAAAGGTTTCTCGATTTGGGTTGTACGCACATCAAATGCTTTTTATAACTTAAATAGTGCTATTCCGATACATCAAACAGGTTGATTATGGTCAGATACCACCATGATTGACCTGTTTTTTTGTTTTGCCCGAACCCGGAGCGAAAGTGAAACTGTATTTCCCAAGTGCGGAAGAAGACGAAGCCATGGTGATGCAGTCGGTTCGTCAGGAACCAACGGAAGCGGGACATGTGGAGAAGAGCGGTAAAATGATGCAAGACCCGGGTGTAAAGTCTTTCGGTAACCCACAGGGGAAATCGTTCACCCTTGGCGACAGCGAACTTGTCATGAACGCCCAAGAGGGCGCCTTGTATATCTCGATGGCTGCGGGTAACGGGGTTACATTGAACAGCACAACCCACGTGCAGATCCAATGCATGGGTGACCTGAACATCAGCGGAGCTAGCATCAGTCTTGAGGGTACAGAAGGTCTGTATATTCAGACGATGACAGATCATGTGGAACTTGTAGAAGAGGTTAATGGAAAGAGTGAGAATGTAGTCCTGGAAGCCGAGATCCATCGTTCCTTTGACATGATTCAGTCTGCGTTCGACCAGAGTCTGGCCAGTATGGGAGAGAGCGCGCTGAAGGAAGCGCGGCTGAAACGAAACTGGGAAGCACGTGAAAAGGGCAAATTGGACGGTGTGATCGAAGAGGGAAAAAGCCTGCTCAGTATGGTCGGTGATGTGGCTGACCTTGCATTTACAGGGATCGTCGGGGGTGACAATGCCCAGGGATTATACAGCTGGGTCAAGGGAGAAGAAGTAGGGTCATTAACGGAGCGGAATGCCACGGTACAAGGAACGATTACGGGCGTAAATAACGTCATTGATTATACGGGAGACTTGGTCACGGGCCAGAAATCAGGGAAAGAGATCTGGCAGGATGTATCCAGTGCGGGAGAAGCGTATGCCAAGCCGTTCATGGACCTGAAAGGCGAAGACTACCGTACCATGCTGACCCTGAAGGAACAAGAGAGTTACGACGCTGGTCGGAACGATGTCAACGCTGCGGTACGGGTTGTTGATACGGTAACGGCTGTAGCTGGCGGAGCATCCTTGGTCAAAAATGGCGTCAAGGTGCTCAAGGGTGGTGGTAAGAAGTCTGGTCATGCAGATGGAGATGGAGCCAAGGGCGGCGTTCCGCATGGTCATGGAGATGGGCCAGATGGAACCTCAGGTGGTGCCATGAAGGATGGCAAGCTCAAGACCAATGCAGCATTAATGCCTTCATCCCTTGCGGAACTGGGGGAACGAATCAACCAGGCCTTGGGTAAGATGACCGCAGGCGCAGCAGCCAGTGTTCCATGGCGAGTTCAGCGGGTGAGGCTGAGCAACGGCCAGACCGTGCCGGTGATTGTGAAAAATGACAGTCACATGTTCTCCGATACAGGTGGAAATCGTGGGAAAGGCAGTGATTCTGATAGCTCGAAGGGATCGCCGAGCACTTCTCATGTGGATTCGAAGAAGACAGGGAAATTAGAGCTCTCTGATTTTACGAAGGAACTCATGGAGACGAAGCCTATGAATTCTCCTAGACCTGAGAAATGGTACAAGAAAGGAGGCACTATCTCAATTAATGAAAACGGAACTTGGACTTATACTAACAAAGAGGGAAAGTCAGTAAGCTATCCAGAAGGGTATCCTGATTTTTCGGATTACTACCATCCTACTGTTAAACCAGTTAAGATAAAGGTAGCATCTCCCAAAAATCCTAAAAAAGATTTTGAAGAGGCTAACTTAGCATCAGGCTTGAATAAAAATTCTGATCCTTCGGTGCCGAGTAAAAATGAACCCCCAGATGGGTATACTTGGCATCATCACGAGGATGGTGAAACCATGATCCTAGTAGAATCTGATATTCATGATGAATTCAAACATATTGGAGGACAATCTACAGTTAATGGAAAAAACAAGTACAGATATAAGAAGGGTGAGGGAGAATAAGTATGGCTAAAATTATAAGAGTACATGATACGATATCATTAGAACAAATTGAAGCTTTTGAAGATAGAACCAATGTAAAATTTCCAGTACAATATAAAAAATTTTTGACAGAGTTTAATGGTGGGCGTGTGGAGCCGAACGTCTTTAAAATTTCACCAGAAGAAGGTGAAAGTGTAGTAAATATTTTCTATGGAATCGGAAGTATGAAAGGTAATTTGGAAAAAAAGTTTGATTTTTTTGATGAAATATTAGAGATTGGATTTATCCCTATTGCAAGTGATCCAGGTGGAAACCAAGTTTGTTTGGGCGTAACAGCAGATTTTTATGAAGAAATTTATTTTTGGGTTCATGATGAAGAGTATGATGATGTAATGGATAATATGCACTTCCTAGCGAAGAATATTGAAGAGTTTCTTGATAATTTATATGATGACTAATAAATTGAATACTGTTCAACTTAAAATAACGATAAAATAAAAAAAGGCTTATTCCTACTGTTATTAAATAGCAGGGATAAGCCTTTTTTGTATCCTTCCCTTTGAAGATGATTGAACCTGTGATGACTGCCACCTATCCTCAAGAAAGGATTAAGGGTGCAAATAATACCATCGATTATACGGGAGACCTGGTCACGGGTCAGAAATCAGGGGAAGAGATCTGGCAGGATGTATCCAGTGCGGGAGAAGCGTATGCCAAGCCATTCATGGACCTGAAAGGCGAAGACAACCGCACGATGCTGACCCTGAAGGAACAAGAGAGTTACGACGCTGGTCGGAACGATGTCAACGCTGCGGTACGGGTTGTTGATGCGGAAACGGCTGTAGCTGGCGGAGCATCCTTGGTCAAAAATGGCGTCAAGGTGCTCAAGGGTGGTGGTAAGAAGTCTGGTCATGCAGATGGAGATGGAGCCAAGGGCGGCGTTCCACATGGTCATGGAGATGGACCAGATGGAACCTCAGGTGGTGCCATGAAGGATGGCAAGCTCAAGACCAATGCAGCATTAATGCCTTCATCTCTCGCAGAGCTGGGAGAACGAATCAACCAGGCCTTGGATAAAATGACCGCAGGCGCAGCAGCGAGTGTTCCATGGCGAGTTCAGCGGGTGAGACTGAGCAACGGCCAGACCGTGCCGGTGATTGTGAAGAATGACAGTCACATGTTCTCCGATACAGGTGGAAATCGTGGGAAAGGCAGTGATTCTGGAAGTTCGAAGGGATCGCCGAACACTTCTCATGTGGATTCGAGAGAGAGTAGTGTGCCGAAAGGAATCGTATCTAAAGAGTCAGCTACGTCTTCAAACGTTACACCAACTAAGCCGAAGGATGCATCTAAACCTAAAGATGCTCCGTCATCGAAAGATGGAACTAAGGCCAGGGATGGGAAAACTGAGGGGACGGGTGATACCGTACCAGTAATAAAGAATAATTTCGAGTATTTAGATGGTTTTGACGATCACTTAATTAATGCACAAAGTATTGTAAGAAAAGGGAACAAAGGAGTTGTGGGAGGTCACAATTTAGAAAGTTTCGAAAAAATATTAACAGATCAAGGCTGGAGTCTTGAAGACCTTATCGTTTCCAAAACCCCACATCCTACAACCCCTGGAATCTATCAAATCCAATATAGACTTCCAGCCCTTGATAGGGAATTGAAAGTAATACCCGGTCAGTATAAAAATATTTCACATCCAAAAACTGTATATGATCCAAAAGTAATCTCGAATGATCAAATTATACAGTGGGGAAAAGAAGCGATGGCGAATGGCGAAATTGTAGGTAGGGAAGTTCGAGGGACAGCATCGAATGGTTTGAAGTTCACGGGATACCTTGATGAAAATGGAAAGGTGACGAACTTCTTTCCGACCATATCAGAATAATTTCTAGGAGGATGATTTGATGAGTGTCAAATTAACAGAGAAAGAATTATTGGAAATGTATTATCGACACCTTGAAGGGAAATATTTTTTAGATGCACTTAAAAACTATTGCAATGGAAATGGGTTTGGCGGTAGTGAGAGTGTTTGGTGTGTTTTTGCAGGTGAGTTAGATGAGTGGGAGGAAGGTTATTTCGGAGATGCGGGAGTTTGCTATTTTTTTGACTACCCCGCAGTAGAAGAAGATCAAAAAATTGTATTGGATTATTCCACTTTCTATCAGTATCTAAATGAAGCAAGTAAGGACTATTTAATACGGAATCCAAATGTTAAGGGTGAGGTTGAAGCTCGATTAGAGGAAATCAAACAAAAGTTCAATATTGGATAATGATTTTTAACAAGAAAGTCAAAAGGGTTTATTTATTCTGATATTGAGTAGAGTGCATAAGTTAGTAAGCGAATTTGGAGCAAATCTATTTTTGGGTTTGTCACGATTTATGTGTATCCATCGTTCTGTATAGGGCCATAATGCGAGCTAACCGCCGTGTTGTGGTCTTCTTTGTTTCGGTCACTGTCTCAGTGGCTGATGAATAGAACCTACCCAGTGCGGGTGGTAAAACCGCCCTTGCCTTTTGAGAGAAGTATCCTCACCGCATTAGACGTTGACGGTGGGGGTGGATAAACTGGCAAAGTATTTACGTGAAGAGAGTCATAATACGGGAGGGTTAGGTATCACCATGCGGATATCTATGTGGAAATACTGGAAGGTCCCGTATACCAAGTAGTAGCCTAAGTCAGTACGAATCAAGAGAAATTAGTAGTGAAGTGCTTGATATAATGGATAACGCTTGGTACTACAAGCAGATCGATATGAGTGTTTTTTTTGATATCTTAAATACTAAAGAACAATGTGCTGGAGCGGAATGCCACGGTACAAGGAACGATTACGGGCGTAAATAACGTCATCGATTATACAGGAGACTTGGTCACGGGCCAGAAATCAGGGCAAGAGATCTGGCAGGATGTATCCGGTGCGGGAAAGGCGTATGCCAAACCGTTCATGGATCTGAAAGGCGAAGACAACCGCACGATGCTGACCCTGAAGGAACAAGAGAGTTACGACGCTGGTCGGAACGATGTCAACGCTGCGGTACGGGTTGTTGATACGGTAACGGCTGTAGCTGGCGGGGCATCCTTGGTCAAAAATGGTGTCAAAGTGCTCAAGGGTGGTGGTAAGAAGTCTGGTCATGCAGATGGAGATGGAGCCAAGGGCGGCGTTCCGCATGGTCATGGAGATGGGCCAGATAGAGCCTCAGGCGGTGCCATGAAGGATGGCAAGCTCAAGACCAATGCGGCTTTAATGCCTTCATCTCTTGCAGAGCTGGGAGAACGAATCAACCAGGCTATGGGTAAAATGACTGCAGGTGCAGCAGCCAGTGTTCCATGGCGAGTTCAACGAGTGAGGCTGAGCAACGGCCAGACCGTGCCTGTGATTGTGAAGAATGACAGTCACATGTTCTCCGATACAGGTGGAAATCATGGGAAAGGCAGTGATTCTGGTAGCTCGAAGGGATCGCCGAGCACTTCTCATGTGGATTCGAAGAAGACAGGGAAGTCACAAAATGTGGAGTCTAGTCCTTCATTCATTTCACCGAAGGTTGAGGCATCCAAACCCCAAAATACATGGATTCCCAAAGATAGTCCATCTGAAAGTACCAAGCCGAGGACTAGAAATCACCAGGAATACTATGATCCACATCTGAATCAACAGAGTATTTCCAAACTAAATGCAGCAGCAGATGAAGGAATCATTACTCCCAACCAATGGACCGGGAAATTGGAATGTAAGAGTGGGGATCTGGAACATCTAACACAACGTGAGTTACAAGAGATTAATAAGCTGCTCATCGCTGGGAAAAATGTGGATGCAGATCGGATTATGACATTACGCAATCAGTCTTCGAAGCTTGCAGAAGATTATTCTGATAAAGTTAAGGAAAGTAACGGATGGGAGCTCAGCAAGGAATATCCTGCATCCAGGCAGGATTCCGTAGTACTTGGAAAGGAACTAGAAGAAGCAGGTATTACCCGTCCGCCGGATTCTCAAGCGCATCACCTCGTGCCTGTAAAAGGGGGGCTCCGAGAGCTAATCTAGAAGTATGGAATTAACATCAATTCCTCGGCAAACGGAGTCTTTCTTCCTCAGAAAGCAATGTCGGACTGGCCGGGGCAAGTGACGCATTTCCCGTTCAACAACATAGATAAAAAAGGGAATCCTATGTTCAGACATGGTCAGGAGTATATTGATTACATGAAAGAGAATTTACGAGATATAGATACATCTAATTTAAGTCCAGAAGTAAAGAAAGAGCGTATTTTATCTTTTTTAGAGGAAACAAGGGAAGGTTTGTTAACCGGTAAGTTGGAAATTCTATATCAAGATTAGTGAAATGAGGAGATATAAATGAAAGTTTGGAAGCTGTCTGAGGACTCTGTTAATCAATTACTTGATTTTACAGAAGTACGAGGAGTGAACGAGGGTATTAATAAAGGGAACTCACTCGCTAAATTATGGAATGAAGTAGAGATGATTACGTATAGTGAAGGAGAATCTGCTGATATTTACAGCATCGCAAGTCAAGTAACAGATTTAGTTTTGAAAGAGCGTGCTGCGAATATATTAAGTGATTTACTAGAAGACAAGGTTGAACTTTTGCCAGTACATCATAATAAAGAGAAATACTACGTAATGAATATATTGAATATTTTAGATTGTGTTGATATAGATCAGTCTATACCTAGTAAATATGGTGGATTTAAGAATTTTGTATTTGAGGAAAATGAAATTCAAAACCAGCACATTTTCAAGACGTTGTCTTACAACTACGAAATCCAGAATGAGCCGTTTATTTCGAGTCAAACGTTTGTTTCCGATGAGTTCAAACAACGCGTCGAAGAGGCAGGGTTACAGGGATTTCGCTTCCGTTTAGCTTGGTCAAGTGAACCCGAAGTCTACGTGGAACGTAATCCACAGATTCGAGTAACGGATCGTCAGGATGCGGAAGCACATATCGGCACATTCTATGGACCTATTCATAATATGATTCCCGCAGATTCGAACGATGCAGGCGACCCGGAAATCTATATAACCGAACCGACTCCTGCCGTACCGTATCAAACGCTCGTTTCTTTTGGAAACAGTTACTTCCGGGGTGTGACACCAGCTTCGCTGGACACCGGATATGCAGAAATTGTTATGCATCTACCAGCGGATGCGCAGTTGACGAAAGAAAACTGGGAGAATCGTCCGCTTGGCTGGGTCTTACCTATGATGCGGCATTTTGTAAAAGAAATCATGCAGCGTGGATATTTTATAGGGCAGTGGCTTGTCTTTCCCAACCAAAGTGAAGAGGATTTGGCGGACACGTATCGGGAAATGTTTAGTGAGACAGGAGTACCTGCGCATACACAAATCCTGCCGTACGACGATAGTACCTCCTACTGTGGAGTCATGATTGTCCCACCGCTTCCACAATGCGCAGAAGCGTTGAATATGCCGTACCGGGATGAGGGGAAGGAGATGGAGGGCGAATGGCCGATCTATTTCCATACGTTGCTGCCCTTGTACCGGGAGGAGATTATACACTTTTTTGAGAAAGGCCGGGATTCCCTGATCAGCAAGTTGATGGCCAATGGCGTTGAGGCAGTATATCAGTGGGATCGGAAGAATAGTTGTCTGTAGGTAATTGAAATACTTGAAGATATAGAATAAGAAGCTTTTAAATAAAACAGATTGATCTCGGTCAAAGGGGATCAATCTGTTTTTTGTTGAAAACTTTAGTGATAAGAACATATTTGAAAAATAGAAGTGCGTATATACACATTCAATTTGAGACTTTCTACATATTCAAAATATTCCATAAACTTCCGATTTAAATTTAGATAAAAGGGAGGGGATAGCAAGCTTCATTCGGAATTTAACATTACATAGTGTAGTTGAGGAGTGAAAGGAATTTTGCATTACACAGAGCAAGAGACTTGTCCGGAATGTGCAAACAAGATGAAAGTGAATCCGGGGTATAGCACCTGGTGTGAGAAGTGTAATTGGAATGTTTATGAGGATGAAAGAGGACAAGGAACTGATAAGGGGGTAAACGGAACGGACGGGAATGGTAATGAACGATCATCAGACCGATTGTTAGAGGAGCTTAAGTATAACGTCAATCGGGAACTTCCCTTCACTAAACAGAGGTTTTACACCTATTTGGTTGCTCTAATCGTGCATCTGTCAACGTTATCCATTTTAGGCGTAGCAATCTTTTTCTTTTCAACCAATTCAACATGGCTGGGTATATTTGGTATTTCGTTGCTTTTCCTCTGGATCACAATTATATTGCCATACCGGAAGCGGCTTCCAGGCAGGGTGATCTCTAGAGACGATTATCCAGAACTGTATGGAATGATTGACGAGATTGGGGAGCGATTGAATGTTCCACCTGTGGATATGGTCATCATTAGTGAAGAATATAACGCATACAACCTGCATCTCAAAAGAAAAAAGAGAGCACTTGTCCTGGGCATTCCCTTTTTTGCAGCCCTAACGTTACAGGAGAAGATAGCCGCCATCAGTCACCATATGAGTCAATTTGCACATCCGAACATTTCCAACAGCTCATTGGTCGAGAGAGCCATGCATGTACTGAATTCTTGGATTGACACCGTTGATCCACAAGATAGCGGCCTGTTATATTGGGTGGTGTTTCCACTTATAATACTACGCTTATTGTTATTTGCTGCTATAGGCGGTATCTATGTATTGTTAATCAAAAGCATGCGGAATGAGATGCAGCGAGTATTCTACATCGCAGATAATGAAGCATCGGAGACAGCTGGCAGTGAGGCAGTGTTATCTCTATTATTGAAGGCCGAGATGGAAGGTCTTTTTGCACAAACGGCTGAACAGGTTGCGGAATATCAATATAACAAAGAGCTGTATGAGGAGTTTAGAAAACGGATTTCTGCCGTTCCAACTCAGGAAATTCTTCGTATTCAGCGGATACAGGAAATGAATGATACTCAAAACCGTACCTACCATCCTCCAATGAAGAATCGCATCGAATTGATACGTGAGCACTGGGCGATGATTCCTGCGTATCAGCCGGATGCTGCTAAAGAACGAAGAATCAATGAGGAGTTTCGACAGCTGGAACAGCGTTCCCAGAAAATTCTTCTTAACGATCTAAGGGATGCAAGTTAACTCTCTGTATTCTCAATTGCATATAGTATAGAAAACAGGGCAGCACCAACCAATGATTGGTATGATGCGCCCTAGTTTTAAAGTGATTTATTGCGTTTAGAACTTAACGGTCGCCACGCTGAAAATGTCTACGTGGATGTGTGGTCTTGCCAATCTTATCGGTGTCATTCTCTTTAGGAACCAAACGCTCGTCAGTACGACCATCGTGATGGTTGTCAAAAGCGAATTCCGTCAGTTCCCATTCTGTCTTGCCGAGAACGGGATCGGCCGGGAAGTGTTGTCCGCGATGCAGATGTTCTTCTTGTCCGGCTTCGTTGGTATATATTCCGTCCACTTCCACCTTTTCATGCGAAAGGGGCAGCATTTCTTTATCCTTTTGATCCATAAAACAACGCCTCCTTGATCCCAGTGTTTTAACTGTATGGGTTGTCCGTGATAATATCCCCCGAATAGTTCAGTGTTATGCTGGATATATTAGTTCCGTATAGAAGTATCGTATTTGTAAAAATAATTCGGAATTAAACTTTTTGGGCATAGAAACCGTTATAAATATTAGGTAAGATTGTCAAGTCGTAAGATACTTCCGAATATGCTACAATAAGATTATGATTCAAACCGAATCATATCGGGTATTTATAGTGTCAGGTACTTGCTTAAGCAAGGGTTCCCGACCTAAAGCTTGCTTTGAGCCGCGCACACAACTTCATGAATGGCATTTAAGACTTATTCGGCATTCTCTAAACGGAGCATTCACTTTCAACGTTTTGGGAGGGAATTACAATGGCAACGAAAGGTCACAATGAGGTCAAAGAAAGTTTGAGGGAAATGACTCGGATTTTCCGTCCTAAAGATCCAAAAAAATTCGTGAAGGAGTACGTGAGAAAATACCGGATTACGGGTGGATACGAGGAAGAATTGACTTCTGTGGTTGAGCATGAGCTTGTCAAGATGGATTCTTCCGTGTCCTGAAACACACACAACTCTGATTATACTGTTCCGATATGAATAGAACCGTCTCCCGGGCTTTAAGCTCCGGCAGACGGTTTTTTTTGTTCTGAAAATAATATGTACATACTTGCAATGGGTCACCCGCTTACCTAAAAGAAAACCGAATAAGCAGCATAAGCTTTGTTCCATTTTTGGGGGCTTTGTTCCTTGCCTGCTGCATATACATGGAAGTACACATATGGCAGGAAGGATGAATGCATGTGGACCCTATTTTAAAAACGAAAGAAGAGATCGGCTACATGCGGGAAGCGGGACGAATCCTGCGAAGCTGTCACGAGCAGATTGAAAAATGGCTTGCCCCCGGAGTGACGACAGGAGATATTGACGAGCGGGTGGAGGCTTTTCTGGCTGAGAGAGGAGCTACACCTGAGCAAAAGGGGTATAGAGGTTATCCTTACGCTACATGCGCTTCAGTTAATGAAGTGGTTTGCCACGGCTTCCCTGATGACCGGAAATTGGCCCAAGGGGATGTAGTGACTATTGATATGGTGGTGAACAAAGACGGCTGGCTTGCCGATTCTGCATGGACGTATGGGATCGGTGAGCAACGAAGGTCCATCAGCAAGCTAATGCATCGAACGGAAAGGGCACTTCATAAGGCGATAGCACAGGCCGTGCCAGGAAATACGCTGGGGGATATTGGAAACGCGATTGAACGGACAGCAAGGCTGTATCGTTACGGGATTGTGAAGCCTCTTATTGGTCATGGGATCGGTCAATATATCCATGAACCACCAAACGTCCTCCCTTACGGGAAACGTAGAACAGGTATGATGCTGACAGAAGGCATGGTCATTACAATTGAACCCATATTTACAAAAGGCAGCTCTGGAGCGGTTGTATGGGATGAGGATGGCTGGACGGTGAGAACGGTGGATGGAAGCTGGGGCGTTCAGTATGAGCATACGGTAGCCATAACAAATGATGGTCCCCTTATATTAACTGACGGGACTTAGATGCTGTATCTATGGGAAGCTGGTAAGAGCGTGTGTAATGGTGTCCGGGATGTTCAATAGGTTCAGGCTCCATGCCGTTTGGTTCTAAAAGGGAGCGGTATGGAGCTTTACTGCGGCTTCCAGTAGTTGTAAGAGAGACAACCTGGTGCATGCTTTTCTGTTTTGCATAATACTGCATGTTTTCAATGTGAGAAATATCGGCAAAAAAATCAATTTCATCACCGAAATTTGGCAAAAATTTTCAAAAGTAGAGAGTAATATTTTTAAGTGAAATCGGTTACAAATCAAGTTGTGGTGCGGTTTTTTACATATAGTGAACAATTTGTGAACATGTGTCCAAAGATTGACAAAATCATACCCTCAACTTATATTTAATAAGTGATTGAACCATATAGAATGAATTGGAAGAATGCGCAGACATGCCCTTAGCAGGAAATGACGGGAGTGGTGGAAGCGTTATTTTTGTAAGCGTTCTGTATGTCGGACAGGATTACGTGTATCGTGCTGAAATGGGTTAAATTGAGTTTATTTCGGGCGACCACGGCAATCTACGAAAATGTTAAAAAAGTGGGGTAGATCAATGATGAAACAGTGGCAGGTTGCAAAGCGAATTCTCCCCTTGCTGGCGGTGTTCTCTTTGCTGCTATCCGCATGCGGGCGGGAAGACTTGTCGGTAATGAAACCTCAGGGTCCTGTGGCGCAAGGCCAATATGATCTGATGAAGCTGTCCATTACGATTATGATCGTGGTGCTCATCATTGTATTTGCTATTGCTGCGTATGTGTTGATCCGGTTTCGCAGACGAGCCGGGCAGAATGAAGTGCCCGAACAGGTTGAAGGCAATTTCAAGCTGGAAGTAATATGGACAGCCATTCCGTTGCTGCTCGTTATTGTTCTGGCAGTACCGACGGTCAAAACGATTTTTGCCCAAGGCGAAGATCTGTCCAACGACAAAAATGCAGTTCAGGTCAAAGTCACCTCGCATCAGTACTGGTGGGAATTCACTTATCCTCAATATGACGTAACCACCGCTCAAGACCTCATCATCCCGACCGGAAAGAAAATCGCATTCGAATTGAAAACCGCTGACGTGCTTCACTCCTTCTGGGTGCCGTCACTTGCGGGTAAAATGGACACAAACCCGGATGGAACGCTTAACAAGTTCAGTTTCTCGGCGCCAAATGAAGGCGTTTACCGAGGGAAATGTGCTGAATTATGCGGCAGATCGCATGCCTTCATGGAATTTAAGGTAAAAGCGGTCAGTCAGGAATCCTTTGACAAATGGGTCAATGAAATGAAAGCGCCGGCGGTACTTCCGGAAGATACCCAATTGGCTGAGAAGTTCAAAACAAACTGCCTTTCTTGCCATGCAGTTGGGGATCAGGGCGGGCCAGTTGCGCCTAACCTTACAGGTATCGGTGGCAAGCAATCCGTGGCAGGTATTCTGCTGAACCAGGGCGAAGGCCAGGAAGACGGTAATCCGGTGCTGGACAACATGAAAGAATGGCTCCATGATCCACAATCCGTGAAGCCGGGCAATACGATGCCTAATCCGAAAGACCTTGGACTCACAGATGAAGAAATCGACGGAATTGCCGAATATCTCGCCAACTACAAATTGGACTATGAATAGAACAGCAAGGACGAAGAAGGGGGTACACAACCTTGGCTCATGCTCATAGCGTCAAGCGTTACAGGGGCTTGATGGATTGGATTACCACCGTCGATCACAAAAAAATCGCCGTTCTCTACTTAATTGCGGGTGGATTTTTCTTTGGAATCGGCGGCATTGAAGCCATTTTGATTCGGATTCAGCTCATGAAACCGATGAATAATTTTGTGTCGGCGCAGGTCTTCAACGAATTGATTACGATGCACGGAACAACGATGATTTTCCTTGGTGTCATGCCTATTATTTTTGCCGTAATGAATGCCGTTGTGCCTTTGCAGATTGGGGCACGGGACGTTGCTTTCCCTTTTGTTAACGCGCTGGGTTTCTGGACATTCCTGTTTGGCGGACTGCTCTTGAACCTGAGCTGGTTGATGGGAGGGGCACCGGATGCCGGATGGACTTCGTATACGCCTCTCTCTGGCAGCGAGTACAGTGGGACGCACGGTGTGGATTTCTACACTATAGGACTCCAGATCGCCGGTCTAGGGACACTCATCGGGGGCATTAACTTTCTCGCCACCATCATTACGATGCGTGCGCCGGGAATGTCCTATATGCGGATGCCGATGTTCACCTGGACCACATTTATTACATCAGCCATCATCCTTTTTGCATTCCCTGCCATAACGGTAGGACTTGTATTGTTAACGTTTGACCGTATACTGGGAGCCAATTTCTTCGATGTTGCAGGTGGCGGTAACCCGGTACTCTGGCAGCATATCTTCTGGATCTTCGGGCACCCGGAAGTATACATTCTCATTTTGCCAGCATTTGGTATTATTTCTGAGGTTATTCCAACCTTTGCACGTAAAAGATTGTTTGGTTACAGCTCCATGGTGTTTGCAACCATTCTGATTGCCTTTCTGGGATTCATGGTATGGGCGCATCACATGTTTACGACAGGTCTGGGAACCGTCGCTAATGCATTGTTCTCGATCTCAACCATGCTGATTGCTGTACCAACAGGGATCAAAATATTTAACTGGCTCTTTACGATGTGGGGCGGACAGATCCGTTTTACGGCAGCAAACCTGTTTGCTGTTGGATTCGTTCCAACCTTCGTTATGGGCGGGGTAACTGGTGTCATGCTGGCCTCTGCGCCTGCGGATTTCCAGTTCCATGATACGTACTTTGTTGTCGCTCACTTCCATTACGTTATCGTTGGTGGATTGGTGCTAGGTTTGTTCTCGGGGCTACATTACTGGTGGCCGAAGATGTTCGGTCGTGTTCTGAGCGAAACGCTCGGAAAGTGGACGTTCTGGACGTTCATGATCGGTTTTCAATTAACGTTCTTCGTACAGCATTTCCTTGGATTGATGGGGATGCAGCGCCGGATCGTTACATACTTGCCGAATCAGGATTTTGACCTGCTTAACCTGGTCAGCTCCGTTGGTGCATTCCTCATGGGTGTTGGGGTTATCATGTTCCTCGTGAACATCGTGATCACAACGAGAAAACCAGCAGACGCACCGAATGATCCGTGGGAAGATGGCCGTACGTTGGAATGGTCGATTCCATCTCCACCGCCGGAATACAACTTCAAGCAGACGCCTCTGGTACGTGGAATCGATGCGTATTGGAAGGAAAAGATGGCAGGACATACGGAGATGACACCAGCTGAACCTGTAGGTTCGATCCATATGCCGTCAGCGACGCCGCTGCCGTTTGTTATGTCCGTCGGTATATTCATTGCCGGACTTGGTCTCATGTTCAGCAAGGATGATTTTGGCAATGCGTTTATGAATGGATTGTTCAACAATTATATTGTGGTCATTATTGGCCTTCTGATTACATTTGGTGCGATGGCGCTGCGGTCACTTTACGACGATCATGGCTGGCATATTGAACCGGAGGATCAGGATGAGAAGGGGGTTAGAACATGACAACTTCACATGCCGAACCGGTAAACGGCAAATTGCCGCATGAGCCGGAGAAAGCAACGCTGGAAGGACGCAACAAGCTTGTCGGCTTCTGGTTGTTCCTTGGCGGCGAGACCGTATTGTTCGGAACCCTCTTCGCAACCTTTTTGGCCCTTCGTGGGCAAACGAATGACGGACCGACGGCAAATGAATTGTTTCATCTGCCCCTCGTGGCTGCCGCAACCTTTATTCTCTTGGTCAGCAGTTTGACAAGTGTATTTGCCATCCAGGCTATGCATAAGGGCAAGCGCAATGCTCTTGCTCTCTGGCTTGGCATCACCGTTGTACTGGGTCTCGGATTCCTCGGTCTGGAAATCTACGAGTTCTATGAATATGTGAAACATAAAGAGTTCGGCATGACCACAAGTGCATTCAGTTCAGCGTTCTATACGCTGGTCGGGTTCCACGGAGCTCACGTTGCATTCGGTATTATGTGGATCGGGCTCATTATCGGTCAACTGTTCAGAAAAGGATTAACGGTCGTAACTGCACCTAAAGTATACGTCTCCGCAATGTACTGGCACTTTATTGACGTGGTCTGGGTGTTTATCTTTACGGTCGTGTACCTGCTCGGAAAGGTGGGGTAACACATGTCGGTACAGGATAAGAGTGATCAGCAGCCTGTGAAGCATCGTCACCGGGCGGAAGGTCCACAGAAACACGTCGTTGTTTTTATCTTCTCGATCGTCCTGACGCTCATTGCGTTCGCGGCTGCCGCCGCGGGAGGAGTTAATACGACCTTTACCATTATTATATTGGTCGTTATGGCGATCCTGCAGGTGTTTGTACAGCTCGGTTACTGGATGCATTTGAAGGATAAAGGGCATTTGATGCCGATCCTGTTCATGTGCTTCGGATTTTTCGTAGCTTTTACGTGCATCATTATGGCACTCTATTGGGTTTGGTGGTAAAAGAGATGGCGGCGGCGCAGTGTCGCCGTCTTTTCCCCTTTTAGGCGAACCGATCGGTCAATGAATTCAGGCAATAACCAAAACAGGTCACGGGGAGGTTTCCCGTATGCTCGGGTTGCAATATTTTAGTTTCAACGATTTATGGAGTCCACTTATTATGGCATTGTTTCTGCTCATTGCCGCAGCTTATCTGGTGCTCGTTGGTCCGTTCAGTGAGCGAATCAAGGGGGCAGATCAGGCCACAACTGCACAGAAAATGATGTTCATCACAGGGCTTACGGTGCTGTATCTTGCACAAGCAGGGCCATTCAATCTGCTGGGTCATGTGATGTTCAGTTTCCATATGGTGAGTATGGCTCTGTCCTATCTGGTTGCGCCACCGCTACTGATGAAGGGATTGCCCCTTTGGGTATGGCGCGGAATCATAAGGTGGCTGCCGACACGGCAGTTATCTTTTTTGGCACATCCAATCGTGGCGGCTGTGCTGTTTAACGGGTTGTTCTCGTTATATCACCTGCCCGTAGTACATGATTACGTGATGTTAAACTTTACGGTTCATCGTTTGTATTACATTGTACTTTTCATTACTTCCATGCTGATGTGGTGGACGCTGCTCAATCCGTTGCCGGAAGGCAGACAAGCGTCGGGGCTGTCCAAGATTGGATTTATTTTTCTGAACATGGTGCTTCTGACACCAGCCTGTGGACTGATTATCTTTGCTTCCGAACCCTTGTATGCGACCTATAGCAATCCCGCCGTATGGGCTGAGGCGATGCGGTATTGTGTGTCCGGGGATTCTACGGCGTTGCTGCGATCGTTCGGTGGACCGGCGTTCTTCAACTTCCTGTCCTCTGCCAAGGAGGATCAGCAGGTGGGCGGTATTTTGATGAAATTTATACAGGAAGGCATCTTTGTCTCCATGCTGGCGTATGTCTTTTTCCAATGGTACCGCAAGGAAAAACGGGAAGATGATGATGATCCATACCCTGTAGAGAAAACGGGAGAACCGCTTAATCCTGCAGCGAAATAACACAAGTTTTGTTTGGACAAGAGGGGGAAACACACGATGGATATGTATTTTCTGCTACCCACGATCAGTACTTCTTTCATTGTGATTAGCGCGGTGCTGGTTGGAATTGGCTGGGTGCTAATTATCCGTGGCAAACGGGAGGCGCACCAAACCGCGATGATTGCAGGGGCCATTGCTGCCCTTCTGTTCTTTGTCATTTATATGTCTCGTACCATCTTTGTCGGGAATACGGCTTGGGGCGGGGATCCGGAGATGGAGATCTTCTATCGAATATTTCTGATCTTTCATATTATCCTTGCCACGGTGGCAGCGGTCTTCGGGATTTCCACTTTAGTGCTTGGTTTCAAAAAGAAATTCAAGACACATCGCCGCTGGGGGAGATTCACATCCATGATCTGGTTTAGCAGTGCGATCACAGGCGTTATTGTATACGTTCTGTTGTACTTGCTTTATCCTGGTGGGCACACACGCCCGGTATGGGAAGTCATCTTGGGTGTTTAATGCGATGAATTAAATTCTTTGAAAATATGAAAATGGATGAATCCATCCGTTGATTGGTCCAAACTTCCTCTCGCATTCATTCATAGAATGAGTTCGAGAGGGGGGAAACAAATGAAAAAAACAGTCCATGTAAGTCAAACGTATCCACGCCTTACGGTGTATTCAGAAGAGGCTTATCGCGGAAGAAGCAGGGTATATCGTGGTAACACGGGTCTCCGTAATCTGGACAACATCCTGGGTGGGGTAGAGAGCCTGCGTTTTTTCTCGACAAGTTTGAATGCAACGTTGGTTGTGTTTACGCGACCTAACTTTCAAGGTGGGTTCCGCGTCTTTCGTGGGAATACCAATTTGAGAGATTTGGATGATCTGATCCGTGGCAATGATGTGGAATCCCTGATCTCCACCAATCAGCGATTGACTCTGGAGGAGATTCGTGAAATCCGTAGAAATCGGACTCTGCCGAGTGGCTACGATCTCGTTTAAGGATTAGACCTCTTCTGTATTTCAGGTGCCGGGAAACAGGAAAGAGCTGTTCCGAATTGTGTTCGCACAATATCGGATACAGCTCTTTTTTTGGTTTGAGGAGTTAAATTCAATCTCCACCACCGCCGCCACTGTCCCCACTATCTCCACTGCTGTCGTTGCTGCTTCCGCTATCGCTGCTGTGATGGTGATTAGATCCCGAAAAAGGATCGCTGTCATGATGCTTGTGATCGTGAAAATGTTTGGAATGATGAGTGTAGGAGTCATCATTGGTCATGACCGGGTATGCCGGAGAAGAGTCGGTGTAGCCGCTGTTACGCTGTACACGATGTCTGCCTTTTTTGGTAGTGTGCCGTTTGGGTTCGTCTCGAACAATGAGCCAGATAACCACGATAAGGAAGAGGAGCACAAACCCGATCTCAACTAGCCAATCCATGAGTGAATCCATCCTTTCTATTTATCTCTGTAGTATCTCTATAAGTTGAACAAATGAAATCACAATAAATCACTGTACGTTCAGAATCAAGTTTTATTTTATCTTATCTCTAACCTGAATCCTATCCAAACTTCCTGATTCAGGAAAATAAGGGGTTGACGGGAATGAGGAACGGTCTGTATACTGTGTATATTGATATATACAGTAGATACAGTGAGCAAGGTGTTCCAATGACTGATGGAAAGGCAGGCAATGATATGAACGAATGGAAGCAGGCTTGGTGGCTGACCCGCAGCGAGATGAACAAGGATAAGCTCCAATGGCTGTGGACCGCAATTTTTATGATATACACGGGTAGCATGAGCGGTGTGTTGTTATTAGGACAACAGAAGACAGATTTCATTAATCCTGTTGTAGATACTTTCTTTTTGATCATGGTGCCATTTCAGGGATTTGTGTTCAGCAGGCGTTCCTTCCGTTACATACATGAGGATTCCTATACACAGATGTTAGCCTACTATCGCAGACTTCCCATTCCGAACGAAACCGTGATGTGGTCGAGACTTCAGCAGTCTCTGATGGCGTTTACGTATAATGGTATCTTTTTCTATGGATCACTGTATGTGGTTGGGTTGCACGAGGAAGGATTCCGGTGGGATCAGTACCTGGCCTTTGGCCTAACTTGTACAGGTTACGGACTTCTCATGACAGGCTTATATATTTACGGAGAGTTTCTGTATAGTGGTAAAAAATATTTGCTTCTCAGTTCGCTGTTCTTGCCGCTTACGATCATCATATCTTTGCTGATCCGAACGTCGGGCAGTTACGGATTTTCGATTGTAATTGATATGAGTAAATCATGGGGGCTGCTTTCCCCGATTATGTGGGTTGCTTTGGTGGCTGGCATAGCAGGATTATGGCTTTTCAGCCGATTGACGCTTAAGAAACTTTCCACTCGGGATTTGAGTTAAGGGTATGAGGGATGAACACAAAAATGAATACAGGATGAAACCGGCACGGACAGGTAACAGGCTGGAGTGTACCGGAGGGCGAGGTGCAAGATGTGAAAATACCCATTCAAATTAATGAAAATAGCGCTGAACCTTTATACCACCAAATTGAAAATCAGTTGAGATCGTTAATTGTTACGGGTCAGTTGGGGGAGGGAACACATTTGCCATCCATTCGCGAATTCGCCGGATCACTGAATTGCAGTGTTATAACGGTTAGACGGGTCTATCAGGATCTGGAGAATGAAGGGCTGCTTCGTACGAAGCAGGGGACGGGTACATTTGTGGCCCAGGTAGAAGCCGGCGACAGAGAAAATTATAGATTGAAGGCCGCACAGGAAGCGATGCAGGCAGCGGTGCAGTCCGGAAAATCGGTAGGATGTACGGAAGAAGAACTGGAGAGTCTGTTCCGGGAAGTCCTGAAGGCTGTTTACTCGAAGTGAAGTGAGGGAGTGATTCATACATGGAGCCCATAGCAGTTCAGTTGAACGGCGTATCCAAAATGCGAAAACGCAGAGTTATTGGTCCAATCGATCTGACCATCCCGGAAGGGTATGTAGTTGCTATTCTCGGTCATAACGGTTCAGGTAAAAGCACACTTCTTAACATGCTACAACAAGTGGTACTGCCAGATGCAGGACAGATTATATGGTTTGGGAAGGAACATGGGGGGCCTCTTCCCATTGAACTGAGACAACAGATCGGTTTTGTGGCTGACAACGCTGGGCTCGAAGAGAACCGGATAACTGCACAGGAAGCAGCTAATTTTCGGGCCTACTGGTACCCGCGTTGGGATATGAAGTTGTTCGACCAACTGATTCACGATATGGAAGTACCTGTTGATGTGAAGCTGAACAAGATGTCCAAGGGTGAACGGCGGAAATTCGAGATCGCTGCTGCAATCGCAGCTCGCCCAAGACTATTGCTTTTGGATGAGCCTTCATCAGGGCTGGACCCCTTTGCCTGGAAAGTGATGATTGAGCAGTTCCGTACCTTCATGGCGGAGGGAGACACCACGATTCTGATTGCCACACATATTGCGGATGAAGTCAAAAGGCTTGCAGATTACATCGTATTGATGCACCGGGGTCAGTCGCTGGGGATAGCCGAGAAAGATATGGTGCTCGATCAGTGGAAAGAAGTCTGGTATGAAGGAGACTTGCGACCAGAGAGTATCCCCGGTGTTGTGGAATCTTCTTTGGAAGAGAGGGGTCTGGTCCGCGTCATTACAACCCGGGTCAGCGAAGCGCAGGAAAGGCTGGAGCTGGCAAATAACCGGGTATTGAAAATCCGCAACTTGGAATTGGATGAAGTCTTGGCATTCTGGATTGCCGGGTATGCACCCGTACAGTGGAAATAACCGAAGGGAGACGATAAATGATGAACCGATTGGAATTGAAGCAGGTAGTCAAGCAATACGCAGACAAAACGGCAGTTAATGGTGTGACGCTTAATGTACAAGAAGGGGAGATTTACGGTCTGCTCGGAGCCAACGGGGCTGGTAAAACAACAACGATGCGTATGGTGCTCGGATTGATCCATCCGGACGGAGGGAATATCCTGTACAACGGCAAGCCCTACAACACGGAGTTGCAGCAGATTATGGGCTATCTTCCGGAAGAGCGCGGTTTGTATCCGAAGGTGAAGGTCAGTGAGCAGATCAACTATCTGGCCCGTCTGCGCGGCATGAATGGAAAGGATGCGGATCAGAGCCTGAAGTATTGGTTGGACCGATTCGAAGTGCCGGAGTATTACGACAAAAAGATTGAGGAACTATCCAAAGGGAATCAGCAAAAGATGGGCTTTATTGCCGCAGTGGTGCACAGACCGCAAATTCTCATTCTGGATGAAGCCTTTAGCGGACTCGATCCGGTCAACGTGGAATTGCTGAAATCCACGGTGAAGGAGCTGCGTGATGAAGGCACAGCCATTCTGTTCTCGACACACCGGATGGAGCACGTTGAAGAATTATGTCGTCAGATAACAATTCTGCATCGCTCCAATACCGTTGTGCAAGGAGAGATCAAGGAGATCAAGAGCCGTTATCCGCGTGAGCATGTATTCCTGAGCACCACGGGTAATGTAGGTGGTCTGGAACAGCTGCCGGGTGTGAAAAAGGTAGAGCAAAATGAGCGTGGATACCTGATCCATATTGGTCAGATGGAAGCAGCTCAGGAAATTCTGAGAGCAGCCATGGCTCAGACGACCGTTGAACATTTTGAAATCAAGGAACCAACGCTTAACCAAATCTTTATTCGTGAGGTAGGTGAGTCGAATGAATAAAATGGGGACAATTATCGGATTTACGTTCAAAAACAAAGTAAAAACGAAGTCTTTCATGGTAACGACTATTGTACTTGCACTTTTAATTACGATTGGACTCAATATTCCATATTTCATTACCCTATTTAATGGTGGTCCCATCGGTGGAGGCTCGAGCACAAATCCGGTGAAGATCGGTCTGCTGAGCACGGGACAAACGGAGGTAGCTGAGAAGCTGGAGACATACTCCTCCGCACAAGGAAATGAAGCATACCACTTTGTTTCGGACGCGAGTAAAGATGAAGCGGCCCTCAAAGCCGATGTGGAGTCGGAGCTTTTGGATGGGTACCTGAAGTTTGAACCTGTTGCTGGGCAAGACTTCCCACAACCTGTCTTGTATTCAAGCGAAGATATCTCCCCGCAGGTTATAGCACCTATTGAAGCTGCGCTGCAAATTGTGAAGCTTGATGTCGTGGTGAAGGATACACTCACGGCGGAGCAAAAACAGCTCATCAGCACGCCGGTAAAACTGACAGAGCAAAGCCTTGATTCTAGCCAAAGTGGAGCTGCTGCGGAGTCGGAAGGTACCATGAGTGGCATCAACTACATTGTGGTATATCTGCTCATTATCCTGTTGTTCACATCAACGATGATGACAGGGAATATGATTGCTTCCGAGATTACAGCTGAGAAGAGTTCGCGTATTATGGAGATTTTGATTACGAGTGTATCTCCGCTCAGTCAGATGTTTGGTAAAATCATCGGTATTTTCATGGTAGGTTTGCTGCAAATCGGTATTTTCGGTGCAGTAGTTGCTGGCAATATGCTGCTACCACATAACCGTGATGTATTGAGCGATTTCAATATGAATCTGAGTGATGTGAACGTCGCAGTCATTGTATATGGACTTATCTTCTACATTCTGGGTTACTTCCTGTATGCGGTGATGTTCGCAGCCATTGGTTCCATGGTGAGTCGGACAGAAGAACTGGGTCAGGCCGTGCTGCCAATTACGATGTTGTCCCTGGTGTCCTTCTATATCGCGATCTTCAGTATTGCTACACCGAACATCCTGTTATTGAAAGTAGCAAGCTTCATTCCGTTCACATCGCCAACGGCAATTCTGGTTCGGATCGGGGCAGGCGTTGCGCCAACCTGGCAGATCTGGACGTCCCTGGCCATTCTCGTGGTATCCATTATCATCTTCGGTTGGCTCGCAGCGAAAATCTATCGTACAGGTGTGTTGATGTATGGTAAACGCCCAACCTTCAAGGAATTGTTCAAAGCGATGAAGGCGTATAAAATTTGATGTAACTTTACGGAGGAGTAGTAGGTAGTGGTTTTTTGATCTCTCAGTAAAACAATTGAATGGGAGCAGGTGCTGCACTAAAGATAGTGGGTGTGGCACCATCTCTAATTTCTCTTCTAGTGAACATATCTTTTCATTATTTCATTCTTAAAGGAGAATACATAATATGAAAAACTGGAAACGTATGCTCTTGTCCCTGACAATCTCGGTCGGTTTGCTCGCATCGGCAGTACCGGCTATGGCCTCTCCGCAAGAGACATCGGTAAAGGTGAATGACGAAACGGTTGAATACACCGCAGGTGCACCGATTAACAATAAAGGAACAACACTTGTTCCGCTTCGTTCCACGCTGGATGCGATGGATGTGAAGCTGACGACAGCAACAGATGATACAATTACAGCCGTCGTTAACGGCAAGACGATTACTTTGAATAGCAAGCTTACACGTATTAATGGCGTAACATATGCGCCGATTCGTATTGTAGGGGATGCAACTGGTTATGAGGTCCGTTGGGATGCTGCTGCACGCACAGTGCTGCTGGTTTCCAAAGGTGGCGAAACAGAAACTGTTCAAACCGGTGGACGTGGCTTCATGTGGGAAGTCGAAAGCAACGGCAACACCGTGTACCTGGTAGGTTCTATGCATATTGCGGATGAAAGCTTTTATCCATTGCGTAAGGAGTTTGAAGAAGCCTTTGCCGAGGCAGATTACCTAGGCGTAGAGATCGATATCAGCAAAGCAGCTGAAGAAGCGCAGCAGAAGATTGTTCTGGATATGGGCTCGTATCAGGATGGCACAACACTGAAAGATCACATCTCCAGCGAGACGTATACTCAACTGGGCGATATTTTGAAGAAGAATGGATTGGAAGCGAACGCACTGGATACCTTTAAGCCTTGGGTGGTGGAGAGCACGTTAGCCAGTCTGAAGTCTATGAAATCTGGTTATGAAGCTTCTGCGGGGGTTGATCTGTATTTCATTCAGAAGGCAATCGAGCGCAAACTTCCGGTGATCGAGCTGGAATCCTATGAATCTCAATTGGGAATGTTCAATGACTTCTCCAAGGAGCTGCAAGAAAAAACATTGAAAGCGACTTTGGACAATTTCGATGTGTTGGATGACAGCGTGAACCAAATGGCCGAAATGTGGAAAACAGGGAATGACGAGCAACTGCTGGAGCTGACGAACAGCTTTTCTGATGATGAAGAGTACAACAAAGCAATGCTCACTGATCGTAATGTGGGGATGGCTGACAAGATCGATGGTTACCTGAGAAACGGCAAAGGTGAAGAGTACTTCATCGTAGTTGGTGCAGCGCACTATCTGGGTGATCATGGGATCGTGAAGTTGCTGAAAGATAAAGGATATACAGTGGTACGAAAATAAAAGAATTATAGCTCCTTTTATGGGAGCCTGGTATTCTCCCCTCATGGTAGACAATAGATAGTGAAAAAAGAGATCAGTAAAATCCCCCTCAAGCACTGGAAGAGGGGGATTTTTGTATGCCTGTGAAGAAAGGAGTACTGTTCCGTCCGTGAGTAAGGCTGGATGTACAGCTGGATTATGGAGAAAATTAATTAGGGTAAGAAAACGGTGGTCTCTGCCAAAATGTCGAATCAGGACTTTAGATTCAATCTCGGAAATGTCTATTTACAAATATTAGAAGAACAATTAAAATAAATGTAAGCGTTTTAAAAGTTAAAGCGCTTTAACTTTTAGATGGAGGTGATTGTGTCTCTGGATGCCAAAAACGAATCATGGTTTCTCCATCAAGATGCTGCACTGAATTTTCGGCTTAAAGGTTATGTCACGGATCAAGACCCATTTGGATCTAAAAGGAGCGTAAATTTATGAGAAAAAGTAAGGGATTTTCGGTTAGCAGCAAGGCTGTTATGATGTGTTGTCTCGCTTTTCTTCTGATTCCGGCGGGCTTTGCCTTCGCCGCTCCAAACAAGCCATTCCCGCAGCATACGACATATACCAGCGGTTCGATCAAGCCGAACCATGTTACGCAAAATGCGATGGACAGCGCCGTGAAAGCGAAATGGGACAGCTGGAAATCAGCATATTTGAAGACAGCAGGCACAGGCAAGTATTATGTGAAATATCAGTCCAACGGGGATACTGTATCTGAAGCTCACGGGTATGGAATGCTGGCAACGGTTCTAATGGCTGGTTATGACAGCAACGCGCAGACCTATTTCGACGGACTTTATCAATATTATAAGGCTCATCCGAGCGCCAACAATTCGAAACTGATGGCATGGAAACAAAACAGCAGTTTTCAGAACATTGAAGGCGCCGACTCGGCCACGGATGGAGACATGGACATTGCTTATTCGCTCCTGCTTGCGGACAAGCAGTGGGGGAGCAGCGGCAGCATCAACTACCTTCAGGCCGGCAAGGACATCATCAATGCCATTATGCAAAGTGACGTGAATCAGTCTCAATGGACGCTGCGTCTTGGCGACTGGGCAACGGACAACACCTACAAAAATGCTACCCGTCCATCAGACTTTATGCTGAATCACTTGAAGGCGTTCCAGGCTGCAACGGGTGATGCCAGATGGGCGAACGTGATCGACAAAACCTATACCATTATCAACTCCTTATACAACGGGTATAGTTCATCAACCGGATTGCTTCCAGACTTCGTCGTTCTGTCGGGTTCAACGTACAAGCCGGCTTCAGCCGATTTTCTGGAAGGGGCCAACGATGGTAACTACGATTACAACTCGTGTCGTACGCCTTGGCGGATCGCAACGGATTATCTGATGACGGGTGACAGCCGGGCGCTCAATCAGCTCAGCCAAATGAACAGCTGGATTACGACCAAAGTAAGCGGCAACCCTAGCAGCGTAAAGGATGGTTATAAACTCAACGGCACGGTTACAGGTTCCGGTGGCAGCGGCGCGTTCTATGCACCGTTTGGTGTCAGCGCTATGACCTCGTCCACGAACCAAAACTGGCTGAATTCCGTATGGACCAAAACGGCGGGCAGCTCCAATGAAGGCTACTATGAAGACAGCATCAAGCTGTTCTCCATGATCGTGATGTCCGGCAACTGGTGGACATACTAAACAACTTGAAATGGATTGATTGCTCATATGCAAGCAGGCAGGGAGATTAGCTCCCAGCCTGCTTTTTAAATGGAAGGAGAGCTAGAAGAATGATTTATTGACCTATTGGAGCGAGTGATATAGATGGGCAAATGCTTGGAAACGACAAACCGCCATAGCTCAGGAAATCCTGGGATACGGCGGTTTCGTTTGGTGTGAAGGTACGCTGATCGACGTTTTTTATGGCATTAGGAAGAATGGGTCATAGCCGAATTATTATGCATTAGCTGCAGTTTCAGTAAAAAACTGCGGCAAATATTCCTTGTTGGCTTCGAGCATTTCATCCAGCATCTGAATCGCCACTTCGACCGAAGGGACCAGAGGATGATGGACCAATGCCTGTAGTGCCAATCCACGATCGCCGGTTACGGCAGCATCGATGGCGAGGCGCTCATAGGTTTTAACCGCATGGATCAGTCCGACGGCCATAGGAGGAACCTTGGTTAGCGGCAGGGGCAGCGGGCCGGTTTTGGTGACAACGCAGTTGACTTCAATGCTGGCATCGTCCGGCAGGAAATCAATAATGCCTTGATTGGCTACGTTCAACGTCTGAATGTCATTCGTTCCGTTGTACAGTGAGCGCATCAGGTTTACGGCTGCTTCGGAATAGAAGGCGCCGCCTCGCTGTTCCAGCTGTTTCGGTTTATCCTTAAGGTCCGGGTCATTATAAAGCTCGAACAGTTCTTCTTCGACACGTTTAACTACTTCCGCACGGTTGCCGCCTGTTTGTAAGGATTCCAGCTGCTCTTCAAGCATGGCATCAGTCATATAAAAGTATTTTAAATAATAGGAAGGCAGGGCATGCAGGGATTGCAGGAACTCCGGATTCCACTCCCGAGCAGGCACGTTCTTGGCGCTGTACCCGGCCGTATCGGCCAGCATGTCATCCAGTTTGTCTTCACCGTTCACATCGATACGCGTAATCCAGTGCAGATGGTTCAGGCCGACAAACTCGGCATAGATGCGGTCCGCTTCTACGCCGTATTTGGCCGAAGTCTGCTTGATCAGGCCGATCGGTGCATTACAGAGACCAATGCTTTTAACGTTGGAATACTTCAGAATGGCTTCCGTGACCATACCCGCCGGATTCGTAAAGTTCAGCAGCCAGGCATTAGGAGCGAGTTCTTCAATATCACGGCAGATATCAAGCAGGACCGGAATCGTCCGCAGCGCCTTCATCATGCCTCCGGGACCAGTGGTTTCCTGACCGATCACGCCGTATTTCAGGGGAATGGATTCATCGCGGCCACGGGCGTCAAGCATACCGACACGCATTTGAGTGCTGACGAAGTCCGCACCCTTGATGGCTTCGCGGCGGTCAAACGTCAGATGTACTTCAATGGGCAGACCCGATTTCTCCACCATGCGTTTGGCCAAGTTACCGACAATATTCAGTTTGCGCTGTCCTGGCTCAATATCGACCAACCACAGCTCACGTACCGGAAGCTCGGCATGGTGAAGGATGAACCCCTCAACGAGCTCCGGAGTATAGGAAGATCCACCACCAATTACTGCTATTTTCAGCCCTTGTTCATATGCCATTTTTGCACACTCCAGTCTTATAAGAATTATTTATGATGACAGTGTTTACTGACGTTTATCTTGTGGTTTGCTTAATATGTTCGAAGTCACGGAAGGCGCGCATTTTGTTATATACAACCTGGCTTACCGCATGTCCGCCCGCATCCATAGCAGACCATAAGGCGCCGACAACAGGCTCGGTGGCCAACGTTACGATGGTCGCATTCGGAGCGATGGTTGCAACAGTCTGTTCAATCTTGCTCCGAATCCAGCCACGATCCCCCCTTGTTAGCAGACTTCCAGCCAGGACTACGTCAAAAGTATCCTTTTCCATTTCAAGTTTGTGGATCACCGCAGCCGCTGAATTGCCAAGCTCTACGCCTTGACGGGTCAGAATTTCCAGAGCTACAGCATCGTCCTCTGCGGCAGCTTCAAATAGCAGCTTCGCTGCATGGACAGGCACATGTTTGCCATGATCCTGATAGTCATCGAACATATCGCTGACACTGTTATACCCAAGAAAGTTCAACAGCAGGGGAGTCAGGAGCGTTGGCTGCTCACGACCGTCCCAAGAACGGATGACAGAGCGGAACACCTCAATATTGAGGGAACCGCCACCGCCGAAATCACCGTACATATAATCAAAACCGCCGACCTGCACATGTTCTCCTGCCGGATTGCGGCCAGCGGAGTTGGTGCCTGTGCCGCAGATCAGTGCGACCCCGTAAGGTCGGTTCGTACCTGCGCGCAGGCTGATCATGGTATCACAGTTAATCGAGTAATTCTGGGTGAATCCGATTCCCTGAACCAGAGGGTGCAGGATTCGGTAATCTACTTCCCGGTCTGCTCCTGCAAGTCCAAAATAGGTGTGGGAGACTTCATGAATCTGCAGTCCTGCCTCGTTCAGGGCTCCTTCCGCGGCTTCTCGTATGCTTTGCGCGGCCAAGGCGCGGTCAATCTGGTGATTGCCGTTGCCGCCCATGCCTTTGCCAAGCACATTGCCGCAGTCATCGGTCAGCAGGGCGTATGTTTTTGTTCCTCCCCCGTCGATTCCCAAGTAGTAAGCCAATGGTCGTCACTCCTATATATAAGGTTATATTATTTTTATCCAGTTGTACTTTTGGTTGGTGATCCAGATCCAGTAGATTCTCTCACGATGAGTTCAGGGTCGATCTTTACATTAGCCCCGCGTTTCATCGTACCCTCCATGCGTTTCAGCAGCATATCTGCAGCAGCAATCCCGATGCGGTCGGCAGGCTGCCGGACCGTTGTCAGATGGGGGTGCAGCTTGGATGAAATATACTGATCGTCATAGCCGACGATAGCTACCTGTTCAGGCACCTTGATGCCTTCTTCCATGAGGGCGTTCACGACCCCAAGCGCGATATGGTCATCGCCCGCGAACACCGCGGAAGGAAGGCGTCCCTCTCGCAGCCATTTGCGGCAGATGTCATAACCAAAATCGATTTCGAAATCACCTGTAATCATGTCGAACGGTGCCAGGTCTTTTTCCTTGAGTGCATCCAGAAAACCGCTGCGGCGCTCCCTCGTACTGCGGAACATGTTCTGTCCGCTTAAGTGCGCGATGGAGGTATGGCCGAGATCAAGCAGATGCTTCGTAGCGGCATAGCCGCCTTTGTAGTTATCGATGGTTACCGAAAAAGCATCGTTCTCCGGCTTCTGATTGTCGATGAGCACATAAGGAATATTGCGTCGCTTCAGTTCCACAATGTAGTTATCCTCTTCCATCGGGGAGAGCAGGATCAGACCGTCCACCCTGTCCTCCTGGATCAGGTAATGGGTTTCATCAGAGCCAATGCCGGTAGAGACCGAGACGGCAAGAAAATAGCCGTGAAGTGCAAGCACTTCGTTCAGCTCTTTAACGACGGTGTCGAAGAAGGAGTCCTGAAGAGTGGTCATGATCAAACCGACGATTCCTGTCTTGCCGCGAGCTAAACTCCGCGCAGCAGCGTTAGGATGGTAATCGAGTTCCTTGATGGCCTCCAGAACCTTTTGCCTATTTTTCTCTCGAACGGATTCGGCACCGTTTAAAACGCGAGAAACCGTCACGACGGACAGTCCTGATTTCTTTGCAACATCAAATATACTAACCTTCATTGTGTACTCTCCTTGCGGCAGATTTTCCGTACTTTATATTGACTTAACATTAGTATACATGTACGGAGGCTTAGCCGCGAAGCTAATTTGATAGATGTACCGCCCCTTGCGGGACGGCACAACTCTAGCGTTAACGATTGATAATTTCCATGACCTTTTTCTGAATCGTCGGCATCACTTCTTCAACGGTGTTGTGTCCGGTATCAATCGGCTGCATCTCGTTGATGAACATGTCGTTGATCTGAGAATAGTGGGTGATCAGGTGGTTATAGGATTCAAATCCGTATTTTACAGCACCTTCGTAAACCTTCTTCACATCTGCTGGATCGATGCCATCAAAATGCTTGTAATAGGTTTCGGCAGCCTTCGTATTTACAGGAGGGTTGCCACCGCTCAGTTCGATGGATTTTTCCTGAATCTCGTCGCTGACCAGATACTTGATCCATTCAAAAGCTTCCTTCGGATGTTTGGAGCCCTTCAGAATCAAGAGCGGATCGACGAAAAGTACACTGCGGACCTTGTCATTGCCGCCGGCAGGTACTGCAGCCACGCCAACCTTGAAAGGGAAGTCATTGGAGCCCGCAAGGCTCCATGAGCCGCTGACGGTCATACCCACCTTGCCGGTTACGAACGCATCACCGTTTTGCCCCGCTACGCTTTTGCTCCATTCCGTTGTCGGAGACACTTTATCTTTTAAGATCAGGTTGAACAGCTTGTTATAGGCTGCGATGACTTCCGGCGAATCGAAATGAGTCTCGGATGGTACACCGCCGTTGGTCCAGGTATCCTCGGAGTAGGGCTCAGCTCCGAAATAGAGCGGGCGCATATCGCGCTCGGACCATGTGAAGTCAACGCCATATTGAGTTTTGGCAATATCATTGGATACATGCGTCATTTGCTTCGCATCTTCAACCATTTTGTCAAACGTCCAGCTCTTGTCCTCGTAATCGCTTGGAGGATAAGGAACGTTGGCTGCGTCGAACATGTCTTTGTTGTAGAGCATTAGAGAGACGTACATGTTGACCGGGATACCGTAGACATGGTCTTTGACGGTATAGATTTTCATGAGATCATCCGGGATGCTGTAGTCAGATGCTTTAAATCCGTCTTCCTTAATCATGTCGTTCATGTCGAGCAGCATGTCTTTGTTGTAATACTCCGCAAAACCGCCGTAACCATAGTGGCTTGTGACATCAGGAGATTTGCCGCCGGCAATCAGCGTTTGGAGTTTACTGTCGAACTGCTCGTAAGGAGCTTTCTCGACTTTTACCTTAATATTCGGATGTTGGGCTTCAAAATCCGGAACCAGCTTTTCGATAAAGGTGCGATCCTCGGAATCAATGGTGTAGTGCGTTATGGTGACTTGCCCTCCTGAGGAGCCGGAGTTAGCGTTATCGCCATCGTTACCGGTTACGATATCTCCCGCAGATTTGCCGCCGCTACAGCCGGACAATGCGAATACGACGAGCATGCTGGTTGCAAGCAAAAGTGTAAAAGACTTTTTGATCCTTAGCGTTTTCATGAACTACAGTCCCCCATATATTCAAGTTTTTTGCCGCCCCTGCGGCGGAGCCTTTACTTGATGCCTGTAAGTACAATTCCTTCTACAAACCGCTTCTGGGCTATCGCAAACAGAGTCACGATCGGCAGCATGGCGAGCACGGAGGCAACCATGAGCAGATGCCATGGCGGGATTCGGAAACGCGAAGATGTGAAGGAAGACATACCGACCGGAAGCGTAAACTTATCCGATGAGCTTAAATAGAGCACAGGTGTCAGAAGATCGTTCCAGCTGTAAATGAAAGCAAAGATTGCAACGGTTGCAAGCGCGGGACCGGACAGAGGCAAAGCGATCTGTCGCCACATCCGGAACTCGCTGCAGCCATCAATGCGTCCGGCGTCAAACAGCTCATCCGGCAGGGTGGAAAAGAACTGTCGCAGCAAAAAGATGTTGTATGCCGAACCGAAAAATGCAGGGACAATCAGCGGCAGGAAGGTATCGATCCAGTTCAGCTTGGAAAAGAGAATGAACTGCGGGATCATAATCGCCGGATATGGAAGCATCATGGTGCTGAGCATGAGCATGAACCACAAGTTGCTGCCCTTGCCCCGATATCTGGCGAAGCCATAGCCTGCAAGCGCCGACGAAAACAGGGTGCCCAAAACGGTCAAAATGCCGATAATGAGACTGTTCATATACATTTGACCGAAGTTCAGCGTGTCGAAAATTTCTCTGTAGTTACTCCACTGCCAGGACTCCGGCAGAAAGGTCGGAGGAAACGTCAGCAGTTCCTTCTTCGATTTCAGTGAGGTCGAGACCATGAAAAACAAAGGGAGGAGCATGAGAAAGGTGGTGACCACAAGGGCAATGAAGCTGGCAATGCTAACCGCATCGATTTTGCGCCGGCGTTTATTTACAGAAGGTGAAGCCCCTGGTCCGGCAGTCGGAATCGTACTCATTTGCCCCCGCCTCCTTCATAGTGAACATACCGGTTCGAGAGTTTGATAATGAGCGCCGTAAACGCCATGACGACGATCAGCAGCACCCAAGCGAGTGCCGAGGAGTAGCCTGCCCTGTATTCCTTGAAGGCGCTGGTGTAGAGGTTGTAAACGTAGAACCAGGTCGAGTAGTTTGGACCCCCTTGGGTCATTACATACGCCTGAGTGAATACCTGGAAGGAATCAATGACGCCCATAATCAGCTGGAACAAAAGCACCGGTGAAATCATGGGCAGCGTCACGTTCAGGAAAATTCGGAAGCGTCCCGCACCGTCAAGCTTGGCGGCTTCCACGAGACTTGAAGGAACGCCTTGAAGTCCTGCAAGGAACAGGATCATGCCTGAGCCCACCGTCCAGAAGGACATAATCATCAGAGCATAAAGCGCATAATCAGGGCTCATGAGCCAGGCTGGGCCGCTAATGCCGAACCAAGATAGCACGTAATTGAACAGACCGATTGATGGGTTGAAAATCCAGTACCACAGCAAGGACATGGCGACGCCGGATACCATACTCGGAAAATACATGGCCGTGCGGAAAAACCCGCGAAACGGTATTTTTGCATTGAGCAGGAGCGCGAATCCAAGTGCCAGCAGCAGCTGGATCGGTACACTGATAAAGGTATAGCGCACCGTTACGACAACAGATTTCCAAAACAGGTCATTTTGAAACATTTCTTTGTAATTCGCGAGTCCGACATATTTCGGCGGGTGGATAATGTCATAGTCCGTGAAGCTGTAATAAAGGGATGACAGAATCGGATACAAGGCAAACACGAAGAAACCGATAAGCCATGGAGAGATGAAGAGGTACATGTAAAATGTCTGCCGCCGGCTTTCGCGATGGGTCACATAAACACCAACCTTTCTATCGGGTATAAAGTTATAACGCTTTAACTTTCAGAGTTGAGTTTCCCATAAATAAAAGGTTTCACATGATGTTATTTAATCTAAAGTTAAAGTGCTTTAACTTTATTATCCGGACTGATGACAATATCATAGTGGATGGTTTCTCATTTATCAACCCTTTTTTTGGATGGTTGTAAGCGCTACCTTCATGGATGCTGCCGAATTTCTTTTAAGAAGCCTGACGAAGGCTGATATAGAAAGATCTGGGACGGATTTTAAAACGTTCGGAAATTCATGAAATTTCTTGTGAGAAATTTTCACGAAAGGACCTGGTAGCTTTGTCAGAAGAACTAGAAATGGCCGACAGCCAATCATTCAGCAACCTTTCAGTTGAAATTAACGTGCCTTTCGTCTGGATGGGATATAGTGGAACCAAGAAAGAGGAGGAGATCAACGATGAATATTTCTTCTGCAGCAAGTTCCACGACATCCTACATATCCACATCTTCATCCAGTTCGAACAGCACAAGTGAGTTGGAAAAACAAAAGACGAAGCTTGAGGCCGAATTGGAAAAGGTACAATCCAGCAAGAACGATGAGAAAACCAAGGAGACCAAAACGAAGCAGTTGCAGCAGCAAATCAAGCAAATTGAAGCTCAAATCTCACAGCAAAGCTCCCAGAGCAGCGGGGCAACAACAACCAAAGAAGCACCGCCGGCCAAACCACCAACCCATGGCCTGCAAGCAGCCTCCCCGCAAGAAATTGCAAATGCATCAACGGACAGCAATGGCCGATTTGACATTCGGGTCTAAGATATTGAAATAAACCGAATTAATTCATGAATTTTTCTATATAGCAATAAATATCCCCGATCATTACATGATCGGGGATATTTATTATGTGAGACGAAAACGAAAATGATATTTAAGCTCAGCAAAGCTCATTCGAGCAGATTAAGCTCCTTGGCCTGAGCAATAGCTTTGGTACGCCGGTTAACTTTGAGCTTGGCAAAAATATGTTTGACGTGGACCTTTACTGTACCCATCGCAATGACCAGATGCTCTGCAATTTCCTTGTTGGACAATCCGGCTGCAATCAGTGCAAGCACCTCCAGTTCGCGTTCCGTGAGCGGCTCTTCAATCAAGGTCGAAAGAGAATCTGTTCCTTTCGCGATGTCTGGCGAAGACTGAGAAGGATCAGATGTTTCATGGGAATGGTGAAGCAAGCCCATCAGGATAACATGAGACGCCATCGTCACGAGTACAGAGTTGTGCTCCTCATGGAACACGCCTCGTGTGAGCCTGTTTTCCAGGTAAAGAACGCCCAGCAATGTGCCATGAACCGCTACAGGAATACACAGAACCGATTGCGGCTGATGCTTCGACATATAAGGATTGTGTATGAGCCAGCTATCCTCGCCTCCGTTATAATAAACCCTTTCCTGGGTGCGGAACACATAGCGAATGATGCCTTCCGGCAACCGGTTCATGTCATGAATGATTTCATTAGAGGAGGAAGAGGAACTCTCCATATCCGCATAACCCTGTATGAAAAAGGGCTCTGCACTGCCTGTCAACAAGGCCCCTTTGCTTGCACCTGCATAGATCAGGATGGATTTCATGATGTCTGCCACCACAGTATCCATTTCCGTCTGACTGGACGTGTCCTGCATCGTTTGCAGGAGAGGAGAGAGGCCAAGGCGGTCTATGGCAGCAAGCTGATCCGGGAAGGAGGCAGATCGCATACTTTGCTCCATCTTCTCCATTTTATCGCTGCTATCTGAAGGGGGCAGGGAGGTGTGTGAAGCATGCTCCGGCTCTAGTTCCTGGTGCCAGTGCTGCTGCAATTTTTTCAGTTGAGTTACTTTGATAGGCACCTCCCACTGCTCATATCCCTGAATGGAAGATTGCAAATAAAAAGAAGCGCTCTTCCGCTTGCCCTGATTCTCATAGTGAGTAGCAGCAATCTCGCTGGCGAGACTGGCGACCCTCAGATCGCCCCGCTCCCTGGCTTCCCGGATGCATTGATCATACAGATGCTCAGCCCTCTGCATATCCCGCGAGACACGAGCAAGCTCAGCCTCAAGCAACAGCAGCCTGGACTGGTAGTTTACTGGACTCCATGCCGCCCATTGGCGAAAACGACGTATATTTCGATTGAAACGCCGCTTGAGGGTCGACCATGTGGACCTTTGATGGGGCTGGATACAGGCGGCCACCATGGCGAGTGATTCATAGAACAGGCATTCCGGCAAATGGGGCAGATGCGTCGCATAAATTTCATGGGATCGGGCTTGCCTCGCCCATTGCATCGCTTCCTCGTAATGACCGAGCAGATAACATAGCTGCGTTTTGTAGGAATTATATTGAAACAGAGTGGTGCCAGATGTCTCTTCCCCCGATATCCGCTCCAGAAATTCATTTTCATCAAAATGGGCACGGCTGAATGAGTCCGGTGCACCTGTCTTTCCTTGAAGGGCAAGGATATATTGCTGATAGAGGTAAATGTTTTGCCTTACAAATTCATCCTTTGTCGTCTCCAGCACCGTCAGATAATCGGCAAGGATTTTGGAAAATTGCCCAAGGGGTGCCCTTGTGTATAAAGAGTTTACATGTGCGCCGATGGCGTAGCTGGCAAATATATAATCCCCTGAATTCATGCCCATCTGGATGGCATCTTTCAGATACATATCCCCTTCCCTTGCATCCCCGACAAACTGGCACAGTACACCGCCAAACATCGTATAGGTTCTGCTTTGAATGGATGGAATGTTGTAGCGGTTAGATAATTCCATCCCGACCTTGCCCATGGCATATCCTCTTTCAAATTTTCCCAACGCAATGCCCTGAAGCAGGCCATAGGCCGAATAAACTGCTGCGGAAACCGGCGTGTTTCCATATTGAAGAGAGAGCTGAATGGCCCGACACATGAGCAGAAAAAAAACTTTTTTATTGGTGAAGAAGGTTGAGGGGGTAATGGCAAAAATCAGATTCATGGCTGAAATTCGTTCCTGATCTTGCATTTCCTCCAAGTGAGTCAACTGCTCGTATCGATTTTGAAGCATCCATTCTATTCGTTTGCTTTCTATAAACAGCGTGAATTTCCCGGGATTAGGCGTGATGGAAATCCGAAGGTCATGCAAACATTCGAGGCCAAGGGCGGTGCCTTCCGAATATTTTCCCTGGTTAATATATTGCATAATTCGAATCATCTGTACTTTGCTCCGCTCGACCGGATTGCGCGCACGTTCAAGCAAGAGTTCAATCTCCTGTTCGGATTGCGCATGGTGGCCGCATAAATATTCGCATTCCGCCCTTTGGATATGTAATTCAAAGCACGTTTCAAATGCCATTTCCCAATATCCCGCTGGGAGTAGCTCAATCGCTTGCCTGAAATAACCTAACGCAACATCGTGGGCGGAGGCTGATTTGGCACGGTGACCCGCATCCGCATTCAATTGTACGAGCCGCAGAATCTCCTGTGGATCTGCTATTCTGGCGGAACCACGATTCAGATGATGAACCTTCTCATAGGTGTGCTCTTCATTCTCCGGGTACAGATCCCTCAAACAACTGCCAATTCGGAGATGAAGGGCTTGTCTGGAGGTGACATCCATGGAGCTGTAGATCTGCTTCTGAATATGGTCATGAGCGAATTTGAATTGTTGATCGGTGGTAGGCATAATCATCCCTTCGGCAACGATCATGGACCATAACGGAAGCAGCACTTCGGCGTGTTGGTTCACCACCAGGGCAATGAATTTAGGATGAAACGTGCTGCCTACACAAGCTGCCACCTGAAGAAGCTCCTGAGCCTCCTCGTTAAGCCGGCGCAGTTTAAGTGTGATCAGATCCTGAACCGAGTAGCTAAGATTATGCTCAATAATCTGCCCAAGGTCCCACTGCCAATGGCGGTGCTCTTCATCATACAGCAGTGTTTGATCGTCCTGGAGACGAAGCAGAATTTGTTGAAAATGAAACGGGTTTCCACCCGATTGCTGATACAGCAATTCCGTCAATGACTGTGTAGCATGTGTATCGCTGTTTAGCTTCGCCGTCACGATTCCGTTCATATCCTCCAGACCTAGCGGACTGAGATGGATATGTCTGATGACCGCTTGCAGGGCAGCGCTTCCGTCAGCCTGATATCCGGGCAGCTGACTCACGTCGGTTTCCGCCTGACGATAGGCGCACACAATCATCAAATACTGGGATTCCGGATCACAGAGCAAGGCATCAATTAATTGAAGAGAGGAAGAATCCGCCCATTGCACATCATCGATAAATAACACAAGCGGACATTCCCTGGTTGCGAGTGTCTGTACAAATTTGCGAAAAGCATGGACGAACCGTTTCTTGGATTCATTGGCAGGCAGTTCCTCTACAGCGGGTACTTGGCCCAATATCATGTCGGCTTCAGGGATAATGCTCGTGATCACTCCTGCGTATATCCCCAATGCTTCGCGCAGCTTGTGTCCCCACTGCATAGAGGCTTGTTTAGTCTCTCCGAGCAAATGGCGAATAAGTCCACGGAACGCCTGAATAATCGGCTGATAGGGGCTTTCCATGGATAACTGCTCGAATTTTCCGGTGATATAGAAAAATGGTCTTGCATGCTGTTCATTGCGGAAGACCTGGTGGATCAGGCTTGTTTTGCCCATTCCAGCTTCGCCTGCAACGTACATCATCTCGGTTGAGCCTAAGCAAGCGGAATCGAAAGCCTGAATGAGGACTGACATTTCATGCAACCTTCCATGGAAGTCCGACTCTGTGAGAAGTGTATCCGCAGATTGTCCAATACGATCCAGATCAGCGAGCAGATAAGCTGTGTTTGGATAGCGAGAGTCCGGATTTTTCTCCAGCAGCTTCATCACGATGGATTCCAGCGCATCTGATCCATGTATTCCAGACAAATTTAAGGGGGAGGGGCTTTGTGCGAGATGCAGATACACCCATTCAAGTGCAGTATTAGCGAGAAAAGGAAGTCGACCTGTGAGCATTTCGTAAAAAATTGCACCAAGGGAATAAAGATCGCTCCGCTCATCAATTTTTCGCTGCATTCTGCCTGTATTTTCAGGCGAGCAATACGGCAGAGACCCTTCGGGTATACCGCTCTCAATCGGGTGTGGGCGTATATAACCTTCCGCTGAACGCAGCACCGTACAACCGGAAGTATTCAAAGAAACCTCGTAACCATTATTCAGCACGTCGATGTGCTCAGGCCTTAGATCCAGATGTAGGGTCTGCAGTCGATGAACATTCCCGACACAGGATACAATGGCTCTCGCCAGAGGGAGAAACACTTCAAGCTTCATGGGAGAATAATGTTCAATGAATTCTTTGAGGGTTATCTTAGGTGCATCGTTTCTTATCCGATCCAGGGGAAGTCCTTCTTTTCCTGAATCTCTATCTTCTGTTGCATGTTTAATAATGTTAATTCCTGTCATGGCTGTGCACCTCATACATCAACATACTAGCTATTAGGTCTTATTGTAATGGAAGATCAGTCCACGTTACAGACCAAAAGAATAATTATCGAGCAATTATTCCTTATAATGATTCCCTTATCATATCCCGCTTTCAAGAAGAACTCTATACCTCCATGGGATTAGCATTTCAGCGTTGGTTTGCTGAGGATTAGGTATAAGATACCCCTTTGGAGGTATGGCCTAAGAGAACGGTCCCATTTTATGTTATTGGGTACGTGGGTATAGTTCACGGCATGAAGCAAGCGAACAGCAACGATTAAGAAGGGGGATATGAATGAACAGTTGGAACAAGGGAAAGAAATGGTTGATCCTGATTCTATGTATTATGGTTGCAACAGGGGGAGCATCAGGTGCATATGTGATGGCTGACTCGCCTGAGGTCCTGGATCAGGAGCAAGCGAGTTGGTCGGGAAATTCATTTGTTAATCGGGATTATCCCAGATATCAGACGTTTACTCCGGCTATAACAGGCAATCTGAGCAGGATTGATCTGAACATATTCGATAGTTATAACGGTTTGGGTGCCATTCAGATTAAAATTTATAAGGAAAGTGACCTGTCCACCGCAATTGCTGAGGCAAAGACTGTTGTTAACTATGCGTCAGGCTGGACATCTGTTAATTTTTCCGGAGAGTCTGCTCCTTATATAAAAAGGGAAACCCAATACAGAATGATCGTATCTACCGAAAATGGTGGGTCTAATATCGGTTTTGGGTGGTATATGGGTTCTGGTAATCCTTATCCGAGAGGCTCTTCCCCGGCTGCTAATTATGATTATTCCTTCAGAACGTACATGATTGCCGATTACTCGATATCTATGGAAGAGAGCCGCATTGTGAGTACACAAGCCAGTTTGATCGCAGATGGAACGAGTCAGAGCACGATCACGGTGACTTTGAAGGATGCCCAGGGCACCCCGCTTACCGATGGCGGTGAGTCGGTGGCGATTACATCGACACTGGGCACGGTCAGCGCCGTGACGGATAACCAGAATGGCACGTACAGTGCAACGTTAACCGCACCGACGACTGCAGGCAAGGCGACAATCAGCGCCACAGTTGGTGGGAAAGCGCTGACCGCAACGAGCACGGTGAATTTTGTACCCGGTACTCCGTCACCAACGAGCAGTGTATTGGAAACGTCCAAAGCGTCTTTAACCGCCAACGGAACGAGCCAGACCGCGATTAAGGTGACGTTAAAGGATGCGCAGGGCAATCGGCTGACGAGTGGAGGCGAGTCTGTGGCGATTACATCGACACTGGGCACCGTCAGCGCCGTAACGGATAACCAGGATGGAACGTACAGCGCAACGTTAACGGCCCCAACAACCGTGGGTACGGCAACGATCAGCGCAGCCGTTGGGGGAAATGCATTAACCGCAACGAGCACGGTGGAGTTTGCTGCAGGCTCTTCATCATTAGTGAGCAGCGTATTGGAAACGTCCAATGCGTCTCTAGTAGCTGATGGAACGAGCCAGACCGCGATTAAGGTGACGTTAAAGGATGCGCAGGGCAATCGGCTGACGGGCGGAGGTGAGTCGGTGGCGATTACATCGACACTAGGCACCGTCAGCGCCGTAACAGATAACCAGGATGGCACGTACAGCGCAACGCTGACGGCCCCTACAACCGTGGGTACGGCAGCGATCAGCGCAACCGTTGGGGGAAATGCATTAACCACAACGAGCACGGTGGAGTTTGTGCCAGGACCGGTGAGTTCGTTTCAGTCTACTGTGACAGCAAAAGAGTTGGTTGTGCCAGCCGATGGACGCAGTGCAGCCACCATTCTGGTGAAGCTTACCGATAATTATGGCAATCCGTTGCCAGGTCAACAGGTGCTACTTCAGGCTGACGGCGGCGCATCTGTCATCCATGATGCCTACGGCTGGACTAGTCAGGATGGAACTGCTGTTTTTCAAGTCAGCAATACAGCGGCAGAGCGAGTCACCTATGCTGCACGATCGGTAAGTAGCGAAGTGGTGTTGGATCAGACGGTGGAGATTGCGTTTGTATATGAGCAGCCTCCAAAGATTGAATTGCACGCTGACCCTGCCGATCCTACTTTTGACAGTGTGAAGGTCACCGTAACGGCAACGGCTTATGGGCAATTGAATAACATCTCAATGATTAAATGGGCGGCAGGTGCTCAGTCCGTCTCCTATTTTGATACGCAGGGTACAGAAATTACCGATCATTTTGAAGTGCAGGAGAACGGTATTTATGCTGTGTATGTGAAAGATGCCGCAGGCAATGCGAATGTGAGTCAGATTGATGTGCAGAACATTGTGAAGAAGAGCAGCAACGGCAACCTGTCGGACTGGAAAGTTACGGGTGTGGGGGGCGTGCTTGCCCTGAATTTCGATCAGGGAAAAACAACCTATACCATTGAAGCCACTCATGCTGTGAATGGTCTGAGCATGGTAATGACCGTTGCTGATTCATATTCAGTGATAGATGTAAACGGTCAGCCGGTAACCAGTGGATCAAGTACAGTCACGTATCCACTTGTGGTCGGGATGAATACATTCAACGTGCGTGTTACAGCACAGGATCAGTCTGTGCAGACGTACCAACTGAATGTAAATCGTGCCGCGGCCAGCTCAATCCCTGGCCCGACACCAACCCCGAATCCGGGCTCGAATCCGAGTCCGTCTGGCTCAACAAGCGCTGCGAGTCATCCGAGTGATTCCTCGCTGGCGACGTCGGTACGGATCAAAATAAATGATCAGGAAGTATCAGGGATCGCCAAGCTTCAAGCTGATGAGAGCGGAAAGAAATTCGTTGAAATCGCAATGGACATGACTACCTTGAAGAAGGTGCTTGATGGAGCCTCCGCTGAAACGGTCAGCGCTATTTCCATCGCTTACGAGCAAGCGGTGGCGAAAGTCGTATTGAAGCTCCCCGCAGATGCTGTAAAGCTGCTTGTAGGCAAAGTAGCAGATATCACGTTGGTTAGTGCCTATGGGCAGTACCGTCTGCCACTATCTGAACTGGTCCTTCCGAAATCTGGCGTGTCCGGGGATACGGAAGCTCGAATCACGATTGAGCTTGGCGATGCTGAAGCAATAACCGGACTCAAGGATGCAGCCATTAAAGGGGCGCTTCAAATTGCAGGCCATCCGGTGGATTTCAATGTGCAGGCCATTCGGAATGGTGTAGCAACAGAGGTAAACCAATTCAGCCGATATGTGGAAAGGGCAATTTATTTGCCTAGTGATCAGGAAAAGGTCACAACTATTATGGTATGGGACGAGGCGCAGAAGGAATTACGTCCTGTACCAACCCGGTTCGTGGATATAAACGGTCATCCGGCTGCTATTATTCAAAGTCTCACGAACAGTGTATATGTCCCGGTATCCAGGACGTCTACATTAACCGATATCAAAAACCATTGGGCTTCGGCGGAAATCAGCAAAATGAATGAGCGGATGATTGTCCAGGGTATAAATGGCAGCCGATTTATGCCGGATGCATCTATTACCCGGGCCGAACTTGCCACTATACTGGCCAGAGCTCTTGGTCTTCCGGATGCTGATGCAGTGCAAGGAGAGGGTGAGGCTGGCTATAAAGACGTAAGTTCTTCAAGCTGGTACAGCGGGGCTGTTGCCACGGTTAAGGCTTATGGAATGATGGATGGCTTCGAGGATGGGACCTTTAGACCCGAACGGGAAGTATCCAGACAAGAAGCCATCGTGACCCTAGTGAGATCCATGCAACTGGTTAAAGGCTCTACATTAACTGTTCAACCTCAGGCGCAAGTGGACTTGTCTCTGTATGCCGACAGCCATCAAATTGGAAGCTGGGCCAATGCTGCTATGCAAACAGCGATTCAAATAGGTCTGGTGAAAGGGTACGGAGAGGAGCTTCGTCCACAACGCTCGTTAACTCGTGCCGAAACAACGGTGCTGTTATATCGGATGCTGCTTCAAACCGAATTCATTGATGGATCAATGTAAAATAAGTATAATCTGGCGGGCCTTTGGGCTCGCCTTTTTTAGTAAGATCACCATTTATATGGTAGAGTGAATGTATTATTTTTGCAGCGGGAGGTATCGCCAATTATGAAGCAAAACAAATACGATGAAGCCGAGTTTTTCGGCAATTACAGTCAGATGGCTCGATCGACCCAAGGGCTGGAGGCCGCTGGCGAGTGGCATGAACTGCAAACGATGCTGCCTGCATTAAAGGGTAGAAACGTACTGGATTTGGGGTGCGGGTTTGGCTGGCACTGTCGATATGCACGTGAGCAACAGGCTAGTTCTGTGGTTGGCGTGGATTTGTCTGAAAATATGCTGCAGCGGGCACGCGAGATGACGGATGATCCTCATATCGAGTACCAGCGCATGGCGATTGAGGATATTGATTTTGCACCCGGACAATTTGATGTGGTGATCAGCTCACTGGCTTTGCATTATATCGAACGTCTGGATCAGGTATACGCCAAAATCAATGCATGTCTTGTCCAGGGAGGTACTTTTGTCTTGTCTGCGGAACATCCCATTTTCACGGCGCGGGCGGAGCAGGACTGGCATTATGGACCTCAGGGTGAAATACTGCATTGGCCTGTGGATCAGTATCAAGAGGAGGGTCAGCGGGTAGCGAACTTTCTGAATCAGGACGTGGTGAAATACCATCGGACAATGGCGACTCATCTGAATGAATTGATTCAAGCTGGTTTTGTCATTCAACAGGTAGCCGAGTCCAAGCCATCTCCTGAGATGATGGAGCAGGTTCCCGGTATGCGAGACGAGAATCGTCGACCGATGTTTCTGATGATTGCCGCGGTTAAGGCTTGAGCAGCAGCTTTTGGCATCAACATGAAGTTTATAGATTTTATACTCGCCAGACCAGCGCGTTCAGTACATCTGGACCTTGCTGGTTTATTTTATTTTGCAGGATAGGGAGAAGAGATAAACGATTTGGGAACCAAATGGGATTAGACGCAGTCTTATTAAGTGAGGTGAACATCAGTTGGACTATCAATATCTGGCACACGCTCAGACGATCGACAATTACACACTTAGCAGTATGATGGATGATTACGGGAACGACGTATGGAACTACGCGTACTTTCTGACCAAAAGTACCGAGCAGGCGGACGAATTGTCACAGGAAGTGTTTATCCGGGCATATTCCGGGATCGCCCACTTTCGAGGAGAATGCTCATTGAAGACATGGCTGCTGACCATTACTAGGAACACGACATTTACATACCGAAAATCCAGATTTTTTCGCAGCAGTTTATGGGGAGAGACATTGCCAATCCACACGGAACAGGTTACTACGAGCCAGGGTGAGATGAAGCCTGAAAAATGGGTTCACCCCTCTGCCGAAGCCGAGGCGATCAGCAGGGAGCATGTTCATGAAATCTGGGACATCATCATGGCTCTGCCGGACAAATTCCGGGAATTGCTTTTGCTGCATCTGAAGTATGAGCTGACGACGGGAGAAATTGCGGAAATGCTGGGCATCAACGCAGGAACGGTCAAATCGCGACTGTCCAGAGCGAAGGCCAAAGTACGGAAACAGTGGGAGGAGCGGAGCGAATGAAACATAAGGATGACGAATGGGAAAAAGTAGTCAAACAGGAGCCGTTTGCGGCGTCTCCTTTTACCGAGGAGCATAAGCAGAACGTACTTCGCCAGGTAGCCTGGCTCAAATCGGGATCTGCACAGGAAATGAGCGATGTTAAGGATAAGTCCGCCGAGCCAAAAAAACTGCCCAATCCACACAGACGTGGTCTTCGCTCCCGCAGAGCCGTTATGGCGTGCACGACGATTGCAGCCGTGGCAGCGGCGGTCATTCTCTGGAACGGACAGCTTGTGGAGCCTGTGATTGAAACAGTGTATCCCACAGCAGCGCTGCAATATACGGATGATGCCGGCATGAGCCTGCTCACAGACAAGATGAAAAGGAATGTAGCCGTCACGATGCGAGACTACCTTGGCAAACAATTACGTATAACCAAAGTGCAGGACTTGCCTGTGTCTGGAAGAGTGTCCGTCGAGGCTGGAAAAGAAGGAGATGCAGAATATGCGTTGATCTGGCTTGATGCAGCAACAGGCAATCTGCGTGAGGTTCAGATGAGACGAGAGATGGCAGCTAATGAGCTGGAGCATCGTTATTTGCGTCAAATTCCGTCACTGCTTGAAGGGATAAAAAGTGACCCTACGCTAAAACCGATCTCAGCCAGACGTTATGTGAAAATGAAGCAGGGTCAGGAAAAACCAGTATGGTTCACAACAGTGTTTTTGGAGAATAGTAGGGGAAGTGGCAGTATCGAATGGACAAGGGATGAAGCAGTATCCGTTTCTGGTAGTGTGAGTTCAGATACTGTATCACAAGATTTAATAACAGAAGCCAGAATGTCGATTGAAGCCTTGTCTGGTGAGCCCGCACCTGATTTGAAAAATATAATTTTTGAACAAAATGGCAAGACGCTTGAAGATACAACGGACCTGTATTTTGGAGATCGGTATTTAGTAAGTAGAATTGGTGGGAGATTTAGCAACGGATATACAGTAATGGATTACCAGAGGGGGATTCCAGAGCTTGAAACTCGGGAAGAGTATGAGCTTTACTTTGAGAAGTTACTTAACATGAAGGAAAGTGTAATCAGGCAGAAAGCAGCACCAATAATCAAACAAATGTTCAATATCGATCTTAATCATTATAAACTTGAAAGAGATCCTAATACGCCTGGATTGGTCACATTCCGTTCAGCAGAGACAGAGGTTTACCATACTTTTAAGGTTCGATATGAAGAAGATGCACGGATTACGATGATCACAATAGATGCCAATGCCAACCTCTAAAATTTGATTTCATATGGTACAATCAATTTAATAGATGATTGGCGCATAAGGAGCATAACGATGAAATATTTAGTGAGTTCATGTCTTGCTGGCGTAGCCTGCCGTTACAACGGAACAGCGAGTCTGGATGCAAAGATTCAAGAGCTTGTGGAGCAGGAACAGGCGAAGATGGTCTGCCCGGAGCTGCTTGGAGGATTTTCCACCCCGCGGGAGCCGGCTGAAATTATCGGCGGTACGGGTAAGGATGTGCTGGCAGGTACAGCCAAGGTAATGGAGAAGAGTGGCAAGGATGTGACGGATCTGTACATTAAAGGAGCCTATCAGACACTTGAATGGGCACAAAAACTGGATGTCACCTGTGTGGTGCTCAAAGAATTCAGCCCTTCCTGTGGTACACAGATGATCTACGATGGCAACTTTGCTAACCACAAAGTCGCGGGCGAAGGGGTTACTTCTGCTTTGCTGCGGCAAGAGGGATTTACGGTTATTTCGGAAAATGAGTTCATGGAACAGTTGTAATTCTCGTAAATAATCATCTCTGACACGAATGACAAGTAAGTCGCCTTGGGGAGCAGCAGATCCATGGCGACTTGTTTTTTTGTTACAACAGGTTATGCAACCGACCGTTGAAAACCTTGTTAGATAACAATAGTTACTTTTATGAACAAAGAAACATTATTGTGCGTACTTTTATATTTTGATTATAGAATCTAAAATAACACTCAGGTATTCGGTTTAGACAATGACCATGAATATAAACATAAATAAGAAAAAAGGATGTGCAGGCATATGGAACAATCGGCAAAAGCTATTACGAAAGAAAACGTCTTGAACGCTTACCATTTTCGGCATGCAACCAAACAGTTTGATGCTTCACGTATCATTTCGGAAGAAGATTTTGAGTTTATTCTGGAAACAGGACGATTGTCACCAAGCTCAATTGGTTTGGAACCATGGAAATTTCTGATTGTGCAGAACCCGGAGATGCGGAAGCGTCTGTCCGAAGTTTCTTCGGGGGCTTCGAAACAGTTGGCGAAGGCCAGCCATTTTATTGTCATTCTGGCGCGGTCTGATGCGAGTTATAACTCGCCTTACGCGGAATATATGCTGAAAGAAATCAAAGGCATGCCGGATGACGTTTTTGAGTTGACCCGTGAAGCTTATGGCAAATTTCAAAAGAACCAACGAATGCTTGAGAACCCGCGTACTTTATTTGACTGGGCGTCCAAACAGACCTATATCGCTCTCGGCAATATGATGACTGCGGCAGCGCTGATTGGTATCGATTCCTGCCCGATTGAAGGGTTTATCTATGAAGACGTACATCGTATTCTGGAAGAGGAAGGTCTGTTAGAGGATGGAGTATGGGATGTTTCCGTCATGGCTGCCTTTGGTTATCGGGCGGAAGATCCGCCACGCGAGAAATCCCGTCAGCCTTTGGATAAAATCACGCAGTGGATTGATTAAAGCTTCACGTGATCTGCTGTTTATATATAAATATCACAAGCCTCGTCTCTTCCTTTTTGGAAGGTCCAGGGCTTGTGATATAAAAAGCTTGAAAATACATAGATGTCTATGTATAATGAACTCATGCCAAAATACAACGCAATTGCACTGATCGCAAGAATCAGAGATCACATTAACAAACAGATTGTTCAGGAGCTGGAGAAGCATAATGTTACAGGAATCGTCCCGTCCCACGGTGACATCCTCATGTTCCTCTACCGTGAAGATGTACTTTCCATCAAGATGCTGGCGGAGCGAGTCCACCGAACTCAACCAACCGTCACCGTACTGGTGAACAAGCTGGAAAAGCTGGGATATGTAGAACGCAGTAAGAGTGCCGAAGACAGCCGAGTGACGATGATTCGTTTGACAGAGCAGGGGCGGCAACTTGAACCTGTATTTCATCAGGTATCACAACAGATTAACGGGATGGTGTATGGTCATTTGACGGACGATCAAGCGGATCAACTGGAGAGTTTGTTGACCGGTATCGTTAGCAAGTTATAACCATAACCAACTAAAAGCATTTTGCATTATCAATAAACCGAGGCGATCGGACGATCAACAAAATGTAAAATGCTTTAACCCCTTTTTTTGATCATATATATAGACATCTATGTATATGTAGAGTGTCATTCAAGATTTTGGCAGCGAAATTTAATATAAATCTGGAGGGGTTATTTCTTATGAAACATCTTATCGTATATGCACACCCGCGCACAGACAGTTTGAACCACGCCATTTTAAACACGGCAGTGGAAACACTTAAGGGTCAAGGCCACGAAGTCGTTGTACGTGATCTGTACGCACTGGGATTCCAGCCTGTATTGAGCGCGGCGGATACAACGTCCATGCGTGCAGGACAGACGCCTCAGGATATTGCAACCGAGCAGCAATTTGTTGCTGAAGCAGAGGCCATTACCTTTATTTATCCCATCTGGTGGGCAGGCCTTCCTGCAATCATGAAAGGGTATATTGATCGTGTATTCGCATATGGTTTCGCTTATGCTTCCGGTGAAGCTGGCATCGAGAAATTGCTGACAGGCAAAAAAGGTCTGATCATTAATACACATGGCACGCCAAGTGAAATTTACGATCAAATCGGCATGACTGCCAGCATAAAAATGACTTCCGATATCGGTATCTTCGATTTTGTAGGTATTGAAGTGATAGATCACTTGCTCTTCGGCAGTATCGGATATTTGGAAACTACAGCTTATCAGTCCATGCTGGAACAAGTAAAAGAGACGGTCAGCACCAAGTTCTAAACGTATACACATGCATATATTGGCAGGCCGGTTCATTCGTCGAATCGGTCTGTTTGGTTTGCAAAATGAAAGAAAGGCGGTATAATCTTACCCATGGAACCTATACTCATATTCAAAGCATTATCCAACGAGACACGTCGACAGATTCTGTTGTGGCTCAAAAACCCGGAGCAACACTTTCCACCGCTGGAGTTATCCCAGCATCCGGATGCAGGAAAGAGCGGCATATGTGTTGGAACGATTCAGGTGAAGGCCGGACTGGCTCAATCCGTCATATCCAGCTATCTGCTGACTATGCTGAAAGCCGGGTTGCTGATCTCCGAGCGCAGGGGGCAGTGGACGTATTATCGCCGCAACGAAGAAACCATTCGTCAATTTGCCGAGTACGTACAGCACGAGCTATAAGCCGGACGCCGAGACGGAAGCAAGAATGCAGGTGCAGGCGGGTATTCCGTCCGGATGTAAACGGCTTGAGGAGCAGCGCTGGCACATCATTTTTTTGCGCTTTTACATCTATATATCTGGATATACAAAAATAAAAATATACACACAGAGGAGAACTTTCTATCATGTCTACCGAAAACACAGCTTCATCCCCCAAAAAACATATTAACGACGTTAAATTGTCCATTCTGGATTTGGCTCCTGTCGTAGTAGGTGCCACACCTGCGGATGCGCTCCGCAACAGTCTGGATCTTGCTCAGCACGCAGAGCGTTGGGGATATCACCGTTACTGGGTAGCGGAACACCACAACATGCCAGGCATTGCTTCTTCCGCGACCTCGGTTGTTATTGGTTACCTTGCGGGTGGAACGAAGACTATTCGTCTCGGTTCTGGTGGTATCATGCTGCCTAACCATGCGCCGCTTGTCATTGCCGAGCAGTTTGGTACGCTGGAGTCACTTTATCCAGGCCGTATAGACCTTGGGTTAGGCCGTGCGCCAGGTAGTGACCGTCGTACGTCTCTTGCTTTACGCAAAGACCTGAACAGCGGTGAAGATTTCCCTGAATTGCTGGCTGAGCTAAGAGCATACTTCGATGCTTCTGCTACATCGTATCACGCGCCTGTTCGCGCTGTACCCGGAGAAGGATTGAATATCCCGATTTACCTGCTTGGCTCCAGTGATTTCAGTGCTCGTCTCGCCGGACAGCTGGGATTGCCGTTTGCTTTTGCCAGCCACTTCTCACCGGATTACACTCGGATTGCACTTGAAACGTATCGGAGCAGCTTCCAGCCATCCGATTACTTGAAGGAGCCCCATGTTATTGTGGGTGTAAATGCAGTCGTTGCGGATACCGACGAAGAAGCTGCATGGCTTGGTACGACGATGCAGCAGCAGTTCCTGAACATTATTCGTGGCACAACCGGGTTGGTGCAGCCACCAGCTGATATGGAAGGCAAATGGACGGATCGTGAGAAAGCTGGTGTAGAACAGACGCTGAAAGCAGCAGTGAACGGTTCTCCGGAAACCGTGCGTGGTCAACTGGAATCATTTATTGCTCAGACCCAGGCGGATGAATTGATTATTACGTCGATGATCTATGATCATCAGGCACGCCTGCACTCGTATGAGCTGATCGCTCAACTGGCGGGAAAAGCATAAACAAAAGCAGAAACGCAACAGCGGACGTGAACATAAAGCTCGGACGCCGCTGACATATTAACGGTTTGTCTCTTTGGAGGCGAGCCGTTTTTTTGGTAGGGATATTTTTCAAAGGAATCGTATGGGGCAGAAGGTTCTTTTTAGGGTAAAATGAACATACTGGTCTAATTTGAAACGGTTAAACAGCGCCATACGTATAAACTCAGTGTGTTATACATATGTTGGCTTGTACAAGCAACTTTATGTACAGTCAAGAAACATGCAGGTTTACAGCTAATGCTTTAATAAAGGATACATAAGAGAGGAAGACACGCCTATGGAGCAACCCGAGCAACCCCGTATTTGGCCGGATCGGTTTAAACGATTTTTTTTGAATAACAAGTTCGTGCTTTTTCTGTTAATTCTGCTGCTGGTAGGACTGAACGTGATGGTACTTACCAAAGTATCCTTTGTTTTGCACCCGCTCGCGGTGCTGATCAAGACGATTGTGCTGCCGATTATTCTGTCGGGTATTCTCTATTATCTGCTGAATCCGATTGTGGATGTCATGGAGAAGTGGAGGATCAAGCGTGGCTGGTCCATTCTGATCTTATATCTCGCTATCGGGGGTATTCTGACAATCGTCGTGCTGGCAGTCATTCCGGTCGTACGTAACCAGATTACGAGTCTGATTGAAAATTTTCCAACTTACAGTGAGACGGTCAAACAGCAGTTTGAGCAGCTTACGGGCAGCAAACTGTTCGGTCAGTTCCAGGAGACAGTGAATCTGAATTCTCAGGACTGGTGGGGTACGATCTCCCAGAAAGCCACGGACATTCTGAACTCGACCTGGACCAAATTGGGCGGATTCCTCGGAGCGTTCACCGAGACGGTGCTGTCCATTGTAACGGTTCCGTTTATCCTGTTCTATCTGCTGAAAGACGGCAAGAAACTTCCGTCCAAAATTTTATCTTTCCTGCCAATCAAGAGCCGTACAGGTGCAATGCATGTGCTGGAAGATATCAATCACCAGATTAGTTCGTTCATTCGTGGACAGATTATCGTCAGCTTCTGCATCGGTATTCTGCTCTACATCGGGTATATGATTATTGGTCTGGACTATGCGCTGATTCTTGCGATTATCGCATCGTTCACGAGTGTTGTACCTTACCTGGGACCAGCAATTGCGATTACGCCTGCGTTGATCGTGGCTCTGGTCACTTCCCCGGTGATGCTGCTGAAGATGGTAGCGGTGTGGACGATCGTGCAATTAATTGAGGGTAAATTCATCTCACCTCAGATTATGGGCAAAACGCTCAAGATTCACCCCATCACGATTATCTTTGTCATTCTGACTTCAGGCAATCTGTTCGGTGTGGTGGGCATTCTGCTGGCCGTTCCCGGATACGCGGTGCTGAAAGTATGTGTGTCGCATATCTTCAACTGGTTCAAGGAAAGATCCGGCCTGTATGATCCGAAGAATAACAATCTACTGTAACAGGAGTAGGCAAGCCCATAGCTAGAGAATGATAAACTCTTTTTTCTGGCAAAACGGTGCCCTTATTCAACAGAACCCCCGTCCATCGGCGAACAGCCGAGAGACGGGGGTTCTGTTGTGTGAACAGGCAGGCTGATGCCTAGCCATGTTTAATATGTTGGAGCGTCTGCAGGAAGATCTGCTCAATGTGTGCATCATCCAGAGAATAATACACAGTCTTGCCTTCTTTGCGCCGCTTGACAATCCGCATGTTGCGGAGTGACCGCAGCTGGTGCGAAATGGCCGACTGTCCCATATCGAGCAGCACCGTCAGATCATGCACACATAATTCCTTCTGCAACAGCGCATCAATAATACGAAGCCGTGTCGGGTCGCTGAAAGCCTTGAACCAATCAGCCATCTCGGAAGAGGTCTCACGATCCATGAGAGAAGCACGAATGGTCTGCACGTCAGCCTCTGTTCCAGAGCAGGCCGCGTCGCATTCAGCTGGAGCTTTAACCGGTTGTTCCATTTCCTATCACCACCTATGTTAACTCAACCTTTGATTTGATCAAATGTTTTTCGATAAGCCTATTATATCCAAAAAACGTCTAAAGCGAAATAATTACTATTAGCATATTCTGTATGAAAAATCAACTGGAATTGTTGACACTCATGTTTAAGCGTGCATATAATAGGGTTAACAAAACATATGAATGATTGCTCATATATTGATTTAAAATCAAAAAAATTACGGATAACTTTGTCTTACGTTCTGCAAAGGGGAGAGTTCACATGGGAACCGGACAGGAACAGGTGAAAAGGGAACTGCTGCTGGATGGATTGGATTGCGCGAACTGCGCATTGAAGATTGAGAATGGCGTCAAAAAAATTAAAGGCATTACCGATTGCTCGGTCAATTTTGTGACCAAAACTTTATCCATGCACACCACATCCGATATGGATGAGCAGGTGGTGGAAGAAGCGAAGCGCAAAGTGCTTCGGCTGGAACCGCATATTCGTATTTCGGAAAAAGGTAAATCATCACAAGGTAGTCGTGGTGCTGCTGATTCAATAAATCACGCCAAAGGCAATGTGCACGCCCATGCAGGCAGCGGGGCTCACACGCATGAGCATACTTCGAGTGGGCACGATCATGCTGGTCACTCCCATGACCATGATCATACACATGACCACGGTCATCATCACGGAGCCCAAGACCACACGCATGATCATGGAAGTCATGCTGGACATGATCACGGTCATGCAGATAGTCACAATCATGACGCGCATGCCGGACACTCGCATGAACATGGCGCTGGGCAGACAAAGGTGCTGCTGGCACGTTTGGCGGCAGGGTCCATTTTGGTAGCAGCCGCGATCTGGTCTCCGCTGGAAGGATGGGCACAGCTTGCGCTCTATGTTGTTGCTTATCTGATCGCAGGGGGAGATATCGTTCTCCAGGCATTCAAAAATATCATTCGCGGTCAGGTATTCGATGAATACTTCCTGATGTCCGTAGCCACCATCGGTGCTTTTGCCATTGGTCAATACCCCGAAGGTGTTGCGGTTATGCTCTTCTATCAGCTTGGTGAGCTGTTTCAGGGACTGGCGGTTAATCGCTCAAGGAAGTCGATCCAGTCGCTTATGGATATTCGCCCGGATTATGCCAATATGCTGATTGGCGCGGGAGAAGAGACCAAGCGAGTGTCTCCGGACGAAGTACGTATTGGAGATCGCATCGTGGTTAAAGCGGGTGAGCGAGTACCTCTGGACGGTATCGTTAAGGCAGGTCGCTCCATGGTGGACACTTCCGCTCTGACAGGTGAGTCCGTTCCGCGTGAACTGGAACCCGGCAGTGATGTGCTGAGTGGGTTCGTGAACAAAAACGGGATGTTGACTATCGAAGTAACAAAAACTTTTGGTGAATCCACGGTATCCAAAATTCTGGACCTGGTGCAGAATGCGAGCAGCCGCAAAGCCAAAACGGAACATTTTATTAGCAAATTTGCCCGTTATTATACGCCGGTTGTCGTCATTCTTGCCGCTTTGATTGCACTCGTTCCGCCGCTGGTACTCAGTGGTGCGACATTCGCCGATTGGATCTATCGTGCACTGGTCTTCCTCGTGATCTCTTGTCCGTGTGCGCTGGTCGTGTCCATTCCGCTTGGTTTTTTCGGCGGCATCGGAGCTGCCTCGCGTAATGGGATACTCATCAAAGGAAGTAACTACCTTGAAGCCTTGAACGATGTCAAAGTCGTTGTTTTCGATAAAACGGGTACCCTAACCAAAGGTGTGTTCAAAGTTACAGCTATTCGCCCTGAAGGCAGGCGTACGGAAGATGAATTGATGGAGCTTGCTGCAATTGCCGAGGCCCATTCCAATCATCCGATTGCTGAATCCATTCGCGCAGCTTGGGCGAAAGATATTCGGACCCAGGGTGTGGATGATTACGATGAGGTTGCAGGGCATGGCATCAAGGTCAGTGTGGATGGACGTGATGTGCTTGCAGGTAACGCCAAATTGATGGAACAGGCAGGTATCTCCTACACGACTCCGCAAACCGTGGGTACGGTGGTGCACATTGCCGAATCCGGTTCATATGTCGGTCACCTGATCATTGCCGATGAGGTGAAGGATGATGCAGCGGCAGCCATTCAGGCACTCAAGAAGCTCGGTATTCGCAAAACAGTCATGCTGACCGGGGATGCCAAGGCTGTTGGTGAAGCTGTAGGGCGTGAGCTGGGTGTCGATGAAGTATACGCTGAGCTGCTGCCACAGCATAAAGTCGAACAGCTGGAGCGGCTCGAAGCTGCCAAATCACCGAAAGAGAAAATGGTGTTTGTCGGTGATGGTATTAACGATACACCAGTTCTGGCGCGCGCCGATGTAGGTGTAGCGATGGGTGGACTTGGTTCGGATGCCGCGATTGAAGCGGCAGACGTTGTCATCATGACGGATGAACCCTCCAGACTGGCAAGTGCGATCCGGATTGCAAAACGGACTCGAACCATTGTCTGGCAAAATATCGGTTTTGCGTTGGGTGTCAAAGCGATTTTCTTACTGCTGGGTGTATTCGGCATTGCCACCATGTGGGAAGCGGTATTCTCTGATGTTGGGGTGACCGTGCTGGCTGTCCTGAACGCCATGCGTGTACTGCGGGTGAAGGACATTTAAGTTTTACGAAACGATCCGGACGGCTCTTCGTATATACGTAGAGCCGTTTTTATCTTTCATGGCTTCATGTATATACGTTTAATTGCACATTGAAAGTGAAGAGAAGGGGAGAACATTGTGGCAGGAGCAATTGTTGGGATTATATGCGGAGTGTGCTATTTCATTTTGGGATTAATGGTGTACAAAAAGCCGCCGAAAAGGATTAATGGCATATATGGTTATCGTACTCCGCGAGCAATGAGTCATCCCGATTTATGGGAAGAAGCGCAACGTTATAGCGCCAATCTGATGATGCAGTTTGGTGTGATTATTACGGTATTCGGCATAATCGGTTTTTGGCTTACGGATGTACGAGCTTTGGTTCTAAGTCTTGTGGCTACAGGATTCTATACATTCAGGCTATTTACCAGAGTCGAAGGCCGTTTGAAGCAAATGCAGCGTGTACAGCAAGAGGAACAGAAGGAGCAAGGTGCATAAAGTAGGATGTGAAATCGCACCTGAACGAAGATCCGCGAGAGCGGATCTTTTTGCATCTTATAGAGGCGGTGAAACAACTAGAAACTACTTTTAACAACGTATTGTAAAATTTACACTGAGATAATCTGTTCATGTTTGAAACATACTACATACTCAAGCTTAAAATCTAACGTTGACGTTAACGTTAATAATATATATAATTATGTACATAACATTATAGACATATTAAAGTGAGGTGAAGGAAATGAGTTTATATAAAATCGATGACGTAGCCAAGGAATGTGGTTTGACCAAACGTACCATTCGGTATTACGAAGAGATCGGTGTTATGCCTTCACCTCAGCGGACGGACGGTGGCACACGATTATACACCCGGGAAGATATCGATTATCTCAAAAAGGTGGTTCGGGCTAAGGAAGTTCTTGGTTTCTCGCTTCAGGAGCTGCATACCTATGTGGCAACGGCGGATGCACTGAACGAACAGCGTTTTGACTACCAGCAGACCACTGAAGTGAGAGAACGGATCGAGAAGCTCACCAAGATGGAAACGACGTTGGGTGACCAGCTGCAGCTGATCGAGCAGAAACTTCAGAGTATTCATGCCGTGCAGGAGGAACTTGAGGAATTGCGTGAACGAGTTCAGAACGGCATTCGACGATTAGAAGGGCACGAGAACGACACATAAATGAGCATTTTGCATAAATCCAAAGAGCATGTTCCAATCAGCATGATATAGATCGAAATTCTTTTATTCGTCTATATCATGTACCCGAAGCGAATGCATCGAATTATGCAAAATGCTAAATTAGTATTCCACGATAAGCACCGGGAGATCCGGTGTCATTTGTGCCGTTTTCTTACCTATATTTCTGAAAACAAAAATGATAATTTCATTGTTTTTCATAATTACTTCACAACATAAATCATGAATCAGGAGGAATTACGTATGAAAAGAGAACCCTCACTACCTGACGAATTGCCGTCATCCCGTGGTGGGCTGTTATCCCAGCCCAGAGCGGTATGGGCAGTAGCCTTCGCCTGTATCATCTCCTTTATGGGATTAGGATTGGTCGACCCGATTTTGCCTGCGATTGCAGATCAGCTGCATGCTTCCAAAAGCCAGGTATCTTTATTGTTTACAAGTTATAACGCAGTTACGGGGGTAGCCATGCTGATTACAGGTGTTGTATCCAGCCGGATTGGAGTGAAGTGGACACTGCTCAGCGGGATTTTGCTGATCATTGTTTTCTCTTTCCTCGGCGGGACCTCTGACACTGTAGGTGCGCTCGTCGGTTACCGTGGTGGTTGGGGACTGGGGAATGCCCTGTTCATCGCAACTGCATTATCCGCTATTGTAGGACTATCCACTTCGGGGACAGCCAAAGCGATTATTTTATACGAAGCAGCGCTTGGTCTGGGGATTGCCGTTGGTCCATTGCTCGGTGGTGAACTGGGTTCCATCTCATGGCGCGGCCCGTTCTATGGTGTTGCTGTTCTGATGGCGATTGCTTTTATCAGTATTACGTTTATGCTGCCTAAGATGGCTAAACCCAAAACGCGCAGTTCCTTGTCCGATCCGTTCAAGGCTCTGGGTTATCCTTCACTGAAAACATTGGCGATTACGGCCTTCCTGTATAACTTTGGTTTCTTTACCTTGATGGCTTATTCACCTTATGTCATGAATCTGGATGAACACGGACTTGGTTATGTATTCTTCGGTTGGGGTTTGATGCTGGCGATCACGTCTGTCTTTGTTGCACCAAGGCTGCAACGTCGATTCGGATCGGTTCCTTCCATGAGCGTTATGCTGACCCTGTTCGCCATTGATTTGCTGGTGATGGCGGTGGGTACGGTGATGGGATCATCCACAACGGTTATTGTGGCTGTTATCGTTGCCGGGATTTTCCTCGGGATTAACAACACATTAATTACAACAGCAGTTATGGAAGCTGCACCGGTGGAACGTTCGGTGGCATCGGCTGCATACAGCTTTGTCCGGTTCCTTGGGGGGGCGCTGGCACCTTGGCTTGCTGGTAAATTATCCGAGTGGTTCCTGCCGGAGACACCGTTTTATTTTGGCGCATTGATGGTTCTGATCGGGGTCGTTGTGCTTCTGGTACGCCGCAGACATCTGCGTGATATCGATGCTGCCATTACGCATCATTAATGAACAGGAGGAATGGAAAATGCTGAAACGAATATTGGTTGCTGTCGATGGGTCGGATCATGCACACAAGGCTTTGGAGCAAGCTGTTGATCTGGCAGAAAGTTTGAAACAACCGGCTTCCTTGATGATCGTACATGTTAATCCTTCGATCTCGCTGAATGAGCCTGCACTGGGTGTGGATCTGGAAGCGCGGATCGCTGAAGAAGGGCAGCATATTATACAACCTGTTAATGAATTGTTAGCTGCTCGTTCTGTTCATTATGAAACATTGCTGATTGCTGGTGATCCCGTGAATGAGATCTGCCGTGTAGCCAAGGATAGAGACTGTGATCTCATTGTAATGGGGACGGCCGGGAAAAGCATGCTCGCTGAAATCGTGGTGGGCAGTGTCAGCCACGGCGTCTTGAAACATGCAGGATGTCCGGTGATGACTGTCAAATAGAGGTATGACTTTCTTGTGTTGATGATGCTAAAGTGGTGTATAAATAGGTATGGGATAACGCTGCGTTAAACATGAATGGAGGATACAACCATGAAAAAACAACATCTGTTCATCGGGGGCAAGCCCACCGAATCAGTAGACTATATAGCACTTCAGGCACCGTACTCGAAAGAAACATTGGCAGAAGTATCTTCTGCGTCAGCGGAGGAAGTCGAAGCAGCGATTGCCGCCGCAGTTCAGGCGGGCAAAGAGATGCGCAGAATGCCTGCCCATCAGCGTGCAGACATCCTTTACAAGCTGTCCGCCCTGCTGGAAGAGCGGAAGGAAGAAGCAGCACGAATCATTGCGCTGGAGGCAGCGAAGCCGATTACTGCGGCACTGGCCGAGGTTGATCGTACGGTGGAAACGTATCGTTTCGCCGCAGAAGAAGCCAAGCGGCTCACCGGAGAGACGGTTCCTATGGATGCAGCCAAAGGCGGAGAAGGACGCATAGGATACACGATGCGGCAGCCTTTGGGCGTTATTGGAGCCATTACGCCGTTTAATTTTCCGATGAACCTGGTGGCCCACAAAGTAGGACCAGCGCTGGCAGCAGGCAATACGATTGTGTTGAAACCTGCGGAGCAGACACCGTTGTCTTCGTATTATATTGCCAATTTGCTTCAGGAAGCGGGATTACCGGATGGCGCATTGAATGTGGTGAGCGGTGACGGCAAAACGATCGGTGATGTACTTGTAGAGCATACTGACGTGGCCCATATTACGTTTACAGGCAGCCCTGCTGTAGGTACCAGCATTCGCAGCAAAGCCGGACTGAAACGCGTAACATTGGAGCTGGGGTCCAATGCAGCCGTCATTATAGATGCGGATGCCAATTTGGATAAGGTGGTACCGAGATGTGTGACCGGGGCTTTTACTTACCAAGGTCAGGTATGTATTTCACTGCAGCGAATCTATGTGCATAGCGCGATTGCGGATGAGTTCATTCGTCGTTTTGCAGAAGCAGCCCAAAAAGTCGTAGTTGGAGACCCGTTGAATCCGGATACCGTTGTCTCTGCGCTCATCACATCCAAAGATGTACAGCGTACGCTGGATTGGATCGATGAAGCGAAGCAGGCAGGCGCTGAGGTGGCGACAGGTGGCGAAGCCGAGGGAGGCGTATTGCGTCCAACCGTACTGATTAACGTTCCGCGAGATGCCAAGGTGTCTTGTCAGGAGGTCTTTGCCCCGATCGTTGTCATTCATTCGGTGGATTCGGTTGAAGAAGGCATTGAGCATGTGAATGATTCCATCTACGGGCTTCAGGCAGGTGTGTTTACCAATGATATTCATACTGCATTGCATGCAGCGGACCACATCGAAGCTGGCGGCGTGATGATTAACGATATTCCCACTTTCCGTGTGGATCATATGCCTTATGGCGGTGTGAAGCAGAGCGGGATGGGACGTGAAGGTGTTAAATATGCCGTAGAGGAAATGACCGAATTGAAGTTTGTCATGTTTAACAAGAATTAAGATCCAACCGTGAGACGATGGATATTCGAGATAAAATAGAAACTGGTGATCCTGTGCCCAAGTTAGCGGGTACAGGATTTTTTCTTTTTCTGCGTTCAGCCCATACCGTAAAAAAATACATAGCCTTTCTTTATTAACCCCGGGTTCACATCTGATGAGAAGGGTATAAATACTTATCATACCGCAAATCTACCAATGACATGCCGTTCATATCACCGAAGCGTTGTGTATCCATCCAGAGAATGAACGGATTACTGGGGTACAGAATTGATGGAAGTCTTATAATATCTCACTTAAATTTAAATAAAATGCAGTATGAACAAGCCTGAACCTTGGAGTTACAGGCCAGACAGGAGGTGTATTCCAATGGCATATTCCATGGTTGATGTATCCGGGATGTCCGGTGTAAGTCTGAGTGAATTGGGACAGTATGCAGAGAAAGGTCTGCTGAATCCAGCCTTCGTGGGTCAAGATGAGGATATCTACTATGAGAAGCCGGAGCTGCTGAGACTACAGCAGATTCTGTTCTGTAAAGAAGTAGGCATGGAGGAGGAAGAGATTGGCCCCATGCTCAGGGATACTCCCCGGGACATGATCCGTATTATGCAGCAGCATCGGATCGAGATGCTGGAGAAGGCACTTCATCTCCACGGAATGATTCAGACACTGGACAAAACCATCTCTTACTTACGTGGAGAGCAGGAAATGGATGAGTACGAACTGTACGCCGGGTTTTCCAGGAAGGGGCGTCACCAGCTTCTGAATGAACCGATCTCTGACCGAGCGCCAAAGAATGACTATTCTGAACGGATGCATACAGAGAACAGTCAGAACTACAACGCCAATTCACCGGAGCAGTCCAAAATGCCTGATGGTCAGGAGATGAAGACGAAGGAAGATTTTCTCGATTCACAGGCGAAGATTGATCGAATTCACTTGGACTTGCAGGACGCTATTGAAGAAGGGTTAGAACCCGGCAGCCCGGAAGTACAGCAGATTATTGGCAGACATCTCGATTGGATCAAGGATTATTACACCCCAACCGCAGAGATTTACCGGGATTTGGCCAATCTGTACGTCGAGCACAAAAATTTTCGTCAGATGTATGATGGCTACCACCCCAAGCTGGCCGAGTTTTTGCGAGACGGGATGATGATTAAGGCGGAACAGGATTTATCCTAGCTGCATAAAGTATCTTGGGCGAGCAGAACATGGGTGTGAAGAAAAATAATCATAACAAAGAGCGCAGATCCTCTAGGAGAGTGCGCTCTTTGTTATTGCATATCATCGTATGACCGATGAACTCTGCATCGGCTTAAGACCTTATTTCAGGCAGTTAGGATAATTCCAACTGCTCTGTGATCAGGCTTACCGCCTTTTCCAGAAAGATGCGGTCTTCGTCGTCAAAACGGTTTTTGAGCGGGCTGTCGATGTCGAGCACCCCGTACAATTCGCCGTTTTTGATAATGGGTACAACGATTTCACTGTTTGATGCGGCATCACAGGCGATATGGCCTGGAAAGGCATGAACATCTTCAACGACCATCGTACGTCGCTCCGCAGCAGAAGTGCCGCATACACCGCGCCCAAGTGGAATACGGATGCAGGCAGGCAGTCCCTGGAATGGACCGAGTACAAGTTCTTTTCCATCATACAGATAGAATCCGACCCAATTGGTGTCGGTCATAAATACATTGAGCAACGCCGCAGCGTTTGCCAGATTGGCAATAGCGCTAGGTTCATCGCGGATCAGAGCACTTAACTGTCCCAGGACGGCGGTTTGCTGCTCGCTTCGTGTTCCTTCATAAGAAACAGCTTGAAACATGATGAATCACCCTCCCGAGCAAAAATGGTACTTATTTTCAAGATAGTGCAGAGCCTGCGGTTAGTCAAGCGGAGGATTTCGGAAAGGGCAGGTCAATTATGAATATTCCTCCTGTTTCTCATCTTCCTGGGTGGGGTAAATACTTAGCAACCACGGCGGGCTACAACCCGGGAAGGAGCTTGGCTTATGCATGCAGAGGTACAGAATCTTTTTGTACGAATTCATCTTCTATATTTGGCCCAAAATCAGGATTTAACCGTTAGCGACGCATTGCCTCTATTGGAAGAACGGGGGTATCGCGTTGGAGAACGGGAGATCAAGCAGGAGCTTGAGCATCTGACACAGGAGAACTTCCTGACCGCCCATGGAGATCAATGGAGCCTTACCGGGACAGGCATTGAGGAGTTTAAGGAAATCTTAGCCGTGTTCGGCCGGGTTAGTGAAGAGTTGCTGGCGTCGGACAAGAAGACGTCTACAGCCTGAACCTAAATTCGGATAAGGTGTGCCGAAATTAGGATGTAAACTTGAGCTGTTCTTACGTACAACAAGACCGGGAGGGGAAGTGGCCCGGTTTTTTGACGTGATCATGATGATTGAACAGTTGCCATTCGGTGCAGGTTATGGTTAGATGGCTATTGAATATGAGGTCTGTGGGATAGATCGGATCGGAGTGTCTTTTCATGTATAAATGCAAAGGGAGAATTCCCGAACTAGAGACAGGGCGGCTGCGTTTGCGTAAAATGCGCCGCCGGGATGCGGCCCAGATGTTCGCTTGCTGGTCTGACCGGGAAGTGACCCGTTATATGAATTTGGCGCCTATGATCGGGACAAGTGAGGCTGCGGATATGATCGGGCTGCTGAACCATATGGCAGGAGAAGAGGAGGCGATTCGCTGGGGCATTGAACTCAAGGAAACGGGCCGAATCATCGGAAGCTGCGGATATAACACTTGGCAACTTGAAGGTGCATTCCGTGGGGAGATCGGTTATGAACTGGGGCGCGACTACTGGCGTCACGGTTATATGACGGAAGCATTTTCGGTCATGTTACCATTTGGGTATGAGACGATGGGTCTCAATCGGATTGAAGCGCTGGTTGATCCGCGCAATCTGGCTTCGGGAGAGTTTCTGACGAACCGAGGCTTCACGCGGGAAGGCCTGCTGCGTCAGGTGCAGCACACGTCTACCGGGTATAAGGATATGGTGATGTACTCCCTGTTGTATGATGAGTTTTTGCGTAAGAGAGATAAATAAAGAAAGCAACGAAGGGGCAGAACAAAGCTGGAGAAGCGTAGCGTTCGCATTTATCACCGGATTTCCCCTTTGAAGGGGATGAAAAAAATCTGGGGATAACAGCGATCAAAAGGTTGTTCTGGTTCGTAGTGGGCTGTGTAAATCAATGTTCCAATTATATAGAGAATTGAAGAGAGAAGGGTTTGTGTGAATACAACAGGAGGTTTGAACCGCAGTTTCATCCTGGCGGGATTGCTGCTGGCGACTTTTTTATCTGCAATCGAAGGTACAGTGATTGGTCCGGCAGGGCCAACCATTGTCAGTGAGCTGGGAAGTGTACAGCTGTTGAGCTGGATTTTCACGGCTTATCTGTTAACGATGGCTGTGAGCACGCCGATTTTCGGCAAAATCAGTGATATATACGGACGAAAGCCAGTATTCCTGATTGGATGTGCTTTATTCTTACTGGGTTCGCTTCTTTGCTGCCTTTCGCAGAATATGGAGCAGCTGATTATTTTTCGAGCGATTCAAGGGATTGGTGCAGGTGCGGTTGTGCCTGTTACGTTTACGATTATTGGCGACATCTACCGCATTGAAGAACGAGGCAAAATACAGGGCTGGATCAGCTCCGTGTGGGGCATTTCATCTCTGGTCGGACCGCTGCTGGGCGGTTATTTCGTAGATAATCTGGGCTGGCAATGGATCTTTGGGTTCAATTTGCCGTTCGGACTGCTGGCGATGTGGTTTGTGTTTCGTTATCTGAAGGAAGAAATGTCTCCGCGTACCGCGAAAATTGACTATATGGGTGCGTTGACCTTTACCGTCGGTATTACAGCATTGCTCTTTGTATTGTCCGCGGGTGGACAGTATTATGCCTGGAGTTCTCCTATTATTGTGGGACTGAGTATTGTCGCTATTTTATTTATGATTTTATTTTTTGTGGTGGAAAAAAGAGCCCAGGCCCCGATGGTACCGCTCCATCTATTCCGTATTCGGGACATCCGGGTGGCGAATATCGCCGGATTACTGACCAGTACCCTGATGATTGGCCTAACCAGTTATTTGCCACTATGGGTGCAGGGGGTTCGGGGCGGTAATGCGACTGAATCCGGGTTGCTGCTTGCGCCGATGTCTGTTGGCTGGCTGATCGGTAGTGTACTTGCCGGCCGTCTGTTAATGAAGATTGGATCACGCTTAACAGCGGTGATTGGCTTAACCGGGATCGCCATTGGATCGGGAGGACTTTTCCTGGTCGGTGGAACATCGCCTCAAGCCGTACTGTTTATATTGACGTTTATTTACGGACTCGGCTTCGGATTTGCTTTTACCATATTCACGATCATTTCACAGTCGTCTGTTGGGTATAAAGAGCGTGGATCTTCCACGGCGTTACATACCTTTATGCGTACGCTTGGACAAACCATCGGTGCAGCAGCCTTCGGCACATGGTTGAACTACCGGATATCCACGTTGTCGAGCGAGCAGCATCTGGCTGAGGCTGGGATTTCGGATGGGGACCTGAATCAACTGCTTGCTCCACATACGGAAGCCGCTCTGTCGGATGACAAATGGGCACTTCTGCGTAACGTGCTGGAAGGAAGTCTGCATTCCTTGTTCATCATTATGTTTGTCATTGCTATTATCTCATGGGTAACGACATTGGCTTTACGCAAACGGTTAATCGTTCCTGAAGATGCAGATGCTCCGCCGCAAGCGCAAGCTTCTGGGCAGTAAACGAAGTGAAAAGAATAATCATTGGATTAAGGCAGCTGTTTCTCAGCTGCTTTTTTGTTATTATTTTCTAGAAGGGATTATCTATAATTTACAATAATGGAATGGGAGGCGAATTAAGATGAGTAAGCAATCCCTGCAATCGTTCCGGTATGTGCCCTTTCCAATCAAGCTGCTGGCAGTCCTTATGACTTGCATTTCACTTTCCATCGTTGTCGGACTCATGCAATATGTTCCCTTGGCGGAACGAGCGGAAGATACATATTACTATCCCTTCTGGTATACATTGATCATAAGCACTCTTATCAATTTGGCTGTTCTTCTGTTTCTGATCCTGCCTTTATCGCTATTTGTGGACCAAGTGCTTGCTTCTCTGAAAATGAACAGACCTGTATCCAGGGTAATATATACAATCGTAGCTTATTTTCTTCTTGGTGTAGGCAGTGCGCTGTTGTTCTCCATCTTTGTGTACAGAATGCATGCCTTTCAGAATGCTGGCCCTTATCAATACGTAGTCATAACAACTTTTGTTTTTTTACTGTGGCAATCAGGTCTGGGATGGATCTTGAATAGATCACGTAAGCAGAAGCAGCAGACCAGCACAGGATAATATAGATATCTCATTTGGAGTAGGGGTGAGGATGATGTTTCCCAATAATCTGAATTCGTCCAATGAAGATGAAGCCAAAAGCAAGTACGAAGAGACGCAGAGGGAGATTGAGGGTCACAGCCGTTCAGGTCTGTCCAGTTACATTGTGGATTTGCTCATTGCAGGTGGATTGGTTGTTGCTGTTCTCACGGTGTTGATGTGGATTCTGTACCTTTGATTAGATTAGTAAATAAATACGAATAACCGGTTCGCCTAAATAGGCGTTACCGGTTATTTTTAGTTTGGATCAGGTGATATGGGGCTGGCCTTAGCCGTTTGCGGATAAACGATCCGCACCAAGTGCAAGCCTTTCCAACAGCTCAGAGAGCAATGTCTTGTCATCCTCGCTCAGACCGCTGACAGCACGATCTATTTTGTGAGCGTACCCTGGATAGATGTCATCCATCGTACGCTGACCTTCCTCAGTCAATTCCACGAAAATAATGCGTCTGTCCTGCGGACAGTGTTTTCGGTGTAAAAGCCCCTTTTGCTCCAGCTTGTCAATGACATATGTGACATTCCCGCTCTGTAACAGCAGTTGTGCACCGACTTGTTGAATGGGCTGTGCTCCTTTCATATATAACACTTCGAGCACTCCGTAAGCGGTGGGGTTGAAGCCATGCACTTTGCTTCCGGATACAGCGTGTTCATTCACGCTCTTAAATGTCTGGGCCAAGGTGCGGTACAGATGAAGAGAACGTTCGGTTCCGATTTCCTGTAATTCCAGCATACTGATCCCGCCTTTTCAGATTTATTGGAGTTGATGAATTTACATTTGACGATTCAGAGGTTCGCCATATTTCTATTGTAAGCACCTGTTTGCACGAAAAACATGCGATATGTCACAAGATTTGCATTTTTAGCAATTAAAATTTAATCATTTTCGTCTATATAAATTGAACTAAAGAATATTTACACTTGTAGTCAGAATTCATAAAACTCGAAAATAAGCTATGGAAAGATCATCCTGAAGGCGCCGCGGCTTCTCCGTCTCTGGCAGGAGGTGGGGGCACAGCCTGCTCTCTATAATAAATTCATATCATGAATGGGTTGAGGGCGGAGGAGAAGAAGGATGACAAGTGGATTAACGATGCAGGAACGAAGACCCCTGAAGCACAATCGATCTTTTATCACTTTGATGGCTGCGCAGGCTATCTCCAATCTGGGAGACTGGCTGCACTTGCTGGCAATCCTTACGTTGGTGGGTATTCGCTGGAATGCAACGCCATGGGAGATTACGTTTACCACGCTCTGTGCAGCATTGCCTGTCTTACTTACAGGTCCATTTGCAGGGGCGCTGGCAGACCGGGTCAATCGCAAGTGGCTGATGATCGGCGCAGACGGTGCGCGAATTGTGATCGTTGGCGGGCTTATTTTTGCGGATCAAATCTGGCATGTGTATGTATTGCTTGTTCTCAAGTCTTTATTCGATGTGATGTTCTCACCGGCCAAGAACGGCAAGCTTAAGGAAATTGTGCCTCAGGAGCAATTGGGGCAGGCGGTATCCATCAGCTCGGTGATTGAACAGATGTCCAAAATTATCGGTCCAGCCCTTGGCGGGCTGTTGGTTGCTGCTTTTGGGATTACCTGGTGTTTCGTGTTGGATTCCGCGTCTTTTCTGATCTCAGGCATTATTTTGCTATGGATTCCTGGGGCGCGAGTGATCCAATCTGTGAATCAGAACGTAGAACAAGTAAGGGAAGAGACAGCAGGTGTTGCACAAACAGGTGAAAAAGCTACGTTTTTGAAAGATACAATGGAAGGCATCCGCATGCTCGCATCTCTTCCTCATGTGGGAACCTCGCTGGTCCTGCTTGCTTCAGCCCTTCTGTTTCTGCAATTTGCGGATTCCCAGACGGTAGTCCTGTTCAGGCAGCTTCCCGGTATTTCAAGTGATCTGCTCGGATGGTGCGTGGCGGCTAGCGGTGTTGGAACGTTAATTGCTGCGATGAGTGTTCAGAAGTGGAAAAGGGCGGGGCATGTTATCAAGATGGGGCTTGGAACATCATTGATGGGTCTTGTCATTGGTGGAGTAGGAATGATCGTAGGAGTATGGCCGCATGCCGGTCTTGGCGCCAATTTGCTGCTGATATCGTTATTTGCCCTGGCGGGTGTGGGGGTTGGGTTTGCCATTGTTCCGTTCCAAATTCTACTTCAGGAACAAACACCTGAATCCATGACGGGGCGTGTGTTTGGAACGGTTGGCAGCATCATGACAGCCAGTAACATCATGGGTCCGGTGGTAGGTGGATTTTTGGTGACCTCATTCGGAGTTATTCCGGCTTTTATTAGTTCAGGCATTTTGCTGACGCTGCTTGGCGTGATTTATGTAGTGATTCGCAGGCAAAAAAAGAACGATATGGACGGGAGTCTTGCAGCAAATCCATGATAACAGGTGAGTGAAACGAGTATACAAATATGAGATTTTCACTGTAATATAAAAAAGCAGGGGATCCAGATCCCCTGCTTTTTTCGTTTATTATAAAATTATGTTATCGCACGACTGAATGGTACTTTAATATAGATGCGATGCTTTCAAATGAGTGCTTGCCCTCTGCAATATTGACCATGAACTCTACTGCATATTGACGTTCCATTTGCCATTCAACATCAAAAACATCAAAAAAACCTTCCAGTACTTCAGGTCTCACATTTTCAGGTATTTTCAATTGTCTAACTTTTTTGAGTATAATCTCACCTTGACTGTTCTCAATAAATTCAATCTCATCACCTTGTGACACATCGAGCTTATCAATCAAAACCTTTGGCAAGCTAACGCCTAAGCTATTTACCCATTTTACCTATCTTACGAGATAAAATGTTCTTCTTAAAATTGTCCTCTTTCATTTGGGAACCACCATTCATAGTATGTTCCTCCTATCGTATGATCCAACTTAAGAAATGAATACGTAAGTAAGTATAAATGTTAGTACGTTATAACATATAACATGAATTGCAAATGTAAAATCATTATACAAAAGCTCAAAATGATCAAACAATTCCTCAAGAACTCGATTACAATATCAATATAGAACCCAACAAGCACCTGACAGGACAGGGAGTGAATGATATGGAAATCGAAAACGAAGATACAGCCGCACAGGAGTCCATACTGGACGTACATATTACGAAAGCAGGGTATGAGGCGGGTCAATCCACGATTAGGAACATCCGATTACACGTAGCGCCGGGGGAGCTGGTGGGAATTATCGGACCAAATGGGGCTGGCAAAAGCACGACCATCAAAACATTACTTGGCCTGCTTGAGCATGCGAAGTATGAAGTAACCATTGGGGGAGACGGACGCTATGCCTATATCCCGGAACAACCTGTGTTTTACGAATATATGACCCTGTGGGAACATCTCGATCTGGCAGCGGCGGCCTATGAGATGGAGGAAGAGGTCTTTGTTGCCAGGGCGGAGGAGATGTTGGTTCGTTTCGGCATGGATCACGTCCGCAATGATCTTCCGGCCAGTTTTTCCAAGGGGATGCGGCAGAAAATGATGCTGATGATCGGCTTCCTGTCCTCGCCGGATGTATATATTGTGGACGAGCCTTTCATCGGGCTGGACCCACGCGCTACCAAGGATTTTCTGAAGTTGCTGGACGATGAGCGCCGCCGTGGTGCGGGTGTTCTTATGTCAACGCATGTACTGGATACCGCTGAACGAATCTGTGATCGGTTTATTCTCATCCATTCCGGACGCTCTGCTGCTGAGGGAACACTGGACGAAATCCGTGCAGCAGCAGATTTGCCGGACGCCTCATTGTTTGATTGTTTTGACACACTGACATCCTGACCGGGAAGGGGGGGAGAAGAGATGGAGACCTCTCGAGCATACACGCCACTTGGTTTATATAGACGCAGACGCAAGGAGCACTTCAATGAACAGTTAAAAAACCTGAAACTGGTAGTAGATTGGACGGTATGGGTATACCTGCTTATTCCGGGTCTGCTGTATTTCAGCGGATGGTACGTGAGTTTATGGTCCAAACCACTGCCCTCCTGGGCGACCGGATTAACGCTGCCTATACTGACAGGGCTGATCGACATCATTATGCTTACAGGTGGAATTCTACTATTTGTAGAGGAAGCGGATGTGTTGTTCCTGAAATCAAGGTCGCTGTGGATGCGTACATTGATGAAACAAGGGATCTATCGGGGTTGCTTGCAGCATCTGGGTAAAATGATTGCAATTACGGCGTTGACCTCACCACTATGGTCCCGTGTGTATGACATGTCATTTATCCATATCGCGTTAATAGCGATTTGGTTTGGCACAGTAGCTTCATTCCAGGTCATTGTACTCCATATGACGAAAGTACGTTATACCGGATGGAGACGCTGGATTCGCATCATCCCTTTAGCAGTTGCAATGGGCATGTTCACGATTGGGGTAACATCCTGGATGCATGGACACATCTGGACACTGCTTGCAGGCATTGTAGCCGCAATCCTTCTTCTGATTACGGTTGCCCGAATGAGGCTGGAGATGAAGGGAACCTTTGAGGGTGATGTGCGTGAAGATTTACGAGAACGGCTAAAGTTTACCGCCCTTTTACTGAGCCGGTCTGTGACCAAGCCGAAAGCGCCGCGCACCCGGACGATCATATTCCGCAAGCAGCGAAAGTTGCTACGTCATCGAACCATCTCTAATCGGACAGCTGAGACGGCATTCAAAGCATTTTTTCGTAACTCCTCGACTATGAAATTGTACTTGCAGCTTGGGGGCCTTTCGATCGCTGCCGTTGCTTTGCCACCTTTCCCGGTCAATGTAATCGTGTGTGGCTTGTTGGTCATCATGTTAAGTGTACTTTTCTATCGCTCCTGGGAGGTATTTGCAACCTCGGACTATGTTCAGCTCGTATCCTACGATTCGGAGGCGTTAAATCGTGCAGGTGTGACCATGGTACGGATGTTGTTTGTTCCGCTGGGGATTTTAATGGGATTTTCACTGGGGGCAGCTTGGCTAGGCTGGTTGGAAGGTATCGTGACGGCTGTGGCTGTCGTGGCATTCGGGCTGTTCGTCCTGTCTATAACAGGCTGGATTCGCTCCATTCGATCCGCTTAGTTGATATTCTTCCTTGTACAGTAGCATATCAGATGAAGTAACTGACCATGCTATAGGAGACGGATCTTACCATTTTGAAAGTAAGGGATCAGCTCTCGCAAGGAGGAAAAAGATGATGATGGATGATAGTGAACTTCAAGTGCATTTCGCAGACAATGCAGCGCTGCTGGCGGCGCAGGCCACACTGGAGGAACTGGGGTATAAGCCCTACCAGTCAGGCCCGCTTGAATTGTACATTCCTACAGATCGCCAGGATACGCAATCTGCTGTGGAGATCGTACAGTCACACGGTGGTAGTGCGGTGTTTCTCTCCGAAACAGATGGATTGGATCAGTTTCAGAATATATCCATTCCGGCTCATCTTGTGAATGAAGATTGGAATGAAGGTTATGCGAGCGGTGGACAAGGGAGCAATCCCGAACAGGGAATGCATAACCGGGATGAAGATCCGACATTCGATGACTCAGTCGATGGTTTCTCGGGCAGTGTGAAGGCGTAAATATAACATGGGCAACGATGCTGCTTGCCTTGTTGATTACAGTGATTTTGAATTGGCATACATTTCAAAAAAACCTCGATACCCCACCGATAGCGGGATGTCGAGGTTTTTTCGTGCACTTAGTAACCTTATATGATGTGGAACCGGAATCGGTCCATGAACATCTTATGTTCAAGTTATGAGCGAGCGTTTTTATACTCTGCAGCATGCATGCCAGCCGTGTACCCCGTAGAGAAGGCAGCGGTAATATTATAGCCTCCCGTGTAGCCATGAATATCCAACACTTCTCCGCAAAAGAATAGTCCCGGTAGCAGCTTGGATTCCATTGTTTTGGGGTATATTTCCTTTAAGTGGATTCCCCCGCCCGTAACAAAGGCTTCTTTGAGAGAACGAGTTCCGTCCACGCGGAAAGTAAAATCCTTCATTAACCCCACTAATGTATTTAACATACCTTTGGGGAAATGGTGGAATGTGAGGTCTTCGCTGATCTCTGCACGCTTCATCATCAATGGAATCATACGCTCAGGAACCCACGTTTTGAGTATGTTTTTGACGGCCTTTCGGGATTCTTGCTCCAGCACCTGCTGAACCTGGGTTTCCAGCGCACCTGGGGACAGATCCGGGAAAAGATCAATACTCATCGTGACCTGGGGGTTCCCGGATTTCATTTGCACCTTACGAATGAACTGGCTGCAACGAAGCGCGATCGGTCCAGATACGCCGAAATGGGTGAAAATCATATCTCCACGATGAGAGATGACTGATTTGCCTTTGGCATCTAGAACAGATAACCCAACATCGCGCAGGGACAAGCCTTGCAGTTCTTTGGATTGAATCCAGCTCTCACCAGACACAATCGGCACTTCCGTCGGATACAGCTCTGTAATCGTATGTCCAGCCGCTTCAGCCCAAGGATATCCATCCCCGGTTGATCCGGTTTGTGGGACTGATTTGCCCCCGGTAGCGATAATAACAGAGCGTGCAAGTATCGTTGTGCCGGAAGCCAGCTTCACGCCCTGCACGTGTTGACCATTCTGAATTAATTCCTTAACCGGCTGTTTGGTGCGAATCTCTACCCCAAGGGAAACAATTTTGCCTACCAACGCATCAACGACTGTTTTGGCTTTATCGGTTACCGGGAACATTCTCCCGTTATCCTCCTCTTTCAGGGCAATACCGAGATTTTCAAAAAAACGCATAATTCCCTGATTGTCCAGATTCTGAAACGAACTATATAAAAAGCGTCCATTTCCCGGAATATGCCGGATCAGTTCATCCGTCTCCTTGGCATTGGTCACATTGCAGCGACCGCCGCCAGAGATCCCGAGTTTGCGGCCGAGTTGATCTCCTTTATCCAGCAGAAGCACGGAGGCTCCATGCTCGGCAGCAGCAACACAGGCCATGAGGCCCGCAGATCCACCACCAATTACAATGACATCATACATTCGTTATTACCCTCTTTTTTCATTGATTTTGTCTGTTTTCCGAAAAAGCTGTCTACTCCTGCCTGAATATGAAACAATACAAATGTATTAGCAGTTCTATTATGCAGTCTTAAGGGATATATTGTAATATACTGTCGCCTATGTTTTAATCAGAAATACATGAGGGAATGTGCAGGCAGAGGAGGGAGATGGCATTGTGGTTGCGTTGAAGGACATTCTTTTACAAATACTGCTTGCAGGAGCTGCGGTATTCCTGATTCCATTATTGCACTTGGGGCTCTCCAGGCAAGCGGTCGTCAAGGCAGGATATCATAGGATGGTACAGACCAGTTTTGCCGCGACCAGTGTGGTGAGCATGTTACTGTGCCTGCTTTTTGCCCACTATGGGAGCCCGGTGTCAATCTCCATCTCCTTGGGCATTGTGCCTCTGACGCTCGTCATATTGTATTGCAGGCCTCGCTTAGGCCTAATGCTGTCTCTTCTCCAGATATTCTTCTATTTTCTCTTTGCGCATCCCTATAATCTGTACGGATTTCTACTTCAAACGGGCATTCTTCTCTATCCTATTGTATGGTTGTCAGCCAAACGATTCAAGCATTATACACGTTCACGCAAAATGGGAACTGTTATCTCTCTGATAACGGCAGAGATGGTTGTGGCCAGTGTACTGTATATCGCATCCATGGAAAGCCAAACAACATTCTCCATCGTACAGTGGATATTGCCAGCTCTGGGATATACGATCGGTGCAATTATTGCTGGAATTCTTAGTATGCTCTGGATTGAACAGATGCAGCATCACCGGGGGCTTGAGCAACATTTGTCCGAAGTTCATCATAGATACATAGCCGAAACGGAAAAGCTTAACCAAATTCTGAATGCCGTTCCTTTATCCATAGCAACCGTAGATAAGGAAGGGACCGTTCAGTTCGTCAACGATACGATGGAGCAAACGGCGCGAGATCAATTGCCTTGCACAACCACACCGGATTTGATTGGGCAACCTGCGAGTCAGTTTGTTGATCAAGCTCAGGCAGACAAGATGGAAAGTAGTATTCGTAAAGCCATTGTTCATGGAGAAGTGAGTGGGCTGACGGTGCGTTACGGTTCAAACGTGTTCCAATCCCGGACCGTTCCCATCTACGCGTATTCAGCAGAACTGCCAAGAGAGGCTATCGGGGCCATGTTAATCATTCAGGATATTACTGAGCTTGAAATGCTGCGAAGCGAGCTCGATAATGTGGATCGCCTCAGTCTGGTCGGCCAAATGGCCGCAAGTATTACCCATGAAGTACGGAATCCGATGGCGGTTGTACGTGGATTTCTTCAATTAATGCAGGAAAAGAGTCCGGAATCCCTGGATCACTATTATCGGATCGTTCTGGAGGAGCTTGACCGGGCAAACAGCATTATTAATGATTTTCTGTCATTGGCTCAGAATCGAATTGCGGAGAAAGAAGAATCCCAGCTGCATGATATCATCCATGAACTAAGTCCTTTGTTATGGGCGGATGCGAATTTGCGAGGTCAGAGTATTGAATTTATGCTGGATCACAATGTGCCGAAGCTGCATCTGAATTCAAAGGAAATCAAACAAGTGGTACTTAATCTGGCTCGTAACGGCATGGAAGCCATGAGTGAAAAAGGGGTACTCACACTTGAGACCCGGTTGGTGGATGACACCGTAGAGCTGTGTGTGCGAGATACAGGCCCAGGCATTCCTAGAGTGAAGCAGGAGAAGTTGTTTGAACCTTTTTTTACGACTAAGGCCAAAGGAACCGGATTGGGTTTATCCATGTGTCTGAGTATCGTCGAACGACATAACGGAACCATTACCATCGAATCGGAGGAAGGCCAGGGTACAACGTTCAAGGTTGCATTTCAACGCTGAACTTTAAGCATGTTTTGCCAAGGAATGAGACATAATATTAATGGAGAAGCCTTTCCGCAGGCGGTGTTTGAACCTTGCTTTCATTGATTAGGGATGTATAATAGGAATAGCACAAAAGCATTTAATTTTTTAAATAATAGAACTTACATGTTTAAGGAGTGAAACCGAATGTCTATGTCATTTGATCAATACATGAAAGATATGGTTCAACCGATGCGGGATGATCTGACTCGTTTGGGAATTCAGGAGTTGCGTACTCCAGAAGAAGTTGAAGCAAGTTTGCCGGATGCCAAAGGTACCGCTCTGGTTGTCATTAACTCGGTTTGCGGATGTGCCGCAGGTCAATGCCGTCCAGGTGTATCCCAAGCCCTTCAACATGATATTACACCAGACCACCTGTACACGGTATTTGCCGGTCAGGATAAGGAAGCTACAGCGAAAGCTCGTGAATACTTTGCACCGTATCCTCCATCCTCACCTTCCATCGCTCTGATGAAAGACGGAGAACTCGTTCACTTTATTGAGCGTCATCAAGTGGAAGACCGTTCTGCGGAGGAAATTGCGGCTGAGCTCACAAGTGCGTTTGACCGTTTCTGCCGTTAATTAGCTCAAAGTGCGCCCCGCCCTTCGGATGACCGATGCCGGGGCGTTTCATTTTGAGCGAATAGGGTTATTGAACCATTCGGACCTTTCAAAATGGACATCAAATTTCATTAATTTAGAAACGGGGTGTGTGTACGATGAGTTTGCAACAACAGATCATCGCTGAATTGAAGGTTAAACCAAGCATTAATGAAGAAGAGGAAGTGCGCAAGCGCGTTGACTTTCTCAAAACCTATGTGAAGAATGCCAATTCCAAAGGATTGCTAATCGCAATCAGTGGCGGGATTGACAGTGCTGTAGCTACGGCGCTTTGCAAAAAAGCAACGGATGAGCTTACAGCAGAAGAGAATAAGGAATACAAAACGCTGGGTGTATTCCAGCCTTACGGTGAGCAATCGGACATTGACCACAGCTATGCTGTGGCAAAAGCTTATGACCTGAAGCATGTCGTAGAAACCAACATTGAAGATGCAGTTAACGAGATCGCACTGGAAGTGGAGCAAGGATTCAAATCCATGGGCAGCCCGCGTCATATGACTCACCAAGGCAAAGGGAACGTGAAAGCGAGAACCCGTATGGTGATGCAATATGCTCTATCCTTTGAGGAAAACCTGCTGGTTGTCGGAACTGACCATGCCTCTGAAGCCATCACAGGCTTTTACACCAAATGGGGTGACGGCGCCGTGGATATTACACCACTGAGCAGCCTGAACAAACGTCAAGTGCGTCAGCTGGCTGCGTATTTGAACGTGCCACAGGCCATTTTGGACAAGGCTCCATCAGCAGGACTCTGGGAAGGCCAGACGGACGAAGATGAGCTGGGCATTTCGTATGAAGCGAACAGTGACTATCTGGAAGGCAAACAGATTGATCCGGCTGCGCAAGAGCGTCTTGAAGCTTTTTACAAGCGTACCCATCACAAACGCAATGCCATTCCTGGCATCTAATATGGATTGCAAGCATGCCATGATTAGATATGGACAATGCAAGCATCTGAACGGCAAAGAGTCACTGCATATGGCAGCGACTCTTTTTGTTATGCAAGATTAGTTCATCCAAGTTGCGATCTGGCGAAGTGTTTCGTATATCGCCTGCTCAAGCTGCGGTGTTGATTCCTTGAATGGATGCACCGTATTAAAGGTATGATTTCCGCCGGGAATCTGATGCCACGGGATATCCGGGCGAGCCTGAACCAGTGCGGCCGAGCCGTCACGCAGCCGTTTGCCGTCTTCTGTTCCCTGAATAAGTGCCACACGCAAAGGAGAAGAAGCCAAGCGATCAATAATGGCGTAACGCTCCTTATGCGCGTCCAGGTCTTCCAGAATAGATACGTCCAGAGGCATCTGCTGGCCTGTTCGCCCGTTCGTGACATGGCTGCGGCCATGTGTACGCATTTCTTCTTTTTGTTCTGGGGTAAAGAGATCCAGGTTGGTTACCCCGTTCCAGGAGATTATGCCAACAATCTGCTCGGGATGATCCAGCGCATACACGAGGCTTACGCCTGCACCGCGGCTATGTCCAAGTAGAATTACCGGCAGTTCGCTAAGTTCTGGCTGTGTGGACACATAATCAAGCAGCGTTGCCAAGTCGGCAAGCTCCTGGCTGTACGTATTGACTGCAAACTTTTCAAGTTCAGAAAATTGCTCCAGATCTTCTCCAACACCGTTGTGAGAGAAATTGAAGGTCAGCACGTGATAGTTCTCGCTCAGCTTCGATGCAGCATAGGGGAACATGCCCCAGTCTTTGAAGCCTTTGTAACCGTGAGCCAGGATAATGATTCCTTGAGCAGGTTGCCGTGCAGTGAATATATTTCCGCGAATGACGGCATCTCCGCCTGCAGGCAGTTCAAATGCTGTGGACATATCTTATTCCTCCTAAAATTTCATCTAGTGCTGATTCATATTTTAACATAAATGGTAATGTGAACGAAGGTACTCGCATCCGTGCGCGCCTCCTGCTACAATAGAATACGTGTTCGGATAAGGTACCGATCGGATGACCGAATGGAGATCGTTTACAGCATAAAAGGTTAAGCGGGTGAAGCGTTGATGATATATGGCATTGGAAACGATGTACTGGAGATTGGTCGCATGCGCAAGCTGTTGTCTGGTCGCCACGCCGAAGCGTTTATGAAGCGGATTTTAACGCATGCAGAGCGGGAGATTGCAGATCAACGGGGAAAACGGATGGAAGAGTATGTATCCGGTCGATTCGCAGCAAAGGAAGCGGTGTCCAAGGCGTTTGGCTGTGGCATTGGAAGCATGATGAGTTTTACCGACATTGAAGTGCTGCCTGATGCAAAAGGACGTCCCGTTGCCACACTTTCTGATGAAGCATGGGAAAGACTGCAGCTGCCATACGGCAAACAGTATAATATTCATTTGAGTATTACGCACCAGACGGAGCTGGCTGCGGCCTTTGCTATTGTCGAGCAGATGGGGAAGACGTTGCCCGGATCTGATTAATAGTACTGTGGGAGAACGTGTGAAGAACGTAAGCATGGTAACAGGAGAGGACGGGAATATGGGTTTATTGGAACAGAAACGACATTTCAGCGTGAATTTGCTGGATTGGTATATGGTCAACAGACGAGATTTGCCGTGGCGTCGCCATAACAATCCTTATTTCACGTGGGTATCGGAAATTATGCTGCAGCAGACTCGGGTGGATACGGTGATTCCGTATTTTAACCGTTTTATCGGGAATTTTCCGACTGTACAGGCTCTGGCTGAAGCACCGGAAGAAGAGGTTTTGAAAAATTGGGAGGGACTCGGATATTATTCGCGTGCCCGCAATCTTCAGGCAGCTGCCAGACAAGTCATGGAGCTGCACGGTGGGGAGATGCCGCAGGACAAGCAAGCGGTCTTTGCGTTAAAAGGGGTGGGCCCGTATACAGCCGGGGCCATTCTCAGCATTGCCTTCAACCAGCCGCAGCCAGCGGTGGATGGCAATGTGATGCGGGTTCTGTCCCGATACTTCCTCATTGATGAGGACATTATGAAGGGCAGCACCCGGGTGCTGATGGAAGAGCTCGCAGGAGAGCTCATTCCGGAAGGGCGTGCGCGTGATTTCAATCAGGCGCTGATGGAACTTGGCGCGCTGGTGTGCACGCCCAAAGCGCCGCACTGCCTGACTTGCCCGGTCATGGAGCAATGTTCCGGCCGCATCGCCGGACGGGAGCTCACGCTGCCGGTCAAGACCAAGGCGAAGCCGCCGCGCCCTGAGCAGCGGCTGGTCGCCATTGTGGAGGGCCACGGTGCTCATCGCGGCCGTGTACTTGTGCGCCAGCGCCCAGCGACGGGCCTATTGGCCCGCATGTGGGAGCTGCCGCATGTGCTGGCGGCGCCCGCCGCAGCCGGCAAGGCGGCGGGGCCGCTGGCAGATGAGCCGGCCATGGCTTTGCTGGCCGGCAGTCTGTGGGCGGAAGGCTTCGCTGCCCGCCCGGAAGGGCTGGCTACCCATGCGGAGCATGTGTTCAGCCACATTGTCTGGAGCCTGCAGGTGTACAAGTGCACCGAGCAGGACCAGAGTAACGAGCTTCCGCTGATCGCCGCGGAAGCCAGAGCCGCCTACGATGCACAGGCGGCTGCCAAGGAAACTACTGCTCCAGCCCAAGTATCGGAGCTAGGCATCATCGATGCAGCCAACATCTCAGGCTCGCTTGATGAACAAGGCGAGCCGTTGTCAGCATTTGCTGCAAGTAAACAGGCGCATGATGTAATGAGTGGAAAAGGCGATGGGCTGACTTATCGCTGGATTGGTCCGGAAGATATGGACAAAATGGCGTTCCCTAACATTTTCCTGAAGCTTATCAGCAGTTATTTTGCAGGGGCATATGACGATGTTAGTGAGTAAGGGGCGCTTGCCATACAAATATTAAATCAACCAACGTGCAGCAAGCATAAGTATACAAAAAAAAGAGCCTGATCCGGTCGTTTGACCGAATCAGGCTCTTCTATTATGCTGGCAGTCTTATTTCGCTGCAGCGTAACGTTTGTTTACTTCATCCCAGTTGATTACATTCCAGAAAGCACCGATGTAGTCAGGGCGTTTGTTTTGATATTTCAGGTAGTAAGCGTGCTCCCATACATCCAGACCCAGAACCGGAGTCAGACCTTCGAAGAGAGGGCTGTCTTGGTTAGGAGTGCTAGTGATGGACAATTTGCCATCTTTACCAACTACGAGCCAAGCCCAACCGGAACCGAAACGAGTTGTAGCTGCTTTTGCAAAATCTTCTTTGAATTTGTCAAAGCCACCCAGTTCACTATCGATTGCTGCTGCGATGTCGCCAGTAGGAGCGCCGCCGCCGTTAGGTCCGATGATTTCCCAGAACAGGCTGTGGTTAGCATGTCCGCCACCATTGTTGCGAACCGCTGTGCGGATACCTTCAGGTACGCTGTCGAGGTTAGCAATCAGATCTTCCAAGCTTTTACCTTGCAGTTCAGGAGCGCTTTCCAGAGCTGCGTTCAGGTTCGTTACGTAAGTATTGTGATGGCGATCGTGGTGGATTTCCATCGTTTGCGCATCAATATGTGGTTCCAGTGCGTCGTTAGCGTAAGGAAGTGCTGGTAATTGAAAAGTCATAGTGAAATACCTCCTGAGATTTTTGAATTTTTGTTAAGGTCAGCATTTTGCATAATTCAATTCGAATCGCTTCCGGGACAAGTTCTAGACGAATAGGATCACTTCGATCTATATCTTGCTGAGTGAAAGTCGCTCACAGGATTTATGCAAATTGCCCAGGTACCTATGTAATAATACCCTTGTCACTAATATTAAACCGCATTCGGGCTAATTAAGCAACATTTTTGTTTATTAAGTCCCCCCAGACGTTAATCCATTCATGGGTCAGAGATAACAAACATATTTTACCCATTATGAAACTATTTATGTGATTTCAGGCGTTTAAAGAGAGGAAAAGTTTAATATTCGGATGTAAACGGTTACAATTAAGCGCTTTCAAAAGAAAATGCGTGTTTTATGGCGTAAAGTATGGTTTAATTGACGAAGAAGCGGTATTTTCTCGTTTTTTGTCATTATATGAACATTGGGTTTTTGGTAAAAAGGGGAGCCCCTTTTTGTAAAACCTCATCTAAGCTAACGAAAAGGGAGATTTAAGACATGCACGTTCGTTCCTTTCAGTTGAGTGATGCAAGCCAGATGACAGAGCTTCTCCAGGTTGCACTATCGGAAGAGTGTTATGAGAACACGATGGGCCCGTTTGCCCGTCAATTGTCATGGGATTCTGACCTGATCATGGTTGCGGAAGAAGAGGGAGACCTCGTCGGCGCTTTGATCGGTACGATTGACCACAACCAGGGATGCATCTATCGTATTGCGGTCCATCCAGACTATCGTCGCCGCGGAGTCGGCAAAAAACTTGTCGAGGCCATGGAACAAAGGTTCCAGCAGCGTAAAGTCAGTCAAATATGGGTGGCGGGTGATGAGCACAACAAAGTAGCCATGCCTCTTTATGAAGCAATGGGTTACGGTGCCAATCAGATTATGAGCGCTTTCCAGAAACTCAGTATCTTGTCCAAAGCTTAGTTTGCATGGTTAAAAAAGAAATATAACAGATTTTCATTTCATATTAGGCGTATCTTTCAGCGTGTAACAACGTGAGGGATATGCCTTTCTATTTATATGAGTGCTATTCACCGATTATTCCCCTTTTTTCGCCACTTCTGAACGCCATTTCATTTAAATTAATCCCTGGTTTAACTGTTTTAATCTCGTTGTTATTCACCCTTCAAGGAGTGTTGGTGCTCATAACCAATTGTTTCACCCTTGCAAATGAAGTAGAATTAAAAGGATTATGATCACTCGATTTTGGTAATATCAGAACATATAAACACGGATAGACACGAAGCGTCAGCTTCCTGATATTTTTAAGAAAAACGTTCACTATATGCGATCTGTGTTCCTTGAAAGTATGCCGATCGACGTTTTTTATTACAAAATGGATAAACGAGGTGTCTCTTTGAACTCCAACAATCTTTCAACGGAGCATGTAGCCTCCAAGGAACGAAACAGTCCGGGAGTGCCTGATCAACCGGGGAAATCCTGGGGTGCAGAGCTTTGGGACTGGGTGAAAACGATAGTGATTGCTTTTGTAATCATGATGCTGTTGAACCTGTTTGTATTCAATCTTTCGATGGTCAAAGGTCAATCGATGCAGCCCACGCTGGTTGAGAAGGACCGTTTGTTCGTGAATAAAATTGTATATGATTTTGGGACACCGTCCCGATCAGATGTTATTGTGCTTCGTGATCCAAGCGAAGGTGTGGAGAAAAAAGATTTTCTGGTCAAACGGATTGTCGGACTTCCAGGAGACACAGTTGAAGTACGGGACCATCATTTATTCGTGAATGGGGAGCAGCAAGCGGAAACGTACACGGATACGGAGGTTCAGGACCCTGATTTTGGACCGATTACGCTGGAAGCGGATCATTACTTTGTGATGGGAGATAACCGTCATGAAGGCAAGAGCAAGGACAGCCGTGTGTTTGGCAGCATTACATCCAGTGAAATTGTAGGCAGGGCGGAGTTTATTTTTTGGCCGTTCTCGGAAATTAAAAAATTGTAAAATGTTAGCAGGACAAGGACAACAACTTCACGCTGCATTTTGCGTTAAACGATATAGACTCGGTTTCTTTGTAGCTCCGGTATGTCCGACTTGTATATCGAAATCAGCGCCTGTCCTCCCACCTGAGGCGGGCGTTCACTATTTACGGAATTAGCGTGGAAGAAGAGAGGGAATAGATATGACGAGTGTACAGACCGGAGCAGCAAAGGCAGCAGCTGTATGGGAGAAGTTAAAACAAGAGATTAAGGCAGCTGCTCCCGAGATGGGTATTGATGATATAGGATTTGCTTCAGCAGAGCCATTCGTGACCTTGAAATCCATTCTGGAGCAACATCGGGCGAAAGGATTCGAGTCCGGATTTGAGGAGCCTGATATTGAGAAAAGGGTGCGTCCTGCATTGAAAGATGGCGAGCCTGCTTCGCTCATTGCGATTGCCGTGGCCTATCCCTCGAAGATGGTCAATCCGCCGAAGTCGGAGCCTGGTGCATACCGTGGTATTCTGGCTCGTTCAGCCTGGGGGCAGGATTATCACCAAGTCCTGCGTGCAGCGATGGACAAGCTGGTTCATTTTATACGTGAGCGCGTACCTGAGGCCATGATCGAAAGTATGGTAGACACGGGGGCGTTGGTGGACCGTGCTGTTTCCCAGCGTGCGGGGATTGGATTCAGTGCCAAGAACTGTGCCATTATATCGCCCAAATTCGGTTCATGGATCTTTCTCGGCGAACTGGTCACGAATATTCCATTTCAGCCAGATAACCCGGTGACCGAGGATTGTGGTGAATGTACGAAGTGTATTGATGCCTGTCCAACTGGAGCACTGGTCGGGCCGGGACAACTGAATGCACAGCGCTGCATTTCGTTTGTGACCCAGACAAAAGGCTTCGTGGATGAAGAGTTTATGCTGAAAATTGGCAACCGTCTGTACGGTTGTGATACCTGTCAGATTGTCTGTCCGAAGAATCGGGGTAAAAACTGGGATCACCATCCCGAGTTTCATCCCGATCCGGAGATTGTAAAACCTTTGCTGATACCGCTGCTTGACATCGGTAACCGTGAATTCAAAGAGCGCTTCGGCCAAAGTTCCGCCGCTTGGCGGGGCAAGAAGCCAATCCAGCGCAACGCCGTGATTGCCCTCGGCAATTTCAAAGACAAAACCGCTGTACCGAAACTAACGGAGGTACTGAAGCGTGATCCGCGTCCCGAGCTGCGGGGAACTGCAGCTTGGGCGCTGAGCAGAATTGGAGGAGAAGACGCAATGAGAGCCATTGGGGAAGCTGCCGCTAACGAACAAGATGGGAACGTGCTAAGCATGCTGCAGAAGGCCAAGGAACGACTGAGTTCGTCCGCGACCTTACCCGATAAGCCTCAGGCAGAGCTAAAGAGCAACGATAAGCCTGAGGATCAGAAGGAACAGAATAAGACACCCGAACAGGAAAACGCGCAGACGACAGAGCCTGTCAAACCGGAAGCTGCAGCATGGAAACCATCAGCCGTAACAGGCCTGCATGGAACGCCGGTATATTACGATGAGGTACTGACACCGATCGGTACACTAACGCTCTGTGCCACGGATAAGGGCCTTTGTCACATTGATTTTGGTGCATTCCATGTGCGCGAGGCGCATCTGCAACAATGGGCCCGTACATGGATTGGCGAATATCGATATGAGAAAAATGAAGAGAAGCTGAGTGAAGCTGCACAACAGTTGAAGCAGTATTTTGCAGGAGAAAGAAAAGCGTTTGAACTGAAGCTTGATTTGTTTGGAACACCATTCCAGCTACAAGTATGGCAAGTCCTGTCCGATATATCTTATGGAGAGGCCTCAACACACCAACAGGTTGCGGAAATTATCGGCAGGCCCAAAGCTGTTCGAGCAGTTCTGGATGCTATTAGTAAAAATCCGCTTCCGATTATTATTCCCTGTCACCGCATCAGCGGTAAAGACGGAACCCTGGTGGGTTATGTAGGCGGGCTGCAAACCAAAGAGCAATTGCTCACATTGGAGCAGCAATCGTAAGAGCGGGGGACGTTCATGAAGTATGTTAACGTGGAGAGCGTGGAGGCGGGGGAGCTTCTGGGCAAAACCATATATTCCGGCAACGGCACGGTATTGCTGTCTGCCGGAGTTCAGCTCACCGTATTTATGGTCAATACGCTGAAGCGTATTGGCGTGACCATGCTGTACATCCAGGATGAAGCGTATAAAGATGTGGATACAGAAGACATTCTGGATGAAGCCACGAAAAAGGCAGTAATTAATGAAATGAGTGTTACACTCGATTCTATCCGTTCCGGGAAAGACTGGAGCCCGAAGAAGGTCGCCATCAGCATCGATAAATTGTTGAACGATGTTCTGAACGGGCGAGAACTACTTGTTCAGCTCACAGATATTCGGACCAAAGATAATGCACAGTATGTTCACGCCATGAATGTATGTTTGTTGTCTTCTGTCATTGGTCTGAATCTGGGGCTTAACTATGTTCAGCTCAAGGATCTGGCCGTCGGAGCACTATTGCATGACATCGGAAAGGTTGGGGAGCCACCTGGCAGTGGTTCAGCAGCAAACTCTTCCCTGCATCACACGTGGAAAGGGTTCGAGTTGATCAAGTCCAAACGGGAGTTTAATCTGCTTGTGGCACATACGGCTCTGCAGCATCATGAGCATGTGGATGGTACGGGACTGCCGAGGGGTATCCAGGGAAAAGACATTCATCTTTTCGCTAAAATCGTTAGTGCAGCTAACACGTATGATAATCTGATCAACGGCCTTTCGGGTAGAAGGTTGCTGCCACATGAAGCCTGTGAAGAGATGATGGCGATGTCTGGCACGAAGCTGGATCGTGACATTCTTATCGAATTCAACCGGAGTGTGTCCGTGTATCCGAACGGAACAGCAGTTCGGTTGTCTACCAAAGAGACCGGAGTCATTGTACGTCAGCACCGGGGTTTGCCCGGCAGGCCCGTCATTCGGGTGGCGCGGGGCAGTACACGTTATGATCTGGATGTGATTGAAGTGGATCTGGCTCAGCATACAACCGTTTTCATAGAGGCGGTACTGATGTAACTTATACGGATGCTCCTGGGAGATTTACTGAATGTTTTCGATCTGTTTTCTGGATGTTAAATTCAGCGTATAGCTGGAAAATCCGTTTGCTCAAGGCGTGCGGAAATGCTATGATAGCTTTCAGGAAATCCGGTGCGTGTCATGTTTGCATCGTGAACGTATAACATCATGTGCTGACACGGATCATCAGGCTTTTTAGATTGTATACAGAGGTGTCTAAGAGATGGAAATAGCAATACCGATTATTACATTGATTGTTGGTCTGGTCGGAGGATTTTTCATTGGGGTATACTACTTGCGGAAACAGCTTGAGAAAATGCAAAGCGATCCCGACATGCTCCAGAAGATGGCGAAGCAAATGGGTTATAACCTGAATGGCAAGCAAATGCAGCGCGCCCAGCAGATGATGAAGAACCAGCAGCCTGGCGCGAAGATGCCTCAGCCGCAACAACATCCTGCGCGTAAAAACTCGGGCCGCCGAAAATAATAGCTGTGAGCGAGCATTTTGCTTAATGCTGAAGTTGCTGAAGTGAATAGCTGCTTACAGCATGTGGTTCGAAAGGAGGCGTTCGGCAGTGGCTGGCGTTAAAGATTATTTGAATTCAAAAGTATCCGACAATCGGGAGAAGATCGAGTATCACATTGAGCAGATCTTGCAATTGATTGGTGAGGATAGTACGCGGGAAGGGCTGTTAGAAACGCCTGCACGCGTAACCCGGATGTATGAAGAGATTTTTGGCGGGTATGAAGTGGACCCGCGCGATGTGCTTGGTGTGACGTTTGACGAGAATCATGAAGAACTGGTCATTGTGAAGGACATTGTCTATTACAGCCAATGTGAACACCATATGGCGCCTTTCTTCGGTAAGGTGCACATTGGATATGTACCGAGTGGCAAGATTGTGGGATTGAGCAAAATGGCCCGTCTGGTGGAGGCAGTTACCCGCCGCCTGCAGGTTCAAGAGCGAATTACCTCACAGATTGCCGATATTCTGACTGAGGCAGTAGAGCCGAACGGTGTCATGGTCGTCGTGGAAGGCGAGCACTTGTGCATGTGTTCCCGCGGCGTGAAGAAGCCGGGCAGCAAGACGGTAACGTCTGCTGTGCGTGGTTCCTTCCGTGACAATCCGGCACAACGTGCCGAGTTCCTGTCGCTGGTAAAAGATTAAGCTCGGGCTCATTCCATTCGTTGGACAAGCCAGAAGCATTCAATCTTTCGTACAATCATGGTTATTTCCATTACATTCGGCAAATTGCCGGATCTGAAATGGCAGAATAGATGCTTGTGCCAATGGAAGCATTCATAAATAAGCCGTGTTCCTTGGGGAACCGGCTTATTTATATATTACTTTTGCATTCACACAAGGGGATACATAAGGATCACGCAATTACTCAATTAAAATTCATCCAGATTAGTTTATTCGGAGGCTATCTTATATGAATGTACCGTCCAATTCAGATCAACCCGGATCGCCGGGAGCAAAGCAGCAGATGCAGCCGGATCATTCCTTGCGGCTACAGATTTGGGAGACACCGCTGCTGCGGCGCGGGAGCAGTGTGCTTGAAGCATTTGCTTGGGAAGAAGTCATGTGCCGCCGGGTGGGAGAAGGTCAGCTGCCCGTTGCTCATATTTGGCGGCATCCAGATGCCTTTGTAGCGGGGCTGCGGGATCGGAGGCTGCCTCAGGCAGTTGAAGCGATGGAACGCATTAGAAGCCAGGGAACGGCGGTCTGCGTTCGTCCATCGGGTGGTGCAGCAGTTCCCCTGAATCCAGGGGTGGTTAACGTGTCTTTAATTTTGCCGAACCCGGGACGTGCCATCAATATTCATGATGATTTCAGGGAGATGGCCTCACTGATCGCTGAGTCGCTAACACCATGGTCGAATCAGGCACGCACGGGGGAGATCGAAGGCGCCTTCTGTCCTGGCGATTATGATGTCAGTGTGGGTGGACTGAAATTTTGTGGGATCGCCCAGCGCAGACAGGCCAAGGCTTATATCATTACGGCCTTTATCATCGTGGAAGGACAAGGGGACCAATTGGCAGCCGACGTGCGTAAGTTTTATCAGGATGCAGCAGATGGAGCCAGCGAAGGGTACCCGGATGTTCGGCCCGGAACGATGGCGAGTTTGCAGGAACTGGCAGGTGTCCCTTCTGCCGCGGCGTATACAGCCTCGCTGGTACGTACACTGCGTCAGCGCTTTCCCCAAGCGGAGACGAGCCGTGTGTTGACTGTGGAACGGGAAACCGTCATACGGACGGCTGAGCAGATGAAACTGCGTTACGATTAGGTTCACAAGCTTGGACTTGGAATTGGTTAATAGAGATGATATGATGTGATTTCGGAAGGAGAGTGTCTACATGGAAACTTTAAGATATACGTACTTATATGAGGTCATTTCAACAGGCGAAAAGTCTGAATTCAGCCAAATGGCTACAAGCAAGGAAGAAGCAGCTGCCCTAATCGTTGCGCGTATCGCTGATCTTGAATTTACAGGTGAAGAAGATATCAAGCTGGGCGATCTGATCGCCATTAGCAAACAGGTTGGCGACAACTATGTTGCCTGTGAGGGTTGCGCTTCCTAAGGTAAACGCTCTGCATAGTGGGCCTCAAATGATAAGCAAGTCTCTAGTATAGAGACTTGCTTTTTTGTATCTGTATTTGATTTATTCGATTCAGGTGTGCCTCGCTGAACAATAATTGCACGGGAAGAAATATGTTCATTTGAAAGTGGTTTTGCGAAAATGCGAGAAAAGGCATATTTTCACGAAAAATGCCGATAAATGTTCAGAATCGGTTCAGAGCTTATAGGTATAATCTTCCTACAACAACAGAAAGAGAAGGGAAGATTCGAACATGCGAAAAAAGGATCACCAGAAGCGCTCCAGGCTCCTGAGACGAATAGGGATTGTGATATTAACATTCTTTATGGTCTTCGGAATGCTGCCAGTTGTATTTCAACAAGGTGTCGTACAGGCCAAGAGTTGCTATGATCTGACGGAAAAAGATTCTGATGATGTTGAATGGAAGCTCATTAGTACGCCTGAAGAGCTCTATTGTGTAAGAGAAGACTTAAACGGTAATTACAAGCTGAAGAATGATATTTCTGAAGCAGCCATGAGCACGTTTTTGAATGGAGAATCTTGGACTCCAATTGCTGACATAATAGAAGATGAGCTTATGCCTTTTACAGGCAGGTTCGATGGGAATGGTTATTCAATATCCGGTTTGAAAACGACGGATGAGAATCAGAACGATGTGGGGCTGTTCTCTGTATTACAAGGTGCTGAGGTTAAAAATCTTATATTAAACGATGTTTCTATAAAAGGAAATGTGATCGTAGGCGGACTTGCCGGACGGAGCATAGAGTCGCGTATTGAAGGGATCCAAATCAGTGGAAATATACAAGGGAATATGAGAGTAGGCGGTATTTCAGGTTTATCGGACGAAAGTGAGTATATAAATAACAGCACTAATGTCGAGGTGATTGCATTAGGTGAGGATGGCGACTCACTCGGGGGACTTGTTGGAGAAAGTAATAAGAGCACAATCATTGCAAATGCTGCTGAGGGTATAGTGAGTGGTTATGAGGCTGTAGGTGGACTGATCGGAGAGTCGAATGATAATTTCATTCGTCAGAGCTACGCTTCAGGACAGGTGACGGGTAACTACCAGGTAGGCGGTTTGATTGGCCAACTTAATTATGAACTTAGCCACACTATTGCGGATAACTATGTGGTTGGTTCAGTGAGTTCACATGCTACAGGGAATAATGATTTTTCTGCTGAAGCCATTGGCGGACTGATTGGTGAAGTGAAAAAATATGATGAATCAGCCTCCGCAAAAATAGATATTCAAAATAATTATGTAGCTGCGTCTATGGATATCACTGTTCCTGATAATTCATCATCACCCATTGATAATCAGACCATAGGGTCAGTCATTGGTAATCTGAATGATCCAGAGAATCAAGTTATCTTTACTAATAACTACTATGATTTAGCCAAGAGCAGTACGAACCAGCAGAATGGTTCTAATTATGCAATGGGTCTTACTACTGAGCAGATGAAACAACAATCTAATTTCAATGGATGGGATTTCGATGGAGTTTGGACAACTCGTAACAGGATCAATGATGGGTACCCGATCTTGCGTTCATCCAAGCTTATGACTGCGCCGACTCCACCACTGCCTGATCGGACAATAGATTATTTGTATCCATATCCTACAAGCGGAACAATTACTCAGTCCACATCTAAAGTTATAGTGAAGCTTAATGAAGCTGGTAGATTTTATTTTGACAATCAAGTGTTTGATGAAGAAATTGAGGGTCAGTCGAATGAAGATACTAAATTACATGCCCTAGCTAATCTATCTTATGTTGATCTAGAAGCTAATGAAGTAAGATCGTTCTTGTTTACAGGACTGGAAGAGAACACTTTGTACCGAATGTTCCTGGCGGTAGAAGATACGAATGGTCAGCTCTGGGACATGGGAGGTCGGGGATATGAAACACTTGCAAACTTAACGCCTCTTCCACAAAACGTAGTGGCTACACCTGGTGATGGTCAGGCTGCCATTGAATGGACTACAGAGCCAGAATTAGAATATCGCGTGTATATGTACCAAGGTACGGAGGCACCAAAGGATCCGGATCTGTGGACAAATGTGACGGACAGTTACATCGATGGACATATCGGTGGGCTGACGAATGGTGAATCTTATGTGTTTGCAGTTAGATCATATGCTTCCGATGAAGAAAATTCAGATTATGTTGCATCTAACGTGGTGATCCCGCAAGAGGAGAATAATAATGGTGGTGGATCTAATCCAAATCCAGACCCAGACCCGAACTTTCCTGTACCACAGCATGTAGTGGCAACAAAAGGTGAGAAAAAGGTTGTGTTAACTTGGGATCCAATCTTGAACGGATTAGCTTCGGTCTATATGTACGAAGGTTCATCAGCACCAGTAGACCCTTCACAATGGGTACTTGTTACTTCTAATATTTTGAATAGCAGTTGGGAAATTAATGATCTTAGAGAAGGCGAAAAATATATTTTCGCTGTTAGAGCTGTATATGAAGATGGCGTATCCGAATATGGAATTTCTAATTCAGTGAAGATTAACATAACTCCATCCAATCCAGAAACGCCAGGTAATGGGGGAGGTGGGGGAGTTATTACTCCAACTCCTGTAACGCCAACAACTCCACAAGCTCCACAGAAAGAAGTAATCAAAGTGGATGTGGCGAATGGGGATCAAGCTTCAACGATCGCTTCCTTGAAGATTAATCGTACTCGAGGAACAGATGGTACGGTTAAGGATGAACTTCTTCTTGATCAGAGCAAAACGCAAACCATTATCGACCAGTTGAAACAGACAGGCTCCCATACAGCGGTTGTCTTGATTCCAGACGCAAAAGATGAAGTATCACAGTGGGATCTGAAGCTCTCTCCACAATCGTCAGTAATGCTGGCTGAGCAAGGAGTGAATCTGGTTATTTCCAATCCTAATGTAAAGATTATCATTCCGGCGAGTTCCTTGAACGGACGCACAGATGATATTTATTTCCGTCTTGTACCGGTGAAGAAGGAATCCCAACGTTTAGAGATCCAAACGAGAGCACAGGCGAATGAGTCGATCATCCAATCTGTAGGTACAACGGATATCCAGATCATTGGACGTCCAATGATGATCGAAACGAATCTTCAGAGCAGACCTGTTACGCTCATATTGCCTTTAGATGCTAATCAGGTTGCAGGTGTGAAGTCTGAGGAGCTAGGTGTATATATTGAGCATAGTGATGGAACGAAGGAGCTTGTACACGGCAAACGGGTTACCCTAAACGGTGATAATCAGCAAGGCGTCGAGATTGAAGTAAACAAATTCAGTACATTCTCCATTGTTAGGGTCAAAGACTGGACAGACAACACACTGAAAGCACAACCTTATATTCAGGGGTACACGGATGGAAGTTTCCGACCAGAGCGTAATGTAACTCGTGCGGAAATGGCAACATTAATCACGCGTATTCTGGGAACATCTACTCTTGAGGGAAGTCATGAATTTACAGATGTTACATCCAGCCACTGGGCACAGGCATCTATATCAGCAGCAGCCCAATCCGGTTCTGTTCAAGGCTATACAGATGGCAGCTTTAAGCCGGATCAAGCGATTACCCGCGCAGAAATGGCTGTCGTGTTACAGCCGTTATTAACATCTGCTCAGATGACTACTGCGCCGACAGCATTTACCGATATGAACGAGCATTGGGCGCAACAAGCAGTAGAACAATTAAGTTCGGCGGGAGTAGTTACCGGATACAAGGATGGAATGTTCCGTCCAAGTCAGCCGATAACCCGCGCTGAAGCTGTTACAATGCTGAATAAGCTGATCGGTCTTCAAGCTGAAACGAATGCGTCAGGACATTGGTCGGATGTACCTGCCACACATTGGGCTTATGAAGCGATTGAGGCAGCTTCTATCCGCAAGTAAATAGTTGTATTCAAACTCAAAGAGATATCTTTCAGTCATTCGGCTGGAGATATCTCTTTTTTTACATCAACATATAGCACCATGGATTCAATGCGCTCCAGAGTACGCCCCGATGCTATGCTTAGCCCGAGAATTCTAATAAGGCGGCCATAACAGCTTGCGCGCAGTTTCATAACGTTCCGCCACAGCTGGCCAGTACACAACCTTCCACCAGTCCTCGATATATTTTTTGCGTTCATTCTGGTGTTTCAGATAGTAGGCATGTTCCCATACATCAAGCGGCAGGAGAGGCACGATGTCGGACTGAGATAAGTTCTGATGTTTCTCCGCCTGCAAAATTTCCAATCTATGCGCCCGCGGGCTCCAGACCAGCATGGCCCAGCCGCTGCCCTCCACTTTGTTGGCGGCTTCAGTGAATTGATTCTTGAACGCTTCATAGCTGCCAAAATCCCGCTTGATTTGCTCTGCGAGCATACCGGAAGGCTTGCCTCCGCCTTTGGGGTTCATGATCGTCCAGAAGATCGTATGCAGGTAATGGCCTGCACCATTAAATGCGAGTTCGCGTTCCCAATGTTTGACGAGTTCAAAATTATTCTTTTTCCGCGATTCTGCCAGCTTTTTCTCCGCGGTGTTCAGTCCGTCTACGTAGGATTGATGGTGTTTGTCATGGTGTATGCGCATCGTCATCTCGTCAATATATGGTTCCAGCGCATTGTAGGCGTAGGGTAGGGGTGGCAGTGTGTGTCCACCAATAGGTACAGGTTTCTCTTTGACCGGCACTGCTGTAGAGTTGGTTGTGCCCTCTGTACTTGCATTGGGGGACGGTACAGCCGCCGAAGATTGTGTCTGTACCGCTGGAGTAGGGTTGTTGGCTTTTCCCGCAGCATTGGATGATTCTTCTACAGCTTCACGATAGGGCTGTTCAGACATGGGCATTGAAGTCACTACGTTGGCATCAGCCGGTTGTCCCGAGGTTTGAAGAATATCATTCAGTGAAAACGATGAATCAGACTCCAAATCCCGCAAAGCTCCAGATTGTTTCAGCGTTTCAAGTACCCCCAGGAAATACTCGGATTCGCGAATGAAATGCAGAATAACCACTTTGGCAATTGGCACTTGCTGAACAGCAGTACTTTGCTCCAGCAGGACGTACAGCTGTCTAATGAACTCACGCGATTGTGTGCAGGTCTCAGCCACGAGCTGTTCAATACAGCGGATGATGTAAGGAGCAGGTGGCTGGGTTCCCGGCAGTATTTGCTTCAACAGCTGATTCGCGACTCGTTCGCTATTCTCAAAGATCGCTTCCCATTCCGCAAGCCATTTGACATAAAAGGGTTCAAGATCAGGAACCAAGGCGCGAATGACAATCGTATGTTCCTTCTCTTGCTCTTTCCAGAAACGGACTTCTTCGAGTACCCTCAGAGGCAGCAGATGCCCATATCCATACCAATTCATATGCGGTAAACCTCCATTCAAGTGAATTGAAATTCAGATCCAGCAGCAGAAATTAAATTTGATTCTCCCGTTCGTTCAATTTGGCAATGTACAAGCTAGAGCTGTCTTTAATTACGTCCCAAAAGTATATTCTCCAGGTACCTTGTCCTATGTGTACACAAAAAAAGAGCCCCATAGGGGCTCTTGAATTACCGGGTTTTCACGATTCTCCGGTATTGGTATTGTCCACATCATCGCTGCTCGTCTTGGTCACATGACTCAGGAATGTGGAGACACGGCGCAGATATTCCTTCGGATGCTCCCGGAAGATCAGCTCATGATGCGCACCGTCCACAATCCATTCATCGGAATTCGGATTGGTCTGGTTGCCGGCAAGCAGTTCCGCAATCGGGTAAGGAGCTTTCTCATCCTCGGTACCATGGATAAAGAAAATCGGGAAAGGATAATCTTCTTTTTTCACTTCTTGATACGGAATCTGCTGCAATCCAGTCCCGTTCAGAATCGGGAACAGCAGGTTCATAATTTCCAGCGTAGGCTGACGCGGAAGATCAATCTGATTATGGATGTTGTGATACAGCGTATCCGGCTCAAGCAGGAATGTGCTGTCCAGAATCATGGCATCCACATCTTTGGTAATAAGCCCAGTCTGCAGAGCTGTACCTGCACCCATGGAGAAACCCCATACGACAAGCTCCTGAGCTCCGCGCTGCTTCGCAAACTGGATTGCACCAAGCAGCTGCTGGGACTCGGCTTTGCCGCCTGTGGCGACAGCTTTGTTGACCTGTGAAGCGAAACCGTAATCGAACATTACCACATTGAAGCCGAGTTGGTGTGCATAATGGGCCAGGTCATACATCGGTACCCAGGTCTCTTCACGATTCGCACCATATCCATGGCTGAATATGATGGTTTTGTTTGCATTATCATCAGCCGGAATATACCAACCCTGCATCGTTCGACTGCCGTCTGCCGCAGGGAATGTGATGTCTTGATACTTCATGTTCTTGGCCTGCATGGGATTGGAGAATACAGGCGCTACAGTTGGATTGGATAATACCCAAGCAATATAACCGTGCAGTGCGATGAAACAAAAGAGCAGAAAAAATACAACGGAGAGCAACAACGCCACGACAATATGTTTGAACCGGATCAGCCTCGGTGATAACGAAGAAGGCAGATCTGACACTTTCGTTTGCAGCGGGGCTTCGCTCTGGGATGTCGGATACATGATTGCCCCTCCTTTAAAAATCAAATGAAGATAACAACGAGACGAACAGAGCGGATAAATGATTTTTCTGACTACATAGGAAGCAAAATCTTAATTTAATATATCTTTATCGTATGTTCCAATATAGTCAAAGTCAATTGATTGAGGCCATTTGTTACGCAATTGTTATATAGTTCTGAAGATATCTGGTTAACATTTCCTTAGGGTGCAAATAGCAGGGGATTTTAATTTATAAAAAGAAAATATTTACAATTATTCCTATTCCAAATGGCTCTTTTTGGTTTACAGATGAGACCGTTTCTCATATAATTTATGTAACCAAGTTTCATGTGATGAAACATGAGGAGGGCAACTTGCCATGGAAGACCGAAAGTTAACCGTCCGGGCTGTAGAACGGGCGCTGGATATATTATTGTGTTTTACAACCCGCAGTGATCTGGGACTCACGGAAATTGCCAGCCAGATCGGTCTGCACAAAAGTACAGTCCATCGTCTGATGGCTACTTTGGAGGACAAAGGGTTCGTGATCCGGGATGCAGCCACCGAGAAGTATCGACTCGGCATACGCATCTGGGAACTGTCTGCCCATATGTCTCGCAGCGATGATCCGGCCATTTTGCTCCTTCCTGCGATGGAGCGGCTCAGAGATCGACTGGGCGAAACCGTGAGTTTATATCTGCGTGATGGCAGTGAGCGGATTCGAATTCAAGCTGTACAGAGTGATCAGGCGATTCGCCGTGTAGCTCCGGTGGGCGTCAGACTTCCGCTATCCGTGGGAGCCTCCAGTAAAGTGCTGATGGCTTTTGCCACCGAAGAGGACCGCGAAGATCTGATGAATGGACCGGAATGGCCCGTATTTATCGATCCCAAAGTATATTTGGCACAGATGAAAGACATTCTGGAATATGGCTATGCAACAAGTTATGAGGAGCGTGAACCGGGAGCAGCCGCTGTATCTGTACCCATCATGGATCGGAAAGGCAACATCGCTGCTGCTCTGTCGGTATCCGGGCCTGTTAGTCGCCTTTCGCAGGAGACGCTGCATGAATACGCACCTGTGCTGAAGGAAGCTGCTACACAGATGGGACTGATGTTATCCTGATTTTATGTTCTGGAATTTAAAGGTTGTTTTTATGATCCGGTTGCGCTACTCTGTAATGGACGGCCCAACAGGGTCAGCATAATTGAATATGAATCTGCGGCTGAGATGCTGCAACTTGTTAACGTTACTGGGGGAGTCCGAATTGTCCGGACTGAGACGGAATCGCATGAGATTCCGGACCCTTTGCACCTGATCTGGATCATACCAGCGTAGGGAAGTAATCGGCGATACGACCACGAACACCATATAATGTAACCTATGGATGGACTCCGTTATGGAGCCTGAATGAGTTGCGTTATTGGTGATGGACATAAGCCGGTTCCCTTGGGAACCGGCTTTTTTTATACAGTAAACAGGCGGAAGCCGTTGTCAGAGCTGCTTTTGGATAAAGAGCTGGGAGCTATTGGCGAAGCGGTGGTATGGATTTTTTTTCCTCGACTGTCTGTATTACTTGAACTGTATGTCCCTATTTTGTGTGGTATGATCGCTCTTCCTTTTTCTATGTTGTGGATGGTTTGGACTCGTGCGCAAGCATTTCAATCCAGGCAATCACCAATGAGGAGGAGACAAGAGCGATGAGTACAGAGAACAGAACGCTGGGACAAGACGAGCAGGATCAGGTGTTGGAAAAGAGTGCAGGTGCGGCCGGACGAATTAAGCCCTTCCCGGGCAGCCGCAAAGTGTACATTCAGGGCTCACGACCGGACATTGCAGTACCGGAGCGTGAAATTGCCCTTCATGACACGAATACTCCCCAAGGAGTGGAGCATAACGAACCGCTGCGTGTCTACGATACGAGCGGGCCGATGACTGATCCCGGATTTCATGCCGATATCCGGGCAGGGCTGCCAGCGCTGCGCACCCGCTGGATTACGGAGCGTGAAGATGTTGAAGCCTACCAGGGACGAACGGTAAAACCGGAGGATAACGGATTGAAACCCGGAGGGAAGCGAACTGGAGCCGAGAAGTATCCAGGCTTGCGTGGTAAACCGTTACGGGCACAGGCAGGGCGCTGCGTGACCCAGATGCATTATGCACGGCAGGGAATGATCACACCGGAGATGGAGTTCGCTGCCATCCGTGAGGGTGTGGAGCCGGAATTTGTGCGGCAGGAGCTGGCGAGTGGCAGGGCCATCCTGCCGTCGAACATCAATCACCCGGAGAGTGAGCCGATGCTGATCGGGCGTCATTTTCATGTGAAGATCAATGCTAACATCGGGAACTCTGCGGTATCCTCCTCCATCGAGGAAGAGGTAGAAAAGATGACTTGGGCCGTACGCTGGGGATCGGATACGGTGATGGATCTTTCCACAGGCAAGGACATTCATACAACCCGTGAATGGATCATCCGCAATTCACCTGTACCCATTGGAACAGTTCCGCTCTATCAGGCACTGGAGAAGGTCAATGGAGAAGCCGAAGCACTGACCTGGGAGTTGTATCGTGACACGCTCATAGAGCAGGCAGAGCAGGGTGTGGACTACTTTACGATCCATGCAGGCGTGCTGCTGAGATATATTCCGATGACCGCCAAACGCATGACGGGCATTGTGTCACGGGGCGGGTCCATCATGGCAGCATGGTGTCTTGCGCATCATGAGGAAAATTTTTTGTATACCCATTTTGAAGACATCTGCGAGATTATGAAAAGGTATGACGTGGCCTTCTCTCTCGGAGACGGACTGCGCCCAGGAAGCATCTACGATGCCAATGATGAAGCCCAGATGGCGGAACTGGCGACGCTTGGTGAACTAACACAAATCGCCTGGAAGCATGATGTGCAGGTGATGATTGAAGGTCCGGGACATGTGCCGATGCACAAGATCAAGGAGAATGTCGATCTGCAAATGGAGATTTGCAAGGAGGCGCCGTTCTATACGCTGGGACCGCTGACGACCGATATTGCACCAGGATATGACCATATTACCTCGGCCATTGGGGCAGCGATGATCGGCTGGTTCGGTACGTCGATGCTCTGTTATGTTACGCCAAAAGAACATCTGGGCCTGCCTAATAAGGATGATGTGCGGGAAGGGGTTATCGCCTACAAGATCGCTGCGCATGCCGCTGATCTGGCGAAAGGTCACCCGCGTGCCCAGCGGCGGGATGATGCGCTGTCCAAAGCACGCTTTGAGTTCCGCTGGAGGGATCAGTTCAACCTGTCGCTGGACCCTGAGCGTGCGCTGTCCTACCACGATGAGACGTTGCCGGCCGAAGGGGCAAAAGAAGCCCATTTCTGCTCCATGTGCGGGCCGAAGTTCTGCAGCATGCGCATTACGCAGGATATTCGTGCTTTTGCCGCAGACAAAGGTTTGTCCGAGAATGAGGCCGTGGCAGCGGGTATGCAGGAAAAGGCTGAGGAATACCGGACACGCTCCTAAGCGTCGTTACAGCGCAATCTGGGCGGCCTGACATGGTGAAAAGCCGTTCCTCTCCGTGATTGCGGAGAAGAGCGGCCTCTTACTTGGTATGTGGTGCGCACACTTAACTTCGAGGAACAAGGATAATGACACAACATATTTTATCAGTTATAGGTTGATTGTCTCCCAGATGTTTAATAAAATGAATGTAAGTGAAAAACAAATAAGAGTAGCCAGGCCAATGGCTACTCCTGCACAGCATTTGCGGTGGGTATTCCTCCAAGTGCAGCATAGTTCAGACGAAGTGACCCGTCAGGCCGTCAACCTGTGGCGGGTCACTTCTTTTTACGGTCGATGTATGTCAGGAGCGCAATAATTAGCATTGCGAACACGATTTTACGTCGTTGAAAGAGAAGTTCATAGGATCACCTCCCACCGGAGGCAATCTATTTCCCACCACAGATTGGCTCAAAATAATTATTCCTTTCGAAAGTCTCTCATTCGAGAGCCTTTTTATTTTGCTTCATGAGCTCAACACTTAACTTTGGCCAAGCTCAACTTCTTCTCCAAATACGACGCAAGTGATGCCAGCGGGCTATAGATCGCCATGCCTTTATCTGCTGTAACCCGTGCTGCTGCAGGAGCCATGGACAGTTGAGCGGCTACTAGCGTGCTATCCGGATACTGCTCAGCAAGATGCTGTAAACCGCCGCTAACTGCTGCAAGATAACCTTCCTTATCGCCTCGCATAATTAACTCGAATGTGCCCGGGATCAATACTGCTTCAGTCTTTACGGTCACGGCCTCGTGTCGCTGCTCATCTTCATCATCTTGCTGCAAAGCCTGATTCACCCGCGCCATCGTTCCTTCAATCGTTGCGGGGTTGGTAAACGCAAGGATGTACTCGCCAGAATTTTGCTGCATTTCCTGAAGTAATGGATCATCAATTCCTATCACGGGCACGGGAACATGTTGTGCCTCTTGCTCGAGTACGGCTGCAAACAGGGTACAAGTGACGAGGATGGCATCTGCATGGCATTGGGCGATCCATTGCAGCGTCTGTGATACTTTCTCATGCGTAACTGCCTCGGTAAAATCAGCATCATGTTTGAGGCGATCCAGACCGGGATCGACATAATGTACAAGTTCAACCTCATAAGGAGCGAGTGCTTCTTCAATCAGTGCAATATTGGAATAGTGAGCGTGAAAACAGCCAATGGTCATCATCATACTTGCCCCCTGAAATGGATTCTATCTCATATAAGTTCCGCAGATATTTAACCCATTATAGGGATGTGACAATAGACTGTACATATTTAAAATACGGAGGTAACAACATTTATCGTGAAAACGCGAATAACCGTTCATCCACAACTTCGCAGAGGAACGGTGCAAACCACGTAAGCGATTCTCAATTCGCTCGTCATTTCATTTATCGCATAGAAGGGGCAGCATTCTTTTTAGCCATTTTTTGTTGCAAAATTTCATGAAAGGATAGACCTTGAGTGTTCTCATTCTCCTTTTTGGGAGCAGTGGTCGCCGTGTTGCGCGGATATTGATGGTGGTACGGGATCATTTGCTGAATAGGCATGCGGATCATCTTGGTTCCTCCTTTAATGCATTTTCAAATATGCATATGTGATTATGAATAGGTTATGTATTCCGACGGATTATCGTCTCTAATACGCAAATAGGTATATGTGACTTGTTAGACGAAACAGGCAACTTAAGGTGTAATTCCAATTGGATTGTAGTGATTTTACCCCGTATTCAGGAGATGTAAACGTTTTTAAGTAAATTCAGGAGGAAAGGACCGCATATGTGAGGATTCGTATGGGAGGATAGAAGCGGTTGTTAAGTGAATAGACCCAGTTTTGAGAATGCCAATTGTGTCGAAATTAAGACATATTGTCTGGTTGTATAGGTACGACGCAAGCTAGCTAACTTGGTACCATGGTCGGTTGTCGGGTGCATATTAGGGCAATTTTCAACGAAAAGACAAAGCGGAAACGCCAAAAAGCCGTCAGGAAAACCTGACAGCCTAACAGCATTTTTCATAAAATCGGTGTGCGGTATTCCATTGCTTAAATATAGATCGAAACGGTGCAATTGGAATTAGGAAATGACCTTAATCACTATTTTCTTATTATCCTTGGCGAACGGCAATATACAGGTCCACTTGTACGTTCTCAGGATCGAGGCTGCGCTCATCATACAATTCGAAATCTCCGGTAAATGTGCGTTCTCCCTGATTGTTCCAGGACCACACTGCACCCCAGGCCTCGCCTACGACCTCGCCCATCGGGCCCTTTCTGGAGGTGAACACCGCATATGTTGCAGGTGGCAGCTCAACGGAATTCACTCCCTCAGGCAACGCTTCATCTGGACCCACCTCATGCCCCACCAGTATGGTGTATTCTCCATTTATGCCATCCGTATAATCAGCGTAACAGCCATAGCGGGGGGCTTCAGGGGTTGGCTGATAATCTGAGGCGAAGTAGCTGTTCCAGAGGCCCTGAATACAGCCTTTTCCGCTCATTTCAATGGCATTGGTTGTTCTGGCGGACACACCGGCAAGGCGCTTTCCTGGCAGTGTGACGTACCGAATGGGCTCTATGGAGAGCGTATTGTTGCGAGTTGTTTGATTAAGGTCAGCGGACTCTTCCGAAAGTTCTGCCCCAAATGTCACGTTCTTCCGTTCTGAGCCAGATGCATTCCATCTTTTCAAAAAAGGAAGCTGGTTGCGCAGCATCGACCTTGCTGATTCCTCGTCCATACCTTCCTGGTTCAGAATGGCGGTGCACATTTCAATCATGCCCTCCAGCGTAATATCGGGCTGTTCAAACTTCCCTTCTTTATAACAATAGATACAGTATTCGCGGGTTGTATTACCACCCGTTTCTGTGCCGAATTGGGCAGGGGTAGTAAGTGGCATTCCGCAGCTCTGGCATACTGTGACGTTCATCATCAATTCCTCCTCGGTATGTACAGCCTGAATATAATAGAAGTATAACGGGAGGAACTGGACACCTGTCTGTCAGGTTAGGGGTGGGCTTTATAATTTTGTACAATTTGTTCGGCAATTCTACGAATCTCTTCCCGGATATGCAGAGGCTCCAGCACTTCGACATCCGCGCCAAACCCAAGAATGAACCCATACAACCAGTTGTCCTCTGGAAATGCGACTTGGCTGATATAATACCCCTCACCATCCGAAACGACGTTCTCTATGCCAAACCACTCCTCTGCGATGTGACGGATACGAGCATGGAATCTCAGGGTCAGGGCCACTTGATTATCCGGAGTTGCCCACTCTTGCTGCCAGGGCCTGTCCTGGAGGTTGATCGGCTTGCGCTCGAAGTTTCCTTGAGCAAGGATGATGTCTCGCATGCGGACCAGCTTGAACATGCGGAAATCGTTGCGTTCGTGACAGAACGCATAGAGATACCAGGAATGCTTTTTGAGCACAAGGGTATGCGGATCGGTCGTTCTATGAGTTTGAGTACCTTCTGCACTACAATAGGTAAATGTAATGGGCCGCAGTTGATCCATGCCCTGTTCAATGAGCTGAAGTTTAATTTGCAGCGCTTCGGGATGCGTCCACATCGAATAATCCACAATGAAGCGGCTGGTATTAGCCTGGAAATCCTCATTTTTGGCTTCAGGCACGATGCTGCTGAGTTTCTCCATTAACAGATCCCGTGCTACATTTGTATGGGAGGTGGAGACACTGCGCAGCGCAGTGACGATGGAGGCCAGATCTTTGTCAGTCAGTACGTTTCGGTCAAGCCGATAGCCCTCTGCCAGGCCAATACCACCGCTTGCACCCTGATAGGTGACGACAGGAATACCCGCCTGACCCAGGGTGTCTATATCCCGGTAGATGGTGCGGATGGATACTTCAAACGTATCCGCCAGATCCTTGGCCTGCACCCGGCCACGATTGATCAGCAGCACAAGGATGGCTAATAAACGGTCCAGTTTCATATATTGGATTCCCTTCAATCATTTATAAGTTGGATTCAGATATGTTATATTGTTGAGCATCACATATAGGAGTGGAATAAGCAATGAAGCGTATTACGATTTTAATCGCAGATGATGAAGTTGAGATCGCTGATCTGGTTGCATTGCACTTGCAAAAAGAAGGATATCACATCATTAAGGCATTCGATGGGAAAACGGCGGTTCAAGCCGTACAGACACAAACGATAGATTTGGCCATTTTGGATATTATGATGCCTGGTATGGATGGATATGAGGTGACCCGAAAAATTCGGGAGCAGTATCATCTGCCTATTATTTTTCTGAGTGCCAAAACCTCGGATATGGATAAAATCACCGGGCTCGTGATGGGCGCAGACGATTACATGACGAAACCATTTAACCCGATGGAACTGGTTGCCCGGGTCAATTCACAGCTGCGCCGTTCCCTTCAATTTAGCCAGTCTGCACCGGTCCAGCGCTCTATTCTGGAGAAAGGCGGGCTCATTATCTCGCCAGATCAACATAGCGTCACCTTATACGGCAAGCCAGTAGAGTTAACACCGAAGGAGTTTGACATCCTTTATCTGCTCGCAAGTCATCCCAAACAAGTGTTCAGTGCGGAGAGCATCTTTGAACAAGTGTGGGGAGAGGCTTATTATGAGAGCGGCAATACCGTGATGGTTCATATTCGGACCCTGCGCAAAAAGCTGGGCGAAGATGTGGACAAGAACAAGTTTATCAAAACGATCTGGGGTGTGGGGTACACGTTCAATGAATAAACGCAGAAGTTTTCGAACGACCATGATTCTGTTGCTGGGTTTAAGCATGCTGGCATCTGGTGCGATTACCTTTGGGGTATATAAAGTGATGCAATACTATTACACTGGTGTTCGTGCGGAAGATCAGTTAGCAGAATATCGCCACTTTATGAGAAGCATAGGGGATATTTACTTTTTTCTCATCTTGTTCATACCGCTTGCGATCCTGTTTTTCTTCTGGTTTACCAAACCGTATGTTACCTATTTCAAAAATATCTCCACAGGTATCCGGCAACTCGCGAGTGGTGATTTCCAGCACCGTGTGCAAATTTCGACGAAGGACGAGCTGGGCGCGATTGCAGAGGATATCAATCTGGCGAGTCTGAAACTGAGGGAAGCGGTAGAACGGGGAGATTTTGCGGAGAGCAGCAAGGATCAGCTGGTGGTAAACCTGGCGCATGATTTGCGTACCCCTTTAACATCAGTATTGGGTTATCTGGATCTGTTGATGAAGGATGATCAGCTGACGGAGGAGCAGGTCAGGCACTTTACAGCGATTGCTTTTACCAAATCTCAGCGTCTCGAGAAACTGATCGATGATTTGTTTGAGATTACACGAATGAACTATGGCATGTTGCCGATTGAGAAAAAGAGACTTGATCTTAGTGAACTGCTAAGGCAGATGAACGAAGAGCTGTACCCTGTTTTTGAAAAGAACCGCCTGGTCACCCGACTGCACATCGATTCCGAGTTAACCATTTCCGGCGATGGTGAGGTTCTTGCACGCGTGTTTGAGAACCTGTTGATTAATGCAGCGCGTCACGGAACAGATGGTCTTTATGTGGATATCCATGGGCACCGTGATGCAGGACAGGTGATCATTCAGATCATGAACTACGGGGGACATATTCATCCGGATGATCTGCCTCATATTTTCGATATGTACTATACCGGAGATCGTGCGCGGACACCTCAGGAAGGGGGAACAGGTCTGGGCCTGTTTATCGCCAAAAATATTGTGGAGCAGCATGATGGGTCCATTTCGGCTCAAAGTGATATCGTACGGACCGTATTTGAAGTGCGGTTGCCAGCACTAGAATGAAATAAAAGGATGAATTTAAGAAAAACTTTAGAATTGCCCTGCTTTTTTTTAACTAGTTTTCTCTATCCTTGAATGACGAGGTAAAGGAGGAGCATGGAATGAAAAAGTGGGGATTTTTGATATGTATCATTGTACTGGGATATATCTTTTCCAAGTCACCCGCACTGTTTGAGCAGAAGGAAGAGGCGAATCTGGAAGTTCAGGATACGGGTGGAATTCGTGCAGGCTATACGAAAACAATTAAAGTGAATATGCAGAATCAAGTACATAAAGGGAATTTATTGCTCGTCAATTCGGAGTATCCCGTTCATGCGGAAGGGATTAGAACCGACATTGTCAATCTGGCGGAACAACATGAACTGATTCGGGGATACGGATTGCTGGATCAGAATATTATGCTGTCAAAATACGTAGCGCAAGCATTCCAGAAGATGGTTGAAGCTGCTGGGAAAGAGGACGTACGATACTTCATTATCAGCAGTGGCTATCGGGACTTTACGAAACAGGAGCAGCTATATGAGGAAAAGGGATCGGACTATGCGCTTCCCGCGGGACATAGTGAACATAACCTGGGCTTGTCGATGGATATCGGCTCTACGCTGGCTGCTATGAGTGAAGCACCAGAAGGAGCTTGGCTGGAAAAGAATGCATGGAAATTCGGATTTATCTTGCGTTATCCGAAGGATAAAGTGGACATCACCGGCATCCAATTCGAACCATGGCATTTCCGGTATGTGGGATTGCCGCACAGCGCCATCATGTATCATAATCATCTGGTGCTGGAGCAATATTTGGAGCTGCTGCGGCAGAAAAAGAGCATTTCTGCTGAAGTCGGGGGCGAGAGCTATCTTATACGTTATTACGATGCATCCAAAGATGAGACCATTAATATCCCTGAGCACGGTCAATATGAGATATCGGGAGACAACATGAAGGGAGTTGTCGTGACGGTAGAGGAATAAACAACAAGAAATACATGGAGGTTCATATATGAAACCTAAGGAGTTCAACCTGAAGATGATATGGGTCGCGGCATTGATCGTGTATCTGTATCTGCTAACCAAGCTGATATTATTCAAGGGGCATACGGTGGATTGGAACATCGTGAGGGTTCAACTTATGGCGATCGCGCAGCAGCCGGATCTGATTCATACGCGAACCGTTAACCTGACGCCATTTCAGGAAATCTCGAGAGACTGGCATAGCCTGTCGTTACATCGTCCAGGTACCGCGATTCATCTGTTAGGCAATGTCATGGCCTTTATCCCACTGGGTATTTTTATTCCAGTACTGATGGGGAACAAGCTGTTGTCAGGGGCCAAGGTATTCGTACTTTCCTTGCTTTTAAGTTTTGCTTTTGAAGCGACACAGCTATTGACCGGCATGGGCATATTCGACGTGGATGATCTGATGTTAAACACGTTTGGTGGAATGATCGGTTATGTTCTGTATACCATGCTTATCGGTCTGAAACGTATGATTGTGGGAGGAACAGCAAGCACTGCGAAAAAAGAGTATAATACCAATCAGAGTCGGGTGTAAGGAGGGAAAATATTTGATGATTTTCTTGGTTGTTTTAATGATTGGGACAGGAATGGTATTTATCGTTCGTCCGCGTTATGTTACTCAATCTTCGTCAGAGGATGGAACCAACAACAATCAAATTACCTCCAGATGGATTGGGTACTCACTGATCATAATGTCCTGTCTGTTTGTGGTTATGGCCACACTGCAATCCCTGGATCAAGCATCACATTACATTGGGCATTAAAAGGAAGTGTAGAGGCGTTACATAGCCTTCGGTATATTAATAAGAGAAGCTCCCCATCGCGGCTGAGTACGGGGTGGGGATTTTTTATATCTGCCAGATACCCACATCCTTACAAGGAGGACATATATTGTATTCATTGGCTAAACAACTCGCAGGAAGAATGAAAGCGATCATGGACATCGAAAGTGAAATGGCTGAAGCTGAGCGTAATCAGCAAGGTGAAGAATTTGTGCGTGATTTAGAACAGAAAAGATCAGACTTGATAAAAACCTTTACAAGCGATGAGTTATTGGTCATAACAACCGTGATGGAGATAGGGCAATCAGAGAGAGGATATCGACACTACTTTGACTCAGATGACGTTGAGCTTATTTACCTCCCCATTGAGTTGAATGAGCATGAACTGATGAAGAAATACTCTCACTTTCTGGTACATAAAACAAAACAAGAACTAGCAGATGGAATTGAATATCATACACTCGTCTCGTCATTTTTAAAAGAAGGTATGGAAATTTTAAAAATCTAAACTGCTATCAAATTGGATCTAGGAGGTCTGCTAGATGATAATGAAGATTTCATACTATACACCAGACGGTTTCTATTATTATGTCCCCGATCAATATGCAGAGCAGATAAATGAGTGGAGAGGGGAGTTTTCTGATTTTTTGCAGAGTATAGAAGGGAAACATCCATTCACCCAATATACCGAATATATTGATCATGAGGGTAAGAAAGAATATGGTGTTTTTGTACGTTGCTACGGTGGGGATGATTTTGCAGACTGGATCAACGTGGAGAAATTAAACTGTAGAGGTGTATATCGCATTCCTGCACCACCTGATGATTCGGAAGTTGCATTGAGGATTGATTTTTAAACGTATATCGATTATTAAAAGCAAAATCAAAAAGCTCCCCGTCACCGTGCAGAGCGCACGTGGCGGGGAGCTTTTTGTATACCTTAATTGCATAAAATATAAATGCGATTAAGATTTTTTCATCATTTGACGCAATACGGTTTGCAGGATACCGCCGTTATGGTAGTAGTCCACATCAACCATGCTGTCCAGACGAGCGATAACAGGGAAGTCGAACTTGGTACCGTCCTCACGAGTTACGGTAACCGTCAGTTCTTGTCCTGGTTTCACATCATTGCTCAGACCTGTGATGTCATATGTTTCACGACCGTTCAGACCGAGGCTGGACCAGCCATGACCTTCCTGGAATTGCAATGGCATTACGCCCATGCCCACCAGGTTACTGCGGTGAATGCGCTCGAAGCTTTCTGCGATAACGGCTTTGACACCAAGCAGGAATGTTCCTTTTGCTGCCCAGTCACGCGAGCTTCCTGTGCCATACTCTTTACCTGCGATAACGATCAGGTTCTGTCCTTCGTCCTGATACTTCATGGAAGCATCGTAGATGGACATTTCTTCGTCTGTTGGCAGGTATTTCGTAATACCACCCTCAGTACCTGGAGCCACTTGGTTACGAATACGAATGTTTGCAAATGTACCACGCATCATAACTTCATGGTTACCACGGCGTGAACCGTAGGAGTTGAAGTCTTTGCGCTCTACGCCATGTTCTTTCAGATACAATCCAGCCGGGCTGGACGGAGCAATGTTACCTGCTGGTGAGATGTGGTCCGTTGTTACGGAGTCACCCAGCAATGCCATTACACGTGCGGAACGAATATCTGCAATATCCGTCAACTTGTCGCCAAGCTCCTGGAAGAATGGTGGATTCTGAATGTACGTGGAATTTGGATCCCACTCATACAATTCGCCTTCCGGTACAGGGATCGTATTCCAACGTTCGTTAGCTGTAAATACGTTCTCGTATTTGTTGCGGAACATCTGTGCGTTCAGCGAGCTAGCGATGGTATCCTTGATTTCCTCGGAGCTAGGCCAGAGGTCTTTCAGGAATACAGGTTCGTTGTTGGTATCATAACCGATTGGATCGGTTGCAAAATCAATATTAACGGTACCCGCGAGAGCGTACGCCACAACGAGTGGCGGAGAAGCCAGATAGTTGGCTTTGACCTGCGCGTGCACACGACCTTCAAAGTTACGGTTACCGGACAATACAGCCGCTACGGTCATATCATTCTCGGCAATTGCTTCACTTACTTCGTCTGGCAGTGGGCCAGAGTTACCGATGCAAGTTGCGCAACCATAGCCGGCAACGTTAAATCCGAGTTTGTCGAGATATTCGATCAGACCTGCTTTTTCCAGATACTCGGTAACAACGAGGGAACCTGGAGTCAAGCTGCTTTTCACATAGCCAGGTTTAGTCAGGCCACGTTCAACAGCTTTTTTCGCAAGCAGACCCGCTCCGACCATAACGCTAGGGTTGGATGTGTTGGTGCAGCTAGTGATTGCCGCGATAACGACAGCACCAGCACTCAGTTCGCTAGTGGAACCGTCAGGGTGTTTCACAGGCACTTTCTCAGCGATTTTCTCGTCGCTCAGACCATAGCCGCCTTTGTCGATCGGCGTACGGATAATGCTGTTGAAGCCTTCTTTCATTTGAGTCAGCTCGATGCGATCCTGTGGACGTTTTGGTCCGGCAAGACTTGGAACAACGGATGCCAGATCCAGTTCGATCACGTCTGTAAACTCAGGATCAACTGTATCCGCAGTACGGAACATGTTTTGAGCTTTGTAATAAGCTTCAACCAGATTTACCTGTTCGTCGGTACGACCGGTATTACGCATATAGTTCAGTGTTTCGCTGTCAACAGGGAAGAAACCAATTGTTGCGCCGTACTCTGGAGCCATGTTGGCTACTGTTGCACGGTCAGCCAGGCTGATGTTGCCAAGACCCGGTCCGTAGAACTCGACAAATTTACCGACAACGCCTTTTTTACGCAGCATTTGGGTAACTGTCAGTGCCAAATCCGTTGCGGTTGCGCCTTCGCTCAGGCTGCCTGTCAATTTGAAACCGATAACGTCCGGTGTAACAAAATAAAGCGGTTGGCCCAGCATACCTGCTTCAGCCTCGATCCCGCCAACACCCCAACCAACAACGCCGAGTCCGTTGATCATGGTGGTGTGGGAGTCCGTTCCTACGAGGGAATCCGGGAATACAACAGTTTCGCCGTCAATGGTTTTGGTTGCAGCCACTGAAGCCAGGTACTCCAGGTTAACTTGGTGAACAATCCCTGTGGATGGTGGTACTGCACGGAAGTTGTTGAATGCCGTTTGCGCCCAGCGCAAGAAGCGGTAACGCTCTTCGTTACGCTCGAATTCAACCTTGATGTTGTAGTCAAGTGCATCGTTCGTTCCGAACGCATCAACCATTACGGAGTGGTCGATAACGAGATCGACAGGTACGAGTGGGTTGATCTGTTTTGGATCGCCGCCTGCTTTTTTCACGGTATCGCGCATTGCTGCAAGGTCAACGACCACGGGTACACCGGTGAAATCCTGCAGAACGATACGTGCAGGGATAAATGGAATTTCTTTGTTATTGTCACGGCCTTCTGCCCAGCCAGTCAGTTGTTTTACATGTTCTTCGGTAATAGCACGTCCGTCGAATTGACGAATAGCTGCTTCGAGCAGCACTTTAATGGAGAAAGGAAGCTTGGAAAGGTCGCCGTAGCCGCCTTCCTGAAGAGCATCTAAACTGTAGTAGCGATAAGACTTGCCTCCGACCTCAAGACTGCGGGCCGCGGAGAAATGATTCTTGGCTGACATACATGTACCTCCTTAAAATGTGTCGGTGAGATGAAGAAAACGTTCATTTAGGTGAAGAACAGGCCTTCATCGTTCCGTGTCCTTGTTCGTTAGTTTCATTAGGTGAAACGTAATTTCATAATCGTAACTTTAGTTTTAAGTATAACGTTTTCAGCTCCGTACGTAAAGGGCTTTTTGCCTGTCCAGCCAAGCTATTATTGAGATTGAATGCGTTCTCAAGTAAAGGGAATGGACGCGATCTCTTCCGTGCGTATTATCCCTGATAATAAGGTTTCAAAACAGAACCAGACACATACAACCGAAATTCTCTCATATAAATATAAAGGAGATTTTCATGCAATGGATCATTCCGGACAGAACTCATGCCAAAGGGGGACACAGGCTTGGAACGCGAATGGAAGAGTGCCTTATATACCTACGTGAACCAGTATAATCGCTGTGAGATCGATTACCGTCCACAGACAAGCGAACGGATTGTCACCGATCCGGAATTTGTGCTGGAACGGGGAGAGCGGATGGCCAGACTGGATCAATGGTACCGCAAGCGGCGGGCCGTGCCTCTTCGCAGTGAGACCAGCGCCAAGCTTGTGCGGACACTTATGGATGGGGCCGATGAATCAGTAGTGGATGTGCAATTGTACAGCAGGCTGTTCTATGAGAAGAACGGTTTGACCCATCGGGAAGACCGGATTGAGCGGGAACGCCTGACTTTTCTTAGGCAAGGTGGAGTTTGGACCATTGCGCGTGTGGAACGTGAAGTGCCGGAGCGTCGCCCGGTAGGAGAGGGCCGCCCTTTTCAACAAGCTGATTTTGTACAGGCGATAAATCGGCCGCTGCTTAATCGAGAAGTGCTGGGACAGGGCAGGAGATCGAGGCAGCAGCTGTATCGCAGGGATCTGGCTGTCGCCTATGCGGACCGGTGGTGGAATGCGGGAAACCCGGCATTTGAGGAATTCGATGTCGATTGCACCAATTATGTGTCCCAATGTCTCTTTGCAGGGGGAGCACCCATCCACTATACTGGTAAAAGAGAAGCAGGATGGTGGTACAAAGGCTATGTCAATGGCTCTGAAATGTGGAGTTACAGCTGGGCTGTGTCCAACAGTCTGGAGCGTTATTTATCCGGCAGCAGCTGGGGATTGTCAGCAACCGAAGTGGATCATCCAGAGCAGTTAATGCTCGGAGATGTAATTCTTTACGATTGGGACGGGGACGGCAGGTTTCAGCACAGCACCGTTGTGACCGCTTTTGATGCGGGAGGTATGCCGCTTGTGAACGCACATACGGTCAGCAGCCGCCACCGTTTTTGGGATTACCGGGATTCTTACGCTTGGAACGAGCGGACGGTGTACCGGCTTTTTCATATTGCAGATGAGTTTTGAGGGTCAACGATTTTACGGGAATCGGTGACGTGGACGTCTGGTTCCGTGTAAAATAAGTCTAGATAACAGAATAAAAAGTGGTGCTGAACATGCAGACATGGCAGGCAGCATCATTGCACAGATAATCGGAGGTTACGCATGAGTATGGATAAATTAACAGTAGGCGTCGTTTACGGCGGGAAGTCAGGCGAGCATGAGGTGTCGCTGCAAACGGCGTTTGCTGTAACGAACGCATTTGATTATGAGAAGTATGAACTGGTTCCTTTTTATATCTCCAAGCAGGGTACGTGGAAAAAAGGATCTGTCATGCACGCGCCATTCGCGCAGATTGAAGAATTGAAGCTGGAGCAGGCGGCGGGCGGAACCCAGGAAGCGCTGAACGCGCTGTTCGGCCGTTTATATGGCGGAGAAGAGGCGCTGGACGTCATGTTCCCGCTGCTGCACGGTACGTTCGGTGAGGATGGCACGATTCAAGGGATGTTCGAGATGGCGGATATGCCTTATGTTGGCGCAGGTGTACTGGCTTCGGCAGGCGGTATGGACAAAGTGGTCATGAAGAAGCTGTTTGCGCAGGCCGGAATCGATCAATGTGCCTTTACGTATTTTAACGCTACTCAATGGAAGCAGATTGAGTATGAAATGATCTTGCAGGTGGAGGATCAACTGGGCTATCCGTGTTTCATTAAACCAGCCAATCTCGGTTCCAGTGTAGGAATCTCGAAGGCGCGTAACCGGGATGAACTGAAGAAAGCCGTGGAGTTCGCTCTCCGTTACGATACGAAGGTTGTCATTGAGGAGTTTGTAGAGGCGCGTGAAGTTGAAGTCAGTGTGCTCGGTAATGACGAGCCGATGGCTTCCGTACCAGGAGAAATCGTATCTTCCGGTGAATATTATGACTATGCAGCCAAATACATCGATGGACAGTCTCAGATGCTGATCCCTGCTCCGCTCGACCCGGAAGCAGCAGATCGCATCCGTGAGGCCGCCTTGCAGGCATTCCGTGCGATTGAAGGCAATGGCATTTCCCGTGCAGACTTCTTCATTCGCAAATCGGATGGGGCATTACTTATTAATGAAGTAAACACCATGCCTGGTTTCACACCATACAGCATGTATCCGCTCTTGTGGCGTGAGACTGGCGTATCGTATGCCGAACTGCTGGATCGCATGATTGAGCTGGCTTTGGAGCGCTACAATCGCAAGCAGGCGTTGAACTACGAGAACGGCGTACAGGCGTAGCCTGGGGACGACATTATAAGGAGGGGTATGAATGGGATTTCAGACCGAATTCAATTCCGTGTGCAAGTTCAAGAATGAACAAGAGCTGTTTGAATTGCTTGAATACGGCCGTGGCAAAATGGTCAAACAAGGCTTTCGTGTATTTCCTACCGGACAGAAAGTCATTGCTTACACACCGGATAACGTGGCCGTAGCCATCGTAAAAATCGTAGTCTCCATTGCGGAGATTAACTTCCAGGGTCAAGAAGTGACCGAAGTGGAGATGCAATTGATCCGTAAACTGAACGAGGAAGAATCACGCATTCAGACGGCTCTCGCGGACGAGATGTTCTTTGGTGAACAGGCACAGGGCTAGTTTGTTACATGTGGATCGGGACGAATGGACGGATTTGCCCAAATCACGATTATGGTCACTCTTTTAGGGTAAAACTTGGTTATATAAAGTGAAGGGAAGACTGCCGGCTTCATATGTCGGGAAGGAATCCCGCCCTAATAGAGAGGAAGAAATTCATGCTTGTACGTTTTGGCTATGTGGCGATGTCCGTGCTTGTGGAGAATGCTTCTCCTTCCCGGACGATGACCATGTCCAGCTTTAAGAAAATTGATGATAGGGAAGCGGCAATTCGCAAACTTGAACGGATTGCGGCCGAGAATTTGCATAATACATTACGTTTGCTCAGACACAACAAAGGAAGCCATATTCATGTATATCGTTTCTCCTCCAAATTAATTCCGCTGGCAACGCATGAGGATCTCAGTGATTGGGACCCGTTTCCCGGACTTAAGCAGGATTTCGCCGCGATTGGCGATTTTGTGAAGGAGAACGAGATGCGTGTGTCTTTCCACCCGGACCATTTTACGGTACTTAGTACGCCTCGTGAGGAAGTGCTGCGCAACTCCATGCGCGACCTTCGTCATCATGTACGTATGCTGGATGCCATGGGGCTGAATGCCACTGCCAAGAACAATATACATATTGGTGGTGCATACGGGGACAAGCCTAGTGCAGCGCTGCGTTTTGAAGAAAATTTTCTGAAGCTGGATCGGGATATTCAGGAACGGATGACGCTTGAAAATGATGACAAAACGTTCAATGCACCCGAGACACTTGCAGTATGTCAACGTGTGGGGCTGCCTATGGTGCTGGATATCCACCATCAATGGGTGAACAATGAAGGCGAACAGCCGTGGGATCTTTGGCCGGATATATTGAAGACGTGGGAGTCTCCGCTGGCTCAAGCGGATTCACCGGCAGACAAGCCGTTGCCTCCCAAAATTCACGTCTCCAGTCCAAAGAGTGAGAAGGACCTGCGTGGTCATGCTGACGGTGTTGAGGTGGAGCCGATGCTCGCTTTTTTACGTCATATTGCAGCCGATACACCCGCCCTTGATGTGATGATTGAGGCCAAGCGCAAGGATGAAGCTCTGGTGCAGTTAATGCAGAAACTAGCATTCTATCACGAAGAGGGTGTGGAGTGGGTGGACGAATCGACGGTTATCATTCATCCGTAGCGCCAAAAGGGGCCTGGGCAACGAGAAACTTTACGACCCTTGGGGCGTATACTTTTAACAAGTATTTTAATTTTTCGTAGATTGATATAGAAAGTAGAGTGAACGCTTTGAATGAGAAGGAAAAAACACCTTATGTCGTGACAAGCAAAAGCTATACTGCCGTCGCCATTAATGCAGCTTCCAAAGCTGGAGAGTGGATCAAGAGCCGTCTCGGAACGGTGGGGGAGCCTGGAACCAAGTATTCGCCGCAGGATCTCGTTACTGAAGTGGATAAAGGTGCAGAGCAGATGATCCGCCGCCTGATTCTGACGCATTTTCCCCATCATGCCATTCTGGGTGAAGAAGGCGTGGAACCAGGACCGGAAGCATCAGCGAAGGCACTGAAAGAAGCTGAGGAAGAAGAGTTTCTCTGGATTGTGGACCCGGTGGACGGAACGACGAACTTTGTGCACGGTTTTCCGTTCTATTCGGTATCCATCGCTTTGGCTCATAACGGTGAGGTGATTGTTGGAGTAATCTACGATCCTTCCCGTGACGAGATGTTTGTTGCGGAAAAAGGAAAAGGCGCTTACGTGCACGGAAACCGGATGCTTGTATCGGGTGAACAGGAACTGGCTCAGAGCCTGATCGCGGTTGGCTTCCCGGCGGATACAACCTACGCGCTGCCAATCAATATGGCCGCTGTTCAGGCACTGGCACCGCAAGTACGCAGCCTGCGTGCAGGTGGTTCTGCCGCCCTGCACTTGGCATATGTTGCAGCGGGGCGCCTCAGCGCTTATACCGAAGTTGGTCTGAAGCCTTGGGATATCGCGGCAGGTGCACTGCTGGTTGAGGAATCCGGTGGCAAGGTTACCGATACCGTCGGGACGCCTTACCAACTGTCCGTAAGTCATGTGGTTGCCAGCAATGGCAAGATTCATGATGCACTTACGGATGTGCTGAAGGAATCCAACGCAACAGGTTTGGAGTGAGTGAGTTTATTCAACTCATCATTGCTTGAAAAATTGAAATTGCACATTAAACGGAGGGGACTGAACAAATCTGAAGAAGCGTAGCGCTCGCCTTTATCACCGGATTTCTCCCTTGGACAAGGAAATCATAGAAATCTGGGGATAACAGCGATCGAAAGATTGTTCTGTCAACGAAGTGAAAGTGCAATAATAAGGTAAGCGCATATGTGAGTTTAATTTAAGGAGCGAACAACAATGGATGAATCCAAAGAACTGGAACGACGTTTGAGTGATATGCTGACTGAAGGGGACATGGAGGAGTCCGGCGATGCTGACAAACGTGAACGTCAGCTGATTCCTCCCAAGTACGAGGTTCGCATTCAGACAGAACGGGACCCGATTGTCGAAGAAACGTTGAAGTACCGGGACATGGCACGTGAGGTGGATGATCGCTACGATCGCTACCTTGAGCGGCCTGCCGGGAACAAACCGGATACCGATCCGATTGATTCAGATTCTGGAGAGTCGGAGAAACCGAGGTCTTGACAGGATAGCATTTTTATTGGTGTTAATCGAAGGGGCTTCCAGTAGTCATGAATATGGCGGGAAGCTTCTTTTGTTCGTTAGCTTGGGGACCAGCGACGACGAATCAGAGGGGAGAACTTACTTACGGGGTAGCCTATTTCACACGTACAGGGTGAGCGCCTACTTTTTCGTGAAGACGACAGCGCCCCTTTAATAATGTTAGAATAGAGTTACACGAACTTCTGTCATCGGAGTGAACAGTGTAAATGTAAGTATTTTTTTATTTTATAGATACAAGAAAAAGGAGTGTTCTAAGAATGAAGCGTAAACGCATATGGAGAAGTACCGCCGCGGGATTAACGGCAAGTATGCTGGCAGGCATGCTGATTTTGGCATCATCCGCACAGTCTGCTCATGCTGCGGATAGTAGTGCGTTACCGGCAGGAAGCGTAACATCATCATTGCCTGTACAGAAAGATGCGGTAGCGGTAACCAAGGAATTCCGCCTCGTCACATTGGGGGACTCCATCACCGTAGGGTATGAGCCGAACCTCAAAGAATTGCCATATGGTTATGTAGAACGGTTGCAGGAACAAGGTCTGCTTCACGGACGTACTCAGGTGGACAACTATGGTATTGCCGGATTGAAGAGCAGTGGATTGAAAAACTTTGTAGATGCGATCAAGGAAGGGAAAGCGCTCACTTCCGAGGCCATCCAACCAAGCCTGCCTGACCCAAGAGCGGCACAAGTTGGAGCCAATATTGCGGCCATCCGGGAGAGTGTAGCTGAAGCCAATCTGGTTGCCATCACAATCGGAGGGAACGATGTATCCGAGTTGCTCGGTTCAGCAGATAAGCTGAGTGACGCGGAACTGGAAGCCAAAGTGAAGGAATTGCTATCTTCTTATACAGCTAATGTTAGCGCAGTTATCAATGATATTCATGAGATTAATCCTAATACCAAAATTGTAATTGCAGACCAGTACCAACCTATGCCTGAAGTAGCTGGCAAAGCACTCTATGCGAAACTGATGGAAGCTTCCCAAGGGTTTACTGCGACCATTGATGGAATTGCGACTGAATTTGCTGCTAAAGGAATGGATGTAAAAGTGGCTCATGTCGCCAAAGAGTTTATTGGCGGTGAAGGCACGATGACTCACATGATTAAGGATCGCGACTTCCACCCGAACCAGTTCGGATATGAAGCGATTGCGAAAGTATTCGCAGAAACAATCTGGGGCGATTACACCAAGCTGACTGCTCCTGCTGCAGGCCAGCCGATGAATATTATTGTCAGCGGTAAAACGCTGGATACGCCGTACAAACCGATCATCCGCAATGGCAAAAACTTTGTGGCGATCCAGGATATCGTGAACGCTGTTGGCGCAACCACGGTATGGGATAATAAAACATCAACTGCAACGATTACATATGGGGATCGCAAGGTTGCCGTGAAGATTGGTGCAACGGCTGTTCAGGTGAATGGTGCATCCGTAGCCGTGGATACACCTGCATTCCTGAACAAGGTGGGCACAGAATCCAAAACGTATGTACCTCTCGCCATGGTCGCCGAGGGTCTTGGCTTTGATGTGCAGTATGTAGCCAAGTTAAAAACGGTATTTGTAAATCCATAAAATGTAATAAAGTTTATTAAATAAAGTTTGTGAACTTAAAAGGATTTAAGTAAAAATGCTAAAGCCTTCCTACTAATTAGGAAGGCTTTAGCATTTTTACTTGGGAGACTGAATGAAATTATAAAGTCATATTAGTTTTCCTCTTTTTGTAAAGATGGTGAATCCAAGTGAATATCCATTCTATAATATGATATAAAACTGAAATGGATAGAGCTGACCAGAAATCTTGGATATATACCCCTTCAAAGGTAGAGCCCAAAAAATAAATAATGATACCGTCGATTAATATTGTGACAGAATTTCTGGTATAAACTGAAACATGTCTTATTACACCATAGTTCAAGGCAGCAATGATAATAGGATGAATAAGCGTTTCAAATAATATAAATCCAATTAAAATAAATACAGAAAATATAATCCCATCACCAATCTGTTCAAAATATAACGAATTACTCATACCCCCAAAAGTATAAAAAAACAAACTATATAGTACTGTGAAAAAAGCAACAGGAACAATGATCAGTAGAGATAACAAAGGAATAAGCCAAAGTCTTACGTTTACTGGTGGGGGCGATTCTTTATCTTTGCGAGCTATAAACTTAATGATTTCATTTAGTGATAGGAAAAGAAAAAGTAGCAAAATAATGAGAATAAGTATATGGGTAGAATTCATATTTCCTCCTTTGGAATTATTAATATATAAATTACTATAATTTCCATTAAAATAAAACCTACCACCCTTCGGGAATAACCTAAAATGTTGCATAAATATGACTTGTCATCTGACCATGGATGTGTAAATATGAAAATAACTTACAGCAGATCGAAAACAGTATCGAATGGCAGCACCCTTCGCGAGCCAAAGGAGCGCTTTGGATGAGAAAAATTAAGAACGCTTTCACGACATTGCCGATTCATCACAAAACCATTCTTCTCATCGGATTACTGATGCTGATCAGCTTCACGTTCTATGTGTCTGTCCTGGGATATGTGTTCGGCATTTATGACCGACAGATCTATGAGAAGTCCTCACAGGTGCTGAATATGTCTTCGGTAGGCATCGAGAACCAGCTGCGTGAAATCTCTAATCTATCCTTTAAAGTCATGTCTGACGAGCCGCTCCAGCAATACCTTCTTCAGTTGGAAAAAGCCGAAACGGGATATGAGCAAAATGGCCTGCGCAAAAAAATTACCAACCGATTGGTCGCATATGCAGGTTCGGAGAAATACGTCTATTCCATGATCTTTATCGATAATGATAATAATATTATGGCAGCTGGAAACCGGGAGGGGATCTCGGAGTCGAAGCAGAGTGAATTAGTTGCACTGGCACAACAATATTCGGGCTCCAATGCCTGGTACACGGGCGGCGACCAACAAGCCAGACTACTGTCAGTTAGACAGGTGAAGTCTTTTACCGGTGGAGCGTTCACGCTGGAGAAGCTGGGAACTCTCGTTATTCGTGTACGACTGGATCGGATTGTGCAGGACCAGATGCAGCACCCGGCAGAGGATTCACAGCTATTAATTACAGATGGCCGGGAAGTAATCTACCCAACAGAGTCGACTGTCAGTAAATCTGAAATCGAGTCTGAACTGAAGCGCACTCAACCCTATGGGATAGCCATGTTTGAGCAGGGAAGGAATTTTGTCGCCCGTGCAAATTCTCCCTATACCGATTGGGTGTATCTGTATATGACGCCCTTTGACCAGATGTTTAAGCAGATCCAGTTTGTTAAACAGCTGGTAACCGTTATTTTTATCATGATATTTCTGGCGGCGCTTATATTTGGAGCCAAGTTTTCTCGCAGCATTACACAACCCATCGCCCAGTTGATCAAGAAAATGCGAAATATCGAAAAAGGCGATCTGGATAAGCTGGAGGAAGCAGCGCTGGGCAATGTCCCGATATCTTCACAAAATGAGGTTGGATTGCTGCACCGCACGTTCAAGATGATGTTACAGCGTATACGCGAGCTCATTGACGAGAATTATGCGAAGCAACTTGTGATACGAGAGACTGAATTGAAAGCGCTTCAGGCGCAGATTAATCCACATTTTCTATATAACACACTGGAATCAATCAACTGGCTTGCCAAAGTACAGAAGCAGCACCAAATCTCCGAAATGGTTGAGGCCCTCGGATTTCTGCTGCGAAGCTCAGTGAACATGTCCGAGAAGTGGATTACTTTGGAAAGGGAACTGGACATCGTCCGCAGTTATGTGACGATTCAGCACACGCGGTTCGAGGAAAGACTTGATTTTGACATGGACATTGCGCCCGAAGTGGGAACTGCCCGCATTCCGAAGTTAACCTTGCAGCCATTGGTAGAGAACGCCATTCATTATGCATTGGAGCCAAGCATAGAACCTTGCCGAATTCGGATTAGGGCGAGAGCGGATGGAGACCATGTTGTAATTGAGGTGGAGGACGACGGCCCGGGCATGACTGCCGAATTTTTGGAGCAATTGCAGGAGGGACGCATACAGACGAGGGGACAGGGGATCGGGCTGTCAAACATCAAGGAACGGATCAGGTTGACCTTCGGCGACGAAGGCGAAATGATCATGAGCAGCAATCCCGGATCAGGGACCGTAGTATCGATCAGAATACCTTGGATCAGAGAGGACGATGACGATGTACAAAGTGATGCTCGTAGATGATGAACGTGTCATTCTGGAGGGAATTTCGCAAGTCGTGGATTGGGCTGCGGCGGGGACGGAACTGGTGGATACGGCGAGAAACGGTATTGAAGCGCTGGATAAAATCGGTCAATCCAGACCGGATATTATTATTACGGATATTTCGATGCCAGGCCTTGATGGTCTTGGACTCATTGAAAAAGCATCCGAAGCTTACCCTGGACTCCGCTTCATCATGCTGTCTGGCTACAAAGAGTTCGAATACGCTCGCCGGGCCATGCAATATGGAGTAAAGCATTATCTACTCAAACCGTGTAACGAGAACCAGATTCACGATGCCTTGTCCGAGTTGCTTCAGGAACACCAGGATGCCCAGGTGAAGGAACATGTGGCCGGAGAGATGAAACAGCGGCTGCAGCGGGTGCTGCCACATGTGAAGGAGCAGTTCCTGCTGGAGTTTATGACGAACCAAACCTATGGTCCGGTCGATTTGGAATATTATCAGGAGCTGTTTGACCTGGAGCTGGAGGATAACGAAGTTCGGCTGCTGCTGTTCCGAATCGCAGATGAACATGATTATAGTCATTTATTTGCGATCAAAAATATTGCCAGTGATCTGCTGCCCCATGTTCTGTTAAGCACTACCATTGAAGGCAAACTGTTAATTCTGCTGGGGGACTCTGCCGATTCGGTCGGTCTGAAGAAGAGCATCGAGGAAGTGCGGGCTGCTTTCACCAGACTATATAAACTGGAAGTTACGGCTGCCCTCAGTGAAGCAGATCGAATGATCCAGTCCCGACGTCTGTTCCGTGAGGCACTGCAATGTCTGAACCACCGCTTTTTTATCGGTGAAGGCAAGCTGATTACCAAAAGTGATCTGGAGCTGGCCGGCGAATGCGACGGTGTACATGTTGAACAAGATGCAGAGCAGCTCTGCCAGTTGATTAAGTCAGGCAATACCGAAGAAGCTGCAGCTGAAGTGGATCGCTTGTTCGAGCTTTTGTCCGGTCAGCAGCTGGAAATTGGGATTACTCGTTCGTATGTGGTGCAGTTGTATTCCGCAATGATTCATGTCTGTCCTCCTGAGGAGGCGACGGAATTCACCCAGCGGATGGCAGAGCTGCCCCACATCGATACCTTGTCTGGCTTAAAATCCTTTGTTGCCAGCAGTGCAGCCCGGTTAACCTCCGGTTATTACAAAAACCATATTAGCCGTCAGTCTTCTGCCGTGGAGAAGATGATGGATATTGTGGATCGACACTATGGCGAGGCTGATCTCTCTCTTAACGGGGTTGCCCATCAGATGTTATATATGAATCCGGATTATCTCGGGAAGATTTTCAAAAAAGTGACGGGAGAAAACTTCTCCAATTATGTGAATCGTTTACGCATTGAGCGTGCTTGCGACCATATTCGCAGAGGCGGGGATGTGAAGGTTTTTGAGCTTGCCGAATTGTTTGGCTTCGGAGGGAATTCACAATATTTCAGTCAGGTGTTCAAAAAGTGGACCGGCATGACACCTACCGAATTTCGTAGAACTGGCTTATAACAATTGACTGACGAACATGGAGTTGATATATGAGGGGGACAAACAGCGCTGATAGAGGTGCAGTTGTCCTCCTCTGTTTTTTGAACCAACAAGACGGTTTTGTGTATTCAACTATGGTCCGACATTTGAGAAAATGACAATATAAAGTTCGTGAAAGCGTTATCAGAAAATAAAAGGTAACTCGTTCACACAACCATTTCAACATAAAAGGGGAGATTGGCATGGTGAAAAAGGCAATATTCCTGATGATGGCGGCATTGCTGGTATTAACAACGGCATGCAGCAGCAGCGGAGGATCGGGCGAAACATCTGCGGATGGTTCGGTAACACTTCGTATCGCATGGTGGGGATCGGATGCACGTCACGAATATACACAGAAGGTCATTGACTTGTACAAAGAGAAAAACCCGAACGTCAAAATTGACGTGGAATATGCTTCGTTCGATGACTACTGGAAAAAACTCGCTCCACAAGCTGCAGCGAATCAACTGCCAGACATTGTTCAGATGGATATTTCCTACATCAGCCAATATGCACAGAATGGACAGCTCGAAGATCTGTCCCCGTACCTCGGAAACCAGATTAAAGTGGACGATGTATCCGAGAACGTAATCAGCACAGGCGTTATCAACAGCAAACAATATGGGGTACCTGCTGGTGTTAACGTACTGGGTTTCCAGTATGATCCTGCTCTGCTCAAAAAAGCGGGTGTGGATGCTATTCCCGAAAACATGACTTGGGAATCGTATGAAGAGCTTGGCAAACAAACGGCTGCCAAAGGACTCTTTTTGGATGGGGGCGTAGCGCCGGATATCTTTTTCCACTATTTCCTGCGTACCAAAGGATTGTCCCTCTACAATGCTGAAGGAACCGGTCTTGGCTATGATGACGACAAACTATTCGTTGAGTTCTTCGGACTCATGCGCCGGATGATCGAGCAGGGCGCAGCGCCTTCACCGGATGTGGCGAACCAGACAAAAGGTATTATCGAGGAATCCGATCTGGTCAAGGAAAAAGGAATTGGCGTATGGCAATGGTCCAACCAGTTTGTGGCCTTGCAGCAGGTAGCCAACCGTCCGTTAGCGTTTGCACCAATGCCTGGTCCTGACATGGAAAAAGGACTTTATATGCAGCCAAGTATGTACTGGGCTGTAACATCGAACTCAAAAGTGAAGGAAGAAGCGGCCAAATTCATCGATTTCTGGGTGAATGACGTGGAAGCGAACAAACTGATCAAAGGCGAGCGCGGTGTGCCGATCTCCGGCAAAATCAAGGAAGCAATCGCTCCTGAGTTGAGTGATGCAACGAAACAGGTATTTGATTTCGTAGCGTCCATGGAGCCTAAGGCTTCACCAATGAGTCCACCACCACCGGTAGGTTCCCCGGAAGTCATTGCTTCTCTGGCGGACGTTGTGGAGGAACTGAACTTTGGTAAGGTGACACCGGAACAAGCAGCAGCGACATTCCGCAAAAATGCCGAGGCGGTTCTTGCCAACAATAAATAACAGTTGAATGATCGCTTGCTCATCCCATTACCGGGATGGACGGGAATAGGGCTACTCGCATAACGCGAGGGCCTTTCCCCGTCAGTAACTCGCAGCAAGGCTGCGGGAAGCAAGCAGATCAATAAAGGAGGTTCGTTCCGTTGAGGCAATATTCATCGTTGCGCAGAAACCTGACCGGGTATGCTTTTATTAGTCCTTTCATCATCGGTTTTCTGGGCTTTACGCTGATTCCGATGTTTGTATCCTTATACATGTCGTTTACGAGTTATAACCTGTTCACCTCTCCACGGTGGATAGGGCTGGACAACTACACCAAAATGTTCTTTGATGATCCGAAGTACTGGAATTCGGTTAAAGTAACGTTCTTGTATGTGTTTATTGGTGTCCCTCTAAGGCTGGTCTTCGCGCTTTTCGTAGCCATGATTCTGAATACGGGATCTCGTATGGTCGGAACGTATCGTACCTTGTACTACCTGCCGTCCATTATCGGTGGTAGTGTGGCCGTATCGATAATGTGGCGTAACCTTTTCAGTAATGAGGGTGTCATCAACAGTGCATTAACGGCAATCGGAATCGGGCCTATCAGCTGGTTTGGTGACCCGAATGCGTCTCTGGTTATGCTGATCTCGTTATCTGTTTGGCAGTTTGGATCTTCCATGCTTATTTTCCTCGCTGGTCTGAAAAATATCTCTCCCGAGATGTACGAAGCAGCAGGTGTGGATGGAGCCAACCCGGTACGTAAATTTTTTGGTATCACCTTACCGCTACTCAGTCCAATCATTCTGTTCAACCTGATTATGCAAACGATCGGTGCATTTATGACCTTTGTACCTGCATATATCATCTCTAAAGGCGAGGGCGGTCCAATGGACGGTACGATGCTTTACTCGCTTTATCTGTTCCGTCAGGCATTTATGTTTAACAACATGGGTTATGCTTCGGCCATGGCCTGGATCATGCTTATTATGATCGGTATACTCACAGTCGCGGTGTTCCTGACATCCAAGTTCTGGGTGTTTTATGAATCTGAAGGAGGGAAGTAACGATGGTTTGGAGAAATGTGAAATGGCCCATCTATCACCTGTTCGTTGCAGCTTTGGCCCTCCTGATGCTTTATCCCGTTCTATGGATGCTTTTCAGCTCATTCAAAGAAAGTCGTACCATTTTCGTAACTGCCGAGTCCTTGTTCCCTACGGAATGGATCTGGAGTAACTACGCGGATGGCTGGAAAGGCGCAGGCGGAAGACCGTTTATGGATTACATCACCAACTCGCTCGTTATTGTGGTCATCTCTACGATTGGTGCCGTGTTATCCTCATCGCTGATCGCCTTTGGATTTGCCAGACTCAATTTCAAAGGACGTAACTTTTGGTTCTCCCTGATGATGTTGACTCTGATGCTGCCGCATGACGTTGTACTCGTACCTCAATATATTATCTTCACGAAGCTTGGCTGGTTGAATACCATTCTGCCGATTGTTGTACCTACGTTCTTCGGGATGCCGTTTTTTATCTTCCTGATGGTTCAGTTCATTCGTACAATTCCGAAAGAGCTGGATGAGGCGGCTACCATTGATGGATGTAACAAGTTCAGACTGTATGTACAGATTATTATGCCGCTCATCAAGTCGTCACTCGCAACGGCTGCGATCTTCTCCTTCTACTGGAGATGGGAAGATTTGCTCGGACCAGTACTGTATCTGAACTCGCCGGATAAATATACGGTCTCCATGGCGCTGAAAATGTTCCTGGACAGTGAGTCTGCCTCCAACTGGGGAGCGATGTTCGCGATGTCCATTGTGAGTCTCGTACCGGTTGTAGCCGTGTTCTTTATTTTCCAGAAACAAATTGTACAGGGCATGAGCACCAGCGGACTGAAAGGATAAACGATAACCACTGGATTCAAACCTGGATTAGCATGTTGAATAAGGAGGTTGTTCCTATTGAATAAGGCCCAGGGTAGTCAGGCTGTTGTCTCTAAGGCAACGGCAGAGGGCGATAAAGAGGCCGTTACCCATTGGAAGTTCAATTTTGGACCGGACTCTGGCAGTGCAGGTGAGATTGAGGGTTATTTGAAAGTGTCTGCCAGCACTGCATATGAAGAACAGGGGGAATACGGTTTTGAATCCGGCTCCCTTGTGTATGAGAAACAACGGATAAGTGAAGACGAAGGAACGGATTCCAATAGGGCAAATAACGGCCAACAAGGGCAGGCCAATGTGTCTGCCCGATTGCGTTCAAGCTTCTGTATTCCGCTCAAGGCATCTTTTATCGTTGATGTACCCGATGGAACCTATCAGGTCTTGTTAATTGCAGGGGATGAATTGGCGGAGACGATCACCCGTGTTAAAGCCGGAGAGGGCAGACTGATGTTACCAACCATTCATACACTCCCTGGGCAATGTGCAGAGGTTCGATTCTCGGTTGTGGTTCGTGGCGGGAAGCTCCGACTATCCTTCTCCGGTCCCGCGCCACGGATTAATGCATTGGAGATCACGCTTGCCAATCAGACGATGACAGTATTTCTCGCTGGTGATTCTACCGTGACAGATCAGCCGGAAAGTGGATATCCATACTGCGGCTGGGGCCAGCTGTTACCCGCACAGTTCAAACATGATGTTGCTGTAGATAATCATGCCCAGTCTGGCCGCAGCTCCCGGAGCTTTATCAATGAAGGCAGATTGGATGCCATTCTGGAGAGGATTAAGCCGGAAGATTTTCTGTTTATTCAATTTGGACATAACGATGAGAAGCCGGGACCTGACCGGGGAACGGAACCTTTCACATCATATAAGGAATATTTGAAAAAGTATATCAATGCTGCCCGCGAAGCTAAGGCTCGTCCGGTGCTCATGACACCGGTGCATCGGCGCTACTTCGCTGATGACGGCACATTGACCGACACGCATGGCGATTATATCGTCGCCGTGCGTGAGCTGGCGGAGGAGGAAGGGGTGCCGCTGATCGATCTGGCTGAGCGAAGCCGCATACTGTTCGAGCAAGCGGGTATTGAAGGCAGCAAGGAGGATTTTATGTGGGTGCTTCCGGGTGAGTACGTGACCTTTCCTGCAGGCATGGAGGATAACACGCATTTTCAGGAGCGCGGTGCCCGTCGCCTCGCCATGCAGGTGGCGGAAGCCATCCGCGAGCTGCGACTGCAGCCGCTGCAAATGTACTTGAGGTGAGGGGCGAAGGAGGGCGGAATCGGAGCAGAGGGAGCGAAGCGTCCGCCTTTGGAGCGGGATTTCCCCTGCTGAGGGGGAAATGAGAAGAAATCCCGAGCCAACAGCGGCCCACCGCCCGATTCTCCCGCCGAAGCGTCTGCCTCGCGAGTTAGCCTTGCTTTTATTCAGCGAGTTAACGAAGTAACGAGCAAGGTTGCTTTTTAAGTTGCCCAGCGAGCATAGCGAAGGCAATAAGCCTTTAAAAAGCCAAGGCGAGCGTTGCAGCGGAGGAGGGCGGAATCGGAGCAGAGGGAGCGAAGCGTCCGCCTTTGGAGCGGGATTTCCCCTGCTGAGGGGGAATGAAAAAGAAATCCCGAACCAACAGCGGCCCACAGCCCGATCCGCCCGCCAGAGCGCAGCCCCGCGAGTTAGCCTTGCTTTTATTCAGCGAGTTAACGAAGTAACGAGCAAGGTTGCTTTTTAAGTTGCCCAGCGAGCATAGCGAAGGCAATAAGCCTTTAAAAAGCTATGGCGAGCGTTGCAGCGAAGGAGGGCGGAATCGGAGCAGAGGGAGCGAAGCGTCCGCCTTTGGAGCGGGATTTCCCCTGCTGAGGGGGAATGAAAAAGAAATCCCGAACCAACAGCGGCCCACAGCCCGATCCGCCCGCCAGAGCGCCAGCCCCGCGAGACTCCCGTGCGTTTAACTAATTATTGCATTAGCAAAGGAGGAATTATGTTATGGCACAGGATCAGACGAACACTTCAGCGCATAAAACATCTTCCACTGCGACAGGTCACACCTACTGGGTAATCCCCGATGGTTATATTCCACCGGACAGCTCGGGCTCACTGGAGAGCCACGAGAGCATCTGTGTATTGAATACAGGCGCAGTGGATGCAGAGCTGCAAATAACGATCTACTTTGAAGACAGAGAACCGCTTGAAGATATCTTGGCCGAGGTGCCTGCACGGAGAACAAAGCATATCCGGACAGCGTCGCTGAGATCAGGTGAACAACTTATCCCTCCAGGAGTACCCTATGCCATTACTGTCTCCAGCAATATTCCTGTTATCGTCCAGTATAGCCGTCTGGATACAACGCAGCCTGAACTGGCACTCATGAGTGTTATGGCGTTTCCACTGGGATAACATATGAAACACCAAATGAAAAGACGACCCGTAACCTTGCATGGCTGCAGGCTGCTGATCGTCTTTTTGTGTTACTCATCGTATTTATACGTACTCGCATTGAGGATTTTTACATGGACCTCGACCTTACCGAGTTTAAACCGCTCAAGTGGATTTGCCCGTTTATATACCTCTTGTCTCCACAGGGGGAGGTCATGGCGATAGAGATATTCCACAAAACCGTAGGAATCAATCTTGCGTGATTTGGTTTTCTCAAACGTATTGCGAATTTCGGACTCAATCTGTTTCTCCGCCTCTTTTTCCATAACTTGAGGAGAAAGGTGAGAGTTATGATCCTCGATGATGGCGCTTTTAACTGACGTAACCAGGTCGAATGTTACACCGTTTCCTTCTTTCCTCGCCTTAATCTTGGTCTTTGGGTTATTAAGCCTAAGTGTCAGTTCCGGCGTTTTGCTCCCGCTGCTGTATACGTACAACGGATATTGAAAGACGCGGTCATAATTCACGAAGCGTGTGCCATTAGCGTCTTTGCCCGTTACCCTGCCTTGATTTTTACCGTTTGTAATGACGTAAAACCCATCCATTTTAATGAGCGGAGGTGCTTTATCCCCGTTATACCAGGTCTCGTTCTGGTTGGTAACGGACGGCAAAAGAATAACGGAAGCAGGCTCCCGGAATCCGTCAAGGAGCTGATGAAGCCGGATAGGTTCATAACCGGAATGTTGCTTATACAGCTTCATCGGTTCAAACAGCTCGATGGTCTGGGCAGATTGGTTCAGCAGGGCAGAGGGAGCGAGTACATCTGTAATGTTACGCTCTGTACCGTAGAGCCATGGGGTATATCTCAGTTGGCCTGAATGCAACAGTGTATTGAAGACATCCTCCAGCCGTCCATTCAACACATTTTTGGATAAAACAATTGCTTTTACATGGGTCCACAGCGTTTGTTGCTGAGACGTTTGATACAGGTCATCAATAGCCATACTCAGCGTAGAACCCTTACCCCGCCCGATCCAGATATCACTTGCTTGCCTTGAAGTGGGTCCTTCCTGCTTGGCAATATTGGAGAAATCAATAAGTTGAGCATAAGCAACGTAATGGTTGTCTACATAATCTATCCCTACAGCCGTGATAAAGTTAATGCTCTGAACCTCTTTGGAATCCCAGCACCCGGTCAACAGGATAAAGCAGCTTATTAACAAGCTAACTTTAGCCATCCATCTTGTCACGAGCGTTTCCTCCGGCGAGTGGAATCCTGGGTATGGAGTACAGCTGGGCGCTTGGTCCGTTTCATGGATGGGGGCATGGATACGGCTCGGGTGAAGTCGCCGGGTATATAAGGAGAGACGGGTGACAGGTATGAGACACCATAACACTCCAAGGATACGAGGTGCACCAGCAGACCAAGCAGTCCAAGGATGAAACCGAATAACCCAAGGATGGAAGAAATGAGCAGCATCCCTATCCGGACTTGAGCCGTAGCCCCACTAAGCACGGTATTCACCAAAATATAGCTGGAGATCACCGAGATCGCCACCGTGACAATGATCGTGGGGGAAGTAATTCCTGCTCGAATAGCTGCATCTCCGATAATAAGCCCACCGACCACGCTGACGGTTTGTCCCAAGGCTCGTGGGAGCCTTCGGCCTGCTTCATTAAATAGCTCGAACATAAATATCATTAGAAATGCTTCCAGCGTTACTGGCATAGGTAGACCCACCCGGGTACCTGAAATGGTTGCGAGCAGAGGCAGGGGGATCTGTTCCACATTGAAACTGGTCAGGCCGATATAAAAGGCAGGAAAGAAGCAGGCAATCAGTAATCCGGAAATGCGCAAAATTCGCTCAAAAGTAACAATGAAAAAAGGGGTGCTCTCGTCTTCTGGCGACTTTAGCTGATTAAACAGAGTGGTTGGAGCGATAATGGCTACCGGTGAGCCTTCAATTAGAACAGCAAATCGCCCATTTAAAAGGGAGTCCACGACATAATCGGGTCGCTCCGTATTATCCGTGAGCGGAAATATGCTGCGGATTCCCCCCATAATTGCACGTTCCATAATGGAGGTACCGAGAAGACCATCGATTTCAATTTGGTCGAGATTTTGGCGTGCTTCTTTCAGAATATCCGGGTTAATGATGTCTTTGACATACAATAGACCAATGGAGGTCTGGGTACGGCCACCTTTAACATATTTCTCATAACACATGGAAGAGGTTTTCATTCGTTTGCGAACGAGGCCGATATTCACGGACAGCTCTTCAGTGAACCCATCTCGAGGCCCTTTAATCGAGGACTCGATCGCCGATTCCTCAGGAGTTCTTCCTGGTATACTCGCGATATCTAGACTGCAGGACTGATCACCATTTCCGAAAATGAGCAGTAATTGTCCGCTAAAAATCAACAGATTTAAATTTTCTGTATCTTTGAGATCATCCACCGGATTCAAGGTTAATCCCAATTCTTTGGGATGTGCTTCTTCTATGAACAGAGAATGCTGTTCCAGACGTGGGATAATAAACTGGTTGATTTGTTTGCCATCCACCAAACCGTCGCAGTAGATCATAATCACCGACATATCGGTTTCATCTTTGGCAGGAAAGGTCTGAATAACAACATCTGCGCAGGGATTGAACTGCTCTTCGAAAGAGGCAAGCAGTGTTTCATGGGACGTGGTGTCAATCGTTTGGTGCTCCATGATGTTTCCTCCTCTGATGGCGTGAACTGATGTATGCAACGGCTGTTGCAACTACCGCTAGTCCGCTCAGATACATGAGATTGAACGGGAATATGTATTGGACAAGCAGCTTTTCGAATGTCATATCATCCAGAGGATACAGCATGGAAAGAATAAATAAGACGACAAGAGTGGCACAACATATGATCCTTCTGGAGGCGCTCTTAATATTCCAAATTTCTACTACAATATACATGGCCAGACTAATCCGGGTAAAAGAACCGGCCAGCCACTGGTAGATGGAAAAGAAATCGGTCTGGGCAATATATTTGCCCAAGGAGGCAATTCGCCATTCTTCAAAGGCGGGATATCGCATTTTGGCAGCTTCAAAAGGATCGAATTCCACGATCGCCCCAATGAGCGGGCCAAGGGTCAGCCCAAGAATAATGAACGCGAGCATCAGGTATTGCCATACACGTATCCGCTTGGAGAGGTGGGGCTGCAAGTACCAGATGAACAGCAGCTCAAACATGCCTGAAAGGCTGTAGACTGTACCATGAAGCACAGGGTGCCAGCCATGTTCAAGCACAGGCAGCAGACGACTGTAATCTTTGTATTGTGAATTAACGATTGCGACATAGAAGCCAAGCAGCACAACCAGTGGCAGGATCAATCCTGCTGTAAATGCCAGAGAACGTATACCTTTATAGGCTGCATAGGCACAAAGAGTCATCAGGGCAATGCTTGTAACCAATACGGGTGTCTCCGTCAGGTAATTGGTTTTGGCCCAAGTGGTGGTATCATGCAGAGTGAAGTAGATTACGGACAGAAAAAAGAGGCTGTTTCCCACCCGAAACAGCATGCCAAGAGGCTTGCCAAGATGGGAAGTCAGCCATTCATGCAGGGTTTGGTGCTGGAGAAAACGAGAGACATACGCAAGCATCAGCGTGAATATAAGATAGGGCCCTGCAGACAACAGAACGGATATCCATGCATCTCTTTTGGCCGAAGACAAAAGAGCAGGGATGATCAGGACGTGGCTGATCAGGCCGACAGATAACATTATTAACATCATGGCTTGCAAAAAAGAAGGCTGTGTTGGTTTCATGCTGAGGGTACCTCTTTTCCCAATATACTGTTCTCAGCAGTGTTAACGTGAATAAGCCTTCTCATACTGTCAGTCGAAATAACGTATCCCCATCGCTTCTCGAACCTCAAGCATTGTCTCACGTGCAGCCTGACGGGCCTGACGTGTGCCTTCCACGAGGATTTCTTTCACTTCATGCCCACGTTGTTCATAGTAATTTCGCCGTTCACGGAAAGGAGAGAGCAGTTCGTTAATTGCATTGCCCGCCATCTTCTTGCAGTCCTTGCATCCAATGGTGCCGTCACTGCAGCTCGTATGAATCTCAGCGGCTTCATCCTTTCGAAACAGCTGGTGATAGGCAAACACCGGACAAATATCCGGATGCCCCGGGTCAGAACGATGAATGCGGGCAGGATCGGTTTTCGCTCTGGACAGCTTGGCATACACATCATCAGGATGAGCATTCAACGAAATGGCGTTGCCCATGCTTTTGCTCATTTTGCCCACGCCATCCAGTCCGCCCAGCCGTTCTCCGGTCAGAATACGTGGTTCAGGCAGAACGGGCGCATATAGTTCATTGAAACGCCGAACAAGTTTCCGCGCTGTTTCGATATGTGGGATCTGGTCTTCGCCTGCCGGAACAAGGGTTGCTTTGCAGAATGCAATATCCGCAGCCTGACTGACGGGATAACCGAGAAATCCGTAATAGAGATCCTTATAGCCACGGTCACGTGCTTCGTTTTTAATCGTGGGATTATGCCGAAGACTGTTCACCGTGATAAACATGGAGAAAATGACAGTCAGCTCGGCAATTTCCGGAATCATCGACTGGATGAACAGCGTGGATTTATGGGGATCGATCCCTACGGCAAGATAATCAAGTGTCACTTGATGTACGCTGTCTGCAATCAGCCCCGGTTGATCATAGTGGGTCGTGAGCGCCTGTACATCAGCCAGTAAAATATACGTTTTGTACTCATCCTGCAATTGCACCCGACTGCGCAGGCTGCCCACGTAATGGCCGAGATGAAGCTGTCCGGTTGTCCGGTCTCCGGTTAAAATAATGTCTTTGTTCTTGTTCATGGTTCATTCTCCTTTGATGTTGTGATTTGTCGATCCTTAATTGCTGACGCCACCAGCCGTCTTCCACGACCATCACCTCCTTTCAGCCTGCAACAGTTTTGGGTACATAAATTAAATCAAAAAAAGCCTCGTCCTTCATCCTGTTTCCCAGACGGGAACAGAACAGAAGGACGAAGCTTATACTTCGCGGTGCCACCTTAATTGGCCGCTGGTTGCGGCCCACTTGAGGGATACGGATGAATATATGCGGAAAGCCCACATATGCCTTATCGATATCCTGTCCATGGATAACGGCTGAACATGCCGCCTTGCCTACTGACGATCCGCGCTCCTGAGTTAGGTGGCAGAACGGGTTCAACTCGGAACTCCGAAGTCCATTTCCACATGACCGATACACCTGCTCACACCATCCGCCGGCTCTCTGAGGTATCTAATCCTGTGTACTTCTCTTCATCATTGTTGATAACGTCCGTTTACAATTTTTCACATTGTATCACGCTTGATCTGGTTTGACCAGCCCGCGTTTTCTTCCGCTCATATTGGTGCCAAGCACACCAGCGATGATCAGCAGGGCTCCAATAAAGTGGTATCCATGAACGGGTTCATGCAATATCCAGGCTCCGCCAGCGATCGAAATGAGTGTGGACAAATTACTGAATACACTCATTTTGGAAGCTTCCAGATGAGTCAGGGCATAACTCGCCAGCAGCGTGGAGAACATGGTGGAGAGGACGGCCAGATAGGCCAGTGCTCCCAGGTAAGATGCATCTCCGAGTGGCTTCACATAATCCATCATGGTTCCGCTCGATGCGTGACGAATCAGGGAAGCTGCGTTGAAGACGATAAATCCAACCATCAGGGTCACCCAGGTCAATTCCATCGGTTTATATTTCTGCGCCAAGGGTCTTGCCAATACACCATAACCTGCAAAACACACCGTGGAGAGCAGCAGTAAAGCAATACCTTTAAAATTGCCTGCTGACATCCCGTTCCCTTTCATCATAAAAATAAAGATTACACCCGCCACAGACAACAACAGGAACAGTTTTTGCGGTATGGATGTGCGTTCCTTTAGAAAGATAGAGGCCAACACAAGTGTGAATATGGGGGCCATCGCCTGGATAATCCCTGCTTCCGATGAGTTGGATGAGACTAACCCGAATGCCTGAAAGGCAAAGAACAAAACAGGAGAGAGCAGTCCTAACGGAATGATACGCCACAGATCTCGAAGGGTTAGCTTGATCTTGATCCATCCAAAAACGACAGGGATGCTGACTACGAGCAATGACAAAGCAAAACGATGGGCAAGTACATCAATGGGATGTGCGACACTCACCGTCATTTTGACAAATAAAAAGGATAAGCCAATAATGGCTGCGTATAAAACAGCTGCTACATATGCGTAAGTTCTAGTTTGGCTATTGTTCATAAGGTTTCCTCCAATGTGTGCGATCTGACCTTATTCAATATACTGCCAGACCAATAGTGGTACAATAGACAAAAACGATTACTGTACCGGTACACTTAAGGCAATGCTGAAGTCGGAGGAGAGGCAGAATCCAATGAGAAAATACGAGATTATCGCCGAATCACTGAAGGAATGGATTCAGGACCAATTGCGGCAGCAGAACAGTGGACAATGGCAGGATAAAGGCATCAAACTGCCGGCTGTACGTGTTCTGGCTGAGCAATATCAATGTAGTGTGAGTACAGCCATACGCGCGTACGAGTGGCTGGAGGAGCGGCATCTGGTCTACGCGGTGCCCCAGTCCGGGTATTATGCGGTTCAGAATGGAGCCGAGGTGGAGGATGGAGAGTGGCAGGGGCCGCTGGATTTTGCCTCCGCAGCTCCTGATCCGCGAGTGTTCCCGTATTCCGATTTTCGCCATTGTGTGGATGAGGCAATGGCGAAGAAACAGGCCGACCTGTTCTTGTACGGAACGGAGAGAGGCTTGCCTTCCTTGATTGAATTGCTGGAGAAGCAATTCGCCGATTATCAGGTGTTTGCCCGGCAGGAACAGTTCTTTATTACGTCAGGGGTACAGCAGGCCCTTGCTGTGCTGGCGCTAATGCCTTTTCCGAATGGGAAAAAGCAGGTGATGCTGGAACTGCCGGGTTATCATAATATGCCTTCGCTTCTACAAGGACTGAATGTACCGATTGCTGGTGTGAGACGCTCGCTGGATGGCCTGGATTGGGAGGCGCTCGAACGACAGTTCCGCGAAGGAGACATCAAATTTTTTTATGTCATGCCGCGTTTTCACAACCCGATTGGGACTTCCCTGACGGCAGCTGAGAAGAAAAAATTGATCCGCCTGGCGCAGCGTTACGATGTCTATCTGGTAGAGGACGATTTCTTGGCTGATCTGGAAGAGAACACAAAGCAGGACCCGTTATGGTCGTATGATACGGAAGGGCGAGTCATTTATCTGAAAAGTTACTCCAAAATCCTGTTTCCCGGCCTGCGGATTGGCGTGGCTATTCTGCCTGCAAGTCTTACTGCATCATTTAATAAATACAAAAAAATGCTCGACATTGACACAGCGGTATTGTCTCAGGCAGCACTTGAGGTCTACATCCGTAACGGGATGTTTGCTCACCATGGCAAAGTCATCCGCAGCCGCTATGCTGCCCGGATGAACAAATTGTATGAACAGCTTAATGCCTTCCCGGACTTCAGTCCATTTGTGAAAGCACCGCGCACAGGAGGGGAGCATACGGTTCTGCCACTGCCTAAGGATATGCCGCTCAGGGTCTTGCTGTCCCGGTTGGATCAACGGGGAGTCATTGCCGATACAACAGAACGATATTATCCGGAAGGTGCACAGGAGATACATCAGGATAAAATGCTGCGGTTAAACATATCCAATGTTCCAAAGCAGCGGATCAAGGAAGGGCTGCGGATTATCCGTGAGGAAATAGCAAAATTGCAAAAGGCGTCCACACCAGCGGATTAATCGCTTGGGGGACGCCTTATTTCATCAGGTAAATTTCAATAATGCCTGCTATGATGCGATATGTGAATGGTTTAGATAACCGTTTACGCCTGAGCCATAGCTTTGAAGGAAGCTTCTGCGGCTTCGAGTGTTTCCGCAACATCCTTGTCCGTATGTGCAGTGGTCAGGAACCAGGCTTCATATTTAGAAGGAGCCAGATTAATGCCACGATTTAACATATGACGGAAGAAGGAAGCGAACTGTTCACCATCGGTGTCCTGGGCTTGATCATAGTTCGTAATCGGATGGTCACAGAAGTGAGTGGAAAAGGCACCACGAATTCGGTTAATGGTTAACGCAATGCCATGACGATCCGCAGAAGCCTGAAGGCCTGTTGTCAGATCAATGGCTAGACGTTCCATCTCCGCATATACACCTTCGCCTTGCAGAACCTCCAGACAAGCGATACCCGCAGAGATAGACGCAGGGTTACCAGCCATCGTTCCGGCTTGATAGGCAGGGCCGAGTGGAGCAACCTGCTCCATGACCTGTTTACGACCGCCGTAAGCACCGATTGGCAGACCGCCGCCAATGATTTTGCCAAGTGCAGTCAGATCCGGTTCGATCTCCGCATGATTGTCCAGTCCCGCGTACGTCTGTGTGGAACCATAGTGGAAACGGAAGGCTGTAATGACCTCATCGTAAATGACAAGCGAGCCATTGTCCCGTGTCATGGCACAGAGTCCTTCCAGGAAGCCGGGTTCTGGCATAACCATACCGAAGTTGCCGACAATCGGTTCAACCATAACTGCGGCGACATCATCGCCCCAACGCTCCAGAGCCGCTTTCAGGCTGTCCAGATCGTTGAACGGTACTGTGATGACTTCGTGGGCAATGCTTGTCGGAATGCCTGCACTATCGGGAATACCCAGCGTGGACGGCCCCGAACCTGCTGCCACAAGGACCAGATCGGAGTGACCATGGTAACATCCGGCGAATTTCACAATTTTATTACGTTTGGTGTAGGCACGGGCAACCCGGATGGTAGTCATGACTGCTTCTGTACCGGAGTTTACAAAACGAACCTTGTCCATGGAAGGAATGGCTTCTTTCAGCATTTTGGCGAGCTTGATCTCAAGCTCAGTAGGTGTACCGTACAGCACACCATTTGCTGCTGCCTCGGTAATCGCCTGGGTAATATGAGGGTGAGCATGTCCTGTAACAATCGGACCGTAGGCCGCGAGATAATCGATATAACGGTTGTCATCGACATCCCAGAAGTGTGCACCGTGTGCCTTTTTCATAAATACAGGTGCACCACCACCCACCGCTTTAAATGAACGGGAGGGGCTGTTGACACCTCCTACAATATGTTGAAGTGCTTCTTCGTATAAAAGCTCGGAACGGGAACGTGATGGATTCATAAGATAACTTCCTTTCATATTAGATCAACAAAACACAGCGAGAGGGCAGCATATGGGCTGCCCTCTGCGTGTTGCACTTCATTACTGTGCAGGTTGCTTGGAGTCTTGTTCGTCACCACTTGCCGTTTTGTCTTCGGCTCCGGTAGTACTGCCTTCTTCTTGAACAGGAGGATGAATGATATCTTGAATATATTGCTTGAGTTTTTCCTCGTTGGTTACCGACAGCACCTCAGCTCCACCAGGTGTACGTTCTTCCTTGAGCATTTTCATTGGCGGAATTTGCTCGCTGCCGTTCATGCTGCTCTGATATCCAAGTCCGCCCAGTTTCCACATATCGGAGAGGGTCAGATTGGTATCTACATAAGGATTTACTTCTTCCAGAATGGAAGGTAGTTTGGCAATCGTTGTTGTTGACTGCATTTTCGCTGCTACAGCTTTCAGGAACTCGCGCTGCCGCTCAGAGCGGGCATAATCCGACATGGCATCATGACGGAATCGAACGTACATGAGAGCTGTATTACCGTCCAAATGCTGGTAGCCTTTTTTTAGATCAATATCGTATTCATTATTGTCCGCTTTACTTGTATAGTGCATGTCCTTCTCTACGTCAAAATCCACACCGCCAACGGCATCCACCAATTTGATGAATCCTTGGAAATCGGTATACACATAATACTGGACAGGGATACCCAGCAGGTCTCCGGCAGCTTTCATTGCCACGTTGGGACCATGGGTAATGGCAGTATTGATGCGTTCCTTGCCATATCCGTCAATGTTGACGTATGTGTCACGCAGAATGGAGAATAGATTAATTTTTTTGGTGAGTGGGTCAAGCGAAACGACCATCATGCTGTCAGAACGAGGGACTTCCCCCTTCTCCAGCCCGCGGGCATCCACACCCATAACGAGAATATTTACCGTCTCGGTGCCTTCCCATTTCGGAGGATCCGGTGTACTTACTTTTTCAACATTTTCGATACCGGCAAACGGCGATTCATCGCCTTCCTTTTGCAAGCCATTCAACTGATTGAGAATAGAACCGAAATAAAATGCCGCAGCGCCTCCAACAATCAGCACGAAGGCGGCAAGAGAAATCCAAATGGTTCTCTTCGTCTTTCTGGTCATGCTAGCTCTCCTTTGTATTCAAAATAAATGAAAATGAGTCCAATTTGATCTAGCCGGGGCTTTCCGTACACGACCTATCTGTGAGATGCAACAGAGGACGCAGCCTCAGACTATTTTTAAAGCTTGCTGAATTTTGACTGATACTATTATAATTTCTTTTTGGGCTACAAGCAATTTCAACAAAATCCAAGTGAGGTATAATCATGCTGGCGATTGATGTCAAAGATTTACGCAAGTCGTTTAGCGTCCAGAAAAGTCGAGGAGGGCTTAAGGGCGCATTCCAGGATCTGTTTGCACGTCAATACCAGGAGGTCTTGGCTGTAAATGATATTTCATTTCAAATTCCGCAAGGCGAAATATGCGGATATATTGGGGAGAACGGTGCCGGTAAATCAACAACAATTAAGATGTTGACCGGCATTTTGGTGCCTACTTCAGGGCAAATATCGGTTGGTGGATATGTTCCGTATCAGGAACGTGAAAAGTTTGTGCAGAATATTGGTGTCGTATTCGGTCAACGCAGCCAGCTCTGGTGGGATATCGGAGTCATTGAATCCTTCCATCTGCTGCGCAAGGTGTATCGAGTAGGCGAGGTCGATTTCCGCAAACGTCTGGATGAATTAGTGGAGCGGTTGCAGCTTCAGGATCTGCTGAACCGTCCGGTGCGTAAGCTCAGTCTTGGACAGCGTATGCGCTGTGAGCTGGTCGCTGCGCTGCTGCACAATCCGGATATTGTGTTTCTGGATGAGCCAACCATTGGTCTGGATATTGTGGTGAAGTCGGAAATCCGCGAATTCCTGAAAGACATGAATAAGGAACATGGAACAACCATTTTGCTGACAACCCACGATCTGCAGGACATCGAAGCTTTATGTTCAAGAGTTATTATGCTCGATGCGGGCAATATCATTTATGATGGCGGGTTGGATCATCTAAAATCCCAGTGGGGCAAAGAACGGGAAATCCGGTTCAAGTTTGGTACGGCTCACCCTATGGAACAAATGCTGGAATGGACAGCTGCGCTTCCTGTTCGCTGGACGGTGGAGAACGAGCTGTCCGCCTCGGTCTGGATTCCACTTGAACTCAACGTGTCTGATGTGCTGGGACGTGTCGTTGGACAGGCAGATATTACCGATATTCAGATTATTGAGATTAACACGGATGAGATTGTGCGCAGTATTTACCAATCCGGTTCCGCCGAGCGTCCCGAGATTGTGGGCGCAAAGAACGAAGCGGTGGGTGTATCCTAACATGAATAGTGCATTTTTTGATTTTATGCGCATCCGGTTCCTGACGATGCTTGCATACCGGGTGAATTATTATTCCGGCATTTTGATATATACGCTGAATATCGGCGTGTATTACTTTACGTGGCAAGCCATTTATGGCAGTAGTGGTGAACTGGGCGGTTTTACGGCAGCTCAGATGACAACATATGTGGCGGTATCGTGGATGGCGCGTGCATTTTATTTTAACAACCTGGACCGGGAAATAGCCGCAGACATTCGGGATGGCTCCATTGCCATTCAATTTATAAGACCGATCAACTATGTCATGGTCAAAATGATGCAGGGGCTGGGCGAAGGTATTTTCCGTTTCCTGCTGCTCATGATTCCTGGAATGCTCATTGCCATTCTGTTGTTCCCGGTTGAACTGCCAACAGCGCCGTCCGCATGGATTGGCTTTCTGGTCATGCTGTTCTTCAGTTTCCTCATTAACTCCCAGATTAATGTCATTACGGGACTGGCCGCATTTTTTGTGGAAAACAATGAAGGTATGATGCGCATGAAACGCGTTGTGGTTGATCTGTTCTCCGGTCTGATCATTCCAATCAGCCTCTATCCGGGCTGGATGTCTGCAGTGATGAAAGTATTGCCTTTTCAGGCCATTACGTATCTGCCTGGCTCGGTTTTCACCGGAAGAGTGGAAGGCACAGGCATCTGGAGCGTACTCGGCATTCAGGTGTTCTGGTTTGTCATATTGCTCATTCCGATGATGCTGATCTGGCGTCAGGCGCGCAAGCGTCTGTTCGTGCAAGGAGGATAACAGAGTGTACTATATGGGTCTGATCTGGGAATATTTAAAAAATTACATGAAAACACGTCTCACGTACCGCGCTGATTTTTGGGTCGAGATCCTTTCGGATTTGCTGTTCCAGGCAACCAATCTGATCTTTATCTTTGTGGTATTCCGGCATACGGATAATTTGGGCGGCTGGAGTGAGAGTGAAGTCCTTTTTGTTTATGGATATTTTATGGTGCCTTACGGCATCTTCAGTTGTTTTATCAATCTGTGGGGGTTCAGTGAACGGTATATTGTCAAAGGCGAGATGGATCGCATATTAACACGACCTGCGCATAACCTGTTCCAGATTTTACTCGAAAATGTGGACCCGCCTGCACTTGTTGGTTCGTTTATCGGTCTGATCATTATGGTCATCAGCGGTGCGGAGATGGGGCTTGTGCTGGAGTGGTGGCATATTCCGGCCCTCATTATTCTTACTCTTAGTTCAGTGTTAATCTATGCAGGAATTTATATCACCTTGACGTCTCTGTCCTTTTATTCGGACGCGCCTACAGGTATCCTGCCATTAATGTACAACATTCAAGGATATGGACGTTATCCGGTAACCATCTATAACCGCGCAATTCAGGTCCTGTTAACGTGGGTCATTCCATTTGCCTTCGTGGGTATTTATCCGGCAGCCCTGTTTCTGGAACGATCCGAAATGCATCGTATGGCGATGCTGACACCTGTGATGGGATTGGTGTTTGGCTCCATCGGTCTTCTGCTATGGAATTATGGTGTGAAGAAGTATCGCGGAGCGGGTTCATAAGAGAAGACCTTTGTGAAAGGTAATAGACGAGATTCAGGAGGTAATGAGATGACATTAACCGAAGGCGAACTGGCACCAGACTTTGAACTTCCGTCCAGTACGGGAGAGACGGTGAAGCTCTCGAATTATCGCGGACAGCGGGTGCTCATATATTTTTACCCGAAAGATATGACTTCTTCCTGCACACAGCAGGCATGTGATTTTCGTGATCGTCATGAGGAGTTCAAGGGGTTAAATACAGTTATTCTGGGCATTAGTATTGATCCGATGAAGCAGCACGACAAATTTATTGCCAAATATGGATTGCCATTCATTCTGTTATCCGACGAAGAACATCAGGTTGCCGAGCAATACGGCGTATGGCAGCTCAAAAAGATGTATGGCAAGGAATACATGGGCATGGTACGCTCCACGTTTCTCATTGATGAAGAGGGTGTTCTGCTGAAGTCGTGGTTGAAGGTGCGAGTTAAAGGACATATTGAGGCAGCACTTGAGGCTTTACAGCAACTTTAGGAAGGTAAACTTGTCTGCTCTCTATACATCGAATAAATGTTCACTTCATAATAAAGGCTGTGTTCGCGGATTATACCGTGAAGCACAGCCTTTTTATGTGGGCAAGCGTTCTGGATGAGTCTGATTTTTTTTGTTCTTGCCAAAGCGAATACGATGAACAAGTAGCAGAAACAGAGGAATAATAAAACTGCAAGTAATGTCCCAATCCACCCATGCAGGCATGATGGTTTCGATATAAAAAATGACATTGGGGGAAATCAGGATGCTCAGTGCAAACATAAGCAAAGATGAAGGGAGAATGAGTGGCTTGTATGTTTTCAACCGAAATAGATGAGCTAGTCCGATAACAAAAGCGAACATGTACAGCAGGCTTTTGAAATAGGTCGCAATTAACCAGGCAGTAGCCATGAAGGCTTCAATACGCTCAAAGAAGTTGCCGATATTAATTTTTTGGGACAGGGTATACGAAATGAAAATGTTATGCTGGGTTAGGAAAGGTCCCACAACCATAATGGAAAACAATAGCAGTACACATAGAAGCAGACCTCCACAGAAAGTGGCAAGCAAGAGGTCTCGTTTAAGGTGTGGCCCTGACATTACATAAGGAAGAATCATGGTAAGCACAAGCAGCTCTCCGAAGGAGGTGAATGATCCTCGAATAACGGTTTCAATCAAATGCACCCAACTTATGCTCAGAAATGGTTTCAAATGCGAGGCGTCTAATTTGGGCATTAACCCCATAAACAGGAAGGCCATAAAAAAAACAACAATGGGGGTTAATAGTTCACTGGTTGCTCCCATGGTATTTAACCCTTTCATTAGGCCCCAGGTTAGGGAACACATGAGCATAATCAAAATGACACGGATGGGGGTTTGGAGATAGATCTGGGTCGTCATGAAGTCTCCAACCTCACGGATACAGATGGCAGCGCCTATTGCGAAATAGAACAGGTAACCAGCAGACAATACTGATCCCGTCCATGGACCAAGCAATTTCTTGCAAATTTCGATTAAAGATAGTTCAGGGAATGTTTGGTGCAGCTTGTACAAAATCCATATAATAAACAGACCGATGGGCTGGCTGAGGAAAGAGCATATCCATGCGTCCTGTTTGCCCAAGGTTGTGACTAACGAAGGATAGATCAGAATCATATCCCCAACCATGACAAGAAAGGTAAGCAGGGCAAATTGCCGAATGGTTACTTTTTCTTTTGGCATGGTCTCCAGCCTCCTTCCTGACATAGTAGAACTCCAGGCATTACCTTATCCCGAAGGTTTGTTTTTCCAGCGCTTTTTGAGCATGTGCACCAACAGTAACAGTCCCGGCAATATAATGCTCAATGTGGTATCCCAATCTACCCAATACGGAACGACCGTAATGACGATGAAGGTCAAATTGGGCGAGACCAGATTGGCAAGACCAAATATCAGAAATGTTGCTGGCAGAATAAGTACGCGATACTGCTTGAGCTTAAATAGTTCGGCACATCCCACAATAAATGCGTACATATACACCATTGCTTTAACATACGTGGAGATGAGCCAGGAAGAAGCCATAATGGCTTCAATACGCTCAAAGAAACCACCGATGTTAATCTTCTGAGATAAAATAAAGGAAGCATAGATGTTGTGCTGGGTAAGGAAAGCACCTAGAACAAGCAGAGAGATAGTAACCAATATTGCCAGCAACAAGTTGCCAAGTCCTGCCGCAACAAGAACATCCCGAGTTCGGTGAGCTTGTTTTATCGTATAGGGAACAATCATCATAATGGGGACCAGCTCACCTACCGGATATATGATACTGATGAGAATACCCTGCAGGATGGGAACGACGCCGGTATCTGTTGCAGGCTTCAAATTGCTGGGATCAACCTGAGGGAGCAGACAGAATGCAAGGACGAGAATAAACACGATCAGAATAGGCATCAGCAGTTCACTGCTTCTCCCCATCGTTTCCAATCCATGGTACAATCCCCAGCCAACTGTAATGACAAACATCAGAATGATGACGCGAATGGGGGTGTACTGAAAGATTTGGGAGGTGAGGAAATCTCCGACCTCTCGGGTGTGCGTGGAGGCACCTATTACAAAAAAGAAAAGATAAAATCCGGATACAAGACTGCCTGGCCAAAATCCCAGAATGCTTCGTGAAATCTGAATCAGATTTTCCTCCGGATACAGATTGCACAGCTTTAAAAACATGAGAATGAGGGCCATTCCCAGTGGAACCCCGATAAGAGCACATATCCAGGCATCTTGTTTGGCATAGGATGTGATGACCGAGGGATAGATGAGCATCATATCCCCCACCACCATCATAAAAATGAGGATGGACAATTGTCTTGTTCCGATGCGACCCTGCTCAAGCATAATGTCCCCTCCTTTTTTCCCTAAGTGCCAGTCAAGTGTGCCAGAAATTGATTTACAGGTTCATAGATCCATATGATGAGATAAAGTGGGCTGGGAATTTCCCACAAGTTTGCCGCAAAGACACTTAGAATGGTAGCTAAGAGCAGTAAGGCACTGTAAACAGCTGTTTCTTTCCATTCCTTGCGACGTATTAGACCCGGCACATCAAACCATCCAATGACCCCTGCGGTCACAATGACACTAAGTGTAAGTAACACCCTGTCTCACTCCCTAATTTGATCTTTGAACGAATCATCCAGTGTGCCTACACGTTTGATTTGTACATTGACATCGTAATGGACATCCAGATTTTCCAAATAACTATCCCATTCCTTCTCCACTTTTTTAAAGAACTTTGGATCAGCATGGTAAACCTCTTGCCCGAATCCGAAAATATCAACGTGAAACTTGCGCTGGACCGATTTAATGGATTTTTGCATCAATTCCACAAGCCGTTCCTCACTGTCCCGTTCGAGTTCCTTGAGTACTTTCATTGAACCAATTTTGATTCCGCATTCCACGGCACCTATGGAAGTTACATTTTTGATTTTAATGTTGATTAAAGGGTGATCTGCCACGACTTTTGCTTTCCGTTTGGTCGTTGTACGAAGTGTTTTGAAGGTCACATTTCCACCTTTGCGACAAGGCAGATGGCTGATGGTGGATACCACATTGTTTCTGATGTAGTTGTATCCCTTGGACTCATCCTCCGTTAGCCACCCTATCAGTTTGTCTCCTTTGAACACGGATAGTCCGGTAGAATTAAGGCTGGCAGGAGACTTAATGGTTGAGATGTTAGCTTGACTTCCACTTTTCTCCGATTGACCAACAACCTCTACACCGGTAATTACAGGCTGTATTCCAGGAGCCAAAATATATTCCATTAATTGATCTCCGGTTACGGTTGTTGTGGGTGACCACGTTTTGGTCGAGACATCCAGTGAATTAAACATCTTTTCCGCAGGGATGTTCTCAAGTGGCGTTAATACGTCAAGCACTTTGGACGCCGTTGTATTTCGTGCAACCATGACGTAATAGTCAGGACGAACCGTAGGCTCACGCATTAATGCTTCTGTGATATCATAAATGCCTACTTTGCGAGCATACTCCTCGCCAATGACCATTATGCGGATATGTGCCATGAATATACGACGGGGGCTAGACTCCGTTAGCTTTTGAATAGCTTCAAATAAGGTAGGCGCAGAAGCCTGATACTGAGTTACAGGCGTTCCTTTACCTCCCCCGGACTTGGAGGATACTTCATTGGGAACAACAACCTGGGCACTCACCTTGATCATATCGCCATCCTTGTCCACACCCAGTCCCAGCATAATGCCGAGTTCATTGAGTTCCTGTCGATCCCAGCATCCGGTAAGGAGAGGGAGCAGAACGACAAAAGATAGTATTAATTGGAACCATTTGTTCATACGCGTTCTCCTTACCGATTATCGCTTCGTTTTTTTGTTCGCTTGTCTAGTTTCGTTCGGAGTTCCGGTAGAGATCGGACGGGTTTTCATCCGGGTCCAAGGCACGCGGAAAATGGTATCTTTGAGATCTTTACCGATGTAAGGCGCGAACGGGGACATGTAAGACACCCCAAAAGATCTTAAACTGCATAGATGGGTTACCGTAATTAGCAGAACCATCAGAATGCCATAGAAACCAAAGGCAGCAGCCAGAATCATCAGGACAAAACGTAGAATCCGTACAGAAATGGAGAGGCCATTTTCCGGAATAACATAACTGGATATCGCTGTAATGGATACGATAATTACCATGGCAGCCGATACAACGCCTGCATCTACTGCGGCTTGACCAATAACAAGGGTTCCTACAATGGAAACGGCCTGACCGACGGTCTTCGGAATCCGGATACCCGCCTCCCGCAAAATTTCATAGGTCAGCTCCATTAAGATGGCTTCAATGAATGCCGGGAATGGTACACCTTCACGCTGTGCTGCCAAACTGATTAACAGGTTGGTAGGCAGCATTTCCTGGTGAAAGGTAGTGATGGCAATATAGAAGGATGGAGCGAGCAGCGCGATAAAGAAGGCCAGATAACGAATCATTCGAATCAATGAGCTAATATCGGCTCGCTGATAGTAATCCTCGGGAGACTGAAAGAAATGTACAAACAAGGCTGGGACAAGCAGTACGAAAGGCGTGCCGTCCACAATGATCGCGACCCTGCCTTCTAGCAGTGCAGCACATACGGCGTCTGGTCGCTCACTGTTATAGACCGTAGGGAAGATTGTACCTGTTTTGTCCTGCACGAGTTCCTCGATATATCCGCTTTCCAGAATAGCGTCAATGTCAATCTCATCAAGTCTGCGCCGCAGTTCTTTTACAACCTCTTGATCGACGATATGCTCCAGATATACAACGGCTATCCTGGTGTTCGTGACTCGGCCAATCTCCCTTTCCTCAATCCAGAGATGAGGGTCTCGAATTCGTTTGCGGATCAAGCCTGTATTCGTACGCAAATTTTCATTAAATCCCTCCATGGGACCGCGAACAACCGTTTGGGAAATCGGTTCACCGACGGCGCGGTCTTCCCAGCCTGCTGCTGCAATTTTTAGGCCCTGATTGGAACCTTCTAGGAGCACTACGGCAAAGCCCGCCAGAAGGGCATCAAGAATGTCTTTCATTTCGTTGATTAATATCACATTGCTGGCTGCCAGCACGTCATTCTGGAGATAAATCAGATGCTCGTTATCCTCCGAAAAGTCAGGCAGTTCACGGGTTTGTAACAAGGATTCAAGGATGGAATGATTAATAATCTGCACATCCACCATTCCATCGATGTACAACATGACAGAAGGCCATTTGTGCAGGCATTGCAGTGGACGAACCATCAAGTCTTTGCTATTCCCCATCACTTGGTTGCAGTAATCTATATTTTCCGTAAGATTCGGAGATATTTTCTGATCCTGACTGCTCTGCGATGCTGTACTCATTCCTTCACCCCTTATACACCCTATATTTGCAAATTAGTATGACCTGGATGAATCAGGATTATCACAAAAGTGTTATTGAATCGCACAAAATAAAAAAAGAACATTGTCAATCCTTATAAATTAGAATAATATCTAATTAGATTTATATCTAATATTAGAGAAGAGGATTTGTCATGTGGTATAGATCTTCCATTCTGGTTCTACTACAAAAAGAATCGGAGTACCGCAAGTTCTTTGTTGCGGGCTTAGTGAACGGCATAGGTGACCGTTTCTGTCAGGTCGCGATGCTTTCGCTAATTCTCAGCACAACAGGATCTGGACTTGCCGTAGGGCTTGCCCTTGGTCTGCGTGTGCTTCCATTTCTGCTGCTTGCCCCGGCAGGAGGTATGTTAACGATGCGCTTCTCACGGCGAAAGATTATGCTGCTTACCAATCTGATAAGGGTGCCATTTGCTCTGAGTTATTTACTCGTAAATAGTGCAAATGATCTGTGGATTCTATATACAGCGAGTACTTTATTAGCCTGTGCTGAGGCTCTCTATGCGCCGGTCCGCAAATCAGGCATACCACTGCTTGTTCAGCCGGAACATTTGCTCAAAATTAACGGACTTGAACAGGTAATGAACGGTACGGTGCTGATCGTGGGTGCCTTCCTTGGGGGGATCACCTCATCCGTGCTGGGACCGCAGGCTGCATTTATAACCAATGCGCTGTGTTTCCTGGTGGCAGCTGTTATGATCCGTAAAGTCTCGTTTCCATCCGGAATGAGTACTGAATCAAATGGGATGTCACTTGAACATGTGGAGAAAACATCCGCTGCAGCTTCTGGAAATCCTTCAGTGATTACTCGTGCCAATGGTGCAGTTCATGTTCCTTCGGTGATATGGCGGCTGGTTCGATCGTCTGTAGCATTACAGATCATCATCCTGTTTGAGTTATGGGTACCAGTCATTAACGGGATTGATAATGTGTTGATCAGCGTATATGCAATTGAAGTGTTTGCCCTTGGGGATTGGGGTGTAGGTCTGTTCTATGCGGCGCTTGGGACGGGGCTGGTATTAAGCAACTGGTGCTCTCGTTATTTTCAGCATTGGCTGCTTCCGGGAGTAGTAATATGTCTGCTTGTGGAAGGTGGATTGCTTATGCTGCTTAGTATGGCGACTCTGCCAGTGATCGCAGTTCTGATCTATATTCTGCTGGCCCTTATGTCGGGAGTAGGCAATGCTTGTCTGGATACACTGCTGATGCGTGAGACTCCAGAGAAATACCGAGGGCTTATCTATGGTTTGGTAACGGCTTGCAGTAGCAGCATGCTGGGGTTATCCATGTTTGGTGCAGGTTTGTTATTGGAAGTCGTGGAGCCACGGAATCTTGGTTTTGCAGGTGGTTTGGGTTTTGCGGGTATTGCTGTTTTGCTTACAACTTATGGATGGCTAAGGGCGCGTGAGGCTTTTAGGATTAGACGTATAACCAAAAAAACATGAAAAAAAGGAGCCGCAATATGCAGCTCCTTATTAATAATAGAGAGGTTAACCCGGAGATCCCACATCTAATAGGGCAGGAAAACCTCTGCGCTAGATGTGTCTGAAATCAACCACTAATATCATCGATCGTATGTGAGTAATTATTGTTTATTTTTGTCTTTGCCGAATGGCGGCAGGTTTGCGCAACGATCGGGCTGCCCACGCTTTTCGATAACGGTACAGTACGGCTGCAATCAGCAGCAGTCCGATTCCCGCCACGATGTAAGCTGTATATTGATGGGCAAGATGGAACACCGCGTTCCATTGGGGTCCGAATATTTTGCCAATACCCAGGAACAACAACACCCAGAACAGGGCGCCTGAATAGGCATAGAGAGCGAATTTACGAAAGGGAACAGCGGCTATACCCGCGAAATATCCGGTGAAATGTCTCACTCCCGGAATGAAATAACCGATGAAGATCAGGGCATTGCCGTACTTGGCAAACCACTTTTGCGTTTTATCCAGCTTGTCCTGTTTCATCAGAAACCATTTTCCATATCGTGTAATGAACGGCAGACCTGCTTTGGCCCCAATAAAATAAGTGATCGTCATGCCAATCGTCGTTCCCAGAAAAGCAAGGATGGCCAGAATTCCGAAGTCCAGATGTCCCTTGTAGGACAGAAACCCTGCATAGGCCATAGTTGTTTCTCCCGGGAAGGGAAGGGCGATGAATTCCAGCAATAAGCCAAAAAATAAAACGCTGTATCCGTAGGATCCAAACAGATGCTGGACCTTTTCAAGCAATTCCAATAGACTTCACTCTCCTGCAGACAGGGTGGGAGGAGATACGTACTCTCCAAGGCGTTTTGTTCACGATCCTACCTGTCCATTATGCTACCTAATCCGAAGCGAAGAATCAATCACGAGCCATCCCAAATTGTGAAAAATTATAAAACAAAATCGCGTCTTTTTTCAGCGCATCCTCCATATAATTCTAACAAATCTGCTGAAATCTATCAGCAAATTCACTAGAGACGTTGGAGGTTGATTCGTACATGGTAACGCCAATACATACATTATTATCTGGAAAATGGTCTGTGCTAATCCTTCGCATTGTGGTACTGCTGTGTGTATTCGCTGCATCTGCAGGCACAACAACTTACGCTTCCTCTGTATCGGGCTCTGATGCACCCGCCTTCAAAGAAGAGAATACTCAAGACAAGGTAGTCTATTTGAGTTTTGACGACGGACCGGGTAAGCATACCCGTGAAGTATTGGATATTTTGCGCAAGGAGCAGGTTTTAGCCACATTTTTTGTGCTTGGTGAGCAGGCAGAACGTTATCCTGAGATGATCCGTGCGGTTGTAGAAGATGGACATGCTTTGGGCAATCATACGTTTAATCATAATTATGAACAGCTATACAGTGATTTCAAAGTGTTCTGGAAGCAGATCAAACAGACAGAGGCGGTAGTGGAGCGAATTACCGGATTTCGGCCAAATATGGTCCGGGCACCGGGCGGTACCTACGGACATTTTGACCAAAGTTATTTTGATCTGCTGAAATTGGGCGGGTACACCGTTATGGACTGGAACGTAGATAGTGGTGATTCCAAACGGAAGGGTGTTCCGGCTAAAGAAATCTTACACAATGCAACCAAGGTGCCTGCCGGGGCAAGTTCGGTCATTGTACTGATGCATGATGGAGGCGCTCATGCCGAGACGGTAAAAGCACTACCTGGCATTATCAAGTATTACCGTGATCAGGGTTTTCGTTTTGACACGATGAAGGCCTCGGATGAGCCTGTTCAATTCCGTATCAATTCCAATGGTAAATACAAGTCTCGCGAAGCCCCGGGTAAGGAATGGATCGCCGAAAATGTACAGGAGAACAGCAACCTGTGGTTGGCTGGCAAGGAACTGAAGGTGGAAATTGGCTTGGCAGCAGCGACGTTGAAGCAAGGAGAGTTTCGCGTGGAAGATCAGCGGATCATGGTGCCTTTGCGGACCTTTATGAAAAAGTTCGGTGGCAGCGCTCGCTGGAATGCAGAGACCCGAACAGCTACAGCCATATGGAAAGACCGAACCATCCATGCAGACAGCATCCGCGGAGAACTGACAACGAAGCGTGCAGACCAGATGAATGACAGGACGACGGAGGGGATCGTGCAGAGCCAGGGAGGAACGATCTGGGTTCCGCTGCGGGAATTGATGGAGCATATGGGAGTAACCATAGATTCCCTAAAGGCGAATGAAAAAGAATGGATGGTTAAAGCCAGCGTTCCTCTGGCAGCAGCGAACAGCATGTATTTGGATAAATTGATCTGAATAAAGTCGTTCGTGCAGGACTATTCTCTCTACTTCCGGGCAACACTGAATCATAGATTAGTATGGTTCAGGAATGCCGATGGATGGAAGGAGATCAGGAGAAATGTCTTATATCCGAATGGAACATGAACATGCCGTAGAATTGCTGAATAGAGTTATGAAGCGAGTTGAGAGTGTAATCATTGGCAAAAAACAAGAGATTCGTTATGTGTTAACTGCCATGCTTAGTGGAGGTCATGTACTTCTGGAAGATGTTCCGGGTACTGGCAAAACGATGCTGGTTCGCGCCGTCGCTTCTGCGCTGGATTGCTCCATGGGACGAATTCAGTTCACGTCGGACGTGATGCCGGCAGATGTGACGGGCACATCGATGTATCATCCGCATACGGGAGAATTCACGTTTCGGCCAGGACCGGTCATGTCCAATATTGTTCTGGCTGATGAAATCAATCGCGCTTCCCCCCGTACCCAGTCGGCACTTCTGGAAGCGATGGAGGAACGACGCATTACGGTGGATGGCACAACCTATGCTTTGCCGCGCCCATTCTTTTTGCTGGCGACGCAGAATCCGTTGCAGTTTGAGGGCACCTATCGTCTGCCTGAAGCGCAGCTGGATCGTTTTATCATGAAGATCGGACTGGGGTACCCTGATCCGGAGCAGGAAGTCGAACTGTTAACCCGGATGCAAAGCAGAGAACTGCTTGATGAACTTCGTCCAGTCATGCTGGCTGAAGAAGTGGTAGCCATGCAGCGTGAAGTAAAACATGTACATGTGGACCCTGTCGTCAAACAGTATCTGGTTGCTGTTGCCGTTGCCTCCAGAAGTCACCCGGCGGTAAGACTGGGAATCAGTCCGCGTGGGACATTGGCCTGGATGGCTGCTGCACAATCATTTGCTTACCTCCAAGGACGCAGTTATGTCATTCCCGATGATGTGAAAGAGATGGCTGTACCTGTCCTTTCCCATCGCGTTCAATTAAAAGCCCAGAACAGAGCGGAAATCTGGGCACAGGCGCAGGTGATTCAAGAAGCTCTGTCATCGGTCCCTGTACCTGTACAGATGGCGGCACAGGGAAGGGGACGGCGTCAATGACTGTGCTCGGTCAACGGATGTTGGGTGCTGTCCTGGTTGTGGCTTTTGCCTCGTTGTATGTATGGCATGGCGGCAAAGCCGCGCTATTTCTGTCCATTATGGCGGCCTTGATGCTCGCAAGTGCGCTGATTATCCATGTGTTCGGTCCGCGCAATATTCACATTCGCCGGCAAATGTATGCGAATCGGGTTGTGGCAGGTGAAAGAACGCTCGTGGCAGTGGAGCTGAAATTCGACTGTTCGATACCACTGTTATGGATGATTTTGTGTGAGAATACGCCTGCTGGCGTACATCGTAAATTACTATTTCCGGGAACCCGTCGCCAATTTACGTATCAATATGAATTATCGGGTTTGCGCAGAGGCGTATACAGATGGGAGTCAGGCAGATTGCACTGGGGTGATGTTTTCGGGTGGAATACGGTCTCCGCAGAAACGGTGAATCATACCCCGCTCATTGTTGTTCCTCAGGCAGCGGACTGGGGCGGGAATGATCACGGAGAATACTCGGCAATGGGTGAAGATACGCTGTCTGAGCGGAGAAGCAGTCAGGGAAATCGCAGCCCTGAGTTCCGGGAATATCAGCAAGGAGACCCGCTGGGACGTGTTCATTGGAAAAGTACAGCCAAAACGGGTAAGCTTCAGACTTTTTTGCCTGAAACCTCCGATTCTGTCTCACTGGGTATACTGGTCTATGAAGGTGCATCTGGTTATGAAGTGCGGCAGTCAGAGAAGAGGGATACGCCTGCTTTTGAACGTGCGGTACGTGCAGCTGCTCGCTGGATTCATACTGCTGAACGGGATAACATTCCTTATCATCTGTGGACGGAAGGCGGTGGGTCGGGATTTGCTCATCAGGAGAAATGGAAACAGGAACTCCTGCACTCGTCTGAAAACCATGCGTTGGATAAGCTGGCGCAGGCACGAATTGCTACGGCTCAAGCTGCATCTCCGTCGCTTCGCACAGAGATGTTGGATAGAATGGCACTGGGGTCACGAATTGTGATTCTCACTGGCAAAATGGATGACGCATTGGTGGAGTGGGTAATATGTGCAATCCGTTTGGGATTCAAGGTAGAGGTTCAGTTAACAGATCAAACCATTCGTGACATGGGCAATGAAACGCTGGAACAGCTTCGTCAAAGTGGAGTACAGATCCATTGGCTTACGGACAGCGCTTTACCTCCAATGAGAAAGGTGGAGGTAACGGATGTGGGAGCATAATGGAAACGCTCAAGCGAATTCCACTGTGGCTGACAGGGGGCACACCGCCAGTTTCGGATTAGATTCTTTGCACACCATATATAAAGCGGAAACCAGAACATCTGGAGTAGATTTGAAGAGTCATGGCCACAGTTCTGAACCTATCCTTTACAGAATCGGTCTTTCTGTCATTTTGCTTATCTTGTCCCTGGAGTGGATATATCCGGTTACGTCAACGGGTCAGCAGGGCAGTGAACGATTCTTGTCCGTGATGGCAGGATTAACGGGGGCCTTGCTGCTTGCGGGTTTGCTTCGTACCGGCTGGATCACGGGAATACTGATGAGGCTCTTCATTGCTCTAGCCGCATTATGCTTCATGTATGGAAGTAATGACCCTGTCGGTTGGGCGGCTGCCTATCCGGCCACGATTTCTACGGATATGGGCAGTTTCATGAGTACATGGCGGTTTCACTCGATTAGTGTGGAGACAAGAGGTCTGCTCATGATGTGCGGTTGGAGCATGCTGATGGCTTCCGTGCAGTCCCTTGTACTGCTGCGACGAAGTGTGATGCTGTTTGGCAGTGCAACATTGGTCTATTTGCTGCTGCTTGAATCTTTTGCCGGGCTCGATGTATATGCTTCGGTGATACGTTCTGTGTTGTGGATTCTGCTCATTCAGGCCATGCTACAGTTGCTTCGCCTTAATGGCGGGGTCACCACACCGATCTTTAAGCAGAGTCCTTACGGCCGTTGGTTTGCGGTAACGCTTGCGGTGTCGGCAGGTATGGTGCTTTTCTCAGCGATCCCTGGGCAGCTTGCTTCCATTCCTCCACCGGAACGTGTATCCCTTGAGCAGATGGGTGAGCGGCTGGCCCGCTGGGCAGGCTATACACAGCACGGAAGTATTCCTGCCGCAACCGCCGTCACAGGATATAGTACAGCGGATGCACCAATGGGCGCACCTTTGGTGCAGGGAGACACGATCTTTTTTACGGCGAAAAGTCCGGAAGTTACGTATTGGCGGGGCGAGACCCGTTCATATTATAACGGAAGTACCTGGAGTGATCCTGTACAGAGCTTTGAGACGGCAAGTCCATCCGGATTGGTGCGTGCCGATGGTTGGGAGTACCCTGCCTATTGGCAACGTATTCGTCAAACGGTGACGATGAAGCGAGAGTGGAGAGGGCCCAATCCCCTCTTCACAGGTGGAATGCCACTCAATCTTTCGTTCCAGGATAAGAATAGTGATGATCAGAAGAATAAACGTTTACTGCTCTCAAATGAAGACTCCGCCACATTATGGCTCGCGGCTACTTATGACAATCAAACCGTCAAAAGTTATACGGCAGATATCATGATTCCCGTGGCAACACCTGAACAGCTACGCCTTCTGGGGAAGAAGTCCAACATGAAGGATCCGGCGGCAATTCGCAGAACGTATCTGCAGCTACCAACTATGCTTCCCGGACGCGTACAAGCTCTTGCCAAGGAAATCATGCAGGGGAGTGAGACCCGTTATGATGCCGTGCAGGCAGTAAAAACTTACCTTGCTGACCACGCCGAATATACGCTGGATACACGTATGCCCCCACGCGGAACGGATTTTGTGGACGATTTTCTATTCGTTACACGGCAGGGATATTGCAATCATTTCTCGACAGCTATGATTGTGCTGCTGCGTGCAGAGGGCATTCCGGCTCGCTGGGTTAAGGGGTTCGGGCCCGGGGAAGCCGATGCGGATGTCTCCGGGCAATACATTGTGACCCAGGGAGATGCACACTCCTGGGTCGAAGTGTATTTCCCCGGCGCGGGCTGGATGCCGTTCGAGGCTACGCCAGGCTTCACCATGACGCAGGGTGAAGGCCAAGACGCCGCTGCGCTCAGCGGGCAGCAGCCCGTTGCCGTAACCCCGCCGCAGACGGGCGGCGGGGTGGCTCACGCGGGCGCATGGCTGCTCGCCCGCGCTCGGGCCATTGCCGCGCACCCATGGCTCGCGGCAGCCCTTGCGGCAGCGGCGCTGCTATGCGCCGCTGGGGCCATCCGCCTGCGGCGGCTTCGCCCCGCGCTGCGGCTAAGGCTGCTGCTGGCGTGGCCGCGCAGCAGCTTTCCGGACCGCGAGCGGCTGCTCAGTGCCGCCGCTCCGGTCTGGGCCGCGCTCGCGCGCCGCTACGGCCCGCGGCCGCCGGGAATGACGCTGCGTGAATATGCAGCGTCACCCGCCGTGGCCGCAGGCGCGGACGGCGCGGACATCGCGCGGTTCGCAGCCGACTGGGAACGGCTGCTGTACGGGCCGGACCGTCCGCTTCGCGCGGACAGTCTGGACTTCCTGCGCCGGGCACTTCAACTGGCCCGGCGCCTGCAGGCGCTGTAACACGAAGTACAGCGCAGCAATAACATAGACGCCTTTCTCGCCCCATAAAGCGAACGAGGCGTCTTTCCGCGATCATACACCGTGAGCTTCATGCGGAAGATATCTTTTATTGATAAAATAGAACATCAACCCTTTTCTTATATTTCCGATCGGCAAATGTATAGAATGAAGGCAGGAACATTCGACCAATTACTGTAATCTCAGGCGTTGAATATGCCAAGTTTTGAGATGTCGAAAAAAGGAGTTTCGCCTTTCCTTGACGGTATGTTTTGTCGTTGCGTATAATTAGTTTCATTAATTGAGGGAGGCTCGGTAATGAATAAGCAAAATGAAATCGTGGTTGTCCTTGACTTTGGGGGCCAATACAACCAGTTAATCGCCAGAAGAATTCGGGATCTGGGCGTATACAGTGAGCTTTTGCCGTATAACACACCGGCGGAGAAAATCGCAGAATTATCACCGAAGGGAATCGTGTTCTCGGGTGGACCATCTAGCGTTTACGCAGAAAATGCACCACATGTAGATCCGGCCGTTTATGATCTGGGATTGCCAATCTTCGGAATTTGTTACGGTATGCAGCTCATGGCGCAGCAGCTTGATGGTAAAGTGGAGCGTTCTGAGAAGCGTGAGTACGGAAAAGCAGACCTTGAGTTTGCAGCAGGCGCTACACTTGCAAAAGGCATTGAAGGCGAACATACCGTATGGATGAGTCATGGTGACCACGTGGTTACTCTTCCTCCGGGCTTCAAACTGGATGCAGGCACGGAAAGTGCGCCAATCGCAGCGATGAGCGACGACGAGCGCAAATTGTATGCTGTTCAGTTCCATCCAGAAGTACGCCACTCTGTTCGCGGTAATGAAATGATCAAAAACTTCCTGTTCGAAATCTGTGGCTGCGAAGGCAACTGGACGATGGAGACATTCATCGATGACACGATCAAGGATATTCGTGAAAAAGTCGGCGACGGCAAAGTGCTGTGCGCACTCAGTGGCGGCGTGGATTCTTCCGTTGTTGCTGCGTTGCTGCACAAAGCAATTGGTGATCAACTGACTTGTATGTTTATCGACCACGGTCTACTGCGCAAAGGCGAAGCGGAAAGCGTAATGGAGACGTTCGTCGGCAAATTCGATATGAAAGTGGTTAAAATTGATGCGCAGGAGCGTTTCATGTCCAAGCTGGCTGGTGTGGATGATCCGGAACAAAAACGTAAAATCATCGGTAACGAGTTTATTTACGTATTTGATGAAGAGTCCAAGCAGTTTGATGATTTTGCATTCCTGGCGCAAGGTACACTGTACACGGATATCGTGGAAAGTGGTACAGCGACTGCACAGACGATCAAATCCCACCACAACGTAGGCGGTCTGCCTGAGGACATGAACTTCAAACTGATCGAACCACTGAACACTCTGTTCAAGGATGAGGTGCGCAAAGTGGGTACAGAGTGCGGCCTGCCGGACGAAATTGTACACCGTCAGCCTTTCCCGGGTCCAGGTCTTGCGATCCGTGTCCTTGGTGAAGTAACGGAAGAGAAGCTCAAAATCGTTCGTGATTCCGACTACATCCTGCGTGAAGAGATTATTAAAGCTGGCCTTGATCGCGAGATTTGGCAATACTTCACAGCCCTGCCTAACATGAAGAGTGTTGGGGTTATGGGTGACGCGCGTACGTATTCCTACACTGTAGGTATTCGTGCTGTAACATCCATCGACGGCATGACAGCTGACTGGGCACGTATCCCTTGGGACGTATTGGAGAAGATCTCCGTGCGGATCGTTAACGAAGTGGATAACGTAAACCGTATCGTGTATGACGTAACTTCCAAACCACCAGCAACGATTGAGTGGGAATAGGTGTGAAATATTAGTGGACTTCATTGCTTAGAAGCCCTGATATGGTTGGAACCCTTGGATTTTTAAATAAAAAGCTCATTCTTGATAAATTGTTATCAAGAATGAGCTTTTTATATTGGTTATATGAATTAATCAACCCTAGTTCCGAAGTAACTCCAGTATTCGTTGGGGGTGACTGTTTGCTTGAGCAAGTATGGCTTGAGAGGCATCGGTTAGAATACTCAGTGTAGATATCTTTATCATTTCTTTGGATATGTCAGTGTCCCTGATTCGTGACTCGGATGCTGTAAGGTTCTCAGAATAGTTGGATGTGTTGTTATAGGCGTACTCTAGTCGATTTTGATAGGCGCCTAATTTTGCACGCTCCCCTGTGACTTTATCTAAAGCCGTTTTGATATCTGTTACTGTGATATGAGGAATGACTTCATAATCATCAAAACTTGCTTCCGAAAATGCGGTGAACAATCCGGTGTAGCCTTCAAGCATGGATGTATTGGCGGAATAGCCTTCGATCTTTCCTACACCCGTAACAGAAAATGTATAATAATTGCCTACAACAGTTCCGGTAAGTTCATAGTTCTGATCCAATTGGGCAGGATCCACTACTATGGAGGTAATTAATCGATATGATCCATTTACGCGTTCTCCAATATATAATCCACCGTACTGGCTATACCAACCAAAAACTTGGTTGTTAAAGTCGTCTCCTTTAATAATTATGCCAATATTTCCATCTGGATGTGTCGTCATGAATTTTCCATTGACCGTGATGGTCATATCGTTACCTTGAATTACTTCCGAGAGAATCGTTTTGTCACCAACGCCTTCAGTGGACTGTGTCAATAATCCGTTCTGGACTGTCCAGGCACCTTGCGCAGGATGCCATTGTGAAAACCTATTTTGATCGTTAAAATTCTCCCTATAATATAGGTCCAGATGCATGTCATTAATGCTTAGCGGAATTGTGTCAGTACCTGTATGGACAGCAGCATTAGTAAGTGACCCGTTCAAAAGGTAGATTCCATTGAATTGTGTGTTGTTTGTTATATCCTCTATATTTCGGAGGTTGTGTGTAATTTCTTGATTAATTGTTTCTTTATCACTATAGGTGTATGTATCATTTTCCCTTTGAACAAGTAGTTCTCTGATTCTTTGAAGTCCGCTTGTTATGCTATTGAGAGCACCTTCCGCAGTTTGAATTAATGAAATTCCATCTTGGATATTTCTTGCTCCTTGCTCTAAAGCCCTAATCTGAGCACGCATACTTTCGCTAATAGCTAGACCGGCAGCGTCATCAGCAGCGCGACTAATGCGTAGACCGGACGAAAGTCTTTCAAAAGAAGTTTTTTTGGCGTTACTATTATTATTAATTCTATTTTTGGCGTTTAATGCTGGCAGATTATTGTTAATTCTCATATTTCTCCTCCTATCCTAATATTAGTATACACGTTTCGTGGAGAAAATTAATCTGACAAGGATGGAAACTTAAACAAGACTGACCGTGTTGATGAGCTATGAAACTTAAAATGCATTTTTTATGAAAAATTTAAAACGTCCATCGATGGTATGACAGCTGACTGGGCACGGTATCCCTTGGGATGTATTGGATAAAATCTGCAATGGATACGACGAAGAAGAACACTCTGTAAGGAGGAACTATAGCGGATGAAGGAAAGAATCGAACTCAACCCCGGGTGGACTCGGGAAGAGGTTGCTGCACTTATGGCTAATTCTGATCTAAAGATTGTCCAATACAGCCAGTACAATATCCCGGGTGTGGACTTGATGCAGATATTGAATGAGGAGCTGTTTGCAAACAGACCCGATGTTACTTTTCGTATATATGGTTTTCATTCGCAATCTGGCGACTTGTCTGTTCTAAAATATATGAACCATGTAGAAAAGCTTGTGATTGATTGTAACAGACGCGTTCATGGGATTGAGGGCATAAGTGAATTGCTAAGGTTAAAAGAGTTTGCATTTGACGTATTTGAAGCGGAATCTCTTGATGTATTAGAGCTTCTACCTGCCACTTTACAGCAGCTTCGCATCGGCAAAACCAAAACAAAGAAAACCAATTTGTCTGTACATAACCGCTTTGCTGAGCTTAAAACACTGAGTGTGAATGGTCATACAACGAACATCGAAACGATCGGCACATTGTCTTCACTCCGGTCCCTCTATATTTCGGGAATGCCACTAAAGGAATTGGGATACGTAAAGGATGTAACGGATTTGCGCGAACTTCATCTCAGCTTTGGTGGAGCAGAGAATCTGCATAGCCTTGCTGGAATGGAATCCTTGCAAATGTTGAAGCTTCTAAGAGTGAAAGGTTTATCCGATCTTACCGTATTGTCTGAACTAAAGGGGTTGCGCTTGTTAGGGATAGAGGACCAGCCACATATATCTAGTCTACCGTCTCTTGAGAATCTGACTGAACTACAGCGTGTTTTCCTGAACAATGTGAATGTGAAGAATGTCGAATGGGCAAAGACTTCCAAAAGTCTGAAAGAGCTCGCTCTTCTGCAAATGAAGCATATGAATGCCGAAGATATCGAATCCTTGATTCATCATACATCCTTGGAAAGAATGATCGTTCATTTGAAAAGTGCCAAACAGCAAAAAGTAGTGAAGCAGGCGATAATGGCAGCAGGCATGTGGGATGAGAGCGGATGGTGGTATAACGATAAATCGCTGAATATTTAATTCCTTTTTTAACTTCGTTTCATATTGTTTTCATGTCCGGCTTGTACACTGAGTACAGAATATGGCTATATGGCAATTGAAAGGAGAATTGAATGTATGCGTAAAACCGACAATATGAGCAAATGGAAGATGGGCATTGGAAGTGCGTTTCTGATGGTGATGCTGGCAGGATGCGGCTCGGGCATGCAGGACTTGGCTCTTGGTGCGGGGGAATCTTCATTTGTGAATTTAGAGGCAGCAGATTCGTCTTCCGATCAAGCCCAGAATCAGGAATTGTCTGAGGGATCGACTAGTAATACACGTCAGGAACAACAGCAGGCACAGGACGTGCTTCAGACAGAGATTTAGAATATACCGCATAGGACCTATCATGTAAAAAATGATCTATTAACCGTGGTAGCCTGCTCTCTATACCTAATCTTTTTGAATATCCAAATACATGGCCTCATCACATAACCATCTTCTCGGTAACCCATGAAGCTACCGCAATCAAAGTGTGCGATCCACCTTTGATTGCGGTAGCTTTTTTTATTTTTTGCAGAAGAGGGAAACACCCTTTGCCAGGATCGACATATACTCGAAAAGCTCACCGGAAACCTCAGTTTAATTTGGGTTGTAAACCGCTGAACTGGTTCATTTTACTAAATAATACGAACGATTTATATGATGAGTGATAATAACATTCGTTTTTCTCATTGACAAACTAGAGGTAACCCTCCTAAAATAGTGATTGGAAACACACAAATAGCGCATATTACTTCGTATAATCCCGGGGATTGGCCTGGGAGTTTCTACGAGATCACCCTAATGATCTGGCTACGAAGAGGAGAAGGCTGAGCACATGAATTCTACATGATTGCGTCGGGCAGGACATCACGCACATTAGAATTTTTTTTGTTCTCCGTAATTGGCACCGTGCCACTCCTCATCAGCTAAAACCCTGGGTGATGTATTCATCTTCAGGGGTATTTGTCGTTTTTCAAAAGGCTTCAACATCTCTAAGGGGGAATTGGTGAATTATGGATCGTTTCTTTAAATTAAAAGAAAACGGAACGAACGTTAGAACGGAGATTGTTGCGGGTCTTACTACCTTTATGACAATGGCGTACATTCTTTTCGTAAACACGTTGTTCTTGGGATCGGCCGGAGCTGGTATGTCGGACAATGCAGTATTTTTTGCAACAGCCGTAGGTGCTGGTTTGATGACCATCATTATGGGATTGTTCGTTAACATTCCGATCGCCCTTGCACCAGGTATGGGTTTGAATGCTTACTTCATGACCGTGGTTCTGAGTTCCAACGGTGCGATTTCCTGGCAGGCAGCTCTCGGAGCGGTATTTATCTCTGGTATCGTGTTTATTATTTTGACAGTGACCAAAATTCGTCAAATGCTGCTCGTTGCAGTTCCAGACTCATTAAAAATGGCAATCACAGTTGGTATTGGTCTCTTTATAACCATTGTAGGTTTCAAACTGGCTAATCTGGTCGCTGTAACAGTCAATGTTGCACCTGATGCGGATCTGAGCCAACCGATTCCGGGCAGCAGTTTTAATCTGTCTTTGGGCAACTTCATCACACATCATGATGCATTGCTCGCACTGATTGGACTGCTCATTATTGCTGTACTGATGGTTATGCGCGTCAAAGGTGCATTGCTAATTGGTATCATTGCTACAACGTTGATTGGTATCCCTATGGGCGTTACGAATCTCAGCGGTTTGTCCGGTGCAAGCTGGTTGCCTAACTTCAGTGATCTGGCAGTTGGACAATTGGATTTGAAGGGTGCAATTAGCCTTGGATTGTTTGAAATCATCTTCATCTTCACCTTTGTAGAGCTGTTTGACACATTCGGAACAATGGTGGGTACAGCAACACGAATGGGGATTATGAAGGATAAGAAAAAAGGCGAGAAAACAATTGGTAAAGCAATGCTCGTCGATGCAGTGGGTGTAAGTGCAGGGGCTGCACTGGGTACAAGTACAATTACCGCATTCGTTGAAAGTGCCTCTGGCGTCGAAGCTGGTGGACGTACAGGTCTGACCTCTGTAACCACAGGTATCCTGTTCATCCTGGCTTTGTTTATTGCTCCACTGGCATTGGTTGTTCCGTCCGCTGCAACAGCTCCGGCATTGATCATCGTGGGTGTCTTGATGATGAATCAGGTTCGCAGCATTGAGTGGGATGACTTCCTGCAAGCTTTCCCGGCATTCCTTACAATCGTATTGATGCCTTTCACTGGAGGAATTGCAAACGGGATTTCCGCAGGGATTGTATCCTATGTAATCCTGGCCGTATTCAGCAACCTGGTTACGGAGCGCAAAGTGAAGATCCACTGGCTTATGTGGATATTGGCTATCATTGTTATATGCCGGTATGTATTTATCGGTGGAGAATAAAAGTTTGACTGAATGAATTGGGTCAGAGACTTATAATGTATTTCTTATTTATACAAATGAAAGAAGCGGAAGCCTTGTACTTTAACGGGGCTTTCGCTTTTTTTTGTTTCTTATATATGTAGCGTTAGCTCTAAAAGAAGGGACAGGAGACTCTTTGAAATGTTCTACGTAGGGGATATTCTTGATCTATGGGAGATCGAAATTGACTTTCTTCTATATATAAAGGGGGAACATACATGAGTTATGATTTGATAGTTTTTGATCCAGCCAAAGCTCCAGTTGATAAAACGTCGTTTATGAGATGGTATGGTGAGCAGACAAAATGGTCAGAGGACCATTCCTATTCAGACATTAAGGTGAGCTCAGAGCAGCTTCAACGTTTTTACGAAGAACTCATTCTTATATTTCCTTCCATGAATGTAGACGACGATGTGTTTGAAGCGATGGAAGAAGCCGGAACAGATAATCGATTAACAGAATACTCGCTAGGAAAAGAAGTGATTTATGCTGCATTCGCGTGGTCTGTTGCGGAGGAAGGCTATAATATGATGCGTGAGTTGGCTATGAAGCATAACGTTGGTTTCTTTGATGTAAGCGGCTCGGATGGTGAGATCATCAGACCCTGATGATGTGTATACTTATATAGCAAACTTGGAAAACAGCACTATGAGGATTACATAGCAGCTGGATATAACCCGATTGAAAGACATTCTACTATATATAATAGAAAATAGTGTAATGTGAGAGAGTTGCTATTCTCAGAGATTAGGAAGATAGTTGGTGGCCAGATGAAGTATCGTGTAGAGTATAATAGGAGTAGGGGGAGGAAGAGAACCGCTCACAGATAAGTTGAAAATAAAGCTTGCATTCGAAATCTGTACATGGTATATTCTAATTCCGGCCAAGAATACACGAGAAACACGGTGAGGCAAGCAAAACAATTAAGTTTCGAAAGAAACTTTAAAAAAAGAGCTTGCAAAGTTGGTTCGGATGTGATAAGATATAAAAGTTGCTGACGTGAACAACACACGGCAATGAAATAAGTTTGATCTTTGAAAACTGAACAACGAGTGAGTAACGATCTTGCTTGCAAGATCGACGCTGAGAAATCGGTACAAGCCTTCGGGCTGTATGATTTCAAAGCAAAATAAATGAGATTTTTAATCTCGTCAGTTTCAAAATGAGCTTATCGCTCTTTTCAATACTTTATTGGAGAGTTTGATCCTGGCTCAGGACGAACGCTGGCGGCATGCCTAATACATGCAAGTCGAGCGGACTTGATGAGAAGCTTGCTTCTCAGATGGTTAGCGGCGGACGGGTGAGTAACACGTAGGCAACCTGCCCTCAAGCTTGGGACAACTACCGGAAACGGTAGCTAATACCGAATAATTGTTTTCTTCGCCTGAAGAGAACTGGAAAGACGGAGCAATCTGTCACTTGGGGATGGGCCTGCGGCGCATTAGCTAGTTGGTGGGGTAACGGCTCACCAAGGCGACGATGCGTAGCCGACCTGAGAGGGTGATCGGCCACACTGGGACTGAGACACGGCCCAGACTCCTACGGGAGGCAGCAGTAGGGAATCTTCCGCAATGGGCGAAAGCCTGACGGAGCAATGCCGCGTGAGTGATGAAGGTTTTCGGATCGTAAAGCTCTGTTGCCAGGGAAGAACGCTTGGGAGAGTAACTGCTCTCAAGGTGACGGTACCTGAGAAGAAAGCCCCGGCTAACTACGTGCCAGCAGCCGCGGTAATACGTAGGGGGCAAGCGTTGTCCGGAATTATTGGGCGTAAAGCGCGCGCAGGCGGTCATTTAAGTCTGGTGTTTAATCCCGGGGCTCAACCCCGGATCGCACTGGAAACTGGGTGACTTGAGTGCAGAAGAGGAGAGTGGAATTCCACGTGTAGCGGTGAAATGCGTAGATATGTGGAGGAACACCAGTGGCGAAGGCGACTCTCTGGGCTGTAACTGACGCTGAGGCGCGAAAGCGTGGGGAGCAAACAGGATTAGATACCCTGGTAGTCCACGCCGTAAACGATGAGTGCTAGGTGTTAGGGGTTTCGATACCCTTGGTGCCGAAGTTAACACATTAAGCACTCCGCCTGGGGAGTACGGTCGCAAGACTGAAACTCAAAGGAATTGACGGGGACCCGCACAAGCAGTGGAGTATGTGGTTTAATTCGAAGCAACGCGAAGAACCTTACCAGGTCTTGACATCCCTCTGACCGGTACAGAGATGTACCTTTCCTTCGGGACAGAGGAGACAGGTGGTGCATGGTTGTCGTCAGCTCGTGTCGTGAGATGTTGGGTTAAGTCCCGCAACGAGCGCAACCCTTGATCTTAGTTGCCAGCACTTCGGGTGGGCACTCTAAGGTGACTGCCGGTGACAAACCGGAGGAAGGTGGGGATGACGTCAAATCATCATGCCCCTTATGACCTGGGCTACACACGTACTACAATGGCCGGTACAACGGGCTGTGAAGCCGCGAGGTGGAACGAATCCTAAAAAGCCGGTCTCAGTTCGGATTGCAGGCTGCAACTCGCCTGCATGAAGTCGGAATTGCTAGTAATCGCGGATCAGCATGCCGCGGTGAATACGTTCCCGGGTCTTGTACACACCGCCCGTCACACCACGAGAGTTTATAACACCCGAAGTCGGTGGGGTAACCGCAAGGAGCCAGCCGCCGAAGGTGGGATAGATGATTGGGGTGAAGTCGTAACAAGGTAGCCGTATCGGAAGGTGCGGCTGGATCACCTCCTTTCTATGGAGAATCGTTTCCCGCGTGGAAACATTCAAATACGCAGCTTAGCTGCACAACTTACTCACTCGTTGCTCAGTTTTGAGAGCTCAAACTCTCAAAACAGCTTGCTTTTGCATGGAGCTTGTTCTTTGAAAACTAGATATCGAAACGAAATTGCGATTTAGAACATTCCTTTAAGCTGATCTTGTGTAAACAAGTGAAGTGTTTATAAGGTAGACTGCTATTGCGATGGTATCGAATGGGAAGCGACTTTTGGCTTTGGACGTAGTCCAAAACAAGCGGAGCGCGCCATCGAAACCGGAGCAACTGGTTAAGCTACTAAGAGCACACGGAGGATGCCTAGGCGCTAGGAGCCGATGAAGGACGTGGCGAACAACGAAACTGCCTCGGGGAGCTGTAAGCAAGCTTTGATCCGGGGGTGTCCGAATGGGGAAACCCAGCTGGGGTAATTTCCAGTTACTCATAACTGAATACATAGGTTATGTAGAGGCATACCAGGGGAACTGAAACATCTAAGTACCCTGAGGAAGAGAAAACAATAGTGATTCCGTCAGTAGCGGCGAGCGAACGCGGAGAAGCCCAAACCAGAGAGCTTGCTCTCTGGGGTTGTGGGACATCTCACATGGAGTTACAAAGGAGCCGGTTAAACGAAGAGGTCTGGAAAGGCCCGCCAAAGAAGGTAAAAGCCCTGTAGTTGAAAGTCTGCTCTCTCCGAGATGTATCCCGAGTAGTGCGGGGCACGTGAAACCCCGTATGAATCCGGCAGGACCATCTGCCAAGGCTAAATACTTCCTAGCGACCGATAGTGAAGCAGTACCGTGAGGGAAAGGTGAAAAGCACCCCGGAAGGGGAGTGAAATAGAACCTGAAACCGTGTGCTTACAAAAAGTCAGAGCCCGTTTTAGGGGTGATGGCGTGCCTTTTGTAGAATGAACCGGCGAGTTACGTTCCCGTGCAAGGTTAAGGTGAAGAGCCGGAGCCGCAGCGAAAGCGAGTCTGAATAGGGCGATGTAGTACGTGGACGTAGACCCGAAACCGGGTGATCTACCCCTGTCCAGGGTGAAGGTGCGGTAACACGCACTGGAGGCCCGAACCCACGCACGTTGAAAAGTGCGGGGATGAGGTGGGGGTAGCGGAGAAATTCCAATCGAACTCGGAGATAGCTGGTTCTCCCCGAAATAGCTTTAGGGCTAGCCTCGGAAAACAGAGTCGTGGAGGTAGAGCACTGATTGGGTGCGGGGCCCGCAAGGGTTACCAAGCTCAGTCAAACTCCGAATGCCATAGACTTACTTCCGGGAGTCAGACAGTGAGTGCTAAGATCCATTGTCAAAAGGGAAACAGCCCAGACCATCAGCTAAGGTCCCCAAGTGTGTGTTAAGTGGGAAAGGATGTGGAGTTGCACAGACAACCAGGATGTTGGCTTAGAAGCAGCCACCATTGAAAGAGTGCGTAATAGCTCACTGGTCGAGTGACTCTGCGCCGAAAATGTAACGGGGCTAAACACACCACCGAAGCTATGGCTTGATGCTTGCATCAGGGGTAGGGGAGCGTTGTATAAGGGTTGAAGGTGTACCGTAAGGAGCGCTGGACATTATACAAGTGAGAATGCCGGTATGAGTAACGAAAAGATCAGTGAGAATCTGATCCGCCGAAAGCCTAAGGGTTCCTGAGGAAGGCTCGTCCGCTCAGGGTAAGTCGGGACCTAAGGCGAGGCCGAAAGGCGTAGTCGAAGGACAACAGGTCGAAATTCCTGTACCACCGTAAGCCGTTATGAGCAATGGGGGGACGCAGCAGGGTAGTGACGCGGACTGATGGATGTCCGTCTAAGCAGTGAGGCTGATGTGTAGGCAAATCCGCACATCGTAAGGCTGGACTGTGATGGGGAGCGAAAATTATAGTAGCGAAGGTCATGATCTCACACTGCCAAGAAAAGCCTCTAGCCAGGTGATGGTGCCCGTACCGCAAACCGACACAGGTAGGCGAGAAGAGAATTCTAAGGCGCGCGGAAGAACTCTCGTTAAGGAACTCGGCAAAATGACCCCGTAACTTCGGGAGAAGGGGTGCCCCGGTAGTGTGAATAGCACGAGGGGGCCGCAGTGAAAAGGCCCAAGCGACTGTTTAGCAAAAACACAGGTCTGTGCGAAGCCGTAAGGCGAAGTATACGGGCTGACGCCTGCCCGGTGCTGGAAGGTTAAGGGGAGCGGTTAGGAGCAATCCGAAGCTGTGAACCGAAGCCCCAGTAAACGGCGGCCGTAACTATAACGGTCCTAAGGTAGCGAAATTCCTTGTCAGGTAAATTCTGACCCGCACGAATGGCGTAACGACTTGGGCGCTGTCTCAACGAGAGATCCGGTGAAATTTTAATACCTGTGAAGATGCAGGTTACCCGCGACAAGACGGAAAGACCCCATGGAGCTTTACTGCAGCTTGATATTGAATTTGGGTACGATCTGTACAGGATAGGTGGGAGCCTTTGAAGCGTGAGCGCCAGCTTGCGTGGAGGCACCGTTGGGATACCACCCTGATCGTATCTAGGTTCTAACCTGGTACCGTAATCCGGTGCGGGGACAGTGTCAGGTGGGCAGTTTGACTGGGGCGGTCGCCTCCTAAAGAGTAACGGAGGCGCCCAAAGGTTCCCTCAGAATGGTTGGAAATCATTCGAAGAGTGCAAAGGCATAAGGGAGCTTGACTGCGAGACCTACAAGTCGAGCAGGGACGAAAGTCGGGCTTAGTGATCCGGTGGTACCGCATGGAAGGGCCATCGCTCAACGGATAAAAGCTACCCTGGGGATAACAGGCTTATCTCCCCCAAGAGTCCACATCGACGGGGAGGTTTGGCACCTCGATGTCGGCTCATCGCATCCTGGGGCTGAAGTAGGTCCCAAGGGTTGGGCTGTTCGCCCATTAAAGCGGTACGCGAGCTGGGTTCAGAACGTCGTGAGACAGTTCGGTCCCTATCTGTCGTGGGCGTAGGAAATTTGAGAGGAGCTGTCCTTAGTACGAGAGGACCGGGATGGACGTACCGCTGGTGTACCAGTTGTTCCGCCAGGAGCACCGCTGGGTAGCTATGTACGGAAGGGATAAGCGCTGAAAGCATCTAAGCGTGAAGCCCCCCTCAAGATGAGATTTCCCAGTATGTAAGACCCCTTGAAGACGACGAGGTAGATAGGCTGGGGGTGGAAGTGCAGCAATGCATGGAGCTGACCAGTACTAATCGGTCGAGGGCTTATCCAATATGCAGGTTATAACTCGCAAATTTCGTTTCGGATCTAGTTTTCAGAGAATAATCTCTGAAATGAAAATCGGTACATCACAGAATGTGCGTATGATTTTCAGTTCCATATTGGATTTCAAGAAGCTATGCTTCGACAAATCGCGTTTGGTGGCGATGGCGGAGGGGTTCCACACGTACCCATCCCGAACACGACCGTTAAGCCCTCTAGCGCCGATGGTACTTGGACCGCAGGGTCCTGGGAGAGTAGGACGCCGCCAAGCAAAGAACCACTGCCGATGTTATTCGGTGGTGGTTTTTATTTGTTTAATATGAAGTATCTAATATAAACCTTAACAGCCCGGAGGAATTACTGGGCTGTTTTTTATTTCAATTTATGTGATGTCCTAAATCTTTTTAGGTTATTGATTTCTTTATAGTCAGTTTAATTTAAGCAGGTTCTGTCTGTCTATTTATTCAAGTGGTTGCATGCATCCCCTAGGTTTAGAAGCGAGTTCTCCAATGCATGCTGGGTTTCTGAATCAATGATGACTCCTTGTTTATTCATCTTCAATGTAATATGAGGAATGGTTAGAGAGGCCTCATGTAAGACTTGGGCATTAATCATGTTTAACGTCATTAATAGTGAGGCATGGGCTTTGTCACCGCCCATGGGACTTGGAGAAGCAGCGATGGCAACGGTAGGTTTATTAAGCCATTCTCCAGAAGATACAATCCAATCTAATGCGTTTTTTAAGACCCCAGGAACTCCATTTCCATACTCCGGCGTGCAGATCAGAACTCCATCCGAATGCTTCAGTTGGGCTCTCAAATTCTGCACGGATACTGGACCCTCCTCGACATCGAGGTCAGGGTTAAAATGCGGTAGATCATTTAACCCAGTATATACTTCAAACTTAAGGTTAGGAGGAGCCAGCTTAATCATGGCGTGCATTAGTAACGTATTGGAGGACTGATTGCGCAGACTTCCGGAAATCGCAAGGATATTTAATTCTTTTTTCATGGGTATACATCATCTCTATTCTTTAGTAATGTAGGACAGTATTTTTATTTTCCTCCTGACGGAATGGACTGTCTATAGAAAACGCATTTAATTAAGGTATTCTTCATGTTACTCAGATGACATCCACAATTCTTCATCAAAAATGCATGCGATAGCTTTCATAACTCTGAGTAATAGGGTGAAGAAATCACTTAAAACAAACAACTGAGGAATGAATTATAATAAATATTTTTTAAAATTAGTACCAAGTACTAATACTTAGTGCTATAATGATATAAAAAACAAACGAGGTGACTACCGGTATGAATCAATCAATGTCAACCATTACCGCAATGGGTACGTATGTACCGGATCGAATATTAAGCAATGCTGATTTGGAGAAGCTGGTCGACACGAGTGATGAATGGATTGTACAGCGTACAGGGATGAGAGAACGGCGCATCGCAGCTGAGGATCAATTTGTATCTGACCTGGCCACCAGGGCTGTAGAAGATATGATGCGTCGTTATAATGTTAGCGTAGAAGATGTGGATATGATTTTGGTTGCTACCAGCACACCTGAATATTCGTTTCCCAGCACAGCATCCCGAGTACAGGCGAATCTCAAGATTCCACATACAGGAGTGCTTGATTTGAATGCGGCATGTGCGGGATTTACGTATGGATTGCAGCTGGCGGACAGTCTGGTAACCAGTGGCATGTATCATAAAGTGTTGGTTATTGGAGCTGAGACATTGTCCAAGATTACCGATTATACAGACCGTACGACATGTGTATTGTTCGGGGACGGGGCAGGAGCCTTTTTGGTAGAAAGAGCTGCTGGAAAAGGTGACTTTATGGCAGCCATCTCAGGTACGAGTGGAGAAGGCGGTATTCATCTCTATAAGACGGGTCTATCTTCGGAGATGAATGGCGTACCTTTGCAGGGTGAGGGATGTCTTGTCCAGAATGGCAGGGAAATCTATAAGTGGGCAGTGCGCACGATTCCAGAACAATTGGGTGGACTTATAGCCAAAGCAGAGATGAAACCGGAGCAGATCGATTGGTTTGTACCCCATAGTGCGAATCTAAGAATGATTGAAGCGGTGTGTGAACGCGGCCCTATTCCGCTGGAACGTACTTTAACAAGTGTGGAGTACCGAGGAAATACCTCCGCGGCTTCCATCCCTCTGGCTCTACAGCTTGCAGTAGACGCAGGGAAATTAAAGAATGGGCATCAAATAGCCCTGTTTGGTTTTGGAGGCGGCCTGACCTACGCAGGTCTTGTGCTTAGATGGAGCGTACCGGATACCAATTAAAATCATGGATATAACTCTTGTCATAATTGAATTGAGATAGCACACAAAAAAAGTACACCCTTTTTCATGAAGTCATGAAAAGAGTGTACTTTTTTTGAGAAGCAGAATAATTAAGATAAGTTGTATAACTCAATAGCATTAGCTTTGTTTCTGATACGTCTCAATCCCTATGAAGCAGACAATTAACATAAATGTTTGCGCTATTTTAATGGTAATTTAATTAACCTTATTAACGATTTATGGCGTTAGCTTAGGTGCTTTGCGGTGATGAGTCCCTTGCTCATAGCTGTAAGCCAGCTTGATCAGGGTTCCTTCATCAAAGGCGCGGCCCAGGAATTCCATCCCTACTGGCAGACCTTCAGTTGTAAATCCAGCAGGTACGGTAATTGCCGGGAATCCGGAGAATGGACTCAATCGGTTGTTACCACCGGAGTTTTGTCCTTCGCCAATAACACCAGCGGCTTGTGTGGACGTAGGATAGATAATGGCATCCAGGTTATTGTCCGCCATAACTTTCAGCAAGGACTCACGTGTGATTTGGGTACGTTTCAGGACGATGTCCTTATATTCGGCAGTCTCCAACGTTTCCCGTGCATCACGAGTCTTCATCGACTGTTCTTGTGACTTGTCAAACTGTCCGGAAGCAATAATCTCGGCCAAGCTGTGGTAAGGGGCTTTGTCACCAAGAGACTCCAGATAGTCATTAAGTTGGAATTTGAACTCGTATCCACTCAAGCTTGGATATTTATTGATCTCCGCCAGGTTTGGAATGCTGATCGGGACTGCTGTAGCTCCGAGCGTTTTGAGTTCTTCTACAGCGTTGTTAATTACATCAGCGACGGCTTTTTCCTCAGTTTTGGTGCTTGGAATGAGTTCGGTGGCCACACCGATCCGTGCACCTTTCAGACCGTTTACATCCAGGAAGTCTGTATAGCTGGAAGGGATTTTGCCTACAGCATAAGCTGTAGCGACATCGTTTTTGTCATAGCCGGCTGTAGCATCCAGCATGATTGCGGCATCACTCACGGTACGAGCCATAGGGCCGCCGACATCCTGTGTCAATGCAAGAGGGATGATCCCTTCACGGCTGGACAATCCAATCGTTGGACGAATACCGACAAGGCTGTTGAAGCTGGAAGGGATACGGATTGATCCGCCGGTGTCAGTCCCCATGCCTGCGGCTGCGAAGTTTGAGGCAATGGCGGCACCTGTACCACCACTCGATCCGCCTGGATAGTGGTCCAGCGCATAAGGATTCAGTGTTTGTCCACCCAGCGAGCTGGACGTGGTAATACCGAATGCGAATTCATGCAGATTGGTTTTGCCCAAAATAATGGCCCCTGCTGCTTTGAGCTTCTTCACTTGTTCAGCATCGTGAGCAGGTACAGAATCTTTCAAACAGATACAGCCTGCGGTTGTAGGCATATCGTTGGTATCGAAGTTGTCTTTAACTAAAACCGGAATACCATGTAAAGGTCCGCGAGGCCCCTGAGCTGCACGTTCCTGGTCCAACGTTTCAGCGATTTTGAGAGCATCCGGGTTCAAGGTCAGAACTGCATTAATGCTCACACCCTGATCATCGTATTTTTCAATGCGATCCAGGTACTTCTGCACAAGTTCTTTGGATGTCAGCTTTCCTTGCGTCATGGCAGCCTGGAGATCCGTAATGGTGGCTTCCTCCAGAACAAATGGTTTTATGTAGTTATAAATGCGGTCTTTCAATATAGCAACATCATTTTGGGTAAGTACTGCATTGGGAAGGAAGAGGGCGTCGGTATATCCTTTCATCAACCCTGCGGTGTTCAGCGCACCAACGGCACCGGCAAAGCTTGCCTGATCCGGGACATCCTTGAACGATTCTGGAGTGGACTCCAGCTTCAGCCAGGATTGCAAAGCTAAAGCAGCATCTTTACGCTGTACTGTTGTGCCGGAAAGCTTGTCCATGGAAAAAGGAACACCTGCAAGTGTAGCCGCTTCTTCCATAGCTTGAACAAATGCTGCTGCAGTGACAGGAGCCTTACCAGCAGTTACGGCTGCAACCGTAGTTTTGCTCGAAGGCGCTGCTGTTGCAGCTGAGGCTGAGGGAACCGTTCCTCCCCATGTTGTGGCAACAACTGCTCCGGCCAGTAACAAGGCCCCACTTTTTTTCAATACAGATCCATGATAAGTCATGCATCCACGCTCCCTTCCTGTGTATCAATGATGTGTGTTAGCGAATCTGATATAGTTGCTTTTGTCACATTCTAAATAGATGTAAGGTATTCTTACAATACTCATATATATTCAAAAAAACGTATACATACTATATTATCGCTATTGGACCTACCATTTTCTCTTAATTCCATTCACAGAAGAAAATTGTCGAAGAATATTGTGTTAATTAAACTGACATGAAAGTCGTGGGATAGGCACCATGAGGAAAATCGTTCTTTATGAAGCCAAAGCAAACCGATACCATGAAATGATATAATGGAAAGATAGAAGCAGAAGAATTCTTTTAATCAAACAATAGAAGCAGTGAGGGTCATAGGTTTCATCAAAGAAAGGAAGATATGGAGTGAAAACATTAGTACTCGCAGAAAAACCATCTGTGGCACGCGAAATAGCCAGAGTGATGGGGGCGCGTGATAAACATAAAAGTTATATGGAAGGCCCGAAATATATCGTGACCTGGGCGCTTGGGCATCTTGTTGGGTTGGCTGAGCCAGAGGACTATGACAAAAAGTATGCAACCTGGAATCTGGAGGATCTGCCGATTCTGCCCGATCGGACCAAGCTGAAGGTACTCAAAGAGACAAACCATCAATACAAAGCGGTACAGCAGCTGATGAAACGTCAGGATGTTGGTGAACTAGTCATTGCAACGGATGCAGCGCGTGAGGGAGAATTACTGGCTCGTTGGATTATGCAAATGGCCCAGTGGAAAAAGCCGTTCAAGCGGCTGTGGATATCATCCCAGACGGACAAGGCAATCAAGGATGGATTTGCATCACTGAAGCCAGGCAGCCAGTTTGATCGTCTTTATGAATCGGCACGTTGCCGGGCAGAAGCAGATTGGATGATCGGTCTTAACGTGACGCGTGCATTGACGGTTCGATTTAATGCACAATTGTCAGCTGGACGGGTACAGACCCCCACACTTGGCATGATTATGGACAGGGAAAATGAGATCAACGGTTTCCGTTCGCAGGAGTATGAGACGTTAACGGCCGATCTGGGAGGTTTTCAGGCGGTATGGCGAGCTGCAGGTGGGGATTCACGCATCTTCGATTCGCAAGAGACACAAGAACTGAAGAAACGTATAGAGGGTCGTAAGGGTACAATTGCCCAAGTGAAAAAAAGCGAAAAGGTTGAGCCGCATCCGCTGGCTTATGACCTGACGGAATTACAACGGGATGCCAACCGGAAATACGGTTTTTCTGCCAAGCAAACATCGAATGTGCTTCAGCGCCTTTATGAACAGCACAAGCTGGTAACCTACCCACGTACAGACAGCCGTTACCTGACATCGGATATGACGGGAACGCTGAAAGAACGACTGGATAGTGTTGCGATTGGCCCCTATGCGTCTTTGGCTCGTCCGTTGTTGCGTAAAAATCTGAATATCACCAAACGTATCGTGGATGACAGCAAGGTAACCGATCACCACGCGATCATTCCAACAGAACAGACGGTTCTCCTCAATCAGCTGAATCCAGAGGAACGTAAGTTATACGATCTGATCGTACGCCGTTTTATCAGCTTGTTCTATCCGGCTGCGAAGTACGACTCTGTTGCGATCACTGTTCAGGTGGGCCACGATTCCTTTTATGTGAAAGGCACAACGGTGAAAGAAAGCGGCTGGCGTGAAGTGTACGGCGGAGATTATAGCAATGAGGATGATGATCGTGCTGACGATTCTTCGGAACATGAGCGTGCACTTTTGCCAGACGTGCAGCAAGGTCAGTCCGTGACGGTTCAACGTTGTCATATCAAAAGCGGACGGACGATGCCGCCCAAACGGTATACCGAGGCAGCTTTGCTTTCCCAGATGGAGAAGTATGGATTGGGTACTCCGGCTACACGCGCAGATATTATCGAGAAGCTGGTAAGTTCCGACACCATCGATCGTCAAGGGAACAGCATGCATCCAACGGGAAAAGGAAAGCAGTTAATTGAACTGGCTGCTCCTCAGCTGCGTACACCGGATTTAACAGCCCGCTGGGAAGCTGAACTGGAGCGTATTGCTCGTGGACAAGGGAAGCCAGAGCCTTTCCTGGAGAGCATTCGTTCAATGGCGAAAGAGCTTGTATCTACCGTAAAAGGAAGCAAAGCGGAGTATAAGCCGCATAATGTATCGAATAGTCACTGCCCGGATTGTAATGCACGCTTGCTTGAGAAGAAGGGTAAACGTGGCAAGTTCCTCGTATGTCCAACAGAGGATTGCGGATATCGTCGTTCGGCTGAAAAACGATTATCCAACCGTCGCTGTGCACAGTGTCACAAAAAGATGGAAATTAAAGAGGGTAAGGCAGGTTTGTACGTGCAATGTCTGCCTTGCGGCATAACGGAAACATTGGATAAAGACAAACAGCATGTGAACAAACGTGATCAGCAAAAGTTGGTCAAACAATATGCGAAACAGGAGTCGATCGGCTCCAATCTGGGAGAACTGTTGAAGGCAGCCATGGAGAAAAAGGGAGAGTAAGACTGTCGTATAAGATTCTCCTTTTTCAGGCAACGTAAGCCTAGGAGGTGATACGCAGATGCCACATAACAAACCAGAAAAGATTCATAATCAGCAGAACAAAGACAGCATTCAGGAAGAGAGTATCTCTGTACGTCCCGACAAAGCAGCAAAAAGAGCACCAAACCTGAATGGTATTCCTAAACAGGAGTCATAGGTTCGGTATTCGGGATTCATAGCTTCTAAATATCTTTGCGGTTCCCTTCTCGCGTTGATCATGTTCCTCTAGAGGACTATAATGGAGGTACAGGGAGATGTCCCGGGATAGGGGGACCGCTAAAAGTATATGCAAACCGGATTAATACTGTGGTTCTTGTTTATCAATGTTGTAGGTTACCTGGTCATGTCGGATGACAAGAAACGTGCGCAGCGCCGTCGAGACCGTACACCCGAACGAACGCTGTTTCTGCTGGCCTTTATTGGTGGTGCATTGGGAGTATGGATTGCAATGTATCGTAAACGTCACAAGACCAAACATCCCAGTTTTACGATTGGCATTCCGTTGTTGTTATTCCTAAATGCGGTAATCTATGGGTATTTCCTGCAATAAGGTAAGGATTGAATGGTTGGGATCTGCTGTACTCCAGGTGAGTGGCTAGAATGATTATGTAAAATGTTTCTTATAAATGGTTCATTTTGACCTGGGGACGTTTAAGGAGTTACATGGTTCTTGTATTTTATGTCAGACCGAAGCTGGCTTCGAATGTTCTACATATAAAGGAAGGGACGGGATTTACATGTTATTCTCCAAAATATTAGTAGCATATGATGGTTCGAAAGCTTCAAATAAAGCACTTGATCGTGCAATTGAGTTAGCCAAAGTTTCTCCGGGTGCTGTTTTGGATGTTATCCATGCCTTTGACTTTCCGCGTGTATTCATCGGGGAAGGATTGGCACCTTTGCCACCTTCATTGAATAATGACTACTATAATCTGGCTGTGCAAACGACGGATGAAGCGAAAGAGCGGATTCAGGCTGCTGGCGTTACAGCGAACGTGGATCTGATTCAAGGTGCTGCTGCCGAGGTCCTTCTCGATTACGCCAAAGAGAACGGATCGGATATTATTATTATTGGTAGCCGTGGCCTTGGTGGAATCCGGGAATTTGTTTTGGGCAGCGTCAGTCACAATGTAGTGCAGCATGCTCAGGTTCCGGTACTTATCGTGAAATAATTATAGAATGTGTGTGTACACATGAAAGAGAAAAGCCGGCTGTCTTCGATAGGTTGAAGAGGGGTCGGCTTTCTTTTTTGGAATAAAAGGGATGCAGCATCTCCGAATGATCGGTTATTTCCGAACATTACATTTGTCAATATGTTAAATGTTCGTCTTTAAGTTGACATTAGCTGTAGGGGATTGTTAGAATGTTAGATGTGTCGATCAGTTATAATTAAGGTCGAGTAGGTTCGAAAGATGTGGAATCTTCAATATTATTGAAATAATTTGTTGAAATAGATATTTGCTCGTATAACGCCGGGAATAGGGCCCGGAAGTATCTACCCGGGAACCGTAAATTTCCGGACTACGAGGAGATACGGCTGAGAGACGCATGAAATCAGATGCGGACAGCAAGCCTGCCTTTGGCATGCCCAAATGCGGGATACGTATTTCTTGGAGTCCGGTGTCCGGAGAAAATGTGATGTTTTCGCGGGTAGCGGATTTTTTCATTTCACAATTAAACGAGAAACAACAGAACAACAGCGTTAAACCAAAACGCTCAGACGGGAGTTGGATGTATTCATGTCAGTACAGGTAGCTGTAATTATGGGCAGTAAGTCGGATTGGGAAACGATGAAGTATGCTTGTGAGGTGCTGGACGAGCTGGAGATTGGTTATGAAAAAAAGGTCGTATCTGCGCATCGCACACCAGATTTGATGTTTGAATATGCGGAGCAAGCGATTGGCCGTGGATTCAAGGTTATCATTGCAGGTGCGGGCGGGGCAGCACATCTTCCCGGTATGGTCGCTTCCAAAACGATGCTTCCGGTCATTGGAGTTCCCGTGCAATCCAAGGCGCTAAATGGTCTCGATTCTTTACTGTCCATTGTCCAGATGCCTGGTGGCATTCCCGTCGCAACGGTAGCGATTGGCAAGGCTGGTGCAACGAATGCGGGATTGCTTGCGGCTCAGATCATCGGTGCTTTTGACCAGGATGTCCAACGTCGCAGCGAAGCCCGCAGAGAGCGAATCAAACAAGAAGTGCTCGAAAGCAGTGACGAAATATGACGAATACCAAAATTCAACCCGGATCAGCAGGCCAAGCAGAACGTGTCTTGCTCCCAGGAAAAACAACCATCGGTGTTCTCGGAGGCGGGCAGCTTGGACGGATGCTGACACTTGCCGGAACAGCGATGGGTTATCGGTTCGTTACACTTGATCCAACAGCAGATGCTCCTTGTGGACAAATTGCCGATCAGATTGAAGCGGGATATGACGATGAAAAAGCTGCACTCGAACTGGCTCGGCAGTGTGATGTAATCACCTATGAGTTCGAGAATGTAGATGCAGATGTTGCTTCTCTCCTAGAACGGGAATCCTATGTACCGCAAGGAAGTGCGTTATTATACACAACCCAGCATCGTTTGCGTGAAAAACGAGCCATTGAGGCGGCCGGTGTACGTGTTGCCCCTTACCGGGAAATTACAAGCTCGGACACAATGAAGGCAGCAGTGAGTGAACTGGGTGTTCCGTGTGTACTGAAGACGGTGACCGGCGGATACGACGGCAAGGGTCAACGGGTTATTCGCGAAACCAATCAGGCGGTAGCTGCTTATGAAGAACTCGCAGCTACCGGTGCGGAACTAGTGTTGGAGCAATTTATCAAGTTTGACTGCGAGATTTCAGTCGTTGTTGCACGCAGCACGAATGGAGAAATTAAGACGTTCCCACCTGCGGAGAACATTCATGTGAACAACATATTGCATGCTTCGATTGTACCCGCAAGAGTGGCGACTGAAATACAGATTGAGGCACAAAAGTTGGCGGCGGCAGTGGCTCAGTCCATACAAGCTGTTGGATTGCTCGCAGTGGAGTTGTTTGTTGCGGCAGATGGAAGACTGTATGTGAATGAGCTGGCCCCTAGGCCGCATAATTCCGGCCACTATACGATGGAGGCCTGTGCTACATCACAATTTGAACAGCATATTCGTGCGATTTGCGGATTGCCGCTTGGAGATACTTCATTATTGAGCCCGGTTGTTATGGTCAATGTGCTTGGAGAACATCTGGAAGGTATTATTGCCAGAACGGGTCAGCCTGACGCAGAAGCGTTGGAACTCGGTGTGATTCCTAAGCTTCATATATATGGTAAAACCGAAGCGAAGACAGGACGGAAAATGGGGCATATCAATCTGCTCTGTCAGGATGTCGAAGAAGGATTACAATGGATTGAACAAACTAATCTTTGGAGGAATACAAATTTATGATCGAACGTTATAGCAGACCCGAAATGAGAGCAATCTGGACGGAAGAGAACAAATTCAAGTCATGGCTGGAAGTTGAAATTTGTGCATGTGAAGCTTGGGCAGAGCTTGGCGTCATTCCTAAGGAAGAAGCAGCATTGCTTCGTCAGAACGCTTCTTTTGACATCGACCGCATTTACGAGATTGAACAGGAAACACGTCATGACGTTATTGCTTTCACACGTACGGTATCTGAAAGTCTGGGTGCTGAGCGGAAATGGGTGCACTACGGACTGACTTCCACGGATGTCGTTGATACGGCTCTGGGATATGTACTGCGTCAAGCGAATGAGATTCTGGAAAAGGATATCGTGAATTTCATTGAAATTCTTCGGGAAAAAGCACTGACGTATCAGCACACACCAATGATGGGACGTACGCACGGGGTACATGCAGAGCCAACAACATTTGGACTGAAAATGGCGCTATGGCATGAAGAAATGAAACGGAATCTGGAGCGTTTCCGCCACGCGGCAGACAACGTACAATACGGTAAAATCTCTGGAGCAGTTGGCACATACGCAAACATCGATCCATTTGTTGAAGAGTTTGTCTGCGAGAAGCTGGGCACGAAGCCTGCACCAATCTCGACCCAAACGCTGCAACGTGACCGTCATGCAGAATACATGGCTACATTGGCATTGATCGCAACATCTCTGGACAAGTTCGCTACAGAAGTACGTGCGCTGCAAAAGAGTGAGTTCCGTGAAGTGGAAGAAGCATTCGCGAAAGGTCAAAAAGGATCTTCGGCAATGCCGCACAAACGTAACCCCATCGGCAGTGAAAATATCTCCGGTCTGTCCCGCGTCATTCGCGGACATATGGTATCGGCATACGAGAATGTAACGCTCTGGCATGAACGCGACATCTCGCACTCTTCTGTAGAACGTATCATTTTGCCGGATGCAACGATGCTGCTGAATTACATGCTGAACCGTTTTGGTAACATCGTGAAGAACTTGACGGTATTCCCTGAAAATATGAAACGCAATATGGAGCGCACCTTCGGCGTTCCATTCTCCGGTCGCGTCATGACGAAGCTGATCGACAAAGGTTTCAGCCGCGAGCAGGCATACGATACCGTTCAACCACGTGCGATGCAAGCATGGGAAGAACAACGCCAGTTCCAGGATATCGTGAAATCCACACCGGAAATCACGGAAGTGCTGAGCGAAGAGGAAATCGCAGATGCATTCAACCCATCATGGCACCTGAAGCACGTAGACACCATCTTCAAAAAGCTTGGTTTGAACGACTAATATAATACTCTCATAAGGCTAGAGAACAGAATGATGGGTCAGCAGGGAACGCAGAGGACAGAAATAAGCTGAAGAAGCGAATGCGTTCGCCTTTATCCCCGGGTTTCGACCGTGAAACGGTTCGGAATAATGAAAGAAACCTGGGGATAACAGCGATCGGAAGATTGTTCTGTCATCGGAGTGGAGTGTGCACCATCACGGTTCTGTTTATAGCCTTACATCTCCTGAAAGAAGGTGAGCCTCCATGGCGCTGTCCACTGCGGCAGATCTCGTTAAAGCTCCTTTGTTATATAAGGGAAAAGTACGTGAGTTGTACGATCTGGGTGAACATTTTCTTATCGTGGTTACGGACCGGATTTCGGCATTTGACTATGTGCTGGACCCAGCCGTCCCCGAGAAAGGCAATGTGCTTAATAAACTGAGCAGCTTCTGGTTTGAACTGACGAGCGACATGATGGATAACCACGTGGTGCATACGGATATAAACCAATTGGGCGATATCATCACTGATCCTGAACTGCTCAAAGACCGCATCATGGTGACCCGCAAAGCCGAGCGCATTGATATTGAATGTGTGGTGCGTGGATACATTACTGGAGGCGGATGGAGACAATATGAGAACAGCGGAGAGGTCAACGGCATCAAGCTGCCGGATGGACTTCGCAAAAACGCCAAGATCGACGTTCCCATCTTCACCCCGGCAGCCAAAAACGATGTGGGTCACGACGAAGACATCCCGATGGATCGAATGAAAGAAATTGTCGGAGATGCGCTCGCGATTGAACTTCAGGAAAAGAGCCTGCGTCTCTACGAATTCGCTCGCGACTATTGTGATCAGCGAGGCATCATTCTCGCAGACTGCAAATTCGAGTTCGGTATGGTCGATGGCAAAGTCATTCTAATCGATGAAATCTTCACGCCAGACGCTTCTCGCTTCTGGGCCAAAGAGAATTACGCACTCGACATCGAGATCGACAGCATGGATAAAGAACCAGTGCGCACCTATCTGGCAGGCAGCGATTGGGACAAGAACAGCAAACCTGACCCGCTGCCACAAGAGGTAGTGGAGGCCACAACCGCAAGATACGTCGATATTTATCACCGTTTAACTGATAAGTAAGTTTGAGTATGGGACGTTTGAGTGTAGGCTATGGGAAAGTTTTGAGGAGGCTAAAGTTTGAGCGGGCTACGGGAAAGTTTGGCTTTCGATCGCTGTTGCCCCCGGAATGTTTGGATTGGAATCCTTTTTTCAAAAGGAAACATTCCGGTTGCAAAGGCGAACGCTCCGCTTCTCCAGCTCAAATCTTTCCCTCCGCCAGTGTCAAACTGGGATGAGGCAATTAAACCAAGACTTCTATTAAACTGGAAGTTTATCAATATAAAAGAACAGTAAGATTACTCATTAAACTCGAATACCATTTATTGTTTTAACGTAATGGTCAGGCTAGACCATTACCCACCGTGCAACGTAAAAGGTTTAGGCCTTTAAAAAAACGTCGCATGGACTAGCGGAGGGGCGGAATTGTTCTTAAAGGAGCGATAGCGTTCGCCTTTGTCCCCGGGTTTTGACCGCACAGCGGGCCAAAACAATCCAAAAAACCTGGGGACAACAAGCGACCGGAAAGAACAATCCGCCCCGGAGCAAGCTCCAAAGCCACCTTTTTAACAGCATAAAGCATTTATCCCGTTCATTACTGAGGAGGAACATAAGGATCATGATCAAAGCAACCGTATATGTCACTATTAAGCAAAGCGTACTCGACCCGCAAGGCGTAGCTGTTCAAGGAGCCCTGCATTCCATGGGATTCAACGAAGTGGAAAGTGTACGGATCGGTAAAGTCATGGAATTGAACCTGGATACAACAGATCGTGCGGAAGCGGAGAAACGATTGACAGTAATGTGTGAGAAGCTGCTGGCTAACACCGTTGTTGAAGATTACCGCTACGAATTGGAGGGTTAATCCCATGAAATTTGCAGTTCTTGTGTTTCCTGGCTCCAACTGCGACATCGACTGTTACAAAGCAGTAGAAGATGCGATTGGACAAGAGGTTGATTATGTATGGCACACGGCTACAGATCTTTCGGCGTATGATTGCATCCTTGTTCCAGGTGGTTTCTCTTATGGTGACTATCTGCGCTGCGGAGCGATCTCCCGTTTTGCACCCGTAATGAATGAGGTAGCTAAGGCTGCTGAACAAGGTAAATATATTCTCGGCATTTGCAACGGATTCCAGATCCTCACTGAGGCAGGATTGCTACCTGGTGCATTGATTCGTAATACATCTCTTAAATTCCGTTGTCACGATACGGTGCTGAAAGTAGTGAATGCAGATACACCGTTTACACGTGATTATGCAGCGGGTGAAGAGATTATTATTCCGATTGCTCACGGTGAAGGAAACTATTACTGTGACGAGGAAACGCTCGCGAGTTTGCAGGCAAACAACCAGATCGTCTTTACGTATGGTAGCAACCCGAATGGTTCCCTGGGTGATATCGCGGGAATCTGTAATGAGGGTGGAAACGTGGTTGGCATGATGCCGCATCCAGAGCGCGCGGTGGACTCACTGTTAGGTTCGGAAGACGGCAAACGTATGTTTACATCTATTTTGAAAGCATGGAGGGATCGGCATGACGCAGCAGCTATCCGCTAAGGAACCGACGGCAGAACAGGTCGCAGAACATAAACTTTACGCACAAATGGGCGTGTCTGACAGCGAGTATGAGCTGATCTGTGAGTTCATGGGGCGTAAGCCGAAATACACGGAGATTGGTGTTTTCAGTGTTATGTGGTCGGAGCACTGCGCATACAAAAACTCCAAGCCGTTACTGCGTCGATTCCCTACAAGTGGACCGCGTGTCCTGATGGGTCCAGGTGAAGGCGCCGGAATCGTGGATATCGGTGACAATCAGGCCGTTGTATTCAAAATTGAAAGCCATAACCATCCTTCCGCGGTTGAGCCTTACCAAGGTGCAGCAACAGGTGTAGGCGGCATTATCCGTGATATTTTCTCCATGGGTGCAAGACCGGTAGCATTGCTGAATTCCTTGCGTTTTGGCAAGCTGGAAAGTGACCGAGTGAAATATCTGTTCGAACATGTCGTATCGGGTATCGCTGGCTATGGTAACTGTATCGGAATTCCAACCGTGGCTGGTGAAGTCATGTTTGACGAAAGCTACGATGGTAACCCGCTCGTAAACGCGATGTGTGTAGGTCTGATCGATCATGACAAAATCCAGCGCGGTGTCGCTAAAGGTGTAGGTAACCCGGTGTATTATGTTGGACCGCCAACAGGTCGTGACGGAATTCACGGTGCAACCTTTGCTTCGGTGGAGCTGACGGAAGAATCCGAATCCAAACGGACTGCTGTTCAAGTGGGCGACCCGTTCATGGAAAAACTCGTAATGGAGTCTTGCCTCGAATTGATCGATACCGGTATTGTTCTTGGTATTCAGGATATGGGCGCAGCAGGTCTGACATGCTCCAGTGCGGAGATGGCAAGTAAGGCGGGCAATGGTCTGGAACTGTATCTGGATCAGGTGCCACAGCGTGAAGAAGGTATGACGCCTTATGAGATGATGCTGTCCGAGTCCCAGGAACGGATGCTGTTTGTCGTTGAGCCGAAGGATGAGGCACAAGCGATGGAGATCTTTGAACGTTGGGGCGTTATCTGTGCAAAAGTCGGAAAAGTAACGGACGATGGACGTCTGAAATTGATCCACCATGGCGAAGTGGTTGGAGACATGCCGGTAACGGCTTTGGTTGACGAATGTCCAGTGTATGACAAACCATCTTCTGTACCTGCTTACTACGAGCAAAGTGCTTCCATCGACACGCTTCGTTACGACGAAGTGTCGGATCTCGGCGGTGCATTGAAACAAGTGTTGGCTTCCCCAACAGTAGCGAGCAAGAAGTGGGTCTATGATCAATATGATTACATGGTGCGTACAAGCACTGCGGTTCGTCCAGGTTCGGATGCAGCGGTTGTAACGATTCGCGGGACACGTAAAGGTTTGGCGATGACAACAGACTGCAACGGACGTTATGTATATCTGGATCCAGAAGTAGGCGGACGGATCGCAGTCAGTGAAGCTGCCCGTAACATTGTATGTTCTGGTGCAGAGCCACTCGCGATTACGGACAACCTGAACTTTGGTAACCCGGAGAAGCCGGATATTTTCTGGCAAATGGAAAAAGCGGTAGACGGTATGGCGGAAGCTTGCCGCGTGCTGGATACACCAGTTATCGGTGGTAACGTGAGTCTGTACAACGAAAACGCCAAAGGCTCCATCTATCCAACACCAGTGGTTGGTATGGTTGGTCTCGTTCATGATACAGATCACATCACAACACAGGGCTTCAAAGCCGAAGGTGACGTCATTATCCTGCTCGGTGAAACGAAAGCTGAACTGGGGGGCAGTGAGCTGCAATATGCGGTTCATGGCAAAACGGAAGGCCGTCCACCACAGCTGGACCTCAACACGGAAAAAGCGTTGCTTAATACGGTACTGGAAGCAATCCAATCCGGTCTCGTTCGCTCCGCGCATGACTTGTCTGAAGGCGGTCTGGCTGTAGCATTGGCTGAGTCTTGCATCAGCGGCAATGTTGGTGCGCAGGTCAATGTTGAAACGGCATTGCGTGCAGACCATGCGCTGTTCAGTGAGAGCCAATCTCGTATTCTGTTGTCGGCTTCGCCGGAGCAAGCAGGTAAGCTGGAAGCTTTTGTACGTGAACGCGGTGTGCCTGTAGCTGTTATTGGACGTGTAGAAGGAAGTAACCTGACAATTGAATTGAACGGAACATCAGCCGTGAATGAACCTGTAGGAGGTTTAGCTCAGGTCTGGGAGGATGCGATTCCATGTCTCATGAACTGATGACAGGACCATTGTGGACAGGTGATTATTATAACGAAGGGTCCGGCAAGGAAGGACTCGACAAATTAAAGGAAGAATGCGGAGTATTCGGGGTGTTCAAACACCCTGACGCCGCATCACTATCCTATTATGGCCTGCATGCCCTTCAACACCGGGGGGAAGAAAGTGCAGGAATGTGTGTAAGTGACGGCAACGAGTTTCACTACCACCGTGGTATGGGTCTGGTGAAGGAAGTCTTCACCAAAGATCTGATGCAAACGTTGACCGGGGATATTTCCATTGGACATGTCCGTTATTCAACAAGTGGTGACAGTAAACTGACGAACGCACAGCCATTGGTATTTAAATACCGTGATGGCGATTTGGCAGTAGCAACCAACGGAAATATTGTAAATGCACCAACGATCCGGCGTGAGCTGGAGCAGAGTGGGTCCATTTTTCAAACGACCAGTGATACCGAAGTTATTGCCCATCTAATCGCGAGATCTTCCAAAGGATTGGTAGAAGCTGCGAAGGATGCGTTCCAACGGATTGTGGGTGGTTATGCATTTCTGATCATGACTAACGACAAATTGCTGGTTGCTTCTGATCCCCATGGTCTGCGTCCGCTCACAATGGGTAAATTGGGAGATGCGTATCTGTTTGCATCCGAGACATGTGCATTGGAGACGATTGGTGCAGAGTTGATTCGTGACATTGAACCCGGTGAACTGTTGGTGCTGGATGCGGATGGTCTTCACGAGGACCGCTTCGATCATCACAAACACCGCAAGGCACTGTGCGCAATGGAATATATCTACTTTGCCCGTCCGGATAGTGATATGAATGGAGCAAACCAGCACGCTGCGCGTAAACGGATGGGCAGCCGGATGGCGATTGAGTCATTTGTCGATGCCGATCTGGTGACAGGTGTACCGGACTCCAGTATTTCCGCGGCAATCGGCTACGCCGAGCAGACAGGGATTCCGTATGAGATGGGTATGATCAAAAACAAATACACCGGACGTACGTTTATCCAGCCAAGCCAGGAACTGCGGGAACAGGGCGTGAAGATGAAACTGAGCGCCGTGCGCCGTGTGGTGGAAGGCAAACGCGTGGTCATGATTGACGACTCCATTGTACGGGGAACCACTTCCCGCCGGATCGTGAACATGCTGCGTGATGCAGGAGCAACCGAAGTACATGTACGTATTACCTCACCACCGTTCAAAAACCCGTGCTTCTACGGCATCGATACGCCTGACAGTCGGGAATTGATTGCCTCACAGCTGTCGGTGGAAGAAATTTGCCGTGAAATCAACGCGGACTCTCTGTCGTTCCTCAGTCCGGACGGACTGATTGCATCGATTCAGGGAGATAATCAGGATGACTACAAAGGCGGGCTTTGCCTCGCATGCTTTGATAATGATTACCCAACCCGCCTCGACTTCGGCGGCGAAGAGAAATTCGGCTGCAGCTGCTAGCTGTTATCTGGCGGGACAAAACGTAACTCGCCGCGCCGAGCCCTTAAGCCCCGCCTTGCGGAGCAACAGGGGCACGGGCAGCAGTGCAAAGCAGCTGCCCTCCGGGCATAGCCCGAGCCCTTAGCCCCGCCTTGCGGTGCAACAGGGGCACGGGCAGCAGTGCAAAGCAGCTGCCCTCCGGGCATAGCCCGAGCCCTTAGCCCCGCCTTGCGGAGCAACAGGGGCTCAGGCAGCCAGGCGAAGCAGCTGCCCTCCGGGCATAGCCCGAGCCCTTAGCCCCGCCTTGCGGAGCAACAGGGGCTGAGGCAGCCAGGCGAAGCAGCTGCCCTCCGGGCACAGCCCGAGCCCTTAAGCCCCGCCTTGCGGAGCAACAGGGGCACGGGCAGCCAGGCGCAGCAGCTGCCCCCGCGGGCTTGCCCCGCAGCGCAGCCGAGCGGGGTTCGCCGACCGGTGGCCTTGGGCCAACGGATCGGCGAACAACCACGCGAGCACACGAACGAACCAACCATAGCAAGATCATACCAGCCACCCCTGCACCGCTTGTTTGGCGGGTGTCCAGAGGGCCTGCCAAGGTCCTATGGGGTCCTCCCGGGCGGGAGGATTTAGGAGGGGCGAAAAATAAGGAGCTGATTCCACTTGTCCGAAGCATACAAAAACGCCGGCGTCGATATCGCGGCAGGCAACGAAGCGGTTGAACGGATGAAAAAACACGTGAAGCGTACCTTCCGTCCGGAAGTGATGACAGATCTGGGAGGCTTTGGCGCCCTGTTCGGTTTGAACAAAGATAAATATGATGAGCCGGTGCTTGTATCCGGTACAGACGGTGTAGGAACCAAGCTGAAAATCGCATTTGCCATGGACCGTCATGATACCATCGGAATCGACGCAGTAGCCATGTGTGTGAACGACATTGTGGTACAAGGCGCAGAGCCGCTGTTCTTCCTCGACTATCTGGCATGTGACAAAGTCATCCCGGAGAAAATCGAAGCCATCGTTGCGGGAATCGCAGAAGGATGTCATCAGTCGGGCTGTGCGCTGATCGGTGGCGAAACGGCTGAAATGCCGGGCATGTACAGTGAGGGTGAATACGATATTGCCGGATTTACCGTAGGTATCGTGGACAAAGCGAAAATCATTAACGGTACAACGATCGCTTCTGGCGACACGGTGATCGGACTTGCATCCAGCGGAGTGCATAGTAACGGATTCTCCTTGGTACGCAAACTTTTGTTGGAACAAGCCGGATTGGGCTTGCAGGATGAAGTCGCTGAACTGGGTGGTAAGCTGGGTGACGCACTTCTGGAACCAACGAAAATCTATGTGAAACCACTTCTGTCCCTGCTTGAAAAGGTAAAAGTAAAAGGCATGGCGCACATTACAGGTGGCGGCTTCATCGAGAATATCCCACGTATGTTGCCAAACAACGTGAATGTGGATATTGATTACGGCTCTTGGCCGATTCTGCCAATCTTTAATCTGTTGCAAGAAAAGGGCTCCGTTTCGAACCGCGACATGTTCACCACATTTAATATGGGGATCGGACTTGTGCTGGTTGTGAATGAAGCAGATGCAGGTGAAGCATTGGAACAACTGAAAGCATCCGGTGAAGAAGCGTACATCATTGGACGTGTGACCGAAGGAGATGCGCGAGTAACCTTCACGGGAGCGGATGTTTAATGGTTAACTACCGTATTGCTGTATTTGCCTCTGGTGAAGGGTCGAACTTTCAGGCATTGGTGGATGCAGTGCGGAGCGGAGAAGTAGGTGCATCCATAGATCTGCTGGTATGTGACAAACCGTCTGCACGTGTGGTGCAGCGGGCGCAGGATGCAGGCGTGGAATGCCATCTGTTTACTCCTAAAAATTATGATTCCCGCGAAGCTTACGAGGCTGAGATCGTAGAAGTGCTTGAATCCAAAGACATTGACCTGGTTGTTCTTGCCGGATATATGAGATTGTTGACTTCGGTTGTTGTGGATCGCTATGCAGGACGGCTGATCAATATTCATCCGTCCTTGTTGCCAGCGTTTGCAGGCAAAGATGCCATAGGACAGGCACTGGAATACGGCGTTAAAATTACCGGGGTTACCGTCCACTTTGTGGATGGGGGCATGGATACAGGGCCGATTATTGCCCAGCATCCTGTTCCGATTTTGCCAGAGGACACGGCTGAGTCCGTCAGTCGGTCCATCCATGCTGCCGAACAGCAGCTGTACCCTCAGGTTGTATCCTGGTTTGCTCAGGGATGGGTCCAGCTCGAAGGCCGCCAAGTTACTGTAAAGAAAGCGGACTGAAGCCGATTCGGGCAGGAACTGTCGTTTGAAACAAGTATGATCGTCGAAAATTGGTACGCATTTTGTGATATTTCTCGGGAAATAAATCGGTTGTGTTTCGCCATGAAGCGCGAAGCCATGGGACATTAAAGGAGGAGCATATTGTGAGTATCAAAAGAGCGCTGGTCAGCGTATGGGATAAAACAGGCATCGTGGATTTTTGCCGCGAGCTGTCGCAAATGGGTGTGGAGATTATTTCGACAGGAGGTACAAGCAGTCTGTTGTCGAAGGAAGGCGTACCTGTCATCGGAATTTCGGATGTGACCGGATTTCCGGAAATTATGGACGGACGTGTGAAAACATTGCATCCGGGAGTTCATGGTGGTTTATTAGCTGTTCGTGACAGCGAAGAGCACAAGCGCCAGATGGAAGAGAATGGACTGGACTATATCGACCTCGTTGTTGTAAACCTGTATCCGTTCCAAGACACCATCGCCAAACCGGATGTAACGTATGAGGACGCAATCGAGAACATCGATATTGGTGGTCCAACCATGCTTCGTTCTGCTGCCAAAAACCATGCTTATGTTAGTGTTGTTGTAGACACAGCAGATTACGGCAAGGTGCTTGAAGAAGTCCGCAGCAATGGGGACACCACACTCGAGACACGCAAACGGCTTGCGGCAAAAGTGTTCCGCCATACAGCGGCATACGATGCAGTTATTTCCGATTATCTCTCCAACCTGAACGGTGATCCACTGCCAGAGCGTCTGACGGTTACTTACGAAAAACTCCAGGATTTGCGCTATGGCGAAAATCCACATCAGCAGGCGGCATTCTACCGCAAACCGCTGGCAGCCCAAGATACGTTGACAACAGCTGAGCAATTGCATGGCAAAGAGTTGTCCTACAATAATATCAACGATGCGAACGCAGCATTGCAGATTGTGAAAGAATTCGAAGAACCGGCAGTTGTGGCGGTTAAACATATGAATCCTTGCGGCGTGGGTATTGGCGAAAGCATCTACGAAGCTTATGGCAAAGCTTATGCGGCTGATCCAACTTCTATCTTTGGTGGAATCGTGGCAGCCAATCGCATAATCGATAGCGATACAGCGGCTAAACTGAGTGAGATTTTCCTGGAAATCGTACTGGCTCCTGATTTTACACAAGAGGCACTCGACATCCTGACCAAAAAGAAAAATATTCGTTTGCTCAAAACGGGTGAACTGAACGCTGCCCGCAATCGGGAGAGTAAGTTCGTAGTAACTTCAATCGACGGCGGCATGATCGTGCAGCAAAGCGATGTGCATTCCATTGAAGCGAGCGAGCTCAAGGTAGTTACTGATCGTGCACCATCCGAAGAAGAACTGAAACAGCTGTTGTTTGGCTGGAAAGTGGTTAAGCACGTGAAATCCAATGCGATCGTGCTTGCAGCAAACGACATGACTGTAGGTGTAGGCGCAGGGCAAATGAACCGTGTGGGCGCAGCCAAGATTGCTATTGAACAAGCTGGAGAACTAGCCAAAGGAGCCATTCTGGCATCCGATGCTTTCTTCCCAATGGGCGATACACTGGAACTTGCAGCGAAAGCTGGAGTTACAGCCGTTATTCAACCAGGTGGTTCGATCAAGGACGAAGAGTCCATCAAAGTTGCGAATGAATACGGTATTGCCATGGTGTTCACAGGCGTTCGTCACTTCAAACACTAAACGACAACTATAATGCTTCCAAACGATGAACAAGCGAATAGGCTTGTTCATCCTCTTTTTCAGCTTTTTTGCCAAGAGAATAGAAAAAAATCCTGAAATTTATGGAGGGGGAACAGCGCTAATGGATATTCTGGTAGTGGGCGGCGGTGGCCGGGAACACGCAATCATATGGGCACTGGCGAAAAGCCCGAAGGCAGGCAAGATTCATTGTGCTCCGGGAAATGCAGGCATTGCACAGCTTGCGGAGTGTCATCCGATCGCGGTTAATGAATTCGATAAACTGACGGCACTTGCCGTGGAGCTTAACGTGGGATTGGTTGTTATTGGGCCAGACGATCCGCTCGCAGACGGCATTGTAGACGCTTTTGATAAAACAGGCATTCCGGTATTTGGACCACGCCGCAATGCAGCAGAGATTGAAGGCAGCAAAACGTTCATGAAAGACTTGCTGCATAAATACAATATTCCGACTGCAGCCTATGAGAAATTCGACAATTACGAGCAAGCGCAGGCTTATCTGAATGAGCAGGCCATCCCTGTAGTAATCAAGGCCGATGGGCTGGCAGCTGGAAAAGGAGTTACCGTAGCCTATTCACGTGATGAGGCTGATCAAGCACTCCGCAGCATTATGGTGGACAAAGTATTTGGTGAAGCAGGAGCCAAAGTCATCATTGAAGAATTCCTCGCAGGTCAGGAAATGTCGATTTTGGCGTTTGTCGATGGGGAGACCGTTCGTCCGATGGCCGCAGCACAAGATCACAAACCGGTATTCGACAATGATCAGGGGCCAAACACGGGAGGTATGGGTACATACTCACCATTGCCACATATTCAGGCCTCGATCATTGAAGAAGCGGTAGAGACGATAATTAAACCAACAGCCAAAGCGATGGTATCCGAAGGGCGTCCGTTCCAAGGTGTATTGTTTGCCGGGCTGATGATTTCACCAGATGGTAAACCCAAAACGATTGAGTTCAACGCTCGCTTCGGTGATCCTGAGACGCAGGTTGTATTGCCGCGCTTGAAGAGTGATCTGCTCGACATTTTCTGGGCAACCGTGCACGGGAAATTGGCGGATATCGAGATTGAATGGAGTGACGAAGCCGCTGTATGTGTGGTGCTTGCTTCTGGAGGATATCCTGGTCCGTATTCAAAAGGTGTAGTTATTGAAGGACTGGATCAAGTCGATGAAGCAGTAGTATTCCACGCTGGAACGGCACGCACTGAATCTGGAGAATGGGTCACCAATGGTGGACGAATTCTAGGCGTTGTGGGTCTTGGTTCTGATATTGCCGAGGCCAGAAACAAAGCCTACGCTCAAGCAGAACGCATCCATTTTGACGGTAAACATCAAAGGTCTGATATTGCTGCTAAAGCGTTGGTATAACTAATTCTAATTCATTGTAACTTGATAAAGTGAAGCCTAAGGGCCCGTAAAGATGTACACCGAAAAAAGGTGTTTGCATCCTGCGGGCCCTTTTCAACGTATACATGATTATGGTGTCATTGCTGGACGTGTCATAGTCCGGATACGGCAAAGAAGAATGGCTATAAATAAAGGCCCCCAGCAGGTTTAATCGACCAAAGTAAAAGGGTAGCATTTCTATAAATTGGTCTATACTAATTATGTGAACCATATCACATTAAATGAACTGTAGATGCGAGAAAGACCACATACATAAAAGTTTATTTTGTGAACTCATTTTATAATCTACATTCCAAACCATAACGTGCAACTGGATGGTTTGGCGTAGAACATGTTATACTTTTCTGAAACAGGAATGAACAAGAGGGGAGGTGGATATCTATTGGGAAGGCGATATTGTAAACTGTCCAAATGGAGAATTTTGGTGGAGTAAATCGAGAAACAATGACAGCATGAGGGGGAACCCTGTTTTTAGTGAAGTAGTTTCTATAAGTGATTGACTTCATCCTGAATTCCTGTTTTGCAATTTTACAAGGTCAAAGTATAACCTATACACACTTTATCTTTTCGATTTCATATAAGGCATACGCCATATTGAACGTCAATCAGCTGTTGAATGGTTAACCAAGTTAACCGATGACGCTGTAACTATCTCTGGAGGTGAATCCCTGAGAAGCGGGGAAATCATTGGACATAATCACCATATTAAATATTGTATTACTCATTATCTTGATTGCATTAACCGCATTTTTCGTTGCATCTGAGTTCGCTGTGGTTAAGATTCGTACATCAAGAGTGGATCAACTGGTTGCCGAGGGGAATAAAAAAGCCATATTGGCCAAGAAAGTAGTCTCGGACCTCGATTATTATTTGTCAGCCTGTCAGCTTGGTATTACCGTAACTGCCCTTGGATTGGGAGCGCTCGGTAAGCCAACCGTTGAAAGGTTGTTATACCCCGTATTTAATTATCTGGACGTATCAGCTTCCATATCGGCGGTTGCTTCCTATGCGATTGCCTTTATCCTTGTCACGTTCCTGCACGTTGTGGTTGGGGAGATGGCTCCCAAAACGATGGCGATTCAATTTTCGGAAAAATTGACGCTGTTGCTCTCGCCGCCGCTATATTGGTTCGGAAAAATTATGTATCCCTTCATTTGGGCGCTGAACGGTGCGTCTCGGGTAATTCTTCGGGCATTTGGCGTAAAGCCTGCCGGACATGAACAGGCCTACTCGGAAGATGAGATCAAAATCATCATGAACCAGAGTTATGAAGGAGACGAGAACAACAAGACCAAGCTTTCGTATCTGGAAAACGTATTCGTGTTCGATGAGCGTGATGCCAAAGACATCATGGTTCCGAGGACAGAGCTTGTGACACTGAATCAGAATATGACTTACGACGATATCATTCCGATATTGGATGAGCATAATTATTCACGTTATCCCGTCATCGAGGATGGGGACAAGGACCGAATTGTCGGTGTAGTGAATGTGAAAAAGATTTTGCCCGACATGGTTGCCCTTAGGGAGCACCAACTTATCGATTTTGTTCGGGAGATTCCTTTCGTATCTGAAGTTACAAGTATCCAGGATGCCATGATCAAGATGCAGCAGGAACGCGTGCACATGGCTGTGGTCGTGGATGAATACGGAGGTACTTCGGGAATCATTACAATGGAGGATATTCTGGAGGAGCTTGTCGGCGAGATTCGGGATGAGTTTGATGCCGATGAAGTTGCTGACATTCAGGTAACCGGAGAGAACCAATATCTCATTAACGGCCGGGTGCTGCTGGATGAGTTGGAGCGACAGTTTGGGCTTGTCTTTGAAGGCAATGAAGAGATGGATACCGTGGCCGGATGGATTCAGTTCCAGAAGGGTGTCGGTGTGGAACAAGGCGATACGGTAGAACACGGTGATTACGTCTGGACCGTTGTGGACGCAGAAAATTTTCACATTAAGCAGGTTCTGCTTGAACGTGTAAACGGAGCTCAGATCGATGAATCTTCCAGTGACCTGGCGTGATAATGGTTCGATCATGACTGTAATCTAGGGTTTGACTGCCCATTTGGCTACTGCCCTCAAAATTTAAATGTTTTGGCAACGTAGCAGTGTAGGGAACGGAATCGATTCTGAAGAAGCGTAGCGTTCGCGTTTGCAAACCAAGTTTACACTGCTAAAACGTTAGATTTTCAAATATGTTTTGCGATAACGGAGAGGACAGAAAAGACTGAAAAAGCGAAGCGTCCGCCTTTATCACCGGATTTTCTCCTCTTAAATATACAATTAAAAATCTGGGGATAACAGCGGTTGGAAGGGTATTCTGTCATCGGAGTGTCTAAGCAATTTTATTTGAAAACTTAAATTAAAATGATCAACTTGGAGGTGAATCCCTCATTTTGAGGGAAATCATTGGACGGAATAATAGCCTTAAACTTATTTTTAGTAGCCGTATTTATAGGTCTGACCGCCTTTTTCGTTGGAGCGGAATTTGCAATTCTGAAAGTACGGATGTCCCGAATAGATCAGTTGATCTTGGAAGGGAACAAAAAAGCGGTATTGGCCAAAAAAGTGGCTCACAATCTGGATTATTATCTATCTGCGTGTCAATTGGGTATCACGATCACAGCGCTGGTATTGGGCGCATTGGGTGAACCCACTGTTGAGAAAATGCTGCATCCGTTGTTTGAGCGACTGGAAGTCCCAGCGGCGTTGTCTACGGTACTTTCGTACGGGATTGCCTTGGCAATCATTACGTTTCTGCATGTGGTTATCGGTGAATTGGCACCGAAAACACTGGCGATCCAGTTTGCAGAGAAGATGACACTATTGCTTGCACCACCGCTGTACTGGTTCGGTAAGATCATGAATCCGTTCATCTATGCCCTGAATGGGGCTGCTCGTCTATTGCTTGGAATTTTCGGTATAAAACCTGCCGGTCACGATACAGTTCACTCCGAGGAGGAACTGAAGCTGATTATGGCACAGAGTTATGAGAGTGGAGAAATTAATCAGACAGAGCTGGACTACCTCAAAAACATTTTTGCTTTTGATGAGCGTTTGCTTCAGGAGATTATGATCCGCAAAGAAAAAATCGTTACGCTGGACAAAGAAATGCCGCTGGATCGTATGATCGAGGTTCTAAAGCAGCATGAATATACACGTTTCCCGGTGATCGAAAAAGGAAATCAGGATCAATTCATTGGATTTATCCATACAAAGGAAATGCTTACGAGTGTTGCAGCAGGCCGGGAATTCAATATGGATACGTTTGTACACTACATGTTAAAATTTTCGGAGTTATCGCCGATTAAGGATGTCTTGGTCCAGATGCAGCAAAGTCGTTCCCATATCGCTACAGTTCATAATGCAGAAGGGGAAACAGTTGGTCTGGTTACGATGGAGGATATTCTTGAAGAAATTGTCGGGGATATCAAGGACGAGTATGATGGCAAAGATCTGGTTCAACCGACTAAGCGATTAAAATTAACCTAAAAGTAATGCGAGATTATAAGGATCGATGTTGTGCGGCGGCAATTGAATAAGTTTCAAGGAAGACAGGTTTCCGAGTGATCGGGGCCTGTTTTTTTGCCCATCCGAGTATACTCAAGCGGCATTCAGCAGGTTAAAGTCCAGCAATATCTTAACTTTAAAACAAAAGCTTGCAAATCGTGGCTTAATGGATTAATATAAATTTAAAGAATCTTAATTTAAAGATAAAAAACAAAAAGCAAAGCAATGTATAACGAACTGCTAAATATAACAATGATACAAATAAAACCAAGGGAGTGGAGATTATGTTCAGAACTTCAGGAATCCATCACGTAACGGCTTTTGTAGATGATGCACAGAAAAACGTTGATTTTTACGCAGGTGTATTGGCACTGAGAATGGTGAAAAAAACAATTAACTTTGATGCACCGGATGTGTACCATCTGTATTATGGCAATGAGGATGGCGCTCCTGGCACTATTATCACCTTCTTCCCGCAGCAGAATGCTAGAAGAGGTGTCATCGGCGCAGGACAGACTGGAGTAACCGTATATGCGATTCCGGTGGGCAGTCTACCATTCTGGAAAGAACGTCTGGCATCCTTCGATATTCCATTTGAAAATAAAACAAGATTTGGCGAGCAATACATTCGTTTCTTCGATAAAGGCGGTCTGTTGCTCGAGTTGGTCGAGCGTGAAGGAGGTCAGCCAAGTCAGTGGTCATTCAACGGCGTACCCTCTGAACATGCCATCAAAGGTTTTGGTGGAGCTGTTTTATTCAGCCATGTACCTGACAAAACAACGGATGTACTGACAACGATGCTCGGTCTCGAGCAGGTAGGAGAAGAGGATGGAATCATTCGTCTGCAGGCGAGTGGTGACATCGGTCAACTGATCGACATTCAATCGACTGGAATCCAACGGGGAATTGGCGGAGCAGGGACGGTTCACCATATTGCATGGCGCGCAAAAGATTATGTCGAGCACGAACAAATGCAGCAGGAGCTTCAAAAAGCCGGATATCATCCAACTCCGGTCATTGACCGCCAGTACTTTAACGCCGTGTATTTCCGGGAACCGGGAGGTATACTGTTTGAACTGGCTACTGATCCTCCAGGATTTGCACGGGATGAACCACAGGAGAGCATGGGTGAAAAACTGATGCTGCCTGAATGGTACGAACCACAGCGTGAGCAGATTGAACAGCTGCTGCCACCTATTCAAGTACGTGAATGGAAAGGAGAGTCCAAATCATGAGTACTACTAATACAATGAAACATATCTATAAAGCAGGTTCTCAGCCAACTGCTCCCACCCTTTTGTTACTGCACGGGACAGGTGGAACGGAGAACGATCTGGTAGGTCTGGCCGAGATGATTGCCCCAGGAGCAGGTATTCTGGGGGTGCGTGGTAACGTATCCGAAAATGGAATGCCTCGTTTCTTCCGCCGTTTGGCGGAAGGGGTGTTCGATGAAGAGGATCTCATTGCACGGACAGCGGAACTGGGTTCTTTTGTGGATGCAGCCGCTGTGGAGTATGGCTTTGATCGTGCCAATGTCTTCGCACTGGGCTATTCCAACGGAGCAAACATCGCAGCAAGTCTGATTTTCCATCAGGCTGATGTTTTTAAAGGAGCGATTCTGCACCATCCAATGGTACCGCTTCGCGGTCTGCAATTGCCAGAACTGAAGGGGCTGCCTGTATTCATCGGAGCAGGAGAGAACGATCCAATTGTGCCGAAACGAGAAACGGATGAACTCGCTTCACTGCTTAGTGGAGCAGGTGCAGCCGTGCACATGCACTGGGAGCGTCAGGGACATCAGTTGACTCGTACCGAGGCGGAAGCTGCTGAGGCGTGGTTTAAGACTCAGGCTTAAAAATTTGACTAGTTGCTTTAAATACTTCTTTTAAAAGGGATGTCCCATAGGTCATGAAAATGACGGGGATACCCCTTTTTTGCCGTTTATACGGTTTAAGGAACCGAGCAGCATGCTACTCGTGCAATTTCAATGATCCACTTTTTAATGAATCAGAGCGACACTATGCCTTGTCCTAAAGTATGGAATAATCTATAATCAAGTAATTGATAATGATTTTCAATTAGATACGGTTTGTTTGCGAATGGTAAATGATGCGAGCTCAGGCGCAAGAACAGTGCAAAAGTGATACAATAAAAAGAAAAAGCAATGCTTGCATTGCCAACAAAGATAAGCGGAGTGTGGATAAGAGATGAAACCAGTGGAACAAGAACCAACGGGAACTGCCAATCCCGGCCGTACCGGTGTTGGCATGGAAGATATCGTGCGCGCACATCATGTGCTGCGTGAAGTCATTGTAAGAACGCCATTGCAGCGGGATGCTGTATTGTCGGCCAAATATAACTGTAATGTGTATCTTAAACGGGAAGACCTGCAGGTGGTACGTTCGTTTAAAATTCGTGGAGCATACAACATGATTCGTAGTCTGACTCCTGCTGAACTGGAGAAAGGCATTGTCTGCGCGAGCGCGGGTAACCATGCGCAGGGAGTTGCCTTTTCCTGTAACGCGCTTAGCATCCACGGCAAAATTTTTATGCCGAGCACAACTCCTAACCAGAAGGTGAAACAGGTACGTCGATTTGGTGGAGATAATGTTGAAGTGGTGCTGACAGGTGATACGTATGACGATGCTTATGAAGAAGCTATGCGTGCGTGTAATGAACAGGGCATGACGTTCATCCATCCGTTCGATCAGCCGAAGATCATTGCGGGTAATGGTACGGTAGCGATGGAAATCATGGAGAGTCTGGATGAAAAAGCGGATTATGTATTCGTCACAATCGGTGGTGGCGGTCTGGCTGCTGGTGTTGGAACCTACATGAAGACGGTTAGCCCGGAAACCCGCATCATTGGCGTAGAACCACTTGGCGCGGCTTCCATGAGTGAGGCCATGTTCCGCAAGCAGGTTGTCACGTTGGATAATATTGATAAATTCGTGGATGGTGCTGCGGTGAAACGCGTTGGTGACCTAACCTTCGACATCTGTAGCAGCACGTTGGATGATATTGTGAAGGTGCCTGAAGGCAAAGCCTGTACAACCATTTTGGAGCTATATAATGAAAATGCGATAGTTGTGGAGCCTGCTGGTTCTTTGGCGGTTGCTGCACTCGAGCAGTATCGCGAACAGATTGCGGGCAAGACGGTTGTCTGTGTGATCAGCGGCGGCAACAATGATATCGATCGGATGCAGGAAATCAAGGAACGTTCGTTGATTTATGAAGGTCTGAAATATTATTTCATGGTCAATTTCCCACAGCGAGCGGGAGCTTTGCGTGAATTCCTTGTGGAAGTACTGGGACCCAATGACGACATTGCCCGTTTTGAATATACGAAGAAGCATGATAAGGAAAATGGACCGGCCTTGGTGGGCATCGAGCTGATGTACAAGGAAGATTACCAGCCGCTGATTGAACGTATGAATCGTAAAGGCCTCGCGTATACCGAGCTGAACAAAAATCTCAATCTGTTCAACATGTTAATCTGATGAAGCAATCCAATGTGAAGTCGGACCGTAGTGAGGCACAGCCTCTGTTGAGACCTGCTCGCAAAGAAGATGCCGCACAAGTCATTCCTTTGCTTTATCAGGCGATTGGTGATATTGCCTATGCTCTGGCGGGTGAAGGTGAGCATGAGAAAGCGATGCAGATATTGCAGCAATTTTACGTGCAGGAAGACAATAGGATCAGTTATCGCAACATAACGGTAATGGAGCAGAACGAACAGGTCGCTGGAATACTGGTAGCGTATGATGGCGGTGAAGCAGATCTTCTGGATCAGCCAATATTGGATCGGCCTGGTCGGAGTACAGATGAGAAATATACGTTGGTCAAAGAAACCCGTCCCGGGGAGTATTATCTGGATACTCTATCCGTAAGCGAAGCGTATCAGGGGCAGGGCATCGGCAAGGCGTTGATGGCTGCTTTTGAGCAGCAGGGAAGGGAACTCGGACACTCCCAGGTGTCCCTCATTGTTGAACGGGACAATGGCCGGGCCTTGATGCTGTACGAACGGCAGGGCTATATCAAGGATGAAGTCATTGTCATTGGTGGACATGAGTATAACCATATGGTCAAGCCAATTCTGTAGTTCATGCATCCGAACGAATTAGCCTGGTGTAGGAGATTCAATTCAAATTCAATTCATCGATAGAACCACAAAGAAAAGCCGACATGGGAGCGAATCCTATGTCGGTTTTCTTTGTGTTCTTTATATGCTTTAGGTGATTAATATCATGATTATTGAATAGCAGCATCCGCCCCGGTCGGAACATTCTGTTCCAGCCATTTCTCCACCGCAGCTGTTTTCTCATACTTCGCTTCCTTAACCACATCCATAAAGGCATCCAGCTTGGAGAGAAACACACTATCGACGGATGCAAGACGCTGCAAGACGCCGTTGTAACCTCTTTGGGCGTTAGCAACCATTTTGTTCGTTTCATAATCAAACAGCGGTGTATTGTTCAGCCCATAAAAGGTATACAGGGTATAACTGTTCAACAGATCCTGTACCTGCTTGGCCCGATTCGATTTCGGATGCAGCTCCAGGAATCTTTCCTGGCTAAGTGCCCGAAGGAGAATTTCCTGATATCCAATGACCAGAGCTCCGTCATCCGCAGGCAGGTTTTTCGTTTCCTTCGTCATGATATTGATGTAGCTTGAGATATCCTCTGTAATTTCAGAGGTATATTTCACGAATGCCGCATAATTCATAATGGGATAGAGGGAGCCTTCGAGCATGACGAGGCGATAGCCGCTGTCACGGGCTTCTTTTAAAAGTACACGCAGATCGGAATTCTGGGTACGCTCCATGAGTTTAGTGAAACTGTCGTTCGCTTGGTATGCCTTGAGCATTTTGTCCTGAACGTTAGGAACGAGCAAGCGGTCCGTCATGGAGGTTAGAGCCTTCAGGCGTGCATTCTCCAATTGAAGCACCATCAGGGTGGCATGATGCTTTGTTACTTTTTTGATATTGGATTCCAGAAAGGTGTCAGCGGCGGGAAGGCCGTTCTTTTTTCTGAGCATGGACTGAAAGATTTTATATATGGCGGTTGAACTGCTGGTGGTTACTTTGGTATCCAGGCTTGAAGGAGCGGCAGTAGCAGCTCCGGATGTAGCTGGGGTTCCTGTAAAGATTGCAGCAATGGTAACGACTGTGATGAAGAATCGCATCCTTTTGCGTTGACCAGATAAGTACGATGATGTCATCTGTGTGAACCTCCCGTAATTATAAAGATAATAGGTTGTTATTCACTATACATTAAACGAAATTGGGAAAGATGTTGTTGCGGAATAATGACAAATTCTTCTGTTATTTTTAACCTTTGGAGGGTAGATGGTGCAAGGACATTTCTGCGAAAATATTTTTTGTGGGATTGGAAACTTTTACTCATGTTCATACGTCTTAGATGTGCACAGGAAATTACAGGAATAAATTGAAATTCATCAACGATCACATTTTAACTTAAATATTGAAGAGAATGGGGATATTGGATATGAGAAAAGCGGGAGGACGTCAAGTGAAAAAGGTGATGTCAGCACTGGCCGTATCGGCCATGTTGATGTCTGCACTTCCAACGTCAGTTATGGATGCAGCGGCAAGAATCAGTATTTATATTAACGATGCGGAGTTATCCTCTGCACAGGCTCCTGTGATGAAAGGTGGACGTGTACTGGTTCCATTACGCTCTATTTTCGAAGGCTTGGATGCCACGGTAAAGTACACCAATAAAACCAAAACGATCACGGCGAACCGGGGAGATCAGGAAGTATCGCTGAAACTGGGTTCCAAAACGGCTTACATCAACGGAGAAGCGGTAGCGCTAGATGTACCTGCAAATACCATCAAGGGAAACACAATGGTTCCAATTCGTTTTGTTAGTGAAGCTTTTGGGGAGAAAGTATTCTGGAATTCCCGCAATCAGCGGGTAGATATCAAAACAACGTCTACTCCTCCTGTGGATGAGACACAATATGCAGCATGGAACATTTACGGTGCTGTGTCAGGAAGCAATGGGGATGGTCGAGATCTGACCGTAAGTTTCACACGTCCGACGTCTGAGAAGGCTGTATCCGCATATCGGATTATGTTGGTAAAAACGCGTGATGTGAACAGTTTCAATGAGTCTGCGGCAACGGCAGTACCATCTAGTAATTACACTTCCATTTCTCCAAATGGCACCGATCCAAGATTGACATTGAATGCTCAGACACGTGACGTGAACGGGGATCTGTTGAATTCAAATGAAACCTATCGATTGTATGTACTTACGGTGGGGAACAGCAACAACAGCTACAAAAATCAGCTGGCCTGGTCTACCCAGTCCATAAAACTAAACAATGTGAAAACGACGGTGCAGCCTGTCACAGGCCTGCGGATCGCAGATATCAGTGATTATGGCGATGGACGTGATCTGGAAATTAACTTCACACAGCCAAGTACCACATCCAATATTACGTATTACCGTGCTTTTGTAGTTAAGGCGAAAGACGCTTCTTCATTCAATCTAACTACGGCCAATAATGTGTCCAGTTCGAATTCAACCATTATTTACAAAGGTAACAGCGCAGCGGTCAAAACCCAGCTCAGTTCCTCGACGCGTGATACATCCGGGGAATTGATCAAAAACGGCACATCTTATGTCGTTTACATTGTATCCGTGAGCTCCAATGCGGCAACAGCAGACAATAAACTGTCCACAGTATCATCTTCACTTACGCTGGGCGTAAACACAGCAACAGCGCCAGTCATCACGCAAGTAAAAGACAATTCGGATTATGGAGACGGTCGTGACATTCAGGTGAGCTTCAACCGTTCATCCGATGAGTCCAAAGTTGCTAATTATCGAATTTTTGTAGTGCGGAACTCGGTATCCAGCAGCTTTAATCTGACTACGGCGAGCAATCTGTCTTCCAGCTTGTACTATAACGTGAACAAAACAGGCAACAACATTACAACAACACTGCCATCCTCCATGAAGGACACAAGTGGTTATAACGTAACGAATCTGCAAGATTATCGAATCTACGTTATGGCTGTAGGCAACCAGCAGAATGGATATACTAATGCGCTGTCTTCGTCGTCAACGCTGTTGAGACTGATAACGAATAGTAATGCTGGCGTTGCAAGCAATATCGGGGTTGCTGATGTGAGTGACTATGGCGATGGGCGCGATCTCCGGGTTTCGTTTAATAGAGCTTCGGATGAATCCAATGTTTCTGCGTATCGGGTATATGTGGTACGTTCTGCTTATGCAGGCAGCTTCACACTGAGCGCGGCTAATGCATCGAACAATTATTATCAGGTGAGCAAAACGGGTGGAAATCAGTCATTTACTCTTCCGAGCAGCGCGGTAGATACTAATGGATCTCGAATCTCTAATGGTGTTTCTTATCGTGTGTTCGTCCTGTCGGTAAGCAATAGCGGCAATTCCAGCCAGAATGCATTGTCATCTTATTCTTCACAAATTACGCTAGTACAGAACTCGACTGTGGCCGCTCCGACCTACGTGAATGCAGCGGACATCGGAGATAATGGAGACGGTAGTGATTTGCAGGTGACATTTAATAGATCGTCTAATGAGACGAATGTTTATCATTATCGTGTTTTCGCAGTCAAAACGGCGAATTTGGGTGGGTTCGATTTGGCCGAAGCAAATCGGAACTCAAACTATAAGGTTGTAAATAAAGCTAGCGGAAGCGGAAATTATACTTTGACTTTAAAGGATGTAAAAGCAACAGATGGTACAGATATTCGCAATGATGAGAACTATCGTATATTTGTGCTTGCAGTAAGCAATACCAGCAACTCTTCCAATGTGCTGTCCACGGCGTATGCTGATATTAAATTGTCTGTAACAAGTGCCGTTGGAAAAGTTAAAATCACTGATGTAGAAGTTAAAAATGAAGAGCAAGCTGCTGGTGATGCAACGGATGTGACTTTGAAATATACTGAACCAGCTTCAAAGGTAGGGATCAGTCGTTATGTTTTAATGATTGCCCCGACTGGAAGCACATTTAATCTAAGTATGGCAAAGAATATTGCATTAGTTAATAATAGTAGATCTGTAGGAATAAATGGTAGTCCAGTTTTACTTTCAAATGCTCTGCTTGACATTAACGGTCAAAATATTGAAGCAGGTAAATCGTATACTGCATATATTTTATCAGAATCCTCCGACAGCAAACGTGAATCAAACATAGATTCAGCTACTTTCATAATTAATGCTAAAAAACAGTCACCAACATTTGTAGAGAAGGTAGCAGATGTGAAGGCAACGGCAACCGATACTTCGATTAGTGTAAGTTTCACCAAGCCTGGCAATGAAACAGGAATTTCTCGTTATGATGTGTACGTTGTTAAAGCTAAGAGTGGTTCAGGTGATACTGGAAAAGCTTTAGAAAGAGTGAATATTGGTAGTAACCCAAGAACAGCAACTGTGAATATTGGAGTTTCCTCCAATGATTCTGACGGTTCAGTTTTTGAAGCGGGAGAATACAAAGTTCTGGTAGTTTCTGTGGCTAGTGATAATACTAAGTATAAAAACAATTCAGAAGTAGCTACATTTCCAATTTCGGTAGCTCCTACGGGTACAGACCAAGGGAGCAACAATACACCAGCACCAGCTGGAGATACACCATCTTCATAATAATAAAGTAAGATTAACGTTAAACAAGGTAAGTAGTTCGTTTTGAGCTCCAGAAGTAGTGGAGGGGACGGAATCGATTCTGAAGAAGCGGTAGCGCTCGCCTTTGTCTCCGAATTTAAACCTTATAGAGGTTGAATCAAAAAAAATTTGGAGACAACAGCGATCGAAAGAACGATCCGTAACCGGAACGGCCACTCCAAGAACCAACAATCTTATCTTTCAGTTATGTTAACACTCAGCCTCCCTTTCCAAATGAGAAGGGGAGTTTTTTTATTTATCATCTTAAAAGTTGTTGTGTCATCGCAGTAGATTTTGTGAATCGTATGTAATCCATTTTAAAAATCCTGTCACCAAAAAGGTTCCTTTGACCGTTGCTGCAACGAGTCAACCGATGGATAATAGGAGGAAGAAGAGCATGATCCGAAAGGAATGATGGAATGCTTGCATTTCGCTTGACCGGCCTGCCGGATTCCCGGTTGCCTCTGTATCTGTATTGTGTGGGAACACAAGAAGAGAAGGTCCAGTTCAGACCGGATGGATTTCCGGTGTATCAGCTTTTTTTGTTACGCAGCGGCAAGGGAGAATTTAAGGTTCCAGGTGAAGGAGCATGGACAGTATCGGCAGGTGAACTGTTCGTGATCGAACCGGGGGTGGCACATGAGTATATTCCGCATTCCAAAACACACGGGGAGCTTGGATATATTGGCATTGGTGGAGAGGCGGCGGGGGCGGTGCTTCGGTCGGCGGGACTGCTGCCAATGGGGCCACGGCGTTTGTCCGAATTTGAACAGTTCTGGTCAAGAGTGACGGGGATCTGGCACTCGCTGGACGATGGGATGACTGAAATGTGGAACAGCTCAACGATCATCTACCAGCTTATTCTGGACATGTCTCGTTACATCCTCCCGCTGCATGATGAGACAGAAGAGCGAGAAGCAAGGCGTAGGTCGTTAACACGTTCTGAGCGCGAGTCGGAATCGGCAAATGAAGCATTCACTCGAGCAGTGTCGCTGATGCATTCACACTACCAGGATGATCTGCTGCTGAAGCATGTAGCTGAAGCTGTTGGTTATTCAGTGCAGCACCTGAACCGATTATTTCACCAGAGACATGGGGTGACGGGACATCAGTACATGCAGCGATTACGTTTGCACAAGGCATCGGAATGGCTGGACAAGCACCCACGAGCAAGTGTAAGAGAGGCTGCGGAGACGGTTGGTATGGAAGTGAACTACTTTATCCGCATGTATAAGCGAGAATTCGGAGAGACCCCGGGCAAGGAAATCAAACATCGCATTCAGCTCAAAATGGAGAGAGACTCTACGGGTTCTGTGGATCATCTATATGAAGTATGATAAGCCCTTCCTTTCGGGAGGCGGGATCAGCTTCATACGAGCTACTGACTGTATGTAAGGTTACTCATAAGGTGTGGCACATGATCACCTTTACCTCTGATAGATAAAGAGCATTATGAGCTTTTTCTGAACGGTTTGAAAATAAAAATAGCTGTCGAGAATTTCTCAACAGCTGGCCAGGGGCCATTATGGCCCCTTTTTGGACACTCGATAATCTATCTCATCACCGAATGTCGTACTTCAAATGTCGTACTTCATTCGTACTTTAATCTTCGCACACCACATTACTGTACGATATACCCAATGCTACTGCCCCACCAAGGGCATCAGCATCCTTATGCTTTCTTTTGTCCAAATAGTGGTCTCAACGTAGCCAAGCCCACAATACCGATCACAAGACTTATCCACGGAGCCAGCGTAAATACGGGAAGGCTGTCACGCAACGGATATCCTACAAATAAGACAAGCACAACGATAACGATATAGATGGCGATCCCACGAAGGTTGATCTGTGGTCTGGCCGTCTTGTCTGCTCCCTGATCATCTGGACGCTCAGCAAGGCGACGAAGCATTTCAACCAGTGCAATACCTCCAACCGCCGCAACGATAAGGGAGAACAGGCTGATATGGCTAAATGGTTCCGTATCTCCACCCGTCCAGCCAATAAATAGCCCTACTGCACCTTGAATCAGCATGACAAAAGACAAAGCTGCCCAAGAGATCATGAAGTACCATTTAGGCGTCCGTTTCACTTGATCCGGAGTCTCCGCGGGTTCCACTTCAACCGCTGCTGTCTTTTTGGCTGAGGTACTGGTTGTTTTATTGGATTTGCTTCCGGAGCTCTGTACAGCCTTACTTGAAGCTCTGGATGAGTCCATATGAATTTCGCCAGCAGTTGCAGCCGGATTATTATCATCTGCTACTCCTAGTTGTGAATAGATATGTTGTTCCAGATTAGGTCCATATAACTCGCGAGCAGGCTTACCGTCACGCTGAGCTTGTACGATGGCTCTTCCAGCCGAGAGAATCCATTCTTCCTGCGTTCTCTCATCGGCAGGTGCTTGGCGCGCAATGGTGCTGATCTGATCAAACAGTTTTACATGCTCCGGTGTCATTTTACTCATTTCGGTCATTTGCCGATTCTGTATTTCTTTCAACTTTTTATAGGAAATCCCCAATGATTGCTCCCCCTGTCTACACACGTTCTGATCCCCGTTGATCTGGAGACCCTGACGGTATTTTAGTATACGGGAAGGGCTCTCGTTTCGCAAAGTCATTCCTTATAAAACAACTGTTTACGATTCGACCATAGCCCTGCACAGGCCAGAATGACACAGGTGCATAACAGCACCAGTTTTCCGTGACTACGAATCCATTCCAAGATGTGTTCCATGAATTCAACCCTTTCGCCAGAAGGAATCAGAGGCAAATGTTGGCTATAATATTTTGCTTAGGTTCTCCGTTGTTCGCCATTAATATGCGTAAGTGCTCGTCAAGTTCTAACGATTGTGTGAAGAATGAATAAAGTACAGCCGATTCCACCACAATAGTAGCATTTCCAACAGAAACCAGGGATTGGAGTGTGGCAGGTATGGATCAACAAACGGATAAACTAACAAGGAAGCTGCTGCTGAATAGCAACTCTCGTGGAGTAACAGATGAGGTTGTGCCAATGGAAGAGACGTTGGAGGATGTTGAATATGCGGAAGAGTATACAGATGGAACCTTTCAGTCTGGGAGCTTCTGGGGGAGCTCGAATTCGGTTCATGAACATGATTGGCAGGGTCGAGTGGAGACCCATGAGATGTTCCGTCGCAGTTATGAGTAGTGACATTAAGGATTAGAAATGATTCGAGTCAGCTGTGATCAGCTTGGCTCATTTTTTTTGCGAAATTACCGATAAAATGTAGACAAGGTACGTCTGGAACTAGACATTTCCTCGCGTTGACTTGAGGTTCACAGGATGATAATATACTAATATCATCTTAATACACATTAAACTTATCGGATTTATATATAATTAACAAAATGAACAAGAGCAGGGAAGAATGGAAAGGGGAAATGGGCATGGAGCGTCAGATCAGTATTCGTCATGGGCAAGAAGAATTAACAGCCACGATTCATTATCCTGTCGTCAAAGACATCAAGGAGGGAAATCACCAACAGCGCGTGCCTCTTGCTATCATCTGCCATGGATTCGTAGGGAGTCGGATCGGTGTGGATCGTCTGTTTGTGAAGACCGCCCGTGAGCTGGCCGAAGATGGGTATTTGGTGCTGCGCTTCGATTATATCGGCTGCGGGGAGAGCAGTGGTGAGTACGGAGCTGAAGGACTGGAATCCATGATTACCCAAACACGTTCTGTGCTGGACTATGCGGTTAATTGCAGTGATGTAGATCCAACCCGTGTAACGCTGATCGGTCATAGTCTGGGTGGAGCTGTTGCGCTGCTCACTGCTGTCCGTGACAAACGGGTCAAGAATCTTGTGATGTGGTCATCCGTGGGATACCCGTTCAATGATATTGTGAAAATTACGGGACGTGATGTATACGATGAAGGGGTGAAACTTGGGGCTGCTGATTATCTCGGCTACAAGTTTACACCAGCATTCTTTGAATCACTGGCTGAACATCAGCCTTTCCAGGAAGCCGTTAAATTTAACGGGGATGTGCTGGTGGTGCACGGTACGTCGGATGAGACCATTCCTGTCGATTACGCATTCCTGTATCAAAAGGTATTCTGGATGCGCCAGGAAGGCCGCTGCGACAAGGAGATTATTTTCCAGGGCGATCATACCTTCTCTTCCGGTAAAGAGCGTGAACAGCTGATTACGCGTACGAGAGAATGGCTGGGAGAACGTCAGAAGATCGAACAGGATTGGCAGCACTGGATGATCTAAGAGTGGTTATATAGCAATCTTTATCTTTAAGCTAGAACATTCTATATCCAATATGGATTGGTCCATAAGGCCACATACGCGTCCAGATTGCATCTGATTGGGATGTTAGCTTGGAAAAGCGCCTTCTTCGGGGTAAAATAGAAGGGTAAGCATACTATCCGTGTCTGGAGGTTGGCAGCAATGACATTACCCGCACTATTCATTGCGCATGGTTCTCCCGCTCTGGCGGTGGAGAGCAATGATTACACTCACTTTTTGAACCAGCTTGGAGACAGGCTGCCGGCTCCGAAAGCCATTGTTGTATTTACGGCGCATTGGGATCGTCCCGAACCGTCCGTGACAATGGATGATACACATCAGACCTTGCATGATTTTTACGGATTTCCCTCTAATATGTATACAATGAATTACCCTGCACCTGGTCAGCCAGACCTTGCGAATGAGATCTGCGCTCTGTTCACCCGTAGTAATCTCCCACATCAACCGGTTCGAGGCCGGGGATTGGATCATGGGGTATGGGTACCGCTGCTACACATGTATCCAGAGGCCAATATTCCTGTAATTGCGGTATCTGTCGATTCGCTGCGTTCCCCGCAGGAACAGTATGATATTGGCCGGATGCTGGAGCAGCTGCGTCATGATAATGTGCTGATTATTGGCAGCGGTGGAACCGTTCATAACTTGCGTATGCTTGGCAGTAATGATGAGCCGCAAGACTGGGCAGTGGAATTCGATAACTGGATTGGCGAGCGGCTGGAGCAGTGGAATACGAGAGAGCTGTTTCAATATGACAAAAAAGCGCCCCATGCCCGCACAGCAGTTCCATCTTATGGAACGGAGCACATTGCGCCTTTGTTCTATGCCATGGGTACGGCCGATATGTCACGATCTGCAAAACGTCTATTCCAGTCGTATCCTTACGGTACGCTCAGTTTGAACTGCTGGCAGTTTGGTGACGGCGTATAACTTGGAACAGACAAGAGGATGTAAACAGGTCCGCGGATTGTATTTTGCAAAAACACGTAGTTCTTTGACCAGATAGAGTTAGGTTATGAATGAGCTGATCCAAAAAGGTTTCTGCGGCCAGCGTAATGGGCCTCAGGAACCTTTTTCTATAACTTGACCATTCTGCAAATGAGATTCACTTGCGAATCTCGAAAAGCTCACATGCTGTACGCGAGTGATATGCCAGTTCACTTACACTGGACTGAACCACAACGGTATTGCTGTCAAAACGGATAATGACGCCACCGGAATCAATCTGGTGATTATCTTTAAAAACACGGACTTTATGCTTCATTTCCATGGCTTCCTGGAAGTCGGCATCGGTCTCAAGACGGCGCTGGGTTGGCATGTCATGTACTCCTTTGATTATAATCGATCGATATGTTCATCATAATACGTGTTTCTGTCGATGGGCAAGTCGGATGACCTACAAGCATATATAAAAATACAAAAAAGTCCTGCTCTCCAGGGGGAGGGGAGCAGGACCGGATCATGTCTACTTACGATTTAGGCTGTTTTGTGCGTAGGATTTATCGTTGGTGTTTCTTTAGGCTGGCTTCCTTTATTGCGATTGAACAATCCGCGAAGGTAAGGCATTACCCAACGATCCAAACCAATTTTACCAGCGTTCGCACCTGCAACTACAAGGAAGATTTCCATCAGAACTAATTGAGCATTCGTGCTTACTGTTCCCGAGAAGAGGAACGCGAAGTTCATGACCATCGCCATCAGTGCTGCCAGTGTTGTAAAGCATCCAAGAATGAGACCCAGACCTACAAGGAATTCACCCAGCGGGATGATGAAGTCGAACAGTCCTGCATTTGGTACCGCGAATTTCTCAAGGAAGGTTGCCCACCAAGCTTGCACCGCCGGGTGATCACCAGTTGCTTTTTCTACAGCGCCTGCAAGGAATCCGCCAGCTTCGAATCCACCTGTTAATTTGCCCCAGCCGTGTGTCATCCAGTCGTAACCGATATACACCCGAAGTACTGTCAAAATCCACATTGCCACTTTGTTTTCTCTAAGCCATTGGTTGAAGCTGAACATATAAACCACTCCTTCATGGAATCTAGTGTGTGTTGTTTTTGTTTTTCTAAGTGATCACCTTTGATGTCTTTATTGTATAGTTCAAAAGTCATCTTGTTTGTGATTATTATCACAATCTAGTTCAAATTTTAAGTAAGGTTTGAGAAGTTCACATTTAGGACATATTTTTCATCCTGACTCAGGTTTCAAATGTAAAATGCAGGGTAGAAAATACGCTCTCTATCGAAGACAAATGGTGCTGTGTGTGATTAAATGGAAAGAAATACGTGAAATGGTCACCTTCATAAGAGCAACTACAGCCTAGATTTCAGCCATATCGTTCAGGAGGTACATATATTGAAGCAATTGAAATGGAACAAGATGGTTTCTGCGGCATCAGTGCTTATTCTGGCCTCAAGTCTGGTTGCTTGCCAGAGTAAGGAGATGGTTCAAATTCCGAAGCCGGAGTCCGTTCCTACACCCGTACAGGAAGAACAAGAGACGGAAGAGCCTGCTACGTCGCTCTATACAGCCCCATTGACGGGTCTGCCTGTTGATGAAGCCATTACGCGCCGCCCATTGGCGGTTATGATTAACAATGCTCCTGCAGCACGGCCCCAATCCGGTCTGAGTGCGGCAGATATTATGATCGAAGTGCTCGCTGAGGGAGGCATCACCCGTTTTATTGCCATCTTCCAAAGCGAAGGCGGGGCAGAGACGGTTGGGCCCGTGCGCAGTATCCGTCCGTATCTGATCGAGCTTGGTGAGAGTTATGATGGGGTATTGGTTCATGCGGGTGGCAGCCCGGATGCCTATTCCATTTTGCAAAAGCAGCAGAAACAGCATATGGATGAGATATCGAATAGCGGCCCTTATTTCTGGCGTTCCTCCGATCGTAAAGCACCGCACAATCTGTACACGTCGGCGGACAAGCTGAGAGAAGGCGCGGACACCAAAGGGTATAGTCACGACTTCAAATCCCCTGTATATACGTATAACGAGGAGGGAGCCACGTCTAGCGGGGAGTTGGCCAAGCAGTTCGATATTCATTATTTATTGGAGAGCTACCGGGTCACGTATGATTATGATGAAGTTAGCGGACGATATATGAGATTGGTGAACGGAAAGGCAGATCAGGATCTGGATAACGGCAATCCGATCGGAGCGTCCAACATTATTGTAGCGGGTGCGGATCATAAGGTGCTCGATAATGTGGGCAGATTGTCCGTTAATCTGGAGCAGGGCGGTGAAGCCATGCTGTTTCAGAGAGGCAAAATGATTCGAGGACAGTGGGTCAAAAAACCGGGTGATATTATTCGATTTGTACAAAATGGGACCGAAGTTGCTCTTGTTCCTGGCAAGACTTTTATCAGTATCGTTCCGAATCAGCCAGACTTTGCAGGACATGTCGAAATTGAAAATTAATCCAATTTGAAGAGAAATGTAAACGCAGTGTAAAATTTCATCATCATTTTTCCAGCCATTCCAAATAATTAAGATTCATTTCAGATTTATGTGATAAGAATATAAAAAAGGATCATGCCTTATGTACAAACCGTGAAACATTTATGATAAGATATCAAAGGTTGTCATTTCATGTTTCATCGGTTATCGGCAATTTCTCGTAAAGGGGATAGAGCTATGAAGCTTAAGAAGAAGAAGGATATATTTTTTGAGACACTAGAGAACATGGCAGATACGGTCGTGCAAGCGGCTGATTATTTCTCCCAACATGTTTCCAACCTTCAGGATGTGACTCTTTTTGCCAATGAAATGAAGAAGTACGAGTCCCAGTGTGATGATTATGTTCATACCATCATTACAGAGCTCAACAAGACATTTATCACGCCGATCGAACGCGATGATATTATGGAACTGACAACGACACTTGATGACGTATTGGACGGACTCGAAGCAACGGCTTCCCGTTTCTATATGTACCAACTGACTGACCCGGACGAATATATCGTTCAATTCGCTGAAATTTTGCGCCAATCGGCTTACGAAATTCAGAAGGCCATTCATTTGCTGTCTCAGAAAAAATTGCTGGCGATCCGCGAGTACACGATTCGTCTGAACGATCTGGAAAACCAGGGCGACGAAGTGCTGCGCAACTGTATCAAGAACCTTTTCGCTACTGTGCCTGATCCGATTGAACTGATCAAACGCAAAGAAATTTACGAACGTCTTGAGACAACAACGGATGCTTGTGAACACGTAGCGAATGTGCTCGAATCCATCATCATGCGTAATTCTTAAGGAGCCAGAGAATAATGGAAACAACGATTTGGGTATTGGGTATAGTCGTCTTCCTTGCACTGGCGTTTGACTTCATCAACGGATTCCACGATACGGCGAATGCCATTGCAACTTCGGTCTCGACACGAGCACTGACTCCTCGCCGGGCAATCCTTATGGCTGCCGTGATGAACTTTGTCGGTGCCATGATGTTTACTGGAGTAGCGAAGACGATCGGGGGGAGTGTAACAGACCCCACCAAGCTGGATAACGGGATTGAGGTCGTCATAGTCACCTTAATCGCCGCGATTATCTGGAATCTCGTTACATGGTGGTTCGGAATTCCTTCTTCATCCTCGCATGCATTGATTGGTGCTCTTGCTGGTGCTGTACTTGTTGGCGCAGGGGCTGATAAAGTCAAATGGAGTGGATTTATTGACATCGTCGGAGGGTTGTTATTATCACCTCTGATCGCATTTGCCATCGGGTATGTGGTCATGACCATTCTCAAATATATTTTTGCCAAACGCAGTCCGCATAACGTGAACAAAGGTTTCCGTACGGTACAGATTTTCACAGCAGCACTCCAGGCGTTTACGCATGGTACCAATGATGCACAGAAGGCAATGGGGATCATTACCTTTGCACTCGTTGCAGCAGGCGTACAGGATCATCTGGAAGTTCCGTTGTGGGTTAAAATCTCTGCGGCAACAGCGATGGCTCTTGGTACTTCCATCGGTGGTTGGAAAATCATCAAAACGATGGGAACCAAAATTTTTAAAATTGAACCGATTAACGGATTTGCAGCAGATCTGTCAGCCGCATCTGTTATTTTCACAGCAACCTTGCTCCACCTGCCGGTGAGTACAACTCACGCAATCACATCTGCCATTCTGGGTGTTGGTTCCGCGAAACGTTTCTCAGCCGTGAAATGGGGACTAGCTGGACGTATCATTATTACGTGGTTCATTACAATTCCGATTACCGGGGCGCTGGCAGGATTGTTGTACTGGATCATTTTCTAATTCGAAAAAGTGTTCCAGAACAAATTTTGGATTTCAGACAAACTGTTCATAACGTTGTGAATATCGGGATATGTGGACAATTAAACAACCAAAAAGAAGAGACGCCTGTGCATGAACGTGTGGACAGGCTGGATATGTGGATAGCCATCCGTGGAATGATAAACCAAAAGAAGATATTCCTGTGGATACAGGAGACTGTGGATAGGGAAATGAGAGAAGCCAACAGGGTTGGCTTTTTTTGTTGTCGCGTTTGCAGGATAACGTGTGTATAATGGGCTGTTGCAGGGGACGGTTCAATGGTTAAAGTTGTGCAATAGCGTAAAGGATACAAGACAAGGACGTGGTCTAATTTATGATTCGTACACTCGCCATCTCACGGGATCATCAGGTATCTGTAAATGTACCGCTGACACAGCTGGATCTGCAGGATTACGCCTGGGTATGGGCAGATTTCAATCAGCCTTCCGAAGAGGAAAGCAAGTTACTGGATACATATTTTCATTTTCATCCATTAGCTATTGAGGATTGTATGCATGTGTTGCAGCGACCCAAGCTCGATTATTATGACAATTTGCAGTTCCTCGTGCTGCATGCATTGAATCCGACCACATTGGAAGCGGAAGAGGTGGACCTGTTTCTGGGTGCAAACTTCCTGGTATCCTATCATCACGGGGCCCTGGAGGAAGTCGATGAAGCTTGGGAGCGATTGCTGCATCATGCGCATGAACGAACCATTTGGGCCCGAGGCCCGGTGGCAGCGGCGTATACGGTGATGGACAAGCTGGTCGATCATTATTTCCCGTCTCTATTTGCCATTGAGGATGAGCTGGCTGAACTGGAGAACCGGGGCGGCAAGGAGTCGGTGGAAGACCTGATGAATCAGGTGTTCGACTTGCGCAGTCGATTGCTGAAGCTTAGACGGACGGTAGTGCCCATGCGGGATCTGCTCTATCGGGTAGTCAATTCTCAGCATGTGCAGCGAACTGGGGAGCATACCGTTTATTTTACCGATATCTATGATCATTTGTTGAAGCTGACAGACATGATTGAAGCTGATCGGGAAATGACGGCTGACCTGCGTGACAGTTACATCTCCTTGAATTCCAATCGAATGAACCAGATTATGAAGACCCTCACCGTAATTACAACAGTCTTTATGCCACTGACGCTGATCGCGGGGATCTATGGCATGAACTTTGCTTATATGCCTGAGCTGCAATGGAAGTTTGGGTATGGAGCTGTGCTGCTGCTGATGTTTGTTCTGGGCGGAAGCATGGTGGCCTGGTTTGTGAAGCGGGGCTGGTTTAAATAAGAAAGACTAGCAATTGGATAGCAAGCGAAGAGTTAGCGATCTGCACAGATCGCTTCTTTAGCCTGTGTACGATGTGTATAAGAGGGCAAATAGGAGTACATATAGATTGGTTTTCGGAATAGATGTCCACATGTGGATAAGATAAATGAAGAAGCAACATGTGCATAACTTTATTTTGAAGGATATTTGGCTGCTACGAACAGAGTGAAAATAGTAAAAGGCATCTTCAGTAGTGAAGACGCCTTGGGGAATTTCTCGATGAATGGATTCTATGAGCTGAATTCTAACATGGGATGCATATCATAAAATGAACCGTGCCACGTTTTCATGATAAGTTGGATGGCTACAGCATAGGGTAGTTTACTCTGCTTGCTCCAATACAAATGTGGCCGTAGCGGCAGGTTGTCCATTAACGACAATCGTTAGCGTATGCAAACCAGCGTAATGCTTTCTCGTCGTAATGACTTTGAACGATTGCTTCGTTGCAACCTTGGTTCTCCCTGTAGGGAAGGTTTTGTCAGAGCATTTGAACCGCTTGGGTGCCTGCTTGCCATTGGCTTTCATATATCCGATTTCATATTCGATTCGCAGCATCTGTGACTGACCACTTTTATTTACCACATCAAAAGAGAAATGAAGATCTTCCCCGATGGCTACGGTATCTCTTGCAAGCTGAAGATGCTCGATATGTGTCGCATCCTGCTCGACATAACCAAAGAGGCTCAGCGCCTTCGGATGTCCCTTTTTCAGCAAAGAGCGGCTTGCATGACGAACGATCCAGTCCGTATGCTCATGTTGTCCGTACCAGCTGGAGGCCAAATCCAGGACCAGTTCAGGGTGGTCTTTCGAGATGTCGTTCAGGTGGTTGGCTACACTTTTTCGGACATACAGGGATTCGTCCTGCTTCAATTCATGCAGAATGGGAAGTACGGGTGTTGGATCGGTGATGAACCCCCGAAGTTTGGAACCCCATGGAAGACGTGGACGGCTGCCTTCACTGGCAAGCCTGCGTATATGTTCATTCGGACTGCCCGTCCATTCCATCATGCGTTTCATCGTTTCGATCGGGTATCGTTCAATAAAAGGGCGTACCGCGAACTCGGAACTGGAATAAGGTGTGAAGAGGGTCAAGTATTTCATGGATAGTTCGTAGTTTTCCGGCGCAAGTCCGTTGACTTCAATAAAATCGGGAACGAACAGATACTCGACCCCTCGCATATGCGGTGCGGCCTGCTCAATCACGTGTAATGCCTCTTCATAGTTGTCAGGGAGAACTTCGGTCAATGCCGACGTAATGCGGCGGATACGAGCTTTGAATTCCAGCTCTCCCCAGCCTTCGGCAAATACAAGTTCACGAAATTGCTGTTTGTCCAACTTGGGGTAGAATTGGTGTAACCATTCCCCTGTCCGGTCGATTAATGCGGGAGTATATTTGTCTTTGAACAGTTCCATAATCCGCCTCCTTTATCTATAACTCAGTATACCTCAATTTACGGGAATAAGAACATAGGTTCTTAAAAAATGGTTAGGAAAATTCTCTTATATTAAAGAATGAGTGAATTGATGGGGAGAATAGATGGAAGTGGATTAAGGCACCCCCTTATGTAAGAGGGCACCTGGGAAAAATGTTAGAGTTATTTGCTTTTTTTGGGACGACGTTTGGTGGAATTGGATTTATTCCGGCCCGTTTTACTACTCGTGTTCCGTTTGCGAGGAGCAGAGGTCGTTTTTTTACGACGTTTGCGTGAGCGAGGTGGCGAATACTCTTCATAATCTTTATCCGCAAGACTGCTGCTCTTTTTTCCTTTTCCAAAAGGCAGAATCCCCATCACCAGTTTCATCATGGGTGCCATCTGCTGGAAGCCGCCAACGACCTTTTGCATTTTGCCGATTCCGTTCATGATGCCATCAATTCCACCAAAACGGTCGATCATTCCTTTCAGTTCCCCGATGTTGGCCAGGGAAAAGCCTGAGGAAGACGCAGGCGCTTCCACCGGAACAGGGGGAGCAACAGGAGCTCCCCCGCCGAAAAAGTTTCCACCAGGTCCCCCCGGGCCACCTGGACTATAAGGTACAAGTCCGGATGCTTCAACCTCTTGGAATTGAGGGTAGTAAGGCTCTACTCCAGGATACATGGGTTGAACCTGAGCTTCATTCAATGCCCGTGGCGGCATATAGGCAGAAGAATGGGCCTGCCGTTGCGTATGGGAAGACGGACGCTGCCGTGGAGCGGGCTGGCGGTGATAATAATGCTGTGGCATGAACTATCACGTTCCTTCTATGTTGGATTTCGGAATTGCGTTCCTTCAGCTGCTGGACGTGCATAACAGACCGAGTCGGAACTCCCTTTTGCTATACTGTATGTCATTAGCGGAGAGACGGCGTAGGCGAGTATCCCGTAAAACGGGATATTTGCGGATTTGGGCGCAGAGAGGATGCCAGCTTCACAGTGGAATTATATTTTTCCGACACAAAATTGTCACATTTTAAATTTGATAATTCCTACATAATTAATAGGAAATATACACGGAAAAAGAGGGAAAATCGTAAGAAAGAGGAGGATTGTGCGCGCACGGAGGACATTTATGCTATATGAAAGCGGTAACATGTATTTTTATTCTGTAGTGCGTGAAATCGTTAACGCTTGAAATACCAACTCAGGCTGGGTACAATGAAGGTACACAGTAACCGCTAGGGGATGATGATGAAATGCAGCTGAAAAAGCTAAATGATAAAAGCATTGAACAATTATTTGAGGCTATTTTGACTCTGAAAGATATTGAAGAGTGTTATGTGTTTTTTGATGACCTCTGCACGGTAAACGAGATTCAATCCATGTCCCAGCGGCTGGAAGTAGCACGTATGCTTGGCAAAGGAAATACTTATAACCAGATTGAAGCGGAGACAGGTGCAAGCACAGCCACGATCTCTCGTGTAAAACGCTGCCTGAACTACGGTAATGACGGTTATAAAATGACGCTGGAACGCCTGGGACGATAAGGATGAAGAAACCGGGTGTACTCATCATTAGTCACGGTTCTCAGGAGAAGACCTGGGTAGAATCCGTCGATGACGCGGTCTCCCGGTTGAATCTGCCTGAATCATTGCCCGTTGAAGCCGGGTTTCTTGAACTGGTGGAAGGACGCCTGATCCAGGACGGTATCAACCGACTGGAAGCACAGGGCGTAACTGATATATTGGTCGTACCTCTGTTTGTATCGTCCGGTAGTACACATGTGGATGAGATTGAGTATGCCATCGGTGCCAAAGACGCTCCGGAGCGTGAGACGGATCTGGAACCCTTTGAGGTGAAAGCACAAGTCCACTTCGGCTATCCTGTGGATAACGACCCGGATATTGCGGTCATGGTCTGGGACAAGGTAAAGGCCCTGTCGCAGCAGCCAGAACAGGAGACGATTCTGCTAGTCGGACATGGGAGTATTCACGATGGATTCCGTCAGCGCTGGGAAGCGGGTATTTCTTCACTCGCACAGCGGGTGCAGGAAGTCAGCGGTGTTGCTCATACCGATTATGCGCTGCTAAATCCGGACAGTGTGTACAGCAAGGCGAAATACTGGAGTGAAGAGCGGGGGAGCCGGGTTATTGTGGCGCCGTTGTTTTTGAGTGCCGGTTATTTCACTATGAAAGTGATTCCGAGCCGACTGAAGGAGCTGGATTACGCGTATAGTGGTGAGACGCTGCTTCCACATCCGCTATTAGGGACGTGGCTGGAGCGCCAAATTCAACGTTTACTGGAAAGATGTAATGAGGTTAAGGTTTAGGATAGGGAAAGCAGGTCGCTGCTAGCGATTATTTCCGTTCTCTCTAACAATAGCTTAAACACCAAACGGCAGAGATGCCGTTTTTTTTGTTTTTGTATGTAATTTAGACCAAACACGCCGAAGCAGGCGTGTTTTTTTGTATTAGGCAAACCCTCTACGAGGGGAAACTTCGAGTTCAATCCATGCAGACAGAGTGAAGACAGAGGATTCTAACTCTGAAATGATTCTCTTTACAGGAAAGTTTTTGTCTGATAAGATGTCAACATTCAATTGTTAACCTAAATAATATTTTTGGTTAACAATTGAAATGCTCTTACGGAAGGTGATATCTTGTGACACATTATGAACGGCTTGCAGCCAAAAATAAGGCTCATTTATGGAACCCTTTTACGCAAATGAAAGATTACAATAACTCTGATCCTCTCATCATTGAACGAGGCGAAGGCGTCATGCTGTATGACGTCCAGGGACGTGCTTATTATGATGGCTTCTCCTCGGTTTGGCTTAATGTTCACGGACATAACATACCCGAGCTGAACCAAGCTATAACGGATCAGTTGGAACGTGTTGCACATTCTACGTTACTCGGAATGGCTAATGTGCCAGCTATTGAACTTGCTGAGAAACTAGTAGAGATTTCCCCAGAGGGATTAAATAAAGTATTTTATTCCGATTCGGGAGCAACCGGTGTCGAGATCGCGGTGAAAATGGCGTTTCAATACTGGAAGAACCGAGGAGAAACCGGTAAAACGAAGTTTATCACGATGAATCAAGCCTATCACGGAGATACGATTGGTGCGGTAAGTGTCGGTGCAATTCCGTTGTACCACGATGTGTTCCGTCCCATGCTGTTTCCTACTCATGTCATTCCATATCCTTACGTTTACCGACATGAGGACGGCGAACGGGAAGCAATGGAAGCTACGTTAACCGCATTACGTAATGTACTTGAAACGAGTGCAGATGAAATCGCGGCTATTATCGTGGAGCCGATTGTGCAAGGAGCTAGTGGCATCCTGATTATGCCAGAGGGCTGTCTCCGCGAGATGGCAGCACTTTGCCGTACATATGGTGTATTGTTCATAGCCGATGAGGTGGCGACAGGCTTCGGTAGGACAGGTGCGATGTTTGCTTGTGATCTCGAAGAAGTGTCACCTGACTTGATGGTGATAGGCAAAGGTCTTACAGGCGGTTACTTACCTGTGGCTGCGACACTGGCAACAGATGAGGTGTACAACGCATTTTATGCCGATTATGAGGAGCAAAAAACATTTTTCCACGGTCATTCCTTCACAGGTAACCCGCTCGGCTGCGCTGTTGCTTTGGCTAACTTGAAACGATTTGAAGAGCGCAACCTGGTGGAAGGTGTAAGAGCAAAGGCGGCTTTTGTCGAGCAGAAGCTCTCAGTACTTAAAGGTTCTCCGCACGTCGGGGATATCAGGCAAAAGGGATTGATGTTAGGAATTGAGCTTGTACGGGATAAAGCAACTCGGGAACCGTACGATTGGGCCGAACGAATTGGTGTTCGGGTAACGGAGCGGGCCAGAGAGCTTGGCATGCTTACGAGACCCCTTGGCAATGTTGTTGTGTTCATGCCTCCTCTCGCTAGCACAGAAGCTGAGCTTGAAGCAATGATTGATATCTTGATGCAATCCATTGTTGACGTTACCGAAGGTGGTTCGAAATCATGAATGTATTTCCCGGATTATTTGTAACTGGTACGGACACAGGGGTTGGAAAAACAATCGTTACAGGGGCTCTTGTTGCTGCGCTTCGTGCTGAAAAGCGGAATATAGGCGTCTGGAAGCCTGTGCAATCCGGTGCACTTCTTGGCAGTGGAGAAACCGATGCAGAACGCCTGTTGCAATACACCGGAATTGATGAGCGTGCCGAGCATGTGGCGCCATTTACGTTCCAAGCTCCACTGACCCCGATGCTAGCTGCCAAGCAGGATGAGGTGGAAATTACGCTACAGGAAATAATCAGTGCGGGTCAGCCGCTGGCAGATCGATACGAATCGGTACTCATTGAAGGAGCAGGCGGTGTCGCTGTCCCTCTGACCGAAGACTCTTTTGTGGTGGATTTGATCTCGAAGCTACGGACACCGGCCCTGATCGTTGCACGGACAGGTTTAGGTACGATTAATCATACACTTCTTACAGTGTCATACCTGCAGCAGCATGGGATTAAGATCGTAGGTTTTATTCTGAACGATGGTGAATCTGACGAGATTTATAACGACTCCAGCATCACAACAAACGCGGAGCTGATTGAACGTTATTGCGGCATCCCCTTTCTTGGACGTTTTCCTCGCTTAATGGACGAAATAAATACAGAATTGTTGATCCAGGTCATTCGAGAGACGATCCAGTTAACACCGATCAGACAGGCATTAACAGTTCAATCCATGGAGGAGGAATGAAGTTGAAAACAACGGTAACTAATCTAGAATGGTCGTCGCTTGCGAATCGATCGTTGAATGGCGAATGTTTAACAATGGAAGAGGGACTTGCCGTGCTTGAAGCAAGCGGCGATGAGGTATTGCCGCTGATGCAAGCGGCTTTCCAAGTGAGGCAATATTTTTACGGCAAAAAAGTGAAGCTGAATATGATTATCAACGCCAAAAGCGGCTATTGTCCCGAAGACTGCGGCTATTGCTCACAATCCATCGTATCCACCGCTCCCATCCAGAAATACAGCTTGCTCGACAAAGAAACGTTGCTTGCAGGAGCACATGAAGCTATGGCGCGTAAAGCAGGAACCTATTGCATTGTAGCTTCAGGCAAAGGTCCCACGAATAAAGAGCTGGATCAAGTGGTTGAGGCGGTAAAAGAAATCCGTGAAACGATGCCACTTAAAATCTGTGCTTGTCTAGGAATCTTGAAGGACGATCAAGCAGAACGTTTGGCTGAAGCAGGCGTGCACCGATATAATCACAACTTGAACACAAGTAAGGCCAATTATCCATCGATAACCACAACGCATACCTATGACCAGCGAATTGAAACCGTGGAAAAGGTAAAAGCATACGGCATGTCTCCCTGTTCCGGTGTCATTATTGGTATGGGTGAGAGTAATCAGGAAATTGTTGAGATGGCTTTCGCGCTCCGTAAGCTTGATGCGGATTCAATTCCGATTAATTTCCTGAATGCAATACCGGGGACCCCTCTGGAAGGAGCAGGACGCACTCCGGCTATGAAGGCGCTTAAGGTACTGGCACTATTTCGGCTCATCTGTCCGTCTAAAGAGATTCGTGTTGCGGGTGGACGCGAGATCAACCTCCGTACATTGCAACCTTTGTCCCTGTATGCTGCTAATTCACTCTTTGTAGGTGACTATTTAACAACAGCAGGTCAGGAAATATCGAATGATCATCAAATGATTGAAGATTTGGGTTTTGAAATTGAGTTAAATGCACTTTAAGGCGGTATGGACTATGAATTGGATGGAAAAAGAACTTGCGGTATTGGCTGATGTCTCCAATGAACGTTACTTACGTGACAGTGCTGCGGTTCCAGATCGTCCTGGTTATACGTGGAGAGGAGACCGGGTGCTCCTCAACCTGGCCTCCAATGACTACCTGGGACTTGCTCGACATCCCGCTATCATCGATACCATTCGCGAGGCGCTTCTTATCGAAGGAGGAGGCTCGGGAGCATCTCGTCTTGTTACTGGGAGTCGACCGCTTTATGGCCGTCTGGAAGAAGCGCTGGCCACTTGGCAGCATAGTGAAGCTGCGCTTGTTTTTGCAAATGGTTATATGGCTAATTCTGGTGTCATTCGCGCACTCGTGGGCCGAGGTGATGTGGTTTTTAGTGATCAATTAAACCATGCCAGCATCGTGGACGGTATTGTGCTGAGCCGCGCGGAACATGCCCGGTATCGGCATCATGATATGGAGCATCTGAAGCTATTATTGAACAAACATCGGGATAAACGGCGTAAGCTGATTGTCACGGATGCCGTCTTTTCAATGGATGGTGATCAAGCACACTTGAAAGAGCTCGTTGCGCTCAAACAAGAATACGGGGCCATGCTGATGGTGGATGAGGCGCACAGTGGGGGCATCTACGGGAAACGGGGTGAAGGACTGTGCTTTAAGCTTGGTCTGCATCATGATGTGGATGTGCATATGGGGACGTTTAGCAAATCATTCGGTTTATATGGAGCTTATGTCTGTGGCAGCCGAACATTAATCCGCTTTCTCATCAACAAAGCAAGACCACTTATCTATTCAACGGCATTGCCGCCTTCTCTCGTAGCTGGTATTTCAACAGCGTTAACTTTGGTACAAGCAGACCATTGGCGCCGCGAACGCCTCTACTTGGCAAGTCAATTATTTCGTTCTTCGCTTAGGGATGCCGGATTTCACGTTGGGACCGGGGATTCCCCTATTGTGCCGATCATTGTCGGTGATAACGAAGGGGCTCTTCGTTTCAGTGAGGCACTTGAAGCAGGCGGTATTGCTGGGATTGCCATCCGACCGCCTACCGTTCCTGATGGCACAGCGCGAATTCGCTTCTCCTTATTGGCCGACCATACCCCTAAGGAACTGAATGATGCCAGCGCACAAATCTGCAAAATCGGGCTTCAGTTAGGGGTGCTGAGCTCATGAATGCCTTGGATAATAATCCGCTGCAAATCGAGCAAGAGACTAGTGGAACTATATTATGGCTAACGGGATGGAGCATGCCAGATGCGGTGTTTGACCGTCTTCGCTTGTTGTTGCCTGATTTTCGTCATATGTCTGTAGATTATAGTGCTGCGGATTCTCCAGAGGAACTGCTGTGTTTAACTGAAACAGCAGTTAAGGACATGTTAGATATTGAAGGGTCAGCTTGCAGGGAGAGAGTAGCCCATGGTCCGCTTTTGATATCAGGTTGGTCGCTCGGAGGTTTACTGGCGCTCAGACTAGCGGCTAAAGGTTACGCAGATGGCCTTGTGCTGTTCGGTGCAACGGCTCGTTTTACCCGCTCAAAAGAAGAGTTTGACCGCGGCATAGCAGATGCATACGTTAGGCAGATGATCAAAGGGATGTTAAAGGATCGACACGCAGTGGAAGCCAATTTTCGAAAGATTATGTTTACGGAGCAAGAATGGGAGGCGGGTCTTGCTGAACGTCTACCTCATACGGGGAGCTGGACAACGGAAGCACTACTCGCAGGTCTCCAGATTTTACGAAGCGAGGAATGCTTGTCTCAATTGCCCCATATCGATAGTCAGGTTCTTCTTATTCATGGGACTGAGGATAAGATATGTCCTTATGGTGCTGGATTGGAGCTTATGAATCAATTACCCCATGCCAAGTTAATTACATTAACCGCCTGCGGACATGCACCTTTTTTGGGAAAGGAAGTACACATTGCTGATGAATGGAGGAGATGGTGGCATGACCATTGGTAGAAGCCGTGCGGTTCAACGCCAATTTAATCGTAGTGCCACTTCTTATGATGCACATGCTCATATTCAGCGTTCTATGGCTGAGCAGCTAGCAAGATCCCTCGCTGAATGGAGGAACAGAAGGTTCTTAAGTGATCCAAGCATTCTCGAAATCGGTTGTGGCACGGGGGCTTTGACTCAAATTCTGGTGAATGAATGGCCTAATGCCAATATTACTGCACTTGATATTGCATCCGAGATGATTGAAGTGGCTTCAAAACGGTTCCGATCAGCAGAGCATCCAGGTACTGCAAATTGCAAAATGGATAATTTACGTTTTCTACAAGCAGATATCGAAATGTGGGCCGTAAATGCTCCGGAGTGCTCAGTGGATATCATCGTCTCCAACGCCTGTTTTCAATGGCTAAGTTCGCCGAAGGAAACACTGGGTCACCTGCGGCGAATGCTGCGCCCAGGGGGTGTGCTCATATTTACGACCTTCGGGCCTGATACATTTCGTGAGATGCATGAGGCATTTGATAAAGTTTATCATGCCAACGGGATGGAACCACAGCGACATGGACTTTCGTTTCATGCACCTGCTCAATGGGAGATCATGCTTCAGGAATCCGGGTATTCTGGTTTCCGTTGTGAGCGTTCGATGCATATGGAAAAGTATGCTTCCGCGAGAGATTTTCTTTATACAGTTAAAGGAATGGGAGCCAGCACTTCAGAAGCAGCAACGGTATCCGGGTACAGCTTGCGGCGATTGTTCACCAACATGTATAAGGAGTACGAGGATAAGTTCAGCATACAGGGAGGCGTCGCAGCGACGTACGATCTTCTACTCATTCAATCCGTAGCTCCTTATTAACCCTTTACCTGAGAAGGAACAATCAGATGAAGCTCCAGCAAAGACATCAGTTCTTCAACAATCTGTTCGGCTGGATAAGGCATGGAATTCATGATCCACCATTCCAGCAGGCCTGCGGAGGCACAGGCCAGAAATTGTACAGTGATTTCCCGGTTAATCCCTTTGTGAATGCCACACGCATCAACCTGCTCTTCGACCCCCTGAACCAGGAGCGTCATCATCCGATTCCGGAAGGCGGGAATGCCTTTTTGGGTTAATAGCGTGGTATACACGGGGGCGTGCTGCTCCAGGTAACGGAAGGTTCGGAGCAATGCCTCCTTGACAGTCATGGGCGTGGTAGGGCTCTCCACCATACAGCTCTCCACCAGCTGCTGCAAATACGTCTCAATGCTTTGATCCAGCAGATCGAACTTGTCCGTGTAGTGCAAATAGACGGTACCGCGGTTCACATCGGCCCGATCAGCAATGTCATTAATCGTAATTTGCTCAAAATCCTGCTCTTTCAACAGCCCGATCAATGCCTCGGTTATGGCTTTTCTTGTCTTGACAACTCGTCTGTCCATGGCTCCTCCTTTGATGTTTTCAACAATATGGGTTCATTCGTTGATTATTCAACAAAAACGGATATTTTAGCGATTGAAGCGCTGCAGATGCTTTGTTACTCTTATTTTATCAACAAATGTTGATAAAGCAACGAATATCTATAAAATTTTGAAATAGAGGGATAACTAATGAACATATTAGTGTATGGTGCAGGCGTCTTGGGCAGTCAGTTGGCGCAGGTTCTGGTACGTGGGGGAAATGACGTCACCATTCTGGCTAGAGGGAAGCGGGCAGAGGAACTGGAGAGGGATGGCATTGTCATTCGTCATGTGTTCCAGTTTAGAACGACCGTTGACCCGGTGCGGGTAACAAGAACGTTGGAAGAGAATGATCACTATGATCTTATTTTTGTGGTTATGAAATATAACGATTTTCCATCAGTGCTGCCTATTTTGGCGGCCAATCAGAGCAGGAATGTGGTGATTGTCGGTAACAATGCAGATGCACGAAGCATGCAACTCTTTTTGGAGGAAAACAGCAAGGTGGAAAAGAAAGTCGCATTTGGTTTTCATATCAGCGGCGGGCGGCGGCAAGAAGACCGTATGTTATCCATTGGTGGAGCAAGCGGGCAAATGGTGATTGGTGGGCTGGATAGCGAGATTGCCTTTAAATCCATACTGGATCAAGCTTTTGAGAAGACGAAATACAAGTTGAATTACCTGGATGATATTGATGCCTGGCTGAAAAGCCATATTGTGCCCATTCTGATGCTTAATGCGGTGAGCTTTAATGAGAAGCGTGAGATGATCCAGCTGGACGGGAACAGAAAGCAAATCCAGCATATGATTGGGGCGATGGATGAGGGCTTTCGCGTGCTTGAGGCCATGGGCATAACGATTATACCCGAGATTCAGGCTAAACTGATTCGCAAGCATCAACGGATGTTTTACCTTCTGTTGAAATTATATAGTATGCTTCCGATCTATAAACTGGTTGCGGGTTCTTTTTGGGAGATCGAGGCGTTAGATCATGCATTTACCGATTGGAAAAAGGCCACAGGTGTACCAACACCGCATTGGGAGATCTTGAAAAGGGACTATTCCATCTTATAAGCATGATCAAAGCAACTTCCTATTGCTCTTACTTCATTTACAGACTACAATTAAACCAACTAATAAAATGGGGATAAGGTGATATACAGATGCGGGAAGTGCCTATGCGCTATGTCAAAGCGAACCAGATTGGGATTGTGCTATTTGTTGTCCTGTCATTTCTGTTCAACCAGCCGTTAATTCTGGGGGCGTTATGGATCATCCAAGTTGTCGGCCTGGCATCCGGAGGCAAGCTTAATCTGTTTGTACAGATTGGGAAGGCCGTGTTAACGGGAAAAGGGTCAGAGACACAGGCAGTGGAACTGCAACGCTTCAACAATGTTCTGGCCGTATTGTTTCTCACGTTGGCACTTGTCTCATTCGGTCTTGGCTGGCAGGTAGCGGGCTATATTTTCTCGTCGATGCTTCTCCTCGCTGCAAGTGCCGCATTGCTCGGTTACTGTGTGGGCTGCACCGTATATTTTTGGTATAAACAGCTCCGTGCTGGCAGAAAGATTGGCTTTTAAACTATATGTGATTGCAAAAACAATCCCCTCCAAGTTCTGTGTCTACTTGAAGGGGATTTTACTTTTTTTCAAAAGAGGATGGCGGTTAATTCTGTTCTCTGCACGAAACATGTATTCAAATGGAGAGAGAAAGACCTTTTTGTGACAACTCCCATGCCTAAAGGCAGAGGAGTTGTCACCTAAACCAGGCCTTGTTTAAATTGTTGATAAAATTACTATCGTTCAAAGGAACATTGGCACTGCCAAAATCGGTTGTATTCAGCGCATTGCGGGCCGCAGACGTCAGATCATCCCAACCGATCAAAGGCTGCATTCCACCGACGGTTCCAGTAACACCAAGCTCATGGTTTAGAGGCCAGGTACTGTTGTAACTAATCAAAGGATTCGTACCGTTCAGGTTCGTATTACTTGGTGCAACATTCGTGAACTGCCCATGTCCTGAATAGGCGATGGAGAGAATTTGAGGATTTGGTGCTGCGGGATTGTCTACCCATACAACGATACCTTCCCAGTCATGACGATGGCCGAGGCCGGAGGAAGGGGAGTCTTTCGGGAAGTACCATGCGTACATAATAGCCCATACGCCATTATGCCATGCCGAACGGGAGTACACTTGGCCTGTGCTTGAGCTGCAATTTCCACTAGGTGAACCGGAGGTCTGCAAGCCTGCATTGGTATTGCCCTGTTGATCCACGGCGGGGAATGGAACACATCCATGGTAGACTTTTAGGTAGGGTTGGAAACGCTTGGCTGCGATTTGGGTGACTGTGACGGGACTTACTTCCTGGAATCCGACAACCTGATCATGGTTAATGACTGCGGCTTCAACGGCTGTAATAAAGGGAAAAAAGGCTAAGATCGATATCATGAGCAATAAAACGAGTTTTTTCATTCGGTGATCTCCTTCATGGATATGGTATTGGAATGTGTTGAGGATGCACTAAGACTATATTGGAAAAGGTTTCATTTTATTTGTCATCTCATTCAGGTTATTGTGAATTTTTTGCAGGATATGTGTTCTCATGATTTGAGAGGGTATAAGACTATTTCCGGCCCAAGCGGGCAGAATGGTGATGAATGGTTATAATTTACAGCAAATCCATAGGATTAGATTCAAGAGGAGTGCCAGAGGTTTATTTTGTAAAGGATAGGCAAGCTCGGAAGTGAACAGAAAGTATGTTGTCATTGCTGGAATGAGGTAATTCTTGAGGGTTTATCGTTATTGTTATCCAGATGTAAAATTTCACTATAGTATATATGAAAATAATTACTTATGTATCACAGGCTAGGACATCTTCACATTTGATGATATGATAGTACATAAAGGCTTTGGAATGAGACGGAATTCCTTATGCATATATATAAGTAGAGAAAAGTGTTGGGGCAGGATTAACGGACGTGAGTCATTGTGTAAAATGATGCCGACTGCGATCACTCTCAGATAGTAAGAAAATGAGGTCGTTCAGACTCATGGATAATGTGGAATAGGTGGCGTATGAGATGAAAAAAGCTCGCTTGATATATAATCCGACCTCAGGCCGGGAAGAAATGAAGAAACGTCTGGCTGATATTTTGCAGCGTTTGGATCAAGGTGGTATCGAAGCCTCGTGTCACGCAACAACGGGTGAAGGAGATGCAACCCGGGAAGCGGAGCTGGCGATTGAACGCGGATATGACATGATTATTGCCGCTGGCGGCGATGGTACATTGTATGAAGTCATTAACGGTATGGCCGAGCGGGAGAATCGTCCTCCGCTGGGTGTATTTCCGTTGGGAACGACCAATGATTTTGCGCGTGCGCTGGGTATTCCGAGGCAGTGGGAAGATTACGTGGATCTGGTCATCAACCAGCAGCTTCGTCCGCTCGATCTGGGCAAGGCGAATGATAAATATTTTATCAATATTGCAGGCGGGGGTTCGTTAACCGAACTGACCTATGAGGTGCCAAGCCGTCTGAAAACGATGATTGGGCAACTGGCCTACTATATGAAAGGTATTGAGAAAATGGCGAGCCTGTCTCCGCAGGAGCTGGTTATCCGTGCCGCGGGTCAGGAAGAAATTCATGATGAATTCATGCTGTTTCTCATTGCCAATACGAACTCCGTCGGGGGCTTCGAGAAGCTGGCTCCGGGTGCGACCATAGATGATGGCTTGTTCGATGTGATCGGTGTGCGCAAATGTAATCTGGCTGACATGATTCGCCTCGTAACCCTTGCGCTGCGTGGTGAACATCTGAATGACAAGAAGGTCGTTCATTTCCAAACGGATTATATGGAAGTAACGTCTCCGGGCTATGTGCAGTTGAACCTGGATGGTGAGCTGGGCGGTACATTGCCTGCGACATTCAAGAACTTGCGCCATCACCTGATGTTGTATCGTTAAGCGTAGTATGGATCGGGGTGTGATTTCCTGTTGCCGTGGGCAGTGGGATCACGTATAATCTCAGGGTGCCTGAAAATGAATGGAATCTCCCTTGTACAAGGGATGAACATATATGAAGAAAGAAGTGAATGTACGTTGTCTAATACGAACCGCAGCGGTCGTGGAAAAAACCGCCGGAATTCGGCTGCCTCTCAGGGGCAAGGGAATGCTTCAGCATCCCGTCAGCCAAGTCAAACATCTCGTCCATCTACACGTCAGCAAGGAAAAGAGGTGCGGCCACAAGGCGCATCTCTTTCTGCCGTTCGTCCAAAGGAGAGAGCGCGTGAATCTGCACCAATCGAAGGGCTGCCCGTTAGTAAAAATGAAGAAACCGTCATCGATATCATTGGCATGAACCATGACGGTGAAGGTGTCGGCCGTGCCAATGGATACACGCTCTTTGTGCAGGGTGCGCTTCCCGGTGAAACTGTGCGTGTGCGCGTGATGAAAACCAAAAAGCAGTACGGCTACGCCAAACTGCTGGAGATTGTGAAGGCCAGCCCGGATCGTGTATCCGCGCCTTGCCCGATCTACGATCAATGCGGCGGATGTCAGATCCAGCATATGAGTTACGCTGGACAGCTTGCGTGGAAACGCCAGCTGGTAGTGGATAATTTGCAGCGGATTGGGAAGTTGAATGTGTTGGTGGAGGATGCGGAAGGTGCCGAGCAACAAGGCATTCGTGTGCTGCCTACCATGGGCATGGACGAGCCATGGCGTTATCGCAACAAGGCACAGGTGCCTATCGGTGCAGCCGATGGAGGCTTAGTGGGTGGTTTTTACGCCAAAGGAAGTCATCGGATCATCGACATGGACATCTGCTTGATTCAGCATGAGCATAACGATGAAGTGGTGGCCAAGGTCAAGGAACTAGGAAGCCATCTCGGCATTAGCGCATACAATGAAGAAACAGGTCGCGGTCTGCTACGTCATGTGGTCGTGAAGAAGGCATTCCGTACAGGCGAGATGATGCTCGTTCTCGTCACCAATGGCCGTGACATTCCACACAAGGATGCATGGATCGGTAGTATCCGTGAAGCGATTCCGCATGTGGCGAGCATCTGCCAGAACGTGAACAAGAAGCAGACCAACGTCATCTTTGGCGATGAGACCCGCGTCCTGTGGGGACGTGATGTAATCTATGATTATATCGGGGATGTGCAGTTTGCCATCTCGGCACGTTCGTTCTATCAGGTGAATCCGGTGCAGACGGAAGTACTTTATGGGAAGACGGTGGAGTACGCAGGCTTGAGTGGTAAAGAGACGGTAATTGATGCCTACTGCGGCATCGGTACGATCTCTCTTTTCCTGGCGCAACATGCGGATCAGGTGTACGGGGTGGAGATTGTACCTGAAGCGATTGAAGATGCTCGCAGCAATGCGATGTTGAACGAGATGAAGAACGTCAAGTTCGAAGTTGGTGCTTCAGAGGACGTTATTCCACGCTGGAAAGAGCAAGGCATCGAAGCCGACGTCATCGTCGTCGATCCGCCGCGGAAGGGTTGCGATCCGCGTTTGCTGGATACGATTCTGGAAATGAAACCGGAGCGTGTGGTGTATGTGAGCTGTAATCCGAGTACGTTGGCACGTGATTTGAGAGTGCTGGAAGATGGCGGGTATAGAACGGTTGAGGTAACGCCGGTGGATATGTTCCCACATACGGTGCATGTAGAATCGGTAGCTTTGCTGGTGAGGGATGGTACAGATCATTGAGATTGCAGTAGTGGAGTGGATTATGGGAGTAGTACAGATGGGGTTGAAGTGTGAAACAGAGGCTTGAAAATAGTAGAGTTGACTGATTGTTGACGAAATAAATAGATTAATTGGGAGATGCCTGATTCTTGAATCGAGTAATTTCTATTATAAGGACAGGGTTCAAATCCCCTCGCCCCCACCAAATGGAAGCCCCGTCCTCGTCTGTGTTGACCACTGAGGATGGGGCTTTGTTTTGTTCGTAAATGTAGACAGCTTGTAGACAAAGGTTATGAATGGCTTGCATTATCTTGTCTTCCTGTAGACAAAATGTCTACAACAGATAACGGTTATTTATGCAGCTTGTTATAAATCTCAGCCGGAACTTGTGACAGGGGTGAAAAGTGCAGTCTGTCAACTTTACACAATGTCCGTTTCCTTTCGTTCCTCCCGGAGCGCAGCTTTATGAGGTTACCATGAGAAAGTCCATTATTGACGAAGTATTTCCCACGGAGCTGCTAAAGCCGGTGAATGAGTACCCACCGCCAATGGGAATCGTTCGTCCTGGCAGCTGCCAAACTTTAATGGGTAGGTCGCCTTTAGCCTATTTTACCTTACGGAAACATGCGTCACTAAAATTGATAAGGGCATTGTTCTAATTTCTTGGGCATGACTTGTCCCACTATAGTCATAATCGTATGTTCAGTAAGTATTTTGACCGATTTTTTCCTTAGCGTAGTCACACAGGTTATCGAAGTGAAGTATTTCAATACCATTAGTGCTTCTTAATTGCCTCTTATGCCAACGTGTAGTGTCGTTAAAATCGTCACGTCTACCCGCAACGACTGCGAAATGAAGACGGTATGGTTCGTAGGTCTTAAACTCGTTAGGCAGTTCCATGGTAGAATTTTTGTATTTATTGAATGTTTCTTCTAGCGTGGTGAAGTTGGCCGAAAGGTAACGTTTCCAATCGTTTACTTGTTTAATTCCTTTATTAAATGTCGCGCCCAAGTCTCCCGTTTGAACCGTTATATTTTTATACGGATTTTCTAACTCAACGAAAATAAACTCGTATCCGCCCGAGTTTTTGCCAATTATTAAATAGTCGACACGGGTATGTATTGCCTAACCAGAATTCGGGAATTACGTATACGTCATGGTGACCGAAGTCGTAACTTTTAAGTATATAAGCGATAATAAAATGCGCTTCATTATTCTTAATGTTAGCCATTAGCGTTGTTTCTGTCGCATTTGTAGCGTCTAGGTCAGCAATAAACTTTGCCAATAAATCGTTAAGCCGCGGTTCGTCTTTTAAGTCCACGGTGTCTAGATAGTGGTTAGGAAAGAAGCTTAGATAATGCCTAACCGCTTTTGGGTAGGTCAAGTAGTTAACTGCTTTTCTTAACTTGCTAGTGTTTCTCAGCTTTTCGGCGGCATCCATTTCGTCCCATGCTTTTCTTTCATCGTCAGTTAGTACGTTATAATCTCGTTGGTACAATGTCGCAGTCATGTTTATTAACTCTCACATTAGGTATTGATTCGTAATACTTCGATAAAAATGCCTTTTCCCTTCATTTCCCAACAAGTATAATGAAAAATATAGTACTTTCGTTGGGGGCGTAATATGTACGAAATTCAAATAGAGGTTGAGACGTTAAAGAACATTATGCTTTCTAAAGCGACTGGTGGAGTTGTAGATGGTAGAGAGTACCGTAGCTTAAGGGATAAGCTCGTTAAAAACGATAAGGTAAAGTCATTACTCCCTAAGTGTGTCGTTACCTGCCGTACGATTGACGAGTTTTGGGGGCATATGAAAGAGGTTGCAGGCTCTTACCAAGGTCGACGTGATTATTTACGCGACGAGTTCAACTCAATATTAGAATACCTCGAAAGCATGGCGGAAACACCGTCTGACAATATCATTCTAACTGCGTTGGACGGTAAGAACGGGGCTACATTTATTCAAGACGCATGGAGTAAAGCTCTAGAACGTCGGGATTCTGACCCCGAAGGGGCAATAACTTCCGCAAGGACGCTATTGGAATCGGTCTGTAAATTCATATTGGACGAAACAGGAGGATCATATGACGATAAAACCGACATGCCCCAGCTCTATAAAGGCGTTCATAAGGCGTTAAAACTTGCCCCCGACGACCATACGGAGGAAATATTCAAGCAAATCCTAGAGGCTTGTTCGTCAGTCGTGGGCGGGTTAGGCTCACTACGTAACAAGCTAAGTGACGCACAAGGGCGTGGCTCAAAAGCCTTAAATGTCTCAGGAACGTCCTTATAATGTAAAAAGAGACGCCCTATGTCGACGTCTCTTTACGGTTCTAACCGCTCTTATCACCGTTGATTTACGTATACCCGTTAGCGATTCTACTTGCGTGTATGAATTGGTAGCTAACAGTACTATAGCGTGGTCAATCTGTTTCTTGCCGAAACTTCTTAGGACGCCCTCAGAGTAATCATCACGCTGCCTAACGATAACCCTACGTACGTTCTACAAACATATCCCGCTCAAATTCAGCGAAGGGAAGCATTATTTTGAATAAGGCAACCTGTAGACGTATCCTCGACAAGTTCCATAAGACTTGGAACCTCCCTAGCCCCAGACCAAAGGGGGGAGAGAGGTATCAGCCGTGCGCCAAAGTGTTACAATTTGCATATATTTTTCCGTAATCTCGAAGGGGACGTTGGGAGGCAACCGAGCATGGGATGCGCTATCTCCAGATCCGTTTCTGAATCCTATGAAATACGATTTTCAGTGGCTGACAAGAGTGTTTGAATCGGTGAAACCTACTGATTGAAGAGGTGGGTTGATATGGGCTTCACTCGGGGCGAAGACGTTGGAATTGGTTCATGAGAATCTGCAAGTGGGAGAAGTACATGATGAATGGAAATTCTTACGATGGAGGCAGATTTAATCGAGAATTTATTCAAAACAAAAGGACTTGAGAAAGACAACGATCAAAGTTGAAATTGATTTGGTCGCGAAAATTCGCAAGCACAGTAATGATGTTAAATTCGTAAAGTTAGGAGAAAAACTTGAAAATCTCCGTGAGAGACACGAACAGGGGTTAATTACCAGCATTGAGTTTCTAAAGCTGTTACTAGAGCTTGCGCGGGAAGCTGCAGAAGCTGAAAAAGAAGTAGTGCCTGAGGAAGAAGTGGACAAAGGCAAAGCAGCATTGACAGAGCTCTTTGACGGGGTAAGGAATTCAAAGACACCAATTATCGTCGAGCGAATTGTTAACGATATAGATGATATCGTTAAGATTGTACGTTTCGATGGTTGGCAGGGTACGACTGCAGGAGAACAGGAAGTAAAGAAAGCTCTTCGGAGTGTTGTCTGGGTCAAGTACAAAATTAAAGACAAAGAGGTCTTTGATAAAGCTTATCTGTACATCGAGCAGTATTACTAATTCGAAGATAGAGTGTTGTTTAGCTATGACCAACCATTGTTAGGAGGTTAGAAAATTGGCAAATGGAGAAATGACAATACGAGAGCTGAAAGGTTACAATTTTTTCGTGCCTTCATATCAAAGGGGATACCGTTGGACCGAGGGTGAAGTAACAGCGCTACTTGATGATGTGTCCGAATTTTCTAACGAAGGCGATAAGATGTACTGTATTCAGCCACTTATAGTAAAGAGACGGGATGATGGTTCATTCGAAGTAGTAGACGGACAGCAACGCCTTACCACTATTTATATTTTTATGAAAATCGCTGCACAAGAAATTCGCTCTGCCGTGCCACCGTTTGAATTGAGTTACGAAACGCGTGAAAACAGCACTTCATTCTTAAAGAATTTATCGGACGACAACTACTCTGATAATTCAAACATAGACTTCTACCATATGGGACTTGCCTATAAAAATATGAATACATGGCTTGAATCTCAACCTGATAAGTCGGTTGCAATTCAAGAACTTAATACCAAAATCAGAAAGAGCGTTTTTTTTATATGGTATGAACTCCCTCAAGACAGTGACCCTATTACTATGTTCACAAAAGTGAATCTGGGTAAAATTTCACTCACTAATGGGGAGCTTATTAAAGCCTTACTCCTAAACAAAGATAACTTCGACACATCTGCAAATAAGCGCCAAACTGAGATTTCCTTAGCGTGGGACAGGATAGAGCAAGGATTACGCGATGATTCCTTTTGGTATTTCCTAAATGAAAAAGAGCAAAGCGGCACTCGTATTGATATGCTATTTGATTTGCTTGCAAAAGATTATAACAATAACACAAAAAATCCGATATCAACTAGCCAAAACTACTTTCCGTTTCTAGTATTCTCAGCAGCTTTGAAAAACGCTAAGGGAAGCGAAACTGATTTTGTCAATTACCTATGGAGTGATGTTGAAAAGTTATATGCAGAATTTCGCGATTGGTATAATGACTTAAATAAATATCATATAATCGGCTATCTAATAGCTACAGGCACAACGATTACAGAGATTTTTTCACTTACTCGCGGCAAACGAAAAAGCGAGGTTGCCACAGCTTTGCTCGCAAAGGCTAACATTAAGTATGATGACTTAGCCATACTAGCTCTTGATACAACTGCCCATAAGAGAAGAATTCGCCAGCTACTCTTGCTTTTCAACCTTGCAACACTTGTATGTAAAAGTGAAAAACAATATCGGTTCCCGTTTGATATTTATAAACGTGAAAAATGGGATATTGAGCATATCCATGCAACTGCAGATGAAACAGATGATGCAGATGACAGTTTCGGTAACCTTGCCTTGCTCGACTGTCACACAAATCGCAGTTATAAAGAAGCGCCATTCGTTGACAAACGCAAAATAATTATTGAACGTGAATCCAAGGGTCTTTTTGTGCCGCTATGTACAAAAAACGTCTTCTTGAAGGTGTATTCAAAAAATCTTGATGAAATGGATATATGGAACGAAAAAGACAAAGCGGATTATGTTTACGCTGTAACCCAAACGCTGAACTCATTCTTCAACGGGGGGGCAGGGCAGTGAGCGAAAAGACAATTCAAACCTTCTTAGAACTGCTTGATAAATATCAGGTTGAAGTTCCAATTATACAGCGAGATTACGCCCAAGGGCGACAAGATACCCATGTAAAAACCGTACGTTCAACTTTGCTCAATGACATGAGGGCTGCAATTCTGGGAGAAACACCGCCACTAGATCTTAACTTCGTGTATGGAAAAGTCGAAGGCGAAAAATTCATACCGATTGATGGGCAACAGCGGTTGACAACGCTCTTTTTGTTATACTTATTTGCTTTCCGCAATGACAGTACTAAAACACCGGTTTTAAATAAATTCAGATATGAAACCCGAATAACATCTCGAGAATTTTTGAAAGCATTGACTAATAACCGTGCTGCAATTTTTGAACCTAAAGCAAAACCATCCTCAGAGATAGAGGATTCTGAGTGGTTTGTTTCAGGTTGGATACACGACCCAACTATCCAATCTGTTCTTGTTATGCTCGACGAAATACAGGTAACATTCGGAAATGTAGAACACCTTGCTGAGAAACTATTAGATGTAGAAGTTAAACCTCTTACATTTAAATTTTTTGACATGCAGAAACTTGGCATGGAGGACAGCTTGTATATAAAACTAAATGCACGAGGAAAACCTCTGACAGAATTCGAGAATTTCAAAGCACGGTTAATCGGAAGGATGAAGAAGTTAGAACTACCATATATCAATAAGTTCGAACTTTATTTTGACACCGACTGGACGGACCTTTTTTGGGCAGAACACAAAGTTGATTTCGACCAGACGTATTATGCTTTCTTTGGTGTTTTGTTGATGAACAAAGGTATAATTCAAGACGATAAAAATTGGGCGAACAACCTGAACTATAGTAAGATTGATGCAGAAGTATATAAAAGGGCATATTATACTCTTAATTTTTTATGTAAATACCCTGACTATAAAGAAGTAAGTAATCTGATATTTAAAGCTTTGACCGAAGGGCGTACTTATTCTAATCGTGTATTGTTCCACGCTGTTACAACGTATTTGTTTAAGGCAAAGGGTATATATAACGGTTCATTGAATCAGTGGCTGAGGATAATAAAAAATCTAACGCTTAACAGCAGATTGGACGAAATCAATTTATACCGCAATGCGATCGAAAGTATTAACGCTCTCGCCGAAAATTGGAATAACTTACTTGTGTATTTTTCGGAAAATGGGAAGGTTTACGGTTTTAATCAACAACAAATAGCGGAGGAAAGAATAAAGGCACAGTTGATTATCGCCGATATGAGTTTTGCGAAAGAAATATATAAGGCAGAAGAACACCCATATTTCAGTGGACAGATTCGTTCAGCCCTATATCTTGCAAAGAATTCAGATAAAAAGTTTGAAAAAGAAAAATTCACAGAATACTGGAAGATAATGTCCGCCATGTTTGACAGTAATAAACCAAAGCATGGGCATTTATTACGCCGTGCATTACTTGCAATAGGGGATTACACACTCCCTGTAAGCCAATTTAAAACTCTGTGCGTTGATGACCCGAATGAAGCTGCAAGTACGCCCAGTTTGAAAACATTGTTCTCGAATTGTGGTAAAGTTGTTGGGCAACTGCTCGATGCACTTGATTCAAATTCCGATATTCAAGTACAATTGCGAGGAATAATTACAAAATCGGTAGTGTCTAAAAAAGATTGGCGCTACTGTTTAATTCGCTATCCAGAATTGTTTAATTGGATGAGTGTGTCTCACCTGCGATTGCGTGTGCTCCAAAACGAGATGCATCTCATACAAAACAAATGGTCAAATGGATACAACTATGCACTCTTCCTTTCGGCATTGTATGAGGAGTTGAAAAGCCGTAAGATAAAATCACAATTTGACGCTGAATTGGGGATTTATGTACAGCACTACCTATACGTTAAAGGATATACCGTAAGCTTTAGCAATGGGAAATTCACTGTTACAAACGGAACTAATAAGGTTGTGTATGAATCACAGACAGATGACCCGATTCTCGAAACGGCGGAATTTATCTCCAGGTGATTATACACTCCCTATCGACAATATACCTCGGATTAAGTGTTATCCTTAAGTTACAATAAAACTTGAGGAGGACATATAAAAAAACTCCACGACAGGTATATCTTTGTGGGTGAAGATATTATTATTTTTAGGAACATCAATTAACTCCTTTAGAGACAAAGCCACAACATTAGTACCTATTTACAAGCCTAAAAAAATGAGGTGCTTTCATCTTGCAATAACATTAAGCAGTAAGGTAGCTCTTTATGTAGCACGAGTACTAAAAGCGAGGTCATTTTATGATATTAGATAATAAATTAAAAAAACTTGAAGACTCTATTGATACGCATGTTATTGATGTTTCAAAATATGATTATTCAGAGGTTCCAGTTGTTTTAGCCTTTTATGAGCTGGAGGGATATCTGAAACTTATCATTGAATTGAATCGTGAAAGAAACGCATGCAAGTCTTATGAGGAAAAAGAACTATTTCTTAATAAGTATAAAAAAGTTTACTTATCAGAAAGATTGATGTACCGACGTATTCTAAAGAATTTGATTAATGGAACAGTTAAGATACGTTATTCAGAAACTCTTAGGGGTCAAGAAGAATATCTATTTGGAGCGCTGAACCGTTTCAAAAAGTTTGATAGACAGAAATCATTAAATGAAAATTTAAGTGAATATATGAAAGCAAAACTGAGACAAAAAATTCTTGATGTTAATCAGGAATTGTACAAGCTGCAAAATTATCCTGCTGACTATATTAATACTTTTAGCAAATTTATTGGTCCAAACCCAATCTCAAAATATCGGAAGGATATAATTGTTTATAAAGATGTGAGCATTGCAGAAACTGAATCGAATAGTTATTCTGTCTTTTATAATGAAAACACTACTGAAAATACCAAGAATGCTTTGTTAAACATACTGGCATATTTCAACGGTAGTCCCTTTTTTTATTATACTGAGAACTACAATTTCAATAGAAAACTTTTAGAACTCTATGAACAGTTTGATTTATTAGATATGCTGAGGCTTAGAGAAAAAAACTTCTTTGACAGAAATAGGAAAGAGCCGTTCTATCTTGAACTTCCGATTTTAAAACAAAAGAATGATTACAATATCGTAACCATTCAAGATTCAGAACACGAAATGATTTTTGAATTATACCATGCATCACTGAAACAATTCGAGTCACTTCCAAGATGTGTATTTCTTTACAGGGTGATTGAGTATGGTATTGTTAAGCATTATCAACCATTAATGAGACCCTCAGACTTTTCTCATGAAGAAGCCATAGAGTATTACGCTGATGAAATAATGGTTCATAGATTTAATCCTTTATTTTATGTCGATTTTGGAACGTATGAAAATGAAAATGGAACAGCGTTTGTTAGAAAAAGGAGAGCGAAATACGTTAATTTAACTACAAAATTAAAAGAAGAAATCAAAAAAATTAAGTTAGAGTGGAGCAACCATTCGTTTCTTAAAAATAAAAGTATCGGAAGTATTATCTATGGAACTGGGAGAAATGCAGTAGCCCATGGTGGGGGTGGTAGAGGGAATGCAAGGTATGACTATTCAATGAATTACAAACATATAAACGACGTGAATATATTTCTTGAACTAATAGCTAGGTATATTATTGAAAAGTTAAATCCACAATTAATGAATATGGTTGAAAGAAGAACGAATTATTACATTCAGCATAATCAATATGGAGATATTTTTGCTCAAGAGAAAGATTAAGTTGATGAATTGAAAGAAATGTGGTTGGATCTGCCCCGCCTTTTGTTTACAATGGCTCGCCTGTGCTGCTACCAGCAAGCAAGCGATCGGACGTTCCCGAGGCGGATTAACCACGAAAATTCATGTTGTAGTTGATGCCTTGGGCAATCCGATCCGCTTTGAGTTGACACCCGGACAAGCACGCGGTTCGGTAATGGGTTACGAGATGCTTTCGAAGCTGGATATAGAGAACCGAGAAATTTTAGCGGATCGGGCACATGATGCCGATGCAATTCTGGCCTTAGCAGAGGAACAAAACGCAACCACCGTCAATCCGAGCAAACGCAACCGGCGAAAGAAGCGGGCTTATGATAAGAATACGTATAAAGAACGGCATTTAATTGAATGCTTTTTTAATCGAGTAAAAAAGTATCGGCGCTTGGCAACCCGCTATGACAAGACAGCGAGCATGTTCAAGGCCTCTTTGGTGTTGATTTCGATAAGGATGTGGCTCAAATAGGTTTGCGTACAGACCCTAAAACATTACGTGTATTTTAAACGGACTTCCTGTCAGGTTTTTATTAGACGCACATAGACGGGAGCTTAAATACCAAGGTAATTTTAGGTAGCGAGAGATAGGAAGATGACTGTTCAAAATCCTTATAGTTTAATGTTTTTCGGATTTGATAACACGAATTAATTTTAGGGGATAGCAGTTCGACTCCTATCAGAGTATCCAATATTTGTTGACACCTTGTTGACGAACATCGTCAACAAACAGCCAAACCTAAACAAAATGAACAATGCGGTATGGTTAAAACCCTTATATATCAAGGGTTTTAGCCAACTAACACAGATCCCATCCAACTCCCACATGTTCCCGCATACGGTGCATGTGGAGTGCTGTGCGTTAATAGTTAGGGTGTAGTGTTTTGAAGCCACATTTACATGTTTTAATAAATAGCTACTTGCCCGAAGCTTCTAAAGCTCGGGCTATATTTGTTATAACCACAGTAATTAATTCATCGCAGCGCAAGATGAGGCTTCCGTTCGTCGGATGATGGTTTATATAATCATAGTAGAGTTGATGTTAGTCTGAAATATCCAGTTTTCCTGTTTATCCGTTTTTAATAGCTGTGTGTTGTTCATTGTTTTCTAATGCCGAGGTAAGACGTGGCAAAGGTATACCTAACTTTTGGGCTTCTCTCACAACTTCAAGTACAGCAAAACCCGCTTTACTATTGTTGTATTCAATGAAAAGTCGTGGTAAGCTGCCCTTTGCAAAAATAACTTTGTTAAACAGCGTGCCGAGAAGTGCTGGTGGAATCTTGGTCAACAATAGAGTAATCGCGTCCATCTTTGCACCTCTTGCTTTAAGAACAGGCTTCATTTCTCGCATACTCTTGCCGACATTTACGAATGAGTCACCATGATTCAAGAGTGCTGGGAAACTTCCCCGTTTTAACACCTCGGTCTCCATCGCCGCATTCATGGCATAGTGATTCCATAACCAGCTTTGCATATCCTTGATCCAATTGATTTTAAAATTGGCGCTTTCAAATAGTTCTTTGACCTTGTTGTTTATCTGTTCCGTGCCTACCCGTGGTTTTTCTAGAAATATCATTCTTAAAAAGCCGCCCCTGAGCTTATTGTCCTCAATGCCGCCTCCTGCTCCTGGGAACCCAAAGACAACATTGTTCATAGACAGGGGCAAGATTGATGATTTTAAATCCTGCCAAATATTATTGAATATTAGGATCGGGGTGTTACCAGCAGTATTCGAAAGTATTCTTGCTGCTTCGGGAAGTTGCTCCGTGTTGACACTCGCAATAATGAGATCGTAATTTGGGCTTATCTCCTCATGCAGCTTGATTTTCCAGCTTTCCTGGATGAACTGTTTTCCTCTTCGTGCGTCCCACATTTCAAGCGCTATATGACTTCCGAACGTTTCTTTCCTCCCTGTTCTAACGTAAAACTCAACGGTATGCCCTGCCTTCTCTAAAGCCCAAGCGTATTGGGTCGATATTACACCTCTACCGAAAAATAAAATTCTCATCTTAGCCTCCTAATATCCATATTCATCTTTGTTGATGATCCAACAACGTGTTGTATAATGTTATTGTATAGATTCACTATTTGGTCATCAACCATCAGATTTTTAATATCTGTCGTATAATCAATTCAACAGAAAATGGAGGTTAACAATGAATAAGCAACCTGAAATTACGGAAAAAACAAGGCAGACATTTATAAATGTATTCTGTGATTTATATTGCCGAAAACCAATCGAAAAGATATCCATTCAAGAGATTGCTAACCAATCAGGATATAATCGGAGTACATTTTATCAATACTTTACAGATATCTATGAGTTGTTGGACTGCGTTGAAGAGCGTATGTTGAAATCGATCAAGGAGGAAATGGCAGGCAGAGAGTTTTCTACACATACTATCCAAGATGCACTTCAATGCTTGGAAAATGCAGAGGAAATTACAGTTCTTAAAGCTGTATTGGGCGACTATGGTTCTGTTCATTTTGTGGAACGCTTGAAAAGAGAAATTCCCTTTGAGCGATTGATTATGGATTTTTCAACAGATGATGTCTTGGCACCATACATCATTGAGTTTTACATATCAACATTAATATCTATGTTTCGTCTTTGGATACACAGAGACAAAGATCTATCGTCGGAGGAATTGATCAAGCTGATCGATAGTCTATTTTCAAAGGGGATAACACCGTATCATATCTTTGGCACGGTCAATTCGCAACGCTCTGGAGTGTAGCGATGATGGTTAGTAAAGCTAAACATAAACAAAAGGGGTTCGAGAATTTAACATGATTCTCGAACCCCTTTTTGTCTTTGTTTTAATACCATCCCTTCATTTGTGAGTAATTCTGGAGTGCCGACAAACAGATCATACAGTAGTCTAAAACTCCCCATCATCCCAGCCGGTAATTAATATACGTGCACACCCGTACCAAGCACGGATTTATTTTGTACGGAATTACCGGATAGATATACCTTTTGCAGATTAGGCAGCTGGCTTAGGGTCTCGATATTGGAAATGGCATTGTTCTCGAGATGAAGCTCTTCTATGGCCTGCCAGTGACTCATAAATTCGAGAGAAGCTAAATTGCTGTCTTGCAGAGTGAAGGAACGCAGAGCGGACATGTTGGCAAAGTAAGGCATCATCTGGTCAACTTCAGTAACAGAGGTGTTGTTTATGCTGAAATATGGCTGCTCTAAGGTCAAATGTTCAAGCACGCTGTTTTCCGCGGCCGCCTTTTGTTCAAAGTTCAGCCTGCACTCGGAGCACATCAGAGATTTGACCTGTTTTAAACGAAATAAGGCATCGCTTTCCTTGAACAGTGACGAGTCGTAAATGCTTAGGGCCTCTAGGCTGGACAAGCCGTCCAGGGCGCCAAGACGGGTTATTTCATCGATCTCCCAGAGCGATAGTTGCTCCAGTTTTGGGAATTTCCCCAGCGCAGCCAAGTTCAATTCCCCGCTTCCACCACGAAGCGTCAGACTTGTTGTAGTCGGGGCCTTTAGCCCGGTGAGAAAGGAACTTGGAATTTCCACTCGCCCCACATTAGGTAATGTCAGCGCTTCTGCATTCTCGTAGTAACCGGACAACGTTAATTCCCGCAGAGAGGGCAGACTGTTTATGGCCTTTACCGAGCCAAGTTGACTTAGAGAAGCCAGACGTAAGGTAGTAATGGAGTTTTTGCCGGCCAAGGGCTCCAGGCTTGAGAAGTTTACGTTTTCGAGATCAAGCGTTTGTAGAGCAGGCATATTTTGTACAAAGTCGATGGACTTTACATTCGTTAAGAAGGACAGCCGAAGCTCCTGAAGCTGGGTCAAGGCGTATAGCGGCTGTAGGTCTGTGGCTTCACTGTAATTGATGGACAGGGAGGTCAGCCCGGTCATGGACGACAACCATCCGAGTTCATCGACAAAGGTGAGCGACAGGGACTTGAGCGGCAGCTTGTTCAACAGAAAGAAATCCGTTACAGACTCATCCACGTAGGTAATGGATAAAGAGCTCAGATTAGGAAATTCCAGCAGTAGGGCCAATTCCTGATTGCTGCGAAGCTGAGTGGAAAGCTCCGTAATCTTAGACTTGTCGCCAAAGTAGCCCGAAAATGTACTAAAGGATTCGTTAAAAGCGCCTCCATAACTTTTTAATCCGGACATATGGGCCAAAGTGGTTTGGTCCGTCTGGGAGATTTCATAGGTATTCGTCAGGTCCAATGCCGTCAGTCCCTTAAAAGCTTCAAAATCGCGCTGATCGATCTCCTGGCTATTCAGTTTCTTGTCCTGAGTAATATAAGTGATCTTCTCGGCCTGTTCATCGCTGAATGGATCGGATAGGCTATATGTAAACGTCCACTGATCATTCTCCGAATACTCTACAGTTAAATAGCGAAGACGAGCCAATTCCTCCTCTGTTGGCAGGGCAGATCCTTTATCGAAGACATCTCGCAAAAAGGAGAGCAGAACCTCGCTTTCGGGCATCTTTCGCACAGGCAGATTGGCTTCTGTTTTTGAATAGGTGGAGCTGTTGCTATAATAAAAATAAGTACCGATGGCGCCAGTTAGGACTAACATCAGTATCAGCATTAGCTTTACGGAGACAGTCTGCTTCCGCTGTGCTTTAGGGGGCGTTCCATGGTAGTGATTAATGGTCTGGTCCACATAGTAGACGTGATTTTGCTTCAATAAAAGCTCTGTTTCACAATAGGGACACTTTAAAATCTCACCCTCTTTGTATTCAATTCTTCCGTTGCAATTGGGACAGTTTAACGGGATAAACGCCACGAATGTCCCCTCCTTCATTATGATGGTCATAAGATCATGCTGAACGGTCATCTGACTTCATTATACCTTGTGAATTTACGTTTGATGAGAGAAAGAAGTTTCACATAGCGAAGGAGCAGGGGAATCCTGCTCCTTCTTGATCTTTTTAAGTATGGCTGGTGGTAGGCATTATTGGGAATAAATCATTAAGCGATCGAAGTAATCGGATGTTTAACGTGCACAGGGTAGAGATGTTCACCATGGGTTCTTACAAATAAACCTTCATTGGTGATTGTACTTTTTAGAACGATATGTTCTGTTGCATCTGGCGTGAAATGAAAGGTTACTTTCTCCGTATCTTCATCTGCAATCTTATCCAAGATATCTTTCATATTCATTTCGTTTAAGCTAACAACGTCGAAGAGCTCAATATGATTGTCTTCTTTCTGATAAATAACGATGACGTTTTCATTTTCCAAGTAATAAATATCATCACTAAAAACATTCAGGCAGTAAAACATGAATATGCCCTGGACATGATCAGTTGCAAAATGCTGCGAAACAGGTAGTCTTTCGGATGCAAATTTATGGATAAGGCGCAAATCCTCCGCGTTAGTAACATCGAGTTTCTGAAAGTTGGCAGGCTCCGATGATTTTTTTGCCGTAAAATCCATTGAAAATAGATGTTCTTCCACAGGCTTAAACCCAAACTTGGGGTAAAAATCAAGCACAGATTCATTGGCAAAAAGGTACATGTAATCGACCTTGTTCTCGTATTCCTCTAAAACCATGTTCATTAAACTCGCAGATAATCCTCTTCCTCGATAATCGGGATGTGTCATCACCGTGCCGATTTGAATCGCTTTTTTCTTCTCCCCGTGAATGATGAGCTCAAGGATGTTAACAGAAGCGTTGGCAATAACCTGGTCTCCATCTACAAATGAAAAAGGTATGTATCGTTCTCCCCAACACCCTTGTTGATACCAATTTTCAAATTTTATATCAAAAGTGTTAGCAGCAAGTTCGAAAAAACTTGTTCGAAGTGCTTCATTGTTTCTATAATCCTTCTTAAATATAAATTCCTGCAAGGTCTTTCCCCCTTAGTCCTCAAAAGTAACTATTTGTATATTAATGGGTATTATCCTTTACTTCAACTGGTTTAACAAGCATCGAATTCACGGAAACGCCGTATACCTGACACCTTTTCAATAGGCCAAGTGGTGTTAATTAAATGTGGTTTTTATGTATTTGATAGAGATTTATCATGATATTTGAACATAACAAAAACAATTTCGTTTCTAGTAATGAACAACGTTTCAACTTATATAGATTCACGATTCTATCTGCCTCGGCCTGATCAGCGGAACGAAGAGCATGTCCGTACCTGTATCAGACTTTGCATATATATGAAAAAAACTAGGATTCCCCTTTAATTTGGAGTAAGATTTCTCTTCCATGAAGTGGTATTATCTGGGGTGAAAGGAGGCTGGTCACAACAATTATGTAAGCGCTTTATATGTGTTTTTAAAAATTTGGTGTGGGGGGAATGCTTCGAATGAGGAAATCATTTAAGCAGGTCGTTTCCGGGTTACTCGCAGCGGCTCTGCTTCTTCCGGGCGGCTTGATAGCTCCGACAGTTAACGCTGCAGATCTAGTGGCAACTAATTCACAAATTGTGTATCAGGAAACATTCCAGAATGGTCAAGGCAAGGCAACTCAATCAGGCGGTGCCCAGCTGGACGCTGTAACAGGTAAGCCGTTTGAAGGCAATGATGATGGAGCGGCTCTACATGTTAGCAATCGATCTAATAACTGGGATGGCGTGGACCTCGCTTTTGATGACCTTGGTTTGTCAGTTGGCAAAGAGTATTCTGTAACCGCTTCCGTATATGTCGATACTGATGCTAACCCATCTGCAGACGGGAAAGCCGTTCTGGAAATTGTAAGCAATAAGGGCGTTGATGGATCTGAGGCATACACTGGAATTAGCTCTGCTGACTTTAAAGCAGGACAAGGCATTACACTATCCGCCGATCTCTCCGTTAACAGTGTGGAGAATACGGCTCTGCGAATCAAGTCTGATGAAGCAGGTAAGGGTGTCTCTTTCTATATCGGGAATATCACGATCACCCAGACAGTAACACCTGTCGAACCCACGGTAGTCCTTAACCAAAGCTTTGAAGACGGGAATACCGGTGGATGGAGCAAACTGGGTTGGGGATCGAATGGGGACACAACGGTCGTTAACGACGTAGCCTCCGAAGGCACGAGATCTCTGAAGTTCTTCAACCGGGCCGATGAGAAGGCCGTCCCTGCCCTCGTACTTACAGGCAAGATGAAATCCGACCGTAAGTATGATATTTCCCTCAAGGTTAAAATCAGTTCAGGTGAAGGCCAGTTCCATCTGGCTTCCAAGATAGATTCTGAAATATTGTCGGGAGACCAGAAGTATCCATGGCTTATAGGGAACAAACTTGTAACCGCTTCCGAATGGACACTATTTGAAACCAAAGGCTATGAAGTTCCTTCTAAAACGAATGAGGTCATCATCTACGTTGAACCATCAAACAATACGTTAACCTCCGATATCTACATTGATGAAGTCATCATCACCGATGTAACCCCTGATCAAACCGCACCAGAGATTGTAGATAAAACAGGCATCGCTGCCGATTTTGAGAATGACCTGGATGGATTCAAAGCACGGAACGGCCGTGAAACGGTAGCTCTTTCCCAAAACGATAATCATACATCTGGCGGCAAGCAAAGCTTGCTTGTGACTACTACGGCACAATATGATGCAGCCTTGGTTAATGCTGATGGCAAAATGGCAAAGAATCACGAATATGAGCTGTCTGCTTGGGTGAAAATGGCACCTGGACAAGAACCCACAACACTTCGTATAAGTGTTCAATATGCGGACAGCGGCTTTGCGAACGTATCTCCAAATGCAACCGTTACAGATCAAGAATGGGTACACTTAACGGGTAAGTATACGCTCACCACTACTCCAAGCGTACTTAATGCTTATATTGAAACAGCAAACAATGACGGCGGCAACCGTACCTTCTTCTTGGATGACTTTGCTCTAAAATATGTGGGACCTGTAACTGCCGCACCTCCGATTCAAGAAAACCTTCCTAACCTCAAGGATATTTACAAGAATGATTTTCTGATCGGGAACATTGTGAATCCGGCTACCTTTGACGAGACTCGGCTCAAGCTTCTGACGAAGCATCACAATGTCGTTACGTTTGAGAATGACATGAAGCCGGACTATGCATATGACGCGAACAGACAATTTGATTTCACTGCAGAAGATGCCCTTGTCCAAAAAGTACAGGATGCAGGCCTTGATTTGCACGGTCACGTGCTCGTATGGCATGCTCAGTCTCCTACATGGCTTCATACGGCAGCAAACGGCGAACCTTTGAGCCGTGAAGAAGCTCTGACGAACCTAAGAACACATGTTAAAACGGTCGTTGAACACTTTGGTGACCAAGTTATTTCCTGGGACGTTGTTAACGAAGCCATGAACGATAACCCGGCTAATCCGCAAGACTGGAAAAATGCATTGCGTAATTCAGGCTGGTTACAGGCCATCGGCCCTGACTTTCTTGAGGAGGCATTCCTTGCGGCAAAAGAAGTCATTGACGAGAATGGCTGGGATATCAAGCTTTATTACAATGACTACAACGATGACAACCAGAATAAATCTACAGCGATCTACAGCATGGTCAAAGAGATCAATGAGAAGTACGCCGAAGATCACCCTGGCGAGAAACTGATTGACGGCATCGGCATGCAAGCCCACTACAATTTGGGCACGAGATTGGATAATGTCAAGATGTCGCTCGAGCGTTTCATTTCCTTGGGAGTAGAAGTCAGTGTCACCGAGTTGGACATTATGGCAGGCACCAATTCTACAATCACTGAAAAAGAAGCAAAACAGCAGGCCTATCTGTATGCCCAATTGATGGATCTGTATAAGAAGAACAGCGAGCATATTCCGCGTGTCACCTTCTGGGGATTAAATGACAGCACCAGCTGGAGAGCCGAGCAGAATCCAACCTTGTTTGACAAAAATTTTCAAGCCAAAGAGGCGTTCTACGGGGTTGTTGATCCGGAGAAGTACCTGGCGGAAAATCCACCTGAAGAGCTTGAATATAAGAAATCAAGCGCGCACTATGGGACACCAGCTATTGATGGCTCCGTAGACAGTGTATGGAGCAAAGCTCCTGAATTGAAACTGGATACGAAGCAAATGGCGTGGTCCGGTGCGACAGGAACGGCAAAAGTACTGTGGGATGACGACAATCTCTATGTGCTCGTTCAAGTCAGAGACGATCAGCTGAACAAGTCCAATCCAAATGTATGGGAGCAGGATTCCGTCGAAATATTCGTCGATGAAAATAACGGAAAAACGTCCAGCTTCCAGGATGATGATGGACAATACAGAGTGAACTTCGAGAACCTAGCTTCCTTTAATCCTGCGGAAATCGCTGCAGGTTTCGAATCCAAAGTCTCTGTTTCCGGTACCAACTACACGGTCGAGATGAAAATTCCATTCAAAAAGGTTAAGCCAACGAACAATGCCAAAATTGGCTTTGATGCGCAGATCAATGATGCCAAAGATGGCAACAGAATCAGCGTGAATGCATGGAACGATGCATCCGGTCAAGGTTACCAGGATACGTCCGTATTCGGTGAATTGATGCTCACTGGCAAACCCTCTTCTGGCGGAAACAATGGCGGAGGCAACAATGGCGGAGGCAACAACGGTGGAGGCAACAACAGCGGGGGGAACAATGGTGGTAGCAGTGGCGGATCAAATTCCGGGACTACTCCGCAACCTCAACCACAGCTTCCAGGCAGCGATTCGGCGATTGTGCCGGTAATTAAAGTCGAAAATGGAACAGCCACAGCAACCATTTCAAGCGACAGCCTGAATAAAGCGATTGAAAAAGCTTCTCTAGGTGCGAATGGCAAGAAGCAGGTTACCATCGAAGTGCCGAAGCAGGCCAATGCCCAATCCTATGTGGTGCAGCTGCCGACTTCCAGCCTGCAAAGCAGCAATAATGTTGAGTTTGTGCTTAAGACGGACCATGGAACACTTCAAATTCCGTCCAACATGCTTTCTAACATTACGGAACAAGCCGGTCAAGTCTCTATCGAGATTAACAAAGTCTCGGCAGATCTTCTGAGCGCAGATGTTCGCGCTGTTGTGGGCAGCCGTCCGGTGATTGATCTAAGCGTAAAAGCTGGTGACCGTCTCCTTGCCTGGAACAATCCCGCAGCGCCAGTAACGGTATCTGTTCCGTACACGCCTGCTGCACAGGAGCTTGGGAATGCACATCAGATCGTGATTCTTTACATTGATAATCAAGGACAGGCAGCAGCCGTACCAAGCGGACACTATGATGCTAAATCTGGCTCGATGGTGTTCAAAACAACTCATTTCAGCACCTATGCTGTAGCCTACGTAACCAAGTCTTTTGCCGATGTACAGCATGTCCTGTGGGCAAAACAAGCAGTTGAAGCGATGGCTGCACGCGATATTATTAAAGGAATCTCTGATGACAGCTTCGCTCCTTCAGCTTCTATCACGAGAGCCGACTTTATCACCTTGCTTGTCCGAGCACTTGAATTGAAGGGTCCGGGCACGAACACGGCAGCCTTCAGCGATGTACAGCCAACCGCTCACTATGCAGAGGCCGTGGCTATTGCCAAAGAACTCGGAATTGCCTCTGGATTCGAAGACAACACATTCAAACCTGGCAACAGCATTTCCCGTCAAGATATGATGGTTCTTACGGCGAAAGCCCTGAAAGCAGTGGGTAAGCAATCTGCCGGAAACGGAAATCTAGATTCTTATTCCGATGCTGCAAGCATTTCCGCTTACGCGATGGATAGTGTAGCTTCTCTCGTAGGAAGCGGAATTGTCAACGGCAAAAATGGCAAAATCGCACCAGCCGACACATTGACCCGCGCTGAAGCAGCGATGATTCTGTACCGAATCTGGAACATGTAAATGTAAATTTAAAGTTTAATTGAATAAGCTGATTAAAAAAGACTCCCCCGTATATGATCTAACGGGGGTAGTTCTTCTATTAAGTCGACTTACGCCGGCCTGGCTATATCCATTTGGCCTCGCTATGAATAGCAGGTTGGGCACTGGTGTAGTCTCTGTTGAGACATTATTGCCACAGACAGAACCCGTTAAGAATTTTTCATCCATTGGCCGATCGGTACAACGTTTGATGAGATAGATGACTGGGGAGGAGATATTCAGATGACTAGAACAAGAATGTGGTTAAAGCCTATTTTGGTTACCATTGCTGTTATACCTTTGGTATGTACAAGTGCTTTCGGTTTCCGGTCTCCTGTTTCAGCAGCGCCTATGCACCAGACCAAGATTGTTGTGAATAACACATCCAAAATACCATCCCCAGAACCGGGAAAGGTCTCTTATGACCAAAACGGGCTCGATGCTAACGGAAGAATGGTGGCCCAATTCGGATCGCCAGTTATTGACGGTAATATGGATAAAGTGTGGAGCAAAGCTAAAGCGGTTAAACCTAAACATGTGTCAGACAACCTCGACACTTCGGTAGAATTTAAGGCTTTATGGGATGATCATGCACTCTATATTCTTGCAGAAGTTAAGGACAAAGACTTATCGGCACAATCTGTAACACCGTATATGCAGGATTCCGTGGAAGTATTCCTTGATGAGAACAATAACAAGACACAAGAGTATGGTGTGGACGATTTGCATTATCCGGTAAATTATGAGAACTTCCAGTCTATTGATAACGGCAAACCCGAGCAGATCTATTCATCTGCGAAAAAGGTGCAGGGCGGATATGTCGTTGAAACAAGGATCGCACTTCAATCAAAACCGGAAAACGGAAAAGTGATGGGCATCGAGCTGCAGGTGAATGATGCGAAGGGATCGGAGCGAATCGGGACCATTAATGTTTTCGACTCAACAGGCACCGCCTGGAATGATACAGGGAAGTTTGGAGAGGTTTTGCTTACCGGCAAGAGCAAGGGGGATATCAGCGGTGTGAATCCTTATAATCTTTTGAATTTGGTCAAGCATACGATCGAGATGGATTTTAATCTGTATAAAAATGCAAATGTCGTACAAGAGGCCATGATGAAAGTTGTCTCCGAGCACGTTCTGGACAATCATAAGATCACTCAAGAACAAATGGATCAACAGTATACTGCTTTGCAAAATGCAATCGGAAAATTGGAAATGACAGATGAAGCGGCAAACGAGAAATATTTCGAAGCGGTTCCCAATGAATATCGCGTGCAGAGTGAAAAACCGGGGACGATCCAGAGTGTAACGTACAAAGCACCTAATTTAGTGAACGGAACAGACGACAAGAGAGTGAATGTTTATCTTCCTTACGGATATGAATCCTCGGATACAACGAAGAAATATAATGTTTTGTATCTGATGCACGGCGGCGGAGAGAATGTGGATACGATCTTCGGCGGTCCTGGCCAGAATAAAGAGTTGAAGATTATCATAGATAACATGATTGCAAAAGGGGATATCGAGCCTCTTATTGTGGTAACCCCTTCCTTCTATGGCGGGACCAATGACACGGCTACATTCCACGAGGAACTGATTAATATTGTGCTTCCCTTAGTGGAAACCGAATTTAACACCTACACCGAATCGGCAAGTCGGGACAACTTAAAAGCAGCCAGAGCACACCGGGCCTTCGGCGGGTTCTCCATGGGTTCCGTAACGACCTGGTATACTTTTGTTCATGGGCTTGATTACTTCAAGTACTTTATGCCATTAAGTGGTGACAGCTGGGTCGTGGGCCAAACAGGTGGAGGCAGTAAACCGGTGGAAACGGCTGAATACCTGGCCAAGGCTGCAAAAGATGCCGGATACGGACCGAAGGATTTCTACGTATTCAGTGCTACAGGCAGTGCGGATACCGCTTACCCTAACTTGAAACCTCAGATTGATGCCATGAAGCAACTCACAAATACCTTCGTCTATTCATCGGATCTGACAAAAGGAAATTTCTACTTTATCGTAGCTGACGGCGGCACGCATGCTTGGTCTTGGGTGAACCAGTATATTTATGATATTTTACCGGATCTGTTTCAATAGGTTCATTTGAAATCTATGAGTATGAGATAACTGAATTTGGTATGAAAAGTGGACGCAAACGATTTTGCGTCCATTTCTTGTGTATGCCATATGTGGATGAGTACAACCGCATGTTGCTCTAACAAAGTAAAAAACCTCTTTCATCAATCTGCAGAAAAATGCACAACTGCACTATATAACATCTTGTTGCGAAGAGGGTCGAACGTCACTTGATGCTGAACCTGTTTCACCCGCAGCATCAGCGCTTTGTTCATTCCGATTCGTTCTTCGATCGCTCGTTCCAGTTCCCGGAAGTCATAAGCCTGCAGGCATTCGACTTTGTCTTTGATAATATCGAGTGAAATTTCCATGTTTGTTTCAGGCCTCCTCCATGTCACGATTTGCAGGTACAAAAGCCTGCCGAACTTTTATTGTAGAGGAGCTTGTCCGGTTCGGCAAGAGCAAACGAAGCGATCCTTTAAAACGATGGAGGCGGTCTGATTTCTATACTGGGGGGCCAAAACGAGAAGGTAAAGTTATGCTTCAAATAATCACGAATAAACCCGTGCTGAAAATCAACTAAAGACGTGGTAAAATTGGTGGAGTGATCAATGGAGAAAAGGTATATGTAAAGAAGAAGCAAGGGCATCAAAATGTAAATTGCAACGAATCTGCTAATGTAAATGATACGATTGCAGATGTATGGCTTACGATTTTTTATTATTAATGAGGACAAAGATTGTCCTGCTATATATAGAGGAGTTTCTAATATGAAAGAAAATTTTTGGCTTGATTTACCACGGCCATTTTTTATACTGGCACCCATGGAAGATGTGACGGATGTTGTGTTTCGTCATGTCGTAAGCGAAGCGGGCAGACCGGATGTGTTTTTTACGGAGTTTGCGAATACAGAGAGTTACTGTCACCCGGAGGGGAACAAAAGTGTGCGCGGGCGGTTGACGTTTACAGAAGATGAACAGCCGATTGTGGCACATATTTGGGGAGACAAGCCGGAGTTCTTCCGCGAGATGAGCATCGGAATGGCGAAGGAAGGCTTTAAAGGCATCGATATTAATATGGGCTGTCCTGTTGCGAATGTCGCTGAGAATGGAAAAGGAAGCGGTCTGATCTGCCGTCCTGCGCTTGCAGCGGAGATCATTCAGGCGGCCAAAGCCGGTGGCTTGCCCGTCAGTGTCAAAACTCGCCTCGGGTTCACCGAGGTGGACGAATGGCGCGACTGGTTGACTCATATTTTGCAGCAAAACATTGTGAATCTGTCCATTCATCTGCGTACAAGAGAGGAAATGAGCAAGGTCGATGCGCACTGGGAGCTGATCCCGGAGATCAAGAAACTTCGGGATGAGATTGCACCGAATACGCTGTTAACCATTAATGGAGACATTCCTGACCGTGAAACAGGCCTGAGACTCGTGGAGCAATATGGTGTGGATGGCGTTATGATTGGACGAGGCATTTTCCAAAATCCGTTTGCTTTTGAAAAAGAGCCAAGGGAACATACCACAGAGGAGTTCCTTCATTTGCTGCGGCTGCACCTGGACCTGCATGATCAATATTCAGGGCTTGAACCGCGTTCGTTCAGCCCGCTGGCCCGCTTTTTCAAAATCTACGTCCGTGGATTCCGCGGGGCAAGTGAGCTGAGAAATAGCTTGATGAACGCCAAAACAACGATTAGAGTACGGGAATTGCTCGATGAATTTGGTAGCAAGGATCATGATGGGGCAGAGGAAAATGAATAGAATACAGGAGGTCATATGTCCTGGAGTAAATTGAAGCAGCAACTGGAGAGTTTTCTTAGTCCCACGTTAGTTGGAACCGTCGAATACCGGGCAACCAGCTACCGCTATTTACCTGATAAATCAGGCAATTGTTATATTACTGTAGATAAAAAGAATGTACTCAACATGAGTGATACAACAACCCCAATCCGATGGTATCAGACGGAGCAGGAGATCAAGAGCGATCCGGAGATCATGATTCCTGTGAGCCATGAAGAGATTGAAGCCATCAGAAAAGAAACCAAAGGGACGGTTCCAGAGGATCGACTTCAAGTCATAGCAAGAAGCAGAAAAAGCACAGGGTATGCAAAAGAGCTCTTTTCTGCGCAGGCCGTATTAAGTAAATCCAATTTTACCGTTGCAGCGACTACGTTTTTATCTACTTCGATAGAGGATAATCTGGAGAGCAACGATATCTTGTTGAATATTCTGGCTTTGATGGACAGACGAGTTGGCAAAAAGCGAATTCTAAATATGTCTGAGCAGATCAAGTTAAAGCATCCAGCTGTGCAGTATTTTTATGAGTTGCGGCGTAGAACGTTGTGAAAATTAATTAATTTCAATGACAGGCACCCTGTATCAAGGGTGTCCTAATGAACATTAGCTTAATAAGAGAATAGATGATCAGTAGACTTCAACCTGTGCATGTGGGAAAGTCTACTTTTTTATTCGATTTTTTTCTGCTATAGCTTTTAACTATAACTAGTTATGGTAATTAAGTATCTCAGCCAATCTCGTTCTGCATGATATGATAATGGTATACAACGAGGGGGGTTTTGACATGACTGATAAGTTCCAGATCGTAGGAAGTTTGTTGCGTCCTGAAGAGCTGCTGACATATAAAACGCAAATTGAACATCGAGATGATATCCAGTATCCATTCTATGAAAGTTTTGAAGGTTATGAGAAATGCGAGACTGAGGCCATCAAACAAGTGGTGAAAAAGGAAATCGAGCATGACCTGTCGATCATTACAGATGGCGAGTTCTCCAAATCGATGTGGCATCTGGATTTTGTGTGGGGCTTTGGTGGAGTTGAGCGTTATATCGCAGACCATGGCTATTTTTTCCGTGATGTGGATGGCTCTTCAAAATATGAAACACGTAAAGATATTGGCCTGCGCATAACTGGCGAATTGAGCGGTAAAAATCATCATTTCATTCAACTGTTCAAACAGCTGCAAGACACGGCGGGTGACCAGCAAACGAAACTTTGCGTTCCGTCGCCATCCCATATTTTTGGAGAACTCTCCTGGTCGGATAATATCGGCGGTACGGACGCTGTGTATCAGAACAATCAGGAGCTCAAAGCGGGTCTTGTGAAGGCATATAAGGAATTTGTGGAGGAATTCGCTGCGGTAGGCGGTAAAATCCTGCAATTTGATGATTGCTTGTGGGAGCTATTTGCAGACGACAACCCGAACTCTCCGTTTACAGGGGAGCATATTAAGCAAGAGGAAGTACAGGGTCTCGCCACCGAATTCATTGATATTAATAATACAGTGATTGACTTTGGTCATAGCCTGGGCTTGAAAATGTGGACACACAACTGCCGCGGCAACTATGATTCCCGCAACATGGGCGGCGGATCTTACGCGAAAATCGCTAACCTGTTCCTGAAGCAATTGAAATATGATCGTTTCTTCCTGGAATGGGACGATGATCGTGCGGGTTCTATCGAAGCCTTGGAGGTTTTCAAAGACAGACCGGAAACGGAAATCGTATTAGGGCTGTTGTCATCGAAGACCAATACACTTGATGATGAAGAGCGCGTAATCCGTTTGCTTGACGAAGCCTCCAAAATTATCGATAAGGATCGTCTGCTGCTTTCGCACCAATGCGGCTTTGCATCCTGCGATGGCGGTAACGAACTAAGCGAAGCTGAGCAATGGGCCAAAATCGTTCAAGGTCAGAAAATTGCCAAGCAATACTGGGGCAGCACCGTCTAGAATTCAGGTTGAATGTGTTGTGACCGTATAAACGCATTGCCTATTCAAGAGTGTTCTGTACGATAATAAAACGGCGACTTTTCCTCTGGAATCCGTCCAGGGAGAAGCCGCCGTATTTGTTTGGTGTTGGAACGTACGTATGGATATGTTCTCATTGCTATAATTTTTTTGAACTAATGATGAGGCTTGATTCATTATTTCTGCTGTTCACGCTGTGCCAGCCATTCCTTTTTTAACAAAGCATATTGATACGTATTCTCGTATTTCGGTGTGCCGTCCTCATTTTTGACAAATGAAATGAACTCCAAACAAAGACCTTCCCGGCGCATGCCCAGCTTCTCACACAGCTTCTGGGAACGGAAGTTGTCATCCTCGACATAGGCGTACAGTCTTCTTATTCCCTGTTCCATAAAGAGATGCTCGATGAAAGCACTGGCGCTTTCACTCGCGTACCCTTTCCCTTCAAATCTTCCATTAAAATTCCAACCAATACTATACGTATCGGAATTCGAATCCTTATCCGAATCCCGATCTTCCCTCATGCCAAACAGCTCACCGATCAGTTCGTTACTGTCTTTCAGGCAGACCGCGATGTAGGAATCGTCACTGCTTCTTTTTGCAACCTCAGCCGCCGCGTCTTCCAACGTTGAAATCCGATGATCCATAAAGCAGTTCACTCTTGGATTTGCTGTGTATTCCAACAGTCCTGCTGCGTCCGTTGCGTTGAAATTTCGCAGGATTAATCGATTGGTTTCAAGGGTTTGCATGAGATATACCTCCGGTTTTCATATCAATAGATTGGCTTTGTTCATGTTGAATCTCTTTTTATTCTACCAGGTTCACTATTCTTTACTATAGGAGGGGATAGCCTTGGGTCTAGCTTTGGTTCTGTCAGACCGGGAGAACAATCCCACCAATTTCTCCCTATACATATAGCCGATTACGAACCCGATCACTGCGATAACAGAAATAATAATGGCAAGCGTGTATTGTTGCATATGAATTGTGGACCCTACAGCGGCAGATGCGATGATCCACGGCAGACGACCGACGATAAGGATCGTGAAGAATCTAACCGAACGAATCGATGTAAGAGCGGCGACAAATACAAGCATGTCTTTGGGCAAGCCGGGAATCACGAAAAAGATAAATAAAAAAGCAGAAAACTTCTTCTCATCATGAATGAAGGACATCCACTTATTATTTTTCTTTTGCAGCAGCCGTGAAATATAAGCGCGACCGATAAAACGCGTGAAATAAAAGGCGATCGCTGAGCCTAATATCAAACCTACAGTGGTATACAATGAACCAATGGCTGTACCGTAAATATATCCGCCTGCGACTTGTACAACTTCTCCTGGAATAGGTGCAACCACGATCTGAAGAATCTGGAATAAAATAAACATAACCGGGCCCCAATGACCTGTTGAATGAATATACGCTCTGAAGTTGTCCATGGACGACATGGTTTTAATAATGGCAGGAGAATAATAGACCAGTAGACCAATGGACATTATGATTAACAGACCCAACAATATGTTAATCATTACTTTTTTTGAAGGTTGTGGCATAGCTGACGACCCCTTTGTGTAATGACCTCTACATATTTAAAGTATAAATCGAAATTATTAAGAGATACCTACATAACTTCTGAAGAATTCTGAAGTCGATTGGATTTGCTGGTAGTCGCTAATAGCGCATATTATACTGAAATTAGACGGAGGGATCAGATGAGCAAGAAAATCCTAATTGCTGATGATAACAGTGAAATTCGTGAAATTGTAAGGATTTTGTTGGAGAGCGAGAATTATGAAGTGATTGAAGCGATAGATGGTCAAGATGCGATTGATAAAGTGAACGAAGAGACGGATCTCATTATTTTGGATATGATGATGCCCAATAAATCGGGACTGAAGGCGTGTCTGGAGATTCGTGAAAAAACAAGTGCACCGATCCTGTTTCTTACGGCGAAAACGCAGGATTCGGACAAACAATTGGCCTTTTCCTCAGGCAGTGATGACTTTTTGTCCAAACCCTTCTCCTATACAGAACTCGTTTCGAGGGTGAAGGCTTTACTGCGGAGGTATTATGTTTATCGGGGCAAGGAGAAGACAGAAGAAGCGGACCAAATTATCATTAAGGATCTTAAGGTCCATCAGGATGCAAAAAACGTATTTATTGGCGAGAAGGAAATCTCGTTGACGGATATTGAATATCAGATTCTACTGTTGCTGGCTAAGAAACGACGAAAGGTATTTTCCGCGGAAAATATCTATGAGAGTGTATGGAAACAACCCTACTTTTATACGTGTAATAACACGGTGATGGTTCATATTCGTAATTTGAGAAGTAAGCTGGAAGATGATCCGCAGAACCCTAAATATGTGAAGACCGTTTGGGGGAAGGGGTACAAAATTGAATAGATTGCTCATCGGTAAAAAACTGAAGCTCAAACTGGTTCTTGCCATAGTTATTTCTTTGATGTTCTCCATCTGTGTGTTCATTGTGTTACAAGTTGTTGGCGAGACTGTATTGGATAGTTATTTAAGCAAATCCACTTTTGTAGAGAATCGGCAGCGAGATGCACTGAATCGATTCGAAACATTCGTGAGTAACCAGAACGTGTCAACCCGTGATCATGAGCAATTGTCTGCTTGGATAAGTCATGAGCGCTACTTAAATCTGTATATTTTTGCAAAAGACCAATTGATATTTTCCTCCAACACGGAGATTGATCCTGCCATTAATGAAGAGCTGTTAACTCAATTCGTGCCATCGAAAATACCGGTTACCACCATTCATTTCGCTGATCAGGATGCCCAAATCTATCTGGTTGGTTTCTATGAATATCAATACTACAACCTCATTCTGATTCTTGGTGTGTTCTTCGCGCTCATTATATTCATTATTTCCTTCCTGCTGATGATTAACAAAAAGACCTCGTATATTGGTTTGCTGGAACGTGAGATCAAAATACTGGAAGGTGGAAATCTGGATTACAGCATCACGGTGTCGGGGAAGGATGAACTGTCTTCGCTTGCCTTAAGTATTGATGAGATGAGAAAATCATTTGTGGAGCGACTCAGCAGCGAGGAGAGAGTGAGAATGGCCAACCGCGAGTTGATCACAGCGATATCTCATGACTTGCGTACTCCGCTTACGATTCTGCTGGGATATATGGACATCATAGAGCTTAACAAGTTTAAGACACAGGATGATCTGTTGCAGTATATCCATAACAGCCGAGAGAAAGCATATCAGATCAAAGCGCTGTCGGACAAACTGTTTGAGTATTTCACGGTATCCTCTGCTGCGGAAGAAGAGGAAGTGGAATTTGAAATGTATGAGGGCAGAGCGCTTATAGATCAACTCATTGATGAGCAGTTGGTGGTCTTGGATCATGTCGATGTCCAGGTTCAGCCGGATGCTGATCATCCTAAATTTTTGCTGGAGATCAATCTGGTGGCTATACGGCGTGTATTTGACAATATATTTTCCAATATTAAGAAATACGCGGATACCTCATATCCTGTTCTTATCAAGGTAGCTTTGCAGCAACAAACGGTCTTGATTGAAGTAGTGAATAAGATTAAACCTGTAGATAAAAAGAAAGACAGCAACGAGATCGGACTGATGAGTTGTCAGAAAATCATAGAGCAGCATAGCGGCACGCTGAGGATATCCCAGGAAGGAGGTACCTTTTCACTGCAAATCGTGCTGCCCGTCATCCAAACAGAGAAGACTCACGTTAAGACGTAATGAAAATGAACCAACCACCGTTGGACAAGGAACGAGTGTTCATGAAGCTGGACTCGAAGGGATACTCTGACAGGATGAAGCGGATAGCGCTTCTGTGACATCTGACTTTGTAACATTCCACCATGCATGCAACAACCTATTGAAGGGAGAAATATAGATGACAACAAGCCCAATGGATGAGAGGGAGTTATCGCCAGAACAACACGAGGGACTGCTCACCACCTTGAAAGCCCGTTTTGAAAAAAACATGAACCGTCATCCAGGTATGGAATGGGCCAGCCTGGAAGCCAAATTTGAGGCTCAACCTGAAAAACTGTGGTCACTCCATGAAATGGAGAGGACTGGCGGCGAACCGGATGTTGTGCATTATGACAGCAAGGCAGACGAATATACTTTTGTGGATTGTTCAGCGGAAAGTCCCAAGGGACGGAGAAGTATCTGTTATGACCGTGAAGCGCTGGAGTCAAGGAAAGAGCATAAACCACAGAATAGTGCGGTTGGAATGGCAGAGGACATGGGCATTGAGCTTTTAACAGAAGAGCAGTACCGGGAGCTGCAGAAGCTGGGAAACTATGATTTGAAATCGTCGAGTTGGGTGACAACACCCGCTAATATTAGAAAACGGGGCGGGGCCATTTTTTGCGATCGTCGCTATGATACGGTGTTTGTCTACCACAATGGAGCAGAATCTTACTATGGTGCAAGAGGATTTCGCGGATCGTTAAAGGTCTAAATTATTAAGCCCACTAAACCTAAATAATATCACCTATGTTTTAAGCTCAAGTGGTATGGCGACTTGAGCTTTTTTGTTTTGGGCATGGATACGTATACGAATAAAGCAGTAGTACTCTATAGAAATTTTATACAATCGAAGTACCTGTAAGGTATCCTGTTCGGATATACTGAGTGTATAATTTTGGTAGTTCATAATACATAGACTAATTGAGGGGTTCAACACATGAATAGTGAATATAAAGATAGAATGGATAGAGTGATCCAATATATTAGGCAAAATAGTCATCAAAAGCTCAACCTCGATATGTTGGCTGACGTTTCAGGTTTTTCAAAATATCATTTCACAAGAATATTCACATCGTTGGAAGGTGTGTCTCCAATAGCATTTGTAAATCGAGAGCGTTTACAGAAGTCTGTATATCTTTTGGGTGAAAACAATAGAACCATATTAGAGATATCTAATTATTGCGGCTTTGAATCGGTATCCGCCTTCAATGCTCTCTTTAAGAAGCACTATGGTAAGACCCCAAGTGAAGTTCGAAATAACATCAGAAAACATAGCAATTATCCCTTACATTTTAGCAAGAAGCAAGAAGAGTTATCTCCGTTGGATGATTACAATGGAAATGGAAGAAATCATCTTTTAAGGAGGGCTTGGGGGAAAATGATAACCATCAAGGAACTTCCAGATTATGAAGTGGCGTATGTCAGACATGTGGGGAGTTATTTGCATACTCATGTGGCATGGGAGAAGTTGGGGCGCTGGGCAAGCGAGCAAGGAATTACTCCGACTGATCATTATTATATTGGGGTGTCTTTGGATGATGGAAATTTCGTCGAAGAATGGGCTTGCCGATACGATGCTTGTGTAACATTGCCCCCTGGATTTGAGAAGTTTCAACATCAGGGGCAAGTAGAATTTAGAACGCTATCTGGTGGAATGTACGCTGTATATCCATTCTACGACACCATTGATCAATTCGTTCTCGCCTATGAAAATGTATTTGGCTTATGGTTGCCGAATAGTGAGTATGATGCCGATGACAGACCAAGCCTTGAGTACTGCATGAATGATCCGGCGAAGGATGAGCAAGGGAAATGCAAAATCGATTTATGTATTCCGATCAAGAAGATATAGGGATGTGACAGAATGAATTTGGATGCAGTTTATGATCAACTTCCGATCCTAAAATCAGATGAACTGGTGTTGAAAAAGATTGAAGATCAGCATGTTAACGAAGTTTATGAAATCTATGATAATGTCAATGTGTTTGAATACTGCGGTATCATACCCAAACACAATAAAGAGACTGTGAAGAAGATGATTGGGCATTTCGAGAGAGATTATCATAAGAGATCAAGGGTGAAGTGGGGGATATTTGCCAGTAATGAACCCGATCGGTTGCTTGGCATTATTGAAGCCGTCGATTTCAACCTGAAAGTGAATATGGTGACGATTGGTTACTTTTTAGCAGAATCTCAATGGGGGAAGGGAATTGCGACCCAAGCGGTAGGGATGTTGCTCGAATTTTTGTTTATGAAGGTTAACGTTAATAGGATTCAGGCAGAAGTGATGCCTGCAAATGAACATTCGAAAAAGGTGTTATTAAAAAACGGTTTCATCCATGAGGGAACGCTTAGACAAGCTACCTTATGGTCAGGTAAAGGAATTGTCGACTTGGAAATTTACGGTATGCTAAGAAAAGACTATGCAATCACATCATCAATACTCAATGGTGGGGAAGACGCGCAAACAGGCGAATGAAAAAATGGCTCAACCATCACACTGTAAAAAGAGCCATGCGTCAGCATGGCCCATACATATATTATGAAAGGACAGGCTCATTTCTTAAACAGCATGTACATTCTGCTTCTTGAAATATTGATCCATTAGAAACGCGAGCATCGGTTCAGGATCTGCCTTCTGTAATTGAGACTGATCCCCGAATTCCATGAGATACGGCTGAGCAGTGGTGCAAGGAATCCAATGAGGCATCAGATTTCCGGTGGTATCTGGGCCGTTCGGGTCACCGGTAGCAATAAAATTGGACAAATAATTGCACATCTGGCGGGCCAGATCATAATGTTTACCCACGAAAGGGCGCCAGCATTTGGCGAGTGTTTCGAAGAAAAACCACAGATCGACAGAGTGGAAGGTACCAGGCTGGTCCCAGCCGGGAATCTCGGCGTCGAAGTTGTAATAGTAGAGCGGCGTTTCAGATGGATGACCGCTATTCGCACGGATGGCGAGCAAGATGGCATGCTGGATCATGCGGACAGAAGCTTGTTGCAGGGCATGCTCGAATTGACCGGTATCGGCCTCGCATAGCTGCAAAAAGACAGGAGCATCCTCGCCGAAAAGCTCTACAGCCATCTGCTTCAGTTCATCCAGATTGTCTGCAGCGGGACGGGTCCAAAATTCGGAAGAGGTATGCCCCAGCATCACGGGGATCGGCTCGCGTTCCTGCTGAATAAAGCGGGTAAATGGATCACCTGCGCAGAATTGATCGTCGATGACGGTTCCCCAAAAGCCTTTGTATTCCAGGGCTTTGTCACGCAGATATTCGGCATCCAGTTGTCTGGCCTCAGCCAGAGAGGATACGCCAAGGAAGCGGAAAAATTCAACGCCTTCCTGCTCTGCATCCCGCAGTGTGGTGCGGACCGCAGGCACGCGGACCTTCGGGTACAGCTCGGTAGCGATGCCGCTCATGATGACGGCTCGCTGGAACAAGCCTTTATTTTGTGGAGAGGTCATCTGGCTGAGCACACTGCCTCCGCCTGCCGACTGCCCACCAATCGTGATCTGGTCAGGATCACCGCCAAAGGCGGCAATGTTGCGTTTGACCCACTGGGTACCTGCTTGCTGATCGAGATGTCCGAAGTTGGCCGGTGCATGTGGAGATTCGGCACTGATCTCGGGGTGACACAGGAAGCCGAAGGCATTCAGGCGATAGTTAATTGTGACGACGACAATGCCTCTGCGGGCAATTCGCTCGCCATCAAATTCCATTTCGGCAGTGTTCCCGACCTGAAGGCCTCCCCCAAAATACCAGACAAAGACAGGCAGTTTCTCATCTGTTCGTTTGGCGGGTGTCCAGACGTTCAGATACAGACAATCCTCGTCCATAGGCAGATCCGGATCAACGGCCCATTCGCGGGTATAGATGTTGTTATCGTCTATGACCGTTTTGGCTTGCATGGAGGTGGGGGCAAAGTCAAAAGCTTTCAGAGTGCCATTCCAGTTGGTCTGCGGCTGTGGAGCGCGCCAGCGATTCTCACCTACAGGAGGTGCGGCAAAAGGGATTCCCTTAAAGCTGGTAATACGCGGGTCCGCTGCGGGCAGTCCTTGCACTTGTCCGTGTTCTACCGTTACCATTCTAAGCAACACAACATTCTCCTCTCTGGATTTAGCGTATATCAATCATGCCGATCAAAGACGTGTGGATGCGCTTACAATTATGTGGGGCGCATTGCCCTCTATTTCCATAATAAGCAACTTGCAGCGATGTTTCCAGTACCAAACGATAGTAAATAGGTACACCGAACGCCAGAACAGGGCGTCTTCAGAAATGGGGGAATCAAGGTTGAATCCGATTTGGCAAGAGAGCAGCAGAGCAAGTCATTTGTATTTTATCAGCGGCGGTCACAAGCCAGCTAACCTTCACCAATGGGGGCCAGGAGTACGTGACGTGTATGCGCTGCACTATATTATTCGCGGCCAAGGGACGCTTGAGACGGGCGGCGACGTTTTTCGGCTGGGTGCGGGGGAAAGCTTCATCATTTTCCCGCAAAAAGAGATCTACTATTACCCGGACGCGTACGATCCGTGGGAGTATGTCTGGGTGGAGTTCAGCGGAGCTGACGCCGGGCGTTTGCTGGAACTGACACAGCTTTCAGAGGTACAACCCGTGCTGACGAAGGCGCCGGAGACGCTGCAGCCCTTTTTTCATCTGGCGTGGAACGCGGGCGTATCGCACTGCGAAATGCTGCGGGCGGATGCTCGTTTACGTCTGCTGCTCTCCTATTACATGGAATATTATCCGAAGGAGCCGCAGGTGGACACCAAGGATTATGTCTGGCTGGCCAGAAAGTACATTGAGCAGAATTATTGGAAGCCAGCCTTGACCGTCACGGAAATCGTAAAGGCAGTCAATCTGGAGCGCAGCTATTTGTTTCGACGGTTTAAGGGAGCTACCGGCAAGTCTGTGTTGGAGTATATTACATCGTGCCGAATCCGGCGTGCCTGTGAACTGCTGAAGACGTCGGGCTTGCCCATTCAATCGGTGGCTTACTCGGTAGGCTACAATGATCCGTTATATTTCTCCAAAGTATTCAAGAAAGCAACATCACTTACGCCATCAGCGTACTTGATGCTGCATGCGGAACCAACAGAGCTTCAGCGGAACAGAGCGCAGTTGCCGGATTCCCGAAAATAACGAATCAGCCTCTCAATAGGCTCTCGCCCGCAATTCAGCTTCTTGCCAAGGCAGTCGATGCACGAAAATTGCTGGGCAGAGCGGGATACCAGCTTCAGGTAGATAGCCACATCGTCCGCCGCAAGAGGAACCTGACAGGACTGGCACAGGCGGTTGCTGACCATCTACTTCACCAGCTTGGCCCAGACAATGAGGCAATCATGTGCTGCAACAACGGGAGCGAAGCGTTCGCGGAACACGCCCAGTTCCTTATGCTCCCAGCAGTCGTACATTGACAAGGCATAACCGGCAGCGTAAGGCAGACCCATATCCCAAAATTGCAAAGACAATTCCCGCTGGCTATCACTCAGATTGAAGAAACCGATGGCCAGATCGCCGTCTGTCAGCACTTTCACGAGCATAAATACATCGTCTGTGTGAAACCATTGTGGCTCCGGTTTAATACGGTAAGCTCCGCGTGCCTCCATATCCTGATTGATGGCGATCAGGTCGGGGTTCAGCAGAATATCCTTCGTGACTTGGTTAGCCTTACGCACGTCACATCCAATCATCAATGGTGAACCCATCATGGACCAAAGCGAGAAGTGAGTTTTATACTCAATGTCGTTGCATCCGCCGATACTGCCAATATAATCATTGTTGCTTCCACCGTACATACCCACAATCAGCATATCCATGTCGTTATGGCAGAAAGAGCCGGTGTAGCTTTGCTTCCCGAGTTGGGACAGGGCAAGCTCTTTTACTGAATCCCAATTGTCGCGGATATCGCCGGTAGAGCGGTACATATGAGCCCCCGATTCCCGAATCCAATCGTATACATCGTCGGCTCCCCAGTTGCAGGCGGAGAACAGGATATCGCGTCCGCAGTTTTTGAGCGCGAGGCTCATCCGCTTGTACAGCAGCTCGCCTGAGATATGGCGCGGCTTGAAGCAGTAATCATACTTCAAATAATCAACGCCCCATTCGGCAAAAAGGGCAGCATCCTGGAATTCATGCTCAAAGCTGCCTGGATACCCGGCACAAGTATGCGTGCCAACGCATGAATACATACCGAACTTCAGTCCTTTGCCATGAATATAGTCGGCGAGCGCTCTCATTCCGCTTGGGAATTTCTCGGGATCTGCTACGAGATTGCCGCTTGCGTCCCGTTCTTTCAGGCTCCAGCAATCATCGATTACGATGTACTCGTAGCCGGCGGCCAGATAACCTTCCGATACGAACACATCAGCGACATCCCGAATTAATTGTTCGTTAATATCCCACGTAAAGGTATTCCACGAATTCCAGCCCAGGGCGGGGGCAAATCCTAACATTTGGTTGCTGCTCATATTTCGCATCCTTCCTCTTCTCAGTATCGTTAGTAGAACTAAACTGAATTTAAACGATGAACACCCTTTCCAGCCATAGCTAGACGTTGCTTGGACATGGACATATGATGCTCTACTGGTGGAAGCAGCTTTCCCGATCAGACAAGTGGCAGATATTTAGAATGTTGTCGGAATAAGCATAAGAAAGGAGAAATGTCCGCCTGCGAAGAAGTTATATTCTTTTAGGTGTCTTGTGCGAATTCTTTCTGAGCTATCCATTTGTTGGCCCAGGATGTGTACGGTCATCCGTCCTCTAACAGAATGAGGGATAAGGAGTGAGCAGATGATTTATTTAAGCAATTTCAAACTGTCTTCGGAAATTTCCAGCAATCCCAATATATATCCTGATCATGTATTCAAGCATATGTCAGGGGAAGCCCTTTTTTTTGATCGAGTTACGGTGCTCTATGGCAGCAACGGTTCTGGCAAATCCACCTTGCTGAACGTAATCGCCAACAAGTTGGGAATCTCGGGTTCTGAACGAATGACAACTTATGGACATAACGCCTATGTGCAGCGTTTTCTGGATATGAGCCATTATGAGCTTGGGCGTGATGAACAGGAGCGTGTCATCCGGCAACTGCCGGAAGGGAGCCTATACATCAAGTCAGAGGACATTTTGTATGAAATTAAGAAAATTCAGCAAGCAAATGCGCTCCGCGAAGGACTGTTGTATGAACAGATTCAGCAAGGAATGAGCAAAGCCGAGACAGAAGAGTTAGAGTATTCCTATGCTTTTAAGAAAAAACTGGATAACATTCAGTTTTCTCAGGAAAAATACTCTAATGGGGAAACTTCCATGCAGTTTTTCGAAGAGTACCTGCTTCCGGGCCAATTATATTTATTGGATGAACCAGAAACGTCGCTTTCTCCTGCTAACCAAATCAGGCTGGCAGAGCAAATCAATGAGTTGGCGCGTTATTTTGATAGTCAATTTATTATTTCGACGCACTCGCCCTTTGTTTTGGGGACGCTTCATGCTAAAATTTACAATCTTGACGGAACGATTTTGCAAACGGCAGAATGGTTCGAACTGGACAATGTGCGATTTTTCCACCAGTTTTTCGACAAACATAAGCGTCTGTTTGATTAGGCATAAAAATTTAATAGGGTTAAGGGGTGTTGAGAATTGAATCTGGATGAAGTAATGCAGGAGCTGGAGGCACTGGGCAAAGAACGAACAAAGAAAATATATATGTCCAATGGCGCACATGAACCGCTTTTTGGGGTGGCAACCGGAGCGATGAAACCCATGGCGAAGAAAATTAAAAAGGATCAACCTTTGGCTGAGCAGCTTTACGCTACAGGGAACTATGATGCCATGTACTTTGCTGGCGTGATTGCCGATCCCCAAGCGATGACGGAAGCTGATTTTGACCGTTGGATCGACGCCGCTTATTTTTACATGATCTCTGATTTTATCGTTGCCGTCACGTTGGCAGAGACGGATATTGCTCAAGAAGTTTCGGATAAGTGGATCGCGAGCGGAGATGAACTGAAAATGTCAGCAGGATGGAGCTGCTACTGTTGGTTGCTTGGTAGCCGACCGGATAGCGAATTCTCCGAAAATAAAATGATGGAGATGCTCGAACGGGTGAAAAAGACGATTCACGAATCTCCGGAACGAACGAAATATTCGATGAACAACTTCCTGTACACCATCGCGACATCCTATCAACCGCTGCACGATCAGGCATTGGAGACAGCTAAGGCCGTGGGACCAGTTGAAGTCGACAAGGACAAACCTAAGAGCAAGTTCCTGCAAGCTTCCGAAAATATTCAAAAGGCAGTGGAAAAAGGGCGAACGGGGTTCAAGCGTAAATATGTAAGATGCTGATGCTTTCGTCTATCGTCAGTTTTGGCATAGGGAACGTCCGAATCTGTGAATTGAAATCCACAATCACCATGTTATAATAAGGACAGAAACAGCTTATAATGCAAAGAGAGCCGTGCGCTAACACGACTCTCTGATGCAATAGCCGCTTTTAAGGGCGGTGGGCTTAACAAGCAGGGTACCGACTAAATAGACCGCATCCCTTAGCCAGAGGGCGGTCTATTTGTCTTTATTGGACAGCAGCGCTACAAGCAGCAAACCGAAGGTAAGCATTAGCATAATTGCTTCAAATACTGTCACAAGGCATCACCTCCCTCCCGGGAGATTAGCCGACCGCCCATATAAGCCTTTCCATTGCTCTGTGAGTATACAATATTTTTCTTGGAGCTAATAGATGACAATAATTCGTTTTTATAAAAGTCTTGGCGTGATCATTACCCAGTACAGTGAATGTGAAAATAGCGTTACGGTGGCTAGTATGAAGAATTATTTAGTTGAAAACAAATAAGAGAAAACACGCCATTTATAGGCGTGTTTTTATGTTTACCCCTGCATACTTCTAAGCATTTCTTTGGCTTGCAGCCTGCCCGCCGCGAGGAAGCTGTCGCTTAGTTCAGGATCACTAACAGACCGCGCAAGAACAAGCGAGCCAACCATGGTACTGAACAGTGCACGACCTTTGGACACATCCATATCTGCCAGATTGGAGATAAAAGCAATCATCCGCTCCAGTTCATGAGTGAACACCTGCCGAACCTCTTCGGAGGAGCGGGAGATTTCGCCAGAAAGTGCAGGAAAAATGCAGCTCATTTCTGTTTTGTCGCGGTGATAGGGACTGAGATAATAATCGATGACTGTATTGATTTTGGGATTCTGCTCTTCCTGATCAGCGACTTTCTGAAGAAGTGCGATGGTATCACTGATGGCATATTCACAGGCTTCGGCCACCAACTGTTCCTTGTTGTCAAAGTGTGAGTAGAACCCTCCATGAGTCAATCCGGCTCCCTTCATAATGAACGGTACACTGACGTCCTGAATACCATTGGTTCGAAAAGCCCGAGCCGCACTCTCAACAATTTTACCTCGTACTTTTATTTTATGGCCTTTGGGATAGGGCATTATCATTCACTCCATAATTTTATGATTCTGCTTTTTAAAATATTATAGTCATCATAATAAAGCCTGTCAATTTGGCGACTGAATATCTGTTGCTTTACAAAAGGGTTAATTACGGTTGTTGACGGCCTTAAAATATGATGGTTATAATATATTATGATCATCATATTTTAAATTGACTTCAAAACGGGAGGTATCAGGATATGAGTAAACTTGAGTCTGTAGATACGTTAGTTATTGGATCAGGTCCGGGAGGATATGTGGCGGCGCTTCGTTCTTCGCAACTGGGAATGAAGACGGCAATCGTCGAACGTCACCAGCTCGGCGGGGTCTGCACGCATGTGGGTTGCATACCATCCAAAGCATTAATTGCGGAATCACATCGGCATGATTTGTTCAGACGGTTCAATCAAGCTGACGCGGCAGCGACTTTTAAGATTGCACAGGATTTCAAGCAGGGGGTTGTGAATAAACAGGCAGGTGGCGTCCACTATTTGTTAAAGACTGCGAATGTGACCATTCTCGAAGGAGAGGCCAGTCTGGTGGATGAGCACACAGCGATGATCCAGCAAGCTGGACAGGAGCAAAGCATTTCTTTTAAAAACCTCATACTGGCAACGGGGTCTCGTCCGATTGAGCTGCCAGCATTTCCAGTTGGAGGTCGTATCTTGTCTTCCACAGAAGCACTGTCTTTGGGGGAGGTTCCGAGGAGTCTGATTGTGATCGGCGGAGGTTATATTGGGGTGGAGCTTGGACAGATGTATGCGAAGTTCGGAACCAAGGTAACGATTCTGGAGGGAGGCGCACAAGTATTGCCCGGATTCGAGGCGGAACTTGCAGCCCCGGTAGTTAAACAATTAAAGGCGGACGGCATCCACATCGTAACCGGAGCGATTGCCGAAAAGGTGGAGCACAATGCGGATTCCATTACACTGCATTATTCAAAAAATCAGGAGCAGCAACAAGTTACAGCAGAATATGTATTGGTCACAATCGGCAGGAAACCCAATACAGACGGCCAGTTAGGACTGGAACGCATAGGTTTGCCCGTAACGAACAAAGGACTGGTTGAGACGGATGAACAGTGCAGAACGGTTATCCCTCACATTTATGCCATTGGAGATATAACAGCAGGTCCGGCACTCGCTCACAAAGCATCTTACGAAGCGAAAGTAGCAGCAGAGGCCATTGCGGGTCTCACCTCCAAAGTGGATTACAAGGTGATTCCGCTTGTTGTCTTTTCTAATCCAGAGCTATCCAGTGTTGGAGTAAGTGAGACGGAAGCCAAAGCACAGGCCATTCCGGTGGTTATCGGAAAATCTTCTTTTGGGATCAACGGAAGAGCATTGGCGTTAAGGGAAACCGAAGGTTTTGTGAAAATAGTGGTTGACCCGACTTCAGGAATTGTCATTGGCGCGCAAATCGTTGGCGTGGAGGCATCCACACTGATATCGGAGCTCGCACTTGCAATTGAAATGGGCGCAACCGTAGAGGATCTGGCCATGACGATTCACCCTCATCCCACTTTGGGAGAAGTGATCATGGAGGCAGCCGAGAACGCGGTCACCAAAATGAAAAAGCAAAAATAGTCAGCAAATTTAACCATACACGAGGATTGGGAACGGGAGAGATAAAAGAATGAAGATAAAAGCAGGTTTGTATATCGGAATTGCGATGGTGCTCATTGTTGGAGGTTCACTTCTGGCTGTTAAAGGGAAGGATGCTGTAAGTCAGGCTGAGAGCAGGAAACAAGGCATACTTGAGGCAGAACAAACGACTTTATTTTATCAGAATAGTCCTGGGGCAATTGTAGAGGCAGGTGCTTCTGCAGGTGACTCCGTGAAAGAGGGAGAGGTGCTTTTCAAAGTGAAATCAGCTGGGGAAGGAGAAGTGGATGTACTCGCGCCGTATGATGGTTTGGTTGACCGAGTTACTGTAAAGCAGGGAGATCAAGTGCAAGCAGGAGTGCCGCTGGCGGTTCTGCAAAAGAATAATTACTATACGGACCTCTACATCCAGGAAAGTGAAGTTCAAAAGCTTGAAGTGAATCAAAGCATTGATGTTCATTTTCCGTATTTGGATCAGCCAACACAGTTGAGTGGGGTTGTTACTTCCATCTCATCTGCCCCACAATTCGCGAGCTTGCGCATGTCACGGGAAAAAGGGCAAGCTGATCTAAGTATGTTTCTGGTCCGAATATCGATGGATTCGAATGCTGATCTGCTTCCCGGGATGACGGCAGAGGTGAAACTTGATGAAATCACTGATTGACGAGTGGAAGTATGTCGTAGGAAGTAAGTATATACGGCTAATTTTTATTGGGCCAATGATTGCAGCCTTATTTTTCGGCTTAATGTTCTCGCAGAATCAACTCAGTAAATCACCAGTTGTGGTCATTGATGAGGATCATAGCGAATATTCACGGCAGTTGATCTCCAAAATAAATGCCTCACCATATATGAGCGTCAAAAGTGTGTATGCGAGCCGAATGAGTCCGGAAACATTGCTTGCCAATGAGCAGGCTGTTGCGGTCATTATGCTCCCCAATCATTTGGGAATGCGTCAACAACAAGGGAAATCGACGAATATCGGCATCTTGATGGATAACACCATGCCCTCGGGGCTAACCGGAATCCGGACCGCAATTCAGGAGATCATCCAGACAGAAAATATGACCCTTTCCATAACACGTCTGATCCAGAAAGGGATGGATGCCGAAACAGCTAAAGGAATCGTGTCACCGTTATCCCTTCAGCAGCGTATGCTGTTTAATCCAACCTCCAGTTATGTCGGTTTTATGGTGCTAGGATTTGTGAATATCGTCGTATTGATGATTACGACAAGCGCAGCGGGCTCGATTGCACCTCGGCTTCGTCAGGAAGGAAAACTGTTTGCAAACGGAAAGTCACCTTTCCAGCTATGGATTCGGTCTGTACCTTACGCAGTGTTAAGTTCACTTTCGCTGCTCTTATCCTATGGATTGTTAAAGCAGGTGGGAGGAATGCGATTTGAAGCGGAGCCTTATCTTTTTATTATCCCACTGGTTATTTATTCCTTCGCCTTGTCACTCATGGGTATGTTGATTGGATACACAGCCAAAGACATATCCAAAGTCAGCCTACGAACCAGCTTTGTATTGTATCCCTCCTTTCTGGCTACGGGAATTCAACTAACGCCGCTGGCATTTCCAGTACTATTCCAAATTTTCGCATGGGCTTTACCGATGAACTGGCTTAACCGCCTGATTCGCGGGATGGCTTTTCGGGACGGAGCGATTACAGCCTACAGTCAGGAGTTGGGGGCATTGCTTATTATTATTGGCGTTGTGTCCTTGTTCATGGGGTTACTGTTTTTGCGTGAAGGGAAGAAAGTGTCTCCCAGCCGTGAACCCCTATTGAATGGAGATATGTTGCCAATCAGCAGTTAAATGAAAAGATAAGCAGTAAAACGAGAACAGACGCACAGGAATTATTCCTGATGCGTCTTTCTTTTTTTATTACTGCAGATGACATATAACGATAAAGGTCCTTCTAGCGAAGGTTTTTTATATCGTTTATACTTGTAAGGCCAATTTACTTGAGGAGTTGTCTAACGAATCATGAATAAAAAAGAAGTCGCGCATATACGTAAACAGTTTAAGATGGATCATGATTTACTGAATATTTACGATATTCTCAACGTGTATATTACGAAAGAAACGAACGAGATCTATCATTGGGAGCGCCATCCGTTTGAGCTGGTGGACAGAGAGAAACAGGAACTGTACATGGGCAATTTCAAAAAATTGCTGACGGGTGAGCTGGATCAGAAATTGTTTGAGTTGAAGTTCCAGGAGCAAGCAGAAGAGCCGGCTCAGGTGATGCTGCACCAAGCACTGGTAACAGGAGATCCGGAGGAATGGCAGGACCTGATGCTCCTGCTGGTGGAAAGAATGTTGGCGGATGCCAAGTATGAACGGGATATGGTGGTCACGTTCGTTCGTGGACAGTATTATCTGCCGACTAAGGCTAGAAACGAAGCTACGGAAGAGAGCGAGAAAAACGAAGTGTTCGCACATCCATTCATTCTGTGCAGTGTGAATTCGACGGAGAAGCAGCGGAAAACGCTCTTGTTTGACTACGTGGAGAGAGAATTTAAGTACAATGTGATTGTAGATCCGGTTGTCAAATTAAGCACACCGGAGCAGGGTTTCCTGTACCCCAGCGTGACGGACAACTATTCCGATGTGAATCGTGTTCTATATTGCACAGGGAAATCCAATTTCCCGGATCCGCATTTTGTCGAAAATGTATTGAATGGAGAAAGGTCTGTGACAGCACTGGAAGAACGGGCGATCTTCGAAGATATCGTGAAAGAAGTGGCCGGTGAACAGCTCGACTCAGCCACAATTGCACATGTGTACGAGGAGATCAACCGGGTCATCGAAATTAACGAAGAGTCACATGAGGAAGAACCTCCGAAGCTCGATTATAAAGATCTGGAACGTGTGCTGACTGCAAGCGGTGTAGAGGACCTGACGTCGGAGAAAGTGGAACGTGCTTTTGAAACCATCGTCGACAACAAGAATTATGAAATGAAAGCAACCAGTGTGATGCCGAAGTTTACGTCCAAGTCCATTAAGATTGAAACCAAAGTTGCTACGATTTCGGTTAGCCCCCAAGACTTGAGATATGTGAAACAAGTGAATTTTCAAGGCAGACGGTGTATCATGATTGAAGTGGACGAAGATGTCGTGATTGAAGGGTTCACGCTTACGACAGAGGTACTGTAGACTCGTTTATCAATCCCTTTATTCGTGTTGAATTAATGAATAATAATCCAAGGAACGTAAGAAGACGCTCGAGACTCGCTCCCGAAGCGTCTTTAATTTGCCTATAGACTCTATCGCAGATATCCCTTCCCTACACCCACCCCGTAAACTCCAAAATGGAGGCTTTGGCAGATTGCACTTCGGACTGTGCGCCTTTGCGCCATTCTTTCGGCGATTTCCCCATAAGTTTGGAGAAGCAGCGATTGAAGCTGGAAATGGACTGAAAACCGACTTGTTCGGAGATTGAAAGAATGGAAGCGTCCGTGCTTTTTAATTGTTTGCAGGCTTCTTCAATTCGGGTGCTGTTTAGGAAATCCAGGGGTGCGGTTCCCATGATGTCATGGAATTTTCTTCGAAAATGAGTGGTGCTTAGGTGGCACAAATCAGCGAGAAAATCGATGGTGATGGGCGACATATAGTTTTTGGTGATATACTCCAGAACCGGAGAAATAACAAGATCACCTTTTAGATTATGCTGCGTTTCTTGGTCTGCCAAGGGTTCATGCCGGGAATGGGTTCGCAGGAGTTCGATATAAAGGGATAGCAATAAGCCATAGGCACTTTCCTGATATAAAGGATTTTTCTGCTTTAATTCCTCTACAACGGATGTCGCAAGGGTATAAATCTTCGGATGTTCCTTCCTGTTTAGAATGCAGTTCAATCCCTTAATGGTCCTCAAATTGGGCTCGAAATTACTGTAGGCACTGCTCTTAAACGATTGTTGAAAGAGGTCCTCGGGCGAGAAAAAGAGATAAGACCATAAGCTGGCTTCATTGGGTGAACTATACGTTGTATGAGGAAGATATCTGGGGATAAAGGTCACGTCACCGGCTTTAAAAGGTACCGATTCACCTTTGATCTCCATCATGCCGCTATCCGAATGGCAAATACCAATCTCCAGATGGTTGTGGAAATGAAGATGTTCACTTTTGATATCGGAGATTTTCCAACGTTCACCGCTTAACAGCAGAATTGGAAAATGGATCGGCAAGCTATAGTGGCGGTATTCAATAATGGGCTGCTTTTTTCTGGGCACATTCGATAACTCCCATTCATAAATGATTGAAATTGCGCAGTTTTGTTGCGAATATGCTTAGATTGACACTATTTTACTGCGTACAATGGAATAAGTAAAGCGTTTTCAAACTATGGACGGGCAGCTCTCAAGCACATTTGGGGGCGTGTGCGCTACGAGAGGGGAACCACCGATGCTTCAAGTGAAATATGACAGGGATGACATTTTAAACGTTATGGATAACGTTACGAAAAAAACACTGGCGATGGATTTGACGTGGGATTGGCCTTGCGGTGTGGCGTATTATGGTGTATCCAGAGCTTATCAAACGACAGGAAATCAAGAGTATTTGGACAGGCTTGTCCAATGGGCGGATGAATATATCGAACTAGGCTTGCCGGACTGGACCGTAAATACATGTGCCATGGGCCATATGCTGATTACTTTATATGAAGAAACAGGGAACCAAAAATACTGGGATATTGTAATGAGCAAGGTGGATTATCTACAAAATCATGCGCTTCGATTCGGAGATAACGTGCTTCAGCATACAGTATCCATTGCCAATGATTTTCCCGAGCAGGCATGGGCGGATACCTTGTTTATGGCGGCATTTTTCCTGCTCCGTGTAGGAAGCAAATTAAAGGATCAGGACATGATCCAGGATGCTCTGAATCAATATTACTGGCATATCAAATACCTGCAAGATCCGAGCAGCGGCCTCTGGTACCACGGCTACAATAACGTTAACAAGGACCACATGTCCGGATTATATTGGGGAAGAGCGAACGCTTGGGGCGCTTACACCATGTCGCAAGTAAAACCACAGTTGAAGGACTGGTATCTATATCCACAGTGCATGGACGTGGAGTGCTCACTGCGGGATCAACTGGCAGCTCTGAAGCTCGTGCAGACAGAGAATGGCTTGTGGCGGACAGTTCTGGATGACGAGCAGTCGTATGAAGAAGTGTCGGCTTCCGCTGGTATTGCAGCAGCCATGATCAATAACGGTAATCCGCTGCATACCAAATACGTTCAAAAGGCATTGGAAGGTATCCTAAACAACATTAGCGAAGACGGGCGTGTACTAGGTGTATCGGGTGGTACAGCGGTGATGAAGGATCGGGAAGGATATCGCAATATTCCAAAAGACTGGATTCAGGGCTGGGGTCAGGGCCTGGCGCTCGCTTTCCTGTCCGACATGTTGAAATAGGGAGGGAACCAAGTTGTCCAAACCAATCAAAGGCTCCTTTACACTACCCGGCGAATCCGGTTATGAGGCACTGACTTTGGAACTTGCCGAACGGTGGGGTGCCGATGTCATTCGTGACAGTGATGGCACACAATTATCCGATGAGATTATTAATGCGGGATATGGCATTTATTCGACTATCTGTATTATCCGGGATCATAATGAGTGGGCATCCCAAAATCGAGATAAGCTCCAGCAATGTTTTCTTATTACGAATCCGAAGGTAGCTGTACAAGATTATGTATCGTTCTATCTGATGGAGGATTTTTTTGCTGAGCAATTCAAGGTGAATGATTCCAAAGAAGCGTTTAAGTATTGGCAGGTCTTTGACCGGACAACCGGGGAGGAAGTGCCAAGAGGACAGTGGAATTATGAGAGGGAATCCGGCCATGTGGTCATTACCGGCATCGTTCCTTGGCATAAATACACGGTAAGCTTCATGGCCTATCGGATCTGGGAAGAGATTTCGATGTACAATCACACCACGAACCATTGGGACAAGGAGCATTTGATGCAAATTGATCCGATTTACTCTGAAACACAGACATATCTGCTGGATTGGATGGAGGATTGGTGTCAGCAGCATCAGGAAACAACGGTGGTTCGTTTCACCTCATTGTTTTATAATTTCGCCTGGATCTGGGGCAGTGATGAGCGTAATCGCCATCTCTTCTCGGACTGGGGTTCATATGATTTCACGGTAAGTTCGAGAGCGTTGGATCTGTTTGCTCAAAAATATGGGTATTCACTCTCGGCTGAGGATTTTGTGAATGGCGGCAAATATCGGGTCACTCATATGCCTGCGGACCAGCGCAAGCTGGACTGGATGGCATTTATCAATGATTTTGTCATCGAATTTGGGAAGAAGTTAATTGATATCGTGCATAATCACGGCAAGCTGGCGTATGTCTTCTATGATGACAGCTGGGTTGGCATGGAGCCTTACAATGACCGTTTTCAGGAGTTTGGATTCGACGGGATGATTAAATGTGTGTTCTCCGGTTATGAGGCGAGGATGTGTTCGGGTGTTAACGTGGATACCCATGAGATTCGTCTGCATCCCTACTTGTTTCCGGTGGGTTTAGGCGGACTTCCTACCTTTAAGGAGGGAGGAGACCCCACGCTGGATGCCAAAAAGTATTGGATCAATATCAGACGCGCTTTGCTCAGAGAGCCGATTGACCGGATTGGATTGGGTGGATATCTGCATCTGGTTGAACCTTACCCGGACTTTTGCGATTATATCGAGAAGATTGCGGACGAGTTCAGGGAAATAAAAGAGCTGCATCATGAAGGCAAGCCCTATCAGATTAAGACGAGGGTAGCGGTTCTGCATAGCTGGGGCAAATTAAGATCGTGGACATTGTCCGGTCATTTCCATGAAACGGTTATGCATGACTTGATTCATGTTAATGAAGCCTTTTCAGGCTTACCGGTTGAAGTGCAGTTCATTGATTTTGAAGATATCCGTCAGGGCGTACTGCAGCATATAGATGTCGTGATCAATGCCGGCTCTGCCGGTTCAGCTTGGAGCGGCGGAGAACATTGGAATGACCACCAATGTGTGGACCTGCTGACCAAATGGGTGTATGAGGGCGGTGCCTTTATTGGCATCGACCAGCCATCGGCGGTAGAAGGGTACGACAGCTTTTTCAGAATGGCACATGTTCTTGGGGTGGATGAGGATACTGGCGCTAGGGTGGTTCATGGGAAATGGACATATGAGACTCGTGATGAGCATGGTTTGTTGCCAGAAGGGGCAAGAATAACGCCGAAACGAAACATATATCTTACCGATGGAACAGCTGCTGTGGTGGATGAAACGGATGGTATGATCACATTGTCTGCACATGATTTTGGTAAAGGAAAAGGAATCTACCTGCCTTCATTCGAATTCAGTTGGGAGAATACCAGATTGCTGCTGAATCTGATTCGCTTTGCAGGTCATGAATTCCATGATTCGAAGTACATCACGGGTAACTTATTTACAGAGTGTACTTATTATCCGGAGAGTAAAATATTGGTCGTCATTAACAATAGTGATCAAGTTCAAACGACGACGATTGATACCGAGTATGGGAAACTTACTGTGGAATTAGATCCGTATGACACCAAGATCACCCATATTGGCTTGATAAAATCGGTATAGAAACATAAAAAGCAAGCAATAAGACGTTCGGGACTAATACCTGTAGCGTCTTATTCTGCATGCTGTAATTCACAGCCGATCCCTTAAATATGGACCGGCTATGGTAGTAATCAGAATCTAAATGATGTTCTTTATAACTAATTCTCCAGTCAATCCACTTATTGCAGCTGCCAGAGGGTTGGTGTTGCCGAAGGGATCCAATCCACTTGAGACGTGTGTGTAAGGAGGCATTTGTACGTCAGGTTATTGTAGCTCACGATTGTGCCTACTGTGTATTGCGTATTGGCTGCCCATGCAGGTGCAGTAGCAGCTGCGGCTGTTTTACCGCTGACTGTGCTAGCCGCAGATTGGTTGCCTGCTGCATCAACAGCATAAACCGAGAAGTTGTAGGTTGTGTTCGCTTCAAGATTGGTTACCGTATAAGACGTTGCCGTCCCGGATGTTGTTGTAACCAAAGTAGAGCCGTTATAAATTTTGTACCCTGTCACTCCTACATTATCCGTGGATGCCGTCCACATCAGTTGAATGCTGGAGGCGGTTGGTGTTCCCATCACATGCAGCCCGCCTGGAGATGTGGGTGCGGTAGTGTCGTTTGCAGGAGGTGCAGTTGTGGTAACGCTTACACTATTACTGGCTGCAGATTCATTGCCTGCTGCGTCGACTGCTTTGACCGTAAAGGTATAAGCCGTGCTTGCTGTAAGCCCTGTTACGGTATAGCTTGTAGTTGTGCCGGATACATTGCCTATTAAGGTAGTCCCGTTGTAAATTTTATATCCCGTTACGCCTACATTATCTGACGAAGCCTTCCACGATAAGGATGTACTGGTCGCAGCAGTTGCAGTTGCTACAAGTGAAGTTGGAGGTGTCGGTGCCACATGATCAACCGGGTTCGTCCCGGAGAAGTTTACGTCGATGACGTTATAGAAGGCGTTGGGAGTATCCGCAACCTCCCAGACTGCTAGAATGACATGATAACCGCTGCGTTCGGGAACGTTGCATGAGTTGGTGTAGCTAAATGGTGGTTGGCTTCCATTATAGGGAACTGAACAGAACGGTGTCAGGTCAAACGAATCACGGGATAGAGGTGCATTCGGATTCCAGTTCGTTTTCGTAATATAATATTTCCAGCTTGCCGTTGAATGGTTCGCTGTCAGCTTCCAAGTAAACGTATTACTGCCACTAGACATATTCACTTTTGACCAACGTGTAGCGGATTGCTCATCGAGCTTAGGGAAGACGCCATTAGCGCTTGCAATATGGCCATCCGTAGGTCCTGCAGCAGGGAAGCCCTTAGGCGCTTCAAGGCTTTGGGGTTCATAGACGATACTGCCGCAATCTTGATTGACTCCCGAAGCACACAGTGCAGCTCGGCTCGCTGGCCCTTCTACGTAACCATGGGACAACGCCTTTGGACTGTTGAACAGCATGCTTACCGTTGTAAGCACCAGCAGACAGCAAATCAATACTAGCTTGGAAGACGGTACAATGAATCTGAACATTCGATAGCCTCCTGTATCATTTTTTTATATAAACTCAAGGAAGAGCTTATATCGTAATTAAGGAAGTGCTATACCATATATGGATATTGTTTAACAAAGAAATCGATATACGGGAATTTCTAAAGTTATTGTAAAGGACGCACATTTGCCGAACAAGGATAAATTTGATAGATCATCCAGTTATTCAAGAGTTAGGCAGGTACACAAAAAGGCCTTTGTCGGAGAGATCATCTCTCCACAAAAGCCTGAACAGGGTAAAGAACAACGTGATTCATTTTAGAATAAACAAAGGTATTATGGTCAATGCCCTGGTCGGTAAGCCGTTTGTCGAGCTTCATGTTTGGTAAATAAACCTTCATGGGTTCCGATGAAGTATACTTAAGATCAAGGCTCGAAAGTGATTAGTGCGCATAAAAGAGGCGAAATAAATTCTGCTAAACATTCGCCCGATTAAATATATATTCTGGAAAATAAATTAAAAATATACTATGTTATAGATTAATAGATGAAAGGATCATTTATTTGTAACTATTGCGGCTTAGTGATAATTATATCAAACAGAAGGAGCATACATATGTTCAATCAACTGACTGCTTTACGTTCAGTGCTCAATCCTAAATATCTGGAGCTTGTATTGAGTGATCAATACGACATCGGATCGTGGGAAGAATGTTTATTTTGGCTGAGAGGGTTAAATGATACTTACCGGGTAACTACATCTACTGGCATGTATATTCTGCGAGTCTACCGTACTGAAATTACGGAGGCTGATGTTCAGTACGAACTCTCCCTGTTATCTCAATTAAAGGGCATTCTAGGTTCATCTGTACATACCGATATTGGAGAATACATCGAGAAGAAAGATCATACTGGATATACGGTGTTGGAGGCCGCGGAAGGCAAGCGGGTTGCTGTAATGTTTCGGTATATTGAGGGTATTGAGAACAACCTTGAAGATGAACAGTCTTGTTACGCTTTTGGTCAGTCTGCGGCTGAGCTGCATAAAGCGATGGACCAAGTCGTATTGGAGCAGCCGCGATATGAGTTGGATACGAAGTTTCTCATTGACGAGCCTCTGGAACGAATCATCAACTACATCGGTGAAAAAAATGAAGCATCATCATTCCTATATACGTTTGCTAAAGAGTTAAAAGAACGCATAGTTTCCGTTTTCAGACAAGGTTTGGACTTTGGATTATGCCATGGCGATATGCATGGGAACAATAACGCTTTTCAACAGGGGAATCAGTTCATCCATTATGACTTTGAGTGGGCGGCTAATGGTTGGCGTGCCTACGATCTGGCGCAGGTGAAGGCTCGAAAGAGACAGTCTGGTGAGCAAAAAGAAGCGTTATGGAATGCGCTCATGGCAGGATATCGTTCCGTTAGAAGCTTCTCTACCCAAGATGAACAGACCGTTGATCTCTTTATTGTTGCTCGCCGATTCTGGGTGATGGGTCTGGATGTTGCTTTTATTGAGAGTGATATGGGTGCGCTGGATTATGGTTCGGATTGGCTGGATAGTTTTGTGGAAGAGTTTCGTGACACAGGAATTGTTCAGTATTGATGACTTACAGCAATGATGTACTCCAATAAAGAAGGCCTTCTGGATGTTTCCAGAGGGCCTGTTTTATTTTATAAGATGCATTTAATAACCTTTACTTAGTTCGATGAAGTCGAAGCTACGACGGCAGCCGATGTTGCAGCAGCGGCCATGGCGGCCTGCTGGGCAATGATAATGTTGGTGATGCTAGTGGAGACCGTCGTGGTCAGGACGCCGTTTCGAAGATCCTCCACATATTGCACGGCCACCAGCGAGGACGAGAGCAGCAGCAACTCCTGTTTGTTGATTGACCAGGCACCAAAGCCCTTCTGTGTACGCAACCACTCATACGTTTCCTCAACTTGTTCTACCAGCGTATCTCTGTCAGCGGGCAGTAGAGAGAGGATCCCCAGAGCCGGCAGGGTGTACATTTTGTCTAATCGTATTCCCCGTCTGCGGAATGCCTCATTTAACGCTATCACATGAGTGCCCGCCTCCGGATTATCATCGCCTAGGACCAGCACCTGTGTTAATGCCTGCACACTATTGCCTGGTGAGAACTCAGGTTTTAATTCTGCATAGAGCTGCTCCATACGGGTCACACCGGATTCCACGTCGAGATCGGAAAGGGCCAGCATGGCAGCGAAAATATAGTCGTCCTGTCCGGTAAGAAAGCGGTGTTGGGCTTTCATGTGATCATAAAATGCTTTGGCTCGTTCGACCATATGCTCGAATTGGTCAGGCGCCGCGTGAGCTGCAATCTGATAGGCGGCAATAACCAGAAAATCGGACGTACGAAATTTTATTTTTTTCATCAGATCATAGATAAGGAGGGTGTCATCCAGTTTCTTTTCCTGATCTGTTGTAAGCGAGAGCAAGGTGGCAACGCTGATCGCCGAATTTCCCCTGAAGGCCGAGAAGAGATTGGTATTTTGCTTAATCAATTCATGACTATTACGGATGGCCTCCCCATCGGCTTGTTTATTTTCCGCTGCATAGAGTAGGGCTGCCAGACGGTGCATCATCACATTTTGCCACTTGAATGATTTCTTGATGATCTGAGTGTTGGTGACGAATAATTCGACTCGTGCAGCATGTTGCTCTTGCATAAGCAGACCTCCCGAATGATTGGACTTTTCTGAAATTACAATAATAAAGCTAACAAATGGATGGCACCAATAATCCCCATGGGGTAAATGAATGATCTGGAAAATGAATTCTTAAATTCATTACGAGGGTGTTTTTCGAAAAATAGGTGTAGTACCGCATGAATGATGAAAAATATATCGAGCACCCAGAACGTAATCGTTTGATATGAGCTGAAAAGCAGTGCGAGTATGACGGTGTAGAGTGGTAGGTGAACACATGTGAAGTATTTATAGGCTTTTTCATCTTCCATATCTTTCAGCACGATAAACAATTTCCACTCAGATCGTCTAATGGCGTCCATTTCGTGCAGTAGAAATAAAGATAAATTAAACAAAAATAAGACTAGTAAAAAGTCAGGCATACCCCTTCTCCCTTTCTAAACAACCTTCCCCTATGTTACTAAACCCAATTCTATTTGGCAAAATATGAAAAAAATATTCACGCTCCGTTCATACGTTCCTGATATGCTCTCGAAAGAAAGCCGAGGAACAGCGATCAAACAAAATATGCGGAGTGGTGGAGGTTGGTTATGTCATCATCGATAAGGAAAATGGTTTGCAAAATGATGTTACTGGTATTGTTGGGTACTACGCTAGGGGCAACTTGGTTAGGGATTAAAGCTCCCTTATCAGCAGAGGCTTATTCCTCCGGATTGGGTTCTGGTACACAAGAGAAGAGAGTCGCTGTTAATCTGGATGACAAAGACCAGCTAGCAGCTTTCATTGATGGGATTATGGATGTGCAAATGGGTTCTTTACAGATTCCGGGCGCAGTCATTTCAATTGTGAAGGATGGAAAGGTTCTGCTCTCCAAAGGGTACGGACATTCGAACATCAAAGAAAATAAACCCGTTGATCCCGAGACCAGCCTGTTTCGGATTGCGTCGACCACAAAGCTGTTTACATGGACCGCTGTGATGCAGCTGGTTGAGGCGGGAAAGCTTGATCTGGACAATGACGTGAACACCTATCTGAAAACGGTGAAAATACCACCAACCTATGCGGAACCAATTACGCTACGTCATCTCTTGACCCATACGGCAGGCTTTGAAGAAGGTGGTGTGGGATATCAGATTACCACTGATCTAGAGAAGCTCCCCGTCTCCATTGAAGAAACAATGGCAAACCATATGCCAGCGAGGGTCATGCCGCCAGGCGCGATGCTGGCCTATTCCAACTATGGGGCCTCACTCGCGGGACTTATCGTCGAAGAAGTTAGTGGCATTGCTTATAATGATTATATACAGAACAATATATTTGATCCGCTGAGCATGAAGTATGCTACGGTGGAGGAGCCTGTTCCGGCATCGTTGAAGCCTTATGCCGTACTTGGATATGCCCGAGCCAATGGCGAGTATGTAACCAAGCCCCCTACGTTTGAAGGTGGCTTCCGACCAGCAGGATCAGGCAGTGTCTCGGCGAATGATATGGCTCATTTCATGATTGCCCATCTACAGGACGGGCGATATGAGGATAAGCAAATTCTCAAGCCGGAAACCGCCAGGCTCATGCATTCCCCGGCATTCCAGTTTGACGAACGTTTACCCGCCATGGACTTGGGCTTTTATGAGCTGAATATGAATGGACTGCGTGTGATCTCTCATGGAGGTGCCGACGAGCTGTTTAATACAGCGCTCTATCTTGTACCAGACCAACAAGTCGGCATATTTGTTTCCTATAGTGGAGGTGACGGTGGAACGGCAGCAGGAGGATTGGTGCAAGCCTTCTTTGATCGTTACTATCCTGCCCATATGACGAAGCAGCCTGCTGCAACCTCTATTGAACTGGGGGAGCCTCTGGAGAAATATGCAGGTTCCTATCAATTTACACGTCGTAATCACACGAAGATCGATACGTTTTTCAGTTTTCTGACTCAGATCAATATTGAAGTTTCAGATAATCGGTTGTCAATTGGAAGTGGTGCAGATCAGCAAGTATACACTCCGATTGGAGTGAATCTATTCCAAGAAGTCGGCGGGAAGCATCAGATGGGATTCCGTACGGATACAGAGGGCAAGGTCACGTATCTGTTTCTGGATATGCTCAACCCCATGCCACTGGAGCCAACCCCGTTAATCAATCAATCGAAGTTTTGGCTTCCGCTGCTCGGTATAACTGCCGTTCTGTTCATTACCGTACTACTGGGAGCTGTTTATCGCAGACGCCAAATCAAAGCGATGCCAAGGGCGCAGAAATGGGCAGTCCAGCTGACGGTAGTTACGTCCGTGTGGTCATTGATGACCTTGGGAGCCACACTTTTGGTGATGAACATCGATCTGATCGATCGACTCAGTCATATTCCACTATCTCTACGTCTTTATCTGTTCATGCCTCTGATTCTTGTGGGATGGAGTGTGGCAATCGTAACGATGAACGTTCTGGCATGGAAAAACAAATATTGGACGTTACCTAAGCGTGTGTACTATACGTTCGTAACTCTAGCAGCAGTAACCTTATGTTTATTTTTTCATCATTGGAATCTGTTGGGCTGGCATTTTGGATGAACCCTTCACCCAGGTGGAAGAGGATAAGAAATCTATTGGAGGCATGCATTTCATATGACCCAAATCCTTGTCGTGGACGACGATGTGCATATTCGTGAGCTGATAACCTTGTTTTTGCGGAATGAGGGATTTGAGATCGTGGTGGCTAAAGACGGTGCAGAAGCATTGGATATTGTTGAGAAATCCCCAATTGATCTGGTTATTCTCGATATTATGATGCCAAAATTGGATGGATGGGAGCTATGCCGGGAGATTCGGCGCATGAATCTGAATATGCCGCTCTTGATGGTTACGGTCAAAGGGGAATCGGCTCAGAAAGTAAAGGGATTCCAGCTTGGAACAGATGATTATCTGACGAAGCCCTTTGACCCGCTGGAGCTTGTGATGAGAGTGAAAGCATTGCTGAAACGGTATCTGATTGTCTCTTCCCAAACGATTCAATTGGGGGGCATTACACTGAACCGCCGCAGCTTTCAAGTGATTCGAGGGGAGGAGACGCTCAATCTGCCTTTAAAGGAGTTCGAATTGCTGTTCATGCTGGCGAATCAGCCTGGGCAGATTTTTACCCGGGAACAGTTAATTACGAAAATCTGGGGGAGCGACTATGAAGGGGATGACCGGACGGTTGACGTTCACATTAAGCGATTAAGGGAAAAATTCGCTGGTGATGCACACCATTTTCAGATTGAAACGGCCCGAAGTCTGGGTTACCGGTTAGTGATCACATGATCAAGACCTTATACGTTCGCATCATTTTCACATTTCTGGTTGTCATTATCTTCAGTCTGCTGTCGTCTTTCCTCATAGGGCTCTTTCTGTTCAAAAAAGAAGTAAACCATATTGGTCAGAATGACATGATTGCAGCAGGTGAGGAAATGATACGTCTCTATGAACAAACACACCCGGAGGACCGGGAGGCATTCATTAAAAGTATGGTGAAGATATCCACCTATCCCATTCACCTATATGACGTTTCCGGCAACGTAACATACTATGATCTGGACAATACGGAGACCGTTCAAATTGCACCAGAGGTGGTTCAAATGGTATTGCAGGGTCAGGTCTATCGTTCTCCGGCTGAGGTGGATCAGACGTTTATCGGTCTTCCTTTCCCATTTGAAGGGGAGCCTCAAGCCGTGTTTATGCAATTTTCCCCGCAGAACGAAAATATCATTAATCGGATGGTCTTCCTGATATTATTACTCGCACTGTTTATCGGAAGCCTATGTATTTTTATTGCTGCAAGGTACTTGGTGAGACCGATTCAGGTATTGACTCGTGCAACCAAGCAGCTGGCAAAGGGTGATTTTGACGTGGAAATCCAAACGAAACGTGTGGACGAAATGGGAGCTTTGACACACAGTTTTAATGAGATGGCGAGTGAGCTCAAACAGTTGGAACAGATGAGACAGGATTTTGTTTCCAATGTATCTCATGAGATTCAAACCCCGCTGACCTCTATTTCCGGATTTGCCATGGCGATGAAAAATAGTAGTCTAGTAGCTGAGGCTGATCGTAATTATTATCTGGATATCATTATAACGGAGAGTGGGCGGCTATCCAGACTTAGCGATAATCTGCTGGAGCTTGCATCTCTGGACTCCGATCATCATCCGTTCGAGGCGGCTACCTATAATCTTGATGAGCAAATCCGGCAAATTATCGTTACTTGCGAGCCGCAGTGGTCCACCAAAAATATTCAGGTTCATCTGGAGTTGGCAGAACCGATTCAAGTTACAGCAGATCGGGATCAGCTCAATCAGGTTTGGATGAATCTGCTGGGGAACAGCATCAAGTTTACGCCAGCAGGTGGGCATATTCATATACGGACGCATCAGGTAGAGAACAAAATTCTCATCACGATAACGGATACGGGCATTGGAATAGCGCCAGAGCAGCTGGATTATGTGTTTGATCGGTTTTATAAAACAGATCTGTCGCGAAATCGCAGCATCAGCGGTAACGGTCTGGGCCTTGCGATCGTCAAAAAAATTGTAATGATCCATCACGGAACGGTTGAAATTCAAAGCCAGGAGGGTGAGGGTACGACGGTGCTGGTTCATCTGCCTTTAGCATAGTCACTTCAAACGCGCCACGGTTGGCGTGTTTTTTTATTTTTGCTGAAGCTTTAGATCAAACAACAAAGCAGTCAGCTGGCTCCACCTTCGAAAAAGAGAAACTCTTTTACCCACAGTTTATACATCCCGCATAGTAGATTGCTAACGTGATGAAAAGGGGTGATAAGGATGAGAACAACCGAAAGAGCATATCCTGCTGACAACCAGCCTGTACTCACGAGCCATACCCTTGGATGGGATCATCTGCAGGTGTCCCGGTGGCCGAGTCCTCAGCATGCTGCCGGGGGGCTTACCGGAACGAAGCATCAGATTGCCATACATTGTTCGGCTTACTATGAGAACTATTACACCATTCATATCCTGCCTGCCGGAGAACCCGTTCTCTGTTCCTGGGGAAAGGCCTCCCTGTATTTCCTGCAGATCGAAATCCCGCCTTCCTATCTGGAGCACATCGCACGTGAATCGGGACTGCTAAAGGAAGGGTATATTCAGTTGGAAATGAAGTATTATGTCAAGGACCCCAAGCTGCTGCAATTAGGACTCTGGTTGCTTGAAGAGCTGCAGAATGGCGGCAGACAAGGAAAGATATATAGTGATTCACTCTCCAATATGCTCATCCTGCATCTCCTGAACCATTATTCTCAGGTATGCACGAACAGCACTCCCTCCAGAATGACGGCCAATCAGGAAATTTATCAGTCCATAGAATATATGAAGGAAAATTTGGAGGCGGAGCTCTCCATTCAGGAGCTGGCAGACAAGGCTGCCCTGAGCCTGTCCCATTATATTCGGCTGTTCAAACAGCAGACGGGGCATACACCGCATCATTATCTGATTCGCCTGCGGATTGAACATTCCAAGCTGCTGATCAGCAAGGGAGAGTACGGGCTGAAGGAAATTGCCGACCGTGCCGGTTTCTCTGATCAGGGTCACTTCACAAGAATGTTCAAGCGGATTGCTGGAACGACGCCCAAACAGTATATGAACGAGGTTTCTTCGAACCGGATCATTCTAAAATGATTGTTTTGTTCAATAAAAACCGCATTTTGTCCAACAGACGTCCTTATCCTGAAAGCTACAATTAGTTTAAGCCGATCGGGAAGTGAATCCCGCTGGCTAAAATGGAGGTCACTGCTTCTATAATGGACGAGCCATTATTTGGAGCAGACCCACAATTCAGGAGGCGTTAATATCATGAAACTGAGAAGAGTGTCAGGCTGGGTCTGTGCGGGAGTGTTAATTGCAGGTTCTCTTACATCAGGAGCATGGGCGGTGCCCGTATCGGCCGAAGCTGCGGAAAATGCGGTATATGCTGCACAGGTGGCTGAATCCTGGCATGAGGTGTCCAAGCAAACCTTTTGGCTGACGGATGCCTTTGAGCGTGGACAAGGCGTCACAACAGATGGAAACTCATGGATTTTCAACTCCCAGCTTGGTTTATTAAAGACGGCACTGGACGGTAAGACGGTTCAGAAACGAAATGCGGTAGCGATCCCGGCTGAGATAGCAGTGCAGGGCGGTGACCACATTGGTGACATTTCCTATTACAACGGGTTGATTTATGCTCCTATTGAAGACAGCAAGAAATACGAGCATCCCTACATTGCCGTCTATAATGCCTCCACACTTCAATATACCGGAACCTCCTATGCGCTTCCGCTGAACCTTCATCCCGGTGGTGTGCCATGGGTAGCCGTAGATGCCGATCGCGGTCAGGTCTATACGGCCCAGTGGAACAATGCCCCGGTGCTGAATGTGTTTCGACTCAGTGACATGTCCTTAATCAAAACCGTACCGCTTAGTCAAACGATTGATCGCATTCAAGGCGCAGAGATGTATAATGGTGCGCTTTATGCTTCCTCCGATAATAATTCCAAGAAATCCGTCTACCGGATTGATCCGGATACCGGAGCTGTCACGCTGGCCTTTGACCGGAACCTCGGAAGTAGTAATGAAGCACAAGGCATCACTGTACTTCCAACAGCCGAAGGTGCTGTCCTGCATATCCTTGATGTAGACTCCAACCGTGTAAGCATGAATTTCAGACATTATGCATTTTAAACAGAGCCAATTGGAACGCTCGGCACATATGAGGGGAGAAAACAAATGCTGAAGCAGGGGAAAATGGCGCTGATTGCGCTGGGGTTAACGTTAATGCTGGTCGGGTGCAGTCAGGGAGGGGGGAATGCAGCTGATACCAAGGCGGGTACAGGTACAACGGCTTCAACAGCTAATCCAAACACCGCTTTGGATCAGACTCCCAAGGAGCCGGTTGAAATTTCATTCTATTACCCGGTGAACGTAGGCGGGCCGCTTACAAAGGTTATTGACGGGATGAGTGCATCTTTTATGGAGAAATTCCCGGATATTAAGGTTAAACCGGTCTATACCGGAAACTACGGAGATAATACGATCAAAATTCAGGCAGGTGTACAGGCCAAGCAGCCGCCGGATGTGGCTGTTATGATGTCGACTGAGCTGTACAGCATGATGGACACCGACGCCATAATTCCTCTGGATGATTTTATCGCCAAGGATGCGGACTATAACAAGGATGATTTCTATCCGGCATTTGTGGAGGATACCCAAGCGGATGGACATACGTACAGTGTACCGTTCCAGCGAAGCACAATTATTTTGTATTACAACAAAGAGATGTTCAAAGCTGCTGGTCTGGACCCGAACAAGCCGCCAACAAACTGGGATGAGCTGGTGGAATATGCCGGGAAGCTGAATCGTGATGGACATACAGGGATGGAGATTCCGGGGAATGATGATTCCTACTGGATGTTCCAGATGCTAGCCCGCCAAAATGCGAGCGATCCCAAGCAAAGCATTATGGGGGACGACGGCAGAAAGGCCAATTTTAATACGCCGGAGAACGTCGAAGCTCTGCAATTCTGGCTTGATTTGTCCCGTAAGTACAAGGTAATGCCGGAAGGGGTTATTGATTGGGCGGCTACGCCAACCGATTTTATTGAAGGCAAAACGGCTATGATGATGCACACCAGCGGCAACTTGACGAACGTAAAAACCAACGCCAAATTCGACTTTGGTGTAGCCTTCGCACCAGCCAATAAGCAATACGGATCGCCTACGGGCGGGGGAAACCTGTACATTTTCAAAGATACCACACCGGAGAAACAGGCGGCGGCTTGGGAATTCGCCAAGTATATGACTGCTCCGGAACAGGCCGCACTGTTCAGTTCTTCATCCGGTTATGTCGGGGTTCGCAAATCCGCCTACGATACGGAAGCCATGAAGGCGTACACCAATGAATTTCCGCAGGCACTCGTGGCCCGCGACCAGCTGCAGTATGCATTCAGGGAGTTATCCACGCATAATCACGGCAAGGTGTCCTCCGCACTGACCAACCAGATTCAATCCGCGCTGGCTGGCAAAATCGATGCCGCCGGTGCACTGAAGGCCGCACAAGAAGAAGCGGATCGTGTGCTCGCTCCTTTTAACAAATAAAACTGCTGAATTAGAACCTTCCTCAGTTATGATCCTGGCGGGAAGCCAAGACAGTGCTTCCCGCCGATATTTCTTTCCCCGTAGTTGCAGGGATGCAAGGCGCAGATTGTACAAGGAGGAGAATCGGGCATGAATACCCGCTGGAACGAAAAGCTTAGGCGGAACGGGTTTGGGTGGGGACTTGTGTTACCATCCCTTCTGTTTCTTGGCATGTTCACCTATTATCCGATGCTTAAATCGGCATGGCTCAGTCTGTTTGAGCAGAATTTGGCCGTACGCACGCCCGTATTCGTAGGAATGGACAACTATAAGGCATTGCTGCATGATCCTGTTTTTATTGAAGTGTTCCGAAATAACATCTGGTTTGCCGTCGGTACGGTTCCCGTCTCGATGGCGCTGGCCTTTGTAATGGCGTTGTTCGCAGATAAAGCGATCCGGGGCAAAGGTCTGGTCCGTATTGCTTTTTTCTACCCGAATATGATTCCAATGATCGCCGCTGCGAGCATTTGGCTGTTTCTTTATATGCCTCAGTTTGGTTTGTTTGCCCGGTTTGCTTCCTGGTTCACAGGAAGCGAGGTTAATCTGCTTGGCAATCCGGATACGGTGCTTGGCTCGCTGATTGTGATGACTGTCTGGAAGGAAGCCGGATATTTCATGATCTTTTATCTGGCTGGCTTGCAGCAAATTCCGAAAGATCTTTACGAGTCGGCCTCGGTAGACGGGATCGGCGTGTGGACGCAGCAGCTGCGGATCACCATACCATTGACGATGCCCACAACGCTGTTTGTCACCGTCGTCGCGATTACGAATGCCTTCAAATGGGTGGATCATCTGTGGATGATGACCAAGGGAGGGCCGGATCATGCCAGCAGCCTGCTTCTATATTATCTCTATGAGACAACTTTTAGTTTCAATGACCAGGGGATGGCGGCGGCTATGACCGTGGTGATGATCGTTCTGCTTCTTGTAATATCCTGCTTCCAGTTTGCGGGATGGGAACGCAAAATTCATTACCAGTAGAAGGTGGAAGGTGAAAGGGGATAGGAATCATGAAAAATGCTGCCGAGCTGTCCTTGTCCGCTACATTGCGGCCAGAAAAGGCCAAGCAGTCGCTGAACGGGAAGTTTCGATCCGCAAGGCGCCGCCGGATGGCCGGACAAGCGTTGTGGCATGCAATTATGCTGTTGTTTGCTGCCGCTTGGCTGATTCCGCTATTGTGGATGCTGCGCAATGCCTTTCTTCCAAAGGATGCATCCATTGGTGCAGGTTGGTCCTGGAATTTTACGCTGGATAATTTCAGTCGGGTGTGGCAGGGGGCACCATTCGGACAATACATGTGGAATACGCTACTTGTAACCTCAGGAATATTTGCAGTTCAGATTGTTACATTAACCCTGGCCGCATATGCGTTTGCCCGCGTTGCTTTTGTTGGGCGCCATATTGTCTTTATGCTCTTTCTCGTCCAGATTATGGTCCCATCGGATGTACTCATTTTCTCTAACTACCAAATCATTAACGAGTTGGGACTGCTGGATACAAAGATCGGTATTATGCTGCCTTATTTTGCTTCTGCGTTTGGCGTGTTCCTCTTAAGGCAGGCCTTTAAACAGCTTCCTTACGAACTGGATGAGGCTGCGCGTGTAGAGGGCTGTTCTTCGCTCGGCATTTTGCTGCGTATTTATATACCGCTGTCGAAGCCCGTCTATCTTTCTTTTGCGATCGTTTCCATCAGCTTTCATTGGAATGATTTTCTTTGGCCCCTTATTGTGACGAATTCCCCGGAAAATCGTCTGCTCACTGTAGGGCTAGCGATGTTTGCCAAATCAACCGAAGCAGGTGCACAGTGGACGGATGTCAGCGCAGCAACCCTGATTGTAACGGCGCCGATGCTGATTGGCTTTATGTTGTTCCAACGGCAGTTTATCAGCAGCTTTATGCATTCGGGCATCAAAGGATAAGGGAGATTATGATAATGAGACTGATTGTAATGGGCGATTTGCACTATTCTAGCGAGCTGATAGAGGCGGATGATCCGATGATTGAGGCCAGGGAGGCTTTCTATACCGGTTATCTGTCGGAGTTTTTGGCATTCTCCGCTGACTACCATCTGTCTATTGGTGACTTGACACATGCCGGTGAACCCTCGGAGTTCGATTTTATTATGAGTAAGGTTAAAAGTGAGCTATTGCAAGGTGAATTTTTATATGCGCTGGGTAATCATGACACGCATACCTGTTCCAAGGGCGATCTTCAGGCAATGACGGGGCAACATCGCTATCTGGCGATTGAAGAAGAGGAGGCGGTGCTGCTGGTACTGGACACTGCGCGTGAGAATCCCGACCATTGGGGCGGTATGATCGATGAAGAGCAGCTGAACTGGCTGCGGGGACAGATGAACAGGTACGGACAGAAGCCGCTGCTCGTGTTCGCCCATCATCCGGTATACGCTACAACGGCCAGATCCACGGAGCCGATGATGTCTCTTGATGCTGCACTCGATATCTGGTCGATACTGAATGAACATCAGGGACCGGGCATTTTCTTTAACGGACATAACCATGTTCAGTCTGTCTTCCAACGTGATCATTGGCATTTTGTACAATTGGCGGCTGTACCGGATATCCCAGCGGTGCTGCTCATAAACCTTCAGGAGCAGCAGTTGAGCATCAATACTATTTTGCTGCAGGGGACACCGTATCAGGAGCTGGCGAACATTTTTGTCAAAGGCATGTATGATTATGAACCGCATCCAGATGCCAAAGGCGATGGTCATTCCACAGAACTGATTGTGTCACTATCCTCTCCGAAGAAAGGGATGACGCGATGACCCGCAAGCGAGTAAGGCTGGCTATAGTGGGAGGTAACCGGGGGGCAAGCTTTCTGAATGCCTTGCATTCTCTGGCTGACCGAATTGATCTGACGGCTACTTGTGATTTGAATGAACTGGTTCTGGAGCAGTGGAAAGGGATTTTCCCGGGGATCAGGACGTATAGCGACTATTCGGAAATGCTGCAGGACGCTTCCATTGATGCCGTCTTTGTAATTAGCCCCATGCATATGCATGCTCGACATTCCATTGATGCACTGAACGCAGGCAAACATGTGTTAAGTGAGGTGATTGCTGTGCAGTCGCTTGAGGAAGCCTGGGAATTGGTCGAGACGGTGGAGCGCACAGGTTTGAAATATATGATGTCAGAAAACTATTGCTTCTCCAGGTCCAATCTTACGGTTAATTATATGGCGCAGCAAGGTTTATTCGGGGAGATTACCCATGTTGAGGGTGGCTATATTCATGATTTACGCCATCTGATTCATCATCCGGACGGCTCACTTACGTGGCGAGGACAGCTCCACCAGAATTATAACGGCGTCAACTATCCGACGCATTCGATTGGGCCAGCCGCGCAGTGGATCGGGCTGAATCAACCGGGAGGAGATCGGCTTAAAAGCATCTCGGCGCAAGTCTCCAAACCGAGGGCGCTGCAGAATTATTTCAGCGAGCAGTTTGGCAAGGATCATCCGGCTGCCCGTGAAGGCTACTGGAGTCAAGGGGATTCAGCCGTCGCCGCGCTGGTGACCGAGAATGGCGTTCTGATTACGCTGCGTATCGACTGGGTCTCCGTCCGGCCGCATAATAAAACTCATTATATGCTGCAGGGAACCAAGGGAGCTTACTTGTCCGCGCGTCATCCCTATGAGGAAGATCTCGTATGGCTGCAGAACCGCTCTCCGGTAAACGGAGAGGATGGCTCGGATGTATGGGAGAAAATGTCCTGTTATCAGCCCGAATATGATCATCCCAAATGGAAGCAGTGGGGGCACTTAGCGGCGGGAACGAAGCATGGCGGGGGTGATTTTCTGGTGCTGGAGGAATTCATCTCGGCGATTCAGGAAAACCGCAGCCCGCTGGTTGATGTGTATGATGCCGTGACCTGGAGCGCGGTCTTTTTCCTCTCGATGCAATCCGTGAAGCAGGGCGGGAACACGGTTCCATTTCCAGACTTTAGAGTAAAGGCAGGCTTTACAGGATGAGGGATGAACGCTCCAAGCTGGTCATGAAAAAGGATAATTTGGCAGATCTGCCGCAGCTGAACATACCGGAAGGTTACAGCTTGAGATCGTTTCAATCCGGTGATGTAACGGAGTGGGAGCATGTGATCCGAATTTCTTTTGCCAGGGAGATTGCCTTCGGCGACAAGATCGGATTTCAGCCACCGTTTTTGCCGGAGAAGATTCTGTTTCTCTGTTATCAGGGACTTGCTGTTGCCACTGCTGTAGCATGGGAGAAAGAGGACAGGGATATCAACTGTGGATATCTGCATATGGTGGGTGCTCTGCCGGGGCACTCCGGGAAAGGGCTTGGGTATACCATTGCACTGGCTGCCTTGCACCGAATGAGAGATGAGGGGAAGCAAGCGGCCCTGCTTGAGACGGATGACTTCAGGCTTCCTGCAATTGCAATCTATCTCCGATTGGGATTTGTTCCTTTATTCATGGAGGATGGGCACAGCAGCCGCTGGGAAAAGGTATTCAACCAACTGATGAGTTAACGCATCCTCATGACCGTTTTTACTCAGGGGAGCCAATGTAAATGAGAAGCGAACGCTCGGCCGATTGTTGCGCCGAGTGTTTATTTTTGCTTCAATTCCTTCATGACCAAACTTTTTCTGGCACGTGGGCAAGGAATGCATGATGTTGTTCAACCCCAGGTGCTATGATCTTCCGGAGCACGACGGATAGGCGGCATCATTTGTACCAACTCCGATTCAAAAAACGATATAATAACGTTGATGCGATGTAATTGTTAGAGGAGATAATGATAAGAGATGAGCCAAAAGCAGTTCTGTAAGCGCAAACAATTTTTAGATGATTGGAGTCTCAAAACGAAGCTGTACATATTGTTCATTTTTTGTGTGCTAGTTCCGGTACTGGCAACCAATACGGTCTTTTATCAAAGCATCAAAGGCAACATCGAGGAAAAGGAAAACAACCGTTTCAATGAAATGCAGCAAAGGATCAGGTTCAACCTGCGGAACAGCATCGACAACAGCCTGTATGTGTCCAATTTTCTGTATACGGATGCAACACTGAACCGATTTATGGAGTCCGGATACCGCGATGACGAAGACTATTATCTTGCTTACTATGACATGCTTAGCAACAATAATCTGGTCAGATACTATTACAGTTATCAGCAGGTGAATCAAGTAACGTTTTATGTCGGCAACGATACCTTTGTGAATGGCGGAAACTTCATTAAGCTGGATGATGCGGTTCGAGCAAGTGAGTGGTACCAAGCGTTGATGAATACGAGCGACCATATCATGATCTATTCGTATTTCGACAAGCAGCAGGCGGAGATGTCACAAAGTCAGGGAGGACGCAAAGTAAGCATCATTCGGAGGCTGGATTACTTTGGGGAGCAGCAGGTGGAGAAGGTTTTGAAGGTCGATCTGGATTATGCCTTCATCAACAAGTCGCTCAAGAACGAGGGAACGAACGGAAATGTATATGTGGTATCGGATGACAAGGTCATTTTCTCGAACGATTCAAAAATGAACCAGACGCGCCAGCCATTTCACCTGTTGGCGAACAGTCCAATTTCGTCTGTTCAATCCACGGAATTGATTCCCGTGGTATCAGAGAACTGGCAGATTATCGTCAGCGCCGCCAAATTGGACTTTTTGTCCGAGGTCATGGATTCCAGGCTCAATGTGACCGTCCTGATGATCCTCAATCTGCTGATGCCGACCCTGCTGATCTGGATGATATCCAGATCGCTGGTAACGAGGATTGACCGGATTTCGAAGCATCTGGATCAAGTGAAGCATGAGCAATTTGAGGTCATTTCAGGACCTGTGGGCAAGGACGAGATTGGTAGCCTGACCCACAGCTACAATATGATGGTGATCAAGATCAGGAACCTGATCGAGATTGTATTTAAGGGTCAGGTGGAGCGGCAAGCCCTTGAACTCTCCAGGAAGCAAGCGGAACTGAAGGCCCTTCAAAGCCAGGTGAATCCGCATTTCATGTTCAATACGCTGGAAACGATCCGTATGCGGAGCTTGATCAAGGATGAGCTTGAAACCTCGGATATTATTCATAAGCTGGCATTGCTGCTGCGCCAGACGATTAATTGGGGGGATGACCTGATTACCATTGCAGAGGAAATCAAGTTCGTGGAGAGTTATTTGAACATTCAGCAATATCGCTTTGGTGACAAGCTGCAATTCGCAATCAGGGTCACAGATCCTTCTATTCCAGACCTGATGATCCCCAAGCTGACCGTGCTCACCTTTGTCGAGAATGCTTGCATCCATGGCATCGAGAGCACGTCGAGTGACGGGATCGTGGAGGTTTTGTTCGAAATTCGAAGCGAGCAGCTCTCCATAACCATTCGGGACACCGGAGTCGGCATCGATCCTGACAAGCTGGCGCTGCTTCGAGCGATGATGCGTGATCCAAACATCGATCGGATGAGCGAGCTTAGCAGCATCGGCATGATGAATGCCTATATTCGGCTGCGGATGTATTTCGATGATTGCGTGCAGATGGACATCTTCAGCGAAAAGGGCAAGGGGACAACGGTTGCCATCCATATTCCCCTTTTGCAAGCATCTCAGGGATAAGGAGCGAGGATATGATCAACGTGCTGATTGTGGATGATGAGCCATTTATTCGCCAGGGACTTCAGTTACTTATCGATTGGGAGTCATGCGGATATCAGATTTGCGGTCAGGCATCAAACGGTTTGCAGGCGCTGGAGTGCATTCGGGCCGTGCACCCTGACCTGGTCATCGCCGACATCAAGATGCCGGAGATGGACGGCATGGAGCTTGCGAGAACCTTGTACGAACAGTATGGCGGCGAGATCAAGCTGATCCTGCTAAGCGGATTCTACGAGTTCGAGTATGCCAAGCAGGCGATTAAATACCAGGTGAATGACTATATTCTCAAGCCCATCGTGAAGACGGAACTGGTTCAAGTGCTTGAGGAATTCAGAATCTCATTCGATGCGCGGACAGAAGAGAAGCGACACCAGCAAGAAAAGGACCGGATCATCTTGGCTCAGCATATGCAGTCCATCTTGCTTGGGTCAGCCGATAAAGAATCTGTTGCAAATGTGCAGTCCAGCTATCAGAGTGCCAACTTCCTGCGCTGCATGCTGATCGAGGCGACAGGGGAGACCGCAGGGAGAGCAGAATGCGAAACGGATTGGTGCTCCCGGGTTGAAGCATCGGTTGGCGAGCCCTTCAAGGGACAAGTGCTGAAGCCGTTCACGGGGGAAAAGAATGCGGTTTTGCTCATTCTCACGGATCTGATGCTGAAGGAGGAGGCTATCGCGTTGGAGGAATATATCGGCCGATTACATGGCGAGCTGAATCAGGGTCAGGAGTCGGCAGTTGCCTTCTATATCGGAAAAGAAGTACAGAGGGTGGAGGAACTGTATGAGTCCTACCAATCCTGCGGCAAAATGAAGAGCTTGCGTTTTTTTACCACGAGTGGCCCCATGTATTACTTCGAGCATATGAATACTGAAATATTTACGAAACAGCCAGGACAACGAGAGAAACAATTGTTTGATGGCCTGATCAAGTCGATTGAGCAACAGCAAATGGATGAGCTTCGCAGTCATGCAGAGGCGATCTTTCAATTTTTTCTCAATGAACGAATCGAGCCGGGCATCGTCCGCATTCAGTTGCATTATTTGGCGTACAATCTGTTGGAACTTGTAAAAGGTGAGACGGGTCCCCCGGATTCCGGGTTGATGCAGTCAGCGTTCCTCCAGATGAATTACGCGATGCTGTCTATGGAGGCTAACATTGAAAATTTATGGGAGTTCTCGCGACTGTGCGCAGAGAAGCTGAAGGAGCAGCAGAAATGGAACGCAATGGGTGTATTGGCCAGAATCGAGGCATTCATTCATGAACATTACAGGGAGAACATCAGCCTGAAATTGCTGGGAGAGCAATTTTACATGAACAGTGCGTATTTGGGTCAGATTTTCAAAAAGCATTATGCTCTGTCCTTCAATGATTATTTGAATCAATTGCGTGTGGAGGAAGCCGCCCGGCTGCTGCGCAGAACCGATCAAAGGGTATATGAAATTGCAACAGCTGTCGGATATCGCGATTCCGATTACTTTATTAACCGGTTCGAGAAACTCATGGATGAGACGCCTGCGCAATATCGCAAAAGAGCCCAGGCAGCGTACGCTGCCGATTCTACATCCTGCACTCCTTGATGGAGGGGCAGGATTTTTATTGCCATTGAACTGGAATTATTGGGATTTCGCCTATAATTTCTCCCGTTGAGGGGGACAGGGGAACATGGTAATTTTAACATAGCCTTTGGAAAGCGCTTTCCACAAAGCTTCTGTCCAAATAATCGATGGAGGGGTCATGATGAAAAAGGATGTTAGAAAAAAAATCAGGCATTGCGTTTTGCTGGCTTTAATACTGGTTGTTGCACTTGCCGGATGTACGCCAGGATCATCCTCGTCTGGTGAGAAGACAGCGGATGGCAAGGATTTGAAGCAATTTTCCGCATTTTTTGCCGTGCCGGGGAAAATTGCACCAGACGATAATCGGGTGCTGAAAGCGATTGAAGAAAAAACGGGTGTCCGCGTGACCATGGATTGGCTCACCGGCCAAACGGCCAAGGAACGGATTGGCGTGCTGATTGCAGGCGGCGAATATCCCGACTTTATCGATGGAAGTGATGGTACTCAGCAATTGGTATCGGCAGGGGCGCTGGTCCCGCTTGAGGATTACATCGATAAATATCCGAACATCAAAAATTATCTAGGCGAAGATTGGAAAAAAATGAAAAACACAACGGATGGACATATCTACTTCATCCCTCAGTTTGGCAATGTACAAGGCGAGTCCATGAAGGTAACTCATGACGGAGAAGCATTCTGGATTCAGAAGGCTGTGCTGGAATGGGATAATTATCCGACAATCAAAACACTTGATCAATACTTTGACTTGATTGAACGGTATAAAGCAGCTCATCCGACAGTTGACGGTCAGCCGACGATTGGATTTGAAATTATCTCGTATGACTGGCGATATTTTGCACTGGAAAACCCTCCGCTCTTCCTGGCTGGTTACCCCAATGAAGGGGCAGCTATCATAGACAAAGAAACGCTGACGGCCAAAAACTACAATACGATTCCTGAAGCGAAGGCGTATTTCAAAAAGATCAATGAAGTGTACCATAAAGGTTTGGTCGATAACGAGACCTTTACGGCAAACTTTGATCAATATATTTCCAAACTTTCAACCGGACGTGTGCTGGGCATGGTGGACCAGGGGTGGCAGTTCCTTGACGCCGAGGCGTCGCTCGTGAAGCAAAAATTGTACGACAAAACATATGTGCCATTGTCCATCACGCTTTCCGAGGATGTAAAGGGGCGCTATCAGCACAAGCCAATCCTTAACGTGAATGGCGGCTTGGCCATTACAACGAGTTGCAAGGATGTAGAGGGAGCGCTTCAGTATATTAATGATTTGCTGGACCCTGAGATGGAAGTATTGAGAACATGGGGACAGGAAGGCGTGGATTACCAGGTCGATGAAAAAGGCGTATTCTCCCGGAATGAAGAGCAGCGTTCCAATTCCAAAGATCCAGACTGGGTGCTGGCGAACACGGGAAGTCCCCTGGTATATTTTCCGCATCATGAAGGCATGACTGCTGACGGAAAAAACGCACTCGACCCTAAGGAGCAACCGGAGGAATATCTGGCCACACTGAATGACATCGACAAAAAAGTGTTGAAGGCTTACGGATATACGAAGTTTACGGATTTCCTGGAGCCTGCGGAGGACAACGAACCATGGTTCCCGATCTATACCTATAACTTTGAACCCAACAAACCTGAGACGATTGCTAGACAGAAAATGGACGACGTAAAACGAAAATGGCTGCCTAAAGTGATCATGACGTCACCAGCCGAGTTTGACCAGGCCTGGGAAGAGTATCAGGCCACTCTCAAGGAGAGTGCGGATATCAAAGCATATGAAGATGCATTAACGGAGGAAGTCCGCAGACGCGTGGAGCTGTGGGGGTAAGGATCTGCTGTGCAGCAAGGCTATGGGGAATCCTGTAGCCTTTTCTTACACGATAAAATCGGAGATTGGATTGGAATGGACCGATTCATCCACACGAGGTTGATATAGATAAACTCGTAAGCAAGGAGAGAAAAAGAATGGCCAAAAATGAGTTGCAGCACCGGATAAAGGCAAGCCATTTTCCATCAGGAAAAAGCTGGATCGGGTATAACCTGTCACGAATGAAAAGTCAGCGTCAATTATTGTGGATGTCATTTCCATTTATTGCGTTTATCGCTATTTTTGCGTATGGACCGTTATGGGGCTGGTTGATGGCGTTTCAGAATTACAGACCCGGCCTTGGTTTTTTTCAGCAGGAATGGGTAGGCATGGAGCATTTTAAAACCCTGTTCACGGACCCTACATTTGTACGTGTCATCCGAAATACGCTGGCGATGAGCTTAATCAGTCTGTTTCTGGGCTTTGTTGGCTCGATTGGCCTGGCGCTTCTGTTGAACGAATTGCGGATGGTGCTGTTCAAACGTGTCGTGCAAACGGTTTCCTATCTTCCACATTTTCTATCATGGATCATCGTTACAGGCATCGTTGCCAACGTATTATCCACTGAGACGGGAATCGTCAATGTGCTGCTGACGAAGCTTCACATCATCAGCGCTCCAATTAATTTCTTCGCCGAGCCGAAATATTTCTGGGGCATTGTGGGCTTGTCCAGCATGTGGAAAGAAATTGGCTGGGGTACCATCATTTATCTGGCTGCCATGACTTCAATTAATCCGAGCTTGTACGAGGCGGCTTCGATTGACGGGGCAGGCCGGTTTCGCAAAATGTTCAATGTCACTCTTCCAGGCATTAAACCAACGATTATTATCCTGCTCATTATCAATGTCGGCAACGTGCTGAACGCGGGTTTCGAGATTCAATATTTGCTGGGGAACGGATTGGTGCAGGACGTGTCCGAGACCATCGACATTTTCGTATTGAAGTACGGAATTAACCTGGGCAACTATTCTCTTGCAACTGCCGCAGGCATATTCAAGAGCGTAGTCAGCCTGGTGCTCATATTTATGGCCAACGGGCTTGCCAAGGCTCTTGGCGAAGAGCGTTTGATTTGATAAGGAGGTATAGCTGTGAAGCGATTTAGCAGAAGACGAAGCTTTGGCGATTATTTATTTTCATTCACAAACGGTTTTTTTATGTTGTTCGTTATGGTTGTTACATTATATCCTTTTTTAAACACGATTGCCGTATCCTTCAATAATGGGCTTGATACGATCCGCGGAGGAATATATCTGTGGCCAAGGGAATGGACACTTCAGAACTACGTATCCGTATTCCAGAATCCCCATCTCACGCAAGCGGCATTTATTTCGGTCGCTAGAACGGTAGTTGGGACGATGGTGCAGTTGTTCTGTACCGCGATGCTGGCCTACGTGTTGAGCCGCAAGGAGTACATGTTTAACAAATTGGTCACCACGCTGTTTGTGGTGACGATGTATTTCAGCGGCGGATTGATTCCGGGATACATGCTGATCAAGCAACTGGGGCTGTTGAATAACTTCTGGGTATATATTATCCCTGGATTAATCGGTGTCTTCAACATGATCGTGGTCCGCACCTACATTCAGGGACTTTCAGAAGGACTGCTCGAATCGGCGAAGATAGACGGTGCCGGCGATTTTAAAATCTTTATGCGCATCGTGCTTCCGCTATCCAAACCGGTGTTGGCCACCATCGCGCTGTTTATCGCCGTGGGACAGTGGAACTCCTGGTTTGATTCCATGCTGTACACAGCGGGCAACCGGAATTTGACCACCTTGCAGTATGAGCTGATGAAATTGCTGTCCTCTGCGACTTCACAGGGTGGAACTGTCAATGTGGACCAGTACAAAAATGTAACAAACATGGTCACTCCCGTATCGATTCGGGCAGCAATTACGGTTGTGACGGCCATGCCCATCGTTTTACTATATCCGTTCTTGCAAAAATATTTTGTGACTGGACTCACCATTGGAGGGGTGAAAGAATAAAAAAAGCAATTCAGGGTGAGGATGGCCGGTTGTGAATGAAGGCCGCGGAAAACCTGCTTCCTTTCAATATGTTATATGTTATGATATTTGCATCTTCAAAAGTTTGATTGAAGGGGCATAGCGTATGAATCAGAGCATACAACAGTTTAAAGCGGATTTTTTCAAAGCCTTGGCGCACCCGATGAGAATTCAGATTCTGGAGCTGCTGAGCGAAGGAGCGAAGAACGTCAATGAACTGCAAAGCATTCTGGGATCAGAAGGCTCCGCCGTCTCGCAGCAGCTGGCTGTATTGCGCAGTAAAAACGTTGTCCAGGGAACAAAAGAAGGGACGACAGTCACTTATTCGCTGCGTGACCCATTGATTAAAGACCTGTTGGCCGTTGCCAAACAGATTTTTGACAATCATCTGGTTGACGCCATTTCCATGCTGGAAGACATTCGAAAAGATACTTAAACACATTAAACAAGGGGAACCGGAAGCAAGTTTCAGGTAACTTCTTGTTTTTTGCGTTTTAGGAGGGTCACTGCTGTGAGCATTACGATTGACAGGGAGCACAGACGGGAGTAGTCTTTTTATTATATTCAAATATTCAAATATATGAAGAAAAGAAGGTCAGGACAGATGAAATGGATGGGAAGATTTGCAGGATACAATGCTGCCGCATTTCGCAAGGATCTGGTATCGGGGCTGATTGTTGGCATTATTGCGATCCCGCTCGGGATGGCGTTTGCGATAGCTTCCGGGGTCAAGCCCGAGTATGGTCTGTACACGACAATTATGGCGGGCATTCTCATTTCCTTGCTGGGTGGGTCCAAATTCCAGATTGGCGGGCCGACAGGGGCATTTATTCCGATCCTTTTCGCTATTGTCATGCAGTATGGATACGAAAATCTGCTGATCGCCGGAATAATGGCCGGATTAATGCTTGTACTTATGGGCGTTTTCAAGCTTGGGGCGTTAATCAAATTTATTCCAAGACCCGTGACCATTGGATTTACGGCGGGAATTGCTGTGATTATTTTTAGTGGGCAAATTGCGAATTTTCTGGGGCTGAGCGGCATCGAGAAGCACGAGGATTTCTGGTCCAATATGAAAGAAATCGGGATGCACTTCTCGACAATTAATATATACAGTTTGTTGACGGCTGGAATCTGTCTGGCTGTTCTTCTGTTTGTGCCCAAGTTTGCACCCAAGGTGCCTGCATCACTGGCCGGGTTGATTCTATCGACGCTAGTTGCAGCGTTCTTTTTTGAAGGGCAGGTTGCTACGATCGGATCGTCATTTGGCGCTATTCCGGGAGCGTTGCCCCAGTTTCATATTCCGGAGATTACATGGGCGCGTGTGGTGAACTTGCTGCAGCCCGCTTTTGTTATCGCCATGCTGGGCGGCATCGAATCGCTGTTGTCTGCTGTGGTTGCGGATGGCATGACCGGGACCCGTCATAACAGCAATCGGGAGCTGATTGGGCAGGGAATCGCGAATATGGTGACACCGCTATTCGGCGGCATTCCAGCAACAGGGGCCATTGCGCGTACGGCAACGAATATAAAATCCGGTGCAGTATCGCCATTTTCTGGCGTTATTCACGGCGTTGTTGTGTTGCTGGTGCTTGTTCTCTTCGCACCATATGCGTCCCACATCCCTCTTGCCAGTATGGCCCCGGTGCTGATGCTGGTTGCCTGGAATATGAGTGAGCGGAGATCGTTCATACATGTAATGAAAACCAAAACGAGTGATTCACTCGTACTACTCATTACCTTTTTGCTCACCGTTTTTACGAGTCTAACCACCGCTGTGGAGGTGGGATTGATCCTTGCGGTCCTTCTATTCGTGAAGCGCATGAGCGAGATGCTGAAGGTTGCCAAAGTGCTGCCTGACCCCGATCACAAGCATGAGAAGGTTATGGCGCATATGGTTCATGAAGGGCATGATTGTCCGCAGATCAGTATGTATACGATTGAAGGCCCTTTGTTTTTTGGAGCGGCAGATCTGTTTGAGAAATCGGTGATGGATTCAATTCATCAAAGACCAGGTATTCTGCTGCTGCGTATGGGGAAGGTTCCTTTTATGGATACAACAGGTGAAGCCAACCTTGCCAGTTTAGTAAAGCATTTTGAGCGATATGGTGGCATGATACTGTTTTCAGGCGTTCAGGCACAGCCCTTGGAGATGATGAGGAAAACGGGTTTAATGGAGTGCATTCATCCGGATCACATGTTTGAGCATACCGGTGAAGCCATCAATTATGCATTACAGCATCTAAATCACCAGAAATGCCTAGGCTGCAAGCATTTTGCTTTTCGTGAATGTGCTGTGTTGTCTCAGGAGGATGCTGTTGCTGGACGGAAAAGTTTACTGGAGCCTACTTCATAGGTGTCCATGATTGATATAGTGTATCCGCTTCCTTACATTCCTTGTTGTATTTCTGCGGCACATCTCGTACAATTTGGTGAAGTAATTCTGCATTGCGTTAATGTGAATGTGAAAAGGGGAGAATCGTTTGGAATCGAAGCAACTATCCAGAGGGCTAAAGCCCCGCCATGTAGAGCTGATTGCACTCGGAGGTACGATCGGGGTCGGATTGTTCATGGGATCGGCAAGTACGATCAAATGGGCAGGTCCTTCAGTGCTGCTGGCCTATTTGCTGGCCGGGATCATTATCTTTTTTGTCATGCGCATTATGGGGGAAATGTTGATTCAGGAGCCTGTTACCGGTTCATTTGCCACATTTGCTCATAAGTATATCAGTCCACTCGCCGGGTTCCTGACTGCCTGGAGTTACTGGTTCCTCTGGGTCACGGTTGGTATGGCGGAAGTCACCGCGATTGGGATTTATGTAGGTTACTGGTTCCCGGATATTCCACAATGGCTGCCTGCCTTGGCTGGTGTGCTCATTATTGCGGCTGCGAATCTGGCAGCGGTAAAGTACTATGGCGAATTTGAATTCTGGTTTGCGCTGATCAAGGTGACGGCGATTGTCTTCATGATCGTGATTGGAACCGGACTAATTTTCTTCGGCTGGGGGAACGGAGGAGAGCCCATTGGGCTATCGAATCTGGTGAGCCATGGCGGATTTTTCCCTGGAGGCATCAAAGGTTTCCTTTTTGCCCTGTGTATCGTAACGGCAGCCTATCAAGGTGTCGAAATGGTAGGGATTACGGCAGGTGAAGCGGAAAATCCGAAGATCACGCTGCGTAAAGCGATCAAAAACATCGTGTGGCGCATTCTTATTTTTTACGTTGGGGCCATCTTTGTCATCGTGACATTGTACCCTTGGAATGAAGTGGGAGAGACGGGAAGTCCGTTTGTACTGACGTTTGCCAAAGTCGGGATTGTCGCTGCTGCGGGAATTATCAACTTTGTCGTGCTTACCGCGGCGATGTCGGGATGTAACAGTGGGATCTATAGTGCAGGACGTATGCTTTACACGCTTGCGGAGAATGGACAGGCACCGGCCTTTTTCAAAAAGCTGTCCAAAGGCGGGGTTCCCCGCAACAGTATTATCATCACAATTTCCTTGCTGCTGGTGGGTGTGGTACTCAACTACCTGATGCCGGACTCCAAACTGTTCCTGTACATCTATAGCGCAAGTGTTCTTCCGGGGATGGTTCCATGGTTCGCGCTGGCCTTCAGCCAGTTCAGGTTCAGAAAGCGTTGGGGCAATGAAATGGGAGACCACAATTTTAAATCCAAATGGTTCCCCATCAGCAACTATATCATCATCGTATATCTGACGCTCGTCATTATTGGTATGGCATTTAACCCGGATACGCGGTTACCCCTGATTGTCGGGGCTACATTTATGGCGATCGTTGTGATCGGATATTTCGTATTTGGCATAGGAAAAAGACAGCGGGTAGATGCAAGCGAGGATCACTAGCCTTATGTTATAAAATCGTTGATGTTAATATCGTAATATCATACGTGCATTCCTTGAATACATGGGAGAACCTTCGGGAGATCCAGTGTCATGCAGGGAGTGCATTTTTTTGTTTTTCAAAATTCTTGCTTGAATCTCATGTAAATGATGGTTTTATGATTGAAAATAGAAGAGCTGCTATCAGAGCCAGTTTAAATTCCGCCCATCTCGGTTACAAAGGAAAGAGTGCAACTTTTATGAAAACAATATACAAAATAAATTTTAAATTTACACAGTCTATTTAAATTGAACTTATTTTCTACACAATAACGTAGAGGGCAGAGAAAGCCTGGAGAAGTGAAGCTAAAAGCTTTCTAAAAGAAAGCTGCTTCGAAAGCATATGCTTCGCCTTTATCCCCGGATTTCCCCTTAATTAGGGATAGAAAAAAATCTGGGGATAACAGCGATCGGAAGGTTGCTCCTGACCGCGTAGTGGCCAGTGTAGAATCATTTCGTTCTATTTATAGGGTGTAAATTAATCCGAGGAGGAATTGAACATGGCTAATCAAGACCAGCACACCATGCAAGATCCGACGACACAATATCCGAAGGCTACATCAGATTGGAAGCAGCAGCAGGAGGAGCCGGGACTTCAGCGTGAAATGACTCCTGTACCTGATGCAGGTGAAAAAAGCTATAAAGGCAGCGGGCGTCTGACCGGACGTAAAGCTGTTGTAACCGGAGCAGACAGCGGTATTGGTCGGGCAGCAGCCATCGCTTTTGCCCGTGAAGGCGCGGATGTTGTCCTGGCTTACCTTCCTGAGGAAGAAGCCGATGCGAAGGAAGTGGTCAAACTGATCGAAGAAGCAGGCCGCAAGGCTGTTGCGATTCCAGGCGACCTCAAGGATGAGAAATACTGCGAAGAACTCATTGAATCTGCTGTAAAAGAGCTCGGTGGGATCGATATCCTCGCCAACGTGGCAGGTAAACAGCAGTTTGTTGAGCAGATCGCCGATCTGACTACAGAACAATTTGATGCGACATTCAAAACCAATGTCTATTCGATGTTCTGGCTCTGTAAAGCAGCGGTGAAACACATGAAACCAGGCAGCTCCATCATTAACACGTCTTCTATTCAGGCCTATAAGCCATCTCCAATCCTGCTGGATTATGCGACAACAAAGGCAGCAATCAACACCTTCAGCAAAGCGCTGGCTCAGCAAGTCGGCAGCAAAGGCATCCGCGTAAACGTCGTCGCACCAGGTCCAGTATGGACACCGCTTCAGGTCGTTGGTGGACAGCCCGTAGAGAAGCTTGCTGATTTCGGCTCCAATACTCCGCTGGGTCGTGCAGGGCAACCTGCTGAAATGGCACCAGCGTTTGTGTTCCTGGCGAGCCAGGAATCCAGCTATGTGAGCGGTGAGACACTGAACGCCAATGGCGGTACAGTTAGTCCGTAATTTTGGATAAAAAGGCCTATGAATCTTAGGTCAGTGATCATTGGCAAGAGAAGCAAAGAACTCCATTCCCGATGAAGGTGAATGGAGTTCTTTGTTGTTATGGAATTTTTCCTGATTATTGCATTACTTCTGATCCGGGTTAGGCTCCAGAATGGCGTAGCTGCCAAGCGTGGCCAATTGAGCCGTATTAAGCAGGGCCTCATCTACCGCAGCGAGGGCTTCGCCTGCAGCTGTCATCAGCTCATCAGAGTCCACAGGTGAGGCAAAACGGAGAATTACCCGATTTTCTCCATTCTTCAGTTCACTCTCAGCCTTCGTTTTGTATTCACTAATGGAAGCGACTTCGAGATCGTTCTGTACATAATAATCGTTCGCATCACTTTCACCATTAAACAGGGCGAGTTCGGAGTCAAGCCAGTAATCCTTGTCGGCTATCGTTTTCTGACTTGCAGCCGTCTCATCATTTGCATTGTACAGGAAGTAAGGAATACCGGAATTGGTCAGATTGTTGGTGGCATCCACATGGAACCATTCATTCCCGATTTTGACCTTATTCCACGCATGAGGAACACCGCTAGAAGCTCCCGTTACGACGATGCTTTCCAGTCCAGACAGATCGGAGAGCAGTTTGTAGACGGAAGCATAGCTGGCGCATACGCCAACGCCTTTGACCAGGATACCGTAAGTGGTAAACGAATCATTGAACTGTGCATCGACATTTTTAAAGTTGTTCTGTTCCGCATTTTCAAGTGCCGCATCATCATACTTCGCGTTATCGTTCAGATAATCGTAGATGGCTTTCCGTTTCTCATCATCCTTCATGCCATCCTTGATGATGGAAGCAACAACTTCGTTTGCTTTGGCAATAATCTCGCTCTGTTTCTTCTGGATGACATCTACCGACTCATTGTAATGGATTGAAAGGGTAAGTGTACCGTAATTGTATTCAAAACCTTCCACACCCAGAATCAATGGATTCTGGTACATTACTTTCAGGACAACATCGGAGAGCGTTGTGAAATTCTGGGCTTCTGGAAAAGCTTTTAATGAGATCTTGTCATGGGCAGCAACCATGTTTTTAGCCAAAACTTCTTCCAATGCAGAATCTGCATTGATCATTGCATCGCCTGTAGCCGGCTCAGGAACCGTTTCCTGATTGCCTTGTTCTACATTCTGGTGTGTATTGGATTTCTGCTCATCCACCAAGTTGTCTTCTTCAGTTTCAGGTGATTCACTCGTAATTTCATCAGAAGCTTTATCGGAAGTATCATCGGAAGCCTCGTTGGATTCAGAATCAATTTTATCCTCTGACGTTCCAATATTGGTTGTGGACTCCGTAGATGGAGTTTCTTCCAACGTCGGTTCTGTGTCTGCTTCTGTTTCCGTTGCCGGCTCAGTCACAGGTGCATCATGATTGTTGATAATGGTTGGCACATCAGGTGCAGGGACGTATGGTGTGTCATTTTTCGGTTCTACCAGTCCGTTACTGGAATCAGCCACGGTTTGCTGGGCAAGTCTATCCAGGTCATCTTGGGTCACATTCTCCACTCGTACGTAACTTTTCAGAGCTGTTCCTTTAATGTGAAACGGAATATTCGTTTCGTTGAACTCCGAAATCTCTACGTTGGCAGTATCATAGATGATCGTCTCAAGGGCTAAAGAACCATCATTGTACTCAACTGTCGTTTTTTGGGGAAGTACATCTATATTCTTTAATTTCTCCATATACAGTTGTTCTTTCAAAGCTGTCGGTAACTGGGATGCCAGTGGAGCAGTAGGGACCCCTTTGCTAAAATTGGACTCTTTGCCCCCACCGATTGCAGTGACGTAATATTCTCCTCGTATACCATGGTTCTGATGAGTCGTTATCATTTCATTATAAGTCGCAAGCCCGCCTCTTCCGTCCTTCATAAAATCATTAAAGGAAGTCTCAGTCGTTACCGCAATATCTAAAGGTATACTATTGCTGAAAGCATCCTCTTCGCCAGTTAAAGGTTTGTTTGTATCAAAGTCGGTTAGGTCAGAACGTTTATAAATTTTATATTCAGTTGCACCCTCAACCTTGTCCCAGACCAATTTGAACCGTCTATCTTTGTCAATTTCGTATCTTAGATTGGGTACAGGTAACTCTGATTTCACCGTAAATGGAATAATGATTGGATGTTCGAGCAATGTCAGTTTCTCTGCATCTGGATCATAATTCAGACGAATGTAATATATTGGGGCACCACCCCAAGAACTTTGCCCCCTTTTCATCATGGAATCTGAACTTAAAACGCCCCATCCAAGAGGTTTAATAGAAATACTATTATCATGAATATCTGATAACAAAGCTACTTCACTTGCCTTAAGTGCTTTAATATCGGTATGTACTGAAATCATATCACTCAGTGACCAGTTACTTTTTCCTAAATCTGCTTTAAACTTGAACGTAAATTCTTCATCTTGAGCTACGTTATACATCGGCATAATCGCTTTATCCGATTCGGAGCCATACTTCTGCTTCAAACTTAATACGCTAGAGCCTTCTACTATTTCTGTGGGGGTATTCTCGGACGGGCTACTCTCCTTGTCATTGCTCTGGCATCCAGCCAATAACAGGGTGAGCGTAAACATAATCAAAAATAAACGTTTCATGGTACACCACTTTCTCGTTATTCTAAGTTGTTGCAAAGGCTAATTTCAAAAATAATTTCTCAACACCGAAGATTATCATTTCTGGTTAAAAACTATTTTCAAACCTCTTATCAGCAAGACCTCCTATTAATTCCCTAATGTCTTTTGCTAGTCTATGGTCATATAGACTTATTGTCAAGATATGTAATGGTATATTATGACTATATACAATAGAGTGATAATCGTGTATTAGAGTTAGTTAAAATGATCTTTGCGAGAGAGTGAGAATTGTTGAGACTTCTGGTACAATGCATGATAAAACGAAAAATGGAGTGGATCGGATGACGCCAGAACAGATTGTCAGGACCTTTTTTGAAGAAGTGCGCTCGGGTCGCAATCTTGATTATGCCAATACACTGATGGCCGAGCAGGTACTGGCTCACCAGGTAATCTCGGAAGAGGAAGTGACAGTCACAAGAACGCCCTCCGTCTATGCGGATCATGTGAGGGAAATGATGGAGGCGTACGGAGATTTTTCGATGCAGATTCAGGAGTTGCTTGCACAGGGAGATAAAGTATATGTACGCTGGAGACAAGTGGGTACTCATGTTGGAGAAGTGGATGGATATGCGCCGACCAATCTTCCCGTGATTGAAATAGCGAGTGCGGTATATCGAGTGGAGAATGAGAGAATTGCAGAATACTGGATTCAGATTGACAGGCTGGGGATCGAAAAACAATTGGAGCGCAATCAGAGCTGAGAACCAGCTCTTTCACAGGAGAGATTTCTTAAACTGTATAATTCAGATATAACAGGTAGAGGTGACATCATGAAACACATAAAAATGGCAATGGCTGTTCTGGCCGCCACCGCCATTATTACTACAGTAATAACAACAGCATTAATGAATAATGAAACTGTTGTCACTACTTCTACCCCATCCACATTATCAGTAATTAATAATGAGGATCTCGCAGGCACTGCGACTACAAAACAGTTTAATATCCCGGAGGGATTTGAATGTGTGAAAGTGAGCTTTAAAAATACCGGTTCGAAAGCGTTCACGTTCACGATTAACCAAGAATCTACTGCTGGAATCGCAAAAATGTCTTATACTGTCCCAGCAGATGGAAAAGAGCATACGTATTGGAGTGACCAAGCTTGGTCAAGGGGCTTGTTTTATGTGAGCGTGTCTTCTGCACAAGGGATGTCCGGCAGATTGAGTGTGCTTCTGGGTAAGGACTTCAATGAACTGAAAAGTTTATAGATTATAAAACCATTAGCTAGCTAGTGGAGTGATTACAGAAAAGCCTAAGCTTTCTTGACCCTATACCAGTATGAATAGATTTCGGAGAATCCAAGTTTGGCATACAGTTTTAATGCGGGAGCATTATTAGCAACGACTTGCAGGTAACTGGAGGTAGCACCATTCTCTTTTCCCCAATGCAACAGATGAAGGATCATCTGCTCGGCCAATCCCCGATTCCGGAAGTTAGCGTCCGTAATGATGTCATACAATCCAATATAACCTCGTTCCACCACACCGAATCCACAAGCAACGACTTGTCCGTCGATGAACAGCGAGATGAAACCTGTGCGCGTACGGATGTTGTTTAACATTTGTTTCATCGTTCCCCGATGCAGATCACTTACCTGATTCAGTCTGCAAAAGTGATCCAACCACTCTCCGGTTAACTGTTCGTCCATTTTTACAGCAGAGTGCTCAGGCTCCTTAATGGTTTCCAGGCTCCGAGTCTGGACCCGGCTCAGATCTACAACATCATACCCCTTTTCATGCAAAAGCTGGTCGAGATGATCCGGCTGGATAAACGGCGTAATTTTGAATATGGTACTTAATTGATTGGAGGCGTAGATTCGCTCACATTGCTCGATCTTTTCATGCACATCTTGGGTAGAGTAGTGAAGAGGTTGAATGGAGTTGGCGCGCTTCGTAAATCCCTCTGCAAAACGCATTACCCATCCGTCAAAAAGCAAAGTGGATAAGGGCTGCCAATGGTTGAGGGATAGTTCCTCAATGGTTTTGTATTCCGAATTCGATGTAGGGATCATATCTATCCTCCTATCTCATGATTTTATAATAATACATATTAATGAATAAAAATTCAATATGAGATATCTAATGTCGCTGAACATTATGCATAGAGTTACTGAATAGGTTACAATCTGAATGAATAAATTGAAATTGAAATATCGGAAGAAGTGGAGCAGGTTATGCTAACTATTGAAATAAACAATCACATCATTAACTGTCATATCGAATATGGAAAACGAAAGAAAGCTTCCATTACGATGGATTTACCCTATATGGTCACAATCAAGGCTCCCAATGGTACCAGCGAAGACATGATCCGGCAGCTTGTTACGCAGCATGGGGACGTTATTTTGACGAAATCAGCTCTGATGCAGCAGGCGTTGGATGGTCCTCAAGCGAAAGAATATGAAGAGGAGGGCAAAGGGAAGTTTCTGCTCTTTGGCAAAGAACATGCGCTGCATGAGTTAATTGACGTAGAGGGACGTTCGGAAGAGGATTTGCGTGCGAATCTGAAGAAGTTTTATTTTGCGGAGTGTAAAAGAATGATCGGTGAGCGTATCGGCCGTTACCAGCAGGAGTTGAAGGTGAAGCCGAAGTCTGTGGATATCGTGGAATCGGCGACCAAGTGGGGAAGCTGTAGTTGGGATAAAAAGCTGACGTTTAACTACCGCTTGGCGATGGCTCCACTAGAGGTGATTGATTACGTGATCATTCATGAGTTATGCCATATCCATCATATGAATCATGATCGTTCGTTCTGGCGCCGTGTGGGCAGTATTATGCCTGATTACAAAGCCAAAGAGGATTATCTGATGCGAAATGGCCGAGCCATGACGTTGTGAAAAATGCTCATACCACGAATGGACGTGGTGGAAGGAGTTCAAGATGTCAGAGAGTACCTCTTTTGATGTGCTAGTAGATGAATATATCTCGCAATTTCCTTCGGATGTACAGGTCAAATTACAAGCATTAAGACAGATTATTCGCGATTCCGCTCCCAATGCCGTGGAGAAGATCAGTTACAAGATGCCAACATATGCAGAGCACGGAAACTTGGTTCATTTTGCAGCGTACTCTAAGCATATCGGATTTTACCCGGGTGCCAGTGGGATCGAAGCGTTTAAGGAAGAACTCTCACGGTATAAAGGAGCCAAAGGATCAGTGCAGTTTCCGTTGGATCAACCATTGCCAGAAGAATTGATCCGCCGGATCGTGGAATTTCGGGTGCAGGAAAATGTGAAGAAGGCTCAGGAAAAGAAGCAAAAGAAGTAGTTAATGGTACCGTAAATATATGCATGAATATAAGAGAATGTACGATGATTAACACGGTTTATATGTGACTTCAAAGATTTGAGTATGGTATAATTAGAGCAGATTAGACGTAAAATGCAAAGAGAGCCGTGCTGGTAACACGACTCTTTGAGCAATAGCCGCTTTTAAGGGCGGTGGGCTTCGCTTAGAAAGATGATCATAAATAGACCGCAACCTTTTGCGAGAGGGGGGCGGTCTATTTGCGTTTATCGGACAGAATAGCAACGATGAGCAATGCTGTTAAAGGTTTTTGTCCAGAATCATTTGGTATCCCTATAATTTCCACAGTTAGATTTATAGAGTCAGGCAGATTAACTTGATCTATATTCTCAAATCCGACAAAGTAATAATGCTGTTCGTCTAATTCTATTAAGCCTTCATCTGTCGAGCCAGAAGATGAAATTAAATTTCCGTCATTATAAAGCTTACAAGAAACATTATACTCTTTCAAACTGAATCCATTCACTTCATACCCGACCTTTATGTGTCCTTCCGTGTATTCAGCATTTCGTAAATTAATAGTGCCTCTGATGTTTGTAATTATACATGTATGAAGGAATCCGGTAGGACGCCCAAATTTTTTGAAATAATCCCAACCTTTATTTCGCCTGGCACACTATATAATTGTCAGGAATTACAGATGCAACTATGGAGGCAAAAATGGATCCAATTAGTAAAAACGGAAAAGAAGCGGCGGAAGCGATTCGGAGCTATGTCAAACCGATTTTCGGTTTTGCGTTAAACCGGGTCAAGCAGCGGGCCGAGGCGGAGGATCTGGCTCAGGAGATTATGCTGCAGTTGTTGAAATCCTTCTCCGGGGTGCGGGACATTAGAAGCCTTGACGCTTACGTCTGGACGGTTGCCCGATACACTTGGGTGAATTGGTTGAAAAAGAGGGCGCACGCTCCCCAAGCGATCGAAATCAACGGCATGTCCGAACTGTCTGCCGCCCCTTCCCGGGAGCCGCTTGACCGGCTGCTGGTAACCGAAGCTTACCGCGAGCTGCGCCGAGAAGTCGCGTTTCTGTCCGATATCCATCGCCGGATCGTGGTCATGCATTACTACGACGAGGTTAAAATCGGCGATATCGCGATTGCTCTGAACATTCCTGTCAACACGGTGAAGTGGCATTTGAGCGAGGCTAAAAAGAAGTTACGGAAAGGGATGAAACGTATGCGTGCAACAGGAACTTTAAGTGTCAATCCGGTCAGCATGGGGGAAATGGGCCATTCCGGTTCGGCCGGCAGACTGGGCGAAACCAACGATTTTCTTGGACGCGCCTTGGCGCAAAATATCGTTTACGCGGCTTATCACAAGGCGCGTACCGTACATCAAATCGCGGAGGAGCTCGGAATGCCGCCGTCTTTGCTGGAAGGTGAAGTCCGGCACCTGGCCGATTACAATTTTCTCATCCAAACCTCTCCCGGCAAATATCAAAGCAATACCATTGTCTGGGACCTCTTCGAGTTGGCCGTAGCCGGTCATCAATTCTGGCAAGATTGCGCCGCCGAAGTGGCCGATGTTCATTTTGACGCGTTAATGGAAGTTCGCCGGCAAGTTGAGGATAGCGGAGTGTTTGTTCCGGACGGCGACTATAACTTCCTGCTCTGGACCTTGCTGCCCAAGAACGTCGAAGAGCAATCTTGGCGGAGCATGCCTGCGGGCGAAAACTTCGATGCGGTCGCACCAATAAGAAAGGACGGAGGTCAGTATATTGCCTATGCGGCGTTAAACCGGAGCCACTATGCCGATCCGGGTTTTGATTTGAGTAGTTACGTCACCTTCGGTCCGTCGCTCCGCTACGTCGAAGACACTCCCTTATACTTGTGGCAATTCAATACGTACTGGAGCGACCGCCAGATGGATTGGCGTTTCCTGGAATACCGGAATGTCGAGATTTGTCATGCGTTCCAACAAGGGGAACTGCCCGACAACGAAGAAAACGCCGAGCAATATTCGTTCCTGCTGGAGAAGGGGTACATCCGCAAGACGAAGGAGGGGTACAAGTTCAATGCGGTTTGGATTGACTCTCCGCAAACGTTGGATCGGTTGAACAAAGCAATGCCGGATTTGTCCGCTCTTTATGCGCCTGCTGTCGGCAAGCTCTACGACAAAATGCTCAACCTGTTCCTGCAAAATCAGCCTAAGCATTTGGAGCCGCAGCTTGCTTACATGGTGAGAGGCAACACCGGAGGAGGTCGGCTGGTCGCTTATATTTTGAAGCATTTGATCGATAACGGGAAGTTGAAACCGCCGTTGCCGCACCAGCAGAAGACGATTTCGACCTGGATGGGGCCGGTAAAGTAAGGCGGTTCGGAAATGTATACGAAGAATAGTCGTTCCCTGGCGGTGGCCATTTTTACACAAAATTCTGTCTATCCAACGAAGTGATTAGGACATCTCTATTTCACAAGGCCCCCTCCTTAACGTATGGAAATGATTAAAAACTACCCATGACGCATGTGCGTCATGGGTAGTTTTTAATCGCAATCGTATCTGCCAGAGTTCTCCTTTAACCTTGCGATTTTTAATTTTTCTTGTCCGCAACCAACCGTGAGAGGCCAGATGCTCCACTACTCAGCAGATCTATTCAACTAACCTGCCCGTTAGTTGAATAAAAGCAGCCGATCAAATGAAGTGACCCCTTAAAGTTAGACAAATATTTTTATGCAATTTGTTGGGCATGAGCCCGGTATTGTACCGGACTCATGCCTTTTAATTTTGACTTGATGCGTTTGTGATTGTAGTAATCCATGTATCGTGCTAGCTCTTGTTTGAAGTGATCTACACTTTCAAATTCATGAAGATAAAAAAACTCTGACTTCATAATGCCAAAGAAGTTCTCCATTACTGCGTTATCATAACAATTCCCTTTGCGTGACATGCTCTGGGTAATCGCTTGTCCCTTTAAAGCCTGTCGATACTGTTTCATCTGGTAGTGCCAGCCTTGATCCGAATGCAGGAGGAGTTTATCCTCGTTGGACAAGCGTTTAAAGGCTTTATTTAGCATCTCGGAGACTAAGGAATACGTAGGGCGAGACCCTACTGTGTACGTAATAATCTCACCGTTATACAAGTCCAGAACAGGTGATAAATACATCTTTTCTCCAAACAACTTGAACTCTGTAATATCCGTAACCCATTTCTCATTTGGTTTTTTTGCTAGAAAATTACGATCCAGTACGTTGGGTGCAATTTTACCTACAGTTCCTTTATAGGAACGATATTTCTTCATACGCACCACTGATTTCAAGCCTAATTCTTTCATGATACGCAGTACTTTTTTATGGTTAACTCGATGTCCACGATTAACTAGTTCATCACAGATACGACGATATCCATAACGCCCGTGATGTTCCTCATAAATGGATTGAATAAGGAGTTTCAGGTCTGCGTCTAGATCGGGCTTGTCAAACTGCTTCACCCAGTAATAGAAGGTACTACGTGGGACTTCAGCGAACGCTAATAATGCAACCACCGGGAATTCAAGCCTTAATTCATAGACGACTTGCGCTTTGTCTTGTTTGGTGATTTTTCCTTGTTTTGAACTAAGGCATTCAACTTTTTTAAGTAGGCGTTTTCCATACGCAAACGTTCTAATTCAGCTTGTAGAGCTTCAGTCGATCCCTCAGCAGGTTCTTGCTTTTGAAGTCCTTTTTTATTCTTATCCGTCATACAATGACGCCCCTTTATCTTTGGTTTTAGGGCGTCGATCCCATTTTCATTGAACTGACTGCGCCACCTTCGAATAACCCCTGGAGAAGAGATATTGAAAATGACCGCAGCTTCATTTGGAGACGTCCCATTTTCGTTCATATAGTTGAGTACGTCTAGTTTATAGGTTAGAGAGTAAGCTGTATAGGTTTTTTCAAAAGCTTCTAAACCGTGATATTCGTATTGCTTGATCCACATACGCAGGATTTCATGATTAATTCCTAAGGATTTCGCAATGCTTTTAATCCCTTCATTTCCTGATAAATATTGATGAATAGCTTCTATTTTCAAGTCTAAATTAAATTTTGACAAAAAAACTGCACCTCCAATTGTTAGATGGTGTCTAACAATTGGGGTGCAGTTCACACGTTGATCAGCTGCTTTCTTGGTCTTATTGAGCTTTCTTTTAGCGTAATCACCTTAGTGACAAGGTCATCTTACCGTCTGGTAAACGAGGCCTATGACTCCAGAATCAAAGGTCTTGTTTTCGATTAGCTTAAGATTGATCTTCTCCTTGATGCCTTGGAATAGCGGCAATCCCTTACCGATCAGCACGGGAGAAACCGTAATTTTATACTCATCAATTAAATCAAGCTGCATAAGGTGGTGTGCGAACCTGGGACTGCCGAGGATGACCATATCGTTGCCTGGCTGCTGTTTGAGGTTATTGATCTCTTCCTCGATATTTTCTTTCACGAGTCTTGAATTATTCCATTCAACGGTATCCAGTGTCGTGGAAAAAACAATTTTGGCTGTTTTTTCGATCCACTCAGCATGATCCCGTTCATGTTGCGAAGCTGATGGGTTCGAAGGCACAGATGGCCAGTAACTGTGCATCATCTGATAAGTCCCACGCCCCCAAATGACAGTGTCGGCAGTACTCAGAATTTCTTTCGCATGTTTCTCCAAATCAGCATCGTAGGCAACCCAGCCAATGTCCATTGCACCTTCCGGCCCTTCTACAAAACCGTCAAGCGATGCGTGCAGAAATAGAACAAGTTTTCTCATTTTCAGTTCTCCTTTGTGCATAAGGGATATCTAACTTTACAGTTACTACATTTTGCCCTAATTCAACTTGAATTGATTCTTATGGATTGGCACGATCCGACCAACATATTTTTCTTATTCGATGAGGTATCCTCAGATTCCTTGTTGTCTTAATGAGCATTCTTAAGCACGAATCTGAATTCAGGCTTTTTTCAGGTAGAGGCATTATACTATTCCCGAATCCTGTACTGGAAAAGGAGTTTTGGCATGTCTAAGGTGATCCATAAGTCGCTTTATTTTATTCTGCTTATTTTTGTCGGCGTGTTTATCGTTTCGTCCCTGTTAATCCGGGCGCAGTACAACTACACCTTGTATGGGGATAATCCGATTCTGGCCATGCAGCAGTGGAGTATTTTTATCCCGGTGATTGCTTTGCTTCTAGGAGCGGGTATCGGATTGTACCGCCTTTGTCTGAAGCTGAACAAATACAGCCCAAAGGTTGTCATTCCGGTGGTGCTGCTATGCTCTCTGGCCATTCAAATTATCATTATCTTCGTGTTTCCACGAGTGCCTACGGATGATTCACAGACCGTGCTTTCACTCGCGATGAACATGCTCTACGATCAGGATTATTCTTCGTTCGAAACGGGCGGATATCTGCACATGTTCCCGTTTAACTTTTCCACCGTCTTGTATCTAAAAACATTGCTGTACCTGTTCCCGGATAATTATCTGGTGATTAAGCTGTTCAATATTTTGTTTGCAACGGTAACGACATTAATGATTTATCTCATTTATAAACAGTTAAATCATAAGTCCACGGAACGTGATTACGGAGTTCTGATCTTTGCAGCGACGTATCTGCCATCCCTGTTTCTGAACAACCTGATCTATAACGATGTCATTGCTACGGCATTTCTGACGTCTTGTTTATACTTCTTGATTCGGTTTATACGTGAAAAGTCTTGGCAGACGATCGTCACTGCCGCCATTTTGCTTGCGATTGGCAACTACTTCCGAAGCATTGGTGTGATTGTGCTGATTGCTGCTATATTAACCATCCTGCTAAATATGCGAAGTATTGGATTCAAGAAAATGATTGCCTCCATCTTCCTGCTGGCTATGTTGTTTAACGTCCCAGGGTGGACTCAGAATGCGGTCTTGAAATCTTCAGGTGCTGTAAGTGAACCTGTTGGGGAAAATTCGGCCCCGGTCTTTATGTGGCTGAACATGGGTATTAATCTGGAACGATTCGGCTTTTGGGACAACATGGAGAGCTACCAGATCTATCAAAGAGAAGCCAATTATAATAAAGCTGAAAGTACAGAACTGTACAAGCAGGAGATTGAACGCAAGCTATCGGAAGCCAGCTTAAGTGACTTGGCCCAGATGTATTACAAAAAGATCATTTGGACCTGGACCGAAGGTACCTACCAAATGGATCGATATGGCATTGGCAACGAAAGCTCCACGGGTATGGGAGGAGGAAGAGGTGGCGGAATTGCCGGCTCCTACAGTTATACCAATGCGGTAACAGACTTATTCAAGGGAGATTCCGTCTACCGGACGGGGGTGCTTTGGATCGTTTATGTGATGAATTTCATGATGTACTGTTTTATTTTCATTCGTTTGGTCGGTGGGATTCGTGGAAAGCGGTATGACGAAGCCTCTTTGATTCTGGTTATTCTCGGATTTATCGGGTTCTACATTCTGTGGGAGATTAAATCGAGGTATATTTACCCCGTATATCCGCTGCTGGTTGTATTGTCGTACATGGGATTCAAAGATGCGTATAACTTCATGTTTCATAGAAAACTCGGCTGGGAACGTTCTTCCCTGAGAAAAGGGTGATCTGTATGCGAAAAAATAGTTATCTCACAGCGGCTATACTCTCGTTGTTGACCTGCTCAGTTTTGCTCTCTGCTTGTGATGCTATTACTGCCCAGAACATTACGAATACCGGTTCTGCCCAAGGCATGAATGGTGGCGGAATGATGAATGGCGGTGGCCCGGGCATGAACGGAGGAACACAGAGGGGCGTAGGGCAAGGAATGAATGGCAGAACAGGCGGTCAGGACGATATGCGGGGGATGATGAATGCCGATCTTACAGGCAGAGTGATCTCTGCCACAGGAAGTAACGTCACGATCTCGTTGCTTGAGGTGCAGGACAACTCATCCACAGACTCCACGAATGGAAATGGAAGACAACCAGGTGCCTCTAGAGGCGGAAGCATGGATATGAAAGATACGGGCATCGAAATGAAATTGAACATCAGTGGGGATGTGGATATCACGGAAGGTATGGGCATGGGTGCCCCAGGTAACAACCAAAACGCTAATTCATCTATTCAGGTGTCTGATCTGAAAGAGGGAGATGTCGTTAGGGTTTGGTATAAGGAGAACACCGAGACCGTAGAACGAATGGTTGTTACACAGTCTTGATATTCGTTGCCGATAATCATCTAATGGAGTATTATGGAAATAACTTGTTTTTCGGAAGGAGTGAGCGTCATGAAACGACGGGCTAAGATGATGCAGAGTGTGACTACAACAATTAAGGTGATTACGAACTGAATAGATCCGGCAGAACAACGGACACATGGCGAAGCATTTGGTGTTTACTAATGTGACGATCTGAAGCCTGCCGACATATAGGGATATAACTGCTCATTTTTCCTGGGTTGCACGAGGTTTATTTGCTTATGCAAGTAAACCCGTGTATCTAGAATTTTTAAAGCCGCAGGCATAGCCTGCGGCTTTTTGCGCGCAAAAATAGGATTCGGAACGCTTAAAGCGTTCTATATTAAACGAACACTAAGGAGATATGCCCATGTTAAAACTTAAATATTTATTCCATAATAACGATCTCGCCGAGATGATTTTGCAAAACTGGAGTTATGATCCGGAGTCACTGGACATGTTCCGGTATTATCGTATTTCCTCCAATGCCGTGTATCCGTTCAGAGTTCAGGGAAAGGTTCACTTGCTTCGTTTTGCCCCTGTAGGAGAGAAAAATCAAACCAATCTTGCAGCGGAGCTGGAGTTCCTGACCTATCTTAAACTAAACCAATATGGTGCCATGGAAGCTGTACCTTCTCATGCGGGAAAAGAGCTGGTAGAGGCTCATACGCCTTGGGGAACGTATTATGCCTCCGTATTCAAACGAGTTCCTGGTAACCAGATGGGCAGTATCGATTTAAATGACCAGATCGTGTACAGCTTGGGTGAGGCATTGGGTAAGCTGCATCGTTTATCTCGTGAATACACACCCAAACAGGCAAAACGCTGGACGTATACCGATGTACTGGATTGGATGAAGGACGTTCTGGGGGAGTTCCCTGGCGAGAATGCGGCGCTCAATGAGGTGGAAGTTCTCCGGAATTATTTTGTAAATTGGCCCGTTACACAGCAGAACTTCGGGTTAATTCATTATGATTTTGAACTGGATAATGTCTTCTATGACGAGGAGAGTCATTCCTGTTACGCCATTGACTTCGATGACGCCATGTACCACTGGTACGCAATGGATGTGGAGCAGAGTCTGGATAGTTTACGGGATGAAATTCAGCCGGATGAATGGGAGCAGAAGAAGCGAATATTCTTGCAAGGGTATTGGAAGGAAGCAGGAGACGCCTATGATATGGAGTCGATGTTTCTGGCATGTCGTCGTTTTGCCAATCTGTACGGTTATGTACGTGTGCTTCGATCTGGGGAAGAACAATGGGCAAATGAGCCGGAGTGGATGAGTGGATTAAGAGCAAGGCTGGATAAAGCGATGACAGTGAAAGCAAAGCAGTTTGGTAAGCAGCAGCCCCTCCAACTACCGGCTAAATGATCCTCATTACTTTTTCAGTCAAGATGATTAAGCTTAAATCAGGCATCTGCATATGCACAACGAAATATTGATTGATTTTTTATTCGTCTCCATTGTAACATTAGATTAAGCGCTATACCTTTTATTAAAACATCAATGTTGGATTACATGGTCAAGTGGAAACCGGCAATTCGTTTCACCAATTGAATGAAGAGGATGGTCATAACGAACATGGACGACAAAAAGTTAATTATCTTTTTTGACAGCGGCGATACCATTGTTGATGAATCGACCGAGTTACGGGACGAAGAGGGAATTGTTCTGAGTGCGGATTTGATTCCGGGTGCGGATATCACGATTCAGAAGCTTCATGAAAGAGGGTACACGCTGGCCCTGGTTGCTGACGGCGATGCACAATCCTTCAAGAACGTATTTAAGCAGCATGGACTTCATGATTATTTTAGCGCAATGATTATTTCGGAAAATATTAAAGCCAGCAAGCCAAGCCCGCGGATGTTCAAGGCAGCAATTGGTGCTCTTGATTTGTCCGAAGGGGATTTTTCAAGAACAGTGATGATTGGCAATAACCTGAGTCGTGATATGAAGGGAGCCAACGCACTTGGCATCACCAGCATCTTTCAGAGCTGGACGCCACGTTATCCCCATGAGCCGGTGGATGAGACAGAACGTCCGACTCACACAGTCGGTGAACCGCTGGAGCTGCTTGAACTTATTGAACGGCTAAATGCCGAAGTCAAATAAATAAAATGTTTGCTTGTATGCCCGTGAGCAGAAGGATAGAATGTCATTCAACCTTCTGCTCACGGGTTATTTTTACTTTTTTACATGAGAAAATGATAGAATGATCGTAAAATCCGGAACTGGGGTAGGTGTTCTTATGGAGGAACCACATCGGGAACCGTTGTTGTACTTGCAAACTGCCGATTTGGTGATGGAAGAAATCCGTAACCGGAAATTGCGGCCACATGATCCCGTGCCATCGGATGGCGAGCTCGCCAAGGAGTTCTTCAAGTAGGGAAGAATGCTTATTTATCCCTATCCTTATTTAAAACACTAATTTATAAATTACATACCCTATTACCAATAATATAATGAGGATTCCAGTGCCTTTCCATCCCAAACTACCAACTAAATCTGCGAAGCTTCCAAATTGAGTACGATTTATGCCATCACCAAACGTACCCATGGGGTTTCCCTTTAATTCTTCTTGTCTCAGACGTTCTCTTTTTTCTTCAGGTGTTTCTTCTCGAAAATCCATGTAACCACCCCCTGAAATTTTATTTTTTGGAAACAGAACCTATATTCAAAAAGAGCACAGCTGATCCGAAGTAAGTCAGGGACGCTTTGTGCTCTTTGCTGTATCCAAATCATGTAGGAGTTATGATTCGATGTTTAGATCGAAATCAGGCTCACACATATAGTCGATCGGGTAGAGATCGTCTCTCGCCGAGATTAATGCACGAAGGTGAAGGTAGCGATGATGAGGCTGTTCCACAACACCACCGACAGAATAGGGGACAAGTTCAGCTACGACGAAAACATCCTCTGCATGGTTACATTTGAAGATCACGTTGTTCGGGTTACACACTTCTTCCATATAACTGTAGGTCATGACATGGAAGGAACGACCTTTCCAATTCGTCTTAATCACTTTATAGGACTGCGTCCGCACAAGATCTAGGTAACGCTCCAGTGAAAAGGTATGCTCGAACTGGGTGATGTACCCCTTTTTATCCACATCAATCGTAAATTCCACATCATAGCTTACGTGAAACTCTTCCTTGTACGTTCCCTTCATCATCTTCATCGCATCAAAGTATGATCCGAATTCGGGATCTTCCATATAGGGAATGGCAATGAGTTCAGCGTTAATGTGATGATTAATCTCATTGTTGCTGGAAACACCCGTGTTAAACTTGGTAGGTTGAAAATCAATTGACCCAATCATGCTCCCGGGGAAACCGGGACTGCAACTTATTCGCATAGTCATCTCCTTCGTTGTTAGTTAATCATTAGACGATAGAATGAAAGTAAAGTTGCATCAGAATAAGGAAATTGAGGCTGGATATGAATGAACCTATTTCCAATCGTCTTGCTCTTTTGATACAGTATCTATAGTAAAACCCGGGAGGATATATTGTATATGGAAAAATCACTTCAAGAACTGAAGCATAATGCGTGCGCGGAGGCACGTTTCGATCAGATACTAATAATTCGTTCATTCTGAAAGGAGCCCGTTCCATGAATGTGAAAGATAACTTGATTGAACAGCAGTCCTTAACTTTCGTAGGAATTAAAAGAACATTCTCTTGTGTGGATGGCGAGAATTTGAGAGAGATTCCAAAGATGTGGCAGGAAGCTTTGGCAGACGGAATAGAAGATCGTTTAAACGATTTTAATAACGGGGCCGTGTCCGGTTTGGTAGGCATTTGTATAGATCAGAGGGAATTACACAGCGATCAAATGGAATATTGGATTGCGACTTCACACTCCGGGGAAGTGCCTGAGGGTTTGTTTTCAATAGAGATTCCCGCGTCCCACTGGATGGTGTTTGAAGCCGATGAATTGGCTCCAGAAGAGATACAGCGGTTGTGGAAGTATATTATGAGCGAATGGTTCGGAGCCACCCCTTACAAGCATGCGGGAATTCCGGAACTTGAGGTATACAGAGGTCAAGGTCTTCCTCCTCAAGTATGGATACCTGTTAAACCTTTTTCGTGATTTAACGGATAACCGGCCAGGTTATATCGTTATATAGGTAAAGGTAAACGATATCAATTGAACTAAACTTTTACACGATAACGGAGAGGACAGAAATAACCTGAAGAGCGGAGCTAAAAGCTTTCTGAAAGAAAGCTGCATCGGAAGCATAGGCTTCGCCTTTATCCCCGGATTTTCCCCTTTAAAAAAGGGAATCCAAAAAATCTGGGGATAACAGCGATCGGAAGATTGTTCTGTCATCGGAGTGGCACGTGTAAATAATCTTTAGTTCGATTTATATTGTACCAGAGGGTTTACTCATCATGGCTGCATCATGTTCGATTCATTAGGAGGCTTAATATGTTATCCAATAAAGTGATTGATTATTGTCAAAATCAGGGCTGGTGGCATGAAGATGTGCCGGCAGAGTATGAAGAAGCTTTACGTAAACTGGGTATTGATCTTGCATCTGATTTTGCACATTTTTATTTGCATGCTGATGATGGTCCGACCTTTTACAGTAGACATCAGGAGATCTATCAGATCTGCTGGGTGATGGAAAACACCGTATATTTGGAGGACATGACGGTGGCTCAACTCACGTTAGGATTGCCAGAAGCCTACATCCCGCTGGACAGCTTTGAGGGCGAGGGCGGGTTCTTTTATAATCGCCAAACGGGAGACGTGGCTCTGGTGGAGCTTGGTGAATCAATTGAACGTTTCCTGAGCGGTGAAAGTACACCGCAATGGGCAAGCTTCAATAACTTTCTGGAATGGTATTTCGAACTGGAGGAGGAGGTTACGGAGTGAAAGATTTGACGCCGGAGCATCCCGAACTGGAGAGACAAATTATCGAAACGGTAGAAGCAGGCAATGTTCTGGATGAAACGCAGCAACATGAGCAAGCCCTGATCTATTATGATCAGGCTTGGGGGATGCTGCCCGAGCCGAAGACGGACTGGGAATTGGCAAGCTGGATCGCTTCCTGTCACGTGAATACACATATGGACCTAGAGCAGTACGCGCTGGCGAAGCCGTGGGCTGAAATAGCACTGCAAACGCGAGGTTCGGATATTAATACCGGCCCGTGGATTGAATTGGGTATAGTCTGCATGAGGCTAGAGCAGCATGATGAGGCTTTTGCTAATTTGGACCTGGCGTATTCATATGGCAAGGAAAGAGCGTTTCAAGGCAGCCCGCGTGACGTTTTGCAATATTATAAGGAACAAAAGGCGAAGCGTGAACGAAACTGATTCTATTTCTATTGGATTACAAAAAGAAAAGGATACCCTGTCTGCCAGATCATTGGCTGTGGGGTACCCTTTTCTTGTGTTTGACTACAAGATCATACCGGAACGGAGGGGGGCAGAAAGAATCTGGAGAAGCGAAGCGTTCACCTTTATCACCGGATTTCTCCCTAATAAAAAGGGATAAAAGAAATCTGGGGATAACAGTGATCGGAAGATTGTTCTGCCACTGTAGTGGTAAAGTATGATCCTTCACCGAGTTAATCTTTCGATCCGTAAGGGAAAAATTCATCCACGAGATCCTGCGGCGATATGGATACAAAGACGTGATCCAGGTCGGTTTTGCTGGCGAAATCCATGATGTCTCCCGTATAATACCGCGGATCAATCAGGTAAATCTCGGACACGACGGTCGACAGGAAGGAGATCATCGGCACTGCGAGAGAGTCCTTGATGAACAATACCTTGAGTCCATTCGAGTTGTCTTTGTTCACCACATGAACGATTCCCTGATTTCCGTACAGGTACGTAAAGTACTTGTCAGCGGTTAGATCATAGGTAGCTCCTTGCACATTCAGCGGATAGGTCGTGAGCAGAGCATCCTCAAAGCGGCCGTTCAATGTGGCTTCCGTCTCGCCGGTTTTGAAGTAGAAGGAATAGTCTGTTTTGAACTTCGGATAAATCAGGTCAAAGTCATCGTCACCCGCAAAGTATTTCCCGGCTTTTCGACCCTGTGATCCAATGAAAATATCCTGATACGGAACCACATTATAGTTATTTAAGTCCGTGAAATAATGATCCGGGTCCAGCGGTTTGTTGTACATGCCGTCCAGATGATTCACCAGCTGGCCAAAGGCCCAGAATGCAGTCTTGATTTTCCAGTGGTGATCCGTGGTGAAAAAGAGATCCTTTGCCGGAATACCGTTTTCCAATAGACCTTCGCGCAGATCCACCGTATCGATGCCATCCTGCTTGAGATTGGCCAGAAAGCCATCGGCTGTTTCGTTGTTATAATTGTAAGGAATGCCTTCCGGGAACTGTGTATACCCACGAACGTATTTGTCTGGTGTCATTACATAAGTCAGCTTTGTTTTGGGGTCCAAATGTGCTCCGAGCGCAGCAACCCGATTCGAAAGATCTTTCGTATCCGTCGGCCCTGTGGCGAAGTAGGTATAGTGCAGCTTGCCCTCCATGTCTTTTACGACTTCGAAGTTGTTCTCCTCGTTCTTCCACATGAGTGACTGCATATATCCATACGCTTCCACGAAGCCGAATTTATCGAAGACATGTTCATTAATGTCGTCGTCCAGTTCGTGAATCAGTTCTTTGGCTTCAGAATAATGGAAGTCCGCTGAGGCCAGTGTCTTTTGGATCGGCCCGAAGGACTGAATGATGTTCAGAACAGAGAATGTCACGAGCACGAGAATGAAGAGGAAAGCCGTGATTCTCTTTTTGGCAAAAAAGTTGTGCATGCTTGTGCCTTCTCTCAGAGAGTTAGTTTATAAATTGACTCAGAAATTGAAATAAATAAACGGGTTGTATGTACCTTTGACCAGATACGATACACACACCAGGAATAACACGATGATCGTAACTGGATATACCAGTTCCAGTGGTTTGCTGAAACGTGCGCCGTCGACCATCAGTTTGTTCATTCGCGTGGCAATCGGCATGCAGAACAGAATGCCCAGAATGAAGAAGAGCGCGTATTCCTTCAGGAACATCCAAGTCGTATCACTCCAGAACCCATTACCGTACAGTCCAAACATGTTGCCCAGATAGTTGCCAGCTTGTATTAGATCTGGTGAACGGAAGATCACCCACCCGATGACCACAATGAACATGGCATAGAGATGCCGCAGCGGGTTAAAGCGGGTTCCTTTATCAAAGTTAGAGATTTTCTCCAGCGCAATGAATGCGAAGTTAATCAATCCCCAGACTACAAATGTCCACTCCGCACCATGCCACACACCAGTCAGTCCCCAGACAATGAGCAGATTGCGAATCATTTTATCCTTGTTGGTGACACGTGATCCCCCGAGCGGGAAATAGACATATTCCTTAAACCAGGTACCGAGCGAGATATGCCAGCGGCGCCAAAATTCAGTGATGGACCGGGAGATATACGGATATCTGAAGTTCTCTTCGAACTTGAACCCGAACATGAGGGCGAGACCAATGGCCATATCGGAGTATCCTGAGAAATCAAAATAAATCTGCAACGTATAGGCGATGGCTCCAAGCCATGCCAGACTCGCCGGAATATCCGAGGTGCCACCCATGCTAAAGATGTGATCGGCGACAATTGCCATGCTGTTGGATAACAGCACCTTTTTACCCAGGCCCACAATGAAGCGGCAGCAGCCCAGTGCGAACTTGTCCCAACTTTCCTTACGGTTGACCATTTGATCTGCAATTGTGTTATAGCGCAGAATCGGTCCGGCAACGAGCTGAGGGAAGAAAGAGATATATAGCGCCACATAAAAGAGATTTTTTTGCACGGCACCATGTCCGCGATACACGTCGATGACGTAGGAAATTCCGTGGAAGGTGAAGAACGAGATGCCTAGCGGTAACGCAATATTCGGGATATTTAAGCCAAAGCCGGTATTTTCATTCACAATACGCAGTGCAAAAGCCATGTATTTAAAGACGAACAGCATACCCAGATTGACGATAAGCATCAACGTAATGATGGTGTACGCGGTATTCCTTCGTTCCCTGAACTTGTCCACAAGCAGGGCGAAAATATAGTTGAAACAGATGGAGGCCAGCATGACGAGGACAAACCACGGTTCACCCCATGCATAGAAGAACAGGCTGGCAACCAGCAGCAGCATGTTTTTGGCCGTAACCGAGAATCTCAGTATGTAATACAGCCCCAGCACAAGCGGCAGAAAATAAAATAGAAAGATTACACTGGAAAAGAGCACTGCCTTTCCTCCTTGAGCATCATATAAGGGTGCACGTTGTATCTATGGATGCAACATGCTCAAGCAAAACAGGCAGACACCCGCATCTAAGGAGGCGAGTTGGTCTGCAAGGGTCATTTACATACGAAAAGGACGCCGTGCTTGTCGATCTTCCCGGGAACGCCGTTTTATGGCGCCATGGGCAATCCGTTGTCTTCTCCACATCCAGTAGAGGACGAGTCCATGGATTCCGGCAGCGGTTAACAAGAGTCGAATAAACCATCCCACCGATGTTTTCATCAGTGGGTCCGCTGGGCTGAGTACCTTGGTAACTTCAGATGGGTCAGGAATAGAACGTGGCGTCCCGTCTTTCTCCTGAACATTCATGGCCGAAGAGCGATCCAGCATGACAGTCTTTGTTAGGTTCCATTTGTTATTCACAAGTGCACGTATGGTGGCCTGCTCAGCATCGACTTCGGTATGAAGCGTCAGCAGTCCATTCGGTGTAATGGATACTCCCTGTACGGGGGTGTCGAGCTGGAATTGTACATCGTGCTTTTCTTCTGAGGAGGATTCAACAGCGTATTGGGCAATGGATTCCCCGGCTACAGGCTTTACCACACGTTCGTCACCAGTCATATGCAAGGTGGTGAGCCCGTTCTCCACCACAGCTTGCTTTTTGGACAACGGCTTGATGTTGCCGATGCGGAAGCTCAGTTTGGCATTTTCGGGAGTTGTAGTTGTAATTCCCCAGCCAATGACTTTACCCAAGCTCACCCGACCTGCCGTGTTGGCCTTGTCCTGGACCATCAGGCTGGAAAAGGGGATGCGGATCTGTCCGACAAATCCCGGTTCCAAAGCAATCTGGCCGGAAACCGGGCGAATCAGTTCGGCATGTCCGGTTGATTTCTCGACTACGATGACGTTTCGATTATCAGACACAGTAAGGGAGGTTTTATCCGCTCGGGTCAGTACGATATTAAGAGGCAATTTTTGCTCCGATTCATTGCGGATGGAGAAGGTCAAAGCCCCATAGCCTGACCAGTCTCGATTCTGCAGCTCATAGACGTAGGCCGAATAGTATCCTTTTTGGAGCCCCTGCGTGGAGGTCTTAATCTGGATACTACCTTTGTTATCAACGCTGGCGTCTACCCTGGCTCCGTTGTTCCATTCATGGAGTTTATTCTCATTCACCTTAAGCTGCTCTGCCTGAACAGCCTGAATGGGATATACGTTCCATAACACAACAAGACTGGCGACAAGCGTCAGTTGTTTCCACTTCTTGATCATGCTTTCTTGCCTCCGCTCTATAGATAAGCCATCTCGTTCAGTTCGTCTGGAGAGATGTTGTTCTTGCCCTGGGATGCAGGGCCTGTTTTACCCAACTGAATATGTTCCTTATTCCACTGTTTCAGCAGAGCTTCCAAGGTTGGCATCTGATGGTTGCGAGCAATATCACGAATATTGGTCACATGGTACAAATTGCCTCGTTTGTTACGCAGGGACTGTACCCACACGCATTTCAGTGAGATGTCTTCGCTAAGCGGAAGTTGGATCTCATTGGCCAAATCATGAGGCTCCATCTCCACCAGGACGAATTCATAGTTGAAATCCAGCAATGTCACGGTTCCATGATCTGCCGTTGGCAATTCGCGATTTAGCGCAATTCGTGCCAGCTTCCGGTTGGACATGAACTCACTCTGACCCCGACGTACAAAATTCAGGCGAATATCTTCAAATGTACTGATATCCTTGTCCAGCTTCTGAGGCAGTGTAGGTTCGCGATCATAGATGATGTGCAGCAGCTGGCGCTGCTCTTGTTCCGTGATATCCTTAACCGTAAAAGCATATTTCCAACGGTTCCCGATCGAAGCGACATGTGCCACCTTGCCTGTAAACTCGCTTGAATATCGATCATTTACCAGTTTAATGCCAATCTCTGTATCACTTGGAATGTACTTCGGTGTATCAAGCATGACGGAAATACCGCCTTCCGAGAGATCGTGAGTGATGCAGGAGATCGTCTCCCCTTCCGTTGTGAGCGTGCAATCCACGGCAGCCATTGAGCGCTCATGATTGCGGAATACTTTGCGTCCAGCCAGGAAGAAGATCGACATCATGATGTTGTAGAAATTAATCAATAACCAGTACAGCACAACGAGGAAACCAATCGTTCCCTGACTGAATGTCCAGTGGATGCAATTCACGATTCCGATAATGGACAGAACCGCCAGAATCAGATGAGGAATCATCTGTTTAATCTGATAGTTCCGATCATCATTTTGCGCACCGTCTTTGCGAGTAACGACAAATTTGTTCATCGTGATGCCCAGTGTTTCCAGAATGACGGCTGGCAGAAGGGAAGGGAACAGAATAGTCTCATATACATTGGTCCATTTGGTGGTCCGAATATTGCCGGATAACATCCTCAGACAGGTGTTGGTCAACAGATACATCGGCAACCAGAACACGAGAATTTCCAGAATGGTACATTTCACAACCAGAACGCCGAACACGGCAAACAGTATGGGTGACATGATGTACAGCAGTCGTTTTAACCCGGAGTACCAGTAGGTAATGGAAGAAATGTAGTTTAGTTTTTGGGCAAAGCTAAGTCCTTTCTTGAAAAGAAGGTTCATCTTTTTGCCTGTCTGGATACAACCGCGCGCCCAGCGCTGACGTTGTTTGATCAGACTTTTCAGATCACCGGGAGCAAGTCCGGAGGCTAGTACTTTATTGGTGGCGAAGCAGCGATACCCTTTGCTCTGCATTTCAATACCCGTAGCAAAATCCTCTGTAATGGAACCGGTGTAGAAACCGCCGACGTCTTCCAGTGCCTGTCTGGAGAGTACCGTATTTGTTCCACCATAGATGACAGAGTTGGACTTGTTGCGTCCCACTTGTACGTCCCGATAGAAATAATCCTGTTCATTCGGTATCCGGTTCTCGGAGTACAGATTGTACTGGAACTGATCGGGATTATAGAAACTCTGTGGTGTCTGTACGAAACCAATTTTTTCTCCGGTCAGAAAGTAGGGAACGCACGACGTCAGAAAATCATGTTTTGGAATCATGTCTGCATCAAAGGTGACGATTAGCGGGGAGGACGTATGCTTCATGGCATTGTTCAGGTTACCCGCCTTGGCGTGTACATGCTCCGTTCGCGTAAGGTAGTTAATGCCCAGGTGTACAGCCAGTTCCCGCATCTCGGGACGATTGGAGTCATCACACAGATGGATATGTACTTTGGATCGATCAGGATAATCCATGTTCAGACAGCCATTAATCGTTTTGAACAGAAGTGAAGTGGGTTCATTATAAGTTGCGATAAATACATCCACATCCGGATATAGGGCTTCGTCAACAACGGGAAGTTCGGGATATTCGAGCCGGGTCATATTGTAAAAATGGACGGCCAGTTCGAACATACCTATTAGTTCGACAATGAGGAGGGCAAGACCTGCCGTCACGGCGAGAGGGCCATGTCCGAAAGGAATGGTGAAGAATGTACGCCAAATGACGTAAATACAAGACATAATCACTGTAGCCGTGACAAGTATCTTGTTGCGTGTACTTAAGTAGTTCAAGTGAATACCTCTTCCTGATTTTTCTGAGTAGTGCCGCCTATCGGAATAAAAAGAATGTGATCATTGTACTAAACGATTCTGAACAAATTCTGAAAAATGAGATAGGGCCTCGAAAAATATAGAGCCATCGGTTCCATTTTTGATGGTTAATTTTGTCGTATCGTAATAATTATTGTAGTTATATGTCGAAATTTGCGCAATATGTTTATTTATTTTTCCACATATTTGAAAGTGGGGCTTGGATGTTATCTGAAAACACAAAAATGACGAGTCCAAGGTTCTAATATCATTAAGTTAAATAACTTAATGACATTGCCCCAAGGACTCGTCATTTCTGTTTTAGCCTTTTGCCCATGTAATCAGCAAAAGGCATATATTCATTTCAAATTTAGTCGGAGATGTTGCGCGTATAATACTCAATAATATCCTTGCGACGGATAATCCCGAGGAAGACACGGTCCACATCCACCACAGGCACAAAGTTTTGATCTGCTGCCAACGTCAGCATATCCTCCATTTCTGCCTTAATAAAGACACATTCATTATATACACGGTTGTCGATCTCGTGCACCTGGACCTGATCCATCGTCTCAAATGTCAGTCCGGGGGTACTCCGCATTTTCCATAACAAATCGCCTTCGGACAGGGTGGCAACATATTTTCCATCCTGGTCAATCACGGGAATGGCGGTATAATGCTGCAATTCAAGCTGCTCGATCGCATCTTTCATGGAAGCGGAAGACTTGATATAGGCCACTTCGGCTTTGGGGAGTAAAAAATAGCTGATTTCCATCATCGGGCTCCTTTACTGTAATCTCGCTCTCCTTATTTAAACATATTATGTGAGCTTTCGGCTATTTTTAATGATAAATTCGTCAGATTTGTTCCATTGTTTAATTGAGGCTGGAAATCTATAGTGTATATTAGAGGTGATATGATTATGAAATCGAAACGTAAAATTATTTATGGACTGCTTCCCATCTTATTTGCCGGTGGAATCGGAATGTACTTATACATGCAGAATAGCAAAACAGAGGAAGTTAAGCCTGAGGTAACCGTTAATCAGTACATAGAGCATTTGCAAAAGAAAGAATTTGATCAACTGTACACCTTGATGACGCCTGCTTCATTGAAAGAGTCCGGCATGAACCGTGAGCAATTTGTGGAAAAATATAACGCGATCTATTCGGGCATGGAGGTTTCTGCAATTAAGGCAGAATTGAAACCGAAAGTAATCGAAGAGACAACGGATGGCACGGGTAATGACAATAAAAACCAAAACCCGGATGCCTATGAAGTGGACTACAGCCTGCAGTTAACGACCTTTCTGGGAGAAGTGGACGAGACACATACACTGAAACTGGTGCGTGAAGAGCTTGAGGAGGGTCGCAAAGTCTGGCGGATCAACTGGAAGCCATCCATGATTCTGACTGACATGGTCAAGGGAAGCAAAGTTCGGGTGAGAACCCTTTTCCCGGAACGTGGGGACATTGTTGATCGTGAAGGGCTGCCCCTTGCAACCAAGGGGAATATATACGAGTGGGGCATCATACCGGAGAAGCTGGGAGAAAATCCGGAGCCGATGATCGCCCGGATCGCGGAGCATTACAAAGTAACAGAAGCTATGATCAACACCGCGCTTGCACAGAAATGGGTGAAGCCGGAATATTTTGTCCCGATTGCTTCAACAGAGGACTCCCGGGTGCCTGCAGCACTGGCTGGTGTGCAGGTTCAATCCAAGGAAATACGATACTATCCTCTTGGTGAGGCTGCTGCTCATTTGATCGGTTATGTGCGCAAGGCCACCAAAGAAGATTTGGAGAAAGATACAGAAGGCTATTATCGTGCGGAAGATTGGATTGGCAAAGCTGGACTGGAGCAATCCCTGGAGAAGCAGCTTCGCGGCGAACGGGGTGGCCTGATCGAGATTACCGATGAATCGGGAAATACCCGTTCAGAGCTTATCCGCAAGGATGCAGTGGATGGCCAGAATATTCAACTGACGATCAGCTCCGAGCAACAGCGTAAACTGTATAAGACATTATCGAGTGGTGGTGACGCCGGAGCGATGGTGCTGATGAATCCGACGGACGGCAATCTGCTGGCTCTGGCAAGTGCGCCCGCCTATAATCCGAACAAGATGGTTACGGGACTGACACAGGCTGAGTGGGATGCCTATTCAGCAGATGAGAAGCTTCCTTTTATCAATAGGTTTACGAATCGTTATGCACCAGGGTCAACCTTCAAAGCCATTACGGCAGCGGCAGGTCTGATGGAGAAGGTTACCACAGCGGACAAATCGCATGATATCTCTGGTCTGCAATGGCGTAAGGATGAGAGCTGGGGCGGTTATTATGTGAAACGTGTGAAAAGTGTATCCCCGGTGAACATGGTTGATGCGCTGGTCTACTCGGACAATATTTATTTTTCGAAGGAAGCGGTTGAGATGGGCAGCGCCAAGTTCATAGAGGGCATCCAGAAGTTCGGTTTTGGAGACAACTTTGGACTGGATGAACTGTATTTGAAACCAAGTCAGTATGCAAACGAGGCTCATCTCGATCTTTCATCCGAGGTGCTGCTCGCTGACACGTCCTATGGACAGGGCGAAATGCTGATGTCGCCAATTCATCTGGCGTCCTCTTTCACTCCTTTTATTAATGAAGGGAAAATGGTGAAGCCCGTACTGATAGAGGAAAAGGAAACCGCCGAACCGGAGGTTGTAATTACACCTGAAGTTGCAAATACGGTGAAGGATGCCTTGGGCCAGGTGGTGACCCGATCGGGAGGAACGGCTCATTCCTTGAATTCACTCCCTGAAGGACTGGCAGCTAAGACAGGGACGGCCGAACTGAAGGCCAAGAAGGGGGAGAAAGGACAGGAGAACGGTTTTGTGGTGGTGTTTGATACCGAATCTCCGTCCTTCCTTATAGCCGCGGTCATTGAACAAGTGAATGGAAGAGGCGGCAGTCATTATGTTTTGGACAAATTAAAGCCTTTCCTGGAGAAAAAGGGAGTAACGCAGTAATTGGATGGATTGCGATTTACGATGTATCTTTAGTATTTGAAGAGCCCATCCACCATTCATGTTACCAGAATGGTGGATGGGCTTTATTTTGCCTTTATGTTATAAGATTTATTTCCGAGCAGTCAGCATAAAACGTGCCGAGTTCGTTCGAATCCCTTTATCGCAGCGATTTTGCTCAACAAACTGTTGGAAACGCTCTAAGTCGGATTCCTTCTCTCCAAAATCGGGAATGATCGGTGCATGGGTCAGCAGGAAAAGCAGATCATCAGGCGTGGCGTAATATTCTGTTGCGTTATATTCATACGCCTCAATGTCTTGAAAACCCGCTTCGCGAAGTTCGCGTTTGTATCGTTCCATTAATGTGCCAGGCTGAACGCCCAGTGACTGTCCACGGTCAAAAGCCTTTGAGAGATTATACTTATCATGTTCACTGACTTGTTGGGTAAGGAATACACCGCCATCGGCCAATACTCTGAATACTTCTGTAGCGCAGAAGTCGCAGTGTCTGGAGGACACGACATTAAAGAATTGATCTGGAAATGTCAGTTGCTCTGCATTCATATGCACAAAACGGACATTCGAACGGGAACCAGATGCCTTGAGATTACGCTGGGCAGTCTCAATCATTCCCCGGGAAAGGTCTATTCCAACCAATAATAGTGCAGCATCCGCGATGGAAAGAACAGCTTCTCCCCCACCTGTGCCAATATCAAGCAATAGATCTGACGGTTGGGTGCAGCGTGTAACTTCCTCGTAGAAGTTCCATCCAATGCCCTCTGAAGTCACTTTCAGGGAGCTGAAGTCCCAGCCATTCAATCGCCCAATACGTTCGTAAAAAGTAGTATAGTCCATCTTTTTCTTCATTATATGATTCCTCCAATGTGAGTTCTTGATTCTAAATAGATGTTGTGCAAAATCGTTATGATTAGATGCCGAACAGGCTCAAAAGGGCAGACGTATCCCATGTTAGCTGGTACGCGTTTTGACCCAGCCCGACGACTAATTACTTCGAACGATTGGGAACGACATCCGTGTCACCTCACAGTTTGGAATGCATCCATTATACACCATAAAGATATGGTGCAATTTACCTTTTTACTATATGATAAGTGTCGATTCATGTAAAAATAGCATAGGATACATACGTTCTTTTTGATGGAGGGATCAGGGTGTATTGTCACGTATGTGGGACCAAAAGCAGTCCAGGAGACAGCACATGTAGAAAGTGTAGAACGAAATTAAAAGATTCAAGCTCTACAGATGAACGGATTTGGGCAGAAACAGCGGTTGGCCTGGAGAGTGGAACGGGAAAAGCATTAGATCAGTTATCCAGACAGCATCAGTCTGCACCAAAGCAGAGCAACACGGCACAAGGCCGAGCATTTAGCTGGATTATTCCACTGCTTCTGGCAGCGGTGATGGGGGCCTTGTTGACGTATTATTACAAGCAGGAGATGGGCATCAATGCGGAGGTGAAATCACTGCATCAACAGGCAGAGCAGGCGGCCTTGGACGGAAAATATCAAGAGGCGCTTCAACTTCTGGATTCGGCTCTTGCGAAACGGCCAAACGTGGATGGGCTTGTGCAGGATCGGCAAATTACAGCCAAAGCCTTCAATCTGATGAATCAGCTGAACAAAGCTGCGACAAGTTTGAAAACGGGGAAACTTGCTGCCGGCGACAAGACGCTTCAGGCTGTAGCAAAAGTGTTGAAAGAGCGAGAAGAACCGGTTTTTGCCAAGGTGCGGACGACTCTAAATAACAACAAGGTGACACTGGCTGTTCTGAAGGTGAAGAGAGAAATCGATAGTTTGACCACCGTACAGGCACTGGCTGAGAAATTGGACACTGTATCGAAATTGAAAGGCAAGGAAGCAGAGGCGGTTCAGAAACAAATTATCGACAAGCTGGCTGGTCTTAGCTATAAGCAAGCTGAACAGCAAGTGAAGAAAAAGGATTTTACGGCTGCATTGCAAACCGTTGATCAGGGGTTGTCCTACGCTCCGGAGGATGAAAAACTGACAGCATATCGCGAACGAGTATTGAGTGAGAAGAAGGCTTTTGAAAAAGCAGAAGCCGAACGAATTCAACTTGCTGAGCAACAGGCAGCAGAAGAAGACCTGAAGAACCGCACAGCAGCGGTGAGCATTGTAGACGTAGAAGCGACGCTTGATATGTATGGCGATCTGTATATAAGCGGCTCAATCGTGAATAATGCCACTCGGCCTATCTCTTCCGTAACGGTTATGTTGGACATCTACAGCTCAGACGGGGCATACCTTGGTCAAACCTATGCGGATGTATATCCAAGCTGGCTTGAAGTAGGGGATCAGGGATTTTTTGAAACGTATTATTATGGTGTGTACGAGGAAGCGGAAGTTTCTGTAGTGAACGCAACGTGGTATCTGGAATAGGAGGACAGGTTGGAATGGCCAAACGAACATGGAGTACGATTATCTCCAGTGCAATCATTATTGGAGCGGGAGCAGGAGGTGTGTTCTGGATTCATCAGTATTCAGCAGATCAACTGCAGGATGGAGGACCAAGACTGGCTGTTGTCACTACGAAGGAAACGGCAACCACAACGTCTAAACCGTCCTCCCAGACAACCGTGAAGAAAACACGTAAACAGATTATTGAAGACAGTCAGAAGAAAGTGGTTACGATTGAGAGCAGCAGTGGACTGGGCTCCGGTTTTCTCTACAATGATCAGGGTGATGTGGTAACCAATGCTCACGTGGTGGAGGGCTCGAAAGAAGTAACGATTCGAACCCTCAATCATGAGGAGTATAAAGGAACCGTTATCGGGATTGGGGAAGAGACGGATGTTGCTGTCGTCAGGGTGCCTGATCTGAAAAAAGTTAAACCGCTGCCTATCGCCAAATCCAAAGCAGAGACGGGAGATGAGATTCTCGCTCTGGGCAGTCCGCTAGGTCTGGAGAACACCGTAACTACAGGCATTATCAGCGGTGTGGGCCGCAGCTTCGAAATTGCCCCATATATCTATAGTAATCTGTATCAAATCTCGGCGCCCATTACACACGGCAACAGCGGTGGCCCGCTGATCAGTGCAGAAACCGGTGAAGTACTGGGCATTAATTCAGCCGTTGTGGAGCAGGAAGGCGGAATCGGGTTCAGCATTCCCATCACCAGCGTGTTGAAGCAGGTCCAGGCCTGGTCTGAGAAACCGTCATCGTCTAAAACGGCCGTTCAGACGAGTGGCAATCAGGGAGCGGGATCAAATTCAGCTTCTTTGGAAGCAGAGGGCCTGGTGACCGAATTTTATATGAACCTGAATCTGAACGACTATGTTACCGCGTATGCCTTGCTTGGCAGTGAGTGGCAGAGCGGGATAAGTTATGCCAAGTTCCGTGAAGGTTACATCAACACCAGTTATGTGACCATTGCCGAAGTTTCGTCCTCAGATAAGACAAATGATGAAATAGAGGTCACTGCTGTTATTACAGCGGATGAACGAAAAGACGGTGAATTGGTCACCACGAAATATAAAGTTACGTATCAGGTCGGTTATGAAAATGGACAACTGAAAATACTTCATGGCCAAGGGGAAAAAGTGAAATAAAGTTGTGGAGGGAGAATGGGCGCCAAGCCGATTCTCCTTTTTGATTGCTTAAGTTTGATGGTTCTGTTAAAATACAGAACGAACGTTCAGTATGCAAGAGGTGGAGTGAAATGGATGAGTATGAATAAAAAGCAAATTCAAACCGAGCAGACCAAGAAGAAACTTGCGGATGCCTCAAGAGCTCTTTTTGTGCAAAAAGGGTATAAAGCTACTTCCATTGAAGATATTGTGGCTGCGACAGGCAGCAGTAAAGGCAATATCTATTACCATTTTAAAAGCAAGGAAGGCCTCTTTCTGTATCTGATTGATGAGTGGGATCGGGAATGGGAAGAGAATTGGGCGGCCAAGGAACATCTGTATCATACCTCTACCGAGAAGATCTACGGCTTGGCAGAACAATTAATCCTCGATGATATGAATCACCCGCTTACGAAGGCGGCAGATGAGTTCTTTACCGGAGAAAAGAAAGAAAATGATATTGAAGAACGCATAGCTTTGATGTTTGAGCGGCATATTCAATTTAACAAACAATTGGTGGAGCAGGGGATAGAGAGCGGAGAGTTCAAGGCGGACAACGCAGACAATCTTGCGCTCATTCTGGAAAGCACCATCATTGGACTTAGTCAGCTGTCGCGCGGAATGGAGCCAGAACAGGCTCTTGCCTTGTACCGCCAAGCGGCTAGCGTATTCTTGTATGGAATAGCAAAAGAAAAATCTTAAAGCAACATTTTGACAACACGGAGGATGGAATCATGGCATTACTTACACGGAACAGGGGCGCATTGCTGCTGTTAATGTTTAATATTTTTCTCGTTTTTACAGGTATAGGTCTTGTGGTACCTATTATGCCTGCGTATATGGATCTACTGCATATCACCGGGTTCACGGTTGGTTTGCTGGTAGCAGCATTCTCCTTCACGCAGTTTCTGTTTTCTCCAGTTGCGGGCCGTTGGTCTGACATCTTGGGGCGTAAAAAAATTATTGTTGGCGGCATGTTAATCTTTGCTGTATCGGAGTTCATGTTTGGTGCTGTGAATGCACCATCGCTGCTCTTCGCAGCCCGGATGCTTGGAGGAATCGGTGCAGCGATGATCTTCCCAGCAGTTATGGCCTATACCGCAGATATTACGACAGAAGAAGAACGCGGTAAAGGTATGGGATTAATTAATGCGGCAATTACTACAGGTTTTATCATTGGTCCGGGGATCGGCGGATATATCGCTGACTTTGGCATTCGGATTCCTTTCTATGCCGCAGGTATTGCAGGTTTGCTGGCATCCATCATTACCCTGATTATTTTGCCGGAATCGACCAGAATTACCGGAGAGCAAACCAAACCTGTTGAGGGTGCACCGAAGGTCAAAAGCCCGGGTATGGTTTCCCAGTTGCTGCATTCGTACCGGGAGCCTTACTTTTTCAGTTTAATTATCGTATTTGTCATGGCGTTTGGTCTGGCTAACTATGAGACGGTCTTTTCTCTGTTTGTGGATCACAAATTTGGCTTCACCACCAAGGATATTGCATTCATAATTACGTTTGGTTCCATTGCGGGAGCCGTGGTGCAGGTCTCACTGATTGGCTGGCTGTTAAACCGGTTTGGTGAGAAAAAAGTCATTTCGGTCTGCTTGCTTTTTGTGGCTGTATTTGTGCTATTGACCTTGTTTGTAAATACCTACTGGATGATTCTTGTCGTAACGTTTATCGTCTTCCTTGGTATGGATATATTGCGTCCGGCAATCAGTACGCAGATGTCCAAACTGGCGGAAGAACAACAAGGCTTTGTGGCCGGATTGAACTCAGCCTATACAAGTTTGGGGAATATCGCAGGTCCAATTGTAGCGGGAGCACTGTTTGATGTGAATATCAACTATCCTTACGTTTCAGCAGCTGTTGTTCTGGCAATCTGTTTCCTGTTATCTTTGCGGGTGTTAAGAGGAGTTAACTCCACAGGTAATGCTAAGGCTGAAATATAAGCCTGACTTCTGGAAATGAACGTAAAGACGTCAAACTTTGTTATAATAAGAAATGCTGGAAGTGAAGAAGATGGGCTGGGTTGCATAACAAGTTACCGAGGACGGTCATTTTTAAGCATATACAGGATTATTGGAGTGATAACATGAGCAAAGCAAAAGGAAAAGGTGGCACCGGCCGCGGTACCGGCAAAAAAGGCTGGAACCGTTGGCAAGCCGCCGCTAACCGGGCGAAAAGTGCCCCGAAGCCTTACAAAAGTAAAGGTACAAAGAAGAAGGACGATACCGAAACTTCAAGTGGCAAGCCCGAGTAAGTATGGCTTGACGATGCCAGAGGAGAGAGCTGCCTGACTAACGGGTGGGTCTCTTTTTGTTTAGAGATATAAAAAAATTAAATTGACAGTAGTGTAGATCTGGTAATAATATAGAGCTTACGCAAATTAGATGGTAGTGCTACTATATAGAGAAAGGAGCATCAGCATGCCTGTTAATATGGATGAAAATCCACTTGGACTTATTCTGTCACGTACTTATCTGGCATACAAAAAAACAACAACCAGAAATCTGAGCGAACAGGATATTACTCCCGAACAATTTGCAGTTCTGAATGAATTGAGCAAGGCTGGAAGCCATATATCACAGAAAAAACTGGCTGAATTAACAGTTCGGGACCAGACAACGGTAGGCAAAATTATAGACAAGTTGATTCGCAAAGGTCTGGTGACGAGAGAAGAAGATCCACAGGATCGCAGAGCGGTTTTACTTTGTTTGACGGCGGAAGGACTGGAAATGAATAACGTTCTGACACCAAAGGCAAAACAGCAAGAGCAAGAGGCACTTGCCGAATGTTCCCCTGAAGAGCTTGATGTATTCATGAATGTGATGAATCGCATCTATGAAAAGATGAAATAAATTTTTTTGACCAAATATGTGCATGTGCATATATATGCAGTGCAATTATTTTAATTTTAACTAATGGGAGTCGTGAACGAATGAAAAGCTTCAAAGATTTTCTTAAAGTGCCACAGACAAAAATAGGATTGGTTTTTGCATTGATTGTTCCGCTGTTATTTGTTGTGATCTGGATGACGGGTTATCATCAAGCCACGGAGAGAGTGGATCAACTTCAAGTTGCTCTGGTGAACGAAGATGGGACACAGGGAACAGAGGTGCAGAAGCAGATTGAAACGCTCGCTCCTTTCCATGTCAATGTACTGGGTTCTGCCGAGGAAGCTGAGCAACAGATGAATGCAGGTAACTATGCGATGGTTATTGTTATTCCGGAAGGATTCACTGACCGGATTGAAGGTGGTACAGAGGCGAATTTATCCTTTTATATCAATCAGGGAAATGCCGATGTAGCCAAATCCATTGTAGAACACGCGGCGACTGGAATGACTACACAAATAGGTCAAGGGATTTTGGAATCCAAGGTTCAAGTGACACTCAATAACGATAGTATAAACAGCGAAGATTTAAGTGCAGCCATTGGACAAGCGATGGCGAAGATGAATGAAGGGCCTGTGAAGGCTGAAATTAATAAAACGAACAGTGTAAGTGATTTTGCAACATCGATGCTGCCCATGATTCTGGGTTTTATCACCTATATTGCCACCATGACTATGAATATTCAGTTCAATATTACGTCGAACATCATGAAGCGTAACCATTCCAAATGGGAAATCTTCTGGGGACGGCAAGTGCTGCTGTTGTGTATAGCTGTAATCGTTCCCCTTATTGTGGATACGGTGGCTCTTCAGTTTACGGATGTGGCGAGTTCCTTCGGCGCTTTGTATCTCTATCATGTGCTCGTATGTCTGGCTTGTATCTGTTTTACACAAATGAGTTTTGCCCTGTTTGGCAATGCAGGCCCTCTATTTAATGTGGCGATGGTTCCACTCCAGTTGATGACAGCGGGAAGTATCATTCCAGCCGAGATGCTGGCGCCATTCTACCGTTATATAGGGAACTTTCTGCCCGCTTCCAATGGGGTACAGGGCTTTATGCGTTTGATCTATAGTGGAGAAGCTGTGGGTGGGTTCATGCTAAATCTTCTGTTGATCTCGGCTGTAACGTGGGGAATTACGCTGCTTCGTGTAGGTTTACAAAAAGAAGCAGCACAACAAGCTTCAGTGTCCCCTGCAGCAGTGCAGACTCAGCATTAAGGTTGTATTTTATAACAATGTAATGACCATATTAAAAAGCGATTCACGAAGATTTAAACCTTCGTGAATCGCTTTTTACATAAGAAAAGCCATACTCAAACGGCAGCATCCAAGATTTAAAATTGGAGCGCCGGCTGAATCTGGCTTGAAAGGTGATGAATAATAAAAGTGATTCAGTTTGCTCTTACTTTAAAGAAGGAGATCAGTTCTTGCAATTGGCCCGATACAGCCGAGAGTTCATCAGAGGCGGCCACAATGGAAGCCATGGATGATTCCTGTTCAGCAATGGATTGCTCAATCTGTTTGCTGCTATGTGCTGCTTTGCTGACGCTCGCAGACAACTCATCCGCAGTAGCGGACATTTCCTGTGTGCTGGCGGATATTTCTTCGGTAGAGCTGGAGATATCCTGAATTTGGTTAGCGACTTTGTTCGTAGCTGTCAAAATATCTTCAAAGAATTGACCCGTCTCCATGGTAACCTGAGAGCCCTTCTCCACTTCTTGAGAGCCAAGGTGCATAGCTTCGGCAGATTGAAGGATATCGCGTTGAATTCCGTCAATTAAGGTACGAATCTGTTTGGCAGAGTCCTGGGACTGTTCAGCGAGCTTGCGGACTTCTCCTGCGACAACCGCAAATCCTTTTCCTTCCTCACCAACACGAGCCGCCTCAATGGAAGCATTTAGTGCGAGCAAATTAGTCTGATCTGCAATTTGTGTAATCATATTGACGATGCTGCTAATTTCGTTCGAGCGGCTTTCCAAAGACTGTATCGATTCCGACGTGTGCTTCACTGCACCTGAGATCAGTCTCATCTGTTCAACCACTTGTTGCATAATCTCATGACCTGTATTAGAACGTTCTTCCATGCTTGATGCCTCATCCGCAACATCTGCAGAACTGCTGGCAATCGTCTGCACAACGGTAGACATTTCTGTCATTGCTCGGGCACTTTCCACGCTGGCCTGATCCTGGGAGCGAAGGCCGTGAGAGATGTCCCGGATATTGCTGCTGATCATCTGGATATTATCATTATTTTTCTCGGAAATATCTAATAATTTCTTGGATGAGTCAGAGAGGTGATAGGATGTCGTTTGCACTTTGAACATCGTGTCATTGAATCGCTGAATCATCGTATTGAATTTTTGATTAATAATTCCCAGATCATCCCGTCCGGTGTGAATGCTTACATCCAGATTGCCTGAGCTCGCAGCCTCAATACCTTTCATAAGGTCACGGATTGGCTTAAGTGTTTTCTTCAATAGAACATACTGAAGTACCATAAACACGATCAGGAAAACGATCAGAAAAATACTACTGTATGTAATCAGTTTATGAAGTCCTTTTGGAACTGCGCTTGCATCAACATCAAAGTATATTGCTGCATAGGTATTGCCCTCGGCATTCTTGATGGGATACATAATTGTTGTCCAAGTGCCATAATCGTCGGTATAAAAGCTACTGAATCCAGGCTCACTGTCTACTTTCATATCCTCAAGAGCTTCGACAATTTGTGAGGATAAGGGATACATAGTACCTGCTGCCATATTGCCTTCTTCGAAGGACTCAACGAGACTGGTTGGAATCGCGATAATGGAGGTCTCATTTCCCTTTTCCAACTCTGTTCCAAAAATATAGGCCTGGGCGATATTGGGATAGAGTTCATGGATGGAATCCAGATAATCTCGAATTACCTTTTGGGCAGTCCCGTCATAGTTTTTCTCATTCGCTGCTTCAAGAACCTTGCTTGTATCCAGATCATCAGACCATTTCTGCGTCGTTACCTCAGCCTGATCATATAACTGTTGAATCAAAATGCTTTTTTGGAACTGATATCCGGCTGTAATTAAAATAACGCCAATTAGCGTAATGCTGCCGAATGAAATAACGAGATTTTTAGCAAAGAAGGGAAGAGTACTCCACCGTATCTTATCTAACAACATAGTTCACTCCTTTTTCAAATTGTGAGTATCTGGATGCGCGTTCGCTCAACGCATGGTGCTTTGTATCCATGTGATATATCGTAATAGGGTTAGATTAATGTTAGTTTTTGAATGAAAATGATGCTTTAGTACCAAGGTTTTCAGAATTTTCCTCATTTCTTTCATTAATATGTTCATTATTAAAAAAATGCGCAAATCTATAACGGCAATTTCTTAGAAGATTGGGCAATTAAATGCCAAAAAGGAATAAGCTCCCTTCATTTCAAGAAGTGAATTTTGCTTAACATGTATATACATAAAGGGAAGAGAGATTTAGATTGAAATAAAGATATGCGCAACTATGAAATACATTAATACGCAAAATGACTCTAAACGAGACTTGGCGAATATAGAAAAGTTCCCTGTACGATATCCTAATACTGTAATGAAAGACAGCAGTACATAGATGAAGCTACTTAATAAGTAGTGACTTTAATGAAGAAAAGTTTTTACGGCCCTACGAGACAAACTGTTTATTAGAGCTTACGCGTTGGGTTTGCAGTCAATATAGGCTATCCTATAGAACGCATAGAGCGTATCGCGAGATTCCGTTAGCTTAACAACCGCTGGAGTATATGTATAACTAGGAGAGTAGATTAACTAAATGTAGTGAAATAAATTAATTTATATTATGGGTTGTAATTAGTATTAGAACATGATATATTATTAATCCGGCCAAGAAAACACGAGAAACATGGTGCGGCAAGCAAATGAAATAATCTTCGAAAGAAACTTAAAAAAATGCTTGCAAAGTTGGTTTGGACGTGATAATATATAAGAGTTGCTGAAGAGAAGAACGACGGCGACGCAAAGAAGTTTGATCTTTGAAAACTGAACAACGAGTGAGTAACGATCTTGGTTGCAAGATCGACGCTGAGAAATCGGTACAAGCCTTCGGGCTGTATGCTTTCAAAGCAAAATAAAAGCAAAATAAATGAGATTTTTAATCTCGTCAGTTTCAAAATGAGCTTATCGCTCTTTTCAATACTTTATTGGAGAGTTTGATCCTGGCTCAGGACGAACGCTGGCGGCATGCCTAATACATGCAAGTCGAGCGGACTTGATGAGAAGCTTGCTTCTCAGATAGTTAGCGGCGGACGGGTGAGTAACACGTAGGCAACCTGCCCTCAAGCTTGGGACAACTACCGGAAACGGTAGCTAATACCGAATAGTTGTTTTCTTCTCCTGAAGGAAACTGGAAAGACGGAGCAATCTGTCACTTGGGGATGGGCCTGCGGCGCATTAGCTAGTTGGTGGGGTAACGGCTCACCAAGGCGACGATGCGTAGCCGACCTGAGAGGGTGATCGGCCACACTGGGACTGAGACACGGCCCAGACTCCTACGGGAGGCAGCAGTAGGGAATCTTCCGCAATGGGCGAAAGCCTGACGGAGCAATGCCGCGTGAGTGATGAAGGTTTTCGGATCGTAAAGCTCTGTTGCCAGGGAAGAACGCTTGGGAGAGTAACTGCTCTCAAGGTGACGGTACCTGAGAAGAAAGCCCCGGCTAACTACGTGCCAGCAGCCGCGGTAATACGTAGGGGGCAAGCGTTGTCCGGAATTATTGGGCGTAAAGCGCGCGCAGGCGGTCATTTAAGTCTGGTGTTTAATCCCGGGGCTCAACCCCGGATCGCACTGGAAACTGGGTGACTTGAGTGCAGAAGAGGAGAGTGGAATTCCACGTGTAGCGGTGAAATGCGTAGATATGTGGAGGAACACCAGTGGCGAAGGCGACTCTCTGGGCTGTAACTGACGCTGAGGCGCGAAAGCGTGGGGAGCAAACAGGATTAGATACCCTGGTAGTCCACGCCGTAAACGATGAGTGCTAGGTGTTAGGGGTTTCGATACCCTTGGTGCCGAAGTTAACACATTAAGCACTCCGCCTGGGGAGTACGGTCGCAAGACTGAAACTCAAAGGAATTGACGGGGACCCGCACAAGCAGTGGAGTATGTGGTTTAATTCGAAGCAACGCGAAGAACCTTACCAGGTCTTGACATCCCTCTGACCGGTACAGAGATGTACCTTTCCTTCGGGACAGAGGAGACAGGTGGTGCATGGTTGTCGTCAGCTCGTGTCGTGAGATGTTGGGTTAAGTCCCGCAACGAGCGCAACCCTTGATCTTAGTTGCCAGCACTTCGGGTGGGCACTCTAAGGTGACTGCCGGTGACAAACCGGAGGAAGGTGGGGATGACGTCAAATCATCATGCCCCTTATGACCTGGGCTACACACGTACTACAATGGCCGGTACAACGGGCTGTGAAGCCGCGAGGTGGAACGAATCCTAAAAAGCCGGTCTCAGTTCGGATTGCAGGCTGCAACTCGCCTGCATGAAGTCGGAATTGCTAGTAATCGCGGATCAGCATGCCGCGGTGAATACGTTCCCGGGTCTTGTACACACCGCCCGTCACACCACGAGAGTTTATAACACCCGAAGTCGGTGGGGTAACCGCAAGGAGCCAGCCGCCGAAGGTGGGATAGATGATTGGGGTGAAGTCGTAACAAGGTAGCCGTATCGGAAGGTGCGGCTGGATCACCTCCTTTCTATGGAGAATCGTTTCCCGCGTGGAAACATTCAAATACGCAGCTTAGCTGCAAAAATTACTCACTCGTTGCTCAGTTTTGAGAGCTCAAACTCTCAAACAGCTTGCTTTTGCATGGAGCTTGTTCTTTGAAAACTAGATATCGAAACGAAATTTTGCGATTTAGAACATTCCTTTAAGCTGATCTTGTGTAAACAAGTGAAGTGTTTATAAGGTAGACTGCTATTGCGATGGTATCGAATGGGAAGCGACTTTTGGCTTTGGACGTAGTCCAAAACAAGCGGAGCGCGCCATCGAAACCGGAGCAACTGGTTAAGCTACTAAGAGCACACGGAGGATGCCTAGGCGCTAGGAGCCGATGAAGGACGTGGCGAACAACGAAACTGCCTCGGGGAGCTGTAAGCAAGCTTTGATCCGGGGGTGTCCGAATGGGGAAACCCAGCTGGGGTAATTTCCAGTTACTCATAACTGAATACATAGGTTATGTAGAGGCATACCAGGGGAACTGAAACATCTAAGTACCCTGAGGAAGAGAAAACAATAGTGATTCCGTCAGTAGCGGCGAGCGAACGCGGAGAAGCCCAAACCAGAGAGCTTGCTCTTTGGGGTTGTGGGACATCTCACATGGAGTTACAAAGGAGCCGGTTAAACGAAGAGGTCTGGAAAGGCCCGCCAAAGAAGGTAAAAGCCCTGTAGTTGAAAGCCTGCTCTCTCCGAGATGTATCCCGAGTAGTGCGGGGCACGTGAAACCCCGTATGAATCCGGCAGGACCATCTGCCAAGGCTAAATACTTCCTAGCGACCGATAGTGAAGCAGTACCGTGAGGGAAAGGTGAAAAGCACCCCGGAAGGGGAGTGAAATAGAACCTGAAACCGTGTGCTTACAAAAAGTCAGAGCCCGTTTTAGGGGTGATGGCGTGCCTTTTGTAGAATGAACCGGCGAGTTACGTTCCCGTGCAAGGTTAAGGTGAAGAGCCGGAGCCGCAGCGAAAGCGAGTCTGAATAGGGCGATGTAGTACGTGGACGTAGACCCGAAACCGGGTGATCTACCCCTGTCCAGGGTGAAGGTGCGGTAACACGCACTGGAGGCCCGAACCCACGCACGTTGAAAAGTGCGGGGATGAGGTGGGGGTAGCGGAGAAATTCCAATCGAACTCGGAGATAGCTGGTTCTCCCCGAAATAGCTTTAGGGCTAGCCTCGGAAAACAGAGTCGTGGAGGTAGAGCACTGATTGGGTGCGGGGCCCGCAAGGGTTACCAAGCTCAGTCAAACTCCGAATGCCATAGACTTACTTCCGGGAGTCAGACAGTGAGTGCTAAGATCCATTGTCAAAAGGGAAACAGCCCAGACCATCAGCTAAGGTCCCCAAGTGTGTGTTAAGTGGGAAAGGATGTGGAGTTGCACAGACAACCAGGATGTTGGCTTAGAAGCAGCCACCATTGAAAGAGTGCGTAATAGCTCACTGGTCGAGTGACTCTGCGCCGAAAATGTAACGGGGCTAAACACACCACCGAAGCTATGGCTTGATGCTTGCATCAGGGGTAGGGGAGCGTTGTATAAGGGTTGAAGGTGTACCGTAAGGAGCGCTGGACATTATACAAGTGAGAATGCCGGTATGAGTAACGAAAAGATCAGTGAGAATCTGATCCGCCGAAAGCCTAAGGGTTCCTGAGGAAGGCTCGTCCGCTCAGGGTAAGTCGGGACCTAAGGCGAGGCCGAAAGGCGTAGTCGAAGGACAACAGGTCGAAATTCCTGTACCACCGTAAGCCGTTATGAGCAATGGGGGGACGCAGCAGGGTAGTGACGCGGACTGATGGATGTCCGTCTAAGCAGTGAGGCTGATGTGTAGGCAAATCCGCACATCGTAAGGCTGGGCTGTGATGGGGAGCGAAAATTATAGTAGCGAAGGTCATGATCTCACACTGCCAAGAAAAGCCTCTAGCCAGGTGATGGTGCCCGTACCGCAAACCGACACAGGTAGGCGAGAAGAGAATTCTAAGGCGCGCGGAAGAACTCTCGTTAAGGAACTCGGCAAAATGACCCCGTAACTTCGGGAGAAGGGGTGCCCCGGTAGTGTGAATAGCACGAGGGGGCCGCAGTGAAAAGGCCCAAGCGACTGTTTAGCAAAAACACAGGTCTGTGCGAAGCCGTAAGGCGAAGTATACGGGCTGACGCCTGCCCGGTGCTGGAAGGTTAAGGGGAGCGGTTAGGAGCAATCCGAAGCTGTGAACCGAAGCCCCAGTAAACGGCGGCCGTAACTATAACGGTCCTAAGGTAGCGAAATTCCTTGTCAGGTAAATTCTGACCCGCACGAATGGCGTAACGACTTGGGCGCTGTCTCAACGAGAGATCCGGTGAAATTTTAATACCTGTGAAGATGCAGGTTACCCGCGACAAGACGGAAAGACCCCATGGAGCTTTACTGCAGCTTGATATTGAATTTGGGTACGATCTGTACAGGATAGGTGGGAGCCTTTGAAGCGTGAGCGCCAGCTTGCGTGGAGGCACCGTTGGGATACCACCCTGATCGTATCTAGGTTCTAACCTGGTACCGTAATCCGGTGCGGGGACAGTGTCAGGTGGGCAGTTTGACTGGGGCGGTCGCCTCCTAAAGAGTAACGGAGGCGCCCAAAGGTTCCCTCAGAATGGTTGGAAATCATTCGAAGAGTGCAAAGGCATAAGGGAGCTTGACTGCGAGACCTACAAGTCGAGCAGGGACGAAAGTCGGGCTTAGTGATCCGGTGGTACCGCATGGAAGGGCCATCGCTCAACGGATAAAAGCTACCCTGGGGATAACAGGCTTATCTCCCCCAAGAGTCCACATCGACGGGGAGGTTTGGCACCTCGATGTCGGCTCATCGCATCCTGGGGCTGAAGTAGGTCCCAAGGGTTGGGCTGTTCGCCCATTAAAGCGGTACGCGAGCTGGGTTCAGAACGTCGTGAGACAGTTCGGTCCCTATCTGTCGTGGGCGTAGGAAATTTGAGAGGAGCTGTCCTTAGTACGAGAGGACCGGGATGGACGTACCGCTGGTGTACCAGTTGTTCCGCCAGGAGCACCGCTGGGTAGCTATGTACGGAAGGGATAAGCGCTGAAAGCATCTAAGCGTGAAGCCCCCCTCAAGATGAGATTTCCCAGTATGTAAGACCCCTTGAAGACGACGAGGTAGATAGGCTGGGGGTGGAAGTGCAGCAATGCATGGAGCTGACCAGTACTAATCGGTCGAGGGCTTATCCAAGATATGCAGGTTATAACTCGCAAATTTCGTTTCGGATCTAGTTTTCAGAGAATACACTCTGAGATGTAAGCTAAGCTATGCGTTTGGTGGCGATGGCGGAGGGGTTCCACACGTACCCATCCCGAACACGACCGTTAAGCCCTCTAGCGCCGATGGTACTTGGACCGCAGGGTCCTGGGAGAGTAGGACGCCGCCAAGCAATCAAAAGACACGATCGCTTATCTGCGATCGTGTCTTTTTCTGTTATTATGATCATGGGAATGATTATAACTACTGTAGGCTGTTTTATATATCTTCATCTTAGAGATTAAACTCATTTTATACATAAAATACTGGCCTTCCCATCATCCAAGCTGTGATACAATAGGTGGGGTCTATATAGAAACGGAAACACGCATGAGTACGAGGAGGAACTGAATTACGATGAAATCAGCCCCGTTTATTGCCGTGGAGGGTCCGATTGGTGCGGGGAAAACAACGTTAGCAACGATGCTTTCTCAGGAATTGAACCTTCCGCTGGTCAAGGAGATTGTAGAAGAGAATCCCTTTTTGGCTTCCTTCTATCAGGATATAGATGAGTGGAGCTTCCAGCTTGAAATGTTTTTTCTGTGTAACCGGTTTAAGCAACTGGAAGACACAGGCGTGCACTATATTAAGAAGAATACCCCCGTCATTTCGGACTATCATATCTATAAAAATATGATTTTTGCCGAACGTACCTTAAAAGGAACGAAACGGGACAAATACCGTCAAATCTATCATCTCTTAACGGATGATTTGCCGAAACCCAATCTGGTGCTTTATATTGAGGCTGAACTCGATACATTGATGAAACGTATCAACAAACGCGGACGTTCTTTTGAGCAGGATATGGACCCCGCTTATATGGAGCAGTTAATTGCAGATTATAAAACAGGTATGGCCTACCTGGCTAGCAGCCTGAATCCGCCGATAATTATTAAGGTGAATGCGGAGCTTCTCGATTTTGTAGAACATCCCGAACATTTCAAACAGATTGTTAATCAGGTAAAGGAGTATATCACATGAACAACTATGGCATTCCGGCCAATGCGCTAATTACGGTAGCAGGTACCGTTGGAGTGGGCAAATCCACGCTAACAGCGGCACTGGCAGAGCGTTTGAGCTTCAAGACTTCACTTGAGCAAGTCGATCATAATCCTTATCTGGAGAAGTTCTATCATGATTTTGAACGTTGGAGCTTCCATTTGCAGATTTATTTCCTCGCAGAGCGTTTCAAGGAGCAGAAGAAAATCTTTGAACTGGGCGGCGGATTTGTACAGGATCGTTCTATCTATGAGGATACAGGTATCTTTGCACAAATGCATGCGGATCAGGGTACAATGTCGGCTACGGATTTTGAGACGTACAGCAGTTTGTTTGAAGCAATGGTGATGACACCGTATTTCCCTCATCCGGACGTGCTGATTTATCTGGAAGGCAGCCTGCCATCCATTCTGAATCGGATTACGGAACGCGGACGGGAGATGGAGATTCAGACGGACCGTTCTTACTGGGAGCATATGCATGAGCGCTATTCGGTATGGATTAATCAGTTTACGGCCTGTCCGGTACTGCGGTTGAACATTGATGAGTATGATGTGAATGACCCAGCATCGGTGGATGCCATTTTGGCGCAGATTGCTGCTGTCATTAATCCTTCCTAGAGAGCTTAAGTGTATATAATAACTGCCTTTTGACAAGAGATATTAAGAGTTATATCGTTTTCCCCTCTATGCCAGCGAAAGCTGCTAGAGGGGATTTTTTTCGTTATTTGGTAATAGGAGAATTCTCAAAAGATGTTTTTGACTTATGCTTTGTTAAGTAATACAGGAACCAGACGGCATGTCTCTGTTCATCCGTTGCTGCACGGCGAAACGTTTCCTTAATGTAAGGGTCATTTGCTTGATCTGCGACTTGTGAGTAAAACTCAACCGTATTTTGCTCATCATTAAAAGCATAATCTATTCCCGCAAAATACTCTGATGGACAATCCGGAGAGATTTGGACCGTAGGTTGCGTACCTGTTAACGAAACATAAATAGCGGTGAATTTTTGAAGATGCTCTAGTTCATCAAGACGTATCTCCAGAATACGGGCTTTTTCCACTTCTGAGGGTGCCAATTCTGCCAGTTTTGCGTAACAGGCAATTGCTGAGGATTCTCCATTAATAGCTTTGGAAATTTGCGCTAACAGCATGTTGTCATTCCGGAAATAGGGAACATAGTACATGGGGAGTACTCCTTCCAAACACGTTTTAACCAGAATATGCGGTTATTGGGCGGATGTTCCTATTTCTTAAAGAGCCCATCGTCATGCTTATGACTTATGGACACCCCCTTTTTAAATGCATATAGTAATAGGTAGCTTTGAGTGATATCCCAATTGTTTAAGAAAGTTAATGTTGGTTGACACCGGTTGATACAAAATCGTAACTAAAGCTTAACGCTTGATTAACTGTTTCGACCAGCAAACACATCCATGGCATCCCTCATAAATACAGCCAAGCCTTCGCCGAATTGATCAATATTACGTGTAAAACGTTCGTCGTCCACGTACATTTGGCCCAACCCTCTGAAGACTTCAGGAGGATAATTGCCCATGTTGTTCAGATAGCTGTACCATTCCGAGATTCCGGCTTGAGCTTCGGCAGAGTTTGGATCCGTGTGACGGATTGCTGCAAGACGGGTGTAGATTGAATTCATTTGATCGGATAGAGCTTTTTGCTCCTCAGGAGACTGCTTGTGTAACTTTTGATTAGCCTGATCCACCGCTTGGTCTCCCCAACGTTCCCTCGCTTCCTGTTCATACGGATTATGACTGAAATTAAACCCTTCAAATTGTTCTTTGGCTGTCATCTTAATTTCTCCTCTCACGTGTTGAACCGATTTATCAATGGTGGCGATCATTAGGTCCAATCGTTGGCGTTTCTCCAGCAAAATACGACGGTGCATATTCAGGGCTTCTTCTCGATCAAAAGATGGATTGTTTATAATCTCCTTGATATCTTTCAGAGAGAAATCGAGTTCTTTAAAAAATAAAATCTGCTGCAGCATTTCCAGATTGGCATCTGAATACAGTCGATATCCGGCAGAAGTCACTTCGTCCGGTGTTAACAACCCGATCTCATCATAGTGATGCAGTGTGCGCACACTAATCCCGACAAGTTCGGCCACTTCTTTTACTTTCATGGCCATGATGGAAACCTCCTTACACCATCGATTGTACAGCGTCACGTTACGTGAGAGTCAACAGGTGAAAATAAGATGCAGGCGTAGAAGCTGCATCTTGAGAATGAGTGTGCTGCACTCTATTTGGTGCAGCACACGGGCTGGCGGTGCAGGGAGCGCATGGCTACGCCTGCATCCCGCGCACCGCCGCAGCGAACTGCGCAGCCGCTGCGCGCACATCGGCCGCGCCCGCGATGGCGGAGATGACGGCTACGCCGTCGGCTCCTGCCGCCATCACGGCGGCCGTGGTATCGGGCGTAATGCCGCCGATACCCACCACCGGAACTGCGATGCCTGCGGCGCGCAGTTCGGCAACCCCGGCGGGGCCCAGCACAGCGTGGGCATCCGCTTTGGACCGCGTCGGGTACATGGGCCCGACGCCAAGATAGTCGGCGCCCGCCTGCACTGCACGGCGGGCTTCCAGCGCGGAGTGGGCGGATACGCCAAGCATCCGCCCTTCTCCGATGCGGGCGCGTACCAGCGCCGCGTCCGCATCGTCCTGGCCGACATGCATACCGTCGGCCTCCACCGCCACAGCCAGCTCCACATCATCGTTCACGATGAACGGTATCCCGTGCTGGCTGCACACCTCGCGAAGCCGCATCGCAAGCGTGATGCGTGCTTCGCCAACCAGAGCGCCAGTTCCTTTTTCCCGGAACTGGAACAGCGTAATGCCGCCAGCGATGGCTTGGCGCAGCACTTCCACCGGGTCACGCGTCGTATTCACGCTGCCCATGACCAAATACACCTGCATCGCACGTCTTACCGCTTCTGCATCCAGAGGGCGCATTATTGTTCACCCCGCAGTCTGCGCTGATACGCAAAATGATTCGTCGGCCCATGTCCGGACCCAATTCCCAGCTCATCTTCGATGGCTGCCTGAATGAATGCTCGCGCGGTGGTGACGGCAGCCAATACAGTTGAGCCCTTCGCCAATTCGGCAGTAATGGCTGCAGAATATGTACATCCCGTTCCATGGGTATGCCTTGTCACCACCCGAACGTTCTCCAGATAGTGAAAAGACTGCCCATCATAAAGCACATCGACAATCATGCCACTTCCCTCATCATGACCACCTTTCACCAATGCATACGTGGAGCCCATTTGCACGATTCGTCTTGCGGCTTCTTCGCGCTGACTCAAATTCATAATAGACATTCCAGTAAGAAGCTCGGCTTCCGGAATGTTCGGTGTCGTAATCAGTGCATGAGGCAGCAGCTCTGTAATTAGCGCCTGAACGGCCTCCTGTTGCAGCAGAGGGGCGCCGCCTTTGGCAACCATAACCGGATCGATGACCAGATTGGACCAGCCGTATTGCTGCCTTTTCTCGGCGACCAGTCGAATAATTTCGGCACTGTAGAGCATGCCCGTCTTCACGGCTGAAGGTTGAAAATCATCCCCGGTCGAATCCAATTGTTGAGCGATACCTTCATATGAAATAGGGAAGACGCCCTGCACACCTGTTGTATTTTGGGCAGCAATAGCCGTAATCACAGTCATGCCGTATACACCGAGCTCCTGAAAGGTCTTCAGATCAGCTTGAATTCCGGCGCCACCACCATTATCGGAACCAGCAATCGTCAAAGCCTGTGCGATACTCATTGCGCACCTCCATCAATCCGACGAACCTGTGCCCGCTGCGCAAGAACGTCAGGTGTCACTTGAGCCAGTTGATTCAGCAATTCGATCTGGAAGCTGCCCGGTCCCAGGTCAGCGGTACGTTCCGCCGCAATCTCTGCAGCAACGCCATAGAAAGCTAGAGCTTCCACAATACTTTCCAGCAGGTCGTCTCCCGGTTTCGCAATGGCTGCAAAAGCACCAATTACCGAGCTGAGCAAGCAGCCTGCACCTGTCACTTGGGTAAGCAAGGCATGTCCATTACTCGTCAGGAACGTCGTTTGTCCATCCGTAATGACATCCTCGCGTCCGGTAATGACGACCACACAGCCGAGTTTTTGTGCTGCCCGTTCCGCTATTCCAATTCGATCGCCCTCGCCTTGACCTGCATCCACACCTTTGATGCTCCAACGCTCACCGATGACATTGGCGACTTCCGCCACATTGCCCCGCAACACCGTGAGGCGAAGCTCACGAACGAGCATCTGAACGGTTTCCGTACGATAGGCGGTTGCGCCAGCTCCAACCGGATCGAGCACAACAGGCACGTTATTTGAATTGGCGGATTGACCAGCCAGGCGGATTGCCTCAACTACCTTTTCGTCCAAAGTGCCAATGTTCAGTACAACTGCTCCTGCCATCTTGGCAACATCAGCGACCTCTTCATGCGCATAGGCCATAAAGGGAGATGCACCTAGTGCGAGCAAACCGTTGGCTGTAAACGGAGCGACGACAATATTCGTAATGTTATGAACAAGCGGATTTTGTGTACGAACACGTTCCAGGTAAGTCATATGAGTTCCTCCTTATAAATAAGTAAATTAATCAATAAAAGTGGCAGGGCAGGATGGCCCTTATATATGTTGTTAATAGGGGTTATTAAATGATGGGAACAAAAAAGCTATTCACGGATAGCTACAAAGTGCATATAGAAAGCTTAATTAAAATTCCTATCCTCGATAAAGATTCTATTCGTAGAGTGATTGAATTCTGCAGCTACTCATGTGGGCGTCATCCGAAAATGAATATACAACTTTCAAAATCTCTTGATCTTCACCCAGCAGTCGAGTTTCCTACTCACCCTGCAAATTGATAAAAGCATCCTCAGCCTTTACGGAATCCGGAATCAGTTCACTTTGAACCAACCATGCCCGTACGTTTTCCCAAGAAGGGGCGTCCTGCCTGCCAAACGGCTGACCTTCTTCATTCATCAGCGGCAGTAAAATATTCAGACTTTTGGTTTCGATCTCCGGGTCAAGAGGAGACGTTTCGTTCTCATGTGCGAGCAGAATGTTCAGCGCATCCTCGGGGTGCTCTGTTACATATTTCTGTCCATCCTGTAACGCTTTGATGAAGCGGGTAAGCTGATCCTTTTTCGCTTCAATGCCCGCATCACTTGCAGTGAGGACCAGTTCATAATAATCAGGTACACCGTAATCGACGGGATTGATCGATTTCATGGCATGACCTTCCTTTTCCAGAATCAATTGTTCATGGTTAATAAAACCACCCATAATGGCATCTGCCTGCCCGGAAGCCAGGGAAGGGATCAGGTCAAATCCTACATCGACCAGATTCATCTTGTCGGGATTACCGCCATCCTGGCTGATCATGGTACGCACCATTGCTTCATACAGGGGGATTGAGGAATAGCCGACCGTCAGCCCTTCAAGATCTTTTGGCGATTTCACTTTACCGTTGGCTTCGGTTAACAGATGCACGAGCGGATGCCGAACGACGGCTGCAATCGAACGTACAGGAATGTTTTCCCCACGCGCGAGCAAGATTTGCGGCTGATAGCTCAGCGCCAGATCGATTTTCCCGGCAGCAACAAGCTTGAGTGAGTCATTGGTATCGGCAGGCATCTGAATATCAACATCCAGACCTTGATCCGCGAAGTAACCTTTTTCCTGTGCAGCATAGATGAAGGAATGCACTGCATTCGGATACCAATCGAGCATGATGGACAGCTTGTCATTGGATGCCGATGACCTCTCGGCCGCAGATGATTCTGTATCTTTTGCATTGGAAGTTGAATCTGTGGCAGGTGTGTTGATACCCGTATTTCCGCATCCGCTGATGGTAAGCAACAGGGTCATGAGCAGAGTGGGGAGCAGGGAGTAGATATGTTTTTTCTTCATAGCTTCAAATTCCTCATTTCCTTTTATCTGTTTATCATTCATAAGTTTTACATTCCTGAGATGGGATAACGCTGCGCTGTAATTTTTAGTCGATAGCAGGGGATTGGGCAAAGCACACTACGTCTGTTTTGGCAGGTCTGCCTCCGGAAATGATCCAGCTTTTCTTCTACCTGCATGACGTGGTGTACCGAATCTTCTCTCCATCCATGCAAGGAGTACAAACAGGGCGATACCGAGCAGGGATAACAGCACAATGGCGGCGAACATGGCGTCCGTGTTCATATTGCTCGACATTCTGCGGCTGAAGTAACCAAGGCCCTTGCTTCCACCGAGCCATTCCCCGATCGTTGCACCGACCACACAATAAACCACAGACATTTTCATTCCCGAAAAGAAGGAGGGAAGGGCAAGTGGAATCTGGAGTTTGCGGAAAATATCCCACTTGCTGGCCCCCATCGTCAGTAGCAGTTCACGCTGCTCCGGATCACCCTGGCGCAGGCCATCGTAGGTGCTCACCACAATTGGGAAAAATGCGATCAGGAATACCACCGCGACTTTACTCCACAGCGTGTAGCCAAACCACAGGATGAAGACGGGGGACAAGGCAATCAGCGGGATCGTCTGACTGATCACGATGAAGGGATATAACGCTTTTTCAATCGACTGATTCATATGCATTCCCGTTGCAAGTGCAATTCCGGCACCAATGGACAAGCCAAAACCAACGACAACCTCCATCAAGGTAGCGGGCAGATGTGTACCCAGCAGAAGGTGGCGATGCTCATACAGGGAACGGACAATCGCCGTCGGGGCTGGAATGATGAAGGAAGGCACCCATCCCATACGCACAATCCACTCCCAGAGAGCAAGCAGCAGGATCATGAGCAAAAGAAATAGACCATAACGGGCAAGCCAACCTCTCACGCTATACTTCGTGCTATCTCTCAAGTTACCGTCTCGCATGCAATTGTTCCTCCAGTCGTCGTCTCATCTGAACGAGAGCGGGTTCGTAGATCATGTCCGAATGTCTTGGACGCGGCAAAGGTACCGTCAGATCCAGCAGCTGTTGGCTATGGCCCACCGGAGTTAACAGGATAATCCGATCACTGAGCAGCAGGGCTTCTTCAATGTCATGCGTGATGAACAACACGGTTTTGCCCAAGCCTTCCCAGAGCTCCAGCAGCCAGCGATGCATCTCACGTTTGGTCAGGGCATCGAGTGCGCCGAATGGTTCATCCAGCAGCATGAGCTGGCCACCTGTCAGCAACGTACGAAGCAGCGCGACACGCTGGCGCATGCCACCTGACAGCTCGTCCGGGTAAGCATGCGCGTGGCCAGATAAGCCAAATCGGTCGAGACCGGCCAGAATGTCCGCTCGAATTCGTACCTTATCCTGCCGACCTGGAGCAAGTTCAGCGGGGAGCATGCAATTCTCCATGACGGTTCGCCAGGGTAACAGGAGGTCCTTTTGCGGCATGTAGGCCACCTGCCCCAGTCGCTTTCCTTCCTGAACCCAAGGAATATTAATGGTTCCGTGGGTTGGCTCAAGCAGGCCTGCCAGCAGCTTGAAGAGGGTGCTTTTACCGGAGCCGCTGGAACCGATGAGCGAGACGAATTCGCCTTTGGCTACACGCATCGACACATTGGAGAGCACGGGGGAATCCCTTTTTCCCGGGAAGGCGTAGCTCATGTTATGAATGGTTATGTCGTTATCCATCTCGATCCGTTCCCCTTTATTATTCAAACTTCAAACTGCGTGATCTTTAATTACACCTTCTGATCTGCCCGAAGAATGCGAAAAAGACCCACCCATTTCCGGAGAAATGAGTGGGTCTGTAAGTTCAATTCACATTAAATTTCATCATCAACATGAAAAAATCCGCTTACTGAGAGGCGCTCCACTTCCCTCCGCTGGTATGATCCAGATCAGGTTCAAAGGGTCCGAATCGTTCGATTCGTCTCAGCCGCAAGGCTCCCCTAGTGCAATGATTAAGATATGCAGTTGTGTGTTCAGCATATATCACATGCAAGCAGAATGTAAAGAGGGCGGCTTAAAAGAAGTGTGCGTAATGAGAGTTAGGAAAGTAACCTATTCTAATCGTTTGAATGTAACAGTGAATCAAGCTCACTGATCAGCCGGACAATCTGCTCAGGTGTGCCAATCGTAATCCGAAGCCAGGTAGGCATACCGAATTCGGCACCGCCGCGGACAGAGATACCTCTGTTCAACAATTCTTTGGTAATCGGGCCGCTATCCTGCAACAGATCCACCATGATGAAATTGGTTTCGGAAGGGATGTAGGGTAATTTCCACTGATCAAAGGATTGCATTAACGTTTCCCGTCCCTGACGATTGTATTGCAGACAATGAGAAACAAATTCATGATCATCCAGGCTGGCCGAAGCAGCGGCTTGGGATGTGGCTGTCAGACTGATGGGCAGCTTGACCCGGTTAATGCCTTCAATGATGCTTTCATTCGCGATGCCATATCCAATACGCAGTCCGGCCAGTCCATATATTTTGGAGAAGGTCCGCAAAATAATCAGATTATTATACTGCTCCAGCAGCTTAACCGTATCAGGGTAATCTTCACTTTCCGCGAATTCATAATACGCTTCATCCAGGACAACCACGACATGGGAGGGAACATGTTCGAGTAAATCAAGCAGGGCATTTGCCGTGAAAATGGTTCCGGTCGGATTATTCGGATTGCACAGCCAGATGATTCGGGTAGAAGTATTAATCCGCTGCCGGAATTGCTCCAGATCCAGTGAATGGTTGACCAAAGGCACTTCATGAATGACCCCGCCTGCCAGCAGCGTAGCGCCCTTATACCAGTTAAAGGAGGGCACCGGAATGAGTGATTCCTCCCCGGGATTAAGATAAGCTTGGGCGGTAAGGGTGAGGAGCTCGAAAGATCCACTTCCAAATACCAGTTGGGAAGTACGAACCCCCAGACGTTCCGCAAGTTTGTCACGCAGCAGTTGGCTGGAACCGTCGGGGTATTGAGCCAAAAGATCGGAACTCAGCGATCTGACCGCTTCTGCTGCCAGCGGAGAGGAACCAAACGGATTCTCGTTTGCTGCGAGTCGATCCACACTTTCCAGTCCCAACTCCCGCCGGATCTGTTCCATGGATTTAGCAGGCGTATAAGCCGGAATTTGATTTAACAGGTCTTTAACAGGAGGAGAGGGAACGGGTGAAAGGGATTGCATAATCATGCCTTCTTTCCAGTGGAATTAGATCGAGAATGATATCTGTTTCTGGGCAATCTGCTGTGGTGTCTCTTGTGGAGGAGTCAACAAGCGATTCAGAATCAGGTTTTCAAAATGAGCAAACCCGCTGTCCCGAACGCGTGGCCGCTCCAGCGTAATACGGGTATCCATCGTTATATGACCATCTTCGATTAGCAGCACCCTGTCTGCCAGCGCAACCGCCTCGCTGACATCATGCGTGACCAGAATGACGGTCAGATCTTCTTCTACCCACAAGCGTTCGATTAATTGCTGCATCTCAATTCGGGTTAATGCATCCAATGCACCCAGCGGTTCATCCAGCAGCAGTAGGCGCGGATGACTAGCGAGTGCCCGTGCCAAGGCGACACGTTGTTTTTGTCCGCCAGATAATACCCCCGGCCAGTCACCTTCACGCTCTCCGAGTCCCACATTGCGAAGCGACTGTCGTGCATCTTCCTTGTTCTTGTCGGGGATGCCCAGCCGTACATTGTCGAGCACGGATTTCCAAGGCAGCAGCCGGGCTTCCTGAAACAGAAACCGTGTCTCGGGTGCCGTACTGCCAAGCTTTCTGTTGCCCAGCGTAACGCTCCCGGAAGAGGGGGCCTCCAGCCCGGCGATCAGACGCAGCAACGTACTTTTGCCACAGCCGCTTCGTCCAACGATGGCTACAAATTCCCCTTGTCTTACATTGACGTTGATGTCGGACAGAATCGTCCGCTGATCATACGATTTCTGAACCCCATCTACTTGAAGAAAAGGACTGATCTGACTTGTGCTCATAGATGAATCACGCTCCTTTGGCTTTACTTGCGGGATAGGGCCGGGTTCCAGCGCAGCCAGCGCCGTTCCAGCCATTTGGCGATGGTATCGGACAACTTGCCCAGTAGAGCATATAGCAGAATGCTTAAGACGATGACGTCCATCTGCATGAATTCCCGCGCGTTCATTGCCATGTATCCAATCCCCGCATCCGCCGCAACCGTCTCGGCTACGATGAGGGTCAGCCACATAATGCCAAGTGCATATCGAATGCCCACCAGAATGGAAGGCAGTGCACCAGGCAGGATAATGTCCTTATAAAGGGACCAGCGGCTGAGTCCATATACTTTGCCCATTTCAATCAGACCGGGATCAACCGATCGAATACCGTGGAACGTATTCAGATATACCGGAAAGAATACACCCAGGGAAACGAGAAATAATTTGGCTTCTTCACCGATCCCGAACCACACAATAACGAGGGGGATCAAGGACAGATGCGGAATGTTGCGGATCATCTGCACCGAGGAGTCAGCGATCTTTTCCGCAAGGGAGGAGATGCCGTTCAGCACACCCAGAAGGAAACCGAGACCCCCACCAATGAGGAATCCTCCCAAAGCTCGCTTGGCGTTGATACTGATATTGTTCAGTAGTTCACCGTTACGAAGCAGACGAATGAAGGCCTCCAGTACCTGAGCGGGACGGGGCAAAATATTGGCTGCAACAACTCCGGATGCAGTCAGCCATTGCCACAGAGCCAGAATGAGTAGTGGTACAACAAAAGGAATAAATCGGTTAAACCATGCCCGGTTAAAGGTGTTGGACCGCACGTTATGCCTACCTCCTTGCTTCGTTCATTATTGGCTACCTGGAGCTGGAAGTTGATCTTGAAGAGCATCACTCCAGAATGTGCTCACATCAACTGCCTGGTCAAAAATTCCTGCTTGTTGAAACGTATCTGCTACGTCCTGTTCGGACTTGATGGCTTCGTCAGAAATGGCAACAATCCGCGATGGCCGTTGTGCCTCTCCATCCGTGTAGGTTTTAAGGGCTTGCTCCACGGGCTGGTGGGTGTTGTCTGCTGTAATTTGAGCCCACGCATCCTTATTGGCACGAGCCCAATCATTGAATTTGTTGATTCGCTCCAGATAATCGGCAAGGGCCTTTTTCTGTTCCTCATTCGCAATAGCCTGATCGGAGGCGGCCACAAGGAAGCTGCCTGACAGGATATCTTTGGCGCTGGCGAGCGTTGTTGCTTCATTCTGATGTGCGGAGATGATGGCATTGCCGTAACTGGCGAGAGCATCCACTTTCCCGCTAATTAGGGCACTGAGTCCGTCCGCTGTTGTAAGTTCGACCGGACTGATGTCACTCCAGGTTAATCCGGCTTCCTCCAGCATTTTGAGCAGGAAATAGTGGGCCGTTGTATTTTTTACGAAAGCCACTTTCTTGCCTTTCAGGTCAGCAACCGATTTGATCGAAGAACCTTTGGGGACAACGACCTCTTGATTCAAGGTGCTGCCTTGTTGTACCGCAATAATTTTGAAGCTTCCACCATTGGCAGCCTGAGATGCAAAAATGGGCGGAATTTCACTGGTTACACCAAAGTCCAGTTGGTTTGCAGCCATCGCTTCAAGGATCAGGTTACCTCCCTGAAATACGTTATAAGTGACTTTATAGGGGGTGTCATCGAGTCCGGCGGCTTTCAGTCCCAATTCGAGATTGCCCCATCCGGTCTGACCAACCCGAATGGTAACGTCTTTATTCGAAGCAGCTGATGCCGCTGTCGGTGTTGTACCTGTACCCGCGGCCTGATTGTCAGTTCCGGCAGAGCAGCCGGAAATTAGCAACAACAGAACCGCGCTCAGAAATGCAGTTAAGGCAAGAGTGTGCTGGCGGTTTGGACGGATCATAGGGAGGAAACCTCCTTGGTGTATGAGTTGTTCTCATTGGACTCAACGGACTCAGTGAATTTAGTGATAGATCCATTGGACTCAATAGAATTACTGGATTCAATAAATGCCTGGCCGATACGGTCTGCCTGAAGAATGGCTTCAGTTACCTGCGCTGTGCTAACTCCGAAGGAGAGATGTGCCGCACTGCCTTCCCGCAGCTGTAGTCCTGCTGCAATGCGCGCAGCAGCTTCCTGAGGCTGTTGTTGTATGCCAAGCTCAGCAAGAGTGATAGGCAGATTCAGCTTATGTAACAGCGTGGTCAGCTCATGAAGCTCATCCCCTGCTTTGCCTTCAAGAATCCACTGGGTGAAAAGTCCAAAGGCTACCTTTTCTCCATGTAGCGAAGCGTGTGTTTCGGGTAATTTGGTGAGGCTGTCATGCAGCCCGTGAGCAATCGCGGCATGAAGTGATCCATCACTAATGCTGCCTACAAGGCCGGCGAGCACAATAATGGCATCGGCAACATCACGGAATTGGGGTGTACTACCGGTTGTATCGGTAGATTCATAGACTTCGATGGCGTGCGCTTCAAGAATATCAAGTGCAAGCTTGGCAGTGCTGACACTGTTTCGAAGAGTGAGACTGGTGGCGTTGCCACTTAGATTAACGGCGAACTCATGCCATTTTACGAGTGTGTCACCGATCCCAGCGGCCAAATACCGTCTTGGTGCACTCGCCAGAATATGAGAATCAGCCAGAACGAGATTAGGCGAACGCCGCAGGGGACGATAGCCTGCAGATTGTCCCTGTTCATCATAGAGCACGGTTAAGGCGGACCAGGCGGCACAGGTTGCGGCAATCGTTGGGACTGTTACAATGGGCAATTGGGCTTGCTCGGCCACCGCTTTGGATAGATCGAGCACTTTACCACCACCGACACCGATAATTAGATCAACATCCAGATCGAAAGCTTGCTGCGTAAAAGTATCAATCTGGCCTGTTGTAACCTCACCATGAAACAACTGCACATGGAATTTGATATTATGCTCCTCCAGTGAAGGAAGAAGGTAAGGCTTCACGGCTTCTAATGCAGACTCACCGGCGATGATGAGAACATGCTGCCCAAGCTGTGCAATCCGCGAACCACTTTGCTCAAGAATGTTAGCCTCGTGTACATATACTGCGGGTGCCTTAACAGTAATCATGAATACACTCTCCTTATAACTTATTATTCTTACGTTTTAACTTGGTTTTAAATTGTTTAAATTCTAGCATCGCGTTGCAGCAACCACAATAACCCAGACAATCAATACATCCTATACTTCGATTGAAAGAATCTATAGGTGACTGTAGAACGGGGGGCAATCGACTCTTTACTTTGCTTACGGAGGCAGGTTTATTTAAGATGTAAGAATACGGTACAATGTCTATTAAATTTCTATAGGTTGCTTTCGGGATATGACCTAGGGAGAGGGGAGTGCTTATGAAAACTATTGGGCTTATTGGTGGAATGAGCTGGGAGTCATCGTTAGAATATTATCGAATTATTAACGAAGAAGTGAAAACTAAATTGGGAGGATTGCATTCAGCCAAGTGCATTTTATATAGCGTGGATTTCGAAGAAATCGAGCGCTATCAAGCTGAGGGAGAATGGGAAAGCGCTGGAAAATTATTAGGCAATGCTGCTCAGTCTTTGGAAAAGGCAGGAGCTGAAATGATTGTAATTTGTACAAATACGATGCATAAAGTGATTAATCATATTGAAGAAAAAGTTAGCTTACCCGTTGTACACATTGCTGATTCAACAGCCAACCAGATTCAAAAGTCCAAAATAAGTACAGTTGGTTTACTTGGCACCAAATATACGATGGAACAAGATTTTTATAAAACACGTATTGAGCATAACGGCATTAAGGTTTTGATACCGAATGAAGAGGATCGAAAAGTGATCAATGAAATAATATATGACGAATTATGCTTAGGTGAAATTAAACAAGAATCAAGGGATTATTATAAAGAGGTTATTAACAGATTAGTTGATGATGGAGTCGAGGGGATAATATTAGGTTGCACCGAAATTGGTTTATTAGTAAAACCGGAGGATTCAGAAGTGCCCTTATTTGATACAACACGGATACATGCCATTGAATCTGTTAATCTGGCATTAGCCAAATAAAATGGACCTAACGGGATAAACCGGTTCTCGGATTTACCTTGGCACCTGAACCCGATATAATAGTGGTGGCACATATGAGCCGGATCACAAATGAGGGTGGGACTGTTCTCCCTCTAAGCAGAATGGGGACCCCGAGTTGAAAACGTTCAAGAAAGTATATATTGAGATCACAAGTATATGTAATCTGGCATGCAGCTTCTGTCCGCAGACCAAACGTGCCAAAAATTTCATTGACCCTGAAGTCTTCAACAATATATTGGATCAGATCAAACCCCACACCAAACATATTTATTTACATGTCAAAGGTGAGCCGCTGCTTCATCCCAAAATTGATCTGTTATTGGATTCAGCGCATGAAAAGGGATTCAAGGTCAACATTACGACAAACGGTACGCTGCTGCCCAAAACCCAGCACAAACTGCTTGGCAAACCCGCGCTGCGTCAGATGAACTTCTCCCTGCACAGCTTTGATGGTCACGAGGGATCCACAGACCGTGAGGGCTATCTGGGTAATGTGTTGTCTTTTGTCCGGGAAGCAGTGAAGCATAATGTCATTATTTCATTCCGACTCTGGAATCTGACACAGGATAACTTCACGAATGCGCAGATGAACCGAAACCGGGAGACGCTGGAGGTTCTTGAACGGGAGTTCAATCTGGATTTCCGTATTGAGGAGAAAGTTGTGCCGGGGAGCGGTGTCAAAATTGCCCCGAATGTATATCTGAATCAGGATCATGAATTCCAGTGGCCGAGTCTGGATGCACCCGAAGATGATGGTAAAGGCTTCTGTCATGCGCTTCGCAGTCAGGCAGCCGTGCTTGTCGATGGAACTGTGGTTCCATGCTGTCTAGATGGTGAAGGTGTAATTAACTTGGGCAACGTTCACGAAAAATCGTTCTCGGAGATTGTGGATGGTGAACGAGCCAATAATCTGTTCTATGGTTTCTCCAAACGGGAAGCCGTGGAGGAATTATGTCGGAAGTGCGGATATCGTCAGCGGTTCGGAGCCTAAAGCGTAATTTAATAAATAAAATGAGATTCAAAATAATAGAGATCACGTTGTCTGAAAACAGATGAAGTGGTCTTTCGTTTTTTTTTTAGAACGATAAAGGAGCATATAGTCATAGATTATAAGTTGTAAAAGAAGCATACCCGAAGTTGAGATCGGCACATTACACAATGGAGTACGATGCAAAAAATGCCGAGAACACAGGTATAATGCTGTCGTTTCTATATCTAAGCTAATGATTATTATCGTAACATTCCTTTTTTGGTAGGATCAGGGTAGGTTCCAAGCCAGAGGTGCACCTCTGATCGGTTCCTTGAGGACAAGCTTATGCTTGTACGCCAATTCATCAGAATAAGGGAGGATTTAAGTGATGAAAAAAATGTTGACGTTGTTACTGTCCGCGGGTTTGGTCGCTTCATTATTCAGTGCAATTCCAGCTTTTGCCGCACCTACTGTGGTAAACTCAACGATTATTGTACCCAAGGGTGAAACGTTTGACGGCAAAGGCCAAACCTATGTAGCTAACCCCTCCACACTGGGAGATGGATCTCAAGCGGAAAATCAGAAGCCGGTATTTCGACTGGAGGCAGGCGCCACGCTCAAAAATGTAAATATCGGTTCACCCGCAGCTGACGGTGTTCATTGTTACGGTAACTGTACAATTTCAAATGTGGTGTGGGAGGATGTAGGCGAGGACGCTCTGACTCTGAAATCAGCCGGAACAGTCAACATTACTGGCGGGGCAGCTTACAAAGCCTACGATAAAGTATTTCAAATTAATGCAGCCGGAACGATTAACATTAAAAATTTCCGTGCAGACGATATTGGCAAGCTGGTGCGTCAAAATGGTGGAACCACCTTCACGGTGAACATGACGCTGGACAACTCAAATATTTCCAACGTCAAAGATTCGATCATGCGTACGGACAGCAGTACATCGCAAGGGAAAATTACAAATACCCGTTATTCTAAAGTCCCGACCTTATTTAAGGGATTTGCTTCGGGAAAAACCAGTCAGTCCGGAAATACGCAATATTAAGACAATGATATCCGTGAGCGAATAAATAAAGAATAATGCTAAAAAGGGATGTCCCCCGTTATGTTTATTCATCACGTAGGGGACATCCCTTTTGGTGTTGCATTCAGAAGAAGCATCATTTGCCCACCTGCGCCGATACAAAGGTCTCTAAAGCCTGGGCGGGCATTCCAATTTACTTTTCTTCCGGAACTTCAACGATCACTTTACCTTTCTCAGGGGCAATGGAGCCCGCATGGATGGAGCCGGACTTGTTCATGATCTCGTAGGAAGTCTCTTCAAGCATACGAGAATACTTAAATGATACGAGGGTTTGACCCTTGACGGAAGGGCGAGTCCCTGCTTCAGCAACGGGTTTGGTTTTGATAAAAAACAGGTCACCGATAGTTCCGGCATCTTTACCGATATTGGCCTGCCATTTCAGCAGGGCGTTTTCATTTTTAATCGTGTAATAGCTGATCAGATCGTTATCTTCAACAATGAAGAAACTTTCCTTTTTGCCTTGTTCAAAAATGTATTGAATGGATGAATCCACTGGACCCAGAGGGTTGCGAATCTCCAGGCGTGCTTGTCCCAGTTCAGAGAAGTGTGGCAAATGCAGCGCAGCTTCACGCGCCACAGTCAGATCAGCACTGCTGTAGTCTTTGACCACCGCAGCATCCGTGGTGTAGATGTAGGCCTCCTTGGCCGTCTGGTTCCAGCGAACCTGTGCGCCAAAGGCTTCGCCAATGGCACGGAGCGGAAGCATGGCTTTGCCATTCACCAGAATGGGAGCGGACGACAACGTCGCATTCTGACCGTTTTTCTTCATTGTTTTGCTGTTGGGTATAAGAACATATTTGTCGCTGTCTGTGCTGATGCTAATCTGTTTTGTTTTGTTATTGTAGCCAAACGTATAGTCCCCGAGGAATTGAAGTTCAGTCAATGCTACGTACGTTATACCCTGCTTTATAACCACATCATATTGAGCTTGTACATTGTTAATATACGCTGTCGGTTTGTGTGTTGTTGCTGCTTCCGCGACAGTGGATGACAGCAGTGCGGGTGCCGTACCCGCGGTGAGAATCGAAGCGGCAAGGATCATTTTCCACTTTTTTTGCTGCCAGGCAGTATTGGTTTGTTTCATCATTATCAATCTCCCTTCTTGTATACCAAACGGACTACTTGATCCAAATGTTGCATAGTATTGTAAAGTACACCACAGAATGTCTTCTCTGATTTACCCAAAATACAGCGTAATGATTTTTCCGGGATTGTCACAAATACCCATGTGTTGTACAGTAGAAGCAATGAAATAAGTGAACCGGGAGCTCAATGAAGTTGGGCTGAGAGAGCGGCCTTGTGCCGCTGACCGTAAATCTGATCTGGGTAATGCCAGCGTAGAGAACATGAATTTGCGATGTGCAATGGTAAGCGATAGGGATAGAACATAAATGTCAGCGTTTCTTGGGTGCAGCAGGATTTTTCTGATGTGACGGGAATGGTGTCGTTTGTTTTCTTCTTTCTCTATATCTGCCTAATGCGCAGCATCGTGAGATTGTAAACTGTGCGTATGGCCTGCCTGGAAACCGGGGAGGCTTTTTTGTTTGTTTTATTGTTTATTTTATAAATCCAGGGAAACAGAGGAAGGAAGTAGAGAACATGTCAACAGCAGTAGGCAGCAACAGATTGAAGTTAACCGATATTTTGGTAACGATTGTGATTGCGGTGGTCTTCGGGGTGATCTACAAAATATGGGGACCTACATATGATCTGATGAAGCCATTCGGCGTTCATGCGGAGCAGATGATTTATGGCATGTGGTTTATGGCGGGAACCTTTGCCTTTGTAATCATTCGTAAGCCGGGTGTAGCCATTCTGGCTGAAGTAGCGGCATCCACGGTGAGTGCTTTTCTCGGAAGTGAGTGGGGCATGTCGACACTGGTGTATGGACTGTTGCAAGGGCTGGGTGCAGAGATCTTCTTCGCCGCATTTCTGTATCGGAAAAGCAATCTGTTCGTCACCTGCCTTGCGGCTATTGGTGCAGCGGCAGCTTCACTTGTACTGGATTATCAGTACGGGTACATTGATTCCCTCTCGGCTTGGAACTATACACTGTTTATCGGGTTCCGCTTCATTGGCAGTATTCTGATTGCAGGTGTATTCGCCTATTACCTTGCCAAAGCGCTGGAGCTTACAGGTGTAACACGATCCCTTAGACCGGTGTCGAAGCAGGATTACGAGGCGCTGGACTAGATGAATGAAGTGGAGAATGTGCAAGCGGTAGGTGTTACGAATCTAAGATGCAAGTTCCCGGGAGAGAAGGCCTTGGTGTTTCAAGGCTTGTCTCTCTCTGTGCGTCAAGGGGAGAAAGTATTGTTGCTTGGTCCAAGCGGATCTGGCAAATCAACCTTGCTGCAAATTCTGAGCGGTCTGATTCCGCGATCTGTGGAGATTCCGATGAAATGTGATGACATTCGGGTGCCTGAGCAGCCCGGCATTGTTTTTCAAGATCCGGATACCCAGTTCTGTATGTCATATACGGATGAAGAGATTGCTTTTGTATTGGAGAACCGGAATATTCCACGCGAGCAGATGCCTACCCTTATCCATCAATACCTGGAACAGGTTGGGTTATGCTTTGAACATAATCGAACACTCATTCAATCGATGTCTCAGGGTATGAAGCAGCGTCTTGCGATGGCTTCGATTCTGGCCATGGAGCCAGACGTACTCTTTTTGGATGAACCAACGGCACTGCTGGATGATGAAGGAACCTCTCAGGTGTGGGAAACGGTGAAACAGATTGCACAGGACAAAACACTCATTATCGTAGAACATAAAATTAATGAAATCGTCGAGTGGGTAGACCGAATCATCGTATTGTCGCCTGAAGGAAAGATTGTGGCAGATGGCCCGGCGAATCAGGTGTTTACAGATGAGCGGAATATGCTCAGGGAATACGGGATCTGGTATCCAGGGGTCTGGGAAGAACGAGGCCAATCGAAGGCACAGGCATGGGTCTCAGGAGAGGATAGTCGTTACGGTGCAACAGAAACTGAAAGTATAGATTATAAGGAGGGGGAAACCTCTGCACTGATCCAACCAGCCCTGGAAATGCAGCAATTCACCGGATGGCGCGGAAAAACGCCATTCATTCAGGTGGAGCAGGCCAAGGTATGGAACGGAGATTGGGTGGGGATTGTCGGGGCTAACGGGGCAGGTAAAAGTTCATTATTGCTGTCCATGATGAATATTCTAAAAACGACAGGTCAATATGTTGTGGAAGGACAATCGGCTGGAAAAACCGAGCAGCTTGCAGATCGCATTGCCTTTGTATTCCAGAATCCTGAATTTCAATTCGTGACAAATTCAGTCCGTGATGAAGTGGGATTTTCCTTGCTGAGCGGAAAGCTAACTGCCGAAGAAAGAGGTATCCGAACCGATCATATGTTGGAGCAATTCGGACTGAATGAGCTGTCCGGTAGGCACCCATATCAATTGTCGATGGGACAGAAACGACGGCTGAGTGTAGCATCAGCTCTGGTACGGGAACAGCGTATTTTGTTATTGGATGAACCTACCTTTGGACAGGATGCGCGGAATACCTTTTCCATGTTATCCCAGCTGGAGCGGTTGCGGCGTGAAGGGACAGCCATCGTGATGGTTACGCATGATCATGAAATCGTGAAACGTTATTGCAACAGGATCTGGACGGTGGATGAGGGGAGGTTAACGGATGCAGCTCTCGTTTCCTCATCGTGAGACCTGGCTTCACGCGGTGAATCCGGGGTTGAAAATGATTTTCCTGACACTGCTGTTTGTCTTCGTCATCCTTGTTCACAACCTGAATGTAATGGCGAATGTGGCAGTTGTCATGCTTTTACTGCTTGGTTGGACGGGTCACCCATGGCCCAGATTATTGCTGTATGCGTCTCCGTTCATTCTGGTATTTATATCAACTTCCACAGGGATGATCATGTTTGGTAAAGGCGAGACCACCTGGTTTCAGTGGGGATTGATTCATATTACCGAAGAGAGCTTCTATCGCGGGCTGCACCTGGGCTTTCGTTCCCTAAGTATGGCGGCAGCTGGATTGTTGTTCGGCCTGACGACCAAGCCTGTTCGTCTCTTTTATTCCCTCATGCAGCAGTGGAGGCTCCCACCTAAGTATGCTTATAGTTTCCTGGCGGCGATGCGTATGATTCCGATTTTGCTGGATGAATTCCAGACGCTGCGGTATGCCATCCGCATTCGGGGAACGAGGCAGCACGGCTCCCGCTGGAATGTATACGGCACACTGAAACGATATGCTATTCCACTACTTGCACAGAGTATTCGCCGTGCACAGCGTATGGCGGTGGCGATGGAAGCGAAAGGATTCAAGGAAGGCGGGAGCCGTACCTATTACGTTCAGATCGGATATTCCCGAGCGGATGTATGGTTTGTGGGGTATTTTATCATCATGTTAACCGCTGCTTATATATTGGGAACCACAATCCCATATCATTCAACGCTTGTGGATGTAAGATAAGGTGAGACCTGTAATTATTTCGTACCTTGTAAATATATTTGGGAGTAACAGTAACTTTTCATTGTTCAAAACGTCCTTAATGGAAATAACTTCAAATGATTGGAGTGGACTGACGTGAAGACCGGGCGTAAAAGGAAAGGGACGGGCTACCCATGGAATATAATTGCTGGTATCGTAGCTGTGCTGGTCACGGGGGGACTGTTGCTGAATAACCATGCCAGGGCGGTTGAAGGACAAGGTTCCATTTCAGTTATGCAAATGCAATCGGTGAAGCTTAATTATAAAAAGGGGGATAAGGTGACGGTAGCTGAAGGTGTACCTATTTACAGTGGTGTGGTCGAGAGCAGTGTTTCCCCTGATCTGATGGACATAAACGGGTATAGCTCCGCCCAAGGAAGCCTGCAAATAGACGCTGTTCGCGGGGAATGGATCAAACTAAAAGGCAGCGATTACACTGAATTCTGGATACCTGGTTGGTATACCTCCAAAGAAAGCCGCAGCTTGACGAAAACAATTCCACAAACGTTTACAATGCGATCGGGCAGCAAGCTGTACCTGTTTCCCGGAAGTCAGGCAACCTGGTCTTCAGGGGCATTTCTGAAAGATCAGGCGTTGATTGTTGCAGCGACGAAGGATTGGTACGGCGTGTCGATTGCCCCGCGCGTCTGGAGTAAGGAATCGTCCACCTATCGTCCTGCATTGCTTTGGGTTAAGGCACAGGATGTAGCACAGCATACCAAGGTAGCGGATGGCTGGTTCAGTAAACCATTGGGGATGCCGACGTCCACTATACGTCATTTGACAGATATTGTGCTGAATTCAAAAACGACCTCGAAACAGGTGGCGCAGTGGCTTGGCGAACCCGATTGGCAAGAGCATTCCGGCAATTTAAACGATACGGGTTATGCCATGAACATAGGAAAGACCTGGCGGTACGAACGAGCAGATGCTCATTTTCTCGTGACATTTAACGAGAACGGCAGGCTGGTCCGAGCGCGCTGGAATATATCCCAGGATAATCGAAACGGTGTAGTGTCTAATTGGGAATTTGGTGGTTCAGATGACTATCCGTTCACGACTAAAATCTATGGCACAATGCTGCCTGCCACCTTACCCTGGAACTCGGTATGGACCAATCAGGGGGATATTAACTACACCTTTTTAGAAGCAGCTACAGATGATGTGCTCCTGATGAAAGGGGATGACGGTGGATTTAGCGGGGGCTACTACGAAGGTTCCATATATGCTCTTGACCGACATTCCGGTAAGAAATTATGGGGGATCAATGGTGGGTTTGGAAGACAGCAGGCAGAGGTGGATGCGGGACGCCAATATGTTACCCTCTACACCGATTATGACCCTGACAAAAAAGAATACGTAGATCGCATACGCCACCTCCAATTGAAGAGCGGTGATGTCGTATGGGAGTATACTCCCAAGCAAAAATTCAGATTGAACGGCATCACTGCCGCAAAGAATGTAGTTGTTGTAAGTAGTCCAGTTGTCGAAGGCTCAAGTAATAGCTGGTTAACGGTGTTGGACAGTGCAAATGGAAAAACATTATGGACAAGAAAACTTAGTACAGGATATCAACTGTTAAACAAAGGTTCAGATGACCCTTATGTGATGTATTCGGAGAAAAACCAACTGGTCGCAGCGGATCCTCAGTCTGGCCGAACCGTATGGAGCATCAAGGTTGGTAAACCGACTGTGGATCATCCTGAGAACAATCCATACTTTGATGGGATATACCGTCTTGATCCCTTTGCGTCAACTCAGCCAGAACGCTGGATGTTGTTGAGAGATCAGTGGGCGTTGCTTGATCTGAATACTGGCAAGAAGCTTGCACAATTCCCTGCTCGGAATGGACAGCAATTTGAGGTGCTGAGCGACGGCAAGCTGCTAATTCGTGAAAACAAGAAAGGGGATATATACGGTGAGTACGCAGATTTCACAACCACCCTGTACGATGCCAAGAGCGGCACAAAACGTTGGACGCAAAAGGGCAAGATCGAACGAGGATTTGTGGAGGACGATCAATTATATGTAGTCAAAAACGGTTATCCGGCAGCCCTTGCATATGATACAGGAGAGACACGTTGGAATACACAAAACACGATTTCGTCACTTCGATACCCTACCAATCAGGGGAGTTACGTGGTGATTGAAGATCAGCTTTTGCTGCCGATGGGAGAGGATCTACTGGTTATGGATAAAAATAACGGTACCTTGATTGGCCGTGTGCATGATGTTGTGATGGGCACACCGGAGCACCGGGATCGGGATGCGAAGAATGGAACCATGAATCGATTTGGAAATGAAGTCTATATTGGGTCGTCCAACGGACGGTTTAGTATATATGATGCAAATGATTTGCACACAGATATCTCACGTTAAAGCTTGTTTCATGTGGGATGATGATTTATTATAAATAAACAGGATTGCTCGCGCTCCGGTTATCGGCTGTGCGGGCTTTCTTCATGTGTTCTTGAAGGACCATGTACGATTAATCGCAGGAGGAATCTCCCATGATTTCATTATACGGGGTAAGCAAGCGTTATAACGAGCGTGGGTCCCGTGAAGATCAGGGATTCGAAGCGTTAAGCTCGGTTTCCCTAGAAGTAGGCCCTGGAGAGATCCACGGCATTATCGGCTCCAGCGGTGCAGGGAAGTCCACGCTTCTGCGCATGCTCAATGGATTGGAGAAGCCGGATGACGGTGAAGTCATTGTGAATGGGCAGTATCTGACCCGGATGAGTGAGAATAGTTTGCGTCAGGCACGGAGGTCCATTGGCATGATTTTTCAGCATTTCAATCTGGTCAGCAATCGGACCGTAAGTGGCAATGTCTACATGCCTCTGGAACTCGCTGGCGTTTCCCGTACCGAGCGGGTTGCACGGGGACTTGAAGTGTTGAGATTTGTCGGACTTGAAGATAAGGCCAACCAGTATCCTGCACAGTTAAGTGGAGGGCAAAAGCAGCGTGTGGCCATTGCCAGAGCACTAGCCAGCCGCCCGGATGTGCTGCTCTGTGATGAACCAACATCTTCGCTTGATCCACAGACCACGAGTGGAATTCTGGATGTGTTGCGTCATGTCAATGAAACGCTGGGGGTAACTATTGTACTCGTTACACATGAGATGGAGGTTGCCCGAAAGCTCTGCAACCGGATATCGGTGATGAAAGAGGGACGGATCATCAAAACGCTGTCGGAAGCGGAAGTACGCAGCATACCGGCACCGAAGCCTGATCTTCTAACATCCTTGTTGATGGGCGAAGATGTATCCATGAGCGGACGAAAGACCCCTCTTCATGGCGGTCAGGAGGACCATAACGATGATACCTGAGTCCGTTGTGAAGTATCAGCATGAAATTTGGCAGGCCATCGGAGAGACGTTTGTAATGGTGGGGATCTCCATCACGGCAGCCGTGTTAATCGGGTTGCCTCTGGGTACACTGCTGTATCTGTTCAGAAAAGGGCAACGTTATCAGAATAGACCTCTCTTCACGATTCTGGGAAGTCTGGTCAACATCATTCGTTCCTTCCCGTTTCTGTTGCTAGTCGTATTTATGATTCCGTTCACACGTCTGATTGTTGGAACATCCATCGGGACGCTCGCGGCAACCGTGCCGCTCTCGGTCATCGCCATTGCTTATTACGCCAGACTGGTAGAACAGGCATTGCTTGATGTCCCGAAAGGGGTGGTTGAAGCTGCTTCTTCTATGGGTGCATCGACCATACAGCTTGTGGTGAAATTCCTGTATGTGGAGGCTCGCTCAAGTCTTGTACTCGGCTTAACTACGGCAACCATTAGCTTTATCTCTTACTCTACGGTCATGGGTATTGTCGGTGGTGGCGGTGTTGGTGATTTTGCGATTCGTTACGGTTATCAGCGATTCGAGACGGAGATTATGGTATTTACGATTATCATTATGATTATCCTGGTACAGATGATCCAATTTACTGGCAGCAGACTGTCCCGCTGGCTCGATCGCAGATCCTGAAGAAGGACAAGCATTGCAGAAAGATTGAATTACAGCATGAACAATACAGATTACATGATGAAGGGGTTTATATCAGATGAAAGCAAAACTAATGCTCATGCTGCTGGCAGTGACGCTGGTAGCAGCCGGATGCGGCAAAAAAGAAGAAACACCTGCGGCGGAAGGAAATAAGGAAGGCACTCAAGCCGGACAAGAAGTGACGTTGAAAGTAGCTACTTTGATTCCGCCAATGACGGATGTGCTGGATATTGTGAAGCCATTGCTCAAAGAAGATGGCGTTAATCTGGAAGTTGTTGTACTTTCCGATAACGTTCAACCGAATACTGCACTGGCGAACAAAGAAGTAGACGCAAACTTCTTCCAGCACGTACCTTACATGAATCAGTACAATGAAGCAAATAACGCTAACTTGGTGGCTGTTCAACCGATCTACAATGCCATCTACGGAGCATATTCCAAGAAGTATAAATCCATTGAAGAATTGCCTGAAGGTGCAACGGTAGCGATTGCAAACGATCCGTCCAACATTGGACGCTCGCTGGTGATGATGGAGCAGAACGGCCTGATCAAGCTGAAAGAAGGCGTCGGTTTCAATGCAACGCAAGCAGACATCACGGAAAACACGAAAAACTTCAAGTTCGAGGAAGTGGACCTGTTGATGCTCGCCCGTATGTTGGATGATGCGGATCTGGTTGCCATGACACCAGCTTATGCGAGTCCGCTTGGACTTACACCGAAGAAGGATGCGCTGTTCACTGAGAAGGATGATTCCCATTTTGCCATTACCTTGGTTGCCCGGGAAGATAACAAGGATTCGGAAGCCATTCAGAAGCTGGCAAAGCGTATGGCAGGTCCAGAAGTGAAAGCCTTCTTTGAAGAGAAGTATGCAGATATTGCAATCCCGGCTTTTAAATAACATCGGTTAATCTGCAACTGTAATGATGGTACAGATAGCTTTCAAGACAAACATGAAGACCCAGGCCTCATCGCCTGGGTCTTTTTTTGTTACCTTGTATTACGGAATAAAGGAAGAAGGTCTGCATCAGCTTTTGTCAGAGTCAGGTTCTACCTTTGGCTCCATGAGGCGGATCAATTTACGCTCTGTAGCCGTGTCTGTTGCAGGCGTGTAGATGCTGCACCGCAAATCGGCATTTCCCTGAACCTGAAGTGAGGTAAGATCAAAAAGCATTTTGCCAGCTTTGGAATGTCTAAATTCAATCAACACGTCCGGGGCGCTGCTAACACTGCTTTGTTTCCAAAGGGGTTGAAAATCGGGATATCTGTCCATCATGTCATCCAAAAACAAGTTGTACCATTCATCATCGACATATTGACCATAATAAGCACGGAAAATAGCCAGGAATCCGCTGACAAAATCCTCCCAATTGACGGCCAGTCTTCGAAATTCTTTTCGTTCAAACAACAAGCTGATCATGTTCCGCTGTTCAGCCGGAATCTGTTCAAAGTCCATAAACACATGCCGCGCTGCGTCATTCCAGCCCACAATGTGGCAGCGTCGGTCTGAGATGATTGTGGGACAATTGCGAAGTTCCTGCAATATTTTTTGCAAAGAGGGATGAATTTGGAGTGGCTTCTCATCCAGGATATGAAGTTCCGAATGGTAATCCAGACCAAGGGAAAACAAATACTTCCGTTCATCCGCTGTCAGCCTGAGAGCTGAGGCGATGTTATCCAATACGGAATGAGATACCTGAATATCTCGACCCTGTTCAAGCCAGGTGTACCATGTGGTGCTCACACCTGCCAATTGGGATACTTCTTCTCTTCTTAATCCAGGCGTTCTTCGCCGGGAGCCTGCGGGTAATCCGACAGATTCTGGCGAGATTTTGGAGCGCTGGTTTTTCAGAAAAGCGGACAGTGCCTGCAGCCTGACATCATGGTTCATTCCATCACCTTCGTTCCTGAGTTTATCATGGTAGTCATTATACTATTATAATTGACAACTTGTAATAGGATAATACGAATGGCAATATAAGTGCATAACTTAACTAAACAAGTATGGAAAGAGCACTAAAGGAGGATGCATTATGGAGCGTGTTGTTATTACAGGAATGGGGATTATCTCTCCTTTGGGAAATGATGTGCAACCATTTTGGAATGGATTGGTGGAAGGCAAATCAGGAGTTTCGCCAATTGAAGCGTTTGATACAACGTCCTATAAAACGAAGATAGCAGGGGTGGTCCGTGATTTTGACGGAGAAGAACGGTTTGGACGGAAGGAAGCACGGCGTATGGACCGGTTCGTGCAATTTGCTGTTGCGGCAGCAGATCAGGCTTTATCTGACTCCGGTCTCGATATGGAGCATGTGGACAGGGAGCGCGTTGGCGTGTATATCGGTTCCGGCATCGGCGGAATCCAGACCCTGATGGAACAAGGCAAACTCCTGTCTGAACGTGGGCCTGCAAGAGTAAGTCCAACACTGGTGCCCATGATGATATCCAATATGGCGGCGGCTATGGTGAGCATGAGATTTGGCTGTTGGGGACCTACTCTCTCGCCAGTGACAGCCTGTTCGATCGGCAACACCGCCATAGGTGAGGCTTTCCGGCTGATCCGTCACGGAGGAGCAGATGTGATTTTTGCTGGAGGGACGGAGGCAGCTGTTACCGAAGTATCACTGGCAAGCTTCGGCAATGCGACGGCGCTATCTACACAAAACGAAGCTTACGAAGGAGCGAGTCGACCATTTGATGCAGGCAGAGATGGTTTTGTCATGGCTGAGGGTGCCGGGGTCTTGGTTGTAGAGTCTTTGTCCCACGCCCTTGCGAGAGGTGCAAATATCCTTGCAGAGATCGTAGGTTATGGTGCCAGTTCAGACGCGTATCATATGGTAGCAACCCATCCCGAAGGACGTGGTGCATACTTGGCCATGAAAGCCGCTCTGGCGGATGCACAGCTTCAGCCACATGAGATTGATGTCATTAATGCTCATGCTACCAGTACGGAAGCGGGTGATCTTTCCGAGACACGAGCAATCAAGCAGCTGTTTGGTGCGGAAGCCTATCATATTCCGGTAACAGCAAACAAATCGATGACCGGACATATGCTGGGGGCGGCTGGTGGTGCGGAAGCTATATCGCTCATTCAAAGCTTGCGTAGCGGCATCATTCCACCTACAATCAATCAAGAGAAGAGCGATCCGGAATGTGATCTCGATTATGTACCCAACGTTGCAAGAGAAGCTGACCTGAAGATTGGCATGTCCAACTCATTTGGCTTCGGTGGTCATAATGCGGTCATTATTTTGAAGAAATATTCATCGTAAACTTACAGAGAGCAGTGAATGCCTGAAGGCGCACTGTTCTCTTTTTATTTGCTATGGAAGGCTGTTCCGGCTGCGAAAGTGCAATATAGGTCATTAGTTCGCTGGTTGCATGTAAACATGAGAAATGGCCCATGAATATGGTCGGGATATTCGTTAGAATATTCAATAGGGGCACATATGTACGTATATTTGAATGGATAACGAAATAGGCCGAAGTTTAAGTTTGGTCCATTTTTCATGGTGGTATAGATATAAGGGCTGATAGAGGCTTCTTCAAACATAAAGCTATACATAGGAGGTAAAGCAGTGAACGTATGGATTACCGTGAAAAGTCTGGGTAAACGCAAGCCGGCACTTGCCAAACAAGCTGCCGAACTTCCGGAAACAACCGATACGCTGAGAAAGCTTATTAAGAACATGGTGTCTGAGCAGCTCAAGGCTCTTCAGGAAAAGAAAAATGAACCAGAATGGCTTGCCTACCTGATGCCCGAGGACATTCAAGAGCAGGGAGCAGCAGGAAAAGTAGGCTTTGGCACGATCTATAACGAAGGGGTTCCTGATGTAGAAGGCGCCATGGATACAGCTGTAACCGCATATGAAGATGGATTATTTAAGGTGTTTCTCAATGATGAAGAGTTGCAGGCATTGGATGAGCCGTTGATTATACAGGAAGACGATAATGTGGTGTTTATCCGCTTTACAATGCTTGCCGGACGTATGTGGTAGAGAGTGACGAGGAGGAGAAGGGAATGAATCAGGAAGATAAAGTTCAACAGTATCAACAAGAGTTGCAGGAAAAAGTGAAATCGCTGAAGGGTGTGGAGCAGGAACTCGCAGGCTATGTTGCAGAGATGGCTGGATTCACCTATTTGCGCGAAGACGAAAAGGCCTATTTGGATGCAGTGCAGCAATTGCAAGGTATGTCCGCTGAGACGAAAACTCCATTGTTCCGTCCATTGCTGGATGTGCTGGAGCAACTGGTCAGTGGATCCTTCCTGGCTCGATTTCGTTACATTGCAGAACGTGCCGTGAATTTTCCTTATAGCAAACATTATGAGCGCAGACCATTTCGTACGACCGATCCCGAACAGCATATAGGACAGGTTCTTCGTAAAATGATTGCCTTGTTCCGTATGGAGATGCATGACTTTTCTCTGAACGAATATGTATCCATGCGGGAGTACAAGTTTGATTATCTTCATGAGGTTAGAGCCGTTATACCGGATTGCATTGCCTTTGAACTGGATCATGAAACCGGGGATATGAAGCAGGCGCTGCATGATATTATTTATGGCGACAATCAGAATGCATTGCTGACCAATGAAATGATCAAGGGTATCTTCATGAGCAGTCAGGTGGATGCTTATCAAATGGTTGGGGAATTGCTGGTAGCAGCCAGACTGCAGGAGGGTTTGCGCCAGAGCATTGTGGAACGGATGGATGAAGGAACGCTTGAGGCGTATATATACATATTAAAAATAATCATCGACAACAACCTGATTCGGTTCAGTTCGGTGGTGAGAGCGCTCGCTGTATGGACAGGCATCGGCATTGAAGCGGCGAATCAGCGTGTTGCTGCGCAATTAATTACACAAGCACATCAGGCATTGACTGATCCTGCGGTGCGAGAAGAATGGCAGCAAAGCGCCAACGCAAACCAATTATTTATCAGTCTCTGGGCAACGGCAGTCATCGAAGAGAATGAGTTGGAGCGAAAAATCATCCAGATCATGGATCACGGGCAAGTATATCAGCAGATTGTTGCACAATACGTACTTGCTAACAGTCAGAACAGAGGGCTGCGCTTAAACATGGCACGTCAGTATCTTGAGGTACAGGATCTGGAGTTGCTGCATTGGGTGATTGAGAATTATGATGCCATGTACATGTTTAACTGGAGCTTTGAAAATGGGGAGAATCAACGCACTGTTCACGTTTGGCCGCTGCCTCTTTTTGAAGATAAAGCCGTGCGTCGTCGTGACTTTGATCTGTTTAAACAAATGCTGGCCTACATTCCGCAGGGAGGGACAGGTGGACCATCCGGTGTTCTTGAATTTGTTCAATATCGGATCGATCCGGATGATGTAGTGAAAAAAATGCTGTACCTTGCTGCGTATGACATGGACCCGGAATGGATTGGCGAGGTCATTGCACTCAAGGACAAACTAAGCCCGGATTTGCGAGGAGAATTGTTGTCCCAATTTGTCCATCATCCCGAGAACGAAGTACAAAGACAGTTTATTTTTGACAGTCTGTCGGATAAGAGCATGAACAATCGCGAGAATGCTCTGCTCAAAGCCAAGCTGCTGACGCTTACGCTCGAAGAGATGCTGCAAATGGAGGCGTTGCTCAAACTGAAAACGGGATCTTTGCGTCAGAAGACCATTCAGGTGTTACTGCTTCAGCCAACAGATCAGCTGATGGTATCCCTGAAACGACTTGTACAATCCAAAACTGAACTGCAGCGATTGGGTGCGCTGGAACTGTTGACCGAGATCTCCGCAGATCCCCAACGCATGGAGCAGCAGGAGCAGATGCAGCCAATCATAGCGTTAATCAAGACACCAACAGCCAAGGAGCAGAAGCTGCTGGACAAGCTTACAGAGCAGAGCAGCAGGTATACGGCGGCTAATGGATTCGGTTTGTATGATCCCTCATGGGAAAATCCATTGCTTCAGGAAGAACGTGATCTCGGCGGCTTCAAGCCGAAGGACATGTTTACCCTTTCCCTGGAAAAAGCGAAGCAGTTTCTTGATGGTTTGGATGCGTTGTTACATGAGCACAGAGACCATGAATATGAGGCAGAATATTATGCCGGTTACAAAGAAACCTTGCTTGTAGGTGCGACATTGCGTGCCATAGTCTTCATTCCTTATGATCAGCGGCAAGATATAGCATTATTGGAGCAGTTCCCTCTCCATGACATATGGGGAGAATATGTTCAGAAGAGTGGCCTGGATAGTAAAGAACTGCTGCAAATTTTGTTTGTGATTCGTTTGGAGGATCTGAACAAGAAGCTGGATAGTTATTACCGTTACTATTCCAACATATACGAATATAGTGAATTGGAGAAACACTGGCTGCTGGAAGGATGGCGCAAGGAATTTGCCGAGGAGGTCTATCCGGTTCAGTATATCCAGGACATGAAAAAGATGGTCAGTGAGCTTCGTTACGCAGATCAGGTGAAAACACTGATTGAGGCCGTATATGAGGACAGTGATAAGTCAGATACATTTGAAATCACTGAGCGGACATTGTATGCGTTGATGAAAATGATGCCTGAGGAACAAATGGAAAAGGAATCGGGCATGCTCGCTCTCTTGTCTGGCCCATGGTTCTATATTGTCCGGGATCGTGTATATGACGATAACAGTTTCATGCGATACTTCCAGACGCTAAGCCAATTCGACCGATTAAATAAGGATAGTAACCGAGGCTCCTTCCTCACTCTGCACGATTACCTGCGTGCATACGAACTGGGCTTCATTGATGCACAGGAAGTCTACAAGCAGCTGCTTGTAGGAGAATCCCGTGCCCTGTTTATTCGGGAGTTGACATCCAGTCGGTCCGACTGGATTACGGAGAAACCGGTATTGGCAGAACTGAGAAGAACAGTTGTTGAACGAATTTTGGAGATTGAGTTGACCCGAGGGGAGCTCTCGACAGAAGTAAGTACACTGGCAATGAAGCTTGAACGCATTGAAGGTATGGAGCATTGGGTGCATCTCGTTGCTGCCATGGATCAGGATACCTTTGTCCGTGGATATATCTACAGCTATGGTGACAATACGACACGTAAAGAAACGTTCAGCCATCTGATCCAGGTTTGCCATCCACGTGATGGAGAGGACGAAGTTCTGTTGGGACAATTGCTGGCGAAGCATCCAATCCAGGAGAAGAAGCTCCTGGAAGCCGCAATGTACGCACCGCAATGGATGGAGATTGTTGCGAAGCATCTCGGATGGGAAGGACTGCGCAGTGCAGCCTGGTACTTCCATGCGCATATCAATGAAAGGTTCACTGCTGAAAAGGAAACCATTGTGGCGCATTATTCTCCAATTTCGCCTCAGGACTTTAACGAAGGTGCATTTGATATCGCCTGGTTCGAGGAGGCATATGAAGCCGTCGGTGAGGAACGGTTCAGTCTGTTGTACGATTGCGCCAAATATATTTCCGGGGGAGCCAATCACCGCAGATCACAGTTGTTCGCGGATGCGGCACTTGGAAAGCTGAAATTAGAAGACATGCGTCAGTCCGTGGAAGATAAACGCAATAAGGATCATTTGTTAACCTACAGCCTGATTCCGTTTGCAGAAGATCGGGAACAAGATCTGCGTGAGCGGTACGACTTCATTCAGAAGTTTCTGATGCAGAGCAAGCAGTTTGGCGCACAGCGTCGTGCCAGTGAGGGTCTGGTATCCCAGATTGCGCTGGGCAACCTTGCCCGTAATGCGGGATATGCCGATGTTACCCGGCTGATGTGGGATATGGAAGCTCGCAAGCTGGATGAGATGAAATCCTATTTTGAGCCCCATGAACTGGATGAGGCTACGACAGCCCAATTGGTGATTGATGAAGAAGGCCAGCCGGAACTGCTCATCGTAAGCAAAGGAAAAACACTCAAGTCTGTACCTGCCCGGTTCAAGAAAGATGGTTACATTGCCGAATTGAAGGAATTAAAAACAGATCTGGTTGATCAGTATCGCCGGGCAAGACAGGAATTGGAGCGATCCATGACGGCAGGAACATCCTTTACGAGTGAGGAAGTTTCAAGCCTGTTGCAGAATCCGGTTCTTCGTCCACTGGTTCGCACGCTTGTGTTCCAAGCAGATGACAAGCTGGGGCGTTTCGATGTAACGTCCGGCGGGCTGGTTACTCCGGCTTCGGATGATTCAGAACGCTCGATTCAAGCCTTGACGGAACAGGATCGCCTACTGATTGCGCATCCATTGCATCTGTTCCAGAGTGGAAGCTGGAGTGAATTCCAACGGGATCTGTTCAACCGTCAGGAACGCCAGCCATTCAAGCAGGTGTTCCGTGAACTCTATCTTCCGAATGAGGATGAGCTGGCTAACGGAACGGTATCCCGTCGGTATGCAGGTTATCAGATTCAACCGAAAAAAGCAGTTGCTCTGCTTAAAGGACGTCAATGGACCGTCAGCTATGAGGAAGGGCTGCAAAAGGTAAGTTATGAGCATAATCTGATTGCGAATCTCTATGCTATGGCAGACTGGTTCTCACCCGCAGATACAGAAGCGCCTACCCTTGAGACTGTGCAGTTCTATGATCGGAAGACGTATAAACCTGTCGCGTTGAAAGATGTACCGCCAGTCTTCTTCTCGGAAGTTATGCGTGACATTGATTTGGTGGTTAGCGTTGCGCATGTTGGCGGAGTAGATCCGGAAGCCAGCTTGACCACAATTGAGATGCGTCATGTGATTGTAAATGAGTCACTGCGTCTGTTGAAGATCGCTAACGTACGCCTCGATGGAAATTATGCTCGAATTGATGGTGAACTGGGTGAGTATGCCGTTCATCTTGGCAGCGGCAATGTGTTCAAACAGGCGACGGGCGCGCTTCATATCGTACCTGTGCACAGTCAGCATCGAGGTAGGATCTTCTTGCCATTCCTTGATGAAGATCCGAGAACGGCTGAGATTTTATCTAAAGTGATGTTATTGGCTGAAGACAAGAAGATCAAGGATCCGCAAATCCTTGCACAATTGCAGCATTAATTAGAAATATGGAGATGATGCCGTAGCCAAGTGGCATTAGTTTGACGAAGCTGAGTGAACCTATCGATTATCAGGCAGCTGAAGCACCGGTCCAAGGTGTCTTTGGCTGTCTTTTACTTTCTGTTTTTTGGTAAGGAATCAGCAGTGAGTTGACTCAAGATTGGCAATGGTGGGTACAGATTGAGTGTTGGGCATGGTAAAATATGCGTAGAATGATATAAAAATTGATGTATTAACCAAATCCAATCGCAGGATCGGATGGTTACATAATTGTTATTTTGGAAAAGGAAAAGGAGAATACATTGGACATGTTAATCGCTTCATATCGTGAACAGGATCATGACAAGTTGGTCGAGATTTGGGAGAGGGCCGTTCGGGCAACACACACGTTTTTGGAAGAACATCACATCCAGTTTTATAAAAAAGTAGTGAGCGATGTGTTGCAGCAAAGACAAGTTGAGGTATGGGAAGCGCTGAATGCTGACAATGAACCTGTCGGTTTTATCGGTTTGGATGATAACTTTATTGAGATGTTGTTTGTAGATGTCAGTCAGCACGGACAGGGTCTGGGACGTCTTCTGATCAACCATACCCTTAACATCAAAGGCCGTCACCTCAAGGTGGATGTCAATGAGCAGAATGCTGGAGCGGCCCGATTCTACGAGAAAATGGGATTTGTACAAATAGGCCGTTCCGAGTTGGATGGTTCCGGTAATCCGTTTCCGCTGCTGCATCTGGAGATCAAGGCAGATCAGGCTGCAAGATAATCATCGGTGTGCCAAGATACAGGAGGAATATGACGAAGAGGAGCGTGCAGGATGACACAGATTAAGGTAACACCGGAGCAACTGGATACAGTCAGTGGGCAATTCGCCCAGGCACATCAGCAATTGTCGGGGTTTATGTCCACATTGGACAGCCAGATCCGTGTCATGCGCAGCAATTGGGACGGAATGGAGCGGGAGCGCTTTTATAATGACTATGCAACGGCCCAAGCTACAATGAAGTCTGTCCTTGAGCTGGTTTTGTCCATCCAATCCGAACTCAAGAAAATTGCGGAGCGTTTCCGCACCACGGATGAAGATGTTGTGAACAAGGCTCTTATGGTGGCTTTGGCTGCGGCACAGACTCTTACGTCCCTCGGTAAACATAAAGGCGATGGCTCAGGCAAAACGTCCGGTCCTCCGGAGAATATGGAGGATTGGGATAAGAAGGACGCCGAGAATTACAAAAACTATGAGGAAATGTTGAAGAAAGCCGAGGAAATGGGTGACGAGAAACTGGCGAACCAGCTTCAAGCCAGCATGAACGTTATTCGGCTTCAATATGAGGACGAAATCTATCAAACCGATCCGAACACAGGCAAGACGGTGAAGATTACCGAAGATTCGATTGTAGGTACGTATCAGGTGAAAAGCGACAAGGGTGAAACGACAAGCATCAGCCTGGATAAACAGGGTAATGTCGTGGATTACAACAAGGATACGAAAAAATACGAGTATTGGGAACAAACCCATACGACCAGTCAAGGGGAGCATCTCTTTGGCAAAGGAGCACAAACGGCTACAGCTTATGGAATCGGCCTGCTGCTAACTAGCAAGAGTGGATCTGCCTTTACAGAACATGCCACCGGATTGGGTTCCTCCTTTGTTGCGGACAAGTTCCTGTTCTCCGTGCCGGAGGAAGGCGAGACGCGTACAATGATCTACCGTACCAACAAGGATACAGGCAAAATCGAGAATATGATCGTGGTCACACGTGGAGACAACGATATTGAATATATTCCGTGGCGTGAGTATAACTAAGCCACGGAGCCAAGCCTTGTAACCTCATTCGGGTACAAGGCAGTTAGAACCGAGGGCAGGCACATAGTGAGCCTGCCCATAAACAAACACCCGCGCAACCTTCATCACAGGATGGAAAGGTTGCGCGGGTGTTTGTGGTTTGGCTTACCGTCCAGCCAAGGTCAGGTGACCGGGTCAGTAAGGGGGCTTTTTTTGCACAAAGCTTAGTGTGTCTCTTCGTCCAGAAACGGTTTGTTCACCGCATAATACATGAAGCCCATCAACAGTACGCCGCCCACCAGATTGCCGAGCGTGACCGGAATCAGGTTGTGAATAACCCCGCCGAATGAGATCGTCCCCGGATGGTTCAGTACCAGCGCAATCGCAAACGTACACATATTGGCGACGCTATGCTCATATCCCGAGATGAAGAAACAGAAGACAAAGAGCATCATGGCGAACATTTTCGCACCATTCTCCTTCATGAACATCGGCACAAAGAACGCCAGACATACGAGCCAGTTACACAGAATGCCCCGGAAGAAAAGCTGCATGGCCGGAGCCTCCATCTTGTGCTCTACGACACTCAGCAGAAAACCATTCACCTGAGATGAATCGAACAGACCCGTCAGGTAGATTAACAAGGCAAATACCGCCGCACCCATTAGATTTCCACTGTAACTTGCAATCCACAGCTTCACCACTTCGAACCATTTCAGTTTCTTGCGTAAGGCGGCATAGGTGTAGTAGAACGTATTTCCTGTGAACAAATCACCGCCACCATAGGCGATCAGAATAATTGCCGCGCCGAACGTGAGGGCAGCCATAGGGTATGTAAAAGGGGAATCCTCCATATAAAAGAAGTTACCCGTCTTGAACGCCACGATGACGCCAAACCCGATAAACATGCTGGCGAGCATGGAGCGTGCAAGGTACCTGATCAAGCTTTGTTTGTAAATCTTGTGTTTCTTCAGCGCCAGCTTCTCTACGTTGCGTAAACCTTCCGTTTCCATAATTCGCCTCCAATAGCTAAGTTGATTAATTGCATAAACTTACAAATCTCACCAAGTTCTTTTCATTATAACGAATTTTGAGGCAGATACACGTGATTTCAGAAAAAGAATGTAAGAAAGCGCAATGTGAGTTTCACGTGAATACGTATTATATGAACTGATATTATTTTTTTTTAATAATTTATTTGCACCTATTTCAATCCAATGGGCAATCTCTTTTTGTATTTAACTTTTTGATCCAATGTTAAGTGAAGTGGGGGTGAAGGGGTTATTAGTAAGCACCTTTTAATTGGATAATATGTTAGTTTTTTTGTTCAGAATTTGTTCAGAAAATCTTGATAAACTATGTGCCGAAAACGAAGTTTTTGGGGAGGAACAAGCATGAATCAAGATTGGAAAAAATTACTACTTACTTCAATTGTAGTGGGCATGCTGTGGGGAAATCAGATCGTCAACGCAGCCGATCAAACGGGAGGAGTAGCAAATCATATATCATCGGTTTTCACAGATCAAACCGATATCCGTTCCACTTCCTTGCAAGCGGTTCAGGAAGCGGTAAAACAAGGATTAATTGCGGGATATCCTGATGGCTCCTTTCATCCGAGGCAGCATTTGACTCGAAGAGAAATGGCCGTATTGCTGGCTAAAGCAGCCCATTTAACACTTGAAGAACCATCGCAATTGGTTCGGAATAATTCAGACTGGGCCACTCCTTATATTGATGCTATTCGAAAAGTAGGCTGGATGACTGGAGACGCATCCGGTAATTTCCGTGCCAACGATCCAATTCGACGGGAAGAACTCGCTTCCATCTTGGTAAGAGTTACAGGAGCACAAGGAATAAAGGGAGGTCAACAACAGACACTTTCAGATGAATCCATGGTGAGTAGTTGGGCCAAAGAGCAGGTACATACAGCATTAAAGCTTGGATTGTTGGAATCCAGTGAAGGAAGTTTCAATTCCAAGGCTTTGGTGGAGCGGCAAGATATTGCTGGAATTCTAGTAGACGTTTTTCAAACGGGAGAGAGAACAGCTTCTCTGACTAAATTGGATGGAGATGTTGCCTACATCGACGGACGTCCTTTTGTAATTAGTAAAGAGCTTCAAAGTATTTTGAATGATGGGAATAAAGATGCATTACAGAACGCTGTGATCACTTATGATGCTCGAACACGTAATCTATCTTCCTTGTCGGAAATTCAGATTGTTCAAGCAGGGACAGTTAAAGATCCAGTGACATTGGATCTGAAAGGTTCATCTTATAAGGGCGTGATTTCAGTCTCGGCAGATCATGTGATTTTGAGAGCCGACACATTGTCCCAAGTTTTCTTAAAATCTGGAGTTAGTGTAGTAAGCATCGAAGGGGACATCGAGGCAGTGACCGTAGATACTACTGATAAGGTTACCGTTCAGGGAAGTGGAACATGGAAACAGATACAACTGAAAGATGCGAAGTCTGTTATTCAATTGCCTGAGACTGTAAAAACGGACAAGGTTATTCTTCCGAAAGGAGGGGTATCAACACAGATCATCCGCAGTACACCGACTGTAACGAGACCATCCAGTAATACGGGGACTAGCAACTCTAATTCAGATTCAGGTGGCTCATCGGGCCCATCAACGCCAACACCTGAAACAAATCCGCCAGTTGTCATTGTACCTCCGTCTCCCGTTAATCAACCTCCGGTTATTCAATCGACCATCCCCGACAAAAGTGTGTTTTGGGGAGAGGGTGCACAAGAGATTGATCTGAGCACAGTTTTTACGGATGCGGATGAAGATGAACTGAGTTATGAGATTTCAGAAATCAATCATAACATTGCTACTGTGGATATTCAGGGTTCAACATTGAGAATCCAGCCTGTTGCTTTAGGTAATACGACGGTTACGGTGAAAGCTACGGACGGAAAGGGAGGAAGTATAACGACATCCTTTAGCTATTTGGTGAATCCGTTTGTTATAACCCCACCAATACCGCCAGTTATACCACCGATTGTAACGCCGCTACCTCCAATAAACCATGCTCCCGAAGTGGTGAAAACATTGCAAACTGTTGAAATTCAATTGGGAACTACAAGTGATCCAATAGATTTAAAAACTATTTTCTCAGACCCGGACGGAGATGAACTGACCTTTGTTGTTACTTCATCCGATAATCAAGTTGCGAGTGCTGATATTACAGACAATATGATGTCACTGAATTTCTATTCTGTTGGATCTGCCACGATGACTGTAACTGCCAAGGACAATATCGGTGCAGAAGTGAAGAGCGAGTTCACTGTCGAGGTCAAAGCTCCTGTAGCTATTAATCATAAGCCCACGGTAGCAGGGCAGATTTCTAAGTTGAATGTAACTTTGGGAAAGGTTAGCGATACGGTAAGCCTGGATGGTGTGTTCGAAGATTCAGATGGAGACATTCTGACGTATACAGCAGAATCTTCGGATTCCAATGTAGTAGATACCAGTGTGCAAGGAGAAACATTGACATTGGGCTTCAAAAACGTTATTGGTTCAGCTACGGTTACGGTCAAAGCTACCGATCCTGATGGTGAAGAAGCTGAGACCACATTTACGGTTAAAGTGGAAGACCCGGATGCAGGAAAGGGATTATTTATTTCTGAGGTAGTCTGGGGTGAGGAGTTCAATCAGGCAATTGAGTTGTATAACCCTACATCCAAACCGCTTAACGGAGGGGATATCACAATTGTACGCAGCGATACTGATACGCCTATTACGTTAGATCCCGACACAATTATTCCCACCACAGGCACGTTGGTTCTCGCAGAAGAGCTTAGTAATTTTATAGAGGAAGAGTACTATTATCTGATTCTAGGTCTGGCTGAAAATACGGAGCCGGTAACGCTGACGCTATATTACAAAGGGGAAATCATGGATACGGCAGTTATTGTACCAACTCAATCTTTGACAAGAAAAAGGGATACTGTTCAAGGTGACAAGCTTTCTTATGAGCCATCCGAATGGAGCAATATCGGAGAAAACAATTATGATAACTTGGGCAAATTCGATTCTTTAATTACTCCTTAATTTCGTTTAATTCAACAGCAGATACAGAAGGAGAATACTAATGCGAAAAATGAAAAGAACAGCACAATTAGCCATGATTGCATTGCTCTTAAGTAATACTGTTCCAGTTGCTGCACAGAGTCGGGATTCAGCAGAGCAGACGATAACCCCATCTAGCATATCTTCAGGCTCCAATGCTACAAATCAATTAAATGATTCGATGAATAAGGCTGTAGGCATGGGGTTCATCAAAGGAGATCCAGATGGGAACCTTCGGGCGACCGATCCGATCACCCGTCAGGAACTGGCGGTTGTTCTTGCGCAGGCTCTCGGACTAACAACAAGTAAGAAAGTTTCAGAGCCATTTGTAGATGTGAACTCAGCTAGTTGGTCAGCACCTTCCATTCAAGCGGTGAAGAAGGCTGGTCTTTTGCAGGGAGATACAAAAGGGTATTTCCATCCACGAGCGGAGATTACCGGACAGGAATTGATCACCGTTTTGGTGAGAGCAACGGCTTATGCTAAACAAGGTAATCAAATAGAGTCACTTCCTTCGGAATGGAAAGGGGCAAGTGCGTGGGCGGCTCCTTATATCCAAGCTGCTGAGAAGGCTAATCTTCTAAGTGAATATCAGGGAGAGAATAAAGTTAAACAAGGTCTTGTTCGGGGCGAAGCCATAGGTATGATGTTGTCAGCCATCTTCCCAGAAACCCGCCTGTCTGTGGTCCAGTCAATCCATGGAAGCCAAGTTCAGATCAACGGAGTTGTCTATCAGATATCTGAACAAGTGGCAGGTCTTCTGAATGAACGTAACAAGGCTGTACTTGATCAGGCTGGTATACAGTTTAAGAGCCAAGATCATACAATTACCGAAATTAACGCCTTGGAAATTAGAAAAGGTGGAAAATCAGCACAGACAGGAGAGGCGGAATTCAGCCGTAATCTGTTATTGAATGCTGGGGAAACCACATTGAATGGAGATCTGACGATTAAGGCGGACTTCACTTCGGTACAAGGGCTTAAGATCAAAGGCAAACTGACGATAGCACCAGAGATGGAGCATGATTTCTATGCCAAAAATATAAAAGTAGAACAATCTATTTCAGTTCAGGGTGGCGACAGCAATACCGTTGTGTTCGAAGACTCTGTTCTAAACAATGTGAATATAGATAAAAGTGATGTACATGTGGTGTTCTCGGGCAGTACGAATGCTCAAGAGGTTAGTATTAAAACTGACAGTGCTCTTGAAATTGCAAACACAGCTGAGCTGTCTTTACTGAATATTGTAGATGGCGCGAGTAAGGTGGAAATGCAGGGAACTGTAGATACGGTCAAGTTGAATACGTCAAAGCCTCTGCAACTTAACGGTAATGTCAGCCTGCCACAATTAACGGTTGATGGGGTTGGTGCTGTTAATCTTAATGTAGCGGGTACCATTCAACGACTTCAGGTGAATAATGCAGCAGCACAGGTTAATATAACAGGGAATATTAAGGTTGCCGAGGTTTCTCTGGCTGCTGGAGTACTATCTTCGGCCGTAAGTGGAAACACCGGAACAGTAACTTCGAATGCGGCATCTTCTTCGTCAGGTGGAACGGGAGTGAGCGAAACAACTCCTGTTGTTGCCAATCGATCACCTGAACTGCTGAAGCCATTTGAAAATCGCAAGTTTACGGCAAATGGTCAGGGTAAGACGTTAAACCTGAACGACTATGTGACTGATCCGGATGGTGATTCAATAACGTATACGGTTGCTTCGTCCAAATCCTCAGTAGCTAAGGTTGTGCTTAGTGGATCAAATCTCGAAATTATACCCTTGGAACATGGTACAGCCACAATAACTGTGTCCTCGAATGATGGTCGCGGCAAAAGGCTGAGGTCCACATTTGACGTCAACGTGAATGCACCACCTCTTCCATCACCGATCCCGGATCAAGAGCTTATAGCCGGGTCAGGCAGCACAGATGTCCATCTCATGGTCTATGTTATGGATGATGAGAAATATGAATCGGAGCTGCTTTACAGTGTATTGAATAGTGCCCCGGAAATCGTGGATACGGAGATCGTAAAATCGGAATATGGGCAATCTGTATTGAGGTTAACGCCTAAAAAGGCGGGCGAAGTTGTTCTTAAAATCAAAGTGGATGATGGGCAAATCGCAGATGATGGCAGTACGGGTGTTACAGAACTCGACATGAGGGTTGTTGTTCTTCCACCACTGAATCGTGCGCCTATGGGAGAAGCTCCATCGAAAATAGACGTCTATCTGGGTGATGACATCCCTGTAGTGAAACTGAACGAGCTATATACTGATCCAGATGGTGATGCTTTAACGTATTCAGCAGCTTCATCCAATTCAGATGGGGTTGCTGTGGAGGAAAATGCAGGTGAGTTGAAGTTAACTGCTCTTCAACTTGGAACTTATACCATATCGTATTCCGTAAATGACGGTAAGGGCGGATTAACAAGTGGCACATTTGATATCAATGTAGATCCTATACCGAATTTGAATCCGGTAGGACAGTCACCTGGTTGGATTAACGTATATTTTGGTTTCTTACCAGATCGAATTCCATCTGTTAACTTAAATGATTATTATAGTGATCCAGACGGTGACCCGCTTACATTCAGCGCCAGTTCATCTGATCCGGATGGATTGATAGTGGAGGAAATTTCCGGAGTGCTGAATTTTACTGCTCTGAAATTTGGAGAATATACCATTAACTATTCGGTTGAAGATGGTAGGGGAGGTTTCGTTTCCACTGGTTTTCAAATAAGCGTTAATCCTAAGCCTAATGCTTCTCCAATTCTTACGAGTGATCTACCTGCTCAAACGTTGTTTCTGGGTAAGGAGGATATTGTCATTGATCTCTCACAATATTTTAGTGATCCAGATGGAGATGCATTAGAGTTTCAAACGCCAATTGACTTCAATAATTTCCTGATAGCAGAGATGAATATTCAAGAAAACAAGCTGATTATTCATCCCAAGCAAGTTGGGAAATTTCAAGCTGACATTATAGCAAAAGATGTATATGGCAAAAAGGCAACAGTCCCTATTGATGTAGAGGTCTTAGAATCAGGAAGCATTGGTTCGATTCCGGATCAAACGGTAACATGGCCTTGGACGACTGAGGATATAGACCTTACTCCGTACCTGCTGAATTTTGACATAAGTACATTAACGGTGGATGCCTCTTCTGAAGACGTCAATATTGCGGAAGTTTCTACTACTGGTTCGAGGGTATCTGTCGCTCCAATTGCGGAAGGACACACAACAGTGACGTTAACGGTGTATGATCAGACAGGACGAAGCGAGCAAGCGTCCTTTGGCTTGACCATACAAGGTGAGCCTGCTGGTCCTAATTTATCACCAGAGGTTGTAAGCAGTATTTACGAACAAGTTTTAACACCCAATGTAACGAACGATCGTACGTTTGATCTGAGTCAATTGTTCAGTGATCCAGATGGAGATGTGTTACAATTTGCAATTAGCAGCATTTCGAGCGAAGCAGTTAATGCAAGCATTAATGGTAGCCTGTTAACCTTGAAGCCGGGAACAGGTAATGCAGTAGCCCCATTAACCCTGACGGCGAAGGATGGAAAAGGTGGAGAGGCAGAGTATTCCTTTAATGTTCGTACCGCTTCTCTGGTGAATGATGGAGTGATGCAGATCAATACGAAATCAGGGGTGCAGGATGCTCTAACCTATTCAACTTCGAATTTGTTCCCGGGACAGACAAGTTTCAAACTATATAGTGGCACACCAGATTCGACGTTTACGGGACCGGATACGATAAATACGACTCAAATTACTTTAACCGCATCTCCGTTGTACTTCTGGATTATTGGAAATGATGGTAGAGCCGTGGTCGTTCAGGTCAATTCGCTTCCACAAGGCTCACCCGAGTTATTTTTCTCTCAATACATGGATGCAGGAGATGGACGTAGTGTTGTCCAACTGTACTATACTGGTGACGGTAATCCGTCTCACAAGGCAACAGGTTATCAAGTGGACGTGTATCAGTGGATGAAAAAGACGTCAACAATGAAGGTGACGACGAAAAATGTATTCGATGTTGTTCCAGGAATGCCTTTCATTTATATAAATTATATATTTTACGACTTTTTTGATATCACTTCAGCCACGTACTACAATGATGAACTGGAATTGTATAACCCGAATGAGTATAACGTCGTTGCTTTGGTTCTCAAAAAGGACGGAAGAATTGTCGATGTACTGGGAGACCCATCCTCGCATGATCAATTTATGCCTGCTGGTGGGACATTTATTCGCAAACGTGGGATTTACACGGGTTCACAACAGTTCTCATTAACAGGTGAGTGGAACGAGTTCCCTAAAGGAACTTTACAGTACGTGGGTAAACATACACCGTAGAGTTGAGGGTAATAAACCAAGAAATACAGTTTACTAGGTAGTATGTTTCATTAACGATATTAAAAATCCTTCATGCTCTGAACTTGAGTATGGAGGATATTAATATTTAACCGGAGATGGATACATACAGGGTCTGAGAATCTTGATCTTCGGTTCCTCTGTTCATTCGGACAGATTTCGTAGCAGCTTCTCCTGGTTTTGATTCAGTTTTCATAAAATTCATGTTGATGTGAAAGGTCATGTCCGCTCACTAGTCATCATTATCACTTCCTTAATTCAAATGCAGTACCCGCTTCGCGGAAGCGCCAAAATCAGGATCGTATTGAAGCGATTCTAGCGCGGATGTGGCACCAGAAACATGTTGATGTGCAACAAGAATAGCAAAGGCCGCTGCTTTGACCAAAATATAGGCTTCCCCCTCCAAAACCTCCTGAGCCAACTTGATCTCCGCTTTGGTAATAGGCAATAAGGCGAGAGTTTGCAAGACGTAATTCTGTACATCCTCATCTTCTTCTGGATTACGAACAAGTTGTGCGGCAGCATGAAGGATCTCACCTAGAAGAGCAGAGGTGCATGCCATACCAAGAGCACGCCATGCTTCGATGCGCACCAGATCTTCTTCGCGAGAATCCATGCCAATAGTGAGAATTTGCTGAGCAAGGTGGTTATCCGTCAGATCGATCAGATCACGAAGGGCCTGTAGTTTTTCTTCTCCACTGATAGTGCTCAAATCAGGCTGTTCATTGTTGTTATGATTCAGATCCGACATATCCGTCATTAACCTCCTGAAGTATGTTAGGGCTGGGGCGGAAGAATGATGGGACGAGCAGTCAGCGCCTCCTCCACAATCTGCTCGGGTGTCAGATCTCGATCATCCCAGAAAATGAGATTGCTGATCTCCGCGTAAGGCAATTGCTGCTGCAGCTCGTTTAGCATCTCATCCAGTTCATCCTCGGTTCCTTCGGCATTCATTAGCTTGCGAACTAATTCTACCAAGTGCAAATGATTAGACATATCGATACCTCCTGAATGATTCATAGAGTGAATAATTTAGTCTTTCATGGGTTGATCCAATGGATCATATGTAACGATCACTGGTAAAAATTGAGGCTCAAGCATCAGGCTAATGAGTTGTTCGTCTTGATCAGCATAAGAAATGAGATAGCTCCCAAAATGAGATTCATAGATGAAATCCCTGTATTGAAAGGAGCGTTCGGGGTACTTTATGTTCACATATAGCGTAGTTACCCCGCGGGCAAGGGTTGCTTTCAACAACGGAATTTGAGCCAAAAGTATAATTACGACCAGAACAATGGCTGTACGTTTAGCGAGACGGGTCAGATGGATTCCCCCATTATCGTAAAATGATTTTTACCAAGTAATGAAGGTCCATCTATAACCAGATGTCACTCCACGAGTATAGCAAGATTGCCAAACTGTTCTCCCTTTTCCATACGTTCGAATGCTTTGGCTGTGTCTTGTAGCGGATATATGCTATCGATTACAGGATGTATATCATGTTCTTCAACCCATTGGAGCATCTGGACAAACTCTTCACGGCTGCCCATGGAGGTGCCAATCAGGCTAACTTGCGGGAAAAAGATCGAACGGATCGGAACAGCCAGATCATCTCCAGAGCTTGCACCATACATCACGATACGGCCACCTGGTCTGATTATATCAAAATATTTGGGAAACATGGCTTGTCCGATGCTATCCAAGATGAGATCAATAGGATTAAGATCGTTCTGCAGACTCCAGTCTGCATGACTGTCCAGAGCTTGGAAAGCGCCCAGACGCAGAGCCTCATGTATCTTGGCTTCACTTCTGGATGTAACGGTTACCTTGGCACCAGCAGCTATGGCTATAAGCAAAGCATAGGTCGCTACACCGCCGCCAATGCCGGGAATGAGGATATGTTCACCCTGCTTAAGTTCGCCACGAGTGAATAGGGCGCGGTATGCTGTCAAAGCCGAAAGGGACAACACCCCTGCTTCCGCCCAGGATAGATGAGAGGGTTTGGGCAAGGCATTTCTAGCAGGCAGCGTAATATATTGTGCGAGAGTTCCATCCGTAGGGCCTCCTACAATATCGGGCACAATGGGCACGTCTACTGCGTGGTCCCAACCAAGAGTAGGGTGGATAATGACCTCATCACCTACAGATAAGCCATCTACACTTTCTCCAATCGCTATGATTACACCTGCTCCATCGGAACCAAGAATGAGTGGTGTATCCTGAAATGTACGTCCTGCCATGATGAACAGATCACGATGATTAATTCCAGCAGATTTCAGTTGGATCTGTACTTCACCGGCTTCTGGTGCGCGAGATGTTGACTCTGTATATTGAAGACCTTCAAGGCCGCTCTGGCCGGAATGTATAATAGCTTTCATTTTCAAAAATCCTCCTTGTGTATAAAAAACTTCACTACTGAGCCTCATTGTACAGATGGGGCAGATTCACGTAAAATGAACAAAAATGAATGTCAGTATCAATTCAGATCATAGATAACAAGCAGGTGATCAGGGCATGGATGCAGGAGATTTGAGAATATTTCAGGCGGTTGCCCGCGAAGGCAGTATCAGCAAAGCAGCAGTAGCGCTGAATTATGTGCAATCCAATGTAACAACACGAATTAAACAGTTGGAAGATCAGCTGCAGGTACCGCTGTTTCATCGCTCCAACCGGGGCATGTCGCTCACACCAGCGGGTGAGAATTTGCTGGGATATGCGGATAAAATATTACATTTATTATATGAAGCGGAGCAGGCAACGCAGATCGGAAATCCACCTTCAGGTATGCTTCGTGTTGGTGCGATTGAGACCGCAGTCTCCAGTTATCTGACGCCGCTGCTCGCTGAATACCGTTTATGTTACCCCGAGGTTCAGCATTCGTTAATTACAGGGGGTACACATGAACTCAATCAGAAGGTCATTCAACATGAGCTGCATGGGGGTTTAATATATGGCCCGGTCGACCACCCTGAGCTGAACTATATGAAAGTGTACGACGAAGAATTGGTGCTGATTGCCGAACCCGGGACCCATAAAATGCATGATTTATTGCGTAAACCCATGTTATTCTTTGAAGTAGGGTGTACTCATCGCGAACAGGCAGAAGCCTTTTTGCAAGATCAAGGCGTGCACACCCTCAATGTCACGGAATACGGAACATTGGACACTATTCTGAATGGCGTATCTGCCGGGTTGGGTGTGTCATTGCTCCCACGCTCCTCGGTTACTAAAGCAGAGCGAAGAGGCGAGGTTGCAGTGTTATCTTTGCCTGATCCGTACCGCAGGTTGGAAGTGGGATTTGTGCATTCCCGGAGTGAGCATCTATCCGGGGCGCTGGGTGCATTGGTGCAGATGATAACGAACCAAAAAACCAGGACAATAAAGGAGTAAATAACCTTGAAGAATACAGAGTTAACATTAGCGGAAGCTTTTAATCAGGCAGAGTTTATTATAGGCGGTCACGGAAGTCGTAAAGTCAAAGTGCTTCAGAAAGCGCTGGAGCAGGTGGATGGGGAACAGTATAGTGATCATTATGGCAACGGTAAAATCATTGATCAATTCCAGCAGCAGATGGCTGACGTTCTGGGCAAGGAATCGGCTGTATTTTTCCCCAGTGGTACGATGGCACAGCAAATTGCGCTACGTATCTGGTGTGACCGCAAAGGCATCAAGCGGGTAGCCTATCATCCTTTATCTCATCTGGAAATCCATGAGGAAGACGGACTGAAGGAACTGCATCAGATTGAAACCGTTTTGCTGGCGGACGAGGACCGACTGATTCGATTGGAAGATGTAGAGGGGATGAATGAGGAAATTTCCTGCCTGCTGCTTGAACTGCCTCAACGCGAGATTGGTGGACAATTGCCTGCCTATGAAGAGTTGGAAGCAATCTCGGCTTATTGCCGTGAACGTGGAATCAAGCTTCATCTGGACGGGGCACGCCTGTTCGAAATCACGCCTTATTATCAGAAGACACCCGCCGAGATTTGCAGTCTGTTCGATAGTGTCTACGTGTCTTTTTACAAAGGCATTGGAGGAATTGCTGGGGCTATATTGGCAGGAGATACGGATGTCATGCAAGAATCGAAAATATGGAAGCGTCGGCACGGCGGCGATCTGATCGGCCTATATCCGTATATTCTTAGTTCTCAATATTATTTCAATGAACGAATTGGCAAAATGGGGCTTTATTATGAGCAGGCGAAAGAACTTGCTTCCTTGTTAAATGCGTGTCACGGTATACGTACATTGCCAGAAGTACCCGTCTCCAATATGTTTCACGTACATTTCCCCTTGGCCCAAGCCGAAGTGGAGCGTATTCTGGCATTCATGACACAGCAATTCGGCTTAGGGTTTACTTCATACTTGCAGCAGACCAGTGCTCATAGCTGTGCCTTTGAATTGTCAACGGGGGATCGTTATCAGAATGTACCCAAGGACAAGCTGCATTCAGCGCTGCAATGGTTGGATGAAGAACTGCGGAAACATGTGAACTAAAATAAAGCTATGCTAATTCTGCCTTATCCACTTGTTGGATAGGGCATTTTTGTTGCAGGAAAAGAAAGATAGCTGACGAAAAGTACTTTAATGCAGTAATAACAGCAATAATGCAGCTTCTAGTATCATCGCGTCGTTAATAGTGAACATATTCGTGGACCACAATTTCATTGATTTTCATTTATAAGGAGGAGTTCAAGTGGAGTCAATACGTTTGGAGTCCATTCGTGATCTTTTGGTGGAAGCATACAATACAACCATGGGAGAAGGGTGTACTCCTGAAACGCAACAAAGCATTGAGGATTTTGAGCAAAAGTTTAATGTGAAATTGCCCGCAGTGTATCGTGAGCTCTTGCTTGAATTTGGTGCATGCAACTTCGGCGATCCTGCCGTGTATTCGGTGAAAGAATTGAATTGGGCATATCCCGAGTTCCTGGAAGTATACCGTGAATATGAGAAGGAATACGAGTTGCCCGCTGAGTTGCAACCATTTCCAATTGGTGGGTTTGGCGAAGGAAGCATTGCTATACTGGATCAAAATTCTGGCAAGGTTCTGATGTTAATCCACGATGCGGGAGAACTACCTCTTCGTGAGATAGCCGTGGACTTTAATGAATTAATGACGATGCTGGCTGAATCAGCCGTTTGGGTTCAGGAACAGATGAAGTAAGAGGTCAGACAGAAGGGAAGTACATCAGGCGAATGGATATCCGAAAATTACGATACTTTATCACCGTGGCGGAGGAGCTTCATTTCCACCGTGCGGCAGAGAAATTAAATATGACGCAGCCGCCGCTGAGCCAGCAGATTCAGAATCTGGAAGAAGAGCTTGGCGTGAAGCTGTTGGAACGCACGAAAAAAATGGTTCGTCTCACGGCGGCAGGTGCCGTATTTCTGGAACAGGCGAGGCTGATCATGGCCCAACTTGAACGCTCCATCCAGCTTACGCAGAAGGCTGACCAGGGCATCATTGGACATTTAACGGTTGCTTTTGTGGATTCTGCTTCGGGGAGTATTATGGTCGATGTGCTGAGAAAATTCCGAGCTGCGTACCCGCAGATTGAACTTACGTTGCGCGAGATGACCTCGTCCGAACAATTGCAGGCACTAGCAGATGGACAGATCCATATTGGATTTTTGCGGTATCCGGATCATAACGGACATTTGTCGTTCCGGGTCTGTCAGACGGAAACATTACTTGCAGTGCTGCCAGACCATCACCCTTTAGCTTCACAGACTCAGGTGTCCATAACAGAGCTGGCGAACGAAGATTTTATTTTATTCCCGCGGCATCTGGGGTCTCCGTTTCATCGTCTCGTTCTGGATTATTGCAGGGAGCATGGTGTAGATCCTCGTATTACACAGGAAGCCATTCAGATGTACACGATTGTGAATCTCGTGGCAGCGGGCATGGGCATCTCCATCGTTCCTTCTTCAGTAGATGTGTTCGAGCGGAGGGGTGTGGTATTTCTACCACTAATAGAAAGTCCGCCCTCCGTACCGTTATACACGGCATGGCGGACGGACATGAATCAGGAAGTGATTTCCCGTTTTATGAATATTGTAGATGAAATTGTTGAAGGGGAATATAAGTTGAACAAAAAATGATTTACACTAGCACTTCGATGACAGAACAACCTTCCAATCGGAAAATCTGGGGATAAGCGTATGCTTCCGATGCAGCTTTCTTGTAGAAAGCTTGTAACTTCGCTTTTTCAGGTTTTTTCTGTCCTCTCCGTTGTCGTGCAAATGATTAGTTCAACTTATATAGTATGGTTAGAGTAGTTTAAGAAGAGCTACTAACCCGTCTTGGCAGGGTCTCTTTCAATCCACTCACCCAATATTTCATCAATGCGGGACAGGATGTCCCGATCCAGTTGAACACCAGAGGCTTTTACATTCTCAAGAACTTGTTCTGGACGAGATGCGCCAATAATGACGGATGACACATACGAATGCTGGAGAACCCAGGCGACGGCAAGTTGAGGGAGCGTCAGCCCGATGTCTTTCGCCAATGGAATAAGCTGCTGAACAGCAGTCAGAACGTCGTCACGTAACCACCGACCAGCAAGATTGTTGAAAAAGGGTGCTCCAGCCTCGGCCGCTGCACGTGATCCGGCTGGGATCGCTTCGTGCGGGATATATTTACCCGATAGTATGCCCTGAGCCAGGGGAGACCATGTAATGTGGCCCAGACCTGCTTGTGTACTTGCTGGCACAACTTCCTGCTCAATAACACGCCATAACATCGAATACTGTGGTTGGCTCGCAATAAAGGGCACGCGAAGCTCCTTAGCAAATGCGGAAGCCTCTTCAATCTGAGCAGCAGTCCATTCGCTAACTCCAATATAGTGAACCTTGCCCTGACGAACCAGATCGGCAAATGCAAGGAATGTTTCCTCCAGCGGCGTATTTGGATCATAACGGTGAGCATAATAGACGTCGATATAATCGGTTTGCAATCTTTGCAATGAAGCGTTGCAGGCCTCCATGATATGTTTGCGGGAAAGTCCTCTGTCGTTGCGACCTGAGCCGGTTGGATGACAGACTTTGGTGCACAGTTCAATACTTTCTCTTCGGATCTCCTTAAGAGCATGTCCCAACACAGTTTCTGCCTTGGTATTGGAATAGACGTCTGCCGTATCAAATGTCGTGATACCTGCCTCCAAAGCAGCCTGAACACAGGCTTTTGCGATTCCATCATCCACTTGTGCTCCATGTGTAATCCAGTTCCCCAGTGAAATTTCACTGACGGTTAGACCGCTGTTTCCTAATTTGCGATATTCCATTCGTGACGCCTCCCTAAGTAATCTGGACTCCATTGTAGCAATGGCAGATTAATAGGTGAAATATCTTTTAACCTCATCTTTGATACGAAAAAGATATCACTGAGTTTTCTCTTGTAACAAAAACGTATAGTTAGGCTTGCTCATTGTTCCTGCATGTATTTGCGATAGAGGGCAGGCGTAATCTCCTCAAATTTTTTGAATATTCTGATAAAATAACCCGATTCATTGAACCCCAGTTCATCACTGATCTGCGACACGGGCATGTCCGTAACCTCCAGCAATTGCTTGGCCCATTTGATTTTGAGTCGTGCAATATAAGTCGTGAAGTTCTCTCCCGTTTCCTTGGCAAACAGCCTGCTGAAATAACTTGGACTCAGGTGGCACAGATCGGCCATTTGTTTGAGTGAGACTTGCTCACTCTTGTGACTGTGAATATATTCAAAAGCAGGTTGGAGCACCGGGCTGGAACTCTCTGTATCGCTTGGGCTGTTTTTAAGATAGGCATCCGCAATCGCATTGGTCATTTCTTTTTTGATCGACTCAATATTACGGATGGAGTATCCAGGCAGAATCGTGGACAGATTCAGAGACTCCTGATGCCCCGAAGCTTTCTCGAACATTTCCACCAGCAAATTTTTGTTTAGTGCTTCCTCCACAATGTAGTTACAAAGTAAAGAAAGCATGTTGGAAATTTTCACAACCTCTTCATAGGTCATGACCGGCAGCTGGTCATAATCGTCCTGTAATTCCTTTAGCTTTGCAGCATGCATTGGCACGTTCTTGGACGTGACGATCTGTTCCAGTTCCGTACCTTTCTCCGGGTCAGCGAGCTTAACTTGTCCTGCCATTACGGCACCGATATATTTCCCATCAATCGTGATAGGAATCGCGATATCCACGATATTGAAATGACACAGGTAGACATAAGGCTCGTTCAATCGAACGGCTTCCAGACCACCACGAGAATCACATTTCTGGCAGTAGGGGAGCAGTTCGGGATCTTTGCGAACATTTTGGCAAAAGGACTGACAGCTGCTATGGCTGGTTACGGGAATGCCTTTATAGTCGACGGTTAGAATAGCCAGCTTGGTCACGGTGGCAAGGGAATCCTGTAGACGCTTCCATTTATTCAAATCAAGGATTTTATTGATATGCAGATATTCTTTAATCATGAATGGAACCCTCCATAGCTAACCTGATGAAAGATTTTGTTCGTTAAAAGTTAGCAAGTTGTACATATTAAGATGAGATAATGACGGGTAATGTATAGAAGATGTCAAAAATTAACCTATCGCATGACAATAAGATACCATGTTTCCGTTGAAAAGCAAAAAATTACGATTGCAAATTATAATAATTTGTTATCAAAGTCCACTGTAAACCTCACATGCATGGTATATATTTAGGTTAATTGTGAGCATTTAAAATTTAATGTATAAGTTCATCCAAGAATGACATCAGGTACCCTTGTTGTAGGTATGCAGAACATTTATGCAGTAAACGAACTTAACTTATATCATCCATAGGAGGGTCTATATCATTATGAGAAAAGCATTTATTAGCCCAACGAAATATGTGCAAGGCGAAGACGAATTATTGAACCTCGGTTACTTTGTGAAATCCTTTGGTGAATCTGCATTGCTGATCGCACATCCGGATGATGTGCAGCGTGTAAAGGCGAAGCTCGATGCAACGGCACAGAAATTCAATATTACGTTTGTTGAAAGCGGTTTTAAAGGGGAATGTTCCCGCGAGGAAGTTGCTCGTCTGCAAGAGATCGCGAAGGAAAAAGGATGTCATTGTACCATCGGTCTTGGTGGCGGTAAAGCGATCGACGCAGCCAAATGTGTGGCAGAAGGTGAAGCGCTGATTATCTGTCCTACCATCGCAGCAACGGATGCGCCAACAAGTCACTCGGCTGTGTTGTACACCCCGGAAGGTGCTTTTGATGACTACGCTTATTTCAAACAAAGCCCAAGTGTTGTTCTCGTGGACACAACGGTTATCGCAAACGCCCCAACACGTTTCCTCGTATCGGGTATGGGTGATGCATTGTCGACATACTTTGAAGCAAGAGCTACAGCGAAGTCGTACTCTCGTGTGAACGCAAGTCTGCCGATGGGCTCCCGTGAAGGATACACGCCATCCGCAGTAGGTACGAATGCAGCACTTGCCCTTGCAAAACTGTGTTATGAAATGCTGCTGACTGATGGATTGAAAGCAAAAGTAGCCAGTGACAGCAACGTCGTGACTCAAGCGCTGGAAAACATCGTTGAGACCAACATTCTGTTGTCTGGTCTTGGATTTGAAAGTGGCGGTCTGGCTGCTGCCCATGCGATCCACAACGGTTTGACTGTTCTGGAGGGTACACATCACTTCTTCCACGGTGAAAAAGTATCCTTCGGTACGATTGCACAACTCGTCCTCGAAAATGCACCAACCGAAGAGCTGCATGAAGTCATGGACTTCTGTCTCGCGGTGGGACTGCCTGTAAGCTTGGCGGATATCGGTGTAGATACCATTAGTCAGGAAGAGTTGTTAAAGGTGGCCGAGATCGCATGTATTCCGGAAGAATCCATTCACGCCATGCCGTTCCCGATTACTGTTCCTGAAGTGGCTGCTGCCATTGCGGCTGCTGACCGTATGGGACGGGACTACAAAAAAGCTCGCCGGGAGGCGAAATAAATGAAAAAAATTATCAATCAGGCTGAAAATGTCGTCATGGAAATGTGCAACGGGATTGCGCTGGCGCACCCGGAGCTTGAATTTTTGAAAAAATATAAGGTCATTAAACGCAGAGAGATTAATGGGGACAAAGTCAGCCTCATCAGCGGAGGCGGCAGTGGTCATGAGCCTGCTCATGCGGGTTATGTTGGCAAAGGCATGCTGGATGCTGCGGTCTGTGGAGATGTATTCGCATCTCCTTCCCAGATTCAGGTATATCAGGCGATCAAGGCCACAGCCAGCAAGAAGGGCACGCTGCTAATCATTAAAAACTACAGCGGCGACATGATGAACTTCAAGAACGCGGCCCATCTTGCCGAGGAAGATGGCATTGATGTGCAATATGTACGGGTTGAGGATGATATTGCTGTTCAAGACAGTTTGTATACGGTAGGACGCCGCGGCGTTGCCGGAACTGTACTGGTTCACAAAATCGCTGGTGCCGCTGCCGAAGAAGGCCGCAGTCTGGCAGAGGTGAAATCCGTTGCTGAGAAAGCAGCCCTGAACGTACGCAGCATCGGATTTGGATTCACATCCTGCACCGTGCCCGCCAAAGGCACACCGACATTTGAAATCGCTGAAGATGAGATGGAATTCGGTGTGGGCATTCATGGTGAGCCAGGTATTCGCCGCGAGAAATTGGTATCTGCGGATGAGCTTGCAGGACGCATGGTTGAAGCGCTGCTTGCAGACATGAAGCTGGACAACGATGTATCCGCTGAGATTGCTGTGCTTGTGAATGGTTTTGGTGCGACACCTTTACAGGAGCTTTATCTGCTCAACAACTCGGTTCAGCGTGAGTTGGCAAAACATTCAGGTCTGGGTGTAGCCACTACGTTTGTTGGCAATTACATGACGAGCATCGATATGGCAGGCGCATCGGTAACCATCCTGAAACTGGACGATGAATTGAAAACGTTGTTGTTCAAAGAAAGTGATACACCTGCTTTCAAAGTGTCTGGTCCTCCAGTAGCACAAGTAGCATATTCCGAAGCGTTGGAAGCCGTCGTGACTGAAGATGCGCCTGTATCCTATGAAGTGGAGACACCTGCAACGTCTGCGGTAATCAACAACAATCAATTCTCCCTGGATAATATCGTCTACCTGATCGATAAGATGAGTGAGATCATCATTAAGAACGAAGTACCCTTCTGTGAACTGGATTCCCATGCGGGTGACGGCGACTTTGGCATGAGCGTAGCAAAGGGCTTCAGACAGCTCAAGCGTGAATGGAACCATATCTTGAATGAAGAGAAAAAGAATATCGGTTCATTCCTCGATGCATGCTCTCTTGTCATTATGGAATACTGCGGCGGTGCCTCCGGTCCAATCTGGGGTTCGGCATTCCGGGCGGCAGGCAAAGCCGTTGGGGACAAGCAGCAATTGAACGTTGCAGAGTTCGCTGACATGATGCAGGCGGCAGTACAAGGCATTCAATCTACAGGGGAGCGCTCCTTCGGACGTGGTGCCGTTGTAGGTGACAAGACATTAATTGACGCACTTGTTCCTTGTGCAGATTCATGGACGCAAAGTGCGAAGTCTGGAGATAACTTCCAAACGGCGTTTGCCAAAGGTGCTGAAGCCGCGGTAGAAGGCGCGAAGAAAACAGAAGACATTGTGGCACGCATGGGCCGCGCGGGTGCTGTTGGTGATCGCAGTCTCGGATACCCGGATGCTGGCGCCTATGCGCTGGGTGTTATTTTCACAGAGCTATCTGAGTCAATGAAATAAATATGGAGTGCAACGAGATTACACTTGGCCACTCCGATTGCAGACCATACTTGATTTAGACACTCAGTAACTACACAGACAGAAAACCTTTCGATCTCTCTTACCCCCGGATTTCAATGATTTTCCCCTGAAGGGAGAAATCCGGTGATAAAGGAGCACGCTCCGCTTCTTCAGGTCCTTTCTGTCTGTTTCGCTCTTGTGTCTATACCAAATTAATATGACTGCATCTTGTTTTGGTGTAATCATAGGTACAAACCATATCCAACGTTTCATTAAACGTGGATAGTGGATATAAGTAAGGAGACCGCTCTGTAGCTTGGCTTACAGAGCGGTCTTTTTTTGATATGGAAAAGCGAAGATGTGAGTCGGAAAATTTGGCTTGGCGGTTCCAGATAGTGTAATCTGGAGAGTATGGACAGCCATTTGAAAGAGAAGGGATCGGGATGATTCGATGACGCAAAAAATCTATTATGACTCGGCATACACACGCGAGTGGCATACACAAATTACAGGCAGAGTGGACAAGGAAGACGGTATATATGTGACGCTGGCAGAGACGGCTTTTTATCCGCATGGGGGTGGACAGCCTTGTGATCTGGGACAGATCGGCGGCATGGATGTGTTGGATGTAATTAGTGAAAATGATGAGGTGCTGCACAAGCTGGAGCGTGCGCCGGAGCAGAATGACGTGGATTGCCACATCGATTGGCAGCGCAGATTCGATCATATGCAGCAGCATAGCGGGCAGCATTTGCTATCGGCTATTGCGCTGAAACTGGCAGATGCGATGACGTTCAGTTTTCATCTGGGCACAGATTATATCACGATTGATGTGGCCGCAGCCGAATTGGGAGCGAACCAACTGGCTGCCATTGAAATGGAGGTCAATCAGCAGATATACCGAAATGCCAAAATCAGCAGTTCCTGGGTCACAGCGGAAGAAGCGGCCCGTCTGCCGCTGGTGAAGCAGCCTTCCGTCACCGAAGATATTCGCATCGTGGAAATCGAGGGTGTGGAATATAACGCTTGTGGTGGAACACATGTGTCAGCCACTGGCGAGATCGGGATCATTAAACTGTTGAAAACCGAGAAAGTGAAGGGCGGCACCCGGATTTATTTTAAATGTGGATACCGAGCACTGAATGAGTTCAACGCCGCGCAAAGCGTACTGACCGGAATTACAGCCAAATTGAAGACGAGCCGGGAAGAGCTGACGGATCGGATCGACAAAATGGAAGCAGAACAAAAGCAGCTGCAAGCAGAGCTGAACGTGGTGAAAGCTTCCAATGACGCTTATTATGCGCAGGAGCTTTTATCTGCACGGGAAGGGCTTGTCATTGCCCAAATCTTTGAGGACAAATCGCTCAAGGATATGCAGAGTCTGGCAACCAAGCTGACATCAGAACATGAAGGCCTTGTACTCTTTGCGAGCATCTCGGAGGCCAAGGTTGTATTGGCGCAGAACGGGCAGCCGCCAGAGTGGGCTTGTGGACCTTTCTTCAAGGGCAATCTCGGAGCCTACCAGGGCAAAGGTGGCGGCAGCGACAAGATGGCTCAGGCGGGCTTTGCCAGCAGCGAAGATGCGCTCGCATTTTATGAATTCACGAAGGAGCAACTGGGACATCACTAATCTACCTTCCCGCTGATCGATATGGATGGGACTCGATGGATCGTGAAGCGTGATCAATAGCAGAGGAGGTGCCAACGGATGACAGAACGCATTCCGTGCATACGAGAGGGGTGCCCAAATACGATTTTGCCAGCAACGGCTGCCCGAACAGGTGGGTACTGTATGCCTTGCAAGCAGGAGATGGAACGTGAGGCACGTCAAAGATACATTGAAGCCAATCGGCGCGACGTGAACTTGTATGAGGGAATGACGGACCCTGTGGAGATTTTGAAAGTTATGCATACACGCCAGGTTCATGATCCGCTAATCCGTTATGTGGCATACGATCATTCCAAAGAAGAAGTATATCTGTCCTTGTCTGCGGAGCAGCAAGCCCTCATGATTGAGTATGCGATGCAGCTGATTCGTTCAGGGGATGATGATACAGGTAAAGATATATTGGTATATCTGGTCTGTTACCATGATACCTCGTTGTCTGCACAGATTCCTGAGCTGCTGGAGCATGAAATTGACTACCCTGCCATTTTGTATAAGAGTGCCTCGCCCGAAGTACGTGATCAACTTTTGCAGCGGGTGAACACCGATGATGAGAATCGGAATAACCTGTTGCTCATGCTCGCCTATATTGGAGATGAAGTGGTCGTACGTCAGTTCCAGCAATGGAGGCAGTTGCCACCTCATTGGGCAGATCAGCTGCATGTTGCACCAGAGTACTATACAACCGAAGCCGGTTGGGAGTTAACGAATGAAGGTCAGCGCAGGGATTTATTCATCACCCCAAGTTATTCACTCTATAAAGTAAAAGGGAATGAAGGGGCAGACGACCCATCAATTGGCGATCCCATCTCCATGCTGCTGACCAGTGCCGATACCTGTGAGTGGTGTGGCAGTCAGTTAACGACCTTAATGGATTTGGATGTACGGCATCCAGCACTGCAGGACGTTGCTTGGAACAGTGAACGACTTCAAGTGCAGACTTGCATTAGTTGTAGTTGTTATGGCGTCGTTTATATGGAGATGGATTCAGCAGGTGAACCGTGCTGGAGTGCGCATAATGTGATGCCGATGGGAGCGGATAATCTTGACCCGGACGACGATGTTCAGCTTGCAGCGGATGCAGGGCAGCAGTTTCGGATTGCGACCACACCACGTCATGCGTTCCATGCCAGTGAGTGGGCGATGGAGCCTTCTGCTTCCCAGATTGGGGGCCATCCCGGATGGGTTCAGGACGCGGAGTACCCGAACTGTCCATGCTGCTCTTCTAGGATGCGGGCCGTTGGACAAATAGACTGGAGCGAGGTTGAGGAATACGGGGATGGCATGTATTACATGTTCATTTGCGAGCCGTGTCAGATGACTGCGGTATCTTATCAACAATCCTGATGAGGGAACTCTAATGATCTGTTATTGCATAGATGCGATTTAAATTGTAATAAATGCTGCACACCCAAAAGGGGCGATCCTATATGTGTTCAACAGTATAGGAAGCCCCTTCGTATGATCAGGTCAACCAGATATGCTGGTTGGCCTTTTTAATAGTTGCTATAGTCGGTTAGAAAAATCTATGACATGTTATATCCTCGATACCAGCTTAGAGTTCTGCCGATGCCTGTGTCAGAAGGCCAGCGAGCCACTCATAGTCCGGCGTATCTTTTTCCTTGATCTTGATGGTTTTGCGTTCCGCAGGGCCTTCAAATATCCCATCTGGCAGATCAAGTCCGGTTGCATTGAAGATCGTGAAGGATACAGCCGGCTTGGAAGGAGAGATGACCGCCGTATATTTACCGTTTTTCAGGAAATGAGGTTTTTTGTACTGCACACGTTCCTCTACTTCAGGGATGGACTCATGTACCAACTCCCGCAGTTTACTTGCAACCTGGACTTGCCATGGTACCGTGATCTGTTCGATAAATTCAGTGACTTCCTCATTCCTATTCATGCTTGTCCACCCTCCAATTTGATCTGATTGTGTGCTTCCCATTCCGGTCTTAGAATTCCCATCCATAAGCGATCATAGCGTTTTCCATCACGATACACGGCTGATCTAGCCCGACCTTCCAACTGAAAGCCGACCTTCTCATAGGCTCGGATGCCCTTGGCATTATAGGCGATGACATCCAGACCTACCCGGTCCAGATTCAATTCATGGAAGGCATACCGCAAAATAAGATTCAACGCTTCCGTTCCGTACCCCTTGTTGCGATGCTGTGCGAGTCCAATGCCAATGGCAAGCTGTCCGCAGCGGTTGTTCCATTCAATACTGTGAATGACAACGAATCCGATCAGTTGTTCATCCTCAAGCGTTCGAAGCCGGAAGTAAACTTCCTTGTCCTTCGTCTCGCCTTCATCTTCAAGCTGCTTTTCCGAATAAGGAATGGCAATATCCGTGTCCACATTTCGCAAATATTCGGGATCTTCATTCCATTGCAGCATGGTTTGCACGTCTTCAGCACGGGGCGGGGTCATTTTCAATCGTTTGCTATAAAACAGATTTTCAGTCGATAGTGTCATGATGATCTCCTATTCACAAATTAAGTTCGCTTCACCTAGCACGACAATTAGCTATATAAATTGAACTAAAAAAGATATTTACACATGCCACTCCGATGACAGAACAACCTTCCGATCGCTGTTATCCCCAGATTTTTTGAATTCCTTTTTCAAAGGGGAAAATCCGGGGATAAAGGCGAACGCTCCGCTTCTTCAGGTTATTTCTGTCCTCTCCGTTTTCGAGTAAATATCAATTTAGCTATATGGCTGCTACGCAATATTCTTCGCTCCTTTTGGTTTCAGATAGCCTCACTATAATGGAAATTTAAGGGTATCACAATAGACATTTCGTTTGTGTTTTTGAAGTTGTTGTCAGAAAACCTGTCATGGTAGTACTATATAAATAATAGACATGTATTCATTGATATAACACACAACAAAATGTCGGCAGGAGTGGTAGATATGGAGATCAAAGTAGACGATTTGAGCGGTCATCAGGTCATTGGATTAATTGCAGAACATTTGCAGGGCATGGCAGCAGACTCGCCGCCGGAAAGCATTCACGCTCTGGATCTGGAGGGGTTAAAGAAACCTGAGATTACCTTCTGGTGCGCATGGGAAGCGGAGGAGTTGCTGGGCTGCGGCGCCATGAAGGAATTGAATTCGGAGCATGCAGAATTGAAATCGATGCGTACAGCATCGGCTCACCTGAGAAAAGGCGTAGCGAGAAAAATCCTTGCCCATATTATCGAGGTTGCCAAGGATCGGGGATATAAACGGATCAGTTTGGAGACAGGCTCGATGGATTCTTTTATTCCGGCGCGGAAACTGTATGAAGACTTTGGGTTTGTATACTGTGAGCCATTTGCAGATTATAGTTTGGACCCGAACAGCGCTTTTATGACGAAGGAATTATAAATTACATGATAGGCAAAACAACATAGCAGGAACACAGGAAACCGGCATTCTGTTGCAGACAGAACGCTGGTTTTTTGCGTGTAATGATTGTTGTCCGAAGTGGTGGATTGCAACAAATCATACATATGGGAGATCGCAAGAAGAGTAGAATGTATTCAAATGAACAAATGGGATTGCATACAGTTTGCCATGTATCATTGTGGGGTATAAAACATAGGTTATGTCAGCGACGGTTTGGGATGAATTGGCCCTAAGGAACTGCTGGGCTGATCCATGAACAATAGGGTATACTGGAAGTTATGTTTTAGAAAACATAACAGAAGATTATAGACGTTTTTTACATCAGGAGGATTTGAATTGGCTCAGACAGAAGGAACATTGCAGAAGAAACTCAAACCAAGGCATATTAGCTTTATGGCTATGGGCGGTGTCATTGGAACCGGCATTTTCAAAGGAAGCGCCGAAACGATTGGAATTGCAGGTCCAGGCGTCATTGTAACGTACATTTTTGCAGGATTATTGTTACTGGTTGTCATGGCTGCGATGGCGGAGATGGCTACGGTATACAAGAACAAAAATATGAAAGACTTTGTGCAGGAAGCGTTCGGCAGCAGAGTCTCCTTTATCATGGGATGGATGTATTGTTTCCTCTGGTTATCGGTATGTGTAATTGAGGTGATTGCAGCAGGGAGCTTTTTGCAGTATTGGTTCACGGAAGTGCCGCTGTGGATGCTGAGCTTGGCATGTGCGGTGTTTATTATACTGATTAATCTGTTGAGTGTGGGCGTATTTGGGGAATTTGAATTTTGGCTGGCGGGCATTAAAATCGCCATGATTATTATTTTTATTATCCTTGGTGCTGGTCTGATCTTCGGAATCATTCCAAGTGACAACACGCCTTATCTGCATAATTACACGCAAGCAGGCGGTTTCTTCCCTAATGGATGGTCATCGGTCTTCTCGGCATTATTGGTCGTGATGTTCTCGTATGGAGGATCGGAGCTGATTGGACTCACCTTAACGGAGACGGAAAATGCGGACAAGGTGATGCCTAAGATTGTGGGCAACTTTATGCTGAGAATTATTTTATTTTTCACGCTGCCGATTCTCATCATCTGTGGACTCATTCCGTGGAATGAAATTGGACCGGAGAGCAGTCCGTTTGTACAGGTGCTTGCCTCCACGGGACTACCCGGAGCCGCTCATATTATGAACTTTATTTTGGTAACCGCTGTGCTGTCTGCTGCGAATTCGGGCATTTACGGCGCATCCCGTATGATGCATTCCATGGCGGTAGGTGGTGAAGCTCCCAAGGCATTATCACAAACGAATCGCAACGGCAGTCCGGTAAATACACTGCTGGTATGTGCTGTGATTCTGCTTGGGGGCTCCATGCTGGGGCTGTTCGCACAAGACCAGCTCTTCCGCGTGCTGCTGGCGGTTCCGGGGTTTGTCGTGATGCTCGTGTGGATCTGTATTGCCACCTCACAGCTGAAGCTGCGCAAGAGGTATCCGGTACAGCCGACATTTAAGGTCTGGGGATTTCCTTACGTAACTGGAGCTGCTGTGCTCTGTCTTGGCGTGATTGCAGTCATGTTCGTATTTGATGAAGGCAACCGTTTCAGCATCAGCATCTGTCTAACTGTACTCGTGTTACTGATCCTCTGGTCTCTGATTCGATTCAGAAAGAACCATGGGCAAGAAGTTTAGTGTTTGTAGAAGAATCATAATAGCTACGCAGTAACAAGACATCTCAGCGTTCACGCTGGGGTGTTTTTTTTGAGAAAGAAAGTTTTAATGGGGACTGACAAAGTGGTAGAATTCCAAGTTGACCGAATTAGTGTAGAATTTTTGAAAGAATAGAGTTGTTTGAACCTTTTTTGGCTCAGAGCCTTTGAAGGTTCTTTTTTTGTAGGGTTACATAGTGTCGAATGAACCATTATTCAACCATTAATACATTTAACCCATGTAATATTCGTAAAAAGATTTCTCACTATCTTTTTTTGCTCAGAAATGCTTAAATTTTATAACTTTGTAACTGTTTCATCGAAAAAAACATGAATATAATTCTACGAAAATAAGCTAATACAGCAATAATAGTGTTCTGAAAGTAGTAGGCGAAATGCCTAAATTTTAAAAAAAATTCTTTGAACTTTTAACATTTCCGACTTCTGTCCGTTATACCTGTGAAAGGCGGTGAAACATGGACGCCGGACAGATTAATGAATTGCTACAGCCAAAGCTGAATGAAATCCGGCATTATTTGATTAGACTTGGTGCTTGTCCAGCCGATGCAGAGGATATCTTGCAGGAGACCGTGTATAAAGCTTTTTTATACATAGACTCAATAGAAAACGGGAAGTTAAGTGCATGGATGTATAAAGTAGCTATTAACAGCTATTATGATCTTTGCCGTCGAAAGAAATGGACTATGGTTCCAATCGACACTGTGGAAATACCGGATTCTAAACTGCCTGAAGATGCTCTGCTACAACAGGAAAAGAAAGAGGAAGTGGAGGCTGTTCTCACTCAGCTTACTCCGTTGCATAAGCAACTTCTAATTATGAAATATGAGATGGATCTTTCGTATCAAGAAATAGCGAATTTAATGGGAATTCGGATGGAACACGTCAAAGCGTCATTATATCAGGCTAGACAGCAGTTCAAAAAAAGGTATGGGAGTGAGGTCAATTGAAAAGACAGCACAAAGAGGGAGATTCAGTGAATATAAGCAAGATGGTTAAGAAAGCAAAGCGGGTATCAACAATTCGCACAGTTGTCATTTCCTTACTTGTGTCTTTAATCGCATTTTTTGGAGTACTGCTGGGCAATCATTATTTGACAAGCTGGAGTTACAATCGTGCAGACCATAGCGAGCGGATCATGAGCCTTATTAGCGGACCTGATGAAAAGCAGATAGGACAGGTCAATTACAGCGGTTTCCTGAACGGCTCCTTTCAGTATTATACAGTTAAAGTGATAGAGGGCGTACCCATCCCTTGGGCAGATAAAAAAATTAATTATCAAGTGTTTCCCTTTATTAATTTTGTTTCCTTTGGGGGATATACGTCACAATCTGTTTCGTTGCAGGATGAGAACATGAAAAAACAAGGCTATAAGTATACACGTAGCTACAATGGATTAAATGGGCAGAGGGAAATGTTATTTTACATTCCGAAAGTAAATTATAATGACAAAATTCTGAATGATCTTCCATTAGTTCATGAATTGGATCAAGATAAGCTTGTAGAAATGGCAGTATCCTTTGACAAAGATTACTCTTTAAATGAAGTGAAGCAGCTGCTTCCTCATGAGTTAACCCAGACGTGGTATTGGGTGGATACTTATGATAATAAAACATTTTATGATCCGTACATCGATGGCAATGGGAATAAGAGTTACGCAATACCGGACCCGGAAGATTGGGTGAAAGGGTTTGGGAACTCGGACCCCGATTCAAGCGAAGTGAGCGAGAAAACATTTTTGGAAGCCTTGGAACAGGGAGTTCAACTGAAAGGACATTATCAGTATGAGTTCAACCGAATATACAATTATTTAAAAAAAGACAAGGCCAAACCTAATGAGAGTGATATTCGTATTTTTGGAGTAGTGGTTACAGGAACAGCAAAAGAACTTCAAATGTTAAGTGGACAGCCTTATGTGAGAGGTGTAACTTTGGGGGCAGTGGTAGACCGATTTTAAGCTTGAGTTAACGGTAAATTGTAGTTCAAAACATCGTCAGTTAAGAGCTGACGGTGTTTTTGTAAAGTGCTTTTAAAGTAGCTAACACATTCATGATAGCGTTCCAATTCCGTTCCAATATTTTCTTGCCTAATTCGACAACTTCATATACTATTTTCACATTACATAGTGCTTCAAGCATGTAGTTTTTGGGTAGGGCGTAGTCGAAAAGGCTTACATACAGGCGTGAGAGGAAGAGGATTGGATGGTCGGGTTTTTCAAGAAACGTTTGGTTGTTCGCATTGTTGCCATGGTTACATTGGTCATTATGATTATATCTGCGGGAAGCATGCTGCTTCAGCTGGCGAATATGAAGCTAGCCGCGCAGGAGGCCATATCGAGTTACAATATTCAAATTGCCGAGAGTTATGTGAAACAGCTGGACACGGAGCCGTATGTGGAATTTGCCCAAGATCCCAAAGAAAATGACGTGTTCTTGAAGATTCGTGATGAGCTGGATGATTTTCGTGTGAGCATCGGGGCGATGTATGTGTATTTTGTGAAAATAGACGATTCAGGCACGCCCCTCATTATGGTGGACGGCATGAAAGATGCGGATAAAGCATCACCGATCAATGAAGTGACGGATATCCCAGGTGATGCAGTCCAAAAGCTTCTGCAAGGAAAAACGGCCAGTTCTCCGATCATTCATAATGAGGAATATGGCGAATATATTTCCTCATACGCTCCGATTTTGGACAGTAATGGGGCCTTAACGGGTGTGATAGGAATCGATACAGCTGTGTCGGTCATTGGAAGTATTGAGTCAGATATTATGAAATCCAGCATTCCGTTGTATGCCCTGTTGTTATTCATTACGCTTGCAGGCATCGCGGTTGTATTGTGGTACATCGTAAGAGGACTGCGACCGCTGAAACCACTAAAGGCAAGCGTCGAACAAATGGCGCAAGGTGAGCTGGCGGAAGCCAACCGAATCCTGACCGCGTATCGGCTGCAAAGTGAGGATGAGATTGGCAGCACATTCAAGGCGATGATTCATATGTCCGGGGACTTAAATCAAATGATCGGCGACATGGTCGCGGGTGTCTCGGTAACCACCGGTATCCTCGCGGAATCAACGGAGCAATTCAAACGTGATGCAGAAGACATGCTTGAGATGAATAAGAGCGTTGACCAATCCGTGCAGCAGATCAGACAGGGAGCACACACCCAGAAGCAAGGTGCTAGCGACAGCGCCAATGCGATGGAAGAAATCGCTAAAGGGATTACCGATATTTCAGAGTCATCTACAGCCGTGTCCGACGCTGCAACAACTGCGCTTGCTACGGCACAATCGGGTAAGCAGAGCATGACGCAAATGAAGAAACAGATGGAGAGCATTTCGGCTGTATCTGCTGAAGTTGTAGCCATGGTCCGAGTGCTTAACGACTTCTCGAAGCAGATTGGCGGTGCGCTTCATACGGTGCAGGATTTTGCGAGTCAGACCAAGCTGCTGGCACTGAATGCTTCGATTGAAGCCGCTCATGCAGGAGAGCACGGGAAGGGATTTGCCGTTGTGGCGGATGAAGTGCGGAAGTTGGCGGAGGCATCAAGCACATCCGTGCAGACGATATCGGATTTGTTGCTCGGCATTCAGCAGGAGTCCCAGAACATCGGATCACAGATGGATATTACCTCGCAAGAGATCGGCCAGGGAGTGACGAGCACAGCAGAAGCAGAGCATGCCTTCACCCAAATGGTTGAGGCATTTCGTGTGGTAACACATCGTATCCAGGAGGTATCCGCAGCAGCGGAGGAGATATCGGCCGGTTCCGAGGAAGCGGCAGCATCGGTCAATACGATCTCGCAAATTTCATCCGGCGTTTCAGATCATTCGGATGACATTTATCGTTTGACAGGGGAGCAGTCGAGCATGTTCCAGAAGGTGGCACAGACGTCCACCCTGCTAAGACAGCAAACGATTGAGTTGAGCGAAGCGGTAAGAAAAGTAAAGGTATAAGGGCAGCAAGCAGTAAGCAGTAAGTTGAATCCTTATCATCAAATGTGGAACACTCTGGTGCAAGCACCTGAGTGTTTTTTTGACACCCCGATGATGACTTAGACTCTGCCATTATAACTGATCCAGCTCAATCGCCTGTCTGAAGCGTTGGGCAAATCGCTCAGCGGATACAGCAGCCTCCTTGGACTCGGTCTGTACGAAGCCGATTTGCATTTTAGGCTGGTCAATCGAGGCGATCTCAACCATTTTCGCAATACCTTCTTTCCATAGCGGATGTTGGTGGAAGGAGAAGTCATGACCAATGGTGGCAGCAATATTGTTTCTTAGAACGGTGGTGATCGCTTCCGAGTTGTTCGTTTTGAACAGGATGGACAGAGGGCCATAATCATACGTGAACTCCTGCAGGAAATCTTCGATAAATCCATCACGATACAGAGCAAGCTTATGTTCTTTTAATTGTTCGGGAGTAACGCGGTTAAGCTTGGCTAGTTCGGATTGGTGATGAGTGCACACAACCAGTTTGCCTGAATACATGGGACTGAAATGCAGTCCGTCGAATTCCCGCAATTGTTTGGCGTAGATGGCGATGAAGCCCAGGTGGGTTCTGTTGTTACGGATGTCCTCGATAATTTCCATGGAACCTTTCTCTTCAATGGCAATATTCAATTGAGGGTGCTCGCGTTTCATATCTGCAGCCGTCTGTACAAGGTAAGGCATCACACTTGGAAAAGTAGCAACATGCAGGTCTCCGGTTAACAAGGATGTCTCGGCATTCAGTGATTTCAATTCATCAATTCGCTGCAAAATATCGAGTGCCTTGGCAATAAACTGTTTGCCCTCAGGGGTGGGAAACGTCCCATGCCGCGAGCGTTCGAACAGGATCATACCCAGCTCATTTTCAAGACGATGTACAGATTGGCTGATCGCCGATTGAGTGACATGCAGGTGCTCCGAGGCAGCCGAGAATGATTGGGTTTTGGCAATTTCAACGACATATTCAAGCTGTTCCAGATTCATGGTTTCATCTCCGTTTTAGCATTAGTACAAGTAATATTAACATTAGTATCTATAAATATGAATAATACGTGAACAGCGATATAATTAATAGACAGTAGTTGAATCTCAGGTACAAGATAAACCAAAGGGGATGAGCTCCATGAAATCAGCAGTATGGTATGCCAAAAAAGATGTCCGGGTCGAAGAACGGGAAATACCGGTAGCCCATTCAGGACAAGTGAAAATTAAAGTCGAGTACGCAGGAATCTGCGGTAGTGACTTGCATGCTTACCATCATGGCGTAGGCATTCAGGAAGGGCAGAATCACCCGCTTTCAGGACAGAAAGCACCGCTGACACTTGGTCATGAGTTTGCTGGAACCGTCAGTGAATTGGGAAGTGATGTAAACGGTATCAGTGTAGGAGACCGTGTTGTTGTTGAACCGCTGTATCATTGCGGACAGTGTGAGTACTGTATTCAGGGGCGCTATAACCAATGTACCGAGTTCGGATTTGTGGGACTGAACGGTGATGGAGGCTTTGCTGAATACGTTGTGGTTGAGGCCTATATGGTGCACAAATTGCCGGACAATGTCTCCTTTGAAGAGGGCGCACTGGTTGAGCCTACAGCGGTAGCTTTTCATGCGGTTCGCCATAGCAAACTAAAAGTAGGTCAGAAGGTTGCTGTATATGGTGCAGGTCCGATTGGACTCCTGACGATCCTGTCAGCCAAAGCTGCCGGAGCTTCCACGATCTATGCAGTCGATGTATTTGAAGAACGCCTGAACCTGGCTGCCAAGCTGGGAGCCATTCCGGTGAATAGTGCCAAAGTTAATGCCACTGAAGTGATTCTGCAGCAGTCTGGTGGAATAGATGTAGCATATGAAGCGGCAGGTGTACAGCCGACCATGGATAGTGCCGTAGCCGTAATCAAAAAAGGTGGAGAAGTTGTTGTCATCGCAGCAATTCCGAATCCACTTCAGGTGAATTTCTTCGACCTGCTGGTGAAGGAAGCGAACCTGACAGCAACGCTGGCATACCGCCATATCTTCCCTGAGGTCATCTCGTTGATTGCTGAGGGAGCACTTGATGTGAAGCAGGTGATCACCAGAAAAATCAAGCTGGACGACATCGTTCAGGAAGGACTTGAACTGCTCATGACCGACAAGAGCCATGCGAAAATTTTGGTGGAAATCAGCGGTTAATAATTTGGAAAATGGAGCGAATAACATTTGCTGCTCTAATCCGATTCTTTAGCTCAGAATAACGCTAAAAAGGGATACCCTCGGTCATATTAATGACTTAGGACATCCCTTTTTCTGTTATCCACGCTTATTAGCATTTGCGAGAATTATGAATCATAACGGTAGCAGATCGCTTTGCCTCCACCACTCTCGGAACTGAATTCAGGGTCTTCTACAAAACCGAAACGCTGGTATAATCGGATCGCGTTGACCATCTGGCCGCCCGTATATAAATACACCGTATTTTTGCCCATGTCTTTGGCAGATTCAACACATTGTTGAAGCAGTTCTCTTGCAATGCCGTGACCTCTCCATTTGGGATCAACACCCAACAGTCGAATAAACGGATAATCAATAGGCAGCTCGAAGTTCGGGTAAGCCTTATGTGCAGTCTCAAACAATTGGACCGTTCCGACAATCTGATTATCTATTTTGGCAATCCATAATTGCTTGATATAAGGATTGCTCGGTGATTCCCGAATGTCTTTCAAATAATGTTCCCATTGCTCCTGTGTTTGGAACGTGTCCCGGTACTCGGAGTAACTTTCAATGAGAATATGTACAATTTCTTCATGGTCAGCTTCTGTAGCGGGATGAATCGTTACTGCCGTTGTCATCTCAAGTTCTCCTTCTGATTTGATCTTGGTTTGATAAGAGATATAGTTGACTTGAATTGTATCACACCTGATGGTACTGGATTCATTCAAATTTTCTATATATGACTCATGAAATTCTATGAGTGGTTATTTCCGCACAAGCACATCCAAGCGACGCGCGTATAAGGTTCATTATAGGCGATTGAGCTGTGTAGAATACAAATTATTGCGATATTCGGTGGGCGTATTGCCTTCGTATTGTTTGAACATGCGCAGGAAGAGTTTGTAATCCGAAAAACCGCATTGCCCCGCAATTTCTTTCACACTGGCATTGGTATTGAGCAGCATCTGCTTGGCCCGGCGAATCCGTTCCGTGAGGATATAGGTTTTGAGCCCAATGCCTTTCTCACGTTTCACCATTTTGGAGATATAGTCCTTGTTAAAATTAAAAGTCTCGGCAATCTTGCCCACCGTAATGTCGGTATGCAGATGAATATCCACCCACTTGCAGATGTGGTCAACGATTGCATTGTGCGGCCGATAACCCGCCTGTGTATTGCGTTCCAGTTCTTTGAGCAGCAGCAGCAATGCTGCGTCTGCTTCTTCCGGCGAGAACGATGAACTATGCAGCAGCTGCTTGAACAGCTGATTGGCGGTGGACGGAACCTGAATAGTCGCATGGGTGGGATACTGGTCGAACTCTTTCTCATTTGAATCATAATGAACCCAATAAAAGCTGACGGGAGCATCGCTGACCTGATAGCCATAATGGGTGCGTCCAGCTCTAAGAAATAGCAGATCATTGGCACGAACCACGAACTGCTCGTCCTCCTCGGCAATGTACATCTCGCCTTCCAACATCAAAATGACCTCGTGAACAGGCATGCTGCGCTTCATATGGCTCCAATTGCCTTCGGTTATGAATTTGCCGCACAAGTAATGTTCCAATGGCTTTTGCATAGGACGGATTTCTCCACCTTTTCTTGGATTATGAGTCTGATGTAGTTGTATTTTATTTGATAATATGAGGATATTCAAGGCCTGTGTGAAGAAACATCGCAAGGGACACATGAATTTCAACACGGATTTTACCCTTTGTACAATAATATAAGTGCTTCTAAATATCCACTACATACCGAGGAGGAGCGAGCAGAATGATTGAAACCAAAAAGGGATTTCTGGGACCTGAGCATGTAGAGCTGTTAAATGGCGTCTTTCAAACATCACAGGAGGTTGGAGAACGGTATTTGTTATCACTGGACATTGACCGTTTTCTGGCACCATGTTTTGAGGCCCATGGGTTACCGGCGAAAAAGGAACGATACGCGGGTTGGGAGGCACGCTCGATTAGCGGGCATTCCCTTGGGCACTATCTGTCTGCCCTGGCTGTGACCTATCAGGCGACAGGTAATGAAACGTTAAAGCAAACGCTGGACTATGCCGTCAGTGAGCTTGCATCCATTCAACAGCATACAGGAAGTGGGTATGTCGGCGGCTTGTCCGAAGAAGCTTTCCACATTGCCTTTCGGGCAGAACATATTGGTGGTTTCAACATCGGCGAATACTGGGTGCCTTGGTACAGCATACACAAAATCTATCGCGGACTAATTGACGCTTACAAACTAACGGGCAACGGGCAGGCCCTTGAGGTGGTAACACGGTTTGCGGATTGGGCGGTGGACGGTCTAAGCCCGATGACCGAAGAACAGATGCAGATCATGCTTCAATGTGAACACGGCGGTATGAACGAAGTGTTTGCACACTTGTATGGAATCACCGGGAAGTCCGTATACCTTGATATAGCCAACAAATTCACACATCAATTAATCCTCGAACCGTTGGAACACAAGCAGGACGATCTTCAGGGCAAACATGCGAATACGCAGATTCCGAAAGTCATCGGTGCAGCCGAAATCTACAATCAGGACCATCATCACGAGAGTTACCGGACAGCAGCGGAGTTTTTCTGGGACACTACGATTCATCATCGGTCTTATGTATTTGGTGCTACGAGCATTTCGGAACATTATGAAGCGAAAGGCATGGAGAGTCTCGGCATCAAAACCGGAGAAAGCTGCTGTACCCACAACATGATGCATCTGACGAAGCAGCTCTACACCTGGAATCCCGACAGTGCCTACATGGACTATTATGAAAATGCGATCTACAACCACATCCTGGGCACACAGGACCCGGACACAGGCAACAAAACGTATTTTGCATCAACACTGCAAGGCCACTACAAAATCTACGGTACTCACGATACCGCCTGGTGGTGCTGCACAGGATCTGGCATGGAGAACCCGGGCAAATACGCCGAGGCCATCTATTTCGAGGATGAGCAGGATCTGTACGTAAATCTATATATCGCTTCCCAGTTGGACTGGAAATCCCAAGGCCTATCACTGAAGCTCGAAACCAACTTTCCTTATTCGGAAAAGGGTACCCTTACGATTACCGAAGGCAGCGCCTCGGCTAATCTTAGACTACGTGTGCCCTCATGGCTGCAGGAGCCAATGACGGCAACAGTCAACGGGGATACGGCCCATCCGTATACCCGGATGGAACCCGGATATCTCGACATCGAGCGCACATGGACCGCTGGCGATGTCATCACCATCACGCTGCCGATGTCGCTCCACCAATACACGTCCCGGGATGATGCACACAAGGTGGCATTCCTGTACGGCCCGATTGTGCTGGCAGGGGCTCTGGGAAGCGAAGGGCTGCCTGAGGATACCATCGTGGACGAAACGGCACTGAATCCCAAAACCGCACCTGTGCCTGTGATCTGGACAGAGCAGGAGGATGTACGCGAGTGGATCAAGGTCATAGACGCAAGTACGTTGACGTTTGAGATCAGCAAGGATGTCACCTCGGACGGTAACCCGGTAAAACTGATTCCGTTCTATGATGTGCATCATGAGTTCTATACGGTCTATTGGCCGTTTAACGATGAAGGGGATGCACTGGAGAAGGAATTGAATGATATCACCATCGACAGGGTGCAGCCTGACGGTCAGCAGGATGAGATTGGACATCATCTGGATAGCAATTGCCGCGCAGAACATCATAACGGTTTCTATACAGACAGCCGCAACAAGCTGCACATGTGGCGGGAAGCTTTTGGTGTCAGCGGGGCTTACTTCAGCTACCAGCTGGCGGTGGATGGTTCAGCGCCGAACTATGTGTGCGTGGCATACTGGGGCGGGGATCATTCTCCTTTTGTACGGGAAGGAACACGGCATGAGAGAATATTTAGTATCGCCGTCGATGGACATGTGGTCGGAGAACAGCGGATTCATATGAACAAGATTGGTGAAGTGTTCTACGTTACCTATGACATTCCTGAGAAGGTAACGTCAGGTAAAGACAGCGTTCGGGTTGCATTCCAGGCGTTGGACGACAATGGTTGTGCCGGGAAAGTGGTGGAGGTACGTACAACGCGCAGCAAACCGGAATCTATCTTCTCGTAAAAGAGGCATTGTCAAAAGGGGCAAACATAGTGGTATATTAAATGTAAAATGCTGATTAGGTAAAAGAGGAGGTTGGAAGTGTGGCCAAACCGGATAATAAAGGCACCTATAGTTTTCAGGATTGGTTAACTTGGGAGGGAACTTGGGAGTTAATTAACGGGAAGGCTTACAGCACGTCTCCAGCACCCACCTCATTACACCAGTTTATTGTGGGTGAGCTGCACTTCTCCTTGCGTACTTTTTTTCAGAATCGGAAATGTATCGTATTTGTTGCCTCCTTTGACGTGTATTTCAGCGAGAATGAACAGTATGACGTACCTGATCATGTTGTTCATCCGGATTTATCGGTGGTTTGTTGCAAATACCAAATAACCAAAAACGGCTGTCAAGGTGCGCCGTCTCTAATCATAGAAGTGCTGTCTCCTTCAACTGCGCTGAAGGATTTTAACGAGAAGTTTAATCTGTATCAGAAATACGGTGTGAATGAATACTGGATTGTTGACCCTGGGAATCAGACCGTTCATGTGTACACATTGGAAGAAGGCAGTTACCAGAACCGTCATCTGTACACGGAGCAAGAAACGATTCAATCGGTGTTATATCCGGAATTGGAAATTCCGCTTCGGAATTTATTCAAGCTGAATTAGATTACACAACTTCATCATCACTCCGGGGCCGGGCGTCGGGGTGTTTTTTGCTTTTTTATCGTATCGAACAAGCCCTATATAAAAAATGACACGCACTGCAAATTTCCACGTATTACCTGATAACATTTCTTTTTCCGCCACCGATTGTTCAAGGGTACCAGGCTCATTTCCCAGAGGTTACAAAATCTTATCCACGTTGTCCCTCTAAAGATGAAATGGGATAAGCCCAAGCCACGTATATTATGAATATCCATATTAATCCACCCGAATGCGGCAACATCATGTACAATGAAATAAAGTTCCAATGGTAAATATCGACATAAAGCTCCAACACATAGCGCGAAAGGAGGTCTGATGATTTACATGATAAAGTACATAAAACTGCTGGGGCTAATCTTCGGCGTTGTGGTCATGAATGTTTTGTTGTTCTCACCAGGATTCATCGGACTGGAGTTTGGCGGGGGAGCATTTACGACAGCGCTCTCGGTGACATTTCTGTTCGGCAGCGTGATGACGCTCTTCTATGGAAGCTACAGCTTGTTGTTCAGACAGCCTGTAGTCTTGCCCGTGAAAAATATCGAAACCCATGAAGATTATGTGGAAGCGTTATCCTTTTATCGACGCATTAAAGTGCTTGAGGAAGATATCACACTGGGGTTATCTCAACTAAGCCGCATGAAGAAAAAGAAAGAAACCCTCCTGAACGTGCTGAATCAGCGATTTGATCCGGGGGAACTGAGTTACAAGAAATTTGCTTCGGTCACCCTCGAAGTGGAGAAGCTGTTATACCTCAACATCCGAAGTGTACTCAACCGACTTAATGTGTTCGATGAAGCGGAGTACGCCAGCCTGATGAAATCCAAATCCGCAACACTTCCCCAGAAGCTCTTTCAGGAAAAGACTAAAGTATATAACGACTATCTGAGCTATGTGAAAAGCTCGCTTCATACCAATGAGGAAATTCTTTTGAAGCTCGACCAATTGATGCTGGAAATCTCCCGCCTGGACAGCTTTGAAGCAGGAGATATTGAACAGATGCCTTGTATGCAGGAAATTGACCAATTAATCAAGCACACCAAATTATACAGACAGTGAGGGGTTGTACGTATGGCTAAGAAGGGAAAGTTTTTTTTCATATCGATCGTGATGCTGGTACTCGTGTTTGGCCTCGTATATGCAGGGATTACGCTGACGTCGAACGTGGGTAAATCCAGTACACAGGTAACGACAGAGAATGCAGGCAAAGAGTTAGGCAAGCTGTATGCGGACATTGCTCCGGCAACGGCTGAACCTGTGAAGGGACAGATTGATCTCGATCCGGTGGATGTGGCAGAGTCACTTCCAGACATCTCGAAATTTCCGATCACGGTCGAAAATACAACGAATGATTATGTGGAAATCTTTTCATCCCCGGAGAAAGCAGGCACTGGCGGAGATGGCTGGTTAACCGAGGTCACCGAAGAGTTCAACAAGGCTAACATTACCGTTGGCGGCAAGCAGGTTTCGGTAAAGTTACGCAATATCGCATCCGGTACGGCGGCCGATTATATCAAGTCTGGTAAATATGTGCCTGATGCGTACACTCCCTCCAATGAGTTATGGGGCGAGATGGTAGCTGCAAGCGGAGTGAAGACAGACCTGGTATCCAAAAGACTGGTGGGGAACGTTCCCGGAATCGTCATCTCGAAAGCCAAATATGATGCGCTGGTCGACACGTACGGCTCAGTTAATGTAAAAACCGTGACCGAAGCGATTGCGAACAATGAACTCGCGATGGGGTACACCGATCCGTTCGCCAGCTCCACGGGACTGAACTTTCTCGTGACGGCACTCAACACATACGACAGCTCTAATCCGCTTGGTGAGAAAGCGATTGAGGGTTTTGAGAAGTTCCAAGCGAACGTACCGTTTACGGCGTCCACAACCATTCAGATGCGTGAGGCAGCCAAGTCAGGGCGACTGGACGCATTTGTACTGGAATACCAGACTTACGTAAACACCGCAGATCTGAAAAGCGGCTACGTCTTTACCCCTTTTGGTGTGAGACATGACAGCCCGCTGTATGCACTGGGGCAACTACCGCAGAACAAGCAAGAAATCATTAAGAAGTATGCAGAATTCGTAACCCAAGCGAAGTATCAGCAATCGGCTGAGGCGTTCGGCTTCAACGGCTTGCAAGACTACAAGTCCGAATTGAACACAGTGGATGGTGGCACCTTGTTGTCCGCTCAGAAAGTATGGAAAGAGAAAAAGAACGGCAGTAAACCGATTGCAGCCGTATTTGTAACCGACGTATCCGGGAGTATGGATGGTGAACCACTGAACCGACTCAAGGAATCATTGCGCAAAGGCCAGAAGTTCCTGGGCACAGATAACAGTATTGGCCTCGTCTCCTACTCTAGTGGAGTAACGGTGAATCTGCCCATTGCCAAGTATGATACGAATCAGCAGTCGATGTTTGTTGGTACGGTGGATAGCCTGCAAGCGGGTGGCGGTACGGCAACCTTCGATGGAATCGTTGTGGCAATGAAGATGCTGGAAGATTATATGGCTGCCAATCCGAATGTAAAACCACTGATCTTTGTCCTAAGTGATGGAGAGACCAATGAAGGACATACACTGAAAGATATTCGTGATCTGGTCGAGACGTACAAAGTGCCGATCTACACGATTGGTTACAACGCGGACATCAAAGCTTTGGAGAGCATCTCCAGCATTAACGAAGCAGCGAGCATTAACGCGGATACCGACGATGTGGTATACAAAATCGGTAACCTGTTCAACGTGCAGATGTAGCACGGGTACTCACTCGAAGTGACCTAATGTAAGGTTCATTATTCCATTTTATATAGCACGTAATTGAAGGGGGAACTTGGATGTCGTTTTCGATGGAGATACCTAGTCAGAAGGAAATTCAGAAGGTAATTGAGGAGGAGATAAAGCCCGTACCTGCCGAGGTGGCGGAGCTGCAGCAAGTCGCCAATGCCAACGTGGAGATGATCATGACACTCGATCTTGAATCGTTGGAGAAACGCAAGGAGATTCTGCAATCCATTGACGGCTTTGGCATGAACACGATGAGATCTTCTTCCGAGAAAAACGCGTTGCTTCAAGTCTCCGTTGGACATCTGTCCAAGACGGGAGACGAGGGCGGACAGGTCGCCAAAGGCTTGGCCGAGCTGCATATGCAACTGAAGGATCTCGACCCCAGCGTGGTCGACTTTGCCAAGACCGGATTCCTTGGCAAATTGTTTAATCCCCTGCGGGCCTATTTCCTGAAATACCAGAAGGCTGACGCGGTCATCGCTGATATTGTGACCTCGCTGGATAAAGGCAGAGCAACCTTGAGAAATGATAACACTACACTGGAGATTGAACAGCAAAATCTGCGGGAGCTCACCAAACGACTGCAAAAGGAAATTCAGCTTGGGGTGCTGATGGATGAGTCGATTGACGCACAGATCGAAGCAGCCAAAGTACGCAACGAGGACCCGGAGAAAGTCCGATTTATAACGGAAGAAGTGCTGTTCCCGCTTCGTCAGCGGGTCATGGATTTGCAGCAAATGCTGGTGGTGAACCAGCAGGGCATTATGGCGATTGAAGTTGTCATCCGCAACAACAAGGAATTGATCCGTGGTGTGGATCGGGCCAAAAATGTAACGATCTCGGCCTTGAAAATTGCCGTCACCGTTGCGAGTGCACTTTACAATCAGAAGATTGTATTGCAGAAAATTGAACTGCTTAACCGGACGACCAACGACCTGATCGCAGGTACGTCCAAAATGCTGAAAGATCAGGGCATTGCCATCCAGAAGCAAGCTTATGATGCCAGCATTTCGGTCGATACGATGAAGCAGGCGTTCACGGATGTGCTGTCCGCGCTCGACTCCATCAGTGTCTATAAGCAGGAGGCATTGCCACGGATGCGGGAGACCATTAACCAGTTCCGTGAACTGGCGGATACCGGGGAGCAGCAGATTCAGCGGTTGGAGAAAGGGCAGAAGCTGGGGCTGTAGTTCGACATTCATAAATATACAAAGCGGCCGTTCCTTGTTAATCATTGGGGAACGGTCGCTTTTTGACTTTCATTCAGAATTCGTGGATAAATACGCCTGGATCGATCATTTGAGATTGGACTGGACCACCGCATTGGCAGGCTTGAAATTAATGATTTTGAATAACTCCTCTGCCATATAGGCGGGGGTGTGTTTGAATTCCTGCCGAATCCACTCCAGGATCATGCCAAAGATCGCATGGGACTGGTAGCTGGCTAGCAGTTCCTGGTTGATGTGAGAAGGAAAAACCTCAGTGAGATCCTGCAAGGCAAGGTTACGAAGAACCTCACAGATCATTTGTTGAAAGTTGGACGCGGCCTCGGACTTCACCACAAGCGTGTAGAATGGTGCATGTTGATGCACATGTTCAAATATTTTGATTGCGGAAGAAGGCATATGACTTACTCGGAATAGTTCCATATCCTGATAAGGCTCACGGAAAGAAGCCACCAGATCCTTGATCACATCATCGATCATTTCATTGAACAGGCCTTCTTTGTATTGATAATGTCTGTAAAAGGTACCTCGATTCAGATCCGCAAGCTGCACGATCTCGGTTATGGATATTTCCTTAAACGGCTGCTTCTGCATTAACTGGATGAGGGCATCCTTCAGCGCGGCTTTGGATTTCTTGATTCTTCGGTCTATGGAGTTCGGAAGTTCAGTCATACTACAGCCTCCTTGGAAGAGCGAGTTATAAGTTAAAGTACATACATCATGGAAATTGTTGATTAACGTACATTTGGGCATGCTTTTACTGATTGAACAGGAATGCTATGACTTATTATACTAAGGATACGAGTTAATGAACATTTGTTTGTTAACTTATTGTAAACGAATACATGGAGGATGATACATGATGAAACTTCAAGATAAAGTGGCTGTGGTGACAGGTGCGGGTTCCGGTATGGGTAGAGCGATTGCAACATTGTACGCACAGGAGGGAGCGAAGGTAATCGTATCGGATATCAATGCGGAGACAGCACAGACGGTCGTGGATGAGATTAAGGCACAGGGCGGCGAAGCCATTGTGGTGCTTGCCAATGTGGCAAAAGAAGAAGATATCCAGAACCTGATTGATACTGCGGTGAGCACATACGGAACAGTGGATGTTCTGGTGAACAATGCAGGCATTATGGATGGCATGGAGCCGGCTGCTGATGTGTCCGATGACAAATGGGAGAGAGTATTTGCAATCAACACGACCAGTGTTATGCGTGCAACACGTAAGGTGCTGCCAATCTTCCTGGAGAAACAAAAAGGCGTCATCGTCAATATTGCATCAGCAGGTGGCTTGAACGGTGGCCGGGCCGGTGCAGCCTACACAGCTTCCAAACACGCTGTGGTTGGATTCACCAAAAATACAGGCTACATGTACGCCGAGCAAGGCATTCGCTGTAACGCCATCGCTCCTGGGGCGGTAGCAACCAATATTAGTTCATCCATGGCGGGGTTAAGTCAGTTTGGTGCGGGCAGACAACAATTGGGTATGGCGATTAACCCACGTATAGGAACAAGTGAAGAGATTGCTAAGGTGGCTCTGTTCTTAGGCTCAGACGAATCCAGCTTTGTGAACGGAACCGTCGTAACGGCAGATGCAGGATGGAGCTCTTACTAATCCATCGTTCATAACTTAAATGTGCAAAGAAGCTCATACCGCTGTATGGGCTTCTTTTGCATGTCTGCAACAGGCGAGAATGTGACACTTCAAACCAGTAGGACAAACGTTTGCACAAACGTGTCTAGACATTCCCGGACAGCGTAAACAAGGACGAATCCCGAACAATTAAGCGGTGGGGAATAATGACCGGATTCTGAGGCAACTGCTCCCCACTCAGAATTTTCAGCAGTACCTGAACCGCGGTATAGCCCAGTTGATAGGTTCCGATATCAATCGAACTGAGTGGAGGCGATGCGAGTTCCGATAAGGCAATATTGTTAAAGCTCACAACACTTATATCTTCAGGAACGTTGTATCCCAGCTCGGCCAGAGCGCGAAGTACGCCAAAGGCAACATTGTCGTCGATGACAACGAGGGCGGTAGGCCTGTCGGGTAGCGACATGAACAGGGACATCGACCGGAAGCCGCTTTCCTGCAGGAATTCTCCCTCCACGATCCAGTCATTGTTAGCATCAAGACCCGCTTCTTCAAGCGCGTTTTTGTATCCAAGCAGGCGATCATGAGACAACGTCAAATCTGGTGGTCCGCTAACAAATCCGACTCGTTTATGCCCTTGGGCAATCAGATGTGTAGTTGCATCGAAAGCCGTCTGTACATTGTTATTGTCCACCATCGGGGCATCAGGATGCGTTTCGCTGCGGCCAATCAGTACAAAAGGAAACTTTTCCGCCTCCAAAAATGAAATAATCGGGTCTTCCCGTTTAGAACCAAGCAGCAAAATTCCATCTACGCGCCGCCCGTGTACCAGGCGAGATATGGCATTCAATTCATCGCTGGAAGACGTTTCGGTGGAGAGAAGAAGTTCATAATTCATGCGGGTGGCATGGGTAATGATTCCCCGAAGCAATTCTCCGAAAAAGTAGTTCTGAAACAGCTCTTCAGCAGGTCGGGGCAGCATGATACCCAGGGTTTGAGTCGTTTTGGAAACAAGGCTTTTGGCCATCATATTGGGATGATAATTCATTTCTTTCATGATTTGCTTCACTTTGAGTGATGTTTCCGAACTGATTCTGGGATGGTTGGAAATAACCCGTGAGACCGTAGAAGGGGATACACCCGCCAATTTGGCAATATCTTTGATTGTAATCATGTGAAAAATCCCTTCTGTACAAGCATTTCAACATGTCTCCTATGTTAATTCAAAGACTTGGATAAATCAATTGCTAACTGCATCATGGTGAAGAGGGAAAAAGAAAAATAAAGGAAGATGGTGGTAGATCAAGCAAATAGGAAATTACAGAAAGAAACACCACAAAAGTGACGGAAAATGAACGAAAATGACTTGTGCAAACGTTTGTACAAACAAAGTTTGCTGTTGTATGATGTTATTGTCATTATAGCGCTTACATAACTTAAATCAACATACTTCCTAGAATATTCATCCCGATTACATAAGGATTGGACCAGTCTGAGGTTAATATGAGCAAACGTTTGTATTACTTTCAAACGGAACCACGGCGAACTTCGGAGTACAGGAACAGTACACAGAATAACGGGTGAAAAGCGCGAGTACAGCATCGATCAAGACTACGAAAAGGGGGAAATTCAATGAGAAAATGGCAGCAAGCAGCACTTGCAGGTTTCATGGCACTTGCACTTACCGCATGTTCAAGCGGAGGTGGAGGCGCAGCGCCAACCACAACAGACAGCGGTGAGACTGGAGAAACCACAGTGACCGCGGAAAATATTCAGCCAGAAGAGGGCGCGAGCCTTGTTATATGGGAGGATAAGAATCAACGCAGCTTTATCGAGGAGCGGGCGAAGAAATTTGAAGAGGAGTATGGCGTCTCTGTAAAGATCGAGGAATTGCCGCCTACCGACCAAGTGACCAAGCTCACTACGGACGGACCCGCAGGATTGGCTGCGGATGTAGTCGTTTTCCCGCATGACAAGATTGGTAGCGCTTCAGAGGCCGGACTGATCTTGCCAAACGATATTTTTGAGCAACAGACCACGCAATCTACCAGCGACAATGCGGTTAAAGCCGTAACCTTCAAAGACATCTTATATGGATATCCCTACAGCGTAGAAACCTATGCGTTGTTTTATAACAAAAAGCTTTATCCCGAAGCACCAAAATCATTTGATGACATTATCAGCTTTGCCAAAACCTTTAATGACCCCAAAAACAACAAGTACACTCTGATGTGGGAACTCCAGCAATTTTATTACAACTTTGCTTATCTGGCTTCTCAGGGCGGATATATCTTCGGCGATGAAGGCATGAACAGCGAGGACATTGGTCTTAACAATGAGGGAGCCATCAAGGGCGGTCAGTTCCTGCAAACGCTGAAATCGGAAGTACTGCCTGTGAAAATGGGTGATGTGAACTATGACATCAAAAAAGGTCTATTTTCAAGTGGGAAACTGGCCATGGATATTAACGGACCTTGGTCCATCGCCGATTATCGCAATGCTGGCATTGACTTCGGTGTGGCTCCACTCCCGGCGATTGAAGGCAAACCGATGACCTCCTTCTCTGGAGTTAAGGCCTATTACGTCAATGCATTTACAACCTATCCGAATGCTGCCAAGCTGTTTGCGGCCTATCTCTCCAGTGCCGAATCCCAGATGGTCAACTTTGAGATGAACGGAACACTCCCGGCCAATAAAGATGTGGCGGCAGATCCGAAGATTCAAGGGGATGAAATCACGAAGGCATTCCTTGAGCAATTCAACAACTCCACCCCTATGCCTTCGCTTCCTGCCATGGATAGCGTGTGGGGTCCCATCAGCGCGGCGATTACCGACATATGGGATGGAGGCAAGGATGTAAAGACCTCTCTGGATAACGCAGTCAAACAAGTCAAGGAGAGCCTTGCAACCACCCAATAAAATAAAAAATGAGCAGGTGCAGAGGAAGTCAACATGTCCTCTGCACTCTGCTATAACTGATCGGTAACTTCGCTTGCCGGGAAGGAGTAGGAATGAATGAAACAACAGCATGTTCCAGTCACGGTTAAGCCGAATCGAGAAAGACAGCATCGTATGACAGCGGCTGTGTTGTCCGTTGTCCTGCAAGGACTTGGACAATTGTATAACCGTCAATGGATCAAGGGAATTTGCTTTCTGATCTTAGAGGCAGTGGGACTCGCCTATCTGATTCCCCGTTTGAATCAGGCCGTATGGGGAGTATGGACGCTGGGCGAGCAAACGCAGCGTTTCGTCAAGGTCAATGGATCAACGGTGCTCCAGCAGGGCGACCACTCCATCTTTTTACTGCTCAACGGAATCATAGTACTTCTGGTATTTTTCGTTTTTCTTCTTCTGTATATATTCAATATCCGGGATGCGTACCTCACGGGAAAATTAAGAGAGGAAGGCAAGCAGGCCACCGGAGCTTCTGCTTCCCTGAGATATCTGCTCGATAAACAATTCCCGTATCTTTTCTTATCCATCCCTGCACTCGGCATCCTGTTTTTCACCATTATGCCGATTTTGTTTACGATTACCCTGGCCTTTACCAATTACTCGGCACCGGATCATATTCCGCCCGCCAAGCTGGTGGACTGGGTCGGCTTCAAGACATTCACGGATCTGGTCCAGCTTAAATCGTGGAGCCATACCTTCTTTGGCGTATTAACATGGACCGTGATCTGGGCCATTCTGGCAACGGTCACTACGTATTTCGGCGGGGTGCTGGTTGCACTTCTCATCGAGCAGAAGGGTATTCGCTTCAAAAAGGTGTGGCGGACGATATTCATTCTTCCTTATGCCATTCCGCAGATTATCTCACTGCTTCTGATGCGGAACCTGTTCAACGGACAGTTTGGCCCGATTAATACGTATATGAAGGCTTTTGGCCTTGAGGGGTTGCCGTGGTTAACTGATCCATTCTGGGCAAAAGTTACAGTCGTTATTGTAAACATGTGGATCGGAATCCCGGTCAGCATGGTGCTCATCCTGGGCGTGCTGACGGCGATTCCACGGGATTTGTATGAAGCGGCTGAGGTAGACGGTGCGTCCGGCTTTCAGAAGTTCCGCATCATTACGCTTCCTTTTATCATGTTCGCTACGACACCGGTGCTTATTATGCAATTTGCCGGGAATTTCAACAACTTCAATGTCATCTTCCTGCTGACGAACGGGAATCCGCTGCGTGGAGATTATCAATACGCGGGATCAACCGATCTCCTCGTGACCTGGTTGTACAAACTGACGTTGGATAACAACAAATTCAATATGGCTTCGGCGGTCGGCATCATTATTTTCCTGATTATTGCGTCGTTCTCCATCTGGAATTTCCGTCGTTCCAAATCGTTCAAGGAGGAGGACATGATTCAATGAAAAAGCGCAACAATCCCATGCGTCTGGCGATCAGTTATGTGCTGCTGGTCATCATTGCCATCGTATCGGTGTATCCCGTCTTGTGGATATTTCTCTCGTCACTGCGTCCAGGGGCAGCGCTATACAGTGAACGTCTGTGGCCTGAAGCGTTCACGCTGGCCCATTACGGGGAACTGTTTACCAACCCGTCGTTCATGTATGGCACATGGTATCTGAACACGTTGAAGATCGCCTTTTTCACGATGATTTTCTCAACGCTTATGGTCACTTTGGGCATGTATGCTTTGTCCCGTTTCCGTTTTCGCGGTCGTAAGACCATTCTATCCACGATGCTGATTCTGGGGATGTTCCCCAGCTTCATGAGCATGATTGCCATTTATATTATTTTGCTTCAGATCAAATTGCTGGACACTCATGCCGCGTTGATTCTGGTCTATTCTTCCGGGGCCGTGCTAGGTGGATTTATTGTCAAAGGGTTCTTTGATACCATTCCGCGCAGTTTGGATGAAGCCGCACGAATTGACGGTGCCAGTCATCTGCGTGTGTTCACCAGCATCATTTTGCCATTGTCCCGGCCAATGCTGACCTATGTAGCCTTAACCAGCTTCACTGGAGCGTGGATGGACTTTATCTTTGCCCGGCTGGTACTTCGGACGAAAGAGAACTGGACACTTGCTGTTGGCATGTGGGATCTGGTTAGCCGTTATCAGGACAGTAACTTTACCATGTTTGCTGCCGGGGCGGTACTGATCGCCATTCCGATTACGTTGTTGTTTGTATTCCTGCAGCGCTTCCTAGTGCAGGGGCTGACCTCTGGCGCCTCCAAAGGATAAAAGATAAAGGATAAACCATTAACCGCATAGACAGCCTGTAGAACATATCCAGGCCACCAATCAGGCGCTTCTGAGAGGTTCCATTTATCGCTGGAACTGCTCCGGAAGCGCCTGCCTGCTGTTTGAGATCTGAATGACAAGAGGAGGAAAAGATCGATGGGAACGCTACAGTCCCCAGAACCGGAATTAGGACCGAACGGGGCTCTCGCTGCCGCGGAAAGTCCGAAAATGGCCAACAGGGCGCTTTGGCGCAATGTTGCATATCGCAGAATTTTGTGCGGTTACGGCATCTCCGTATTTGGTGATTGCTTCAACGGCATTGCCATCAGTCTGTGGGTGCTGCAGACCACGGGAAGTGCGAAGAGCATGGCAGCTGTACAAGTATGTAATATGGTCGTCAGTTTTCTGTTCGGATCATTCGCGGGTACGTTTGCCGACAGGCTGGATCGCAGAACATTGATGCTGTCGTCGGATTTGTTTCGTGGTGCTATGGCGTTTATCATCGCGGTGAGTCTGTTTGTGCTGCATGCTCCTTTTCCAATCGTACTGCTCATGCTTTCCCTTTCGATGTTCTCCAGCCTGTTTCAGGCGCCTGCCTTTCATGCTTCGGTAACCAGTCTTGTAGGGAGGGAGCATCTGCAGCAAGCTACAGGAACCATTCATCTGGTCGATAATATTGCCCGGATCAGCGGACTGGCCGCAGCGGGGATTGCAGTTTCAGCATTTGGAGGGTTTACGGCTATTATGATTACAGGTGTGACCTTTCTGCTGTCAGCGATATGTGTAATGTTGGCTGGGCGTTTTCCGGATGTACAACGCTCTTCGATGCATAGAGGATCGTTTGTAAAGGAGTGGGGCGGTTCATTTTCCTACATCTTTGCACATCCCCTGATTCGCTCTATCGTTATTCTTAATCCGCTGCTGATTCTTTTCTTCATGTCAGCCATCATGCTTGTTCAAGTCATGGCCGTCAACGTATGGCAGGCGAATCCTGTCCAGTTCGGACTGATCGAGACATGTATTCCACTGGGGTACATGCTGGGTTCCGGAATTCTGATTGCCTCAGGCAACCGGCTGAAACGAAAGGGGCGATGGGTGTTTATCGGTCTGCTGGTTCTCGGCCCACTGTATATGCTGTTAGCCAATGTATCTTCTCCTTTGGTGGCCTTGCCGCTGATCATTGCGGGGGGAGCGATGTTTGCGTGCTGTACAATGTTAACCCAGATCATGATGCGTGCCGAAGTTCCCGATGAGCTGCAGGGGAGAATCTACGGGGTGCTCGGAACCATAACAAGTACAGCCCCGATTCTGGGATTAACGGTGGTTTCCGTTTTGGCTGATCAGTGGGGTGCCCAAACCGTGCTGGAGAGCTTGGGCGCGCTGCTGCTAGTGGTAGGAGTGATTGCTTCAGCTGGATTAAAATCCATTCGGACCTATCGATAGCAGAGCAACCATGCAAAAGGTATGGGCGAGCCTAATCAAAGAACCCGGAAGCAGACGCACATCGCGTCTGACTCCGGGTTGAATGATAGGACGGTGAAGGAATTAAGGCTGCCAGTCCACTGTAACGGTTGCGGTTCCACTGGTTGGTGTGGTGAAGGTATGATTATTGCCATTTTCCCACGTAATCGTAGAGCCGTTCTTTTTGAAGAACTTGAATTCCAGATTCGTTCCGGCAGGCACGCTCACGTCATAATACCAGGTTGGATAAGAATAGATCACCTGATTGAACGCCGGACCAATGGCGAGAGGGCCTGTGGACCAGTTACCCAGCTCCGCAACATTGCCCGTCAGATAGAGATTCTGGCCGAGTGTCGTGGATGCATTGTTGATGACAAACCGAACGGAAACCTGGTTGCCACTAAGAATCGTGAAATTGTTATAAGTGTTGCTGTTGACTCCACTCGCTGCGACTTTAACTGCATAGTTGCCGGCGGCAACAGCAGGGATGGTCACTTTGATCTGAGTATCTTCCCATGATGTGATGGCTGAACCGGTAACAGCGGTTGTACCAAAATAAACAGTACCTTTGGTAGTGCCGAATCCACGACCATCAATGGTAACGGTATTACCCGCTTTACCCATTACAGGGCCCACATGCCCGATGGTTGGTGTAGTGGTATTGGCTGTATACTGCCAGACTGCTGTAGCTCCTGCTGCCAAAGTGAAGTTAGCGACGTTACCTCCAGTAGAGGTAATGGTATTACCACTTAATGCACCTGCAAGAACATCGTTGTATGTACCCGAAGGGAGTGAAGTGGTTAGACCGCTGATAGATGTGGAAGTCGAAAGATTGCGGTTAATCGCTACGACGGCCACATTGTTGCCGAATTTACGCTCATACACATACACATCGTTGTTAATCCAGCGCTGCTGGGTTGTTCCATAGGCTATGGCTGGATTGGTTTTGCGCAATGGAGCCAGCTTGCTGATCACGTTAAAAGCGGTTGTTGTTTTGGAGAACGAAGGCATTTTGGCACGGTTATTAGGGTCGCCGTTACCTGTCAAATACTGCTCAGTGCCATAATAGATGGCTGGTACGCCCCGCGAGGTAAGTGTAAATGCAAGAGCTTGTTCCAGGCGACGGTTGTTAACGGCACTTGTTTTGAAGCGATCCATGTCATGGTTATCAATGAAGGTCACTTGGTCATTCACCTGGGCATAATCAGCGGCAGTGCTAGTGATCATGGAATCCAGGGCAACCATTGTGGATGTGTTATCACGGAACACGTTACGTACTTCATTGTTGAAGCGGAAGTCGAGCAGACTCATGCCGGACTGGTTGGCGAAGTTGGTGTTGTCCGCATCGGATGCGGATGAACCCAGGAACCATTCACCAAACGTGAATACCGGTTTGTAGCCATAGATGGAGGACATCCAGTTCTTTTGCCATCCCATCGGCATATGCTTCACCGCATCCACCCGGATTCCGTCAATGCCCATATCCAGCCAGAGCTTGATCGCATCCTTGAAGTAGGTGTCAATGGTGCTGTTATTGTGGTTCAGGTCAGCGAGATCATAGAGATTTTTGTAGATACCGTTCTCCAGTGTGGAGAAGTCAGAGCCGCCATTGTGGTGGAAAAATTTGTTCGTATCATTGGTGTAGCCACCAAGCAGAGTGCCGTTATTGTACAACTTTCCATTCTCTGCGAATGAGGTATCGGTTTCCATGGCAGGAGAGGTATGGTTAGGAGCAAAATCAATGATGACTTTAATGCCTTTGGCATGTGCCGTATTGATCAGGTTCTGGAAATCGGTCATCGTACCGAAAGCAGGATTGGTCTTCTTGAAGTCACGTGCCCAATAGCCGTGATAAGCTGTATTGTTGACACCGGAATAGTTAATCAGCGAGTAAATGTTCTCCACAGGCTGGGAAATCCAGAGTGCCGTAATGCCGAGATCGGAAAAGTAGTTGTCGTTAATCTTATTGATCAGTCCTTGCCAGTCGCCCCCGCAATAGAGCTTCAGGTTGGAACATGAGGCGTCATAGGCTCCCCCAGTAGGGTTATTGGAGGGATTGCCGTCCAGAAAACGGTCGGTAAATACTTGATAAATAACATCGGTGCTGAAGTTCTGCTTGTTGGTTACAGCCGTATCAGCATCTGCGAATACGGAGGCCGCCGGGAATAGTGGCAGTGCACTTCCGGCCAGCAAGCTGAAGCTCAGCGTGGTACTGAGGATGATTCGCTTGGTCCATTTGAACATTGATAATCCACCCTTCGTGGTTTAGATGTGTAATCTCTTCTTGATTAGAAAAGCGCTTTCAAGTTAGACGCTGGTTCGTTATTCTTAAGATATCCCCCCCCTTTATGAACGCCAATAACCCCGGCACCTCCTGCTGGAGTTACCGGGGTTGTCCTAAACCGATTGGGTTTAAAAGCATGGCCCTCTAGTTATAATCACAACGTTATGATAATTAAATAATGGTTTGGTTGTCAATAACTTTTTCTTGAGCATTTTTTTTCTATTTCTATATTTACAAATCAGGCTCAACAGATTTAAACTATTCGCAGACCCACCAATATAAGGGCTATGCATTTTAGAACATTTCGGTGTTTTAAAACAACCCCGTCTCTTTAGAGACGGGGTTGTTTGTCGATGTAGCCGAGGGAAGAACGAAGCAAGACTAACAAGAAAACCCCGGTAGTGTAAAAGGGAAATCTATAGGAGAGGCGGTTGATGGCTCAGTGAACACTCATTCTGTCATCGAATGTGTGGAAGGTTTCAAGGCATCCAGGCTGGGCAACACGAGAAAGATTTTTGTCTATTTGCCACCAGGCTATAAGGAGCATGTGGATCATCGCTATCCTGTGTTATACATGCATGCGGGTCAGAGGGCCTTCGGCCCTTCGACTACGGGAAATGAAACGTGGCACGTAGATCAGGCGGCAAACCAACTGATTGATCAAGGCTTGATGGACGGGCTGATCATTGTCGGAATTGCCCATGTTCGTCCAGTTACACACAATGAATTCTATCATTTCATTGCGCCTGCAAGAGAAGCGGTGAGTGTGGGCTGCTCAGGCCTGGATTATGAACACTTTATCATTCATGAACTGAAACCGTTCATTGACGAGCATTACCGCACACTTCCAGACAAGGACAATACGGGACTGCTTGGTTCTTCCGCAGCGGCACTCAGCACCTTCCATATAGGAACACGTCATCCTGAAATTTTTGGCAAACTGATCATGCTCTCTCCCTTTTTCGTGGACGTGCAGCTGGATGAAACGTCGGAGAGCAGTTTACAGGAGGAGGATATGTACCTCATGCCTGAGCGCAGTGCTCCGATTCAAATGTGGATAGATATTGGGGATGCAGAAGGATTATTTCTTCCTTCCCAGGTAAGGAATGTAGTCCGTCAGATCACTGAACTGGGATACAAGCCTGGCAAGGACATCGCATTTCTGGAACAGCCGGATGCAGGTCATCAGGAAGCGGATTGGGGAGAGAGGGTTCACCTTCCGCTACTGTACATGTTTGGCCGAATCGGCAAACCGGTTTCTCTGGAGCTGATGGGAAGGGACATGATCGGATTGAAAGGCGGAATGAACTGTCACATCAATGCGCTGCTTCATTACGACAGCGGGTTCACCATGAGTGTGCTTGAAGGGAAATATCATTCCGATCAACCCGATGTTCTTGAGGTTCGATCCAATGGGGAATTGCTTCCTGTCAAGATGGGTCATGCAGTGGTTACCCTGACAGTGGGAGAGTTGACGACATCACGAATGTACACAGTTGTGGAAGAATTATCGGGTCACGTGACAGTCTGCCTGAGTGCCGAGGCCCCCTTTCAAGACACGTATGATGACTCGATCTACGGAGGCATGGGCATGAAGCTTCTGCACACCGGAGGTGGCCTTTATGAGGGCTGCTTCGAGGTTCCACGTGACAGCGGATTTCGGTTCAGGTTCACGCGAGGTTTCCGGCAGTTTGAAACCGGTGAAGATGGAAAGGCACTTCCCAATCGGGTGTTTCGTGCCCTTGATAACCTGTCTCTTCATTACAAAATCCAGTCTTGGGGCAGCACGGCTGCCAAAGCCGGGAACAGGAGGTAGCCATGATCAGTCAACCATTTCAACCAACGATGGATATTCCGTATTATTATCCCTGCAATTTTCCTTTGATCCACGAAATCCTTCAGCGTCAGGGCTCAATAAGCAGTCTGGGCTTGCTGGCTTCCAGCCGTTTGTATAGTCTGCCTTCCTGTTCGGAACGTGGTCTGATCAAGCCTTACTTTCATAAGCTGGATTATGAGGAGCCGATGTGGGAAGTGTTTGGAGAACGGGAGTTTGACAGCTTCGAACAAGGGAAGGCATATATTCGGGAACGCCTTGAAAATGAGGGGCTTCTGGTCGTTACAGGCACAAGTTATTGCTTGCCTTACGGGGAGGATTATCGAAATCCCGAGTATATTCATAAACTCGTTAAACAAGGCTCGCGCCTTCATCTGGTCGATCATTGGCTGGCTGTGTACGGGATGGATGAGGAGCAGTTCTATGTCTATGACCCCGTTCCCTCCAAATACATGGGAGCTGTATCGTCTACTGATTTCCAGGAGTTCTGGAAAGGGAACAAAAATATCTCCGAGCTCGAAATAGCCCGGCGCAAAGAAACATTACGGACATATGGCACGATGGAGATCCGTGCTGTGGAGACACTCGACGCCGCAGGCTACCGAACCATGCTGCGCTCTGCGCTGGCGACGCAGGCGCATGAATTCATCACGGGCAGAACGATCTGGCAGGGCAATCGAAGCTATTATTTTGGACAGGCTGTCACATCACAATTGTTACAAAGATTGCACCCGGATGCCGAGGTGGATCGGGAACAGGAGAAAGCCATCTCCGCGTTCCTGTTCGACATGCGCTGGAGCCGCTACTTTTTCCGCGATTTGCTGGAGGAGGCCGCCGAATGGCTCGATTCTCCCCATGATCAATATGTTGCAGAATTCGGTGCAATGATTGCCCGGTGGGAACAGGCGCATAAGCTGTTGCAGATCGCCAGAATGAAACGAAGCCCTGAATGGCGGGAGCAGTTAACGGTTATTATCCAACAATTGGCGGCGGACGAATTAGGCTGGTACGAAGCGCTAATGACGACACATCAGCATGCCGATCGCTTCAGACGGACCTCATTGACTGTGGAAAATCCCGCGCCTTCACATCGGGAAGTCATAGAGCGGATTGTGCTGGACAGCTGCGATGAGCTTAATCGGTACCATAACGCGCCCATTCCACTAGAGCATGGCTTGCAGGCACCCCTATATGGAAGTCGGGGGAGACTGGACTCCCTTGAACTTGTAACTTTACTTGCCGTTGTCGAGCAAAGTGTTGAAGATGCGTTCGGTGTAGGGATAACCCTCGCGGAAATGGCGGCAGCTTCCATGCCAGAAAGTCCTTACCGAACGGTGGAATCACTGGTTGAATATCTGGAGGCGCAATTGAAACATTGCCCAAAGGATGATAAGGGATGAATATCACTTTTCTTCTGGAACGGTTCGCCGCGTATGACCATCGCCCTGCGTTGATATGGAAGGACGAGCAATATAGTTATAACTGGTTATTGGATCAGATTCAGACCTTTAGCCAGTGGATTTCCAGAGAAGGGCTCGAAGAGGCGATTGTTGTGCTTGAAGAGGATTATTCTCCATATGCCGCAGCGGCATTGATCGCACTTCTGGAGCGGAATTGTATTGTGGTTCCGCTGGATCGACACTTGGTTGAGGCCAAACGGAATGAGTATACAACGCTCGCTCAGGCAGAATGGCGTATGAGTGTTGGGGAAGGGGAAGCGATAGCCAGACGTTGCTCTGTGCAAGGCTCTCGGTCTCCGATATTGGCAAGGCTGAGTCAGAAAAAGAATGCAGGTCTGGTGATCTTCTCATCCGGATCGACAGGACGAAGCAAAGCTGCTGTTCACAGCGCGGATCGCCTGTTGCACGGGTTCAGGCGGCAAGTCCGGCCGCTCTGTACGATCCCTTTCATGATGTTTGATCACATTGGCGGGTTAAACACAATGCTGCAATCCCTCTCCAGCGGCGGCTGTTTATGTGTCATACCGGATCGCTCCCCCCTGGAAGTATGCAAAACCATTGAAAAGTATCGTGTTCAGGCACTGCCAGTCTCACCAACGTTCATGAATTTGCTGCTCCTTAGCGGAGTCTATCGGGAATTCGATTTATCCAGTCTCGAAGTGGTTTCCTATGGTTCAGAGGTTATGCCGGAGGCGCTGCTTACCGCATGGAATAGACAGTTTCCGAATGTACGTACGGTGCAGGCTTACGGTATGTCGGAGCTTGGCATTCTGCCGACACGCTCCAAGGATTCGGGTTCATTGCTATTTACGGTTCGTGACGGAGGAGTCCGTTATCGCATTGTGGACGGTTTGCTTGAGATCCAAACGAAAACGGCTATGATCGGGTATCTGAACGCCCCTTCTCCGTTCACGGAAGATGGCTGGCTCCAGACCGGGGATGAAGCGGAGATGGAGGATGGTTACATTCGTATTTTGGGTCGCCGCTCCGAGATCATTAATGTAGGCGGACGTAAGGTTTATCCTGCGGAAGTGGAGAGTATTCTGGAGCAAATGGAAGTCATTGAAACGGCTGTCGTGAGTGGCGAGCCGAGTGGAATTATGGGGCAGATGGTAAAGGCCACGGTCAGACTTACAGGTGAGCAGCCTCTTACGGAACTGCGCAGACAAATCTGGGACTTTTGCCGAGACAAGCTGCCCCAGTACAAAATTCCGCAAAAAATCGTGATTACCCAGGAGACATTAACAAGCCCGAGAATGAAGAAAATAAGAAATCCCGGTCCAAGCTCCTCCGTTCGGGATGAGGTTGCGGCAAGCAAGGAGGAAGATTCGGGACGAACTCAATACTGAATGAACGAATGAATAAAGTGACTCATGAATGCCAATGCAGCAGGGGACGCCATGAGTTGTAATAGGAGAGGGGAACCATAGGATGCATGACGCACCGATGGTTCCCCTTTTCACTTTGAGAGATAAACATACACAGTATTCTTGCGAATGATCTAAGATAGCATCGAGAAGGGCTGTTCATTAATGTAATTGTTATGCCTTCACGTGTGATTTGACATCCAACTGCAACAGGGAGAAACCGTATGGTTCCAAGTCCAGCTTCAGCTTGTTCTGCTGAGTTTCCCGAGCTGTGGCTGAGAATACATTACGCCAAGTCCCTTGATGTAGTGGCAGCTCCATACTGCGCGGTTCTTCGCTTGCATTCAGGACGAGGACGAATTGTTCCCCGGTATCCTGATCCTTGCGTCCGATGGCAATGCACGGATCTGCGGCTTCCGCGTAAATCATGGTGATGTCTGCACTGCGCAATGCAGCGTGTTGTTTACGCAGGGCAATGGCTTGGGTGAAGAAATCGAGCAGATCCTTGTTCTGCTTCTGTTCGTCCCACTCCATACATTTGCGACAACCTGGATCATAGCCACCATCAAGTCCTACCTCGTCACCATAATAAATACAAGGAGCGCCTGGGTACGTAAGCAGCAGAATGACAGCCAGCTTCATCTTGCGAACATCCCCATCACATAGGGTGAGCAGTCTTGGTGTATCATGACTGCCGAGCAGGTTGAAAGCTGCTTCGGTTACAGGCTGTGAATACGCAGCAAGCAGTTTGCCAACCTCGTTGGCAAATCCGAGACCGTCCAGCTTGCCAAGCACAGCGTAATCCATGACTGAATTCGTGAACGGATAGTTCATGACTGCATCAAACTGATCCCCCTGCAGCCACATGATGGAATCATGCCAGATTTCGCCTAGCAGATAGGCATCCGGGTTAAGTGATTTGACCGTTTGCCGGAATTCACGCCAGAATTGATGGTCTACCTCATTGGCAACATCCAGCCTCCAACCGTCGATACCCATATCCTGAATCCAGTAGCGGGCCACCTCCAGCAAATATTCCTTAACCTCGGGATGCTCCGTGTTCAGTTTGGGCATAAGGGGTTCAAAGGCAAAGGTATCATATGTGGGAATACCGTCCTCGATACGTGCTGGCCATTCTCTGACGTGGAACCAATCCGCATAACGGGAAGCAGCCCCTTTTTCAAGCACATCCGCAAACGGAAGGAACTCTCTGCCGGAGTGGTTAAACACCGCGTCCAGAACTACCCGTATCCCACGTGCATGGCATGCATCCACAAGCTCCTTCATTTTCTCATTAGTGCCAAAGTGCGGATCGATCTTCAGGTAGTCTGCGGTATTGTATTTATGGTTGGTTGTAGCCTGGAACACTGGGCAGAAATAAATGGCGTTAATGCCAAGTGCACTCAGATGGTCGAGATGGTCCAAAACGCCTTGTAAATCACCTCCGAAAAAATTGACAGGAGTCGGTTCACCACCCCAGGGCTCAGCGTTCTTTGGACTGATCGACGGATCACCATTGGCAAAACGTTCAGGGAAGATCTGATAGAACACAGCATCCTTAACCCAAGCAGGCGTTTCGAAGAAATCTGCTGGATTCATAAATGGAAAATCGAAAAATTCCAGCGGATGATCAGGCAGAGCCTGTTCGAATCCCCGTTCCGTCATCCAGACCGATTCTTCTCCCTCGATCAGTTGGAAGCCGTAACGCAATCTGCGGTAAGGTGGTTGCGCTTCCACTTCCCAATAATCGAACAGGGCATCACGGGCAAAGATTCGCATCGGAAGGTGAAGGACCGTACGATCCCACGCATATTTATCCCCGATGATGGCAATAACCGCATCCAGGTCGCCCCGCTTGGAACGGAGTCTCAGGTGCATGGTGGAACGGTCATATACGTAGGACCAATTCATTTTGGGACGGTGATAAATAGCTTCAAGTAACATAGCATTCACTCCTTATCTGGGATGGATAATATGGCTATAAACGCAAAAAAGGCACAACCCCAATGTTCACGAGGTTGTACCTTTCGGCAGCATAGCCTTTTGATTATAGTGCTATTATACGAACTAAATTGGAAAAAGAAAACACTTTTTTTCCTTAATTCTCAAATTATCGAATTCAAAACGCAAGATGCGCTTTCACTTCATTTATGAGATAAGGATGATTTTTGGAGTCACCATTCAATTTGGGTTTTTGTTTTAAAAATCATACCCAAGTTTATTGGCATAGGCAGACAAATCTTTTTGGAACTTCTCAATGCTTTTCTTACCCGTATCGATTTTGGCGTTACCTTGTTTCAGAACAGCGCTGTTTATCGTTGTTTTCGATACAGCCTTTTTAGCCAGTTGGAATCCTTCCAGCTGTGTGTAGCTTCCTTTGATCAGGCTGGCATGAATTTTTTGCAGTTCCGCATTTTGCGGCTTGATCAGCTTCAGCATAGATACATATTTGGTGTAGTTAGGAATCGCTGTGTTGGTCAATTTCAGGAAAACCGATTTGCGATTGGAAGACGTAATGTATGAGCTGCCCACCAAAGCATTGAAGGCTTTCTCCTCATACACAGATGCGCTATCCAGTTGATCCAGGTAGTTCAAGAAATCCTCTTCATCGGCTGTAAGTTCCGGCTCTTCTTCTGTTGTATCAACCTCGGAGTATGCATCATCCGAATATGTAGTGGTTGAGTCATCCGCCGCAGCGGCATAGGACCCTGCAGGTGCGAGTACCCCGCCGAGCAAAACAAAACTCATAATAATTGATAGTACCCATGATTTCTTCACGTTCTAATTTCCCCTATCTATATATGTGATATTATTCCAATGGATAATCTAACATAGCACGACAAGAAATTACAGGAATCGATTTACAGAGATGGAATCTATGAATCAATATGAAGTTGTTTGCTTCAGTTATAACCGTGCAAAATGCAAGTTTAAAAGGATATAATAACGTTGTGAATCAGCAAAAAGGGAGGAAATCTTGATGACTGTTGAACGTTTTCATATTCATGTCTCCGATGAGATTCTGGACGATTTGCAATATCGGCTGCATCACATCCGTTGGCCAGATCAATTTGTAGATTCCGGCTGGGAGCGAGGAACAGATATTAGTTATTTAAAATCACTTGTCTCTTATTGGAGAGATCATTATGACTGGCGAGCACAAGAGTCCAGGTTGAATCAATTTTCCCAGTTTCGTTGCCAGTTGGATGGGGTGGATGTGCACTTCGTACATGAACGTGGTAAAGGGCCTAACCCTCTGCCGATTATTCTTACCCATGGCTGGCCCGATAGCTATCTTCGTTATCAAAAGATTATCCCTCTCCTGACCGATCCCGCGAGTCATGGAGGTAATCCGGAGGACTCTTTTGATGTCATTGTGCCTTCATTGCCTGGATTTGGATTCTCTAGTCGCCCTGACCAACCTGGAATCAACAATTCTGGTGTCTCCCAGATGTGGGCCAAACTAATGACCAAAGAATTAGGCTACAATAAATTCGCTGCTGCAGGTGGAGATATTGGCTCTGGCGTTACACGTTATCTGGCATCGAATAATCCTGAACTTCTAGTTGGAATCCACTTAACGGATATTGGTATCATAAGAGATCTCTTATCTTCCCAGGATGAGGCAGAACGTTCGGAGGAAGAACGAGAGTACAAGAAAAATGCTTCAACCTGGATTTCACAAGAGGGGGGTTATATGTCCATTCAATCAACCAAACCTCAGACACTTGCGTATGGACTTTCCGATTCCCCAGTAGGTTTGGCCGCTTGGATCACTGAGAAATTTCGTGCTTGGAGCGACTGTAAAGGCGACCTCAATCAACTATTTAGCAAGGATGAGTTGCTGACTCATATTATGATCTATTGGGTTACGAACACCATAGGATCATCCACACGTATGTACTTCGAAAATTCACATTCCTTGCCACCATTGGGACGTATAGAAGTTCCGACAGGCATTGCCATATTTCCTGCGGATATCGTGCTGCCGCCCAAGTCTTGGGCGATGCAAAACCTGAACGTAACGCGTTGGACGTCCATGCCAAGTGGAGGGCATTTTACGGCATTGGAAGAACCGGAGTTGCTGGCAGATGATATTCGGGCATTCTACAGACCGATTCGAGCTATGAATAATTAATGCAGTTATATATTTGGTAGAATTCGTAAGGTCCCGACTTGGATATCTAAAGTGGGACTTTTTTTTCTTCAATCTTCTCAAAAAGTGACGTACAGAGGCGGTCAGATGATATAATCGGGTGAAGTGTTATTGTCTCACCAAGTTATTTTCGAAAAGGTTTTCGGTAAGTGGTCTATTGTTGTTTGTAACCGCAATCATAATATACACAGAAGGTGAGAGCTGACATGAATCAGAAAAAGCTTTTTACGGATGGATGGCAATTTGCGAAAAGTAAGCTGGAGGTTACGGAGCCTGCGGGGTTAACGTTTGAACCGGTTGAGCTTCCCCATGATTGGCTGATCTATAATACGCTTGAACTGTATGAGGACAGCATCGGATGGTATCGCAAGACATTCCCATATAAGAAGGATGATCAGCAGCTTCTGCTTTGCTTTGACGGGGTGTATATGGATTCTTCCGTATATGTGAACGGTCAGCTTGTGGGGGAATGGAAGTACGGCTATTCGGCTTTTGAGCATGAGATCACGAGTGCTTTGGTGGAAGGTGACAATGAAATTGTAGTCAAGGTTGTGCATCAGAGTCCCAACAGCAGATGGTATTCGGGGGCCGGCATTTATCGCAATGTGTGGCTCAAAACGAGAGATCGGAATCATATTGTCACAGACGGTACCTATGTATCGATTCAGCAGCAGACAGAAGGCTGGCAGGTTGAGGTGGATACAGAGCTGAGTCTCAATCAGAACGTACAACTTGTGCACACGATTTGGTATCAGGGTAATCAGATCGTATCCAGCAAAGCGAACGTTACGGCTACAGCGGATAAAGACACCGGACATGAAGAGATACAATCGAACAGCCAACAGCTGAAGGTCGATCTTCCGAAGTTATGGAGCCCCGATGAACCGAATCTGTATGATTTGGTAACGGAACTACAAGTAGCTACAGGTGAGCAGGGCTATGAGACGATCGGGACCTTCACACAGCGGATTGGTTTCAGGAATATCAAGTTGGATGCAACCGAAGGATTCCAGCTGAATGGGGTCAAGATGAAGCTGAACGGTGTGTGTGAACACCATGATCTCGGGGCGCTCGGGGCTGCTTTTAACCTGACGGCGCTGCGCAGAAGATTTACTCTGTTGAAGGAAATGGGCGTCAATGCCATCCGGACCGCTCATAACATGCCTGCCAAAGAATTCATGGAACTTGCGGATGAGATGGGTATGCTGATCGTTTCGGAAGCGTTTGATATGTGGGAGAGAGCCAAAACCCCTTACGATTATGCGAGATTTTTCCCGGAGTGGGCATATTCTGATGTGAAGAGCTGGGTCAAGCGTGATCGTAACCATGCAAGTCTGATCATGTGGAGTATCGGTAACGAAATTTACGACACTCATGCGGATGAGCGGGGCCAAGAAGTAACCCGGATGCTGATGGAGTATGTACTGGAATTCGATCCAAAAGGGAATGCAGGCGTGACGATCGGTTCGAACTACATGCCGTGGGAAAACGCACAAAAATGCGCCGATATCGTGAAGCTCGCAGGTTATAACTACGCGGAAAAATACTACGACAAACATCACGAAGAACATCCGGACTGGATTATCTATGGTAGTGAAACGTCGTCTGTGGTGCAGAGCCGTGGGATCTATCACTTCCCGTTTGAGCAATCCATTCTGGCCGACGATGACGAGCAGTGCTCAGCTTTGGGTAACAGTACAACAAGCTGGGGCGCAAAGTCAGCAGAATATTGCATTTTGGCAGAACGGGATACGCCGTATTCCTTGGGGCAGTTCCTGTGGACGGGATTCGATTATATTGGAGAGCCGACACCGTATCATACGAAGAATTCGTATTTTGGACAGCTGGATACAGCAACGTTCCCGAAAGATTCCTACTATATCTACCAAGCAGCCTGGACGGATTACAAGAAAAGTCCGATGGTTCACCTGTTCCCTTACTGGGATTTCAGTCCTGGTCAGCTGATCGATGTACGCGTGTGCAGTAATGCGCCGAAGATTGAATTGCAGCTGAATGGCAAGACGATTGGCACGTATGATATCGATCATACAAAGGGAACCCAGCTGGCAGGCTGGTGGAAAGTGCCATATGAAGAAGGCGAGCTCAAAGCGATCGCTTATGATGAACACGGCAACGTTATTGCAACGGATGTGCAAAAATCCTTTACAGATGCGAAGAAGATTCGTCTGCAAGCCGATCGGGAGCAGCTGCAAGCGGACGGTACGGATCTTATTTTCGTGGAAATCCAAGTGGAAGATGTAGCGGGCAATCCCGTGCAAAATGCAAACAACCGTGTGCAGGTCCAAGTGACAGGTGCAGGTCGTCTATTGGGTCTGGATAATGGAGATAGCACGGACTATGATCCATACAAAGGTCTCAGCAGAAGACTGTTCAGCGGCAAGCTGATGGCAATCATCGGAGCAACGAACGAATCGGGAACCGTACGGATTGAGGTGACTTCGGAAGGGTTGGAAAGTGCAGCTGCCGAGTTCGAATCACGAGCTGTTGCAGGCGCAGGAGATCGTACCTTAGGTGATTCCGAGGCCGCTGCAGGTCAGGAGCATATCGTACTCATGAGTAATACAGAACGTCCGGTTCTGACGGGCCACGTGCAGGAGATTCCTTTGCGAAAAATCGAGATTGTCAGCGAAGGTGGACAGCTATTCGATGAATCGAAACAGGAGATGACGGTGAAAGCCAAGCTGTATCCGGAGAACACATCCTATCGGGATATTGAGTGGGCAGTTGTGAACGACGCAGGTATCGAATCCAACATTGCCAAGGTCGAAGCCAACGGTCTGGAAGTCAACGTATCCGCTCTGGGCGATGGGGAATTCCGTCTTCGTGCGACGAGCAGTAACGGTACCGATAAAACGAAACTGATTTCCCAACTGGAGTTCAAAGCAACAGGTCTAGGTACGGCTTACAAAGATCCATACGGCTTTATTACTGGCGGGCTGTACGATTACACCAAAGGGGATGTCGGTAACGGCAATGAACGCGGGGTAGCGACAAGCCGGGACGGGGAGACACATGTGGGCTTCCGCAACATTGACTTCGGGCCTTATGGATCTGACACCATTACGATTCCAATCTTTGCGCTGTCCAGTGAAGAGTACTTCATTCAGATCTGGGAAGGTATGCCGGATGAAGAGGGAAGTACACTGCTGGCAGATGTGGTGTATGACAAAGAATCCAGATGGAATGTGTATCAGGAAGAGACGTATCATCTGTCCAAGCGGCTGAGCGGGATTACGTCGATCTGTTTTGTACTGAAGCAGAAGATTCATATCAAAGGCTTCTCGTTCGAGCGCCAAAGTCGGGCATTTGAACAGAATACGGCTGCATCATGCGATCATCTCTACGGGGATACGTTCAAGATCGAGGGTGATCATGTTGAGGGGATCGGAAACAATGTGTCGCTGGAGTTCGAAAATATGGACTTCACGGCCGAAGGCACATCCAAGCTTGTGATCTATGGACGTTCGCCGATTGATAAAAACACGATCCATATCCGATTTGCAGGTGAGGACGGACAGAGCAATCAGCTGGTCGAATTCACACAGTCCGATGGATATGAGGAGCGGGTGTTTGAGCTTGAGCAAGTTAAAGGTGTGCAGAAGGTGACCTTTATTTTCTTGCCGGGTAGTCAGTTTGACTTTGGCTGGTTCCGGTTCGAGAAGTAGGAGTCCAAATATAGTAATTCAGGGTTAGAGATGATTTATATCCATCCTCTTCAAGTAAACGGTGTTCATTCAGAACAGGACGTTTACCTGAAGGGGATTTTTTAAATCTCTTTTGTTCAGGATGGTCACATTGCTTGTTGTTATGTATAATTTTCCTGAGAAAGTCACCTAAAGGAGAAAATATACATATGAATCGTCTTAAGTCTAGTGTTAGAAAGTTTATGTTAGAAGATTTGGATTCAATTAAAAAACAAGACAAGCCGAATGTTATTGTGAACTTTAAAGCAATTTTATTAGGATTTTTGGTTATCTGGTGTCTATCAGGAGTAATTATTTACTATGCATTCTCGGAGTGGAGTGACAGGGGAACATTTGGTGATATGTTTGGAGCGATCAATGCACTTTTCTCTGCTTTTGCTTTTGGAGGATTAGTGTACACTCTTTTCATTCAGAGATATGAGTTGAGTTTACAAAGAAAAGAGTTGGAGATGCAACGTTTGGAAGTGGCTCGTAATGGTGATCAATTAGAACAACAAAAAAATGTAATGATACAGCAAAGCTTTGAAAACACTTTTTTTAAAATGATCGAACTCCATCACAATTTAATTGCATCAATGAATGATAAACCTTATGAGGGAAGAAGAGCCATAGAGAAACTACGAGAGTTTCTCTATGATGAATTGAAACGTGCTGATCATAAGCGTGATTTGAATAAAACAATAGAAGATTTTCTTAGACTTAAAGGTCGGCATATTAAACATTACCTTAATAACTATTATTGTATACTTGAATTGATTGAGCAGCATGGTCTGAACACAGAAGAAGATTTGAGAGATTCGAATTATACCCGTATTGCTCTCTCTCAATTATCAGAGGACGAACGATTTCTGATTTTCTATACATTGGGATACAAGAGTGAGACGAGATTATTTTTGGAGAAATTTACTGATATAAGTGAATTAAATCATTTCGCTCGGCATCATTATGAGTGGATGACTTCTTAGTTATTTAAGAGTGACGGATAACCGTCACTCTTTTTATTTAGATTAGATTCTTTACGAAGTTCTTTCATCCAATTCATACGCTAGACTCTTAGTAACCAAAAAGGAGATGCTGTATATAGAATAGAAAATGCAGAAGTCACAAGAAGCGCGTGTTTTTAGAAAGAAATGGACTTTTTTAGCTTCCTGACTCTTTTTTATCAGCATCGTCAATGGTCAGCATTGCTTTCTCTGAATCCCAGGACACGTTCAATCCCAAACCACGCAATACCTCAAAAGGCACTGTGGTTGCTCCCGAGTAGTTATTTATGGGTTCAGGCAGCTGCATGACTCTCTCCCCAGACACATCTGCGGAAGTTATAACATACTGTGTTTCGTTAGGTTGGATTGTGATTGTCCGATTGTCATATGTTAACGTATAGTGGTTCAGGCTACCTTCCACCTGTTGAATCTCAAATTCTGCTCCGAGTGCTGCTGCGATGGCTTTGATGGGCAGTTGCACGGTCTTAGCCGTTTCAACAGCGGCATACATCGACTGGAACAACTCACCGTTCAGATATACATCTGTGCCAATTTTGGCTTGAACGGGTTTGTAGACCATGCCACCAGATGACGTTGCAGGTGCACCCGCTTCCTCGTATTTATCACTTCCCCAGCCCCAGACGGCTCCATCCGAGGATAAGGCAAGACTGTGGTAATATCCTGCTGAAATATCAGTAATGCCGGATAAATGGTTTACTTTTCCTTCTTTGCCGTTCACGCTCCTTCCGTAGCTATATACCTCACCGGATGTCGTGAGTAATAACATATATTGCGAATTTCCATCCATCTTTTTCACCTTGAAGTCGTAATGAAAGGCGAATGCTTTCCCTGTCTCGTCCAAACCCCAGACTTTCCCGTTCTTATCCAGTGCAAGCAGGGACGTATCTGTACTTGTGATCGAAGATATGTTGGTCAGACCTTTTATCTTGGTAGGTTTGGACAGGATTTTACCGGGTTCGTCGGGCTCGTTCCATGTCCATACGGAGCCATCTTTCTTCAAAGCATATCCATGCAGACCTGCGGATCCAACCTGGATAACATCTTTCAGTCCGCTAATCGCATGCGGTTTACGTATGAGATCAGAATCGCTTCCTTGAGCGGTAGGGCGCTGCCATGACCATACTGTCCCGTTATGGAGAAGGGCGACAGTAAAAGAACCACTCACTACATCCTTCGCAGAGTTGATGCTTTCGACTTTGCTTGGTAGTTTGCCAGCACCCCACTCCCAGACCGTTCCATCCGCCTGAACGGCTGCGTTGATTCCACCACCGGCGGCTGAAATAGCTGTTACATTAGATAGTACCGGTATTCGGATTGGACTAGACGTATGACGATATCGAATGTTCTCGCTCACACCCAGCTCTCCAAAGAGATTGCGGCCCCAGGTCCAGACCGAACCATCACTTCTTAAGGCGACTGTGTAATAATAAGCCCCCTCTACAGCGGTATAGTGGAGTTTCTTCTCTGCGTTTGCTGCATTCGATGGAACAGAAGTGTTACTGGCGGAATGCTGTACGTTAGTGGCTGCGTGAGTCGTTTGCTCATCTGCCAGCTCAATCAACAGACTTGATACAACTAATGCTGCAGCCATGGCAATGGCGAATCGGCGGGCCGTTTTACCTTTCCCATTGGGTCTATGATTCAAGCGTGAAGTAGAGCGTCGTTTTTCTTTTGCTATGTTATTGGATGGGTTAATCGAACGCATAGGTATCGCCTCTTTTTCAGATGAGATGGACGTAAATGATGCATTGCTATATAAACACTTTATGGAGAGTCGAAGTTACATACAAATGATAAAATTTCCTTTATATTGAAGATAGAAATCGCCGTTTCAGCTTATGGAGCAATCATTACCATTAGTAAACAGAGGAGGAACAATCATGAAATTCAATGAGGATGTTCTTTGGAATCAACTGCAGGATGTAAGGCAATTTACGTTGCAGGTGTGCGTGGCCATGAATCCGGAACAAGTAGATGTGGTTCCTCAGGGTTTCAACAATTCCATTCGATGGAATGTGGGACATATCATTTTGGATCAGGATACGTGGTTTCATTATCTGATTGCTGATGAGGCGGAAATTCCGACGGCGTATGAGAAATTTTTTGGATTCGGGACAAGCCCTGCAACATGGACAGAAGAACCGCCAACGTGGGAGGAATTAATGGAGCGTTTGAAGATGCAGCCAGAGGTGCTAAAGCGCAAATTTTCCGGTCGTCTTGAAGAACCGCTGCAACGCGAGAGTGAACTTGGCATGAACACCATCGGGGAAATTATTCCGCGCACGCTTTATCATGAGTGGTATCATCTGGGGTACATTCAGTCGATACAAAGGTACATTAGCGCTTGCACACAATGATTGGAACAGGGTTTTGAAAAGAGATGTAACATGAACAGCGACTTTATCGTCTTAAGCATGAGGTGATAGGATGAAAAGAGTACTGCTCACGCTTTCGATAGCGTTAATGATGTTAACAGCCTGTGAGGCAAATGATCAGACAGTGGATTCTCCAGTAATCATGAATTCATTTTCGGAAATTATTGAGCCACATAACCCTGAGCAAGCGGAGCAAAGCGGGGATGTCGTTGTACTTCTCGAAGGCATGCGGAACAAGGATAAGTGGAACACATTTGTGAAGAATGTGAAGAACAAGCAGCAGGATCAGGTTCGTGTAACAATGTATACCTTTGAAGGTGGGGCCATTATCCATGAATTGATTTACGATGGCTCAGCGATTCAAGCGACTTATGATAACTCTAGGGATGCCTATGGCTCCAAACAGGGGATGACGAACAACACCTGCAAAGGGATTGGTACGATGAAGAGTGAGCAAGGACGTGTTTTTTACGTGTTAACCGGTTGTGAGAAGGAAGGGAGCACCTTTTCTATTCCCAAGTGATGAGAGTGATATCAACCGTAAATATTTGAGCTATGTAACTATTCATGCTGTAAACCAAAAAGAACCTGCGAAGCCGAGGCTTTTCAGGATCTTTTTACTGCCATATGGAGAGTGAGAGCTGATGGCTTATGCATACAAAGCATTGGATAGTTCGATCAGATTACCGTCAGGGTCACGTATATACACCGAACAGATTGGCCCCAGTGCACCTGTGCGTTTTACCGGTCCTTCTTCGATCTTCGTGTTCTGTTGTGTTAAATGCGCAATGACTTCCTCCAACGGCGTGCTGACCAGAAAACAAAGATCTGCTGAACCCGGCGTGGGGATATGAGCTTTCGGTTCAAACTCTTTGCCCCGCTCATGCAGATTGATTTTCTGCTGTCCAAACTGTAACGCTTTTCGGCCCTGGCCGAATTCAACTACCTGCATGCCTAATACATTCGTATAAAATGCAATCGTTGCTTCCAGATTCTCTACGGTTAACACGAGATGATCAAGTCGTTCTAATTTCATGGATGAGCCTCCTTCGAATTGGATCATTAGCTCCTGTAAAACGAGGGTTGTATATAATAGTATTTCGTTTATTATACCTTAGAGCTCAGTTGGATCGACATCGTATGAGAAACACAATAAAGCAAAATGAAAAAAGGAGATACATATGAAAATTATTTTTTGTAGTTCACCGCTGAATGAGAAGAAGGTAGACGAAAGCTACGAACAAGAGTATATATGTGCCAAGGAATTTGGATTTGAGTTGGGATTAGTTCATCTGGAAGAGCTAATAGTGAACCAGCGACCGGATCTCGCGGTGAGACGGCTGAAGAAAGCAACAGAACGAGAGGACGTGTTATATCGCGGCTGGATGCTGAGACCGGAAGAGTATGAGCTACTATATGAGGCCCTGGAGTCAAAAAATCTATATCTCATTAACACACCGGAGCAATATAAGCATTGCCATTACTTGCCCGAGTCATATGACGTAATCAAAGGATATACACCGCGCTCCGTCTGGGTGCCTATGTCAGATATCCAGGCTTCTCCAGATGCCGTTAAGGAGGCCGCGCGCCAGTTTGGTAATCAGCCGATTATCGTTAAGGATTACGTAAAATCTCGTAAACATGAGTGGAAGGAAGCCTGTTACATCCCAGATGCTGCGGATGAGGAGCATATGAAGCAGATTGTGCATAACTTTGTGACGTTACAAGGTGAGGAATTGAATGCAGGGCTTGTGTTCAGGGAGTATGTTCAGTTGGAGTTTCTATCCTACCACGATCAGAGCGGCATGCCGTTGTCCCGGGAGATGCGTGTGTTTATGATGGACGGTAAGCCTGCATACATTTCAAACTATTGGGATGACGGTCAGGACGAAGCATTCAAGGAAGCATTTATTTCGTTTCTGGACATTGCCCAATCGATTCAAAGTCGTTTCTTCACAATGGATTTTGCCAAGATGGAAGGCGGATCCTGGATTATTCTCGAACTAGGTGACGGACAGGTTGCGGGTTTACCGGATTATGCTGACCCGTTGACGTTTTATAAGCAATTGAAAAGAGCATTAGTGTAAACAATCAAAAGAGTTAACTCATGGTGATTATGAATTAACTTATATCATATATTGGAGGCGTGTTTGATGAAGAGGTTCTGGATAGTGAGTGTGTTGATACTCTTATTGACAGGGTGTGGTCAGAACAATAGAGAGAAGGCCATTGAACATTTGACTCAAAACCAGAGGAATGATGCTTCTCTAATTGTATTTACCGATCGCCCTGCGGAGCGGCCATTTATTGTTGATTTACAGACAGAATTGAATGAAGTGAACAACCAGAATCTGAGGGCGGAAGGCCCAATCACCAACGTGACTTTTTATAATATTCGTGATGAACAGAAATTTAAATTTGAGAAGATTTTTGAACTAGAAACATACCCGTATATGATCCTCTTCGAGAAAGGTCAGATTACATTGGAGACACATAAACCTGAAGAAATCGTTCAGCATTTTGAGTAGAGGTAAGAGTCCACTAAAAAAAACCTCATGAGCAAACAATGAAAGCATATGGCTAAGACAAAGGACTGCAGCAGGAGCTGTTGTCTTTTTTTATTGGGCATCCTTCATAGTTATTCGCACACTCTCCGAATGTGGTAAGGACATAGAATAGGGCATATACACTGTGTGCTTTGGCCTAAGGAGAGTGAACGTTTTGAAGTATCTGAATAAGAGAAGAGCTGCGCCCAAACGATTAAGATCGAGACGTTCAATACCGAAATGTAGAAAAAAATCCCTGGGAAAACTCAGGAATTGCCCTATGACCCGTAAACCTTGCCGGAAAAAGCGGCGCTACCTCCGACCGAAGCGTCCAATAAGACAACTGAAAGTAGTCTGTGGCAAAAAAATCATTGCTTTGCCGAGGGGAATTGGCATCGACCCGGCATGCCGGGAGTCCAGGCCCCGGCTGGCTCCGGTGAGACAACATGAAACTCAGACTGTTGGACCTCATGGAACACAAGGTCTGGTAGGGGAGCAAGGTGCCCAAGGCCCCCAAGGCCCTGTCGGTCCCCACGGTGTGCCTGGGCAGCCGGGCCAACTTGGAGCGCAAGGCCCCGCTGGCCTTCGCGGCGATCCAGGCGAACCGGGTCTTGCCGGAGCGCAGGGTCCCGCTGGCTCCCAAGGCGAGCAGGGTTTCCCAGGAATTCCCGGAGTACAAGGACCAACGGGTCCCCCAGGTGAGCAAGGTCCGCCGGGCAGCGTACCCGGAATTGAGATCATTCCTACGGTAAACCGTTACTTCTATTTTCCAGACACCGATCTGAATTTATTGGACTCGGTTACGATTCCCGCCGTGGAATTCGCGAATGATGAGGGTGGGAGCGTATCCGAATTTGCAGGAATAGGACTTACGAGTTTCTACAATCTTTATATCAACGGGATCGTACAGCCAGGTAACTCATATGAAGTAAATAAGGTTATGCTGTTTTTTCCTTCGCAAGGTGGTGTACTTTTTGCAGAAACGCCGATCATCTTGGAGACTATCCAACTAACAGTAAATATAATAAATGGTTAAAATTAGTCAAACCTCCTCGTGACTTTGCCTTCACGACTCTCGAATCTACCACATATACTATGTCAGGTAGGAGGTGAGAAACATGCCACTCGTGACACCCTTTCAGAACAGTTTAAGATATGCTGCAACCATTGGCGATGGAACAGGTACCGGAGCGACGTTTGCGATTGCTGCGACGGCTTTTACAAACGACGCAGGTACAGCTGCAACGGCATTTCCAGGCACGTTCAATTATTACAATCTTTATATTAACGGTATTATGCAGACAGCAGATACTTCCTCCGTTACAACCACTACAATTACGATTCCTGGTGGAGACGCGCTGAATGCTGGAATTCCAGTCGTAGTACAATTCGTAGTGTCTTAACGCTTACTTGAATCATGCTGCATCATTATCTTGTTCGGCTTCTATCTGTGATAGAAGCCGGACTTTTTTGTACAAGGCACCAATCGACTCTAAAGGGTATTAACGAACTTAACAAACGGCCGAATTCGGCAATAGGAAGAAATAAACCTTCTAGATATGCCTAAATTCGAGGGAGAACATTAATCTCAAATGATTTTATGTATTGCTTTTTACAATATTTGTTTGTTATGCTGACTACATAGAATTACACAGTAGGTGGTGTGAGAACTGAGGAATGAAATGATGAAAGGTTACATTGATGGTATTGTACTGTCTGTTCTGAGTAAGCAGGATGCATACGGGTATGAAATATCCAAAATGGTACATGACGAGACGAACGGTCAATTTGATCTGAAAGAAGGGACGTTATATCCCGCCCTCAAACGAATGGAGGCTAATGGGTACATTGAGGGCTATTGGGGGGAGCAAATTGGAGGACCACGGCGACGATATTACCGAATGACCTCCGAGGGTCAGACTCAGCTCGACAAGTTGAGAACATCTTGGACGGATAACATAAAGATCATCAATATTTTCTTGGGAGGGAGTCTTCATGGAAGTCATTGAACAATATTTAGATCAAGTACTCCGCTATACGTTTTTGTCCAAACGGGAAAAGTCTGAGTGGAGAGAAGAAATGGCCGCTCATCTCCATTCGTCTACCGATCACTATAGAAGTCAGGGATATTCTGAAGAACAGGCTATGGAACGCAGCATCCAACAATTTGGCTCTATTTCAGAACTACGCAGAACGGTAACCAAAGAAACATATGGATTCAATATGAGGACGATACTTGGTTGTGCTTTAGCAAGTTTTATCCTTTTCATCGTGACACTCGTAGCTGGACTAGTAGCCAATCAATACGGTGTACATAACCGATATATCGAGATTATGCCGGTTGTTTTGATTACCGTGAGTGCATTAAGCATCTGTATATGTTTAACGCGTAAACGAGTAGATCGACTTTGTCTGCTATCTCTGCCACTGTTATTTGCCTTAGGATATCTGCAAGCCTACTTTCAAATCTTGGTTGATTATTGGGGTGAGGGATTATCGTTTACGATGTTTGAAAAGTTATTTTTCAGTGGTTCATATGATATTTCCGGTCGGATTGAAGTCATGTTGATAGGCGATTTGTTCCTGGTAACACAAGTGCTCATCCTTTTTGCTGTAAGTAAAAATCGTTATATATCCATACTCCCGTTTGTCTTTTCCACCATGTATACATTGGTTCATATGATGATGTTCACTCTCTATTACGCATTCTTTACGTCAGAGCAGTTTAGTTCCTCGGTAACTCAGGGGTATGGCGTTTTCCTGGATGTTAATGTGCAGCGTTTGATGGAGATCGGACTTAATTTGGTTATCGGTGCATTAGTGCTTGTATTATTGATGCTCTGGGGGAAATGGACTTCGAAAAGGAAGTTGAACTTAGCTTGATAGCCACCGAGTCTTTTTTGTGTCGCTATATGGCGGCTTTTTTTGATTTATGTATTGATAAAACAAGAGAGCTTTAATACAAATAATAGAAGGTCGGCAGAATCTGAAACATAAACCCAAAAGACCCACCTCTGTAGAAGCAGGTCGATCTCCAATCTACTGATTATTATTAATGCTTTTTATAATGTTTATAGTGTTTATAATGCTTAGAGTGCTTGCCGAAACTTTTCTTAGCCAATTCTGTAGGTGAAAAGCGATGAGCTGCAACCAGTCGGCCAGTTGCGTTTTTACCCCATCCTGACACAAGGACATGTTCGCTGTTTGTAGTATACTCAACTTCAAATTGAACCAAATTAGCAACATTCAGAACCCGGAAGCTAGAAGAGCCTGGTGCAAGAGTGAAAGTAAATGTGCTAACCAGAGTTTTTGCTCCATTCAAACGGAATAATCGAACACGTACCGTAGCGTTGCTACTTCCATTATTAACTGCCTTCGCGAAAAAAGTTCTGGACTCTCCGGGAACTGTTGCAGTATTAATAGCATTTTCAACTGGACCAGTAGAATATTTTACTAATGTCATACATATCAACCTCCTAAAAGTGATAGTTTATGTTATGTTATTAAATTCATTTTGATTGGGTTCATAGGAGAACAAGAAGAATTGGCCTTCTGCTGTATCTTCATCTCCTCGCTACATGAGTAGTGAATGTCATATAACTCACGGGCAGAGTGCTGGAACAGCTATACGCCGAGCGTCACTGTATCGACGAACCCGCCGCAACCTCATCATCGCCGCCCAGCGGTATGGCCCGCTGCAACACGAGTATGGAAGAATGGTGAGTAATGTGAACTTCGGGATACTGCTCTTTATGATCCTAGACATACTGGTATAATCCGCTGATGTTTCTACCGGCCAAGTTGAAGATGTTTTCCCCCACACTCTATGAACCTGTAAGCTCATTAATCACAGGCGCAAGGTCTAAGACGAGTATGTTATTGGTGCTGCAAAAGAAGATCGTGACCGCCGATTTGATCGACTGGCGCTTTCGTTTAAGATAGAGAAGCTCAGTATATTAGCCTTCAACATGCACTAATGTGCAATATACTTGCCTGTAGGATATCTCCTACCTACCGGACTACTTATAAAAAATTGAATCCTCTGTTTGATTCCAATCCCCCTTCTAACTTGTTAAAATTTAGGTACATATACTACGGTCAGGTTGGCGGTGAAGATAGATGCAGCGTATTCAGGTACATCCCGATGAATTAGAGGAAAAAGCGCGATTGGTTCAACAGAAGAAGCTGGAATTGGAGCGAATGTTCGGGATCTGGAAAAATCAATTTACCTGTTGCAGTCCGAATGGTCTGGTGTCACAGGAGAGCGGTTCTTCTGGGATTTTATGCAGGTGAAAGAAGTTTTCCCAGCCACAATTGGGCTATTGGATAAAATTCAGAATGAATTTATATTTATAGCGAAGAATTTTAGAACAGCGGATGGTTCGGGTGAGGTTGCACTGTACATTCCGGAAGAACTGAAACGAAATTTCGGTGTTGGACTGCTCGACAAGTCGGTTGGAGAGACCGTAACGGGAATTGGACAGACAGCAGAGGCGCTCTTTTATGATCCATTCGGGACGGTCGCCAGTGTGGCCTATGGGCTGACTTTGGGCAGAGTGGTCGATGTTGGACGAGGAATCGGATTCGCATGGGATGCCGCTTGGGGCACAGGAACAGCCAGGTCTGACATTGAGCAGTTTGTAGATGAGCAGAAGAAACAGATGGATGAGAGTGGGGTAGGCTATTATAGTGGTTCTGTGATGGGTCAGGCATTGGCCTACGCCTTTGTTGGCAGGGCGCTTCGTTCGAAAGAGGATATGGGCGGGGGATTAGGTGGAGGTAAGAAAGAAGCGGATAAGGGTAAAGAAGGGGCTGGACAAGATGGTAAACCTGTTGTAGATAAAGAGAGGTGGCTCGGGAGTCTACAAAATACAGAAAACTTTAAAACAGGAACTAAAGAAAACGGATTAAGCCATATTTTTGGTGGTGAAATACTCAAAAATGGGAATGCCAATGGTTTTCATTATGAAGGGATGCCAAATAGTAACGGCAAAATTGTCGGGAAAGTTGATACACCTAATGAGTTTGGTGTCTATCAAGCCAATGTTGAAATTAATGGAGTACCAAAAGGACCCAAATCCACATTTTTTCCAAAGGAATGGACACCACAACAGGTAATTGATTCAGTAAATGAAGCTTTTAATAGTAAAGTAAATATAAAAAACAATAAATATATAGGGAAAACAAGCACAGGTATGGAAATAGAGCTTATTTTGAGAAATGATAAGATAATCTCAGCATACCCAATATACTGAATTGGAGGGTACATTAGTGAAGATAAAATATAATTATAAATTGAAATACATGGATGAATTTAATATGGTTGTAATGGATTTTGACGAGGAAAAATCACTTAAGTTCGCCACTATGATAAGTGATCCTTTAGGATCTGATATACCTTGGAGATTTGAAGATTTGAGAAAAGATATTGAGAATTATTTTGATTTATTAAGGGGAGGAATCCCCGAATATAGACATGGAGGAAATGCATCCAGCGTCATATCACATAAAGATTACACAATAATTGAAGATCCATTTTATGATGAGGAAGAAGATGAAATTGAACCCATTTGTAAGTTAGAGACAGTTGAATTCGTAAAAGTAATATTACTATGGGCTTACGAAACTTACAAATTTAAAAGTAAAAAGGGAGTGATTGCTTTAAAGGAGGCAGAAATGGTTATGAAATGGGTTGAACAAAAGATGTTAGAAGTTGAGAGTATAGAAAATGAATCTATACAATAGCTGATATAAAGCTCATCCCTGATCATGGCCGACAAGCAGTGAAAAGTTGTATCATCTTATTATTGGGAGATTTAATTCATGGGGATATCATCTTTTATACTATTTAGACTTGGAAAGAGCATGCCGACTTATCTTTTATCGAGTGCTGCTCGGAACATATGTAGAAAAGAGAAACTTTTCTTTGATAAGGATGAAGAAACTTACAATAGCGAAGGTGCATTAAAATATACTCGACTATATTAGTGACACGCCATTCAAAAAGGTGGGTTGAAAATAAATAAGGATTTTCTTTACACCAATCCATATGTTCCAGGAATAATAGGAGACTCACCAGTGGACCTGGAATCGTGGTTTTCTAGATGATTCAAGAGAGATGATGGAGGAGAGGTTAAGCAGAAGGCATTGGTTATTAAAACAATGATTTATTTATCCATTTATAACTAATGAATTTTAACATTTGCCCATTCATTTCAAATTCTTTATCACTAGTTTCTGTATGCTCGAATCCGTTTTTCTCTAAAACTTTCTGAGATGCTATATTGTTGGTGGTTGTTTTTGCCTCAACTTCTTTTATATCTAAATCAACTATTGTATTGAGAAATAATTTTAATGCTTTTTTAGCAATACCTTTTCCAGTGTGAATTTGTCCCACTCTATAGCCGAGAAATCCTATTTTATCGGAATCATCAATATCAACTAAATTTATTCTTCCAAGAATAGAATTATTTTCGTCTTTTATTAAATAAAAAAAGGAAAGTCCTTTAGCTTGTTCATCAAGCAGAGATTCATTCCTTACTTTAAAACCCTCAGGCTTGTAATAATCATTTCCTCGAGACGGTACCATTTCCTCGAAAAAAGTTCTGTTCTCAATCTCAAATTCATACAAGCTTTCAAGATCAGTGTCTTTTAACTTCTCAATTACTATATTCATGAATACTTCCCTCCAATAAACTTTAATTCTAAATACTACTAATATACTATAGCAAGTATAACATTCCTATTTCGTTATTCAACATCAGGAGATTGTCTTTTGGTTTAATGGATATTCGTATTCCTAGTGTTCCATCAGCCTTTACAAGTGGTTACGGACATAATCTGCATCTTCTTTCAGCGGTTTAGCCCGCTGCCACACGAGTATGGAAGATGTAACTGTGAAAAATAAAACTCAGTCTGACTCAGTTGAAAAATTAAAAGATCAGAATATAAAATTAGCTCATTAGACGAATTGAAGGAGGATATAAGTAAATGAGTTCAGTAATCATTCTAAAAAAAATCTCAAATTATTCTCCGGAGCAGACTCTTGAGAACTTTAAGCATGCAGCACAGAGAGCGAATATGTATTGTTTTCATTTAACAGTTGATCATGAAACAGATAACAACTTTCAATCTGCAGAAGGCACGCTATCTGAAGTGGATGAAGAGACCCTATCAAATACTGATGATGAAGAAACTATTAGGTACTTCACTTTTAACGTGAATAAAGTTGTCGAAAATTCATATGATAGTTTTACGTGGCTCACCGAATCAACAGATTACTTTTGGGCAGCGGATGTTGTAAATATTAGTCATGAATATAAATTTATTTATAGGTTTGTAGTAGAGTATTTTCAAGATAACACGGAAGATTACCTATGGTTTGATGATGCTGAGTGGTATTATACAGCTGACGATATCTTGATATTAAGTCAAAAGCCGTACAACCCAAAGTGGTGTAGCGAAAAGATTGTATGAGTTAAGAGGATTTATTAATAAATAGGGAACATGGGTTAGCACTTCTACACACAAACTAGAGGTGCTTTTACTATAAAATCTAGGAGAACAAAGTGCCATGATACTAAAAAAACGACTTTTAATAATCGGATGTTGTATTGCCTGTGTGATCTTACTTGTTCTAACTTATAGCTTTTATAAAGAGAAAAGAATGTATGAAGAGTATCTAACGATGAATGTCCGCCAAGATATCGTTGATATGAAGAGTGCGATTATAAATAATGATATTTTATTTAATCGAATACTTAAGAATGAAATAATAACAAACGAGATGGCTGAACATTGTTGGGGACTTTGAATCCAAGGAAATTAACGAGAATGATTGGCCCCAAATCTTGAATGATCTGGAGCAAGTGACACGAGCTTATTTTAGTGAGAAAAAGGTTAATTTCGTGGATGATGACGTTTGGAGAGACGCTTTGAATCCAAGATACGAATGATGAAGAAGAGCTAATTGATACTAGATATGAGATGCACATTCAAAGTGGAGTACTCCTGCCGTTTAGAGGCAATAGGAAGAACTTTCATGAAACAAGGCATATATGAACAGCTTATCAACACCATCACCAGGCAGGAGATTTCGGCGCTGGACCCGGCGAGCGCTCAAGATTGTGCGGGAACAGACGGAAGATAAGATGGCCGTATTAGAGCAGATTCGAACCTGTAATGAGATTATTGCCTCCCTGAAAGACACGTTAGGAGAAGAAGAGTACAGCGAATTGCAGATGGATGAGCAGAAGTATTGACCCATGTGTATTCCAAGCTGAACAGCATGCGTGCGGTCCGGATACCAAATATTAACGGTAAAATTGTCGGGAAAGTTGATACACCTAATGAGTTTGATGTCTATCAAGCCACGTATGATGTCCTAAACTGAACTCTAATGCTAATTATCGGAGTTACTCGGCCCATCATTTTGCAGATTCATTTTAAACGTGGTGTTGATAGTTATTCTGATCAGTAAGGACTTTTCCATCAACTAATCTAATGATGCGGTCGCATCGCTTGGCAACCTCATCATCATGCGTCACGATGATAATCGTTCTGCCTTCATGGTGTAATTGTTGCAGGAGATCCATGATTTCTTCACCGGTTCTTCGATCCAAATTTCCAGTGGGCTCATCGGCCAAGATCAATTCAGGCTCTCCCACCAAGGCTCTGGCGATGGCCACCCTCTGTTGCTGGCCCCCGGACAGTTCATTTGCCTTTTTTAGACGATGCGATGCTAACCCGACTTTTTCAAGATAATGTGTGGCTTTGGCTACTCTGTCTTTATGTTTTCCTTTTCGAAAGGTCAGCGGCAGTATAACATTATCCTGAACTGTATAATCTTTGAGCAGGGCAAAATGTTGAAAAACAAATCCAACCATTTGATTTCTTGTCCTATGAATATGACGAGACGAGATTCGTTGCAGAGGTTGAGCGTCAAAAAGATATTCGCCTTCGGTAGGATGATCCATAAACCCCAGTATATTGAGTAAGGTACTTTTACCGGAGCCTGAGGGTCCCATGATGGCAATCAACTCTCCGCGGTGTATAGTAAGATTGATATCTTCCAGGGCAGGGGCGTCAGGGGATTGGCGACGATACGCTTTGGTGATGTTTTTTAATTGAATAAGTTCCATCATTCCATGCCTCCGATGAGCGATTTTATATCCTGTTTTCGTATATATAAATAAATGATGAAACTGGAAACGACGATAATGAAACTAAAGATGATAAAAATGATGAATAGAATGGAACCATCTAATTTGAAGTCTAACGGACTAAGCATATTTATCTCTTTGGAGATTTGGAGCAGTTCTTTATATTTCCATTGAAAATGGATTAGAGACAACCCGAAGCCAATAACCCCGATCAGGATATTTTCAATCGTAATCTGACCTAATATGCCTAAAGGACGTTCACCCAAAGCGAGTTTGATGCCAAATTCTCTTTTGCGAATCATCAGCGAGACGATCGTAGTTACCACGATTCCAGTGACTGAAAACAGGACAAAAGCCAATCCAAGTATGGTTTGAAAGGTCTCCAGATACATATTTTGTTCGATGTTTTCATGAACGGATGCACCCAAATTCTTCAGAGTCAGATTGACTTGATTTGAACTGAAGATGTTATTTAACTCATCCACATTGGCGTTAGGCTTCAACGTGAGGATGGTTGTCTGTTGTAATCTTGATGAGATGGCATCATTACTATCAAAACGATCTGTGGGCATAGGCATTATGAATGCCTTATCCAGCTTTAAGTAGACGTTGGATGTGTTGCTATACACCAAGTATTTATTAGGCAAGAAGCCGACAATTTTGTATTTATGATTGATGAGGTCGCCGAGGCTGTAATACGACTTGAAGAAGGAGCCGACCAATATGGGCATTTGCCCTTGACTATTTTTTCTGAAATCCTGCGAAGTAAATCCGGTGCCAGCTGCAAATTGCCCATTAAGAAGTTCATTATATTGCTCATCAATCATGATTCCAGTAATAAAGGGCTCGTTCAGCCCCGATGTCATAGAGCTCCGGGTCAGCTGATCCATTAACCTTCGGTCAGGGTTCGAAGACGTATCCAGTAGTAAAATCTCCTCGGCGTACGTACCTAATGAAATGACGTCGGGATGCTGTTCCAATTGGCTGTATACCTTGTCCACTTGTTCCTTAGATAGTGTATGAGCAGAAGCACTTCCTTTTGCAGGCACAACAACATATGTGCTTTTCAAATCGAGCAGGGAGTTAAAGTTCATGTCATATAGATTTAAAAAGATATTGCTGCTTCCAGTGATGGTGGACAAACCATATGTAAACTGGATAAGTAAAAGTATGGATATCACCCATCTGTTTTTCAATGCTCTGAGCGCATCTTTGATTCTATACATGAGGGTCTACTCCTTTAAGGCTTGCGCTGGTTCTGTTCTGAGAATGAGCAGAAGCGGAATCATGGCAGTAATGACTGCCGTAGCAAGGGTGATGAATGTGCCAAGAATGATATGCATGTAATTCAACTGCACATCGTAACTTGTGGCATCAATGATAGCGAAACTGGTACGGCTGAGGGCCCATTGAATACAAAATGAAAAGCCGGATGCCACTACTGCGCACACAAGCAGTTGACTGAACAGGTGAGCAATAATTTGCAAATGGCTAGCTCCCAAAGCTTTGCGCAACGAGATTTCTTTTCGCTTCAAGTAAATCCACAGATAGCTTATATTTATACAGTTAATGAGCGAAATGATAAAAAGTTTATAAGGATAACTTAATACTTCGTTTACACCCGCCCTTGATTTTTTTTCTACCTCATAAGACTTTGTTATGTTCTCAATCGTTGCCCTAACCTCAGGGGTAATTCGCTGTACCTCTGAAATAAACTGCTGAATCTCTTTAGTTGTGTCTTGATCCGATCTGAATAGAAGTTCAATGGATTTTTTTTGTTCTATTTCGTGTTTAATAACATCCGGCAATCCCTCAAAGGAAGTGAATATTGTATAGTTGAATACCGATATAGACTCTTTTCCAGTGTTGTCTCCCGCAATCCCCGTAACATTGTATTTTTTATCGAATAGTTCCAGTGGGCCAACGTGTTTGGATATCATGGTTCCAGTCATTACCGCATTGGCTGTTTCGGAAGATATTCCGGTACCTTCAAGTAACGGAGGCGACCAGTTGTGATTCAACATTCCGACGACTTGAACATTGCCTAACTCAGGATGAAATATGGTTATGTTCTGGGTGATCACACTTGTATTCGACGTAATTGATTCAGCAATAGCTTGAAGTGAGCTATAGCTCACTTGATTCATGTTTGTCAAAGTTGCTGAATAGTAATGTTCGTATTTTCCATTCTTGGAATAGTAAAAAATCTTGTCGTAGTATTCTTGAGTTGAAAGAGAAATGAGGATCGGCAGTACAGTTAATACAAAGCCGATAAAAAGCATCACAAAAATCTTTTTGTTAATCCATATATCGTTAAAGATATGTCGCATGTTTTCCTCCAATAGTAAGGAAAACGTGAATAAGGTGTCAGCCTTATTCACGTTTTGGATAATATGAAGTAAGATCGGGAAGGATCAGCGGAAATTTATGCTTTTCGTACGGTTTGCTTCATCTACTGCGCTGACCCAATCATGCCAGGAAGTACCGCTAGTTGCAGCTCCTGCAGTAGTCATGATAAGAGTTACTTGATCCGTTGGCGAAGCTTCTTTATTGCGAGACTCATAAGTACCATCGTTAGTTCGGGCTGAGACATGTATTGATTTGATGAATGGTTCATTGGTTTGAGCAGTGTATGCGGTAACGATAAATCTTCCGCCACTACCTGTAGTCGTTGCGTACGAATCAAAACTGAATGATGCAAATGAGGCCGCAGATATAGCACCTACCGTGCATGCTGTAAGTGCAAGAGTAAGTATAGATTTTTTCAATAGACTCTTCATGATTATGGAATCTACTCCTTTTGATATATTTGTGGCCACATCCAAATATTAACTTATAAGATAGTTGAAAAACAATAATTTTACAAAAATTTTACAGTTTAATACTGGTTTTACATTTGTGAATAACAAATCAACTAATGAAATCACCTACATATCCACAACCATCCTACACCCACACGAGGTACATTCATGAAACAAGGTATATATGAACAGCTTATCAACACAATCACCAGACAGGAGATTTCGGCGCTGCCCCGGATGTGTATCACATTGGGACTGAGAAGCTGGATGCAGAGGAAGCACGCAAGCTGCTGTCCACGTATTTGGCGGCGGTGACCCGACGAGCGCTCAAGATTGTACGGGAACAGTCCGAAGACAGCGCCGCAGTACTGGCGCAGATCCGAACGTGTAATGAGATTATTGCTACCCTGAAAGGCACACTGGGAGAAGAAGAGTACAACGAATTGCAACTGGATGAGCAGGGGGAGGTACTGACCCATGTGTATTCCAAGCTGAACAGCATTCGGGCTGTCCGGGATACCAAAATCGTTCGTCCAGATACTCCGATCTCCCAAAGCTCTTTATTCACAGGTGCCAAGTCCGAGCCGAGTATGTTACTGGAGCTGCAAAAGGAGATCGTGACCGCCGATCGGATCGATTGGCTGGTATCATTTATCAAGTTCAGCGGGCTTCGCCTGCTGCTGGAACAGCTTCAACAGTTCACGGCTGGCGGAGGCAAGCTGCGGATCATCACAACTACCTATATGGAAGCAACCGACCTCAAGGCTATTACTGAACTTAGCAAATTACCTAACACAGAGATCCAGATTTCGTATGATACCAAAGTGACACGGCTGCACGCCAAAACGTACATTTTCCATCGTGACACTGGCTTCACTACAGCCTATGTCGGCTCCTCTAACCTGTCCAACCCGGCGCTGACCAGTGGTATGGAGTGGAACCTCAAGGTGACGGAGAAGGACTCACTCGACGTGCTGCGCAAGATTGAAGCGACCTTCGAGAGTTACTCGAATGACCGCGAATTTACGCGATATGTGGCTGAGGATGAAGGACATGAGTTACAGTTGAAGGCCGCTCTGAATCGTAAAAAAGATCAGTCTAACCACTTTCACCTGGACATCCAGCCTTACGATTATCAAAAAGAAGTGCTGGAACAGCTTCACGCCGAGCGTACGCTGTACGGACGAAACCGCAATCTGATCGTCGCCGCCACAGGTGTTGGCAAAACGGTCATCTCTGCCTTCGACTACAAGCGATTCCGGGCAAGCCATGCGGGAGCCAAGCTGCTTTTTGTCGCCCATCGGGAAGAAATCTTGAAGCAAAGCCGGGACACGTTCCGGTATATCCTGAAGGATATGAACTTTGGCGAGCTGCATGTCGGGAATCAACGAGCAGAGGCGCTGGACCAATTGTTTGTTAGCATTCAGAGTCTTAACTCCATGAAGCTGACGGAGATCACCAGCCCAGACTATTACGATTACATTATCGTGGATGAATTCCACCATGCCGCTGCGCCTTCGTACCAGAGGCTGTTGTCTCACTACGAACCGAAGATTTTGCTAGGACTTACTGCAACACCGGAACGGATGGATGGCAAAGACATTTCTGCCTACTTCGATCATACGATTGCCGCCGAGATCCGTCTAACCGATGCCATTGACCGGAAACTGCTGAGTCCTTTTCAATATTTTGGCGTCACCGATACTGTCGATCTATCTCAGGTGAAATGGTCGCGAAAAGGCTACGATCTGAACGAACTGGAGAAGCTCTATACTCATAACAAAATTCGTGCCAACCAGATCATCCAAAGTTTGAACAAATACGTAACCGATCTGGACGATGTGAAGGGGCTTGGGTTCTGTGTTGGGGTGGATCATGCGATGTATATGGCAAAAATATTTAACGAAGTCGGCATTCCATCCATAGCCCTGCATGGCGGGTCGAGCGAACAGGAACGTCATTCTGCGAAAGGACAGCTGGTGAACGGGGAACTGCGCATGATCTTTGTCGTGGATCTGTACAATGAGGGCGTGGATATCCCTGAGGTGAACACGATTCTGTTCCTGCGTCCTACTGAGAGTCTGACCGTATTCCTGCAACAGTTGGGACGTGGACTGCGGATGGCGGATGGCAAAGAGTGCCTGACCGTGCTCGACTTCATCGGACAAGCGCATCAGGAATACAGGTTCCAGGATAAATTCCGCGCCCTGATCGGCGCTACCAAACATTCCATCTCGTACTACGTCGAGAATGGTTTTTCGAACTTACCACGCGGCACGTTCATTCAATTGGAAAAACAAGCGAAGGAATACATCATGCGCAACTTGAAGCAGATGAGCCGCAATCGCAGAGCGTTGATCCAGAAGCTGCAAACGTTCCAGCAAGACACCGGACTGCCGCTGACCTTGGCTCATTTTGTAGAGCATCACGGGATGACACTTGTTGAATTGTATGGTGGACGTACGGGCAAAAGGTATTTCCGAGGCCTGTTGGCCGAAGCCGGACTGACAGAGCCAATCGAGAGTGAGCAGGATGAGTATATCCGCAGACTACCGTCTGTGCTGACGATCAACTCCCGAAGCTGGCTGACGTTCCTGATCGACTATATCGAAAAAGGCAAAGAACCGACGACCGCGGATGAACGGCGCATGTTGATCATGTTCTATTACACCTTCCACCGGGCTGCGCCCGAGAAACTAGGACTGAGCAGCATTGAAGAGGGTGTGCAGCGCGTGCTGTCTTGTGAGGCTTTTCGAGAAGAACTTGTGTATATTTTCAAATATAATTTGGCTCATCTGCGATTTGTGGATAAAAGCAATTCGTTTCCGTACACTTGTCCACTAGATATCCACTGTGCGTACTCCATCGACCAAGCGCTCGCCGCCTTCGGTTATTGGAATGCCCAGCAATCACCCGCCTTCCGTGAAGGCGTGAAGTATTTTGCCGATGAGCAGACGGATATCTTCTTCATTACATTGAACAAATCGGACAAAGATTTCTCACCCTCAACGTTGTACGAGGACTATGCGATCAACGAGCGTTTGTTCCACTGGCAGACTCAGAGCAGGGTGTCAGAGCATACGGCTACCGCGCAGCGGTACATCAATCATCGCGAGATGGGCAACCGGATTGTGCTGTTCGTAAGGGAGTATAAGGAGGAGCATGGCTATACGTCTCCATATGTTTTCTTGGGGGAAGCGGATTATGTGAGTCATGAGGGAAACAAACCGATGAGTTTTGTATGGCGACTGCGGGAAGAAATGCCCGCGAAGATGGTGGCGGTAGCGAATAAGTGTATTGTTTGAAATAAAACAACAATTACTCTTTTCACATATAACTTGTATGGTTTTAAACTTTATTGGATAAATAATCATTTGAAAATAGTACCAAAGTCTCTATTAATATGACATAATATAGAGAGAAATAGTTTTTTTTGTAGAAACTAAGTAAGATAATGTGATATTCAAGGAGTATTTGTATGATTGAAAATTATATCAAAAAACAGGTAGATTTCACGTTTAAGGAAAGTAGTGGGCATTATAAAGCTTCTAAGAGTGATGTTTATATTAATGAAAGTAATAGAATTATAAAAGGAAACCCATTATTGAAGTGGCCAGGAGGCAAACGAAATCTTCTTAAACATCTTCTTCCTCTAGTCCCTGAAAAATATAATAATTACTATGAGCCGTTTCTTGGTGGTGGCGCATTGTTTTTTGCTATGCAGCCTCGAAATTCAAAATTGTCAGATGTTAATCCTGAACTTACGAACTGCTATCAACAAGTTAGAGATCATCCACAGGCAATTATAGAAGCGTTAGCTGCTATGGAGAATTCTGAGGATGAGTATTATAGAATTAGAGCAGAAAATGTTGATGACCCATTAGCTAGAGCAGTCCATTTCATTTACTTGACCACCCTATCTTTTAATGGAATATATAGGCTGAATTTAAAAGGTGAGTTTAATGTGCCCTACGGTAAAAAGACACATCTGATGCCTTGTGATCCAGTAAAGATAACTGAGACAAGTAACGCCTTACAAAACAATGAAATTAATTTGATTGATTTTGAAGATGCTGTTCAAGACGCTCGGGCAGGAGATTTAGTATATTTCGATCCTCCTTATACAACCTCCGAGAAAAATAATTCATTCTTAAAATATAATTCTAAAGTATTTTCATGGGAAGATCAGATTCGGTTATCTAATTTAGTAAAACGGTTATCTAGCCGGGGATGTAAAGTAATTATAAGTAACACTCACCACCCTTCAATCCTTGAATTGTATAAAGATTTTTCCATGTTAAGAATTGAACGAAATTCAATAATAGCTGCGTCTACTGAACATCGTAAGCAAATTACTGAATGTATTTTTTTTAATGGGGTGTAATAGCTATGTTAAGTAATATCCAGAGTGCAGAAGAATTGAAATCATCTTACCGTTTTAGAAGAAAGCACTATATTACTAAAACCGTTATGGAAAATAGTTTGGCAGAACATTTGAAAGACGAATGGAAAATTGAAAAGAGAAATCTAAAAACTACAAGATTAAGAAAAGAAAAAGATAGCAAGAGTTTACTTAGTGATAGAATTTGGTGCTTGCTGTATCAAATGAAATTTGATCTACTTTCTGATGAAGGTGGCGCCAATCTAAAAGCAAATGAGAAAGATGAGAATAGTAAGGACCAAAATATTGACCTTGTTGCTATTGATGAAGAGATTGCCTTAGCAATAAAATCTATTAGTTTAGAACGAAGAACTAACAGGCCACAATTGCAAAGCGAAATCTCTGAATTTAATTCTATTAGAGGATACCTTGCAAATGTTATAAAAAATCAATTCCCTGGACCATATAAACGTCAAATCGTCCAAGCTATATTCATTTCAAATATATCCTTGTCTGATTCAGATAAGGAAGCAGCTACTAAATCAAATATTATCTTATTTGATGAGAATGATCTTGTTTACTATGAGAAATTGGCTTCGCATATTGGGCCAGCATCGAAATATCAATTTTTTGCTGACATGTTGCCTGGAAAACAGGTGCCAGGGTTATCTATAAGGATCCCTGCAATTAAGACACGAATGGGTGGATTTAATTGTTATGAATTCTCTATATCACCAGAATATTTATTGAAAATATCATATATATCTCATCGAACTAAAGGAAAAGCATCAGATGTTGATACTTACCAAAGAATGGTAAGTAAACCTCGTTTAGATAAAATCAAGCAATATATAAGTGATAATGGTATATTCCCAACTAATATTGTGCTAAACCTTGATCAAAAGTTAGGAAGGGTACGGTTTGAGAAAATTAAGCAGGACTATGATTCGGATGGTGGTCTACTTGGATGGCTTGAAATTCAGCCTTCCTACAAATCTGCATGGATAATTGATGGACAGCATAGACTCTACGCTTATTCAGGACATGAAAAATCACAGTCTTCAAGAGTGTCGGTTTTAGCCTTTGAGGGGTTGAAACCTAGTATGCAGGCTCAACTGTTTGTTGATATAAATGCTAAGCAAAAGAGTGTTAATCAATCTTTATTACAAGAACTTTATGCTGAACTTCATTGGGATTCACCAGACACTTCAATAAGAATAAATTCAATCATATCGAAAGCTGTGCAACAGATGGGAGAAGATCCAGACTCACCGTTCTACGATAGAATACAAACAGCTGAAGCAAAGAAAGATACAGTAAGATGCATTACTTCTGGAAGTATTTTTAGTGCTCTTGAGAAAAATGGATTTTTTATACTTAAAACAAAAAAAGGTAGTCCTTTAGAGCACGGACCCTTATGGGGAGGGAGTAATGAGGCCACATTAAAACGTTCGATAACTATTATTAATGGCTGGTTTGAGATTATCAAGCTTCAAACCTTCGATTGGTGGGAAAAGGGTGCAGGCGAAGGTGGAGGCCTAGCAATGAATGATGGGGTCACAACCTGCTTGAATGTTTTAAAGAGTGTTTTTACTCACTTAGATAATAAAGGAATTCGTTTGATAAGATTAACTGATGATGAGCTCTTTACTGAAATTAAACCATATGCTATTGCATTGGCTAAGCATTTATCTTCACTAAATGAAGCGGAGAGAAAAAGGTTTAGAGATTTAAGAGGGGTACAGGGGCAAACAACAAGAACAAAGAGATGTCAACAGGCTATCCATAATGTGATAGCAGATTTTGCACCTCAAGGGTTGAAAGAGTTTATTAACTCTGAGAAAGCAGAGACTAATAAAAAAGCTAAGACAATTGTAGATTGGATCGAAACAAATATACAGAAATTTATTTTAGAAGAGTTAAAAAGAGAATATGGAAGTAGTGAAATGGAGTGGTGGTTGCAGGGAGTACCCAAAAATATCAGAACTAAAGCCTCAGAGCGCTTTGAACAAAACGATGGGCAAAGAGGTAAAAAAGAGTATTACTTTGATCTGATGGACTATAGAAAAATAATAATGGATAATTGGATGTTGTTCGAGAAAACTTTTGCATATCAAAAAAGTGGAAATAAAGAGGTAAGAACTTCTTGGTTAAATAGTGTTAACAATATGAGAAATATTGTTTCTCATGTATCATCCGCTATGGTTCTTTCAATCGAAGAGCTGGATGAACTTGAAGGATATGAACAATGGTTAAAAAATCAATTAGAATTGCATAATCTAGAAGAAGTAGAAGTGTGAATAATTGGAGGATTATTGTAGGAAGCACTTTGAGTAATTTGTCTGATAGTTACTATATAAAAGTTCTGATTTTCATGATTAGAGAGCTAGCAGTATATTCTAAAATAATGAGTGAGTCAAAAACAAAGACAAAGCAGCGATTTATCCCGCTTTGTCTTTGTTTTTTTATGTTCAAGTTCCTTTTAATATCTCGCGAATAATATTTTTAGTTAAGTGAATTCTCTCTGGAGGGGCATCTCTCAACATACCTATAATCTCTTGAATAATTATTTCTGATTCTGTAAATTTATACTCTTCATCTACGTAAGCAAATAATTGAATCAAATTAACATCCAATGACTCAGCGATCTTTGCTAAATTCACCAAAGAAACGTTCTTTTCTCCACGTTCGATCTGTCCTATGTATGAAAAATGAAATCCGCCTTTTTCTCCGAGGGATTCCTGTGAATACCCTCTTTCTTTGCGTAATGCGCGAATTCTGGCTCCGACCAGCTTTAAAACTTCTCTGTCCTCGTTCATGGTATTCACCTCTCTATGTTCAAAAGTGTAGACAAGTTTCCTCAAGGTAAACACCAAACAAAGAATACAAATAATTTATTTGATTACTATAAGTATCATTTCATTGTATAATACTGGTATTAACTCTTTGGAGGGATGACAATGGCAAGAAGTTGGTCCATAACCGAAGCACATTGTAATCAACAAGTAGATTTTACTCCACGTTCACAAGACCATGATATCTCCACACAACTTAGGTCCAAACATACTCCGGCTTACCACATGCTACATACTACAATAATGGACTTTCACCAACATGCTAAGTATCATCTCAAGCTTGCCGTAATCATGCGTAATCACAATCAGTTCAAAGCCTGCCTCATCCTCTGTGATTGGGCATTAGCCTCCATGATTAAGGCGCTTTATATCCATAAGTATCATTCAGTTCATTCACCCAAGGAACTCACCATGAACGAAATCTTGCCTTTAGTGCATACGGACACTGAACCTGGATTGGATATCGCTTTGTTCATCGGTACGATGCAACATATGTCATCCCTAGCAGATTACCCGAACGACCAGCCACTAGAACTGGACAACATCGAAAAGATTCTTCAACGAACAGAAGAGATATTGGACGAGTTAGCCACTCGATTGAAGGATGATTCATCAGAGTAAGATGTTTTTTATTGATCATTTAGGTTAAATGTTTGATTGATCTATGTTACGCTTACAAGATGACATCATCCAAATAAAGGATATATGATGCAGAGATTACAAAGGATGCTCTTTGCTTTGCAGCTGGAAAGTAGGTGTACATTTTGAAAAGAGTAATTGCTATCGCGTTTTTCATATTATCTATAATGGAATTGGTTACATTAATCCTAATTGGTAAAAGCTTGATGACCGGGTACATGGAACCGAGTACATTTAGCGGGATAATTTCATTCCCACTAGGCGCTACGTACCTCTCGATCTGGATGTTCTTTTCACGGCAAGAGTTTACCGGAGGACGAGTCGCGGCACAGATCAGTTTTACAGCGGCATTGTTGACGTCGTGCCCGTTGGTGTGTTTGTTGATCGTTTTCTATTAAATCAACCCATCCCTTCCCCATAGCAAATGGTATAATGGCAAAAAGGGAGATTCTGGCGCTAGGCTTGAAGGCTCTCACAGCAGAAAGGATGTTATACCACATGCCTACATACAACAAATTGGTGCGGGACAAGATTCCGCATATTATCACATCCAATGGCAAGGAATGCCGCACACGCATTCTGGAACCGGAGGAATATAAGCAAGAATTAAGAACAAAGCTGCAAGAAGAATCGGAAGAGTACATGAGTGCGGGAAGCGATCAGAAAGCGCTGGAAGAACTGGCCGACATGCTCGAAGTGATCCGGGCGCTGGCAGAGGTACACGGTGTCAATGCAGCACAATTAGATAAACTACGGGCAGACAAAGCGGAGGCGCGCGGCGGATTCCAGGAACGGGTGTATCTGATCGATGTCGACGAAGCGTAATGTTAGACTCATTACAGATAACTTGGCAGACGAACTCATTTCCCGGATGCAGCATGCATCCGGGATTTATATTATGACGTCCTTTATTATGCAGTCTGGTGTGAAGCTGCTTGCGCCGCACTTAAAGCGGGCGGCGGAGCGTGGGGCAGAAGTACGGATGCTCGCGGGAGACTATCTGTATATCACGCAGCCGGAGGGCTTGCGGGCATTGTGTGAGGTCCATCCACGAATTGAAGCTCGGCTGTGGCGAAGTATGGGCACTTCTTTTCACCCGAAAGCGTATCTGTTTGATCATGACAACGGCGAAGGACTACTAATTGTCGGCTCTTCGAACTTTTCCTTCACGGCGCTGAAGACGGGATATGAATGGAATCTGGCGATGAATGCGGAGGCGGAACCCTATACGTTCCAGATGGCTTTGGACAAGTTCATGCAGAGCTTCTACCACGAGACGACCTTGCCGGTGAACCCGGATTCGATTGAACTGTATGAGGAAGAGTACCGCAAATATCACCAGAAGAACCCGGAGATGATCCAGCGCATCACGGAGATGGAAGAAGCGGAATTTGGCACAGGTCTGCCAGAGGACAAAGAGGAAGAGACCGCCGAGCTGTCACTGGTGCCGATTCAACCGCGCTTTGCTCAGTTGGATGCCCTCGAAGCACTTCATGGCACGATGGAGGAGCAGTACGACAAGGCGATGGTCGTTATGGCAACCGGGCTCGGCAAAACGTATCTGGCGGGTTTCTTCGCCCAGCGGTTCCAGCGGGTGTTGTTTGTGGCGCATCGGGAAGAGATTCTGTTTCAGGCGAAGAGGTCTTTTCAACGGATCATGCCGGAGCGCAGTCATGGGATATATAACGGACAGTACAAGGATGGGGCGGCGGATTGTGTGTATGCTTCGATCTTTACGCTGAGTATGCAGAAGCACCGGGATGGTTTTGCGATGGATGCATTTGATCTGATCGTGGTGGACGAATTCCATCATGCGGCGGCGAAGACATATATGTCGGTGATTGAGCATTTTCAGCCGAAGTTCCTTCTGGGCATTACGGCGACCCCGGATCGACTGGATGGCAAGGATGTGTATGCACTCTGTGATGGGAATGTGGCGTACCAGATGCATTTTATTGAAGCGATCCGGCGAGGTTGGCTGGCGCCATTTCAGTATTACGGGGTATTCGACGATACAGATTATTCGCAGATTCGCTGGATCGGGACAAAGTATGATGAAGAACAGCTCATGGCCGTTCAGTTGCAAGAGGAGCATGTAGAGACGATCTTTGCAGCCTGGGTCCGACATAAACAGACGAGAACGATTGGCTTTTGCTCGTCGATCCGGCAGGCAGACTTTGTAGCTGCGTATTTCCGAAGTCAGGGCGTTAAGGTACTTAGTTTGCATTCGCGCACATCGGAGATGTCGCGGGAGGAAGCCATTCGGCAGCTTGATGCGGGTGAGCTGGAGGTTGTGCTGACGGTAGATCTGTTCAACGAAGGTACGGATATTCCACGTGTGGATACGCTATTGTTCGTGCGTCCAACCGAGTCGCTCACGGTGTTCACCCAGCAGGTGGGGCGAGGACTGCGGCTGGCGGAAGGCAAATCGCATTGTGTCATCATCGACCTGATCGGAAACTACCGGAATGCGGATGTGAAGCTGAGTCTTCTGGACGTGCGCGGAGACGAGGAACGAAGCGGAAAAACGATGGATTCGGCTGTGCCTGAGGTTCCGGCTAACTGTGGGATTCATCTGGAGACCCGTGTAGTGAACCTGCTTCAGGAGCTGAGCCGCAAACGGCTGCCGCGCCGCGAGAAGTTGCATCAGGATTTTCTGGATGTGAAGCGAGAGCTGGGGCGTATTCCGACGTATCTGGAGCTGCACCTCATGGGGCGTTCGAAGAGTGTCGGGTATCGGAGCGAATTCGGTTCCTATGTTGGATTTCTGTACTGGGCGGAGTTGCTGTCTCCGACTGAGGGAGAGGTGTACGTCCGCCATGAAGCATGGCTGCGCGATGTGGAGAAGACGATCATGAACAAAAGCTACAAGATGATCGTGCTGCTGTACATGCTGAAGCGAGGCGAAGCGCACTGGATGGACCCGATCACACCAGGGGAGATGGCAAGCTTTTTCCATATGTACCTCACGGAGAAGGAATACCGGAAACGGAAAGACTTTTCGGCCAAGGACAAGCTAGCGCTCTGGGAATGGAACGAGAAGACGGCAACACGGATTGAGAAACTGATTATTGATATGCCGATGTCGATGTGGAGCGGGGCGAAGGGCAGTATGACGCGTTTTGGGGAGGGACTGTTTTCGCTGAATGTGCAGGTGCAGGATGCGGAGGAACGGGCGCTGCTGTATCGCTGGACGAAGGAGATTTGTCTGTATCGGTTGCATGTGTATTTTGAGCGGGGAGAACAATAAATAAAACAACCCGAATTATAGATTTTTAATTTTATAATCCGGGTTGTTATTTTAAAAATTCTTATATAATGTTTTTTTGCCTGTGACCAGTTCAAGGACACCTACAAGTAGACAGAGGACGAGTAAATACCAAGAAGTCGAAAATTGTGGGATGAATGTTACTAATGAATAGAGCATAAAGTACACACTATCTATTAATATGAAAATACCCAATAATTTCTCAGCATTTGCTTGTTTCGTTAGAATTAAAATAGCTGCTGACAATAGTACAAGCGCTGCCAATATTATTGAGGGAAGATACCAAAAGGTACTTAATTCCAGCTGAAAAAAAGGGAACGACTCATTGTTTATAAAAGGAATAAGATGGTAGTAACCTCTACTGACAATAATAATTACAACAAGAATTTTTGCAATGAGCCAATCATTTTTCATAAATAAACCCTCTAACTTATCGTTATGGTATTACAATTTCTTTAGTATCGAAAGCATAAATAGGTATAGGCCCAGCCTGTACTTGTCTTGCTGCTGCAGAATATAGTATAAAATCATTACTACTTGTTGATGTTGTCTTAATAGGATAGTCTGTGAAGGGCTGCGTCACTTCAAAAGGTGTCGTGTAGACAAAGCCATAACCAGCATCTTTGTTTTTAATTCCGAAAGAACCATAAGGTCCTAATTTCTCAATAGTTGCATTAAGTTTATTGAAGTAAATCTTAATTCCATCAGGATCGTTTGTATATCTAGTATAGTATAACGTACCATCATTATAACCTGTTCTTACAAAGCCGCCCATTTCGGATGATTTATGACTCAGTCTTACTGTCATATTTTTTGCTGTTGAAAACGTAGAGAATCCACTGTTTTCTTCGATTGACACTTCCAATTCGCCTTGGCTATCATTAATGGTATCGATGATTTGTTTAGAGTTTTTGATTGCCTCGCCTTTATCGTCAATGACAAAGGCATGATGAACTACTTGATTGGAATCAAAAACTACTCCACTTAATCCGTATTGATTAGTTACTACGTCTGTTTGTAGGTGATCTGCACCTACAAGCGCATTCCCAGAGTAACTCTGCAATACGTCGTCTGAATATTTATCTGCTTCAAGATTAACTTCTACATTATCCAAAATATAAGAAACAGATAGATGTGAATCAGAGTAAGAGACTTCAATATCTTTCAAATCAGCCTTTTTTGAGAAAACATTATCGATAGAATTATAGCTAAATCCGCTAAAATTTTTTTCGGAAGTTTTTCCATTTGCCGCATAGCTGGCACTACTTAAAGAAAGACTTAGGACTAGACTTGTGCAGAGTATTAAGATTTTTTTATTGATTCTCATTTAAACCCTCCGTTGGAAAAATTTTATTTACTTTAATACTCTAACATACATATTTACCAAGAGATACCTTATGAATTCATTTATATTAATTTGATTCAAAAGGACCATTTTCAGGTATGGAATCTTAATTAGTTCAAAAGTGCTAGAAAAAGGTTTTGACGGGGGGAGGTAAATATAATCGATAAGATGCTTCAGAAAAATGACTGGTAGGGAAAAAGAGTGCTGGAAAATTGTGGTTTACTGATAGATAATGTACATATAGCAAGTAAAGATTTCACTAGGAATTAGGAGCGATTAGCATGGCAAATACAGTACCAGAGGTTATACCGAAGAAAGCGACTGCAGGAGAAAGATTATTGTTTGAGACTTTAAAGAAACATCTTCCGGAAGACTACATTGTGTACTATGAACCTGAGATTCGTGGAAGACGACCGGATTTTGTCATTATCGGGCCAGATTTAGGGTTGCTTGTACTAGAAGTGAAGGATTATACCAAAGGCACACTGCATCAGGTAAATCGGGATGAATGGACTTTACACACTACGGCAGGTGAGACGACTACTGAACCGAGTCCACTGAAGCAAGCAAGAGGTTACGCATTCCTCATAGCGGATCAATTGAAGAAGGATAAGAATCTGATCAAAGAGGGAACGCCAGGATATCTGAAATTCAATTATGGGTATGGTGTTGTTTTCACCCGGTTGAAGCAAAGGGACTTTCTACATATGGATTTATACAGTGTTATTGATCCGGTGTTTGTGCTGACCAGAGAAGAGGTCAATCCGGAGGATGAAGATTTCTCGGAAGAAATTCTGATTGAGAAGCTTCTGCACATGTTTACGGTGCCTACCCGGAACCGATATAGCTTGACCCATGACGATATACAAGCAATTCGTTACCATCTGTTCCCCGAAGTGCGGATTAGTTTGGAGCGCAAAGAAATCGTGCCTCATCAGGACCAGCTATTGTTATCCTTGCATAACATCAAGACGATGGATCTGCATCAGGAAAAGATGGCGAAGCAGGTTGGAGACAAGCACCGATTAATCCGTGGCGTTGCGGGTAGCGGTAAAACGCTGGTGCTTGTCAGTCGGGCGCGGATGCTGGCGAAGGCCAATCCAGACTGGGACATTCTTGTACTTTGTTATGGATCAACCTTATCCCAATACTTGAGACAGGCCATTGTGCAGAAGATGGCAGAGCCTGAGGATTTATTTGATCTTGTAGATAATGATGGGGTTTCTACGCTTGGATCCAATATTCAGGTGAGTACGTTCCATTCGTGGCTCGGAAAGCAATTTCGGATTATGGACAAGAAGTTGCCGGCCTTGCTGGAGAAGATGGAGCAGGGGATGCAAGAGTTGCCGAAATATGATGCAATATTGATTGACGAGGGTCAGGATTTCGAACCGGATTGGTTGAAGTTGGTGAGTGCTTGTCTCAATGAGGAGACGCAGTCGCTCTTGCTTGTGGAGGATCGGGCGCAAACGATTTTCAAACGAAAAAACAGTTTGGCTCAAGATACGGGACTGGACTTCCGTGGCCGCTCCAAAATTCTGACGATCAATTATAGGAACACGGCACAAATCGTGCAATTTGCGTGGGATTTTTACAAGGAACACTCCAGGTTACAGCACAAAGTCATTAGCACTGCGGCAGACGGAATCGAGATTATACCGCCTCAGTTCACAAAACGAAAAGGACCAGAGCCTCTGATCTATCAAAGCCAAAGCACGAAGGCGGAGATGGCGTTTGTAGCTAAGTCGATTGACTATCTGCGCCGGGAAAAATCGTTTGCCCTGAAGGATATTGCAATCCTGTATAGGGTACAGGAACATCAAGGAATTAACATTATTGGTGAGATGGAGCAAGCTCTAAACGATAACAGTCTTCCGTATAATTGGGTGACCAAAGATGAACAGAGCAAGAAGAGTTTTGATCGCGAAGAGGAAAGCATTAAAATGTTAACCATCGATAGCGCTAAAGGGCTTGATTTCAGGGCGGTGTTTATCATTGCCATTGAAACGATGCCACGTAAGATGGGAAAAATAGATGAAGTGGATGAACGGGAGGTGTCCCGTTTCTATATCGGTATGACACGAGCCTTGGAATGGCTGTTCCTGAGCTATTCTGGTGAATCCCGATTCACGCAATATCTGGATGAGGTTCAGCAGCAACGGACGGAAAGGCAAAGAGATAAAGCGGTAAGCAGAGGGTAATCGCATGTGGTCTGAACGAACAATGGGAAAGTAATATTTACACGTAAAATGAACTATATTAAAAAAACGTATCTTCCATACATATGCAATGGAGATACGTTTTTTTACTTTGTTACCTTGTTGGTAGAGGGTATCCAATTCACACAAAATGACTTTTCCCCACCCTCCACATAAACCATAATAGCTTGATGCAAAAACCTCAAAAATCCCTCATCGCCAAACTGATCGAAATAACCCGCATAGCGACGATCTGCCGTATAGGCTTCTGCGATATACCTGAGAATCTCAGCATCACAGACCATGAACTGCTCCAGACAACTCTTCCATTCAAGCACTAACGATCGCACCTCATCAGAATCAGGGGACAGATCCTGATGCTTCGCCAATTCCCGAAATACCTGCTCCATGTTGACCGAGAACTGCTGGTAAGCTTGTTCTTGCTCTTCCGCAGACAGTTGGTTCACATTAGCTTCGAATTCCTGATATTTCTCGGTGTCTCCATATACAAACTTCGCCTCAGTTTCATATTGCTCTTGAATAGACAGAATGGAAGAGTCGTCAAACAGATGAAGATGAGAGATATCCGTCCCATCTACATACTCATCCAATTGGTCGATGATGGTTTCGAGTTTTTGTTTGTGATGAACGAGTGTACTGCGATGCTCTCTCAGGATATCTTTCTGTTCGTCTTTGGAGAGTTGCATCATGGCTGCAATGTCTTTTAAGGAGAAATTCATTTCTTTGAACAAGAGAATCATTTGCAGATTCCCCAGTGCCTCTTGATCGTAATACCGATAGCCATTGTCCTCGACTCTGCTTGGTTTCAATAGATCCGTTTTATCGTAATAATGTAATGCGCGTTTGGTGATGCCTGTTATTTGAATGATATCTTTAACGGTGAAATAGGGTGTCTTCATTCCAAAAGTCCTTTGTTTCCGCAAGGATGTCACTTGCCGGAGTGATGGTTGCTTCGGTGATCGGTGTACCTGTTTTATTCAAATAATATTGGATTAAGTGATAACCGCAGGCATAGCCAGCCGCATAGGGCATACCAACGGGCGTGAAGTTTTGCATGATGGCAAGTTCATCGCCGTATAGATACGGATTAATCTGGTCAAAACCGGTGAGATGCAGCTGGTCTTTCATTTTTGGTTTAATTAAGGTGTTCAAAGTCTCCATATCCGTTTTGGCTACCCAGGGGCCTAGCAACTTTTCTCCATACAGGGATGTCGCAAAGCTCTCAGCCAACCCCTCACTAACAACCATTTCTCCAAGCGTAATCTGTGGATTCCACTGGATAAATTGATATCTCACATTATGATTGCATTCATGAGCTAACACGGATTGAATACGAGGTAAAGTATACGCACCCGGAATCAGGTTCGCAATAATATAACCAGGAATGCCGCCATCTCCGCTGATACCTTCGTTCATGGTGAGTGATGGACTGTTCTTATCGCCTAATAAAATCGTATATAGATATTCGGAGACAGACAGCTCAATCCCATGATCTGTAAAGGTAGATAGACTCGTACGAACGGCTTCATGACACTGTTGCCAAAATGCTTCAGACGAAATCGCTGCTAGCGATTCGTTAATCTCAGGTGTGATATCTGCGGGAGCGATATTCATAAAGTTATTCATCATGATCACATCGAAGCCGTGAGGCTCATGAGAGCGAAACGGGATATGTTGTATGTTCCATTTGTTCATGAAAGGACCCATCATTCGCTCGCGGTATAACTCCAATTTCTCATCGGGTGCAGCCTGAATGATCTCTTCATAGATTTGATCTGAGCGCAAAGCGGTAATTTTCATCCTTAATCTCTCCTTTAGGTGAACTTGAGATCATTATCAAGTATGACCTGACGTAACAGTCAAGGAGAAATCGCTAAATAGTTTATTTACTAATTGTTACAATTTTGGTTCAATTCCTTTGAACTTTGAGACAGAACTGAAACCCCCACCAAAGATCCTTATTATATAATGCTTTTAAATTGGAAAAACACCCCACGAGGGGGTGTTCCGCTTTTACCAAATTAAAAGTTGGTCGAGTATGACAATCCAAATGTTGAAATGTTATAACTCTTTCCGTGTACGGTGCCTGATCCATTACGAATAGCTGTTCTACGGGCAATTGGATCTGAGCCGCTAACTCCTTTCAAGACAGAATACAATCGTTCTTTATCGGGATAACGACCTGTCTCTCCCATATCTCTCCATGCTTTTTCGAGAGATTTAATTTCGGAAATGATTGAGCTTTCTCCGGAAAGACTCCAGGACTGAACGGAATGATCGAATAAGAAGGCAAGCCCCTGCGTGCTAATAATGCCGAATTTGCCAGCGAAGGTGACAGCGCGATCAAAATAACTTTCGGCATATTTACGTTGAAGTGCCTGGTTCGCAGACTTTGCCCCCATGGACTCAAACAGTGTCTTCCATTCGGATACCACATTACCGCCGCTTGTTGAGATACTGGCGCCCCAATCAATTTGTTGTGATTTCGTTTTGTTGTTGACCACATCTTTCAGGGTCGCGGCTTTGGAAGTACCGAATACGGCTTTGAACTCGGTTTCGTTGTTCTGAATGTACTCTTTTAGTAAAGGTTGCAGGGTCCCTTGACCAAAGTTGTACTGGATAATGCCGAACGAAATTCCTTGTCCATCAAAATTACCTGAAACGGTGGAATAACCATCGTTTCCTTCAAAAAATCCGGTATTTCTCAACAATTTGTCTTTCAAGCTGTCTGTAAGTGCCATATAACTTCATCTCCTTATGTTTGGGAATACTCATAAGGCGAACGAAGTCGACTTTAAAACAACCTGAAATGAGGAAAAAGGTTATGAAAAAATATATGATCCCTTTCTTGCTCCTGTTGCTTGTCGGTTCAGGGAGTACGGTTTGGTTGTACTTAACCAGCTCATCCGCGAGTGAGGCGACTGAAACAGTCTCCACCGAGACGGAACTCCCGCATACCGAATTATCCACTTTACCTGATATCGTTGAAATCAAAAGTGAGGGGGAATCCGTAAAATTATCCCTTAACGACATTCCTCAGTATAAGAATTATTTATTGAATGAAGGGGATATTCAAACGGAGATTGCGCGCACTCAATTTACTTCATTGGATGTACCTTCTTCTAATATGTATGTGATGCTAAAATATGGGTGTGGGGCCAAGGATTGTTCCACTATTCTAGTCCAAACCGATGGGAATAAAAGCGAAGGTCTAACCATGCCTGTGGGCATATTTCAGGATTATAAAGTTTCTTCAGATCATAAAAAGGTGTTAATTCGTTACGCTTATGACGAAGGTAGTCTGGTCAAAAGACAAATTCTTGTTGCCGTAGATCTCGAAAAATTAAAAATCGTTCCGTATACATCAGCTGCTCTTGAAGAGCCATTTATGTTGAAGCCAACTTGGCCCATCATCTCATATGATTGGATAAATAATAACCAATTCAACATTGAAACGGCAGCGTTGGAAACAAGCGAGTATTCAGCATTAAAAAACTGGTTTTCTTCCGAAAATCGCAAAACCAGGAAGGTCACGATTGGGCTGGATGTGAACAAACGCCTCAATGAATATCCAAAAGCAATGTAAAACGAAGTAAAGCTGGGAGATTAGTCTCCCAGCTTTCTATTTAATTACGTGGCTCCTGACGGTTATCGCAATACACCAAGAGATCCAACAGCTGTTTTTGTATCGTCCAGAACCCCGCGATCATTAATGCCTACAGTATTATCTGAAGTTCGTGTAATCACTACATCTACACCTGCGTTGGTTAGATATGTGTAATCACCTCTATGAATTATTTGATCGGTGCCAATCTATTTCATAAAGCGTGATGGACTTATCTAAAAACAACCTAATATGGAGTATATGATGAAAAAAATACTTATCTTTTTGTTTTCTCTGTCGTTAATCTCCAAAGATAAGGATTATTCACCCTGAAAGTGATAATGAGACATCAGCCTAATTGTGCTGGTGTCTTATTTTTTATATCTCAGGGTCATGAGGATAATCATCTGAGGGATGGATTTTTAATTATTTTGTACGATATGGGAAAAAATATAGTATAATAAAGAGAACAAATGTTCTTATTTATGGTTGTTTTTTCTTCTGCCAAAAACGCCTTCTTAAATATAAAAAGTGAAGGAGGCGGAGTCATATGAGTTCCTTAGAGAAGATTTGTCATTACCCAACACATTCGGTGACTGCACAGTTTGAGGAGTACAAGCATCAGAATCCCGCGTTATTCCATAATCGGGTTGTTCTAAACTTTTTCGAACAGGAGAAGCACCAGAAGTTATTGTTGGAGTCCTTGAGAGGGGAGGCTGGTAAGGAAGAAGAGTTAAATGAGGCGTTCCGCAAATATTTCTTTCAATTTCGATTTATCACTTATGTCACATCATCGCTCAAATTCATGAGTATCGATCAGATGCGGCGTAATCAGCGTTATGCTACCCGAAATGTATTGATCTATGACAGGCCATCCTCGGACGAGTCCAGTATGTGTATTGGTGAGACGATGAGTGCCTATCAAACTTCAGTGGATAATGTACAGCCGGATAAACAATCTACTAATTTCCAGGAAGGCTTTGCGGATGAGCATGTGGAATCGGCATTTGATAGTTTAACGGATAAGCAGAAGCATGTCACTACACTATATTATGGACAGGGTTACCACGATCATGAAATTGCGAGCAGACTTCAGGTTAGCCAGCAGGCGATAGCGAAGACAAGAAATGCAGCTCTGAAAAAAATGAAAACCGTGTTGGTTAGAGAGGAGTAAGTAATGGACAATAGCGCATTTGCGACTTTTATAGGTGGAATCAGTCAGGTCGGTTTTCCCATCATGATTACATTATATTTATTTACCCGATTTGAGAAGAAGCTGGATCAACTCTCAGTGAATATTAATACCCTTATAGAGGTAATTAAAGCGGTGATTAAAGATGAATCAAAACAACGTTGAATTTTATGATGCAGTGCAGAAGGCACAGAGTGGGGATCGGGAGAGCATGCTTCAAATTATTAGTGCATTTCAACCTATCATTCAGCGGATGAGATATCAGGTGAGACCTCAAGAGCGTGACGATCTGTCACAGACCATTGTTGAAGGATTGATCATTAAGATCATGAATTATGAGTTGGAGCATGTACCTACATACTCGGAGTTCTGCAAACAACTGTTTGATGCCGAATGAAAAACGAGGGATTATATTTTAAAAAAACTAAATCTGAACCCTGTCCATATTTCATGGTGTCTTTAGTTCACTGTGAAATATTCACAGGGTAATTTGTCAATAAAATAAGAATCTAAAGTGGCTTCATCAAAGCGATATTGATATCGTTTCTGCTAGGCATAATGAAAGGGGATATGGAGTCTTGAACAAATGGGTACATTGACATTTTCAATAGAGAAAGTTATCTTAAACTATATAGTTAAGTTATTAACTAAATGGAGAGGAACAGACCGTATGGACCAATTACAAGAAGAAAACTTGCCCTCAATTGACTCTAAACAAGATGCGCTGCAGGAATACTTGCTTCATCTGCCACTGCCGAATACAGCTTTTTTCATAATGGTTGAGGCTACTGCCAACCTGGTAGCTGTATCGGAAAAATACTGGCAGTCGAAGGGGCTGAATGGAGCAAGAATCCGTGTGCTTGTGGAGATTGCCAAAGATGGGGGAACGATGCTACCTTCAGTGCTTGCCGAAAAAATTGGTGTCACCAAGGCTAATATCAGCTTACTGCTAACACCACTGGAGCGTGATGGTTATATCGCGAGAGCTGAACATGCCCGAGATGGTCGCAAGACGGTGATTTCCATTACCGATGCTGGACGGACATTATTGAGTGGGCATCTTCCGGGAAATCGTGAAGCTGTAGCAAGACAGATGGACAAATTGGATGAACAAGAGCAGCATCAGTTGATCATTTTGTTACAGAAGCTGAACATGTCTTAATACAGTTTAAAACGGTGATAAGATCAGAAGATTCTAGAGCGGGTTGTGTGGAAATGGATATGATTGGTCCAGCGAGGAATATGTTAAAGTCCAGCTGATCATTCTGTCCATTTAGTTAATAACTTAACTACTTGATTATAATTTCATTTAAAGGAGGGGAAAATAGGATGTCTATTATGATTACTGGAGCGACAGGACAATTAGGCAATCTGATTATCGCAAATCTGCTTGATAAAATTCCGGCTACAAAAATTATTGCAGGTGTCCGTAATTTGAGTATGTCCTCAACCTTAGAAGCATTAAAGGATCAGGGTGGAGAGGTTCGCTTCATGGACTATGATAGTCCGGAAACATGCCAGAAAGCTTTTAACGGTGTGAATAAATTGCTGCTGATCTCTAGCTCACATACCGATGATACGGTGCGGCTAACTCAACATACTAGTGTAATTCATGCAGCGAAGAAAGCAGGAGTTGAACATATCTTCTATACCAGCTTTGCTTTTCCTCAGACGGGTCTTAAAATTCCAGTAAGCGTTCATAAACTTACCGAGCAGGTCATATTTGATTCAGGTATGAAGTATACGATTTTGCGCAACGGGCTGTACATTGATTTTGTGGATGTACTTGGATTAAATGAGGCGATACAAAGTGGTGTACTGACAACTCGTCCCGGAAATTGGCGGTTCAATGCTGTAACACGTAGCGATCTTGCACAGGCAATTGCGAACGTACTCGCAGGCAAAGGATATGAGCAGCAAATCTATGAGCTGGCCGCGCCAAAAACTTGGACCTTTGCTGATCTGGCTGAGGTGCTTACAGCGTTTGCAGGCAAGACCGTTATTCACAGCGAGGATGTGTCAGTGCAGAACTGGATCTACCCTTTTTTAAGTAGTATAGATACGGTATCTACATCGAAGGACCTTGAGCAATGGATGGGTCATCCGTTAACTTCGTTGAAGGATAGCATCGCACCCTTTCTGAAATAAGCGAACGCCAATTGGAGCGAAGTTAAGCCTATGATTGTAAAATAAAATCAATTTAAAAAACGCTTACAAACTTGCAATTCTACCCTACCTTTTACCAAACGAAGCTGAGATAATGGGAGAGTAAACGGGAATGAATTGTTCCCCGTATTGTTTATCATCTACGTCAAAAATAAATGCTGCATATCCATAGGAGGATTATCAATGAACACTCAACCACTGGAACTGATCCAATCCACTTCAGGCCAAGCGCTGCTTGCCCAAATGTACGGTCAGCAACAACTAGAAGAACAGACAGCACGTTACACCAAGCTCAATGAATCATTCGAACAGTATTTTGGCGTACAAGTGTGCAGCAAATTGTTCAGTGCGGCTGGACGCAGCGAAATTGGCGGCAACCACACGGATCATAACCACGGCAAGGTGCTGGCGGGCAGTATTACGCTGGATACGATAGCGGTGGCTGCGCCAACGACGGATTCGGTAATTACCTTTTATTCAGAAGGCTATGAACAGAAATATGTAATCGATCTCACAGATTTGGCACCGAAGGCTGAGGACGACGGCACTACAGCTTTGATTCGTGGTATGGCTGCGGGATTTGAGAAGTTCGGATACAAAGTGGGCGGCTTCCAGGCGTACATCTCCAGTAACGTGTTCTCGGCGTCCGGGCTGAGCTCGTCGGCATCGTTCGAGATGCTGATTTGTACGATTCTGAATCATTTCTATAATGAGGGCACATTAGATGTGGTCGTCATGTCCAAGATTGGTCAGTATGCGGAGAACAACTATTGGAATAAACCATCCGGTCTGCTGGATCAGATGGCTTGTGCCCATGGAGGGCTAATTGCGATTGATTTTGAAAATCCGGCCGAGCCTGCAATTGAGCCTGTACAATGGGATTTCCAACAAAACGGTTACTCCTTGGTCATTGTAAACACAGGTGGGAATCACGCGGATCTGACGGAGGATTACGCTGCTGTACCATATGAGATGAGAGCGGTTGCTAAAGCGCTGGGCAGTGAGTATGTCCGGGAAATTACGGCTGAGGCGATCTACGCCAATCTCAAGCAGGTACGTGAAGCTGCAGGGGATCGCGCGGTACTGCGTGCGCTGCATTTCTTGGAGGAAAACAATCGAGTGGACGGTCAGGTACAGGCCTTGCGGGAAGGTAGTTTTGCTGATTTCTTGAATCTGATTACGGCATCCGGGAACTCTTCCTGGAAATGGCTCCAGAATGTATATCAGAGCGGCTCGGTGAAGGAACAGGAGATTGGTATCGCATTGGCGTTAACTGAAAACTATCTGCAAAAGCTGGGTGATGGCGCTTGCCGTATACACGGTGGTGGATTTGCAGGGGTCATTCTGACGATTCTTCCCAACGAAAAGGTTGAGGATTATATGTCCTGGATGCACGGCATGTTGGATACGCCAATTATTGTGGTTAATGTACGTGCGCAGGGTGCGGTTTGTTTGAACACATTAATCGAAAACGTGGGTTAATCTTGTCGGTGTAACACACTGCGATGTTTAACCTGTATAGGTAGTATTAAACAGTACATTATAGCGGTTCTCCAACTTGACACTGGTCATGGAAGAGGATCGCTTTTTGCTGTCTACATTAGGAGAGATAGCTCGCTCCTGACTTTTTTTTGAGGGAACGGTCCGTTATTAAAAACTTCAGATCAGGAGTTGGTGAAGATGATTGTGGAACCTGAGCAATCTTAAGTTCATTTCTCTATAAAATTCCAAACTTTGGTCACGTTTCCGTGTTAAATTAGGTAAAGGAGGGGATGCAGAATGACGACAACCACACTGGCTGAGCAGGAAGAGGCGTGTTTGTATGACGAGTTAAGACATGCGCTGGAAGAAGTGGAGGAAGGAAAGCAACGGCATAAAATGTTGAAGCATATGATCAGGCAAATCAAGTTTGCCAAATGGCGGAAAGAAAGATTTCACTGGTTTGATCAATACTTCCTGAATGTAAGGCCAGTAACACTTTGGATCATGTTAGCCACTGGGGCGCTTATGCCAGTAATGTTGTTCAGCATTTTTATATGGGTATCCTTGTGGGTGGAATGAATCATGAATGATTAGGGTAAATACCTTTGAATGAATAGCATGTTAAAGTGAGGGCAGTGGGTATGGAGGAATTATGTGTACATTCACTGCCTAATAACTTCATTAGGCCAAAGATGCACTATAATGATTCTACTTCTTTTGGTATAAGTTCACATATATAGGGGGTGAATAATATTTTTAAAAAGCTTAAATGTTTATCTATGATATCTATACTTTTATTACTTATCCTTGGAGGATGCAATTCTATGCCCAATCAAAACAAAATCATTGAACAGGCCACAGAAATTGGTCAACAGTATTTTATAGATCAATACAATACGGAAGTTGAGTTTACAGATCATAAGTTCATGCCAAAAGATCTTAGTCACAATGTTAGTCTAAGCGGACATGTCAAAGACGACAAAGAAACGGAAGTCTCTATTCTTATTGATTATGATACGTTTGAATTCCAAACAGCTATTGTCCCCAAAGAACTGCTTAAACAAAAGAAAAAATAAATTCTAAACAATATCTTACTTCTTAGTGAGAAATGAATCAATTTATTTAAGAGGTTTGATATGATCAGGCACTGAACCTGTTTTGACTTCATAGGTATCATAATCCACCATAGCGAATACTTCTTGATCTTTGTTGCCTTTCACATATCCCGTCAATGATACCGTATGAGATAAGTCAGCCGGAATGAATTTATGATTTGTGAATTCTACATCAATTCCATAGTTTTCTTTAAAGTAAGTGAGACTTGCTACTTCGGCTTTTTGAAGGATGTCTTTTTGTTCATTTGACATACATCCGCTTAATACGATGAAAGCAAAAATGAACCATATAAACAAGAACGCTAATGTAAGATATTTTCTATTAGGAATATTCACTTCATTACTCCTTGCCGTACCAATGGAATGTGATGCATTATTTCTTGTCCGTTCCTTCAGGGAGAGAAAGCGTTTCCACCTTCAGAGGAACTTATGATCAGTAAAATCAACCTCCAACCCATAAGTATCCAATATGTATTTATGGGCAAACTGCTCTGCATCAGCAAGAATTTCTTTCTCTTGAGTAGACATACACCCTCCTAGAATAGTAAAAATTAGTCCCAAGGCTACAATGAATAGTAATCTTTTTTTAAATCAATAGCACCTTGGCTTCCATATGATGGTATAAATATACTATAGACACTTAATTTAAACCAGATTACATATAAGCATAAAAATGCATTGAACTCGAAGCTCATAAAGAAGAACTGAAGCGATATATTCGTAAAATGGAGGAAGAGGACAGAGAAGATCGCAGGGATCGCAGCAGGGTAGAGTAATACCTCTTTACAAGAAAATAGTTAGACAGGAATTAAACTTCCCATCTAACTATAGTTTGTTTTGTTTATGAATTGTTAAAGATCGACGCTATCCGAATAGCCGATACTGATTAACGTGTAGCTGACTTCGCCTTGTTCAACGTTTGAATTTTCTCCTGCATGTACTGGTGGTAATCGCTAAAACTGCTGATGTGGTGCAAGGAATCGGAATTTTCAGACTGAATCTTAATTTTGCCGTCCTGAGGCAGTTTTTTCATCTCAGCAACGACTTCTTTCGAGCCTTGAATATCTCCAGCCATCTCCTGAATTCGTTGTAAAAGCGTTGGATGGCCCTCATGTTGCAGCATTTCAGCGAGAGGTCTCATTTCCTCCAGCTTCTGGGTGGATCGTTCAAGGGTGGTCATTACTTTGTCTTCATCCATGCTCGCATTCAGCGAAACCATGCGATGAATATGATCCTTTTCCATCCGTTCCAACGCTTCCAGGTGGGAAGCTTCCAGTCGTTTGGGATCGTTCCAGCTTTCGGTTTGAACGGTCTCCTTCTGCTCCGAAGCATGGTTCATATTGGCATTGCCACATCCCCATAACAGAGTAGAGCAAGTTAACACCGTTCCAACGGCGATAATGCTTTTTAACCTCATGTTGTCACTCCTTCAATAATTTCCTGAAGGTAGTATGAGCTATAATATCCATAATCATGCTTGTATTCTTCATTTCTTTCCCAGAAATAAGCATATCTTTGATCAGACTGGTAAGAACGTCCTATAAGCACTCCATATATTTAGCTCATTGAGATTGAAATTACAGACTTTCTGCTTATTTTTGTAAGCATATGTTTTCGGGTATGTAGATATTGATTTATAATGAATAGATACAAATAAAGGGAATTTGTTGCAAAAAATTCATCTAACAACTAAAAAAAGATTGGGATGTTTTCTCCCAATCTTATATAACGAAGTGTAAATATATCGGTGTATTTCTTTGCAGATTTTTCTCAGGAAGAAGGTACTTCCTTTTTCGGATTTCGGCTATCTATAAACCAGCCTGGTCCTTCTACACTGAGAACCTCCTTTGTATCATAATTATAGGAAACGGTAATACGTTCATCCTCATGTCCTGGAACATGACCGTAAAGGTATAGGCGTGAATGGATGGAAGGGTCGTCAATATCATGACTTGTTACAATAAAGTCCGCATTGTAGTACTTCTTTATGTACTGAACACTTATTGGTGTAGCTGTTTCTAAAATATTTTGCTTATCTGAGGTAGACATACTTGAACATCCTCCTAATAAAAATAAAAAAATAAGTAAGATCAGAGCTACAGGTTTTATTTTCATAGGGCATTAATTCTCCTTTTATGGAAATAAACTCTAAAGACACTTTAATACAAATTATTATAATAGACAAGGCGGGGTATCATGACATACATAAATGATAAGACATATTGGACCATTGCAGATGAGGTATACAAACGAGATTTACCATCATCCGGATACAAAAATGAAAATCTTCCAGGTTGGACAATAGTTGAACCCAAGGGGGCAATGCTTCACGATACGAATGGTTCGGGATTTGATGCTTCAGTGTTTTACAATGAGGACCACAATCAAGTTATTATTGGTTATAGGGGAACTGAACCGCCTGATCGTCCCAAATGGAGTGTAGTAACCGACTGGGAGACTGATTTAAATGATGTTGTGGGTAATCGAACCAAAAATTTGGAGAAAACTCACAATTACATGGAGCAATATAAGGAAGAGATTTCGGCGCTACCTCTGCATAAACAAATGCCTTTTATTGATGCTGAATCCAGATACCGGAATAATCAGTTTGTTCAGGCAATGAATCTCTATGACAAAGTGAAGGAAGAGTTCCCGGAAGCTGATATATCAACGACTGGGCACTCGCTGGGAGGGGCGCAGGCAGAATATGTTGCGATTCGTAACGGAATATCTTCAGCGAGTTATAATCCGCCAAGTGTTGTACATTTGCTTCCTGACGATTTGCAAGAGAAGGTTCGCAACGGAGATTATCTGAAAACTAATGTGGCCTATGTCCATCCAGGGGATTCTGTAGGTTCTGGTGTGAAAAGCGCGGAGCAACATGTCGGTGCTACTTACTATATCAATTCGACTTTTGAAGATGCTAATAAATACGAGACAATCCCTATGTTCTTACCGATACCTCGGGAGACGTGGTGGGAACAAAAACTATTTGGTAACAAGTGGTCGTTTGAATTTGTCCGTGTTCCTTCCATATCGGGAGAACAAAGTGTACTATCTAAGTTTTTGGATCTCTGCTAGTTGGCCAGAGAACGCATAGTATGGATCATTTTACTTTCGATGAAAAAGGGAACATAAGTAATATACTGTTTACGATGGATGGGCAACGTGTGGAAGGCCAGCCTAGAGTGGGAAATTATGAAGAAATGATGCGGACGAGAGAAGAGTTTAAGGAAGCGATGACTACGCTTGTTGAGAAGCATGGTTCTACGATGGGAGGGTTTGGCCAACTTGCGGCAGCAGTGCTGGGAATCAGCCCGGCCGGTATGAATAGGCAGGACCCAGCGTACTATGTTGGCGACCGACATGGTAGCACCATTCAGTTAACACCTGAGGAACTTGGACAGGCTGCCCGACAGATGCGGGATAGTCTACATGGTTTTGCCAATGATGCACGCTCCTCAATCCAGATGTTTCAAGCACATATATCAACCAGTGAGAGCCAATCCTTTACTCCTATAGCCTATGATGCTACAGCAACGTTGGAGCGGATTAATCGGTGGTATCAGGAATCAATTACAGAAATCGCAGATTATATTGAAATGAAAAGGCAGGATTTTGTTCTAGCAGATCAATGATAGCTTAGCTTGAATGAACGTACAGGAGGTGTACATATGGGGAGAATATTTATCTCACTGTCAGATTTGAGAAGAGCCATACAGCAGTGTGAACAGTTGCAGCAACGCTTGATTCAACAGGAACAGCAGATGCGAAGCATATATGGAAGGCTGCAAGATTGGAAGGGAGAGTCTGCAGTGAAGTTGTCTGCAAAAATGTCGACTTTTCTTGAAGGGACTACATCCAAATTAGCAGAGTTAGAAGAACACAAAGAGCAATTAAAACGATATATAAGAAAGATGGAAGAGGCAGACCGCGAAGATCGGCGTAAAGCGCCGTCTCCTTATTAATCAGTTTACTTGCCGAGCAAGGAGGTATTATGTTTATCTACCACAATCCGATCTGGCGCTGGACCATTAATCTTTTATATCCTGCCATTATCTTTGTCTTCCAGAGCTGGGGACCAATATTGGATTCCTGGGCTGTTCCAATTGTATTTGTCGCATTGTTCTGCTTTCTGTGGAGTGGGGTGAAGGATTTATTCATCTCTACCGGACTGACCTGGTTTGTTGCCATCCCGTGCTGGTGGTACTTCATTGAGCTTCCCAAACCATCGTTTGGCGCAGAGAATTTTGCCGCTCATCTGGTGATGATCGTGCCGCTTTTTATATTTGTGGTGCTACTGCCACAGACCCTGATTTTGACCACACGTATGCGAATAATGGAGTACTATAGGCAGAATGGAAAATAGTCTGATTGGCGGCCGCTGCCTAGTGATGGATACGATAATTTAACATCATTAATGACTTCCTAACCTGTATGGTTGGAGGTCTTTTTATTAATCAGCAAGGAATAAACTATTTATAATTCCATATCTATCCTGTAAAATCTTCTGATAAAGGTTATTCACGTTGGGCGATTACGTTCAGGCAATCAGGAGGGCATATGAGCAAGAGGAAGAATGAGAAGTTATACAATTATTTATTATTATTTTTAGTTTTGTATGGAGTTACTTTGTTTATTTGGCCTATGGCTCTTTTTGGACTTGGTATGTCCTTATCGGCACCGTATCCACACACATATGATACTTCCCGTGATCTATTGGTTAAAATTCTTTTCACCTATCCTTTAGGCGTATTATTCGCGATTTTTTATTGTGGGATCAGTTACGAGAACGGGCGATATAAAGCCCCTTATTGGGTTGTTCATGTTCCATTACTTTGGCCTGTTGCATGGATCATAGTCGAATACTTAGGATTGAAATTTAGCTTTTAAAGAAAAGAGGATTGCATATGACACGTAATCGAAAACGGGGAGCATATGTGTTATTTATTATAGTATTTGTAGCGCTTCTCCTCTTGATTCGATCATGCAAGCCAGAAGAGTTCGCCCCCCTGCTAGCCAGAAATAACATTCAACCTGAACAGGTGAGGGTGGTAGCACCCGTCGATTCAAGAACTCACTTGGTTTTATATCAGGACACCCAGACTGAGGGTATTGCTTCTGCCTTGATTCAGCAAAGGAAGTGGTCTTCAAAAGTAATAAAATCAGAAAATGTCCTTGAGGACAATAAGGATGAGCCAATATCTTATCGTCTGACGGGATACCAGTATTCTAATGACAACACGTGCTATATTATATACGGATATATCCACAATCCGGACATAATCAGATTACTTATCCGCTATAATCCGAATTCTCCGGTTGCGGAAGTAGAGGCAGGGATCCTTGATCCCTCTGATCAGGGGAGGTTGTGGTTTGCTGTAATTCAGCAGCCAATAACGGAAATGCAGATGGACATCCGAGGGCTCGATAACGCTGGCAATACGATCTACTCATCCCTGGATAACGAAGATTAGAAGATTACATGAATGTTATTTAAAATCTCATCTCCCTACCAAAATAATCGAAGCATCAACCAAACAATCCCCTAGTCCGTTTCATACGGCAGGGGATTTGTTATGGCTACACTTTCCTACGGAATTTACCCGTATATGGAATGGTAATATGAATGTCCAGCTTCTGAATGGAATCTTCCGTCAGGATCATCTTTGAGCCGTTGTTGGACAGCTTGCGCCACAGACCTGGATTTTTGCGATAAACCTTCTCCTGAAGTCCATAGACATCGACCCCGCGTTTCAGACCTTCGCGATACGTTTGCATGATTTGCTCCCGCAATGTCTTCTCGCTGAATCGGACCATCTCGTCATAGGAAACAGGGGTGAGATATTCATACAAAGCGGTCAGGTACTTGGCATCGATGTTGAAATGAACCTCATTCCCACGAATGACAGGCACAATTTTGATATTAGGCAAACCAACGCTGAGCACACCATAGACGGTTCCTTCGTTCTCAATAATCAATGGCGCACGACGCATATCCTTAAGTAACCAGTGAAATCCAGAAAGCTTGCTATGGGGCAAATATTCAAAATCATCCCCGGTTCTTTCAAAAAAAGCACCGTCAATCATAAACAGTTCATAATTCTTTTTGTTCTGCGACCAGTGTTCCTTGTTCAGGGTGATACAAGGCAGATAAGTTGTCGTGGACGTATTGTTATGGGTGGCAATGAGTTTGAAACTGAGCACTGGAGGAAACAGCGATTCTTCCAGAAATGAGGGAAGAGGGTTGTGCAGAATGCTATCCAGTGGCGACAAATTGTATATGGACGTGGCACTAAGAATATTTTCTAGTGGATCGCGCGTGCCGTACACCCAGGTGGTATAACGTGATTCCGGGAAACGTCCAAGCATGTCAAACACTTCCTTAATATGCTTGCTTGTCAAGACACTTTCGCCCATGACAATGGCTGTCACATGGCCCCAAGCAATATGCAGCTGGGAACTTCGGAACAGCTCGTTTACCGCCAGATTCAATGTTTTCCCTGATGTATGTCCAACCCACACGGGTGGAGCCTCCGCCGTTTTGGTTGAACTTTCGCTTTTGGCTACACTGGTAAAGTCCATGCTCTGAACATACATATGGTACAACCCATCCTTATACTCGATCCCGATCGCTTTCGCATAATCCACCTGTTGAATTTCATATGCACTCCAGCACCCACTGGTCACGAAACAAAGAGAGACACTTAACGCTCCAAGCAACCATCGCTGTAAAAGGCGCTTCATCGCTCATTCCCTTCTTTGCGCGGCTCCTGCGTTTCGAGATAGACAGGTCTGCGTTTCATCCATCCTTTCGGAAGTTTGAACAAGGAGGCGAGTGCCTGTTTGAAATTAAGCGGACTGAGCGGCGTGAGATAAGGAATCCCGAACGATTTCAGATCGGTCAGATAGATCAGGAACAGGATAATGGACAGAATGAACCCATATATGCCAAGGGATGCCCCCAGTACAAAACAGAAAAAACGTAGAATCAGAACAGAACTGGTCATGACCTGATTCACAATCGTTGCTCCGGCCACTACGGTTACAGCAATGACGACAATCATGAGCGGGGAAACCATGCCTGCACGGATGGCCGAATCCCCAATAATCAATCCGCCAACAACGGTCAGTGTCTGACCAATGGCGCTGGGAAGCCTCACCCCTGCTTCCCGGAATAGCTCCATCAGCAGCATAATGAGAAACATTTCCACACCAGACTCCATAGGTAAACCCATGCGCCCAACCGAAATCGTGGCTACTAGAGGAAAGGGTAGCTGGTCCATGTGAAAAGAAGTCAGCGCAATATAGAAACCAGGCAAGAACACGGTTATTAATAGCCCGATAAAACGCAGCATACGGCCCACATTCACCGGAAGAAACGGGAAGCTGGCATCCTCGGGGGATTTGAGAAGCAGAAACAAATTGACGGGTCCGATGATGACGCTGGGATTGCCATCCACGATAATGACGAAACGTCCGTTCAGAAGACATTCAGCCGCAAAATCAGGTCTGCCCGTGTAATGGGTTACCGGAAACAATGTGACTTTGGAAGGGGACAATAATTCCTCTAGTTCATTGGCCGTCATAATGCGTTCGATATCGATTTTGCGCAGCCTATTCTTCACATCATCAATCAGCTCGGGATTGGCAATGTTCTTAATATACATCAGGGCGACTTTGGTCACGGAGCGAGAACCAATTAATTCAATATTACAGGCTAATTCAGCCGTACGCAGGCGTGTACGAATTAACGCAATATTGACTGATAGTCGTTCGATAAAGCCATCTCGTGCCCCGCGGATCGATACTTCCGTAGTGGATTCATCCGGCGACCGTGTAGGAATGTTGGATATATCCATGCTCCACATCTTCTGGATGGAAGGAATGCAGATGAGCATGTGTCCCTCAAACACCCGCAAGGACATGAGTTCCTTTCCCAGCGGATTATTCTGTATGTCTATACTTGTCCATTGCAGGGTAATGGACTTCTCGATATCCGATGCACGAACAAAGTGAGTACTCTCGTACGTTCGCGTCAGTTCGGGAAGAATAATATCATATATGGATTTGCTGTCGACCATACCGCTGCAATACACGATGACAATCTGCTGCGGAGATTCCCCAATCATATGGCTGCTGGTGATCACATCGTCTGAACCTGCAAAAAACGTCGTCAGATTATGCTCATTGATTCGGAATGGTTCAGCCAGATGGGGGTTCTTCTTTCCTGTGGTTGTGAGCGGCATGGGCGGGAGCCTCCTTGTCTTTTTTGTGTATGAATGCGGCGAGGGTCAACAGGACTGTTACCGTGGATACATAGGCCAGCATCACGGGAAATTGAATATGGTTTACATAATAGTCAACGTAATCAATTCTCCACCACTGTACAGCTATGGCGCACATGATGAAGGTGACAATTAGAACGGCAACGTACCTTTTCTTTGGTCTACGAAAATCGAGCAGATCGACGATAAGATAGATGGAGATCGCCACTCTGGCAAATGAACCGCTTAGCCATTGATAGATGGACAGGAAGTCCACGTGCTGGAGCAATTTTCCTATATTCACCAGCTTCCATTGTTCATAGGGGCTATTTCGTTGTTTTGCTGCTTCCTCCGGACCGAACTCAACGATGGCTCCCAGCGTTGGGCCAATTGCCATACTGAGCATGAATAACCCAAGCAGCAGAAGATGCCACCAGCGAATTTTACTTTTGATATCGTGTTGGAACAGCATTAATATCCAGATTTCCATCAGTCCAGCAAGCGAATAGATCATGCCCCTTAGAACGGGGCCGGAACCATATTCCATGATGGGAAACAACTGACCATAGTCTTTATATTTCATATTGGCTGACATCACGAAATATCCAAGCAGGATCACGAATGGAAGCAGAAGACTTGAAGTCATGGCAATGGAACGGATACCTTTGGCAGCCGCCCAGGCAGCAACCAGTGCACCCACACCTGCGAGCACATAGGGTGGGGTGAATTGAAGATAGGTGGATACCGTCCAGTTTGTTGTTTCATATAAGGTATGTGATCCAAGTGCAAGCAGCATGAGTGAGGCAGTGATACGGAAAATCCATGAAGGAATTACGCCAAATTCCCGCGTGATCCAGTCCGTCAAACGCTGTCCGCGTACCCGCCGGATAATAACGAACATCATACATAGAAATAACAAAAATAAGGGAGCAGCAGCGACTACCGATAGCCAGCCATCTCTGCCTGCATAATCCAGGATCGCCGGAATGGACAGCACATGGCACACGAGGCCTGCACTTAACAAAATGATGGAAAAGGACAGCCAAATCGTGATTTCTCCCTTTTCACGGCTCATGGGAATTCTCCTTTCCGTTCAAGGAAGTTTCCGTTAGGTTGTACAGGAAATGGATTTTCGATTCCTGTTTTATCTTTTTGAACAATAGAAGACGAAACGAGATAGACGGAAGAGACAGAAAGCATTAACATACAGATATAGCAAGTTTAGAAGACAAGCTCCAAACGAAGTATAGAGAAAGAGGAGGAAACCTGCGATGACAAATACAACGAAGGCACTTGGAGAGACGAAAGTTGGCTTTATCGGTACAGGCGTAATGGGCAAAAGCATGGCAGGGCATATCCAGCAGGCAGGCTATCCACTGCATGTCTATACGCGCACGGCCGCCAAGGCGGATGCGCTGGTGAAGGAAGGTGCCGTATGGCATGACACACCAGGCAAACTGGCAGCCGAGTGTGATGTCATCATCACGATGGTGGGGTATCCGAAGGATGTTGAGGAGATTTATCTTGGTGAAGATGGTCTCGTGGCCAACGCGAAACCAGGCTCGTACCTGATTGATATGACCACATCCAGTCCGCTGCTGGCTGCACGGATCTATGAAGCCGCGGAAGCGAAAGGACTGCATGCATTGGATGCACCGGTTTCCGGTGGGGATATCGGAGCAAGGGATGCCAAGCTGTCCATAATGGTTGGTGGTAGTACGGAGGCTTTTGAAGCGGTTCGTCCGTTGTTCGAGCAAATGGGCACTAACATTGTGCTGCAAGGCAAAGCAGGAGCAGGACAGCATACCAAAATGTGCAACCAAATCGCCATTGCTTCAGGCATGATGGGTGTATGCGAGGCACTCGCTTATGCCAAGACATCCGGTCTGGACGCGGAGAATGTGCTGAAGAGCATCGCTACCGGTGCAGCCGGGAGCTGGTCACTTAGCAATCTCGGTCCGCGCATGATCGCAGGCGATTATGAGCCTGGATTCTATGTGAAACATTTTATCAAAGACATGGGTATCGCTCTCGAATCTGCCAAAGCTATGGGGATGAAGACACCAGGGCTGGCCTTGGCTGAGTCCTTGTATCAGGAAATATCCAGCAACGGTCTGGATGAAAAGGGTACGCAGGTGCTTTACACCTATTATTTACAGGCTTAATCCTCACAACCAAGACAACAGCGTGTTCTTTTTCTTCAATAGAAAGGAATACGCTGTTTTTTTTAAAATTCCCCTTCTCGTATGCGTCTAAAGTCACAGTATTGGTTAAATATTGGTATATACTTTAGTTGAACAATGGATTGTTGGTCCTCTTCCCTTTATTTTTGCCCCTCTTTATCCGACATAAGTAATAGAAGTATACATAATGGATGTGCGAAACCCACACTACATAGAACGGAGCTTGCCCATGTTCAAAAAAATCCTGTCTCTGTTCAAGTCACAGCCAGAGCTCGCGAACCAGATATCAGCTTCCGCTTCATCTTTACCGTCAACGGCCCCCATTCCCACACGTATGGTCCGTAGTCGTCGCAAAACGAAATCGGACGGAGATTGGACCCGTCAGCCCGAGGAACCAAGCACTGCCCAGCAGCTGCATGCTCTTCCGGGTGAATACAAAGTGCTGAACGACTTGCTCGTTGCCAATCCCAAGTCTCGCTCGGGTTACTCATCGATTGATCATGTCGTTATCGGTCCACGGGGAATCTTCGTGATTGAGACACGAAACCTGACGACAGGTGAGATTCGTGGCGGCCGAAGAGAGGCCAACTGGACAGTCAGCAGCAGCCGAATCAAGATGTACAACCCACTGATGCAGCACCGAGGGCATGTGGAGGCCATTCAGGCACACCTCGGTGATTATAAAAGAGTTCGTCTCGTCTCCATGGTGACCTTCACCAATCGCTGCCGGATCAGTGTTGATCCAGCTGTGCGGTATGTTAATTCGGATGAACTGATTATCTATGATCATGAATTGGTGGAGACCATCCTGCGCAAAACGGAAAGGCTTGAGACCGAAGTCCCCGAAACGTTGTATAAGGAACAGGATATTCAGGCCATCTACAACATGCTGTCCGCAGTCAATTCCACGGATCCCCAGATTCGGGCTGATCATATGGAGAAGGCCAAAGGCATCAAATAAGAGGAATCGAACCTGCAACCTGCTGCATCATTCATACGGCGATGAATTGAAAACGAATAATGCAGCTTACCGAGCGTGCATATCAACACGGTTATCCTTTCATGGATGACCGTGTTTTTTGTTCTCTCCGTAAGTGAGAATAGGACTGACGGAAATACAGCATAAGCATGCAGGCACAATGTCTTATACACCCAGTATTTAACTTATGATAGAATAAAGACCAGATTATATAGTAGTCTATCTATGTTATCCGAAAGAATGTTTATGGAATGAACTATTCATGGATTGAAGTAGAGGTTAATATAACCCAGGTACATACATAAGATAAGGGGAAGATTACACAATGAGTTGGAATCATAGAATCAAGATGTTCACGGCCATTTTCAGCTTGGTTGCCATATTGACTGCATGTGGCGGTGGGGCGAAGGAAGCAACGATGAAGGAGTCTGCTCAGGATGCTGGCACGGTGGCTACAGCGACCAATAGCTCGGACACGTCAACGACTGACACGTCCGCAGCAGATACCAATGCTGAAGACTCTGCGGGCACCTCCTCAACTTCCGATACAGCGGGGTCTTCGCCTGAAGAAGGCAAGATCGGAGTGGACTCTACACTGGAGGAATTGAAGCAGAAATATGCAGACAAGCTTGGCTATATCCGTGTCCCGCTTAACGATCATCCGGTACGCAGGGTAAGTGAAGAAGGCTCCAAAAATATTAATATCGCCAACTACAGTGATGCGGTAGTGAATATGAACACAGGTATTCCCATCCATTCCGATTCACAGCGTTTGATCGATGATGCCTTTCCTTTTTTCACAACCGTTCAGGCACCGGAAGTCTCCTATGTATCATGGGAAGAAGCAACCAATCTGGAACGTGCCATGGTAAAGACGTTGTTTATCTCTCGTCAGGCGCTGCTCCTCACGGAGGATGCCATGAAGAACAAGGATTACACCAGTCAGTCCTTTACGGACTCGATGGTATTTTTCAAGAATGCAGCGGAGTTCGACTCCATGGCACCTGTCGCGCAGCATACGTATGACATCACTTTAACGAAACTTTACGATAAAGCACGCGAGTCGTGGGCCAAACTGGCTGCAATAGATCCGGAACAGGACGAAGCCGCATTTGCTGAGAAGTATACGGAAGCCAGAACAGAAGCGAATAACGTGATGGGGCTGCTGAACATTTTGCTGTCCACCAATGAAGAAGAACGTATGGAGCAGACATACGGCAAATAGTCATCTATGGAAAATACTGTTCTGACAAATGTTCATACGGCTTATCCTTCATAGAGCAGGTAGAAACTCTGACTACCGTCAACACGGGGTCAGGGTTTTTCTGTTGTTTTACATAGGGGTATGATATCTTTTTTAAGAATAAAGTGGTGCGGGACAAGGGTGAGGTGCGAAGAGTGATGAGATGGATTCAGTTATGTAAACGCTTTAAATTCAGAACAAAACTGATTTTGTTTCTGTCGGCGGCGACTGTATTGATATCAGGCATCACGGGGTTAATTACTTATCGCATACATATTTCGCTGTTTAATGAGGAAGTGAGTCGCCAGTATAGTCTTACCGCAGAACAGGTACTTGCAAGACTCGATTCCAGGGTGCACGACATGTATAAAGTGACGGACTACATTACGCTGAATCCCTCCGTGAAAAATGCAATTAAGGCGCAGGCTGCGGGCATTTCCTCCTATGATCAGATGAAGCTGGAGGAGGAACTGGATGATCAGTTGTATCAGGTTCGTCTCGATGCACCGGAGATCATGGGAATTCGAATCTATGATTTGAAGGGGAACATATTTAATCTCGGTACGTTTGCCGGATCGTTCCAACAGATGGACCCCTCATATTTGGCTGAGATGGTCCATAAGCTGGAAGGGACGGGAGGAGAATATGTATGGAACCGTCTGGATGCAGATGCTTTTCTTCAGGAGGAAAAATCCAACTGGATTCTGGCAGGGCGCTTAATGCGTTCTGTTGATCTGGAGACGTATGGGGTCATGTTGATCCTCTTTAATACCTCTCTGTATGAATCCTATCTTAAGGACCTACGTCTTAATGAAGATATTGCCGCGTATTTGTTGGATGCAGATGGGAAACTGGTATATGCGTTTCATAATCAAGATGCAGACCCACCACCGCTTACACAACTAAGCATGGGAGCAACCGAGATTAGGGACGAGCAGGGAACCGCTCATTTGTATACAAAACAAACGTCGGACAAAGCCAAGTTCACGTTAATCAGCAAAGTATCCTTGGCTCAGATTCAGCATAAGGGCAAGATTATCGTAAAGGTTGCTGTATTTTCTGCGGCAGCCACGGTTCTGTGTTCGTGGATCATTATTACCATCATCAGCCGCAGGCTGCTGCGTCCACTGGCCAGTCTGGTTAACGCGATGAAAAGAGTGCGCGACGGACAATTCGATACACGCGTTCAGATTCAGACACAGGATGAGCTGGGCTTCATTGGAGAACGATTCAATGCGATGGCATCACGGATCGATACGTTGATTCATGAAGTCTATGAGCGTGAATTAAGTGAAAAGCAAGCTGAGCTCAAGGCTATACAGGCCCAGTTGAATCCACATTTTCTGTATAACACATTAAGTATGTTCTTCTGGAAGTTCTATATGCTTGGAGATGAGAAGTCGGCGCGTCTGGTTACGGCCTTGTCCGAAATGCTGCAATATACACTGGAGCCAGTCCAGCGGTTGACTACCCTGCAGGATGAGATGAACCAGATTGACCATTACCTGCAGATTCAGCAGGCCCGGTATCAGGAGGCCTTATCGATCGAGATTTCTGTTCCTTCTGAACTGCTACGTTGCCAGGTGATTCGGCTGCTGCTGCAACCCATTGTGGAGAATGTGTTTGTTCATGCCTTTGCGGACAAAAGAGACAATCGTCGTCTCGAGATTCGCGTCTTCCGGTACGCGGGAAATGATGCAGAATCGGACATGCTTATTCTGGAGATAGCCGATAACGGATGCGGGATGGACCCATCCATGATGGATCGTATTTTGGCACCTTTGGCACACGCTGATGAGGAGCGTCAACACATTGGCATGCGAAGTGTAATCAGACGAATCGAACTGATTCATGGCGACCCTTATGGTGTGCAGATCGAATCCACTGCTGAAGTGGGAACGCTGGTGCGGCTTCGTTTGCCCTATCAGGTAGAATAGGTTGCTGGAAGAGAACAGATAACATGCTGAGAGGAGAATACATCCATTGAATGGACGAATGCTCGTAGTCGATGATGAAGCGATGTTTCGGCAAGGATTAATACATCTGGTTTCCAATAATCCACTCGGGTGGGAAGTAGTTGGTGAAGCTGCCGACGGAGAAGAAGCGCTGCAAGCTGTAAACAGTTGTACACCGGATCTAATTATTACGGATATCAACATGCCGGTGATGGATGGCTTGGACTTGGCAGAACAGATCCATGATCGTGGTCAGGACATTATGATCATTATTTTGACGGGCTATCGGGAGTTTGAATATGCACAGCGCGCCATCCGTTATGGTGCTATGGAGTTTCTGCTCAAGCCCTTCTCTCTAGATGAGGCCTGTCGTGTTCTTCGCAAAGCGCATGAGCGATACTGCCAGCGGCAATCCGATAACCGAATTAGGGAACAGTACAGTCTGGTAGAGAGATCGGATCGATTGCGTGATGAGTTGGCAGCATTCTTGTTGAAGCAGCAGATGCAGCAAATGGCTGCACGGATAGATGAACTGTTCAGCCATGCATCCCGGATGCCTCTCCCTGAATGTAAAGCCGAGATTCAGCTGCTCATGAAAGTGATGACCGATCTGTTAGTGCAGCAGTTCCGTGTTCAGCAGTTTGCGAGTGTCGACAAGTTCGGCCCAGATCCGTTGCTCTGGATTCATTCGGTAGCGGAAGTGATGGCTTGGGCACGCTGCAAAAGAGAAGAATGGCTTGGTATGCTGGTCCGGCTTACGCAGGAACAACAGGATCATGTGGTCACACGGGTCCTTCAGTACATCGAGATGAACTATTCCAGCAATTGTAATCTTCAAGCGGCAGCCGCGCATGTTCACGTGACCCCCAATTATCTCAGTCACCTGTTCAAAAAAGAAACCGGTCATGGCTTCAGCCAGTACGTCAGCAAGCGTAGAGTGGATAAGGCGAAGTTACTGCTGCACAGTACCCGGCAGAGCATGGCGGACATTGCTGAACAGACCGGGTTCGATAACTCCAGTTATTTTACAACCGTGTTCAAACAGATAACCGGGCTGTCGCCCCGCGAATTTCGCAAGCAGCCGAGCCATGAGAGCAGCGAGTAGAAGCTGTTACCGAACACAGCCCCACGATGTGGGGTTATTTTGCGTAGAAATTTAAAAAAGGATCGTTAAATATCGAATGTTTACGCTTACATTTATATCTAAAATACAACTATAGACATCCACAGCAGAGAGGAGTGATGAACATGAAGGGAGAGCTGGCCGCAGGGCCGCCAAGGTTGGAACCGCCAGAAAACGAAGTGAGGCAGAGAATCCGGCAGCAGCGGCTTCGCCGTTTCAAGACGAATATTCCGCTACTATTGATGTTTCTTCCGGTGATCCTGTTTTATCTTATCTTTCGTTATGCGCCGATTGGGGGGCTGGTCATCGCCTTCAAGGATTATAACTTCTATGACGGGCTTTGGAACAGTCCATGGGTGGGCTTTCAACACTTTCAGACCTTGTTCAGCGATCCGCGCACAGTGGAGATCATCCGTAATACTCTATTTCTCAGTCTGCTTAGCATTATCGTGGGTTTTCCGATCCCGATTATTCTGGCGATCATGCTGAATGAAGTGAGAAACATGGCGTTTAAGCGGACCGTGCAGACCGTGGTGTACATGCCGCACTTTTTCTCCTGGGTCATCATTGCAATGATGATCATGACCGTATTTTCACTGGAGAACGGAATTGTGAACCGATGGGTGGAAGCCTGGACGGGAGAGCCGTATCCGTTCATGTACAACAAAGGCTCTTGGATCGCCGTGTTTGTCGGGTCAGGTATCTGGAAGGACATGGGCTTTAACGCGATTATTTTTCTGGCGGCACTAACGACCATCGATCCAAGCCAGTACGAAGCTGCACAGATGGATGGGGCGAGCAAGATGCGACAGATCTGGCACGTAACGCTTCCGGGCATTCGCTCCACCATTATTTTGCTGCTTATTCTGTCGATGGGGCGCGTGATGGAAGTTGGATTTGACCAAGTGTATATGCTGCAGAACTCTAACGTGAACGAGGTTGCTGATGTCATCAGTACGTATATTTATCGCACAGGTCTTCAGGGAGCGCAGTTCAGCCTGACGACGGCCATGGGATTATTCGAATCACTGGTCGCGTTTATTCTCATCTATTGTGCCAACTATATTGCACGTCGATTTAACGAAGGTTTGTGGTAAGGGAGGCGGAGCAGAGTGAGAAAAACACGAGGAGAACAAGTCTTTTATATGATCAATTATGTGTTGTTAACATTGGTAGCCATCAGCTGTATCCTGCCCCTTCTGAATATTGTGGCTTTGTCGTTGAGTGATGCGAGAGCCGTTGTATCCGGTAAAGTAGGGCTATGGCCAGTCGACTTCACCTGGTTTTCCTATCACAGTCTAATGACTGGGACGCCAATCCTGAATGCGTTCTGGAACAGTGTCGAGATTACGTTAATCGGTACGGGGCTGAGTATGGCTGTTACGATTATGGCGGCGTATCCGCTGTCGCGCAGGCATTTTTACCACCGCAGGTTTTTTACGATGGCGATGGTATTCACGATGATTTTTAACGGCGGATTGATTCCGACTTATCTGGTGGTGCAGAACCTTGGGCTGGTGAACAGTTATGGTGCACTTTGGCTGCCAGGTCTGGTAAGTACGTATAACATGCTGATTATGAGATCGTATTTTGAAAATCTGCCAGGGGAAGTGGACGAAGCTGCACGCATCGATGGATGCGGAGAGCTCGGATTGTTATTTCGGATCGTGCTGCCTCTGTCCAAACCGTTGCTGGCGACCATTGCTCTGTTCTATGGTGTAGGGTACTGGAATTCATTCATGAGTGTGATGATTTATATCAACGACACCTCTAAGTACAACATGACTGTATTGGTCCAAAATATGATTATGTCCAATCTGAACGTGCAGGATTTTACCGATCCGACGATGATTTCGAATCTAACGCCAGAAGGCATTCGGGCAGCGGCCGTAATCGTGATGGTCATTCCCATTTTGGCAGTGTATCCATTCTTGCAAAAGTACTTTGTTAAAGGGGTTATGCTGGGCTCTATTAAAGGGTAGTGCAGGTTGCAAGCCATTCGCTTATTTCATTTCACATTATATAAGAAAGAGGGTCTGATCTTATGGTGATATCCATCAAGGCATGGATGAAGTCCGGTCTTGTTCTGGGCTTAATCGGCGGAATACTGGCAGGGTGTTCAGGAGGAAGTGGAAGTGAGCAGGCTGAAGGGGAAGGTGCGCGCGGCAATATAACGTCGACGATCTATGATCGGGGCGCCGTACCAAGCGGTATGGGAACGATTGAGGATAACATGTGGTCCAAGTGGATCAATGAGAACGGCCCGGCCAATGTCAAATATACGGCGGTTCCCCGCTGGGAATCGCAGTCCAAATTAAACGTGCTGTTTGCTTCGGGCAGTGCACCAGATGTTATTTTTGAATTCGGAACGCCTATTCGGAATACGTTATTTAATCAAAAACAACTGATGCCGCTGGATGAACTGATTGAGAACTCCAGTGTGGAATATAAAGCGCTGATGGAGAAGTATCCACAGTTAAAGAAAGCTGGGATCAAGAGCGATGGCAAGTTATATGAAGTGGGCCGAATGAATGAGGTATTTCCGCTGACCAGTTTCTTCATTCGTGAAGATTGGCTGGAAAAGCTGAACCTGGAGGTGCCGACGAACGAAGCAGAGATGCTGGCGGTCGCCAAGGCATTCACAGAGAATGATCCGGATGGGAACGGTGCAGACGATACTTTTGGAATCGGAGGTTTGCAATTTGGGGACACTGCGGGATTATTCCGCTACATGTACAATGCCAATTGGGTGAACGTGGAGGACGGGGAGATCGTTGTTGGCCCCAATCACATGAAGGAAATGACGGCGTTTAAGCGGGCATTGTTTGAGGCGGGGGTAGTAGACAAGGATTTTCTGACCGACAAGGATGGAGCTAAGTCCAAACAGGATTTCCTGAACGGGAAAATAGGCATGTATGCCGCAATGACGGCTGATTACACTGGATTTGCGGCCAAGGAACTGGATACGCTCATGCAGAATGTGCCTGATGCCAAGCTGAAGGTCATTGCCCTGCCTTCCACATTGGTGGGTCAATATACGATGGTATGGAATAACCCGGTGCAGATGACGGCCGTTGTGAATGCCCGTGCCAAAAATCCGGAAGCCGTCATTCAATATATTGATTTTCTAACCAAAACCGAGACAGGCCGAACGGTCAAGAACGGGTTCGAAGGCACTCATTATACGTTGAACGAACAGGGCTGCCCGCGTATATCTGATCAGGAAAAGTACAAACAGGAAATAAGCTGGGCTGGTGATTACGCGATGCTGTACAGCCGCCTGGAGGAAGGCAAATGCGGTTACACCGAAATGCTGTTTAGTGAGGAAATCCCTTCCCAGAAGGAAGGACTTCGCCTCTTCAAGGAAGCAAGGGAAGTATACATGAACGATCTGCCGGTGGGTGAAGGCGTTACCCACTCAGAACATATGCCGCAGCTGCCCAAAGAGCTTCAGGTGAAGCTTACCAATGTGACGACAGCCATTAATGATATTTTCACCCGTTCCATTATCAGCGGTAGTAAGTATACAGTTGAGCAGGCTGCTGCAGAAGCGCAGCAAAAGTGGGAACAGGGTGGTGGCCCGGAGATTGAAACATGGTACAAAGACTGGTGGAGCAAAGAAAAGGACAATGTACTTGTCTGGGATGATTTCTATGAAATCTATGAACAGCAGCAAGCCGATTTCAAGAAGTCTGAGTAAAATAGCTGGGATGAGTTGAGTGTCAATAAACGTATTCGAATTGGAATATCATCGCACCTGGGCAGTCTGCTCAGGTTTTTTGTTGCAGATGAATGTTCACTCCAAGTCTATTTCAGGTTAATAATAAGAAGCATAGAAGATATTAGCGATTTGAAAGTTCAAAATGCGATATAATAGGCGTATTGGATACGTGAAATTTTACATAGATTTATGTAAAGAGACTAACGGAGCTAGCTGCGTGAACATACCAAATCGTCACGAAGATGAAACGCTCTGGGCCGGAGGAATGGTTATGATCAAGCTGTTGTACTACTTGAAGAAGTATCGAGTCGCCGCCATCGCAGCACTGGTCATGATGCTGATTGAATTGACGGTCGAATTGGCTCAACCCTATTTAATCTCAAAGATCATTGATAACGGTATCCAGCAAGGAGATCTGTCAGTGGTTTGGCTATGGGGTGGAGTGCTTGTGGGCAGTGCCGTTGTGGCGTTTGCCGCGGGAATTGCGAGTTCGTTTTTTGCGTCACATGCGAGTCTCGGCTTCGGTTACGATCTGCGGGAGAAGCTGTATGACAAAGTGCAAGCGTTCTCTTATGCAGTGTTTAACCGGTTTGCCACATCATCCCTGATTACCCGGTTGACCGGAGACGTTACACAGGTGCAGGATACGGTGTTTATGAGTCTGCGATTCATGACACGTGTACCGCTGGTGGTGATTGGGAGCATGATCATGGCGGTTGTGGTAAATCCGAAGCTGGGTCTGCTGCTTGTTGTGATGGTGCCTGTACTGCTCGTGTTTGTCATCTGGATGATCAAAAAGGCAGCGCTGCTGTTCCGCAATGTGCAGCGCAGACTGGATGCCGTCAACGGAGTCATCCAGGAAAATCTGACAGGCATTCGGCTGATCCGTGTATTCGTCCGGATGGGCCACGAGATTGAACGCTTTGCCGGATATAGCGGCAAGCTGATGAAGGGCACGATCTCCGCGCTGCGCCTGACGGAGACGACGATGCCATTCATGCTGCTCATGATGAATGGTTGTATCATCGCCGTGCTATGGTTTGGACGACGTGACATCACTACCGGAAGTGCAACCGTGGGTGAAGTCGTCGCAGTTATTAACTATCTGCTTCGCACCATTGGCGCCATGTCTGCGCTGTCCTGGATTCTGGTGACCTTCTCCAGAGCGAGTGCTTCGGCACAACGGCTTAACGAAGTTTTTGACACGGAGGAAGTTTCGGATTCGGGTCAATCCATGGACACAGATCGTTCTGCAAAAACGGGTAAAGGGAATCCTGTGATCCAGGGTGCAGTTGATTTTCAGGGTGTAGGGTTCAGTTATCCGGGCAGTGAAATTACCGTGCTGGAGGATATTACGTTCTCAGCCAAACAAGGTGAACGTATCGCCATCATGGGAGCGACAGGCTCGGGTAAATCCTCGCTGGTACAGCTCATTCCAAGGCTCTATACCGAAGATCACGGCGAGGTTCGTATCGATGGTAATGACGCAGAACAGTTGGACATAGCCACATTGCGCGGAGCTATCGGTTATGTGCCGCAGGAGGTGGTCCTCTTTACCGGATCGGTACGGGATAACATCGCCTGGGGCCGGGAGGACGCAACGCTCGAAGAGATCAAGGAAGCAGCGCGGCGTGCCCAGATTCACGAGACCATTGAGAAGCTGCCGAATGGCTATGATACACAGCTGGGTCAGCGAGGAGTCAATCTGTCGGGTGGACAGAAGCAGCGGCTCTCGATTGCCCGTGCATTGATTCGTCGTCCAAGCATCTTGATTCTGGATGACAGTACAAGTGCGCTCGATGTAGCCACGGAAGCAAGGCTGCTGGGCGCACTGGAAGAGCTGTCGTGTACAACGTTTATCATCACGCAGAAGATCAGCTCAACCACCTCTGCGGATCTGATTCTGTTGTTGGACGACGGGCGTCTGATTGGACAGGGGAAACATGAGGATCTGATGGATTCATCCGAATTGTATCGCCGAATCTATGAATCACAATACGGGGAGGGTACACCACATGTTCAAAGCATTCATTGAACCTTTCCGTCAGCCCCCGCCTCCGATTGATCCCGATACGCTGAAGGCAGGAGGAGGTCGCAAGCCGAAGGCAAGGGCGAAGAACTGGTCTGGTACGTTAGGCCGAATCTGGACGTATCTGGCCCGTCGCAAGGTCAAGCTGACGATGGTGCTGCTGATGGTATTTGCTAGTTCTGCACTCGCTTTGCTTGGTCCTTATATGGTCGGTGTGGCCGTGGATAAATTCATTGATGGAGAAGCAACGAGTTCCAGCTGGACGACATTTTTATTGGGTCTGGTGGCAGTCTACGTTTTCTTCTCCCTGACGTCATGGCTGCAAAATATATGGATGATCGAAATTGCACAGGAGACCGTGTTCCGCATGCGGTATGATCTGTTCTCCCATCTGCACAAACTGCCGATTCCATTCTTCGGCAAGCGTCAGCAGGGGGAGATCATGAGCCGGGTTACCAACGACATTGAGAATGTCAGCGGTACGCTGAACAGCTCGGCCATCCAGATTTTCTCCAGTGTGTTAACACTGATCGGAACGTTTGGCGTGATGCTCTGGTTAAGTCCGCTGCTGACCTTACTTACATTTATCGTGGTACCACTGATGGCTATCGGCATGCGCTGGATAACGCGCAGAACCGGACCGTTGTTCAAACAGCGTCAACGTAATCTCGGCGAACTCAATGGGTACATTGAGGAAACCTTGTCCGGGCAGAAGATTATCAAGGCGTTCTCTCAGGAGGAGCGGGTCATTCGCGGCTTTGAGGAACGAAATACGAAGATCCGGTTGTCCGGTTTCTGGGCACAGACCATCTCCGGTTTTATTCCAAAGCTGATGAATGGTCTGAACAACCTGAGCTTTGCGATTGTCGCAGGCATTGGCGGGATCTTGGCGATTCAAGGTTCCGTTACCGTCGGCGTGATTATCATCTTCGTAGAATATGCCCGTCAGTTTACCCGTCCGCTCAACGATCTGGCCAACCAGTGGAATACGTTGCTGTCTGCGATTGCCGGGGCAGAGCGTGTGTTCGAGGTATTGGATGAGGATGAGGAAGCGAAGGATGAAGGCGCAGCAGTATCTCTCGAAAAGGTGGAGGGAGCCGTTCGCTTCGACAAGGTATCCTTTGGATACGATGAAGGACGCAATATTTTACATGAAATTAACTTTGAAGCCAAGCCGGGTGAGATGATTGCTCTTGTAGGTCCGACCGGGGCAGGGAAAACAACATTGATTCAGCTGTTATCCCGCTTCTATGATCCTACATCCGGTACACTAACGGTGGATGGACGTGACATTACGACCATTCGGCGCGAGAATTTGCGCTCACATATGGCATTTGTCCTTCAGGATTCATTCCTGTTCCAGGGCACGATTCGTGAAAATATCCGTTTCGGCCGTCTGGATGCGACTGACAAAGAGGTGGAAGCTGCTTCAAGGCTGGCGAATGCTCATTCGTTCATCATGCGGATGAAGGACGGGTACGATAAAGTGCTTCAGGCCGACGGAAGTGGCATCAGTCAGGGACAGAAGCAGCTGCTTGCGATTGCCCGGGCAATTCTGGCCGATCCGTCCATCCTTGTATTGGACGAGGCGACCAGCAGTATCGATACCGTGACGGAGATCAAAATCCAGGAAGGGCTGCAGCGCCTGATGCAAGGCCGCACCAGCTTTGTTATCGCTCACAGACTGAACACGATCCGCCAAGCCGATCGTATTCTTGTACTGAAGGATGGTCAGCTCCTGGAGCAAGGTTCGCATGACGCATTGCTGGAACAAGGTGGCTTCTACAGCGAACTGTATTACAGTCAGCTGCGGAACAAGGCGCAATAACGCAGAAGAGCATGGACCAAGAACAATGGCGACCATGCTCTTTTCTGTAGGCTCTATTGGATAGTTTCCAGCTATCCTGGTAAAGAATGTTCAGTTTCTTATACCCGGAAAAGAAAGAGCAGGTATGGAGGGCATGGTGCCCTGCATTCCTGCTCTTTGCATTTGAATTGGATATGAATTGTAGCTTGTGGTAATTTATTTCGTTACACTGCTCAGCTTGAACGAGCCGTCGGTCAGCTTGTTTGTATTGGCAAAGTCTACGCCAGGTTTATTCGTTTCCGGGTCAATGATCGCAATCGCGATATCATAGGTTCCGGCAGCAAGACCGGAGACCGGAATGGAATCGGACAGGGTGTAGGTACCCGTTTTCCACGTGGTCAGATTAACGGTTGTTGTTTTCTTGGCGACCACGGTATTGCCGCTGCGCAGTTGAATTTCAACCGGCCACGCAAATGGGAAGTGCTGTACACCTTTATTCTCCACTTTAATCGTTGTTGTAAACGTGCTTCCGCTAATGGTGGATGGATGCGAAATTTCCTTCACGACAAAGTGGTAACCCATTCGTTTCTTGAGTGCATCCATATTGGCCTGTAAGGCATGATTTAGAGGAAGCGAGGCAGGGGAATTCGGTCCCAGCCAACTTGGTTTGCTAAGCTCCGTTTGACGCAACGTTTCCGTGAATCCGCTGCCGGTAGTTAATGCCGCAAGCATGCCGGAAGCTCCCCCGTAAAATTCGCCTCCTGAGATACGTGTCTCCCAGAAGTTCGGATGTCCTGGCTGCTGCTGGCCGATATCATCCCAATAACCGTTCTGGGTACCTGTGTACCAGCCCCAATCGGCATCAAAGCTGTCTTTATGTCCAAACACATCGTTGAACATGCCCATGACCATGCCTTTGTTATTGGTTTTGGCGAGGGCGATACTGCGCCGGATCAGAACCTGCATTTTGTCCTCTTTGCCAGCAAAAGCATCAATATAATGTTGAACGTACTTGTTCGAGATGTCATTGGTCGGGAAAGCACCTGTGTAATTGGTTTCACCATTAGGTCCGACATAAGGCCACGTATGGAACTCGCCCCAGTGTCCGAGAGAACCGATCTGGACAAAGGCGACCGGACGATCATTCGTGTTGTACCTTGCCGCAATGGCTTCGATAGCTAATTTGTGCCGTTCTTGCAGATAGGTGGAGTTGTAGTTGGGGGAGAAGCCCATGTTGTTTCCCGTACCCATGCCTCCGGTTGTATCGTTGTATACGGTTCCAGGCGATTCTCCGCGGGCAACCATGTCATTGTAGAGCCAGTCGGGAATATCCCGGTGAGCCTGTCCTGTCGGGCTGTCCAGAATGAAGCGAAACACCACTTTGACCCCTTTACTTTTCCAGTAGGCAAAATTGTTGGCGGCTTCAATTGCACTAAAATCATATGTGCCTTTGGTAGACTCCAGCTCCTTCCAAGTTACACCAGCATATACAAGCCTGTGTGGCTGTGCATATGTGGTGCTCTTGGCCGAAGGCGCCCAGCCTTTGAATGGATTGTTGAGTGGGCTGTCCAGCTCTACGGGATTCACTACGGTATTGTTCCCCGTACCACCACCTGATCCAGCCGAGGTCAAAAGGTAAGCGGGCAGTGTTTGTCCAGCCGCGGGCAATCTCGACGTATCCGAGCTGTTGTCGATATACCCGACTCGCACGGTGCTGCCTGCACTGATTTGCAGTGTAGAGAGAGGAATAGCGACCTCAATGACGGTGGAGCTGCGGTAGAATTGGGAGCTGGTCAACGTGCTGTTGAAGTTCCAGACCCAGTCGGTTCCGCTGCCGCCATAGCGGTATAACCCCGTATTTTCAAGCAGCCACTCCACACCTGTAGCTCCCCAACCCGCAGCCTGGTAACCCGTTGACGTATTGTTATCGGTATTGATCCAGAAGTTGCCCATCGTTGTACTCAGACCAGAGCCTTGAATAAGCAGATAGAGATGGGTTCCATCATTGGTCACCTTGAGCGTCTGGGCAGTGCCACTATTGGTGGTGAGAGCACTAACGCTGCTCCAGTCGTTGATATTGCCATCAATGGTGATGGTTGCAGCAGAGGCTTTGGGTAAGGCTCCCGCAGGCAATAGCAGGGTAATCATGAGGACAAAAGCCAAAAACAATCCAAGGCTCCGCTTGCTTTTATCAAATAATCTTGTCATGGTATACCTCCTGAATAATGGATTTTGAATGATACCTCGTTCTGCCCACCCCGAATTTCGTTATGAGGGGAGCGTTAGGAGAGCTCAACTCCTTTCTGATCCGCATGAAGCAGCAGAATAGTAACGTTTTATGTAAGAGTCATGGTAGTAATCGGGGGATAAACAACTAAAAAGATGTGATTTTGGTTTGCGGCAAATTTAAAATGTATTTTTAGTTCTTGGATTCTGTGTCTAAATTGCATTATAGGGGATGGATACGGGAGATTCAACAGAATTTTTTCCAGAATTTATTGTGTTTTCTATTGAAAATAAGCGTGTTCCATTGAATTTTGAACATGAGTACACATGGGAATAATATAATATTTGCCGCAAATAAAAATGAATACAAATTAAAGTATATGATAATACAATAAAAATGTAAACGCTTAATTTATGATGAATAAAGAGTTATACTGTTTAGTAGTATGTAAAATGCACTGCAAATATATTGCCGCAAAATAATTTAAAATTTAGCCAAAATCAATTGACAAGGATTTAAAACTATTTTACTATCGTTACATAGTCACAGTCTTGTTAGATTTATTGACATTGAATTGGCTTCATGGCATTTGCCGCAAATTAACGAGCAACGGAGAGTGTAAGCATGGGGAAGATAAAAATGGCTTTTATCGGTGTAGGAGACATGGGGTCACATCATTGCATTGGTTTTGATTTGCTTGAGGATAGTGAGGTTCGTTATATCTGTGATATGAATGAAGCCAATGTGGCACGTACGCTGGCTGAACTTAAGAACAGTAATCCTACCATCGTTAGCGATTATCGTGAGCTGCTTGCCAAGGAAGATTTGGATGCGGTGGTCATCAGTGTACCGAACTATTTGCATCGTGAAGTGGCAGTCGCTTTTCTGGAAGCAGGCAAGCATGTATTTCTGGAGAAGCCGGTTGCCCATACCATTGAGGACTGTGATGCCATTATAGAAGCGGCGGAAGCCTCGGGACGGGTATTGCAGATCGGATTGGTATATCGGTATTCGAATCTGTATCGCCGAATGGAGAAGGAACTGGAGAGCGGACGTCTTGGTGACGTGAAATTGATGTGGTGCAAGGAATTCCGTGATCCGTTCCCGCCTGCGGATTGGTTCTATGACAAGACCAAGTCTGGGGGAGCGATTGTAGAGAAGGATTGTCATCACTTCGATATTTTCAACTGGATGATCCAGGCGAAGCCTGTCCGCGTGTTTGCCTCTGGAGGCCAGCATGTCATGAAGCAAGGAGAGCCTAATCGGATTCAGAATTCATACAGTCACTACCCGACGAAAGAAATTTCGGATACCTCCATCGTCGACCATGCCTTTATCACCATTGATTATGATAACGGCAGCAAGGCCAATCTGGGCCTGTGCATGTATTTGAAACCGCGCAATCTGATGGGAGAAGGGCTTGAGATTGGCCTGATCGGAGAGAACGGCGGCCAAATGGTTGCCCGTAATGACAAAACGATTGATATCGTTGGCGGGCAGGACTGGACGAAGGACCATCTCGAGATTGATGTGACGTCGGATTCCATTATGGGTGGACACACGGGTGGACAGACCCAGCGCATTGATTTTTTGAAATGTGTACAGGAAGGCAGACAGCCCTTTGCTAGTGCTCAGGTTGGTCGTAACGCGCTGCTTATTGCTCTGGCGGCAGAGAAATCTATTTTGGAAGAACGGTACGTCTATTTAGAAGAAATTTCAGGCTGAGGGGTGTCATCATGAACAGGTTGAGAAAATATGACACACTGCTGTTTTTTCTCTTCATTTTGCCTTGGATTATCGGATTTATCACCTTTTTCCTGTTTCCTTTCGGGACTTCGGTTTTCTACGCCTTTACGGATGCGAGACTCCCGGGAGCGACCAACTTCAATTTTGTCGGCATTGATAATTTTACGCACATGATGGATGATCCCATCTTCCTGAAAAGCTTGATGAACACGATGTTTTTCGTGGTATTCGGTGTTCCGATCGTAACGGCGGGTATGCTGGGTCTGGCCATGCTGCTTAATTTTAATGTCAAAGGTATTGCCCTGTTCCGTACCTTCTTCTATTTACCGACCCTGGTGCCCATTGTGGCAACGGTTATTATCTGGCGACTGGTATTCAACTCCGAATTCGGCATCCTGAACGCCGGACTTGGCGCGCTGGGTATAGGCAAAGTGGACTGGATTGGCGGGGAGCATACGATTAAGCCGGTCATCATCATGCTTCAGGTCTGGATCTCGGGCAGCGGGGTTCTGATCTTCCTGGCTGCACTAAAAAATGTACCCAGACATTTGTATGAAGCTGCTGCAATTGACGGTGCAAGCGGGATTCGCCGATTTTTCCAAATTACACTGCCGATGATCAGTCCTTCCATCCTGTTTGTCATCATTATTCAGACGATGTATAACTTTCAGATGTTTACGGAAGCGCTGCTGCTATCTAAGGGTGGTCCGAACTACTCTGCTTATACGTTTGTCTACAATATTTACAAGTCGGCCTTTACCGATCTGAAATTCAGCATGGCGATGACGCAGTCGATTTTCCTGTTCGCCGTGATCTCGCTTGTCACCCTGATCCTGATGAAAGTTTCAAACCGCTTTGTGTATTACGAGGGAGAACGATAGGAGGAGAGTTACATGAACAGCCGAAAAATAGCGGTAAAAGCGTCCCAATATACCATGCTGATTGCAGCATTAATGCTGTTCGCAGGGCCTCTGGTATGGATGCTCTCGACCATGCTGAAAACCAAAGCGGAAACCTACAAGGTACCTCCAACCATCCTGCCGGACACATTCAGTCTGGAAGCCTTTGAACGGTTGTTCGCTGTGCAGCCGATGATGTGGCAGTGGATTCAGAACTCATTTATCATTTCCTTTTTTGTTGCAGCGGGGGCGGTGGTGTCCAGTTCACTTGTGGCTTACGGTTTCTCCCGTTTTGCAACCAAGTACCGGAATATTCTGTTCCCGGTTGTACTTGTTACCTTAATGATTCCTCCATCCATTATGATGATTCCCTCGTACGTCCTTTTTTCCAAGCTGAACTGGATTGATACCTGGTTGCCGCTCATTGTGCCAGCCTGGCTCGGAGGCGCCTATTATATCTTCCTGTTCCGACAGTTTTTCATGACGATTCCCCAGGAGCTGGACGAGGCTACATATCTCGATGGCGGCAATCGCTGGACGGTATATGCACGAGTCATTATGCCGCTGTCCAAACCCATTATTATGACGACTATTATTTTTGCCTTTGTGAACTCCTGGCTCGATTTTCTGGGGCCGTTCCTGTATATCAAAAATGCAGAAATGTTTACGCTGAGCGTAGGCTTGCAGCTGTTAATTGGTCAGACGAGCCAGGATTTGCCGGCGCTTGCTGCAGGTGCATTTATCAGTATTGTACCTATTGGTCTGCTGTATCTGTTTGCACAACGTTATATCGTCGAGGGGGTGGTGCTTACGGGCACCAAAGGGTAGAGTGGCTGCCTGCTTTCCGGTTTTCAGGTGAACAGGACTTATTGATATGACTTAAAGGGGAGCTGTGTATATGAGAGCGAAGAGTAAACGGCTATTCAATGTATGGGCACTTGTACTGGCTACAATGGTGGTGATCAGTGGATGTGGAAATGGGGGATCGTCCGAAAACGCCGACTCTTCTGATTCCGGCAGCAGCCAGAGTGAACCTGTAACGATCACATACTCCCAGTGGGGGACGGCAGAAGAGCTTCATCGTACACAGGAACTGCTGGATCAGTTCATGAAGGCCAATACCGATATTAAGGTCAAACTCGAAGGCAAGGATTGGGGCAGCTACTGGGACGGACTAACAGCCAATGCAGCTGGGGGCACACTTCCGGACGTGTTCAAAACGAGTTATGCATACGTGGAGAAATACGCCGAGCTGGGCATTTTCAAGGAATTGGACGGCTTGCTCGCGGAAAATCAGTTTGATCTGAACAATGTGGACAAAAGTCTGCTCGGTCTCCATCAGTACCAGGGTAAACAAGTATCCTTGCCTATCGATGCCAACGTCATCGTATGGTATTACAACAAAGCGATCTTTGAGAATGAAGCCACGAATCCTCATAAAGCACCCGTTCCATCGCTTGAGCCAACGTGGGATGAAATTACCGACATTGCAACCAAGCTGACGCTGGATAAGAACGGAAAAAGCGCAGACGAAGCGGGTTTTGACGCCGGAAACATTGTACAGTGGGGCATGTCCATTTCACCAGGATCAACGATGGATTGGTTCCTGGAGCCGGAGTTGTGGTCCAATGGTGCGAAGCTGGTGAATGACGATGGTTCCCTTGCGCTGGAGACACCTGAAGCGATGGAAGTGCTGAACTATTTTATCGACTTGACCAAAAATAAAAAGATCAACACCACACCTGCACAGATTGAAGGTTTGGGTGGACAGGTGAATCTTGCGATTACGACATCCAAAGTAGCGATGAATCCGGGTGGCAGCTGGAATACAACCAACTACCAGGAGGCTGGTGTGGATTATGGTATCTCCTATTTACCAAAATTCAAAACGAACCAAACCGTTGTTCAGCCAGCAGGTCTTGCCATCAGTTCCAATACAAAGCATGAAGAGGCGGCTTACAAGCTGCTCGCTTGGCTAGCAGGTCCGGAAGGACAGACCGAACTGGCGAAGCAGGGATACTCGATTCCGGCGAACAAGGCCGCAGCGGATGCTTATATTGCCACTGTAGGCGAAGATAATAAAATCTTCCTGGATGCGCAGCAGTATGGCATTGTCTCTCCCTTTACAACCAAGAAAACCGATCTGGTCTGGACGTATGGTGAGCAATCACTCAAACTTCCACTTGCCGGAGATGGTGATCTGAACGCAGCGCTTAAGGATTTGGCCTCCAAGATGCAATAAGTGAATGAAGCCGATCAAGAGTGGGAAGAGGGAAGAGCCTCATACGTTTTCTTAAAAAGGATTAAAATTGCGGCAGTTATGGGGGAAAGCAAACTCCCTGACTGCCGCTATTATTTTATAAAAGACTGCGCCCGTGCACCATTTCATTGACTTCTGACCGGTAGAAATATAGAATTATATTTGCCGCAAATTTGTGTTTACAGAGATGAAATTGCCCCAATACGAATGGGGTCTAAATACATAGGTAGAGGAAAGGTGGGGACTTCACATGGCAAAATTGAAGGATATTGCAGACCGCGTCGGTGTATCAATCTCTACCGTTTCACGTGTGATGAAGAACGATGTCAATCGATCGGTCAGCGATGAAACCCGCAAAAAAATATGGGACACCGCTGAGGAGCTTGGCTATCGTTCACAGCGTCCGGCCAAGAAGAAAAAGGTCCAGCCCAAGACGGCATATGCGATCGGCTGTGTGGTGGCTATTCCCCAAAATAAATACAACAGTCCTTATTTTTCAGTCATTATGGAAGGGATTGAGAAGCAGCTTGCTGAAGCAGGCATGCGTCTGGAATTTGTGTACAGCATCGAAAACGATGGGGATATCGTGCAGCTGCAGTCTCTGGTGAAGGAACATCAGATTGATGGCATGATTGTGGTGGAACGGATTGATCCGGAAGCCTATCGCTGGCTCAAGGCTAATGTCCGAACTGTTGTGGGTGTGGATATTACGGACCCGGACATTCCGGTCGTCGGTTATGATCGTGAAGAGGCGGCGAGGGAGGCAACGAATCATCTGATTGCCCAAGGGCATCGGATCATTGCCTACATTGGCGGAGCAGAATTCAAGAATGATTTTCGTGAGGAAAAACGGTTTCTTGGTTATCGGCGTGCCATGACGGATGCGGGATTACCTATTGATAATGATTGGGTGATCGATGTGAAATGGGATGTTTCGCTGAGTTATGAATTGACCAAGCAGGCATTTACCAACAATGCGAACAGACCTACAGCCATCTTTGCAGCCAGTGATATGATGGCGATTGCGGCCATGCGTGCTGCAACCGAACAGGGGCTCCGCATTCCGGAGGATATCGCTTTTTTTGGGGTAGATAATATTGAAATATCCGAATTCACCTCTCCGCCGTTGTCGACCATTCATGTACCCAAGCTGGAGATGGGCATGTTCGCGGTTAAACAGCTGCTCGATTATCTGGATCATTCATATGAAGTGGCTGTCAAAATGATCGTTCCGTACCGCTGTATATTCCGCCAGTCTTCCAATGGCAAAATATAATAGCGATCAACCAAAGAGTTCCTGTGTCCAGTTTTGGGCGGAGGGAACTCTTTTTTACTAAAAGAGCTGTTGATATACCAGTTGAGAAAAAAATTAAAACCGAGGGGCTATGGTATGCCAAAAAACGATAATATGTTAGCCATTCTATGGATGCTAAATTCAGGCACGAAAATAACTGCAAAACAAATATCAGAAAAGTTAGAAATAAATATAAGGACCGTTTATCGATATATTGATGCATTATGTGCCAGTGGAGTGCCTATAATTTCAGACGCTGGCCATCATGGCGGGTATAGCTTACTGAATACTTTTATCACAGCACCTCTGTTATTTGATATTGAAGAGAAAAAAGCGCTTCTTCAAGCTGCTGTTTTTGCAAAAGAATCGGGATACCCTTTGAATGAGGCGTTAGAGCATGCAACATCAAAGTTGAAAAGATATTCAAATCAGGAACAAGAAAGTATACTTAGTGGTCATTTAGCCGGATTTGATGTGATCAGCCGCAAGGGAGATCCTTCCATTCAGCCTGTGTTGATGGAATTGGAGCAGGCTGTGGCAAACGATTTCTCTGTAGAAATCGATTATCGCGCAAGCCATAAAGAACAATCGGAGAATAGGGTGATCGATCCCTATGGAATGGTTTACTGGAACAATAAGTGGTATACAATTGCATTTTGCCATCTAAGGAATGAGATTCGCAGCTTTCGGGCCGAACGGATTCTACAAATCCAGCGGACTCAAAATAAATTTAAGCGTTCCGAAACTTTCTCAGCTCGTGAATTTTTTATGCATAATTTATTACCTGATGTAGTGGACAAGGATGGATTAATTCAGTTAATTATCACAGGAAGGCCAGAGGCGTTGGATGACTTATGCTTGCATTGGTTTATGGGACACCATTTGAAAGAACGGACTTCAAACCAAGCCATCTTTTTACTTGAGGAAAATTCACTTCATACCTATGTTCCATATTTTCTCCTATCCTACGGTAAGTCCATTCAAGTCATCGAACCACCGAGTTTAAAGGACAAACTTGTTGCGGTTGTGTCCGAGTTAATGGAATACTATCAACTTTAATAACTACACTGACAGTAGATGTCAGTGTAGTTATTTTATAATGATGACAATCAGGGATTACCGAGATGGATACTGGGATCACTTGATAAATAAGCCTAAAATCAATAAATTAAAATCATTTAAAGGTGGGTAATTATGACTGAAAACACAAAATACACTGCAGTCTCAGGCGAATATACAACGAATGGTACGCCCAACGGTGTTACATCTATTACTCCGTTTATAACAGTGAAAGATCCCTCTGGTGCAATCACTTTCTATAAAAATGTTTTCAATGCAAGGGTGAAAGACATTACCGAACATTCCGATGGGGATGGAAATCAAATGATTGTTCATGCGGAATTAGATTTTGGAAATGGTTTTTTGCAGCTAGGAGCAGCGAATCCAGCATATCAGTTGGCTCTGCCACCAGATGAAGACAATGCATGTTATTCTTTGGGGATTTACGTCTTGAATGTGGATAAAGTAATCGAAAATGCGGTATCAAGAGGAGCCAAAGTACGGGAATCAATTATAAACTTTGCTTCAGGTGATCGTTTTGGAAGTATAGTAGATCCTTTTGGAGTAAGGTGGTCCATTCTAACTCGAATTGAAGATTTATCAGAAGAAGAAAGTAGTCAGAGGGTCGCTGAATGGGCCAAAAGCTTTAGTGCAGAATAAAAATCAATCAAATATTGAATCAAATATGGATAGAAGTTATAAAAACGGTCGTCTTTCGCTTATCGAGCGGAAGATGACCGTTTTTTTCACAGCATTCTGGACAACTTCCGGTATTCCCGGGGGGAAATGCCCTCATATTTGCGGAACATACGGCTGAAATAATGAATGTCTGGGTAACCGCTTTGTACACCCACAGCCTCAATGGAATAATCCGTTTCCCGCAGCAGTTTGCGTGCCTCGCTTAGGCGTATGGATTGAATATATTCGTTGGGAGGCATGCCCGCAACCTGTTTGAACAATTTGGCCATGTGATCCACACTCAGGTTCAATTGTTTGGCGATGCTCGAATTGGTCCACGGGTCGGATGGGGCAACCTCTATACGTTTCATGAGTTCGAGCAGCTTCTCTCCGTGTACCGAATCATGACTTGATGAACTTCGCCAGGATGAACGCAGTAGATGGGTCAATATTTGCAGCATCAGGGCTTTACATACCAGTTCATATCCCGGTGGGCGCATCGTAAATTCATGTACTAATTGCTCCATAAGCTGCACCGCAGCTGGAGAAGGGGTATACACCGGGTTGATAGATAGCGGCGTCATGCCCTCTGCGCAAGCTTCCACTGCGAATTTATGGTGCAGAACAGTCTCTTCGTTAACAACCATATCTGCCTCGGTCTGAATGGTCAATTCGTTGAAGAAATCAAAATGAATGCCAATGAAACGTGCTTCCGGGCTGGAAACCACCTCATTCTGGTGATAGACACCGGCAGGCAGCATAATTAGCTGACCAGCTTTCAAAATATGGTGTTTATCGTTCATATAAGTTGCAGCTTTACCTTGAGAGACGTACAGAAGTTCAAAGTCATACAGACGCCGCTTTGCCAGCTTGCCGGGAGGAAGGCTCTGGAACTGAGCATAATGTACGTTGGGAGACCATTCCTTGTAAGTGACGGTTCGTTGCAGAGGATATACCGCTTGCTGGAGAGACATAAATTCCAGCTCCTTTTTCGATGAGATTGGCCCAAATAGATCTATTTAAAACTGAACGGAATTGTGCAAATAATCTCTTTATCTCCTAAATAAATAACTGCGTAATTTATTTATAATATATGTATTATCACATGTTCTTACGAGAGAGACAACATCACGGATTAAGCTAAAAAAGGAGAGGATTACGATGCGCTCTCTCCCTGTGGAACGGAGCACGAGTTATTGCTGCGAACCGCTTAGGTCAGTTGCACAGCATGGATTCCCCTCGACTGCGGATTGGGAACGATGTGTTCCAGTGGAACTGGTGGACACGGTAACAGGTAGGCCACCTCATCAATCCACAGAAGTCCGTTTTGGCTGGAGTCCCGAATATTTGCATATTCGCTTTGTATGCCAGGATGATCACGTTGTATCTGATTTCACGGAAAGGGATCAGCCATTGTATGAGCAGGATGTGGTTGAACTGTTCATTGATGAACAGGGCGATGGCAGGAATTATATCGAACTGGAGGTCAGTCCGCACAACGTAATATTTGATGCGCTCATTCACAATAACAGCGAAGGTTCCGAATTGAAGGCAGATGTAACCTGGCAGCTGGAGGGGTTGCAAACGGCTGTAGAAGTGGATCGTCAGGGCCATCGGGTGTATGTGATCCATATTCCAGCGAGTAACTTCAAGTCGCCCCTGACTAAAGGCGTATGCTGGAGGGTCAACGCTTACCGTATTGATGAGAATGTGCAGGGAGATCGGGAGTATCAGGCATGGCAGCCCACGGGGGCTGTGAACTTTCATTTGCCCAGCCGATTTGGTTATTTTCAATTGGGATAGCTATGCGATGCTGAAGAACAGGTTTTCATATTTTGAAGGAGGGTATTCGGATGAAAAAAGGGATTAACATATGGTCGTTTGCAGGAGATGCCTCTATTGCGGATTGTATTCAGACGGCGAAGCAAGCTGGCTTTGAGGGGATTGAACTTTCGCTTAATGGAGAAGGCGAGCTGAGTCTGTCTGCCACGGATCAGGAGGTTCGTGATATTCAAGGACGTCTGGAAGAGGCTGGACTCGAAATCGCGGGACTTGCAACTGGATTGTACTGGGATTACCCGATGACGAGCGCCCGTCCGGAGATTCGCACAAAAGCACTGGATGTGTGTAAAAAACAGCTGGAGCTTGCCGCGGCATTTGGTGTGGATACCATTCTGGTTATTCCGGGTGCGGTTGGTGTGGACTTTATTCCAGACAGCGAAGTAACGGATTATGAAGTTGCCTATGAACGGGCGCAAGAAGCCCTTGCGCATCTGCTGCCGTATGCGGAAAGTGCAGGAGTATCGATTGGTATTGAGAACGTATGGAACAAATTTTTGGTGTCGCCGCTAGAGCTGCGTACCTTTATTGATTCTTTTAGCTCAGATTATATAGGTTCGTATTTCGATGTGGGCAATGTCGTACAGAACGGTTACCCGGAGCAGTGGGTTCGCATTCTCAGTCACCGGATTAAGAAGGTGCACTTCAAGGATTACCGTCGTCAAGCGGGAGGGCTTCATGGATTTGTGGATTTGCTGGCTGGAGATGTGAATTATCCTGCGGTGATGCAAGCACTACAGGCCATTGGTTACGACAACTATGTGACTGCCGAGATGATTCCGCCTTACACTCATCATTCGAAACAGATCATATTCAATACATCCAAAGCGATGGATGCCATTCTTGGACGTTCTCAGTAATAAATTCAGATAACAACGTTTATAAGAATATAAATTCTATTTTTATATGGGAGGTAGAAATATGTTAAAAGTGGGATTGATCGGTTTTGGGTTTATGGGACGTATGCATTTTGATAACTATGTACGCCTTGCCTCAGAAGGGGAACCCGTGGAATTGGTAGCCATCTGCGATCTGAGAATAGAGGAACTGAAGAACGGTAAAGCGGCCGGCAATATGGCAACAGAGCAAGAAGTATATGATCTCACACCTTATCGTTTGTACGACAACATCGACGCGATGCTGGAACAAGAAGAACTGGATATCATTGATATTACGCTGCCTACACCACTACATGCTGAACTAACGTGTTCCTTGTTGGAGAAAGGCTATCATGTGTTGTGTGAGAAACCGGTTGCTCGCCATTCGACGGAAGGCTGGAAGATGGCGCAGACAGCCAAAGCGACTGGGAAAACACTGATGATTGGTCAATGTTTACGCTTCTGGCCAGCCTATGCGTATCTGAAATCCGTTGTAGAAGACGGTCGCTATGGAGCTGTCAACGCAGGTTATTTCTTCAGGGGTTCAGGTTTGCCTCAAGAGTGGTTTTTGGATGGGGAGAAAAGCGGTGGCTGCATATTAGACATGCACATCCATGATGCGGATATTATTCACTGGGTGTTTGGCAAACCGGATCAAGTATCCACGCTGGCTCGCAACGTCATTCCGGGAAGTGGCTATGATACCGTCTCCACCAATTATGTATACCCTGACGGAAAAGTGCTGAATGCCCAAGCCGACTGGACACTGGGGGGAGACTACGGTTTCTCCATGACGTATCGGGTTAATTTGGAGCAGGGGAATCTGGTCTTTGAGAATGGTGAGCTGAAAGTAAATCCGAACAATGCTCCCGGCTTCGTCGCTGAGCTGTCACCCGACTCGGGATATTATCACCAGCTCAAATATTTTATCCAGTCTGTTCAAGCAGGTACGCCTGTATCTGTATGTACCCCAGAGAGCGCAACAGGCACGCTTGAGTTAATTGAAGCCGAGATGCGCTCGGCGGATGAGCGTGGGGCATTGGTTTCGGTGGGGGAAAAGACAGGTCAAATGACAGCAGAGGCATAATTAATGCGATCAATTTCCAATCCTGGCATCGTCCACCTGCTGGATGTTCTATAAAAATTACAAATTCGCGCTGATCATGGCAAATTTTTACTGGTGTGGGTGACGATTCTTTTGCTTGCCGCACTTGCCTCTACCCTGGTTAGATCGATACGAAATGGAAAGAGCAGAACCTTCGTACATGAAGGTTCTGCTCTTTTTTACAACAATGTTCCTTTTAATGGTCGAACATGAAGAAATGTAAGTGATAATTATTACTGTTTAATTAATGAATTTACTGGATAATTTATTATGCAAATACAATTTAATTAAATTTGGTTGTTAATCTAAATGAAGGGAGGGAGAGATATGCTTAAACAGATCAACAAGGGATTTGCTAAGGGTTCCTCTGACTCAAAGTTATGTTGGACATGTGATACAAAGGACTACTGTGTAAAATGTGATGCACTTGACTGGGGATGTTCAGGTGGATGGGAAACATGCATTACCAAAGATTCTGATGGTTAGATTGTGAGAAGTGAGCTTTTTACTAGACACACTGCTCAGCAAAGAACCCAGATTTTCTAAGAAATAATCTGGGTTTTTTGAGCGTTATTTTATCAAGAATAACTTACAACGTATAGAATGGAGCAAAGGAAATGAACGAATTAACAAATGTTTGGGAAGAACGCATCACACCAGGAGATGTTATGCTTCTAAAACATAATTCTACTAAATATGCATACGTTCCAGAGAGTAATGCATTATATGAAATTGATAACAATTTAGAGATGATTCTCAAGTCAGAAAATGAAACAGTATCGGTATTATACAATAAATTACCTTCACCATTAGAGAAAGGAGAGTTTCTCGAAGTCATTGATTCTCTGATCGAGAATGAAATGATCAATCAAGAAAGAAAAACTAAAGAAATTGAGACAGCCCATTTTCAAACAATCAGCGCTCTAACACTTATGATGGTACAAGAATGCAATCTAAAGTGTACCTATTGTTATGCTGGAGATGGCGAGTACAATGAAAAAGGAAAAATGAATTTCGAAACTGCGAAAAGATCTGTGGATTTTTTAATTCAGAATTCAGGAAATATTGAAGAATTGACTCTTGTTTTCTTTGGCGGGGAACCTTTATTAAATTTTGAAACAATCGAGCAAGTTGTACAATATGCTAATAAACTAGCGGAGACACATCATAAAAAAATTAAATATAGTATGACTTGTAATGGAACCCTCATTACTCCGAAAATCATTAACTTTATTCGTGCTCATGATATCTATGTTCAAATTAGTGTTGATGGCCAGAAGTCTGCTCATGATGAGAATAGATTTTATGGTAACCAAAAAGGTAGTTACGAAATAATCATGAATCGTACGGAAGAGCTCAGGAACAAAAATCAGTTGGGGGTTCGTTCTACACTTACTCCCGCAAATACGAACTATACAGAAATATACCAACACTTATTTTCTTTGAATTTTCGAAGTGCTTTTTTAGCACCTGCTATGCAAATGTTTAACAGAGAGAGTTTTGAAGATTTGGGTGTAGAATTTGAGGTTCTAACACAGTATTTTCTAAAACTTATAGAAGCGAAGGAATATAGTAAGGCTAAAAAGATAAATAATGTAATGAAATTTTTACAGAGATTACATAGTGGTTTCGAGTCGACCTATTCGTGTGGAGCCGAGGTTAACTTTTATGCTGTTGATATTCATGGTGATCTCTATCCGTGTCATCGCTTCGTTAACAATAAAAATTACAAACAGGGCAACGTATACTCTGATATTGATCATTATAAGAAAAATGTATTTCTTCTAGAAGCACATACATCCAATCGGCAAAATTGTAATTATTGTTGGGCTAGAAATTTGTGTGGCGGTGGCTGTCATCATGAGAACTATGAGTTATCTGGAGCTGTAACATCACCACCGGTGGATTATTGTAGGCTTACCAAAACACAATTACACTCCATTTTTCATCTTTACTTAACTTTGACAGAAGAAGAAAAAGAGATATTGCTAGGTTAACTTTTAAAAGGGTATTTCTAAGGAGATTCAATTATGAAAGGTCTTGCTTTTATATATAAAAGACTGCTCCCTTATAATCGTGAGATTGTGACAATTTTGTTATTCATGGGGCTTCCTCTGTGTTTTGGAATAATGCAGCCTATCCTTTTTGGAAAGTTCGTTGATTTGATTAGTTCTAACCAGATTAAGGATGCTTTTTTTATCGTTTTTTTGATTTTTATTGTTTGTTTGATGAATCTTCTTTTTAACTTGGTGTGCAAATATAAAGTAGCGAGTATCTCTTATAAAATTCAATTCAGTTTAAAGACGGATCTAATTAAACGTATCTTCTTTCTTCCTATGAACATCTTCGAATCGCTCCCCAAGGGAGAGCTAATTAACAAAGTTGAAAATGATACAAAAGCATTCTCAATTGCCGTAACGGACTTAGCTAAGTTTCTCGTAGATAGTATCAGTTTCATCTTTATTATTATTATACTCATTAAAATCAATCTGAAACTTTCATTAATTTTAGTTCTTCTTGGGCCAATATTACTTATATCATTCTTGGTATTTGGAAAAAAAATAAAATTTATGGACACGATAGTTAAACGGAAATTAGATAGTTATCTTAATTTATTGAATGAGACCTTGGAGAAATTCACGCTATTTAGAGTTTTTCATGCAGAAGGTCTGATCTTTCGAAAGTTTGAAGGGGAATTGAGTAGTTATCAATCGTCATCATTAAAAAAGAACAGGATAACCATTCTTTCTAGTGGTACAGTAGAAGGCCTAAACTTTATTTCATATATAGCAATTCTCTTGGGTGGACTTTATTATATTGGAAACCACAATCTTACTCTGGGGGAACTTGTAGCATTCACAACGTATTCCAGCAATTTCAATTACTCTCTGTTAAGGTTTTCTCAATTTAACGTCCTGGTACAGGAAACCGTGGTCTCTATAAATCGAATGGATAATATTCCGGCTGCAGCATCAAAAAATAGCAATGAGAATGGTAAATATCATCCGAAAAGTTTGACTGATTTTACTGGAACTGTCATGGAAATATCAAATCTCTCCTATAGCTATGCTGAAGTCGGTATTAGGTGTATTAATGAATTAACCGTTTCTGTTTCTCGATCAAAAATTCTTCAAATTACTGGGGCAAACGGGAGCGGGAAATCAACCTTGTTAAAAATTCTAGCAGGGTTGTATCGGAACTATACAGGTGAGATTCGTTATAAGGGATCAGATATTAATGATATCCCTCGTTCTGTATATTGTAATGAGGTATGTTTCGTTACTCAAGAACCTCAAGTCATTTCTGGCTCAATTCGAGAGAATCTTTTACTGGGGAACGCTCAAGCAACTTCGAGAGAACTACGCAAGGTGTGTGAAATGGTTGGTATTGCTTCGTTTATTGATTCACTAGATCATCATTATAATACTTTAATCGGTATTAATGGAATTGAACTATCTGTTGGTCAAAAACAGAAGTTATCCATGGCTAGAGGACTGCTAGTAAATGCAGAATTATACTTGTTTGACGAAGTCACTTCTGCGCTTGATGCGATGCATAAACAAACTTTTTTTGAATTGATGCACTCTTTGAAAGAGAACAATAAGGCGATTATTATCATCTCTCATGATCCACTTCCGCCTAGCTTGGTTGATGAAAAAATTGAATTATGTATCTAAGGACTTAGATGTCAAAATAAAAATAAGGTAGCAGGTGAGTATTTATGAAATTGAGCGTTCAAAATCTTTCGAAACATTACGATAAGCCTATTCTCCAGAATGTATCTTTTGAAATGAATACTGGAATACTTGGTTTGCTAGGCGAAAATGGAGCAGGAAAAACGACATTGCTCGAAATCATCTCCACGCTCATTGCCCCCCATACAGGTCAAGTAGACTATGAAGGCATGGATGTCGTTCAGGATTTACATACGATTCGAAAACAGATTGGCTACTTGCCACAGAAGTTTGATTTTTTTCCCCACTTGACCGTGCAGGAGATTCTTGAATATGTATGTCGTTTGAAAAATATTCATGGGAGGCAGCGGATAACAGAAATTGAAGAAAAACTCAATCAGGTTGGATTACTGGAGCAAAGAAACAAAAAATTCAATGCTTTGTCTGGAGGTATGAAGCAACGCTTAGGTATTGCCCAGGCTATTGTCGGCAACCCCAAGTTACTTTTGATTGATGAACCTACTGTTGGACTTGATCCTCATGAGCGTGTATCGTTTAGACAACTGTTAACAACTCTTGCAACAGACCGGTCTATTATTATTTCCACTCATATTGTAGAAGATGTTGCACTTACAACAGATTTTGTTCTTGTACTGCACCAAGGGAATGTTAACTACTTTGGAGATATCCCTGCTTTCATCAAATCGGTCGAGGGTAAGGTGTGGCTTTACAGCGGAGAGAATGTGACAGAGAAGCTTCAAAAACAAGGTGCACTAATCATCTCAACACAGGTCACTGCAAGTGGTGTACATATTCGCTATCTATCGGATACCCCGTTGGAAGGCAGCCTTTTATTAGAGCCTACTTTGGAGCACGCCTATATTTATACGAATAGAAAGAAGGTATAACCATTGAATGAATTTATGGTACAACTTCATTTTTCGTTTAAATCTTTGCTAAAACATCGCATGCTACTTATCATTGTTTTTTTTCTCACAACGATAATCCCACTTGTTTTGGCACAAATGAGTGGAGAGACCCACTTTGAAAATCGTTGGCTTTCTATGCTTCAGCTCCAAATGATTATTGTGACGCCTCTAGTCCCCGTTCTCGTAAATGCTGTTTGGGGCGGAAAACTAAGAGACTTTGAACTGAAAACGATCATGTTTTATCTAATTATCCCATCAAATTATTTAATCTCTAAGCTTGTAGCGGTTGGGGCCGGAATAAGCATGAGTTTGATACTGATCGATTCTATTTATTGGTTTGCATTATCAAACCAAGGTCCTAATCTCTTATGGTTAATTACACTCTTGCAAATCATCTTAACCGTATCCTTTGTTGTCTCGTTAACTGGACTATGCTCACTTATTTTTAAGAGGACGATATACAGTACTATTTTAGTTTTTATTTACTTGATTATCAGTATTCAATATGTCCGACAACCAATGTTTGCGATCTGGTTTAATCCAGATTATGTATCGGAAATGATACTACAGCCGAATTTTATGCTTCAACGGTATGTCTTAGTCTTGTGGGTAGCCCTCATGCTTTTGATCAGCTCAATGTTGTTCAGAAAGCAGGTTGTACGCACATGATACGGTTATGGTTTTTAAAACTAAAGGTCCTATGGCGTAGTGAACATATCTGGGCTTTCTACATGGGACTGTTCATTTTGTATTTGAGCAAATTTGTAGTTTTCATAGATGAATTGCCTGTTACCATACCTTTATATGGACTTTTCATGTCCACCATGACGCTTGTTATATTGAATTCACCTAAGCGTTACCATATGGTTCATATGATAAGACTTACCAACTGGAACCCTATACGGAGAACTTTGCAGTCATGGTTATTTAGTTTTTTTTGTACGCTTCCAGCCTCAACCCTCTTATTTTTCACGGTTCATGAAATCTTTAAAGACACTCCAGTTTATCTGCTTGTGTTTGTTATTTTCGGATTATCTTACTTCGCAATCAGCTTTGCGTTTGTAATTTCTTTATTACCTTTTAAAATGGCTATTCTATGCAGTGTATCTGTGTACATGCTCCTCACTTTAATGCATGGTTATAAACTGGAGAGTGTTCGGTACGTTGCGCCAACTCTGAATTTTATGTATCCAGATTACCCTGATATGATTAATATGCTGTCGATATTTTTTCTTGGTATACTGATGCTGGCCATCTATTGTTGGAGAGGGGTCGATTGGCCTCGCCGACAAAAAAAAATATTGCTTTTCATTCTCATGATTATCGCTTCCACATACATCGCAGTTCCCCTTGGACAAATATGGAATGGAAGGCATTTAGCAAATCAACCTTATCAAAAGGTTCAAGTGAATAACATCGTTGTGCAGTATAAAGGCATCCCTCATACTATTGCAACAAGATATGGTCAGGTAGTCTCTGATATTTTTGATGAGTTGAACGAACATAAGATTAATCCTAATATTACCCAAATTATAATTACTCGATTAGATCATGTTCCCAAAGGTACTCAACTGGAGCATATTTTGAAGTTAGAAGAGAAGACGCTATACATTGAACCATATTCGAATAAGTTTTATGAGTTTAATTATGGATATAATATAATTCGGGATATGCTTGAACTTTCCGAAACTGATCATCAGATTGGACTACAAATAACCCAAAGTTTGATTAGTAAGAACAAACATCACTTTTTCGATTCACTTCAACGTCGGGGACTTAATGAAACCTATGAATAAAAGATATGGTTTCATAAAAGTAACTATCCGTAAGTTAATAGAGTTGGAGTGAATTAAAATGATTAATAGTATACTAAACCGTTACTTGTAGTTAAGGCGTGTCTTCAAACTGTTTGAAGACACGCCCTAGAACATTAGCTAATGGATTTCCCACACTATCGAATTTAGTGATTGTACTTTTTTAAAAATACATACTGGCTTGACTTTTATTTTTGAAAATTAAATTACCTTCCAGTTATTCGCCTGCTCCACTGTTAGTGGTTGATGTCTGCGAATATAATCCTCCACCAGTGCCGCCATATCCGTGGCGCCTTCGTGAAGTACCTTTTTGCCTGGATACATCGCATAATCACCGCCACCTGCCGCGCGATAACTGTTCATCACTACAGAATACGTCGCGTCCATCGCAACAGGTATGCCCTCACGCTCCAGCTTCACCACACGACTTCCCACAGGTTTGGAGATATCCAGCTCATATTCGACGCCTGCCCACATGTCATAATTATAATGCTGTGGTTTCGGCTGCATGTAAGCAGGATTAACGACTACTTCGCCTGAAGCCTCCACTTCAAAGTAACGCGCCGTTTGCTCTAATGCATCCCGAATGTCCTGACCACGAAGCTCCAGCACTGTCAGTGTATTGGGATAGATAAAGTTGGACAACACATCCCGAACGGTAATGAGGGAACCGAACCCACGCGCTTCTTCGCTGAGTAATGCGGTATTGGAGATTTGAGCTCCCGTTGCTTCCATCTGCACCTGATGTACAAAAGCAATGAAGGGATGCGCTGCGAGCCGCAATGCGGCAGGATCGGTGATGGATAGGTCTCCGGCCACCTCGCCAATCGGCTGGTCCAGCCATGCCTGTGCTTTTGCTTCCAACTCATCCGTCAGTTTCATAACAGCCGCATCGGGCTCTGCGTCATTATTTTCATCCAAGAGCAACAAGCGAGCCTGTTTGCCTGCAATCTGCCACCTTCCATTCGATAACCGCTCCAACTGGACGGATACATGACCTGCCCCGTTCCCACTAAATCCAGGCTGAACCACGCTCACTCCATGAATGTTAGCGGTAAGCTGACGATGTTGATGTCCGGTAAGAAGAACGTCAATCCCATCAATGTCACGGCAGATGGCGTACGCCTGATTTTCTCCGGTTAACCGCTCGGCAGGTTCGCCCGTCTCCAGATCGCTCTCAAAACCACCATGATAACTGACCACGAGCACATCCGGCTGTTCATGTTCACGAATATAACCAACCCACGCACGAATAGTCTCCATAGCATCAAGGAACTGTAAACCTTCTATATTTTTCGGATGCTCCCAGTTCGGAATATAGTGCGTCGTTGCACCCAGCAAAGCAATTTTAACGCCTGAAGACAAGGTTTTAATCAGATAGGGAGGACCGAAGGCGGGTATGCCTGCTCCAATAGGTGCAATGACCCGTGTTTCTTTTTCAGGATTCCCTTCATATGAATGGATCACGACCGTGTCATCCTGATAAGTTCTATACGACGGATGATCGTCGGCGCTGTGTTGTTCAATTAAACTTTCGTAGTCTTCCTTGTGACGATTCATAACAATATTTGCGGATAGCCAAGGAAAATGGGAATCTTCAACGGCTTTACGCAGCAAGTCCTGGCCGTAGTTGAATTCATGATTGCCCATCACGGCTGCATCATAGCCCAGTTCGTTCAGAACATTAATGAAGGGATGCACTTCGTGATTCGAAACAAAGGAAGCAGCATACGAGGCCAAGGGAGAGCCCTGCAGCAGATCGCCGTTATCCACGAGCAGCAGTTCGGGTGAACGCTCCCGTTCACGTCGGATCAGCGAAGCGAGCAAAGCAAGTCCGGCTGGGCGATAAGCATTGGTGTTGTAATGTATGGGGCGAATGGCTCCATGAAGGTCACTGGTTACCATGATGTCGACGTTTGCCGTAGTTGGTATGGATGTCATTTTACAATCTCCTCTAAATATATAAGTTTAAACATATCTAATCACAGGTCATTCTAGCGGCAGAGTACAAGGGAATTCACCATTTCTATTTGTATTATCAACCGTAATGAGGCTATTCTAACAGATCAAAGCCGCTCTGACAGCCTGACAGGAAACTTTACAAAACTCCAAATTTCGTTTCACATCGCGCAAATAATTGACGACTATAGTAGACAAGTAATGAAAAATAGAAACTCTTTGGAGGGTGTTCGCTTGAAGAAGTCTGCTTTATTTTTACCATTGTTGATTTTGGTTCTGTTTCTAAGTGCTTGTGGGTCTAACAGTAGTACAACAGGTTCGGCTAACGGGGCTGATACGAGCTCGAATTCATCCAGTACTGACACGGCAGAGACAGACAAAGCCGCTGAAGGTTACGTGCCGACTGAGCTGACTGTACAATTCGTTCCATCACAAAATGCAGATACACTCGAAGCCAAAGCAAAACCGCTCGAGAAGCTGCTGGGTGACAAATTGGGTATCCCGGTGAAGGTCAGCGTATCCACAGACTACAACACAATTATTGAAGCAATGGCTTCCAATAAAGTGGACGTAGGTTTCCTGCCTCCGACGGCTTATGTACTTGCCAAAGAAAAAGGCGCAGCTGAAGTTATTCTTCAGGCACAACGTTTTGGTGTAAATGATGAGACTGGCGCTCCAACCGAGCAACTGGCAGATTCGTATAAATCCATGATTATTGTGAAAAAAGACTCGCCGATCCAATCCGTTGAGGATCTGAAAGGCAAAAAAATCGCTTACCAAAACGTAACTTCTTCCGCAGGTTATGTATGGCCGGCAGCCCTGTTGCTCGACAGAGGCATTGATCCTTTGAAAGATGTACAACCAATCACGGTTAAAGGCCATGACCAAGGCGTACTGGCAGTACTGAACGGCGACGTTGATGCAGCAGCGATTTTCCAAGATGCTCGTAGCACGGTAGCGAAAGATTACCCGACTGTTTTTGAAGATACTCGTGTACTGGCGTTCACTGAGCCCATTCCTAACGATACGATCGCAGTACGTACTGACATGAATGCAGATTGGACAGCGAAGATCAAACAAGCATTCATCGACATCGGTAAAGATCCACAAGGTCACGAAATTATCAAAGAAATCTACACACATGAAGGTTATGTAGAGTCTGATGACAGCAAGTTTGATATCGTTCGTGAGTACGGCGAGAAAGTAAAAACCGAGTAGTTTTCTGTCAATAGAAAGAACGCTAATGATTGCAATGCATTGATTATGTTTTCATTGGATAACTTCATTGGTACAGCGGGCAGGCCAGTTCAGCGTGACATACGCTGCGCTGGCTTGTCCCATTAGAGCGTGACCTTGCGAAATACCATATTAATGAAAGAAGGATTACTGCCATGATTGAGCTTCACAACGTAACGAAAACATACGCTAACGGCACCAAGGGCCTGAATAATATTAATCTGAAATTTAAACAAGGAGAGTTCATTGCCGTCGTTGGTTTGTCTGGTGCGGGAAAATCGACGCTTCTGCGTTCCATTAACCGACTTCATGATATCAGTGAAGGTGAGATTTTGATTAATGGCAAGTCGATCACCAAAGCTCATGGCAAGTCACTGCGCATGATCCGCCGGGATATCGGCATGATCTTTCAGAGCTTCAATCTCGTGAAACGTTCCAGTGTGCTTCGTAACGTGCTTGCTGGACGCGTGGGATATCATTCCACGATGCGTACCATTCTGGGTCGTTTTCCCAAAGAAGATACAGAACTCGCATTTGGAGCACTGGAACGGGTAAATATCGCAGAAAAAGCCTATTCCCGTGCAGATCAGTTGTCCGGTGGGCAGCAGCAACGGGTGGCCATAGCCCGAGTGCTTGCACAGGAAGCTAAAATCATTCTGGCAGACGAGCCTGTCGCTTCACTCGATCCACTCACAACGAAACAGGTAATGGATGATCTGAAACGCATTAACCAGGATCTCGGTATTACAACTATCGTTAACCTTCACTTTATTGATCTAGCCAGAGAGTATGCGACCCGTATTGTGGGATTGCGTGCCGGCGAAGTGGTGTTTGATGGTCCGGTATCCGAAGCAACGGATGAGCGTTTTGCAGAAATTTATGGCAGACCTATTCTGGCAGACGAGCTGCTGGATAAACAGGCTGTACAGGAACAGCGGGGAGAAGTTCTGGTATGAAGCAACCCGTAAACGTATCGATAGATGGATCCTTGCAGAACGAATCAGGAAAGGGAAAGCGTCCTGGCACAGGCTCGAATTCGGCTGTCCATCGTCCCAAACCACCAGGGCGTACCAAGCATCTGCTCACGCTAGTCATCATTCTGCTGCTTTTGTGGGCAAGTGCAAGACAGACCGATGCCAGCTTCAGTGAGCTGTTTGAAGGTTTGCCGAACATGATGGATCTGCTGCGTGAGATGTTCCCGCCGCGGTGGAGCTACTTTGACAACATCGTTCAGGGCATGCTGGAGACGATCCGTATGGCTCTGATCGGTACAACGATCGGTGCGATCATCGCAATTCCGGTCTCGATCATCTGTGCAGGCAACTTAATGCCTAGCCGTTGGATCTACTATCCGGCTCGCTTCGTACTGAACCTGATTCGTACCGTGCCTGACCTGCTGCTGGCGGCGCTGTTCGTTGCAGTGTTTGGACTGGGACCGATTCCTGGTATATTGGCACTCGCCGTCTTCTCGGTGGGACTGATTGCCAAGCTGACCTACGAAACGCTGGAAACGATTGATCAGGGACCGCTTGAAGCGATGACGGCTGTCGGCATGAACCGGATTCAACTGATTGTTTATGGCGTGGTGCCCCAACTGGCCGCCCAGTTTACTTCCTATGTACTGTATGCCTTTGAGATTAATGTACGTGCCGCTGCCATACTCGGATTGGTTGGTGCAGGGGGCATCGGACTGTATTATGAAGCAACACTTGGATTCCTGGAATATGACAAAACGAGTGTGATCATTCTGTTTACCCTTGTCATTGTTCTGATCATTGATTATGTAAGTACTAAGCTGCGGGAGAAATTGTTATGATGAAAAATGAAACAAGCGTAATCCGGCGCAAACCACGGAAGAACCCGCTTCGCTGGGTTATTGTAATCTTGCTTATACTTGTGTACGCATGGGCACTTGCCGGTGTGCCGTTTACCGGTTTGAAGGAAACCGCTGGTCAGATCATGAAGGCAATTATCGCTGGGGTTTTCTCCCCGGATTGGGACTTTGTTTATCTGCCTGAGGGTGAAGATTTGCTGCGAGGATTGTTGGATACGCTGGCGATCTCCGTACTGGGTACCGTCATATCCGCCGTATTATGTATCCCGTTTGCATTCTGGTCTGCCCGGAATATGAGCAGCTTCCGTCCTGTATCGAGTACGGGCAAAATGGTGCTCAGCTTTATCCGTACGTTCCCTGAGATTATTATGGCTTTGCTGTTCATCAAGGCGGTGGGCCCGGGTTCTTTCGCGGGTGTACTCGCCCTTGGACTGCATTCCATCGGGATGCTTGGTAAACTGTTTGCTGACGAAGTGGAAAATATTGATTATGGTCCTTCTGAAGCGTTGCTCGCTTCCGGAGCAACTCGCATGCAGCAGCTGTGGTTTGCTGTACTGCCACAGGTTTTGCCTGGATTCCTTAACTACACGTTGTATCGGTTCGAGATTAATGTGCGTTCTGCGACCATACTGGGTGTAATTGGGGCAGGGGGGATCGGTACCCCGCTGATCTTTGCCCTCAGTACGCGGAATTGGCCGCGAGTAGGGATTATCCTGTTGGGTATTATCGTGATGATTACGATTATCGATTTGATCTCGGGGTATATTCGCAAGAAGCTGGTATAGAGAAGTAAAGGTAAAGTTTGCTTGCTAATCAAGGAATAAAATAAAGAACATGATGGATATGTTTCACTCCGTTGGTGTTCTATAGGAAGAGCAGCCCATGCAATAGCAGGTGCTGCTTTTTGCATTATATAGGAAGTTAATATCAGCAAAATATTGAGTCTATATGAAATTACTGTTTTAGAAGTAGACTCATCTTATGATACTGTATAGTTATAAATTTAGTAATGGAGGTAAATTGTGAGAAAAAACAATAACGTATTATGGGTCTCTATATCTATACTTATTTTAATAGTCGGCATGTCTCTCACTGGTTGTTCAAAAATGCAAACAAGAATTAATCTCATGGGAGAGAGTGAAAATTGGAGAGGCGAGCTAGATACGACAGTAACAAATGAAAGAGAAGAAAATGGAGCCTATACTATATTTGATAAAAAAGATAATTTAGAAGATATTAAAGATTATAAAATTAGCATCAATGAAGGAAGTATAATTAGAAAGGAAAGCGATTTAACTTCGAAATCGATAAATTTTCCTATAACGCGAACACGAGGTTCACAGGTTAGTAGGAATGAAGACCAAACTATTGTCATTGAGTGGACAGATATGAATGGTAACAACTTTGAAGAGAATTTCATCTTAAGAGAAAAATAACAGAAAAAAACAGCAAAAAAGCGAAGCAAGGTGCCTGGAGTCCCGGGAAACTTGCTTCGCTTTTTCTATGCTTGGTTAAACGTTAGTCATTCCTTATTGAGACCTAGCTTGCTGCTGGCAAAGATACAGCGGATTTCGTTACTTGTACCGTAATCGTTTCCGTGCTTGTCACACCCGCTGCATTGATCAGCTCGGCGCGATACGTGTACGTTCCATTCGCGTGACCGGATACATCTGTCACAGCGCTTTGGGCATTAGGTGTTACTGCGTTCAGTGCTTTGGTATCGATCAATTGACCGTTCTCATAGAGACGGTATTCTGTTGCGTTTGTTCCCCACCACAGATTCATCGTCACTTTGTAGTTGCCGTCCCCATCCCAATTGTCCTGGGAGAGAACTGCTTTGCCAGGGGCAGCATTTGCTACTTTTACAGTGAGTGCTTCACTGCGAGTTGTGCCCTTGGAGTTCGTCAGCTCAGCCACATAAGTATACGTACCATTGGCTTTGCCACTAATCGTTGTTTGGGCCGATTGTGCTGCTGGGGTAGCGTCAGTCAGCTTTTGTGTATCAATCAGCACGCCATCTTCATACAACTTATAGCTAGTGCCATTGTCACCCCACCAAAGGTTCATCGTAACGGTATAAGATCCTTCGGACAGACCGTTGCTGTAACCATTGTTGGATGTAAGCGCCGGTTTACCTGGTGCGCCAACAGCTGGCGTAGAAGGTCCTTCTTCGCCGCCTTCTTCAACTGCTACGAAATCGTTCAAGCTTCTAGGCTTCAGTTGAAATACATCTTTGAAAATAGCGGCAACACCTGTCACGCTGATCTTATCGCCTGCTGCATAAGGGAAGGACGTTTGCGTTACACCTGTGCGTGTATCCACACGTACATGCGTGCTTGTTCCGTCCGCTGCAACTGCATCGAATTCAAACGAACCTACCGGTGTTGCACTAATGATGTTCTCAACAGTTACTTCTTTCAATTGAACGAGTTGACCTTGGTTTGCAGCCGTAACTGCTGGCACTTCAATGGCAGCAGGGATGGAGGCTGTACCCGTTTTCTCGATCGCTACGATATCCGTAAGCTCAAATTCACTGTTGTACAGCGCCGTTGCTGCTGTTACTTTAACCACATCTCCAGCGTGGAAGCCGCCAGTGCTTTGGAAAACATAAAGGCCGCCGGTTGTGTCTTGAAGATAGAAGGATTGTCCACCAAAAGCACCTGGCTCTGTAGTAACGACACCCTCAACTGTAACCGTTGAACCAGCTGCTTTGGTGCGTGCATCAGCAATGCTGATCGTTGCCGGGATTGGTCCTTCTTCTTCCGGAAGCTGCTCAGCCGGAACATTGCCGACGGTAACTGCAGTCGTGATCAGGTTGCTGCCGTTCAGACGCAGACGCAGGCTGGCAGCGCCCGTTGTACCTGATTTAATGCGGACATTCAAGTCCTTGATTGCGCGACCTTTGCTGTCGGAAGTTACGCTAAAGTTGGAGCTATATCCGTAAGAAGTCGGCCATGTACCACTTTCATTCTGAATCATGGCGACCTGTGTTCCGCCCGTCAGATAGATTCCTGCACTGTAACCGGAAACGGTTGTGTTAGCAGGCATGTTCTCTACAACCACACGGATCTGGAAATCCTCCGCATTAGGCAGGGTTTCCTGCTTCACGAAGCTGTAGGAAGCGTTCGCGCTTGAAGCTGGTCCACCATAAGAACCTGCTTTGAATGTGGAACGATCATACCATTTGTATCCTGCAGCTGGTGCGGCCCAAGGTTCAGCCTGTGGTTCTGTGGAAGCAGCAGGTTGTTCGAACGGAAGCAATGCTGTTGCATTATCCAGTTGAAGTCCGCTTACTTGAGTCAAGCTAGTGTAATTTTCTTGCGTAGTAAGCCAGTTAACGGTATTGACCAGCAATTTGCCGTCATCCACTTCTTTGAAGCCGTCATACGTTGTTTTGCGAGCACCGGTCTCTTCGCGCAGATACTTCGGTGAAGCATCTTCAACCGGAGAGGAATCCCCGATAAACGCTGCTTTACCTGCACCCAGCTTGGATACGGCTACGTAAGGACCTTCCTCAACTCCACCGCCGTTGTATACGCCTTGGTCAACAGCGTTCGGCCAAGCTGCATTCGTTTTCGGCAGGTATACAATACCTTTAGCCTTTGTTGGATCGGTGATCGCAAGTGTAGATCCTGCGTGCATGGCTACAGCAGATACACCTTCCGTAATGCCAAATGCCTGTCCAGCAGGCACAATGTTAGTGGCGTTAATATCGCCTAATGCGTTGTAACGGAAGCGTACGCCGAAATTATCGGACAACCAGTCGCTGCTAGTTACATTCTGCATAGCCTCAGAGTTACGCTCCTCTGTGCTCATGCCTTTGGCTGGATCTTCAAACGCGCCACGACGATAGCCGTTAATCGCTTCAGAACCATCCCAGCGGTTTTTGTTACGGTCAGCATTGTAGTGATCTCCAATAAAGAAGATGCTGCCGCCTTTTTCTACATACTCTTTCATGGCTGCCTGTTCTGTTGTTTTGAAGGGAACATTGGGTTCAGCGATGACAAACACGTTATATTCTTTCAGATCGTCGTAGGTAAAAGGAGTGGTCTTGCGCAGTTCCTTTACATAATATCCATCATTCGCGAGTGCATTGCCGAAGTCAGAAAAGCCTCCGTCAATGACCCAGTCAGCTGCTCCGGCTGTCTGTGCATGAGTATTGTCGAACAGTACTTTCTTGCCTGCATTTCCGTTAACAACCTTCGCTTGAATGAACGGTGCAGGGTCTGTTGCCCATTCGGCCTGAACCGTTGCATCTCCGTTCCACAATCCGATCTGAAGCGGCAATGCCATGGACAATGCCAGGAGTGATTTTACCCATACTCCTCGCATACGTGTCAATTTACCCAACCAAATCCCTCCCAAATATTAGTTGAAACATGAGTTCGTCCATATTCTAACACACCAAAATCTCACATAGTCATAACAATTTGTAAAAACGAACTCGACTTTTGTAAAAATGAGTCCTTTGTCATGCTCCATCTATCAAATTTTGATACTTTCTAACATTAGATGTTGATTTCACGTCATTTCTGCTCATGAAAAAAGCCATCTCTTATGAGATGACTTTGGCCCGAATACGATTGACGGCATGGAATACCGAGGATTTGATCATGCCTTCACTGCGGTTGACGAGCTGTGCGGTTTCCTTGATGCTGTACCCGTGAATCACGCGTAATTCAAGAATTTTGCGATGTTCAGTATTGTTAATGACCGACACAAGGTCGTTAACACCTTCGGAAATCTCCAACTCGGAGGTATCACAGTGATAGGTCTGCATCTCCAATCTACTGTCCCGCCTTAGTGTGCGGGTTCGCTTGCGGAATGTATCCATGGCGAGGTTACGGGCAATTCTTTTGAGGTAGTAGAGTAGCCGGTCTTCCCTAATGTCTGCCGATACATTCATCATTCGAATGAAGCACTCCTGCGTGAGATCCTCTGCATCCTGTTGATTTTTGACGATCTGAGATAGATACCGTGTCACTTCTGATTTATAGTTTACATAAGCATCATGAATGGTTGTTTTGTTCACGTGATGTTTTCCCCTTTGGATACCGATCTGGCCTTTTCCGGTCTGGTTTGTTCTCTATGTTCCATAGTATATAGGGATGATGTTTCCAAAGACGCCAGACTTGTATCCGAGTTGTAACATTTTCGGTGAACCTCTGTTCAATCATGGAGCAGAGATACAAAATATAAAGCAGATGAAATTCATAGAGCAGGGAGATTAAGATTCATCATGAGAGCGAAACAGATTTTGATTATTGAGGACGAAGAGTCCATTCGCGATATCCTGTCCTATTCTTTGCGCAAGGAAGGATTTGAGATGACCGAAGCAGCAACAGGCAGAGAGGGCCTGGATTTGCTCAGAGAGTCCAGACCAGACTTGATCCTGCTGGACCTGATGCTGCCGGATATGAGCGGATTCGATGTGTGCAGACAACTTTCTGTGAATTCAAAGATTCCCGTGATTATGATAACGGCAAAGTCCGATATGCTGGACAAGGTGCTCGGCATGGAGCTGGGGGCAGACGATTATATTACCAAGCCATTCGACATTCGTGAGGTAGTTGTTCGCATTCGGGCCATTTTCCGTAGGATTGATCTAATCAGCGAGACGCTGGAGAATCAGTCTTATGAAGTGGTGCGGCTTGGCAGACATATTGAGATCCGCAAGGATGAGCGTGAAGTCTGGAAAGATGGGGAACGCGCCGGACTGACCAATAAGGAGTATGATCTGCTCTTATATTTGGTCAACCATCACCGCAAAGTACATACGAGGTCCGAGTTGCTGGATAAAGTATGGGGATTTGATTTTCCCGGAGATACCCGGACGGTAGATATTCATATTCAGCGAATCCGCAAGAAGCTGGATAGTGGGGAGCAGGGGATTTCACTTATCGAGACGGTTTTCGGCGTAGGATACAAACTGAATATTCAGGTGCATACATGAAGTGGACGATCCAGTTCAAAATGGTCGTTCTTTTCTCGGTCATCGTATTTATTGGTTTTTCGGCCTTGCTCATTATTTCGAATAAAGTGGGTGAGGAGAACATGTACAGGGAAGTGCAGGAGGACATGGTGCAATCCAAAAAAAATCTGGATATCGCGCTCAATCAATACTTCCTGATTCATAACAAACGGATTAGTGAGGACTCCCTGGGAACAGGAAATCGGGACCTCGCAGAACAGATCGGCTCCGCAGTAGGCGGCAAGGTCAGGGTCTATCGGTCTGATGGCAATCCCTTTAGCAGCACGGGTGCGGAGGCGAAGCTGGCTGCTGCTCAAACCTCTGATCTACAGGCTGCCATGAAATCAAAGATCGCCTATACAACCGTGGTGGACAAAGGCAGAGTAACAGGGAATCTGTCTTTCCCTGTGCTGTCGGAGGGGAGTATCCTTGGCATTATCCAGCTGGAAAGGGATTATACGGATCTATTCAAACGGCATCTGCGCTTTCAGAACACCATCAAGGGCTTTGCAGCCGTCATTTTTGTGTTTGTTTTCATAGGATCTGTCTTTATTTCACGCCAGATTACGAAGCCGATTCGTGTGCTGACAAAACGTTCAGCAGAAGTTGCACAAGGCAGCCTGAATGCAGACATCCACATCTCCACGAAGGATGAGATTGGAGAGCTGGCTTCTAGCTTTACGGTCATGATTGCTCGGGTAAAGGAGCAGATTGACGTGATTGAGAGAGAACGGGATGAGGTCAAGCATTTGCAGGCACGCAACAAGGTTTTTTTTGACAATGTGACGCATGAATTAAAGACACCGCTGACCACGATACTGGGGTATGCCCAGATTTTGCGGGATAATGGATTTACGGATCAAGCGTTCTTCGATAAAGGGTTGAAATATATTATCAACGAGAGCCAACGCCTCAACGTCATGGTTGCGGATATCCTGGAAGTGACCGTATCGTCCACACCGATTCAGACCTTCCGTTTTGAGCGGGTAAATGTATCGAATATTATTCGGGAAGCCTGCGAAGACATGTCCATCAAGGCGGGCAAGTACAATATTGGCATTCGCTATGAACTGGAAGAATTGCTGTATGTCCAGGGGGACTGGAACAAGCTCAAGGAAGTTTTTTTGAATGTGCTGGATAACTCGGTCAAATACGGGAATGTGAATTCCATCATTCAGGTCCAATCGTTTCGGCTGGGAGATTCGGTAGCCATACTGATTCGTGATGAAGGAGAAGGCATTCCGGAGGAAGCGCTGAAGCATGTATTTGAACCCTTTTATCGGGATAACGGGATGAACAGGACAGAGAAGGGAAGCGCCGGGCTGGGCTTGTCAATTGTGAAAAACACGGTGGAGCAGCATGGGGGAACGGTGGAGATGAAGAGTGTATTAAACAAGGGAACACAGGTGAATATCAGTCTGCCTGGAGAATGGGACGTATGAAGAAACGAGGATTTTGGAGCAGACATCGCGATATGCTTATGTTATCCGGTTTGCTGATTGTATTTGTCGGAGGTATTTTTGGCATTGGTAGTCTGTTCAGCATTGGACATGGGAAGCCCAGAACCGTCATTCTGCCGGATAAACAGTTCAACAGCCGCCTCGCCCCGCCGCCAAGCAGCACCATTCAGATTGAGTCGGCTACCAAGCTGCCCAATGACTTTGCCATCTATGATTTTGAGGTAGCTGATTCCAACACAGTCATATTGAATCGACCGGATCGTTCCTATACCGGGATCAAGCTGTCACAGCTGCATATGGATGATAATCTCTTGAAGGACATCGCCACCAATACAGAGTATGGCATTACCCTGAGTCCGGATAAGAACAAGCTGATTTATTCACAGTACCGATCGACTCAGGCGCAGAAGACAACCTATGAATATGACTTGAAAACAGGAGAACATCGCAAGCTGAAGAATGACAACTCCTATTCACGCGTCTTTGTAGGCAATGAATCCTACATTGGATATGATGATCTGGTGTTCAACATGGTGGAGCTAAAGACAGGAAAGAAACATGAATTGTACAGTTATGATGAGTTAGCTGCCAAGGTTGCACAGACGAGCAACATTTCAAGTACGGATGATACCCTGATTATGCTGGATTTATATGAGATCAGCCGGGATCTATCACGGGTGTATGTGCTGGTCAAACTGAAAGAAAATTACGCCGTCTATAGCTTCTCTCTTAACGATAAAAATGATATCACCGCATACACTCCTGCCCAGGATATCCAGCAATTTAAGGTATTGAAGAATGGGGATATGCTGATTCAGGGCATGATCAATGACGAACAAGGATTGTACAGATATCGAGCGGATACCAAGAAGTTTGAGCTGCTGGTCAAAGGTCCCATCTGGAGCTTCGATCTGGATGAGGAGGAGTCCCGCATTGCCTATTTTTTGACGCTCGAAGGACAGAAGAACGAAGTGCACATTGCCTATCTGAATGACCGCAAGCTGGGGTCGGATACAGTTATCTATCGGAATATCAATTATTTTATCAAGTTGAAATGGAATGACAGCAATCTTTTTGTTGTCGGAAGCTCCATGGAAAAAAGCGAGTTATATCGGTTTAGCTTCCGTGCTTGGTAAAGATGTGAATATGGAATGCTCAGATACTAGGGTCCTATGGAATGAAGTCGCTATGTTAAGGACTGAACCCATAGGGCTCTTTGTTATGCGGGCATTTTCATAAATCCCCAGATCTCCATTTGATTCAATTTGGTTGAAGACTGATTTTACAAATTGGATACAAGTCCAGATTGGACCGATACATCTGATGGCTATAATTACCTCTATTACATCGATGAGAGAGGAAGCCGGATTCATGCTGCGAGTTGAACAGGTATCACACACGTTCCGCAATGCACAAGGGACTGTTCCCGTATTGCAGGACATTAACATATCCGTGGGTAAGGGTAAGATGGTTGCACTGCTGGGAAGCTCCGGTTCAGGAAAGTCGACGTTATTGCATCTGATGGCAGGTCTGATGAAGCCCGACACAGGCCAGATCCTTATTGCAGATCAGGATATTGTACGTATGAGTGAGAACCGACTGGCGGAATTTCGCCGGACACATATTGGCTTTATTTTTCAGGCGTATGAGCTGCTGGCGAACCTGACCATTCGGGAAAATGTGGAGCTGCCGCTCGTATTTCAGGGCATTCGCCCATCACAGCGTAAGCAAAAGGCGATGCACCTGCTGGAACAGGTTGGCCTTGTCGACAAGTCCGAATTATTCCCTTCCCAGCTATCGGGAGGGCAGCAGCAGCGTGTCAGCATTGCGCGTTCACTGATTACGGAGCCGTCCGTCATATTCGCGGACGAGCCTACCGGGAATCTGGATACACGAACGGAGGAAGAGATTATTTCCATTTTGCAACAGCTGAATCGGGAGATGCATACAACATTCGTTATTGTCACGCATGAGGCTGAAGTGGCGGAGCAGATGCAGGTTGTCATTACATTGCAGGACGGATGCTTGGTGGAAAGTGGCCCGTCCAAGGCAATAGAGCAAGGAGAGCGGTTGTGAGAGTTCTGGATGTGTTGCGAATGTCATGGGGACAGATTGTGCGCAGGAAGGTGGTTACTCTACTGTGCATGATTGGTCTGTCCATCGGCTGTGCGGCCATGATTATCGCATTAAGTGTGGGGCAGTCGGTACAAGTCTATGGTGAAAAAACGTTAAACGAGAATTACAAAATGGATGAGATTACGGTGTCTCCCAATGAGGGAATCGGTTCGGGCGGAAACAATGGGCAGACGCCCACCTTCGAACGAGGAGCGCTAACGGCTCGAAAAATCGATATTATTGCCAGCCTTCCGCATGTTGTCGCCGTTGCTCCGATGCTGAAGCTGGATATGCTGGAGATGTCTACATTGGATGGCAAAAGCTCCAATGTGGAAGTCATCGGTACAGAGCTTGGATCATTGAGTCGTTTTGGCTACCGTTTTGACAAAGGCGGGGCATCGGGGATCAGCGGAGCCGCTATTGTGAATTACGGTGCAACCTTCGGGCTTGTAGACGCCGAGGTGATACGCGAACTGAACAACAAGCTCATGGAGGATTCGTTTAATGACGAGTTTCTACAGCAGTATATGACGTTGATGTCTACCCAAACCGAGCTGTTTCAGGCACAGTTTAACCTGAAATATCAGGACATGAATGATTCGTCCAAAGCCAAAACAAGTTCGCCTTTGCGAGTGACGGGTGTGCTGAAAGTGCCTGCCGGCATGAGTGAGAACAATGCCATGTATGACAAAAAGGTCTATGTTTCCCTCGAAACCGCACGGATGCTCGCCGAACAGTTCCAGAGCAGTCAGGCACAGGCCGCCGCAGCAGGACGGTTGAACTCGGCGCTCGTGAAGGTGGAGGACAAAAAGTATGTGGCACAGGTGCAGGCGCAGATTAAGAAGCTGACACTGATGACAGACAGCAATCTGTATCAGGAGCAGGCGATGAAGGAGCAGCTCGGCATGTATCAGAAGGCTGCTATGGGCATTGGCATATTCGTCATGCTGCTGGCTTCGCTGTCCATTATCGTTGCAATGATCATGTCCACGCATCAGCGCCGCAAACAGATTGGCGTCATGAAGGTGCTGGGAGCTAATCTGTGGCAGATCAGACAGATGTTCATTACTGAAGCTGCTGTACTTGGAGTGTTGGGCGGCATTGTGGGTGTCTTCATCGCTTACGGAGCCATCCAGGGGGTCAATGGACTGCTCCAAGGGCAAATTTCGATGGAGGCAAGTACACCTCTTCAAGTAATTATTCAGACGTCGGCCCTGCCTGCTGGTATAGCGTTTGCGGTGTTAACCGGAGTACTCTCGGGAATCTATCCAGCGATTAGCGCCTCACGTACAAATGCGTTGCAGGTGATTAAATCGGCATAAATAAAACAGAGATACAGGGGAAGCAAAGTTTAGGGATTGAACAGACAGAATCAACAGACAGATTCAATGAAGGGACATACGGCAATGAAGAACTCGGCAATAAGCAAATGGATAAAGAGAATCATCATGATCGGACTTCTCGCAGGCGCTGGATACTTTCTGTACCAGCAATATAAACCGGTACCCGAAGCGCCCATCGAGGCCCCGCAGCCTATTACATTTGAAGTCACACAGGAGACGATTACGCAGGAAATTCAGGTCAAAGGCAAGTCGGCCTATGCCAAACAGACGGATGTCTACGCTCCTTTTGCCTCGAAGATAAAGCAGTGGAATGTGGAGAACGGGGAGCCCATTCACAAGGGAGCCGTCATGTTCTCGCTTGATTCGAAAGCATTGCAGACGGAAGTGCAGCAGTTGGAGACCGATATTGAGAAATCGAGACTGGAAGCTCAACTGAATGAGATTGGTCTTACTCAGGGTGAAGGTCCCGAGCAATTGGGGGTTACCGAGGAAGAACGGAAGAAAGCCTTCGCCGAGCGGGAAACCAAACGACTGACCAACGAAATGAACAAGGAATCCATCGCTGTAAAGGAGCAGGAGGTTCAGGCCAAGAAAGCGGTGATTGGTTTATCGACCGTGTACGCCCCGGTATCCGGTGTATTTCTGATGAACGATACGGAGACGAAGACACGGATGGTGGGCGAAGGTCAGTATGTGGGTACCATTGTGGACACGGGCAAACTACAATTTGTGGCGACCATTAGCGAGCAGGAGCTATTCAAAATCCAAACAGGCATGCCTGTAAGCGTACATATGACGGGCAATAAGGAGGTTCCGTTAACCGGAAAGGTCAGCAAAATCGCCAGGTTTGCCAAAAAGGGAACGGAAACAGATCTGAAGCAGCCTTCCCAATTCGATATTGTCATTGATTTGAAGCCAAACGCCAAGCTGATCGGTGGATTAAGTCTGGAAGGCAAGATTGAAACGCTGCGCAAGGAGAAAGCGACGGTCGTTCCCACGCTGGCGGTCATGCGAGATCAGGATACGGCATATGTAATGCTGGATCAGGGCAACGGGCAGTATGCACAGCAGAGTATTCAAACAGGCATCGAGACAGATGACAAGACCGAAGTACTGAACGGTTTGAAACCGGGAGATATTGTGGTGCTTCCATAAAAAGAGAGCATGAGAATATGCCATGTGAAATAGCTCATTACGGGGGATCAGCCCGTGATGGGCCTTTTTTCTGGCTTGGGGAGGGACATATCGGAATTCCTGCATGATTTATGGAATTAAATATAATAAATTTTAATAAATTCAATTTACAGTAATATTTACATGGAGTATAATCGATTCATAAGGAGGTGGACACGCGATGTGAGGTTTGTATCGAGGGTAAGCCTTTTTTTAAAACCTCATAAGTAAGCGCTTACTTTATTAAAGTCTGAGCAATGCCTTGAAAGCCGTTCACCGAAGATCACCCGCACACACCTACAGATGTTACCCCCTTGCTTTGTCACTTAACCTCAGTGTAAGACACCATCATTTCTGTTTCTTGTTTCACACCTTATTGTTGTTGACCTAGCTTGCCCCAATTGAACTACATTCATGGAGGTGAAGTTCCTACAGCTCATCTATACGTTCTCTACCGTGCATAGCATCTTGCCGACACAGAGGATCAGACATGAGTATATACCCAATCCAATTACAGGAAAGGTGGTACCCTAATGACAAGATCGAAAACCTTATCGAAAGGCGGAAAGGTGCTTCGCAGAAGTGTAAAACAAATGCTGGCAGCAACGCTGCTCGCGGCAGGGATTTTCCCGGGCATGGCTCCAGGAGTAACTCAGGCGGCTGAAGCCCATGTGGATAATCCGTTTGTCGGAGCTACATCGTATTTAAACCAGGATTATTCCGCTCTCGTAGATACGTCCATCGCTCTCACCAGTGATGCAGCGCTAAAAGCCAAGATGGAAACGGTCAAATCCTATCCAACAGCAGTCTGGATCGACCGTATTGCCGCCATTAATGGTGGAACAGACAATGCCGGACGCAAAAGTGTGGAGCAGCATCTGGATGCCGCCTTGGCGCAAAAGAAGGCAGGTACTCCCATTACCGCTTCATTCGTTATTTACAACTTGCCTGGGCGGGATTGTCATGCACTGGCCTCCAATGGTGAACTTCCACTAACACAGGCGGCCCTGCAGACGTATAAAACGGATTATATTGATGTGATCGCAGATATCTTCGCAGATCCGAAGTATCAAGATATTCGCATTATTGCAGTCATTGAACCGGACAGTCTGCCTAACCTTGTGACCAACCTGAGTACACCAGCTTGTGGCCAAGCCAGTTCAACAGGTATCTATGAGGCGGGTGTGAAGTATGCACTGGACAAGCTGCACGCCATTCCGAATGTGTACAACTATCTGGATATCGGCCACTCCGGCTGGCTTGGGTGGGATAACAACCGTTCTGCAGCAGTCGCGCTGTATACAAGTGTTGTGCAAGGGACAGCTGCAGGTCTGAACAGTGCGGATGGCTTCATTACGAATACAGCGAACACGACACCGCTGGGAGAGCCGAACCTGTCCAACCCGGATCTCAATATCGGTGGACAACCGATTAAATCCGCCAAGTTCTATGAGTGGAATCCTTATTTTGACGAAACCGATTTCACCGCTGCGCTGTATGCCGATTTCGTACAAGCTGGCTGGCCAAGCAGCACAGGTTTCCTGATTGATACCAGCCGGAATGGTTGGGGCGGGGTTAACCGTCCTGCATCGGCTACGGGCAGCAACATCAACGATTATGTGAATTCCGGACGTGTAGATCGCCGGGAGCATCGGGGGAACTGGTGTAATGCCAGTGGAGCAGGCATAGGTGAAGCACCGAAGGCAGCACCAGGACCAGCTCATCTGGATGCATATGTGTGGGTCAAGCCTCCGGGTGAATCCGACGGTTCCAGTTCGGAAATTCCGAACAATGAAGGCAAGGGCTTTGACCGGATGTGTGATCCTACCTTTACAACTCGTGATGGTGTGTTGACGGGTGCACTGCCTAACGCTCCGGTATCTGGCCACTGGTTCCATGATCAATTCGTCATGCTGGTGCAAAATGCATTCCCTGTTCTTCCGGCCAGCAATAATGGAGGTGGCGAAACGACGGCTCCAGCAGCTCCGGCAGCACTGACTGTGACTGCAGGCAACGCACAGGTTTCCCTGAGCTGGACGGCTTCCGCAGGAGCGACGAGCTATAACGTGAAGCGGGCGCTGAGTGCTTCTGGTCCATTCACAACCGTTGCTGCCAATGTGAGCGGCACATCGTATGCCAATACAGGCTTGACGAACGGGACAACCTACTATTATGTGGTTAGCGCCGTGAATGCCGTGGGTGAAAGTGCAAACTCGACTGTAAAAAGTGCTGTGCCGGTTGCAGGCGCGACTGCTCCTGCCGCACCAACAGCGCTGACAGCTACGGCAGGCAATGCTCAAATCAGCTTGTCCTGGGCGGCTTCGGCAGGAGCGACAGGTTATAACGTGAAACGAGCGTTGAGTGCATCGGGTCCCTTCACTACGGTTGCTGCTGGCGTGAGCGGCACATCCTACACGAATACAGGTCTGACCAATGGAACGACCTATCATTATGTGGTTAGTGCCGTGAACGCTGCCGGGGAAAGTGCCAATTCTGCGGCAGCTTCTGCAACACCGCAAAGTGTAGTTGTTCCGACCAGTGATCTGGTTCTGCAATATCGTGCGGGAGATACCAATGCTCTGGATAGCCAGATCAAACCGTATTTCAACATCAAAAACCTGGGCAGCACCGCTGTGAATCTGAGTGACTTGAAGATCCGGTATTACTTCTCCAAAGAAGGCTCTGCTGCAATGGATTCTGCTATCGATTACGCTCAAGTTGGTGGAGCCAACATCCAGCGCACATTCACCGACTCCTATGTGGAACTGAGTTTCACATCTGGCGCTGGCAGCATTCAGGCTGGTGGACAGACTGGAGACATCCAGCTTCGGATGTACAAAACAGACTGGTCCAACTTTGACGAGAGTAATGATTACTCCTTCGATCCAACCAAAACATCCTATCAGGATTGGAACAAGGTGACCCTTTACAAAGGCGATACTCTGGTCTGGGGCATTGAGCCTTAAAAGGAATGTTATACAGTTGGTTCGGTTGTGAAAAATGAAGTTCGCTGATGGAAGTGTTTAAGAGCCGCTTGAAGATCCGAAATTAGGGATGCGTAAGCGGACGTATGAAGCAGGGCTGTCCTCTGATCATGGAAATGATCTGTGGCGACAGCCCTTTTTCTTTTATAACGAACAGAGCGAAGGCTATATAGGTGATTTGGTTAAGTTGGAAATTCTAACGAATTCTAGACACGCTATTTAGTGAATTTGGGTGGAGTTTGACTCGCATAGCCCCGTTTTGGTCCGAATAAGGTTACTGAGGTTCGTTAGAATTCATCGTTGGAGTTTTACGCCCCAATAGGGTGTGTGAGATTCGTTCCAAAAGAATTGGCGGTGAGCCTGAATCAGCCTTGAGACTGAATTGTTCGTTGGTTTGATTTCCTAAAATGTCTTCTAAAAACACTGAATATTGATCGTTTTGGACGGATATTTGCCTATGTCGCGGCAGGTAGGATGTCTATAATAATACCCGATGGGTAGCATGAAGCTGCTCTGATGGAGATGGAATGGAAGGGGGACGGAGTCAAGAAATTCAGTTGAGGCGGGAGATCTTTCTTTTATATTTTTGTAAGCGCATTCAGTGAAATTTGAAGAATATGAACGTCTGTATAGATTGACGGATGTCGCCACGATCCAAGCACAGCCATAAGCATCACCCATTCTGTCTCAAGGAGAGTGAAGGTCGATGAAATCCAAAACAACAGCGCCGATACATAAAGGATCGGTTTCAGGTATGGACTCCAATCGCAGGAAGGTACGTATGCCGCTTGCAGCCAAAATGCTGTCTTCGGCACTAAGCGTTGCTATGCTCGTTGCGGGAACAGCGGGTGCGAGCGGAGCAGCAGCTTCCAGTGATAACAGCACGGCTGAGGCCAGCGTGCAGTCACATAAGGGAGGGAGTTCTTTGAAAGACATTCAGCTTGAGTATCTTGATCGCGGTCTGGTTGCGGCGTCTACTTCGGAGGGTGTTTTTCTTAGTTGGAGATTGCTTGGTGACGAGGCCACAGGGTATAGCGATAAAGGTCTGACAGGCACGGATTTCAACGTATATCGGGATGGCAAGAAGATTGCGACGGTTACCGACAGCACTAACTATGTTGATTCCGCAGGCAAATCATCGTCCCGTTATGAAGTGGCAGCGGTAAGCAAGAAGGGCAAGGAGAGCAAACGCAGTGCATCCGTCAAACCTTGGGCGAACGGCTACGTCGATATTCCTTTGCAAAAACCGGCCGATGGTGTGACGCCTGTCGGAGAAGCCTACTCGTATTCTGCGAATGACATGAGTGTGGGCGATGTGGACGGGGACGGACAGTATGAGTTTTTTGTAAAATGGGACCCTTCCAACTCCAAGGATGTCTCGCAAAAAGGCTACACCGGTAAAACGTACGTGGATTGTTACACGCTGGATGGACAATTGTTGTACCGGATCGATCTCGGGGTTAATATCCGTTCGGGTGCTCATTATACACAGATGCTCGTTTATGATTTTGACGGGGATGGCAAGGCTGAGCTGATGTTCAAGACCGCACCGGGAACCAAGATAATCAAATATAACAAAAAAGGAAAGGTCACTTCCGAGAAATACATCACCCTTCCGAAGCAGGATCGCAAGGCAGGATACTCCAACGAAGATGATTACCGGTTAAGTGCAGAAGGCTACTATGATCATGTCGTGGATATGTTCAAGAACTGGCATAAACATGAAGAGGTCGTGAAAGGCAACTGGCCTGCTACGTTGGAGGAAGCTTTTGGGATTGCCAAAAAGTATAACTATCCATTGTCTCAGAAGGATGCTGAGAGTTTGGCCGATTACTTCATCGATGTGTATGCACCAAGCCGCAGTGACAAGAATGAGCTGCGCAAGTTCGAAGGTTTTATCGTGGATGGACCTGAGTATGTAACGGTGTTCGAAGGAGAGTCGGGCAAAGAGCTGGAGACCATTCCTTATGAGCCGGGACGGCAGGATGATGGGTTGATGTGGGGCGATTACGCAATGGCGCGTATTGAACCAGGCAACCGGGTAGATCGTTTTCTGGCAGGCGTGGCATATCTGGACGGGAAGAAACCGTCTGCGATCTTTGCACGCGGGTACTACACACGTTCCACCATGGTCACCTATAACTGGGATGGCAAAAAGCTCAAGCGTGAATGGAAAGTGGACAGTGGATGGACACCCATGAAGAACCCGTTCAATGACGGTCCGCATGGGGTGGACGGTACAGACCCGGTGTATGGCTCCATTACAACGCAAGGCGCGCACTATTTCAGTGTCGCTGATGTGGATGGAGACGGTAAACAGGAGATTGTGTACGGCTCGGCCACGATTGATCATGATGGCAGTGTGCTGTACAGCTCCAAGGACCTGATGCCTGCGGAGAGTGCTGCTCCGGGAACGATCGCACGTCTGGGCCACGGGGATGCGCTTCATGTAGCGGATATTGATCCGGATCGTCCGGGGCTGGAGATCTTCATGGTGCATGAGGGTGGTCCTTGGGCGCCATACGGATATTCCCTGCGAGATGCGAAGACTGGGGAAGTGATCTATGGCGGATATACGGGCAAAGACACTGGACGCGGCATGATCGGTGATGTGGACCCGACCCGCCGCGGGTTGGAGACATGGGCGGTAGGATTGTGGACAGCCAGCGGTGAGAAAATAAGCGATAAAGCCCCTGGCACAAATATGAATATACGATGGGCCGCCGATATGACAACTCAGAACGTAGACGGTGCCATCAATGTCACGCCTGCGATTAAAGATTGGAATCGGGGTACGCTGTTGACCGCAACCGGCACGTTGACCAACAATTATACCAAGGGTACGCCATCTCTCGTAGCGGATATCTTCGGGGACTGGCGGGAAGAAATGCTGGTGAGAACCGAGGACAGCTCGGCGATCCGCATCTACCTGAGCACTGAGAAGACCGATCGCAAGCTGTACACGCTGATGCACGATGCGATGTATCGTGTCGGCATTGCCGGGCAGAACAGTGGATACAATCAGCCGTCCTACCCATCCTTCTACATGGCATCGGATATCGATTGGTCGAAGGTTACGCTGCCCAAGTTCCACACGCCCAAGTCGGGTAAGGGTGAAAAGTGAGAAGTAAAAGGCGATAGGTTTTCAAAAGTAATATTCTGTTATAGGAAGTGTTTGCTGTTGTATTAAAGTGAAGCTCTGGAGTAACCTCAGTGCGTTTAACGTACGGGAGGTTACCCGGAGTTTTTTTGGATATGGCTAAACTGAAGCAACAGTCGACATCATCATTTCAAATGAGCTACGGATGCAAAATCTTGAATGGTGTATTTCCCGTTTTCATGAATCAATGTGGTGATGGAGCATTCGGGAATCAGTTGACTTTGCATGGCTATAAAATCAGGATGCCAGACGTTAAGCTCTTGCTCTGAAAATGTGTTTACCAGAAAATCCGTAATTAACCCGCCATGAGTAACGATAACGATATGGCTATCTGGTGGCTCTGAATTCGCCAATTCGGTTAGGAAAGAGGCTAAACGTTCCCCAGCCTGCTTGGCTGAATCACCTACGGGTGGAAGGTAGCCAGGATCAATTGTGGTTCGGTCCCACATGGCAATGAATTCTTCTATTGTTTGTTCAGGCAAGTCACCCCAGTTGGCGCGTTCCCGCAGACGCGGGTCTTCTGTCACTGTAATTTTTGTTCTGAGAGCAATATGCGCCGCAGTATTGATCGCTCTTCGAAGTGGGCTTGCAATGATTTTGGTGACAGGTACATTAGCCAAATGAAGTGCCGTTGACTCAGCTTGTACTACTCCCTCGGATGTGAGGGGAACATCACCGATGCGCTTTTCTTTTAATGCATGCCTCACAAGTAAAAATGTAGTTTTCATGGTCTCCAGACCTCCTACTTATAGATTAGATGAAAATAAATTAGATTTATAACTAATTATACGATTATCTAATTTATGATCGCAATGATTTTTCTTTTGCATAGGTGAAATACATCGCCGAGACTTGCTACAATGGAGAAAAGTGAGGATCGTTGCAGCAACGGAGGTGCAGGCATTGGAAGCAAAACATTCGACAGGCAGTCTGTTTCAGGAGAAACTGCGCTTGGAGGACTATGGACCGCGTTTCTACGCGTATTATTACAAGCAATGGGACAACTACCAGATGTCCTATCACGATCATGATTCCACAGAGATCATGTACATTATTTCGGGAATGTGCAGGGTCGATGTACAGATGCCGGATGGCAGCTCAGAACAGGCAGTATTGAAAAAAGGGCAGTTCATTCTGCTGGACGCGGGGGTTCCGCACCGTCTGCTGGTGAAGGATGGGGTACCGTGCCGCATGCTGAATGTGGAGTTTGGAGTTGCCAGCTCGGAGCCAGGCCAGCCTTCTATTCGCCAGCTCGCGCTGGAAGAGGAGGAAGTCCATGATTTTCTAACACAAGCCTCGCCTTATCTGGTTTTGCCTGATCCCGAAGAGGTGTACCACATTATGAAAAGCCTGGTGCTGGAGCTGGATCAGCGTGGACTGATGGAGCAGGGACGACCATCTGCACCCATGCGAGTTATACCGTCGGAGGAACGCTCGCATCATCGCGAAGCACGTGATTTGAAGTCGCCTGAGCAAGGTACGTTGGTACGCACGCTGTTTATCCAACTGCTGGTTCGGGTTGCACGACTTCGCGGGGAAATCAACCGAAGTGCGCTGGATCAGACGGAGCTGTACGTAAAACGGACGATTGAATTCATGCATCACAATATGGATCGTAATATTCAAATGAAGGATATCGCAGCAGCGGTGAATCTGCATCCAGGCTATTTGCACCGTATTTTTCGCCAGCACATGCAGCGCACGCCTACCGATTATCTCACGATGCTGCGAATGGAAAAGGCGAAGATGCTGCTGCAGCAGACCAATATTCCAATCTCCGAAATTTCCGATTACGTGGGCGTGGGGAGCAGACAATATTTTCATATGTTATTCAAGAAATATACAGGCCGAACTCCGGTTGAATTCCGTTCCGCGATGGAGCGACATGTCAGTCATTATCCACTGGAATAATAGGGGATAGATACTCTGTTTTTATCTGAGCAGGATAGGCTTGATGATCTTAGGACACAAAAGTGAGGATTTTTGACAACCTCGCTGCGAAGAGGTCATGATTTTGATAACGCTTCCTTACAACCCGTTGCTACAATGATTTCATGAAGTGAGAACATTAACCGGGGCGAATATACTCGGATTACGGGAGGAACTGTGCATGTCGTTTAAAGTGGCATTTATCGGGGCGGGCAGTATCGGATTTACACGGGGGTTGTTGCGTGATTTGCTCGCGGTACCTGAATTCAACAATATTGAGATTGCGTTCTGTGATATCAATCAGCACAATCTGGACATGGTTACCGAGCTGTGTCAGCGCGATATTCGCGAGAATGGACTGAATATTCAGATTCAGCCGACAACGGACCGTAGAGAAGCGCTCAAGGACGCGAAGTATGTACTGTGTACAATCCGTGTGGGCGGGTTGGAAGCTTTTGCAACCGATGTGGATATTCCGCTCAAATATGGGGTGGATCAATGTGTCGGCGATACGTTGTGTGCAGGTGGGATTATGTACGGCCAGCGCGGAATTGCTGAGATGCTCGACATCTGTAAGGATATTCGTGAGCAAAGCGCACCGGATGTGCTGCTCCTCAATTATTCCAACCCAATGGCTATGCTGACATGGGCCTGCAACAAGTATGGCGGTGTTCGCACGATTGGACTATGTCACGGGGTACAGCATGGTCATCACCAGATTGCGGAAGCATTTGGACTGAAAATGAATGAAGTGGATATCGTATGTGCAGGAATTAATCATCAGACCTGGTACATCAAGGCATCCCATGAAGGGAAAGACCTTACGGGTGATTTGCTCGAAGCCTTCGAGAAACATCCAGAGTATAGCCGTACCGAGAAAGTGCGGATTGATATGCTGCGCCGATTTGGTTATTACAGTACGGAATCGAATGGTCACCTTAGTGAATATGTACCTTGGTACCGCAAACGTCCGGAAGAGATCAAGGACTGGATTGATCTGGACAGCTGGATTAACGGCGAGACGGGCGGGTATCTGCGTGTGTGTACAGAGGGCAGAAATTGGTTTGAGACTGATTTCCCGAACTGGATGAAGGATGAACCGATGCAATTTGCCCCGGAAAAACGAGGCGGAGAACATGGTTCCTACATTATAGAAGGGTTGGAGACGGGACGCGTATACCGCGGACACTTCAATACCGTCAATAACGGTGTGATCTCCAATCTGCCGGATGATGCGATCATCGAAGCACCGGGATATGTGGATCGCAACGGCATTTCGATGCCACATGTAGGCGACCTGCCACTCGGCCCGGCTGCCGTGTGTAACGTGAGCATTTCCGTACAACGGCTTGCGGTTGAAGCTGCGGTACATGGTGACGACAAACTATTGCGTCAGGCGTTCATGATGGACCCACTCGTGGGTGCGGTATGTAATCCAAAAGAGATCTGGCAAATGGTCGACGAGATGCTGGTCGCTCAAGCCGAATGGTTGCCGCAATATGGTGACGCCATTGCTGCGGCAGAAGCAAGACTGGCTGCAGGCAACCTGATTCCTACGAAGGAATATGAAGGTGCTGCACGTCTCAAAGTGAAAACCGTTGAGGAGATGCAGCAGGATCGCGATGCCGCCAATAAAAATGCGGGTGAATCGGATAAAGGGAAAGATCGCGAGAAAGTTCAGCAATAGATAGAGGCAGGATGTACAAAAATGAAGTCTAAACTGTAATTTAAGATTTAAGATTTGAGAATTAAGATTTAAGAATTTGAGAATTAAGAAATAACGACTAAGAAATAACGACTAAGAAATAAAGAATAAAAAAAGATTAAACAGATTAAATAGGGCCCTCTGCAGCGGAGGGGCCCTGTTTGTTTTTATTTTTTCTCAACAACACGAACTACAAACGCAAAAGAAGTACTTCCGTAGCTGATCTGTGAATCTTGACTTGAAGTCCAGCGGACAGATGCACCGTAGTAGTGGGTTCCTGGTTCTTGCGGTAGATGGAATGACTCCTTCGTTAAAGCGAGAGGCTTGATTTTCTCATCCACATATTCAAACAAATCTAATTCATCAGGTGGGATATCTATGCCCATATCTATGGATACTTTTTCACCAACCAGAGCGGACATAGGTGTATGTCCTTTAAGCAAGTCCTTACCTCCCACATAATCAGCACAGGTGCCACTCCAGCAATAACTGCCCTGTACAGCTGGAATAGAGGTGCCGCTTTCGCTCTGAATAGTTGGCGTAGGCAATTTCTTAGGTAAGTTGGGCTCCGATTCTTGAACCTGTTTTGATCCTCTCTCGGCTTCCTTTACATTTGTCGCTGGGGGTGAGGCAGTTCCGTTAGTATTGTTACTTGGAGTAGAATTACAGCCGGATAATATTAGTAAAGTTGTAAGGAACAAGAATGAAATTTTCGTTCTCATAGTAATGAATACTTTTATTTTATTCACCTCCCTAATATCTTCCAGACGAAAAGCAAGAGAAGAATGTTGCTCGCTGTCATAAGCTGGAACGGAATTGAAGACCCTCCAGGAACCGGGGGAGTGGGATTCAACAGTACGTAAGAAGCTGGTAGATTCCATGCAAGTGAAAGCAGCTTTTTCACAAATTGTTGACAATTAAGTGGGTTCAAAGATAAGGAAAAGGTAAGAGGCTCGACTCTTCTCCTATGCTATGTTATTATAAGACTCTGATAACGTGGTAACGAACTAAAGCGTTTGGGTTTTGGTTATAGACATGGAGGGGTTAGAGAGATGAGAAAACAAGCGATATTTCTATTATTGATCAGCATATGCATGATTGTTGTTGCGGGTTGTTCCAGTTCGGGAAGCAAAGATAATAATGCCATTATTGTGGGGATAGATGATAAATTTGCTCCAATGGGCTTCCGGGATGACAAGAATGAAATTGTTGGTTTTGATATCGATTATGCCAGAGCGGCAGCGGAGAAAATGGGTAAAGAAATTACGTTCCAGCCCATTGATTGGTCTTCCAAAGAATCGGAGCTGAACAGCGGCCGCATCGACCTGATCTGGAACGGGTACACGATTACGGATGAGCGGAAAGATAAAGTGCTGTTCACGAAGCCGTATCTGAAGAACAGCCAGGTTGCAGTCACGCTCGCGGACTCACCGATTACGAAGCTGGATGAACTGGATGGCAAAAATGTAGGTTTGCAGGCCTTGTCCTCTGCGGCAGATGCACTCGCGGCAAGTCCTCTGAAGGATAAAGTGAATGCTTCCGAATTCCCGGACAACGTACTGGCCCTTACCGATCTCAAGACGAAACGTTTGGATGCTGTCATCATCGACGAAGTGGTCGCGAGATATTACATGTCCAAGGAAGAGGGAACGTTCAAACTGCTGGATGAATCTCTTGCTCCGGAACAATACGGCATTGGTGTGAAAAAAGGCAATGAAGAACTGCTGAATCAGCTGCAAAAAGCACTGGATGAGCTGAATGCCGATGGCACAGCAGCCGAGATTTCCACCAAGTGGTTTGGTGAAGATGAAGTTTTGAAATAGGATTAGGCCACTTGCCTGACATATGTAGTAAACAACATGACCCCGGATTCCAAAAAGGAGCAATTCTCCTGCGGAATGTGGGGTTAACAGATTAGAGGAGTCGATTGCGATGAGCTGGGAGTATTTATGGGGCGTCATGAAGCCCATGCTTGAAGGGGCACAGACCACGATCTTTTTATTTTTGCTGGCCATTATAGTGTCTGTACCACTTGGATTTGGAGTAACTTTATTGATGAAAAGCCGATTCAAGCCGTTGGCATGGATCGCTCATACGTACGTATATGTGATGCGGGGAACGCCGCTGATGTTGCAGCTGTTGTTCTTCTGCTTCGGTCTGCCGCTGCTTCCAGGCGTAGGGGAGTATCTTGTATTTGACCGCTTTACGGCGGCAGCACTGGCCTTTATTTTGAATTATGGTGCGTACTTTGCCGAGATTTTCAGAGGTGGATTGCTCTCGATTGATAAAGGACAACATGAAGCTGCACAGGTACTGGGTCTAAGCAAATGGCAGACGATGACGAAAGTCATCATCCCGCAGATGTTTCGGGTAGCATTACCTGCTACTGCAAATGAATCCATAAGCCTTATTAAAGATACGGCATTGCTGTATGCTGTTGCTGTACCTGAGCTGCTGCATTACGCACAGGCCGCAGTAAACCGGGATTTCCGTCTGACACCATTCCTGATTGCAGCTATTATGTATTTGCTGATGACCATGGTACTCACCTTGTTCTTCAAGGCACTGGAGAAACGTTATACATTTGAGTAAACGCGTACGGAACAGAAGTTTATGAAGTTATCCAATCTCATCAATTAAAGGACTGTCTGCATATGACACATATTATAGAAGTGAATCAATTAAGAAAATCATTCGGTACACTTGATGTGCTGAAGCAGGTATCGTTCAACGTGGAGCCAGGTGAGGTTATTGCCGTAATCGGGCCTTCCGGTTCAGGTAAAAGTACGATGTTACGCAGCCTGATTCATCTTGAGGATATTTCGGGAGGAACCATTCGCATTCAAGGCCAGGCGCTGGCTGAGAACGGTTCGTATGCAGGTGCCGCGGATATTCGGAAGATTACGGATCGCATGGGCATGGTCTTTCAGCATTTCAACCTGTTTCCGCATCTGACGGTACAGGCGAATCTGGAATTGGCACCGAAGACGTTGAAAAAAGAAAGCTCAGCAATCATCCGGCAGCGAAGTCTTGAATTGCTCGGTAAAGTAGGGCTGTCCGACAAGGCGGATGCTTATCCCGCCAATCTGTCCGGTGGACAGAAACAGCGCGTAGCGATTGCGCGCGCACTGATGATGCAGCCCGACATTCTGCTGTTCGACGAGCCGACCTCGGCACTTGATCCCGAGCTGACGGGGGAAGTACTGCGGGTCATCAAGCAACTGGCGCAAGAGAATATGACGATGATGATCGTCACCCATGAGATGAGCTTTGCCCGCGATGTCGCGGATCGCGTTTTCTTCATGGACAACGGCGAAATCGCCGAGGCGGGACCGCCGGAGCAGATCTTTGGCAATGCCAAGCTGGAGCGCACGCGCACGTTTTTGCAGCGAGTGGAAGTGGAAGGGTAAGCAAACATAGATATATTTAAAAAAAGTGATGTTACATTCAAATGTAGCATCACTTTTTTTTGACTAAGTTTCATTCATGAGATGTAGCCGTCAAATAGCCAATTTCCTTCTGGGGAACGAACAAAAGAGAACTCATATGCGGTATTTCCTTCCGAACCCTTTGTCGTGATGTATTTGGCTATGAACAGCATGAAGTGGTCCGGATCCTTTTGGTTATAACCTCTGAATTCGAATTCATCCCACTGTATACCTTTAAGGAAATTGACTTCATAGGAGTGGCCTGCATTATGAATAATCATGGTATTGCTATTTTTGGATATATCTACATTGGGTGAAGATACGGACTCAATATACGCAATATCTCCAGCCTCCATAGCAGCGATCAGCTTAAACGTCATGTTTAGAGTTTCTCTTAAATTGTTTCTGAGCTCCTCGCTATGTACGTTCTCTTGAAGTTGAACGATCTGTTCCTGAAGATGAGCGTTTTCTTCACGTAGTTCCTTGATAGTATGGATATTTTCCTCATGAAGCTCTACCGACTTCAAAGCTTCGACCGATTTATCCGTTTCACTGCAACCCGTCATCAGAAAAGTAAGTGACAATAGTAAAGATGCGAATTTATACATAATAAACCTCCTTATCCTTAAAATAGAATATCATATTTCCTGTGCTCTTAGGTGCTCCGTGTTTCCGGACAAAAAAGTAAATATATTTAATAAAATCGGAATATTTACAAATAATGGGACATATTTTCCCAGTTAATCAAGTATAATAAGACTACTTAATAAACAGGGAGGATTTACCTTTGGATCAACGTCACAATGATGTGGACCGTTATTATAGCGATCCGCTTCCGCCACCACCTTATGTAGTACCAAAAACCAATAGCAAGTCTATCGCAGCTCTTGTCTTGGGGATTTTGTCAGTGATGATTCCATACTTGGGATTTCTGATAGGGATTGTTGCTATCGTATTTGCATCTATTTCTCTTAAAGAAATCAAGCTTCGCATGGAACAGGGAAGAGGACTCGCGATTGCTGGTCTTGTCTGTGGCATCATTGGCACGGCGATTTATGCAATTATCATTTTGCTCCTACTGGTTGCATTTGTCGCATTTTCTAGCGGCGAGATTTCTTCTACATATTAGGATCGAGGAATGAGGAAGGGCGATCTACATTTTTATCTCTTCACTAAAAAAGCAAGGCCGTGTATAAGCAAACACCCGCTGTTATTGAGGCGAGGGCGTTGCTTATAACAGGCCTTGCTTTTTATGTTTCCACCTTACACGTGAAGCACTGCTTCACTGTTTACTTCTTCGACCTCATTTGTTCGATGCATCATGAAATAGGCAAAGGTAGCCGCCAGACCAATCACCGCAAAGATGCACAGAATTCCGATCTGATCCCATGCCACACCGAACTGTCCACTTGAAATAACCGCTTTATACCCGGTTACCGAATAGGTCATTGGCAGCCATGGGTTGAAACCTTTCAGCCAGTTCGGAATGAGCTCCAACGGGAACGTACCTGCACTGGTGGTCAGTTGAAAGATTAACATGAGGATCGCCAGGAAGCGGCCGGGATTCTCCAACCAAGTGACGAGAGCCTGAATGATGTACATGAAGGTCAGGCTGGTAACGAAACTGAATAAAAGGAACAAAGGCACGCTTTGAACTTCCAGGCCCAAGCCGGACAAGACAAGCCAGGAAGCAAGCAGGGACTGCACGGCACTCATGATCGTGAAAGCAAGCGTTCTGCTCACAAAACGATTCCAACCACTCGCATCGGTAACCGAGCTGCTGCGTGTTGGTACAACCAGCGTTGCAATCAATGCCCCGACAAACAGTCCCAATGACAGGAAGTATGGCGAGAATCCTGTACCATAGTTGGGCACTTCATTATGTTTATGTTCATCCACCTGAACAGGCTCTGCATACATCGTTACAAGTTCATCCGTCTTTTTCACACTACCCGTTTGATCGGCGGCATCATTCAGTTTGGTGGCAAGCTCACCAGAGCCGTCGGTCAACTTGGTGGTACCTTCTTTTAAATCTCCTGCGCCGTTATCCAGCTTGCGGGAACCATCGGCAATGGTGGTGATTCCGTCTGAAAGTTGGTTCAACCCATCAACCAGTTTCCCTGCACCTGCGTTTAATTGACTCGAACCCTCTGAAAGTTTGGCTCCGCCAGCGGCAGCCTCAGACAACTTGGAGTTGAACTGCTGGAGGCCAGTCGCAAGCTGCACCTGTCCAGCGGACAATTGTGTTGCTCCTTCTAAAAGCTGCTGCTCACCCTGCACTAACTGGCTGCTGCCTTGATGCAGCTGATGTTGAGCAGCTTGCAGGTTTTGGCTGCCTTCAAGCAATTGCTGTCCACCTTGATATACCTGTTCGCTACCAGCGGCAACAGCCTGGCTTGCTGCCAGCAGCTGCTGTACAGCAGGGTTAGCAGCGAGCTCCGGACTGGCTTCAGCTAATTGAGCAAGACCTTGCGCAACGGCCTTGGCACCTTCACTTACTTTGCCACTGCCTCCGACTGAAGTCTGCAATCCAGCGGTCAGCTTGGCACTGCCTTCCTCGGTTGCTGCCAGTCCAGCATCCAATTTTGCGGCTCCTTCCTTAGTGGATTGAATCCCAGCCTGTAACTTTTTACCGCCAGCTTCAGCCTGTGCTGCTCCGTCTCCAAGCTTCGTACCTGCTGCCGCCAATTGGGACAAACCATTGGAAAGGGAGCTCGCTCCCGTATGAAGTTCACCAATACCCTGAGCCAAGGTGTTCGTGCCTTCTTTTAACGGGGGAATGCCTGTTTCGAGTTTGTTGGTTCCATCGGCCAGTTTGGACAGGTTCTCTTTCAGCTTGGAGGCACCTTCATCCAGCTTAACCGCACCCTCGTTGATCTGACCTGCACCACCTCCGGCATCCGCCAAACCGTTAGAGATTTTCTCCACCTGGTCGAGCAACGTTTCGGTATACGACTCCGTCACTTTGGCCGAGACTTTGGATTTGATCTGTTTGACCGCAGTCCCGCCAATCTGACCCGCAAGGAAGTTGTAACCTTCATTGGGTTCATAGATTAGCTCTGCTGGTTGTGGATGGTCATCCATCAGAGTGGTTGCTTTCTTGGAAAAATCCTCTGGAATAACAATCGTCATATAATACGTGTTGTCTTCCATGCCTTTCTCGGCTTCTTCTCGGGTCACAAATTGCCATTTGAAGTCGTCACTTTTTTTCAATTCATCGACCAGATTCTGTCCGACTTCCAGCGATTTGTCATTGTAGGTTGCCCCCTGATCCGTGTTGACCACGGCGACAGGCAATTCATTCATTTTGCCGTAAGGGTCCCAGAATGCATTGAGGAACAGACCGCTATACAGTACCGGAATGAACAGCACCACGAGAATCGGAATAAATACTTTGGGTTTCTTGAAGGCGGATTTCAAATCCTGCCCAAATACAGTGAATGATTTCATCATGTTCTCTCCCCATCATTACGCTACTCTGTTGCTATATCTATCTCTAATCGATAAAGGATTAAGCCGCGCATCTTTCTTTATGTAGGGGATAATCCACTTTTGAGAAAGAGGCCCACGAAATCCTTGATCTGATCCTTGTGTAGCGAAGGATGCGCTTTATTCCAATCGGAAGTTAAGGTGACATACAGCTTCAACAGGACAAAAGAGACCAGCCTTGGATCGTCCTCGCGAATCTGCTGTAGTTCCATGGCGCGCTGAACTTGGCGTTCCAGATATTCGAGAATGGCTGTCTCTACTTTTTGCAGACCTTCCTTCGCCTGAGGCGTGCCGAATTCGTTCACCTCCTGAAACAGCTTAATCAACAGTTCATGTTCTTCCCTGTACTCCAGCAAAGAGTCCATGCTAAGGTGTACGTTATCCAGAAACGAATTCTCTTCCTTCACTGTTTGCTCCGTAATCTGTTTCATATCGGTAATGATCGAGTGGAGAATCTCGTCGAACAGTTCTTCCTTGTTTTCGAAAAAAGTATAGATCGTCCCCTTGCCTACATTGGCAAGTCTGGCAACCTGCTCCATGGTTGTTGCTTTGTAACCAAACAACGCGAACGATTTTTCAGCCGAGTCAATGACCTGCTGCCTTCGATCAATGGTTCTAATGGTATATGCACCTCCTTGTTGTATGGAATGTAAAAGGGTAAACTCGGAATTGACTAGATTACTTATTTGGTCAAATGGTCGTTTATAACTGTAGCATTCGGGCAGGAATGGTGGATGTGATCTTTGTCATGGTTGGATGGGAGATCAAAAAGATTATTCCAGGGAATCGATATGTGACTTAGGAAGGTGCGAATGTGATGCTCACATGAAAACCCTGGGGGATTCATCGCAATAGCGCAGGCTACCTCAACGACTTAGAGCAAAAATGGAATTCACTTATGAGCTAGTTAATTATGCTTTATGGGAAGGTCGCTTATTTGAAAATGGAAAGGACAGTTAAACCAAGTTCAGACATTGTCATAGAGGGTTATTTAGATTCTCCATTGTGAATCGAATATCGAAGAAGTAACAAAAAGGTTATCTTTACTCAACTAACCGTTTCCTATTTTGGTCAATACTCGCCCTCCGCGTTCGTGCTGCCATCGTTCGGGTCCCATTCCGTTTCTAAAATTTATTCAAATTTAGGATATATCAAATTTTATAGCGATTTACATCCTTTCAATAAGATTGCATAATGATTTATTATAAAGTATGTATATTTATATCATATACTTACCAAAAGGAGAGTGTAGCTTGTGCACGAAACTATTCCAACTGGCTTGAAACTAAACGAAACTGGCTTTGGATACACGTTGTCCTTAATAGGCGGTAAATATAAAATGATCATTATGTATTGGCTGTCTGAAAATAAGGTAATGCGGTTTAATGAGCTGAAGCGATGTATCGGTACCATCTCCTTTAAAACGCAAAGCATCATGTTGAAAGAGCTGGAGGCAGATGGGCTTATCATACGCAAGGAATTTCCCCAAATACCTCCAAAAGTTGAATATTCATTATCTGAAAGTGGTCTTTCTCTCATTCCATTGTTAAATATGATGTGCGAGTGGGGAGAGAAAAACAGTTCGCCAGCTCTGGAGGCTGTACAACGGTAGGCATAGTTGTTTTGTTTATATTACAAAGAAGTATCTCCTGAACAGGGAAATACTTCTTTTTTATAGCAGTCTTAAATAAAGCTAACTATTACAGATTGTCAAGAAAACTCAAATAATTTAGTGTGTTTTTTTCCAATTCGCTTACAGACGGCTTATTTTCTGTATCAGGCACATTTTCACCAGGCTCGTTTTCCGTACCATAATACGCAAAGAACGAACGATAATTTGCATTGCAGTATAGGAAGGTAGTTTCAAAAGGAGATAATAAATAATTAAGTACATAGTGATATCTTCCATCTTCACTATAATCTTCTTTTTACTTCCGGCAGATACAGCTAAAGCAGCTTTGCGATTCTTTAATTTATCTCCTCCATTTGAACCATGAGCCCACCCATAAGTTAAAACATTGTCAAGCCATTTTTTAAGGAGAGGCGGACAATTAAACCAATATATAGGGAACTGCAAAACATGATTACTAGGTGATTCAACCAATTTAATTCTCGCAACGTTTTACCTTGGCACGGTAGAAAATGCTCCTTGATGCTGCTCACGATGCAGGGGCTATCTATGATCTTTTGAAGCATCAAGGGATTTAGCCGTTCATTGATCTCAATGAGCGTGGCACCAAAAATCTGGAAACTGAAAGCGATATGAAGATTTCTCCCAGGGGAGTCCTAATCTGCCTTGTAGGCAAGGAAATGAAACCCTACGGCTTCGATCATGCCCAGAAGCGGCATAAGTGGATCTGCCCAATGATGCAAAACAGAACGACCAACACTTGCTCTACACCTTGCTCTGATGCCCAATACGGCCGAACCTTCCATACCTGCAGCAAGGATAACCCCCGGTTGTTTCCCGATGTGGCCAGAAGCTCAGAGCAGTGGAATCTCACCTACAAACGCCGCACCAACGTGGAGACCTGTAACAAGCGAGAGAAGAACGATTATAACTTGAGGCAGGTCGCCATCATTCCACCAAGATGTGGTACATCCGTTTTTACGGCATTATGATGTGCCAGCACATGGATGCTTGGTATCTTCATAAGCATGAGGAGCTTGAGGCCAAAGAGCGTGATTTTTTGCCTCAAATAGCTTAACTCGCATAGCCTCCCGGCTAAACTGTGACGGGCTCTTTTAGCCTACGCAGAAGGTCGCATCCGAGGCGGGCAAGGTTTCCTTCAACATTAAGCGCCGTGCTACTTGCGAATGCACCGTTTTCTGGTATTGCAACGGGCTCAACGCAGTGACGAGCTTGAAATGTTTATGAAACGCCGACGTGCTCATGTGTACGGACTTTGCAAGCTGCTTGATCACGAGCGGACGGTAGTATTGCCGGTTAATCAACTGGATCGCTTGAGCAATTTTGTGCGCGTTGGCTTTTGCAACTGGTTAAGCACCAACCTTTTAGATATTAGTTTCTTTTATATCTTTCCTAATTTCTGGTGGAGCTTTGGAGCGGGTTACTCGTAAATATACCATAACTGTTGTTGCAGCGATGGCAACAACCGCTGCTCCAATCCAGCTAATCGAAGCTAAGGAAGTTTGTTCCACGACAACGCCTCCAATTCCTGCACCAGCGCCCATAGCAAGCTGTAAAACTGAACTATTCATACTCACCATAATGCCTGAAGCCGCCGGAGCAAGCGTCATTAAGTGATATTGCTGAGTTGGACTTGTTGACCAAGCGGAGAGAGCCCAAAATATGAGCACAAGGAAAACGATAGCAGGCGATTGGGCTGATAATGACAGTAGAACTAAGGCTACTACATGCAGTACCATACTAACAAATAAAGTACGAGGGAATCCCCATTTATCTGTACTATAGCCGCCAAGCTTTGAGCCGAATAAGCTGGCAATCCCGAAAGCGAATAAAGCAATGATAACTGTTTTACTGTTCATCCCTGTAATCGACAGTAGGAAGGGAGAAATGTAGGTGTAGACAGTAGAATAACCAGAAATCCATAAGAAAGTGATCATTAGAGCTGCAATTATTTTCGGTTGCTTAATTAAAGCAAGCTGTTTGCGCAAGGGAACCGACTCATCACCATTTGAGCGTGGGATGACTAAGAGTATAACGATCATCGCAAGAATACTAAGTGTACCGATTCCTCCGAAGATCAATCTCCAATCATAAGCGGAAGCAATAACTCTGCCTAGCGGAACACCGATAATCAACGAGGTGCTAAAGCCCATAAGGATTGTTGCAATTGCACTTCCTTGTTTATCAGGTGGAGTCATCTTGGTAGCGACAGTAAAGGAGGTTACAACGAATACTCCCATGCTTAGTGCAAGAATAACGCGTGAAACTAAAAGAAATTCAAAGCCAGGTAAAACTACGGCGATAATATTTCCAATCACAAATACGCCAAGTGAATAAACTAAAAGCTTGCGCTGCTCCATTCGTGCTGTAAATGCGATGAGGAAAGGTGTTCCAAAAGCATAGGCGAGTGAAAAAACAGTAATGAGCTGACCAGCAGCAGCGACGGAGACATTAACGTCTCTTGCAACTGTGTCGAGAATCCCTGCTATGATATACTCGGATGTTCCAAGCAAGAAGCTAACAGCGGCTAATAAGTAAACTTTCCAAGCATTAGACATATAATTATCCCTCTTTCTTAAGTTTCTATATTCCGGGTATATAGAAATTTATTTATTTCCTTCATTGAGTATAAAGATTGTACTATAAATATGTAAGTACGCACATTTAGTACAGGTACTGTCATAAAGGTGAGTGTCACTCTGAGCAGATACACTACATTTTGTTAACACCGTAATATGAGTATTAAACTCCCAGGGGAACTATAGTTCAACATCGAAAGGGCTGCCGCGTGGAGCCCTTCGCTCAGCTAAAGGGCAGCATAGTTTATTAATCTAAGATTGTTGTTAAAGTTATAAAAGTTCTTACCTAAGCACTGACGGTTGCTGTCCCGGCATACCGAAAGATCTTGCAGATCTGCTGCAAGGCTGCTGTTTTGAGTCCATTTTTTATGACAACAGGGAGTTATCTTTCAACTGTCTCCACAATTAAAGGAAGGCAGAACGTGTACTCATTCAAAGTAACCTGATAAAAACAAGCCGGAGGCGCATGTTGAGCCGCACTCCGGCTTGTTTTTATTTGTTGAGTTTTCATCCTGCTCGTAAGTAAGATGAATTCGCTCTTGCAATAAGTCGTATTTAAAGCTAAACTTTAATTAATTAACTGATCATTTAATTAATTAAAGTTTAGCTTAAAGAGAGGGGAATACATTTGGCAAGACCCATCAATGAAGAAAAAAGACTGGAGCGTCGTAAACGGATTCTAAAAGAAGCTGTTGTCCTGTTCGCAGAAAGCGGATATTCCAATACCACAACGGCGATCATTGCGAAAAGTGCGGGAGTGACTTCCGGAACCATTTTTCAATATTTCCCTAGCAAAGAAGCTTTATTCTATGCCGCTGTTCTTGAGCCGCTTGCTGATATACAGATGAGATCACTTGCTTGTCTACAACAAGAGGGAACGCCGGGCGCATTGATTAAGAACATGGTGGCAGAACAATTCAACCATATCTACTTCTATACCAATGAATTGCGGCTTGCCCAATCTGTCTTAGGGCAACGAATCAGGTTCCCTGAACTTACACAGAAGGTCCTTGAGAGCATAAAGGTAATGACCGATGAGATCGAAAGTATCTATGCCAAGGGACAATTAATGGGAGAGTTCGACAAAAGCTTTTCTCCCGCAATGATCTCCCGTGCCTATATCTCTTTCTTAAATGGAGTGGCTTTAACTCTTGGAGAAAGTATTCTTCATCATCCCGAGTGGGAAAATCTGAAGGGGCATGCCTTTTATTTGTTCGCACCCATATCACCTATAGAAAAACTGGAGGAGTCTGAATGAGTCAAACATCATTAGAACCCAATCATAACGTTCGTATGAAAAAACGGAACAAAATTTTATGGAGCCTGGGAATCGTGCTTTTGCTTGTGGTGGCTCTTGTATTTTTTATATCGTATAAAGTAGTAGACACCTTGTTGCACCATCCTAGAGACACGAATGTCAGCTACGAATTGAATATCGATAAAACGCCCTACGAAGAGGTCGAGTTCAAGAGTTTGAAAAATGATAATACGATCAGAGGTACCTTCTTTCCTGCAAATGCTGGTGTTAAATCAAGCGATAAGACGATTATTGTCGTCCATGGGTATACAAGTAATCGTTTAGTCAAAGGGCGGACGCCAAAGTTAGTAGAGCATTTCGTTCCCAAAGGCTACAATGTATTGGCATTTGATCTCAGCTCGCAAGGTAAATCCGATGGTGATCTGATTACACTTGGGCTCAATGAAAAATACGATTTGCTGGGAGCCGTAGACTATTTAAAATCCAAAGACCATGCGGGGGATAACATTGGAGTGATCGGCTTTTCAATGGGTGCAGCTACTTCTTTGTTAGCCACAAGTGAAAGTGATGATATCCAAGCTATAATCGCGGATAGTCCGTTTCGCAATGCTGGGCTATTTCTGAGAGAGGGTCTGCCTTTCTTTTCAGGTTTACCTGCGTTCCCATTCAGTTATACATCGACCTGGATGGCCAATTGGGTCTTTGATGTTGATCTCGATTCCGTATCTCCCATGGATGCGGTGAAAAAAATGCAAGACAAGCCAGTTATGCTCATTCATGGTACTGGAGATCAGCAAATCAGTTATAAAAATACAGAAATGATATACGAGTCCTTAAAAGATAACCCAAGCGCAGAAGTATGGTATCCGAAAAACACCGAGCACATCGATGCGATCAATCACTACCCCACTGAATATTTCCAGAGAGTAGATCATTTTTTGGATGAGTATATAGGAAAATAAATGTAGTCTTAGAGAGCTGAAATAGTAGAGGAGCTTTCTGACGAGGTGAAAAAACCATAATATCAAGCATTTTCAGCCTATAGCGTGCGAAACCGCTATAGGCTTATTTACATAGAAGAACAGTTGTTTTTAAAGCCTGAAATGGTGGCGCAAAGGCTGCTTCAACCTAAAAAAAACACAAGTGAACGAAAAGACAGTCTATTGTTGCTCTCTCACAGGAACGCTAAGATGAAGTTGTTGAAGCGTTTACATTATATGGTGAAGGGAGCTTAACTCGGATGCCAGAAATTACGATCAGACTGTATGAAGGCAGGACGGATGAGCAAAAACAGGAGATTGTGGAGGTGTTCACACGCGAGCTATCTCGTATTATCGACCGTGAGCCGGATTATATTTCCGTTGAATTCAATGAAATCCCATGGGACGAGAACGTTCCTGATAATTTGAAAGCCATGCAATCACAGAAGCAAGGAGGGGAGAAGACGTGAAGCCGGCGGACATTGCTCCGCCAAGCCGGGGAACAGCCAGACTTCACTCGTCTGGTCTGGGCACTCGGCTCGGAGATGCGGGACGTTATCTGTGGAGATACCGGATACTATATTTGCTCTCCGTACCGGGCATCCTTTATTTTTTCCTCTTCAAATATGTGCCCTTGTTCGGCTCGATCATTGCTTTTCAGAACTACAACATTTTCAAAGGCATTACCGGAAGTGATTGGGTAGGCCTGGAGCATTTCCAGAAGATGTTCAGCCATTATGACTTTTTGCGAATTCTCAACAATACACTTCTGCTCGGACTATATGATCTCGTAATTGCATTCCCGGTACCGATCTTACTGGCCATTCTGCTGAATGAAGTGCGGATGATTGTGTTTAAGCGTTTGCTGCAAACGATTGTATACATGCCTCACTTTCTGTCCTGGGTCGTTATTAGCGGAATATTCATGGGCATTTTCTCGATGGATGCCGGGGTGGTGAACAAGGCACTTGGATTTCTGGGCATGCAGCCGATCTACTTTCTTGGGGAAGACTCGTACATTCGTTCCATTCTGATCGGTTCGGGGATTTGGCGGGATTCCGGGTACGGCACAATTATTTTCCTGGCTGCCATTGCGGGCATTAATCCCGATCTGTATGAGGCGGCAGAGGTAGATGGAGCCGGACGTTTGAAGCAAATATGGTCGATTACCCTCCCATCTTTACTGCCGACGATTATGATTCTGCTGCTGCTGCACATCGGGAAGTTCCTCGATCTGGGCTTTGAGCGTGTGTTCGTATTCCTGAATCCGCTCAATCTGGAATCGGGTGAAATTCTCGATACGTATATCTACAAAGCCGGCCTGCTCTCACAGCAATACAGCTATACAACAGCCATTGGGTTGTTCAAGTCAGTCGTGGGTTTGATGCTTGTTCTACTCGGTAATTTCTTCAGCAAAAAAACAACCGGCGAAAGCCTGTATTAGGAGGCGAGATCGATGCGTTCCCCCAGTGTCCGTTACCGTATATTCCGCATTGGCAATCTCGTTTTTCTTACGCTGCTCTCGTTGACGATGATTCTGCCTTTCATTAATGTGCTGGCTCAATCTCTTAGCAGCTCGGAAGCGATCATGGGCGGAAAGGTCAGCTTCTGGCCTGTGGCTTTTACCTGGATCAATTATGAATATGTATTCGGCGATGCTTCGTTCTGGCGGGCATTTGCAGTATCGGTTGGGGTGACGCTGTTCGGGACGCTGGTCAATCTCGCTGCAACGGCATCGCTGGCGTATCCCGTTTCCCGTCCAGAGTACAAGGGGCGCTCTGTGGTCGTCATGTTTGTCCTAATAACCGTTGTATTCTCGGCGCCGCTCATTCCGAACTTTATCCTGATGAAAGAACTGCATCTGGTCAACAATCCGCTGGTACTGATTGTGCCAGGAGCGATCAATGCCTTTAACTTTTTCGTCATGCGCTCGTTCTTCGCACAGCTGCCGGGTGAACTGATCGACGCTGCCCGCATCGATGGCTGTGGGGAATTCGGCATCATCTGGCGTATCGTCATTCCCTTGTCCAAACCAGCCATGGCATCACTCGGTATTTTCTATGCGGTAGGCCACTGGAATGCCTATTCAACTGCGCTGTATTATCTGAATGATCCAGCCTGGTGGCCGATTCAGGTCACACTCAAGAAGCTGTTTGAAAGTGACGATATTTCCGTCGATGCGGGTTCTGCCGTTTACAGCACCCTTGCACATACATCACCGGAAGGCATCAAAATGGCAACCATCATTATCGCCACCTTGCCGATCATTATCATTTACCCTTTCCTGCAAAAACATTTTGTAAAAGGAATCATGGTTGGCTCCGTCAAATCTTAAGTACAAGAAGCAGACAGATCTGACGGAAACGGGGGAATGACGATGTTCAGAATCTTGATTACGGACGATGAACCGATGATTCGGATGGGTCTGGCGAAGATGATCAAGCAAGCGGGACTGTTCGACTGTGAGATTCGGCAGGCTGCGCATGGGGAAGAGGCCCTCCAGGTGGTAGAGGCCTTTCGGCCGCACATCTTGTTTACGGATATCCGCATGCCAACGATGGATGGTATTGAGCTGTGCCGACGTTTATCCGAGCAAGGAAGTACGATGCGCATTATTGTGGTTTCCGGTTATTCGGACTTTGAATATGCAAGAGCCTGTATGGATTATGGAGTAAAGCGATATCTGCTGAAGCCTGTGGCACGACAGGAGCTGCATGAACTGCTGCTCAAATTGCTGGCCACCGAAGAGGATAAACCTGCGGTATCCCTTGTACCCGTGAGAGAGCTGAATGATTGGGCGATGCGTCTGGAAGAGGCTATATGGGAGTTACGGCAGTCCGATGTGACGGAGCTGCTCGCAGCATGGTCTGGTCGTTATCCGGCATATTCCTTGATGCCTGAGCAGACAGCGGAGCTTTTTCAGGAATTGCTGGAATTGATTGTGGCCCGCATGAACGCACATGGCAACGGAACAATGAGTACATCCTGCAAGATAAATGAAAGCGCTTCCTCAAAAGAGTGCTTCGAGGCTCTGGGCAATGAGATCCACACATTAATGAAGACGATCAAGGAGCGGCGCAGCGGCAAGCGCAAGCATCCGGTGGAAGAAGCAAAAGCCTATCTGGAGAAGCATTTGCGCCGCGAGGTGTCGCTGGACGAGATTGCAGCCAAGCTGGGGCTTAATCCGTCCTACTTCAGCCAGCTGTTTAAGCAAACGACAGGTCAGACTTTTATTCAATACCGGATACGCAGCAAAATGGAACTGGCTAAACGCATGCTGGAGCAGCCGGGCAACCGGATTACGGATATATCCTACGAAGTGGGGTATGCGGATCATCCCCATTTTACCAAGACATTCAAGAAAATAACCGGACTGACACCGTCCGAATACCGCAGCAAGTTGGGCATCGAATGATGAAGCGCAGCCTGTCCATCCGCCTGTTCTTTCATTTTGCCGTCGTGATTACGTTGTCCCTGTCCGCCATTGGCTTGTTCACCTATACCTATGCCTCGACTGAAATGAACGACCAGCTCGCGGACAACATCGCCCAAACGATGCGCAATACGGCGTACCAGACCGATCTGTATTTGCAAAATTATGATCGTGCAACCTACTCCATTCTCTCGAACGGAAGTGTGAAGCATTTCCTCGATATGAATTCGGAGGACAGTTATGCCTATTACGAGTACAGCCGTCAGATTAAGACGAACGTGTTTCCAACTGTTTTTATGTTATACCCACAGATCAAGTTTCTGTATGTTATCGGGGATAACGGGCGTGTTGTGATTGATGACAACCAGAATTCAGCCGGCATACCGGATATCGACGCGGCACAGCAATATAAGGAGCTGCTGGCTGCAACCCCTGCAAATGGCGAATCGACGCTGCTTACCCGCAGTATTCGCAGTGGACAGAGTGCCAATGTGATTACGATCGCGCGCCGGATCAGAGGAGTGTCCTCCTATACGCCCAACGGAGTACTGGCGATGGAAGTAAATGTGCTGGAGCTTGACAAAATATGGGGAGAACTCGACCTCGGTCAAGGTGGGTATCAGTATGTGATGGATCAGAACGGAACGGTAATCTACACACCCGGGGACGAAGAGGCGCAGACAGCGATGCCGTCCAGCACGGTGAACAGGCTTATGCACATGGAGGCAGGATCACTGGAACAGAACACGGATCGCACCAAACGGCTGCTCATATCGGAGCTTTCTGCATATTCGGGATGGCGCTTTGTCGCTTCCGTGCCGCTGTCTGAGCTGCAAAGACCGATTGCAACGATCCGTTCGGCCACCTTATGGGTTGGTGCAGGAACCTTGCTCGCTGCACTTGTTGTGGCCTACCGGATCGGAGCATCTCAGGTGGAACCCATTCGTGTGCTAATGAACGGAATGAGACAGACGGAGAAGGGAATTTGGAACAAGGTGGAGATGAAGGAAAGGCGCGATGAAATTGGCGTGCTGATCCGCAGCTATAATCTGATGGTCAGCCGGCTGTCGGACATGATTGAGAGTGTATACGAGTCGGAGCTGCGCCGCCAGAAGTCGGAAATCGAGCTACAGCAGGAGGCATTGGAACGACACCGTGCGGAATTTCAGGCGCTCCAGTTGCAGATCAATCCGCATTTTCTCTACAACACGCTGGAGACGATCAAATGTTATGCCGTTGTACAGGACTCCGAAGAAATTGCACAGATGGTGGAATCCATGGCTCATATGCTCCGTTATTCCATTCAGACCAATCTGGAGGAAATCACGGTTGCCAATGAACTGAAACATGTGCTGGCCTACCTTTCCATTATGAAACATCGCATGGATCGGGAGCTTGAAGTTGAGGTCATCATTGCACCGGATCTGTTGTTGGAAAAAATGGTTCGACTCACTCTTCAGCCACTGGTCGAAAATGTGCTACAACACGCATTTCCACGAGGCATGGAGCCCGGTCACTTTATTCGTATCGATGCTCGGCGCCTGGAAGATCGCTTTCTTGTCATCGTCCAGGATAACGGCATGGGCATGAGCGAGGAACGCCTGGAGAAGCTGCGTGACCGTCTGGAATTGAATCGTCTGGCAGGAGAAGATTCCGATGATGTCTACCATCGCGGAGGCATCGGTCTTATGAATGTCCATCGACGGATTCAACTGGTATTTGGAGAATCATATGGCTTGATGATGGAGAGTGAGCGAGGCTTGGGAACGACCATTACGATGGCACTTCCGGCGGATCAGCACAGCAAGCGGATTTAATGTAATTGAAACCAATAACAGGGAGGAAGATCAAACATGAATATTAACTTGCAGAACAAAATTGCATTGGTAACAGGTTCCAGTGGAGGGATTGGCGCTGCCATTGCCGGGGCATTGGCTCGCTGCGGGGCGAAGGTTGCTGTGAATGGTCTGCATAACATGGAGCGGGCGGAGGAAGTCGTGACTGCCATCCGGAATGCTGGCGGTGAAGCAGCTGCATTTCAGGCAGATGTGACCGATACGAATGCCATAGAATCGATGGTTGGGGATATCACACTCCGCTTCGGCGGTCCGATTGATCTGTTGGTTAATAACGCGGGGCATCTGGTGGAGCGGAGCCCCATTGAAACGATGAGCGAGGAGTTGTACAGCCGGATTATGGATGTCAATCTGAAGAGCGCCGTCTTTGTCTCCAAAGCGGTCATTCCTGGCATGAAGGCGGTTGGAGGCGGCCGAATTATCAATCTGACTTCCGTAGCGGCTCATAATGGTGGCGGGCCGGGTGCAGCTATTTACGCAGCATCCAAGGCGGCTGTCATTGCGTTAACCAAAGGACTTGCCAAAGAACTGGCTCCTGGCGGGATTACGGTCAATGCCCTTTCACCGGGCTTCATCGGACAAACGGCGTTCCACGCTACGTTCACCTCGGCGGAAGGCCGAACTTCTGCGGTAAGCAGCATTCCGCTTGGGCGGGAAGGGACTCCCGATGATGTCGCAGGAGCGGCGCTGTACCTGTGTTCCGAGCTGGGTTCTTTTATAACCGGAGAAACGATTGAAATCAATGGCGGGATGTACATGCGTTGATGCTACACCATTGCGATAAGGAGGGGACGATACGATGGAAGTGAAGCGGAAGCTTGCAGAAAGACCGTTGTACCAACCAATCAGCGGGCCGTTCCATGTGGACTATGCGCCTGACGAGCACACCGTTCTAGGAGAAAATCCGCCGAGGTTTACCTGGATGGCGGCACAGCAAGAAGACGAGAATGCCTATATGCTGCAAGTATCGGTGGGGTCTTCTTTTCAGGAAGGAGAGACGATGACCTTTGCGCCGCTCCCGTATAACTTTTTCACGCCGGACCGGGTGTTTGAACCTGGGGAGTACTATTGGCGATATGCGCTGCTTGTAGATCAACCAGTGCAGCAAGTGGGCGAAGCCGAAGCATATGTCTCTCAGGGGAAGCAAGGGAGTGAAGCCAAAGGGCATGCCTCGCAAAGGAAGCAAGGGGAAATGTCGGCTTGGAGTGAGGTGCGGCAGTTCACTGTGCCAGCGGGATTACCCGAGACACCGCTACCTTCCCGGGCGCAGCGGTACATTTCCACAGACACGTCTCACCCCCGGTTATGGCTCGGAGAGAGCGGGCTGCAGGCACTTGCGGATGCCATTGCGACAGATGCTACATATTGCGGCTGGGATGTATTTATGGCAAATTCCGTGGAGCCATGGGCCAACCGCGAACCAATTCGTGAACCGCTGCCTTACCCGGAGAACAAACGTGTCGCCGCGCTCTGGAGGCAAATGTATATTGATTGTCAGGAAACGTTATATGCGATTCGACATCTCAGCATCGCGGGGCGGGTGCTACGTGACGAACGGTTGCTTGGAGCAGCGAAAACCTGGTTATTGCATGTGGCGGCTTGGGATACAGAGGGAACGACCTCTCGTGATTATAACGATGAGGCGGCCTTTCGGGTTGCCGCTGCGCTTGCTTGGGGTTATGACTGGCTGCATGATGAGTTGAACAGTGAAGAGCAAGAGATGGTAAGGCGCAGTTTGCTGCGGCGGACAGAACAGGTAGCCCAGCATGTGATGGTTCGCTCGAAGATCCATCATGTGCCTTATGACAGCCATGCTGTGCGTTCATTGTCTTCCGTGCTTGTGCCCTGCTGTATGGCCTTGTTGCATGAGCATCAGCAGGCTGCAGTGTGGCTGGATTATGCGATCGATTATTATGCCTGTCTGTACTCCCCTTGGGGAGGAAGTGATGGAGGTTGGGCTGAAGGCCCGATGTACTGGACAACAGGTATGGCCTACGTGACAGAAGCGATGAATTTGTTACGAAACTATGCTGGCATCGATTTCTTTCGTCGGCCGTTCTTCCAGCGTACTGGGGATTTTCCACTCTACGTGTACCCGCCCGATGCACGGCGCGCCAGCTTTGGAGATCAGTCTACGCTGGGTGACCCGGTAAACTTGAAAACAGGCTATCTTGTCCGCCAACTGGCAGGTGTTACAGGCAACCGTTGGTACCAGTGGTACTTTGAGCGTGTGCGCCAATCCGATCCGGGGACAGAGGGAGCTTTTTATAATTACGGTTGGTGGGACTTTAACTTTGACGACTTGGTATACCGCCACGATTATCCGCAGGTGGAGGAAGAGTCGCCTGTAGACATCGAGCCGCTTAAGTGGTTCCGAGATGTGGGGTGGGTAGCCATGCATCACAGGATGGACGATCCGGATGAGCATGTTATGCTTCTTCTCAAATCGAGCCGTTATGGCTCCATCAGCCACAGTCATGCGGATCAGAACAGCTTTACCCTGCACGCATTCGGTGAGCCGCTTGCGGCGGATACAGGCTATTATATCGCGCACGGCAGCTCCTTTCACCGGGAATGGCGCAGGCAGACACGTTCCAAAAACAACCTGCTGATTGGTGGAGCAGGGCAGTATGCTGAGAACAACAAGGTGCTGAATATGGCCGCCACCGGGCAGATCGAAGAGGCCTATTGGCGGGACGGCGATGGTTATGTGCGCGCGGTAGCGACCGATGCCTATGCCAGCACCGTACCTCATGTGAAGCGTGTTGTACGGGAGATTCATTTTCTGCAATCATCCTACTTCGTCATTGTGGACCACATTGACCTGGAGAAGCCGGACAGCGTTCAATGGCTGTTCCATGCACTGCACCCGCTACAGCTGAAAGGGCAGAGCTTCCGTCTGAACGGGAATATGGCGGGGCTTGAGGGCACGTTTGTATATGCTTCCTCCGGTGAGCTGGCGCTCAGCCAGACGGATCAATTCGCAGAGGTGGACCCGGCAGAGTACGAAGGGCTGGAAAGACATTATCATCTGACCGCAGAAACGCGGCCGGCCTCAAGCCACAGAATTGTAACACTGCTTGTACCATATAAAATCGAGGAGCCGAAGTATGTCCCCTATTTCATCGATGACCAGGATCACGGCATCCATCTCTATTTTACCGACAACGGTGTAACGAAGAAGATCGAGGTATCCAAGACGTACTAGGGAGTGCGGACCTAAAGAAAACGCAATCTCATCTAAAACATCCCCATTGTTGCAGGCGGTGGGGATGTTTTAACATCTATTTGAAAGCGCTTCACCAACGAGTGGTACCTAAATCAGGATGAAAAGAGGGGTAGCATGAAAAAGTGGATGGTCTCAGGCATGGCGCTATTGCTGGCAGCAGCTGTTATGACCGGGTGCAACAAAGGCAGCGGAGCGGCATCCGGTGAAGGCGGGGGAGACGGCAAAACGAAATTCTCCATTTCACTCCGTACGCTGGCGTATACGTATGTGGAGAAGTCACCAGACATTAACAAGGATCAATGGGTGAAAAAACTGGAGGATCTGACGAATACCGATCTGAAAATTGTCCTGGTCCCCCATAAGGAATATGAACAGAAAATGGTCCAGATGTTTGCCACCAATGATATTCCTGACGTGGTGCAGGGTGACGGCGGCGTCAACGGCAAAGAGATGGCAGGCTCGGTCGAAGCTGGAGTATTTCAGCCGCTGGATGAACTGCTGCAGCAGTACGGGCAAGATTTGCTCAAAACCGTGCCGAAGGAAGCCTGGGACCAGGTAACTCATGACGGCCATATCTATGCTATCCCTGAATATTTATCCAATCCATCCCGCCGGGCAACCTGGATTCGCAAGGATCTGCTGGATCAAACGGGACTGCCGGTGCCCACGACGGTTGAGGAGACTATGGACGTTTTGCGCGCCTTTAAGAAGCTCGGCGTGGAGAATCCGTATATGGGGCGTGAGGATTTCAAATATGCGGATACCTTTTTCGGTGCCTATGACGTACAGCAATTCCTGTCCATGATGGAGCAGCAGGGCGACCAGGTTGTTCCTAAATTTATGGATAACGAGAATATGCAGCAAGCCCTAACGGTCTATAAGACGATGTACGAGGAAGGGCTGATCAACAAAGAGTTCGCGACCATCAATTCCACCGTATTCAAAAATACGATTCTCTCGGGCAAGGCGGGCATGTGGTCCATGAATGCCAACGAACTGATCCAATGGGAGAAGCAGATTAAAGCGTCGGTTCCCGATGCCAAAATCGAGATTATCCCTTCCCCTGTCGGCCCGGACGGAAAGGGCGGTTATTATTTGTACGGTCCGGTGACACGTGCCTACTTTATTAATAAGGATGCGGCTGATCCGGCTTCCATTATCCGTTTCTTCAACTGGATGGTGTCTGACGAAGCGGAGAAGTTTTTCACATACGGCACAGAAGGAGAGACCTACACAGAGGATAATGGCGTGATTTCATACACAGCTCCAACAGACTCCGCTGGTGTAGACGAAGAGCGTTACCGTCAGTCGTTCTTATGGTTCGTACAGGACACAACGTACAATAAAGGCTCGTTATCGCTGACAGAAGAAGGCAGAACGCTGATGAATATTTACGATACCATTTTAGCCAAAGAAGGTCGGGATGGCATCAACTTTGATCCGCGTTTGGAAGCTTTTGTACAGAATCCCGAGATTGCTCCCAATTCAGATACACCTCCTCAGGTATTGCTCACACACATGATCAAGATGGTTTATGGTAAGGAGCCAATCTCCGATTGGCCGAAAGTGGTAGAGGAATGGAAATCCAAGGGCGGCGATCGGGCAATCGAGGAAGCCACCGAGAAATTCAATAAGGGTGAAGGCGTGTCCGCACCGCGTCGCTAACGATTTAAGTTGAACTATACATTTTACACGATAATAGCGATCGGAAGGTTGTTCTGTCATCGGAGTGGCAAGTCAGCTGAATACGGAGGGGATGCAAGTGAATGACGTGTTCAAAACGTGGAAGAAGCGGGTTGTACTTGTTGCCATGTCTGTCATACTCATTAGCGGTATTACCGTTCCCGTGCATGAAGTCCGGGCGATCGAAGACGCTGTTCCTCATTCTATTTTAAATAGTACGCAGGAAGAAAATATCCCGGATCCGGAGGGCCCAGAGTTGGAGATTTACGCGGAAAACTTTGATGATCCGGACAACTTTGGCTCTACAGGCGGAATTGCACTGAGAGCCCCCTGGCTTCAGGAAGGAGAAGGAGGGAGCAAGGCCAAAACGTCATCTTCCACAACCGCCCCCTCGTTGCCCAACATGATCAAAATTGACGGAACCGATGCAATCGCACTGCCGCTTGATCTGACTGGATACGGAAATATCCGGCTGAACTACTACACACGCGCCTCGTCCTATATCAGCGGAAGCATCATTATTGAATGGTCGAAGGACGGAGGCAGTTCCTGGGCAACGCTGGAGACATTTGAACTTGCCCCAGGCACTCCTGATGCGAAGAACAAGCAAGGAAATACGTTAAAAAGCTGGACGCTGGGTTCGGAAGCGAACAATAACAGCACAGTGAAAATTCGTTTTCGAACAGTAGATGCCATGCAGGCCAACATGTATATCGACAATGTTGTCATTTACGGTCAGGCTATTCCCGGTATAACGCCTGCCCCATCCCCAGTTCCGCCTGGAGAGGAGAATACGGAGTTTACGCCACCACAAGGAGTAACTTTATACGAGGATGTGGAGATTGGCACGGCTGGTGGGCGAGCAATCTATTCATCCATTGCTGTTCCCGAGACAGCGGCAGCTGAACCGATGCCGGTCATGGTCTATATCCATGGAGGTGGATGGAATCACGGGGACAGGAAGCAGGCATTAAACTCCATATGCAATTATGTACTCAAACGCGGTTATATCGGTGTATCTCTGGACTACCGGCTGACACCTGAGGCGCCTTTCCCTGCCCAGATTCAGGATGTAAAGCTCGCTATCCGATATTTGCGGGCCCATGCAGCCCAGTACAATCTGGACCCGAGTCGGATCGGCGTCTGGGGATCATCAGCGGGCGGCCATCTGGCTGCATTACTCGGCACAACAGGGGACATGGTCGCTGGGGACACTGTAGAGCTCGATACAGGGGTGACGGTAGATGTACCTGATCTTGAAGGTTCTGGCGGATGGCCTGAGTATTCCGACAAAGTGCAGGCCGTTGCCGACTGGTACGGACCTGCTGATTTTACGACGACATTTGCCAATAACTATAGCTCGGTCACAGCTCTGCTTGGCGGGCATCGTGCGTTCGATGTTCCGGATCAGGCCAGACTTGCCATGCCGGGCACGTATGCTTCACCGGATGATCCACCGTTCTGGATTCGGCACGGTGATGCTGATGCCACCATTCCCTATACCGACAGTGTTACTTTCGCGGGACAGCTTCAATCGGCGGGTGTCCCGATTGTGGATATGAAAGTCGTACCCGGTCAGGGCCATGGATTTACAGGGACGGCTTCCGAGGTTGCCAATGCGGAGGCATGGGCCTTCCTTGATGAACATGTGAAGAACCGGATCGTTACGGAGCCCATTATTTTCAAAAACAATCCCGAAGACACTTCGCCTGGAGATCAAGAAGAGGAAGAAGAAAAACCGTTGATTGAAAAGGTCATCGCCAGCAAGCTGCCAAGCGACGATGCGGCGATTGACAGCAGCAAGCCTGACTTGAATTTCAATCAGGCCACGGGCTCCAGCACCGGATTGCTAAGCATTTCTTCCACGCCATCGACCAAGAAATATGTGTACTTCAAATTTGACATGACCGGAAATGAGGTCGAAGGAGATCGGTATCGACTACGGATTGCCGCCAAAAAAGGCACATCGAATATCGATACAGAGTTGTCTCTTTACGGTTTGAATGAAACAGACTGGAGCGAATCATCGTTAACCTGGTCGAATGCCCCGGTCCAAAGTCTCAGCGAAAGTTCGTTGCTTGGCACATTCCAGGTCACGGCAGATCGTAGTGGAAGCCCGGCCGTCTATGAAGTGGATGTAACCGATTATTTGAAGAGTCGTCCAGATGCGGATCAGGTTGCATTTTTGCTCGCGGATGCGGGATCAACAGGTGTTTCCGTGAACGTATACACCAAGGAAGCCAACGGAACGAGCAATCCGCGTCCACAGTTATCTGTTATCTCATTAATCGAAGATGGAAGCGACACACGCGCGCCAGAATGGCAGCAGGAAGCTGAGCTTGAGATTCGCAACTGGGGAACGGAGTTTGCAGAACTGAGATGGCCCGCTGCCAGTGATGATACAGCTGTATCTGCCTACCGGATTTATCGAGATGGAGTTATGCTGGCTGAACAAGGTAAGCAGTCATTTCGTGACAGCGGACTTGCAGCCGAAACATCGTACACGTTTCAAGTGAGGGCGATTGATGAAGCCGGCAACGTCAGCAGTGCTCTATCAACCGGTATGACCACCCTTGCGGTTCCGGTATCGTCCCTGCCTGTTGCCTCCGTCTCGGCAAGCGGTAGCGACGGCAACCTGGCGACCAATACCCTCGACAATAACAGTTATACACGCTGGTCAGTTGCCGGAGAGGGGCAATGGATCATGTATGATCTGGGTCAGGTTCAGCAAGTGAGCTATGTTGGGATTGGTTTTTACAAAGGGGATGTCCGAAAGACCTTCTTTGAGATAGACACGTCTGTTGACGGGAATCATTGGACCCAGGTATATGGCGGCGAAAGCAGTGGGGATACAACCGAAATGCAGGCATTTGATATCCCGGACACGTCTGCACGTTATGTACGGATCACCGGGCATGGCAATTCTGATTCAAGTATTTACACGAGTCTGACCGATGTGCATCTGTATGCCCCTTATGCAGGGGGAGGAACGCCTGTTGCCCTGATTCCATACATTGAGCCACAACCACCTGAAGGGACGGTGCCCTTTATCGCTCCAGGACTGACGGAGACAGATGGAGCACCGCATACTATCCATTCTCCTCATGCTGTAACCGGACGTACGATTGATGTACGGGATTACGGAGCAGATCTGGCTGATCATACGAGTGATGACCGACCCGCAATACAGGCTGCTATTGATGAGGCGAACGCTGGTGATGAAGTGTTTTTGCCTGATGGAGTGTACAATTTGTTGTCCGGGCCGGATGGAACCACCAACCTGAAGCTCAAATCCGGGGTGAATCTGAGAGGAGAGAGCAGTGGCGGAACCGTGCTCAAGACATCGCTGGATCAGGTGACGGGCAGCGCGGTCCTGAAAGCATCGGCTCAGCACAGCATTCTCGTATCCAATATGACCATAACATCATCTTGGTCTGGCAGCTACACAACCGATCACAAATCCAACAATCCCTCCGCAGGGGGGCCGGATAGCCTAATTCACATCGCCAACTATGGTGAGGCTCCATCGTATGACATTACGATCGACGGCGTAATTGTGGAGAAATTCAAACGAATGGCGATCCGCATCGAACACAGCCGAGATGTCGTTGTGAAGCATGCAACATTCCGTAATGCAACAGATCTGGGCCCTGGGGGTTCAGGCTACGGAATTTCCATTCAGGGAACGGCCAAGACTGATCGACTCGGTTTTGACAATGATACGTTATGGAATGTGGTTGAGGATAGTACGTTTGAGGGCCCTTATCTCAGACATGGAGCGTTGATTCAGTTTGTCGCTCATAACAACGTGCTGCGTGGCAATACATTTAACGGAACCAAGCTGGATGCTATTGATCTTCATGGTGAACTGGAGTATTTGAATGAAATCTCCGGCAATGTCATTACGGATGTGCTGACAGGCGCAGGGATTGGACTTGGCAATACAGGGGGTTCAGCACCCAGCAATCACAGCAAGTCGGGTAAAGGAAACTACATTCATGACAACACGATCAGGAACAGCCAAATCGGCATTTCGGTAACTATGGGCACCCCCGATACTCTAATCGAGGATAATCTCATCGAGAATACAACCACGATTGCAGATGCGGCAGGAATCAAAGTGTTGAATGGACCGGGTACGGTGATTCGAGGCAATGTGATCCGTAACAATACCGCAAGCGGATACTGGGGCGTGCGTCTTGAACGCGACAAAGGCGATGCCGGAGCCGGCAATATTGGCGAAGGGAACCCCGAGAATGTGTTGATTGAAAATAACCGAATCGAAGGGAACGCAAACGGAATCGGACTCTTTGCCGGAGTCGGCATCCTAATGAAGGCCAACGTTCTAAACAATATGAATGAGGACTACTACAAAGCAGCAGGTGTGACCGTTACCGAGCAATAAAGGATCAGAACAAGTAGCCTGGCAGGCGTCTATATAAGTTGAAGCTCAATTGTACACCGTACTGTAATCGGAGTGATAAGGTGTACCATTTATAGTTCAACTTATGTAGCCTAATAGGCTACTTTTTGTTGTGAATCATTGATTTAAGATTCATTAAAGGTTTGTCCTCTACCATGGTTTCATAAGCCTACGTTGCTTAACAGAAACCAAGAAGGAGGATTCATCATTTGAATAGTCTACTACGTAAAGTTGCAGTAACGGCCTTGTCCGTGACGATGGTAACATCATCTTCTTTTGCCTTGGTAGGAAGCCCGAACGCTGCGTTTGCCGCTGAGGATACAACTACCAGCACAGGTGTCACTCAAGCCTATGAATCGTTGTTCCAAACGGACAACATCATTGATGTGAATATTACGATTGATGATGCAGACTGGAAGAGCATGCTCGAAAGCCCGCTGGATAAGGATTATAAGAAGGTAAGTGTGGAAGTGGACGGCAACAAGCTGGATAACGTTGGTTTCTCCACCAAGGGTAATCTGACGTTGAAATCCGTAGCCTCGATGCAAGATTCCGACCGTTACAGCTTCAGACTGAAGTTCGATAAATACGACAAAACACAAACCCTGCTCGGTCTGGATAAAATGGTCCTGAACAACAACTACGCCGATCCATCGTACATGCGTGAAGTTCTTCATTATGAAGCGCTGCGCAGCATTGGCATGGAGGTACCGATGACGAACTACGTTAATCTGTATATCAACGGCGAACTGGTTGGTTTCTATACCGGGGTCGAAGCAGTAGATGACAGCTACCTGGAACGCAATTACGGCGAAGATTATGAGGACGGCGTCCTCTACGATACGGAGGAGAAGAGTTATCTGCAGTATTCAGAAGGCAGTGACTACAGCACCATCACCGAAGATTTGGGTACGGACGAGAATAAAACCAAGCTCAAAAACTTCATCAAAACGCTGAACGACATGCCTGAAGGTGAAAAAGGCGATATCGAGAGTGTGCTGGACGTGGATTCGGCACTGAAATATATCGCGGGCAACATGGTCTTTGGCAACTATGATAGCTATAGCGGTGACAAAGGGCATAACTACATGCTCTACGGCGACGCAGATGGCAAATTCACCGTTGTCCCTTGGGACTTTAACATGTCTTTTAATGGATACGCCGGTGGAGGCGGACGTGGAACAACAACAACTGGATCAACGATGACCAACACCAACGCAACGAACGTATCTGTGGACGAGCCAGTACTGGGCATTAGCATGGAAAATGTACCGATGATCAACAACCTGCTGGCTGTGCCTGAGTATAAGGAAAAATACTTGAGCTACGTCAATGAGTTAACGGACTATCTGGAAGACATTCAGGACCGTATCACAGATCTGGCTGACATCATTCGTCCATATGTAGAAGCAGATCCAACGAAGTTCTACACAGCAGAGCAGTTTGAATCCAACATCGCATATTCAGCCAACGCTGATGCAGCAGGCGGTATGGGTGGCATGGGTGGTACACCACCAGAAGGATTCGAAGGTATGACACCGCCAGAGGGCATGGAAGGTATGACGCCTCCGGAAGGTTTTGAAGGCATGACACCTCCCGATGGTACGACACCGCCGGATGGCACAACAGGAACGGGAACAACAGCCAGCACAGGCAATACCCAGACACGTCCTGGCGGTAACTTTGGCGGAGGTATGGGCTCCATGGCAGCGGGATCGCTGACGACGTTTGCCCTGAACCGACTTGCCAATCTGCAAGAGCAGCTTGGACGTGAAGTAACACCTCTGCCTGAGACTTCGGAAGATACAGGTACGGATACCGGAACAGGAACAACAGACAAAGCGATTACGGTAACCCTGGATGGCCAAGCGATTACGTTCCCTGATCAGGACCCGTTAGAGCAAAACGGACGAGTTATGGTACCTGTGAACGCGATCCTTGAAGCTTTGGGTGCAGAAGTAACGTGGGACAAAACAGCGAAAACGGTAACAGCCGTTCTGAATGACCAGACGCTTGTGCTCCAGATCGGAAGCAGCACGGCAACGGTGAATAGTGAAACGCTCGAAATTGATGCACCAGCCATTATCAAGAACAGTCGCACACTTGTACCGGTACGCTTCATCTCTGAAGGACTGGGACTGACCGTGGATTGGGATCAAACGGCTGCAAAAGTAAGTCTTACATCTAAATAATCAGGATGGAATAAAAGGGATTCGATGAGCACATCGAGTCCCTTTTTTTTGTTCGTCTCATTCCTCTAAGACATCTTCTTTTCTTGCAAGAGTTTTACCACAGCCCGTAACAACAAATAGTTGAATGTGACTATTGATCAATAATTCTTTAGGATAGGTCATTGAATCAAACCGTGAGAAACCTTACTTTTAAATAACAAAAGAAAACGCTAACAAAGCAGAAGGAGTGGTGTTTCGATATGCGATGTCTGGGAAGTTTCACCGTGCAATTTTAGGACAGATTCAGGTTTGGGTTGGTCATAGGATCTTTGTATTAAATAAGGATTGATCAGTAATCCCCTCCCCCGTTTTTCGAATGTAGTCAGGATGTTAAATTCATTCATCGGGTTATAACATTAGCCATGGCCTAAGTACAAAGGAGGATAAATATGAGAAGATTTTCAGCCATTCTATTCATCGGGATATTAATGACAGCGCTCACAGCTTGCGGAGGAAACGGTAATCAGGCGGAGGAAAACCCTGGGGGCAGTTCTAATCCGGGTGGGCAGGAAATTTCCGGCGACCTTACCATTTTCGGGTGGGGCGGCGGTGAGGAGCTCCAGTCCCGGAAGGAAGCAACTAAAATTTTCAAGAAACTCTATCCAAAAGTGAAGGTGCATGAAGTTTGGCTCCCGGCAGATAACATCGATGTTAAGTTGGATGCAGCTCTCGCTGCGGGAAATGCTGGTGATGTGATTATGATGTCCCCGGACTGGAAAGGGCTAAGGTCTAAATGGTTCGAAGATTTAAACCCTTATATTGAAAAGGATCAATTAGACCTGGAAGCTTTGTTTACGCAGGGAGTTGACGGAGGATATGTTGATCCGGACGGTACACGCAAAGGTATGCCGACAACAGCCTCGGATTTTATGATTGCGTACAATAAAGACATCTTTGACAAGGCGGGGATCCCTTATCCAACAAATGACTGGACTTGGGATGATTTTTCGGCAACAGCCAAACAGATCTCGTCGGGTGAAGGAGTAAACCGGGTCTACGGTATTGTGTCCCACTGGATTTTGCAAAGCTTTGCTCCATTTATATACGGAGGGATGCCATATAACGAGGATTGGACCAAACAGACTTTGGATGATCCCAATACGCTTAAGGGGTACCAATTGTTTGGCGACCTGGTGAACGCAAAAGCAATGCCGGATGATGCTGCTGCCAAGAGCATGCCCATGGATCAAATGTTCGCTGCAGGCAAGGCTGCGATGTATCCGCTAGGTGTGTTTGAAGCTTCGACGATTTCCAAAAATATTGGATCAAATTTCAAATGGGGAATTGTGATGCCTCCAAAAGATCCGTCCGGAAAGACAGTCAACATTAAATTTCAGACCGGCTTCGCCATGAATAAAGATTCTAAAAATAAAGAAGCGGCTTGGGCTTATATAAAAACAGTATCCCTGAATAAAGAGGTAGGCGATTTGTACAGCAAGGTAAATCTTCCTGCGGCGAAAGAATCGGCTGAAAGTACGTTTGCCAACTTGAAAATTGAAGGTACAGATATCTCCATGGTGGATTTTGTAACTGGACTGCAGGATGCCATAACTTTCCCTTGGGGAGGCTCCATTGCTAAGGCAGGGGATCTTTACAAGCAGACCTGGCAGCAGGTCACCGTTCAGGGGAAATCGGCTGAGGAAGCCGCTAAAGCCTATACCTCACAAATTCAGGCCGCTCTTGACTCGATCCATCAAAACAAATAATAGAAGAACAATGTACGGTTTGTTTAACAATGGGGGGGCAGTCCCCCCATCTCTATCATAATCGGTCTTGCAAATGCAGGCATTTATGGAGGCGAAAGAATGAAGGCTCGAAACATTAGCATTGAAAAAAGGGAGGAAAAATCATTTTTCCTCTTTATCTCGCCATGGCTTTTGGGCTTTTTAATATTCACTTTATATCCCATGGTTTATTCCATCATTCTGGTTTTCACAAATATGGATATGACCGGCTCAGGTCAATTTATTGGCTTAGATAATATCGTCAGAGCCTTTACACAGGACCCGCTATTTTACCGTTCGTTGCTGAATACGCTATATTTTGTGTTGGTTTCCGTCCCGGCCAGCTTGCTCTTGTCCTTTCTGATTGCTCTTCTGCTTAATCAAAAAATTAAGGGGGTTGGTTTTTTTCGAACCAGCTTTTATATCCCTTATATCACATCCGGCGTTGCGGTTACCTTGCTTTGGGGGTGGATTTTTAATGCTCAATACGGACTCGTTAACTATTTCCTTTCTCTATTCGGCATTACAGGACCGAACTGGTTAAGCGATACCAAATGGGCGATGCCGGCAATTATTATTATGGGGGTCTGGACCATCGGGAATTCCATTATCATTACACTTGCGGGGCTGCAGGATATTCCGGAAGCCCTATATGAGAGTGCTGAAATGGATGGAGCGAGCAGTTTAGTGAAAATTACGCGGATTACTCTGCCTCTGATAACGCCTACGCTTTATTTTAATCTGATCATGGGGATTATCGGTGGTTTTCAAATCTTTATGCAACCTTTCATCCTGACCGAAGGCGGCCCAAGTTACTCCACCTATACTTACATGATGCATATTTATAACAGCGGATTTAAATATAACGAGATGGGTTACGCCTCAACTTTGGCCTGGTTATTATTCTTAGTTATTATGCTCATCACTCTAATCGTAAACCGGACCTCCAGACACTGGGTTTATTACGATAACTAATTTGGGAGGTGCAGCCATGGAGGCTTATTATAAAAGTAAAAGAACCAGCGATCGAATCAGAGTCAGCTTGAGTTATATAATACTGACAATTGTTGCAGTCGTTTTTATCTTTCCGTTTATATGGATGCTTTCCACCGCCTTTAAAATCCCCTCGGAAGCCTATACGCTGCCTCCCAAAATCATCCCGGGAACTTTTACGTGGGATAATTTCATTCAGGGTTGGCAGTATGCGGATTTCACACGGTATACATGGAATACCTTAATCGTAACGGGACTGGCAACGTTTGGAACGGTTCTTTCCGCTTCATTTGTAGCCTTTGGCTTTGCACGCTTCAAATCCAGATACAGCGGGTTGTTATTTACCGTCGTGCTTGCTACCATGATGCTCCCCAGTCAGGTGACTCTCATTCCTACGTATCTGTTGTTCACCAAACTTGGCTGGCTTGATACGTTGATGCCTCTGATCATTCCCTCCTTTTTTGGGGGAGGAGCATTTAACATTTTCCTTCTCAGACAATTCTTCAAAACCATTCCGAAAGATCTGGATGAAGCCGCCTATATTGACGGTGCAAATGCCTTCCAGATTTATTACAAAATACTGCTGCCAGCCATCAAACCGGCTTTGATTACGGTTGGTCTCATGTCAATTACCTTTCACTGGAATGACTACATGTCTCCGTTAATTTATTTGAATAGCGATGAGAATTTTACATTGGCTATCGGTTTGCAGTTCTTTCAGAATTCTTTTGGCTCTTCCCAAATACAGATGCTGATGGCGGTTTCCTTGATTACAGTGATCCCCGTGCTGATTCTCTTCTTCATCGGACAAAAGTATTTTATTCAGGGGATTACGATGACGGGAATCAAGGGTTGACCCCATCGAAATCGGCTGTGCCAACAGGCAAGTCGACGATCCGTTTGTGAAATCTCTTTGGTGTCGAACCAGTCACTTGTTTGAACTGCCTGCAAAAATGCTCTACATTACGGTAACCGCAGCGGTCTGCAATCTCTGAAACCGTGTAGAGGTTATGTCGAAGGTATTCTTTGGCTAAGCGAATTCGACTATGAATAACATCATCCATACACGAGAGGCCAAACAATTTCTTGTAAATGAATTGCAGGTATCCCGGACTGATGCTAATGATTTTAGCCATTTCCGATATGGTCCAAGGGTGGCTGGGATTATTGTGGACGGCCGCCCGAAGTTTTAAAAGATTATAGTGTTGAGGACTAATCTTTTCTTGAAAGTAAGACTCAAGCAGTTTATTGAACAGGGTCCGGAGCAGACAATCTATGGATGATTCCCTGTAATCTTTTTTGAATGAATTCTCTATGACAAGCAGTTGGAATAGCATGTGGCAATATTCGGGGTCATCCAAAGGAAAAGGTTTGCCAAATGGAAGCGAGGTTTCGGTCACGTAAGGCTCATCGCTTTCAAAACGAATCCAATCATTAATATATTGCTCTCCACAAGCCCGATAATACACTTTTTGATGCGGTTCAAAAAAAACGGCACAATGGGGAGGGTAATCCTTCAGTTTTCCATCTACCCAGAACTGAGCAGGAGTCTGTGTAATAACCAAAAGCCAGCAGTTGTGCCCTTCGGGAATATCAAAAACAAAATTGCTGTTATGTGCAGCGTCATACTCAACGTAAAAAATGTTTGTCATTGTCTTCACCTTATTATTAGAGTTGAAAAGTCAGTAAGCGTTTTAGTTGTTTTCTATTATACGGGATTTATTTTCAAATCATATTGCCTAATTACTTTTGCGAGGAGTGCAGCTTGAATGAAGAAACAGGGGTTAAATCCATACCTTCCATCCTGGGAGTACGTTCCTGATAGTGAGCCTTATGTATTTGACGGCAGAGTTTATGTGTATGGTTCGCATGATCGATTTAACGGACATGTCTTTTGCTTGAATGACTATGTATGCTGGTCGGCCCCAGTGAATGACCTGGGGAATTGGCGAAATGAAGGTGTGATCTACCGAAAAACAGATGATCCGCTGAATCCGGATGCCAGTATGTGCCTCTATGCGCCAGATGTTACGGTAGGTCCTGATGGACGGTATTATCTGTATTATGTGCTGGATAAAGTGCCGGTTGTTTCTGTGGCTGTATGCGATACACCTGCCGGCCAATATGAATTCTACGGTTACGTGAAATATGCCGATGGCACTCGACTGGGAGAAAGAGACGGGGACGAGCCACAATTCGATCCCGGCGTGTTGACTGAAGGGGAGCATACATACCTGTATACCGGCTTCTGTGCGCCCGGGGATCAATCGAGACATGGCGCGATGGTGACGGTGCTTGGTCCGGACATGCTGACGATTGTGGATGAACCCGCATTCGTAGCTCCTAGCCAACCATACAGCAAGGGCAGCGGATTTGAAGGACATGAATTTTTTGAAGCACCTTCCATCCGGAAGAGAGGGGACATCTACTACTTGGTTTATTCCTCTATCGTCATGCATGAATTATGCTATGCTACCAGTACATTTCCAAACAAAGGGTTTGAATATCAGGGCGTTATCGTAAGCAACTGCGATCTTCATATCGACGCCTATAAACCAGCTGACAAGCCGATGTATTATGGCGGGAATAACCATGGCAGCGTTGTGGAGATAAACGGGGACTGGTACATTTTCTATCACCGCCACACCAATGGGGACGCATTTAACCGTCAGGGCTGCGTTGAAAAGATCTCTTTTGAGGAGGACGGAAGCATTCCTCAAGTGGAAATGACTTCCCTCGGCTTGAATGGGGGACCTCTTGAAGGAAAAGGGGAGTACTCGGCCTACCTGGCTTGCAATCTTTTTACGAAAGATGATCAACTGTATACAGGTGGCTTCGGACAGGGAGCGTGGCTGGACAGCCGCTTTCCGAAGATTACTCAGGATGGAAGAGACGGCGATGAAGAGACCGGATATATTGCCAATATGGTTGATTCCGCAACGGCAGGGTTTAAATATTTCGATTGTAACGGAATCCGCCAGGTCACGCTCAAGGTGCGCGGATACTGTAATGGAATCTTCGAGGTCAAAACGGCATGGGATGGTCCTGTTCTGGGAGTGATTCCGGTACATTTTACAAATGATTGGAAAAAATACACAGCCGAGATTACCGTTCCGGACGGTAGACAGGCTTTGTATTTTACTTACAGGGGAGCCGGAGGCGCGAGTTTGGCCTCCTTTACATTAGAATAAACCGGCTGAACAGATTCGACGTGTGTAAAGACAGAGCAGCTGCTGATCATTCAGCAGCTGCTTATTTCATGTGAACACTAAAAAGTCAATCATCAGGATGATCGGCTGCCGTTGCCTGCTGGGAATGGCTGCGAAATTCACTTGGCGCGATGCCTGTCCACCGCTTGAACTGACGGCTGAAATGCGCATTGGTTTTATACCCCAGCATCATCGCAATATGGTCAATGTTCAGGTCTGTTTGCTTTAACAGCCGCTGGGCTTCGTTCAACAGGGTTTCGGATAAAAATTTGCGCGGGGCAATGCCGTAGATCTGCCGAAAGATGCGATTGACCTGCGATGGGCTAATGTTCAGTGACTTGGCGATGTCTTGAATCCAGGTTCGCTCGCTCTCCTGAATTTCCCCATGAAGATGGATATATCTTACGGAATCCTCAATGTGCTCGGCAATTTGATGGGCGATGGTTTCTTTTCGGGATAAAGTAACAGATGCTTTTTGAGATAACTGGCCGACCAGGGAGCCAAGCAGTTCAAATACGGCGGCATGAACCTTCATTTGTTTGGAGGAAGACAGCGAGCTCAACAAATGCTCTGTGGCCAGATCATAGAGTGTAGACAGGGAAGAGGACAGACCAATAGCCAGATCGGAATCTGCCGGATAATAGATGTCTTTATAGCGGTTGAGTTCTCTGCAAAAAGAAGTATCGTGTATGCTGAAATGTACGGAAAAATAAGTGAACCCCTGCGGTCCGGCACCGGTGCAGGAATGGGTCATACCAGGACGGATAAACAGAAGGTCGCCAACAGACTGGCTGTATGACTGCCCGTTAACGACCATGTTCATCTGGCCATCCATCATCCAGTGGACTTCATACATCGAATGCTCATGGGACGGATAAGTCCAGTTGGAATCTACTTTTCGTGCATGCAGCCCCAATAATTGAAAAGACATGCGAACATCGGGCAGACGACCTAAATACACGGCTTCTGAAAGCTTGGTCACAGCAACCCAACCCCCTCGTAATGTTCTATATTCCAACACCTTACCGTTTCGTCTATATCAATTGAACTAACTATTTACACAGAAACGGAGAGGACAGAAAAAACCTGAAAAAGCGAAGCGGTCGCCTTTATCACCGGATTTTCCCTTGTGAAGAGGGAATCAAAAAAATCTGGGGATAACAGTGATTGGAAGGTTATTCTGTCATCGGAGTGTCCGTGTAAATCATCTTTAGTTCAACTGATATAGATCCATCTTAACAGAAAAAGAATGCGTGAAAAGGGTAAATCGTCGGAGTGATTAGAGCATCGTCATGAACCATAGCTGGTGCTATGGTAGTATTATCAACCCGATGGGGGAGAATGGGGGCAAGCTTGAATGAGAATTATTCGATTTCTGGATGGACAACAGAAGTGGCTGGCAGCCGTTACGGATGATGAAAAAGCGTATCGTTTGCCACAAGCAGATTTTATGACTTTGATCTATCAAGCAAGAAAGCAGGGAATTTCTCCAGTCCAACTTGTTGAAAGCGCTTTTAAACCGTTGAACAAGTTAACTGACGATTGGACTTCCCTGCATTTAATCACTCCATTGGAAGCTCCGGAAGTATGGGCGGCGGGTGTGACTTATCAGCGGAGCCGGGAAGCGCGAAATTATGAAGCGACGGATGGGAAGCTGGATGCCAAGACCTTTTACGATAAGGTTTATGATGCAGAAAGACCGGAGATCTTTTTTAAATCCACAGCTGCCCGCACCGTTGGACCGCATGAGGCAGTCACGCTTCGCAGCGATTCCAATTGGCAGATCCCGGAGCCTGAGCTTGGATTGGTGCTTGCCGCGGATGGCAGCATTGTGGGATACATCGTTGGCAATGACATGAGCTGCCGTGATATCGAAGGGGAAAACCCGCTGTATCTGCCACAAGCAAAAATGTGGCGCAATTCCTGCTCCATAGGTCCGGCCATTCGACTAGCGGAAACGGTGCAGAATCCGTATGCGTTCAGCATCGTCTGCCAGATCTATCGCGAAGGGGAAGTGGTTGTCAAGAGTGAGGCGAGCACGAGTGAATTAAACCGAAAGCTGGATGAGCTGGTTTCCTTTCTGGCTAGGGATAACGATTTGTTTGACGGTACGGTGCTTTTGACAGGCACAAGCATCGTACCACCCAATGATTTTACACTTGAACCTGGGGACCGTATTGAAATATCTATTAGCGATATCGGGACACTCATCAATCCAGTCATTTCAAACTAGTTTATAAGGAGGATGAATGCGATGACCACATTTCAGGTAGAGCAGACATACAGCAATTACATTAACGGAGAATGGGTGAAGGCCACAACCGGTGAGACCGAACCGAGTATCAATCCGGCGAATCGGAAGGAGGTAGTCGGCTACGTCCCCACTTCCGGCGTAGAGGATCTGAACCAGGCTGTTGCAGCGGCGAAGGCAGCAGCCAAGGATTGGCGGAGGTTAACCGGTGCGGAGCGTGGTAACTATCTATTTCAGGCCGCAAACGTCCTGGAACGCCGGGCCGATGAGGTTGCGGAAGCGATGACCAGGGAAATGGGCAAAACCCTTCCTGAAGCCAAAGGAGAGACGATGCGCGGTGTCGCGATCTTAAGGTATTACGCAGGAGAAGGCATGCGCAAAACAGGCGATGTTATTCCTTCGACGGACAGCGAAGCGCTGATGTTTACGACCCGCGTCCCGCTTGGTGTTGTGGGCGTTATTGCTCCGTGGAATTTTCCTGTAGCGATTCCGATTTGGAAGACGGCTCCGGCCTTGATTTACGGCAATACCGTTGTGTTAAAACCGGCACAGGAAACGGCAGTTACTGCGGCTAAAATAATGGAATGTTTTGAAGAGGCGGGTATTCCGGCAGGCGTTCTTAATCTGGTATGTGGCAGAGGCTCGGTGATCGGAAATGCGCTTGCAGAGCATCCGGATGTGGGCGGAATTACATTCACGGGTTCCAATGAAGTGGGAAAGCGCGTCGGCGCAGCAGCACTGGCACGAGGGGCCAAGTATCAACTTGAAATGGGTGGGAAGAACCCGATTATCATCGCGGCAGACGCTGATCTGGATTTGGCTGTTGAGGCCACCATCAGCGGTGGCTTGAAATCGACTGGTCAAAAATGCACGGCCACCAGCAAGGTCATTATTGAACGAAAAATATATGACGCCTTTAAAGAAAAGCTCCTCTCGCAAATTCAGGAAATCCGACTGGGTGATGGCATGGCTTCCGGCAGCTGGATGGGTCCATGTGCAAACGAAGGACAGCTCAACACCGTGCTGAGCTATATTCAAAAAGGACAGGACGAAGGTGCTGTTCTGCTGGCAGGTGGAAAAAGACCGGACGACCCGGGGCTTGCAGAGGGATTTTATGTCCAGCCGACCGTATTTGAAGGTGTCGAATCGCACATGTCCATCGCCCGGGAAGAAATCTTCGGCCCGGTACTTGCTTTAATGCCAGTGGATTCCCTGGAAGAAGCTATAGAGGTGGCTAATGACACCGATTATGGTTTAAGTGCTTCCATTTATACTCAAAATGTTGGAGCTATGCTGTCTTTCATCCGGGATATGGATGCAGGATTGGTCAGAATCAATGCGGAAACGGCTGGCGTAGAGCTGCAGGCTCCGTTCGGTGGAATGAAGATGTCTAGCTCGCATTCCAGGGAACAGGGCCAAGCGGCTATCGAGTTTTTCACCGCCATCAAAACCGTCTTCGTGAAGTCATAAACATTGGGAGGCTACCATGTACGAACAGATTACGTCGATTATGGGGGAGACGGCATCCAACTGCTTCGATATCATAGCACATGCTCCAGGGGCTGCCGGAAGTCTTCCTTTAACGGATGATTTGCTGCGAAATGCTCCAAGCGGCGACTTGTTCGGCATGTCTCAAAATGTTGGAATGGGCTGGAAACCCGGGGAATTGAACGGTAAACAGTTTCTGATCTTAAGTACACAAGGCGGCATACGCAATGAGGACGGCAGCCCGGCAGCACTTGGTTACCATACGGGCCACTGGGAGGTCGGCCTGCTGATGAAGGCTGCTGCAGAAGAGCTGTCAAGCCGGGGAGGAATCCCGTTTGCCGGATATGTCAGCGATCCGTGTGACGGTAGATCACAGGGAACGACCGGAATGTTTGACTCGCTTCCCTACCGTAACGATGCCGCTATGGTGTTTCGCCGACTGATTCGCTCCCTGCCGACGCGTAAAGGCGTGCTTGGTGTCGCAACGTGTGACAAAGGTCTGCCAGCGATGATGCTCGCGCTTGCCGGTATGCCGCAATTGCCTGGCGTAATCGTTCCCGGTGGCGTCACACTTCCGCCTATAGATGGAGAGGACGCGGGTAAAATTCAGACCATCGGCGCACGATACGTCAACGGGGAAATTTCTCTGGAAATGGCATCGGATTTAGGATGTCGGGCTTGCGCTACACCTGGAGGAGGCTGTCAGTTTCTAGGTACTGCGGCAACAGCCCAGGTCGTAGCTGAGGCCATGGGCATGACGGTGCCGCATGCCGCGCTTGCACCTTCCGGGCAGCCCATCTGGATCGAAATGGCGCGCCAATCCGCACGCGCACTGATCCACATGGAATCCCAGGGGATGAAGATGGCGGACATTGTCACAGAAGCGTCGATTCGCAATGCCATGACCGTTCATGCTGCGTTTGGCGGTTCAACCAATCTGCTTCTTCACATACCGGCTATTGCTCATGCGGCTGGTTTAACCGTGCCTGCGGTACAGGACTGGATACAGGTCAACAAAAATGTTCCGAGACTGGTTAGTGCCCTGCCGAACGGACCGATCTTCTACCCGACCATCCGGGTTTTTCAGGCAGGAGGCGTACCGGAGGTCATGCTCCACCTCAGACAGCTCGGCCTGCTGGATGAGTCTGTACCGACAGTTACAGGTACGTCATTGGGTCAAGTGCTTGATTGGTGGGAATCGTCAGAACGCCGTCATCTCATGCGGAAGCAATTGAAAGAGCAGGATGGCATTGATCCGGACAGTGTCATCATGAGTATGGAACACTCGCAGCGTCTTGGAATTTCTTCGACCGTGACATTTCCAACCGGGAATATCGCTCCTGAAGGTTCTGTGATCAAATCCACATCTATTGACCCTGCTGTGCTGGATGAGCATGGCGTATATCGTCATCGTGGCAGAGCCAAGGTGTTTACCACCGAGCGTGAGGCGATCCATGCGATTAAGACTGGCGGTATTCTGGCTGGCGACGTTGTTGTGCTTCTCGGACGAGGTCCAACGGGGACCGGCATGGAAGAGACGTACCAGCTGACGTCTGCGCTCAAGCATTTGTCTTTTGGTAAATACGTGTCCCTCATTACCGATGCCCGGTTTTCTGGTGTTTCCACCGGAGCGTGTATTGGCCATGTTGGACCCGAAGGACTGGCAGGCGGACCGATTGGCAAGCTACGGAACGGAGACTTAATTGACATCGTCGTGGATCGCAATACACTGGAGGGCAGCATTAACTTTGTCGGAGAAGGAGAGACGGAGGTTTCACCGGAAGAAGGTGCTCTTACTCTGGCACAAAGGTCTTTCCATCCGGATATGCGACCTGATGAAGCTCTGCCGGATGATACCCGGCTGTGGGCTGCGCTGCAATCCGTCAGCGGTGGGACATGGAGAGGAAATGTGTACGATGTAGAGCGGATCATAACCGCCTTGGAAGCTGGTAAAAAAGCGTTAGGCTGGTATTGAAATCAACCTTTGTTGATTACCTATCATTACTTTCATACCGGAGGTTTCTTACATGAATATGATCACGAACCCCATTCTTCGCGGTTTTCATCCCGATCCGTCTATATGCAGGGCGGGGAAAGATTATTATATCGCCACCTCCACCTTTGAATGGTTCCCTGGTGTTCGGATTCACCATTCCCGGGATCTGGTTCATTGGCGGCCGATCGCTTCTCCGCTGACCCGTGTAACGCAATTGAACATGGAGGGCAACATTAACTCCGGCGGTGTATGGGCACCCTGCCTTAGCTATGACAACGGTTTATTTTACCTAATCTACACAGATGTCAAAAGCCGGGTAGGCGCTTTTAAAGATACCCACAATTACCTTGTGACAGCAACAGATATTGAAGGGCCCTGGTCCGAACCGGTGTATCTGAACAGCAGCGGTTTTGATCCTTCCTTATTTCATGATGAAGATGGACGGAAGTGGTTGGTCAATATGATTTGGGATCATCGTAAGGGTAAAAACCGGTTTTCAGGCATCGTTCTTCAGGAATATTCCATCCAAGAACAACAGTTGGTCGGGCCTGCAGTTAACATATTTAAAGGAACGGAACTAGGACTGACGGAAGCGCCGCATCTGTATAAGCACAAGGACTATTATTATTTAATAACGGCTGAAGGGGGAACCGGTTATGAGCATGCGGTTACGGTATCACGTTCCCGTACGTTACAAGGCCCTTATGAGGTCGATCCTGCCAGTCCGATCCTCACTTCATACGGCAGGCCGGATTTAGATCTGCAAAAGGCCGGTCACGGCAGTCTCGTCGAAACGCACACCGGCGAGTGGTACATGGCTCATCTGGTCGGGCGGCCCATCAATCAAAAATATTGCATACTTGGACGGGAGACCGCGCTTCAGCAGTGCACTTGGAGCGAGGACGGCTGGCTGAGGCTTGCGAGTGGAGATCGTTATCCAGAGGTTCAGGTGCCTGCACCGAAGATCACGGCACATCCATTTGAACCAGCAGCAGAAATGGACCACTTTGATCAATTCGAGCTTCAGAACGATTGGAATACACTTCGTATACCACCCGATCCGACTTGGCTCAGCCTGACAGAACGTCCCGGTTACTTGCGCTTGCGCGGAATGGAGTCTATGAGTTCGACGCACAGGCAGAGCATGGTCGCCCGAAGATTGCAGGCGTTTGAGTGTGAAGCCGAAACTTGTCTGGAATTTGAGCCGGACCATCCACAGCAAATGGCAGGACTGATTCTGTACTACGATACCAAAGACTATCTTTATTTACGGGTTACTTGTCATGAAGAGAAGGGATTGTGCTTGGGCATTATTCAGTCCAGGTACGGGATATACGACGAACTGCTGCTGGAGGATATTCCGTTAGAATCAGTGAAAAAAATCCGCTTAAAGGTTGTGGTCAATCACGATCGTGCCTGCTTTTACTATGCGTTAGATGATGATCCATCCTGGTGTCGGGTAAGCGGGTGGCTTGATATCACACATCTGTCTGATGAATCTCCGGAATATATCCGGTTTACCGGTACCTATATCGGTCTCTGTGTGCAGGATCTTGGCGGGACCCGTAAACACGCTGATTTCGATTACTTTGTGTACAAAGAAACGAGTAACCAACGGAAAGAGTGATAGATAGAACTCCGTCCGTTTAAAATCTAATATCTGTTACAATGGTGGAAAAGGAGGGAATATATATGGCTCCCGATAAAACAAAACTTTTCCCTAACGACAATATTCGTACCGTTTGTTACATTCAAAATTTGCCGCCGCGCTCTAATGTGTTGATCGGTGATTATACGTATTATAGTGACAACAGTCGTCCACCCGAGCAATTTTATGACCGCATTCAGCATCATTATGATTTCCTGGGTGATCGTCTGGTGATCGGTAAGTTTTGTGCAATTGCCGAAGGCGTGACATTCATTATGAATGGTGCTAATCATCGGATGGAGGGCATGACGACCTATCCCTTCAATATTTTTGGTGGTGGTTGGGAGAGAGTGACCCCTACGCTGGATCAGCTGCCTTTTAAGGGAGACACTGTATTGGGGAATGACGTCTGGATTGGTCAAAATGTAACCATCATGCCGGGTGTCACGATTGGAGACGGTGCCATCGTTGCTTCCAATGCGACAGTCACCAAGGACATCGAGCCATATACCATTGTGGGTGGCAACCCGGTCAAGCCAATCAAAAAGCGCTTCGACGATGAAATCATTGCTTTACTGCTGGAACTGAAATGGTGGGATCAGGATGAGGCGTGGTTGGACACACATTTGGAACGACTGGTCTCTACATATGATCGGCAGACATTGCGTGAGCTTTTGAAGAGCAAGTAGATTGGTGTACGAGAATTAATGTGCAAAAACGAGACTATGGCTGGTTCCTTACGGAGCCAGTTTTTTATTTTGGACTACAAATGCTCATCTACATCACATTTCAGGCAACCTTGCATATCCACACTAATCTTCTGGATGGAAGAGATTAAGAGAGCCAATCCATCCGCAGGTGGACTTAACTCCCGCTGAATTCGGCTACACTGATTGTAGATCAGAGAACACGTGAAGAAGGTGAGGAAACAAACATGATGAATCTTGTGATAATAGCCGTCATTGTTCTATTGTTATCTTTAAGGGAGAAGGAAGTGAAGACATCCCGTTTATGGGTCTTTCCAGCGATCATTGCATATTGGGTGCTGTCGAGCGTAGTAAATACACCATTAACAGTGGGTAACATCCTATTATATATTGTTTTTCTCCTCATCGGTTGCGGGATTGGTGCGTGGCGGGTACATCTGGAGCAGCTTCGAGTCCATCCAACTACAGGTAAATTGATGTCCAGGGGATCGCTGGCGAGCAGCTTGCTCCTGATCGTGGTTATGGTGCTGAGACAGCTCGCCAGCCAATGGGATGTGCATCATACGGTGGTTTCACTGAGCAGTGCTTTGTTGTTTCTGCCTCTGGGAAGCATCGTTGCCCGGCGCTATTTTCTGTATGCCAAAATCCAGCGTTTTCAAGGCAGAGGTGTATAATCGTTTCAAACTTTAGGATTAGAAAGGAAAGCTATGCAGAACGATTCGAAATGGATGCAGATTCAAAAGGTGGTACTGGATCATATAGCAGATATTATTTTAACGGTGCTGCTGCTTTACAGTCTGATCGAGCCCTTCAAAGAATTGGCGTGGGTCGAGTTGAGTGTAGGACTGATCGTAAGGCTGCCCTACCTTATGTTGGTTTGGGTTCCGCAGTCACTTCGAAATGAGCGGATGCGAACGTTAGGGATATTGGCGATTTGGATGGTGACGCTGCTCTATGCCCAGTTCTTCCAGGCCGAGTATCGTATCTTTGAATTAACCTTTTATCTCATCGGATATACTGCGCTGAAATTGCCCATCCATCGTTCTTCGTTGCTTGGCATCATTATCATCATCGGGAATGCGGGGCTGCTCTATGTGGATCAATACGAACCCAATCAGATTCTGGTGTATTCGATGGCTCACGCTGGAACCTATATTCTATGCTGGGCTGCGAGAATCAGACGGGAAAGCAGACAGGCCAGCAAAAGACATTATGAGGAATTGGAGAAGATGCACGCTGAACTGACACATGCCCATCAGGAGCTTCAGGATACACATCAGGAGTTGGAGCAGGCTACCGTCCGATTGATGCAGTATGCCGTACTTGAAGAACGAAGCCGGATCTCGATGGATTTGCACGACAGTGTTGGCAACCGATTGACCTCCATTATTGTTCAGCTTCAGGCATTGCCGTATATGATGAAGATGGACGCAGCAGAAGCGGACAAAGCGATGGGGACGGTGCTTGAAGTAGTCAGACAATGTCTCCAGGAGGTTCGGACCGTTGCTCATCAGATGGGCAGCAATGAAGCAGGCCTCGGGCTGGTCGCCTTGACGAGTCTGGTGAATGAGATACGGGAGATGGCAGGTTTTACGATCAAACTCACTCCCCAAGAGCAGACGAGTCATTGGACGCCAGAAACGTCCGAATTATTGTATCGTGTACTTCAGGAGGCGTTAACGAATATTATTCGTCATGCCCAGGCTTCGCAAGTGAAGGTGAACATCCTGGAGAAGGAGCAGCAGCTGCATATGATTGTGGAGGATAACGGAATGTATCGCAAAGAAAATCCGATCTCTCCCGGTTTCGGACTATCAAGTATGAGAGCAAGATGTGAAAGGGCAGGCGGTTCCTTATCGATTGATGCAGTTGATCCACATGGAATGAGGTTAACCCTTACCATTCCTCAAGATGTGAAGGAGATTATGGGAGGTGATGAACAGTAATGGAGCAGGATATAAAGGAAATACGTGTACTCCTCGTAGATGACCAGCATCTGGTCCGGCATGGTTTACGTTTTATTATTAATGCACAGCAGGATATGGAAGTGGTAGGGGAAGCGGGTGGGGGACATGAGGCCATTCGTCTGGCAGCAGAGGTTCGTCCACATGTCGTATTAATGGATGTACAGATGGAAGCAGGAGACGGATTGGAAGCAACAGCGGAGCTAATGAAGATACTGCCTGACTGCAAAGTGGTGATCCTGACCACATTCGATCATGAGGATTATGTGTACAAAGGAATACGTGCCGGAGCTGTCGGTTATCTGCTCAAGGATGCGGCGCCGGACGAACTCGTTGATGCGGTTCGTGCTGCATACCGGGGGGAGGCGATCTACCGCACGGCGGTGGCAGCCAAAGTGATCGGTCTCGCCATTCGTTCAACCCCGAGTCATTCGGATTCAGTGAAGGATACAGTAGCATGCGAACCATTGCCGGAACCGTTTACCGGACGGGAATTGGAGGTTTTGCAGCAGATGGCCTATGGATTACGGAATGAGGAGATTGCTCGCAAGCTTTTTATCGGAGAGAGTACAGTCAAGACGCATGTGCATCGTATTTTGCAAAAAATTCAGGTGGAAGACCGCACACAGGCGGTCGTCTTTGCCATTCGTAATGGATTCGTCAAGTAAACCGTTCTTGATCTAATGGGGAGTAATAATCAATCATAATTCAGCAAATAACCAGCTGCTTCTTGCGGAGTTGGTTATTTCGTGTGTCCGTATAAATAATGTCTCAAAATTGAGAAAAGAGATGGAATGTTTGGTGTGAGATAAGTCATAGAATAACTTTAAGTAAGCGCTTCCAATAACATTAATATGAATTCACGGAGGGGTTCAGAATGCGATTTAAAAGAGCTGGCATACCGCTCGTCGCTCTGTTCATGTCGGTCACATTGTTTGCCGGTTGCCAAAGTGTTCAGCCACCATCAGTAAGTGAACCGCAAGGGACGGTGGATACACCGACCACGACAACCCAGAACGAACCTGCACCACAGACCAACAAGGAAACACCACGTAATGAGACCTTGTATATCAACGGGCTGCAATGGGGGCCACCAACCAACTTCAATCTGTTGAGCGGAAATCCCGCATTTCCAGTGAATTACGGCAACTCCAGGGAACTGGTGTACGAGACGTTGTTCATGGTGAACCAGCTGGACGGCGGTCTTGAACCGCTCTTGGGCAAGTCGTATGAATGGACAGATGAAACCACTCTGCGTATCGAGCTGAATGCGGATGCGAAGTGGAGCGACGGAACGGCTTTTACGGCAGATGATGTTGTATATACCTATGAACTGGGCAAAAAATACGATATCAACTGGAGCAGCTTCTGGACCTACATCAGTGAAGTGAAAGCGGATGGAGAGCAAGCTGTGGAAATTAAGCTGAACCCCGATAACCCTAACAAGCTGACCGTACTGGACAGCATTGAACTGATCCCGATGCTGCCGAAGCATATCTGGGAAGAGATCGAGAAGAAGAACAATAATGATCTGACCGCGATTCGCAAAGAGGTTAATGATAATCCGGTGGGAACCGGAGCCTATAAGCTTCACTTTTACAACGACCAGAAAATTACGATTGTCCGTGACGACAACTACTGGGGACAGAAATTGTTCGGCAAGCTGCCTGCACCGAAGTACATCACTCACGTGATCTACAAGGATAATGCCGCAGGTGATCTGGCGTTCAAAAGTGGGCAAGTGGACGTCTCCCAGCAGTTTATCCCTCAAGTGTGGAAGATGTGGGAAGGCGGGGCTGCTGTCAAAACGTATCTGAAGGATGCACCGTATTATCTACCCGGTTCCATGCCAAGCATTTTCTTCAATCTGTCCAAAGCCGGACTGGATAATGCTGACGTTCGCCGTGCAATAGCCATGAGCATTAACTATGACAAAATCTCGGAGCTGGCCATGAGCGGATATTCCGCACCAATGCAGCCTTCTCTGACCTTGAACTCAGACGCCGAGTCCAAATATATTGACCAGGATGCCATCAAGTCGTTGCAATGGACGATGGATATTGAAGGAGCCAATGCGCTGCTCGACAAGATTGGAGCGACGAAAGGCAAAGACGGCATCCGTGTTCTTAACGGCACACGCCTTGGACCTTTCGAGGTTGAATGTCCTTACGGCTGGTCTGACTGGAACGCTGCCCTGGAGATCGTAGCGCAGAGCGCCAAGGCCATAGGAATTGAAATTCGCACCAAATTCCCGGAATCCCCGGTATGGACCAATGATCTGCAAACCGGCAAATTCGACATCATCATGAACACACCTGCAGGCGGGGTCAGCCCAAGCCAGCCATGGAACCGTGCGATGACGATCATGTACTCCAAAGGGGTTGCCCCAATGGGTGAGATGGCATTCTGGAACTGGGGACGTTACCAGAATGACCGCGCAGACGCCATTATTGAAGAGATTCCATCTGTGTCTGACGAGGCGAAGCTGAAGTCACTGTATACCGAACTGAATACCATCTGGCTGAAAGATATCCCTTCCATTCCGCTGATGTACAGACCATGGGTATTTGACACCGTGAACGAATCAGTCTGGAAAGGTTTCCCGACCGAAGGAGATGGCACCAACATTCCGCCGCAAATCTCGATGGACGGTGCAGGTATTAAGGCATTGTATCAGATTCACAATTAAGGAACTCATATTGAATCAGGACGCGATGAAGTGAACCGTCACTTCAGACATAAGGCCCTTATCCGCTAAACTCGGGGGTGCTAAATCCTATGAATGCCTATTCCAGATATGTCGCCAAAAAAGTATTCTGGTACGGCCTGACCCTGGTCATCGCCATCGGACTGAATTTTATTTTGCCAAGACTGATAGAAGGTAACCCGGTGAGCATGATTGCTTCCAAAATGACGTCAGGGATGACCGACTCGGATTCCATCAAGCGGGTGTATGAGACATTTACGGTGGAATTCGGCATTGATCAGCCGCTATGGACCCAATTCGGCATTTATTTAAAAAATCTGTTCACAGGTAATCTGGGCACGTCCTTTGGACTGTATCCGAAACCTGTGACGGACATTCTGGCCTCCGCCGTCCCTTGGACGGTGGGGCTTCAACTTCCGGCCATCCTGGTCGGCTGGATCATTGGTAATTTGCTCGGTGCGATTGCAGCGTACCGGAAGGGTGTTTTTGATAAAGTGCTGTTTCCGGTAGCATTGTTTATCAATTCCATTCCTTTTTTTACTCTGGCTATTATTATGCTGTATGTCTTTGCGTTATCACTGAAATGGTTCCCTTTATCAGGCGGATATGACTTCCAGATGGTGCCGCAGCTGAGCTTCGACTTCATCATGTCCGTTGTTCGCCACCATACCTTACCGTTTCTCTCCATTGTGCTTGTGACCATTGGTGGTCAGGCCATTGGCATGCGGGAGATGTCCATCTATGAGCTGAATTCAGACTATGTGTTATACAGCAAACTGCTGGGTATTCGCGACGGCCGAATTGCGCGTTATGTGTTCCGCAACGCCATGCTGCCGCAAATTACGGGACTTGCGCTCTCCATCGGTACGATGGTCGGCGGATCACTTATCTGTGAGATTGTCTTCAGTTATCCGGGCATTGGCACATGGTTGTTCACGGCCATAAGGCAGCTGGATTATCCACTAATCTCAGGGTGTACGCTGCTGATTGCTATTGCTGTATTGCTTGCGAACTTTACCATTGATGTCATCTACGGCTTCATTGACCCGCGCATCAAGGCCGCTCAAATGGAGGAACAGTGATATGAAGCATTCGATCTCTATTTTGCTGAAGTCACCCAAATTCATGATCGGTGCGGTGACTTTTGTCGGCATGCTGCTCTTGGTTACGATCTATCCGCTCATCAATCGCAGTGATCCGCTCGAGATGATTGCGATGGCGTTCCAGCCACCTGGTGATGGCCTGCTGCTAGGATCGGACAATTTTGGACGGGACATTTTCCTTGAATTGATGTATGGCATCCAGACATCCATACGTGTGGGGCTGATTGCAGGTGTGTTTGCGACCGTTATTGGTCTGGTTATGGGTCTGGTGTCTGGATATATCGGGGGAATGCTGGATAACTTTCTGACGGCAATTACCAATATTTTTATCGTTATTCCTTCATTCATTATTCTGATCTTGATCTCCGTCAGCATTGATTCACGCAGTTCCCTGGTGACGGCGATCATTATCGGGATAACCAGCTGGCCCTGGACGGCCCGGGCTGTGCGAGCCCAGACGACATCTCTGCGCAGCCGGGATCATGTGCATATTGCGAAAATTTCGGGACACAGTACGCCGCGTATCATTATCCATGAGATTTTGCCGTATATCGCGTCTTATGTGGTGATGGCATTTGTGCTCCAGACGGCATCGGGCATTCTGTCCGAAGCTTCCATCTCCATGCTGGGCCTGGGGCCGTATAATACGATCTCGCTCGGCATTCTGATGAACTGGGCACTTGTGTTTGAAGCGCCAGTAGCAGGGGCGTGGTGGGCTTTCATTCCTGCGGCGCTGGCGATTGCGGTCATTACCTTCTCGCTTTATCTGATGAATACGGGCATGGACGAAATTTTCAATCCGAAAATAAGGAGCTAAGACCATGAACCAACCTATACTTCAGGTCAGCGGTCTCAAAACCTATTACCGTACCCGGCTCAAGGAGAACGTCTTTGCCGTCGACGGGGTGGAGTTCGGACTGAAAGAGGGGCAGACGCTGGGCATTGCAGGTGAATCGGGCTGTGGCAAATCGACGCTGGCGCTCAGCCTGATGGGCTTTTATTTCCCGCCGCTTCATTATGGCAGTGGTTCGATCCGCATTAATGGTACCGATATTATGCAGCTGAACAAAGAGCAGCTTCGTTCGCGCGTTCTGGGCAAGGAAATTGCTTATATTCCGCAGGCCGCTATGAATGCACTGAACCCAACGCTGCGTATAATCAGGTTTATTGAAGATATTATGAAGGAGCATCGTCCGGAGATGAAACGGTCGGATGTGCGGAAGATGGCTACGGAGCGCTTCCAATCACTGAATTTGTCGCCGGATGTACTGGATATGTATCCAAATGAATTGTCCGGCGGCATGAAGCAGCGAACGGTTATCGCCATCTCAACGATTCTGAATCCTAACGTGCTTATTGCGGATGAACCTACTTCGGCTCTGGACGTAACTTCTCAGAAGGCAGTTATTCGTCTGTTGAAGGATTTGTTGAAACGCAAGGTAATCAAATCACTGGTGTTCATCACGCATGAGCTGCCTCTGCTGTACCATGTCACGGATGAAATTATGGTGATGTATGCCGGAGAGATTGTGGAACGAGGCACGGCAGAGCAGATGATTTTTAATCCGCTGCATCCGTACACTCGCAAGCTGATGGGTTCCATCATTGTGCCGGAAGAGGGCATGAAGGAGCACAAACTAGCTGCCATTCCTGGTGCACCACCAAATCTGAAGAATGTGCCGGAAGGATGCCGCTTCGCAGAGCGATGTACACTGGTGACCGACGAGTGCCGCCAGGGGAAAATTGAGAACATTCATGTCGATGGGCGCATATATCGCTGTCTCCTGACACCCGAGATGCTGGAGCAGATCAGGGAGCAGGAGCAGGACGGTCACGTAGAGCAGGAGGCTGTGAACGAAGAGTCCCAGGAGAGTGAACAAAACCAGGAGGAAAGCGGCCTAAATAAAGAAGATGTCCGAGATGTTCGAGCTGACACAGACGATATCGCAGACCAATGAAATGATTCTTTCCGGGCGTAACGGGTTCGGATCAAGGCTCCCCGAAAGGAGTGAGGTAGTATGGCGATGGGAAAGGTGCTGATCAGCGGCCGCCATCTGACCAAGGTGTACGGTACAGGCAATCGCAAAAAGGCAGCGGTGGACGATGTGAGCTTTGATTTTCATGAAGGGGAGATTATCTCCATTGTGGGAGAGAGCGGCAGCGGCAAGACGACACTCGCGAAAATGATCATGGGTTTGCTCAAGGAAACGGGTGGAGCGATCGAATACGATGGTAAGCCCAGACAACTGAAGCGGTATCGTGAGCGTAAAGCCTATTGGAAGGATATCCAGGCCATTTTCCAGGACCCGTTCTCTTCGTTCAACGTATTTCACCGGGTGGAAAAGCTGCTGGTAGACTGTATCAAACTTCAGGGACTGAAGCTGAACAAGGACGAGGAATATGCCAAAATGAAGGAAGCTTGTTCCTTCGTCAACCTGAAGTTCGAGGAGTTATACAACAAATATCCGTTTGAACTGTCCGGTGGACAGATGCAACGGCTCATGATTGCCCGCATTTTCATGCTGCATCCTAAGGTGTTGATCGCCGATGAACCAACGTCCATGGTGGACGCGTGCTCGCGTTCAACGATTCTGGATATGCTGCTCAAGCTGCGCGATGAGAACCGCATGACTATTGTGTTTATTACGCACGACGTGGGTCTGGCGTATTATGTGAGCGACACGATTTGCATTATGGAGCATGGACGAATGGTGGAGGCGGGGAGAGCGGAGGAAGTTATTCACCATGCAGAGCATCCTTATACTAAACAATTAATCAATGACGTACCCAAAATTCATTCTCCCTGGGTGCTCGATTGACACAAATACACAAATTAAGCCCTGGACCGTGTTGAGCGGAACAGGGCTTCTTATTGTCCAAGATGAAAGGTTCGTTTTAGCGAGTGGGTGGTTGTGGCGTCTGTGCAGACTCTGTTGATGGGGGTGTTGAATGGGTGTGATCTTCCGCGTTATTCTGGTTTGTCTGCTTGCCGGAATAAAAGTTAATGATATCATCAACCGTAGAAAACACGAAATTTACATCAAAATGTTCATTGTGTGTTTGAATAAAAACCTCTTTTCCAATCCTGTTGTTGCTGTTTAGTTTAAAGCTTCTTTCATGGTTAATCCTGCTGTAAATACGGGAACTTTACCTGCTGGAAGTTGAATTTCCTTACCAGTTCTACGGCTTTTACCCATACGTGCTTCGCGATTACGCACTTCGAATTTGCCGAATCCAACCAGTTGAACCTCTTTGCCTTCTTTCAATGCTTCCAAAATCGAATCCAGTACAACCGTTACGGCCTTTTCAGCGTTCTTTTTGGAGAATCCGCCGTTTTTGGCTACTTCTGTGATCAATTGTTCTTTATCCATTTGTCATACCTCGCTTTTCGTTTTTGGATGAAATAAAACAAAAAGCTGCCTTGTACAAGGCAGCTTTAATATAATTAAACTTTAGTAACGTTCTCAGCCTGTGGACCACGGTTACCTTGAGTTACTTCAAATTGGACGCGTTGTCCTTCATCCAATGTTTTGAAACCGTCGCCTTGAATTGCACTGAAATGAACGAATACGTCTGTTCCTTCTTCAGTTTCGATAAAGCCAAATCCTTTGTCCGCGTTAAACCATTTCACTGTACCTGTTTGCATGTAGTTCCTCCAAAAAATAAGTTTTTAAACGACCATTTTGAAAAGGCTAATTTAAAAATCAACGCTAATCAGGTATATTCAAACCCACAGACTTGATGTCCGCTAATGTATCGATTAATATGATAATACCATGTCCGCTAATATAAGTCAAGATTTGGAGGTTTTTTCTAATGGATAAGGGTTCTGGTACTTCGGTACAAGGGGAAATGGTTGTTCAGGAATTCATACATATGCTTACGATTGAGGGAGAATTGACTCCCAAAACCTTGAAAGAATATGCGAGTGATTTGAAGCATTTTACCGAATGGTATAAGGGGAACGATTCTCGGGGTGAAGAGATTTCATTTCGAATCGAAGACGTACATACCTCGACTTTGGTCAGTTATCGGGAAGATTCACAAAAGGTAATGCAATTGAAGCCGTCTACCATTAATCGCAGACTAATTACATTGAAGCGGTTTTTCAAGTGGGCTTCATCGGAAGCCAGAATTAACAGTGATCCTTCCAAACCTCTGAAATTCATTCCGGAAGACAAGGTTAGCCCCCGCCGAATGACCACCGAGGAGGAACAATCATTCCTATCTGCGGTCGAGAATGGCAACTCACTTCGGGATCAGACCATCCTTACGCTCATGTTTCATACTGGTATGCGAACGATGGAGATATGCAATCTCGCTCCCGATGATATTGAATTGGGCAAAAGAAGCGGGCAACTTACCGTGCGGGCTGATAAACGAAACGGTCAACGGAAAATTCCGCTGAACATGACATGTATTTCTTTGTTGAAGATGTACATGGAGGGTCTCGCGCCAGATAGTCCTTACCTGTTTCCTTCCGAGAAAACCAGTGATCGCTTAACAGAGAGGGCGCTGCGCCATTTGATCAAAAGGGTGATGACTACAGCCGGTCTGGAAGGGCTAAGTTCCCATGATCTACGTCATCGGTTCGGATACGCCATGGCCGAGCATACACCACTGCATCGCTTGGCAGAAATGATGGGGCATATCAATCCGGATACCACGATGATTTATGTGAAGGGGTTAAATGCCAATTTATCTTTGTCGGCAGAAGAGGATGGAGAAACGGAAACGCATTAAATTACATGCAGAACTCTTTATGAGGATTACGAACGGATATAAGATCAATGAGGATCAATGATGCCCTGACCCACTTCAAGTGGATGAGGGCTGTTTGGTTATCCAAGAATGACTTACATCCCATTCAGGCTTGTTGCTTGCATTGATTTGCGATTCTAATGTAATAATGGCGTAGGTTCCATCATGCTTTTCCCAAAAAAGTATTGCCTTTGTATGATCAGGATGTAAAAGCAAGGCAGGCATGATATCCCCGGTTTCCAGCATGGTTCTTCGTTCGTTACTATAATAGGCAGCGATGAATGAAGAGTGATCTTTATCGGGAAGGGTGTTTAATGAATCCTCCAAGCTGTAAAACAGTTTCCATTCAGTTATATTCTCCTCACTATTCTCATTCAGCGTGTTACGTATCGCCTCTATTCCTCTGATCCATGATTTTGTTAACTTCTCCTGAAGTTCTTGAGGTTGGTTCTCCCAGCGTGAAGACTCGGTGGATGCTTCAGATCGATCGGTTCGAATCATCTCTGTAATTGAACCACTGCAAATTAATATTGCGGCAATGCCGGTCGTTAAAATTCCGGATTTCAAGTAATTCATCAGTTAATAGACTCCTATCCTATTTCATAATTAACCCCTTTCAATAATTTACCATATATTACGTTTGTGAGCGCCTATTATATCAATCTTATCATCTTAAAAGTAAGCGATTACATAATTAAATTTATATTGTATATTATGATGGCAACCTTGAATCATATCGACATATACATTATTGCTTGGGCTTATGGCCCCTTAAATAAAAGGAGGAATCTGACGTGTACCGGGTATTGCTGGTGGATGATGAAGAGGATGTACGCGAAGGGTTGGTTGTAGAGGTAGATTGGGAAGCACTCGATCTGCGCATAGTGGGTCTGGCGGAGAATGGACGTGAAGCACTGGAGATGGCCGAACGAGTGGAGCCGGATATTGTGGTAACGGATATCAGCATGCCATTTATGGATGGACTTGAACTTGCTCGAAGGTTGCGGGAACGCAATCCGCTTGTGAAAGTGGTGATTTTGACCGGATACGATGAATTCGACTACGCCCGGCAAGCGGTCTCGCTGAGTGTGGATGAATATTTACTGAAGCCTTTCTCGGCGGGACATCTGACAGAACTGCTTACAAGATTGCGTGCGCAAATGGCGGCGGATGTGGCCGAACGAGAGGATGTACAGCAGCTGCGCGACCATTATTATACAAGCCTGCCCTTGTTACAGGCGGACCTGATGGCAACTTTGCTGCATCGGCAGAAATCACCGGAATATATCCATGGCAAAGCAAAGCAATGCGGACTGGATCTGCATGGTGAACGCTATGGTGTATCCGTATTGACTCTGCATATGGATGGAGAACAATCCGCGGATGCGGAGCTAAAGCAGTTCGCTGCGCTGAACATTGCCGCAGAGGTATGGACGGAACATGGGGCCGGACATGCTTTTATGCATCAGGAGACGATTGTGCTGCTCTATGTAGATCAGTGGGGTGGAGAAGATGGAGAGAAACGACAGCAGCAAGCGCTGGAAAATGTAATGCGCAGCATCAATCACTATCTGCGTATTCCTGCTACTGTTGGATCGGGCTCGATCGTGAACACATTGGCAGGTGTAAAGCATGCCTATGAGGATGCACTACTGGCTCTGGATTATCGGCTTGTACCGGGGACTGATTCGCTTATCTATATTGCAGATGTGGAGCGGCAGACGGCGGGCAAACTGCGTTTTGACGAGTTGAAGCAGCAAACGCTGACACGTTGTCTGAAAGCGGGCACGCAGGCGGAGCTGGAGGATGCACTGGAGATCATTTTCCGGGAAATTACGGTGGAGCATGGGCGAAGTGACATTCAACTGTATCTGATTGAAGTTTTAACAAACGTTTGGAAGGCAGCTCAGGCATCGGGCGAGGCCATGGAGGATATATTTGGAGCAGGGTTCCAGTTGTATGCCGATTTGTTCCGTTTGCCTGGGTTGTCTGAGGCACAAGGTAAGGTGCGTGAGGTTTGTCTGCTCGTACAACATCGCATTGCCAGCGGAAGGCAGCATGTATACAAGGATATTGTGGAACAGGCATTGTCGTTTACCAAAGAACACTTCGCCGATCCGGATCTGTCCATTCAGAAAGTATGCGGGCATCTGCATATCAGCTCGGGTTATTTTTGTGGCATTTTCAAAAAAGAAGTACAGCTTACCTTCCTGCAATATCTGATGCAGATCCGGATGGAGGCGGCGAAGGAATTACTTCGATCCACAGAGATGAAGTCGTTTGAGATTGCAGGGCAGGTAGGCTTCGCGGAACCGAATTATTTCAGTTTTTGCTTCAAAAAACATATCGGCGTCTCGCCCAAAGAATATCGCAAACAGACTGCTCTAACAGCTAGTGAAGGCACAAGTCGATGAGAACGTTTGCCGGATGGATAAGATCCCTTTGGCTCAAGCTGCGGTCCAGGCTGCGTTCATCAAGAGTCAGCAGTATCCGCTTTATTATTACGTGGTCCTTCTCTGTCTTCATTGTATTGGTGCTGACCATCATGGCGATGCTGCTTCATGACAAATTCACGCAGGCCGCGGAACGAAGTGCGGAGCTGACGACGAGACAGATCGTGGATCAGGTCAGTTACAATCTGGAGGATTATGTCCGCAGCATGTCGCATCTGTATCGAGCCATTGAAGAACATATGCTGCGGGACGGCACGTGGGAAGGAGATCAGGTAGACAAACAGCTCGACACGCTGCTTAGCAGCCGCGAAGATATCATCTCTATTACTTTGCTGGATTCAACTGGGCATTTGCTCAAGAACCGACCTTCAGCCGAATTAAAGCCGAGTGCCCATGTGACACAGCAAGGGTGGTTTCAATCTGCGCTCCGAGTGCCGGATCATCTTAGTTTCTCGCTGCCTCATATTCAGAACATGTACACAGGCCCATACAAATGGGTCGTTTCCATGAGTAAAGGCATTACCGTACGCCAAAATGGTCAGGATCGGCAGGTCATTCTGCTGGTGGATATCAACTTCAAACAAATGGACGAACTGAGCCGCCGGGTCAGTCTGGGACAGCGGGGATACGTCTACATTATCGACGAAAGTGCAGGCAATATTGTCTACCATCCGCAGCAGCAATTAATGTACATGGGGCTCAAAAGCGAAAATATCGAACAGGCACTGGTTGCAACCGGCAGTTATGAAGATGAGGCGGACGGGCAGAAAAGGTTGAATACGGTCAAGTCTGTCGCCAATATCGGATGGAAAATCGTTGGTGTGGCCTATCTGGATGAGATTATGACAACTCGTCAGGAGGTCAATGGATATCTGATTCGGGTGCTGCTGGTTGTGCTGGTACTGGTTATCCTCGTCTCGCTGTTCCTCTCTTCCAGTCTGACACGTCCGATCCGGCGGATGGAGCGAAAGATGAAGGCTGTGGAGCGAGGGGATTTTAACGTGGAGCTACCCATCGAAGGGCCGCTGGAAGTGGAACGTTTATCCCGTCGTTTTAACCTGATGGTCTATAAAATCCGTACTTTAATGAGTGAAATCATTCATGAACAGGAACAGAAGCGTCGGCTCGAACTGGAGGCTTTGCAGGCTCAGATCAATCCGCATTTCCTGTACAACACGTTGAATTCGGTCGTGCGCATGGTGGGCATGAGTCGGAATGAGGAAGTCATTACGATGATCACTTCGTTATCCCGATTGTTTCGCATCAGTCTCAGTCAGGGCAAAACGATTATTACGGTCAGGGAAGAACTGGAGCACGCACACCATTACCTGACGATTCAACAGATGCGGTTCAAGCGCAAATTCAATTTTAGCATGACTGCGGATGAGGATACGCTGGACTGCCTGACACTTAAGCTGGTGCTTCAGCCACTCATTGAAAATGCGATCGTGCATGGCATTGAATATCATATGGACGAGGGATGTATTGAGATTCGTGTATACCGGGAGGACGACAAGCTGGTATTTCGGATTACGGATAATGGGGTCGGCATGACAGAAGAGCAGATGTCAAAACTTCTAATGGGCAGTCCTATCGTGAAAAGTGGTGCAGGATCAGGTGTTGCTGTACGCAATGTACATGATCGGATTCAGCTTTATTATGGCGAAGCTTACGGTCTTGAATTCGAGAGTGAGCTGGAAGAAGGCACAACCGTCTGGATTCGGATTCCGATCCAATCGGAACGAGAGGAGGACGATGCTCATGATGAACAATAAAGGGAACAGCATGTTCACCAAGCGAACCAACAGGTCGAATAAGATCCATAGAAATAGAACGGAATGGATTGCGCATCATCTGGTTATGAAAATGAAAATCTGCACTCACGTGGAATTCATACGGCCGAGAATCCTTACTCTTCGTTATACGGGCATGATAGCAGCGATTTGCTGCCTGTTGTTATGTATGGCGTGTGGTATGTCCACTGATCCGGCGGGATCGCCGCCGCGTATTGCACTGATTACGCCAGCGGGAACCGGAGAACTCGCAGAAGCGATACGTCTTGGGGCCGAAGCGGCTGCGAAAGAAGCGGGAGCGGAGCTCATTACGGTGGAGGCTTTTCCCTCAGAGGGGTTAACTTACGCGCCATCTATTCCCGACTTCACAGCAGGACAGGGAAAGGTCAAGCAAGAGCACTTGCAAGATGGGACTTATCCACTAAGCGAGCGTGAACAAGCCCAGGTGGATGCAGTATCCCTGGCACTGGAACAGGGAGCATCGGCCCTGTTAATCGATCCTTTGAGTGAGAAGGCACTCAGCGACATCATCCAGAAAGCACAGACTCAAAATGCCAACGGAGTGGTTATCCCCGTGATTTTGTTGAATGATGAATTTCCTGTAAAAGGCATAACAAGTGTTATCTCGATGGATAACGTTGAGGCTGGACGGGAGGCGGGTCAGGCCATGGCTGTGCTTCTGGGAGGACGAGGACGTATAGCCCTGCTTGGTCCTGATCCTGTAAATCCTGTTCTGATTAACCGGGAGCTAGGGGTAGAGGAATCACTGGCTCAATACCCGGACATTCATGTGGAGGCCCAATCCGTATGCAGCACCCGGGATGCTTGCTGGCAGGTGGCGAAGCAGCTGCTTGACCAGCAGCAGGTGGACGGATTGATTGCACTTCAGGAATCTGCTTCTCTGGGCGCAGCGGATGAACTGAACCGACGTACGTCAGAGAACAATGGGAACAAGGTGAAGATTGTGGGTTTTGGCAGTGAACAGCAGCAGTTAGAGCAGTTACAGGAAGGCAGAATTCAGCATTTGATCGTGCAAAACGGATTCAGTGCAGGTTATCTTGGTGTGAATCAGGCTGTTGCACGGTTGAACAATCAACAGGTGCAAGCGAGGGTGACGCTTGAAACGAAATTGGTCAGTACGGACAATATGTTCTGGATGGATAATCAGAAGCTGTTGTTCCCTTTTGTACAATGAAGGTTCAATTGAGGAAGATTTCGATAAAACAGAGGAAGATCTTGTATTCGAATTTATTGTAAACCCTTTCATAATAAAGACATCGGTAAAGCCGAATGAACTTGGGGGAGGTCATTAGGATATGAAGAAAACGTGGATGACATTGTTGCTTACAGCGTGTATGGTTGCGGCGGCGGGGTGCAGCAGTGGTGGAGACAGCGCAGGCGGCAGCACAGGAACAGATACAGGAGGTCAGGCGGCGGCAGGAACGGAAACGCCGAAGATTGGCGTGGCGATCTATAAATTCGATGACACGTTCATGACGGGTGTGCGGAATGCAATGACCGCAGCAGCAGAAGGCAAAGCCACACTCGATATCGTGGATAGCCAGAACGCACAGCCGACCCAGAATGAGAAAGTCGATCTGTTTGTATCCAAGAAATACAACGCAATGGCCGTGAATCCGGTTGACCGGACCGCAGCAGGTGTCATCATCGATAAAGCCAAGGCCGCAAGCATTCCGGTCGTCTTCCTGAACCGTGAGCCGGTTGCCGAAGACATGAACAAGTGGGATAAAGTGTATTACGTTGGAGCCAAGGCGGAAGAGTCCGGCACGATCTCCGGTCAGCTCATTGTGGACTACTGGAAGGCCCACCCGGAAGCAGATAAAAATGGGGACGGCAAACTGCAATACGTCATGCTGAAAGGCGAGCCGGGCCACCAGGATGCTGAGCTGCGGACCAAATATTCCGTTCAGGCCATCCAGGATGCCGGAATTGAAGTGGAAGCGCTTGCGGAAGACACGGCGATGTGGGATCGGGTCAAAGGCCAGGAGAAAATGCAGGCGTTCCTTGCCTCCCATGGAGACAAGATTGAAGCGGTACTGGCTAACAATGATGACATGGCACTCGGAGCCATTGAAGCGTTGAAAGCAGCCGGATACTTCAAAGACGGCAAAACGATGCCTGTTGTCGGCGTGGATGCAACTGCTCCAGCTATTCAGGCCCTTCAGGACGGCACGATGTTGGGCACGGTGTTGAATGATGCCAAGAACCAGGGCGCAGCAACGGTTGCACTGGCTTCCGTACTCGCGAAGGGTGAGACGCCAACGAAGGAAAACACCGGTTATGACATTACGGATGGAAAATACGTCTGGATTGCCTACAAAAAAATTACGAAAGACAACATTGCCGACGCCCAATAACAGCAGCAAACAGGGACGTCCGTCATGAGATGGCGTCCTTTTTTGCCGGGTTTAAGGAAGGGGAGGATGAAAGATGGAATCACCTTACCTGCTGGAGATGGACGGAATATCCAAAGCATTTCCGGGTGTGCAGGCACTAAGTCAGGTCACATTGAAGGTAAAGCCGGGTACGGTTCATGCGCTGATGGGAGAGAACGGAGCTGGCAAATCCACGCTAATGAAATGCCTATTCGGTATGTACCGCCCGGATGAAGGGACGATTCGGATGGACGGCAATGAGGTGGACATTCCGAGTTCGAAAGCGGCGCTTCAGCATGGCATATCGATGATTCATCAGGAGCTGAACCCGGTGCCACACCGTCCGGTGATGGAAAACATCTGGCTGGGGCGCTTTCCGATGAGGGGGCTGCTGGTGGATGAGAAACGAATGTATGCCGATACACTGGCTCTGTTCAAGGACTTGAATCTGGACATTGATCCGAAGGCTCAGGCGGGAACGTTATCCGTTTCCAAAATACAGTCGATGGAAATCGCCAAAGCGGTCTCTTTTCAATCCAAAGTCATCGTGATGGATGAGCCAACGTCCTCGCTAACGGGCAAGGAAGTGGACCAGCTCTTCGCCATTATTAATCAACTTCGCAGTCGCGGGGTGTCCATTATCTACATTTCGCACAAGATGGAGGAAATTCTGACGATCTCGGATGAGGTCACGATTATGCGGGATGGTTTTGTGGTCGGTACCTGGGATGCTGCCGATTTAACGACTGATCTGATCATTACCCGCATGGTTGGACGTGATTTGGATGAACGGTTCCCAGAACGCACGAACATACCTGGAGAAGTGATTTTGAAGGCAGAAGGCTTAACCTCCAGCCAGCCGAATTCGTTCCGGGATGTGACGTTTGAATTGAGGAAAGGCGAAGTGCTTGGCATCGGCGGCCTTGTTGGGGCACAGCGGACGGAATTGATCGAGTCATTGTTCGGTTTGCGCGGACTTGCTTCAGGGACGATCTCGATTCATGGGCGCAAGGTGAAGATCAAGTCACCTGCCGCAGCAAAGCGTCATAACATTGCCCTGCTGACCGAAGAGCGAAGAGTCACAGGAATTTTTCCAGTGTTGTCTGTATATGAAAATACGATTATCGCGAGTCTCGGACGTTACCGGAATCGGATCGGTCTGCTGGATGAGAAGAAAGGCCGAGATGAGGCGCGCGAGCAAACGCAGAAGTTTAGAACTAAAACGCCTTCAGTTAACACGCTGATTCGCAACCTTTCTGGTGGTAATCAACAGAAGGTACTTCTGGCCAGATGGTTGTTGACTGACCCTGAAATTCTACTGCTCGATGAACCGACACGTGGGATTGATGTAGGTGCCAAATTTGAAATCTATACCATTATTACGGAACTGGCTCGCCAGGGCAAAAGCATTATTATGATCAGCTCGGAGATGCCCGAACTGCTGGGCATGTCGGATCGAATTATGGTCATGAGCGAAGGACGGCTCACCGGAATCGTCGACGGTGCCGAGGCAACAGAGCAGGATATCATGAGGCTGGCCGCACAGCAGCGGATGGCTTAGTCAGGAGGGAATACATGAATACACAAGTTATCAATCAGGTGAAGCAGTATGTGGCGCAGCGCGCGATCTTTATTGTGCTGATCCTGCTCGTCATTGGCATTGCCATTGCCGATCCGCACTTTCTTGCTTTCTCTACACTTCGGGATATATTACAACAGTCCTCCACACGAGCCATCATTGCACTGGGTGCGGCGTTTATCCTGGTAACGGGCGGGGTCGATTTGTCGGCAGGCCGGGTCGTGGGTCTAACGGCTGTTGTATCCGCATCGATGCTGCAAATCGACGAATATGCTAATCGGTTCTTTCCCGATCTGCCACACTTATGGGTGGGATTGCCGATCGTCATCGGGATCATTGCTGGCCTGGCGGTTGGCCTCGTCAACGGCATCATTGTAGCCAAATTACATGTGCCACCCTTTATCGCCACACTGGGCACAATGGTTGCGGTATATGGTCTGAACTCGATTTATTTTGATACAGAGCCCAATCAGTCACAACCCATTGGTGGACTGAGACCCGATTTTACCGTTATTGGGTCTGGTTACATCGATCTTGGCGGCGGCTATTCCATTCCTTATATCGTATTGATTGCTATAGCGGTTGCGCTGATCTGCTGGGTCGTCTTCAACAAGACCCGCCTTGGCAAGAACATGTATGCCATCGGTGGCAACATTCAGGCTGCGCATGTGTCCGGCATTCATGTGGCACGCAACCTGGTTGCGTTGTATGCCATTGCAGGTGCACTGTATGGACTGGGCGGTGTGCTGGAAGCCGCGCGTACGGGCGGGGCAACGAACAATTACGGCAACATGTATGAGTTGGATGCTATAGCGGCCTGTGTCGTGGGGGGCGTCTCGACTGCGGGTGGGATTGGAACGGTGCCTGGTGTTATGGCAGGGGTGCTGATCTTTGGAGTCATCAACTATGGTCTGACCTTTATCGGTGTAAGTCCTTACTGGCAGCTGATTATTAAAGGGTTGATTATTGTGGCTGCGGTGGCATTTGATATCCGCAAGTATATGGCGAAAAAATAGAAGTGTAGTAATAAAGCAAAGAAGTCAGCACTCTCGAATAACAAGAGTGCTGGCTTCTTTATTTTATGAATTTACAAACCTGTCCACAATATCAACCACGGGACCAACGATGCAGAGGAGCAGCATAAACCCGGCTACGTTAAAAGCTACCCGTGTACCATAGTGCGACCGATACTTGCTAGCCATAATTACAGCAGGTATCCAGAAGATTGCCGTCGCCACAAAGGGAAGGTGGAGTCCCTGGTCACCGTTACTAAAAATCGGCAATTTCAGTAGCTCAAACAGATAATAACCAAACCTGAAATTCTCTGCTCCCCAACCATAATTAAAAGCAAATCCTAGAATAAGTATCAGCAGAGAAAGTGTCCCTATGCCCAAAGGTTTTCTTTGTTGTATCATGCTTATCACTCCATAACCAAGGTAATATCCTAAATAAATCCATTAATGTATTGTAACACAGTACTGACCATTGTGATATGTAAGATCGTTTCGCAATATGCATTTTCCTATAAACCGTTTGTCCTATTTTAATTATAAATTTATACATTCATGTGAATTTGACGAGCCTCCACTAATCGACAACATTAGCTAAACATAATCGATATAATACATGTGAATAGGATCTGGATGTGCGTATTATGTCATAGGGGGCGAGGCTGTTTGCTGAGTTACACGATGAAAATGCTTATTTTCCCGCTGGGATGTCTGCTTGTTATCCTGTCCTCTTATTTTCTAGGGCTTACTCCCCATCTCGCATTAATGATATGTGCTGGTGTGTTACTTGTAGCAAGTATATATGGGGAGAAACGTTATCCTGCATTGCGTAACATCCATTGGATTTTTCTCGGCATTTTCCATTATTTCAGTGAACTGAACTGGTGCGAATTGTTATATTATCTGCTGATCATGTCGATGATCCAAAATAAACAACGTGTTGCGCAGACTTTACCCATATCGATGCTGCTATTGCTGGAATATACAGTGATTCGGCTTTCCTATGTACCGATGGATACATATGCTTTGCTGGTATCCCTGTTTGACATGTTAACGGCGATTGTCATTATATTTTTTTATCATACACTGATTAACAGCGAGGCAGAGAAGCGCAGGCTTCGGGAGAAAAATCACTTTCTCACCCTCCATGACCCGCTCACCGGGTTGCTGAATTACGAAGGTTACATAGATGCTCTTAATAAAACGGTGGAGGAGCACAGATCCTTTCTACTGATTATCCTGAATATTCAGAATTTTAACGGGTTTGACAAAGAGGTCGAAGACAACTGGTGCAGCGTAATCGGAAATACAGGCGAAATTATTACGACACAGTTTTCGGATGCATACGGTATATCCCGCTATGCAGGAGATCGCTATGCCGTCATTTTGCCTGTTATACAAGACATTGAAGAACGCATGTCGTCACTGCTGTCAGGGGAGTTGCGGGGATTGCAGGTGAACTACAGTATTTCCTTATATCCGGGAATGTCTGAGACGTTGCAGCACTTTATTACGGTGGCGGAGGACAGGTTATTCCAACAGCAACGCAATAAATGGTTGAAAAACGAAGAGGAGGTCTTCCGTTCCGAAAGACTCCGAGCCGTTGGTGAACTGGCGGCTGGCATGGCTCACGAAATTCGTAACCCGCTGACTGCCATTCGCGGATTCCTGCAGCTCTCACGCGGACAGGCATTCAATATTGCACCATGGTATGAAGTCATCATGGGGGAGATCACGCGGGTAACAGAGCTAACGGCTGAGTTTTTACAATTTTCCAAACCACACACAAATCACATGAAACCTGAACGAGTGGGGCAATGTCTCGAACGTGTCATGTCGTTAACCGAGTCAGATGCAGCATCACGAGGCCACCGAATTACACTTGAAATGACTGGGGAGCCAGTCGTTGTTAACATGGATCGGGACAAAATTGTACAGGTTCTAATCAACCTGATCCGTAATGCTTTTGAAGCGATGGAAGACCCTGGTGAAGTGCATATTGATCTGTTACATGATGGAGATAGAGCACTTATTTCGATTACCGACACGGGCAGCGGCATTCCAGAGAACTCTCTGGCAACGATCTTTAATCCGTTCTATACGACCAAGGAAGAAGGTACAGGACTTGGACTGGCACTCTGTCAGAAAATTGCTCAGGATCATCATGGCAAAATTACTGTTCATAGTGAAATGGGGATTGGCTCTACATTTACCCTTCATTTACCTATGGGGGCATAATTCCAACTAACAAAAACGCTGAACTGATCCCGTCAAGTAGACAGTTAAGAAAATAAAAAATGGCTCGTTTAGAAACCTTAGCTCGGATAACGTGCTAAGGTTTCTTGTTATGCTGCTCTTCGGTGACGCTTTTTTTCAGCGTACTTGCGGATCATTTTATTCTCAGCTACATATCCGTGTGAATTTGCCGAGCCTCCAAATATCGACAACATCAGCTAATCATAATCGATATAATACATGTAAATAGGATTCGGATGAAGAATTATGTCAAAGGAGGCGAGGCTGTTTGCTGAGTTACACGATAAACAGGGTGGGCTGTTGCATTATTTCAGTAAAATAATATTCAATTAAAATGGAGGAGATGCAATGTACCAAAAAACGATTCGTAATCGTTTTACATTAGACGGCATTGCTATACATAGTGGGAAATTGTCAAATATAACTCTGCATTCTGCACAACCAAACACAGGTATTATTTTTAGAAGAGTGGATGTAGATCCATATGAAATTATTGAAGCTAAAATCGGTAATGTATCCAATACGGAACGCTGCACACAGCTTAAAAACATGCATGGATACACCGTATCTATGGTTGAACATACACTGTCTGCTGTTCGTGGGATGGGCATCGATAACGTGATTATTGATGTTAATGGTGAAGAATTACCTATTTTTGATGGCAGCTGTACCGATATTGCAGTCAAGATTTCAGAAGTTGGCTATCTGCAGCAAGAAGTCAAAAAAACGTACCTTCATTTACAACAAAAAATTAGAGTTGAGCACGGTAATTCTTTTCTTGAAGCTCATCCCTCCTCTATGACATCCTATTGCGTGTGTTTTAAAAATGAACATAAAATTGCCTACCTCTCGGATCAAACATCCAATTTTAATTTTATAGAAAACAATTACTTAACTGATATTGCGCCAGCTAGGACATTTTGTTTTGAAGAAGAAATAATGTACTTAAAAAGCAAAGGTTTAATACAAGGTGCTTCTTTAGAGCATGGCATAGTTATTGGTGAAAAGAAAATTTATCCCAATTTACGTTTTCATGATGAATTGTCTCGTCACAAGCTGCTGGATCTTATTGGCGATTTAGCTTTGAATCCTCCTTTTCATGCAAGAATCATAGGATCAGGAACGTCTCATTATTTGAACACTCTTTTTGCACAAGAATTATTAAATAATCTAATCTAAATACAAAGGAGGCCGCCATATCATGCCATGTAATTTAAATGAAATTTCTGAACAGTTAAATGGGATTCTAATAGGTGATGGCAATGTCGTTATAACAGGCGTAGGTTCAATTAATGCTGCTAAAGAGGGAGAAATTGCTTTTGTAACGGATAAAAATCTAAATAAATTAGATCAATGTAATGCTTCAGCTTTCATTGTGCCAGAAACGACAATAATAGAATTTAAAGTACCTGTTATTAAGGTGAAAAATCCCAGACTCGATTTTATTCGCTTAATTGAAATGTTTAGTGAGAAAACCAAAAGCAGTGGTGTAGTATCATCAGAAGCAATTGAGCCTTCGGTAACATTAGGCTACAATGTGCAGATCGACGAATTCGCGGTAATCAAAGAAGATGTGTCTATTGGGGATCATACTATTATTTCCGCGCATTCATTTATTGGAAAAAACGTGACCATTGGAACGAATTGCTTGATCCACCCTAATGTTACTGTTCTACATGATACTTTCATCGGAGATAATGTCATCATTCACTCAGGCGCAGTGATTGGCGCTGACGGCTTTGGTTTTGAATGGGATGGTCAAAAACAAGTGAAAATACCACATATCGGAAATGTCATTGTTTTTGATGATGTTGAAATTGGTGCAAACACCACTATTGATCGCGGAACGATTGATTCAACAAGCATTGGTAAAGGAACTAAAATGGACAACCTTATTCAAATTGGCCATAATGTTCAAATTGGTGAGCACTGCATTATCGCAGGTACAAGTGCAATTGGGGGCTCATCAAAAATTGGTAATCGCGTCATATTGGCTGGTGGAAGTGCGGTAATTAATAATATCACCATTGGAGACGGCTGCGTAGTTTTAGCTAAAACCATGGTTACTAAAAACATGCCCGAGAACTCAATGGTGTCAGGATATACAGCTCGTTCACATAAGAGACAACTACGAGAATCCGCTGCACTTTCCAGACTCCCCCAAACGATAAAAAAACTAAATGAAAAACTTGATGAACTTTCCAAAACAAAGGAAGGTGCTAAATGATACATCAGTCAGCTATTATTCATCCTACAGCAGTAATTGGGGACAATGTCGAAGTGGGACCTTTCAGTATCATTGAAGAAAATTCTAAAATAGGTAGCGGGTGTAGGATTGGAAGTCACGTTATTATAGGGACTAACACGATATTGGGGGAGAATAACTACATTTCACATGGTGCCATTATCGGTTCAGATCCACAAGATAAAAGTTACCAGGGCGAAGAATCGTATCTCATTATTGGAGATAATAATACCGTGAGAGAGTATGCCACCATATGTAAAGGCACATCAAAAGGAGATTGTTTCACGAGAGTAGGAAGTAACAACTTTATTATGAATTATGCTCATATCGCACATGATGTATTGATGGGAGATCACAACGTCATCGTTAATAATGTGCAAATTGGCGGACATGTTAACATTGAAGACCATATCACTTTTGGTTGTGGTTCTGGTGTACACCAATCATGTAACATCGGAAGGTTTGCAATGATTGGAGCGGGGAGTAAAGTTTCACAAGATATCGTTCCATATTCTTTAGCAGATGGTCCGCGTTCGTACATACATGGTATTAATATCGTTGGTCTAAGAAGAAATGGATTCTCAAATGAAGAAATAAGCACGATAAAAAAGATTAATACCATTTTATTTCGCCAAAAGCTAACTCTCGATCAATCTATTGAAGAAATAAACAACCTACCTCCTTCTGAATTTAAAGAACACACATTAAATTTTCTAAATAAAACTACACGCGGAATTGTACGAATGAAGCGTTAAAATGGAAACGCCGCAAAGGTCCGGAATAAAACGGAACCTCATGCGGCGTTTTAGTTTGTGGTTCTGTGTTTTTAACCAGTCAATCAACACGAACCCAAATCAAGTAAGCTGTCCCTGATGCAACTGATAGTAGAAACCTTGCTGTTGTATCAGCTCATCATGGCTGCCTCGTTCGGCGATCTTGCCGTCATCAATGACGAGAATCTGATCGGCTTCACGAATCGTGCTTAACCTATGGGCAATGACGAAGCTGGTACGATCCTTCATCAAAGTGCGCATCGCTTCCTGAATCTGCATTTCGGTGCGTGTATCAATGCTGCTCGTGGCTTCATCCAGAATAAGAATGGCAGGATCAGCGAGAATGGCACGAGCAATGGTTAACAGTTGTCGCTGTCCCTGACTCAGATTGCTGCCACCGGAAATGATCGGGGTATCGTAACCCTGCGATAATTTGCGGATGAAGGAGTGGGCATTTGCCAACTTCGCTGCTTGCTGGATCTGTTCGTCCGTTGCATCGGGTTTGCCGTAGGCAATATTGTCACGGATGGTGCCGGAGAACAAATAGGCATCCTGTAACACAATGCCAAGTTCGCGCCTTAGCTGGTCCTTCTCCAGTTCGGAGATGTCACAGCCATCAATGGTAATTCGTCCACCCGTAATCTCGTAAAAACGAGGCAGCAGGTTAATGATCGTTGTTTTACCCGCTCCCGTCGGGCCGACGAGTGCAACCATCTCGCCTTTCTTGGCGGTGAAGCTGACCTTTTTCAGAATGTCCCTCTCGGAGTTATACCCAAAGGATACATCCTCAAATACAACGTTACCCTGAATCTGCTCCAGTTGTTTCTTCTGTTCTTCCACGTATTCACTTGGTGTATCGATAATGTGGAATACACGCTCGGCACCTGCAATAGCTGCCTGAATCAGATTGTACTGGTTCGCCAAATCATTGATGGGCCGCTCAATCTGGCGGGAGTAAGCCAGGAAACTTACAATCAGCCCGATGGACGTCAGATCATGATAAGCCATCCATCCACCTACGGCTGACAGTATGGCAAAGCCGATATTGTTCATGACATTCATCGTTGGCCCGACCAGACCCGATACGCTTTGAGCCTGGGTACTGGAAGTGCGAAGCTTTTCGTTCAAATTTTGAAAATGTTTTTGTGCCTGCTCCTGACGGTTATAGGCTGCAACCACCTTTTGTCCGGCAATGGTTTCCTGGGCGTAGCCATTAAGCTCACCTAGCAACTTTTGCTGGGCGGTAAAATGTTTGCGGGTTCTTGAAGCGATCAGCCGAGTGGCGATCGTAATCAGGGGAACCGTGACCAGACTGAGCAGTGTCAGACGGACATCCAGCGCTAACATAATCGACAGGGAGCCAACCAGCAAGATGGCGCTGGACATCAGTTGGGTTACACTTTGGTTCAGCGTTGTGGACACGTTATCGATATCATTGGTAGCCCGGCTCATCAGATCACCGCTCTGATTTTTGTCAAAAAAGCTGATCGGCAGCTGCTGCAGCCGTGAAAACAGAGCATGGCGCAAATCCTTCACAGTCAGTTGAGAGACACCGATCATGACATAGGATTGAGCCCACATCATAAACGAACCGAGAACGTATACGGTCAATAATAACATGCAGTCTTTCAGTAGACCGTCCGTCATTTTGGGAACGATATGTTCGTTGACCGCACGGCCGAGCAGATAAGGTCCTGCCAGATTAAGTAATGTTCCAAGAGCCGTCAATACCAGAGCAGCGATAACCCCTTTGCGATGACGTCCCATGTATGACCACACTCGAATGATGGCGTGCCGGGCGTTCTTGGCTCTTACTTTGGGAACCGGACCTCGGCCGGGTGGCCCAGGTCTTCCGATCATCGGTGGGACAACGGTCTGATGAATGGAGGAAGAAGCGTTTTTAGCCAAATTGAACATCCTCCTTCCGTAGCTGCGAATAATAGATGGATTGGTAATGTGACGAATGGGCCATGAGATGTTCATGTGTACCACTTGCCACGATCTCTCCTTCATCAAGCACGTAAATACAGTCTGCATCCTTTACAGAAGAGATCCGTTGTGCAATCAAGAAGGTCGTACTATTTTTCATTAGTGAATGCAGCGCCTTCTGAATGCTTGCTTCGGTACGCAGATCAACGGCACTGGTGCTGTCGTCCAGAATCAAAACCTCCGGTTGCATGAGCAGGGCACGGGCAATAGAAATCCGTTGTTTCTGCCCACCTGAGAGATTGACCCCGCGCTGGCCCAACTCCGTGTCATATCCATCTTTCAGATTCATAATAAAATCATCAGCAGCCGCCGCTTGAGCTGCGGCACGTAGTTCAGCTTCCGTTGCATCAGGTCTGCCGAAGCAGATATTATCCCGGATGCTGCCACTGAACAGGATGGATTCCTGTAATACGATGGACACACGGCTGCGAAGATCCTGAAGATCCCAGTTACGCACGTTCACTCCATTCACGAGCACTTCACCCTGTGAGGCATCATACAAGCGGGGGATCAGCTGTACAAGTGAGGTTTTGCCTGATCCTGTAGAGCCGAGTAAGGCCACTTTTTCTCCCGGCCGAGCCGTCAGTGTAATTCCGGAGAGGGTATGTTCTCCATCATAGCGGAAATAGACATCCCTGAATTCCACCTGACCTGCTCCTTTACGAGACATATCATCTCCCGATTGAATATCAGGCTGGGTGTGAAGCACCTCATTGATGCGTGTTGCAGATACTTTGGCGCGGGAGAAGCTCATCATCATCATGCCGATTGAAGTGAGCGACGAGAGGACAACCGTTACGTAGTTGATAAAAGCAATCAAGTCCCCGGCGGCAATATCGCCTCCTACTACCTGAAAGCCCCCAAACCACAGCACCGCTACAATGGTTGCATTCAGCATCAGGCTTAGTACCGGTGCATTCAGCGATACGATGCGCCAGGCTTTGACTGCCGTATGGGTATAATCTTCATTGGCTTGCTGGAAACGCTTCTTCTCCTGATGTGCGCGTGCAAAAGCTTTGACGACACGAATGCCGGCCAGATTCTCCTGAAGAACCGCGTTCACCTTGTCGAGTTTGTTCTGAACGCTGGCGAAAAGTGGATAGGAGGCAGATATCAGGATATATAAGATGATAAACAGAATCGGCACGGACAAAATGAGAATGAGCGCCAGTTTGACACTGATCGTAAACGCCATAATAATACTGCCGATAATCAGCATCGGCGAACGGATAAACATACGCAGAAGCATCTGTACAAAGGTCTGCATCTGGGTGATATCACTCGTCAGGCGAGTAATAAGCGAGCCTTCCTGGAAGGTATCCAGATTACGGAACGAGAACTTCTGAATATGATCAAACAATTCCTGGCGCAGATCGGTTCCGTATCCAACAGCCGCTTTGCTTGAAAACAGCGTACAGCCTGCACCGCCAACCCATCCGATTAACGCAAAAAGAAGCATAAACAAACCTGTAGTCATAATGTGGGACAGGTTCCCTGCAAGAACACCATCATCCACAATGCTGGACATTAGCTTGGGTTGAAGTAGGTCCATGGCAACCTCAAGGACCATGAGCAATGGAGCCAGAATGGCCGCTGACTTATACGGGGTAAGAAATCGTTTTAACGTCCACAATGGGGAAAATCACCTCATTCGTTATGAAATAATCTTGTTGCAAATAGTCATACAGACAGAAACATCTCACTTAATATTCTCGCAGATTCTGAACCATGCGTTGGGCGAGCGCCGACATCAGCTGCGATTCCTCCGGTGTAAAATCTTTCTGGGCTTGGCGATCTAGCTCCTGGAATACTTCTCTCAGTTCCTTAAGCGCATCACGGCCCTGGTCGGTCAGATAGACACGCAGGCTGCGCAGATCCTTCGGGTCGGCTTCACGCCGTATAAATCCCGAGCTTTCCATACGTTTCAGCATTACCGTTACCGTAGCAGGGGCGCGGTGAAGCTGTTCGGCCAGATGTTTCTGGGTCTGACCATCTTCCCGTTCAAGCTGGAATAGCAGCGGCGGTTGACCCGGATATAACTCAGGGTGGTTGACAAGCTTCTCATGAACCTTGTAACGCTGTAGCTTGACGAGTTCTGATAATTGGCCCATTAACCGTTCATTTCGATCTGATTTCATAAGCGCTTCCATCCTTTTAATTAGTCGACTAACTAAATGATAAGTTTCATTTGACATATCGTCAAGTAAAGTTGTTATTTTATTTTTGACTAAAAGAATGATTGGTGTCTTCCATATTTTTTAACATCAAAACCAATTGAAAAGGATAGGGCAACGGAGTATTAATCCGCGAACCTATCCTTTTTGTGAGTATTCTACATATGGAACAAAGGTTACATGGGGGTGGAAGGTGAAGTGTCTTTAGCGGCAGGTGAGATGGACAACTTACGCCATATCCACTCCACCGGACCTTGACGAAATCTGCGCAGCCAGAGGTGGGAGAAGATCATTAATATTACACAGATGCTGGCCCACATTAGCAAAATGAACAGGGAGGAAGGCTGTCCACCGAGTCCAAGACCCCATCCATAGAAGAGGGCGGAGGCGATGATATTCTGCAAAATATAGCAGCTCAGAGCCATCTTGCCGATTTCGCCAAAACGGTTAAAGAGGCGGGGGAATATATTTTTTTTCATCATATAAGCAATCAGTCCCAAGTAACCAAGAGTAAGCACGGGAGCGCTAATATAACGGACGAACAGGTCCATAATACCCCCAGGAACCAGTAGAAGTAGGTTAAGAGGAATGCCTGCGGCAAGTCCCACAATCATTAAGTTGCGACGTTTGAGGCGCCCCGAATCATGATCTGAGAATATTTGAGCCCGCATAAGCAGCGCTCCCAGCAGGAAGAGGAACACATTGAGTGGAATGATGGCAATGGATTCTGTGCGGAAGAAACCGAAGTTGCTAAGACGGAACATCACTTGCTCCCACCAGGTGCCCGAGGCGTATAGACCCGTGATCGTGTCCATGCCATTGAAGGCTGAACCGGATTCCAGCGCCAATAATGCCGTAATTCCGGTAATCCCAATCAGATGCACGCCACCTGCGATGCCCATCATGATCAGAATGAAACGACGGGAGCGATTAATGATGAAGGAGACAATCATGCCTGTAATGGCATAACTCATCAGAACATCGTATTCCATGACCAACGTGTAATGCAGCAGACCATCAATCAGCAAAAGAACGCATGTCCAGATGTAGACACCAGGCCAAGTATAGCCTTCACGCTGGGCTTTTTGCCGCTTCATCTCCATGCCCGCCCCGAAGAGTAGCGTGAGCAGTCCGAGAAATTTGCCATTGACCAGCACCATCATCATCGTTTGCAGCAGTTTGTCCCATGAACTCCACCACGGCTCAAGCGGATCACTAAACATTTTGTTCAGATCACCTAAGTATGCAAACAGCCAGATGTTTGTCCCCAATGTTCCGATAATGGCAAAACCTCTGAGAATATCCAATAATGCGATTCGTTTCATTGCCTCACCTTTTCTAACACAAGTGTTTTAAAATAAAATAACACATTTGTATTAAATAAAACAACTGATTTATTCCTAATTGGAAATATTGACCTAGGTCAAAAAGATATGTTAGATTGTTATTAACTAATTGTTAATAACAAAATGTTAATAACAGAATGGGGTCTTTCGAAATGACACATAAGGGTAATTCTGATCAAAATCCATTAGCGCATCAGAATCACGTGAATATAAGTGAACAACAGTTTCTAGAAACCTATGACGCGGGCGATTACGATCGCCCTTCCGTAACGGTGGATATGTTGGTATTTACAATACGAAGTGAGACGCAGGAGAACTATCGCAAGCTTGCGGAACCTGAGCTCCAGTTGCTGCTGATCCGTCGTGGCGGTCATCCCTATATGGGGCAGTGGGCGCTTCCGGGTGGGTTTGTCTCCATGCAGGAATCGTTGGAAGATGCCGCTAGGCGGGAACTGTTCACCGAAACCGGACTGGATGATATTTATCTGGAGCAGCTGTATACCTGGGGAGATGTGCATCGTGATCCGCGTACGCGTGTAATCAGCTGCTCCTACATGGCGCTGGTTGACAGCAGCGAACTGCAACTTCAGGCTGGCGACGATGCCAGCGAAGCAGACTGGTTCCGAATGGAGCAGCGGCTTCTGGAGGAGAAACGCCATATTCATGAGCGTGGACGTGTGACGGAGCGCAGGGTGCAGTTGATTTTGACGAATGGAACAGAGGAATTGTCGGCTGTCATTGAGACGAAGGAAACATTGGAAGGCAGAGTGCGCAGCCGCAATATTACCGTGAATGAGGTTCAAGGAATTGCTTTTGATCATGCAAAGATCATTTACTATGCGCTGGAACGTCTGCGGGCGAAGGTGGAGTATACGGATATAGCTTTTAATCTGATGCCGGAGACGTTCACGCTCACCGCTCTTCAGAAAGTATATGAGACCATCAGTGGCAAAAAACTGCTGGCTGCCGCCTTCCGGCGCAAAATCGCCGATTGGGTCATCGAAACGGGGGAGTATACAGGGAATGCCGGACATCGCCCCTCTCGTTTATACAGACTGAACCCGGAAAGACTGGCCCCATAAAGTTTGGAGGGATTATCGATGGAGAAGTTTACATTTTTCTGGCGCACAGCGTCTCCGTTCTCACAGTGGCACCCGGCGGATTTTACCGTGAATGGCGTTCATTACACGAGTGCAGAGCAATATATGATGCACCAGAAAGCACTGCTGTTCGGCGATCAGATTATTGTAGATAAGATCCTGAAAGCAAGCTCCGCTTCCGTACAAAAAAAGCTGGGCAGACAGGTCGCAGGGTTCGACCAGACGGTATGGGAAGCGGAGTGCAAACGCATTGTCTATGAGGGCAACGAAGCCAAATTCACCCAAAACGAACAACTGCTGACCACACTGCTCGCCACCCGCGGCACGACCCTGGTGGAAGCAAGCCCGGATGACCGCATCTGGGGTGTTGGATTGGCGGAAGAAGACCCGCGCATCCGTAATAGAAAAACGTGGCGGGGAACCAACTGGCTGGGTGAGATTCTCACCCGTCTTAGAGAAAATATAGGAAGTGATGAAGATGAACGATCAACTTTATAAGAACAATATACAGAACAACAATCGCAGTAAAACAACAGACTTCCATAGCACAAATCAACGTTCCAAACGATCCCGTATCGCCCATCAGACGCTGGCTATTCTGGAAGAAGGAGAATACGTGAACGAGTATGATCGCAGAGTTCAGATCGGTATGGATTTACAGCGAGCGATCCGGGATTCGATATTATATCGTCCAACGGAGCTTATCGCTCTTCGAGAAAAGAGAGCTAAAGAAATGGTTCAGATGCAACCTGCCACCGAAGCTTCGGACGTTCGCATCGAGGTTACGGGCGAGACCACACTCGCAGCCGCTTCACGTCTTTCTGTGGATGAAGGAAGGGAAGATGTCGTTTGCCTGAACTTTGCATCAGCGAAAAACCCCGGCGGCGGCTTCCTGGGAGGCAGCCAGGCACAGGAGGAAAGCTTGGCTCGTGCTACAGGCCTGTACCCATGTATCGCCCAAATGAGCGAAATGTATGATTACAATCGCAAGCAGCGATCTTGTATGTACTCGGATTACATGATCTATTCGCCTGCTGTCCCGGTGATTCGCGATGACGAGGATCGGCTGCTGGGCAAATATTATCTGACGTCATTCATCACAGCGCCTGCTGTAAATGCAGGAGTGGTGAGAGATCGGGAGGATGCCGATGAGCAGCAGATTGAGTCCGTCATGAAAGGGCGTATTCGCTATATTCTGGACGTGGCCGCGCTGCATGGACATCAAACCATTGTACTAGGTGCATATGGCTGCGGGGTATTCAGGAATGATCCGGCGGACGTAGCGAAGTATTTCCATGATGTATTGGTAGAGGAGAAATTTAGGCATTCCTTTGAACGAATCGTATTTGCTGTATTGGACCGGTCAGCAGGACAGAAAACGTTCAAGGCATTTGAGAAGCGTTTGGCTGGTATGTGAATTGGAGAAGTTTGAAAAGTGAAAAGTTGTAAGGGAGAGGGTAGGTATGAAATTTCGCGAGATACAGCAGGATTTGTTTGCTATGGATGAGAGTTACACGCTTGCACACTGTATTTCCGCAGATGCCCGGATGGGTGCAGGCATTGCTGTGCAGTTTCGGCAGCGATTTGGATTGGAGGTTCTCCAGGAGCAGGCGCAGCAGGAGCCGCTTGAGATCGGACAATGTTATCCGGTAGGACGGACGCTGAATTTGGTCACCAAGGCCAAGTTTTCGAACAAACCGACCTATCAGTCGTTTACTCGTGCCGTGGAATCCATGCGTGACATATGCGTTAGAGAGGGGCTCAACAAACTGGCGATGCCGCAAATCGGCTGCGGGCTGGACAGGTTGAAGTGGGATAAGGTGAAGGGCATTATTCAGAATGCTTTTGCCGAAACGGATGTGGAGATCGTCGTTTGTACCTTGTGATTAGGCCATGCCGACGGACTTTTATCTAGAGGGATACCGATTTGGATAATAAAAAAACCTCTGCTTTGAGTGGATGAAGAGAGCATGTTCGCTGACTCTGTTTCGATCTACAAAGAGAGGTTTTTTGGTGTTTTTTTATATGTTGTGCATAAGGAACATTTTATTTCTTAGAAAACATTTCTTTGGCTTCATCCATGGCCATTTTATTGCCGATTGAAGAATAGTCCAGCCAAGGTTGAGCACCGATCGGGTAGACATGACCTGCTTTGACAGCCTTCAGTCCTTGCCAGATCGGATTGTTTTGCAGTTCTTTGAACATGCTCTGAGCTTCATCATCCGAGTTCACAACTACGAAGATCGCATCGGCATCAAAGTCCGGCAGCACTTCACGGGAAATAACTTGATACGGTTTGGACGAATCGAAATCCTTAATGCCTTTAGCTGGAGTTAACCCCAGATCTTCGTACAAAATCGGGCCCATTGGACGGCGTGTACTGAATACACGCAGTTCTTTGGCAGTAACACGGATCGCCATTACAGTGCCGTCACCGATTGTATCGTGGATCAGGGATTTCACTTCTTCCGTTTCAGCTGCATAATCCTGAATGTATTGTTCGGCTTCTTTCTCGCGGTTGACCAGTTTACCAATGTCCTTCAGGTGGTCGCGCCAAGTGCCATCATCCAGATTGAAGACGTGTACAGGGGCGATTTTCTCGAATTTGGCAATATCATCACCGGAGAATTCCTCGTCGAGATAGATGACATCCGGTTTCAGGGCAAGTAAGGCTTCCATGTCCGGGTCCTTAACGGGACCAAGCGGCGTTGTATTTTGAAGACGGTCAGCAACATGGGACAGGAAGGCTTTGGCTTCCCCGCCGATCACCGAACCAACCGGGGTAATGCCGAGAGACAGCAGGTCATTGGTCAGATGGATCGACATGGATGCGATGCGTTGTTCTCCAGAAGCGGAATGGGTGTCCTGTGCAGCGTTCGAAGTGTCCTTCGTAGAACCTTCCGACGCAGAGGATGAATTATTGGCGTTCCCGCAGGCTGCGAGTACAAGCACCAGACAGATGCTCATGAAGAGCATAAGGTTTTTCTTTAACATGGGTAATCTCAATCTCCTTGAACATCTCATGGATGTCGTTTTTATGTTGGGTGTACCGGTAAAATTATTCATTCGGATTGTTCCGATAAAGCAATTACTTGGTTCGTACCAGCAGGTATAAAAAGTAAGGTGCGCCGATCGCCGCGACCACGACGCCTGCCGGAATGGAATTGGGCTGAAAGATCGTTCGCCCGACTGTATCGGCTGCAACCAGGATCACCATGCCGATGAGTCCGGCGGCTGGGATCAGATGGCGATGCATCGGGCCAACCAGTCTGCGGGCCAGATGCGGCGCCGCCAGACCAATGAATCCGATCCCGCCAGCCATGGACACACTGACGGCAGATAATGCTACCGTGCACAATAGCAAAATAACACGTTGGGATCTGACGGGTGTACCAATACTGGTCGCGGCAGCATCTCCCAGATTGAAGGCATCCAGCGTTTTGGAGCGGCTCCATATGTACGAGATGCACAGCACAATCCATGGAAGCAGCGCCTGAACATGAACCCAGTCTCTGCCCCAGACGCTGCCTGCCAGCCAGCGGGCGGCGAAGGAATAGGTGTCTTCATCCAAACGCAGGGACAGATAGAGCGTCAGGGCATGGAAACCGGCTGCTACGGCAATGCCCACCAGAATAAGCTTAATGGGGGATACTCCGTTATGTCGGTCATAGGATAGCAGCATAATAATCAACGCCGCGGCGACACTCCCTGCAAAAGCAAACAACGGAATCAGCAAGGCAACTGAGCCATTCATGGAATGGGAGAAGCTTACGAATACCATCAATCCAAAAGCCGCTCCTGCATGCAAGCCGAGGATGCCCGGATCGGCCAATGGATTGCGTGTAATGCCTTGCAGTGCCGCACCAGCCACACCGAGTCCCGCTCCGGCGAGTACAGTAACCAGAATGCGTGGCAGTCGATAGTCGAACAATACAATCTGATCATCCGGCGTGCCATAACCAAGCAGGGTGTGAAGCACGGCTATTGGTGACAGGCGAATTGTTCCCGAGTTGAGGCTGATCACGATAACGGCACAGGCGATGCAGAGCAGCGCAACGCTGACCGCTATGGAACGTTTGCCCCGTGAGGGTGTATTGGTGTTCATCGCTATAGGGCCCTCCTTTCTTTACGGGCCAGATAGAGGAAGAAGGGTACACCGACAAAGGCGACCATAATGCCTACTGCCAGTTCCTGAGGCGGGTTCACAATGCGTGATCCCAGATCGGCGAGCACGAGCAGGACGGCTCCGAGCAGGGAGGACATCGGAATGATGAGTCGATAATCCACGCCAACCAATTTGCGGGAAATATGTGGAATGACCAGTCCAACAAAGCCGATCGAGCCTACAGCGGAAACGGATACGCCAGCCAGCACAACAACCGCCGTCAAGGCAAACAGCCTGGTCCAGCGGAGGTTGATTCCGAGATTAATCGCAACTTCTTCTCCTAGCGACATGAGAGATATCCGACGGGCCATAGGCAAAGTGAGTACCAGAGTAACGAGCAGAACAGGCAGAATCAGCTTCAGATGCCGCCATTCAATTCCCCCGAACCCACCCGCATACCAGAAGGCCAAATCCTGGCTCAAGTCAAAATAGATGGCGACACCGGTGCTGAGCGAACTCAGCATGGCTGCAATAACGGCCCCCGCAACAGTAAGCCTGATGGAGGTCAGACCTCCGGGGGCCGCCATACCCAGCAGGAAAATGAGCAGCGTGCCAAGCACAGCCCCTGCAAATGACAGGAACATAATCCAGCCATAAGGCAATCCCGGCCAGAAGGCGAAGCTGAGCGCCACGACAAAGGTAGCGCCTGCATTGATCCCCAGAATGCCGGTGTCTGCCAGCGGATTTCGTGTGATTCCCTGCATGAGCGCTCCGGCCACAGCAAAGGCGGCACCAATCACAGCAGCAGCAATGACTCGTGGCAGCCGTAGCTCGTGAATAATCTGATGCGGCGTCAAAGCCGGATTGTACTGAAATATGGCAGTCCATACGGTCTCCAGTGTTAGCCCCTTGGCACCAAGAGAAATGGCGACAAACACAGTAAGCAGCAGTGCGGCAATGGCCGCCAAAAACATCAGGCCAACCGACACTGCGGATTTTCTTGGTTTGGACGGACGTTGTGATAGTCCCGGATGTTGAATGCGGGTCACTCCTTTGGTACCAACAACGCATTGCTGTTGTTATTGATTATCATTATCAATTAGTGAACATTATAAAATCTTAATTCAGGCCCGTACATGGCATAAATTAAGATTATAGAGATGGACATTTTTTAGATTACAGAAATGCTGCATGGTTCGTCAACATAGAGAGCGCTTCATCGAGCTGGATGTTGATGGAATACGGAGCGTATACGACCCATGAATTCCAGTCTATGACATGTACGCGCCCAGCTTTTACCGCGGGATAGTTTTTCCACAACGGATCAGCAGCAATCTGCTGTAACAGAGTGGTACGTTCGTGCATGGACGTAACCGCAATCAGCAGCACATCCGCTTCGAGGCCATCCCATTCTCCAGGCGTGAAAGACATCCAGTTGAATCCCACTCCGGCAGGTTTGCCTGTTAGTTCCTTCTGAATTCGATCAGGAGCGGCCAGTTGCAGGCTGCGGTAAAATACATGTCCGAAGTTACGATTGCTGTACATGCGCGGTCCTTTTGCAGTTAAGGTACAGATCGCGACGGTGACCTGACCCGCTGTCTCCCTGATCTTTTTGCGAGCCCGCTCCGCCTTGCGCTCATGCCGATCCAGCCACTCCTTAGCCGCTTGAGTACGATCAACAATAGAGGCAATTTTCTGCAAATGACCAAACATATCTGTCTGATTCCAAGGGATGGTGATGATTGGAGCGACATCTCCGATATGTTCCATCGCTTTAACGGCTGCGTTGTCCTTGGTCAGAATCAAATCGGGATTCACATCCAGGAATGCCTGGCGTCCCTGTTCCCATGGTTCATAGGCATGGAACGGCAGCGTCAACGATTTGGGAACATGGGGCAGATGGCCCTGGATTTGAGCTGCACAGGGTGTGATGCCAAGCGTCATCAGGTGATCGGTGTATGGATAGGAGAGTGAGACGATATTTCGATGTACCTGCTTGGCATAGGAAGTTGGCGCATAACCGGCATGATTTCTGAAGCGGCGGCTGAAATAGAATTCGTCCCGATAGCCTACCTGGCGGGCCACATCACGAATACGCAGATCTGAAGTCATGAGCCATTCCTTGGCCCGATTCATTCGTAAATGAGTGATATATTCGATAGGATTTTTCTGCATCCGGCTCTTGAACAGCTGTGAATAATACGATGGATGCATACCTGCCAGTTCGGCCAGCTTCTCCAGCTTGATTTCGTTCATATAGTTTTCCCGCATGTACTGCAAGGTGGATCTGAGCCATTGTTCAGGCTCGTCCTGTGCTTCCGCATGCACCTGACCTTCCTGCGGCCAGAGCATATGAAGCAGATCAGTCAGAAGCAGCTGCACTTTCAGGCTGGTCTGTGAAGCTTCAGTTGTTAATTGTGCGGCAATTCGCTGTATCCCATAGTAAGGGCCCTGAATCCATCCTGTTACAGGGGAACCAAGCTCTCGCTCATATATTCGCCGTTCTTTCGTTTTCTCAGCCACCCGAAACAGATCGAAATGAATGATATACAATTCAATCTCTTGGTCCGTATCAGAGATAAGCTCAAGAAAGTTTCCCGGTGTAGACAAGAAGGCGGACTTACGAGTGACAAGGGATTCGATACCGTTCGCTACCAGCTTGCCCGTGAATTTGTGCATGTAGACCAAAGTATGGTGTGGAAGCTCCGTTTGACTCCATTGCCAATGCGTATTCACGGTAACCAGCTCTGCCTGACGCAGTTCGAGCAGCGCATCGTTCAGAAAAGCATCCATTTCCGTTCGGGACATGGATTCATCAGAGCGTTTCGGGTGATCCGGTTGGGTCAATGTATGGGAGGTGCTGCCGTTATTATTGGTGATTGGATGGGTTAACATGGTGTGACCTCCTTTCCTCGCAAGGTGGATATATCATAGCGAGCGCAGACGCATATCCGATGTGAACCACTGCCGGTACGTCATCAGGCTGAGCAGAATGCTGGTAATGGCGGCTGAGCTGGTAAAAGCAAACACGATCAGAATCTGGTAACGCACGGCCTCAACCGGATCGGCACCCGCAATAATCATGCCTGTCATCATACCAGGAAGCTGTACAAGTCCTACCGTTTTCATGCCATCAATCGTGGGGATCATGCTGGATTTTACGGAACGCTTCAATACGTCCTGAAAAGCACGTCTTGGCGTTGCGCCCAGTGCAAGCAGGGATTCAATCTCTCCTTTGGAGGACTCGACCTCGCGTTTCATCTGATTCAGGAACAGCCCGGACACTACCATGGCATTACCGATGGTCATCCCGCTCAACGGAATAATGTATTGGGGGGTAGGCTCTACAATACCCAGTCCTAACAACAGCCCCATCATGAGCAGCTCCGTGACCGTAATTGCAGCCGCAATATACAAGGAAATCCAGCGAAGTCCTTTGCCGCGTTTGCCAGCATTAAGGGAGGCTACGATAATCATGAATCCGACAATGGCAACGATAAGAACGGGGTGGTCCGAGTTGAAAATAAATTGAAGTATATATCCGACAAGCAACAGCTGTACAGCGGAACGAACGGTGCCTATAGCGATATCTTTTTCCAGATCAAGCTTCTGCCAGACAGAGATGAGCATGGTGACCATCACGAATATAATGGTAAAACTCAGAGCGATGAGTGACATGATTTCTCCTTATTCTGCCGCGGGGGCAGGATGCATAATGAATTGTCTGGCCAGGTCCGTAGCCGGGTTGTCAAAAAAATGAGCTGTCGGCTGGCGCTCCAGCAGTGTCTGATTGCCCATAAACCAGGTGGTTGTACTGAATGATTGTGCCTGTTCCTGATCATGGGTAACCCAGACGAGCGAAGTGCCTTCCTGCTGGCTCCAGCGGGTCAATTGTTCCTCCACCAGGCGTGCGTTGGTCCGATCCAGGGAAGCAGTCACTTCATCCAGCAGCAGGACCTCAGGACGCAGCATCATGGAACGGATTAGGGCTATGCGTTGTTTCTCCCCACCGGAGAGGTCGATGGCCCGCTTATGAATATCAAGATTCTCCAATCCCATTCCTGCAAGCAGGAGGCGGGCGAGGTCCTGATCGTATGGCTGCCTGTGAAGCAGGTGCACGGTTTTCAGGTTATCTTCCACACTGCCTGCCAGCATGACAGCCTGCTGTGCGACATAAGTCATGCGCATGCGCCAGATACGAGGGTCCGAATCCCGATAAGAAATTCCTTTCCAGATCAGGTCTCCTTCATCAGGAATATCCAGCAGGGCGAGAATGCGGAGCAATGTGCTTTTTCCTTGGCCGGATGCACCAAGTATGGCAATGCGTTCTCCCTGATCCACGATTGCGTTCACATGTTCAAATAAAATATGCTGCTCGGTTAAACCGATACGTTTCACTAGTTTATCAATGGTTAACAGTGTGGACAAAGTCGGGTCGTCCTTTCATCCGTGATCTGCAATCATCTTAGCAAAAATACAGAAAAATTGAAATGAGAGTGGATCTCAATTAGATCAATGAAATGACATCATGGAATGTGAAAGATGAAACGGGTCTGACGCAAGCGGTTCTTTTTGGTAAAATAAAGAAGACTCCGTGTTGGCCTAATCGAGATCGTGATCTTTTTAAAATATGTTGATATCAGGGGAGGCTTTACGATGACGAAAGTTGTTGGACGGGACAAGGTGAATTGGGGCATTATGGGTACGGGATGGATTGCATCCCAGTTCGCACGAGACCTGGAGCATGCCGGGAACGCCGTAAAAGCGGCGGTGGGTTCACGAACATCTGAAAGCGCAGAGAAGTTTGCAGCTGATTATGGTTTTGCACGCGCTTACGGTTCATACGATGAGATGCTGCTGGACCCTGAAGTGGATATTATTTATGTGGCAACACCGCATCCGTTACATAAGGAAAATGTGCTTGCTTGTTTGGAAGCGGGCAAGGCAGTACTTTGTGAGAAACCGTTTACGATGAATGCCCGTCAGCTGGAGCAGCTGGTCGAGGAGGCGCGTGAGCGCAAGCTTTTTCTTATGGAAGGCATGTGGACACGCTTTCTGCCACCGATTACCCAAGCCAGAGCATGGATTGCGGAAGGCAGAATCGGCGAGGTGCGTTTGGTCAAAGCCGACTTTGGTTTCCGCGTAGGCTGGGAGCCGGAAGGCAGGTTGCTTAACCCGGATCTGGGTGGTGGGGCTTTGCTTGATGCAGGGGTATATCCGATCTCCTTCGCGTCCATGATTTTTGGCGAGCAGCCTCAGCATGTGTGGAGTACGGCGAATATTGGACAGACGGGTGTGGACGAACAGTTCTCCGTACTGTTGTCTTATTCCGAAGGTCGTTCTGCATCGCTGAATGGGGCCATTCGTCTTAACTTGAGTAACGAAGCGGTCATATATGGCACAGAAGGGTATATTCGTTTACCACTTTTCTTGGCAGGCAAAGAAGCTTATCTGCACGTGAACGGCCAGGACGAACCGGAGACATTTACCGATGACCGGACGTGCATTGGATATGCGTTTGAAGCAGAGGAAGCAGGGCGCTGCATTCTGGAAGGACGTACGGAGAGCAGAACGATCCAATTGGACGAATCCCTGGAAATTATGAAGTTGATGGACACGATCCGCGGGCAGTGGGGCTTGCGTTACAAATCCGAGAAATAGACAGGAGAGGAAAAGCGATGCTGAAAATTCTGATCTCCGGATTTGAACCTTTTGGCGGGGATGCGATCAATCCGACGGGAGAGCTGATGGAGGCACTTGTGCAGGAAGTGATAGAGGGAGCGGAATTGAAAACAGTCCTGCTGCCTGTGCACTTCGATGAATGTGCGGATCTGCTGATCGCAGAGATGGAATCCTATCAACCGGATGTCGTCATCGCCTGTGGTTTGGCCAAAGGCAGGACGGCCATTACACCTGAACGGATTGCTGTTAATGTCAAAGATATTCCTCCAGGTTCCTATGCGGACAACCAAGGCCAGCTTCCCGTGGACGAGCTCATCGTGGAGGGAAGCCCAGACGGTCTGTTCTCCACATTGCCCATTCGTGCAATGGTGAATAACATGGGGGCAGCAGGCATCCCGGCTGCGGTGTCCAATACGGCAGGCACGTATATTTGTAACAATACGATGTATCGGGTGCTGGATTATATCCGGTTGAAGCAGCTTCCGATTCGTGCCGGATTTGTACATTTTCCAGCTTCAACAGAGATGGCTGTGCATCAGCCTTCGGTGCCGTCACTGCCCATCCCCATGATGCTGGATGCTCTGCGGGTTATGATTCGTACGGTAGTGGGGGTGTAATAAAGTTTGGATCGTTGTAAGAAGAACGTTTGAGATTACATTGAATGGATGAGTGGTTAGATCCGCTGAGTGGTTAGGTCTTATACGCGTGGTGGGATCAATGTGCCGAGGTTTGGATTATCAGTGTATATAGGTTCGGTTTGTTATTGAAATAAATTAAAGAGGGCTGTCCTATTGTCATGAATATGACTTTATAGGACAGCCCTTTGTATTATCTAACGAACTTGAGTCACGTTAATATGCGGAATTCCACGGATACTGGAATCTAACGAATCACAGAAGCGTTATTTCGCCGTTCTTTCTGTTTTTTCTATCTATTCGCTGAGATTTAACGGAATAACGTGACTGAGGTTCGTAAGTATTGCCGTTCCGCTCAATTCTGCTTAATAAGGTGTTACCGATTCGTTAGCGCCTCGGACACGAGATATTAGCAATGAGACTGTACCCAGCAGAAAATAGAAAGAGAGATTGGCACAGCCTAGCTTCATTGATTGTTTGGATTGATGCCCTTGCGAATTAGATCCGCAACAAATCCAGATTGAACTCGGGAACAAGTCCTTCTTTCATCGCTCGTCCAAGCAATGCTGTAATTGCACCGTAACCATCATCGCCCAGGTTGGCGCTGAACTCGTTAACGTACAGGCCGATATGCTGTGCAGTTACATCAGGGTCCATCTCTTGTGCATGTTCCATGACGTATGCTTTGGACTCATCCGGATGCGCCCATGCGTATTCCACCGAGGCACGTGCCCAACCTGCAAGGGCGTGAGCATCCAGGTTGCGACGGGCGATGATTGCACCCAGCGGGATTGGCAGACCTGTGTCGCTTTCCCACCAGTTACCGAGATCTGTCATCAGTTTGAGATCATAATTCTGGTACGTGAAGCGTGCTTCATGGATAACCAGGCCGGCATCGATCTTGCCATCCCGGACAGCAGGCATAATCTGGTCGAATGGCATAACGACAATCTCGCCTACACCGCCGGGAACATTTTGTGCTGCCCAGAGACGGAATAGCAGGTAGGCTGTTGAACGTTCACTCGGCACGGCAACTCGGCGTCCCGAGAGATAGGCCGGATCGGTTGTGCCGTTAGCGGTCAGAACCAGTGGACCACATCCTCTGCCAAGTGCGCCGCCCGCAGGCAAAAGCGCATAATCATTCAGCACATAAGGCAGTGCTGCATAGGATATTTTCATGACTTCAGGTGTATCTGGTCCATCCGGATTTGCGGCAAGGCCGTTGGTAATATCAATGTCCGCATAACGGACATCAAGCTCAGGTGCACCAGGAATCAGTCCATGCACCCAGGCGTGAAAGATAAATGTATCGTTGGGACAAGGGGAAAATGCAATTTTCATGATGTAAGTACCTCCCGTAAAATGGAACTTGCAGCCTGGAGCGCATCCAGGGCATCCTTGATGCGCCAGGCGTCGCGGTCGCGTGGGCCGACCGCGTTGGATATGGCCCGCAGTTCGAGTGCTGGCAAGCCGAACTGCTGGGCTGCCGTTGCCACGCCGAAGCCTTCCATGCCTTCGGCGGCGGCATCTGGCACGCGGCGCAGCAGCTCCGCGGCCGTCTCGGCAGTTCCGGTCGCCGTGGATACGGTGACCGCCGTGCCTCCGCTGACAGCGAGCCCTGCCCGCTGCAGCTCATGGCGCAGGCGCGCGGCAAGCACCGCGTCCGCCGCCACACGGGACGAGCCGAAGCCGAGCTCGTCCACGCTGAGGAAGCCGTCTGGCGTCTGCGAGCCCAGATCGGCGGCAACCATGGCGTCGGCCACCACGAGGGAGCCGACGTCCGCCCGGCCGGGGAACCCGCCGCCGATGCCGGCACTGACCACCAGCGTGTACGCTGGGGTCAGTCCGGTCCCGGCAAGGGGCCCCGGCCTTGAGGATGCGGCAGATGCCTGTGCCGCATCAGTTTGGCTTGGCGCGGCGGAGCCTTGCGCCAGCGCACTTGCGCCAGCCGCTGCTGAGGCAAAGGCCAGCGCGGCAGCGGTTCCTGCTGCGGCCGAGGCAGGGCCTACGCCCGCAGCAATAACATCAAAGCGTTCTGCTGCCTGGTCACCCAGGCCGCGCAGTACAGCCTCTTTTTCCGCATCAACGGCGGTTACGATTAATACACGCTTTGTCGATGCTGCTGCTGTCGCGTTTGTTTCAAAGCGATTTGACACGCTTGTAGTTTCTGGGCGATTACGATCTATAGAATCATTCTGTTTCTGTTCGTTCATTCCGAATTCTCCCTCATGAGGTTTTTATAAAGCCATCTATAAAATATGTACGCATAGGCCAGACGGAGTGACAACTGTACAAGCAACGAGCGAAGCGAGCAAGAGAACCCGTATGCGAGAACAACACGTTCTTCTCCATCATAACGGAAGGGGAAAGATCAGAACAAGCTTTGAACGTATTTAGCAAGATAAGTGATTTAACGAACAGTAACAACCAGCTCGAACCAGACTGGACCCCGAAATTACGTCTCTTATACAAAAGAGAGAACTATTTTTAGTCGCTTATATGTCACTTTGATCATATATATAAACCTAACGCGAATTATATAAGAAGTCAAAGTAAATGGTTGACAATCTGTATTAACTGTATTAATAATAGTAGTACAGTTAATACACCTTAGGGTTGGATACATACACTTCAAAATACAGTCATCGTTCATCAATAGGGTATTACAACTTTTATAGAGAGGAGGTGCGGGATGTTCGAATTGGATGTACGCAGCCGTAAGGCGATCTATGAGCAACTAGTGGACAAAATCAAAGAAATGATCGTGTACGGTGTTCTCCAACCCGATGAGCAGCTGCCTTCCGTTCGCACACTGTCCGGGCAGCTCACGGTTAATCCGAATACGATTCAGAAGGCGTACCGGGAACTTGAGCGTGAAGGTTATATCTATTCATTGCAGGGAAAAGGGAGCTTCGTATCATCGTCCGTGGAACATCCGAATGCAGCCATGAGAGATGAAATCAGAGCCGCTCTGGTGAAGCTGATTGCGGAAGCTTCATATTCCGGTTTGAGCAAAGCCGATATGACGCTTTTATTTGAGGAAGCGATGGCCCGTATAGAGAAGGGGGAGCCACATGATTGAGCTGAATCAGGTCATTAAGGCATTTGAACAGGAAAAAGCCGTTGATGGCGTCACGATGCAAGTACATAAGGGATCGATCTACGGTTTGCTCGGTTCCAACGGGGCAGGCAAAACATCGCTGCTCAAAATACTGGCAGGCATCTATCGTCAGGATAGCGGCACGGTTCGTATGGATGGACAAGAAATATATGAAAATATGGACCTCAAGGGACGCACCATTTTTATGGCAGATGCACCATACTTTTTCCCGCAATCGTCCATCCATCAGATGGCTGCCTTCTATCGTTCGGTATATCCGCGCTGGAATGAGGAGCGTTTTGTACAGCTTGGCAGTGTATTTAAACTGGACGTGAAACGTAAACTGCATCGCATGTCCAAAGGTATGCGCCGTCAGGCAGCCGTATGGCTTGGACTTAGCTGCATGCCTGAAGTGCTGCTCATGGATGAGCCGATCGATGGGCTTGATCCGGTCATGCGGCAGCAGATCAAGAATCTGCTGTTCCAGGAAGCAGCGGAGCGTCAGGTGACGATTCTGATCTCGTCTCACAATTTGCGCGAAATTGAAGACCTGTGCGACCATGTTGCCATCATGCACAAAGGCCGGATTATCGTAGAGAAAGATCTGGATGATCTGAAGGCTGATACGCATAAAATACAGGTCGCATTCCGTCATCCGGATCATGCCAAGGCTATGGAGGAACAGGTGAATATTCTGCATGAAGAGAAGCGTGGCAGTGTATCCCTGTTTATTGTGAAAGGCAATCGCGAGGCTGTAACGGAACGCTTCCGTGCACTTGATCCCTATCTGCTGGATGTGCTGCCGCTGACGCTGGAAGAAATATTTATCTATGAAATGGAGGATGCAGGATATGATATTCAACCGATTGTTCTGTAACCGGGGCATCCTGTTCCAAAATTTCAGGCAGCATGGATGGATTGGCATTTTGTATCTGCTCACGTTGTTGTTTTCGCTGCCGCTCTATATCGGTACAGAGTACCGGGAAGTACCACAGCAGATTACCAGCTTGTTCCAGGCGAATGGGGAAGTGCAAATTCTGTTTGCCATTACGTTCCCGGTAGCTGCGGGTATATTTTTATTCCGTTATATGCAATCTGGTGCACCTTCGGATCTGTTCCACAGTTTGCCGCTGCGCCGCAAGCATCTGTTAACCGTTAATTTGTTGACGGGGTTCGTCGTGACTTTGGTTCCGGTCTGGATTACCGCAGCAATAACCGGTTGGGTATGGGCAGTACTGGATCATCCAGCTTTTACTTTCGGTGGTAGTTCAATCTGGATGTGGGGCCTCAGTATGAGCATTTACTCGCTGTTTATGTTCATGCTGACCGTGGTGGTAGGCATGTGCATTGGACAGTCTGTATTACAGGGACTCACCGTATACGCACTCCTACTGTTGCCTGTTGTTGTATGGTTCATTTTTTCCTTGCATCTTCAACATTACCTGCTTGGATATCCGTACGATGATGTTGGGCGAAATGCAGAAAAAATATCTTTAGTTCTTCGCATGGGTTCGATTAGTGGAGCTCCTGTGATCGGTTGGGAACTCATTATTTATTTCATATTGACAGTGTTGTTCATTCTGTTATCTTACGTATTCTATGCGAAGAGACAGGTGGAATCTGCTACCCAAGCGGTGACATTTACACTTGTTAAACCCATATTCCGATTTGGTTTAATGTTTACGCTGGTTTTAATTAGCGGAGCCTACTTCACCATTATTGCTCCAAGAGGATCATCGGGGTGGGGAATTTTCGGATATATCCTCGGTGGAGTTGTCGGTTATATTGTAGCCGAGATGATTATTCGCAAGACGTGGTTGATTTGGAGCAGCAAGCTGCTGCCCAAGATGGTTTTATATGCTATCGTCGCCGGACTGATTTTGTACGTGCCTGTTGCCAGCTGGAATGGATATGCTGCACGAGTGCCTGAGTTGAACAAGGTTAACAGTATCAAGCTAGGTGGAGAGAGATACACTTATATTAACGGTGTCTCATCGAAAATGGATGATGGTCCTTTCTATTCAAGTGATTCTGAATATATGAAAGCTGTTATTGCTCTTCATCAGAAGATCGTGGATTCTGATCTGTCTTTGCTGGATGATCCCATCAATCCAGGTATGCGTAATGACGAGTATGTGTTTATTAATTACAAGCTGGATAACGGCAAGGTGATGAAACGTAAATACTACATTCCCGAAGCGGAGTTCCGTCAGGAATTAATGACTTTGAAACAGACCCAGGACTACAAAAGAGTTGCATACGATACGTATAAGCTGGAAGAGGACGCGCTGAGTATTGGAATTCGCTCAACCATTAGTCCTTATCTGAAGGTATATATCAGTAATCCGCAGCAAGTTCGTGAGTTCAAGGAATTGCTGAAGCAGGACATTATGGACCAGACTTACGAGGAGCAACGTTCCCCGTGGCAGTCTTTTGCATTTGCGGAAATGAATCAGGATTCTTCATCGAATGATCCTTTTCAGCCTAAGGAGATGTGGAATTTTGAGATCAAACCAAGCTATGATCGGGTATTGAATTGGCTGAAAGAAAACAAATTATACGAACAACTGGAATTTTCAGTAGATGAGGTGGCTTCCGCGCAGTTTGTGATGCAAGAGATTAACAGTCCCGGAAATCCTCAGATGGTGTACCCTCAGTCAGAATATGTGGACGGGAATTTAAGTGGCAACAAACAGATCGCTACCAAAAATAAAAAAATTATCAGCGAATTGCTTCAACGTCAAAGGTCCGGTTATCAAACAGAGAAAGATACCATCTATCAGATCAAGTTGAATGTTACCCAGGGGGAGAACATTTACATGATCCTGAAAGAAGAAGACCTGACAGAAGAAATGAAAGCCATCCTGGCTGGACGGTAAAGTAATCTGCAAGCGGGAAGGGTTCTCCCGGTTGATATGCTGGTTTCTCTATCTGACTTGACCAGAATACAAGTATGGAATATATTAGGAAAAGGTAATGGTTCGATTCGAGATGATGACCATTTCGGCGAATCCCATATGGAACGGCTTATGAGGGAAGCACCCGTAAGAGCAGGCAATACGCCTGACTTGCGGGTGCTTTTTTTGTTTTTTGCCAGTTTGTATATCAGGGATCGTAATCGAGTCACCGCACAGACACATCCAGCAGGTTCTAATTATCAATTCACATTGAGGGGGTAGAAGAGAATGCAAACTGGAATTTTGGAAGAAAAGGAAAATCATCAGGTGGGTCTTTGTTCGTGTGCAACACAAATCAGGGAACACGGCATAAATGAGGGGAATGATAACAACCAAAAGATTATGAATCAATCCCTTATGAGGAGCATGAAGAATCATAGTTTCATGAGCAACCTGAGCAACCGATGCGGGGCGCGCCCTAACCTTCGCGCTAACGTATGGACCCGTATGAGCCTGGGACTCATCATCATATTCAGTATGAGTGTGATGTATTATTCCTCCGCTGCTGAAGCGGCGGGTCCTGAGTTTGGCGTAACAGCCCAGAAGGCGTGGGAGACCGTGCTTAGCAAGGCCGATTCGCAGACCAAGTTGTCCCTGCAACGAGCGTACGAGAACGTAGGCAACTGGACGACTCAGGAACAAGCTTGGGAACAAAAGATAAAGACCATTCATGCCGCCAATACCAAGGAGCTGGAACAATTACGTGTGGGTATAAGGCAAATCGATGATGCAAAGATCGCTGGTCTAACCGAAAAGGTAAAACAAACCGAGGCCCGGTATGAGTCTTTGTTTGCCTTGTACAGTTCAGTGAATAGGCAGCTCGATGCCGCCAAAGCGATCAAAAACAAGGAATGGAGTGCGGCTATTCGCACCCAAGCGGATACGTTAAAACCAGTTGTTCAGCTTGCTCGACAAGACATTCGTTTCAAGAAAAAGGAGCTTGCCGAAGCCCGCAAACGAAAGAGCACAGAAGTGAAACGGTTGCGTACTTTACTGGCTGGAGCTGATCCCGTGAAGAAGCAGATTCAAACGGGCAAAAAACAGGCGAGCCTATCGAAAGAGCGATATTCAAACGCGTTGCAGCAGTTCAAACAGAGTGCAAAACTAGGCCAGTCATCACGCGTATTAAGCTCGTTGAACTCCTTATCCGCAGCAGCGGAGAAATGGGCAGGCTCCAAACAACATATCTATACACTGGAACAGAAGGTAAGTGCTACCTATGCCAAAGTCAGACAGGAACTGACCAAGATACCTAAATAAATGCGAGCTACATTATCCTTTTTGCCACTACCGAGAAACAACAGTATAGTCGATGAGAAGACAGGACTGTGGTACACTCGAAGCAAACGAGGCGGCAGGAGGATATGAATGGCAGACAAAGAAGATTTGACCCGGTTCGGTGTGGCATTTCCCACGCCTCTGATTGAACAGTTTGACAGCTATATCGAAGAGCAGGGGTATAAGAATCGTTCAGAAGCTTTCCGTGATTTGGTCCGTAAAACATTGCTGGAGCCTTCTGCATTGCATTCCGAGCAGGATGTAGCTGGAACCATTGTGATGGTGTATGACCACCATATCAGTGATCTTCCTATTCGGTTAATGGAGCTGCAGCACGAGGCACACCATGACATCATCTCCAATATGCATGTGCACCTGAACCATGATCAGTGTCTGGAGGTCATTGCGGTACGGGGCAACCTAGGACGATTGCGTCATCTGCATCAGCAGATCCAGGTTCAAAAAGGAGTACTGTATGCAGAGCTGTCCGTAACGTATGTGGATGAGCTCAACAAAATGGCAAGCCACCACAGTCCGCACAATCATGATCACAGCCAAAATCAACAAAGTCATCACCATCCTCACCATTCTCCTGATTCTTCAACGGATTAACTTTCAAAATTTCAATAACCGATTCATTGGCATTAGCCGACTTTGTCCATAGCACGTATGTAGAACAACAGATTATTGGTCCATTACCGATAATCTGTTGTTCTTTTTGTTTTGTTATAATACCTAACTTGAAACGCTGTACCATCTACGGACCTCCCTGTTAATCTCGTTTAAATTCCCTGTAAATGAAAATAAATGGATTTCGAAGTTAAGTTTGTTGACACAATAAAACTATTTTGTGCTACAATTTTCAAAAAAAGTAACACGTAATGGGTTGAATCGTAAAAATTGAAGGGGGAACAGCGTAATGCACGGATTTTCATGGGGGAAACGATCAGTTAGAGCGGGATTAGGCATTTTACTTATATGCACAGTTGGGCTATCGGGATGTACACAGGGGACATCCTCAACAATAGAGAGCGTTCATCAGGCGGCGACTTCTCTCCCCAAAGACGAATTGGTGCTGGCTGTTGGCACGGAACCGGAGGGCGGATTTGATCCCACTACGGGTTGGGGACAGTACGGTTCACCGCTCTTTCAGAGCACTTTGTTAAAAAGGGATGCCAAACTTCAACTGGTCAATGATCTGGCGACAGAGCATTCCGTCAGTGAAGATGGGCTGACTTGGACCGTCACACTCCGGGATGATGTAAAGTTCTCCGATGGTGAGCCACTGACGGCCGAAGATGTCAGGTTTACATTTGAAACGGCTGCCAAGAGCGGTTCGGTCATCGATTTGACCAATATGGCTGATGTGGAAGCCCCGGATACAACCACTGTCGTTTTTACATTAAAGTCGCCGCAGTCCACGTTTATCAGTCTTCTGACGACACTCGGAATTGTGCCCGAGCACGCCTATGGTCCTGATTATGCCGAGCATCCGGTTGGGTCTGGTCCATACAAGCTGGTGCAATGGGATAAGGGTCAGCAGGCGATCGTCGAGGCTAACGAACAATATTACGGGAAAAAGTCCACATTCCATAAACTGACGTTCCTCTATCTGGATGAGGATGCAGCCTTTGCAGCGGCGCAAGCCGGAACAGTCGATATTGCGGCTATCCCGGCGGCGTTCAGCAAGCAGCAGGTGAACGGCATGAAGCTGGAATCAGTGAAAACAGTGGATAACCGGGGCATCATGTTCCCGATGCAGCCCGCAGGCGTGAAGTCTGGTGATGGCCTGCCGGCAGGCAATGATGTTACATCCGACATCTCCATTCGCAAAGCGGTAAATGTGGCGATTGATCGCACTGCATTGGTGGAAGGGGTACTGGAGGGCCATGGTCGTCCGGCCTACTCGGTCAGCGACGACCTGCCGTGGAGCAATCCGGATTCTGTATTTGCAGATGCGAATCCGGATGAAGCGAAGCGGATTCTGGCTGATGGCGGCTGGATGGATACAGATGGTGACGGAATTGTCGAGAAGAACGGCACAAAGGCCGAGTTCAATTTGCTCTATTTTGCAGGGGATCTAACGAGACAGTCGTTGGCACTGGCTGCTGCGGATATGGTGGCCCAAGCGGGGATCAAGGTCAATGTAGAGGGAAAGAGCCGGGAAGAGACGAAAAAGCTGGCTTATACCAATGCCGTATTATTCGGGTGGGGCAGTCATGATCCGCTTGAGACATACAACCTCTACAGTAGTTCCCATAAAGGGGAAGGGTACTACAACACTGGATTGTACAGTAATCCAACCGTGGACAACTGGATGCAGCAGGCTCTCCAAGCGACAACGGAAGAAGAGGCACTGCCCTTCTGGCAGAAAGCGGAGTGGGATGGATCGACAGGATTCAGTTATCAAGGCGATGCGCCATGGGCATGGCTGGTGAACATTGACCATCTGTATCTGGTGAAGAATGGACTCAACATCGGTGAACAGCAGATCCATCCACATGGTCATGGGTGGCCGGTGACATCCAACCTGGAAGAATGGTCTTGGGAAGAAGATTCGGAATAGAAACGCTGCGGTAGCTTTAGCCTGAATTGGGGAGAGATTGGATGGAGGACAGGATGGGATGGGCCAGATTTGTCGGATTTAAAATGCTGCGGCTGTTATCTTTGCTGGCAGGAGTCAGTGTGGTGTCGTTTATATTAATGCAGTTCTCTCCAGTGGACCCGGTGGAAGCCTACATTGGTGGAGATATGATCAGGGTGAGCGCAGAACAGCGCAGTCTTATTGAAGAACGTTGGGGGCTCAATGCTTCACCCGTAGAACGGCTGCTAACTTGGGGGCAGGCACTAGTCCAGGGCGATCTGGGAACATCGATGATCTATAGACAGCCGGTTGCGGACATCATCCAGGAACGATTCATGAATTCTGTCGCTCTTATGGCGGTGGCCTGGGTGTTATCCGGTCTGATTGGATTCGGTCTGGGCGTCGTTGCTGCCATGAAACGGGATTCACGGTTGGATCGTCTGATCTGTTGGTACTGTTACACACTGGCTTCCACGCCGGTATTCTGGATCGCGCTGTTACTGCTCATGGTATTCGGTGTATGGCTTGGCTGGCTGCCCATTGGGCTTGGTGTACCTGCGGGCATGGCGGCAGATCAAGTGTCATGGGGCGATCGGGTCATACACATGATTCTGCCTGCGCTCACATTGAGTTTGACTGGTGTAGCTGCCATTGCCTTGCATACCCGGCAGAAGCTGGTGGATGTACTGGACTCGGATTTTATTCTTTTTGCTAGGGCACGAGGTGAGCGAGGTGTTCAATTGTTTCGTCGTCATGGGTTCAGGCATGTGGTACTGCCAGCTTTGACGCTGCAATTTGCATCTTTTAGTGAATTGTTCGGTGGAGCTGTGCTCGCGGAGCAAGTGTTTTCCTATCCCGGATTGGGTCAAGCAACGGTCCAGGCGGGATTGCGCGGTGATGTCCCGCTGCTGCTGGGACTTGTACTGTGCAGTGCGATATTTGTGTTTACAGGCAACATGATTGCCGATATTCTGTACCGTATCATTGATCCGCGCATGAAGGAGGAGGCTACAGGATGAAACAGACATTGGAACGTCCCTCCCGGCCTGCGGCTCAGACTGCACAGCATCCGAAAGTTAACTCTCCCAGAAGTGAGGCGGGGAACAAGAGGAATTGGAGGTCAGTCCATCCACGTACTCATGGTGGGAAAGGTTATTCAGGTGGCAGTAATCCTCGTTTCCGTAATCCGCGCAAATGGGCGATGATCTGGGGTGGCCTAGGAGTGATCTGGATTGCCACCGTGTGGCTGACAGGCAGACTGCTTCCCGCAGAATCGACGCTGACCTCATTAATGGATCGGAATCTGGCTCCAGCCTGGGCACATCCTTTCGGTACGGATTGGCTGGGACGAGATATGTTCATGCGCACATTGAAAGGATTGGCAACGAGCATTCAGGTGGGGTTACTCGCGGCTTGCGGCGGCGGACTTATCGCGCTATTGCTGGGTCTTGCTGCTGCTTCAGGGAAAGCTGCGGACCGGGTCATTTCATGGATCATTGACCTCTTCCTGAGTGTTCCTCACTTGGTGTCGCTGGTAATGTTGGCTTTTGTGTTCGGTGGAGGTTTGCCTGGGGTGGCGTTAGCGATTGCCCTGACCCATTGGCCGAATCTGGCCCGCATTGTAAGGGCAGAGATGATTCAGCTGAGATCAGCCGAGTATATTCACATTTCACGCAGATTGGGTCATTCGCGAATGCGTATTGCGGTGCAGCACATGCTGCCCCATCTGATTCCACAGCTGTTCGTGGGAGTACTGCTAATCTTCCCTCATGCCATTCTGCATGAGGCAGCGATTACGTTTCTGGGGCTGGGGTTGTCACCGCAGCAGCCAGCGATCGGAATTATTTTATCAGAGTCGATGAGATATTTATCCGCAGGTATGTGGTGGTTGGCTTTTTTCCCAGGTCTCGCATTGTTGTTGGTTGTCCGTGCGTTTGATGTGTTGGGCGGTAGTCTGAAGACATTAACGGGAACCGGCAGTTCAAGGGAGGTGATGTAAACATGGCACTTCTTGAAGTGGAGGAAGTATCGGTTTCGTTCCGGCGTGCTCGGGGATGGTTTGGGCACGAGGAGAACCATGTTATTCAGGATCTGAATCTGTCTGTGAATGAAGGGGAGATTGTCGCCGTCGTAGGGGCAAGTGGATCTGGCAAAAGTGTGCTGGCGCAGGCGATCATGGGCATTCTTCCTGCCAATGCGACGATAGAAGGTCGGATTAGCTATGCAGGCGAGCACCTGACCAAGGATCGGCAGCTTCATCTGCGTGGAGATGAGCTGGTGTACATTCCGCAATCGGTCAGTTATTTGGACCCGTTATTGAAGGTGGGCAGGCAGGTTCAACCTCTAAGCCAAAAGACAGGGCGTAAGCACGGATCGACGCTCCGATCCACGATGCAAAAGGCAGAGCAGGAGCTGACTGGACGTTATGGATTGCCTCATGGCACGTCGGGCAAATATCCGTTTGAGCTGTCAGGTGGTATGGCTCGGCGGGTGTTGATGGCAACAGCTACCTCTGGTGCTCCGAAACTCATTATTGCAGATGAGCCAACACCTGGCATTCATCCCGAAGTGCTGGCTGAAACGATGAAGCATTTTCGTCAACTGGCCAATGAAGGGGTCGGCATTCTTTGGATTACCCATGATATTACGACTGCCTTGACGGCAGCAGACCGCATATCTGTATTTTACGCAGGCTCCAATGTGGAGACGGCACAGGCTTGTGATTTTACGGGAAAGGGCGAACGGTTAAGACATCCATACACAAAGGCGCTCTGGAACGCATTGCCACAAAATGAATTTCAACCTCTGTCTGGTACCCAGCCTGCAGCAGGTCGGCAGCAGGTAGAAGGATGCTCATTTGCACCACGCTGCATTGGAGCGACCATGGCTTGCACGAGTGAACGTCCTGAGCTGCGCAAAGTTCGTGGTGGGGAAGTGAGGTGCATTCATGCCACTTGAGGTTAGAAATGCAGGGTATCGTTATGGTAAAGACGCTTGGGTATTTCAGAATATAAGTATGGAAGTACATCAGGGAGAAGTCGTTGGCTTGTGGGGTCCCAGTGGCTGTGGCAAAACAAGTCTTGGACGAATCCTTGCAGGTTATATGGAACCGATGGCAGGTCAAGTGCTGCTGGATGGGAAGTCGCTTCCGCAAACCGGAGCCTGTCCGGCTCAGCTTGTATTCCAGCATCCGGAGAAAGCGGTGAATCCTCGCTGGCGGATGCGCCGTGTCTTGGGGGAAGCGGCAATCGAGGATCAGGAGATGCTCGATGACTTGGGTATCCAGACGAATTGGCTGGATCGCAGGCCTGGTGAGTTGTCAGGCGGCGAATTGCAACGATTCTGTATTGCACGCGCACTCGGTACAGGGACGCGTTACGTCATTGCGGATGAGATGACCACCATGCTGGACGCGATCACACAGGCCCAGATCTGGCATACGGTGATGAATATCGCGCGTCAGCGCAACCTGGGACTATTAATCATTAGCCATGACCGTAAGTTACTGGACAGGTTATGCGATCGGATTGTTCAAATGCCAATTTCATAACTTATGGGGTATAAACCGTTTTCCAATATAAAAGGGGTGTCCGAGTAGTCCACCATGAACATGAATCATGGATTTGACTACAGTGACAGCCCCTTTTGCAATGTTAACGAAACCAATATTTTAACGAACCGAGCGCGCGCTATGAGACGAAATTCTACAGTTTCGGTGTTGTAACGAATCGTAGGCACCTTATACGCCCGTATTGCCTGTATTTTCACAGAATTTTGCTATGCAAACGATAATAAAGGGGTTGAAGTTCGTTAGCTTTCCCATTTCACGCTAACCTTCGGAATAAGGTGTATCCAATTCGTAAGCATATTCAATAGTTTTAACGTAGTTCAACTTACTTGCTCGACAGTCTGCCCACCAGCACAGACAATCTGCGCATGGCTTCTTCCACTGTGGAACGTGGGCAGGCCACATTCATGCGCATGAATCCTGTGCCTTCTGCTCCGAAGATACTTCCATCATTGAAAGCGAGTCCCGCTTCTTTGAGCAGCATCGTACAGAGCTGCGCATGCGGTATATTCAGCTTCCGGAAATCCATCCATAGCAGGTAAGTCGCTTCCGGAAGCCGGATTCCGATTTGCGGCATATGCTCTGCGACATATTGCCGCACGTATTCCATATTTCCGCGGATATAGGCAAGGCAGTCATCCAGCCATTCTTCAGCACCGTTGTAGGCCGCTTCGGATGCAACTGCTCCCAACGTGCTGATGTTGGCAAGTCCCATCGTTTTCACGCCCTGCATGAATGATTCCCGCAGTTTGACATTTGGAATGATGATATTGGAGGTGCAGAGACCCGGAATGTTGAACGTTTTGCTTGGTGCTGTACAGATGATGCTGAGTTCAGCGACAGCTTCAGAAATAAGGGCCAGCGGAGTATGCGCACCGCGTTCGTGGACCAAATCGGCATGAATTTCATCCGAAACGATGATTACATTATATTGCACGCAGAGAGCAGCAAGGCTTTGAAGTTCTTCATGAGTCCATACCCGTCCAACCGGGTTATGAGGACTGCACAGAATTAACATTTTGACCCGACCCGTCTTCAGGCAGGATTCCAGATGCTCCAGATCCATGGAGTAATGTCCATCGTTCTCCACCAACGGATTGGTCATCAGTTCTCTGCCTTGACCACGTACCACATCATAGAAGGGTGCATACACCGGAGTCTGAATTACTACTGCATCTCCCGGTTCGGTGAACCGTTGGACAGCAATACTGAGTGCAGGAACAATACCTGGGGTGAATACAACCCATTCATCGTTAATACTCCAGTGGTGACGTCGCTCCATCCATCCCGATAGCGCTGCGTGATACGCATCTGTCCGCACCGTATAGCCAAAAATCCCATGCTCCATTCGAGTCTTCAACGCCTGAATGACCGATGGTGGAGCGGCGAAATCCATATCAGCAACCCACATGGGGAGTGCATCCGTCACACCAAAAATCTCCTCAAGCGCATCCCATTTCTCTGATCCCGTAGAGAGCCGATTAATCTGCTCGTCAAATGTATGACTATTGTTCTTGCTCTTGCTCATTGCTTAAATCCCCCTTGAAATCCGTTCCTTCGACTACAATCGACAGATTATTATCTAATAAATTTGATGATTTCGCAACTTGTAACGAGCAGATGGGTTCCATTTTGTATGGGGCTGCATCCAGGACTTTATTCATGTAATAACAATGATTCGAGCGTGCGTATGGATAGTGACGCAGTATTTACCCTATTTCTAAACGTCCAAACAGTAAAAACCACCAGAGAAGGTCATGATATGACCGATTCTGCTGGTGGTTTTTTGCTGATCCAGAATTCTTCTCGCTCAGGCAGACATAGGTAGCAGGAGGAAGAAAATTTACCTTTTATTTCATAAATGTGATCTTATGATGGCGTTATAGATGCTCATTGAACCATCCAGCAATATGCTCCAGACGACGTACCCTTAAGTGCGGGTGACCTCCGCGGGACAACTCGTGATTGGCTCCCGGGAAACGAACGAACCGAGTGGTCTGTTTGCGCCGCTTCAAGGCAACATAGAGTTGTTCAGCCTGTTCAATCGGACAACGCAGATCCTGCTCACCATGCAAAATCAGCAGTGGCGTGTTGATATTACCTACATATGCAAGCGGGGAGTGTTTCCATAACTTCTCGGTGTCATCCCATGCATTACCGCCAATCTGGTCCTCCGTGAAAAAGAATCCAATATCACTCACCCCGTAGAACGAGAGCCAGTTAGATATGGAACGCTGAGTGACGGCTGCCTTGAAACGGTCGGTATGTCCAACAATCCAGTTGGTCATAAAGCCACCATAGCTGCCGCCAGTGACGCCCAGACGGGACTCGTCGATAAACGAATATTGGGATAACGCATAATCCATGGCTTCCATCAGATCACGATAATCCCCGCCGCCATAGTCACCCCGGCAGGCATTTACGAATTGCTGCCCGTATCCGAGCCCACCTCGCGGGTTGATATACACAACAGCATATCCCTGTGCTGCGAGGATCTGGAACTCATGCATAAACGTAAAGCCATACATCATATGTGGACCGCCATGAATCTCAAGGATGGTTGGGACTTTGACTCCTTCCACCATGCCAGCTGGTTTCAGCATCCAGCCCTGCAGTCGCAGGCCATCAGAGGAATCGAACCAGAAGGTCTCGGGTGTGCTAAGTTGAATCTCTTCAACCAGTTGAGGATTGCTATGGGTCAATTGTATAGGCTCGGCCCCAACTTCATCAGGTTGAGTATATAGAAAGAGATCACCAGGACGAAGTACGTCTGCTACGGCAGCCACAATCTGTCCATTTTCCAGCTCAGCAAACTGATAGAACTCTTTTTCGTCCTGCAAAATGTATTCGGCATGACTGCCGTCCCGTGCAAATCGGGCCATCCGGACACTGCCTTCAATAGTGGCAAGACAGAGAATGGATAAACCATCACGACTGAATACAGGACCTGTATTGGTCAGGTGTGAGCGCATATCACCAACGAGGCTGTGATTGATCTGTACATCCCAATCCTTGCTCAGACATGTGGGTTTGCCGCCCGAGATCGGAAGGGTGTAGAGTTTGACCAGCGTAGCATTTCCATAGGAGCGGTCGCTGGCAAGCAACGCAAAGGACTGTCCATCGGGTGCGTACGTCAGCCGGCCGAAAGAGTATCCTTCCGGAGTCAACTGCTGCACGTCAGATCCGTCAGCCTTGGCACGATACACATGGTTCGTCAGGGTGTAATCGTTATGCTGCTCGCCTTCTTCCGGAAACTGAGCGATCCACGCAATGGACTCTCCGTCCGGCGACCACGCATAGTCCCCAACGTCATAATGGCCTGTCGTTACAGGGATCGCCTCTCCACCTTCGGTTGGAACACGGAAGAGATGGGTTCGGCGACCGTTCCACAGTCCACCGCTGTCAGATTTCATTCGAATTCGATCCACCACAAGTTCTTGCAGCAGTTTTTTATCGATATCTTTAGTTCCATCTTCGTCTTTTTCGCTCGTGTCCACAGATGATTTAACAAGCAAAGTGAGCCCATCTGGTGACCAGAGCAGGGAGCTGACGCCATGTTCTAAATGACTGATTTGCTGTGCTTCTCCACCATCTGAGGCGATCACCCACACTTGTGTTTTGCCTTCGTGCTCTCGTAAAAAAGCAAGCTGTGAACCATCCGGCGACCAAACAGGAGCGTGATCCTGATTTCCGGATGTGAAAGGTCTGTCCTTCTGGTTCTCCAGGTTAAGGAGTCTCAGGTGAGAAGAATAACCGTCTCGTGCTTCGTTTGTTTTCCGGCTTACATATACCAATTGTCCGCCCTGAGGAGACGGAGTTGGATCATTAACCCATGTAATCTGAAAAAGATCCTCCGATGTTATGCCGCGCAGACTCTTCATTGTTTGTCCTCCCACCACAAATCAGATTGTTTTAATTTCCTAACCTTTCCATTTATATTAACGGAAAGCATGAGGCAGGACAACACGATTCTGAACGAACATACTCCTATTTCTTAACAATATCGCCTGTGCCCGAAAGGAATTATTGGAAGCATGACGAATCCTAATGTTTGAATAGTCATGAAATGGACGAAAACCTGTCTGAACATGATGTTTAATGTTAGTTGAATCTGTTTAATGAACAATGCTATTTAAGTATATTTGGTAATCCAGCCCATTTAATGAGCTGTACCTCGTTGATATAGAATATTCTTGTCTCAGTCACCATGAAGGAGGAACATCACTTTGTCCACATCCTATGATCAACAGCACGTGGAATACCCGAGCCGGAAACGAATGGCATGGCTTACAGTGGGGGCGGCACTTTTTGTAGCAGCCGGATTTTTTTTATTGTTTGATGATTCTTCAGCCAAAGGTTCTGCCATTTCTTCGGTTATAGGCGTGTTCTCCATTTTATTTTTTGGGCTTTGTCTCTGCTACAGCCTGGTGAAGATGATTAAGAAGGAACCTTCCTTTGTTGTCGATGAGCATGGGTTTGTGGATTCATCTTCTTACACATCAGGAGGGTTAATTGCCTGGAAAGATGTTGAGAATATTTTTATGTATGAATTCATGGGACAGAAGATGATTGGGGTTAAATTGTGGGACGAGAAAGCATTTCTGGATCGTCAGAATGGGATGAAACGCAAATTAATGACGGTAAACAGCAGCATAGTCGATGCGACGGTAAGCATTGCCCAGAACAGCCTCACATTACCACTGGATCAGTTGTATATCATGATGGTGGAGCGTTGGAAGCGTTCGAATAAAGGGGCGAGTGAAGGTAATAGCTTAGATCGGTTTAATAATGAATAGATAATGAGGACTATTTTCAGATTGGAGGAGTAAAGATGCAACAAGGAAATCAAACGCGTACGATCCAGCTGCCCGATGGGACAACACTGCCTGCAATCGGACAGGGAACATGGTACATGGGTGAGAAACAATCCAGTCGGAGAGAAGAAGTTCAGGCACTGCGTTATGGCATTGAACGTGGAATGACAGTGATAGATACGGCCGAGATGTATGCAGAAGGCGGAGCGGAAGAGGTCACTGGTAAGGCGATAGCAGACTGTCGCGATGATGTATTCCTGGTATCCAAGGTGTATCCTCATCATGCGGATCGGAAGCAGATGATTACTGCTTGTGAGCGCAGCCTTTCGCGTCTGGGTACAGATCGCTTGGATCTGTACCTGCTGCACTGGCGTGGAGGTGTGCCGTTGGAAGAGACGGTTGAAGCTCTGGAACAGTTGAAACAATCAGGCAAAATTCTGCGCTGGGGTGTCTCGAATCTGGATATTGAGGACATGCAGGAGCTCTGGAACATTCCAGCTGGTCAGCATTGTGCAGTGAATCAGGTGCTGTATCATGCAGCTTCTCGTGGTATAGAATACGAGCTTCTTCCCTGGTTGAGGGAACGCCGTATTCCTGTGATGGCGTATTGTCCGCTGGCCCAAGGTGGTAGACTTCGTAAAGAATTACTGGAGCATGCAGTCATTCAGGAGATTGCCAAGGATCGAGGTGTCAGTCCCTCCCAAATTGCGTTATCCTGGGTTATCAGGGATGGAGACATATTGGCGATCCCGAAAGCTGTACAGCTGGAACATGTTGCCGAAAATGCTGCGGCAATGGACGTTGTTTTGACCCAAGATGAAATTGTTCGGTTGAACGAGGCATTCCCTGCACCTAAGGGCAAAGTGCCTTTGGATATCGTATAGAAAACTTCTTGTCAGACCCATTACATCATACAATGAATGTAGTTGAAAGAATCAAGAGTAATAAGAGCAGATCTGAGGATCTGTTCTTTTTTTTGCATTTGAAGCCATTTTAAATAAATGGGCTTTACAACAACAAATCACTAGTGTACTATGTAACTAACACACAGATACAGAGAGGAGCGAGGACATTGTGAGCATCGAATTTGACAACAACTTGCCAATCTACCTGCAGATTATGCAGTACATCAAAAGACAGATTGTGACCGGTACACTTAAGGCAGGCGATAAAATTCCTTCGGTTCGTGAGCTCGCGGCCGAATTACAGATCAATCCCAATACAGTACAGCGAACATTTCAGGAGTTGGAGCGGGAAGAAGTGGTTGAAACCAAGCGAGGTCTGGGCCGATACGTGACAAGTGAGGAGTCGAAAATTATGACGATCAAAAAAGAGATGGCTGGTGAATTGCTGGAGCGTTTTCTGACAGGAATGCAGGAGCTGGGCATCGAAGAACAGGATATCGTAAATATCGTGGCGGATGCCGTTGCAGAAGGAAAGCAATCACTGCATCGTGATGGAAGAGGAGGAACAGTGAATGAGTAATATTCTTGAGTTGAATCATGTGAGCAAAACGTATGGCGGCAAGAAAGCCCTTCAAGATATCACGCTTGATATTGCACCAGGCCGAATTGTAGGTCTGCTGGGCAGTAACGGTAGCGGTAAAAGTACTTTGATGAAATTGGTTGCAGGGCTTCTGCACCCCAGCAGTGGAGATGTTCGTGTTACGGGAAAAGCGGTAGGCTTGGAAACGAAGTCACTGGTATCCTTTATGCCGGACCGCCCATTAACCGAGAGTTGGATGAAGGTACGGGACGCGATTGCGTATTACCGTGATTTCTACTCTGATTTTGATCAAGAGAAAGCGAGAGAGATGCTTGATTTCATGAAGCTGGGAGAGGGCGAAAAGGTAAGACATCTGTCGAAAGGCATGAATGAACGACTGCAATTAACACTGGCTCTTTCTCGTAAAGCTCGTCTTTATTTGCTCGATGAACCGATTGGCGGGGTAGACCCGGTTGCACGTGGCAAAATTCTGGATGCGATTGTGAAGTTCTATGACGAAGACAGCAGTCTGATCATCTCTACACATCTCGTAACGGATATTGAACGAATTTTTGATGAAGTGATCTTCATCCGTGAAGGGGAATTGGTAATGCGGGAAGAAGTGGAGACACTGCGCCTCAAGTACGGTAAAAGTGTGGATGAAATGTTCAAGGAGGTTTATGCGGAATGATGACACTGCTGAAGTATGACTTTAGAAGGAATTGGAATACATTGTTGGCTGGGCTAGCCGTATTGATTATCGTTCAGATTGGGCTGGCATTGTTTTTTTCTGAAGTAACAGGGAGTCTTGTAGGTGTCATTGCATATGTCGGAGCAGGTGTGGCCATTTATGTGAAAATGATCAAGACATATCGATCCAATATCCGTTCGTTCAACCGCCGTCTTGTGCCGGTAACAGGGCTGTCTCACGTCTTGTCTCCGATCATTTTTGGAACACTCTGCTGGCTGGGCTTAATGGTTGTTGCTGCCATTCACTACTTTATTTACAGTACAACGCATACAGGGATTAACTTTACCAGCTACATGAACGATTCGGGTATTCATCTTTCGGAGATTCTCAATGTGTTGCTGTTTCTCTGGTGGGTGGCTATATTCTGTATCATAATCATCTTTCTCTCCATTTCGATTGGAGGCAGCTTCCGCTTTAAAACAGGACCATGGATTAGTATTGTCGCATTTTTCGTACTAATCAATGTCATTAGCTGGCTGGAGAATATCATCTTCTCGGGTCGCTTTAACACCAATGAATTATTTCATTTCACTGAAGAAAGCACAGCGCTCTCCTTTACGTCCAATCGGATTACATGGTCAGATGGAACATGGGCCAGTATTATTTTTGAAATCATCGTGGCTGTGATTTTGGTTGGTGTTGCCGTATATCTGAATAATAAAAAAGTTGAAGTTTAAGTTAAGATGCTGTCAGCTGCAATTTAGCTGGCAGATTTTTTTATTTGAATAAATTCCCAGTTCTTATACGTAAATAGGGATATATGTCGTTTTGCAATAAGGGAGAAGGTTTATTTCTTGTAAGGGAGGGATTCCATGGAACTCTATTTCAGAGATAATTTCTTTAATGCTGGGTACACCGAGATTATGAACCATGAACAGGAACAGGCAGGTCATCTCGATTTGAAAAGTGCATTTGGTTCATCGCTTGATGTATTCGATAACTCGGGGCTCATCTGCAGTGGTAAATTCCGCATGTTAAGTAACCGTTGGGATGTGACTTTAGCCGATGGAAGGGAATGGGGTGTCTTACGGGCGAGGATCAGCTTCTTCAGTAAAAAGTATGAGTACGATGCAGGACCGCGTGGTGTGTATGATGTCTCCGCTCCGGCGTTTTCACAGGAATATGATATCACCGGGATGGGCGGCAAAATCGTGGCAAGCTTCAAGCGTACAAGTGGCTGGTTCGGTTCCGGCGCGTTTGTGTTAGACAACCAATCAGAACATCTGGATACGTATGAATTGATTGCGGTTGTGATGGGTGTGCATGCAATTAATAAAAGAAGGAATTCGGCTGCCGGTAGTGGCGCGTAAGCTAATCATCAAAAGGGGTATCCCGTCATCTTCATGACTCGGGATAACCCCTTTGTGTTTTGCGGCAATTGATTAGCAAGTTATCTATAAATGATTGAAAATAAAAGATATACTTTAGGCAGAATCATTATGCAGAATCACTGCCTTCCGTCTTTACAATAGGTTCCTCTCCGTGGTGGCTCCGCACTCCTCCAGAAGTCCGTTCCGGCTTTGCTTCAGGCTCGGATTCAGCATAACGTGCCAATACTTTGGCCGCTGTGTCAGACATTCGTTCCCGAAGCGCAGCGTTATCTGCAATCCGTACCCGTTTGCCCAGAAAACGCATTTTGGACAGCACATAATCCATCTCATTCCTCGGAATGGTCAATTCAATGCGGTACGTCTGTTGTGCTTCCACAAATTCGACCTGCTTCTCGAAGCAGGAAAAGGCATACAGAATTCGCGATAACTCCTGATTAAACTCAGGCAGCACTTCGATCGTCACGGATGTCTTCCGGTTCTCCGTTAAAATCGCGATTTTGGCAGCATATTGAGAAGCGGTTTCCGGTTGAAGCGGCTGGGCTTCCGCGGTAATAATGCTGTGCAGCTTGGTGGACATCAGTTTGTTGTAGAGTGGAGCATACCAGAGCACGTACCATTCTTTTTTGACCATGGAATATTCGAGCTTGTAGGGGTAACCAAACTGATCCTGGCTGATTCGTCCATTGCGGACACGCCCTGTCAAACGAAACCCCTGATGATGCAAAATCATCTGCCGTAATGGTTTAAGCAGTGGATGAAAGACACTGTTCTCTTCACTTTTGGCTTTTTCGGTCAGGTAATCCTGAAGGTCCAGATCCTGCTCTGCATCCAGCATGTCATGCATTTTGTGCAACGTATCAGGGTGCAGCGCTTCTGGTGCGGCAGGGTGATTCAGCATCATGCGCAGCCAGGCTCTTTCCTGTGAAGTCCAGGTGAACAGTCCGTTTTCATTCAATCTCGTCATCATCTGGTAGTTGAACATCTTCTCGAACAGATTCATAATATTGCGCAATCTCCTTCCATTCCTTAATCATCTCCTGACGCAGCCTCTGTGGAGCGATCACCTCGCAGCTTGAACCAAAACTCCGAAGCCACGGCTTAATCTCGGTGGTACCGTTGACCTGAATTTCATAGAGAAAGGTATGTTCCGTTTCGGGCGTAATCGTTCCCCACTGGCCTTGCAAACGAACCCGATCCAGAATGAAGTTACGCTGGCCGTCCTGAGGATGGAAGAATCGGGCTTGAACCGTCACGGTATTCCCCGTATCCACCAGCCAGCTGTAGCGGCTGATCTCGGCCCACTGTTGTTTCAATTCGAGCAGATATCCTTCTTCAATCGAATCCTGTTCCTCCAGCTGTGTAATACCTTCCATCCGGAATTTCACAAAGCCTCGGCGTCCCTGATATCCAATGACATACCAGCGACCATACTGATGGTCATAGACAACTTCAAGCGGTACGATCCGGTTGGGTCGTCCGCCTGCTTCCCGTTCGAAGCGCGGATTCGTATTCTGCGAGCTGTAGCTGGACGGTTTTTTGGGTGAATAATACAGAAACTGGACATACTTTCGCTGACGAATCGCACTAAGCAGAGTGTACAGATGTGCTTCGTCCAGAATGCGTGAATAATAGTGGTATTTATATATAAATGGCTCGGTGGCTTCTTCCTGTGGATAGCTTGTAGCAATGGCTTTTTTGAGACTGTCCCGCAATATATAGCCTTGTACGGACGGAACCTGGGTGTTCGCCATAATATCCACAAAATCATACAACTCCAGCTGTTCTTCCACGGTTAAACCCGTAAGTACGTCCTGCTGCAAAAGGTAACGATAGGGCCTGCCGCCAGGTTCCTTGCGGATCACCCCTACTTCTTCCAGATACTTCAGATCGGAGCGAATGGTCTTTTCGTCAGGTAGCGCCAGTTCCTCTGGCAGATCCGCGCAGCAGGCATCCAGTAACTCCATGGCGGTTAAAGCTTGATCTTGTAAGGTATGCAAAAGGATAGAAAGACGCTGAACTTCAGTCTCTTTCATCGACTTGGCGCGAAAGAGGAAGAGCAGCATGGGCTCAGCAGATTCTCCGTACTGGAAGCGGACGAGATCCGCCATTTCTTTGTTTGGTTCCGAGCCTGAGCGTTGGTCAGCGACGGTCTGCATGATTTCTTTTAATCTGCGTTGGGTTTTATCAAAAGTATGTACGGATATGCCAAGCCGTTCGGCATACTGTTTACGGTTATACGCACCACTTGTCAGGGACAGCATGCGCAGAAATTGAATTTCTTTGTCAAAGCTCTCTTTAGCCATGAACATTCACTCCTTGGTGGCCTGGAGTCAGGCGGATGTAGTGGATGACTATGTTGGCAGAACAATTCTGCATTATATAGAATCATTCGTGATCTTCCCATTTACCGTTATCCCTTCATTGTATCAGGATGAGTGGCTGGTTTCATTTTAAACTTATGGAGGTTGAAAACGATATTTTTATGAGTTATGAAATTGATTCGTCGCCATACTTTCGCCATGTTCGCGTGCAAATGTGTGAGGCATAATAAGGTTGTGAAGCGGGGCAGCAACAAACTCTGCGGATCAAGGTTCCGAGGCGCCAGGGAGGGTTACTTCGACTGTTAATCGACCAGGTCGTTGGTTCGAATCCAATCGCCGCCGTTCATGGCGGTGTAGCTCAGCGGTAGAGCGGGTATTATACCTTCCCACCTTTTTCCTCGGAACATTTTATTATGGAATATCAGTAAATAGACTCACACCGGGAGGTCATGAGTGATGAGCAGAGCGAAACAATTATTCAATCAACCTCAGCCAACGACACGTAATCATGGGGGCTACGGTGCCTATGAGCGTTTGGTGGAGGAACAATATATACAGTTGTTGATGACCAATACATTGAACAATACGTTCTATGCAGATACACAGCAATTGATGGACGATGCGATGGTCAGTCATCAGGAGATGGCTGAGGTCGATGCAGGGTTTATGGCGCGGGCGCTGGTCTATGCTCGTAATGAAGGCTTGATGCGTTTACAGCCTCTGTACGGTCTGGCACTGTTGTCCAAGGTGGAGCCGGATCAGTTTGCGAAGATATTCTCCAAGGTCGTACAGACACCGGCTGACTTGGCCGATTTTCTGACGATTCTAAGAGGAACAGGTCGGGGGCAGGGCGGTCGAGCGGTGAAGCGTCAGGTAAGTCAATTTTTGAACGGCATTACTGAATATTGGGCGATCAAATACAACGGGCGCGGACGTGGATACAGTCTGGGCGATATGATCGCTACAGCACACCCCAAGCCGACAGATATGAAGCAACAAGCCTTGTTTCGTTATTTGCGAGGACATGAGGTGGATCTTGCGGAACTGCCGCAGTTGCAGGCGCTGGAAGAGCTGAAAGCTACCCCAAACCCGGCGAGTCGGATGCATCTGATCGAAAAAGGCAAACTGCCGTATTCGGTGGTCACATCGATCATGCAGCCGACACGTACGGTATGGGAGGCGTTGATGTCCCAGATGCCGACCTTTGCCTTGTTACGTCATCTGAATGCAATGGATCGGGCAGGTGTTTTTGATAAATCGAAAAATATCGATTACGTAACGGGCCGTTTAACAGATGCAGAAGCTTTGCGCAAGTCGCGCATCTTGCCTTTTCGCTTCGCCAGTGCGTATGAAATGATCGCAAGAGAAGAGCTGCGATATGCTTTGCGGGAAGCGGTGGAGCTATCGATTGGCAACCTGCCATTGCTGCCGGGAAGAACCGCCATTTTCCTGGATCGCTCCGGTTCCATGCAAGGGGATTATTTGCGGATTGGTTCGGTGCTGGCACTGGCGCTATATAAACAAACACGCGGCAACTCGCTGTTCTGGTTATTCGACCATATGGTTGAGGATGCTCGTCCAAAGATGGATGAAAGCATTCTTTCCCAAGCTCACCGGATTCGTGCACAAGGTGGAACAGACACGGGACGGCCTGTACGAGAGCTTCGGGATATCGGAGAAAAAGTGGATCAGATCATTATGATCACCGATGAACAGCAGAATGAAGGCACCCCGTTATATGCCGAGCTTGAGCGATATCGCCGGATGATGAATCCGGAGCTGAAGGCATTTATTGTGGATATAGCACCTTATCAGCAGGCAATGGTACCGCCACGGGATGGCAAAACCTTTTATATCTACGGTTGGAGTGAAGCGGTATTGACGTATATTGCCGAGACTGTGGCAGGATATGATACACTCGCGAACCGGGTGAGAGAGACAGAGATTTAAATTGGAAAATGTGGAGGCGGCTGACCATGACCTACGTTAATGAAGAAATGAAAGATACGATCAGACAACAGTTGAAGCAGATTGAACAGGAGGAGCAGGTACGGATCATTTATGCCTGTGAATCTGGCAGTCGGGCGTGGGGGTTTCCTTCACAGGATAGCGATTATGATGTGCGTTTTCTTTATGTGAGACCGCTTGAATGGTACTTGTCCATTGAGGATAAAAGGGATGTTATCGAACGCCCGATTAGTGATCAGCTTGATATTAATGGTTGGGATCTGCGCAAAGCTTTGAAGCTGTTTCGCAAGTCGAATCCACCGCTGCTGGAGTGGCTGCAATCTCCGATTCAGTATGACGAACCGTACAGCGTGGCAGAGTATATTCGTGCACTGTCGCCTTTGACCTTTTCACCTAAGTCCTGTATGTATCATTATCTGAATATGGCGAAGGGGAATTTCCGTGATTATTTACAGGGTGAGCAGGTGAGGATTAAAAAGTATTTCTACGTGCTGCGCCCACTGCTCGCCTGTGGCTGGATCGAACGTTATGATGCGATGCCGCCGATGGCATTTGAAGAGCTGGTGCAAGAGCTTGTTCCTCAGAGCGCGCCGCTCTATACGGAAATCCATGAGCTGCTGCGCCGGAAAAAGGCAGGCGAGGAACTCGACCTGGAACCTCAGCTCCCCGCGATACAGGCTTTTTTGACGGAGAAGATCGAACATTTTGAACAACTGGCCGCTCAACTGGAGAATGAACAGATTATTCCATATGAAGAACTGGACCGGATTTTCCGTTTTGCACTGCAAGAGGTGTGGGTTCCAACCTGCGATTAAAGTACGAGGTCGTGCGTATTTGCACATCATGAGTCTGAACCGGTGGACCCACGTTTGTAACAGAATGGGTGAAGCATGAGACTTCTGATTCCTTTAGAAGCAAGGTAATAGGGCAGGTTTGGTATATCCAAGCCTGTTTTTGTTATTTTTCGTCAAAATATTTCATTCAAGATAATTAAAATTAGGAGTTTTAACGTTAATATAAATAACTAAAGCCCTATATGTTTCCTATCCGTTCTGGGTAATAATTAATAGTAAGCAAGTGGTCATTGGAATCTCACAACGTAACGATAGGGGGTAACCTGTATGGCGTCAATGATTCTGCTGGTGAAACAGACGGAAGACGATGAAAAGGTTATTTATCGATTCGGACCGAATGAGCGGAAGATGGGACTCATTGAAATGAATAAGGTCAAGGAAAGTGTAAAGGAACTGGAGCCTGTTCAGGTGGAGGGTGTCAGTCCGAGTTTTTATTTCAATCGGGCCGCGCAGCGACTGATTCGATGTTTGTTCAGAGAAGGCGGTAAGTTCCCTGAACGAACGACATGTGAATCCTAGTAGTCAATTCAAATGAGTCATAGAGACTTAGCTCAAATTTTCTATCATCTATTCATTAATAAAGAAGTTCAGGCACATCCGTTGAAGGGTGTATCTGGACTTCTTTTTGTATTCCATATCGACATTAACGCCAGAAGGGAATTGCATTACAGCTTCTAATAGATGAATTACTTGTTCAGAATCCGTTCAGAACGACCTGATATATTGATGAAACATGGATGGAAAATGTCTTGTTTCAACTTTCATTGTATATAGCACAACATTTCCTAGGGCTCTAATTTACTATTGAAAAGGAGAGAAAAATCTTTGAATAAATGGCTTTTACGCACAACGCTTGGTATTTTCTTGTTAAGTCAACTTCATACGACTGCTGTATCCGCACAAGCTACCGAAAAACTTTTCTCGGATATAGATCAAGCCTCCAACTGGTCTCTGGCCTCCATCGCTTATCTAAACGAACTGGGCATTACCCAGGGTTATGATAACGGGACGTATCAACCGCGCAAAAAAATTACTCGTCAAGAGGTGGCTGAATTGCTGGTACGGGCTCTCCAGATACCGGCCAATGATGCTGCAACCGTGCTGCCTCCGGATGTTCGTGCAAGCAGTTGGTCTGCAAACAGCATCCAACGAGTTCAGAGCCAAGGGCTGATGGGCAATCCAAATGAGCCGTTTCGGCCAACAGATCTGGTAACTCGGGAAGAGTTGTTGTCCATCTTTGTCCAAGCCACTGGAGCCCAAGGAAAAGGGACTGCCACACTGTCGGATAGTGAAGTAAGTGATCCTGTCAGCAAGCCAAGCATTGAAACTTCCATGGAGATCGGTTTGTTACAGGGGGATGGACAAAAGCTGGCTCTGGATAGACCGACGGAACGACAGGAAATCGCTGTCTTTTTGACTCGGCTGATTCAGGCACTTGAAGAACCGAAAACGAGGGAAATGGAACTCACCATTATTAATGAGAGTACAGTCCGTATCGGTGCTTTCAAATATCCGGTGACAGAAGAGATTCAAAAACTGCTGACCTCTGCCAACAAGAAGTTCCTCGAAGGGGCGACCTTGAAGGTCACGCTGACACCGGATTACAAGATTCAGAACATCGTGGATTTAACGGTGCCTGCTTCCAAAAAAAATCTTGTATTTGATGGTGGAGATCTGCATATTACGGGGAATTTGATCATTTTGGGTGATGAACTAACCATCAAAAACCTTTCAGTGGATGGACAGGTGTTGACTAATGGGAATACCAAAACCTCACTGGTTTTTGAGAATACCAAGATCAAAGAATTGGAATTGAATGTGGCTGCCAAGTTGACTTTGACAGGCACGACTTCCGTTGACTCATTAACTGTGGCACAAAAAGCGGTTAAGGATTCTGAGATTGTTCTCCAGCAAACTAGCGTAATCAACGATATTATTGTTCCGGACAAGCAGCTCGTTCCGAATTTGGTCAAGGATTACAGTGGGAATCAGGGCAAGATTCAGCTCATTAATGGGAAACCTCGAGACGTACAACCTACGGTTTCTACAGGTGGCTCAACTACCGGCGGCAGTTCTGGGGGAAGCGTAAGTCCAGCAGGACCAGTAGTTTCAACAATCACCAAAATTCAGGAGGTTGCTGAGGCTTATCAGCTTCCGACGCAAGTGTCTGTCCGGATGCCAGATGGCAGTACCGTAATGAAAGCAGTGGTTTGGACTGCACCCAAAGATGTGGAGATCACGAATAGTGAAGTTCTCATTAATGAACTTGGGATATATCTGTTTACAGGTCAGGTTGAAGGCATCTCCGAAAAATCTCAGTTGAAATTGGATGTTAGACTGCCATTGAAACTGCAGGTAGGGTCAGAAAATACGGGGATTGTCGTAACCACGCCTGGTGTGAGCAAAACGGTATCCTTCACATCTCAGCCTGTTCCTGAAGTAGCAACGACCGTCAATCACGCCAGTTACTTGCTTGAATGGAATGATGAAAACGGCTCTTCCTCTGATGTAGAGCTGATCAGTACGCCAGGATATACATCATACGATGTCGGCAATGGCTGGCTTATTACCAAGTCCGATGATGCTGCTGTTGTCAGCAAGGAAACAATCTCGTTTGAGGTGAAATTCAATGCTCCGGGGACATACTCCGTGCAGATTAGTGCTGTGAAACATAAACATTTTGATTAAGAAGAAGGAGTGTTCTCTCATGTTGAAAATGAATAAATTAACGAAAGCTTTATTATTGTCCTCTGCCCTGCTCTTGGCGGCAAGCCCTACGTATGCAGCTTCCGGTAGACCGGTATCCAATACGATTACGGCCAGCTTTAAGGTAAATCCGGTTGCTCCTTCGTTTACGCTGAAATGGGTGGATAATACAGATACAGAACTGGATACTCTGCCGTTGCAAACCGTGAACAGTGGAGAAAGCAAGGATGTTAAGGTGCGTGCAACGGTATCCAAGAACTATTCGGATATTTACATGGAGTTCACAATTACCCGTACTGACGGAACTGCAATTACTCAAGAAGATGTAGAATTGAACGAATACGTTGAGGGTGAACTTGTAACACCAAGAACGGGATATTTGGATGGTGGCAGTCTGGTTATTAATTCCAAGAGTTATCGAACGATTAATTCACCAGGGCGAGACTTCTTGTACAATCTAAAGTTCAAGACGACAGGTGATTACCAAATTAGCGTAGTTGCTGTGAACGCACCAGCTTAAGTCAAGATTGCGAAAAGTCTGCAATAGCGGGAGATAGCCGGGAGAATCCGGTTTTTCCCCTTGGAGATAAAAAGGAGATCAATACCTATGAGAATCCCGAAATTGGTTAAGGCAGTACTTCTATCTACCGCATTGTTTACTATGGCGGCCCCAGCGTATGCCGACTATGCTTACACGCCTTTATCCAATAAAATTACAGCGACTTTTAAGGTGAACGCCCCGGCAGAACCTACCTATGTATTGAAATGGCTAGATTCCAGTAATCATGAATTAGAGACGTTGCCGCTTCAAACTGTGAATAGCGGGGACAGCATGGACCTCAAGCTTCGTGCGACCGTCAATCAGGATTTTAAGGATATCCGGTACTATTTTAAGATTAAAAGGACGGACGGAACAACTATCACAGATAGTGACATAATCTTAGCCCAATATGGAGACAGCGGTGTAGTTACCTTAAGTGGTAATACAGATGGGGAACTTTATTTATCCTATTCCAAAAGATTCGTAACTGTAACAAGCCCCAGCATGGATTCAAAATTCAAAGTCACGTTTAACGCGGCTGGCCAATATCAGATTAATGTTGTTGCGGTTTCCATGAACGACTAATATACCAAAAAACAAGTCTACAACCCTTATCATGGGGTCATGGACTTGTTTTTTTATTTCGATAAATTAATGGGAAGGAATAGGATATCATTTGTATTTTATGTCATCAGAACGTCTTCGCAAACGAAATCAGTGCGGTAATCGTAATGATGTTAAGCAGCGTTGAGATCAGCACCGTCTGGGCGGCAAAGTCTGGCTCGTTATCATACTCCTCGGCCAGAATGGATGCGTTGACTCCGGTAGGCATACCGGATGCGATAATAAGGGCCTGAGCGGCGATACCTTGCAAACCGAGCAGCAGTACAATCGAAATCCCGATGGCCGGGCCAATCAGCAAACGCAGAAATGTGCTAATATACACATCAAGACGATACAGGCGGATCGGATATTTTACAATTTGGGCACCTAGTGTTAGTAGTGCTACAGCGACCATACTTTGCTGCGCGTAAGTCAGCGGCATGGACAGGAAGGTGGGCAATGGAATATTTCCCATATGAAACAAAATGCCGAGCAACAGCGCATAAGGAACGGGCATTTTTAGAAATCCAATGATCACCGCACGGTAATTGCCTTTGAGCTTCGCTCCCTGAATGGACAGCACACCATAGGTGAACGTCAGCAATGCCTGTAAAGACATGACCAGTGCCTGAATGGAAGAGGCCAGCGGATCACCACGAAATACCAGGGAGTTAATGGGCAGACCATAATTGCCTGCGTTGTCCAGCATGATGCTATTGTTGAAGGCGGCCTTCATGCCTTTATTCATGCGAAGCGAGCGTGCGAACACAGACCCCACAATATAGAGAATAATTACATATAAGGCGTAAAAGAGCGTTACGGTCCCGAGCAATTCCCCTGACATATCAGAGTGATACATGCTCATAAAGACGGCTGCGGGGGTAATACAATAGAAATTGATTTTGGCGAGGGTGTACAAGTCTAACTTGAATACCTTTTGCATCCAGGACCCGACGGCAATCAGGAGAAATACGGGCAGGACGACTTCAAGCATGATGTCTGCAATCATCAGTTCAGCTTCCTTTTTCATGAAAATTTCAGTCCGATTTCGAAAATACTTCAACCATTATATCATTTTATAGACGAGCATTTTGCAAAAATCCAAAGAGTGACTTTCAATCAGCAAGATACAGATCGAAATGGTTCTATTCGTCAATATCTTGTACCCGGGAACGATTAGAATCGAATTATGCAAAATGCTGACACAGATCAAAGATGTAATTGACTAAAAAAGATAAGGGGGCTCTTCATTATGATTCCAGATCATCTGGATTATGGTTTATCAATCTTATTTATTGGATTCAATCCGAGCATTACGTCTGGAGAGACGGGTCATCATTATGCTTATAAAGGAAACCGTTTCTGGCGCATTCTTGAACGTTCCGGATTGACACCTCGTTTATATGATGCACAAGAGGATGGGGAGTTGCTGAAGCTGGGGTACGGATTTACGAATATTGTTGCCCGGCCAACAAAAGGTATGGACGATATTACAAAGGAAGAATATGCAGAGGGACGGCAGATTTTACGGCAAAAGCTGGAGGAATACCGACCAGACATCGCCTGTTTTGTTGGGAAAGGGGTATACACCCAGTACAGTCAGCGTGCCAAAGCAGAATGGGGATTTCAGGACGACCCGGTCGTCAAGGAAATTCATGAGTTTGTTGCCCCGTCATCCAGTGGACTCGTGCGTATGTCGATGGATGAGATCGTAGCGATCTATTCACAGCTTAGTGATTTTGTCTCCGAGAAAAGCAGAGAGGACTGATAAACGAAGCAAAAAAGAAAACTCCGCATGGCAGCAAGTGCAGCAGTAACAATGAACCTTCAATGGTTGCAGAGTTCGGCTATCCGGTTTACACCGGGTGGCGCGAATTCTTTTTTTTGGATAAAGTGAGAGGTTTCAGGAAGTGCTTCCGTCTAAATAGTACAGAACCATGCATGGAAGCTGTAGAGAAGGGGGATTACATGACTCAACAGATACCAGAGGAGGAGCTCATTCAGCGTATTATTGCGGGGGACAAACAGTTATTTGCTGTGCTCGTGGATCGATATAAAAATAAAGTCTTCGGCATTTTGCGCGGAATGGGTGCGAGTCATCAGGATGCACAAGATCTCGCTCAGGATACGTTTCTCCGGATGTACCGCTATCTTCCGACACGAAGGGAAGGAAGCAGTTTCTCGTCTTGGGTATACACCATCGCTGTGAATCGGATGCGGGATTTTATGCGGCAACAGAAACCTGTGATGACCGCTGTTCATACGGGTTTGGAACAAACCAGTGGTGAAACGCCAGAGAAACATGTACTGCATAAGGAGATGCAGCGTGAAATCTATCGCCAGATGGACCAACTGCCAGAATCGTATCGGCTTGTGCTGCTTCTTAAATATACGAATGAGCTGAGCTATGAAGAGATTGCAGATATCACGGACATGAGTCCGACGCAAGTGCGTAATGCACTTTATCGAGGGAAGAAAACGTTGAAGAAACAAATGGAGCGCAAAGGAGGTTTATCGACGTATGAAGCCTATTCCAAATGATGAGGATCGATTGTGGGAACAGCATTTATTCCGTGAAGAACCGGATGCGGACTTTACGCTTGAGGTGATGCGGAAGCTGGAAGGGGTGTCCATGGAGAGCGCAGAAGACGTGGATCCATTCACGAAAAAGGCTTCCAAGTCCCATTGGATGCGCCGTACGGGAATCACAGCGGCGGCAGTTGTAATCCTTGTGGGAGGGGCCTGGTTTGCTTTTGATCACACAGCAAAATCGACGCAACCAATGGTAAATGCTGTAAATAACCCGCCTTTGCCTAACATACCTGTTCCAGAAGAACTCAAGTATTCCTATTTTGCCGATGATTACAAACGTTTGAAGCCGCTCGGTCTCGTAGTTAATCCCAACATCCAAATCGAGGATAAGGGCTACACGCTTAAGATTGAAGATGTGTTGGTGGATCGTTCTCAAATCGTGATCACAATGAAACAAACAACACCTGATGGGCTAGGGCTTTTTGCGATATCTCCAGAGGCGGGGAGAATTCATATTACGGACGATCAGGGGCAGCAGGTTGCAACTCTCGCCCGGGATACCAGAACAAGCGGTTCGGCAGCTGAACGATTTATATTCCAGTTGCATGATGATATCCCGGATCAGGTGATCGTGCGTGGAGAACTTGGGCATCTAAAAGTAGGCAGCTATTATAATTTTGAGACAAAATCATACGAAGATAAAAATGCTGTTATAGATTGGAGCTTTCAATTCAACATCGATATGACCAAAGCCAAATCACTGGCTGTTGAGGCTCCCATGAACAATACCTACACCACTCCTGAGGGCATGAAACTGGATATGACAAAGCTTGTACGTACGCCAAACGGGACCCGTCTTGACATGAACATCAGTCTGGATGATCAACTGCGTGCCAAAGTCGGAGAGAATTGGGCGAATGATATGGACTTAATGTATCACCTCGAAATTCCTGAAACGAATGAGTATCGAATATTCAACGGGAGCAGACCAGATGCCCGTCAAGCCAAGTTCCGGCTCCGAGATTTGAGTGGATTAATGGATGGCGGTCCATTGAAGTTATCGGAGACATGGGACCCTGCTTTTGTTACGGTGGATGCGAAGAAGATTCGCTTTGTTCTGGAAGGCTACACCATCCCAGTGTGGGAGGAGAAGTCCGTGGAAGTGGATCTGGAAAAGATGCGTAAGGATGCTGAAATTTACACTTACGTATTGCAATTTGAACAATATGGAGATGAAATTTTATTTTCTGACTTCAATTACAAACCGGTGTGGGAATCCTATGACAAAAACTACTCACTAGTCCTGGAGGGAATAGGGACGTTCCGAAATGCTTTTAATGGCGATCGCTGGGTGGCCGTAGATTCGGAAGGAAAAGAGTATCCTGTCCAAGTAATCGGTTATCCAGACCAGCCTAATAATGACGGAGAATACGTTGCAGACAATCTGAAATTGGTCATCCGTGGTTTTTACAAAGAAGATGGAACGAAATTAACCTTAAAACGAACCGTAGTTAATCGTGAGTATCGAGACGTGAATTGGGAAGTAGATCTTCCGTCGTACACCAGTCTGCCTTGGCAGAAATAACAGTTATGAATGCCAAGAACGGAATGGAATAAGCTTGGATGAATAACAAGATAGTGATGAAAGGCCCCGCATAATAACATGCGAGGCCTTTTTGGTATTCAATAAATTAAAGTTACGCCGATTCCCGTGGAATAAGGGACGTGGATAACATGACCGTTTCCTTCGGTGTGCCTAAACGTTCAATCCGGCGCTGTAAAGCTTCGATCGCACGCTGACCGAGTTCCTCTTTGCATAGGTTGACTGTGGTCAGAGGCGGGGACGATGTAGCAGCAGCATGCACATTGTCGATACCGATGACAAGGCAATCCTCAGGTGTGGAGAATCCCATTTCCTGCAGTTTATTCATCCACTGCAAGGCGATATCATCATTGACGCCAATCCAGGCATCGGGCCGTTCGTCGGCGGGCATGTTTTTGATTGTGGCAGCCAATTGGTCGATCCATTCGCCGTTCTCATAAGGAATATTCCATTCTCTGAACGTGATCAACCGACTGCTGTCTGTGTGAAAATGGTTCAAGGCCAGTTCGATGCCGATCTTCCGCTGTGCAAAGCTGGCAGCTCGGCCATCATCCGTAATCAGACCGATGCGACGGCACTGCATCGACATTAAATATCTCGCCACAGTTATGCCTGCTTCCAGGTTATCATGGCTGATGGTATCACAGTTCAACAGTGGCTCCTGATGATCCACGAGTACAATGGGACGACCTGTCTGAGCCAGTCGTTGCAGGACAGCATGGGGGAAAGCGCCCATAACGATGACCCCGGCACAACGTTCCCAATCCAAGTGAGGAGCGATTGCCCGTTCTGGAGGTGTGTGTTCATCAGCAACTCCCAGAGAGGGAGATACAATGGCATGATGCCATCCTCTTTCATTACAGGCAGAGATCATGCCGGAGAGGACGCGCTGCCAATAGTGAGGCTCACCCCGGTTGAGCTGATTCATGCAGATGAGAGCAAATGGGGGCTCGGATTGTTCTGCGTGGGTAGCTGTTGGAACAGTACTGCTTCCTGGGGTGCTTTGGCGATATCCCAAGGCACGGGCTAATTCAAGCACACGGGCGCGAGTCGCTTCGCTGACGCCTGTCTTGCCGCTGAGTGCACGGGAGACGGCATATTTGGATAATCCAAGCTGGTCGGCCAGCGACTGGATAGATACTTTACGTGACATTTCATTACTCCTTCATATGTAAACAATTTGCATAAAACCAACGAGCCATTTCAATCTACAACATATGATCCAATTTATTTTTTAATATACCATCCGTTATGAATTGACGATCATCTTCCGGCAAAGTACACTTACAAATAATAATGTTATTATAATTTATCATAACGAAAATAACAATGCGACACAATTCATTGAATGAAACGATGCAAACAAATATGGAAACTTCAATTCAAAGGAGACGACATCCATGGAACAGTTCAGATTACCGAAAATCCCCATGCCGCATCTAGAATTACCGCAAGCTGTGCAGAACATTCTTACTGAGGCCGAGGAACGGCTGCAACATAGACCAAGATTGCTGGCACAGTTCCGTAACTGTTTTCCCAACACGCTGGAAACGACGACAAAGCTATTGGATGATGGGACAACCTTTGTTATTACAGGGGATATCCCGGCAATGTGGCTGCGTGATTCGGTGGAGCAGGTGATGCACTACGTTCCGCTCGCGAAGGAAGACGAACAGTTGCAACGGATTATTGGGGGGCTGATCAAACGGCATACGTTCTATGCGGACATTGATATCTATGCCAATGCGTTCAACGAAACGGCTAATGGATGGCATTGGGATGCGAATGATGAGACAGAAATGTCGCCGTGGGTGTGGGAACGCAAGTTTGAGCTGGATTCACTCTGTTTCTCTATGCGGCTCGCCTATGCGTATTGGCGTGAGACGGAATTGACGGATATATTTGACGAGCGTTTCAAGAGGGTGATGGAAAGCATAGTCAGTCTGTGGAAAACGGAGCAGCGTCATGGTGAGCAGTCCCCATATCGATTCATGCGCCGGAATTGTCCAGCTCATGACACGCTTCGTAACGAAGGATTGGGGATGCCGGTAAACTATACCGGGATGATCTGGTCCGGTTTCCGCCCCAGTGATGATGCATGTGATTTTCATTATAATATCCCGGCAAATATGTTCGCAGCGGTGACTTTGCGTCAAATGGGGGAGATTGCAAGGTGGGTATTTCGAGATGAGAAGCTGGTCAGCGTGATGGCCCAATTGGAAGAAGAGATACGACATGGTATCTCCATATACGGTATTTACCGTCACCCCGAGTATGGGCAGATCTATGCCTATGAGACGGATGGTTACGGCAACTTTTGCCTAATGGATGATGCAGGTACCCCGGGACTTATGTCTATTCCGTATTTGGAGTATGCTTCCACCGAGGACATCGTGTACCAGAATACACGGCGCTTTATTTTGAGCAAGGAAAATCCGTTTTATTATGAAGGACAAGCAGCCAAAGGCATCGGCAGCCCTCATACTCCTCCCGGATACATCTGGCATATGGCGCTGTCCATGCAGGGTCTGACCGCAGACAATGATAAGGAAATGCTGGAGATGATCGATCTGCTGGAGAACACGGATGCAGGCACTGGGTACATGCATGAAGGTTTTCATTCGGATGATCCAAACACGTTCACAAGGCCCTGGTTTGCTTGGTCCAACAGCCTGTTCTCGCAGCTTGTGTACAAAGCAATGAAAAAAAGAATTCTATAAAAGATACATGTAAAAAAAGCTTGCTTACTCCTCGTAAAGCGGCCGTTTCGGTTACGAATCGTTCTTTCGATCGCTGTTATCCCCGGATTTCCTGATCGCCTTTTGTAAAGTCGAAATCCGGGGATAAAGGCGAGCACTTCGTTTCTTCAGAATCGATTTCGTTCCCTCCACTACTTCGCGTTTTATCAGAAACTTTTTTTTGTACCTTGTATAGGAAAAGGAAGTAGTTAAAAAACAATAAAGCCCAAACTGCAAAAGATTCGCAGTTTGGGCTTGGTTTATGAGGAAGGCTATGTTACTCACGGCTTCGCTATACAGTCTTCAGCAGATCGGCGATGAACACCTTTTGACCTGTGCGGGCACTTTCGAGGGACGCAAGGACCATGGCCATGCTGAACTGGTTGTCACTGCAATCGGTCTCAGGCAGTTGTCCAGATTCCAGTGCAGCGAACATGTCTTCGAGGCAGCCGTGATGTCCTGTTTTCTCCATGACAGGCTGCTTTCCTTCGATCCGCTCACATGGTTGAAAAAAGGATGGTTTGCCTTCTGCATCCAGATGCTGCGCCGAGACAATTTCAGCATAAATGTCATCATGTCCGTCCCAGATGGCGGTTCCTTTTTCGCCGGTCACACGCCAGGATGCTTCCCATGAAGTAGGCACACCTTCTGTGCACCAGGACCCGCGATAGTTAAACACGGAGCCATCGGACATTTCAAAGATGCACAATGCCATCGCATTGCCTTGATACCACGACCCTGGAGGATTGAATTCGTGACAGTACACTGAAACCGGGTTGGCACCGAGAATATATCGTGCCTGGTCGAAGGTGTGAATCGCCATATCCAGCAGCAGTGGACTATCCATCAGGTCACGGAATCCTCCAAAATGAGGTCCGAGGAAGAAATCTGCCCCAGCAAAACCGACCTGACCAATCGTTCCGTCGAAAATCAACTGCCGATAAGCGCGAATGCGTGGATCGAAACGACGATTTTGCATCACAGCCTGAATATTGCCCGTACGGTGTGCCGTCTGAACAATATCTTCACAGTCAGAGAAGGATTCCGCCAGAGGTTTTTCGCCAAATACATGACATCCTTGTTGTAACGCCGTCATGGCAATGCCGTGATGGCTCGCTGGAATGGTGACATCAAATACGATGTTGGCATCTGTTGCTTGAATGGCCTCACTGATATCCGTAAACGTGGGACAGGAAAGGCCATGACGTGCAGCGAGTGCAACGGCGGTATGTTCATACAGATCGACAAGCCCCACAATTTCCGTGTCCGGCCTTTGCATGGCGTAATCCACCCAGGTGTTGGACATGGCCCCACAGCCTGCCACAACTACCCGATAAGGATGACTCATCCTATCATCTCCTTATGCTTTTCATTTTCTATGCTCGTGCAATGGACATCATGCCACTCCATGTTAATCCAGTTTCTATACCGGATTGGGAACAAAGTTTCCACCGCGACATTGTTTTAAATAGTTTAGTGCGTGCACCTGTCCGGTCATTTCGAGTTCATCTTTGTAGACAGGATCGTGCCAGCCTTCAATATCAATCGTCCCCTGATACCCGTTTTGGCGCAGAATCGTAATGATGTCAGACCAGTTGGTATCCCCGAAGCCGGGCGTACGGTGCCAGACGAATTCACGTGGGCCGTGCACGCCATATTCTTTGACGATGTCCCAGGCAATGGTGGCATCTTTGCCGTGCACATGGAACACTTTAGGCGCCCACTTGCGCAGCTGCGGAATCGGGTCGATCAGGCTGGACATTTGATGGCATGGCTCCCATTCCAATCCGATGTTTTCATCGGGAACTGCATCGAACATCATCTCCCAGGCGGTTGAATTATGAGCAATGTTCCAATCCCCCATCTGCCATGTACCACCCATATCACAGTTTTCAAATGCAATGCGTACACCCCGGTCTGCAGCCCGGCGTGCCAGTTCTCCAAACACTTCTTTGAATCGCGGGATGGATTGGTCAATCGGTTGATCGGTCAGTCGTCCGGTGAACCCGGAGACGATATCCGCTCCGAAGAGCTGGGCATGGTCAATTACCCGTTCCCAACTGGCTAGTGTATCGGCATTATCCCCGGCTCCGGTGAGCGGATTGCCAAACACACTTACTGCAGAGATGACAATTCCCTGTTCATCCACGATTTCACGGACACGTTTGGCTGTCTCGGCGAGGTTCAGATCACCAGTTGTTTGCCAGAAGGTCAGATTGAATGATTCGAAGCCATGTTTCATAATCTGTGGAATGACGCGGACTGCGTCGTGTCCACCTACAAGGGTGCCTATGCGTAACGGATTATTCATGGTTGTATTTCACTCCAATATTGGCTTATAGTACTTCGTGACACACTCATTATAGCCGGGCATCTGCCGGATGGCTCTATACAATCTTGTGCAATATTAGTCTGATCTTGTGGGGAAAGGAGGAGACAGCGTGCTGGATCTGAAAGCGCTTCACGAAAATACCCGCATTGACCATAAATCGCATCCATTTCAGCTGTTCCAGAATCGTTGTTGGGGGATGAAAACGGAAGAATGCATTCTGTACTTGCACTGGCATGAACACTTTGAACTGATTTTTATGCGGAAGGGTAGTGCCCTGTTTCATATCGACAGCAGGCCATACGTAGCTCAAGCAGGTGAGGTCATTATTATTCCTGGTGGGGCGCTGCATGTCGGGTATGCTCTGGAGGAAGGGGATATCCACTATGATTCGGTTGTGCTCAACAGTGCGTTATTTCATGATTTTACCCATGACCCCGTTCACTTGAAATATGTTGCTCCCTATCTGGAAGGGAAGGTAAGGTTCCCGGTAAAACCGGCGGAGCACGACATAGCTTGCCAAGGCTATTACTCCCTGTTGGATGAAGCTATCGAGGAGATGGCCTCACAGCCGCTGGCCTATCAATTGGTTGTGAAATCCAAGTTGCATGCCTTGTTCACTCTGCTTGCCCGCACATTTATGCCACACCATCTCCCAGATAAAACAACGGGATCGTATTTTCCCAATCGGGAACGATTCAAGCTTTTGATTGAGCAGATTGAAGCGGAGCCAACAGGGAAAATGTCCGTTACCGAGGCAGCCGGGCAGGTAGGGCTGAACACGTATCATTTTTGCAAAATGTTCAAAAAACTGACTGGACGCACCTTTGTGGAATATGTGAACGGGTGCCGAATGACGAAAGCCGAACAGCTGCTGCAGGAGAGCAACCTGACCATTACCGAGATCGCTGCCCAGGTTGGCTGTGATAATGCCAACTATTTTACGAAGCTGTATAAACAATACAAAGGGATGACACCCTCGCAGGGGCGATTAAAATAGGAAGGCCTTGCGTCAACATGGTACAAACAAACAAAAATCCGGATCACCGCCAGAGATGCGCGAGTAATCCGGATTATTTTATCAATATCAGATATCAGAAACGTATTTCATCTGTTTATGAAGATGTTTATTTCATGAATTTCGAGAATAATCGATTAGCCTTTTTGGAGAGGTCGTCCAATTTGATATTGGCCTGATCCAGTTGATTGTATCCCCATTTGATCGTTTGCAGCATGCGTGGGGAGATGGGCGTACCTTTGATCCGTGGATAAATGTTGTGATAGGCCCAGACGAGATGCTCCCAGCGATTATCGTTGCCGTCCTGAATATACTCCGAGACGTCGATGACTTTACCGCGTCCATTCTGGAGAATGACATTTTTCAGATGAATGTCCCGTGGATTCAGGCCGCGGCTGCGTACTGCCTCGCGCGCTTCGTCCACATCGAGCATGACCTGCTCGGGGACCGGGATTCCTTTTTCCAGACATTCGAGCAAGGTATCTCCCGCTTCAAAACTGATCACAAGAATATTCCGGCCGCTGCCGTAATACGTGGGGAAATAGGGCAGGCCTTGGAGCTGCTCATATACCTGTTTTTCATTTTCAAGTTTGTCCAGGGCATGATCTGAGTACATCTTGAAGGCATACTGCGGCAATCCGTCATACGTAAATACCGCCGCATCCGTTCCTGTGCCGATACAATTTAATCCTTCTACATGGCCAATGATGTTCACGAGCTCATTCCGGTCGCTTCCGATGACTTGGATTTGTTGTAATGCTTCTTCCGCCTGGAACCAATCCGGTCGATTCATGGGTGGTGCCTCCTTTTAGGATATGCCTGTACATTTCATCTGTCTAACTGCAAAATCCTGTACTCTTTTAGTATAGTATACGTTCAGCTCTGTAATTTCATCTTTTGGTGATGTTACTATATAAACGTTACGCATCGAATCGGAAACGGTTGCGGATAGAAGAAAATTACGGAAGGGTGCTTGCGGCGTTTTTGCCCTTTCCTATATACTGTGAGCATTAAGGGATCTCATGCAGATCCGGCATACAGAAAGGCAGAATATCTTATGGCACAATACCCGCAGTGGTCTTATTCGCAGTCGCGGGCGAGTATGTTCGATGAGTGCCTGCGCAAATATTATTATCATTATTATGGAGCACATAACGGCTGGAAGGCAGAGTCAGCCGATGAGATGCAGGTACGTCTGTATCGGTTGAAGCAGCTCAGTAATCTATACCTCGTATTTGGTGACCTCGCGCATCGGATGTGTGAATCAGCGGTACGCAGCAGGGAAGAAGGCAAGGATAAACCGCGTGAGCACTTTCTGGAACAGACCATGCGCAAGCTGCTGAATCAGGCGTATGTGGAATCGATGGATCAGGATCAGTGGCGGCTCGACCCCAAGAACCGGGTGATGTTGTCCGAGATGTATTACGGGGATGACACGTTGAATGACCGGATTGCCACGATCAAAGAACGGGCCTCGGCCTGTGTCGGCAATCTGTACCAGACGCTTACATGGGAGGACCTGTCCCGTGCGAGTACGGATATTTTGGAGATTGAGAAATGGGATACGATGATGCTGCACGATACGCGTGTATATGTGAAGATGGACTTGTTATATCGCCGCAGCAACGGCAACATCGTCATTGTGGACTGGAAGACGGGTAAGGAGGATGACTTCTCGGATCAGTTGATGCTGTACGCATCCTATGTGAGGGAGCATTACCGGGTTCCGCTGGAGCAGATTGAGCTGCGGGTGGAGTACCTATTAACCGGGACACACCGAGAGTTTACGGCAACGGAAGAGGATATTCTGAAGGTGGAGGAGAACGTGGGGCGGTATATTGCGGAGATGCGCTCCTGTGTGGATGATGAGTATTACAACCGTCCCAAGGACGTTTCGTATTTCACGCCCATGCCTTCGCGCCGCGCTTGCCGGGACTGTAATTTCCGTGAGGTATGCAGCGAACGTGTAGTATAGAGCGCCACCCGAAGCATCTTCAGATCTCATTCCTATTTCATGTGAAAATAAAACAAGAAGCGCCAGCCTGGACAGGATCTGCCCGGACTGGCGCTTCTATTCCGTTCCACATGCCAGCGGCAAGGCGCCGGGTGGAACGGTCATATCAAGATTACTGGACCGCGGCGGTATTCTCCAGCGCCTGTCCTGCGGGAACATAGGCATGCCCGAGATCCCGGGCAACCGCCTCATACGTGATATGTCCATTCAGCACGTTCACCGCGCTGCGAATGGACGAACTGCCGCGAATCGCGGCGGCTGCACCATGGTTCGCCAGCTGCAGCGCATAAGGCATGGTGGCGTTAGTCAGCGCCACCGTAGACGTGCGCGGCACCGCGCCTGGCATGTTCGCTACCGCGTAATGCACCACACCATGCTTCACATAGGTCGGTTCATCGTGGGTCGTGATATGATCAATGGTCTCCACAATTCCGCCCTGATCAATCGCCACATCCACAATGACCGAACCGGGTGCCATGGTGGTAACCATTTGCTCGCTGACAAGGGTTGGCGCTTTGGCGCCTGGAATCAGCACCGCACAGATCAGCAGGTCGGCAGCCGCAACAGCCGACGCAATATTGGATGGACTCGATACCAGCGTATGAATCTGGTTGCCAAAAATATCATCCAGCTGGCGCAGACGATTCAGATTCAAATCGAGGATGGTCACATCCGCACCCAGACCGATCGCGATTTTGGCGGCGTTCGTGCCCACCGTGCCGCCACCAATAACGACGACCTTGCCACGGCTTACGCCAGGTACGCCGGATAATAGAATGCCTTTGCCGCCCTCCGTTTTCTCCAGCAGCTGCGCTCCAATCTGAGCCGACATCCGTCCGGCAACTTCACTCATCGGGGTGAGCAGAGGCAGCGTACCGTTAACTTCGAGTGTCTCGTACGCAATGGCGGTCACCCGGCTTTCAATCAGTGCCTTTGCCAGTGCAGGTTCCGCTGCGAGGTGCAGGTAGGTGAAGAGAATCAAGCCAGGACGAAAATAGGCGTATTCGCTGGCAAGGGGTTCTTTGACCTTGATGATCATATCTGCCTCCGCCCACACAGTTGAAGCTGTATCCCGAAGCTCCGCTCCGGCCGATTGATATTCGTTGTCTGTGAATCCACTACCCAATCCTGCGCCACGTTCGATCATGACCTGATGTCCGGCTCTGACAAAATCAGCAGCTCCGGCTGGGGTCATTGCTACACGATTTTCATTGTTTTTGATTTCTTTCGGGATTCCGATTCTCATCGCCATGCACCTCGTCCATTTAATGGTTGTTAGCTTATACTACAAGTTTATGACCTGGAGCATCGTTTTGCACCTTACCTTATGTCTATGTTTTGCAAAAATGAATCAACATAATGTCGAGAAAAGACTATTCAGGACATTTGTCCATCGCTTATAATGTAAGAAAAAATGACACTATGAGGGATCGATATTGAGAAATGACCGCGTGTTTACGATAAAGGATATTCTGGCTCGCCCCGTCTTTGCCAAAGCCCGGCTTGCTGCGGGGAAAGAAGGAACATCACGTCAAGTTGGATGGGTTCATGTGCTGGAGATTACCAATGTCTCTCCCTTTGTAAGTCCCCATGATCTTATTTTATCCACTGGACTATGGCTTCAATCGGAAGAAGGGCGTGAAGAATATCTGCTCCAGTTAATCCGGAGCGAAGCGGCAGGGCTCTGCGTGGAGTTTGGCACAAGCATTCATGGCATTCCCGAAGAGTTGATTGAACTGGCTGACAGGCATCAATTCCCGCTTATCGTGTTTGAGCAACCGGTCCGTTTTGTTGAGATCACGCAGGATATCCACGCTTTGCTCATCAACCATCAACACCAGCTGCTGAAGAGCCTGGAAACCTATTCCCGTCAGCTTCAGCAGCGAACATTACAGAGTACAGACATGTCGGCTGTACTTAACCTTTTGCATGAATACGCGGCCAAGCCGGTTGTGTACATCTCGTCCATGGAACCGGGCAGTTTTGTGCCGGAACTGCCTTCGGACATACAGCAAGCAATCTACACATGGTACGAACAGGAGGTTGAGCATCTGGATCTTAATGATTCAGACACTGAGCTATGGTTCCATCTGGATGATGAACAGGTGTTACTGTGTCACCCGGTCGTATGTTTTGGTCAGGTTTTTTCTGCGGTAGGCATGGTTGTACATCCTTCAGCACCCGTCGAGTTTCTTAAACTGTTGCTCGATTATACGGCGAAGGCAGCGGCAGCGCTGACTCTGCGATCCCAGTTTCTGGAGGAGAAGATGGTACGCAACCAGAATGAGCTGATCCAGGATCTGATGAACGGCAACATTCTTCATGAGGAGCAGGCTCAGACCCGAATGGGTCTCCGTCTGTTGGTGAAGGGACAGTACTGGTTTGCCGGCGGAGTTATTGAGATGGAGCACCGTCTGAAAGGCATCGGCCGTGAGCGAATGGAAACCAACCATCAGGATATTCTGGTGCTGCTGCGTTCTTTACTCAAAAAGAACAATCTGGCCAGCCTCATCATGCTGAAAAATAATCAGGTATACGTATGCTGTGCCAAGGAAGAGAGCAAGACATCCACACGAAATCAACTGGTAAAATCACTTGAAGGCATTCTTGGTGATGTAAAGAGATTTGCGAGTCGCAACCTGAAGCAGGTCACGATCCATGCCGGATTTGGCAAGGTGCGTAACCGATTAACAGGGTTACCGGACAGTCTGCGGGAAGCGTATCAGGTTATCGAAGTTTCACGATCCGTAGATCAGCTGGAACATATTCATTTTTACGAACGTATGGGTATATATCAAATGCTAAAAGCATTGCCCCAATCGTTTCTACAGCCTTTTGTAAATGACCATCTGGGCGTCCTGATTGACTATGATCGGACACATCATCTAAGGCTGGTGGAGACCTTGGATGCCTTTCTGCAAAACTTCGGTTCCAAGCGGGATGCGGCTGCTCAATTGTTCATACATCGGCAAACTCTGTACAATAGATTGGAGAAGTTAGAAGAATTAATGGGACCTGATTTTATGGATCAGGAAAGAAGAATCTGCCTGGAGATGGCGCTGCTTGCTCATGCCATGATCGAGGAGGAACAGGATTTTTCGTCTTGATGGATCAGGCTGGAAGACAGTCCGGACTGTGCATCAATGGAAGATATGCACAGTCTAGCAATTTTTACTGATGCGACGGGCTTGTCGTAATTCTCTCGGTAATACGGTTGTGCCAGAATCCGAACGGCGGCCGCGAAACAGTTTGGGTTGTCCGGAGGAAGGTGCAAGGGATAACGAGGTGGGAGCGGCCAAGCGATATGGCGAAGAGCTGCGCTCCGGAAGAGTTTCCGTCTCCATCTTTTTGGATGAAACAACGCTTTGACGCAACCATTCATCAAGTCGTTCACGGTTGATTCCTAGTTGTCCGCTCAGATTACAGATATCGAGGTTTTTTTTCACACAAATCCGCCTTTCCTTGAATATCGGGCTGTATAGGTTCTGAAAGGGAAGCATGAAGTTCGAAAATAGGTGATGCTAATGGACTTCAGCGTTCTGCATCACATCCAATGCCCACTTGATTGGTGTGCTCGATTAGCGGAATGGCGATTATGTTAAACAGCGGAATGAAAGCTGTATGTACCCTGTGTTAAACGTTTACATATAGCTGTTTTATATATTTTACTATAATTTGGCTTTTATCTAGATTTTATCACTTCACATGTAACTGTGCGTCTCAATATAGTCTCAACTTGTGAGGAAATAAGATATATGGAAAGTACCAGTATCTAGTACGGAGGACACAGATGGAGAACAGTAGTGAGGTTCAATACGATAGCCACTATGGTCATGGAAAACGTTTTGTGGGTCGAGCCAAGGAACTGATGATGTTGGACCGATGGCTCGGCAATCCGGAAGCACCTTTAACCATTTTTTCAGTTACGGGCATGGGAGGCATCGGTAAATCTTCCTTGCTGTCCGAGATGTTGTCCGTTGCTCGAAACCAGGGAGCGACCGCAATATGGATGGATGGCAGATCCTGCGGCTCGACACCGTCAGTTTTTTTGGAGTATCTCTCCTCTACATTGGGACTTGAGACCATGGGGGGTGATGGTAACCCGCGGCCATTGAGCCTGCTGAATAAGCCTTCAGTACAGAGGCGGCTGGTCCTTGCTGTGGATAATTATGAAGAGCTGGCTCTTCTCGAAAGTTGGTTTATGGAAGTCTTCGTATCCAAGCTGCCTTTATATGGTGTACTTATCATTTTGGCCTCAAGGCCGGAGCCCGGTTCAGCGTGGCGGACACATCCAAGGTTGCGGCAGCGCCTCGTACAGATGCCTCTCCAACATTTTACGGGTGAAGAAGTGTCCGAATATATTGCGGTGGCAGGATCATTGAATAAGAACTTGGCCGGTACGATTGCGCGTATGACAGATGGACATCCGCTCGGGCTGGCGCTTGCTGTGGAGGCTGCGGATCAGCGCAGGCATGTTCCCTTTTCCGATTGGACCGAATTGTCACAAATGATTAGCGCCAGGCTGCTGCTTGAATTGACGCTACCCCGCCTGCACCCGATGGTTGAGGTATTAACGCTGCTGGAAACAGCGAATCAGGAATTGTTGGCCTCCGTGCTGCAAACAGAGGTGACGCTTGAGGAATATAACGTTCTGAGGCGTATGTCGTTCATTCGTTCCGGGCCCAATGGTCTGGCGCTGCATGATATGGCCAGATTACATCTGCTTCGGGATTTTCGCCAACGCGAACCACAGCGTCTGCAAGCCATGCGTGTGCGAATAGCAGGTCTGTTAAAGCCGCTCCATGAACAAGCGGGTCCGCATGAGAGACGCCAGATTACGAGGAAAATGCTCCTTTTGTGTCAGGAATCCATGCTCCAGCATCGGAAGTACGCTGATGTGTCGGCTGATTCACTGTTTTCTCCGCTGGAAGTGATGCGAGCGGAAGACTTGCCGGCATTGCACCAATTGCTTCAACAGTGGTGTGAATATAGCGTGGAGCCGTGGCAGGCGCCGTCTTATCCAGCTTTTTTAGACGAATTGGCACAGCGTTATCCTGAGGGAATTGTATTAATGCGTGACAAGGAGGGCGTTCCGATCGCGATGTTCATTACGGTACTCGTGCACCGGGAGAGCAGCGGGCTGTTGTGCAACTATTTTCCAGCCGAAATGCAGGAATGCTTCACACCGGAAGAGCTGGATTGCGATCCGGACCAGACGGATACTCACTTTGCGGTACTTGCTGCAGCAAGGGCTGATGTGCCAGGTTACAAACGTGAAGAACTTGTGGGTTATATGTCGCTGGATCGGCTGTCACTACTGGGAGAAGGGGCCAGGGTTATACTGGTCGCAACCAATCCTTATCTGAAGCTGTTTTTGCAGAGCATTGGTTTTCGGAGTAAAAGAGCGCGTACTCGTTTATGTGACCTTTATGAAGATCAGGCAGATGTACTGGATCTGGATTTGCGCAGTGGACAATTCGGGGATTGGGTGATGTCCCTCTTGGTTCCGGATACAAAGGGCAGTGGGGTACAGCAGGGGGCATCTGGAGTGAATCAGGTTCCCTGGTCCGAACAGGACGTGCGTAAAATGCTGACTTATCTGCACTCTCCCGGAGAATTGCATGAGTATGCTGCGCGAGTGAATGGCATGTCGGGTGGAATCCACCTACAGACGCATATCCTGGATTTGCTGGAGGGTCGGGTCCATGGTATCTCCCAGCAGGATCAGCTGCTGTTATATGCGGCCTATTGGACACATGCTGGCAATCCAACTGCCGCAGCGCAGGCATGCTCAATGAGCCGGGCCACATTCTATCGGCATCTGCGAGCCGCTTTGGTCCGATTGGCAAGAGTGCTATAGTGACAGAAAGCATAATGCGGGCTGACTGGAAATTTAATCATTGAAATAACCTAAAAAAACACACAGTAACTGGCCAATTGAGCCAGATCTGCGTGTTTTTTTTGATGGTGTCAATCTTAATCAGATGACTATGAGATACAAGGTTCATGAAGCTGATAAGTTAGTCAAAATGGAAGTATTAACGCTTCGTTTCCACTAACCAATCGGCCAGTTCTTCTATCTGGATGAGAATGGCTATGGGGTTCCGTCCGTACCAGAATATCGATAAGAAGAGGCTGGTCATAGACCGAGCCTCTTCATGCGGTTATAGAGCGTTGCTCTGGAGATGCCGAGCTGCCGGGCGAGTGTTCTTTTGTTGCCTCCGGCGGCTTTCAAATATTGCAGCAGCAGTTCCGACTCATAGGTGTCTAACTGCTCCTGATAGGATAGGGTCGAAGTATCCGTGGACTTCTCGTTTTCTCCTTCATGTATTGGAACAGATGGGCCCGTGCCACTTGGGAGAGGAGATGAGCCCGATTCCAGGCCAGGCTGTGGATGAAGCTGCTCCGTCTCGTGCAAAATGGATTGTGCCTGATCCATGGATGAAATGAAGGTGTCAGGGAGATATTCGGGCTTAACCTCGCCATCCGTGGTGAGAATGGTGATCCGTTCAATCACATTTCTTAATTCCCGTACGTTACCCGGCCAGTCATATTGGAATAACAGCTTGAACACCTCAGGAGGAACCAATTCAATATGACGATTATAGAGCAAGGAAAACTCTTGCAGGAATATCTGTGTCAACTCGTAAATATCTTCCTTGCGCTTACGCAGAGGAGGGATGACGAGGTTAATGACATTCAGTCGATAGTAGAGATCCTCCCGGAATTGGTTGCGGGCGATCATGCCCAGCAGATTCTGATTGGTTGCGGCGATAATCCGGCAGCTGGCCTGTTTCATGCGTGTTCCACCGACAGGGAAGTAACTTTTCTCCTGCAATACACGCAATAGCTTCACCTGAAGCTCCAGTGGCATCTCACCTATTTCATCCAAAAAGAGCGTACCGCCTTCGGCTAGTTCAATTTTCCCTTTTTTTCCTTTGGGATCAGCCCCTGAAAATGCACCCTTCTCGTAGCCAAATAATTCACTCTCAAATAATGAACCAGGAATAGCTCCGCAGTTAATGGCAATAAACGGCGCTGTCTGCGGTTCACGCAGGTCGTGAATGGCTTTGGCGAATAACTCCTTGCCCGTTCCGCTCTCTCCAAGAATAAGCACGGTAGCTGAGGTGGTACTGATCTTGCGAATAGTCTCCAGACACTGGTTGATTACCGGGCTGCTGCCCTTGATTCTGGCAAACGGATCGGAATCCGGCCGCAGACGGGCAACGGCTTTCTCCAGATGCTGGACTTTGGAAGTCATATGTAATAACTCTTGATGCAGACGGATTTCGGTTGTTATATCCACTTCGGCGGCAACCGCGCCTACAATACGTCCATCGAGATGCACCGGACGTGCATTAATCAGGGCGAACAGATCGGGTCTTGGTTGGTGCTGCTTTCGATACACAGTTTCCCCTGTATATAACGTTTTGAGCGATTGAAGGCGATCCGGGGGAAAGAAATCCGCTGCCGGTTTGCCGATGATATCTTTTTTGTTAATGGAAAAAACATGCTCCGCACCCGATGTCCAGTAGGTTACCTTTGCTTCTTCATTAATCAACGTCAGAGCTGAGCCTGCTGTCTCCAGTGTTGTCTCGAAATAAGCCTCCATAAGCCGATGGGCATGCATCATTTCTTGCAGAACATCGGATACAGCAATATAGCCCAACGAAGGTCCATCATCCTGAATTAACAGATAAGGACTTGTATTGAACAGGGGGATGGCGTCGGCCAGTCCAGTGGTTGAAGGGATGCTGGGCATGGAGAGGCTTGAATCCAGGATACTCATATCTGTACGTAATAAGGACATCAAATCTGGAAGTAAATGTTTCATCGGTATCACCTCAGTTAGAGCATAACGTTCGGAAACTACACCAGTTACACGAGCTGCTTATAAGTGTTCTGCATATAAAATGATTGGGAGAATGATGGTTACCCATATTATAGCTTTCCAAATGAAGTGTGTATATATTTTTTGACATGAAGCATACATGCTATCGGCATAGAAGGGAGAAGTATTGATTGTTGATTTTTGTTATGCGCTTACAATTTTATGGTTTGGGAATAATTGTTGATTAAAATGGACGAATCAGGATTTCGGGTAAGGTATGAGTTATTAAAACTAACATTTGAAATGGTAAATTACACTGTTACCTCTTATCCCGATACCGGGCTGGTTAAGTGATTATTCATATAGAGCATGAATTGTCCACACCATTAAGAAACTTCTGAATAATGCTATACGAAGGCTCAATCCGTATGAAGAAGAATAAAAAAGGAGGCTGATGAAATGGCCATTCTATCAACCGGCCCCATTGAAAATAATATTTCAGGTGTAACCGGTACCCGCCCCACTCAATTCGTCACCGTCAAAATCGATAATCGGGATTCAATAGATGCATATAGCGTTCATCTTATGGGTTACTATCTCGATGGAGTCAGAACGTTATATGTGGAAGAAATGTTTAATGTGTTGCCCAATCAGGTCATAACCAAAGACTATAGCGCAAATTTTGATGCGTTCGAGTTTATATTTTCCACAGCAGACCTCGCTGCCCCGGAAGCGCAAATTTCCGTATGGGGCAAAGGCGCCGAAGGCGAGTTAGTCACGGCTCACCGATTGGTATCCCAAGAGTTGCTGGGTGAAGCCCTGAGCATAACAGGTGTAACCGGAGCGACAGGAGCCACAGGTGCGACAGGAGCCACAGGTGTAGGAGCAGGCTCAACCGGACCAACAGGCAGCACTGGGGTGACGGGAGCAACAGGCAGCACTGGAGTGACGGGAGCAACAGGCAGCACTGGAGTGACGGGAGCAACAGGCAGCACTGGAGTGACGGGAGCAACAGGCAGCACTGGAGTGATGGGAGCAACAGGCAGCACTGGAGTGACGGGAGCCACAGGTTCTACAGGCCAAGGTTTGGCATCGTATGGCTATATCTTTAACACCTCAGCTCAGTCTGTAGCTACCGAGACGGATATAACCTTCGATAGCAACGAAAACCTTACCAACATTACTCATACACCTGGCACGGCTGAAATTAATATTGGTAATGCTGGGGACTATGCGGTGTTCTTTATCATTGCAGGTGTTCAGGCAAACCAATTTACCCTTTATCAAAACGGAGCCCCTGTCGGTGGCAGTGTCTATGGTTCAGGAGCTGGTACTCAACCGAATCCAGGAATGATTATTATTACCGCTGTTCCTGGTGATGTGATAACTTTACGAAATCATTCCAGTGCATCGGCTGTTGATCTGCAAACACTAGCAGGCGGATCACAGATCAATGCGAATGCTTCCATTCTCATCCAACAATTGAGCAGCTAACTCAAGCTGTGAGCTCTGATGCAGAATGGGGAATAGGCTGCCTGAAGGAGGGGATTGTATGACTGTTCTATCAACCGGACCCATTGACAATAGTCCAGTTCTTGGTGTGAATCCTTCGAGTTTTGTGACGGTGAGGATTGTGAACACGGATGTGGTCAATAGTTCAACTCTTCAGATTTTCGGTTATATCTTGAACGGGGAAAGAACGTTGTATGTCAGTGAGTTGATCGAAGTTTCTCCTAACCAGGTACTCACTAGGGATTATAGTACAAACTTTGTTGCTTACGAGTTCGTATTCACGATCAGTGGTCCAGCTGTGAATGAGACCGAGGTTTCCGTGTGGGGAAAGACATCTTCGGGTGAGCTGGTAGACGCGCACCGATTAGTATCTGCCGAACAGTTAGGCTCGGGATGATATTTAGTAGGTAACATAAGGAAATTAAGTCATAATAAAAAGGAGGTTGATTAAATGGCCATTTTATCAACTGGACCCATTGAAAATAATATTTCAGGTGTAACGGGTACACGTCCCACTCAACTTGTCACCATTAAAATTGATAACCGAAATTCGACTGATGTGTTTAATGTACTTCTTTTGGGTTACTTCTTGGATGGAATTAGAACGTTATATGTGGAAGAACTGTTTAATGTGCTGCCTAATCAGGTTGTAACCAAAGACTATGCGGCCAATTTTGATGCGTTCGAGTATGTATTTTCAACCGCAGACACAGCTGCTCCGGAAGCGCAAATTTCAGTCTGGGGCAAAGATGCCGAAGGTGAGTTGGTGACGGCTCATCGGTTGGTGTCACAGGAGTTGTTGGGTGAATCTCTGGGTATAACAGGTGTTACCGGAGCCACGGGAGCAACCGGAGCTACTGGAGTTACTGGAGTAACAGGTGCAACGGGCGGTACTGGAGTTACCGGAGCAACAGGAGTCACGGGCGGTACTGGAGTTACCGGAGCAACAGGAGTTACGGGAGCTACTGGAGCAACAGGAGTTACGGGAGCTACTGGAGTTACTGGAGCAACAGGAGTCACGGGCGGTACTGGAGTTACTGGAGCAACAGGTGTAACGGGAGCCACAGGAGTTACTGGAGTAACGGGAGCAACAGGTGTAACGGGAGCCACAGGAGCCACGGGAGGTACTGGAGTTACCGGAGTAACGGGAGCTACTGGGGTTACTGGAGAAACAGGAGCCATGGGCGGTACTGGAGTTACTGGAGCCACAGGAGTTACTGGAGTAACGGGAGCCACAGGAGCCACCGGTGTTACAGGTGCAACTGGTATACCAACTTCGGTGAATTTAATTTACGTAGCTAGTTCTGGAGGTAATAATGTCAGTGTTATTAACGGAGATACTAATGCTATCATAACCACGATCCCTGTTGGCAATGAGCCTCAGTTTATAGCAGTGAACTCAAACACCAGCCTGATTTATGTGACTAATTTTAGTGACGATACGGTTTCTGTCATTGACGGTAATACGAACATCGTCGTTGCAACCATTCCAGTGGGTGTTCAGCCAGAGGGCATTGGTGTGAATCTGAATACCAACCTCATCTATGTAAATAATTTCAGCGACAACACGGTTTCCGTCATTAACGGAAATACGAATACAGTCACGGCTACCATTCCAGTGGGAACGGAACCATTTGGTGTAGGGGTGAATCCGATCACCAACCTCATTTATGTGACTAATGTGGGGGACGGAACCGTTTCTGTCATTAATGGAAGTACCAATACCGTCGTAGATACGATTAATGTAGGTGCAGAGCCGTTGGGAGTAGCAGTAAATCCAATAAATAACCGGATATATGTGGCAAATAACGGTGATAACACGGTCTCAGTTATTAGTGGATTTTCCAATACTGTTATAGCTACGATTCCGGTGGGAACAGGGCCGTTTGGAGTAGGGCTGAATACAAACACCAACCTTGTCTACGTGTCAAACAACAGCAGTAATACGGTTTCTGTCATTGACGGAAGTGGCAATACTGTCGTTACTACCATTCTGGTGGGAACTGCACCATCCGGTGTGGGCGTGAACCCTTTAACCAATGGAGTTTACGTCGCGATAGATACGGGGAGCACAGTCTCTGTAATTGATGGAAATAGCAATACCGTTACAGCCACCATTACAGTAAGCACGGGACCATTGGGTATAGGAATAAATCCTTAATGAACGTGTCCAGAAAAGTAGACATTTCAATTTAGGGATGCTCATTTTTTAGACATTGGTGAATGGTAATGAGATAGGTCCATCTCTCTGGCCTGCTGTGTAGCTGTTTGGTAACCAAAAAACCATGTTGCCTCAAAAAAGGCAGCATGGTTTTTTATTCTTCTTGCTGTACCTTACAAGTGTTAATCCACGCGACAATTATCTGAACATGTTTTTGACCACCATCCAGAGATTTGCGGGTTTCTCGGCCAGACGGCGGGTGTAGTACGGGTACCACATCGTTCCATAGGGCACGTAACAACGAATGCGGTAACCTTCTCTGGCCAGGCGTTCCTGTTCGCCCATACGCAAGCCGTACAACATTTGAAATTCAAACGCATCCGGGGAAATTCCCCGATCCTTCGCGTATTGCTTGGTCCAGGCAATGATATGGTCATCATGTGAAGCAACCGCTGTGTATACGCCTTGATCGAGATGGCTGCGAATCATCGTTTTGAATTGATCAATCACTTCTGAAGTGTTCTGATAAGCTACGGATGCAGGTTCCTTGTAAGCACCTTTGACCAGACGCAGCCGGATTCCTTCCCGAATCATATCACGTGTATCTTCCACGGTACGATGCAAGTAGGCTTGCAGTACTGTACCTGTATTATCCAGTCCTTCCGAATGTAAACGGCGCACAATATCCAAAGTCGCTTGGGTAAACGGACTGTCCTCCATATCGATCCGCACAAACAGATCATGCAGCTTCGCTTGGGTGGCAACCGCACGTATATTTCGATAACCTTCCTCAGGGTCCAGCGCGAGTCCCATTTGGGTTGGTTTTAGCGAGACATTGGAGTCCGCATTCTGACGGGCAATGCCTTCCACCAGACGTATATACTCATCCCGATACAGCCCAGCTTCTCTTAAATGGGTAATGCCCTCGCCGAGATGATCCAGTGTAGCCATAATGCCTTTGTTGTTGAGTACGCGAATCTCTTCGAGAGCCTCTTCCAGTGTGTTGCCTGCGATAAACTTGCCAGCCAGCTTTTTGCCGTATTTGATGGAGAGATTCTCCACAGCTTTATTACCTGCGACGGTCAGCAGCGTTTTACGGTACATTTCCGTTCCGATACTCATCGGGGTTCCTCCTTATGGATCATGTTTCTTTATAACAAAGTGATCAAGCAATAATCATGCCAAGATTGTTCTGGATAGAAGATAACGGTCGGTTATTTTGAAGAAAAACATTTATTTATAAAAATATTCCTTCATCAACCGGAGTTGGCACGGATCTTGCTACATATATTGGGTGATGAGTAAAAATGCATGGCAACTCAGGCAAACAGCCAGCGAACCCCCACATCTGAAGGAGGAAATCATTATGAATATCCCTTTTGTTAACGAACCATTCACATCCTTTGCAGTCCCGGCCAACCGGGAAGCTTTTGAGAACGCACTTCGCAAGGTGGAGGCTGAACTTGGCCAGGAATACTCTATTATTATCGGTGGGCAAAAAATAACGAGCGCCCGCACGTTATCCTCCGTGAATCCTGCGTACAAAAATCAGATCGTCGGAAAGATCTGTCAGGCCGATCAAGAGCTTGCCGAACAGGCCATCCAGACGGCTGCGGAAACATTCCGCACCTGGAAGCATACGGACCCGAATGAACGTGCCCGTTATTTGTACAAAGCGGCGGCGCTCATGCGGCGTCGTAAGCATGAATTTTCGGCATGGATGGTATACGAAGCAGGCAAAACATGGCCAGAAGCGGATGCGGACACAGCCGAAGCTATTGATTTTATGGAGTTTTATGCCCGTGAGATGCAGCGTCTGAGTGAACCACAGCCGCTCACACGAATTGCAGGCGAAGATAATGAATTGAGTTATATTCCGCTTGGTGTGGGTGTTGTCATTCCACCATGGAACTTCCCACTCGCGATTATGGCAGGCATGACTTCTGCTGCATTGGTATCCGGCAACACCGTTGTATTGAAGCCAGCCAGTACAACACCGGTTATTGCCGCTAAATTTATGGAGCTGCTTGCAGAAGTGGGTGTGCCGGATGGCGTAGTGAACTATTTGCCAGGACCGGGCAGTGAGGTTGGCGATTATCTGGTGGACCATGCGCTCACCCGCTTTATCAGCTTCACAGGCTCCAGAGACGTCGGTCTGCGGATCAATGAGCGTGCAGCACGCACCGCGCCGGGACAGAAATGGATTAAACGAGTGATTGCCGAAATGGGCGGCAAGGATTCAATTATTGTAGATAACGACAGTGATCTGGAATTGGCTGCGGAATCCATCACAGCTTCGGCATTTGGTTTCTCGGGACAGAAGTGCTCCGCGTGTTCCCGCGCGATTATTCATAAAGATGTATATGACGAGGTCTTGCAAAAAGTGATTGAACGGACCAAGCTGCTGAGCATGGGCAGTCCGCTTGAAGTCGGAAATCAGGTAGGTCCGGTTATCGATGACAAGGCGTATGCCAAGATCACAGAATATATTGAAATAGGCAAGGGGGAAGGACGCCTTGTACTCGGTGGTAGTACAGGGAATGAGGCAGGTTATTTCATTGAACCGACCATTATTGCCGATGTCGACCCGCAAGCACGGATTTCACAGGAAGAGATTTTTGGACCGGTGCTGGCCTTTATCAAGGCAGAATCCTTCGAGGATGCGCTGGATATTGCCAATAATACCGACTATGGACTGACCGGTGCGGTGATCTCTCGCAATCGCGAACATCTGGAACAAGCCAGAAGGGAATTTTTTGCGGGGAATCTATACTTTAACCGTAAATGCACAGGTGCACTGGTGGGTACACATCCATTTGGCGGATTTAATATGTCGGGAACGGATTCGAAGGCAGGAGGAAGAGACTACTTGCTGCTCTTCACCCAGGCGAAGTTGGTATCGGAGAAATATTAAGTTGAAAAATTGGGTTTGGGCCCGCTGACAATCGCTTGGTGTATATGCTATCATTTCCTGAAAATAGTCTTTGTTCGTCAGTATACTGTAGTAGCTTGAGCAGCGCTTAAGGGGGGAGACGGATGTTAGGATTTCAGTTGGTGCAGGAGGGGCGTATTCGATTATCCATTACGCCGGAGATGAAGCAATCCATTCATCTGCTGACCTTGTCGGGTCAGGAATTGGCTCGTTATTTGCAGGAGGCGGCGGATGAAAATCCGGTGCTTGAGCTAGAAGAGGCCTCTGCCCTGCGCACCCGTCTTCCCCGACGTCTGAATCGGGAGAGATTCTCCTCTTATGATCCGCTGTTACAGATGAAAGGGGCCGAACCTACACTTGAACATCTGTTGATGTCTCAGCTTCGGTTGCAGAATCTTCCGCCAGCAATGGAGTCAACAGCTATATATTTGGCTGGTTGCGTCAACGAGGATGGCTATCTGACGATGGAATTGACGGATGTTGTATCGGCGAGGGGAGTATCGATGCCTGAGGCTGAGGCAGCTCTGCACATTCTCCAGTCGCTGGACCCCGCAGGTGTGGGCGCACGAAATTTGCGTGAATGCTTGTTGCTTCAGATCGGGCGTGACCCATTCGCTAACCAGCATGCGGAGCAAATGGTGGAGCACGGTCTCGAGGAATTGGTTCGTTTCCATCCAGGAAGAGTGGGAACAAGATTGGGGATTTCGTCGCAGCAGGCTCAGGCAGCCTATGATTATATTGCTTGTCTGGACCCGAAACCTTGCCGATCCATCGGGTGTACGGAACATGCACATTATATTATTCCGGATGCCGTTGTGCAGATAAGGAATGATGAGGTGTCTCTACGTTTAAACTCAGCGGGGGTGCCGCGGGTATCGCTGAACGAAGCTTGCTGCCGCTGGATCAGGGAGATCGATGCAGACGAGGTCTGGTCAGGCCGGGCAGCAGAGGCGAGAGCGATCATTCGCAGCGTGCGCATGCGTCGCCGAACTCTGATGCGTGTCATGGCGGCGATCATGAGTGAACAGATATCTTTTCTGCGTGAAGGACCTGCCGGTTTGAAGCCGCTCAATCTGGCGGTGATTGCCGAGGCTGTCGGCATGCATGAGTCGACGGTGAGCCGTGCGGTCAATGGCAAATATGTTCAGACACCGCACGGTGTGTTTGAACTCAAGGCTTTTTTTGCAACAGGACTTGAAACAACGAATGGAGAAATGGCCTCTGCACCGGCGGTGAAGCTCAGATTGAGAGAGCTGATTCGTTCTGAACGGGCGGAACGCCCCTACTCGGATAGCCAGCTCACGACATTACTCGCGAATGAAGGCATCGTTATCTCCCGCAGAACGGTGGCGAAATACAGGGAAGAGCTTCAAATTCTACCTTCACTTGAGCGTAAACGCTGGGGAAAATAAACCTATGGTTCAGCAACGACAAAACATAACCGAGAAACAAGTAACCCCCGCGAGCCGTGGTAAAACGGTCAGCGGGGGTTACTTGTTCCGATTTTACAGCGATCGAAAGGTTGTTTTCGGCCATCGGAATTTCAATGTATATATTCATTAGTAGAGCTTAAAAACAGCTTATTACCGTTCCATATTGTGCAGGAAGTGCTCACCTGCAATACCAGGGGTAGTCATCTGCTCCGGATGCAAAATTTCTTCCAATTCTTCCGGTGTCAGCAGACCCCGCTCGAGAATGATCTCCTGCAAGGTGTGTCCAGTCTTCAACGCTTCCTTCACAATGGAGGCTGCCACGTCATAGCCCAGATGTGGATTGAGCGCTGTAATTACACTAAAGCTCTGCTTCATGATCAATGCACAACGCTCACGGTTGGCTTCCATTTCTTCAACAGCATAACGAGTAAAGACGTCGATACCATTATTCATGATTTTCAGCGATTGCAGCAAGTTGAACGCAATAACGGGACCCATGACGTTCAATTCGAATTGACCCGCTTCACAGGCCATACAGATCGTATGGTCATTGCCCATCACCTGGAAGGACACCTGATTGATCACTTCCGCCATAACCGGGTTCACTTTACCTGGCATAATGGACGAACCTGGCTGACGTGGTGGAAGACGCAGCTCATTGAATCCTGCGCGTGGGCCGGAAGCCATCATGCGAATATCGTTACAAATTTTGGATAGACTGACAGCACATACTTTCAGTGCAGCCGACAGTTCCAGATAGGCATCCGTATTCTGTGTCGCATCCACAAGATCCTCGGCCGTTTGCAAATTCAATCCTGTCACATCGGACAGATGCTCCGTGACCTTGATGATGTATTCCGGTTTCGCGTTGAGACCTGTACCTACAGCCGTCGCACCCAAGTTAATGGTGAGCAGGCGACGATTTGCGAACTCAAGACGCTCGATATCACGTCCGATCACGCGTGCATAGGCTCCGAACTCTTGTCCAAGGCGAATAGGCACAGCATCCTGAAGATGTGTCCGACCTACTTTGACTACATCGTCAAATTCCTGTTCTTTTTTGCGGAACGCATCCTGCAGACGCTTCATCGTATCCAGCAACGTTTCAGACAACCGATACGCAGCAATGCGCAGTGCAGTTGGGATTACGTCATTGGTGGATTGGGACATGTTTACATGGTTATTCGGGTTACAGTGGAAATAGTCACCCTTGTTCTGCAATAACAGTTCCAGTCCGCGATTGGCCAGAATTTCGTTCATATTCATATTCATGGAGGTGCCTGCACCGCCCTGAATGGAGTCAACAATAAAATGATCCAGATGATGGCCTTTCATCATTTCTTCAGCAGCCATGACGATGACATCGCCAATTTTGCGTGGCAGCATCTTCAGCTCCATATTCGTGATTGCCGCAGCTTTTTTCACCGCAGCCAGCGCTGTAATTAGCTCCCGGTGTACCGGAACGCCGGTAATCGGGAAGTTCTCCACAGCCCGAACCGTCTGTATTCCATAATAAGCATAAGCAGGAATTTCTTTTTCTCCAATAAAATCTTTCTCCGTCCTTGTGGACATTGTAGACATTTCGTTCGCCTCCAGTGGCATCCAAAAATAGGTCAGCTCCGGCAATGCCGAAGCGCACTCAGTATATCATTTAAGCAAAATGGATGCCAAGCTAAATCATTTCACCCTTTTTACCGATAAATAATTTAAATTAAGGATATCACCTTGGCAGATTAAAGGTTTAGTCAGTCAAAACTCGTCTTTTCAATTATGCTCAACTTAGAGGAGAAGTCATGCATGAAGAATAAGATGAGTGGTGGATTTGTCGTTTTCAGTGATCTAAATCACATGTTATTTGGTTATCTACTGGTAAAATAGGAAAAAAGGACTATGAGGTGTGAATATGAAATGGACTTTAGGCGCAAAAACCGTCGCAGGTTTAGTACTGATTTCTCTAATTACGTACGGAACTAGCGGCTTTTTTATATTTTTTCTTCAGGACTGGCTCTCGTTCTCCATGCCAAGCTGGTTATATATCTCTATCGTACTCATTATGGGTGTATGCTGGAACGCGATTCTGGGCTGGTTTGCCTCCCGTTGGTTGACTCGTCCAATTGTGCATTTGTCCCGTGCTGCACAACAAGTTTCGTCGGGGGATTTGACGGCCGAGATTCCAGCGCGACGTACACAGGATGAAATTACTGTATTATATGATGCTTTTCGCGTAATGGTTTTCAATCTGAGAAGTATTGTAAACGATATTACAGATAGTACACGCACAACCTCGCAGAATGCCCAGTCACTTAGTGAAGCAATTGCCCAGGCAGCAGAGCAGATCGAAATGATGTCTGATGCGGTGGATCATATTGCTGTGGGTGTGGAAGAGCAGAAGACGACTTCACATCAGTCGCTGATTACAGCCGATGAGATGTTGAACGATTTTCAGCGTATGCACAGTCAGTCGATCGGTATGACAGAGATGTCCGGTCAGATGGAACGTTCGGTAGATCATACGAAGCAGACCTTCTCTTCTTTGATGAAAGGAATGGACGAGCTGACGGAATCCCACAACCGTTCCCGGGACATCATGGTGCTGCTCGAGAAGGAAGCCTCGGATATTGAAGCCATCACTCAGTCTGTCAAAAACATTGCAGAGGAAACAGGGCTGCTTGCCCTGAATGCTTCCATTGAGGCTGCGCGTGCGGGAGAAGAGGGTGCAGGCTTTGCTGTCGTGGCTCAGCAGATTCGTAAGCTGGCAGATGAGAGTAAACAATCGGTGCATCGGATTAATGAGCTGATCAGTCGTGTTCAGCAGCGTATCAAGGATACAGCCCAACTGATCCATGAACAGCATGGCCTCGTAGTGAACGAGTCGGAGCGTACGATCTCTGTTGATCAGACGTTGCAGGAGCTTACAGGTACGGTAGAAGTGTTTATGAAGGGTGCTTATGAAATCGGATCCAAAATTGGGGAACAGACCAGTCGCGTGGAACAGACGCATGGTCATGTGAAAAAGATCCAAGGAAAAGCCGGATCTTTCTCGGATGAGGCGAGACGGATTATGGATGCGGCACATGAAGAGACTGCAATCATGCAGGAGATTTCATCCTCAGCTGAAGAGCTGAGACAATTAACGGATCGATTAATGGACAAAACGAAAGCATTTCGGATGCAGCCTTGAGCTGTTTCCGGGGTGTTTTTTTGCTTATTATGGTTAAAGCCGAACATTCTTTCGTAAAAACTGAAATATGTAAAGATTTTTTTATGAAACATTAACAAATTCGCAACGCTTGGGCGATAAATGAAGATATAATGGTAGTATTACACAACAGATAAGGAGCCCAGCATATTGAAAACTTGGACAGGTATCCTGCTGATGATTATTTTGGCGGTAGCTACGATTAGTACAACTTCGTCTGCCAGAACCATGAATGAATCGCAAAAACAGCTTAACATAGATGATCAATCCAGCCAGACCTCAGCGGTCGTGGCTTCCAATATAGAAACAATGAATGAAGCAGCTTTTACAACCAAAGAAGCAACCTCCATCAAGGAGGACTACATCTCAGTTGCTCCCGAAAATGAGAACGTAAGACTGTACCCTATGAAAGTGGAGGGTTCAGGATATATATATAACGGAATGGTGCTGGAAGTGGACGGTAAGACACAAGAATTTAGTGATTGGAAGGGAGAAGGCGGGTCTTACAAACCTGAAGTACACGAGCTGGATCTGAATGGAGATGGCCAGAAAGAGATCGTTGTTTTGTATACGGAAGGTCATGGAACAGGTATTTATTTGGGACAAGCCCGTATCATTAATCCGATAACGCTGGAAGAGATGAAGATGCAATCTCTGGATGAGATTGTGAAGCAGCATGTGGAGTCAAAGGTTACGGTTGGATCAGACCGTGTAGATGTTGATGTTGCCGTTGATGGGGTTCAAGCAGAACCTTCACGGATCGAAGGAGACACGAGTGGCGGCTTGTATAACAAAGAGTTGGGATTCGGTGGAGTAACGTATTACAGCGTGGAGGATGGCCAACTTGTCGTATCAGCAGCAGGATCTTACGGTGCAGCTTTATATGCTGGTGATCTGACATTCGCTTATGTGTATCAAGATGGCGAGTGGAAAGCTGCAAATTTGAAATACAGCATGGAAGTGTATGAAGAAGAATATTATGAATCTTTTGATTGATAGGGTCGTGTAGACATCTGGTGGGACGAAGGTTGGCAGTTCTCGTGGTGAAAGAGAAGTTCTGCCAGATAAGGATGTACAAAGAATATCTTCCTTTCTGCCTTATCGGGCAGTAGGAAACAGGACGAGGCTGAAAAAAATCGGGACATTCAGCCTTGTTTTGTGCTGCCTACAGATAGGAACAATGTACTAAAAATGCAGTAAACAATTGACATTATCACTTTAGTCGTTTAAATGTATAAAGGACAAATTATTTTAACGTTCAGGAGGGATTTTGATGAAGAAGAAGGTTGTACTGGGTTTGATGGTAGGCACATTAACGCTTGGGATCGGGACAGGTGCACTTGCAGCAACAGGGTTGGAACAGATTAAAGCCTATCTAAACAGCAAGATTACGCTAAAACTGGATGGTGCCACGGTGACAGCCAAAGATGCCAATGGTAAAACGGTGTTGCCTATTACGTATAACGGAACAACTTATTTGCCTGTTCGTGCTGTGGGATCCTTGCTTGGAACAGAGATCACGTATGACAGTGCAACTTCATCCGTCCTCATTGGCGGAACGAATGGATCTGCGCCTGTAACTAACGGAAAAGTAACGCTGAGTGCACTTGGAACATCCGTACTTGGATCTACCGCATGGCACACCAAAGATCCTAAGGATACCACATATAAAGGCAAGGATTACAAGGATGTTTATCTGCATAAGGATCCTTCAAAACAGGGGGACGACATCCAGATTAATACGGGTAAAAAATATTCTTCTTTGCACCTGGAACTTGCCGCGCTAACAGGAAATCAGGAGATTCATATCTATGATCAGGATCTCGCGACACTCAAAAAGTTCAATATCACTCCAGAAAGCGGTATGATGAGTATAGATGTGGACGTTAAAGGTACAGACGCTGTCTATGTCGAGATTGTGTCAGAAGATCCAGGTTCGGCTCTGTTTGTACCGCTGACAACATCGTATCTGACGAAGTAAAACACAATTTGCAGGTTTGCCACCTTACAGAAGGGGCAAGGCAAGCCTAAACATAAAAAAACGATGATTCACCAGGGATTCCTGAACCGTATCCGGTATTCAGAGTTGCCTGGTGAACATCGTTTTTATTTTTGTTTTGAATTGAAATCTTTTTGCTGAATTACACGCCAGTTACGAATATTAGCGGATCACGGTATCCAGTGGTTTCAGGTTCGCTTCAATCTCAGCGCGGCGACCTTCGAGGAATGGAGGCAAGGCAAGCGATTCTCCCAGATGCTCCATTTCTTCGTCTGTATCAAATCCCGGACCATCCGTTGCAAGCTCAAACAGAATACCGTTCGCTTCACGGAAATACAGGGAGCGGAAGTAGAAGCGATCTACAAAACCAGAGTTAGGGAATCGGAAGTTATGAACCCGTTCCACCCATTGTTTCAGTTCTTCCTCATTATCCACGCGGAACGCAACATGGTGTACGCTGCCACGTCCAGGACGTTCTTGGGTAAGGTCATTTCGTTCCTCAACATGCACCTCGGAGCCACTTCCACCTTCACCAGATTCGAAGACGAGAACATCAGGCTGCCCGGGAGTAAAGGCAGGGTAACTTCCTTTCGCTCTGAAACCAAGCAGTTCGGTAAGAACCGGAGCGGTAAGGGAAGCATCTCTTACCGTAAGATGGATAGGACCAAGACCTACAATGCCATATTCGGCAGGCACCGGGCTCTGATCCCATGGTTTACCCCCAGCGACACCTGCATTGTTTTCATCCGAGACCAGAATCAGACGTTGTCCTTCAAAATCTGTGAACGAGAGCGTGGCACGACCACCCCGTTCAACGATCTCTCCATGTGGGACTTCGAATTCGTCAAAACGCTGCTGCCAGTACGTAAGTGCAGCATCACTTGGAACACGCAGTGACGTTGCGGAGATGCTGTTTACGCCTTCACGAGTCTGTCCGGCCATCGGAATCTCGAAGAAGGTAAGTTCAGTACCCGGATTGCCTTTTTCATCGCCGTAGAAGAGGTGGTAAACGGACACGTCATCCTGGTTGACTGTTTTTTTGATCAATCGCAATCCCATGACGTTGGTGTAGAACCGATAATTCTCAGCGGCGTGTGCGGTCAGTGCAGATACATGGTGAAGTCCTTTGATTTGCATTATAAATTCCTCCTGGTTATATATGTTCAACTTAATGAGTATTTACCCGTTATCGTGTAAATGTTTAGAAGAACATATATATGCTGTTTTATAATATTTCCGTTAAGATAGTTACTAACTTTTAGTTTGTTTTGTTGTTGAATTTATCTTAACATAAAGATATTTAAAATACAATCCTATTTTAGAATTCCATCTGGACAGTCTGTTCATTCAATGTCAAAATGAAAAAGTTAACATTAAAGAGATATATTGTGTTTGTGTAATGAGAAGGAGGGAAGAGGCGCATGGCTTATCCCCAGTGGCTGGACCCTTACGATGCCGAACCGTTTATGCTGTTTTCCACTTCACACCTGTGGGCGATCAGCCTTATTGCTGCATTAATTATATCGATGTTCCTGTTTCGAAATTTGCTGCGGTCCTGGGCACCGAATACACGCCGTACCTTTCGGATCGCTCTGGCATGTGTCATGTTCGGCTGTGAAATTGTGCTTCAGCTCTGGTATATATATGGGGATGTGTGGAGTCTGCAAACTTCATTGCCACTGGAGCTATGCAGTCTGTCACTATTGTTATCGGCGCTGCTATTGTTGACACGCAGCCGACTGCTGCATTCAGCATTGCTGTTCGCAGGAATAGCAGGAGCCTTGATGGCAATCGTAACGCCTAATCTCGGTTATGCTTATGCACATTTTCGGTTCATTCAATTTTTTACTGCTCACGCTTGTATTATTCTGGCGTTGCTCTATATGACTTGGGTGGAGCAGCTTCGTCCAAGCTGGAGATCTGTGTTGGGTTCGATGATGTTCGTGAATGTGGCTGCGTTGGTTGTATACGGTGTGGATATCGTGCTTGACGCCAATTATATGTTTCTCAGACACAAACCGGATACGCCTTCAGTGCTCGATATGTTGGGTCCCTATCCCTTGTACATTCTTGGGGAGGAGTTGTTAGCAGTAGTCATGTTCTCTCTGATGTACATCCTGCTCTTTGCGATTCCGGAGCGGCTGAATAATCGAGTGAAAAGAGGAAAGAGTTCTGCGCTCTAGGTATGTCTTCAAACTCAGACAAGCTATACAATGATGGAGGTCGGGTTCCAAAAAGTCTTGAAGTCGGGGCTGGCTGATTCTCACCGAATGGCCAGATGATTTTCTAAGGAACACAGGGCGTCTTATTTGGCCTTTAGGCTCTCTTTTTAAATTGTAAAGAACATCAGACACGTTATTTCCCAAAATCTCTTGGCAAAAACGCTGCAACCGGCTTTTTATTCTGATATAACGTGTCTTAAGTTTCTTAGATTTCTGCGGACGCTTCAAATCCTTGAATAAGACGCCTCAGATTCGTTAGCGTTTGCTCGTTCATGATGAAGGGCGCATGCTCGAACATTCAAAATACAGCTCACTTGCGTACGCTGGACACGCTCGGGAACGCTTCTCTATTCAACAGATTTGAAGACAAGCCCTGGTTAACAATTCATTCAAAACCAGGGAGGAAGCGACGAGTTTTTCCTTCGTTCTTCTATATATATTTCAAACCAAACATCCCGCTGCGTTCTGGATATCCAGGCCGTTTGCGGGATGTTCGGTAGTTAACTCCATATGGAGTATGTTCCTAATTTTTATCCGCGGAGCAAAGATTCCGCTCCATCCACGTAAATCCGGGTACCGGTCACATGGGAAGATTCATCGGAAGCGAGGAAGAGCACCAGATTGGCGACTTGCTTCGACGTTCCAGGTTCACCTTTGAGTGGATGTTCATGACCTTCGGGAAATTCAACCGGGATCTGTACTTCTTTTAGATCGTCCGAAGGATAGGTGTTGTCATCGATGTTCGTATCGATGGCTCCCGGGCAAACGGCGTTGACACGGATCTTGTAACGAGCCAGTTCCAATGCAGCCATCTTCGTAAAAGCCGTCTGACCTGCCTTGCTGGAAGCGTATGCAGAGAAGCCAATACCAGAGAATACACGGTTACCGTTGATGGAGCTCGTGATAATAATGCTTCCTCCGCGGTCCTTCAAATGGGGTATGGCGTACTTCACAGTTGCGAACGTGCCGCGCATATTGATGCCCATCGTTTGATCCCAGTCCTCAGGTTCCATCGTTTCAATCGGAGCCATCGTGCCGTTGATGCCCGCATTGGCAAATACAATATCAAGCTGGCCTGCTTGCTCTGCCGCCTGATTGATTGCTTTCTGCACATTGTCCGGTTTGGATATATCACATTCAATAACGTGGGCTTCTCCGCCTGCGTTCTCAATCGTCTGTTTGGTTTCCTCTGCATTCTCCGGGGTCCGGTCCAGCATGAACACTTTGGCTCCGTGCTCAGCGAAACGAATGGCTGTCGCCTGACCAATTCCTGAGCCACCTCCGGTTACAATCGCCACTTTTCCTTGCAAACGTTGTTCAGTCATCCTGATCCCTCCGTATTGTATGAATTATCAGTAACTCTCTATCTCTACATACCCGACTTAAGAGTCATGAATCATACGCATTACACAAAAAAACAGGACCGTTGAACGGCCCTGTATCTATAATTTAGATATCAAGATGATCTGATTGCTGAAAAAGTTACTTGTGTTTCTTCCAGTCCATCGAACTGTTATTCAACAGGTACTCAAAATCATTATCTTTTCGCTTCTGTTCAGCTTTACGCGCTTCTTCCGCCTGCAGGCGCTCCTGCTCTTTGCGGTCTGCCTCGGCAGCCTTGGCTTCATCCGCCTGAGCTTTCAGTTTTTCTAGCACATCACTGCTCAGCAGATCCTTTAGTGTGGTCGGTTTATCCTGTGCTGCTTTGGGAGCAGGGGTGTGTTTTTTGGATTTTGCCATAGAATAATCTCCTCTCAAAAACATAAATCAGCTTCCATTCTCGTTCAGTAAACATATTATATCAGGTTCACCATACCCATTCCATGAAATCGCGGAACAAAAGCAGGAGATAGGGGGTTGCGTGACGAATGAAAACGGGTATAAATTCATATATTATTACCGATACTGCGACTATTCCCTGGAGAAAGGAGTCGTTGTTCGTGGAAGTAAACCGTAGTTTACTGAAAGGGCTTGCATGGGGTGTTGCTTTCAGCTGTCCGCTATGGATTGCGATCATCGGTTGGTTGCGTTTGATGGGATGGATGTATTGAAATCAGCGGGTTGCAGAGCTGCTGCATATAGAGTTGTGCCTGAAGAGGGCATTTTTTATAAAGTCATTCGTGTAAACGCTAACATTGAATAAAGCTCTGCCTTGCGTGCATACGCAGGACAGAGCTTTTGTTTGTCTTACAGGTTGTGAATCAAGATGAATTACTAAGATCCGTTTCAAAGTTTAAGGCATTTTTACCGGTTCAGGATATTCCAGACCGTGGGTGTCAACAGTGACTTTTTTCATCACCTGATCGGTAACCGGTTTGTCTTTTTCGCCTATTTCCTGAGCAGCGATTCCATCAACGACGTCCATACCTTCTGTCACTTTACCGAATGTGGCATAGGCATTATCCAGATAATCAGCATCCGCTAACATGATGAAAAACTGGGAGCCTGCGGAGTCCAAATCATTTGTCCGTGCCATAGAGATGACTCCACGCGTATGATTCAGATGGTTTTTGTGACCATTAGATGTAAACTCACCTTTGATGGTATATCCTGGGCCACCCGAACCATCACCGTTTGGATCGCCACCCTGAATCATGAACCCTGGAATGACGCGGTGAAAGATCAGGCCGTCATAGAAACCTTTATTCGCCAATGAGATGAAATTGTTCACCGTATTTGGAGCAATCTCCGGATAGAGCTCGATGACGATTTTCTGACCATCTGACATTTCAATTGTGGCGACAGGATTTGGGCCAGTAGGCTCCACTGGAGCAGGTGTTTCCGTCGCGCCACTTGAAGGGCGCCCACAACCACTAATGACGATAAGCAGCATCGCTAGAACCAGCGACATAGCTGTTGTTTTTTTCCACCGAAAAGACATGAGAACGTTCCCCCTTGCATCTCTGCATAATATGTTTAGTCCGAATTATTGTCGGATAATTCCTCAACTATCATACCGTTTTTGCGGACAAAATGGCAATGCAAGTCAGGATATTGTGGGCGATAAGGGATGGTGTAAATGCTTACAGAGGTGTAAAATAAGGAAAATGCTTCCGCAGTCAGGGACGTACGGGTCTGTTCCGTCCGCTCCAATACACGGCAGTCCCGGCGTCAGTAACGGAAAGGGCGTGCGGGTATATGGACTTCTCGTGGAAGCGTAATCTGGTGATTTTGTGGATTGGTGTATTTTTTTGCAGCACCGCTTATTCAATCTCCATCCCATTTCTGCCTTTGTTTCTGAGTGGCGATCTGGGCGTTCGTGATCACCTGGAGTTCTGGTCCGGGCTTGCCTTTGGCATTACATTTCTGGCAAGTGCGCTGGTGTCTCCCTTCTGGGGATCACTGGCTGACAAATACGGGCGCAAGCCAATGCTGATCCGGTCGGGATACAGCCTTGCGGTTTTGTATTTGATCAATTATTTTGTGCAGGACCCCTATTCACTAATCGTGGTTCGTTTGTTTCAGGGATTGCTCGCGGGATTTGTTCCCGCAGCGATTGCACTGGTCGGTACCAACACACCGGAAGAGAAGACAGGGTATGCACTCGGTATCATGTCTACAGCCGGAGCAACAGGAGGGATAATTGGCCCGTTAATTGGCGGGGTGGTAAGCCACTATTATGGCAACCGCAATGCGTTTTTATTTTCCAGCATCGTTGTATTGGTCTCGGCGTTGATCGCAACCTTCTGGGTCAAAGAAGAGAATTTTAACCGGAACAAGGCACGTTCTCATGTGATGGACGACATACGCGAAGCCAGGGCCAATCGATTGTTTATTACGGTGCTTGGCATGATGGGTATATGTACCTTCTCCGTGATGATTCTGGAGCCATTATTGACCGTATACGTGATGGAAATGGGCATTCAGCCCGATCGTGCTTCTCTCAGCTCAGGGATAATTTTCTCTGCGGTTGGTGTAGCTACGGTCATTATGGCGCCGCGCTGGGGTAAAATCGGTTCGCGAATCGGGTATGGGAAAGTACTGATCATTGGCCTCGTTGGAGGGGCGATTGGTAACCTGCTGCAGTTTTTCACTACAGGTTATATTGGATTCGGCATATTGCGTTTTGTATATGGATTGTTCTTTGCTGCGGTGTTCCCGGCGATTAATGCAATGATTGTGCAAGTGACCGAACCTGGCTTCCGGGGAAGAGCATTCAGCCTGAATCAATCAGCTTCCCAGATCGGTACGATGGCGGGGCCGATAATTGGTGGTGTTCTTGGTGGCTGGCTGCCGATTCGGTGGATTTTTATCATCAATGGAGTAGCGCTCCTGATTACCGCCATTGTGGCGAAATGGTCCCGACTGGAGGAGAAGTTGCCCGGCTCGGGCAAACCTTTGGCGAAGTAATTAAAAACGCCAAAATATGAAATGGCTATTGGGATAGTAGAAAAGGGATGGCACCGTAAAGCTACGGTAGCCATCTCTTTTTCAGGATAAGTCTTTTACCAGGAAGATAAAAGCAAAAAGAAACCTCTTGACCAAGAGGTTTCCTTATATTCTCATTGGATCTGTAATGCGTTCCTATTCATCTGAGGATGAATCTTTTCGGGAAACGTTTTCCTTCGGGATTGCATGTTCAACAGCATCAAGCTGATCCTCATCCGCTAGGGCATCCGGAAAGGAATCTTCCGTGAACAATCCAAAATTCGGATCAATATCCCGTTCGGTTACCAGATTGTCGGGCTCATGTACTTGTCGCTTGTGATCATCCTTCATCGTGTCTGCACCTCCTAATTCAGGCTGTGACATGAGGATTAACGCCGAGGTGGAATATTATTCTCCGGTTTGGCATCCGCCCCTGCGCCGTTTAGCAAGTCCGTCCCATGAAGGGCATTGGGGTCGGGTGCGGCGGGATCAACCGGACTATTGGGTTGGATAAGATCAGCATCAGGTACGGATTCGAGTGCAGGCTCTGCTGTCCGTGACTCCAATTCCGGTTCTTGTGTAGTCGCTGCCAGGGGCGGATTCACTGTATCGACTGTTTCCTCTGTTTCGATGCGTCTTCCCGTAACTTCATCAAAAGTGTCTATGTCACCTTCAGGCACTTCGGTTTCCAGTGGAATATCACGTGACCTCTGATACCGGTCGTAGTAGCGTTCGCTCTCTTCATTGCTAATCGGTCTGTCTGACATCAATAACACTCCCTTTAAGTGGATTATATTTAATGGTTTTTTTGACGGGGTAGTTATGTTGAAAAGGTTATTATTCGTTGTTACCCAAAGGGCTAACGTTGTAATCTCGCACCCATTAGGATTCCCTTGTGTTCCCCAAATATGAATATAAGATGAAAGTGAACGATGTACGGATTACAGATTCAATCTATATACTTTAAAACTTGGGAAATACATATTTGACCAGAAAGTACAGGAATCCAAAGAAAATAATGATATAAGCCGCATACTTGATAAACGTGGAAGCGACCATACTTGAATCCGATTTGTGTTGAACGTCCTTATGCTCTACCTCTACCGTTCTGTGTGGCTCATTCATTCGAATCATCTCCTCAAGGGTAATTGTTTGCTTTGAGGAACCATTACACCCGGAAGGCACGATTGAATCGCTCAGGTCAGTTTTACAGCTTTTCATCTTTGGCCTATGTTATGATAAAACATGGATATATGAGGGAGGGATTCCAATTGGATTGGTTTACGCTAGGCAATATGATCACTCAAATCCGAATCGGGCAAAAAGCGTCTACGCCTGGGTTTTCCCGTACCGTTATACGCCGCCCGGACGGGCTGTTCTGGGTAGGCGGGATATGGTCAGGACAGATTGTCCAGTTGCGGGATTATCTTTTCTCGGATATATGGACGATCTATGACGATGAGGAAACGGAGCAGTGGCTGGAATATCGCACGAAGATTGAACAGAAAGAGCGCGAAATGATTGAGAACCAGTTCGAGGATCTGCGCGGATAATGGAGAAAACACTCGGATTCTATCAATAAAATGGAAATAAAACTATAAATCTACTAAAATGTGAATTTTCATTTCCCCACAAGAAGGTGACACGTTAAACTGTGGCGAATGATAAATGAGAGAACTTGGGAATAGAGAAAATAAGAACTTTGAGGTGCTGTGAATGAAAAATGTGCCCAAAGCTATCATCATCTTATGGATAAGTATGTTGAATATTCTCTGCTTGCCGCATGGTTTCGTCTCAGCGAATGCAGGAGAAGTTGACAGACCTGTATCCATTACGGGATGGGAAGTAAAGTGGGGGAATGTACACGATCAGGGATTCATCAGTGAGGTTCAAGGTTCGGAGGAGATCTGGGAGAAGCAAGGTGCAGAAAGGCTGGAATACAGCAGTGTAGAAGCTCCTTCGGGTTCCATGTGGACTCGTGTGACCATTCCTAAAATAACCGAAGATAGCTCGGCAATCCGTTTTGAAAATATTAAAGGGAACCACATTGTGATCTATCTGGACGATCGTAAGGTGTACGAGAATTATCATTACAATTATGACAACAATGCTGTGCTGTTACCCTTATCGAGAGAGAATTCAGATAGTAAACTGTATATATGGTCCGAGAATGAGAAAGGCAGACTTGGCATCTACGGAACGGTTCAGGTCGGGCCTTATGCTACATTACAGGAAAAGTATATTCACAATGGACTGCTTGATGTGATATTGGGAGCGACCTTTGTATTCACGGCGCTTACGATGCTGAGCTGCACATTTTTCCTGGGCAAATTCCATAAAGGGTTGTGGATTTCGCTATGTATCGTGATGGGTTCAATCGGAACGATGATTATCACTTATTCACAGTTTTTATATACGTTCTACCAGGTTTATGGTAATCTCTATTCCGTATTGTTTGACCTGGCTATGCTGATGGGCATGCCTGCACTCTGTTATTTTTTTGAACAAATTATCGGACCAGGTCGTTATGGCATCTTTACCAAACTAAGAAAATTCCAATTCATCTATTCTATAGTAGCTGTGGCTGCCCTGATGATTGATTTTATTTCAGGCGGTCAATGGGACATGCTCTATAGTTTGCTGGTTCAGAATGTAATTGGATTCGTTCTCGTGATCCTGTTGAGCATATTAATGATCGGCACCATCGCCAAAGCGCTTCAACGGAGCCGGGAAGCTCTTTTGCTGGCTACGGGATTCGGCACATTTGCCTTAATCAGTGTTGCTGAACTTCTGTGGTATTACCAGCGTAATGGAACATATCATCTGATATGGTGGAAATGGTCCATGGTTGCTTTTATTATCTCACTTATTGCCATACTGGGAAGCCGATTTGCTGAAAAACATACCAAAGTGCTTGAATATTCGAAAGAGTTGGAATTGTTCAATAATGAATTGCAGCGATCCGAGAAAATGGAGATCATTAGCGAACTGGCGGCGTCGGTTGCTCATGAGGTTCGTAATCCGCTGCAGGTGACGCGAGGATTCCTTCAGCTCATGACAGAGCAGGAAGACAACAAAAACAAGGGGTATGTGCGGATTGCTCTGGAGGAACTTGATCGGGCTTCCGGCATTATTACCGACTTCCTCACGTTTGCCAAACCGGAGTTCGATCATATTGTCTCTCTCAATATCGCGGATGAATTTGATCATATTGAAGGTATTCTTGTACCGATGGCTAATCTGGAAGGCGGCAAAATAACAACTGACATTCCACCAGATCTATGGATTAGAGGGAACTCTTCCAAGTTCAAACAGGCTTTTATTAATATTATTAAGAATAGTATAGAAGCGCTGCAAGGAGAGGGTCAGATTGATATTTGGGCTTATGCCCAAGATGGGGTCATCAAGGTACATGTTAGGGATAACGGTGAAGGCATGGATGAGGAAGCGCTGGTACGGCTTGGGGAGCCTTATTTCTCGAATAAAATCAAGGGCACAGGCCTTGGCATGATGGTGACTTTCCGGATCGTTGAAGCCATGCATGGGCAGATCAGCTTTACAAGTACAAAAGGAGTAGGAACAGAAGCCGTTGTATCTTTTGCCGCGTTCGTCGAATGACGAGTGGCAGAAGTGTACGATGGCTTTTTTGTTCGCTACCCCTTGTGTCGTTCCATTACATATTCAATTGAATCCGTTTAGCTTCTCCACGGTCCGCAATTTACGTCATAATTCACTTTGGCTGGATTGGGAGGAATCACGAGAACGTAGTCGTTCTGTTGTTCTTCAACGGTACGGACTTGAATGTGTTCAGGAATATCAATGCCAAATGCTTCGCGAAGCGCTTGCTTCGGGTTGGAGTGCAGTTGTTGTCTGAAGTGCTCATCGGTCCAGGCCTTTTCAATAATATCCTCGTGCAACGTTTTCTCTGATACCATCATCGTCAACATTCCCTTCATATTTAAAATTCAACTGTACCAGCTCTTCTTTTCTGATTAGGACAAATGTTGTTTCTCGCTGATCCAGTAATGAAACCCGCCTTGAAAAAGCATTTTTTTGTGTTGTTCAATGTCCTGAACAGTTTGTCCCAGAATGCCGCATAAGTAAGAATTAAACGCTTCGAGATGCGTAATTCCCGAGTTAGAAGATGTTAGTCTGATGTTATATTGCTGAGCAATGTCTACATAGGAGTTCATCAATTGAGTATTGTATACATTATCATGTATACGTTCGCTTACCGGATGAACCGGGTAGTTGTGTTCCAGTGCTGCGGATATGTGGGAGAGGAAGCTGTTGTAATTTCCATGCACAGCATCTTGTTTCGTGTCTGTGAAGTCATCTGTCATCTGGAGGGTCATCAGTGCAATGTTGACGGCAGAACATACTGGAGTGATGCGATGCTCCTGTTCCAGAAGAAGGAGTGAGCCAGCAGCTCCAAGCTGAAGTGGGGCGGCTTTTTGGGCGATGAATAGCGGGCTTCTCTTGAAATAATCGATGGTGTTCTCACCGTTGACGCTAATGGCCCAATCCTCCACATACTGTCTGAAATACGTCCAGAACGGGGAAGAAAGACGGAATAGCTCTGAATAGGCACAGATCGCATCCACGTAGTAAAGATTACCCAGTGATAATTTCAGTGTCACATCTTCTGGCTGTTCGTCCATAACCTCATCCTGATTCAGAAAATATAGCATATGCAGGAGACAAGCCGTACTCAGTTTGTGTGCCTTCTCTGGAGGCAAACCATCCGAGAGTTGCATCCACAATGGAATAATGTAGCCAATGTAGCTGTGACCCGAATCTCGTAACAACGGATTGACCAAATGAAGTTGTTCTAGTGCATGTTCTGACATTGGTTCAGGATATTTCTGTACCAGCTGCTCTGCTGCAGCGAACACCACCTCCACATCGGATCTAAACGGATCAAACCATTCTCTCCGCATCGTTTGGTTACGCCCTTCCCGTAATAAAGTGATTAAGGACTATTCGACTAGATCATGAAGTTACTTCCAGTATACCGGAAATGAATTGAAAAAAATAGGAGTTTTTGTGATGAATTGTGAAAAAAACAATGACATTTTGTATTTTTATGGCATAAAAAAGCGGAGGTTAGGCTCAAACTAAGAGAGCACAGGATTTTGACATATGAAAGGAAGAAGAAAAATGAAATGCAAATGGAAAAAATGGATGGCAGTCGGACTGGCAGCCGTATTTATAACAGCATCAACCGGCTATACAGCATCCGCTGATCCAAATGGATCTATTGAGGATCAAGTAGCGGCACCATCCTCCTCCACAAACCAGACCAAGCCATGCATGCAAGCAGGTCATGGCCTGTTTATGATAGGAGAAACGGCAGACCTGCTCGGTATTGGGCTCCGTGATTTAAAGGAACAGATGGAGCTTGGCAAAACGTTGACTCAGATTGCCAAGGAGCGCAAGGGACTTAGTGAGGCACAATTGTTAGAGAAGCTGAAGCCTTCGCTCTCTCAGCGAGTGGATAAAGCAGCGGAAGAAGGCTGTCTCACGAAAGAGCAGGCAGCAGCAGCCAAAGCAGGGATGGATACGAAGCTGAAGAAGGTAATCAACACACCACTGCGGGAATTAAGACGTGAGTTCGCTCACCATGGCAACAGACGTCCAATGATGGACAAGGGCGCTATTGCACGCTTTATCGGCATCACTCCGGAGCAGCTCCATCAGCAGCTCCAGAGCGGGAAGTCACTTGCTGAGATTGCTCAGTCAAAAGGCATCAGTGAAACGCAGCTGGTAGACAAGCTGAAGGAGCAGTTGACGGGTGACCTGAAAAGGTTCGTTAATCAGAAGGGCCATACACATCAAGCTCCTGGTCCTCACGAACCTGTACCTGGTCGATCCGCTTCCACAGAAGTGAAGTGAAAAAGAGCGTCTTCCACGAAGGGAGACGCCTTTTCTATATTCAACCAGGATTAGCTGGTTTCCGGACTGCGATTTGCGCTGACTGAAGGATTACGCTCGGATGAACTTGTTCTGCTCGCAGAAACAGTATCATGCAAACGGGAACCCGGGCGTTTCTTCCGCTGTAATCCGATGGTAAAGCGAGAACCAGGAAGCTGGGAAAGTCCCCAACTGATTGCAAGAGACGTTGCTACGGTGACCAGAAACGAAAGCAATGTAACCGGTAGGTGCCATCCAGTTAGTGTAAGTGGCCGGGTGATATACGCGATGCAGTAGATCACCAGTGCATGAACCAGATAGCCACCAAACGAATATCGCCCAATCCATGTCAGGAGACGCTGAAATGGTGTATCTTTGCCTCGCAGAAGTACAAGGAACCCATAGAACATGAACATCTGGGCCATGATGATGATGAATGTTGTTGGCTTCAGATAGGTTGATATATTGAGGTTAACGACATCGTCCGATCCCCGCAGCACGTCATATCCAAGCCAGATGTACATGCCGATAAACAGACAGACCATCCAGGGCAATGCCTTTGCAGTCCAACTTCTCCAGCTATCCACTGACCAGGCACAGACTGCGCCAAGCAAAAAGTAAAACCAGTACATAACCCATGAATAGGAGCGATACTGCAGCAAACCCGACCAGGGTTGGGGTAAGGAAGCTGCCCATCCACCCATATTGTAGTAGGACCATTTCATAAGCACCGTGTATAATGCCATCCCAATGAGAATCAGCGTGATGACGGATTGCATTGGGGTGAAACGTGTAACTTTTTCAATACGTTTCTGAATGAACTTGGCTCCCGCAAGAAACAGGGGAAACAGAATATAGAACTGAAACACCATAATAACAAACCAAAGATGATATCCCGTCTGGGGGAGGAACAGTTCACGAACAAGACTATGGAAATCCGGCATACCCGAAAGCCAGAACTCGGGCGTGAATATCCGGACAAACAACCAATAGATGAACGTCCATACCACAAAGGGCACATAGATATCTCCAAACCGCTTACGGATAAAACGGGGGTAATCCGGTTTGGTGCGACTGTGATGATAGAACAGCATTACACCGGACAGAAAGACAAATGTCGGCGTACCAAAACGAGTCAGATGATAAATCATGGTCAGCATGACGGAATCAGGTTGTTCAATATCGGTGCGATATATATATTCCGCGATGTTATGCTGCATCACAATGGCGAGAAAGGCAAGGCCGCGCAGTTGTGTCCATTCCACGATTCGCGGTTTATTCACGTGTATTCCTCCTTCGTGTAACCGGAATTCATCATTTAAGGGTACCTGTTGAACATTAAGGCTGCATTAAATGGGGAAAAAAGGTACAAAAAAAGATGGCGGCTGCCATCTTTTTAATCAAAGTTATCATTTCGAATTACGATACCATCTTCGTTTTCTTTCCGTTCCATTTAGTTTAAGTCTTGTGCTTTCGCTGATTCATCCTCTGAAGATTTTGCATCTTCCTCGAACAAATTCTGAATGTATGATTGGAGTTTCGGTTTATTTACACCGAGTACCTGGGCAGAACCTGCAAGCTCATTGGTAAGCAGCTTGTTAGGAGGGATCTGCTGTTTATCGATTTCATTCACGTTAATATCAAATCCGAGCGAAGCCAATTTCAACATCTGCGTTGGACTGAGGTCTGTCTCGATATATGGAGCGACAGCTTCCAATATTTCAGGAATTTTGAAGAGTGAAGTGGTGCTTTGCATCTTTTTGGCCAGCTCAGTCATGAAAATCCGTTGCCGTTCGGTACGCGTAAAGTCTGATGTGGCATCATGCCGAAACCGTACATATTGGAGGGCAGTCTTACCGTCCATATGCTGAAGTCCTTTTTTGAGATCAATATCGTACATATGTTTATCTGCTTTACTGGTGTAATACATGTCTTTCTCCACATCAATATCGATCCCGTCTACAGCATCAACCAGCGCCATGAATCCGACAAAATCAGTATACACGTAGTGCTGGATAGGAATGCCGAGCAAGTCACCTACCGTTTGTTTGGTTAATTCCGCTCCGCCGTAGGAGAAGGCCGCGTTGAGTCTGCTCTTGCCATGTCCCGGAATATCAACGTATGTATCACGCAGAACAGAGAAGAGATGGGCTTTCTTGGATAAAGGATCAATGGAAGCGACCATAACCGAATCTGAACGACCGGCATCCTCCCCTCTGGTGTCACCGCCAAGCAGCAAAATGTTAACTCGTTCCTTCCCTTCCCATTTGGGAACAGGGGTGGTTGGGGTGTCCGTATTTTGGTTTGTGTCAGAAGTGGAAGTCTCGGAAGCGGTTGAGATGCTATTGGCAAAATGAACAATCGAGTATCCGTAATATACAATAACGCCGGCTATGGCAAGTGCCAGGGTTAGGGATGTCCCCCATAACCATTTCTTAAGCATAATCTTCACCTTTCTATGAATGAACTATTATGTAACCCAAACTAGTTTAACAAAAAGTAAGAGAAATGTCCTCTTTGATTTCGAAAGTTCGGTTATCAGGCGACATGTTTGACAAATAGTTAGTGTATATTTATTATGTAAAAAATAATCGCGTTTTGTGTAATGGAGGTATTAAACACTTTATGAATCAATCTGTATTTAATTGGATCAACCAGTTTGCAGACCGAATTCCGTTTCTGGACTGGTTTATGATTACATCAGCTGAATATGCGGTTTGGGTAATGATAGGGCTTCTTGTGATTGTGTGGTTTCTTGGCGATCCTTCGAAGCAACGAATTGTGTTTTATGCGTGTGTAGCTTCGATCGTAGCACTTGGTCTGGCAAAATGGGGAATTTCACCTGTGGTAGGTCATCCAAGGCCGTTCATGGAAGGCACGGTGAATCAACTGGTTCCGCATGTGCCAGATCCATCTTTTCCAAGCAAACATGCTTCCTTTGTATTCGCGCTTGCTGCGGCTTCGTTTTTTATCGGGCGCCGCTTCGGAGGATGGATGCTGTTGCTTGCTGTGCTGACAGGAGTGTCGCGTGTCTATGTAGGTGTACATTATCCCGGGGATATTCTGGGCGGATTCATTCTGGGAAGCCTGGTCAGTGTAATCTTGATTGCTACGCGTAATTATACCAAGTCGATTCCCGATTTCTTCATTAAGATTCACCAGCGGGTTTTCCGTTAGAAACGGTTGAATATAGCAGGTATCAGAAGAGAAGTTTCAGATATGAAAACTTTAAGTCTTTGAGGAGCCAAAGACTTAAGGTTTTTTTTGTGTTTATTTCGAAGTTAACTGAAATTTTAAAAATTGAATTCCGATATCTACAATTCATGACGAAAGGTGTCGATATATTATAAATATGTAGTAGTTTATGCACTAAGTTGAGGAGTGGGGAATATGGAAGGTACGCGGGGAAGCGTGATGGGGAAGCTTAGATTTACAATTCGTATGAAATTATTGACCGGATTTTTAATGGTAGTGGGGTTGTTAGCTTTTGTCAGCATTTATGCGCTGACTCAAATCCATGATATGTCTAACAAAGCCGATGATGTGGACAAGACATGGATGCCCAGCGTATCTCTGTTGGGCCAGATGAATGGTGATATTTCCGATGTGGAACGCCTTGCGCTCGCAGTCATTGTGGAACAGGACAAAAATGAAACTGCCAAGTTGAACGAGGCTTTGAATCAGCTTCTTAGCAAGATAGAAGATGAACGAAAACAATTGTTAACTTTCATAAATAGCAATGAAGGGGCAATGAAACTTTACAATGAGTTTAGCACCAACTATGAGGCATATCTGGCAAAGATGCCTGCATTCATTGAACTAGGATTGAAAAACGATTATAACGAGGCCAGTAAACTGCACACAGAGGCTTATTCATTGTGGTATACAGCCAACGATTCCATTGTCAAATTGATTGAAATGGGGAATCAAGGGTCAGATCAAGCTACGAATGGATCGGTTGAGACCGCCGAAAGAGCATTTAATATTATTTTAGGAGTAACCATTGTTGCTTTCCTGATTGCCATGTTTATCGCCTTCTTCATTGCAAGCATCATCTCACGTCCAATTCAGAAGATGAATGCAGCAGCGATGTTGATTGCTAATGGTGACTTGACCAGTGAGAAGATTGTTCTCAAGAACAAGGATGAGCTGGGAACGCTGGCCGATTCCTTCAATGTGATGACTGGCAACCTGCGGGAGATGATTCAATCCGTATCGATGACATCCGAACAGGTAGCCGCTTCCTCGGAAGAACTTCTCGCGAGTGCAGAGCAGAATACAAGGGCATCGGAACAGATCTCCGAGACGGTTGAGGAATTGGCTGTAGGGACATCGGATCAAGTAGATATGGTGAAACGTTCTTCACAGGCGATGAGTGAGATGGCTCTGGGTTCGGAACAGATTGCTGAGCTTGCTCAAAGTGTATCCGTGTCTGCCGTTGATGCAGCAAATCAGTCTGCAGAAGGAAATATGATTATTCAGCAGGCAGTTGAACAGATGGGATCTGTACGCAATTCCATTGCATCACTGACAGAACTGGTTACAGGGCTGGGAGAGCGTTCCGCAGAGATTGGTACCATTACCGAGGTTATCAACAATATTGCTCGTCAGACCAACCTTCTTGCATTGAATGCAGCGATTGAAGCGGCACGAGCAGGAGAGCATGGCAGAGGTTTTGCTGTTGTTGCCGGAGAAGTGCGTAAGCTGGCCGAGGAATCCTCTGAATCTGCTCAAAAAATTACGGATCTCGTGCAATTGATTCAGAAGGATACAGATCATGCCGTGCAGGCTGTGAAAGTAAATAGCAATGAAACAGAGGCAGGCATTGAGATTGTAACCGCGGCGGGACAAGCCTTTGAACAGATTTCGAATGCAGTGAACAAGGTCGCTGGTGAAATCCAGGAAGTATCGGCAGGTTCGGAGGAAATGTCTGCAAGTACGAGTGAAGTGGTAGGGTATGTGGGTCAGATCTCCAACATTGCGGGAGAAGCAGCAGGTGGGGTACATAATGTATCTGCCGCAACCCAGCAGCAGCTGGCTTCGATGGAAGAGATTGCTTCATCTGCAGGCTCATTGTCCAAAATGGCTGAAGAGTTGCAGGAGCAAATCAACAAATTCAGAGTGTAAACGATCCGAAAGAAGGATATTCAGATTGGATAAAGGCTTGATCATAATTTAGTCTGTAGCACGGGGTATACGAAATATCTAGGCTGTTTCTCATATTGCATTCATGCGATATGAGGGGCAGTCTTTTTTGTCATATCACTACCCAAACATGTCACAACAATGTTATTTCAGAAGTCACCAGCGCTGATATTGCAACTGGAACAAAAGGATATAATGGTAATTAATGGTGGAAATACATGGAGTTACACCATAGAAGGGAGCGGGTTATTTCATCAGTGTAATTGAAGAATGACGAGACGACTATTGCCAAAGGAGATGAATGGTTGAAGATGAAGGGAAGCTGGTGGAGACGAATCGCTATTCTTGCGTTATCGGCAGGGCTACTGGCAGGAAGTACATCCATACAGGCATGGAATGGAAAGGCAGATGCGGCTGCCGGGAATCATAACTATGCGGAAGCATTGCAGAAGGCGGTTTATTTCTATGAAACACAGCGTTCAGGGAAATTGCCGGAAGACAATCGGGTGGAATGGCGTGGTGATTCCGGATTAAATGACGGAGCGGATGTTGGGGTTGATTTGACCGGAGGGTGGTACGATGCTGGAGATCATGTGAAATTTGGTCTGCCTATGGCCTATTCGGCTACGATGTTAGCTTGGTCTGTTGTGGAATACCGTGAGGGATACGAGCAGGCAGGGCAACTGGAGGAGATTAAGGATAACTTGAGATGGGCCACAGACTATTTTGTGAAAGCGCATACGAAACCAAATGAATTATGGGGACAGGTTGGAGCAGGCAATACAGACCATGCCTGGTGGGGACCGGCTGAAGTGATGCAGATGAACCGTCCTGCTTATAAGATCGATGCATCCTGTCCGGGAAGTGAACTTGCGGGAGAAACCGCAGCGGCACTCGCTTCTTCATCCATTGTGTTCCGTGACAGTGACCCGGCTTATGCCAACAAACTGCTTCAGCATGCCAAGGAGTTGTACAGCTTCGGTGATACGTATCGAGGCAAATACTCGGATTGCATTACAGATGCTCAATCGTTCTACAATTCATGGACAGGTTACTATGATGAACTTGCCTGGGCTGCAACATGGTTATATATGGCGACAAATGATAGCGCTTACTTGTCCGAAGCGATTGCTACGGCGAATTTGTGGCAGGCGGATGGACAGAACGGGAATTGGGCCTACACATGGACCCAAGGCTGGGATGACAAACATTACGGAGCCCAGATTCTGCTCGCTCGCATTACGTCGAGCCTGAACATGCCAGAAGCGACGCGGTTCATTCAATCCACGGAGCGCAATCTGGATTATTGGTCTGTAGGCACGAATGGACAACGGATCAAGTATACACCGGGCGGGCTTGCCTGGCTTGATACATGGGGATCGCTCCGCTATGCAGCGAATGCATCCTTTATTGCTTTTGTGTACTCTGACTGGGTCAGTGATCCGGTGAAGAAAGCGAGGTATCAGGACTTTGCCGTTTCACAAATGAACTATATCCTGGGGGATAATCCTCGCCAGAGCAGCTATGTGGTCGGTTATGGTCAGAATTCGCCTAAACACCCACATCACCGAACCTCCCACAGTTCATGGATGAATTCTGAAAATACACCATCAGAGCACCGTCACACGTTGTACGGAGCGATGGTTGGTGGACCGGATGAGACGGATGCCTATACCGATTCCATTGGTGACTATGTCAGCAATGAGGTGGCAACCGATTACAATGCAGGCTTTACAGGCGCGTTAGCCAAGATGAATCTGTTATTTGGCCAAAATGATCAGCCCATCGCGAATTTTCCGGCTCCAGAAGTGAAGACGGATGAGTTCTTTGTCGAAGCTGCCGTGAAGGCATCCGGTTCAAATTACACGGAAATCAAGGCTCAACTGAACAATCGTTCGGGCTGGCCTGCGCGGATGGGGGATAAATTGTCTTTTCGCTATTTCGTGGATCTGAGTGAAGTTTACGCTGCAGGATATACCGTATCTGATGTCAAGGTTACAACCGAATACGCCGAGGGCGCTACCGTATCCCAACCGCTTGTGGTTGATGCGGCGAAACGAATCTACGCTGTTACTGCGGACTTTACGGGAACCAAGATCTATCCAGGCGGGGAAGGACATTATCTCAAAGAGGTCCAGTTCCGCATTACCGGCCCGCAAGGCGCCTGGAATGCGAATAACGATCATTCATTCCAGGGCTTGGGCACAGGCAATGTGACGAAGAGCGTATATCTCCCAGTCTACGATGCGGGAATACGGATATACGGTCAGGAACCTGGTGTCACACCGGTCGTCATGCCCGCTGCACCTTCGGGGGTGCAGGCTGTATCGGGGAATGCTCAGGTAATCCTGAACTGGGCAGCATCACCGGGGGCAGAATCGTATACCGTGAAGCGTGCCGAGGTGAATGGGGGTCCATATACTTCTGTAACGACAGGCTTACATGGCTTGACGTATACGAACACGGGGCTCACGAACGGGAAGACCTATTATTATGTGGTGACGGCTGTTAACTCAGCCGGGGAATCGCCCGAATCTGCACAAGCCACTGCCACGCCGCAGGCTGGAACATCGTTGCCTGGCGCACTGACGTTAAGCGGTACAGCAGGGAACGCCCAGTCGATTTTGACCTGGACGGCAGCCACGGGAGCTGAGACTTATAAGGTACAGCGCTCCGTTAGGGGCGGCGCATATGCCGATGTGGCAACTGGATTGGCAGTGTTGAATTATATCGATACCATCGCGGTAAATGGCACGCCGTACAGTTATCGGATCGCCGCCGTGAATGCGAGTGGACAGACGTTGTCCAATATCGTGACGTTGACACCGAGTGCGCCTCCGGCAACGACGGGCACGCTTGAGGTGCAGTATCGTAACGGAGGGTCAGGTGCGTCCGGCAATGCGGTGACTCCGCAGTTTAATCTGAAAAACACAGGAACGCAGGAGATTGATCTGAGTACCGTGAAGCTCCGCTACTATTTTACCAAGGATGGTGCAGGGGATCTGACCTTCTGGTGTGATTATGCCCAGATCGGCACAGCCAATGTTGAAGGCAAATTTGTCACGGTGACTCCGTCAACGGGTACAGCGGATACGTATCTGGAAATCAGCTTCAAATCCGGGGCTGGCAGCCTGGCTGCCGGAGCGGAGACGGGTGTGATCCAGGGGCGCTTTTCCAAGAATAATTGGAGTAATTTTGATCAGAGCAACGACTATTCCTATGATGCAACCAAGACGGCCTTTGCTGCCTGGGATCACGTAACTGGGTTTCAGGGAGGGACGAAAGTCTGGGGCATGGAGCCGTAACCTAAAAGGGAGTTTAACAGCATGCGCAGACCCAAAGTAATTCAAATTGAATTTCACCATTCCAGGGAGGTAAGTACATGTTGAAATCAGCTGCGAAAAAAAGTTTGACGGCCATGCTTGCAGGGACTGTAATGTTGACCGGATACTCCGGGTTATGGGCGGGCCCCCAAACGGCTTATGCCGAAGAGCAGACCATTGATGCTCAGGCGGATGGGATAAACGAAGCTCGATTTTTGCAATTGTATGATCAGCTGAAAGATCCGGCGAACGGTTATTTCTCTCCAGAAGGCCTTCCCTATCATTCCATTGAAACGCTGATGAGCGAGGCACCGGATTATGGACACATGACAACATCCGAGGCATATAGCTACTGGCTCTGGCTGGAAACAATGTATGGTCACTATACGGGAGATTGGTCTCAACTGGAAGCGGCTTGGGACAGCATGGAGAAATATATTATCCCGGTCAACGAAGGTGACGGGAAGGAAGAGCAGCCTACGATGAGCTCATACAACCCGAACAGCCCTGCTACCTATGCGGCGGAAAAACCTTTCCCGGACCAATATCCATCGCCACTTAATGGTCAATATGCAGCGGGTAAAGACCCAATTGATACCGAACTCAAGGCGACCTATGGTGACAATCAGACTTATCTCATGCACTGGCTGGTCGATGTGGATGATTGGTATGGATATGGCAACTTGCTGAATCCATCGCATACGGCTACCTATGTGAACACGTTCCAGCGTGGGGAGCAGGAGTCTGTGTGGGAAGCCATCCCGCATCCATCCCAGGATGATAAATCCTTTGGTAAGGCAAACGAAGGCTTCATGAGCTTGTTCACAAAGGAAAATCAGACACCGTCAGCGCAATGGCGTTACACGAACGCAACGGATGCCGATGCGCGTGCTATACAGGTGCTGTATTGGGCGAAGGAGATGGGATACAACAATACGGAATATCTGGATAAGGCGAAGAAAATGGGGGACTATCTTCGCTATGGCATGTATGATAAATACTTCCAAAAGATTGGAAGTGCCAAGAACGGTACACCAACTCCGGGTACAGGCAAGGATTCCAACATGTATCTCATGGCCTGGTATACGTCATGGGGCGGCGGCTTGGGTCAAGGTGGGGATTGGGCTTGGCGGATTGGAGCGAGTCATACCCATCAGGCATATCAAAATCCGGTGGCAGCCTATGCCTTGTCTGATCCGGCTGGCGGCTTGATTCCGAAATCAGCAACAGCCAAAGCAGATTGGAATGCTACGCTGAAACGTCAGCTTGAATTCTACACTTGGCTACAATCTCATGAAGGAGCTATCGGCGGGGGAGCAACCAACAGTATAGGCGGTTCATATGCAGCTTATCCGGCAGGAACAAGCACATTCTATGACATGGCCTATCAAGAAGCACCAGTATATCGTGACCCGGATTCCAACACCTGGTTTGGATTCCAGGCATGGCCGCTGGAGCGCGTGGCGGAGATGTATTACATTTTGGCCGAAAGCGGGGACCTCAGCTCCGAGAACTTCCAGATGGCCAAAAAAGTCATTACCAAGTGGGTCGACTGGGCCAAGGATTATGTGTTCGTTGATGAGCGTCCAGTGACGGATGCAGAAGGATATTATCTGAACGCGGCAGGTCAACGGATTCTTGGCGGTACCAATGTACAGGTTGCGACTACACCTGCACCGGGCGAATTCTGGATTCCAGGCAGCCAGGAATGGCAGGGGCAACCGGACAAATGGAACGGGTTCAGTTCCTTTACGAACAATCCTAATTTCCATGTGATAACCAAAGATCCTGCTCAGGATACAGGCGTGCTAGGAAGTTATATCAAAACCCTGACGTTCTTTGCAGCGGGAACTCAAGCCGAAGGTGGCGTACTCAGTGCCAAAGGTCAGGCAGCCAAAGATATGGCAGAGAAACTGTTGAACACGGCGTGGGATTACAATGATGGTGTGGGGATTGTGACCGAGGAAGTACGTAAAGACTACTTCCGCTTCTTCGCCAAAGAGATTTATATTCCGGCGAACTGGACGGGAACCTTCGGACAGGGTAACACGATACCGGGTACAGCCGGCGTACCTTCTGACCCGGCCAAGGGTGGTAATGGCGTATACATTGGTTATTCTGACCTGCGTCCAGCCATCAAGCAAGATCCGGCATGGGCTTATCTGGATAATCTGTACAAAACGTCTTATAATCCAACAACAAAAAAATGGGAAAATGGCGCACCAACCTTTACGTATCACCGTTTCTGGTCACAGGTGGATATGGCTACCGCGTATGGCGAATTTGATCGTCTCCTTGGTGACGCAGGAGGCCCAGGGGTCCAAGTGCCAGCAGCTCCGGCCGGTCTGACAGCTGCAGCAGGCAGTGAGCAGGTTGTTCTGAACTGGACCGCATCCACGGGTGCAGCTTCTTACACGGTAAAACGTGCAGAGGTGAACGGTGGCCCGTATACTTCCATAGCAACAGGGGTTACCGGTTCGACCTTCACGGATACAGGACTGACGAATGGAAAAACGTACTATTATGTATTGACGGCAGTGAATACTGCTGGTGAATCTGCACCTTCTGCTCAAGCCTCTGCAACACCGCAAGCGGGAACTTCCATACCGGGCGTGTTAACCCTTACGGGAACGGCAGGCGATAGTCAGGCTGTGCTGACATGGACCGCATCGACCGGAGCTGCAAGTTACAAGGTACAACGCTCGGTAGCAGGTGGAGCCTACGCCGATCTGGCTGCAGGTCTGACGGCACTGACATACACGGATGCCACGGCAGTGAACGGTACTGCATACAATTACCGAGTGGTGGCAGTGAATGCAAGCGGGCAGACCTTGTCCAATGTAGTGACGGTGACACCAACAGCGCCTCCTGTAACAACAGGTGCACTTGAAGTGCAATATCGCAATGGCGGTTCAGGGACGTCAGGCAATGCGGTGACCCCGCAGTTCAATATCAAGAACACAGGCACGACAGCAGTAGATCTGAGTCAGGTGAAGGTGCGGTATTACTTTACGAAGGATAGTGCATCCGATCTGAGTTTCTGGTGTGATTACGCTCAGGTTGGAAGCGCCAACGTTGAAGCTCAATTTGTGACGGTAGATCCGGCCAAAGGCACAGCGGATACGTATCTGGAGATTGGTTTTAAATCCGAAGCAGGCAGTCTGGCTGCGGGAGCAGAGACGGGAATTATCCAAGGTCGCTTCTCGAAGAACAACTGGACGAATTTTGATCAGACCAATGACTATTCCTTCGATGCGACCAAAACGGCCTTCAGCGCCTGGAATAAAGTGACCGCTTATATTGGCGGAGTCAATGCTTGGGGTATTGAGCCATAATTAATTCATATTGAAACGAGTATAGCCGGGGAGATATCTCCGGCTTTTTTGTGATGATTTTAGAAGTATAGGTTTGGATAATCGAGAAATGAATCATAGTAATGTTTACCAAATATAGAATTTAAATATTAAAATATAGGTCATATGTCTCATGTCCCAAGTGATGATGGGTTTAGGCCTCATTTCTGCGTAAAACGAAGCACAGCAAATAGTTACAATAATTTAACCTTTGAAAAAGAAGAGATTTGCGGCAGTTTTAGCCAACGGGTGTGAGGAGTTTCCCTGATTCTTAGTGCTCAAGCCTGCCTGATTGAATACAGGACTTTGGACTGATGATCGTTATGGACAGCCCGTTTTACAATGGGGCAAGCCCGGCGAATGAGGCCAGGTTAAAATTCTGTAACATCAGGGGGAACACGACATCATGAACTGGAAAAGCAAGATCATTACTGCAAGTGTAACAGCAACGATGCTGATGGGAAGTCTGACAACAGGAGCATTAACGACACCTGCATCGGCAGCCGCAGTTGAAAATTCAAAAGTTAAAGTCATCTGGGGAGTAAATTTGCGTACGTCACCATCTTCTTCCGCAAGCATTGTTCGTTTGGTGCCAAAAGGGGAGACCATTACGGTACTGCAAAAATCCGGATCAGGCTGGTATAAAGTTACGGACTCCGGTAAGCGGACAGGATACATATCTTCTTCTTCAAAATATACACAAGCCGTGAAAGGCAACACGACAACAGGAAGTTCAGTTACAGGCAGTGCTTCTGTAGAGAAAGTCATAGCGGCTGGCATGAAGTATTGGGGAACGCCTTATGAATTTGGGGCAAGTCGTAACAGTACGGCTACGTTTGATTGCTCAAGCTTTGTCCGCCAGGCATTTATCGATGCACTTGGAATCAAGCTTCCATCCGATTCGCGTAAACAAGGTGCTTATGTGAAAGCCAACGGTACCGTTCAGACCAATTGGAAAAATCTGAAGCGTGGTGACCTGATGTACTTTATGTCCTACAAAGGCAGTTCGGCTTCATCGTATTCTAGTGTTAACAAATCCACTGCTACGATTACCCACACGGGAATTTATCTGGGTGACGGCAAAATACTGCACACCTATTCCAACGCTGGCGGCGGTGTAACGATTAGTGATATCTCCGGCAAACATTGGGAGTACCGTTTCCTGTTTGGTGGAAGTGCACTTTAAGTTCCAGCATGCTTATTAAATAATGACCACATATAGAACCTTCCATCTCTGCCTATACGGGGGATGGAAGGTTCTTTTTGTTGTTTATTAGTCCTGGTAGTACAGACGGAACAGAATATCCTGATCATAGTTGCCGAATCCTTGACCATACAACGTCAGCCCGCCCACATGCTGCGCATCTTCCTCCACGGAGAGGCGCAATGTCCACTGATTACGTTCCACGGGAATATCGGCAAGCGTAACTTCGGACATATGCTGTCCATCAATAAATGTGCCTTCATGGGTGATCCGCAGCACCTTGAGCATGCCATATTGATTGACACTGTCGCTCCACCAATCCGGGGTAAACATGCCTCGTCCATTTCCCGAATCTCCAGGACTTGTCCATTCACCGAGTCGAATACCATTGAGCATGAATGTAATATCCGAAGGCCAGTTCGGGTTGACCGAAGGGGCCTCTGAACCTATCTCAAGTGACAATTCAATGGCACTGATCTGTTGGCCTAACAAGATATAGTTTGGAATTTTGTATTCCACGAAGCCGCGTCCAAACCAGAGAATATGGGCATGCATTCGCTCGGGATCCAGAAAATAGCGTGGATCATCATACTGTCCAATGACGTGATCGGATGTAGCCAGTCCACAAGTTGGATACACATCAAAATGGGTGTAATGCCCGACTGGGATTGCTACTTCATGAAGCTTGCGGGTGGTGCCCGTTTCCTGTGGCATGGAGATGCCAATCCAGTCGACAGCGAGGCTGTTCATTTTGTGCGTGCCGCCATCCTTGCGAATCATTTTGGATTGAATGATGCCCACATCCTGAAGCTTGCGAACATGCATGGTTACGATTGCACTGCTCAGGCCGAGTGATGCCGCAATGTCCTTCACGTTCATTGGGGTCTCCGCGACAAGCCTGATAATCTGCAGACGGACTTCACTCGCGAGTGCTTCGTAAAGGGGCAGCCATTCTGCATCGGTATTTGCTCTAATCACATCTGTTCCTCCAGGTAATATGAGTTGATTTAGTGTTATTCACACGAGGCCACTACGCTGACAGAATAACCTTCCAATCGCTGTTATCCCCGGATTTCTTTGAATCACTATGAGTAATGGGTGAAATCCGGGGATAAAGGCGACCGCTACGCTTTTACAGTTTTTTTCTGTCCTCTTCGTGCACGTGTGAATATCGAGTTAACTCATATCAATTATTTTTATAGAATTAAGTTAAACATAAATCCAGTCAAAAGAATAACATTTTGCAAAATTCAGGTTGAAATTGCTGCCATAATCGATTTTAATATAAATATGAACGTTGATCCATAGATTATCAATTAATTTTTATATTAATCTTAGGGGGCTGAACTTCACGATGGAAAAAGCAAAAATGACGGTAGACAAGGATTTCACGGTTGGCGTAGTTGATAAACGTTTATACGGTTCATTTATTGAACATCTGGGACGTGCCGTATACGGTGGAATATATGAGCCAGGTCATCCTACAGCGAATGAAGCGGGCTTCCGTGGTGATGTGCTGGAGATGGTTAAGGAGCTGCAGGTTCCGATTGTGCGGTATCCTGGCGGTAACTTTGTATCCGGTTACAACTGGGAAGATTCGGTTGGGCCTGTATCTGAACGCAAACGCAGACTGGAACTAGCCTGGAGAACAATCGAGACCAATGAATTCGGGTTTAACGAATTTGTGGATTGGTCCAAACTGGCGAATTCGGAAGTGATGATGGCCGTCAACTTGGGAACACGGGGTGTAGACGCAGCCCGCAACATCGTGGAGTACAGCAATCATCCGGAAGGTTCCTATTATAGTGATTTGCGTATTAAACATGGATACAAAGAGCCTCATGCCATCAAAACCTGGTGTCTAGGCAACGAAATGGACGGTCCGTGGCAGATTGGTCACAAAACAGCAGAAGAGTATGGACGGATTGCACTTGAAGCGGCAAAAGTGATGAAGTGGACAGATCCAACGATTGAGCTGGTCGCTTGCGGAAGTTCATCCCTGGGTATGCCATCCTTCCCGGAATGGGAAGCAACGGTGTTGGATCATACGTATGATCATGTTGAATATCTGTCGCTTCACCAGTATTACGGTAATGCTGAGCAGGATACGCCAACATTCCTTGCGCGTTCCCTTGAGATGGATCGTTTTATTGAGACGGTAAAAGCGACCTGTGATTATATCAAAGCGAAGAAGCGCAGCAAGAAGACGATGTTCCTTTCCTTTGATGAATGGAATGTCTGGTACCACTCCAATGAAAGTGACAAGAAGTTGGACCCATGGCAGATTGCTCCGCCACAGCTGGAGGACGTATACAACCATGAAGATGCACTGCTTGTGGGCTGTATGCTGATCAGCATGCTGAAACATGCGGACCGAGTCAAGATGGCATGTCTGGCGCAGCTCGTCAACGTGATCGCTCCAATCATGACGGATAATGGCGGTGCTGCATGGAGACAGACGATTTTCTATCCGTTCATGCATGCTTCCGTGTTCGGACGTGGAACAGCACTTGTGCCGTTGATTCAGTCACCGAAATATGATACCAAACAAATTACGGATGTTCCTTATCTGGAGGGCATTGCGGTGCATAACGAGGAGCAGGGTGAAGTAACTGTGTTTGCCGTGAACCGTCATCTGGAAGAATCACTTCCGCTTGAAGTGGATCTGCGCAGCTTTGGGAAGTGCCGCTTGATTGAGCATATTGTGCTGGAAAGTGATGATCTAAAAGCAGCCAATACCGCAGCACAGCCGAATCGTGTTGCTCCGCATAATCGTGGTGATGCAGAAGTATCAGATACATTGATCACGGCAAGCCTGGCCAAAGCATCGTGGAACGTAATCCGATTGAAAGTTCAATAATAGATCAGGAAGATTCATGCGGGTTGCACCGGGAATAAAGGGAACAACGGAACACAGGGCACTCCGATGGCAGAATGATCCCGTATTTCTGTGATCTTAATAAGAAAAAAGGCTGGATGCGAGTTTATACGCATCCAGCCTTTTTTCGTGATATAAAAACGTGTACTATTTCGCCATATAGAGTGTCCCGGGTTCCTTAGATGTTTGGACAAACAGCAACCCTAGACAGTTAACTAACATTGTTCGCTAAACTTTGGAATTCCGATGAAATATTCAAAACAGGCAGTCCCTTATATTCGCGCATACTTAAGACCCGGAGACTGCCTTTTCGGCATAACATGTCTCAACGAAAATTTTACTCCAACCCGGCTCCCGGCCCAAACACAAAGCTCTCGCCATCGCGTGGAATGAGCACCTGTCCGTCCAATTGTTCGGATGCCAGATAACTGGCGAGGTCCATCCGGGACATCATGCAATGGTTAATGGCGTCCATATGCACAGCGATGATATGAGCATCCGGCGCATGGCGTTTCACTTCAGCTACGTCAGGTCCGTCCATCGTGATCGGATCTCCTTGCAGGAAGCGGGCACCGCCGGCATTCACCACAATCACCTCAGGTTGATATTGACGAATGGCCTCGGCTGGCTCTTCACACCAGATGGTATCCCCGGCGATATAGGCGACAGGTTCTTCGTCAGCTTCCAATACAAAACCAGACACCTTGCCCATACGTTCGCCGATTTCTCCGGTTCCATGTTGTCCTGAAGTGCGGGCCAAACGTACAGAATGATACTCATGTTTCTCATTCACGGCGGTAACGTTGGTAAATCCGGCTCCAGTGAACACGGCCTCATCTCCTGGCTGGCACAGCAGAGGTACATCCTTGCGGAGCTGCTTCGCTGCTGCTTCATCCCAGTGATCGGGGTGAGTATGCGTAACGATCACCAGATCCGGATTCACATAATCCGTTTCCGTCTCGGGTAAGGAGACTCTAGGATTGCGTAACTCATTGGGTGTGTTCGGGAAAGCAGGCATTACTTCTTTATCCATCAACATGGGATCAACCAGTATATTCAGACCCCCATATTCCAACCATAATGTAGCATTGCGAATCAATTGAATTTTCATTGAAGCTGCACTCCTTCGGGAATTAATGTTATTATCCTATATGTTATACAACCCGTTTATGGGCGTAAATAACACACTGAAAGAAAACAGACCACTTTAATTTCAAGTTGAAAGGATTGCAAAATAGATGAATGAGACGATTGATGATACAGATATACGCATACTGAAATGCCTGATCCAGGACGCCAAACGCTCTCATAAAGAGATCGGCGAAGAGGTGCATTTGACCGGACAGGCTGTAGGTGCGAGAGTACGCAAGCTGCATGATCTGGGTGTTATTGAAGGGTATACGGTAAAATGGAACCCGGAACGCCTCGGCTTGGGCCTGCAGGCATTTGTAACGATTTTTCTGAATTCCGGCGACCGGCATGCCGCCTTCCGTGAATTTATGGCTGCACGTGAAGACATCGTGGAGGTTCACCGTGTCAGCGGAGAGGGCTGTTATCTGATGATCGTACGCACAGGAACCATGGAGCAGCTTGGCAGTTTGCTGGAAGCCATTTTGCCATATGGGAATTATAGAATGAACCTGTCTGTTGGTATCGAAAAGGCGGAATGATGGGAGCTGGATTCAGATGTCCTGTTGCTGTTTCTCGCGCAGCGTCTCCTGCAGAAGGAGAACTGCCCGATTGAGCTCTTTTTTGGTTAGCAAATGATCGGTCTGGATATGACGCCGGGTGCCGTCTTTCAAATACAGGGCAATCATGGGGGAAGCAGACAATATCCATTTGCTGAAGGCGGGAGAGGCAAGCTCAATTTTACGAATCTCATTCCAGGGAATGGTCCGTTTAAGGATACGAAGCCCTTCATCATTCCAGGATATTAACACAGGGGAACTTGCGATTGCTCGGGACAGAAACATAAAAAATACGGGCCCGATAAACCACATGCCAAGAATGGCTGCGATGGAATAATACAATGTCTCCAGTTGTCCAGCATGATCTTCATAGATGATCCATAACAGGGTGACACATAATAGCAAGAACAGAAGACATATTGCTCCTTTCCATATCGCCGTGAAGCGGCGATAGCCAATCTGTCGATGCTCAAGCTTCGACTCTGATAATTTATATAATTCAGGTTTCATAAGTACGCCTCCTTAACATCATTTCCCAGAAAATATACAAACATGCCGCCTGCATCGCAGAGCGGCACGTTTAACGTTATTTACCCCATTTGGCTCGATGAGCTAGCCAGAAATAGCTGAATCATTACCGGCTTCACGCGCATGGGTGTAGAGATCAGCATAGACCCCATCAGCATCGATCAACTTCTGATGCGAGCCTTCCTCGACAATTTCACCATTCTCCATAACGAGAATCCGATCTGCATGCATGACTGTAGAGAGACGATGCGCAATAACAATCGTTGTTCTTCCCTGAGAGACAGATTCCAACGCCTGTTGTACCAATTGTTCGGTATGCGAATCCAGATTCGCGGTCGCTTCATCCAGGATAAGCACCCGGGGCTGAAAGACCACGATTCGGGCAAACGATATTAGTTGACGCTCTCCGGCGGAAAGACCGCTTCCGCGTTCGGAAAGGCGTGTATCATACCCTTGCGGCAAACGTGAAATCATGGCATGTGCTCCGACGAAACGGCAGGCCTGAATAGCCTGCTCTCTTGTAATATCCTCGCGGAACATTCGTACATTGTCAATGATGGAGCCCGAGAAGAGGAAAGGTTCCTGCTGGATCAGCCCAACGATCCGATGAAGATTGGCTTGCGGGAAATGGCGGATGTCTACGCCATCGATCTCAATGCTGCCCTGATTCACATCGTAAAAGCGATTGAGCAGGGAGATCAATGTACTTTTGCCAGCGCCTGTAGTGCCTACAATACCCACCATTTCACCCGGATACAGATGCAGATTCATATGCTGAATCAGGGGGCGATCTGCCCGATAGCCGAACGAAACATCATTAAAATCAATCTGTCCCATCACGTTCCGTGGTTCAAGTGTGGAGGCAGTCCCGGGTGTGGGGTCAGCGACTTCCGGACGGGTACTCAGAATATTCCAGATGCGATCCATGGATACGGTGGTCGACTGAAATGTGTTCCACTGCATGGTGATCTGGTTAATTGGCTGGAAGAACTGACGGATGTAACTGATAAACGCATACAGCACACCTACCTGCAATGATTCACCCAGCACGGCGCGTCCTCCAAGCCATACCATCATAACAAGCGCCGCATTGCCAAGGATATCAAACGTCCGGTTGAAAATAACATTCGAACGGGCTTGTGTGATATTGGCCTTCAGGTGAAGTTGGTTCTGTTCCGTGAATCGTTTCTTCTGCTCCTCTTCCTGGTGGAACGCCTGGATCAGAAACATGCCGGACAGGTTCTCTGCCGTGAATGCAATCAAACGGGAGAGACGAGTTCGCGCATTCTGATAAGCCCTGCGCAGCTGGCTCCGAAATAATACCGCAACGATGGCGATCACAGGCAACACGATGAGGGAGTACCCTGCGAGTACCGGATCGAGCTGGAACATAAAGACGATAATGAGCACTAGCATCATGCCATCCCGGATGAGACTTAGCAGTACTTGAGTGAAGAAACTGCTGATCGTTTCCGTATCACTGGATACATTCGTCACCAGACTGCCGATATGGAAGCGATCGAAGAAAGACATCGACATTTTGGAGATATGCTTGAACAGGTCTTTACGAATGCGAGAGACGATGTTCTGACCGACATGCTGCAGCAGATTGTTTTGTACATAGGTAAAAATAAAGCTGATTACAGCCAGCCCCAAAAAGATAGCTGCCAGCTGGACAAGAAAGCCTACACTAGTCTGACCAATTGCCAGGTGATCATCAATCGCGATCTTCACCAGATAAGGCTGAAGCAGATCGGCGGAGATGCCAAGCAGCGAACAGAGAAAAATACCTGCAAAGGCCCATTTATGGGGTTTGGCGTAGGACATCATCGCTTTGAAGGAAGTCCGCTTACTCTGGTCTGCACCTGCATCGGAACCGGAACCATGGCCTGACGGTGCTACTGCTCCCGCATCTGAACGAACTTCAGCTTGGCGATCAGTCATGATGTAATCCCTCCTCCTGCAAACGATAGGTTGCAGCATATAACCCTTTTGCAGCCATCAGCCCTGCATGTGTTCCCTGTTCAGCGATGCGGCCTTCATCCAGAACGATGATTTCGTCGGCATGACGGACCGCACTAATTCGGTGAGATATAATCAGCGTTGTTTTTCCTTTGCCGATCTCACGAAGGCTGCGCAGAATGCCACTTTCGGTGACGGCATCCACAGCACTCATGCTGTCATCCAGAATGAGCACCTGCGCTTTTTTGATCAACCCCCGTGCCAGACTGGTGCGCTGACGCTGCCCGCCAGACAAGGTGAGTCCGCGTTCACCCAGCAGGGTATCGAACCGATCGGGGAACCGGATAATGTTCTCGTATATCATCGCTTGTCGTGCACTGTGCTCTACGGTGTCCAGCGGAACCTCACGGTCGCTAAAAGCGATATTGTCCCGAATGGTTGTGCTGAACAGGAACCCATCCTGCGGTACATAGGCAATACGTGATCGCAGACTTTCCAGCGATAGCTGCCGGATGTCGGTGCCATTAATACGGATCGTGCCTTCAGGCGGCTCATATGTACGCAGCAATAGCTTTACAAAGGTACTTTTACCAGAACCTGTCTTACCCACAATGCCCACAGTTCGTCCTGCCTGGATATTCAGACTGATGTTTTTGAGCGCAGGGGATAAACTGCCGGGATAGGAAAAGGACAGATTCTCTATCGTAATGTCGTTCACGGCTTTGAGACTTGTCGCATTGGGAAGCTCGCGCACGTCAGGCACTTCAGTCAACAGATCATTTACCCGCTCCAGTGATGCTCCAGAACGCTGCATGGTGTTGATCACATTACCGATTTGTTGAAGCGGTCCCATGATGATCCGCAAGTATAACGTCAATGCAACAAAACTTCCGAGTGTAATGGAGTTTTGCATCGTCAAAATTCCGCCAACAAGAAGGGAGACAACCAGTGAAATGGCACCCAGCAGCGGTAGCAGGGCTTGAAATAGAGAGGACAGACGGACCAGCCGCAGCTGCTTGCTTTTGATTGCATCTACTGTGATCCCGAATCGTTCACGTGCACTGTCTTCAATGGCAAATGTTTTGGTTACACGAATACCACCCAGCTGTTCCTCTGCGGATTCCGTCATCGTTGCAAGAGCATCCTGCACATCACGAGAGCGCTTGCGAATTCGCGGACCGAAAAAAACGACCAGAAAGGGAATGGCCAGTAAAGGCACAATACTGATCAAAATAAGTCTCATCGGGATTCCGCTGAGCAGCATCATCACGATGCAGGATAATAACAGGAATGTAGCGTTGGTCATCATGGTGACCCCGTTGGAGATGGCTTCACGTACAGAGGTGACATCATTCATGACGTAACTGAGCAGTTTCCCATTTCCTTGCTTAGAGAAATAGTGCTCGCTCAGCTCCGAGAATTTGCCGAAAATGCGCTCACGTGTCATGAACTCGAAACGGCGTCCAAGCTTCATAATCATGAATTGCCCGGTACCGAACAGCAGATTATAAGCGATGGCAATAGCCAAAAGCGAAAGACTGTACCGGATGACTGTATTCATCTGAAGTGTGTTCTGCATGAGCTGATCTGTGAAGCTGCCCAGAATTCGGGGCAAGGACGCCTGACCTACATTGGAGGCAATAATCAGTAGTACAGCGAACAGATATACGGGCCAGTTGGCAATGACATAGCCTCGTAGTAATCCTTTCTTGGACATAAGATTTGTTCTCCTTTGTTCAGGGTGAAAGTTGGTTCGGAAGCGGAGTCAAGAAAAGGGCCGACACCTGATAATAGCGCGTCGTGCCCTCTTACTTTATGCGATCGGGTTTGCTGTTTATCCGTCATTCCATAGAATTCTCTATTCTTATTTTTGCGCTAATCGGTAAGGAAGTCAACGAAGCAAGCAAGCATAATGGAAAGAAAGCAGATCAGCGCCCACAGGGTGAGGGTATATGCAGTATTTCCGTCATTTATTCACCAGATGTCGATTTTACTGAAACATTTCCGGAGAGTCTCCCGTCTGTAGGATTGAAGAGGTCAAAAATGGGTTTACTAAATATGGAGGTGCCAAGAAATGAAACATAAAAAAGGATTGGCTGCAACGCTTGCGCTCTGCGTGTCTTTGACGGCAGGAGGTGCATCGGTACTTGCGTTTTCGGATGTAAAAGATGAAGGACAAAAAACGATTGTGGACTCGTTACATGCCAAAGGTATTGTTAATGGAGTAACGGCGGATCTATTCCGTCCGGATCTCGCATTGTCTGAGCCACAGGGTGTTCAACTGATCGTGAACGCTTTTGGTCTGAAAAATGAATACGCTGCCGCTTCGGCACAAAATAAAATTAGTCCAACGACTTGGTACGCCGATGCCGTTCAGGCTGCAACACAGAATGGTCTGTCCATTCCGGTGGAGCTGAATCCACAGGCCAAAATGACGCGTGAGCAGTTTGCCATTTTGCTCCTTGAAGGGATTAACACAACCGGAGAATATCCGGTCATCATGCTGTATAATGATATTAAAGACGAAAATAAAATCGGTAAGGACGCCAAATCTGCGGTCCAGAACCTGCTGAACATGGACATCATTGAACTGGATAAGGACGGAAACTTCCGTCCAGATCAGTCGCTTACCCGTATGGAGGCTGCAAGCATGATCTTCAATGCACTTGAGTTTGTAGATAAGCACGGCAATGGCGGATCGGCAGAACCTACTCCAACGAATCCAGGCGAAGGCCAACAGGGGATTGTGCCTACCGTGACATCTACCAAAGTGGATGACAAGACGGTAAAAGTTAAACTGACCGCACAAATGCCTCATCCTGGTTATGGATTGAAGATTGAAGATGTGAAACTGGAGAAGGATGGACGTGCCATTGTGCTGTATACGATTATCCAACCTGACCCGGACATGATGTATCCAATGGTGATTACCGATGTAACCGCAGAGACAGACATTCCAACAGGATACACGGCAGAAGCACAGCCTTCTGGAAAATAATCAAGTCTTGCCAGCGTGCTTCGATCCTTGATCGGAGCGCGCTTTTTTTTGATTTCTTTCTGAAACCGACGATCGATATGAAGTATTTGCTAGGGAGATCACCGGTCTTTCAGTCCGAATCGTTTGTAGTCCGACTGAAATGTAATGATTCTATTTGTTTGTGTTATGTTTTATAACTCAAAATAATTTAAAAAATGGAATTAAGCTAAAATATGTAATGTTAAATGACATTAGAATTGTCGTTTATAAGATCTAAATCAATATCTATATAGGCGATAAAGCCGCTTCGTGTTAACGGAGCTGCTTTTTTTTTGGCCTGATTCGGAAATGTTCATTCATTCCAGCTCCCCATGTCATGTGCAAAATCAACATATATGACTGGATATATCCAGTGTTTATCTACGTTTATGCACATTGTAGTCAAGGATAAAAACGACATATTTACCGAGACGGGAAGAAACTCATAGAATAAAGCCAAGCCATAAGGGAGCTTGATGCAGGTGGTAAATGTATGGTAGATAATATTACATTAGTATGTTTGAATTAAATCTATCCTTATTACTTTTCTAAGCATCAAGAGAAAAAAGGCACGCCTCGCCCATTACGAGAGCAGACCGGAAAGACATTGCAAGGACCAATGCATGAGGAGGAGGTCGAAACACAGCAGCAATGAAGAGAAACTTCTATTACATTCAAGATGGCGATGCGCTAAACTTGCTAAGACCTTGCGACCTGTACGACCGATGTGAAACCAGAATGCGACCTGCACACATGGAATACCTCTTTCCTAAACATATGTGGGTTTTGACTTTAAGGTCTGTTGCTCAACTTTCATTCAGTTCGGACATCTCTCAAATTCATGCGAAGCTACTCCAAACGACAACTTCAAGAGGAAAATGGGTCAAAAACCACATGTTTTACTTCTCCAAAATGACAATGACAAGCTGGAACCATAAGTGTAAACCCCCGTTGCAACAGTACTTTCCGTGTTTTTAAGAGTGAGGATCGAAATAGCATATTTACGGATTCGAAAATGATTCATAAACTCAGTATGTAAGCGTTACCAAATTGTGAGGGAAACAAGGGCCTCGCATGATAGAAATGTGGTCCGGGACTCATTCCTTACATTTGAACAGGAGTGTTTCGCTCTTCTTACAAAACGGACGGATTTTCATTTAGAAAAGGAGGAAACAACTGATGCAGCCAGAAGGGAAGTCCGCCTTGTCGCAAAACCTATCGGTATACACGATTCCGAACCGCAAGAAAAATAAATTATGGAGAAGGATGATTCGAAACTGGGAGTTGTATCTGTTTATCGCGCCAGCATTTCTATACTTTCTGATTTTTCATTACGGGCCGATGTACGGCATACAAATTGCATTCAAAAACTTTATCCCGACGCTTGGTGTTACGGGAAGCCCGTGGGTTGGGTTCGATCATTTTATCCGCTTCTTTAATTCGTATTATTTCTGGGATTTGTTATGGAATACCCTCAGTATCAGCTTGTATGAGCTGGCTATAGGTTTTCCGCTGCCGATCATTCTGGCGTTAGCCTTCAATGAAGTAAAGGACTCCTTCTTCAAACGTACCGTACAGACGGTCACGTATGCACCACATTTTATTTCGGTCGTTGTCATGTCGGGGATGATCATTACCTTCTTATCGCCTTCGTCAGGCATGATTGTCAATTTGGTGGAGGCTCTTGGATTTCAGGCCCCTCAATTTCTGACGGACCCTGCGTGGTTCAAGACGGTGTACGTACTCTCAGGAGTCTGGCAGAGTGCAGGCTGGGGCACCATTATATACCTTGCAGCCCTCTCGGGTGTGGACCCGCAACTGCATGAAGCTGCCGTGGTGGATGGTGCGAGCCGGTTTAAACGAATTCTGCATATTAACATTCCAGCGATCATCCCTACGATCACCATTTTGTTAATTCTGAATATGGGCAGTATTTTGGGCGTGGGATTCGAGAAAATCTTGCTGCTGCAAAATCCGTTGAACATGGGTTCATCCGATGTCATCTCGACATTTGTCTATCGGTCCGGTCTGGTCGATGCACAGTACAGTTTCTCCACAGCTGTAGGATTGTTCAACTCGGTCGTTAATGCGATTTTGCTGATTACGGTCAACCAAATTGCACGTCGCACCAGTGAAAACAGCTTGTGGTAAAAGGAGGGGAAAACACATGTCAACCGCGGTTAAGGAAAGCAGAAGCGATAAAGTGTTCTTATGGTGCAACTACATCTATCTGACGATAGCACTCATCATTGTGCTTTACCCGCTGTTATACATCATTAGCGCCTCAATCAGTGATCCCAAATTTGTAAGCTCCGGCGAGATGTGGCTGCTACCCAAAGGAATTACGTTTGAAGGGTATGCCCGCGTCTTTGAGAACACCAACATCTGGATTGGGTACAAAAATACGATCATCTATACCGTCGTAGGTACACTCGTCAACCTGATGGTCACTCTTCCGGCAGCCTACGCGCTCAGCCGTTCTGATTTTGTGGGACGTGGATTCTTCATGGCCATGTTTATGGTAACGATGTTTTTCAGCGGAGGGCTTGTCCCGAGTTACTTGCTGGTTAAGGATCTTGGTATGGTGAACAGCATGTGGGCGCTTATTCTGCCAGGAGCTGCATCCATCTGGAATATTATCGTATGCCGTACGTTTTTCCAATCGACTATTCCCAAGGAGCTGCAGGAAGCGGCCCATATCGACGGATGTACAAACACCCGGTTATTCATCCGAATTGTGCTTCCGCTCTCCATGCCGATCATTGCCGTGATGGCGCTCTTCTACGGCGTCGGACACTGGAACAGCTATTTCAGTGCCATGATCTATTTAAATGATTCCTCGAAGTATCCGCTGCAGCTCTTTCTTCGCCAAATCCTGGTACTTCAGGAGATGGCAGCACAGGGCGGGGGAGCGATCGATACCTCTTCAGCAACGGCGATGAATTCCAAAGCAGAAATTGCTGCGCTGGTCAAATATGCGGTCATTATTGTTTCAACCTTACCTGTGATTGCGATTTATCCATTCCTTCAGCGTTACTTTGTGCAGGGTGTTATGATCGGTTCCGTCAAGGGATGATCTTAAACCATAATCCACACTAAAAAAGGGGAGTTGTCGTCATGAAAAAGCTTCGCAAGGCTTCATCCATTGTACTCTGCCTCACCCTATCCGCAGCATTGCTTGCAGCTTGTGGTTCCAATGAAGATGGAGGTTCTGCGACTTCAAATGTCGAAGGGGTCAAAAAAGAAGGATTCCCGATTGTGGACAAACCACTTACATTAAAGGTCATGTCCCAGGATGCGGGGGTAGCCGACTGGAACACGATGCCAGTCCTGCAAGAGATGGAGAAATTGTCAGGCATCAAGCTGGAGTACCAGCTTTCGCCGATCGACAGCTTTGAAACCAAGAAGAACCTGGTATTCGCAAGCGGCGATTTACCGGATATGTTCTATGCTGCGGATCTCAAGCCAGCTGAGCAGGTTACTTATGGAACTCAAGGCATTCTGATCCCGCTGGAAAAATACATTGATGAGGGTTATGCCCCGAATATTAAGAAGATTCTCGACGAAAACCCGGATGTTCGCAAATCATTTACAACGCCTGACGGACATATGTATGCACTGCCATTTATTGATACGGCTGCCGTGTGGTACAGAGGCCCGATGTGGTATAACGGGGAATTCCTAAAAGCACTTAATGTAGAGGAGCCTAAGACTACGGAGGAATTATATACGTACCTGAAGCGTGTTAAGGAAGAAGACCCTAACGGCAACGGTCAACAAGATGAAATTCCGCTTACTTCTGTAAAACTGGACGATCTTCGTATGTACTTCTTCGGATTCTGGGGGATGTACAACGAAGGAATCTACGCGGATAAGGACGGAAAAGTTCACTATCCTTATCAAGAAGAAGGTTACAAAGGTTATCTGACGTTCATGAACCGCTTGTGGAAAGAAGATTTGCTGGATCATGAGACCTTCTCCCAAACAGGCGATCAGAAAAAAGCAAAAGGCGAAAGCAACAAGCTTGCGCTGTTCAACGACTACCATCCATACTTCACACTCGGCGGCGAGCCTAGCACGAAGCATCCGCTGATGACACCCGTGAAGAGTGAGATCGCAGACTCACCTGTATACGGTAAACACCCGGGTATATCGGCACGTGGAACCTTTGCGATTACGAGCAGCAACCCGTCCCCTGAGGCAACGATGCGTTGGATCGATTATATGTACAGCTATGATGGGGCGACCCTGTTCAATCAAGGTCCTGAAGGTCTGCTGTGGAAATTCAAAGACAAGGAAAATCTCGTAAAAGAGTGGCTGCCTGTTCCTGGCGGAGGGGATCGTGAGGAATATCGCGGTAAAATTACGCCGAACTATGGCATTTTGACACCGGGTATTAATGATCCGGATATAGCGAAAGGTCTTCGAACCGAATTTGATGAATGGCTTGACCAGCAGAATCAAGAGAAGTTGGTGCCTATCGGAAAATCACCATTCCCTAACGTTTATTTAACAAATGAAGAGCAAAGCGAAGCGACCGCTTTATTATCTGATCTGGATACGTACGTCAAGCAGATGGAAGCGAAGTTCGTAACAGGCCAAGAGCCGCTTGAGAACTGGGATAAGTATATTGCACAGATCAAAAAAATGGGCAGCGACCGTATCGTTGAACTGTATCAAGGGGCCTACGATCGCTGGAACACAGGCCAATAAGAACAAGGATTCCAGAAAGAGGTGTGAACAAGGATGCAGAAATGGTTTGAAGAGGCCAAGCTGGGAATATTCATCCACTATGGCATCTATGCTGTGGACGGGGTTTCGGAATCGTGGTCCTTCTATAATGGAAGGATCTCCTACGAAGAGTACATGAAGCAGCTGGACGGCTTTACGGCATCGAAGTTTAATGCGGAGAAGTGGGCGGATTTGATTGAGAAATCGGGAGCCCGATATGCCGTACTGACAACGAAGCATCATGATGGTGTTGCTCTGTGGGATACGCAGTATAGTGACCTCAATGTCGTCAAGCAGACACCAGCGAATCGGGATCTCGTGAGGGAATATGCGGAAGCAATTCGGGAGAAGGGCATACATCTGGGGATGTACTTTTCGCTGATTGATTGGTCGCACCCGGATTATCCTAGTGTGTTTGAAGGTGGAAAGGTACCGGAGGATCTCAGCAGTGTCAATCGGCATTCAAGCCCTGTGGATGGTGTTCAGGATCAGGAGAAATGGAAAAAATTCCTTGAGTTCAATAACCACCAGCTGCGGGAGATCATGACGAATTACGGTAAGGTGGATCTGCTGTGGTTCGATGGGGACTGGGAGCGAAGTGCGGAGCAGTGGAATCTGCCGGAGTTCAAGCATTACCTGCAATCTTTGAACCCGGATGTCATCATCAACTCCCGCCTTCAAGGTTATGGGGATTATAAAACGCCAGAGCAAGGCATCCCGATTACAAGACCGGAGGGACCATGGGAGTTCTGCACCACGATCAACACATCCTGGGGCTATGTACCAACAGACCATAAATACAAATCGTTAAATCAGATCATTCGAATGTTCTGTGATTGTATTTCAATGGGGGGCAATATGCTGCTGGATATCGGTCCGCGCGAGGATGGCACCATTGATAAGAGGCAGGAGGATATTCTGCTAGGACTGGGAGCTTGGATCCGAACCCATGAAGAGGCCGTCTTCGGAACGGGTGAAGGTATTATGCCTCGCTATTATTTGGGGGGAAGCACCGTATCCGAGGACAGAAAGACATTGTATCTGTTTGTTTATGACGATCCAAAAGAGAATGTATGCATCAAGGGACTATGCAATAAGATCAAGAAGATTACTGTGCTGCATTCGGGCAAAGAACTTAACCATGAGATTCATGGGGGCGTGCCTTGGTTCAATATCCCGGGGACAACGTGGATCCAAATGACCCCGGAGGACACACATGAGCAGGTGACGGTTCTTAAGCTCGAATTCGACGAGGAACTGGAAATGTACGGCGGTTCAGGAGCCGTTGTTACCCATAACTAACATTACGGGAGGGCATGCACTTATAGATGCATGCCCTCCCTCATGAAGGGGAGAGAGAGCGATATGAATCGAAGTGGAGTACCTGAGCCGAAGATTGAGTATGCTCCCAAACATTATATATGCAAGCGTGCGTTGGAACCGCTGGTGCTCGACGGTCGCGTAGATAAGGCATTCTGGGATGCGGCCGATTGGACGGATGATTTCGTTGATATCGAAGGCGATTTTCGTCCAAAGCCCGGAAAGCAGACACGGGTAAAAATGCTGTGGGATGACGATTATTTCTACTTTGCTGCCGAGTTGATTGAAGATCAGATATGGGCTACGTTGACAGAGCGGGATTCTGTTATTTTCTATGACAATGATTTTGAGATTTTTATCGATCCCGACGGGGATACCCATCAATATTATGAGTTCGAGATCAATGCGCTGAATACGGTATGGGACCTGTTATTGGTGAAGCCATATCGGGATGGTGGACCTCCGGTTAACGGTTGGGATATCAGCGGTCTCAAGACAGCCGTACATATCGATGGGGAGCTGAACACACCTGGCGCCGATAACCGAAAATGGAGCGTCGAGGTCGCAATTCCCTGGACCAGCCTAAAGGAATGTGCCGAAGGTAACCGTCCTCCTGCACCGGGTGAGTTCTGGCGTGTCAACTTCTCGCGGGTGGAATGGCAGACCGAGGTGCAGGATGGTGAGTACCGCAAGGTGGTGAATCCGGATACAGGCAAACCTTATCCGGAGGACAACTGGGTCTGGTCGCCCATGGGTATTATCAACATGCATTATCCGGAGCTATGGGGATATGTCGTATTTTCGAATGACGGAACGGATCAGCCCTTTGAGCTGCCAGAAGACGAACGAATCAAATGGGAACTACGCAGACTCTACTACCGTGAACGCAATTATTTTGAAGCCCATGGTGAATTTACACAGGATATGAAGTTAATTATGGGTGAGGAAACATTGATTTGCCAGCCTGTAATTGAAACGACCCGTAGCCTATTCCAGATTAGTACGCCTTCCTCGGACGGCACTACCTTAATCTGTATTCGGGAAGACGGAAAGCTGTGGAAGGAGTGAGCTAGCGATGACCAGCCAAACCTTGGTGTTCTCGATGGATGCACAGTCTTTGGAGCGGATCGAGCAGAAATTCCAGGAGAAGTTAAACTTTGCGTATACCCGCAAAGATAAACTGTTTCATGTGTTTCAGCAGCCATTAACTGAAGAAGAGGCATGGGCTTTGAAATATGTGTATGCCTACATGCCGGTGAACGACCTGGCTGATTATGATGGGGAACTGTTCCTCAGTCATGTGCGTTGGGCACTGGACATTCGCAAGCGTGTGCCTTGGGGGGAACGTGTACCAGATCATCTGTTTCTGCATTATGTGCTTCCCTATCGAATCAATACAGAGAATATTGAAGATTTCCGTGGCATTATCTTTGACGAGTTGGCCGACCGGACAGCGAAGTTATCCATGGCGGATGCCATTCTGGAGACCAATTACTGGTGTCATGAGAAAGCGACTTATATTGGGAGCGATCTGCGAACGATATCGCCACTGACGATGATTCGGAATGCCCGCGGCCGTTGTGGAGAAGAATCCACGCTGGCGGTAGCCGCTCTTCGCAGCATCGGCATACCTGCCCGTCAGGTCTACACACCACGCTGGGCACATTGTGACAGCAATCACGCTTGGGTAGAAGCCTGGGCGGATGGCCAGTGGTATTACATTGGGGCATGCGAACCGGAAGCCGGATTGAATCAAGGGTGGTTCAGTCCTCCAGCCCGCAGGGCCATGCTGATTAATACGAGGATATTTGCCGACTATCCGGGACCGGAGGATATAACACTCTCCGAGAAGGGATATACGGAGATCAATTTACTGGAGAACTATGCGCCTGCGCATACCATCTGCGTGAAGGTGATAAATGAGCAGGGTGCGCCCGTGCCTGAAGCGAGTGTCCGCTTTGAGCTATACAATAGTGCTGAATTTTATCCGATCGCCGAAATCAAGACGGATACACTAGGAGAGGCTTCCTTTAAGACAGGTCATGGCGACCTAGTGATTCGTGCGGTTAGTGGTGGCAAGTGGGGTGAAATGCTATTCAAAGCTCAGGACGGCGATCATGTTGAGCTCGTGTTGGATTCGTCTGAGCAGCCATCAGGGATCGCGGATTTTGATATGGTTCCTCCTCCGGAAGGGGAGGGAGAAGTAGTGGCTTCGTTACCGGAAGAGAAGATTCGGGAACACAACCGCCGCCTGGAGGAAGGCACGAAGATTCGGAGTGAATATGAGGATACATTCCTGAGTGAAGAAGAGGCCTTAGCATTGGCTCATACAACTGGACTGCCTCCGGAGCGCGTACGGGATATTCTACAGAAGGCACGGGGCAACAGCCGCGAAATCGCTGCTTTCCTAGAGGAACGTTCCGGTGAATTTGGTGAGTGGCCACTACAGTTGCTGGAGTCGATGAACGAAAAAGACTTGATCGATACTCTTCGGCCGACACTGGACGATCATCTTATAGGTTCTCTTTCGCAGCGAGGACAATGGGCAGAAGAGACGTTTGTGAAGTACATTCTGTGCCCGAGGGTCTCTTATGAAATGGTGGTGCCTTATCGATCCGTATTCCAGAATGCTTATTCCGAGGAAGAAGCAGCGGTGTTCAGGAAAGATCCTTTGATGCTTGCATGCAATCTGGAACAGAGCTATACGTATTATGAGGATCTTCCTAACCTGAAAGGCAAGGGAAACCCTATAGGTACGTACAGTCTGATGAAGGGAGATTCACAGTCGCTCGATATTCTGTTTGTGGCGGTGTGCCGCAGTTTGGGCGTTCCGGCCCGATTGCATCCGAGCGAGCAGAAACCGCAGTATCTTAGTGACAAAGGCTGGGAGGATGCGGTGTTCAGTCTCACCTCTTCTCGAAATCAGGAGAGCTCAAGCTGGGGAATGCTGCAACTTCTCAAGGATTCAGAGGCTCGGGAGGATGCGCCGTTAGCATCCTATGCGGAGAATTTCTCGTTGGCCCGTCTGGAGGATGGCGTGTACAAAACGCTGATTTATCCATATGGTCACACCGATATCTATAGCGAACCATTTGAGGTTGAACCGGGAGCTTATCGCTTAACGACCGGCATCCGTCTGAAAGACGGAACGGTAAGAGTCCGCTTCATTTACTGCACCGTTCGGGCTGGAGACACCACGGAGGTAGTACTGACTTATCGGGAGACGGTGGTAGACATCCCTGTGCTGGGCAATCTGTCAACCGGCAATGAGCTGACTCGTCTGGATGGTTCAGAGGTGGTATTGAAGGACCTTCTGGGATCAGAGGGGGCCATTGCCGCGTGGATTGAACCAGAACGGGAACCGACCAAACATCTGATTCGTGAGCTGTGTGAGCTGGCTGAGCCGTTGGATAAGCTGGGCGTGCCTATCGTGCTGGTGATCGGAGATACAGAATGGAACGCCTCCTTTGACTCTGGGGCTCATTCGAGGCTGCCGGTACGTACGATTTTTGTACGGGATTCAAGCTATGCGGCCTTGTCCGGTTTCATTTCGAAACCTGCCGCTCACGAAGCGGGCTATCCGCATCTGTTCGTGCTGGATCATCAGGATCAAATCCGATACTCGGCCTCAGGGTACAAGATTGGTACAGGCAAGGAAGCTCTGCAGATTGCTGCTGCGATATCTCAATCATGGAATGGATCGGAGTGAAAGCGGATGACGAAATATATTGCTGCTGGTTATGTCGTCGATTCTGTTCTTCCCGACATGACGGATGAGGATCTGTTAAAGTTGACACATCTGAATGTAGCCTTTGGTCATGTCAAGAATGATGAAATCACCACCGAGCATTTAAAAAACGGAGAGGTTATCCGGAATATTAAGCGGGAGCATCCAAATCTAACGGTGCTGCTGTCCGTGGGCGGATGGAGCGCTGGTGGTTTCTCTGAAGCCGCCTCAACCCAGTCGGGAAGGGACAGTATGGCCGCATCAGCGGTTAGGGTGCTGGAGGAATATCCTTTTGACGGAATCGATCTGGACTGGGAGTATCCTTGTTACGGTGAAGCCGGTATCGCATCCAGTCCTGATGATAAACGGAATTTCACCTTACTTCTCAAAACGATCCGGGAAACGCTGGATGCCAAGGGCTCCGAGGATGGCCGTCATTATCTGCTCACCATTGCGGCAGGGGCTGATCAATACTACGTCGACGGTACAGAGATGGCTGAGGTGCAGCAGTACCTGGATTTTGTGCAGTTGATGACCTATGATATGCGCGGCGGTTTTCAGGTTCTGACCGGACATCATACGAATCTGTATACACCAACCGGTGATCTGTTCCGAATTAGTACAGATGCTTCCGTAAATCTGTTCGTCCGCGCCGGTGTTCCGAAGGAGAAGATTGTTATCGGCGCTGCGTTCTACTCCCGGATCTGGACTGAGGTTCCTGACCGAAACCACGGCCTTCACCAAATGGCCGGTAGCACAGGCGGCTACGGTCCGGCATTTGCCGAACTGGAAGCGAAGTACATCAACAAGAATGGTTATATCCGTTATTGGGATGAGGAAGCCTGTGCACCGTTTCTGTTTAATGGGTCGAGCTTAATATCGTATGATGATGAAGAATCGATTCAGCACAAATGCGATTACGTGAAGGATCAGGGACTGTCCGGCATTATGTTCTGGGAATACGGCTGTGATCCGACCCATCGTCTGCTGGGTGCAATACATCAAGGGCTTCAAGATGTTCCGGTAGGGAAATAGAAGAAAAGAGCTGGATGCCGATGCATCGAATTGTCTATACGAGTAGAAAACATACAAAACCTCCCCTAACCAAAAGGTTGGGGGAGGTTTATATTTATTTTACGAATCCATCCATTAACCAAGGCATTCCTCGTCATCGTCATCCGGGGAATCGGAGGAGTCGTTGGGACGGTGCATTTTGCGGTACTGTCCTGGGGTATAACCCGTCTCTTTCTTGAATTTGCGGATGAAGTTCGGTGTGTCCAGATAACCGACGCGCGTGATGATATCTTTTAACGGGTCGGTCGTATGCAGCAGCAGCCTTATGACCTCATCCATGCGTTTCTGCCAGATATATTGGGTGAAATTCATGCCGATCTTCTCTTTGAAGGAACGGCTGAAATACGATGAAGAGATCGTGAATTTCGATGAAATCGTACCCAGGCTGAGGTCATAATCCGAGAAATTGGCATCAATATAAGCAACGATTTCATCCATCAGGGAGCTTTCTTCCGTCTCGCTCTTCGCCTCGACATGAGCACAGATCTCGGCGGCAAGTCCTGTCAGTTTTTTCTCCAAATCCTCCAACGAGTCGTAGGAAGTGATCCTTGGAAGCTGATTAACCACGTGATGAATGCCAAGCTCCGAGGCCGTTTTGAGCATCGTATTCAGAATATCGAAGCAGATGCAGCGCAGCAGAGGTACAGACGGCATTTCGGATTTCAGCGTATTCAACGCGGTTGATACCATCTGAACCGCCACATCGTAACTGCCCTGTTTCAAGCTCTGAACCAGTTTCAGCAGCACATCCTTAGGGACCCAGAAGGAAGAATCCTCTTCACTAGAGCCGGAAAGGGCGTTGAAGAAGGTACTGCTGCCTTGTCCGTGCAGCATAGACGCTTCCAGCGCGGTTGATGCCTCGATATAGGATTGGTTCAGCTGTAATGGAGAATTATAGCTGTTGCCGATCCCGATCGCGGGAGCGATTCCGACGTGCTCTGTCACCATTAATTGCAGTGATTCAACAATAGATTCCATACGAGCATTCAAGCTGGATTCATGCCCGACTTCGGCATCAAATCCGACGATGAGGGCTACTTGGTCTGGCTGTGGAAGCTCCACGCCGTAAGCAAAAGCCGACAACTCCGGCAGTTCCATATCGTTGATCAGCTGCATAACAGTACGCTGTTCAGGATGATCTACGATGGGAAAAGCATGCATTTCCCATCCCAAAGTCATGACAAAATAATGGGACCGGTTAAAGCGTATGCCGAGATTATCCGTAAACTCAGAGGGGAGCTCTCCGGTATGACCATGCTTCAGTAACATGAGCAGAATATGATTACGAGCGTAGGGCTCTTGAAGGTCCACACGCTGGCTGTAATCATGCAGCGTTTTCTTGATCCATTCCAGCTCGTTGCTGGTTGTGGATGGTTCAGGATGATTTTTTAAACGAATGAACTCCATCAAGTCTGAAATCGGATGATATTGTCTTCGGGCCAACATAATGGCGAGGAAGGTGCCCATTACCACCATGAAGGAGAAAACAAGAACAACAAAGGTACGAATATGGACAATTCGGCTGAAAAATTGATTGCTTGGCATCGCGGTTACATAAGTCCAGCCCGCGTCTGATTTGACGGATACAACCGAATGCGGTTCTTGATTCAAGGAGAGGCTGTGTGTTCCCGGCTCAAGTTCAAACAGAGCTTTGACTTCCTGTTCGGTAATGGTCTCCCCCTTATAATTGGCGGCCAGCACCTGCCCATAATTATCGAAAATATAAGTCATCCCATGGTAATCGCTGAGAATGGAATCAATCAATCCGGTCAGATTGGACTCGTGAATCAGGTACATGACAGTGCCGTGGGCGGGCGTATTATTAGGTGCAATCGGTACAAGGTAGGCCAGCATGGAATTGGGTACTTTGGTTCCTTGAACGACTTGCTCGGCTGGTCGTATCGTGGGAAACTGAACGTTATTCAAATCCCGGATCATATCCGTTTTGTTCCATGTATTAAATTTGTAGCGGCCCGTGAATACATCCAGGTTCTCAGAGCCCTGAGACGAGTAGATGCTATCATCTCCGCGGAAGAACAGAAATAGCTCATCGATAATGGAACTGGTGGCTTTGTATTTGACCAAGGCAGCAATTGATTCCCGGCTATAGTACGGATGGTGAGTCCAATAGCGGGTCAGCTGCTCATCATAGGCGATACGAAATGCGATGTCCTGCAATTCCTTCATGCGGTCATCAATGACCGTTTTGGCTTGGGTCAACTGATTGACATTGGTCTGTTCGATCTCTGAGCGGAGTGTGTCCACAGCATTGTGATAAATAATGATGGTTAATATAACAAGAGGGATAAGGAAAATGGAGATATAGGATAGTGTGTACTTAAGCAGAAGCTTGGACTTGAAGTGATTCCATTTCATATCTGCAACCTCCCGTTTTTCTTTAGAGCTGCAGCGATAGCGCTCTCATAAAGACAGTGAAGTATGACCAAGATGCCGAGCTGCTGGGTGTTCCTACTAAAAATATTAGGAGAACTTCTCTAATAAATCAATGAATCTTTTCTGAGATTTAAAAGGAGTCATGCAGAACGTTTCTTGAGCGGATCGAGGGATTTAGCCATAGCAAAATCCCCTTCAAGTTCACTCCTTTCCTTATGTTACCACACAAGGCTTTTTAAAGAGTATCTACTTGAAGGGGATGATTGTAATAGAGGTTATATTATAGTTTTTACATTTAAATATAAATTCGAAGATTACACCATTATTTAATCCAGTGGTTCATAATCAAACCAATCGAACAGGCTGGGTGCACCTTCTCCTGATGGATTGTGGGCATACATGGCAATGATGACTCCTGTGAAGCCGCCCGCCACTTCAGTAGAGAGCAGATGGGTTTCGCCAGAGCCGAGGAAAGAGTCAGTTGTTGAATCTTGCTGTACGGAGAAAGTGAACATATCACGTTGGGCCTGAATCTGTAATATCGCAGGTCCAGCTTCACAATCCCGAATTACTTCGGTTCTTAAAGAACCAACCGTTCGTCGGAATATCAATTTTTTGTGACCATCAATCCGCGTAATAGCCAGATCATAATGATATTTCTCATTCATATAGACGGTCAATCCCGCTTCGTCGCCATCATGCGTTGGTTCAAAGCTCAGTTTGGCAGCCATGCTGCATAAGAAATGGCTCAAGCGACGACCTACAAAGGCGGGATTTCCACCATCATTGAGAGATACGGGGTTTCCTCGCAGAACAAGATGGCCCGGGTGCTCTGTGAGTGACCAACTGTCTGGAGCTGGATTCCGCAGGAAGATCCAGTCCAGGCCAAGTGTGGACACATTGAAATCATCCCGGATTTCCTTGCGGGGCCATTGGACTTCAGGCAGCTGCGGCCCGGTCATGACAGGCTCAATATGTCCTTCATGACCGATTATAGGCCATCCGTCACTCGTCCAGTTCACGGGTGCCAGAAACGTCTCGCGTCCCAAGTGATGCCGCATGGGGTAGGCTGCCGGACGGAAGCCAAGACATACCGCCCACCAGCTCCCGTCTTGTGCTTGCACCAGATCCGCATGACCGGTGGCATGGATACTGGTTTTCATGCTGCGATTCGACAGGATCGGATTGTGAGGGCAGGGTTCGAATGGCCCGTATGGATCTGTGCTTCGCGCAATGGTTTCCATATGCCCGTATTCGGTTCCCCCTTCGGCAATCATTAGATAATAATAGTCATTTATTTTGTACAAGTGCGGGGCCTCAGGTGCAGCACCGCCGGTTCCCCTCCAGATGAACTGGCTCTCTGTCAGCTTGTTTCCCGTCAAGATGTCGATCTCACATTGATAGATCCCTTCGCCTTCATCGCCATTACAGGCGGATTGAAAGTAAATACGACCATCATCGTTAAAGAATAGGGAGGGGTCTATACCGTCCTGGGCAACAAAAATAGGATTCGACCAAGGTCCTTCAGGTTGCTTGCTTCGTACATAGAAGTTGCCACCTCCGCTTACATTGGTAGTTGTCATGTAGAACCAGCCATCATGGTGGCGTAGTGTCGGTGCGTAAATGCCCCCGGAGCTGCCTGCTTTAGCAAGTGGAAGCTGTTCGACAGAAGTGAGAACATGGCCGATTTGGCGCCAATTCACAAGATCTTTGCTGTGGAAAATGGGAACACCCGGGAAATATTCAAATGTGCTGGTTACGAGATAATAATCTTCGTCTACCCGACAGATGCTGGGGTCTGGATAGAAGCCCGGAATCACGGGATTGCTGTAGTTCGTCATCATGTAGTACTCCTATTCATTCCAGAGTTTAACGCGATCCTGGACGTATTTAGTGAATCCATGCTCCATTTTTTCGACACCTGCATCAACAAGCTTCTGCTGATAGTCATTCCAGATGGCATCGAATTCTTCCGGTTTGGCCATGACGGCCTGCGGAATCTGCTTCCATGTAATATCCTTCACCTTATTAGCTATAATGTTGATTTCATCATCACTTGGCACAGAGATATTCCATACTGCTCCCCATGGTTTTACCGGGAAATCCTTCTCATTCGGAAACAGATCCATCCAGGTCGTTGCATCATAAGCTTTAAGAGTCTCTTTATCTACATCCGTGTAATTCTCAATAATCTGTTCCGGGAAGTTCTTGGTATAATAATTGCCAGTAGAGTCTTTCACGCCATCCCCGTAATGACCACCCATATTGGTGTAAAGGCCTACGCCGGATTCTCTGCTAAAGGCGATATTGTCATTGATAATGCGCTGCTGCACTTCCGCAGGTACAACACGCTTACCATCCTCCATCGTATATTGCTTACCTTCTACGCCCCAATAATTAAGGATTTGGCCTTCTTCAGAAGCGAGGAAATCCAGAAATTTAATGGCTCGGACCGGATCTTCAGCGCTTTCAGTTATGCCTACTCCCCAGCCTGCCATGAACCCAGTAGACTGATATCGGTTGTCCTTGTAATGGTCAGACAGCATGACAGAATAATGTCCATAGGTTTGATCATTTTTGCCTGCCGCCTTCAGTGCCTTCTCTCCATCAGAGTAGCCCCAGTCTGCATCAATCAGACCAATAACGCGACCAGAAGCGATTTTGGCCAGATATTGGTCGTTTTTCTGAACAAAAGACTCCTGATCAAGCAACCCGGTATTATACATGTGGTTAAGCCACTGAAAGTACTCTTTCTCACCTTCCGTGCGGAAATGGTAGGTTGCTTCATGCGTTTCCGGATCAATGTAGTACTCTCCATCACCGGATTTACCAGTGGTTTCAGCTGCAGGATTTGTCACGGTAATTTGAATGTGCCAGTCATCAGCGTTTAATGTCATTCCGATATTTTTGTTGCCATTCTCATCGGTAGGGTGCTTCTCCAGATAGGATCGAATGACATTCTCATAATCTTGCAGTGTCTTGATCTGTGGGTACCCGACCTCCTTCACAGCACGATGCTGGAGCTCAAAACCTGCACCAGCCACAAAGTTGACTCCGTCAATGGCTGAGTAGGTTGGGATGACATAAATGGAAGGATCGTCGTTACTGTAGCGCAGACGTTTGATTTGGTCACCGAAGAGTTTCTTGATGTTTGGCGCATATTGGTCGATCAGATCCGTAAGATCCAGCATTGCCCCTGCATCAACCAATTTGTCCAAATCCCCCTTGGGACTGATCAGATCGGGGTAATCACCACTTGCTGCAATCAGTGCCAGTCTCTGAGCGGGGTCCGATACTGCGAATTCGGCATCCAGTGTGATACCTGTCTGCTTGGTAATCTCCTTGCCGACATCATCCTGCATCTTATTCCAGTTCGCGTTGGAATCTGCTCCGAAGAATGTCAACGTCATCGGTGAAGTATCACTGGCATTTCCTTCTTTACTTTCCGAGCTTTCATTGCTACTACTGCACCCTGCCAGCAAACTTAATGAAAGTGTGAGTGCGACGGAATAGTTTACAATCTTTCTCATCGAATGAACCATAATAACCCCCCTGATAATATCCGTTATTGTATTGAATGCGTTTACAATTGTGGATTTAAAAAAAGCCTTTGCACCCGACAAATAAATCATATAATCGGGTTTTCACGACTAATGACACCCCCTCGATTTGTGCTGTTTTTGCATCGCTACATGAGGAATTATAGAGAACCAATGATCGGCAAACCTTGATTTTTCGGTCATGGAGTAGCATGATATAGACATTCATCCCAACATGAATCATGGAGGGCGAACTGTTGAGCAACGCCTATTTGAATTGGTTTACAGCTGATCTGGAATTTCCGTTCTATATTCAATATGGAGGACATGAGGAAGACACCGAACTTCACAAGCATGTGGACTTTTCGGAACTTGTCATTGTCCTGAATGGCAATGCGACACATGTTGTCAATACGGAGGAATTTTTTGTTAAGAAGGGCAATGTATTTGTGATTAATGGTTCAACTCCCCATGCCTACAGAGATCCTCATGATTTTCAGATATGCAATATTATGTTCAGACCGGAAATGCTTGCTTCTGCCGGACCGGATCTGAGAAAATCCAAGGGGTTTCAGGCTTTGTTTGTTTTGGAGCCATTTTATCGCAGTATTCATTCCTATCCGAGTAAAATGGCCTTGCCTATTCCCAACCTGGAGTACGTGGAATCGCTAATCACTGTCATGATTGAGGAGTATAGAAGCAGGCAGCAAGGATATCAGACGATGCTGATCTCCCGTTTTACGGAGATGGTTGTTTATTTGTCGAGGCATTATGAGACACAGGAGAAGGGAATTGAGGGCACTAATCTGATGCATCTGGCGAATGCCATTTCATATATTGAGGATCATTATCTGGAGCCCCTGACCTTGGATGACATTGCAGGGAAGTCGAATGTTTCTATAAGGCATCTGAACCGGATATTTCGATCCTATTATCAGATGACGCCCATTTCATATTTACAGAAGCTGCGTCTGGAAAAGGCATGTTATCTGTTAAAACAGGGGAACCTGTCCATTACCGAAATTTCTTATGAATGCGGGTTTAACGACAGTAATTATTTTACCCGGCAGTTCACAAAGGCGTATGGCATGTCTCCCAAAACGTACAGGCAGAATCATTAATATTGGAAACATCAAAACAGGGCCTCCTTATAGGGAGGTCCTGTCTGCTGTCTCAGGGAAAATTTAATAGTCCAATAGCCGTCCGTTGTCATGCCACTGACCGTACATTTTATTTTCCTTCGTGTTGGTTATGAATTTATCCAATCTGATCTGGAATAATGCTGGCTGATGTTTAACACTTTGAATCGTATCGATTGGAACGTTCAGTATTTCCATCGGGATGTAGTATACATCATTCGGAATTATTTAATAAAAGTTATAATTATTTCGATAATATTCCTTTACAGGAATATTCCTTATGGGGTATGCTTTGAATATCAGGAAGAAGAACATTTTGGTGAAGGAGATGAGATTCTACCTATACACATTAACTGAATGAGGTGAACAGCATGTCAGGACACAATCCGGGTATGGATATGGCCTTGCTGGGCGCTTTGGCTGAACCGAATCGTATGCATATCGTCGAATTATTACGTGATGGTCCTCTTACTGTGGGGGAAATTGCTGAACAGCTGGGATTACGTCAACCTCAAGCTTCGAAGCATTTGAAAGTGCTCAGTGATCATGGCATTTTGGATGTAAAGGCCGTGGCCAACCGCAGGATTTACAAGCTCCGTCCAGAACCTTTTCAAACATTGGATGAGTGGGTGCAGTCGTTTCAGAATATCATGGAAGACCGTTTTGACAATCTGGATCATTATTTGCGTGAACTGCAAAGTAAGAAAGACAAACCATAGGTATTCGCTAACTCATAAGGAGGAATGACAATGTTAAACAACGGAATGGCGTCGAGTGTGGAAAATGAAAAGGTACTTGTACTTGAGCGTGTATTTGACGCACCTCGTGAGCTTGTGTTCAGCATGTTCAAGGAAGCGGAACATCTTCAGCACTGGTGGGGACCGAGAGGTTGGGCCATTCCTGTCTGTAATGTGGATTTTCGACCAGGCGGTGTTTGGCATTACTGCATGAAATGTGAGGATAAGAACCAGGGAGATTTTTACGGTATGGAATCTTGGGGAAAAGGTGTGTATAAGGAAATTGTTGAGCCGGAACGGATTGTTTATATCGATTATTTCTCGGACGCCGAAGGCAACACAGATGAGAACCTGCCGACAACCGAAGTAACCATGCTATTCATTGATCTTGGGGGCAAGACAAAGATCGTTAATCGATCAGAGTATGTATCCGCAGAGGCATTGCAAACCGTCATGGATATGGGGATGTTGCAGGGAATTACGGAAACCTGGGACCGTTTGGCGGAACGTCTGAACGAAGTGAAGTAACAGAAAATGAAAACAGCCGTCCGTTTTTTAACTGGGCGGCTGTTTGTTGATTTTTGAGGTGTAACGCAGTTTATACTCAACTATTCCTCTTGCACATTATAAAGTACACGCGCAAGCAGGTTCTGCCCGTAATTGCCGAAATTTTTGCCAAAGATCGTCAATCCCCGTTTATTCACGGGTTCGTCCGTTACTGCAATCCGAAAGTGGATATCGCTTTTGTAATCAAGGCCAATCTGGTCCAGAGTAACATCGGAGATGCGGCATCCATCAATATAGCTGCCCTCTTGAGTGATGCGGATCAGCTTCAGCATCCCGTATTGATTCAGATGCGGCGGCCACCAGTCTGGATTGAACGTACCCCGGGTATTGCCAAAATCGCCTGGACTCGTCCAACAGCCAATCTCGATGCCGTTGACGTAGAAAAAAATATCCGAAGGGTAATTATCGCAAAAACCTGGCGCTTCTGAACCCAATTCCATGGACAACTGGATTTCGCTGAACGTCTGATTAGGCTTAAGGTAGTTGGGAATACGATACTCCAGATAACCTTCGGCCAGCCAGATCATCTCTGCATCAATACGGAGTGGGTCAGCAAAGTAGCGCGGATCATCGAACTCACCGACGATGCTGTCTCGGGTGGCGAGACCACATGTAGGAGCTGCCTGATAATCGCTATAATGACCTACCTGAATTTCAACCTCGTATCGGTTAAAAATCTCCTGTGAACGCAGGTCCACCATTAGTTTTTCCTCATTGAGATAACAAATCTTCTGAATTCCATGTTTGCCAACCGCAGTGTTGATCTCAATCAGGCCGCTTTCTTCCAATTTCTTAATATGCATTGTAATGGCGCCATTGCTGAGCCCCAGTTTGGTTGCGAGATCATTGAGGTTAAGACTCTGGTTCTTGGCAAGCAACTCAATAATCTGAATCCGGATTTCGGAACTGAGTGCTTTGAAAATATTAACGCCAGACATCAGATCTTTAATATAAATCATAGGTGGTTTTCCTTTCCACGTTCTGAACAAAGCCCTTCTGAGTTCCAGGCTTCTGTACATTTATATGGTTTGTTTTAGATAATTATAAATGATTACCCGATGGAAGGGAAGGGCAGAGAAAAGGAAGCCAAATCCCGTGTATACATAGCATAAATGAGCGTAATATTCATAAAATGTTGAATATTTACTTTAAAAAATAACTTGAATCATTTCATATATATTTGAAATATACCATTGAAATGTGATGTAACCGCTTTTATAATCCTAGTATACCTAAATTGATTTAATACTTCATGAACCAAATTAACTATTTGATCAGGAGAGGTGGGATTCGATTTGGAAAAGTTCAAAGGAATGACAAGATTCAGGAAGAAGCGTTGGGCATTGCCTGCACTACTTGTACTTGTTTTGCTATTGGCGGGTCAGTCCCGGGCATTCGCGGCATTTTGGAATCTGAGCGGAGATATTGCCGTCCACGATCCATCCATCATCAAAGAAGGAAACTCATGGTATACCTTCTCAACAGGTCCTGGCATTCAGGTACTGAAATCGGATAACGGGTCATCATGGTATCGGGTTCCACAGATTTTCCTGAGTAAGCCATCCTGGTGGGCCTCTGCCGTTCCGGGACAGAGCGGTCTGGATGTATGGGCACCTGACGTTGAGCAGTACAACGGAAAAGTGTGGCTGTATTATTCCATCTCTACCTTTGGCTCCAACAGATCTGCGATCGGGCTTGCGTCTGCAACCAGCATTGGAGCAGGTCAGTGGAAGGATGAGGGATTAGTGCTTCAAACCACAACCGCCAACAATTATAACGCTATTGATCCGAATCTGGTCATCGATGCTTCAGGCAACCCGTGGCTAGCTTTCGGTTCTTTCTGGAGCGGTCTGAAGATTGTGAAACTCGACAAAAACACAATGAAACCGACCGGAAGCATATCCTCCATTGCGGCGCGTCCGAATAATGGTGGTGCCATTGAAGCTCCAAGTATTGTGTATCGGAATGGCTATTATTACTTGTTTGCCTCGATTGATTCTTGCTGCCAGGGCGTAAATAGCACGTACAAAATGGTCTATGGACGTTCAACGAGTATTACAGGTCCTTATGTGGACAAAAACGGTATGAGCATGTTGAATGGCGGCGGAACGATATTGGACTCGGGGAACGTCAAGTGGAAGGGACCCGGTGGTCAGGATGTGTATAACGGTAATGTGATTGCGCGCCACGCCTATGATGCTGATGATAATGGCAATCCAAAATTGCTAATCAACGACTTGCTATGGGATTCCAGCGGATGGCCAACATACTAATTTATTTTAAATAAATATAAAATGTTTTAATAAAGTATTGACTAAAGTGATCTGGGTTTGATAAATTTAACAACAGAAATCTTATTTCCAGCTACTTGAATACGGTTACAAATCCAGATCAGGAGGGGTTCAGATGGTAAAGAAAAAGAGTTTGGTTACGATAATGCTTCTTATGCTTGTAAGCGCAATCGTGTTTGCAGGCTGCGGTGGCAGCAGCGGTTCAAGCGGGGACAAGGAACTGACGTTTATGTTCCGGGGCGGAACAGATGAACAGAAGGCATATCAAGCCGTTGTTAAGAAATTCGAAGAAGAGCATCCAGGTGTCAAAGTCAAAATTATCGTAACAGCTGCGGATCAGTACGCAACCAAATTGAGAGCTGCTATTACAGGCAACAGCTTGCCAGACGTATTCTATTTTAACCCTGGCGATGTGAAAGCCTATGTGAACAGCAATGTGTTGATGAATCTGACACCTTACGTTGAAAATAATGCGGATGTAGATCTCGATAACATCTGGAAATATGGTGTGGATCTGTATCGCTATGATGGCAAAATGGCAGGTCAGGGCGATCTCTACGGCATGCCGAAAGATCTGGGTCCGTTTGCACTCGGTTATAACAAAACTTTATTTGAAAAAGAAGGCATTCCATTCCCTGACAAGGACAAGCCATATACATGGGATGAGTTCATTAAGGTAAATCAGCAAGCGACCAAGGATACGAATGGAGACGGCAAACCGGACGTATTTGGTACAGGCTTTAACGTACAGTGGGCCTTGCAAGCTTTTGTATGGAGCAATGGCGCCGACTGGCTGGATGAAACGAAAACAAAAGTGACCATTGATGATCCGAAATTCGCGGAAGCACTGCAATTCTTTGCGGACATGCAAAACAAATACAAAATCACGCCTTCCATTGAGGAAGCGCAAACATTGGATACGTACCAACGCTGGATGAAAGGGGAAATGGCTTTCTTCCCTGTAGCTCCATGGGATATGAGTACATTCGAGAAACTGCCTTTCGAGTATGACCTGCTGCCTTTCCCTGCGGGCTCTACCGGAAAATCCGCAACGTGGATCGGTTCACTCGGTATCGGTGTATCGGCCAAAACGAAATATCCAGAAGAAGCTGCAGCATTGGTTAATTACCTCACAGCTTCCAAAGAAGGCATGCAGCAGTTGGTGGATGCCAAAGTACAGATCCCGAATTTGCTCGATATGGCTGACGAATGGGCTAAGGATACATCTACAAAACCAGCCAACAAACAGGAATTCATTGATATCGTAGAAGATTATGGCCGTTCTCTTCCAGGGAACTACACGTACAACGCAGAATGGTATGACCTGTTCTTCACCGACATTCAACCGGTTCTGGATGGCAAGATTACAGCCGCAGAATATGTGAAGCAGCAGCAGCCCAAAATGCAAAAGCTGTTAGACAAAGCGGTAGAACAAGAGAAGAAATCTCAGAAATAAAACATTTAGCAACATGCTGAAATCATGTGAATGAAATAAGAATGAAGTTAGGTTCAGAGAGAAGCAGCCTAAGCCAAATGGATAGAGTAGTAGATTCCGTTTTTCAAAAAAAGGCGGTGCCAGCAGCCTGCTATCACGCTGCTGGCATCATTTTGGATTCCATACGGGTATGTTGCATGAATTGATCAAGCAAGCAGGCGTGTATCGATTCATGCAACATGCTGATATTAGAAACAGGGGTGAGCGCAGTGATTACAAAATCTAGTTTGTATCGCAAAGAGAGGCTGTACGGATATTTGTTTATTTTGCCTCCGGTTCTTGGTTTGCTGATCTTTGTCCTGTTCCCTTTCCTATATTCCTTGTACGGTTCGTTTACGGATTGGGATGGCTTGGGACAGATGAACTTTATTGGTTTAGCCAATTTTAAGGATTTGCTCACGGATGATCTGTTTTACAAAGCGATGTTCAACACCTTTTATCTGATGCTGGGTATCCCGATTGGTTTGTTGCTTGCATTGCTGCTGGCGATGGGTCTGAATCGTAAAATTCCCGGCACAACGACGTTCCGTGTAATCTATTATATTCCGGTTATTTCTTCCCTCGCAGCGGTGTCCATCATGTGGAACTGGGCGTACAACGGGGATTACGGATTAGTGAACCAATTCCTGGATCTGTTCGGTATTGAAGGCCCTAACTGGCTCGCAAACAAAGATACAGTTAAACCGGCCCTGATTATTATGACGGTATGGAAAGGTCTAGGTTATACGATGTTATTGTATCTGGCTGCACTGCAAAGTGTGTCACGTACATATTACGAAGCAGCTGAGCTCGATGGAGCAAACGGGTTCCAGATTTTCCGCAACATCACCTGGCCGATGGTGAAGCCAGTTACCTTTTTCCTCGTTGTTACGAATATCATTGGTGGTTCCCAAATCTTCACCGAAATGAACATTATGACGCCTACCGGCGGTCCTGAATATTCATCTGCATCCATCGTCTTCTACATCTGGCAGAAAGCATTTAGCAACCTGCAAATGGGTTATGCCTCTGCGATGGCCATGATTCTTGGTATTTTCATTTTTGTCATTACCTTGGTGCAATTCAAAATGAACGAAAAATCAGCCTATGATGGGGATTAATGGTCTAGGAAAGGAGTGAACCGGAGATGTCTTACAGTCAAAAGAGGAAACTAACGAACTCTATCATTTTTATCGTGTTGGCACTTGGTGCTATTGCGATGATTGCACCACTGATCTGGATGTTGTCCACTTCCGTGAAGGAGAAGCAGGATGTGTTCGCACTTCCGCCTGTGTGGATACCTGAAGTGTTCCAATTCGGAAAGTATAAGGAAATCTGGGAAGCAGGTCCGCTACTCAGCGGGATCAAAAACAGCTTGATCGTGGCGATCAGTGTTACCGTTGTCGGGACGTTTACGTCGAGTATCGCTGCCTTTGCTTTTGCCAAATTAAGATTTCCGCATAAAAATAAATTGTTTCTAGCATTGCTCGCATCGATGATGATTCCGTATCCGACAGTCATGATTCCGCAGTTCATCATGTTCTCGAAGCTGGGCTGGGTGGACACACTGCTGCCGCTTATCGTTCCAGGATTATTTGGTAACGTCGTCATGATCTTCTTCCTGCGTCAATATCTGCTTAGTGTGCCTGATGCCATTATTGAAGCAGCGAAAATTGATGGCAGCTCTTATTTCCGACTGTACTCCAGCATTACGTTCCCGCTCATTAAACCGGCGATTGCCGCTCAGCTGATTCTCTGGTTCATGGGCATCTGGAACGATTATCTGGCACCGATTATTTATCTGAATTCACCTGAAAAACAGACCTTGCAGCTCGTTATTGCGAACTTTAATGCCACGTATGCGATCCAGACGGATTATCCGCTCATTATGGCAGCATCCATTGTTGCGCTGCTGCCGGTATTGATCATCTTCCTGATCTTCCAGAAACAGATTATTGAATCGGTAGCGATCTCTGGAGTGAAAGGATGAATCAGCGGAGAACATTCCGCGGGTGGACGAATTCAGGAAAAGGAGTTGTTGCTTCCATGCTGCTGCTGCTGTTGGTCGGAGTTACAGGCTGTTCTGGAGATGGCGCAGGGGAATCGGTGTCCACGCCGGTCTTTCCTGAGGCTCCCCAAGATACTCAATTGTATGACACCTCCATTCTGGATGATGAATCCCGTTGGACTGTGAACAATGCGCATGATCCAGCCATTATCAAAACAGATCAGGGATACTACGTCTATTCCACAGACGTCCGTGTCGCAGGGGAAGCGAAACCCGGCGTCATGGTACGCAAATCGGATGATCTGATTAACTGGTCATGGGTAGGTCAGGCTTTGCCAGGCATTCCGAAGGAAGCCCTAGATTGGACTGGAGCGGTAAATCTGTGGGCACCGGATGTGATTCAGGTTGGCGACACCTACCGGATGTATTATTCGGCTTCGACCTTTGGCAGTACGCGTTCGGCTATTGGTTTGCAAACATCCTCGTCCCCGGAGGGTCCTTGGACAGATGAAGGGTTGGTTGTTAAAACATCCGAGAATGAAAAGGATAAGTTAAATGCCATTGATGCCAATCCGGTATTGGATGCCGAAGGCAATTCATGGATGGTCTACGGTTCCTTTTTCGATGGGATATACATTGCACCTCTGGATCCGGAAACTGGAAAGTTCAAGGAAGAGGGGTATGGTACTCGCATTGCCGCCCGTGATCGTGCTACAGAAGAAGGTGCGGTGGAGGGTCCATATATTGTGTATAACCCGGAGTTCAAAAAGTATTATCTATTCGTCTCATATGATTCCTTATTCGAAGATTATAACGTGCGTGTAGCCCGCGCTGATTCCATTACAGGTCCCTACACGGACGTAAATGGCATGAACATGCTGGATACGGAGCATCTGCCTCAATATGAAGTAGGAACCAAAATTCTGGGTGGCTATCGCTTCACCGAAGGTGAAGGCTGGGTTGCACCAGGACATAACTCGGTCCTTAAGGATGGCGACGATTATTATATCGTGCATCATGCGAGAGGTGAGACGGATAAAAACTGGCCGTATCTGCATGTACGTAAAATGCTGTGGACCAAGGACGGCTGGCCTGTGGTGTCACCAGAACGTTATGCAGGTGAATACGCACAGGACATACCGAAGTCGATGATCGCCGGGGAGTGGGAAGGACTGGCTGTTGACCCGTCGGTGGACGGACAGGTGCAGGCGGTGCCTTACACCTTGCAAGCCAATGGCCAATTGAAAAGCGAAAACGGTTCAGGCAAATGGACGTTTGACGGCAAACAAACACTGACGCTGGAGTGGAAAGAAAGCCCGTGGGGCGGAGCTTCCACAGAGGAGCTCAAGCTGCTCCCATCCTGGGACTGGGAGCGAAGCCAGCCAGCGCTCGTGGTTACTGGTCTGAACGATCGCGGCATTGCCGTCTGGGGCAAACAGATCAGCGCAGCGAAGAAGTAAAGAGCCTTAGATATGGCTCGAACTAGGGCGGAGTCGACCGAGCGCGGTTAGAGCGAGGCTGTTGCTTTTGAGGTGCACCAGCAGTGAAGGGGGAGGAAGGAGCCGAAGGAGCGACTTTGGCATCCGATTTCAACCGCCAAGAGCGGTGGGAAAAAGAAATCGGAGGACAAGAGAGCGACAAGGCCCTGCCACCCCCGGAGCGCCCGCGGTGTACCAAGAGCTGGCTGAGAAAATACGGCCAGCGATGCACTTAGTGGGGAGAGTCGACCAAGCGTTGTAGTCGACCCCATAGATACAGAGCCACACCGACGGCTCGGAGTTTGGATTTGGTTCAGCGAGCGCGGTTAGAGCGAGGCTGTTGCTTTTGAGGTGCACCAGTAGTGAAGGGGGAGGAAGGAGCCGAAGGAGCGACTTTGGCATCCGATTTCAATCGCCAAGAGCGGTGGGAAAAAGAAATCGGAGGACAAGAGAGCGACAAGGCCCTGCCACCCCCGAAGCGCCCGCGGTGCACCAGCAATAGGTTTTATGTCTACCGCACAAGGTTACAAATCTTAACTCCGAGCCATACACACACATTTGAAAGGGGAGCATTCCCATGACTGATTCCATTACATTTACCAATCCCATTCTGGAGCAGCGTGCTGATCCGTGGGTGTACCGTCACACAGATGGCTACTACTATTTCTCTGCTTCCGTGCCAGCCTTTGACCGGATTGAGATTCGGCGTGCACAAACCTTGGAAGAGTTGCGAGATGCTGAGCCGGTAACGGCTTGGCACAAACATGAGACAGGACCGATGAGTGCTAACATTTGGGCACCTGAGATTCATTTTATCGATGGAAAATGGTATATACATTACGCTGCAGCCCATACCAGCGAAACCAATGAGGGCCTTTTCGACCACCGCATGTATGTGCTGGAGAACGACTCGCCCAACCCGCTCGAAGGCGCGTGGGTAGAGAAGGGACAGATTCGGACGCGTTGGGAGACATTTGCCTTGGATGCAACAACGTTTGAACACAAAGGGATCCGTTATTTGGTCTGGGCGCAAAAGGACCCGGACATTCCGGGCAACTCCAACCTGTACATTTCCGAAATGGAAAATCCATGGACGCTGCGTGGGGAGCAGGTCATGATTTCTACGCCGGAATATGATTGGGAGATCATCGGCTTCAAGGTAAATGAAGGGGCAGCAGTGCTGCATCGCAATGGGCGGATCTTCATTGGTTACTCGGCGAGTGCGACCGACTATAATTATTGTATGGGGTTGCTCACTGCGGATGAAGACACCGATTTGCTTGATCCAGCGAGCTGGGTGAAATCGCCTAAGCCGGTATTCCAAACGTGTGAAGAGAATGGTCAATATGGTCCGGGTCACAACAGCTTTACGGTATCACCGGACGGCAAGACGGATATTCTCATCTATCACGCACGAAATTACAAGGACATCGAGGGAGACCCTCTCTACGATCCGAATCGTCACGCCCGCGCGCAGGTCATTCACTGGAACGAAGATGGCACGCCTCACTTTGGAGTCCCTGTTCCGGATGGGAAGGCTGCAGCTAAAGCAAAATAAGAATTGAGGTTTTGGATCAAAAGAGCCCTTTATTTAGCGAATGACGCTGATTAAGGGTTCTTATTTATGCAAACATTGTGTATGAAGGCATGAGGATGAATACCATAAACTTACATAGAAGCAACCATCCCTCTGACCAAAGCGTATGAGGAGTATACAATTTACTATACACATAACATTAGGAGGCCATATATGGATTCGCGTGAGACATTGGACCGGGAGCTGGAACAGATTTTAAAATGGGAAAAAGGGCAGAAGGACTTGTTTATTTGGGACAAAATTGGACGTTTGCCATTTGCCATGCTGGATAAAGTGATGCCCAAAGCGCTGAAACAGAAGATTGGCGACTCGCTGAACGAAGTCGGCCAGTATGTGCAGAATGGCGGGAAATTTCTCGTTCAGAAAAAGAAGGTGGCTGAGCTGCTCCGAGAGGAAGCGATCCAATCCGGTTATTCCATGAAGGCCGATACCTCTTACGATGAACAGGATGGAGAGTCAAAGGATACGACGAAAATTCACAGCGTGGAAGGCTTACCGCTTGAAGTGCTGGATCGCACTGCCGATAGCATTACGGATAGTCGGACGAGGTTTGCTGCTGCACAAGGGGCTGCAACAGGTATCGGGGGCATTGTAACGATTGCGGCGGATATTCCGATGGTGATGGGGCTTTCCCTGAAGGTGCTGCAGGAGATGGCGTTATGCTATGGATATGATCCCGACGAACCTCAAGAGCGCATATTTATCGTCAAATGTCTGCAATTCTCTTCGGCAGATATTGTGGGCAAGAAAGCGATTATTGATGAACTCGCCGATTACGATAATCCGGATAAGCAGGTTGAGGTTATCTCTCAAATGCAGGGCTGGCGGGAGGTTTTTAATTCCTACAGTGAATCGTTTGGATGGAAAAAGCTGTTCCAGCTCATTCCGATTGCGGGTATGGTATTCGGTTCGGTGAGTAACAAAAATACGATTCGTGATGTTGCCGAAGCCGGAAAAATGTTATATAAAAAGCGCCTGATTCTTCAGCGCCTTTCGCAATGATGTCTTTTCACAAAAATGGCTATGTGACCACAGCCTCTCGGTTCTGATTCTGAGGCTAACGAATCGAGGGCACCCTATTATGGTCTATAGAAGGATGCGCTGATTCTAAGGAATATCACCATCGCTATTTGCATGATAATCATACTAAATGATGCGAAAACACACAAAACATGAGGAATAAGGCGTCTACGATTCGTTACATTGGCGGATTGTCAGAAAAGATGCTAATAATGTGCGCTGGATTCGTTATACACATGTGATCCTACTGTTTTCCAAAATTTCTCGCAGGCTCAGTTGCTGCCGCTCTTGTTGGCTGACCACCCTTGTCATGAAGTAGGGCACCGCGTGGTGGAAGCTTCACACGGTTGACGCTAACGCTGACAAAACAAAAACGGGATGAAGCCTAAAGGTAAAGGCTTCATCCCGTTTGCACATGCAAGCGTAAATTCAAGGTTAGTTAACCATCTGACGTTACTTTTCGCTAAACATTCGTAACAGTGTTCTTTGGTTTCATTGTGCATTGAAGTTTATGTTGTATAGGATTTGTTATTCTTCACTACCATTCTCTTCCGCCCAACGGTTCAGCAACTTATCCGATGGAAGCAGGAAGGTGAAGATTCCGATCAGTGGCAGGAAGCTGCACATTTGCATGACTGGAGATACGCCGAACACGTCGATCCAGTTCCCCAGCACGAGAGCGCCCAGACCGCCCATACCAAATGCCAGGCCAGTAATCAGGCCGGAGACGGTTCCGATTTTGCCCGGAATCAGCATTTGTGCATACACAACGGTCACCGAGAAGCTGGACAACATGATGAATCCAATAATACTCAACAATACGGCTGTCCAGAACAGATTGGCGTAAGGCAGCAGAAGCGCCAGTGGAGCGGCTCCAGCCATTGACAGAAAGATCATGTTGCGTTTACCGAAGCGATCCGCCAGTGGACCACCGAAGAACGTACCAAGAGCCCCAGCCGCCAGGAACAAGAAGATATAGATCTGTGCGTCCTCTGTGGACAAGTTGAATGTATCCTTCAGGTTAAACGCATAGAAGCTTCCGATTGAAGCGACATACCACGAACGGACAAAGACGAGCAGAATCAAAATGGTTATGGCAGCAGCAATCTTTTTACGTAATGCCGGATTGGGTGCACGACGGGCTGCAGCCTGTCTACGCAAATACCCTCCCGATTGCAGCATGCGTCCATACCAGCGAGCGATATAGATTTGCACCGCGATCCCCGCAGCAGCTATGCCCGTGAATCCGATGGCGCCGAACAATCCAAACGGAATGAAAATCCATCTGGTGAGCAATGGAGCCAGAGATTGACCGGCGTTACCTCCCACCTGGAAGATTGACTGAGCGAGACCCCGACGAGGCCCTGCGGCCATATGGGATACCCGTGAACCCTCTGGATGGAAAGCCGCCGAACCGAGCCCAACAAAGATGACAGAGATCAGGACAGCCATATAACTGTCGGCGAAGGCTAGCAATAGCATACCGGTAAACGTAAAGCCCATACCGATGGGTAGAATGGATGGTGTCGGTTTTCTATCAGCAAACCAGCCTACAACAGGCTGCATGATGGAAGCAGTAAAGTTAATAGCAAACGAAATCCATCCGATCTGCGTATACGTGAGATGCATGGAGTCTTTCAGAATTGGAAAAATAGCTGGAATGACAGATTGGATGGAATCGTTGAACAAATGAACCAGACTGATGGCAATTAAGATCCGATAAACGGTACCTTGAGCATCCAATCCGGGTGGAGCTTTCGAACGCGCAGCGGCGTCTTTGGATAATGAATTTTGCATGGACATGAACAGTTCTCCTTTGGTCGCGGTCACGAGGGATCAGCGCCTGATGATGTGATGTGCCTAAGCATATTGTTACATAATAGGACAGATTTGATAGGTCGACAAGGGGAACAGGTGAAATTAACGTTCTCTTTATAATGTAAACTATTGATATACTTTAAAAAATCTACTATTAAGGTCTGCTAAATCAGAAATGATAAAGGACTGATCAATATGAAATCGCTATCACCATATGTTTTTGCTAAACGCAATTTGGCTATGACCATTCTATTTATGGCAGTCATGACTTTTTTGACTATATATGTTGCATCGACGTCTCTGTACTTTGCTATCGGATTTTTTGTAAAAAAAAGCCGAATTTCTTCAGATAGAAGAGTTCGGCTTTTGTGTGTTCTATGAATTTATTGTGTACAAAACATAATTGATGTATCTACCCAATTAACGATTATCAATCGTCTCTGGATACATATCATGATTCATCATGCGGTGCTCAGCCATTTGCTCATACTTCGTACCCGGTTTGCCGTAGTTGGTGTACGGATCGATGGAAATGCCGCCGCGCGGCGTGAATTTACCCCACACTTCAATGAAGCGTGGGTCCATCAGTTTGATCAGGTCGTTCATGATGATGTTTACGCAATCCTCGTGGAAATCGCCATGGTTGCGGAAGCTGAACAGGTACAGCTTAAGTGACTTGCTCTCTACCATTTTTACATCAGGGATGTAGCTGATATAGATCGTTGCAAAGTCCGGCTGACCCGTGATCGGGCACAGGCTGGTGAACTCCGGGCAGTTGAATTTGACAAAATAATCCCGGTAGGGGTGTTTGTTATCAAAATTCTCCAGAATTCCCGGATCATATTCAAACGTATATTTTACGCCCTGGTTACCCAGCAGCGTTAAATCTTGCATTTCATCAGGTTGTCTCATGGATTCGTAAACGCTCCTTATTTCCGGCAACGCACGAAGCTTACCGGTATATATGATAGGCTATCTTAGCCTCTGGTTGTTTCCCAAATTACATCATGCCGCCCATTCCACCCATATAGCCCATTAGACGCCGCGTTTGTTGCCCCATACCAACGTATGAAGCTGTGGAAGCACACGAACGTCGTTCAGATCATCGGATGCACTGACTTGATCAATCAGCCACTCATAACGGGCAAGCAGCGAAGACGCCAGATCTGGCGTATCGGCAGAAGTGACATCCGGGTTCCCGGTCTGCAAAAATAAATCCGTGCCCGGATACCGTGTATGCACACGGCGGGCATAGTCCAAGTCTGTTTCATCGAATATCACGATTTTCAGACTGTGGCTTCGTTCCACCGGACGAGCAACCAGTCGGTGGATCAGATCATCCAGCACAGCCCAGTCGGTGTTCATGCCTGAGCTGGGAGGCTTGGGCGAGACGGTGACTTCGTCAATGTCCGCCAGCCAAGACTGCCAACGGGAGCCCTGCGTTTCTACCGCGGTGCGGATGCCGTTCTCCCGAAGCAGTTTAACCAATCCGCCCAGCGAAGCGAGCAGGGCAGGGTTCCCGCCTGAGATGGTCACATGGGAGAAGCGTGAGCCGCCAACGCGACGCAGCTCGTTCCACACGTCCTCCGGCGTAATCATCCGGATCAGATCCTTGCCACTGCCGTCCCAGGTAAAGGCCGAGTCGCACCAGGAGCAGCGATAATCGCAGCCCGCGGTGCGAACGAACATCGTTTTCTGCCCAATGACCATGCCTTCACCTTGAACCGTTGGGCCAAAGATCTCCATCACAGGAATACGAGCCTCTTTGCTGCGTTCCACACTACTCATCAATCATCCACTCCCGTCTAGCCTCGGCGTAACTGGTCGGTGTCTCGTATAAGCGGACAAACTCTGTTCGACCACCTTCGGTCAGTGCAGCATACGGTTCGGTCTGCAAGGCGTGCTCCATCTGCTCGAACAACCAGACGACCATATTTTCAGCTGTCGTGTTCATAAGGGGAAGGGTTTCATTCAAATACTGATGATCCAGGTACCCTTCAATTTGTGTTTTCCATATCTCCTTGATATGTCCAAAATCAACCGTCAACCCGGTCTCACCCGGGTAACCGCTAATGCCAAAAACAACTTTATACGTATGCCCGTGCAAGTTCTTGCACTTGCCTTCATAACAATGCAGATGATGTGCCGCGTCAAACGTAAACTCCTTGCTGACAAGCACACGTTTGCGATGATAGCGAAGCTGTGCAGGCAGGATATCTTCTCCAATCCGCTGCAACCGCTCCACAATGCGAAATGTTCCCGGTTCTCTCATCGCACGTCCGCTCCCGCAGTTCCAACAGTAGCAGAATCAGTGCGCTGCTCCAGATAGCGATCCAGTCCGGCTTTGCGCAGTTTGCAGGCAGGACATTCTCCGCAGCCATCGCCGATGATCCCGTTATAACAGGTTAGTGTACGCTCACGTACATAATCAAAGGCACCAAGCTCATCCGCCATTTTCCATGTCTGGGCTTTGTCCAGCCACATCAGTGGGGTGTGAATGACAAACGGGTAGTCCATGGACAGATTCAGCGTTACATTCATCGATTTCACAAATGAATCGCGACAATCTGGATATCCGCTAAAATCCGTTTCGCATACACCTGTGACCAGGTGACGAGCCCCTTTTTGCTTCGCCATAATAGCTGCAAAACTGAGGAACAGCAAATTCCGTCCATCTACGAACGTACTCGGCAGTTCGCCTTCTTCATGCGTAATCTCCACATCCGTACGGGTGAGTGCATTGGGCGCGAGTTGGTTTAACAAACTCATGTCCAGTACCGTTTGCTGCACACCCAGATCGCGAGCGATCTCTGCGGCGCATTCAATCTCCAGCTTGTGACGCTGGCCGTAATCGAAGGTAACCACCTCTACCTCAGCAAATTGCTGTTTGGCCCAGAACAAACAAGTTGTACTGTCCTGACCGCCGCTGAATACAACGACTGCTTTTTCTTCGTTCAACATAAAAAAACCTCTCCATCTTCTTAAGATCAATCCATGCACATAGGCACAGAGAGTCGGAAGAACAGAGAAGTTCATGAACTGGCATCCATCAAAAAACACACCTTCTCGTAAGCTGCTTCAAAAATGCAGGCACGATCTAGTGTCCTTAGTTTTTTACGTACGTTGTTACCTAAAATGTACGCAAGACTACATTGACCTTAGTGAAGGTCGAGTCTTATAGAGGGAGTTCGCGAACCTCTCCCATGCCATTGGCATGGATTTTCTTCTTCAATTGTCCGGTACAGTATAACACATTTCCAATTCGGTGAGCATGCTTTTCATGAGACCCCATATACAACCGAGCCTAACGTCATCTGGGCTCATTTGATTAATACATTTCCAAAAGGAATGACTTCCTTCAGAATGCGCTTAAATATGCCTTCATCATTCATATCCTGTTCCAGTCTATGATTTTCACGGCCAGCCTGAAAGAGTACAGAGCCATGTCCTGTCATCTTCCAATGATAGTTCATATGTTGGCTGGCAAGGTTGTTGCCATAAACTGTAAGTTCAAGCTGCGCATTCTCAGGATAGGCGATAATACTGCCTGCATCCACATAAAGTGGTGCAGTAGGGTGCAGTTCCTGCTGGCAGACCTGACCTTGTGTCAGCAATCCAATTTTGCCTTTGCCCGAAAACTTCATTTTCACGGCATCTCGAGTGATCAGCATGTTTTTGATTTTCTGAATTTTGGTATGCATCGTGACGCCGTCAGAGTAGAAGAAAAGGTGGCGGAAGTCGTACAGCAGATCACTGTTCTCGCTCAGTTCAACTTCCTTCATGGTGAATCCGGGAGGCAGGGCGGCCACAAATTGACAAGGACCGGTAATTTCAGATTTGATCAGCTTTTTTTTGCGATAGATACCTGAAATATTCATAAATTTATCATTGCGACTGCTGCTTGGGCCGCGAAAAGCGACAATTTGCTGGGGGTGGAGAATGTGCAGGCGGTCGTCCTGGATCAACGAGAACGTGACCACTTGTCCGGCTCCACCAGCTTCGGCATTATTCAGGTGTATGTGCATGCGGTTGCTCCTGTTCTTTTATACTCGGCCTGAACGGCGACGCATTCCCCAGCGCATCACACGAATCAGAACAAAGTAACCCAATATGAGTGAAACGGCAGTAATAATCATCGTTTGAATGCGTTTGGCAGTTGCCGTTTTGGCATCCTGATCATTTTGCAGCTTGCTCACCATGTCGGTCAGTTTTTCGTTTTGCGCCAGCAGCAGCTCGTTCTGGGCCTTGAATGCTTCGACATTTGCCTGGGCTTGTCCCAATTGGGCAGAGGTCTGATTCAATTGCTCCAGCGTCTGTTTATAGCTTTCCTGCAAGGCGTTTACTTCTCCAGGAAGCTCGGAGACTCGTTCCCATCCACTATAGATATCGGAGAATATATTGGCATTTGCTGCACTGACTGTAGAAGTCAAAGAAACAGTAAACAATACACATGTGGTGAATAACACCCGAATGAAATAACCCTGAATGGGTTTTGGCATAAATGGCACCTTCTTTCGGTTACATAATCGTTTGCCGATTCCGTCGTCATTTGTTGAAATACGGCTCTTACATTATACGTCAAAACCGGGACAATGGGTTCAAGATGATGTAGTTTTAATTACCCTATTTGAGAATAAATCAATACATGTGGACAGCTGTTTAATTTTAAGGGTGTCGGGGTAATAGAAGGACAGGGCAGCACTCTGGACGGTTTTGACCTCATTCTTTTACTTCAGCTCAGGGTGCCTGCTATTCATATTAACGAAATTTGTAATTTAATGAGAGAAAACAATATATCCGATTTTTATGAAGATCGTGAATACGAAGGGGTAGAGACGTATGTACACAACTAAACAAGCTGCAACAACCAAAACCATTATGATTACTGTAAATGGGGAGCCGATCGGGCGTGAATTGATTATCGACAGCATTACTTATGCGCCAATCACAGAACCTGATTCTATACAAAATTCACACAAAATGGGAATGAATACTTCTACGATTTAAGTTAGGACTTGTCATATAAAAGTGGTCTAAAAGCTTGGCATACTGCCAAGCTTTTTCGTCGTTTATTGTCGTAATTACACGGATTTAGGGACGAGAAACTAATATTATGGAAAAATTTCCTGCGAACATATGTTCCGTGACAATATAGTGTCCATTTACCCTGATAACTTAGAAGATAATACATATAAATCGGGGGAGAGACTACCAGTGAACTCAGTCTTTGAAGTATCTTATTCGTGGAATAGAGAGGCCATACCGACAGGGGGAGCCGACCCCGTATATATGATGGTAGAGTGGCGTAACGGTGCCCCTGCCAAAAGACTCAGGAAAATAGCACCCAAAATTGTGTCCCGAGACTTGGAACTTTTGCTCAAACCGGAATTTGGAATTCAGCTCAAGGGTATCTATGGCTGTCGTTCCAAAGAAACGGATATCGGTTGGGTTCTAAGACTTGGTGATGTATACAAGGGAGAGAGTAAACAAATCTTACTCGAATTCGCCATGGGACCTCGTGTATCGGGGAAAAGTGCCGTATGTTCAGCTTATTGGAGTACACGAAAGTTGAAACAAAGCCAGAGAGTGCTGCTGCGCAGAGAACAGTTGTATATTCAGTACACCAGTCATCTGGGCATGCTGCGCCAGCCGGAAGATCCTAAGGTAGAGAAGACGATTAAATTAAACGAAACCGTTCCTCTGATTAAACAAGCTTTGCGCGCTTATGAAAGAGGTCGTACACAAGAGGGCAGTGATATGCTGCGTCGTCACGCAGATGCTTTGTTAATTGAAGCGGCTCGCAAACAGGATCTGGATTATTATGCGGAAGCCGAAATTGTGGAGAAACTTCGGTACCATTACGGGATTACTTTTAATTCTATGGTTCATAATCGCGGAAAAACGATGTTAGGTGAATAGGGATAAAGAACTAGGGATGTTGAGGCGGAAAGGAATGTTTCTACATAATTTTTTGAAGGTGAAGTCAAGGAATAAGTCGAATGTACTAAACAACATACTAATAAAAAAATGGATGGAGTTGTATCGAATTTATTGAAACAACATCGTGGAGGGTCCGGCAAAATGACAGACCGACTGATCCGATTAATGCGCATTATAACTCTTGTGCAGGCCAAGCCGGGTATTCTGGCCCGTGAGCTTGCCGAGCGGTGCGAGACAACGGAAAGGACGATATACCGCGACATGGAGGCCCTCAGTGCAATGCATATCCCCATCGCCAATATGGGACACGGGAGAGGATACATGTTTATCAGCCATTTTGCCATGTATCCACTGAATTGGTCTGATGAAGAAGCTCAAGCCTTTATGCACCTGGCAGAAGTCATGGAGAATATTCGTCCGTTGCTGAAGCCTGCTTTTGAGAGCGCGTATGAGAAAGTGGTTGCTTCGAGTCAGAAAAACAAAACAGAGCGAGTGGAATGGTCTGAGCAAATTGGCGGGTTGTTCAAGGTGGGTACTTCTGCTTGGCAAAATGAAAGTACCGAACTTCTGAATCATTCACTGGTGACCTTGCTTCAGGCCGGAATTTCCCAGAACACTATTGAAGGAGAATATCTGTTTCAAGGTAAAAAGGGGATTGCACGAATGGACCCCTACTGTCTTATTCCTCGTGAATACCGATTTGATCTGTTGGCGTATTGTCACCTGTCAGAGAAACTGAGAATATTTCAAGTGAACCGTTTGTACAGGGTTCGGATTTTGCCACGCACGTTCCGCAAAGATGATTACCTTTTACAATCTCACTTCCGTACGCCACAGGAACTTAGCGGCAGTACGGAGTGGACTGCATTCAAAATCAGATTCTCACTGCACGCTGTGGAGCGTGTCATGCAGGAGCAGTTTTTTGCACGCCCCATCTTGACGATTGAACCGGAAGGCACGTTGTTGTTTGAAGCCATATTGAGTGATGAAGAAGGGTTTCTAACCTGGTTGTCTCAATATGGACCCGATGCAGAAATTCTGGAGCCTGAGAAATATCGCCTCATGATGAAAGAACGTCTGGAACGTTGGCGGGAGATCTACAACTGAACTTTAGTATAGATCATGGCTGCTGTACCTTAGTTCAAACATGTGTTGTACGCAATTACTCTTTGGTCTTAAACAGGTGTGCAAGGTTTCCGAAAGGGGAATCTTTGTCGTCATCTTCTGTATTGCTGGAATAGACCACTTTGGATGTGATACCCTCATCATCTGCGGCGCAATTGGTTTCCAGTTTGAATTGATCAAATTGATGCATGAATACTTTGGCTGTATTAATCGCATCATCCAAAGCGCGGTGCTGGGTGCCATCGAATTCAATACCGCACAGTTCAAGAGCCTGAGCGAGTCCAAACTGACGGAATTTTCCTTCTTTGCGCACGGTGCGCGACCATTGCTGCTGAAGATCATTGTGGTTGGTGATCCAGGCTACATCAAGTTGATGAGTACGACAATGAGAGATCAGTTTGGTGCGGTCATCCGGTCCCCAGGAGCACATATAATAGGATTCACTTCCCATCCAGGCGATAAATTGATTCAGCGCTTCCGGAAAAAGAGGGGCTGCGTCGATGTCTTTCTGCGTAATACCCGTAAACTGAATCGTATCGGCAGACAGCACCGATTTATTGGATGGACGAACATAAGTGTGGAAAGAGTCCGATACGAACAGGCCGTGCTCACCTTCCGTTACTTTGACGGCACCGATATCTATAATTTCAGAAGAGTAACGTGTATTGCGACTTACTGTGAATTCAAGATCGTAAATAATATATGGCATAGGACAAGCTCCTTTATCAATTAATACATGGTTTCTATTTCTCTATATTACAGGGAACGCACGGCCATGTCAGCCATCGCCCATCAATTCATGGAGAGTGAGTAATAACAGTTGGGGAGTGTTGAATTTCCTTTTTATATGAAGTGTATAGATTTGATATGCCTTTACATTGCAAAAAGGGGTCTTTATAATGGATGAAGTTAGGATACAGTCCAAGTTTTTGTTGTGATTGTTATGCAAAATCGTAGGATCTTAATCATGACATGTTGCCGATATAATCAACATTTCCTGACATGGTGCAAACCGTTGGGGAGTGTTTTTTTTTTGGACATTTTATGGTTAGAGAGGAGGGCGTACAAGTATTTTGTTGGAAGAATATCGGAGCTAGTGATACATTAATAGTTTTTATGAATTTACATTACATAGTGGAGGATTAATTATTTTGGTTAGCAAAAAAAAGAAAGCAACAGCAATTACGGTCGCTGTATTTATTATTTTATTTAGTGTAACTTATGCTGCCTTTTATATCTGGAACAAGAACTATAAATTCAATAATAATTATGTGTGGCAGCCATTGGAGACTGTACAATCGAGCACAACGCTGTCCGATTCTTATAACGTTATTGTTGCTGGAACTGATCCGGAGGGAATTACGGCTGCGTTATCTGCTGCCCGCAATGGGATGCGTGTATTGTTGGTTGAAGCACGAGATCGCAATATGCTGGGAGGGTTGATGACCGAAGGGGGACTTAATACGTTAGATTTGAATTACTCCCCTGATCAGCCAGAGTGGTTAAGCAGCCTGCGACAGCCTGATTTTCTAAATAAAGGGATTTTTCAGGAGTGGTTTGACCAAATAGAGGGCAGTTCATTTGATACTCATACAGCGGCTAACGTTTTCTATCGAATGATTCATTCCGAACCTAATATTGACCTTCTGATGAATGTTAAACATGTGGAGCCCATTACTGAGTCTGCCTCGGAAGGGCGAACTACAATTATGGGGATGAACATAACCAAAGAGGACGGGACAGTTATAAAAATTGCAACACGTTCAATCATTGACGCTACTCAGGATGCAGATATTGCAGCAGCTGCTGGGGTTCCATATTCCATAGGCAGACAGGACATTGGAGATGGCAAGTCCAAGATGGTCTCTACGCTCGTATTTAAGCTAAGTGGTGTTACAGATGAAGTCTGGCAGAAGTTCAGGGAAAGAGAAGGTACGGGTGTTGATAAAATGAGTGCCTGGGGATACGGTGATGCGCGAAAATATGAATCGACCGATCCGCAACGCATCAAGATTCGCAGTCTGAACATTGGGAGACAAAACGATGATACAATCTTGATCAATACGATGCAGATCTTTGGAGTGGATCCGCTGGATCCGGCATCTGTGAAAGAGGGACTGGAAATAGGGCGGAAGGAAGCCCCTTTGATCGTTGATTTTTTGAAGAAAAATTACGAGGAATTTGCAGGGCTTGAATATGCCGGAACGGCGGATGAGCTCTACGTGAGAGAATCACGTCACATCTATGGTGAATATCGTCTGACACTTGCTGATGTTATGGAGAATCGAGATCATTGGGATGCAATTGGTTATGGTTCATATGATATCGATATTCAAAGTACGAGTGTGGGCAATCCTGGCACAATTATGCTGAGTCCAATTCAATATGGCGTACCTTTCCGTTCGCTTGTTCCGTTGAACGTTGATGGTCTGTTAGTAGTGGGACGAGCAGCAAGTTATGACACGATTCCACATGGGAGCGCAAGGGTCGTTCCTCTGGGGATGGCTACTGGAGAAGCTGCTGGAGCAGCGGTCAAACTGGCATATGTGCACAAGGAGTCCTTCCGGGAAATCTCAGCTTCCGAGGAGCGTGCAGCCGAATTGCGTAAGATGCTGGAGAAACAAGGCATGGATCTATCGATGCATAATTTTGAGAAGCCTGAGTACATGGAGCATAAGGATTATAGGGGGTTACTTGCTGCTGCGAGTATGTATATGACCTCAGGTAATTATAATAATGATGGTTGGGATCTGGATACGACTATGAATCCGGAACGCTACTTAAGTAAATTGAAAAGATTGCAAGCTATGTTTCCAACCTTTTATACAGGCAGTGCAGATAAAGTTGTTATGAGCATGAAGAATGCTTCCGCTTCACCTTTAACCTTGAATCAGGCTGCATATATGCTATGTTTGGCAATGGGAGCTACTGAAGCTGAAACTACACCTGAAATGGCACTTACTCAATTGCAAATACAGAACTTCTTAAGCGAGGACACGCTTGCTGGTATAGCAAACAAAAACGAGCTTACGAATGGAGACGCGTACATGCTCATCCGTGATGTGGTGGAATATTATTCGGGGGTAGTATTTGAGTGAATGGTTGACAATTTCTTGTAAATACACTATGGTGATCAAAAATGATAACAGCGATCAACGAGGACACAATTACGTTAGCCAGCTTCTTCAGGGAGGAAACCATTTAGTGCAAGGTTTCTGTTGCTGTTTCGTTATTCCTACCTCGCGAGCTGCGGAGGAGAAGGCCCGAACGGCCTGTAACCTTCGCCGGGTGGGCCCGTTATGCCCTGAAGGACTGCATGTTCACGTTTGCATAGGTTGCAAACGGGAGAACCGGTTTATAGCGAATGCCTTGATAGTTTGATGGCAGGGTCAACCGGCAATGTGCAGTTAAATAAGGGTGGTACCACGACACATTCGTCCCTTGACGGATGTGTTTTTTTGCTGTTTATAACCTGATTTACAATAATGAATAGAAGAATAAGGGGTGTGACAAGATGCGTCAAAGTGAAATGCTTGTTCCAACATTACGTGAAGCACCAGCAGAGGCAGATGCAGCAGGGCATCGCTGGTTATTGCGCTCAGGTATGATTCGCCAACTCGCAGCAGGGATATACAGTTATCTGCCCTTGGGACGTCGTATTTTGCTGAATGTCGAACGTATTGTTCGGGAAGAAATGGACCGTGCAGGATGTCAGGAGGTATTGCTGCCAATCATGCAGCCTGCTGAGTTATGGGAAGAATCCGGAAGATATACACAGTATGGCCCTGAGCTGATGCGTCTGAAGGATCGCCATGCACGGGAATTCGCCCTGGGTCCAACCCATGAAGAGGTTGTGACTGCACTGGCTCGTGACGAGGTTAATTCCTATCGGAAGCTGCCGTTTACACTTTATCAGATTGGCACTAAATTCAGAGATGAACGTCGTCCAAGATTTGGATTGCTGCGGGGGCGGGAGTTCATCATGAAGGATGCATACTCTTTTGCTTCCGATTGGGAAGAGCTGGATCGCACCTATCAGGCCATGAATACGGCGTATTCGCATATTCTGGAGCGTTGTGGACTGGAATATATTCGAGTGGAGGCCGATGCAGGCACTATTGGTGGTCAGGGGGAGACCCACGAATTCATGGCACTTGCCGATGTGGGAGAAGATACGATCGTAACCTGCAAACACTGTGGATATGCCGCAAATTTGGAGAAGGCGGGGTATCAGACTTCTAAATCTTCTGCTAAGAATCCAGGAAAAGCGGAAGCTTCTGCTGACCTAAAAATGGTTGAAAAAGCTGTTGGGAATACCGAGGGTGACACGTTGGTTCGTATCCAAACGCCAGGTGTACGTACGATCAATGAGTTAAGCGCCTTTGTGGGCAAGGATGCCAAGCACATGATCAAAACATTGCTTTATCAGGCCGATGGTCAACTGGTCGCTGCACTTGTTCGTGGGGATCATGAAGTGAATGATATTGCGCTGAAGCAGGTATTGGGTGTAGAGGAGCTGATTCTGGCTGATGAAACTGCCCTTGCAAATCATCCGAAATTAACTGTAGGTTTCCTGGGTCCCATTGGACTGGATCTGCCGATTGTAGTAGATGCGGATGTAACTGCAATGGAACGTGCCATTACAGGAGCGAATGAAGTTGATGTACACTATTCGAATGTAGTTCCAGGTAAAGATTTTGCTTTGGACAAAGTAGATCGAATCCGTTTTGCGGCTGAAGGTGACGGCTGCCCAACCTGTGGAGAATCGCTTGTATTCACAAAAGGAATAGAAGTGGGGCATATCTTCAAACTGGGAACCAAGTACAGTGACGCTATGGGAGCATCCTTCCTGGATCGCAATGGACGGCAGTGCGCACCTGTAATGGGTTGTTACGGTATCGGTGTGTCTCGTCTGATGGCCGCTATTGCTGAACAATATGCCGGAGAAGAGGGTATCCGTTGGCCGTCAGCCATCGCACCTTATCATGTACATCTGATCCCAATGAGCTGGAAGGATGAACAGCAACGTGAGCTCACACTGGAACTGGAACAACAACTATTAGATGCCGGATACAGTGTACTGGTAGATGATCGTGATGAACGGCCAGGGGTGAAGTTCAAGGATTCGGAATTAATCGGGTTGCCTGTCCAGATTGTTATTGGCCGAGGTGCGGCAGAAGGACAGGTGGAATTTGGATCGCATGTTCTTGCAGCACAAGGTGAATCCAAACGAATCAGTCTGTCGGCACAAGAGGCTGTAAGTCAGGTGAAGGAACAGCTATTATAGTCCGGAATTAAAAACATATATCCTTATGAAACCGTGCTACGTGCCTCTATATAATAGAACGATGTATAATAGGTCCGGATATTATGCGGTAAGAGATGTTTGTGGTTATGTAACGGATTAAAGCATTAAAAAGAGGGCTATAGTCATGTAAGAATGCAACACTATTTGCGTATTGTCATACCAAATAACTAGAATTTGAAAAACTGTATTCTGTATACAGTCGGTTTGTCCATAAGAGCTTCAGGCGTACCATGTCAGGAATCTATGCATGTGCAAATACGCAAATCATGGAACGAGAAATATAGCGTTTTGAATGTGAAATAACCGCATGAGAGTGGCAATTTGAGATATATCTTCTATAGTCCATGGTAGAGGGCATGGGATGAAGGGATTTCTTAAAGTGGCTTTGGGGATTTATTTTTGCAGCAAAGCTATATGGAAGCAAACGTGGAGTGTATATCTTGGCAGGTTAACTACTGAGTGATGCAATTTGTAAAATAGAAAAGGGTGTCCATCAGCCGGGTATGGCTTGAGGGACACCCTTTTTTGGAGCGTATGGGTACAACTACTTGCTCGTCCCTGAACTTAAGAGGCTGCAGGCAGTTTCAATTGTTGCCCTGGATAAATCCAGTGTGGATTTTTGATCTTATTCAGCTTTTGCAGAGCTTGCCAAGTGGTACCGTATTGTTTGGAGATGGAATACAGGGAATCTCCGGATTTTACAACATGCACTTTGGCTGGAGCTGGTTTGCTTGGCGTCGGTTTCGACGGTGTTTCTGGTTTTGGAGTCTCTGGTTTCGGTGTAGTTGGAGCTGGTGTTTCCGTTACTGGAGCTTCCGGTTCAACCGCAGGAGCTTTTGCTTCCTTGATTCGACCGTCTGTTTTGATGTCTACAGCGCCCAGTTTTTGCATGTATTCAATCAACGCTTCATCCATAGCACCGTACATGCCGGACGTTGTGTATTTTGCAAACATCGTGTACTCGTCACCACCAACAGCAGTGAAATCATTCGTAGCCAATGTGTACGTTGCTTTCGGATCAAGGGCTTTATCTCCGATCATAACGGAGTGTACACGGCTGCCTTTGGCGGCGGAAGAATCAATGCTGAATGTCATGCCGGATACTTGTGGGAATCCGCCGCTTGGTTCCGGATAAGATCCTACACCGTTTTCAAGGGCTGCCAGTACATCGGAGCCTTTTACTTCAAGCGTTACAACTTGATTACCAAAAGGAAGTACTGTAATGATATCACCCTTGGTTACGATACCTTTTTCAATGGAAGAACGAATACCGCCACCGTTGGTGAGCGCGATATCGGCTTTGCTGATGTCACGGATGGCATCTGCCAGGAGGTCACCCAGGTTGGTTTCACCTGCGCGTACTTGTTCACGTTTGCCGTCCAGCAGGATTGCTGTATTCGCTACTTCTTCTTTCAGGATGGGTTCTTGTTCTTTCTGAATGGAGTTCACCAATGCGGCAACTTTCTCATTCGGCTTGATGTCTTTTGCTTCCGTTTCATCAATCAGTGTTGCTTGTTTTTTCGTTACTTTGTCACCGTCAACCCACAGGTCGATCACACCTACAAAGTTAGTGTACTCACCAGCGCTGGCGATCAATGTTCCGTTATCGGATACAAGTCCATCTTGCAGAACTGTATGGCTATGACCGTCGATGAATACATCAATGCCAGGCACTTCTTTTACAACTTTGAAGCTAGTATCGGTGCTGGACGCGTCTTGTCCAAGGTGTCCCAATACAACAACAACATCTACTTTGCTGCGAATTTCGTTAACAAGAACTTTGGCTTCCGCAGTTGGGTCTGTAATATCAAGACCTTCCACATTTTTCGGATTTGTTTTATACATCGTTTCCGGTGTAGTCAGCGCAATGATCCCGATCTTCACGCCGTCTACTTCTTTAATGAGGTAAGGCTCGAAGAGACGAGTTCCGTCTTTCTTTTTCACATTGGCACTGAGCATGGGGAAGTTCATCATATCCGCAAGTTCGATGAGGCGCTCGGAACCGTAGTTGAATTCGTGGTTACCCGGTACAATCGCCTGATAACCAATTTCGTTCATTACTTTGACAATGCTCTCACCGTTAACGAGTGTAGCAAAGGTTGTACCATGCACTGCATCTCCGGCATCCAGCAGAAGGGTATTTGGGTTTTCGCTACGGTATTTGTCCGCAATTCCAGCAACTTTGGCGAAACCCATCGCAGGTGAGGACTCAACTGCGCGTGCGTGCGTGTCATTCGTATGTAGAATAGTAATGTGCTTACCTGTGCCCGGAGTGGTATCCGTTGCAGCAGCGGCAATGCCTACACTGCCAAACAGCAAACAGAGCGTTAGCATAAGTGAAACGTAAGTCTTCCAGATTTTCATATGAATCAGTAACCTCCCCATAAATAATAATCTACGTGAGCGTTTGCACAACTCATGTTGTATTTTACCAGACTATTATTAGGAAATCTCGCTATTCACGTAAAAATAGGTAACCCGAAAGTGACATCAGATTTTCACAGTGAAAGATGAAGAGAGAATTTTATGTTAAAGGAACATATGTTCTTAAAAAGACTAAAAAAAATGCTGCACTTCACGTGGCAGTCCTGTACGTAAACAAAATTTCTCCAGTGATTCATCCGGCTCTGGCATCACCCCTGAAGTTAGAAGCTGTATGGCAAAACGATTGGCCTGCCTTTCCAGCTTGCCTGGGGCAAAATAAGAGTGTTCCTCCAGAAAGAACCGGTTTATGCCTTTGTGCAATCGGTCATGTCCAAGTTCATGGGCACACACGAAGCGCTGCCATTCCGGCGGTAAATCATTGTGAATGACGATAAATCTGCGACGGAGCTTTCGGAAATACAGTCCTTTGGTAGACTTGCCCAGATTAGTGAACCGGATCTGTATTCCAATGGCTCTGGCAATGCTGAAAGGGCAGTTGGTCCGGTGTTTTCGAATCAGCTTTGTTACAATGTCATCCATATCATCTCACCTGCTGCTTTAGTTTGTTCAGCTTGAAATGCTTCATGGGCGCTCGTCCGGATCGTTCGTTTTTTTGCGTTTGTTCATCTGTTTGGCTTCCCAGAACAGACCTGTTAGGACATCCTTAATTCGTTTCTTATCCTCATCATCCAGCGGGATGCCGTCAAACATCAGATCATCCTCGTCCTCGAGCATCTTTTTGAAGTCCCGACGGTCCTTGTAAGTTGCCCATTCTGGAGCGTCATGGAGCTCACTTGCTGGTTTTCCGGTTTCCAGATATCCGGCCTGTTTCATCATATCCGCGTAGGGAACCGAGAGTGCGTCCGAGATTTTGCGGATGGTAGCAGGTTTGGGAACTCCGCGAACCCCATTCTCAATGCGTGAGATTTGCGAGTTGCTGATTCCTGCTGCTTCGGCGAGCTGATTAATGCTGTATCCCTGTTGCTCGCGCAGTTGTTTCAGATAAGGACCAAAAGCGTGCTCCACAATTCATTCCACTCCTTTGATTCGTACAAGTGTATTACTAATTAATATTGAGAAGAACAGGCATGAGGTATTGCTTGACCATCTGCGGATGCCCCGTTCCGGAACCGGATCGTTCTTCCAATCGCTGTTATCCCCAGATTTCCTTTTTTCCCTTTCCTAAAGGGAGAAATCCGGGGATAAAGGCGAACGCTACCGCTTTTTCAGAATCGATTCCGTCTCCTTCACTACTGCCACTCTCTTTGAAGTGCCAATACTGCCCTCATCTAATATTCAAATGTACCTTCTCAATATTAAAACTAGAAAATGACTTATACGAGGATCTTTAATTATCTGTACTATATCGTATATATACCATTAGGTAAAGGGATATGAAACAATTATGCCAAAAGGTAAAGGAAATGAGAGCGCGGCTTTTATTTTATAGTTAAAACGACCCAAAATGAAGGTTTACGCCGATCCCCAGAAAGTGGTATCCTCAAATAGAAATACGAACAAAATACGAACAAAATGTAAAGTTGAGACAAGTTGGATAATGAGGAAAATGAATTATTCCTGCTTCATAGCTGACTTTAATTGATTCCAAAAGGCAACAGAAAAAAACTTGAAAAATGTCGTTACTATTTCAGAGAACTGGATAACTCTAATAAAGATGAGATGAATGCGAGTTTAACTTTTATAGAATGAACTTTAAGTTACGCATACGAAGAGGACAGAAAAAAGCTGGAGAAGCGTAGCGTTCGCATTTATCACTAGATTTTTACATTAGAAAATATAATCAAAAAAATCTGGGGATAACAGCGATTGTAAGATTTTTCTGTCATCGGAGTGGAACATGCGAAGCTACTATACTTTCATTCTATAACGAATGTTAAAGGAGGAGAATGAATATGGAACTGATGCTGCCCGAATTGGACCGACGCAAAACACAGACTGCTGTTGAAGCCGCGCTGGAAAAATACCGGATTTATAAAACGATTGCTTTTGAAGAACGCGAGGTGATGGTGACGGCGAGTTACGCTGAGCGTTTCCATGGTGCAACGAATGTGACCGGGGATTCCACTGCCAGAACGGCAATCTATAATGTGGATGTACAGCGCGCACGTCAGGCGTACTGCGAAACGATTGATTTTGTGGTATCTCGACTGAGCGAGAAGGAACGTGTACTCGTCAGAGAGCGTTACCTGAAGGATGACGATGTATTTGACTATAAAGTGTATAACCATGTGTTTGACCCACCTGTTAGCAAGGATACGTATACGAAGATTCGAACACGTGCTTTCTATAAAATGGCGCTGGCTCTGTCGGACCGTGGTCTGATTAATATGGAGCCGTTATCCGCCTCTCGCAAAGAACGACAGAAGCTGGGCTAAATTGAAACAAGAAGTTCAACCTTTTATATCCTTCGCTGATTGTATACAATAATTGAAAACAACACTAAGGATCAGTCAAAGGAGAGGAATCCGCATGACGGAACAAGCCGGAATGCAGGAGATGTATACACTGAAGACGATCGCGGAAACGCTCAACACATCCAACGACCTGAATCTGATGCTGGATACGGTACTCGGCAAACTGTTGGAACTGACGGGTTTGACTACGGGCTGGGTGTTCCTGATCGATGCTCAGGGAGAGTACTCCTGTATTGCTGATTACAGTCTGCCTCCTGCTCTGCTGCATCATGACAAGCAGCCGATGCGCTGCGGGTCTTGCTGGTGCGTGAATCGCTTCCGGGACGGAAGATTGGACAATGCCGTCAATATTATTAATTGCAAACGTCTGGAGGATGCCGTCGATCATCAATGGGGAGATACCCAGGACATCACCCATCATGCAACGGTTCCGCTTCGCTCGGGGGAGAAGATGCTGGGACTGCTGAATGTTGCTGCGCCAGGAAAAGAGCATTTTAGTGATAGTGAGCTGGCGCTTTTGCAGGCTGTAGCTTATCAGATCGGCAGTGCAATGGAACGGATGCGATTATATAGCGCAGAGCAAAGGCGAGCGGATCTGTATGTCAGACTGGGGGAGTTCAGCCGATCGCTAGGCGTGAAGGTCAACGATTGCAACAGTGGAGACGATATGGCCAAAACGGTTGTAAAGCTGCTCGGGCATCATTACGACTGGCCATTTGCCGCACTGTTATCCCAGAAGAACGGAAGCTTTATGATACAGGCGGCTCATGCTCATGGCAAGTCCGAAATGATGACACAATCCGAACTCTCTTCAGAGGTGGAGAATCGCATGCATCGTGTGATTGATTCTCATCGGGCGATGGTATTGTCGGCGACGGAAATTCAGGACGTTTCTGCCATTTGCAATACCCGGTTCCCTATGTCCGTTTTGGCTTCGGGCTTGGCTGCGCCCATCCCATTAAGTTCCCCTGGCGAAACGGCAGTACTGGTGGTTGGATTGGGTTCGGCCAATGGCTTCCTTCAGGCAGATCGTGAGGTTTTCGATGCACTCGCTGAACATATTACAGCCTCGTGGGAGAGTCTGAGACTGGTATACAAGCGCCGGGAATTGACCCGACTGGAGGAACGAAACCGACTGGCTCGAGATTTGCATGATTCGGTGAACCAAATTTTGTTCTCCCTGTCCCTGACAGCCAAAGGGGCGGAGAGCATGTTATCCGGATCACAACAGCTGCATCCCGCTGCGGAAGCGATGAAGGATATACGTTCCTTGTCACAGGAAGCATTGAAGGAAATGCGTGCCTTAATAATGCAGCTTCGTCCGGCGGGGTTGGAATCTGGACTGCTCAGTGCCTTGCAGGAATATGGTACAGGACAGGGATTGCAGGTCGTTGTACATCGAACGGGTATGCGCTCCTTGCCTCAAAGTATTGAGGAAGGCTTATGGCGTATCGGACAGGAAGCGCTGAATAATGTACGTAAACATGCAGGGGTCCCTTCCGCGGAGATATCCCTCCAGCTAAGCGATCAGGAAGCGGTATTAATCGTTACAGATCGTGGAAAAGGGGGAGCCAAAAAGCGTGAGGCCTTGCCTGCCAGTTCACTTGGTCTGTCCATCATGAGAGAACGAGCCCAATCGCTGGGCGGCAGACTTGAACTTGTGAGTTCATCCCGTAAGGGAACATCGGTAACGGTCGTCATTCCACTTCCGTCCGAATCTGTATAAAATCAGGGGGAAGAAGACATGCCGATTACGATTTTACTCGCGGACGATCATGCCATGGTGAGGCGCGGGTTGCACGTTTTTTTGTCCACTCAGCCAGATATGGAAGTCGTCGGAGAAGCCTCAAACGGACAGGAAGCACTTGAACAAGCAGAACAGCTGCATCCGGATGTGGTATTAATGGATCTGCATATGCCCGTGCTTGACGGGATTGAGACGGCGAGAAGGCTTCGTTCGATCTTGCCTGGAATCCGTATCATTGTACTTACATCCTTTTCGGATCAGGATCATGTCGTACCCGCCGTACGCGCTGGAGTGAAGGGATATCTGCTGAAAGATATTGAGCCAGAGGATCTTGCCGCTGCCATCCGCAATGTGCATGCAGGTCAGGTAGAGCTTCATCCAGCCGCAGCAGGACAATTAATGCATGTGATGGCTTCGTCTGAACAATCAATGAATGACCTGCCTGGGCATGCTAATCCCCATACATCTACTCGACTTCCAGAGCAAGAGCGGGATGGGCGAGGGAAAGAAACTTCTCATGGACCGGACATGCTCACCCGTCGGGAAAGAGAGGTTCTGGGGCTGATCGCACAAGGGTTGAGTAATAAAGAGATCGCCATCAAACTAATCATTACCGAGAAAACGGTGAAAACCCATGTCAGTCATCTTTTGGACAAATTGGGACTGGCAGATCGCACACAAGCCGCGCTTCATGCTGTAAGAAATGGTTGGGTCGTCTGATCCATTCCGATATACTCTCAGTCTAAAGTCGTAGAAACTCAACCCAAAGGTTGAGTTTTTTTGTGCTGCAAGTTAAGTCTATCTGCCGACGATTCCGAGGTGGAAGCAAGGTAAGATGAGAGTAGAGAAAGTTGAAACGAAGAGATGAAATGTCTATATAAAATCGAAGGAGAGTGACATAGATGAATATTATCATTTTGGCAGGCAGTAATCGGAAAAATGCAACCAGTACACGTTTAGGGGAATATGCCGTGGAAGTAATTAGCGGTCAGGGGCATGAAGCCAGCTTGTTCGATTTATATCAGACACCGCTCCCATTCTATGCTCCGGATGAAAAACAGAATGAAGATCAGCATCTGTCTGACCTGAACACACGTATGCTTGCCGCAGATGCCATTATTCTGTCTACGCCAGAGTATCACGGCAGCATCAGCGGTGTACTCAAAAATGCATTGGATCACCTGAGCCAGGCTCATTTCAGTGGTAAGCCGGTATTGTCCATCAGCTCAGCAGGAGGTGCGGTGGGAGTAAGTTCGCTTTTGCAGCTGCAGGCGATTATTCGCAATTTGCATGGTATTAACGCGCAGGAGTGGATTTCCATTGGTGGTGCACAACGCAGAAGATTTGAAGCAACATTTGACGGATACGAAGAATTTGAAGGCAGTCAGGACATTGAGGATCGGATCAAACGCGTGATTGGTTCATTTCTGCACCTTGCCGAGACGTTAGCTGCTGTACGGAAGCCGTCCGAGAGTTAAAAGAAAAGGGGGTTTTATCATGATTAAAGGCATATTTGAGACTCATCTGAACGTAACGGATCTGGAGAGATCCCATCATTTCTATGAACAGATCATTGGATTGCAGCACGCTTATGGGCAGAAGGAACGTGGGAACTCCTTTTACTGGATTGGTGGTGAAGGCAACGCGATGCTCGGACTGTGGCAAAAGGACCCTTCCGAGGTGCGGCGACAGCATTTTGCTTTTCAGGTATCGTTGGAGGACATGAAGCAAGCTGTCACTTACCTTGAGGATAAAGGGATCAAGACGCGTAACTTTCTGGATGATGATATTGGCGAGTTGTACGTATTTGGATGGATGCCGGCTGTGTCCGTATATTTTACCGATCCGGATGGTCATTTCCTGGAATTCATATCGATGCTCCCGGATGAAGCGAAGCCGGAACTCGGCATGGTGCCATGGAGTGAGTGGGAGAAGATACACGGTCGGGTGAATGGGGGCTCAGCATGATTTTTGAAGAGGTCAAATGTTATACAGCACGATTGGAAGACATCAAACCATTTTATGTGGATACTTTGGGATTGGAGTTGCTTGAGGAGTCTCAGCATTCATTTACGGTACGAGTTGGATTAACGAAGATGATATTCGCTGAGAGCAGAACAGAACAGGAACCCTTCTACCACTTCGCCTGGATGATTCCAACCAATCGTTTTCAGGAGGCCAAAGCGTGGGCAGCGGCACGTGTCCGTCTAAGTAGATATGAAGGTGAGGATGAGACTTATTCAACCAATTGGAACTCGAATTCACTCTATTTCGAAGATCCTGTCGGTAACATTCTGGAGCTGATTGCTCATCATACCGTTCATAACGAGAGTGACCGCGCCTTTTCGGAGAAGGATCTGCTGCAGGTGTGTGAGGTGGGACTTGTTACGGAAGATGTGCTTTCTACGGTAGATGAACTTGAGCAGATGGGGTTGAAACGATGGAGAGCAATTAGCGATACATTTGCCCCTATAGGGGATGTGAACGGTCTGTTTATTGTGGTGAAGAAGGAGCGAGTCTGGTTCTTTTCCGAGCAAAAAGCTAACATATATCCGCTGGAAGTGTCCATTCGTGATGTTGGGAGACTTCGCATCGGCTAAAATTGACGCGGAACAGCAGGCAAAACGGTCATATGTGCACCATTTGAATCATCTTATAGAAGTAAACGCTTTATAATGAGTGTTTTACTAAAAAACTGTTGCTGGTCGTGTGTATATCAGGATTCGCATCGATGAAGGGTGGTGGCATGTTGGATCGACGTTTGTTGGAAGAAGGGCTGGCTATTATGGTATCCAGTCGGGAGCGTACAGGAGATTTGTGGCACGCCCATTATGGGGCGGGAGCTATTGCGGCTTATTTTTGGGTGCGGGAAAATCGTCTCACTGCCCTTGCAGCAGGCAGTGTTACAGCTGAGGCGAAAGCGATGCTTCGCCAGCACGGATTGAACGATGGCTTGACCTCCCGGAAGGGAGAGATTTTGCCCAGAGAAGAGTCCGAAGCGCGTATTACGGCAGCGCTGGATCGAACCATCGGAGAACTGCACTGGGTTGGCCATCAGGCCATCTATGGTGCCCTTAGTCTAAAAGCCATTCGTGAACTGGATGGGTGGGGCACGGAGCAGGACATGAATCAGATGGTTGAGCTTATAGATTCTTTTGAACGAACCATTCCAGGTAGATCCTGGGTAAACACAACGGTGAAAGAAATTCGCAGCTTGAAGTTAAATGAGGCAGACGGATTCCCTGATATAGAACGCCCGGAACAATTGTCCCGGCTGATTCTGGATGAGCTTGGCGCATTTCGTACCATCTATCAGGCAGAAGCACATCATGATCTGATCGGCCACATGCTAACCTACGGGCACGCGCTTAATATATTATTTGAACTGGATTATCCTGCTTTGTTCCATAAAGGCATTCCGCCTTTTCTCACGATGGTCAAGGCGCTGCGACTGAGTAGGGATGTGGATGTTGCACAGGAGATGCCCACACTGCAATCTCCTGTAGACCGTCTGCCATTGATCCGTGCAGAACGCTCTGTTGCACTTCCACATGAACTGGAATACTGGCTCACTGACAGACGTTCTCGCGATTGGCACGGAGGTCATCTGTTCAAATTTCCATTCAGCTTCTACCATCATGCCAGAAACGGAAATTCGGTTCCGGAAAGCTGGGAAAACTTCCGCTATATTATCGCGTGAGCAAAATACGTTTAAGAGAGCACAGCCTGAGATGGCTGTGCTTCTTCTTTTTTAACGCAGCCATATTTCAAGGATAAACAGGAGCAGAATAACTCTGGACGCCAGCATGTATGGTGATTTTCGTATGGGCTGATGCGCTGACCATATTCCCCAGGAACTCATAAGCGCGATACTCCCCCAGAACACCCACAAGGGAATGCCTTCGGGCGTAAATGGAAAGGAGAGCGAGGGCAGCCTTGTGTTTCCAACCCCAAGCAGAACCGTGGTCATATAGACGAGCACAAGGAAAAGTAACTCAAAAAGCAGCGTTTGCAGCCAGAAATAATAGATGTGCAGCACTCGAAGCAGAATGACTGTGACCAGGATAAACAGGATACCAACGGATGAGAATGTTGCAGTGGTCCATCCAATGAGTGAAGTAGTTAGAGCATCTGTTTCCTGATAAAAGGTGTACATTGTCAATGCATACATAACGGGGCCAGCCATATAACTGGTAACAGCGATCCACAGATAGAACCAGAGCTTTTTTTTCATAATTGTATCCATCCTTTATTGTAATTAGGGTTAGAAAGGCTGCTATATCATATAAACAGCATCAGGAATGGATTTGTTGGGTTATCCGACAGAAGTCTCTGCAAGAAATCGACGTTTAACCGCCGTGAGAGCAACAACAAATAGACGTAATCCATACGGACAACCGACAGCGCGACCGATTTAAACATGTAAGATTGTATTATCGGATCAGTAGCAAGTGGCCTATCCCGATAAGCACATACGCTAATGTACGGTCCAGCCAAGGGTCGTTTTTTTATGCGGTGATTGCACACTTGCTCTGATCGGGTACTAAAGGGAGAACGAACATAACATTATTAAGTTGAATTTTATTTTTACACCAAAACGGAGAGTGCAGAACCAATCTGAAGAAGCGAAGTTGAAAGCTTTCTGCAAGAAAGCTACTTCGTAAGCATACTCTCGCCTTTAGCACCGGATTTTACCCTTGAACTAAGGGATCAAGAAAATCTGGGGATAAGAGCGATCGGAAGATGGTACTGCAATCGCAGTGACAAGGTGTAACATCTCTAGTTCAACTTATCTAACAGGAGGTTTTCGGATATGAAAACAGTATTGTATGTTCCACTGGATGATCGTCCAGCGAATCTGGATGACGTCGTTGTACAAGGAAAAGCAGCCGGTATCCACATCATTACACCGCACCTGGGTGACATTCAAAATCGTCTGGATTCCGAGAAAACGGTAGAAGGGTCTACATTGCTTGGAACGTCTACGCCTACGTATGGGAAACCGTCCAACATTCATGATTTCATTTTGAAAAATGCCGCCAAAGTGGATGGATTCATCATCTCTTCGGATATGCTGGCTTATGGGGGGCTGATTGGCAGTCGTCAGCTTCGTGAAGATGGAGGTGGCATATATCCTGATTATGATCAGAACACCACACGTTTGCTTGATGTGATCAAAACCATTAAAGGGAAATATCCACGTAAACCGGTGTTTGTGATGGATACCATTATGCGACTCGCTACCACCTCTTTTGCAGATGGTCTCACATTGGATGCCTACAACGAATCACGTGCACTGATGCAGCAGCCGCGCCAGTCCTTTACGGCATTCGAGGATATTGTGAACGGGTATAACCTTTCTCCAGAGTCTACGGAATATGGGGAAACGACGTATTTTAATAAAGAACAGTACTACAACACCAGACAACATAAATTCAAAACCAATCTGTACATTCTGGATAAGCTTGCTCGCCAAGGATATATTGACTTCCTCGCCGTAGGAGTAGACGATGCGAATACGCAAGGCGTTCAGATTAACGAGATCAATTATGTGGAAGCACGAATCAATGAATGGCTTGGTGGGACGGATGGACAAAATTCGGATCGGGCTATTATTCTTCCGGATGCGGATGGCCTGGGTCACGCTCTGGTCGCTCGTATGGCGAACCAATTGCTTCGTGGTGGGAAGAAGACGCGTTATGCAGTGAAATATTTTGGCCCTCATGGTTCCACGATTATCAATGCCTATGAATATATGGATGTGCACGAGAATGTGGTACGCCATGTGGATATTGTAGGTGGTGTGGTTGTGGCGGATTCCGCTTACCCGGAGCCTGAAGTGGGAACGGACACAACTTCCAATGCGGAAAATGGGAATGAATTAACGAGTGCTGCCTCTATCGATGAAGCTTCTTCGTTTGACATGGCGTCCGAGCTGGATCGCATGACGAATCGTCATCCAGGCAAACCGGGTGAAAAACCGGTGCACATTGAGATTATTGCCATTACGGCGCTGGATCAGGTGCAGGCGGCAGTGGCGCAATTGACGAGTAATAGTGAGAAGGGGCTGCCTTCGGTGTTGATTGATTTTGTAGGAAAAGGTCCGGCCAACGTCGATGTAGCCGAAGCACTCCTGAACAGTCCGTATACGGGCCGGGTGCTGGGTTACAGTGCATGGAATACGCCGGGGAACAAAATCGGTATGGCTGTGGGTATGGGACAATCCCGTTATGCTCTGATTACAACAGAAACACATGCCCACGGGTTGCGAGATGCCATGAATGCACAGGGGTCATTGTTGTTCAAACGTTTCCTGAAAGATTACTACTACAAAGCAGTAGCGATTGCAGATATTCGCACGTATTCCAGAGCGCATGCGCTGTATACCAATGTGGCAACCCTTGCGGATCAGAATATGGTGTTGTTTAACTCAGAAGAAGATTATGCTCATTTGCAGACCTTACTCAGGGATCTGATGCAGACCCACACCACGGCACTGGCGAACAAAACCGCTTTTGCCCAAGGGAATGTAGCGATAAAGCAAATCTGTAATGGAGAAGCAACTTATGCGGAATATTGCAGTGCACTGCTGGAATATGCGAATCCCGATTTCATCTGGGGACGTGCGTTTGAGATTACGTTGAATCCCAAGGTTACGCTGAAATAAGGTGCTTATGGTATGAGACGCGCTGAGTCGTCTTTTTTCCACCCCAGATGCACCCTTATTCGCACCGAAGTCGTACGAATCACCATCCGCGCTAGGGATGAAAGGGTGTAAGATTGTATTATCGGATCAATAGCAAAGGACACACACCGAAAGCACATACGCTAATGTACAGATCGGCCACAAGGGGCCGGTCTTTTTGTTGCGGTGAATGGTGTCCAGCTTTGGCGCCGGTATATTTAGAGCTGAGTTAAAGGGGGAATTTGCTGCTGCAGCATGGTCGCTGCACAATGCGGGCAGATCGCAAACTTGCAGCTGAAGGGGGCGAAATGAATGTGTCTATGAGTAGTGGGGTAAACAACACGGCCAGCACAGGGCAAGTGAGCAACGTCATCAGGCAAACGATTAAGCAGAAGCTGGAGGCTCTTGTCCCGGCATGGAATGGCCGAGTACAGGATATTCCTGCACCGGGAGAGGTATTAGCCGGACCTTGTGCCGTAATTGCTTTTGCAGAAGAAGTACCGAAGTCTGCTTGGGCGGGGTATAGGAGGATCATCAAAATCTCTCCCTATGCACGCCCCGAAGATGGAGGGGCTGAACAAGTGGAAGCATGGTCAGCAGCGCTGATGGAAGGACTGCATCAGGTCAGGCTGGAGGATGAAGAAGGCGGGGCATTTACCTGCATTTATCTGGGTTCTTCGGATTGTGATCGTGTGGATGCCAGTTCTGGACTGGTTACGCGCAGCCTGCGATTTGGGGTGTATGTTCCGGAAACGGTGGAATACGCTCAGGCTGGAGCAACAGATTCGTGGATGGCTGCACTTCAGGGCTGGACACGAACCCAGCTCGGGCAGGAATGGTCCATATATGGGGATGTCTGGCCTGGAGGTTATACGACTAAGTCCATCCTGTGGCGATTGACGGGATGCAGCACAACCACCGCAGGGACTTCTGCGCTGGAGATTCGTAAGCAATGGATTGGGCATGTGCTGTCTGCAAATGTAACAGATGTCCGTCAAACGGTCACACATCTGGTTGAACAACTGGCTGTGCAGCCCCGTATTGCTTTGACGGATACAGACGGTACGCGATATGTGACGGTGGATGAAGTTTCTGCCGACTTGCAGGCAGACGCCTATTTGAACGGACAGATTCGTCTGACGCTGCAGCAGCGTATTCGCCGTCCGGGTACGGATGTGCCATTAATCCGCGAGATTCACCATAGCAAAGGGATAGAGTAAGTGCTAGTCGAGAGGGACTCTAGATGGGGTTCCAGATGAGAAATTCAATATCATACGTTAGCTTCAAATTTATAGGTTCATAGGTTCATAGGTTCGTAGGTTCATAGGGACAAAAATTCATAGGTCAAAATTATAGTCCAAAGATCAGGTTCAACGAATTCAGTAGTCAAACAATGAGGTGAGATGGTTATGGCAAGCTCAGTGAAAAAAAACAAACAGGCTGCCACGCAATATACGCGGGCCGAGCTGATGAATCATGCAGAAGCCCTATTTGCCGTTAAGGCAGAGGTGCTGCATGGTGCGCTGTACGAAGCAGCGCAAGTGACGTTTTCCATTGAGGAAGCGAAGGAACGCATCAACCAATTTATGAAAGCGAAGGTGAAGGGATAATGGCAGGCGGAACTTGGGAGCAAACGAATCGTCCGGTACTTCCGGGCTTATATATGAATTTTCAGGCGGCAGCGTCATCGGCCATTCAGGCTGGTAATCGCGGGACGGTTGTTGTGCCGATAAAGGCCAACTGGGGTCCGGTAGGTACTTTTGTAGAAATTGGCAGTGAAGCTGCAATTGATCGTATTTTCTCGGCGCATGCCCTGGATAACGGGACAGCTTATACATCTTTGAAGCTCGCCCTGCTAGGCGGACCGAAAAAACTGCTCGCTTATCGGGTAGCCGGGGAAACGGCGAAAGCAGCGACGCTTACGCTGAAAGACAGTAGTGATGCAGCCGTGCTGCAACTGGACGCCAAGTATCCGGGTGATAAAGGTAACGGCTTCTACGTCACCATTCAGCCGGGAGTAATTGATAATACAAAGCATGAAGTGCGCTTGTTTGAAGGCAACCGGATGCTGTATGCACTGCTGACTGCGGATATTTCGGCAGCATCGCTGGCGAAAGAGATCAATGCGGATGAAAGCAACATTTGGATTAACGCTCAGGCGATTGGCGATGGTACAGGTATCGTTGCAACCGTTGCAGGAGCGGCGTTCAAAGGTGGTGCAAGTGGCAACGATGGACTGACCAATGCGGAGTATATTGCCGTGCAGGGCGCGCTGGAAGGTGAGCAATTCGACGTTTTGGCACTGGATCATGCGGCGGATGCGCCTGTGCTGGCGAGCTTTGCAGCATGGGTGAAACGTGTCCGCAGTGAGGGTAAACCCGTGATGGCAGTATTCGGCGGTTCTACGGCGGATGACACCTCTGCTACAGCAGCACAGAAGGCGGCGGCACGTTCACTCACGTTGAACCATGAGGGTGTAATCAATGTGGGTACGGGTGTGCGTCTGGGTGATGCGTTCTACAGCTCGGCGGAAACGTCAGCATATGTTGCGGGTCTGATTGCCGGACAACGTTTGAATGAATCCACCACATACGCACCTTCTCCGTTCGATGACGTGACGCGTCGCTGGACTCGTGCAGAACAGGAGCAGGCGGTACAGAATGGCGTATTTATTTTCTTCCATGATGGACGTCAGGTGAAGGCGCTTCGCGGAGTGAATACACTCGTGACCCCTGCTGCAGGACAGAATAATGCCTGGAAAAAAATCCGTTCGATTCGTGTGATGGATGCAATTAATACGGATTTGCAGCGCTCTGCTGAAGATACGTATATCGGCAAAGTGAACAATACGGAAGAGGGCCGTCAGGCGCTGATCGGTGCGATGAAAGCCTATCTGGCGCTGCTCGCACAGAGCAATGTCATTGAAGCTGAGGGATACGATGTCGTTCTCGATCCGGCGTATTATGGTGCTGCACCCATTCTCAAGCCAGAGGCAGATCAGGTATTTCTGCAATGGAATGTGAAGCTGACGGATGTGATGGAGCAGTTGTTTGGAACGTTTTACGTGCAATAAGGTTGTGTAGAAGAGAAGATCGGTTATTAGATTGACTAAAATTTTCGAGCTGATGTTTTACACGATAACGGAGAGGGCAGAAAAATCTGGGGATAACAGTGATCGGAAGATTGTTCTGCCCGTGAGTTATACCGTGTAACAATGATCAGCCAACCATTCCAAGGAGGAATTGTCATGTTGGATGCGTCAAGAGTAATTCTCGGTACCCATGGTCAGCTGCATATCGATGGTGTGTGGCAGACGAATATTAATAAGCTGGAGGCCAGCGTAGAAATCGAGAAGCGTGAGCTGAATCTGGTCGGCAACGATTGGAAAGTTCACAAGAATGGTGCGAAAAAAGGAACAGGTACGATGACGGGTTACAAAGTCACTTCGGACATGATCCAGCGCGGCTTCACCAAGTTCCAGATTATTTCGAAGGTGGACGATCCAGAATCCTACGGACATGAGAGTGTCCTGCTGAAAGGCTGCATGGTGGACAAAATCCAGCTCGCCAACTGGACAGCGGGTGAGGAAGTACCAGAGGAAACAAGTTTTACATTTGAAGGATTTGAATTGTTGAACCCGATTGTTGCAAATTAAGATTTTTCAGAGCCTGCTTCTGCAAACCTCTTAGTACAAACATTTTTTTCATGTGGTATCTAGTTGCTGTGTTATAGGCCCGAAAAACTACCTTTTTCTCAACAGTGCATACTACATCATGGGAATATAAATCTTTATTACCGAGGAGACGATTGATATGTTATCGATTAAAGATTTTGAAAGTTTGGTACCCGATAAAAGTTTGCCTGTTTCCCAATGGGACTGGACCAAGGCATTTGATAAGCTGATGCAAAGTAACGAGATAAATGTAATGATTCCTTCTGGCACATATCTGCTTAAATACACACTTAAGATTACTAAGCCGAAGAATATTTATGGGAATGAAGCAATTCTAATGCTTGAAGCTCCTTTGCAAATTGAAGGCTCCAATATCAATCTCAACGATCTTAAGTTCAGGAGTGAAAAGCAAGTTCGGGCGATTCAACTGCATAATACTATGAATGTAAGTATTCATCATTGTGACTTTGAAGATATCATGGAAACGGCTATTTATTTTGAGAACAAAAGTCATCAAAATGTTAGTATCACAGACTGCAATTTTAAAAATATAGGTAGAAACATTACGAATATTGTTGTTCAGGGTAATGCCGTTTATGTTCAAAATGCTGCTACAGTATTTATCGAGAATTGTGAAATGCATGAAATTTGGGGGCAATCCGCCATTACGGTACGAAGTTCAAGTGATATCAAGATTACCAATTGTATCATTGAGGATACTGCTTATCGTGGAATTCAAACGTATGGTTCCGATTCGGGTTCGGCAGCAGATTCTGTGCGTAACATGGAGATTACGGAATGTGAAATCAGAAGAACAGGGGAGTTAAACCAGACCCTGCAAGGTGATGCTACAAATGGAATTTTTGTTCGCAATCCGCAGGGGACTGCAGCTGACGTTAAAATCTCCAACTGCACTATTGAATATTGCGGAGAGAACTTCATCGAAGGGAACTTTCACGCATACAACAATACGATGAATTATTCTGGTTATTATCCTCATTTCACGACGCCTTCGAAAGAGGGATTGTTCCCTCAAACTAACTCGGTAATTGAAGGGAACTCTATTCATTACTCATATTTGGAAGCAATCAAGTTATTTTTCAGCCGCAACAATATTGTGATCTATAACAATACAATTCATGATTGGGATATGACAACAGCATCCCAATCTTCCTACTTGCCAGCGATCACGATGCAAACGAAGTTATCTTCGGATGTGATGAATAATATTACAATTCAAAATAATACGATTACTGGTCCGGCAAGGAAATTGATGAATGGAAATACGATTAAAGGAGAACAAGAAGTAATCAAAAAAATTCCGTCCCCTGGAACTTTTGGTACGATTATTTATTCCAATAATCAGATTATTCTTGAATAATGATGTTGTTTGTAGAGTTATTAATGAGCAGCCCATACAAGGGCTGCTTTTATTTTAAATTGAAACTATTTAGCTAATAAGGAGATCACAACCAATGAGTATGAATGAAAATATGTCCGAAGAACAAATTTTGGATCAGTTGTTTGAAGCAGCAGAACGTTTGCCGGAAGAGAATGTACGCATTCAACGTTTGGATCTGTTGCTGACCCTGCGTGGATTGACGTCCTCCAAAGTGGATCAGATCCGTGAACGCTGTACCATTCGCAAAACGGTCAAAGGCCGCACCGAAGAAAAGGTGGATACCGAAACATTTAACGCACTGTTGATCTCCGAAGCTACTGTGAAAATGAATGTACGCAGCCTGGAACTGTCCGGGTGGGGAGACAACCGCATCACAGGCCGCATGAAGCTGTCCGGTGGGGAACAAGCGGTTCGCCGCATGTTACTCGCGGGTGAGCTGGATGCCGTTGGCGACAAGGTGCTGGAGCTGTCCGGCTTCGGTGTGGAGATTGAAGACCTAAAAAACTGATTCACTCCGGCGGGATGACTACGTTCCTGTATCACATGTGGGTTCGTCATCATCTACGGCCCGGAGAATTCTGGTCTTTGCCACGTGGGGAGCGTTCGCTGTTGATTGCTTTTTCGGAAGAGGAAATGGCAGCGATCACCTCGCAAATGAATCGATAATCAAAAAAGGTAGGAGGTGAAAGAAATGGCAGAAATGATTGTGGGTTTGTCCAAATCAAACGCGGAGATGCGAACGACCATCCGGTATCTGGATCAGATTCAGCGTTCTACGGAACGGCTGGGCAGAGTTCGCTATCAGAGTCTAATCAAGGTGAACAATGAGCTGAGGACAACCGGGCGTAGGCTGGAGAGTGTTTATAGCACGGCTGTGCGAATCAGCAGGCTGCGGATTACGCCCAAGATTGGGTTGGATGACCAACTTAGTCCGGCACTTGATCGCGCACTAGTGAAACTGAACAGCTTTAGGAACCAGGTGGTTAAGGCTTCCGGGACTGTATCAGTGGAGGTTCGGCAGAAGGTTGAAGTGGCGATGGGGAAAATGAACCCGGCGAGCAGTTCCTCCATGTCCGTTGTGATCGGGAGCCATAATACCACGATTAACAACGTGGCTAAAGAAGAGGATAAAAACTTCTGGGAAAAAGTATTGGAATATACCAGTACTGGTTTGGATATTGCAAATAATTTAACCGATTTGATTGGGAAGGGAAAGAAAGCTTGGTCTGATCGAAAGTCTAAAAAGGATAAGGCTTCTAATCCCAGTAAGAGTACAGAAGTGGCGGAAGGTAAGATAGGCAAGAATCAAACTCGAAACAGTTCAAGAACAGGTAGTGACACATCAAGCAAACCGCCTGTCCGGAAAGTATCTGGTGGACGAGGGGGAGGAAGGTTTGCTTCCAGAGCAGCTACTCCAACTCCTGCACCAACGCCGATTGTGTCCCGAATTGATACAGACACATCTGAGCGTGCCTTTCAGGAAGCTAAAAAAATGGACAGAAACCGAAGAATTGGTGGCGGCAAAAAGTCAAATTCGGTATCAGGCTTGATGTCCAGTTCACCCATGGCGATGTCCAATCTCTTCTCGGGAGATGGCATGTTGGGTAAATTGGGCGGCGGCCTTGCCAAAGGTGCTGGAAAACTGGTTCGTCCAATCAGCATGCTCGCTGATGTGGCCAACATCGCAACCGCACCTCCTGAGGAGCGGGGCCGAGCGGTTGGTTCCATGATTGGCGGCACAGCAGGTACAGCGATTGGCAGCGCTATCGGCAGTGTTCTTTTGCCTGGCATAGGAACATGGGTTGGTGGTGCAGTCGGCGGTTGGGCTGGCAGTGCAGCAGGAGGCTGGATCGGGGACAAATCCAAGGATATTGGAAAATTTATGTCCAACGCTACCGAGGGTGTGGGTAACGCATTGTCGGGTGCAGCGGATTACATCTCTGAGAAAACGAAAAACATCACCGATGGCATATCCAGTTTCTTCGGTTTTGGCTCGAAGAAGGAGGACAAGACGGTATCGGCAACAACAGTGGCTTCACCTTTGCAAGTAGCAACAGGTCCCCAGATGCCACCTGCCTATATTCCACCGGCACTGACAATGACGGGTCCGGAAGCATATATGAACAATAAGGTCGGCCAGTCTACATCTGCTGGTTTCATGGGAACAAGTGTGATGCAGTCCCAAGCCATGGGTCTAGGTAACGGAGCGCAAACTGCTGGTAATGCCAATGGCAAATCATCCACCATGACGGTACAAATATCCGAAGACCAGATGAGTAGTCTGTCCGGTTACTTGAAGGATTTTAAAACCGAGACGACCAACCAGATCTCCGTAAACGTACCACAAGGTGCTGTGCAGGTGACTGTCCGGGAGAACGCCATCGACTACGATGCCATCTCACATCAGGTTGGAATGAGATTTGCAGGCGAAGTGCGCCGTGCGATGGAAAATCGCAAAACCATTATGGCCTAAGCAGAAAGGAGGCCTGTCATGACTGTTATTGAAGATAACGTGGAAGGTGTAAAAATGGAATTTACCCTGATCGACGGGAAAACGAAGTTTCAATTTCCGGTGAAACCGGAAGAACTGACGATCTCCCGATCCAAGGGATACGAAACGATTAATATGTTGGAGTATGGCGAGTTTGATTTTGCGCAGGGGGAGAAGGTGAAGGAGATCACCTTCTCTTCTTTTTTTCCTAAAGAATATGATGCGTCCTATTGCATGTACGAGCCTTTGCCTGATCCTCGTGTAGCGATGAATATGCTGAATACGTTTCTGGTATCGAAGAAGCCGCTACGCTTCATCATTACCAACACGGGGGTGAACGTGCCCGTGTATCTGATCTCGCACAATACGACTTTCCGGGGCGGAGAGAGCGGGGATATTTACTTTGACATTACGCTGCGCACGTGGCGGGATTCCAAAGTGGAGAAGGTTGGCGGTGCAACATCCGCGAGCAAGTCCGGTTCCCGTACGGATCTGAAAACGAGCAGCAAGACTTACACCGTCAAATCTGGCGATTCCCTGTCCAAAATAGCAAAGCTTGAGCTGGGCAGCAGTTCCAAGTGGAACGAGATTTACAAGCTCAATGTGAAGACCATCGGCAGTGATCCGAACCGGATCAAGCCCGGACAAAAGCTGGTGATGCCATGACCTACAAGGTCATTGTCGACGACAAATATGACATCACAAAACTAGTGGAGACGATTACGCTGAAGGACTCGCTCGACCAGATTGCCTATCAGGCCAACATCCGGCTGGCGGTGTCTGCATCTTCAGGTCTGCCTGCGATATCACCGGGTATGGCGGTGCGGATCAGCGGGATTCCTTTTGGCGAAAAATCAATGGTTCACTTGCTGCACCCTGCGGTCATCTGGGAAGTGGAAAGCTCAAACAGCGGCACCAAGCGACTGTCCCTGACCGTCTACGACCGGATGATTTATCTGGAAAAATCAGAGGACGAGTTCCTGCTGCCGAAAGACCAGACTGCCACGCAGCGACTCAAAACGTACGCCAAGGAATGGAAAATTCCATACGCCGAGCTGCCGGACACCAAAACGAAGCTGAGCAAAGCGGTGTATCGGTCGCAGACGATTTTTTCGATGATGTTTGCCGATCTGAAGGAAACGGTGAAATCCGGTGGGGATATGTATCATCCGCGGATGACGCCCGGCGGGTTGGAGTTATTCAAGGTTGGCAGTAATGCGAAGGTGCACGAGCTGGATCGACTGATTGATCTGACCCAGATGCGTACGCTCGAAGGTGCGGTCACCAAAGTTAAAGTGATGGCAGCCTCGGAGTCCAGCAGCGGCAAAGAGGTTCCTTCCAAAGTGCTCGCGATTGAGCAGGCTAGTGTAGCCGAGCTGGGCACGCTGCAGAAGCTGATCGAGGAAGATCAGGTCAAAACGGCGACTGCCGCCAAGAAGCTGGCGAAAAGCAAGTTGACGGGTATTCAGGAGACCTTTACCGTATCTGCACCAGATGTGAATACGATTCGTGCCGGAGACGCGGTGCTGCTCAAAGGGTTGAAACTGATTGTCATGTCGGTTAGCCGTGATCTGTCCGCTGGACCTGGAACAATGACATTGGAACTGGGGACAGCCGAGCTGGTGAAAAGGAGGGTTTACCTTGAATAAAGATGATCCGTATGGGCATTTTGCCGAGGTCATGCGGGGTGCAATGAGTACGCAAACCCGTCAGGCTGTGAGTGGCCTTGGCGCGGTGTTGGGTACGATGACTTCATCCGGTGTGAAGCTGGATGATTTCAAGCACGAAGTGCAGGATTATCTCGTGGCCGAGTTATCGGGCACGCTTGGACTGCCGGAGCGCGAGGCTGCTGGCGCGATTTCCGGTATACCTGACGTGGCAAACGGCGGAACGACGGGCACGGGACGGTTTCTTTTGCAAAAAGGGGAAGTGGAAGAAGCGGTGTGGTCTCTGAGGAAAGGCTTGAAAGCCGGTGACCGTGTGCTGGCGATGCGGGTGAATGGCGGTAACGACATTGTGGTGCTGTGTAAGGTGGTGAGTGCGAATGCCTAGTTTGTTCCCACAAACGGGTGTGGTATGGGTAGATGAGGAGGATCTGTCGGGGGCGGCTTCGGAAGAGGTGCGGTTTGGACGGAGCTGGCGATTCGATTACGATGCGGGGGATTTTGTGCTGACTCCAAGTGGCAAAGTTGCTGCGGCGGGTGCGCATGAAGCCTGGGTGCAATGGTGCATTAAGGCCGTGAAAACGCCGCGGTACAGACATGTGATCTACTCCCGAAACTATGGATCGGAGCTGGATGAGTTGGTGGGTCAGGGGGACAGTCGGGGTGTGATGGAAAGTGAGATCACCCGGATGGTTACGGAGACGCTGCTGGCTGATCCACGCACAGATTCGGTGGACCAGTTTACGTTTGATTGGAATCGGGAGCAGTGCATGTTCTCGTGTCGTGTGGCGAGTGTGCAGGAAGAGATGTTTATTTTGGAAAGTGAGGTGATCTGACGGGATGGCTGAGATTCCACGTTATTTGGAGGACCAGACGGAGGAACAGATTATGCAGCGTATGCTGGATCGTCTGCCCGCGGATCTGGATAAGTCGGAGGGTTCGTTTTTGTGGGATGCGGAGGCCCCGGTAGCGTTTATGCTGTCTGAGGCGGCTTTGTGGGCCCAGGAACTGCTGCGGCGCGGCTTTGCGAGTACTGCGGCGAGCAGTGATCCGAATTTTCGTTCGGAAGAGCTGGATCTGCGGGCGGGAGAGCATGGTCTTACGAGACGGGCTGCGGTAGCGGCACAAGGTTCGGTGCAATTCACGGGTACGCCGGGCAAGGTGATTCCTGTGGGTACGATTGTGGCTACACTCGCGGATGAAGTATCTGCTGAAGCTTCGCTCGAATATGAGACGGTGGGACGTTTGGAACTGGATGCGGATGGTTCCGGGATGGTAGGCGTGCGAGCGCTTGTTGCCGGAAAAGAGAGTAATGTGCCTGCGGGCACGGTAACTGTGCTGTCTACACCTGTAAGTGGCGTGACCTCTGTAACAAATGTTGAGGTCATTAAAGGCGGTGCGGATATTGAGGCAGATACGGCGCTGCTGGAACGCTTTTATGCCAAAGTCCGCAATCAGGGGACAAGCGGCAACAAATCGCAATATGTGCAATGGGCCAGTGAGGTCCCAGGGGTTGGTGCAACAAGGGTTATTCCGTTATGGCAGGGACCGGGCACGGTGGGACTGTATCTGCTCGACACAGACAAACGTGCGGCGGGTAGCGATCTGGTGGCGGCGGTGCAGAAATATGTGGACCCAACGCAGGATGGACAGGGTGAAGGCGTTGCACCAGCTGGCCCGGTGGTGACTGTCATGCCAGCAGAAGAAGTGCCAATGAACATTCAGGTGAAGCTGACGCTGGCAAGCGATGCGACGCTGGCAGATGTACGAACATTGATCGAACGCGGGGTGACTGCGTATCTGAAACAGTTGGCTTTTGCCGATCCGCTTGTGCGCTACACTCGAATTGCCGCAATCCTGCTCGACATTCCACCGATTATCGATTATTCGGAGCTGACCGTGAACGATGTGAGCGACCAGAATATCGAGATGACCGCGAGTCAGGTGGCCGTGCTGGGGACGGTGGATGTGTATGAGTAGAGATGTAATGGAGGATGCAAAGCGCAGATATGGAGGTAGCGGTAATGTGGGACATCGGGAATGTTCTGACTATGCGGCATCCGGTTCAGCTGGAAATGAAGTAAGTGGTGGGCAAGAAGAGTGCTTGGGTCGTACGGTGCGCCGCTCGGGAACGCAGCATTTGTGCGAAGCAGTTTGCATTGACGTGAAAGGAAGGGAGGGGACAGAGCATGAGTGCTCCTTCTACTGTGCACGTTGGACTGACGAGTGAGAAAGGGCGGGAGCTGTTCTCGTATTTGCCAAGGTATTATGAGGCTTCGCGTGTCATGCAGGCTGATATGCAGACCAAAGGCACCGAGATGGATCTGCTGTATCAGGCGCTGGATGAGACGTTGGATCAGTTCTTTGTCCGCACGGCGACATGGGGCCTAGATTTCTGGGAACAGGAGCTTGGCATTGAGACGGATCGTCTCAAACCTGTTGAGCAGCGGCGTGCCGTGGTGGAGTCCAAACTGCGGGGTGCTGGGAAATTTTCGGGTAGACTGGTTGCGAACGTAGCTGAGGCGTATGCCGGGGGCAAAGTGGATGTAACATTTCAGCCGGAAGCGTGGAGCTTTACGGTGAGCTTTGTGGATACGATGGGCATTCCGCCCAATATTGATGATCTCAAACGTGCAATCGATGAATTGAAACCGGCCCACATGGCCGTGGAATATGAGTATCGCTATCTGATCTGGGACGATCTGGACAACAAACAAATGACCTGGGATGAACTGGACGCCGCGTCTCTGACGTGGAATGAACTGGAGGTGTGGGCGTAATGGCAAAAGAAACAGATCGACTAAAATTGCCTCTTCCCTTGGGGAATGAGAACGTAACCCGGGAGAGTATTAACGGGATTTTTGAAAAGATTGATGCAGGCGTTGCGACGCAGGCGGAGTTGGATTCGCTTCGTGAAGCAGTGAGCAAGATGGATATTCCCGATGCGTCTTTGACGCAGAAAGGGAAGGTACAGTTGTCGAGTAAGACGGATGGTACGTCTGAGACGTTGGCAGCAACGGAGAAGGCGGTTAGTGATGCGAGGGTGGCAGCTGAGACGAATGCGAAGAATGCGAGTTTACCGCGTACAGGCGGTGAGCTTACAGGAGTGCTAACTGCGCCTCGAATAGATATGCCTAATGGCACATCTATTCGAACCGATAGTACAAGAACATCTATTAGTGCTGCAGCAAACAGATTTGATGTTATTTCGACAGACGGGCAGAAATGCTTATTTTCATCTCGTTCGGGTGATTTTTACATGTATGATGAGACTGGCAATTTGATAACTACTGCTAAAGAACTAAAGCAATCTGGCGTTGATGCAAAGCAAAGAGTTGTGGATGCCATTAACGCCAAAGGAGGCAGTGCATCCACAAATGATACATGGGCTACACTCCAAAATAGAATAAGATCAATATACCAGGGGAAGAAGTTTGCAAGTGGAGTGGTTAATGTTAGTGGAACAAGGAATTTTTTTCTGACAGATCGAGATGGTGCAAACTACTTTAGGTCATTTATTCAAGCCTCCGGGGTGGGTTTTATACCATCTACTATAATAGCTTATCCTACACAATATCTTTTAGATAGCCATTATAATATAGTACTATACAACAATAGTATTAATGTGAATGGTTATCAGGCGTCTTTTGCAGGAGAAGTATATAGAGTAGATGGAAATCAAGCGTATGTCAGAGATGGTTCATTTCTATTGCCTGCATATAGTAGTGGTACGCATGTTTGGCTTGCGTATGAGTAGTATCACTGGAAGTTTATCTAATTATAAGGTAGTAATTAATTTTAATTTCCATCTGCTAAGGAGAAGGAGGTGAAACCATGGAACGATGGGACACCCTATGGAAATGGCTCCTCGCTCTAATAACCAGCTCAGCAACCTACTTCTTCGGAGGCTGGTCAGGCGTGCTCGGGGTACTGCTTGTGTTCGTCATCCTCGACTATCTAACCGGAATCGCGGCGGCGGGGATGAATGGCAAGCTCGAGAGCAATGTCGGCATGTTCGGCATCGCACGAAAGGTATTTATATTTGCAATGGTATCGGTGGCTCATCTGGTGGACGGTGTTCTGGGAGACGGACATTTGTTCAGGGATGCGGTCGCCTTTTTTTATATCGCGAATGAGTTGTTGTCTATAATTGAAAATGGGGGCAAATTGGGCGCACCGATCCCGCCTGTGATTCGTCAGGCTATTGTAGTGCTCAAGGGAAAGGGAGGAACCGGGGAACTGCCCGGTAACTTCTCCCCTAACGCCAAAGACTCCTTTTCGCAGGCAGATTCAGATGACACAGATTCACAAACAAGAGATGGCACAAAGTAGCTACATTCTAGCCATCCAAACTTACCTTTCACCAACAATCAGGGATACGCACACAAGCAACTCCAGATCCCCACGCATTAACTATAGGAGCATTTTGCATCAATCAAGAGAGTGACTTCCAATCAGCAATGTATAGATCAGAATGATCTAATCTGTCTATACTTGTACCCGGGAGCGCTTGAATCGAATGATGCAAAATGCTGATACAAACGGCAATTTGCCGCATAAAGGGTGTGAGAAACATGCAAACGAGAAGCTCGGGCAACACGCAGGGCATTGACGTCTCCCGTTACCAAGGCAATATTGACTGGGCCAAAGTGAAGGCAAGTGGTATGACATTTGTGTTCATCAAGGCCACAGAAGGGCAGACGTATACCGATCCGAATTTTCAAACCAATGTAACTGGCGCACTGGCGGCAGGCATGCTGGTCGGAACGTACCACTTTTTTCGCGCAACGACTACCGATGGTGCCAAAGCAGAAGCGGCGCATTATGCCAATACATTGCAAAAAGTAGGAGGCGCCAAGGCACTGCAACTTCCACCCGTCATGGATTACGAGAACAACCCCGGCAACCTGAGCAAAGCGCAGATCAACACGGTAGCCAAGGTTTTTTTAACGGAATTGCAGCGTCTTACGGGTGTGAAACCGATCATATACACGGGCAATTCATTTGCCGGGAATTTTGACACATCACTCAGCTCATACGATCTATGGATTGCACGTTACAGCAACACACGTGTACCGGATGACCAGCCGGCATGGAAACGTTGGACGTTCTGGCAGTATACGGATTCGGGCAAGGTGAACGGGATCAGCGGCAACGTGGATGTGAACGAGTTCCAAGGATCGGCAGCGGAATTGAGAGCAAGATATGCAACAGCAACACCAAAGCCGCCAGAGCCATCCGAACCGACCAATCCCACGAATCCAACCGAACCACCGAAAGGGGGCGAACCGATGACAGCCGAAGAGAAAGCAGCGTTTGATGCGCTGAAATCCCAGGTCGATAAACTGCAGGCGCGCCAGCAGATGGAAGTTCCAGTCTGGGCAAAAGCTGCCGTGGACGCAGCGCTGGCATATGACACCAAAAATCCGCTGTTCAGCATCGATAGTGGGGCGAGTTATGATTTTTACCGTTTTATCACGGTCATGTACCGCAGAGGTTTATTCAAAAAATAAGCTGACATAACTTAAAATATAAGTTAGACCTAGTTTTAAAAGAGAGAACACAACAAGGGACACACGACGCATTTTGTCGAATGGTGTTCCTTTTTTGTGTTTTATGTAAATGATATTAACATATATAATAAAGTTGAAGACTTATGTCCGTAAATCTCTTGTCTAATTGATGAATGTGATGTAAAGTAAGTTACACGAAATCGATTTTCACCACTGTTTATTTACACAATCCTCCTCATCATGACAAGACTTTAACATGAAAAGTTATTGTAATGTCTCCCTGTTGTAAAATCCAACATCTCTAGATCAATCTCACAACGTATTGAAACAATTCAATCCAACCTGCTTGAGAAACCACTTAAATGTCCTGTTTACCAAATTTCTGTTCCGGCTAATCGTCATCATTAGACGTTGCCAATTACATTTTAGCCATGACGTTTAACGCGTAGTCAAACCCTAAGCCAAGCCTTTAGCCAAACTCCATACCAAACAACACTACCTTTCTCTCTAAATCAGCCTTATTAAGCCGCCACCAAGTCGATACCATTCTGCTGTTGCTTATTGACCTAAGTTCAATTATTACGCAACGAGCACAGGTAATTCATAACTCGCCACATCATCCGAAAAAAACTAACAAAATGTGTACGGTTACATTCCGTTTTACACTTCATATATATGATTTAACATATCCAGATTTACAACACAGGTATCAAAGGCATCTAAAGCCTTTCATATGATACAAGGCACCAAACCGATCGATTGTAATCATTGGAGTTTTTTCACGCCAGTATCACACACATTATGAGACAGGGAAGGGTGTTGTACGTATGCGAATGAGAAAAAAATGGTTATCCGGGGTCATGGCCATGGCTATGAGCACAGTGTTGATTCTATCGGGCTGCTCTAGCACCAGTAACGAGGGTACAGGCAATTCCCCCGCTCCGGCAGAAGGTAGCGAGCCTCCGGCAGAAGTGGCAGCACAGGATACGATGATTATGGGACGCGGTGGAGATTCCGTGGCACTGGACCCGGCAATTGTGACGGATGGGGAGTCGCTGAAGATTGGCCATCAGGTATTCGACTCATTGCTGGACTACAAAGAAGGTGGAACCGAGGTTGTTCCTGGACTGGCTGAGAGCTGGGAGATTTCGGCGGATGGACTCAAGTATGACTTCAAGCTGAAGTCCGGCGTGAAATTCCACGATGGTACCGACTTCAACGCAGACGCTGTGGTGTTCAACTTCAACCGATGGAGTGATCCGGCCAGTGAATATAAATTCGAGGGAGATTCCTTCGACTACTATGACTCCATGTTTGGTCCGGAAGACGCACGCGTGATTAAGGAAGTGAAGGCGATTGACGAGACAACGGTCGAGTTCACCCTGAACCAGCCACAAGCGCCTTTCCTGCAAAACATTGCGATGACGCCATTTGGTATTGCAAGTCCAACTGCGATTCAGGAGAAAAAGGAAAATTTCAAGAGCGAGCCCGTAGGCACAGGCCCATTTGTATTCAAAGAGTGGAAGCGGAACGACTCCATCACCCTGGAGAAGAATCCGAATTATTGGAAAGAGGGACTGCCGAAGCTGAACAAAGTGATTGTGCGCTCCATCCCAGATAACACGGCTCGCTTCAATGCGCTGCAAAACGGCGAGATTGATATCATGGAGGACTTGAACCCGGACGATCTGTCCATCCTTGAGGGGAATAGTGAGCTGCAAAAAATCGAGCGTCCACCATTTAACGTGTCATACATTGGTTTCAACTTTAAGAAAAAACCGTTTGATAACGTGAAAGTAAGACAAGCCCTCAACCATGCGGTAAACAAACAGGGCATTATTGATGCTTTTTTTGCGGGACAAGCGCAGCCAGCGGTGAACCCGATGCCGCCAACGCTGTGGGGGTACAACGATAGTATTGAGGACTATGCTTATGATCTGGAAAAAGCAAAAGCGTTGCTTGCCGAAGCTGGCTACCCTGACGGATTGCCTGATCCGGTAACATTCTATGCCATGCCAGTATCCCGGCCGTATATGCCTGACGGCAAGAAGGTTGCCGAAGCGATCCAGGCCGATTTTGAGAAAATCGGAGTGACCGTCAACATTGAATCACCAGAGTGGGCAACGTATCTGGATGATGCCAAAGCCGGGGAGAAAGACGATATATACATGCTCGGCTGGACCGGTGATAACGGTGACCCGGATAACTTCCTGTACACGCTGCTCGATAAGGATGCAATCCCGGGCAACAACCGCAGCTTCTACGTAAACGAAGAACTGCATACGTTGCTGACGAGTGCGCAGAAAGAAACGGATCAGGACAAACGTGCGGAACTGTACAAGCAAGCGCAAGTGATTATTAAGCAAGATGCTCCATGGATTCCACTTGTGCACACCACGCCTATTCTGGCAGGTAAAGCGAACCTGAAGGATTTCGTACCGTCCCCATTGGGCACGGAATCCTATGCCAATGCCTACTTTGAATAACTTATATACGAGCTGAATTTAGTATTATCAGGATTCAATAGTTACAAAGCGCTGGCGTATACGCAATGCTTGGCAGAACCCACATCAGGATGTAACGATCTAAAGCATGCATGTCTGCCAGCGCTTTTTATACGTTAAAGGCAGGTGAATGAGGAGTGAACAGTTACATCGTCAAACGTGTACTCGTGTTACTGCCCGTGCTGCTGGGCATGACCCTGATCGTCTTTTCCATTATCCACGCCATTCCAGGTGATCCGGCCGAGACCATACTCGGGCAAAAGGCAACCGAACAATCCAAGCAAGCTCTGCGTGACCAGCTCGGACTGGACAAACCCTGGTTTCAACAATATTTCGCTTATCTGGGTGATCTGTTTAAGGGAGATCTGGGCACATCCATCCGCACTAAGGTTCCCATTGCCCAGGAAATTGTGCCCTATCTGACAGCGACCCTTGAATTAACGATGGCGAGTATGCTGTTTGCGATCACTATTGGCGTGAATGCAGGGATCGTTAGTGCGTGGAAACATAACTCGTGGTTCGATTACTGCTGCATGGTCATTGCATTGGTGGGTGTATCGATGCCGATCTTTTGGCTTGGGCTGATGGAACAATGGCTATTTGCGAACAAACTGCACTGGTTGCCATCCATCGGCAGAATGAATGCGCGTGATCCCATTGAAGCCATTACGGGCTTGTATGTTCTGGATACGATGATTGCCGGACGTTGGGATCAGCTGTGGACGGTTACAAAACATTTGCTGCTGCCAAGTATCGCGCTTGGAACAATTCCGATGGCGGTTATTGCCCGGATGACGCGTTCCAGTATGCTCGAAGTAATGAGTTCGGACTATATCCGAACCGCGAAGGCAAAGGGACTCGGCCCGTTTTTCGTCGTATATGGACATGCGTTGAAAAATGCGTTTATTCCCGTGCTCACCGTCATCGGCATACAGACCGGATCTTTGCTGGGGGGAGCCGTGCTGACGGAAACGATCTTTGCTTGGCCCGGTGTCGGTCGCTATATATATGAAGCAATTAGTTCGCGCGACTATCCGGTGATCCAGAGCGGCATCCTGATTGTGGCCTTCTTCTTCGTAGTGATTAATCTGATTGTAGACTTACTGTACGCCGTATTCGATCCTCGCATTAGTTATAAATGAGTATGAACAGAAGGGAGACGCCGCATGGCCAAATTATCGACCAATACCGGAGCTTCCATTGACGCCGCGTCGGCACCTGCATCGGGTCCGTGGCGGGAAGCCTGGAGAACGTTTCGGAAAAATCGGCTTGCGCTGGCAGGCTTGATTATTATCGTTTTTTTCATCCTGCTGGCCTTTGCTGCCCCGTATATTGCCCCGTATGATTACAAAGAGCAGGTGCTTACGGATCGTCTGCAGGCCCCTTCGGCAGAGCATTGGTTTGGTACCGATGATCTGGGGCGTGACGTATTTTCCAGAGTGCTGCATGGAGCGCGCATTTCATTGTGGGTGGGTTTCTTTTCTGTTATTGGCTCTATTATTGCGGGCGCATTGCTCGGTCTGATTGCAGGATATTATGGAAAATGGGCTGATATGCTCATCTCGCGTTTGTTCGATATCCTGCTCGCTTTCCCTGCTATCCTATTGGCAATCGCCATTGTGGCGATTCTCGGCCCGTCTTTGCAAAATGCACTACTCGCGATAGCGATCGTGAACATCCCGACCTACGGACGACTGGTGCGTTCAAGGGTACTTAGCTTGAGACAGGAGGAATTCATTACGTCAGCGCGTACGCTGGGGGCTGGCAATATGCGAATTCTGTTTCGGCACATCTTGCCCAATAGTCTCACCCCGCTCATCGTACAAGGCACACTGGGGATTGGAACAGCGATTATTGAAGCGGCTGCACTTGGATTCCTCGGCATGGGTGCCCAACCACCTGACCCGGAATGGGGCAAAATGCTGTCGGATTCCCGCCAGTTTCTGCAAAAAGCGCCGTGGACGCTTATTTTCCCCGGACTTTCCATCATGTTCACCGTGCTTGGTTTCAACTTGCTCGGGGACGGTTTGCGCGATACCCTTGATCCAAAGATGGCCAAAAAGTAGAGGTTTGCATCTCCAACCGTACCCTGCAACCGTAACCGTAACCGTAACCGTAACCGTAACCGTAACCGTAACCGTAACCGTAACCGTAACCGTAACCTAAATGTATAACCGACCTCTGTAACTCTAACTTTTGCTGTAACGCAGCTTGAACGCCAACGCTAAATGTAAGTGTAATTTGTAGCTGTAATCCAACTTCTGTTCCAAATCTAACGAACTTAGGAAGCCTTATTCTGCGATTTACTGCCCATCTCCCAGTCTAACGACTTTCAAACACGCTATTTTACGAAAAACCTGCGGAAAGTCTCCAAAGGTCGACTAAAGGTAAGAAATAGCGTGTCTACGATTTGTTAGAATATGAAAACATCTTAAAGGGACCAATTAACGTCAGTGAGGTTCCTTAGCGTGGGCTTGCCATTATCAACCGCCCCTAAGTTAGTCAACCAGTGCGCCTGTTGCTACACAGCAAGGTGGATGACCCTTCAAAATACATTAGAGGGGAACGATGTGATACTAGCTACTCTTCCAACATACTTATTACAATCTGTCTCCAAGCCGGTTCGAACTTTGGTTCGAGGCGGCTTTTGTGTTGCATGATGTATTGAGCTAAAATGGTTAGAGATGTGCAAAACTTGAAGTGTTATTCGATGATTTTGTTAAAATAACTGCCTTCGTATTGACACCCAATTTTCCCATATGTTATATAAAAGGAAGGGTTTAGCACTCTGATCATCAGAGTGCTAACAAATGATGTTTTTACTACACGACTACATATGGAATGATTGTGTTTTTGAATATGGATTTAATTAACCTTGAATAGGACATTAGAGTGGAATGAGCCAGATAAAGCCTGGCACGCGAAAGAATGATCAATAGATTTTCAATTGATTAAAATCTCAATGTTTAAAATCAGTTGGTGAATGGTTCGGCAATAGTGAAGGGGACGAAATCGATTCTGTAGAAGCGAAGCTTCGCCTTTATCCCCTAATTTCTCCCTTTTTAAAAGGAGATCAAGGAAATTAGGGGATAACAAAGAACGATTCGTAACCGGAACGGCTAGACCGCACAAAATCATGCGCTTATTTTAAATGAGGAATAGAGTGAATCAAAAAAATCTAGGGATCAAAGCGATTGAAGGCTTTTCTAGTAACGTAACATTCTGCATGGGAGTATTCAAAGGTTTACTTTCTATATTTAACCCAATCATTCTATCCCCAATTTGAAAGGAGACACCCATTCATGGCTAAAAAAGAATTCCAGGCTGAATCCAAACGCTTGCTGGATATGATGATCAACTCCATTTACACCCAAAGAGAAATCTTTTTGAGAGAACTGATCTCCAACTCCAGCGACGCCATTGACAAAATATATTACAAAGCACTGACGGACGACACACTAGTTTTCAACAAAGAGGACTACTACATCAAGCTTACCATCGACAAAGAGAACCGTACGCTCACGCTCACTGATACAGGAATCGGGATGACCCAGGAAGAGCTGGAGAACAATCTGGGGGTTATCGCAAAAAGCGGCTCGCTGGCGTTCAAGAAAGAGAATGAAGCCAAAGACGGACACAACATCATCGGACAATTCGGGGTTGGTTTCTACTCCGCATTTATGGTGGCGGACAAGTTGACGGTAACCAGTAAAACGCTGGGCAGCGACGAAGCATGGAAATGGGAATCCGAAGGCGCGGACGGGTACACGATCTCTCCAGCAGAGAAAGATTCCGTGGGTACGGAAATCGTCCTGACGATTAAACAAAATACCGAAGAAGATTCGTATGACGAATTTTTGGAAGAATACCGCCTGAGATCCATCATCAAGAAATACTCTGACTTTATTCGCTACCCGATCAAGATGGATGTGACTGGTCAGCGTGCAAAAGAGGGTACAGAGAACGAATTCGAAGAGTACAAAGAAGAGCAAACCGTGAACAGCATGGTGCCGATCTGGCGTAAAAATAAAAGCGAATTGACCGAAGAAGACTACAACAACTTCTATATGGAAAAACGCTACGGTTTTGACAAACCGCTCAAACATCTGCACATCAGCGCGGATGGCGCAGTGGTATACAATGCAATCCTGTTTATCCCGGAGAACACACCGTTTGATTATTATACAAAAGAGTATGAAAAAGGCCTTGAACTGTACTCTAACGGTGTATTGATCATGGACAAATGCGGTGATTTGCTGCCAGATTACTTCGGATTTGTAAAAGGTATGGTGGATTCGGAAGATCTGTCCTTGAACATTTCCCGTGAAATGCTGCAACACGACCGTCAGCTCAGTCTGATCGCGAAGAACATCAAAAACAAGATCAAGAGCCAACTGCAAAGCTTGCTCAAGGACGAGCGTGAGAATTACGAGAAATTCTATCAAGCATTTGGCCGTCAGTTGAAGTATGGCGTATACAGCGACTATGGCGTGAACAAAGACACCCTGCAGGATCTGCTCTTGTTCTCGTCTTCCAAAGAGAAGAAGCTGGTGAGCCTGGACGAATACGTTTCCAGAATGCCGGAAGATCAGAAGTACATTTACTACGCATCGGGTGAATCCATTGAGCGGATTGAGAAGCTGCCGCAGATCGAGGGTGTACTCGATAAAGGTTATGAAGTCTTGTACTTCACCGACGACATCGATGAGTTTGCAATCAAGATGATCACGAATTACAAAGAAAAAGAATTCAAATCCATCTCCAGCGGTGACCTGGGCATCGAGGACAGTGCAGATAAAGAAGAGACGGACGCACAGGACAACGACAACAAAGAGTTGTTCGAAGCGATGCAAGCACAGCTCGGCGGCAAAGTAAAAGCTGTTAAAGCTTCCAAACGCCTCAGAAGCCACCCGGTATGTTTGTCCACCGAAGGTGAGCTGACGATTGAGATGGAGAAAATCCTGAAAGCTATGCCGAACAGTGAAAATGTACAGGCGGACAAAGTGCTGGAGATCAACGTAAATCACGATGTCTTCAAATCCTTGAAAGACGCATTTGCACAGGATAAAGAAAAACTGAGCCTTTACACAAGCTTGCTGTATCATCAAGCATTGCTGATTGAAGGACTGCCAATTCAAGACCCGGTTGAGTTCACCAACGATATCTGCAAGGTTATGGTTTAAAATCCGCAATACTGCAGTGATATAACGGTGTAACAAGAAAGCTAGGTTACAACATTTTACGTAACGTAAGGGTTTAAGGTACGGTAGAGTTCTTTCTGTAACCTGCAACGGCCTAACCCTTGCAACCACCATCTGCACTCCGACAGGGTATTTCCTTCCTGTCGGATTTTTTACTGTAGACATCAGGATTTGTTAATAAAAACAGCGGAAGTAGTGAAGAGGCGGATGATACTGGAGAGAACAGCGATATTTCATGTATTTGAATTGTCCGAATATGAACTTTCATAGAGGAACTGTCGCATCTCATTTTACAATTCGTGATAATAACAAAGTGAGGCTATGTAGGTAGGTCATGTGTTATGGATAGTGGTTCTTACTGATGCAATTTTTTGAAAATGAATAAAACTATTTTTACAGAAAAATTTCTTTGGTATTGATACATACTATCCTCAGTGATACAATTTGTATCAAAAGCGATATTGAGAGGTGAAAGTATATTAAAGTATTATCCGCCCCTAAACCTTTTGATAATTATTTTAAAATATGGGCCATTGTTTTACCTATAAATTCTTGGGTTTTAATGCCTTCAAATCCAGGAACAACGCCTGGGCTACTTTTATCCTTGTTATCAGTTGTTTTTGTGCTTTTATTTGCTATTAGTCTAAAATTCAAAAACAATATGGAAGTTAAACAGGTAACCAATTATTTTTATAGAGACTTAATTATTTTTGTTTACGTGTTAACGTTATTTAACGCCTTAGCACAATTAACTGTCTTATTTAAAATGAATGGAGGATATGACTACAATTTCGTACACAATGTTATATTAGTTAACGAAAATGGGCATGTTTTTTTAAGATCGAGCCTATTTACTCAATCCATTTATCTTATTGCTGCTTCAATAATTTGCTTTTACACTAAGTACTTTTACAAGAAGGAGTGGAATAAGTACATATTCATAGGCACTTCTATATTTCTTATTTATGGGTTTTACGAATGGTTTTATTATTTACTATTTGGAACAACTGGAGACTTTTTAAGTAACAGAGTATTTGCTTTAGATATTAACGGTAATCCTAGATTGGGGAGCATGAGTCAGAGAACTGATGCTTTTGGAATAGATACACTCAGGATGAAGAGTCTAACAGGAGAGCCAAGCGCTTTCGCGCTAACTGTATTACCTCTCTGGATATTCGCAATACATTTACGCAAACCTTTATTCCACATTCCCATGCTAATAGCATTAATTTTATCGACCTCTTCAACCGCATTTTTAGGAATATTAATTTATTTCATGTATAGAGTTTTGCGTTATCATTTAAGAGATAGGTATTGTCAAATACTAATATATTTCTCCGCAATTTTAGCTATCCTAAATTATAAAAGGATTGCTTCCGTTCTTGAATTCTTACTATTTAATAAGATTGATTCCCACTCTGGAATTCAAAGATCCTCTTCTATGTTCAAACATCTGGAATATTTTTCACATATGCCATTTTTCAACAAGTTGTTCGGGGTTGGATTTGGATATGTTCGCTCAACTGATTTTTTCTCTACGTTATTGGTTAATAGTGGTATTATTGGATTTATTTTATTTAGTATATTTTTCTTATATCCAATGTTTAAATTAAAGAAAAGTTATTTTAATGATGGTCTTAAAATTTCTTTGCTAATAATTTATGTATCCTTAATGATATCCGTCCCGGAATTTTCGTACTTGACTACATGGTTGTTTTTGGGGATAAGTTACAATCAGCTAGCGAGAGAAAAAAAATCACCCCTTCTTCACAACTTGAATCTCGCAAAATTTCAATCATCAAAAGTAATGTGAGGATGTCGGAACTTAGAATTAAATGTTCGGTAAAGTAGATTTCTCATTCTTTGAGGGATACTTTATCGAACTTTTTTTTGAATAGAATTTAATCAATGGGATACGTTGTACTTATTAACTCAACTTTCGCACCTAGAATATTATCTTAAACCCTTAGGGGCGTATGTAAGAATTCAGTACAGCAACTCCTATTGACAAAAAACACCTCAAAATTTGAGTGAATTATAATGTCATTTTATATCATTATCATTTAGGTGCACGGATGATAGTCTGGCAGGGTATAATAAGAGAAGACGACTGTGTATCACAAGTTGATGTGAGAAGAGATGACAATCGCAGACAGGTTTTGCTTTTCGAAACTGCAGAATATGTGTATAATCACTCAAAATAGAGACAGTCGGCTAGGAGTGATCAACATGCAATGGAACGATCTGAGAGAACATAGACAATACCCTGAACTAACGAAACTGGATGGGGCTCGTGCAGCCTATGAGCGCGACTATTCCAGACTGATACATTCACCGACCTTTCGTCGGCTGCAAGGCAAATCGCAGGTATTTGGCGCAGGAACAGGCGATTATTATCGCACACGATTGACCCACTCCCTGGAGGTGGCGCAGATTGCACGAGAAGCAGCAAGAAGCTTGCTGCGTCGCTACCCGGAGGTAGAATTGAACCAGGCGGACAGTCCCGGACTGATTATTGATTCGGAAGTGGTGGAGTGTGCCGCGATTGCGCATGACTTCGGTCACCCGCCTTTTGGGCATAAAGGTGAAGAAGTGCTGGATGGCATCCTCGATGGTCTCATTAACACAGAGGTCAAGAAAATCATGAAGAAAAATCGCGGGGCCAAATCACCTCAACCGGAAGCGGAGATTCGTGCAGAGCTCAAGCGGAAGTACGAGCATTTTGAAGGCAACGCGCATAACTTCCGTCTCATTATGTTTCTGGAAAAACGGGAAGATATCGATGGGCTGAACCTGTCGGATGCGGTGCTGCTCGGCATCAACAAGTATCCGTATCCCGGCACGGAGAGCAAGAAAGGCATGTACCATCATGAATGGCAGTATATCCGCGAGATTCGCAATCGTTGGGACATTCCTGCTGGCAAAAAGACGCTTGAAGCACAGCTGATGGACCTCTGCGACGATATTGCGTATTCCGCACATGATCTGGAAGATGGCATCAAAGCAGGCAAAATCGAAGTACACGAGCATTTCCTGCAAGATCCGCATATCAATCGATTGATTGTGGATAAGATTACGACGCTGGAGGATCTGTTCTGGAACGGATGGACAAGGGAAGCGATTGGCAAAAAAGTCGAAGAAGTTCTCGCTTCGTTCCTGCGCATCTGGAATGAAAAGATGCCGTTCTGCGAGCATGATTACTCACGTACCCGCCGTGAGGTCAAGGCTTACTGGGTCAGTCTTTTTGTCGCTAGCCTGGGGGTTATTGATAACGGAGATTGGAAAAAGGTGACGTTTGTCCGTGAAGGTGCCGAGGATCTCGATATGCTGCGTACGGTGAGTGTGCTCAAGAGCTTTGCCTGGGTGACCATGATTCGTGACCTGCGTGTGCAGAGGTTGCAAAAGCGCAGTGAATGGATGATCAAGCGTCTGTGGGATGCTTTCCTTGACCCGGAAACGTCCAAATCCATTATTCCGTCCGACTGGCTGCAACGCTATGAGAAGGATCAGGCGAAGGCGAATCCGATCTGGACTTGGGAGCATATGGTGATCGATTATATTGCCGGGATGACGGATGCTTTTGCCGAGAAAATATACAATGAACTATACGGTCTTAAGGTCGGTTCCATCTACGATCTGGATTAGAGATAAGCAAGACGAAGGGAGATGAGACGCTTGGGTGCGAATATCAGTGGAAAATACAATCTAGGCGTACTTGACCTTGTTCCAAGGTTGAACGGCGCCACAGCAGAACAGGCGCTGCAACAATCCGTTACACTTGCGCAGCATGCTGAAGTATGGGGCTATTCAAGGTACTGGACGTCTGAGCACCATGATATGGACGAACTTGCATCAGCATCACCTGAAGTGTTGCTTGCCCATATTGGCGCGCGAACGAACACGATCCAGCTTGGCTCTGGTGCTGTGCTGTTACCACATTATAGCCCGCTTAAGGTAGCCGAGTCATTTCGACTATTGGCGGCGCTCTACCCGGGGCGCATTGAGTTAGGCTTGGGACGTGCTCCTGGGGGCGGTCCTCATGCAACGATGGCCTTGAGTGGCAATTACTTGCAACATGTGTCCAAGTTGCCTGAGTCGCTCACTGCACTAACCGAACTGCTGGAAGACCGCTATACCTATGAAGAACATCCGGTGACGGCCCGCCCGATTCCGGAGCTTCCATTATCCTTATGGATGCTGGGGACCAATGTAAAGAGCGCTGAGTTTGCTGCCCGCTTCGGTATGGGGTATGTATTCGGACAATTTATGAGTGATACGGATGGTACCGAGGCTGTGCGGCGTTATCGGGAGGGGTTTATCCCCAGCGCCAATAGGAAAGAGCCGGAGGTTATGGTTGCTGTCAGTGTACTGTGTGCGGAGACGCAGGAAGAGGCGTTGTCCTGGAGCCGCGAAATGGCGGAAAGACGCAGAGCCGTTGGGAAAGAGATTTCTACGCAGGCTGACAACATCAGCACAAGTTCAAGCAATAACAACGGGACCACTGATGCCACTGAGAATGGAGTACAGCGGCATTATGCCGGTACACCTGCACAGGTCTGGGATCAGTTGCAACAGGTGTGCCAAAGGCTAGATACGGATCGGCTACTTGTGGTGACAGCTGGACCGGATTACGAACGAAGGTTGGCCTCTTATAAGTTACTGATGAACGCATGAGAGGACGACTGTTAGCCGTTGTGATACAAAGAATGGCGGGTCCATACCTGCCATCTGCATGGATTCAAATCGTAAGAGTTGCAGATCGGATATTTGCCGTATGCTGCAGCTCTTTTTTGCTTCATTTAGGTCATAATTTTACATTATTCGATTCCGTTCAACAGATGGTGTGAAATAATCACAAGATTTTACAAAATAAAGCATGACTAAAACAAAAGAATGTTATAATACTTTACGTCTCTTTTCCTATAGATATAATATAGAAAAGAGTATTTTGCAAGATGCCAAAAGAAGGGTAAAACAACGACAAAAGCACCTAAAATACGGAAGTGGCCGAAGATGGGCACAAGGGGGAAATCACATGTTTAGCAGATTCAGGATCAAGAGTATCGGTCTGCGTATCAGCATTGCGTTCTATTTATTAATCCTCTGTTTAATTCTTCTGAGTGTCACGATTATTACACGAATGAATTCAATGGAAAATAACACGAATGATATCACCAATAATTGGATACCATCACTCCAGCAGATTAACCGATTGAACTATACGACAGAACATATTCTGTCATTGAGTTATCGCCATTATGATGCCCAGGCAAGTGAGAAAGCAAACCTGGCTGAAGAACGTACTAAATACATTCGCGAAACAGCTCAGGCTATTAAAATGTATGATCAACAGGATAAGTCTACGGAAGAAAAGGAACATTGGGACGCACTGAAGATGAAGTGGGAAGCGTACCTCAAGATTAACACGCAATCCATCAAGCTGAGTGATGAAGGCCAGGAACAGTTGGCCAAGGAAGTATCCGAAAAAGGGGCAGCTTCCTTTGATTCCATGCAAGTTCATCTCGATTATCTGGTGCAGTACAATCAGGAGCAGTCCAATATCTCTGCCGCGCAGACCATTCGATCCGTACAAGATGGCAGGATGATCATTTTTGTGGGTGTCCTGATTATGATTGTGATTACAGCCGTCAGTATTCCCATTATTCGTTCACAAGTCGTTAAACCGCTGCTTCGGGTGATCAGTGCCGTGAAACTGATTGCGGAAGGTCAATTGAATGTCCAGGACATACATACCAAACATGAAGACGAAGTGGGTGTTCTTGCCAAAGCCGTGAATGACATGAAAGGTAATCTGACCTCGATGGTATTGAATGTCAGACGAATCGCTGAAGCCGTCAACCGCCAAAGCAGCGAACTGGCCATTTCCTCTGAAGAGGTTAAGATCGGCAGTCGACAGATTGCCATAACGATGGAAGAGTCGGCAAAAGCGGCAGAGAGTCAAGCGGAAACGGCTGTTGAATCTGCCCGTACTGTTGAAGGATTGAACGCACATATCCAGCAACATTCCGAACAGGGGAATCAGCTTAGACTGATGTCAGATCTCATTTTGAAACAAGGACTGACCGGTCGCGAATCCATGGAGCAATCCGTAAACCAGATGCAGCAGATTGCTGGTGTAGTTTCGTCTTCCATGAACAAGATGGAACAGCTGGACCGCAAAAACGAAAATATATCGCAGTTGGTTCAAGTCATTCATGACATTGCGCGACAGACCAACCTGCTTGCATTGAATGCTTCCATCGAAGCTGCTCGTGCAGGAGAGAGTGGACGCGGATTTGCAGTTGTTGCAGCAGAAGTGCGGAAATTGTCCGAAGCCGTTCGAACTTCTGTAGAGGAGATTACCGTCATCACGGAGGACATCCAGAAGGATTCTCAGGGTGTTGTTGAGGAATTGCGAACAGGTGTACTGGAAACAGAACGAGGGCAGCAGCAAGTACGTAATTCCGGCAATCTGTTCCGTACCATTAGTGAGTCGGTAGAGGGTATGGTTCAAGTCATTGGTACAATGACAGATGGTCTGGAAGGTATGCAGGAAGCGAGCGGACGGATGAATGATTTCAGTCAACAAATCTCGGCAGTATCAGAAGAATCCGCGGCGAGTGTAGAGGAAGTGTCAGCGTCGGCTGAGGAACAGGTGAGTTCAATGGAAACGATTAGCGGCAATATTCAAACCCTGAAAGACCTGTCCGAAGATCTTCTTTCTTCCATTGAAAAATTAAAAATATAAAACCTCTTCTTATAATAGAAGAAACATGAAGGACGGCTACCATATTGAGCTCTACAAACAGCAAAGATTCAGTTGTCGGAAGTTACGTATATACCTTCGCTTGTCATGAGAATGAACGTGCCCTATGTGAATTGGAATTGGAAACGATGCTCGTTCCTGGAACAGATATTGGTTCAGGATATCACGCTTATGTACGCTCCAATATTTGCATTCCACCAGGTAGAAGTCCATTTGTCCGGGGCAGACTGGATGTGATGGCCGAAGCGGATACAGTAGCAGGTCTGAAACCTGCTGCTTCACAAGTCGCCCTGTCATCTGGTGAAACGTTCAAGGTTGTCTGCTTGAAAGAGGGCGATGACATGCCGGATTATGCACATTCCCGTCTGCTGGAAAAAGAGCTGGGCATGTGCATTCAAGGCAAAGCTATGATGAAACAGCCTGACGTGACTTTTGGACTAATGCAGGTGAATGGAAAATGGCTCTTCGGTCAATGGACTGAGGCTGATCGCTCGTGGCAAACCCATCATCACAAGCCGCAAAATTACTCTACGGGCCTTGGTGTTACGTTAGCCAGAGCGTTGGTCAATATTGCTATTCCGCAAGTGGAGGGACATCAGTTGCTCGATCCGTGCTGCGGAATGGGAACCGTTGTAATTGAGGCGTTGTCGATGGGGATTGAGGCAAGAGGTAATGATTTGAACCCTTTGGCAGTACAGGGTGCACGCATTAATCTTCCTCATTATGGGTATGATCCAGCCAGAATTACCCTCGGGGATATGAATGATTTGGAAGGTTTCTACGATGCAGCCATTCTGGACATGCCATATAATCTCTGTTCTATTCTTCCGGATGAGGAGCAACTTGCTATGTTGACGAGTTTGAAGAGACTTGCAGGACGAGCAGTGATCGTTTCCACCGAATGGGTAGCGGGGCACATTCTGGATGCCGGATGGAACATTGATCAGTATCGAACGGTGAGCAAAGGCACGTTTATACGTCACATTTGGCTCTGCACATAGAACGGTTGAACTGAAAATAACAGAAAAAACCTCGGTACCGGAAAAAATTCATTTTCCGGTACCGAGGTTTTTGATTTTTGTAGGGAAACTACCTTACATGGATTTGTACAATTTCACATAGGAGAATTTAGCGTTTTTAGTATTTATGACTATAATTCACCAGATTGAGCGGGAGGGTTTGTCCAGCAATATACGCTTCCAGGTTTTGAACAAAAATATCAAGCGCCCGTTCGGTGTATTGCTCTGTACTGCCTGCAATGTGCGGCGTAATCAGGACATTGTCTTTACCCCACAGCGGATGATTGGCAGGGAGCGGCTCCTCCTCGAATACGTCAAGTGCAGCAAAGGCAACCTGCCCACTGTCCAGTGCACCCAGCAGAGCTTCCGTATTCACGCTTGGACCACGTCCGACATTGACGAAACAGGAACCGGATTTGAAGTGCTCAAATGCAGTCTGATTATAGATATGATGGGTTTCATCTGTGAGTGGCAAAATATTGATGATGTAATCGCCTTGCCCCAGTGCTTCATGAAGGCCGGACATATTGTACATTTGGTCTACATTCGGAACGTCTTTTCCGGAGCGCCGAACCCCAATGACCTTCATGCCCAGTGCCTTGAGAATGCGCGCTGTTTCTGATCCGATCTCTCCGACGCCGACGATAACCGCAGTTTTGCCATGCAATTCTGGCAGTGGTTTGCCTGGTGATTTCCACTCCGCCTGCTGCTGGTGCAGCATCGCTTGTCTGAGCCAGCGGCTGTGGGACAACATCATGCCCAGAATGATTTCAGTAATGGGAATAGCGTGTACGCCATTAGCACTGGTTACAAATATACTTTTTTGTTCCAAATCTGAGAAAGGTAGGTTATCCACACCTGCTGACCAGACCTGAACCCATTTCAGAAGACTGTTTTCTTTCAGTGCATGCTCGGTTACCAGAGGAGACCAGCCTACGATGATTTCGGCTTCTTTTAACTCCGATGTATCAATCTCCCTGGCTTTGCCAACCGTAAGTGTATAACCTGGTGCTGCATCCAGAATGCGTTGCTGCTGCTTTGTCGACAAGGATGGAAAACATACAATTTTACCCATAGTTAGTGGCCTCCTGAATGGAAATATGTTGTGGCTTTAGTGTAGCAGAAAAGAAGGTGATGTGCGTAAAAGGCAGGAATACAGCCTCATGTGCAAATCCCAAAAATTGTGTCACTCTATACTTAACCAGCTTGAAACCATAGAGGCGACTGTGAAATAATAAAGCGAACTTTAGAAGAGGTGTATACCATGAATAACTATTCACATTCACATACGGATCTTCCATCCCGACGGGAACGATTATTTACTGCACTTCGAGTGCCGGCACATATTCAGAATTCACTTCGGATGTCTGCGGAACAGGTGCAAGGAAAGTTTGATTTTCGCAAATGGACGGACTACCGGGATTATCATATTACATTGCAATTTCTGGGAGATACCCTTGTTAGTGACATTGGCCAACTTCGGAAAGTGCTGCGCTCGGCAGCGTCCGGATTCCAGCCTTTTGAACTGCAATTATCCGGATGGGGAACGTTCGGTTTGGAAGAGACACCAAAGGTGCTGTGGAAAGGTGTTGAAGGAGAGATCGACCAACTGCATCTTTTGCAAAAACGGATCGTGGATGCAACTTTCTCCCTTGGATTCGAACCTGAATTAAGACCTTATTCTCCTCATATTACGATCGCGCGTAAATTTCTGGGTGGGGACCCAGGAAATGAGGATAAAGGAATATTTGAAGTGCTTCCAGGGCACTTTTTGGGTGTTAATTCTTGGATGGTGCAAGATTTTGTGCTTTATGTGACACAGCCAGGTCAGGCGCCGATGTATGAGGTCGTGGATACGTTTTCTTTTTCCTGAAACTCATTGATATGACATAAAATCACATTGACATTACGTTATTCCCTATGTAATATTAGCCATCGTTATTCAAATTCTTTTTTTGTGGTTACTAAGTTTAGGGAATTGTTTCGACAGGAGGAATCTTCGAATGGATATTATAAGCAAGAATCGTTGGGTGGCACCGATGTTATCTGTGCTGCTTGTATGTATAGTGGGGGCTAATGTCGTCCAGGCGACTGGAAAATGGAATGAGGCAAGTGATAGCAAACAGATGACCGAACTTGCGGCTTCTGCGGAAAATAGCGAAAATTCTTTTAGCGGAGACAGGCGGATGATGGAAGACGGGACAAGTCTGTCTACTGAGGCGTCTATCCAGGCTGATAACTGGACCAATTCGCTTCCGGCCAAGAACTGGCTCACGACTGCTCAAGAAGAGCAGCAACAGAAAGAAGCCAAGGCTAAACATGCGGCCCGAGCTGCAGCAGCGGCCAAAGCAAAGAAAGAGGCTGCTCTCAAATTGGCGAAAGTAGAGCGTGCCAAAGCGGTAGCTGCAATTACGACTCCCCCCCAAAAACTTTACTTTACGCGGACCAAACTTCTGAACCAGGAAGACTCGAAACTTGCAACCTGGTCATACAGTGTGTCCGATAAAGAGCTGCTTCTGCTGCAAAAAATCGTCATGGCAGAGGCGGAAGGTGAACCGTACGAAGGCAAAGTGGCAGTAGCCAATGTTGTCTTAAACCGGCTGCGGTCAGCCAATTTTCCCGATACCATTTACAAAGTAATCTACCAGAAATCTCAATTCAGTCCTGTAGCGAACGGGCGCTTGAAACGTGTTACTCCCAATGAGGACAGTATCAAGGCAGTTAATGCAGCGTTGAATGGGAAAAAGGAAGTCGCCGATGATACGTATTATTTCTTGTCATTGACGCTTGCGGACGATCTCACAGTGGCTCGCTCCCAGAAAAAAGTAAAAACGATCGGGCATCATACTTTTTACAAGTAATTGACCTGTAAATTCTGCAAACAGGCAGGGTAGTTAACTATGTATTTGATACATAGACCTTGAAAAGCTCTGTAAATGCAGTTTTATTTCTTCGTTTTTAATTTATTTGGACATGAGGGGTTGTTATTTAAATTACCCTTTTTTGCAGCAAATCATACGGAGATATGAACGAAATAAAAGAAGGTTCCCTTCCGGATCAATGGAGGGGAACCTTCTTTGTGCATGTCTTTAAGAGATGAAACGCCTTCGTAGAACGACTAGAAGGGGTCATAGAGCTGCTAGAATGGGATTCGGGTACCTGACAGCGAAGTTGCCCCAATTCCGGCTGTGAAGCGCTCCTTGGGTGCCGATGTGACTTCCGCTGTAGCCGGGAACAATAAATCATGGACAGCCTGGGCACAACACGTTGGATCATAGGTGTTTCTGTTACCTGGATTGTGAACTGATTTCAGCTGGCTTTCAGCTTGATGCGGTGCGTAGACCTGCTCACACAAATGTCTGAAGCGATCCGCAATAACGTCAGCAGAGTGAATGACCTGCCCGTATCCGGCTTGTACAAAATATTCACAGTTCTCTTCTTCCTGTCCCGGCAATGGAGGTACGAATAACATCGGCAGGCCTTTAGCCAATGCTTCCGTACAAGTCATGCCACCTGGCTTCGTGATGAGCACATCCGATACGTCCATCAGTTTGCTGACCTCGCGGGTATACCCTAGAATGCGTATATTTGGATGCTGGAAGCAGGACATCTCCTTCAGCTTGGCAATCATTTTCTCATTGCTTCCCAGACAGAACAGCAGCTGCACCCGATCCGCCCATGACGTGAGGGCTTTCATATGCTCTTCATCAAAAGAAAGTCCCCATCCGCCACCCATCAGCAGAGCTGTAGGCATGTTCTGAAGCCCCATTTCCTGTCTGAGGCTCACTTTGTCTCCGGCTTCCCAGAAATCAGGATGCACAGGAATGCCTGTGATTTGAATGCGTGAAGGCTCAACACCCCTGATTTCAAGCAGAGCCTTTACCTGTGGCGTGGATACTAAATATTTGTTGACCTCGGGATTAATCCACGTTGCATGCACATCGTAGTCTGTGACGAGTGTATATAGTGGAATATTAAGTCCCTGACGTTTCAGTCGTGAGATGACCGCATTCGGAAATGGATGGGTGCAGATCACGGCATCGGGTTTCAATTGGGATACGACTTGAGCCGTCTGTGTATAGAAAATCCGGTGCAAGGCTAGTTTGGTAAATCCGTTTAGTGATTTGTTGTATTGCGTCCGGTACAGCAGACTGACCAGCTTGGGCTGAACGGTTAGTGTCTTGCGGTATGCGGACAGAATAAGCGGAGCCATGGTTGGATTTAAAAATTTGCCCAGCTCAATGACCCGGCTATGCACATGTGGACTGACTTTCTTAATGCCGCTTGCGAGCGCGTGGGCGGCCTGGGTGTGACCGGTGCCGAAACCTTCGGATAACAAGAGCACTCTTGGTTTTCGCATGAGTTCACCTTTATTCATCAATTTAAATTTAACATTCATAGTCATACCGCACGTTGCATTACTACATGAATATACAGCGAAGCGGAAAATCATGTTCATTCGTTACATATTTACACTATAGTTAATGTTCTGATACATCGAAACTTCGTCTTTATCCGTGTTATTGGAGTCATCATACACTATAGACGACGATAGAAGCAGTTTCCACTGCATTTCGGTTAAAAAAAATTAACACAAATTTTTAATGTTAGGGTTGCAATCTGATGATGAGAGTGGTAATGTTGGTTTTGACCGAATGACCGAATTGTATTTTTGGTCATTTAAAGAGGACGATCAATGAAAACGAGGAGGGATATGATGGCTCCGATTGACAGGAGACAGCAGGTCATTCATGCAGCCGCGCAGTCTTTTGCCATGTTTGGATACAAGGCAACCACGATGGATCAGGTAGCGAAGATTGCGAATGTTGGCAAGGGAACGATCTACACGTTCTTTACGAATAAGGAACAATTGTTTGATCAGATTTTGGTGGAAGTAATCCAGGAAATGAAAAACATTGCTCATCGTGAAGTTCATCAGGAAAGTGCTTTTTTTGATAATCTGTTTCGTGTGCTTGATTCATTGCTGGAGTTTCGCCGTGATCACGATTTGCTGGTTAAATTGTCCCAGGAGCTTAAGGATTTTGGAACTCTTCAGGCTAAGGAAGGTTTGGAGAAAGTGGAGAAAGTCATCTCCGATTTTCTGGCACGGGAGCTTGAGAAGGCAAGAGACAACGGAGAGATTCGGGATTGTGATCCACAGGTAGTAGCCTTTATGATGATTCGTTTGTACATTGCCCTCACCTCAGACTGGAGCAAGCAACACGAGCCGCTGAGCAAAGAGGAAATCAAGAATTACTTTCGCCTTTTCTTAATGGAAGGAATTGCTGCTGCAACGTAGCCCGAATTTATTCTACTATAATATGGGTTAGTCTTGCGTATTGCAGGCAGTGAGGCTTGTCGAGAGACAGGTTTGTTTTTTTGCTCTAAAGTGACCGTTTGAGGAAAGTGGTCACTTCGTGTTTCGGTAATTTTCCGGAACACATCAATTAATTTCATTATGGTTATTCTGCTTGGAAAGCAGAGAGAACAAGGGGAGAAAATGACATGAAATCTTTATCCGTGTTTTTCAAGGATGTGGGATCGGCCGTGAGAAACCCGAAGGTGTTGATCCCCGTTATTGCAATTTTGTTTATTCCGATTCTATATAGTGGTATCTATTTGGCGGCCTACTGGGACCCATATGGTCATGTCGATGAAATGCCGGTCGCGGTTGTTAACCTTGATAAAGGTGCAGAGCTGGAAGGCAAATCACTACATGTCGGTAGTGACCTCGTGGATGAACTGAAGAAGAATGCAGATTTTAAATGGGACTTTGTCAGTGCCAGCCAAGCCAAAGAAGGCATGGAAAACGACAAGTATTATATGCAAATCACGATCCCGGAAAACTTTTCATCCCAGGCAACCACGTTGCTTGATGATAAGCCACAGCCGGCTGATCTGATCTACGAACCGAATGGTAATTACAGCTTCGTGGGTGCGCAGATTGGCAAGACGGCCATTAAGGATCTGAAAGCTAAGGTTTCGGCCAAAGTGACGGAATCCTATGCGGAGACCCTGCTCGACAAGTTCTCCGAAGTATCGGATGGATTGGCTGAAGCTGGCGATGGCGCAGGAGACTTGAATACGGGCGCAGGCAAGCTGGATGACGGGGCGGTGAAGCTCAAGGATAATCTGGCGAAGCTGGCGTCCGGTACATTGGAACTTCAGGATGGCTTGTCTCCATTAAGTGATGGTGTCAATGCACTGCACACGGGTGCTACCAAACTTGAAAGTGGTACATCGAATCTGGTATCCGGTTTGCAGCAGCTTCAAACAGCCGCAACAAGCCAGCTTCAGAGCGGTGCAGATCAGTTGAAGGACGGCAGTGCCAAGCTGGAAACTGGACTGAAGTCTTCCGTAGACGGAGCAGGCAAGCTGCAAGCAGGTCTGCAATCGTCTGAGCAGGGCAGTGCGAAGCTGTCCGAGGGTCTGCAAAGTGCAGTGCAAGGCAGCGGCACTTTGGCCACTGGCCTGCAATCGGCAGTAGACGGCAGCAGCAAGGTTGCTGACGGTGCTCAGGGCGTTGCTGACGGGTTGAAGCAGCTTGCAGCATCCAACCCTGAGCTGGCAGCCAGTGAGGACGTACAGAAGCTGCTGGCAGCCAGTGCAGCAGTTGCCGAAGGCAGTAAGCAACTGCATGAGAGCGAACAGAAGCTTGCGCAGGGTGCAGATCAATTACACCAGGGCAATCAGCAACTTGCAGCGGGAGCGTCCGAGCTGCATGGAGGCCAAGAGCAGCTTCTGGCAGGTGCGAAACAGTTGGTGGATGGTCAGCAGCAATTGCTGGCGGGCGCTGGACAGCTTAGCCAAGGCGGAGCAAAGCTCTCCGATGGTCTGAAGCAGTTTAGCGGCAAGCTGGGCGAGGCTGCAAATGGCGGTACATTGCTGGCAGATGGAGCCAAGCAATTGGGTTCGGGAACCACAGCTCTGCAAACGGGTGTAGGTAAACTGAGCGGTGGCGTGAGTTCACTAACGGACGGCTCCAAACAACTCGGTGACGGTGCAGGCAAGCTGGCAGATGGTTTAACTGAGCTGAAAGACGGCTCAAGCGAACTGGCTACCAAGCTGAACGATGCAGCTCAGAAAACGTCAGAAGTCAAGAAAACGGACGATGTGGTGAATATGTTCGCTGAACCGGTGAATACAGCCGAGAACACAACAGAGAACGTAAGCAATTACGGTACAGGGTTGACGCCGTTCTTCCTGTCCATCGGTTTGTTTGTTGGATCACTGATTTCAACGATTGTTTTGAAAATGCGGGAAACTTCCGTACCGGGCGCCACGGGTTGGAATCGTTTTGTCAGCCGTACACTCGTATTCGGCTTTGTGAGCATTATCCAATCCGTAATCGTGGCAAGCTTCATGCTGTATGGTCTTGGACTGGAAACACACAGCGTACCGCTGTTCTATCTATTCACGATCTTTACGGGACTAACCTTTATGTTTATTGTTCAGGCTCTTGTAACTTGGCTTGACTTGCCAGGACGTTATGTTGTCATCCTGTTATTGGTCTTCCAACTTGCAGCAAGTGCGGGAACCTTCCCGGTAGAGCTGATTCCGTCATGGCTTCAGGCATTTAGCCCTTGGCTGCCAATGACGCACAGCATCATGGGCTTCAAAGCGGTTGTATCCAGTGGCAATTTCGATGTAATGTGGCATCAGGTCGGCATTCTGTCAATCTATGCAGGTATATCTGTGCTGCTGACCTTGGCTTTCTTCCTTTGGAACGGCAGACGTCGCAAAAAAGAAGCCGCAGTGGCTGAATCCGGTCAAGTTGTGACGGCATAAGCCGAATTGAACCGGAATCGGACAGAATAGTGAAAATAAACTTTGAACTCAAGTATCAAAATTATGCAATATAGTAGTCAAATAGTGCAAAGAGTCTGCGACCCGAAAATGGGTTGCAGACTCTTTTTGTATACAAATGCATAGGGATGAAGATAGTCGCTGGAGCAAGGTATAAGAATTTAGCTCAACTATGGTTAAACGTAGGCCACATATGGAATGATTTTCTTTTGTCAGCAATTAAAATTAGTTGTACTCTGACATAAAGTGTGTATAATTATTCGAAAAAGAGATGAATTTTAACGTCAGTACACTAAAGCTGTACTGCAAAACATTTCTTATCAGAGGTATTAAAAAGTTTAAATTGCGCTGATGTTAGGTCGGTGTTAAAATAATAGAACTATATCAAAAAACGTCGCTCCATATCAGCGACCGTGCCAGCGGTTGCGTGTTGTTATACCAAGCTGATTGCCGGCGATCCGGATCAGCTCATCTCATGGTTGGCCTCTGCCGCAATAGCAGCACTTGTAAGATTGACAGCATTTATTGCTGTCGCCCTCGTTCATCTAGCGGCGATTATTCATATTGAAAATGCCCGCTCCTCCCGTTTCATTGTTGCTTGTTGCCTATGTTCTTGATCTTTCCGAAATACTTCATTATAGAAAGGTTGCGTTCCATGAGACACATCGGATTACCTCCTAAACAGGGTCTGTACGACCCACAGTTCGAAAAAGACGCATGCGGGATGGGTTTTGTTGCCAACATCAAAGGAGTACCTTCACACGACATCGTTAGTCAGGCACTGACCATGCTCAGTAACATGGAACACCGCGGAGGACAGGGCAGTGAGCCGAATTCCGGTGACGGAGCCGGTATCTTGATCCAGATTCCACATCGCTATTTTGCACAGGAAGCGGACCGTCTTGGTTTTGCATTGCCTGAACAGGGCTTCTACGGTGTAGGAATGTTGTTCCTTTCACAAGATCCTGTCATTCGAAACGCGCATGAAGAGAGCCTTAAGAAGATCATTGAAGAAGAAGGCCAGACGTTCCTGGGTTTCCGGGATGTGCCTACGTTTGATGAGATGCTGGGACGTTCTGCCCTTGCAGCCAAGCCTTATGTACGTCAGGTGTTCATTGGAAGATCGGCAGAAGTTAAGGATGAATTGGGATTTGAACGGAAGCTGTACGTCATTCGCAGACGTGCGGAGCTGGCTATTCGGTATTCGGCGGAGGAAGCAGAGGGTGGTTCATTCTACCTGCCAAGCTTGTCCTGTCGCAAAATTGTCTACAAAGGCATGCTGACAACGGAACAGGTGGGACAGTTCTATCTGGATCTTCAGGAAGAGCTCGTGGAATCAGCGATTGCGCTTGTTCACTCCCGTTTCAGTACGAATACATTCCCAAGCTGGGAACGAGCTCACCCGTATCGCTTCATGATTCACAATGGTGAGATCAATACGATGCGTGGTAACGTGAACTGGATGCATGCCCGGCAGTCGCTGTTTGAGAGTGAATTGTTCGGTAACGACATCTCGAAAGTAAAACCGGTTATCAACCCGGATGGTTCAGATACAGCGATGTTTGATAACACGCTGGAGTTCCTGTATTTGAGCGGCCGTTCATTGCCACATGTGGCAATGATGATGGTTCCTGAGCCTTGGAGTACAGATGAGGGCATGGACCCTGCCAAAAAAGCATTCTATGAATATCACAGCACGATGATGGAGCCGTGGGACGGACCGGCAGCAATGGCCTTTACCGACGGTTTGCAGATTGGTGCAACACTTGACCGTAATGGTCTGCGTCCTGCACGTTACTATGTAACGAAAGACGACCGTATTATTTTGTCCTCCGAGGTAGGGGTACTTGATATCGCTCCTGAAGAAATTCTATATAAAGATCGTCTGCGTCCTGGACGTATGCTGCTTGTCGATACAGAACAAGGCCGTATCATTGCAGATGAGGAAGTGAAAGCTCTCATTGCGGCCGAGAATCCGTATCAGGATTGGCTCGATGAGCATCTGATGGATCTGAATGAGCTGCCGGATGCACCGGAACTGCCTGATCCAAAACATGATAACGTCACCCAGCTTCAGCTGGCCTATGGATATACATTTGAAGAATTACGCAAAGTGTTGGAGCCAATGGCTTCAACAGGTATGGAGGCTACAGGCTCCATGGGCTATGATGCACCGCTGGCAGTTCTGTCGGATCGTCCGCAGCGTCTGTATAACTATTTTAAGCAGATGTTTGCACAAGTTACCAATCCACCGATCGATGCGATTCGTGAAGAGATTGTAACGTCTACGGCAACAACGATCGGACCTGAGCGTAACCTGCTGAATCCTGAACCGGAGAGCTGTCGTCAGATTCGTTTGGATACACCGGTACTTTCTAATGAGGATTTTGCGAAGATTCGCCACGTTCGTCGTCCGGGCTTCCGTTCCATGACGATTCCGATCTTCTTTACTGCCAAAGAGGGCGCAGAAGGACTTCGCAAAGCGATGGAACTGCTCTTTGAAGCTGCGGACCGTGTCATTGACAAAGGTCATAACATTTTGATCCTGTCTGACCGTGGTGTGGACGCCGAGAATGCCGCTATTCCAGCATTGCTGGCTGTAGCAGGTTTGCATCACCATCTGATTCGTAAAGGAACCAGAACCAAAGTCAGCATTTTGCTGGAGTCGGCTGAGCCGCGTGATATTCATCACTATGCCTTGCTGCTTGGTTACGGCGTAAGTGCCGTGAACCCTTATCTGGCGTTTGAAACGCTGGATGACATGATTCAGCAAGGGCTGCTGCGTGGCATCTCACATGAGAAAGCCGTGAAGAATTACATCAAAGCCGCTACCAAGGGCGTTATTAAAATATTGTCCAAAATGGGAATCTCGACGATTCAATCCTATCGCGGAGCTCAAATTTTTGAAGCGGTGGGTCTGAAATCAGATTTCGTTGATCGTTACTTTACCTGGACGCCTTCCCGAATTGGCGGGATTGGTCTGGAAGAAGTGGCTGCCGAAGCATTGACTCATCACAACCGTGCCTTTACGGACAAAGATGGCAATGACAAGGTACTGGATTCCGGCGGGGAATACCAATGGCGTAACGACGGAGAAGAGCATCTGTTCAATCCGCAGACGATCCATACGCTGCAGCATGCAGTACGTACGGGCGATTACAAACTGTATAAAAAGTATTCCAAACTTGTGCAAGGTGAAAATGATCAGTTGCTGACCATTCGCTCCATGCTGAAACTGAAACCGGTCGGTCCTGCGATTCCTTTGGAAGAAGTGGAATCCGTCGAAGATATTATGCGCCGTTTCAAAACAGGGGCAATGTCCTTCGGCTCGATCAGCAAAGAGGCACACGAAGATCTCGCTATTGCAATGAACCGCGTTGGTGGTAAATCCAATACAGGTGAAGGCGGGGAAGATCCGGCTCGCTTCATTAAAGATAGCAACGGTGATTCTCGTCGCAGTGCGATCAAACAGGTGGCTTCCGGACGGTTTGGTGTAACATCCAACTATTTGGTTAATGCCGATGAGATTCAGATCAAGATGGCACAGGGAGCAAAACCGGGTGAAGGTGGACAGCTGCCTGGACGTAAGGTATACCCTTGGGTTGCTGAGGTTCGTGGATCAACACCAGGTGTAGGTCTAATCTCTCCTCCACCGCATCATGATATCTACTCGATTGAGGATCTGGCTGAGTTGATCTATGACTTGAAAAATGCCAATCCACGTGCAGAGATTAACGTTAAATTGGTATCCGAAGTCGGCGTTGGAACGATTGCGGCGGGCGTAGCCAAAGGTCGTGCCGATATTATCCTCGTCAGCGGTTATGACGGCGGTACAGGTGCATCCCCGCAAGGCTCGATTCGCCACGCGGGAATGCCTTGGGAGCTGGGTCTTGCAGAGACACATCAAACGTTGATGTTGAACAATCTGCGTGACCGTGTTGTTCTGGAAACTGACGGCAAAATGCTGAATGGCCGTGACTTGGCTATCGCTGCTTTGCTGGGAGCTGAGGAGTATGGATTCTCAACAGCACCACTCGTTGCACTCGGCTGTATCATGATGCGTGTCTGCCAGATGGATACATGTCCGGTAGGTGTAGCGACACAAAACCCTGAATTGCGTAAAAATTACACGGGAGATCCTGCTCATGTCGTCAACTTCATGCGTTTTGTTGCTGAAGATGTCCGTGAAATCATGGCTGAGCTTGGCTTCCGTACGATTCAGGAAATGGTGGGGCGTACCGATTGCCTCGAAACGGTAGAGGCTGTAGACCACTGGAAGAAAAAAGGTGTAGATCTATCCGTATTGCTGCATGTGCCTGAAATGCCAGAAGGCTCTGCACGTTACCGTACACAGCATCAGAACCACCAATTGGAAGAGACGCTGGATATGCAGCAGCTGCTGCCATTGGCAAAACCTGCGCTTGAATCCGGTCAACCGGTTGAAGCAGTGCTTCCAATTACCAACGTTAACCGTGCAGTAGGTACCATTTTGGGTAGCGAAATTACACGCAAATATGGAATTGCAGGCTTGCCGGAAGATACGGTTCAGTTCAAATTTGTCGGCTCTGCTGGACAAAGCTTTGGGGCCTTTGTACCTAAAGGCATGACATTGACCGTTGAAGGGGACTCCAATGACTATGTAGGTAAAGGATTGTCCGGAGGTAAACTGATCGTCATGCCTTCACCAAAAGCGACATTTGATGCCGAAGATAACATCATCATTGGTAACACCGCTCTATATGGGGCAACCAGTGGTGAAGCCTATATTCGTGGTATCGCCGGGGAGCGGTTTGCTGTACGGAACTCCGGTGCCAAAGTGGTTGTTGAAGGTGTAGGTGACCATGGTTGTGAGTACATGACGGGTGGACGTGTCGTCGTTTTGGGTGATACAGGTCGTAACTTTGCAGCCGGGATGTCTGGCGGTATTGCTTATGTGTATGATCCAAAAGGCACATTCCTGCAACGTTGTAATCTGGAAATGGTACTTTTGGAGCGTATCGAAGATGTCTCTGAGAGTGCAGATCTGCGAGGCATGATTCAACGTCATGTTGCGAATACAGGCAGTGCGGCTGGACAGCGCATTCTGGATAACTGGCAGCAATCTGTAGATCAATTTGTTCGGGTTATTCCGAAGGACTTCAAACGAATGACCGAGCAAATCGAACGGATTCAGGCAACAGGCCTGACCGGAGAGGCGGCTTTGCTGGCTGCTTTTGAAGCCAACATGCGTGAACTTGCACGTACAGGAGGATAATCCTTTCCTGTTCGATTGCATGAACGGGTTGTATTAAGAAGAATAGGAGCTTTATGGCGTCCAATGCGGCGCTGTAGAGCTCCTATTTGGTTTTCGACAAAATTAGAACCCGCACAAAAAACGCTATCGCCATGAGACGACAACATTGAAGAACTTTCTCAAGTATAATAAGGCTAGTTTTGGAGGGCAGGGAAAGTATAAAGATAAGAGAGGTTAGCGGAATGAATATGAAGCATCCAAACAGGGGCGATCGTAAGCCGAAAGGTAAACCAGTCGAAGCAACCCAGATGGACATCATGAAAGTTTTACTGCAATGCGGAATCGACCCGGAGCGTTGGAACCATTTCGTATCCTCCGACAACAACAAGCGGGCTTGACAACACATCGACAAGCATCGAATAGATGGAGGGAAATCAAATCAAGACATAAAAAAGCCCAGAAACCGGAGCGTGATATTCCTCGGTGCTGGGTCTTCTTTGCGGATTTAATCCATACTGCGTTCCATACGGACAAAAGCAATAAAACGACGTGCCTCTTCTTCTGTTAAGGGTTTGCCATCAATCATCAGACCGAAGCGCTCCAACACTTCCTTATCCGATAATTCAAGGGCGTCCACGAATTCCCTTACGTCCTCATCCATCACGACATCGCTTTGTTTCGTTCGTCCAATGAGATAATCAATGGATACGCCAAAGATGTCAGCAAGTCTCGTTAACACTTCGAAATCCGGTTTGCGTCGGTTCTTCTCGTAGTGGGAGAGAGCAGCTCTTGTAATATGAATGGAGCTCGCAAGTTCTTCTTGAGTAAGTCCCCGCTGTTCCCTTAATTCAGCAATGCGATTTCCGTAGCTCATATGCTATTTCCCCCTGAACGCCATCAAATATATATTGAAACAATCCTGAGCCAAATGTTTGATCAGGGCAGCTTTCCTGCATCATCGTAACGCCTTAGTAGTCCTAGTTGTATATAGGTCTGTCTAAGGACATCTCATATTGTCGTAAATCAAAAGAACCATGTCCAAATACTGCTTGACATGATACAAATTGTATCGTAAATTGGACGTATGGAGTTACAAAATGTATCATTTGGGATATTTTAAGTATGACCACGTTGCCTAGCCAATATACCTGTGAGAAGGAGTATAGGCAACCTTGCAAGCTAATCCATTCTAAAGGAATGAAGCCATGAATTCAATGATTCAGGAATGGGCGGATCTCAAATTAAATGTCCATATGTACATTCAGGAGTTTCATGGCAAATGGGTGGACCGCAAAAGACGCCCCGTTCTGTTGCTTGGTATGGACACACGAGCGATCACCTTCCTGAGCGACCTGGACTTGCCGATATCACCAGAGATGCTGATTGGTTTGGATGTAGAAGATAGCCATGTATGTGTGCGACTCCACGCAAAGTTGCAATGGAAACAGCCTTTCGGTGAGCTCACATTGTATCATTCAAACTTGCATATTCAGCAAGAGCAGACACTATATATAACGGGACAGTTAAATACAATGATTCGAGAAGTTCAGTTTCCGACTGTTTCCCGGTTTCAGTATGAGAAGGCATCGAAACCACCTAACTTGCAGGAAACCTATCATTACATTGATTTTACCATATGAAATGAACACATTCTAAACATATTCTGAACAAGCATGTACTTAACGCCATTTTACTATATTTCATAGCGTTATGCATTAGTTCTTTAACACCAAAAGCATTTGCGCAATGAATAAAGGGGCGAGGGGGATCATACATTGAGGAAGTTTGGATATGGTTGAAATGCACTGCCACATTTTATCCGGTCTGGATGATGGCCCTGTCCATATGGAACAGTCCATTGCGATGGCTGAGAAAGCGGCAGCCTCAGGCATTACCTCGATCATTGCTACTCCGCATCACCTGAACGGGCAGTACAACAATAAACCCAACGTGGTCAATCAGGCAGTGGACCTGCTACATGCAGAACTTCGCAAACGCAACATTCGCTTGGAGATCCGTCCCGGACAGGAGATCAGGGTGCATGACAACCTGATTGGAGACTTATATGCAGGAAAGTGCTGCACACTCGCCGGGAGCCGATACATGTTGCTGGAATTGCCCTTTGGTCATATCCCCTCGCAGTTCCCCGGGATACTCCAAGAACTTAAGTTGGCGGGTATCATTCCTATTATTGCTCATCCCGAACGAAATCGTCCAATCCAGAACAATCCCGATTTGTTGGTTGAATATGTTGAGCAAGGTGCTCTATGTCAAATCACGGCTCAATCGGTCTTGGGGCTTTTCGGAAGAAAAGTTCAGAAATGGTGTTTCCATTTTTGCAAAGAAAACGGATTTCATTTCATTTCATCAGACGCCCATAATATGGAAGAAAGAACATTCTCAATGAAAGCCGCATATCACCTGCTTGAACGCCGATTTGGAAGTCGTCTAGTTCAAACTTTGCAAAATAATGCGTGCTCGGTATGGAACAATTATCAAATCATAGAGCCGGAAGAACCCGTAATGATGAAGCGTAGATTGTTGTTCTGGTAACCAGCTAAGAGGAAACGATCTTCATCATAATTTGCTGACTTAAATGGGAGGAATACGAGATGGAGCTAAAAGAGTATATGCAAATTTTACGCAAACGTTTTTGGATCATCATTGCCTTCGTTGCGGTTGCTTGTATTGGGGCAGGTGTTAAAAATTATTTTTTGACTGTACCTATTTACGAGGCGAATGCCAAATTAATCGTGAACCAGGCATATAATGCTCAAGGTGTACCGAGCCTCGATATTAGTTCAATTCAAACCAACATTAAAGTGATTAATTCGTATATTGAAATAATCAAATCTTCGGCAATCCTCGATAAAGTAGCAGCTACATACCCCGATCTTGGCATGAACGGTAATGAATTGGGACGAAGCCTAAGGGTAACCACCGCGAATGAATCCCAGGTTATGAGTTTGACCGCCACCGGTTTATCTTCTGAAAAAGCGGCAAAAACGGTAAATGCCGTTGCCAAAGTGTTTAAATCCCAAATTCCCTTAATTATGAAAGTGGATAATGTAACCATTCTGAGTGAAGCCAAACCTACGGACTCCTCTGGACCTATCAATATAAATCCCGTTATGAACATCCTGATCAGTTTCTTTGTCGGACTTCTACTATCTATAGGGTTTATATTCCTGTTGGAATACCTGGACGATACTTTGAAAACAGAGGATGAACTAGAGAAGGAACTGGGTATACCTGCACTAGCTGTCATCTCCAGAATCCGAAAAGAAGACGCCCGTTTTTCCAAGCAGACAACCATATCTCAAAAACAGGTAGGTGATGGCCAGTATGCCACGGTTAACCAATGATAAAGGGAGCCTTGTAACCATGGCTAATCCCAAGTCTACGTCATCTGAGGCGTATCGAAAGTTGAGAACCAACATCCAATTCTCATCGATTGATAGTCAGATTCAAACGATCATGATTGCTTCGGCGTTGTCCGGTGAAGGAAAAACGACAACGATAGGTAATTTGGCAGTTACCTATGCGCAAGAGGGAAAAAAGGTTTTGCTTATGGATACGGACTTACGTAAACCTGCGGTGCATCGCATGTTTAATGTTCCTAACCATGTGGGGCTGACGAGTGTATTATCCAGCCAATATAAAGTTACGGAAGTACTTCGGGAAACCGGAGTGGAAGGGCTGCATGTTCTGTCTTCCGGCCCTATACCTCCTAATCCTTCAGAGATGATTGGATCTCGTAAAATGACGGCCTTGCTCCAGGATTTGAAGGAAGAATACGATGTGATTTTATTTGATACACCTCCTGTTCTGGCAGTTACCGATGCTTTAATTATTAGTTCATTGTGTGATGGGGTCATTCTTGTCGTAAGTGCAGGCAAGGTGAAGAGGGATCTGGTTAGAAAGGCAAAAGCCCACCTTGAACATGTGAATGCACGTATCCTCGGAGCAGTTTTGAACAATGTACAGGTGCCCAAGAGCCGGAATGCGTACTATGGGGAAAATGTGTAACAAATGCACACATTTGATCCATAAATAATGTCATCAAGGTGATGTCTACTATACCTTTATCAAGGTAGGCACTCGGTCACACTGTGGGTAGTGTACCTTAGACGTATATCGTCAAGGGTGTGATGTGAGGTTGGGTTTAATGCCCTTTTATGAAATTAAAAGTAAGAATTGCATCAATTTATTTCATGGTTTCATGGATTTAAATGATCCAACTCATGCTTTTAAACATAAAAAAATAATAATGGATAGGGTGGTATTTATGACTAAAGTGAGGAAAGCAATCATTCCCGCAGCAGGCTTGGGGACCCGATTTTTACCCGCTACAAAGGCAATGCCTAAAGAAATGCTCCCTATTGTGGATAAACCGACCATTCAATACATCGTTGAAGAAGCTGTAGCTTCCGGGATTGAGGACATTATTATTGTAACGGGCAAGGGAAAACGTGCGATTGAAGATCATTTTGACAGCGCGTTTGAACTGGAGCAGAATTTGCTCGAAAAAGGAAAGCTCAGCTTACTGGAAGAAGTCCGGAAGTCCTCCAACGTTGATATTCATTACATAAGGCAGAAGGAAGCGCTGGGACTCGGGCATGCAGTCTGGTGTGCTCGAAGTTTTATTGGTAATGAACCGTTTGCTGTATTACTTGGCGATGATATTGTGGTTTCGGATGTGCCGTGCACGAAGCAACTCATTCAGCAATATGAGAAGGTCAACCAGTCTGTACTCGGAGTAAAAACAGTAAGTCCAAGTGAAACTTACCGCTATGGAATTATTGATCCCCTGCATACAGAGGGACGTTTATCTTCTGTGAACAGCATGGTTGAAAAGCCACCTTTGGGTACAGCACCTTCCAATTTGGCTATTATGGGCCGTTACATTTTGACACCGAAAGTATTTGAGTATCTGGAAGAACAAAATGTGGGTGCGGGTGGTGAGATTCAGCTCACGGATGCGCTGCAAATGCTGAATCGGGATGAAGGAATCAGTGCTTATGACTTTGAAGGCTCCCGGTTTGACGTGGGTGAGAAGCTGGGCTATATCCTGACGACACTTGATTTTGCCCTCAAAAATAAAGAATTGCGTGCGCCGGTTCTAATGGCGATCGAAGAGATTCTGATGAAGGAACAATTGAACCAAATGCTTGTAGCAGGAGGGGATAGTCTGTGAAACTTTCAAGACCGGAATACTTTGGGAGTGGAGAAGCCCTGGCCAAGGATGGCACTTCGGCAGTATTGGAACAGCCTTACTCCCAGCGTGTTGGCGGATATGCTGACGTAATAAAACCGTTTATTGATTTTATTATTGCGGCTGTGCTGTTGCTGATTACATCACCGGTCATGCTTGTTGCAGCGCTTATGATTAAGCTTGATTCCAAAGGACCTGTAATATTCAGACAAGAACGTTACGGGAAAAACGGAGTTAAATTTAGTATTTATAAATTCAGAACGATGCGTACAGATGCGCCCAAATATGGCGTATCTCCAACGACAAGCGATGATCCGAGAATTACACGGCTGGGTAGATTACTTCGTAAAACGAGCCTGGATGAGCTGCCACAATTGCTGAATATTATCAAGGGTGACATGAGCTTCATAGGTCCCAGACCTGAAATGAAGCGAATCGTAGAAGAAAGCTACACGGATCTGGAGCGCAGACGGTTTCTGGTGAAACCGGGAATTACTGGGTTATGGCAAGTAAGTGATGTTCGCAAAGAGCCGATTCACCACAATCTGCAATATGATTTTCACTACATCTCTAACGTTTCCTTAAAGATGGATATCATTATCATTTTTAAAACCATTGGCGTTATGATTAAAAGTAATACATTTTAACCTACTCATTAGATAATATGGAGTGTGATCGCATTGAAACATGTTGTAGTGACGGGAGCGGCCGGTTTCCTAGGCTCACATCTAGTCAAATCATTAATTGATCAGGGACATCAGGTTACCGGAATAGATAACCTTTCAACAGGCGTTTCTAAAAATCTGCAAGAGGTGGCTAACAGCCCCCTCTTTTTTTTCGTTGAAGCTGATGTAACGCTGCCCGACTCACTGGATTTTCTGGTAGATCAGCCAGTAGATGAAGTCTATCATCTGGCCTCACCTGCTTCACCCAAATTCTATCAGGCGGATTCGATCGGAACGATCTGGGTGAACACTCGAGGAACCTATCATTTGTTGGAGCTCGCCCGTACCAAAGGAGCCAAGTTCCTGTATTCGAGTACGAGCGAAGCTTATGGAGATCCCGAGGTTCATCCACAGCCTGAGAGTTATCGAGGTAACGTGAACACTTGGGGACCAAGAGCCTGTTATGATGAGGCCAAGCGTTTGGGCGAAGTGTTTTGTTATGAATACTACACGAAACACAGTGTTCCCGTGAAGGTAGCGCGTATTTTCAATACGTATTCCTCAGGACTCCGAAACGATGACGGTCGTGTCATTTCCAACTTTGTAACACAGGCACTGACAGGACAGGATATTACAGTATACGGGGACGGATCACAGACTCGCTCATTCTGTTATGTGGATGATAACATTCGAGGACTACAGCAGCTGATGGCTGTAGATAGAGCGAATGGGGAAATCATCAACATTGGTAATCCCACAGAATATAGCGTACTTGAAGTTGCTCGTTTGGTTAAAGAGCTTACGCAATCAGACAGCAATCTTGTTTTTTTACCTTTGCCAGAAGATGACCCTAAGGTTAGACGTCCGGTCATTGACAAGGCTCGAGAAATTTTAAATTGGGAACCGGAGATTGGCTTGGAAGAAGGATTAAAACTTACGATCGATCATTACCGGGCGATGCTGCAGGAAACCTCATGAAGCTGATAAAGTGAGTTGAGAAGAATGGAAAAAGTATTAATTGCTCACAGCTTGTATCCACCCCATATTATTGGAGGCGCGGAGATATCAACACAAATTTTGGCGCAGACGATGAATCGTCATTATGAGGTCAAAGTCATTACTGTAGGTGGGCACGAGAAAAGGGAAATACGTACAGAGATGATTAACGGGGTTGAAGTCTCGCGGCTGCCTTATAACAATCGGTACTGGATCGGAGATACTGTACAAGAAACGTCCGCAGCCAATAAGATGATGTGGAGAGTCCAGGATATTTTTAATATCAGGCAATATCGATACATTAAGGCATTTCTAACCAGAATACAACCTGCTATTATTCATACCCAGAATATCCCTGGTCTGAGCCTGGCGATCTGGAAGGCTGCACATGAGTTGAATATTCCGGTTGTGCATACCCTACGTGATTTTTCATTAATTGACCCGATCAAAATTTCTGCCTACTCCAGGTTATATAGGCAAATATCAAGAAGATCCAGCCGAATGATATCTTCGGTCATTGGTATATCCAATCATATCCTTGGGAGTCATACAACGCTTGGTTTCTTCGAACAATCCTCCAAACATGTCATTCATAACATTGTAGAGGAGAACAACAATGTCCAGCAGTTGTATGCACAGAAAGAGATTCACCATCATCAGCCATTGAATATCGGTTATTTTGGGCAATTAACGGAAGTAAAGGGTGTTCAATATCTAATTGATGCGGTAAAAAGTCTTGGACGGGATATTGTGGGCAACCTGCATATTTTTGGGGATGGTCCACTGCTGCACCATTTGAAACAGTTAGCAGGGTCCGAATCACGCATTATTTTCAGAGGGAAACTGGATAAATCTCAGATTGCCTTACAGATGAAAGAGATGGATCTCACCGTTGTTCCCTCCACTTGGGCTGAACCTTTTGGAAGAGTTGTGATCGAATCGTATCAGGTAGGCACGCCTGTGTATGCTTCTCGTGTTGGAGGCATGCCAGAGATTCTGGTTGAACCGGGGAAATTTTCATTTCCTGCCTACAATTCAGAGGCTATTGCTCAAGGAATTCTTCAATATTATCATTTACCCGAACAGGATAAGGTTCAATTGAAACAACAGTGTTATGCGCATAGCCAGACTTTTAATGAAGCCTATCTTCTTAAAGAACATATCAATATATACGATAAGTTAATCAGGCGTGGAGGGTAAAATGCAAATTACTTCCTTGAATGCCAGACCCCATTCGTATGTTTATGTGAAGCCAGAATCACATTATTCACTATTCAATACAACCGTCTATATATTGCTGATCTATTTATCCATCTATGGTTTGGTCTCTATTTATGTCGATAACATCATCATTCGTTCACTAAAGGACGTAGGCATGGTGTTGGTCGCGATCTTTGCTTTAGGGAAAGTATACCGAAGCCAGACTTTATTCATTAGGCCTTTTCTATTCATATTGGGTTCAGTTATTGCACTAGGTGCGTTAAATCTGTTACTGGGTGCGAGTGTTGTAACACTTATATACGGGATTAAAATCACATTTTTACCGTTAATTATGATGTTTACCGGGATGCTCATCTCACAATGTCAAGGCATTTATGCGTTTGCCAGAACAAACCTGATTATATTTATTTTATTAATTGTTGGTTGGCTGGTTCAGTACTCACTTGGGATTGAAAAGTTGATTTCGCTTGGTTTTATCTATGGAGTGAACATTAAAAACTATTTAGAAGGTGTACCTCGCCTGTCATCTATAACCTATTCACCTGACGGATATGCGTATGCTTTGCTTATAACAGGCTTGATTGCAGAACGAACTAAAATGGCATTGAAACATCGTTTTTTTCGAGTAATCATTCAATTACTGACAATCAGCTTCTTGCTATTGTCGACCATTCGATCAGCACTGTTACTATGGTTTGTATATCAAATCATTATGTTCTTTCTCCAGATTCGAAAATATAGCAAAAAAAACACACTGCTAATTGGCGTTACTTTCATGCTGCTCCCAGCAGCTGTGTTCTTCGGGAGCAGAATGCTTGAATCTAAAAATTTGCTTTCCAGTTCTTCCTTATTGGATCGGTTACAGACATGGGGGAACAGTCTTACTTCTCCGTTTACGATGAATGGAGTAATTGGCAATGGCATTGGTTCGGTAGGGGCGGCAAGCCGGAGAACGTATATGATCGGTGTGAACTCTAGCAATTTTGCGGTAGACAATCAGTATTTTTCCTTATACGAGCAGACAGGTTGGATCGGAATCATTTATTTTGTCGTTTTATTTATGTGGATTGTTGTCTCTCTTGTCAAGAAAATGAATACGTCAACTGACTCGAGCCCTTTGCATCTGCCTCAGATGGCACTTGCACTTGGCGCGGGAGTGGCAGCTGCAAGTCTTACAACGAATGTACTTGAGTTGTTTCCTGCCAACGTTTTCTTCTGGATGCTCATTGGCATGGCTATTGTTCAGTCTCGTAATTCAGGGGAAATATCACAGAAAGTGGGGTGAGAAGATTGAGGATTTTACACATCGGCGAATACGTCGTTGGTGGAATGGCGACCTATCTTAATGAAGTTGTTGGATACCAACGTGAATTTTTCGATGTTTATCTGCTGATGAGTGACTATAATTCGGCTTCTGATTTTGATTTGGAGCCAGATCACATTCTGCGTTATAAGTATACACGTCACCCCAAATACTTTTTCGCGGCCATGAGACAAATTCATCAAGCCATTAAGTCTATTCAACCAGATATTATTCATATTCATAGCTCATTTGCGGGTATCCTCGCAAGGGGCTTATTTTTTATTTTTCCACAAAAAGCTAGCGTTTTTTATTGTTCCCATGGCTGGGCTTTTCTAATGGACACCAAACCATTGTACAGAAAAGGTTATTTTTTAATAGAAAAGCTTATGGAATATAAAACGGATGTCATTGTTAATATTTCCAAGTATGAACTGGAACAATCTTTACGTTTGGGTTTATCCGCTTCTAAGTCCAAACTTGTCTATAACGGTATACGTGAACGCGAAGCTAGTGACTTTATTCCCTTAAACAAATCTTCAGAGGAGACGGATATCATTCAGTTGTTATTCGTGGGCAGGTATGACCGACAAAAAGGGCTTGATATTGTACTGGATATGTTTAAAAAACATCCGGAATTGCAGCAGCACATTCGCTTGTATGTTATCGGAGACACCGTACTTGAAGACAAGGTATGGGAATTTCCCGAAAACATTATTCGTCTTGGCTGGGTGAACAATGCGGAAATCGATCGATATTATCAGCAATGTGATGCGGTCATCATGCCATCCAGATGGGAAGGTTTTGGACTTGTTGCTATCGAGGCTATGAAGAATCGGAAACCCGTTATCGGAAGTAGTCGCGGAGCTTTACCGGAACTCATTCAGCATGGTGAAAGTGGATATATTTTTGATATTGAACATTCTCATGAACTGTTGAACATCCTGAAGAACCTAGATAAGGCTGAATTGGTAGCAATGGGTGAGGCAGGTTATGCCATCTATAAGGATAAATTTAACGCTTCTCGGATGAACGAAGAAATTGTGGGGCTCTATTATGAGGCGTTTACAGGAGCTTCTGTTCAGGAAATACCCGTGACGAGTCGCTTAGAATTTTCGAAGAGAGCTGGAGATGCACATGATTAAAATATATATTAATGCTCGTTTTTTGACCCAGACCATAACCGGAGTTCAGCGATATGCACTGGAGCTTGTAAAAGAAATGGATCAATTGATTGATCGGGGTGAAATTGACGGAAACCGTTATGAATTTTGCTTATTATCTCCCTCCAATATAATTAACGAACCAGCATTCAAGCATATACGCCACAAAGCGGTTGGTAAGTTGAAAGGACATCTTTGGGAGCAACTTGAACTTCCCTTTTATGCCAAGGGAGGATTGTTAATCAACCTGTGTAACACGGGTCCGGCTTTTAACAAAAATCAGATTGTAACCATCCATGATGCTGCTGTCTTCAATTACCCGAAGGCTTTTTCTTTTGCTTTCCGTGCCTGGTACAAATTTTTGATGGTTCGACTGGGGAAAACATCCAAGAAGATTATTACTGTATCTCACTTCTCCAAAGGAGAACTGATGCAGCACTGTAAAATAGCGGAGCACAAGCTCGTGGTCACTCATCTGGGTATTGATCACATTCATCGAAAAAAGGCGGCTGCAGGAACGATCGAAAAATATGGTATTCAATCACCTTATGTCTTGGCTGTGAGTACGATGAATCCCTATAAAAACTTCAACTTGATTTTTGAAGTATTACCTGAGATCGAAGCTCACAATCTGAACGTTGTTATTGTTGGTTCTAAAAACAGTAAAGTTTTTGGTGAACAGACATGGGCCAAATCCGATGCTGTTAATTGGGTGGGCTATGTTACAGATGAGGAATTAAAGGCGCTTTACGAGGATGCGGCTGGGTTTATATTTCCTTCCTTGTATGAAGGCTTCGGCTTGCCACCTTTGGAAGCAATGGCGTCAGGTTGCCCCGTTATTGTATCTTCTCGTGCATCCATTCCAGAAGTATGTGGAGATGCTGTTTTGTATTTTAATCCGGACAGTCCGAAAGAAGCAGCTTCACAATTGATTGAAATTACATCCAATCCGGAATTAAGCAAGCAAATGTCTTATAAAGGAAAAAATCACTCGGGCCTGTTTTCCTGGAACAAATGTGCTAAAGACACGGTGAACATCATTATGAACACGATGTAGATACTCTTTCGATAAGACCTCTCAAGGGAGATAAAATGTATGAATAAGGTTTTTGTTGCTATTGATTTCCCCCCGGAAAAAGGAGGGATTCATGATTATGCTTATGGACTTATATCTCAGATTCCGGCAGAAGAGACCACGGTTCTAACTAATAAAATAAAGGATGTTGCAGCCTCCGAACAATTTGACCAGAAGGCCGATTTCGAGATTATCCGGAAGCGAATCTTTTGGAATTCCAATAAGCTCCTGCTCATCGTATCGCAGCTTATCCTAGTCTTCCAGCTTATTATTCTGAAATGGCGCAAAAAGGCGGACGAAATACATTTTGTTAACATATTTCCAGTAGGCATCGCTGGCCCGTTGATGAAAACATTTTTTGGAGTGAAATATTTCCCTTATGTTCACGGTCTGGATGTTATGGGGATGGTGAAGAGCAAGTTATTCCCACTCCTGTTGTTCATTTTGAGGCGGTCTGACAAGGTGATTGCCAATAGCCAGTATACGAAGTCAAAGTTGGTTGAGCTCGGTATTCCAGAGCTGCAAATTGTCATTATCCCACCAGGATTAAACGTAAGCAAATTAAACGCTAATTCTGGACTTCATGAAGATATCCGGGATAAATATAATCTGCATGATAACAAAGTGATGATAACCGTCTCTCGTTTGGTGGAGCGCAAGGGACATGATGTTACTCTTAAAGCGATTAGTCATGTGATCGAGCGGATTCCTAATCTGAAATATCTAATATGTGGAGAGGGTCCACACAGAGGGGAACTGGAACGTTTGGTGAGGCAGTACGGATTAGATTCTGTAGTTGTTTTCACAGGCGGCATTACTGACCATGAGCTGCATCAATTATATGAATGTTCTGATTTATTCATCATGCCTAGCCGCGATATTAAGGAAAAAGGTGATGTAGAAGGCTTCGGAATCGTATTCCTTGAAGCCAATTACTACAGATTACCTGTGATTGCGGGCAATAGTGGTGGAATTCCTGACGCAGTAAAGGACGAGATAACCGGTTATCTGGTAAATCCTCTGGATGAAAAGGAAATCGCCAATCGTATCGAAGAATTGATTACAGATGAAGGACTGGCCAGAACGATGGGAAATAACGGTTATGACTGGGTCACTAATCATTGCTTATGGTCGCATCGCGGACAGCTGTTGAAGCAATTAGCCTGAACAAATAAAACTTTATATTTGGGGTGAGATCATGAGGGCTTCAGTATCCATTTGTACACACAACAGAGCAATAGACACGATGCAGGCTGTTGAAAGTGTTTTGAATGGGGACACGGGTAGTGCTGATTACGAGATACTGGTTATTGATAATAATTCAACTGATAATACCAAAGAATTATTCGACTCTCTTAACATGCCAGCGCATGTTCGCTATATTTTCGAGCCTCAATTAGGATTATCCTATGCAAGAAATAGAGCGATACAGGAAGCGAAGGGGGAGTTTATTTTATTCCTGGATGATGACGCACTAGCGTGTTCTACCTGGATTAAAGAAGTCGTTAGAATTTTTGATATGGATTCCCAAATTGGTTGTGTTGGTGGAAAAATAGTACCTATCTGGGAGGGGGGAAAGCCTGATTGGATACCACATGATATCGTTAGTCTGTATACGCTGATGGATTTTTCGAGCGAGATTGTGGAAATGCAGGCACCCTCTATTCCTTTTGGAGCTAATGTAGCTTTCAGGATGAGTATTTTTCAGCAGATTAAACCATTTAGAGAAGATTTGGGACGTGTAGGTAGCAATTTAATGTCAAGTGAAGAAAGTGAGCTAATTGGCCGAGTTCGTCAAGAGTATAAAGTTTTTTACAGTCCATACGCTATTGTAGAGCACAAAATAGCAAAAAGTAGGTTAACTAAACGTTGGTTACTGCGAAGAGTTTATTGGCAAGGCATTAGTGATGCAACACGTTATAAGAAGAGTGGATGGGGAATATTCAAGCATACTGTAAGGATTATTCAGGCGGCATTATTAATATTAATCTCATTTAATAATGTCCAAAAGGTCATGAGTGAAATGGCAAAGATATCTTATCGTAACGGAACGATCGTAGGGTCTTTCCGGAACAGCAGAGGACTGAACACCTGATGAACATGGCAATTGCCAAAAAACCAAGGCAGCATAGCATGGTGCAGACCATTTTTATGACCAGTGTTGCCAATATTCTTATTATGGCTGTGACAACGCTCACTTCTATTATTACAGCTCGAATGTTCGGGGCAACGGGTAAAGGTGAACTTGCTGCTGTATTGTTCTGGCCCGCCTTTATATCTGGTCTAGCTGCATTTGGTCTGCCAACCTCGTTAATCTACAATGTGAAAAAGAATATCAATCAATTACCCACTTACATCAGCATGAGTTTTGCAGTTCAAATTCCTATCAGCTTGATCGCTGGGATTGTAAGTTGGTTTGGCATCTCTTTCTGGCTCTCCGGGTATTCGGAATCGGTCGTTTCCATTGCTCGCTGGTATACGGTATCCATGGTTCCTGTAATGCTGTTTATGGGAGTGCTTGCAGCAGCCGCCCAAGGAACGGATAAATTCCATATTTATAATCTATCCAGGCTGTTTGCTCCCTTATTTAATCTTGTTGGTCTGGTGTTCCTGTGGATAACAGGCATATTGACGGTAGAAAGAGCAATTATTGTTAGTTTTGCAGCGAATATACTTGTATTGATCTGTTACATGTATGCCATGCGGCAGCAAATATTCAGTTCAGTAAGCAAGCTGGCAGGACAATTTAGAACCTGTGTTCACCTATTCAGTTATGGCATTCGAGTATATGGTGTGGAACTGCTTGGTACTTTGTATAACCAGTTCGATAAAATTATTATTTTAGCTTTGCTTACACCCAAAGATTTTGGGTTGTATTCGGTTGTTTTTGCCCTCTCTCGAATGTTTAACGTAGTTCAGACTGCGATAACGAATGTGATCTTTCCGAAGGTCGCAGGCATGGAGCAGCAGAAGGTGCTGACTCTTGTAGGCAGAGCCTTCCGCATCAGTATGGTTCTTATGACGATCATCATCATACCTAGTATGCTGATTGGTCGTTTTTTTATTGGAATACTGTTCGGACCGGAATTTCTTGAAGCTAGCGGTGTGTTTTATTTGTTATCTCTGGAATGCATTGTTGGCGGAGGGTCCTGGATTCTGGCTTCGGCATTCAATGCATTGGGCAGACCTGGTGTAATCGTACTTCGGCAGATTGTAGCATTGGCAGTGACCATTACTTTATTCTTTGTGCTCACTCCACTTCTGGGCTTATACGGAATAGGGTTGGCATTATTGCTCGGTTCCTTTGTTCGCATATTGATGTCATTGGCGTCAGTATCCATTATTTTCAAAGTACCTATGCATAAGATGCTGTACAACAAGGAAGATATTACGTTTCTAAAGGAAAGATTGAGAGAGAAAAATATACTTAAAGGAGCCGGAAAAGATGTCAAACGTGCAAACGATTCATCCCATGGATGAGTTGAAAAAACGGCTTGAATCCATACTGGATGTCATACCTTCTAATTCCAAAATTTATTACATTGATTATCCTGTTCATAGTAATTGTGGAGATCTTCTTATTATGAAAGGAACAGAGACTTTTTTTAAAGATCATCGTATTCACGTCACCCATAGATACAGTGTTTATGATTTTGATTATCAGATTGAAATACCGCGGGATCAAATTATTGTACTTCATGGTGGCGGGAATTTTGGCGATTTATACGAAGCGCATCAAAAATTGAGAGAAAATATTGTCCAGCATTATCCCAATCATAAGATTGTGATTCTTCCTCAGACGATATTTTATAAGGATCAGTCTGCTCTTCATAGAACCGCTGCTATTTTTAATAAACATCCAGATCTCCATATATATGTACGGGATGAGACTTCGTTCCAAATTGCTTCCCATAATTTTACCAACTGTCAGGTAGCATTAATTCCTGATATGGCACATCAATTATGGCCAATTGATGTGAAACATTCCCCACGTAAAGAGAAGCTGAATTTTTTTAGAACAGATATTGAACAAATCTCTCAACAATCTTTGATTTCATCAGAACAGAAGGGTGACTACTTAGATTGGCCAACATTATATAACAGATATGAAAAGAAACTTATTTATTACATCAGTAAAGGATTGAAAAAGCGGGCGTCACGAGCCATTTCACAGTTTTTATGGATGAAATATAGTGATTATCTGGTGAACAAGGCTATTCGTTGTTTCGCAGACTATCGCATGATTCATTCTTCCAGATTACATGGACACATCTTATCTTGCCTTATGGCAAAACCCAATGTGCTAATTGATAACTCCTACGGGAAAAACTCGGGATATTATAGCATCTGGACTCATGAAGTTAACACGGCAAACATGGATTCCTCTTCAAAAGCCAGTTCTCCACCTGCGCCTAACTATATGGAAACAACCGCAACAGTATAAAAAATCCGGGTCCAATGTATGTAAACTATAGAGAGTGGAGTGATAACCATGAGAATCGTACTTCTCTCCGGTGGATCAGGCAAGAGGTTATGGCCCTTATCCAACGATACGAGATCGAAGCAGTTCCTGAAAGTACTGGAGGGCCCTGAAGGGCAGACTGAATCCATGGTTCAACGCGTATGGAGGCAACTGCAGCACACAGGGCTAAGCGAAAAGGCCACGATTGCAACGAGTAAGCCACAGGTGGAGATTTTGCGAAGTCAACTGGGCGATGAGGCTGATCTTGTCGTCGAGCCGGAACGCAGAGATACCTTTCCTGCAATTGCTTTAGCAGCCGTTTATCTGTACTCGGTGCAGGGAGTCAGTCTGAACGAAACGGTTGCTGTACTTCCCGTTGATCCATATGTGGAGGAATCCTTTTTCTATAAAGTTACGGAGCTTGAAGGAGTGTTGGATGAGTCTGGTGCGGAACTCGCATTAATCGGGGTGAAACCCACTTATCCTTCAGAGAAATACGGTTATATTATTCCCGATCCACACGAAACCGAAAAACATAACCATTACGCCAAAGTATCACGTTTTCAAGAAAAACCCTGTGAGACTGAAGCGGCAGAGATGATAGAGCAATCTGCCCTTTGGAATTGCGGGGTTTTTGCATTCAAGCTGAATTATCTCATTAATCTGCTGATCTCACTTGAACTGCCAATTCAATATGAAGAGATGCTCAAACAATACGGAAGGCTGGAGAAAATCAGTTTCGACTATCAAGTTGTTGAAAAGGCCTCTCAAATTGTAGTTACTCCTTACGATGGATATTGGAAAGACCTTGGGACCTGGAATACGCTGACAGATGAGATGAGCACCAACATTGTGGGCAAGGGAGTAGTTACAGATAGCTCATTAAACACACATTTGGTCAACGAGTTGAATATCCCGGTATGTGTACTAGGCGTTTCAAACGTAATTGTAGCTATAAGCCCAGATGGTATTCTGGTCAGCGAGAAAGAGGCTAGTCCACAAATCAAAGAAATTCTTAAAGATAGTGCGGAACGTCCCATGTATGAAGAACGACGCTGGGGCTGTTATAAAGTTCTTGATTATACACGGAATTCCCAGGGAGAAGAGGTACTAACCAAGCGCATTATTATTGGGGCTGATAAAAATTTATCTTACCAATATCATCTGAAACGAAACGAAGTTTGGACAGTTGTTTCCGGGCAAGGTGAGTTGATTCTGGATGGTGATTTAAAACAGATTAATCAGGGCGATACCATTTCAATCCCATCTGGCGGAAAACATAGTGTAAGAGCTATCACAGAACTTGAAATCATTGAAGTTCAGATGGGCAGTGAGCTGGTGGAAGAGGATATCGTACGAATCGAGATGGAATGGACAGATATTATCCAAAATTGCGTGAATTGGGGGAAAACAAGATGAATATTGCGGTGATTGGAACAGGGTATGTAGGTCTTGTATCGGGAGTATGCTTTTCGGAGATCGGCAACCAAGTCATCTGTGTGGACAACAATGAGGCCAAAGTGAAGATGCTCAACGAGGGCAACGTGCCCATCTACGAGCCCGGCCTCAAAGAGTTGATGGCTTCCAACATGCAAGCAGGCAAACTATCGTTCACCTCCAATATTGCTGATGCGATTAGTCAGTCGGATATTATCTTTATCGCTGTAGGCACGCCTTCTCTTCCCAACGGCGAGGCCAACCTGAGCTATGTGGAGCAAGTAGCTATAGAGATTGGAAGTCACATAGAAAGCTACAAAATTATTGTGACCAAAAGCACCGTTCCTGTAGGCACCAATGATCGTGTTCGTGAGCTGGTTAGCAGTATTTCATCTCAGCCTTTCGATGTGGCTTCGGTTCCCGAATTCCTTCGAGAAGGATCTGCAGTCAAGGATACGCTGAATCCTGACCGGATTGTCATTGGAACAGACAGTGATCGTGCGATTAAATCACTAAAAAAACTTCATCGGCCATTGACCGAGAACCTGATCATTACGGATATTCGGTCGGCAGAAATGATTAAATATGCTTCCAATGCATTTCTTGCTACCAAAATCTCATTTATAAATGAAATCTCGAATATATGTGAAAAAGTAGGCGCTGACGTTACACGAGTAGCCGAAGGCATGGGCTACGATAAACGTATTGGAGCTTCCTTTTTGAAGGCAGGTATTGGTTATGGGGGTTCATGTTTTCCAAAAGATACACAGGCGCTAATTCAGATCGCAGGCATGGTGGATTATGATTTTAGACTGTTAAAATCGGTTGTCCAGGTAAACCAGGATCAGCGTTTTCATGTCATTCACAAACTGGAAGAGGCGCTAGGATCTTTAAAAGGAAAAACAATTGCTGTCTGGGGATTAGCGTTTAAACCGGAGACAGATGACGTGCGGGATGCTCCAGCAATCGATATCATTCAGCATTTAAGTGATGCCGGAGCAGTAATCAAGGCCTATGATCCCATTGCAACTGCGAACTTCCGTAAAGAAGTAGATGTCGCCTCCATCACGTGGGAGGAGAATCCGCTTCATGCTGCTGAAGGAGCAGACGCCCTGTGCGTGTTGACTGAATGGAAGGAATTCGCTCATATCGATCTGAATGAACTGGCCAAAATTATGAAGGATCCCATCATGATTGATGGTCGTAATCTGTATAGCGCTGAACAGGTTCAGGCGTCTACTCTTCAATATTATTCTGTTGGTCGTCCGGGTTTGACGAAGCTGGAAGGGAAAGCGGCAGCAATCATCTAACCGCTATTCATCATCTTGAATGTGAGTGAGGCAGAACCCATGAAAAAGTGGATGAAAGTTACCATCTGGATTGTTTCCTTTTTTGTAGTTGTTGTGTTTGGTTATGCCATATATCTCTACCAATCCGTTAAATCAACCGCTGACCAAATTTATGAGCCCCGAAATCCTGTAAAGCCCGTCTCGGTCACAGATAGCAGAGGTGGGCTGCAGGTGGACATCAACAACAAAGAGCCTTTTAACGCACTGATTTTGGGTGTGGATGAGCGTCCGAATGATCGAGGGCGCTCGGATACGATGATCGTACTGAGTGTAAATCCAGGGAAAAAACAAGTGCTCATGTTTAATATTCCACGGGATACACGGACAGACATTGTGGGACACAATACAGTAGATAAGATCAATCATGCTTATGCCTTCGGAGGCGTGGACATGTCAGTAAATACCGTCGAGCAATTTTTGGGAGTCCCCATTCATTATTATATGAAAGTGGATATGGAGGGCTTTTCCAAAATCATCGACCTGGTCGGAGGCGTGGACGTAAATAATCCTTTTGCATTTGATTATGAGGGACAGCGGTACGATCAAGGGAATATTCATCTGGACGGGGTTGCTGCGCTCGGTTTTTCAAGAATGCGCTATGATGATCCGAAAGGGGATTTGGGGCGTAATGATCGACAGCGTGAGGTTCTGAAGCAGATGCTTAAGAATACAATGCAATTCTCCAGTGTACTTCATATCCAAAATATGTTAGAGGAACTGGGTACTCATGTCAGAACGGATGTTACTTTTGATGAGATGAAGGAACTTCTCCTCGAATATCGCAATGATCTGGAGAATGTGGATACGGTGGAGATTAAGGGTAAAGGCGAGAAAATCAATGGGATTTATTATTACATCGTGGATCAGCAGGAAAGGGATCGCATTCACGGAATAATTGAAGAACATTTGGAGAAATAAACAGAAATAATGGAAGGCTTATGAAAGTGGTGAGGACCTTGCTTATGGAGGAGGATTACGGGAAACGAAGACATAAGCATAGGCGTAAACAACGACCTTATGTTTATATCTTGTCACTGCTGCTGATTGCGGCCTGGGTTTTGGTGATCTGGCACTTTTCTACCCAATCATATCAGCAGCAGACCATCCAGCCTTGGCTGCACAAATGGTCTGAAAAGGTGAAGATCGGATTTGCACTACCCGATGTGCAATTCACATACGGTGAGCTTGATTATTCCTTAAGACAACGACCGTATGATTTTGTTGAGTTCATATTTCGGAAAAGTGCACATTTATTTGTATATGCTGTGCTGGCGGTGCTTATCTATGGTGGGCTAAGATACAGGAAAGTGCGAATGTGGGCTTGTATCGCTGCTGCCTTTACCATAGTAGCGATTATCGCCTCCATTGATGAATATATTCAGCAGTTTAGCGCTAACCGGACGAGTTCAATCCGTGATGTCGGCGTAGACCTGCTTGGCGGATGTGGCGGAATTGCCTTATATATGGTTGTTAATGTCGTTTTCAGAAGATTCAGATCCCCAAGGCGATCGTCAGTCAAAAGAAAGTGATTTCCCAGGAAATGCTGCTCGTTAGTTCACGCTTCTACTTGCTTGCTATCCATCATAAGTATGGAAGTAGGACAAGGGGGGACGGGGCATGCTGCGAAGAAGGAACCGGAATGCGTTACTTAAAAAGATCGGATTCATAGCACTTGTGCTGCTGCTGTTATGGCTCATAGGCAGAACCATCCCATATCTGTTTCGTGCAGATGCACCAGATGAAGCTGCTGCCATTGCCCAAGAGTTTTACGAATATGAGCAGACGGGTGATTTCGGCAGTTCATGGGAGTTGTTTCATCCATTGATGAAAGAGCGCTTTCCCAAAAGCGTCTATTTACAGTCCAGAGCGCATATTTTCATGCAGCACTTTGGGGTGGAAACCTTTGAGCTGGAGATGGAAAAACCAGAGCGTGAGTTTGACGTTACGGTAATTGATGGCGTTAAGCCATTTGCAGAGGCGTATCGCATTAGTGTTACCCAGAAGTTTTCGGGAACCTTTGGTCAATTTCAAATCGTGCAGGATTGTTATATCGTAAAGGATGGGGACGATTGGACGCTGCTTTGGTATTATCCGAAGAATGGAGATACCAAGACTGAGCATGACAAAGCCGACTGATAGTATCAACCCATACGATGAACCGAATTGTATCATTTGTACTTGGGATGGCTCTATAAATGCGAGACTTTAGTCGCATTTATAGAGCTTTTTTTGCATTTCATTTCTTTTTAAACCTGTAGGGGGTTGACATTAGTCCCGGTGTCAAGTAAATTACGAGTTAGATACAAAATGTATCAAAATTCAGCGTCTAACGACAAATAACAGGGACTCCAATGCTCCTTGTGAGGGGAAGGAAATTCATTGATCGAAATGGACCGCTTTTACTGTGTCAGTTGTGGGATGATTGTGTCGGTCGCTAGGGGCTCTGTCGAACTAAAGGAAGAGGACTGTGGAGGCAATCACGTATTTCGCACCGGATTTTATCGGAGTGAGATGCCGCTTGGATGCTGTGAAGCGTGTGTAGTTCATACGAAACGTCAGGGGAAATCCCAGTTTGCGGGACAATATACTAAAGATTATGATACACTATCTTCATATGAGAAACGGACATGATGTGAATGTTCGTTGATGAAGGAGGAAATGGAATGCAGCAGGAGCCGGTCGTCCGTCTTCAGGGCGTCAGTAAAATCATCTCCTCCCGATCATTGGTCAGTGACCTGACTCTGGATATTTCTCCGGGGCAGGTTTTTGGTTTTTTAGGACCCAATGGAGCGGGGAAAACAACAACGATTCGAATGATGGTAGGACTGATGTCCATCAGTCAAGGAGATATCATCATCTCGGGACACAGTGTGAAGAATGAATTTGAGCAAGCCATAGCTCAGGTTGGGGCTATTGTCGAGAATCCAGAAATGTACAAGTTTCTGACTGGATATCAGAATCTCGTCCACTTTGCCCGGATGTCACCTGGTATTACGAAGGAACGCATTGCCGAGACGATTGAACGAGTTGGGCTTACAGCTCGCATTCATGACAAGGTAAAGACCTATTCTCTGGGTATGCGCCAGCGTCTGGGCGTGGCCCAAGCCATATTACATAAACCCAAATTATTGGTATTGGATGAACCGACCAACGGGCTCGATCCACAGGGAATACGGGAACTTAGGGATTATTTGCGTCAGCTCTGTCAGCAGGAAGGGATCACGGTCTTTGTATCCAGTCACTTGTTGTCGGAGATGGAGTTGATGTGTGATACCGTTGCGATTATCCAAAATGGCAAATTGATTGATGTAAGAAATCTCAGAGCTGAGGCGGGAGTGGACGTACTTACTGAGGTTGCTTTTGAGGTAAATGATGCCCCGCGTGCAGCCGAACTCTTTAGCGAGGCTACAGTTCAGGGCAATGCCATTGTGATTCGTTTATCCCGTGAGCAGATTCCGGACTTGAATGCGAGGCTGGTTAGTGAAGGGTTTCAGGTATATGGTATCCGTAACGTAACCCATACGCTGGAAGATCAATTTTTGCAGGTGACTGGGGGCGGAAGCATTGGGTAATTTCGGCAATCTCATTATGAATGAAAACATGAAAATTTTCCGTCGTCCGCGTACTTGGATTATGTTATCCATTCTGGCATTGATCTCGCTGTTGATGCCGGTTCTTCTTAATCAAGGCATGGGGTCCAGTGAGGTTCCATACTGGCAAGCAGCTATTACTACCGTTCAAATCGTCTTTTTCCTGAATACCATCTTCTGTGTCGTCATTGCAGCTGAAGCGGTAGCTGGGGAATTCACCTGGGGAACGATTAAATTACTGCTGATTCGTCCGTGGTCACGCAGCAAAATACTGGCATCCAAATATTTGACCGTGATTGGATTTAGCATTCTGAGTACATTACTTGTTGTTATTCTGGCAACCGTAATGTCGTATATCCTGTTCTCCCATTCCGTAACTCAGGATGGAAGCGGGGCTTCTGCATCACACGCATTTGCACTATGGGGATATCTGTACGTGGACCTGTTTATTACGCTCGCTATTGCCTTTATGGTTTCCTCCGTGTTTCGTTCAGGAGCTCTGGCCATCGGTTTGTCTCTATTTATCATGTTTACACAGAATTTGTTCTCATTGATCTTCAATCCCGTTCGTTACGAATGGGCCAAGTATGTTCTGTTCAATAACATGGATCTCAGTCGTTATATGGATTCAGCGGCGGATTATGGATTGCTTGACGATGGAAATGCAGGTATGACACTTGGGTTTTCTATTGCTGTGCTAGCTGTATATTATGTCATTTTCATGTTGATCTCATGGGTTGTATTCAACAAAAGAGATGTGGCAGGCTAATCGCCTGCTTCTTTTTTTTGCCCAATTTCTTTTTCAGAAAGCGAGTATATTCATCATCCGCTGTGGCATGACTAGCATTTAAGGGTACATATAATCATACATAAGAATACGGCTTGGAATGGAACACGCTGCCCATGCTGTATTAAATTGAATTACATACATATTATCGCCGCAGTCGTATTTGGCAGAGCAGCGTATGGAGGGATCACGTTTCTTGATAAACAACAAGTTTTACCGTATATGCACAGCAATTATTTTGCTGCTGCTCATCGTGTATTTGGGGGATAAAGTCAACTTTATTTTCAGCCCCCTGACCTCGCTAATTCACATCATCATCATTCCGCTGCTGATTGCTGGTTTCTTCTATTATTTGCTGCGTCCGCTCGTCGACTATATGGAACGGCACAAAATGAAGCGTGCACTGTCCGTTCTTATCATTTACGTGGTAATTGCGCTGATTATGGCAGGATTCAGTGTGCTTGTATGGCCTTCACTGCGTGAGCAACTGTTGAATTTTGTGGAGAATGCCCCTGTACTGGTTACTTCGCTCAGTGATCAGTTGGCTGAATTCGAAAGAAGTGGTTTCCTTTCAAAATATATACCTGAGGATTCCGATCTGTTCTCACGCTTCTCTGATTTTCTGAGTCAAGGGATTGCCCAGGTAACGGATTATGTATCCGGGTTGTTCTCGGTCGTATCCAATCTGGTCATTATTCTGGCGACGTTCCCGATTATGCTGTATTACATGCTCAAGGAAGGCAGCAAATTTGGAACCAATCTCACACTGTTGCTGCCGAGACGTTACCGTAAAGATGGAGAAGAGACGGTCCATGAAATCGACGAAGCTTTGAGCAGCTATATTGTAGGTCGTGTCATTGTCAATGTGGCTTTGGGCATCCTGATGTATATTGGTTTTCTCTTTCTCGGTTTGCCATATGCATTGCTTCTGACGGCCGTATCTATTGTTCTGAATTTCATTCCTTATGTAGGGGCCTTACTGGCAGCCATTCCTGTCGTTATTGTGGGGTTCATTGAATCACCTTCAATGGCGATCTGGTCGCTTGTCATCATTGTCATCGCCCAGCAGATCCAGGACAATCTGATCTCTCCTTATGTCTATGGCAAACAGTTGGACATTCATCCGTTGACTACCGTCATCTTGCTGCTCGTAGGTGCAGATCTGGGAAATATTCTTGGGATGATCATCGTTATTCCGCTATATATGATTATCAAAATTATAGTTCGCAAAATCCATTATCGGATAGTTGAAGATAAGACTGAGCTCTGAATGGAATTTGAAATACAACTGTGTCATGTGTCACCACTAATGTTTGCTCTTGAAACATATCGATAAGCTCAACAGGATAAGCCGCATATCAATGGTGAAGGGTCAGGAAACTTACCCTCGCGATGGATATGCGGTTTTTTTTCATATATATTGCTCACTTGTGTTATAACTGTTATACTTGATATATAACAGATAACAAAGAGAAGGTGAACTCTTGATTATTCAACTGGATATGCAATCCGAACTTCCCATCTATTCGCAACTTGTTTATCAAATTATCGAAGGTATTGCTAGTGGTGAGTTACAGCTAGGTGAGGCGCTACCTTCGGTTCGGAATTTGGCCGCAGATATTGGGGTTAACCTTCATACGGTCAACAAGGCTTATACACTACTCAAGCAAGATGGATACATTCAAGTTCATAGACAAAAGGGAGTCGTAGTGAACCCTGATGGAATGCCTGATTTAACGGATGATTTTTTGAAAAAGCAGCAAAGAGAATTAAGACCGATTATTGCCGAAGCGATTTGTCGCGGAATGACCAAGGAGGAACTATCTGCGGTGTTAGACCAAATGTATGATGATATGAAGATGGGTCACAACAAAGAATAAAGAATCAAGGGAGTGTGTTATGTATGCAACTATTTAGTATATTACCTATCATTTTAATCTTTGCTCCGTTAGCCTTACTTCTATCCTTTGCACCATATGTGACAAGGGAAACAATCAGCTTTGGGGTTACGGTAAGTGAATATAACTACTACACACCAGTCTTACGTAAGCTACGGAGAACGTTTGCTACCGTAAGTCTAATCGGAAACGGGATTATTATACTTGTCTGCCTGTATTTACTCCGATCTGCTAATGAAGAGTCTACCGCAATGATTACCGGTGTTTGCACAATGATTTTCATTGTGTACTGGGCTGCATTAAATATGTTATTTCATTTCAAGATGAAAAAGATAAAAGGATCACTTACAACTGTAGGAGCACCTCAATGAGTTAAAATTGATACCACCTTCCGCCAAAACAAGCTCACCTATTCCAACTATTGGTTTCTCATTCACATTGCTATTATTTTAGCCATTGCGATCATTTCGATCCTGAATTATAAGTCACTCCCTAACGTTATTCCAATAAAATATGATCTTCAGGGCAATGTCACTTCCAGTGTGCCTAAAACCTACCTCTCGGTACTGGCTATAAATCTTGTACAGCTAGGAATCATTGCACTTATGATGTTGGTGAACTGGAGTATTAAAACAAGCAAACAACAGCTTACGACTTCTGATCCAGCCCAATTTGCTGCTAAAAATATTCACTTCCGCCGTAAATGGTCCCTTTTTACGCTTGTAACAGGTTTACTTCTTACCATTTTATTTGCCTTCATTCAGATAAATATGTTTGTCCCTAATCTGGTCTTGTTGACAGCTATTAGCTTCATCACTCCTGTGCTGATCGTGTTAGGCGCTGTATTGCTGTCTCTCACAGGCAGACAAGGCGGCGGGGAAATTTGTAATCAACAAGAGGATCGCGAACGATCTAAGGAGCAGCCTGTGAATGATGATGATTATTGGAAGCTTGGTTTCATTTACTTCAATGCCAATGATCCTTCTTTTACCGTAGAAAAGCGTTATGGAATAGGCTGGACGATTAACTTCGCTCGTCCACTATCTTGGGTCCTGTTGTTATTCATCATTGCTATTGTTGTTATAAGTATAGTCCTGAGCCAATAAATGCTCATATATCTATACATATAATAGATAAAATGATTAGGAGGAGTTATTACAATGAACAATTGGAAAAAGCTATTACTTTCTCTTACTTTCGTATGTCTCATACTGCCGGTGACATCCATCTCAGCAGCTGCTGAAAAACCCGCTGGTAGTGAAAATCTTGTTCCTATTCGTGAGATTGCAGAAAAGAATGGGGCAGAGGTATCTTGGCAACAAAAAACAGGACAAATCACATTACGAAAAAGTGAGCTTACTATTGTAGTTAAGGTAGGAGAGAAACAGGCGATGGTGAATCGGCAAGTCGTACCCTTAGACAATCCTGTTAAGTTAACGAAAGGAGTTACCTTGATGGATGGGAGATTTCTTACCGAGACACTGAAGGCAGCACCTGAGGATATATTCATTTCACTTATTAGTGAGGGCAATGGCAAGGAAGCTGCGAAGTATGTTCATACCTCTGTTAGCGGAGTGTTGTCACCCACGTTGTTGAGTCAGCTATGGGCAGCATTAGAAGGTCAAAATGGAAAAATTTCAAGTAAAGCCATAGCTAAACACATAGAAAATAACACTGTGCATCGCAATGTTACCTATACTTTTAAGACAGAGCTGACTAGTATAAATATTACGGTCAGAATGAATCATAACGGACTTGTGGATGACTTGCACATTGCGGCCGCTACTCCAGATGTGTATCAAAAACCAAGCTACGACGACCCATCTGCCTATACAGAACAGGATATTACGGTTGGTCAAGGTGATTTAGCTTTACCAGGGACATTAACTTTGCCCAAGGGAGAGGGACCTTTCCCAGTTGTCATTCTGGTACACGGATCCGGGGCTAGCAATCAAGATGCTGCCATTGGTGGTGCAAAGCCGTTTCGCGATCTTGCGGTAGGTTTAGCTTCACAAGGCGTTGCTGTATTAAGATACGATAAGGTCACCTATGAGCATACCTATAAGGTCGCTTCACAGCCTAAATTCACGTTAAAACAAGAAAGTGTAGATCAGGTAGCCGATGCAGTAGATTTGCTTAAAAAGAATTCAAATATTGATCCTACAGCGATTTTTGTGGCTGGACATAGTCAAGGCGGGTTTGCAATGCCGTTAATCATTGCTGAGGATAAACACCATGATATTGCAGGAAGTATTCTGCTTGCTGCACCAAGCAGCAGCTTTGTGGATGTGCTTACCGAGCAGCAGGACGAATTGGTAGATCGGATGAAGCGGCTAGGTTTAGACACGGAGATCATTCAAGGACAAGCTGATTTTTATAAAAATGTTGCTGCGATCGTTAAAGATCCTCAATATTCTGTAGATCATCTTCCTGAGGCGTTTCCACTTCAACCTGCTTATTGGTGGTTTGAGCAGAGAGATTATGTACCTGCAGAACTGGCTAAAACACAAAACACCCCTATGTTTATTATCCAAGGCGAAAATGATGTGCAAGTGTCTATGAATCAATTCCAAACCTGGAAATCGGCTCTGCAAGGTCATTCCAATGTAACGTACAATAGCTATCCAAAGGTAAATCATCTTTTATCCAGCTATGATGGACTTTCGATTGGTCAAGAGTACGCTGAGCCATCTAATGTCTCCAAAGCCATTATCGATGATATTGCGAAGTGGGTATTAAAATCAAACTAAAAAACGGGACGGTAAGTTCCATTCTTGGTTGAGTGATACCATGGGGAAGTGATACATTGAGCCAGAAATAATAAGAAGAGCACTTACCAATGTAGGCAAGTGCTCTTCTTATTATATATTGAAGTAGTTGCTTTATTTAACCCAATTGGACTCTTTATCGTCTTCATCGGTGTAATCAGACATGGTCAGTGGTTCCTTGGGAACAACAGCGACTTTGTAGAAGCGATTCTTGTCTTTTTCCAGCAAAACGAAGGTCAGATTCTCGAACTCATATTCTTCCTGTTCATTCATCTCTGGACGATGGCTATAAAGCCATCCCCCAATGGTATCCCACTCATCTGCATCCAGGTTTGACGTGAACATGTCGTTTACTTTGGACAACGAAACCTTGCCATCCATAATGACATAATTTTCATTGATGACCTGAATATCCTCGACTTCATCTGCGTCGAACTCATCCCGGATTTCACCGACAATCTGTTCAAGCACATCCTCAATCGTTACAATCCCGGAAGTACCTCCATACTCATCAACCAGAACGGCAATATGCACGCCATCCTTCTGCATTTTCTTGAGCAGATCCTTGACCGGTGTCGTTTCGTGAACAGCCGATACTGGCTGAATCAGGGAAGACAGATCGACAGGTTCTTCGTTTCCGTATAACTCCAGGAAAAATTGTTTGGTATTAATGATACCGATAATATCGTCTTTGCTCTCATTTACTACTGGAAAACGGGTGTATTGTTCTTGCCGGATAATATCCAGGTTTTCCTCGTTCGATCTATTGACATAAAGGCAGACCATATCAGTCCGGGGTACCATGATTTCTTTGGCAAGCATCTCATCAAAAGCAAAAATCCGGCTTACATATCCGAACTCAGCTTGGTTGATTTTGCCGCTCTCAAAGCTTTCATTGATGATAATCTGTAATTCTTCTTCGGAGTGTGCATCTTCATGCTCCGATGCAGGTTTGATTCCGAATAACTTGACCAGTTGATTCGCTGAGCTGTTTAACAGCCAGATAAAAGGATACATAATTCGGTTAAACCAGATGATAGGTGTAGACGTCAGTAGAGCAACGGCTTCGGCTTTACGGATTGCAATCGTTTTAGGTGCAAGTTCACCAACTACCACATGCAAATACGTGATGGCGACAAACGCAATAACAAACGATAAGAATGAAGAAACTGCCTCCGGCATGTTCATGCTTTCGAACACAGGGTGGAGAATTTTCTCTACCGTGGGTTCTCCCAGCCAGCCCAGTCCCAGAGATGTAATCGTGATACCCAACTGACAGGCGGACAAATATCCATCCAAGTTGGCAACGGCTTGTTTAACAGCCAAGGCACGCTTGTTTCCTTCTGCAATCATTTGGTCAATCCGGCTCGGGCGAATTCTTACGAGTGCAAATTCCACCGCTACAAAAAATGCCGAAAGTCCTATCAAAAAAGCAACCAATACTAAATTTAACGCATACCTCTCACTGTCCATTAACTAGTCTTCTCCTTTAAGTAATAAGTTTTTAACGAATATTATATCTAATTTTACGTAAGAAGACCACCTTCCGATCAAGAAAAGAGGAAGAGTCTGGAAGACAGAGTGTGCGAAATGGCGATGGAGTGCTGATCGGCAGACTGGAATGAATCATATGTAGAGGGGAACACAGTCAGAATATACAACGCCAAAGCATGGAATGAACTGGCTGAGCGCCATTGCAGATCAGATGTGTATGTAAAATTTTATCTAAGCAAACGTTACGAACAGTGCATACATTGGGTATCTAATGATTAGCTAAAGGCTTTATCGTCAAAGCTTGTACAGTGAGAGAGAACGGCAAGGTTACCCCTTGCCATGAGGAGGAAGCCGAATGTTTTGGCTGGTTATTATATTGCTCGTATTTACTTTTCAGGCAGCCACCATTCTGTTGCTGGAATTCCGCAATCCGGCGAAAGCTGTGGCATGGCTTTTTATTTTATTCTGTGTACCCTTGATCGGCTTTGTTGTGTATTATTTTGTCGCCCAGGACTACAGCAAACGTAAGAAGGTCCGTAAAGGCGGTTCACGAATCTTTCGGGAAATACGGGAAACGATCTGGGAGCAGGCTCACATTTTCGAGCATGCCGATCAGATGTCGGGCAGCCGATACCTCCATCAGCACCGTTTGTTCAATTTGCTGTCACACCTGTCTGAGAGCCCAATTACAGGCTGCAATCGGAGTCAAATACTGACGAATGGTGAAGAGACATATGAAGCCATGTTGAGGGCCATGGAACAGGCAGAGCACCATCTGCATGTTGAATTTTATATTTTTCGGGATGATGTCATCAGTACAAAGTTTCAGGATGTGATGATTCGCAAGGCAAAAGAAGGCGTCAAAGTACGTTTGATCTGCGATGGACTCGGCAGTCACAAGATGAGCTGGAGCTTTATCCGCAAGTTTCAGGACGCAGGTGTGGAGTTTCATTATTTTCTGCCGCCGCTCATTGCAACGATTGACCGGAGGGTGAACTACCGGAATCACCGTAAAATTGTTGTGGTGGATGGAAGGATTGGGTTTGTGGGTGGGATTAATATAGGTGATGATTATCTCGGACAATATCCGGAGGTTGGCTTCTGGCGCGATACTCATGTACAGATCGAAGGTGATGCCGTATATTTCCTGCAAAATACGTTTTTGAACGACTGGAAGCTCGCTTCCGGCGAGCAGATTACTGAGCCTCAACTGACAGAGCTATTCCCGCCACATATTTGCAGTGGGGAAGAACGGATTCAGATTCTGGCCAGCGGGCCGGATCAGGACTGGGATGCTATTCAGGAAATGTGCTTTGGAGCGATTTCGGTGGCATCCGAACGCATATACATCACAACACCCTATTTCATTCCAGATCCTGCATTATACGAAGCTATTAAGACGGCTGCCGTCAGTGGGGTCGATGTGAAAATCATCATTCCGTATCAATCGGATTCCCGGCTGGTGCATTTGGCGTCTATGTCCTATGTGGAAGAATTGTTGCGTGCAGGAGTGAAGTTTTATCAATATCGCAAAGGTTTTGTACATGCCAAGGTCCTGATTGTGGATGATTTACTTGCGACGGTAGGTACAGCCAATATGGATATGCGCAGCTTTTTCTGCAATTTCGAGTTGACCGCTGTGTTGTTCGAAATATCATCCATGGAACGGTTGACCGAGGATTTTGAACGTGATCTGGATGAATGCAGCCAGATTGATGTGAAGGTGTTTCAGCAGCGTTCACGGTGGCAAAAAGGGGCAGAAATGCTTTCTCGCATGCTTTCTCCGCTGCTTTAGCCGTTATAGGGCGAATTTCTCAAGATAAATTCACTTTTTGTGAATTTATCTTCTTTTTGCTAACTATTTTGCTCAAATTTGATCTTTTATGATATAATGTTTATATAAATTATGTCTTGGCGAAGGAGGGGAGTCTGCGGGAAAACAGGCTCCTTTTTGCTCTCTTTTGGAAGTGTCAACCGGAATTAAGACATACTTGAATACATTTCATATAGCCTTTAGGTGCTTTTATAACGGGGTGCATATAGCGTTGGAACGGTGTTGTTCCTCTGTATGCAGGGTTCCTCTGGGTACTTAAATGATTTATGAAATGGATTCACATATTGATCAAAACGGGGGGGATACCATGTCCAATGTATCGGTTAAAGAACTAACATCCAAGCCGGACCGCAATGTGAAGAGCTCGGTGTTTTCACTGAAGCTTCTGCAGCGCATTGTGATGATTCTGGTCGGTGCTGCACTGATGGCTGTGTCACTCGAAGTATTTCTCGTGCCGAATGGCGTTATTGATGGGGGAATAACAGGGATCTCGATTATGGTGTCAGAGATTACACATCTGCCACTCGGAATTTTCCTGACCTTGCTTAACTTGCCTTTCCTGATTCTGGGATATAAACAAATTGGTAAAACGTTTGCGTTATCTACACTGCTCGGGATCGTCGTAATGTCGATTGGAACATCATTGTTACACCACGTTCCTGCACTGACGCCAGGTGAACCGCTGCTTGGAGCTGTATTTGGCGGATTGATCTTGGGGGTTGGTGTTGGTCTCGTCATTCGTTCTGGTGGTTCACTCGATGGTACGGAGATTGTAGCTATTCTGTTAAGTGAGAAATCACCATTGTCTGTAGGTCAGATCGTACTGTTCATTAACGTATTTATTTTTGCAGGTGCAGGTTTTGTGTTTGGCTGGCCAAACGCTCTGTATTCCATGATTGCTTATTATATTGCAATGAAGATGATTGATATTGTGAATGAAGGATTGGATCAATCCAAATCGGTATGGATTATCAGTGAGAAGTACCGTGATATTGGTTCTGCCTTGACTGACCGTCTGGGTCGTGGCGTCACTTTCCTGGATGGAGAGGGCGGCTTCAGCGGAGATGAGAAGAAAATTATCTTTGTGGTGATTACCCGTTTGGAAGAAGCTAAGCTGAAATCCATTGTTGAAGATTGGGACCCACATGCCTTTGTAGCGATTGGTAACATTCACGATGTGAAGGGCGGACGTTTCAAGAAAAAAGGTATTCATTAGCGAGTCTTACCCTCGCATAAACGAAAAGATAGCCGGCACCCTTGGTTTGAGGGTGGCCGGCTATCTTTGTTTTAAATGCTGGATGACCAGTTCAACGGGTTGGGGTTCGACAGCTGCAATCAGATCCCCGGTCTGCGTCAGGCGTTCCACGATGTTCATCAAGTGGTAATCCTTGACCGAAACGTTCTTCCGAACCTCATCCCATGTGAGCGGAGTGGACACAGTACCGCCTGGTTTGGCGCGGGGAGTGTAGGGAGCTGCGAGCGTTTTGCCCCCGTAATGCTGGAGGTAATCAAAATAAATACGATCGCCCCGGTCTTTTTTAAGTCGTTCCAGTGTAAATAGATCCGGATGTTTTTGAGTAACGTATTTGCCTACAAAATAACCGATGTCCCTTAATTCATCGAAGGTTACACCTTGGCGGATCGGAACAATAATCTGTATACCTGTGGCACCGGAGGTTTTCGGTACCGATTTCAGACCAAGCGAAGTCAGCGTTTCCCCCACGATCAGTGCAGCCTGCATGATGCGAGGTTCTTCTTCCTGTGAAGGATCGAGATCAATCATCCACTCGCAAGGCAGATGGCTGCCTACGGCGTGTAAGGAAGGATGAAATTCCAGAGCGGCCAGATTGCCAAGCCATAACAGATCAGGGAGGTTGTCCATCACCACATATCGTATCCCGTCATGCATCTCGGTTCGTACAAACTCCGGAACGGGCTCCGGGGCATTTTTCTGATAGAAAAACTGGCCGCCTGCCCCATGAGGATAACGTATCGTGGTGAGCAGCCGATTTCGGGTGTACGTAAGCAGATAGGGAGCCAGTGCCGCCAACTTTTGCAAATAGATTGCCTTGGTTACACCTGCTTCAGGCCATAACAGCTTGTCCGGATTGGTCACGGTAAGCTCCATTCCATTAATCGTTATGGTGCCCTTTATTGTATGGGCCATGAAGAACACCTCCTTTGGTGACGAGTATGTTTACTAAATGGAAAGCCCTCTTACTATTTCAGGCGGATGATAAAGGTGGTTTATGGTTCTGAAATAAGATGACTGATCTGTCTCATCTGACAATCATCTCGCTTTACCGAAGCGAAAGCCTGGATGCTTGGGTGACGTAGGGTGAAATGGTGGGTCAGTTCCATGAATTGCACTTTGACCCCGATCCTTGGTTCGACCCATGTCGTCTCGGCGCTTCTCTCGGGTATGTTATGAAAGGGTCTGACCTTTCGGATGAGAGGTTGTACTTCTTCGGTTAGTTTACGCCAGGAGTCCGAGTTCAATTTACCAGTGCCGACATGACCAATATAGACAAAGTTAGGCCCATCGTATACACCGACTGCGATTGCATTCACGATGCCGCTGCGGTAGGTGACTCCGCCAATCATCGCATATAGGTCGTGGAAAATCTTGACCTTCTGCCAGCGTTGATCCTTACCGTTGATTGCATAGGTGCTGGAAAGGTCTTTGCATACAATTCCCTCCATCTGGTGCTGTCTCATCACAGTGAGCAGGGCATCGGAATCTGACGTATTGGTCACCTCCTGAACATGGGGAGCAGGATTCAGAACTTGATGCAGCAGACGCTGACGATCTGCAAGTGGTTGATTTGTGACCCATGCCCCATCGCAGAAAAGAATATCAAATACCATATAAGTCACTGGAATCTGGTATACAGCCTGGGCAATGCCATCCGGTCTGCTCATGCGATCTCGCCGCAACACGTGATAGAAGGACGGTTTTCCCGTATCCGGGTCAAGGGCAATAATCTCTCCATCCAAAATATAAGAAGGGACGGAGCACAGATTGCGTGGCTGGACCAGCTCAGGATATTGTACAGTTCGGTTGTGTAATCTGCGATTAATTAACTGAATTCCCTTTCCGTCCTCGTAAGCAAGCATGCGGACCCCATCCCATTTGATTTGGGCAATCCAGTTTTTCCCGGTAGGGATTACATCTCGGGATACAGGTTCAAAAGGAACCAGGGGATTGAACATGTGCCAAAAACTCCTTTCCTCTTTCAAATCTGTCTGGAGGTTGATCCTCTAAGTAAAGTGGCGCAGGATTTAACCCTTCCGCAGTCGCGCCTTTAGTTTATGTACCATAATGAGCAGCAAAGGAATTCCGATGCCACAGGTCAGGTCCCAATCAATCCAATACGGAATAACAACTTTGAGATAGAAGTTCTCGTTGGGAGCCAGAACAATGGACATAGCCAGAATCAACAGTGCGCCCGGCAAGATAAGTGGTCGATAGCTGGACAATTTAAAGAGATGAGTCATTCCGAGTACAAAGCTATAGAAGAACAGAATGCTCTTGAAAAACACGGCAATAATCCAGACGGAAGCCATAAAGGCCTCAATCCGCTGCAAAAAGTTGCCTATATTGATCTTCAGCGACAGATTAAATGCTGCGAACCAATGGTGCTGCGTCATAAATGGCCCCATGACCAACAGGCAGATCGTTAGCGTTAGGGTAAGCATTAATCCCCCTATGATGGCTGCCAGAAGGATATCCTTTTCCCAATGAGCTTCCTTTTTGGCATAAGGAAAGAGCATAAGAAAGATGCACAATTCACAATAAGGATAGGTAAGCACAGCGACAAATCCTTTAAAGGGATTCAGTAAGCCTTCTCCGAGAACAGGCTTGATGTTGTCCAGATGTGATTGTGGGAACAGACAGACGGTCAGAATGAGCAGAAACAACACGATCAGGGGAAGAAATACCTCGGCGCTCCTGCCTATGGGCTCCAGACCAGATAAGAGTCCCCAGACAAGAGTACAAACAAAGAGCAAATTCACAATGATGAGCGGGGATTCAGGCAAGATCTGGGTCGTCATGAAATCCCCAATTTCCCTTATGAACGCAGAGGTACTTATCAGAAAATAGAATAAATAAAAAGAGCTGATGAAGGCCCCGATCCATGGCCCAAGAGTATGCAATGCATGTTGAATCAGATTCATTCGGGGCTGCAGTTTGTAAACAACAAGCATAATGGACAAAACACCGGCTCCTCCAGCAACGCCCAATAATGCGGACAACCATGCATCCTGATGTGCATATGAGGTGATCATCGAGGGGAAGACGATAATCTGCTCACCAATCGTGCATAAGAACATCAGTGAGCCCAGTTGTCTTACGGTTAAACGCCCCTTCTCAATCATGTGGGTTCTCCTTCGCATGTCGATCTAGATATTTGGTTAGGATGCGCCAATTGCACCAATTTTATTAGGAAATGGATAAAGGCATCTATCAACATAAAAAAAGGTAGGCAAAAAAGCCCGGACAACTGATTTCCCCATATGAGCGAGGGAATTGGTGTCCGGGCTAATCAGAGTACTCAACTTCATCACAATATTATTGTCACGGATTTCCCGTGTTAGTTCGTTGTGGTCAAGCGAATGCGAATATTCTGCGGGTCTACAGTAAACCAGTCCTTACCTTGCTGTTCGATCGATGCGTTGGATTGACGCAGTTGTTCAACAGCTTGTTCCAATTGTTCTTTTCCGTCATAAATGATGGTGAAGTAGTCAATGCCTGTCGCATTGGCCGGATTCACAGGTGCGCCTGTACCAGCCCAAATGTTCAGCCCGATGTGATGGTGATAACCGCCTGCGGACACAAACAGGGCAGACATGTTGGCGAAGTTACCAACGATGTCGAAACCAAGCACGCCTGTATAGAAGCGGCGCGATTCTTCCAGACCACGTACGTGGAAATGAACATGACCAATAACGGTTCCGGCAGGCAATCCCTGCCAAGGCTCGTTCGCGGCCAGAGCGAACAGGCTGTCTACATCAACAGGATCACTTGACATAATGTAGTTATTATCTGCATCTCGTTTCCAAGTGTCCCGTGCACGGTCTGCATAGATCTCGATACCGTTCTGATCCGGGTCGGAAATGTAGAATGCTTCACTGACCAGATGATCACCCTGACCAATTTCGATGCCCGACTCAGCCAGATTACGGAGGGCAAGGCCCAGCGATTTGCGGTCAGGCAGCAGGATAGCGAAATGATATAGGCCAGAAGTGGAGCGAACAGGCATCGTCACTGCATTGGCTAACTGCTCGAGGCGCAGAAGCGAATGCTTTCCATCGGCTGTCATGGTAGCGACTTTGTCGCTGCGTTCAAGCAGTTTCAGTCCGACCACCTCGGTATAAAATTGAATGGATCGATCCAGATTGCTGATTCGCAGACTTACTTCACCCAGATGGGTTGTAGCAGGAATTTGATAAGTAGAATTCATAAGGATTTCCTCCTGTAAACAAATTTAGTTGGTTTGTTACGGTTCACGCATTGGCAATGGAGTAGACTATTGTCATGTCATAGCTCATGTAGATATGAGACTCAACTGTACATTCATAAATAAGTTACTTTTCATAAGTTAATATAAAATATAAATCAACTTTCGTCAATTGTATTTTCATTTTGGTGTGATCATTCTTGTATGAGTATTGCTGCAAACATGGAATGCAAAACAAAAATCCGGCTCCATAGCCGGATTTCCAATGTTAATGCTGATGACAGGCGATTCCTTTTGTGGCTTATGCCTTGGGCTTAGGCGCAGCCTTTTTTCTTTTTGCAGGAGCAGGAGCCTCTGTTTCTCCTCCAGCCGCTGCTTGGACCGACGTTTTCTTGGGAGCTCGTTTCTTAGGTTTGGCTGTGGTGGTTCCGGGATCGGATGGAATGGGCTTCACAGCTTCAATACTTGCTTGCAGCGCTGCCATGAGATCCATGACATTGGCTTCCGGTTTAGCAGGGGCAATTTTGATTTCTTCACCGGCCACTTTGTGATTGATCAGATCCAGCAGTTTGGCGCGATAGTCATCAGTATATTTTCCGGGTTCAAAAGGCGTGGATAACTGATCGATCAACAGTTTGGCCATCGTCAATTCCTTCTCGTTTACGTTCAGAACCTCGGGCAGGTTGGGAACCTGAGAGACGGGACGGATCTCGTCCGGATAGAAAATGGTTTCCATGGAAAGGCAATCCTCCAGCACTCGGATGGCAGCCAGACTGCTTTTGGAACGAATGGATACTTTTGCGATGCCAATTTTGCCTGTATCCCGCATGGCAGTCATTAATAGCTGGTAGGCGTTTCCTCCCGCCTGATCGGGGGAGAGGTAATACGTTTTTTGAAAATAAATCGGATCAATTTCCGTTAAATCCACGAAATCCAGAATGGTAATGGTTTTGCTGCTGGAATCATTTAACGCTTCAAGCTCGTCTTTTTCGAACAAAACGAATTTGCCTTTCTCATATTCATATCCTTTGGTAATCTCTTCCCATTGAACCTCAACTTCGCAGGAAGGACATTTACGTACATAAGCAAGTGGACTGCCGCAGACTTTGTGAATATAACGCATGGAGATGTCTTTGTCTTCGGTAGCCGAAAACATTTTGACAGGAACATGAACCAGACCAAAGCTTATGGCACCTTTCCAGACTGTATGCATGAACGGCTCCTTTCCGAGAACATTTTATGAATAGTATGGGCATTTCACGGGCTGGGTAACCCTATTTCACCGGAACGGTATGCTTCAGAAAGAGTGGGGGATGATAACAGAAACATCCTTTAAGATCTGCGATCTAAAACGCTGGGTTTGAAAGAGGATGATGTTAGTTATCAACTATCACGTCAGGAGGTACCCCTATGAAGAACAAACGAGACGAAGCTGAAGCTCACGCCCATACGTTCTCTCCGTATCCTCGTGCCGAGTCGGAAGGGTCTGAAGATTTTCATACGCCTGCAACAGCGGTTAACTGGGAGGCTATTACCTCAGAAGAACTGCCGCTTGACCGGGAGTCGTTCATGCTTGACATTGACCGGATGGTGAATGAGGGTTTGGGCGGTGGACAAGTTACGGAAGATAACGGTTATATCGGTGACAGTACGACAGATAGCATGGTACGGGAATCACATGAAGATCCGGAAGGGGAGTATGAATAATAATGATGGATGTTAAACGTGCGAAAGCCATTTATGATTCCAAAGATACGATTGCAGTTACATTAGAAGGAGATCCGGTCTGGATCGAAAATGTGGATGAAGCGAATGGTATGGCAACGGTGCAAGTGGGCAGCAGACCGGGGAATACCCAGACGGTACGTGTAGATCGTTTGGAAGAGTAAAAGAGACGTTTGGTAAAGGATGTCAGGAAAGGCCGGTGCCGTCAGGTGCCGGTTTATTTGTCGTTCGTGTGAATGGTGGCCTGTCTTCCGTTCTGCTTCTGATCCTTCGATGTTGCGGGGGGAGAATGGGACCGATATAATAAAGTTCAAAGTGAACTCAGGCGGCTTGACCGCCAAAGGTGGGGCGTATATTGAATCAGACGCATGAGCAGTGGGTGTATCACTCCCATGGCATTGCAGATACAGAAGTACTCGCGTCCGCACTCGCTGAACAGGCAACCGCCGGCATGGTGATTGCACTGGACGGTGATCTGGGCGCGGGCAAAACGGCATTTTCACAAAAGTTTGCATGGCATTTGGGTGTACGTGATGTGGTTAACAGCCCCACGTTTACACTGATCAAGGAATATGAAGGGCGTCTGCCCTTATATCACATGGATGTGTACCGCATATCGCTGGAAGAAGCGGACGAGCTTGGACTGGATGAGTATTTCTATGGTGCCGGAGTCAGTCTGGTGGAATGGTCCAGCATCATTCCCGAATTGCTGCCGCAGGAACACTTGCATGTGCAGATCGAGACGACCGGTCCGGAGGATCGAACGATTACGCTGGATGGGTATGGCGAGACGTATGCTGCCATGTGCCGACAGTTCAGACAGAATGGAGTCAAATGATGATGGAAGATTTACAAAAACAGCCGCGCCAGCGGTTTTTGGCGTTGGATACCTCGACTGCGGTGATGGCAGCCTCAGTGATGGAAGGCCACGCCCTTCTGGAAGAACGCAATGAACGGGCAGAACGCAACCATTCGGTACACGTCGTGCCTGTGATGGAGCAGCTGCTGGAAGCCAGCGGCACGCAGCCAGGACAGCTGGACGGCGTTGCCGTCGGCATTGGCCCGGGATCGTACACGGGCATCCGCATTGCGGTGACCGCGGCGAAGACGCTGGCCTGGGCGTGGGACATCCCCGTTGTCGGGGTGTCCAGCCTTCAGGCCCTGGCCTGGGGCGGCTGGCACAGCGGCCTCGCCGCCAAGGCCGAAGCTGCGGCAGGGGATGCCGCAGCAGGGGCTGGCGGAACGCCATCCGCGGATCAGGGCGGCACAGGTGCCGCCCCTGTCCACTGGATCGTTCCGCTTGTGGATGCGCGGCGCGGTCAAGCCTATACCGCGCTGTTCGCCTCCGCCGGGAGCGCTGCGCCCCGGCGGCTGGCGCCCGATGCCATCCGTCTGGTGGACGGATGGCTGGAAGCCCTCGCCGCCCGCATGGCGGAAGCGGCGCCGGAAGAGCGGCCCGCTGCCGTCTGGATTGTCGGCGAGACGGGCCCGCATGCGGCAGCAGCGGCTGAGCTTCGCTGCCCCGCAGGAACGGCGCTCCAGCTCGTACCCTATGAGCTGGAGGGCCGCTGGGTTGGGCGCTTAGGCGCCGAGGCGCTGCTTGCAGGTCAGCGAGATGACGTGCATGCGCTCGTGCCGAACTATACCCAGCTGGCTGAAGCGGAAGCCAACCTGCTGCGCAAAGGCTAAAAGGGAGGGGAAGCAGATGGACAATGTGGAGAGTGACGAGCAGGAAGCAGCGCTTCAGTTCAGGTTCATGACGCTGGAGGATATTCCCGATGTCATGATTATTGAACATGAGGCCTTCACCCTGCCCTGGACGGAAGAAGCATTTCAGAATGAATTGACACACAATCATTTTGCTAAATATATGGTTATGGAATTGGAAGGTACAGCGATCGGCTATGCCGGCATGTGGACGATCATGGATGAAGCCCACATTACCAATATCGCTGTCCGTGAAGCTTATCGTGGACGCAAGCTCGGCGAGAAACTACTGGACGAACTGATGAGAACAGCGGCTTATCTCGGGATGGAGCGCATGACGCTGGAAGTCAGGGTTTCGAATCGGATTGCCCAGAGCTTGTATCAGAAAAAAGGGTTTGAATCGGCTGGTCTTCGCAAAGGGTATTACTCCGACAATGGGGAAGATGCGATGATTATGTGGGCGAATTTGCCGCCTGCGAGCCGGAGCGGCGAAGAGGAAGGAAGCGTAACGGATTCATGAAGGATTTCAATGAAAAGGTAAGTTCAGCACCATCTTATATATTGGCCGTGGAGACAAGCTGTGATGAAACATCCGTAGCGGTAGTCAAGGATGGACGGGAAGTGTTGTCCAATCTGATCTCCAGTCAGATCGAGACACATAAGGCATTTGGCGGGGTTGTGCCTGAAGTGGCTTCGCGTAAACACGTGGAAGTCATTACACTGATGTTGGAACAGGCTATTGAGCAATCCGGCATCCGTCCGCGTGATCTAAGTGCGATTGCTGTGACGCAAGGGCCTGGACTGGTTGGTGCATTGCTGGTCGGCATCGTAGCTGCGAAAACCATGGCCATGGCCCTTGGCAAACCGCTCATTGGCACACATCATATTGCGGGACATATCTATGCCAACAGACTTACCCATGAGCTGCAATATCCAGCGATGGCACTGGTGGTTTCGGGTGGTCATACCGAGCTTGTGCATATGGAATCCGAAGGCAAGTTCAAACTGATCGGACGTACGCGTGACGATGCTGTAGGCGAGGCTTATGACAAAGTGGCGCGTGCACTGGGTTGTCCTTATCCGGGAGGACCGCATGTGGACCGGATGGCTGCTGAAGCAGAGCAGGTGGTACCTTTGCCACGCGTCTGGCTGGAAGCCGATTCGTATGATTTCAGCCTTAGCGGCCTGAAGTCTGCTGTACTGAATGTTTTGAACCAAGCCAAAATGCGTGGAGAAACGCTTGAACCATCCGCTGTGGCACGAGGCTTTCAGGAAGCTGTCGTCGAAGTGCTGGTAGAAAAAGCGGTAAGGGCTGTCCGTGAATATGGATCGCGTCAATTGCTGTTATGCGGTGGCGTTGCTGCAAACCGCGGATTGCGTTCAGCTTTGCAGGAGCGTTGTGCGAAGGAAGGGCTCGAATTGCTGATCCCGCCAATGGAGTATTGTACCGACAATGCCGCCATGATTGGAGCTGCGGCGTATTTGAAATGGCAGCGGGGAGAAATCTCGGAATTCGATGCCAAGGCTGATCCGGGACTTTCACTTGAGGCATGGTCTGTTCAATCGCTGTAGAATAATTCATGTATTTGAAGACTTGACAGTCTCAAGTGAAGACTGTATATTAATTACAAATTAAAACAGGAATTCAGATTCCTGAACTGAAACGCAATGAACAGGAACAGTAGGGTAATTCCCGGTCATAGAGAGCTGCGGGGTGGTGCAACGCAGTCGAAGGAAACCTGAAACTCACCTGGAAGCGGAACGATGGAACACGGTAACTCCCCGGGAGAAGCCGAAGGCCGATGATGGCCCAAAGTACATGGTTACGGGTTGCCTCCGTGAATGGGCCGTTGTTGATGAAGCCGGATAACATATCGGTCGAAGATCAACAATAACTGAGGGGGCTTTTGTCACTTTGGGCAATGATAACGGTATGGACGCATACAGGATCAGCTCGAAGGAAATGAAAGTCAACAAGAGTGGTACCGCGAAGGTGAACAGCCTGTCGTCTCTTGCATTATTGCAGGAGATGGCAGGCTTTTTTGATTTTCAAAATGGTGATGAATGCATGGTCACATATCATAAATGTAATGAACGGGAGCAGTAAAACGATGAAGCGCACAGAGAGCTGCGGGGTGGTGCGACGCAGTGGCTGGAATCGTTTGAATCTCGCCCGGGAACGGAGCTGTGGAAGCAGTGAGACGATGTCTCATCCCTTGTTCTTGTAACCAAAGGGCATTGTGGTACACAGCAACGGCTAACCTCCGTTATAGGGTGTTTCTCCAGCTGGATCGGCTGTTATTGTTGCGTGTAAGCAGCTGCAACCGAGCTAAGCTGGAGACGACGAGGTGGATGGTGCCTGGCGCAAGCCTGGACCATCAAGCAAGAGTGGTACCGCGGAGGGGATAATAACCCGCCGTCTCTTAGATGAGATGGCGGGTTATTTGTGTTTGCTGCCGGCAGCAGGGTGGGCAATGGGAATCAATCATGGTTCAGACAAAGAAATATGTCCGGCGTGCAAGTCGACGTGCACATCGGCATGGAATGCAAAATGAATAAACATAGAAAACGGGAAGTGAACGCCTGGTTCACATCCCCAAAATCCAATATACATTCAAATTTGATGGAGGTTGATGAATATGACAACGAACAATAACAAACGCATGATTGAGATTTTTGATACAACACTGCGCGATGGAGAGCAAGCACCGGGAGCGAGTCTGCAGCCTGAACAAAAAATTGAACTGGCACATCAACTGGCTTCTCTGGGCATCGACGTCATCGAGCCTGGATTCCCGATCTCAAGTCCAGGTGAGTTCGCGGCGGTTCAGGCGATTTCCAGACAATTGCAAAACGTGGAGATTTGCGGATTCGCACGTGCGGTCAAAGGGGATATTGATGCAGCTGTTCGAGCAACGGCTGACGCAGCGCGCCGCCGAATTCATCTGTTTATCTCCTCTTCGGACATCCATATTGAGCATCAACTGCGCCGACCGCGTAGTGAAGTCGTGGCTACTGCCCGGGAGATGGTCTCCTATGCACGTCAGTTCACGGATATTGTGGAGTTCACCGCCATGGATGCGGCTCGTACAAAGATGGATGATCTGATTGAGATGGTTGAAGTAGCTATTGAAGCAGGAGCAAGTATTATCAATTTGCCAGATACGGTCGGGTATGCATTGCCGCATGAATATGGAGAGATGTTCCGTCAGGTACGTGAGGGTGCAAGAGGCGGAGACAAGGTACGTTACAGCGCACACTGTCATAACGATCTGGGACTTGCGGTTGCCAACAGTCTGGCTGCGATCGCCAACGGTGCTTCCCAGATTGAAGTAACCATCAACGGTGTGGGAGAACGGACGGGCAACTGTGCCCTGGAGGAGCTGATTATGGCTCTGGAGACACGGGGAGATGTAATCGGCGCAACCACAAATATCAAACTGAACCAGTTGTATGAGACTTCTCGTCAAATTAGCCGTGCGATGCATTTCCCGATTGCCTACAACAAACCGGTAGTAGGGCGCAATGCCTTCCAGCATGAGTCTGGTATTCACCAGGATGGTCTGCTCAAGAATCGGAGTACGTATGAGATTATGGACCCGGAAGCGCTGGGCATTCCACGCAGCATGATTATTCTGGGCAAACATTCCGGGCGTCACGCTTTGAAGGATCGGGTTCGCAAATATGGCTTTGAACCGGATGAGCAGCAAATGGAACAACTGTATGAGATATTTAAAGAAACCGCCGATCAACAGAAGGTGGTCAGTGATGACCAGTTATTGCAGATGGTGAGCCAGACCATGAATATTCCTGCACAGGATTATGAACTGGTTGAATTGCAGGTTACGGCGGGCAGCATGACGGATCGAATGGCAGCAGTTCGTATTCGCACGAGCGCAGGGGAGCAATCCTATTCTGCCGTTGGCGGTGGTCCGGTAGATGCAACGATTCGTGCGATTGGTCAAAGTATCTCGGACGACATTACGTTTGTCGATATGGAAATGCACGCACTGAGCGGAGGAGAGGCTGCGAGTGCAGAAGCTGCGGTTACCGTGGAGCGTGCAGGACGTGAATTCAGAGGAACCGCCACGCACAATGATATTGTCATGGCTGCGGGTCTGGCGTATGTTGCAGCTTGTAATGCGGCCGGACTAAAGGCGGAGACTTTCGAAATGGATGAATCCGTGCATGCGTAAAAGTATTCCGGCAAATCACATCACTTTCTGATTAAAAGAAGAACAGAGGCAGGCCTTAAATACAAAGGTCTGCTTTTGTCCTTTATAGGAGAAAAAAATTGAAAGCACGAATGTGTTTGTCAAGATGTGATTATAATTATCCACATATTCAGTATAAATTGTGGGTAACTATCTCAAAGTCAAACCAGTAATGTTTTCGATAATAATGGGTTTTGGGGGATAGAATGGCCGGGTTATATCCACAAAGTTGTGGATAACGTGGATAACTTGGTGGATAAATATGGTTTTTGTGTGGAAAAAGCTATTCTACCGCCGTATAATTAAATAAATTCAATTGCTTGCTATCTTGCTTTTCTGTGGATAAATGAGAAGCTGTACAATGCAAAAATATTTTACTTGATTCGAGTAGATTTGACAAATGGGGAATCATTCTACTCCAATCCGTCCTGCTTTATGTTCAACAAAAAAAGCTGATTCCATTTAGGAATCAGCTTTTGATATCAAGTCCATTCTATTTGGTTTCTTATTCCAAAGCTAATTCTTCCCACTCTTCATAAGCCTTGGCAAGTTGAAGCTTGTGATCCTCTGCCTTCTCCTGAAGTTCTTGCAGCTTCATGTAATCCTGATATATTTCAGGCAGGGCCATCTGAGCCTCAAGCTCCGTAATCTCCGTTTCCAGCTTCGAAATCTGTTGTTCCAGAGCTTCCTGCTTGCGCTGGCGGTTACGTTCTTCGCGCTTGGCCTGCTTGTCCGCTTCGAATGAGGCGGCTCCGGATTTTTCGGTTGCGGATAGGGCTGGATCAGACTTAGCCGAGTTTTTGGAAGAGGCAAGGCGTGCTTCAGCCGCTTCGCGAGCGATATCTTCAAGCTCCTGTTTCTTCTCCACATAGTCATCATAATTGCCCAGGTAATGTTCTGTTCCACCCGGATGCAGTTCAACAATGCGCTCAGCCATTTTATTGAGGAAATACCGGTCATGCGAGATGAACAGCAACGTGCCTTCATAGTCCATCAGTGCTGCTTCAAGTACTTCTTTGGCGAACAGGTCAAGATGGTTCGTAGGCTCATCCAGAATGAGCATATTGGCTTCCTTGAGCATGAGCTTGGAGAGGGAGACACGAGCTTTTTCTCCACCGCTGAGCGATGAGATCTTTTTGAGTACATCATCTCCACTGAACAGGAAGTTGCCCAGCACCGTACGAATCCGTGCTTCCTCCATGCCTGGATAGGCACTCCACAGCTCTTCCAATACCGTATTGGAAGGATTAAGCCCCGTCTGCTCCTGATCGTAATAGCCAATCTGCACCTTGGTACCCCATTGGATCTCACCGCTTACAGGACGCAAACTTCCAGTGAGGCATTTGAGCAAGGTGGATTTACCTATACCGTTTGGACCGATTAAAGCAACCGTTTCCCCGCGTCTTAGATCAAAAGATACATTGCGGAACAACGGCGAAGCCTCATCGTAGGCCACGGAAAGCTGATCCACACGGAGCACTTCTTTACCGGACATGACAGCCGTCTCAAAAGAGAAATGAGCTTTCTTCAGATCTCCCATCGGTTTGTCGAGCCGTTCCATCTTATCAAGTGCTTTGCGGCGGCTCTGTGCCCGTTTGGTCGTTGAAGCACGCACGATATTCTTCTGAACAAAGTCCTCCATTTTGGAGATTTCATCCTGTTGTTTCTCGTATTGCTTCATCTGGCTTTCGTACTCCGCAGCTTTCAGTTCCATGTACCTACTGTAATTGCCGGTATATTTTTTGGAGCGGTGTCGTTCGATCTCCACAATGGTTGTTACAAGTCGGTCAAGGAAATACCGGTCATGGGATACTACCAGCAGCGCGCCGGAATAACCTCTGAGGTAATCTTCCAGCCACGTGAGGGTGGCAATGTCGAGATAGTTGGTAGGCTCGTCCAGCATGAGCAGGTCAGGGGCCTGAAGCAAAATGCGAGCAAGCGCAAGCCGTGTCTTTTGCCCACCGCTCAGTGTGGCAATCTGGGTATCAGGTGAAAATTCACCAAAGCCCATTCCGTGCAGTACACTGCGAATGCGGGTCTCCATCTCATAACCGCCATGATCCTTGAACCAGTCCGAGCGTTTAGCATAACGTTCAAGCAGATCGGCATACTTTTTTTCATCTTCCATCTGCGAGGGGTCAGCAATATCCTGCTCCATCTGACGCAAATCCGCTTCAGCCTGGGTCAGATGGGCGAATACGTTCATCATTTCTTCCCATATGGAGCGATCGGATTGCAGTCCGCTGTTCTGGGCGAGGTAACCAAGCGTTGTTTCCTTGGATTTGAAAATCTGTCCGCCATCATAGGACATTTCCCCAGCCACAATTTTGAGCAAAGTGGATTTCCCTGCACCGTTAACCCCAACGAGGCCGATGCGCTCGCGTTCTAATATTTGTAAGTTCACGCCGTCCAGGATTGGATCGACACCAAAACGTTTGATAATTCCGGATACTTGCAGCAGCATAAAATTAAGTTCCTCCATAGGTCCAGTTCTTGATATGACAACTATATCCCAGTTTACATGAAATACAGAGCAAATGCACCGATTAGGAGTGCCTGGGGCGTGTAGTCTTTTTGGTCAATCAATGATAAACTGAAAGAAGGCATGTTAATACATGAGGATTTTGCAGAAAATGAATCATTTTAACGATTCCAACATGATGACAACTGGTGCATAACATATAAATGGTTTTAATGGAGAGCTAGTTTACCTTCCCGATCAACAGGAGGTTATTCAAGGACATGCAGGATCATACGGAACAGAAAAGCCGCCTTCGTTCCAAGCTGAGACAGAGCCGGGATCTGATGGATGAAAGCATGCGTCAGCAGGTGATGACTGAGATTAATCATGTGACGAAGCGGGAGCTGGAGCGCCTTAGACGGGACAAATGGAAGCTGGGGAACAAGCGGCTTGTGATTTTTAGCTATTTGTCTTATGGAAGCGAAGCATCTACGGCCTTTTTATTTGAAGAGGGCTGGAAGCATGGAGATCGAATGCTCGCACCGAAAGTGCTGGCGAATCCGGCTCGCATGGAGTTGCGGCGTGTCATGGGTGAACAGGATATTCAGCCGGGAATATGGGGAATACCTGAACCCAAGGATTCCTGTGAAGTGCTGCAACCTGATTGCTGGCCGGATATCGATCTTGTCATCGTACCGGGGCTGGGATATGACCTTCAAGGAGGGCGCATCGGTTATGGCGGCGGTTATTATGACCGTTTTGCCGAGACGCTTGCAGCGAAATGTGCGATGACGGACAAAAGACCACGGATGGCTGCATTGGTATTGCCAGGCCAGCTTCAAGATGAAATTCCGATGGACCCGCTTGATCTGCGGATTGATCTGTTGATAACAACCGAAGGTATATTACATATCGAATAAAGGGTTGTGATGTGATTGAATTCAGAAACGAATAACAACCAGGCTTCCGGCAGCAAACTGACTCATTTTAATGAACAGGGACGAGCCCGGATGGTTGATATTTCGGGTAAGGAAAGTACCGTGCGTACAGCTGTGGCGGTATCCAAAGTGACGATGAATCCGGCTACGCTTGAAGCCATTCGGGAGGGCCGCATCGGCAAAGGTGACGTTCTGGCTGTGGCTCAAATTGCGGGCATACAGGGCGCCAAGAAAACGTCGGACTGGATTCCGATGTGCCATCCATTGGCATTAACGGGTGTGGATATCCGTTTTCATGACAACGGTGTCGATGAATTGCAGATTGAAGTTACGGTCAAAACCGAAGGAAAGACAGGTGTCGAGATGGAGGCGCTCACGGCGGCGTCGGCTGCGGCACTGACGATCTATGACATGTGTAAAGCCATGCAAAAAGATATGATTATCGGTCCAACCATGCTGAATTTCAAAAGTGGTGGCAAAAACGGCGATTTCAGCCGATAAGGGACATTTATTTTCATAGAGGAGAAGGGTGATCTTTATGGTGTGGAGAACAGCAATCCTGACAGCCAGCGACAAAGGGGCCCGCGGGGAACGTGAGGATACGAGTGCCCAAGTGATCCGGGAACTTGTGGAAGAAGAACTGGGTGGGGAAATCGTGGAGTACCGCATCGTTCCGGATGAACCCGATGAGATTATTGCGGCTTTGATTGAGATGACAGATTATTTTCACGCTGATTTGGTATTGACCACTGGAGGTACGGAGCTTGCGATTCGTGATATTACTCCAGAAGCGACCCGGCGGGTCATTGAACGGGAAGTTCCAGGCATGGCTGAAGCCATGAGATACAGTGTCATGGGCAAGAATCGTTCTGCCATGCTGTTCCGCGGCGTATGTGGTATTCGCGGACGTACATTGATTGTCAACCTGCCAGGTACACCGAAGGGTGTGCATGAGCATTTGGCGGCCATTATGGATCAGCTTCCGGAAGCGCTGCTGATGGTTACGGGGCAGTTCAAGCAATAAGTGTGAAACTTATAGTAGCGGGTGGAAATCAAGCAGGGAAAAATGATTGGATGTCGAGGTCTCTTTTGTGAATAATGTGGGTTATGTAAGTGGTTACATCTATGGTATGATTGACATAATTCAAAATGAAGCAAAGACATCTATGAGCCTATGGCCAAGCGTGTGCATCTTTGAAGCTTGAAACGAGGAGGAATAATATCCATGTTTAGTTCAATTGGACCAACAGGTTTTATTTTGCTGGCCGTTATCGCGTTGCTGTTGTTTGGGCCCAACAAGCTTCCGGAATTAGGACGGGCAGTCGGACGCACTTTCCGTGAATTCAAAGAAGGCGCACGTGAGATTATTTCGGATGATGATTCATCCAGTCGCAAGGAACAGGAAAAGGCGAAGCCGCTGGCATCTGAGACTGCATCTGCAGACAAGCCTGAGGACAAACGCCTGCCGGAATAACTTTGACGGCAATGAAAGAGAAATCCCTTCCTGCCGGAAGGGTTTTGTATTTTAAGCTGGCAACAATGGGGGGCAGGCATGACGCAGCAGAAGGAAGAAATGACGCTTACAGAACATTTGAGTGAGCTGCGCAAGCGGTTGATTTATGTGTTGAGTATTTTTATTTTGGGGCTGGTGGCAGGCTTTCTGGTAGCGGACCCGGTGTATCAATATCTGACGAAGGCAGAGACTGCTCAGGGGTTTGTACTGCATGCCTTCTCGTTCTGGGATGGGATTGGCATCTACATGAAGATTGCCGGACTATTCTCGCTGGTCATTACGCTGCCGTTTACGGTGTTTCAGCTCTGGAAGTTTGTCAGTCCAGGTCTGCGGCCGCGTGAGCGAAAAGCCACGCTGAAGTACGTACCTTATGTATTTCTGTTATTTCTGATCGGGTTAGCTTTCTCATACTACGTTGTTTTCCCGATGGCACTTTCTTTTACTTCATCAATTACGGAAAAAATGGGGCTTGTCGAGACCTACGGAATGAAGCAGTATTTCAGTTTTTTGTTTGGCATTGTACTGCCGGTATCCCTGTTGTTCGAACTTCCGTTAATCATTATGTTCCTGACAGGACTGCGGATATTAAATCCGATCAGGCTTCGCAAAATGCGCAGAGTCGCGTATTTTGTCCTGATTTTCATTGCGGTTGTGGTCACACCACCTGACTTTATTTCCGATTTTCTTGTGATGATTCCCTTGCTCCTGTTATATGAGATCAGTGTGTTTCTGTCTGGCTTTGTGTATCGCAAACAGCTTGCAGCTGATGCAGCGATCGAGTCACGATATGTTCGTGACGAGGATGATAAGCAGAGCGCAGTATAACAAGAGAGATTTCATACGATTTTTGTAACTGTGTTAATCTTGTATGTTGCCCATCCCCGGGATAAGGCGGTCAGTTCTTACCCGGGATATGAAGGGCGACAAACTTTTACGGTTATATATTCTGATGTACGGGACAAGCAGGCATATTATGTTCAACAATGGATACAATGGAAAAGGGCTGCCTGAGAACGATGCAGGAGGACTTACGGATTCTGTGGAATAAGTTAAAAAGGTATTATGGCATTTACACAGGCCAATCGGGAGTTTTTTGGCTGGGTTGATGTAAATACAACGTAAAATCTCGCAAGAATTCATGAAAAGGACTTGAAATCATGCTTCAAGTTGAAGTATCATAAAGTTGGTTGTTAGCACTGAACACTGTCGAGTGCTAATACATATGGCTACAACCTACAATGTAACGTTATATAATTTCAAAAGGAGGCTATTTTTCATGATCAGACCTTTAGGTGAACGCGTATTGGTAGAACCACTGGAGCAAGAGCAAACAACTTCTTTCGGGATCGTACTGCCGGACTCCGCTAAAGAAAAACCGCAAGAGGGTAAAATTATTGCTGTTGGCGCTGGAGTATTGAAAGACGGAGTACGTGTAGCTCTGGAAGTGAAAGAAGGAGATCGCGTTATTTTCTCCAAATATGCCGGTACAGAAATCAAGTTCGAAGGTAAAGAATATTTGATTATGAAAGAAAGCGATATTCACGCGATTCTCGACTAATTCAAATTTAATCGGTTAACCGAACCATATAGCAACACCATTTTACACAATATACTAGGGAGGTTTTCTTACCATGGCTAAAGACATTAAATTCAGTGAAGACGCTCGTCGTTCCATGCTTCGTGGTGTGGACGCATTGGCTAATGCAGTTAAAGTAACACTCGGTCCTAAAGGCCGTAACGTGGTTCTGGAGAAAAAATTCGGAAGCCCGCTCATCACGAATGACGGTGTAACGATTGCTAAAGAAATCGAACTGGAAGATGCATTCGAGAACATGGGTGCACAACTGGTTAAAGAAGTAGCAACCAAAACCAATGATGTTGCCGGTGACGGTACAACAACTGCAACTGTATTGGCTCAAGCGCTGATCACAGAAGGTTTGAAAAACGTAACTGCAGGCGCCAGCCCAATCGGTATCCGTAAAGGGATCGACAAAGCGGTTAAAGCTGCTGTAGCTGAACTGCAATCCATCTCCAAACCAGTTGAAACCAAACAATCCATCGCACAAGTTGCAGCAATTTCTGCAGCTGACGAAGAAGTAGGCGAACTGATCGCTGAAGCTATGGAAAAAGTGGGTAAAGACGGCGTTATCACGGTTGAAGAATCCCGTGGATTCGCTACCGAGCTGGAAGTGGTTGAAGGTATGCAATTCGACCGCGGTTACATCTCTCCATACATGATCACGGATACGGACAAAATGGAAGCTGTTCTGGACAACCCGTACATCCTGATCACAGACAAAAAAATCTCCAACACGCAAGAAATCCTGCCATTGCTTGAAAAAATCGTTCAACAAGGCAAACCGCTTGTTTTGATCGCTGAAGATATCGAAGGCGAAGCACTGGCGATGCTGGTTGTGAACAAATTGCGTGGAACATTCAACGCTGTAGCTGTTAAAGCTCCTGGCTTTGGTGACCGTCGTAAAGCAATGCTGCAAGATATCGCTGCCCTCACTGGTGGCCAATTGATCACGGAAGAACTGGGTCTGGACCTGAAATCCGCTGTTGTGGAACAACTGGGTACAGCTCGTCAAATCCGTGTAACGAAAGAAAACACAATCATCGTTGACGGTGCTGGTAACAAATCCGATATCGATGCACGTGTAAGCCAAATCCGTACACAACTGGAAGAAACAACTTCCGAGTTCGACAAAGAGAAACTGCAAGAGCGTCTGGCTAAATTGTCCGGCGGTGTAGCAGTAATCAAAGTCGGTGCGGCTACTGAAACAGAATTGAAAGAACGCAAACTGCGCATCGAAGATGCCCTGAACGCAACTCGCGCTGCGGTTGAAGAAGGTATCGTATCCGGTGGTGGTACAGCGCTCATGAACGTATATAACGCGGTTGCAGGTGTAAGCCTGTCCGGCGACGAGCAAACGGGCGTAAACATCGTCCTGCGCGCTCTGGAAGCTCCAATTCGCACAATCGCAGCTAACGCTGGCGAAGAAGGTTCCGTAATTGTGGAACGTCTGAAAAAAGAACAAACTGGCGTAGGCTTCAACGCTGCGACTGGCGAGTGGGTTAACATGATCGAAGCGGGTATCGTTGACCCTGCGAAAGTAACACGTTATGCATTGCAAAACGCTGCTTCCGTAGCAGCAATGTTCCTGACTACTGAAGCGGTTATCGCTGACAAACCAGAACCTGCAGGCGCTGCTGGCGTTCCTGACATGGGCGGTATGGGTGGAATGGGCGGCATGATGTAATAAAGGTGTAAAAACCTTTTAATGCCGATAGATGAAAGGCTCCCGAAAGGGAGCCTTTTTTCATTTAATTAGATCGAGGGAGGAAATCATTTGAGAAAGAGTACAAAGTGGACATTGTGGATTCTGGGCTTGATGCTTGGTGCAATTTTCATCAATTTTTACATGAATCAATATAGTTTTGCTTATGCGCTGATTACCGTGCTTTTACTTGTATTTATGGGGTGGGGATTCTTAGCCAAGTTAAAAAACGACGTTCGTCAGCATGAAGATCATCATAGAAGAGAGCATCAATCTGCGATCGATGACATCGATCGATACACGAGGTAATAAATAACGAACATATCAGGAATAGCATCATAAATACGTCAGGCAAACTAGGATAAACTGATTAAAGGCTCCTGTAAGGGAGTCTTTTTAATATTGATGTTTTATAAAAAAAAGTAGTGATGTTCTCTTCTATTGCTAAATAGACAGTAGTTAAGTAAAATTAACATATGAATAAGTGCTCATATATTAATGCATAAGTGATATTGGAGATGATACATATGTATGATGTATTGGTTATCGGAGCTGGGCAAGCAGGCTTGGCAGCAGGTTACTATCTTCAGCAGTCGGGGTTAACCTTCTTAATCGTTGACGCTGCCTCATATGTCGGGGAATCTTGGCGTAAACGGTACGATTCCTTGCATCTTTTTACCCCACGAATGTATGACGGATTACCGGGAATGCCGCTTAGTGGAAATGAAAATGGCCTGCCAAGCAAAGATGAAATTGCAGATTATTTTGAAAGTTACGCCGAGCAAATGCATCTTCCTATAAAGTTAAACTGTGTAATCTCCCGTCTCTCGAAGCAAGATGAGGTGTACTATGCTGAAACCAATGATGGAATAATTGAAGCGCGCAATATTATCGTTGCCACGGGGCCTTTCCAGACCAAAAATGTTCCTCATTTTGCGAAGTCATTATCCGAGAATGTAATTCAGCTTCATTCATCAGAGTATAAAAACCGCTCTCAATTGCTTCCTGGAACAACAGTAGTCGTAGGCGGTGGGAATTCAGGTGCCCAAATCGCCGTGGAGTTAGCATCAGATGATAAACAAACCGTATACATATCTATAGCTCGAAATATAACCTTTAGGCCTTTGCATGTTATGAAACGAAGTATATTCTGGTATTTTGAAAAGCTCGGAGTATTACGTGCAAGTGCAGATCGTATGGTTGGAAAATGGTTGCGAAATCAGCCAGAGTACGTCTATGGCTATGAGTTAAAAGAGTTGATCATTAAAGGGCAAGTTAACAAGTGTCCACGTGCTATAAATGCAATAGATAACCTCATCCTGTATGAGGATGGTAGTGAGACACGAATAGATAATATTATCTGGGCGACGGGGTTTAAACGAAATGATGGTTGGATTGATATCACTACTGCTTTTGATTCCCAAGGTGGAATTTTACACGAGAGAGGCGTATCACCGGTTGCTGGACTGTATTTTGTAGGGCTGCCTTGGCAAACATCACGAGGTTCAGCACTATTGGGATGGGTTAAATACGATGCTCAGAGTATCGTTAATCATGTGATTCAAAGGTAAGACACATCATGCTAGAGCAGATGCTAGGGATGATTAGCGAATACCATAAGTCACATTTTTGGGTATATTCCTAAAAAGAGGAGCTCACAATTACAAACGCTGAACTATCCAAACAGTACATATCACACGTTAGGCCGTTCCTTCATGGAGCGGCCTCTTTACACAATGGGGTCTTATTTCGCAACAGTTATTTCAAAAGTAGAGTGATCATGATCCTGTACGCTGAAGCGATATTCATATCCATTTCGAACCGTCGTTCCATCAAAATTACTCTGACTTACATCACGATCCAATATGCCGATATCCTGAATCACGTCTTGCGCATCATTATACGTGTACTCGTTATTGGTTGTCAGAATAAGTGTAGCGATAGCCGTCAAAAAGATTCCACCCGTTGGTTCGCTGATATCACCAGTCTCGTACAACCTGACTTCTTGTACTTTTTGATCTGAATTTAATGTACCAACCAATCTTAATTTATCATTAAATAAATATTTGAAAGCGCCAGTATCCTGCTCTGAAGAGTCTTTCATATTCAAGCTGGTAATACTCAAACCATTCAATCGGTATTTGCCCACGGCGCCATTAAATTTGTTTTTGAATTCCTCCATTGTCATATGGAAGCCAGAGGCATTCGTTTGAGTTAGAGGTGCATGATGTTCCTCTGTTGTAGCTGGGCCAGATTCGTGTTTCTCCGTGTGATTTGTCCCAGATGATTGCGGAGAATTTGAAGGTAAAGCCAACATGCCATACATTCCGATCGAAGCAATTGCAAAACATGCCGCCGTTAACATCACATGCCTTATCGATATCCGATTATGTTTTCGTATGAATAAGACCATCAAAACAATAAATACGAAGAAAGCCATAAAACCTAGGATGAATAGTATTATAAACAGATATTGCAAATTCTCACCTCGTAGTGCATCGTTATTTCGTACTCTCATTATAATGTTCCTTTGAGAAACTTTAAACCTGTACGCGTTTTTTTAAAAAAGATGAACAGTGGAACGAGCAGACTAAAAAGATGACTCCTCTGCAGCACGTGCAGTACAGGAGTCATCTCTTAAGTGTGGTCTAATCCTACATTTTAAGAGGCGTTCGATTCGTTAGCCCTCAATCGATATTTAGTCAGGCATAATCCAGACGATTTCGGCAATACGCACGAAGAATTTTCTGTTTCTTTCCTCCAGTATAACATGGTCATGTTTAACAGCAACCACACATCCATCCAGTCTACCGCGAGTCGTTTCCAGGATAACTACTTTTCCAACCAGGGACATCAGACTTTCGACTACGCAATGATCCACTGGATGAACGACAATGTTATGTGGCATGTGGGGTACATAATGTGAGTTGGCCATTGGATGCATCATGTGATAATTATTCAAGAAAAAACCTCCCAAATCATTTATACGGCATTCTATGCGATTGCCTACCCAAACGACTGGGCGTTTGACCTAAAGTCCATCATTTTAAAATTCCAACAAGGCAAATCGCTTGTCAATAGGTCAACATGTAACATCATTTCTTCCATTTATTTTACAAATGGTGCGATACTCTCTCACAATGCGTCTGTAAACTGAGAGGGTATTTAACATTATTTGGAGGTGTTTGGATGGTTAAGAAGTGGTGTACGCTTGTCCTTATTCTTGTTATGGCTTTATCTGGGAGTGTATATGTACAGCCCTCTTCAACAGTCCAGGGTGCTGCTACCACGTACACGTTGACCTTCCCGATGGATCGTTACCCGGAGACAGGAGCACATATTCGTGATGCCATTGCAGCAGGACATTCGGCAGTTTGTACCATTGATCGGGATGGGGCGGATGCCAATCGCAGAGAGTCGCTGAAAGGCTATCCGACCAAGGCGGGTTATGACCGGGATGAGTGGCCGATGGCGATGTGTGAAGAAGGTGGCGCGGGCGCTGATATTAGATACATAAGTCCAAGTGATAACAGGGGAGCTGGCTCCTGGGTGGGCAATCAGTTGGAGCAGTATGCCGATGGGACAAGGGTCAAGTTTACAGTAAAATGAAGCGGACTAGTCAGGATTATATGCGGGCCATGGCTAGAGCGCTTAATCCTTCATGGGAGTAATAAATATCTCCGACGTTACCCATAAAAATTGATGTTCTTTTCATCTTCATTTCAGATTCCGTTAAGGTAGCTGGGGTAAGATAAGTCTTGTAAACCCCTTCTCGTGTTAAATAGATGTGTGACTAGCTCCGTCGGATCGTCCGGCGGGGCACTTTTTTTCTTCATTTCATCGGTTAATGGTATGATAGATATATACATAAATGCTAGTAACGGAGGGATGGTTCGTGGACCCCAGCCTGCATCCGCTGTTCAGACCCATTCAGATGAATGGGACAGATAGAAATACCTATTATTTTGAGCGAATACCTTCTGTTTCCCTGATGGCTCATGTAGCCTGTTATTGGGAATCAGGTTTTATTCCGCATGAGGGAGAGCGAGATCAGGAAACGATCTCAGTGCCCGCTCGGGTATTGCCTGATGGCTGCACGGATATGCTGATTACATACGACGCGGTCCGTTCGGTTCATTCCTATGCGTACTGTGGCAATTATTCGCATCCGTTCTCTGTGCCCGAGGCATCCGATGTAAGTCCTTCTGCTGATTACACATTTGGCGTACGTTTTTTTCCGGGAGGGGCGTACGTGTTTCATGGTCTGCCATTGGAAGGATTTACGGACATGCGAATTCCGCTTGAGGAATGTTGGCCAGTCAGGTTGAATGAGCTTCAGGAGCGGATGGCTGGAACAAGAACCTTTGAAGAACGGGTGCGGGTAATGAATGCCTATCTGAGTCCACTATCCGTGCAAACCAGTACATATGAGAATGATCTGATGAAAAACGCGCTGCATCGCATCTTTATCGATGGAGGACGTATGAGCGTCAGCGAGCTGGCCATGCGAGAAGTTGTCAGCGAACGCCAGCTGCATCGGAAGTTCGCAGAATGGGTCGGAATCAGTCCGAAGCGATTCAGTGAGGTGGTTCGTTTTCACCGTGTCCTGGGCAGTATTCATCAGGGGCATACGCTGGATGGGGCAGCACTGGCCCTGAATCATGGTTTCTTTGACCAAGCTCACTTGATTCGTCAATTCCGCAAGTTTTATGGAGAAACTCCGCTGACCGCTGCCAAAGAACATCGACAAAAGGTTGTCCGATTTGTACAATAACTCGGTTGCCTCTTCCGTTATACTGAAATCGTGAGAATAATAGTAAAGGAGATATCATATATGAATGGAACTTTGCAAATGCGGGATCATCTGCTCAATGAATTGGAGACGGGAGTACGTACGGGGGCGAGCCTGATTCGTCTGATCCGTCCAGAGGATTGGGCTTACCGCCCGCAGGACAATATGCGTTCACTGGTGGAACTGGTTCATCATTTTATTCAGATCACGGCATCGGACCTCGCCATTATGCAGGAGAAGAGCGAAGCTGAGGTTGGTGTGGTAGAGAATAGCCTGTCAGGGATCGAGGATATTGAAAAGTTGGAGGCAACACTTTGGGGCAATTTGGAAGCTTACAAGGCTTATATTGTATCACTCAGCGAAGAAGATCTGTTGAATCGTTCAACCAAAGCTTTCTATATGGAGCATGGTCATTTGCAGGCTCAATGGCAGATTGAAACGCTAACGCATGTGTTCCATCACCGTTCACAGTTGTATAATTACCTCAAACAGCAGGGGCATGAGTTGAACTTTTTCATGCTGTACGCTTAGAACCTTAAAGTATGAATATGGTTATTATTGGCTCCGCCGGATGATCTGGCCGGGCTTTTTTTTATGTCTAATATTCTAGCATCTCTATCAAAATGGACGTTATCACACGGTCATTTTACCGTTACATTAATAGATTCCAAACATAGAATACCGTATCAAAGCAAAAGGAGGTGATTTCCATGGCCATCCTTTTACCGCAACAATTTTATGCCTTAGAGGCTAGTGTGGGTAAATCATATTATGAAAACCTTGCTGGAGGCACGAATGCCAGCATCACAGTGAACAATTTTGGTCCTTTCCCGGTAGACCTGGTTGTGACTCGTGTTAACGCTCCAGTGATCACGTATTTGATCCCTGCAGGCAACAGCCTTACGCTGTCTGTTGATTTGCTGCTCGTAGCTGCTTTGTTGACTACTCCGTCAGGTGCTTCAACAGGCACAATTCAAATCGCAACATCTGATTTCTAATGAATGTAGCGTGCTTTGTGAACCTCTGTCGGACATGTTGTCGGCAGAGGTTTTTCTTTTTTTAATGGATGTATCTGGGGTGGAAGTGATATTATACTAGGGTCTTTATAAAATGAAGTTGTTGTTATAGGAATGATTGATATTCTTATATCAAAACGAAAGGGAGATTGTAAATTTTGAAAAAGATGTTGTTGTACGTTTTGGGATTCACCTTGTGTTTATCGTTGTTCATGCCTTTACACATTTTAGATGCAGCCTCTTCAATGAGGTCCTTGGAGTTTGGGAATGGAGTAACTTATTATGGTGAAACCAAGAATGGCAAGCCTCATGGCTATGGAACGATGACCTGGGGTAAGAGCAAGACTTATAAGGGGAACTGGGTATCAGGCAAACGTTCGGGACAAGGTACTTATAAAGTAGTTACACGTGGAGAGGACAGCATTACTGAGCTTAAATATGATGGGTTCTGGAAGAATGATAAAAAAGAAGGGAAGGGTGAGTTGCTTATTAAAGAAACTTCGCTGACCGATGAAATGCAGGAAGCAAGAATTCAAACTGGAACATTTACGAAAGATCAGTGGATTACAGGGTATGAGGTTCGACATATTACTGTGGCAGACCCTCCTTATTCTTTTGTTTACAAGGATTCTAATATGAGTCTTAAAATTCTGGGAGATGCCGGGAATATATTAGATGGATTGAAGGTCGGTTATTTCTTTTCATTTACATATCAAAAAGGAAAAGTATACAAAGATGTCGGTGTTGGAGATGAATTCAGTCAGAAGCAATTTAGTTCTTTTATCAAAAGTGTAGAAAAAGAGATTAAGCCTCATATTAATCAGTTTGAGAAACTGGCTCAGAAATTATAGTTATTAATCTTGAATGATATAACGTGTGAAATTATATTTTTGTTTACTAATGCGGCTATTCGAGTAATTCATTGTAGAAGTGGTATAGAAGACTGATGTTGTGAAACAGGAGGTTATTGGACATGAACAGAATAACGTTTATTGAAACCGAGCGACTTGTATTCTCGACATGGAATGAAGAAGACCGTGCTCTGGCGTCAGCTCTATGGGGAGATCCTGAGGTAACGAAGTGGATCAGCAGCAAGGGGTTTCTGAGTGAGGATGAAGTGGAAGCGCGGTTGACGCAGGAAATAAAAAGGCAAGAAGAGGTGGGAGTGCAATATTGGCCCCTCTTTGAGAAAGATTCGGAAGTATTTGTTGGTTGCTGCGGTTTGCGCCCCTATTCTCCGGAAGAAGAGATATATGAACTGGGATTTCATCTTACCAGGGATTACTGGGGTAAGGGCTATGCCATGGAGGCAGCACGGGCGGTAATTGACTATGCATTTGGAGAACTGAAGGTTAAAGCGTTGTTTGCTGGGCATCATCCAGATAAAGAAGTGTCACGTCACATGCTATCCAAGCTGGGATTCCAATATGTACGCGATGAGCGTTATGAACCGACAGGGCTGATGCACCCATCCTATTTGCTGAAAAAGGAATAAATACGTTGCACATTCAGGGTAACTCAAGGTCTTTAAATATATAGCTTAAATGGATGTGTAGCGGTGTTGACCGTAATTTTTTGGTAAATGGGTTTTCATCGTTTTTTTATTTCATTTTCAGCTTCTATTAAGGTAGCAGAGGTAAGATAATTCTTGTAAACCCCTTCTCGTGTTAGATAGATGTGTGACTGACCTCGCCGGACGCCGGTGAGGTATTTTTTTTGCTTAATTTTATAATTGTACATAAAACAAACGTAAACAAAAATAAATAGGGGGTATTTATCTGTGGAATGTTGACTTACAAAGATAAACAAAGGTATAATGAATGTGAAAAAAGGAACTTACTATGTACGTGACGGGAAGTCTATTTTTTATCATGAGGAGAGAATGATGATGAACGTGACCCTTACCAATGAAACAACGCAGACGGCGGGATTCCATATCCCATTTGTTCGTGAGATGGCGGAAATTACTCAACATATGTGGAAGAACGGCTGGGATGAACGAAACGGTGGCAATGTCAGCTATCTGCTGGAGGAAGAGGAAGTCGCCCAATATATTGATATCAACCATGTTATTCGCAAGATCAAACCTGCATTTTCGATGCATGAGCTGGCAGGTAAATATTTTATCGTGACAGCTTCGGGCAAATATTTCAAAAATGTATTGGCTGATCCAGAGAGCAATCTGGGGGTGCTGCGTGTATCGAATGATGGACAGGAGCTGGAAGTGCTGTGGGGGCTAAAGTCGGGAGCGAACCCGACGAGTGAATGGCCTACGCATTTTATGAGTCATATTGAACGTCTGAAAGTCGACCCCAATCACCGGGTTGTGATGCACAACCATGCGACCAACGTTCTGGCGATGACATTTATCCATGAGTTGGATGAGATGAAATTTACAAAGACGCTGTGGCAGATGTGTACGGAATGCGTTGTTGTATTTCCTGACGGTGTTGGTATTATTCCGTGGATGGTGCCTGGATCGAATGAAATCGGACGGGAAACGGCTAAGAAAATGAAGGAATACCACGCGGTCATCTGGCCGCAGCACGGGATTTTTGGAACGGGTACAACGATTGATGAAGCTTTTGGCCTTATAGAGACGATTGAGAAGGCGGCCCAGGTGTATATGCTGGTTGCAGGTCATGAGATCAGACAGAGAATTACGGATCATCAGTTAGCTACATTGGCCCAGGCTTTTGGTGTGACTCCACGTCCTGGCATTTTGAGTATGTAGGTTTGACGTAATGAGATCGTATAAAAGAAAGAGCTCCAACACAGTCTAATATGAATGGTCTTTGGTTTATTAAACCGAAGGCCATTTCCTTTTTTTTCGGGAACAAACGCCATTTTGGTTCAAAAAAGTTCAAAAAGCTAATAAAGCGCGGCTTTGTTATCGATTATTGAATCGTAGGATGCATTATCACACGCTGACGAAATTCGGGTGAAATGACGTATTGTCAATGGCTCAGCGATTTTGCATAATAACAATGCTTCACAGATGAAAGACGGAAGGAAGTTATGATCATGCTTGGCAAAATGAAGAGAATCTTAATAGGCAAGCCTATGAAATCGGCTGAATTGGATGCAGAAAAATTGGGGAAATGGAAGGCACTCGCCATCCTGTCCTCCGATGCACTATCGTCCGTTGCCTACGGTACGGAGCAGATTTTACTGGTGCTCGTTGCGGCCGGATTCGCCGCCTTGTGGTACTCTGTTCCCATCTCCATCGCCGTGTTGGGATTACTCGTCATTTTAATTTTTTCCTACCGCCAGACGATATTTGCTTATCCCACAGGGGGCGGCGCGTATATCGTAGCCAAGGATAATCTCGGCACGGCTCCGAGCCTGATTGCCGGGGGATCACTCCTAGTCGATTATGTTTTGACTGTTGCGGTAAGTTCGTCCGCAGGGACCGATGCGATTACATCTGCCTTTCCGGTGCTTCATGATTACAGCATAGTCATTGCACTGATCATGATTGTATTTCTGACGATTATGAATTTGCGGGGGGTGACGGAATCTGCTTCCGTACTGGCGATCCCCATATATCTGTTTATCTTTTCGATTGCGATTCTGATTATATCCGGGGGTATCAAATTTCTCGCTGGTGGCATGGAAGCTGCCGCCCCTGAATTCGGAACGAGTATGTCACATGTGAGTCTGTTTCTGCTGCTGAAGGCATTCAGCTCGGGGTGTTCGGCCTTGACCGGAGTTGAGGCGGTGAGTAACGCTATTCCGAACTTCAAGCAGCCTGCCGAGAAAAATGCAGCGGGAACCTTGATGCTTATGGGTTGTATTCTGGGAGCCATGTTTATCGGGATCACGTTGCTTGCTTATGGTTACGGGGTTAAGCCTGATCCGAAAGCTACAGTTATTTCCCAGATTGCCGAGGCTACGTTTGGCAGGGGTGCGATGTATTTTATTATTCAGGGTGTGACGGCCTTGATTTTGTTCCTGGCGGCGAATACGGCGTATTCTGCGTTCCCGCTGCTGTCCTTCATGATGGCAAAGGATAAATATATGCCGCATATGTTTATGGTTAGAGGAGACCGCCTTGGCTTCTCGAACGGTATTATTTTTCTCAGTGTGATGTCTGCCTTGCTGGTAGTCGGATTCAAAGGAAATACGGAAAGTCTGATTCCGCTCTACGCCGTGGGTGTGTTCATTCCATTCACCCTGTCACAGCTGGGTATGATGATTCGCTGGATCAAAGTCAAACCAACCGGCTGGGGTGTGAAGCTGCTCGTCAATACAATTGGCATGCTGACCACGCTGTCGATTACATTGATTTTTATATTCACCAAGTTCACGCAAACCTGGGTTATCTTTATTTTCCTGCCACTCGTCGTTTACGTGTTCATGCGCATTCACCGTCATTACTGCAACATCGCGGATGAATTGCGGATTGATATCAAGCTGGAGAAACCGGTGAGAAAGGGCAATACGATCGTCATTCCGGTGGCTGGCATTACAAGGGTGGTCATGAATACAATCTCTTACGCCCAGACGATGTCAGATCATGTGGTTGCCTTGTATATCGGGTTCGATGATGAAGCCATTCGCAAGATGGAACAGAAGTGGGAAGAATGGAACCCTGGCGTTCGCCTGGTTGTCATTAAATCGAGATACCGCAGCATTATGGGACCGCTCAAGAAGTTCATTGATACCGTGGAATGGAAGACGGCCGAGACAGACCATATCACGATACTAATTCCGCAGTTCATCACCAAGCATTGGTGGCAAAATGTACTGCATAATCAGACCAGCTTCATGATCCGTGCTTATCTGATCAATTACAAAGACGTGATTGTTACCACTGTGCCGTACCATCTCAATCGATAAAAGGATTCTTCTATTACAATAGGCAATGGGCATGAGAAGAGTATGTAATGTGCTTACATGCCAACCATTTTCTTATAAAATTTCAACTGAACATTTTGCGTTAATGTTAAATATCCAGTTTTCTGTTAAATTTATGGAGTTGATATCGAATCGGTGTTCATCTTCTCTTAACACATTAAGCCGCACGAGCATTCCCAAATCAGGGGAGTTCTTGCGGTTTTTTTGCTGTTTGCTGATCTTGTTTTGAAGTCTATTTAACGTCTCTTGTTTGGTAAAGTCGCTTGTCCACGATTAACGCTCCGTTGATTCAGAACCGATGCTGCTGTGACAGTTGGCTTTTACACTAGGTAATGTGGGTGATGAAGTTCACACACCGAATGCGTAGATCAAGGGGGAAGAAAATCCGATGAGTGAGCTTGACAACCGGATCGGCTTGCCTGCTGCCAGACGGCGCGTATCTAATACGAGTCAGCGCCGGACAGCTTCGCTGCGTGTGCAGCGGATACGGGAGAATATGCTGGCCTATGGTTTCCTGGCACCATCGCTGCTTTTATTTGCAGTGTTTCTGTTTTATCCGATGTTCAAGTCGGTGTACCTGAGTCTGCATTCCACTGACCCTACCGGACAGATTGCAGCTTATGTGGGACTGGACAATTTCAAGGCGGTATTCCAGTCCGGACTGTTCCTGCAAGGCATGAAAGTGACGTTGCTATTTGTTCTGTTTACCGTGCCAACTGGCATGCTGGCAGCTCTGATTCTAGCGGCATTAACACACAACCGTTTCAAGGGAATGCGTATATTCCAGTTTGTATTCTCTCTGCCCGTGGTATTGTCTGTCGGTTCATCGGCGGTCATCTGGAAGTTCCTGTTCCATCCAACCTTGGGCATGCTGAATTATGTATTAGGCAAAGTTGGAATCGATCCAATTCCCTGGCTGACCAGCCCGGATTGGGCGTTAATATCGATCTCCATTATGACGATTTGGATGAATCTCGGATTCAATTACATTATTCTATCCAGCGGATTACAGGGCATCCCGGATGAAATTTATGAGAGCGCGAAGATTGATGGCGCAGGTCCTTTGCTTACTTTTCGCAAAATCTCGATGCCACTGTTGTCGCCAACCCTGTTTTTCGTCACTGTTGTATCGATCATTGGTGCGTTCCAATCGTTTGGTCAGATCAATATTCTAACCCGGGGTGGCCCGATGGACAGTACCAATGTATTCGTATATTCCATCTATCAGGAAGCCTTTGTTAATTTCCGCTTTGGGACGGGGAGTGCGCAGGCGCTTATCCTGTTCGCGGTCATTATGCTGCTGACCCTGATTCAGTTCAAATGGATGGAAAGGAAAGTGCATTACCAATGAGGACACCATGGACCAAAACATTGCTGTATGTATTGCTTACAATCTGTGCGGCACTTGTACTGTATCCGGTGCTGTACACCTTTTTCATGGCGGTCATGACGCCAGAGGATGCCAGTGCGTATCCGCCACATATCATCCCGCAATCGATAGACCTGTCCAATTTCACGGAAGTATTCGATATCGTTCCGATTGGTACGTTTATCGGCAATACGTTTCTGGTGGCAGGACTGACGATGCTTGGTCAGCTTGTTACAGCGAGTATGGCGGCCTATGCATTCGCGAAAATGGAGTTTAAGGGCAAGAACGTCATCTTTAGCATGTTTGTGGCGACGATGATGATTCCTTGGGAAGTTACCATGATTCCGAACTATCTGACAGTACGCAGTTGGGGATGGCTCGATACGTATCAGGGGCTGACGATTCCGTTCCTGGCAACAGCGTTTGGTACATTCCTGCTGAGACAATTCTTCATGCAGCTGCCCAAGGAACTGTTTGAAGCGGCGAAGATGGATGGCTGTGGGCACATTCGGTATTTTGTGTCCCATGTCCTGCCATTGTCCCGTCCGGCACTTGGAACATTGGCAATATACTCGTTCCTTAGCATGTACAACTCCTATCTGTGGCCGCTGCTCGTCACAAATACGCCGGAGATGAGGACGGTACAGATCGGGATCTCGATGCTGGAGTTCCAGGAATCCACAGCATGGAATCTGGTGTTTGCCGGCACAGCGCTTGTTATTTTACCGTCGCTGCTGCTTCTGGTCTTTGGCTTGAAACAGCTTGTCCGCGGTATGGCCGCAGGCGCCCTGAAGGGTTGATTCAGTTAAAAGTTTTATGGATTTAACGGATTTGTGGTTTGGATACCCAGGAGCGAATAAACAAGGCCTCACTCTTGAAATATGTTCTTTGAAGCCTGCAAAAGTAGTGGAGGGGACGAAATCGATTCTGTAGAAGCGAAGCGTTCGCCTTTATCACCGGATTTTCCCCTTTGAGGGAGATGAAAAAAATCCGGTGATAACAGCGATCAAAAGAACGATTCGTAACCGTAACGGCCACCTTGCAGAAGTTAAAGGACTTATTGTGACGTGAGCCTCAAAAAAAGGAGAGCGATTATGATCGGGTTTCGTTTGAAAAAAAGAGGAACATTTGCATTGATGTTGGCTGCACTTATGCTGGTTTTGTCCGCTTGTGGCGGAAAAACCGAAACAACAAGCACAACGGGTGGAGCGCAGGCAGATGCTGCAGCTGCTGAACCGGTACAACTGACATGGTGGCATTCGATGTCGGGTGCAGGGGAGAAAGCCATTAATCAACTCGCTTCCGATTTCAACGCAAGTCACCCGGACATTCAGGTGAAGGCAATCTATCAAGGGAAATATGATGAGAGCCTGAACAAACTCAAAGCTTCCATGGGTTCGGACAGTGGTCCGGATATTATCCAGGTGTACGAGATCGGCAGCAAGTTCATGATCGATTCGGGCATGATTACGCCGGTACAGCAATTTATCGATAAAGACAAGTTCGACCTGTCCCAACTGGAGCCGAATATCATCCGTTATTACACCATCGATGGCAAATTGAACGCGATGCCGTTCAACACATCGAACCCAATTCTGTATTACAACAAAGATATGTTCAAAGCTGCTGGTTTGGACCCGGAGAACCCGCCTAAGACATATGAAGAGTTTGAGCAAGCAGCCAAAGCACTGGCGAAAGACGGCAAACCAGGCGCATCCATGGCCATCTATGGCTGGTTTATGGAACAGTTCTTCGCGAACCAGAATGCAGATTATGTAAACAATGGTAACGGAAGAAATGGTGCAGCGACCGAATCCATGCTGAACTCCGAAGCTGGCGTGAAGACTTTGACATGGTGGAAAAAGATGATGGACGAGAAAACCGTATCCAATCTGGGACGTAGCACGGACGATACGACCGCTGCGTTTACCGCACAGCAAATCGGTATGACGCTGGATTCCACCGCTGGATTGCGCAAAATTGTGGAGGGTGCTGGTGGGAAATTTGAGCTGGGAACAGGCTTCCTGCCACGTCCGGCAGATGCCAAAGAAGGCGGCGTTGTTGTTGGTGGCGCAAGCTTGTATATCATGAATAACAAATCCGAAGCTCAACAGCAAGCCGCTTGGGAATTCATCAAGTACCTGGCTACACCTGAGGTACAAGCCAACTGGAGTGTTGCGACAGGATACTTCCCTATTACGACAGCAGCCTACGATGAGCAAGTATTAAAGGATAATATGGCGAAGTACCCGCAATTCCAGACAGCAGTCGACCAATTGCACGCTTCCGCTAATTCGACAGCAACATCCGGGGCAGTAATGGGTGTATTCCCCGAAGCCCGTCAAATTGTCGAAGGAGCGATCGAGACCGTTCTGAATGGACAAGGTACACCGCAAGACGTATTGGATGCAGCAGCGAAGCAAATTACAGACAAGATTGGGCAATATAACAGCACGGTGAAGAAGTAACTTATTGCTTTCAGTAGGACAAACTCCACGCTGGGGTTAGCAAAATTGAAATGTATGGCTTAACTTAGGATGTCAAAATGAGTGAGACGAATGCGATGGTCAACCCTGACTGTCGCATCGTTTTGCTGTGAAAAGATCTTGAATCAAATCGCTTTAAGGCGCATGGGCTATAGGGATATCTAGCAATATATGTCGAATGCAGAGATTCTTATCTCTTTCGTGTTAGTTTAAGTTACTCAACGTAGGCTAAAATACACAAAATTCCACTATGTAAGCAATGAATCTGACATATAAAAGCTGTAAAGTAGTACTTTTTTACTTGTTTTTAATTTTCATTATCAATTTTGTGATGTTTGTGTTCTGTTTTATATCATTTTAAAAGAATATTGTTTACACGTAGTAGAAGTTCAGTTATCTTATATTTGAACTAATGTACAAGCTTCATGAACAAATGATTATAAATTTAAACATGGAGGTAGGTAAAAGATGCATGTTCTGCAAATGAAGAGGTGGCTCAGGTTGTTCCTGGCCATGGTGCTGCTCATCACGGGTGCTATTCCGGCTGGATTGTTCAGCAGTAAGGCATCCGCGGCGGACGAGCCGTTAACGGTTGCTCAGGCGATAGCTCGCAGCAATGATGGATTACCGGGGACAGTAGAAGGATACGTTATCGGGTATTTTAACAATAATTCTAAAAACCAACTTCAAACCGAAGCTCCGTTTAGCGGAGGTAGTAATTTTGGACTTGCCGATACTCCAGGGGAAACGGATTTAAGCAAGATTATGTCTGTTCAAATTCCCAGTGATCCCTCAGTGCGGGACATATTTGGATTAAATAAAAATCCCGAGCTTTTTGGCAAAAAAGTCAGGATAACCAATGGAACGTTATCTTCCTATCTTTCTCTTCCTGGCCTCAAATACATTGACTCCACTTCAACAACCTTCCAACTAATCGATGAGACTCCTGTAACTAAAGTGGCAAACGTCACAGCCAATCCTGCTTCCGGCGCTGTTCCAACCGGGACCAAGGTGGCCTTGGAAACAACCACAGTCGGGGCAACGGTATACTACAAGCAGAATACGGACACTGATTATCTTCCCTACACCGTGCCCATCACGGTAAATGATGCAACTCATATTGAAACCTACGCAGTCAAAGAGGGGATCGACAATAGCGATGTTACCAGATTTGACTACACCATCGTCGACAACAGCCCTATTTCCATCTCTGATGCAAGAAAAGCGACTGAAAATACGATCGTTACCGTTCAAGGCATTGTAACTTACAGCGAATTATCCGGAAGTGTATTCAATCTGTATATTCAGGATAACGATGCCGGGATCGTTGTGCGCGGCAATGCTTCTGGTGTGGAAGTTGGAGACCGAATAGAAGCCTACGGTCCAATTACGATCTACAACGGCCTAGTCCAAGTTGAAGCAAGCAAATCCGGATTTCAGGGTGGCTATATTCGGACTTTTGAAAAGTCACAGGATCTACCTTCACCTGTATCGCTCAACTCATCCCATTTTGCTCCAGGTGCGGGGGGGACTAAGGGTTCTGGAGGGCAGTATGAAGGGATGCTTGTCGAAGTAAACAACATTCAGGTGACAAAAAGCAGCTCTTCCACGTATACGGCGACAGATGATCATGGCGGGGAAATGCTGATTTATGCCAAAAACAGCCCATCTGCTCTCTCTGTTGGCAAATCGTATCATAAAGTGACAGGAGTCTTGACTTACCATTCCACTTACGGTCTGGAGTTGATTCCTCGAACGGCGTCGGATATTCTGGAAGATCTGCTCTCCGTAACAGCGAGCACACCTTCCGGTGGCATTGTAAAAGGAACGGAAGTTACGTTGACTTCTTCATATGTTGGTGCCCAAATTTTCTATACACTGGACGGTTCCGAACCAACTGTGAATTCAACGGAATACACACAGCCTATTACGATTAATCAAGATCAAATCATTAAAGCTGTTGCCACTGCGGATAGCAGAGTAAGCACCATTTTTTCTTTTGAGTATACTGCGGTGGATCGAGTGGATGGTGTACGTATTCACGAAATTCAGGGGGCAGGCCATTATTCCATTTATGATGGATTGAATGTACAGAATGTAGATGGGATTGTTACATCTCTAGTTAACGCAGATTCATTCTATATGCAATCCATTCCTGGTCAGGAAGATGGAGATCCAGCAACTTCTGAGGGATTTTAATCTATAAGAAAGATCATGGAATGAAGGTCAAGGACCAGGTAAAGGTTGCCGGCAAGGTGAAAGAGTATGCAGCAAGTGCAACAGACCTGCCAACCACTGAAATTGTAGCTTCTGAGATTACGTTGGAACAACCCAATGTTGAATTGCCACAACCCGTAATCATTGGAAAAGGTGGCCGCGTAATACCGAATGTCATTGATTCGGATGGATTGAGCGAATTCAACCCCGATGTGGATGCCATTGATTTCTATGAAAGTCTTGAAGGCATGCGTGTTCAGTTAAATGATGCAACCATTCTTGGACCTTACTCCAGCAGTCCTGGATTAGCAGTGACAGTAGACAATGAACCTAATAAACCATTGAAGACTCCGGCAGGAGGGTTAATCTTACGTGGAGACGGAGCAGGAGAGTTTGAAAGTTCTCTAAATCCTCAACGCTTGTTCATTAATAAAAAACCTTCTCAAGCTGTGACCACGGGTGATAAATTTACAGGTCCGATTAATGGAGTGCTTTCTTATTCGGGTAGTAATTATAAAGTAAATTTGGAAGACAGCCTTCCTGCCATTGTATCCAATGGTTTGCAACAGGCTACGACGTCGATTGAACCGAACCACGACAAGTTGACCATTGCTACGTTTAACGTGGAGAACTTCAGCAAAAAAGATGCGACACGTGGTAATAAAATCGGCAAAATTATTGTGAACAATCTGAAAAGTCCTGATATCATCGGGATTATGGAAGTTCAGGATAACGACGGCGCAACAGATAGCGGAAACACAGACGCGAGTGAAAGCTTCAAAACACTTCTGGATGCAATTAAAAGCAATAATGGACCAAGCTATCAGTATACCGATATTGCACCGCTAAATAATATGGATGGGGGAGCAACCGGAGGCAACATTCGTGTAGGGTTCCTGTACAATCCGGATCGGGTATCCTTAAAAGCAGGTACCAAGGGTGATGCAAAAACTGCATTGTCCCTTGATGCAAGTGGAAATCTGTCTCTGAATCCAGGGCGAATTCAATCGGATAATGTTGCTTTTAAAACATCAAGAAAACCACTTGCGGCAGAGTTTGAATTTAATGGTGAACGTGTGATTGTTATCGCTAACCATTTCAATTCCAAGGGTGGTGATTTAGCCCCATTTGGAAATGTTCAGCCTGTAATCCGCAGCAGCGAAGTGCAGCGTGCGCAGCAAGCGACTATTGTCAATGAATTTGTATCCGAATTGATCGACAAAGACCCTAAGGTGAATGTCGCTGTTCTTGGCGACTTCAATGACTTCCAGTTCTCCAAAACATTGAATATTGTTGAAGGTAATGAACTGGACAATCTGGTAAACAAGCTGCCAGAGAATAAGCGTTATTCCTACATCTATGACGGAAACTCTCAGACACTGGATCACATTCTGGTGAGCAAAAATCTGTCCAAAACTGCGGCGATCGAAGCAGTTCATGTGAATGCTGACTTCGAAGATTCCCATGGTCGGGTCAGTGACCATGATCCGCTGCTCGCGCAGGTGAGCATTGGAAGCGCGGCAGAAGAGGGAGACTTCAACCTCCGTGTATTGCACACCAATGATACGCACTCGCATTTGGATAACATCCCGCGCCGCGTAACAGCGATTAAGGAAACGCGTAATGATAACACCCTGGTGCTGGATGCAGGGGACGTATTCTCGGGTACATTGTACTTTAACCTCTTTAACGGTCTGGCCGATCTGGAGTTCATGAACATGATCGGATACGATGCCATGACCTTTGGAAACCATGAGTTTGATAAAGGCCCAAGCGTACTCAAGAAATTTATTGAACAAGCAGAATTCCCATTTGTGAGTGCCAATATTGACTATACCAAGGATGCGAGTTTGGGTAGCTTGTACAACAGTACTATCGGAAATCCAGGCGAGAATTCCCAAATCTATCCGGCTATTATCACGGAAGTAAACGGCGAGAAAGTCGGAATCTTTGGCTTGACGACACCGGATACCGTATCCCTGTCATCACCGGGAGATGATCTGAAGTTTAAGGATTACAAAGCAAGTGCTCAGGCGACAGTGAACATGCTGCAAGATGAAGGTATCAACAAAATTATCGCGCTGACGCATCTGGGTTACTCGGAAGACCTGAAACTGGCAGAAGCGGTAGAAGGCATCGACATCGTAGTAGGTGGTCATTCACACACCATTCTGAACAAACCGGTGGTTGTAGATACACACACCGATCCTACGCTGGTCGTACAGACAGGAGAATATGACGTTTCCCTGGGTCAACTGGATGTCACGTTCAACGAAGCAGGCGTACTGAAAACATGGAACGGCAAATTGCTGAACCTGGATGCGAAGGATGCCACCGGTAAGTATGTTTACACAGATGATCCGACTGCAAAAGCGAAGCTGGCAACCTATGCGAAACCTCTGGAAGAGTTCAGAAAAACAGTTATCGGTAAAACGAATGTATTCCTGGACGGAGAACGTAACAGTGTTCGTAAAAAAGAAACGAATCTAGGAAACTTCGTGACAGACGGCATGCTGGAGAAAGTGAAATCCATTGTTAAGGAAAACGATGTCAAAGGATATGTCGCCATCCAAAATGGTGGAGGCATTCGGGAATCGTTCAAGCAGGGAGATATTACCCTGGGCGACCTGCTGGCCGTAATGCCATACGGCAACAACCTGTCTGCGCTGAAAATGACAGGTAAGGAAATTACGGCTGCGCTGGAAAATGGTGTGAGCGGCGTAGAAACAGGAGAAGGGCGCTTCCCGCAAGTTTCAGGCATGCGTTTCTACTACGATTCCACGAAGCCGGGAGAGAAAGTTGATGCTATATCTAATACGGTGACCCAAGTCGGTCAACGCGTACTCAAAGTACAGATTAAGAATGCCAATGGTACGTACACGGATATCGATCCAAACGGATACTACATCGTAGCGACGAACTCGTTTATGGCTAACGGTGGAGACTTTTATCGTTCCATGAGAGCGGCGAAGAATGACAACCGGTACTATGAACTGAATCTGGTCGATTATGAAGTCTTCCATGAACATCTGGACCGGGTAGGTACGGTAAATCAGACAACGGAAGGACGTAGTACCGATCTGAAGGGAGCTCCACTTCCGGGTGATGGGAATGGAGGCAACCCTGGTAATGGCGGTGGAAATAATGGAAGTAATCCGGGCAGTGGTAATAGTGGTGGAGGTACAACGACACCAACCACACCTGTAACACCAACGGATCCAACCCCGCCGAACACGCCTACAACTCCTTCCGTCCCTGGTAATGGGAATGGTGGCGGTACTATACCAACCAATCCGGGTGTGATTTTGAAAGATATCGGCAATCACTGGGCGGCAGCTGCCATTGAGCAGGCCATTTCCCGGGGAATTGTAAATGGATATCAGGACGATAACTTCCGTCCAAATGCACCGGCGACTCGAGCCGAGTTCATTGTAATGCTGGCAAGAGCATTTGAACTTCCGGCCAGCAGCAAGGCGTTGACGTTTAAGGATGCCTCCAAAATTCCAGCATGGGCACAATCCTTTATTGCTCAAGCTGTAGAACAAGGGATCATTAGTGGCTATACGGATGAGACGTTCCGTGCATCTGGCAAAGTATCCCGTGTAGAGATGACGGTTATGCTCGTAAGAGCACTCGGACTTGCAGTTGAATCGAATGCCACATTAACCTTTGCAGATGCAAATAAAATACCTGCATGGGCCGTGCCTTATATCGCGGCTGCATATGATGCAGGGCTGGTGAAAGGCACAGGCAAGAACTTGTTTAACCCGCTCTCTGAAGCAACTCGTGCTGAAGTTGTAACGCTGTTGATGTCAGCGAGTGAGTTTCAGGCGAAGTAATAAGACGAGTCAATCTTCCTATGAAAAGGAAGCCAAAACCAGTTTAACCTAAAACGCTAAACTCTTTTACTCTAAGGAAAACAGCTTGCAGACCTACATCTGCAAGCTGTTTTTTACTAATTAATGACTTTTCATTTTTACCAGAGGAAGGTATAGTAGACAGGATTATATTGAAGGAGGGTTGACATGCAAGATCAACCGATTTTAATCGCACTATTGGCTATTGCCGCAGGGATTTTCAGTTTGTTGGGTGGAATCAACAATTGGGATTGGTTTATGAAGAGTTTCAGAGCAGGTCTCTTTGTGAAAACGATTGGACGTCAGGGTGCAAGAGTGGTGTATGGGCTTTTTGGTATTGTGCTGATTACGATTGGCGTATTATTGCTGCTGATTGGATGAGCGGGAAAAAGAAAAGAAATTTGCAGATTGTGAGTACATAATTCAGTTTCACAGCCTTAAATGTAGAAGATAACGATTAGTACGTTTAGCTTTATGCTTGAGATTTTCGAGACAATTTTCTAAAGAACTCAGAACGCCTTATTTTGCCTTCAGCTCTTCTTTTTACAAAGTAAGGAACATCAGACACGTTATTCACTGAAATTCCTTACAAAAACACTGCGAACAACTGTTTTATTCTGATATAGCGTGTCTCAGGCGCTTTAGATTTCTGGAATCGCGTCATATCCTTGAATAAGACGTCTCCGATTCGTTAGCGCTTGCACTTGCTCTGCTCCAACCGCCAGTGAGAAGCTGACCCTGGATTCGATCCGGAGCGGACCTTTTCATTGAAAGGGAGAAAATCCACTTTAACGGAACTTCAGGTACATTCAGGCTTTCATTAGGTTTGGAGACACTCCCAAGTAAAAGTTACACTAAAAAGACCACCGAAAAAATTTCGGTGGTCTTTTTGCCAAATTCAGGTTTATCCATCTCAATCTGGTTTAATTATCTTTTAAATCTTCAATGGAATTGATGTCCATATAGGTTGGTACAACCAGACCTGTTTTGGCACCGTCCATATTTGGACCGAGATCATCGATCTGATCCTTGTACTTGTTGTAATAATCGGCAGAGGTGAGCGGCAACCATGCCGCTGGAGTTGCATCTACATCACCATTGGCAATGCCGGTCCACATTGGACCGATTTCCACTTGAAGGGAGGTTACTTTGTAACCCAGTTTCTCTTTCAGGATGTACTCCAGCAAGTTGGTACTTGCAATCTCGGAGTCCCAGGCTACGTAACTCAGTTTAATGGAATCTCCATTCACCGGGGTCAGACCTTTGGTCCATTCAGCCACTTTGTCGCTATGTTTCTCGGCAAAAGCTGCTGCGGCTTTTTGGGGATCTTCTCCGTTTTGAATGGCGACCATGATTTCACCCATATCCTCAGGTGTCCATGAGAAGCGATCCAGGAATTCATAAGCGACAGGTTTGTCTTCCTTCAACCCTTTACGGGCAATGGTATGAATTTGTTCTGCTTCGCCGTAGACGCCTTCCGGATCGTCCAGGTATTTCAGGTCATATGCGTTGAACATCCAATGCGGTGTCCAACCGGTAACGATAACCGGTTCCTTATTCTTAACGGCTTTATCCAGTGTAGCTGTCATTGCGGCTCCTGAACCTTCAACCAGTTTCCAGTCAGACAAACCGTATTTCTCAATGGCACTGGCTGTGGATTTCATAATTCCGGCACCTGGATCGATACCGATAATTTGATGATTCACTTCATTTCCCACATTGGCATTCGCCGATGGAGTAGAGGAAGATGCACCTGTTTCCAGATCTGCTATCGAATTAACGTCTGTCATGTAGGCAGGAACAACGAGCCCTGTGCGTACACCCGTCATATTGGCTCCCAGATCATCCACCTGGTCTTTGTAACGTTCCCAGTAGTCAGCATGAGTTAATGGCAGCCAAGCTGCTGGAGAGGCATCTACGTCGCCTGAAGCGACACCTGTCCACATAGGTCCAGCTTCAACTTGCAGGGCGTTCACTTTATAGCCAAGTTTGCTTTCCATGACATATTTCAACAGGTTGGTACTTGCAATCTCAGAATCCCAGGCTACATAGCTAAGTTTAAATGCATCACCGTTAACTGGCGTCAGACCTTTGGTCCATTCGTCAATCTGGTCTGCATGTTTCTCAGCGTAGTCTTTTGCGGCTTCCTCTGGTGATGTACCATTCTGGATGGCACTCATCATTTCGCCCATTTCATCTGATGTCCATTGGAAACGGGACAGGAATTCATAAGCAACCGGGTGATCCTCTTTTAAGCCTTTACGTGCGATGGTGTGAATTTCTTCTGCATCACCGAAAGATTTTTCGGGATCATCCAGATATTTTAGATCATATTTGTTGAACATCCAGTGTGGAGTCCAGCCTGTAATAATGATCGGTTGTTCCGCTTTAATGGCTTTGTCCAGCGTGGCAGTCATCGCTGCACCAGATCCTTCAATCAGGGTCCAGTCCGTCAGATGATAATCTTCGATGGCTTTGGCAGCGGACTTCATAATGCCTGCACCCGGATCAATACCAATGATCTGATAATTAACTTCTTCACCTACAGCATTCGCTGGAGTGTTGTTACCGCCGGCAGAAGTACTGTTGCCGCCAACAAAGTATTGTGAGAAACCAGCTACGAGCACAACGAATGTTGCTGCAGCAGTAATCCAGGCTTTTTGTTTCGCTGAGAAGCGTGAGCTTTTCTTGCGGCCTGGCATAAACAGATTTTGAGTGAAACGGTCAAGTACGATCGCAAGGACCACGACAGCTAGACCTGCTTCAAAACCTTTACCAATCTGCAGCTGTGTTACCGCACGATAGACTTCCGCACCAATACCCTGTGCACCGATCATGGAAGCAATAACAACCATGGACAGCGACAGCATGATGGTTTGGTTAATCCCTGACATTACGGTAGGCAATGCGAGTGGAAGCTGCACTTTGAACAACTTTTGCATGGACGTAGAACCAAAAGCATCCGCTGCTTCGACCAGTTCGCCAGATACCTGCTTAATTCCGAGGTGAGTCAGGCGAATCGTTGGTGGAATCGCGAATATAACGGACGCGATAACACCGGGAACCACACCAAGGCTGAAGAAGGTTACTGCTGGCAGCAAGTAGACAAATGCAGGCATGGTCTGCATAAAGTCAAGCAATGGTGTAATAATCCGGGCTGCAGTTTTGCTGTATGCGAGCCAGATACCGATGGGAACACCAAGCAGAATGGAGATTAATCCTGACGTAATAACGAGGCCCAAAGTATCCATCGATTGGGACCAATATCCGAGGTTATCTACAAGCAAGAAACCGATAACCGTAAACAGGGTCAGTGGTATTCGGCCAACAAGATATGCCAATACACCAAGGATTACAATAAAGAGGAGCGGATGAGGGAGCATGAACAGCCCGGAGAAAAATCCGACAACCTCCTGAATAACAACAGAAATGACTTTAAATAATCCGGAGAGCGAGGAGCTCATCCAGTCAACAATCGCTTCAATCCACGATGCTAGTGGTATTTTGGGAATCATTCGCAAGTTCCTCCTTTACTGCAACTTCACCGCTTAGTGCTCCAAGCAGGGCACCGCGGACGATAACACCTTGCAGACGGCCAGTTTCGCCAACAACAGCGAGCGGCACATGGGCTGAACTTACAATTTCGAACAACTCATGAATCAGGGTTTCAGGCGACACCGTCGGCCCATCCGTGATCAGAATGTCGTTCAACACTTTGTTTTCGCGCATCGCGCGGGTTGCATCTTCTGCTGTAATAACACCAAGCAGCTTTTTCGAACGGTCAATGACAAACAGGTTGGAAATACCACGTTCGCGCATTAATTCGAGGGCAACACGAGGACCACGGTCAAGCGTAATCGTTTCCGGACGTCGCATAACATGAGATGCGGTGAGGACCTTGGACAAGTCCACGTCTTCGACGAAGCGGGCCACATATGAGTTGGCCGGTTGAATCATGATTTCTTCCGGAGTACCGATCTGCACGACTGCGCCGTCTTTCATGAGGGCAATACGATCGCCGATGCGCAGCGCTTCGTCCAAGTCATGGGTAATGAAAATGATGGTTTTTTTCATTTTATCCTGAAGCTCAATCAGCTCATCCTGCATATCACGACGAATCAATGGATCAAGTGCACTGAATGCCTCATCCATTAGCAGTACTTCCGGGTCATTCGCCAGCGCACGGGCCAAACCTACACGTTGCTGCATCCCGCCACTCAGCTCATCTGGCATTTTGTCTTCCCAGCCTTTAAGGCCAACCAGTTCAAGCGACGTTTTTGCTTTTTCCCGACGTTCATCTTTATCAACCTTTTGAACTTCGAGTCCATACTCCACATTATCAAGAACGGTACGGTGCGGGAATAACGCAAACTTCTGGAATACCATGCTGATCGTTTTCCGACGCACTTCGCGCAATTGTTCTTTGTTCATCTTACGTAGATCTTTACCATGGACAAGAATCTCTCCCGATGTCGGTTCAATCAGACGATTGAACATTCGAACAAGTGTAGACTTACCACTTCCGGACAGTCCCATGATGACGAAAATTTCACCTTCCTGAATTTCCATGTTGACCCGGTTGACACCAACCGTTATCTGTTTTTCTTTGGCCAACTTTTCTTTACCCCAACCTTGCTCCAGTAATTGTAGACCTTGCTCGGTTTGGGGGCCAAACAGTTTACTTACATTCTTTACTTCAAGTATGGTCATGTTTTCACCCCTTCTGATGTGTTGTGCACTTCGAACGGCTTTCAGCATCCACAAGCCCATACACTTGTGCGCCCAGCCACGAAATCCGGTAATCGTTGCTTCGCTTCCCGTCTTTCTGGGTAACGTTTTGTATTCTAACAATACTTAACCCGTATAGCAACCGAATAAACAGTACATAATGTTTGTACAGTAAAAACTGTACAAAGTTTTCCGTCCATATGCTCCGTCATTCTCCTTATTCTGGCTAATAAGACACCTTTACATTTGATATCGCTTTTCCTACAATAGAAAATGTGCTGAATCTAAGCCGTTTTTTTTGGTTAAAAAATAGTCGTAGGCGTTTGCAACTTGGTAGAGAACCCATGAAATACATGGGGTAACCTAAAGCCTGTTGGCATATAGGATGTCCTGCCGGATACTTTCCCATGTAAGCCGGATCTTAAACCGTTGCAATTATTTTGCCGAGACTGGGAATGTTCAGAATGGAGGTTGCAAGCATGAGCTTGGACCATTTACAAGAGGAACAGCAGGCAACCGTTCTTAGAATCCGTAAACGCGTCATTGAAGCCATTGGGCGTAATATGGATCTCTACGGCGTTACGCTGTCCACGGGACACTTATATGGATTGCTTTTTTTTGCAGACAAACCTATGACCCTTGATGATATGGGCCGGGAAATGGAAATGAGCAAAACGAGCATGAGTACCGGCGTACGTACACTGCTGGATCTAAAAATGGTGAATAAAGTATGGAGCAAAGGCTCCCGGAAAGACCTATATGAAGTGGAGTATGACTGGCATCAGACGTTTACGGATTATTTTGTGATTAAATGGAGAAAAGCCGTGGAGAGTAACCTTCAGGTACTGCGCAAATCCGTTGATGAAATGAATCGTTTGATTGCTGACCTGGATGAACAAGGAGATGCTGAGCTTCTTCACATTCTTAAGGAAGACAAGCATAAAGTGCTTCAAGCAGAGGCCTATTACAAATGGCTGGATCGCTTGATTGATACCATGGAAGATGAAGAAATATACAAATTGGTTCCGAAGGAAGAGATCAAGGAACATGAATAACAGCAACGCAAAGGGCCCTTTCCGAATTGGAGAGGGCTCTTTGGTCTTAGGTTGATTATGCACATGTACATTTATAATGAAGAAAAACACATGCTTTACAATTGTCCGATTAATCCTACACGTGATAAGGTTACAAGTTGCTGAACGATCTGTTCCAGTTCGTCCATGATCTGATGGCGTCCGCTTGGGGTCCAAGATAATACAGACCAATTAGATATATCATGTACGTTACCTTTCAACACGGCTGGAGAGCGATTCCAGGCTGTAGTTTGTTTCATACGCCGAAGCTGTTTCTCACTGGCAGGCGAATTGGTGACGCGATTCATGAACAGATGATCCGTGTCCAGCATGGGGATGCTATCTGCCGCATACTCATCTGTCATTAAATCTGTAGACATGATCTGTGCAGGTTTTAGTCCGAGTTCACCGTAGATAAGGCGATTCAATGGATGCTCGATAGTTTCCTGGAGCCGGATAGACTGATTCGTAACCTGCATAAGCATAATACGTTCTTGCCCGAAATGATGCTTCAAACGCAGCCCAACATCAAGGTTGCGAAGCTCAAGCTGTTTGAAATTTTGCAGAGCCTGCTGCTCTCGTCCGACCAGTTCAGCCAAGCGTAAGTGATTTTCTTTCCAGTCATCGGCCTGATCCAGGATAACCGTAGGTGCAATACTTTTGAGCTGATCGTAGAAGGGTTTATGATAAAAATCACCGATAATCAGGTCTGGCTTGGCCTGACGTAATTTCTCCAATTGCGTAGCCAGCTGCTGCTGCTGCTCGACTTCATCAAGCTCCCGATTATGGCATCCGTCCATAGCAGCTACGGGTTGTAATCCGAGCGAAGAGAGATTCTCATGAAGTTCAATCCTGGACGCAGTAGCCACGCGAATGTGGTCTTTTTTCATATATAGGCTGGGTGCGATCCCCAAGGTTTGTTTGAATTTGCGGCTAAAATAGTATTCATTGCCATAGCCAACAGATACGGCGACGTCTTTGAGTTCACATGACTCCTGCTTGAGCTGTTTTTTGGCCTCGTCGATCCGTAAGCGATTCAGATAATCGGTAGGTGACATGCCTTTGGCTTTTTTGAAACTGCGAGAATAGGAACTAGGTGTCAATCCGGCAATTTTGGCCAGTTGATCCATGCTGATACCTTCACTCATGAACCGCCTCATATACATAATGCTGCGTTCAAGCGCCGGATCGACCTTCTCATAATTTTCTTCAAGCCGGTTCTCCGAGAGATACTGCAAAAGCTCGTGCAGCTGGCTATGTATACTGATAAAGTGATCAGGGTGAACGCCGCGATAGGCTTTATATAATTGTTCAAATCGTGCTCTGACTTGTTGGTCGTGACGAATCATCAGTCTGCCTGTCTCCCAATCCAGCGGGAAACCAGAGGAGGAGGACATTTTCCATTGGCCGCGCACTTGCTGCAAACATACCGTATCCATGCTAAGTATTATAAACTCCGTAATAGCCGAGCGGGCAGCCGCCTCAATCGTTGTTCCTGGCCTCAGAACATACAGTTGATGGGCTTCGGCGGTATAGACCGTATCGTTCAGGACCAGGACACCGTCTCCTTGTAAAATAAGACAGAGCATGGGCCGGGACACCGTCTTGCCTTGCACACGGAAATGCTCCCCGCGCCGTACACGGCACATGGAAGAGAGGAGCGGCAGAGATGAGGTTTCAGAAATGAAGGGAAGCTGTTCAGTCATACGGACCATCCTTTTGTCTTATTTTCTTAATGATAACAATTATCATTCTCATATGGAAGATGTTTTTGAAAAATAGTTTGGGACATGAAAAAAAGAGGATACCCAGAGCCGTGATGGCTTTAGGGTTATCCTCTTTATTTGAAACAACAATGTTGAGTTAGCTATAAGTCACTATAAGACTCTATTAGACTCTATAATAACTATTCCCACATGTGTGGCTTAGTTTGGCACGACCAGAAGGATATCATCCAGGAAAACGTCGCTTAGCACCTTTTTGCCTGAGCCATTGGCTTGCACATGATACAAACGATAGACATCATTAGCGTTGATGTAGAACATGCCCGGAACATCGTCATGAAGCTGGAACGTTGCCCATTCCTCTCCAGCAAGCTTGGCTACTTTGAGGGCTGTGCTCACGGAATAAAGACCATTTGTACCGGATAGATACGCAATAGTTGGTGTTCCGTTGGTCAGCTGAGCAGTTACGAAAGTGACACTGTTCAAATTCAGGTTGGCAGACTTGGATACCTTGTTTCCAGCGATGGTTTTGGCATATGCCTTTTTGTCTGCATCCACAACGACAACCTTATCCGTACCTAGCGGACTTACCTCCCGGATGCTCTTACTATGAATCTGAAGCGTTTTGCCAGAAGTGGTCAATGCAAAGGCTTTGCCTGTTGAATAATCATAATCCTTGTTGCTGTCCAGCTTGATGCCTTTGTTATACACATACAGATTGTTGCCCCAGCCGCCGGCATAAACAGCGTTCACATCCAGCTTTGCTTTGGGATTAACAGCTGTACCTTTGCCTGTAGTGTAGTTTACCTTGTACATGATAATGGCGTTGGTCGAGTAGTACTGCTCGTATGGGTCAGTGTTTACCATCAATTGCAGTTCGTTTTTGGCCTCGTTCATAAAATAACGACTTTCTACTGCGCCAGCAGCAATCCGCTGCACGGCTCCGCTGCCATTGGATGCCTTGGAAACGATCCATGGGTTCCCATTAACGAGCCCATTATAGTATACACGGCCTTTCGTTACGGCGAGCAGCGGGAAATCCGTATCTGCTTTGTCTGCAATTTTGGTGGCAGCGGAAGCTTCGCTATTGCCATTTGCACGATAGATCGTTCCTTTGGAATCCATATAATAGATGAACCCATTATCCGTAAAGTAGCTCAACACATCTGTCGCATACGTTTCAGCAGAATCACTTGAACCGTCATTAGGAACGCGAAGCAGCGTTGTGGAAGACTCGGAGCGAGTGTAATAGAGATAGGTTCCCGCCGCAGATAGACCCTCTCCTTCAAAATCAAGCAATACCTCTGTGGTTCCGCTTCCGTCACCGGATACTTTGTACAATACACCATCGGACTCATAATATACCGTAGTTTGGCCGAGGGAAGCTGCATGAGCATTGGCTCCGCCTCCAAGCATGGCTGCCGCGATCAGTGTGAACAGCAGCAAGGAGCAGACCGTGCGTTGCATGCGTGTAGACCATTTGTTCATAAATCAATCGTCACCCTTCTGTTTATGTATGTAAGTAACACATTATCACCTTACGTTATATCGGTAAACTATGGAAAATATGTTACACATCTCAGTCGGATAAAATGGACAGATATGAAATTGAATTTCATTAAAATAGCTCTCTTGAATACATCTGCGTATGCTGCTGCCAATCCCGCTCAAAAGCATTCCAGAAGCAATATGAGCGGGATGCCATCTTAAATCTGACTTTCAGCCAGCTGCTGGCGACTGTTCCACAAGGTGACCAGACGAAGCAAAGCAAAACTGATGAGCATAAGCACCGCTCCGACCAGAAGTAACATAAGAGGACTGATAAGCAGCATACCGCTCGCCTGACCGGCGATCAGGGCAAGCAATGGAAGAACGACCAGCCCTCCGAGTTGATAGGCCTCCTGAAATCCACGTACTTTCGCCGAGATCAGTACATTCAACAGAATGACCACAAGACTGCACGCCGGAACAACCCACAGAACGAGAATGATCCAGTTCAGATTGGGAAACATCCATGCCCCGAACATGGGATACATCAGGATATTGGCAATGATGCCGTAGATCATGAAGGTAATCCAGGATAACAGCAGGGAAGGAATAAGGGCGGCTAACACCTTGCCTTTAAATAACGTATCCATACTCATCGGAGTAAACAGAAGACCTTCCAGAGTCTTGCGCTCCTTCTCGCCTGCAAAACTGTTGGCCGTTAGAATACTGGATGCCATCACCGGAATGATGAGAAACAGGGGCGCAAACATGTACAAGGCGAGGTAATAAACAATACGGTGGTTATCCGTAGGCATCGAAGCAAGCTGTGGAATCCGCCCGGCATGGGTGAGGTTATCCAGCGTATCAAGCAGGAAGCTCATATTGCCGAAGGAAGAAAGTTCCATCCTTGAAGCTGTCCAAATGAGTATCCCTGGCATAATGATCCCGATAACCAGCGGAACGATCAACATAGGCAGCCAGAGCTGCACGCTGGCTGTGATGGCTCGAATATCTTTGAGAACAAGTGCACGTATGGCTTGTCTGTTATTCATGATGGTGTGCCTCCCTAATGGCAAAATAAATACTTTCCAGATCGCTGTCCGTAATCCGGGCCTGATAGACTTGTCCACGCTCGGTCAATTGTCGCAGCAACAACGGAATATCTTCACGGGTTTGAAGCTGGAAAACGGCTTTGTTCGCGGAAACTGTCTCCGGTGTATACCCACCCACCGTTTGCCAGCCATTTGGCATGGTCGCTTCAACTTCAATCCGGGGTGAGGTCAGGTATCGGTTGACGATCTCCTGCTCCGTACCCTCCTCAACCTTGCGCCCCTTTTCCATGAAAATATACCGATCACACACGGCCGATAGCTGGGATAACACATGAGACGACACGAGAATCGTCATATGTTCCTCCTGATTTAGCCGACGAATGATTCGGAGCACCATCTGAATCCCGTCCGGGTCAAGCCCATTGGTTGGCTCATCCAGAAAAAGAATGGAGGGGCGGTGCAGCAGCACCCGCGCTAGACCTACGCGCTTTTTCATACCTGTGCTGTAGGTGCCTACTTTTCGATGTTGATATTCCTGCAATTCGAACAGTTCCACGAGCTCGTCAATCCGTGCTTTGGCATGTTGTACATCGAAAGCTTCAGCGAAAAAGATCAGGTTGTCGCGCCCACTCATATTTTCATACAATCCGCTCTGTTCGGTTAATGTGCCGCATATGGCGAGTACGTTCTCTGTCTCACGGAAGGGATCAAGGCCGTTAATGCTCACTTGCCCACCCGAAGCACCGAGAACGCCGTTCATGATGCGGATCAGGGTGGTTTTGCCCGAGCCGTTGGGACCAATCAGCCCGGTAACGCTGCCTTGTTCAACCGTGAAGCTGACATCGTTCAGTGCCTGATGCACTTTAAATTGCTTGGAAATGTTGCGAACTTCAATCATATATATTCACCGTCCGATCTGAGTTTGGAGATTATACGTCCAGATGAGCTATATCGTTCAAATGGTGGGCCAGAAAATAACACTTCTCCGTCTTTAGTCCCAAATGTGAGCAGCAACTTCACCCTAAAGTCCGGCGAAATCGGGTCTAAGGTTTGTTTTCACTATGGTTTATACCATGTATTCTGGTTAAAAGGATGCAATATCCCGTTTCATTGCCATCCATAACGTGGTAATTAGACTTAAGGCCTCTTACATATCATGAATGCCTGAATATTCATCTAACGCCGGTCTTGGTTAGCCAAGGCCGGTTTGACGTCGTCACTTGGCGTATCCATCTATGGAGCGTCTCATGTCTTGTGAGTACATAACTATTTCGTCTAACACATCATACGAACACTTCCAAGTAGGAAACATCAGATGTGTTTGGACCAGAGGAAGGTGAGCGAAATGACAGCATCCAATGAATATCGCTTCCAGGTGAATCTAAGCGGTATGATCCAGATTTTATCGAACCATCTCTACAGCAGCCCTAAAGTATTTTTACGTGAATTAATGCAGAATGCGACGGATGCTATTACAGCTCGAACAGAGGCGGAACCGGGATTCCAGGGTGAAGTACGTGTGGAACTAACCGGAACAGGTGAGCAGTTGACCATGATGGTGGAGGACAACGGCATTGGTTTGACGGAAGCCGATATCCATGAGTTTCTCGCGATGATAGGTCAATCCTCGAAGCGTGGGCAGCAGGCCTTGCTCGATGGAGAGACTTCGTTTATCGGGCGATTCGGGATCGGATTATTGTCCTGTTTCATGGTGAGTCATGAAATCGTCATGCTGACGCAATCCGCGAAGGGTGGACCTTCGATGGAGTGGCGGGGTAAGCCCGACGGTACGTATACGATTCGTCAATTGGATACACAGTTGTCTCCGGGAACGAAAGTATATCTGCGCTGTACGCCGGATGCCGCCCATTACTTTGAAACGGAATATGTGAAAGAAGCCCTGTTCTATTATGGAGCGCTGCTGCCTTATCCAGTCCGCCTGCATAGCGATGGGGTTCAACATATTGTCAATAGCCAGTCACCGATCTGGTTGATGGAGCCTGAGCTTGCACGTGGACGCCGAGCGGAGGTGCTGGCTTTTGGTGAACGATTGCTTGGAGAGAAGTTCCAGGATTTCATCCCACTGACGACGGCTTCAGGCCGTACAGGAGGTATAGCCTTTGTTCTGCCCCATGCTGTTAATCTGAATGCCAAGCGTTCTCACCGGGTGTATCTGAAGCGAATGCTGATCTCGGAGAAGGCGGAGAATATTTTGCCGGATTGGGCCTTCTTCGTGAAATGTCTGATCTGGACAGATGAGCTTCAACCAACGGCTTCACGGGAACATTTTTATGAAAATGAAAAGCTGGAAGAGGTTCGCTCCGAACTTGGCGATGCCCTTCGTAAAGGATTGGCCGACATGGCTGAGAGTCAAACGGAGCGACTGCAGAAGCTGATTCGCCTGCATGCGCTGTCGATGAAAGCACTGGCTGTGCAGGATCAGGAGTTCTACGCCATGATTCACCGCTGGCTTCCGTTTGAAAGCACCCGCGGCCATCGGGAACTGGGCGAGTTGATGAGTGAGGGAGAAACGTTGTACTTCACGACCACGGTGGATGAGTATCGCCAGATTCATCATGTCGCGTCAGCCCAATCGATGCTGGTCATTAACGGTGGATACATCTACGACAGCGATTTGATGGCCATGCTGCCACTGGCGGTACAGCATGTACAGACGCAGCGGCTGCAGCCGGACGAGGTATCCATGAGTTTCACCGATGTGCCGCCGGCTGAACGAAATCAGTATTATGATGCCTTGCGCCTTGCTGATTCTGCTTTGCAACGTTTCCGCTGTCGTGCAGAGGTGAAGGGCTTCAAGCCAGCCGATTTGCCGGTGCTGTTCACGCTCTCGCAAGAGTCTTCCACGCTGCGTGCATTGGAAAAAGCGAGTGAGGAGAGTACAGAATTGTTCTCATCTGTCCTCGGATCATTGTCATCCGGCATTAGTTCCGCAGGTTATTCGACCCTGTACCTGAACATCAACAATCCCATTATTCAGCGGGTCCTGACTTCACCGGATGCCCAAATGACTCCGATTGCTATTGAGATGTTATATGTCAACGCATTGATGATGGGACATTATGCGATGAATCGGCAGGAGCTTGAGGTGTTGAATCAGGGCATCGTTCGTTTTATTGATTGGGGTTTGCGTGCAAATACAGATCGTAAGGGGGATGCCTGATGAAAACCGAAATGAATTTTGAGGATTTGATGGATGAGGCGTATGGCCTGCCTAATGGAACAGCGAAGCTGGGCATGCTGGAGGAAGCGGCAAGAGTCGCTGATGTGAATGGCATGGAGGAGGAAGCGTACGAAGCACGTTCAGAGATCGTGGAGACCGCGACATTCTGCGGTTATCCGATGAAAGCACTGATTGCTTTTTCCTGGCAGCTGGGCAAGTTTGATCAACAGCCAGAACGCTATGACGAAGAAACGTTAATGTGGTCGTATAAATGGATTTTGGGCGAGTTATCCAGCTTCCCGGAAGTGTCTCGTGATAAAATGATGGAGCTGCTGGAGGACTTTGGACGTCGCTTCAAATCATTCGGGTATAGCGAGCGTTCGTATTGGTATTATCGGTTCCGCATATCCATGGATCTTGGCGATCTGGAGGAGGCCGGTACCAGCTACACGAAGTTCAGAAGTATGGACCGTGACTTTATGAGTGATTGTGAAGCCTGTGAGCAGGACGAGATCATGCGTTACTGGATACTGGTAGGTGAGGATGAGAAGGTGCTGGAAGCGGCGAAGCCTATATTGAAAGGGCGAATGAGTTGTGCCGAAATTCCGCACCTGACCTTATCGGAGATTTTGATGCCACTATACCGACTTGGCAAAATTGATGAAGCTAACAAACATCAGGCCAAAGGCTATCGCATGATCAAAGGACATAATGATTTTGTGCAGAGCTTTGCCGAGCAGATGGATTATCTTGCCCGCACAAACCCGGCGAAGGGCATCGATGTACTGGAAGAAAATATAGTGCTCGCGATGGATCATGAAGATCCGTTTGCCAAAATGATGTTCTATGGCAGAGCAGCACAACTGTTACGTCGCTGGGCTGACGAATCTCCAGGATACCGATTGCGGCTTCCTGCTTCATTCCCCTATGAAGGAGATCCAGGAGATTTACCTAAACTGGCCGACTATTTTGCGGCTTATGCCAAAGCGGCTGCAGATAAATATGACCAGCGGAATGGGAATCAGCATGTCTCTTCTATGTTAAGCGAGGTATAGTCAGTATAATTCCTAAGGCGCTGCTAACGAACTCAGCAAATCTTATAAGGCAGTATGATGTAGGATATTATCGGATGGTACTCCTAAATGTCATACTGTGCTAAGCAAAACAGGCTTGTTCAGAAGAAGGGTTATCCTCCTTTGAACAAGCCTGTTTGTCGTTTTTATACCGTGAATATGATGTTGGTATTCTGATTATTCAGGAGTCACGGTTGCAGGCGCGGTTGTATCATTGGCAGGTTCCTCGTCTGAGGAAGTTTCCGATTGCGGCTGCTTGGTCATCAGGTCAGCTACGATCTTGTCGGTTGGCTGTGTAAACAACTGGTACATAATCGCTGCTTCTTCCTGGCGAATCAGTGGTTTGCGGGAGAGGAAATCGACTGATCCATCCTCCAGCATCTTCACTTCAGGACCGTGGATGCCTAGCTTAACCGTCATCTGGATCGCAGGCACAGCCCAGGCATCTGTGTGCCCGGCCAGCTTCACATCCTCGAACAGTTCATTTGGATATTGCAGCTGGAGAGTTCTCCAGATCATCACCATGGCTTCCTGACGTGTGATGACCTGATCCGGTTTGAACTGTTTCTCATCCGCACCTGCGATCATGCCGGATTCATAACCTAGCTGAATGTAACCGGCAGCAGGGTGAGTTGCCCAGTCGGTATCCGCAGGTGGCGTCGTTTTGCTGGCTTTCAGCCCGCTCATTTCAAGCACATCCTCAATGAATTCAGCCCGTGTAACGGCATTTTTGGGTTGAAAAGCTTCACTTGCATCATTGGTATAGTATCCAAGGGATTGCAAACCATAGATGGCTTCAGCATAAGGACTATTCGCCTGGACATCCCTGAAACCTTGGGGTTTCTGTCCTTTTTTCTCATAACCCATTGGGTTGAGATAAGGTTCTTTCATATAGATGGTTCCATCAGCATTTTCCTTGAACGCCGTGAACTGGCCTGTTAATTCATCCTTGAAGAGATGATCTTCAACCTGAATCAGGGTACGTGAGCCAAGAAAGACGTCGGAAATGCTTAATTGTCCGGGTTCTTTGCCGCCATCTTTCAGGGAACTGAAAATGGTGCTCAGTCGCAGGTCCGCGTATAGCCCCGCGAAGCGTTGCAGCTCATCCGCAGTTTGAGGTGTATAGTCCTTGAACTTGACGGGCTCCGCATATTGCGGGAAGAACGTTTGGATAAAGGCAGGATAGAAGAGATTACGAAGTGCTCCCGTTTGGTTGTAAGTAAGGAAGACACCTGTGTTATGCTCAGGAATAAGGAAGAGATAAGAGCTGAATCCGATTAGGTCGCCAGCCTTGGTGATAATTTTGGAACTGCTGCCTGCACCCGGAAGCTGAAAAGCAGCTTCAAATCCATAAGTGGTATTGGGTAGCAGCGGATGAATGGAAGAACGGTATTGTTCCATGCTTTTTACCGTAGATTCTTTCCAAATACGTTCGTTATCCTTTATGCCATCATTCAGGAAAGCAATCATGAAATTCCCGATATCCTCTGCCGTTGAGAGCATGCCGCCTTGAGGCATAGGTGCTGGGGAAAGGGTGTACAGGTCAAGTGGATTATGGCCCGCATCATAGGCTGTTGCAAGTTGGTTTTTGAACTTGCCGTTCAGCATGAAACTGCTGTTATCCATACCCAGAGGTTTGAAGATATGCTGCTGCATATACGATTCAAACGGTTCGCCGCTCACATTCTCCACAATCATGCCAAGCAGCAGGAAGGCGAAGTTGTCGTACATGTAGGCGCTACCAGGTTCTCGAACCACAGGTGGCATATGTAACTTGGCATAATCCTCCATTGATACACTTTTGTCAAAATCATCATGGATGTCTTCCTGCTGCGGGTCGCGAATCTCGAACCCGGTGGTGTGTGTGAGCAGATTCTCTACCGTTACAGGTTTGTCAAAAGGATTATCGAATTCCAGTCCTTTCACATAGGTCTGAAAATCAGCTTTCAAATCCACCTTGCCTTGCTCTACGAGCTGCATGACAGCGGCTGACGTGAATGTTTTGGAGACCGAGGCGATACGAAAGGTGGTATTTTTCGGATCAACGGGCTCTTTGCTCTCCAGATCGGAATATCCATACCCTTTCTCTGCCACAACTTTTCCATCTTTGACAACGACTACGGAAGCACCAACATATTGGGCTTTCGCTTCGGGGGAATCAAAAAATGTATCCAGAAAGGCTGTCGCGGACTCCGTTGTCAGCGCTGTCGCTTTCCCTTTTTCATTGACCGCAGCAGGTGCGGTCTCCGCTTGCACGGCGGGTGCCCATAGACTGAGGGACAGGACCAACGCCATGAACGCCCCCGTTATGGAGGTGAGCCTGAAGCGGGTGCTTCGATTGGATAAATGCATGCAAACACTCCTTTTAAGTAAATTTTTACAAAATCACATACTCTTGTATACTACAGCTCAATTGAGAGACAGGTTTCACAATTTTGGGGAGATTTGTTTTTTAATTTATTTACTTGTCACAAATAACGGGTTCAGGTGCGTTATAGAGATATTGGGAGAAAGGAGTGGACGTATTGAAACGTACCAGAGAGGGATGCTTTCTGGATGCCGGGGAAGCAGAACAGGTTGTGCAGCGTGTAAAAGCCGGAGACCAACAAGCCTATGCCGAACTGATCAGAGCATATGAGAGGCAAATGTATACATATTGTTACGGCATACTAAGCAATCGTGAGGAAGCGGAGGACGCACTCCAGAACATTTTTATAACAGTTTATCAAAATATCGGACAGTATCAGGCCGGGACTTCATTCACCTCCTGGCTGTATAAGGTCGCCTACCATCACTCCATTGATTTGATCCGCAAACGCAAACGCTGGAATCGGCTGATCGCTTCGTGGAAAGAACATCAGCAGCAGTCCCCTCAACCACACGAGACAACGCTTGACGAGTTACTGATGCATTTGACTACCAAAGAGCGAAATCTGGTGATGCTTAAGGTGGTGCAGCAGTACAGTTTTGAAGAAATTGGTCAGATTATGGATATGAAACCGGCAACCTTGCGCAAAAAGTACGAGCGTCTTCGGAAGAAGTTGGTCCAACATAACAAGACAAGGAGGGGGATCAGCCATGACGAATCGTATGCAAAGTGAGATGGAAGAAGCGGATATCTTACAGGAAATTAGTGATGCTGGTTTGAATCTGGGTATGCCTGCTGGTGGATACAGCGATCGCATCATGAAGCGGTTGCAGGAGGAGGCACGAAATAACAGGTTGAAACTGCCCGGCAAGGTTCGGCGTCCTCACTTCGCTCGAAGAATGATTGCTGTGACTGTAGCAAGTGCTATGTTGTGTGCAGGGATTGTTGGCAGTGGTTTTGTCTCCCCCGTGATGGCTGCCGCGTTGCGAAACATTCCAGTTGTTGGCGGTCTTTTTCAGGATGTCGGGAAAAGCGGGCTGAAAAAAGCATCCGAAGCAGGGCTTACAACGGTTCCTGAACAACAAGACGCACAGGATGAGATCACGATAACGATCTCGGAGGTAGCCTATGATGGCATCCGGTTAAGTATGGCTATTGAGCGGGAAGGCGCGGAGGGTCTGAACATGGTTAATCGGGACAGAGTAGAGGATCATCCGGCCAAAGGGTACCTTGGATATCCCGAAATGTACCTTGGAGATACGAAGATAGGCTACCGGACAAGAACCTTGAATGAGATTGCCAGCACGGATCAGGCCGGGAAGGTCGGGTTTAGCGATAAGATTTTAATAGCCGAATTCGAAAATCTGAGCAGGACTGACGGCGGGGATATCCCTGATGATTTTGAGATGCGGGTTCTTATTCCGGTCACCGGGATTGAGCAGCCGTATGAATTTGTGATTCCGGTCAAGAAGATGCAGAACGGCATCACGCTCAGCCCGGAGAAGTCGCAGTCCAATAACGAATTCGCTTATACGGTTCAAAAGGTAATACTCACCCCGTCGATGACCAAGCTCATCGTGGACACAAAAGGCTTTGCCCCGGATGCAAGTCCTTTGCCCAAGGGACATAAACTCAGTGCTGTTCATTTTGAGATTATCAATGAACAGGGCGAGGGCGTTGAACAGGAATCCATCGCATTTGAACACGGACTTCCACCAGTGACGTCACATTCAGAGGAAACCTATGCTCCCTTTGACCAGCGACCCAAAAAACTGATCATCAAGCCCTATGCATTTATTATTGGCAGTGACTGGCTTCCCGTGCTAGATGAAAACGGCAACGATTCAAAAGTGTATTACGATGATCTTAAACTGGAAATTTATGTCAAATTGTAATTGCAGTCTATCTACAGAGGAAAAAAAGGATTGTTCCATCGTCATCAAGTAGACATTGACCCGCGAGAGGTCACTTTTAGCAAAGTGTACCTCGAACGGTTCAACGTTTAGAAGATGGGGGAACGTCCTTTTTTTACTGTTTAACGTTAGTGAGAATTTTTTGGACGAACCGAGCTCATTCCCGTATTAAGGTGTCCTCGATTCGTTACATCAGCAGAAGGGTTCATTTTGACTCGTTGATGGCCGGAGCGACTGCCGGAAAAATACGAGAGCGCCGATCCCCATCCATACATACAGGCCAGCCATTGCATACGAAGGCAGAAAGGCCCCAATCGTCAGGCCAAGACTACCCAGCAGAGCGGCCGCGTTATAACTCATGCCGTCTGCAGCCATATAGGCAGCACGGTCGGATTCAGGAATCATGCCAGCAAGCATGACATGACGGACAGGCGCATACATGAGCTCACCAATGGTTAGCAGTACAGCGGATGTAATAAGCAGCCAGGCCCAATTGCTGAAAGCGAGCACGGCAAAACCAGTAGTGTACAGACACATGCCAACGGTCATGATAAATCTGGATTGGAAACGCCCTATCCATTTGGAGAATGGAATGGCCATGATTACGACGAGTACAGTGTTAATCGCCATGATCAGACTGAACATCTGCAGACCTGAGATATCCCAATGGAACAGTTGGGCGTTGAATTCACTTTTGAGACGAACGGCGATGTATTTATCCATTTGGAATTCCAGAGAGACAGCCAGCACTGTTGCGGTGAAAAAAATCATAAAACGTTTATCTCTAAATACACCGACGTACGTTTTCAATATATTCCTATTTATTGGGGCATCAAGCTGCTTGGAATGTTTTTTATTCATTGTTTCATGAATGTAGAACAAGAGAATAAATAGTGTTACTAGGCTCTCCATGCATACCAGACTGAACAAAATGAAGCGGAATGACTCGATAAATAACCCGCCCATCAGCGCACCAATCGTAATGGCAACGTTGGTGGTCCAATATTGCAACCCGTAGACATACTGACGTTCATGTTCACTGCTCACGTCTACAATCATGGCATTGGCAATGGGTCCGGTGATACCCGAACTAATGCTGCTGAGCAGAAACATGGCACAAGTTAAAGGAACGGAGTTCATCCATGGGGAGTTGGCGGCAGCCAGCCAGAACAGGGCGAATACCTGCAGCAGTTGGGCGATGACCATCAGTTTCTTGCGCCCCACTCGGTCAGACCAGTAACCTGCGCCCAAGCCAACGATCATGGAGACCACAATATTAACGGTTAACAGCATACCTGCCCAGCCTGCACCAATCTGCACACTCAGATAAATCGCCATAAAAGGAATAATGGATTTCTGAGTTAGATCTGTAAAAAAATCAGTAATGATACGAATCTTGATGTTGCGATGCAAATCAGTATATTTCATGTGCAGTTCTCTTCCTTCCCACTGGTGTTGTCGATGTACCTGAGTATAATGGAGGAAAACCTGAAGAAAAACTGTAGAAGCGTACGGATCAATTTCGTATTTTAATCAGGGGAAGGAAAGCAGGGATGGTTGTGGAGGTCATGGATCATTATATTCAGCTTCGCATGGTCTTTTCGAATGTAGGCGAAGAGGAAGAAATACATACAACAATTGGTGAACTGGCGAATCATTTATGTTGTACGATGCGCAATATGAATCTGATTATGAACAAATTTATGGATCATGGCTGGATCAGATGGAGCCCACAACGCGGCAGAGGGAAGACATCGGTGCTCGTTTTTTGCCATCCTCTTTTACAGGCTGTTCAGGAACGATTCGACCGACTGTTGCAAGGCAACAAGCTGGAAGAGGCCTATGCGCTGGCTTCGGCAATGCCGTTCTCGATGCAAGAATTATTGATGCAAGGATTGCAGGGACAGTTCGGTCTACGTTCCGATCACGGCGTTCGAGGAAGAGTTGATACGCTGCGAATTCCACAGGAGACTGCCTTTGAGACATTGGACCCGACCCGGGCTTACATGTGGGGAGAAGTTGGGATTGTTGCGCAGGTATTTGATCGCTTGGTACTGTACAACGCTGAACGCCAAGTCTGTGAACCAAGCCTTGCCGTTGCATGGGAGAGCAACCCTGAGGGAACAGAGTGGACCTTTTATTTGCATAAAGGCATACTCTTTCACCATGGCAGGATTCTTGATGCAGAGGACGTAAGATATACGTTTGAACGGATTATTTCCGATGAGGAGAACCCTTGCAGGTCACTGTTTGGCTCCATTCATCGCATAGAGACGTTCGACGAGCTAACGGTGCGCTTTGTGTTGCTGTTTCCCAACTTTATGTTCCCGGATATGATGAGCAGCATGAATGCATCCATTTTGCCCCGTGATGTGGAGCTTGACCCGATGCATCCGATGGGTACGGGTCCTTACCGATTGGCACGCAATCATCCCAAGCTGCTTGTGCTGGAGGTGTTTCCTTCCTATTTCAGAGGACGGGCGTTTATTGATCGGGTTGAAATATGGCAGCTTCCCCAGACGGGTCTAGTGGAGTCGGCGATCAAACAGGATTTATTTCCAGACGGACAGGCTCGCTCGATTCAGCATCAGGTTCAGGGCGGGGTGTATATGACATTTAATATGCGAAAAGAAGGCCCACAGCAGGATGTATACTTTCGTCAGGGTGTTCAGCAACTGATGGATCCACAGGAGATGATGGGGGCATTGGCACGCAGAGATGTACAGGCTGCATATAGCCTGGTCCGGGACAAGTCCGAGGAAAAGCAGATGCTTGAACGAATAGAATCGAAGCCAACAGCCCTCTCTGCTGACTCATCTCTCGTAAGAGCTTCCAAGCTGTTACAACGCAGCTGCTACGCAGGCCAGATCATAAAGGTATGGGTAGAGGAAGGCGAGAAAATGGAAGCAGACATGGCCTGGTTCGCAAAGCGTTGTGCGCTTATTGGACTGAAAGTGAGCGTGACGCCAGGTAATCCGGTAAATGCCGTATACCATGATGAATTTGCCGCTTATGATGTGATTTACACGGGTGAAGTGTTCGATGAGCATGTGACGCTGAGTCTACTAACGATGTATACGTTTCAGAATACGCTGTTTCTTATGGCTATGGATAACGAGCGAAAAAGGGAGCTGGAACGCGAATGCAGACACGTCGTTAGGATTCAGGATAGTGCGGAGCGATTGCGTACGCTAATGACGTTGGAAGACCGGCTCATTCAAGAGGCTCTGCTCCTGCCTACATACAGTTTTAGGGAAGAGCATGCACACCACGTTTCGCTTCAGGATTATCGTGTCGTAGCATACGGTATGCCTGATCTGCGTCGATTGTGGGTGAAGAGGAGTTCAAATACAGTAGAAGATACTGCGAGTTATCCGGCGTATATCCCATTGTGGTAAAGAGTGTAATTACTACAATGGGATGGGCCGGTGGGGGATGCTTTTATACTGAAGGTGTCTTTACAAATTCAATGGGATTCGTACCAGGTTCGAACAGCAGCGGAATGGATAGAGAGCTTATGGTGTCCTCTTCATCCGTCTTAAACGTAAAAGTGATTTTCAAGCCAAACAGGACAAGCTCTACGGAAAACGTATCTTTTCCAGTGTATTCCATAGGCATTTCAATGGCATTTAATGTGGCCTGTAACCCGTCGTTCGTCTGTTGAATAACGATCTCTCCGTAACCTGGATGGGTATAACTTCCCGCATACGCATGGATAGGACGATCATGGGGATGCACCTGAGTTTCCACTGGTTTTTCCTCAACAGAAGTTTTTGACGTCGTTGGTGTTTCGATGGTGTCTGTTGCTGCTTCGGAATCAGTTGAATCTCCAGTCACTAATTTGGCTAATCTCCCACTCCAATCTACAGGTTCCAATTCAAGCAAACGATCAATAACGTTAAAAGAAATCGTGTAGGGAAGAATGCTCCCATTAGTATTGCAAAGAACTACAACACCGATCTGTTCCCCTGGTAAAAAGGCGACCTGTGAAGCGAATCCATCGATTGCCCCGCCGTGGTGGATCATGGCGTGTCCGCGATAAGAATCTATCATCCAGCCTAGGCCGTACGTGCTAAGAGGCAGTTCTTTGCTGTGAAATGGTGAATCACAAACCATTTGCGGGCTGTGTAGAACAGCCAACTGTTCTTTGGAAATCAGTTGTTTCCCACCCTGTTGCCCCTGATTCAATTGAAATTGCACCCAGGCAATCATATCCACCAGATTGCTGTTAATACAGCCAGCAGGCCCCACGGCATCTATTTTCCGAAAAGGTATCCGCGTGCTCTCACCGTTTTGATCTATATAAGGGAAGGCGAAGTCAGGTTGATTCTGCATCTCATCAACAGAGAAGACGCTTGAATTCATCCCGAGTGGGTTAAACAGGGACTCCTGGACGACATTCTCCCATGAAGTTCCTTTAAGTTGACCCACCAGATAACCAGCCGCCATATACATCAGGTTCTGATATTGCCATTTGTTCCGAAAGTCCTCATTAGGCTCCAGATACTGAAGCGCGTTTACGAGTTCTTCTCTGCTCCGTGATGAGTTGTACCATACCATCTCATGCCTTGGAAGACCGGAGCGATGACAGAGCATATCGCGGATGGTCAGGCGTTCTGTGGCTACGGGATCGAACATTTTGAAGTCTTTCAAATAGGTCCTAACAGGTGTGTCCCACTTCAGCATGTCCTGATCGACGAGCAGGGCAGCGGTTGATGCTGTGAAGGCTTTGGTACTTGAACCGATCGCGAATAAGGTATGGGGTGTGACTTCGAGCTTGGACTCCAGATCGCGATAACCGTATCCTTTTTGCAAAATGACTTCATCCCTGTGAATAATCGCTACCGCCACACCTACTCCTTTCCAGCGTTGAAGCTGCTCTTCCACAAAATCATCCAATCCATTCAGCAATGAGTGAAGATAGGTTGTGTTCATTATTTTCCTCCAATTTAAAATAGAGTTGTACATCAATTCAGCTACATAATAGTGTTATGTAATTACATTGGTTGGGTTGTTATCTGTATTTACTATGAAGAATCTGGTTGGATTTTACATCCTACCCGAGACTGATTTTGTTACCAGATAGGGTATTGTGGCAATGCACGATGGAATGCTTGTCAAACTAGTCCGCATATATCGAACAAGTCCCTCATAACATGTACTAATCAAGTAGGGGTTCTGCTGTACGCACAATCCTGAAGTGAAAACATGTGCTAAAGGGGATGATGTCATGCGCCGAATATCATGGATGCTTGCCATGGTATTGGTCTTATCGACCTTACTTGCCGCCTGCGGGAAGAAGGATGCGGCAGCCGTGGTCAAAGATCTGAACGAAGTCGTAGGAGAAATGGAAAGTTATCAGGGGGCAGGCGTTATGACGCTGCATACCGGAGATACGCCGCAGCAGTACAAGGTCGAGGTATGGCATCAAAAGCCTTCGTATTATCGTATCGCGTTAACGAATGCCAAAAAGGATGTAACACAAATTGTACTGCGCAATGATGAGGGCGTATTTGTCCTGACACCGAGTCAGAACAAAAGCTTCCGTTTCCAGAGTAACTGGCCGGATAACCAAGGCCAGGTATACCTCTACGAGACGCTGATCCGCAGCATAACAGGTGATTCGACCCGCCAGTTTGCCGATGAGAAGGAAAGCTATGTATTCGATGTAGCTGCCAACTACAATACACATGCATTGGTCAGACAGAAAATATGGTTGAACAAAAGCGATTACGCACCGAAACAGGTAGAAGTGTCCGATTCGAATGCCAATGTGGTGGTCGATGTGAAGTTCGATAGCTTCAAATTTGGTACCGAATTTGAGAAAGACGCGTTTGACATGCAGCGTAATATGACTGCTGCTACTGAAAATGGTGGCAAGGCTGGTACTGACTCAGGCGCGGCTCCTGCTGGGGACGGTAAAGAGACTACCAAACCTCAAGCTGCTACAGAGGAAGGTTCTGCATCGAATCCAAGCGGAACCGTTAGTGATGGACAGACGGGTGTGAGTGATAACGCCGAACAGCAAGGTTCAGAAGATCCAGCCAGCGGGCAAGGAACGGAAGAACCAACATCAGCCGAGCCGGAAGGTACAGACAGCTTCGGGGTTATTCAGCCAACCTATGCACCGGAAGGCGTCAAATTGAAAGACGATCAGATCGTGGAAGGGTCAGGAGACTATTCGGTTATGCTTCGTTACGAAGGAACTTATAATTACACGATCTTTGAGGCGCGGCCGCAGGACAGAGCCGTATCCCTTGCGCCGTCCCGAGTTGTGGATCTTGGATTCACCCTGGGAATGATCAGCGGAGATGCTTTACAGACACTCACTTGGATGACAGATGGAGTGGAGTACAGGATTACAAGCGCAGATTTGCCAGAAAACGAGATGATACAGATTGCGACCTCCATGCAGGAAGAGTCAGGGAAATGATTTGGAAAGTATAGTCGTCCTAACATAAGGAATGCTAAGAAGCATCGGAGATATTCTCCGGTGCTTTGCTGCATATACAGGTCATCTTTCCTGTTTTATTGCAGTGATTCGCAAGATATGATTTCAGTTGAAGCTATGTGTATCAACAGCCAATGATCCGGCGTAAGATAAGAAAGGATTAGGTCCAGTGTACTCAATAATGCAAAACACGCTTCTACGCGGGAGGAACCGGGTAAATAATACGATATAAGCAGATGAGTTACGTTATGGAGAGACAAATATCTCATTCATGGTCTGGCTTATAGGTCTTATTCCGCGTTTGCTCCCGGCTCCGGGATAGCGCTCCTGTATGTGTTTTGGACTGCAGATCTTCCGTTCATTTGACAGTCACATGCTTGAGCATTACGATGGAGTCTGACGTGAGCCGGATTAAGATGATTAGAGAAGGTGACTTAACGTGCAAGAACAATATCGGCCGACCCAAGCGGAAATCAATTTGGATCATTTGTGCAACAACGTAGACGCTTTCCGCGAAGCATTGCCGCAAGGCATGAAGCTGCTCGCTTGTGTGAAGGCAAATGCCTATGGGCATGGAGCAGTGGAGACGGCCAGAGAACTGGAACGAGTTGGCGTGGATTACTTAAGTGTGGCTTTTCTGGACGAAGCGCTTGAATTGCGACAACACGGAATTACCCTTCCGATTCTGGTATTGGGTTACACGCCGCCAGAAGGCATCGCTGAAGCCTGGAAACATGATGTAACCATAACGCTGTTCAGTAGGGAAGTACTCGAAGCCATTCAACATCTGGAGACGGGCACATCCTCTCGTAAGCTAAAGGTTCACATCAAAATCGACAGCGGTATGGGCAGGCTTGGCCTGTTGCCAGGCGACGAGGCACTTGCTTTCATTCTGGAAGCAGCCAAGCTGAAGCAGGTGATCCTGGAAGGCATGTTTACCCATTTTGCCAAAGCGGATGAAAAAGACAAGACCTATACACTGGAGCAGTATCGACGGTTCCGAAGTGTGGTTGATGCACTGCGGGATCAGGGATGTGTCATCCCGATTATACATACGGCGAACAGCGCTGCCGCCATTGATACGCCGGAATTGTCCTACGATATGGTGCGTGTGGGAATCAGTCTTTACGGACTCTATCCTACCGCAGAGGTGAATCATCAGGTGGTGAAGCTGTCCCCGGTATTGACACTGAAGACGAAGGCGGTTCTTGTCAAAACGCTGCCTCCTCATTGGGGTGTAAGCTACGGAACCCATTATGTAACACAAGGGAATGAACGAATAGCGACCCTGCCTATCGGCTATGCAGACGGATTTTCAAGAATGCTGTCAGGTAAAGCACAAGTACTTGTGCGCGGCCGCCGTGTTCCCGTCGTCGGTACGATCTGCATGGATCAGTGTATGGTGTCGCTACAATCTTTTGCAGCAGAAGCAGAAGAAATTCAAGTCGGCGAAGAGGTTGTTCTCATCGGTCACCAATCGGGTGCAGTCATAACTGCAGACGAGGTGGCATCTCAGCTCGGTACAATTCACTACGAAGTGATCTGCATGATGGCGCACCGAATTCCGCGGGTTTATACCCGTCATGGAGCAGTAGTCGCCAGAATCAACCCTCTTTTGACATCCTGATGGCTTGACTGGACGCTATTTCCAATAAACTTTTTTTCAGAACAGAAGGAAAACTGTCGGAGCATCTCGAATTATGAATGATGACTGGGATGAAAAATCCTGAAAAGAGATGTTTGGTCTGTACGAATATTGTTCCCCGTGTTTATAATGGAGTACAGCATACTTGATATACTCGGGGCATATATATTCCTTTGTATAAAAGTTCTGGAAAAACGTAATACTGGTTCACAATGGCGAAAGGTTTGTGGGGGTGGAAGAAAGGTGGCCAACTTGCAGAACACCAAGCGGATCATGATCAGTTTGCCTGATTATCTTTTGCAAGAAGTGGATGGCATCGTAGCGCTGGAGAATTCCAACCGCAGCGAATTGATTAGGCAGGCCATGAAGCTGTATTTGACGGAGCGTAAGAAACGTTACATCCGTGAGTCGATGCAGCGAGGGTACATGGAGATGGCGAAGATTAACCTCACCATGGCATCCGAGGCCTTTCACGCGGAGGAAGATGCGGACAGCACTCTGGACCGCTTAGTTAGCGGGGTGTAGACATTGATCGTAAAACGCGGTGACGTTTTTTTTGCGGATCTTTCTCCCGTTGTCGGTTCCGAGCAAGGTGGAGTCAGGCCGGTTCTGGTCATCCAGAATGACATCGGCAACCGGTTTAGTCCTACTTGTATTGTGGCGGCGATCACCGCCCAGATCCAAAAGGCAAAGCTGCCGACGCATGTGGAGATTGATGCGGCGGCACACGGCTTTGACCGGGACTCGGTTATTTTGCTCGAACAAATACGGACGATTGATAAGCAGAGGCTGACCGACAAGATTACCCATCTGGACGAGGAGACCATGAAACTGGTCAACGAAGCCTTACAGATCAGCCTAGGTTTAATCGATTTTTAAGGCACCAGGCAGTTGTTTCTTTGTTCTGCTGCCGTGCCATCCGTAGACAATGGATGTTCCTTGCAGGAACACACAATTTCAGACAGCAATCAGAAGAGCGTACAACAGCCTAACGGCCGGGGTGCGCTCTTTTGATTAAAGCTTCATGAAAGCGTAGAACATTGTGAAGCTTTTCGTTATAATGATACCGAGAAACCGTTTACGTCAATCGACATATATAGAGGTGGAGGAGACATATGAGCATTTATATTGATCAGGAGAAGCTTCAATTTCATCTACAGACTCAAAAGGCAAGCTATGTATTTCAGGTCCTGCCTTCGGGATATTTGGTACATTTATATTATGGCAAAAGACTGCGTGATACCGATCTAAGCTGGCTTCATGTGCGTACAGAGCGTGCTTCGTTCAGTCCGAATCCGGTGCCGGAAGACCGGACGATCTCCTTCGACACATTGGCTCAAGAATTGCCCGTATACGGTACAAGTGATTTCCGTAATCCGGCAATTCAATTGGAGCTTGAGAATGGTTCAACCGTTTCGGAGTTTACGTATACAGGCCATCGACTGATCAAAGGAAAGGCAGCGCTTACTGGACTGCCTGCGACTTATGTTGAATCTGACGATGAAGCTGAGACACTCATCGTTGAACTGGAAGATCGTGTTGCAGGGATCAAGATTGAACTTAGCTACACGGCCTTTGCAGCATTTAATGCAATTACGCGTTCCATGAGTATCATTAATGAGAGTGCTACCTCGGTGAATATTGCACGTGCGCTCAGCTCTTCTGTTGATTTCCCGCATGCCGATTACGAATTACTGCAACTGTCAGGAGCATGGACGCGTGAACGGGACATCGTTCGCAGACCACTTGCTTCCGGCCTGCAAGGCATCGAGAGCCGTCGGGGTTCAAGCAGTCACCAGCAGAACCCGTTCATTGCCCTGATGACACCGGGTACAGACGAAGATCAGGGTGAAGTCTATGGCTTCAGCCTTGTATATAGCGGCAGCTTCACAGCACAGGCGGAAGTGGATCAGTTCCACACCACGCGTGTATCGCTGGGAATCAATCCGTTTGAGTTCAGCTGGAAGCTGGATTCGCAGGAGTCATTCCAGACGCCTGAGACGGTCATGGTGTACTCGGATGCGGGTCTCGATGGCATGTCTCAGTCGTATCATAAACTGTATCGGGAGCGCCTTGCACGGGGCAAGTTCCGCAATGCAGAGCGTCCGGTTCTGGTCAACAACTGGGAAGCGACCTATTTCGGCTTCAATGCAGATAAGATTGAGCAGATCGCCCAGGCAGGCAAAAAGCTTGGTATTGAACTGTTCGTACTGGATGACGGATGGTTTGGACATCGGGATAGCGATAACTCGTCACTCGGTGACTGGATTGTGGACAAGAACAAACTGCCTCAAGGGCTGGATGATTTGGCAAATCGGGTGACCAGTCTGGACATGCAGTTCGGACTATGGTTCGAACCTGAGATGATTTCGCCTGACAGCGACTTGTACCGTGCTCATCCGGACTGGTGTCTGCATGTGCCGGATCGCCGCCGCACGGAAGGGCGCCAACAATTGGTACTCGATTTCTCCCGTCAGGATGTGCGTGATGAGATTGTACGCATGCTAAGCGATGTGCTTGGATCTGCGCCAATCACTTATGTGAAATGGGACATGAACCGGAATATGACGGAAGTGGGCTCTGCATTGCTGCCGGCAGACAGACAGCGTGAGACTGCGCATCGTTATATGCTTGGATTATACGAAGTCATGGAACGTATTACTTCAGCGTTCCCGAATATCCTGTTCGAGAGCTGTTCAGGTGGTGGCGGCCGTTTTGATCCAGGTATGCTGTATTACATGCCGCAAACGTGGACCAGCGATAATACGGACGCAATATCCCGTCTGCGTATTCAATATGGTACAAGCCTGGTGTATCCGGTAAGCTCAATGGGGTCGCATATCTCTGCTGTTCCTAATCACCAGGTCAACCGAATTACTTCACTGGAAATTCGTGGACATGTCGCTATGTCCGGTAACTTTGGATACGAGCTGGATTTGACTCGTTTCACAGAGGAAGAGAATGCCATTGTGAAGGCGCAGGTTGAGCTGTACAAAGAAATTCGGGGAACCATCCAATACGGAACGTTCCGCCGCTTGCTAAGTCCGTTTGAGGGAAATGAAACGGCATGGATGTTTATTTCACCAGATGGCAGCGAAGCCGTTGTATTCTACTTCCGTGTGCTCTCTGAACCGAATGCACCGCTCCAACGTCTGAAGCTGAAGGGCTTGGACCCTAATGCGGATTACCGCCTGAAAGGTGGCTCCGAGACATATACCGGGGATGCACTGATGTATGGTGGGATCTCGGTAGGCCGTGCATCTGGAGACTATCTGAGTGAAATGTTCCGCTTCGAACGGGTATAATAAACTGGCGTGAACGCAGGGTTTATCAGGGGAGACCGGAAGACGTCTGGAGACGTTTTTCGGTCTTTTCTTATGGCTGAGACGTAGGTTTGATACGTAATCTCAATTGTAAGAACTTGTAACCTGGACGAATGCTGGAAATCTGAACGGGATTTTGTGATAATATAGGGGAGAGGAATCTGTATGTATGCAGGTTCGATACTGTGATTACAGCAGCAAAGCTGCCCTGAACAAGCTTCAACTGAACGATTCAGGAAGGAAAGAGGGATTTATTTTGTCTGAACAGGAAACGGTTCTGGAACCCAATGAAGAAACAATAAAGGCAGAACGCCATGAACGAATCATCAAACAGGTAGCCAAGGAACTGTCACTGTCCTTGAAGCAGGTCCGCACCACGTCGGAGCTTCTGGACGAAGGCAATACGATTCCATTTATCGCCCGCTACCGCAAAGAAATGACTGGAGAGCTGGATGAGAACCAGCTGCGGCTCATTGAAGAACGCATCGTATACTTGCGTAATCTGGAAGACCGCAAAGTGGAAGTCATCCGTATTATAGAGGAACAAGGCAAGCTGACCGGAGAATTGAAACAATCCATCACGCAGGCAGTTAAGCTGCAGGAAGTGGAGGACTTGTACCGTCCGTTTCGTCAGAAGCGGAAAACCCGTGCCAGTGTAGCGAAGGAAAAAGGTCTTGAACCACTAGCTGTCTGGATCTGGGGTCAACCGAAGCAAGGTAATGTTATGGAGGAAGCTGCGCGTTATATCAATGCTGAACTTGGGGTAGAAGATGCAGAGATCGCACTTCAGGGAGCCAAAGATATTTTAGCTGAGAATATTGCAGATGATGCTGCTATTCGTGCATGGATTCGTCGTTATACGCTCGATCATGGCATGCTGACTTCGGAAGCGAAGGATGCTGAGCAGGAGTCTGTATATGAGAACTACTATGATTATCGTGAATTAGCCAAAAAAATGCCGCCTCACCGTATTCTCGCCATTAACCGCGGTGAACGTGAAAACATTTTGAAAGTGGGTCTGGACGTGCAGCCTGAACCGGCTCACCGTCATATGGAAGGACAGATCATCAAGGGTACATCTGCGGTCCAGGACGTATTGCGTGCTGTGATTGAAGATGCTTACAAACGATTGATTGCCCCTTCAATTGAGCGTGAGGTTCGTGCAGAACTGACGGAAAAAGGTGAAAACCAAGCGATATCCGTATTCTCGGCCAATCTTCGCAATCTGCTGCTTCAGCCGCCGATTCATGGCAAACGTGTGCTTGGTGTCGATCCTGCCTATCGTACCGGTTGTAAGCTGGCTGTGGTCGACGATACGGGCAAGCTGTTGGAAGTGGCTGTTACGTACCCAACGCCACCACACAACAAGAAGCGTGAAGCTGCCGAGGTTTTCCATCGGATGATCAAGCAGTACGATATCGGATTGATTGTTATCGGTAATGGTACCGGGTCGCGTGAAACAGAACAGTTTGTTGCCGAGATTATTCAGGAGAACGGGGACGAAAGTCTCGTGTATCTGATCGTCAATGAAGCTGGAGCGAGTGTGTATTCTGCATCCAAGCTGGCTCAGGAAGAATTCCCGGATCTTGACGTTGCTGAGCGGAGTGCTGCTTCAATTGCCCGCCGGGTGCAGGACCCGCTGGCTGAGTTGGTTAAGATCGATCCAAAAGCCATTGGTGTAGGCCAATACCAACATGACGTTTCTCAAAAAATATTGGAAGAAAGCTTGAAGGCTGTTGTGGAATCCGCAGTTAACCATGTGGGCGTGGATGTGAACACGGCTTCGCCTTCACTGCTGTCCTATGTTGCGGGTGTAAATGCCACCATTGCCAAAAATATTGTGAAATACCGCGAAGAGAACGGCCGGTTCACGAATCGTCGCCAGTTGCAGAAGGTGCCGCGTCTGGGGGCCAAAACCTATGAGCAATGCGTAGGCTTTATGCGGATTGCTGAAGGTGAGAACCCACTGGATCGCACACCGATTCACCCTGAATCGTATAAGGTCGTTGACCAGCTCTTTAAGGAGCTTCAGGTTGCGCTGGACAAGCTGGGCAGCAAGGAACTGTCTGTGCTCCTGTCGGAGCAACAACCGGAACAGCTGGCTGTGAAGCTGGATGTGGGCGTGCCTACACTGCGTGACATTCTGGACAGCTTGCAGCGTCCGGGTCGTGACCCGCGTGAGGAAATGCCGCTACCGATCTTCCGCACGGATGTGCTCAAAATTGAAGATTTGGTGGAAGGCATGGAGCTGCAAGGTACGGTTCGTAACGTAATCGACTTTGGTGCTTTTGTTGACATCGGCATCAAGAGTGACGGACTTGTCCACATCTCACAGCTGAGCAACGGTTACGTTAAACATCCGATGGATGTTGTATCTGTGGGGGATAATGTAACGGTTTGGGTGATGAACGTGGATACCAAAAAAGGCCGTGTCGGCCTCACGATGAAAAAACCTGCTTCTTCTAAGCAGTCTTCCTAATCCAGGCACAATGATTGGAGAACAGCCTTCCCTGTAACGGGAAGGCTGTTTGTGTCAGTTATAATAGTACTGTTGCCCGTACTGTATTCTTCGAAGGGATTTTATGAATGAAGTGAGAGCTTGAAGTGGACGGAGAGAGTGGCGTCAGATTCTTAGAGTTCGCTGTCCGCGCTGCGCGGGGTGCCACTTGTCGGTTTGTTTCGGTAAAAGAACCAGCATTCGTTCAGAAGCTTGATCTGTCTGCTGTCCTTTTTGTGAAATGCACGCATCAGTTGATTGCAAAGCCATTGAGGCAAGGGTATCTCCTCCTCTTGCATAATTCATCTGTACGTTAGCATATGTGGCAATAGCCTGGACTGTGCGGATTAACCCGTGATGAACACGGAAAATTCAATATCTATACGGATATACGAGGGGCGGGGCCCATGAATGTAGGGTTGGAAAAGTGAAAAAAGCGCAACCTCCGTTTTGAGGAGATGCGCTTTTGGTTCCATCCTGCATTATTAATAAGTCCATAAGTACATTAGAGTGATTCCATCTCTTCTTCATACCATTGCTCTAATTGGGCCTGAAGCGCCCGAATTTCAGTGAGCAGGGAAATCAAAGGATATTCGCTCTCTCTTAGTGCTGCAAAGCTTTGTTCAAGCGCATTGATATAATCAAGGCCTCCGATGATGGAGAGTTGCTCGTCCAGAAGATCAAGATTGTCACATTCGGCGATTGCCCAAGGCAGAACAGGTACATCTGCTGCGGTAAGTTTGTCAATCTCTTTGTGCAGGCGAAGGTTGAGCGCACTGAGTTGATAAGCGTAATCGGCAGGCATTTCCACAAACTGCAATTGCTGTTCCTGCTGTAGGATGACGTAGCGCATTGTAGGCATAACGAGTAATAATCTCCCCTCATACATTCTACTTGACAGTGTAGCCTACGAAACGGTTAAAATTCAAGTATTATGGCGGAAAAACAAATGGCCCAAGGGGTGTGAAAGGAGGACAAACCGATGGAAAATGAGGAATTGCAGCAATGGATTGAGCAGGTGTCACTCGATCATTTCGGGGTTCCGTTCACTCATGAGGCGCTGTTTAACCGTCGTCTGACCACGACAGGTGGGCGCTATATGCTCAAGAGTCATCGAATAGAGATTAATCCTCATCAGCTCGAAGCCTATGGGCGGGAAGAGGTTGAGAAAATCATCAAGCATGAGCTGTGTCACTATCATCTGCACATTCGTGGACGCGGCTACCAACACCGGGACCCAGAATTCAAGGCCCTGTTGCAGAAGGTTGGCGGTTCGAGGTTCTGTCAGTCCCTTCCGGATGGAAAGGGCAGAAAGCCATTACCTTATCGCTATAAGCTGGTATGCAAAAGCTGTGGCACGGAATATTTGCGTAAACGCAAAGTTGATCCGAAGCGGTACCGCTGTGGTCGATGTGCGGGCAAGTTAGGGATTCATACAATCTAAGGTGAATGGTTTATGGCAGCGCCACTTGTTACCACAGAGCCATGTGTACTGTGCTCGTGGTGACTATTAATAAGAGTATCTAAAGCTTATTAAGAAAGTCACCGGAGGCATGTTGACTTGGAATATTAATCATGATAAATTTAGGTTATTCAAGATTATTATTCCCTGATAGCTCAGTTGGTAGAGCACTCGACTGTTAATCGAGTTGTCACAGGTTCGAGCCCTGTTCGGGGAGCCATTCTTGGAGAGATACCCAAGTGGCTATAAGGGGACCCTCTGCTAAGGGGTTAGACTGCGTAAGCGGTGCGAGGGTTCGAATCCCTCTCTCTCCGTTCTGATTTACTTCTCTGTATAAGGGATGAGAACCCTAAAGGTTCGTCGGAGCATATGCTTCGTAAGCCATACATCGCAGTCTCGAATGAAGTGAGAGTATCCCTCTCTCTCCGTTCTCAATAAAATAAAACATAATCCCCCTCCCCGGTTACCGACAAAGGTTACTGAGGAGGGGGATTTTTGATGTATCTCATTTTGCCAATGTACACGAAAGAGCGATTGCCGACCTATAGTGAAATGCCGAATACCTCGTACAAACCCTTCTTGCCAGCTTCCGTGACTTCCACCGAACGGCTGCCTGCCTTCTGGCGGGTCCAGTCCAGTTCAGACAAGCGGCGTCCCAGTTCGTCTCCCAGTACTCCGGAGATATGGTGACGACGTTCACTCCAATCCAGACATTTACGAGCCACAGCGCGGCGTGATCCGGCTTTCCCTTCAAGAATAATGCCAAAAGAAGTGAGCCATTGAATCCCTATCTCTGTAATGTGGTAATCCTTGGCCTGCTCTTCCTCAGGTTCTTCGAGATATCCCTCCCGCAATAAAGCTTCACACAACGATATCCCTAACTTTCCAGCCAGATGCCCATAACAGGTTCGAGCAAAGCTTAGATGCTGAAGCTGGTTGGACTGTTTGAGGGATCTCACTTGTACTGGTGCGGCGATACTTCCCATCGTCTCAATCAGAAAAGCAACCTCTTTGCCTGCGAGACGATAGTATCGATGCCGTCCTTGCTGTTCAACGACGAGCAGCCCGCCTTCGACCAGCTTGGCGAGATGACTGCTTGCCGTTTGAGGAGTAACACTCGCCATGTAAGCGAGTTCGCCGGCAGGAAGGGCACGACCATCCAACAAAGCTTCCAAAAAAATAGCACGACTGGGATCAGCAATTAACGACGCAATAACAGAAATATTCGGATATGTATTCATACTTCGATGATACCTTAACTATTGGTGTATTACAATTCAACCATGCAAGAATTACAACCTAACAGATAGAAGGGATGGATTGAAGAGTGGAGGAAGAAGAAATGTATACCAATGATAGAACGCACGAAGAGTTTGAATCGGTGAACCATCGGGATTTGAACAGAGAACTGATGCAGCATGAGGTGACAACTCCAAGTATTTTGTACTATGGCACACCAGTATTGCTGCTGAGCACGTTAAACGAAGATGGAACGACGAACCTGTCTCCGCTTTCTTCATCCTGGGCACTGGGCGACTGCTTGGTACTTGGAGTGGGTATTCAGGGCAAAGCCTTTGAGAACCTGCGTCGTCATCCCGAATGTGTAATTAATCTGCCAGATGCAACCATGTGGGAGCAGGTTGAGCGGTTGGGGCGTTATACCGGAAGATATCCCGTTCCTGAAGAGAAAAGGAAGATGGGGTTTGAGTTTTGCGATGATAAATTTGCCGTCTCTGGACTGACACCCCAAAGTTCAATTCAGGTTGAGCCGGATAAAATAGCGGAATGTCCGCTCCAGATCGAAGCCGCGGTACAGCACATTCGCATTCCCGAACATACGCCTTTTATGGCGATTGTGGAAGTAAAAGCATTGAAGGTACACGCACATACCCGGCTGTTATCAGGTTTGAACAAGATTAACCCAGAGAAGTGGAATCCTTTAATTTATAATTTCCGACATTATTATGGACTTGGAGAACGGTATGGGGAGAGCTTTCGGGCAGAGAAGTGATGTGTGGACTCTAAAATAGCATAGACAATCAGCAAGTAATCCAGAATAGATGAAGTGGGGCCAGTTGGGGCGCCGCTTCTTTCTGTGTATATGAGACTTCATAAAGATTTCATCCAAGTAATCTATACATTCGGCTATTTTATTAGTCAAGGATTGGGTAAATAGTAAAGAAAGAGACATGTAAGCATATACATAAGAGAGGTGATGAGCATGGAAATGGAATACTTAATGCGTGTACTCGTAGCTGGCATATGCGGCGTGTTGATCGGATATGAGCGCAAGAACCGAATGAAGGAAGCGGGGATACGTACTCACTTTGTTGTTGCTGTAGGTGCAGCGTTGATGATGATTGTATCCAAGTATGGCTTTCAGGATCAGGCAGGCTGGCCGAATCTGTCGCTTGACCCATCCAGGATTGCCGCACAGGTGGTCAGTGGGGTCGGCTTCATTGGAGCCGGAATGATCTTCACACAGCGCCACACGGTCCGGGGATTGACGACAGCGGCGGGAATCTGGGCGACTGCAGGAATGGGACTGGCTGTGGGTTCGGGATTGTATTGGACAGGTGCGGGGGTGACGCTGCTTATTGTTCTGGCCCAGATGCTGCTGCATCGGCCGACACGCTGGTTAGTGTCTGCGCGAACAGAGACATTGACTATTCGACTGCTAAAGGAAGGGGACACCCTCAAAACCGTTTTGGCTTTGCTGGGACAGGAGAAAATTTCGGTGGTCGGATTCAAAACAGAACAGCAAATAAGCACAGACTCCGGGGAGGAGACTGTACTTGAATTCACTCTGCAACTGCCTGGATCATATCGGGCCGAGCAATTAATTATTTTATTGCAGGATGTGCCTCACGTTCGATCTGTAGATATGAGATGAGCCCAGGGTATCCCTAAGCTTTCGCTAGGTCGCGAGATCGCAATGCCGAGCTATAACGACAATCAATTACTGACTGCCTTCAATGACGGTCTCTGGCCGGGAAACGGGCTTGCCTTCAAGAACACACTGAATGGCATGTGCGACACCATGCTCCACATTGGTCAAAGAGATAGCCTTGGCAATCGCCTTAATCTCCGGTTCAGCATTGCCCATGGCAATACCGAGTCCTGCCATTTTGAGCATGGATACATCGTTGAAGTTATCACCAATGGCTGCTGTATCTTCCATGGAGATGTTCAGATGGGCTGCCAGTTTGCTTAAGGCGTTACCTTTGGATACATCAGGATGCTGCATTTCGAAGTTGTGTTCAGAGGACACCACCATGGCTACATCCGAGCGAGAGGCAAAGTATTCGCGTCCCTGCTGTAATTGAGCCGGATCCAATGAAAAGGCCATAATATTGTAAATGTAAGCTTCGGAAGGGATTTCCTGATGGGAGTTTACGCGGTGATAGTCTTTCTTGTCATAGTGCTTCTTAACAGCTCGAATAAGGCGTTCAATATCCTCCCCGGGACTTGAGCCAAGGATGCGATCCATTTCAGCGAGCATCGCCTCATGGCTGCTGATAGGGGCATATATCCCCTGTTGTGTGGAGGCCTCATAGTAGCAATGGTGATCCTCCAGCCACTGCATGACGGATGCGGCCGTCTCACGCTCAAGTGGAAGATGGAATAGGCGTTCACCGTTGGCATCATGGATGGTAGCTCCGTTGGAGCCGATGACTGGCGTGTTAATTCCGCCTTCGCTGCTTATCGTTAATACGTCGGAATAGACCCGTCCTGTAGCAATCGTAATCTTCAATCCTTCTTGTTGCGCCTTATGGATTGCAGCTGCATTTTCCGGGCTGATCTGACTGTCTCTGTTCAATAGTGTTCCATCTAGATCGGTAGCAAATAATTTCATATATTACAACTCCTTTTCAATTGTGGGTTCAGGAATGAGAATCTCGACTTGCTGTTCGGCTAGAAAAGTCCGCCATTCTTGGGAAGGCCATTGATCTGTAATTAACATGTTAACGAGTGACCAGTCCGCAAAACGATAACCATAACGCCTATCAAACTTGGAATGGTCAGCGAGTACAATAACCTGTTTCGCAGCCTGCATCATTTTGTGCTTGATCTTTCCTTCTTCTTCAGAGGCACTGAAGCCGTCCATCGTAATTCCGCCAATGCCGATAAAGGCTTTGTCTACATAATAATGGGAAAGAGTTTCAATCACTGAAGTACCATAGACGTAACGTTGTTCCTTATCGACTTTGCCGCCCAGCAAACGAATCTCGACAGCGGTATGATTGGAGAGAAGTTCAGCTGAATAAATGGAATTGGTGATGACGGTGCAGGATTTGCCGTTTAGATTTTCGGCACAGGTCTGCACTGTAGTGGAAGAATCCAGAATAATGTGTTCGCCTTGGCGGACGATAGCAGCGGCTAGCTTGCCAATAGCTCTTTTTTCATCGGAAATGTGGAGCAGACGATCTTTATAGGATCGGTGCTCGTCTGGTGGAACGGGGAGAATTGCACCGCCGCGTGTTCGGATAATGGCATCCTGTTCTTCAAGCTTGATCAGATCCCTTCGTGCTGTGTCCCGGGAAACGTCAAAGAGGGATACAATATCATCAGCCGAGATGCGATTGTGTTTACGCAAATGTTCAATAATCAGCTGCATTCGTTCTTCCTGAAACAAACGTGCCGCCTCCTTATACGTAGCTGACCGTGTATATAACTGATAAGTTAATTATAAGTACTAATAATGAGATTTGCAATATTATAAGTGAATGTAAGTGTATTTAAGTTTTTTGATGCTGATTTTACAAATTGCGAGGATGACGGTGATAAATTTGTGAAAGACATTTCAGGCGTGAACACGCTCTTGACCTCATGAAGAAGGAGGGGAACAGGAGTGCATAAAAAAATGAAAAAAAGTGTTGCACATTTAAGTTGGCCTATGATATACTCATTCTTGTCGCCAAGAAAGACAACTTGTTTACAAGGCCCGTTGGTCAAGGGGTTAAGACACCTCCCTTTCACGGAGGTAACAGGGGTTCGAATCCCCTACGGGTCATTATCTTCACCACCTCAGGGGTGCACAATCCTGACGAGGTATCCTCAAAAAGTCATAGCTCCTGAACAAAAGAGTTACGTATGGCACATCCGGTGAAGTTACAGCAAGAGCCATTAGCTCAGTTGGTAGAGCACCTGACTTTTAATCAGGGTGTCGAAGGTTCGAGCCCTTCATGGCTCACCATTTTTACAAATTGAATATGCGGTCGTGGTGGAATGGCAGACACGCTATCTTGAGGGGGTAGTGGGTGTATACCCGTGGAGGTTCGAGTCCTCTCGACCGCATCACAGCAACAAACGGTATAAGATAGGCTCTCGTGATTATTCATGGGAGTCTATCTTTGTGTTATGAGAAATACCAGAACGTATTCCTGGGATGAAAAGGCTGAGCATTCAATAAGGTTGTGGTATAATTTAGGTATATGTATTGATTATTACGGTTGGAAGGCGGTTCTGTATGCAGTCGATCTATGAGCGAATTGAACACCTGATTGCTGAACGAGGAATGACCAAGAAGGCTTTCTGCCAACAGCTGAAGATCAGCACGGGCAATCTGGGTGACTGGAAACGCGGTAAATCTATTCCGAGTACGAATAAACTAATTGAGATTGCTTCGTTTTTTGATGTGAGCCTTGACTGGCTCATGATTGGGCGTCCATCCAAGGAAGCGATGGTACGGGAAAAACGGGAGGATTATTTTTTTGACGTGTTGCGGCAATTGAATTGCCAAGAGAGCGAATTATCGACTGTGGAACAGTCTTTTATCAGTGAATATATTGAATTTACCCGTTATCGCAAATCCAAAGAAAGCAGGGATTCAAACGCTTTTCGTTACAAGGCAGAAGATAATCCTGAGGCAGATGAGTCGGTGTAGCAGCAAGATCGTGTAGTTCTCTACACAAACTCGAATACATTTGGACGTTAGGTCTTCTCGAATGCTTTAGAGCAACAATGTATAGATTAGACTCGAATGGTGATTGGCGGGGAAGACGAGTATCACTGTTTTCTATGCATTCCGCTGAGAGCAGAAGACTGGGATGATAACACGGAGTATTCAGGAATATTGTGGTACAATCGGGTATACGAATTGTCCGGCGATTGGTGGAGACAAGTGGATGTTTTAAATTATTTCGGATGGAAGGCGGTTTATTATGCAGTCGATCTATGAGCGAATTGAACATCTAATTGCCGAGCGAGGAATGACTAAGAAAGTATTCTGTAAGCAACTGAAGATTAGCACGGGTAATCTGGGTGACTGGAAACGCGGTAAATCTACTCCGAGTACAAATAAACTAATTGAGATTGCTTCGTTTTTTGATGTGAGCCTCGACTGGCTCATGATTGGGCGTCCATCCAAGGAAGCGATGGTGCGGGAAAAACGGGAGAATTATTTTTTTGACGTGCTGCGGCAATTGGATTGCCAAGAGAGTGAATTATCAACTGTGGAACAGTCTTTTATCAGTGAATATATTGAATTTACACGTTATCGCAAGTCCAAAGAAAGCAGAGATTCAGGCGACTTTCGTTACAAGGGAGAAGATAAGCCTGAAGGAGATGAGCTTTTGTAGCGTGAGTTATTGAAAGGTGCAACTTGACTGAATCATCAGGATATATAAAACCTCTGAACAATCCGAAAGACGTCGGAGAGTTGTTCAGAGGTTTTTTCTTTGGGCCCCGTTGAAACATGAATATGTGATTTCGCAAGCCATTCCAATAGACGTATAGTCTTCACTTGCGGAATATAAGGTTGGGTTTCCCCAAAAGATCGGAGCGAAGGGTGTTCCAGATCTGAAGACATTGCTCCTGAAGTTCCCAGGCAGCCTTTCCGAGCAAACGAACACCGATCCCGCCTGTAGCGAGCAAGCTGGCCCCGGCAAGCATGCGACCATCTGGAGGCAAGATGGACCGTACGGACTCCAACTGTGCTGCGCCCAATCCAGGGGCAATCATCCATAAAGCCGCAGTGTGGGTGTAATCTAACAACGCTGAGGATGATTTCGGATCGCCCGATGCTGGTTCGAGTCCGAATCGATCCCACACGGCCAACTGCTTCCCTTGCCAGATTTCTGTCAGACTGCGATATCGCTTGAACTGAAAGACTTCTCCCCGATGAATCCGTCCAGCCGACCAGATATCGGCATACGCAAGCACTGCTTGTTCACCCAGCTCAAAGGTCGTGGTCAGTGAGGATGAGCTGCCTTTAAACGGTATGACACATTCAGGGAAGTACTCCAGCACCGCTCCTTGCTCCAGCCGAAAGTGATGGTTCACAGACGATGGAGCAGTAGGTGTGGGATGAAGCCTCGTCGCTGATGTGCTGCTTAGCATTAAGTGAGTGTTCTGGCCCAATTGCCACTCGGATCGATAATGATCACCGTTCAGCACGCCTGGAGAGACGTCTGAAGTGTATACACATAATTCATCTCCACCACCCGGAGGTCGAAAGGATCGACTGAACCGGAGAGGGGCGCTGTAATACCGATCGGTCATGACGGTGCGCCCGCCTTGGAGGGCGAAAGTGGCCCGAAGCTCGCTGCGGCGTATCACGGCCTCTCCGGTACTGCGGTTCAGTCCATGTTCAGCTCCATGTAAAGAGGAAGATGAATTAGTGGCTGTGAGTCGTTCCGTGGTCATGGGTGTGTGTATGCAGATGCGCAGCGGAAGCATCGTCATCCATATATTGATGTTCAAGCCAATGGACGATTTCGGATACCCCTTCACCGCTCATCAGGTTCGACATCACATAAGGCCGTCCTTCGCGCACCCGTTCAGTATCATCCTTCATGACTTGCAGACTTGCGCCTACATAAGGAGCAAGATCAGTCTTGTTAATCAGGAGCAGGTCTGAACGTGTAATACCCGGACCGCCTTTACGAGGCAGTTTTTCACCTTGAGCCACATCAATAATGTAAATGAATACGTCTGCCAGTTCCGGGCTGAATGCAGCAGAGAGATTGTCGCCGCCACTTTCGATAAAGATCAGCTGCAGGTCCGGGAAGCGTTCAATCAACTCATCAACGGCTTCGAAATTCATGGAGGCATCCTCACGAATAGCGGTATGCGGGCATCCCCCTGTTTCAACACCAATAATACGTTCCGGTGCGAGCGCATTCTGACGCAGCAAAATCTCGGCATCTTCCTTCGTATAAATATCATTAGTAATAACGGCCAGGCTGTAGCGTGTACGCAGTGCCTTGGACAGCTTCTCCACTAGGGCTGTTTTTCCTGAACCTACCGGCCCACCGATTCCGATTCGCATCGGGCGACTCCGATCAAATACCTTACGTTCCCACTCCGCATGATGCGTATGATTAGCTCCTCCACACATAACAAATTCCTCCTTGGTTTTGAATTATTGTAGTAGTTAGGACATGAACAGACGGGCTGGCAGACTCTCATGCCGCATAGCATAGATTTCCTGGGCAATACCGAAGCTGTGCATATCTTCCGGGTTGTCGTCCCGAATTAAAGACCATGCAGATTCAATATCATGCAAAAGTTTTTGAATAAGCATCTGTGCTTCGGTTTGCCCGATAGGTAGAAGACGCAGAGCGCTGTTTACATAAGCGTTAACTGAAGTATACAAATGTCCGGTGACGGCTTCATCCAGTCCAATTTCCAGCTGATCATTGATGTAGCCGTGAATCGTTGTAATGCCGCAAAAAGCACCGTGTTCCTGTACAGCTTCATCGATTAGAGAAAAGTCCATCCATGGGTAAAGTGATCTCGCAAGTTTGAGTAATCGCTTCCCCATCTTGTGTCCACTTTCCCGCAGTTCCCTGGGGGTTCGCTGGGCGTGTACACGTTTGTCGTAAAGGGCTAGAAGGGCGGCATCCTGTTGCTCAATGGCCTGGTAAACACCTTTGATGGCGAGACCATCGAGCCGCACGAGGCTGGAATGAAGCTGGCCGCGAATGAATTGTTCGAGTTTGGCGGTGGTCCGTATCCTGCCATCATGAGTGTATGCCTCCAGACCGAACGAGTGGGAGAACCCGCCAATGGGCAGGGCTGAATCCAGCAGTTGAACATAACGGAGCAATTTCGTGCCGCTGTGCATCATCATGCGTGGCCCCCTTTGTCAAAACATGAAATAGCGTTGTGCCATCGGTAATTCGTCCGCAGGCTCACAGGTGAGAAGCTCGCCATCCGCCCGTACCTCATAGGTTTCGGGATCGACTTCAATGATGGGTGTTACGTCATTGTGAATCATGTCTTTTTTGCTCACGGAACGGCAGCCTTTGACGGGTTCCACGCGCTTGTTCAAGCCTAATGCCTCCTTGATTCCCGCATTTGCTGCGGCTTGGGAGACAAAGGTGATCGACCCTTTGGCGAGTGCGCCGCCGTAAGCACCGAACATCGGTCTGCCGAAGACGGGCTGCGGCGTAGGGATCGATGCGTTGGGGTCACCCATCTGAGCGAAGGTGATCATACCTCCCTTGATGACCATCTCGGGCTTTACACCGAAATAGGTCGGGTTCCAGACGATCAGGTCTGCGAGCTTGCCAACCTCGACAGAACCGACGAGATGGCCTATGCCGTGAGCGATAGCCGGATTGATCGTATATTTGGCGACATACCTTTTGATCCGATCGTTATCGGACGGTGAGCCTGGGGTCAGTTCAAGCTTGCCGCGCTGCTTTTTCATCTTGTCGGCGGTTTGCCAGGTGCGAATAATGACTTCGCCAACCCGGCCCATCGCCTGTGAATCGGAACTGATGATGCTGAATACACCAAGATCATGCAAAATGTCTTCGGCCGCGATCGTTTCGGGACGAATACGCGAATCAGCAAAGGCGACGTCTTCAGGGATCGATGGGTCCAGATGGTGACAAACCATCAGCATATCAAGATGTTCTTCTACGGTATTGCGTGTGTAAGGACGTGTTGGGTTGGTTGAAGAGGGGATGACGTAAGACTCTCCGGCAGCGCGGATAATATCCGGCGCGTGTCCGCCGCCAGCACCTTCCGTATGATAGGTATGAATCGTGCGTCCGTTAATGGCCGCCAATGTATTTTCCAGAAACCCGGTCTCGTTCAGCGTATCGGTATGAATGGCTACCTGAACATCATGTTCTCCGGCTGCGGTCAGACAAGCATCGATCGCACTTGGCGTTGTGCCCCAATCTTCATGCAGCTTCAGTCCAATGACCCCGGCTTCAATCTGTTCAATTAATGGAGCGGTGCTGGAGCTGTTGCCTTTGCCGAGATAACCGATATTCATGGGAAATGCTTCTGCGGCCTCCAACATCCGGTGGATATGCCAGGCTCCAGGTGTACAGGTGGTGGCTTTGGTGCCTGTTGCCGGCCCTGTACCACCGCCGATCATGGTCGTGACCCCGGAGGATAACGCAGTCTGAATCTGCTGTGGGCAGATGAAATGAATATGGGTATCAATGCCTCCTGCGGTTACAATCATGCCTTCCCCGGCAATGATTTCGGTCGAAGCGCCAATAACCAACGCGGGATCAACTCCGTCCATCGTATCCGGGTTACCGGATTTGCCGATTGCGCAGATGAGACCATCACGAATGCCAATGTCCGCTTTTACAATCCCCCAATGATCGATGATGACGGCGTTGGTGATGACGGTATCGGGTGTACCGTCACTGCGAAGGGCTGATGTGGACTGACCCATCCCGTCACGAATAACCTTACCACCGCCGAATTTGCTTTCATCTCCATAGACAGCATAATCATGCTCAATCTCAGCCCACAGTTCCGTATCCGCCAGTCTGACGGCATCCCCGGTTGTGGGTCCGAACATGGATGCATATTGTTCTCGGCTCATTCGTTTCATAGAGGTTCCCCTCCGTCCTGCACAGGGGGTGCAAAAGCCTTCAGAAATGTATCCAGTTTCTGTGGATCAGGTGGCTGATCTGCTGAACCTTCAGTTAATCCGTTAAATCCATAAATCTGACGTTTGCCGCCAAATGTGGTCAGTTCGACCGGTTTTTCTTCACCAGGTTCAAAACGAACAGCGGTGCCTGCCGGAATATGCAGGCGGTGCCCAAAAGCAGAAGGGCGATCAAAGTCCAGCGCAGCATTGACTTCATAGAAGTGAACGTGAGAACCGACCTGAACCGGGCGGTCGCCACGGTTCAGTACAATCAGACGTACGGTTGAGCGATCGGGATGACAGACGATCTCATCATCCTGTTTTAAGCGATATTCACCAGGGATCATGGAGTTCTCCTGCCTTTCTCAGCGTATAGGTTCATGGACAGTGACCAGTTTTGTTCCGTCAGGAAAAGTGGCTTCCACCTGTACCTCAGGAATCATATCGGGTACACCTTCCATGCAGTCTTCGCGTGTCAGGATCGTGCCGCCGTATCGCATCAACTCTGCAACACTCATGCCATCGCGTGCGCGTTCCATGAGCTCGGAGGTTAACAAGGCGATAGCTTCGGGAACATTCAGCTTAAGTCCGCGTCCTCTGCGTTCGCGGGCGAGGTTAGCAGCCACGGTAATCAGGAGTTTTTCTTTTTCCTGCTCAGTCCAGTGCAAGGTAATCCGACCTTTCCCTTAGATAGTCTATGTCGTCATGGATCATGTTATATGTTAAATATACTCACACAGGGTGAACCCTTTGTCAATATGGTTCCAATTATATTAGCAGCATGCATGAAACGAGTATGCATAAAATAAAATTGTGTAAGCATTATTGACACCGTGAGTGTAAGACTCCATAATTTGGATCAACGAACATTTCGGGCATATATGTCCTTAATGTTCGTCAATAGACTAAAAAAAGGGAGTGTAGGCTATTGAAGAAGAGGTCGGTCAAGTTATGGAGTGTTTTGCTTGGTGCAGTCATTGCGTTGACAGGATGTGTGGAGGGTGGTACGCCGCCTGAGGCGACGGGTTCCGGTGGGACGGTAGAGCCAGCTTCATCCGGAGACACCATTAAAGTAGGTGTTCTTCACTCCCTAAGTGGAACGATGGCAATCAGTGAAGTGTCGGTTAAGGATGCGGAGATGCTTGCCATTGAAGAGATCAATGCAGCAGGCGGGGTGCTGGGTAAACAGATTGAGCCTGTGGTTGAGGACGGCGCTTCCGACTGGCCTACATTTGCAGAGAAAGCAGGGAAATTGCTGCAGCAGGATAAAGTGGCCGCTGTATTCGGCGGATGGACCTCTGCGAGTAGGAAGGCGATGCTTCCGGTATTTGAGCAGAACAAGGGTCTGTTGTTTTACCCGGTGCAATACGAAGGGTTGGAATCATCACCCAACATTTTTTATACAGGAGCCACGACAAATCAGCAGATCGTACCGTCCGTAACCTGGTTGCTGGAGAACAGGGGCAAGAAGTTCTACCTGCTGGGCTCGGATTATGTTTTCCCGAAAACCGCCAATCAGGTCATTAAAGCTCAGCTTGCAGCTGAGGGTGGCGAAGTGGTGGGGGAAGAATATACACCGCTGGGGCACACGGATTACAGTACGATTATCAGCAAAATCAAGGCTGCCAAGCCGGATATTGTATACAACACGCTGAATGGAGACAGCAATGTCGCCTTTTTCAAACAATTAAAGGATGCCGGGATCTCTTCCGAACAGTTGACGACTCTGTCAGTGAGTGTGGCGGAGGAAGAAATTCGGGGGATTGGGGCGGATGTACTGAAAGGACATTTGGCTTCCTGGAACTATTATCAAACGACAGATACACCTGAAAATAAAACATTTGTAGAGAAATATAAAGAAAAATATGGAGCTGACCGGGTGACGGCCGATCCGATTGAAGCGGGATATGTAGCCGTTTATCTGTGGAAAGCAGCCGTTGAAAAAGCCGGATCGACCGATGTTGAAAAGGTAAAGGAGGCCGCTAAAGGTCTGGAATTCGATGCGCCGGAAGGGAAAGTGACGGTGGATGGAGAGAATCAGCATATCTACAAAACGGTGCGAATTGGTGAAGTGCAGGAAGATGGACAGTTCAAGGAATTGTGGAACTCCGGCGCACCCGTCAAACCTGATCCGTATCTGAAAACGTACGAGTGGGGCGCTTCCCTTAGTACCAAATAGCATGGGCATCTCACGTCACAACTGTTGAATAACAGACGAGGGTGCGACAACACACCCTCTTACAACATTACGGTAAAGCGTTGATGCGAAACGTAAATGATGTCTTGTATAAAATTATTCAGATGTTCACAGCATGAGGAGGGAAAGGTGATGGATATGTTTGTCCTGCAAATGTTCAATGGGTTAAGCATCAGTTCCATCCTGCTGCTGATTGCGTTGGGACTCGCGGTTACATTTGGATTGATGAATGTCATTAACATGGCGCATGGTGAATTGATCATGATCGGCGCTTACGCTACGTATGTGACGCAAAACTTGTTCATTTCGTATGCTCCGCAAGCGTGGTTCGATGTCTATTTTATTGTGGCTCTGCCTATCGCCTTTGGTGTGGCCGCTCTTATAGGCTGGCTGCTGGAAGTGGTGCTGATCAGGCATCTGTATGGGAGACCGCTCGACAGTCTGCTTGCTACATGGGGCGTAGGCATGATGCTGCAACAATTGGCCCGAACGATATTTGGGGCGCCCAATGTAGGGGTGTCCAGTCCGGCTTGGCTTAACGGAGGTCTGACCATCGCGGACGGCATTGTGTTTCCGTATAAACGTCTTTTCATTATCGCGCTGGTCGCGGTTGTGCTGCTATGTATGTATTTGTACATCTATCGGACTTCTTCCGGGAGACGGATGAGGGCCGTGATGCAGAATCGAAGCATGGCGGGCTGTCTCGGGATTTCCACCAGACGAGTGGATGGCATGACCTTTGCCATCGGTTCGGGCATTGCCGGCATCGCCGGATGTGCGTTGACACTGATTGGCCCGATTGGTCCCTCGCTGGGCACGTATTATATCGTGGATGCGTTCATGGTGGTTGTGCTGGGTGGTGTGGGGAAACTGGTGGGGACTGTGTGTGGTGCGCTTGGAATTGGCATGTTCAATACATTATTCGAAACGTATACCTCGGCCTCGATCGGTAAGGTGCTCGTATTTGTCTGTATTGTAGCTTTTCTGCAATGGAAGCCGCGCGGGCTCGTTGCTATACGGACCCGGAGTCTGGATTAATGCGAAGAAGGGGGTTATATGATGTCGGCACTTCTCAAGACGGGTAGTTTGAAAATGAAGATCATCTGGGCGGTTGTCCTGATTATGATGTGTCTGGCTCCACTCATTTCCACGGAATTCCGGCTTAGTCTGTTAGCGAAATTCCTGGCCCTGGCCATTCTGGCGATTGGTCTGGACTTGATCTGGGGATATGGAGGGGTGCTTAGTCTGGGGCATGGCGTATTCTTTGGACTTGGCGGGTACGCCATGGCGATGTATCTGAAGCTGCAGGCGAGTGGTTCAACACTACCTGACTTTATGGGATGGAGTGGTCTTAGCGGTCTGCCGTGGTTCTGGGAGCCGTTCAGGTCATTTCCGGTGGCGCTATTGCTGGGCATCGCTCTTCCGGCATTGCTGGCCTTTGCCCTGGGATGGTTCACGTTCCGTAACCGGATCACCGGTGTATATTTTACCATCCTGACCCAAGCGTTAGTCCTCATTACCGTAACGTTATTTGTAGGCAAACAGGAATGGACGGGAGGGACTAACGGTATAACCGGATATAACGCAATCTTTGGTTTTACCCTTCATTCGGCAGGGACAACGATTGCTCTCTACTATATAACGCTTGCCATTCTGGTGCTCGCCTACCTGCTTTGTCGCCGGGTTGTGAACAGCAGGTTTGGTCAGGTGCTTGAAGCTGCGCGGGATGGGGAGAATCGGGTTCGCTTTCTTGGCTATGACCCGGCTGGCTTTAAAACACTGGCCTTCGCCCTTTCCGGAGCGCTGGCGGGAATCGCTGGTATGTTATTTGTGCTCCAGGTAGGGATCATCTCGCCTTCCATGATGGGGATTGTGCCTTCAATTGAAATGGTGTTATGGGTTGCCTTGGGCGGTCGTGGAACGCTGATTGGTGCGGTAATCGGGGCTGTGGTGCTGAATGCAGCCAAAACGGGCATCAGTGAAGCTTATCCGGAAGGTTGGTTGTTTGTCATTGGTGGGCTCTTTGTAACAGTGGTCTTGTTCATGCCGAGTGGGCTTGTTGGTGTATACCGTCATGTGGTGCGCTTGCTGAAACGGAGAGGAGAGGTTGTGCATGTTCCAGTCAGTCAGGAAAAACCAAAAGTCTACTGACGTTCCGGTAGTCCTGGTCGCTGAGGAAATTACGGTGGCATTTGGCGGTTTTGTTGCGGTCAAAGGCATGAATCTGAAGCTGCATGAGCATGATCTGCATTTTCTGATCGGCCCCAATGGGGCGGGGAAAACAACGATGCTGGATGTGATTTGCGGCAAAACCAAGCCCTTGTCCGGTACAGTGAAGATGGCGGATGGTGCGGATCTGACACGTCTGAAGGAGCACCAGATTGTTCGAAAAGGGGTAGGGCGCAAGTTCCAGGCTCCATCGATCTTTGCTGGTCTGACCGTGCAGGAGAACCTGACGCTGGCTGCGGAGACTCGTCGTTCTCCTTTACAGGCTCTGGGTATTCAGCGGTATTCAAAAATAAGTACGGCCATGGAGCGGATTACGCTCCAGATTGGTCTGCAGGACCGTGTGAATGCACGTGCAGGGGCGCTATCACATGGGGAAAAGCAGTGGCTTGAGATTGGCATGCTGCTGCTGCAGGAGCCCCGTGTATTGCTGCTGGATGAGCCGGCAGCGGGGATGACGGATGAAGAAACACATAAGACGGGCCGACTACTGCAGGAGATTGCGCGAGAAAGGTCTGTTGTGGTAGTGGAGCATGATATGGAATTCGTTCGCGAGTATGCAGCAAAAGTGACGGTGATGCATGAAGGTAAACTTCTGAAGGAAGGTACGATGGCGGAAGTGCAGGAAGATCCGAGAGTCGCTGAAGTGTATCTGGGCAAAAGGAGGGATGAACATGCTGTCGCTGCAACGAATTGAGTCCGGCTACGGGGAGAGCAATGTGCTGCGCGGTGTGAGTCTGGATGTCGAGCCGGGTCAGGTGGTGTGCCTGATGGGTCGTAATGGTGTAGGAAAAACCACCTTGATGAAGACGTTGATGGGGCTTCTTAAAACGCGCAAGGGAAGTATTCAGTGGAAAGGTCAGGAATTATCCACCCACGATCCGGCCAAGCGGGCCAGGTCGGGGATTGGATATGTGCCGCAGGGGCGGGAGATCTTCCCGCAGCTTACGGTAAAGGAAAATCTTCTGCTGGGTCTGGAGACCAGTGGCACAGGGGGGAAGACGTTCCCGGAGGATGTGCTGGCGATGTTTCCGGTGCTTGCCACGATGTATGGACGGCAGGGTGGTGATCTGAGTGGCGGACAGCAACAGCAGTTGGCATTTGCCCGCGCGCTGGCTTCCCGGCCCGGATTATTGCTTCTGGATGAGCCGACAGAAGGCATCCAGCCTTCCATCGTAGAGGATATCCGGCAGGTCATTTTGCAAATTAAGGCAAAGGGTGAAATCTCCATTTTGCTGGTGGAACAAAGCATTGATTTTGTACGCGGTGCTGCAGATTATATCTATGTAATGGACAAAGGGGCAATTGCACTGCAAGGAACACCGCGAGAGCTGGATATGTCGCAGTTTGAGCACCACCTGTCTGTGTAGCTTGGGTTCTTGGTGTAGGGTGAGTTCAGGAACGTTTGTCCAGAATGTTGGAGTATTTGGGATATAGTCTTCGTATGCAATCCGGGCAGATATCATGGGTAAATTCGGCATGAGTGTGCTTCTCCAAATAACTCTCAACAGAGTTCCAGCTGTCCTGTTCATCCTTAATTTGTTTGCAGACAGCGCAGATGGGAAGTAGTCCGCGCAAAGTACGCACTTCAGACAGGGCCTTCTTCAATTGGCGTTCTGTCTGTTTCTGTTCGGTCACATCCGTGTGTGCAATCAATGCGAGATCAGACAGCAGGGATGGGTCGGCCTGAATCAATGGGGTGAGTTCCAGGCGGAACCACCGCTGTTCGTTGTTGATAGTCCGAACGGAGATGTCGTATGTATAACTGTCTTTAAAAGGTGCAGTGATACTTTTTAACTCCTGAACAATTTTCGCATTCTTTGCTTTCTCCTCGCGGAATGTCCACCCCTCTACAAGGTGAAGGTAATGAGGTGGTTCAGGTGCTGTTCTTGAGGGGCCTGCTACGCTTGGGTTGGGAAGAAGTTGCCCGAGTCCGTGTTGCCAAGCGGTGTTGCAGCTTCGAATAATCCAGTTGTGGTCGACGATGATAAGCTGGTGCTGCATGGACTGGAACGATAATCTCTCCAGATCGGATATTAAGTATCTCATGAAATGAGCTCCTCCTTGGCAGAAATCTTATCTTAAATCATCTGGAATTTCCAAAATGTCAGCGACCTGGTTCCTGAACCGGGTTGCTTTACGCGTGCCGTGAATGAGATTGGACAGACGGTATGGCGGAATGCCATACTGTTCGCAAAATGTCTTTTGGTCGACCTGGAGTTCGGTTAGTCGTCGTTTGATGGCCCATCCGAAAGGAGTCACAGGTTTCTTTTTGTTCAAAAGGGTTCACCCCTCGTTGGAATGTAGTGTTCAGCTGGTTATTCTTGGTGTAAAGTATATAGATATGCGAGCTGTATGTTTTATTATATACGTATTTGCGTCATCTAACAATTAAAAAAGACGGAAATAAGTGTATTTTAATATGAAAAATGGCGTAAATACGTTAAATAGACAAAATAATTGACATAGAAAACACGCCAGCAATGAGGTTGCGGCGTGTTTTTTATATATTTTACTGCGTGAGGACGCGGGTATGAAGGGGAGGGGGTAGATTAGGCTCGGTAGGCGTGAAGCCCTGCTCCAAGCATGTGAAAGCTTGGGAACAACGTTTTCATGGACATTGAGGTTGGTTGTACCAGTCCATCGGCAGCGGAGGCGCTGACGGTATGCCATTCATGTTCCAGGTCTGCGGCCAGGCGAACCAGCAGGTCCTGGATTGTATCGGTATGAAGAGGAATTACTTTGGAGGCTTCGGTTATGCAGGCACTCATGGCTGAATGCAGATAACCAAGGACCGCCTCCTCGACAGGGATTTCGAGGTGGTGGTTAATCCAGGCGTGAACAGTGGAGAGGCAGCCGACGGATTCATACTTAGCCAGGGTGTGTTCGAGGTGGCTAAAATCAATCCAGGGGTGGAGTGCACGAGCTAGCTTAATCAGTCGTTTGCCCATTGTGGTCGCATGTTCTCTAAGATTGACTGGGGTGCGCTGGACATGGACGAGCTTGTCGATGAGGGCTGTACGCCACGCGTCATTGTGATCTGCGGCGGTGTATATGCCTTTAATCGCCATGCCTTCCAGACGCACGATGCTGGGATGCAATTGGCAGCGCATGAATGATTCGAGATCTTCAGCACTACGAATGGTACCTTCCGCGATATGGGCATCCATTCCGAAGGAATGGGTGAAGCCTCCGACCTGGATAGAGGAATCAAGCAGTTTGACGTAATCGAGCAGCTTATTCCCACGGTTCACAATCTTTCGCCTCCTACGTTCGTTAAATGTTATGTTAAATAACATTTATACTCCTTTTTGGTTCGTTTTATGTTTGTAAATCCGAATTATATGATATATATATTCACATAAATATCCGCTTTTTGTCAATAGTTTCTTGGTTGTTTAACTATAAAATCTATTTAATGTTATTTTATATAACTTTATAAGTTATGTTCTACTGAGAGAATATGAAGAGTGGTCATAAAGAAAGTAGAGTGATCAGCCTAATCGGATATACAAACGAGATCAAATTTAATCATATGCACTTCGTAGGAGAAAATGACGAGATTATACGATTTATGGGAGGAAAAGCGCAGTTAAAATAATATTAATAAAAATGCTTTACTTTTAAACATGAACCGGGTATAATCAATTCTGTTGCCGATTATTTACGACATGCGGTCGTGGTGGAATGGCAGACACGCTATCTTGAGGGGGTAGTGGGTGTATACCCGTGGAGGTTCGAGTCCTCTCGACCGCATCATAAGAACGATTAAGAAGAAGCTTCCCGTATGGGGAGCTTCTTTTTTTGTGTTTTTTACAGTAACCGGGTCCGAAAAAAAAGGTCATCCGATTCCCCTGAATGCATGCTCATGCTGTCTGCCGGGGTGGGATGGCCTTTACTTGTTATTTAAGCAATGCTTTGATGTCTGCTTCAATTTTATCAGGTGTTGTTTTGGGAGCATACCGCTTCACAACACGACCGTTCTGATCCACAAGGAACTTGGTGAAGTTCCATTTGATGGCTTTGGAGCCGAGTACGCCCGGTGCTTCTTTGGTAAGATGCTGGAATAGAGGGTGAGCGCTTGAACCATTCACATCAATTTTCTCAAACATCGGGAAGCTGACACCATAGTTCATCTGGCAGAACTCAGCAATATCGTCAGAGGAGCCCTTTTCCTGTGCAAACTGGTTGCTTGGAAAACCAAGAACTTCAAATGGGGAGTCTTTAAACTTGTCCTGAAGTTCTTGCAGACCTTTGAATTGAGGTGTAAGGCCGCATTGGCTTGCTGTATTTACGATAAGCAGTACTTTGTCACGATAGTTGGACATTTCAACTTCCTGACCGCGAAGGGTGTTTACTTTGTAGTCGTAGACTGACATGAAAATCGCCTCCATCTCATTTTCTTATATCCTCTATTATATTGATTGCAATTAAATATTGCAAAATTTATATTGCTTTTTTAACTCCATTTCAAGCTGTCGTGTATGATCTGTGACTGATTTGCTACCTTATTTTCGCTAGAGAGAGAATTAGAGAGCTTTGAAGAGATGGGTAGAGAATGGATGTGTTGTAAGCGCTATTATTGATGTGAAATGGCAAAAATCCGTCGATTCGGTGATCTGCGCAGACTTTACACCAATATGGCACGGGTGTATGATTCATATCGTAATTCCAATTTAAATTAAATTTTACATGAAAAACGAAACAAACGATAATATCGCTCTGATTATGATGATATAAGAACGATGTTTTAATCGCTGAGTTTCCATTCATTCATGGGTGGGAAACGGGGGAACCAACAGGATGAACTGTCCAGGACAGTGGGCATCCATGGGGTGAATTTTCCGGTGACAGCCGGAAATAGGGCGACTCTCGCGCCCGAATCCGTCAGCTAACCTCGTAAGCGTTAAAGGGAGAGGCAACAAGCCGTACGCTGGTTCATAGTGTCTTTTTGCTATGGATTATTGAAGAAGCGTCCGGGAGGCCTTGGTCCCCCACGCTTCTTTTTTGTTGTCTTTTCACGCCAAGGGAGGAACGAATGATGGATAAAGAGATGATCTTAGTGACTGCTCCAAATGAAGCAGGACGTAAATTTATCAAATTGCTGATGTACAAAAAAATGCCGTTTGCCGTTCTGACTAACAGTGCAGGGGAAGAGCGCAGGCTCCGGAGAATCGGTGTAGAGCATGTCATTCGCATGAACACGGCTGCAGCTCAGAAATGGTTTTTGCCGCAAGGCAGTGTCGGCAATGTTTTTATTTTTGAAAATAGCCTAAACCTAACCTGTCGATATTTGCAGATCTGCCGATCCTGGACATCCAAGTCCCTGTGTGTGATTACCGAACAAAGTCATCCCAAAGGGATCTATCGGGGAATGGGAGCAGACCGTATTGTATATTCCTTGAACGGGGAAGTTGGATTTCTGCTTAATGGCTAGTGACTCGTACTATTCCTGTGATTGATCCAGTGTCAGCTGCCTGTTATAATTGAAATCATGAATAAAACGGATTCTTGAGGAGACTCATGCATGATGGTGGGTCTTCTTTTTTATGGTTTGGGAAATAGGGATAATTTCCTGTGGCTAACGAGGAGGAATAGGCGTGCCGGATGTACGTGGAATACAATGGTTGTTCTTTGATGTGGGGGATACGCTCGTGGACGAATGGGAGCCGGTAGATGATATTATCGGTCAGTTCGTTCGTGAAGCTTGTGCGCTTGGTTATCAGGTGGAGATGCAGACGGTGCGAGACATATTTGCGGCCTCCTACCGAAATTACGAGCAATGGCCGATGAAATTGGCTATTCGTACTCTGATCAGCGATGAGGGGCACCGGGAACAGATACAGGAGAAGCTGAAGTTCCGCAAAGAGCTTGAGCGACCCTTCCCGTCAGCCGACGCTGTTCTTCAGACGTTGTCGCAGCACTATAAGATTGGTATCATTGCCAATCAGAGCCCGGGGACGGAAAATCGACTGAATAGCTACGGCTTGCGCAAGTATGTGGATGTGCTGGCCTGTTCGGCTGAAGAAGGAGTGTCCAAGCCTGATCCTGAATTGTATGCTGTAGCGTTGAAACAGGCGGGATGTAAACCCGAGGAAGCGGTCATGATCGGCGACAGGATCGATAATGATATTATTCCAGCTAAGAAGCTGGGTATGCACACGATCCGGATTTTGCAGGGTTATGGCAGGTTCCAGCCGGAGCTTGCGGATGCAGAACGTCCAGACTGGACGATTAAATCACTGGAGGAGCTTCTTCCATTGTTGATGGTAACTCCGAATTCGGACAACTAAATGAAGTGCGTTTTTTAAGATCCGGTTAGTATGGATCAGGTTAATGCTCAAACATATAAAAGGCTGATCGTCTCAAGGGATGCGTTACTTGAGTTGATCAGCCTTTTTGAGTTAGACAAAATACGGCGTAGTTCCATGTAACCTAGAACAACATAATGGTCTGGATAATCAGATACACATTCAGGACAACGATAACTCCAGCGATGATCCAGGAGATGATTTGGAGCCACGGCTTGTTGACAAAAGCCCCCATGCTTTTTTTGTCACTCGTAAACATCACCAGTGGAATGACGGCAAAGGGAAGCTGCAGTGACAGCACAACCTGGCTCAGAATCAGCAGTTCCTCTGTTCCGTGCTCTCCGGCAATGGCTGTTACGATGACGGCCGGGATGATTGCAATCAGACGTGTTACCAGTCGACGAAGCCACGCCGGAATACGAATGTTCAGGAAGCCTTCCATTACAATCTGTCCGGACAACGTGCCGGTGAGTGTTGAGTTCTGGCCTGAAGCCAGCAGGGCTACACCGAACAGAATACTTGCAATGGTGGTACCCAGAAGTGGTGTCAACAGATGGTAAGCATCTGTAATTTCCGCGACCTGAGTCATGCCTACACTATGGAACACGGAAGCTGACAGAATCAGGATGGCTGCATTGATAAACAGGGCCAGCGTTAAAGCGATGGTTGAATCCATAGTGGTATAACGAATCGCTTCTTTTTTACCCTGAGGTGTCTTTTCAATCTGACGGGTCTGCACAATGGAAGAATGCAGATACAGATTATGGGGCATCACGGTTGCGCCAATAATTCCGATGGCGATATAGAGCATGGCTGGATTTTGCAAAATCTCGGCACTGGGTACAAAACCATGCATGACGCCGCCCATATCCGGTTTAGCGAGAAACAGGTCAATCCCGAAGCAGAGGGCGATGGTAGCCATCAGCACAATAACGAGCGATTCCAATGCGCGGAAGCCTTTATTTTGCAGCAAAAGAATGACCAGTACATCGACAGCGGTAATAATGACACCGTATAGCATGGGTATGTTGAACAGCAGCTTGAGAGCGATGGCTGAACCAATAACCTCGGCAAGGTCGGTGGCTGCAATCGCAAGCTCACACAAAATCCATAACATCATGACTACAGGCATGCTGAATCGTTCGCGGCAGGCTTGCGCTAAATCCCGTCCTGTGACAATCCCGAGCTTGCCAGCAAGAGACTGCAATACCACAGCCATTAGATTTGATATCAGAATAACGGACAATAATGTATAACCGAACTGTGAGCCACCGGCAATATCCGTTGCCCAGTTCCCTGGGTCCATATATCCAACGGCAACCAGATAACCTGGTCCAACAAAAGCAAGGAACTTTCTCCACCAAGCAGCGTTCTGAGGCACCTTCATGGAGCTGTGGGCTTCCCCGAGAGATGGGGCCATACCCGCAGCTAATGGCTCATTTGAAGGAGTGTTGAACGGATTTTTTTTACTCATAATATAATCACCCGACTTTGAAGTATTGATATTCTATATGAAGAGGAACGGTGTCATTCCTTTGATTACATTTGAACATTGAAACCAAAATCTTAAAAGCGTAATTAAACGACTCCACATATGTCTAAACGTTTATGTTGATACTTACATTGTACTCCTTCAATTATTTTTGTCTAGTGCAACTTTTGTGTAGAGGGACAAAATTTAGCAGGAGTAAATGTGCCTTAGTATATTACCCAACCCTAGATAAATTACCTGTGTTCATCCCAAATGCATGAAAATAAAAAAGTTGTAAAAGCTGAATAAGGATTAACAACCGTTTCAAAATGAGCCAGAAGTTTAAATTGAATTGTAGGCAGCAAAAAAACTTAAAGGTAAAGGAGAGATTCTTAATGGAAGCTTTATATACAGCAACAGCAACAGTTAAAGGTGGACGTACAGGTTCGGTGGCTTCTTCGGATGGAGTGCTCAAGCATGATCTGAAAATGCCAAAAGAACTTGGAGGCGCAGGTGGTGAAGGAACCAATCCTGAGCAGCTCTTTGCAGCGGGATATGGTGCATGTTATGAAAGTGCTCTTGCCAATGTGGCACGCAAAGCGGGCGTGAAGTTGGAGAATGTGGTGGTAACCAGTAATGTATCCATCGGCAAAGATCCGGCAGATGATGGTTTCCAACTGTCTGTACGTTTGGATGTGAGCATGCCTGGCGTCGATCACAGTCAAGCAGAAGATCTTGCTCGTAAGGCACATGATTTCTGTCCTTATTCCAAGGCAACTCGCGGCAATATTGATGTGGTACTTAATGTAGTTTAAGACCTGACTCGCAGGAGTAAAGGGAACATATAGAGCAGGGTATCCTTGGATGCCTGATGTTCGAGTACAAGACCCTGCTGGCCTTCGGCAGGGTTTTGTACTGTATAATACTGTTGCGATGCAGGAGATTGCATGTTGAACAGCGTACTATTTTACATAATCTACTCTTGCTTGAAGTCATACATTCGAATAAGGGGGAACGACCATGAGTATTGAAGAGATGATAGAACGGCGATTTGTATGCACCAAATGCAGGGGTACGGATTGCAACATTAAGGAAGTATCCATGTCAGGAGCGGGACTTAGCAAAATGTTTGATATTCAGCAGAATCATTATCTCTTCGTCGCCTGTTCTTCCTGTGGATATGTTGAAGTATTCGATCCGGATGTGCTGAAAGGGAAAAAGCAGGGTCAGGTGGGTACCATTCTTGATATTCTATTTGGGGGATAAATGTGCGTGAGTTGACATCGAACTAAAATTTCTTTAATATGACTTAGTACTGAGAAGTGTCAATGCATGAACCAAATTTGAATTAACAGGTGATATCCATGTCTTATAGACCGCGTATTGCAAATTTAGAATTAGCTAGTGGCAACAAGGAAGACGGATTGTATGAATTTAAAATGAAATTGGTAGACGGTACACAATGCCGTGTATTCTACTCCCATTCCCCGGAATGGAAGCTGACCAATATCAGCCGTCTACAGAAAACGCCTTGTCCGGTATGTCGCAAAGATTTCATTTGCAAATGCATGGACCAGTGGGCTGGTGACCTGCATCAACAGATGATTGATGACCAATGGATGGAAAAGGCAATTGCTGAGTAATTGCCAAGACAGATACGAGCGTGGGCATTGAGCCTGCGCTCTTTTTCTATTTTCCGCTACACTTAAATAAAATGTAAAAAAAAAGCGACCGGGATGACTCAAAACGGGTAAGTTACACTAATAGCGCAATTATGAGGAGGCCATGATTATGACAGCAAATCAAACGGATCAGCATGAGGGACACCCGATTGTGCTTGTGGACGGAGTCTGTCATTTCTGCCAAGGATTAACGAAGTGGATCATCAAGCGTGACCCGGAGGGAAAATATCATTTTGCATCACTTCAATCGGATGTAGCAAAAAAATTGCTGGAGAAGGGCAATCTGTCCACGGACAGCATGGATACGTTTGTACTCATTGAGGATGGAAAATATTATACACGTTCAACCGCTGCGCTGCGTCTGGCCAAAGGATTGAAATTTCCTTATCCATTATTGTACGTGTTGATTATTGTACCGAAATTTATTCGGAATGCCATATATAACATGGTAGCTTGCAACCGATATCGCTGGTTCGGTCAAGATGAAGTGTGTATGCTGCCTACACCTGATATTAAGGATCGATTCCTTTAAAAGGCAGAAGCGTGACATATTGTATCGGTAACGATTGATTAATAACGGAAATAATTGGGTAATGAGTACGGATCAATTCTATTTTGGGAGGCAAATAACTTGAAGAAGTGGACTACATTAATGATTGGGGCATTATTAGCAGTAAGCATGACCGCTTGCAGTAACGATGCAGATAACAGTACAGCAACGCCGCCAGCTGGCAACGAAACGTCGAATGAGGAAAATACAACTGCGGAGCAGGCGACAAAGATCCCTACATTGGACGAATTAATTGAGAAAACGAATGCAGCGACTAAAGACATGAAAAGCTTCACTACGGAAGCCAATATTGATCAAAATTTGAAGCTGGTGAACGGCGAGCAGTCCCAGGATCAACAGGTGAAAACATCGCTGAAGATGGATATCATCAAAGATCCGATGATGATCTACCAGGAGATGAAGATGGAAATGTCCGGACAGGAAGCGCAGAACGTGAAGCAGTACATCACTTCGGATAAGATTTATTCGCAGGTGGGGGACCAGTGGGTCAAAATTCCTGACGAGCAAACGAAACCACTGATTGAGCAGATGCAGGCAAGCATGAATCCGGAAGGTGAGCTGGAGCAATTCAAAAAGATTGCCGAAGACACCAAAATTACGGAAGAAGGCGACAATTACGTCATTAACGCTGACGTATCCGGTGATAACGTGAAGGAGCTGGCCAAAGCGGTCATGGAGCAAAACGGATCGGATGCCCAAACTCAAGCGATGCTTGATCAAATGAATATTACCAGCATGACAATGAAATATATGATCAACAAAGAAACCTATCTGCCTGCAAGTACGGATGTCAACATGGTGATGGATATGGAGCAGGAAGGACAGAAAATCTCGATGGACATGAAGATGACCAGCACGTTCTCTAACCATAATGGCGTGAAAGAGATCAAGATCCCGCAAGAAGCATTGGATAGTGCTAAATAAGAAGCGTAAGGATAAGCGGGTGTGATTCTCTCTAATGAGAAATTAACCTGGTTAAATCTACCATGATAATGGATGTATGAGGTAGATAATCTGGAGTAAGCACTTCTGAATGAATTTGTGTGAACCGACAGGTTCGCTGGATTCAATCAGGGGTGTTTTTCTTTTTTGTATGCGTTGTGGTTATAGTCCAAGGTGTTATAGTATAGTCGTGTAAGCGATTGAATTTAGAGTTGATGGGAAGTTGAAGGAAGGCTATTTCAGGCAGGAGGTCAAAGAAATGATAGAATTTGCACATATACACCATGTGAGTCTGGCTGTACGTGATCTGGAGGTTGCGAAGAAATTTTATTCCGGTTTGCTACGCATGCAGGAGATTGAACGTCCGCCGTTCAACTCTACGGGCACATGGTATGCCATTGGTAGTCAACAGCTTCATCTATTACAGCATCCGCAGGGACATACGCTTCGTGAGGCTGGCATCGATACAACAGATGGACATTTTGCGATCTGGGTGAAGAGTTACAAGGAGACTTTGGCCTGGCTGGAACAGCAGGGAATTGAATATGAGGCAAGACCAGATAGTGTTGCCGGGTTTGCACAGATTTTTGTGCTTGATCCTGACCGCAATATTATTGAATTTGATGCACCCTATCATTCTTGAGCGGATTTACGTTTGAATAAATCCCTTGCTCCTCCAGAAATTGTATGCTATATTATCCATACATTCATAGCACGTGACGGAAGCACCGTCCATACACTGCATACTTTTTGCGGTTATTGGACGGTGCTTTTTTGTGCTTTTTTTGCAGGGAGGGGAGAAGAATTGATTGTTCTTAAGGCAGTGCTGGCTTCCAAAGACAGAGAGTATATCAGCGCCTGGCTTGATTTTGTACAAGGCAGCCTGTCCGGCTCCAGTATACGATTTACCGCCTTTTCACAATGGGAACCGTTCAGGGATCACATGAATGAGCAGGAAGGCAGGGAAGTGCCGGATTTGGTGATTGCGGAACCGGAATTTCTGAACCACTGGCTGAGTCACGGTGGTGAAACCTCGGGTATTCCATGGCTGATGCTTAGTGAAGGATTAGATGAAGTGGATGAGGATAAACGACTGATGAAATATCAACCATTGCCTACGCTGCTGGACGCTGTTCTCAATGTTTGTCGGCAACCGCGTCGGAAGAAAACCCATCGTCCAGGACAGGAGACACTTTCTATTGGAGTTGTATCAGCTTCCGGAGGGAGTGGCAAAACTGCGGTGGCGATGCATATGGCGAAGCAGCTGGGGCTTGCAGGATATGCTGTTCTGTATCTCAATCTGGAGACACTGGATAGCTCGATGCCGTTTCTAGAGAAAGGTCTGTCTAGAAGTGGGCAGCGTATACCTGACACAGAAACGGGGCTGTCACGTCTGCTTTATGATTTGAAGGTGGGCAGGAAGGAATCAGGCAAACAGGGACAAGCACAGTCCTCCACCAAAGGGGTGGACGGATATGTGCTACGTCACGAAGCGCTGAAGTCGGATGTATTCTGGCCGTTATCGAATCGGAAGGAATTGCTGCAAATGTCCCGTGAAGATACGAAGAGCCTGATCCGTTATTTGGCCGACAGCGGGCAATATGATGTGCTCATTCTGGATGGGGACTCAGGTTGGGATGGACGAAGTGAGGGGATTTTCGATGCTGCCGATGCTTTCGTCTGGCTGGTTGAGGATGACATCTCTTCCATGCACCGCTGGGGTCAATGGATTCAGCATATGGAGCGTACGTGGCCGGATCTGCATGAAAGTGTACTGGATCGTGCCCGCTTCATTGTCAACAAGTATCGGGACAGCGTCATCAATGCTTTGCCAAGACCTGATCTGCATCTGGATGCTGTGCTGCCGTATATCCCTTCCTGGAAGCAGCTAAGCCAGGAGGAAGTGATGCTCAGCTCACCGATCTTTCAACGCGAAGTGAAGAGACTATGCGCCATGATTGTACAGGACGGGGAAGAAGAACTGAAGCAGACAGGACGAATCCAGAAGGGTGATGGGTGGTCACTATGACGGACTCATCCAGGATGATACTGGACCGTGAAGAGCAGTTTCAGATCATGCGTCGCGAGGTCAGGGCTGGCCTCGATTTAACGTCGTCTGCGGGAGACGAAGAACTGTGGCAGGGAATTGAGCGCAAAGTGCTCTCTGACCCCAAGCTGGATGATCTGACCTCCGGGGAGCGTCATACGCTGGTGCAACGGTTATTTGACTCCTTTCGAGGGCTGGATATTCTGCAACCATTGGTGGATCATCCCGAAATTACGGAGATTATGATCAACAGCCACCGGGAGATTTTCGTTGAGCAGGAAGGTGAAGTCAGACAGATCACACTGGAGTTCGAGTCAAGGGAACGGTTGGAAGACATTATCCAGATAATTGTATCCGGGGTGAACCGGATTGTGAATGAGTCTTCTCCAATCGTGGATGCGCGGTTGAAAGACGGCTCTCGGGTCAATATCGTGCTGCCTCCGATTGCATTGAAGGGTCCGACCATGACGATTCGAAAATTCCCGAGTGAACCAATGAAGATGTCCGATCTGATTGGTAAAGGTGCCCTGCATGAGGAAGCGGCAGAGCTGCTGCAGCAGTTGGTGCGCAGCAAATACAATATTTTTATCGGCGGCGGAACCGGGTCGGGGAAAACCACTTTCCTAAATGCATTATCTCAGTTTATTCCTGCGGATGAACGGATCATCACGATTGAAGACTCTGCTGAATTACAGATTGTCACAGTACCCAATCTGGTATCGCTGGAGACGCGCAATGCGAATACCGAGGGCAAGGGGCAAATATCCATCCGTGACCTGATCAAGTCATCCTTGCGGATGCGTCCAAATCGAATTGTCATTGGTGAGGTGCGGGGAGCAGAAGCGCTGGATATGTTGCAGGCCATGAACACAGGCCATGATGGAAGCTTGTCCACAGGGCACGCAAACACGATCTCCGATATGATCAGCAGATTAGAGACCATGGTGCTCAGCGGAGCGGATCTTCCCATTGCAGTTGTCCGGCAGCAGATCAGCTCGGCCATTGATATCTTTGTACATCTATCCCGGCTGCGCGACCGTTCACGTCGGGTGACCGAGATTAGCGAAGTGATTGGCATGCAGGACGGAGAAGTACTGCTCAATCCACTGTTTCGTTTCCAGGAAATCGAAGAAAAAGAAGGCAAGATTATTGGTGGACTCGTGCAAGTTGGAACGCTGAGACAAGTGGATAAAATTCAGATGGCTGGGCTAGGGGAATGGTTGAACGAGTACATAGAACGCAATAGCGATGAGTTGAATGAATCGGATAACAACGTAAATTAGTTGATTTTATGGGTAGGTGATGAAGTTGGGTGAGGCCAGACAGGCGTTAACGGACTACACCGTATATACGCTATCCCGGAAACAGCGGATGGTCTGCATGCTGATTAGTGGTTTGTTGTTCTTTGGTGTCGGTATTCTGTTCTATCATCACTGGTTGGCCGGACTGATATTGGCTGCGGGGTGTATATGGGTACCAAAACACTGGACAGAAGTACTGCTGGAACGAAGAAGAATGACTCTCAGTTTGCATTTTAAGCAGGCATTATATGCGTTGTCCTCCGCGCTGGCTGCGGGAAAATCGGTAGAGAACGGTTTTAAGGAATCCGTGGAGGATCTGCGCATGCTGAACCCTGAGGCCGATACGGATCTCATTCGGGAATTCACCATTCTGAGGACGCGGATGGAATATGGTCAGCCCATTGAAGAGGCACTGCAAGACTTCTCGGACCGGGCCAAAATCGAGGATATCACAAACTTTGCCGATGTGTTCATCACTTGTAAGCGAACGGGTGGAGATCTGGTCGAAGTGGTGAGGCGAACCTCTGCGGTCATTGGTGAGAAGCTGGATATTCAGCAGGACATCATGGTAGCGGTGGCACAGAAAAAGTTTGAATCCAAAGTGATGTTTGCCGCTCCATTTATTTTTCTGATTTTTCTAAACTTTACGGCCAAGGATTTTATGGAGCCGTTATACAGCGGGATGGGATATATGATCTCCAGCGGGGCATTGGCATTACTCGCCTGCTGTTATTTGTGGATTACACGCATTATGGATATCAAAGTATAAGGAGCTGACACGATGCTGCTTCCCGTTATTTTCGGAGGGGTGCTCGGAGCAGGGTGGCTGGTGCTGGATCGAACGCGTGGGCAGACCTACCGACATTTGCGCAAACTGGATATGGAAGGATTACGTCTGAAGAAGCTGCATGGTCCCTTTTTGTTTTTAATGGACAAGTTCGAAGTGGGCCGCAGATTACCTGTACTCATGTTCCGTATGCAGCATGCCATTCAGAAAATGTATGGCATACAGCATAGTGGCGAGAAAACGATGCTCTACTGTGCTGAAATGCTGACTTACTCGTGGCTGATGTTGCTCGTAGGCTGCCTTTTGTCGCTCGTTGGGGATATGGGACTTGGCGGTATGGTAGGTGGATTGGCACTGGGTGTTGCACTGCCCTTCGCCCTTTATAAAGACCTTAACACCAAAGTACAGCGAAGAGATCAGGACATACTCATGGAGCTGCCGGAGTTGTTGAACCGCATTGTTCTGCTGGTTGGTGCGGGAGAAACGGTGCAGCGTGCCATTGTTCACTGTGTAGCCAGTCAGGGAGAACGGAATCATCCCCTCTATAATGAGCTGCGAAAGATGGTTGGGGATTGGAACAACGGTTATTCGTTTCAACAATCCTTTGAACAGTTCAGTCGTCGGTGTGGTGTACAGGAAGTGACGATTTTTACAACAACAGTGCTGCTGAATTTTCGGCGAGGGGGAGGTGACTTTGTACTGGCGCTGCGGGATCTGTCCCATGTGTTGTGGGAAAAACGCAAGGCCGTTAGTCGGGCTAAGGGAGAACAGGCTTCTTCCAAACTGGTGTTTCCGATGGTACTGATCTTTTTTTCGATTGTCGTGATGATCGGGGCACCTGCTTTTATGATGATGAATATGTAGGAGGAATTGGGATGCTGGAATTGATGAAAAGCAAAGTAACAGAATTTTGGAAGGAAGAGGACGGGCTTGGTACGCTGGAGCTGATTCTGATCATCGGCGTTATTATCATTATTGCATTAATATTCAAGGATCAAATTAAAAAATTGGTAGAAAGACTGTTAACGAATGTGAGCAATAGAAGTAATGAGTTTTTCGAATAACCAATTCAAAAAGGAAGAAGGGAGCTTCACCATTGAAGCTTCCCTGGTCTTCCCTATCGTGTTGTTTATTCTCGTCTTGATCCTCTTTTTCTCCATGTACATGTATCAGAAAACATTTCTGAACCAACATGCGTATGCAGCTTCTGAACGTGCCGCCTACAGCTGGGACAACAGCCACAAGCAGGCGATGACGGGTGAAGTTGTGGCTGGGGAATATGACAACCTGTACTGGAGACTGACCGATGATCGATTGCTTGGAGCACTGTTTGGTTGGGCGGGAGCGGACAATGAGGTTATTGTGTCTGTACCTGCGGGGGAAGGTGGAAGTCTATCGGAAAAGAAACTGTCCCAAGCCGCACAAGGCATGCCTTCTGGCATGAACGGGACAATAGAATATCAGAACTCGCTGATCCAACGAAAAGTTACAACCAAGCTGGAGCAGGTGATTTCATTACCGCTGCCTTCTTTTTTATTCGATTCAGGTAACAGTGTATTAACACAAGGATCTTCAGCAGTTGTAGAACCGAGTGAATTCATCCGAACGGTGGATCTGGTCCGTTATTATGCGGCCAAGTTTAAAGGCAAGGGCGGAGCCGCAGCCAGTACTGCCGCTGAAGCGGGACAGGTTGTACAGTATTTTGGCAAAACCAAAAAATGAGGAGAGGAGGAGGAAACACTGTTCAGAAAAAAAGACGGTGAATCAGGAGCCGTAACCGTGTTCTTGATCTTGATTTTGGCTGGAATGTTTATGTTTGTTTCCATTTTCATTGATTATGCACGTATTGCAGCTTTCAAAGTACAGGCAGAACGAATGACGCATGCAGCGATGAGATCTGTGATGTCAGCCTATGATACTTCCTTGCGGGAGTATGGTCTATTTGGATACGGTGACAGCAGTGGTGAGGCCATTATGGCCAAAGTGCTGAATGATAGTGTGAAGCCCTCGGCTGTGAAAGATGGTTTTCCCATTCTGGATATCCAATGGGATACGACTTCACTAAGCATGGAGCGTGAACTGGGCAGATACGATATTTTTAATCGCCAGATTCAGGAGGATATGAAATATCGTGCGCCGGTTGATTTTACCCTGGAAGTGGTCAATCGTTTTAAGCCGATGTCAGAAGAGATGAAAGAAGCTGCTCATACTGTTGATCTGCTCAAGAAATTGCAGAAACTGTATGACAAACGTGAGGAATTGCTGGACGAAGCAATAGCCAATCAGACGGAATCTGCCGATAAGCTGAAGGGTCTGCCCGCACTGATCATGAATCCGCCTTCCTCTGCCATTTACGATGAGATGTTAAGAGAGACGCCAGAGACAGCTGCTGAAGTAGCAGCGCGTTATGCGGATTATCTAAACAAGAAACAAATGGATGAAGGACTGCCATTCAACCAGCAACAGTACATGCTAGAGCTGGCTCGTTATCGGACAGGTGTGGGGAATGTGGCGACAGGCATAAGCATGATCATACAACCAGCATTGCAGGCTCACCAGACAAAATTGGAGGAAGCCCAGGCCAAGATTGAAGAAGCTCGCCAGATCAATGAGGAAATGAAGCGTGTAATCGCTGAGGGGGAGAACCGTTCACAGAATGCCAGTTATGAAAAAGTAGGCAACTCAACACTGCCTGGGACGAGTCCTCCGTCTACCGGATCGGGAAGTGAAGCCAAAAGTACACGCTCCCTTGCTTCTGAACTTGTAAGAGCTGACACATTATTCGATCAGTTAAATGCACGTGTACGCTCACAAAATTCGGATTTTACCAATGTCAGAAATGACAGTATGGAGCTTAATATGCAGCTTCGTTCGGTTACGGTAATGAGTGGTGTTTCCATTAAACCAGCGGTTAGACAGGCTAGTCAGGTCACGGAACAATACATGGACACTTATGTAAGAAGTGGTCCCTCCAATGTCATTCTTCAAAGCAAACAGCTGTTGGAGAGCGGTCGTGGCTCCGATGCCCAGCGCAAAGCGAATGATAAGGAATCCAAAGGGAAGTTGAAGGAAGTTAAACGCATATTATCACAAATCGAAAAGGGAAGCTCCGGCTCCATGGACGCCTTTAAACAACTGGAGGAGTACTACAACGCCAACATCGCTTTTAACCAAGCGAGCCGTGAGGAAGCCCAGAAGGCAAAGATTGCTGGCGATCCGTATGACTCTGGTGGTGATGCCATGAACGGAATGGACAGTTTGTTCGGCGGGATGTCCAATTTGCTGGATAGTCTTGGCGATGAATTGTTTCAGAATGAGTATGCACTGGCATATTTCAACTCGATGGATTTTGGACAGCTGCTGAGCTGGACTGAAGGTAGTGGAGATGCTGGTGAAGTGTTTAAACTGGAAAATCAGGAACTGGAGTATATTATCTATGGTTTTCATAATCCTTCGGGGAATATGGCGGCTGCATATGCGGAGATCTTTGGTATGCGTCTGGCGATTCGAACTGCAGAAGGATTAATTGAAAATAGCAAGCTGGGGAATCCACTACTTGTATTATCTGCTGCGATTTTATACGGAATTACAAACGCTATAGCAGATATGGTGAAATTGGCTAAAGACGGCAGTGTGGAATTGTCCAAATATATCAAAGTCAAGCTTACATACAGGGACCATCTCCGTTTGTTCCTATTAATGCATAGCAACAATGAACGCAAAATGTCCAGAATGTTGGCTTTGATCCGATTGAATACCGGAGTGAATCCGGATGAGAAGCAGACATACGCTTCAGGAAACATGCGCAGTAGTATCAAATTGTGGTTTTTACCTGGAGTCACAAGAAGTATAGGTGCTGTCATGGGTAGTGCAGACCAGGTAGAAGATGGGCGATTTTTCATAGATCGGAAGGCCGATTATTCCTATTGAATAATCCGGGTTGTTTCGTGGAGGGATTATGGATAAGCAGCATCAGCAGGAAAAAAAATTGGCACGTTTACAGAATCAACTTACACGAGTGCGTAGATTGGAAAGATTGAAGTCTCTGACTGAGCAGATACATTCTATTCCCAAGGTGCGTTTTCCAAAAAAAGAATGTTCTCCAAGAAAGACGGATTCATCAGAAAAGGAAATAGGCAGCATCGTTTTGGAAGCCTCGCTGGTTTTGCCTGTATTCCTGTTCTTTGTCATGTTCCTGATTTACATCGTGCAGATGACGTTGGTATCAACAGCGTTGCAGAGCACGGCAGGTGAGGCGGTAAAGCAGTTATCCACCCAAATATATCCCGTATCCCTTGTGTTCACACCCTCTGATTCCGCGGGTAGTGGAAGCTCAGAGGGGGGATGGAAAATACCGGAGCTGTCACTGACGGAATGGGCCGAAGAGTATGCCTCTTCACTGCCGGAGCCACTCAGTGATTGGGTTCGTGCAGCTGCTGCCAGAGGTGAACAACCGTTACAGGAAATCAAGACATCCGTTCTTGAGACGGTGCTTGATCCGACCGTTAAGCCGCTGCTCAAGCCTTTTATTAATACTTCTCTACTGGATGTAGAGCGTGTGCATGTTAATGGTATTTCCATACCTGATCTCAAAAATAAAACGAATCCTTACTTTCGGCTTGAATTGAGCTATGAATTGCCTGTTAAAGTCCCCTTTTTAGGGAAGTCTTTACGTATTCAAGCTGCTGCGGCAGAACGGGTGTGGATTGGAGATACCGGAGAAGGCTCCAATAGTAGTGGAGGAGACGCGGATTCAGCTGGAGCAGCAACCGTGTTATCCAAGCCGGAGCCAGCATACATAGGCAACAACGCGACCATTAAGGTCAAAGTGGAGCCTGGGGCTACAGCGAATCTTACGATATTTTACAAGTCCGGTGAAAGTTCAGCCAAACATATCGGATGGGCAACTGCCGACGAAAATGGTGTGATTGAGTGGAACTGGTTTGTCGGTACACGTACTACAGAAGGCACATGGACATTTGTTGTAGAGACAGCGGAGGGTGCCAAGACGGTGACTGAGTTTAATGTGGCTTCCAGAAAATAAGGAGGGAGATGATGGAGGTGGAGTGGTTTTACTGGGCCTGTGGTCTATATGTGATTGCGGCTTTTGTTACAGATGTTTGTTCAATGAAAATCCCAAATCGTTTGACTTTGCCAGTAACTGTCGCGGGAGTGCTGGCCCATATTATTTGGGGAGGATGGGAGGGGTTTCTGTTCTCTGCAGCCGGATTCGTGATGGGGTTCGGTGTGTTATTTCTAATGTATCTGATTGGGGCAGTGGGTGCGGGAGATGTTAAATTGTTTGGAGGAATTGGAGTTTGGACAGGACTGGCCTTTGGCGTTCACGTTATTATTTACTCCGTTTTGTATGCAGGGGCAATTGGATTAATTATTCTCTTGTTCCGCAGGGATTCTGCAAAGCGCATTCGCGGCATGGCAGGGAATCTTGCCGGTTTCTTCATGCTCGGTTCGCTCAAACTGGTTCATCATGAAAAGACATTGAAGTTTCCTTTTATGCTGGCCGTATTGCCGGGATTCATTAGCGCCTATATCTACATGACTTAATTAAGCAATGGAAAGAGAGGATTGGCATGTATGGATTAACGAGAGATTTCATTCGAAACGGCGGGTCGTTTATGGTTTTGGAGAAAGTGGAAGGGTTGCGAATGGACGAACTGAGCCGTGTGCAGATGGGCATGTTGTCTTCCAATCAAATTCCTCGACTTCTTCCAATTCATATTCGAGAGGTAGACCGAAATGTAACGTTACAATATGATATTTCAGGATATAAGATGTTACCTCAGATGTTGAAGTCAGGAAAAATCAAGCTGCGTGTGTTATATGGACTATTGTTTCAGCTGGCAGACACGTTTACGGAATGTAGACAATATATGTTGGATTCACGCAAATTACAGATTCAGGAAGAGTACATATTTATTAATGGTTCACTTGAACTGGGAGAACTTGGTTTGGTATACATCCCGATTGTTGATGCAATTGAGAGTGATCCGACGCCTCAGCAATTCCGCGAACTGGTTATTAGGCTGATGGCCCATGTTCAGGAACTTCAAGGCGAAGGGATTCAGCGTGTCCTCCAACTATGTGACAGTGAACAATGGGATATCAGACAACTGCGTGAAGTTTTGCTTAATTTATATGCAGATGAGCAGAGTGGTTCAGGACAGGCATCGTTTATGTCTTCACGTGGGTCATCCGGTACAACTGATCATCATTTTGGAAGGCCACTTTCTGCAGTTCCAGAGCAGGGAAATGATCTATTTTCCAATAGAAATGGGCAAGATCAGTATCGTCACTTGGATCGAAATGGTGAAGCTGGGCAGCAGTTGAAATCAAATCATCAACCGAGGATATCTACAACGGAGGATGAAAAACCACTTAACAAAACCTTTTCAGGATTTTCCGGCAGACGTGCAGCCATAGAGTCCTCATTACATGCAAAAGGTGTTACGACGAATCCGTCACAGCCCCAAGCGTTTGATTCATTACAGGGTGATGATATGGAAAAGGACGAGAAGCAGGCATCCTCCAAAACGACCTACATCCTTCTGGGCTGTATGATTGCCACGGCGTTGGTATGGAGATTCATCTATATGGAACAACCAGGGCAAACACAAATGATTCTATCCGCAGCATTAAGTGCTGGGTTGCTTGGGATCGCGGGTTGGGCATGGTTGACCAAAGGGAACTTCGGGAATTCCAAATCCAATCTGCTACGTAAAAATATGCCGAATGAAGAATATACAGATGACGAATTACAGGAGGGTTTATCCAATAAGCGATCTGCTTTTTTTGGCTTGGGTAGAGGCAAAGATAAGCAGAAAGAAAGAGAAGAAGAGATGTCTCAGGAGAGCTGGCGTTGGAATGCATCTGAAATGTCACCCGAAGATAACATGTATGCACAAGATTACACGAGTCAACAGAGCTCTGGTGATATGCAGAGTGCTCAATCAGAACGGGGGAAATTTTTTGAATCCAGGTCATCTGTAGCAGGAAATTCTCGCTTTCAAAATCTACATACACCATCTGAAACATCCGATGAACCTTTCATTCAGCATACTGTTGAAGCCATAGCTGCAACATCGGAACTCGTCCGTCATCATGCGGCGGCTGATGCAACTGTAAACTTGCAGAGTGTAGCGGGCAAAGGCATAACAGGTGCAAGTCCAGTTGTACCTTCCTTTTATCTTGAACGCAGATCAGCAAGCGGAGACAAACATGAACGGATGGATGTCCGTGGAGCATCGTTTGTTATTGGTCGATCGGCGGACATGGTCCAGTGGGTAGATTCAGCAACCGGCGTGTCCCGTGCTCATGTGGAATTGAGCCGGAACAAATCGGGCTATGTTATCAAGGATTTGGGTTCTGTGAATGGAACCATTCTCAAGGGCAATGTTCTTGCTCCGTACAAAGAATATCCACTTGAAGATGGAGATACCTTTACGTTGGCTGAGTCTGTTTATACCTATCGATCAGTCGGATAGACCCCGGTGTTTAAGATCTTCAAGTGCTTCGGTTAATGTAGGGAAGGTGAACTGGAATCCGTGATCCAACGCTTTTTGCGGGATAACCCGCTGCCCTTGCAGCAGCACGACAGAGAGTTCTCCAACCAGTGTTTTGATCAGAATTGCGGGTACAGGGAACCAGTGCGGACGATGATACACTTTGCCTACCGTTCGTCCGAATTCATCGTTGGTAACGGGGTTAGGCGAAGAGGCGTTCACCGGACCGGAGATTTCTTTATTGTGGATCGTGAAATCAATCAAACGCACAATATCCATAATATGAATCCAACTGGTCCACTGTTTGCCGCTTCCCACCCTGCCCCCAACACCAAGCATGTAAGGCAGTTTCATTAATGGAAATGCCCCTTTTTTATGACCAAGCACGAGGCTGACGCGGATTTTCACGAGTCTCACATGTTTGATGGCATCAGCAGCAACTTCCCATTGCTCAGAGACGCCGGATGGAAAATTCATCGATTTTTGTGGACTGTTCTCATCAAATGTTTCTGTGGGAGAGGTGCCATAGATTGCCATGGCAGATGCCTGTACGACCACCTCCGGCTTGTGCTCCAGTGAATTCACCAATTTGGCTACGCGCGCTACAGTAGTCACTCTGGATTCAACGATCTCCAGTTTCGCCTTGGTTGTCCAACGTTGATTCAACGTTTCCCCGGCGAGATTCACCAGGGCATCCATTCCTTCCAGCAAATGAGGCTGTTCCTCTACCTGTTCCCATGAGATATAAGTAAGGTTTTGGCTGGGATTATGTAAATTCGGCAGTTTGCGTGTAATAACTTTCACATGATGGCCTGCCTGAAGCCAGTAATCAACGAGCGCTCCTCCGACAAAACCGGTACCTCCACAAATCGCAATCTTCATCTTGGCGACCCCCTTGTTATTTTGACTGTACTGACATGTATTGCTAGATCGACAAACAGCCCCGGGCGGTAAGCACTGCCTTGCTGGGGATGACTTACCTGACGGAGCATGTTTGCACATATGTAAGCCTGATACATGTTCGGCTGAATTCATTGATCTATTTATTCATCAAATGTTTATAAGGCGAATAGTCAATTTGGTTCTTCTCCAGAAATTTCACCAGAAACTTATTATCCCGCTTCGGTGTGGCTATAATGTATCCTTTAATGCAATGATCTCTGGATACTTCAGGTGCATTATTTTCGTACGCAATTTTACCGATTTCTGCTGCGATGGAATGTTTGGCGATATCTCGAAATGGGCCTGGAACGGGCTCTACAAGCTGGTCGAGAAAAGCTTTTGCTTCATCTGTCCATAAATGACGGCTGGTTTCAACCCAGTGGTTCTGCCAATCGAGTTTGGATTTCCCGTCTGCCTTCGGAAGCACTTTCAAAAACTTGCGCATCATAAAAAATCCGCCAACACACATACTTCCAAGCAAAAGAACGGTCCAAAATGCGATCGTGTTCATAAACCAATTGCTGGGGGAACTAACGGTCAACGTCAAAGCGTAGGAGTCGAAAATCATTGCGGAGTCACCTCGGATTATTGATTTTCACGGAAAGACGGATTCCGCCCACCCATGTTCCAAATTACAGCTGTAAAAAATAGCCTATATCCCGAATTATAGCGCATTTCTAGATTTATTTCGATAATCGCGTTAGAATAAGGGATAATTCAGAAAAAGGGGGATTAATGATGCTTAAAATCGGCTCCCATGTGTCCTTTTCGGACAAGGGATTATTGAGTGCAACGAAGGAAGCGTCCTCGTACGGTTCCAGTTCGTTTATGATATATACGGGTGCACCGCAAAATACCCGCCGCAAGCCTATTGAGTCCATGTTTATTGAGGAAGGCAAGCTTGCGATGCAAGAGAGCGGAATGGAAGATATCGTTGTCCATGCGCCATACATTATTAACCTCGGATCATACAAAGAAAACACGTATGAACTGGCCGTAAGTTTCCTTCAGGAAGAGATCCGTCGTACACATGCGATTGGTGTCAAAAATATCGTGCTGCATCCCGGCGCATTTACGGACAAGGATGCTCACTACGGCATCGGACGTATTGCTGAAGGCTTGAATGAAGTGCTGGACGGAGTGAAAGAGACGGATGTGAATATCGCTCTGGAAACGATGGCCGGCAAAGGAACTGAAATGGGCCGCAGCTTCGAAGAAATTGCTCAGATCATGGAGAAGGTTACACACAATGAACGCCTTACTGTATGTATGGATACATGTCACATTCACGATGCGGGTTATGATATCGTGAACGACCTGGACGGTGTTCTTGAACAATTTGATCGTACGGTAGGGCTTGACCGCATTGCCGTAATGCATATTAATGATAGTAAGAACCCTGTGGGTGCGCACAAGGACCGTCATACACCGATTGGCTCCGGCTGGATTGGTTTTGAAGCCATTAACCGTGTCGTGCATCACGAGGCTCTTCAAGGGCGTCCGTTTATTTTGGAAACGCCTTGGATTGGTAAAGAAGCCAAAACTCAGCGTCCTATGTATGAAGCAGAGATTGCATTGCTACGCGGGGATGTTGCTGGTCGATTTGGTCCCGAATTTCTGACAGAAGTGGAACAACTGCATCATTTCTTCAAAGGAAAAGAGATCGAGTCCCGTTCATATGTTCTGGATATCTGGACATTGCTCAAGAATGATGCCAAAGCGAAAAAAGCCGATCCACGTGAGCCGTTGGAACGTCTGTATGACCTCGTGGCTGAAGCCGCATTGTTCCCGCACTTGAATGAAGAACAACTGAATCAACGTTTGATCGCCTGGCTTGCAGGCAAAGAAATTTTTGTCACGGCCTAGTTGAAGGAGGAAAATTAACCCGATGGAGATTCACGCTAAACAAGTACGACCTGATGTTAAAAACCGCGCCGATCGGGCGCGGATGCTTATTTCCTGTCCGGATGGACCGGGAATTGTTGCCGCAGTATCCCATTTCTTGCACCAGCATGGTGCAAACATTGTACAGTCGGACCAATACACAATGGACCCGGCTGGCGGCATGTTTTTTATGCGGATTGAGTTCGATCTTCCACAATTATCGGTGAACCTGCCCAAGCTGGAAGCTGATTTTGAAGAAGTGGCAAGCCGTTTCAAAATGGATTGGAGCCTTTCTGCGGTTAGCCGCAAGAAGAAACTTGCCATCTTTGTATCCAAGGAGGATCACTGTCTGGTTGAGCTGTTGTGGCAATGGCAGGCTGGCGATCTGGATGCAGACATCGCGCTTGTCGTGAGCAATCATCTGGATATGAAGGATTATGTAGAATCATTTGGCATTCCTTATCACCATATTCCGGTTACAGCAGATACGAAGAAGGAAGCGGAACAACGTCAGTTGGACGTCATTGGCAATGATATCGATGTAATTATTCTTGCGCGTTACATGCAAATCATTTCCCCGATGTTCATTGAGCATTACCGCAATCGCATAATTAACATTCATCACTCATTTCTGCCTGCCTTTGTCGGCGGTAAACCGTATGCCCAAGCGTACAACCGAGGTGTCAAAATTATCGGTGCGACGGCTCACTATGTTACGGAAGAGCTGGATGGCGGACCGATCATTGAGCAGGACGTTCAGCGTGTAAGCCACGGGGATGATGTAACCGAGTTGAAACGCATTGGACGTACCATTGAGCGTGTAGTTCTTGCTCGTGCGGTCAAATGGCATGTTGAAGACCGTGTACTGGTTCATGAAAATAAAACCGTTGTATTTTAAGCTAATGCTTTAATACTGCGCAAGGTTGATTCGGAAAGATGCAGTTCAGTTCTATTCCGAAAAAAAGAAAAGGCGGTTCCCTATTCATGTCTGAACGGGGGATCGCCTTTTTGGTTGTGCTTCCGTAGATGACCGCACCAGCCAAGGACCACGCCAAATAACAGATGCCCTGCCAACCAGTAAAGAATCGCTTTTATATCATATAGATCAGGCACACGACTCGAAAGCTGGGAGAGCGGTATATATAGCAGGGAAGATAGAACTCCAATCAGGATGCCTTTGGATATTGGATGACCTGAACGCTGAATCCACCATATGTAGAAGATGCCAATGATTATGGAAACGATAAGATGCAGGACAAATTCGATGTATTCAGGTAATTTTGGCGGAAGCCATGGAACAAAATCAATGTTCAGCAGCAAGGTATAGACTTTTTCACTAGTGTAGGTCTGAATAGCCTTTAAAAAGAACCCGAGCACCAGTCCGGATGTAAGACCTGTTAAAACCCCGGCCTTCCAGGGAAATATGTGCTTTAGCGACTTTGTTGACTTAGCCAAATGTTCCGGCATATGCGAACCCTCCTTTCCATATGAAGTACAGCCTGATGTGCATAAAAGTTCGATTTTTCCAATCATGATCAAGGACCATTATATGCAAAATCAACTTCAATATCTAAAAAGAGTATGGTTTTCCGCTTAAAGGATATACTTCATCCGATGGATTTGCGATGCTGGCTGAGCTAGAAGATATGCTGAAATGCTCAGTATGACACTCTTTTTGCGCAACTGGAAACAAATCCCTCGTCATAAACAGCCGAATTTTCCCGATCTTCTAAAAGAAGGTTATGGAAAACCTTCACGCCAAGTGTTACAATACAAAAGTGAATAAGTCAAAATGAAACACTCAAGCGGATTCACTTATTGTGAAATTCGGTTTGCTTGTATGATGAGAGGGATTCGCTTGCGCAACCCGACTTATCTAAAGACATGAGGAGGACAAACCATGACTGACAAGAACGAAGCGATTCAAAAGGAAGAGAATAACACCATCGACAATCTGTCAATCACTACCGTACGTACACTGGCGATTGATGCAATCGAGAAGGCAAACTCCGGACACCCGGGAATGCCTATGGGCTCCGCTCCAATGGGGTACCAACTTTTTGCAAAAACGATGACACATAACCCGGACCACCCAACTTGGGTTAACCGGGACCGTTTTGTCCTGTCCGCAGGACATGGCTCCATGTTGCTGTACAGCTTGCTTCACCTGAGCGGGTATGACCTGCCTATGGAAGAATTGAAACAGTTCCGCCAATGGGGAAGCAAAACGCCGGGTCACCCGGAATTTGGACATACTGCAGGTGTTGACGCAACAACTGGACCACTGGGCCAAGGTATTGCAATGGCTGTAGGTATGGCTATGGCTGAAGCTCAACTGGGCGCAACATACAATAAAGACAAATTCAACGTAATCGACCACTACACTTACGCAATCTGTGGTGACGGTGACTTGATGGAAGGCGTATCCCATGAATCAGCTTCCCTGGCTGGACGTTTGCACCTGGGCAAATTGATCATGTTGTTCGACTCCAATGACATCACGTTGGATGGTAAATTGAACCTGTCTTCTTCTGAAAGCATTGCGAAGCGTTTTGAAGCTTACGGCTGGCAAGTGCTGCGCGTTGAAGATGGTAACGATCTGCCTGCAATCCAAAAAGCAATCGAGGAAGGTCAAGCAGATACGCTTCGTCCTACACTGATTGAAGTTAAAACTGTAATTGGTTACGGTAGCCCGAACAAACAAGGTAAAGGCGGCCACGGCGGTACTCACGGATCTCCACTGGGTGCAGACGAAGCCAAATTGACTAAAGAGTTTTACAAATGGGTTTACGAGGAAGATTTCCACGTTCCAACTGAAGTTCGCGAACACTTTGCACAAGTGAAAGATCGTGGTATCTCTGCAAACAAAGCATGGGACGAGAAATTTGCCGAGTACAAAAAAGCATTCCCTGAGCTGGCAGCTCAATTCGAAACGGCAATCAATGGCGACCTTCCAGAAGGTTGGGATCGTGATCTGCCTAAATATGCAGCAACAGACAAAGCTGTATCCACTCGTGTAGCATCCGGTAATGCTCTGAACGGTTTGGCTCATAACGTGCCACAACTGACAGGTGGATCTGCTGACTTGGAAAGCTCCACAATGACTCACCTGAACAACCTGGAGAACTTCACACCTGAAGATTACTCCGGCCGCAACATCTACTTCGGTATCCGTGAATTCGGTATGGCTGGAGCAATGAACGGTATGGCACTGCACAGTGGTGTGAAAGTATTCGGAGGTACCTTCTTCGTATTTACAGACTACCTGCGTCCAGCTGTTCGTCTCGCTGCCCTGATGGGTCTGCCTGTAACGTACGTCCTGACTCACGACAGTATCGCTGTTGGTGAAGACGGTCCTACTCACGAACCAATCGAGCAATTGGCATCCCTGCGCATCATTCCTAACCTGACAGTTATTCGTCCGGCTGACGGTAATGAAACTTCTGCAGCATGGGCTTACGCGCTTGAGAACAAGAGCAATCCGGTTGCACTCGTACTCACTCGTCAAAACTTGCCGATTCTGGAAGGTACTGTTGAAGGTTCACGTGAAAACGTGAAACGTGGTGCGTATGTTGTCTCTGATGCAAAAGACGGCAAAGCTGTTGCCCAAATCATCGCTACAGGTTCCGAAGTGCAACTGGCTGTCAAAGCCCAAGCAGCACTTGCTGAACAAGGCATCCAAGTTCGTGTAATCAGCATGCCGAGCTGGGATCTGTTCGAGAAACAGGACAAAGCATACAAAGAATCCGTCCTGCTTCCGGATGTTAAAGCTCGTCTGGCGATTGAAATGGCTCACCCAATGGGTTGGGAAAAATATGTCGGCGATCAAGGCGACATTCTCGGAATCAACACATTCGGTGCATCTGCGCCTGGCGACCGTGTGATCCAAGAGTACGGCTTCACTGTGGAGAACGTGGTTAGTCGCGTAAAAGCATTGCTGTAATAGCTTCATAAGTGCTGCTGTGAATGGGATGAGCTCAACTGCGAGTCCTGCGCAGCAGCAAGTGAATTCCGGCAGAGAATGGGCGGGCAACCGCCCTGATCTGTTTTGCCTTTTGTTTTCATTAACTTCAGGGGGAGCGGGTACGCATGTCACAGTTTGATCAAGTCAGTGTAGTGAAAGAGGCCAACATTTATTATGAGGGCCAGGTAACCAGCAGAACAGTTATTTTGGGGGATGGCAGCAAGGTGACTCTGGGCATTATGCTTCCAGGCAATTATGAGTTCGGTACAGATTCCCGTGAGATTATGGAGATTCTGTCCGGCGATCTGAGAGTATTACTTCCCGGAGAAGAAGATTGGCAAGAGATTCAAGGTCAAGCTACGTTCCACGTGCCTGCCGAATCCAAATTTAAACTGGAGATACGCAGCGTTACCGACTACTGCTGTTCGTACCCGGCGGAATAATACAAGAAGGGTAACCAGAACCGCGACTCGCGGATTCGGTTAACCCTTTTTGCTTCTTAAACTCTAACGACAAAGTTCGGGCTGCAAGCTTGTCAGTCCTGTGGATTTGAAGTATCCTTAGGCTAAGTTGTTTTAGAATGGAAAACGGAAAAAAATACGCTACTGATATCAGGAGGTTTTATCGATCATGGCAAAAAAAGTGAAGTTTGACTACAGCACTGCCCTGCAATTCGTCAATCAACATGAAGTGGACTATTTCGCTGAACCGATTCGTTTGGCTCACGAGCAGCTCCACAACGGAACGGGAACCGGATCGGATTATCTGGGCTGGATCGACCTGCCTACCGCTTATGACAAAGAAGAGTTCTCCCGTATTCAAAAAGCGGCTGCTAAAATCCAAAGCGATTCTGAAGTACTGATCGTTATCGGTATCGGTGGATCATATCTTGGTGCGCGTGCAGCGATCGAGATGCTTACGCACTCTTTCTACAACAATCTGCCTAAAGACAAACGCAAAACGCCTGAAATCTACTTTGCAGGAAACAACATCAGCTCCACGTATGTAACTCATTTGCTGGATCTGGTTGAAGGCAAAGACTTCTCCGTTAACGTTATCTCCAAATCCGGTACAACAACGGAGCCAGCGATTGCTTTCCGTATCTTCCGTGCAGCACTGGAGAAAAAATACGGTAAAGAAGAAGCTCGCAAACGGATCTATGCAACAACAGATAAAGAGCGCGGCGCACTGAAAAAACTGGCGAATGAAGAAGGCTATGAATCCTTCATTATCCCGGATGATGTAGGTGGACGTTACTCCGTTCTGACGGCTGTCGGTTTGCTGCCAATCGCAGCAGCTGGCATCAGCATCGAAGAAATGATGCAAGGTGCGGCTGACGCGTCCAAAGAATACAGCAACCCGAACGTAGCTGAGAACGAAGCATATCAATATGCAGCTGTTCGTAACGCACTGTATCGCAAAGGTAAAGGCACAGAAATTCTCGTGAACTACGAGCCATCCCTGCATTTTGTATCGGAATGGTGGAAACAGCTTTACGGAGAGAGTGAAGGTAAAGACTATAAAGGGATTTATCCTGCATCCGTTGATTTCTCGACTGACTTGCACTCCATGGGTCAATTCATTCAAGAGGGTAGCCGGAACATCTTTGAAACAGTGATTCAGGTTGCTGAAGTATCGGAACATATTTCGATCGAAGCGGATCCGGATGATCTGGATGGTCTGAATTTCCTTGAAGGTAAAACGATGGACTTCGTTAACAAAAAAGCGTTCCAAGGAACACTGCTTGCACACACAGATGGTCAAGTACCGAACTTGATTGTGAACATTCCAGATATGTCTCCATATTCTTTCGGATATCTGGTATACTTCTTTGAAAAAGCATGCGGCATTAGTGGTTACCTGCTGGGAGTCAATCCATTTGACCAACCAGGCGTGGAAGCTTACAAGAAAAATATGTTCGCTTTGCTGGGCAAACCAGGCTTTGAAGAAGAGAAAGCAGCGCTTGAAGCGAGACTTTCCGAATAATTCATCGGTCTGCTCATATAGTTAAATAAGGTAATGTAATTACATTCGGGGAGTCATTGTGAAGCAATGGTTTCCCGGATGTTAAACCAAGGCAGTTCGTCCGCGTGCGCGCGGGGAACTGCTTTCTTGTAAAATGGATCAAATTGGTGGAAAGTTGGATAGGGATGATTGAACGTTATCGCACGGTTCGAGGACCGGGCAATCTGGAAATTGTAATCAAAAAGTCGCGATTTATCGGTCATATTATGCCGGTCACGACGGAAGAAGAAGCCAACGCTTTTATTGATGAAATCAAGAAAAAGCATTGGAATGCTACTCATAACTGCTCCGCATACATGATTGGTGAGCGGGATGAGATCCAGAAGCAATCCGATGATGGCGAACCAAGCGGAACCGCTGGCAAACCGATTCTTGAAGTTATCAAAAATCAGCAATTGAAAAATGTGGCTATCGTTGTTACACGTTACTTTGGGGGAATTATGCTTGGAGCAGGTGGGTTAATTCGTGCTTATACGGATGGAGCAGTTGCAGCCATAGAAGCCGGGGAAGCGATTACCAAAGTGCTCCATCGTGAAGTGTTTGTTGAACTGGATTATACATGGCTGGGCAAAGTGGAAAATGAATTAAGGAGCCGGGAAGTCCGTACAGGTGAAACTGGGTTCACCGATAAGGTTACGTTGACTTGTCTTCCGCCGGATAGTGAAACTGAGGCATTTGTGGCCTGGATCACAGATTTGACGCAAGGGCAATCCCGGATCACGGAGGGACAGCGGCTTTATTTTATTGAAGGGGAATAAAATATATGGCTAGAAGAGCAGTCGAACAGGAGTTGTCGAGGGAGCGGATACTGGAGGCGGCGAGGCATCTTTTTATTACCAAAGGATACCGTGCCATTTCGATGCGAAGCATCGGCCAGCATCTGGGCTATAGTCATGGGTCGCTGTATTATCATTTTAAGGAAAAGGCAGAGCTGTTTTATGCCATCGTGGTTGAAGATTTCAATCATCTGGGGCATTTGCTGCTGCAAGCCATGGTCAGGCCAGTCATGGGCGGCGTGAGCAAGGTGGAACATATCATGATGGAGTTTATTCGTTTTGGTTTGGAGAATCCGTATCAGTACGAGATTATGTTCATGATTCGTGATGAGGAATTGTTATCGTATTGTCGTACGGAGCAAGGAAGATGCTTTGAATTGTTCGCCTCCATTATTCGGCAATACATGAATGAAGAGGGCTGTACAGAAGAGGATATTCAATGTGTACCACGTACGCTGTTTTTGTCCATGCACGGATTCATATCGTATTATATTCAGGACCGTTTAACCTTTGCAGAGATTGAATCGGCTGCGTTATCTCATGTCAAAGTACTCTGCCGTAATCTCCAACACCAGCCTGGCGTCCAATAAGGCGCTTTTGTCGCACTCCTACACTTCAGGGCGGTGAATTGTCATAACATTAATTCTTTATAACGTTGTCTCGCGAAAGTTTTTGCGCGAAGAAAATCATTACAGGCGGGTTACATCCCTAAAATAGGGTGGGCCGCCTGTTTGTTTTTTATTTTAATCCATGGCGAATCAATAGAAAAAGGGTTGGTATGGAGCTAACCTTCCATGATTTTAAGGAAATATTCCCGTTGACGGGGACCATCAAATTCGCAAAAGTAGATGCCCTGCCATCTGCCAAGCAGTAATCTGCCCTCATGTATAATCACCGTTTGTGATGGTCCGGTTGTGATCGATTTTAAGTGAGAAGCGGTATTTCCCTCAGCATGCCGATATTCGGGATGTTCCCAAGGATACACTTCGTTCAGACGAAGCAGCACGTCATGTTTGACATCGGGGTCTGCATTTTCATTAATTGCAATGCCTGCTGTCGTATGTGGACAATATATCAATACCGTTCCATTCTGCACACCGCTGTCACGGACAACCTGCTCCACCTCCCGCGTAATATCCTTCATCTCATCCCGTCGGGATGTCGATAAATTCTTCGTATATAACATACTACTTCACTCCTTTGCTCCAAATTATGTCCTCTAGATTGTACCTTAACCATTACATACCAAACAAACCACTCAGATAAAAGGGGATCAAAGAAATCTGGGGATAACAGCGATCGGAAGGTTGTTCTGGCCGTGTAGCAGGCAGTGTAATAAGATATGAATCCATCTCATATGTACGCCGATTTTATTCAATAAAAGCATTGACGATTAGCACTGCAAACTGGTAAAGTATCAGATAAGCAAAAAACCAAGTAGACTAATGGGAATAATATTAAAGTAATAAAATCCAACTTAGGAAAATGGTTGTACCAAAACAGGAAGACTGCCGACCGGACATAGAACCGGAGGCTGGGAGGGAATGCAGCAATGAATACCGTTCTTCGTCACAAGGGATGGACTTGGGGATTCCGCAGTACCGTATTGCTATATTTTATCGTACTCATTGTACTTCCAATCATCGGTGTGTACGTCAATTCCTTCTCTGAAGGATGGAGCAACTTTATCCAAAGCATTATGGACCCAATCGCATGGAAAGCTGTGCTGTTAACGATCCGGCTGGCTGTTATAGCTACGGTGATTAATGTCATTCTGGGAACCATGATTGCCTGGGTGCTGACACGTTATCGCTTTTTTGGGAGGTCATTCCTTAACAGTCTTGTAGATCTTCCTTTTGCATTGCCAACAGCCGTTGGTGGCCTGATGATTATGCTGCTCCTGGGTCCGATCAGTGCCATTGGCAAACTGGCGGAATCCATGGGGTTTGAAATTGTGTTTCACCAGCCTGCGATTGTGATCGCGATGACCTTTGTAACGTTTCCATTTGTCATTCGTGCAGTGCAGCCTTTGCTCGAGGAGATCGATCCTTCGGAGGAAGAGGCATCCTACACGATGGGAGCATCGAAGGCGCGCACATTCAGGCAGGTCATTCTTCCGTCCATGGCTCCGGGCATGATTAGTGGGGGAATGCTCGCATTCTCCAGAGCACTGGCCGAATTCGGGGCTGTTGTACTGGTGGCAGGCAATATTCCGGGAAGAACACTGACGGCTTCCGTATTTATTTACGGAGAGATCGAAAGTGACAATCCAACCGGTGCCGCGGCCGTTTCCGTACTGCTCTTAACGCTCTCCTTCCTGATCCTCTGGCTCATTAATCTGGTACAGATGCGGGGGAGAAGACGATGAGGCGACTATTAATCGGACTGACGTTTGCGGTGTTTATTGTACTGCTGATCATCCCGCTTGGACGTATTGTTATTGGTGCATTTGAAGACGGGGCAGGAGGATTCCTGGATGGGTTGTTGCGCCCTGAGGCGCTTCATGCCTTGATGATGACAGGACTTGTTGTACTTGTTGTCACGCTGTTAAATACATTGTTTGGCGTTATGATGGCCATCTATCTGGTTCGCGCCGGATGGCTGAGTGACCGGGTGAAAGGGCTGCTGAACAGCATTGTGGATCTGCCCTATGCCGTATCACCCGTCATTGGCGGATTGATGATTGTACTACTGCTGGGTCCCAACAGCATTATGGGCGCTTTTTTTGAAGGAATTGGATTCAATGTGGTCTATGCCTTCCCGGGCATGGTCATTGCAACGTTGTTTGTCACGTTTCCACTGATGGTCCGAGAGGTCATGCCTGTCTTGCAGGAGCTTGGATCTCAGCAGGAAGAGGCTGCGTCAACGCTGGGTGCATACGGCTGGAGAACGTTCTGGAGTGTAACCTGGCCTTCCGTCCGCTGGGCGGTTGTGTACGGTCTTGTGTTGACGGTGGCCCGTTCGCTTGGGGAATTCGGTGCAGTGCTGGTTGTATCCGGTAACATTATGAACAAAACGCAGACGGCCACAACGCTTGTATATCAGGATGTAGAGAATTTTAACGTAGCTGCCGCAAATGGTGTGGCACTGGTACTGGTTACCTTTTCTGTCGGGCTGCTGCTTATGATGGAATGGGCCAAGAAGCGAAAGGAAGTGCATTGAGATGCATGTGGAAGTCCGTGATCTGAACAAACATTTCGGTGATTTTCATGCGGTAAAAGATGTCTCGTTCGATATTGCCAAAGGCCATCTAATCGGTTTGCTGGGACCCAGCGGAGGTGGGAAAACATCCATTCTGCGTATGCTGGCGGGTCTGGAGAATCCAGGTTCCGGGGAAATTCGTTTTCACGGAAAGGTCGTAAACCATCTGCCTCCGCAGGAGCGGGGAATCGGATTTGTATTTCAGAACTATGCTTTGTTCAAACATATGACGGTATTTGATAATATCGCCTTTGGACTCAAGGTCAAAAAGACCCCAAAAGCACAGATTCGTGATCGGGTCATGGAGCTGGTGGAATTGACAGGGCTGAAAGGTTTCGAACAGCGTTATCCACATCAGTTGTCTGGTGGACAGCGGCAGCGTGTCGCTTTTGCCAGAGCATTGGCCCCTGAGCCCCAGCTGCTGCTGCTGGATGAACCGTTTGCCGCCATTGATGCCAAGATCCGTCAGGAATTGCGTTCGTGGCTGAGAGAACTGATTGAGCGGGTGGGTATCACTTCGATTTTTGTAACCCATGACCAGGATGAAGCGATTGAAGTTGCCGACGAAATTATGATTATCAGCCAAGGGCGGTTGGAGCAGAAGGGCACGCCATGGGATATTTACAAAAATCCAGAGACACCTTTTGTTGCTACATTTATCGGGGAATCCACCGTTGTGGAGGATGCTTCACAGCTCAAGGGTTTCGAACATGCGGTGGAAGGGGAGCGCACCCGTGCGTTGATCCGCCCTGAGTATATCGAGATCGGTTTGAAGAACGAGTTTAGCATGTTGTCTGCTACTGAAAAGGGTACCGTCAAACACCTTCATTTCCGCGGAAGTGAATGGATGGTGGAAGTGGAAGTTGAAGGCCATAAACTCATTACGTATCGTTCCCTGGAGAAAACAACGCTGCAAGTCGGCCAACAGATTCGGGTGCTTGTGCATCGGGCATATCTGTTCAATGATACCCATAGCTGGGTTGTTGAGAACCGATTGAAGGAAGATCCAATGCCGGTCATCATCTAATCAGAAGATTATTTGTTTCAGAATTGTTCTAGAATTTTGGAGAGAGGTGCTGCCCATGCAGACGATGAAGAAGAAATTCAACCCTTTATACGTTGTCCTCATGCTTCTGCTCGTCTGCATGACCGTTGGATGTAGCAAGCAGGAGGATGCGAGCGGACAGAACGGAACTTCGACAGACGACCAATCCAATACATTGGTTATCGGTGCTTACAGTGTAGCCAAAGACGCCGTCGGAGAGTTATTGCCCAAGTTCCAGGCGGAATGGAAAGCCAAGACTGGACAGACGGTTCACTTTCAAGAATCCTATGAAGCCTCAGGGACACAAGCCAGAGCCATTGTTGGTGGATTCGAAGCTGATGTTGCGCTTCTGGCGATGGAAAGTGATATCGACAAGCTGGTCAAAGCTGATCTGGTCAGCTCCAACTGGAAACAGGCACCGAGTGATGGCATGATCACCCGCTCGATTGTTGTTCTGGGTACAAGAGCAGGCAACCCGCTGGGTATTCGCGATTTTGAAGATTTGACCAAGCCGGGGGTTAAGGTGCTTTATCCTAATCCGAAGACGTCAGGCGGAGCACAGTGGGACATTAATGCCATCTATGGTGCAGGGTTGAAGTTATCAGAGGAGGAGCAAGGGAAGAAAGATCCTGCCGTGGCTAAAGCTTTTCTGGAAAAAGTACATGAGAATGTTGAGTCACTGGATAAGAGTGGCCGATCCTCCATGGCGGCATTTGAATATGGCGTGGGTGACGTTATCGTCACGTATGAAAATGAATTGCTTGCCCGGATTGCCAAGGGTGTCAATTATGATATCGTGGTTCCCAAAAACACAATCCTGATTGAGAATCCGGCGGTTGTTGTGGACAAATATGCGGATAAGCATGGCAATCGTGAATTGGCGGAGGCTTTTGTAGCCTATCTGCGAACACCGGAAGCACAGCGCATTTTTGCCAAGCACGGTTTCCGTTCGGTAGATCCTGAGGTGTTTGCAGAGACGAAGTCCTCGTTCCCAACGCCTGAAGGTCTGTTCGATATTAACTACCTCGGCGGATGGGACAAGGTACGCAGTACACTGTATTCCAAACGAGGCGTATGGTACCAGGTGTTGGCCGGGTTGTAAGATCGTACGAGCATCGTCCTGTTATTGAATTTCAGAAGATTAATTGTTATTCAAACCTCCCTTTCACGATAAAAAGTGATATGGAGGTTTTTTGCATTGCTAGGCAATAATGTTATTTCATTTAAACCCGATAGGTTAAGTTGGAAAAAATCGTTGCAATTTGTCGAATCCTTGCCTATACTATCTAACAGAACGTTAAATTACAGCGAGGGGAAATATCATAATGAAATCGAAAAAAATGTGGCTGTCATTGATGCTGGTTCTGGTTGTGGCAATCATGAGTGCATGCGGAAGCAGCGGTGACGGAACAAGTTCTTCGTCTAATACCGCAGAAAATACAGCGACAACGGATGATAGCCAACCGAAAGATGGCGGAAGCATCATCATTGCCGTTCAGGATGATCCTAAAGTGATGAATCCGATCTATGCGGGTGACCGTGTAACGTTGACGATTGATCAATCTTTATATGCTCCACTGTTCAATGTGAATGATGGCAAAAAAACGTATGTGCTCGCAGAGAGCGACAGCTTCTCTGATGATCACCTGACGTATACATTGAAGCTCAAAGACGGCCTGAAATGGCATGACGGCCAGCCTCTTACAGCGGATGATATTGTGTTCACGATGGATAGTATCCTTGATGAGAAACAGCACAGTTCTTCCCGTAGTCAGTATGTTTTTGATGGCAAACCGGTTAAAGTAACCAAGGTCGATGACCTGACGGTAGAATTCAAATTGCCGGAAGTATCTGCTGCTTTTGAAGGAGCATTGGTTTCTTTCTCTCCAATCCCTAAACATATTTTTGAAGGCGAAGCCGATATTGAGAAAAGCGACAAAAACAACAACCCGATCGGTTCCGGTCCGTTCAAGTTCAAGGAATACCGTCCGGGCGAATACGTAACACTGGAACGTTTTGATGATTACTTTGCAGGCAAAGCTCATCTGGATAGCGTGACGTATCGTGTAGCGAAAGATCCAAATGCAGCGAACCTGGCTTTGCAAAACGGCGAGATTCAAATGCGTATGGTTGACACACAGGATTACAACAAATTGAACGACACAGGCAAATTCAACATGCTGACTTACCCGGAAGGTCGCTTGCAATACATGGTGTTCAACCTGAACGTGCCTTCGATGCAAAAGAAAGAAGTTCGTCAAGCCATCGCTTATGCTTTGGATAAAAATGAACTGATCACTGCTTCGTATTCTTCAGCTGACTTTGCTGAACCGGCTCCGTCGATTCTGACACCGGACACGTTGTACCAAACGGACGATGTTGAGAAATACGACTACAACGTGGAAAAAGCAAAACAATTGCTGGCTGATGCAGGCGTAAGCAACCTGAAATTGCGTCTTGCTTACACAAACACCAACAAACCACAAACAAGCCAAGCGCTGTACATTCAGCAAAAACTGAAAGACGTGGGCATTGAAGTAGAATTGCTGCCGATGGATGGAACAGCTTACGGTAACCGCACATTGGATATGAACAACACAGACTTTGAATTGTCCTTTGGTGGATACATTATGGGGTATGAGCCAGATGCTTATAAATCTCTCTTCCTGAGTGATGCGGCATATAACTACTCCCATTACAAAAATGCCGATTTCGATAAACTGTGGAATGAAGCAGCCGTTCAAATTGACGAAACGAAACGTGGCGATTTGTACAAACAAATCCAACAAACGGTAGCAAATGAAATGACGGTATACCCAATTGCCTACACGAAAGCTGTAGTGGCGATTGACAACACTTACGGCGGCGTTGAAGATGCAAATCCGAAACCAGTCGTGATGCTTGAAGATCTGTCCAAACTATTTAAAAAATAATCATATAGAATGAACGTATTGTTTGAACCTTTGAGATTCACAAAGAACGTAGAGGACAGAAATAACCTGAAGAAACGAAGTGTTCGCCTTTATCCCCAGATTTCCCCTTTTTATAAAGGAATCAAAGAAATCTGGGGATAACAGTGATCGGAAGATTTTTCTGCCATCGGAGTGGCCGATGTGAATCCTTGGTTCAATCCACATGCGTTCATTCTATATAACAAGCCAATAACGCCGGCCGCGAGGCCGGCGTTGATTCGGAGGTGCCCATGTGAACAACTATATTGTCCGAAGGATCGCACAAGCGATCCCTCTTCTTTTTGTAATCTCCATCGTATCGTTCACCTTGATCAAGCTGGCGCCGGGCGATCCGGTGCTTTCCTTTGTTACCCCGAATATGGGGGCAGAAGATGTGGAGCGTATTCGGCAAAACCTCGGTCTTGATCAACCGATGTACGTGCAATATGTCGTATGGCTCAAAAATGTACTGTCTGGTGACCTTGGTTATTCACTGGTGAACCATCGCCCGGTTGCCGAAATGATTATTGAACGATTGCCCGCTACGTTTGGATTGATGGGGGCATCGCTATTATTGTCTTTGCTGATTTCTATTCCGCTGAGCATGATTGCGGGTTCGCGTCAAAACAGCCTGTTTGACCGTGGACTCAGCTTAATCTCGTATATCGGGATATCGATTCCTAGCTTCTGGTTCGGTATGATGCTGATTTATTTCTTTGCAGTAGAGCTGCATTGGTTGCCCAGCATGGGTATGCGAACGGTTGGTATGGACTCCGCATGGGATATTATCAAACACGGTATTTTGCCATGTACCGTATTGACCTTCATGAACGTATCCGTGTACATGCGGTACATTCGTTCGAATACAATTAGTCAGCTGGAAGAGGACTATGTTCAAATTCAGTATGCTTACGGCGCAACTAAAGGAACGGTACTGCTTCGTCATGTACTCAAAAATGTACTGCTGCCTGTAATCACCATTCTCGGTATGTCTTTGCCGGAGCTGATTGCGGGAGCGTTTATTACGGAGTCCGTTTTCTCATGGCCGGGGATGGGATCTCTCGGGATTTCGGCCGTTCACGGTTTGGACTATCCGATTATCATGGGCATTACGATGATGTCCTCTGTGCTGCTGGTTGTCGGAAACCTGGTAGCTGATATCTTATATGGCGTGGTAGATCCACGAATCAAGACAACGGGGTGAGACAAAAATGAATTCAATGCGCTGGCGTAATTTACGGACGCAGTTAAGACAGCAGAAACTGGGCCTTGCGGCTGTCATCATATTGGGCATCTTTGTGCTCGCATCCCTGTTTGCGTTTCTGTCTCCACATGATCCGAATGAAATTGTAGTGATGGAGCGACTTCAACAGCCAAGTGCAGATCACTGGTTTGGTACGGACGATTACGGACGGGATTATTTGGCTCGGGCGTTATACGGAGGACGGGTGTCTCTTGCCGTAGGTTTCCTCTCTATGGCTATTGCCGTTATTGTGGGAACACTGGTAGGTACGGTTAGTGGTTATTTTGGCGGCTGGGTGGATAATACGTTGATGCGTATTGTTGACGTGCTCATGTCGATTCCATCCTTCTTCCTGATGCTGATCCTGAACGCATATCTGAAGCCGGGGATCGGCACAATTATTGTCATTATCGGGGTACTGAGCTGGATGAATATTGCCCGGATTGTCAGGGCTGAGGCGATGTCGGTCAAGCAGCGTGAATACGTACTGTATGCACGTGTATCGGGTCAAAAGCCTGGCCGGATCATCATGAAGCACATTATTCCCAACATTATTCCAACCATTATTGTCGCAGCAACCATCAACATCGCGAGTGCGATTCTCATGGAATCGTCACTAAGCTTCCTCGGACTGGGTGTTAAACAACCGAACTCTTCTTGGGGCAGCATGTTGAATGATGCACAGGGCTTTATTAGTGAAGCGCCGTATATGGCGATTTTCCCGGGACTGTTTATTTTGCTGACGGTGCTGTCGTTTAACTTCCTGGGGGATGTGTTCCGCGTAGCCTTCGAGCCCAAAGCGAACAAGCGATAGATGATTTTCGACTAAATATAGGTTCGACTAAACATTTTACACGAGAACGGAGAAGACAGAAATAACCTGAAGAAGCGAAGAGTTCGCCTAAAAGCTTTCTGAAAGAAAGCTACATCGGAAGCATACGCTATCACCGGATTTTCCCTTACGAAAAGGGAATCAAAAAAAATCTGGGGATAACAGCGATCGGAAGGTTGTTCTGTCTTTGGAGTGGCTAGTGTAAATATTCTTTGGTTGAACTTACACAGCGGGGTGAATACAATGACAGATTTATTATCGGTCAAACAACTGAAAACGTCCTTTGCAACTCGTGAAGGTGAGGTACAGTCCGTCCGGGGTGTGAGTTTTACGTTAAAAGAAGGCGAGGTGGTTGGGCTGGTTGGCGAGTCCGGCAGTGGCAAAAGTGTAACTGCCCGTTCGCTGATTCGGCTGATCCAGTCACCGGGCCGGATTACGGATGGTCAGATTTTGTTCCGTGGAGAGGATCTGCTGACCAAGTCGGACAAGGAGCTGCGCAAAATCCGGGGCAATCGCATCTCGATGATTTTCCAGGACCCGATGACATCACTTAATCCAGTCGTTCGTGTAGGTAAACAGATGACAGAGGTCATTCGTCGTCACCGGAAAATGGACAAGTCGGCTGCACGCAAGGAAGCGATTGAGTTGCTGCGGCAAGTGGGCATTCCTTCTCCGGAAGAACGGATCGACCAATATCCACACGAGTTCAGCGGAGGCATGAGACAGCGGGTAATGATCGCCATGGCTCTGTCCTGCAAGCCGGAGTTATTAATCGCGGATGAACCGACGACAGCGCTGGATGTAACCATTCAGGCACAGATTTTACAGCTGATGCAGGAGCTGAAAGAGTCTACGCAGACGTCCATTCTGATGATTACACATGACCTTGGTGTCGTTGCTCAGGTCTGTACCCGCGTGATTGTGATGTATGGTGGACTCATTATGGAAGAGGGGCCAGTGGAGCGTATTTTCGCTCATCCGCAGCATCCGTATACTCAGGGATTGCTGCGCTCCATTCCGAAGCACGGCGAGGAAGGTGGACGCCAGCGGCTGGCAACCATTGAAGGTACACCGCCCAATCTGCTTCATCCACCAACCGGATGTCCGTTTATGGAACGTTGCCCACACGCCATGGAAGTATGCAAACAGATGCCTGCGTATACCGAGACTGCACGCGGTCATCGAGCGCTATGCTGGTTGCTGGACGATCAAGGTCGGGAACAACAACAAGTACAAACAGGAGCATCATCAGAGGAGGTGGAGCAATGAGTACAGGAACCGATCAGCGTGAAGTGCTGCTGGACGTGCGTGGCTTGAAAAAACATTTTCCGGTACGTGGTGCTGGCAAAGGCAAAGACGTCGTGAAAGCCGTGGACAACGTCAGTTTTCATATTCACAAGGGAGAAACATTCGGACTGGTCGGTGAATCCGGCTGTGGCAAATCAACGACTGGACGCAGCATCGTAAGACTTTATGATGTGACGGACGGAAGCATTATGTTTGGTGGACAGGACGTTGCGAAGATGAATGAACGCCAGTTGAAGCCATTTCGCAAACGGATGCAGACGATTTTTCAGGACCCCTATTCTTCACTGAATCCGGGTATGAATGTCCTGCAGATTATTAGTGAGCCTATGGAAATTCATAATTATGCTTCCAAGGCAGAGATGAAGGGGCGAGCGCTTGACCTGATGAACCGTGTGGGCCTGAAGCCAGAGCACGCGGAGCGTTATCCACATGAATTCAGTGGAGGGCAGCGTCAACGGATCAGTATTGCCCGTGCATTATCGGTGAACCCGGAGTTTATTTTGTGTGATGAGCCGTTGTCCGCCCTGGATGTGTCCGTACAGGCACAGGTGGTCAATATGCTTGAAGATTTGCAGGCAGAGCTGGGACTGACCTATTTGTTCATTGCCCATGATCTGTCCATGGTACGCCACATCTCCAACCGAATCGGTGTGATGTATCGCGGTAAGCTGGTAGAAGTAGCACCAACAGAAGAACTGTACCGTAATCCGGTACATCCGTACACCCAGGCATTGCTGGCAGCAATTCCTGTACCTGATCCAACGGTGCGGAACGTGATGCCGCCGATCTACAGTGGGGATACCGATCCATCCGCTCGGGGACGGGATGAAGAACCGGAGTGGATGGAAGTTTCGCCAGGACACTTTGTATCCGGCTATCGAGACAGGATATAATGGATTAGGAAGTTCAATGGACTAATGATATATAGTGGCAGGAAGGTGTGAGTTGGATGAGCGCTGAGTTTAAGTTGTCCCAAAATACAGCGATTCGGCTGGAACAGGCTCGTAGCAAAGGCATGTCAGATGCAGCTTTGTTGGAAGCGATTCAAGCCAAAGATGTGGCTGCTTTTGATGCCGTGTCTGAGGAGCACTACAGATATGATGATCTTTTCTCCTATGCGGACGAGCATGGCGAGAATCTGGAAGGTGCGGTTAAAGACGGCTACCGGATTACCTTTAACACTCGTGGTGGTCTGGGAATCTACTTGCAAAAGTCCTTCGGATTACAGCCGGAGAAAGACTTCACTGTGGGTGAAGGCATCGTAACCGGGTTGATATTAAAACCGGAGCAGGCAGATGTACTGGCCAAACGCCTTGCATCAAACTGGGTGATTACCGAATCCAAACATGTACCTGAGGGCCAAGAGCTGACGTTGAAGCTGCGGGCTTTGGTATAGTGAAACAACAGACTGTCCCGTTTGCAGTGATTAACTGCGGCGTGATGGTCTTTTTTTTTGCAAAAACAGAGGTGGGAGATTACAATTTACATATCATTAATCGGATGGAACATGAATTTGGGATGCATTGCTTCAGGGATAGAGAGGGGACTTTTCTAATGAATCAGCTAACATTTCTGGGAACAGGGGATGCGATGGGTGTTCCGCGGGTGTATTGTGATTGTGACGTTTGCACAGAAGCCCGAATTACGGGGATCAACCTTCGCAAACGTGCTGCTGTTTTGATTCATAGTGATGGCGAGCACGAACCTTTCATGATTGACTGCGGACCGGACTGGAGATCACAGATGGAAGATCAAGGGATGCGGATGGTGCAGACGCTGCTGATCACTCATGCGCATTTTGATCATATTGGAGGCTTGCCCGAATGGGCAGATGCGTGTCGCTGGTTGGGTGTAAAAGGGCAGTTGTATGCACCACGGGAGGTGATCGCGACCATCCAAAGTCAGTTTCCATGGCTCGGTCGTCATATGAATTTTCTGGAAACGGATGCGGATATCGAGCTCGGTGGATGGAAGGTGCACTCCTGGAAAGTTTGCCACGGTCATAATGGCTATTCGTATGCGTATCGATTGGAGCGTGAAGGATATACCTGGGCATATTGCTCGGATGCCATTGATCTGAAGGCTTCGGAGAAGCAGCCGCTATATGGGCTGGATCTGCTGGTACTCGGAACGAGCTTTGTTCATGAACTTGCGGAATTCTCCACACGCTCGGTGTACGATATGGTTGAGGCGCAGGAGCTGTTGCAGGAATTGAAGCCGGGTCAGACCTATTTTACACATATGTCTCACGACGTGGATGTACGCCAGAATTATGATCTGGATCAGGGGATTACGCTGGCACTTACTGGTCTGAAGGTGAAGCTGGGAGAATAGGACAGCCATGTTAAAAATAAATTCAGAAGAGCGTATCCTTTGCAGGAGGTTCTTCGTTTACATAGTGTAAGGCCATTACAGCAAGTGAATTGAAGCAAGATCAATCAGGAACCAACAAAGGGGGGCCCCAAACATGGCCTTTGTGAAGTCCGTGGATTGCAGAATCAACAGACCACATGATGATAAACAGGTTGAACCCTATAACCATTCCGGTGTTCAAACCGGATATACGTTAGAGCAAACGATTGAAGCTGCGCTTCCGAGCCTGCTGGGCTCGTTGTACGCCTACTGTATGTCATTAACTGGTTCGGTCTGGGAGACGGAGGATCTGGTTCAGGATACATGTGTTAAAGCATTATCCTCTTCAGCTGCCCGAAGAACGGGAATGACAGCGGACATGAACTGGGAAGCCTATCTCATCCGTGTTGCACGCAACACCTGGATTGACGCCATACGGAAGCGTGAGAACTTGGCAAGCAAACTGGAAAGCATGAAGCCATTTATGCAAGAATTTGAGGAAGAAGAGCGATTCGAGGAAGTCGAGTCCGCTGTTCAAATCCTTGTGGATGAACTGCCACCGTGGCAGCGAGCGATATATATGTTACGTGATTTAATGGGATACACGACGGTAGAGACTGCTGAACTGTTGGATACGACGGAAGGGGCGGTCAAAGCTGCCCTGAGTCGTGCCCGCACTGCTCTGGCGAAAGTGAGGCACAGCCTGCATGAAGCGGATGCTGATCAGACCAATCAATTGGAAGAGCATCCGCAAAATAGGGAGGAACTGCGCAGTTATTTGCTGGCGTTCCGCAGCGGTGATACTGCCCGTTTAATTGATCTATGCCTGAGTCAGACCGATGATCCGATGGCTGTGGCGGGAACGATTTTGCAGCAGACTCTGCCGTCTCAATCGATGCAGCCAGTGATGTACAGTTATTCAAGCTCCGGTACGAATTCCATGTCGTATGGGGGAGGATATACGGTTACCATGGTTGCGTAAACCGGGGAGGCAAAATGCATGAACGTGGTACCTTATGTTGTTGAACAGACAGCCCGCGGAGAGCGGAGCTATGATATTTATTCCCGTTTGCTGAAAGATCGAATCATTATGGTATCCGGAGAAATTGAGGATCAGATGGCGAATGCGATCGTGGCCCAGTTGTTGTTTCTGACCGCAGAGGACCCGGAGAAGGATATCCAGATGTATATCAACAGTCCGGGTGGTTCCGTGACTGCCGGATTCTCCATCTTTGACACGATGCAATTCGTGAAGCCTGACATTTCCACGATCTGCACAGGCATGGCAGCCAGCTTCGGTACGATCCTGCTGGTGGGTGGAACAAAAGGGAAACGGCTGGCGCTGCCAAACAGTGAAATTATGATTCACCAGCCGCTTGGCGGAACACGGGGGCAGGCCTCGGATATGCTGATTCATGCCAACCGGATTATCCAGCATCGTCAGCGCCTCAATAAGCTGCTTGCCGATCATACGGGACAGCCGATGGATCGGATTGAAAAGGATACAGACAGAGATTATTTTCTGACCGCTGCGGAAGCCGTCGAGTATGGTCTTGTGGATAAGGTAATATCCAGTACGTAAGAAAAAAAGATACCATACATGCCAAAAAACACGACAAAAGAAAAGCAAGAATAATGAACAGTAAAGTAGCCCGGAAGGTCATTCGACTTTTCGGGCTACTTTGCTGTCTTATCTGTATTGAAAAAAAATTGAATGATTATTGACTCAACCCATGTATAGTGTATATATTATATATATACACTATACATGGGTTGGATTGAAACCAGTGAGGTGAGAGAACATGAACATACTAATATCAAACGCATCAAGCGATCCCATCTACATGCAGATTCTAACCCAGATTAGACAGAGCATTTTAAGCGGGGAACTGGTTGGAGGGGAGAGTCTCCCCTCCATCCGTCAACTTGCAAAGGATCTGCAGGTCAGTGTAATTACTACCAAACGTGTCTATGAAGAACTGGAGAAAGAGAAACTGATTGATTCTGTCGTAGGCAAAGGCTCCTTTGTTTCCGGGGCCAATCAGGAGTTTATTCGGGAACAGCGCCTGAAACGAATCGAAGAGAAAATGCTCGATATCCTTCGTGAGGGCAAGGAACTGGGCATGAGTGTTCAAGATGTAGTTAAGCATTTTACGTTGCTAGTAGAGGAGGAAGAAGCATGATGAACGCAATTGAGTTGCGCAACCTATCCAAAACGTACCCCTTATTCAAGCTGGATCAGATCACTTTGGATATAAAACAAGGTTATATTACCGGACTTATCGGACCGAACGGGGCGGGGAAAAGCACACTGATCAGTCTAATCACCGGCTTGATTCGTCCGGACTCCGGGAGCATCAAAACATTGGGAAAAGAAATGCCTGCTCAGGAAATTAACGTTAAAGAACGCATTGGCATTGTTTCAGATGAATGTTTCTATTATGAGCATCTTACGATCCGTGAAATGAAAAGTATGATTGCTCCTTTTTATAAGAAATGGGATGAGAAGCAATTTAACAACTACCTGGAGCAATTCGAATTGTCTCCCAAAAAGAAGATTCAAGAACTGTCCAAAGGCATGAAAATCAAATTTTCACTGGCTATCGCTTTATCTCACGATGCTGAGCTACTCATCATGGATGAGCCGACATCCGGGCTTGATCCTGTGTTTCGGAGAGAACTGCTTGACCTGCTTGCAGATATGATACAGGACGAAACTCGATCTATTATTTTCTCGACTCATATCACGACGGATTTGGAGCGTATAGCAGATTATATTACGTTCATCAATAAAGGAAAGATTGTGTTTAATGAAGCAAAGGATGATGTGCTTGAAAGGTACATAATAGTAAAGGGGGACATTAAGCTGCTTGATGCGGACACGAGAAGGCAATTCGTCGGAATCCGTGAGACAGCGGTTGGTTTTGAAGGCTTGGCAAATAACAGGGCGGAGGCAGAACGATTATTTGGCAATTATGCTCTTTTACATAGACCTTCCCTTGAAGATCTTATCTATTTTACGGCCAAGGGGGAACGGCATCATGCTTAACTTGCTTCGCAAAGATTATATCGCTTTGAAAAGCTCGCTATGGGCAATCCTTTTTTATTTTGTTGTATTCAGTGTCGCATTTATCCCGACAGTGGAAATGTCGATGTATTTTGTTGGGATCTATACTGCTTTCGGTTCGATTATGCTTGCAACTATGATTGATATCAAAAACCATAATCATAAATTTCTTGTCACACTCCCGCTTAGCCGCAGAAACATTGTGCAAGCGAAGTATCTGTCTGCCATTCTCTATACGCTTTTTGGAGTTTTCGCTTCGTCAGGCGCTCACTGGCTGGTTAACTATCTTTTCCCCGAACTGAACAAGCCCGACTTTTCGGTACTGGACATCCTGATTTCGATTGGAATGGTGCTGGTTTTAATTTCGATCTATATGCCTCTTTTTTACGCCCTTAGTAAAAAGGGAGCGGGAATAATTAATACAGTGTTCATGATCGTTCTTATTATTTTAGCGCAACCTGTCGCCTCGCTCCTGTATATGGCAGGCGAGAACGGAATGGGTCGTGCTTCGGTTTATGTTTTTGTTTCAGTTTGCATTCTTCTGTTGTTCATTGTCTCCTATTTTGTAACGGTCCGACTGTTTGCAAGGAAAGATCTATAGGATGAATGAAGAAGGATTTCAATAAAAAAACTTTCTAACTTACTTTGTCAGTCGAGAACAGCAGAACAGCAGCCCAAAAAGTAAAGTCGCCAAACGGCGACTTTTTGTGTTACAGAAGATTTAAAATTTGTGACCTGCCAGACAAGCTGTCGTTAATCTGCAAATGCAGATTTTGCAAACGTATCATCACGTATTTTCAGCCAACGCAATCAGTCTGCTCATGCCTTCCCGGATTTGCTGCTCGTGAGCATAGGAGAAGGAGAGACGCAGCTTGCGACTGGCATTCGCATCGGAAGGATCGAATACCGTTCCCGGCACAAAAGCGACGGAATGCTCCATGCATCGGTGAAGCAAGCGCCCCGTATCTACACCTTCCGGAAGCTCTGCCCAGATATTAAGTCCACCCTCAGGACGAGTCCATGTCCAATTGGTTTGTTGAAGGCATTGTTCCATTACTTCCATCCGCAGTTGAATGGCGGTACGCAGCTTGGACAAGTGCTGGTGCATGCGTGGGGACTGGAAATAACGGAGGAACAGCTTCTGGTTCAGCAGAGGTGATCCGTTATCTGTCAGTGCTTTTACGGCCTGTAATCCTGGCATAAACCGGGGACGGCACATAATTGCGGCAATTCGCAGACCCGGCACGACATATTTGCTATAGCTGCGAATATAGAGTGTATGCCCTGTAGTATCGTATGTGAAGATCGGCGCAGGAGGTTTTTCCTTGAAATAGATATCATAGGTGCTGTCGTCTTCCACCAGGAAACATCCGTACTGTTCCGCCAGTTCAGGCAGTTGTTTGCGCTGCTCGGTCGGAATATTGATGCCCGTAGGATTTTGGAAGGTTGGCGTCATATAAAATACTCTTGGCTTTTCCTGCTTCATCAGGCGTTCAATCTGTTCCAGATCGTAGCCATCACGATGAATATCCGTAAAAATCAACTTGGCACCCTGTTTGCGGAAAATTTCCATCGCAGGGCCATACGTTGGCCTCTCCATGAGCACACGGTCACCGGGTCTGACGAGACTGCGGGAGATCACATCAATGGCCTGCTGTGCACCAGAAGTGATCAGCACTTCATCAGACGAGATGTAGAAACGTTCCCTCGTCGTCAGATGGCTTGCCAAGGCACTACGCAGCTCCAGATCTCCTTGAATCGTGGAATACGTCCCAAGCAGACGGGGATATAAATCTAGCAAATCCCGCATCAGTTCTCCCCAATAGCGGTTGGGCAGCAGGGCGGGGTCAATCAATGATTTGGAAAATTGGTATTCCGCCTCAAGGGATTGCACGCGGGCAAGTGAATCCCAATGCAGCCAGGCAGACACGGCCGGGTCATCGGCCTGATCTGTCACGGGAGAAGGGTCAGCAGGACTGACATAATAACCGGACTTATCCTTGACGTAAACGTTCCCCCGTTCTTTTAATTCCTGATATGCCTTAAAAACAGTGAGGCGATGTACACCGAGCAGCTCGGACAGGCTCCGCACGGACGGCAGCTTCTCATGCTCTTTCCACTCTCCGGCTTCGATCCGCACAACCAGATAATGTACCACTTGCTCATATAGTTTCAGGCTGTTATCTGTCATCAACATGGTTTTACCCACCCGGCTCACGCTCCTTTTGAACTCCATTGTAACAGCAAAAGGGAACTAACTGTTCTGTTTTATTCATTCTGTTCTGTAGACAGTGCTATATGATGGAGAACAGATGAAGGAGGGGCTAGCATGGTTGCAGTAGCATTTACCGTAATGTGTCTTATTTTTGGAACAACGTTTCTAGCGATTAAAATTGGCGTGGAGGCAGGCATGCCGCCTTTTCTATCGGCCGGACTGCGCTTTATCATTGCAGGTGCTCTAATGTTTGCATGGATGTGGATGAAAGGGAAAGTGAACCTGTCTTTATTATGGCGTAAAGAGATGCTCTTGACCGGGGCCGGATTGACGTTCGGGACCTTTGCGACCTTATATTGGGCTGAACAATATGTGAGCTCGGGTGTTGGTGCAATTCTGTCAGCAACAGGTCCACTGATGATTATGGTGATGCAGACAGCGTTGTTGCGTCAAAAAACGTCTGCACGCATGATTGCGGGCTGCCTGATCGGTTTTGCAGGGGTTATCCTTGTTGTATTGCCGGGTGTATCGATTGGTGGTAACTCCCTGTGGCTATGGGGCTGTATTGCGGTATTGGTGGGTGAAGTCTGTTATTCGGCAGGCGCGTTGTACTCCAAAAAAGTCATTAATCAGTTTAAGGAGGCTAATCCGGTAGCAATCAATGCGGTGCAAATGATGTACGGAGGGTTGCTGTTATCTGCGCTTTCGGCGGTGACGGAATCGTGGAGCACAACTGGACTGGATTGGATGCCCGCAATATCATCTCTGATCTATCTGACGGTCATTGGTTCGATGGTGGGGCACAGCTTGTTCTACTGGATCATGTCTCGTACCAACCCGTTATTCCCGGCGACCTGGTTATACATTTCCCCTCCGATTGCGGTTGGGCTTGGGGCGGTTCTCTACAATGAGCATGTAAGCTGGATTACCTGGTTGGGCGTTGCGCTGATCGTTTCAGGTTTACTGGCGATGAATGAGAAGGTGATGGGGTGGCTTGGTAAAAGAAGTCGTTCTAATCGGATGGTTCAAGCATCCAAACCTGTGGTAAAATAGGCGAAGCGTAATTCAGCGCAGGAATGGGCGAAGACCATACTGAACAGGCAGAGACTTGGGGCGATATTACTGTTTGCAGGCATTATACTGTATGGTGCTATTCATATTGCGATCGTTATATACATCCCAACCGTAGCAGTCTGGTCTCTTATACGTGGGGACGTTATTTTGAAGCTGTTTCGGAGACTCGTGGCTGGATTGGTTCTGCGATCCTTTTATTAAATATCTCAGGCTACGTCATCGCAAGATGTCGTAATCTGGGATTTTTTCGTTCAGGCTAGGTAAAGAGTGTGAATGAGATAGGTATTAAAGAAAATGAAAAGCGGGAAGCGTTAGCAGGACAGCCAAACCAATGAAAGGCGGTACCAGCCAAAATACGAATCTCCAAGACAGGTTCTCTGCTAGTGATCCAGCAATATAGAGGACGATTAAATACAGGCAATTTATATGCCCCGGAAAACAACTGAGCATTTTCGTTCTAAGTCGATCGGGATAACCCAAAGTAATGCTGTAATAAACGCTTACGCGTTATTTGTTTTGTAAAACTTTTAAGGTATTGATTTCCCTTATTTAACTGTAAAATTAAAATGTTCCTGCTGCCAATATTGCTTTGCGAATTGCTTGCTCCTTAATTCTTTTTGCTTGATCTGGCCCCTCACTGATCCCTTCAATAAAAATAGCCTGAACGTCGTCAATCCCCTGTAATTTCATAACAGAATGGATATAACTGTGACTGTATTCAACATTTTCAAACGTTCCGTGTGAAAGAACTGTTCCTGAAGCTTGAATGTGCATTACTTTTTTCCCTTGCTGAGTTCCAATCAGTCCGGACAAACCGCGGAGCCCATTGTCTGCTCGCTTAATAGTTCCACCTATAATCGTAACTGCATCAATGTAGTCTTTCAGTACAGAAGGAAAAGAGTAATTCCATACAGGGTTTACTATAATAATTTTATCCGCATCCATGAACTGTTCCAGTATCTCACGCATCCGTACTGCTTTTTGTTTGGTCTCTTCGTGTAATGCTTCAAAAGTTGGTCCACTTAGTGGTTGTCCCCAATGGCTTAGAATATCAGCATCAATTCTCGGAAGATCCATGCGGTATAGATCCAAATGTATTACTTCATCCTCAGGGTTAAACGCCCGGTAGGTTTCAATAAACTGTTTGCCGACCGATAAACTGTAGGTATCCTCTTTCATAGGATGTGCAGTAATGTACAGTACAGTTGCCATAAAAGGTCCACTCCTTGATTTTAATAGTATTAAATGAAGACACGAAGCTAGTGACCAAGTGGTTTTGATTCATACGCGACACAGACGACTAATAAAATAAACGTTTAACTTGATTTGCTGTAATATTAGAATCTCTATTACATCATTCAGCCGATCTCGCAACACTCAATGAAAGATCTGGACGAACGCAAAAGAGCTGAAGGAAAACCTCATAAAGTGGCATTGGTAGCATGCTCGAATAAGCCAGTTCATTGGTTATATGCCATGCATATTAATAAATATTACAGGCCCGAGTTGTTTTGCCGGAAATGTTGACAAGCTATTTGCTGGTATAGCTCAATGAAATAGTCGTTGGAGAATTGGTTAGATACATGTCTAATCGATAATCGGATCAGGTTCTTGTCTCTCGACAAGTAACCAACAAGTTCTCTTTAACCAAGCGAACTACAGATGGAGCACCTTAAAATCAGGATCAGAAACCCGAAGTCTCATTCAAGACCTGGGTTTCTGATCAATCTGAGTAGCCTTTAAGACTACTCTTTATTTACTAACATTAAACCAACCTGGCATTGCTTGAATTACATTCCAAAGTTTTTCTGGAATAGTAAGCTGGTCGAATTTCGAAACGTTCAATTCAGAATCTATCTCGGCTTCACGTCCATTTGCGACCTTTTCAACCCAGTTAGGATCCATAATTAACGCATGCCCAATGGCGACTAGCGGCAATCCTAATTCCGCAGCTTGAAGAGCATCATCCGGTGTTAGTATTGAACCAGCAGCCATCACAGGTACCTTACCGTTTGCTCTTTCAATAATTAATTCAAGCCGTGTTTTTTCATCTTGACTATCTACTGGTTTTGAAGAAACATTATCTAATGAAGCATGAATATAATCTAGATCCTGTTCAACAAGGAAATCAATTAATTCATACGTGTCTTTCATACGTAATCCGTCCACTTTGTGGGATTCTTCAGGGGAAAGGCGGAAACCAATCATAAATGGTTTTGCAGCATGTTTTTCAATGACATTTTTGATTTCGTTAATAATCGCCAATGGAAAACGCAAGCGATTTTCAAGTGATCCTCCCCATTGGTCCGTCCGTTGATTTGTCGCTGGCGACCAAAAATTCTGAATTAAAAATCCATGTGCGCCATGAATTTCGACGCCATCAAATCCGGCTTCAATCGCTCGTCTTGTTGTATCTCCAAAAGCACGTACAATCGACAAAATCTCCTCATGTGATAGTTCTCTTGTTTCTGGAGTTGAACCTAAATTAGTAATTTCGGGTTGCAATGCACTCGCACTAACTGCATCCAATTCGGGCAAAGCTTTATTGCCAGCATGAAAAATCTGTAGGATCGCAGGAGAGCCTCCACTTTTGGCTGCTTCAGCTAGTTTTCGTAAACTTGGAGTAAATTCATCATTGTATCCGGCGAATTCATTCGTAAAACCCTGTCCATTCGGTGTGACATGAGTACACCCTGTAATGACGAGTCCTACTCCATTCACTCTTTGTTTGTAATACTTTACTTCGTCATCCGAAATGGTAAGATCGTCATTACTTGACCAGGTTGTCATAGGTGCCATAACCATTCTATTCTTCATTGTTATTCCACTTCTGAATGTGAAGGATTCAAATAACCTATTATATTTTTGATTCATTTCTTATAACCTCGCTATCATATTTTCTTTTCTATTTCAGTGTAATTGGTTACTGTTACGTTAAGTAAAGGACTTATTTTTATATGATTATATACAGAATTGTTGTGTTGTCATTCTCTTTATGATATATATTTAGTTACAGTAACTGTAACTAAAGGTGGGACGAATAGATGTTGTATTCAATGACATATGTAGTGGAGAATTTAAATGTATCTGCAAAGACACTTCGATTTTATGAAGAGCAGGGGATATTGCCGAATATATCTCGTGACGAAAAAGGTCGTAGAGTGTATAACCAACAACAAATAGATTGGATTTCTTTTATTCGTTGTCTCAAAGAGACAGGGATGCCTCTTTCAAAAATCAAGGATTACAAGGAATTGTATGAATTGGGAAATAGCACTTATTTGCAAAGAGAAGAAATGTTGATGCAGCATAAATTGGAAGTTCAGAAGAAAATGGAGGAAAGTCAAAGACACTTGGAAGAAATAAACTATAAACTAGCCATGTATGAACTTCAGAAAGAAGAAGTTATGAAAAACCCCAACTATAACTTTAAATGTCACGGTCACGGCCTGGAGATTAAGACGGTGAATTAATGTGCTTAACTCAACTTTCGGTGCGACCAAGCCTAGTTGTGAAGATCGATTCTATGAGGCATTAATCAAGCTGATGGCCAAATTCGAGCTGCAAATCGCAGAAGAGAAGACGAAAATTTGGAGTTTGGACTTTTCGCCAAAGAATATCGGAAAGCTTTAATTGGGCGGCCGATAGAATAGCGAGCCACTCGTATTTCTTGGAGTGATGGCAAGATACAGCAGTTCGGAAACCAACGGTAGGGCAGAACACAGTGCCTCTTTCCAGCGTTTGTAGCCACAGGAAGGAGCGTTTGTCGATTCCAGATGTATGCCGGTGAGAACAAGAAAGTAAGCTGTATGCGAAGGAACATACATAGTCAAAGCTAAAAGAACAGCCCTGCACAGCGAGCTATCGCTGACAGGGCTGTTTTTTTGTATTGTCCATAATACATGTATAAAAGTAAAATGCTTTGCTGAAATTCTTACTCCGCGTTCAGCACAAACTTCTCAATAACCTGCTTCACGCCGTCTTCGTTATTGCTCGCGGTAATGTAATCTGCCAGCTCTTTCAGAGCAGGGATCGCATTCCCCATCGCTACACCCAAACCAGCGACTTCCAGCATTTCATGGTCATTCCAGGAATCCCCGATGGCAATGCATTCGCTCAATTGGTGACCGAAGTGATCTGCCAGGAAGGTGAGCGCATGGCCTTTCGTTCCCTCGCGGTGCATGATCTCAAGGAAGTATGGCTTGGACTTGGTAATGTGTACTTCAGGTCCGAGCAGTTCGCGCAGGGCAATGGCAACCTCATCGAGGTAATCTGGCTCATCAATGATGAGCAGTTTCGGTGTTTTTTGCTCAATCACTTTGATGAAATCTGGTTCGATGTGGTACTGAGTACCATTCAGTTTAGCGTAGTCACGCAGCTTGTCGTTTTCTTCACGGGCATACAGCTTGTCGTCAATGTACGTTTGCAGATGCAGATTATGCTCCAGGCAGTAGTCGTACAATTTGCGGGAAGCGTCCTGTGGAACGTAGCGCTCGTAGAGTACTTTTTCGTCCAGCAAGTTTTTCACCAAAGCGCCTTGATACGTAATGATGGGCACGTTCAGCTTCGTTTGACGAGCGAGTGCTTGGGCAGAAGCATAAGCACGTCCGGTTGCCAGTGTTACAACGACACCATGAGCAACCGCTTGTTCCAGGGCAGTCTGTGTTGCAGGCGTTACTTCCTTGTTATCGTTGATCAGTGTGTCGTCAATGTCAATTGCGATTAATTTGTAGGTCATCTGTGTTTCTCTCCTTTTTTATCTGTATCTATTTAATTGAACTAAATAAACTCACACAAGCACTACGATGACAGAATAACCTTCCAATCACTGTTATCCCCAGATTTTTTGATCCCTCTTATAAGGGGGAAATCCGGTGATAAAGGTGAACGCTTCGCTTTTACAGGTTTTTTCTGTCCTCTCCGTTTCAGTGATCATAGTTAGTTCAAAACATCTATATACATCTAAATTGCTTACTCTTCCAGGAAGATGAGGCCAATAAAGTCCTCCAGCTCCAGGTTACCGAAGTAATGTTTTACATCCAGACCCTCAAGTGCAGTACGCACCTCAGATTCCTCGTAACGCTTGCCACGCAGCATATCTTCGATATCCGCTACATCACCTACGCCGAAGAAATCACCAAAGATTTTGATATCTTCAATCCGTCCATCCTTGATATTCATGCGCAGATCGATGATGCCGACAGGGAATTTACGTGTATGCTTCACATTGCTTTCCGGGGAAAGCCCGTAGTTCCAGTCCCAATTGTTATAACGCTCAGCAGAGATTTCGTTGATCTTGTCCCAGTCTTTCTCTGTGAGTTCATATTGAGGAACATCTTGTGGCTCCATGCGGAAAATGTGACGCAGCAGCTCGTCCCGGAATTGTTCAATGGTCAAATTGCTGTCGATTAGATCACGAATATTCGCTACACGACTGCGTACGGATTTGGTGCTCTTGGATTTGAACTTCTCCGGATTCACGTTGAGTGAAGCCTGGACGTGTTCGAGGTTCAAATTAAACATCAATGTGCCGTGACTGAACATGCGGCCACGCGTAGAGAATTGGGCATTGCCCGAAATTTTCTTCTCTCCGACTTGCAGATCGTTGCGTCCCGTCAGTTCGGCATTGACCCCAAGCTCTTGCAGGGCTTCCACCACAGGTTGCGTGAATTTGCGGAAGTTATGGAAGGATTGTCCGTCATCCTTGGTAATAAAACTGAAATTGAGGTTGCCCAGATCGTGATAAACGGCTCCGCCTCCCGAAAGACGACGTACGACTTGCACACCGTTATCCTGAACATACTCAATGTTGATCTCTTCAATGGTGTTCTGGTGTTTTCCGATAATAATGGACGGGCGGTTGATGTAAAACAGCAAGTAACTGTCATCCATCGGCAGATGCTTCAGAATGTATTCCTCAATGGCGAGGTTTACAGAAGGATCTGTAATGCCCTGGTTATCAACAAACAGCATGGTCATTCCTCCATTAATGTATGTGAGGGATGTATATCCCTTATATAGTGATGCTTTGCGGAATCGAAATTCCTTCTCTATTGTAAACGAATTGTCGAAAGGACACAAAGAAATTGAAGCCGCAAAGGGCTTAAATAGCCAAATCAGGATTGACCCCTGCCTGCCACGACATCCATAATAAAAAGGACATGCAGAAAGGATGACGGATAGGATGACCGGTTTAATTGAAGTTTTTGGACATGGCGGTGATGTGGAGACGGCCGCTGTACGTTTTGGAGGGAATCCTGCAGATTTCCTCGATTTTAGCGCAAATATTAATCCTCTGGGTCCACCTCGGGAAGTGCTGGAGTCTCTGAAACAAGGATTACATACGGTACTTCGTTACCCTGATCCGGGCCATCGGGCGTTCAAAATGTTGCTTAGTGACCGGCTGGGTTTAACCCCGGATCACATATCTGTTGGCAATGGGGCGGCGGAAAATATGGCTCTAATCTTAATTGGACTCGCGCCGCGCAGAGTCGGTACGGTAGAGCCCGGTTTTTCAGAGTACAGTGCTTTGTCCAGACAATTTGGAGCAGAAGTCCACCATGTTCAAGGACGGGAAGAACTGGACTGGCGAGCAGAACCGGAAGATATTGAGAAGCTGATAGAGCGGGTGGACCTGCTTTTCCTTGGACAGCCCAACAACCCCAATGGGGTACAGTATCCGGTCGAAGTTCTGCAACGGCTTGCTCGTAAAGCAGAGACAACAGGCACAATATTGGTTGTCGATGAGGCATTTATCGATTTTATTCCTGAATCACAGCGGCAATCACTTGCGCCCAGCTTGAAAGAGTATCCGCAAGTGATCATCATTCGTTCGATGACCAAGTTTTATGCGATTCCAGGCCTGCGTCTGGGTTACGCGATGGGGCGTCCTGAACTGATTCGCGCCATGACAGAGAAACAGGTCACCTGGAGTGTGAACGGGCTTGCACTGATCGCAGGAGAAGCCTGTCTGCGCAGTGGGGAAAATTTTGAACAGGAGACATTGGCACTGGTGTCACACGAACGAAAGAGATTAACGGAAGGTCTGGAAGCGTTGGGGTGTGAGGTTACACGAGGGGAAGCAAATTTTATATTGGCAGCTCTTCCAGAACCGTGGACAGCGTCATCCATGCAGGCTGCTCTCGGAGAACGGGGAATACTGATCCGAAGCTGCGCGATGTATCCCGGACTTGGGGAACGACATGTACGTTTTGCGGTCAAGGACGCGGAGGCTAATGGACGTTTGCTGGAAACAATAGGAAATGTAATTACGCCTAATCCGACAACCGGGTTAGAGGCAGGGGGACAAAGCGATGGCACTGCCATTCTATAATTATTACTCCCATGTACAAAAGGAACAGAACGAATACAGATCTTCTGTGTGGCCTGGATTATACATCTCCGCACATGAGCGGCATATTAAAGCGTCCAGTCCCTCTGTTGTAACAGCACTTTCCAGTGCCGTGTATGGGGGCGGCATGATTGAACTAGATCGCATATTCAACACCTATGTGGACAGACATTATCGCTGTGACGATCCACCACGTGATATTGCCGAGCTGTTGAGTGAATGGCAGGAGCAGCAGGATCAATGTGCCGGTCTTCTGACTGCGGTTCGATTGGAGCACACAGCGATTCAGGAATACGAAAGTGATGAATTCGGATTGCTTTGCTGCACTACAGCAGGGGTATCGAATGCTGCACGGGCAGGTTCTGCAAGAACCGTGTTCGATGCTGCGGGGAATGAGATGAGCAATGGGACGGTTTCCCAGAAAATTGGGAAAGTTTCGTCTTCAACCTATACTCCCGGTACGATCAATATCATGTTGTGGATGAATGGGTGTATGACTGCTGGAGCGATGGTGAATGCCATTCAGACTGCGGTAGAGGCGAAAGCCGCTGCGTTAGCTGATTTCGGTGTGATGGATTCAGAGAATGGTCTGCCTGCAACCGGAACAACAACGGATGCCATCGTACTCGCGGTAAGCCAGGATGGAGTAAATAAACCGCTCATCAGTTATGCCGGGACGGCTACGGTCTTGGGTGCAGTGATCGGCAGGCTGGTGTATGACACGATAACGGAAAGCCTGCAAGCTGCGCAGGAGTGGAAAGAGAGGAATAACAAGCAATGACGTCTCTGCTGCATCAATGTGCTTCCTGGCCGATCTGGACGGGAATGGCTGGAGCCTGGATTATTATAGGAGCATACATATTGGATCGCTGCATCGGAGATCCGCGCTGGATTCCCCATCCGGTGATTGGCATGGGAAAGGCCATCTCTGCACTGGAGCGGGCGATAAGGTCGCGGGTGGATTCAAATCAGGCTCTCCAAAGAGCTGGCGTTTTATTTCCCCTTTTGATTGCAGGCGGTTCTTTTGCACTGACTTGGGGATTAATCTATGTGTTGGGTCTTATTCATCCCGCTGTTGCGGTTGTGGCAGAAGTGGTGCTAATCGCAACCACCATCGCCTCAAAAGGTTTGAAGGATGCAGGCATGGAAGTTTACCGCCATCTGATTCAACAGGACTGGCCTGCGGCGAGACGTTCACTGGGTATGATTGTAGGACGTGATACGGCTCATCTGGATGAACAGGAGATTGTACGGGGAACGGTGGAGACTGTGGCGGAAAATATCGTGGATGCCATCGTCTCTCCACTGTTCTATGCCCTGATTGGTGGAGCACCACTTGCCATGGCCTATCGGGCGGTGAATACACTGGACTCCATGGTAGGTTATAAAAATGAAAAATATCTGCATCTCGGCTGGGCGTCTGCCCGTCTGGATGATTGGGCCAATTGGATTCCCGCGCGGCTTACCGCCTTGCTGTTGATTATAGGAGCCTGGTTCATGAAGATGGATGCCAGAGGGGCTGCACGCATGGTGTCCCGGGATGCACGACTGCACCCAAGCCCGAATAGCGGTTTTCCCGAGTCAGCGGTGGCCGGAGCGCTGGGCATAAGACTTGGCGGGCATAACGTATATCACGGCGTGGCTTCATTTCGCGCATATATGGGCGAGCCTACAAGACGGATGGAAGCAGAAGATATCGTACAAACAACTCGGCTTATGTTCTGGTCGGCAGGTTCTTTTGTTTTAGTATGTTGGTTGGTCACCTTAGGGATATGGTCTGCTGGAGGTGCACTGTTATGGAGATAGAAGCTGGACCTAGTGGCATGCAAAGCCGTGAGATTATTTTGATACGTCATGGTACAACGGCGTGGAACTTGGAAAAAAGGTATCTTGGGCATACCGACATCGGACTGCTGCCCGGAGCAGAGCAGGAGCTATCTTCGCTGCGCGAAGAGTTCAGCAATATCACCTGCGAAGCCCTGTATTGCAGTGATCTGCTGCGTTGTCAGCAGACACTAACACACATTGCGCCGTCCCAAGCGGGACAGGCCAAGCTTGATCCCCGACTAAGGGAGATCAACTTTGGTCAGTGGGAGGGGTTGACCTATGACCAGCTCAAGGATAATCCGCAGTACCGAGACTGGATCGATGCGCCTAAAGAGGTAACGCCACCGAATGGCGAGCCTTGGACAGCATTTGCTGCGCGAATTGATTCATTTATAGAAGAGAGTCTGATGTCCTTTTCACCAATACTGCACTCTCGCAGCATAAACGTGCCAAAGGTAGCCGTAATTACGCATGGCGGTGTTATTCGTTATATGATATCACGTCTCATTCCAGATCAAGGATTTTGGGATACGCAGGTAATACCAGGACAAGCGATCAAAATCCGGCTGGATGGCGATGGGGAGAGCTGGGTTGGAACCAGATTGACTTTTCCGTAAATCGGGTTGTAAGGATGTACAATATAACCTATAATCACAACAGAAGTGTGACTTAGCAAGTGCATCATCGATGGAGGCGCAACAAGCTCTACCAAGGATGCAGGATGCTCACTTGAATGGTTAAACAATATTAGCGACCAAGGGTCCCGCGTGCATGCAGTATGTTTCATGCTTTTATATGAGGCGATGAACGGCATACGGGTGAAATAGGGAAGCCGGTGTAAATCCGGCACGGTCCCGCCACTGTAAATCAGGATGAATTCCTGTAAGTCAGGTTACCTGCCCTGGACGTATAAACCGGTGTTCCTTCGAGGAAAGGACAGCGTTTCGGGCAGTTCTCTGTGCATAAACAGCGCCAAGCTGACCATGCGCAGATCGCCACATGCGAGACGTCATCCCTGATCCTGACCAAGGATTGGGGATTTTATTTTTTCGGAACACAAATTCAAGCGGAATTGGGACAGGAGCACTACTCACTAGAATGGATAGAGAAGGGGAGAATGAACACAATGAATTTCAAGACATGGAAAGGCGTAGCGTCACTGCTGAGCGCAGCGATGCTGGCACTGACGTTGGCCGGTTGTGGTACAACAACAACGAACGAGGGTACAGGAACCTCACAACCTGCACAGGAGCAATCCCAGGAACAGGCGCAGACAGATCTCAAAACACAATATCCACTCACGGTTACAGATGCTACGGGTGAATCGTTTACGTTTGACAAAGCACCAGCCAAAATCGTATCCGTATCTCCGGCTGAAACGGAATCCCTGTTCGCACTCGGATTGGACGAGCAGATCGTAGGGGTATCCGACTATGACGATTATCCGGAAGCAGCAACAACAAAACCGAAAATGGGCGGAGTATCAAAGCCTAATGAAGAGTCGATCATTGCGGCTGAAGCAGATATCGTATTTACAGGTATCTCAATGAGCAAAGAGTCGGTGAAGAAACTGCGCGATCTGGGCATTACGATTTTCAAAACAGATCCTAAATCAGTGGATGATGTAATAAACAACATTGAAACTTTTGGTAAAATCACGGATCATCAGGAAAAAGCACAGGAGATCATCACCCAGATGAAAAAAGATGTGGCTGATGTAACTGAAGCTGTGAAGGCAGTTAAACCGGAAGAGAAGAAAAAAGTATATGTTGAATTCTCCCCAGGCTGGACTGTAGGTAAAGGTGAATTCATGGATGAATTGATTACACTGGCCGGAGGAAACAACGTAGCATCCGACTTGACTGGCTGGAACCAGATTAATGAAGAGAACATTATTGCTTCCAATCCGGACGTCATTCTGTATGCGAACGATGTAGTGGAAGATAACAAAACATTGGATCAAATCATTAAAGCACGCAGCGGGTGGGATCAAATTACGGCTGTGAAAAACGATGCAGTCATCGGTCTGGATGCCAACCTGTTGAGCCGTCCGGGACCACGGGTAACCCAAGGTCTGAAAGAAGTAGCCAAAGCGATCTACCCTGATCTGTTCAAATGAGTAAAAAGCTGGCAGTGTACGGAACGGCCGGAATTGTGCTGCTTGTGTTAACCGTGCTCATCTGCACGGGCATCGGTTCGGTTGCCCTGCCTGCCTTGGACATTGCGGGCATCTTGCTTCATCGCATTCCCTGGCTGGGCGACTGGATTGTTCCTGACTGGAATACAGCAGCAGAACAGATCATATGGAAGGTCAGATTCCCACGTGTACTGCTTGCCGTGCTTGTAGGTGCATCGCTGGCGATTGCCGGAACTGGATTCCAGGGGGTTCTTCGTAACCCTCTGGCTGATCCGTTTACCCTGGGCGTATCGTCCGGTGCATCGGTAGGTGCGGCTTTTCTGATTTTTTTCGGATTGCAGTATGCACTGATTGGGATCTGGACTCTGCCACTGGTCGCGTTTCTGACGGGAGTAGTCACATTGTGGTTTGTGCTGGCCCTCGCTCGTGAGGGACGCAAAATACCGACACACAGCCTGGTTCTGGCTGGCGTCGTCATGCAGAGTTTCCTGGGAGCAGTAGTCTCCTTCCTGTCGACCATGTCGAAGCAGACAATCAATGAAATTATATATTGGACGATGGGAAGTCTGGCACTGCGTGGGTGGTCGTATACGGCCATCCTTTTCCCGTATTTTGTGCTGGGGCTGATTTTCCTCTGGAGCCGTGCGCGTTCGTTGAATGTGCTTGCCTTGGGGGAACGACAAGCCGCGCATATCGGGGTTCAGGTGGATAGATTGAAACTGTCGGTGTTAGCTGTGGGTACGCTGGTTACGGCAGGCGCTGTCTCTGTATCCGGCGTGATCGGCTTCGTTGGGTTGGTCATTCCGCATATTCTTCGGCTCATTGTCGGACCTGATTATCGGTTGTTGGTGCCTTTGTCCGCGATTGGGGGAGCCATCTTCATGGTCTGGGCAGATACGATTGCACGCTCATTGCTGGCCCCAACCGAAATTCCGCTGGGTGTAGTTACAGCTTTTGTTGGAGCGCCATTCTTTGCGTATCTGCTGCATCGGAACAAAAAGCTGCGGAAGGGGATGATGCCATGAGTACATTCATGAAAAGAGACCCTACCGAGAGTCGACCGATGATTGAAGTCACGAAAGCTGGTAAAATGTATGGTAACCATCGGGCTCTGCATGCGGTGGACTGGCAAGTCACAGAGGGTGAATGGTGGGGCGTTGTTGGTCCAAACGGCAGTGGAAAATCGACCCTGCTTCAGCTACTTGCCGGAACCGAACAGCCGAACGCTGGCAGCATACAGATTGATGGACGCGACATTTCCTCGTACACCCGCAAAGATCTGTCGCGCATGATTGCTGTCTTGCAGCAGGATGGACTGCCGGCCATCTCTTATCCCGTAAGGGATGTTGTCGAGATGGGACGTTATCCTTACCAGAACTGGCTTGGCAAAGAACCGTCGGATGGAGCAGCGATAGTTGATAAGGTGTTAGAGGAGTTGGGTCTGAGTGACATGGCCGAACGACCTTTGGATGCACTGAGTGGCGGTCAACGGCAGCGGGTTGCGCTTGCCAAAGTCATGGCTCAGGAACCCAGGCTATTATTGCTGGACGAGCCAACCACCTTTCTCGATATCAAATATCAATTGCAATTCATGGAGTTATTATCGGCGTGGCGTCAAAAAACTCATATTACGATTGTGGCGGTGCTGCATGATTTGAACCTGGCCGCGCAATTTTGTGATCATATTCTGGCGCTGCGTGAAGGGACTTGTGTAGGCAGTGGCACACCCCATTCGCTGATGACGGAAGAGAACATTCGGGAGATCTTCCGGGTGAGTCCGGCCATGGTGAATCATCCGGACAATGGATTGCCACAGCTGTTGCTAAGACGAGAGAAGAAATGAATGAATCGGGGGAGACCCCATATTTTGATAAAGGAAGTGCTGGCTGCATGAATAATGAACAGGTGTTGGAACAGTTAATGGGTCGGATCGTGGGTCCACATGAGGCAGTTGCAGCTGAGGCCTCCGCACATGTGGATGCATTGACCAAGCCACCCGGCAGTCTGGGCAAGCTTGAACAGCTGGTTATTCGTCTGGCGGGGATCACCGGTGAGACTCGGCCTTGCTTTGATCGAAGAGCTGTTATCGTTATGGCTGCGGATCATGGGGTGGTTGAAGAAGGGATTAGTGCTTTTCCTGCTGAGGTAACGCCGCAGATGGTCCTGAATTTCCTAACAGGGGGAGCGGCTGTCAATGTGCTTGCACGCCACGCTGGAGCTCATGTGATCTGTGTGGATATCGGCGTGAATGCCGATCTGGATCATCCGGACCTGGTCTCCCGCAAAGTCCGCAAAGGAACAGCCAACATGGCGAAGGGTGCTGCAATGACCCGGGATGAAGCTATTCAGGCCATTCTTGCAGGAGCTGAAGTGGTTTCCACCGAGGTAGCGAAGGGAACGCAGTTGTTTGTGACCGGAGAGATGGGGATCGGCAATACAACCGCTAGCGCAGCGGTGATGTGTGCATTAACCGGAACAGCACCTGCTTCAGCGGTTGGTCGGGGAACAGGTGTGGATGATGCCGGATTGCAGCGCAAAGCCGCAGTGGTCAGCCAAGCCCTCAGCGTAAATGCTCCGGATGCAGACGATGCACTCGATGTACTGTGCAAAGTGGGCGGACTGGAGATTGCCGGACTGACAGGCGTGATTCTCGCTGCTGCTGCAAACGGATGCCCTGTGGTCGTGGATGGATTTATCTCCAGTGCCGCCGCGTTGATTGCGAGTCAGCTTGCTCCGCTCAGTACAGAATACATGATTGCTTCCCACACATCGCATGAAAGCGGACATGCAGCGTTGCTGCGTGAGCTGGGTCTGAAGCCTATGCTCGATCTGGACATGCGACTGGGTGAAGGCACCGGAGGCGTGCTCAGTCTTCATCTAATTGATGCGTCATGTCGCATTCTGAATGAGATGGCGACATTTGCAAGTGCGGGCGTATCTGGTGGTACGACGGAGACTCTACCTACCGAGAATCCATCAGAATCTGTTGATTCATCGGTTCAAGGAGAGGTATCCCCATGAGTGTACTTGTGACGGGCGGGGCGCGAAGTGGCAAAAGTTCGTTTGCCGAGCGTCTCTGTATGCAGCGATCCTCTGAGGCTTGGTATGTCGCTACGGCGCAGGCTTATGATGACGAGATGCGCGAGCGGATACGTCTGCATCAGAGCCAGCGGGATGAAGCAGGATATCTGTGGCATACGGTGGAAGAACCGCTGGCACTGCCTGAATTAATTACACGAATGGGAGAGTCCTATACAGGTACGTCTGCACCGACCGTTCTGGTGGATTGTCTGACACTGTGGCTCAGCAATGTGCTGTTAGCGCATGAACATGAGCCGGTACAGGTGCTGTACGATCATATGGACGCACTGGTAGCGGCCATCCAGTCGTACCCGGGTCTGCTCGTGCTTGTCACCAATGAAGTAGGGGACGGTATTGTGCCGGAGTATGCGCTGGGCAGAAGATATCGGGATTTGGCGGGTATTCTCAATCAGCGGGTTGCTGCGATTTGCCGCGAAGTGTTTCTGGTGACAGTGGGTATTGCGATTGAGCTGAAAAGCAGGGAGTATCGTTTATGAGTAAAGGCGATCTTGAACAAAAACATGCGGCTGCGGCCGCTTTTCAATTTCTGTCCCGTTTCCCGGTAAAAATGCAGCTTGATTTCGTCCCGCCATTATTGCGGGAGAGTGTGGTGTATTACCCGCTGGTTGGTGCGGTCATCGGATTATGCGTCTGGCTGGGTGGAGCCCTGACGGGTGCACTGCTTCCATCGTTTCCGGCAGCGGTGTTAACCTTGACGTTATGGGTATGGCTAACCGGAGGCCTTCATCTGGATGGCTGGATGGATACGGCAGATGGGCTGCTTAGTTATCGATCCCGTGAGCGAATGCTGGAGATTATGAAAGATAGCCGTGTGGGAGCCATGGGCGTGATCGCCTGTGTCCTGCTGCTGATGATGAAAGCGTCATTAATTGCTGACTTTATCGCACGTGGCAATTGGGACTATGGAGCTTTGCTCATCCTGCCGATGATCTGGAGCCGATGGTTCATGGTGTATGCCATGGCGGCCTTGCCGAATGCACGCAAGGACGACGGACTCGCTGTCCTGTTCAAGGGTTTGGGTGAACGAAAGGAAGTCCAGCGTGCACGCAGCTCTGCGGTAGGACTAACCTTTCTGGCAGGTGTGATCACATGGGCAGTGGTATGGATCTTCCAGCCGGATACAGCCATGTTCCAGGTACTGGCAATGGAGAATGGACTAGGGACGTTACCATGGTGGCTATATCCTGTTGCAGCGATCATTGTGGTGCCACTGGCTGGTTATGTGATTGGCAAATTCGTTGCCGGGCGTATCAGTGAAAGGCTGGGTGGACTTACAGGGGACACGTATGGAGCCATGAATGAATTGCTTGAGGCCGCACTGCTAACGGTACTTAGTTTGTTGCAGGGATTCTTTTTGATATAACGCGGAGAGCGGGGGTGAGGGAACGTGGAAGATACTGCTGCACAAACGTCTGAACAAAAGGCGGCCGTATTAATGCTGCAAGGGACAGCATCGGATGTGGGAAAAAGCGTGATTACAACGGCCTTATGCCGAATATTCAAGCATGATGGCTTCAGGCCGGCTCCGTTCAAATCACAGAACATGGCGCTGAATTCTTACGTCACAGAAGACGGCAAGGAAATCGGAAGAGCCCAGGGGGCGCAAGCCGAGGCATGCGGCATTGAAGCAACAACGGATATGAATCCGATCCTGATCAAGCCGGTTCGGGATATGCATTCCCAGATTGTCGTGCACGGTGTGCCTCTTACACAGATGAGTGCATGGGACTACCGGCAGCATTTCCTGCCTGAAGCCAAACAAACGGTCATGGATGCACTGAATCGGTTGCGCGCGACGTATGATATCGTGCTGATGGAAGGTGCGGGAAGTCCTGCAGAGATTAATTTGAAGGATCGGGATATCGTTAATATGAATCTGGCGGGCTGGGCGGATGCTCCGGTTATTCTGATCTCGGATATTGATCGTGGCGGCGTCTTTGCCTCCATTGTAGGTACACTGGAGCTGCTGGAGCCGCATGAGGTTCAGCGTGTAAAAGGATTCATCATCAACAAGTTTCGTGGAGATCTTTCCTTGCTGCAGCCTGGGTTGGACTGGCTTGAAGAACGGACAGGCATACCTGTATTGGGCGTATTGCCTTACATAAGTGATATTCAGATTGAAGCGGAAGACTCCGTGGTGCTGGACTCCATGCGACATGGCAAATCCGGTCAGCAGGAGCTGGACCTTGCGGTAATTCGCTATCCGCGTATTTCCAACTTTACAGACTTTGATGCTCTTTCCCGAGAACCGGATGTGAGTGTGCGATACGTGACTTCTCCTGATGAACTGGGACATCCTGACGCCATTCTGCTTCCGGGTACGAAGGACACGATTGGAGATCTGGCTTTTCTGCGTGCGTCAGGACTGGAGCAAGCGATTGCCAGCCAGACGGAGCGTGAACATGTTCAGCTTGTCGGGATATGTGGTGGATATCAGATGCTCGGTCAGCATCTCAAAGATCCATTTGCGGTAGAAGCGAATCAGATACAGGAAGCCCATGGATTGGGATGGCTGCCCCTATCGACAACCTTTCTGCAGAACAAACAAACGGTAAGAGCCTCCGGGCATGTACACGGTCTTCATCCAATTCGTTTGCCCAAGGAAAGCGATGCAGCAAGCTCGTTGCCGATTAATGGATACGAGATTCATATGGGTGTTACCGAGTGTCTTGAGCCTGAACGTGTAACGGCCTTGTTCGAAATCGCCCATCCGGGAGGTCAATCCTTCAATGAAGGCTGGGGCACAATTGACGGCAAAGTGTGGGGAACATACCTGCATGGTTTGTTTGAAAGTGATCAGTTCCGGCGTTCATGGCTCAATGGTCTGCGTGAAGGAAAAGGGCTTTCTCCATTGCTGGAGACGTACAGCGCACGTGAACGCAAGGAAATGGAGTTCGACCGTGTAGCTGAATCATTACGTTCTTCATTGGATATGCAGCGTGTATACGAGATTATAGGCGTTCAGGCGCCTGAATAAAAAAACTGCTCGGGGTAACAGCGATCGAAAGGTTGTTCTGTCATCGGAGTGGCGCGTGTAAATATACATTAGTTCAATTTATATAATATGCAGTCCAAAAGAATACCCCCATGCGTGGCAACGTTCCCTGAAATCTGGAACGATGCTGAGCATGGGGGTATTTGAGTAGCTAATGTTAAGTTTGATTCGAAAATGGAAATAATGGGTTAAAGGTATTCCGATTAGTTTATTTTGAAGTTCTTCATGGCGGATTGCAGTTCTACCGCTTGTTCATGCAGATGACGTACGGTGCTGGAATGGGAATCCATCTCATTCAGTTGGAGATCCGCTGTAGAAGCAATCTCCTGCATGCTTTGACGGGACTTGGACGTGATCTGAGCCGTTTCTTCCACGGAAGCACTGACTTGTTCAGCTCCAGCAGATACTTGCTGGGTAGAGGCCGATACCGTCTGAATGGTCAGATTAACGTTCTGAATTAATTCGTTAAGCTGCTGGAACGCGGAGCCTGCCTGTTGAACCACATGAGTACCTGATCCAATCTCTTGGGTTACACGATTCATGGCATCAACGGAACGTTCAGCATCTTCGCGGATGGTACCCAGGTAATCGGAGATTTCCTCTGTAGCTGTCTTGGATTGCTCCGCCAGTTTGCGTACTTCTCCGGCCACAACGGCGAATCCGCGTCCATGTTCTCCCGCACGAGCTGCTTCAATGGAAGCGTTGAGGGACAGCATGTTAATCTGTTTCGTGATTTCAAAAATGGATTGAACGATGGTCCCTATAGCGATCGAGCGCTCGTTCATTGTTTCGACGTAACGCAGAGATTCGCTTGCGGTCTGGCCGACACGTTCCATTTGCTGAATGGCATCCTGTGCCAGTCGGTTACCGTTAACAGCTTCGTTCGCAGCATCTCCGATCTGCTCCGATACTTCGGCAGAAGAGGAAGCAATATGCATAATGCCTTGTGTGATTTCTTCCATGGCTCTTGCATTTTCGGCTGCGCTGGAAGCGATGCTTACGCTGCCTTTCTCGGCACTTTCCGCAGAACGACTGGAGTCTTTCACCATACCGGACATGGATTCTACCCGTTTGAGCAAATCATTGGAGCCTTCTACAACTTCATTGGATGTAGAGAGGGCGCGGCTAATCATTTCTTTCAGATTATGAGTCATCGTCTGGAAGCTTGAAGCGAGCTGTGCAATTTCATCCTTACCTTTAATCTGAAGTTCAGCAGTCAAATCTCCTTGTGATATCTGTTTGCTATGTTGAACGAGCTTGATGATCGGTTTGGTTACACGTTTGATCATGCTAGTCGAGATGAGCCATCCGAGCACAAAGACCAATGCTGTGATACCGAGGCACAACCAGAAGATCTGTGCAATCTTGTCCTGAATGAATTGGGCATCCATGCTAACAGCCATGATCATGTTACTTCCTGCGATCGGTATAAAGGCTGCTTTATGTACACCGAAGGAATCGGCATAAACCTGGCTGATTTCCATTTCTTTTTTCTCAGTGGCCTCATTCATTGCTGTTTCTACTTTAATTTCATCTCCGGCTTTCATGCCCGAGGAGGTATTCGCGATGACAACGACAGCTTTACCATCCTGAATGGACACAACGTAGGCTCCGTCCAAATTATGCTCTTTGGCTTTGCCAGCCAGATAGGATTCCACAGTCAGTGCAGCACCCTCAGATCCGGCTCCGCCACTCTGTACTTGCAAAATTTTAGAAGCGGATGTGTTCTTGTATATATCCTGAATGGACGTGCTCAGGACCTTGTCGAACTGTGGAAGCACGTAGCTCTGCATAATATTCATGGAGACAGCATAGAAACTGATACTAAACAACAAGGAAGCAACCAGCAGTACGAGGAACAGCGTGCCTCTGATTTTACCGGCAACGGTGCGATTTCGAAACATAGAATCATCCTTTCACGTCATGTTCATTAACATTATCGCTTTTCCGTTATCGTAAGACTAAATACCAACGAAGAAAGGCCTAATTTTCACGTTGAGAAAACTTGGGAATAAGCGGATATACCTATATTACAAAATTAACCGGAGGTTGAATACAATAATTTTCACGATTCAGTGTATTTTTTTCAGAAATAGATGAATTTGTTACACGCATATTACATAATATCAATTAATACCTACCAGAATAGTTTGTTATGTGATATATTGTTGGATATCGCTTTTGAGCGAGTAGAAAACCGGGATATCCGGTTACTCACACTGAGGAGGATTTATACAGATGAATACCTTTTTAATCATTTTGAACGTCGTGGTTATGCTCGCTCTTCTGGGTGTCCTGTTCTGGATGCAGAAGAAACATGTTTCTTTTACCAAGCGTGTGTTTGCGGGTTTGGGCATTGGGGTCGTATACGGCGTCATTCTGCAATTGATCTACACATCTGATTCTGACATCATTACCAAGTCGGTCGATTGGTTTAATCTGGCCGGTTCAGGATATGTTCGTTTGTTACAAATGGTCGTGATTCCATTGATCATGGTTTCCATCATTTCGGCTATCATGAATCTGAAAGGCAAGCAAAATCTCGGTAAAATGAGCCTTTCGATTATCGCAATCCTGCTCATCACGACAGCGATTGCCGCAAGTGTAAGTATTGTGACGAGCTTGAGCTTCAATCTGACTTCCATTGAGATCGAAGGTGGAGACCGAGAGCTTGCACAAGGCCAGAAGATGGAAGAACGTCTCGTTGATGTGAAGGATCAGACGATTCCACAGCAAGTACTGGAGTTCATTCCGTCGAATCCATTCGCGGACATGACCGGAGAACGTCGTACATCCACGCTGGCTGTTGTTATTTTCTCGGCCTTTATTGGTGTGGCAGTGCTCGGATTGGATCGCAAAAAACCACAGCAGGCGGAAACATTCCGCGGCATGGTCAATGCGGTATATGCGGTGGTTATGCGGATTGTAACGCTGGTGCTGAGGCTGACCCCTTACGGGATTTTGGCGCTGATTACGAAAGTAACCGCCACAACGAACCCGGATGAGATTCTGAAGCTGATCAAATTCGTCATTGCTTCCTACGTGGCGTTGATCGTTATGTTCATCATCCACCTGATTATTATTTCACTGTTTGGCTTCAATCCAATTACGTATGTGAAAAAGGTTCTGCCAACACTGATCTTTGCTTTTACTTCCCGTTCAAGTGCGGCAGCGATTCCGCTTAACGTGGAGACACAAACGAAGAGATTGGGTGTTTCGGACGGGATTGCGAACTTGTCGGCAAGCTTTGGTGCTACGATTGGTCAAAACGGCTGCGCCGGGATCTATCCGGCCATGCTGGCGGTCATGATTGCTCCTACGGTCGGGATTGACCCGATGAGCTGGGATTTCATTATTACTCTGATCCTGGTAGTCGTGATCAGTTCATTCGGCGTAGCCGGTGTAGGCGGCGGGGCAACCTTCGCTTCTCTGATCGTGTTGTCCACGATGAACCTGCCGGTAGCCTTGGCAGGCTTGCTGATCTCGGTTGAACCGCTCATCGACATGGGCCGTACGGCGCTGAACGTGAACGATTCGATGACCGCAGGTCTCGTATCCAGCAAAATTTTGAAAGAAAACGATCAGGATACATTCAATGATCAAAGCCGTGATCTGGATTCCGCCGTTCAGGTGTAATTCAGATTCATAATAGGCGGATGGCAGATACAGCCACAAGCCATACAAGAGCAGCCGTTCTTCGGGTTAATCCGGAGGGCGGCTTTTTGCTTTTTAGCATCCTTAGGGCATACCGTAAATATCACTTGAAGCCAGTTGTAGTTATTTAGTGCTGTTCAACTTTGGGGAAATGTGATAGAGTATTCATGTTTTGGCCCAGAGCCAAACCGCGGTTCGTAACCATCCCGCGTAATCAAAACTAGGAAGGCAGTGTATTTATATTGTTTAATTTAGGATGGGGAGCGCTTTTTGTTCTCGTAACGTATGGCTTTTTTCTTTTATGTTACCGCTTGTTCGGTAAAAAGGGTCTTTATGCCTGGATCGGTGTGGCAACAGTTATTGCCAATATACAGGTGACCAAAACGATAGATATTATGGGTATCGTTCTAACGCTGGGCAATACGATGTATGTTAGCATGTACCTGACGAGTGATCTGCTCAATGAGAAGTATGGACCGGGTGAGGCACGTAAAGCCGTATGGTTCGGGTTCTTCACATTGATCATGACGACAGTGCTGATGCAGATGGTATTGTTCTTTGAACCGGCGTCGACGGACTTTGCACAGGATTCGATGGTGAAGCTGTTTGGTTTGCTGCCACGTCTGGCACTCGGAAGTCTGACAGCCTATTTCATTAGCCAGTTTCTGGACGTACGACTGTACACTTGGCTGCGCAAGGTGGCGCCAGGGCGCAATCAGTTGTGGATACGTACCAACGGCAGCTCGATCATCAGTTCGTTTGCGGATACGCTGGTATTCTGCACGATTGCGTTTGCCTTCATCTATCCATGGAACGTCTGGCTTGAAATTTTCTTGACGACGTACGTCATCAAATTTGTATTGACCGCGGTAGGAACGCCGTTTCTATATGCTGCACGCAGCTTTAAATTCAAGGACGAAGCCTAGATTCTCTGTTATGCAGACGGCAAAATCTGAAGAACAAAAGAAAAATGTCCCGCAAAGCCATGCATTCATGGTTTCGCGGGACATTTTTGTTATGGCATCATATTTTCTTTAGGAGGAGCTGGCTGGGTAGTATGGTGATCCCAAAAAGGATTAGTCCGTCAGAATTTGCAGCTCTTTCGGATAGGACGTCAGCACCTCAACGCCAGTTTCTGTCACAAGTACATCATCCTCGATACGCACACCGCCTGCGCCAGTATAGATGCCAGGCTCAATCGTAAATACTGTACCTTCTTCCAGAATGTCCATGTTCTGTCCGTGCAGGGAAGGATACTCATGCACGTCAATGCCCATTCCATGTCCAACTCTGTGCAAGAAGCGTTCGCCGTATCCGGCTTCTTCCGTAACCTGGCGTGCTGCACGGTCAATATCCGCACAGGTGACGCCTGGCTTAACTGCACGAATGGCAGCTTCGTTTGCTGCGAGCACGGTGTTATAGATGGTTTTAAGTTCAGGTGAAATGTCACCAAAGGCAAATGTACGCGTAATATCTGATGCATACCCACCAGCGTAGACACCCATATCAAACATCAACAGATCACCATGCTGCAATTTGCGTTCACCTGGTGTGCCGTGCGGCAAGCCTGTTTTGGGTCCAGTGAGCACCATCGTATCGAAGGAAGGGCCGTCTGCACCCAGTTTTTTCATCTGGTATTCCATTTCGGCAACCAGTTCAATTTCGGATACGCCCGTACGAACGTGGGACAGTCCTTGGCGAAGCGTCTCCTCGATCAGATGAATGGCGTGGCGAATGCGAGCGACTTCATCCGGTGTCTTTTTCACACGCAAGGTGCGAAGCAGAGGACCGACATCTTCAAAGTTGGCAGCACCAAGAGCGGCGGTCAACTGTTCATAACGTGCAACAGTCACGTATTCTTTTTCGAGACCTACGCGGCCCAGACGTCCTTGATAACGCTCAAATAAGGCGTAAGGATTGTCCGTATCGGAATGTGTGGCAATGTTGGATACCGAAGAAGCGGCAGCGGCAGCTTCCTCGTCGAGTGCAGGCACGATCAACAGCGGATCTTCGCCGCGTGCAAGGACAAGCCCGAGGAAACGCTCATGCGGATTACTCGCAAAACCTGTTAAATAGTAAATATGTTTCGGATCTGTAATCAGCATGGCGTCTAATCCTTTTGTAGACAGACCCGCTTCCAGCCGGGATAAAGGAGTTTGATTCATGAGTGTAGTTTTCCACCTTTCATTCGTTCTACATAAATTGAACTAAATAATATTTACACTTGCCACTCCGATGACAGAACAACCTTCCGATCGCTGTTATCCCCAGATTTTTTTGGATTATCTTTTTCAAGGGGTAAAATCCGGGGATAGCGTATGCTTCCGATGCAGCTTTCTTTCAGACAGCTTTTAGGCGAACACTTCGCTTCTTCAGGTTATTTCTGTCCTCTCCGTTCTCGTGTAAATATTTAGTTCAATTTATATATCTTCTTTCTATTATAGAAGAATGTCGGGGAAATCCAAATGGGAAGCAGCATGATGACCGAAAATTAGCGTTAACTACCCGTTTAAGCGGCAGGTGGGGAGGGTAATACAGGGCGAAACCGCGTAGGTTTGCTAATTTGCTTGCTTACTTGCTTAACTTACTTATTTACTTACTTTAGAAATGGACGGTCCTTGAAGCCAGGATTACACGATATAACAAACACATTAGAAGGGAGACGTACTCATGAATAATCGACTAAGCGTTCCGTTATATGCTTCGTTACTCAGTTTGGCGTTGCTAACGGCCTGTGCTTCGGGTGACCCGGCGACAGAAGCGCAGCAGACATCACAAGGACAGGGTACAGGTCAGGGCCAGACAGCGGAAGGTGGTAATAACGGTGCGAGTGGTGGGGAAGAGGAAACAGATGAGAATGCTGTAATTCCTTACGAAGCCTCCGTGCTAGTCGAAGGACTCAATGTACCTTGGGAGTTGGTAAGCGTGCCTGATGGACGGATGTTTGTAACAGAGCGACCGGGTACCATTCGGGTCATCGAAAGCGGAGAGTTGGCATCTGAACCTCTGATTGAATTTGCTGCTCCGTTTAATGAAGAGGGGGAAGGCGGCCTGCTTGGACTTGCTGCTGATCCGGATTTTAATGATAACGGCTATATGTATGCATACCATTCCTATCTGGAAGGTGATGGTGACATTGCCAATCGGGTGTTGCGCTTGAAGGTGAGTGATGGGAAGGCGACCATAGACAAGGAGCTGCTCAGTGACATTCCTGGTGGGGTGAATCACAATGGAGGACGGATCAAGATTGGCCCGGACAATCTGCTCTATATTACGACAGGTGAACGCTATGAACCGGAGCTGGCCCAGAACGAAGATAGCTTGGGTGGCAAAATATTGCGGATTGGTCTCGACGGATCGATCCCAGAAGATAACCCTTGGCCTAATTCACCTGTGTACAGTATAGGGCATCGGAACGCACAGGGCCTGGCTTGGAACCCGGACAATGGCTATCTGTATGCCACAGAGCATGGTCAGCGTAATTTTGATGAAATAAACCGGATTGAAGCTGGTGAGAATTATGGCTGGCCTGAGGTGGAGGGAGACGATGATGACAACGGCACATATCAGGCTCCGCTTGCCCATAGTGGAGATGAAACATGGGCACCATCAGGTGTAGCCTTTATTGAGGAAGGTCCGTGGGCCGGATCACTGCTTGCTGCCAATCTGCGGGGTGAACAACTGCTCAAAATTACTCTTTCCGAAGACGGTACACAAGTAACGCAGGTGGAGCCGATTTTTAAGAACGAGTGGGGACGTATTCGTAATGTGACTGCCGGAGAAGACGGGAAGTTATATGTGCTGACGAACAACCGGGATGGCAGGGGATCTCCGCGTGATGGAGATGACCAATTAATCGTTCTGACGCCGAAACTGTAACATTTACAATAGAAAAGGGGTTGTCCCGCCATGTTCATGACGTATGGGACAGCCCCTTCGCTTCAATATTTACGTAAATATAGCTTAGGTTGCAGATACCAATTAGTCCGCGCTTTCCGCGAGTTCAGCAATGCGCTTACTGGGCTCATCGGTAAACTCACCACCATGGTAACAAAGCACCTTCTCCAGCTTCAGGCCAAGCAATCTTTTCAAGCTGCGCAGTGCTTCAGGCATGTCCGGTGTTGCAGGTGGAGAAGGACCTTCCAATTCATCGTCGACCACACGCAATTCATCCGCAGCGAGCAGGAATTGTTGCTCCCGGAAGTACAGGCAGATATGTCCTGGGGTGTGCCCTGGTGTATGAATGACCTGGATGCCGCCTTGTAGGGGCAGCATGTCACCGTCCTCTAACACTTTGGATATTTTGAACTCAGTCCGCTGTGAGATCAATTGTTCCGCCAGCTCCGCTATAGGTTTAGGCAGCAACGCTTTGCGTTCTGGTGTGAACTTGATCATGGGCTCTTTGCCCGTGATATACGGAATTTCATCGCTATGTGCCCAGATTTCTACTTCCGGAACAGCATTCACCAGGGCACTAAGGTTTCCCATGTGGTCTATATCAGAATGTGTTAAAATAATGCGCTTGATATCAGATAGCTGAACGCCTTCATGCTCCAGTGCGGACTGAAGTTCGGCGAATTGGCCAATCATGCCAGTATCCACAAGCGTAATACCATCTTCATCGCGCAACATGACAGGATAGATCGGGTTTTTACCCGCAGGTGTAACAATATGAAGATTTAGAACCGTAATATCCATGGATGGTTTGTTCATATTTATTTCCGGATCGAACCCGGAGCACCTCCTTTATTGTGTAGGACCATTTTACATGTTGTGGTTATCATGCATTCGTTAGTTCTCTGGCTGATTATATTTCAAGTATTTTCTATACTTCTTCACCGTATCCAGGGTGGATTCAAACTCTTGATTTGCATCATGATGTTCTCTCAAGATGGAAGCATAAGAAAAGTTGGAGTGAATAAGTTTATTTCTTAGTTGAAACACTTTGGCTATTTCTTCTTCCAATTTCTCTTCACCCGATTTCAGGGAAAGATGCTGGATTTTCAATTCAGCTTGAAGGATCTCGATATTGGATAATGAACGGTATGCAGGAGTTTTCATCAGCTGGATCGAATTAAAATTTTTTTGATACGTTTGCTGGTATAGTTGATTTAGCAGGTCTTCAATAATCGTGCATAATTCAATTGTCCATGAACTATATTTTCGCTCTTTCCGTTTTTGGGTAAGCTCACCAATCTCTTCATCGTTCCACAGTTTATCTTTTTCATACAGGGATGAGTCTGTCTTTTGCTGGAGATTTTGAACTTCCTGTTCGATGAGTGCAATTTCAAGTTTCGCTTCTTTTTTCAGTTTCTTGAAGTCTTCTTTGGTTAGCATACGTATCCTCCCTATAAGACCAATATGTGATCTTTTGATTATCTCATATTGACGTCAGTAGTGCTAAGAAACAAGAAGACGAGTGTTCCAAAATATGAAGAACCTCTGGTTCAGAAGGGAAGTACCTGATGTCCATTCCAACAGCCATTGTTACGGGAGCCAACTCAGGCATGGGTCTGGCAACCACCATTGAACTTGCAAGGCAAGGGTATCACGTGATTATGGCGTGCCGCAGCGAGAAGCGCGGACAGCAGGCACTGGAGGAGGCGCTACGTCAGTCCGGCTCTACTGCGATTGAACTGATGCTGTGTGACCTGGGGTCACTGGAGAGCATTCGCCATTTTGCCCAATTCTTCCGTGAGCGTTACGACACACTTGACGTTCTCGTTAATAATGCGGGTGTCGTCATGTTGAAGCGCCAGGAAACCTCCGACGGTTTCGAACAAGCGATCGGTATTAACCATCTTGGACATTTCCTGCTGACGTTACTCCTGATCGAACCTTTGAAGTCTGCGAAGCAGGGGCGTATTGTAAATGTTTCGTCTGGTGCTTACAAAGCCGGCAAAATCCATTTCGAAGATCCCCATCTGCACAAAGGCTACAATCCAATCAAAAGTTACGCCCAATCCAAGCTGGCTAACGTGTTGTTCACCCGTGTACTGGCCCGTAAATTAGCGGATACCCGAATCACCGTGAATTGTCTTCATCCCGGTGCGGTGGGCACAAGTATTGGCGTAGACCGTAATACCGGTTTTGGCACTCGTATTATGGCTTTGGTGGGCAAGCTGCCGTTTTTCCTTTCACCTGAAGAAGGGGCACAAACGGCCATCTATCTCGCCACAAGCCCTGAAGTCGCCGGGGTAACCGGGCGTTACTACTATCAACAAAAGGACCAGGAGTTGAAAGCCCATGCGCTGGATGTTGCAGCCGCTGAGCGTTTCTGGACATGGAGCGAAGAGCAAGTTGGACTTAGACCCGAAGAGAAATTGTAATTACTGACTGTTCGAAGCAGAAGAGCCTGCATCCTTGCGACAGAATTAGAGGCGACCGTTTTCCATATTAACGGGCTGCCTCTAACGTTAAGTTTCAGCCGATTCCTGATTAAGCGCTCAGGCTTTGGCCTTCACAGCTTGCTGAATCAGCTCCATAAATGCTTCAATGCGCTGAATGCCTTGATCGCCCTGACCGTATGCACGGACAGAGGCGGATGAGGCATTTTTCTCATTTTCCCCGAGTACGAGCGAGTAAGGCACTTTTTCCATCTGAGCTTCACGGATTTTGTAGCCGAGCTTCTCACTGCGCAAGTCTGTTTCTACCCGAATACCGGCAGCCCGCAGCTGGCTCTGAACCTGAAGCGCATAATCTGCGTAATGATCTGACACTGGCAGCAGCTTCACTTGCACGGGCGCGAGCCAGAGCGGGAACGCACCTGCATAATGTTCAGTCAGGATGCCGATGAACCGATCAATTGAACCATAGATGGCACGGTGGATCACGACAGGACGGTGTTTCAGGCTATCCTCGCCAATATAAGTGAGATCGAACTTCTCGGGCATTTGGAAATCAAGCTGAATTGTTCCGCACTGCCAGCTGCGCTTCAGTGCATCGAGAATGTGGAAGTCAATTTTCGGACCGTAAAAGGCACCATCACCCTCGTTAATACGGTATTTCACACCGCGCCGATCAAGTACATTCTGCAATGCGCTTTCTGCTTGATCCCACAGCTCTTGCGATCCCATGGAATCTTCCGGACGAGTGGACAACTCAATATTGTACTCAAATCCAAAGATGTCGTACATACGTCCGATCAATGAAATCGCCTGATTAATCTCTTCCTCGATCTGCTCTGGCATCACATAGAGATGGGCATCATCCTGACAGAATGTCCGCACCCGCATCATGCCGTTCAGAGCGCCTGAGAATTCATGGCGGTGCACCTGACCGAATTCCATCATACGAATCGGCAGCTCACGATAGGAATGGAGTGTATTTTTGAAAATCAGCATGTGACCCGGGCAGTTCATAGGTTTCAGGGCAAAAGTCGCATCGTCCACTTCCGAGAAATACATATTGTCCTTGTAATGCTCCCAGTGACCCGATTGCTCCCACAGCCGGTTGTTCATCATGAGGGGAGTGCGAACTTCCTGATAGCCTTCCTGTAGCTGCAGTTCACGGGAGAATTGCTCCAGTTCTGTACGGACAGTCATGCCTTTGGGCAGATAGAACGGCATACCGGGTGCTTCTTCGGAGAACATGAACAGTTCAAGCTCCTTGCCCAGTTTGCGGTGATCCCGTTTCTTCGCTTCTTCCAGCATGTGCAGATGTTCATCCAATTGGGCTTTGCTTGGGAAAGCAGTGCCGTAGATGCGCTGCAGCATTTTATTGTCCGAGTTGCCGCGCCAGTATGCACCAGCCACATTCAGCAGTTTGAATGCTTTGATCCGACCAGTGGAAGGAAGATGTGGGCCGCGACATAGATCGAAGAACTCTCCTTGGTCATAAATCGAAAGCTCAGCGTCCTCCGGTAAATCCTGAATGAGTTCAAGCTTATATGGGTCCTGAATCTCTCCAAAGATGCGAAGTGCTTCCTCCCGGCTAACTACCCGGCGGCTAATCTTTTCATTTTCTTTTATGATGTTGTTCATTTCTTGCTCAATGGCAGCCAAATCACTGATCGATAGAGCATGCTCCAGATCAACATCGTAATAGAATCCATCTTCAATGACTGGCCCGATGCCCAGCTTCACTTGTTCTGCACCGTAGATGCGTTTGAGAGCCTGCGCGAGTACATGAGCTGTGCTGTGTCGGTAACGATACAGACCTTCCGCGCTGTCCAAAGTAACGATGACGAGTTCACAATCTTGCTCAAGTCCCCAGTCGAGATCGACATTCTTACCATTTACGATTCCGCCGATGGCTTGTTTACCCAGACTTGTGCTGATGGATGAGGCGACCGCTCCTACAGTGATGCCTGCGTCGTAAGAACGTACAGCTCCGCCTTGCAGGCGAATTTCAATCGGATGTAGAGTTTGCTGTTGGTCATTCGATTGGTTGCTGGATTGACTGTTATTATTCGGATTATTCATGTGAACCACTCTCCAATATTCAAAATTTGAAGCGCAAAAAACACCCGTCCCGGAAAAGGGACGAGTGCGCTCAGCTCGTGGTTCCACCCTAATTTGGTTATGAATGCTCCTGAACACGACCAGCCGCCGCAAGCAAGAAACATCATAACCCTCATTGGAATCCGTTATCGGGGATCAGGCGGTGAACTCTACTGACAGCTTTGTCCGGAATCCGGGAAGAAGACCGAAAAGCTGATGTTCGAGGTCACGGCTGCAGAGGGGTAATTCCGGTCCGTTCGCTGAAGAAGGTTTCACCAATCCCTTCTCTCTCTGGGCAGCACGCAAACGGAATCTTGTCTCTGGTCATCGCCAAATATGCAAAATCGATATCCATTAAATTGATCTTAATATCGTTCAAGTCCATATCAAAATGTTGGAACAGGTGTTATTGAGTGTCGATTATATAGATTGAAAATGAAAAGGTCAAGCGGAATGTTTTTTACCCCTGTTCTGATTGTCCATCCCATATTAATCGAATGACAGTACCCTCACCAGAAGTCGATTGTACTTCAATACGACCCTTCATCGCTTCAATTAAGCCTTTTGTTACGGCCATACCAAGGCCTGAGCCGACATCGGATGTGCCTGTATCCGTCCCTCGGTAATATCGTTCAAACAGCCTCCAGACCAGTTCCGGGTCCATTCCTTGTCCATCATCGGCAAAATGAACACTGAACTCACCCGCCTGCTTACCTGGATGCACACTAACGGTCAATGTCGACTCCGCTGGATTATGCAGAAGGGCATTAGCGGTCAGATTATCTACAATACGTTCAAACGAAGGAATATGCACATGGCCGTAAACCGGAACTTTCGCAGGGCGGAATACAATACGCCCCTCTCCATATATCGGGTTTCGTTCTGCACGCTGGACGAGATCATGCAGCAGCGTATTTACGTCAGTTTCTTCCACTTGTGGCTGGTATCCGCCGCTGCGCAATCGGTACGTCATAGCAAGGTCATTCACAAGTCGGTCCATATACATGGATTTGTCCAGCATAATGCTCGCAAATTCCCTCACTTCTTCCGGGGACCAGCTATATTTCTGTGCTTCAAGCATATGGGCGTATCCCTGGATGGAGGACAGCGGTGTCTTGAGATCATGCGTTATTCCGGCAATCCAATCCTCGCGCAGAGATTCGGTCTGTTTACGGAGCTCTTCGTCTTGTTTCAGTGTAGCGGATAATGCCTGCATGGAGCGAAGCACCTCGGCATAAACGTGGTACTTCCGCTTCCATTTGCCATTTCGTCGCTGGCTGCGAGGTACGCCGCCAATGCCTGTGGGCTCTTCATAATGTCCCTGTTCCAGACGCTGGAGCCATTGGAGCATATGCAGCATGGGAGAACCGAAACGATTGGCGTACCATAGGGCCAGCAGGATAAGCAAAATGACAACGGAGAGGAGCAGCACGATGACCACTGGGGTCAAAATAAAGTTATAAGGATTTTTATCCCCTGTAGCAGTTGGATCGACAGGTATACTGAGCATCCAGGTCGTGCCATTCTGATCATCGTAAAAGGTTGCGATCGATATTCCATATCGATTGGGGTAACGAATACGCAAAGCCAGTTCCTGTATGTTGTAACTGCCAGGGACGTCCATAGCAGGTTTATTATAGGAAGCCAGCTCTTGACCATAAGCGTCCAAAATTTGCAGATAGGCACCTTTGGAACGAATGGCATCCTCTTGTTTGGGCTGCAGCATCAGCTCTCCATTGGTGTAATGACTGTCCACACGGGCTTGATCGAGTAAGGATTTGGCCTGATTGCGTTCGCCGTATAGCAAGGTGAACATCTCGCCGTTTTTCTCCCGAATCAGCATGACAATCTGGTACGGGAACGGCTTTTTCGCCTCCCAGTATGCGATCAATTCTCCAGGCTTGTATTGCTTCGGGACGTCATCCGGTGTATCAAAATCATCAATAACATAGCCTTTTTCGTCCACAACCTGAAGCCATCCCTGATTTTTCTCGACCTGTTTCAGCAGCCTGGGATCATAACGGACCGTACCATCGGGCATGATTTCTGCGGTATTAATCAGTTGGTCAAGCCCACTTGTAGCGAAGTCATCCACCAAGCTTACTTCATTAACCTTTTGAACGACCCAATAGGTGGCTGCAGAACCCAACAGGATGATAAGGACTACTGCGCCAGCAAGCATACCGATAAACCGGGTCATTAACCTGCGACGAATACTCATGCGCGTGACACTTGGTTAGGCTGAATGAGTTTGTACCCCAATCCCCGGACGTTGACGAGAAATGCAGGGTTAGAGGGATCAGCTTCAATTCGCTCACGAATCCGGTGAATATGAACCATAACGGTGTTGTCATCGCTGATCGCTTCCGAACCCCATACACGCTCATACAATTCCGATTTGGTGAAAATACGATTGGGATGCTTGCAGAAAAAGAGCAGCAGCTGATAGACAAGGGCCGGACAGGTTACGGGCTGCCCCTCAACCTGAAGCTCACCGGCTTGTTCAAACACTTGAAAACGGCCAAAATCATATACCCCTCCCTGCACAGCAGGAGATGACGAAGTTGCGTCAGAAGAGGGCGGAGTCGCCGATGTAGTTATCGCTATTTTGGTGGGTAAATAACGTTTCAGCAGTGATTTGATCCGGGCGACCACTTCCAGTGGATTAAATGGTTTAACGACATAATCATCGCCGCCAACGGCGAATCCGGTTAACTTGTCATAATCCGTTGTTTTGGCGGTCAAAAAAAGAATTGGTGCATCGGTCACCTGCCGCAGAAAGGGACAGATTTCCAGTCCGCTTTTGCCTGGCAGCATGATGTCCAGCACGATACAGTGATAGGTTTTATTTTCGCAGGCGGTAATCGCCTCTTCTCCAGTGGTAACGGTGTCGATGTCTACAAATTGTTCTTTGAGCAGGACGGTTTTGAGCATATGTAAAATGGCTTGTTCATCATCAACTAGCAGTATGGAGACGTGATCCATGATGTGTAATGACCTCCTAGGGCTTCCTATTTGTTTATTGCTAATCATACCATCCGAAAGGGTAATGTAGTGTGTGAGCTATCTTAACGGAATCTTAATTATGAAGACTTTGCAGACGCCACAGTTTAACTACATGTAAGGAAGGGTTAGACGAAGGATAAGATTCAGTCTGTACACTTAACTGGAAAGTATAACGAACACCAGAAAGGATGTTGAGCATGAGATGGAGAATGAACAGGCAGCATGAGAGAAGCGAAATAGAGGAGCAGCGTTCGAATTGCGGGGAAAATACGCTGGAATCCGAGTATGCGGCACCTGAGAAATTACAGCGTAGAAAGAGCTGGAGGCTGATTGCCATTACCCTTGGCGCCTGCGTGATGTTGTCTGCATGCGGTAACAGTAACTCGATTACATCCGAGCAGGCGGGGCAGCAGTCCAAGGGACAGACGACAAATACCAACGAAGCGAGTGAGAATACCCATCAGGAAGAGAATTCAGGTACAGAGGTGAGCGCCATCATTACACCCGACAATTTCATCGATACGTTAATGAACGGTTCCAAGGATGCCATTTACAGTCAGATGAGTCCCGAGTTGAAGGACGCACTAACGCTTGAACAGTTTAAAACGTCTGCGGATCAATTCCTTGAGGGTGTAACTTCCTTTGATTTAGTGGTGGATGCCAAAGTGAACGATATAACCGAGTTCGCCTGGAAGGATCAAACGGGAACCAAAGGCATTCAAGCCTATTTTACCGAAGCCAATCAGATTGAAGGGCTGTTAATCCAACCACTGGAGTCACATGAGGATACGGACCAAAAGCTCACCAAAACCGAATTTCAGTTCCCTATGAAGGGTGAATGGTATGTGTTCTGGGGAGGCAATGATGTGATGTCGAACTATCATTACGAGCATGAAACACAGCGTTATGCGCTAGATATCATTCGGACCAAAGATGCTTTCAGTTACAACGGAGATCCGAAGGTGAACGAAAACTACTACGCTTTTGGTGAGCCGCTCTATGCAGCTGCGGACGGAACTGTAGTTGATATCAAGAATGATATTCCAGACAACATACCAGGTGTTATGAACCCGGAACAACCTGCGGGTAACAATGTGGTCATTGACCATGGAAACGGAGAATACAGCATCACCGCGCATATCAAGGAAGGCAGTGTAGCGGTCAAAAAAGGGGATAAAGTCAAGCAGGGAGACCTCATTGGAGAGCTGGGTAACTCAGGTAATTCCAGTGAAGCTCATTTGCATTTTCAGGTATCGGACGGCTCGGATCTATTCACTTCCCGTTCTGTTAACATTCGTTGGGCAGATCAGAGCCAGCAGATGACTCGGGGTAATACAATTCAAGGATTGCCTGAGTAAGTGTGGAGTTGACCCGAATGTTGGGGGATGACGTCGACTTCCTTCCTCCGTTATAATACCGTCATAAGATAGAATCGATCTGGATGATGGAGGAGTAGACATGAAGCTGGATAGTGTGCAGATTGAGTATGCGCGTCGTGAGGACTTGCCAAGGATTGTGGAGATCTATAATTCTACGATTGAAAGCCGAATGGTGACGGCGGATTTGGAGCCGGTGACCGTGGAGCAACGTATTCCGTGGTTTGAGGAGCACTCATCCGATCACCGCCCACTTTGGGTTATGAGACATGAGGGACAGGTTGTTGCCTGGGCCAGCCTGAGTTCGTTTTATGGACGCCCTGCGTACAATGGGACGGTGGAAGTCAGTGTGTATGTGGATCAGCAGTGCCGAGGAATTGGGGCTGGCGGACGTTTGCTGCATACGATTTTTGATGCTTGTCCTGCGCTTGGAATCAAGACGATTCTGGGTTTTGTGTTTGGACATAATGAACCGAGTCTGGGGTTATTGCGCAAACATGGCTTTGAACAGTGGGGATATTACCCTGAAGTGGCTGTACTGGATGGCGTCAACCGGGATTTGGCGATTTTGGGCAAAAAAATATAAGCATGTTTCAAAATAAATGAAAACCTCCAGATCCACAATGCGTGGATTGGAGGTTATTTTTGCTTACATAGAGTAAATAGGGGATGACTTAGGTGTGCGACACGCCAAGCCTTTGTTTAATATCCTGAATCTGTGCCAGATGACGCTCTTCATGATAGCTTGCAAAATCGACCCATTGAGCCAGATCCATCTCACCGAAAACCGGGTGAAGAAAGGATTTGCTCCGCAGCAGTTCAGACTCATGATCTTGTGCAACGTGCATCAATGCCTGGTGCGAGTCTTCCAGGTCGTGGCGTACATTCGCCATCGTCTCTGGTTCCGCAGGAGGCTGGAGGTGAGATGGAGCACTAACAGAGTGGCTGCGATCCAGTGTAAGCTCATATGGCTTTTTGTCCACAGCAACGGTCTGTTCCTTCTCTAGCGCGGTGCGGGCTTGCTTCACAATGATGCTTTCCATCAAATTCAGGTGACGGAGAACTTGCATAATACTCCAGTGGTCAGGTTTTGGGTGGAGGTTCAATTGTTCTTCATTGAGTCCAGAGACGGCTTCCCAGATTTGGCTCCGAATGTCGTCATTACGAGTGAACATCGCGCGATCCTCTCCTTTATATGAGTTCTATGATGTCAGCTTGTGTAAGCACAGTGCCTAAAATGTGGATGCTTGATATACATCATAGAGGATCTGAAAGGTGAATGCGAAGATATGTTTTAAATACTTTGTTAGTTGAAGTTATGTATATGAGATTGACGCTGTTTTTTTATAAACGGGTCATATCAAATTATGTCATCGCCAAAAAAGGATTGACGCTAAGTAGTGCTGCACTCTATAATCGATAACAAGTAACTTGATATGTAAGGAGTCCTGACATGGTATGTTAGTAATTGACGAGGTGTATCACCATACAGCATTGCAAATATCATCGTCCGATTTATTGTACCTTATCCAACAGCTCAAGGTCAAAAAAGAAAATGAGATCGAAACGCTCAAACATAAAATTGAACAATTCGAACAAAAAAAACGTGCGGAAGAAGTGGCTTATCAATCCTTGTCGACTGTACGCAAATGGTTCGCAGGCCGCCCCGCCTCCCATCACCAGGCGGTGGAATATATGGTTCAGGTGAAGGAACGTTTTCGCAAAATGGAACAAATCCGGCGGCGGATACGTGAACTGGACCGCATTGCTGAACGAATCAAGCATCCGGATAGCATCGAACGGGACGAGATCGAGCTTGCGCCCGAAACGATCCGTGAGATTAGACAGCTTAGGGAAACGGAGGATGTATAAGCATGACATTGGAGACGTTAAGCTCCGGAATGGATACGGTCTGGGTCGTACTGAGTGCAGCCATGATTTTGTTGATGGAGGGCGGATTCGCCCTGCTGGAGGCTGGCTTTGTACGTTATAAAAATAGTGTAAATATTATTATGAAGGTTTTCGCTGATATTACCATTGGAACGTTGCTTTTCTATGCCATCGGGTTTGGCTTGATGTATGGCTCTGATGCTGGAGGTTTTGTAGGCATAACCGGATTTTTCCTCCATGGGGATTTGTCTCACCTGGACGTACCCGTATCATTGGAAACATTCTGGTTGTTCCAGGCCGCGTTTACCATTGCCGTCATTTCCATCGTATCAGGCGCTGTGGCAGAGCGGATTAACTTTCGTGCCTATCTGCTGTACATCATATTGATGACGGCCATTATTTATCCGATTGGCGGACACTGGGCATGGGGCGGCGGTTGGCTCAGCAAGCTGGGGATGCAGGATTTTGCCGGTTCCGCAGTCATTCACGCGTTGGGCGGGTTCTCCGCACTGGCCGCAGCGATTATTATTGGGCCGCGTAAAGGCAAATACACGCCGCTTGGCGTGAGTGCCATTGCGCTTCCGAGCAATCTGCCGCTGGCATCTGTAGGCGCATTTCTGCTGTGGTTCGGCTGGTTTGGCTTCAATGCAGGAAGTACGCTCAGTGCAACTGATGTAAGGATCGGTCACATTGCCATCGTTACGATGTTATCTGCTGCTTCGGGCGGTGCGGTTACACTGCTCTACACCTTGTTCCGGTTTAATCGTTCAGACGCACCATCGGTCATTAATGGCTCGCTTGCCGGTCTGGTTGGTATTACGGCGGGGTGTGCTTATGTCGGTGATGTAGCTGCGATATTCATCGGGGCGGTATCCGGATTGCTCATGATGGCTGCAACGAATTGGCTGGACCGCAGGCAGATTGATGATCCGGTGGGGGCGTTCCCAGTTCATGCTGTATCCGGGATGTGGGGTACCATTGCCGTGGGTTTGTTTGCAACCGATGGTGGCTTGTTCATGGGAGGTGGCTGGAGGCTGCTGGGTGTTCAGGCGCTCGGCCTCACGGCTTTGGTTGTCTGGGGGTTTGTCATGACCTGGATGGGTTTGAAATTGATTGGTAAAATGGTTCCTGTCCGTTCCACGGAAGAAGAGGAAGATTTGGGTCTGGATATTAGTTATCATGGTGTAATGGCTGCACACCAGTCACATGAATTTCTGGATGGCGAGGAGCATATTCGTGCTTTCCAGGATGATTCACCGAATCGGAATCGTTAAGAATGAGCCAAATGGATAATAAGGAAGCAGACTGACACCGGATGTCAGTCTCTTTTTTTGCAAGAAGCAGGGAAAGAAGAGTCAGCGGAAGAATATACAGGTGTGAACCTGAATATGTCTCACCATAGATGTAGTGTCAGAAGGGGAGGATCTGTATGATTAAACCTGAACAATGTGAAAGACTGACCAGAAAAGCCCGGAAAACTCTTGAGGAGTATGGATTGGGTAATGCTGCCGATCTGCTGTTATCTTCAAGTCGTTGGGGAATTCGCCTTGATGTATCGACAATCGATGAGTATCGCAGAACAGGAAATTCACGTGTAGGTGGAAATCCGGATCTGCCGAGCAACATGAAATGGCCTTTGACACAGGACGGGGTGCCCATGACGTTCCTTGCCCAGTTGAATCTCGTGGATTTGACGCCATATACGCCTAATGATGGGCGCGGGAGTTTGCCCGAACGGGGCATGTTATACTTCTTCATTGGTGTGGATGAACCTGCTTATCATATTGAGCATCGTGTGATTTATGAGCCGGATGCTCATAACCTGATAAGGCGAGAGCCTGATGGCGAAACCGCGCTGGGTAAGGATGATTTTGTAGCACATTCGGTAACAGTGCTGCCTAATCTCGAGTTTCCTACATATGCATACATTGATTCTCTGGCTCTGAATACAATCGCCGCCCCGCTATCTGGTGGAACGGTAGCTGTCGAAGGGGAGGAAGGTCTATATGACCGATACCTGGAATTTGAGTCCAGCTGGAATCATCCGAGTACGCAGAACTGGGGTGGCATGTTTGGATATCCTGACGGTCAGCATCCGGATGCAGAACACCAGGCGCTGTTACAGATCGTACTTGGTGAAGAGTATGCTTATGACGAGCAGGCGTGTGAGAGGAAGCTGACTGAACATTATGGCGGGGATGAGAAACGGACACAACAAGAGCTTGCGGATACCTTGCTTCTATTAAAAATTGATACGCATGACGCTATCGGTTTTCAATGGTGGGATTGTGGGGAACTGCAATTTTTCATTCGCAAGGCTGACTTGCTCGCGGGACGGTTCGATCAAACGTATTGTTCGTTATATTCAAGTTGAGTTCGTGTTTGTTATCATTAGAGCAACAAAATGTCCCAAATTCCGTCTATATGAGGGAGGAGGGACTTTTTTTGTTCGTCATTGTTGGTTTTCGAGCAAAGCTGGTTTATATATAAAGGGGGAATTTATAGTTGATTAGCGATCATATGTTCTATATAATGGGATAAAAAGGGAGTGTTACAGTTGATTCAGTCTGCATTTAAACATATTGATGTGGCAGTGACATCATTAATCCATTTATGTGACCAACTGTCGGAGCAGGACTTGGCTTTGACTCCGATTGAAGGCAAACGGCCGGTTGGAGAATTGCTTTCTCATCTATCCGTCATTTGTCGTGCAGATGTACATATTTCGGAGGGAGCTTCCGAAGAAGAAATGGCTTTGTTTTACGAGGAAAATCAGCCGAATTCACTGAGTGAGATTAGGGAAGCGTTGATTGCGAATCAGATGTACCTCTACCATCGATACAGACAGTTTAATACGGAGGAATTATTACAGGTGACTGACTCCTATTGGGGCGCGTCGTACAGTCGTCTGGAATGGCTGCTTGAGATCATGGGACATGTGTATCACCACAGGGGTCAACTGCATACGATGCTGACACTGACTGGTATTGAGCCCAAAGTAGCGTTATTTGAATAGATAGACCCAGGTCCATAATGCGAGGTTCTGCCTGAATATAGAGCTAGATTTAATAGAATACATAGAGCATGTTATCGGCAATAAGCAGCGGTTAAGCAAGGATTAGATCGACGATCCTATACGTTAATAATAGGGATTGCCGGATCAGCTACAAGTAAAGAAAACCAACGTCTCCAAATGCAACATTGTCAGTAGAAACTAAAATAGTAAGTTCGGAAAATCTTCTAGTAGGGACGTGTAAAATGAGTTTAAAAGAAAAGTTGATATTAATAAAAGAGAATGGCTACCAAGCGTCTCCCGATACATTCCAGTTGATACAAGAAATGATGGTTAACATCGGTTCTTTGGATGCCCAACTACGTGATGACCTAATTTATACAACCTTATCAAATTGGATTCCTGATAATACTTTAACAGTAAACGAACTAGAACAACTTCTAACCGTTGTTTTGGATAATAAGCATTTGCTTTTTAGGATTGGTGAAACCAATACAGACGCAGTCTTTACTCGATCGTTCTCTATGCTGGTTATCCCGCTCCTCCTCATGAGGCATAGAGAATCACCATATCTCTCAAGAGAGCATATTCATCAGATAAAAGAGAATGTTTTTTACAATGTACATAAAGAGCGAGATTATCGCGGGTATGACGAAGAAAAAGGTTGGGCGCATGCCATAGCGCATGCAGCAGATGCTTTAGACGAATTGGCCCAATGTTCCGAGCTGGATAAAAATGACCTCTTAACCATCCTCGATTTGGTTTACGAAAAGATGACCATCACTGATCGAGTTTACTCCGATGGGGAAGATGAAAGAATGGTAAAATCCATAATTAGTGTTTTAAATAGAAAAATACTTAGTCAGAATTATGTAGAGCAATGGATTCAACGTTTTGGTGATGTGGAGAAAAATCCAGAATTCCTTCCTGCCTTTAGGCAAAAAAATAATAAAAAGAACTTTTTGAAAAGTTTATACTTTCGAATCAAATTTCACAAAGTGGATGCTGATCTCTGCCCAACAATCGAGCATACTTTATATAAAATAGAAAAAGTATATTATTCCTGAAAAACAACGTTTTCTCTTCTTTCAAAGGCGATGATTTTTCGCAGATTCATCTCCTAATGGTATACTTTGATCAACAAATGATTCATGGAATGGAAAGGAATAATGCCGTGGCACAGCCAGCAACCATTCTGCTTGTGGATGATGAGCAGGATATTATTAAACTGATGGAGATTTATTTTGGCAATGAAGGATACCGGGTTCTGACAGCCAGTGATGGGATCGAGGCGCTTGAGCAATTGAAGAAAGAGCCAATTGATCTGATCATTCTGGATGTCATGATGCCGAATATGGACGGAATTGAAGCATGTATGAAAATTCGGGAAGAGCAGAAAATGCCGATCATTATGCTGTCCGCCAAAAGCATGGATATGGATAAAATCACAGGGCTGAGCATTGGTGCTGATGATTATGTGACCAAGCCGTTTAACCCGCTTGAACTTGTGGCACGGGCAAAGTCGCAGCTTCGCAGGTACCATACCTTCAATGAAGGCCGGGAGAACAAGGAACATGAGTGGGTGATTGACGATCTGGTCATTAACACCGATACGCATGAGGTCTGGCTGGATGAGCAGCCTGTTCGCTTGACTCCTCGTGAATTTGCCGTTCTGGAGCTGCTGGCGCGCCATCAAGGCTCTGTGCTGAGTATGGAGCAGATTTACAGGCAGGTCTGGAAAGAAGAGTTTATGGAGTCCAACAACACCGTCATGGTGCATATCCGCAAGATTCGTGAGAAAATCGAACTCGACAGCAAACATCCCAAGTTCATACAGACGGTATGGGGTGTTGGCTATAAGATGATCAAACCACAATAAGCACGTGCGTCTATAAGGTTTTTTGGATAAAGGGCGTAAGCAGGGAGTTCCGAGATGAATTCAAAATTAATTAACACAGTCCGGTGGAAATTTATCTACGCATTTCTGCTGAGTGGCATTTTGACGGCGGCTATCTTGTATGGGGGCAGCAAAGTTGCACACTCCATTCTGGCGGCTCAGACCTATCCTGATTATTCGATCCCTGCAAGGGGCATCAGGTGGCTGGTGAACAATATTGGGTCGGTGCCATTAATGATTATGGTTGCCATACTTGGCTTTGTGCTGTTCTTTTTCCTGTTCACGCGTAGGGTGATGCTGGTTCTGGACGAGATTACGGCGGGAATTCAGGAAGTTGCCAAAGGAGAGCTGTCTCATCGAATCGAGGTGAAGACATCGGATGAGTTTGGCGTTGTGGCTGCCAGTATTAATCAGATGGCTGAACAATTGCAACTGTCATTGCAGGAGGAGCGTAGTGCAGTTGCTGCCAAAAATGACTTGATCACGGGTATTTCTCATGATTTGAGGACTCCGCTAACCTCCATTCTCGGATTTTTGGAGTACATAGAGAAGGATCGGTACCAGGATGAAATTGAGATGCGCTATTACGTGAGCATAGCATACGAGAAATCATTGACATTAAGGAAGCTGATCGACGATTTGTTCGAATATACCCGTGTCAGTGGTGGGAGCCTGCCTTTGTCATTGACTTCCTTGAACCTGAATCCGTTTCTGATGCAGCTTGCGGAAGAATTCGCTCCGATGCTGGAAGAAGCGGGCATGACATATAAGATCATTGGTGGACATGAGCCTTTATGGATTCAGGCTGCTCCTGGCGAGCTTGTTCGTGCGTATGAGAACCTGTTCAGTAACGCGATCCGTTATGGAGCACAGGGGAAAGTGATGGAGATCGCGTTGTCACTTGAAGGTGAAGAAGCTGTGGTGCGCATCAGCAATTATGGTGAACCGATTCCGGCGCAGGATTTGCCGCATTTATTCGATCGATTTTACCGGGTGGACAAGTCCCGCTCGCGTGATACGGGCGGCACCGGACTGGGGCTGGCTATTGCCAAATCCATGATTGAATTACATCACGGGAGTATCGCTGCATATAGCGAGCAGGGCCGAACCGATTTTGTTACCCGTTTTCCGGTGACTGCTCCTCCGATGAACAGAGATACAGAGGAACGGTAACCTGGCAGAATTCTCTTCTAATTGTAAGAGAGCTTGCTTGATTCAACATGTAGGCATAATGCTGAATTAAGAAAATGATAAGAAGTTACCCACTTCCTCATTAAGAAATATTCTGTATTCTTAACCTCAATCGTACACATGAATCGCAAAATTGAGGAGGATACCGAATATGAGATTATTATTACGTACAGTCAGACTAAGATACATATATATCTGTGGAGCAAGCGCGTTACTTAGCGCAGCGCTCCTATTTGTCGTTTATCACATGTTACGTTTTGCCCACCATCATATCCTGTCAGAGACAACTGGTTTAACTCGAGTTATGTACTGGGTGATAAACCATATCGGTACAACGCCCTTCGTTATATTCATCGGGGGTGGTCTATTTGCTTTGTTTTTTTGGATTCGATCCCAGAAGATTGCAGATGACCTCAAGGTGATTGGTCGTGGAACTCATGAACTGGCCAATGGCCGAATTCCAGCACAGATAGAAGTGTTGAACGGAGGAGAGCTGCGTCAGATTGCAGCCGATCTGAATGACGTTGTGGTACGTATACAAGCGGAGCACATAAACAGTTCAGACCGGGAGTGGGTAAATAGAGAACCGAGTGGGGAAAACTGGTCCAGTCCTAGTGAGTATATGTATGGCGATGAAAGTAGCCGGGAACAAATGGTGTTAGAGAATGAGAGAAACCATAAGCAACGTAATCAAGAAGAGTGGGTTGGATCACAATCTGGTCGTATAAATGCCGATTTGCCGATTAAACTGACTCTCTACGGTGTTCGTTCTTCACTTGACACGATCATGGAAGGACGCTGCCGGGATGAATCGGAGATTCTGCACTGGGTCAAACTGGCGTATAAACAGACGTTAAGTCTGGAGCTTGCCCTGGATTCTATGGAAATGAAGCCACAGGAACATTCAGGCTCCAATCCACATGCATTTAGGAAACCTGAATGTTGAGATTCAGCATAAGGCGCGGAATTTATCACATATTTGATGCCTCTGTAGTAATCGTTATTTTGCTAGCGGTTGGCTATATCTATCTAGTTACTTACGGCGAAGGTGTGCTTCGCAATCATCCTGAGGCTATTTCAGTGGCCTCTTCCACCATCATTACCAATGCAGCTGGAACAGAAATTTCGAGATTACAAGTGCAAACCAAGGGATATATGGAGTATGCCGATTTGAAGGATATGCCGGATCTATTAAAGCAGGCGTTTCTGGCTACGGAAGATCGACGTTTCTATAACCACGATGGACTGGATTTTATCGGAATTGGCAGGGCGGTTGTGCAGGATGTTTTACATATGAACCTGAGTCAGGGAGGCAGCTCGATTACACAGCAACTAGCCAGAAATCTCTACTTGAACGGGGATAAAACGCTGGTCCGCAAGGTGAATGAAATGTCGATTGCCATGGCGATGGAAAAGAGATTTAGCAAGGATGAGCTATTGGAGCTGTATTTGAATCATATTTATATGGGACGCCAGCAATATGGGGTTAAAGCCGCGGCATGGCGATACTTCGGGATCAAGGATTTACATCAACTGGAGATCTGGCAAATGGCTACGCTGGCCGGAATTCCGAAGGGACCTTCCATATACAATCCGGTGGATCGGGAAGACCTGTCCAAAGAGAGGCGTTCTGTGGTTCTTGGCCTCATGCATGAGCAAGGAATCATCACCAAGAAACAGATGAATGAGGCGCGAAGTGTGGACTATACACCGCCTAATTTAACATCTGAATCGACTCCAGCCTCAACAGTGCCTGCCTACGTGTCTGCCTTGGATGCGGTAATCGAGGAGGCTTCCCGTCTGACAGGCAAGAGTGGAGCAGAGATTCAATCCGCAGGCTGGACCATTCGTACGGGATTGGATGATCAGGCGCAGCTGGCGATGGAGCAAGCATTCCGTGAATCTTCTCGATTCACCGATGATCGTGAGGATGAGCAAGTGCAGGCGAGCATGGTCATACTGGATCAGCATAACGGTGAAGTCAAAGCGATGATGGGCGGGCGAGACCCTGTAAAAGGAGGCATTAACCGGGCAACCACGGATGCAAGACAACCCGGTTCTGCATTTAAGCCCATTATTGTATATGGACCTGCATTGGAATCTGGTCGGTTTAAGCCAGAGAGTATACTACCTGATCAACGCATGAAATATGGGAGTTATCAACCAAGCAATTTGGGCGGGCGTTACAGAGGTACAGTTACGATGTCGCAAGCGATTGAACATTCCATCAATGCTCCAGCCGTATGGCTGCTGCATGAGACAGGGCTGGGACGGGCACATCAATTTGCAGGTCGATTGGGCATTGAACTGGGCAGGGAGGATCTCAATCTGTCGATCGCTTTGGGTGGTTTGCATGAAGGGGTGTCTCCACTGAAAATGTCTCAGGCATATTCCGTGTTTGCCAATAACGGCAAGTTCAATACGGCACATCTGATTCGTGAAATTACGGATTCACGCGGCCGGACAATCTATGCTTTTAAGCCAGAGAACAAACAGGTGATCTCCAACAGTACGGCGACGACCATGACCGGCATGCTCCAAGATGTGGTCAGTCAAGGTACCGGAAGTAGGGCACAACTGAGTCAGCATAAGGTAGCGGGGAAGACAGGAACAACGCAAGCTGCAATACCTGGTGTAAGCAAGGAGGCGAACAGGGATCTGTGGTTTGTAGGATATACCAGCAAGTGGACGGCTGCAGTCTGGATGGGATTTGATCGTACGGATGCAGAGCATTATATGAGATCCGGAAGTGGTGCCGCGGCGGATTTATTTGCGTCGGTGATGAAGCGTGCATTGCCATAGAAGAGAATGGTTTACCGTAATCCATTACTCAGGGATTTTTCAACATGGATCGCACAGTTATCGAACAAATGGATACAATGATGAAAACAAAACACCTCATATTAGATGATCACGGATCAATATTGTCTGGAAATATGGAAGACCCGTGAAGGACAGTATTTTACCCTGTCTCTAACGGGTCTTTATCGTTGTAATGATATTCATCTGCTGTTAGGGTTTTGCTCGCAAAGATTCAGGTATACGACGAATCATCTGGTTCAACACCTCGGACAATACAAGTCCGATCGCGATGGCACCGGATAACATGAGCGCTTTGGCAGCCATCTCCATGGCAGCACCGTAGTCATTTTGCACAAAATTACGCATCGCATTATAGGCCAGTCCACCGGGGACGAGCGGAATGATACCTGCCACGCTGAAGATAATGACGGGTGCGCGAAACATGCGGGAGAACAGCTGGCTTATGACACCAACCGCGATGGTCGCTGCCAAGGTAGCAGGAACAGCATCCGCGGCATATTCGAGCACAATATAGATGATCCAGCCGATCATGCCGACAAATCCACCGTGAAGCAGCATGCGCCGAGGAGCGTTAAAAATAATGCCAAAAGCGGCCGAGGCGACAAAGCTGGTCAGGGCTTGTTCAATAAAATGAAGCATAACCTGCAACTCCTCCGTCTTACGTAAAAAGTGAAAAAACAACAGCAATGCCTGTACCAATCGCAAAAGCCGTCAGAAACGCCTCGGCTCCCTTGGATAACCCGGACACGAGATGCCCGGCCATCAGGTCACGCACAGCATTAGTAATCAGCAGTCCCGGTACCAGGGGCATGACTGAGCCAATAATGATTTTGTCCCGTTCATGACCCGCGCCCATATAGACAAGCAAAAAGGCGAGCAGACCAATCACAAATGAAGCTGTCAGCTCGGCAAAAAACTTTACGAGTACCAGTCGATGGAAGGCAATGACCGCTGCATAGCCAATACCACCGCAGAGTACAGCAGGGAGAAAGTCGACCCAGCCTCCACCAAACATAATGGTAAAGCACCCACTGGATAACGCCGCCGCCGTAAGCCGTATAACCGCAGAATAGGAGGAGGGCTGTCCCTCAATTTGTTGTAACAATGCATAGGCATCCTCAACGGACAATTCCCCTTGTCCAATACGCCGGGAAACGGCATTCACTTCGGACACCTTGTGCAAATCCGTGGTTCGTTCAGAAATCCGTATCAGCTTGGCAGGCTCGGTTGCATCAACCGAGAAGAAGATGCCTGTGGGCACAACATAACTGTGCGAATGGGGAAGGCCCAGCGCGGCAGCCATGCGTTTCATCGTATCTTCCACACGATAGGTTTCACCGCCGCTTTGCAGCATGATTTTGCCTGCCAGTAGACAGATTGCAATCACGCGGGATTGTTCAGTATGATTTGTCCCAACCAGCTCCGTCTCAGACTGAGGCGCGGGTGGAGGATCATGAGGGATATATTCCAACCGGATCAAGCTCCGTTCATATGAGATAAGGCTTGGTGCCGACACCATTGTATCATATTTCACACGTTAACAAGGAAACATACCGCACGAACCACAGGTAGTCATCCAGGCTATAGAGACTATTGCTTACATTGACACCAAATTGATAACCCATTAACGCTTAAAACCCAAAAAAGGCTTCGCTCCCGCGGCCTGATGGTCAAAGGGAGGGAAGCTTCTTGGGCTAGGATCGATCGATACCAAAAACAACTACATCAACAGCGTAATGACTAACAGCTCATACAGCACGAGTGGCAGAATGGTTGGTCCAAACAAGGCACGTGGCTCGGGATATCCATGCATCGGCGTAACCTGGAGATACAAAATTCCCCGATCCGCGCTGATAATGACGCCTTCCCATACCTGACCATCGATATTCTGGACTTGCACCTTCTTGCCGACATGCTGCCGGGCTGTATGATGAAGCATATTCCGCACACTTTGCACGGATTGGAGCATTGGTTGATTGGCTTGGTATACGACCCGTGCGGATGGTGTGGATGTGGATTCAGACATGATGCACAACCCTTCCTCAAAATCATTTCTTACTTCAAGGTATGCATCTGCCTACAAAAGGTGATCACACAAATGCCATCTCAAGTCTTCCGCGCCCATTCTCATAAGCCACGCTGCCCAGTGCGCCATTCACAAAAGTTAATTGTGGCGGGATGTGGCCAAGATCCACGTCATACAAAACGGGTACATCCATATCTCCGAGAGCCGAAGACAGGGCATCGGTGAAATTGAAATCTCCTGTATCGGAATAACCAGCAGGTCGGCCAAACATGAAGCCTTTAACGCCAGCAAACCAGCCAGCCTGTCTCATCTGCCACAGATGACGGTAGATATCACCCGCATTCATCTCACAGCTTTCCAGATACCAGATCGTTCCTTCTTCTGCACAATACTGATCAAGATACGCTTCAACTGGTGCGTAAGGCGTGCCAATCAGACAGGTGATTGTATCCATGCAGCCGCCGATCAACCGACCTGAGAATGTAACCTGCGAGTCTGCTCCTTCGGGCTGCCCCAGCTGTTTCCAGTGAGAAGGAGTATCCAGATTGAACCTCGACAACTCCGGTTTCCATTCCGATTGATAGTGAGTGGAGGAAGATTGGGTAACCTGCCCTCCCTGGCCAGTCTGTAATACATCAATCCAGCGGGCGGTCACCGGATCGAGTTCATTGGATCTAAGGTCCACGTAGTTCGTACCGTGTGCCGAAGCTGTTCCGGTGATCAGGGTGTATGCGAATAAAAAGGTGCTGATATCCGAATATCCCATAACCCATTTGGGCGGCAAGGTTTTCAAAGTTTCCCAATCGAGCAGGGGCAGAATATCCATAAGGAACTCTCCACCCCACGGAGGGATAATAGCCTGAATCTCAGGGTCACGGAAAAATGCATTCATCTCGGCAGCGCGATCTTCCTTGGATGAACTTACACATTTGGCGTTATGCCGTAGAAATGGGCTTTCCTGAACACCAAAACCAAGTCGCTCCATGTTGTGCCTGCTCTCTTCAAGGTAATGATGCAAGGATTCACTTACACCGCTGGATGGCGCAGCCACACCAATGGTATTTCCCGGAGCGAGGGGTTGCGGGTAACGGATCGAACGCTTATTCATTGTGGAAACACCCTTTCTTGTGAACATATCGATTTAACGAAGATGTTTGATATTTTCATTTCATTATAGTACATGACTACTTCATGTGGCTTGTGATTATGGCTACTGACATTTCCTTTAGGGAGTCACCGGAATTTCAATGGAGAACGGTGCACGAATTTGATCAGGGTAAGAGTCTATTTCCATTGTCAGATTTCCTTTAGCTGCGGCTCCATTTTTAATGACAACCCTTGCTTCAAAAACGGAAGGGCTCCAGCCTACTTCATTAATTTCGAAAGGGTTCCCTTTATTGTCCTTGATATTGGTAAATGATAGCCCTGAAGTAGCATTTTGAGCGTTTGCGATTGAAAACTCGAGGATGAGATTTTTGCCCTGGGCCGTGCTTTTCAGGAATTTCAAACTCGATGGACCACCTTGTATTTCACCTGAAGATGGATCGATGCTGATAACCAGTTCATCCTTATCCACTGCTGAAAGGCCAGACCCTTGCAGCGTCAGCTTTTTCGGAGCGGAGAAGTACATGCTTTCGAAAAAGACAGAGCTTCCAGAGCCTGAGATGGAGGAGGAATCCGTTCGCCATGCTCGGCCTTGCTCATCTACCAACTGCAGATCACGAATTCCGAAGATTTTTTTGGTATTGTTCCGATCATATTCGATATCAAGAACAAGGCGAGTGGGATACAGAACGGCCTGTTTTACTTGAATACGCTGCCCGTCCACGGTCATTGTTTGGTTTACGGGAATGATTTTTTTCATGCCTTTCGTTAAGCTGCGATCCACTGGGAAGGTGACCTTCCACTTATTATTCGGTTCTTTACCTTGTTCCTTAAATACAACGGTCAGCTCTTGTGGTGGTAAAGACTCTGCGAATGAGACATCGATTTTATCCTCATAAATGCCACTTTCTGAAGCCGGCGTAGGAGAGAAGTAGCTAAACGCAACAGGCAGCTTTTTTCCATCCCTATCAAGCAAATCGATATCATATCGACCTTTCTCCAGATCTTTCATGCCTTTCATCGTGTAAAAAATGACCATACGTGACTCGTCTGTGATAATGCCTTCAACGGTCAAGGAAGCACCATCATGCTCATCGGTCACACCAACCTTCTGCAAGAGGGACTGATCGATGGCCATCATTAATCCTTTGTCCTGGCGAATCATGCTCACAATGCCTTCCATGCCGGGCAATTGCTCCACAAAGGACGCAAAGGCGGGGGAGACGCGGATACATCCCGTAAACACGAGGATGATCGCGGCTGCAGATATGGAGCTCATAACCCAGCGCAGCCGTGACTTGCGCTTGCGCGCAGCCTGACGGATTCCGGCCTGTACAGCCTGATATGCTTCGGCATCCGGTACAGATATGGCGTCGTATTCCGTTTTACGATCATTCAGACGCTGCTCAAGGGCTTCAAATGGCTTTATTTCATCGTTCATGATGTTATATCTCCTTTCGTTTCAAGTTGGTCCCGGAGCTGCCTAAGTGCCCGGTGCAATCGGGATTTTACGGTTCCGGTCGGGATTTTGAGAATATCAGCGACTTCTGTTAAGGAGAAACCTTCGAAATAGCTTAGAATAATAATTAGTTTGCAATCCGGATCCAGCGCAGAGACAGCTGCGGCCAGATCAGGGTCTGCGGTCTGGTCCCAGCTGCTAGGTTCATGAATTTCGGTAACGTGGCTGAACCGGCTCTTGCGTTTGCGTTCGTCCACACAGTAGTTCAGCAGAATGCGGATCAGCCAAGTGGCGAAATAGGAGGGTTCTTTTAATTTCTTGAGCTTTCGATAAGCTCTGTAGGTGCATTCCTGTATCGCTTCCAGCGCATCCTCCTCGCTGTGCAGATAGGCATAGGCGATCCGGTACAGTCGGCTCTGATGCATCTCCATTAAGGCTGCAAAAGCCTCGGCATCCCCTTTCTGTGCGGCGATGGTCAGTTGAGCAGGGGTCACATGGCTCCTCCTTTCATGGATGTTGTTGCGTATTAGACCGTGGAAAGGGCCAAACGGTTCTTGATTTTGGAAAAAAAGTTATGTATTCACGTACTGAGACTACCACCAAGAAGGAAATTGCGCAGAAACTGAAAACAACCGCCAAGCTCCCCCTTATGTTAGAGAGAGGAGTTCGGCGGCTGTTATTCATCATATGACTTGTCTGACCGTAATGAGATTCGTTTCTCCCGATTTCAATCTTCAGAATAAAGATGGAGTTTCTTCGCAGCTTCCAGACCAGGCACCGCGAAACTAGCGAGCGGCGATGGCAGATCATCCAACGGGAACCAACCGATCTCACCAATCGCTCCGCCTTCTTCGAGGTTACGAGCAATACCGCCAATAACTCGAGTTGAGTAGAGGACGGAAATCCAATGCTCCTGTTGTTCAGGTCGGATCGTCTCTGCGGTGCAGAGCAGCTTGTCGATGGCAATATCCAGATCGACTTCTTCCTTGATCTCTCGAATGACCGTCGTTTCAACGGATTCGTACGGGTCAACTTTGCCCCCAGGGATACTCCAGGTGTACTGTTCAGGCTGACGATTCCGCCAAACCAAAAGGACTTCATTACGTTCGTTGAGGATGACTGCTCCCACACCAATCCGAGGTTGGACAGGAGAGTTCTCTGTACCTTTGGTGTTAAGTAAGGACAACGCAGATCCTTCGGCAGCGACCAATCGTGAGTCTGAGTGATCTTCGTTCTGTTTAGCTCCTTGGGCATGAGTGGACTGAAACGCGAGCGGAAGTTTGGTCTGCGTTGACCATTCTTCTGCAAGAATACTCATCGAGATCAGATCATAATGCGTGCCATCCCGTAGAACGGCAGAACGCTGGCGGCCTTCCTCCCGAAATCCGGCTTTCAGATAGGCGCGTCGGGCAGTCTCATTGTATTCAATTACTTCCAGCGCAATCCGATTCAGATTCAATTCATGGAATCCATAACGAATAATCAGGGCGAGAGCATCACTGCCGTATCCTTTACCCCGATCTTTATCATCACCAATACCAATGGCCAGGCGTGCAGAGCGGTTATTCCATTCAATTCGGTAGAGAGCCGTGAATCCGATGAACCGATTATCCTCGAGAGTACGCAGCGCAAATTCAAAACCGTTGTCTCTGCGAACTGCGGATGACCCCGTCTCATCCGGCGTTAGCGGGACAGCAATATCGGTATCCAGATTACGCAAGTAATCATAACTGTCAGTGAAGCGGGAGAGCCGCATGCAGTCTTCTGGGCAAGGAGCGGCTAGCCGGATTTTGGAGCCTTGAAAAGCATTTAAATGACGTGGAGCCATGTTGCACCTCTTTTATTGGATATGAAATCATACATTTTATCTCATTATACTACGAAACAGAGAGGATACCGAAAAAGGGCAGAAGCAGGGGAGCATACCCTCCTGATTAGGAAAAGAAAAGCGACGCTAAATGCGGTTAATATAGATCCATATAATTCAATATAGATCATCTGGATATTTCCGAATGTAGCCAAAACAAAAAGCAGCCAAAGGGCTGCTCTACCATTCATTATTTCATATTCTGCAACAGGTTTTTCATTTTCTTGTAGTGCCCACTGACCCGATCAACCATGTAGTTATACATAAGCTGATTCTCCGAAAGGTTCGCCATTTCCTTGTCAATATCAACGTTATTGTTGTTATTATTCATGGAAGTTTCGTTGTTCTCGACAATCCGGTAGTTTACGATGGAGTCATTGGGATTACTGACCGGAAAGTGTTTCTCATGCGTCCGCTTCATGGCGAGCTGATCTGTTTTGCCATTCTCAATGATACGTCTGAGCTCTTCCTCAAACTCCACCGATTTCTTTTTGTAATTGGGTGTGTCTGCATTGGCAATATTTTCAGTGGTGACCTTGTGCTGCGCGTTCAGCGCTTGTAACAGGGATTCATTGCGTCTGGAAGTGTTCGTTTCAATCAACGGCTCAGTCTCCTTCAATGGAAATGCAATTGCTTTCATCATAAAAAAATGAGCTGCTGCCTGTCAAGTCAGGCAAAAGAAAAGGATAAGCGCATGCCGGAGGTTTCCATTAGGAAATCCTGCTTCATGACATCTTATCCTTGTCCCAGCCCGTATGAATCAGTCCTCACGAATCAGCTATTAAGAAGGACGATTGATGTTTTTGCCATAATAAATCTCATCCATCTCCAGCTTCAACCACTCCGTAATTTCCTGTTGCTCGACCTTGCTCAGTTTATCTTTGGTATAACCAAACAGATAGTTATCGAGATCGAATTCTTTCAGTTTGCACTTGGTGTGGAAAATGTTCTCCTGATAGACGTTCACGTCAATCATGTCGAAGCTGCTCTTGATCTCATCCGGAATGTAATTCTGGATCGAACCGATCTCATGATCAATGAACAGCTTGCGTCCACTCGTATCCCGTGTAAAACCACGTACCCGGTAGTCCATCGTCATGATATCCGTATCGAACGAGTGGATCAGATAGTTCAGTGCCTTTAGCGGCGAGATTTCACCACAGGTAGAGACGTCAATATCTGCCCGGAACGTACTGATGCCTTCGCTCGGGTGGAATTCGGGGTACGTATGAACGGTAATATGGCTTTTGTCGAGCTGCATGACGACATTATCGGGCAGGGGGCCGGGAGATTCATCGAAGGATTCCTCAGGGATCTCCACAATGGGGCCTTCCGACACAAGCATCGTCACACTTGCACCCTGGGGGACATAGTCCTGTTGGGCGACATTCAGCACATGGGCACCGATAATGTCAGACACGTTGTTCAGGATTTTGCTCAGCCGGGCAGCATTATATTGTTCATCAATATATTCAATGTAAGCTTCGCGTTCATCTTTGGTTTTCGTATAACAGATATCGTACATATTGAAACTCAGCGACTTGGTCAGGTTGTTGAATCCATGCAGTTGAATGCGCTGCTCTGGCGTTAATGTCATGGTTGCAGTTCCCCTTTGTCCCATACGACATGGTAATCGCAGTTTTACTACTACTTATACCCAACCTGCCGCCAAAAAAAACATATGTACGTCATTCTTTGCTGCTCCAGTCGTGTACAGATCAGAATGAAGGATCTTCGTAATCCCCGACATCGTTCATCCGTTCATCTTCGGCGACCGATTGAATATCCTCCGAGGTAATGCTGATGATGGTGTAATCTTCATTCTGCTGTTTTTTGACCGCTTTTTCCTTTATAAAACGGGGACTGCCATCCCCGGCATCTTCATCATACACGAGCAGAAGACCGTCGCTTTTACGCAGCAGCAAATCATCCCGCGCAGTGAACTGCCACGGCCCGATATACGGCTGATGACTAATCGCACCATAATAGTCCACACCTTGCAGAATGGAGCGATAATACTCCTGTTTGTCTTCCTTCCATTGTTCCTCAGGATTCTGAAAAGCGGTAATGATCGACAGCTTCAGATCCGGGAACGTCTTCTTCAGCTCAAGCACCACTTCACAGGCCCACAGGTCTACACCGTATTGGCCTGGTGTCAGCACCCATTCCAGCCCGTCTTCGACCAGTGGTGTAAGACGGGAGGCGATCGCCTTTTTGATGAAAGGAATTCCCTCATGCTTCTGTCCAAAAATCTGTAGTTCATGTGCACGATAACCGGTAATAAGCAAGTTTTTCAACATCGCTTCCTCCTTTCAGACGTGGTCAGGCCATCGGCCAGTTCCGGCACCGCGGCTTGTCCAGTATCGGCTGAAATCGTTGAGTCAGCGATGCCTGTTCTTTGAATCATCCCGTTAGTTCGCTGATGGAGCATCCGTGCGGAATGGATAGAGGAACTGTTTTGGAATATCGGTCTCAAATCTCATCAGCTCACCCGACGTTGGGTGGATGAACGAGAGTACCCGTGCATGCAGCCCCAGACGACCCAGTGTTTTGGTGTGAGCACCGTATTTTTTGTCGCCTGCGATGGGATGGCCCAGATCTTCCATATGCACACGAATCTGGTTTTTGCGTCCCGTTTCCAGACGGACTTCCAGCAGGGAGAATTCACGGTTCGATTGTAGACGTTTGTAGTGAGTAATGGCATGTTGTCCATCATTCGGGCGAGAACTGGAATACATTTTGAGCGTCTTGGTTTCTTTCAACCATGAGGAAATGGTGCCCTCTTCTTTTGCAACGGCGCCTTCCACAAGGGCAACATACACACGTTCCTGTACATTTTCTTTCCAGTTGTCCTGCAGCTTCTGCTGCACTTCTTCGCTCTTGGCGAACATCATGACACCTGACGTGTCGCGGTCCAGACGATGGACAATAAATATCCGGTTCAGCGCGTTGGTACGGCGAACATGCTCGGTCAACTGGCGATAAGCTGTAAGATCATCACTTTTGTCAGCGGCAATGGACAACAGTCCGGCTTCCTTGCGAATGACAATGATATCATCGTCTTCATGCAGAATGTTAATGCCCGTCAGCGAAGGAGCGGCAACAGCACCTTCTTTGCTAATCGTTACGATCTGCCCCGGCGTAAGCTCCAGATTAAACTTGGTCACCACTTTCTGATCAACGGATACCTGTCCGCGACCCAGAATGGATTTGACCGCATTACGGCCGGACTTCAAATGTTTCAGCAGGAAGCTGAGCAGCTCATCAGGTTCAGTAACCTTGTACGGACGTGGTGGTTCTTGCTTGCGATAATAGGAATTGCCCGAGCGTTTGGCTGCTTTGGGTTTGGGTGCTCCGGCTTTCTTGGGAGCCGCCGAGGTTTTGGCAGCTGCTGGCTTTTTCGCCGCTCCTGTATTGCGTGATGCGGATGGTCCTGATGATTTGGCGGAAGTAAAAGTGGACCGACCCGACCGCGCTGTGGACGAACCTGCGGATGTTTTCCCTTTGGCAGATGTATTGCCTGTTGGGCGTTTACGTTTATTCATAAATAGTAATCTCCTTCTGAACAGCCTGTACCGCTTGTGTGCATACGATCCGTTCATTTCGTTATGCAGTTCAATATACCATTAACCGGGGGCAAATAAAAATAGGTGGACTGAAACTGTTACCCATCCAATCCAAAGAGAGTCGAGATTCATAGAATAACGTATCCCATAGCATTGGAGGTGTTACTCATGGGTGTGTTTCTCGATATGAGAACTTCGATGAACTCGGGAACTGTAGGACAGCCCGGTTTGTCTCTGGGCCCATCACCAGAAGCGTTCGGCTCCATTGGTCTGCAGACCCTTGGTGTCCCAAACCCCATAATCACCTTGAATGGCACGGTTGGCGTTACCGGAGAAGTGGGAGATACGTTCGTTGTTGAGCTTGTACGGGGCAGTGTTTACGATCCGTTCTTTGTAATCTATCGCGCCGAAGGTACCATAGGTCAGAACGGTGGCGCTGAATTTCATTCGTTCACTGCACAGGATTTGTCCGCACCGCCTGCACTGGAAAGTGTGTATACCTCGTTCATTTCCGGGGTGTCCACATCTGTACGGACCGGACCTGAGGTGTTCTATGGTATTGCAGCCACCAATTGGTTCCTATGAACAAAAGGTTCAACAGAAAGAGTGTTTACGTTACGGCATCTTATGATTAGCAGAACAAAATCCCGGCTCCAAGGAGTCCGGGATTTTGGTTGTAGTATCTACTTTTAAAGGCTAGTTGGCGCGGCCTTTCAAAATAATGTTGTTGGCTTTGCCGAAGTCGATGGCGACTTTGCCTGCAAGTGCCGCTGTACGCTCCGCAAGGACAACCGCGTTCACGCCACAGGAGAAGAGAGCTACATCGAAGGTATCCTGATTCGTTTGAATCCACTCCAGTGTTTCCTGCATCTGATCCCAGCTGTCGAAGGGCAGCGCAGCTGTAATATTCAGGTGATACGGCTCCTGAACGAGTGTGGCTCGCAGCTGTTCAATCTCACGGGTAACGAGCAGTATCCGCTTGCCGGCAAGCATATTCCAGAAGCGGGGCACCTGCGCGAGTTCCCGATTGACACAGGCATGGCAAGTCAGCGCCGGAGAGATACCGAAATGTGCGAACACCGTATCGGTCAGCTGTCTTTTGAGATGCTCCGGGGCTTTGATGGTACTGTCCCCGTGAGGAAGAACACCTACGATATTCGCCCGCTGTAAGGAAGACGCAACCTCATCCCGGAGCTGCAGGTTGGGCAGACGCAGTCCTTTTTGCCCCAGATTAGCCTTGATGGCCCATCGCTCCTGCAAAACCTGTTCCGTGCTCCAGACCGTTTCCTGGGACATGACGATATTCTCCCCATCGCCTACACGGACCAGAGAGAAAGGACGTTGCTCTCTCACGGCGGCTTCAAGTTGATCCAACACACCATCCATTTCAAGATAGATTGCATTCATTCTGGTATAAAGCCTCCTTTGAAATTCAATTGCTCTATTCTATGTTGCGGCTTCGGCAACGTTTTGTGTGTTCGACCCGCAGGGCGCCCTTCTGGTGCATATCAAACTACTTCTTGAAGCATGTGAGGGGCTTAATGGGCTTATGTAAAATGCTCATTTATAGGAGAACCCGTGCAGGTGTCCGGACCGATTCTAGTATTTTTTCATACGGTATAGAGTCGGCTGGATTGGCGAGAGCTTCTGTATAGAGCTTCAGGCAGACAGGGATTTTTTTGTGTGGGAATGACTGTAAACGCTATGAAAACATTCTGAATTAAGTGAAAGAAAATCACAGACTTGATGAGGAGGAAGGGTATGTCCAGAAGAGTGGTTATTGAGATTAACTTCAACAATTATGGAATGGACCCGCAGCGCTTGACGAGAGAATGGTTGGAGCGGCGGATGGACATTTTTCGTAGATTCACCCTGAATTGCCTTAAAGCCCAGACGAATCAGGATTTCCTGGCTGTATTGAAGTTGTCCAAGGAATCGGGGGAACTCATAAAGGAGATTCTCTCGGAACAGGAGCCGCTACCTGCCAACATCCGGTTTGGGACGCATATCGAGAGTGTGCGGGCCATTCTGGCTTTTGCCGAGGAAGCAGAGGATATCTATATAGCCCGCCTGGATTCAGATGATCTGTATCACAAGACGTTTGTTCAACAGCTCTATGATGTGCAGCCACAGCCAGGAACGATGGCACTCATCAACCAGAATGGATATCTGTGGGACAGCGTGAATCATGAGATGGCGCCAGCTTTTCATCGTTCCCCGCAGTTCTATGTCTACCTATATAAAACGGCAGAGTATGCTGCGGGATATCGGGTGAAGCTGCCGGGCCGGGGAACACATGGCAATGTCATTGAGCTACCGCATGAACTGCTGGCTCCGCGCAATTACGTGAATATCGTGCATTCCAGCAATACATCCATCAAAAAAGTACCGCCCAAAGATCGGTTGAGCCGGGAAGAGATGGCTGCGGTATTACGCGAATTCATGATTTGAACAAGGAGGGATTCACCATGATTAAAGGACGAACGATTCTGATCACCGGAGGCACGGGCTCCTGGGGGCAAAAGCTGACCGAGGTACTGCTGGAGCAGAATCCAGCCGAAATTCGGATTCTCTCGCGTAATGAGTACGCCCAGATAACGATGCAGCGGGATTTCGCTCATGATGCACGTTTGCGTTTTGTCATCGGGGATATTCGCGACTATCGGGCAGTGGAGGAAGCCTGTCGCGGGGTGGATGTTCTTTTTCATCTGGCAGCACTGAAGCATGTTCCGGTATGCGAGGATCAGCCGGATGAAGCGTTCAAGACCAACGTCATCGGCACGCAGAACATTATTCGCGCTGCGATTCACATGCAGGTTGCCAAAGTCATTGACGTCTCCACCGACAAGGCGGTAGATCCGATTAACGTTTACGGCATGACCAAGGCTTTGGGTGAAAAGATGATGATTCGTGCTAATGGGCTGAGCGAGTCCACCCGTTTTGTATGTATTCGCGGGGGCAATGTGCTCGGGACCAGCGGCAGTGTTGTTCCATTGTTCCGTCGTCAGATTGATGAAGGCAAGAGCCTGACCATTACGGACAAAGGAATGACCCGCTTTTTCCTGACGCGGACGGAGGCCATTCATTTGTTGCTGAAGGCAGCTGAGGCAGCGGTGGGCGGTGAGACTTTTGTAATGAAAATGAAGGCCTGCAAGATGACAGATCTGGCTTCGGTCATGCTGGAACAGGCAGGTCGTCCTGCTCACGACTATACAGTAACCGGGATTCGACCGGGCGAAAAATTGCATGAAGTACTCATTTCTCCATTCGAGGCACCACGTACCTACAAATATGACGAGCAATATTATGTGATTTTGCCACAAGAACCGGAGAAAAGCCTGACAGATCGGTATAGTGGTCTGCCTGGTGTGACCTTTTCCGAGTATCGTTCGGACAGCGCGATGATGAACCGGTCAGCGATTGCCCAATTTTTGCGTGCAGGTGGCTTTATCGATTAATAGAAGGGAGGCGGACCGTTTGGAGGTGGAAGGAATGGTAGAGGGCAGCAAGTACGAAGGAAATAACAAAACACAGGAACGTACCACGCTTCAAAACATAAACAACCGCTCCCTGAAAGGCGCCGTCATTGGTCTCGGTTATGTCGGTTTACCTATGGCGGTGGAGATGGCGCAGGCTGGGTATCAGGTGCAAGGAATTGACATCGATGGAGCGAAGGTGGCTAAGCTGCGTGCCGGGAAATCGTATGTGATCGGCATTGAAGATAAGGTGGTGCAATCCCTTGCTCAGGCCGGGTTGTTCATCGCAGGCACGGATTTCGCAGCAGTGGCGCAGGCCGATGTCATTGTTATCTGTGTGCCTACGCCTTTAACTGCGGAGCACCAGCCGGACATTTCATTTATCGCTGCAGTGGTGGATGGCATAACGCCTTATCTTCAGGAGGGCTGCCTGGTCATATTGGAGAGTACCACGTATCCCGGCACCACCGAGGAGCGTGTAAAGCAGCCGATCGAAGCCGCGAAAGGGTGGAAAGTAGGGCAGCAGTTTCATGTCTGTTATTCTCCAGAGCGGGTAGATCCCGGAAGTGTGCATTATGGGGTGAAAAATACACCCAAGATCATTGGCGGCTCCACCCCGTCCTGTCTATCTTATGGAAAAGCATTCTATGGTTCGTTCCTGAACGAAATCGTTCCCGTTAGTTCAACGACAGTGGCAGAGACGGCAAAATTGTTCGAAAATACGTTTCGCAGCGTGAACATCGCGCTTGTGAACGAACTGACACCCGCTTGTGAGCAAATGGGCGTAAACATCTGGGAGGTGCTGGACGCTGCGGCAACCAAGCCGTTCGGTTATATGCCGTTCTATCCAGGTCCGGGCATTGGTGGACACTGCATTCCAATTGACCCGATCTATCTGTCCTGGGCCGCAGGCCGTCAGGGGTCGGAACTGAAATTCATTTCGCTTGCGGATGCAACCAATCGGGAAATGCCGGAAAGAGTGGTCAAGCGTGCCGCCGAGCTGCTCGAACAGAACGGTTCATCGTTGCAGCGAGCCCGAATTGTGCTGGCGGGTATGGCGTACAAAAAAGATATCGACGATCTGCGTGAATCGCCAGCGCTGGATGTCTATAGACTGCTTTGTGAAGCGGGGGCAGATGTGGTTTTTACCGATCCGATGGTGCCTGTATTCCGCAGGGATGATGGCACGGTTGCTCATGCTCAACCAGCATCACCAGCATTGTGGGCAGGGGCTGATCTGGTCATGATTACGACGGATCATACGGGCTTCGATTATCAGGAGATGGCGGATCATGCCAAGCTCATCTTCGACACACGTAATGCTACAGCCGGATGTGTCGGTGGAAATATCGTGGTGCTTGGACAGCCGATTCGACCGGAAGTGAACGTGCTGCAGGGTATGAAGGGAATACATGAGTTGCAAATTCACGAAAACATGCGAGTGTCTCAGAAGGTGGATGGGGATAGGCAGGGACATACCAATCCTATCGGTGCAGACCGACAAGCACACAGTGAACCACACCTCAAACACTCGCACGAAAATTGCGGAGGCAGCCATGGCGAATCATGACCGGGTCAACGAGCGTTATTATGGCGAGATCAATTCGGAGGAATCACATGAAGCCACACGTACCCGCATTCACTGGATGTGCCGGGAAGCGACAGGCAAACGAATTCTGGATATTGGATGCAGCCAGGGAGTTACCTCCATTTTGCTGGGGCGGGAAGGCTTTCGGGTGACCGGAATTGATCTGGAAGAAGAGAGTATACAGTACGCCCGCGAGGAACTGGCGAAGGAATCCAGACCCGTGCGGAACAATGTGGATTTTCGCCTGCTGGACATTACGCAATGGAAAACAAGAACCACCTTTGATACCGTATTGCTTGGTGAAGTGCTGGAGCATTTTGCCCATCCGGAGACGTTATTGCTGCAAATTCACCGACTGCTGCAGGAGGAGGGAACTCTTGTTGTGACCGTGCCGTATGGTTATCATCCCTTTTACGATCACAAGCAGACGTTCTATGCCGGGAATCTGGCGATGTGCTTGCTGCCGTATTTTGAAGTATTGAAGCTGGAAGTTCATCATAAATATCTATGTTGTGTGGCACGCAAAAGACGGAAAACGCAGCTGTATATGTCACCAACCCTGAACCAACTGACGGAATGGATGGAGCTGGATCACGTACAGTTTGCCGCTGTGGAGAAGAATCACCTTCGCCTGATGAATCAGCGCAAGAAAGCGTTGGACAATGCGGTGGAGCAGGTTAAACGTCTGCGCCGTCAGGAGACTGGGGAAGTGTAGCAGATGAGGCTGAGAAGAAAAAAACGCAATACGCGTAAGACAGGAAGGGGCTTAAACCGTGATCACTATCAGTCTGTGTATGATTGTGAAGAACGAACAACGCACACTTGCGCGCTGTCTCGACTCGGTCGCCGGCATCGCGGACGAGATCATTATTGTAGATACCGGTTCATCCGATCGTACGATGGAGATCGCTGCGCAATATACCGACCGGGTCTATACGTATGCGTGGAAAGATGATTTCGCCGCAGCGCGGAATTATTCATTCGATCGGGCCACACAGGAATATATCCTGTGGCTGGATGCGGATGATGTGCTGCTGCCTGCGGAACGGGCGAAGCTGGAAAGGTTGAAGCAGCAGCTGCCGTCCGGGGGAGAGACGGCGGCTGTGATCTTGAGCTATACGCTGGCCGAGGGGCCGGAGGGAAGTCCGCTCGTGACGGACCGACGGTTGCGCCTCGTCAAGCGGGAAGCGGGCTGCCGCTGGCATGGCCGGCTGCACGAGCAGTTAGGCTTCCCGCAGAGCGGTGTCATTACGGCAGACATTGCCGTCACGCACCGCCGCGAAGCGGGCCATCATTCGGCGCGAAACGTGCGCATACTGCGCAAATGGATCGCCGAAGAGGGCGCAGCCCAGGGACGCCTGCTGTTCTATTATGCAGGCGAATGTTACGACCGCCAGCGTTATGCGGCGGCGGTTCGGGCGTACGCGAAGCTGCTGCTGGAGCCGAGCGGTTATCGCGAGGATCGGCTCATCGCCTGCGCGCGGCTGGCGGAATGTTACGAACGGCTTGGCGATCCGGGCCGGAAGCTGGGGGCATTGTTACAGTCATTTCAATTCGACCTGCCGCATGCCGACTTCTGCTGCGCTATCGCTGCCTGCTTCCAGGAGCGGCAGGAGATTGTGTCCGCCATCTACTGGTATATGCAGGCGCTCGATGTCAGCAGCCGCGATCCGGGTCTGCGTCCGGTGCCAGCGGCATGCCGCACTTGGCTGCCCCACGCCCGACTCTCCCTTTGTTACGCTCACATGGGGAACTGGGAGCACGCGCTTCTGCATAACAGCAAAGCAAGAGAGTATCTGCCCAATGATCCCGGTCTGCTTGCCAATCGACAGAAGCTTGAAGCGGTGATGAGTAAGGGGAACAGTGAGCCGGAAGAAAGAGAGAAAGGGTAAGAGTAATTATAAGAATCATAGTAAGAGTAAGAGTAAGGGTGGTGTTGCTCCGCTCTAGAGGTGGAATAAGAGCAGCCCCGCTTGCCTTGAGATTCGGCGAGCGGGGCTGCTTATTTGTGTTTTTATTTTTCGGGTGCCAGGCAGCGAACGTACTGGTCCTTCATACGCAGGCTTTGGCATGCCCAGCCCCAACCGTCATAGATTTCTTCATCGATGTTTAGCGTAATGGTTTCATCTACATATTCATTCCCGTTTTCGATCCGGAGCGTGTGTTCATCTTCCCATTCCAGATGGTTATGTCCATGATACTCGGCGCGATAAATGGTTTTTACGGTGGATTCATTCGGATCATTTGTTTTCTTCACATCCACCCAGATGGTGACTCCACCTGCCGCACCACCATAAGGCACGCCGTAAATCTCGGCGGTATATTCTACGTTCCGTGAAGGCATGGAGTAGCTCAGATCTCCTTGTTGGGAACGATCAAACGTGGAGAAGTACGGGCGAAGCCAGAAATACAGCAATACGGCGGCGAACAGAGCCAGAATCAGTATCGAAAATGCGGTGAATATCGGATGTCGGTGTATCCACGATTTTGGTGATGAGATGTTTGAAGAGTCACTAGCATGTGCATGTTGTTTCGACATCAATAAAACGGCCCTCCTTTAATGGCAGTGGGATCAAACGATATACGGTAATGGATATGTAGGTATACAAATGTCTTTTCTGTAAGCTAATCATTAATTGATGGTAACATATTGTAGATATAATTAATAACAAATAAGTTAAAATAATCCTTAACCAAGCAAGAGCTTAATTAATTGGAGAAAGAGTGTCTTGTTAGCAAATTCAGGACTTGAAGAAGCAGTTGGAGGTAGTAGTTTGATGAGGAATGTTTAACTTGGATAATGGTGGTTGATGCTGCAATTAAGTATGCCAAGCATGGTATAATAGAAAGAAACGGAGTTGATGGTCAGATGTCTGATTTGCTCGATCCTCGAAACGATTTTGTTTTCAAGCGTATTTTTGGCAGTGAAGAAAATAAAGATGTACTGCTGGTTTTCTTGAACCGAACGTTTGCAGAATCGGGGGAACAGCCGCTGACGGAGATTGTACTCCTTAATCCGTATACCGATAAAGATGCTCCGCTGGATAAACAGTCCATATTTGATATTTGGGCGAAAACAGCTGAAGGTAAATTGATCAACATTGAGATGCAGTTATTTAATAAATACGATATTGAAAAACGGACCCTATACTATTGGAGCAAGCGTTATTCCAGTCAGTTGCAGGAAGGCCAAACGTACAAGGAACTGAAAAAGTGTGTGACAATTAATATTTTAAATTACTCGTTTATCGAAAATGAGCGTTATCATAATGTATTTCATCTGAGGGAAGACCATACTGGACTTGAATTGAGTGATGATCTCGAAGTTCATTTTATGGAGCTGTCCAAGCTGGATGATCAATCCGTTCCGATGGAAGGTGGTCTGATTAACTGGCTTTTGTTCCTGAAAGGTGCTGACAAATCCAATTGGGAGGTGTTGCAAATGAATGAACCTACATTGAAGAAAGCGATGGATACGCTTGAGTTTCTGAGTCAGGATCGTGAAGCACGTCGTTTGTATGAAGAGCGGCAGAAGTATTTGCACGATGAAGCCTCGATGATTGAGTGGGCTACGGAGAAGGGCATTGCTAAAGGTATAGTGGAAGGCGAACAAAAGAAGGCGATCGAAATTGCAAAAAATATGCTTTCATTCGGCATCGAAGTTTCGGTCATTGCCAAAACAAGTGGTCTAACCGAGTCTGAGGTTGAGGCATTGAAAGATTAGCAACGCAACCCACAGAAAAAAACTCGCTCCCACAAACAATGAGAGGTGCTGCAAATGAATGAACCTACATTGAAGAAAGCGATGGATACGCTTGAGTTTCTGAGTCAGGATCGTGAAGCACGTCGCTTGGATGAAGAGCGGCAAAAGTATTTGCATGATGAAGCCTCGATGATTGAGTGGGCTACGGAAAAGGGATTAGCGGAAGGTGAAAAAAGAAAGGCGATTGAAATAGCTAAAAATATGCTTTCATTCGGCATCGAAGTATCTGTCATCGCCAAAACAAGTGGTCTAACCGAGTCTGAAGTTGAGGCGCTAAAAGATTAGCAAATGCACTTTAAATCCAAACAATCGTCTTGTTCCCAAAAGGGCAGGCGGTTGTTTTTTTATTTGACCTAGAATGTTCAATCACACCAGATTCTATTTGTAATCTTTCTGATCACTTAGGTTATACCGCTGTTACACAGTTGCCGAAGATCGTTTTACATGAAAACGCGGTTGCTCATTCGGGTCTGGGCCGTTAAACTAAAGGGAGCGGCGTTTGCTTGACGGACAAGTCATGAGAACGCCATTTTGTTGTCAAGGATGCGGTATAAGCCGCTTTCGGATGTCTGAATCGGATCGGACCAAGCTGGTGGAAGAACACCGGTGATAAGTAAGGAGTCTTTACATGAGTGTGCAAACACCTACATTAGAAGAAGCGCAGGGTCTCCTGCAAAAATATTATGGCTACCCCGACTTTCGTGAGGGACAGAAAAAAATCGTAGCCAGCCTGCTCGAACGCGAAGATACACTGGGCATTATGCCAACCGGAGGCGGGAAATCGATCTGTTATCAGATCCCCGCTTTGTTATATTCGGGTCTGACGCTTGTCGTCTCCCCGCTGATCTCATTAATGAAGGACCAGGTCGATGCGTTGACGACCGCCGGAATTGCTGCCGCGTATATTAATAGTACACTTAGCGGCAAAGAAGTGAATGATCGCATCCGCGCGGCGCAGCGCGGTGAGCTGAAGCTGCTCTATGTCGCGCCTGAGCGACTGGAGCTGGACTGGTTCCGCGAGGAGATGGGCTACTTGCCTATCTCGTGCGTTGCTGTGGATGAGGCCCACTGTGTGTCACAGTGGGGGCATGATTTTCGGACGAGCTACCTGGCGGTAGCGCCGTTTGTGGACAGTTTGCCGGAGCGGCCGGTGGTTGCGGCCTTCACGGCGACAGCGACGCCCGAGGTCATGGGCGATATTCTGCGGCTACTGCGTTTGCAGGACCCGCAGACGTATGTGACCGGACTTGGGCGGGATAATCTGGCTTTTAGCGTGCTGCGCGGCGAGAGCAAGAAGGACTTTGTCCTGAATTACGCGCGCGAGCATGCCAGCGAGCCGGGTATTGTATACGCCGCGACCCGTAAGGACGTGGACGATCTGCATCAGCGTTTATTGCAGGCAGGCTTGCCAGCAGGACGCTACCATGCCGGGATGACGGACGATGAACGAGCCCAGAGCCAGGAAGCTTTTTTGTACGATGATATCCGGGTAATGGTGGCGACCAATGCGTTCGGGATGGGGATTGATAAATCCAACGTGCGTTATGTCTTGCATTACAGCATGCCGAAGAACATGGAAGCGTATGTGCAGGAAGCCGGTCGTGCGGGACGGGACGGAGAGCCGAGCCAGTGCATTTTGTTATTCGGGGCACAGGACATTATCACCCAGAAGTTCCTGATCGAGCAGAACCCGATGGAGGGCGACCGCAAGCAGAACGACTACAGGAAGCTGCAACAGATGGTGGATTATTGTTATACGACGCGTTGTCTGCGCAGTGCACAGCTGGATTATTTCGGTGAGGTGCATGAGGATAAGCCGTGCGGTATATGCAGTTCATGTACGGACGATCGCGAGCTGGTGGATATGACGATTGATGCGCAGAAAATATTCAGCTGCATTCACCGGATGCGTGAACGGTATGGGGTATCGCTGGTCGCTTCGGTGCTCAAAGGCTCCCGTGCCAAAAAAGTGCTCGATTACGGCTTCAACTCCCTGCCAACCTATGGCGTGATGGGTAATCGTACGGAACGTGAGATCGCGGAGATCATCAACGTCATGGTATCGGAAGGGTATCTGATGCTGTCCGAGGGGCAGTATCCAGTTGTTCGTTTGCAGCCACTGGCGGTGGAAGTGCTCAAAGGTCAGCGTGAAGTGATGCAGCGGGTGGTCCGCAAGACGGCGGCGACGGCTTCGGGTACGAACTATGGCGGACGTCGTGGACGCGATGCAATGCCATCTGCGGTTAACGAGACGGTATTTGAGCAGCTTCGTCTGATCCGTCGTGATCTGGCGGCGAAAGAACATGTGCCGTCGTACATTATTTTCAATGACGCGACCTTGCGCGAGATGAGTGTGGTATGTCCACAGACAGAACGTGACATGCTGGATATTAAAGGGGTCGGTGAGGTTAAGTACCGCAAGTATGGATTGCCTTTCCTCGAGTTTTTCCAGAAGCAAACGGGCGAAGACGTGGATACGGATGACGATGCGTTTTACGAGTATGATTGAGTGTGGATTTTGCATTGTGAATTGATGAATTCGCGCTTTCCAATATTTGAAGTTCATGTGCGCAAAGCTAAATGTTCGAAAAGATGATAGATATGTATTTAGAGGGGATCTTAGTACCTGCCGAAAGCCGGAGTACAATTGAGTGTCAGGAGCGGAACATGGAGCGGAAAAGCTAACGAATCTGTGACGTCTTATTAAGGGATTTGAAGTACCCACAGTAATCTAAGGAATCTGACACACGCTATATTGGTATAAACAGCCCTTTACAGCGTATTTGTCAGGTGATTTTGGTCAATAACGTGTCTGATATTCCTTACAAAATAAAAGGAGGACCCGAACGGCCAAATAAGTCGTCCACGGTTCCTTAGAAAATGGTCTGGACAATTCTCCAGATTATCCAGACTGGACTTCAAGGTGGCTTGGACCCTGGTATTCTTTTAACGTATCTCTTGGCTGAGTTTGAAAACACACCCTAGTAAGAGCTCGAAGGTTCGTCCATGATACGGGGGAGTGTCTGGCACAGGTTCGAGGCTAAAGCCTTAAGTCTCAAGGCAGTAATATGGGATAACGAATTGTGGATGGAATGCGAATGAGGTCTTTTACAGGTTGAAGTTGAGTTTGAAGTTGATTATGGTGTCTCTGCATTGTGGACAAAAAACGGCGGATTGTCTTTCAAAGGATGGACAGTGCGTTAGAAATGGCCGACAGCATCGTATACAGCATGTAGTTTGATTAAATGGATTTTTATACTGTATGTTGTGCTTTGGGTTTGGCGGGGTGTATATGTCTTTTTGAAAAGAGTGTCCACTCTTTGAAAGACAAAAGTTAGATATGTCCATGAGACGTGGAATGGCAATCCATAGAGGTTTGCATGAACAGCATCCGGGTCAGGATGGCTGTAGAGCTTTACTTTTACCAAAAAAATATGGTCTGGGTGTCCAGGCAAAGGTTGTGAACCATGAAGGTTATTCTTTCTACATTAAATGCAAAGTACATCCATACCTCTTTGGCCTTGCGTTGTCTGAAGGCGTACAGTGAGAAGGATTTTGATATTGACCTGGCGGAGTATACGATCAAGGACCCGGTGATGAATATTGTGTCTGATCTGTACCAGCGCGGCGCGGACGTGATTGGTTTCTCGTGTTACATTTGGAACATTGAAGAGACGATCAAGGTCATTGATAATCTGAAGAAGGTTATGCCTGACGTGAAAATTTTGCTGGGCGGGCCGGAAGTGTCCTACGACACGGAATATTGGATGAACCGGATTCCCAATGTTGATTTCATCGTAATGGGTGAAGGGGAAGAGACGCTGCATCAGCTTTTGACGGAGCTGGAAGGAAGCAAGAAGTTCCACTTTGTCTATGGACTGGCGTATCGCAAGGGGGAAGAAGTCATTCTCATGCCAGGACGGCCAAAGGCAGATCTGAACGATCTGCCGTCACCGCATCGATTTGAAGAGGATATCCCGGAGCTTGGGAAACGGGTTGTTTATTTTGAGACCAGCCGTGGATGTCCGTTCAGTTGTCAGTTCTGTCTGTCCAGTATTGAGGTCGGCGTGCGGTATTACGATATTGAGCGGACGAAGTCGGACATTCTGTACCTGATTGAGAAGGGTGCGAAGCTGATCAAGTTTGTGGACCGGACGTTTAACATCAAGCGGGATTATGCGCTCGAAATGTTCAAATTCCTGATCGAGAATCATCAGGGGACGGTGTTCCAGTTTGAAATTACGGCGGATATCATGCGTCCCGAGGTACTCGACTATCTGGCAGAGAATGCGCCGCCGGGTACATTCCGCTTCGAAATTGGGGTACAGTCCACGAATGATCCGACGAATGAACTGGTGAAACGCCGCCAGAACTTTACGAAGCTGAGTCGTACGGTGAACAAGGTCAAAGCCAGCGGCAAAATCGACCAGCATTTGGATCTCATCGCCGGACTGCCGGAGGAAGATTACAATACGTTCCGCAAAACGTTTAACGATGTATTTGCCCTGGGGCCTGAAGAGCTTCAGCTCGGATTTCTCAAAATGCTGCGTGGTACGGGGCTTCGTCTGGATGCGGAGAAGTATAACTACACGTATATGGATCACGCGCCGTATGAGATTCTGGGCAGTGACGTGCTGCCGTTCAGCGACATCGTGCGCTTGAAGCGGCTGGAAGATGTACTTGAGAAATACTGGAACGCACACCGAATGGACCATACGCTGAAGTATCTGATGGAGCAGGAGTTCGATTCGCCATTTGACTTCTTCCAGGCATTCGGGGATTATTGGGAGGGTCAGGGTTGGCAGAAGATTGGTCATCAGCTGGAGGATCTGTTTACTCGTTTGCACAGCTTCCTGGAGTCGCGGAATACGCCGCATATGGATGTTGTGCTTGGCCTGATGAAGCTGGACTATTTCCTCGGCCACAAGTACAAACCACGCAAAATCTGGTGGGAAGATCCGCTCCAGAAGGACCAGTGGGCGGGTTATATGAAAACGCTGGCTGAACGTCCGGAAGACGTTCGCCTGCCGCGTGTTGCCGGTGCCGCTGGCTCGGCATGGCTGGAAAGCAGCGGCACGAGTGCGATTGCCGCTGTGGGAAATGCGGCTGCTGCCGGGGAAGACTCTGCCGTAGATGCGGCGGGTGTGACCGGCAGCGATGGTGCGGCGTCGCTCTCTGCAGGCGACGCAACAGGGTCCGCCGCGGATGGAGCGGCGGACGGGGTGGACGGCAACGCTTCGCGTGCGTTGCCGATGACCTCAGCCATGACCGCACAGACGGTCATGGGTGCCCGTGCTTTCGCCGACCTCGGTCTCGGCGAAAAGGAACTGCAGAAGCACACCGTACTGGATGTGCTTCCGTTCCGGCTTGAGCGTGTGCTAGCTGGCGCCAGCCCGCTTGCCGCGAAAGGCCGGACGCTGCTGGTCGTTGTATACCAGCAGCATGAAGGGCAGCAGGCGCAGTATTACACGCTGCCGCTGGGAGAAGAAGCCGCTGCCATGTAGGTTGCAGCGGCATTGGGGAGCTGCATGGCCGATGGCTGCATGCAGTGGGGGAAGCACCATGGCTTTGCCGTTCTGGTGCAACAACAGTGAGCACCGCGGTTATGGATGCGGTCCAATCCCGTGAGGTGCTGCCCCATTGGGAGCAGCACCTCACCCTTACGCGGCTTGCCACTGCACAAGCCGCGCTCCGCTTCACCTTTTATCTAAACATATATGTTCCGAAAGCATCGGAAGGTCGTCTGATTCCCTAGTGGATGAAGAAGGGCCTTCCTTTTTGTTTTTCAGGTATAACAACTTCAAGCAAAGGAGAGCTTCAGATGACTAATAAGGCTACAACCAAGGAAACGATAACTATAACAGTAGGTTCCACTGATTCACTGCACATTCGCATCCCATACAACCTCGCATATATTCAGTGCATTCGCCAGATTACGGCCAGACGTTGGGAGCCCCAACTGAAAGTGTGGATCATCCCTTACACTATTGATGCTGTACAGGAGTTCATAAGCTAGTTCGATCCAAATGACGTTCATATTACCCCGGAGTTATGGATTGAGAGCGAAGATCTACAGCGCTGGAAAGCGAGTAGAGGAAACAATAACTCATGGAGCAAAGAACCATTGCAGAAGGCACTAAAGTTACGAGGATACAGCCGCAAAACAATTAAAGCGTATTGTAATCAGGTCGAACGTTTTCTGAAACATACTCCTTTTGAAAAAACGGATGTCACGACATCTAATTTACAGACGTATTGTCTAGACTTGCTTGAGCGAGGGATATCCCATTTAAGCGTGAATCAGACAATTAGCGCGCTACGTTTCTATTGTAAACATGTACTTCATCACCCTACGGATATCCAGTATATTCGTCCCAAAAAGCAGACCAAGCTTCCACAAGTATTGTCGGAAAAGGAAGTCGCTCAATTGCTCAAATCCGTAACCAATCCTAAACATAAGGCCATATTGTTTCTAACCTATTCTTCTGGACTTCGTGTAAGTGAAGTTGTGCGTTTGCGGTGCAGCGATCTTGATATTGAAAGGCAAACACTCATCTTGAGACAGGGGGAGGGGCAAAAGGATCGGAGAACGATCCTATCGAGTCTAGCGTGGGGTATGGTGCAGAAATACGTCACTGAATATAGACCAACTCGATGGCTCTTTCCAGGGCAATCTTCTGATCGGCATCTTACGGAGCGGAGTGTGCAGAAGGTTCTTGAAGAAGCCAGACAACGTGCAGGCATTGTGAAGAAGGTTAGTATTCATGTCTTAAGACACTCTTTCGCCACGCATTTACTGGAAAACGGAACAGACCTGCGCTATATCCAAGAGCTGCTTGGTCACACGAGTGCACGAACAACACAGCGATATACGCATGTTAGTACGAAGAATATTCAGCGTATTCAGAGCCCGCTGGATCGTTTGGATCTGGGAGATTGAGTGTTGCTATAAATCTACCTTTTTCACCAAATTTTTCTTCGCAAATACTGCACCATAGGTTATCATATACGTAGTTCACATATCATGCAGGGTGTGTGGTATTTACGAAGTACATAAATTAGATGTTATAGGAAATCAGCGCAATATGTTAAAAATCAACTAGCAGACAATATTAAATGTCTCTAAAAGGGGGATCAATAGTGCAAGGGTATAATGTGCTCATGATTTACAGCAAAGATATGGATAAATTACTTATGTGCAAGCGATCAAGGAATCCATATAAGGGTTTAAGTAATCTTGTTGGCGGTAAAATTGAACACGGAGAATCCGGCATTATGGCGGCATATAGAGAATTATTTGAAGAGACTGGCATATCTAATAAAGATATTATTCTACATCATTTAATGGACTTCAAATACTATATTCAAGAATGTTACGTGGAAGTTTATTTTGGCGAGTTAAATTATCATGTAGACGTCTACGGGGATGAAAATGAATTATACTGGTCCGATTTAAATAAGGATTTTTTCGATATGTCATTGTTTGCAGGTGAGGGTAATATTGGGCATATGATTGAACAAGTTAAGATGAGTAAGGATAAGATTCTTAAAGAAATTACTCTATAAGTTAACAAGGAATAAAAGACCTTTTGCATGTGAATCGAAGAAGGCGCTGACATCCTATAACACAAGTTTCACGCAGTGGACAATCGTCCTTGGTTGGAAGATGTCAATACAATAGAAGTAAATCACCAACACAGACTTCATCCTAAGATAAGAGCTATATAAGGATGAAGCCCGTCGTGAACCTTTGAACGTTATATGCAATTCCTGAGAAATATGTACAAGTTAACACAATAGCCGTGTTAAAATAAATTTAGCTAGATAGCTAACTAGAAAGGGTGCTAATTTTTGAGTAGAAAAGATTATTATTATGACAATAACGCTCCTAAGCCAAATTCTATTATTGCAGCAGCTTCGGCCATTGTGACTAATAGTGAAAATCAAATATTACTTCATAGAAGAAGAGACAATAATTCTTGGTCTCTACTTGGAGGAGCAATGGAGTATGGAGAAAATATTGAGAGAACTGTGATAAGAGAAGTGAAAGAGGAGTCTGGTTTAGAAGTTCGAGTAGAAAAACTTATTGGCATATATTCAGATCCCAATCATATAATCGAGTATTCAAATGGAGAGATCAGACAACAATTTTCAATTTGTTTTCATTGCATTTTAGAATCAGGTGAAATTAGTGTTAGCAATGAGTCTTACGAAGTTAGATTTTTTGAAAAAGAAGAAGTGTTTAAAGTGAATATGCATCCAGCACAAAAAATTAGGTTAGAGGATTTCTTCTCGAACTCTTCAAAATCAATGATTAGGTAGGGATTGGAATTGGAAAAAAATAAAAATGAATTGCTCGTATATATTGTTGTTTTACTTTTAGGGGTTATTGCTATTGTAAGTGGCCAATTCTTAGGAAACACTATCAATGGTATTTTCACTAGTATTGGAACATCTATACTTGCCTCGGCTATCATATATTTTTTGTTGAATCATTTCGTAGGTAGTCCTATTCTTCCTATAGTTTCGAGTTTGCAAAAGTTGGATTTGAGTTTGAAAGAGTCGGTGGAACTCTTAAATCAAACATCCAAAGTAGGTTTGATAGGGATATGGAGCAGAAGGATGTCAATAGATAACGAGATATGGATAAAGAAAATTAAAGAATCTAAGTCGACTATAGATATTTTAGGATATGCTGTTCATTTCCTTCCAGAGCATTATGAGTTCAATGAGCTGATTGAAACTAAAAACAAAGAAGGATGTCGTATAAGAATTTTATTAGGTAAGCCTGATGGCTACTACATAAAAGCAAGAAACGAAGAAGAGAAGAACGAAGGATCTATTTCTGACCGAATTAAAACAACGTTGGCCAGATTAAGTCCTTTACTAGAACAAGGATTTATAGAAATTAGACTACATGATGCACCACTCTACAATTCAATTTATAAATTCGATTCAGAAATGTTAGTGACTCCTCATCTTTATGGATTGAGAGGAGCTGCTGCTCCCTTAATGAATTTAAAGGAGATTGATAAAGGGATTTTTGAAATATACAATAAGCATTTTGAAGATATATGGTCTATTTCGGAAGATTATTCGCTATCAAAACAAGATTAAGAGATATTGATTTTGAAATAAGGACTTAGCGAAGAGTAGAATAAACTCTAGGCTGAGTCCTTATGTCAATGAAATATACTTCATGATAAATAAACCATTCAATTTATAACTTATTGAACCCAGGAACAGCATATAACATAATATTCATGCTGCGGACCTACGTCCTTGATCCGGCATTCGCCGGACACCCAGCACACGCTGGGTCGTGAATACAGGGACGTTATGAGATAGTGATGTAGAGGGGGATTATTCTAAATGATTCGAAATACAGTAAGAGCATTGATTATTCAGAAAGACAATCTTTTATTAATAAAGAAAAAGAGAGCAAATATAGGTGTTTATTATGTACTACCTGGAGGAGCTCAAGAAGAGAATGAAACATTGGAACAGGCTTTAAGTCGCGAGTGTATGGAAGAACTGGGTATCGAAATATCGAGTAGTAGGTTAGTTTGTGTAAGAGAATACATATCGCGCAATCATGAATACTCTTTCATAATGAAGGAGGTTCATTCTATTGATTTTATTTATGAGTGCAGCACTCATTTCCTAAATAATGAATTAAGAAGCCTACAAGCTGATGTTGGACAGGTTGGGATTGAATGGTTACCCATTAATGAAATTAAGAGGACAGTGTATAGGCTAGAAGAATCTTTAGAACATTGTAAATTTCCTAGAACAACTAATGAATTCTTTAAAGAATATTTTTCGGATCAAGTAATAAAACCATATTCTAGCGTAATATTTGAAAGTAATCCATAGAAAACATCATCATCTCATAACAACATATTCACGCATCGGGCATTCGCCCTCGGTCGCTAGGGAGGGATTTCGGGGGAGCTGAATCAGGCGACAACCCTGCACTGGCTAAGTCCGTCGACCCGCGCTTACGCGCTTAAGCCAGTGAGGGTTCGTGAATACACAACGTTATGTGAAACCTATGCAAAAGCAATTTACAATTATATATAATCTGATTCTAACAAAAAAAAATAACTTAAGAGGTGTTTTTATGAGTAAGCACAGTGACAATATTTTCTGTGAGTATACGATTAATTCATGGGAAGACTGCAGAAAGTTATTTAGAAGCATTGAAAAGTGGGTATTTAGGGGACAATCAAATAGTCAATGGTCATTACAAACTACATTAGAAAGAGGAGCTAAAATCAATAACTCTAATATTAGAGATATTCCAATGATTGAAAGAAAAATTATTGAAAAATTTCAACGTAGAGCTTTTCATTACTTGGAAAAGCCTCCAGAAGTAGAGAATGTTTTAGAGTGGTTATCTTTAATACAACATCATGGAGGACCAACGAGATTATTAGACTTTTCCTATTCATACTTTGTGGCTTTGTTTTTTTCAATTGATCAGGCATTGCAAGAATCTACTGTCTTCTGCCTAAATAAAAAGTTAATCAATGCGAAGGGTCTTGAAACAGAAAAATGGAGAGGTTTAGAGGATGAGAAGTATTTTGGGACAAGAAAATATTGTAATGAAAAATTAATTGAACAAACTTCAAGCCCACTTGTAATGTTAATTGAGCCCTTTAATATACATGAGCGACTCTCCAGTCAGCAAGGTCTATTCGCTATTCCATTTGAAGGACATCAAGCATTTGAATACAATCTGTCCTTAACTGTAAATAGATTTAGAAAGGAATTACCAATAAGTAAGATAATTGATAATCATGATGAAGATTTAATAGAGTTATTGAATCAGGAATGTGCATTGCTTAAAGTGAATATTCCAAAAGATTTTCATAATGAAATTAGAAGAGAATTAAAGTTAATGAATATATCTAGTGAAACTATTTATCCAGGAATTGATGGCTTTACAAAATCATTATATGGTGAATTTGATATAAATTATCGATCTTAACCTTGTAGTAATTCTAGATGGCATAGTAATTACATAACACGGTGTTAACGCATCGGGCATTCGCCCTCGATCTGGCAGAGGGAATTCGGAGAAGAGAGCAGCCAGACACATCCGCATCGACTTAGCGCATCGCGCCCGGCCACGTTGTGGCCTTAAGTCGGTGGGACGTCGTGAACACGTGAACGTTATGTGAAAAACCGAATCATTTGAAAATCTGTATAAACTTTAAAAAAAGTGTTCACAGCTACTAAATAATTATTTTAAGAAATGTGGTAGAAACATATGTCAAGAAAAAATAACAACCCTGGGAAAAAAGTAAGTGAAAATTGGAAGGTTCTATTGAGAAACACTATACTAACAGCCCTGACAACAAGTCTAATTACTACAATTTTATCCTTTTCATTATGGAACTGGCAGTTTGATAAAACTAAAGAACAAGAAAAATGGGATAAGAAGTTTGGGATATTTTCAAGACTTACAGATGACCTTGCTATGCATCATACTTTGCTAAGTGCAAAACTAAAATTTAATCTTGAACTTCATTCAAGAACAAAAGGAAAAAAATTTGCTTCTATGGAAGAAAAAAGAAGAATAGAAGATGAGTTGGAAGAGTATTTGCCATATGAATATGAAGGCTTAGTTGAGTATGATAAAAATAAACCTAAATTAATCGGTTCTTTTTTTATTGCAGAAGCTACATTCGGAGATAAGACAGATAAAGCAATACTGGATTATCTAAACAACATAATTAACAAAAGACCTCAAGAACATATTGATACATATCTTGCAAGATTGAACAAAAAAGAAGCAACAATCAATATACAGGACTTAGTAGATAGTATATATATTGATGCTGATATATTAAGACAGAATATACTTGAACAAATGAAGAATGAGTTAGGGTTGTAATATTTTCTTAGGAGATGAAAACGAAATGAATATATTTTCCGAGGATGTCAGGCTAATCACATAACATAATATTCACGCTGCGGGCATACGCCCTGGGTCCGGCATTCGCCAGACACTCAGCTACTCTGAGTCGTGAATACAGAAACGTTATAGGAAATCTGTAAGAACTATCAATTAAAAGATATAGAAGAATATTAAATGATTATTGGAGGGAAGAAAATGATTTCAAAAATTGATGTTTTATTTGAAGAACTTTTTGGATTCAAGCCTAAAAAAGTGGAGAAGCATATGAGAAAATTTCAGCCGCTGTTATGAAATTGCTATACAAAGAGAGCAAGGTAACGCATGATGAAAAACTTAGAGGAGAGTTTAGTAACACATTATATCAAATAGATGTGATGCTAGAAGATAAATCCAAAAAAAGAATGAGCGAGGCAAAGGATTATACTGTAAAGGGAGCAAAAGTGGGTAGAGGAGATATTCAAAAGTTAAGTGGAGCTTTAGTGGACCTAAATGAAGTAACAGGTGGAGCATTCTTTTCTGCAACGGATTATACAAAGCCAGCTATGGAATATGCAGAAGCAAGTTCGAAGATGTTTGGGAAGGATATACAATTGTATAATTTAAGGCCGTCAACAGAGTTAGATGAAGAAGGAAGAATAACGAAGATTCTTATAACTATAAGTATCTTTACGCCCAAAGATAATGAGATTGTCTATACACCAATTTTTTCGGAGAATGGAAAAGAGAAGATTGATCAATTGATAAAAGAAGGAAAATTAGTAGAAGGTAAAGTTCAAGTTCTTATAGAAAATTTTTATGATGAGAATAGAAATGTTATTACTTCGTTAAGTGAATTAGCATCCACTAATATACATAAAGGCTTTGAGGATATGGCACAAGGTTCTTTTTACTTGAAAGGGCAATTTCTTGAGATTTCTGGTCATTTGATTGAATTGTTAGGATTATCATATTGTGTTCCATTTTTAAAGACTGATGAAACAATTGAAGTTAATCCTTATGGAAAGCATAAATTATTAATTAGAAATCAAGACGGAAGTATTAATAAATTGATTACTGATGAAGAGATTAAAAAAAGCATAAAGGGCATCAACTGAATATATTATAAACTTTTAAAGCACCGACATCCTATAACATAATATTCACGCTGCAGACATTCGTCCTTGGTACGGCATTCGCCAGACACCCGACATACGTCGGGTCGTGAATACGGGATCGTTATACGCAATTTCTGGATTTTGTTTTTTTTGTAGTTCAAAGGAGTGCAATTAAGTGATAAATAAGATTTTAGTCGAGAACATGAAAAGTAAATATGTAAAAGAAGCTCATCCAATCATTTATGTTGATGGAAAGCCTTTGGATCATATTTTGAATGAATTATATCCTGATGATTTGTTTTTGGGGTTAATTCCAACGATAGTTGACTGGATGAGTGTTGATGAGGAGTCCAACATAGTTGAGAACACATTTAACGCAACAGACGAAGTTAAGATAGTACCAATCTTAATGTGCCCAGATGACTGTGATCTATCATGCAGTTTAATTGTAGCTGAAGTTGAAACTACTCTTGATCAAGTTAGATGGAACCGGATTGGGATTGATCTAAATAACCCTAAAGATCTGATTAATCGGAATGAATTCTTAGAAACAGGAGTTAAATGGTTAGACAAAGTTCCAAAAATGACTTTTCTTAATGAAGATTATAAAACACTAGAGAAGATATACAAAAAGAGCTAATGTGAATGAGATTCGAAGATGTCAGGTACTGCGTATAACATTATATCCACGCTTCGGGCCTGACGGCCCTCGGTCCGCGAGAAGCAAACTGCAGGGAAGCGAGATCAGCGGACACATCATCCGACCGACTAACCGCATCGCGGCCGTCACTGGCGGGGCTTAAGTCGGTGGGACGTCGTGAATGCGGGAACGTTAAACGAAATCATTGCAGAATGTAAAAACTCTTATTAGTATTTATTGAATACATACAGTAGAAAGTAGGGATTTAATTTTGTATGGAGTAGTCCTTCATTTTGATTTAGAAACAGAACGAATCATAAAAACGCTTTGGAAGGAATTAAGCGATAGCGGTATATCTAACTATGCTTATGAGATTGAGAATAGAAAGCCTCATCTAACACTAGCAGATTATTCAGATCTAAAGGAATCGGAGTATAGCGAATTGTTTGATGGTTACTATAATTCGGCTCCAAAAATTCGTCTTAGCTACAACACATTAGGAACCTTTATGAACAGCGGAGCCTTATTCTTATCCCCAAATCCGACCGAGGAACTTATAAACTTTCACTCTAATTATCATAACCACTTCAAGAAATATAATGCTTTTTCCAATCTGATGTATCACCCTGAAAGATGGATACCCCATTGTACGATTGCCAACCACTTAGATGATCAAAAACTTTTAGAAGCATTACATTTCACTACAAAAAGATTAGAGAGTATGCAAACTGAAGTACAAGAAATATCATTGATCAAAATTATATACCAGAATAATAAAAGAGTGATTGAAACTGTAATTAGTAAGGCACTTATATAAGATCTTTGTAAGTTAATCGGTGAAGACAATGACATCATCTAACATATTATTCACGCTGCGGGTATACGCCCTTGGTCCGGCATAAGCCGGACACCCGACATGCGTCGGGTCGTGAATACAGGAATGTTATACGAAAATTCAGAAAAGAAAAAAGCAGTTAGGGTTTTCTAACTACCATATCTTTAAAATCGATATTCAATTGCAATGTCGATAAAAAATCCACACCTAAGATTCCATCGAAACCATAAGGTTCTTTTGTTTGTCCAAGCTGAATGACGAAATCATTTAATGTATGGTGGTTTAAGGTCAACGAGTGAACGGGCTGTTGAAATGAAAGTTCACTTTGACCTCCAATTCCATACATTCGAACGGCACGACCTTGTATAGGATCAATGGTTAGGCCAGTAGGCTCGATTAAATCAATATCAAAGATGGTAGTTGCACATCCTGTATCCAATAATACATTGGGAAGCAAGACAGATTGATTTTGATAAGTGAATAAAACTTCAATAATAGGAAGGCCATTAACTAATCTTATTCTCATCGAAGACCTCTAATTCCAATGAATTCTTGTTCTTGAACTTCGATGTTCTCATTGGCAGTATGAAAGATATAGTACTCACGTGAAGGTTCAGAAGAATGATGTTTTTTGTAAGCATCCCAAGCAAGCTTAGTATCTTCATAATCATTAATGACAGAGAATTCTTCAATATTACGCATGTTATTAGCTGAGTAGGCTGAAATTGCTTCAACAAGAACCCAACGATCAGGAAACTGAACTCTAGCCTCAGACCATTTCATATCCTTTCCTCCTTTGATTCTTTGCTTTTAATTGTACGTAGAATAGAGGAGAAGGGCAATAAAGAAGTTAAAGTGTAGTCAAAGGCGTCTGAATCTTCGTATAACATAATATTCACGCTGCGGGCATACGCCCTGGATTCGGCATCCGCCGAACACTCGACGTGCGTCGGGTCGTGAATACAGGAACGTTATCGGAAATACTCAGAACTACAAGCATAATAAAAGGAGAAATGAGAGATGGAAATATATATATCCAATAATGATGATGCTCTGAACAAGTATTCTCAATTTACGGAACTATTCAAAAATAATAGGTTTTTGATCGATCAGGATCATGATTTTATCAAAGATTATCTTTCCAGTCTTGTAACAAAAACATATGAAGTGATGAATGGTCAAAAATTTTATAGAGCAAGGGTTAATGGATTGAGTCCGTTTAATGAGGATAAGGATTTAGGAGCTCCGCCTGACGGAAAAGCTTCTTATGGTAGGGTAAATCCAAAAGGTATTTCTTATCTCTATGTAGCAGAAGCTAAGGAAACTGTCATTGCAGAAGTCCAACCATGGCTAAATGCAAGTGTCACAATAGCTGAATGTACTGCATTAGAAACATTAAAGGTAGTAGAGTGTTAAGCAGAAAAGCAGACGCTCATTAAGCCTCTCGTGTTTATAAACATGACGGATTGTAATATGATTTGCGACACCTACTGGAAATAAAAAAATGGCCCATAGCCTGATTCGTGTAGAATGAAAATTACCACACCAGAATTCACACAAGGAGAATCAGTTCATGAGTTATTCACATCTTAGCATAATCGAACGCAGCAAGCTAGAAATCCTACATCGACAATTTAGCAACCTTCATTGAACGGAAAACACGCCTGTACACCGTGATTCAAATGCCTATTCGTACGGCTCTATCGATGGAGATTGCCTTTGGTGTAGCCGCTGCTCAGTATCTTGCTGTAGCTTTTCAAACTGCTACAACAGACCGTGAGAAGGAATGTGCCTGCTACACGAACTTGGAGGAAACGCACGACGTACAGATCTATTTTGCCGACCTTCTCTTCCTGGCAACGAGGTTCAAATTAGGATGCAAACGGCTTACTTTGTGAGTTTTTTCCCAAGGGCACAGACTTTACTCAAATATTAGATGCAGCATTGGATCGTTCGCTTCATTTAATCAACCATCGCCCTCGGAAATGTCTGGGCTGGAAAACAGCTCACGAATCTTTCACAGAGGAACTGTCGCACTTGGTTTGACAATCTATCACGTAAAAACGGTAGGTGAAATTAATGCAAATAAGATGAATATGGATAATATTTACGATTTAATCCGGTTCGAGGAAACAAAACAACTGGTGGCGTATGCAGGATCTGTAAGTATCAAAAACCCGACATAAATTGCGGGCTTTTGATACTTTATTGTTGGGAGATGAAAGGCGCTACCCAGTAAATTCCTGGACCCATGTGTTGTTATAATAAGCAATACCGATATGAGTATAACTATTATTCAGTATATTTGCTTTGTGGCCAGGGCTATTCATCCACTCCTTCATAACCTGGGTAGGGGAGGTTTGCCCTTTTGCGATGTTTTCTCCAGCGGTATTATATGTGATCCCGAATTCCTTCATCATATCGAAGGGGGATCCATGTGTTGGCGAATTATGATCAAAGTAACTGTTGTTGTACATGTCCTGTGCCTTGACCATAGCCACATTTGACAATTCTTCATTCCTACTCAAGGAACTTAATCCTGTTTTGGCCCTTTCTTGATTGACTAGATCCATAACCTGCTGCTCAAAATCGGTTTTATCCGTAGTATTTTTTTTACCTTCCTGTACTTGTCCTGTTGGCTCCTTATTTTCAGGATTTCCTGCAGGTGCCTGGTTTACTGGATTTCCATCCGGTGTTCGAACCAGATCCAACAAATCTAATGGAATTCCATTTTGGGCTTCTTTTGTTGTAATAGATCTCTCTTGCCACGATGTAGCTGTTGATGATGCCTGTGTGAGGACAGAGTTTGGTGCAGCATGATCATGAATTGAAATTTGTTTTTGCTCAGGAGTCACTTGTTTTTGCATCATATTGTTATGGGACGAACAGCCTGCCACCAATAATAATATTATTAAAACGAAAAACTTTGCCATTTGACGACCTCCTAGATCCGTTAGTTAATGAAGTTCCCGGATTTATGTTTTCCTGTATGCCATTTACTTATTCCTAATATGCTTCTCTCCTTATCCAGTACTTTTTTATGATCGATACCGTTTAGATAGCCTTGTCTTTTTTTGTGTCTCGAGGAAAGCGTGTTGCGAATGGTTATGGATAAAGAAAGCCATATCGGGTCATAAATGCATCACGGGATGAATGATATCTATTTCAATGGGATTCCTGATGATTGGAGTATTTCGATGGATAATTGGGAGAATCTATTTCAAACTAATAGACAATTTTATAGAATATAAACCATATGCTGCATCATATAAAACAAACTGAAAGCAAATATTTGATAATTCGATGAAGCCAGAAACTGCGTTTAACACAGTATTCAAGCTGTAGGGCTATCGTCCCTTGATTGAAAGATGTATAATCATGGAAGAAATCTCAGTCAACAAACGCCCCAGCCTAAGATAAGAGCTATCTAAGGCCGGGGCGTTTCGTGAATACAAGAAAGTTATGAGAAATCATCGTAAATAAATTACAAGATAGGAACTGTATAATGCTACGCATTATATACAGTTATGGCTAAGTGCTTGAAATATTCGTTTTAACTAATCTTATGAGGTGGTTATTATGCAAATAAGAAAAGCAACGATTAATGATGCAGAAGGCATTGCAAAAGTTTATGTGGATAGTTGGAGAACAACTTACAAAGGTATTATTCCAGATGAATTCTTATATAATCTATCATATAAAAAAAAGAACTGAATTATGGATTAAAAATATTGAAAGAGAAGATAATTTTGTAGTTATAGCAGAAAACCCAGAAGGAGAAATTATTGGATTTGCAGATTCTTGGAAGAGAGAAACAAATATAGTAGCCAATTCTAGTGATTTAACATCTATATACATACTTAAGGAATATCATGGAAGAGGTTTAGGGAAAGAATTACTTAAACAACTGTTTCTACAATTTAAATTTTTAGGCTATCAAAAGATATTTGTTGAAGTTCTAGAAGATAATAAGACACGATATTTCTATGAACATTATGGAGCTAAATTATGTAAATCAATTCAAATAATAATCGGAGGAAAAGTTCTAAATGAATTAATTTATGAATGGGATAACATTGATGAGGTTTTAGCGAAATTCAGTAGAACGGAAGCGGACTCAGGCGACAACCACTGAGAGGCTAGGTCCTGACGGACCCAGTCGCTACGTTCCTTTGAGCCTCTCGGATTCGTGAATACAGAAACGTTATCTGAAATCAGGACAAATATATAATATCAAAATCTAGGAGTGTGATTCGACTTGGAGAACTCAAATTTAAAAGATCTTATTGAAAAATACCTGAGCGCATATAACACGTTTAACATTGATGGAATGATAGGAGTTTTAAATGAAAATATTCATTTTCGAAACTTTTCTAAAGGTGAAGTGAATTCGGAAACAAAGGGGATTCAGGAATTTCGCACATTAGCAGAGCAGTCAATTCAGGTATTTTCTCAAAGGCGTCAAGTAATAAAGAACATTACTTTTGCAGGAGATAAAGCAGAGGTTGACATTGATTATGAGGGAGTATTGTCCAGTGATCTCCCTAATGGAATGAAAGCAGGAGAAACATTAAAACTTCAAGGGAAATCAATATTTCAAATGAAAGATAAGAAGTTAATACTGATTGAAGATCATAGTTGAAACATTATTGAAAGTTATTCATAGATTACCCTGAAAATTAGATAACAATATATTCACGCATCGGGCATACGCCCTCGGTCCAGCAGAAGCATTTCAGGGAAGCGGAGAAAGCCGGACACACCTGACATGCGTCAGGCATCGTGAATACAGAAACGTTAGCCAAAAGAATTTCTTAGTTTAGGAGGAGTCTATATGATATTAGAAAAAGTTATAAATAGAATTGTAATACAAAGTGAATATAAGGATTTAGTTGATAAGTATATAGATCATATACTTGCCGAATTTAAAGGTAAGATTCATAGCATTTATATGTGTGGCTCGATTCCAAAAGGAACGGCTAAACCTTTTAAGTCAGATGCAGACTTTACTATTGTATGTGTAAATCCCAAAGATATTGATTACGAAAGATTGTCAAATATTAAAGACAGGCTTTTGAAAGAATATCCAGTAGTAACTAAGATTGATACGATAATTTGCTCGATTGACGATGTATTAAGTAAACCGAATGAGTGGGGTTTTTGGGTTAAGATCATTTGTGTTTGCCTATATGGTCATGACATTGGTGAAAAAGTACCACCGATCATTATTTCTCCAGAGTTCATTTTAGACTTAAATACAGAGACCAAGGAGGAAGTAAATCGTATACATCGTTTACTTTCTAATGCTAGTGATAACACAATGAAAACTAGGTATATTAAAGGGTATTCGAAGAGATTAATTCGTGCATTATACTCTTTGGTTTTAGAAGATACAGGGGTATGGCAAGATGACATGATTAAGATGAAGAATGCCATATTAAACTATTGTGAGATTGACTCTGCTTTAGTTGATTATCTGTATGCTTGTTACTTGGATAGTAATGTACTTGTTGAAGAGTTTCTGGGAATTGCAGATGAAGTAAATAGCTATTTGGAGAACGCTTTAAATGCAATGGCTGCTTCCAGAACTTCCTTCGACTAAAAAATATTGACGATCCGGGTCACTCTGAGAAGCGAATGACCAAATTCAGCCCCTAAGCCCGTCGGGACGTCACTGCATTAGGTGTTCGGCAAGCCTCACAACTATAAGCAGCGACTCTAAGGGGCCAGGACATCGTCAATACAAAACGTTATAAGAAATCGGGATAATTGCTTAAATTCAGGTGCTATAATAAAACAAAAAAATAGATATGAGATAGGTGACGAAGCATTAAATTACTATTTATTTGTAGTCGAAACAAATGGCGCAGCTTAACAGCAGAGAAGATTTTTGATGGATACAATGGATATCAAGTGCGATCTGCTGGAACAGAAGAGGGAGCTAGAATTAGAGTCACTGAAGGACACGTTGGATGGGCAGAAATGATTTTTGTAATGGAGAAAAAACATGTAAGAAGACTTAAAGATAAATTCTCAAATAAACTAATAAACAAACGTTTGGTATGCTTAAATATATCGGATGATTATGAATATATGGATGAAGAATTAATAGAGATATTGAAATCTAGACTATCGGAATACGTTGAAGTACCAGAATAATAGTTAAGAACAAAAGCAACTGAGTACGAAAAAAGAGCATTTTGTAAGTAGCTCAAGGGGGCCCCCGACATCTTATAACATAATATTCAGGCAGCGGCTCCGATGGAGCCTTGGTCTTCGAGAAGGGATTCGGAGAAGCATTTCAGCAGACAACTCCTTTGGGGTTCATGAATACAGGAACGTTAACTGAAAACCCCAAGAACTAAAAACATTGATAAAATAGGAGATTCTATGAAGCGTACAATTATGATTAGCGATATTCATGGATGTATCGATCAGTTAGATCAGATATTGCAACTTACCGAATACAACTCTACTAAGGATAAGTTGATTTTGCTAGGTGATTATGTAGATAGAGGGCCTAACAGTAAAGAAGTAGTTGATAAAGTAATCCAACTAGTAATGAATCATAACGCAATTGCCTTACGAGGTAATCATGACCAACGATTAGTTGATTTGATAAACAGTGATAGCGTAACGGTAAGATCAAAGTTTCTAGAACACGGAGGGAAACAAACGCTCCAAAGTTATTGTGATATAAATAATGAAGAAATATCTGATGAGATCCTGAACCAGGCGATAGAATTTATAAAAACTCATTATTATCATCACATTGACTATATAAGTAAACTACCTTTTTATCACGAAGACAAAGATCACATTTATGTTCACGCCGGTTTGAATCCCAATTTTATTGATTGGAAGAACCAGCCTGAACATGACTTTATGTATATTAAGGATGAATTTATTCGAGCTAGCTTTGATCTAAACAAAAAAATTATTTTTGGGCATACAAAAACAATAGACATCCATGGCACATCAGATATTTGGTTTAGTGATGACAAGATAGGAATCGATGGCGGATGCGCATATGGGATGCAATTAAATTGTTTGATTTTCCAAGAAGGATCCTATATTACAGAACAGATAAAGGTTTTGAAGTGATATGAATAATTTGGAAGATATTACCTAACACCATATTCATGCTTCGAGTCATTCGGCCCTTGGTCCGGCAGGAGTTAGATGAGGATTCGGAGAAGTAATTGGCAGCAGCAGGGAAGTGGAATCAGCCGGACACCTCCAACTCCCTACCACATCGCGGCCGTCATTCGGGCTTAAGGGAGTTGGACGTCGTGAACACACGAAGATTATCTGACATAAACCTATTACATTTTAGGAGCAAATAATGAATATCACTTTCTCGAAATGGGTGCAATATTATCGAAGAAATAATCAAAATCTCAAATATATTCATTGGGATGACAACTATAAATTAACAACTAATGAAAGAGAAATAATCATTAAGTCAATTCAACAGTTTCAATTAGGAGAAAACTCTGAAGGTAAATATCTAATTAAACGTGCGCAAGAATATGTACATCAGACACAAGATCAGGATTACTATGAAGCACTTATAGAATTCATTAAAGAAGAACAGAGGCACGCTAGAGATCTAGGCAGATTTATGAAGGTACAGGGAATCCCACTTCTTCGTAGACATTGGGTGGACAATGTATTTAGAAGATTACGTCGATATGCGAGTCTAGAGCAATCAGTCATTGTTCTATTAACTGCTGAGATCATTGCTAAGTTGTACTATAAAGCCTTGCAAAAATCTACAAAGTCAGAAGTATTAATAGATTTATGTAATCAGATTTTAAGTGATGAAGAGAAACATGTTCAGTTTCAATCCGAAACACTTCAACAATTTGCTCAAAATAGAAGCGCTCTCTTTAACAGAATAGTTTATATCCTTCGTAGAATCCTTTTTGAAGGAACGCTAATTATAGTGTGGTATCAACATAAGTCTGTATTTAAAGCTGGAGGATATAAACTCAAAAGTTATTACTATGAATGCCGTCATGAGTTTAACTTAACAAAGAAGATTATAGCTAATTCATAGTAGAGGTTGGGACGTCGTGAATACAGTAACGTTATATGTAATAGCCGCAAAGAAATAATAAAAAAATTTAATTCCTTTGGAGGTAAGTTGAGATGGAGAGCAAAAAAATTGATAGTAAAGAATTCCCGATATTGGAATTTGATGAATCGCGAGTTGCAATAATAGAAGCAACTAATTTTATCAATCCAAAAGAAGAATTTGAATACTGTGTCATAACATTTTTTAGAGATGTAATTGAAAAGATGAAAACGGAGGGAAAGTTGAAAGAAGTTGCATGTCTACATTGCGAGACTGTAGATTTGCCAATATATGAAACATATTATCAAGGAAAAAAAGTACATATTACTTTGGGGTATTTAGGAGCTGCAGGTTCAGCAGGATTCTTAGAAGAACTGATAGCCTATGGTTTTCAGAAATTTATAGTGTGTGGTGGTGCAGGTGTATTACAAAAAGACATTGCTGTTGGACATGTAATAGTACCAGATTCTGCAGTGAGAGATGAAGGGGTATCATACCATTACATTAAGCCATCAAGAGAAATTGAATGTAATCTAGAGGTATTAAAAATCATAGAGGACGATTTTAATATACATAATATAAGGTATATAAAGGCCAAAACTTGGACGACAGATTCATTTTACAGAGAGACTAAAGAAAAGGTTGAGTTGCGGAAAGCAGAAGGGTGTGTAACTGTAGAAATGGAAGCAGCAGCATTTATGGCTGTTTCACAATTTAGAAATGTGAAATTAGGTATTATCTTGTATGGCGGTGATGATTTAAGTGGTGTTGAATGGGATAGTCGAAGTTGGAATAGCAGATCAGAAATAAGATTAAACCTTGTTCAAATATCATTGCGGATATGCAGTGCTTTATAAATGGAATAGCTATAATCCATTGATTAATTATTAAAAGGGAAATGCTAATAGACAACCAAGAGTTAAATGTAAATATGAAGGTGGATACAATATATAACAACGTATTCACGCTGTTGGCCCCTAACGTGGCTTAAGTCGGTGGGGCGTCGGGAATACACCAACGTTATCTGAAACCGGCAAGATTGAAAGGAGAAAAACATGATACTTGGATTGTATGAAGCACATTTACCAGTGAGCAACTTACAGCAATCAATCGAATTTTATTCTAAATTAGGATTAGAGCTGGCCTGGAGAGATGAAGATACAGCTTTCTTCTGGATTGAAAAAGACAAGAGTTGGGTGGGTCTATGGCAAGGCGAAGAGTATATGACTTCTTATCATCCATCATTGAGGCATATAGCATTTCGAGTGAGTTATGAAGATCTTCGAGACAGTGTGAAATGGCTTCAAACAATTGAAATAGAGCCAGTTCCATTTGGAAAAAGAGATTCAATAAATCCATTTGTCAGGCCTAATCAGGGAAATGCCTCAGTCTACTTCAATGATCCAGATGGAAACAGTTTAGAATTAATGTGTTTTGTAAGTGTCCCTGAAAACTTAAAGAATATATCCAATAAATTATCAATAGAAGAGTGGGAAGACCTTTTGAAAGAGATGAATTAAAGAACTTATTTATTGGGATGTTTCAAAAGAAGTGCCGGCATCAGATGACATCATGCACAGGAGGAAGCGCCACGGCTATGCAATCGTGGCGCTTTTTGGCGTGCATCACACAGCGTAGCAATGGTGGATGCACGCAAATTTTGGCATCACGGTGCAGCGATCGTGATGCACCAAGTGCTGCCATCACGGAAGTGTGCTCGTGATGGCAGCATGAGCACCGCGCTAATGCACGCGGTGCAACCCCGTGAGGAGCTGCCCCATCAGGCGCAGCACCTCATCCTCACACGGCTTGCATTGCATAAGCCGCGTCCCGTTTTACCTTTTACAAGTAAAGCATCATTTAAATCGGAGAAAACAACATGATATAATCAAAGCAAAACGGATCAAGGCATGAGAGTTAGAGAGCATGGATGATTTTACGAAGAAACGCATTCAAAAGATTATGGACCATTACACTGAAAATGCGTGGGCTGAGCATGTGAAAAATAAAGATCGGTTACAAAATCAGAGGTAACCATGTGACGTTGATTGAAGAATGACAAGCCTTTCAAAGCGGATCGATGGGTACAGATGCCGGTAGCACAGTTCAGATTGGATGAGAAGGCAAGGAAAGTGTATTGGCAGGACAGTAAAGGCAAGTGGCATTTCATCGATGATATCGAACAGAACGAAGATTTTGAAACACAGCTCAAGATCGTGGACGAAGGTCATAATGGAATGTTCTGGGGTTAATTTGAAGAAAAATAATACACTAAGACATAAAAGGCTTAATCGTGAAGGCAGACTTCGTGCAGCAAAATCATGGTTACGTACGTATAACGGAAAAAACATTGTCAAGCAAAATATAACTCCCTTTTACTCAGATTACTGGGGGGATATGGGATTAAGAATGATAGAGACATCGAATTTCGTTAAAGAGATTCAAACAAGGTTTGAAATGGAGGCCACAGAATGGACCTAAAGACGTACCTGGCAGAGCATTTCCCAAACCTGACCTTAGAACCGCCTCTTTTCTATAATTGGCATACTTCAATGCGATTCGAACTTGGCAATCCTCTGATGTTTGGAATAAATAAGGAGCATTACATGGAACGAGTGTATCATCGATCGCTTGAATTATTTAAGGCTCTTCATGATCAAGAAGATGAGGTTCTATTAATAAATCAAGCTTATTTTGCAGATAAGCCTAAACACAAAGTGAAGAAATTGAACCTGTACAGGAAATATATCAAGAAGAAAGAGCCGATTAGAGCCTTGAGACTTGAGATACTTCCAGATTTGGATTGTGAACCGGATGAAACCCCAGATCCAAGGAACAACATGTACAGGTACTGGACAAAATGTAGAATTGAGGACTTAAAATATGGTCAGTTAATCAAAGCGATATGTAATCATGATGCTGGCATTAAGCCAATGATCTATCATAGGGTGTATTTCATTAATATAAGTAAGAAAACGATATTTCATATCTATGATGATAGAGGTTGCGATGTTATTTCAGCATCAAGAGAAGCGCTAACGGATATCTATAAAGAATATAACGATTGGATTCTAGATTATGATCGAGAACGTATTAACAACGTATTTCTGGGATAGTGCGAGTATTGATCTACGTGATTGATTATTGAAAATATTTCCATCTAATAAATCGGTCTAAGTCATATTTAATTGACGCCAAAATATTACAATATTATGATATGATCATTGCTAAACATAAATTTTGGCTCCAAATGAAGAGAGCGAGGTGAGGTGCTGTAATGCCAAAATTAAAAGATATCGCAGAACGTGTAGGCGTATCCATATCAACGGTCTCGCGTGCGATCAGCAATGATACCAATCGACCGGTCAATGAAGGGACAAAGCGAAAAATTAGGGAAGCTGCTCTTGAGTTGGGATACATTTTGGATGAATCCTCCAAAGCTATTGGCAAAGAGAATACCTCAGCCAAACGGATAGCTTGTATCGTGCCACAGATTTTGATGGATGATCATCCGTACTTTTCACAGGTACTGACTGGTTTTCACGTTAAAATGACGGAACTGGGGCTGCCTCCAGCAATTGTCCGCACTTGCGAAGAACTTAGTGACGCCGAACGGATAAAGATGATGCTTCAGGAAACGGGTACTCAAGGTATAGTCGCAATCAGCTGGTACGATGAAAAATTGTTTGAGATGCTTGAGCAAGAGAATATCACTGTATTGGGTGTAAGTCTCAATGACGAAAGGCTTACTGTACCGGTCGTTGACTGTGACCGAATATTTTCTGCCCGCACAGCAGTCCGTCATTTGATCGAGCAAGGCCATACCCGGATTGGGTTTATCGGTGGCCCCGCATATTCGGAACAAATAGAGAGCGAAGAAAGGTATGTCGGTTATAAATTTGCCATGCTGGAAGCAAACCTGAATCTGAATGAACATTGGATTATCAACACCAACTGGAATGTGAATCTCAGCTACAGCAGACTGACGGATCTCCTGACCGAGACGCCCAAGTCTGATTGGCCAACGGCAATTTTTTGTGCAAGTGATATGCTCGCTATTCCTGCCATGCGGGCAGTTGTTGAACAAAATGGCCGTATTCCTCAAGATATAGCATTCGTGGGCATGGATAATATTTCTATGGCGCAGTATACGACACCACCTCTGACGTCCGTGCAAGTTCCAAAATATGAAATCGGCAAAGTGGCAGCGCAACTAATTAACGATTATCTGGAAGGACGTTATTCATCTCTCCATAAAGTTTTGTTGCCCAGCACCCTTATTGTGAGGGAATCATCTGTTTATGATCGTACAAATCGTACAAATGACTAGTTAGTTGTGTGATATTATATTACATATGAATCCAGATAACTTTAATATAAAACCTGCGAGAAATGCATCCGCGTGGGTTTTTCTTGTCTTTTTAGCCAAAAATGATCCAAATAAAACCAAAAAAATGTTTGACAACCGTCTGTGGGCTATATTATGATGTATGAAATTAAGCATTTGGCTTTATTTTCTATGTTTTTGGATTTAGCCAGCAGCTAAGATTATATCTTAAACCACATTTTTGATTGCGTTTCCACACCCCTTTAAATCAATGTTTATATAAAATAAACAAGAATCCTCTAAAACTCTTACAACCTATTATCCAAACTGATTCCTTTCAATTTACATAAAATATACTCCAAACTAGAACCGAATATATATCCAAATATATATCCAAAAAAAACAAATCCTTTTGCGTTAGATGATGAAGTCATCTATTAACGCTATTCACTCACTTTGTGTAACAACTTCTAACATATAAGTACTTTAAATCAAATCTTAGAAATCAAAAAAGAAAGGTGGGAACTGCTTCGAGCGGCGTAAGCGCTGGTGGTAACACAAAGACATTTTGCCAGGCAGAATTGTAGTGACAATTCCAGGGGGGGATGTTCATGGCCAATACAACTGTACAACCTGCAATGAATGCAGTACATGAAAAGAAGAAAAGAAGACGTCAAAAGTGGAACCCGATTTTACGAAATTGGCAGCTTTATTTGTTAATCTCGCCAGTTGTTGCTTATTACCTTGTCTTTCAGTACTTGCCGATGTATGGCATTCAAATCGCATTTAAGGATTTCATTGCAACGAAGGGAATCTGGGGAAGTCCCTGGGTCGGTTTTGAACATTTTGAACGTTTTTTTCACAGTTATTTCTTCTGGAGATTAATTAAAAATACGCTTGGACTTGGGTTGTACAGCTTGGCGGTAGGTTTTCCAGTCCCTATCATTTTGGCGCTTCTGATGAATGAGGTAAGGGCGGAAAAGTTTAAAAAATTTGTTCAGACCATAACCTATGCGCCGCACTTCCTATCAACCGTCGTGGTCGTAGGTATGATGATGATGTTTTTATCGCCGCGATACGGAATCATTAATCACTTCATTGGTATGTTTGGCGGTAATCCCATTAATTTCATGTCTGAGCCATCCTGGTTCAAGACCTTATTTGTGATGTCGGATGTATGGCAGACCATGGGCTGGAGCTCGATTATTTATTTGGCGGCATTAGCCGGCGTGGACTCTCAGCTTCATGAAGCAGCGCGAGTGGATGGGGCAACCCGGTTGCAGCGGATATGGCATATTAATATACCGAGTATTATGCCGACAATTATCATTTTGTTCATTTTAAATATCGGAAGCATCATGGGTATTGGTTTCGAGAAAGTCCTGCTGATGCAGAACACACTGAATTTAGAAACCTCGGACATTATCTCTACCTACGTTTACCGGAGCGGGATACAAGATGCTGAATACAGCTTCTCGGCGGCGATTGGTCTGTTTAACTCCATAATCAATTTCATCTTATTAGTTACTGTTAACCAGATCTCAAAACGTATGAGTGAAACGAGCCTATGGTAAGGGAGTTGCTGATGCATGCTTGTTGAATCGAGAGGAGATCGTATTTTTAATGGGATTAACCACCTTTTGTTAATTATCATTACGCTCATTGTAATCTACCCGCTTGTTTTTGTGTTAAGTGCTTCGTTCAGTGATCCGCAGGCCGTCCTGCGTGGTGAAATGTTCCTATGGCCCAAGGGGATCAATCTCCATTCTTACGAGAAGATTTTTCAGAACAAAGATATCCTCAGAGGTTATTCCAATACACTGATTTATACGTTAGTGGGGACACTGATTAATCTCGTCATGACGATTCTGGCGGCATATCCGCTATCCCGGAAGGATTTTATAGGCCGCAATGCCATCATGGCCCTGTTTGTTTTCACGATGTTCTTCAGTGGCGGATTAATTCCAACCTATATGCTGATCAAAAACCTTGGCATGTTAAACACATTGTGGGTCATGATCATTCCGAATGCCGTTTCGATCTGGAACATCATCATTATGCGGACATTCTTCCAGCAATCGATTCCAAATGAGTTGCATGAGGCGGCGACGATTGATGGCTGCTCCAATATTCAAACGTTAACCCGGATTATCCTGCCTTTATCCATGCCCATTATAGCGGTGACGATTCTGTTCTATGCTGTTGGGCACTGGAACGCCTTCTTTAACGCAATGTTGTATCTGTCAGACAAGAACAAATTTCCACTTCAACTCATTTTGCGGGAGATTCTGATTCAAGGCCAGACGAACGATATGGTCAAAATGTCAACCGAGTCTGCGATTAAGCAGCAAAGGGAAGTGGAGGGCATTAAATATGCTGTACTCGTCGTTGCCAATATACCGGTGCTCCTGCTTTATCCTTTCCTGCAAAGATATTTTGTTAAAGGCGTAATGATTGGTGCCATTAAGGGATGAATCCTTGTATGGCTAACGATGGGACAAAGGGAGGAATAAGAATGACGCTCAAAAAGTGGGGGAGTATCGCTCTGGTTTGTATGATGTCCGTTTCGATGCTTGCCGGGTGCAATTCTACGGATACTGATCCGGGAAGTACCAAAGATAAAGGAGCTGCCAATGGCAAAGTCAATGCGAGCGGATTTCCGATCGTAAATGACACCATTACAGTGAGCGGATTTGCCGGGAAGTTTTTTGCCAATGCGGACTGGAATGATCTCAGACTCTGGAAAGAGTATGAGAAAATGTCCAATGTTCATATCCAGTGGGATACGGTGCAGAAGGATAATTTGAAGGAAAAACGCAATCTCCTTCTGGCAGGCGGCGCTTACCCGGAGCTGTTCTACGCCTCGGCGTTTTCCAGATCGGATCTGCTGAAATACGGCAAGCAAGGTGCATTCATTCCTCTGAATGATCTGATCGACCAATACGCGCCTAACTTTAAGGCTCTGATGAAGAAATATCCGGTTATTGGCAAAGGGATTACGATGCCGGATGGTAACATATATGGGCTGCCAACCTTGTATGATCCGGAATTCAAGTCGGTTCTGTACGGAACACCTTGGGTGAAGAAAGAGTGGCTTGATAAATTAGGTTTGCAGGAACCGCAGACATTAGATGACTTCTATAATATGTTGAAAGCATTTAAAGAAAAGGACCCGAACGGCAACGGGCAAAAGGACGAGATTGCTTGGGGCGGTGTGGGAACGAATGGTGTGGTGAACTACCTGAGAGGTTCATTTGGGTTGAATAATCATGGCACCTCCAACATTAACATTGATACAGACCCTCAGACAGATAAAGTACGCTTTATTCCAACCGATCCCCAATACAAGGAGCTGCTGCAGTTCGTGAATAAGCTCTACAAGGACGGATTGCTCGAGCAGGACATTGTATCTGTTAAGAGTACCGAAGTGGATGCTAAAGGTATGGAAGGCCTGATCGGAGTCGTTGATAATGTCGATCCGGTTGCGATATACAATCAGCAAGGTTATGTTGGCATGCCCGTACTGAAGGGTCCTCATGGCGATCAGACATACAACGCCTATGGTTCTCCACTCGGTAATATCGGGATGTTCGTACTGACAGATAAAGCCCAAAATCCAGAGGCCATGATCCGTTGGATGGATTATTTCTACAGCGATGAAGGCATCAAGACGTTCTTCATGGGCTGGAAAGATGAGACGTATAAAGAAGACGCAGACGGTAACGTAGACTATGTCGACAATATCAAAAACAACCCGGATGGCCTTAATCTGGACCAGGCGGTAGGTCAATACCTGATCTGGCCGGGTGGATACTACCCTGGTTTTGTGAAGCAGAAATACTTCAAGGGTGCTGAAGGTCTGCCAACTTCGGTTGATAATGCGAAAAAAGCAGAGTCTCACATCTTACCACAAGATCAAATTTGGCCTCCATTTAATTTCACACAGGAAGAGCAGCGAGATCTGACCACTTTCCAGACAGATATTGAAACGTATGTAGATGAAATGCGTGACAAATTCATTACTGGAAATGAATCCTTTGACAATTGGGATCAGTATGTGGCAGCTCTCCAAAAGATGGGCGTAGAACGATATGTAGCCATCTATCAGTCAGCAGCAGACCGTTATACCCAAGCGGATTAAAAGGTTCATCCGTAATTTCAGATCATAAAGGAGTGAACAAATATGAGTCAACTGAAAGCAGTCCTGATTGGAGCGGGTGCGAGGGGAGCGGGTGGCTATGCACCCTATGCACTTGATTATCCGCATGAGCTTACCTTCGTTGCAGTTGCGGAAGCCGATCCAGTGAGGAGAGCAAGATTTGCTGAGAAGCACGAGATTCCGCCGGAACACTGTTATGAGACTTGGGAGCCCCTGTTGGCTGAACCTAAGCTGGCTGATATTGCGGTTATTTGTACACAGGACAGAATGCATTATGGCCCAACGATGCAGGCTTTAGATAAGAAATATCATGTCATGCTGGAGAAGCCGATGTCACCTGATCCAAAGGAATGTCTTGAGATGGAACAAGCGGCCAGAGATAATGACCGGCTGTTGACGATCTGTCATGTGCTGCGGTACACACCGTTCTGGAATACAATCAAGAGGGTGATACAAGAAGGGCGTATCGGAGAAATTGTCTCCATTCAGTTGAATGAGAATGTGGGTTACTGGCATATTGCCCACAGCTTCGTGCGAGGAAATTGGAACAATTCCAACACATCCAGCCCGATGATCCTGTCCAAGTCATGCCATGATATGGACGTATTATCCTGGCTCGTGGATCAGCCTTGCCTCAAGGTCAGTTCGTTCGGATCTCTTAAACATTTTCATGAAGGCAATGCACCGGAAGGTTCCGCTGATCGATGCTTGGATTGTGCTGTAGAACCAACCTGCGCGTATTCTGCACCAAGATTTTATTTGAGTGACCCGTTCAGGGGTTGGGCAGGACATTTTACACAGGAGCTGACGAAGCCGAATATCATACAGGGCTTGCGTGATACCGATTACGGCCGGTGTGTATACCGGAGTGACAATAATGTAGTAGATCATCAGGTCGTGAATATGGAATTTGAAGGAGGAGCTACGGCCATGTTCAGTATGTGCGGCTTTACATTTGAGCAGGAACGTAGAATCCAGATCATGGGTACGAAAGGAGAACTTCGCGGTGAGGAAGATCAAATTACGGTGTACGACTTTTTGACACATCAAAAAACAGAAATCACAATCCCTTCTCAAACCAGTGGTCATGGTGGGGGAGACAGCGGCATTGTGAGGAATTTTCTGGATGAGGTGCGTCACTATAACGGCCAGGAGAGCCTGACATCGGCTGCAGCTTCCGTCCGGAGCCATCTGATCGCATTCGCAGCTGAAAAGTCACGGCTGAACGGGGGCGAGTCTATCGATCTGAATGAATATGTCCGTCAGCTTATGGTGAAGGAAGAGCTATCTAAATAATCAGCAGTGTATCGATAAGCTGCCCCTCAAGGTATGAATATATTTTGAGGGACAGCTTTTTTACGCCTGTACAATCATCATGCCTCTAGGATGCACTCGACCTTCTTCACGGATCTTCACCACCATCCCATCCACTAAGATAAACAGGAATCGGCTGTCGACTAAGGGCCGGTTATTCCATGCCCCTTCCATAGGATCTAACTGTAAGCAGAGGTCTGACACAGTAGACTTGGAAAACGCCATGCCACAGAAGTTCGCCGGTAATCTGAGTAACTTTGCGAATTACTCCTTGTGTAATATACTTAGTATATTAATATTATGATGTCAGGGTGGTTTTGTGGAATTGCATTTATACGAGCAGATATATGTCTATATTGTACAAGAGATTAAAGAAGGTCGATTAAAAGAAGGAGACCGGGTCTCTTCTGAAAAAGAGTTGGCTGAACAATTTGGCGTCAGTCGTATTACATCTAAAAAGGCTCTGGAGAAATTGGCAGATTCTGGGGTTATTAAACGAATACAAGGAAAAGGATCATATGTGGCCGATGGTATAGTTGGAGGACAAGAACCGAAGCACTATTCAGAGGTGAAAACGACCTTGGTGCCTGAGGATGATAAGCGGTTAATCGGGTTTATTATACCGAATTTTTCTGACGAGTTTGGCCTACAACTTCTTAGATCGATGGAAAAGCGGAGTGCTGAGCATAATTATCAACTCATTATCAAGCGAACTTGCGGGGATCGGGATGAGGAAAAACGCGCGATCGACTTATTTATTGGTTTAGGCATCAAAGGATTAATCGTGACCCCCATTCATGGCCAACACTATAATTCGGAGCTGCTTCGACTTGTATTAGATCGGTTTCCAATTGTTTTAGCTGATAGATATCTAAAAGGAATTCCGGTTTGTTCCGTATACACAGACAATAAGAAAGCTGCCATGGATCTTACGCGTCATCTGATTAGCAAAGGTCATAAAAAAATTGCCTTTTTATCTCCGCCGGAAGAGAACACGTCAACATTGGAGGAAAGGCTGCTCGGATATACGTTTGCCTTCACCCAAGAAGGAATGAACTTGAACAAAGATTATGTATTGACGAACTTGAAGGGCACCCTTCCCATGAACATAAACGGAACAGCGATTGAAAGTGATAAAGAAACAGTAAAGCATTTTTTGAAACAACACCCTGATGTAAAGGCGTTTGTCGCGTCGGAATTTCTAATAGCTACCATGCTGGCTCAGGTCATCCACTCCATGGGGAAATCTCTGGAGGAATTCGAGATTGTTTGTTTCGACTCCCTGAACGATCACCTGGGTCAACCCATCTTCACTCATATTAAGCAGGATGAGAATCAGATGGGTGAATTGGCAGTGGATATGCTAATCTCTCAGTTGCATGGAACAGCAGTTCCCGAGCTGAACATTATTGAACATCGTATGGTCATAAAAAATAACAGGTAGGGTTAATACAAGCGCAGCTCAACAAAATCAAGCATTTTGTTAAAGGTGTCGAGAAGTCCCCAGGGGCTTATCGGCACTTTTTTTGATATCAGAAATATAAACTTTGAAGCATGGAGGACCTCCCAGACCTGGGAGCTTATCGAACCTTGAAACGTCGATTTATATATCTAATTATGGCCATACGTCATAAATATTTATGTCGTAATATTGCAATTGACATGCTTTATGATGTCATATTAATATACTTAGTATAACTGGTATAACCAGTAGAATTCTTATAAAAAATTCACTTCGTTCATCATTTTCTGATTTTAATAGTTCATATCATCAATCTTGTTAGCGCTTACATAAATCGTGGAACTATCAGAAAATGGAGTGGATTCTATAGGAATTCAAGTTAAACGAATGAATTTAACTTAAGGGGGACTTTGAATGAGGAGATCCAAAAAAATCGCATTTCCAATTCTTGTTTACTTTCTGGCTATGTCACTACTTGTAACCGCTTGCTCAACGAATGGAGGCTCAAGCGATCAGGCCGGAGAGGGGAATACAACGGTTACGATGTGGCATGGTCTTACCTCCATTGATTTAGATAATTTGAATAAAGTCGTGAAGGCATTTGAAGAGAAAAATCCTACCATTAAAATGAAATTGGTTTATACAGAATCCAGCGAGGGATCTGATCAGAAGCTGCTGACTGCAGTCGCAGGCGGCAATCCTCCTGACGTTGCACTTTTCGACCGGTTTAAGGTCGGTACTTGGGCTGCGCAAGGTTCTCTGACTGACTTATCCTCGATGGCAGCAGAATCCGGAATTCGCAAGGAAATGTATTATCCATTTGCGTGGGAGGAGTCCAGTTATCAAGGGAAGCTTTATGCCATGCCGATGGATACGGACTCTCGCTTGCTATTTTACAATAAGGATCATTTCAAAGAAGTAGGGCTGGATCCCAACAAACCACCACAAACGATTGCCGAGCTTGAAGCGGCCGCCGAAAAGTTAACCATCAAGGAAGGTAAACGTTTCAAACGGATCGGGTTCATCCCATGGTATTCGCAAGGCTGGCTGTATACTTGGGGATGGGCTTTTGGAGGAGAATTCCAGGACGCTTCCACCGGCAAAATTACCGCAAATGATCCTAAAGTCGTTGAAGCGCTGCAATGGATGACCGACTTCGGCAAAAAATACAATGTCGAGGATATTGCCGGATTCACAAGCGCAGCTGGCACGGAGGAAATGGATCCGTTCATTTCCGGTCAAGTCAGCATGAAGATAAGTGGAAACTTTACGGTGAAGGGTATCGAAAAATTTAAGCCGGATTTAAATTACGGTGTTGCACCAATACCGACCCCAACAGGTACTAATTTTACGACATGGTCGGGAGGCGGGTCCGCTATTATCCCTAAAGGCGCCAAGAACGTCGCTGCTGCTTGGAAATTCCTCGAATTCTTAGGGAAGGAAGAGGGGCAAACGTTATTAAACGCTGACTCTCAAATTTCCGTTATCGATTCGGTTAACGACAAATACGGTTACAAGGACGATCCGATTATGAAGGAATTTATTAATATTTTGCCCAATTCACACAACCGCCCGGTTATTCCTGAAGGACAGCTGTTGTGGAATGAGTTAGCTTCCGCAACGGAAAAGGCTACCCGCGGTAACGGTACTCCGAAAGAGAACCTGGATAGAGTAACAGAGACGGTTAATAAGGCTTTAGAAAAATACGACAAATAGGGTGCTCGGTAGGCAGGGAGTGAAGCGAACCTCTCTCCTTGCCTATTCATGAATGACTTTTGGAAGGAGAATGCACATGGCGAAACTAGCCGATTCAGCTCAAGTAAGCGCAATTCCATCGGCAAGGAAACGAGCACTCCACAGAACTAACGTGACTGGGTGGCTGTTTGCTTCACCTTGGGCTATAGGGCTGCTATGCTTTTATGCAATTCCGATGCTAATGTCCATCTACTTCAGCTTCACTACTTACAGCATTCTGCAGCCTGGTGAATTTGTCGGAATGAATAATTATAGAGATCTATTTCATGATCCTCTGTTTTGGAAATCCATATACAACACGATTTATTTTACCGTATTTTTTGTTCCATTAAGTATATTTTTCGGTGTGGCACTCGCTATGATGTTGAATATGAAGGTCAAGGGAATGGCTATATTCAGAACGATCTTTTTCTTACCTACTCTCGTGCCACAAGTGGCTCTGGCTGTACTGTGGATGTGGCTGTTACATCCAAACTTCGGATTGGTGAACGGGATGTTAGCGCATATCGGTATCGATGGGCCTTCTTGGCTTGGTGGTGAGGCGTGGTCCAAACCTTCGCTCATCTTGATGTCGCTTTGGGGTATTGGGCAAGCTGTCGTTATCTACCTTGCTGGACTAGGAGACATCCCTGATGAGTACTATGAAGCAGCACAAATCGATGGAGCTAACTGGTTTCAGAAAACGAGAAAGGTAACCCTGCCTTTGCTCACGCCCGTTATTTTCTACAACCTTGTCATGGGAATGATCGGTGCATTTCAACAGTTTACTCTTCCCTATACGTTGACCAAAGGGCAAGGAACTCCTGCAAATTCCATGACTTTTTACGTCATGTATTTATATGAGAACGGATTCAGGTATTTCAAAATGGGTTATGCCTCCGCAATGGCCTGGATCTTATTTATTATCGTCATGGCATTAACCGGAATTATTTTTATTACGTCTAAACGCTGGGTTCATTATCAAGGGAAATAAGGAGGAGGAAGTAAGGGATGAATCCTACCGCTATCAAAAGAATCAATCGTGCGTTAGCCTATGTATGTCTAATTATTGCTTCTGCATTTTTCATGATTCCGTTCATTTGGCTGCTTTCGACTTCTCTTAAACCACTCACACAAATCTTTACATTCCCACCAGAGTGGATTCCTCATCCAATTCTGTGGAGTAATTATTCCCGTGCCGTTGAGTATATCCCTTTCTGGACATATCTGAAAAACACGGCGATTATAACAATCGTTAGTACGCTTGGTGTGATCATATCCTGTCCCTTGGTTGCCTATAGTTTTGCCAAGTTAGAGTACCGTGGGAGAGGTTTACTTTTCTTTGTTACCCTCGCTGTTATGATGATTCCCGGACAGGTGACGATGATTCCTTTATTCCTGTTGTTTACTAAATTAGGTTGGGTAGGAACATCTCTTCCACTGATTGTACCCCAATTTTTTGGAGTGCCCATTTACATTTTTCTACTACGGCAGTTTTTCATGGGACTGCCTGATGCCCTGCGCGAAGCGGCCCGCTTAGACGGTGCTAGTGAGTTCCGCATATATTTACAGATCATGTTTCCACTAGCCAAATCCGCCGTTTTAGCGGTGGCATTGTTTCAATTTATGGGGAGCTGGACTGATTTCATGGGCCCCTTGCTCTATTTAACCAATGAACCATCTTACACGGTTTCGCTCGGATTGCAGCAATTTCAGAGTCAAAAGGGATCCGAATGGGGTCTATTAATGGCCGTATCCACCTTGATGACATTACCTATTATTGTTTTGTTCTTTTTCCTTCAAAAGACGTTTATTAGCGGCATTACATTTAGCGGTATAAAAGGTTGAACATCATTTGTATGAATAAAGCTCCAGCGATTCGGAACCTCAGTGTAGATGGAGCCTTGGCCTGCGAGATGGGTTTCGATGAGGCATGAGCAAAAGCAGCCCATCCTCTGATGAACTGCACCCCAATTGTTAGACACCATCTAACAATTGGAGGTGCAGTTTTTTTGTCAAAATTTAATTTAGACTTGAAAATAGAAGCTATTCATCAATATTTATCAGGAAATGAAGGGATTAAAAGCATTGCGAAATCCTTAGGAATTAATCATGAAATCCTGCGTATGTGGATCAAGCAATACGAATATCACGGTTTAAAAGCTTTTGAAAAAACCTATACAGCTTACTCTCTAACCTATAAACTAGACGTACTCAACTATATGAACGAAAATGGGACGTCTCCAAATGAAGCTGCGGTCATTTTCAATATCTCTTCTCCAGGGGTTATTCGAAGGTGGCGCAGTCAGTTCAATGAAAATGGGATCGACGCCCTAAAACCAAAGATAAAGGGGCGTCATTGTATGACGGATAAGAATAAAAAAGGACTTCAAAAGCAAGAACCTGCTGAGGGATCGACTGAAGCTCTACAAGCTGAATTAGAACGTTTGCGTATGGAAAACGCCTACTTAAAAAAGTTGAATGCCTTAGTTCAAAACAAGGAAAAATCACCAAACAAGACAAAGCGCAAGTCGTCTATGAATTAAGGCTTGAATTCCCGGTGGTTGCATTATTAGCGTTCGCTGAAGTCCCACGTAGTACCTTCTATTACTGGGTGAAGCAGTTTGACAAGCCCGATCTAGACGCAGACCTGAAACTCCTTATTCAATCCATTTATGAGGAACATCACGGGCGTTATGGATATCGTCGTATCTGTGATGAACTAGTTAATCGTGGACATCGAGTTAACCATAAAAAAGTACTGCGTATCATGAAAGAATTAGGCTTGAAATCAGTGGTGCGTATGAAGAAATATCGTTCCTATAAAGGAACTGTAGGTAAAATTGCACCCAACGTACTGGATCGTAATTTTCTAGCAAAAAAACCAAATGAGAAATGGGTTACGGATATTACAGAGTTCAAGTTGTTTGGAGAAAAGATGTATTTATCACCTGTTCTGGACTTGTATAACGGTGAGATTATTACGTACACAGTAGGGTCTCGCCCTACGTATTCCTTAGTCTCCGAGATGCTAAATAAAGCCTTTAAACGCTTGTCCAACGAGGATAAACTCCTCCTGCATTCGGATCAAGGCTGGCACTACCAGATGAAACAGTATCGACAGGCTTTAAAGGGACAAGCGATTACCCAGAGCATGTCACGCAAAGGGAATTGTTATGATAACGCAGTAATGGAGAACTTCTTTGGCATTATGAAGTCAGAGTTTTTTTATCTTCATGAATTTGAAAGTGTAGATCACTTCAAACAAGAGCTAGCACGATACATGGATTACTACAATCACAAACGCATCAAGTCAAAACTAAAAGGCATGAGTCCGGTACAATACCGGGCTCATGCCCAACAAATTGCATAAAAATATTTGTCTAACTTTAAGGGGTCACTTCACTGACGAGAACGAGCTGCTTATTACTTTTCTATCTCTTTTTCCATCTTAGAGTACTTATTCCCTCAAAATTGAGGTTTTTATAGGCTATCATTCAAGTGCTGAGAATTGGGGAAAATGGTATCAGGTTCTCGTTTTAACGGCTAGCCCACTAAACGATATAGGCCCAACAACATCGGCTCTTGTATTTGCAGTAAGGTTTTCTGCTGTGACTGTGTAAACATGAGAACCGGCTTTTACATTTCTATCTTCTGCCTGGAACGTAACTGCATAATTTTGTTCAGAACCACTAGATTCGATACCTTGTTGGGTGTTGAAAATCTCTCTTCCATCGCGGAAGACTCTAAAGAGTATTTGCGCAATGCCAGTGACACCTCGAACCCCAACGGTTGCTACTAAATCTACCCGATTAGGTTGAGCATTGACTGGAATCCGTAAAGTGATTGTTGCAAGGCGAGATCTTGCTGGTGAACGCCGGATAATAAACGAGTTTGCTAAGTTGAACCTACGGCGCGGCTGTACGGCAGCTTTATCGAGAATACGTACCAAAATATCAACTCCTCTTGTTTGATATCTTTAAGATATGTTGGACACATAGAGAGTGATTGGACAATGATATAAGATGTGTGTTAGGTCGTCTGATTCCCTAATAGGGATGAGGGGGCCTTCTTTTTTTCCCTTACAGTGCTATTTTTTATCATTGAAGCTGATCTTTATTTATTTTTCCATCAACAATTTCGATGATGCGATTGCATCTTTTGGCGACTTCCAGATCATGGGTTACGATAATGACGGTTTTTCCTTCCTGTTGGAGCTGCTGCAATAGATTCATGATCTCCTCTCCGGTTTTTCGTTCCAGATTTCCAGTCGGCTCATCGGCCAGAATTAATTCAGGTTCTCCGACCAAAGCTATCGCGAAGGTAAGTATTCATGCCCAGAGGCACTCCCTCGCCACTCATTTGCTGGAGAATGGGACAGAACTACGGTACATTCAGGAGCTACTCGGTTATACAAGAGCGAGAACAACTCAGCAGTTAGTAAGAAAAGTATTCAGCGTATTCAAAGCCCGTTGGATCGGATGGACATGGGGATTGAGTGATTCTCTAAATATTCCTTTTTCCCTAATTTTTTCTACGCAAATGCCACAACATGGGTTATCATATACGTAGTTCAGATACGTGACCGAATGTTTGGTATTTACGAAGTACATAAATTAGCTGTTATCTGCAATCAGGCTATAAGATAAAGCGTTTTATAGAAGGGGAATTGAATGATACAAATATTAGAAGAGCCGACAGGAGTAACATATAAACAATTAATATCTTTGGCATTTACCATATGTGATGAGTTCATATTAGTCAAAAGAGATCAAATTGAATTGAGTGAAAAAGCAAAACATTCATTGAGGAACTACAACACATATAAAAGAGATTACAAAGCAAGAAGAATGGTTAGTGACAATAGTACACGAAAATGAAGGATTTATAAAGACAACGGAACGCCAGGAGATATTAAAAATCAGAGCAATTGAAGGCATGATGATTTATTAGTATTTCGAAGAAGAGCCTGACAACATATAACATAGTATGCAAGCAGCGGCTCCTTCTGGAGCCTAGGTCTGCGGGAAGGATTTCGGAGAGGAATTTAAGAAGCAGATAACCCCACCCCAAAAGAAATAGGAGAGAATCTTATGGATCGCTTGGTAGTCATGACGGTTGGGAAAACTCATAGTGGCAAAACCACCTTTGCCAAAGAATTAGAATCCGTATTACAACAATCTATTGTAATTGATCAAGATAATCATGCTGAATTTATTAATGAGCACTACAAGAAACTTCGTCCTATAGAAGGTCCGAACACTTTAAAATTCTCTGTAACTGACGCAATTGTTAACTATGCTACGGAGCAAAGCAATTTCCACATTATTTTAAGTAACTCTAATTTGAATAAATCAGGAAGAGCAAAAGTTCTCCGATATTTTCATAATAAAGGATTTAAAAGTATAATTGTTTATTTTGATTTACCCAATGATTTACTGAAAGAACGTGTTATACGCTCCCAAAGAAGCAAAGCTATATTTAGAAGTGCATCAAGCTTTTTGGAAGTATTGGAGAGACAAGAAAATTTGTCAGAAATAGAACCAAGTAAAGATGAAGCAAATTATATATTTATCATTAATGACCTCAATAATACCGTGGGAATTATTCAACAAATAATAGCAATCACTGGTACTAGATGATTCGATGAAGGCCGATCCTTCAGATAACATTATATCCACGCTGCGGGGCTTACACCCCTTGATCGTCCGATGTATAATCATGGTAGATAATCGGACTTACACGAGCCGACCTAAGATAGGAGCTATCTAAGGCCAGCTCGCGTCGTGAATACAAAGACGTTATCGGGAAAAGTATTATGAGCTGAAAGATGACTTAAGGGAGTTCCAAACATGACAAAAATACCAAACGTTTTACCTCACAGGTATCCTTTTTTATTTGTAGATCAAATTCTTGAAATTGAACAGAACAAGTGGGTTAAGGGATACAAGAACATAACAATTAATGAATGGTTCTTTTATGAAAATAATAATTCAGTTCCAAGCACTTTGATTATCGAGGGCCTTGCCCAATTGGGGGCATTTGCAACAATGTCAAACAATAACGGGCTAGGCTTCTTGTCCGCTTTAAAGGGTATTGAAGTTCTAGGCCAGGCATACCCAGGTGATCGATTAGATTTGTACTATAAGGTTTTAAAGAACAAAAGAGGCTTCATTATTGGAGAAGGAGTAGCTACTGTGGGGAATAAAGTCATTATAAGAGCAGATGAAATTATGATATACTTACAAGCCAACACCGAGTATGTATATTGAGGAAAAGGAAAAAATCCGATAACAACGCATTCAAGTTGATGGACTGTCGTTCCTTGGTCCGCCCGGGGTTTTCGACGAGGTTCCGGGCTTTATTTCGGAAGAAGTGAAAATCGATATTCACACATCAGACTTCCGTCCTTGGACCAAGTAGGAGAACAGCACCTCAACACACGCTGGGTCGTATTGCAATTTTTGAATTTCTTCAAGGCAGTGTGCTGTGGTGTTGTAATAATGACAAAGAAAATGAAATTAATATGCCATCGCTATCAATCTTACCGTCCTACATTAACAATCCTTCTTGTCCACTCGGGCTCACTGGTCGCCGCACGCACCAGGCAGTCGGCACAGTCTTCAAAGGGAAGCGCCCCGAGCGGGTTGATGCGAGCCAGTGGTCCTGCCGTATAGTGCAACGTACCCTCCGCATATTGAAGCACGGATGCACGTACAATGACCCAATCCAGTTCACTCTGGATGAGTGCTTTCTCTGCCATACTTTTATCCTGAATCGCCTTCCGAAAGATGCTGCGCATCAGACACACCGCCAACCCGTTGAAAAGAGAAAGCTCTTTCCCATCGCTCAAATTAATGCCGCTCTGCATAACTATGCGCTTCACACCTGTACGCTGACAGGCTGAAACGATATTTGGAATTCCTTCGGACATGACCGTACCTGGTGAGAAATTAGCCGCGATTGTATGTATTCCAGCTCTGATATTTCCCAAGTTCTTCGCGGCGGACTCCGGCGACAAATTACTGGGAGGACCTATGCAGCTGATCACAACGTCTGCCCCCGTAATGGCGTTGACCATGCTATGTTCGTCTAATACATCTCCTTTTCTAACGGTGAGTCCCTCTTTTGGCGATAGGGATTCCGGCCGACGAGCAACGCCGATAATCTCGTGTCCTAAAGCAAGCGAACGGTCCATTACTTTCCTTCCAGTTCCTCCTGTAGCCCCAATAACTGCAATTTTCATGTTTGTTAACTCCATTCCCATTCATGCATAAATGCACGATAGTGTATTATTTATCATGTATGTATAATGGTATACAGAAATAAAAACGCTACAAGTCTTAAAAAGTCGGATTTCGTGCATTAGTTCACAGGTTCACTGAAATTGTGTAAGAACTATGAAGAAAACTGGGGGTTTTCAAGTGTTAAAGGTGGATCGAAGGGTACGTAAATCCCAGGAAGCCATCAAAATGGCAGTTATTGAACTGATGATTGAAAAGGATTTTGATCAAATCACGATACAAGATATCTCCGACAGAGCGGATGTTAGCCGCAGAACGATCTATCTTCATTACACGGACAAATTCGATCTTCTCGATAAGCTCATCGAAGAACATATTACGAACCTGCGCGAGATCTGTGAATCTACAGAAGATGATGCTGGTTATAACGATATGGGGTTAGTGTGGTTCGAATATTTTGAAAATCATTCTTTATTTTTCTCCGCATTGCTGGCGAGTAAAGGAAGTTCTTTTTTCCGAAATCAGTTTCTGGCCTTTTTCATCGGAGAATTGGAGAAAGGGAACAGTGTATCCGAAGGTGGAAGCATTGCAGCAATAACGGAAGGGATAAATGTTGAGGTTCAGTTTCTGGGGGCGGCGATTGTTGGCGTAGTAGAATGGTGGTTTAAAAAAGAAAAGCCACTTCCTCCATCCGTTATGGCGGAGCGTATAGGTGCATTGCTCGAAAGGAATCTGGATACGGATAATTGAAAGAAGCTGCATGCGATTGGTATCATGCAGCGGGGAGGAGCGCCACGACGACGTGATCGTGGCGCTTATTGGCGTGCATCACAGTTGCACCAACGTGATGCTGCACGTTTTGGGCATCACGAGTAGCCGTCGTGATGCACGCACATGCTGACATCACGGTCATGCACCCGTGATGTCAGCATGAGCCCCGCGATCACATATCGCGGGGTAACCTACCCATGAGGTGCTGCACCCAATGGGAGCAGCACCTCACCCTTACGCGGCTTGTTACTGTACAGCCGCGTCCCGCTTCACCTTTTACAAAAAAAAGTGAATCGCCCTTCTATTTCCCTGACGAAAGTTCTGGCTGGAAAGCAAGGCACATTAACAAGACAGCACAACCTAAGCGCAAAATAAGTGTGGTTGATAATCCTGAATTGACAATGCTGAGAGAAAATGTCATGTTTTTAACATAAAAGTGAAGCTATTTTGAACGATGAGTATATATCCCAAAAGCAAAGGAGTGAGCACGTATGGAAATTAAAAATAAAAGCGGTGATTTTCTTGGGAAAATTCAGATCGAATCGCTTGAAAGTGATCATATCATGGACCATATCATACGTGATCTGCGGCCGGGTGGATGGGAAGGCGATTTATATTGCGGATGCCACAGAAAACCAATTCACGCAGCAAACAAACTATGCAGCTGTTGAGTGGGAGCATGGCTTGGATCGGTTATCGGAAACATTATCTCTGTGGCGCCCAAGGTTTCCGGCTCATGTTGATGTGCACACCATTCAAGTCTATTATGGGTTCGATAATCTAACACCGGATGAGATAGATGAAATGGTGGAAGAAAGCAAAACATCTGGACAAAATGTTGTGGTGCGCGACCTGAAACCAAACACCAAGCTTGTGGGTGTCCGTATCACGTACAAAGAATACGGTACGTTTAAACTTAACATTTTCGGAACGACCAAAAGCCGAATTCAACTGTCTGACCATGAACTGTCTCAGGTGAAATCATTGCATGTACGGGGTGCGGAAGCATTTTACTTTTCAAATCACGGAACAGATCGCTTGATTTGGATTGAAGAGGGAAGCAGCAGAAAGGCGCTGCAGTATGAACTCATCGGCCAGCAGACGTCGGCAGAGAAATTAATCCAAATTGCAGAATCGATGAATGTTCAGTAATACAGTGAGAGGACAGATTAAAAGATGAGGTAAAATGATGGGTGTAAGGAAAAAATATAAACGCAAGATCATCGTTTTAGTCGATTGTTGTATTTGTACGTGGAACCGGATATTGATGATGAAGGGATCATTAAATATGAATTGTCACACCAGGCTTGATTGGGGAGATTATTGACTGGTGTCTTTTGAAAGACAAAGAGATCAGAAGGGTGAACTGGAAAGGCGAAATCTTTACATTAGAATGAAATGTTTAAATGGAGATGGGAGTCAATCATCTGATGAAGTCACAACAAGTCACAACATGTTTCTGGAGGAGTCATGGGGACAGACATTTGGTTTTATGTAGAAAAAAGACACTACCAAAGAGAATATCAATGGACGAATGGCAGCGTGATCGAGATTCCCAAGAGTGAAAAAGAACTGAATGATACAGCCCGCTGGGTCAGTGAGGATCGCTGGAAGGTTAATCCTAACCACTACCTGTACCCGGAAGAAGATATTTCTCAGCTCATACTAAGTGATCCAAGTGAATTTTATAGAGGGAATAGAAATTATGATCTATTTGGTATTTTGTCTAATACTAGAAATGACCGCAATCTTAAATTTATATCCTCTCCGCGAGGCTTACCGACTGATCTGTCTCCTGAATTACGCGAAGTTGCATTGGAGAATAAGGATGACTTCTATGACCACAGCTGGCTTCTAGTAGAGGAATTATTGCATTTCAAATGGGACGAGCGCTTTTATTGTGATACGTTCATGGAATACAGAAATGTTAAACACGTATGTTCCGATTTCATTCATGAAACTATCCCGAAACTGTCAGCGTTAGGAGAGCCCAAAGATGTGCGGGTGATTTTCTGGTTTGGTTAGTAAAAGCTAAATATGGAGGGAATGATTCCGAGCGTATTATGAAGGCTGTAGAAGAAGTGTTGGTTACCTTTAACGAAATGAATGAGGCCAATGATTATTTTATTGAGACGATGGAACGTGAAGAATTGGCTGATTTTATCGACAAGGCGGCTAGGCTGGCTGGATTAGAGATTGAAGAGGACGAAGATATTACGGAAGAATGGAGAGACTCAAACGAAGCTATACATTGGCAAACGTTAATAAAACATAGCGATTGTTTTCATGATCAATCTGGTGTGGGATAAATTCTGGAAGGGGGCAAAATATGTTTGCGGAGCTCTTTAACAGAGTACAAGAGAGAGCATGTGAGATTATTGGTTTCCATCGTTACACTCCGACTAGAGAAAAGTTGATAGAGGTCTCCAAAGACGGAATGCATAAGGGGAAACTAGCGGCCAAACGAGCACTAGTCAGAATGAGAGAATAAAAGATGTAAAAAGAAGTATGCGAGATGAGTAGAGCAGAGCAGTAAGTTTACTCAAGTATGGAGGTGTTTCTTTTGCAATCTTCTGAGCTTGTCCATCAATTTATGAATTGTTTTAATCAACTGAACGTATACGATATTTCACCCGTATTTGAAACGAATATGCCGGGATTTCATCATCATCCATCTCTCGGCATTGTGGAGAATCATCGCAACTTCTGCCATCATGGATACTATGCACAGACGTTAATCATATCAGAGCATACGGGCTCACATGTGGATGCCCCAGTGCATTGTCACGGAGAACAGGCAGCGATTGATCAACTTCCGGTGGATTGCCTGATTGGTCCCTACAAGAAATATGATCTGGAAAATTTCACTCTTGAAGCAGGCAAACCTGTTGGATTGGACATGATCCGAGAGGTAGAGAAGCGGGATAACTTCACTCTTCAGGCAGGTGATATTGTGCTGATTGACTTTGGCTGGGACCAATACTATAAGCCGGATGCGAGCGGCAAGGAGAGAGACTGGTGGGGGAAAAATGAGCCTGGACTCACCCGTGAGGTGTGCAAATATTTTTACGAGTCGGGCATTAAAGCTATTGGAGCAGATACACCAGGGGTAGATATTTGTATGGTGAACGGGGAAATCCTGAGCGCTCCAGGTCATGTAGAATATTTTTTGCCTAACCATATCTTGATCATGGAAGGGTTCAGCAGAATGAATCAGGCTCCAGCAGCAGGCATATTTATGGCACTTCCTTTGAAAATTAAAAATGGATCAGGCTCACCTATTCGTCCAATTTTATTGGCGTAGTCACCTGGGAGATTAGGCTGAAGGCTAGTAGACAAGGAGTTCTCGACATGAAAATAGAACCTAATAAAGAGTTTGCTTGTAAGCTAGGCATTATGCTGGGGAGTAAATTAATCTGGTACAAGCATTTTCAGCCTTTTTGTGATGACATGATCCTTGCATACACGAAACCGCCGTATTGGATCATCGAGTTAGCTGCGGTGCGTTATCAAGGCAGTGCTATTGAAATCGTTAACAAATACATTCATTCAGAACCTTGTATTACTTATTACAATAGTAAACATTTCGATCAATACATTGCTTGTTTGTACATAAAGTACGAAAGAAGAGAAATATCCTGGGCCAGCTTTCTGCTGGAATCTGGTCAGTATGCTGACAGTTGTGAAGCTGTGAAAGAGCCTTGTGAATACTTTTTTGATCTGTTAAGTCAATATGAAGCTGAAGAATTCAACATGGAGCTTGAACATAAACAAAGAGAAGAGATAAAAGATAAGTTTCGAAACGAAATTATTGAAATGCAGGAGATTAATGATGTGTTTAGGGAGTATTTTAAACAATATATTATGAAGGAAAGAGAAGTATCTAATTAACTTGGCAGAAGATTTCGTTGGAAAAATGATTCATGGGACACATAGCTTCGAACCAAATCTTTTATTCGATTCTGGTTCTAGGATGTATAAAAGCTATAAGGGAAGGCCTTATGACTTGGGAATTTTTTTGGTATGTGATTTGAATGGCAGCACCAATTCTAATGATAAGGGTGGATGAATATGGAACGAGGACTCATTATATTTTTGAACGGAACGTCAAGTGCGGGGAAGACAAGCATCGCGATGGAATTGAAAAATCAGGGAGAGGTTCCGTTTCATCATCTGTCTGTAGATCAATTTGCCCAAAATTATGATCAGTTTATCGACAATACATACCCAGATATGAAACCAACGAGAGAAGTGGAACACCATGTGATGACAGATATCCTGTTCGACCCTATCAATTCGTTGTACTGTGCAACCATTAAACTGTTTTCGGAAATGGGTTTGAATGTCATCGTAGATACGGTCATCAGCAATGACAAGTGGTTTAACGGTTTTTATGATTTACTATCGGATTATCCGATATTGTTTGTAGGTGTGCAGTGCTCGAAAGAAGAACTCACCAGAAGAGAGCAGAGCAGGGGAGATCGTGAGATTGGACTTGCCCATTCCCAGTTCGACTACATCTACTCTTATGATGAATATGATCTGGAAGTGAATACGGAAGAGCTTAGCTCAGCTGCATGTGCGGAAAAGATATTAAGTTATATATATTCCGAGCAGGAATACTTGGCATTTAAGAAGTTAAGCAGAAGAGAGGTGAAAACATCGTAATAGAAATGAATTTAAGACCAAAGCGGGTAAGCTGGCGTTTTGATGATGAGGTTAGGTCGGATCATCCGAGAGAATGCTGAACGTTTTTGATGAAGAAGATAAATTGATCGAGGCATCAAGGGAATATCCAGAGTAGCTTCGAAATGATGAGTTCTATATCAGATGTGTTAATACATGTTATGTTTCAAATGATTGGAAGGTTGTCTGATTCTCTATGGAATAGAGAAGGGCCTTCCTCTTTTTGATTTTATAATTTTGGTGGACAAGGGGGAGAACGCTATGAATCCTGAAGATCATATTCAACACATGTTACAGGCAATCATTGAAAAAACACAATCCATTATCAACGATAGTCATAAACAATCCTTCGGCTCTTTGGAGTATTTCTTGGAACATGTTCTATTGTATCGAGATAAACAGCAATACATGTCTAACGAGTGGCATATCCGCACACCGCGCTGGCTAGGGGAGTATGGAAATACGCCGGAGGAAGAAGAGCTTCTTTCAGACATTTACCGACTGCAAGCGTATATCGCTGAGAAATTAAAGGGCGGATAAGTCGCTCGCCATGTCGTATTAGTCCGGCCCAAATGTCGCAAAAGTACATGGTAACGCGATGCGGAGATCGTTTATACTCTCTTTATGTTTCGATAATGAAAATCATTATCAGTATTATGCATAAGGGGGATTCATCATGAATCAAGGAACAAAGGGGCAGGCTGCCGGAAGCAAGGCATATGCTGCGCACAAATCACGATTATTCATGGGCTTGATGCTGGCCCTTATTCTTGTCCTGACGGCTTGCGGTGCCGGAACAGGTACAGATAGCGGCAAACCGTCTGCGGCAACGCCAGCGGAGACACCTGCGAATGCAGAAACTCAGACTGACGGAGCTTTTCCCGTAACGATCACGCATATGAAGGGTGAGCTGACGCTAAACGAAAAACCTAAGAAAATTGCGGTGCTTGATGTTAAGTTTCTCGATCAAATGTTAGCTGTTGGCGAGAAGCCGGCTGGCAGTGTCATCGCTGGAGGCAACACCGATTTTCCTGAATACTTAGGAGATCAGCCGAGTGATGTACAGGTTCTGGGTACACGGGACGAGCCTAATCTGGAAGCAATTGTAGCCTTGGACCCGGATCTGATTATCATGACGGACTTCCAGGAGAAGCAGTATGAGAGTGTAAGCAAAATTGCACCTACCCTGGTACTTGATTTTTACGAAGACTGGCGTGATACGTTAGCCACAGTTGCTAAGATTACAGACAAGCAGGACGAGGCAGAGACGGTGCGTAAAGCGTATGAGGAAAAAGTTGCTGGATTGAAGACCAAGCTTGCGGAGAAGTTGGGTGATGAAACGGTAGCGCTGATTCGTCCGAGAAAAGAAGGCATTCGTGTTCATGGTATCGAGCATCGCACAGGTGGCATTCTTTATCAGGATTTGGGCTTGAAAATGCCTGCACTCGTTGAGGGAATCAAGGATGATACCTCCGTTGAAATCTCGATGGAGAAGGTTCCTGACATTGGGGCAGATCGTTATTTTGTTCTGTCGGATGAGCTGTTTGCCGCAGAGGCAGAGGCTATGATGAGTAATCCCGTGTGGAAGTCCCTTGATGCTGTGAAAAATAACCGCACGTATGACGTAAACTCAACACTGTGGATTGCATACTACGGACCGCTTGCGATTAATCTGATTGTAGATCAGGCATCGGAAGCCCTGCTCGGATCGAACTAATATGAACCCATATCTCTCGACAGACTTATGGAAAGAGACCGTGGAGGATCATTCGATTTTGCTTGGTGAGCCGCCTGAACATAGTGTCCGTACCATTGCTCTAAGTGAACTGCATGACGAAGCGGCATGCCGAGAGTATATCAGCTGGTTTCAGGAGTACATCGATGCCCCTGACATGAAGGTTGCCGCTTCCATGTTAGCCAAGCGAATTGGCTATCTGTGGACGGCTCCGCTGATGACCGCGATGACTTTTCATCACCAGCATGTTTCGTTTCAGCTGGAGAACAGCTTTCTCTATCATCCGAAGCTCGAAGAACATGAGGGCGGTACACGATTTCCTTTTCTAGCAGTGAACGGAATTGGGGCTGAAGCACTGACTGGAGACAGGAACGTGTGGCGGGAAAAGGTGGTCGAGGAGATGTTTGCGGTACAGCATACACCCCTGTTAAAGACGCTTGCTGCGATTGCGCCTCTTTCCATGAGTATTCTCTGGGAGAACATTATGGTACGCATTGGCCCGCTATATACGCCTGATGCCGACGAGACAGAGCAGGATAGTGAGCACATCCAGGCGGACTTTTCATATCTGACGCAAGTGGCGTCCGGGCAAGTGTTCGGTGTGAGAAAGAATCCGTTGACCCGCTTCACCGATTGTAAGGACAATGTGCACGTTGCGAAAAGCGAGCGGATCACCTGTTGTTTTTATTATCAAATGTCAGGGGAATATTGCAGAAAATGTCCGAAAATTGACAATGAGAATAAATCTCAATTAAAATGACAACAGCAACAACTTTACCTTTGCTATTGTCAGGAGATGAGAGAAATGCCGCTGCAAGAACAGACAAGTCTATGGAGTGATACGACGATCAAGATGCTTGACGGGTATAGCGGTACTTTGCAGACAGGCAGTGTTCTTAGCGAAACTCAATTAACTTCAAATGTGCTGCTGCTGGCATGCGGAGGGGAAGGGGAGCTTGCAATGAATGGTGAGGTTTGCCACATTGGAGCTTCTTTTGCCTGTCATGTGGTGGAGGGCACATCCTTCACGCTGACCGCCAGATCAGACGAACTTTATTATATCGTGATCATGTACAAGGCTTCTTCCATGGAAGGAGCCTCTCATGTTATACCCTCGTATCGCAAACACCCACTGCAAACTTCGTTTATTCAGAACCCTGTGACTCAAGCGGAATGGATCGAGAATGCGGAAAAAATCGTTGCCAAATGGCGCCGCGGCGAAGGGCTGGAACGTTTTTATGCCAATGCGTTGCTCCAGGTGATGATCTACGAACTGATCATGGAGTATGAATGTGGTCAAGGCGGAGCAGAGTCCGACATGGTGGATGTTGTCGTGTCATATATATCATCGCATTATCGTCAGAATCTGGAGCTGAAAGAGCTGGCAGCCCTTGCCGGATGCAGTGTAAGACAGCTGCAGCGACGATTCAAACAGGAGAAAGAGCTCGGACCAATGGAATACGTCATTCAGCTGCGCATGGAGAGTGCCTCGCGAATACTGCGTCATACGGATGTTTCTATCGGCGAAATTGCTGATAAAATGGGCTATCGCGACATGTATTATTTCAGCAGGGCGTTTAAGAAATATTATGGAATCCCACCACTGCATTACCGGCTTGCCGCCGCTTCGAAAACGGATGCAGACTATGTTCATTCCTTGCTGGGGAATCGTGTAGCTTCTTCGTATGAGTCGGCCCAAGGGCCTGTGATCTGCCATATGCGAGGGGAATATCTTGTCACCGAGTCACCACAGCGTATCGCTGTACTTGATGTCCAGTATGCCGATCATTTGCTTGCGCTTGGGTTGTCTCCAGCGGGAAGTGTAGGAGTAGGAAGTGCAACGTTCCATTTCCCGCAATATATCAGGGCAGGACTTCAGGCTACCGAATTGCTCGGAACGTATGAGTACCCTGATCTGCTTGCAGTGGAACGACTGTCTCCAGATCTGATTATTTGCACCGAGGTGCATGATCAGCACGTTGAACGTCTAAGCCGGATCGCTCCGGTTCTTATGTTTAAGCGTAATGAGAGCTGGCAGACCATTCTAAGCCTGTTCGGTGAACTAACTGGTAAGCGGGCAGAGGCAAAGCGAATACTTGCGGATTATCATCGACGAACCGCATTGCTGTCCGAAGAACTTGCTCCCGTGCTGGCAGGTAAGAGCGTGGCGCTGATTCGTCCGCTTGATTCTCTGGTTCGCGTACATTCTGCCTCGCATCGTACAGGTGCTGTGCTGTACCGTGACCTAGGTTTACCTGTTCCATTATTTGTGGCAGATACCTCCGACACGGCTTATCATATTTCAGTTGACAGGCTACCGGCTGTACATGCCAGCCACTACTTTTTGCTTAGCAATGAGATCATGCAGGAGGGCATATCCGCGACAGAGCAGCGTGTCTGGGGGATGCTCGATACGGATGAGCGACAGCAAATACACTCCGTAGATGCCGCGACATGGATCGGTTGTTATGGGCCAACAGGCATCAATGGCATTGTGGACCAGGTCGCTCAGGCGTTGTTGGCTTAAGCAGGCGGTTGCTGGCGCTAACCGCTTGCAGCGAAAGGCCGTACGCTGCTGGTCGTGGCACCAGCAGCGTGAAGGGCAGCGGGGCATATTACATGCTGCTGGTACATGTGCTGCTGCCAGGTAGGGCGGGCGGCTTGGGGTGAGCGCCGCGATCATTGACGCGGTGCATCCTTTGTGAGGTGCTGGCCGAATTGGGCGCAGCACCTCCCTCTTGATGCGGCTTGCCATTGCACAAGCCGCGATACGCTCTACCTTTTATAAAGTTGATATGTTCCAAAAGCACCGGAAGGTCGTCGGATTCTCTATGGGATGAAGAAGGGCCTTTTTGTTTTATTACTATAATGAAAGGTTCCACTGCATACTCGCATCCTGTACAACCCTGCATATATTCAGCATTCAAAGCCTATTGGATCATCTGGATAAGGGTTTAAGAAAACTAATAAATCTCCCCTATTCGCCAATTTGCCTGCGCAATTGTAACAATATGGGTTATCATATACCTAGTTCAGGCACTAGTAGATGGGATATGTTGTATTTGTGAAATACAAAAATTAGATATTATATGAATTCAATGACATGATTACGAGGTGATTTAATGAGAAAAAATATTGCAATAATCATACTAATGGTTGGATTGATAATAAGCATGTACTTCAACTATCAATTCAAAGCGTACAAAGACAATCAAGAAGTTGATTACGCGGTTAAACTAAATCATGGAACTCAAATTGGTATAAAAGAATCAATCCAGAATTTAGATTATGTGATAAAGAGCTTAGAAGACAATTCTTCGAAGGAAACAGTCATATACACATTAGGGAATCTGGCGGTATCTTTGAAAGTGGGTGAAGAATCATTCATCTTTCTGGATTCCGATTTCAAAGAAGATCAATTATCATCAACCGATTTAATCTATAATGTGTTTAGAGATATGTATTGGTATATAAGAGCAGATATCATAGACGACATTTTATCAAATAAGGTGTCGCTAGAAAAAGAATCGAGAAATCAACTTATTCAGGATATAGGAGTGCTTAAACAAGATTTAGAGTATATTGATAGTCAATTTAACGAGGATATTCTGAAAGAACAAAGTCCTAAGTGGATTGAAAACAAATGGAAAGAGTTAATTGGAGAGATTGTAAATAGGAATAAGGGTTTTAAGTTATATGAAGGAATTAAAATGAAGTACAATCTATAAGTAGTAGTTTGCGGAAGGCAATTGACATCTAGATAACAACATATCTACGCCGTTGCATTCCTTCTTGGTCTGTTGAGGATATTCGAAGAAGTAAAGTTGCTAGGTGACCCCTGCACTACCTTACCGCATCGCGGCAAGTTGCTGCAATCTTTAAGGTAGTGAGGGTTTGTAGATACACGAACGTTATTTGAAATACCACAAAACCTAATAAGGAGAAGCTATGAACGAAAAAGCTAAAGGCAAATTAAAAAAGCAATTTCTATTCATCGTTCTATTTATTTTTATAATCGTAATTCAAGTAACTACCAATAACTTAGCATATCATCCTCCTGCATGGACAACTGCGTTATCAATTTTTTGCTTTATTATATTTTGTATACTTGGCCTTGTAACATACCTTGATCTCAAGAAACAAGAGCAGTTCAACACAATTGGACAAATAGTAGATGTGAATAATAACATCGTAATAGTCAAAGGATTGGGACGAGGTAATACCAAAATTAAAATAAATGATAGTCACATCGTGAATATGATGCAGCCAAATGAACTGATTGAAATAACGAGATTAAAATATTCAAAAATGATAACGAAAATAGTATATAAAGACCAAGAGATCTATCCTTGAATTAGCATTGAAGAAGTGTGATATTTTACATAAAAACAGAGGATATATCTTCATACACAAGCATGATGGATATATATTACACTTAGTAGTAATTTTGTTGAATTATTGATGATGAGGATAGGGACAGCATATACACTCGGTTGATGCGGTGAAGGGGAGATAGTAAGAGTTTACAACAGTGATTTCAAGATGCTAACAATAGCACTTTATAAATAGATAAATAGGTTGAAAGTTCTAAAAAATAGTTCTTTAAGCACAGGAAATCTCTTCGATAATGTCACAAAATGGGTTATTATGTACCATGTAAAGGAGATATAGTATCCATTGAATATAAGAACATATTAAATTAATTAGTTATTGTCTAAAGTTCAGAACTCTGACTATTCATTTACAAAATCAGGTTTAATTTAAAATTGAAGATGGAAGTAGATTGGGCACAACTTTAAATAGTAATGATTGCAAGAGAACATTGAATAAAGATGCAGAAATGCTATCGTTCTGGAACGGGATTATTGATTATTCAAATTCCAATGTACAGTTTTGTGGGGGAGTTGAAGACAGCGGCTCATACGTGCAAGCCCTTTGTACAGCAAGCTGTGGTGCGGCAGACGAGGGTCTAGGAAATGATGAGACAACGCATCGCTATACAGCTTATGGAACTGAAAGATCCGTCCGCAGCGAGCACCCAACCGATGAGAAGATAGAGCTGGATGCAATAAGCAGAAAAACGGAACTTAACGCTTTCCCCCGGATAGACCACGTATTGCTTCGGCAAGATTGATTTTTCAAGTAAATCTAAAGGTCTGATCTCTTTTTCACGGAGCATATTACTCTAGAAATTCAGGATTAAATCTAAATGATAGGGGAAGTATTTAATGAAGAAATTATTACGTAAATTGATGGTGCTGCTTACCATTGCATTAACCTTCCAGACGGGACTGGGGAATTATATCACGCCGATGTCCTTTGCAGCCGCGGGTCCTGTATTGTCTGTAACTGGAGGTTCGGCTTCATTCGTGGCTGGAGATAATTCGTCCTCAACTCCGGTCGCTATCGACTCCGGCATAACGGTAACCGCGGATAGCAGCACTACCCTTGAAAGCGCAATAGTGGCGATTACAGGCAATTTTCATGCTGGAGAAGATGTACTGAGTTACATCAATGACGGGCTGACCATGGGGAATATTACAGCCAGTTATAATGCATCTACTGGCGTGCTGACGTTGACATCCGCGGGCGCCATTGCAACGTTGGCGCAGTGGCAAGCCGCTTTGAGATCAATTACTTATACAGATACAGCGATCACGCCAATTACGGCGACGCGTACGGTTAGCTTCACGGTGACGGACGGCGTCAATACAAGTAGTACGGCGACACGAACTGTAACGGTGACGGATACCGACCAGACACCAATTGTGACCACGAGCGGTGGGTCGACCCATTACATTTCTGGGAATAGTACAACTTCGACTCCGGTCGCTATTGACGGTGGTCTGACGGTATCAGACCTGGACAATACGACATTGAGCAGCGCAACGGTTAGCATCACGAGCCATTTCGAAGCGGGAAAAGATGTACTGGGTTACACCAATGATGGGGCGACTATGGGAAATATTACGGCGAGTTATGATGCTCTCACTGGCGTGCTGACGCTGACGTCTACAGGTGCAACTGCAATGTTGGCGCAGTGGCAGAGTGCGTTGAGGGGAATTACGTTCTCGAGCACGAGCGCAACGCCAGGGCAACGCATCATTAGCTACGCTGTAAGCGACGGAATGAAGACCAGCGCTGCTGCTACACATACAGTGGAAGTAACTGTGATCGTGCCACCCAGTCTGACCACAAGCAGCGGTTCGACTTCATTCTTGGCTGGAGATAACGTGATCTCGACACCGGTCGCTATCGATTCCGGTATAACGGTAACCGCAGATAGCAGCACTACCCTTGAAAGCGCAACAGTGGCGATTACAGGCAATTTTCATGCTGGAGAAGATGTACTGTCCTTCACTAATAAAGGGCCCAGCATGGGAGATATTACAGCCAGTTATAATTCATCTACTGGGGTGCTGACGCTGACATCAGCGAGCAGCACTGCAACGTTCGCGCAGTGGCAAGCCGCGTTGAGATCAATAACTTATATAAATACAGCGATCACGCCTAATACGGCGACGCGTACGGTTAGCTTCACGGTGACGGACGGCGTCAATACAAGTAGTACGGCGACACGAACTGTAACGGTGACGGATACCGACCAGACACCAATTGTGACCACGAGCGGTGGGTCGACCCATTACATTTCTGGGAATAGTACAACTTCGACTCCGGTCGCTATTGACGGTGGTCTGACGGTATCAGACCTGGACAATACGACATTGAGCAGCGCAACGGTTAGCATCACGAGCCATTTCGAAGCGGGAAAAGATGTACTGGGTTACACCAATGATGGGGCGACTATGGGAAATATTACGGCGAGTTATGATGCTCTCACTGGCGTGCTGACGCTGACGTCTACAGGTGCAACTGCAATGTTGGCGCAGTGGCAGAGTGCGTTGAGGGGAATTACGTTCTCGAGCACGAGCGCAACGCCAGGGCAACGCATCATTAGCTACGCTGTAAGCGACGGAATGAAGACCAGCGCTGCTGCTACACATACAGTGGAAGTAACTGTGATCGTGCCACCCAGTCTGACCACAAGCAGCGGTTCGACTTCATTCTTGGCTGGAGATAACGTGATCTCGACACCGGTCGCTATCGATTCCGGTATAACGGTAACCGCAGATAGCAGCACTACCCTTGAAAGCGCAACAGTGGCAGTCACAGGCAATTTTCATGCTGGAGAAGATGTACTCAGTTTCATCAATGATGGGCTGACCATGGGAAATATTACAGCCAGTTATAATGCAGTTACTGGTGTGCTGACGCTGACATCCGCGGGCGGAACTGCGACGTTGGCGCAGTGGCAAGCCGCTTTGCACGCAGTTACTTACAATAATACAGCCATTACTCCTATTACGACGACGCGCACGATCAGCTTCACCGTAAGCGATGGTACCAATAATAGCAGCAGCGCAACAAAGAGTGTTACCTTGCATGCATTAAGCAGTTTAAAGGCCACTTCGAATACGTTAAGCGTACCGACCGGGCAGACGGCATCCGTAGCGATTACAGCTATTTTTTCAAATCAGGCGCATATAGATGTGACCTCATCGGTAACCTGGACTGTTCGGAATCCGGCAATCGCTAATGTTACCAGCGGGAGGGTTACAGGTAAGACGCCGGGCAGTACTGTCGTAAGTGCTGTCTATGGAACCCAATCGGTAGATATAAACGTAACAGTAACCGGCACGCCAGTTTCGGGGTCAGAATCTTCTTCGAGTAGTTCAACCAATACAAGCAACTCAATCAATACGGACACCCCGGCCGAATCGAACCCTTTAACGCCGCCTGCTCAGGAGACCAAGACTTTTTACGCTCTTGTTGAAATTGATCGGCTCGCAGCTTATATACAAGATGCATTGGGCGGAAACTCTGTAACGTTCCAGGACGCGGCGTCCCATTGGGCTTCCAAAGATATTTTGTCGGCCGCCAAGCTAGGTATAATTAACGGCTATCCAGACGGCAGATTCAGACCGGATGCTTCTATCACGAGAGCAGAGTTTAGCACACTTCTCGTCAAAGCATTTGCCTTACGTTCAGGAAGCGGAACGATTGAGTTACGGGATATTCAGACTTCCTGGGCTCGAGACTCTATAGAAATTCTTGCTTCCAATGGAGTGATCAACGGTTACTCTGACGGAACGTTCCACGCTGATCACAGGATTACTCGAGCCGAGTTGGTTTCCATGATTTCGAAAATCCTGATTTTTCAGAACATTCAACCTGGCGATGCCGCAACATTCGTTGATGTAGCACCCCAGCATTGGGCTAAGGAGATCATTGAATTGGCAGCTAAGGCCGGAATTATCGAGGGGAAGGGCCAGAATCGGTTTGAACCGGACGCTAACCTCACGAGGGCGGAAGCCTTAACGGTTATAATGCACATGCTGAGAGAGAATCCAGCGATAAATAAATTGCTGGGTTAACCATGAAATAGCTTATAGCTTTTAAATTTGAGCAGATGTAAGACAAAGATTTGTCCCCCTCATTGTAGCAGGTATATAGAGAAAACCTGCTACAGTGAGGGGGCATTTTTATGTGTACAGATTTCCAAAAAGGACTATCAAGTTAGACAGAATGAGATTTTAATAAAAATCTAACCAGATTATGCTTAATGGATTGCTTTGGAAAGCCAAAATGGTGCGCCCTGGGAGGATTTCCTTAAACGGTTGGGTTCGTAGATATACTAACGTTACAAAAATGATAACGAAAATAGTATATAAAATCCAAGAGATCTATCCTTGAATTAGTAATCGAAGAAGTGTAATACTTTCCATAAAAATAGAGGATATATCTTCATATACCTCCAATGTAGAAGGAGAGAATGTAAATGAACAACATAAATTCTCATCATTGCAACCTAAATATAAGGTATGATCTGCCTGATGAGGTGTGGGATAAAGTTTCTAAAGTATATGAGAATATGCCAGGGTGGATGGGTTATAAAAGTGGAATTCCATATTGGTTTGGTACTGAAGAGGATGATGTCTTCATTGAAGCATCCGTTGAGCCTAGTGGATTATCATTTTATGCACAGATGAATAATGATGATTGGACTTCTTGGATAGAAGCATTTAAATTGAAAGCGTCAAAAATATTAGGTTTTGATGTTGGTGAACCTGAAGATGGATATATGTGATAAATGAAGGATATTTATAAAAAATAATAATGCGAGTAAAGTCGTTCGTTGCAATGGATCATTTTAATGTTATGTTGATCCGGATGCTAACAACGAAGGAATAATCACATTACATATCGTTTCTGAGGAGAAGAATTCGAAGGCTGGACCAAAGAATATATAGGATACAGAAGAGTATTAACACCGAAATGGAGCGATGAGATCATCACGCCCAAATTAATAGATGAAATTCTTTGACCTCTATCCTGAATGGAGTGTAATTGCATTTAAAAAAAATTTAGATTCATGTGGACTTTTTTGAAAACGCATACGTGAAAACAAGAGTATGTAAATATCATTTAAAATAAAAGGAGAGAAGCTAATGCAGATGAGTCGTGGATATCACACTGTAAACAAAGTAATCGCTTGTATTCTGTCATTCATATTTATCATTATGGCAATAGCGGCACCTGTCCACGCTGAAGAAGAACAGGTTGAGACTACACCATCCAGGATTCCTTTATCCAAGTTAGAGGAAACGATTGATGCTTATGTTGCCTCGTATGAGAAGTATACCGCTGCTGTCTCGGTTGTGGCTATCAAAGACGGAAAAACCATTGTGGATAAGGCATATGGTTACGCGGATATGGAGAATCAGCGAAAGGCGGATACATCTACGGTTTTTGAATGGGCTTCGATCTCTAAGCTGTTGGTCTATACGAGTGTGATGCAGCTTGTCGAGCAAGGAAAGCTTGATTTGGAGGTGGATATCCAAGAATATCTACCAGAGGGATTTTTCAAAAAGCTGAAATACGATGAACCGATTACCCTAATGAACCTGATGCATCACAATGCGGGTTGGGAAGATCAAACATTGACCGAAGTGTATTATTACGAAGAGAATGAAAATTATGATTTGGGAGAAACGTTGCGTGAAAATGAGCCGAAACAGATATATAAGCCGAATAGCGTCGTCGGTTATTCAAACTATAGCGTTGGATTAGCCGGTTACATTGTGGAATTGGTAAGTGGCCAACCTTATTATGAATATGTTAATCAACATATTTTTGAACCTCTTCATATGAACGACACTACGGTTCATCCAACGGGGCAAAATCGTCCAGACCTAGTGCAAAGAAGGAATGAGATCGAAGGGTATACGAAAGATTTGAAACGGATCCCTGAGAACAGAGTATTCGTAACGTTCTATCCTACAGGGGCAGCGATCGGGACAGCAGAAGATTTAGGGAAATTCCTTGCAGCGCTGATGCCTGTTGATGATAGCCATGTATTATTTGCAAAGAGGGATACGTTAGACGAAATGTTGTCAACAAGTCTATATTATGATGAGACTTCTATTCCGCGATTTGCGCACGGGTTCGTTGAGATGGAATACGTGGTGCCTACGCTGATGCATGAGGGGAATTTAAAAGGATTTTCAAGTAAAGTTGTCTTTGATCCAGCATCCAAATTTGGGATGGTGGTCATGACAAACATTGCGTTTGAGGAAATCTATTATTATGGACTTATTAGCAAAATCTTTGGTAATAGTACATACGTTAGTTCCGTTACTTCTGAAGGTGGGGGATATTTTCAATCCGCACGACGGGCTTCTTCTAGATTTACTGATTTATTCAGGCAGCTTGATATAACCAAATTTTCAAAAGCGGAGTTAAGTAGTCTGTATAATGTTGTCGAGCATAATGGGGTTGTTGAGAAAATTTCCTACACTCCTTACATGGATTACTTGCCTGTATCGAATTTGAAGGTGAACTTGATTGTAATATCTTTTATTCCTGTTGCGCTAGCCATCATTTTCAGTTTAAGTGTGTTGATCGGCTATTTAATCCGGATGCTTTTTTACAAACGAAATAAACGGGGAAATCATCCAACCCATTTTGTTAAATATTATCTTGCCATTAATTTTGCAGGTGCGGTACTTCCTCTTAACCTTTTCATCATACACACGAGACTCCCAAGTTATCCCACTCATTCTTCGCTACGGATCAATTTATTGTTTAATTTACTTTATGTGGTTCTAGCAGTGGCGTATCTTGGCTTGCTTATGTTCAAACTTCGGAAGAGCAGTTACAGCAAAAAGCAAAAGCTGATGTACATCATGTCTGGCATCTCGGCTTTCATCTTGGCTGCTTTTATTCTGGGATGGAATTTGTATGTTTAGAAGGGCAGAAGCTAAATGGATAACTTAAGCATATTGATAGATGCCATGGTTAGACTTCGTAATTCCGATCTTAGGGTGCGAGATGTCAAAGGTGAGCTATTCATAGATTAGGGATAAGGTGGTCAAAGAATGGAAACTAAAATTTTGTTTGGAGTTGGTTTAGTCTTTGAAACACCTGAATTCGGAATCATCGTTATGGGGGCCAATGAAGAGTTGGATGAACTTCTTCCGTCAACAATCAAAGAGATGATCGGTGACCAGATTATCATCAAAAAAACGGATGGGGAGGAGCAAATACTTGAAGTTGTCTCTACTCAAATTAACCATTCTATATCCGGCAAGAAGAATATCGGTATATGTTTGGGGAAAGGGATTTCCCCAGACGAAGTACCAGCTGGTTCAATCGTCTACTGTTATCGATGAGGACAAATTGATCAGTAGGTATGCTTTGTTGAAGCTACATGGAGTGGCAATTTTTTATTGCACTGGCTGTGCCCATCTTTACTTTTAAACATCATAAATGTTCCGAAAGCATCGGAAGGTTATCTGATTCCCTATATGGGATGTAGAGATCCTTCTTTTTTTATTTTTCAAAATTGCTGAGAAAGACATAGACTCAAACAAAGGAGAGTTTCCTATGAACGATGATACTACAACCGAAGAGACGATCACCATAACTAAAGGTTCTACTCATTCATTGCATATTCGTTGTCCCTATAACCATGCATATATTCAGCGCATTCGCCAGATTACGGGCAGAAAGTGGGAACCCAAACAGAAAATGTGGATCATACCCTACACTATTGCGGCCATCCAGGAGTTTACGAGCCAGTTTGATCCAGATGAAGTTCAGATTACCCCGGAGTTGTGGGTTGACAATGAAGAACTGCAGCAATGGAAAGCTAATAGGGGAAACAAGCAGTGGAGCAAAGAACCGTTACAGAAGGCACTAAAGTTACGAGGATATAGTCGCAAAACGATCAAAGCGTATTATAAACAGGTCGAGCGTTTTCTAAGCAGCCTTAGCCTTAAAAATAAGGATGTCACTACTTCCAATGTTCAGATGTATTGTTTAGGTTTGCTGGAGCGAGGAATTTCCCATTCAAGCGTGAATCAGACCATTAGCGCGCTCCGCTTCTATTGCAAACATGTGCTCCATCACCCCATGGATCTCTAGTATATTCGTCCCAAGAAGCAGACCAAGCTTCATAAGTGTTGTCCGAAAAGGAAGTAGTTGCTCAATTACTCAAATCCGTAACCAACCCTAAACATAAGGCCATATTGTTTGTGACCTATTCTTCCAGGCTTCGTGTAGGTAAAGTTATGCGTCTGCGTTGCAGTGATCTGGATATTGAAAGGAAAACACTACTTGTGAGACAGGGGAAGGGGCAAAAGGATCGGAGGACACTTCTTTCAAATCTCGCCTGGGATATCGTGCAGGAATACATAGATGAATACAGACCCAATCGTTGGCTGTTTCCGGGGCAATCTTCTGATCGACATCTTACTGAGCGGAGCGTGCAGAAGTTGTTTGAAGATGCAAGACGACGTGCTGGAATTGTGAAAAAGGTAAGTATTCATGCGTTGAGACACTCCTTCGCCACTCATTTGCTGGAAAACGGGACAGACCTGCGCTACATTCAGGAGTTACTTGGTCATACGAGTGCACGTACAACTCAGCGATATACGCATGTTAGTACGAAAAATATTCAACGTATTCAGAGTCCATTGGATCGTATGGACATGTGAGATTTCCTCATTTATCTCCCTTTTTCACCAAATTTTTCTTCGCATATATCGCCTCATAGGTTATCATATACGTAGTTCAGATATCATACAGGATGTGTGGTATTTACGAAGTACATAAATTAGATGTTATACGAAAATTCTTGAAAAGAAAAAAGCAGTTAGGATTTCCTAACTACCATATCTTTAAAATCGATATTCAATTGCAAAGTCGATAAAAAATCAACACCTAAGATTCCATCAAAACCATAAGGTTCTTTTGTTTGTCCAAGCTGAATGACGAAATCATTTAATATATGGTGGTTTAAGGTCAACGAGTGAACGGGCTGTTGAAATGAAAGTTCACTTTGACCTCCAATTCCATACATTCGAACAGCACGACCTTGTATAGGATCAATGGTTAGGCCAGTAGGTTCGATTAAATCAATATCAAAGATGGTAGTTGCACATCCTGTATCCAATAATACATTGGGAAGCAAGACAGATTGATTTTGATAAGTGAATAAAACTTCAATAATAGGAAGGCCATTAACTAATCTTATTTTCATCGAAGACCTCTAATTCCAATGAATTCTTGTTCTTGAACTTCGATGTTCTCATTGGCGGTGTGAAAGATATAGTACTCACGTGAAGGTTCAGAAGAATGATGTTTTTTGTAAGCATCCCAAGCAAGCTTAGTATCTTTATAATCATTAATGACAGAGAATTCTTCAATATTACGCATGTTATTAGCTGAGTAGGCTGAAATTGCTTCAACAAGAACCCAACGATCAGGAAACTGAACTCTAGCCTCAGACCATTTCATATCCTTTCCTCCTTTGATTCTTTACTTTTAATTGTACGTAGAATAGAGGAGAAGGGCAATAAAGAAGTTTAAGTGTAGTCAAAGGCGTCTGAATCTTCGTATAACATAATATTCACGCTGCGGACATTCGTCCTTGGTCCGGCATTCGCCTGACACCCGACATACGTCGGGTCGTGAATACAGGAACGTTAGCTGAAATTAACTAAAAGCAGAATTAGGAGACAAAACATGGAAGACATATTTATACAATCTGCAAGTGAATTAAAAAAAATGTTCACAACTAATGATAATGGATTCAACCCACTACTTATAACACTATTGTCAGGTGGATTTGGTTCAATTATCACATTAGTGATAACCTATTTTATGACATTAAATCGGGATAAAAATCAGTATAAACAAAGCAATAGGACTTATATTGTGGCTGAAGAAATTGATAGTTTAGGTTCAAGATTAGAAGGCTATAACAATGTCCATGACAAGGATTTAAGGATTATTGAAACCGATAATTTCATTGAATTAGATCAATTAGTACGGGATGGAGTGGTTCAAGGGGAGTTATTGAATTATCTTAGATTGAGAAATCTAGGCCCAGCGATGGTTATACAGTGTAGTATTGCACTTGAGATAGAGAGCAATCAAACAATCAAGGAAATTAAAAAAGTTGTTCCTATTTTTTTGAGTGATCAAGAATTATTTATTTTTGCTCAATCTCTAGAAAACCATCCGCATCCTCAATTGCTTAAGAGAGCAACTGTTGTATATAAGACAATTGCAAATGAGGAAATAAAGTATGTGTATGATGTAAGACGCGAACAAGGTAAAACAATATGTAGAGAACAATATTACGTTAAATCTCACTTTGGATATAAACTGTTAAACATATCAGAAGTAGATCAAGTGAGCTGGATATTTATTAATCATTATAGAAATTAAACGAACATTAAATGATACTAGATTATCCAAAGAAGAGTTAACTCAAGCTACCATCATGTTCACGCATCGGGTCATCCGGTTTTCGGCTCTGCGGGGGAACTTTGGGGAAGTGATGGCAGCCAACAACCCTACTGGCTAAGTCCCTCGAACCACAGTGACTGCTCATGAATACAAAGATGTTAGCTGAAAATCATGTAAAGGATGAGATTAAATGATTCATGAATATTTAGAATATCCAACCAAAGAACAGTGGATTGATATAGAAGAGCACTCAAAGATTAATCATTTATATCTCGATATAAAGCGGCCGGAAATCACTGACTTTTTTGCTCTGTTTACAGAACACGAATTGGCAAGTTGGGTTAGGTTATTTAATAATAGATTGGGTCAATCAAGAACAAGTTATATCTTTTTTATGCACTACTACAATAAAGGAATTCCTGATAAAGAATGGTATATCTCACCGGGAAGGAGGGACAATCAATTCAGTATTTCCCTCACTTTACGAAAGATGAAACAATTAATTATAAAGTAATGTTTGATTATTATGTTGATGCTTTCTATTATAAGTTTTTTTCAGCTTGGGATACTATTTTTCATATCATTAATATTCAATACCAATTCGATATAGAAACAAGTAAAGATTTTAATCGAAAAATATTAACGAATCTCAATAGTGTAAATCCAGTTTTAAAAAGACAAATTAATAAAACCAATAATTCTAAAGCATTTAAAAGATCAAGAGTACTTAGAAATGATATTACACATAACTTTGCACCGAACGATATCAGTTCTGGAATAAGTAAGAAAAAAGAAAATGGGAAACTGAAAAAAATAAGTTTTGGAGTCGGAAATTATACGCCATCAAATGAATTTGTTGAAAATATAGATGGAATAATTGAAGAATTTATCAAATTTTTAAATGTATTTAAGAGAAGTCTTGAGGCTACTGAGAAGAAGGGATAAACTTCAGCTAACATAATATTCAAGCTGCGGCTCCGATGGAGCCTGGGTCTGCGAGAAGGATTTCGAAGAGGAATTTCAGCAGCCAACCCCTTCGGGTTTCGTGAATACAGGAACGTTAAGTGAAATTCCAGTGAGAGCTAAAGGCTTGTAAAATGGTATAATATAACCATCAAAACAGAGGAGGGACAATGATGAAATGGCAAGAAGTTCAACAGATTTTCCCGAACCAATTCGTAAAATTCGAAGTTCTTCATTCTGAAGAAACAGACAATCACGAGATCATTGATGATGTGGCCGTGATTGGCCCGATCAGTGATGAAGAAGCGACTCGCGAATTATTGAACAGTAGAGACAAAACCTTGGTTTACCATACATCCAAAGATCAAATCGTTGTGAAGGTTCGGAAAAATATAGGATTAAGGAGAAATCTTTAAATGAATATTGAATATAGAGATGGGCTGTTATTCACGGAAATAACAGTCCATTTTAATAAGCAGAAGAAAGTGATATCGAACATCGTGATTGATACAGGAGCCAGTCATAGCTTGATTTCACAAGATGAAGTGGATGAGATTGGGATACTAGTGGGTATGGACGATGAAATTATAACCAGCTACGGAATTGGAGGTAAAGAGCATGCTTTCAGTAAGCGAATCGACGGTATACAGGTAGGAGATTTTATTTTAAAGGATGTATACATAGACTTTACTTCATTTAAATATCACAACATTAACGGACTTTTGGGACTAGATGTACTGACGGAAGGAGAATTTGATATTGATCTAAAGGAATTTAAATTACTTCGTTCATAAGAGATAAAAGACATAAGAGATAAGAGATAAAAGACATAAGAGATTGAGTGGTGATTCGAGGAAGACAGGAACATCACTTAACAAAATATTCAAGCAGCGGCTCCATTGGAGCCTTGGTCTGCGAGGTGGATTTCAAGGGGAGGCATTTCAGCAGCCAACCCCTTCGGGGTTCATGAATACAAGAACGTTATAAGAAATAACCGCAAAGAATAAAACCTTTCATCAAAGCTCAGATGTACTTTAAGTTAAACCAGCTTAATACATTTTTGAACTTCAACGAGCTATCTGTATGGTAAAGTGTAGATTATCAGTAATTTTTAAGGGCAACTTGCTTGAATGTGGAGGGGATAATTGGTGTTAGAATTAGCGATGAATGAGCTCGAGACTGCTCGCTTTTTATGCAGCGGTATAAGTAATACAGTTCTTTTTGCAAATATAGAAGGAAAGATAGGAAGGACATGGATTGATAGTAAGAAGAAGCCCACTTACTCCGTAATTATTGCAGGAGATTTCGCATTCTTACTTGGAAGTGTCGAAGCATTGAAAGAAGTAGATGTTCCATTGCGGTTTGTTCTTGAAGAATGCAGGAGGAAAATCATAATTACAAATGAGTTTTCTTGGATATCCCTTTTATCTCAACATTACTCAGATTCATTTCAAAAGTTTAACCGGTATTCCTTTAAGAAAGAACCGACTTTCCAAGTAGAACAGTTAGAAGAGAACATAAAAATGATAGATACTGCTTTCAAAATCGTACCCATAGATGAACATAATTACCCAATGGTACTGCAAGATCCCTTTATGGCAGATTGTTGTTGTTTCTTCTCTTCCTTAGAAGAATTTATGCAGCATGGAATTGGATTTGTTATTCTCAAGGATAATCAGATTATTACTGGTGCTTCTTCTTATACTTATCATGAAGGGTGTATTGAAGTTACAATTGGGACACATCCCTTGTACAGGCGCCAAGGTTTGGCACTAGCTTGCGCATCAAGATTGATTCTTGAGTGCATGAGCCGAAATATCCACCCAAACTGGGATGCAGCCAATTTAGAGTCAGTTGCTCTTGCAGAAAAATTAGGTTACAAAATGGAAAAAGAATACGAAGTGTACTCTATATAAACAGTCACACTATGGGGACGGCGTTAAGATAACAGGACACGGTAGTTGAGTGTTGCAAAGAAAATACTTGTAGGTAATTCAAAGAAGGCCGATACATCTTATAACAACATATCTACGCTGCGTCGCTATCGCTCCTTGGTTTGCCCGAGGATTTTCGAAGAAGTGGATTCAGGCAGACACCCCTGCAAGGCTAAGTGGCGGAGCCACCCAGTCGCTTTGCTCCTTTAAGCCTTTCGGGTTCGTAGATACATGAACGTTATGAGAAATTATTGCAAGAAAAAAATCAAAGATAAATAAAAATGATTGAAGGAGAAGCCTAAATGAAGATTGCAATTCTAACTGATATTCATGGTAATTATCCGGCATTGCGTGCCGTATTCTCTGATATTGATTCCCGCGGGGATATTGAACATACATATTGTCTGGGTGATATGATTGGCATTGGTCCTAATTCTAACGAAGTGCTTGAAGAGATAATGAATCGAAAGGATGTAACGGCGGTTTCAGGTAATCATGAAGAAGCGGTTTTAAAACTATTGCAAGGGAAGGATACCTTGCCGGGTCATGAAATGATCGCTGGACATCATAAGTGGGTAGGTAAGAATCTCAAAAATGAAAATATCAAGTTTATAGAAGATCTTCCTCAAACATTAGATGTTGAAGTAGGAGGGCAAAAAATATTAATAACCCATTATCATATGAATCAAGAAGAAAGAGAAGTAATAGATGAGAGCCCGACAGGATTGGCATTAGACGCAAAGTATAAAGGTTCACCATACAATCTCGTTTGTTTTGGTCATCATCATCCAATCCATTACTTTAAGACAGATCAAAGAGTTTATTTGAATCCTGGAGCTTTAGGTTGTAATGAGCATGCGATTGCAAGATACGCGGTAGTAGAACTGCAAAAAAGAACAATGAATATACAACTTATAGGAACCACATATGACAATAAAGCATTTTTGGAGTCTTTTGAACAGTTACAGGTTCCAGACAGAGAGTTTATGATAAAAGCATTTCATGGGAATCAACTTGAGAGAGATTTCAAAGATGGCAATAACATCTCATAACATAATATTCAAGCAGCGGCTCCTTCGGAGCCTTGGTCTGGGATGGACTTCGAGGAGGAATTTCAGAAGACAACCCCTTTGGGGTTCATGAATACAGGAACGTTATAGGAAATCAGCAAACACACGAAGAGAACTTGTTTTATTCAACATATTTTTTGAGAAGAAGTGATTGAGTGAATAAAGACATTCTACTTGAATGGGACAGTAAGCATAGTGCGATGAAACGCACGAAAGAAAATTACTGGAAAACCTTTAGGAAGTGGCGTGACGAGAACAAAAGCGATTATCATGATACTTTTATGGGAAAGTTATATGATGAATTTATAAGTCTTGAAGAGCGTGCTATATACCTAAAATATAGTTTTAATACAACAGAAGCCGTGCTATTTTGCTCGATTAATATCTTTTACATAGAAGAGCAAATAGGAACTTATGATATAGAGTTCTTTTTGAACGGTGAGATCGCTGATGATTACCTGGATTTTGGAGACGTATTACTTAAAGATCGTATGATTAAAGTAAAGTATAATTTGAAGACTGCAAGAAGCGCCTTAAAACTGGGATTTGAAGTATCAGATATTTTGAAAATCACAGAAATTCCACTCAAATATATAGAAATATTAAAAGAAAAATATAGTTGATATAAAGGGAATGGTATAAGAAGTATAAGTGATTCGAAGAAGCTGCTGACATTCGTCCTTGGTCCGGCCTTTGCCGGACACCCGACATGCGTCGGGTCGTGAATACAGGAACGTTATAAGAAATCATTGTAAGAAGAACTAGAAGGAAATTAAATACAGAAACTAAGGGGGAATGGATAAGATGTATAAGAACATTTACAATTTAACTATGACGTTCAAGAATCCTCAGCATAGATCCAAGCTTAACGATCTATCTGTTCAGAAGCAGATTCAAGCATTAGTCACTCAACTTAACACTTATTATCGGAGCGCAACTAAACAACAAGTTAGTCTTAAAAAACACTTGAAAATTTCGTTTGTAAATAATGAAATGCTAATCACTCTTAGCACTGAAAAGCCTCTACCTAATCCTCAGAGACGGGGACAATGTTTGCGGCAGTTCTCAATACTTTTGTTAAAGAACGGATTTGATCAATTTCTTACTTCCTATAACCCAAAGAAATTATTATTTACATAAGAGAGGAAATACGTGATAAAAGTAGTACTTGTTAAGCGATTGAAATCCTGAAAATTGAATTACTTGCATAAAGATTTGTTTTGGCGGACATGGTTAAGTTCTTGTAAGAGGTAATTTTCATATAAACTACATTAATTTGAAGTTTTATCATCCAAATAGAAACATTTTCTCTATGTATCGCGTCTAAACTTACAAATAAGCTTAATTTTAGGAGGATTACAAATGTTCAAGAAAATATCTCTTACAATGTTGGCAGCTTCTATGCTTGTCCTGCCTAACTTCAGCTCATCTAGCTTTGCTGCTGATACACCAATCACTATAGACAGTGGTATTTTAAAAAACAATCGAGTACTCATCCCGCTAAGAGCTGTTTCTGAAAACCTAGGGGCAGACGTGAAATGGAATCAACAACAAAAAACCATTACCATTACTAAAGAAAATACAGAAATGGTTCTCACCATTAATTCAAATAAAGTAATGCTTAATCAATCGGAGATTCTATTGGATGTTCCAGCAGAACTAAATTACAATTCCACATATGTACCTGCTCGTTTTGTAAGTCAAACTTTAGGAGCAGACGTAAACTGGAATCAACAAGCGAGTCAGGCGACGATTACGTTAGATGGGAAGCAACTCCAAGTAACCATACAAAAACCACAAGTTCAAATTCCAAATGCAAAAAAAATCACGGATAAGCAAAGACAGGTATTCGTAAACAAATTAAATGAAGCAACGGATCTATCATCAATTAAGCAAATCCGAGCGACCTTCAGCCCATATTTTACGGATAAATTTATCAATGAAATCATTCGTAGCAAAGGGTTGAAATATGATTTTAAATTTACAACAGTTTATCAATCGGCCATCAGTTATACCAACACCAATACCGCCAAATTAAGCCAGTCTTCGGGTCCCGATTCTAAATATGCTCCTAATGAAACACTCTACAGAACAGCTAAGCTTGTATATACCAGTAAAGGCTGGAAAGTGGATGGGGTAGATTTCTCTTTGATCAAAGAAGTATTGAATCCGTAACACTACTTAACAAGAATAAGACGGCTCCACATAGGAGCCGTCTTATTCTTGTTTGTTATTACTGTAGCGTTACTACAGGATTCAACGTAACTTCAAAAGCCCGTTTCCAGAGATAATCAGGATCTCCGTATGCAAGTGTTGAATTGGCATATCCTGCAAACGACCAAGTTCCTCCCGTAATTTGTCGTACATTATAAGAAGTTCCTGTACCGTTAATAAGGAAAGCACTTTTTCCGGAAAGTGTCGTTCGATGCGTTTGCATTCTGTTTCGCAATACACTTTGCAAATGTGAATAATCTGCAGGACTATTAAATAGAAGCATATTCTGATCCGCAATTGTAGCAACATTAGTATATAGCGAATTCGCTCTAGAGTAGGTACGAATTTCGTCAATAGCAACCGTTTTGTAATAGTAGTCTTTTAAGAAACGTTTGAACAAGAGAGAACCGTGTGCATTTACTGCTGTGCTAAGCGCATTGAGATCTGTTTCAGTGACCAAATATGCATATCGTGCTTGTCCCATTCCTAAGGCTATACCGATCTTATTTCCTGGTGTATTCCAAGCACTGTAACCTAAGATACGTCCGGTGTGTTGACTACCCAACAGTCCTTCTGTGACCGTAGCGTTTGCTGAACCTCCTCCAACAAAATCAATTACCACGGTCGGAACGCGATTTGTACTATTAGCCACAATTCGATTGACGGCTGCTGTAACTTGAGCAGCATCTGTAACCCCAATGATTTCGACAGTTGGTGAACTGCTCACGGACTGACCGCCAACAATATCAATGTGACGAAGAATATTTTGGTGCACATCCATATATTCATACTGACTAGTAATTGTGGAACCATGAGGGCCGAAGTACTGAACTGTATACCTTGGTCTTACCCCATTAAGATATAGCTGATTTGCCATTCTGGCCATCAAGGCATGACCCAATCCATCCGCATCAGGGAGAATAATTGCTCGGTCCGGATTTTGGCCGTTTGTACCACCAAGCCAGGCGTTAATACGACCCTCAACAAAATTAATCTCATTAATCTGCACCCCTTGGGTATTCGCATCATCAACTCCTACAGCTAGAAAATCAATATATCCTGCCTGTGCTAATTGCTCTAGAATGTAACGATTACTTTTAAATTTATGTTGTCTAGTGTTGTAGTACTGTTCTTTATTGAAGTTTGTAGTACTACCATATGAACCGGTAGGCGACAAATTGTAACCTGCAATAATATCTGCAAACTGTGAAAAACTTCTTCTCGGCTGCAACATAAACGTACGTGATTCATTGTAAGCGGCAAAAGACAGTCCGCCTGCAAAGGCAGTTGTAGCTAGACGCATAATTGTATCTAACACATAGATTGGCTTACTCGGATAAGATTGTTTTACTAGTCGAATAACATCCAACAGATCCGTTGTGGCACTATCGTAGGCCGGGTAAGCTCCCCCAGGACTCGTACGCAATCGTCTACTAGCAATGAGACCTCCGTAGGCAAGCATATCTGAAGATATAATAAACCCGTCGACAGAGGCAGCATTATTTAAGATGAACTGACGGATATTCGCCGGATTTCCGTAAGTCGGCGAAGATGTCGAGACCAGTGTGGATCCAGAAGCTGTCTTTTGGGAATCCAGACGGTTTGTAATATCACTTAAATTTGGGGTAATTACGTTAATTCCTGCTGATCTACCTAGCACGATGACATCATCCAAATTCACTGGTCTGTCATCCAACGGTACATACAATACATTCTTCATATTCCTATACTCCCTTAGTTTGATATAGGCTCAATAACAAGGGAAGAAAGAAATGAAAAGGATCTCTTCCCCAATCCCATCTCATTTCTATTTGTTTGTGCCTTCACTTATAAGGTAGTCTGTAGCCCTAAAATACAACCTGAAATATAAAAAAACATAAATTCGTTTTTTAACCGCCTTTTTTTAGACTTCTAAAAATGAGATTTGAGATATAATCAAAAAAAGAACATTTGTTCCTTTTAAATCTTTGAGGAACATAATCACAATTTTAGGAGGGATCACAACTGGGAGAACAACAAACAATCTACCAACGTTATAAGGAAGAACTATATCGAATTGGATGGAGAGTACAATATCGTGCTAAAAATATTAAAAAAAGGGAGCTTCCTATATATAATGATCAAATTTTAAATACTAATTTTACTAAGCATGCGGAAAATAAAATATTAGTGGAACAGATATTAAAGTATCTTCCTGAATCAGGAAAATATGTGATGATTAAGTTATACATAGAAGGTTATTCAGAAAAAGAAGTTGCGAGTCAAATGAATATAAGTCAACAGGCGGTGAACAAATGGAAGAAAAAGATGCTCAAACATTTATCAGAGACAGTGAATTTGTAAGTATTTTAGGAGCAGCAAAGGACAAAGATGCTGAATCTATTCTTCTTCTCATTGATTTATTCAAAGAAGACATCAAACTTATCAGTAGATATATCCGGTTACCCGAAGAGGAAGCTGCTTCAGAAATCATTTGTGAATTCCTTGAATTTGTTTTAGATCATTCTTAGTGGTAGATATAAAGTTTTGGTCAGGCAGATTTGCATTGCATCATCAGAAGAAAATCGTTCTCCGATGAGTTACAGGAAAACGGTTTTTAACCATTCATTAAACTAATGGGGCAGGACAGTTAGTTAAACATAAAGAAGAGGACACATCCCATTTAAAGGGAGAGTCCAGTTCTTTTTTTTGTACATCTAATCCAAGAATGTCATGGTATCGCACGGAGCGATTTATTTTCTAATTTAGGCAATAGGAACGTATCATATTTAGGTAAAAAGAATGTATCATAGTAATATTGAAATTCTCGACTAATTTCCTCCCTTAGGTCGTTTAAGGCAGTGAGGGTTCGTGAATACAAAAATGTTATAGGAAATCAGCAATACAAATTTTAAGTAGGGAAGGACTCATAACTTGAATGATTCCTATGAGACCATTTCAGAATAAGTTGACTTTTTAGCATATAGGTTTATATTTTTTTATGCTAAACAATAAAATAAACATTCACAATATATGAGTTTATATTTAATTAATTATTTGCAATTCATTTCCTAAATTTTTTATGGGTATAGCAGTAACTCACAAGCTATACCCAACCTTTTTCTTCCCCAAGCAAATACCCCACAGAAACCTCCAAAGCCTTAGCAATCATCACCACTTCATAATCCTGAACAAGACGATATTGACCTTCTAGACGCGAAAGACTTGTCTGACTGATATCCAAACCCAATGTTTGCAGTCTGGCGAGGAACTCTCGTTGTTTGATGCCCTTACTTTTACGAATAGCTACGACTCGGGAGCCGATTATGTTTTTATCGCCAGGTGGTTCTTGTCTATGCTTCATTATGTACACCCCTCATTTCAACCAAATTGTATGAGAAATAATAGTTTTTTTAATGCAAACCGATATTCGCATTAAAATTGACTGCTCACGTCTAGTCTTAACAAGACATAGTGCAGTTTAGACCCATCAGAGAGGTGGATGTATGAGCCAGTTGCTTGACTTATTGGAAGAGGAACGGCGCAAACTTAATCAGCTAGGTGAGGCATCCTTGAAGCAAGCGATTCCGTTGTGGGACAATCCCGAGGTTCAGGAACAGAGCCGAAGGGTGGATGAACTGGTGGCACGAGTGAGTGAAATGAAGGCGAGACATCACCGAGTTGTACGAGGATGAGCGAGGTACATAATGCTTTGGGGAGGGGAAGCAATGGATTTTCCGCCGTGGTTGCAACAAGCGATCCAGGCAAGGTTAGATGAAGTATCTGCCAGAATCGAGCATGACCCTGAATTGAGTCGTGTACGTGAGAAAAAGGACGAAGCGTTCGAAGGATTGTTTGCTGGCAAGGATATCGAGCAGACAGCTGAATATATCGAGTGGGAAAATCGTTATATTGTCAGCAAAGGCATAGAAAATGAGCGGTTGTATATGCAGGGACTACGAGATGGTATTCAACTCACAGTATCCTTACTGGGTCAGTCGATGCCAGAGGAGACCGATACAGAGGCTTGATCCACTAAGGCGAACCCATAAGTCAGGCGAAGCTACCTTGATCTTAATTTAAGAACCGGAGCGGAAGCGTGAATCTAGCGCTTCCGCTCCGGTTTTAATGCTCTACTTTTCCAAATTCTAAATTACAAATTATTACTTCGATGCAGATTGTAACGTTATATATGTATACAGCTGCACACCATGAATTAACTCTGCGAAGGCTTGGAAGGAGCTGATAAAGGAAAGGAGGGCGTTGAGTATGTGTTAAGTTTAAAGAAACAAAGGCAGAAGTGAGGTGTGGTTATATGAAATAAAGATCTAAATACTTAATCTTACTTTTTATGTTTATTGCGATTGTGTTTGTTCTGTTTATCTTGAATTTCAACAAAAAGGAGCCAATGAGCCAGTTGTTAATGGCAATATTATTCAAGTTGAAACTTTGATCTGGATGCCAAATCAACGAATTTAAAGACAATGACAGAAGGATCGATATTTGTTGAGGGTGAGAAGGAGCATATTATCATATAAAAATAGTAGCACATGTAGAGATTGATCCCGCTGACTGGGGTGGTGTTGCATTTTATATCCCTGATCAATGGAGTGTCTCCAGCATCACCAGCAGTTATCCTGAACATCAATCGAAGTTGAAGCCTGCTGAGTATGTATACACCTGGATGAATTCTTCTGATGACTCTTCATGGCGCACGATGATTGAAATTGGGAGAGAACGAAATTATATAGCAAATGGCGGAGGTACTGGAACGATTGTGATCGAATTAAGTCCGGATAAAAAGGGTATGTCCCTCTCTGAATCAATAAAATTTGGTATTGAGGTTGGATCAGAAGAGAAAGATGGAAAAAGAGTTATGAGTACAGATTATGTTGAAGTTCCTGTATTTTAAAGTGCTGGATTAAATTGATTTAGAAAACAAGCCGAAGTGATGGAAATGTACGCTTCGGCTTGTTTTTTATTCTTTTATTTTGACCTGTGTTAATTCTTCAATTCTACTTCCCGCTTACCGACTTGTACCAATCATTGCATTGCTATTGAAGTAGTTTCATTTGCAATATTACCACTTTAGCACCGGCCCAGTTTTTATGGTTGCGTAATTCAGCCATATCTTTAAAGGGAATATTAAGAATGTATTTAATATAACTGAAAGTCTTTGTAAAAAAAACGTCTCCTATATTTATTTAGACATGGATACAAAAGCATAAAGTATTAATAAAACTGCAATAACTCCTAAAATCGTCCACAAAACTTTGTTGTTTTTCATATTCTATTATCCACCTTTTATTAAAGTATTTTCAATAAGTGTTTCAAATTACCTAATTAATGGTAACGTAATATATACCGCCATGCCAATACAATATATATAACCATTAGGGAGGAAATCATTCAATGTTAAAGAAAATATCAAAGAGCGTACTTGCTTTAATTCTCGTAACAACCTTGTTTTCTTCATTAACTTATGCAGATAACTCAGGGGAAAGTAATGAATACACACCTGAGATGTATGTAGATTATTTGACGGAACTTATTAATAATGGAGATGTGGGAGCAAGTGAGAGTCTGAATCAATTTAATGGGTTGGAGCCATCAAAACAGGAGACATTCTTGCGGTTTATAACTTCTATTGACTATGCTGAAGCCATAGAGGATATTGCAACGGGGGAAAAGGAAACAACGTACAATTATAATGGAGAAGAAGTTCCGGTCACGGTAGTTGATGAATCATCATCTAATGGGACTCAGGGCGGAAAATCTTCTACAAATGCTCTAGCAGCAGCTAACACAGCTGCTTCAGCGAGTAAGTCTTTTACATTTAGTGTTTTTGGAGTAGATACAACTACAATTACTCTGACAGTCAGCTGGGAGCACAATGGTTCTGTTGCAGTTAGACCATTACAGGTATCATATGCCCATGTAAATAGAAATCCCGCATTTATTTTAAGTGAAACTTCAAATAATAACCCAGGTTATATTTCTGAAGGTTATTTTCATGGTAGTGGAACTTGGACAATGAGAGCTACAGGCGCTATAGGTTTTGTTAGTGATACTCTGGGGATAAATATTAAAGCATCAACCCCAGCTCATAGATATTACTCCTTTAGCTCTACAAAGGGAAACGTTAAACCTATACCTTGGACGGCGTTTTAATAACAATTTATGTAGTTGGTATGGTGGCAAACATAACTTAATAAGTGTGATCCCTGCTATAATAATAAAAATCAACAAACCAAAAACAAGCCGAAGCGATAGAATTACACGCTTCGGCTTATTTTTAATTGTTTCTTTTAACCGAAATCTTACTTCCCACTCACCGATTTAAACCATTCATTCACTTCTTGCGTGATCTGATCTCCGCCATTGGCCTTCCAGTTGGTGACGAATTGGTCAAAGGCATCAACTGGCAGTTGGCCGTAGATGATTTTGTTGAAGGTTTCCATCTCGGATTGGCGGAGCAGGTTCCATTTGGATACCATCGTTGGTGTTGCAGCGCCAGTAAAGTAGTTTTGTTTACGAATGTCGATCTGGGACATAACGACTTTACCTGCATACCAGTTTTCCGGTTTACGGAATTCGGCCATTTGTTTCTCGTACGGTGTTTCAGGCTTCTCGCCGTTGGCCAGCTTCACGAGTGTTTTCATGTACAGATCCGGGATACGAGCCGGGCCGGTCAGGAAAGGGAATTCGTTGGAGAAGTCTTTGATCTTCTCTTTGTCACTGGTCGGTTGTCCGTCAATGATATCCCAGTCGTAACCTTTGGCGAAGCCGTATTCATACTCACTGCCCGCAGCCGGGTTAGCCAGGTTATCGAGCAGGTAGTTGTAGTACAGGAAGATGGCTTCTGGATGCTTCGCATCCTTGTTAATCATGATACTTGCGTTGACACCAGAGTTCTGCCACTTTGTGCCGATCTTGCCGTCTGGGCCAGCCGGAACAGGGTAAGCTTTATATTTTGAGCCAGGTACGTTCTTCAGCAGGTCCGGTGCCGGCCAGTCGGGTACCCAGTTTGCGCCAGGCAGAATGCCCGCTTTGCCAGCCGTCCAGCTTTCAGCGGATTTGCCTTCGTCCCACAGGGCGGAGTCGGCGTGGATATAACCTTTGTTCATCCATTCAGCCAGCTTGGCAAGTGCTTGTTTCGCACCCGGGTTAACGGAGCCGTACTCCAGATTGCCGTTTGCGTCTTTGTTCCATTGCTCCTCGATTGTGCCATATGCACCGAACAACCAATCAAGTTGACCCATCCAGGTGTTGGTGTTATTTTTCAGCGAGATCGCCAGCGGGAATACTTTGTCTGGAGACAGACCGTCCGGGTTCTCGTTTTTGAATTTGTCCATGATGTTCTCAAGGTCTGCAATGGTTTTCGGAGCTTCCAGGTTCAGCTTCTCCATCCAGTCCTCGCGGAGCCAGAGCAGCGTATCGTCGTTATCCGTATACTCCATGATCGGCATATTATATTTCTTGCCGTCCTTGGTGAACGGATACCACAGCTCAGGATGTGCTGCTGCGTGATCTTTCAGGGTCTGACTCGCGTACTTGTCGAACAACTCATCGATGGCGATGAATTGACCGGAGTCGATCAGCTGATTGGTCAATACCGCATTGGTCGGTACGGATACGAAATCAGGCAGCTTCTCGCCAGAGGCGATAGCCAGTTGAAGCTTTTGTCTGTATTGATCGTCATTGGCCGGATACCAGGTATCTTTATGCTTCATACCCAGCGTTTCCAGCATCCAGCGATCGTGAACGTTATTTTCTTTGGTATCCCCTTGAACGTATTTCTTCGGCATTAATACCGAACTGAATTCGATGGGTGGATCGTATTTTCCTTTGGCAAAAGCAGCTTCTGCTTCAGCTGAACCGACGGTCGCCGGTGTATCATCTTTGGTACCATTGTCACTCGCTGTATCGCTACTGCCGCACGCAGTGATCGTGATGAGTGCGATAACCATGAGCAGTGACCACCATGTTTTGAATTTGATCATTGTTCAATCCCCCTACGATGTATGATCTTTACAGTGTAACTGTACCAATTTGGGCGGGAGGGCATCTATATGAGTTTGTTAGTTTCGATAGGACTCTATTATGCAAGTTCAAAAAATTCGGTTTTCAGTACCGAGAAGATGGGATAAAGCTAGAAATGGAGTAGCGGAGCGTAGGCAAACTACGTGAGCAACTACAATGTTTCCAAAGGAAACATACTTCGTAAGCCTCCCGCTTATTTCGGCTGAATCCCATATTCGATGCTGATGATGCCGTGAGGCATCCTTCGTAATCAAAAGCGGAATTTTTGAACAACCTCTAAATTATGCAAATTAATGTTGGTCTCGGTACTCTTGCGGCGTGACGCCAAACTGGCGCTTGAACACTTTAATAAAATAAGCCGGGTCCATATAGCCAATCTCCATGCTGATTTCATATACTTTTTTGGTAGTCGTAACGAGCTTGTGACAGGCCCGATCCATGCGCAGGCGCGAGATATAATCACTAATGCCTTCGCCCGTTTCAATCTTATAAATCTTGGACAAATGGGTCGGATGCAGATTGACATGGTCGGCCAGTACACGCAAAGAAACATCCAGATGCAGGTTTTTATCCGTAAAATCCTGAATCTTCTTCACATACTCGGAACGGATGTCTTTGATCTCGTTGGACGTGCCTTCCTTGAGTTTGCCAAGTACACTGAGCGACCATTTGCGCAGTTTACTGATGGTAGTAAAGGCTTCTCCACTCTGTAACAACCCGACATCGTCACCCATTAAATTAGCTAAAGTCAGCCTGTTCCGGTGTGCGAGATTGGTGAACGAAGCCGTAATTAGAAATCCAGCCTCCATACAATGCTCCCACGACTCCGACCATTTCTCATCCAGCTCCGCACAGACGGCTAGTATTTTTTCTTCTGCCGCATCCCATTGACCACTCTCTAACAGATGAATGAAAGTGGGTGGGGTATACAGGACATCCAGCGGACCTTGTGCCGACGGAGTCTCCACGTCGCTGACCCGCATGACGAATTCACGCTCGTCCCCGACAATTTGCCGGAAATAAGCGGAGGCCTGCCGAAAACGATCATATAGCTGATCGGGAAACGCGAACCATTCGGTGATGACGATGGAGAGGGAACCCTTCAGAAACTGTTTAACTTTGGACTGAAGCTGTACCGAAAGCTTCTCCAGTATGGTTTCTTTGCCAATGTCGGTGTCGTTCACTTTCAGTTGAAGCAGAAACACCAGATATCCATGCTCCTCCTTCACGCCCCACACTTCCATAAACTCACCCATAATCTCTTCCGCCATATTGATGACCGCATATTCGAGCAAGGTTTGATCGTTGTTGTCATATTGCCCGAATTCTTCTTCCATACGTACAAGCATTAACGCGCAATCGCCGGCGTGGAAGGGCAAATCGTAATTGGCAAGTTTTCGTGCCCATTCGCTGGAGGCAATTCGATGTCCTTGCAAAGCCTCAAGCAGCAGTCGACCCCGCAAATGCGGTAGGTTCTCTCGAAGGGTAAACTGGGTTCGTTTTAGTGAGCTTACGAGTTCCCATTCGGTGTTTAATTGATCGATGGCTTTTTGAACGGCTCCCATCAATTCATCGTCTGTTGGTGGTTTCAGCAAGTAATCTACGGCCTCGAACTGGATGGCTTTTTTGGCGTAATCGAATTCGGAATGTCCGGATAAAAGAATGCACTTTATTTTTTTGTCACGGACTCTGATCCGTTCGATCAGTTCAATACCTGTCATTTCAGGCATTTGAATATCCGAGATCACAATATCTATAGGGTGGGTATCGATCAGTTGAAGTGCTTCGTGTGCTGAGTATGCTTTGTGTACCTGTTCGATCCCCAGCGTATGCCAGGGCTTGGTCATGGACAGATTATCAACCCAGTGTGCTTCATCGTCTACGATGATCATTTGCATGGTGTTTACTCCTTAAAAGTAGAATCTCTTTATTTCACGTGGTCACTACACGGTCAGAACCATCTCTCAATCGCTGTTATCCCCAGATTTTTTTGAATCTCTAATCAATGGGGAAATCCGGGGATAAAGGCGAGCGCTTCGCTTTTCGAGATTTGTTCTGCCCGTTCCGTTTAGCGTGTAATGTAGCTTAACTTAAATTCGTATCGGTATTTCCTCTATCGGAATCTGTATCATCTTTCGGTATCTCCCAGACCATCTCGGTTCGGAATCCGCCGAGAGGGGATGGACCGAATAGAAGGTAGGACTGATTGCCGAATAAGTGCATGATACGCTGATTCGTGTTCCAGAGGCCACAGCCCATTTCCTCCTGCAGCGGCTGCTGCATTTTAAGATTCAACGCCTCCAATTGATCCGGGCTCAAGCCAGGTCCGTCGTCATCAATGTAAATTTTACAGAACCCGTTCGAGCTCTCGCCAGTAATTCGAATTTCACCGGATGAATACGACTTCGCGACGCCGTGAATGACTGAATTCTCCACAATAGGTTGCAGCATTAATCGTGGGACCGACTGTGCAAGCATATCCTCAGGGATGTCGATATGGTATTCAATTCGGCCATTACGCAGCTTCTGGATATCCAAATAGTTGATGAGCAGATTGATTTCTTCTTTTAGAGAAGATGTCTCCCGCTCCACTCTTGTGGTATAGCGATAGTAGGCACTGAGGTTATGCGCCATGGAGACGACGGCTTGCTCGTCCTTCATCTGGGCCATGTTGATGATATAACCAAGACAATTATATAGAAAATGCGGATTGATCTGCGCCTGTAGCTGTTTCAGCGTAGCTTCCTTGGCTCTGATCTTTTCCTGGAACACGTTCTCGATCAGGTCTTGAATCTGATGTGACATATCATTGAATCGATGGAACAAAAACGAGAATTCATTCTGATCCTTGCTATGCAGACGTACGGAATAATCTCCGCGCTGCACACGGCGTAAGCCCTGGATCAGCTTTTTGATCGGATATTGAATGTTTCGATATAACAGGATCGAAGCGGAAATGCCCACCACAAACAGCAGAATCATAAAGAGATAGAACAAGTTCCGACTGAGCGAGATCGGCTGTAGAATCTGATAGAGAGGTACCACATCGACCAAATGCCAATCCAGATAGGAAGATTTCACCGAGCTAACCAGATACTTTTTCCCGTTCAGCTTGACGACATCCTGTGTGGTATCCTCTGGCGAGTGCTCGTCCAGATAACGAATAAGTTCCTCGGATAGTTGCTTGTCTGCACTGCGATTCAGAATGGGCGAATTTCCTTTGTGATAAAAGAAGGGATCACCTTGCCCACCTGCTTTATACGTATCCAGCATGTTCTGAATGTTCTCATAACTGAAGCTGGCTTCAATCACCAGATTGCTTCCCGTCAACATGCCCGGCTGGGCCAAGGAATCCGTAAAGAACCAGTAGAAGGATTTCATATCCTCTTTGGACTCGGCACCATCACCGTATGTCCATTGTCCGCTCATATTTCTTTTTAGGTAATCCTCATCATACCCCGTTGTTCTATTATAGTTGGCAATGACATCTTGATTCTGTTGTGAATGCACAGCGTATCGAGTAGGCCATATATCGGTAACACCGGATTGAAGCATCAGCTTTTCCTGAATAACATATCGGGTCTGCATCTTGTCATAACGATCATTCCAAATGTTCAAGCCATTAAATGCTCTGACATTGGGATCTCTTGAGAGAATAAGACTGAAATCCATCATCTGATTGATTCGGGAATCGATCTGACTGGACAAAAACGTGAGCTGCTTCGTATTGGAGACCTGTAGCTCTTTGCTTACAACATCATAAGTGACGTTGTTCGAGTAGGTATACATGATAATAATGGGGATGAACAGAACCACAATTAAACAGTTTATTTTGGCAAACAGACTAAACCGGGATCTGGACGTTCTTCCCAATGATATAAAGCGCTTCCATATATTCATAAAAAGTCTCCTTCAAATTCGTGTGTAAACAACCTCTTCAGATGATGTTCCTAACAAAACACTATCAAGCCTAACAATGTTATATAGCAGACCTCAGTATGGCTTGATACTATTTATATCAGAGAACCCCATCACACACAAAAACTTTTTTTGGGAACAGGAGCAGTGCTATGGAGGCTAAATTGGAGGGTAAGCGGGTCCCGCAGGCAAACGTTGGGAACAAGCTGGATAAAAAGAGAAAAAAACGCTACAAGCAGCCATGGATTCTGCACTTCATGGTGTTGCCGGCAGCCATTATGGTCTTTATATTTTCATACATTCCGATGTCCGGGATTTTGATGGCATTTCAGGATTATAAACCTGCCCTGGGATTTTTCAATTCCGAATGGGTAGGACTGAAGCACTTCAGGTACATGTGGGAAAATGATTATTTCCTGCAAATTACGTGGAACACGCTGTTTTTTGCCTGCTCCAAGATCGTCATGAACTTAATCATTCCGTTTATATTCGCCTTATTGCTCAACGAGGTACGGAAGATGGCGCTGAAAAGAACGATTCAAACGCTCGTGTATCTGCCACACTTTTTGTCTTGGGTTACGCTGTCAGGCATCCTGATCGACATTCTGGCGCAGACGGGTATTGTCAATCAGTTCCTAGTCTCCGTATTCGGCATTAAGCCGATCTTCTTCCTGGGGGATGGCAGCTGGTTCCGATTCACGATTATTGCGAGTGATGTCTGGAAAGAGTTTGGATTCAATACGATCATCTTCCTCGCGGCACTGTCCGGCATTAACCCTGCACTCTATGAAGCGGCTGAAGTGGATGGGGCAGGACGCTGGAAGCAAACGATGTATATTACCATCCCGGCACTTATTCCCATTGGGATCGTAATCGCAACCCTGGCACTGGGTAATGTGCTTAACGCCAACTTTGACCAGATCTTTAACTTATATAGTCCATTGATTTACCAGCAAGGGGATATTATCGATACGTTTGTGTATAGAGAAGGTCTGCTTAGTGGGCAGTTCAGTTTCGCTACCGCTGTGAATCTGTTCAAATCGGTCATCAGCCTGATCCTGATCGTGATCTCGTACCGACTGGCTTACCGATTCGCCGGATATCGAATTTTCTAGAAAGGATGACGAACTCATGTATCATAAAACGATGCCTTACCGCATATTCAGCATAATCAACAATGTGTTACTGACCATCCTTTCGCTGCTCTGCTTGCTGCCTTTGTATCACTTACTCATGGTATCACTGAGCGCATCTGCTCCTGCCAATGCTGGACTGGTCACGTTCTGGCCAATTGGATTCACACTGGAGGCGTATGCGAAGACATTTGCCAATACGAACTTCCTCTCCTCCTTGTGGGTGTCTGTGGAACGGACGGTACTGGGTACTGGACTTGCGTTAATCGTTAATACGCTTGCAGCCTATGCGCTTTCCAAAGAGACGCGGGTTTTCCGCGCACGTAACATCTATCTATGGTATTTTGTCATCACGATGCTGTTCAGCGGTGGCCTCATTCCGGGGTATATCCTCATTCTGAAGCTGGGTCTGATGAACACATTGCTGGCCTTGATTTTGCCTGGGTTGGTTGCGGTGTTTAACATCATTCTGTTACTGAATTTCTTCCGTACCGTTCCGAAGGACCTGGAAGAAGCCGCATTTATCGATGGTGCAGGACACTTGCAGACGTTTATCAAAATCTATCTGCCCGTCTCCGTACCCGTTATTGCAACCGTTTCTCTCTTCATGATGGTGGGACATTGGAACGCATATTTTGACGGGATTATCTACATCCGTGATGCGGAAAAGCTGCCACTGGCAACATTCATGCAGACGATTATCGTGCAGGCCGACATGTCGAAGCTTGATCCAGAAGCGGTGAAGAACCTGTCCCAACGGACGATTCGGGCTTCTCAGATCTTTATCAGCGCGCTGCCGATCCTGCTCGTGTATCCGTTCTTGCAACGGTACTTTGTAACCGGGATTGTAGTTGGGGCTGTGAAGGAGTAGAGTCGAGTAGCGGTACGAATAGGTGTGAAAAAGGAGTTGCTGAACTGGTGGAAGGCCAGGGAGGTGGCTTCTTTTTTGTGTATGGAAAAAGAACGTTGCACGTATGTAGTGTATTACCTTTATTTGAATAAAATGGTACGATGAGAGCTAATTAAAAATTCTCCTTATTATTCATATCGAAGGGTGTGTACGAAGTGAAGAAGATGATAATCGTTACCTTGGTTTTGTCGTTATTAAGCGCTTCTCTTGCTTTTGCAGCGACAAGTGCACCACAGAAGATAAGTATAGTTTTGAATGGAAAAGAACTAAAGACCAGAGCAGGGACAGAAGTCAAAATAATTGACAATCATGCTTATATCCCGGCCAGTGTTCTTCGTGATGCAAGATTTGCGGTAGAGTATAAGAACTCCAAGCTTAATTTAGTGAATAGCTATTCTCATTACACCAAAAATTTAATAGAAATGCATCTATCCAACTATGAATTTACAAGCCAATTCAACAAGATCGAGCAAGAAGTGATTGATGTCCTTAGTAAAGTGATATTAGAAGAGCAAGTTGACATCTCCAAATTACAACAGTTAATAAAGGAAGCCGAATCCAATGTCGTGATCCGTCCAGAGGTATTTACTCCAGTACAAGACTATAATTCCTCTGATTTATCTGATGCGTTTTATAGTTTGGAGGCATATAAAAAAGCAAGTATTGAGCTAATAGCCTATGTTCATACCGGGGACAAGGAAAGATTAAAGTCTTTCCACGAAGAGAGAAAAAAGGCGCTTGAGTATTACGATTCTTACACATATATGTATGATCATATTTTTAAATTGAGCTATATTAGTGCAACAAAATAGGAAGAAGAATATCTCTCAAATCGCTTGATCAACGTTAAATTTATGCATTTTGGGTGAAAGGTGAAATGTCAATGATTCAAAACCATAACTCATGGTCTGTTTGTATATCCAGTGATATTGAATTGAACTTTTTGATCTATGTAGCGAGTACGTATGGCCTTCTTAAAGAGGAGATCAATGAGAATAATCTATGGCCATCCCGGCAAAGGGTAGAATCAGATCAACTTCATCAAAAACTTGAAATACAATGGAAATGGTTCTGGGATCGCAGCATTCAACAGAAGGCACATAAAAATAATCATCATGTATCATTTGTGCTAGGACTGCCCGACTTTAAGTTAGTTGAACAACATGAATTAAGGGAGGTATTGGTTCATTTATGGCCATCCTTTAGGCAGTGGTGGTACATGCCTGCGGGCGGGCAAGCTGCAATGAATTACTGGGAAGGGATACCTGACCTTATACGTTATGTTCAAGAATTTGAAGATGAAGTGGGTAGAAAAATTAAACCGTTTCACTTAAATGTGGATTTAATCTATAACGGTCCCAATGAGCTGATTGAAGTAACGGAAGAATACATTATTATGCCAATCAAAATTGAATATTTAATGAAGAGGGATTGGTGGATGAGTAGGTTTACAGAACGATATTAAGAACAAAGCAATATGAAGAAGCTGGTCCACCACTCTATCCATCGAATGAGGACAATATATTGTTAAGGTGAAACATTTGCAGTTTTCCAAGAGTGATCACAAGAGTAATCATAGGGTAGGTTTCATTTCAATGTACTCCGATGACGGGGATGTAAATTTTCCCGAATCGAGCTAATTCCAAATTCAGAGAGGATGAATACGATGATGGATCAAAACTTGAAACAAGCAATAGTCAGGGGAGAAACTTCGCTGGGCATTGAATTTGGATCCACACGAATCAAAGCTGTACTCATGGATCACCATTTCAATACCATCTGTTCCAGCAGCTATGAGTGGGCAAATCAATTGATCGACGGTTATTGGACCTACGATATGAATGAAATGATTCACGGGCTGCAACAAACCTATCATCAATTAAAGCAAGAGATTCAGAATAATTATGGTGTAACGATACAAAAAATTGGCTCAATCGGATGTTCTGCTATGATGCAGGGTTACATTGCACTCGATCAAACAGGGGAGTTATTGGTTCCGTTTCGTACATGGCGCAATGCCACAACGGGTAAGGCTGCATCAGAGCTAACCGAGAAATTCCAGTTTAAAATTCCAGAGCGCTGGAGCATCGCACATTTGTATCAAGCGATTTTGAACGGAGAAGAGCATGTCACTAACATCAATTATATTACGACACTATCAGGTTACATACATCGGCTGTTGACTGGCAGTAAAGCTATTGGTATAGGGGATGCCTCAGGTATGTTCCCAATTGATGAATCCACACTGGAATATCATGAAGATATGGTGAGGAAGTTTGACGATTTAATTGCTGACAAAGGCTACCCGTGGAATCTTAAAGATATTTTACCTAAAGTCTATACTGCCGGTGAACATGCCGGATATCTTAGTGAAGCTGGTGCACGACTGTTAGATCTATCGGGTAACTTGGAATCCAATATTCCACTGTGCCCTCCGGAAGGCGATGCTGGAACAGGCATGGTCGCTACGAATAGTGTCCAAAAACGTACGGGTAACATTTCCGTAGGTACATCGATTTTTGCCATGATTGTATTAGAGAAAAACCTGTCTACGGTATACCCTGAGATTGACATCGTGACTACACCTGAAGGCAATCCTGTGGCTATGGTTCTTGCGAATAACTGCTCCAGCGATATTAATGCTTGGGTAAACATGTTCCGTGAGTTTTATGAGGCGATGGGACAGAAGCCCGATATGAACCAATTATTCAGTGTGTTGTTCAATGAAGCACTGAAAGCTGACGCTGATGGCGGTGGCTTACTGAGCTATGGCTACTATTCAGGCGAGAATATTACAGGAATTGCAAAAGGTCGTCCGTTGTTTGTGCGTTCTCCAGAGAGCCGCTTCAATCTGGCAAACTTTATGAGAGTCCATCTATTTGCTGCGTTTGCTGCACTAAGGCTCGGGCTGGATATTTTGACACAGAAGGAGCACGTAACGATTGAGCACATTTGGGCGCATGGCGGATTGTTCAAAACCCCACGAGTCGCTCAAAAAATGTGCGCATCCGCACTGAACATTCCCGTTTCGGTTATGTCTACCGCTGGTGAAGGTGGCGCATGGGGAATGGCTATTTTGGCTTCCTACATGGTTAATAAGCAGCAGCACGAGGGTTTGGCGGAGTACCTTAATACCAAGGTGTTTATTGATGCAGAAGGACAAGAGGTTTCTCCAAATAGCGAGGACGTGAATGGATTTGCCTTGTTCATGGAGCGTTACACGGAAGGACTGGCCATTGAGCAGTCAGCAGTAGATCATTTCGTGGAAAATGGGAAGAAAGCCTAAGATGTAATTATATTTCTTGAAAAGAGGAAATTGAAACGAAGCTCGTTGCCTACACTATGCTGCCCTGCTATAATTTCGATATATCTATCGTATTGGGGGTTATGACGTGGCAATATGGATGATGCCGGATTGCTCGTTCGCTAGAAAGCCTTACGCAAAGCCTGAATAGGGGCGGACTTTGTGTAGGGCGCGACAAAAATGAGATTGTTGCCCTGAAATCAATATCAACATAATGGTTCATCCCGCAGGCTTTGCACCTTATTTGTTCTTCCAATAAAAATAAGGGGCTGAACGCCATGCAAACACCATTTATTCAGAATCATCAATTTAATTATATTCAAAAACAAGCTGATTTCCTGCTCAAAACGCTACGCTCGGTTGTGGATCCAAAAGTATTGGAAACCGTCCGTTATACGGTCGGCACAAATGCGGTGAGCATCTTCGATGAACTTACTCTGGAACAGAAGCAACTGCTGGAGCAGTTATCCACGTATGAGACGACACATGAGTTGCAGACCTATCTGAACCAGCTGGAAGCATATCTGATTCCATTTCCGCAAGTATCCGCGAAGCAAATTCAGAAGCTGTTTCCCAAGGTAAAGAAGCTCAAAGTGCCGGATCTGGAATCCATCGATTACGCACGTACAACTTATCTGAGATGGACCGACATTGCTACCGATCGCTTGTTCATCGTGTATCCGTATGAAGGCAGATTCCTCGGAATTGAGGGACGGCTTACAGCCACGAACAAGAAAGGGTATTGTATGTTCTGTCATCGCCATCAGGAGCTCGGATTCTTCAACGTAAAGACCAAGAGCTATACGCCGGACAACATTTCTTCCGTGGCCCAGTACGTATGCATGGATAACACAGCTTGTAACCATAGTATCACCGATACCAGTATGTTGGAGAAGTTTCTTCTCTCGACCGTAAAATAATTGAATCTAAACAAACAGGGTCGCTCTTTGGAGCGACCTTTTTGCTGTGTTCAAGCGGAATTGGGACGTCAGGTGTCATATCAATGTAGCACTATAATACCTTTATAGCGTCGAAGGATCGTTGGCATAGTTCATTCCCAGGTTATGCGAATGGTTCAGAAGTGCCTCATAATGCTCAGGCTTGGATTCCAACGTTTCATATAAAAATTCAACCCTTGATTGGGACACGCCGCAATAATCGGCAATACCCACATTGAGCAGATTGGCGATCGACTGACCATAGTTGCGCTTGTGCATCTGTTCTTCCGTCACACCCGAAAGAGCGATCCACAATATCTGCTGATGAGGTAGTTTGTTCGTGCCATAGGCAAACCCGTTGTTCATGACACGATCCACATACCCTTTCAGCATGGCTGGCAGATGCCACCACCAGAGAGGAAACACAAAAGCGACAGCATCGTGTTTCTTCAATCGCTTCATCTCGGTTTCAACCTCAGGTGAGAACACCTGATTTTCTTGGGTATAGTCTGGTTCGTCCATCTCACGAAGAATTGGGTCGAATCCAATCCCATGCAAATCCAGTATCTCATAACCGTGACCAGCCTCGGCAAGACCTTGTACAAAACGATCAGCTACCTGAAAGGTCAAGGAATCTTTTCTTGGGTGGGATACTACAACGAGTACGTTCATCTTAACGTTCACTACCTTTCTGCAATGCAGTCTTGTAGCCATGAATCAATGGCTGATGCTATTATAAACAGGTATGAAAACATCTGGAAGTACGCACTTTGATGTTCTATAGGAAGAATGAAGTGCCATAGGAACATTAAAGTACCCTGAATGGATGCCTCGAAATGGGCTTAAATAATAGAAAAAAGAGCAGCAAGAAGATTACGTTTTACCTTGAATACAGCCTGATTATGGAGGGGTTCAGAATGACGGAACATGAAGACACAAACGCTCCGAAGAAATATAAAGTAGGCGTAGAAGCGGCCTTGGAAGTGATGGGCGGGAAGTGGAAGCCTTTGATTATTTATCATTTGATGACCGGACGTAAACGCACGTCGGAGCTTCGACGGTTAATCCCCGACATTACGCAGAAGATGCTGACAACACAGCTCAGAGGTCTGGAAAAGGACGAGATTGTACAGCGTAAGGTATATTCGGAGGTTCCTCCCAAAGTGGAATATGAGTTAACGGACTACGGCTGGGGACTCAAGCCTGCCTTGGACCATTTATGTTATTGGGGAGAAGAGCATTTGGATAAAATCCACGGGGATAAATTTAAGGTTCTGGAGGACTTCGATTCTGAAGAGAAGGGGGCGAGAAATTGAATGGTGCAGAGCACGTGAAACAGGTAGTCCCCATTCGTTGTGAAGGAGTGGCTGTAGTTCTGTTGAAGAAGAGCCTCGATCAATACCGTGTACTGATGCTAAAGCGGGCTGGTCGTATGTTGCATAACGAGTGGTGTTATGTTGGCGGCGGGATAGAAAAGGGTGAGAAGGCATGGGAAGCTGCACTCAGAGAAGTTCACGAGGAAACAGGTATTACTGAAGTCCGGCTGTATTCTGCCAATCAATTCGAACAATATTATTCACCCATGGGGGAGTATATCTATACCGCTCCCGTATTCGTAGGATACGTGGATGAAAGCCAGCCTGTCCGGTTAAATCATGAACATACCCAGTACCAATGGATGACGTTTGACGAAGCCAAAGAAAATGCGGCATTGCCCGGCATTGATGATATTTTGGATTTTGTTGAAAAGCATTTTGCCAGAAAAGCCCCTTCCGAGTGGCTTCGGATTAATAAAGAGAATGATTAGGAGGTGGAACTCATCACATACAAGACAATTTATCCAAGATCATTGTTGAACCTACTATGCATGCTGGCCATTGAAGCTATGCTTTTCAGAAATGTTATTTACGATGAAAATGGTATTCTGAAGTACTCACTGATCATTATATTGACCTATATTCTGGGTTATATCGTTTTTCTGATCTGGCGTTTATTTTTCACTAAACCCAGTATCACGCTGGAGAGCGATCATGTGATTTCTACGAAACATCGGAAATACGATGCATCCGAGATTGAATGCATTTATATGAATTACAGACGGATTGGCATCAAACTCTATGGTAAACGGTTAGTGCCGATGGATCTATGTTTTTATTTTCAACGAGGTCAGGAATCCGCAGGCGTAGAAGCTGTGCATGAATGGGCGGAGCGAAACGACAAAGAAATAAAACACAAATTTTTTCAAACCTTAGCGTAGACCAGTACGTCTGTTGAATATAAGGAATCGTTGAGGCTGAAGATTTTGGAGGAGTAGCGATGAAATCAATAGAGCAATTTCTAACGAGATCGATCTGAAATTGTCGAGGTTCTGGGTTTTACGAGATTGGTTATCGCTAACACGATTATAGAATATGATATTGTCAAAAATCATCCTAAACAATTAACAGCTTATTTTAAACGCACACATATTACAGTTGCAGCTAAATTCTCGTCACAAATTAAAAAGCTCTACGCTTCAATAGCAAAGTAGATTCTAAAAATCAGCAGAAGAGGTGCATATGAGATATTTAACGAAAGAATGGTACGAGTTGTGTCAACGGACAGGACTACATTTTGGGATGAGGGTACATAGAGGAACTTACGAATTAAACGAAGCACTTTTCCTACGACGGTATAAAAGAAAAGAAAAAGAGTATATAGAGCTTCAGCGTGAGATGTACAATACAGATCCTCGTTTTTTGCTGGAGCAAAATGGCCATGTTTTTGTACCTGCCGAGAAGTTTTTTAGTGGGAATGAAATATCGGAAGATGATAAAAAAGTATATCAGATGCCTGCTGAAGAAAGAGAGAGGATCGACAAATTAATCGCGGATTTTGATGTGAGGCCTCCTTTTGACGAACTGCAGCATAGAATTGCATTTAAAGACATGCAGGAATGGGATTACAAACACCAGAAAGAACGATTACCCAAGAAAATCTATGAGCAAATTGCGGATATCCGTGTATTTACGTTGGGTTATTGCACGAGAGAAGTTATGCTACAGCTAAAGAAACAGAGTGCAGAAAATAGGAGAGAGATGGAGCATGTATCCAATGAATACAGGGATGTCATTTTAGCACAGGATATTCCCCATGAAATTCGTAGCCGGGTTCAATTTCACGATTGTACAGTAACGGAACTGCTGACGGGTGATGAGGTCGTTATTCGTTTTGACACTCGTGGGGGCTTTACCAATATAAATAAACTTACGCTGGTTGCAACCGAAATCATCAAGCAAGAGGGTATGATTGTAGGCAGTTACTGGCTGTATCAAGAGCTGTACCGGATTGATAACGGATATGAGCTTCATGTTTTATTTTACGGAGAAAATATGCCCGAATTGATTGTTCGCTGTGAAGATATTCTTGCAGAAGAAGAGTGAGACAGAGGCGGCGGTAGAGAAACTAAGCTTCTCGCAACAATAACGTTACACAAGGTGATTTTATGGTAAAAGAAATCAGAAAAAAAGAGATAATACCACTGATTAAACAGGTATCATCTCTTTTTTATATGAAACGTAATGTCGATACTGGATAAGTCATCTTAATCCCAATTCCATATCTCTACTCGATTCAATTGGAAATGTTGGAATTCCGGAACCTTTGTAAGTTTCTCTAACTCTCGTACAGGACCAGTAACCACCGCGCCATATACTTGAACGCCATTCTTTTTTAAATAGGCAAGACGTTGTTTATCTAGTTCAGCACCACTGTACTCAAGATGGTTTGACATCCATTCTAGATCAGACAACATCGCTTGAACCTGCTCCTGCATCTGCCCTGAATCTTCTGGAACGAAATAGTTATACCAATTTGCCCCATCCTCTTTAAATTCAGAAAGAGGTTTAAGACTCAAATGAGGAATATTATAGTTGAACATGCCTGACCGAGAGTAAGAGATATCTTGATCTTTTAATTCGCCAGAATAGATCGGCATGGCGGTTACTGCAACATCATAATCTGTAAGAAGCTGCATCAGTTGATCGGGATGCGCTAGGTTTTTCAAGGATAATGACATCTCTGCGACATGTCCATCATCAATTTTACGAAGCCGATTCAAGCTACTGCTTTCATCAGAGGCTTTAGTAGGTATACCATCTACTAGGGAGTAAGGGAGATAGAAAGGGCCTGGGTTATTGCCATTCATATACGCTCCTGTATTAGTAATCGTATAGGTGAATTTACCGGTTATACTGAGTTCAGCTTGAATTTCACCTGTGATTACTTCCCATGAGCCCACATGTCGATATATTTTCAGATTAGCTTTCTGGGTTAGGAGTGGGGTTACTTCAAAGAGTTCATAATTCGTCTTCTCTACCCGAAGTCCGTCACCATGCATCTCAACCACAGATACAATCGAACGAATGAAGTCATTACGTACCTTTGATTGGTCAAAGTAGATATGGAGTGACGATACATAGATGTGATAGACCATAAATATTAAAAAAAGAGCTCCTCCTGCATTTAGGAAAAACTTCCATCTCGTTTTCCAAACCATTCGTTTAAACTGCTTATGACCCCATTCAGGACGCTGATACTCAAAATCCTCTTCCTGAAATACACGTTCCTCATCATGTGGTGTTTTAGACATTCTCAAACGTCTCCTTTCATTTGAAGCATTTCTACTTTGAATCGTTCTCTGGCACGAAAAAGGGTGACCTTGACCTGATTCATGTTCATATCCAGAATCTCGCAAAGTTCGTTATAAGATAACTCGTTCATTTCTCGTAGCAACAAAATGGTTCTATACTGTTCGGGAAGTTTCTTCATCACTTGTTGAATACGAAGGGTTCGTTCACGAGCTGTGAGTACTTCCTCAGGGGAACGATATGTATTTTCTGTTGCTTGCTGTTCCATCTCTCGATTCATTTGAATTTCTCCACGATATTTACGATACCAATCAATAAATAAATGCCGAGCTACTTTGTATAGCCAGGCTCTGGCGTAATTTGCATGCTCGGCTTTCATGGATACCATGGCTCTGTAAAAGGTTTCTTGAACTAACTCCTCAGCTGTCTCCTGAGATCCACACATACGGTATAGATAGAGATGCAGGGAGGATTGGTACTGCTTGAATAGTTCTGCATATAGATCACTCCTCATTTCAAGTTTCCTCCTCCTTCTCTTTAGACAACGGGTCAAGTCAAATAATGTTACAGTAAAATTGAAAATTTTTAGGAGGTTTCTTTAGAAAACTGAAATAAGAAAAAGGAGTGACCATAAGTAAGAGAACAAAAAACATATCATTAATGAGAAAGTTTAGAAAAAAAACTTATAAATTGGGCCCGAAAGATATAGTGTAGCTTAACAACTTAAAATTCTCTTGGAATGCCGGGTGTGGCTGGGGTTATCTGAAATAAACAAGGAGAGATATTGTTCGGTCGTAAACATAATGAAACCAACTGGGGTTTAATCGCTGGAGCAATCGAGCTCGGGGAGACTCCTGCTCAAACGATGGTAAGAGAAGCATGGGAAGAGACAGGACTTATCATAGAACCGGAGAAAGTGATAGGGATCTATGGTGGTGAAGAGCAGCGGTTTACATACAGTAATGGTCACCAGGTTGAATATTTAACGATCATATTTGAATGCAGTATCAAATCTGGACAACTACTCATGGATCAACCCCATCTATTATCCTCCCATTTTGTTGGAACTTCAGTGGGGAATTCCAGAAAGAAGTAAAACGATGTTTAGCCGTTTGAAAGAGAGTATAGGCTTTAAGTAACAAAATAATGGAGGCTCACCTAAGATAATAGTTATCGGGGGAGGCCTCCAATATTAATTATATCTTCGTTAATTAAAGGATTTAAATCAACCTTACTCATTCGTAATATTTATCGTTTTATCGGTTATGGTCTTACCATCACTTCCCAATGCCTGAACAATCACGTGATGATGCAAAGACTTACCCGCAATATCCCACGTTATCTTCCAACCATCGTCCTCGCTGGTATCATACCCGATAAGTTCTCGTTCTCCCCAAGTCTCAGTTCCTGTTGGAACGGCCCAGAAAAGAAGTGTTTCCGCGTTATTGGCCTCTACTGTGAGAAGAAAGAAGAGCAGAAGAATCGGGAAAAATGCTCTATTTGTCATGATTATTACCTCTTTCTATATAGTGGTATTCACAAATCCTTCAGAGTAATTCCGTCGCACTTGGTTTGACAATACGTTATATGCATGTAAACATAACAGTTAATCAATTACAGTTTAATGTAAGTAAGGAATTGAACAACAATATGGAATTCTTCTGGACTTGAATCGTATCACTCACTTATAAGTCTTATTGTGGTTCTTATCTTTGCTGCAGTAATACGTTATGCCATAGATTCATCCAAAACATCGAAAAAGCTGGATGTATTAATCAAAGAAGTACACTATCTGAAAACTGAAATTAAGAAGCAACAACAACATAAGCAGCAAGATGATAGCAAGCATATTATCAATGAGAAAGTATAGATGAACGACACGACTTGAAATTTTTCTAAGAAAGGAACAGACCATGATGAAACCACAGGGGAACGTACAAGCTGTTTTTATAGACAGAGATGGAACAATCGGTGGTACAGGTCATTTTATTCATCCGAGAGATTTCAGATTATACCCAAATGCTCAAGAAGCAATTATGCGTTTGAAACGAGAAGGAATTATGGTACTGGCTTTTACGAATCAATATCGAATCTCACGTGAAGAAGCAAGTGTTGAGGATTTTGAAGAGCAATTTCGCGAGTATGGATTCGATCACTCCTATATATGTCCGCATGAGCAAGAATGCAGTTGCAGAAAGCCTAAACCCGGAATGTTATTACAGGCCTCAGAGGAACACGGTCTGGATTTATCCAAATGCATAGTTATTGGATATGTAGGAGATACAGACATGCTTGCTGCCCATGCCGTAGGAGCGACCAAGATCATGGTGAGAACAGGCTGGGGGGAATCTTCATTAACCAAATTCAGAGACAAATGGACGGAGACCGAACCTGATTATATCGCAGAGGATATTTGGGATGCCGTACAATGGATCATTCATGGAAGGGAATTCAGATATTGAGGAGGTCCATATGTTAATTAATCCAACGATTAATGAGATCAATAACTTATTCAAGGTGCATCATATCAACGAAGAAATATCTAAAATTCAAAGTTTGTCAGGTACCACAGCTGGACGTGTTTATCGGTTGACTACGAGCCTGAATAAGCACTATATTCTGAAATCAGATGAACCTGAACAGATTCACATTGCCCAGCAGTTTTTGAATACGTATAAGAATTCTTCGTTACTGCCTGAAGTTTTGTTGACTGATCCGGATAACACTTATTTTATTTATACGTATATGGAAGGCACGACCCATTTTAACAGGGGACAAAAAAGAGACTGGTTATCTCGTCTGGTGAAGGAGCTGTTCAATACATATGTGCGTTCTTCAGATACGAAATCATGGGGCAGAATAGAGTTCCCACAGAGAACCTGGAAAGAATTCAATCAGATTAGCATTCATGAAGCAAAGATGAATATGGGAAGTATTTTAACGACAGATGATTATAATCTGGTTCAATCCAAAGTGGATCGACTGTTTCATGAGGAAGAAGAGAAGTTTCTTTTGCATGGCGATACGGGGGTTCATAATTTTGTATATGCTCAAAATGAACTCATCGGCGTCATTGACCCATCTCCAATGGTTGGACCTATCCTCTATGATTTCTTGTATGCTTTTAGCTCCTCGCCAGATAATATCAACACCGAAACATTATTTGCTGCATTCGAACTTCTGGAACAGGTGGAAATGGATAAATCCAGATTGATAGAGGAAGCTCTGGTCCATCTATATTGCCGAATTGGGCTGAGTAACAAGCATCACCCTAATGATCTGCCTGAGTATTTGAAGGCATGGCAGGAATGGAAGCGATTATGTCAGGAACTTTGAACTAACAAACTTTTACAGCTATCGCAAATTCCTTAGTTCAGACTATACAAGACAGGAGATATCACAAGTTGGATAACAAAAGTAGTTTGAATCGTCCGAATACTTGGACGACCTCCGAGATGCTTCATGGCGACTTACTTGCCAGTAAAGAACTTATCTATGACAGGTGTGGTTTTGTTTGCTCACAACCACATGAAGAAGCACAAAATGCTGAATACGTGGCGTATGTGCTCACCTTAAATTCTCTCTCCATTCGATTTCGGGTCGCCAAAACGACGCCAACCAAGATTGGGCAATTTGTTACCCTATGGCAGCGGAGTAAAGATGGATCGACACATGTACAAATTCTTTATGGCAACATTCAAAAGTGAAAGAAAAAATCTGATAATAGAAATAGGATATTGGTGGGGCATGAATATGAAATGAAATATTGATCTAGATAAAATGAAGAAGAGAGGTAATCACCTATGGAAAAGACAATTAGTAGTAAAATAATAGGTCTGTTTATCTATAACGAGGAATTTAATACATATGAACATACGGAAGGGAAAGTATATTACAGTTTAAAGCTTGAGAATGAAAGTGCTAATGTAGATGAATTGATGAATAGAGCAGAAAAACTATTCTGTCAGTCTGAGGAATTTGAAAACAGGGCTAAGACACAGATCGCACATCATTTAATTGATTATAAAAATGATTTTTGGCCTGAATACGATGAAGATGATGAGAATTTAAATTGGGATGATGTAGATGCTGGGAAATATGACGTAACCACAGAAGGCTTTGAAAGAGTCATATCGTTACTGGATATCGCATTTCTAGTGAACTATATATACTGTGAATATTCAGATGGAGATTTATTCGGTGGACATCGGATTCATGCAAAATTTGATCATGACTATAATTTAATTGATGCAGATGTTTAGGTGAGGATACGTTAAGCCGGTCAGCCATTAACATATCTATTGAAATTTTAGGAGAAAGCAAAGTACAAGGCAACGATGAATTGGCTGTATTTTATGTAACAATGAAAATTAGTGAGGAGGAGAATCCGATGAGAGCCTATATACAAACTAATAACAATGGAGACTTCTATAATGTTAATGCGTTTATTGCTAATGAAGGCTTCAGTTCATTGGGGTGGGAAACCATTAAATTTTTTGATTTACGAGAGATCCAGGATTATAGCCCCGAAAGCTTACTAGTGGGAGGCATAGGCAATGTAAGAAAGCGTATAGAACAATTAGGATTGGAAAGAGCACAAGGAGAAATAGACTATCCAGATGCCTTAGCAGGTTACCTGGGAAGAAAAGTGTGGAGTACAACGATTAACGAACTTTTTCAAGATAAAGAAAGTTGGAATGTGTTCATCAAACCGAAGGATACTACCAAAAAGTTTGCAGGAAAAGTGGTGAAAGAATACAGCGATTTTATTGGACTTGTGGAGGAGAACGAGGATACTGGCATATGGTGTTCCGAGATTGTCGATTTTAAGACAGAGTGGCGTTGTTTTATACGTTACGGAGAAATTCTGGATATCAGGCGCTATAAAGGGGCATGGGATTCAACGTTGAATGCTAGCGTTATCGAGAAAGCAATTAGCGATTTTAAGGATGCACCGGCTGCATATGGAATGGATTTTGGCGTGGATCAAGAAGGAAATATGAAACTGGTAGAGATCAATGATGGTCATTCTCTAGGAACCTATGGAATCAGCCCGGTAAATTATGCGATATTCCTCTCAGCCAGATGGTCAGAATTAACGAGTACCACAGATTATCTAAGAACTTTGTGACAAATGGAGATTGCCGGAAAGGAAGAGCACATGCGAAGCTCCAAATTCACACCATATTTAAGTTTCATAGGTTTTGGTCTAGTCATTCTGACCTTAAGCGTGAATGTAAGCTTCAAGGTAGGAATTGAGAAAGGTTTGGATGAAGGTTCCCTTATGCTTTTGTCGGTTGCCAATGCCGTGTCATTGTTTTTCACTTTAGTATGGGGATTGTTTGGGATTATTGAGTTGTATTTATTATTGGTATCGAACAAGAAACTTAAATCCAGATTGGACACTGGGAGGATAGGTAAAGAAGAGTATATGAAATTAGCCAAAAATCATAAATTTAGTTTCGTTGTAAATATAAGTTATCTAGTTATGCTTTTAATTCAACTTGGATATGTCATTATGAATTGGGACGAAGTTAATATATAGGAGGAATTAAATTGAAAGTATTGTCAATTATCGGTATCGTGTTATTCACATTAACGTTTTTAATGATATTCGGACTAGGGCCAGAAGATCCCGATAGCGCAGCAATCTTGGGACTTTTAAGCATGCTGTACGCCATACCCTTCTCAATTATTGCTTTGGTTGTATCTTCTCGGAGGAAAAAACAACCTATAAATGTCCATGAACAACTTCTGCAGCTAGGTGAGTTAAAAGAAAAAAATATCATTTCCGAATATGAATTTGATCAAAAGAAAGAGAAGCTGCTTTCCAAGATCAAATAGTTCAGAGATAACTTACATACAAAAATAATGGAGGCTCACCTAAGATAATAGTTATCGGGGGAGGCCTCCAATATTAATTATATCTTCGTTAATTGAAGGATTTAAATCAACCTTACTCATTCGTAATATTTATCGTTTTATCGGTTATGGTCTTCCCATCACTTCCCAATGCCTGAACAATCACGTGGTGATGCAAAGACTTACCCGCAATATCCCACGTTATCTTCCAACCATCGTCCTCGTTGGCATCATACCCAATTAGTTCTCGTTCTCCCCAAGTCTTAGTTCCTGTTGGAACGGCCCAGAAAAGAAGTGTTTCCGCATTGGTCGCCTCTACTGTGACATTTAACTCTGTGCTATCTGTAGGAATTACAATCCAACCTTCTTTTTCGGGATAGTTAGTCTCAACATTCGTAATTATGGGTATAGCTTCTTTTCTTAGGATAACCTCAGTGTCATGGTTTTCAGCAGGAACTTCTGAAGCACAGGCTGTGAGAAGTAGGATGAGCAGAAGAATCGGGGAAAATGCTCTATTTGTCATGATTATTACCTCTTTCTATATAGTGGTATTCACAAATCCTCCAGCGTAATTCCGTCGCACTTGGTTTGACAATACGTTATATGCATGTAAACATAGCAGTTAATCAATTACAGTTTAATATAAGTAAGGAGTTGTAAATCAGGATGGAATTCTTTGGAGCTCTTATAGCGTTGATCCTATGTTTTATTGTGTTTCTTATCGTTGCTGCAGTTATACGCTATGCTATAGATTCATCAAAAACATCGAAAAGACTTGAGGATCTAATAAAAGAAGTACATTATTTGAGAACTGAAATTAAAAAACAAAATAACAATAAACAAGGCGATAATAAATATATTATTGACGAGAAAGTATAGTATAGGTGCCTATTCAAGAAGCAATACCTTGCATCATTCAGGTCGTTTTATGGAAGGAGGGTTAAGATGCAAAGTGATTTCATTGAGCTCGTGGAAGAGAATGATGAGAGGTACAAATGTTATGTTTTGAAAAATACAGTGCAAATATTTAAGCAATCCATAAAGGATGAAGATTTAAAGGATGTCCGAATCTATATATCGGCGACTATTCAGTTAGATGCAATTGCTGATGTAGTAGAGTCATATCTGCATTGGTTTACGGAGTGTGAGGAAGTATTTCGAAATTACTATGAGAACGAACTTCGTGAACAAGTACATAAGGATTGGTTTAATGAAATTGAAGTATATCAAGTAGATATCACATTTAATAGTAAAGAGGACTATGGAGCAACGATAGCCTGTGGAGACCATGTATTACAAAGGTCACATTATGATTATTGATTTTGATCGAGAACATATCCAGGCCATCCACTTAAATGGATAAGCTAATTATATATTCCTTTAATAATGATGACTTGTAGTCTATTGTTTCGATACTGCCATCTATATTACATAACACCCGAAAGGAATTAAAGTTACGTGCAAAATGAAAAACAGGACTATTCCTCTAACGGGAATAAGTCCTGTTTCTATTTACAACTATTAATCTCAATGATGATGATGCGCATGAGCATCCGGTGCGTCACCTTTGACGGTGCATAATACCGAGGTGTCGTGAAGATGCTTCTCAGACTCGACTTGCAAGGTCACATGTTTGATTTCTTTATGCTCCAACAGGTGCTCAATCTTCTGAACAAGCACCTCGGATGCGTATACATCCATCGTTCCGTCCACCACAATATGTGCGGTCAGTGCGTTCAGGTTGCTGGTGATGGACCAGACATGCACATCGTGTACACCTTTGACACCATCGACTTGTTTAATAGTCTGCACCAGGTCATTCACATCCACATTGGCCGGAGTACCCTCCATCAAGATATGCAAAGATGATTTGGTAACAAAGAATCCACTGCGCAGAACCAGTACAGCAACAATGACACTCGCGAGTGGATCGGCCCATCCCCAACCGAAGAACATCATGAGCAGAGCCGCAGCAATGGCGCCAATCGATCCCAGCATATCGCTGATGACATGGAGATAAGCTCCGCGCATATTCAAGTTTTTCTCTGTATCGCTGCCGCGCATCATGATCCAGGCCACCAAAATATTGATGAGCAGTCCAATGATACTGATGATCAACATGCCTACCGTTGCGACTTCTGGTGGGTTGATGAAGCGACCAATTGCTTCGTAAAAGATGTAAAGAGAGATGGCGATTAAAGTGACTCCATTTAACGTGGCTGCCAAAATCTCAAAGCGTCTGTACCCGTACGTTTTGCCTGTATTCACCGCTTTTTCGCCAAAGGTGAACGCCAGCAAGGCAATCCCCAAAGCTATGGAATCAGACAACATATGACCTGCATCAGAGATGAGGGCCAAGCTGTTGGTGATGAAACCGCCAACGGCTTCAACAATCATATAAACGGTAATAATAATGAAGGAAAACAACAGTACTTTCTTGTTATTGGTACTACCATGATTGTGTCCATGGTCGTGGCTGTGATGATGTCCGGACATACGAGATCCTCTCCTTTGGAGCCGTGCTCCGTTATGTAATTGATTTCTTTTGTGACTATAGTGATCCTTGGCAATGATAAAGTTTTTATAAATGAACATATGAGCAATTGTTCATATGTTATGGTTTTATTATAAGTGGGCCTAATAATAGTGTCAACCAGAATTGAGAAAATATAAACATGCACGCGGGGCTTCATTGCATGTTCACTGGCGATTTACGTTGCTTTTGTGCTACCATCTGTGCAGGATCAATATCGCGGAAGTTCCCGCTACATATTAGATGAATTTGAAACTAGAAGGGGCCGACAACAATATGAAGAATCTGCTTCTGGCGGACGACGATGCCAATATTAGAGCACTCCTCCGGCATGTCATGACCAAGGAAGGATATCGGGTTCATGAAGCGCAGGATGGATTGGAAGCGGTCAAACTAATACAAGAAACGCCAATCGATTTGGCGATCCTTGATGTCATGATGCCAGGTATGGACGGACTGGAGTTATGTGATTTTATTCGCCAAAATTATGACATCCCTATCATGCTGCTGACAGCACGGGATCAGCTATCCGACAAGCGGGATGGGTACTTGAGAGGCACAGATGAATATGTGACGAAGCCATTTGAACCCGAGGAACTGGTCTACCGGGTCAAGGCGTTATTTCGTCGATACCATCGCACGTCCAGTGATATCATTCGCATGAATCGCATCGTCATTGACCGAAACAATGTCGAGGTCTCCGATGGGCAATCGATTCTCTTTTTACCAATGAAGGAATTCGAGCTGCTCTCTCAACTTGCTCAGTTTCCGGGGCGCTTATTCTCACGAGATGAACTGATTCGGTTGGTCTGGGGAGCGGACTATGAAGGCGATGATCGCACCGTGGATGTACATATCAAGCGGCTGCGTGATCGTTTTGTCGATTATGCGGATGATTTTGTCATTCAGACGGTACGGGGGATTGGTTATAAGATTGAGGTGAAAGCGCATTGAGATCACTGTATTTTCGGGTGTTCATGATTACAATCGCGGTGATTCTGGTCAGCGCCATGCTGGGTTTTCTTTTATCTAATATTTATTATCATGCGAAGTTAAAGTCTTTCAATGACGAGAAGTTAGTTGGCATTGCAACGCAGATGAAGCAGTTTGTGGAGCAGGAACCCGCTACGGTAGAGCATTACCTGAACAATGCCGCAGCGCTCGGTTACGAAATTTATGTGACGGATGGAAAAGGGAATGACCAATTCTATGGCCGTGAATTCCGCCAGAAGGATCTGGACAAGCAGGCTGTAGATCAGGTGCTCAGTGGTGAGATATACCACGGCGTCGCCGAGTTTCCCAGCAAACCTTTCATTACCGGTTTCTTCGATAATCAATTGAGCAATACCGTTGGTGTTCATCTACAGATGGGCAATGCAAGTTATGCGTTGTTTATGCGCCCGGATGTCATTTTGCAATTCGGTGAGCTGCGTATCTTTTTTGCGTTGATTGGAGCGTTTACGGTGGGCATTAGTATCCTGCTCTTTATAATCAGTACCCGCTATCTGGTGAATCCGATTGAACGTCTGTCCGAGGCGACCAAACGAATTGCCCAAGGAAACTATAATCTGAAATTGTCCACCACGCGTCGTGATGAGATTGGACAGTTGGCCCAGCATTTCATGACCATGAGTCGTGAATTGGAGCGAGTGGATCAGGCACGTCAGCAGTTTGTATCCAACGTATCACATGAGATTCAATCGCCGCTGACCTCGATTCAGGGTTTTGCCCAACTCGTAGCGGATCGGGATCTGCCTGAACAAGAGCGGGAGCACTACGCTTCCATTATTGAAGAGGAGAGCCGCCATCTCTCGCTGCTTAGTAAACAATTGCTGCTGCTGTCCTCCCTTGAACAAGGTCATGAGGATTTGATCAAAGTGAGATTTTCTCTGCGAGATCAATTCCGCCAAGCGGTTCAGGTGCTGCAATGGCAGTTGGAAGAAAAAGAACTGCTGCTAAGGATCTCGGTACCCGAATCCATTCAACTCTATGGCAATGAAGTTCTGCTCATGCAAGTCTGGATGAATCTGCTGGGTAACGCTGTGAATCATCTCCCGCAGGGGAGAAGCATCGAGATTCGAGCAGAAGAGACCAATGCCCAGTGCGTAATCCATATTCGGGATACAGGGGATGGGATTGCAGCGGAGCATTTGCCTTTCCTGTTTGATCGTTTCTACCGGGTTGACCGTGCAAGAGAGCGTTCTTCCGGCCGGACCGGGCTGGGGCTTGCTATTGTGCAGAAAATTATCCGCATCCATGACGGTACGATCGAGGTCTCTAGTTCAGCTGAAGGAACGGTCTTTACCGTGACGCTTCCGCAGTTGTAATCTGTTATTCATTTGCCGTTCATTTTCGCCTCCTATACTTGGGTTATCAAGAGGAGGTCAGAGAATATGTACTTGGCTATTAGAGAGATGAGGTTTGCCAAAGGGCGATATGCACTAATTGCTACAATTATGGTGCTTGTATCATTTCTGGTTTTGTTTGTCACAGGTCTGGCACAGGGGCTTGCGTATGATAACGCGGCATCTATCAAAAATATGGCAGCAACCCATTTTGTTCTGGAACAGGATTCGAATCATCGGTTTACCCGCTCCCAGGTGAATCAGGACCAGCTGGAACAGACACGTTCCGTTGTAGGCCAAGAGAATGCTGAACCGCTGGGTGTGAAGATGACAACAGTCAGTCCAGCTGGCGACACGAAGAAGATTGATGTAACGCTATTTATGGTGAACCCGGAAGGCTGGCTGGCTCCAACCGTAACGGAAGGCTCTCCAATCACGGATCTGAAAGACGGGCAGGTTGTGGTGGATCAAAAGTTGTCTGAATCCGGCGTAACCATTGGAACGGTACTGGTCGATCAAGCGTCGGGAACGGAGTGGACCGTGGGCGGATTAGTGGAAAATGAGTCCTTCAGTCACTCACCGGTTGTGTTCCTGAACGAGCAGGAATGGCTCGCTATTCAGGAAGGTTCCCGTACTCAACAAGGAACAGCAGACTCTAATGCTCCGGTATACAGTGCGATTGCCGTTAAAGATGCAGGCGAGAAGGTGGATAGCCTCAGTACTGCTTTGCCGAATACGGAAGTGATTACGAAGTCCGATGCAGTATCCGCTATTCCTGGGTACAAGGAAGAGCAGGGCTCACTGCTCATGATGATTGCCTTTTTATTTGTCATCTCGGCGTTTGTGCTTGCGGTATTCTTCTACGTCATCACGATTCAGAAAACGAGTCAATTTGGTATTTTGAAAGCCATTGGGACGCGAAATTCATATCTGGCGGGCAGTGTTTCATTGCAAGTATTGCTTCTGTCCATCGGCAGTCTGGTGATCAGTGTGCTGCTGGTTCAGCTGTTTGAATCGATCTTGCCAGCTTCAATGCCGTTTCAATTAGGTTTGTCCACCCTGGCACTAACCTGCGTGTTATTCGTGGTGATGTCTATGGCGGGTTCGCTATTCTCGGTGTGGAAGGTTACCAAAATTGATGCGCTTGATGCGATTGGGAGGACAGCAGCATGAGAAACCGACTGGTATTGCAGGGAATTACACAGACATTCGAAGATGGCGGGGTCAAACGGACGATATTGGATAAGTTGGATCTTAAGGTGGCCGAAGGAGAGCTCGTCGCGGTCATGGGGCCTTCCGGCTCAGGCAAAAGTACATTTCTGTCCATCGCAGGTGCACTGCTTGAACCGACGGAGGGACAGGTTATGCTGGATGGCGCATCGATTATGGGCAAAAACAAACAGGACATTTCCGATGTACGGCTCCAGCAACTCGGGTTTATTTTTCAAAGTGCCAACCTCATTCCGTATCTGAAAGTGGAAGAACAACTGATGGTGATCGCCAAGCTCGCTGGAACGGACAAAAACAAGGCAGAGAAGCGGGTCGATGAGCTGCTGGATACGGTAGGCTTGTCGCATCGGCGTAAGGCATATGCCGAGAAGCTTTCCGGCGGAGAACGCCAGCGGGTTGCCATTGCCAGAGCTTTGATGAATGATCCGGCCGTCCTGCTCGCGGATGAACCGACAGCCAGTCTGGATGCGGAACGTGGACTGGATATTGTGGGCATGATTGCACGGCTCGTGAAGGAGCAGGGCAAGAGTGCGGTGATGGTTACGCATGATGAGCGGATTTTGCCGCTATGTGATCGGGTTCTCTTTTTGGAAAACGGGAAACTGATACACCATTAGCGCTCAGAGTGGAAAGTGTAAACTTTCTTTAGTTCAACTGAAATAACATGAGAAGGTCCATGGATTCCCGATGGGAAAAGTGGCCTTCTTTTTTCTTTTTTGATCTATAATGAGAGATAGAACTTATAATGGAAGATTTATTTTACATAGAGAGGATCGGATAGAAAAATGAAGATTTTGGATCGGGAACAGTTCCCGGCGCTCAGCACATCGATTCATTGGGGGATTGTTAAAGCGGAGTTTAGACTGAATGACATCGTGGATGAAACGCTGGTAAGCAATGTGAGTATCATCCCGTTTGTGGGGGAACAAGTGGTTGTTTTTCAGATCGATAACGGGAAATGGGAGCTGCCCGGAGGAACGTTGGAGGTTGGAGAGAAGTATATGGATGGACTGCAACGTGAAGTGATGGAGGAGCTAGGAGCCAAGTTGATCACGTATCGGGTGTTTGGACAATTTCATTGCATGTCGAGTGCACCTGAGCCGTATAGACCGCATATTCCTCACCCTCATTTTGTAAGACTTATTGGCTATGGAGAAGTTGAACTGGTCGGTAAACCATTGAATCCGGTGGATGGGGAACAGGTAATTGCTGTAGAGGTTGTGGAGATTGGTGAAGCGATCAGGAGATTTGAAGAACAGAATAGATATGATATCGCGGAAATGTACCGATTGGCTTATTTGCTTCGAGAAGAAGCAAACGGTGAGTAACTGGAATGCTAGTGTATTCTAAATCTTAAATCTTAAATCTTAAATCTTAAATCCAATAAACTTCGGAGGTTATGATGATTAGAGATGAAATTAATGTTCTGCTGGATGCTCTACCGGACCATGAGCTGAATGTGGTGTACTCGCGAATTGAGCTTGTGCATCGCAAATATATGTATAACAAAAATTTGGAGGACAAAGGGGTCCTTGTGACTGAATTGTGCGAGGAATCCGAAGAAATTATACAGAAATGGGATAACACATTTGCCAAGAACATCAGTGAAGAGGTAAAAGAGGCCATCTATTATAGCCAGTACAAGTGGCATATGTTCAGTTATGAGAAACAGGATTGCCTAACAGACAATGCAGCGCGAGATGCTTTCAATGCCGAGAATAAAAACGAGTTGTATATCATGTATCAAAACACGCCATTCATACAGGTATTTCAGAATGCGAATAAGGTCATCGCAGAAGATTTTGATTCGGAACAGGACATTTATATTTTTGACCAAGCGTTCACGTGGACGTATGTACATACCCATGAATCCATGTGCGGACCGTATTTTTATAAAGTGAAGTAACAAAGAGTAGTAAGGAGTAAATAAGTTAGTGAAGAGTTCGGAGTCAGCTTTTTAAACAAACGAATATCTGCCGGAGGAGCCTTCTGATGCGTAAGAGGTCGATTAAAATATTCAGACGCGCCATGCTTAGTATTCTTTTACTCGTAATAATCGCTCTGATCTTTCCCACATGGACCCCTGGGATCAAGGGAGAGAACAGTATCAGCACGTTAGGACAAGTCGAGATCAATGGTGCAGGTCATGAGGTTATGATTCGCGGGACGGATCGGAACAATCCCATCCTTCTTTTCGTGCATGGTGGTCCTGGTTGCTCCGAGATTCCTTATGTAAGGAAGTATCAGCAGGAGCTTGAACAACATTTTACCATTGTGCATTATGATCAACGTGGAAGTGGAAAGTCATATCATTTCATGGAGGATTATTCGGATGTGACTTCAGATGTGCTTGTAGATGATTTATTGGCTTTAACGGATTACGTCACTGCTGAACTGGAGCAAAGAAAGGTTACGCTGGTCGGTCATTCATTTGGTACATACATAGGGACAAAAGCGGCGGCCAAAGCACCAGAAAAATTCATTGCGTATGTAGGTATTGGACAAGTAGCTGATACTGTGCAGAGTGAGTTGGATAGTTTGGAATATACGATCACACAAGCGAAACAAGCCGACAGTACAGCGGATGCGGAAAGTCTGGAACGTCTTCGGAATCCGATTGAGCGAGGCGAGAAATACACACCAAGAAAGTTGGTTCGCAAATACGGCGGTGCGGCCAGGCTTATTGATGACAACAGGGACTATATGCTCGGCTTTCTTTTGGGAACCGAATATAATGCACTGGATGTGATTCGCTATTCCATGGGAGTGCAGGCTACACAGGAAATTCTCCTAAAGGAGGAGTCCACCAACCATTTGCCAGACATTGTAGATCAGCTGGAGATACCGACTTATTTTGTTATGGGAAAGTATGATTATATGACGTCTCTGAATGCGGCAAGGGATTATTTCGATGAGCTTGGAGCACCCGAAAAAGATTTTGTTGTATTTGAAGAATCCGCTCATTACCCACAGTTCGAGGAGAAAGAACGATTTGCAGCGTGGTTGATGGGGGTATTTAACTTTTGAATAAGCGAGGGATCTTGATGGAGCAACTTAATACTAAACTCATAACTAGACTTGCATTACCGGAGGAAGCTTCAACTGTATTGAATCTATGGCAAGAGTCTGCCCGGTGGCTGAACTCCAAAGAGATATATCAATGGCGTCCTGAGTATTTCAATTTGGAACAAGTGAATGAATTCATGACGGATGGATCTGACGTATATCTTGCTGAAATAAATCATGAAATCGTAGGGACGTATACCTTAACGTGGTCAGATCCCCTGATTTGGGAGGAGCTCGACAACACCAATTCCGGGTACATACACCGATTCGCAGTGAATAGAGATTTTAAAGGGCAAAATATAGGGCTACTCCTTCTAAAATCAGCAGAAGAGAACATTAGGCATAAAGGTAAAACCTTGATCAGGCTGGATTGCATGGCAGATAACCTGAGACTTAATCAATACTATAAGGATTATGGATTCCAATACATCCGCAGAATGAAACAGGGGAACTGGAGTGCCAGTCTGTATGAAAAACAATGATGGTGTCTCTATCGACTTCGTTAAGCTCTTAAGTGTATAAAAGGGGGATTATTCATGCTTTTATCCTATCATCCAATGAAAATAGCCGATGCAGAAAAAATCGTTACCTGGAAGTATGAAAATGAGTATACAATGTACAGTTTCTCTGAATCCAATGAAGATATTCAAGAATTGATGAATGGGGAGTACTTTTCAGTCCTGAATGAACTGGAGAGGGTAGTGGGATTTATTTGTTGTGGGCAATCAGCTCGAGTTCCGGGAGGAACCTCAATCGGACTGTATCAAGAAGAAGGATATTTGGATATAGGCCTTGGATTAGATCCAGATCTGACAGGGCAAAAGAAAGGATCTGTATTCCTTAAACAAAGTTTAGTATTCTTGCAAAACCAATTTAATAGTTCTCATTTTCGACTGGTGGTTGCCACATTCAACGAACGAGCAATTAAAGTGTATGAGCGGACAGGCTTTAAAAGAGATAAGGAGTTTTATAGCAAAGTGAATGGCGAGGACATGTTATTTATCAGTATGAAAATGGAAATGCCCTGCTACTCTTTTGAAGAAATATCGGAACAGAATTTGACCGAAGTCAGAGAAATATATAACTACTACGTTTCCAACACGACTATCTCATTTCATACTGAAGAATTGACTCTGGAAGAAATCAAGGCTTCTGTCATGAACAGAAATCCGCGCTTTAAATCATTTGTCATTAAAGAAGAGAAAGAAATTCAAGGGTATGTGCTAATTACCCAATACAAGAGCAAACAAGCCTACGACTTCTCGGGAGAAGTAACCATTTATTTGAAACCGGATATTGTAGGGAAGGGCATCGGTGGAACGGCACTGCGATTTATAGAGGATGTTGCGCGCGAGCAAGGGTTCTACACCTTGATTGCTACGGTATGCATGGAAAACACACGCAGCAAGACCCTATTCGAAAAGCATGGGTATGAGCAATGTGCGATGTTTAAAGGCGTGGGATATAAGTTTGATCGCAGATTGGATATTGGTAGTTTCCAAAAGGTGTTATAACGTATGAATAATATTCAATATAATCTAAAATTCGAAAAACTCGTCGCTGTATTAGAACTTGGTGAGTTGTTCAGTATACCCAAGTCAATCTCGGGTGGCCTTTTACATCGCATGTATGCCATCGAAACTACACATGCCAAATATGCTGTGAAAGCACTGAATCCTCAAATTATGAGTAGACCTACAGCTATGCAGAATTATATCCAATCCGAACAAATAGCAAACGTTGCAGCAAATTTTATCCATGCTCAACCTGCCAAAGTGATAAACGGTTCTTCAATGCAGATATTAGATCATCAATGTTATCTTATATTTGACTGGATCGACGGTAAAAGTCTAGAGTTTCAGGAAGTAACCGAAACCCATTGTGAGCATATGGGCATGATTCTTGCGGATATTCATAAAGCTGATTTTTCACAGCTTCATATTCCTGACCTTCAGTTGGATCATTCCAAAGAAATTGATTGGAATGATTATTTACACAAAGGGCAGAAAGAAAATTCGGATTGGACGATCTTATTAGATAACAGCATTCAAAAGCTCTATGAGTGGAGTGCTCAGGCAAAAAATGCATCAGTAATACTGGCTTCAAATACAGTTATTAGCCATAGAGATCTTGAACCTAAGAACGTGATGTGGCAGCAGGACACCCCCATCATTATTGATTGGGAATCAGCGGGTTATATCAATCCGATGCATGATCTGGTGGAAACAGCGATGTATTGGTCAGTAGATCACACCGGAAACGTGGACAAAGAAAGGTTCTTGGCTTTTATAGATGGATATAGGTCTCGAGTGGGGAATTTGAACGCCAATTGGAGAATGGTTCTCGAAAATGGCTTTGCCGGAAAATTGGACTGGCTCGAATACAGTCTGAAACGCTCTTTGTGGATTGAATGTACAGACAATGAAGAACAACAAATGGGAACATCACAAGTTATATGGACTATAGAAGCTTTAAAACAATACGAGGATATGATCTCAGATGTTGAGAACTGGTTGAGTAGCTAAACTCCGAGATCCGAGATAATTTTATCCGATAAAACGGAAAGGTGTGAGCTGCATGGTAAACGATAAAGGAACATTAAGAACATGCGAACAAGGGCATTCCTATTACAAAAGTAGCGATTGTCCAACCTGTCCGGTCTGTGAGAAGGCACGAAAACCGAAAGAGGGATTTCTCTCATTGCTGTCGGCACCCGCTAGACGTGCACTGGAGAATCAGGGAATTACGACGTTGCAAAAACTCTCGCAATACACAGAAAAAGAGATTCTGAAGCTGCACGGGATTGGGCCTTCTGCGATCCCCAAACTTCGACAAGCACTCGAAGAAGAGGGATTATCTTTTAATAAATAACCCTCTTCACTCTTAATCTAATCTCCCTAAACCAAACCTGAAGCCAATTCCTCAACCGTCACCTGATACAACAGATTTCCCTCACTGAGGAGCAGTCGGTTCTGACGAAAATCCTGACGTGCCTGCTTGAAGGGATTATTCTGTTCATTCACGAACTCAATCTTCTGCCCTTTTGTAAGTATGCCGGGCTTCTCCATTTTCTTGAGAACAAACGTCCCGTGTTTACCATACCCGGCATCGAACAAAAAATGATACCCATCCGTACAGAAACCGGAGGAGCCGGATAGGTTAGGATCTACCAATGTTACTTTAGGTTGCTGGGTACCGCCGGAAACACAGCCAAGCATAAAATCGGTATAATAATAAAACCATACCTGCTGTTCATTCACCACATTGAGTGCGTAACAATCGGCAATATCGGCAGTATGGTCTTCGTATAGTTTGTTACCGTGCATATCCCAGGCTAACAGTCCTTGTGAGCCAATCGGATTATTCCACCCATTGTTCCCGAATACACCCTCGTCAAAGTAGCTGGTCCAAATGGTCCCGTTCTCGGTCACCTGCACACTCTGAATACCGTCTCCCAGCAGAAACTCGCGAATCGTGTTTCCTTCCCGATCACACACTTTGGCGTTCAGGTCATACTTGTCATTCCCATAATACGTGCAGCGCGCCCCGACGAGCAGCAGGTGACCATGTAATGGTTGCACGTAATGATAATTGAACGTTTGCCCCCAAATAACAACTTCCTCAATGGATTGCTCCGTCACAATGAGAACTTTGTATGTGTAGGTTTGGTTTAGTTTGGTCTGTACAAACATGCCTTGTTTTCTTTCGGGAATTTGGTTTATGAGCAGCACATAGACCCGACCATCGCCGCCCCACTGAGTGGAAACTACATCGAAGCCTTCCAAATGTGCTGAAATCTCTGCAAAGGGCAGAAGTTTTATCTTGGGATTGGACATTGGATTATTCCTCCTTGAACGTTAGTGCAGATGTGCCATCTGCACGAATTAAGTACAGTATGCAGGAAGAATACCCTGCCGAACACGGCGTAAGTATAGCGAAGGCTTTCTTTTATCGATAAGTGACTTGAACTGGTGAAATGGGTATCGTTTTGGCTTCTTTGCATTGTATAATAAGACGGTTATGTAAAATATTATGCGAGGAAATGTTAACGTCAGCTCAATTTGATTATGATCACCCGTTGTAGGTCCTCGATATGGACCCCATACTTTATCAAATCAGTACGAGTCCATAATACGTTTGTCAGATAAAAACATACACCCCGACCTAAGATGGTAGATCTAAGGACGGGGCTGTTATCATCCAATTATTCAAAAAAATGGCCAAATGAACTGCATATAGATGTGGATAAGATTAATCCACCTAAGGGGAAGGGATTGGCTGCTAAATTAAGGAGGAGATAAATTGAAGATTTTCTTAGTAAGACACGGGATGGATGAGGAGGGCTACAGAGGTGGCTGGAGTCAGCGAGGGCTCATTGAAGAAGGTATGACTCAATCGGAGAGACTCGGAGACTACCTGCACCATCATTTAGAGCAATATAACATAAACACGGTGATTAGTAGTGATCTTCCGCGTGCAGTTCAGACTGCAAAAGAGCTTGAAAAAAGGCTTAACATCAAAGGGGATTACCTGAAAGACTGGAGAGAAATGAATAACGGAGATTTGGCTGGCATGCCAAACAAGGAAGCTGAAGTGAAATATGCAGGAGTTTATTTTAACACTCTTGGAATGGATGCCCCGTTTCCAGGAGGAGAAAGTCCTCGGGATTTTTATAACAGAATATGTACATCCTTTCGAGATTTATGCCAGAGTATAGAGGAGCAAAAGATCAAATCCAATGTTCTACTGGTCACGCACGGCGGAGTAATCAACATCCTTTATTATCTACTAGGAAACCAAAATTGGACTAATACATCGGGGTTCCATTCTATCGGGAATACCAGTGTTCATACGGTTGAAAAAGGATTAAATGGTTGGGAGTTTAGCAGCATGAATATGATGAGTCATCTAGGTTAATTTTTTCTGTGACAATAAAGACTGCCGACAGGTGCCGTCAGTCTTTATATACATTATTTAACCGATTTGAAGCAGACGTACGATTTCATCGTCTATTAGTTCTTCACTCACTTTCATAAACCCTAAAGATTCATACAGCTCTCCAGCAATTCGATTGTCTGGTCGGTGTCCAATCATTATTCTTGTGCAATTTGAAATACTCATAAGCTGAATCAAAGTTTTCATTGCTGCCTTGCCATAACCTTTTCCTTGATGCTTCTCGTCAATCATTATGGCAGGAATCCAGTAGTTATCATCCTTGTCTGGGTTCGCACAGAATACGAGAAAACCGACTAAAACCTCTTCCGAGTAAATAGCACGTAATTCAAAATCATTAACATATTTAGATTCAGTAATCCAATAAACGACAGGTGCAGGAAAGATATGAAGCTGTTCTGGCTTAACTTTAAGCTGGGTACATTCATACCAATTTTCATTAGACACTGGCTTTAATACAATTACCATACAAAATTCCTCCCAAATTTTACTTCGCAGAGGAATTTATCCTCTGCGGTTACTTCGTATCCTTCCTAAAAATCATTGCAACATGGTTATTCTTCATACCACATCACTCCTTTCGAAATGAAAAAATTCTAATGTAGGTTATTTGCTATTTTGTTAATATATCCTTCTTTTATCAGTGAAAATAGATTGAACATATCAATCATTTCAAAACAAATAGTTGAGAAAATGGCCTATTACGCTACAATGGAATGAAATGGAAGTCTAAGGAGGTTGCCGATGTGAGTGATAAACCGAGTGATTTGCTGCGTGGGTTGAAGTCCTTGTCTGGACCTTTTCCAGCTTGGAATACCGAGAAGTTACCGGATCGACCAGGGGATCTTTTTCTGGAATGGCTGAGACTGGCTATAGAATAAGGTGTGAAAGAACCTCACGCGATGACGATTTCGACAGTGGACTCGAACGGTTTTCCAGATGCACGAGTATTGATTTTGAAAGACGTAGTTGACGAAGCTTTTTATTTTGCATCTGGCTCGGAGAGTCGAAAAGGACAGCAGTTGGAGAGCAATCCGCGTGTGGCACTGACCTTTTACTGGCCTGCATTGGGCAGACAGATTCGCATAAGGGGAGAAGCCGTGGATATGGGCGAGGAAGCAGGTGCAGCGGATTTTCGGAAAAGATCGGCAGGGGCACGCGCAGTTGCGATGACAGGACGACAGAGTCAGGAGCTGGAGAGTGAGGAGGAATTGGAACACGCCATTGCCGCTCAGAAAGAGCGGATCAGCCGAGATCCTGATGTCATTACACCGAATTGGAGACTGTACGCCGTGAACGCAAAGGAAGTTGAGTTCTGGCAGGGAGACCCGGAGCGAAAGCATGTGCGAATCCAATATGTTCTGCAGCAAGGTCAATGGAAGTGCCAGAGGTTATGGCCTTGATTTTATAAAGGGGGGAAATTGTGTGAGTCGTAGAACTACGGGGACACTGCTGCTGGTCATAGCGGCCCTACTGTACAGTGTTCGATATTTGAGTGCTGCCATTTTTGGTTCTGGAGTAACTTCGTGGGATTCGGACTTGTTTCAAGGCATGCTAAATTATATTGGTACCGCTCCGCAAAGTTGGAGTATAGCTGCTTTAATCCTGGGCCTGTTCTATTTAGTATGGGCGGAATATGAAGCAATCAGCTCCAAAACCAGAGAAAGACTCAAGCGATTTGTGAGTTATGAAACTGTAGATCAAGAAGCTGAAAGCCAGAACAAAACAGAATAACTGGATAGTGTGATTCCTTATCAATAACGGTCGTAAAACAATTTGAATAAGTCGAGGAGGCATACATATGAAGTCCATTGAAAGTTATTTTGACCCATTTCCGATATTGGAAACTGAACGAACGCTGCTTAGGCCGATTACCTATGCTGATCTGGATGACATGTACCGTTATTGCGCGATTCCTGCTGTATCGGAGTACACAACTTGGGACGCACATCAGAGCAAGGAGGATACGAAAGCCTTTATTGATTTTGTCATGAGTCGATATGAGGTGGATAAGCTGGGGCCATGGGGGATTGAGGATAAACAAACGAAGAAGTTGATTGGCAGCTGCAATTATCTGGGGTGCGACAGCAACAGTATGAGGGTGGAATTAGGTTATGTATTATCCAATGAGTACTGGGGTCGAGGAATCATGACGGAAGCGGTTAGCCGAATCGTTCAATTTGGATTTGAAGACATCGGGTTGGAACGAATTCAGGCTAAATGTCTGGTGGGTAACATCGGGTCCGCAAAGGTCATGGAAAAGACAGGCATGAAATTCGAAGGGCTTTTACGGAAGTATATGAAAATTAAAAACGAAATGCAGGATTTGAAAATGTATGCGATTATTCGATCCGATTATGATTTCAAATGATGATATGATTCCTAACGTACATAATGTCATATCGGGCATCGACCGAGATTCGCTATAATCTCCAAGTTGAAAAAACATGGATAAGGAATCGGGAGGTACATCGAATTGACAGCGAAAAATAGATATAAATCACTTGAGCTTGAAACACCCGGCGTATATGAACTGGAAGGACTGGAGGTCGGCGTGACCTCCAATTGCAATTACAAATGCGACTATTGCTGCGCCTACAATCGGGACGATGGGCAGTGCATAAGTGGTCAAGAGGTCATCCGAATCATCCGTGAGCTTCCGCGGCTCAAGCGGGTGCGTTTGTCCGGGGGAGAGGTGACTCTGAAAGTTCAGGATTGCCTGGAGATTGTGACGTATTGCGGGGAACATGGCATCGACACGCAATTAAATACCAATGCCAGCTTGCTAACGGAAGAACGAATTCATGCTTTGCGGGATGCAGGCTTGTCCAATATTCATATTTCGTTCAACTATACAGATCGGGATGCATATGCTGCGTATTACCGTGTACATCCCCGCATGTATGAGCGATTGGAGCACAACATTCGTCTTTGTACTGAAGCAGGGCTGGAGACCGTCTTGGAGACGCTGCTATTTGAAGGCACCCAAGCCAACATGCAGGCTATTAGCGATAAAGTCTATGAACTGGGTGTGCGCATCCATGAGATCCAGAACAGTATCGTGATGCCACATAGTCAATGGAGCCAGATTGCTTCCAAAGAATCACTCATCCACTCCGTAAACGATCTGATCAAGCACAAGAAAGAAGATACGACATTATATTTTACCTGTATGGATCGTTTCGCGGAGCAATTGGGATTACGAGAACAATCGGGTGTGTATTTCTCCAATTGTGTGGATGGGACGAAGCAGCTGCATTTGCACGGCAATGGAGATATTCTCATCTGTGAGTTATGCCACCCAGTCGTGATCGGTAATATATATACGGGTACGTCTTTGAAGGATATTTATACCAAGCAGCCACAAGCGTTAACGGATTATCTAGAAAAGAAACCCTGCCCTGCATACGATGCTCTCTTTGCAAGTGAATAGTCACGTTTATAGAAAGCTTTTTAGCATCGTACTTGTCCCTATTTGGGGTACATATATAGATTGAGATCCATCATTATCACTTATATGGAAGGTTGTCTGATTTCCTCTCGGGGGAATGGATGACCTTCTTTCTTTGCGTTCAGCCTGTTTCAGATTCATTTAAGCTATCCAGCCTATGATGAGCCTTAAGAACTTAGATGAAGAGGTGAACTTCACATGATGAAGATCTATCCAAAAACCAACGAGAACGACCCATATAAAAAGGCAAAACCAAGGCGCAAATGGCTGATGATCACCCTTGTTATTGTGCTAGGCCTTGGTACCGTGATATACAGCCTGGCAGATCGCTATTTAATCCGGCATGTGCAGGTAGTTGTAGCGGATGACAATACATCAGCAACCAGCACCTCCAGCGATACTTCAACCCCGGCGACTGAAGTGAATGCAACGTCAGATGACTGGAACTATTCCAGCGATGACATGCAGGTCAAGATCGACAAGGTGCAGACGGGCTCTGGCTCAGATCAGATCACGTATTACGTCGCAGATGTACAGCTGACAGATGCGAGCAGCCTGCGAACGGCTCTGGCAGATAACAGCTTTGGCACGAATATTACCGAGAACACTTCAGAGATAGCAGCCGCTAACAACGCCATCTTTGCGATCAATGGTGACTACTACGGCTTCCGCGATGATGGCGTAATTATCCGCAATGGTACGGTATATCGGGATGATCCGGTGCGTGATGCGATGGCATTGTTCAGTGACGGTACGATGAAGACGTATAACGAGACGTCAGTATCCTCATCGGAACTGCTGGCGGAAGGTGCGACCAATACGTTATCTTTTGGGCCCATTCTGATTCAGGACGGTGAGATTGTATCTGACTTCAGCAGTGTGAAAATCGATAACAACTTTGGCAACCGGTCGATCCAGGATGCCAATCCGAGAACTGCCATCGGCATGATCGCCCCGAATCACTATGTATTCGTTGTGGTGGACGGACGACAGGATGACAGCCGTGGCATGACGCTCGCAGAGCTCGCCGATGTCATGAAAGGTCTTGGAGCAAAGGAAGCCTACAATCTGGACGGCGGTGGTTCATCCACAATGTATTTCATGGGTCGGGTTGTTAATAATCCGCTGGGTAGAAACCAGGAACGCGGCGTAAGTGACATCCTTTATCTGAAGGAGGGACAATGATCATGACCATATTAATTCCATCATACGAACCGGATGTTCGTTTATTGAATCTCGTGTTACAGTTGCAGACGTTTCAGTTAGGACCCATTGTCATTGTAGATGATGGTAGCGGGCCAGGTTACAGGGGGATTTTCGAGACAGCAGAAGCTTATGGGTGTACGGTCCTGACACATACGGTTAATCTGGGCAAGGGGCGTGCGCTAAAGACAGGATTCCAACATATCAAGGAACATGGCCCACAGGGTGGTATTGTGTGCGCAGACAGTGACGGACAGCATTTGCCGCATGATATCAAACGCATCTTTGATGTACTATTGGAGCAAACGAGCCCGGGAATTGTACTGGGTAGCCGTCGGTTCAGTGGAACCATTCCAGCGCGCAGCCGTTTTGGCAACACGGTCACAAGAGGAGTCTTTTCTCTCACGACAGGTACGAAAGTATATGATACACAGACAGGCCTGCGAGGTTTTCCGTACTCGATGCTGGACTGGTTGTGCCAGATAGCGGGGGAACGGTTTGAATACGAAATGAACATGCTGCTAACAGCGCATAAAGAAGGGTATGAGATCACGGAGGAGTTTATTGATACGGTCTATCTGGATCATAACAAATCTTCTCATTTTCGCCCATTGGTAGATTCATTCCGTATTTATATGCCGATTCTGATGTTCAGTACGTCTTCGGTGTTATCGGCCTTGATCGATTTTGGCTTACTGTTCGTGATCCAGTACTTCACGCATAATCTGTTCCTATCTGTCGTTGCAGCGAGACTGTGCAGTTCCATCTTCAACTATACGATTAATCGGAAGTATGTATTTTCAGCTGGAAAAACGTCCAGAGTCCGTCAGTCTTTACCAAAATACTTCTCATTGGTCATTCTCGTTCTGCTATTAAATTACGGATTGTTGTACTTCTACAATGAAAAATTGATTATCCCGCTGATTGCAGCCAAGTTGTTAACAGAGGTGTCGATCTTTGTGTTCAGCTATTGGGCGCAGCGCAGATTTGTATATTAACTCTAAATATTAACTTTGTATATTAAAACACAGAGAGAGTAAGCATACCGCTTGCTCTCTTTTTTTCATTCATAACCGTTTCATGTTAACCTCGTTATGGGGTACGATGGAGATAGCCATTTTATGTAATGAACTGGGAGCTTATATGGATGAATTCATACCACTATCAGTACAAGTACATGGGAGGAATAAATTATGGTTCCACAGCGAGTGAGTCTGGTCACTATCGGTGCGATGCATTTGTCTGAATTGCGTTCGTTCTATCAGAAGCTTGGCTGGAGTGAGACAGCAATCAGTTCAGATCAGTACAGTGTCTTTGAAACGACAGGTGTATTGTTATCGTTATATCCCATTCAGGAGCTTGAGAAAGATACGGGTATGACATTCAGTGCATCTGACGGGTTGAAGGGAACGTTGCTGGCAATCAATGTGGATAAAGCCGAAGATGTTGATGATACCATTGCGAAAATTCGCGCAGCCGGAGGCAATGTAATTAAAGAGCCCTACGACGCTGCTTGGGGTGGAAGAATCGCCTATTTCCTGGATCCGGAGAATAACTGCTGGGAAGTCACTTGGAATCCAACTGCCGTATTTGATGAAAAAGGAGCCATGATCACATTTTAGGTGAAATGAGTGTGACCGGATGTTGAACCGTGTTCGCAAGGACTTGCGTTATTATCTTCAGGAACATCAGGATCGGAACAACCTCATCTTGCATTATTTCGCATTTTTATCGGCGTTTGTGGCCTGGATTTTCTTGTTCATTAATATTAAAGTCATGCTGGTTCTGGCTCTTATCCATTACGCCCTGTCCTGGATTGGGCACTTCTATTACGAAGGCAACAAACCGGCGGCATTCCGATATCCGCATATCGGTTTTTATGCCGGGTTTACCTGGTTTTTTATCAGGACCATTGAGATCATCACCCGCAAAGATATCATCCATTCTTGGATCAATAAACAGGACTGAAACCAGTAGGAGTCGAACTTTATAAAATAGGAGTGTGTCTATGTATCTTCGAAGTGTGGAGTTACTGTCTGCTAAAGTCGAGAATCCGGATCAATATCCGTTTCACATACCGTCCATACAGTCTCTGGAGCGATTGGAATTCAACAATAACATTACTTTCTTTGTTGGCGAAAATGGATCGGGCAAGTCCACACTGCTCGAAGGTATCGCTCATCAATGTGGATTCAATACAGCCGGGGGTGGGAGGAATAACTACTTTGAGATTGATGCTGCAGAATCGTCATTAGGGGATTATTTGCGTTTATCCTGGCTGCCCAAAATCTCCAAAGGCTTCTTCATGCGTTCCGAGTCCTTCTACCAGTTTGCATCACATGTCGATGCGACGGATTCCATTGATTATTACGGCGGGCGTTCGTTGCATGAACAATCCCACGGGGAGTCATTTCTCAATCTGTTCGTGAACCGATTCAATTCCAAAGGCATTTATCTGCTCGATGAGCCCGAAGCCGCCTTATCTCCAGCCCGTCAACTCTCCTTGTTGCGCATTCTTCATGATCTTTCAGACCATTCCCAATTTATTATCGCGACGCATTCGCCAATTCTATTGGGATATCCGGGAGCATGCATTCTGAGCTTTGACGATGGTGAGATTCAGGAAGTGGATTATGAGGATACAGAGCATTATCAGATCACCCGCAGTTTCCTGGAAAATCGCGACCGAATGCTGAACGAATTGTTCAAGGACTGAAATAATGGAGCGATTAACATCATAAAGGAGGGATTGACTTGAAACATCGAATACATATCTTTGGCGCATCGGGCTCAGGAGCTTCTACTCTGGGTCAGGAACTGACAACCAAGCTTCCTCATATCAACCTGGATGCGGATGACTATTATTGGCTTAAGAAGTTCACTTCAAGGAGGAAACCGTCGGACAGAATAAAAATGTTATCGGATGATCTGGATCAACATCAGCAGTGGATTCTCTCAGGGTCGGTTTGTGGTTGGGGGGATCAGTTGAAGTCGCGTTTTGATCTGGTCATTTTCCTGCATGTACCCAATGAGATCAGACTTGAGCGTCTGAGAAAGAGAGAAGCCCTGAGGTATGGTGATGCGATTTTGCCAGGTGGAAGCATGTATGAGGAGTCCAAGGCGTTTCTGGAGTGGGCCTCTCAATATGAGGATGGAGGTTTGAATGTACGTAGTAAAGCGCTGCATGAACATTGGATGAAAGATTTAAGTTGCCCGATTTTGAAGATTGAGGGGAGTCATTCTGTTCAGGAGCGCGTGGATATTGTGCTGCAATATTTGAATGAAAATGCAAATGAAAATGGATCAGTAGAAGATTGATTTTAGAGGAGAGATGATATGAAAATAGGTTTTCTGATCGTGGATATGCAAGAGAGTATTGTACGGGATAAATTAGATCAAAAAGCAATTGACCGCGCTTGTGAATATATCAATCATGTTGCAGACGTGCTTCGTTCGAGCGACCATGTGGTAGTTCATGTACAAGACGTGGAAGGGATGGAGGATTCAAATTCTGAGGCGTATCGTATTATTTCTGAGGTTGATGTGAATGAGAAGGATCTGACGGTGACGAAGGAGAGCTCCAATGCATTCTGGCAGACAGACTTGGAGCAGATTCTGAAGAGCCGTAGTGTTGAGCTGTTGATCATATCGGGATTTGCCGCCGAGGAATGTGTTCTGTTTACTTATAATGGCGCGATAGAGCGAGGATTTAGACCTGTCATGTTGCAAAATGGGATTCTCAGTACGCATTCCGAAGCGGTGATCTCAACCTATAGAGACCGGAACGTGATTTCTTATCCTGTAGTTAATTATCTAATCAAATAAGTGTCAGTCGGTTAATTCTAGATATTGTTGATTACTGTATAAATGGAGGTGATGATTTTAAATATACTTAGCATCGCTTTGATCATGTGGATTGCAGTAGGGTTAGTACTTTTCGTTCAGGGGTTGAAGAAAGGATCTCCACTTATGCTCTTTTTCGGTGTGATTTCGATCCTGGCTCCCATACTTACGTTCATAGGCTGGCTGACTTTATTACCTTTTGTTAATCCCGTTGCACTTGCTATTGCATACCTTGGGAAGAAAAAGCAAACGACAAATATGCTTAAACGGACTCTGTAAAAGGGTCTATTTTTTATACATAAGCATTTTCACCAAGACAGGATACTTCACGATTTAAATCAAACTTTGCCTATATCTGCTGTGGTTGAAACGATATATTGAGAGCAGGACACAGCAAGAGCGCTGTGTATATCGATAAGATTGAGTGTAAATCTCATATTAAGGGAGATGTGCAATGATGATGAATGTACAAATCACGAGAATTTTAGCAGAAAAGAAGGAGTTATTTCTGAACCTGTACAACTTGTATTTATATGATCTTTCCGAATTCTCGGGTGAGGATTTGCTAGAAGAGGGGAAATTCGATCCAACGAATACCTATCTCTATCTGGAACGGGCGGAATTACATCCGTTTTTTATTCTATTTGAAGGAAAGGTAATTGGACTTGTGCTGGTTTGCTCTCCTCCATATGTAGATGGTGATGTCGACTTTACAGTTCAAGAGCTATTTTTGGTCAAAAAGTATCGTGGGCAAGGACTAGCGGCTCAAGCGGTTGATAGGGTGTTTGCACAATTTCAGGGCAGATTCAAAGTGGAGCAACTGGCTAATAACCAATCGGCTGTTTCATTCTGGAAAAAATACTATGAACAACATCACATTGAATATGTAGAGTCGGAGTATAGCATTGAAATTGAAAACATCGCTGGCAGCCATCGGATTCTGTCGCAGACGTTTGTACGTGCAAGAACGGACTAGATTTATGTGAATCGTAACTAGGAAGGATGATTATTTGTTTGTTATAGTAGCTTCAAAAGGCAGGTTCAAGTGGATTTCAGGAATATTTCAAGCAGAAGAGGTAGCGCTACATTACATGGAACAAATTCCTGAAGAGCTGAAAGAATACCAAAATTTAATTCATGTAGAGGAGATGAAATATCCTTTTTATATTATAGAGAGTCAAAGGGATTTTCAGTTTCTAACTAAAGATGAAGTGATTGTACTTTTCAATCATACGGACGTGTCAGAAGACGAAGATGAGGTGCACTTCAATATCTATACAGTTGATTCCGATTACAGACCGAAGAAGCCGGGCACAGACTATATGGGCATACTTCATCATGATCATGTGACCAATGAATTTATTGCGAAATACAAAGAAGAAGGAACTGAGATTCTGGTCAAAAAAAGGATCTTTTAGATATTCGCATTTACCAATACATGGGTTATGACGAATGAAAGATTCACTAGAGGGGAAGCGAGCCATTAGAGAGGAGAATGATGAATGACAAGCCGCATTGTGGTTACGGGCGGAGCTATTATTCGTGATCATATGGGTAGAATACTGCTGCAAAAAAGATCAGATTATGGCGATTGGGGATTACCTGGTGGTGGTATGGAGCCCGGTGAGAGTATTGAAGAAACTATGATTAGAGAAGTAAAAGAAGAAACGGGGCTTGACGTGAGTTCGTATGAACTGGCATCCATCTACACAGGTGAGAAAATGAAATATACATATCCGGATGGCAACGAGGTTGTATTTGTAATGTTCCTGTTCAACGTCTCCGCGGAGTTGGGTGGGAAACTTGATGATGATCAAACAACCCTTTTATTTAAAGATGAACAGAATGAATCGCTAGAGCTTGTTTTTAAAAGTCTAGATGAAATTGATATTTCCACAATCAACAAGGTACAGAAGCCTGTATTGGTAGATTTGATGCAAGGGGAACTCACAATTCTGCGTTAAGCCCTAGAGGATATAAAGAAGATTTTGAGAGGGAATAGGGAAAATATAGTTTGTGAGTAAAAATTAAAATCCCCCATTTTAATAGAGATAGGAGCATTTATTATGCCTTGGCCTATGGTTCATTTTGCAATCACGTCTGAATTATTATCTGATCCAACCCCTGAATTTATAGTGGGAAGTCTTGCTCCTGACGCCATTCATGTGAGAACGAATGAAAAAGTCGAAAAGGCAAAAACTCATCTCATGCCAGAGACAGGACGATTTGCAACAGACGAAGAGCTCGGGGCATTTTTTAATTCCAACAAAGAACGCGCGCAGAGTGATCCTAAGTTCATGCAATATTTGTGCGGCTACATCGCCCATGTATATACGGATCGGGTTTGGACTTTCGAGATTTATCCCGCATATGAGGAACACGCCAATGGACGAAGTATTTATACGCAGGATGTTACGAAGCTGGAATTTATGATTTTGAGAAAAGGGTCTGATGACCAGGATTTATTGAATAAGCTGGAAGCAGGTCAAGCATTTGATTTAGGTGGATTGCTGGAGCAAGAGGTGTATCAATATAGAAAAGAAAAAGCAGACTTTTTAAATAACCTTGAAAATGAGCCCTTAGATGATTTGAACATTTTATCTATGGAAGCTATAGAAGAGTTTATACAAACAACGGCCCAAAGACTTAGACAGTTGTTTACAAAGTGGGAGGTATTCTAAATGAAAAAACGGATTAGCCTCGCCCTATATAATGAGAAGTACGCTCAAGAGTTGGCTAATTTTTCATTAAGTGATGAACAGGTTCAGTTTACTGCAATGCCTGCGGAAGTGATGGAGGAAGCCTTCCAAAATCCGAACAAATATCCGGTAGTGATTTTAAATGATGAGATTCCAGTTGGTTTCTTCATATTACATAAACATTCTGAATACGTAGAGGAAAGAGATACTTCCCGTACAATACTGGTACGTGCGTTATCCATTACGTTAGAACATCAGGGGAACGGGTATGCACTCACTGCCATGAGGGAACTGCCTACACTGGTTAGGCAGCTTGATCCGAAGGTCGATGAAATTATTTTAGCTGTGAATGAGGGGAATATTGCAGCACAAAAGCTGTATCTAAAAGCAGGTTTTCTGAATATGGGCGAGCGGAAAATGGGCATCAATGGTCTTCAACTGATTTTGCAATATAGAATGGTGTAGGGGATGAATTACGGCAAACAAGACGGCATATTTGATAAAAAGGGGGACTAATGTGGCGAACATACACAAGGGAAGATATTCAGCTGAGATCGAAGGCGAGTTTGTTGTTTTTATTATTGGAATGAGGGTTAATCGCCTGTGGGCCATACATAAGTGGTTACCTGCAAGTGCAGACCACCGCGTGCGTATTTCTCCAGTTCATCATAAGATCTCCAATATTGCAGCAGAGTCACTCCACGCCAGCTCATAAAAAATTCCGTTCCCAGAAAACCGGTATCTGGGTTCATGTACAGTGAGGCTTGGAAACGATTTAACCAATCCGTTGGATCGGATGGAAGCGTGGGCATTTATCATGAAACGTACAAAGCTCAATCCGGTTCATATGAGACCATATATGCGAATATGCCCAAATTCGGATTGGCTAAAGTGTCTAACCATGTTCCAGCGACAGGCAGGAAAGAAACGTCCAGACGTAGAATGGGTGGAGAGAGTGATCCGGCAGTAAAAACACCAAAGAATCCTTAACATATGACGCAAGGGAAGTTCGAATGTACAATCATCGCAAGTAGAGAGGAGCATGTTATTGAAAGTTAATGTCAAACCAGAAGATTTGGGTTCTGAGCAGCTTAGCTGGCTATGTGTCCAACCGATGTTGATCTCCGTTCGTGGTAAAGATGTTGCAGCAAAAGTGGAGGTATATCGGCAATTACATGAAGGGCAACAAGCGATATTTTTGTTCTATTCTTATCATAACCATACGAAAAGCCTGGCGGAGTTTTATTGGTTTTCGGCGTACAACATTATTGACATGAAGAGCTGGAATGGAATTAGGAACGGGATGCGCTATTTTAATCAAAATGAAATGGTAACTCTGCTGGACGACATCGAGCGTTTGATTACAGATAAAAATAAAGATGGAGACACATGGCGTGAGGTTCTGCCCACGGATTTGGAGAAAGACCCGATCCTGCTGCAAAGAACGGAAGAACTATACGTTAAATATCGAGCCGCGGCGCAGGCTGCTATTTTACACATGAATGAAATAATTCGGAGTAATCAGGAGATGTATCTGGAGATTACGGAGATCAACGCCTAAAGTAATCTCAAAATATAAGGAGGAGTGATCATTTCATGAAATCTCCAGGTGGATCTATTTTTCCTTATTATTATAAAGGTGGAGAAATCCATTGTCTGAAATATGGCAGCAAGCATAAGGACCAAGATAAGCTTTTCGATGTGATGAGACAAGAAGAGGCTTTCATCTTAGGGATCAATAAAAAGCTCAAGGTTTGGGTGGATATGTATGAGACGAAGATTACCAAAGAAGTCTTGGAACAGTTAATCTGCAACATAAATAATCTCAAAGATCATGTGGATAAGCTCTCATTTGTAGGACTATCAGGGATGGATCGTTGGAAATTGAAAAGAAGATTGAAGAGCCTGGAGTTGGGGCAATCTGTATCATTTTATGCTGATCCTGAAGAGGCAAAGACATGGCTGATAACGGATCGATGATTTGATCTTTAGCAGCAGGTATGGGTAAAGGTCAATAGGAGAGCTACTTTTCATGGAGTAGTTCTTTTTTTCATGCTTTTTGAAGGCGAAACTATGCTGTGTTAATTCGAAATTCTTCTAACATAACAGGTACTTCACACAATTCAATTCTATTTCTATGCTAAAATAGATAGCAGGAAAAAAGCGGAAGAATTAAACAATATTCTGAACTATCTTAGACAGTGTGACTTATATGACTTTGTTAATTTTTCCAAAGAGGAATGGGTCTCTAATTATAAACAGTACTACAAACTACCTTAGTTATATCCAACATGTGAGAAATGAGATGATTAATGATGACAAATGCTGATTCCATTCAGGAACAGATGCAGATGTGCCAGAAATATTGCGCAGACTATGTACCCAGTGAACTGCACCATAAGATCGGAATCGCCTGGAACGTCAAGGAAAAGTTGCAACCGATTCACGGAATGCGTATTCAGCCCGTAGGAGATACAACCGGATGGTATATTTGGGCAGAAAAATACTCGGATGCAGATGATTTTTTTGTACCCTTACATGTAACACACATCGATGAGTGGGACCCAAAAATTAAGAAGTATCTCGGACTTGCGCCGGGATGGCGGTTTGTGATTGCAGAAGATTATGAGGATGTATGGTTTGACGAACAGTTGCTTAACAGGTCATAAGCAGAGCAAACAATGAGTTAAATGGAACTTTGAAAGGGGTCATAAAATGGCAAGTGTGCATGATAACATCATATTAAGTTACGAAGTCGATTTGGAGAATGAACGCATTAGGATGCGTACCCGTTCGTATCACTCTGATCTGTCTGAAGATACGGATATCCTTTTCTCAGGTGTATTAGCACACTCATTTGAAACACCCTTGCAAGGTAGCATTATCTTCGATATTGACGAGGTTGCTTTAGACCATTTTATCAACTACAATCGCGAGTTGTTGGAGAAGGGGAAAGGTCAGGGCTGGCCTATTACGTATGAAACTGATAAAGAGCTGGAAACCAAGTTGATCGAGGGGGAATATCTGTACTTTGTCATTACATCATCGTATGGGTTAAGTGGCTGGGTTTTGGCTAAAAAGGTTGAGATGATAACGAAGATGCGGAATGAACAAGATGAAGAATAGATTTAGCTATGACCGGCATATGATCCGTAAATTACCAGTAGTTATGGGTCTTGTCATTTTAGTTGTCATTATGATTATTACCAATCCAACCAGAACTGATTTTTATACATGGCTGGAAAGCCAGTATGGTATACATGTCTCCTACGACATCAATGAAACGACGTATACACAGATCATGAACGGCCAGGAAAAAAGTCTTAATTTCAGAAGCGGACATATACAGCATGCGGGAATCTTTACCACGTATAATGAGACTTTTATGGATGCTGAGGGTAAGGAGATCAACATTAAAGCCATTGGTGTAATGAATATGTTTTTTAAAAGATAGTTGGTTGCTGTTTTAGAAAGGGTTTATCGACATACCACGCTTTTGTATGATGCAAACATGCAGAACAGCGTGGTTTTTGTGTTGCACAGAATTCGTAAGAAGGGGCGGATTACGTTATTTGGTTCATTCGCAAATTCCACATTATGGGTTATGATGTACCTACAGAGAAAATTTAACATACATAGGAAGTTTTTTTTTCGAATTGAGATTATTCTCGTGGGAGGAATAGAATGAAAGCCATTTTCCTTGATTTCTATGGGACAGTTGTTCATGAAGATGATGATATTCTTCCTGTGATTTATAAACAAGTTCAAGCGTCAGCACAGGTGGAATGTACAACGGATGAGATCGGTGCTTACTGGTGGAAGGCTTTTTCAACATTGTTTTATGCAAGCCACGGCAGCCAGTTTACCACGCAAAGAATGCTGAATGTGCAATCTCTGGCAGAAACGCTTCTCCATTTCAAATCGGATCTACAAGCTGAGTTACTTAATCAGGAACAGTTGGCACATTGGAGTAACCCTTGTATATTTGCTGATTCAATTCCCTTTCTTCATTCTCTTGAAGTTCCGGTATATATCCTTTCTAATATCGATACGGATGACGTGAAAGCCGCAATGAAGGCACATCACATTGAAGTGACCGGAGTAATTACTAGCGAGGATGTTCGATCTTATAAGCCAAGGTCAGAGATGTTTGATGAAGCGATTAACAGGTACGGTTTGCAGCGAAATGAGGTGATCCATATAGGGGATTCTCTGGTTAGTGATGTACAAGGAGCGCAAAATGCGGGAATTAAGGCTATCTGGTTGAATCGAAAAGGAAAACCCCAACCTCAACAGATTACACCGGATTATGAGTGCAAAGATCTTGGCGAAGTTGTGCATATGTTGGAGGCTTGGATATGAAAAAGTTAACCGTGTTGTCGTTATTATTTCTGTTCTTAATTGCCTGTCAGGATAAAACAATCCATGAAGCTGTGCAGAAACCGACGATTCCAGTGACGGAAAGTGTTACTGATGAAGCAATTGAGCAGAAGGACGATGAAGCAGAAGCACCCAATAAAGACAAGGGCATTCCTCCTGTTTACCTTGATGAAACGAAGTATACAGGTGATGAACTGGAAATCGTCAAACTGATGAACGTTCGCATGCGTTATATATGGGAAGAGGATGAGAAAGGCTATATGAGCCTTTTTGATCCGCAATCGCCAGTCTCAGGCATGCCAGTTTCAAAAGTTCGGAAGGTGATCTCAATGAGCAAGATCAAGATTCGAGAGCAAAAGAAGCTCTATGAGGCACTTGTGATGGTTACTGAATTAAGAGAGAACGGGGAAGAGTTCGGCCCTAGCATGGTGTTCTGGAAAAAGAAAGCGGATGGCGATGCTGCGAAGTGGATTTTTGCAGACATCGATTAACAACAACTGAAGGAAATGAAGTAAAGGGTGATGAAATCATGACGAAACAATTGATACTTATTGAGGGATTACCGGGTTCAGGAAAGTCGACGATTGCCAAGATGGTATCCGAGATTCTGACTGAGCAAGGCAAAAAGGTGCAACTCATCCAGGAAGGGAATCTGGATCACCCTGCTGATTATGATGGTGTAGCCTTTTATTCTGCGGAAGATTTCAGGTCTTTGGTGGATGCTCACGAGGCATGTAAACATATATTGGAGAGCAGAGCTGCAGCCTATCAGGAGGGTTTCCTGATTCCGTATCGCAAAATGAAAGAGGAATTTGGAGTGAGTTTCCCTGATCATGTGGTGCAGGAGATATTTAGCAAAGATATTTACGAACTGCCTTTTGAACAAAATATGAAGCTGATCACCGAAAAATGGCGGGGTTTTACCGAAAGCGTGATAAGTGCGGATGATGATTCCATCACTATATTCGAATGTTGTTTTATTCAAAATCCATTGACCATAGGTTTGGTGAAAACCAATCAATCCAGAGAAGAAAACGTGCAATATGTTCTGGAATTGGAGCGCATCGTTCAACCATTAAATCCGCTACTAATCTATATTCATCAGGAGGATCTTGCACATACCTTTGACAAGGCAATCCAGGAAAGACCTAAGGAATGGTCAGATGGATTCGTACAGTATTACACAAACCAAGGATGGGGGCTGGCGGAAGGATATCATGGTGTTGAGGGCACGGTGAAGGTTCTTCAGGCAAGAAAAGAGTTGGAAACCGAGATTTATCAGTTACTGAAGATGGACAAACACTGGCTGGACAATTCGGAATATAACCGCGTTGCTTGCCAGGAGGAACTGGAGAAGATCCTGAAAGTTTCACTTTGAGATACTAAAGTACAAGTACAAGATTTCTTAGCACGGCAATACCATACATAATGGAGGTTTATTTTTATGTTAATTCTCGAGGCAACACTAATTGTCATTACCGCTATATTGTTCATCTTAGGTGTAAGGAACAAACGCAAAACATTAATCAGATGGGGTATAGGGAGTTTAACTTTGTTGATTGTACTTTTTATTCCATCGTTTGTTAATGGATTTGTGGAAGGGTTGTCCTCTGGTTGGTCGGCAAAGTAAACCTGGATGCATTCAAAATGATGGAGGTTTATCCGTTGTTTTTGAAAAAATGATCCGGAGTCATCAGCGTGACATAGATAGCATTAAACATTACGTTCAGAAATTGGAGGAGTTTATGGATATCACATTTATTCGTCATGGTCACGCTGAACATTTGCTTCATTATCCTCATCAGCTAAACCAGTTGCATCCCGGACTCACTGAACAAGGAAAGAGGCAGGCGACTGAATTGCGAAAGCAGATTAAAATCTTACCGGAAGACCTCGTTTTGGTGAGTCCTTCAAAACGAACGATAGAAACGGCATTCCTCTTAACATCCAGCGATAAACTGACAGTCTGTCCACTCGTTGGCCCGAGAATGTTCCCTCAAAATCCGGAGTTCCCCGTTCTGCGCTGTGATCAGATCTATTCGAAAGATGAATTAAATGCTCAGTATGCGGAGCTCCGAATTCTGGATTTTGGACTTGATTGCTGGTTGGATGGGATTAATCGAATGGAAGAATATCTATTTGAGGTTTATGCTGGACAGCTAATTCAATGGTGCAGAGAGCAGAGCGGGAGTACTTTTATCATTTCACATGATGGTACGATAACAAGTTATAGAGTTTTTCTTGGAGAGCAGGGGTTAACCCGAAGTGATTTTCTAGGAGAAGCAGAAGAAATCATACAATTTCATATGGATGATTCAGGTTGCAGGTATGGTCTGTTCAATAAAGTAAATAATCATTTCCTCGGTACAGTCGGATTTCACTGCTGGGCCAAAAGCGAACCGTCAAGCGCGGAGCTTGGATTTGATTTATCCCGTTCCTATTGGGGGCAAGGTTTAATGCAAGAAGCTTTAATCGAAATCATCAAAATTGGTTGGAATGTTATGAATCTTGATTTTATTGAAGCCACAGTAGAGCAGGCCAACATTCGGTCACAGAACCTGTTAGTTAAGATGCATTTTTCAAAAGCCGATGAGTTGAAAGGTGACTTGTTCTACTACACGTTGAATAAGGAAGAGTTTATTTTGTAAGCGGTCAAAGTTCAAGATCAATTGGGCTCAAGATGCATCTTCAAGTCATAGAAGATATATGAATGGGCAGATGCAATAGTTCTATGGAAACGACGGCCTAAACAAAAAAAGGAGGTAAATTGAAATGGAGTTCGCGGGACAGAAGATAAGAATAACACCTGTCACAGAACAGGACCTCGACTTTATATGCACACTTGAATGTGATGCAAGTATATGGAGCTTTGAAGAGGACGTTGAAACGGATACTGAGAAAGTTCGTGATAAATATCGTAGTCATTTTTCAACTACGGATGAAGAACCGTATGCCTATGATTTCATTATTCGTCGTTTGGAAGATCCCGAGGGAGAACCAATTGGTCTTATCCAGATGTGGAGCTATGTAGGTCATAGAAAAAGCTGGGAACTCGGATTCGCGCTGCTTCCGAATTATGTAGGGAACGGCTACGGCAGTGAGGCTACGAAACTTTTATTAGAATTTGCATTCAACGGGTTACACGCCCATAAAGTTATAGGTATGTGCAATGCTCAGAATGTCCGATCTGCTGCGCTGATGCAGCATGTGGGGATGACACGGGAAGCCGTGTTCAAGGAAGAACTTTGGTGGAACAACCAATGGACGGATCAATATTTCTTCTCCATTTTAGAAAAAGAGTTTAGTGAACGAAGAGGGAGAAATTCCGATGACCAAGTTGGTCTTGTCAAGTGGAAGGTGGGTCTACAATGAGTGTAATCACTGTATATCATTATGATGCTTTTTCGACGGTTCCTGGTAAAGGTAACCCGGCCGGAGTCGTTTTTCATGCCGATTCGCTCAGTGAGGAAGCGATGCAGCAGATTGCGCATAAAGTTGGATTCAATGAAACGGTCTTCGTGATAAGTTCCGAGGTAGCAGATGTTAGATTACGATATTTTACACCTGGTCATGAGATTAATCTGTGTGGGCATGCCACGATGGCATCCATGTATGGGTTAAAGACTAGAGGGCTACTGGAGGATAAGCAGTCGATTACCATTGAGACTAATGTAGGCATATTGCCGATTCAGTTCCAGCAGGATGGCGATAAGATCAACATTGAGATGAAGCAGGATCAGCCCCGTTTCCTGCCATTCCAAGGTGACTTAGAGAAGCTGGCAAATTCGATTAATCTAACCATGGATGATATTGATCTATCCACACCCATCGTCTATGGAACTACGGGTACCTGGACGTTATTGATACCGATTCGTAAACTGACTTCTTTCCAACAAATGAAACCGGATTCTTCTCTATTCCCTGAGATATTAGTTGAAAATCCGAAAGCTTCTTTGCATCCCTTTACGCTGGAAACCCGCGATTCAGATGCTCTAATGCATGCCAGACATTTTTCTTCGCCCTTTTCGGGTACTACGGAAGATCCGGTTACGGGAACAGCATCCGGTGTGATGGGTGCCTATTATTTGGAGTATATGAATTCTGAGATGGATCAGGCTCTTTTTGTTGTGGAGCAAGGACACGAGGTTGGCAGAGATGGGAAAGTTCTTGTCAGTGTGGTCAGAGATGGACAGGACATGGATGTCAGAATACAAGGCACGGCTGTTTTTGTGGAGGAAATGAAAGTGGAGTTAGATACGTAACAACGTAAATGAAGGAGTGGGTTTAGGTGGATGAACAGGCGGTACTACATACAGTTACTCATTTGTTAAAAGAAGAATGTTCGGATTCCCTGGTGGGAATTTATTTGCACGGGTCCATGGCTATGGGGTGCTTCCATCCCAATCAAAGCGATATCGATATACTGGTGGTATGCCGGGAGCAGCTGTCTGCTGATACCTATCGAAGTATTGCGAAGAAATTGATGCAGATAGAAGATGAAATGCACATTGTCACAGGATTTGAACTTAGTATTGTTTTGGAGTCTACGGTTGCTAAACTGACGTTTCCGACTCCATTTGAGTTTCATTACTCGGGGTATCACCGAGAAAAGTATAGAACTGATGATCAATATCTTTGCGGTGGATACGAAGATCCGGATCTGGTAGCACATCTGGCCGTTATTGTTGACCGTGGAATTGTGCTTGTCGGCAAACCGATTAAGGAATTATTCCAGCCCGTAAAACGTGAATATATGCTGGCCTCTATTACATCTGACGTTGGTTCAGCTATGGAAGAAATAACGGAGAATCCTGTCTACTATGTTTTGAACCTATCACGGGTTCTATTGTATATGCAAGATTCAGTAATATACTCCAAGCGAGAAGCAGGCGAGTGGGCACTCATTCATATTTTACCGAAGTACAAAGAAGTCATCTCACAATGTCTCGCAAAGTATAACGGAGAGCTGGAAAGCGTGAATCTAAGTAATGATTTACTTCTGGATTATGCGAATTACATGTTGAACGAAATAAGTGGTATCTCCTTGCGGTATTTGCAGAGAACTGATTAGTGATTATGGGAAGGACACACAGGTCATCTTGTAGGGAGAAGAGGGTTATTCTAAAACAACGATTGGGCAGCTATTACCACAAAAATATACAAGAATATAATAAGGAAGGTAGAGTGTGATGTTTGAGATTGTTGATATTCGGCAAAAGCCGGACATGCTGCAGACAGCTGTACATTATTTTTGGAAGCAGTGGGGCTCGGAATCAAGTTATCATTTTTACCGGGATTGCATAGAGCGTTCCGTGGAAACCGAGAGTGATGTACCCCGATTTTATGTACTGTTGGATGGAGACAGGATTGTTGGAGGATATGCTCTGTTACGAAGTGATTTGAATAGTCGGCAGGATCTGTTCCCGTGGTTTGCCTGCCTTCATGTTGATCCAGAATACCGAGGCAAGAACCTGGGTGGGCAACTACAGAATCATGCGATTAATGAGGTGAAGACGAAGGGCTACGACAAGTTGTATTTATGTACGGATTTGACGGACTATTATGAAAAAAATAACTGGGCGTATATCGGTAATGGATATTTGCTCGATGATGAAGAGACTCGGATCTATGAACATCAAATTTGATGAAGTTCTTCAACATTATTTCTGTGAAGCGAAGTATGTCTTGAAAGCCGTCCCATTTGGACTGATGAATACAACCCAAGTCCTTGAAATGAATGGGCAGAAGTATATCGTTCGAATCTATAATAAGTACATGAAAACGATCGATAGTATTGAGCTCGAAACTCAGGTGACGACATTTCTTGTTGGCAGACATTTATCGTTTCAGGTACCTGTCTTTCTTCATACCTTATCTGGAGAGAATTTCGTCGTTTTAAACGATGGGTCTCTTGCAGCTATTACTAATTTTATAGAGGGCTCTATACCTCCTTTGTCTGATCTGAAAAAAGCTAAACATTTTGGTAGATTGGTGGGAACGTTCTCTTCTGAGATGAGTAAGCTTCAAACCAAAAAAAACGGCTATCATGGGATATCATTTAGCAAAATATATGATATTCATCCTTTAGCTAATCGTCAGTCAATTAAGACTTTTTTTGAAAATTTACCTCTTGAATTATCAGCTGAAATGTACTCTTTTTACAAAAGGATGATTACTGATGTGGAGACATCCAACCTTTCTTTGGAAGTGCTGCCGAGTCAACTCGTTCATCATGATTTGTTGGTATATAATTTGCTCTCTCGTGACGATGAGATCATAGGCGTACTGGATTTTGATTTTATGGGGACGGATGTTGCGTTCATGGAATTGGCGATTAGCTTCAATCATATGATTCAGGAATCCGAAGGGGCATTGGATATGATTGAGGCTTTTCTTCAAGGGTATTCAACTGAACGTAAACACTCCACTGTGGAAATCAATTACTTACCGTTACTTACCCAAATCTATTTTATAGCGGTGCTTCATTTTTATATTGGTCAGCATTATGCGGGAGTGACGATTGAGCAAAACTTTAACTTTATGCTTAATCAATTTGAGCGGAATATAAACTGGCTACATAAGCATGATTTAAAAATTCAAGAATTGTTTCATAGATACTTGGTCTGATTCAATAACGATTACTATGAGTCAGAGACTGAGGGTATCCTTAGGGATCAACCTATACCCAATAAGAATGAAAAACATATGCTCTAGCAGATCACCCGATGTACAGACGAATGCCAAAAGAGCTTTGTCCAGAATGCGAAAATACAGATCAAGTAACCGAACGGAGTGATGGTCATCGAACAAACCATTCGTTTAGCCCAAGAGATTGCGGAGAGAGTCATTCGAAGAGCCGGAAAAGTTGCCAAAGATCATTTTGATCAGATCACCTGCGCAGAGGAGAAGGGCATCTTTGGCGATGTTGTTACTGAAGTAGATCATGAAGCAGAGCGGATAATATGTGATGAAATTAGCATAAGTTTTCCCGATCATGAGATCCATAGTGAAGAGCGGGGGCATAACGGACAGAAGAGTGACTGGCTGTGGATGATTGATCCGTTAGATGGAACAAACAACTTTGCCATTGGCCTACCGATATTTTCCGTTTCCATTACATTAATGTATCGTTCAGAACCTGTTCTCGGGGTTATTTATGAACCTCTGGTGGATCGTTTGTTTGTGGCATCACGTGGGAATGGGGCAAGTTGTAATCTGAACCCCATGAAAGTCCAAAAGAAAGAGCAGATTCATAAAGGGACCATTGGATGGATTCAGGGGCATCAGGTGCAAAATGAGGAGAAGGCTGTACGGCTACGTCAACATCTCGATGTTCGTTTCAAACGAATGATGCGATTATGGGCTCCAACCTTACAGTGGTGCATGTTAGCTAAGGGGGATATTGACGGCATTGTGCTCTACAATTCGGAAGGAGACGATCTGTATTCGGGCATATTAATGGCGAAAGAAGCAGGTGCCATTGTTATGGATTTTGAAGGGATTCCCTTTGATGGTATGAATTCAGAGCCATATCTGATTGCCTGTCATCCGGATCATCGTGAGTATTTACTTAGTGTCGTTCGGGAGGGAATGAACTGATGATTAGCGAGCTTAATAAGCATGAATTCTATAAGGTAAGGCACTTCGGGGACTTGAACAGCAATATTGAGGTGAAGGCCGTGGTATCTGGGTTGAATCCTGGCCGAATCTACGTTGATGATGCATCGAATATCACAGCAGCATTAATTTGGGTGAAGGGACAAAGCGGTTTCCAGTTGATTGGAGACGCCCGAAGTAAACCCTTTCTGAACGACTTGGAAGAGTTCATGAAAGAACATATAGAACCTGAATTATTAAGATTAAATATCCACACAGTCGAGGTAGGTGTGGCGGATGAAAGCTGGGAAGATGTGCTTCATCATATGGCCACGAATAAAGAGCTCTATAGCGATATTCAGCATGTATTTACATTGGATTCAGACCAAAGAATGACTGAACATCTAAGTCAACCGGTTATTCATGAAGGGTATACTTCTCAGAATGAGGTTGTCAGGCTTCTCGAATTAGATGAGGCATTACTGAAAGCAGGGAAGTTTAACAATCTATCTTTTCTGAAGGACAAAGTCTCACGCTTTTGGGATAACATGGATGAGTTCTTGGAACATGGCTTTGGATACATTGCAGTACAAGGCGAGGATATCGCGAGTGTTTGCTTTTCGGCGTTTATATCAGATCAGTGGCATGCAATTGATATTGAAACTATCGAAACCTACAAGAGAAGGAATTACGGTGCACGGGTAGCACGAGCATTTGTAGAAGAATGTAGGATTAAAGGTATTCATCCGTATTGGGACTGTTCCCCAGATAATGTAGGTTCAATACGCTTGGCAGAGGGTGTAGGTATGTCACTGAACTTTGATTACAGAGTTTACTGGTACAATCTTTCTTGATGGGTTTGAAAAAAGGCTGAAAGGAGACTTAAATGAACGAAACATTACAGGAGCAGATTCAATTTCTAATTGAGATTGATAAACTGAAAACGATTGAACGAAAAACGAGAATCATCCATGGAGACAGACTTGAAAATGATGCAGAGCATTCCTGGCATCTGGCGATGATGGCCTTGATTTTGCAGAGCCATTCCAACAAGGAGGTGGATATTCTCAAAGTTATTAAGATGCTTCTCGTTCATGACCTCGTTGAGATCGATGCCGGAGATACATTTGCCTACGATACAGTAGGTCATACGGATAAATATGAACGCGAGATCAAGGCTGCGCATCGACTGTTTGGGATATTACCTGAGGAACAGGCCGAAGAACTGTTGAACCTGTGGCTGGAGTTCGAGGCAAAGGAGACCCACGAAGCACAGTTTGCCTCTTCGATGGATCGGTTGCAGCCGTTGATCCACAATCATCAGAATGAGGGAGATACGTGGCAGAAATACAATATTACAAGTGAACAGGTGTTAAATAAAAATCGGGAGATTGAGAACGGTTCCGAGACATTGTGGACGTACGCACAGCAAATTATCCAAAATTCCGTAGACCAGGGAATCTTAACTAAATCCAAGTCTTAGAGACACGTTGAACTTATCTGATCACAGACAGGGGAGAATCTTTATGGGATATATCATGGAGTTGAGAAAGCTGGTGGGTTCGCGCCCTCTAATCATGGCTGGTTCATGTGTGTTGGTCTTCAATGAGCAGGGCCATCTGCTGTTGCAAAGACGTACAGATAGTCTGGATTGGGGAACCCTTGGCGGATCATTGGAACCGGGAGAATCTTTGGAGGAAGCTGCTGCCCGTGAATTATATGAGGAAGCTGGACTGAGAGCGGGTGCATATAAACTCATTACCGTTTTCTCAGGTCAGGACATGTATTACAAGTATCCGCATGGAGATGAAGTGTATAATGTCATGGCAGTCTATGAAGCTACTGAAATTCAGGGCGAACCAACCGTCATGGATGATGAAGGACTGGAACTGCGATATTTTGATCTGAGTATGCCAATCCCAGAGATTAATCCGTTCACGGAATATGTGCTGAAAAAAGCGGGATATATTAACTAAGTAGTAAAAGGGGATCGTATATGACACAGGATTTTTATTGTGATGAAGTGCTTAGTGGTAATACCCAAGTAAATATTGTCATGGAAAGTGACAAGGTGCTGGCTTATCATCATACCCGACCATACTACAAGCATCATATTGTTGTTATTCCAAAGATCCATATCCAATCGTTCATTTCACAGGAAGAAGAAAATAATGATGAACTATTATTGGAAATTATGCGCGTTATCAAAAAGGTTGCTGCGGACATGGTTGTCCAGACGGGTTCTTCCAAAATCGTAACTAACCTGGGCACTTACCAGGATTCGAAGCATCAACACTGGCATGTGGTAAGCGGTGAACGTATCCAATAAAATAAGTCTTAAGTAAAGTCTTCCTGCCGGATGTTCGGGGGAAGATTTTTTGACTGCAATGATTAGAATTCAGCCTATCAAGAATGTGAAAATGGTTTGAAGAAAGTAACTTAAGGTAAAATATGCTAAAATAGGTTGGTGAATTAATAATTTGGACTATTTATAAATCATGATGATCATATGAATTATGAATGAATTACGGTGATTAAAAGGAGGAAGTGTGATGAGCTTTTCATTCATTTCAACATTCGCAGTTTTATTTAACTTGGTGTTATTCGGTTTGGGTGTATATGCCTTTATTTTATTTATCAAACTTGCTAAACGCGGGATTCAGGCGTTGGACATTTATCTATATGAGAAACGAGGAGAACGGTTCTAAGCTTTAGAAATATCACTCAACAATAGAATTATCATTTTTCTCTCAGTGTTTTATTGTTGTTCTATTGATATGATTAACTTATCATTCAACTAAAGAGAGGGTAAATGACATGGATACTTTTTTAGAGCAAATCAACGAATTGCAGGAGCTTCAAAAAGATTTGGTCAGTATACATCCCTTATTCGCAGAGTATTATCCCGTTGTTGTGGAATTTGAATCTTTGTTATATATGTATGATTATTCGTCCAAGACGCAGCAATATGAATGGGTAAAAACCGTTCCGGATGACCTGAACATTCCCGATGAGTGCCTTGCAGCGTTCCCGGTGCATCACATGGGTGGGCGGATGTGCGCAGTGGTGACGGATGCGGCGTTCCAAAATTTTGAGCAGAAAATCTACCTCTTTCATGAGTTTGTCCATTGTTACGTATATGAGCAGTATACCGACATTGGTGACCGTCTTGAGATCAAACGTAAGATGGAGCAAATCAAACGTGTAACATGGGAACTAGATTATGAGTTTCCTTATGACAATGAGACGGTTGTCCAGCGGATCACTTCGTTGCTATCAGCCTTGAAGAGTAAGGATCTCTTGCAAGTGAAAGAGGCGAGAGTGGCCCTGTTCAGCTCTTTGAGTGAAGAACAAGGTGAGTACTTCAACTGGCTGGAATGGAACGAAGGTTACGCGCGCTATCTGGAGAATCGAATTCGGGAGAAATTGGGATTGGAAATCAATCATATGGGGGATTCAGCTCCGTTTAATCGTCTTGTTTTCTATGAATGCGGGTCGGAATACATAAGCCTGCTCGTTAACGAACAGCCGGATCTTCATACGGATTTGGAGCAGTTATTTGAGAGGATACAAACAGAGCGAGTGCAGGGTTGAACACCGGGTATAGTTCCCGAATTCATTACGGACGTAAAGATAAGGGCTTTCGTGGCCGATACTGTCCAGCGTTTAAAAGTACTGCTCCAAGGATGGGACACCGAGTTGCAGCATGCGAGCATAAGTATCTAGAGCTAGATACAGATGATTGCTTAGAGAGTGAGTACTATGTGTTTAGTTGAGCCGGGAGGTATATATGCTAATGAAAAAAGCAGGGATTCTCTTAGTTCTCTTCGCAATGCTCCTTGCAGCCTGCAATCATCCAATTAAAACTATTTCTAACCCGAAAGAAGCTCTGCCTTCGCTCATTACATTAACCTGCAACCCCAACTTCTCGATTGAAGCGTGCGAGGATGTGAAATTCGAAGATCCGGTTGAGATTGGAATCGTAATCGAGGCTATAAACAAAGCGGAGCGTATAGCGGGAAGTCTTGATTATAGCGTGGAATACAAGATGAGCTTAACAGATGCAGATGGCTCCTTAACGAAGTATGATTATTCCATAGGCAAAGATCCCAAGCAGTCAGCCCTTCTAGTTAACCATGAGGATACCCACGTGGGATACAGCATACCCATTGAGGATGCAAACAAAGTAAGGAAACTGATCCAGAGTCATACGGACTGACTAGCTATTGAAACGGAGAGACGGTCATATGAGTCACCTGATTACCATTCAACCTTTAACAGCATCGGATATGAAGGGTGCCTGCCAGGTATTCGAGACATCCATTACGAATGCATTTACACAGGAAGGGCTGGGTGCCCTGCACGAAGACATACGGGATGAAATTGAACACAAAAAAGCGATGCTTCACATAGCTTTGCATCCTGAAAACAACAAGGAATCGAGTGTCTTCTTTCTAATAGCTAAAAGGGAAGATACTGTCGTGGGCACCATTTCCTACGGACCTTGCGGCGAGGAGATTCAAGCATGCACAGACCACCAACTGAACCAAGTAGGGGAATTGGGTAGTCTCTACGTTCTGCCAGAGGTTCAGGGTCAGGGAATTGGCTCTGCTCTCATTCAGGCTTTGGCTACTGAACTTCAGAGGCGTGAGATTACGCAATTTTGCCTGGATAGTGGGTACCGGACAGCGCAGAAGAAATGGCAGCGGAAGTTTGGAGAACCCTATGCCGTGGCAAAGAACTATTGGGGTGAAGGCACGGACCATATGGTGTGGTTATGCGATGTGAAGGATTTTGCTGCAAAATAAAATGACGAAGAGATGACGACCTGTACTGAACAGGGGTCATCTCTTTTACTAAGTCAATCTTTCTGCATCGATAGAGGACTATTCTTCGTACAGTAAGAAAAAGGAGTGAAGATATGCAGTACATACAGAGTACACCCGAGCAACGTTTATCGCCGGATGCCATAACCATATGGAGAATCAGTGCGGTTATATCGAACGGAATAGGGTTGATTGTGCTTGCAGCTCTGCTGGTTCTGGATTCCATCTATGGATGGAAGGCGTGGATTGGTTGGTTGCTGTGGGGAGTGACTGCCATCTCAGTGCTGTATGCGGTGTGGGAAATTTTTATCCGGCCTTCATTGTTATACAAGCATTGGTATTATGATGCGAATGAAGAGTTCTTGCAATTGAAACACGGGGCTTTGAAAAAGGTACATCAGATCATTCCCATGGCCAAAGTACAATCCGTCACGACGAACCAAGGTCCCCTTTTGAGAAAATATGGCCTATATTCTGTATCGGTTGGCACGATGGGTTCATCTCATACGATCCCGGCGCTGCCAGAGGAAGTGGCACTTGAACTGCGTAATCAGATTGCGTCGTATGCAAGGATTAATGAGGTGGATGAATGAACGAGATGAAAAGACAACACCCGTTAGCCATGCTCTGGAGTTTGTGGAAACTGGTGAAAAATTCTTTTGCATTTATCGTTTTTTTATTTATTCTCCGTCATGGCTCGGCGTCCACGTGGATTATGTATGGCAGAATCGTCTTCTATGTGGCTATCGCGTTTAGTGTGATAAGCATTATCTGGAGTTGGTTTACACTACGTTATACCGCAGATGATAAGGCTTTTCAGATCTACAGTGGGGTGTTTAATCGCACAAGAAGAACGATACCCTATACCAAAATTCAGAACGTGAACCGGCATACGTCGCTGTTTCATCGTTTGTTCCGAGTCACATCCATTCGTTTTGAGACGGGCATCAAAGGAGACGATGCTACTTTTCAGCTGCAAGTCGTTTCGCTTTCGGAATCGGATCGGCTTGAAAAGGTCGTTGCAGGGCATATGTCGGAAGCGAATGTCGCCAGTGATGCTGTACAACCAAACGAAGAACCCGAGACAGCACCTGAGCACGTAACACGGGAAGAAGATATTCAACTAACTGTAAAAGAGGGGCTTGAACGGATTGTCCATTACAAGTCCACTCGAAAAGATATATTCAAAGCTTCGTTTACCTCGCTCAGCTTTCTGGTACTTATTCCGATTCTGGGATCGCTCTATTCGTCGGTGAAAGATTTCTTTCCCGATGAAAAAGTGACGGAGAGCATCCTATTAACGTGGCTGGATACCTGGTGGATTACCGCATTGATCATCACAGGACTTATTGCTGTTTCCATTATGCTAGGTATTGTTAGAACCTTTGTGAAGTATGGTGATTTCCAAATCTCCTCTGATCGCAAACGTATCTACATTACGAAGGGCATGTTGGAACAGACCGCATTTTCGATCCTGAAAGAACGAGTTCAGGCGGTGAAAATCACGCAGTCTCCGATGAAAAGACTGCTAGGATTGGCAGAAGTGGAACTAACTACAGCAGGTGGTGTGGGAGAAACCGAACAGGAAGTTAACTCGCTCTATCCTTTTCTGCCTGTGAAGCAAGCTTACGATATGATCTCGGAGATTTTGCCATCCTATCAGGTTACGCAGGAGATGCAGAAGCTTCCACGAAAATCATTATGGCTGCGCATGCTCACACCAAGCTGGGTATGGATTATTGCAACGGGATTATTGTTTTATTTCAAACCGCCGATTCTGGGACAGGATCAGGCATGGTGGATGATTTCCGCTATTCTGTTACTGTGGATTGTCATATGCAGAATAACTGATTTTCTCCATACACGATACGTGCTGAATCAGAACTTTATCCAGTTGCGAACGGGTGCATTAACCTCAACACTATACATCTCCAAGCGGGAGAAAGTCATTGAGGTACAGATTACCCGGAGTCTGCTGCAACGCTGGTTTGGAGTTGCTTCGATTCAAACCGTGAATCGTGCCAAACCTGTTCTGCATCACACGCTAAACGATATACCGGTTGAGGCCGTAGAAGCGTTTCAGTTGTGGTATATGGAGCGGAGCCAGAACGTCCAGACCCGTTAATCTAAAGGCAAGTGCAGGAAGACTACTAAGTTAACCGTGCACTTGCCTTTAATTTGTGAGGACAGAAATAACTTGAAGAAGCGGAGCTACAAGCTTTCTGTAAAGAAAGCTGTCGGAAGCATACACCTCGCTTTATTCTCGGATTTTCTCCTTTGAAAATAGTAATCAAAAAAAATCTGGGGATAACAGCGATCGGAAGGTTGTTCTGTCATCGGAGTGGCAGGTGTAAATATGCTTTAGTTCAATTGATATAACTTAGGAGGTGTTCCTTTGATTAAAATCGTATTTATGGACGTGGACGGTACGTTACTCAGTGAGAAGGATCGAAGTCTCTCTCCAAGTACAGAGGATTCCATTCGAAAATTGGTTCGTAGGGGCATACAGGTTGTTCTGGTCACTGGCAGACCGTACAGTTTATGCGAAGATTTCAGGAAATTCGGGATTGAAACCATGATTTCGGCTAACGGGGCATTGATCAAGAGTGGTGAAGAAGTGATACATAAATCGGTGCTTTCTGCACGAATGGTCAGAGAATTCAGTGAATTTGCCGAGCTGAACGGCAGCAGTATTTCTTATTTTACAGAGTCATTCGAGATGAATGGTTTATGTACAACGGATGTGCGTGTCACCGATGCATTGAGAGATACGCTCGGTCTGATGGAGTCCCCCTTGAAAATCAGTTCTTTGGAACAGGAAGTGTATTGCATTTGTTTATATGCCGATCAAGCCGAAGCGGAGAAATTCCATTCCAGATTTCCAGCATTAAAATTCGTGAGGTTTCATCCTTACGTGTCTAACGTACTGGAAGAGAACGAAGTATCCAAATCGATAGCGGCAGGAAAAGTGCTCGCCCACCTGAATATATCGAAAGAGGAAGCAATGGCCTTTGGCGATGGTGAAAATGATATTGATTTGCTAGAGTATGTGGGTCTTGGCATTGCGATGGGAAACGGAGGAGAGCGCGTCAAACAAAGTGCCGACTATGTCACACTGCGAGCAAGTGAGGATGGCATCACACATGCGTTGAGGAAGTTTAAAATCATAGAATAAGCAAATTTTGGAGCAATAAGGATATCCTAATTATGGGTTTTCATGTAGAATGATGGAGGATGAATTAAGCCCTAAAGCATAGGGTGTGATCGAAGGGTGACTTATGAAAAAGGTTGTCATTGTAATCTTGTCTTTTGTCGTACTTATTGGTGTATCTTCTTCAGCTTATGCCCATCCAGGTAGACTGGACAAAAATGGTGGACATAATTGTTCCGCGAAATCCAAACAAAAGGGCTTGTGCACAGGCTACCATTATCACAAAAAGAAGAAATGAAAATGAGTTTTACAAGGTAAACCCAGCCCTGGTCTGATCTATGGTTGGGTTTGCATGTTTATAATTCATGGTAGTCGCAGCTAACAGAATACAATAAACATTACGTTAGAGGTGAGTAGATATTATGGCGTTTATTGGGATCATTTGTGTAATTATTATGACGGTCACACTCATCAGCATAGATATTAATACGAAACGGTTAATTCGAGAGCAGGCCGAAACCAATCGGAAACTGGAGCAACTATTGAGGAAATAACGTTTTACAGACCAGACAGGAGGAGCATGACGATGGATCATATTAAAGCGATTATTTTTGATCTAGACAATACGATTCTCAACAGAACAAGTACCTTTGAAGGCTTCGGCCAGAGCTTGATCAACACTTATTTTGCCCATCTTGAAACTACGGATGATATTCTTAAACGAATTATTGAGCTGGATGAGGACGGTTACAAGGACAAGGATGTGTTGTTCAACGAGCTGCTCCATGAATTACCTTGGGCTGAGAATCCGCCTCACGCGGAGCTTATGGAGTTCTATGGTAGAGAGTATGTGAAAAGTGCTGTTCTGATGCAGCAGGCGCGAGAAGTGGTTCAGCATCTAAGAGGAAAATATAAAACAGGTTTAATTACCAATGGTAAAACTGAGATCCAGTACGGAAAAATTGATCAACTCGGCATCCGGGATGATTTTGATCATATTATCGTTTCGGAAGAGGCTGGGGTCAAAAAGCCCGATCCTCGTATTTTCAAATTGGCATTGGATCATTTCAACCTCTCTCCCGAGCAGTGTATCTACATTGGGGACCATCCTGTCAATGATGTTGAAGGAGCGGCAAAAGTAGGTATGAGCACGATCTGGATGAAGGTCAATCAGCCTTGGCAGGACAGTATTACAACCAAACCATTGCATGCTATTGAGCATCTTGGTGAATTAAAAGGCCTACTCTAGAAAAGATCGTCAGATTAGATTCAAACCACACAATATTACATAACAGAACAGTGAGGTAGGTGCACATGGAGATCAGACAAATGGCTACGGCATTTTTGAGTAATGGCAACGACATGTTGATGATGAAGAAGGCAGGCAGCAGGCTGTTCGATTTTGAGTTCTGGGGTGGTATTGGCGGGCATTTGGAGCACGGCGAGCTTAATACACCAATGACCGCCAGTTACCGGGAGATTGAAGAAGAGACGGGGTTCAAGCAAGCGGAAATTGAAAATTTCCGTCTTCGATATGTTTTGATGCAGTATAGCGACGGTGAAGTTCGGCAGCAGTTTGTATATTTTGGTGAGACGACGCATCGGGCCTTTATTCCATCAGATGAAGGGGAGTTATTTTGGGTTCCTTTGGATGAGCTGCTGGATTTACATACATCTATTCTGATTAAAGCTGCGATCCGGCACTTTTTGCAGAATCAGGAGACCGACGAGATATGGATCGGGAATGTCCTGAATGGAGAAGGGATAGCGGCAAAACCGAGGGTAGAATGGAGTATTATGCAAGACACGATATCCTTTGAACCCATTGTGTAATGTTAGACGTCTTGACCTGGAAAGGGACCTAGTTTTGATTAAATAAGCCATTCAAAACGTTTAACCGTCTGTAGGCGATTGTTATAAAGAGCGAGGATATTAACCATCCCCGCTCTTTTTTAATACCTCGTATTGCATATAAATTTCCTCATTGGAAGGAGGAAGGATATAAATATCCAAACTTCAACAGGTGGCTGTTGGAGCGGCAGTGATTTTCTGTTATTCAATTCAATTCGGTTAATTAATGAAAATCAAGCTGTAATGATTCGATCTTTCGTGCGTCTTCTCCGATTCTCAATGGCTTCCTCATAATCTCCGACCAACCTGTCAAAAATATGATCCCACGAACGCTGCTCAGCAAGTTTTCGGCCTTCAAGGCCCATATTCCTCAGTTGATCCAGATGATCTCCCCAGAGGCATATCTCCCGAATCAATGCATCCGCATTACCCGGCTCGAACAGAACACCGCTTCGATGATGTGTGACCAAGTCTTTTACACCGCCACCATTCGCAGCGAGCACCGGCAATCCAGAAGCCATCGCTTCCAGAACCACATTGCCAAATGTTTCTGTTGAGGAAGGAAACACAAAGAGATCTGCCGAAGCATACATAGCAGCAAGCTCTTCCCCATGCAGATACCCCGTAAAGGTGACATTGGGTGGGGATTGCATACGCATTTTGGGAAGTAATGGCCCATCGCCTACAATGATCCAGTGTACACGGGATTGCATAGGTCCTGGCAACTGCTGCATGGCAAGGGTGAGGGTAGCGATATCTTTTTCCGGGGCAATACGTCCAACGTAGAGTAAAATTAGAGGAGCCGTTATGTTGTAGCGAGTACGGATATCGGTGCTTCGTTTATCAGGAGAATACAGGCTGCAATTGATTCCTCGGGACCATAACTTCAGACGTTGAATACCTTTTAATTGCAATGAGTGTAAGGTCTCCTGAGACGGTGTTAGTGTTGCATCACAGGCCCGGTGGAACCATTGGATGTACTTCCAGTAAAGGGGAATGACGCTTTTCAACCTGTAGTATTCGAGGTACCGATCGAAGTGAGTGTGGTAGGAGATAACATGTGGAAGCTGATGCTTGAGCGCATACCTGAGACCGAAAAGACCCATATTGAATGGAGTGGCGATATGCAGCAGATCTGGTTGAAAGGACTGTAGCTCCCGATGAATGGCTGCTCGATTAGGTAAGGCAATACGACATTCCGGATAGAGGAAAAAGGGGATGTTAGTCACCGAACGGACCGGAGCGGCATCGTTGCCTTCAATAACAGACTGCGGTGTGAATAGCAGATGCTCAATGCCTTTGCAGTTCAAGTGATTACTCAAGCGGTGCAGCGTACCGGCAACACCATTGGTTTCCGGAACATAGGTGTCGGTGAACAAGGCCAGGCGCATCTTAACCCCTCCCAAGACTCTTGATGACAAGATCATAACAGCGGATCATGTTCCAAAGGTCAAGTGCAGGTTAACTTTATCCATATTCCGTGTAAAGTGTGCGTGGAAGTGAATAGATGCAAACTTTCATCAGATAAACTTATATAATATATTCTGCTATGATGTATGGGCGTCAAAAAAATTTGGGGATAACAGTGATCGGAAGGTTGCTCTGTCAACGGAGTGATCGTGTAAATATTCATTAGTTGAACTTATAGATAGAGAGATACAGGAGGCAGAGAGATGAACAAATTACAGAAAGAATTGCAGCAATTATTACCCTTGGATCAGTTTGACAGCATGTCGGGTGAGGAAGTGGTGGGGAGTGTTGCCATGGATCTGTATCGCGCGGAATTTGCGACCATTCGGGAGTGTGGACCTGAACTTCCACAGGTATTGCGAGATACCATCCTGATCATAGATCTGGATACAGAGCTATCCATGAGTGGAATGACTGGTTTTCTTGAAAATGCGAGTGGGCAGTTTCTGGGTGAAACGATGGAAGCAATGCAGCGCATAGGCAATGATGCAGATGCAGAGATTCTGAAGAACATCCAGCATATGTTATTCGAAAGTGGTGTAACACCTGAGCAATTAAGAGAGAATGTGAATGCACTCTCTGAACAGGATGTAACGACGACCCTGAATACGCATGGACAACAGATCCATGAAGTTTTGCAACGGGTGGAGCTGGAAGCGGGTAATTTAAGCATGCAATCGGATAATGAAGAGGTGTTTGAACTCCTTTATCAATATGTGGATACGAACAAAGATCGACTGAAACAGGAGTTGCAGCACCTCTTGTCTAATTGAATCTGACACGCAGGAGAGCGTCACTATGATTGTGACGATTAATGGGGCATTTGGCCCGGGTAAAACCTCTGCTGCAACCAAGCTGCAGCCGCTAATTCCGAACAGCATGATCTACGATCCTGAAGAGATTGGTTACATGAGCAGTTCAGTTACATCCATCGGGGTCTGAAAGAGCTAGATACTGACCTTTTTCATTTTACCCTGATGACATCTATGGAAACATTACATGAGATATTGTTGGAGCAAGGGGATAAGCCTGATGGACTTTTAAACAAGCGGTTAAGTGTGTCGAAGCATTCCATGGAGCACGCTTTGAAGAGTACATTCAAACGGATGACCAAACAACAGATGATGTGGTGAATGTTATAACTTCCAAAGTGTTATCAAACCGTAATTGAGGAGGCAAAATCATGAGGATCAACAAACGATTAGGTGTGGAATCCCTGCTGGTAACTTTGCTATTCACACTGGGTTTTATGGCTTGGAATGTCGTTCAAGGCATGTTAATGACGCTGAATCATACACCTGAAATGATGAACACCGATTCATCCGTCACATTGTTGCAGTCCAAGGTTGCTTTTGGCACCATTGCCCGTTGGGATACTACTTCGATTCTGATCGCTGCCGTTGGATTTCTTTTGCTTGCTGCTGCATATTATGGACTTCGATCGGGGATACAGCGCTGGACAAAGCGTTCCTGAGGTTGGACTTGTTTATTAATAAAAGAAAAACATAGCCAAAAAACAGTTCTACACCAATGAAAGTTGGTAGGAGAACTGTTTTTTTGGCTATTTTTAATAGATTATAAATGCTTGGAAATGACTTCTTCCAGACCTTGGGCAACTGACTGCGCACCCCGTGCAAGGTGTCTCTCGTAGAGATGCAGTCGGACAAAGCTCTCATCCGTCCCCATCGCCTCCGAGAAAATGCCACCAAGTCCACGTGCGCGGCGGTCGATCTGAAGCAACAGTTCCAGTGAATCTCCCATCGGGTAGAATAGTACTTCCAGCTCATCCAAATAACCACGGAATTTGCTCGTTGGCACGAATTCAAATTCCTGTACAAATGGAAGATTACCACCAAGCTTTGGAGCATAGTCGTTGGTCACTTCACGCAGCTTGAAACCGAGGAGATCAATCGCATCAAGCACAGTGTTCATATCTTTTGTAGGAACGACATGGAGTCTGTCCCGGTCTGAGGGGTCCATGGCGCTTGATATATCGAGGCCAGTTTCAACCCACACCTCTGCACGATGCAGTGTAATTGGAAGATTTTCTGGTAGATCAAATGAGAAGGATTTCTCCAGTTTGGCGCCAGCCTGTAATATAAAACCTTCGGTAAGCAAGTATTTGGCTACAACGGCAGTTTCATTTACTTTTCGATCATTGTACTCCCGTATGTAGTGGGTTTTGATCGTAAGGTAGATTCGGTCTACATTCTGTTCCACGTCTCCACCCTCGATGTACACGATCCCAGAGATGACGCCTCCAGGCGTAACCTGAGGTGTATGTAATTCTGTATTTACTTTGGCTGCTCCAACACCTACACTGGCTAACATTTTCTTAAAAAAAGACATTCATTTAACCTCCACATCTTATTGGTTTATCCAAGTTGAAAAATACGACTTCGAGCTTAATACGGCGCCTACGAGAGAAGCGTTTCAAATTTTAACAAGCACAAGATGTGAATAGATTGAACTTTTTTAGTGAGAAAAAAGTTAACTTATGTACAGGGAAATCGACTTGTCTGTGTCGAATGTTGTTTAATATGGGATTTTCTTCTGGGGGGATATCTATTGGGCATGGAATGGTATGACATGATTGCACGGCGTAACGGAGGATACACGGGTAGGTCTGTATTTACCTGGGAGGGCAATTCAGCAGAAGATGTATTTGAAGCGCGTTTGATGCAGTTGCTGCCTCAGCATAAATCCGTGCTCGATGCGGGTTGTGGTCATGGTGAATTCACATTAAAAATGTCGGCCTATACCGATCATATTACGGGTTTTGACAATTCGAAGGAGCTGCTGCGTATCGCTCAAGCTGGGCTTGAGGCCAGTGACGTTGGAAATATTGAATTTGTCTACGCTACAACCAAAACAGAATTGCCTTTCGAAGACGAACAGTTCGACCTGATCTATGACCGCAGAGGACCTACGTCCATTATTGAACATGGGCGATTGCTGCGAAAGGGTGGCGTGATCTTTGGCATTCATACCGATGTAAGCAAGGTACAAGAAAGGCTGCACATGAATCAGTATGAAAACATTGAGATTGAGGAATTCAACGAGGCTTTAATGGTTTTCCCTGATGAAAAAGAGTTCGCTATCTTTCTTTCCGATATCCCTGGCAACCCGGATTACACACGGCTTGAGTACCATGAACAGCTTCAAGTTAAGCTGAAGGAAAATCTGATTGATGGGAGACTTGCTGTGCGTGAGCACAAATATATCTGGAAGGCCGTAAGGCGTTAAAGGAAGATTATAGAGTTTGAATGCTACCTTCGTATTTCAGATCAGGAGGTGTAATGGTTTGGATAGAGAAACTTTAGAACGAAATCTAGGGCCGGACAACGTGATTACCACCTTCGAGCAGATGGCTAATGGGGAACGGAAATACAAAATGGTTTCAGAGGATGGCAGTTATTATTGTAGAACGGTAGCTTCATCTCAGGGAGCATGGCAAAATAGCCATTTTCATAACCATATAACCGAATTCTATGTTGTGCAGTCCGGTTGGATCGCTTATGCAAAATTTACGAATGATCAAATGCTTGAAATCAGAGTTATGTGCGAAGGAGATCACATCATTGTGGAACCGGGAGTACACCATAATTTATATATGTCAGCCAATAGCGTTATCCATACGATTAAATATGGTTTGAATACACATAGTGATTGGTCTGCTTCTCCGGAACTGGACAGCGTTACACATATACTAATGGAGAGCGAGTTACTTCAGACTTACGGTTAATCAGCTTGGGGGTTAAATACATGCGTAGAAGTACGATATTTTGGATAACGGGTATTGCAATTATTATTGTAGCAGCTTTCATTGTATATAATAATTTGGCTCCAAGCGTTACAGCGCAGGATGTTAACATGAAGGGCACGATTCGGCAGACAGCTGCGGATGAATACGAGGTGCAATTAACCATTATACGCACAAAAGAAGACAAGGGTCAGCACACCGTCTATCCCCTTGTACCTGGCTGGGGTTCAATATCTTTTGATGACAAAAAGGACAACCGATTTATTCGACCTACCTCCGTCGGCAGCACAGGTGCAATGGAAGAAATTTTTCGTCAAGCGTTACAGGGGCAGTCATCAACAGCGATAACTGAATTTGCAGGGTTCTCCATACCTGATGCGGTGGGCACGTACAAGATGCGTTTTACTATTCATCCTTTGGGTGAGGAGGCAGAACTGATTCGGCAACCGATGATCTATTATGTTCATCAGGAAAAATTATTGGGGAAGGACCTGAGCTGGGTCTCAGGAGAGCCTCTGGAGATCATTAAGGAGTATTTGGAATGAAGCTAATCTATCAATGGAATGAGATTACGGTGCGTTTACTGGATGAAAAGGATGAACAGCTCCTTGTTCAATGGTTGTCTGACCCAGTAGTACTTCAATATTATGAAGGCCGTGATCAGCCGCATGATCTGAATTTGGTCAGAGAGCACTTTTATAGTCAAGAGGATACGGCACATCGTTGTATGGTTGAACACGAAGGTAAACCGATCGGCTATATCCAGTTCTATGAACTGGAGGAGGAAGAACGGAATGAGTATGGTTATGGTGACATAGATGAAATCATCTATGGAACAGATCAGTTTATTGGAGAGGTGGATTACTGGAACCGTGGTATTGGCACACAACTAGTACAATCCATGTTGGCTTATCTGGTCAACGAGAGGCAGGCCAGGAAAGTGGTCATGGACCCGCAAACGTGGAACGATCGTGCCATAGCTTGTTACGAGAAGTGTGGTTTCAGGAAGGTCAGACTTCTACCAGAACATGAGCTGCACGAAGGACAGATGAGAGACTGCTGGCTGATGGAGTATGCCCCATAGGAGGGCAATGTGTATATATAAACCATTTAAACAAGGAGGAATGATCGATGGATTTGAGATACCCGATTGGATCATTTGAACATACAGGCGAGGTCACACCAGAGCAGCGGAAGCAGTGGATTCAGGATATTGCGGAGTTGCCGGAGCGTGCCCGTGAAGCGGTTAAAGGACTGAGTGAAGATCAATTGAGGCTGCCCTACCGGGAAGGTGGCTGGATGCTCAAGCAGGTCATACACCATATGGCAGATAGCCATATGAATTGCATGGTTCGTTTCAAGCTGGCACTGACGGAGGATAACCCTACGATAAGACCCTATTACGAGGAAAGATGGGCTGAACTGAGTGATTCGCGGGAACTGGATGTCGAGTTTTCTCTGCAAATCCTGGATGCGCTGCACCGTCGTTGGGTAGCGCTACTGAACACATTAACAGATGTAGACTATGCCAAAACCTTTTATCATCCCGCATCCAAAGAAACGACCAGACTGGACTACAATTTGGGCGTATATGCATGGCATGGCAGACACCACGTTGCCCATATTACCTCGCTTAGAAGCAGGTTGGAAATCTAGGGGTGAAATATGTGAGGTGTAATTACTGATGATAGGGCAACAGTGGCTGGAACTAAGTGAATTTCATGAATTGGAACAAGAGATTCAGTTTGTCATCATGGTTACTCAGTTTCAGGAGAAATACGTCATTATTCATAACCTTAAACGCCAAGGCTGGGAATTCCCAGGAGGTAATCGTGAAGCTGGCGAGTCTGTTCTTACAGCTGCTGGAAGAGAACTGTATGAAGAGACAGGGGCAATGAAGTTCATGCTTGAACCCTTCGGAATCTATGAAATGAACGGAAAATTCGGCTTGGTCTATTATGCGAATATTATGGAATTCCGTGCTGTATCGATGGAACCTAATTCGGAAATTGATGCGATAAAAATGGTGGATATATTGCCAGAGGGTATGAGTTTTGGGGACATGTTTTATACTTTTTTGCAGCAGTGGAGGATGTATTCTGCCAAAGGGACACACGAACACTTCGTGGATCTGACTTTTTGTGAAAATAACATTTAAATATCTAATAATATTAAGGAGATTACATCGATGAATATACATATCAGACTTTTGGATGAGAGCGATCCGGTCGTAATTTCGCAGGCTTTTCAGGAACAGGGTTGGGCGAAATCGGCAGAGCAGTATATTCAATATCTTGCAGAACAGCAGAATGGTGAGCGGGTGACTCTGGTAGCGGAGCTTGCTGGTGCTTTTGCCGGTTACGTAAATGTATTGTGGAATTCATATTACCCGTCGTTCAAGGAACAGGGTATTCCGGAAATTAATGATTTCAATGTACTGATTAAGTATCAGCGTCAGGGAATTGGATCACGTTTGATGGACCGGGCAGAAGAAGTTATTCAGGAGAGAACCGATACTGCGGGGATTGGTGTCGGGGTGTTTTCCGATTATGGCAAAGCTCAAATTCTGTATGCCCGTCGTGGATATATACCGGATGGTCTTGGTATTCACAAGCATGATCGTTATCTAAAGTGGGGCGATGAAACGATTATCGATGACGATGTGGTGCTCATCTAACGAAGAAGTTAAGCTGATCGAATCCTGAACAAAAAGGATTAAAACGATGTTGAGAAGACAGGGAGGTACTTTCTTCTAAACGTCGTTTTTTACATGTAAATAGACCATTTTTGGCTCGGAATCATACAAGAAAAATAGAGTTGGATTGGTTGGAAATGTTATAATAGAGGGTAGTTGATTTAGCGTAGAAACCGTGATAAATCGGGTGATTTAAAGGGAAAGAGATCGATTCATAAGAGGGAATGTACAGGATATTTTGTATGAATTCGAGGAGGAATGTGGCTATGGAGAAGACGATTAAAAATGTCCAGGATCTATATGACATGCTTGACGCAGAATTCAGATCAGCGAAGCAATTTTGGGAACCGTTCTATGAAGATCGGGACCGACCGATTCCCTTTTTTCCAAACAAGCCGGATGAAAATCTGGTAGCACATGTGAACTCAGGGATATTACCTGGGCGTAAAGCATTGGAGCTAGGTTGTGGCCCGGGAAGAAATGCAATATATCTAACACGTCAGGGTTATAAGGTAGATGCTTATGATCTCTCGGAGGCAGCCATTGCCTGGGCCAAGGAAAGAGCAGCGGAAGAAAAGCTTGAGGTGAATTTCGAATGCAAATCAGCATTTGAACTCACGCCACAGGAAGAGTACGATCTGGTCTATGATTCGGGATGTCTTCACCACCTGCTGCCACATCAGCGAATTCCCTACATACAGATGATTCAGAAAGCACTTAAACCTGGAGGGTATTTTGGAATGACCTGCTTTGCTCCAGGATTTGGCGGTCAGGGTGGACCGGAGAGCGTTATGGACGATTGGGAGGTATACCGTGAGAAGTCGATGAAAGGTGGTCTGGCTTTTACGGAGGAAAAGCTTCGCTATTTGCTTGAAGATCCATTTGAATGCGTGGAGTTGGGACCGATGAAGGAGATGGATCAGGATGAAGATTGTTTTGGCTTGCCCATTCTATGGGTGACGTTGTGGAGAAAACCAATCCATACATAATAAGATGTTTCTAACCAAAATGCGTAACAGAAAGGGTGTTAAAGTACATGGGAAACAGGCACTTTATCATTACAGGTACGTCCAAGGGGATCGGTAAGCAACTCGCAGAATTGTTAGTGGAAAAAGGAGATTACGTCTACGGCATTGCACGCGGAACAGCTGACATGAAGGAAGCGACTGATCGTTATAAGCATTTTCAGTACGATCTTGGTGACCTTAGTGGTATCGAAGAGCTTGTCTCACACATTTTGAAACAGATATCTTTGCAAGAAGTTGAATTCATTGGGCTCATAAACAATGCAGCGATGCTGGAACCGTTGAAATCGATAGATCGGTGCAGTGCAGAGGAGATCAGTCTTAATCTGAACATCAGTTTGGCAGCGCCTATGATTCTGACTTCATCTTTTATACAACATACCAACCACCTGACCACACGCAGAAAAATAGTCAATGTATCGTCCGGGTCAGGCAGTTATCCGGCACCTTCAATGGCATCTTACTGTGCCTCCAAAGCTGGAATAAACATGTTCACCCAGTGCGTAGCGATGGAACAATCCGGGCAACCCAATCCCGTTGAAGTGATTGCATTCGATCCAGGGATGGTAGATACTGAGCTACAGGCTGTGGCAAGAGGCAAAAGTGCAGAGGAATTTGCACTGTCTGAGGTATTCGGTCAGGTCTATGAAGCAGGCCAATTAAGATCGCCACACGATGTCGCAAAGCAATTAATCGAACGGATGGAAGAAATCAGTGATCCAAGCAAGGTCCTCCATACTATGGAGGGATAATAGATTAACAGTTATAAACGTTTAGATTCATCTAAATTGGTTAGAGATTATGGATTTACTTTGCCTCGAAATTTGTATTGATCTATTAATAGCGGCAGGAGTGGAAGAGACGGAATCGATTCTGAAGAAGCGGTAGCGTTCGCCTTTGTCACCTAATTTCTACATTTAATAAATTTAATAAAGGAAATTTAGGGACAACTGCGATCGGAAGAACGATCCGTATCTGGAACGGTCCCTCGTAGATTGTCAAACAATATGCTTCGGGCATTGCCCAAGAAGAACAGAAACGTGGTGAAGATATATGTTTAAAATTATGCTGATTGAAGACGATGAATCGTTATTCAGTGAAATCAAAGAACGGTTATCCCAGTGGTCGTATGACGTGTATGGCGTGCAGGATTTTGGCAAAGTGATGCAGGAATACAGTGCCATTCAGCCACAGTTGGTCATTATTGATATCCAGCTTCCTCAGTATGACGGATTTCATTGGTGTCGCATGATCCGAGCCCATTCCAATGTGCCGATTATCTTTTTGTCCTCACGTGATCATCCTACGGATATGGTCATGTCGATGCATCTGGGCGCAGATGATTTTATCCAGAAGCCCTTCCATTTCGATGTGCTGATTGCCAAGATCCAGGCGATCCTGCGTAGGGTATATAACTACAATACAGAGCGGATTGAGCTGCGCACATGGCGTGGGGCTACCATTGAATATGTGAAAAATACACTTACCTATAACAATGAATCTGTCCTTTTGACCAAAAATGAAATGTTCATTCTCAAAGTGCTAGTGGAGCACAAAAATCAGATTGTGACCCGGGAAGACCTGATTCGCAGTCTGTGGGATCATGAACATTTTGTGAGTGACAACACACTCACGGTCAACGTGAATCGCCTTCGCAAGAAGTTGGAGCCGCTAAATCTGGATGGCTATATCGAAACGAAAGTTGGTCAGGGCTACATGGCAACAGAAGAGGCGGAAACATGATTGGTAAGTACATACGGGAAAAGCTAAGCTGGTTAGTGTTGCTTATAAGCATGCAGCTCATCTTTTTATTTGTAGCCTATATCGACACATCCATTCCATTCCGATCCGTATCATATATCGTCGTGCTGAATGTGGTGGTATGCATCGTTTTTATCTGGGCGAGATATCCAAGAGAGACTCGTTTCTACAAAAGATTAACTGCCTGGGATCATACCTATGATCCAGGGGATTTGGATATCGCTGAAAGTCCTTATGAACGGATTGTGCACGATGCCGTGACTTCCCAGACCGAACGTTATCGGAAGGAGTCCTCATCTCATTTTATTTTGCTGGAGCAAGAAAAGGATGAGATACTGTCCTGGATTCATGAGGTGAAGACGCCCTTAACCGCGCTGCAATTAATGATTGAGCGAATGCATGATGACAAGCTGCAGGGTCAGATGACGTATGAATGGCTGCGAATTCACCAACTGCTCGATCAGCAGCTTCACCAGAAGCGTATTCCATTTATGCATAATGATTTGTTTGTGGAAGAGACAGAGCTTGAACCGATTTTGAACGGCGAGATTAGAGCTTTGAAGTCATGGTGTATATCCAAACGGATTGGCTTCGACGTGTCATTAGATGTGACAAAGGTGCTGACCGACAGCAAATGGTTAGGTTTTATCATACGGCAGCTGCTTAGCAATGCGGTGAAATATAGTCATTCCTCTGACATTGTCATTGAAAGCAAGGAACAGGATGGGCACATTATATTGACCATTCAGGATTATGGACGAGGGATCGAAGCGCAGGATTTACCACGTATCTTTGATAAAGGCTTCACTTCAACTCAGGGTAGACTGGAAGGAACGGCAACGGGAATGGGCTTGTATTTGACCCGACAGGTGGCACAAGCACTTCGTATAGACGTTAAAGTACAGTCTGCTCCCGGAGAGGGCACTAGTGTCAAGCTAACCTTCCCGAGAAAAAATGACATGATCCACCTAGCAGGCGTGTGACAACATTGTCACATGCTTTTTAGTTTTGTTCGGTGAATCGCACGATTAATTGGAGCATCCAGCCTATGATAAAGATATACCAAAGAGGAGTGAGTGGGATATGTTGATACTGGAAGCCAAAAAAATTCATAAAGTCTATGGCAACAAATTAAATAAACAGGAAGTCCTCAAGGGGATTGATCTCGGGGTAAGTAAAGGCGAATTTGTTGGGATTATGGGGCCCTCGGGTTCGGGGAAAACGACGCTGCTGAATGTTCTTTCTTCGATCGATCGGGTGAGTCAGGGCACAATTGAAATCGAAGGCCAGGAGTTTACCGGTATGAAGGAGAAACGGCTGGCTGAGTTCCGCAAAGACTATCTCGGTTTTATTTTTCAGGAATATAATTTGCTGGATACCCTCACGGTGAAGGAAAATGTATTGCTGCCGCTCTCGATTACGAGTATTCCGAAGCATGAGGCACACCTGAAGTTCGAACAAATCGCCCGTGAGCTGGGCATATATGAGCTGAAAGACAAATATCCATCCGAAATCTCGGGTGGACAGAAACAGCGAACTTCAGCCGCCCGTGCGTTTGTGCATGATCCGAGCATTATTTTCGCTGACGAGCCGACGGGTGCACTCGATTCCAAATCGGCTTCGGACCTGCTTGGCAAAATGAGTGATATGAACAGGAAGCATCAGGCTACGATTATTATGGTTACACATGATCCGTTTGCCGCAAGTTATTGCAGCAGGGTGATTTTCATCCGGGACGGTCAGATCTACACCCAATTAAATAAAGGAGACGAGTCCCGACAAACTTTCTTCAACGATATTATCAAAACTCAGGGCGTGTTGGGTGGTGTGCAGCCATGAGCCTGAACTACATCATCTTTCGCAATCTGAGGAAAAACCTGAAAAATTATTATCTTTATGTCTTTGCCCTGATTTTTAGTGTGGCCCTGTATTTTTCCTTTGTGACCTTACAGTATGATCCCTCCATGGATGAGGTTGCTGAATCAACGAAAGGAGCGGCTGCGATCGGCGCATCCTCCGTGTTACTGATTGTTATTGTGGGCATTTTTCTGCTCTATGCCAATACGATCTTTATCAAGCGACGCGGTAAGGAGATCGGTTTGTTTCAGCTAATCGGACTGACGAAGGGGAGAATATTTGGCATCTTGAGTGCGGAAAATTGCATTCTCTACTTTGGTTCTATGGTAATCGGTATTCTAATTGGGTTTCTGGGTTCCAAGCTGATATTGATGATTTTGTTCAAAATTATTGGCGTTGATGCGATCACGAAGCTATACTTCTCACCGATGGCGCTAGTGCAAACGCTGATTGTCTTTGCTGTCATGTATCTGCTTATCATGTTGATGAATTACACGTTTATCCGAGCCCAGAGTATTCTATCACTCTTTCGGGTGTCTTCTACAACAGAGCAGCAGGTAAAGAAGTTATCTGTGGGGCAGATTCTGATGGGCATCTTGGGTATTGCTCTGATCGTGTTCGGTTACATCCTGTCTGCACGGCTGTTCAGCGTCGAGAAATTGGATATGCAGCAGTTAATGTACACCATGATTTTGATTTTGTTCTCGGTCATTCTGGGGACATATCTATTCTATAAAGGTTCCGTCAGTTTTATTTTTAATATGATTCGCAAAAGCAAAAAAGGTTACCTCTCCATTAACGAGGTATTGTCGTTATCCTCCATCATGTTTCGCATGAAGTCGAATGCCTTGCTGCTGACCATTATTACTACTGTATCGGCACTCGCCATAGGTATGTTGTCGCTCAGTTACATTTCCTATTATTCGGCAGAGGCTCAGGCCAAGGAAAGTCTGCCAGAAGATTTTTCATTTGCCCAGGTTGATGTGAAAAATCGTTTTGTAGCTGAGTTGGATAACAAACAGATTCCATATGAAGAGAAACACAGACAACCTCTGTATATTGAAATTGACGCACACAAGGTGATGAATGACTCCACAATGGAAGAGCTGTTGTTCAGCAGTGTAGTAAGTGACAGTATGGTAGATAACATTGATCTGAAACCAGGAGAAGTCGTTTTCATGGGATACGGCAATGTGATTCAGCAGTTCTTTTCCATTCGGGAGGAAGGTCCCATTGTTCTGCACGGGTTGAAGAAAACGATTGACCAGCAATTGATTGGAACCTCCAAACAGGGCGTGCTTCCCGTATATTACAACAAAGGTACGCCAGTAGCGGTTGTGGATGAATCGGTTTATGCGGAGCTTGCGCAGGATCTTGATCCGAAAATTCAGGAGGTGGAAAGGACAGATTATTACGGTGTGCAAATTACAGATTCAAGTCAAGACGAGAATGCGTATGCCATTTTTGCAGATCTGAAATTGGAAGCTCCAAGCTTCTCCCAGATTGAATTCAGAAATAATCAACGTACCAGTATGGGCCTAATCATGTTCATTGTTGGTTTCCTGGGACTGACTTTCTTGATTACATCCGGGTGTATCCTCTATTTCAAACAAATGAATGAGAGCGAAGAAGAGAAATCAAACTATACCATTCTGCGCAAACTTGGATTTACGCAAGGCAATTTGTTACGCGGAATTCAGTACAAGCAGTTGTTTAATTTCGGCATTCCACTTGTCGTGGGACTAAGCCATAGTTATTTTGCCGTGAAATCAGGCTGGTTCTTCTTTGGCACCGAACTTGTCACACCTACTGTAATCGTCATGATTGTGTATACGTTGTTGTATTCCATCTTCGGCCTGTTGTCCATATGGTATTACAAGCGAGTGATAAAAGAATCATTATAGATCAGAGGATGAGCAACAAAGGAATACAGTAAAGAATTCAGAAGAAGGGGTAACTGTATGATATACAGTCTGCCCTTTCTTTTTTTGTGAAAAAAAGGAGGATGGCTCAACGGTGGAGAAATCACAACATACTGGAGTGAAGTAGAGGGAGGTTTTCCATGAACCTGGCTAACAAAATTACCCTGGCGAGAATGGCATTGATTCCTTTGTTTATGTTGTGCTTCATCCCGTTGCCGTCATGGATACAGGAGTCGAGTGAACTTATTCGTTTTCTGGATCAGCATGGGCTGGTGATTGGTGTTATTATTTTTGCACTGGCTGCGGGTACGGATAAATTGGATGGGTATGTGGCGCGAAAATATAATCAGATCACCAATCTGGGGAAATTGCTTGATCCACTGGCAGATAAACTATTGATTTCGGTTGCGCTGATTATGATGGTTCAGGAGAATCTGATCGGTTCATGGATTGCTGTGATCATCATTGGACGTGAAATTGTCATTACGGCGCTGCGCATGATTGCGAGTGAACAGGGGATCGCACTTGCGGCCGACCGGTATGGCAAGCTCAAAATGGTGCTGCAGGTGGCAGCCATCATTGCTGTGTTATTGAATAATGTTCCGTTCAGTTTGTTGACCGATGTGCGAGTTGATGTGATTTTATTGTGGCTTGCGGCAGGAGTTACGCTGTTATCGGGATTGAACTATATTGTAGTGAACTATAAGTTGCTTCAGACAGGAAAATAGAAGAGTCAATCCGATAATGGTTCGATCATCCAAATGTTACCCTGCACTCAATGTGCAGGGTTTGTTTGTCATTGCTTCCGTTCAAAAATGTGTGGGGCATGGCCGTGGTTCCTTGTATACTTAGGGTATCTGAATGTACATACAATGAATCGGAAAACGGGCACCATGGTGCTGATTCAGGAGGATCTCATGCAACAGGAACATACCGCTGGTCTCCACAGGGACTGGCTTCAATTTATGATTTTAACAACCAAACTGGAACTGCCACCCTTGCCGGCGGACACAATGGACCGTCCACGGCTCAGTTTGCAGCGCAAAGAATTGTTCCAATCCAAAGTCACTTTGTTAACTGCCCCGGCCGGTTCAGGGAAATCCACACTTCTAGGCAGCTGGGTGAGAAATGAAGCAATACATGCGGCCAGTGTCTGCCTGGATGATAAAGATCAGAACCCACTTCAGTTTTGGCTATACGTTATTCATGCACTGGATCGAGTGAGAGAGGGGCTCTGCGGAGATGTCCTGCCACACTTTTTGCAACGGTATCCGATAGATCCTAGGTCGGCATTAATATTATTGTTGAACCGTGTTGCCCTCGCCAATCAGCATGCACTGCTTATTCTGGATGACTATCATGCAGTAACCCAGTCTGAGATTCATGAGCAGATGCAATACTTTATCGAAAATCTTCCCCTGTCCATTCATCTGGTACTGTCAAGTCGTACCTATCCTCCATTCAAGCTTGAGAAGCTACGTCTGAGAGGTGAATTGAAGCACTTCACGCTTCAGGAACTGGCGTTTACGGAAGAGGAGGGCATTGAATTTTGCCAGGAGATCATGCAATTGGATATTGCCGGGGAGGATGCGCGTGGTTGGGTACAGCAGACGGAGGGATGGGCTGCCGGATTGAAGCTGCTGGCTTTATCTCACACATGGGGTGCAGACTCTTTAATCAGTCCATCGACTTCTCTGTCTCGTGAAGATCACGGGCAGCCTGGGGAGAGGACAATTTCGGATTACCTGCTTGAAGAAGTGTTCCAGCGTCAGTCACCCGAGATGCAGCAATTTCTGCTCCGGACAGCGATCACGAGAAGAATGAACAGCAGTTTGTGTCAGGTATTAAGTGATATGCAAGAAGCTCCGCACTTGTTAAGGCAGCTGGAGAAGGAACATCTCTTCCTTGTTCCACTGGATCGGGAAAGGCACTGGTATCGTTATCATCATTTGTTCTCTGCATTTCTAAGGCGTGAGCTGGCTCGTTATGGCACAGAACAGGTGAATGAATTACATGCCCATGCTGCACATTGGTATGAGCAGCATGGATATCCCGCTGAAGCACTGGATCATTATATTCTCGGACAGCACATGCAGGATGCAGCCAGACTGCTGGAAGAGCTGTTTGCCCACTTTATTATGGGAGAGTGGTGGACGCTCCGGCGATACTTCGATGTTTTGCCACTGGAGATCGTGAAAGCACGTCCGAAATTATATATGTCCTACCTGTTCCTTGTCGCGCGCGAAATGCCTTATGGACAGATGGTGAAGCAGCTTGATGAACTGGATCACGTCATCCGGGTGCATCTTCAAGGGCAGCTTGAACCTGAGATTATCGGGTATTTGCTGCAAGTCATTTGTGTGATGCGAGCCTACATGGCTTATCTGAACAGAGATTTGGATGGGCTCGCTCATTATTTGGTGTCCTATATCGATCAGGGATATCCCGATGATATTGCCTTTCAGTATATGGATTATGATCGGAGAGAGAGCATGCGCCTACGGAGCTTTCATGGCGTTAATGGCTATTTACGGCGTGGGCAAGCTTGCTTTGGGGCGATTACGGAACGTTGGTTAGCTGAACATGCCTATGTAACGTCCTACTATGGTGTCGGATATGGTGAAATTTTAATGGAACAAGATCGGTTATCAGAAGCGGTAAGTTATGCGGATCGAGCACTTGAAGTGGCTTTGCAGATCAAGGTGGCTGCGCTGCTCGTTCCTGCGTATGTACTAAAGGCCAGACTTGAACTTACATTGGGTCGACCTGAGGAAGGCATGAAGCTGCTTCAACAGGTCACAGGTTTGTTATCTGTGAAGGATATGGACTACTGGCAGCCAGCACTGGAAGCACATCAACAGCGAATTTTACTTGAAGTGAGTCCCGTGGAATCGGCCCAAACCATTCTGCTTAAACCAGCAGGCGAAGGCAGTAAGGCCACTGAGACCAGCTGTGATCAGATCTTCCATTCCATGGTTCGCATACGTGCGATGATTGTCCTTAAGCAGTATGATTTTGCACAAGAGGAACTGAGACGAATCCGTAACCAGGCTGAAGAACGGGATTGGTTGACTGAACAGGTAGAGTGTGCTCTGCTAGAATCCATCATGCTGCAAAAGCAAGGATTCACAGATGCCAGTGTTGCAGCGTTATCCCGTGCCTTGGTGTTGGGGGGACCGGAAGGATATATACGTTCATTCGTTGCAGAAGGTGAGCAGATTAGGCGGTTGTTGCAGGACTACCTGTATTTGCGCCGTACGAAGGCGATACAGGATGATGGTGTGAAAATGGCTTATGTGAAGCAGTTATTATCGGCATTCGCAAGAGACAAACGGTCAAGGGGCTTCTCCTCTGTAGGGGAGGCAAACCTGGATACGAAGGAAGTGGGACTCAGCCCAATGGAGCAAAAAATATTCGGTTATATCGCTGAGGGCCTGACCAGCAGACAGATTGCTGCCGAGTTTGGTATCTCACCCGGCACTGTTAATACACACATTCGCCGAGTGTTCGCGAAGCTGGGTGCGAGTAGTCGCACTCATGCTGTACAAATTGCTGAGCAGCGGGGATTGTTATGATGAGCTGAAACGCTGTCTACTCTTTTGTAGACTGTTTTCCAACTATAGTCTCTCCTACAATGAAGATAATCAAGTAACGCAACGAGTCTTTGCTGACTCCAGGGTTATGTTCATGTAGGAGGTAACGTTAAGAGATGACAACACGTATATCCAAACAAAAATTTTGTTCTAAAAATAAGAACCGTAGGGTCTCGCCTTATTTGGCGGCCCTTCTGTCTTTATCCGTCATTACTGTTCCCGGAACAGTGAGTGCAGCGGCCGATGCAGTAAGCATTCGTGACTTGCAGCAGGCAGCACCGTGGGCAAGACAAGCCATTGAAAGAGCTGCTGACCAACAGATGATTCTGGCGGACGAAGCAGGGAATTTCAACCCGAGCGCAACGTTGACAAGAGGGGACCTTGCGTACACACTGGCACAACTGTTGGAAATGAACGTGCTGTCGTCAGCTCAGCTTCCAGATCTGTTATTTAAAGATCTGGATCGTAACGCTGAGAATGGATCCTATATTCATGCTCTCCAATTGGCCGGAATCATGAATGGTTATCCGGATGGTACGTTTCGTCCTGCCGGTCTGGTAACAAGGGAAGAGCTGGCAACGACGATTATCCGTGCTCTGAAGGCTAAGGGATATGATGAAACATTAAATTTGACCAAAGAGTTGTCATTTAAGGATACTTCCGACATTAGTGCCTGGGCTTTGCCAAGTGTACAACAGGCTGTTGAGTTGGGAATCTTGAAAGGGGACAATGGAAACTTTGCGCCGAAGCGTTCTACTTCCAGACAGGAAATGGCCGTGATCGCATTACGCGCAACTGAAGTAATTCAAGCGCTTGATGAAGCTGCGAGTCAAGGGGGCACCAATTCGGAATCCAATCCTGATGAGCCAGGAAAGGTAACTGAGGTGCAGGGTACAACTTCAGGCGGCAATAACGCAGGGAATGGTACAGGAAACACAAACGGTAATTCCGTGGCGACGCCAGGGAATGGAAATGGAAGTTCGGGTGGAGGAGGTGGATCTGCACCAACGACACCGACGAATCCTTCCACTCCGTCCAATCCAGGTACGGGGAACAGGGCGCCACTGGTTATTATTGGCGGTTTGCCTGATCAGGAACTTACACTAGATCATGCTGCATTGGATTGGAACGTCTCCACGTATTTTAGTGATCCAGATGGTGATGAATTGCAATTCAGTGTCATACCAGGAGATGCAACCATTGTTTCCTCTACTGTGGTAGAAAAAGTGATTCGACTTGTTCCACAGGCTGCTGGAGAAACAACGCTGACGATCAAAGCAGTCGACGTCCAAGGCGCAAGTGTTACGGCACAACTTAAGGTTAAGGTACAGGCCAATACGATAAGTCGCCAATTTCCTGATCCACATTTGGCTGGAGCTATTGCTTATTGGTTGCAAAAGGATGTGGATGATCCGCTGACCAAAGATGAATTGGCAGAAGCTCTCGTTCAGACGAACGGGGGATTGTATGCGAGGAATGCAGGCATTTCCGATCTGACAGGAGTCGAGATATTCAAGGGGTTGAATATAACTGAAATAGATCTGTCCGGAAACGAAATAAGCAAGGCGGATGCCACTGGATTCGATCGCTTGAATTCGCTGGATTTATCCGGTAACCAACTGACGGAAATCAATGTTACGGGACTGGATCATCTGGAATCTCTGAATCTCGCGAATAATCGACTTGCTTTAGTGGATGTGGGCGGACTACATTCCTTACAGAAACTTGATGTGAACAGTAATGAGCTTGTTCATTTACCCATTGGAATTGCTGAACTGTCTGATCTGCAATACGTGGATGTGAATAACAACTCCATATCCCTGAGAGAAGAGCCTGATTTTACACTGCATCACACGTTGTTGCAACGTGTGTACATGTATGATTTTGATGATGCTCCTCCTGGGCTGGTGGAGGCACCTGCGGGTAATACCGCCTATGTTAACGGAGATGAGATTGAGATCGATCTGTCCTTTATGTTTGAGGATGAAGATGACGCTAGATCAACCCTCAACCTTATGGCAGACTCGCCTGATCCACAATTGGCAAATGTCAGAATGGTTGGACAGAAATTATATGTTAGAGCACTGGGGACGAGTATTGAGCCTATTCGGGTTGAGGTGAAGGCTACGGATCCCCTGGGCAGAATTGCCATTGGCCACGTGTACGTTGATCTGAGAGAAATAGAGTAGAGCATTTTTCATTAAGTATAAGTGAACTATAGAAAGTTACATCAACGTGCCTTCCTGTATGGAAGGTGCGTTGTTTTTATTTTTGTAGGGGATAACTTTATGTTAAAATATGCAAGAAATAAATGAGGCTGCGAGTGACAGCGTCAAACGATGATCAACTGGAAAGAAGGAAATAATCTCATGCTATCGATTCATCAAGCGGAGTACCAACATAAATCAACTTTGCGCAATCTGATGGAATTGTACAAATACGATTTTAGTGAATATGACCCGGAAGACGTCAACGAAAACGGGTTATATGAGTATGTGTATCTGGACCATTATTGGACAGAAGCGGGCAGACATCCTTTTTTGTTTCGGGTAGAAGGACAATTGGCGGGATTCGCACTGATTCGTGAAATTGAGAGTGAACAGGGAACAAGTATATATCAAATGGCCGAATTTTTTGTAATGAAAAAATACAGAAAGCTGGGAGTGGGCGCACAAGCCGCCATTCATGTGTTCAATCTTTTTCCCGGAACATGGAAAGTAGCGGAGATGGAGACGAATGAGCCTGCTCAAATTTTCTGGCGGAAGGTCATTGCACGCTATACCGATGATAAATACCAGGAGGTTAGAGAGCCTGACTGGGAAGGTCCTATTCAGATATTTACCACGAAGTAAGAACGAGAAGGGGAGAAGATGATGACCCAAATTAATATCAATCCAAGTACTTCAGAGGATTCAGAATATGTTCGTCAGCAACTTATCGCATTTAATGCTGCGCATGTGAGCGAGGAATTAAGGCATCGTTACGAAGAATTGAATTTCAATATCAAAAATGAGTCGGGCGAGATTGTTGCAGGTGTGCTTAGTACACTGTGCTGGAACTGGCTGGAGATTGATATCCTTTGGGTGGATTCTGAACAACGGCATCAGGGGTATGGTTCCCAATTGTTGCGTGAGGTTGAACGTATTGCGCGCGAGAAATCCTGTGACTTCATCCAGTTGAACACATTCTCCTATCAAGCACCGGAGTTTTACAAGAAGCATGGCTACCAATTGATCACAACAATCGAGAATGCACCGACCGGACACAGTCATTATTATTTTAAAAAGGACCTCACTTAAGACAACATATGCGAAATAGGAAAAATCAGGAGGCATATTATGGTTACCATTAAAGCAATCGAACTTGAGGATTTACCGGCGCTAAGCCAATTATACAACGAATTGATGGGTACACCGACTAATGAACAGCAGATGCAGAAGATGTTTCACTATATCCAGCAAAATGGACACTACCATGTACTCGGTGCATTTTACAACGGTGAACTTGCCGGATCAGTTATGGGTATTGAATGTATGGATCTGGCAGGTCAGTGCAATCCCTTCATGGTTGTGGAGAATGTGATTGTATCCGATCAGGTACGCAGACAGGGAATTGGTCAGAAGCTTATGCTTCAGATTGAGCACATTGCGAGAGATCTTGGATGTGAATACATGATTCTGGTATCTGGCGATCAGCGTAAAGAGGCTCATATTTTTTATGAAAAGCTGGGCTTTAAAGATGAGAAAGTTCAGGGTTATCGGAAGCATTTTAATTAATCAATATATCACGGAAAATGTCTAATAAGTAGAAGGACTACTTAAGGAGCAGGGCGAATAAGGCATAGTCTTGAAATAAATGAACTGATATGAGGGAGGCACTCTCGTGTTCAAAAAATGGGCTAATGTCTTGATGATTCTGAGTTTGGTATTCGCTGTATGTTCCCCAACATCCTATGCCGCTGCCAAAACGGTTAAAGTGACCGTGACGCTTGTCAGTGCAGAACTGGTGGAGAACAATTCCGTTGGTAATGAATGGGCCATAGGGGCAAGTGTGAACGGCAAGAGTCTGGAGGAGGGCTCGTCGGTCACGTTGAATCTGAAACCTACTGATACGCTGAAATTACAAGCGAATGCCGAAGAGCAGGACAAAATCCCTGATCTGGGAAGCAAAAGTATGAATGTTAAGGTTTCCTCCATTTCCAAATCAATCAACAAGACTCTATCGGTTGTTGTGACGGAGAACAGGGGCCGCTATTCGGGTAACACGGCGACGTGGGAGTTCAAATTTAAGATCACTAAGAAGTGAAAAGATGGTTATAAAGAGTAAAAAAAAGAGAAGAAGGCTCTCTTTTTTTTACTCTTTCGTTTGTTCTTTGGAACCGGAAGAGGAGGATCTAATATATTGTGGTGGATGAACATCGTCAATCATGAGAATGCCATCATACTGATTGCGTGGGACAAAGCTCTCAGGGTATATGCCCCAGCTATATGCAAATCGTGGTTCGAACATCCAGGAGTTCCCTGTTTCTCTGCTCTGATACCGCATATCCAAGAAGCTGTACTTTGCATTAGTCGCTGACATAATTCCTTCAATGGAGCCGGGTTCCGCTGGCTCAACGACATGAAGTTCGCGGGCATTATCAGCCGTTTGACCGCTGGATGCATACAATCCAATCACATAACTTGATTGTTTCATTTCCTTCGAAAGTTTTTCTCCCATCAGAGCTATTGGATAGGGGGACCCCATTACTTCGCTTTGCGCTTTACGGATGTGATCATTATGTCCCCATACGATGAACTTTTCGTTTGGATATACTTCGGTAGCGAGCCACATGAGATTGTCATGCATCGCCTGATCGCGCCACTCCATTGAATCAATAAACGACTCCAGTTTGCCTTCATTCATTTCCGCCATTGAACGGATCGAAAGATCGACATATTCCCTCGCGACACGAATTCGGTCATTGAGGCTTCGCTCCAGCAGCATGGCAAGTTTCGGTTGGTTCGGGTATTCTTTTTGCAGATGAGTCTGGTTCGCTTCGGTTTTCAGGGATTGAAGGACATCTTTGTATACCTGGATGATTTCATTTTTCTCAGCGCGGTAGGCTTTCAGATCCGTTCCTGCGGAGAATTCGGACAGTTTTTGTTCCGTTTGTACGAGACGCTTGGCGAGCTTTTGATCCTTCAGCCAGTTACCGTCCAACAACGGGAATTGCAGCTGCATGTCGAAACCGGTCAGGATCAGAGGCTGTTCGGTTTGTGCGTTAGCTTTGAGATAATCGAACAAAGGCGTGATTTCCTTAGACCACCAGACACCAAAGATGGAGTTTTTCATTGTATGCTCCGGACTTTGCTGTGTTATCGTGGCATTAGCCAGCGATGTGTTGGAGAGACCGCTCTCAAAGGCAAGAACATTGTATCCCATTTCCTGATGCAAAAACTGGATTAGCCGGGTCTTCGCCAGATTAAATTCGGCAACCCCATGGGAGCTTTCGCCCAGAAATACAATTCGCTTGTCATACAGCAAAGGCTTCAGCATATTCAGATCCGAAAAGGAATCTGGCTCTTGACCTGTCTTCACAGGCTGGATGCTGTCCAGTCGATACGCATGATCTTTGGCCCATTCGTTCCATTCTGAAATTTTCTCATCCGATGTTTTGGCGGATTGCACTTGGGTGACCTGACCCTGTATGATTTCCATGGTAGGTCCTGCTGCCGCACCTACATGCCCTGTTGGATAGAGCGAACTCGCAAGTATCGCTGTAGTCAGTGCAAATACAGCACCCGTTTTTCTTTTCCTGAAATAAGTCAAAATAATACCTCCTTCATCATGTATGTGATCCTAAATGATTCAGTATTGGAACCATCCGGCTTATTACTGCCCCTCATCCCAGAACAAGTCATTCAGGGTTCTTGAGAGCGCCTTGCATATGGCAATACATAAGCTGAGGGACGGGTTATACTTTCCCAGTTCGATGAGACCAATGGTTTGTCTCGATACACCAACGATCCGTGCCAGGTCGTCCTGTGACAGATCCTTTTCTACCCGGGCGACTTTTAATCGTATATTTTTCATGTCACTCACCCTTGTACCTTTCTATGAATCCCACTGATCTTTACGCGCTGCTTTTTGACTCGCCTTGTTTGCAAAGTGATGAACGATGACATTGAATCCCGCAAAGAACGGAATGTAAAGCAGCAGTGCAGTAATAAAAACGAGGAAGAAAAACCACCACTTCTCAGATGTCGTTTCCGCAAACAAAACGGAACTTCTTATGCCCATGAACAAAGCAATCGAAAGGCCGATAATTAAACCCGTGATTACACTGCGCAGGTTATATGAGATCTTGCTCGTCTGATCATGGACTTCAACTTCATCCGAATAAATGCCCAGCATGACGGAACGAACCCCGGAATAGATACTTCCTGAGAGAAGCACAATCAATTCCGTCAGCATGGAGGAAGTTTCCCAATTGAGAAAGCTTTTGATTATGAGGGAGATGCCACAGATACACATGATTAACATGTAAGCTTCCTTGTACACCTTGTCTTTTAGATGGACGATACGCTCATCCTGATTGCCGCTTTTTTTGAACCATTTCATGCTGGACCTCTCCTTTATAAAGATTTCTGTACATGTGGGAAATATTCCCTATGGACTTCATAATAATACTATTTGAGTCTTTTTGCAATATATATATGTCATTTTGTTTAGTATAAAATACAATATAATAAAATTAAACAATCTCAGATTACATGATAATGTTTAGCGAGAGGTAGAGGGGATGCAATTGGAGGGGGCAATGTGTATCCTCCAGCAGGAAGTGATTTACTGCCCATATGGCATATTTTTTGGTAATATATACAAAGTGTTTGTATAAGACAGGAGGTTAACTGGATCATGCGTATCGTAGATAACATTAAAGTCTGGGGGGAGCCGCTGGAGAATGCGGTAAGTCAGGCGGTGACTTGCTCGCAGTATGGAGATGTATTGGGCGTGGCTCTAATGGCGGACCATCACAAAGGATATTCACAACCCATCGGGGGCGTCGTTGCCTACCGGAACATGATCAGTCCGTCAGGGGTTGGATATGATATTGCCTGCGGCAACAAGGCTGTACGCACCAATCTGATGTGGGACGATATCCGGGACCAGATTGCTGTTATTATGGATGACATTAACTCAACCATATCCTTCGGTGTAGGACGGAACAACCCAACACCTGTGGAGCACGAACTGTTTGAGGATGCCAGCTGGAAGCTGTTTGATTCCATTGAGCCTGGACTACAGCACAAGTTGAAGACACTCGCGCGCAATCAGCTGGGAACAGTGGGTAGCGGCAATCATTTTGTCGACATTTTTGTGGAAGAGGCGACGGGTAAAGTATGGATTGCAAACCACTTTGGCAGTCGCGGCTTTGGCCATAAGGTCGCCAGTGGTTTTCTGAATCTGGCTGCCGGACGTACATTCAGTAGCAAAGCGCCGGGAGAATCGATGGACCAGCCACCAACACTGTTTGACCTCAAGAGTGAAATGGGTGATATGTATTGGGACGGAATGACTCTCGCTGGCCGGTATGCGTATGCAGGGCGTGATTATGTGATTGAACAGGTTCTCGGCATTCTCGGGGCGAGCGCAGAGTATTCGGTTCATAACCACCATAACTTTGCCTGGAAAGAACAGCATATGGGCGAAGAGGTCGTGGTGGTCCGCAAAGGAGCAACACCGCTGGCACCGGGACAGCTCGGTTTTGTGGGCGGAAGCATGGGAGATATCTCGGTAATCGTGGAAGGAATCCACAGCGAAGAGAATACCGAGTCTTTCCGCAGCACTGTTCATGGTGCAGGTCGGATTATGAGCCGAACCCAGGCGGCTGGCAAAATGAATTACAAGCTGCGCACACGCATGGGCGGCGAGATCAGCGAAGAACAGATGCAAGCGGCGATTCGTGCCTATGGTGTGGAGCTTCGGGGTGCAGGAACGGATGAAAGTCCATTTGTGTACAAGAAGCTGCAGGACGTGCTGAATGCGCATGCGCATACCTTGAAAATCAACCATATCCTGCGTCCCGTAGGTGTCGCAATGGCCGGAGGCAATGAATTCGACCCGTATAAGGACTAGTTATATATGTTCAACTCAACATTTACACAACAACGGAGAGGACAGAAATAACCTGAAGAAGCGAAGCTAAAAGCTTTCTGAAAGAAAGCTGCATCGGAAGCATAGACCTCGCCTTTATCCCCGGATTTTTCCCTTTGGAGAAGGGAATCAACAAAATCTGGGGATAACAGCGATCGGAAGGTTGTTCTGTCATCGGAGTGCCAGTGTAAATATTTATTAGTTGAACTTATATAGAAAGAAGAAGGTGAACCTCATGAGAAATTGTGCGATATACAGCTCGCAGTTTGACCTCGATCAGCTGTTTGAAATGATTCAATCCATATACCCTCAGGATACAATTGAGCGTAAGGAAGACAAAACCCATATTCAAGTTACACGCAAGAAGTTATTTAGTAAGAAAACAAAGGGCTTTAATATCATGACGAGCCAGACACACCCTGAAGACTTTACCGCTATGATTCAGGGGATGCTGGGGTTTCTGAGTCAGATTGAGGGGAAGAATGCTTCACTGCAAGAAAAGGTATTGATTAAATGTTCTACACTGAATATGGTTGTTGGGATCGAGACGGAAGAGGACATTTCCGAAGAATTCTTTAATGAATTATTGCATCTAGCCGATGCCCTGGATGCAATCATCTTCTGGGGAGGTGGCTCCTTGCTGAACGCGCAAGGTCAGCTGCTGTTGGATGTCAACGGAGAATCCGAAGTGGAGGATTACCAAGTTACAGCGCACACCAGTTTTCTGGATGATGTCAGACCCCCGTCGGAATCTGCAATGCTGCGCAAAGAGCGCTTGGAGCAGCTTCTAAACGAGCAAGGAATCCCATTCAATGTTCATTTGCCTGCAAGAGCGGGGGATGAGCATACTACGATCCGTAGTGTGGAACAAGTTGCAGAGCGCGCGGTAGCCCTTTGTATTGCAGCTCTCAAAGGTGAATGCCTGGGAGCGGGGGAGAGCGCAGAAGATACAGCAGCGCTGGTCCAGGAAGTGATCGACAAGTATGATGCGACTTCATTCTTTTCACCTGTGGAGAGAAGATTTGTGGAGCAGCATGGGGCAGAGCATCAGGAGGTTATCTCCTTTTCATGGGGATATGAGGCTTATCATTTGATGTTATGGGCGCTTGGCTACGTCAAAGAACTTGGAGCACCGGTAAATCTTTGTAACGTAGGACAAGATGTAGGATATTTGCAGCAATGTGACGATGTTGAAGCTTTTGTAGCAGGGGCAAAGTTCCGCTCCAAAAGCGAGATTTTGGATGCAGCGGATCTAATCTACCGGTACAACTGGGTGTGTGTAGACAGTCGTGTGAAGGAGCAAACACCTCCCGCAGGTCTGAATGGTGGAGTGGCCTACGAACGCCACCGTGCGCTGAACTGGCTGATCTGTTATATGGATCAGGATTGGGATGATGTCCGGACAGATACGTAGAATGAACTTTTAACATCAACTATTTTTGGATGGCATCCAAATTCAAATACCCCCAAGCCAGCCTAACACTGGTTATGGGGGTGTTTTGATGTCTATCGGTACCTTACTTTTATCCGCTATGTCTTCCGTACTGTTCCCGAATCATCACATCAGCAAGAATCAGCTTTTTCTCTACATTACTCTCCGGGTTTACAATTCGCCATAACATCTGGTCGACCGCACGCGCACCAAGCAGCTCCTTGTTTACATTAACCGTAGCAAGTACAGGGATATTGTCGTACACATTATCGAAACCGGTGACTACGCACTGATCGGGTACACTAATCCCCATGCTCTCCAGAGCCTCGATGGTGTATAGCGCATAGAAGTCATTGGCACAGACAAAAACCTCAGGCAAATTCCCCTCATGAATGACGGAAGTAAACGTCTTGCGAAAATCATCCATATCCGGGCTGTTTAGTTCGGGGATCTGATTCATCTCCAATCCATGACCCATTAATACCGAAGTATAGGCGACCCATCGTTCATAGAAGCTGTGGGCGTCACTTGTATTTCCAACAAACTGAAACCGTTTGAATCCCTTGCGCAGCAAATAGAGCATAATATCACGCATGGAAGCAAAATTGTCTGTGAAAATACTGTCACTATGAAAGACGGGGTCCAGATGATCCACCATGACGACGGGAATGCCCAGACGCTTGATTTCAAGCAAAATAGGTGTCGAGATGGAACCCACCGTAATAATGCCACGAATGGCATCCGGATTCAGCAACGTGAATAGTTGATCCGCAGAAGGCTCGGTCAGAGTAAGAATATTGATGCCTTTCTGGTTCAGTCTGGAGGATATCCCGTTAAAGACAGGCCCCCAATATACGGATTCCTGATTCTGATAACGAACATTAGGAAACAAAATCAAAATGGTGCCACTCCACCGCGTGTTCTGCGGGTCCTGAAGTTCATTGCTGCTATACATATCACCAGACAACATGCTGTTATCTTTGAAATATCCAAGTTTGCCAGCGGCCTTAAGAATAACGTCCCGTGTCTGCTCACTGACACCTGATTTTCCGGACAGAGCTCGTGAGACCGCAAATTTCGACAGACCTGTAAAATGTGCAATTTCCTGAATTGTTACCTTCGTCTTCATCATACCATCCTTACACTCGTAGTTCTGCCGTATTCCTTACATTGCGAAATAAATCTGCTTCTAGTATATCATGATGTATTTCTCTTAATCTAATAACGGCTGTAGAAGTGAAAATGTTAGTGTCTCATACATATAACGACGGAAATTGACCTTGGTGATGGACACGTTGCGGTAGAAAAAGGCGGCTTTTGAACGATTTATTATCTTTTTGTTATTTTATAAAATAACAAAATATTTGAATTTGTTTTTGTTTTGAATAGGATGGTACTCAGAAAGGTATATGGATAATATGCTGTAATATAAGGATTTAAAGCGGTATAACAGCATTTTATCAGAATAAATAGAAAATGTTAACAATAAAAATGTTGACGCTTACATTTTGCTATGTTAAATTTTGTTTGTCAAAACCAAACGTTAAAATAACAAATGGTGGTGGTAATCTAATTTCATTAGGGGAAATGGGAGTCAGGGAGTTATGCCGGATCATGATTTGTATACACATTCGGGGAGGTTGTTAAAATCGTGACTAGAAAATGGAACGTTTTGCCGCTCGTGTTATTGGCCGTAATGCTTTTTGTATCCGCTTGCAGTGGTGGGGGAACGGCCCAGCCGCCTGCTGATGCACCAACGAATTCGGGTAATAGCACGGGAACCGTCGAGACAGACAAAGAAGGCGGAACAGAAGAAGTGGCAGTCGATGCACCTGATTTGGGTGGACGTGTCATCAAGGTTGCGGCCTGGTGGGATCTGAAGCCAGCGGGGGAGACCGCATCGGATAAGGCGAGACTGGATAAAATCGCTGAAGTTGAGAAGAAATACAACGTAAAAATCGAGTTCGTGAATGTACCATTCGAAGAATACATGAACAAATTTACAACGACAGCGCTGGCTGGCGAACCGTTCGCAGACATCGTTCAGATGGAGTACAAATCCGCATTACCCGCCATCCTCAAAGGGCAACTGCTTCCGATCTCCGAATTCACCACAGCTGAGAATAACATCAACCAAGAGGCAAACCTGATCGCGAAATACCCTGCCATCGCAGGCAACTACTACGCATTTGATTCTCCAACCAGCATCGGTCTGGGACTTCACTATAACCGTGACTTGTTCAAGAAGCTTTCGTTACCTGATCCTCAGGAGCTTTATAACAAAGGCGAATGGAATTGGGATAAATTCATGGAGCTGGCGAAACAGGCGACCAAAGATACGGATAACGACGGAAAAATTGACGTATACGGGTTCTCCGGCTGGGCGATTGACGTGCTTCGTCACTTTACTGCGGCCAATGGCGGCACAATTGTAGATGACGAACATTCAAAAGAAGGATTGTCCGATCCGAAAACGATTGAAGCTGCCGAATTCGTCAAACGCCTGTATAACGTGGAGAATGTCGTGAAAGTCAAAACAGGCGACAAAACGAACTGGGAGGAAAGCAACACATTCAAGGATGGAGATGTGGCCTTGTTCACTGCTGCAGAATGGCAGTTGGGCGATATCACCTTTGCTGCTGGAGTCGTACCCATTCCGAACGGCCCTCAGGGCAACAAGGATGTAACATACGCCAACAACGCTGCCTCAGCAAAATTCATTCCCAAAGGGGTGGAAGATCCCAAAATCGTATACCAAATCTATGAAGAAACCTTCGACATTCCGCAAATCGAAGAGTATCCAGGTCAGGATTACCTGGAAAGCCGCTATACCGACGAGAAGGATATCGCCATGATTCGCGAGCATATCGCGGGAACGGGCCGCATCCTGCTGGATGACGCCTACGCGGGTTATCCAATCGGTGACTATGTGAACGACATTATCAAAAACAATGCTTCCGTTACAGCAACGGCTGAGAAGTATAAAGCGCAGGCACAAGCGGCAGTCGACAAACTTGGCAAACCATAATACCAGCTTGATTCAGGCAGGGGTGCCTCGTGTCCGGGCTCGCGCACGGGTACCTCTTTCCTGTATCCAATTAAGTATTGCTGGCATCAGCCTTGATGAGGAGGGCTCGTAGGATGGCTGGAATTCTTCAACGAAAGAAATGGGTTCTGCCCATAGTCATTGCAGCGGCGGCAGCCTGCGTCATACTTTTGCTTACTTCCGGTGCAGGTGTAAAGAGTGCAGTTATGCCTTCTGGCAGTTTGCCTGCCATCGAGGTGGATGCTATCTTGCAGCAGACGAGGCAGAAGAACGGATATGAACAATATCTGTCCCAGGCAGGCGAGGCCTCAAGACCGGATGTGGATATGACCATCGAAGCAGGAGACTACATACGGGCAGAGGGTGAAGAGGTACGCAAGCTGAAGGATTATGAGGGCAGGCCGGGTGTATCCCTTTATACCGGGGAGACAGGTGAGATCGACTGGGTAGTTGACGTACCGGAAACCGGACTGTACAACCTCTCTGCTGTCTATTTTCCCGTAGAAGGCAAGAGTTCGGCCATTGAGCGTGCATTGTACATTGACGGTGAACTTCCGTTTGCGGAAGCCGCCTATTTGCAGTTTGACCGGGTATGGGGCAATGAGAAACAAGCTGTTGAACAGGATAATCAGGGTAATGATCTTCGCCCAAAACAAGTGGAGAAGCCGCGTTGGATGGAAGAAACATTTCAGGACTCGGACGGGTACGAACAGGCTCCATTCAAGTTCTATCTGGAAAAGGGGAAGCACATGTTAACGCTAAAATCCTCTCGCGAACCCATGGTCATTCGATCTCTACGGCTATTCAATGAGAAGCCAGCCGTTCCTTATGCAGAAACCGCAGGGGCCAAGCAGACGGATTCTTCCAGTCAGCCTAAGGATGTGCTCATCCGAATTGAAGGGGAAGCGGCTGTTGCCAAATCTTCACCTACGTTATATCCAACCAGTGAAAGATCAAGTTCAGCTGTATCTCCGTACAGCGCTTCCCAGGTGCGTATAAATACGATTGGTGGCTTTAACTGGCGTTTGCCAGGACAGTGGATCGAATGGGAAGTGGATGTGCCGGAAAGTGGACTTTATCATATCGGTTTTACCGCTCAGCAAAATTTTGTCAAAGGCATCTATTCCACACGCAAGCTGACCATCGATGGCGAGATTCCGTTTGCGGAGATGACAAAGGCTCCGTTCCGTTACCAAAGCGACTATCGCATTGATGTGCTGGGCGGTGAGGAAGCTTACAAGTTTCAGCTGGATCAAGGCAAACATGTCATTCGGCTGGAGAACAGCCTGGGCGATTTCGCCCCACTTATTCGCAATGTGGAGGACAGCCTGTACAACCTGAACTCCATGTACCGGAGAATTCTAATGATTACAGGCACCAAGCCGGATGAATTCCGGGATTATCGGGTGGAGAAGCAGATCCCGAATCTGTTGGAGGTGTTTAGCGGAGAAAGCAAACGTCTGAAGGAAGTTGCAGGACAACTTCGTCTTCTGTCAGGCCAGTTCAGCGATCAGGAAGCGTTGATCAAAACGATGGCCCAACAGCTGGATGAGATGATCGACAAGCCGGATACCATTCCAAGAAGACTTGCTGCATACAAAACGAACACAGGCGGGCTGGGAACTTGGGTACAGCAGGCTCGCGAGCAACCGCTTGAAATTGATGCACTCTATGTTGCTTCATTAGACAGCAGTATTCCCGGAACGGGTATGGGGCCGCTGGCGAAGCTTGGTCATGAAGCGAAGACATTCTATCATTCGTTCTTCATTGATTATAACCAGATCGGGAACGTAGCCACATCGAAGGATCAGCGCACGGTTACGGTCTGGATCGGCAGTGGTCGTGATCAGGCGAACACAATGAAAGCGATGATTGATGAGACATTCACACCGGAGAGTGGCATCAACGTCAATTTGAAGCTGGTTAACATGGGTACGCTGCTGCCAGCCACTTTATCGGGTGAAGGACCGGATGTAGCGATGCAGATCGGCAATGATCTGCCGGTGAACTTTGCGATGCGGAACTCGGCGGTCGATCTCACCCAGTTTAGTGACTATACCACGGTGGAACAGGAGTTTAGAGACAGTGCCATCGTACCGTACGCCTATGATTCAGGCGTGTACGCCCTGCCGGAGACACAGACCTTTAATATGTTGTTTTATCGAAAAGATGTGCTTGCAGAGCTGGGGCTTGAGGTTCCTCAAACGTGGGATGATGTCGAGAGCCTGCTGGCGATTCTGAGTAAAAATCATATGGAATTTGGCATGCCGGTGGTGGCCCAGGCCAACATGCAGGGGGTCAATATCCCGCCTAACTCGCAGTATGCCACGATGCTGCTCCAGAACGGAGGCTCCTTCTATCGGAATGACGGCAAGGAATCGGATCTGGATTCGCGCATCGGCATTGAGACCTTTAAGAAGTGGACAGAGTTTTATACCGATTACAAGCTGGAGCGGGAGTATGACTTTGCCAACCGTTTCCGGACCGGACAGATGCCGATTGGTCTGACGGATTACACGATGTATAACCAGCTGTCCGTATTTGCACCGGAGATCCGTGGACTATGGGGATTTGTTCCGGTTCCGGGGACGGTGCAGCCGGATGGAACAGTGAATCGCGACGTTCCGGGTGGCGGCAGCGCGGTCATGATGCTGGAGAGCACCAAGGATCAGGAGGCCGCGTGGGAGTTCATGAAATGGTGGACCAGTACACCGGTGCAGGCTGAATTTGGCCGCGAGATGGAAGGGTTAATGGGTGCGGCTGCGCGTTATCCGACGGCTAACATCAAGGCACTTGATTCACTTCCGTGGCCAGCTGAGGATTATGCGAATTTGAAAGCACAATTCGAGACGGTAAAGGGAATTCCCGAAGTGCCTGGTGGTTATTTTACCGGACGCCATCTGTTCAATGCATTTTACAAGACGGTTGTTGGCCAAGTGGAAGCCAGGGAATCCATCATGGATTACACCCAGTATATTCAGGACGAGATTCGAGTCAAGCGTAATGAATTTGGTCTTCCGTAAGCAGAGGGAGGGTTAACAGTGTCACAAATATCACTCCGAGACGGACAAAACAGTCCTCCTGAGAAAACACCAGGCATGGGCATGAAATCTTGGTGGTCCTGGAAGCTCAAGGAAATGAAGGCCAGCAAACATTCCTATGTACTGCTAGCTCCTTATATGATCCTGTTCATCATGTTCACTGTGATTCCGGTGGTCATCTCCATCATACTCAGCTTCACCTATTTCAACATGCTGGAGTTTCCGCGTTTTATTGGCTGGCAGAACTATACCCGTTTGTTTCTGGAGGATGACGTATTTCTGATTGCCATCAAAAATACGTTGCTGTTTGCCATTATTACCGGACCCATAAGTTATATTGCCTGTTTCGTATTTGCGTGGATCATTAATGAATTAACGCCCAAATGGAGAGCGTTCATGACGCTGATTTTCTATGCGCCATCCATTTCGGGGAATGTCTATTTCATCTGGCTGATGATTTTCTCGGGGGATCGCTACGGTATAGCCAATGGATTGCTGATCAAATGGGGATTTCTGCTGGAGCCAATCCAGTGGTTGAAAACGGAAGCCTACATTATGCCAATCCTCATACTGGTGCAATTGTGGCTCAGTCTTGGCACAGGCTTTCTGGCGTTTATCGCCGGTTTGCAGACCGTAGACCGTACGTTATATGAAGCTGGGGCGGTAGACGGGATCAAAAATCGCTGGCAGGAGCTCTGGTATATTACCCTGCCTTCGATGCGTCCGCAATTGATGTTCGGTGCGGTCATTCAACTTACGACCTCATTCGCCGTGGCCGATGTATCTATTGCGCTGGCGGGGTTCCCAAGCGTGAACTATGCGGCGGAGACGGTGGTGACCCATTTGATCGACTTTGGTACAACGCGGTTTGAGATGGGATACGCCTCGGCAATTGCAACCGTATTGTTCATGATTATGGTGGGCACCAACCTGCTGGTACAGAAACTGCTTCGAAGGGTGGGAGAATAGCTATGGCTGCAATTGCGACAGGCAAAAAGCGGGTGAACCGCTCCTTATCGGGAAGCATCTCCCTGTTTGCCCTTCTACTCGTATTTGGTGCTTTCATGGTGCTGCCGCTGATCTATGCGATTAATAATGCGTTCAAACCGCTGGATGAGATTTTTACATTTCCACCAACGCTATTTGTCAAAAATCCAACGTTCAGCAATTTCACGGATCTGCTGAATCTGCTGAGTGATTCGTGGGTTCCGTTCTCACGATATATATTCAACACGGTATTTATTACAGGCATTGGCATCGTGGGCCATGTGCTGCTCGCATCGGCAGCGGCGTACCCACTCGCCAAGCACAAATTTCCGGGCAAAGTGTTCATGTTCCAGGTTGTTGTGCTTTCCCTGATGTTCACGCCTGCCGTGACGGCCATCCCCAATTATATGATCATGTCATGGCTGGGCTGGATTGATACGTATTGGGCCGTCATTATTCCTGCATTTGCTTATTCATTGGGTTTGTATCTGATGAAGCAGTTCATGGAGCAGATCCCGGATGCGTTGCTGGAAGCGGCCAAAATGGACGGTGCCAGTGAATACCGGATTTTCTGGTCCATTGTCATGCCCAATGTAAAGCCAGCTTGGCTCACATTGATCATTCTGCTGTTCCAGATGCTGTGGGGCAGTGATGGCAATGGATACATTTACAGTGAACAGCTCAAGACCTTGCACTATGCGGCGGGTCAGATCATTCAGGGCGGGATATCCCGGGCTGGGGCAGGTGCTGCGGTAGCACTTATTTTGATGAGTGTGCCCATTACGCTATTCATTTTCTCCCAGAGCCGCATCATTGAGACGATGGCGAGTTCGGGCATGAAGGAATAAGGGGGAACGATATGGCACGCACAGTGAAAAGATGGCTTGTTCTCCTGGCGGCAGTATCGCTGCTGCTGGTGAATGCCGTACCTGCGGCGGCCTCCCCGGCGCCGTATGAGAGTTATAACTACAACTACTGGAAAGAGGCCGTTCCGTCACCGGATGCCTATCTGCCCAAGCAAACCATTTCGGGCAGCGACCTGGGCATTGGCGAATTCAAAGACCCCGGTGATGTAAACGTCTCTCCCTCCGGGCAGATTTATATTTTGGACAGTGGCAACAGCCGAATTGTTGTCCTTGACGCGCAGTATAAGCTGTTGCGGGTAATCGAAGGATTTATGAGAGACGGCAGCAAGGAGAGTTTTAATACGCCAGGTGGATTATTCGTGGATGAAGAGGATCGAGTATACATCGCAGATACGGGGAACAGCCGCGTAGTTGTCCTGGATGCGGAAGGTCAGCTGGTCCATACCATTACGAAGCCGGAGTCTGATATCCTCGCGACCCATTTTCAGTTCCAACCGCTGAAATTGACTGTGGATCGGGTAGGTCGGGTGTATGTGGTGGCTCAGGGTGTCTATGAAGGCATTATGCAATTTGACGAGCACGGTCAATTCATCGGATACGTCGGTACGAACAAGGTGGAACGCGACTACGGCGAATACATTTGGCGGATGCTCTCAACCAAAGCCCAGCGGGCGCAGATGGTTTTGTTTGTACCAACCGAGTTTTCCAATGTCGATATTGACTCCAAAGGGTTCGTATATGCGACCAATATCGACCCGGGTTCCAGCGAACCGATTAAACGTCTCAATCCATCCGGCGAGGATGTGCTGAAGAGATTTGGTTATTTTGAAGTCAAAGGAGATATCAGATTCCGCAATAACCCGGGTCCGTCCAAGCTGATTGATGTGAAGGTGCTGGGCAACGGTATGTACAGTGTGCTGGATGCGACGCAGAACCGGGTGTTTACTTACGATGATGAAGGTCATCTGCTCTACGTATATGGAGGCAAAGGAAATCAGGTGGGAACGCTCAAAACACCAGTCGCCATGGAACAATCCGGGGATCATCAATTGGTACTGGATCGGGGGAAAAGCAATCTGGTTATCTATGAGCCAACACGGTTTGGAGCCAGCGTGAATGAGGCGGTTGCCCTTCATTATCAGGGTGAGGATACGGAGGCGGTTCATATCTGGAAAGAAGTGCTGAAGCTGAACGCCAACTATGATATCGCCTATATCGGTATCGGCAAGTCCTTGCTGATGGAGAAGAAAAACGAGGAAGCTCTGGGTTACTTCGAGCTGGGAATGGATCGCAAAAGTTATTCTGTCGCGTTCAAAAGATATCGGCGAGAGATGATGAAGGAACATTTCGGCACCTTTCTGACACTTGCCATCGCACTGATTTTCATGCTGATCCTGGTCCGAGTGGCGGTTAAATGGAGACGGAGGAGGCAGATTGACCGTGAAGCAGGATTACATTAAGATTCCGCTGCATCTCATTTTTCACCCCATTGATGCATTCTGGGATCTCAAGTCGGATCAGCGGGGCAGGTTGACCGTTGCTTTTGGAGCACTGGCGCTTACCATTATCATGATGATTTTGCAAAAACAATACGCGGGGTTTCTTGTGAATTACATCGATCCTCGCACAATCAACAGCATAGGGGAGATCGCAACGGTTGCAGTACCGTTCTTTCTTTGGTGCATAGCCAATTGGGCGGTAACCACCCTGATGGAAGGTGAAGGAAAGTTCAGGGAGATTTTTCTGGCAACAGGATACTCGCTTATTCCGATTATTTTGATCTATGTCCCGATGATTATCATCAGCCGGTTTATGGTACAGGAAGAGACGGCTTTTTATTATTTGTTTAATAGCATCGCGTTCTTCTGGTTCGTGCTGCTGCTCTTCATTGGCACGATGACGGTACACCAGTACACCGTGATCAAAACGATCCTGACGATGCTGCTGACGGTAATTGTCATGGGCATCATCGTGTTCCTCGGCGCATTGGTGTTCAGCATGTTGCAGCAGTTATATGAATTCGGTTACAACATCTACAGCGAGTTGATTTTTCGGACCTAAAGGAGGCGGCATCCGTGAACAAAAGGCAACGAATATATACGGTGCTGGCCAGTAGTGCTGCTGTGATCCTGATCGCGGCTGGACTGCTGTATATCAATAACAGGGGAGTACCTGCCGTGGAGGTAACGGCTTATCTTGAAGCAGCATCAGAGGGTGTGCCAACCGAGACGGAATCATTGCAATTCCTTACCGATTCTTCAGAGGGGGTGCCGGGTATGCGACTGGTCGTCGAAGACCAGGGACTGGCGCTGTATTACAACGAGGAAACGACGGAAATTGCCGTTCGTGATGGATCGAGTGGACAGATCTGGTACAGCAATCCGAACGAACGTAATCAGGATGGCCTGGCTTCTGCTTATGAAAAGGAAGTGCTGTCCTCCCAGCTGAACGTGTCATTCCGGGATGCGATCGGTACGCTGGAGAACTTTCCGAACTTTAGCTCCAGTATCAGCAACAAACAGTTTGCAGCTGCCAATGTGGATCAGGGCATTCGCGTTACATATACGCTTGGGGATACCTCGCTCGGCATTGATGCCCTGCCTAAACTGATCAGCAAACAGCGTCTGGAGGAGAAGGTTCTTTCGAAACTGGATGCCACAGTCGCAAGATATACATCTGCCCGCTACTATCCAACCAAGAGCAATCCGGATGTGCTGGAACGGTTGGATGGACAGATATCCAAGCAGCTTGTGCTGAACAAGATGCTGGATGCCTTTGAGACGGCGGGGTACACCGCTGACGATCTTGCTTTTGACAATGCGGAGAATGGAGTCGAAGGCGGGGGCACATCGGATAAACCAAGCTTCGTCATTCCGGTGGAATATCGGCTGGATCAAGGTTCGCTGGTGGTAACCGTGCCGCTAAGTCAGGTGAAAGAGAGCGGTCCATACCGCATTCGTAATATCGATCTGCTCGCTTATTTTGGTGCCGCGGATACGAAAGGTGAAGGTTATATGTTTGTCCCTGACGGTTCAGGCAGTCTGATCCATCTGAATAATGGAAAGGTCAAAGAGGAGCAGTACGTACAGCGTGTGTACGGTGCAGATCCGAATGACAATTCCCTTAGTCGCCCGCAGGTCAGTGAATCTGTGCATATGCCTGTCTTTGGTTTGAAGAACGGTGAACATGCCTGGTTTGCTGTGATTGAAAAAGGGGATGGCATGGCCAGTATCTCAGCGGATATTGGAGGCAGGCAAAATAGCTACAACCACGTCTACGGCACGTTCTCCCTGCGGGGTGAGGATGAGCTGGAGATGTATACCTCGCAAAAGATGCAGGAGATTCAGCTATTAAGCGAGGAACCATTCCGCGGGGATATTCAGGTGCGATACCATTTCCTTAATGGTAAGGATGCCAGCTATTCCGGGATGGCCCGCTTGTATCAGCAGCAATTGGTGGAGCAGAATGTACTGAAACCGCTGGAAGACGAGTCGGTCTTACCTTTTTACGTGGATGTGTTGGGTGCAGTGGACAAAAAAGCTTCATTCCTGGGTGTACCTTATCGGACCACATTGGCTATGACGACATATGAACAAGCGGCTGAGATGGCCTCCAAGTTACAGCAGGAAGGTGTGAACCGCGTGCAGATGCGGTATCAGGGATGGTTTGGCGGGGGTTTCAGTCACCATACACCTACCCAGGTCAAGCTGGACAGTGAAGTGGGCAGTCGTTCCGAGTTGCATGATCTGTCTGAACAACTGAAGCAGTCCGGTGGAGCGTTATTCCCTGATGTGGCGTTCCAGCGAGTTTACCACGACGATTGGAACTTTGCTCCCTCCTCCGATGCAGCGCGTTTTGTCACCAAGGAGACAGCTGAACTGTATCCATACAGTCCTGCCCTCAACCGGATGGATCAGAGCAAAGACAGTTATTATCTGTTGTCGGCCGCCAAGCTGCCGTATGTGGTGAGCGAGTTTGCCGGGAAAATCAACAAACTGGAACTCAGCGCATTATCGCTGCGTGATCTCGGGCAGGTATTGAGCTCGGATTATCGGGATCGTCGTGTCATCCACCGAGAAACCGCGAAGAACATCGTGAAGGAACAGCTGGGCAAGCTGCAGCAGGAATATCCGAACATGATGTTGTCATCCGCTAATGCTTATGCGTGGGGATATACGCAGCATATTGTTAATGCTCCCTCAGGCTCCAGCCGGTTCAACATTACCGATGAGGAAGTTCCTTTTTATGAAATGGTCATTCATGGATATATGGACTACGCTGCTTCCGCAATGAATACGTCGGGGGATCAGGATCTGCGCAAACAGCTGCTTCGCAGTCTGGAGTTGGGCTCCGCTCCGCAATTTCAATGGACATATGAACCATCGTCCAAGCTGAAGCTGACCAATTATGATTCGGCTTATGCCACTGAATTTGCCTATTGGGTAGATGAGGCGGCTGCATTATACAAGGAAGCGAATGACGTATTAGGTCATTTGCGGAACCAGCCAATAACCGAGCATGAACGAGTTCAGGATGGCGTGGTACGTGTCACATATAGAGGCGGTGCAACGATTTTGGTGAATTACACGGCTGATCCGGTAACAATTGATGGCATTACCGTTGGCGGGGCGGACTATGCAGTGGAAGGAGTGAACCGATGAGGACCCTTCGTTTATCGCTGAAATCACGGAGAGCGCTGCTTGGACTTGCATTTATTTCCCCATGGCTGATGGGTTTCATCTTCCTGTTCGCTACGCCGCTGCTGCAATCGATCCGGTTCAGTTTGAGCAATCTGTCGGTTGCCCCAGGAGGATATGTACTGGATTTTGTCGGGCTGAAAAATTTCAAGGATGCCCTTCTGGTCGATGCCACATTTAACCGGATTCTGGTGGATTCGGTCGGAGCGATGCTGCTGAATGTGCCGATGATTCTGTTCTTCAGTTTATTTACGGCGACACTGCTTAACCAGAAATTCAAGGGCAGAACGATGGCACGTGCGATTTTCTTCCTGCCGGTCATTCTGGCCTCCAGTGCGGTGGCAGCGGCTGAGTCCGCAGGTCTGATCAACCTGATGGGGGACGCCAGTGCGATTGAATCGTCTACCGAGGGGGGAGCTTCGTTCAACGTCGTTTCAATCGTGCGAATGCTGAATGATGTAGGGCTGCCCATGGCATATGTCGATTACATCGTTGAAGCCATCATGCGCATCTACGATATTGTCAGCAACTCTGGCGTACAGATTCTGATCTTCCTCGCTGCGCTGCAATCGGTACCCGGCTCCATGTATGAAGTGGCCAAAATTGAAGGCGCAACGGCTTATGAATCCTTCTGGAAAATTACGTTTCCGATGGTGAGTCCATTGATCCTGACGAATGTCATCTATACGATCATTGATTCCTTTGCAGGCAGCCCGGTGACGGAGGCCATTTACCAGACGGCGTTTAAAACCCAGAACTTCGGTCTGAGCTCGGCCATGTCCTGGCTGTACACGCTGGTCATCGGCCTGGTATTGGTTGTTGTCGGATGGGTACTTTCACGACGGGTTCATTACAACTGAAAGCTAACGAACGTTGAAGGAGGCATGAGACTATGGCTGTGTCGGGAACGGATCGCATGGTGGTGGTTCCGAAAGAGAACTACCGCATGCAGAGGGTACGAAACAAGACATCGGACCTCCTGTATTCCATCTTCAGATATGCATTGATTATTGGTATTTCATTTATTATTTTGTATCCGTTGTTTCTTAAAATCTCGGTTGCGTTCAAGGATAAACAGGATATCTATAATCCGACCATCTATATGATTCCCCAGCATTTTACGCTGGATAATATCAAGCTTGCGGCGCAGGTGATGGATTATTTGCCTTTGCTGGCAAATACGCTGTTATTCGTCACGATTACAACGCTGCTCACAGCGATATCCTGTGCATTAGCCGGGTACGGCTTCGCCCGTTTTTCTTTTCCCGGCAGCAATGTGCTGTTTGTATTGGTCATCCTCACTATTTTGGTGCCAACAAGCACCCTGATGGTGCCGATGTATCTGCATTTCCGCAACTTTGACTTCCTCGGAATGGTTCATCTGTTCACGGGACGAGAGGGGATCAACCTGCTGAATACATACTGGCCGTCCATGATTACTGCAGCTACGGCTGGTGGGCTGAAGGCAGGGCTGTTCATTTATATTTTCCGCCAGTTCTTCAAGGGTATGCCCAAGGAAATTGAAGAAGCTGCACTGATTGATGGAGCAGGCGGATTTCGGACATTTGCCCGAATTATGCTGCCCAACGCCATTTCACCGCTGATCACGGTTATTCTGTTCTCGTTTGTCTGGCAGTACAACGATACGTTCTATTCCGCGCTATTCATGAGTGAAAGCCCGCTTATCTCGCTGAAGGTAGCTTCATTGCCTGCCCAGGCGAACCAGTTAATTCCCCAATTGATGGGTTTTGGCTCGAACTCGGGCATGAAGGCAGACCCGAATTATGTTGCCATGATCGTGGATACAGGCATTCTGCTGGCGATTGCACCGCTCATTATTTTGTATTTGTTTGTACAGCGCTATTTCGTGGAGAGTATCGAACGTTCAGGTGTAGTTGGTTAACCGGGCTTGGCGTAGTCGTATAAGATGCGTAATTCGGGTGTTTTTGATATTGGGGTCTCTATGTACCCTGCCTTGGAATGGGGGATTTTCAATGATGGAGCAAAAGACAAGCGGTAATTTAGTGAATAAAGATTCGACTTCCGAGGCTAGAGAACTGATGACGTACTTGGCGGAGCGTTATGGAAAAGGGGTACTGTCAGGTCAGCAGGATTACGGCAATCTGAACTGGATTAATGAGAATACAGGCCGCAAGCCGGCGGTGATCGGATTCGATCTCATGGATTATTCTCCATCAAGGACAGAACGCGGCGCGATCTCCCAGGAGATTCGGGATGCGATTGCATGGCACCAGCAAGGCGGAATTGTGACTCTGTGTTGGCATTGGAATGCACCTACTCATCTGGTGGATGAACCAGGCAAGGAATGGTGGCGCGGTTTCTATACGGATGCAACCACCTATGATCTCGCTTCAGCATTGGCTCATTCTGAATCGCAAGAGTATACCTTATTGATCCGGGATATCGATGCCATTGCATTACAGCTGCAAGAACTTAAGGATGCTGGGGTGCCTGTGTTATTCCGGCCGCTTCATGAAGCAGAGGGAGGCTGGTTCTGGTGGGGAGCCCAGGGACCTGAACCTGCCAAACAGTTATATCGCCTGCTGTATGATCAATTGGTCAACAAGTATGAGCTGGGTAATCTGATCTGGGTGTGGAACTCGGAAAAGCCGGAGTGGTATCCGGGTGACGATGTGGTGGATATTGTGAGTGTGGATGTGTATCCAGAAGCAGGCGATCACAGCCCATTAGCTAAACGTTATGAGAATCTGCGTGAACTGGTGAATGACAGCAAAATCATAGCCTTAGCCGAGAACGGCTCCATTCCTGATCCAAAGCAAATGAAAGAGCAAGGTGTATATTGGAGCTGGTTCTGTACCTGGACAGGAGAATTCCTAAAGGGTGGCAATCATAATACCGTGGCGTATTTGAAGGAAGTATATAATAGCGAAGAAATCATTACGCTGGATCAATTACCGAAGTGGAGTTGGAGATAGGGAGGGCTATTGTCTGAACTTCTACTGACGTGAAAAAAAGGGGGCTGTTCCATAAGTCATGAACCATGACGGTGGACGCCTCTTGTTCGCGTTGATTTGGCCTAACGAACCTGACAGACGTTATTTGCTCTCATTTGCACCGTTCTAAGATGTAACGAATCCCAGAGACGTTATTTTATGTATTGCGTCGCTTTTTAGGCTTTGACGCTGTGTTTGTACCGAAATAACGTCACTGAAGTTCGTTAAAATTGGCATGCCTTGAGAATCGGACGTTTAAGGTGCGCTAGATTCGTTAGCACGTTGCAAGTTTGACGAATTTCGCTCACCAGCCGTGCGGCCACGGTTACCGATATGCGAAGCCCTATGGAGATAGCACCTTTTATATGAGACGTCTTTCTTGTGGAGGAATGAGGTCTGAATAAAGAGCTAACCTGCATTATTGGAAAGCATGGCACTGATTTTTGGAAATAAAGCCTCATTGGAAGTAAACAAGATGTAGGATTGATTGGTTGTTCGCATTAGGATTGTTTCGGAAGCGCCATACGCTGCGCCGATTCGAACGGCTGAAGGCTCACTTCCACCATATGTATCATCAAGGGTAACTGCTTTAATATCTGAGATGGGAATTTCTATTTTGGAAAGCTGCCAACGGATGATGAGTTGATTCTCTACTTGCTGTACTTTGATGCCTAACATAATAAAGCCCTCCTTTAATATCTCAGCTAACCATGTAATTCTTCCTCTTCACACTTACAGTGTGTTTTTCAAAAATCATAAATGGTAATACATGGATTAATTATACTCGATGCTTACTTAATACGAAATACAAGAAGGGCAATAGGCTAAATAGGCCAATCCAAGCAGTTAAAATATACAACCGTCAGAATTCGTGAAACATGACATTAGTTGGATTGTCTATAGAAAAAACAACAGCAGTCATGGGCGAAAAAGACTAGACTAATTAATCTTGTCTTTACGTTAAGTCGACGGGGATTTTAGCGCAAAGGTATGATTGAATGAATTTTGGCTTTATTTAAAATCTAAGGAATAAATGTGAGTTCGTAACGCAACTGAAATAAGAGCGGAGTTGTATCCGCCCTTATTTCTTTGTTGGATTATTTGACACAAAAATATTTTGTTCTCTGAAGTCTTCGGCTAAAATCAAAAACAATCCTGAACCATTATGTTTTTAAGCATGTTGCCGGGGCAAGAACGCGTCAGGACGGAAGGTTCATAGCGGTCTGAATGTTTTTCAGATCGAGCTGGATTTGCTCTGGAATATGGTGCGGATGGTATAAGCCATGCTGCATCATGTAAGTGGATATCTTTTCATAAGAGTCTATGGCCTCATCGAGCTGTTTCATCAAAATTTGCTTGATTTCAGGTGTGGCACATTCGGTCACGGCCATGGCGTAGTTTCTGACTCCGCTCTTGGCATTCATCAAAAAATCCATTGCGATGACGTCATCAGTCAGCATATGAAGCCCTGTCATGTGTTCTAATATTGGGTTCATTTTTTATCTCCTATAAAGTCGCTTTAGTCAGCACTCCACCAAGCTCCTGAAGCTGCTGTTGTGATAATTTCACTTCTTGTTGCAAAATTTGCAAAAGCTCCGGGTCGGTTACCAGTGATTGCATGGTCTTTGATTTCGTCATGCAAACCGTCTTGAACGCAGCCATTTCATGAACCTCAAGCATCTCATGCAAAGCGTAATTGGAATTCATTCGGATTGTCCTCCCATGTATTTATCCATATTCAAGGCTTTAAGATGACTTTAATGCAATCGTCCGTTTTCGTATCGAACACCTCGTAGCCCCGTTTGGCCTCGCTGAGGGGAATGACGTGTGTAACGATGTCGCCAGGGTCCACTTTGCCAGACGTAACCAACTCGTACATATATGGCATATAGTGAATGACCGGAGCTTGTCCGGAACGGATATTCACGTTTCGCTGCATGATGTCGCCGAGCGGGAATCCGTTATAACGTCCGCCGTATACCCCAGTGACTTGGATGGTGCCGCCTTTGCGGACCGCCTGAGATGCAATGATAAATGCGCTCATGGTTCCGCCTTGCAGTTTCAAACCGCTTGCTAAATATTCAAGATCGCTCATCTTGCCGTCCATTCCTACTGCATCAATGACAACATCGGCGCCGCCTTTGGTCATTTCCTTGAGAGTGTTCCCAATATTCTTATCCTGTTCGAAGTTTACGGTTTCCACATGGTTCGTTCGCTTCGCATGCTGCAAGCGGTAATCGACATAGTCGACGGCTATAACACGCTTAGCTCCTTTCAGCCAGCAGAATTTCTGGGCCAGGAGTCCGACCGGGCCGCATCCGAGCACGATGACCGTATCTCCATTTTTTACGCCGGCATTATCTACGCTCCAGAATGCCGTGGTCATGGCATCAGCGATCAAGCTTAGCTTTTCGTCCGGTTGTTCGCAGTTTTCAGGAATCTTAAAGTGGGTAAAATTAGCAAACGGGACCCGTAAATACTCGGCTTGCCCGCCAGGATATCCGCCGGTCGTTCCGGAGTAGCCGAAATATGCGCCCATATCCCCGTGTTCGTTTGAATTGTCACATTGGCTTTCCAGCTGATTTTTGCAAAAAAAGCATTCTCCGCATGCGATGTTAAACGGAATGATCACACGGTCGCCTTTTTTTACCTTTGTCACGCCAGGACCTACTTCTTCTACGATCCCCATCGGCTCATGTCCGATGACATAGTTCTCCTGAAGGTTAGGGATCATCCCGTGAATAAGGTGTAGGTCAGAACCGCAAATGGCGGTACTGGTGATCTTTACGATCATATCGTCCGGTTTCACAATCTTCGCATCAGGCACCTCTTTGACCACGACATTTTTAATCCCTTGATACGTTACCGCCTTCATGCTTTATGTCCTCCAATATGCTCATCTGGGGTCCGATCAAACATCCCTTTACGCGACGTATCATCCGGGAACAGATTCATCTGCCCGATCATCACCGTATTTTTCGCCGAAAGCTGATCGAGTTGGTACTGTTCGTTCAGCTCATAAGGATGAAACCATTTTTTGCGAATCATGAGCTCCGTGATTTCTTGGTGCATTGCAATCCCCTGCTTAAGTTGAGTATGCAGCAAGGCTCTTACATCCGGTGAAGCCGTTTCCGTCAGGGCGATGGACAAATTACGTACACCCTCCTTGGCACGAAGAAGGAAGTCCATGGCAAAAGTCATATCTGCCATTTCCGGCATATTCAATGAATTAATCGGGTCTAAATAATCGGTATTCATCTGAGTTCCCCTTAATGTGTTATAGGTGTCGGACTATTCGGAACAGGCGCTTGAAAAGGAGCTCTTGCGTAGATTGCTTGCAGCTCGGCGATCTGTTGTATGGATTGAATTACGTCTTTCTGCATTAAGGCTTTTAGCTCTTGGTCAAAGACCAGGCCTTGCATAAGTTTCGACTTAGCGAGGCAGAGCGTTTTGAAGTTTAACGCTTCATGCAGTTCCATCGATTCGTGCGGCGCTAGCGTTGGATTAGTCATTAAGAAATGATCACCTCCTTTTTCAACAACGTTAGATTTTCCAATGCATCGGATCTTATACTAATATGGATCGCCGGAGAGGTAAGATCCGAATATTCCCATACCGTCGCAGGGATATAAACAAAATCTCAATCCCATACTTATTTCTGTTTAAATGAATGATCTTACTCATGGAAGGAGGACTTACGGTGCCCAATAAAAACAAAATTGATCTAGCCACCGAAAATGCAAGAAAACCGGCAGAAGGTGCACTTAACTCGAGTGGTAATACGCTGGAGCAGCATGCATCTAACGCGGTTTCTGAGGTGCAGACGGCTTTAAATCAGGCAATAAGCTCCATAAGTGAATCTAATGCGGCAACCAATTCACAAGCGTTGGAGAAGGCCCGGCAGCAATTGACCCGAGCAGAAGAGTTTTTAGATCAAGCGATAACTTCAGCCAATGCATTACATCTGCCGGACCAACAATAAACAGTTTGTTTGGCAGAGATTGGCTTTCTTTTTCGGATATGACCTGTGTTGACGCTTGTAAGAACATATTTGCCATAGACACGGAGACTCACCGTTAGAAGCTTCGGTTAGCGCCGAAGCTTCTTTGTTTTTTTTTGAGATATTTCGGATAGAAAAAGAATGATTAAGAGCCAGGTATTAGAAGATGTCTTGAACATATTATAGGTATATCTATTCAAATATGTTTGGGGAGGATATCATAAAACCTATGTTGCCAATGGAAGAATATTTCGGTAAGTTAGAACTCGTTTATTCATTTTATGGGGCTATGCCTACAGGTGTTAGTGTGTCAGAAACCGGGCGCATCTTCATTTGCTTTCCGAAATGGGGAGATGACGTAAGATTTACGGTAGCGGAAATTGTTGAGGGTCGGGTGCAGCCTTATCCAAATTTAGAAACGAATTTGATAAACCCTTTGAATATCACTATGTCCTTCATCAGTGTCCAAAGTGTAGTTGCAGATGGGAGGGGAACCCTGTGGGTATTGGATACGGCTGCACCAAACTTTTCTGAGCCTGTGAAAGGAGGGGCAAAATTAGTTGCTGTAGATTTAAAAACAAATACAATAAGAAATGTATATACATTTGGAGAAGATGTAGTCTTGCCGACAACGTATCTGAATGATGTCCGATTTGATTTTCGTGTAGGTAAAGCGGGTTATGCATATATAACCGATTCTTCTTCCAATGGTCCAGGCGCTATTATCGTCGTGAATTTAGAAAACGGAAATGCATACAGACGGTTAGATGGAGCAGATTCAACTTCACCCGATCCATATTTTTTACCGAAAGTGGAAGGTAAAATTTTGATGAATCGAAACACGGATGGATCGACATCTCCCTTTCGATTGGCCTCTGATGGTATAGCCATTTCCCCTGATGGAAAAGTGTTATTCTATTGTCCATTAACCAGTCGTCATCTATACTCGATCTCAACAGAAGCCTTAAGAGACAGAACGATACCGGATTTCAATTTACGTGATCTTGTGCAGTATTGGGGAGAAAAAGGTGCGTCTGATGGAATGATAACGGATGCACAAGGAAACGTTTATGCTGGAGATTATGAAAACGATAGTATTCGAAAAATATTGCCGAATGGAATCATGGAAACCATCGCTCATGATCCGAGAATTTTATGGCCGGATACTTTTTCTATTGGTCCGGATCAATACTTATATGTAATTGTGAACCAATTACATAGGCAGGCGAGATTTCATTATGGAAGAGACCTGCGACAAAAACCGTATAGTTTACTTCGTATAAAAATTGATGAATTACCTGCTCCTACCTTTTGATATAAATCCCACTTTACAAAACAGGGGGCAGTCTGAAGGTTGCAGGCTGCTCCTTTTTTCATTCAGCTATCAGGCAGAAATGTAAGCTTAATTCAACATGAAAAAGAGGCGAGCTTCGAATGACAGACCTGAACGCGTATCATTATTTTGAAAAAAGTGTGGGACCATTCCGCAATCTCTCTAGTCTGTCCGAGCAGGATGCAGAAGCCGTTGCGCAGCATATCCGGCAGGAAGGCCGGAATTTTGCCAGTCAGCGATCAGCTGATTACATAATGATTCGCAGAGAACTTGAGCGGAAAGCGTACGAGCAGTTTATCGCCAAAGGTGGGAAACCGACCAACCGTTTTCCTCACTATATGACCCTGAGTGCATGTACGTGGTTGGAATCATGGTATACCGAACCGGATTGGGTCACGATCTCATGGGAGAATCTGCCTGATGATTCCGTAAGTTTTACCTACGGCGATTTGTTTCCAACGATGCGTTATTTGGACGATAAACCCTACCGTAAGCAGGTCTTCACGAAAAATGAAATACTGGACATTATTCAAACCTATGGCTGGCCTCAGGAATGGAATCAACAGGGTGATCTCGGACCGGAGCGTTATATCGAAGTACAGGTGTGGAGCGAGAGAATTATCAGACCATATCGCTGAGACGAAAGGGTTTAGGGGCTATTTATGCCGATTTTAACAGGTGCAAAAAAGTGCAATTGCAGGAAATACGGGTGTTCGATATAGTGAGTGAAAGCTTTGACCAGTGCCGAAGAATATTCTTCATTGGCCTGTAGAAGCCCCTTTTTTTAAGTGTTAATCCGATTAATACGATAGGTTTAAGAGACTAAGGAGGATGGGAAAGCTCATGCAAAAAGTGGGGAAACGAAACACCCGTAGTTTAGCCTGGATCATATCGATTGTGTTGGTTGTATCTGTTGTACTCAGTGCATGCGGAAATAAAGAAGAAGAACAGGCGAACGGAAGTAATGGTAATGCGGATGATCCATTGGAAGTCAGTATCATGACGATTACGCCAAGTCCGGTTCCTGCGGCGGATGATAATGTCATCAAGCGTGCAATCGAAAAGGCGACGAATTCCAAAATGAACATCCAGTGGGTTTCCAACAATATTTATGGTGACAAGCTGAATCTGACACTCGCTTCCGGGGATATTCCGGATTTGATTATGATTAATGACCCGTTCGGAAGCACGTTTACCAAGATGGTCAAGCAGGGGGCTTTCTGGGATGTCACGCCTTATATCAAGGATTATCCCAATCTGAGCAATGGCATTCCCGACATTGCCTGGGAAACAACCAAGGCAGCGGATGGCAACAATTATGGTATTCCCCGCCCCCGCCCGGTAACCGGAGACTCCTTTTTCATCATCCGCAAGGATTGGCTTGACAAATTGAATTTGCAGGTGCCGGAGACCACGGATGAGCTGTTCGAAGTGATGAAGGCTTTTGTGGAGCAGGACCCGGATGGGAATGGAGCCCAAGATACGACGGGACTTGCCGCTTATATCAGTCCGGATGATCTTGGTTGGGGTGGCAACCTCGGCCCTGTACTGGGCGCCATTGAAAGTTCATTTATTGGAATCAACAGCAGTTGGAAATGGGATGAATCGCAAGGGGAGCTGATCTACAGGGAGTTACTGCCTGAGGTCAGAGAATCCCTTCAATATCTGACCAAAGCTTACAGCAGCGGCATGATGCCGGAAGATCTGCTTTCGCTCAAGCTGACGCAGGCAAGGGAGTTGTTCAAGCGTAATCAGGCAGGCATTATTGTGGACAAGACAGGAACGATGCGCAAAATCTATGCGGATGACTTGAAGAAGGTTGATCCTTCTTTCAAATATACCGACTTTTACCCTCTGACCAATCTGAATGGATACAACCCAAAGGGGGCTGGATACAACGGAATTCTGGCGATCCCTGCGAGTGTTCCGGAAGAGAAGATGAAACGTATTCTGAAGCTGGTGGATAGCTGGATGAACCCCGAAGTATTTGAAATTCAGCAGTTCGGGATTGAAGGCACACATTATGAAGTGGTGGATGGCAAAAAGGTAGCGAATAACGAAAAATTGACTGCGGACAACGCCTCGGATTTCAATCATATCGTCAACGTTATTGATCTGCCGTGGGATACGACAGGCGAAACGGATGAAGAAACACAGGCGAATGAGCTGTTCAAGAAAGTGGAGGCCGAACGGGACAAAACTAGTGTAGCTGATCTATCTGCTGGCCTTCAATCGGAGACCGGACAGAAGGTTCTGCCTGAACTCAACAAGAAGATTCAGGACTTGAAAGCGAAGATTATATTAGGCCGAGAGCCGATTGAAGCTTGGGATACCTTTGTGGAGTCGCTGCGAAATGACCCGAATGTTCAAGCGATGAGTGATGAGATGACAGAGGCTTATAAGAAACGAAACGGACATTGAATCTGAGGGAAGGAGCTGCAAACCATGAGCAGCCATGGACAACGAATGAACACGGTAAAGGGGAAGCAGACTTCAGCTAGGAGCAAATGGTTAAACTTGCTGTCCTCGCTCCGGCGTGACCAGTCGTTATACTTGCTGGCATTGCCAGGTATCCTGTTCTTTCTTGTTTTCAAATATATCCCGATGTGGGGCATCATCATTGCTTTTCAGGATTATTCCCCTTTTCGTGGCATTCAGGGCAGTGAGTGGGTCGGGCTGCTGCACTTTACTGAACTCTTTGCCAATCCGGATTTTGCTTTGCTGTTCCGAAACACACTGGCGATTAGTCTGTTGAATCTGATTCTGTTCTTTCCTTTTCCGATTCTGATCTCTTTGGGACTTAACGAACTGAAAAGTGTGGCGTACAAGAGACTAATTCAAACGATTATCTACATGCCACATTTTCTGTCCTGGGTCATCATCGCGGGGCTGACACTGCTCTTGTTCGCCAAAGGAACGGGACTGATTAACGAACTGTTCACCTTATGGGGCTGGCAGCGGGTAGATATATTGACGAACCCGGACAGCTTCTGGGTGATGGTGACCTTGCAAGCGATGTGGAAGGAAGCTGGATGGGGAACGATTGTGTTTCTGGCAGCCATGGCGAGTGTGGACACCCAACTATATGAGGCGGCTCGAATGGATGGGGCAGGGCGGCTGCGTCAGATCTGGCACATTACACTGCCTGCCATCCGTAGTGTCATCATCGTGCTCCTGATTTTAAGATTGGGAGACATCATGGAGGTTGGATTTGAGCAAATATTCCTTATGTACAACGGTGCTGTATCCGAAGTGGCTGAAGTATTCGACACCTATGTATACCGAACAGGGATCGAGCAGGGAGATTTCAGCTATAGTACAGCGGTTGGACTGTTCAAATCGGTGATCGGACTGGTACTGGTTGTGGTTGCAAACCGTCTGGTAAAACGCATGGGACAGGAAGGTGTTTACTAGTTTCGGTACCCGTTTTCGGGTCAGACAATGTTTCAGGGGAAGGAGGTTTCGAATGCATCGTTTGAAATGGAGTGAGAGAGTTGGGCAGTCCCTGAATGCTGTTGTTCTTGGATTGTTGGCAGTAGTCATGTTCTTCCCGCTGTATTATGTTTTTGTCGTTTCGTTCACCGATCCAGGAGAGTATTTGCAAAAGAAAATCGTACTCTTCCCCGAACACTGGTCTGTCGAAGCGTATACGTATTTGTTATCGACGCCTGCCTTTGCACGCTCGCTGGGAAACAGTGCATTTCTGGCAACCGTGGGCACGGTGTGCAGCCTGGCTGTATCGTCTTCTCTGGCTTATGCGCTGTCCCAGAAGCGGTTTCAATTCAGAACAATATTGATGTTCCTGATTGTACTAACCATCTTGTTTAGCCCGGGCATCATTCCGAATTATTTGCTGGTACGGGAGCTGGGGCTAATCAATAACATCTGGGCGCTGATTTTGCCTGCGCTCGCCAATGGCTGGACGGTATTGTTGATGAAAAATTTCTTCGACAGCCTGCCGGCAGAGATCAGCGAAGCGGCGTCCATTGACGGCTGTAGTGCCATCCGAACCTGGTACACGATTGTACTGCCGCTGTCTATGCCGGCATTGGCTGCATTTGGTTTATTTTTCGCAGTAGGCTACTGGAATCAATTCTTCGCGGCGTTGTTGTACCTGAACGATTCTGCCAAATGGCCTATTCAAGTACTGCTGCAGAACATGCTGCTGAATGCTTCCAATATCGATCTGGTTGCACCTGGACAGCAGGTGGAGACCCCGCCGACAGAAATGCTGAAGATGGCCGCGATCATTGTAGCCATTCTGCCTGTACTAGTTGTGTATCCGTTTATTCAAAAACACTTTGCCAAAGGAGCCTTGATCGGCTCGGTTAAAGGATAAATCTGTGTTCAGGATTCAGGCTGCAATTAATTCGGCTTATATTCCCGGGAAGGAGGCACAGACAGATGTTATTCAAGCGCACAGCAGTCAACTTGCCAAGAGGGCGCTATTTCAGACGCAGTCTGATGATGATTCTGTTTATCGCCTGCATTCCGGGTGTGATTACAGGTGTGTTGTTGTATGGCTGGGTTACCGTCAAAATGGAGAACATTTTGCAGCAATCCCATCTGCGACAATTCGAGCAGCGGACCGCATGGGTTAGTGAGCAATTGGATGCGCTTGAATTGATCTTTTCCCAGTGGGCGTTCGATCCGGTATTTGATAACCGCCTGAAAGAGCTTGATTTTGTATACAAATATAAGCAGGTACATGAACTGTATCGTTTGCTGCTCATGATTCAGAATTCCAATACACTTATCGGCAAAGTTCAGCTGTATCTGGATGAACCCAGAGCCGTGAAGATGGATTCGGAACGATATGATTTTATAAGTGACCCCAGTGAGATCACAAAGATGGAACGGTTGACCGAACAGCCGCAGGCGACGTATTGGTCCCGCTCCCTGGAGGGCAGTTCCATGATGATGGTGAATCGACTTCCGGGTGGAAGTGAGGATGCACTCGGTGCGTTGACCGTCACCCTGGATAACCAGCAGCTTGGAAGCATGCTGCAGACCTTGTCCCCGTATAACGGCGGAACAACCTTTTTGCTGGACGAGCAGGGGAAGCCCATGCTGCCACAGGACAAAGAGCTGGGAGGATTACAGCAAGCAGTTCGGGAGCATGTGTTAAATTTTGAAACCAATCCGTCTTCCTTCCTGATGGAGTATGGCGACTTAACCTATTCCGTTCAATCAGGGACCTTCCGCAGACTGGGGACGGATTGGACTTATATCTCCGCGGCTCCCCTGAATGAAATTGTCGCTCCAATCGTGTCCGTACCCCGTATCGTGCTGCTTGTGAACGGAGCAGGATTGTTGCTGGCACTAATCCTGTCCTGGGTCGGTTCACTTCAACTCTATAAACCTTTTACCAAATTGTTGCGGATATTTACCCTGACCGAGGCACCGATAGAAGCTAAGGAAACGGAAATGTCTTCGTTATTCCAAGTGTTCTCATCGGCACCGGTCCGCTCGAATGGACCTGTACATCTGGATGAAATCAAGCATATCGAACAGCGCTGGATCGGGATAAACCGTGAACGGGAATCGTTACAACAGCGCTTGGAAGAACATCTGCCGCTTGCCCGGGAAAGCCTGTTAATCCAGCTAACCCTTGGTCATCTCTTGTTGCCATCAGACCGTGAATGGCGGGAACGACTGTCCCAGCTCGGATGGGATCTAAGGGATGAACAGTTCGTTATTATGCTTGCCCATATTCGTCCTGAAGTTGTTCTTCTTCAGGGGAGTGAACACCATGGGCGTGAATCCCAAGAGTGGATCAGTTTTGCCGTAACCGACATATTGGGCAGACAATTGCAAGAGCTTCCTTATCGGGCTGAGACACTCAATTATCATGATATGTCCATTGCCTTGCTGCTTGCTGTTCCTCCAGAGATCCAGCCGGATACGGCTGAGTTCAGAAATGAACTGATCCGTATGGGCCAACAGTGGATGGACAGTGTACATTCGGAATTGAATATCCGGTTGACGGTGGTCCTTAGCAAACTCACATTGGATGCTTCACACATTCCACAGCTGGTTAGAGAATCACGATCCGTATTGAGGAAAAGGCAGTTCTCTTCCAATCTGTCTATCATGGATATGAATGAGGAGGCGGAGCAGGATGTGAAGCAAAAAGGAGCTTATCCACTCGAATTGGAGCAGGACATTATTTCAGCATTGCGCAGTGGGGATGAGGAATTAGCTCTGGAGTATTTCAGGCGATTTATAGACACATACGCAGGATCTGAATCGCCAGAGGAGCACATTCGCCAGGCGTTATTCCAATTGCTGGCGCGGATACAGCATGCCCTGCTGCAATTAGGTGAAGATCCGGTTGAACTGTTCGGCTTGGCAGTGTATGAGGAAGTGGTACATTTGCATGATCTGGATGAATTGTTTCAGTGGTTCAGGGAACGCATCGTGCATGTATGTGTAGAGGAATTCACAGGCAAGGAAGAGAAGCAGATACAGATGGCCGTTCATCAGATGAAGGAGCACGCCGAGCAGCAATATGCTGGAGCATTATCTCTGGATGAACTGGCAGACCTTCACGGGATTCATGCCTACACGTTAAGCCGGGCCTTCAAGCAGACATTTGGTCAGAATTTTGTGGATTATTTAACCGAAATTAGATTAAATCGGGCTAAAGAGCTGCTTGAATCAACAGACGTCAAGATCAATGAAATTGCGGAGCAGGTCGGTTATCAGGCGAGTTATTTTAATCGTTTGTTCAAGAAAAGCGAGGGAACGACGCCGAGTCGCTATCGGGAAGACGTTCGCAAGCAAACCGGGCATTCACGTGGTAACCGTTCCGTATAATTTTCTGCCGAAAGGAGTGTAGGATCTAACGTGTCACAGCACAAGCCAAACATTATTTTTCTTATGACGGATCAGCAGCGATGGGACTGTATTGGGACCTTTAATGAGCATATTCATACGCCGAATCTGGATAAGCTTGCAGCCGAGGGAATTACTTTCCAGGATGCGGTCTGCCAATCCCCGATGTGTGCACCCAGCCGAAGCTCTATGATGATGGGATACTATCCGTCGCAGCTTGGAGTTCGAACGAATTATGGTGGTTTGTTTGAGGAAGACAAGCTGCCTTCTCAGCCGTTGCCTGAGTTGATGCATCGCGCAGGGTATCAGACGGCGGGGTTTGGAAAAACGCATTGGAACCATAGCGAGGGTATAGACGAGCCATCTACACGCGGGTTTGAAGTGAGATCGATCGGTCTCTCCCGCCAGAGTGGTCATTATGAGCAGGGGGCAAGGATGATGGGGGACACCCATCCCGAAGCGCTGGAGGCTTATCATCAGGAGACGAAGGACTTTGGGGGCGGGGAGGAAAATGTCAACGGTTATACCGGGTTCACCAGCCGAATTCCGATGAACCAGCATCGGGATGGATGGGTAGCCGAACAGGCACTGCAATTTCTGGATGACGGAGTAGATCCGGAGAGGCCGCTGTTTTTTTATTTGTCCTTTCTCAAGCCGCATGCCGGGTTCAACGTACCCCAACAATTTGAAGACCTCTACCGACTGGAGGATATCCCGGACATTCCGCAGCCACCATGGGAAGACGAATTGAATACTCATCTGGCAGCCTCGGATGATCTGAATGTGAACAGTCGTCAGTCTTATCTGGACAAGAAGGCCGTATGGGAGCAGCGCAGTTCGGAGGAGAGAAGAAGAACCACATTGAGGTACTGGGCGAATTGCTCCTGGCTGGATCACTATTTTGGGTTGGCATTGGATAAGCTGGAGCAGCTCGGAAGGCTGGAGAATGCGCTGATTGTATTTGTATCGGATCATGGAGAGATGTTGGGGGAAAGGCAATACCGCTTCACCAAATATAATCTGTATGACAGCAGCGTAAGAGTGCCGCTGATTTTGTCCGGTACGTACATCCCGGAACAGAAGCGAGGAACTATGGATCAGCAACCAGCCGAATTGGTCGATCTTGTGCCTACATTAACGCAAGCAGCAGGGTTAGAGGCCAACCCGATGCTACCGGGTGTGAACTTACTGGACGAGCTCCGGCATCGTGGAACGTTCTGTGAATTTCATGGTAAAGGTGTAACAGCACCCCATTCGGCCCCGGCTTATATGTGGCGTACAACGGAGTGGAAGCTCATTCTGTACATCGAAGGCTCTGTTAAGGAATCGGCCTCCAGGGTACATGAAACAAAAGGTGAATTATATCACCTGACCGTTGACCCCCATGAATGGACGAATCTGTATGATGAAGAGCAGCATGCTGCAGTCCGGGAGCAGTTAAAGACTGAACTGTTGATGCATCTGGCCGTTAGCTGGGCCAAGGGACCGTTCTTCTATGATCGTGGTGGCACCAAGTCGTTGGAGACGTAAAAAGAGTAACATTGAGTTGTTTATAAGTGTGTGAAGTACCAAGTGTATCCGTTGACCGGGCAACCGGAGGCAAAGCGAAGATTATTGCCCCCCTTAGACGATTGAGAGACGTCGGCTAAAGGGTGGAGATCATCTGCTTTGCTTTTTTTATGACCGGATAAGGAGGGGAGCTTGGCGTAAGATATCAGACGGTTTATGAGTTTTTGCCAATCTAATCAATGGAGGTAATTATTGATGAAAACCGAAATGACTGTGGCAAAAGGAAAGAAAGTGCTGTTCACATGGCTATTGAGTGGAGTCATTGGATTGACAGGCTTGGCTTCAACCGGAGGTATAGCACCCAAGGCAGAGGCCGCAGAAGTGTCTGCCCCACGACTGGTAGAAAACTTGGGACGAGGCCTTACTGCCGTGTACCTGGGTGAGAACAAAGTTTATCTGAGCTGGCGTTTACTTGGGACCGAACCGCAGCAGGTAACCTTCGATGTGTATCGACGGACGGGCACAGCAGAGGTGAAGCTGAATACCCAGCCTTTGACGCAGGGAACCAATTATACGGATACAGACGTGGATGTTAACCAGAGCCATACGTATATCGTGAAGTCTTATGTGGATGGTACTTTCCAGGGTACAAGTGCAGAGGTGGTGCTGGCCGCAAATCCCGAGATTCGCAATTATTTCAGTATTCCGCTGCAAAACATAACGTCCAATCCGTCCGATTATTTTGTCCAGCATGGCTGGCCAGGCGATCTGGACGGCGATGGGGAATATGAAGTTGTAGTCACCCGGATTCCGGTGAACGGAGGTAACAAATACGTGGAGGCGTATAGCCTGACTGAAGGTTTCCTATGGCGAATTGATCTGGGGCCTTACAGCGTGACCACAATCGATACATATAATGCGCCACCTGCTTCGGTGAGCGAATTCGGTGTGGCTGGACTGGGCGGCTGGCGTGACAACGACAATATTACAGTATTTGATCTGGATAGTGACGGAAAGGCTGAGGTACTGCTGCGTACCTTTGAAGGTGTGACGTTTGCCGATGGTCAGGTCGTCCCTGCTACAGTGCAGCGCGCACAGTATGTATCTGTCGTGGATGGATTGGCGGGTACAGAAGCTGCACGCACTACAATTACGAATGATTATGCAGCTGATGGACCGCTCAGCGGGCACTTTGGTATTGCTTATCTGGATGGTGAACATCCGAGCCTGATTACGGCGCTCAAGAATCGTGCGCTCAGCCGCAATTTCCAGTATGTGACGTCAGCTTATGACTACGCAGGCGGAGCCCTAACCGAGCGATGGAGACATGTAGGGACTGACGGTGAGTTTTTCCATCAGATTCGCATATTGGATCTCGATGGGGATGGAAAGGATGAGGTGTCTTTTGGCGGCTGGGCACTGGATGATAACGGAGAGACATTATACAGTCTGCCAGGTGTAGTCCATGGTGATCGGTTCCACATTGCGGATATTGATCCGGATCGGCCGGGGCTGGAGCAGTTCGGAATCCAGCAGGCGGAGAACGGCAACTTTAATCAATTTCCTTGGTTTTACGCGGATACAGTGACGGGTGAGATCATTCGTACGGGAGAAGTGCCCCAGGACGTGGCAAGAGGGACATTGGCGGATATTGATCCACGGCACAGAGGGCTTGAGATGTGGTCCAGTTCAGGCAATATCTATAATGTGGATGGTGAAGTGATCAGTTCGGTTCAACCATCAACGAACTTCCAAATCTGGTGGGATGGAGATGTGCTCGGCGAGCTGCTGGATAAGAACTTTGTGGAAAAGTGGAACTGGCAGCAGAACACGACGACACGTCTGTTTACAGCTGATGATGTTCGCGTGAATTCCAGAAACGCCCCTGTAATGTATGGGGATCTGCTCGGGGACTGGCGGGAAGAGATTCTGTATGAGACGAGTGATTTCCAAGAATTGCGTCTGTACACAACCACTATACCGTCGGATGTCCGCATCTACACACTGCCGCATAATCCGGCATACCGTAACGGACTGGCTGTCAAAGGATATATGCAGTCTTTGCTAACCGATTATTATCTGGGTGAAGGAATGACAACACCACCGTATCCGAATATTCGCCCTGCCGTGTACAATAGGGACAACGAGTCTTAAACTACCTATGGAAGGGGATGCTTCCCAGATGCATGATCAGCTGCCAAAGAAATCTTCTTCCTGCTGCTGCGCTGCAAGTCGGGGCGGCAAGCTGGAGGAAAAGAGTCTGTCAGAGGAAACGGCTGCATCGGTAGAGGCTGTTGAAGACAAGCCATCCAGTCATACTAGTTATTCAGCTGACTTCACGATAGCTCTAACCGATAGAGCAGTGAAGAAAGAAAGCATTCGTATTGAAGGTGGACGTTTCCTGATGGGCACAAATGACCCCGAAGCTTTTGAAGCAGACGGGGAAGGCCCCGTCAGGGAAGTTCAGGTGAACTCCTTTTATCTTGATACCTGTACGGTAACCAATGCGGAGTTTGCACAGTTTGTACGTGAGACGGGGTATCGGACTGAGGCGGAGCGGTTTGGCTGGTCTTTTGTTTTTCATCTGTTCGTTTCTCCGCAAACGGCGGCTCAAGTTCGAACCGTTGTACAACAGACACCCTGGTGGTGGGTTGTTGAAGGTGCAGATTGGGCTCATCCCGAAGGACCCGAATCTCATGTGAATGATCGCTCTGATCATCCGGTTCTTCATATCTCATGGAATGATGCCAATGCGTATTGCCGCTGGGAGGGTAAACGTCTGCCCACAGAAGCCGAATGGGAATACGCAGCCCGGGGTGGCCTGATACAGAAAAAATATCCCTGGGGCGATACGTTAAGGCCGGATGGACAGCACAATTGCAACATCTGGCAGGGTGTATTTCCGACGAAAAATAATGCAGCCGACGGTTATGCAGGCACCGCTCCATCCCAATCGTTTCCACCCAATGCATACGGACTTTATAATATGTCAGGCAATGTATGGGAGTGGTGCGCTGACAACTACATTACGGATCATGAGAAGGCTGCGGCTGCTGACACGGAATTATCTCCTCATGAAGATCGCAAGGTGTTAAAAGGTGGTTCCTATCTATGCCACCGTTCCTACTGCAATCGCTATAGAGTGGCGGCGAGAATCCCCAACACGCCTGATACATCTACCGGGCATATCGGTTTCAGATGTGCAGCGGATGTATAGTCTATGGTCTGTTTGTTTGTAGAGTAAGGCTCGGGCTATTTCACCCGAATAAGTAATCCGAACAGACCCAGTACAGCAAAGGCCAGAAATGCTCTAGTGTTAGAGAACATCTCAATGGTGTAACCCGCTAACGATGAACCTATGAACTGTCCTGCACCAAGCGCGAGAAAAGCAAGGCTGATCCCAATGGACGTATTTGGACGAAATAGCCTGGTCGCCCACACGATGAATACACTGGTCAGGAAAATATAGGTACTGCCGAACATAACGGCTGAGACCAGGCTGGCGGCCATCGATGGAAGAAGGATCACGCCAAGTGAAACAGACAAGAGCAAAAGGCCTATCCGATAGGACCATCCAATTCCGATGCGTTCAATAATCCGGCCAGCACATCCGCCGAGAATCCCCATAATTCCCATCACAATCCAGAACAGTACGGCTTCCGAATCGGAGGCCCCTTTTTCGTCTGTGAGGAAGTTACGGGCAAAGGTCCAATAGATCGCAGAACTGATACCTGTCAGAAGGGAAGCCATGAGCAGAGCCACGCCGGGTCTGGTCGGCTTCATGCATGCCCAGAGGGACTTGGTACAAGGCTCTGTTTTGCGTGTGGAGAGAACGCGACTATTCCATAACACCACCACAATACCCAGAACAGCAAAGAAGATGTAGGTCAAACGCCAATACTCGGTGAACAGCCAGTAGATCGGACCGGATACGATAATGCCAAAGCTGGTACCTGTGTTAATCCAGCTATTCCCTCTGGCTTGCTGATCAGGCGCAAGCTCAGCATAGACGGTGTTACCCAATGCAGGAGAGGCCAAGCCTGTACTTAATCCGGCAAGAAAAACGCCGAGTGTGAGAACAAATGCATTTGGAGATAAGCCAATGCCCAATAAACCGAGCACAGCACTAATACCCGCGATTTGAATGACATGATAGTGCCCGATGCGATTAATTAACAGTGGAGCACTAAGTAGAGACAGGCAATAAGCAATGTAGGTTGCGGAATTAATTGCTCCGGATTGGGCATCGTCCAGTTGGAGTGCTTCCGAGATCTCCGGCATAAACAGCCCATAGCTGAATCTCCCGAATGCATAACATACAGCGATAAGGGCAATCCCTGGGAAAATAATTTTTTTCATCAAATCCACCGCCTTTTATATAGAACGATCATTATATTTTCTTTGAAATAAAAAAGTGAGTTGAACTACTAACTCACCCTGTGTGGGACTACTTGAAACTATTCTGCGTCATGTCAATGAGTTCCCGGCATACGTTATTTACATTTTCTGTCTCAGCGAGTGCAGTAGAACCCTCCAGCAGCAGGTTAAATTGCAACACTGCACGGTCGCTTGCGGCAGGATCAAGATTTTTGATCAAGGTCATCACATGTTTCTTATGCGCGTTGACAGTTTGTACGATGACGTTGTCTGGATCTCCGCCAAATTCCTCCTTGGCACGCAGAAACAGACATCCTCTTGACTCATGCTCCATCAACCAGCGTGCATGTCCTTCCGCCAGATTGAGGAATACGGGCTGCGCTTTGTTGTCGGCATACTGCCGCAGCTGCTCCAGATAGCGCTGTTCGCGCCGCCGAAGTACTTCAACGATGAGATCATCCTTGGAGTTGAAGTGATTATATAACGTCATGATGGCGATCCCGGCATCTGTGATGATTCGCTTCAAGCCGATAGAATGAAAGCCGTGCAGGTAGAATAATTCCTCAGCCACGTTCAACAGCATTTCCTTTTTACTGCTCATAAGAAGTAATACGCTCCTTTCAGAATGAGATAGAACGATCATTATACTTCTAAAATATAGAAAATGGCTCACATTGTCAAATGTTGTGAACCATTTCGATTTCCATTTGGTGGAGAGCATCTACCCATTCTGTGGGACATCCTGAATCTGTAATCACCATGGATATTTGATTAATAGGTGCAATCTGGGCGAAGGTGGAACGTCCAAACTTGGTATGATCCGCTACCAAAATGGCTTCCTCCGCACGCTCCATCATTTTGCGCGAGATGAGTGCCTCTTCGAGTACATAATCTGTGATCCCATCCGTTAACGAAACACCGCCTGCTGAGATGAACGCCTTGTTGACTTTGAATTGACTGAGCAATTCATGAGCAATGGGGCCAGTAGAGGCTTGTACGACCGGGGTGACTTCTCCTCCGGCGAAAATGATTTTGCCTGCAAATTCCTCCAGTGCACAGGTAAGAATGGGGACGGAGTTGGTTATGACGGTCACCTGAGACCGATGTCGCAGCTGTCGCATGATCTCCAGCGTTGTTGTGCCGTTGTCGAGCATTACGGTCTCTCCATCCTCAATCAGAGAGGCGGCTGCCACGCCAATGGCCTGCTTTTCGTTCAGTTGAAGCTGCGCACGCTTTTGAAAAGGGGCTTCGATCATGCCTGAACGTACACGTACAGCACCTCCGTATACTTTGCGCAATTCGCCTTCCTTTTCAAGTCGGTCCAGATCCCGCCGAATTGTCTCCGTGGATACCTGGAACAGATCCGCGAGAACCTGTACCTGAACCTTGCCCTGGGTAGCAAGCTGGATAAGAATGGTGTGTCTTCGTTCTTCATACGTTAAAGACATGGGTCGTGCCTCCTGAAGTTTCGATTCTAAGTTCTATTTAGTTTAGAGTTGTGAGATAGTGTGGATTGTTGTTGTTTTAATAGTTTAAGTTGGAGAGAAGACCTTGTCAATTTTGAAATGCTAACGAGGAGAATATTCTGTTCTTAATATGTATTGACAGTAATATGATGTGGCGATAAGATCATATAAAACAACGAAAAACCACAACAAACAACATTGAAATTTTAATCCATAGTACATGGATCATCAGGGAGGAAAAAGGGTGAAACGTCAGCTTGCTTTTCAACAAAATGGGACATTCAAAATCGTGCAGTTTACAGATCTACACTGGAAGGACGGGCGACCTGAAGATCTTCGGACCCGGCAATTGATGAAAACGGTCATTGAAGCGGAACAGCCTGATCTGGTTGTATTTACAGGCGATGTCATCTACACGGGACCGGTTGATCCTGGCAATAAGGAATGTGAACACCCGCAGCAGGTATTCCGGGATGCCGTGTCGGTAGTGGAAGAGCGTGGTATTCCGTGGGCTTTTGTGTATGGCAACCATGATACAGAGAATCGGATTACCCCCGATGGATTAATGGATGTGATTCAGGAGCATGCGCATACCGTGACGGAATCGGGACCGCGTGAGATTGCGGGACTAGGCAATTACACATTGGAGATTGCCGGAGCGGATGGCCGTCCGGCAGCAGTGTTGTATTTACTCGATTCAGGGAGCTATTCCCGGTTCGAGTCCGTTCCCGGTTATGGCTGGATTCAGCCCAATCAGATCCAGTGGCTGATGTCTGAATCCACACGCGTCAATCCCGGCCGCAGCCGCGGGGAGAAGCTCCCAGCCCTGGCGTTTTTCCATATCCCGATTCCTGAATATCAGTCCATGTGGGACACACAGATCTGTTATGGCAGCAAGTACGAGCCTGTCTGCTCTGCTCAAGTGAACTCGGGTCTGTTCTCTGCACTGCTGGAGATGGGCGATGTGATGGGGACCTTTTGCGGACATGATCATGTGAATGATTTTCAGGGGACTTACCACGGCATTCGACTCTGCTACGGGCGTTCGAGTGGACACAGTACATATGGAAGGGAAGGCATGCTGCGCGGAGGACGGGTCATTCAATTGCAGGCGGGACAACGAGGCTTTGATACCTGGCTTCGTCTGGAAGACGGATCGGTCGTGAAGGAACAGTCAGAACATCAACCTGAGAGCACTTCGGCACATTAGAGAATATAGAAGAGCAAGGCATTAGAGAGGAACGTTTGAATTATGATTTTACCTATAGTTCTGGTGCTCGCTTCCGGGATGGCTCACGCTGTCTGGAGTATGTTCACCAAACGCAGCTTAAACAAAAGTGTGTTTTTATGGTCCATCATGATGATTCCGACCGTAATACTGCTGCCTGTGCTCATCGTGGAGTTGGTACGGGAACCATTATCCATGTCAGCCTATGCGCTGCTTGTGTTATCGATGGCACTGCAAGCCTTGTATTCCTGGCTGCTGTCGCAGACGTATGAATTGGGCGATTTGTCGCAGATTTATCCGATTATGCGGGGAACGAGCACCTTGCTGGTGCCATTGATCGGTGTTGCTTTTCTGGGGGAAACGTTATCCATGTTTGGCTGGCTTGGTATTGCCTGCATGATTGCAGGATTTACGGTGCTGAGTGGTGTGGGAAGCAGAGACGGCAAATCTGGCTCAAGGGTAATAGGATCTAAGCCGGTTCTGATGGCCTTATGTGTCGGGTTATGTACAACCAGTTATGTGTTCGTGGACAAATTAAATCTAGAGCATATTTCACCCCTGTCGTTACTTGAAGTGACGAACATTGGCTTTGTTGCCGGATTGACTCCGGCTCTGCTCGCTTCCCGCCAACTGCGTCAGGAGTGGCAGAAGAATCGATCAACCATTATGCTTGGAGCACTGCTGAATCCGGGCTCGTACTTGTTGTTCCTGTTCGCATTGCAGCAGGCGCCAATGGCCAGACTCGGCCCGCTTCGGGAAGTAGGAACCGTATTTGCGGCCTTCCTCGGTATTTTGTTACTAAAAGAACAGCAGGGGAAGAAGCGGATTCTCTGTTCCATCGTTATTTTTGGCGGCATATTGCTGATTGGCATGTGGGGTTAATGGAATTCCAGTATTTGGAGATATGGTGTATACTCATGGTTAATGAACCGCTTTCATGAGGAGGATGAGCCATTGAACGTGCACCGTTTGGAAGATATTCATTTTCGTGATCCCTACATACTGGCTATACCATCGCGCAAGAAATATTATTTATACGGCTCTATCGGTCAAAATGTGTGGAATGGCCCAGCCATCGGTTTTGATGTCTATGAGAGTGAAGACCTGATCCATTGGAGTGGTCCTTCCCCCTGCTTCCGTGCACCTGCGGACTTCTGGTCCGATCACCACTATTGGGCCCCGGAAGTCTATGAATGGGAAGGTCGCTTTTATATGTTTGCCAGCTTCAAGGCGGAAGGTGTTCCGCGGGTAACAGGTGTGTTGGTGGCTGATCAGCCGGAAGGACCTTTTGAATTGTGGTGTCGCTCCCTGACGCCTCCCGATTGGGAATGCCTGGACGGTACATTGTATGTGGACGATCAGGGTGATCCATGGATGATCTTTTGCAAAGAATGGGTGCAGGTGGAGGATGGGGAGATGTACGCGGTACGTCTGAAGCCCGATCTGAAAGGAACGATAGGCAAACCTGATCTGTTATTCAAAGCTTCCGAAGCGTCATGGTCTGTCGGAGGTGGAGAACAGCGAAACCGTTATGTCACGGATGGTCCGTTTCTATATCGCATGCAAAATGATGAACTCGTCATGATGTGGTCCACATCCGGTCAAGACGGTTATACAATGGGGCTGGCCCGCTCGCTGTCCGGCAGACCGCAAGGTCCATGGAAGCAGGATGACAGGCCGTTGTTCGCCAATAATGGAGGACACGGGATGTTGTTTCGAACGTTCGAAGGACAACTGTGCCTCACCATTCACGCTCCGAACAATCATCCGAATGAACGACCCGTTATTTTCCGAATGCAGGAGAAGAACGGACAACTGACGCTTATGGATAATCCAATGTAAATGCTGAAAATGCAGATCACGTATTCGGAAAAGGCACTGTTCTAATCACTTAATTAACTCTTCAATTCATCCCCTCAGGGTAAATGATCTTAAGGAACATCTGTTCAAGATGAGCTTAGGATGACTGCCCGAGGGGATTTGTTTATTTTATCGCAGGTACTCAAACATGATATATTGGAAGGAACAACGTGTCGATAATGTAAAAGGGAGTAATGATAGCTCTACAATGAAATGAACAGAGTGATGGGGAGAGACTTATATGCTGCATGAGGAAAAGTTGATCCAGGCGATTACGGAGCATGAACCATTAATGCACGACCTGCGGCGGGTTCGCAGTCTGGATTTGCCTCAGTGTTACATAGGTGCGGGGTATATTCGCAATTATATCTGGGATGTGCTTCATGGCTATCCTCTACGCGAACTGCACAGCGATATTGATGTGGTTTACTACGATACGAAAGACATACGTGAGAAAAGGGACTTGCTGCTGGAACAAGGGCTTCGCGAGCAAACAGGCAATTCCAAGTGGTCGGTGAAAAATCAGGCGAGGATGCATCTGCGCAATGGAAATAAGCCCTATCAATCCACAGAAGACGCTCTTCGATATTGGCCAGAAATCGTCACAGCCATAGGTGTGAGGTTAGATGAACAGGGTCAGGTGCGTATCTGTGCCCCGCATGGGCTGGAGGATCTGTATGCGTTAATCGTACGCCAAAGTCCGTTTTTCTCGGATGCAGACTACTATAATCAGCGTGTAAAAAAGAAATGCTGGCAACAACAGTGGCCCAAGCTCACGATCATAAAATCCTGAATCAAGGGCATATGACGGAAGTGAAGGCCCAAGAAGGAGTGTTACTGGATTTATGAAAAAGTTTATACGAGAAAAAGGCCTAATCCTTGATCTTATTTTCATTGCATGTTTTGTGTTCTTTCTGGTCTTCTGGGGCTGGAACTTCGCAGTGAAGTTTTATGGCATGATCACTGTAGTCTTTATCGTGTTAAGGCGGATTGATTATCAAAAGCATATTCTCCTAAAACGCATTCTGCTTACCGGCTTCGGGATCGTTGCGGTTTCATTCGTCATTATCGAAGCCCTTGTGTTTACTCAGCTTAACGCGAATGATCCGGAAGAAGCGGACTATGTCATCATTCTCGGCTCAGGCATCAAAGGAACGGAATTGACATTGACTTTGAAACAAAGGCTGGATGCCAGTCTGGACTATATCCGCAGTCATCCTCAGACGCCAGTGATTGTATCCGGCGGGCAGGGGCCGGGGGAATCCATTCCGGAAGCCCTTGCCATGAAAAATTACCTTGTTGATCAGGGGATCAGCCCCACACAAGTCATTATGGAAGATCGATCGACAAGCACTCAGGAGAATATGGCTTTTTCCAAAAAAATCATTGATGCATCCGGGCTGGAGCATCCCGAGATCATGATTGTCACAAGTGATTACCATATGTTCAGATCCAAGTATCTGGCCGCCAAGAACGGGTACGCTGCCGAATACGGCATCTCGGCTCCTTCACCGGGTTATCTGAAACCGATCAATATGATCCGGGAGTATTTTGGGACAATCAAAGCATTACTCTATCTGTTAACGCGATAAACCCGAGAAGGTTTTTAAGTTTACGACGTATAAATTAAAATAGGCAATGCCTCACTCTTAAACGAGTGGAGCATTGCTTTTTTTGTTATCTAATATCTTTACATTCTGAAAAGTATGGAAAGGAAAATATGAGGGTAACTGCGATCGAAAAATGATTTGAGGGCAAAATATTCATTGTAAGATCTTCGTTCAACTTCCGCTTCGTCGAAATCGTGGACGTCCCTCTCCCTATCGGTTGAAGCAGAGGGTGGAGCGCTTAACGAACCTGAGACGTGTTATTAAGGGGGGGGGGAAAGTATTCTGAGAAGGCTAAGGAATCTGAGACAAGCTATATCGGAATTTAGGGCTGTTATAGCGTTTTTTTAGGGCATTTTTAGGAAATAACACGCCTGAGGTTCCTTACGATTGTAAAAGAGGGTTTAGAGGCCAAATAAGACGTCTTATGTTCCTTAGGAAAAGAAAATGCTTACACATCTTAAATAATCTTTAATAATCCTACATATTATGTTTGCTTACTGATCATTTATAATGTGCTTACATGCAGACAGCCACCGACGCCAAGTAGCGTAAAGGGCTGTCTTTTTGTGGTGAAAAATACCAATATTCTGAAAGGATCTTGTACAATGAGATGGTTGGAAGACTGAAATAGAATTGGGTGGTGACTTGAAAGAGAGGGTGTTACGATGCTATTTAAGATCATTTGGTGTGAAGTAGAAGAGCAGCATCAAAAAGCATTTTATTCGGCGCAATCCAAGTGGGGGGAACTAATCAAGGCACCGGGTTTTGTGATGCAACGAGGTGGCTGGAATCTGTTGAACCCCCGGCAAGCTGTAATCCTGGCGATATGGGGCACCAAAACTGCTTATGACGAATTCATGAGGTCGACTCATGATCAGCTGATAAGCAACAACCGTCAGATAGATACATACACGTCTATCAGCGTTTGTTTGTACTCTGCTAACGTAAATAATATGTTTGTCTCTCAGGCAGAAGCATCACATCAATTCTACGTTTATAAATGCACAGAATCCGGGACTTTGTTAGATGCTACAATACCTGATGGGCTTTTATTACAACCGTATGATCCAGACGCATCCATGAGTTTTGTCGGATGGAAACCACTGGACGGTGTGCCTGATGGGATGCAGTGGGAGGCAGGCTTTACAACAATTACGGACTGGAATGTATCAAGAGTAGAACCATAAGGAAGGAGGTAGTTAAATTTGAAAACATACATATTATTATTTGAAGGATACGTATCCTTTGAGATTATGTTAGCCAGCTATTTTATGAAAACGCAAGGAGACATCATAACGGTGGCGTTGGAAAAGGGACCGTTACAGTCATATGAGGGATTTTCAGTTAATCCCTCTGCTCTACTAAATGAGATTAATCCGTCCGAAGTGGACCTTTTCATCATTCCCGGAGGAGATGTTACGGCAATGCTGCAACGTCCGGACTTGATGTACTTCATCAAAGAACTTCATGAGCGCAAGACGCCCATTGCAGCCATCTGTGCAGGAACATTATTGTTCGGTCAAGCGCAAATATTGGACAGCAGATCATTTACGACTAATGCTGAATCCGAGATGAGAGCAGTCACGGGCCAAGGGCAATATGTGAATGAAGGCGTTGTTGTTGATGGACATATCATTACAGCCAAGGCGAGTGCTTATGTGGATTTTGGAATCGAAATCGGTAAAGTGATGAATATCTATTCAGATGCTGAAGATCTGGAAGAAACGATTCAAGTGTTCAAATATTTCAACGCCAAATCATGATATAATATACGTCATTAATAGAAGAACGATGTAGGAGTGAATGATCATTACAGCATATATGTTACCTGCTCTCTATGAGCAAAAGAAAGTTTCAGCGCATGACATGGAAGGGATTGTACGTCTGTTGGCACACGCACCATTACTATATGATGACGGGCGGACAATTCAAGTTCAGGACTTCATGGAAGGGTTGGAGATTGAGCTTGAGCATGAGGTGCGGCGCGCTGTCATTGAGTTGTATGAACTGGCTGTGCAAGCTTGTCGTCCCTTCTCCGAGTCATCTGCTTATGAGCAGCTTCAGGATGCACTTGGATTACAGGCCGAACTATGGCAGGCAGAAGTGCTGACGCTTGCCGAATGGATGGAATGGTTGAAGCAGCTCGGTAAAGGTCATAGAAAATTGCCTGATTACAATTTTACAGCCATGCTGGGGAATTTGCCTGAAGGGTTCATGATTCATGATTTCCATGATGAGCTCATGTATCAGTTGGAGCAAAACCCATCGAATGCATGGGCGATCGAAGAACGCAATCGCTTATACGCAGCCTTGGGCGCAATTTAAAATCAAACAAAACGGTCGCAGATGGTGTTAGTCCTATATAGCGTACTTGCTTTACCCAGTATGGGGAAATGAGGGGATACCGTGAAAAAGGTTGTGTTGGCGGGTGGAACAGGGTTTGTAGGTCAGGATTTTGCCCAAAGATTCAAGGAGCTTGGGTATGAGGTGCTCATTATCTCACGCCAGCCCGGTCATATTGCCTGGGAGAACCAGGCTGGAATTATACAGGCACTTGAAGGTGCAGAATTGCTGATTAACCTGGCCGGAAAATCCGTAAACTGCCGTTACACGGACGAGAACCGCAAAATCATTCTGGAATCCAGAACACGCACAACCCGCATTTTGGGCGAGTCTGTTCTGGCGTGCAGCAATCCTCCTGAACTATGGATTAATTCAAGCACGGCCACCATATATAGACATGCAGAAGATCGCCCCATGACGGAGGAAGAGGGCGAGATTGGCTCCGGATTCTCGGTAGATGTCGCCAAGGCGTGGGAAAAGGCTTTTTTTGAATTCAGTCTGCCGTCTACACGTCAGATTGCATTACGGATTGCCATTGTGCTGGGAGAAGGTGGCGTCATGGAGCCACTCACCAATCTGGTCCGCTTTGGGCTGGGTGGATCACAAGGGCCTGGAACCCAGCAGTTTAGCTGGATTCATATAGAAGATTTGTTCCGCATGGTGATCTATGTTCAGCAGCATCCGCAGCTGGAGGGTGTATTTAATGCGTCCTCTCCGCATCCTGTTACGAATCGCCAGCTTATGGAGAGTCTGCGGCGGCAGATGGGAGTTCGGATTGGACTTCCTTCACCTCGCTGGATGCTGGAACTGGGAGCGCGATTCATTCGGACCGAAACAGAACTGGTTCTCAAAAGTCGCTGGGTGATTCCCGAAAGGCTGGAAAGAGAAGGATTTACATTCAAATATGATACGCTCGATCTTGCACTGGCCGAGATTTTGAAGTAAGGAAATGAATCAACGTGATTGAATAAAAAAGATAACACATCGGAGGGGCAGAGATATCTGCCCTTCTGCTGTATTTTCTGCACTTCGTCATGGCGTTTAGGCAGGCGGGGTGAAGTGTAATTTTCATTTAGATATGTTCGACTAAACATTCACTGGATAACAGCGATCGGAAGGTTGTTCTGTCATCGGAGTTTTAATGTAAGTAAATATTCATTAGTTGTACTTATATCGATCAGTCAGAAGAAGAGAAAGAGGTAGGTCATATGCAGCTTAGAAGAGTGAGAATTGTGGGAACAGGCAAGTACTTGCCTGAACAGGAAGTAACCGACGAGGAGTTGGATCACCGTTTGCAGGTGCCTGCGGGCTGGGTCAGCAAAGCAACAGGTGTAGGTGTTCGCCATTACGCTTCGGGGGGAGAGACCTCTTCCTTCATGGGAGCGAGGGCTGCTGAAGCCGCACTTGCCGATGCGGGATTGACGTTCGCAGATATAGACTGTCTGGTGTGCACGAGCGGTACGAAGGAACAACCCTTACCCAGTACGGCGGTATTCATTCAGCAGGCGATGGGGCAGCAGGATTCAGGGGTACCGGCTTTTGACATGGATGCGACCTGCTTAAGTTTTCTGAACGGGTTGGATGTTATCTCCTATATGGTGGATGCCGGGCGTTATAAAAGGGTGCTGCTTGTAGCTACGGAGATCGCTTCGAAGGGATTGAATTGGTCGAACAAGGAAAGTGCTGCCCTGTTCGGTGATGGGGCGGCTGCTGTCATTATTGAACGATCCGCTGAGGGAGAGTCTTCGCAGATTGTACATGCTTCGCTGAAAACGTACAGCCGCGGCGCACGCTTCTCGGAAATTGCCGGTGGAGGCACTCGTCTACCTGCCTCGACTTATAGGGAAGATCAGCCGGAGCCCTATCTTTTTCATATGGATGGACAGGCCATCTTCCGTATGGCTTCCAGGTTATTGCCAGCATTTATGGACGATATGTTGCAGGCAACCGGTAATCAGATGAAGGATTTTCAATTGGTGATTCCGCATCAGGGAAGTGCCATGGCGATGAGGCTGATCCGCAAGAAGCTGGGAATCGAAGAGGACCGTTTTATGGACATTACACGAAATCACGGCAATACCATTGCCGCTTCCATTCCAATGGGGCTGCATGAAGCGATCAAGCAGCAGCGCATTCAGAGGGGAGATCGGGTGCTAATGATCGGTACAGCCGCCGGATTATCACTGGGAGGACTTATTTTTGACTACTAGATTCACGAAGAATGGACATCAATCATCCACGTCCTTAAATGTGCTGCTCACAGGCGGCCGGGCTCCGGTAACCCTTGATCTGGCGCGTATGCTTCATCGTGCGGGTCACCGGGTTTACGTCGCGGAGAGCGTGGTGCGTCATTTGTGCAGATTGTCCAGTGCGGTGGAGCAATGCTTCATGGTTCCATCTCCACGTCATGACACAGAGAATTACTTGTTAGAGATGGAGAGTCTGGTTCAAGCCTGGCAGATCGACTTGTTGATTCCGATGTGTGAAGAAGTTTTTTATATTGCTCAAGGAGCAGAGCGGCTGCGTGATCACTGCCGTGTACTTGTTTCGCCTATAGAGCAGCTGCATGAATTGCATCATAAATATCACTTTATCCAGCTTGCAGAGTCGCTTGGCCTTTCGGTTCCAGATACCCGTCTAATCAACAGTCGGCAGGAATGGATGGAAGCGCAGGCTGATCTGGAAATAGAGGGGGAATGGGTATGGAAGCCCGTATATTCCCGTTTTGCTGCCAGAGTTCGTATGCCGATATCCTCCACAGCAGACTTTGATGGAGGCGCACCTGAACCTGATCAGAAGATATACGCGGGTAAAATGAAGCAGCACCGTTTACAGAATGATCCTCCTGGTGACATGGAAATATCCTCGGCTTCCCCTTGGGTAGCGCAGGCTTATGTTGCCGGGCAAATGTTATGTACATACAGCGTAGCTTATGAAGGGAAAATCGTTGCACATACGACCTACGACAGTCGCTATCGAACGGGCAGCGTAGGGGCGAGTGTTTTTTTTGAACATGTGGAACATGAAGGGATTTACGAGTGGGTAAGGCAATTTGTACAGGCGACAGGGTTTAGCGGGCAGATTGGTTTTGATTTTATTGAAACAGAGGACGGACAAGTGTATGCCATTGAGTGTAATCCGAGGGCGACCAGTGGAATCCATCTGTTTCACCCTGGTGATGGTTTGGTACGTGCTTTAATTGCACCTGAAGAACTGGTGAAAGCAGCAAAGGTAATCGTCCCTAAGCAAGGAAGCAAAGCGATGTTGATGTTTCCGATGCTGGGAAGTGGATTGCAGCAGCTCTGGGGGAAGGGCAGCCTGCGGACTTGGATGACAGCTTGGCGGGGAACGAGGGATGTGGTGTATATGAGACACGATGTGAAACCTTTGTTTGAGCAATTTGCAATTGTACTATCCGCCTGGCGGCTGGCAAGGGAACATAAGTTTTCGCTGACTGAAGCTTTGACTCACGACATAGAATGGAACGGTGAACAACGATGAATAGAGCATTGGTTACAGGAGCAACCGGATGTCTGGGCAGGCATCTGGCGATACGGCTTGCAGAGCAAGGCTGGCAAGTTACTGGTATGGGACGCCAGCAAAGGCACGGTGCACAGCTTGAGGCAGCAGGCATTCGCTTTTATAACGGAGATATACGAGATCAGGCGGCGGTGAATGAGGTCTGTTCGGGTCAGGATGTTGTGTTTCACTGTGCGGCGTTATCGTCGCCATGGGGCAAATACCGGGATTTTTACAGCAGTAATGTGGAGGGGACACAGCATTTGGTGGACCGTTGCATGAAAGGTGGCGTACAGCGCTTCATTCATGTATCAACACCGAGCTTATATTTTAACTACAGTCCGCGATATGACATACATGAGAATGACCCCTTGCCATCCAAACCAGCCAATCATTACGCTGCCACCAAGCGGCTTGCTGAGCAAGTGGTTTTGAAGGCTCATGCTAATGGACTTCCATCGATCATGATTCGTCCGAGAGCCATTTTTGGCCCGTATGACCAGACCCTTTTTCCCAGAATCGTTGCAGCAAATGCAAAATCGGGTGTACCTATGATCGGAGGCGGACAGGCACTTATTGACCTGACTTGTGTGGATAACGTGGTGGATGCGCTGTTGTTATGCCGGGATGCCAAGACAGAAGCGCTGGGTCGTGCCTATAATATTTCCAATGGGGATCCGAGACCGTTCCAGGATTTGGTGAGTACGTTGTTTGGCATGCTGGAAATGCCTTTACGCCGTCGAAACATTCCCTACAGAGCAGCATACGGAGCAGCCGGAGTGCTGGAACGTGTACATCGCTTGATTCCTGCGTTAGGAGAACCTCAATTGACTCGGTATACGGTTGGTTCGTTATCTATCCCGCAGACGCTGGATATTACGGATGCCCGCGAGAAGCTGGGGTATGTGCCTCGGTTGACCATTGATGAGGGGTTACAACAATTTGCAGACTGGTGGAGGGCTGAATCATGCTGACAACAACCTCGGTAAAACTTCATCTGGGCGCAGCAGGTTACTGCACACATCCGGAGTTTCTGACGCTGCGTGGTGGAAGTTTGCGTCCGGTGGCCTTTCCGGCCGGCTTTGCGTGCATCATTCATCCTGTACATGGTCCGATTCTGCTGGACACGGGATATAGCTCCCGTTTTTTCAAGGAAACCGCTCATTTGCCAAACGCGCTGTATCGTCACATTACACCTGTGGTCTATCGTGAAGAAGACAGTGCGGTACATTTTCTGGCCCGTATAGGGCTGAAAGCTTCGGATATTCGGTACATCATCCTCTCGCACTTTCATGGTGATCATATTGCAGGTGTGCGGGATTTTCCACAGGCGCAATTGATCTACCTGCCAAGAGCCTATGACGCCGTGCGTTTACTTGGCCCCATTGCGGCTGTAAAGGCAGGCTTTCTGTCCGGGCTGCTGCCAGAGGACTTTGATGCGCGATCATTACCTGTTACGAAGCAGCCAGAGCGATGGGTGAGAGCGGGTGAGGATTTTCCTTTTCCCGAGGTATACGATATTTTCGGTGATGGCAGTCTGCTGGGTGTTGACGTATCGGGTCATGCGGAAGGCATGATGGGAATTTTGCTCAGTACCGAGTCGCATGATTATTTTCTGTGCGCGGACGCCGTGTGGTCGAGTCGTGCTTTTCAGGAAAAACGCAGACCTCACGCACTCGCTGGAATCATTATGTCGGATCGTCAGGTGTATCGAAGAAATTTTGACAGACTGGTTCAGTTGCATCAGCAGTTTCCGGAGATACGGATTGTGCCCAGTCATTGCCGTGAAGCGCTGAATGCTTGGGGTATAGGGGCTGAGGATGTATGAGTAATACAATGCGTATTGTCTATCATTATGCACTTGCACGGGGATTGAGAAAATGGAAAACACGAACGCAGCTTGAACGCTGGCAGGAACGCCAGATCATTCGGCAAGTGGAGCGGGTTCGTAAAAAGTCGCCTTTTTACCGGGAGTGGTGGGGTGACGTGGATGCATCCAACTGGAGAAGCTTTCCGCTAATTGATAAAACGATCATGATGCAGCATTTCGATCGGCTCAACACGGTTGGCATCTCCAAGGACGAAGCGATGGCTCTCGCCGGGCAAAGCGAGGAAACGCGTGATTTCAAGCCATCCGTTCAGGGTGTGACGGTAGGATTGTCCTCAGGCACATCGGGCAACCGGGGGTTGTTTCTGGTGAGTGATCAGGAGCAGGATGTGTGGACAGGGACTGTGCTGGCCAAGCTCCTGCCTGGCGGACTGTGGAAGCCTGCCAAAATCGCCTTTTTTCTCCGGGCCAACAGTAATCTGTATGAATCGGTGCAGCGGGGGAAGCTGCAATTTCAATATTTTGATCTGTTAGAGCGTGTCGATACTTTGGTTAAACGTATGGAAACATACCGACCTACCGTATGGGTAGCGCCGCCCTCCATGCTGAGAATGCTGGCTGACGCTTATACGTCTGGCACATTGACCACTGTACCGGACAAAATCATTTCGGTTGCTGAAGTGCTGGACCCGCTGGATCACAAGGTGCTGGAGCATGTTTTTGGACAAACGATTCATCAGGTGTACCAGTGCACGGAAGGATTTCTGGGCGCAACCTGTAGCTTCGGTACGTTGCATTTGAATGAAGATATCGTTCATATTGAAAAAGAGTTCATTGATCCCGCGACCCGGAGGTTCGTGCCTGTGATTACGGACTTCTCCAGAACCTCACAGCCGATAATCCGGTACCGGCTGAACGACATTCTGACCGAGGCAGCGGTTCCTTGTGCCTGTGGTTCTCCATTCACTGCCATTGAGCGGATCGAAGGTCGCTGTGATGACACGCTTTATTTTCCACATCGACAAACGGGCGAAGCCGTACCTGTATTTCCGGATTTTGTTACGCGTGCGGTGATTGCGGCCTCTCCGGCTATTAATCATTATCGGGTCGTACAGCGAGCGAGCGGGATGTTGGAAGTATCGCTTCGGCTTGCGGTAGAAGAAGGAATGCAGCAGGTTGAAGCAAGTGTGCAACGGGAGCTGATGAAGCTTGGAGAGCGGCTGGAATGCAGCGTACCCGAGATCGGATTCGTTCCTTATACGTTTGAACCAGGAATAACGAAGCTGCGCCGAGTGGAGAGACAGCACACTTGAATGAAGCGTATGTGGATAGTGGTAACGAAAATAAATCCACTAAATTACGAAATTCATGAAATCCACCTAGGGAAGAGGTGAAGCAGATGACAGAACAGAAGACACAGACAGAGAACGATCATATACGGGGCGAAACAGGTTCAACCGTAGGGAAATCGAAAGAGTTCGACCCAAACGCTCCCGTGGTGTTAATTACGGGTACATCAAGTGGATTCGGTATGCTTACGGCGATTACGCTGGCTAAACAAGGTTATCGTGTTGCTGCAACGATGCGTGATGTGAGTCGAAATACGGAATTGGCAAGGCTGGCGGAGCAAGCGGGTATCTTGGATCGGTTACAGGTTATTCGACTGGATGTGACGGATGCTGATTCGGTGCAGGAGGCTGTTCAGACGGTACTTCAAAACCATGGGCGGATCGATATGCTGGTGAACAATGCAGGGTTTGCGCTTGGCGGATTTATTGAGGAAGTATCCATGGAAGATTGGCGTCGGCAAATGGAAACGAATCTGTTCGGCTTGATTGCCGTTACACGTGCGGTCCTGCCTGTCATGCGTGCGCAAAAGCAGGGATTGATCATCAACTTGTCCAGCGTCAGCGGATTGTCTGGTTTTCCCGGGTATGCGCCGTATGCTGCATCCAAATTCGCCGTGGAAGGTTTCACGGAAAGTTTGCGTCATGAGATGTCTTCGTTCGGCGTCCGGGTTGTGCTCGTAGAGCCAGGTGCTTATCGTACACCCATATGGAATAAAGGGTTGGGTGAAATTCATAGAAGTGACCATTCTCCCTATAAAGATAAGCTCGATGCGGTTCTTCGTTATTCCCAGCATGCTGGAGAGACTGCACCTGACCCGCAGGAAGTGGCCGATCTGATTGCTCGCATTGCACGGATGCGTGCACCAAGGCTTCGTTACGCGCTGGGCAAAGGCTCGCGTTTGCTTATCATCGGCAAGCTGCTGCTTCCATGGAAATGGCTGGAGTGGATTATAGCTCGTGGACTGAAGTAGAGCAAAACGCACTCAACTAATATGCTGGGGGTAAAGAGCTATGCTCGAAATCATCGTCATTATTTTACTGCTATCCATTGTTGGCCTGCTCTTCCGTATCAACAGTAAACTAACGGAACGTGATTGGGTGAAAGAAGCCATGGAGCGGGATGCGTCCAAATAAAAAAACACTGGAGGGCTTTGATATGAAAATCGCTTTTGTTTTGTTTGATGGTTTGACTTTCCTTGATTTTGCAGGATTTTATGATGTGATCAATCGGTTGAATTTCTTTGAACAAACCAAAGGCACGACATGGGAAACATGTGCGATGACAGATCAGGTTACGGACGAATCAGGCCTAACGTTGAAGGTGGACCGGGTGAAGCCTAATTTGGCGGAATATGATCTCGTTTTTGTGCCTGGTGGCATGGGAACACGCAAGCTTCGATTCGATGAGGCTTTTGTGGGCTGGCTGAGACAGGCCGAGAATGTTCCGCTAAAGGTATCCGTGTGCACAGGCTCTCTGCTGATGGGGGCAGCTGGGTTTTTAACAGGTAAAAAAGCAACGACGCATCCCAATGTCTATGAATTGCTTGAACCATACGTTGCCGAGGTAATTCGAACCCGGATTGTGAAAGACGGAAATGTGATTACAGCCGGCGGGGTAGCGACGTCTATTGATCTTGGGGTCTATGTTGTAGGTTTGCTTGCAGGCCAGGAAGCAGCAGAACATGTGAAGCTCCAGATCGATTATCCTTATGACATGCAGGGAGTGATTGAAGAATGAAGGGAGATCGGAAGGAGAACGTGTTCATCCTTCGCAACATGCGCAGAGATGAGGCAGAGAAATATTGGCCTTTGCGGCTGGAAGCGCTGAAAAATCATCCGGAAGCCTTCGGGGCTTCATTTGAAATGTCCATTCAGCTTCCCATGAGTGAAGTGCAGGAACGCATACATACCGAACCCGATGATTACATTCTGGGTGCATATACAGAAGAAGGCATCCTCGCAGGAACGATGGGGTTCAAAAGAGAACAGGGAATAAAGCTGAGGCACAAAGGATACATCTGGGGAGTTTATGTCTCACCGTCTTATCGTGGATGTGGACTTGCTTCCCGCATGCTCCGCGAAGTGTTGGATCGGGGAAGGGAATTGGAAGGCATAGAGCAAATTAATCTCAGTGTGGTTACCACAAACGAGTCAGCAAGGCGATTGTATGAGCAGTATGGATTTGAAACCTATGGCATTGAGCGTAATGCGCTGTTCGTTCAGGGAAAAGGTTACGATGAAGCGCATATGACGTACTTTTATACTGATTGTTTGAATGAGAGCAATGAGCATGTTGAACAAGGTGGTGACATATGACGGACACGGTTCAGCTTGAACTTGACGGCATTTCTTTTGAGTTAAAAGAACCTCATTCATTCGAGTGGATCGCGCGTCTGGGTACCGTATTTCGTGTGTTTGATCAGCAGGATTCCGGCAATTTGTCCTTTGGTGTTCTGGGTCAGGACGGAATGCGAAAATTCGTAAAATATGCTGGAGCACGCACGATACATGCGAACAGTTTAAGTGCACCTGCCGAAGCGATTCATTATTTGAAATCATCCGTTTCCATATACGAAGATTTGGCTCATGACACATTGATTCATTTAAAAGAACATTTTGCAACGGAACATGGCTATGCCTGTGTATTCGATTGGGTGGAAGGAGAATGTCTGCATTCCCATTGGGATTTTCCACCACCAGCCAAGTATGAGGACCCTCGTTCCCCCTATTTTCGATTCAGACAGCTTCCGGTAAAGACACGTATTCAGGCGATGGAGCGTATTTTGGATTTTCACATCGAAGTGCAACGGAGAGGGTATGTGGCTGTTGATTTTTACGATGGCAGTCTAATCTATGATTTTGACAAACAAACGATGAAAATATGTGATATTGATTTGTATCGAAAGGGTTCTTTCACGAATACGATGGGACGGATGTGGGGATCATCCCGGTTTATGTCTCCTGAGGAATTTGAGTTGGGTGCACCAATGGATGGAGTCACGAATGTGTTCAACTTAGGAGCGATGGCTTTCTCCCTGCTGGGTGGAGAGTTGGATCGTTCATATACCAGATGGGATGCTGGAGAAGCATTGTATCAAGTGGTTATTCGTGCGATAGACCCTGAGCGAGCGAGTCGCTATGCGTCGGTTGCTGAATTGAGTGATGCATGGAAAACAGCCGTGCTGCAGGATAATTAAGCGATATTGGATCATTGTCTGGATCTTAAAATCCTCTCGTATATTACACATACGCAATTGTGCACATTGCATTCGTATCTGCACGGGATATACCGTATTTCGTATCTGCACGGGATATACCGTATAATGGAAATTAATGAGGGGGTATAGCCAATGTGCAAATATACGATTTCAGGATTAATAACTGATTTTCTGAAGCAGGATGACGCTGGAAAAAGAAGTGTAGGCGAACCATTATTGCAGAGGTTCATTCCGTAATTATGAAACCTATTTCAAACCTATCACCCATGGATATGATGAAAATTCAGGCAGAGACATTGTATACGATGGACAATCAGAAGCGTCTGTTAAGCATTAATGAACCGGATGGTGGGCAGGCTCCAGCCTTATTTATTGGGATAACCTCTGTCGGGCAATGCTCCTATTATCATCATCAGCTGCCGTTCACTCTGATTGAGGAACTGGGCTGTGACGCTGAGCTTTCGCTCGATGTTGCGAAGCTGATTCGGAGAGTGGAGACGTTTAAGCCAGTGAAGAGTGTATGGATGGGCCCGGCATACACATTTCCCGAGACGTGTGGCGAATGGAATCCAAATGTTCAGCTTATAGAGAGTCATCGTACTTTTCTTCTGGAAGAGCATTTTCCTGATTTAATAGAGCATCTGCATGGAAAAATGCCCGTTGCCGCTTATGTCATTGAGGATTCGGCTGTCGCTGTATGTTGTTCAGCCCGTGTATCCCAACAGGGTGCTGAGGCGAGTCTGTATACGGCGCCTAATTTCAGAGGACAGGGTTATGCAGCAGAGGCGGTAAAGTGCTGGCAGTATCATGTTAAAGAGAGCGGGCGCATTCCAATCTATAGTACATCATGGGATAATATAGCTTCACAGGCTGTTGCCCGGAAGCTGGGACTAATCCAGTTTGGTGTGGATTTCAGCATCACGACTTCGTCATAAAAAGATGGTTTCATTTATTCTGTTTATGTTAAATATAGAGTATCAATCCGCTGAGTTGGTTACCCGGAATTAAAGTTGGTGTTTTTGCAATGGTTAGGATTTTTGTACAAAAGAACCTGCAATAAGTCATTATAGCGCATATCAGTCTCTATCGGGATGAGTATAATTATAATCATAGCTTTATCGAGTTTACTGAGAATGCTATTCATAAGTTTGAGCGGGGACAGGAGTGATTCCATGATTCGCAAACGTATTGCAAGCGGCACGATGATGCTGTGTGCAGCATGGATGTTGGTAGCATGTTCGAATCAGACGGAAAGTCAGAACGTGAGCTGGAAGATTGATAGCAATCTTCAGCACATCGTGAACGAACCTGAGATTCTGACCAGCAGTAATCCAGGTGATTATATTGCTGCTAATACAGAGGCGTATGCTCAGATTCTGGATACGGGTGAAGAGGGACTGAACGTCCTGATTCAGCAGTTGGACTTAAGTTCGAATGATGGGCTTAAGGAATGGCTTATGGCTCAGGCAAGTACGGAGCTGCTCGGAGAGCGTAATCCCGTGGAACACTGGCAAAGTGGCAAAGACTGGCTCAGACAGTATAAAATGAAGGTAGAATAACATAGCTCACCTCCCAGTCATCATGAGCAGGAATGAGAGGTTCCAGGAACCTGAAAGAATACGTTATAGAGGTGAAATCCTTGAAGAAGAAAATTGCATTTTTTGACTCGGGAATCGGTGGTTTAACCGTCTTGCATAAGGCTTTGCATCAATTCCCTGAAGAAGCATTTCTGTATTATGCCGATACGCTGCATGTTCCTTATGGGACCAAGTCCGCCGATGAGGTTAGAGGACATATCTTCAATTGTGTGGAGGCGATTGTTCAGGAAAATGTGAAAGCGATCGTAATTGCCTGCAATACAGCGACCAGTCTGACCGTGAAGGATTTGCGTGCCAAATATGATATCCCCGTTATCGGGATGGAGCCCGCTGTGAAACCAGCTGTGGAAATGAATCGACGAAGCGGTAAGAGAGTGCTTGTATTTGCTACAGCCCTGACCTTGAGTCAAACAAAATATCATGAATTGGTATCCCGTGTGGATGATCACCACAGTGTCGATTCCATTCCATTACCTGAACTTGTGGAGTGGTGTGAGCAGCTGGACTTTGATCCACAGAAGATTGCGGCATATTTCCGCCTCAAACTGGCTGATTTTGATCTGGACTTATACGGTACAGTTGTGCTTGGCTGCACGCATTATCCGTTCTACACCTCAATTCTTCGTACGGTTCTGCCAGATCATATTCAGATTATTGATGGCAGTACGGGCACGGTTAACCGCTTGAAGCAGCTTCTTGGGCTAACAGAACAAAAGGGCGTGTGGACAGAAGAAAAGGTTACTTTTCTTAGTTCATCTGGCCGTCTGGAAGACCAGGAGAATATGCGAATTGCACTCCAATATCTGGAGAAGCATTGAAGGTAAGTTGAATCAACAGGAGGTGAGGGGCGATGCAGTCTATTTATCTCATCCGTCATGCCAAAGCTACAGGGCAAGAACCGGATGCCGAGCTTACGGATGAAGGACTTCGTCAGGCGGAAGAACTTGCTGAGATGTTGGCGGAGCACCCTATACAATACATTGTGTCGAGTCCGTGGAAAAGGGCACTTCAAACCGCAGCGCCACTGGGCAAAACCGTCCTGCAACATATACATACGGATGAACGTCTTCAAGAAAGGGTGCTTAGTACCCTTCATCTGGATAACTGGATGGATGTGCTTGAACGTACATACACGGACGAAGACTGGACAGAAGAAGGTGGTGAATCTTCACGTTTTGCGACAGCTCGGGGCCTTGAGGTGCTGGACGAGTTGTGGAGCAGGCCGGAGCATAGCGGGGCTGTGATTACACACGGCAATCTGTTATCTCTGCTCATTCGCAGTCATGATGCATCCTTTGGTTTCGAGGAGTGGAAAAATCTATCTAATCCTGATGTATATGTCATGGAAAAACAGCAGGGGGATAAAGTTACACACAGCATTCGCCGTATATGGCGAAGTTAAACATAAAGAGAGTGCTCCAGCGATTTTTGAGATCGACTAGAACACTCTTTTCAGTTTACGATGTTGGTTTTACAAAGCGGCAACGAATAACATGACCCAACCGGCCAAGAAAGCTACTCCGCCGAGGGGTGTGATCGCCCCCAGTTTTCGAACGCCAGTTACGCTTAGGACATATAGACTGCCCGAGAACAAGAGGATGCCGGCGAATAGCAACCATCCAGCCAGCAACACAAGAGATGGCTGCTCCAGTCGATCAGCGAGCAGTCCGAGCAGGATGATTCCGATTCCGTGAACAAGGTGATACTGAACGCCAGTCTCGTATATTTTGATCATGTCAGCAGACAATCTGCGTTTGAGCGCATGTGCACCGAATGCTCCAAGGGCAACAGCAAGAAACATCATGATACTTCCAAGTATAATCAAGGTCTGCATGTGGTCTTGTCTCCTTTTTAATGAGTATGAAGCAGAATGTTTCTGCTCATTATGAAGCTTACAGCTTACGCAATTGGATGCGCTGAATCGAATGGTCCGCTTCCTTTTTCAAAATCAGTCTGGCTCTTCCTTTGGTTGGCAGGATATTTTCGTGCAGGTTTTTGGCATTGATATCTTTCCAGATCTGACTTGCTGTAAGAACAGCCTCATCTTCTTCTAGATTGGCAAAACGACTGTGGAAAAAGGAATTCTCATTCTGAAACGCTGTATTACGCAGCAGCTTGAAACGCTCAATGTACCAGTGACGGATATGCTCCTCTTCCGCATCAATATAGATGGAGAAGTCAAAAAAATCGCTGACCAACAGTGGGGTTTCCTTTTTAACCTGGAGCACGTTAATTCCTTCAATAATGAGGATATCCGGCTGACAGATAGCCGTCTCCTCACCTGCAATAACGTCGTAGGCAAGATGGGAGTATACGGGAGCCATCACTTCGGGTTTGCCTGATTTGACATCACCCATGAATTGAATCAGGGACTTGATATCGTAGCTTTCCGGGAATCCCTTCCGGTTCATAATGCCTTTCTCTTGCAGCACGGCATTGGGATACAGGAAACCATCTGTTGTGACCAGATCCACCTTGGGATTTCCTTTGCCTCTGGCCAGAAGAGCCTGAAGCAGGCGGGCGGTTGTACTTTTGCCCACGGCAACACTGCCCCCAATACCGATAATGTAGGGAGCGTGATGTGCTTCTTTTTTTAAAAAAGATGCCGTTAAGCGATTCAGCTCTCGTGAAGCTCCTGCGTATAAGTCAATAAAGTGGGTAAGAGGTAAATAAATATCCTCAACTTCTTGAATGGATACCTCTTCATTTAATCCCTTTAGCTGTTCCAATTCCGCTGTCGTTAGTGGAAGAGTGGTCTGATATTTCTTCAAGTCAGCCCATTCCTTGCGGTTAAACTCGGTGTAAGGAGAGTATAAATTCATGAGATCCCGCTTTCTGTATGTAATGTTATGTTGGCACAATCATTAGTGTACCAAATTTCAGGGAACTGACAACACCTTTACATTGATGGCTCCTTAGTATATTCCCTGAAAGTTGAATGAAAAGCAACTTATAGGAAATTGTAAACCAAATTATGTTAAAGTCAACGTATACCATGCGGAAGGGTGACAGCAAATGATCGTATATGAGAGAGAGCATGATTTTGTTTTGACCGCACAGCATGAGCATGGACTAGTAGCCGGAGAAATGGCTTCCCATTGGAAAACGGAATTGTTAACTGATGAAGCGCATCGAGAAGATCTGATTCTTGCCGCAAAAGAGCATGATCGGGGATGGATTGAGTTGGATTCTGCTCCATTCTGGAATGATTATAGTCAGATACCGTATTCGTTTCGTGATTTTCCGCTACGTCCGCGATTTGTATTTTACCGTAAAGGTATTGAAGAGGTCCGTGAGAAAAACCTGTACGCCGGGTTGTTGTGCAGCATGATGTATACAGAATTGTTTCAAAACAATCTGGGTGCTAACGCCAATGATGATGAAGATATCAGGGAGTATCTAGACGATGAACAGGAACACCAGTTGCGTTGGGAACAGCAGCTTGGTGGCGGTGAGGCGTTGAAACTCAGGCTGAAAAGTGATGTGGAAATCATGCTTTTTTGTGATCAGCTCAGCCTTTTTCTCTGTATGGAGGAACCCGGAACACCTGCTGCACGTTATGATTTTTTCGCTGATGGACTCGGCTGTACCTTCGATGCCTGTTCAAGGGAACCCATTCATGCCGAGTGGCTTTCCAATGAGAAAGTAGGATTGTCTTTTGTGCCGTTTGATAAGGACTTTACGGTCGTTATGCCTTACAAATCGGTGCCAAAAGCAAGTATCCGCAAATTTGGTCTGCTGCAGGCTTATCGTCGTGCCGAGTGGAAAGAGCGCCGAGTGTTAATTACAGGCATGAGCTGAGGATCGCCTAATCGATATTCGGCTCAAAAACAAAACATTGCATACATCACAAAGAGGCGGGCCTCCGAAATTTCCGGTGTCCGTCTTTCGTATGCTTTTATATCCAAATTGACTTTGCAGAAGTTAGGAAAATTTAAGATGGATTTGGAATAGAGATTGAAGCAGGAAAATCTATCTACGTACCAGAAGTGTTAGTGTACAACGGAAATATATATGATGAATTCAACAATTCCACAAGAACGAAGAAGACAGAAAAAAACTAGGGATAAAAGGGGGGAAAGGCCTTCTGTTGTCGTAGTGAATATGTGTGGATTGCAAGGGATTAAGTTTTGTATAAGGCAACTGGGAGGATCAACATGGACACTAGAACTGAGATTTTAACGATGTGTATGGTATGGGACAAACGAAATGATCAGGTGCTATTAATGAATCGACCGAACCGAAAAGGATTTCCGGGATATATTGCTCCTGGAGGGAAAGTTGATTTTCCGGAAAGTATTGTGGATGGTGCCGTGCGAGAAGTTAAAGAGGAAACAGGACTTGTGGTAAAAGAAATTACATACAAAGGTCTTGATGAATTTTGTGACCCGGAGCAAGGATTACGTTATATGGTATTCAACTACGTGGCTACTTCTTATGAGGGGGAGCTTTTGAGCGAGCCACCGGAAGGTGAACTGTTGTGGGTGTCTCTAGGACAGGCGGTTGAGCTGCCCATGCAGGATTGGTTTGCAGAACGTTTCCCGCGATTTTTTCAAGCAGGAACGTTTGAACGAAGTGTAATCTGGGAGAAATCAACCGGACGTACACTGAAAGAGACGTTTATGGTGTATAGCGATTCGGTTCTTGAACAGAGTGAAGTCAAATAATTAAAAACGCTCAGGAGGCGGAAGAAATCATGGGATACCAGCATGCGCTTGAAGGATATATTGCAGCAACTAATACACATCAGTTTGATGAGGTAAGCAAATGGTTATCACCGGATGCTATATATTGGTTTACGGGAACGTCTTGCACTACCCTTAACGAAATTCGGGCTTATTTTGAAAACGCTTGGGAGACAGTCAAGGATGAGGTATATCGTGCAGAAGATGTCACGTGGATTACGACTGGCGAAGAGCAGGCAGTCTGTATTTATACCTATCACTGGAAAGGAATGTATCAAGGGGAGCTGGCTTCGGGAAAAGGTCGGGCTACCAATGTATTTGTTGCAGACCTCAATGGAGAATGGAAATTAATCCACGAGCATTTAAGTACGGGGGTTTAACGTGAGGAATAGGACGTTGCGTGTTTAGATCAGTTCACTTGAATAAAGCTAATAATTAAGGCTTCTATTTGAAGCATGCCTCATATTTTATCAGCCAATTATATATATTTATATCCAGATATTATGATATAATGAAGTTTACTTTTTTTAAAAGGAGATGACTTGCTATTATGGAGATTACATTTCGTGAATCGCTGGAGGGAATAGGTATCGACCAACTTAGCGGGAATTTTTTCGAAGGTTGGCCAAACCCTCCATCTACGCCTACATTTCTGAAATTACTGGAACAATCCTATGCTGTCGAACTGGCTGTTGATGAAGAAACGGGAGAACTTCAGTCATTCTATGAGAAACAGGGCATGCAAAAAGCCTCTGGCATGGTGATTCGTCATTATCAAAATCAGGCTGGAGCGGTAAATAGCTAATAGATTTGGTGAACTAGATGAATGAAATAAAGGATAAATATCGTTCCGCAGTAACCCGAGGTTATAAAAAGAGAAAAATATGAATTCAGACCCAAACATTTATATACGGAAGGTTGTTATATATTTGGTGACTAGCCATACATAGGCTTCTGCAAACGGGACGTTAAATGAATATGTACGAGGAAAAGGTGGAGATTGGTGTGAAATTGTCGTTCCGGATTTTGGACTGGGAAGAAGAAAAACCTTATGAACTTTTATTGATGGCTGATCCGTCCAAAGCCATAGTTGACGAATATCTGAGTCGCGGTGTTTGTTTTATCGCTGAATATGAAGGAGAAATGGTAGGAGAGTTTGTTTTGCTTAAGACGCGTCCAGAGACGGTAGAGATTGTTAATATTGCCGTACAGGAAGAGTTACAGGGACAGGGCGTTGGCAAACACATGATCAAGGAAGCGATAGAAGCAGCACGCAGGCTCGGTGGTCGAACGATAGAAATTGGGACAGGCAACTCAAGTTTTCATCAGTTGAAGCTGTATCAACGCTGTGGTTTTCGCATTATAGGGGTCGATCGGGATTTTTTTGTGAAACATTATGAAGAAGAGATTATAGAAGATGGTATTCGCTGCGTCGATATGATCCGTTTGGCTCTGGACCTAGATACCGTGGCAGAGGAGAACAAGAAGTGAAGATATATCGCCTCAAATCAAAGGACCGTCGCAGTATTACCGCTTATGGTAGTGAGGGAGCAGAGATTACGCCGATACTCCGAAGCACAACAGCCTGCCACGTAGCACAACTGAAACTGTCTGCAGGAGGAAGTGTAGGTTTGCATGCAGCTGTGGGTGAGCAGGTGTTTCTGGTGCTTGAAGGGGAAGGTTGGGTGGAAGGTGAGACAGGCGAACGGGTAGCTGTACGATCGGGAGAAGCTGCGTATTGGACCAACGGAGAGAATCACCAATCTGGCTCGGATATAGGGTTAACCGCATTGTTGATTGAGGGTGAAGAACTAATTGTTCGGTTATCGCTAGAGGCGGGAGACTTTTAGATAGGGGCTGATGATTTGAGTGTTTGGGTCATTGTTATTATTATTGGGGTGATTTTTACTCCATCGTTCTATCAGATGAATAAGCGTATTCGTAGATTGGAAGAGCAAGTTAGGCATCTCTCAGACGAGAGGAAGAACCTTTAAATGGATCGGTACACACACATAGGGGTATACGGTTTAGTCACTTGGGAGCAAAAATTCCTGTTAATACATAAGGCTAGAGGAGCCTATATGGGGAAATGGGATTTGCCTGGAGGAAGGTTGGAGTTTGGTGAGCAACCGGAGACCGCCCTACACCGTGAGATCGAGGAGGAGACGGGTCTTTCCAATCTACAATTGGTGATTCGTTCTGCGGAATCAAACGTATTGGTGTGGGTTTACGAAGGCGAGCCGGAAGAGCTGCACCATATTGGAATTCTGTACGATGTATATTTGACAAGCGAAAGTCGGCCTTATGAGATCAAAAGTGAACCGGATGGTGAAGATTCATTGGGCGCACAATGGTTTACTATGGAAGAGGCCGGAGCGTTATCGTTGACGCCATTTGCAGCGTATATGATTAGAAATAGTGGAGTGTTAGGGTTGTCAGGTAACAGTTTTGAATGAACAATTTTGATAGAAACCTATTTTGGTTTAATTTTAGGACTGGTCAAATGGAACAGAATCGTTTATTCTGTGATAGATAGATTACATTTTTTTCAATTGAATAGGACTGACACCTTAAAGCATAAGGCTATGAATCTGCGGATTCGTGGCCTTTTTTTGTGTTTTTAGGGGTGAATTGGGTCTTTGGAAGGGGAGGTTGCATGCCTTGTAGTGATGGGGATGGCTGAAAAATAATACCAATAGCCTAGATTTGCATGGTAGAATATTGATGATTATGACAAATTTAGGTTTTGGCTTGAAGAGTAGTACGAGTGCTGAAGAAGCAGAAGTTTGCCCCATACTAAGGTACATAGGAGAGTGAGTAGATTTGAAGAAGCAGATGAGATTAAACGGTAGGAAATCAAAAAGGAATGTGTTGATAGTCGGTATGTTGACGACGGTTTTGATAGGAGGAACGCTGCTGACTACTGGAACCGTCGGTCTGGTGTCTACTGTGGATGCTGCTACAAGCACGAATGGAGTGGGGACTACGGCTTCTGCACTTACGAAGTTCAAAGATATCAAAGGGCATTGGGCGCAAGCTACAATTGTTAAAGCCTATGATAAAAATCTAATTTCCGGCTACCAGGACGGTACGTTCCGCCCCAATGCCAAAATCACCCGTGGTGAGTATGCTACACTTCTCAGCCGTGCAACCAGCTTGGAAAAGGTACAAGGCGAGAATCCTTTTGCTGATCTCAAGGGACACTGGTCTGAATCAGCTGTGGCACAGTTGGTTGGGCAAGGCTTTATTAACGCTAATGATTATCCGAAAGGATTCAATCCCAATGCTGAGCTGACACGCTATGAGATGATGAAATGGATTGCAAACGGACTGATCAAATCGGGAACCAGTTTCCAGGATGCTTTTGACGATACCCAAAATACACTGCTACCTACCCCTGAAGTGAATCGGGGAACGATTCGTGCAGAGCAAATTCCTTATCTTGCACTTGTTCGCGGCACTGGCATTGTCGGCGGATTTGAGGATGGTTCCCTGAAGCCTGCTGATCCAACAACGCGAGCCGAAGTGTCTGCCATTTTGCTGCGTTATATGGATGTAGAAGGTACGGATGCAGGGAAGTACAGTGATCTGAATGAAATGCGTGAGGTAGGCACGACAGGGACGAATTTAACGACTGTTTCAAACTATAAATATATCAAAGGTAGCTTTGCAGATATCGTTAACACCGATTACACATTGAAAAACAATGTTGGTGTTGTAAAATACCACAGATTTATTGTAGTGGATACAAGAGGAAGTAAGCCGAAGGGTCTGTATGCTTCGCTGTTTATCAATAAACTAGCAAAGCACGAAACAGATAGATTTGTGACTTTTACTGAAATGACATTCACATCAAAAAATGAAAATGCTGATTTAATGACTTTATATCGTTCAAATGAAAATATAGCATTGCCTATCCAAAGTCTAGTGGACCCAACCTTTGGTAAAGATAGAGGCTTTACAACAATTTCTCATGACACCAGTGTTCCTTTTAAAAAAAATTCACCACTGAGATTCTGGTCTTCGCATACCTTGGATAAAAAGGGAGGATATCTGATTAAAAATGATGCTGGAATTAAAGTTCAAATTTATAACTAGTGGTTGCTATAGTTGGATTCTAGAATGAAGAAAATTAAGGGAATAAATATAATTATCTTATCGCTAACATTTATTTTCGTGACAATCCTTGATTTATCTTTTTCAGCAAAGTTTGCATACGCTCTGAGTGATCCCTATGGTCCAAAATCGATGAAGGGCCCCGCTGTGACAGTGGATGCTCTCAAAACTGAAGGAACTCCAGGTGTTTATTGGTATCAACTGGATTCGGGAGAATTTCGAGCTGATTACAATGGAACTTATAAAATTGTCGCTAATGGTGGAACTGACTCAGACGCTTATCCAGTTAAAACCCCAATTCCAGATAGTGTAGATATGAGTCGTTGGCCTGCGGAGAGTTGGAATCCTTATAGGGGAGTGGCAATTGAACCTGAGATGGTCACTGACATAAAACTTAAACCCACACCAGAAGGAGTTAAATATCAGGATTCAAGAAGTTACGAAGGTATTGGTCATCCAAATGTAACAAGTATAAATAATGCAGATATAAATACTTATACGGGAAAAGGATATGCCTATACAAAGCGTGAACAATTCGGAACTCGACCTGGAAATAAACCAAAGTTTTCAGTTGTGTACTACACGCCAGTGGATATTTTCTGGGAAGGGAAGATCCATGAAGAAAAGGAAATTGACGTAACCCCAGATTCCACCCTAACGGTTGGAGAAACTAAACAGATGGTAGCCAAAGTTAAAACGAAAAACTATGGAGCTACTCAATTTAGTGAAGGCATCGACGTAAGTCGACGCGAGGCTGAGACCACCTGGTGGTCATCCGATCCGAGTATTGTAAGTATTGAACCCAAAACCGGAATGGTGAAGGCTGAAAAGCCGGGTACTGCTTTTGTACGTGCAATCTGGAACAACGGTACATATCTCATCTCGGATACGGCTGACATTACAGTTACGTCCGAACCAGGACTCATTGTGAACCTGCCAAACGCCTGTAAAGCTGACACAGCTACACCGCTGCAAGCGAAAGCTATCCTGACCAAGTCAGACCTTTCTGTTCATGAGCTTACCGCTCATCCCAAATTGACCTGGCAAAGCTCCAATCAAGCGGTAGCAACCATAGGTGCCGATGGGAAAATGACGATTAAAGGTATTGTCGGCAGCACCACTATCACTGCGCGATTTGTGGACACTGCCCAGCAGTTGGATGAGCAAGGAACGCAGGTGTTAGATGTAAAGGATTGCACAGGCAACGGAGGAGACGGGGGAACTGATCCAGGTAACGGCGGTGTTGTGGGTTGCCCCGTGACCATCAGTCCCCCTAATAAAGGAACGTTGATCGAATCTTCTGCTATGGACCCCTCCGTGCGGGGCGTGCTTAAGGCTGATGATCGGGGATCTGAGAAGTTTGATGTCACTCGAGGCATCCCGACTTCTGAAGATCTCTATGCAAATGTCATGGCTAAAGGATATTTGTTCCAGCACCGTTGGGTGAACATGACGGGTACAGTCACTTATACGGTCAACGTAAAAAAGAATTATCACAAAACGTGGACGATTCCGGGCAGAGCCTCGACAGGACCGAATGATCCAGGCACACCTGCACAACCTAAGGAGCTAGACGTTCCAGTGGAAAAACCAATGCAGGTTATCCGGCAATATAGTTATTGGCAGATTGAGAATTTGGAAGTCTATCAGCTCAATCAAGCTACGATATCCAATTATGCACTTGGTGGCTACGGTGGTACAGTAACGCTGACTCCAAACGGATATACACCGCCGACCTTACAATCGGCTAATGATGATGCCGTTACCGCACATGTGAAACCAGCACCTTGCAAGGCAATCGACCTTGGCACTGAGACAAAGCCAGGCGGTGACAGCGAGCCGCCTACACCTGAGGAGACGTCATTATTCCAATCCAAAGCAGAGGCCGAGGTCAAAGAGAATACTGTAAATAATGACAAGGTAGTGTTTAACGGTACCACTGTGATGGATCCAGCTCCGATGGATAAGACTGCTCCTCGACCTGGGACTATCCCTCAACCTGGTATGTTCGGCGACAACGTGCTGTACCAGAATCGTTTAACTATTCAAAATACACTGGTCAACAAGGCGGATCAACCGACAACAGGAGAGATCGCATATGGCTTGATTCCTGGCAACATTAAAGGAGGTCAGGATCAGAAGTTTTCTATTCAAGGCATCAATTCTGTCACGGTGCACACGCCTGTTGTTAACTACGCCTCAGTGTCTGATGATCAGCTGCATAACCAGAAAACAGTACCTGATCCGACCAGTTCGGCACTTATTCTGGAACGACCGTTTATCGTGCGCATCCCTACCGCAGGGCAGCATCTGGACGCAAACAGTTACCCGGGTTATGGCAATAGGGACTATGCCAAGTATTTTCGTATCAAGCAGATTCGTTTCCCCTTTGACGTCTATAACGCCGATAGGAGTCAGTTTATTCCAGCCAAGACCTGGGTGGACATTCCGGTCAATCAACTGGATACCGTTTTCTATCTTCCAGTATGGGTGGATGAAGGACATTACCGAATTGAATTTCGCAATATTGCAGAAAATGCTCCGTCGACATTCACCGAACAGCAGGATGCCAACACGAATCTGACCCATCATGTTGCGGCAGATACGGTTCCGGTGGAGGTTATTGGACGATTGTATGATTTTCACGTTACGGATATCGCTGATTATAATTGGGAGAACGTGTTCCGCAGGCAGCTTGGGAGTTCGGAACCGACAGGAGTGAGCTACTGGACAGGACTTAACAGTATTGATGGTGATCCGCGAGGGAATCTGGCACCATTCGTGTTACCTGTTCGCCCAGGCAGTCATCCAGTGCAGGGTTTCAGTAATATTGCGGTGAAAACGGGTTACCATATCAAGTTTGACCTGAAAACAAAAGGCAATATGTTTGGCAAACAGGATGGTGTTCGAATTACTCCAACATTCTACTTTGTGAGCAAAGACGGCTCTTCCAGACAAGAAGTTGATCTATACTACCACCGCGGTCAAGAGCGACTTATTCGGATAGGATCAGCGCAGGATTTGGAGAAAAGGTTTGTTGTCCTGAACTCGAGGTTGCGTAACGTACCCGGTACGGAATTGGGGGATACGGCGCGTTATCAGTATACGTATGAACTGACTGCCGATGAACGCAATCAGAGTTCGCTCGCTGATTATATGGTTACGCTTGTAGATCAAACCTCTCACCAGAAAACGTGGGTAGGCCGCTATGATTGGATGATTCTGCCCGCTTCCATTCGTACACTGATTGGACCCAAGACAGACATTCCTTCGGGTGTTAGTGTAGACCGAGCGAATGCGGCGATCCAACGTTGGTACGGAGAATACAGCCTGCCTGCGGATGTATACACTGTGCCAAAGGGAACCAATCTTGAATCGCTCGCCAGACAAAATCAACTGGATGAAAAGGCTTCTGTATTTCTGAAGGACGGATATATCGTGGTCAACTTTAATATCGAGACACTTCGAGATGGGAATACAGAAGCTCCACACCTGCAATACATTTATGCTCCACTGATGAATCAGTGGCAGATGGAAGGTTTCAACATTAGCCCAGTAAACAGTCAAGGCCGAACTTGGCCTTTGAAGGATGGCGATGTGGTCTTTTACCACGCAGATCAGTCCAGCCGGAGCGATTTCCAGTCTCAGGTGCCACATTAAAAATAAAAAGACTGTCAGCCTAAATAAACCAATTCAAAAAGAAGCCGCCCGGATGCTTTTACGCATTACAGGCGGCTTTTGGTGTATAACATTGAATTGCAAGAAACACCCATTTTTTTGTTGAATACCAAGCCAAATGGTTAATATTTATCTTGACGGTTTGTTTTTGCACAATATGGACCACAATTCTAAATAAGGAGGCTAAAAATCGGGAGAAAACTGAAAGTATGTAGAAACCATCGTAGGACAAGCGATTAACAACATAACGCCATACAATCAGAGCACATTTGTGGGTTGGAAATGTTCCAATTATTCGATTCATCTAATTTATGCATCAATTGAACTAAAAATAGGAAATGCTCCTGAGCGTAAAAGTTTATAGAATAGATATTAGAACACGGACTTCACTTGGAAAAGTTGAGGAAGGTGTAACCCTCGAACGGATCAGGACAGTATTCGACATCTGTGCGACGGTATATACAATCATCAGTTTACTATGATTTTGAAAACGCAGACAAACCTTGACGGGAGCGTCGGAACAACGTTACTACCACCAACAGCACGATTATTGGACTTCATGAAAAATTTAGCTTAAAATGTTGAACGAACGCAAATTACGGCTTAGTCAATGATTTCCGTCAAAAACTTATGACTAAATCAAGACGGAGGGAACGTCGATGACGATCGAGGAAGGCAACAAGAAACCCTGGGAAAGTTACTATGGCCCGAATATGGGATACGTACAGGAACAATATGAATTATACTCCCAAGACCCGGGTGCAGTTACACCGGCTTATCGGGAATTATTTGAACAATGGGGTGCACCGCCGATGTCTGGCAGGGATGCACATACAGCCTCGTATTCTGGCAATGCCCAAAAGGCTTCCGGAAGCGTGGATATTCAACTATTACAGAAAGCGGTTACAGCAGGGAAACTGGTAATGAATATTCGTACCTATGGTCACCTTGCGGCCGACATTGATCCTCTAGGAATCAGTGAAGATTCAGATACTTCTTTGCTTGAACCGAAGCATTTTGAATTGAATGAAGAAGATTTGAAAGCTCTGCCAGCTTCCCTGATCTGGGAAGGTGCAGATGGACAGACGGTAACAGGATTGGATGCCATCCAGCGCCTGCGGCAAATATATACGGGTCCTATCGCTTATGAATTCAGCCATGTGCATGAAGTTCATGAGCGGGAGTGGCTGAACCGCCGTGCAGAATCTCGTACTTCGCCGGCACCGCTTAATCCAGAGGAGCGTAAAGCTTTGCTGGAACGTTTGGTAGAAGTGGAGCAATTTGAAGATTTCCTCCACAAAACATTTGTTGGGCAAAAACGTTTTTCCATTGAAGGTAACGATGTGTTAGTCCCTATGCTGGATGAAGCAGTCCGAATTATGGCACACGCTGGTTCAAGTCATATTCTGATGGGAATGGCTCACCGTGGTCGGTTGAACGTACTTGCTCATGTACTGGGCAAGCCGTATAGCAAAATTTTCTCTGAATTTCATCATTCTCCGAACAAGGATTTGGTTCCTTCCGAAGGGTCAACAGGAATCAATTACGGTTGGACGGGGGATGTCAAATATCATCTGGGCGCAAACCGTTATGTAAAAGACGGCGAAACAGTACAAGCGCGTCTTACACTTGCCAATAACCCGAGTCACCTGGAATATGTAAACCCGGTTGTACAGGGCTTTGCACGTGCAGCACAGGATGACCGCCGTGATCCGGGATATCCGAAGCAGGATGTAACCAAAGCGGCAACCATCTTGATGCATGGTGATGCGGCTTTCCCTGGGGAAGGAATTGTAGCAGAAACGCTCAATTTCAAAGCATTGCCTGGTTACCAAAATGGCGGAACAATTCATATTATCGTGAACAACCGTCTTGGATTCACTACAGACAGCGGTGATTCACGCTCAACGTATTATGCGAGTGACCTTGCCAAAGGATATGAAATTCCGATTGTGCATGTCAATGCAGACAATCCTGATGCATGTATCGCAGCTATTCGTATGGCAGCAGAATATCGTAACCTGTTCAAAAAGGACTTCCTGATTGACCTGATTGGTTACCGTCGTTATGGTCATAACGAAACGGATGATCCGGAAACAACTCAGCCGACGGTGTATGACAAAGTAAAAGCTCATCCAACGGTTAGCCACTTGTACCAGGATCATCTGAAAGAGGAATCGGTAATCGACGATGCTTCCATCAACAGCATTCGTGAGGCTGTGACGAACCGCTTAAAAGAAGCATACGAGCAGATGAAGAACAATGAAGTACATGAATATTACCAACGTCAAATTAATGAGCCTGAAGCCGTTTCGATTATTCCAACAGCGGTACCATTGGAAAATCTGCGGGCAATTAATGCAGACTTGCTGAAATGGCCAGAGAATTTTAATGTGTATCCGAAGTTACAGCGCATTTTGCAGCGCAGAAGCACATCTCTGAACGAAGGTGAGAAGGTAGACTGGAGTCTTGCAGAGACGCTTGCGTTTGCTACTATTCTTGCGGATGGCAAACCGATCCGGATCAGCGGGCAGGATGCAGAGCGTGCAACGTTTGCCCATCGGAATCTGGTGTTGCATGACTCCGAGAATGGTGCGAAATTCTGCCCGCTGCATCATCTGCCACAGGCAAGAGCATCCTTTGCAATCTACAACAGTCCATTATCTGAGGAGTCGGTTGTTGGTTTCGAATACGGCTATAACGTCTACTCTCCAGATACGCTTGTAATCTGGGAAGCTCAATTCGGAGATTTTGCCAACTGTGCACAGGTTATTTTTGACCAGTTCGTATCTGCCGGCCGTGCCAAATGGTCACAAAAATCCAGTCTGGTCATGCTGCTTCCGCATGCGAACGAAGGTCAGGGACCTGAGCATACAAGTGCTCGTCTGGAACGTTTCCTGCAGCTTTGTGCAGAAGACAATATGACCGTTGCGAACTTGACAAGCGCATCCCAATATTTCCATCTGCTGCGTCGTCAGGCTTCATTGACTGAAACAGAAGATGCTCGTCCGCTCGTTATGATGTCGCCGAAAAGTCTCATTCGTAATCCTCGCGTCGCTTCACCTGCAACAGAGTTCAGCGAAGGCAAGTTTGAGCCTGTGCTGGAGCAAGCAGGATTGGGCACGAAACCGGATCGCGTAGAGCGTATCATCTTGTGCAGTGGTAAAATCGCCATCGATCTGGAAGATGCTTTTGAGAAGGATAAAGCAGATTGGTCTTGGCTTCACATTATTCGTGTCGAACAGCTGTATCCGTTCCCGGCGGAAGAAATCAAGCGTGTGCTTGCACGTTTCAGCAAGCTGAAAGAGCTGGTGTGGGTACAGGAAGAAAACAAAAACATGGGTGCCTGGACATACATGGAGCCTCGTCTTCGTGAAATCGCGCCAGAAGGAATAACCGTTAAATACGAAGGTCGCCCGGAACATGCGAGTCCTTCCAGCGGTTATCAACTTGTGCATGGCATGGAGCAGCAACAGATCATTACATCCGCATTGAAGCAAACGACGAAGAATAATATTCCACTGGGGAGGTAACAGCTGTGAGTGAAATTAAAGTACCTGCAATGGGTGAGTCGATAACGGAAGGAACTGTATCCAGATGGCTGGTCAAAGAAGGCGACACCGTTAATCAGGGTGATGTTCTTCTGGAACTGGAAACGGATAAAGTGAATATTGAGATCAGTGCTGAAGAGAGCGGTGTTCTTGAGAAAATTGTTCGCCAGGAAGGCGAGACTGTTGAAATCGGTGAAACGATTGGAACACTCTCGGCAGGAACTGGGGGAGGAAGCGGCGCGCCCGCTTCCCAACCAGCAGCGACGGAGCAGAAACAAGCAGCTGCTCCTGCACCGGAAGCTCCAACTCCGCCACCAGCACCCGTTGCTGCAGCACCGGAATCTTCGGATAGCAGTTCGAAGACAGCTTCACCATCTGCTCGTAAACTTGCACGTGAACGTGGTATTGAGCTGGATCAGGTACAGAGCAAAGATCCGATTGGCCGTGTTTATCAGGATGATGTGAAAACTCACAACACTCAGGCTGCCGCTCCTACAGCGCCTCCTGCTAAAGCTCCCGCAGCAGCACCTAGTGCGCCGGCAGCAGGTGGTTCCACCTATACCAAACCAGTAGAGCGTCAACGTATGTCCCGCCGTCGTGCTACCATTGCAAAACGCCTGGTAGAAGCACAGCAGACTGCAGCGATGTTGACTACGTTTAACGAAGTAGATATGACGGCAATCATGGATGTTCGTAAACGTCGTAAGGACAAGTTCAAAGAGAAACATGAAATTAATCTCGGCTTCATGTCCTTCTTCACCAAAGCGGTTGTAGGCGCACTGAAAAAGTTCCCAACCATTAACGCGGAAATTGATGGCGAAGATGTAGTTCTCAAAAAGTACTATGATATCGGTATTGCGGTATCTGCCAAAGAAGGTCTTGTCGTACCGGTTGTACGTGATGCAGATCGTCTTGGCTTCGCTGAGATCGAGAAAAGCATTGCTGATCTGGCATCCAAAGCGCGTTCCAACACGCTGGCCTTGTCTGATCTGCAAGGAGGAACCTTCACCATTACCAATGGCGGAACGTTTGGCTCCCTGTTGTCCACACCAATATTGAATACACCTCAAGTAGGTATTCTGGGTATGCACAAAATCCAGCTTCGTCCAGTAGCGATTGATGCAGAGCGGATGGAGAACCGTCCGATGATGTATATCGCCCTGTCGTACGATCACCGTATCATCGATGGTAGCGAAGCCGTACGTTTCCTCGTAACGGTGAAAGAATTGCTTGAAGATCCAGAGTCTTTGCTGATCGAAGGGTAATCCATAACGTTTAACATTAAATTGCCATCTTATAAATAAAAAAAGAAAGCCCCTGAACACGGAGCACAGTGTATGCTGTGCACACGTTCAGGGGCTTTCGTTATTGTATAAGTAATTTATGTCGCATTATATGGAATCGGCTGTTTCTGCATGTGCTTTGGAATGATATGCACTGTAGTCGGGTGTATGCCTCTCCAGCCACTCCACGACATGCCCTGCAACCTCAGTCCGATTCGTCTCATGCAGCATTTCGTGGCGTCCCCCCGGATAGAGGCGGTATTCGATATCCTCAAGCTGAAGCTCCCGATATTGCGAGACCAGGTTAAGCACTCCTTTGCCATGAAGTCCCACCGGATCTTGTTCACCCGAGAACAGATATACAGATTTATCCTTGGGAATACGTTTCATGTTGCGTGGCAAGTGAATCTCCAACAGCAGTTTGAAAAAGTCACGGAAAAAACCTGCGGAGCAGATGGCTCCACACAAAGGGTCATCGATAAATCGCTTGACCTCTTCGGGGTCCCGAGACAGCCAATCAAACGGCGTAGTTGCCGGTCGGAAAGAACGGTTGAACCCGCCAAATACGAGCGCGTTGAGCAGCATACTTGGATGACCCGTCCCCTGAATGCCACACTGCAAGAAAGCCAGTTTCTCTCCGATCCGAAGAAGACCACGCTTGCCATTGGTCCCGGACAAAATAAATGCATGGTAACGCTCGTGACCAGCATACATTAGATGCTGTACCAGAAACGACCCCATGCTATGCCCCATCAGAAAGAGGGGCACATCAGGGTTTTCTTTGGCGGCAACTTCGCCCAGATTCATCATGTCACTCGCCATCCAGCGGAAAGCATCGACGCCGGCATTGCCCAATAAATTCGGGTTTTCTACCGTTTTACCATGACCACGATGGTCATTCGCGTAGACCGCGTAGCCGTGCGTGGTGAGATGTTGGGCAAATTCCGCATATCGGGCAGCAGTCTCGCTCATGCCATGTGCAACCTGGACCACACCTTTGATGTTACACTCCGGATCGGGAAGCCAGCGGTACACATGAATACGGGTACCTTCATTGCCAACCAGGCTAAAGGTAGATTCCTGCATCTCGTGTAAATCCTCCTTCACAGGTCACATTAGAGCCATATAAGCTAAGTAAATCACTTGAATAGATCATTGGTTATTGGATTATGGCAAATAAGAACGAAGAACAGTAGTGTTACCATCCAGCGTATAGGAGCCCAGGTTGGCAGGCAGTAAGTAACATTGTCCAGCTTTTAGATCAATCTTATCCGATTCCGCGTTATCCCACTCCAGCGTTCCGCTACCTTCACAGACCACAAGAATAGTGAAGCTTTCAGCACTTGTAGAGAGCTCCCAACGTCCGGTAACAATCCCTTTCTCCACTACAAAGTATGGGCATTCCGCAAGCTTCAGCCACTCACCTGGAGTTGCGTTATTGGTTTTCATCGTCGTGGCGCCAGCACCCTCATAAGCCGTTACATTCAATGAATCCTCAACATGCAGCTCACGTGGTTTGCCATCCAGGCCTGGGCGGTTATAATCGTAAATTCGGTAGGTTGTATCCGAGTTTTGCTGAATCTCAGCCACAACGACACCTGCACATAGAGCGTGTACCGTTCCCGCAGGGATAAAGAACGTATCTCCAGCCGCTACAGGTACTTGACGAAGGGTATCCATGACCGTACCATTTTCCAGCGCTTCCTTCAGTACTTCACGATTAACGCCTTCATTCAAGCCGTAGATGATATGAGCTCCTGGCTTGGCATCCAGCACATACCACATTTCCGTTTTGCCAAGCTCGCCGGGAGGCAGTGCTTCGTAATCATCTGTTGGATGAACTTGTACGGACAGATCATCGTTACAGTCAAGCAGTTTGATCAGAAGCGGGAATCTTCCGCCCTTTTCCGAAACGCCTTTGGTTCCAAGCCATGCTGTGCCCTGCTGTTCACGAACTTCGTCCAGTCCCTTTCCAGCAAGTGCTCCATTCAATACCTTGGTTGTACCGTTGGGATGATCCGCAATCATCCAGCCTTCTCCTATATGTCCTTCAGGTGGCGTCAGGCCGAATTGTTCCAGCGCGCGACCTCCCCATACACGTTCTTTGAACTCTGGTTGGAATTGCAGTGGATATGGTGTAGGCATTCCTAATCTCTCCTCTAGTATATGAAATGGTGGATCGCTTTAATCAATCATGACCAGATAGCTGACATGAATGTGAGAAAGTGAATACGGTTGCACGTCTTTATGTAGAACACAAATCGCATAAATTGAACCCAAAGAGTACTTTGTTGCGATTGTGTCTAGTTTATTGCATTTGTTGGACAAAGGAAATTATTTTTTCTCGATGCCAATCAGAAAAGGGGAGGTCTCACGCTGCAATTGGCGATAGATTACCACTTGTGCCTGCTCTACAGACAGAGCAGAGGACCACTCAAGAACCGCATCCGCTTCCTGTGATCCTCCATCATGACCCGGATACAGCACAATGGTAATAATGCCGCGCGGCTTGAGCAATGCCAGTGCAGCCTGAAGTGCAGCAAGGGTACTGTTTGTTTCCGTAATTATGGTGGAGTCCGCACCTTCCGAAGGCAGGTACCCCAGGTTGAACATTACAGCACCGACGTTACCCTGCCAACTTTCAGGAACGGCCTCAGCCATACGATCATGGCTTAATTGAAGCATGGAGATGGAGCCCAATTTAGCGCTGTCCTCTTGTTTGCGAATACGGGCTTGTGCCAGGGTAAGTGCCTCGCTCTGAATATCGAAACCAATGACTTGCCCGCGTTTACCAACTTTTTGTGCCAGAAACAGAGTATCCGCCCCCGTTCCTACCGTTGCATCGATAGCTAAATCTCCAGGCTGTAAACGGGAAGAAATCCATTGATGGGCACAACTTAAAACTGAAAGAAAGCCCATCTTAAGCACCCCTCCAGTATTTACCCTGCCAGGAATCCCGCTCACGCAGCTCACGATCAATGGAATTCAACACTTCCCATTTGTTCATGGACCACATCGGCCCAATTAGTAAATCACGCGGTGCATCCCCTGTAAGGCGGTGTACAATCATTTCGGGTGGCAGCATCTCCAGCGTATCGACGATCAGTTTAATGTACTCGTCTTGTTCCAGGAAACGAAGAAGCCCAGCTTCATACTGCTTCACCATTGGTGTTTTGCGCATCAGATGAAGCAGATGAATTTTGATTCCCTGCACATCCATGTTGGCAACAGCACGTCCGGTATCCAGCATCATTTCATGGGTTTCCTGCGGCAGTCCGTAAATAATATGTGTACACACCCGAATATTCCGTTTGCGCAGCTTCGCAACGGCTTCCTCATAGCAATGAGTATCATGCGCACGGTTAATTAGGGTTGACGTGGACTCGTGAATGGTTTGCAGACCCATCTCAACCCAGAGGTAGGTGCGTTCATTCAATTCAGCCAAATAATCAACGACGTCATCCGGTAAACAGTCAGGCCGAGTGGCGATGGACAGACCCACAACACCGGGCTGCTTCAAAATTTCTTCAAAATATTCACGCAGTTCTTCAACGGGTGCGTATGTGTTGGTATAGGCTTGGAAATAGCCAATGTAGTGGGCTGTAGGCCATTTCAGATGCTGTTTATCCCGAATGGTATTAAACTGGGTGACCAGATCATCCCGTCTGCTACCGGCGAAATCACCCGATCCACGAGCGCTGCAAAATGTACAGCCCCCTTTGGCGATAGATCCATCTCGGTTCGGGCAGGTGAAACCCGCATCCAGCATCACTTTGAAAACCTTATTGTTAAATTCGTCTCTCATTTCATAATTCCAGGTATGGAATCGTTTATCTCCCCACAGAAGAGGAGGTTGTATTGAAGGTGCATTCATCTTCAGGGTACTCCTTTGGCTAACCTAATGGCTTGCTTGTTATATTACGGAATTCGACTCTTTTTGAACTTTTACCATTGTATCAAAAAACTCAAAAAAAGGGGAATCTAGTCGCAAAAATAGGCCGTAGAAACGAGGTTTTATCCTTGCTATAGTTTACACATTATGTTATATTTAAACCAGCGTCAGACACCATCTAATGGGTACTATTCATCATAGCATTTGAATTAATGTTGACGTCATGGACCATACTATACCGTGAGGTGATATGAATGAATTCCCAAGTTAAAAATAATGATCTTCATCATGTTTCTGTAGAACTGACGGCAGAAGAAGCTCTGGCTTTGACAGGTGTTCGTTTCAATGGCAATCCGAAAGTGAAAGCGGCTGCAAGACAAAAAGTTCGCGATGCTTTCGAAAAGACATTTGATTTTTCACACCAAGATAAGGTAGACTATGAACTATTAAAGTAGTTGGACCCCAATTCCAAATAAATCGAAGAGGGAATCTTTGAGATTTGCCCCAAAGTGGCAGATCCGAAGATTCCTTTTTCATTGCTCTTTACAATTAGCCGGTTCTTCGGCAAAATGATTCTGAGACAAGTATGGATAAACGGAGGAATAAGATGCGTTTACGTGGCAGAAAAGGGATTCGGGAAAATCTGGAGCAACAAGTTGACCTCGTTGTTCTTGATCCCAAACAGTACAAAGGAAAATGGTCTGAACTGTTTGGCAATGACCATCCGATCTTTGTGGAATTTGGCATGGGTAAAGGTCAATTTATCAGCCAAATGAGTTATAAATATCCGGAATATAATTTTATCGGTATTGATATGTATGATGAATTGGTGCGTCGTGCCAGCGAGAAGGCTCGGAAAGCATGGAGTCAGGCAGAAGTGGAGACACCTCCCAACCTGAAGCTGGCGCTTGCTAATATCGAACAGATTGAAGATGTATTTGAACCGGAAGAACTGGAACGGATTTATCTGAACTTCAGCGATCCTTGGCCGAAAGCCAAGCATGCACGCCGTCGTTTGACACATCCACGTTTCCTGAAGAAATATACGGAACTGCTTAACACCAAAGGACAGATTCATTTCAAAACCGATTCGGAGACATTGTTTGATTTCTCTCTCAATGCGATCGCCGACTTTGGTCTGCAAATGACCAATTTGTCCCTGAACCTGCACCGCGATGGATTGAATGAAGAGCATGTCATGACTGAGTACGAGCAGAAATTCATGGGTAAAGGCATGAACATTCACCGGGTTGAAGTCATCGTTGGTGAAGAGGCCTTGCGAGAGTATCAACAAATCCGCTTGGACAAGTATAAAGTGCGGGAAGCAGCGGACGAGTCTGGCGAAGATCAAGAATAATATTACAAGAAAAGCGTGATATGCGTCTGGTTACCAGACTCTCATATCACGCTTTTCTGTTGTTTTGATTGAACTTTGGGATGAACTAAACCTCATGACACCGCTTGTGGCTCTTCGTTTTTCGTTTTACTTCTGCTAAAGCTCCGAATGAAGCTCCTTACGTCGATAATCATTGGGAGTAACGCCGTTGAATTTCTTAAACATCCGATAGAAATAAGAACTGTTGGTGAAGCCGGTTTGCTCAGCAATATCTGCTACAGAGTGTTCCGTCTCAATAAGCAGATTTTGCGCTTTGGCTATGCGCGTCTCGTTAATGACATCGGTTAGACCTTTTAACGTTAGTTGTTTATAGAGTCTGCTGACATAGATGGGTGACATGGCTAGTTCATCTGCAATCGAGGTCAGACAAAGATTGGTGTCTGCGTAATCTCTTTCAATAATGCAGTTAATTTTGCGAATGAGTTCTTCATGTTTAAGTGTTCTTTTTTCCTCAACTTTGGATCCAAGCTCGTCGAACATACGATAAAAGTGGGCGTGAACTTCACTGAGATCCTCGGCATCATGGATCGGCAGCATTGAACGATCGGAGATGGATTCAAGTGTAAGCTGGTTGTTCTTTTTGAGTGTGTTTCTTACATGATTCAGGGTCATGGTCAGATGGGACAGAGCGAGTTGAAATACGGTAAATGGATAAGTTGCCGTTTCGCTCACGATGTCTGCATAGACCTGTTTGGCTTCGCCTGTTTTGCCTGTCATCAGGCAATCAATCAACTGTCTCTCTTTTCCAACAGGGAAAGCATATTCTTTGGCATGGTACGCCATGATGTCCGAGGTGTAAATCAGGCATCCAGGACCCATGAACAAACGATGAAGCGATGCTTCTGCTGATCGGGTATAAGAAGCAATACTGTTTTCCAGTGAATCTTCCGCTGGTCCGATAGTAAATGAAATGGAACATCTTAGATGTGTCATCACGGCAGCCTGCATCATGCGCAGCAGGTCCTCAATGGGGCTGTCCTCATAATCAGCTTCATCCCGAATTTTATCATTAAAGATAAGTGTGATCAGATCGCCCCCCATATCCACAGCTTCGGTGTGGTAGTAGAGGTCGGCCGTCTCCGTGCAAATGTTCATCATCGCGTATTTTACAAGTTGGACTTCTTCCCGGTAGGTATCGCTGAAATCGGTAAAATGATCAATCCGAAGCAGCACCAGTCGGGTTAGACGATGAACATCAACAGAAGAGCCATAGAACTTCATTCGTTCCTCCAGCATGCCTCCCGTTACCGTTTCCCTTCCTTGCAAAGCCCCGCGTAGAAAGTCCTGTCGTAATAGGTGCAGACTGCCACGACGCTCCGCTTCCATCACACGCATACGGACAAGCACTTTATCAATGGGATGATATAGCTTCCGGGACACGAGGTAGGACAAGAACACTCCCGCAATTAATAGCCCGAGACAAAACAGAACAGTGTGAGTTCGCATATTACGAATATCGGAGGTGATCAGGTCATAAGGCGTGATTCGTACATAACGCCACCCGAGGTTGTCTGGAGCAGTGTAGGTAATAAGTGATTTTTCTCCATCAACCTCTGCGGTAAAGTAAGCAGACTGCTCTTTATTTTGCAGAATTGGCAGCATAAACGTTTCATTGGACAGATCTTTCATCAAAGCACGATTGCTGAAGTCGGACAATAACTGTCCCTGTTCATTGATAATAAACGTTTTCCCTGGCTGATCTGCTGTGTTCATATTGGGACTGAGCCAGTCGTCCTTAATATTGACGACAACCGCATAATTCAATGTGGCATTGTCATTGATTGTATCGTAACAGAGGTACGTATAACTGCTGACCTGAGTTTCCTCGGTAGAGCCAACCTGGTATGTACGCGGAATGGGGACGAAAGGTTTGTAGTCATGGAATCGGTCGAGGATGCTTGTAATCCCTTGATCGTCAATTTCCGAGATAGACTGTTGTCCATTGCGAACTTCATTAGAACTGATAAAGAACTCATCATTTTTGGAGTTATATACATAGATGGATTCGATAAAAGGGAGGGACATGCGATAGTTGTCGAGTTGCTCCATCGCTGGTGTAATTTCATAGATGCTCGGATTCGAATAGAGCAGCAGAGCAGAGATGGTGTAATCCTGATAAATCTGATAAGACAGTGATTTGGCGGTCTCGGTCATCTTGGAAACTTCTCGACTGGTCTGAGTAAGACTGTTCATATCGGTCCGATAGACCTGACGAAGGGCAATACGATTATAGTTGACGTACAAAATGGTAGAAGCCACAAGCAAAGTGGCAACGGTGCTAACAATAATGCCAATAAGAATCCGTGCAAACACCTTCTGACTGTCCTCTGAACGTTTACGCATGACTTTTCCTCCTGTGGACCTCCTGTTTTGGATGAACAAAGTTAGACTTCATAGCGAAGGATAAGACTTCATATATGGGCGTGGTGAATCACGGATGTCACTTGAATTATATATTATGTATGCGTTTACATCAACGATGGACGGCATGCTAAGGCCGATTTCCTTAGCTAAAGTTCAACTTTCGCGATATTGTTCACTAGGTTCAACCTATGCACGATATCAACTTTTGTGAACGCGCAGACATTCATTTCAGTTTTCGTTCATATTGTTCATATTCTGTTTCGCAGAATCGTTCATGATCTGGCCGAATGATTCAGTATCCGGTAGCACTCAGGGCATCTACAATAAAAACAGAGCTCCACTGCGCGCCGCGCCGTAAGAAATTCGGGAGGGATCGAGCCATGCTCAAAGAATTGAACAAAAACAAAATCATGTTTCTCATGCTGCTGCCTACACTGATCTTTTTTCTGATTAACTCGTATTTTCCGATGGTCGGCATCTATTATGCGTTTACCCGCTATGATTTTGAAGGTGGGTTGTTCGGCAGTCCGTTTGTGGGCCTGGAGAACTTCAAGTTCCTGTGGCAATCCGGAATGCTGCTGAAGCTGACAACCAACACGGTGGGGTATAATCTGGCCTTCATTATATTGGGAAACGGGCTGGCGATCTTCTGTGCAATTTTGCTCAGTGAGATTCGGGGAAAAGTGTTTAAGAAAATTACGCAGTCGGTCATGTTTTTACCGTATTTCATCTCGTTTGTTCTATTAAGTGTAATCGCTTACAACATGTTCAACTATGAATCCGGTTTTGTGAACACGGTACTCAAACGTTTCGAGGCAGGGCCCGTCGATATTTACAATACACCCTGGATCTGGGTGTTCCTGATCATCATTTTTTATCTGTGGAAAAATCTTGGGTACAGCATGGTCATCTACCTTGCAGCTATTACAGGAATCAGTGATGAGTATTACGAGGCAGCCCGGATTGACGGGGCCAATATCTTTCAGCGTATTTGGTATATCACCGTACCGATGCTAAAACCGACCTTTGTCATCCTCCTGTTATTCTCGCTCGGGAGCATTATGAAGGGACAATTTGATCTCTTTTACCAACTCATTGGAAACAACGGCGTCTTATATAACGCTACAGATATCATCGATACGTATGTGTATCGTTCCCTGAAAGTGACGTTTGATATTGGAATGGCTACCGCAGCTGGACTGTATCAATCTCTGTTCGGTTTTATCCTGATCATGACCGTTAACTATATCATCCGTAAAGTAAATGAGGACTACGCCTTGTTCTAAAACGCCAATAAGCAGAAGGGAGAACCACTATGCATACTCGTGCCCGAGATACGGAATTCACTTTGTTGTTTCAAATCATCGCTTACAGCATGATCCTGATTCTTTCCTTAATCTGTATCATTCCATTTCTTTTGATTTTATCCGGCTCATTCAGCAGCAACGAATCGATTGTAAGAGATGGGTATCACCTCTTTCCCACCGATTTTTCCTTGGAAGGTTACAAGATGGTGTTCAAATTTCCGACCCAGGTGCTCAAAGCTTATGGCGTGACGGTTTTTACAACCGTTGTGGGTACGGCCCTTGGACTGTTTTTCATTACGATGGCGGGATTTGTACTGCAGCGCAAAGATTTCAGGTACCGGAACACCTTCTCTTTTTTCATCTACTTTACAACCCTTTTTGGTGGGGGATTAGTTCCTTGGTACATCATGCTGGCAAACTATTTCAATCTTACGGACACGTATACGGTGTTGATTTTTCCGGGACTGATGACACCATTTCTCATTATCCTGATGAAAAACTTCATTCGTTCAGCCGTTCCGGATGAGCTGATTGAGTCAGCCAAAATCGATGGAGCAAATGATTTCCGCATTTACTTTAGCGTAGTACTGAAACTGGCGATGCCCGGCATTGCCACTGTAGGGTTATTTCTGGCGCTGGGATACTGGAATGACTGGTTCACATCCTCCTTGTTCATTAACAACCCGGATATGTACCAGCTGCAATTTTATTTGTATAACACCATGAACACAATTACCTTCATTGACCAGATGGCGATTGGTACCGGCATAACACTTAGCCAGGATGTACCTACCGAATCAACCAAAATGGCGATGGCTATTGTGGTTACTGGCCCCATTTTGTTCCTGTATCCATTTGTACAGCGTTACTTTGTCAAGGGTCTTACCATTGGTGCGGTGAAAGGTTAGAACGTGTACGCGCTGTGGGTACGGATTGCGGGATAGCTGTCTGCCCGTCTGCCTCTGATTCATGGCGAGTCTGCGCTAACATATAAGGTTGATCACAAAAAGGGAGGATGCGTATGCGTAACAAAACAATTCGGCACCTGTCTATGGTTCTTGCCCTGATGCTGTTTGCCGGGGTGCTTGCCGCGTGTAATAACGGTTCGGGGGGATCGGCGCAAGGAAGTGAGCAGGGAGGTTCTTCTGAAAACAAAGGGGAGAAGGTAACGCTGCAATTCTACATGCTTGGTGATGCCCCCAAAGATCTGCCTGTGATTGAGTCGGAAATCAACAAGCTGGCTGAGGCCGATCTGAACGTCAATGTAAAATTCAACTATACCTCATGGACAGACTGGGACCAAAAATACAAATTGCTGCTGTCTTCCGGTCAACCGATTGATCTGATCTTTACCGCGGATTGGACGTTCTATCAGTCCTATGCGAAAAAAGGAGCATTCCTGCCTCTGGATGAACTATTGCCTAAGGCAGCACCAACGCTCAAAGGTTATGTACCTGATGACATGTGGAACGCGGTAAAAGTAAATGACAAGATCTATACTGTGCCATCGACATGGACTGAATATGTTACTGAGGGTATTGCGTACCGTGAGGATTTGCGTGAAAAGTACAATCTGCCCAAACCGGAATCTTTGGAGACACTCGAAGCCTATCTGGAGGGAATCAAAGCTAATGAACCCAATATGATTCCAATCGCGGATAGCAATGCGAACCATACTCATGGTATTCGTCAATTAACATCCAAGCTGGTGAATACGGCAGGTCAGCTCCCTTATGGACTGGACATCATGTATGATACACCATCCAATATCACTTCCTATTGGGGGTCAGCGCAGCATCTGGAAGACCTGAAAACGTACAAACGCTGGATGGACAAAGGCTTTTTCCCGAAAAACGTGCTGAATGTAAAGGATACGTCCAACTCATTGCTGCAAAATGGCAAAGCAGCTGTTGTTCTGTCGGGAGAGAACCCGAACAAATTTAACGCGGATGTGATCAAGGTTCAGTCCACGCACCCGGATTGGAAGCTCGGTTATTTCCCATACCCGAATGCCAAAGGGTTTGCACAACCCGTTCACCCGATTCACAATGGTTTTGCAATTCCGCGCAGCAGCAAAAACCCGGAGAGAGCTCTCGCATTCTATGAGAAACTGGTTACCGACAAACGTTACAACTGGCTTACCGAATATGGTGTCGAAGGCAAAAACTTTGAAGTTCAAGACGGCTATTATAAAATGGTGGGCGATGCCCAGACCAACGGATTCCCGCGAGAAGGCATGAATGGCTGGGCTTGGCGTAATCCGGAATTCATGCTTTATGATAAGAGCTTTGATGATGTGCTGGCTATTTTCAAAGAGCTGGACAAAATGAAAAAGCCGGACATCTACACCGGATTTGCTGAGGATTGGACGCCTTACCAAGCTGAGAAAGCTGCACTGGAGCAGGTAGAGAAGCAGTATCTCTATCCGTTGAATGTGGGCTTGGTGGACGATGTAGAAGCGGGTCTGAATACATTTATGGAAAAAGCCAAACAGGCAGGCCTTGAGAAGATTCAGAGTGAGTATACCAAACAGTGGCAGGATTACTTGAAGTCGGCTGGTATTCAATAGTTTGTACTTTTCTTCATATTTTTAAAAAAAGGTGCCTTCGAATCGAAGGCACCTTTACTGTGTACATGCAGGCTTGTTTGAAGCCGTTATAGTCCGGCTTGGTCTGCCGAGTAGGGACGCAGGTCCAGAAGGTCGATAATACTTTGTGCGCTTTGCATGGGGTGATACTTGGCAATCTGTGCCATGTGGCGTTTGCGTTTGCGAACAATGTCAGAGTAGTTATGGACCAGTTTATTCATCCATTTTACAACAACGTCAAGGGAAGTTATGGACTCCCCCAAACCTCGTGCGGTGAAATACTGGACATTTTCTTCTTCCTGGCCTGGTATGGGATTATGGAACAACATGGGGATTCCTTTTGCCAACCCTTCACTGCATGTCATTCCGCCTGGCTTGGTGATCAGGAGATCAGATACTTCCATTAATTTGTCCACTTCATTGGTGTACCCGATGATATGAATATTATCTTTTTGATACAACGGATTCTGTTCCATGCTGATTCGGCTTTTGTCATTGCGGCCAAGGCAGAAAATAATCTGAACATCCTCATGCCAGCGTGTCAATAATTGGTTAACCACTTCATCACTAAGCATTCCCCAACCACCGCCCATCACAAGCACAGTAGGCATGTTCTTCAATTTGAATTTGCCTCGAATCTCGTCCCGCCCGGGATGTTCCCAGAAGTTGGGATGGATCGGAATGCCGGTAACTCGAATTTTGTCTATAGATACACCCCGCAGCATTAATTTGGACTTTACCTCATCTGTGGAAACAAGATACAGGTCCACTTCTGGGCTAATCCATGTCCCGTGCGCGTCATAATCCGTGATGACTGTACAAAGTGGAACCTGCACACCCAGACGTTTCAGTCTGGATATGACGGCACTGGGAATAGGGTGGGTGCATACAATAACATTTGGACGAAGCTGACGCACGATACTGCGTGTATGGGTGTAAAACAGTTTATGCAGCGCAAGTGTAGTCAGCCGGTTCAAGGATTTTTTATATTGATGCCTGTATACATACCCGATGAGCTTGGGCTGATTAATGACCGTTTTTTTGTATGCTGTAATGATGAGTGGCGCAACTCTGGGGTTCAGAAAACTCCCCAACTCAAGCACTTTGGTTTGCACATTCGGCGAAAGTTTTCGCAAACTGCTGGACAGCGCATAAGCGGCTTGAGTATGACCAGCGCCAAAGCCTTCAGATAATAGTAATACTCTTTTCTTTTCCACGCTTGCTTCACCTGTTCCTGCTAGGTTTTCCTTAGTCTAACATATTCACATTATGTCCATAAAGCAACTGTTGCAAGTGCGACTAAAGTACCGATCGTAGCACCTGCGAGCACATCTGAGGGATAGTGTAATCCGAGGTAAATTCGTGAAAATCCGACAATTAATGCAACAGGGAGTAACAACAGCAACAGGAACGGCTCCATCGTCATAAAAGGAACCGTAACTGAGAATACGGCAGTAGTATGCCCTGAAGGGAACGAATGGTCCGTCAGGGGGTTGCGGAACGTAATCGTATCCGGTAGAGCCAGGTAAGGCCGAATGCGCGGATACAGTTTTTTGGCGATTGCTACGGGAATGTGGCTAACCGCTAGAGCGATGCATGCCTGAAGTCCTGTTGTGCTCCAAGGAGCGGGAGCCAGCAGCCAAATTAGTAAGGATACTGCAATAGAAGAAGTTGCTCCGCCCAGATGGGTGAAATAATACAGCCAAAAGTTCATAAATCGATTATGAAGTCGACCATTAATCCACATAAATACATTTCGATCATACTCTTGAAACTTTACGAATAAACGGCTCATATTGGCCTCCTGCCAGTCAGGCCCCATGTTGGCGGCAGTATTTCCGGTAAATTGCTGTGTCCGGTTTCGTCCTGATTAGTATATAACCGTTTTTTCGTGAACTTGAGGTTATTTCAGGTATATGTTTATCATATTTTTAAATGTTGTCCTTTTCAAGAAGAACACATGTGAATAAGGTAAAATTCATGTTAAAGAGTGGATATACACCCAACTTAACTTTTTGACTCGGACGATCTAAAAAAGATACAATGATTCAACATGGCTGAAATGCGGTTAAAAAAATGTGAGTTTAAGACTGAACTTTTTGAGGTCCGTTTACGTTATTTGATATAGAGCCTCTGTTGATATGCATCAGCCTGATGAAAAAAGCAGGGACTTTAGAAATAAAAATCAAGTAAACGGCTGAAAATAAGATATAACAGGCATGAATGCGAGGTTGGAGTATCACGAAGTGCCTATTCAGCGTTTAAAGTTCACATTTCTGCTTCAGGAAGTGGAATTGCGGTTTTGACAAATGGCTGAAAAGAATACAAAATCGATAAAGCAGCCAACTGGCATCAACCATGCTTGAAACATTGTCTGAAATATTTGCGTAGTAAACAAAAGAACAGGGTCATATTCTGCGCATCACAAAAAAAATAAAAAGTGCAGAATCCAGGAAGAGAAACGTTTTAAAGTAATCTGGTTTTGAAAAAAAGGGGGTAACAGAGAACGATGTTGGACGCTATATTCGTCACGATGCAGGTCATTCTGGCACTGCTAGCCGTGTACCAATTCACGTTTTCGCTGTTCGGTCTGATTAAGAAAAAGAAAAAGAAACATTATCCGGCGACAAAATCATTCGCTGTACTCGTCGCAGCACACAATGAAGAACAAGTTATTGGTGCTTTGATGGAGAACTTGAAACAACTGGATTACCCGGAAGATCTGTACGATGTGTTTGTCATTTGTGACAACTGTACGGATGGAACAGCTCAAATTGTAAGACAGCATGGTTTGAATGCTTGTGTACGTACCAATGCTGATCTCAGAGGTAAAGGGTATGCCATCGAATGGATGCTTAAATATCTGTGGAAATTGCCACGTCAGTATGACGCAGTTGTCATGTTTGATGCGGATAATCTGGTTGACCGTAACTTCTTGCTTGAGATGAATGACGACTTGTGCAATGGTTCGCGTGTAATTCAAGGATACATTGATACGAAAAATCCGGAGGATTCCTGGATCACTGCAGCTTATGGCGTATCTTACTGGTACATCAACCGTTTGTGGCAGTTGTCCCGTCATAATTTGAATATGGCGAATTTCCTCGGAGGTACTGGAATGTGCTTCGAGACCAACCTGCTGAAAGAAATTGGTTGGGGCGCTACAAGTCTGGTGGAGGATTTGGAATTTACGATGCGCAGTGTTCAGCGTAATGTATATCCTGTCTTTAACTATGATGCCAAAGTATTTGATGAGAAGCCGTTAACCTTTAAAGCTTCAGCAAGACAACGTCTTCGCTGGATGCAAGGTCACTTTACAGTTGCGCGTAGATATTTCTTCCCGCTGCTGTGGCAAAGTATCAAGGAAAGAAGCTTGGTGAAATTTGACCTTGCTGTGTATGGCGCAAACGTGTACGTTGTTTTGCTTACGTTCCTGATGACAGCTGTCCTATGGGTGGATACAGCGATCTTCAGTGGTCCACATATCGCAAACATATACGGGTACTTCCCGCTTTGGGTAGGATTTGTAGCGATTGGTCTGAACATCCTGACATTCTTGTTGTCCATGGCACTGGAAAAGGTTACTTTTGCCAAAGTGTATCTGTACCTGATCTTGTTCCCGATTTACCTTCTTTCATGGTATCCAATTACGTTCTACGCGTTCTTCACGCAGAACAATAAACAATGGAGCCATACCCAACATACACGTGTTGTACGTTTGGATGAGGTGCAGAGCAAGCAGGGTTAATGAATGACTTGGATGAGAGCATTTCTGAAAAAATATTGTAGAGACGTTGACAATGGTTTTGCAAGATGTTATAGTATTCAAGTGCGTTAAATGAATAGCTATGGAATCACAAGTAGAAGTCCGACTTCTCACCTGATCAACAAACATGTTGACTGGTCAACGATCCCAATAATTTATGAAGTGTTTACTCATGAAGAATTGTGTTGATTACAGGGATGTCGGTAGCTTAACCGGCATCCCTTTTATTTTTGTGTAACAGGATATTCAAAATGACCTGGAGGTGGACGGTTATTAGTAAAGATCACATGATTAATGATGAGATTCGGGCGAAGGAAGTACGCCTTGTCGGAGCTGAAGGAGAACAAATTGGGATCACGCCGATTCGGGAAGCACTGCAAATGGCGATTGACCTGAACTTGGACCTGGTCAATGTGGCACCACAGGCTAAACCGCCGGTATGCCGCATCATGGACTATGGCAAATTCCGCTATGAGCAACAAAAGAAAGACAAAGAAGCCCGTAAGAACCAGAAAATTGTTGACATTAAAGAAGTATGGTTCCGTTCCAATATTGAGGAGCATGATTATCAAACGAAGCTTCGTAATGTAGTTAAGTTCTTGAAAGAAGGCGACAAGGTAAAATGTTCCGTTCGTTACCGCGGACGTGAAATTGCGCATGCCGCCATTGGTCAACGGATTTTGGAGCGTGTTAAGGTGGAGGTTGCAGAACTTTGCACCATCGAACGTCAGCCGAAATTGGAAGGCCGCAGTATGATCATGATTCTGGCTCCTAAAGCCTGATAACATTGAAGGAGGAAACACAAAATGCCTAAAATGAAAACACACAGCAGTTTGAAAGGACGCTTCAAAATTACCGGTTCCGGTAAAGTCCTGCGTTACAAAGCTCACAAAAACCACTTGCTTTCCCACAAATCAAAACGTGCTAAGCGCGTTCTGAACGGTAACCCAGTTATGGCTGCCGGGGACGTAAGACGTTTGAAACAAGGTCTGGCTAACTTGAAATAGTAATTCCGTATGGGGGATCGGCTTAGGCCGTACACATACCACGGATACATTTAATATTTATTGGGAGGTTCTTTAATATGGCAAGAGTAAAAGGCGGTTTTGTAGTACGTCGTCGTCATAAAAAGGTTTTGAAACTGGCAAGAGGTTATTTCGGTTCCAAACACCGTATTTTTAAAACAGCTAACGAGCAAGTAATGAAATCCCTGGTATACGCATACCGTGACCGTCGCAACACAAAACGTAACTTCCGCAGACTGTGGATCGTTCGTATCAATGCTGCAGCACGTATGAATGGTTTGTCTTACAACAAACTGATCCATGGATTGAAACTTGCTGGAGTTGACATGAACCGTAAAATGTTGGCTGATCTGGCCGTTAACGACATCAATGCGTTCAACTCTTTGGCTACTGTAGCTAAAGGCAAAATCAACGCTTAAAATTGTTTATGCAAGCCGCCGTACCTATGGCGGCTTTTTTTACGGCTTAAAGATTGATCTACTCCAAGGAGTAGGGGGTTCGCAACGAATATGCTGTAGCCTGTAAGGACACAATGAAAGCATATAACAGTTGAATAACAGGCTGTGATATTACATAAAATACGAACGGTGAAATAATGCAAACCAAAACAGGTCAATTCCACATCTTTCTAGTAAGGACGATATGTTTTTGTTATATAACATCACATCGTTGTAACGTTAGTGTGTTAAATCGTTAAATTATTAAGCGCTTTCAATAAAAAAAGAGCAAAAATAAGTGATATTTGGTGATGAAACATCTGGATTTTACCACGGGTTGAATGTATAATCACCTCTAGTAGGCTAGTCCTAAAATTTTCTCTTCATGTCATAATGTTCGGTTTTTCGACAGGTGACACAATCTTTAAGGGGTAAGAATGCGCTTTTAATGTCGAAGAAACCATACATTCTGCTTAAAAGCCTTATTATCGATCTGTTGATCCGTTCCATTTTGGCCTGGACAGGAATTAGGTATATATCATTAAGGGGGAACAAGAGAAATGAAAAAGATGCTCAGCTTGTCTTTGGTCATGTTGCTGGCAGTATCGGTTATGCTCGCAGGTTGCGGTAGCAAACCGAAAGAGGAAACAAATGCCGGAGGAACTACAGGTGGCGAAAACACTGAAGCTAAATCCGATTTGAAAATCGGTATGGTTACTGACGTAGGTGGAGTTAACGACAAATCGTTTAACCAATCCGCTTGGGAAGCTCTGCAAGCAACTGAAACTGAAACAGGTGTAGCTGTTAAATACCTGCAAAGTAAATCCGATGAAGAGTACATTCCAAACCTGAACGAGTTCGTTAAAGGTGGATATGATCTGACTTGGGGTATCGGTTTCCAATTGGCTGATGCGATCAAGACTGTAGCTGAACAAAATCCTGATTCCAAACTCGCGATCATCGACAGTGTTGTTGATGCTCCTAACGTTAAATCCGTAACATTTGCTGAAGAAGAAGGTTCTTACTTGGTAGGTGTTGTAGCTGGTCTGACAACTAAATCAAACAAAATTGGTTTTGTAGGCGGTATGGAAAGCCCACTGATCAAAAAGTTTGAAGTAGGTTTCAGAGAAGGCGTTAAAGCTGTTAATCCTAATGCTGAGTTCATTTCGAACTACACAGGTGCATTTGATAAGCCTGACCTTGGTAAAGCAGCAGCAGCTACACTTTACAACAAAGGCGTAGATATCATTTTCCACGCTTCCGGTGCTACGGGTAATGGTGTGTTCAATGAAGCAATCGCTCGTAAGAAACAAGGCCAAGACGTTTGGGTTATCGGTGTAGATAAAGACCAATCCCTGGAGTTTGGTGATGATGTAACACTGACTTCCATGATCAAAAAAGTTGACGAAGCTGTTAAGCGCGTAAATCAAGAAATCATTGATGGAACATTCAAAGGCGGAGCTGAGAATCTGACTTTGAAAGAAAATGGTGTAGGTGTCGCTGATACTTCTACGAAAAATGTTTCTGCTGATATCCTTGCAAAAGTGGACGAATACAAAGAAAAAATCATCAACGGCGAAATCAAAGTTCCTACAGAGTAATCTGATTCTGCTGTGAAAATAAATAATCATCGAGGCCGGTCTTGACCGGCCTTATGATTGTCAGAGCAGGAAAATTTGCTCATGTCATCATAACAATTGTACAAGCTACGTAATACGTGCTTGGGCATAAGCCCACGGCAAAAGCAAGAAGACTTTGTATCAACGCTCCGGTAGGAGCTTTTCTTAAGATTATGGAATGCAGAAGTTTCAATGAAACTGAAGGATTCGATAATCCTAAGAAAAAGTACCGCTGAAATGCGGTCATCTTCCTTGAATAAACGTCGTTAGACGTTTTTCTTACGTTTGCGGAACCACACTATATCAGGTATAAGGGTGATTACATGGGTGCAGCAACCCCCGTCGTTGAGTTGAAACAAATCACGAAGCGTTTCCCAGGCATTGTTGCCAACGACGCCATCAGCCTTCAGCTTCGTAAAGGCGAGATCCATGCTCTACTGGGCGAAAACGGCGCTGGTAAATCAACGTTGATGAATATTGTCTTTGGTCTCTATCAGCCGGATGAAGGTTCCATTGAAGTGAATGGCAAGCCTGTCATCATCGACAGCCCTAACAAAGCAATCGATCTTGGCATCGGCATGGTGCATCAGCACTTTAAGCTTGTACAGCCGTTCACGGTAACAGAGAACATTATTTTGGGATCTGAACCAAGGAAAGGTCTCAACATTAATTATAAAAAAGCTGCTGCTGAAGTGCAGCGTCTGTCTGAACAGTATGGACTCAAAGTGAATCCGCATGCCAAAATTCATGACATTTCTGTCGGAATGCAGCAACGTGTTGAGATTGTAAAAACGTTGTATCGTGGTGCAGACATTCTTATTTTTGACGAGCCTACTGCTGTATTAACACCTCAGGAAATCAAAGAACTGATGGTAATCATGAAAAAGTTGGTGGCCGAAGGCAAATCCATTATTCTGATTACACACAAACTGAAAGAAATCATGGAAATCTCAGATACGGTAACGATTATTCGCCGGGGTAAAGTGATTGATTCCGTGATAACATCAGAAACGAATCCGAATGAGTTGGCAGAAAAAATGGTTGGTCGCAATGTCACATTTAAAGTGGACAAAAAGCCGGCTACACCAGGAAACAATGTGCTTGAAGTTAGCAAATTGACCGCCAAAAACAAAGAAGGTATCTCGGTTCTGAACGAACTTAACCTGAATGTACGTGCAGGAGAGATTGTAGGAATCGCAGGTGTCGATGGTAATGGACAGAGCGAACTGATTGAGGCTCTTACCGGACTGCGTAAAGTAGATAGCGGTTCGATTCGTCTCGAGGGTAAAGAACTGTCTAATCATTCTCCGCGCCATATTTCGGAGTCGGGTGTAGCCCATATTCCGGAAGACCGGCACAAACATGGACTTGTCCTTGATTTTTCTGTGAGTGAAAATATCGTCCTGGAATCGTATTATAAAGCTCCTTATACGCGTAAAGGATTCCTTAACTTCGATGCCATTAAGAAGCAAGCGAAACGTCTTGTGGAGGCATTTGATGTGCGTACACCAAGCATTGAAACGAAAGCCCGCTCTTTATCGGGAGGGAACCAACAGAAAGCCATTATCGCACGTGAGGTTGATAAGAACCCAGAACTGCTTATTGCTGCCCAGCCAACTCGTGGTCTGGACGTAGGTGCTATTGAGTTTGTTCAAAAACAATTGATTGCACAACGTGATCAGGGCAAAGCGGTATTGCTGATCTCATTCGAGCTGGATGAAATTATCAACGTATCCGACCGAATTGCTGTCATTTATGAAGGACAGATCGTGGGCGAGGTGCTGCCGGAAGAAACCAATGACAGGGAGCTCGGCTTGATGATGGCGGGCAGCACCCAAAAGAGAGGTACTGTGCATGAGTAACGTATTGAAATGGTTTACCCGTGATTCATTTATATTACCTATTGTAGCCATCATTATGGGTCTGATCCTCGGTGGTATTGTCATGCTGATCGGCGGATACAACCCGATTGAAGCTTACAGCGCATTGTTTACGAAGGTTTTCGGAGACATGTACAACTTTGGTGAAGCAGTCCGGGAAATGACACCGCTCATTATGACAGGACTTGCATTTGCATTTGCGGCACGTGCAGGACTGTTTAATATCGGGGGAGAAGGACAATTTCTCGTCGGTATGACTGCGGCAACTTTTGTAGGTGTGAAGTTTGCAGGTCTGCCAATCTACATTCATGCTCCACTGGCTTTGATTGCTGGTGCAGTATTTGGTGGTCTGTGGGCAGCTATTGCCGGTTACCTGAAAGCAGCGCGTGGGGTTAACGAAGTTATCAGTAGTATCATGCTGAACTGGATTGGTCTGTATCTGGCCAACCTGATCGTGCGCCAATTCCTGCTGTTAAAAGGTGAAAATCGTTCGGTGGATATCAGTGATACCGCATCGATTAGTCTGACATGGCTTTCCGAGCTGATGGGCAACTCTCGTGTCCACATGGGAACATTGATTGCTCTTGTCATGGCTGTACTCTTTTATATTTACATGTGGAAAACCAAACAAGGGTACGAGATTCGTGCCGTAGGATATAACCCGAATGCGGCAGAGTATGCGGGTATGCATGTCAATCGCAATATCGTTAAAGCTATGTTTATCAGTGGTATGCTTGCAGGTCTTGGCGGTGCATTCCAGGTACTTGGTGTGTTCCAATACCAGACCGTTATGTCAGGCTCGCCGGGAACAGGTTTTGACGGCATCGCGGTTGCACTGATTGGTTTGAATCATCCGTTCGGTGTGTTGCTGGGCGCGTTGTTGTTCGGTACGCTCACTTATGGATCTGCGGGAATGAGCTTTGCTGCGGATGTACCGCCCGAGATTATTCGGATTGTTATCGGTTCGATTATCTTCTTCATTGCGGCACAAGGCATCGTGCGCTGGGTACTTAAACCGTTCTATTCCAAGCGCAAGAAAGAGAAGGTGTTGTAGATGGACTTGTTGACAATTGGGCAAATTATCAATACGACGCTTGTCTTTGCCACGGCATTGATTTTTGCATCCCTGGGCGGGATTTTCTCGGAAAAATCCGGTGTGACTAACCTTGGACTTGAAGGTTTCATGGTATTTGGTGCGTTTGCTGCGGGGATTGCTGCGCATTATGCACAAGAAGCTGGCATGGGTGGAACAACGTCTGCATGGATGGGGATTTTGTTCGCAGTTGTGCTGGGCGTAGTGGTTTCACTGATCCACGCGGTTGCCTCCATTACGTTTAAGGCAGACCAAATTATCAGCGGTATCGTTATTAACTTTCTGGCAGCAGGAAGTACACTTTATCTGGTAAAGCTGCTGTTTGAAGGATCAGGCGATTCACCATTGGTGCAAGGATTCAGCAAGTTTGATGTGCCACTGTTAAAAGATATTCCTTTGCTTGGGGAAGCTTTCTTCAAGAATGTGTACCCGACAACTTATCTGGCTGTTTTGTTCGTCTTTCTGACGTATTACATTATGTACAAAACCCCATTCGGTCTTCGTCTTCGCTCGGTTGGTGAACATCCTAGTGCTGCGGATACCGTAGGTGTTAAAGTGCGTCGTTACCGTTATGTTGCGGTTATGATCAGTGGTGCGCTGGCTGCTATTGGTGGAGCTGCAATCACGCTGACTACGACGGGTACATTCTCTCATAATACTGTTTCCGGCCAAGGTTACATTGCGATTGCAGCGATGATCTTTGGTAAGTGGAATCCGATTGGCGCCTTTGGGGCGGCTGTGTTCTTTGGTTTCTCTCAAGCTATCCGGAACTATGTACAGTTGTTCGAATGGTCTCAAAGTATTCCCCAGGAAATTATTTATATGCTGCCATACCTGCTCACCATCATCGTGCTCGTTGCGGCTGTTGGACGCTCTTCTGCTCCGTCCGCACTCGGGGAACCGTATGATCCGGGGAAAAGGTAACAAGAGAAATGATGTTTTGCCACATAATGCTTTACTAGAAAAGGTTCGCCTCGTGCGGACCTTTTTTTTGTTTCATAAAGAAAAATAACAGATAACCAGCTCTCTTAACTGATATAGAGAAAGAAACCCATATTTTCATTTAGGGACAAAGAAACAGGCGAAGCTGGCCCTGGACGAATACACTGTTTTGAACGATCCGAGGAGGAGGGGAAAGTATGAAACAACATGTTACGCGTGATGAAGCGATGAAATTAATAGGCAAAAATATTGTCGCGATCAAAAAAGACGGAACTCGGGTGACGGGAAAACTCTTAAAAGTATCAGGTAATAAATTGGTTTTGAAACGTCCCATTGGCAAAAAAGTACGCACCAAAGCCATTTTGCCATTGGTATTATTTGATTTACTCGCTGTTGCAACGCTGCCTTATGCTTACGGCCCTGGTCCTGGATATGGTTTTGGTCCAGGTGTTGGACCAGGATATGGCCCGGGACCAAAACCAGGCCCTGGATATGGACCAGGTTTTGGTGGTGGATATGGACCAGGCCCTGGATATGGACCCTACGGACCACGGCCACCAGGATTTTTCTAGACCGAGTTATAATGTTTTTTCCAACTCGTAACAGCGGCTTAACATAATGTATCGAATCGTGCTATATCCATTTTTTTGGTAAAATTGCAGGCCTTTTGTATTGCCTTCATCAACCATAACTTTGGATCTTTTGCAACCTCGAGATGCTGCGAAATTTTCTGCTTTGAGCAGCAAGTTCTGACCATATCTCTTTCGCTGTTCTTTTGTGGCAACAGCCATCATATCCACATACAGCAGTTCGCCGTGCATGAGAAAATGAATGAATGCGACAGCTTCGTTGTCAGGATTCGATGAGACAACAAAGGTCATGCCCCTGTTCATTCGCAGGGGTATATCTTTGCGTATTTTATTGATTTCACTTTCACTCATATGAGATAGAGGAACAAGTTGAGAGTCAATCAGCCTCATTATGGCGGCATCATCCAGCTTGGATTTACGTTGCCGAATCACCATCGGAAGCCTCCTTTCAGGACCAGTCGTGCTGCTCGTATATCCTATGCCTGAAGCAAGTTGAAAGGTGACTGAATGAAGCAGTGTGATTGGGGTAACGTTAAAGATGGAGAATGAAGGATTAGGGACGTTCTGAATTTTTATACAAAAGGGGTATTGACTTATCGGTTGGAGGAATCATATAATGTTCCTAACATTTAACGAGAATATTTCATCGGCTATGAAGAGGACGAAGTTTTAAGGGCTCTTTTGCTCAGAGAGTGGCTGGAATTGCTGAAACCACCACCATTACCCCTTATATACGAGCTCACCTCGGAGCTGTTTTCCTGAAAAGCATTGGATGTCACTCCACTCGCGTATTAGGGGAAATCGTATGTCTGCGTTACAGACAACAGGTATGGAGAACGGGTATATCCGTTTGATCTATCGTTTTTTGTACCTGGTAAGGTCCGTTATTGCGAAATTTCGGACAAAGTTGGGTGGTACCACGGAAGCAACAACCTTTCGTCCCTCGCAAGCATAAACTTGTTTGCAGGGATGGAAGGTTTTTTTTGTAACTTTAAATGTCAGAATGATGTAAATTCCGAGAGGAGGATGACTGATGGGAGCTCAAATTCCAGAAGTACGATCGACAGATGAATTACGTGAAAAATGGATGAAGCCGGAGGTCATTAGCGGTTCCGAAATTCTGCTGAGAAGCTTGTTGCTGGAAGGTGTAGAGTGCGTTTTTGGTTACCCGGGCGGCGCAGTGTTGTACATTTACGATGCGATGTATGGTTTCGAGGATTTCAAGCACGTATTAACCCGTCACGAACAAGGCGCCATTCATGCGGCTGACGGATATGCACGGGCGAGTGGAAAAGTGGGTGTCTGTATCGCAACCTCCGGACCTGGAGCAACAAATCTGGTTACGGGTATTGCAACAGCGTATATGGACTCGGTACCACTCGTTGTCATTACCGGGAATGTAATCTCCAGCCTGATCGGCTCAGATGCTTTCCAGGAAGCTGATATTACCGGAATCACGATGCCAATAACCAAACACAGTTATCTGGTAAAAGACGTAAAAGATCTGCCACGTGTCATTCATGAGGCATTCCATATTGCGAATACGGGCCGTAAAGGTCCAGTATTAATCGACATTCCAAAAGATGTATCGGCCAACAAAACGTTGTTTGAACCGATAACTGAACCTGTTACATTGAGAGGGTATAACCCACGGACAGTGCCAAACAAACTTCAGGTTGATCGTCTGGCTCAGGCGATTCAGGAAGCAGAACGTCCGATGATTCTGGCAGGCGGCGGTGTAGTTTACTCCGGTGGACACGAAGCGCTGTTCGAATTTGTGGAGAAGACAGGCATTCCAATCACGACAACACTTCTCGGACTTGGAGCATTCCCAAGTGGCCATGAATTGTGGACCGGGATGCCGGGTATGCACGGAACATACACTTCCAATCAGGCGATTCAAAAATCGGATTTGCTGATCAACATCGGCGCAAGATTCGATGACAGGGTAACAGGCAAGTTGGACGGATTCGCTCCACATGCGAAAATTGTGCACATTGATATTGATCCGGCTGAAATTGGCAAAAACATCGCAACGGACATTCCAATCGTTGGTGATGTGAAAACGGTTCTCGAAATAGCGAACAAAGAGGTTCAACGCGCTGAACGTGCGGATGCTTGGAGAGATCAGATCAAACAGTGGAAACAAGAGAAACCTTACAGCTACACAGATTCAGACGAAGTTTTGAAACCGCAATGGGTTGTGGAAATGCTGAATGATACAACCAAAGGCGAAGCAATCGTGACTACGGACGTTGGACAGCATCAAATGTGGGCTGCTCAGTATTACAAATTCAACCAGCCACGTTCATGGGTAACCTCCGGTGGACTGGGAACGATGGGTTTTGGATTCCCTTCTGCAATTGGTGCTCAAATGGCCAACCCGGACAGACTCGTTATTTCGATCAACGGTGACGGCGGCATGCAGATGTGTTCTCAAGAACTTGCGATCTGTGCCATTAACAACATCCCGGTGAAAATTGTTATTATCAACAATCAGGTCCTTGGAATGGTACGTCAGTGGCAAGAGATCATCTACGAGAACCGTTATAGTCATATCGACTTGGCAGGCAGCCCTGATTTTGTAAAACTTGCTGAAGCTTATGGTGTAAAAGGATTGCGTGCAACCAACAAGGAAGAAGCCGAGCGTGCTTGGCAAGAAGCCCTGGATACACCAGGACCGGTCGTTGTTGAGTTCGTAGTACGCAAGGAAGAAAATGTATATCCAATGGTTCCGCAAGGAGCGACAATCGATCAAATGCTGATGGGGGATGCTGAGGAATGATAAGACATACGATTTCGATATTGGTCAACGATCAGCCTGGCGTCCTGCAGCGGGTATCAGGGTTGTTCGGTCGACGGGGGTTCAACATTGAGAGCATCACGGTAGGTCAATCCGAGGAACCGGGTTTGTCCCGGATGGTCATTGTGACGATCGGAGATGACAAAACGCTGGAACAGATTGAAAAGCAACTGTACAAAATCATCGATGTCATCAAAGTGGTTGATTTCAGTCTGAAACCGATGGTTGCCCGTGAACTTGCATTGATCAAGGTAAAGGCAGAGCCATCCGAACGTCCAGAAATTCTGGGTGTGGTGGAGACATTCCGCGCATCTGTTGTAGATGTTGGTCCAGGCAGCCTGATTGTACAGGTAGTCGGAGACACAGATAAAATTGATGCGATGATCGAACTGCTTAAGCCATACGGCATTCGCGAACTGTCACGTACAGGCGTAACTGCATTGGTACGAGGCAACGTGTAAACAGTCATATTGAAAAAAAAGCATGGTCTGATGCTTATCAACGGAACGACTAAGGTGCGTTAGCAGCATTAAGCTGAGAAATACCGTTAATCTTAGATGAGGTGCCAGTCCCTTACAAGTTGCAATTTAACATTTTAGTGATGTAACGCTTGACAATATAGCCACACACCCGCATTAACGGGCGGGTGTCTGAATGGATCGGATCAGACCAGAGACGCTAAAGCAGGGAAAAGCGTGCCGGTCCCTTGAGACACCCGCTCATTAATGAAGGGTTCTTTACAATACAAAGGAGGACTTATAAACATGCCAGTAACTACTTATTATGAACAGGATGCAGAGCTTAGCGTATTGAAAGGAAAAACGATTGCGGTCATCGGTTACGGTAGCCAGGGCCATGCCCAAGCTCAAAACCTGCGTGACAGTGGATTGAACGTAGTCATCGGACTTCGTGAAGGTAAATCTTTTGACACTGCAAAAAATGACGGATTCGAAGTTCTGTCCCCGGCTGAAGCAACTAGCCGTGCAGACGTAGTTCAAATTTTGCTGCCTGACGAAACACAAGCTTCTGTATACAAAAACGAAATCGAACCAAACCTGAAAAAAGGTGCTGCATTGCTCTTCTCCCACGGTTTCAACGTTCATTTCGGTCAAATCGTTGCTCCAAAAGACAGCGATGTATTGCTGGTAGCTCCTAAGTCTCCTGGCCACATGGTACGTCGTACCTACGTGGAAGGATTCGGTGTACCAGGCCTGATCGCAATCGAGCAAGATGCAACAGGAAAAGCAAAAGATATCGGTTTGGCTTATGCCAAAGGTATCGGTTGCACGCGTGCAGGGGTTATCGAAACTTCCTTCCGTGAAGAAACAGAAACAGACCTGTTCGGTGAGCAAGCTGTTCTGTGTGGCGGTGTAAGTGCCCTGGTAAAAGCTGGATTTGAAACGTTAACAGAAGCGGGTTACGCTCCTGAAATGGCATACTTCGAGTGTCTGCACGAATTGAAATTGATCGTTGACCTGATGTATGAAGGTGGACTTGCAAGCATGCGTGATTCCATCAGTAACACAGCTGAGTACGGTGACTATGTAACTGGGCCTCGCGTGGTAACTGAAGATACGAAGAAAGCAATGAAAGAAGTTCTGACAGATATCCAACAAGGTAAATTTGCACGTGATTTCATCCTGGAAAACCAATCCGGCCGTGCGTTCCTGACAGCAACTCGTCGCAACGAAGCTGAACACCCAATCGAAGTGGTTGGCGGACAATTGCGTGAGATGATGCACTGGATCAAGAAGTAAGCATGCCCTTTAAGGTAATCTAGTAAACTTACAGCTTTAACCGGGAATAGCGGCCGTGCATATGCGTGTGCCGCTATTACTGGTTTAGAGGAACACACAATACAAGTCTAGGAGGTGCGAGGCGTGCGTAAAATCTATGTATTTGACACAACGCTGCGTGATGGAGAACAATCCCCGGGGGTCAATCTGAACACTCGTGAAAAGGTGGAAATTGCGCACCAGCTCGAGCGGCTTGGTATTGACCGAATGGAAGCCGGTTTCCCCGCGGCCTCTCCAGGGGATTTGGCGGCAGTTAATGCAGTAGCCAAAGCGGTCAAAAACGTTACGGTCATTGGCTTGTCCCGCTCCAGAGAGCAGGATATTGATGCCGTAAAAGAGGCGTTGAAGGGCGCTCAAGATCCGTGTATCCATATCTTTTTGGCAACTTCACCTATTCACCGTCAGCACAAATTGCGCATGGACAGAGCCCAGGTTCTCGATACAGCTCGTTCCGCCATTCGTTATGCGAAGAAAACTTTTTCGAAGCTCGAATTCTCGTTGGAGGATGCAGGTCGGACCGAGTATGATTTCCTCGTTGAGATGGTGAATATGGCTGTGGAAGAAGGCGCAGCGGTTGTAAATATCCCGGATACGGTGGGCTATCTGAGCCCATACGAGTACGGTAATATTTTCAAGCATCTAAAGGAAAACGTTCACAACATCGATAAAGTGCAGCTGAGTGCACACTGTCATAATGACCTGGGGATGGCAACTGCCAACACGCTTGCAGCGATTCTGAATGGAGCCGATCAAATTGAGGGCACTATTAACGGCATTGGTGAACGTGCAGGTAATACCGCGATTGAAGAGATTGCCATGGCACTGGAGACACGTCAGGAATTTTTCCAGGCAAAAACTTCGCTGCAACTTTCTGAAATTGCTCGCACAAGTCGTCTCGTGAGTCGTTTGACGGGTATGATTGTACCTGGAAATAAAGCGATTGTTGGTGCGAATGCGTTTGCACACGAATCCGGAATTCACCAGGATGGCATGCTGAAGGAGAAAACAACGTACGAAATTATGACGCCAGAGACCATCGGTCTGAAGGAAAGCAAGCTCGTATTGGGTAAACACTCAGGACGTCATGCCTTCCGTGAGCGCTTGATTGAGCTCGGTTATGAACTGGAAGATGAAGCCTTGAACCGTGCTTTTGCCCAATTCAAAGATCTGGCTGATAAGAAAAAAGAAGTGACGGATGAGGATTTGCTGGCAGTCATCGAAGAGAAATTGCAGGATGCACCTGAGGTGTTTAAACTGGAATCCATCTTTGTGACGTATGGTGATGAATCCACTCCAACAGCTAAAGTTCGCATTGCTACACTTGATGGGGATACGTTGGAACAACAAGCAGAAGGAAATGGATCGGTAGATGCGATCTATAATGCGATTGACCAAGTGAGCGGGGAAGAGGTAACGCTATCCGACTACTCGATCAAATCCGTTACGCATGGTAAGGATGCACTGGGTGAGGTACACGTCGTACTTACTCAAAATCAGATTTCTGTACAAGGACGTGGCGTAAGTACCGATATACTGGGTGCCAGTGCACGTGCTTATGTGGATGGATTGAACAAGTTGATTGAGAAACGCAAAACCTATACGGATCGCGTTAATGTGAACCTGTAACACATCATTTGCAGCAAGCAAAGCTCTTCATTGGACTGGAATTCGTCTGGCTGGAGAAGCTGAGGTGGGGTTCCCAGTCCTAAGTATTGTAGTTCAGTGAGGTACATAAAAAGTCTGACCCTCAACATTTGAAGGTCAGACTTTTTTGTTGTTACGTATAGGATAATTGCATTTTATTAGAGTATTTCCATGGAAAAGACGTATTCAGTTAAGCCGATAAGCTTTTACCAAGCATATGCGTTCGGAGCATGTCCTCCCGGTCCAGGGAAGATTTCATCCAGACGTTTGAGGACCGCTTCATCCAAAGTGACATCGAGACATTTGAGAGCCGTTTCAAACTGCTCCAGCGTACGCGGCCCAATAATAGGTGCGGTAACTGCCGGATTAGCGGCCACCCATGCCAAAGCGATGGTGTCCTGCGGTTCGCCGAGTTCGCGGCAGAGTGCTGCGAATTGTTCAAGCTGAGTTTGATGGGACTCAATCCGCTCAGCAATGCCACCACTGCGTGTGCCTTCCAGCTTCTGGAGTGCATTACGTCCGAGTAAGCCACCATCCAACGGGCTCCATGGTATTACGCCAAGGCCCAGTTCTTTCGCTGCGGGCAGGACTTCGAGTTCAGGCAACCGGCAGTTGAGACTGTATTTATGCTGCTCGGATACAAGACCGAGGAAATGGCGATTTTTGGCTTCACTTTGTGCAACGGCAATCTGCCAACCGGCAAAGTTACTTGAACCTACATAACCAATTTTGCCTTGATGAACAGCGTTCTCAAACGCGCCCCAAAGCTCGTCCCATGAGATGGCGGGATCAACATGGTGCATCTGGTACAGTTCAACATGATCGGTTTGCAGGCGGCGGAGGGAACCCTCCAGATGCCGTCTAATTTTGTAGGCGGAGAGACCTGCATCATTGTTTGGACCGTCTGTATCGTCATGCATGGAGCCATAGACTTTGGTAGCAAGAACGACTTTTTCACGTCTGCCTCCGCCCTGTTTAAACCAGCGACCAATGATCTCCTCGGTGAGACCCGAATTTTCGCCCCAACCATAAATGTTAGCGGTATCAAAAAAGTTCACACCGGCATCGAGTGCCGCATCCATGATACGGAATGCCTCTTTTTCGTCTGTAGCAGGACCAAAGTTCATCGTGCCGAGACAGATCCGGCTGACTTTAAGACCTGATTTTCCCAAGTACGTGTATTGCATGATTGCAATCCCTCCTGAGTTACCTGAATTTGTCTTCAGGTTTTATTTTAACTCAGTCAGAGGGGCAGAACAACCAATCTTAAACAGCTTATAGGTAAAAACTATTAAAGTCATAGATTGTATATCTTGGTCAAATGACCTCTGAATATGATACAAAAGAGAGAGTTAAAAATGACACGTTAATCATTGAAGTGAATAACCGAATGAAATGGATATAAGGAGTGGACAACCCATGGCAGACGTGAAAAAAATTGCAGTTATCGCAGGTGACGGAATCGGTCCTGAAGTCGTAGCGGAGGCAGAAAAAGTTCTCAAACGTACGGAGGAAGTGTTCGGATACCGTTTTGAGACAGAGCATGCGCTGTTTGGTGGAATCGCTATTGATGAAAAAGGTACACCACTTCCAGAAGAAACACTGACAGTATGTAAGAGTGCAGATGCTGTGCTGCTCGGAGCCGTTGGTGGTCCAAAATGGGACAACAACAGCAAGGAATTGCGTCCCGAAACAGGCTTGCTCGGCATTCGCAAAGCGCTCGGACTGTTCTCGAACCTGCGTCCGGCAGTGGTGTTTGATTGCTTGAAAGATGCTTCCACCTTGAAACCGGAAGTGTTGGAAGGTACGGATCTGATGGTCGTGCGTGAGTTGACCGGGGGAATCTACTTTGGTGAAAAGTTCAGACGTGAAGGTGCACAAGGCGAAGAAGCAGTGGATACATGCGTATATAATGTAACCGAAGTGGAGCGCATCGTTCGTCAGGCGTTTGTAATTGCCCAAGGACGTAGCAAAAGATTGGCTTCAGTAGATAAAGCCAACGTGCTGGAAACTTCCCGTCTTTGGAGAGAAGTTGTTAACCGTGTAGCACCGGAATATCCGGATGTTGAAGTGGAACATGTACTTGTAGACAACTGTGCAATGCAGCTGCTGCGTCGTCCATCCAGCTTTGACGTTATCGTGACTGAAAATATGTTCGGAGATATCCTTAGTGATGAAGCAGCGATGTTGACAGGTTCAATCGGCATGCTCGCATCTGCATCACTGGGTGAAGGAAGCTTTGGTCTTTATGAGCCAGTACACGGTTCAGCGCCGGATATCGCAGGTCAAGGACTGGCGAATCCGATCGCAACGATCCTTTCGCTGGCATTGATGTTCCGTACAACCTTTGGTTATGCGGAAGGTGCTGATGCAATTGAAGCAGCTGTGTCTGATGTGCTGAATGCAGGACATCGTACAAGCGACATCGCTGTAGACAAGAGCAAAGCGATCAGCACGACAGAAATGGGCGATTTGATCGTCGCAGCCATCCAAAAGCAAGCTTAATAATAGTAACAACCGAACAGCTCTTTGCTCCGATCCGGAATTGCAGAGGGCTGTTCCTTTATAATTTTTGCCACGAAAAATTCTTATTTATAATGATTATAAAAAAACAACGATTATAATCTTGACTTTGAGAAGTCCGGATGATAACATTTTACTTGTACTTGTTATCAAGTCACAAACCCATTTTAATTACAGGAAAAGCGTTCTCGTTTTTCTTGATGATGAGCATTCAACTTGAGTGCTTACATAATCCCAAAGGAGGAATTGTTAGTTATGGCAGAACGTTTGGTTGGTAGACCCGCACCGGATTTTGCAATGGAAACAGTATCGGGAGATGGACAAGACTTTGGTTCCGTAAAACTGTCCGATTATCGTGGCAAATGGCTCGTATTTTTCTTTTATCCTTTGGATTTCACTTTTGTGTGCCCAACTGAAATTACAGCTTTGAGTGATGCTGCTGAGCAATTCAAAGCTTTGGATACTGAAGTTCTTGGCGTGAGCGTTGACTCCGTACACAGCCACAAAGCTTGGATCAACACACCTAAAGACAGCAATGGTCTGGGTCAATTGAACTTCCCGCTTGCTTCCGACATCACAAAACAAGTTGCTAAAGATTATGGCGTTCTGATCGAAGAAGAAGGCGTTGCTCTACGCGGCTTGTTCATCATCGATCCAGAAGGCGAATTGAAATACCAAGTGGTTAACCACAATGATGTAGGCCGTAGTGTTGAAGAAACACTTCGTGTACTGCAAGCTCTGCAATCCGGTGGATTGTGTGCAATGAACTGGAAACCAGGCGACAGCAATCTGTAAGCCTGATTGAACTTGAACGTTTATTGTTCAAGCCCTCATCCCTCAGGGGATTGAGGGCTTTTTGCACCCTTTTGCGAGAATGTAAGTCCTAAAGGAAGAAAAGTGTTTAAACAGGGACATAAACGTGGTAATGATGTAATAGAAGAAAGCCTTCATTTTATCTCTGGAAAGAGGAATCGAAGGGCCTCAAGGCGAATAGGGTATGGAAACCCGGTAAATATTCCGGTGCTCTGCATTTATAATTTGTACATGAATGTGATACACTGATGGAACTATTCCTTTTTCGGAAGTGCTTGAAGTGTACGGGACTGCTTTTATTAAAAAGTCTCGGCACGTTATAAGGAGGGTGAACAAAAATGAGTTACTGTTGTGGGGCAAGTATGGTGGGAACAAAGGGCACGCTGAAGCATTACCGCACCCAGGTTCATAATGTTCCCCTGCTTTTTTGTCCGGTGTGTCACCGGGTAGAAGTGCATTATAAAGTGGAAAATGAATATGAAATTTTGGCTGAATATGCGCATGGAGATGGTGCGTCGGAGATTGATTTTCAAGATTACGTGACGGAAGATGAAGATGCGATTTTTGAAAATTGCGTGAATCGTGAAAGCGAGGATGCTATGGTCATTGTTCAGCGTCAGATCGACATGTCTCTGGATCTACTTCGTCTTGCCAAGGAAATGAAGGATGAGAAGTGGGAAAGCGAACTCAAGCGTCGCTTAGCCGTCATGAGTCAGCGCAGACTCAAAATTCAGCATAACAAGAGTGGACTATAGATTGAATTTAATTATTTAAAATTTAAACTATACAAATGAAGCTTATTCGCTAATCGAGCGAATAAGCTTCGTTTTTGTTGTATACAGAAACTAATTCACGGTTTTTCTTAAAATAATTTCCATTCGACACTTTCTCCGATTGACTCCCTTCTATAAACTTGTCTATGATAAAAACAGACTTGCAAAAGAGGCGGAGCAAAAAATGTTCGTGTTTGGGAATAGGAGAAGCTTAGAATGGAACAAACGTATAATGTTTTCCGGATCGACTCTTGGTTACCCGGAATAGACCAGCCTGGGTTCCGGACATGCCATCCGTATTTTCGGCTCAGCCCCCTAATGAAAGGGCACCGGTAATGAAAAATAAAATCGGCCCTTCCTGTTTCTGTGATGATATGATGTCCGAATGGCAAGTTTATCATTTACGTGAAAAGGAGGAACCTGACATGATTAGTGAATTTCAGGATACAGTGCCTCGACCAACGAATGGATTCCCGCCTGTACATCTGGATAACAACAAGTATGAGAATGTCCTGGAGCATCTGGATAGCGGTATAATGTTGTTTGACAGTAACGGTGTATTGACGTTTATTAACGTTCAGATGGCAAAATTGTTGGAGCTTCCTCGGAGTCTTTTGAGCGGCTGCACCCTGATGCAAATGCTGCATCATCCACAGATGAGCCGATTCAAGAAAAAGAAAATTTTACGCATCTATCGGGAAACTATCTTTCATCGTAAGCGCTATCATGAATTGATTGACGAGTATGGCAGGCATTGGCTGGTTACAGTAACGTACGGGGATCAGATGGATGGGGACTTCCTCTTCAGTGTGAAGGATGTTTCCGATTATAAACAGATTGAGCAGACCGCTTATCAAAATGACAAACTTGCAATGTTGGGGCGGATTTCGGCATCGATTGCCCATGAGATTCGCAATCCTTTGACGGCTATCCGCGGATTTATCCAGTTGCTTCGTCCTCATTTGCTGCAATTGGGGAAAGACGAGTACGCTCGAATCATTCTAACGGAGATTGACAGGGCGAACGACATTATCTACGAATTTCTGAATTCCTCGAAACCGTCAGCTCCTCAGAAGACCATTATGTCTGTTAACTCTTTGCTCAAAGAGGTGGTTTTGCTGACAGAAAGCGAAGGATTAATGAAGGGGTGCGAGATCACCCTGGATGAAGCAGAAGTCCCGTTAAATGTGTCCATTGATGTCAAACAGATTAAGCAGGTCATTTTGAATATGGTTAAAAACGCAATGGATGCCATCGAGGATGTGGGCGAAGAGCATGCTGGCTTGATTCAGATCTCTACGGGAACCGAGGGCAAGTATGTGAAGATCTCCATTGCTGATAATGGACAGGGGATGGATCACAACACCCTTGTGCGCCTGTTTGACCCGTTTTTCACCACCAAGGAGAGCGGAACAGGACTGGGGCTTTCCGTGAGTTACCGGATTATCAAGAATCACGGAGGCAACATCTCTGTGGATAGCAAAAAAGGGGAAGGCACCCGGTTCATCATTATGCTTCCTTTGGTGTAAAGGCAAAGAGTTATGCGAACAGGAATTGGCCAACCCGCCGATTCCTGTTGTTTTTTGTTGGGGCGATTAGGGTTATAGTTAGAATGAATGCGAATACATAGCTCAATTTACGGGAGGAAGAACCAATTATGAATATCCAGGGAATGGAACAAATGAACAAACAGCTAATGGACCATGTAGGGAAGATCATTGTGGGCAAAGACCATACGATTGAGCTTGTGATGACAGCTATCATCGCTTCTGGACATGTCCTGCTGGAGGACGTGCCCGGTACGGGGAAAACCATGTTGGCCAAATCAGTAGCCTCTTCACTGGATTGCACCTTCCAGCGTATTCAGTTCACACCGGATCTGTTGCCATCTGACTTGACGGGAATTCACTTTTTCAATCAAAAAGAAGGTGACTTTGAATTCAGACCAGGCCCTCTGTTTGCCAACCTGGTGCTGGCAGATGAGATTAACCGGGCTACACCGCGTACCCAGTCCAGTTTGCTGGAGTGCATGGAGGAACGGCAGATTAGTATTGATGGTTCGACCAGACAGCTGGAGCGACCGTTTATCGTCATTGCCACACAAAACCCGGTAGACAATCAGGGAACCTTTCCGTTACCCGAGGCACAGATGGATCGTTTCATGATGAAGATCCGAATGGGCTATCCAAGTAGTGAAGAAAGTGTAGAAATTCTGAGACGTACGGTAGCGAGCCGTTCTGTTACCGATCTGTCCGCTATTATTAGTCGCGAGCAGTTGCTTGAGGCACAGAGCACGTATACTTCGGTCCAAATCGACGAAGATCTGTTACGATATATTATCCGACTGACAGAAGCCACTAGGCAGCATCCCGAGCTTTCACTGGGCGTAAGCCCACGAGGAGCTCAGGCGTTACTCAAGGCAAGTCAGGCCTGGGCTGCTTTGCATGGCAGAGACTACGTTCTCCCTGATGATATTAAAATATTGGCGGAGCCCGTGCTGGCCCATCGGCTTGTATTCCGCAACCGGGTAAGACAACAAGAGGGCTTGGCGGAACGTATTATTCAGGAACTTCTGAGCCAGACTGAAGTGCCGACGGAGAATCTTGCTACAGGCAGTGGGCGATAACATATGGCATTACTATGGCTAGTCATTGTCGGAGGCATGGTTATTGGAGTACACGGCATATGGTTCGGCCGTCCGGCTTTACGGAAGCTCAAATACACCAGACAGTTCAGCAAAATGCGTTGTTACGCCGGGGATGAACTGGAGATGGTTGAGACAATTGCGAATGAAAAACGAATTTCGGTTCCATGGCTCAGACTTGAAGCTATGATGCCAGTTTCATTTGTATTCCGTTCAGGTTCAGGCATGGATATCAGTCAGGGAGATATCTATCAGAATCATAAAAGTATCTTTACGTTGAAACCGTTTACCCGTATTACGCGCAAGCATCCTTTTGTATGCAGCAGACGTGGAATCTACACGTTAAACACCGTAACTATGACCGGAGGGGACTTGTTCGGCCTGTGGCGTACATCGAAGCCTATTCCCGTTCATCTGTCCATGGTCGTATATCCTTCACTTGTTCATGCGGAGGATCTACCTGAGATTTATCAGGTATGGCAGGGTGAGGTTGAAGTATCCCGTTGGATTGTTGAAGATCCCTTTCTGATTCTCGGGGTACGTCCGTATGGTGCAGGTGATCCGATGAACCGTATTCATTGGAAAGCGAGTGCACGCACAGGAGAACTACAGGTGTACAAGCAGGGATGGACTGCGGACCCTCAATCGTGGATTGTGGTTAACATTCAGGAGTCAGCAGACATGTGGAGTGTCGTTACCCGCCCAGAGATGATCGAACGGGCACTCCGTTATGCAGCAACGGCAGCGGTAGATGCGATTGGAAGAGGGTTACCCGCGGGATTTGCTCATAATGGCTACCGTGTGAGCGGAGGGCGTGATCCATTGCGGATTGAGCCGGATTACGGCAGTCCTCATCTGGAAATGTTATTGGAAGCTATGGCAGAGACGGAGCTGAAATGCATGGTTCCCATGGAGCAGTTCCTGAGTGATGAAGTTGAACGGAATGAAGAAGCTCAGCAGGTCCGCAGTTATCTCTTAATTACGTCCTATGTGTCTCCAGCTATGGAACATGAAATTGCGCGTTTGCATGAGCAAGGCCACCGTGTGACCATACTCCCGGTAGAGAGCGGGAAAAGCGATGCCAAGGCGGTGAGTGCATGAACGAGTCCAAAAGCAGCAGTAATAAGGAAAGAGTATTTTTATCCATGTCGGCCGTTCTGTTGATTGGAGTATATTTCTATCCGCTTTTAACGCTGACTTCCCTCTATGCAACGGGACATTTGCCTTACACCTTAATGGCAGTCTTTGTTATTGCTGGCTGGTTAGGTCAGTGGGTACAGCACAGGTTACCAGCCCTCAGCGAAAAAAACACATTTATTCGATGGGGAGCAGCGCTGCTTATGGGGCTGTTGGTCTCATTGGTGATCGCACTGCTATGGGCGTTTCCTTTACCTGATTTGCTGACGGCAATGGTATGGGGGGTTATTTCAGCCTATATTGGGATAAATTTTCAACCTGTCTTCCGTTCGATTTTGATTTGGCGCTTGCAGATTTGGGGGGTAGTTAGTGCAATTGTGCTTAGTGGGGCGGCAAATGGAGTTGAATTCATGGAACCTCTTCGGGCTTACACCGGAACCATATATGCAGCGGGAGTAATCAGTTTTGTTGGCTGGTTAGTAGGACAATACAGTGTGCAACTGGATCGTGCGATATTAAATGACGGCTCAAAACGAATCGTGTTACGTGAGTTTGCCCGTGCGAATCACCAGCGTCTGTTATGGATGCTGATTGTGATCGCAGGAATTGGCGCTTTTCCCAGTCTTGTTGCCTGGTTAGGACCATTGCGTGACCGTCTGCTTGCATGGATCAGAAGTCTAATGGGCTCGAGCTCCAATCAGGAGCCGCCTATTACGCCTACTGCTCCAAATGAGCCGCCAATGATACCTGAAGGGATGGAACCGGCAGGGGAGCCCTCTATTTTCTGGGATATCTTAGGCTGGGTCGTCATGGGGGCTGTCGCAGTTGTGATCTTGTGGCTTATCCTGCGTTTGGGGCAGAAGGCGATAAACAAACTTATGGAGCGTTTCAAAGGGCTGCTGCAGCCCGGTCAGAAGAAGGTAGAACCCCGGACGGAGTATGTGGACATTAGCGAAACGTTAGAGGCGCCTGCCAAAACGCGCAAATCCTGGTTCCGCAAGAAGGAGTCGCTGCCCTCACAGGAAACTGAACGTGTTCGATATTATTATCGGAAGTGGATTGACAGAGCTGCACACCGAGGCGTGGATATACAGGGTGCACATACGCCACTGGAGGCTGCGGAGACCATTGTTCAGCATGGAGCCAGAGAAGACGATCAGAAGCTCTCTGCAATGCTGCCCGATACTTATAACGCTGTGCGTTATGGAAAGAAAGCTCCAGACCATTCCGAGATGAGTGAGATTGATCGGATATGGAAATCTTATCGAAGTAAATAAGTCGGGAATCCCTTTACTTTTCTTGTTACGTTCAAGTATCATGAGAGGAATACACAAGTTGGTTAGAAAAGGAGCAGACATTAATGAAGACAAATCATTGCAAAATAGTAGATTGTACAATCCGTGATGGCGGATTGGTAAATAACTGGGACTTTAGCGTGGACTTTGTTCAACAGCTCTATGCTGGATTGAATGAAGCTGGCGTTGATTATATGGAAATTGGGTATAAAAACTCACCTAAGCTCTTGAAAGGTGCGGAAGAAGCAGGACCATGGCGTTTTCTGAATGATGATTTCCTGCGCAAAGTAATTCCGCAAAAAGGCAACACCAAATTGTCTGCACTCGTTGACGTTGGACGTGTGGACGAGAATGACATTCTGCCGCGCAGCGAAAGCATGCTGGATCTGATCCGTGTAGCCTGCTACAGCAAAGATGTAGACAAGGCACTTGCTCTGGTTCAAACGTTCCACGATCGTGGATATGAAACAACGCTGAACATTATGGCATTGTCTAATGTTATGGAAAATGAACTGCTGGAAGCATTTGAACTGATCAAGGAAAGTGCTGTGGATGTTGTATACATAGTAGACTCCTATGGAAGCCTGGATCATAACGATGTAAAATATCTGGTGGAGAAGTTCAAAACTCATCTGCCGAACAAACGTCTTGGCGTTCACACACACAATAACATGCAGCTGGCGTTCTCGAACTCGTTGGTAGCAGCTGAACTTGGCGTTGAACTGCTGGATGCTTCCGTGTACGGCATGGGACGTGCTGCAGGGAACTGTCCGACTGAACTGCTCGTGGCTCATTTGAAAGGTACGAAATACAATCTGCGTCCAGTACTTGGTGTATTGGAGCAATTGATGGTCCCTCTCCGTGAAAAAGAAGAGTGGGGTTACATTTTGCCTTATATGATTACAGGTACATTGGACGAGCATCCTCGCTCGGCGATGGCACTGCGTTCGTCGGAAGATAAAGATAAGGTTGTTGATTTCTATGATAAATTGACAACACCAGAAGTGAATTTTGACAAATAAGCACCTTTATAGTTCTTGATTGACTTCAAGTCAACAAGAGATGGATTTAATACGCTATAACTTTAGCGCTTTAGCGTTTTAAGTCGAATGGTTAATGGTGCATCAATGGCGAGCGAAAATTAGTCTAAAATACAGTTGCAAACTAAAAAAACATGGACTCCAATGTGGGGTTCATGTTTTTTTAGTTCTTATTGCCTTGTTTTTTTACATATCTATGAATAAATATTCCTAGAAGTGCTTATTTTTTTGTTCACGTCTGCGGAAATAAATGTTATTATGTACCAGATAGCATGTATTCACATGTGAATTGAGCGTTGGTAGATATAAAAATGTCGAATTATGTAACAATGTAGATTTATATCGTTAAGGTTATTTCAGGATAGGTGATCCCGGGAAGGAAAAAACACGGCATGAAGGCTAATCAGCAAGATCAGAGAAAAATAGGTTGGGTCGCGATAGGCGGCTTATTGTGTTTCCTCGCAAGTCAATGGTTTCGTTCCTCTGCAAGCTCTGATCTGATCATATCCGGTTATCCGGTTTTGACACTCTTGGGTGGATTCGCTGCGGCAGCGGCCTGTATCGGCATTTATAATCAAAGCTGGTTGTTTCAAACTCAACGACTGACCCTCCGAAGGGTCCTTATGACTACGCTGTTTTTATTGATTGGTTTGTTTGAATTGGTTCACATCGTTTCTTTTGCCGAAGAATTGCCGAATGGCGCGATGGTCGAGTCCGAATTCTCGCTGAAGATGATGTCGCTTGGATCTCTGGTTTGTGCGGCAGGTTTGCTAGTCATATATGCAGTCAGCGAGAGGGAAATTGCGTTACCACGCAAATTTTTAATCTTCAGTGGAACAGTCGGTATTTTTGTTATTTTGTATACAGTGGCCATTCAGGAATGGTCTGTACTGCCGAACTTGCTGGAGGGGAATGTGCTTGGCGGCATGTTTACAAGAATTCATTTTCTGATCGGAATCCTGTATGGCGTGACTGCGGTCGTGTTATTCATTCAATGGAAAAAAGGCAAAGATGGTGATCTGCCTACCATTCTTTGTGCCATTCTCTGTTTTTTCTTTGGAGAATGTTACTTTGTGTCTGCTACGAAGATTAATGACCTCAATCTCTTGTTAGGTCTGTTAAGCGATTGTTTGGGCTATTTCTTCATCCAGAAGGGACTGTATTCGTTTGTAGTGGATACGCCTTTCCTCAAACAACAGGTGGCGGAAGCGAAAATGAATTTTATTGCTCACCATGATGATGTGACAGGGCTGCCGAATCGCCGTCGTCTTTCTCAGCGACTGAAAGTGATGATGAATTCAGCTAGGGTAGAGGAGCAGCTTGTCGGAGTCCTGGTATTGAATATTAACCGGTTCAAAACGATTAATGATTCGCTGGGTCAACAAGCGGCTAACCGTGTACTTCGTCAGGTTGGACAGCGTTTGAAGCATTCTTCGCTCCCCGGAGAGGAAGTGTTCGGACTGGGAAGAGATGAATTCGTACTGACCATGACAGACTTCTTCACAACAGATACGGCGTTGCGGCGGACAAGATCGATCTTGCAACTGTTCGAAAAACCTGTAACGGTGGATGGGAACGAGTATCATCTCACGTTAGGTATCGGTATGGCGATATTCCCGCATGACGGAGACTCACCGGAAGAGATCATCCAGAATGCGGATACGGCGCTGCATAATGCCAAAGAGCAGGGAATAGAGCTAAACCGATATGCCCATGCGATGCAGATGAAAGCCCAGGAACGTTTGCAGCTTGAGAATGATTTGCGCAAAGCACTGGATCGTGGGCAATTCTATCTTGTGTATCAGCCGCAGGTTAATCTGGCGAGTGGCTTGATTGTGGGTATGGAGGCATTGGTGCGTTGGCAGCATCCGCTGAGAGGGGCAGTATCCCCAGGTGAATTTATTCCTCTTGCTGAGGAGAGTGGGCTGATTGTGCCGCTTGGAGAATGGGTATTACGTGAGGCGTGTGCACAGAACAAGCGATGGCAAGAAGCGGGTTACCGCAAGCTTTGTGTATCGGTTAACCTGTCCATGAGACAATTCAGGCATTCCCATCTGCTGGACAACATCAGCGGCATTCTCAAGGAGACAGGCTTGGAACCTGTGTGGCTTGAGCTTGAGATTACGGAGAGCATGACGTTTGACAAGGATCGTGCGTTTGAGCAGTTGCGCAAAATTAAGGAAATTGGTGTGCACATCAGTATTGATGATTTTGGCACAGGATACAGTTCACTGCACTATCTGAAAGATCTACCGATTGACCGACTCAAGATTGATCGTTCCTTTGTTAATGAAGTGATGGAGGATAGCAATAACGCGGCAATTGTATCGACCATTACGTCAATGGCTCATCACCTGCAGCTGAAAGTAACGGCTGAAGGGGTTGAAAATGAGGACCAGCTTTCGTTTCTTCGTGATCAGCATTGTCATGAGGCTCAAGGGTATTTTTTCAGCAAACCGATTGTGGCAGCCGATTTTGAAAAAAAATTTTTGAGAGATGTGGATAAACCTACGGGTTAAGGATAGACGGGGGCGTGAACACGCTTCTGTCTTGTTTTTGTTTCGAAAGGTTAGAGGGAAGTGGTAAAAAGAAGTTGCAAGCATTGGATGATCATGGTATATTAATTTTATAAAATTCATGTTAATGTTCCTCGGAACTTGACGGGACGTAGCTCAGCTTGGTAGAGCACCTGGTTTGGGACCAGGGGGTCGCATGTTCAAATCGTGTCGTCCCGATCGTCATTCGTGCGGGTGTAGTTCAATGGTAGAACTTTAGCCTTCCAAGCTAATAGCGTGGGTTCGATTCCCATCACCCGCTTAACTAATGCAACACTTGAAATCCTTGTGAAAACAAGGGTTTTTTCTTTTTTTCTGAAATCAAATGACTAAAAGTTATATTGAAAAGTTATATTGAATGGAGAGGTTGAAATTCAAAACCTTTGCTTTTTCCCCATCATCTGGTACAATAACGGAGAAATCGATACTACACATGAATGAGAGGTAACCATACGTCCCATGAAGTAAAACACATGAATTGAACCCCAGTAACTGCAGAGAGTGTATTGACGCAGTCAGCCAAAGCGGCTGAGCAATGAGGGGATTCGTGTGTCCAAATTCAGCTATGGGATCAGGTATGGAAGCAGGCAGGCTGTTCTGGCTTAGCTTGTGTATACCCTTTTAAGGGTTCTTTATTCATGCCGTGGGGTATCTTATGCTTGTTTTTTTGACGCTTTATCCAATCCTGAATTGCCAGACCGCCGGCTGATGCCAGCGGTTTTTTTATTTTGAATTGCAGGAAGGATGAGGCCTCATGATGACAATGGTACGCCTACATGAAGTATCGAAAGAGTGGAACGGAAATGAGTTGTTTGCAGGATTGAATCTCGAAATAAATGAAGGTGAGCGGCTCGCTATTCTGGGTCGCAACGGCTGTGGCAAGACCACCTTATTACGCATCATTCTTGGAGAAGAAGAGGGCGGTGGACGCATCGAACGCCACATTCCGCAGCAGGAGTGGGGTTTCATGCGCCAGCGCTCCTTGATCAAACCTGAGATGAATGTGCTTGATGCTATCCGGCAGGAAAGTGGGCGGATCTACGAGGTGAAGCGTGACCTGGAAGAATTAGAACAACGGATGAGCAGCAGTGGAGCGGCAGATGAGCAGCGGCTGCTCGAAGCCTATACGATAGCGATGGAACAATATGAGCAATTGAACGGGTATATGTGGGAGACTGAGGTAGAGAAGGTACTGACGCGTTTGGGGTTATCGTCGGAACATTGGAGTCGGCCGTATCATTCTTTGAGTGGTGGGCAAAAAACGAAGGCCCGTCTCGCAGGATTGCTGGTCAGTAAACCCAAATTTCTGATTTTGGATGAACCGACGAATCATCTGGATGAAGAGAGCATGCGCTGGCTTGAGGAATGGCTTTCCGCCTATACCGGAACATTATTATTTGTCTCTCATGACCGGACCTTTATTGATCAGGTTGCAACGGGTGTCATTGAGTTTAGCCCGGATGCCCTCACCAAATATAAGGGCGGCTACACGGATTACAAAGGCCATAAGGAACGCGAATTGCGTGAGCAGGAAGCAACTTATCGCAAGCAGGAACTGGAGCGAAAAGCACTAGAAGAGACAATTCGCAATTATCAGCAGTGGTTTCATCAGGCTCATAATTCAGCATGCGATGTGGAAGTGAAAATAACTCAGAGCTTTTACAAAGCGAAAGCCAACAAGAACATTTCCCGCTACCATGCCAAGCAAAAACAACTGGAGCGTCTGGAGAAAGAACGGGTGGATAAACCCCGCGAAGCTGCAAAATTAAACATGGAGCTGCAAGTGAATACGCTGGCTGCCCGCCAGCTCCTTGCACTGGAAGACGTTAGCTTTGCTTATCCGGGAAGTCGGACATTGCTTCACAATCTTCGGATTGCGGTCGAACGTGGGGATCGTCTTGCCGTACGTGGTCCGAATGGCACAGGCAAGACGACACTACTGAAATTGATGATTGGCGAACTGGAACCTTCTCAAGGCGAGGTGACACGCCATCCACAGCTGAAGATCGGTTATTTTTCGCAAGAGCTTGAAGGGTTACCGGAAAGCGAGACACTTCTGGACAGTTTGCTCAGTCTTCCATCCATGACCCAAAGTGCTGCACGTACCATTCTCGGATGCTTTTTATTCTCAAGAGATGATGTGTTCAAGCGTATAGGGGATTTGAGTATGGGAGAAAAGTGCAGAGTTGCTTTCCTGCGGTTGTATTTCGGAGGTTCTAATGTACTGGTACTGGATGAACCGACGAACTATTTGGATATTGACACCCAGGAAGTGATGGAGAATATATTGAAGCAGGCATCCGGAGCACTGGTGCTCGTATCCCATGACCGTATGTTGACCAAAGTGCTTGCCAGCCGCTTGCTTGATCTGGAGCCCGGGGGGAAGGCTACATTGTTCGAAGGTGGCGTGGAAGACTGGGAGCAATCCATTAAACTAAGAGAGTCCGCCCTTGAGGTTCGGGAGTCAGATGATGAACGGCTGCGGCTTGAAATGCGTTTGTCCGAGTTATTATCTCCCATGAACAGTGCGGGCAATGATGTGCTGACTAAGCCTGATGATATAATTGAACGAGCGGCTGAGGTTGCTGAGGTTCGCGAAATTCAGCGTCGTTTAAAACAGTTGCACGAGCTGCGAAAACAGAAGTAGTTGACTGACAAAGCTTATGCGGGTTTACTTTTTGGCTTAACGTTTGATTATGCTGCTTTACGGCTTGCTATTTCGAGCGATTTTGCATATAATAATGGACGATCATCAGTAAATTTGAAGGTTTATCTGACATGCAAACGTGATGATGGAGACAAGTAAGCAGTGCCTCTGGACAGGGAGGAAGCGCCGTAGATTGAGAGCGTTTCTGTAGAACAAGGCTGCTGAAATTCACTCCGGAGCGGTTCCCTGAACCATGTCTTGCGATTCATCGCAGGAGTTAGTAGGGGGTAACGGTTAACGGTCGTTATTCCGTATAGAGTGAGGCAAACATGTTGCAGGCCGGAAGGGCCGGGCAGCACTGAATGTCTAACAAGGGTGGTACCACGGTCTTTTCGTCCCTTCAGGGGAGAGAAGGCCTTTTTTTGTTGCATTTAACCACATAAAGGGGGCATTTACACATGAAAGAACGTTTGGAGGCATTAAAGATCGAAGCGCTGGAGCAACTGTCTGGCGTGAACGATCCACAAACGCTGAGTGATCTGCGTGTAAAGTATTTGGGGAAAAAGGGTGCATTGACCGAGATTTTGCGCGGCATGGGTGCGCTTAGTGCAGAGGAACGTCCAGTGATTGGTCAGGTTGCGAATGATGTTCGCGGCGCGATTGAAGCAGTCATTGACAGCAAGCAGGAGCAGTTCCAGAAGGAAGAGACGGCGAAACGCCTGCAGTCCGAAAAAATTGATGTGACCCTGCCAGGACGTCGCGGACGCCAAGGCGGACTGCATCCACTGACCAAAGTGGTACAGGAAATCGAAGATATTTTCATTGGTATGGGATACCGCATAGCGGAAGGTCCTGAGGTTGAAATGGATTATTACAACTTCGAAGCACTGAATCTGCCGAAGAACCATCCGGCGCGTGATATGCAGGATTCTTTCTATGTAACAGAAGATCTGTTGATGCGTACGCATACGTCACCGGTTCAGGTTCGCACGATGCAAAGCATGAAAGGCGAAGTGCCTGTTAAAGTCATCTGCCCGGGTAAAGTATACCGTCGTGACGATGACGATGCGACGCATTCGTTCCAGTTCAATCAGGTTGAAGGTTTGGTTATTAGCGAGAACATTCGCATGAGTGACCTGAAAGGTACCTTGCTGCAATTCGTACGCGAAATGTTTGGTTCACACACTGAAATTCGTCTTCGTCCAAGCTTCTTCCCGTTCACCGAGCCAAGTGCTGAAGTGGATGTGACTTGTGTGCAATGTGGAGGCAGTGGCTGCCGGGTATGTAAACAGACTGGTTGGCTTGAGATTTTGGGCGGCGGTATGGTTCACCCGAAAGTGCTTGAGATGGGCGGTTATGATCCGGAGAAATACAGTGGGTTTGCATTCGGAATGGGCGTAGAGCGTATCGCCATGCTGAAATACGGCATTGATGATATTCGTCATTTCTACAACAGTGATATGGCGTTCTTGAAACAATTCGGACGACTGTAATTACCGAAGTAGCATACAGGGCGAACGCCCTTCATTTGCAACACCAATTCATAGATTAGGAAGTGAACGTCCATGAGAGTATCGACAGATTGGCTGTCTGATTATATCGCGCTGGAAGGCGTGGCACCGCAGGAGTTGGCAGAGAAATTCACCCGTGCGGGGATTGAGATTGATGTAGTGGAGAACCGGAACCAGGGCGTGAACAACGTGGTAGTCGGTTACGTGAAGAGCAAGGAGAAGCACCCTGACGCTGATAAGCTGAATGTATGTGTGATTGATGCCGGACAGGAAGAAGATCTGCAGATCGTATGTGGTGCGAAAAATGTGGATGCGGGTCAAAAGGTAGTCGTTGCCCTGGTAGGAGCGAAGCTCCCTGGTGGACTCGATATCAAAAAAGCCAAGCTGCGCGGCGTTGTATCCCTTGGCATGATCTGCTCTGCCAAAGAACTGGGCATGAACGACAAGCTGCTGCCGAAGGACCAACAGGAAGGCATTCTCGTTCTGCCAGCACAAACGGAGATTGGCACGCCAATCAGCCAAGTGCTTGGTCTCGACGATCATGTTCTTGAACTGGACCTGACACCGAACCGCTCCGACTGTCTGAGCATGCTTGGTGCCGCTTATGAAGTAGGTGCAATTCTCGGTCGTGAAGTGAAACTGCCTGATCCCACTCAAAAGTTGGTGGAAATCGGTGATGCGGCTGCAAATCATATCTCGGTTGAGATTACGGCTGATGAACAATGCAGTCATTATGCAGCCCGCTATATAACTGGCATCAAGCTGGGAGCTTCCCCGCAGTGGATGCAAAACCGTTTGATGGCTGCGGGCATCCGCCCAATCAATAATATCGTTGACATCACGAACTATGTCATGCTGGAATACGGACAGCCGCTGCATGCTTTTGATGCAGATAAGCTGGAGAAGGGCCATATCGAAGTGCGAATGGCCAAAGAAGGCGAAACGATCGTGACGTTGGATAGTCAGGAGCGCAAGCTGGAGCCGCATATGCTGCTCATTACGGATGGCGTGAAACCGGTAGCCATCGCGGGTGTTATGGGTGGCGAGAATTCTGAGGTAACGGAAACCACAGTCAATCTGTTACTGGAATCCGCCAAGTTCGACGGCGGAACCGTTCGGAAAACGTCGCGCCAACTGGGGCTGCGTTCCGAAGCAAGCATGCGTTTTGAGAAAGAGGTCGATCCGGCTGCTGTCATTACGGCATTGAACCGTGCGGCTGAATTGATTCAGCGTTATGCGGAAGGCGAAGTTCATCAGGGGATCGTGGAAGCTGGAACAGCCGCAGCGGATAAACATGTTGTGCAGCTGTCGCTGGATAAACTGAATCGCTATTTGGGAACCGAGTTGTCCCTGCTTGAAGTGAAAACCATTTTCGCTCGTTTGCACTTTGCATGTGGTGATTCGCAGCAAGGTCTGCTTGATGTTGAAGTGCCTAGCCGCAGAGGGGATATTACACTTGATGTGGATCTGTTTGAAGAGATTGCCCGTCTGTACGGATACGACAATATTCCAACTACGTTGATTGAAGGACCAACAACACCAGGTGCTTATACGCGTTCGCAAGCAATGCGCCGTACCATTCGTGGTCTGTTTGCAGGCAGTGGCTGGCAGGAAATGATCAGCTATTCATTCGTACACCCGGATAAAGTCTCCTTGTTCCCTGCTCTGACAGAAGGCAGTAAAGCCGTGAAGCTGGCTATGCCAATGAGTGAGGATCGCAGCGTGCTTCGTAAGAGCATTTTGCCGCAAATGTTGGATGCAGCGGTGTATAACATGAACCGTAAGCAAGATTCATTGGCTGTATTTGAAGTAGGCAGTGTGTTCTTCACTGAGGAAGAAAAGCTGACGAAGCAACCGCATGAAATTCCGGTCCTGAGCTTGTTGCTCACGGGAAATCGTGCATCCCAGCAGTGGAATGTGGGAGCAGAGAAAGTGGACTTCTTCGATCTGAAAGGTGCACTTGAAAACCTGTTCGGCTATGTGGGTCTGGAGCAGCGCATTCGCCTGGTGGCAAACAGTCCTGAAGGTTTCCATCCTGGTCGCTCTGCATCGGTATACCTGGATGCAAAAGATGGCGGAGAGGGCAAACGGATTGGTACGATGGGTCAATTGCACCCTGAACTGCAGCAGCAGTATGATTTGAACGATGTATATCTGGCGGAGATTGCGCTCGAAGCGATCTATAGTGAAGCGGATGCGGATATCCGTTATCGTGAGCTTCCACGTTTCCCTGCAGTTGAGCGGGATATCGCCGTTGTTGTGAATAAAGATATCGAAGCTGGGGATATGCTGCGTGCGATTCGTGAATCTGCTGGTGAACTGTTGCAAACCGTACAGGTATTCGACGTGTTCACAGGCAGCAAGCTGGGTGAAGACAAGAAGAGCGTAGCGATGGCTCTCGTTTATCGCAACCGTGAACGCACATTGACGGATGAGGAAATTACCGAGGTTCATGCTCGTGTTGTTGCACGTCTGGAGGAGCAATTTGCAGCCGAATTACGTAAATAGAACATAAGTCAATTTTTTGAACAAAGATTAGCAGGAATTGCTTGAAGTCACATCGAATCCTTAGCATTAGAGGATCGATGTGACTTTTTTTGTTTTACAGCTTAGAATCAACATACAGACTTGAAGGAGGGCACAACTGTGACTACACCTGATCGTACACGCGTCACCGTAGAGATCTACGGGACTTCCTATAAACTGGTTGGCAGCAGTGCCGACTATATGAAACAAGTAGCTAACCTGGTGGATGAGCGGATGAGCGCCATCTCCAAACATCATTCCCGACTGGATACCCCGCGTATTGCAGTTCTGGCAGCTGTACATATGGCTGAGCAGTCTCTTCAGACTCAGGAAATTCGAAATGAGCTGAAAATGCTGACCGGTGAACGTACCGAAATGAGAAATGAACTCAATCGGTTGAATGCCATACAAAATGAACATCAGCAGGAACTGGAACGCCGTGACCAAGCACTCGCTGAAGCATTGAAGCTTAAGGCTGAGGCGGAACAAGCCATCGCGAAGCTCCAGAAGGATCAGCAGGCAGAAATAGCCAAGTTGAATACACTCCTGGAGCAGGAGCGCGCTCAGGCAGCAGGTCGAGAGCAAAAGCTTCAGGCTCAAACTGCGGCGCAGCTTAAAGCAGCCGAGGAGAAGGCGCAGGCGCGTCTGAAAGAAGCAGAAGAAAAAGCAGCGAATCAAATGAAGAATGCACAGACTCAGGCGGCAGCCCAGCTGAAGGAAGCACAGGCACGTTCCGCAAATGAATTGCAGCAAGCACAAGCCAAAGCGGCTGCACAATACAAGGAGCTGCAGGATAAGACGGCAGCTCAACTGAAAGAGGCCGAAGCTCGGGCCATGGCAGAACGTCAAAAAATTGAGGCTCAAGCCGCACAGCAAGTACAAACGGCGAAGGAACAAGCCGAAGCGGCAATTTTGTCTGAATTGGAACAAGCCGAGGCTCAATTGCAAAAGGTTCAGGAAGAAGCCCAGCTTCAATACCGTGAACTTCAATCCGAGATGGAGCAGCGTTTACATCAGGCAGAGCAGGCTGCCGTGAATCAAGCTCAAGAACTGACTGAAAAGGCAAAACAAGAACAAGCCGCACTGCAGCAACAAGCAGAGCAGAAGCGACTGGCTGAGATTGAACAGCTGAATGCTACGTTCAAGGAGTCATCCGAACAGGCCGAATTGGAATGGATGGAAAAAGAAGCGGCCTATGAAGAGCAGATTCAGCAAATCCATGAAGCGGCCCAGACTCAGGCGAGCGAAGCTGCGGTAACTGCTGAGATTTTGCTGGAAGAAGAACGAGGCAAGCTGAAGCAGCAGTTGGAAGAAGAGCGTGAACAGGCTAAATCTCGCTTAGCCGATGTTGAAAGTCAATTAGCCGAGGTGCGTAAGCAGCTCAAGAATGCTCAAGAAGTTGTTGTGGATCAGGAGCAACAACTCCAACACGAACGTAGTCAGACTGAAACGTTGCGCAAAGAACAAGCCGTATACAAGCAGGAACAGGAAATTCAGCTTCGTCGAATTACGGAATTGGAGCAGCAGCTGGAACAATTAAAAGCAGATAGTGCTCAGCTGACTGAACAACTCCGCTACACAGAAGCTGAGGCGGAGCAGTTCCGGGAAGCGGAGCAGCAATGGAAACAGCAGTATAACGAAACCATTGAACGTGAATCTTCTCTGACCGCACAGCTGCGAAAAGTACAGGAGCAGCACGGACAGCTCGAACAGGAAGTCAAGAAACTTCGTGAAGCTGAAGTGAAGTCTGAGGATGAGCAGCGCAGGCTGCAAAAAGTGCTTGAGCAGGCCCATGCGGCAGTACGCACATTGCAACATGAGCTCGGTGCACTGACGCAGAGCGAGCAGTCCTGGAAAGAGCAGGCTGAACAACGTCTGATCGAGATCGGTGAATTAGAGACACAGGTACTTGAAGCTGCAGAACAGAATGAAACGTTGGAGTCTGGTGTGCAGTCCCTTCATGATGAATTATCTGTTGTTAAAGAAGAAGCTCGTCACGCCAGCGAAGAAGCAGAACGTTACATTGCACAAGCTGGTCGTCTGGAACTGCAACATAAAGAGCTTGATGGTGAATTGAATGATGCACGTGAAGAGCTAAACAAGCTGCAGGAAAATTATAAACAAATCCGCAAGGAATATGGTGATGCACTGCAGCGTGAAGAAGACTATGCTCGCCAGCTGAATGAGATGAGCGAAGAAAAGAAAGAAATCTTGCGTGCGCTTGAAGAGTCCAGGCAGAATGCCAATCGGCTATCTGAACGGATCGATGAACAAGGCAGCTTATTGGCTCAGACAGAAGAAGAAGCACTTGAGTGGCAGATTAAACATGAAGAATTGTCTGCCAAACAGGCAGAGCTCTCCTCTCGCCTGCAAGAGCTGACTACTCGGGAAGTTGAGCTAAGCTCCAGGGTAGAACAAGCAGAACAACATGCGGAACAACAAGATCAGGTTTGGCAACGTCGTGCAGATGAATGGACGGCTCAGGAGCAGTCCTGGCAAGAACGATGGACTGCACTGGAGAATGAATTGAATCTCTGGCAGAAAGAAAGTGCTGCCAGTGTGGAGAAGGTAGAAGAGCTGGAACACGAGCGGCAGCAGCTTGCCCAGCAGCGTGCGGAAGCAATCGAAGAAAAGCAGACGATGGAAAATGAACTGCTGGACATCGGTGAGCGGTATGAACTCGCGGCCAATCAGTTACGTTTGCTGCAGGTTGAACGTGAGATGGAGCAGGAGAAGGCGGAGCAACTGAATACGGAATACCGCCAATTGAGGGATGAATATACGAAATTGCAGACGGAATATAACGAATGGATTGAATTGATTGAGCAGGATCAGACCTAGCTGATGATTATGTCATAACTGGAATCCTGAACAGCGCACTCTTGTACAATTTGTTATAATAAAGAAAGAGCTCCCGTCCTACGGGGGCTCCTTGTCTTGAACACTATTCTTCAACAATAATTTTGGAGATCATACTGCTGTGACCGCTTCCGCAAAAGACGGAACAGGACATTTCAAATTCCCCTGCCTTGTCGGGAGTAATCACTTTGGAATTGTTCTTGGTATCCAGCCGAAGGTTCAGCTCAGGCACGAGAACACCATGGTTTCCGTTTGTATTTTCATAAACAATCTTAACCGGGACACCTTTTTTCAAATGGTATTCAGGTTGGTCAAATTCATAGTTGCTTGCTTTGATTACCAGTTCTTCGCTTGCAGTTGCACCCGAATCGGACTCGCCATTTGATTCTGCGGATTGTCCAGTTCCACCACAGGCAGCAAGGACCAGAATCAACATAAAGGCTGCGAGCCATGCCATGCCTTTCTTCATCATATTGCCTCCTTAAAAAGCGTGATATGGATAAAATTTGAATGATTGCTCCAGTCATCATACCGCAAATTGTCGATGCCTGTACATGCTGCCTATGTCGTTTTTTTGAACATCCGGGCATGCTTATAACCCCCAAAAAATAAACCTCTTCAGGCGTTTAAGCCATCAGAGGTTTAGGGGAAGCCTATGGAGAGTGTACGTGGAGCCTATGCGTGATCTTTCGACCTTCTTCCGGCATCAAAAGGGGTGGAAACCGGGATGAACAGATCGATGATCCCAATGACCAATGCAGCCAGAACAGCACCAAGCAGACTGACATGCACATGATCTACGACATATTGACCAATCCAGATCACCAGTGCGCTGACGATGAAGCCGACAATACCCCGGCCAAAAGGATTAACCCTTTTACCGAAGATGCCTTCAACAACCCAGCCGAGCAGTGCAATAACCAGAGCAAGCATAAGTGCGCTCCAGAAACCACCTACTGCAAATCCGGGTACGATCCAGCTGACGACCATCAATACAATTGCGGCGATGATAAATCGCACGACATGTCCCAGAAAATTCATAGCGTTATACCTCCTTTATTCAGATCAGATTGAGCATTGTGCATCCTGTTGAATGGCGAGGTTGCACAATCCTGACACCTGTAGTTTGCTGCGCTATGTCCCAAGTTATGTGTGGAAGGATTCGTTAAATAGCGCTCGAAAGTTTCTTTCGTTATAATACAGTTATAGTTTGGAAGGAGTTGTACACTTGGACACGAAAATTTTACACACATTGGAATATCGAAAAATTTTAAATACATTGCAAAGCTTTGCCCAGACTACGATGGGAAAAAAGAAAGCGGAACAATTGGAGCCGATCAGTGAACTGGAAGAAGTGAAGAGACTGCTCCAGCAAACCGATGAAGCCTTTACCTTTGATCGTCTGAAAGGCTCTCCATCTTTTGGGGGAATTGTGGATATCACCGCTTCGATCAAACGCGCCGAAATAGGGGGCACGTTAAACCCACATGAGTTACTGGGAATTTCCAACACCACCTTGGCGGCACGTCGACTGAAACGTCAGATCGCTGCGCTCCACGATGATGAAAAGGTGGAATCGATTTTCTATATCAGTGATCAGTTATCTGAGCAAAAAGCGCTTGAAGATGCAATTCGTATCTGTATTGACGACAATGCCGAAGTCTCAGACAGCGCGAGTGTAACACTGGCGCAGATTCGTCGTGAGCTGCGTGGCGGTGAAGCTCGCATCCGCGAGAAACTGGATTCGATGATTCGTTCTTCGACGGTATCCAAAATGCTGCAGGACCAGTTGATTACCATTCGGGGAGACCGTTTCGTGATTCCCGTGAAATCGGAATATCGCTCTTACTTTGGCGGGATTGTACATGATCAATCCGGTTCGGGAGCAACGCTGTTTATTGAGCCGGAATCCATCGTTGCGATGAATAACAAATTGCGCGAGACCCGGATTCGGGAAGAACGCGAAATTGAAGTGATTTTGCAGAAATTGACTGCACTTGTCAGTGAACAGGCAGAGTGGTTATTGGTTGATGTTGACCTGCTGGGATCGCTGGATTTCATATTTGCCAAAGCACGTCTTGCCCGTGAATTGAAAGCCACCTTGCCACGCATGAATGATCGTGGATTCATCAAGCTCAAAAAGGGGCGCCATCCGCTGATCTCGATTGAAAATGTGGTGCCAACCGACATTGAACTCGGTAACGATTATACGTCCATTATCGTAACGGGTCCCAATACGGGTGGTAAGACAGTTACCCTCAAAACGATTGGGTTACTGAGCCTCATGGCGATGTCAGGTTTGTTCGTTCCAGCGGAAGATGGCAGCCAGCTATGCGTATTTGATGCAATTTACGCGGACATCGGTGACGAGCAAAGTATTGAACAGAACCTGAGTACGTTCTCCAGTCATATGACGAACATCATTCGGATATTGAAGAACATGACAACCAAGAGCCTGGTGCTGCTCGACGAACTCGGTGCAGGTACTGACCCGGCAGAAGGGTCTGCGCTGGCGATCTCCATTCTGGAGCATATGCATCAGACCGGATGCCGCATGGTAGCAACAACTCATTACAGTGAGCTGAAAGCTTACGCTTATGAGCGCAAAGGCGTTATTAATGCCAGCATGGAATTCGACGTTAATACACTCAGCCCTACCTACCGACTGCTCGTCGGTGTTCCGGGACGGAGTAATGCGTTCGCAATTGCGGAGCGGCTCGGCCTGCCAGGATACATCCTGGATTACGCTCGTGGTGAAGTGAAAGAGGAAGACCAGCGCGTAGAGAATATGATTGCTTCCTTGGAAGAAAACCGGCTTACTGCGGAGCAAGAACGTGAGAGTGCAGAGCGTTTGCGTCAGGATATGGAGAAATTGCGCAGCCGTCATCAAGCCGAACTGGAGAAGTTGGAACAGCAGCGTGACCGCCGCATTGAAAAAGCGGAAGAAGATGCTCGTAACATTGTGGACAAGGCCAGAGCGGAAGCTGAGAAGATTATAGCCGATCTTCGCCAGCTCGCCATGGAAGAAGGCGCATCCGTGAAGGAGCACAAACTTATTGCTGCTCGTAAACAACTGGATGAAGCTGAACCTGAGAAACGCAAGAAGACAGTTAAACGTACTTCAACGGCAACGAAGTCTCGTGCCATTGGACCGGGCGATGAAGTTCTTGTGTACAGTTTGAATCAAAAAGGTCATGTGGTGGAGATGTCAGGCACCAAGGATGCTATGGTTCAATTGGGCATCATGAAAATGAAAGTATCCCTGAATGACCTTGAATTACAGCAGTCTGCACCAGCAGAAGCCAAACCGAAGCAGAAACCGGTAACTGGTGTGAAACGAACTCGCGATGACAATGTGAAAAGTGAACTGGATCTGCGGGGTACAAATCTGGAAGAAGCCTTGATGGAGACAGATCGTTTTATCGATGAAGCTTTCCTTGCTAATCTGGGTCAGGTTTACATTATCCACGGTAAAGGAACAGGAATTTTGCGTTCCGGTATTCAGGATTACCTGCGTAAGCATAGACATATAAAAAGTTACCGGCTGGGCAATTACGGAGAAGGCGGAAACGGTGTGACCGTCGCAGAATTGGAATAGCCCGACCAGGAATCAAAGAAGTTCTGCCGCCTGAGTGAGTTCAGGCAGCAGAATGGGGAAGGGGAACGATGAGTGAAAGGGACGATTGACGAATTGCTGTCTCATCCCTTGGGGATGGTGCTCGGATTTTTCTCCGTAGCGATTATGGAGCTGCTTGTATTTCTGGCTTGCTTTGAACTGGTGACCAAGTACAAATGCTGGCATGAAATCAAGAAGGGCAATGTGGCGGTTGCGATGGCTACAGGAGGCAAAATCTTTGGAATTTGCAACGTGCTTCATTTCTGCATTCAGGCCAAATCATCGGTGTATGAAGCTATGACGTGGTCATTTGTAGGATTTGTCCTTCTGCTCATTGCCTATTTTCTATTCGAGTTTCTGACGCCGGTGTTCTCGATTGACAAGGAGATTGCAGCGGATAACCGGGCCGTAGGATTGATATCCATGATTATTTCCGTCTCGTTGTCATTTGTTATTGGCGCGAGCATCATGTAGGGGGACCGTTCATGAAAATATTGATACGGATTCTGTTTGCTGCATCGATTGTATTTTTTGCCATAGGCGTCATTTATGTGTTGAACACATGATTATCTGAAAGAGAAAGGTTGATTCAATATGGAACCAACAGTATGTCCATGGTGCCACACCGAGATTGTATGGGATGAGGAGTTAGGTCCTGAAGAAGAATGCCCTTACTGCCACAATGAATTAAAGGGATATCGTACACTAAACATCAATATCGGTGATGAAGAGAACGATGAAGCCGAGGAAGACATCTATGATCTGGATGATGTCGAGGACGATGAACAAACTTCGGATCTCGCCAACCTGTGGGGAGACGAAGTAGAGCTGAAATTGCCGGAGCTTCGTACATTGACGAAGTATGCGGATGAGGGCAATGATCTGATTCAATACGAAGAAGGCGTGGAGAAGCAGCTTGATTTGCAAGAAGAGGTGCCGGAATGCCCGCACTGTCGTGAATTCATGATCCTCACGGGTACACAGAAGGCTACCAAGGATACGTTTAATCCTGTTGCCAATGCTGTCTTAGGTACGGACTCGTTGCTGGATGCGCCGTTCTCTGTACAAATGTATGTATGCTCAGGCTGCTTCCAGGTTCAATATAATTTGTCAGAAGATGATCGTCTGCGTCTGATCCAGAATTTGAGTGCACGGAAATAAGGGATTAAAATGTTACTGAAATATAATATTCCGGGAAATTCATCATGTTTTCCTTCTGCTTGGGGTACGTTAACCCTGATACCTTGCCTGTGAAGTACTGACTTCAGGTGGAATGAGGAGGGAGCAGATGAAGATTTCACTGGGCCGACAATCCATTCTGCTACTAGGCGTGAATGGATTGTTTGTGTTAGCCGGAGCTTTGTCGGGAACGTTTCTGAATGTGTATCTATGGAAAAGCCGTCCGGACTACGCCATGCTGGGATGGTTTACGATCAGCCAGCAAATTGCACTTGGGCTCACGTTTTGGCTTGCGGGAAAGTGGGTCAAGGAACATAACAAAATGAGTGCGTTGCGATTGGGAACGGCCTTGTCAGGTATTTTTTACATGCTTGTGTTATGGGCGGGACCCAAGGCGGTTGACTGGATATGGCCTCTGGGAATTTTGTTTGGATGCGCACTTGGATTGTTCTGGATTGCGTTTAATGTGGTTTATTTTGAAGTGACTGACCGGGAGAATCGGGACCTGTTCAATGGCTGGGTGGGTCTACTGGGTTCCATGACAGGCATCATCGGCCCGTGGTTCTCAGGTCTTATTATTTCACGAATGATTGATAATTCGGGTTATCGCCTTATTTTTACGGTGTCATTGGTCATATATGTGATTGCCGTTGTGTTCAGTTTTTTTCTGAAAAAAAGGGAAGTCAGCGGAACATACCGCTGGTCTGAACCGTGGCGACAGTTGTCTGCCAGAGATAGTGCATGGAGGCCACTTGGCATGGGACTGTTTGCGCAAGGCGTGCGGGAAGGCGTATTTGCCTTTCTGATTGCGCTGCTCGTCTATGTGGCAACTAAGCAGGAGTATAAGCTAGGACAGTTCTCGCTAATCACTTCTGCCGTAGCACTGGTGAGTTACTGGGCCGCAGGAAAATGGTTTAAGCCGCAATACAGGTCCAGGGGGATGTTAATCGGCGCGATATTGTTATTCATCGTGTTGATTCCGCTATTATGGAAGGTCAGCTATGGTACGCTTTTGATTATGGGAATTGGATCTGCCTTGTCGATGCCGTTGTATATTTTGCCGATGATTTCGGCAGGATTCGACCTGATGGGAGCGAGCGGCGAAAATGTAGAGAAAAGGGTTGAACTTGTCGTATTAAGGGAGCTTTGTTTGATGGTCGGTCGTTTATTTGGCCTTGCTGTATTTATTGTGACGGTCATGAATGGCCCTTCGTTGCAAACGTTAACCTGGCTTATTGTGGCGCTGGGGGCTTTTCCACTCATTGGCTGGATATTCATGCGCAACATGTTAGTGCATCCGGATCAGCAAGAACCCTCAGCATAGGGAAAAGGGTACAGTTCAGGGATGAATCCTGAGCTGTACCCTTATTTATGTGAGACGTTACTTACACAGGAGATGGTTTACTCGTTCTCGTTAATGAGAAAAGTTCCATATCGCCATTCTCAACTCCTGTAACAGCATCGGCCAAAATAGAAGCAGCGAACATGCTGTACACCGTCCCGTTACCGCCATAACCCTCGAGAAAATAAGAATGCGGGTATTCAGGATGTGGGCCGATAAACGGAAGTCCGTCATGTGTATTGCCAAACACGGCACCCCAGGCATAATCCACTTCAAGACCTTCTAGTGGGAAATAAGAGCGGACTTCTTCCAGGAGTGTATCTCCCCGGTGTCTTGCCCGAATTTCACGCTGATCTTCCCTAGGTGTCTCTTCATCCAGACCGCCAGCAATGATCCGTCCATCTGGTGTAGTTCTCATATACAGGTAAGGGCGTGCTGTCTCCCAGATCAGACTGTGTTCGTACCATTCTTTCAGGTCAGGCAACGGCTTAGTAGCAATAGCATAGGTGGTTTGCAGGTAGGCTCCTTGATCCTTTTTGATGGTCTGCGTCTCATAACCGGCAGCAAAAATAACCTTGCGTGCTCGGATTTTTCCACCTGAAGTATGGCAGAGTACACCATCATCATCGAATTCACAATGAATCATCTCCGTCTGTCCATAGATTCGTGCTCCTCGTTTACTTGCCGATTCAAACAAGGCATGAACAAAGCGATACGGGTTCACTTCAGCATCCCCCAACGTATATAGTGCGGCAGGTTTGCTGAAGGGGAAATGGCTGCTGATTTTGTCGGAATTCCACAGCTCAGCTTCAAAGCCATAATGCTTCAACGTTTGATATTCTTCCTCCAGCATGGCTACATCATCAGTGCTGCTGGCAAAACAGAGACTGGTCCGCTGAATAAACCAGGGATCGGTATCGAGCCTGTCTGCAATTTGTGCGAGCTTCTGCATGGCTTCACGACACAGTTGATAGAAGCGCAAGCCTGTCTTTTCGCCAAAGGTATTGATGCAGGATGTCAATGTTTTGTCGTTTGTGTACTGCAAAAGTCCTGTATTGGCTGAACTGCTGCCATGTGCAATCTTTCTCTTATCAATAACAACCGTTTTAACTCCACGCTCCGAGAGCAATTCGGAAGTCAGTGCACCCCCCATACCACCACCTATAATCAAGCAGTCACAGGAAATGTCGTTTTGTAGCGAGGGGTAGGTGGAATTCGGATTAAAAGTGGAAGGCCAGAACGGTGTACCATAGACCAGATCCATTAGAAACATCTCCTTCGTGATTACGTTTGTATACTTTTGAGTGACCGGGTTAACAATAATTGCGCATAACTTAATGCCGAGGAGGTCAACCAGAACATGCAGAATCAATCCATGCAAGCGCTGAGTCCGAAAGAATTGAATTATATTGCGGATTCAATAACCAATGAAGAATTGCTAATCAAACAGTGTGCGGCCACAGCTTCCATCTCACAACATCCGCAAATTCAGCAGGCACTGAATCACTATGTTCGTTCCCATGAACAGCATCTGAACACACTTGTCAATGTTTTGCAGCAACATCAATCTATTGCTCCAACACAAGCACAGTAATAGAAGCCGAATCTAACCGTATAGGAGGAAACTTTGTGTATTCTCAATCTTTATCATCGAATGGATCTTTTATGCAGGAACAGGATTTGTTGAAGTCGATTCTTGCTGATTTAAGACGAACCGCGCGCGAATATACGACAGCAACAACCGAAGCTTCCTGTCCCGTGACACGCCGGATGTTCACAGACTTGACCAATGATACACTCCGTTTGCAAGGTGAGCTGTTCAATGTGATGCAGCAGAACAACATGTATTCGGTAGGTTCGAAGGCATTGCGACAGGATGTGGACAAGCAGATTCAATCGGCCCACCAGACCCAACAGAAATGTCAACAGTTCATTCAGGAAAAGAATACTCAGACGAGTGCTTACAGCCAAGCGCCTAATGTACCCCAGCATCAACCGAATTACGGTAACCCTTATTACATGTAACCTTTGTAATAATGGTTTGAAGCAGGTACTGTACTGTTGCAGACCATACCACCGCTTGCCCGAATTCAGGGCGGGCGGTTTTTGTCTTTGCATGATCGTTGAATTCATGTAATATAAGTATTAATTCATTTTCAGGAACCTGGATGACGCTGGAGGGAAAGACATGAAGGATCTGAACGATCTGCAATTAAAAGTTCTGGATTTGTTGAAGGAAGACGCGAGAAGGACTCCCGCACTGCTGTCGACGCTGCTGGGGGAGTCGGAAGATAAGATCAAGAACGCCGTGACACAGCTTGAACAGGACCATGTGATTGTGAAATACGCAACCGTTGTGAACTGGAGCAAGATTGATGATGAGAAAGTAACAGCCTTGATTGAAGTACAGATTACGCCTGAGCGTGGTCGTGGCTTCGAAGGGATCGCCGAACGCATTTATCTGTATCCGCAAGTGAAATCAGTATATCTCATGTCAGGTGCATATGATCTGCTCGTAGAAGTGGAAGGTGGCAACCTGCGCGAAGTCGCTAATTTTGTTTCGGAGAAATTGTCTCCGATTGACTCTGTACTTTCAACCAAAACGAATTTTATTCTTAAAAAATATAAACAGGACGGGATTATTTTTGAAGACCATCAGGAAGACAACCGTCTCATGATCTCGCCGTAAAGGAAGATGCGTCATGATAGTGAATGAACAGACAACAGGAAACAACAAGAAAATGACATCGTATTTGGCACCTTTGGTTCAACAGATTCCGCCTTCCGGCATACGGAAATTTTTTGATCTGGTTGGCGATAACAAGGATATTATCACACTGGGTGTAGGTGAACCGGACTTTGTAACACCATGGCATATGCGTGAAGCTTGTGTATATTCACTGGAAAGAGGCATGACCAGTTACACTTCCAATGCGGGTATGCCGAAGCTGAGGGAAGCCATTAGCGAGTATCTGGATACTCAATTTGATACCAAGTATGATCCAAAGGACGAAATTATCGTTACCGTTGGTGGCAGTGAAGCCATAGATCTGGCATTGCGTGCATTGATCGTACCTGGAGACGAAATTCTAATTCCAGAACCTTCGTATGTGGCCTATTCTCCAATCGCTTCGATTGGCGGAGGCATTCCGGTTGGTGTAGAAACGTATGCGAAGGATCAGTTCAAGCTGACTGCCGAGGCGCTGGAAGCGGGAATTACGCCTAAGTCCAAGGTTCTTATCCTCTGTTATCCGAGCAATCCGACAGGTGCCATCATGACCTATGAAGAATGGCTGCCTATTGCTGAAGTGATCAAAAAGCATGATCTGATCGTCATTGCGGATGAGATTTATGCTGAGCTGACGTATACGCAAAAACATGTTAGTTTCGCTTCGATTCCGGATATGAAGGAACGTACCATTTTGGTTAGTGGGTTTTCCAAGGCTTTTGCGATGACCGGCTGGCGAATTGGGTATATGTGCGGACATCCTGAACTGATTGCAGCCATGCTCAAAATTCATCAGTACACGGTGATGTGTGCACCTGCCATGGGACAGGTGGCCGCGCTTGAGGCATTGACAAACGGTTTGGGTGAGAAGGATAGAATGGTTGAATCCTATAATCAGCGCAGACGCCTTATCGTGCAGGGTTTTAGAGATATTGGACTGGACTGCCATGAACCCCAGGGAGCATTTTATGCGTTTCCTAGTATCCAGAAGACAGGGCTGAGTTCCGATCTTTTTGCTGAGCGTCTGCTAACGGAAAATAAAGTAGCGGCTGTTCCGGGTAATGTATTTGGGCCGCAAGGTGAAGGATTTCTTCGCTGCTCCTATGCAACATCTGTGACCCAATTGAATGAAGCATTGGAACGAATCGGAAACTTTGTTTACAAACTGCAAAAAGAGGGTTAATAGGGATTATAAGCTTCTGATCGACATAAACTTTCTTCAAACTAGAAAAAAATAACTTTCTTTTACAAAATATTGTGATATAATTTCAATTTGAAATATGTTTTTCTTGTATTTGGAAACTAATTTTTCCAAGGAGGGGTTGGCTTTGTTTTGTGTTGAATATGATTTACCGACTAATCGTGGGCATTATTTGGCAGAAGGCGATCATGGCGACCGATGGTCGGTGAAACCGGATCACGCATCTTTGCATAACGTTTCCTTGGAAGATGAGATCCATATGCTACGCCGCAAGATGGAACAGATATTCCTTGAAGAGAAATCATTCACATCCGATATTGTAATTGAAATTAGCAGTTTGCTAGATTTGAAGATTAATGAATACATGAAGGCTAATCCGATTAAAGGAAAGTAATTTTTCGTTGTATCGAAACGTTACGCATATTGCGAATCGAAGAAGACCCTGATGGGGTCTTTTTTTTTTGCTTATGAACAGTTTGCTTCGGATAGGCAGGGTTATTTTTTTGCGTGGAACAATTGTGATATATTGTACATAGGAGACTAAAGGGGGAACTGGAATGAAGAGATTTTGGGGGCTTACCGCAATCATTTCTATGATTTTTCTGCTTGCTGGCTGTGGCGGTAAGGACGGTTTTACGATTTTTATCATTGATAACCAAGGAAATCCATCCGTGATCTCGGAGCAGTTGCAAGCTAATTTGCAGCAGAAGCTGGGCGAGGAGCCCAAGGTGGAGGTTATCACCAGTGCAATGTATGATGTTCAGAAAATTATGGTAGAGTATGCGGCTGGTGGTCATGATATTTTCATTTTGCCTGAAGCTGATATGAAGCAGTACGGAAGTAACGGCTCCAATATTCCGCTGGATGATACATTTGATTCGGAGAAGTATAAGCGCGGTGTATTTGAAGGCGGTGTCTTGGTTGAGAAGGGTGAAGGAGATGACGGTTCAGATATCAAGACAGAATCACATCTTTATGGCATACCGCTGGAAGATATGCAAATGTTCAAAGATGTAGATTATGCTGCGCAAAATCTGTTTGCTACCATTCCGGTGTCGGCGTCCAATGTCGAAGAATCCAAGAAAGTGCTGAAGGCGCTGACAGAGTAAATGCAATCTAGTATGGCTACTGAAGGAGGGGAGCGGATTGCTAATTACGGTCACAGGCGGCATAGGCAGTGGTAAAACCCGATTTGCGCTTGCATACGCAGCCCGGATTAGCCGGGAGGGCATCTATTTATCCACTGGTGATCATGATCCCGTGATTCCCGAATTGCCATCCGCTCATTATCGTGCTATCCAGGCTGGGAACGGCCCGCACCTGACGGAGGTGCTTCACCAGATTAATCGGGAATCCAATCTCTTCCTGGCTGATCAGCGAATTGTCATTGTGGATAGTCTGACGGCCTGGATGGCTGCCGGGTTCCGGGCAAGTGATGATCTGGATCAGCAGCGTTCAGAGACACAGCTGTTGCTGGACGCCCTTCTGTCTTACCAGGGAAAGCTGCTCGTGATTACCAATGAAATGCATGGCTCTTTGAATCCTTCAGAGGAAGAACGCATTTTTGCGGCAAGAATGGCGTCGGTTAACCGGGCGCTGCAGGCGCATTCCGAACAGATGTATCTGTTGATATCTGGCCTGGCTGTTGATCTCAAAGATCGAGGGCTGCGATATGAAGATTAGCATTTCATAATGTTAAACGATGAACGAGCCTAAAGAAGCCTCCGTCACCACAAATAGTGATGCGGAGGCTTTGTTTTATGACAAAAGCTATGCGTGTAAATTTCTTTATTTCCGAGTTTTATTTCGTCTGATCCACCAGATGATACAGCCCACAACAATAATCGCCAGAAGCACATATACGACCAGGGAGTACACGTCCATAAAGTGCAGGATACTCTCCCATGACGCCCCTAGAGCCGCACCAACCGAGACGAGAATAATATTCCAGGCCAATGTTCCAATGGTTGTGAAGAGGACAAATAAACCAAATTTCATATTGGACATGCCGGCAGGGATCGAGATGAGGCTGCGAACAAGGGGAACCATGCGACAGAATAATACGGTCCACATTCCATATTTGTCAAACCATGCATCGACACGGTGGATATCTTCTTTTTTGATCCGCAGAATATGACCCCAACGTTCTACAATCTTCTCCAGCCGATTGACATCAATCAGCAGTCCGATCCCATAGAGAATGACAGCCCCAAGCACAGAACCAATGGTAGCCGCAATAATAACACCGGGAAGGGTCAGGCTGGTGTAAGTGGTCATGAAGCCGCCAAAAGGTAATATGATTTCGGAGGGGATGGGGGGGAATACGTTTTCTAGAGCAATAATGAGTGCAATGCCTATGTAGCCGTATTGTTCCATGAAATCGGTTATCCAGTTTTGCATAATCGTCTCCTCTACTTTTGGTTTGCAAGGATTTGGCGTATACTCGGCAGAGTACACCAATTCATATATACGTGTGAAGGATCTCACTGGTTTCTGAAAATAATAGCATTCCCGTATTCATAGCAGGTCAAGTATACTGATTAAGTTAAACTCTAAAAGGGTCATGCATTTATATTTAACCCCAGCGTTCTACCATGCGAATGATATTAACAATAGGAGGGATTACAATGGGCATATATACACGAACAGGTGACGAGGGGCAGACCTCCGTCATTGGTGGACGGGTCATCAAGGATGATGACCGGGTTGAAGCTTATGGGACAATTGATGAGCTGAATTGTTTTGTTGGGCAGGCCATCAGTTTTATTGATCAAGCAAATGGGGAATTTGAGGATTTGCGTGAACATTTGCTCGAAATTCAGCAAGAATTGTTTGATTGCGGGTCCGATCTCGCCTTTGTAAAAATTAGCGAATCCAAATATAAAGTACGGGATGAGATGGTCGCCCGGCTTGAGCAGTGGATTGATCAGTATGATGCGGAGAATCCGAAAGTGGAACGGTTTATTTTGCCTGGGGGCAGTCTGCTCTCTTCCACATTGCATGTCTGCCGCACCGTATGTCGCCGTGCTGAGCGCCGCGCCGTAACCCTCGGACAACATACGGATATCAACCCTTCTGTGCGACGATATTTGAACCGTCTGTCTGATTATTTCTTCGTTGTTGCACGGACTGCCAATGCGAGACAACAGGTAGCTGACATTGAGTATGTGCGGAGCAAAAAAGTATTCCGCCGCAAAGACAAAGAATGAGCGATTATTATTCACCACTTACTTACACGGTTCCCGAACATGAAGATGGCTGGCTGCTGAAGACCGTGCTTCAGCGGCGCCTGCAGGTTTCGCGCAAGCTCCTGTCGAGAATCAAACTTACAGAGCAGGGAATTATGCTAAATGGCGAGCGGGTATACATCAGCGTCAAAGTTAGCGCAGGTGACGTTCTGGAAGTCCGGATGGAGCAAGAAGAGTCGGATGATATTTTACCTGAGCCGATTCCCTTTATGATACTGTATGAAGACGAGCACTTGCTTATCGTGAACAAGGATTCAGGTGTCATCGTACATCCAACACATGGGCATTACACAGGTACATTGGCAAACGGGGTTGTCCATTATTGGAAGTCCAAAGGCGAGCGTTTCCGCTTCAGACCGATTCATCGACTGGATCAGGAAACATCAGGAGTACTGGCAATCGCGAAAAATCCATATGTGCACCAGCATGTCTCTGAACAAATGATCGCAGGAACGGTGGATAAACAATATATTGCCTTTGTACACGGTAGTCCTGCCCAAGAAGAGGGGGCCATTGATGGCCCGATTGATCGTGATCCCGAAGAACCGCATCGTCGAATCGTTACACCTGACGGGTATGCGGCAAGAACGTTATACACGACAGTCGCAAGGTGGGCGGGTGGAAGTGCCAGTGCAGTGAACCTGAAGCTGGAGAGTGGCAGAACCCATCAAATAAGGGTACATATGACATCGATCGGCTGCCCGTTAATTGGGGATCGGATGTACAAGACCCTTCCTGTGCATGAGATCGATGGGCAGACCATGGCTGTTCGGGAGGAACAAGATACTTGGATTGCTCGTCAGGCATTGCACGCATGTGAGCTGGCGTTTGACCATCCCATTTTGCAAAGTCGAATGACGTTCCAAGCCCCGTTGCCCGCAGATATGGCTGCCCTGGAGGCACGTTTGGATGCTGAGGCATCTCCAAGGGAGACGCTCTAGGAAGCTGTCAAACGCAATGTTATTTGCGCTGTGTGCAGACTTCAGTGCATTGTGTCCTGCTGTATGTTCAACGACTAGTCAATTAAATGCGTGTGAGGCATGCAAACTGCATCCGAACAAAATGCCACAGGCTAATTTTAAAAATTTTTAGGTTGTAGGATTTTATGTTTTAAGGTTTTTGACCCTAAAGCCGAATGGACATTTTTCTCATTCGAGAAGAGGTTTAAAATTACAGTGCGATGGTATCGGTTTGGAGCGACTTTTGGATTTGCGAAGCAAACCAAGGGAAGCGAGAAATCGAAACCGGAGCACCCGATACCGGAGCAATTTTAGGAGGACAAGTCACGATGAGTAATCTAAAAGTATTTCAGTACGCCAAATGTGGCACGTGCCGTAAAGCCGTAAAATGGCTGGAAGCTCAGGGGCATGAACTGGAATTAGTTCCTATTTTCGACACACCCCCATCCGAAGCAGAATTAACGGAGTTGATTCAGAAGAGCGGACTTGAAGTGAAGAAGTTTTTCAATACGAGCGGAGAAGTATACAAGGAGCAGCAATTGAAAGACAAGCTGCCAGGGCTTTCCACTGAAGAGCAGATTCGTTTGCTGGCTTCCAATGGTCGTCTGATTAAACGTCCAATCGTTACGGATGGTCACAAAGTAACCGTCGGATTCAAGGAAGATACGTATGAGCAGGAATGGAACAACGCGTAATTTTTAGATGAATGATTTCATTGATTGTTAAATGAACCAAGGTGAAAAAAGCTCTGAATGTTCAAATTTCAGGGCTTTTTTGGCTGGTCGATCCTTGGCGGAACTATGCTATAATGATAGAATTAGTTCGATATTTTATTTGCTAGATACAGGACAGGAGAGAACAAATTCAAGTGAATCAACGTAATGAACCTACTTTGTTGCTGGTAGATGGTATGGCGGTGTTGTTCCGTGCATTTTATGCAACATCTGCAAGCGGATATATCAGACGTACAAAGGCAGGCGTGCCAACCAACGCAGTATACGGTTTTATCCGTTATTTCTGGGATGCGGTTCAAACCTTTGGGCCAAGTCATGTCGTATGCTGTTGGGATATGGGGGGCAAGACGTTTCGCGGTGAAGAGTATGCAGCGTACAAGGGAAACCGTCCGGAAGCTCCGGATGATCTGATTCCTCAGTTTGCTCTGATTCGTGAAGTGATGGATAGTTTGAACATTCCGAATATTGGTGCTCAAGGATATGAAGCTGATGATTGTATCGGTACACTTGCCAAGTATTACACCGAGCAGACGGATATGAACGTGATGGTACTGACGGGTGACCACGATATGCTGCAACTGATTGATGACCGCACAAGTATTATTATTATGAAAAAAGGTCATGGCAATTACATGGTGTATACGCCTGAATCCCTAATGACGGAGAAACAACTGACACCTCGTCAAGTGATAGACATGAAAGGTCTGATGGGCGATGCCAGTGACAATTATCCTGGGGTACGGGGCATTGGGGAGAAGACAGCTTTGAAGCTTGTACAGGAGTTTGGCTCCATTGAAGGTATTTTGGACAATATGGACAAACTTACCCCTTCGGTACGTAACAAGATTGAGAATGATCTCGACATGCTGCATCTGTCCCGCAAACTGGCAGAGATTCACTGTGCTGTTCCGGTAGCTTGTGCACTGGATGTATGTGAATTGCGTCTTGATCCGGATATGGTGATGGACAAGTTCGAACAACTTGAGATGAAGAGCCTGGGCTCTTGGATGGGAGTGGCAATAGGGTGAGTAGCATGCAGACAAAACGGACGGGCAAAAAGTGGTGGACAGGGGCTATGGCCCTCGTCCTTGCTTTGCCTGTAATCCTTTCAGGAGCGGTGAGTGCTCCACAGACAGCAGATGCCAAAGCGGCAATCAGCACCAAGGTACAGAAAGTAAAAGCAGCAGGACGCAGTTTTACCGTGCAGACGGTTAGTATTCCCAAGGGTACACCAGTTACCGTAGGATTGGCGAAGAAGCAGGTCGGTCAGACCGCAACATTACCTTCGATTGTCAAAGCTTATGGCGCGCAAGCGGCCATTAACGGAGCGTTTTTTGAAGCTTATAACGGAGCTCCAGATCCATACGGCATGTTAATAGCAAACGGCAAGGTTATACATATTGGAAGATACGGAACTACGATCGGGTTTAAGGAAGATGGCTCTGCCATCATGGATTCGCTTCAAGTGAGCCTGACGGGTAAAGTAACAGATACAGAAGGGAAATCACGCAGTTGGTATGCGACCTTTATTAACCGAACACCTTCCGCGAATGCGAGTATTACGATGTTATACACGCCAGAGCGGGGTTCCACAGTCGGGTTCAAAGGAGGTACGGCGGTTGTGATGGAGAAAGGGATTGTCACCAAGAAAGTACCGAATACCAATGTAGCCATTCCGAAGAATGGCTCGGTACTGGTCTTCACGGGGAATCAGAAAGCTTCTTCGGACCGCTTCACCGTTGGATCAACTGTAGAGATGAATTATAAATACACCAATGCAACAGGCAAAGAGATTCCTTGGCAGGATGTAGTCACCGCTGTGGGTGCAGGTCCACGTCTGGTGAAAGACGGCCAAGTTGCCGTAAATCCAGCGAGTGAGGGCTTCAAGGATACCAAAATTCTCAATGCCTCCGGTGCAAGAAGCGGTATCGCCATTATGGCCGACGGTTCGGTAATGTTGGCTACCGTGTCAGGAGCGACGATTAAGGAATGGGCTGCTGTCATGCAGAAGCTGGGTGCCAAGCAGGCAATGAACCTGGATGGTGGTGCATCTTCTGGGATGTATGCTGGCGGCAAAATGCTTACTTCCCCGGGCCGCTTGTTAAGTAATACACTTGTTTTTGGTGGCTCTGTTCGTTAAAAGAAAGCTAATATGGGAGGCAGGATCAGATGACACTCGCACATAACCGGAAGCCAGATGAAAACAAAACGGCGGTATTAGCTGTAAACGTAGGCCAGCTTCAGGCCTTGCCTGGCCAGAAGCGCGAAGTGATGAGCGGCATTGTGAAACATCCCATATCCAGCCCGGTTTTCCTGTCATTCACCGGAATGACAGGGGATGCCCAGGCGGATCTGGAGCATCATGGTGGGCCTGACAAGGCGGTTTGTGTATACGATTACAGTCGTTATCCGGCGCTTGAACAACTGCTGGATCGCAAGCTGGACTGGGGAGCTTGTGGAGAAAATCTGACAGTTGAAGGCTGTATGGAGGAAGAAGTCCGGATTGGTGATGTGTATGAATTGGGGGAAGCCACGGTACAGGTCAGCCAGCCAAGACAGCCTTGCTTCAAGCTTGGTGCAAGGTATGATTACAAAGAGCTGCCTGTTTATTTTCAGGATAGCGGGCATACCGGATTTTATTTTCGAGTATTGGAAGAGGGTGAGGTAACTCCTTCTGCAATATTCAGACGAATAAGCACGGACTCTGCATCAATGACCATTCTGGAAGCTAATCGAATTATGCATCAGGGGAAGCAGGATGCCGCTGGTATGCGTGCTTTGCTGGCGATTCCAACGCTATCCGACAGCTGGAAGCAGACCTTATTGAAGCGATTGGTGAAGCTCGAAGCTGCTGAACAGGAGTAATCATGCTTTTGTTCTGTTATTCAGAGAACAGATTCGAAGATCCATTTAATTTTAAACGACTTGGGAGCGTGACTAACATGACGATTTTAGGCGCAATTGAAGCTGGAGGAACCAAATTTGTATGTGGAATCGGTACGGAAGAAGGGGAAGTTCTTGAACGCGTGAGCTTTCCAACGACAACACCGGAAGAGACAATGGCTCAAGTAATCGCTTTTTTTGAAGGTAAAGGTATTGAAGCTTTGGGTGTAGGTTCATTTGGTCCGATTGATCCGATTGAAGGAAGCCCGACCTATGGTTACATCACAACAACACCGAAGCCGCATTGGGGTCAGTACAACCTGATTGGTAAGCTCAAGGAGCACTTTGATGTACCGATGACGTTCGACACGGATGTAAACGGTGCTGCACTGGGGGAAGCAACCTGGGGGGCTGCACAAGGCCTGGATAGCTGTCTGTATATTACTGTTGGAACAGGGATTGGTGCAGGTGCAGTTGTAGGTGGCAAAATGGTCCATGGATTGTCACATCCAGAGATGGGACACATCATTGTACGCAAGCATCCCGAAGATACGTATGAAGGGTTCTGTCCGTATCATGGAGACTGCCTGGAAGGACTTGCCGCAGGTCCTGCCATCAATAAACGTTGGGGGCAACCTGCCTACGAACTGCCAGCCGATCATAAGGCCTGGGAGATTGAAGCACATTATCTGGCGCATGCCTTGATGAACTATGTGTTGATCCTCACTCCGCAGAAAATTGTAATGGGCGGCGGTGTGATGAAGCAGGAGCATCTGTTCCCGATGGTTCGCAGCAAGCTGCAAGAATTGCTCGCTGGATACGTTCAGCATCCTGCACTTCAGTCCGATATTGACCAGTATGTCGTTTCTCCGGGACTTGGTGATAATGCGGGACTGTGTGGTTCGCTTGCCCTGGCGAAACTGGCTTTGAACATGTAAATAGCTTTATAAACAAGTGGTTGACGAATTTTTCCATTGTGGTAATATATGAGCAACAGCATAGCACGGTTAATGAGGAAGCACCTCTCTTGCATGGATTTTGCAGGAGAGGTGTTTTTTTGTGCTGCTTAATTTAGCACAATACAGACTGTGTAGAGCTGAACTATTGAAGGAGGGACAAGAAATGGAAGTCATTTTCATGAACAGATTATCCAGAATGTCAGATCAGAATGAAGAACATGCCCAGCTGTGGATCGGTGAAGAAGAAGGGGCGTGGCATCTGGGATGGAGCCAATATGAGGAAGGAGATCGTACGGATGCCATCTGGTATGCTGGCAGTTCGTGGGACGAGCTGTTACATGTGTATCGTCATCAGTTAGCCATTCAGATGGGCGAAGGATATCGTCCCTTGCTGCAGGGCTTGTTTCACGAAAATGATGATTTGAAGTCGCGCAATTATGGCGGTCAGCGTCTACATTGTTACAGTGAATTATATGGCAACGAGGGGCTTTATATGGATCTTTGCATATGGCGCAGGAAGAGAGCGGCGTCGGACCGGAAGGCCCCCTATTTTATTGCAACGAACCGGTTGTTACGCATGATCAGCGCATTTGTTCCACAAACCATCGATGAATTGATGCAATTGCCTGGCGTAGGAGAGAGCAAGGCTTCCGAGTACGGTGCTGAATGGCTGGAGCTTACGAATGGAATGGAACGTTCCACATCTTTTCCGCTAGATTGGGTGTACACGGCTCTGAGGGAACAAGAATATGAGAGCTGGCTGTACAAACAGAGAGAGCAGAAATACAAGCAGGAGCTGGACAGATTCACCACACGGAAGCAGGTACTTGAAGGTATGAAGGAAGGATATACGTTGGAGGAGATCGTGAATCGTTCCGGATTGTCCCGGCGGGAGCTAATTGAACTGTTGGAGACACTGGATTTGGAGGGGTATGACACAGATTGTCTGCTCGATGCGGAGCTTGCTGTCATGCCCGAAGAGGAGCAAGAGGCAGTATGGAGTGCCTACGAGGAGCTGGGGGATACGTTTCTGAAGCCCGTGTTACATAAGGTGTATGGAGAAGAAAAGCCTGGCGGGAGCAACCTGGAGCAGGTCTACGAAAGACTGCGCATGATTCGCATCCGGTTTCGCCGTCACACGGAGACGGAACAGAATGCAGGCTAGAATTAAGATAGATCAGCAGAAGGATTTTTCTAAAATAGAATAAATTTAAAAAAAGACGAAGCGTTTCTCCAGATGTGGAGCGCTTCGTCTTTTGCTATTTCAAACCCAATCTTTTTTGCGGAAAATAAAGAACATGCTCAGGCCCAGTGTAACCATCAGGCCAATGACCACAAAATAACCATACTTCCAGTTCAGCTCAGGCATGTTCGTGAAGTTCATCCCATAGATACCAGTGATCACGGTCAGCGGCATGAACACCGTGGTAATGGCGGTGAACACACGCATGATCTCATTCGCCCTATTGGCGATACTGGATTGGTAAGCTTCTCGCAAGTTCCCCATCAAGTCGCGATAAGTCTCAAAGGTTTCAGATATTTTCACAGCATTCTCATAAATGTCACTGAAATACTTCTGCAGTTGATCATCAATAAGACGCAGATCTTTTTTATTGAGTGTGTTAATGACCTCTTTCTGAGGCCCCAGCACTTTCTTCAGCCATAAAATCTCACTGCGCAACCCGATAATCTCATTCAGGTGAGACTTTTTGGTATGCATCAGAATGTCTTCTTCCAGCTTCTCGATGCGGGCTTCAATTCGGTCACCGACGGTAAAATAATTATCAACAATCAAGTCAACCAGCAGATAGAGCAGCTTATCCGGTGTACTGATTTCCTGTTCCCACAGGATTGGTTTCAATGTCCGCAATTCGCTGACTTTCTGTTTGGTCACACTGATAATAAAGTGTCTGCCAAGGAACAGGTTGACGGCACGTAAGAAAATCTCTTCATCATCGAAACGAATGCTGTTAATAACAATAAAATAATGGCTCTCATAAATTTCAATCTTCGGACGTTGTTCTTCGTCACTCAAACAGTCTTCCACGGCCAGATCATGCATCATGAAAAGGGGTTGAAGTACCGCCAAATCGTCTACGTCCGCATCAATCCAGTAAAATCCTTCCGCTGGTGGAGTCAGCGCCTGCTGAATGTCGTCCACCGGAATAAATACACCGTTGTTTACCAACCGGATTTTCATTATTCATCTACTCCTTCTGCACCCGCCAAATGGGCGGATTTCATCAATATGGGCGCAAAAAGAACAGATCAGCCGGTCGGCAGCGGAGCCTGGAAGTCAGGACTGCGTTCGCTCTATAATCAAACGGAAGTAACGTCCCGCTGCCGGCATGCTGATATCAATTCTCTATGCAGTTTGTCGGAATTCGGCTGCCAGTCAGGCCTCGGGTCGCCATCCATTGAATATGTCACCTCTCACATAAGGGTTTATAACACTTGTCTAGTATACCGCTGGTACAGGGTCCTTTCAAGCGCAAAAATGTGTCGATTTCGCGCCCTGGAGCAGTGTATGACAACGGATGATGAACGGTTCCGATCCTGAGGAACATGCATAGAACTACACCTTGACGTGAGGGGATTAATGTCTTAAAGTAAAGGGTGAACCACACTAGTTTTTACAATTGAATAAAGCGAAATCTTATCAAGAGTAGGTGGAGGGACTGGCCCGATGAAACCCGGCAACCGGCGGTATACCGCACGGTGCTAATTCTTGCAGCGACCAAGTGTCCGAGTGACACTGTTGTAACTGAGAGATGAGAGAGGCGCATATCTATTTACATATGACCTTTCTCGGAATCCGAGGAAGGTCTTTGTTATATGCACCGACTTCTCAGCAGTGATTTTCGCTAAGGAACTTGAGCCTGCCGACAGCAATGTGGTTGCAATTCAGCGCCTGCAGGCAAGCTCATGGCAGCCTATAACTGTACGGATGCGAAGCGTATCGCACCTGCAGTGGCTGCATCTATTTATGCACAAGGAGGAGTTAGAACCACCATGCCAATCAAAATTCCAGACACACTGCCTGCCAAGGAAGTACTTGCAGGAGAGAACATCTTTGTCATGGACGAGACATCCGCTTATAAGCAGGATATCCGTCCGCTGCGTATCGCTATATTAAACCTGATGCCTACAAAGGAAACGACAGAAACACAATTGCTTCGTCTGGTGGGTAACACACCCATTCAGGTAGATATCGTTCTGGTTCATCCGAAGTCTCATACGTCCAAAAACACATCGCAGGAATATTTGGACTTGTTCTACAAAACCTTTGATGAGATCGAACACCGCCGCTTTGACGGCATGATCATTACAGGCGCTCCTGTAGAGCAAATGGACTTTGAAGACGTGAACTACTGGAAAGAAATCCAGGAGATCTTCGAATGGACCAAAACCAATGTGACTTCGACTATGCATATATGTTGGGCTTCCCAAGCGGGTTTATACCATCATTTCGGAGTTCCCAAAGTTCCGCTGGATGAAAAATGTTTCGGTGTATTCTCACATACGATCAACAGATCCAATGTGCAGCTGCTGCGCGGATTTGATGAAGTATTCAACGTTCCGCATTCCCGCCATACGGAAGTGCGCCGTGAAGATATTGAAAAAAATGATAACCTTGAAATATTGGCTGAGTCTGAGGAAGCAGGAATTTTCCTGGTTGCTACCAAAGACGGCAAACAGATTTTTGCAACCGGACATGCCGAGTATGATCCGCTTTCATTGAAATGGGAATATGACCGGGATGCAGCTAAAGGCATGAACATTGCGCTGCCTAAACATTATTTCCCGAATGACGATCCTTCCCGTGTTCCCCCGGCTACTTGGCGGGCACATGCAAACTTATTATTCTCTAATTGGCTCAATTACTATGTGTATCAAGAGACACCTTACGATATTGGTCCGCAAATCTAATCGACATTACAGGAGGATGCTGCAATGGAAGACAACAAGTTGAAAATCGAAAGCCGATTGGCCCAAATTGGGTCTATCAATGAACCGGTAACAGGCGCCATTAATTTTCCGATCTATCAATCCACTGCGTTTCGCCACCCCAAGCTTGGACAAAGCACGGGATTTGATTATATTCGTACGACCAATCCAACCCGTAAAGTGTTGGAAGAAGCAGCGGCAGCGTTGGAATCCGGTGACGCCGGATTTGCCTGTAGCTCCGGCATGGCTGCCTTGCAAACGATTTTCGCCTTATTTGGACAAGGGGATCATCTGATTGTATCGCTGGATCTGTACGGCGGAACGTATCGTTTGCTAGAGCGCATCCTATCTAGATTTGGTGTGACGGCAAGTTACGTCGATACCAATGATCTGGCAGCTCTGGAAAGTATTCGTCAGCCGAATACAAAAGCGGTATTTATTGAGACACCAACCAATCCATTAATGATGATTACGGATGTGGAAGCGGTATGCTCCTGGGCCAAGAGCCACAACTTGCTGACCATTGTGGATAATACACTACTGACTCCTTTCTTCCAGCGTCCAATTGAACTCGGTGCCGATATCATCATCCATAGTGCCACAAAGTATCTGGGTGGTCATAATGATGTACTTGCCGGATTGATTATTACCAAAGGGGAAGAGTTGTCGGCCGAAATGGCATTCCTGCACAATTCCATTGGAGCAGTGTTGTCTCCAAGCGACTCCTATCAGCTGATGAAAGGCATGAAGACACTCGCTCTTCGCATGGAGCGACATGAGTATAATGCCTTGACGATTGCCAAGTACCTTTTGGAGCATCCAGCCGTTGATGAAGTGTATCATCCAGGATTGTCGGATCATCCCGGATTTGAAATACAGAATAAACAGTCCAGCGGGAACACAGGCATTTTCTCTTTCAAAGTAAAGGATGCTCGTTATGTTGAACCGTTGCTGCGTCACATCAAACTGATTGCTTTTGCGGAAAGCCTCGGGGGTGTAGAGTCATTGATGACTTATCCTGCGGTACAGACCCATGCGGATATTCCGATTGAAATTCGTGACGCTGTAGGTGTAGATGACCGCCTGTTGCGTTTCTCAGTAGGGATCGAGCATGCCGAAGATCTGATTGCCGATCTGGGCAATGCACTCACAGCTGCACAACAGGAGATAGAAGGGGGAACCGCATCATGAGTGAGCAAAACAATAATGCCAACAATCATGAACGGAATGTTCATTCCGACCTGAAGTTCGATACCAAGCTGCTTCATTTCGGTGACGAAATCGATAAAACCACCGGGGCTTCCAGTGTACCCATTTACCAGGCCTCGACATTCCATCATTTTGATATTTTTAATCCACCTCAACATGACTATAGCCGTTCGGGTAACCCGACTCGTCAGGCATTGGAGGATTACATTACATTATTGGAAGGTGGAGCACGCGGATTTGCTTATTCCTCCGGCATGGCTGCCATCTCCAGTGTGTTCATGATGTTCTCGGCAGGGGATCACATGATTGTGACGGAAGATGTATATGGAGGTACGTATCGATTGCTTACTTCCATTCTGAGTCGGATGCAGATAGAGACTACCTTTGTGGATATGACCAATATTGAGGAAGTAAAGGCAGCGCTCAAACCGAATACGAAGGCAGTCTATATGGAAACACCATCCAACCCGACACTTCGGATCACGGATATTGCTGCTGTCACCTCCTGGGCACAGGAACATGAGCTAATCTCCATTCTCGATAACACCTTCATGACGCCTTATTACCAACGGCCGATTGAGCTCGGAGTGGATATTGTCGTACATAGTGCAACCAAGTTTCTTGGCGGGCACAGTGATGTGCTGGCAGGTTTAGCCGTTGCTCGTACGGATTCACTGGGTAGACAGCTAAAACAATTGCAGAATGGACTTGGAACTGTGCTTGGTGCCCAGGAATCCTGGCTGCTGATGCGGGGCATGAAAACCTTGGGTGCGCGCATGGCACACAGTGAACAGAGCACAGCCAAGCTGGCAGCTTGGCTCAGTGGACGCAGTGATATTACGGCTGTATTTTATCCGGGACTGCTGGATCATCCCGGCCGTGAAGCTCATGAACGTCAGTCAAGCGGATACGGCGCTGTCGTGTCGTTTGACGTTGGATCTGGAGATCGGGCCAAGGCTGTACTTAACCGTGTGAAATTGCCAATTGTTGCCGTGAGTTTGGGTGCGGTTGAAAGTATCTTGTCTTATCCTGCGATGATGTCTCATGCGGCAATGCCGACTGAGGTTCGCCGCGATCGGGGTATAACTGACGGATTACTGCGGTTCTCGGTTGGTCTGGAAGACATCGATGACCTGATTGCGGATCTGGATCAGGCACTTCAGGATTCGTAGAATCGACAGTAGTGAAATACGGGTGTTATAGCCTGCTGAAAAAGAAATGAAATAGATGGCATATGTAAACATTTTTATTAATTTTTAAAGCACCTGCTCATAAGGTGCTTTTTTTCACATGTAACCTGTGTTACGATATGTGGAGTACAGAAATGCGATGTTGCCACCAAAACTTTCATCTATATGAACAAGTTGGGACGGATCGTGATACTATTTTCTCTTCATGAGGGAGGCTTTTTTACGATGAGTACGGTAGACCGTATCTTAGATAAAGCCCTTCGGGGCGAACGTTTGGACTTGGAAGACACGATTCAGCTGTTTGAATCGAATGAAGTAGACAAAATCGGGGCCGCCGCCAATGTGATTGTAAAACGCATGCACCCCGAACCATACAGAACATTTGTAATTGGGCGTAACGTCAACTACACGAACGTGTGTGATGTGTACTGCCGTTTTTGTGCTTTCTACCGCAGACCTGGCTCTGACGAAGGATATGTACTTCCCGATGAAGTTATTTTCCAGAAGATTCAAGAAACCGAAGACGTGAACGGTACCGAGATTTTGATGCAAGGCGGAACGAATCCGAATCTGCCGTTTAGCTATTACACTGACCTGCTCAAAGCGATCAAGGAGCGTTTCCCTAACATTACGATGCACTCCTTCTCACCAGCCGAAATTATGAAAATGGTCGAAGTATCCGACGGTCTCACTCTGGAAGAGGTTGTACGTGCAATTCACGAAGCGGGACTGGATTCCCTGCCTGGTGGTGGTGCGGAAATCCTGGATGACCGTACACGCCGCAAAATCAGCCGTTTGAAAGGTTCATGGCGCGATTGGATGGACGTTATGCAGACAGCTCACCGTATCGGTATGAACACAACGGCAACGATGGTTATCGGCCTTGGTGAAACGATGGAAGAGCGCGCACTGCATCTGCTTCGTGTACGTGAAGCTCAGGATGAGTGCATTGCGAACAAGTATGATTCCGAAGGATTCTTGGCGTTTATTCCTTGGACATTCCAACCGGATAATACAAATCTGAAGCTGGAGCGTCAGACGCCTGAAGAGTACCTGAAGACGGTAGCGATCAGTCGACTGGTATTGGACAACATCAAAAACATTCAATCCTCATGGGTAACGATGGGACCTGAAATCGGCAAAAAATCACTTGAATTTGGCTGCAACGACTTTGGTAGCACCATGATTGAAGAGAACGTGGTATCGGCTGCAGGCGCAACATACAAAGTCAATATTGGCTCCATTACGCAACTGATCCGGGAGTCCGGTTATATTCCGGCACAGCGTAACACAAGATATGACATCCTGCGGACGTTTGATGAGAATAATGCCATTCAACAAGATTTTGTAATGCAGAACTAATATTTATAATACATCACGCTGATGAATTGATTTGATAGGATCATTTATTCAGTTGGGATATGAGTCCGTTGATTACTCTTTATGAGGGGAATCGGCGGACTTTTTAATTTCACTTCACAACCACGTTTATTCATAGATCATCAAACAGTACATATTACGCATTTGGCGATATTTTAGTTTGAAATTCAACTGTTACAATGAAAGGACAAGTGAGTAAGCAGACATGCTGGGAAGGGGCAGGCATATGAAAACAAGAAGACTTGGCAAGACGGGACTGGAAGTACCTGTACTGAGCTTTGGAGCATCCTCTCTAGGTTCGGTATTTCGTGATATTGATCGAGGTGAGGGGATTCGTACGGTTCACGCCGCTGTAGATGCAGGGATGAACTATATAGATGTTTCGCCTTATTATGGATTAACGAAAGCCGAGATCGTACTTGGAGAAGCCATCCGCAGTTTGCCACGCAGCTCGTTTACGCTGTCGACCAAGGCTGGACGTTATGGGGAGAATACATTTGATTTTTCGCGTAAGCGGATACATGATAGTGTCCAAGAGAGTCTGGATCGACTGCATACCGACTATATCGACATCCTGTTCTTGCATGACATTGAGTTTGTCCCGGCCGATATTATTATTGAAGAAGCTTTCCCAACCTTGCTGCGCCTGAAAGAGCAGGGAGTCATTCGCCATGCAGGAATTTGTGGATTGCCGCTGCCGTTATTCGAAAAGGTATTGCCACAGATTGATGCTGACGCCATCATTTCCTATTGCCATTACGCATTGAATGACACTTCACTGCTGTCCTTATTGCCCCTTTTGGAAAAGAAAGAGATTGGCCTTGTGAATGCTTCGCCTCTTTCTATGGGCTTATTAAGCACAAGAGGTACTCCTGCCTGGCACCCGGCAGATGATCGTGTGAAGCAGGTCTGTCTGCAAGCAGCACGGTTCTGTGCGGAACAGGGAACGGATATTGCGAAGCTTGCCGTACAGTTTGCAACAGCTAATGAACGGATTCCAACAACACTGGTCAGCAGTGCAAGTGAACATAATATCCGCAACAATGCAGCCTGGATTGATGAACCGCTGGACCAGGAACTGTTATCAGAAGTGCTGCGTATTCTCGCTCCAATTCATAATGAGAGCTGGGCCAGCGGCCGCCCTGAATATAACAATGAACATCACTTTAAGCAACAAGCATCATTGAAGGGGGAACAGGAATGAGAGCTGTTATATGTGAAGAAATAAATCGTTTGGCGTTGCGAGACATAGCAGAACCCGAAAGAACCGAGAATCAGGCGCTGGTAACCATCCGCCGAATTGGAATCTGTGGAACAGATTTGCATGCCTACAAAGGTAATCAGCCCTTTTTCACTTATCCCCGTGTACTGGGTCATGAACTTGCAGGGATTATTGAAGAGATCGGGGCCAATGAAGCGGGGCTGAAGGCGGGAGATCAGGTTAGCATTATTCCATATTTGCATTGTGGTCATTGTATCGCTTGTCGATCAGGGAAAACAAATTGTTGTGTATCCATGCAGGTGATGGGCGTGCATGTGGACGGCGGCATGCGAGAGAAGATTGTTGTACCCGTCTCCCATCTGATCCAAGCCGACGGACTTACACTGGATGAAACCGCGATGGTAGAACCGCTCAGTATTGGTGCTCATGCGGTCAGAAGAGCAGCCCTAAGGCCTGGAGATCAGGTTGTGGTCATTGGAGCCGGACCGATTGGCCTGGGTGTGATGGCTTTTGCCAAACAGGCGGGTGCTCGGGTCATTGCCATTGACCGGAATCTGGACAGGCTGGAACTGAGCCGCACGTGGGCGGGCGTGGATGCTATGGTTCAGGCCGATGAACAAGCGGTACAGCAAGTTGCTGAAATTACGGATGGGGACTATGCGACGGCTGTCTTTGATGCAACAGGAAACATGCATTCAATGAATGATGCCATCCATTATGTGGCTCATGGTGGACAATTAATCTTTGTTGGACTGGTCAAAGCCGATATTTCCTTTCATGACCCAGACTTTCACAAGCGGGAGATGAGCATTCTGGGCAGCCGGAACGCCACGAGGGAAGATTTTGAGCAGGTCATGTCGATCTTGCGGGAGAAGAAGTTGAACATGGATGGCTACGTTACACACCGGGCGAGTTTTGATCAATTGCCTGATTCGATCGAAACCTGGTTACAACCGGATTCGCATGTAGTGAAAGCAATAGTAGATTTATAAAAAGAATAAATGAAAAACTCTCTCTGATCCAGAATGAATGGTTAACATCCATAGGAATCAGAGAGAGTTTTTATTTGCCTAGCCTATAGGAATTTTGATTATTTTTCCGGGTTCGTCACAATACCAGCATGTGGATCAATATGACGCACAATGGATTTGAGCCAGATCATTTCGAGGAAATGAATCTCATAGTAGAGTGCTCCCGGTACGTGTTGGATCCAACCTTCAGCGACAGCAGCGTGCCCTGAATCCGTTGAAACATCCAATGTTCGAGGTTCACGGCGCAGCCGTTTACGGATTACTTTTTCAACTTGAGCACTTTGTGTGGTTAAAATACATATTTTGCGCTTAGCTGTGAATCCGCGGAATGCAATATACACCATTTCATATGCAATGAGATAAGCAATTACCGAGTACATCGCTTGATCCCAACCGAAGACAACACCAGCAGCGGTTAGAATCAGCAAGTTGAGCAGCATGATTATTTTTTCGATAAGCATCCGTTTCCCGCTAAACACACGTTCAGGTGGACGGGAGGACGGATCACCGATTTCCAGCGTATCCAGTGTCCCACCATACCGCACGACTAGACCGATTCCTAGGCCTAGACATAATCCGCCAAATATGGCGGCAGCCAGCGGGTGCTCGACAAGCGGCGGCATGGGATGAAGCACAATGGCACCAATCGAAAAGACAACCAAACCCAGAACAGTGACCAGTACGAATTTCTTTTGCACGAGTCTATAGGACAGAAAAATAAACGGAACGTTGAACAAGAACAGGAATAAACCAATTCTCATCTCGGTCCAGTGGGCGAACAACGAAGAGATGCCCGTAATGCCTCCAATAATGATCTTATTGGGATGTAGAAACAACTCAAGTCCCACGGAGGCGAGAATTCCACCCGCTATTACAAACAATAAATTCAACAGGCGACGGGTAGATGTTAGTCTGGGCTTGGCGGTTTGTGGCACTGGATTAGCCGATATCAGAGGTGCTTTCATAGGTCATCCTCCTTTGTGCGGCTTTCGTGCCATTCTCCCTGGGTTAATCACAGAAAGATCGGCGGTAGAGCCGCGATTACGATACGTTGTCTGTTCTGAACAGACAAGGGGGTTATCCTTCTTTCTGCAGAACCTTCGGCTCTTCTTTCTTTTTCCGAGGATCTTTGAACTTGAATATTTTATCCAATAATCTGAACACGTGTTTGGACTCTTTGGTTAATAACGGTCCAAGGATCGCCAGAATGAGTACATATAAGGCGGCGAATGGTTGCAGCAGCGGGAGAAGTCCTCCGGCTTTACCCATGTTGGCCATAATGATGGAGAATTCACCACGTGACACAATAGTCAAACCGATATTGGCTGAAGCTTTTGGTGATAATCCTGCACTGCGCCCAGCGAGCATGCCTGCAAGGAAGTTTCCGAATAGGGTGAGCACAACTGCGATCAAAGCAAGCCATACAGCTTCGCCGCCAAGAGACAACGGATCGATGGACAATCCAAAGCTGAAGAAGAAGACAGCTCCGAAGAAATCACGGAATGGCAGGATCAAGTGCTCAATCCGTTTTGCATGTTCCGTTTCAGCCAACACCAAACCAACAAGCAAGGCGCCAATCGCTTCGGCGACGTGAATGGTTTCGGAGAATCCGGCAACGAGGAACAATGCACCGAAAATCACAAGTGAGAACAACTCATTAGAGCGAATCTTGAGCAATTTGTTGAGCAGTGGTGTAGCTTTGCGTCCAAGAATGATGACAATGAGCATGAATCCAAGCGCGATGAGTGCCGATACAATGACACCTCCGATGGAGGATGAATCACTGAGCACAAGTCCAGACAAGATGGAGATATATACAGCGAGAAACACATCTTCAAACATGATAATTCCGAGAATCATTTCCGTCTCCGGATTCGCTGTTCGTTTCAGATCAACGAGTACTTTGGCGACGATGGCACTGGATGAAATGGTGGTAATTCCGGCAATGACTAGAGCTTCGGCGGCTGGGAAACCGGAAGCAAAACCAAAAATCAATCCCAGTGTGAAGTTAATTCCGATATAGATGGAACCGCCGACGGCAATGGATTTACCCGATTTGATCAAACGACCAACCGAGAATTCCAGCCCAAGATAGAAGAGCAGGAACAGAATACCAATTCGGCCCATAAACTCAATAAACGGCTGACTTTCAATGAAACGGAAGTCCAGATGCCAGATCTTCATGGCATGAGGTCCAACGGCCATCCCGATCAGGATGTAAAATGGAACGACCGAAAATCTCAGTTTTGCGGATAAGAGTCCGGCTGCTGCAATGAGCACAAGTGCCAGACCCACTTCGAATATCAGATGATCCATCGACTCACCCCCTTCCGGTCAGGAGGAGGGATTTGAATAGCTTCTGCTGATTGCGTTCGCCAACGGCTACTACCGTGGACTCTGCACTAATCACGACCTCCGGACCGGGGCTGATATGTTTTTTGTGATTCTTCTCTACAACGGCAATAACCGTTGCCCCTGAGTTTTGACGTACGTCCAGTTCACCAATAGATTTACCGATACATCCGTAGGATGGCTCGATTTTGTACCATTCGATAATCAGATCGTCAAACGTTACTTCAATATTTTCAAGCTGCTTTGGCTTATAGGTTAAACCACCAACGATGGCAGCAATCTGTCTTGCTTCATAGTCATCCAGCGTAATCATGGAGATGCTTTGGTCTGGATCATCGTACTCAAAATGGTACATTTCACGGCGACCGTCATCGTGAATAATGACAATAATTTTATCTCCACTGCTCGTTTCAATCTGAAATTTCTTGCCGATTCCCGGCAAATCTGTTTCGCGTACATCCATGGATAGTAGCCTCCTTAAATTGAGGGCTGGCCACAGAAGACAGGCTTATTTCCCGAAAATAGAATGATCTGCTGCTTGTAGGAACATTAAATGATGCGGGTAAACAGAGCCAGGGACTCCTGACACACAGCCTTGTGTTGTGAATTTTTAATGAAAATGGGGATAACAAAATAGACGTTAACAAATAGGTGTTGCCAATGAGGCTGATCGATATCTAACATTTGCTAATAGGGTTATAAGTTATGCACAAGCACACCGTCTTTCAGACAGAGGTGTCTCCATGCAAAGCAACCTAAAATACGGTGTAACGGCTAGTTAAGAGCGTTCACGTAATTTGGTGCTATAGGGGTGGGAGATACATACATACTGGTGAATTTGATAGGTAGCAGAAATAATCTGCGTTTAAACAGACAAATCAACGGTTTAAAGGGTAGACGCGGTGTAGGAATTCGCAGCATTAGCAACAAAGCGAGCACAAGAAAGACAGGTTTGTTATGCGTGACCGCAATCAACTTCGACATGACTTGTGGGTATTTGCGAATGGCAGGTTTCTGCTGAGACTCCAATGTGTGGACAAGCACTTCCTTGTTGGAAGTTGTCTCAACGGTTACCTCGACAGCGGATTCCGACTGCATCGGAATAGGGAAGGACAACGCTTGGAATACGCACAAAATGATAATAAAGGCGTAACGGAGTATTCTTGGTTGTTGTCTCATTTTGGCTTCCCCCTTTTCCGTGAAACATACTGTTATAAAAATAATAACACATTTTTGTCTTAACTCCAAACGGATTGATAATATACTGAGAAATCATGACACGCTTTCCATCAATCCGCTTCGTATATCCCTATCGGCCTTGCCATATACTTTGAACAGGAAGGAAAGGAGTGATTCTTATGGAACTGTTCGCCGTATGGACCGATGTATCAGGGCAGGAGGAAGCGGATCAATTTTATCGTTGTGTGAAGGAAAAAACCAAAGGTTTACATATAAGCAAAAGAGGATTTCGGCTCACCTTCAAACATAATGACGGAAGAGCGGCCTGGGTATGCAGAGGCAATGAGAATCACGCTGACTTCCAGCAGTGGCTGCCTCAGATCAGTGATTTGCTGGCCACGGGACTTGCAGATTACATCATGGATACACGTGAACGTATTATGGTGGAAGAGATGATCTCCAAGGCCTGCTCAGTCATGGATGAACATGAGGTGGAGAAGGTAAACCGGATATGCATGCCTTTGTTATTCAATGGGGACTTGGATCAGCCAGGACTGCGCGAGCGTCGCCGTACCACTTTGGCCAATGGATTGAAGCAGGATTTGGAGGAAGTTCATTTTTTTCACCTTGAAGGTATTCTTAATTTCCGGATTCGGCAGTATAAACAGGAACTTCATGAGTTGGTAGAATATGCGCTGGATGAATTCTGGATGGATCGTCAATATGAAGAGTTTATGGGGCTGCTCAAGTATTTTGTGTTTTTTCAGGAGGCGAAAGTACCTCTTGTGCATTTGATACACAAAGGATTGCATGAATTTCAGGTATTGGATGCTGCGCTTAATGTGCTGCCCGTTCAAAAGGATGAACAGGTCGTTGTGGAGATGCCAGGACTTGAATTGGAAATGGATATCGAAGATATGATTGTGAGTACACTGATCTCCATCTCGCCTGAAAAAGTCATGCTGCATACGCGCACGCCAGATCTGCCAATTATCTCTACAATCCGTCAGATCTTTGAGGACAAGGTGCAATTATGCCATCATTGCCCCGAGTGTGAAGTGCTGCGCTCCGGGTTGTTGACAGGTCTTGACGCAAGTGATCTTGGCAATTATAATAACTGTTGATCCATGATTTATTTGAGTTGTTATGGAACAATAAGCAAAAGCGTTGACAAAGACAAGAACCACACGTACGGTCGGTGCAGAGAGAGGGAACCAGGCTGAAATTTCCTCCGGATGCCACGTTTGGTTTACCCCTTTGGAGCTGCAGTTTTGAAAATGGATATAAAGATCACCTCTATATATACAGGTAGTCATCCATGAGTAAGGATATGCCGGGTCATGCCCGTTACCGTCATGCCAATGAGGGCTGTACTTCCAATATGGATGAGCAGCTGAATTAGGGTGGAACCACGAGAGTATACAACACTCGTCCCTTTGCCGGGACGGGTGTTTTTTGCGTTCCTTTGCAAAAATCGCAGGAACAGCAATAGATTATCCATCCATGATCATGCATGGACAGAGGTTGAATTTACAGGAGGAATGAGACAAATGGCAGTTAACATTAAACTACCTGATGGTTCGGTTCGTGAGTATGCCGACGGAAGCAGCATTGAAGATGTGGCCGCTTCGATTAGCAGCGGACTTCGCAAAAATGCCGTAGCGGGCAAACTGGATGGAATCGTAGTGGACTTGTCCACAACACTTCATGAGGGAGCGTTGGTGGAGATCGTAACACTGGATTCACCAGAAGGTCTGGAAGTGATGCGTCACAGTACAGCTCACTTGCTCGCTCAAGCTGTGAAGCGTTTATATGGAAACAAAGAGGTACACCTCGGTGTTGGCCCTGTCATTGAAGATGGTTTCTACTATGATATGGATCTGGAACAACCGCTCAATCCGGAAGATCTTCAGAAGATCGAGAAGGAAATGGAACGTATTGTGAATGAGAATTTGCCAATTGTGCGTAAGGAAGTTAGCCGCGAGGAAGCCATCAAAATCTTCGAAGAAGTGGGCGATCCTTACAAGCTCGAATTGATTCGTGACTTACCGGAAGACAGTGTTATCACGATTTATGAGCAAGGTGAATTCTTCGATTTGTGTCGTGGACCCCACGTACCATCCACCAGCAAAATCAAAGTATTCAAACTCATGAATGTTGCCGGTGCTTACTGGCGCGGAGATAGCAAAAACAAAATGCTGCAACGTATTTACGGTACGGCGTTTGTGAAAAAAGCACAGCTTGATGAGCATTTGCACTTCCTGGAAGAAGCACGTAAACGGGATCACCGTAAATTGGGTAAGGAACTCGAAATCTTCACATTCTCCCAACTGGTTGGACAAGGTCTGCCAATCTGGTTGCCTAATGGTGCCAAGCTGCGCCGGACGTTGGAGCGTTATATCGTGGATCTGGAAGAGAGCCTCGGCTATCAGCATGTGTACACTCCGGTGCTGGGTAATGTTGAATTGTACAAAACATCCGGTCACTGGGAGCACTATCAGGAAGACATGTTCCCTAAAATGGTTATGGACAATGAAGAACTCGTTCTTCGTCCAATGAACTGTCCTCACCACATGATGGTGTACAAGTCCAGCATGCACAGTTACCGTGATCTGCCAATCCGGATTGCCGAGCTTGGCATGATGCATCGTTACGAAATGTCGGGTGCGTTGACAGGTCTGCACCGTGTACGTGCGATGACGCTGAACGACTCACACATATTCGCACGCCCGGATCAAATCAAGGAAGAATTTGCACGTGTTATTGAGTTGATTCAAACGGTGTATAAGGATTTCGGTATTCACGAATATCGTTTCCGTCTGTCCTATCGCGATCCTCAGGATACCGAGAAATACTTCCAGAATGACGAGATGTGGGAAATGTCCCAACGCATGCTGCGTGAAGTTGTGGAAGAACTCAACCTTCCATTCTATGAAGCAGAAGGCGAAGCGGCATTCTACGGTCCAAAACTGGATGTTCAGATCAAGACAGCACTGGGCAAAGAAGAGACATTGTCTACCGTTCAATTGGACTTCCTCTTGCCAGAGCGGTTTGAGCTCGAATATGTGGGAGATGATGGGCAGAAACATCGTCCGGTCGTTATCCACCGCGGTGTAATCAGTACGATGGAGCGTTTCACAGCATTCTTGCTGGAGAACTTTGCAGGGGCTCTGCCACTGTGGTTGTCCCCAGTACAGGCGAAGGTTATCCCGGTATCCGGCAACTTCGACGACTATGCACGTGAAGTGGAAGCGAAGCTGAAACGTGCAGGCATCTCTGCTGAAGCGGATCTGCGTAACGAGAAGCTAGGTTATAAAATCCGTGAGGCACAGCTTGAGAAAATGCCTTACATGTTCGTCGTTGGTGAAAATGAACGTAATGCAGAGGGTGTATCTGTGCGGAAACGTGGAGAAGGCGATCTCGGCATGAAACCTGTGGGCGAAATTGTAGCCCAACTCAAAGAAGAGATTGCAACAAGACTGGTGTAATCCTGAATTGTGGGCTCTATAATAGAAAACCGTTTGAATCATATTGGAGTAAATCCAATGGTTCAGACGGTTTTTTTTTGTTGTTTTCAGGTTTTCTGTACATCCGGTTTAGAAGCCTTAACGGAGAAAAGTATAGAAATTTTTCATTTTGGAAAACCTTTGCAGTAAGGGGGAGGTTCTATAATGAAAAAGCAATTCTTAATTCAGAAGAAAAACATAAGGTTCATCATCTCTTGCTGTGTAGTGCTCACCGGAGTAGTCTTGGGCTGGAATCAGGCAGAAGCCTATATCTTTGAAGAGGAAAATGAAGTCAGGTATGTGGAGAATCGGCACAGCGAAATCTCAGGAGAGCTTGAAGGCATACATTCAGAAACGGCAGTATATGAATACAGCGATCAGGCTCAAATCACAACTTTGGTCTATATGGGGTTTTTATGGTCTCCACAGCCTATTGTCATTCCGCGACCGGAAATTCCGGAGAAGCAGATCGGAGTGGACCCATCCATGCCGGTGCTCGCTCCGCGTACAGAACAGGTATTGGATACGCACAAGGTAACGGCTACCGGGTACACTGCAGGTGTGGAATCAACCGGAAAAGGTCCAAAACATCCTCAATACGGAATTACGTATTCAGGTGTAAAGGTACGCCGCGATAAAGAAACGGTCTCAACGATTGCAGCTGATCCGAAGCTGTTTCCACTGGGCTCCATTTTATATATTCCCGGCTATGGTTATGGCATCGTTGCTGACACAGGCTCGGCGATCAAGGGCAATAAAATTGATCTTTATTTCCCTACAACAAAGCAAGTGTATAAAGAATGGGGCAAAAAGGACGTCGAAGTACAGGTGATCAAACAAGGTGCTGGAAAATGCACTGAAAAAATGCTGGAAGAGTTATCGGAAGCCATCGATGTGTACAAATCCGTACCGGATTCATGGCTGGACAAGGCTGTTTAATGATGAATTCTAATACATGAATAACACACGCGCACTCTTCACATAATACTCTCTGGGGACGAACCCCGCGTTGCAGACATGCAATGTAAATATGAAGAGAGAGGTGATCGTCGTGGCTAAGAAATCTCAAGGTTCACAAACGCCAAACGAGAAGTACAATGCTGAGTTTGGAGAAGAGAATGTAGCAAGCAAAGTGAAACAATCGCACCAAAACAAAGTGAAGGATAACTTCCAAACACCTGATGAAAAATACAATGCTGAGTTCGGTACTGAGAACACAGGCAAAACACAAAAGTAAATCAATGCACAGACACCTTGGAGAATTTTTCTCCAGGGTGTTTTTAATATTTTACATAAATACCCTTCCACCTCCGTCTGGAGACCGAGATCAATTCCATCTGCCGCCGCTGTTAACCAACCCTTGTCTGATGTACACTGGATACAGAATTCAGATAAAGGAGACATGAGCGATGAAACGATCTACGCGGGACCGCTGGTGGGTTGGCATTCCTCTTATTGCGATTGGCGCAATAATATTGTTCAGGCAATTGGGCTATGACATAGATATCGGATACATGTTCAGAACATATTGGCCGTTATTTTTGATTTGGTGGGGTGTCAAAGGTATAACCGAAATTCGGCGCAACGGGAGTCATGCATTGATTGGGCCTGCCATTGTACTGGCGATTGGTGGTTACTTCTTGGCACGCAATCTGGGATGGATCGATTACTCCATGGGTGAGTTCATTCGCTACTTAATTCCAGTGATGCTGATTGGTGGGGGATTGTTCGTTCTGATCGGACCTCGTCGTCGTGACCGGAAACATCATGACCAAGTGCAACCGCCTCCACCGCCGGAGCCACCTTATAAGCCATTGTCCCCTGAGGACCTGGAAATGCCATCTTCGTTTGACGAACAGTTCGAGAAAACATTTGGCAAACCGAAACAGGAACAAAAAAATGATTCGCATGGCTCTTTTTATACAGATAAGGAGGACGATAAATCACACGGACATCAACACCATCATAAACATCAACATCATCATCACAAGCATAAAGGTTACGGTTCAAATAAAAAGGCATATGAAACATTTGATGATGATGACCACTATGATGATGATTCGAATTATTATGATGACCACGGGAATACGATTAACAAATCGGCATTTATCGGTGATATGTATATGGGACAGGAAGTGTTTTCCCTCAAACCGATGAACATTTCTGCATTTATTGGCGATACGGTGATTGATTTGACGAAGGCACAGATACCTTACGGTGAGACGAAGATTAACATTTCCTCTTTTATCGGGGATGTGAAGGTATTTGTACCGGAAGATATGGATCTGGGTGTGACCGTGACGACGAACTCGTTTATTGGGGACATGTCGCTGTTAAATCAAAAACGGGGTGGATTCCTAAGCAGCGCTCAGGCTGAAACGGCGCATTATCGCGAAGCAGGAAAAAAAGTACGGATTGTTGTTAGTGTGTTTATTGGAGATGTCAAAGTGAACAAGGTGGGTTAACGCATGATTCGAACGATTCTCAAAGCAAATAAGTGGGAACTGATGATGTATTTTGCGCTGACCGGACTCATTACTTTGGGCGGGTTTTACTTGCTATACGGGGAAGTGCTGATGGGAACAGGGCGTCAGCGTGCGTGGACCTATGTTGCAGTTGTTCTCCTGGCTACCATAATCACGGGATATATTGCCGCCCTGAGGCTTCAACGCAAGATTGATCTTCTGGATCTCAACATGCTGAAAGTGTCCAAGGGCAATCTTGCCGTTCGTATGCCTGAGGCAGATGATGCCTCCTTCGGACGGGTATATCAGGAATTCAATGTCATGATGGATTCGATTGAGAAAAAAATGAGATTGCTTCAGCGGCTCGGTGAGCAGGAAGTCATTGAAAAGGAACAGGCATCTGAACGCGCTGTGATTGAAGAGCGCAAACGGATGGCAAGAGATCTGCATGATACGGTCAGCCAACAGCTTTTCGCCATGCATATGTCCGCTTCCTCCTTACCACGTCTGCTGGAGATGAATCCCGAGCATGGCGGCAAAGTCCTGGATCAACTTATTCAGATGTCGCATATCGCACAGCGGCAGATGCGCGGGCTTATCGCTCAGCTTCGCCCTGTGGAGTTGGAGGGAAGGGACCTTGCCGAAGCGCTGGATAGCTGGTTCCCGGATTATTGCAGGCAGAATGGTTTAAAAGGAGTGAAAGAGCTGGAACTGGATGGCGGAATTTCCGATGCCATTGAGCACCAGCTGTTTCTTGTTATTCAGGAAGCGGTCGCTAATGTGGTCAAACATGCGGAAGCAGGACTGGTCAGCCTGTCCATACGAGAGAGTGAACATCAGATCAGCATGAGCATTAGCGATGATGGTCAAGGTTTTTTACAGCAAGCGGAACGGCCTGGTTCATACGGATTATCAACAATGCGTGAACGGGCAGAGAAGCTTGGAGGTCAGGTTCAGATTATATCGAAGCCGGGAGCGGGGACGACGGTGCGGGTATTCATCCCGAAATTCCCGAAAGAACCAGAGGGGGAAACGGAATGAGCGAAAAAGTGAATGTAATGATCGTGGATGATCATGATATGGTGCGGATGGGGTTAAAAACATATCTAATGCTGGAGCCTACATTTCATGTGATGGGGGAAGCCGGAAACGGACAGGATGCATTGAACCAGCTGCGTAAGCTGGGAGAAAGTGAACTTCCTGACCTGATTCTAATGGACCTGATGATGCCGGTGATGAATGGTGCGGAAGCGACACAAGCGATCATGGCCGAATTTCCGGGCATGAAAATTGTGATGCTGACCAGTTTTCTGGAGGATGACCTTGTGGTTCAAGCGATTGAAGCCGGTGCGGTTAGTTATGTGCTGAAGACGGTATCTGCTGAAGAGTTGATTTATGCTCTGCAAGGAGCATACCGAGGTATGCCTGTAATGACAGGTGACGTTTCCCAGGCATTGACCCGTGGCATCAGACAGCGCACAGCAAGAGAGAACGAATCCGGACTGACGGAACGGGAAAAGGAAGTGCTTTTGCTGATTGCAGAGGGCAAGACCAATAAGGACATCGGGGAAGAACTACATATTAGTATCAAAACCGTCAAAACGCATGTGAGCAACCTGCTGATGAAATGTGAAATGGACGATCGGACACAGCTGGCAATCTACGCTCATCGTCAGGGCTGGGTGAAGAATAAGGGTTAGAATGCAGATTTGGCGGGAAAAATGTTCTATAACAGCGTGCTTTTATCTCCTTTTTAATTGTTTTTAAGGTACGGTTAAGGTTTAAAGTACAAAATAAGGACAGTTAAAGAATATCTCTTGCGAAGAAGAGATTGGGAGGTAGAGAGGCATGGACGAACGTAATTACAGAGCGAACCGTCAAGACGAGGAAAATGAAACGAAACAAGCGGAGAATCGCAATTCATCCGGGACGGACGATTCCTCCTATTATTATTCTTATGGACCTTTTCAGTCCGTGAATCAGGAAGATACAGCAAGTTATAATGGGGAACATAATCAACGTGAAGAAGGAAATGTAGAGATTACAAGACCTGACCCCGTGAAGCCCGTACCTACTTATTACAATAATTACAGCAACGAATCATCTGATCAAGCCAATACGTCCTCCAGAGGGGGCGGCGGCAATGGTTCAGGCGGCAACGGAGGGGATCAGGGGAACGGCGGCAAGAACAATGGCAACTGGAATTATAATAACCGTCGGCCACGTTCTTCCGTAAGATCGCTCCTGTTCTCTTTCATCGCCGGGATGCTGGTCATTACAGTGCTGATGTACACAGCGGACAGAACAAACATGTTTACACCACAGGAAGCGCTGACAAGTGCAGAAAATGAAAGCTCCAGTCAGTCATCTACTCCTACCAACTCAGGCAGCAGCAATAACGTGACAGCGTCATTACTGCCAACGGGCAAAGAGGATGTATCCTCAGTAGTAACGAGTACAAGTCCCGCTGTCGTCAAAATCGAAACACTTGCCAAGCAGTCTACACGCAGCAGCAGCCAGGGTGGTTCTACGATGAGCGATCCATTGTACCAATACTTCTTCGGTGGAAGCAATGGCGGAACAGATAGCTACCAAGGCCAAAATCAGCAGCAACAGCAACAAAGCAGCAATCAGTTGGTTCCGCTTGGCATTGGCTCCGGATTTATTTTTGACAAAGAAGGCTACATCCTGACGAACCAACACGTGGTTCAGGGTGCAGATGTGATTCAGGTAACGCTGGAGAACAACAGCAAGCCTTATGAAGCGAAATTGCTGGGAAGCAGCTTCGACCTTGACCTTGCCGTATTGAAAATCGAGAAAAACAGCGGCGATGATGCTTTCCCTGTCGCTCCACTGGGCGATTCCAACAGCACACAAGTGGGTGAATGGCTTGTAGCTATTGGTAACCCGGAAGGATTTGAACACACAGTTACTGCAGGTGTGTTGAGTGCGAAAGAACGTACGATCAGCATTCCGGACGAAGAAACAGGCAAAACTCGTGAGTACAGCCACTTGTTACAAACGGATGCTTCCATCAATCCTGGTAACTCCGGTGGACCGTTGCTTAACCTCAATGGTGAAGTCATTGGTATGAACGTTGCGGTTAGCGCGGATGCACAGGGCATTGGGTTTGCCATTCCTTCGAGTGTAATCTCGGATGCGGTTAAATATCTGAAAGAAAACAAAGAAGTTCCAAAAGAGCCCGTACCGTTCATTGGTGCATCTCTGATGGCCCTTACACCTGAAGTGGCTAAACAGATGGGAACGGATATCACTGAAGGTTCAGTTGTAGCCAGCACGATCTATCAATCCCCTGCTTACCAAGCAGACCTGCGTGCTTATGACATCATCACAGGGGCCAATGGCACAGCATACAGTACAAGTCAGGATTTGATTGATTTCATCAAGAAACAGAAAATCGGCAGTGAAGTGACTCTGAATGTTGTTCGGGATGGCAAAAAAATGGATCTGAAAATCAAAATCGGCAACAAAAACGATTATGATACCACACAAACGACTGAACAACAGCAGCAACAACCATAATGCCGAATTATGAGTTATAGAATAAGGTTTAGAAGAGCGGAAGGGTTTGAGGGCCCTTCCGTTTTTTTTGCACTATATATGCTTGTAATCCATCAAGTTGGACATGAAAAGCAACAAGGTGTTTGGAGAAGATGCAGATTGCACTTTTGGCTGTTACAATAAGATTAAAACGTTAAGGGATAAAGGAGAAAGACCATGCGCTCAACTATTCTGATTGTCGATGATGATGAAAAAATCGTGTCCATGCTTCGGCGGGGACTTGCTTTTGAAGGATATGATGTACAGACAGCTTCGAATGGGGCGGAGGGCCTCAATAAGCTAATGGATAAAGAGCCTGATATCGTGGTTCTTGATGTCATGATGCCACAAATAGACGGGTTTGAAGTATGCCGCAGACTCAGAGAAGCGGGGAGCAAGGTTCCCGTACTGATGCTCACTGCCAAAGATGAAGTACAGAGCCGGGTAATCGGGTTGGATACAGGTGCAGATGATTATCTCGTGAAGCCGTTTGCACTTGAAGAACTTTTGGCTCGTGTCCGTGCCTTATTGCGTCGTAAAGCGGATATAGCAGACACGCCTGATAATCGACTTATGTATGAGGATATTATTCTGGATAATGATTCTCGTGAGGTGTTGCGTGACGGTCAGCGTCTGGAACTGACTGCCAAGGAGTTCGAATTGCTGAATCTGTTCATGCAAAATCCGAAACGTGTGCTGTCCCGTGATCTGATTATGGATAAAATCTGGGGTTATGATTACAGTGGTGAGTCCAATGTGCTCGAAGTGTATATTGCCATGCTCAGACAAAAAACCGAAGAATACGGCGGCAAACGTTTGATCCAGACCATCCGGGGAGCCGGCTATATTTTGAGAGGTGACTCCTGACATGTCCATTCGGTTAAGATTAACCGCGTGGTATTCAGGCATCTTGGCAGCCGTGCTCATTTTTTGGGGAGTTGTGATCTACGCTTTTGTTTATTTTAATTCATATCAGGAAGTCGAGCAGCAGTTGAAGGACAAAATTGAATGGATTACAAATCAAATCGGTGTGAACCCGCTCTCCCAATCGCTTGATATTGACTCTTTTACAGAGAGTCAGCTTCGGGAAGCCCAAATCTATATTCAACTCGTGGATTATCAGAGCGGAACGTTCAAAATCTCTGAAAATATGAAGAAGTTTCAAATTAAATTTCCTGTTGTGAAAACCAATGAGATTCTGAAAGAGCGTGGGATATCCAAAATCTATGTGAATGGGACACCTTTTCTTGTCAATCAGCAGCCATTATCTCTGCAGGGGACCAATGAAATAAGGGGACTTCTTCAAGTTGGAACCAATGTTAGCTCTCAGGAAAGATTGCTGGAGGCTTTGCGCAATATTCTCGTGTTTGGCTGGCTTGTGGCGATGGCACTCGCCATTACATCGGGTCTGATTTTGGCACGCAAGTCGATGCGTCCACTTGTGAATGTGATTGATGCCGCCAATCAGATTCAATCCGGGGATGACCTGAGTGTGCGGATTCAATATAGCGGGCCGAAGGATGAGATTGGACGTCTGATCGAAACCGTGAATAACATGCTTGAGCGCACAGAGTTGTCCTTCCGAGGGTTGGAAGAGACGAATGTGGCCCAGCGCAGGTTTGTATCTGATGCCTCACATGAGCTGCGAACCCCGCTGACCACCATTCGTGGAAATGTCGATTTCCTCAAGAAGCTTTGGGATCAGGAGAGCACGGACAGACCGAATCTGGATGAAGAAACGGTGAAACAAATGTCGCTTGAAGCGATAGAGGATATGGCGGATGAAGGTAAACGGATGAGCAGGCTGATCAGTGACATGCTGTCATTGGCGAGAGCGGATACAGGACAGAAAATCGAACTGAATCCGATTCCGTTGCAGATTCTGGTGCAGGAAGTGGCTCGCAGATCACAATTCCTTGATCATGAGGCAGACTGGCGTCCAGGAGATCTAACGATTCTGAATGGCATATATGTGAACGGCAGCAAGGACTATTTGCAGCAGATGCTGTTTATTTTTATCGAGAATGCCTTCAAGTACACTCCGAATGGTTCGGTTACGCTTGATGCGATCCTTTATAAAGGGCAGGTAGGACTGCGCATCAGTGATACGGGGATCGGAATGGATCGGGATAAAGTTCCGTTTATCTTTGACCGGTTCTATCGGGCGGATGAGTCCCGCGGGGCCACACCAGGTATAGGTCTGGGACTGTCGATCGCCAAGTGGATCATTGAGGAACACCAAGGGTCTGTCGAGGTTGTAACCAGACGTGGAGAAGGAACGACCTTTATCATTTGGTTGCCGGTTGTCTTTGCTCCGCCTATCGAATAAGGTTATAATAGACAGGACTGCAATTACATCGGCTATCTTTGCCGAGAAAGAAAGCGGGTGGCAACCAAGTGGAAGTACTGCGAATTTCGCCGCGGGGATATTGTTACGGAGTTGTGGATGCGATGGTGCTCGCGCGCCAGGCGGCACGAAATCTGGACCTACCACGGCCTATTTATATATTGGGTATGATTGTGCATAACCAACATGTGACGGACTCTTTTGAAGATGAGGGCATTATTACACTGGACGGACCGAACCGGGTTGATATTTTGAGCCAGGTAGAGAGTGGAACAGTGATCTTTACGGCACATGGTGTATCTCCGGAAGTGCGCAAGATGGCACGTGAAAAAGGTTTGACTACCGTGGATGCAACTTGTCCGGATGTAACCAAAACCCATGACCTTATTCGGGAGAAGACGGCTGAAGGATATGACATTATCTATATCGGGAAAAAGAACCATCCAGAGCCTGAAGGTGCGGTTGGTGTTGCACCCAATCATGTTCATCTGATCGAGAAGGAAGAGGAGATTGACGGACTGAACGTACCTCCCGGCAAAATCCTTATCACAAATCAGACAACGATGAGTCAATGGGACATTAAACACATTATGAGCCGCCTTCTGGAGAAGTATCCAGGCGCTGAGATTCATAATGAGATATGCTTGGCTACCCAAGTTCGTCAGGAAGCTGTTGCAGAACAGGCAGGGCAGGCGGATTTGGTCATCGTTGTCGGTGATCCTCGCAGTAATAACTCCAACCGACTTGCACAAGTATCGGAGGAAATTGCGGGTGTAACGGCATATCGGGTATCAGATGTGGCTGAGATTCAGCAGGAATGGCTGAAAGGTGTGAATAAGGTGGCGGTGACTTCAGGTGCTTCTACGCCAACACCGATCACGAAGGAAGTCATCCTGTATCTGGAGCAGTATGAACATGACAAGCCGGAAACATGGGAAATCAAGCGTACGGTGAATATGAGCAAGCTGTTACCACCTGTAAGGGAAAAGACTCGTACGACGTAAACGAACATCATTATCAGAATCTTGCAGTACAGAGCCGAAATCCGGTGACTGACTGCAGGATTCTTTTTTTTGAAGGGGTTAAGAGTTGGCTTGACTGAAAAGGGGGAATATGTTATATTTACTTTAGTGGATAAAAGCTTAAAAGCGAACAAGCGTTTAAGCGCAGAAGAGTTTTGAGGATTAAATCAGACGCCCATAAGGCGCTCTTATACAAGGAAGGATGGGATTTATAATGATCGTTATTGCAGGTAAAGCTACTCCGGAGGAACATATTCAGGATATCGTCGCTACAATTGAAAAGGAAGGTCTTCAGGTCCATATCTCGCGTGGAGAGGACCGCACCATCATTGGTTTGATTGGCAAGGTAGAGCCGAAAATGGCTGAGCATCTCCGTCAAATGAAAGGTGTAGAGAATGTCGTCAAGATTTCGAAATCCTACAAATTGGCAAGCCGTGACTTCCATCCTCAAGATACCGTGATCTCCATCAAAGGAGTAGATATTGGAGGCAAAGAACTCGTCGTTATGGGCGGACCTTGTGCGGTTGAATCTGCTGCACAGATTGATGAGATTGCCGGACTGGTTAAGGCTGCTGGTGGACAGGTGTTGCGCGGTGGTGCATTTAAGCCACGTACAGGTCCATACAGCTTCCAGGGAACAGGTGTTGAAGGTCTGATCATGATGGCAGAAGCCGGCAAGAAACATGACTTGTTGACCATTACAGAAGTCATGACACCTGAATATGTGGATATCTGTGCCGAGTACGCAGACATTCTGCAAGTCGGTACACGTAACATGCAGAACTTCGATTTGCTGCGCAAATTGGGTGAGTGTGGCAAACCAGTATTGCTGAAACGTGGTTTCAGTGCAACTTATGATGAGCTGTTGAATGCGGCGGAATACATTCTTGCGGGTGGCAACCCGAACGTGATGCTGTGTGAGCGTGGTATTCGTACATTCGAGTCCTACACACGAAATACGCTCGACCTGTCGGCTATTCCTGTCCTGCAGTCTCTCAGTCATCTGCCAGTCATTTCGGATCCTAGTCATGGTACAGGTCGCCGTGAACTGGTTGAACCGATGACGAAGGCTTCTGTTGCTGCTGGTGCTAACGGCCTAATTATCGAAATGCATACGGACCCGGATAACTCCATGACGGGTGACGGCGTGCAGTCATTGTTCCCTGACCAATTTGCCAACCTGCTTCAGGATCTGGAGAAATTGGCACCAATCGTCGGTAAAACATTCAACACAGCCAAACAACCGGCGGAGTTCTTTCCAGCACGAGTTGGCGTATAACTGATCTTCATAGTATAGGTAATATAGTTCACCCGGGCATTTGCCCTGGCTCCGTCAATGAGAATGGGGCTAGGACAAAATGTCCGGTTTTTGTGTTATTTGGAGCTTTGAACGCATTTATTAATCATAGGTGATAAGAAACATTTATGATGTAATGTTATTTCCATAATTTAGGGTAAATATACCCTTGCTTTACCGCATTAAACCAGTTAAATATATATTATTTTCGTTGTTATATGAAATCAATAGGTTTATAAAATGTGAGCATAGCTTACATAGTCGCAAAAAATACCTTACATAAGTATTGACGATGTCACATTTGAGATTTTATAATGACGACAGAAAAAAATTCGAATATGGACATTTTCTTAGCGGGGTTGTTTAATGTTCGGAATATTTGGGAGGACGAATACATGTCGGTTGAAAACGTATTGAAATCAATTCAAGAGAACAACATCGAGTGGGTAGATTTTCGTTTTGTAGATTTATCCGGTCGTGCGCACCACATCTCGTTACCAGCTTCGGCAGTTGACGCAGACACTTTTGTAAATGGAGTAGCCTTTGATGGTTCTTCTATTCAAGGTTTCCGCGGAATTGAAGAGTCCGATATGGTTATGATTCCAGATCCTGAAGCGACTTTTGTCGATCCGTTCACAGCGCACCCTACTTTGAATGTTATGTGTGATATCTTCACTCCGGATGGCGAGCGTTATGAGCGTGATCCACGTGGTATCGCGGTCAAAGCGGAAGAGTTCCTGAAAGAAAGCGGAGTAGGTACAGCAGCATTCTTCGCACCTGAATCCGAGTTCTTCATCTTCGACGATGTACGTTATGAGAGCGGCACGAACAGCTCTTCCTATTTCGTAGATTCCGAAGAAGCTTCTTGGAACACCAACCGTAAGGAAGATGGCGGTAACCTGGGCTTCAAAGTTCGCACGAAAGGCGGATATGTTCCTGTAGCTCCAGTGGATACACAACAAGATATTCGTAGTGAAATGTGTCGCATTTTGGAAGAGGCGGGTCTCTCGATCGAGCGTCACCACCACGAAGTGGCGACAGCAGGTCAAGCCGAAATCAACTTCCGTTTTGATACGTTGAAGAAAACAGCAGATAACCTGCTTGTATACAAATACATCGTGCATAACACTGCACGTCAATATGGTAAAGTAGCAACATTCATGCCAAAACCACTGTTTGGTGACAATGGTAGCGGAATGCACGTTCACCAATCCATCTTCGATGGCGATTCCCCATTGTTCTATGACAAAGCGGGATATGCAAACCTGAGCGAAATGGCTCTGCACTACATCGGAGGAATTTTGTATCACGCACCAGCTTTGATTGCTTTGACTAACCCTAGTACGAACTCATTCAAACGTCTCGTACCTGGTTATGAAGCACCGGTTAACCTGGTTTACTCCAAAGGTAACCGTTCGGCAGCAGTACGTATTCCGGTTGCGGCTGTGACACCAAAAGGTTGTCGTATCGAGTTCCGTACACCGGACTCCACAGCTAACCCTTACTTGGCATTCGCTGCAATGCTGATGGCGGGTCTGGATGGTATCAAACGCAAAATCAACCCAACTGAGCTTGGATATGGTCCGCTCGACAAAAACATCTATGATTTGTCTGACGCAGACAAAGAAAATATCCGCAGCGTGCCAGCTTCCCTGGAAGAAGCGCTTGACGCTCTGGCAGCGGACAACGAATTCTTGACTGAAGGCGGCGTCTTCACAAAAGAATTCATCGAAAACTATATCAACCTCAAACGTGACGAAGCGAAAGCAGTAGCAATCCGCATTCATCCGCATGAGTACAGCCTCTACTTCGACTGCTAATCCAGTCGGAACAGAAACTGTTCCCAATGTAAAGCCTCCGGGACTCGCTCTCGGAGGCTTTTCCTTGAATTGAACGATGTAGTGCATTAACTTTGCAGGGTGATAAAGGAATTTGATAACCCTGATTCGCTGCTTCGGTGCTTATTGCCCTTGAAGCAGATAAGGAATACTGATATCATAGCGATAATATTCACTTCATATGTCAGCTACGGATAGAAAGGGCGGGGGATTTTGTGACAAAGAGAGCGTATAATTTTAATGCAGGACCTGCGGCGTTGCCACTTGAGGTTTTGGAGCGTGCTCAGGCAGAATTTGTTGATTTTCGGAACACGGGTATGTCGATTATGGAGATGTCTCACCGTGGAGTGGTGTATGAATCTGTACATAATGAAGCTCAGGAGCGTTTGTTGTCTCTGCTAGGCAATCCTAAAGGATACAAAGTCCTCTTCCTGCAGGGCGGAGCAAGCACTCAGTTCGCCATGCTGCCGATGAACCTGCTCGGGGAAGGGCAGACAGCCAGTTACGTCATGACAGGCAGCTGGGCCAAGAAGGCACTGTCTGAGGCGAAACTGATTGGGGAGACACAGGTCGCTGCATCTTCCGAAGCGGATAAATATATGAAATTGCCGGATGTGTCGAATCTTAGCTTCACGGACCGTACAGCTTATGTTCATTTGACGTCTAACGAAACAATTGAGGGCACACAATTCAAGTCATTCCCGGATACCGGTTCAGTACCACTTATTGCCGACATGTCGAGTGACATCTTCTGCAAACCGTTTGATCTTAATCAATTCGGCATGATCTATGCAGGTGCACAGAAGAACCTGGGCCCATCAGGGATTACGGTTGTTATTGCTCGCGAAGAGCTGGTGAGTGAATCTCCTAAAACGATTCCGACCATGCTTCGTTATAGTACACATGTGGATAACAATTCTCTCTATAATACACCACCGTCCTTCTCTGTATACATGGTGAATGAGGTTCTGAAGTGGATCGAGGAACAAGGCGGATTGGCTGGAATTGAACAGAAGAATGTGAAGAAAGCAGATTTGCTCTATAATGCGATCGATTCTTCCGGAGACTTCTACCGTGGTTGTGTAGATCCGGCAGATCGTTCCCTGATGAATGTGACCTTCCGCCTGGCTAACGAGGAGCTGGAGAAACAGTTTATCAAGGCTTCAGAGCAAGAAGGGTTTGTTGGTCTGAAAGGGCATCGGAGTGTTGGCGGCCTGCGTGCGTCTATTTACAATGCTGCTCCATATGAAAGTGTTAAAGCACTTACGGACTTCATGAGCCACTTCCAGAAGACAAATGGATAAACAACCTGGCAGTGAGTTGTGAATTCAAGCATTCACACTTGTGCTTTACCAGAGCCTTCCACATTGACGTGTGGAGGGCTTTTCTTTAAGATTAGAGAATTGTCGTTAATATGAATTGAAAAGGAGATTGAACACATATGGCTTTACATATCGTTCTGGTTGAACCGGAGATTCCGGCAAATACGGGCAATATTTCTCGTACATGCGCGGCTACCGGTACGCATTTGCATCTCGTGCGTCCACTCGGATTCCGTACGGATGATGCCACGCTGAAACGCGCGGGTCTGGATTACTGGCATGCCGTTCATATTGAATATCATGATTCGTTTGCCGAGGTTCAGGAACAGTATCCGGAAGGTCGTTTTTTCTACGCAACAACGAAGGCGAAAAACCGTTATAGTGATTTTAAGTTTCAGGATGGAGATTTTCTGGTATTCGGTAAGGAGACAAAAGGTCTTCCTCCAGAATTAATTGCGGCCAATCCCGATACTTGTATGAAAATGCCAATGTCAGGTGATGTCAGATCATTGAACTTGTCAAACTCAGCAGCAATCATTGTGTATGAGGCATTGCGTCAACTTAATTTCCCGGGTCTGGATTAATCCAATTCGCTTATAAGTGACGGTAGAATTCGCTAAAAAAACATTTTTCAAAAAAAAGGACAAAAAATGTTTATTTCCAGCAGGATTCGACAAAATGTTGGCGAATTAATAAACATAGTACAAATGTACCTAGAAATTTAGAGTAAGATAGGAGAGGTGTGCCGTAGCTATGAAGCCAGCTGGAGTCGTTCGCAAAGTTGACCAATTGGGTAGGATCGTATTGCCTAAATCTTTGCGTAAAAGGTATCAAATGAATGAGGGAGATCCTGTAGAGATCTTAGTACAAGGGGACCATATCATTCTGGAGAGATACCGTCCAAAATGTATTTTTTGTGGATCGATGGAAGAAGTCAATGAGTTCAAAGAGCGTTACATATGCGCACAATGTTTAGATGAAATGACCCAGCTTCCACAGCACGGGTAAAATAAAAAGTATCATGGCCTCTGAAGGTCATGATACTTTTTTTTGTGGAAAAACCATGTCCACTTCTAGTTTACCGGGATCAAACGAATGCGATCAGCTATTAGTGTCGTACTCCATCACCCAATATTTCGCCCCGGCTGCACCTTCTTCAATCACTTTTTTCCAACCCTGTCGTTCGTAAAAGCCAATGGCTTTATGATTATCAGATACACATTTCAATCGAACAGGCTGCTGCATGAGTGAAATTGACGCATCAAGTAAGCGTGAGCCTGTACCCCCGCCGATAAAACCGGGATGGATAAACAGTAGATGGATAAAGTTGTCGGGAAGGTACAGCGAAGCGAAGCCGAGAAGCTGTCCATCTTCATTTTCAGCCACGATGATATGCTCATCCACGGTATCTGCGTCAAAATCCTGCAGGGACAGTTCCTCCGGCTTAGCCCAGTGGAATCGGGCACGTCGTGACTCGAGATAAATGTTTCTCAACTCCGCATAATCTGCTTGGATGGCTGCTCGTATATTCAAATGTTCTCCTCCAGAATAGGCAGTATATCCGACCATACATGGTCAAGAATGGCTTGCATATTTTGTTCATCACTATTGATGGCAACGACGGACTTCAGCTCCGGCAGGACAACGCATAGTTGACCATTGGCGCCATCAGCACGGTAAGCGTTATGGGAACATCTCCAGAATTGATATCCATAACCTTGTCCCCAGTCGCCGTCTCCCGGCGTAGGGATCTGTTGTGTTGTCGCCAATCGGATCCATTCCGCAGGAATGAGCTGCTTGCCGTTCCAGCTGCCCTCCTGAAGCAATAGTTGACCGAATCTGCCTAATTCCTCGTTGGTCAGCTGCAGGCCCGCACAGCCCAATGTAATGCCCAAGGGAGAAGTTTCCCACTCTACATTCAAAATGCCCAGTGGCTCGAATAGCCGCGGAATCAGATAGTCCTTCACTGTTTGACCAGAGGCAGCCTGAAACATGGCGGAGATCATAAACGTATCTGCACTGCTGTATGTAAACGTTTCACCAGGAACTCTGTCCAATGGAAGAGACATATAATATTTGGCCCAATCTTTCTCAGGCAGGGTGGCTCGCTCTTCTGCCCATAACACGGGTACGTCATGCCCCGAGGACATCCGCAGCAAATCATACAGGGTGAGGTCCGCAGGAGGGAAAGCCGTTAAATGGGAAGCAGGGGTTGGTGATGTGAAATAATCACCGAGTCTGGATTCAAGTGTAAGTGTACCTTCATCCAAAGCCAATCCAACCGCCATGCAGGTAAACGATTTGCTGACAGAATGCTGCAAGCGGCGCACATCGCTGGTGCGATCCCAAGCTCCGATTGTAACGCCTTTCTGCAATACCCGAACAGAATGAACGTTTAACTGCTGCTCATCTATATGTTGAACAAAAGAATTAATAATACTCGACATCTTAACATCCTTTCTAAAAAGAAGATAAATAAAAGAAATTTGTTTTTGGTGAAACGTTTCCGCAATCCGGATCAAAAATTAGAACTTATGTTAGTACAAACTTGGTTCAATGTCAATGAAGATGTGCAAACGGTTACTTACAGGATATTTTTTTACATTAAAAGTGCCTTTTGACGCAAATTTTATCACGAAAAATTAGTTTTTTGAGAAAAAAGCGCGAAATTTGTAAAAAGGTTATTGACAGGGTTTGTACTTCGGGATTATGATTTATTCGAAACGATTCGAAGAAATCGCTTCCACGTAAAAAGTGTTGTAATCAAGTCCAAGTAAATCAACGTTGGCTATGTTTTGAAACGATTCGAGAAAATCGTTTCGATAACCAAGCGAAATACGGGGGAATCACTGGAAGTTGCAACAAAAAGGCAGAGAAACAGAAGTTTACAGACAGCAGCCGACGATGAAAGGGGTTACATATGGCGCATATAACGATCGAAACCGGATCGCCTACGTTATGCATGAATACAAGCATACATGTAGTGTCCAGTGACTCCGGAGACACTTCAGGCGGTACGCTATATTTGCTGCATGGTGCAGGTGATAATGCAAGTACATGGCAACGTTTGACTACAATTGAAATGTACGCGCAACAATATGGCTGTACCATCATTATGCCGGAAGCGAACCGAAGCTATTACACCGATATGGAATACGGCCTGAATTACTTCCATTACATCACTCAGGAGCTGCCTGAATTCTGTAGGCGTCAGCTCAATCTGAATACAGACCCGGCCCAGACTTACGTCGCCGGTCTATCCATGGGCGGGTACGGTGCATTGAAATGTGCACTGACATATCCCGAGAGGTACCGCAAGGTGGTGTCCTTATCAGGTGTAACTGATATTCAGACCCGGCTTCATGATCCGGAGATGCCATCAGGTATGATCAAGGAAATGAAAGCGGTTTTTGGAGAACGGTTACAGGTAAAACCCGATCAGGACCTGTACGCACTGTCTGCAAAGCTGTTGAAGCAGGGTGGAAATTTACCGGATATTCTGAGCTGTTGTGGTGACATCGATCCGTTTGTGGAGATGAATCGCAAATTCGCGGAATACATGCAGGAAACGGACTTTGAGTTTCAGTATGTGGAGACACCGGGTACCCATGAATGGAGATTCTGGGAGCAACACCTGCGAACCATGTTTGATTTTCTGTATAACGACAAGACCAAAGTAGAGTGAGGAGATGCAATTTGAAACCTGCAGCCGAAGGACCTAGCAAAAAGCTGAAGGGAAACTTGAAAGGCAATTCGCTCTGGAGTGAAATCTGGAAGCACAGAATGACGTACACCCTGCTTATTCCAGGGCTCGTCTGGCTGATCCTGTTTGCCTACATGCCGATGGGTGGCCTGTCTCTTGCGTTTAAAGACTACAAGGCGAACTTGGGGATTTGGGGAAGCCCATGGAGCGGATTTGAGAATTTCAAATACGTTTTCCGGGATCCAACCTTTATTGACGCCGTATGGCGGACGCTGTACATCAACATTCTAAAACTGATTATTCAGTTCCCGTTCCCAATCATTCTGGCCCTGTTGCTGAATGAGTTGCGGATGCGCAGAGGGAAAAAGTGGTTCCAGACGGTTCTTACGTTCCCGCACTTCCTTTCATGGATCATCGTATCCGGGGTAGTCATCAACGTCCTGGCTTATGACGGACTGGTAAACAGCGCACTTGGTTTGCTTGGATTGCCAACCATTAACTTCCTGGGTTCCGAGTCTAACTTTGTACCGATGTTGCTGTTGACGGATATTTGGAAATCCAGTGGATGGGGTGCGATTATCTTCCTGGCTGCCATTTCCGGTATCGATCAGGATCAGTATGAATCGGCGCAGATTGACGGCGCTTCCCGTATGCAGCAGATGTTCAAGATTACATTGCCAAACATTCTTCCAACAATCACCGTCATGTTCATTCTGTCGGTTGGTGGATTGATGTCTTCCGGTTTCGACCAGATCTTCAACTTGGCAAATGCCGCAACGAAAAATGTATCGGAAGTATTGGATGTATATATCTATCGGATTACGTTCCAGTCTTCAACGGACTTCTCATTCTCGACAGCGGTCAGCTTGTTCCGTTCCCTCGTGAATATGGTCTTGCTGCTTCTCGCAGACAGATTTGCCAAGTGGCTTGGCGGAGACGGTTTGTTCCGATAAGAGAGGAGGAGAAATGAAATGAGCAAGAAAGCTAACAAAAAACCGAGAATTGGTACAGAAAAAATGACTTTTCTCGATTACATTATTTTCGCCATATTACTTGTGCTTGCCCTGATGATTTTGATTCCGTTCTGGAATGTCATCATGATCTCGTTCGCAACACAAAAAGAATATGCTGACAATCCATTTTTGATGTTCCCTAAAGAATGGACATTCGATTCCTATAAGGCGTTGTTCGCTGACGGAACGATTCTGTCGGGGTACAAAAATACAATTATTTTGCTAGTCATCGGCTTGCCACTCAGCTTGTTCCTGACAACTAGCATGGCATATGGCCTTAGTCGCAATAAATTTCCGTTCAAGAAATTTCTCTTTTTCCTAGTACTGTTCACCATGATCTTTAATGGTGGTATCGTACCGCTGTACCTGATCATGAAATCACTTCACCTTACGGGTACGCTGTGGTCCGTTATCCTGGCGGGAAGTTTCAGTGCATTTAATATGATTCTGATGATGAACTACTTCTACACACTGCCTGAATCGCTGATGGAATCGGCGAGACTGGATGGTGCAGGAGAGTGGAGAATTCTGTTCTCTGTTGTTCTTCCGCTGGCTACACCAATTATGGCTACAATCACGCTGTTCTACGGCGTGGCTTACTGGAACAGTTGGTACGATGCGATGATATTCCTTCGAAAAGCGGATCAGTTACCGCTCCAGAATGTACTCAGAAACATTATCGTCACATCCCAGACGAACGCATCCAATGCGTCCAGTGTGGATGCTGCCCAAGCGAGCAATTTCTCCATGGGTATGAAGATGGCGGCAGTATTTGTCACCATGGTACCAATTATGTGTTTCTTCCCAATGCTGCAAAAACACTTTGCCAAAGGGGTATTAACAGGGGCTATCAAGACCTGATTATACGTATAGGATTTTGCATTAAAATTCTACTAAAAAACATGGGGGTAAAACATGAAAACGAACAAAAAGTTGTCAGTAAGAGCTCTCTTTGCCATCACGCTTAGTGTAGTTATGCTGATGGTGACCGCTTGTTCCAGTCAAGGAGCTTCAGGTGGTAACGAAAAAGATGCAGAGGGAAATTACAAAGACAACCTGACCATCTCTGTAGCTAACCTGACTGAAATTAAAAACGGGAACTTGGATAATGACTTCCACAAGTTCTGGACAGACAAATTCAATGTAACATGGGATTACAACTATATCGATTGGGATTCATGGGGCGAGAAGCTTCGTCTGTGGATCAACTCTGGCGATTTGCCTGATGTAGCAGTATGGAACTATGTGCATGGCGATGCCATGAACAGTATTGATCAAGGTCTGTTCTACAAATTCCCGGATGACTGGAAAGAACGCTGGCCTAACGTGGCAGCAGCCTACAAGTTGACCGGTCTTGGAGACAAGCTGGAAGAACTGACAGGTGGAACATACGTCCTGCCAAGACCAATCTATTTCGAGAACAAACCTGCTGACCCATTGACGAACCAAATTGGTGTCATTGCGCTTCGTAAAGACTGGGCTGAAGCCGTTGGTTTCGAACTGAAAGATGCATATACAACAACTGAATTGAATGAATACGCTGAGCTTGTAAAAGAAAAAGATCCAGGCAAAGTGGGCAACAAACTTGTGCCTCTGTCCTACAATGCGGCAGATGCTATGACGAATATCATTATGCCGAACAGTGTGCACGCCATGACTGACTCTCCGTTCTATAAAGGAGAAGATGGCCAGTTCCACTGGGGACCAGCAGATCCTGAAACTTTGACAGGACTTAAATTGATGCAAAAAGCCTACAAAGATGGCTTGCTCAATCCTGAGTTCTACACATGGAAAAACAATGAAGGTCAAAACAACTTTAAAGTAACAGGTACAGCTGCAGTAACAAGTCTGGGCGGACTGGCTTCGTACAGACAAGGTCTGGATTCCGATATGAGAAAGAATCTGGGTGTAGATAGTGATGATCTGGTACACACAGCAATCGTATTGGGCGATGACGGGAAATACCGCAACATGGAGCAAGCCAACTTCTGGTCTGCATTGATCTTCAATCCGAACATTAGTGACGAGAAATTCGAACGGATCATGGATCTGATCGACTACTCAACTACCAAAGAAGGACAACTGCTGATCAACATGGGCTTCGAAGGAAAAGACTGGAAGTATGACGAAAACAACGAACTCGTTAGCTTGCTGCCAGAAGGAACTGTTCTGGAAGATAAATACCCAGCACGTTTCGAAGGTCTGTATCTTCTGGGTGACGACTTCAGTGTTGTAAACCCTGCAATTAAAAAGGATTATCGTGATAGAGCTGTGAAGCTGTTCGAGGAAAAAGCAAAACTCGGTACAGAAGGTCAATCACTCGCAACATACGACTGGGATGTCAACCTGTACGATTCCAAAGCTAAAAGTCAGGCTTCATTCGACTACCAGAATGAATATGCCAACTTGATCCTCAAAAGTGGAGATCTGGAAGCGAATTGGAAAGAATGGATAAACAGCAAAATGTCCCTGGTTCAACCTTATCTGGATGAACTGAACAAAGAATTCAAGTAATCATTCAGTAATTAGCAAGATGGGATATGACAGGTGTGTCCTGTCGGTCCCATCCAATCGAACCCGGTGCGCGGTCTCTCCCCGAACGCAGCCGGGTTCTTTATTTCAACAACATGCAGTGGAGGATAATGTCTATGAATAACGAGCAGTTGCTAGACCTTGTAAACCAAATGACCTTGGAAGAAAAAACGGCCCAGCTGCTTCAGCTGACCGCTAACTTTTATGAAGGAACCAATGTTGAAGGTCAGATCACAGGTCCAATGGAAGAGATGGGAATCACGGAGCAGTCCGTAGATGCCAGTGGCTCCATTCTGGGATTGTCCGGTGCACAGGCCATTATTGATGTACAGCAAGCTTACCTGAAAAAAAGCCGTCTCGGCATTCCGCTCTTGTTCATGGCGGACGTCGTGCATGGTTTTAAAACCATTTTCCCCATCCCGCTAGCCATTGGCTGTTCATGGGACACTGAATTGGCAGAGAAAAGTGCTGAGATTGCAGCACGTGAATCCGCCGTATCTGGCCTCCATGTTACTTTTGCACCGATGGTCGATCTTGTTCGTGATCCGCGCTGGGGTCGTGTAATGGAGACAACAGGCGAAGATCCTTATTTGAACAGTCTGTTCTCTGCGGCATTTGTACGTGGATATCAGGGCGACAGTTTGAAGGATGAGCCGGATCGTCTGGCGGCTTGTGTAAAACACTTTGCAGCCTATGGGGCAGCAGAAGGTGGGCGTGATTACAACACGGTCGATATGTCTGAACGCAACTTGCGTGAGTACTACTTACCGGCTTACAAGGCAGCACTGGATGCAGGCGTCGAAATGGTAATGGCTTCATTCAATACTGTAGAGGGTATTCCAGCGAGCGGAAATGAGAAGCTCATGCGTGACATTTTGCGTGATGAGTGGGGCTTTGATGGTGTATTAATCTCGGATTGGGCTTCCATTCGCGAGATGATTGCTCATGGCGCAGCTGAAGATGACCGTGAAGCTGCATACCGCGCTATTCGTGCAGGGGTGGATATCGAGATGATGACACCTTGTTATGTCCATCATCTGCCAGAGTTGATTAAGAACGGAGAAGTGGAAGAAAAGCTCATTGATGAAGCGGTGCTGCGTATTCTGCAACTGAAAGAAAAGCTGGGATTGTTCGACAATCCACTGCGAGCAGCTGATCCGGAGCGTGAGCGGGAGATTGTCTTCTCCAAAGAACATCGTCAGGTATCGTACGAGCTTGCAACCAAATCGGCAGTATTGCTCAAAAATGATAATGACGTTCTTCCGCTGAAGCCAGAAGCCAATGTAGCGTTAATTGGACCTTTTGCCCAAAGTGAAGACATTCTCGGATGGTGGTCCTGTGAAGGTGTCAAAGAGGATGCCGTTAAACTCGGAACGGCTTTGCAGGAACGTCTTGCTGTCGGGAAAGTTCATATGGCTCAAGGCAGCAACGTTCACACGATCACCGCTGAACAGATTGCTGAAGCGCTTGAAGTAGCAAGCAAAGCTGATCTGATCGTGCTTGCACTTGGTGAAGATTCCGAAATGAGTGGTGAAGGTGGATCACGTACGGATATTCGTTTGCCGGCAGCTCAACTGGAATTGGTTAAACAGCTCAAAGCAGCGGGTAAACCAATCGCCAGCGTGATCTTTAACGGACGCCCTCTGGACTTGCATGGTGTATTTGAAGAATCCGATGCGGTGCTTGAAGCGTGGTTCCCGGGCAGTGAGGGTGGAGCGGCCATCGCCGATGTATTGACAGGTGTGGTGAATCCATCTGCGCGTCTAACAATGTCCTTCCCGCAATCTGTAGGTCAGATACCGGTATATTACAATCATTTTAATACAGGACGTCCACTCAATCCGCAAAAGACGGAAGAGCGTTATGTCTCCAAATATATTGATAGTCCGAATGATCCCCTGCTTCCATTTGGCTACGGCTTGTCATACACCTCGTTTGAGTATGGTGACCTGGAAGTATCAAGCAATGAAATGACTGCTGATCAACCTCTGACGATCCAAGTGCGTGTAACGAATGCTGGCGAGCGTGCTGGCGTGGAGACGGTTCAGCTGTACGTACGTGACGTAACCGGTGAAGTTGTGCGTCCAATGCGTGAGCTGAAAGGCTATGTTAAGTTGTCACTCGCACCGGGTGAAAGTGGTACGGCTACATTTACATTAAACGAAGAACAGCTTCGTTATCATCATTCCGATTTGAGTCATCGCAGTGATAAAGGAACATTCCACATTTTCGTAGGGCCGAATAGCCGCGATACATTGGAGAGTACGTTCAAACTGGTGTAATTGGATATTGGGGATAGGAGGATATGAATAGATATATGAAGACCATGAATAAATCTCAAATCAACGTACAATCCGGCGAGCTGTGCTTTACGTTCTGGGAAAGCGGTGATTTGTTCAAGGCCGTAAGTGGAACAACGATGATTAATCAGTGGATGGCTAGTCCGGTGGACGGCTCCATGAACAATCTATACTTGCGGTTTCACAGTGATTCCGGTATTCGTTTTGTGCCAATGCTTGGCATTCACTCCGACAGCCAGGTGAGCACCGACGGCAGTCGTATGGAATGGACAGGTACCGCCGAGGGCGTAGGCTATCAGGTTATATTTGCTCCAACAGCACAAGGTGTATGGTTCTGGGATGTAACCGTAAACGGGAATGGAGAAGAAATTGATGTAGTCTATGGCCAGGACGTCGGCAATGCGGATCCAGGTGCGGTACGCAGCAATGAGGCTTACTTGTCGCAGTATATTGACCATGCCGTATTTGAGGATGGGAAGCTGGGATATATCGTAACCTCACGGCAAAATCAGCCACAGGGCGGGGCTTTTCCTTATCTTCAACAGGGTTCATTAACCCGTGCAGCAGGTTACTCTACAGATGGATTTCAATTCTTTGGCTTGAGCTACAAGGAAACGAATGTCCCTGAAAGTCTGGGCAAGCCAACACTTGCGAATGAAGTGTACCAGTATGAATTTGCATACACAGCCCTGCAGTCCGAAAAAGTGGTGTTGAGTGGCGAAGCTCGTTTTGTGTTCTATGGACTTTTTCAGGCCAACCACGCTGAAGCAGTGAAGGAACTCGAATACCAGGATGTTGTCCAACAGGCTTGGGACGAGTATGAAGCGAAGCGTCAAGAGTCTGCAGGCACAGTACAGGCAGTATCCAACGTATTTCCAAAAGTAGCTCATCATCCGGCAGTGGGTGAACCCTTGCCTACTTTATCGATGACCGAAGAAGAAGTGAATTCCCGCTTCCCGGCTTCGAAGAGACATCAGGAAGAGCGCGCGGATGGCGAATTGCTGGCGTTCTTTACCGATACGTATGAGCATGTTGTGCTCAAGGAAAAGGAAATGCGTGTGGAACGTCCACATGGACATATCCTGATGAGTGGCAACAATGTGAAGTTGGGTCAGAACGTAATTACTACGTCTTCCTATATGTATGGTATTTTCAATTCCCATGTGGTTGTGGGGAATACGAATTTCAATAAAATGATGAGCAATGCACGTAGTGCACTCAACATACCCAAATCATCCGGTCAGCGGATCTACGTTGAGATGGAGGGAATCTTCCACCTGCTCACGATGCCTTCCTTGTTTGAGATGGGCTTCAACTATGTTCGCTGGTATTACAAAACAGCTGAGGATACGCTGATCATCACGAATTATACAACGCTGGATACGCCTGAAGTACATCTTCATGTGAAGTCGGAAAAAGGAATAGCCTATCGATACCTGATTACCAATCAGATTACGATGAATGTGAATGAATATGAACTGCCTGTTCATGTTACCGAGCAGAATGGTGAACTGAGCTTCAAGGCAGATCACAGCTCCCTCAGTGCCGAAGTGTATCCGAATCTGGAGTACCGTATGCGGGTCAGCGGAGCAGGAGTGAAGGTTGGCGATGAGACTGAACTGGCTAGTGGAGTCAACGCAGGCGACGCATCGCTAACCACTTTACGGCTGGACAGCAGTGCTGAATGGACATTGACCATTCAAGGTCTGTTGGAAGGTGGACAGACTGCATCATCGACACGCAGCTTCGAAGAGGAAGTGACTGCTTATCGTACCTTCTATGCACAGGTGATGAATGGGTTCCATTTATCGCAGCCTCAGAAGCAAGGAGCAGACGAGCTGTTCAAAGTGAATGCTCTTGCATGGTGGTACACCCATAATATGCTGGTGCATTACTCCGTTCCTCACGGATTGGAGCAATATGGCGGTGCAGCTTGGGGAACGCGTGATGTCTGCCAGGGTCCGGTCGAATACTTTATGGCTACTCAAAAGTATGAGCAGGTTCGCGACATTCTGAAGACCGTTTACTCGCATCAGTATGAGGATGACGGCAACTGGCCGCAATGGTTTATGTTCGATCGTTATTTCAAGGTTCAACAGGAAGAAAGCCATGGTGACATTATTGTGTGGCCTCTTAAAGTGCTAAGTGATTATCTGATTGCTACCAAGGATTATTCGATTCTGAGTGAAGAAGTGCCTTATACCGTCAAACATGGTTTTGACTTTACTGGTCAGACAGCCAGCGTGCTGGAGCATGCCCAGAAAGAACTGGAGTATATTCGCAGTCATTTCCTGCATGATACATTCCTCTCTTCATATGGTGACGGGGACTGGGACGATACATTACAGCCTGCCAATGCTCAATTGAAGCAATATATGGTCAGCAGCTGGACTGTGGCGCTCACCTATCAAACGTTGAAGCAGCTATCCAGAGCGATTGCGCCTGTGAAACCGGAGCTTTCTTCCGAGTTAAGCGATATGGCAGCGGGTGTGAAAAGGGACTTCAGCAAGTACATGCTGGATACCGATGTGATTCCAGGCTTTGTATATATGGAAGATCCGGCACAAGCGAAGCGCATGCTGCATCCAGATGACAGCGAGACAGGTATTCAGTACCGTTTGCTGCCAATGACACGCAGCATGATTGCCGAGTTGCTGGAGCCTGAACAAGCTCAATCCCATTATGAACTGATCAAGGAAAAGCTGTACTGCCCGGATGGTGTCCGATTGATGAATCGTCCAGCACAGTATGATGGCGGCGTCAGCACGCATTTCAAACGTGCGGAGCAGGCATCCAACTTTGGACGTGAAGTGGGCTTGCAATATGTTCATGCTCACATCCGCTATATTGAAGCCATGGCGAAGCTGGGCAACCCGGATGAGGTCTGGAATGGCCTCGGCATTATCAATCCAGTGGGTATTCAGGAAGCTGTTCCGAACGCAGATTTGCGTCAAAGTAATGCCTATTTCAGCAGCTCTGACGGAAAATTCAACAACCGTTATGCAGCGCAGGAAAAATTCGATAAGCTTCGCACCGGAGATGTGCAGGTGAAGGGCGGCTGGAGAATTTACTCCAGTGGACCGGGAATCTACATGAATCAGCTCATTTCGAACGCCTTGGGTATTCGTCAGGAGGAAGAAGATCTGGTTCTGGACCCTGTGCTGCCAGTCAGCTTGGATGGCTTGCATTTTGATTTCCAATTTGCTGGCCAAAAAGTAACCTTCGTTTATCATCTCAGCGGTGAGGCCGTACAACGTATTGTGCTGAATGGCAAGGAGATGGATGCGACAAGATTGCAACAACCTTATCGTCTTGGTGGACTGCGTATTTCGCGCACGGCTCTTGAACAGAGCCTGAGCGAGAATAACGTGATTGAGATTTACAGTTAATCGTGTAAACGGTAGTCCATTTTATCAAGTATAAATATCTAAGATGTCAGGTCCTTCGATTTCGAAGGGCCTGATGAACATCACAGGGGAGCGAAGAATGTGGTCAGTATCAAGGATATCGCCAAACAGGCGGGAGTTTCGATCTCTACCGTGTCATATGCTCTGAACGGCAGCAACAAAGTGACAGATGAGACCCGTTCCAAAATTTTGGCTATCGCCAAAGAGCTGAACTATGTTCCCAATGCTGCTGCCAGAACATTGAAGAAGAGAGAATCCAAAATTCTGGGTGTATTTCTGACGGATTTTAGCGGGGATGTATATGGAGACTTGCTTAGTGGCATGAAGTCTGTATGCAACGCGCAAGGGTACGACCTGATTGTGTGCAGCGGGAAACAATCTCATCGAATGCTTCCGGAGCGAATGATTGATGGTGCTGTCATTCTGGATCATACATTTGCGAGCAAGGAACTCTTGCAATATGCAGACAGAGGACACAAGATTGTTGTGCTTGACCGGGAACTGGATCACCCCAATATTAATCAGGTTCTGCTGGATAACAAGGCAGGAGCAACCCTTGCAATGGAGCATTTGATCGAACAGGGGCACACGAAGATCTATGTCGTGACAGGTCCGGAAGGCTCATTTGATTCGGCTCAGCGGTTGAAGGCTGTGAGGCAAGTATCGGAGCGGGCAGCGAATGTGGAATGGATTGAGATCACCGGAGATTTCGAGAAGAGTGGCGGAGAACGGGCAGCTGAACGTATTATTCAGGAATATACTCAACCGGTAGGGGTGTTTTGTCTTAATGACGAGATGGCGATTGGGATGTGTGATCGGCTCGCTGATAGCGAGTTAAACATTGGTCAGGAGATTGATATTATCGGATTCGATAATATTGAACTTAGCAAATATGTGCAGCCGAGACTGGTCACAATTGATTATTCCAAACGAAAATGGGGCGCACTTGCAGCCGAACAATTAATCAAGATTATTGCCGGAGAGCCTGTCGATCATGAACGCATTTACGTGACACTGGTAGAGGGCGGGTCGGTAAACAGCCAGGTTCAGTCAGCATATATTGCACAAACCCAGGGTGAAAAGGCGGTTAGCTATTGACGATGCTGCCCCCTCTTCATTTCATGGATGTTGTGTCGAACGACGACTGTACAGCAAGAGACAAGGCTTAGAAGAATTGAAGCATTCTTTTAAGCCTTGTCTCTTGTTTAGCTTGTTTATTTGACCCATTATAAAATGAAAAAACCTCTCACCAGGAGAGGCTTGGCCCTTATAGGCCCTTGGTTTTGTCATTGTTGTAGGATGAAGTGAGAATGCCTGTAAGGAAGAGAGCCAATACAATTGCAATAATCCAAAATGTCAGTGAAAATGACATACCATAGCACCTCCTGCACAATCTTTACTTCTATTATAACCATTATAGGAAGAAAAGGAATGCTTCACTCCATCATTTGTAAAATAAAAAGTGAGTAGGTACCGGTCGGAGGTTCCCGTCCGAAGGGTTATTCACAACCCGGTTATTCACGATGAGTGAGGACGATCCGCCGCCATCCAGATTATAAGCGTCCACGACGCCAAGCTTGTACAACCGTCCTTGCAGCTCTTCCAGGGTGGCTCCTGAGCTGCCGGCTTCGTTATACCCGTCAACAACGATAATCAACAATTGATCGTCCTTGTAGTTGCCGATTACGGTACGTGGGGCTCGCTTGGGTGACATTTTCCATTTGGCCGGTATGACCGTTTTTTGTCCATTCTGCAAGAGCACAGGTACGAATGTAGCTCCAAATTGTGGTTGTAGGCGATCCAGGGAACCTTTGTCGAAAAATTTGCCGCCTACCAGCTTACCGGTATGATCAAGACCTACAAAAAACAGATCCTTAAAGCTGGCCTGAAAACCATTCACATACTTGCCGTCCATAACGGTTGTACTCAATGGATACCGTTTGCCGCCGCTGTCGGCGAATCCTCCTGCATTAATTCCGGCAATGGCACCGCTGCGCTTAACCGCCTGCATGGTTGTCTCAGATCGGCCTGGCTCGCTGTCCAGAGCCATCTTCATGGCCGTGGGATCTTTTAGCTTGATTTTCATCGCATAGCCCTTGTAGGTGCCTGGGTTAACCCTATAGAGTTCGAGCGTAAGTCGATCACTGTCTATCCGCTCAAACGGAACGCCCAGCTTGGATGTGATTCGTTGATTATAGATCGTTTCCGGGCGAGCGGCTTGAACCGTAGCCTTCTGCACAAGCGTCGTCATCGTGCTCGTTGTCTGCTTGTACAGCTGTGTTGTTCTTTTAATAGAAGAAGAAGTCTGAACAGCAGCTTCTTTTGCCCCTGCAAGCTCCTGGCTTATTGCCTGGGTCTGGGGTGTAATGGTCTCTTCAGCCAGACCGGAATCAATGAAATCTCCGGGTTCAAGCGGAGGACGAATCAGCAGCATGCATAACATCAATCCAACAAAAGGAGCAAGTGCAAGCATAAATAAACGATTAACCTTTTTTACAGGTGTAATCATTTGAGCAGGTCCATCTTTTTCTGGAGTGTCTCCAGTTGTTTTTTGACTTCGCTCAGCTGGGTATACAATTTGTTGCTGTTGTCGGTTTTATCGTTTGCATTATCCTTGGTGAAAGTCAGCAATTCATTAAAGGACTGCACCTGGCCCTGAAGGTCGGCTACTTCCTTGGATATCGTTGTTAGCTGCTTTTCGTAGTCGGCTTTGAGCGCTGCAATCTGCTGTTGATTATGGGTCTGAAGCTGATTAATCATCTGCTGCTGGAGGTGGTTACTATAATAGTAGGTTCCGAGTACTCCAAGTGCAATGAGAACAATCCACATGACCAGAAACAGCTTGACTGAAGATCCGGCCTTACCTTTGGCGCTCCGGGTGTGATGGATGTCAGAAGGTTGGACAGAAGGTTTCATATCATCACTCCTGGTTATTTATAGGTACAAAAAATTTTCCAGTCCTCATTCTATCACGCCCCTATTGATTACGCAAAAATGAAATTCTTTGAGTAATAGGATAAAAAGAGATTGCATCGGAAGGAAGTCCTAGGATACAATTTCTTATAGATGCAATAAGTAGGAACTTTGGGCAAGTTTTTCGACTTTTTTAGATAGAAATGCAGGAAATTTATACTATATTTTGATCTTTCTTCACTTGGGAAGACAAAAGTCCTGATGTGACGACAGCAAAATACAGTAGTAATAGAGCTGTTCTTACAGCTGCATCAAGTGTTTTTTCTATTTTTCGACATTATCCGACTTTTACTTCTTCTATACACGGACTGTCGCAAGGGTAGAGGCATCATCATGGCTGATGGTGGAAAAGGAATTTGTCCAATACATAACAGGGGGAACAACAATGAAAAAAGTATGGCAGGTGGTCATCGTAGATATCCACCCCACCAGCATGCTGGGTACGAAATTGATTTTGGAAGAACAGCAGGATCTGTTGGTACGGGGGATGACTTCGACTGGGTCCGAAGGTCTTGAACTGGTGAACATTCACCAGCCCGATCTGATTTTGATGGATTATCGGCTTCCTGAGGGCCAGGCGGATCAGTATATATCCCAAATGAAAAATCTGTCGGCTCATAGTCACATCATTATTCTAACGGACGAGGACAATGTAAAATTATTTCGTCATCTAATCAGTCTTGGTGCAAGTGGCATGCTGTCCAAACAGGCTTCCCCTAGCCAGCTGATTCATTTGATATCCGGGCTGCGTGAGGGATGTGTATCCATTCCTCTATCCTGGTTAGCCAGTTCGGAATGGGCTCAGCCCGTCGAATCTCCGGCAGAAGAACTTATTGTTGAATTAACAGAAACCGAAACTTTTATCATGGAAAGAATTGTTCAGGGCGTAACCTATGATAAAATAGCCAGTGAGATTAACGTTAGCAGACGTTCGATTGATAATTACCTGCGTAAAATATACGTCAAGCTGGATGTAAGCAGCAGGGCACAGGCGATTGAACGTTACGCTTTATATGCGAGGCAGACCAAAACCGTTTCCTGACGAGCATGGTTCCATAAATCCCTATGTACGATGACTTGTCATGTGTCCGGTCTGGTCATATTCAGTGTTCAACAGGAATAGGTTTTAGGGGCTACGGACTGCGAGCACAGTTCGGATTAGGGATGAAAGGGGAACGGACCGATGAAATATTTCTTCGCCTCCCGTACAAACAGGCTTTTGACATCACCGCTGAGGGACATTCGTGAGATGTCTGGCCGGGATTATTTCATTTCACTGGCAGAAGAACTGCCTGCGGAGGAGCTGTTTCCATTCAAACTGCTGGAAGAAGCAGCGGTGTCTGTATTTAGTTCCGGACCCTCCGCATTGCAGTATGGCGAGCCGGCAGGGTACAGACCGTTGAGAGAATGGTTGGACAACGATTGGAATGCTCGCAAGGGCATACGTACAGTCCCGGAGCAGATTCTATTGACCACAGGGACCCAGCAGGCCATCGATCTTGTGATGCGTTTGCTGCTTGAGCCTGGAGATTCCGTACTGGTCGAGCATCCTACCTCTCCAGGCTGTCTCGAGGTTCTGGAGATGCAAGGCGCCAAAATCGTACCCGTCACAGGCGATGGGGATGGCATTTTGCCCGACCTTTTGGAGCATCACATGCAGCAGGTTAGACCGAAGCTGCTTTTTGCTGCACCCAGTTTTTCCAATCCAACCGGCGTGTTGTGGAGTATGGAACGGCGTGAGGCTGTGCTTGATTTGTGTTCACGCTACGGAGTGCTGCTCGTGGAGGATGACTCCTATGGCGAACTTCATTTCGATGGACTGGAGCCGGGGGACTTTTACAGGAAGTATCCTTCCCTCTTTGCGCTGGATACAGCGGATCAGGGTGGACATGTTCTCTACATTGGTTCGTTTAGCAAAACGGTAGCACCTGCCCTGCGCACAGGTTGGGCTGCCGGACATCCGGCCTTGATCCAGGCTATGGCTTCAGTGAAACGGATAGCAGATGGACAGTCCAGTCCCATGAATCAGCGATTGTTGTATCAACTGCTCGCGCATTCTCCTTTTAAGTGGAGTGATCACCTCTCCATGCTGAACAAGGAGTATAAGACCAGGCTCAAGCTTATGCTCGAATTATTGAAGCGTCCGGGTTGGAAAGGGAGCCAATACAGCATTCCTGAAGGAGGAATGTATCTGTGGGTACAGCTGCCGGATGGATTGGACAGCGGAGCTCTGCTCAAAGCAGCTCTGTTAAAAGGGGTGTCCTTTCTTCCAGGTTCCCTCTGTTCTACGGGTGAACAGGATCATCGGTACATTCGATTAAACTTCAGCCATCCCGGCCGGGATGAGTTGCTTCTTGGCATGAATCTGATCAGTGAGTCCATAACAGAGTTTACAGCCCGGAGCTAAACCGGATATAGAAAAGAAAGAATGTATAGTCAAATTCATGCCTGGAACATTGGACAGCAGAAGTTCCAGGCATTGGATTTGGAAGCAAATAGGTTACCCCCAAAGTAATTACGTTATTGCATCCACTAACATTTTTATATATAATATGTATTAATGAGTTGTTGTTTTCTTTATATAAGCTGCATTCATTGCAAGTTCAGGAGAAGCACTCATATATTTTAACTAACGGGGGAACGAACATGTCTAACATTTTATTTGTCAAAGCAAACGACCGTCCTGCAGATCAAGCAGTCAGCGTACAATTGTACGATGCATTTTTGAGCGCATACAAAGAATCCCACCCTGGTGACACTGTTACCGAACTGGATCTCTACAATACAGATATTCCTTACTACGGCAACACTGTAATTACAGGTGGATACAAAGCCGCTAACGGTATCGAAGCAACTGCAGAAGAGCAAAAAGCAGCAGCACTTGCGGCACAATTGCAAGATCAATTCTTGGCAGCAGACAAAGTAGTATTTGCATTCCCACTGTGGAACTTCACTGTTCCAGCACCACTGGTGAACTACATTTCCTACCTGAGCCAAGCTGGCAAAATGTTCAAATACACTGCTGAAGGCCCTGTAGGTCTGGTAGGCGACAAAAAAGTGGCATTGTTGAACGCACGTGGCGGAGTTTACTCCGTAGAGCCTATGGCTTCCGCTGAAATGTCCGTGAAATATGTAACAAATGTACTGAACTTCTGGGGTATCCAAAACCCTGAACTGGTTATCGTTGAAGGCCACAATGCTTCACCTGACCGTTCCCAAGAGATCGTAGCAGCAGGTCTGAAATTGGCTTCCGAAGTAGCAGCAAGCTTCTAATAGCCAATATATAGAAACACGAAAAAGCCCATCATTTCCAATGGAGATGATGGGCTTTTCTACATGTGCATCTGCATTTGACATAAAGTTAAGCTGTCTGCTGCCTTAGTCATCCTTTGCATGAATCAGGTAGGGCTCCGCTACTTCCGCAATATGCTCCAGTTCAATATCTTTATCTTGAATGAGGGAAAAATCCATTTCTAGTTCATTTATACTCCGTTCAATCATATCATTATCCTCAAGCATGTGAGCATGCTCAGTCAGTGCCTGCACGCCCTTAACCGTCAGCACATATCGTCCACGGGATAACCGCTCGAACCAGCCATAATAATTTTTTTGCAAAATGGCCGCAGCAGAACCCACACTTGTCTGTTTACTGATGGAGGCGGGGGAGGCTTCTCCCTGAGCACGAAGGGCGGAAGCTACGCGTAATGCTTTTTCCCTGTAAGCGGTGACCAGTTGCCTGCGCGTGCTTCCTCCCGTGTTGTAGTCACCACTGCGCTCGTCGAATTCCTTCAGCAATCGTTGCCGCCGGATACCGCCCTTACGTACACCGGTGCTGTTACCAGGCATATGAACTTGGGCAGCAGGTTCGCACAGTACATCAATCAGAGGTGATTTGGTTTTGTAGAACGTGACGGTGATAAGCCCCAGTCCAAGCTGTCTGCATAGGGTGGTCAATTCGCCCCAGCGCTGATTCACCGCACCACGCTTGCTGCGATTCCGCTCAACAGCCAGATACACGAAGGGGCTAAGCTTCAGGCGCTGCATTCCCTGCAGCAGCAGAGACAGATTAAATGTTTTTTTCATCTCCACAATGAGTGGTTCATTCTGATCCGATCTGACCCCAACCAGGTCACAATTTTTGACTTCAGCTTTCACGTCGTAGCCGCGTCGTTCGAAAAAAGCCTTTACAGGCGAATATAACTCGGTTTCATACTTTACTGCCATCGTTTCTGCTCCTTCCCTGAAGTGGCTCGTCTCTGGCCATCTATTGTTCCGTTTTCTGAATTTAGAACCTTCATTATATCATATCCGTTCTTTTTTTTCTGAGCGCACAAGATGTCTGATAGAACAGGGAAGGCCTAAATTAAGACCTACGGATTGAAAAAAAGAGGTCAACTTATCCGATTTGCCGCATAGGTATGTAATACACTTTTCACAACAATACATGATGTTTGGACAGAGGGTGGCGGGACTAATCCGGACCGCAAGATTGGTATTCAAGCACAAGCCGTAATTCTATTGATTTCTTCATACCATTCGGAATGGTTGACAATCACACTAAAGGAGCCATGGGAGGTACCAAGCATGAATATTTTTGAACGCGTTGCGGAACATCGGGCAGAAAGTGACCGTTTATCATGGAACGGGACATTTGAAGATTATATTGCACTGCTGAGAGAGGACCCGACTCCGGCAATGACGGCTCACGCACGAGTGTACCAGATGATTGAATCATTTGGCGTGGAAGAAGTTGGGGGGCACAAACGGTACAAGTTTTTTGAACAGGAGATTTTTGGGCTGGATCGGTCCATTGAAAAGCTGGTGGAAGAATATTTCCACTCGGCAGCGCGCCGTCTGGATGTTCGTAAACGGATTCTGCTGCTTATGGGTCCGGTCAGTGGAGGTAAATCCACACTGGTAACGCTGCTGAAACGTGGCCTTGAGCAATTTTCCCGTACAGAGAAGGGTGCTGTATACGCCATTGAAGGATGCCCAATGCATGAGGAGCCCCTGCATCTGATTCCGCTGGAGCTTCGTCCCGAAGTGGAAAAGGAGATCGGTGTCCGCATTGAGGGCAATCTTTGCCCATCCTGCCAGATGCGTCTTCGGACCGAATATGGCGGTGATATCAGCAAGGTGAGGGTAGAACGGGTCATTATTTCCGAGGATAACCGGGTGGGAATCGGAACATTCAGCCCATCTGATCCGAAATCCCAGGATATTGCCGATCTGACGGGAAGTATCGACTTCTCAACCATAACCGAATTCGGCTCCGAATCCGATCCGCGCGCCTATCGTTTTGACGGCGAATTGAACAAGGCCAACCGTGGATTGATGGAATTTCAGGAGATGCTGAAATGTGATGAGAAGTTTCTGTGGAACCTGTTATCGCTGACGCAGGAAGGTAATTTTAAAGCAGGCCGATTTGCCTTGATCAGTGCGGATGAAATGATTGTGGCGCATACGAATGAATCCGAGTACAAATCATTTATTTCCAACAAAAAGAATGAAGCCTTGCAATCCCGGATGATCGTCATGCCGATTCCCTACAACCTGAAGGTCTCCGAGGAAGAGAAGATTTACGGCAAGCTCATTCAGCAAAGTGATATGAAGCATGTCCATATTGCACCGCATGCCTTGCGGACTGCAGCCATTTTCTCCATACTTACCCGCTTGAAAGAAACGAAGAAACAAGGCATGGATCTGGTCAAAAAAATGCGGATGTATGACGGTGAAGAAGTTGAAGGGTACAAAGAAGCCGATCTGCGTGAGATGCAAAATGAATATTTGGATGAAGGCATGTCGGGCATTGATCCGCGTTATGTCATCAACCGGATATCCAGTGCTTTGATTAAGCAAAACCTTCAGTGCATTAACGCGTTGGATATTCTCCGGGCGATCAAGGATGGTTTGGATCAACATGCTTCGATTTCAAAAGAGGAACGCGAGCGTTATCTGAATTTTATTGCGTTGGCTCGGAAAGAGTATGATGAGCTGGCGAAGAAGGAAGTGCAGAAAGCATTTGTCTACTCGTTTGAAGAGTCGGCCAGAACACTGTTCGAAAATTACCTGGATAATATCGAGGCATTCTGCAACTGGTCCAAAATTCGTGATCCATTGACGGATGAGGAGATGGACCCGGATGAGCGCTTGATGCGTTCAATTGAGGAGCAGATCGGTATTTCCGAGAATGCCAAAAAGGCGTTCAGGGAAGAGATATTGATCCGCATCTCGGCTTATTCCCGCAAGGAACGGAAGTTCGAATACAGCAGTCATGATCGTTTGCGTGAAGCGATTGAAAAGAAATTGTTCGCTGACTTGAAGGATATTGTGAAGATTACTACTTCAACCAAGACACCAGATGCAACGCAGCTAAAACGAATGAACGAAGTAATTAAACGGTTGATCGAAGAACATGGCTATACCGCAGCCAGCGCGAATGAACTGCTCCGTTATGTGGGCAGTCTATTGAATCGCTAATCTGCAACGAACCATTCCGGATCAGGCTCCTGACGCCTGCTGTGAGGCTCCTTCACAGCAGGGTCAGGGGCCTTTTTATATCGTTAGATGCATATTAAGGACTAATAAACTGACAAAGAAGGTCAATTTCATGACAAATTAGTTCTAATGGTATATGTAAAATTAGGTCATTTAGTCTATAATCGGTAAACAGATATTTACAATTTATTATTTTTTGTGGTTATTAAGGAGCTGACAGAACTAGGTATGAGTATTGCTATAGCAAGACAACAACAACTTGATTATATTGGATTGACCGCCGGAGATCTGCAATTGCTTGCTGATCATCGACCTGCTTTTGAGAAAGTCGTTGACGAGGTGGTGGACCACTTCTACAATCATGTGGGAAATTATCCGAATTTGGTCGATCTGATTGCCCGCTTCTCCTCCATCGACCGTTTGAAGGAAACGCAAAAGCAATACTGGTTATCCATGACCGATGGTGTAGTTGATGATGCATACATTGAACAGCGCATTGCGATTGGACTCGTCCATTCCCGTATTGGTTTGTCCGAAGATTATTATCTGGGTACATATATGGTTTACCTCGATATTGCCACAAGCATATTTCAGCAAGTCATTCCTGAACATTGGCATCTGATCATCCAGGCCCTTAGTAAAATGTTCAACCTCGATTCACAGCTTGTATTGGAGGCTTACGAGAAGAAGGAAAAGGAAAAACTAAATCAACTCGCTGAAGATCAGCAGCATACGTTGCTGGCAATCACGCAGATTACCCAGCAGTTGACGGGCATGATTAGTGAATTGAATGAAAATGCTAAGGCGATCTCGGATGTGGCCAGGGAAACGGCTGCCTCTCAGGATCAGGCAAATGGATTATTGGAAGAGCTGACGAAGGAAATTCATCAGATTGGCAAAATGGGTGAGATCATTCGTGAAATCTCGGATCAGAGTCATCTCGTAGGCCTGAATGCCGCCATTGAAGCTGCACATGCAGGAGAATTTGGCCGGGGATTTGAGGTGGTTGCCAGTGAGGTTCGCAAGCTTGCGGCTAGTTCCCGTGAGGCCCAAGGCAAAATCCAGTCGAATCTGGCACAGATCATGAAGAAGCTGGGCAGTGTTCAACAGGAGTCGGAGCACATGGCTTCGGGAGCAAGGCGTCAGGCATCCCGTTCAGAAGAGCTTGCGGTTTTTGCTACCACTATGGAGAAACTGGCACTTGATCTAAGGAAATTGGATCATCAAGAATAGGCGGTAATATCGGCCGGAAGCTGTGATACCGTTTCTGGCTGTTTTAAGCTATAATGGGTAGACAAACCTGCCGATGTTATAGTGAATGCAGCCGGAGACAGGGGATTTGAAAGAGGTTGAGGTGATCAGGTGGCTTCTATCCATGATGTGGCCAAAGAGGCGGGCGTATCTGTTGCAACCGTTTCCAAAGTGCTGAACGATTATCCCGATGTAAGTGACAAAACTCGCAAAAAAGTCAATATAGCCATCGAACTATTAAAATATCAACCGAATGTTGTTGCACGTGGACTTGTAAAACGCCGTTCCTGGACGGTAGGTGTATTGTTGACGGTGCCTTTTACCAATCCGTTTGTATCGGAACTGCTGGAAGGAATCAAAACAGCACTGGAGAACAGCGGATACGATCTTGTTCGCTTATCTACACGTTTCGATGATCCAACATACTCGTTTATTAAACATTGCCGCAGCCGAAATGTGGATGGCGTTGTTGTATTCGGGGAAGGAAGAGACAACAAGAGTATTCAGGAATTGGTTACTGCGGAGATTCCGACGATGTTTATTGACACCGACTTGTTTGGCAAGCGGGCAGGATACATAACGACGGACAATGCCAATGCCATTGCCATGAGTGTGAAGCATTTGCATGAACTGGGGCACCAGAAAATTGCTTATATTTCAGGCACACTTGGGCCTGCTGTAGCGAATCTTCGACTGGATGGATATCGGGAAGGCTTGCGAGTCTGCGGCATTCCATATTCAACGGTTTATCTGGAGGTCTGTGACTATTCTTTCGATGGTGGCAGTAAGGCAGCTCGCCGGTTGCTTGCATTGAAGGACCAGCCTACGGGGATTGTCTGTGCTTCAGACATGTCTGCTTTTGGAGCAATCCACGAAATTGAGAAGCATGGTTTACGGGTGCCAGAAGATATATCTGTTGTCGGATTTGATAACACGTACTATGCGGAAGTGTTCAAACCGGGCTTGACCACGATTAATCAAAATATTCATTCCATTGGGATCAAGTCCATTGAATATCTGATCGCCATGATTGAGAATCCTGCATACACTCCTCCAGTCGTTACGGAGCCATCCAATCTGGTGATTCGCCAAACGACTGCACCTGTGCAAGCGTAAAGGTCTTCAAACCAGCACAGCCTATCGGTTGTGCTTTTTTGGTATGCTATTTCATTTTAAGAAATAACGGATATCAGAAGTTATTGTGAATAGCTGGCAGGAAAAGCTGTTGACTTTTTGCAGTACAGACCTTAACAATAAAGGAAGAATAATACAAAATTTTATGTAATCGCTTTCTTTTTTTGCCGATGAATATATGGACACTGCAATTGTAATTCAATCGGAAGGGTGATGGGCATGCATCGTGTACTGCTGGTTGATGATGAAGTATACGCACGCAAAGGACTTCGAAAACTGATCCGCTGGGAAGCATGCGGCTTTGAAGTGGTTGGAGAGGCGAATGATGGGGATGAGGCTTGTACCCGGATCGAAGAGCTGCAGCCTGACGTTGTCATTACGGATATACGCATGCCGGAGACGGATGGACTGGAATTGATCCGGCGTACGGTTGAGCCTGATGGGCAGGTTCTGACCAAGGGCAAACAGCCGTATTTTATCATCGTGAGCGGATATAATGATTTTGCTTACGCCCAGCAGGCTGTGAGGTACGGAGTACAGGATTATATTTTGAAGCCAATTGATGAGATTGAACTGGAGGGTACTTTACACAAGCTGGCGGAGGAGTTGAATCGGCGCAAGCATGCTGAACAAACCCGACGTGAGCAGGAATACGTCAGATTACTTAATCAGTTTCTTTATGGCGAATCGGATTTGGAAACGGTTGAACAGTGGATTGAACTGACGGGTACCCGTGCTGACGATCCGCTGGCATATCTGCTGTTTGAGAATAACACGCCACATTTCCGGGTTTCGGATAATGCTCAAGAGGAGAGCGTGGAAGCCGGGAAGGGAGAAAATTTTGGCCGGATTGTGCAGTCTGTTCTTGAAAAGATGTATCCAAATCGCGCATATCTGCATGTAAAAGAGCACGGCGGACGTATCGGAGTTCTGTTAACTGCGGAACATCTACGTCCCTATTCAATGAATCTTCATGTGATTGCCGCACAAATGCAATCCTGCTTCGCCGAAACGAGCCATGACTTTGTAAGCATATATATCGGTAAGGTTTGTTATGAACCTTTACTCATTGGACATGCCTATCAGACCGCACTTAATGCTATTTCCTATAAATTTATTTCAGAGAAGAGCGGGATCGTCCTGTATGATGACATGCAGCATGAGCCTGTACAGTGGGTGCATACCGATCATGAAAAGGAGCAGGAGCTCCTGACACTTATGGAGGAACAACGTGTTAAGGCGTTGGAGCATGCAGTAGGTGAATGGTTCACCGGCATGAGAACTGCCAATTACGCTCCTGTTGCAGTGACGTCGGCAATCCATCAACTCATCTCGGCTGTACTATCGATTCTGAAGTCGGCTGAGGCGAATGTGAAAGAGATACCGTCGTTCAAACCAATACTGGCTTGGCAAGCGGAGCGAGGAACATTGGCTGAGGCCAGGCAGCTGTTGACGGTGTTCATGCTGGATTCAGCGCGGAAGTTGGCAGAACAGCGTCAGTACAATCACAGGGGTGCCATGACAAAAATCAAAAATTATATTGAAGCCAACTACAGAAGCAATATCAGTTTGAGAAGTATTGCCTCCGAGTTTTACATGAATCCAGTCTATTTGGGGCAACGCTTCCGCAAGGTGTATGGTGTGTATTTTAACGACTTCCTGCTTCAGCTGCGGATGGAGGAAGCCAAGAAGCTGCTGCGTCAGACGGATATGCGAGTATATGAAATCGCCGAGAGGGTTGGGTTCGGAAGCAGTGATTATTTCGCAACTCAATTTGAGAAAACGGAATCATGCGCTCCTACAGAATATCGAAATCGCATCATGGATGAAGGATAGGGAGATGAAAGCGTGAAGCTCAACTTTTTTAATAATATTCGGCTACGGGATAAAATGCTGATTTTATACCTCTTCTTTGTACTCGTACCCGTTATTCTCACCAATGTTATTTTCTATCAGGTAACTATAGCGAACGTAAAATCCCAGCGAATGGCCGATCTCTCCAAAGGAATGGAACAGATTCGCAGTCAATTTATGGGGGAGATTCGCAATGCGGCCGATTTTTCCTCAAGCTTTTATACGGACAGTATATTAAATGACATGCTGGATGTGAATTACACCAATTCGGTTCAGTATATCGAAGCCTACGATTCTTATCTTCGCAAAATCCTGAATACCTACTACTCCGGCTACCGCTCCCTCCAAGGCTTGACGATATATGTGGATAACAAAAGTGTACTGCCTTCCGGGGGAGTTGAGTTTCTGACCGAGGAGGTTCGACAGTCCGAGCCATACAGGCTGCTGGCAAACAGTGAACATTCCGCCCCCCTTCTGATGAGATCCGGTCCTGAAGGGAACCGGCAGACGTTCAGCATTTTACGTAAACTCAACTATTATGAAGCTCTGCCCGGGTGGAAGGAAAAGTTTGTACGACTGGATCTGAAGCCGTCGACGATTCGCCAGATTTTCACCAATCTTAACGTACAGGGCAACCTCTATCTGATTAATCCGGCTGGACAAATAGACTACTCGACGGATTCGGGTATCCCATGGACCAGTCAACTCGTGAATTATAGTGAGGTCATGGAACAACAAAGTAAGAAAGAGTTCGAAATGGCTTATCCGTTGTCCGGTGAAATGGAGGGATGGAACATCAATGGGGTGTTCGATGAATCCGAGATTTACAAGGAATTGGGCAAACCCAGTCACCTCGTCGTTGTACTGGCCTGTATTAATCTGATTCTGCCGACCTGGATCATTATCTGGATGACACGCACAATCCACGTGAGGCTGGCACGAATACTGAAACACATGGAAAAAGTGAAGCATCAGCGATTTGAACCGATCAGACAGCCGGAATCATCGGACGAGATTGGGCAGCTGACAGCCGAATTCAATCGCATGACGATGACGATCCATCGTTTGATTAACGACGTCTATGTAGCAGACATTCAACATAAAAATTTGGAGTTACAGCGGCGGCATGCTCAATTAAATGCATTACAGAGCCAGATTAATCCGCATTTTTTGTTTAACGCGCTAGAGACCATCCGCATGCGAAGTCTCATGAAAGATGAAGATGAGACGGCACGAATTATTTATCATATGGCTAAAATTTTCCGAAATGCCCTAACCTGGAATCGGGATAAAGTCAGCATAAGGGAAGAATTGGAATATGTAACCTGCTTTCTTGAAATCCAGAAATATCGTTTCGGTCACAAGCTGAATTATACAATTGATCTGGACCCGGAGGCAGCGGATTGTTCCATTCCCAAGATGACATTGTTACCTTTTGTTGAAAATGCCAGCATTCATGGTATCGAACCACTGAAGGAAGGTGGGGAAATTCGGCTTTGTATTCGGCGAACCGGTACAGAACTGATCTGTGTGGTGGAGGATTCCGGGGTGGGTATGACAGAGGACAAAAGAAATCAGCTACTCTCTTACGTGGAAACGGAAGAATCAATGGGTGATCGCGTAGGTGTACAGAATGTCATCTATCGTCTGAAGCTGATCTACGATAGCCGGTTCCATATTCAGATCGATAGTGCAGCCAGGGCAGGCACACGTGTGGAAATTGGGTTACCCCTTGAAGATTCATCAAATGGCCAATGCATTATACATTCTAAGGCATAAACCTATAGTTTATCCGGTAAACAAAGTTCGTCATCCACCTTATAATGAAAGTGCTTACATTAGTGGAGGGAGAAGGAGGGTGCGTTCATATTGGTTAATCACATGCTGAAGCGCTGGCTGCCGGCAGTATTAGCTTTAACCATGGTGACGGCTTGTTCCTGGGGAGGAAGTGAGATTAAACCGGAAGCCGGAGCACGGGGAGACGGCAAAGTAAGCACAGAGAAAGTAACATTCTCGTATTTTAAAGCGGGTTCAGGCAAGGATATCAATACAAATGAAACCACAATCGGTAAAAAGCTGGAGGAACAAACGGGGGTTAATTTCAAAATTGAATACCTTGTGGGTGATATTAATACCAAAATCGGAACGATGATTGCGAGTAATAAATACCCGGATGTGATGGTGCCTGACGGGGCTATTGACAAAATCGTGGCTGCCGGTGCATTTATTCCTCTCAACGATCTGATTGATCAGTATGGCCCGAACATTAAACGGGTGTATGAGCCGTACTACAATCTGATGAAAGAGGAAGACGGCAACATTTATTTTCTGCCAATGAGCGCTGTAGTTGGAGACTATCTGCCTAATCCCAATGTGGATCAAGGGGCCTTCTGGATACAGCGGCGTGTATTGAAGGAGGCTGGATATCCAAAGATCACCACACTGGATGAATACATGGCTCTGATTAAACAATACGCTGACAAACACAACGATGAAGGATTGACTGGATTTCTGTCATTGACGTATGATGATAAATTTTTTACGATCACTAACCCGGCCATGCATCTTGCAGGTTATCCGAATGATGGAGCCATTATGGTGGATACGCAGACACAGGAAGCCAGGGATTATGGGATGACCGAAGAGACCAAACGCTGGATGCAGAAGCTGAATGAAATGAATTCATTGGGGCTGTTCGATAAGTCCTCCTTTGTCGACAACTATGACCAGTATCTTGCGAAAGTGACCAGTGGAAAAGTGCTTGGATTCTTTGATTATGCCTGGCAGGTCGGGCAGGAAATGAACGATTTGAAGGAAGCGGGCAACGACGATTTGCGTTATATGGCACTGCCTATTGTATACAACGCAAACACCAAGGATCAGTATACTGATCCACCAAGCTTTGTTAATAACAGGGGGGTTGGCATTACCGTAAGCGCGGAAGACCCGGTCCGTATCATTCAATTCTTCGATAACCTGTTAACGGATGAGAATCAGATTCTGTCCAATTGGGGGATCGAAGGAGAAACCTACGAAGTGGATGACAAGGGGCGGTTTACGCGCTCACCAGAAATGATCCGGAAAACGGACTCAGATGAGTTCCGACAATCATTCGGATTCAAATATTTTGAGTACAGCTGGCCGCGTTACGGTAATGGATCGACTCTGCCTGACGGTAATTCTGTCGGTGTAGAGCGTCAGCCCGAAGTTGCCCAATTCTCTTATACGGATGGAGATAAGCTTATTCTGGAAAAGTATGGTGTAGAGACGTTCTCCCAACTGTTTGCTGCGCCGGATGAACGTCCATGGTACCCGGCTTGGAGCATTGCTTTTGATCAAGGTTCCCCAGCCTATATCTATGGGCAGAAACGTACGGATTTACAAAAGAAATATATGCCTAAACTGGTCCTCTCCAGTCCAACTGAGTTTAACAAGGTCTGGGATGAATATGTGGAAGAATTCAATAAGCTCGATGTGAAGGGCTATGAGCAGACGATGACCAACGAAGTTCGCAAGAAGGCGAAACTGGTTCAAGGCGAATAAGGTATTCGAGGAAAGGATGAAGGGGGAGATAAACACCTCCAAGGTGCATAGTGAATGGGAATTTGGGGATTTTAAACATTCGTTTTATCTGGAAAAAAGTGTTGATTTTCAAGCCTGGGACGTTTAGACTATATACATCATATTAACGGGTTAAAGATGTATGACTTTGGCTTTATAACAAGTCGGTGGTCTCCAGACAAATGATGTGGAGGGAGTGCCTGTCATCCAGACAGCGCACTCGCTTTTTTTTACATTTTGCATACATACAAGGCATTTCCCGGTTGAAAGGACAAAGTGAGTGGATCACCTACATGGAACGTACAACTTAGAACTGGTTATTTTATCTTACATTATTGCAGCGTTGGCTTCTTATGCAGCGCTTGACCTTGCGGGCCGGGTAAGTCTGGCTAAAGGCATGTCCCGAAATGTCTGGCTTACCTGCGGCGCAGTCTCTATGGGTTTGGGAATTTGGTCCATGCATTTTGTGGGCATGCTGGCCTTTGTTCTTCCCATGCATGTGTCGTACTCCACAGATGAGGTCTTTCTATCCGTTCTACTTGCAATCATTGCATCTGGTGTGGCGTTAAATCTTGCAGGTCAGCAGTCAGGTAAAATAAGCAGGCTCCTGATCGCAGGAGTTCTCATGACCGCAGGCATTAGCAGTATGCATTACATCGGAATGGCGGCCATGTCGGTTACCATCACATATGAACCAGGCATAGTGGTCTTATCCATCCTGATCGCAGCTTTAGCTTCATTTGCTGCCTTGTGGCTCATGTTTTTCTTCCGGCAGCATCAGTCACGTTATACATGGGTGTACAAGCTGGGCAGCGGACTCATTATGGGGCTGGGCATCTCGGGCATGCATTATACAGGGATGTCAGCAGCACAATTTCATCATGCACATGATGCAATGGCTGGTTCGGGGATGCAGATTGAACCTTCACTTCTCGCATATCTGATCGCTGCGGGTACTTTTATTGCCTTGGGGTTAACCTTGTTCGGAATCTTTATTAATCAGCGCCTATCTCAGAAGGATCGCCGGATTCATGAAAATGAACAGTGGTATCAGGCCCTGTACGAAAACCATTCAGATGCCATTATTTCGGTAGATAAGCAAGGGGCTATCAAGGGAATTAATGCTGCAGTCACACGTATTACAGGGTACCCGGAAAGAGAGATCATTCATCGTTCTATTGATGAGATTTCACAGCATATTGATATTTATTGGACAAGTGAAATGCAGCATGTGGTGTGGGATGATCATAGCCGTGAGCAGCAGCATTTCATGGGCAAAATGAAAAACGTTCAAGGTAATCATCTTGACCTAAGTATCTCTGTAGTACCTGTTCTAATTGATGGTAAACATCAAGGAAGCCACATTCTGATCAAAGACGTCACCGAGGAGAAACAGGCTCAGGAGAGCATCCGCCATCAGGCTCTGCATGATCCGCTGACCGGGCTTCCCAATCGACGCAAGCTGGATGATGTGCTGGAGAGTACGATCGCGGCTTCTGGGGTAACAGGAAGTTCATTTGCGGTTATGGTGATGGATATCGACCGTTTCAAAATGATTAATGACTCCCTGGGACATTCCATTGGAGATGTGTTTCTTCGAGAAGTGAGCAGTAGAATTATGAGTGCAATCCAGGATTCAGACCCAAATGCGACGGATAATGTCATGCTTGCTCGTATGGGGGGCGATGAATTCACACTGGTTGTTACGAATGAGCAGGGGAATGAAGAACGGGTGGCCGAACTGGCAGAACGGATTGTTCGAGCGATTCAGCTACCTTATCGGTTAAAAGAAAACGACTTTTACGTCACAGCCAGTATTGGGATCGCGATGTATCCGTACCATGGAACTGGAGCGGATGCGTTGTTGAAGCATGCGGATTCGGCCATGTATGAAGTCAAGAAAAACGGCAAGAACGGTTTTCAGTTTTTTACGGCCCAACTGGATTCGGAGCTGTATGAACGAATAGAACTGGAAGGGTATTTGCGCAAAGCACTGGAACGGGATGAACTGGTCCTGTATTATCAACCTCAGATACGTACCGAAGACAGCCGTATGATTGGCGTAGAGGCCTTGATTCGCTGGAATCATCCGGACAAGGGTGTTCTGTCTCCAAATGTGTTCATTCCACTAGCTGAGGAGACAGGCTTGATCTATGAGATCGGGAACTGGACACTGCGTGAAGCGTGCAGACAGATGAAGCTTTGGCATGCCAGTGGCGGACCGCTCATTCCGGTATCCGTGAACTTGTCGAGTCAGCAGTTTCATCAATCCAACCTGGTGGAGCAGGTCAAAAACGCACTTACGGAGACGGGGCTCGATGCCCGCTATCTTGAATTGGAGATTACAGAGAGCATGATGATGGATGCATCCGTATCCACAGGTATTCTGAATGAACTTACAGCGCTTGGGGTCAAAATCAGCCTGGATGATTTCGGAACAGGATATAGCTCGCTGAGTTATTTGAAGCATTTTCCAATTCATAAGCTGAAGATTGATCGTTCGTTCGTGACGGATATTACGGAGAGCCGAAGTGACCAGGCCATTGTGGCCACGATCATATCGATGGCTCAGAATCTGAAGATGGAAGTGATCGCGGAAGGGATTGAGACGAAAGGGCAGCTGGATATTCTGATGCAAAATGATTGCCACGAAATTCAGGGATATTATTTCAGCCGTCCATTGCCAGCAAGCGAAGTGGAGCATGACTTTTTTGTGCCGCTGCGGCTGCATGGAGCTCCGTCGATTCTCTAAGTTCACTAAAATGCCAAGCGGCAAGTCCCCGCCATATGTCAGGGACTTGCCGCTTTTTTTGTATTCTTAGGTTAAAAACTTGCGGTGGTGCTTCTTGCCATCATAGGTGAACCAGATCGGTTTATCTTCCACCCGTGTTTCCACATGGACGGTACGCCCCCAAAGGCGGTACAGATAAGGAAGGGTCCGTTCCATATATTTCAGATCCAGCTCGATACCCTCATATTGATGCTTGAGCACGAGTTCTCCTGTGCGCAGGTAATCGGCGTCCTGAACGACGAGGTACGGAGAACCACCGTTGATGCGTGAAAATACAAGCTGATCCCGTATGTTTTGCCAGGACTTGTCGGTAATTTTCCAGTCCGGGCCCTTTTTCTCGAATACATAGAGGTCGAGGTCTTCGGTTAATTGTTTGGTCATGTAATTGCGGATAAAGGAGGTATCAGAATCGAATTCGCGCACCTCAAACATTTTGGCACGACCCTGCCCAGGTTGACGCCCAAAACGTTCTCTTTCTTCCCGGGAAGGGTTATCCCAGCGACGTTCAATATCTTCGAATATTTTCAGCCCTAAATAGTAGGGATTCAAACTTTGCTTGGATGGCTGCACGACGGAAGAGTTCAGTTTAGCAAATTCAATCGTATCCTCACTGTTCAGATCCAGCTCCCGTATAATACGTTGATGCCAGTAGGAAGCCCAGCCTTCATTCATAATCTTCGTTTCCATCTGCGGCCAGAAATAGAGCATTTCCTCACGCATCATACTCATAATATCCCGCTGCCAATCGGTCAACACTTCAGAGAATTCCTGGATAAACCACATAATATCCTTTTCCGGTTCTGGCGGGAAGTGATGCACCTGTATTCCCTCCGCAGGTGTTTCCTCGGTCTGGATATCATCAAGGGACCACAAGTCATCATAGCGACCTTCGGGCCGTGGCGTTTTCTCTCCACGCTGCTCCCGCATTTTCATCTCCATATAACGTTGTTTGTCCAAATGACGGGGTTTGATCAACTGTGGATCGACATGTTCCTGAATCGCAATAACGGCATCAATGAATGCTTCAACGGCCTCTGTACCATATTCCATCTCATAGTTGCTGATCCGGTCAGCGGTCGCTGCCATGCTCTCCACCATATTGCGATTCGACTTGGAGAAGCGAGCATTGTTTTTGAAAAAATCGCAGTGAGCCAGCACGTGTGCGACAATAAGCTTGTTCTGGATCAGCGAGTTACCATCCAGCAGGAAGGCGTAACAAGGGTTGGAATTGATGACGAGCTCATAAATTTTACTGAGTCCAAAATCATATTGCATCTTCATTTTATGAAAAGTCTTCCCGAAGCTCCAGTGGCTGAACCGGGTCGGCATACCATACGCGCCAAAGGTATAGATGATATCGGCAGGGCATATTTCATAACGCATCGGATAATAATCCAGGCCGAATCCATCGGCTACTTCCATAATCTCGGCAATGGCGTATTCAAGGTCGCGGATTTCATCTGTCATCTTACGATGCCTCCTTCCCGCTTCTGGAAAAAGCTGCGCAAAGCTTTGTACACTTCGCCTTTTTCTTTGATCACATAATACATGAACTGATCGATCTTGATATGACGATAGGCGGACATGAGTGTGCTGCTGCGGTTGTACTGATTCACCTCGCCATAGCCAAACATGTTGCTGCGCTTCATCAGCTCACCAATCAGCTTGACACACCGCTCGTTATCCGAGGTCAGGTTATCCCCGTCCGAGAAGTGGAAAGGGTAGATGTTGAAGCTGGAAGGCGGATAACGGCTATCGATAATTTCCAGTGCCTTCATATATACAGAGGAGCAGATGGTGCCTCCGCTTTCGCCGCGGGTGAAGAATTCCTCCTCGGTTACTTCCTTGGCTTCGGTATGATGGGCGAGGAAAACAATCTCGACCTTCTCATACTGACGGCGGAGGAAACGGGTCATCCAGAAGAAAAAGCTGCGTGCGCAATATTTCTCAAAGGAGCCCATAGACCCGGAAGTGTCCATCATGGCGATAATGACTGCATTGGACTGTGGAATGATTTTATCTTCCCACGTCTTGTAACGCAGATCATCGGGACTGATATGGTGAATACCCGGATTGCCGGTAGTGGCGTTGCGGCGCAAGTTCTCCAATATGGTGCGTTTCTTGTCAATATTGGATTGCATGCCTTTTTTGCGAATATCGTTGAATACCACTGTATGTGTCTCAATCTGATCCTTGTCTTTTTGCTTGAGATCCGGAAGCTCCAGTTCCGCAAAAAGCATATCTTCCAATTCCTCGATGCTCACCTCGGCTTCAACAATGTCATGCCCGGGTTGATCTCCGGCCTTTTCACCTTTGCCCGGCTTCTTCGAAGCGGGATCACGACCGATGACATCCCCGACCTGACTATCACCGTCTCCCTGCCCCACATGTTTTTGCTTTTGGTAGTTATACACAAAACGGTACTCATCCAGACTGCGGATTGGTACCTTAATGATTTGTTGTCCGTCGGACATAATGATGTTTTCTTCAGTAATCAAATCAGGCAGATTCTGCTTGATGACATCTTTAACCTTTTGCTGATGGCGTTGCTGGTCCTGGTACCCTTTGCGGTGAAGCGACCAATCTTCCCGGGATACGACGAACGAGTAAGGCTGGTGTGAATTTGACATGTAGGCACCCCCCATTGATTACGCGGCACAGTTTGGCCTGTCGGTAATTAAGTATATTCACGGGCGGGGACGATATGTGATGCATGAGTAGATAAAATGATACAATTACGCGAGTTTCCCTTCCGGGATCAACTAAAATTGTACAGATCGTCCGGAACTTTTTTACAGAAACGATGAACAAGCGTGACGAACTTCCTTTACAATAGGGACAAGGTGTTTACTTGGCATCTCTCAGAGAGGGATGTGTGCAAAGGAAGGATACCATTTGGATAAACGGGCAGTTAAGGCATGGATTATGTATGATTGGGCCAACTCGGCTTATGCGACGACGGTACTTGCAGCCGTTCTTCCCGTCTTCTACGCTTCCGTTGCTGCAGCTACACTGGATACAGATACCGCCGCATCCTATCTGGCATACACCCATTCCATCGGGATGTTATGTGTAGCGCTGCTGACTCCTTTGCTGGGGACATTAGCGGATTTATCGGGACGTAAAGGTGATTTTCTGCGAGTATTCTCCATCATTGGCATCGTTGCAACACTCGGATTCAGCTTCATTGGAGAGGGAGACTGGCTGCTCGCTTCTGCACTGCTGGTTATTTCGACGATCGGTTTTGCGGGTGGTAACACGTTCTATGATGCAATGCTGCCTGATCTGGTATCAGCTGATCGAAGAGATATGGTCTCCTCCAAAGGCTATGCCTATGGTTATATTGGTGGGGGATTGCTGCTTGCGGTCAATATGCTGATGATTCAGCAGCCTGGGTGGTTTGGGATGGGAAGTACACTTGCGGGAACAAGACTTGCTTTCATCTCCGTTGCATTGTGGTGGCTGTTGTTCTCCATTCCGTTATTTCGCCATGCGCCGCGCCGTCCAGCAGCACCGGATATGCCCAAGTCATGGAAAGCATATGCCGGTGTGGGTGTACGCAGACTTGGCCAAACCTTTCGCCAGATCCGGCGTTTTCCCCAGTTGATGCGCATGCTGGTTGCTTTCTGGTTTTTCAATGACGGCATTAACACGATTATCCTGATGGCGACGATCTATGGAACAAGCATTGGGATCGGAACAGCAGATCTAATGCTGGCCTTGTTGTTAACCCAATTTATCGGGTTCCCTTGCACATTGCTGCTGGGGGCATGGGCACAGCGTTGGGGCGCGAAGCAGGTGTTGATGGTAAGCTTGTCCATTTACATATGCATCGTCATCTTGGGGTATTTTATGACATCAGCCATCCATTTTTATCTGCTCGCTGGCCTGGTTGGCGTAGTGCAGGGAGTAAGTCAATCGACAGCGCGCTCCTTGTTCAGTAACTTGATGCCTGCTGGCAGAACTGGAGAATATTTTGGATTTGTGAATATTACAGGCAAATTTTCTTCCATTTTTGGGCCGTTCGTATTTGGTTGGGTGGGCCAATTAACAGGGTCCACCCGGTGGGGAATTCTGTCTCTAATTTTCTTTTTTGCAGCCGGGATTGCCGTGTTATTGACGGTTAAAGTGCAGCAGGGCATGTCGGATGCGATTCAGGTAGATCAGGAAGAAGAGCAGCAGGGCTGGAAGCATCATCCCATTTCGGGGAAAGGCTCAGAGGCAAGATCAACTGGATGAGTGGTTATTAACTTTTATAACTAATGTTCATTATTAATAATAGTAGCTCCGTGGGCCTGTTTATTCATAAACTGCTCTGGAGCTTTTTCCTGTTTATGCAACAGTTACAAATGTTGACGATCATAGAATATGTATAGGTGCTTAAACGACAGAGAACAGAATAGAGTGGATAGAAAGATATTATGAAAAGGTGAAAATAAAAGATTGACATGATACATTTTGTATCATAGAGTAAAAGCATGAATACATAACGTATCTAAAGATTGTCGAAAGTACATCATCCATTTTACCTATTCTCGTATGGGGATATTAGCGAGTATTGATATAAAGACCTATACCAACTGTCATGCTTATTTTAATTTTACAGAGGAGAGGCTGCCATTGGTAGATGTTCATGGTAACGGACTTGTCTTACTCCTATGTGTACCTCGCAGTGGAAGTTCGCTATCCACCGTGATGCTGCAAAATCACAGCCGTGTATTTGCTACACAGGAGATGTGGTTTCTGATGAATCTTGTAGATTTAAAGATGGCTGATTCCCGCCCCTATGGCGGAAGTGCAATCATCCGTCAGTTTTACAGCGCTATGGTATCAGACGAAGGTTTTGAGAAGGCGTGCAGAAGCTTTGCTCTTGAAATATATAACGGATTTCTGGAGGGAAGCGGGGCAGACTTCATCGTAGATAAATCTCCTCGTTACTATTATATGCTGGAATGGCTTGATCGCCTGTTTCCACAGTCCAAGCGCATTCATCTCCAGCGTAACCCCCTTGCCATAGCTGCTTCCTACAAAAAGGTAAACCGCCATACAGGAGAAGGGTTCGAACTGATTGGCAGCTTGCAGAGTCCGAACCTTAATATGAAAGCAGTTGATCTCACGCTGGGTGTGCTCCGTTTGAATGATTATTTTGCGGACAAACACGTGAATGCCTATGAAGTTCAGTACGAACAACTTGTCTCCAACCCTCGGGACGAAATGGAAAAGCTCTGCGCTTTTCTTGGCATCGGATATGAAGAGGGGATAGAGCAATATGGACGCTTTGTGGATAGCACAAAGTCGAATATGTTCTATAGTATGGGTGTCGGCGATCCATTTCTATCTTCGCATCAGGAAGCTCATAAGGATTCTGTTAACAACTGGAAAAAAATACTCGATCCACAGGAAGTTGAATTGTATTGCCGGGTGATGGGCGCAGATCTGTTTCATCGGATGGGCTACAGTGAACAGCTCGAAGAAGCTGAGCAATGGACGGGTGTACGTTACGAAGCTGACCCGGATGAGGAAGTCATATCTAGGCTCACGCGTCAATTCTCCGAAGCAACGGGCAGCAGCTGGCAGCAAGGTTATCGGATGCAGCCTGTAGACCTAGCGAGCAATACTCCAGATGGAAACAGGGATAATCAAGCAGCGAATGAACCGGCTGCGACTGACCCGACACTGGCCGCTCTGGCCACGATCAGGCAGTTGGAAGCCGCGCTGCGTGCAGCCGATAATCGACTGGAGCGTGGGTACAATGAGCGGGAACGATTGAAGGTACAGCTTGCCTCTGCTCACAGCAAGATTCAGCGTATCAAATCCTTGATTCCGTTTGGTAACCAGATAAGCGCCTGGGCATCACAGCGCAAGATACTCCGGGGAGGAAAGTCATGAGCGCTATAGCAGGAATTGTTCATACCGATGGTCAGCAAGCGTTATGGGAGGATAGTTGGCGCCTATATGCCAGTCTGGGCCACGTTCCAGCGGATACAACAGGGGTCTGGAAAGGCAATGAAGCCTTTCTGAGTTGCCACGCCCAATGGATTACCCCGGAATCGGTCAGCGAGCACTTGCCTTTGTATGATGAAGTGAGCGGTCTGACCATCACAGCGGATGCCATTTTGGATAATCGGGAACAGCTGGCAGATCAACTGTCCATATCGAGAGCGGAGTTAGCTGGATTGTCAGATAGTGAACTGATCCTGCGAGCCTATCAGCGGTGGGATGAACATGTGGCCGAGAAGCTGCTCGGTGATTTTGCCTTCGCAATCTGGGATGATCGCAAACGCAGACTCTTCGCTGCCAGAGATATTACGGGCATGAGATCCTTTTATTTTCGGCATGATGGTAAGCGGTTTGCCTTCTGTACCTTAATGAATCCATTGCTGCAGTTGGAAGGTGTACATAAAGAACTGGATGAAATCTGGTTGTCCGAATTTCTTGCCATTCCCGATATGCATGACTCGGCAGATATCCATTCAACCGTCTATCGCGGAGTGAGCCAACTACCCCCTGCTCATACGCTCAGCTTCAGGGATGGAAGGCTTGAACGAAAACAATACCATCGTTGGGACGAAGTGGAGCCTCTAAAACTCAAGTCCGACGGGGAATATATAGAAGCATTCCGTGAGGTATTTGGTCAAGCTGTTGGATCACGTTTGCGAACGCATCGACAGGTGGCTGCTGCTTTAAGCGGAGGACTGGATTCTGGGGCTGTGGTTGGATATGCATCAGGAACACTGCGGAGTCAAGGGAAAACGTTAAATGCGTACAGCTATGTTCCGGTGTCTGATTTTACGGATTATACATCGAAAACACTGCTAGCAGATGAACGACCGTTTATCCAGTCTACGGTTAATCATGTTGGTAATATCACGGAGAATTATCTTGATTTTGAGGGGAGAAGCCCACTTAGTGAGGTAGACACCTGGCTTGATATTATGGAAATGCCTTATAAATACTTCGAGAACTCCTTCTGGATTCGTGGCTTCTATGAAAAAGCGAGCCAGCAGGATGCAGGTATTCTATTGACGGGAGCGCGGGGCAACTTCACGGTCTCCTGGGGCCCAGCACTAGATTATTACGCCAGTTTGCTGAAAAGCGGACGTTGGTTCCGTTGGCTCCGGGAAATGCAGCAGTACAGTGAACGCACCGGGATGAAGTTCTCACGAATTGCCAAAATTACGGGGCGTAAAGCGTATCCGGAATTATTCAAATCCATGGCAAAGGGAGCTGCCCAAGCCGCATCGGTGCAATTAATCCATCCGGAGTTTGCTAGGCGAACAGGGGTATTGGAACGGCTCAAATCAATTATCGTTCTGCAAGGCGGTGCTCAGGCAGATGCACTCAAAGTACGGGCAGAGAAATTCAACAACCTGGCCATTGCGAACAAAAATGGTGCTGTCGCCACCAAATGCTCTCTTCGTTATCGGGCGTGGGAGCGTGATCCTACGAGTGACGCCAGAGTGATCCGTTTCTGTCTGTCCGTACCGATTGAACAATATGTTAATCAAGGGACAGACCGTGCTTTGATTCGGCGGGCTACATCACCTGAGCTGCCTGACAAAGTGAGGTTAAACCAGCGAGTGCGCGGTGTTCAGCCCGCGGATTGGTTGCACCGCATGATTCCCAATTGGGGCGATTTTACTGCCGAATTGCGTGTGTTATGTTCTGACAGCCGGGTCGCTGGCATATTGAACACAGAGCGTATCCAATCGGCACTGTCCAAATTTCCTAATCCCCGGCCTGAGCTTGCTTCCCACCCGGACTTGCGTTTGATGATGCATAGCCTGATCGTATATCGATTCATACAAAATTTTTGATCTTGCCAGTGGATGATTGATATGAACTGGAGTAAAGGTTCACTATTCTGTTGACTCATGAAGGGAGGTGAATACAATGCAAATGCAAAAGAAAGAATGGCAAGCACCAGCACTGGAAGTGTTGGAAGTGAACCAAACCATGGCGGGAACAGGTTACAGACAAATTGACTGGGTAACTGTTCACGATGCTGACCTTTACGATCCGTCTACTTCCTAAGTTATTAAGCTTTAACCTGTGCCATTATACTTAAAGGGCGGAAAGGCAACAAATCCATCTTTTCGCCTCCGCCCTTATATTTGAGCATGATGAATATAAGGGCTTTTTTATTTACATGAAGATTTGCAAAGGAGGAGTCATTCATTGTTGCCTGTGCAGTATGAAGCTTATGGCTTGCGTTGGGTGAGCCAATTTCCATTGCCCGAACTCCAAATCGTACAAGGCGGTGCAGATTTAGATACCTCTACTGTTGATGTACACATCCAGATAGCTGATTTAAAAACACGTTGGAACGAGTGGGACGTGGGGAGAGACAACTTTGTTGCCCGGGATGGAAGTCTTTTTTTTCGAATTGAGGATATCGGTCTTTTTTTTATGGAACAGGGAAATAGAATCATAGTATCTCCTGAACCGGGAGCTGACAATAAAAAGGTACGATTATTTATTCTGGGCACATGTATGGCCGTCATTATGATGCAACGCAGCATTTTGCCTCTACATGGAAGTGCAGTGGTCATTGATGGCTGGGCATATGCATTTGTAGGACATTCAGGTGCAGGCAAATCCACATTGTCCGCAGCACTTGCTTCGCGTGGTTATCCGCTCTTGACGGATGATGTTGTGGCACTGACGTGGGATGCAGGTGGTAGAGCGATTGTATCGCCCGGGTATCCGCAGCAAAAGTTGTGGCAGCCCAGCCTGGACGGATTCGGGATGAAGGAACAGGATTATGCAACCGTGCATGCGGAGATTACGAAATATGCGATTCCTGTCCAGCACTATTTTCATGATAGATCTGTTCCGCTTGCTGCTGTATTTGAGCTTGATCCAAAGCCGGAGGAAGTACAAATACCCGTTCAACTGATGGAAGTTGCCGGATTGGAACGCTTGCATATGCTTTGTTCTCATACCTTCCGGAGTGGGCTTGTCTCCAGACAAGGTCTGGCGCAGTGGCTATTTGCGACGGTTTCACGTTTGTCCGCAAGTATCGAAGTCTTCAGAATCACAAGATCAGGACCTGATTTTACTGCATTTGAGATGGCAGACCGGATTATCGATCATGTACGTAAAGGAGTGTATACAGGACAATGACTACAACTAAACCAATGAATGGCGAAGATCGTGTAATGCGAAAGGAAGGCAACCTAGTCAGTGACATGGGCGGAGAGAAAGTCATGATGAGCATTCATACCGGAAAGTACTATAACCTGGGCAGCACTGGTGGACGCATCTGGGATCTGCTGAGTGAGGAACAAACTCTGGCTGCGTTGGTAGAGGTGTTAGCCTCTGAATATGATATTGAACCAGCATTATGCCAAGATCAGGTTGTGCAATTTCTTGATCATCTGACACAAGAAGGTTTAATTGAAGTTACCCGCGGAGAATAGAGCCATGTTACGTAAAATAAAAGCTTATTTCTCGTTGCCACGTGAAATTCGTGGATTGGTGTGGGAGGCTTACATCCATCTTGGATGGGCACGAATCCTGAAGGCGATGCCCTTTGCCAAGATTGCTCCAGGTTTGGGTACACCAATGTACGAAACGCCGATGAGTGGACTTCAAAGAAGTGAAGTGAAGACGATACGAAATATCTCCAAAGCCATACTGGTAGCCAGCAAATACACATTATGGGAAAGCCGTTGTCTGGTGATGGCTATTGCAGCGATGAAAATGCTGGAACGCCGTAAAGTCGAGAGTACTCTATATATGGGTACTGCACGGAATGAACAAGGCCAAATGATGGCTCATGCATGGCTGAGAAGTGGGAAATTAATTGTGACCGGAGCAGATACAATGGACCAATATACGGTTGTCGGCGTGTTTGGCAAGCGGTGTCCTGAGAAGGGAGCTGGGGAGATTGTCTACGATACATGAGTGGGAACAATATACAGCCGATTTTCCGCAGGAGCTTAAGCTGATTTTGAGCATGATTAAAGGCGATCTAACAGCAATAACCTCTGAGGACGCCCAAATACGAACGAAGGGTATGGACTGGCAGCTCTTTTTGCGGCTCGCCCATCATCATCGACTGTACTCTGTTCTCTATTTGAAAATAAAAGAATTGGACTTAGCGCTTATTCCCGCTTTTGTAGTGGAAAACCTGAAAAAGCAATATACAGCCAATACGTTCCGCATGTTACATCTGACAGCCGAGATGGAGCAGGTATGTGGCGCTTTTCGTGAACGAGGCATTCGCAATATTACGCTCAAAGGGCCTGCACTGGCTCATGATCTATACGGGGATATCTCGTTGCGGACATCGAAAGATCTGGATATTCTCATTCCTTTTAATGACGTGGAGTCCGCTGAAGAGATCCTTGAATCACTTGGTTATGAATCGAAGGAAGGTAAGAGAACACCAACCGTTGCCAGCTGGAAATGGCGGGAACATCATATATGTTACAAACACCCGGTGAAAAGAACCCAAGTGGAGATTCATTGGCGGCTTAACCCGGATTCCGGAAGAGAAACCGATTTTGAATTACTGTGGAAACGCAGTCGATTCAGCACTTACACCCAGACGCCTGTCCGTATGCTGGAAAGGGAAGATCTGTGGGCATATTTGGTGACGCACGGCGCAAGACATGGATGGTTCAGACTGCGCTGGTTACTGGATATCGACCAGATGATTCGCTATATGCCACTGGACGTCAAAAAAGTGGAGCGACGCCTAAAAGCAGAAGGCAGATTATCTATCGGTGCACAAGCTCTTCATTTGGCTTCCGTATTAATGGACACTCCTCTGGATGCCAATTATCTTGCCTTATTGTCTTCCCACGAACGTGCGGGTGAGAAGTTAGCCAGACGTGGCGTAATGTTCATGAATGAGATGATTGAGAGTCCGGCAGATGTAAAGAGTTATCGTTCTTATCTGTTTGCTCTGCGAAGCACAAGGCAGAAGCTGTTTTTCTTCATCGAACGTTTGTATCCGAGCACCTGGGATGTCGACCAACTACCGCTTCCGCGTTCACTGCATTTTTTGTATTTTCCGTTACGTCCGTTTCTCTGGTTCTGGCGGCGAATCAAAAGGAACACGATGACGGAGAGGGGATAACGTATGATTTCGGAACTGCAATTTTTTATGCGCAAGCTGCATCGTGTAACGGGCCCAGTATTGTATTGGAACCTGCTGGGCATGATCTGCATCAGTCTGATGGAAGGAATTGGCATATATATGCTCGTTCCGATGTTAAGTCTTATTGGTATTTTTGAAATGGGTTCAACAGGTCTGCATTTACCCTGGATATCTGAATTTTTAAATCGTTTTCCGGAAAATGGCCGGCTGCTGCTGGTGCTGCTGACCTTTGTCCTTATTGTCTCTGGACAGGCGTGGCTACAACGTCTTCAGACGATTCGCAACACTCGCATTCAGCAGCAATTTGTTCGAACGCTGCGCATGGAAACCTATCGTGCCATCATTATGGCGCAGTGGTCTTTTTTTCTCCAAAAACGAAAATCCGATTTTAATCATATATTAACGACCGAACTTGCCCGTGTCAGTCAAGGAACGAATATTATGCTGCAAATGGCGGCTTCCTTGATCTTTACCGGCATTCAAATCGGCCTGGCCTTCTGGTTGTCTGCCAAGTTAACTACCCTAGTTCTGGTGTGCGGATTGGTATTGTTTATTGTTTTGAGAAAATTCGTGAAACGGGCAAAACAGATTGGTGATCAGACGTCGGAATATTCCCAGAGCTATTATAACGGTATTACAGAACACTTTAACGGAATCAAGGATATTAAGAGCAATATGCTCGAAAAATCACATATTCACTGGTTTGAACGTATGTGTGGGCGGATTGAACGTAACGTGATTCAATTCAGCCAGTTGAACAGCGGCACACAATTGATTCATCGAATATCGGCGGCGGTCATTATTGCTGCTTTTATCTATTTATCTCTACATGTGCTCGCTGTCCCTCCGGCAAGTTTATTGCTCATCATTCTGATCTTTTCACGGTTGTGGCCACGATTCACATCCATTCAATCCAATCTGGAGTATATGAGTTCGATGCTGCCCGCGTTTCAGATTGTGAGAGAGTTACAGACAGAGACTGAGAAAAGCCGTGAGATTAGCGAGCAAACGGTTAATGCTGGTGAACCATACGATCAGGAGCTAACGGTTCCCGGTCCACGATCAGTTAGAATGAAGGCCCAGGTCAAGCCGAATGAGCAGGAATATGGCGATGTGCCGCCTATTGAACCCTTGGTGCTTAAGGAGTCCATCGAGTGTCAGCAAGTCAATTATCGCTACGAAGGCAGTGATTCCTACTCATTATTCGAAGCGTATGCATCCATCCCTGCGAAAGGCATGACGGCTATTGTAGGCAAGTCGGGAGCTGGGAAGAGCACGATGATTGATCTAATTATGGGCCTCATTCGTCCGGAGAGCGGTCAGATTTTGGTGGATGGGGTGCCGTTAACCGAGAATCGATTGTTAGCCTGGAGGAGTTCAATTGGTTATGTCTCTCAGGACCCTTTTCTGTTCCATACGAGCATTCGTGAAAATTTGCGCCTGGTTGACCCAAATGCCAGCGAGGAGCAGATGTGGCGGGCATTACAGTTTTCTTCGTCTGCAACGTTCGTCCGCAAACTTCCGCAAGGACTGGATACCATTATTGGAGATCGGGGCATTCGTTTATCTGGCGGTGAACGTCAGCGTTTGGTGCTTGCCCGCGCCATGCTTCGGAACCCTTCTGTATTAATATTGGATGAGGCGACGAGTGCGTTGGATAGTGAGAACGAACAGCATATTCATGAGGCCCTTGAGCGCCTGAAAGGGCATGTTACCGTTATTGTTATCGCCCACCGTTTATCCACCATTCGAACAGCGGATCGAGTGATTGTATTGGATGAGGGCCGGGTTATCCAACAAGGGGGTTATCAGCAATTGTCTACTGATCCGGTGGGCACGTTCAGCAAACTGTTGAATATGCAGGCGGGTGTGGTGGGGCAATGAGTTTCTCGGTAAATCCGGAAATGAACAAAGCAAAAAGGCGCGCCATTTGAGGCAGCGCCTTTGATGTATATGTAATAGGGAAGTAATTCAATATGATTGCCATTTTCAATTAGTGAACGATGGCATTGCTAACAGGCTTCGGCAGCTGAAAAGCACCAACACGTTCCAGATGCTGCACAATTTCTTGCACGGCCTCTTCGATGGACAGCTCTTCGGTATCAATAATCAGTGTAGGATCTTCTGGAATATCATAAGGGGCCGAAATCCCTGTGAAATGTGGAATGGCACCGCTGCGCGCCTTTTTGTAAAGTCCCTTTGGATCACGTCGTTCACATTCTTCAATTGAACAACGAACATAAATTTCAATGAAATCATCAGCTTCAAAGAGCTGTTTAACCTTATTCCGATCTTGTGCATCTGGCGAGATAAAGGCGGAAAGAACAAATAACCCGGCATCTACCATCAGCTTGGATACTTCACCAATCCGGCGCAGATTTTCTTGCCGATCCTCGGCCGTGAATCCAAGATCCCGATTCAGTCCATGACGTACGTTATCCCCATCAAGTACGTAACAATGAACCCCTTTTTCGTACAGGTACTGCTCCAGGGCAAATGCAAGCGATGATTTTCCTGCACCGGATAAGCCGGTAAACCATAAGGCACGACTGCGATGACCGTTATGTTTCTCCCTGTCCTGCCTGTTTAAGCTGGATTGCTGCCAGGTAATGTTACGCTCTTCCTTCGACATGAATATCCGCCTCTTCCTACTTATGATATGTATAATATTTTAACATATTTACAAGATTGTAGCACCTTCTGAATTTGGCGGAATTTAGCGTGAAGCAACGACAATTCGGGTATAGATGTAGTACATACATAGCAGGAGGAACACCAACATGAACAATAACATACACAACATAAAGGTTTATTTCCAGTGCGCGGATTGCGATCAGGATATCCAGGTAATCTTTGCTCAAGAGCAGGTCAGTGCGGTTCGCTGTTCAGGATGTGGTAGAGCATACACCTTGATGAAGCCTACCATTGGTGACGAGATTTTGCTGGATTGGGAGCAGGAGGCTCTATATCATAAATTGCGGGCAGATCGCTCTGAACATGATAACCATAATATGTCTGCCCTGATTATTAAAGTTATTGAGCTGCTTACCTGGCGGGATAGTGGTGACGGTCAGACACGTGCTATAGAAATGGTTAGAGAGTGGCTGGCTTCCAGTGGGAAACCTCAGACTTTACTTGAATTGTTTCATCATCCCGAGCGAGATAATAAACGGTTTTGAATCAAGTAATGAGAAGTGGGGTCCCATTGGTGTATGTATGTGAAGTGATCTGTAATCGAAATTTACATACATTAGCTGTTCCTGTGGCATATTACCTGAAGGTGTTCGTGCTAGGAAACGACAAACCGAATTTTTCAGGAACAGGAGCGGATAGCAATGAAGCGAATGGTTCTTTACATGCTGCTGGCTGTATTGACGTTCGGTATATTACCGGCACATACTGAAGCATCGCCAATAAATGGAGCTTATCATTTTGGCTTCAAAAAAAGCCAAAACGGACAGTTGCCTTCCATTGATCAGGAAGGATTTAAGGAGATATTGCAGCATAACGATGCCATTTTCCTGGGGGATACGAAACAGAAAGAGCTGTATCTAACGTTTGATAACGGCTATGAAAATGGGTTCACGCCAGCTATATTGGATGTTCTGCGTGATAAGAAAGTGCCAGCTGCTTTTTTTGTCACCGGCCATTATCTGAAAGACCAGCCTGAGCTCGTGAAGCGAATGGCGGCAGAAGGCCATATTGTGGGTAACCACTCCTGGAGCCATCCCGATATGACCCGAGTTTCCAATGAAAAAATAAGAACAGAACTTGATCAGGTACGATCTGAGGTCAATCGGTTGACTGGACAGCAAGCGACCTTCTTGCGGCCACCACGTGGCATTTTTAACAATCGGACGCTTGCAGAGAGCCACGCCCAAGGTTACGTTAATGTGTTTTGGTCCGTTGCCTATAAAGATTGGGATACCAAAGTGCAACGTGGGACAGATTATGCACGTCAGCAAGTTCTGAAACAGCTTCATCCGGGAGCAGTCATTCTGCTTCACTCTGTGTCGAAGGATAACACGGAGGCGCTCGCCTCCATTATTGATGAGGCACGTAAGCAAGGCTATGCGTTCAAAAGTTTGAATGACCTGAAAACAAAAAGTTATTAAGGTTACATGGTTACCATCGAAAAAGGGCATCCTGAGCTAGGATAAATAGCTTGGGATGCCCTTTCTGGCTTGATTTTTGATGGTTTTAACGGACGTAATACTAATTATTAAGGAAACATGTTGTGTGATGAAAGGACTTTTATAGAACTGTGTTATAAATAATGCCGATCGTTTTGGGACCACAATGACTACATATAACGCAGCCAGCCGTAGTCAATTCCACTCGTGCTCCGGTTTGCTCCTGCAGAGACTTCTGTAAATCAAGCGCGTCTTCCTCGGCCATGGTATGCACAACGATAACGAGATCGCGGTCAATCTGTTCCTTATGGCTAAGTGTGTTTTGCAGCATTTGTTCCAGCGCCTTTTCCCGTTTGCCACGGACTTTGTACGCAGGAGACATCTTGCCATCGGCTACACGAATGACGGGACGAATTTTGAGCAGACTGCCAATCAGGTTTTGCATGCCAGAGCAGCGTCCACCTTTGTATAAATACTCCAACGTATCGATAACAAATTCAGTCCGCACATTCGGTTTGATGGCTTCGACGAGTTGTGTAATCTCCTTCAGGCTCTGCCCTTTTTCTGCTGCATGAACTGCCTTCATGACCATTAGGCCAATCCCGGAAGAAAGATTCAGAGAATCCACGACAGAGATGCGGCCTTCCGGAAATTCGGAACTGGCCAATCTTGCATTTTGGTAAGTTGACGAAAGTTCAGAGGACAAGCTGATATATAAGATATCATACCCTTGTTCTATGTAAGGTTGAAATGCCGTCATGAAATCAGCAGGTGAAGGTGCAGCCGTTTTGGGCAGACGCCCATCTCTGCTTACACGTTCATAGAGCTGTTCCGGCTTAATTTCAGCACCGTCCTTCAGTGATTCCTCACCGAACACGACATATAAAGGGATGATACCGATATCGTGCTGCTGGATCCATGCTGGGGCCAGATCACTTGTGCTGTCCGTGAAAATTTTAATTCGCGACATGTCAATCTCCTTTGGATACGAAAATTTGGCAATAGAATGGATCATATGAATCCAGTTGAGGTGGATTAGTGTTACTTCACTATCATTTTTGTGGAATGAATGTCAAGCGGATATAAGCTTTTACATCATATAGATACCAGCAATAATAAGTACTGCAAACGCCAGAATCATGACTCCGCTGAGAATGGTTCCGATGATAGCAAAGACTTTTTTTCGATTCTTGAGAATTAGCCCAATCACACCGAGAATGAGTCCGGCGAGATTAAGAACCAAACAAACAAGAACAGCCAGAGAAGCCAGAACAACTGCTGGATGTAATGCAATCTCTTCCACTTGAATCGGTGTGGTTACGACGCCAACTGCACTGTTGATAGCCATCGTAGCAATAAATAAAGTCAGCATGTAACCAATGATTGAGACCAATCCAATCACAAAACTTGCAATACCAGGCCCGGAATGTTTCAATCGATCCATGGATGGATCTTTCAGGTCGGAGGGGTAAGGTGTAAACAAATTATCATGATTGGGATCTGAATAATCCGCAGCGGAACCGGATTGATAAGGATGGTGACGATTCTGGTTATTTTGATTATCCATAAATGGTTTATCCCTCCCTTAATCGTGGTCATGAGTGTAATTAACCTAATCCGGGTATTATGATTCCCATCAAGAGAATGAAGGCATTCCTTTTTACTTTTCCATAAAAATCGATAAAAATCAAGGTTTCACGCCAGTTTTCGTCGATTTTGAGGCAAAAGCGAAGCAAAGTATATATAACCAGACATATAAATGCCTTCACATCGTAGCTGGCTGGTAAACACTGCAAGGATTCGTTAAAATGAATAGTTGAGAGATGAATTAAGGGAGAGAAGGCAAATGCAACGGAAATGGATGATGCTTGGTGCTGTACTGACAATGCTTTCTGTAGCTATTGGTGCGTTTGGTGCACATATGCTCAAGGAAAAAATTGGTGCAGATGCCATAGCCGTGTATGAAACCGGAGTGCAGTACCACATGATACATGCAATCGGATTGCTCATTATTGGTCTTACAGCGGGTCAACTTGGACCTTCTACCAAGCTCAAGTGGGCAGCACGCTTGCTGTTTATCGGAATTATCATATTCTCGGGCAGTTTGTATGTACTGAGTATTTCAGGTATTAAAATATGGGGAGCCATCACGCCAATCGGCGGGGTAGCCTTTATTGTCGGATGGTTGTTATTAGCAATAGACGTATGGCAACGTGGAAAAGATCGCTAATGATGATTTACAATGCTTGGGCGTAGATTAAGGATAACTAACGATGTGCCAACTCATTGTTACGTGAATGAACACCTAAAAAAGCAACTTGCCTGGGAAATGTTATGGAATTCCCCCGTAAGTTGCTTTTCGTTTGAATGTTCATGGAGTTAAAGAAACTCATCAATTTCATTGGTTCGGAACGTATACACTTGTTTTTCATCCACATGGTAGACGCTTACAACACTGGTATCCCGATCAAAATTCAAAATGCGGCATGGAATGCTCTGATGCCTGCCATTTTTGTTGTTCACAACGATCCGAGTAAGACGGTTTTCTTTGATAAGGGTATCAATCCATACATCGAATGAATTTCCGTTGGTAGTGTTGGATGCTTCAGTTGAAGGAGCTTTCTGGGAAGCAGATGTATCGATTTCACTTTGTGGTGTGACTGGAACGGTTGAAGCCGTCGCTTGATTTGGTGATGTGCTTTTTTGTCTTGCATTGGATTGTGATTTTTTTCTTTCTTTATGAAGAAAGGCGAATGAGTCCTTTTTGGACTGCAGTGTCACTTCAATAATTTTGCCAAGCTCTATGCCGGATTGAATCCGGAAGTCCGCAATTTGTTCCTCTTTGTTTATGAACTCCAACAGGGACTGCAGTGCCAATGCATTCGAGCGGCTCTTAATAAGAATATCGACATTGAATAAAAAGCCGATTTCTTCTTCGTTGGATAAGGTTTCTTTCATTCATCCCAGCCCCGTTAAAAGATATGTCAGCAAAAAACATGCTTCAATACACTATATCATTAAAATGGCAATAATCATAGTGCTGGAGACATAGAAAATGAGGGAACCCCTTAGGCCAATTCAAGTAAAACCATATGCATTTCCAATCCTTTTCCGCAGGTGTCCACACCGCTATCCAGAATGAGGCATACAATTATCGTGACCTGCGGAACGAGGAGGTGTATCGGGAAATTATGGTGACGATGGAGCCGATTGTGGTTGGAGAACATGTTCTGGTCGGGGTAGAGGTAAAGCTGCCCAAAACGACATTACTGACGATTAATACATCCAAAGGATATATCATGTGCGGAGCACTGGATGTGGGATTACTTAATGAGAAGCTTGGGGATCGCAAAATTATTGCAGCTCGGGCGGTTGGCGTGCGCACATTGGAACAGCTGCTGCATGCACCTATGGAGTCGGTGACCACGGAAGCCGAAGCTATGGGCATTACGGTTGGCATGACGGGTGTAGAAGCATTGCTCAAGATGATCTAAGTCCAAGGGTGATTACAGATGATTATGGATGATCAATCCCTTTATCAAAGTCGACTTTTGTGACACCAGTACTCATCTCAACGTCGAATACATCTGCAACTACAAAAAAAGGGCTCCCCATTGGGAAGCCTTTTTTTGTACACCATCCTACACAAACGATAAAACATACTTCCATTAATTTAAGATTCATCCTTGGCGAACAAGGCAGACAGATTCTCTTTGAAAGGAGCACGAACAACGCCTTTTTCCGTAATAATGGCCGTTACATATTCATTAGGAGTGACATCAAACGCCGGGTTGAATACTTTTACACCTTGCGGTGCTGTACGTTTACCAAATCCTTCGGTTACTTCCTCCGCAGCACGTTCCTCAATCGGAATGAGATCTCCGGATGGTGTAGACAGGTCAATGGTGGACAGCGGGCTGGCTACATAGAATGGAATATTGTGCGCTTTGGCAAGGACCGCTACGCTGTAAGTTCCGATTTTGTTAGCTACATCCCCATTGGCAGCAACGCGGTCAGTACCCACGATAACGGCCTGAATCCAGCCTTTGGACATGACCATGCCTGCCATGTTGTCGCAGATCAAGGTAACGTCAATACCAGCTTGCTGGAGCTCGAAGGCCGTAAGGCGTGCACCCTGAAGGACAGGGCGGGTTTCGTCTGCGAATACTTTCAGGTTGATGCCGCGCTCGTGAGCGAGGTACATCGGTGCAGTCGCCGTTCCGTATTTTGCGGTTGCAAGTCCGCCTGCATTACAGTGGGTAAGTACACCCATACCGTCTGCGAACAAAGGAAGAGCGTTTTCACCGATAAGGCGGCAAACTTCTTCGTCTTCTTTCTGAATCAAGAGAGCTTCCGCTTCGAGAGCAGCATTGCTATCTTCGATGCTTGCACCGGATTCAGCGAGGTCACTGGCTTTTTGCATCATGCGATCCAGCGCCCAGAACAGGTTAACAGCCGTTGGACGGGAAGTGGCAAGGTGAGCACAGATGGATTTTACGTGATCCAGCCAGCCTTGTATGGCAAGTCCGTCATATGCTTTGGCACCTAGTACGACGCCGAATGCAGCAGCAATCCCGATGGCGGGAGCGCCGCGTACTTTCATCGAGTGGATGGATTCCCATACTTCTTCGGGCGTGTATAGTTTCAGCATAAGAATTGTTTCAGGCAGCAGACGCTGGTCAAGCATTTCAAGCTTGTCCTGTTTCCATATAAGAGAGGACAGAGGCTGATGTTCAGGGGTTGTCATGGATGTTCCTCCGTTCCTTGAGTTAAGCCGTATCATTCTTTGAGTCAGGCTTTAATAGAAGTAACCGCTGTAGCTACTGTATCTAGAAGTTCACCAATGGTATTCAGATTGCGATTACGCTTGATAAGTGCTTTACCGATTGCCAACGCTTTGCGCTGAGCACATTCACGTTGTGTTGCATCTTCAATCGTATCGATATCTGCGACATGCGCAAGTCCAACGATACGGCGGACCATTTTCGCGCCGGCAAAGCCAGCAGAATCTCTGAATAATTGTTGTACATAAAGATCTTCGTATCCAGGCGCCTTAGCCATAGGATCAACCAGGTCGGAAGTCCACAAACCACGGAAGCGGGATTCAAATTCAGTCCACACGTCACGAACCATATCCAGCAAAATCGTTTCACGCTCATGAAGAGCCTTCTGCTCCTGAATTCGACCTGGCAGCGAGGCGTAGTGGAGAAGCAGATTAGCAAGCACGGCTCCTACATCAAATCCCATTGGACCGAAATAGGCAAATTCGGGGTCAATGACTTTCGTGGATTCAGGTGTCACAAAAATACTGCCTGTGTGCAAGTCACCATGAAGTAGGGCTTGTCCATGGGTGAGAAATTTCTCACGCAGCAAAGCTACTTCAAGATGAAGTTCTCCATCTGTACGAAGTGCTTCCGCCTCATCTTCAATGGAAGCCTCATAATTATTTTTCTCCGCAATGCGATACGGTTCATCAAAGATCAGATCCTCGGTTATTTTACATTGATCCGGATTGACGAATCTGCCCTGTTTCTCTTTCTTCAATTGCTGGTTCATGCCAAGATCTGATGTGAAAAACAATGTTCTCGCCATGAACTCCCCGATATGTTCTGCAAAAAGAGGATATGTTCCACCATCGATGAGGCCTTTACGCATAATCACATGATCGCTCAAATCCTCCATCACGGTTAAGGCGAGATCATCATCATAATGGTACACTTCGGGCACCATTCCCGGACATAAACGATGCTCTTCCTGTAGGATTTCCCGTTCAATTCTGGCACGTACCAGAGACAATGGCCATGATTCTCCGACCACTTTCGCATAAGGAAGAGCTTGTTTGATAATGATACTTTTATCGGAGTTCTGATCCGTGATATGGAAGACCAAATTCAGATTGCCGTCACCGATCTCACGACATTCCAGATTCGCATCTGCCGCAAACGGACCCGGTAATGTTTTGGCCAGTTCGATTGCATCTTGGGGTGTTAAAGGGCGATATTGGGACAAGAATGCCACCTCCATATATATGAAGAAACAGGAAAACCCACTTCTTTGCTTGGTATATGTCAGTATATCGGAAATAACTGTGCTTTTGTACCCTTTTTTTGAGACAGCCTATACCGAACTTGTTTCGAACTTCCGGTGTACGGGTAAAAACAAATAGGCCGGACGGTTGACAGAAATACCGCCGACAAGGCTTCCCACCACTTGGTGGTGCCGAAATGTTAAATCTCTGTCATTTACATTCAGGTTGACCTGAATCAAGTGAATGTCAGACTAATTTTATAATAAAAGGATGGGATTAAGATGGCTACAAAAAACAAAACAAATCAAGCAAAATCGGTGGAACAAGTACTTAATCGTCAGGTGGCGAACCTGAACGTCCTGTATGTTAAAATCCATAACTATCACTGGTATGTAAAAGGACCTAACTTTTTTACACTGCACGTGAAATTCGAAGAATTCTACAACGAAGTGACTGTACAAATGGATGAAATCGCTGAACGCATTCTTACCCTCAAAGGCAGCCCTGCAGCTACAATGAAAGAATATCTGGAGTTGTCCTCCATTCAAGAGGCCGCTGGTGGCGAAGATGCCAACACAATGGTACAGAATCTGATCGAGGATTTTGCTACATTATCGAACGAGTACCAAGAAGGTATTGAAGTGGCAGAAGCTGCGGAAGATCAACCAACATCCGATATGCTGACAGGCTTCAAGGCTGATCTGGAGAAACATATGTGGATGCTTCGCTCTTTCTTGGGCTGATTCCACCTTCACTTACCGAGTTTGCTGCCTTATAAAACATACATTGACTCCACCCTAACTTTCACGTTGTCAGGATAGCGCCCAGCGTCTATACTGCTGACAAGACTGACTTCGGGGGGAGAACTTATGATAGGCACAACTGTACCCGCATTAAAAGAATGGGCCTCCGCAATCAAAGCACTGGAAACGGGTCGCCAGATTATGGTGATGCGCAAAGGCGGGATTGTGGAGGAAACCCGACGTTTTGAGTTGAAAAGTCCAGCGTTCTATCTGTATCCGACTTATGAACATCAGCGTAAAGAACTGATAAAGTCCTCTGATCATTTCTATGTTGAGGAATCACTGGCCGACTGGGTGCCTGAAGCTTCGACGATCGGTCTCACAGCGTATGCTGAAGTGACACAAGATTTGGAGATCAGAGATCAGGAGATGCTGGATCGACTTCTTGACTTTCATATGTGGACTGCGGATTTTGCCGAAGACCGCCTAAAGTGGAAACGCAAAGATCCACTCCATGTATTGATACTCCGAGTGTACCGTTTGAAAGAACCGATGGAGATTCCCGTATTACCTGAATACAACGGATGCCGTTCATGGATTTCCATTCCGAATGGTTCGGTGCCGTGCGAAATGACGCCGGTGGTGGACGTTGCGGATTTTGACGAACAGGTACAGAAGATTAACGAGACGCTCAAAATGTAATGTTATTTATCGGAAGGACTTGTCCATGATATGGATAGGTCCTTTTTCGGTTGAGAGGAGCAGATTGGATAAAAGATTGAATCCCTGTGATTTTTCTCACTGTCTATTTATGACGAAGAAGTTTTGTCATTTGATTCAATCTTGCTTTTATTATAGAATCAGATAGAATAATGTTTCCTGTAAGGGACAAGAGTTCTTAGGAAATGACTTGATAATCATTGAGAATCAGTTTAGAATTATTCTAAAGTGATTCTTGCTTTGGAGATTGGAGTACAGGAGAAATTCAGGGGAAGCCCTGTTCAGATATTAATAGGTGCTTTTTCGTTTTCGACAGTAAACATCAATTTAATCAATGGAGGGAAACAATACACATGGCTACGAATTTCGTCATTGAAGGTCTGAAAGCGACGATCGAAGGTAAGGAAATCCTAAAAGGCATCAACCTGGAAATGAAAGGTGGAGAAATCCACGCAATCATGGGTCCGAACGGAACTGGTAAATCAACTCTGGCTTCTGCACTTATGGGGCACCCTAAATATGAAGTAACAGAAGGTACGATTACACTTGATGGTGAAGATGTACTGGATATGGCTGTAGACGAGCGTGCTCGTGCAGGTCTGTTCCTGGCTATGCAATACCCAAGTGAAATTGCTGGTGTAACGAATTCTGACTTCCTGCGCAGCGCAATCAACGCACGTCGTGGTGAAGGCAACGAGATCTCTTTGATCAAGTTCATTCGCCAAATGGAAGGTAAAATGAAAGAACTCGACATGAATCCTGAGTTTGCTCACCGTTACCTGAACGAAGGTTTCTCCGGTGGTGAGAAAAAACGGAACGAGATTTTGCAAATGATGCTGCTTGATCCAAAAATTGTAGTACTCGATGAAATTGACTCCGGTCTGGATATCGATGCTCTGAAAATCGTGGCAAACGGTGTAAACGCAATGAAGAGCGAAGATCGCGGATTCCTGATCATCACTCACTACCAACGCCTGTTGAACTACATTACTCCTGACTATGTACACGTAATGATGCAAGGTCGTATCGTGAAGTCTGGCGGACCTGAACTGGCTCACCGTCTGGAAGCTGAAGGATATGACTGGGTTAAGGAAGAGCTGGGAATTACAGATGAAACTGTAGGTCAAGAAGCGTAAAGACAAAACGGAGGAGGATAATCAATGACTACACAAACAATTCTTCCGGTTGAATCTGAAGCGCTTCGCGCCTTGTCGGAGAGCAACAATGAACCCGGCTGGTTGACCGAGCAGCGGCTCGAAGCCCTTAAGCTTGCAAGTGGGCTTGCGCTTCCCAAACTGGAAAAACAAAAAATCGAACGCTGGAATGTCAGCGAGTACGGCACATACAAAGCTAGTGAAGCGATTGCTTCCCTTGAGGAAGTACCAGCTTCCATTAAAGATCTGGTTAAGGACCAAGCGGAAGGCAGTCTGGTTATCCAGCGTAATTCCGGTGCGGTATATTCCAAGTTGTCTGCGGATCTTGCAGCAAAAGGAGTTATCTTCACAGATCTGGCGACAGCAGTTCGCGAACATAGTGATCTGGTAAAACCTTATCTGAATACAGCTGTAAAAGCAGATGAGCATTCCCTTGCTGCACTGCATGCAGCACTTTGGAACGGTGGGGTATTCCTCTATGTTCCGAAAAACGTAGAGATTGAAGTTCCGCTGCAAGCGGTACTGCTCACAGATGATGCTACTGCAACGTTTGCACCGCACGTGCTTGTCATTGCTGAGTCCAACAGCTCCGTTACTTATGTGGATAACTATGTATCTGGCGAACTGTCTTCACCTGTATTCCATAACGGTGTTGTGGAAGTATTCGTGAAAGCTGGTGCCAAAGTTCGTTTCGCTTCGGTTCACCAACTGAGCACGAATGTTACTGACGTATCTTTCCGCCGTGCAGTGGTGGAGAATGACGGTTCGATCGAGTGGATCGTTGGTGAGATGAACAACGGTGATACTGCAAGCAACACGATGACGGTTCTTAAAGGAAATGGCTCAAGCTCCGATTCCAAAGTGATTGCAGTAGGTTCCGGTTCCCAGAAACTGAACTACACAACAGAAGCTCGTCACTTCGGCAAAAACACGCCAAGCCAGATGATTACACGTGCAGTTATGCGTGAAGAGGCTTCTGCAATTATTAACGGAATTACGAAGATTGAGAAAGGCGCTACCAAAGCGGACGGTCAGCAAACAGAGAAAGTACTGATGCTGAGCCCGAAAGCGCGTGGAGACGCCAACCCAATCCTTCTCATTGATGAGGATGATGTAACAGCAGGTCACGCGGCTTCTGTAGGTCAAGTCAATGTGGAGCAAATTCATTACTTGATGTCGCGCGGGATTAACCGTACGGATGCGGAACGCCTGATCATTTACGGCTTCCTGGCTCCGGTGGTGGCGGATATTCCTCTGGAAGCACTGCGTACCCAATTGCAGTCTCTCATCGAACGGAAACTGGGACAATGAACCCGGCTATCCGCGAGCAGTTCCCGATCCTCCACCAGGAAATCAACGGACACCCGCTTGTATACCTAGATAACGCAGCGACTTCCCAGAAGCCGCTGGCTGTAATCGAAGCGATTAAACATTATTATGAATATGAGAACTCCAATGTGCATCGTGGTGTTCATACGCTTGGAAGCCGTGCAACGGATGCTTATGAAGGCGCACGCGAGAAGGTTGCCAAGTTTATCAACGCCCGGCGTACACAGGAGATCATTTTCACCCGTGGGACTACGACTGCTTTGAATTTGGTGGCTTCGTCCTACGGACGCGCAGTCTGCAAAGAAGGCGACGAAATTGTTATTACGCAGATGGAACATCATAGCAATCTGATTCCATGGCAGCAGGTCGCCAAGGAAACAGGAGCAACATTGAAATACATTCCGCTTCAGCCGGATGGCAACATCGATTTGGCTGATGTGGAGAAGACGATTACGAACAATACCAAAATTGTAGCAATCGCTTATGTATCCAATGTTATGGGTGTTGTTCATCCGGTAAAACAAATCGCTGAGATTGCACACCGCAAAGGTGCTGTCATCGTTGTGGATGGCGCACAGAGCACACCACATATGAAGGTGGATGTGCAGGATCTGGACTGTGATTTCTACGCATTATCCGGCCATAAGATGTGCGGACCAACCGGGATCGGTGCACTTTACGGCAAAAAGGCGCTGCTGGAGTCCATGGAGCCGGTTGAGTTCGGCGGTGAAATGATTGATGATGTTGGTCTCTATGAATCCAATTGGAAAGAGCTTCCTTGGAAATTCGAAGGCGGAACACCGATTATCGCAGGTGCGGTAGGATTGGGTGCAGCTATCGATTTCCTGGAGCAGATTGGCATGGATGAGATTGCTCATCATGAAAGTGTGCTGGCAGCTTATGCAACGGAACGTATGGCCGAGATTGACGGACTGACCATTTATGGACCAGCCAAGCGTCATGTCGGAGTGGTTACATTTAACCTCGGTGATGTACACCCGCATGATGTGGCAACTGTGCTGGATGCGAGTGGCGTAGCCATTCGTGCAGGACACCACTGCTGCCAACCGCTGATGCGCTGGCTGGAAGTCAGTTCAACAGCTCGTGCCAGTTTCTATCTATACAATAACGAACAAGATGTGGACCGGCTTGTCAGCGCCTTAATCCAGACAAAGGAGTATTTTGGCGATGCAACTTGATGATCTGTACCGGCGTGTCATAATGGACCACTACAAAAATCCGCGGAACCGCGGAACGTTTGATAATGAAGCTGTCACGGTGAATTTGAACAATCCAACGTGCGGCGACCGGATTTCACTGCAACTTTTGCTGAAAGACGGAATCGTTCAGGAGGCCAAGTATACGGGGGAAGGTTGTTCCATCAGCATGTCCTCGGCATCAATGATGACCGAGGCAGTCAAAGGCAAAACGATGGATCAGGCACTCGACATGGCTAACCGTTTTTCCTCACTGATGAAAGGGGAAGAAGTCGATTTCGACGATTATGAAGATCTCGAAGCCCTATCCGGTGTGAACAAGTTCCCTGCACGCATCAAATGTGCCACATTGGCCTGGAATGCACTACGCAAAGGAATTGACGAAGAGGACAATGTACAATAACGATAGGGAGGTAGAGCAAGATGGCTAAAAAAGCACCAGAAATGGAAGAGTATAAATATGGTTTTCGCGATGAACACAAATCCATCTTTCAAACCGGTAAAGGTCTGACTGCAGAAGTCGTTACCGAAATTTCCAAAATCAAGAACGAACCGGAGTGGATGTTGGAATTCCGTTTGAAATCCCTGAAACAATTCGAAAAAATGCCGATGCCTAAATGGGGCGGAGATCTTGACGGATTGGATTTCAATGATATTCAGTACTATGTTCGTCCTTCTGAAAAACAAGGGAAAACATGGGAAGAGGTTCCTTCCGAAATCAAGGAAACTTTTGATAAACTGGGTATCCCTGAAGCGGAACAAAAGTTCCTCGCAGGTGTATCGGCTCAGTATGAGTCCGAGGTTGTATACCACAACATGCAAAAAGAATTGGAAGATCAGGGCGTAATCTTCATGGATACGGATACTGCACTTAGAGAGCATCCGGAAATCCTGCGTGAATATTTCGCAACGGTTATTCCACCAGCAGATAACAAATTTGCTGCTTTGAACAGTGCCGTATGGTCCGGAGGAAGCTTCATCTACGTACCTAAAGGCGTGAAATGTGAAGTGCCTCTGCAAGCTTATTTCCGGATTAACTCCGAAAATATGGGACAATTCGAGCGTACACTCATCATTGCGGACGAAGACAGCTTCGTTCACTATGTAGAGGGCTGTACAGCTCCGATCTACAGCACGAACTCACTGCACAGTGCGGTCGTTGAGATTATCTGTAAGAAAAATGCCCGTGTTCGTTACACAACGATTCAAAACTGGGCACCAAACATCTACAACCTGGTTACGAAACGTGCGGTTGCTGAAGAAAATGCAACGATGGAATGGGTCGATGGCAACATCGGTTCCAAACTGACGATGAAATATCCAGCCGTTGTACTGAAAGGCCGCGGAGCTAAAGGTTCGGTTCTGTCCATCGCTGTAGCTGGTAAAAATCAGCATCAGGATGCAGGCGCGAAAATGATTCACTTGGCTCCAGATACAACATCAACCATTGTATCCAAGTCGATCAGTAAACATGGTGGTAAAGTAACCTACCGTGGTCTGGCTTCCTTTGGTCGCCAAGCGGAAGGTGCAAAATCCAATATCAAATGTGATACGCTCATTTTGGATAATGAGTCCACATCTGATACGATTCCTTACAATGAAATCATGAATGATAACATCATGCTGGAGCATGAAGCTACAGTATCCAAAGTGTCTGAAGATCAGCTCTTCTACCTGATGAGCCGTGGTTTGACTGATGCAGAAGCAACACAGATGATCATCATGGGCTTTATTGAACCGTTCACGAAGGAACTGCCGATGGAATATGCGGTAGAGATGAACAGATTGATCAAGTTCGAAATGGAAGGCAGTATCGGTTAATACCGCTGCAAAAAAAAGATCGAGGGATTTTCCCTCGGTCTTTTTTTGTTGTGCGGAGCAGCTGCTTGTGTATACGAAGATGAAATGATTCAGAATACATAATTATACATTTGATTTATTTTCCCGTAACACTTATTACATATATTTAAATGGAATTAAATATGAGGAGGGATAGTTTGATGAGACAACGAGTAGGGAAAAGAACAAAGGCCTTATTATTGTCAGCATTGGTTACATTCAGCATATTACCCCTGTATTCCCCTGCTGCACATGCTGCTGAGGACGGAGTGTTCTCTGGTTCGTTCAATATTCTAAGTTATAATGTAGGAGGTCTCCCCAGTTTCGTTTCCAGTTCCAAGCCCCAAGAGTATACGGAGCAGATTTCCCCCAAGCTGAACGATTATGATATCATTAATGTGCAGGAGGATTTTAATTACCATAATCAATTAATTTCGCAAGTGACCCTGCCTTATTTGACTCAAACTAGCGGGGTTGCGGGCTTCGGAAGCGGGTTGAACAGTTTATCCCGGTATCCGTTCCGTGATTTGAAAAGGGTTACCTGGAATAAGCGCTCCGGCCTGTTTGACAATGGGAGTGATGAGCTGACGCCCAAAGGCTTCACCGCAGCAACCTATGAGATTGCACCTAACGTGAAAGTGGATGTATATAATCTGCATGCAGATGCAGGTGATGATGATAAATCGCTTGAGGCCAGACGTGATAACATCAAACAGCTGTCCGATTACATAAAAAAGAACTCTGAAGGTAATGCGGTCATTGTATTCGGCGATACGAATACTCGTTATACCCGCGCTTCGGACAACATCGAGATGCTGCTGACGGATAATGGATTGCATGATCCGTGGATTGATCTCTTTCGGGGTGGAAGCATTCCTGCAGACGGAGATGCCCTCATGGATTCTGGCAACGTCAATGGCCCCAGTTATGAAATTGTTGACAAAATTTTATATCGTGGAAGCAAAGCTTTAACGTTGAATGCCGCAAGTTATCGTGTGGAGGATCAAAAATTCGTTGATCCGTCTGGAAATCAACTTTCCGATCATTTTCCGATTACAGCGAATTTTGTATACAATGTTTCCCCTGAATATCGACTCAGTTCTACCATAGGAGGGGTAGGCGGGACTGGGTTTAATGACTTGGACCGCATCCCTGATGTGCAGCCTGACTCAATTGTACTGGACACAGGCAACCGTGTTGACGGTATTACGACATTGTATCGGGATGGAACGAGTCTGACCCATGGAGGAAAATCCAATACTTCCACACTGAATCTCGCTAATGGTGAATATGTAACACGAGCAACGATCAGTCAGGGGACACGAAATGGAGATAAACGAATCTTTCACCTTGAATTAATGACCAATCTGGGTAATAAAATTGCAGGGGGTCAGAAGACTTCAGAGCAGATCATTTTGGACGCGCCTGCGGGATGGTATATTGCCGGGTTTTATGGAAGAGCCGACCAGGAGATTGATCAGCTTGGAGTTATTTATAAGCGTGTCCAACCTTAATTTTGAGTTTAGAACGATAGAGAACAGATTTATTGTAACTTGTCTATAATCTATAGCACCGCTTGGAATATGCATTATTGGAAAAGACCGCAGGGTTTGGACCAATAACATTCTGAGCGGTTCTTTTTTGTAATAAAATAAGATCAATAGCACAAGCCATTTACTAGATTTAAGCATCTAATGATAGAAAAGGATGTGAACACATGAGCATAAATCCGTTCAAGGGATATCGGATTACAAGTTCATTTGGCTACCGAATTCATCCTATTTCTGGCGGACATACATTTCATCGTGGCATCGATCTCGTCACAGAGCCATGGAATGGGCCCATACATGCATTTATGGACGGGACTGTACGTTTTGCCGCAGAAGGGGCTACAGGCTCAGGATTTGGGGGTTACGGGCTTACGGTAGCGGTACAGGATCACAGGGGCTACTTGCATTGTTACGCTCACCTTTCCCGAATTGCAGTAAAAGTTGGACAACAAGTGAAACAAGGGCAGCTTCTTGGCAACCAGGGAAGCACAGGGGAAAGCACGGGCCCGCATGTGCATTATGAGGTTCGCAAAACGAGCTCCCCTTCGTATGGATACACAGCTAGCGAGAATGGTGTTGTTGATCCAGGAATCTACTTGCAATCTGAATATAGTTCAACGGTTGAAGAACAGGAGGGGACCCCAATGACGACGGAGGAAAGAGAGCGGTTAACAGCAATGGAGAAGATGCTGGAATCCCAGTCGGCCTGGATACAGCAGCAGAAAAGCATTTCCAGTATGGCTTGTCCGTCCTGGGCAGAGGAAGCTTATCATTATTACCAACCCTATATAATGAACGATACGGGCAGTTATGATTTTTGGAGAATGCTTGTCATCATGTATCGCAAGGAGAAGGGCATAAAGATCTCTTCCGGTTCCTCAAATTAATGAACAGATCAGGAGTATGCGCGAAGCTTGATTTAGGAAAAAGCAGGCAGACAACCATTTATTGAATGTTGCCAGTTCGCCCGGTTCAACCAAACGCAAATATCATATGTTAGGGTATACCTGATGAAGAGGAGGCAATCACATGAGCGAGGTTGGATATGGCTGTGGTGGCAACGTAGGCGGCGTAGGCGGATACAATATGTTCACCAACACAGGTGCGATCTTGGTACTGTTCATTCTGTTGGTTATCATCACAAAAGCCTTCTGCGTTTAAACTCATATGAGCGAAATGAAATACCAAAAGGGAAGCCTTATCGGCTTCCCTTTTTTACGTGCATACCATGTAAAAGTGTAAAAATGTGTTCTTGAGTATGGTTCCTCTAACGCCTGCTGCGCATTGAACTGAATGCTAATCTTACTGGATATAAATTTCAACGATAGCTACATCTCTTTCCTTCGCTAAATCGATGAAGGCTGTAGAGGTCTGAACGAGTGGGCGGAAATAATCCGCAGGGTTGTTCAGGACAATCAGACCGGTTTCGCCAGTCGTGAGCAGAACCCTTTTGCCAATAAAATTGGGTAGCATATGTTTAATGAGTTCCTGCGTAACTTCAGCATTCAACTGACCGAAGCTGAGGCTGTACAACTCGCATAGCACGGAGATTAGCTCCTGCTTGGTTTGATACACCCGCGTGGTCGTCATCGCGCTGTACACATCGGCTACAGCCGTTATACGGGCAAATGGATGAATCTCGTCACCTTTCAGTCCGTAAGGGTAGCCACTTCCATCTTCACGCTCATGATGTTGAAGGGCAACGGTTGCAAGAATCTCGTCCTGAGTGGACTCTTTGACAATCTCATAACCATATAACGTATGTTTCTTCATTTCTTCGAATTCTTCGGGCGTTAACTTGCCCGGCTTATGTAACATTTCAGAAGGAATCTTGGATTTACCGATATCGTGAAGATATCCTGCTTTGGCTACGGTTAGACATTCCTCAGGGTTATATCCCATCCAGCTGGCGATATAAAAAGCGAGCATTCCGACTTGTAAGGAATGGTTGTAGGTGTAGTCGTTATCCCCGTCAAGCATCAGCAGCAGGGAGACAACGTCCTTTTGTTTTTCAAGCTGTCCTGTTAGGGTCATCAAAATCTCATCGACCTGAGTCTCATCAATAAAACCCTTCTCCATCGCTTGTTCAAACAGAGATTCTGTACCTTTGATCGTATCGTTAAACAGGTTAGTTAACAGACGGGTTTGATCGGAAGGTAAGGTTTGTGCATCAGAGTGTAGGTCAGATGTTGTATGCTCTACATCTGCATAATCGATTCCATGCTGCAGCAGCTTGGCAATATCATCGTCGCTGAGTGTGGAACCTTTCATCAGCATGTGGAGACCCGAACTGTTGTACACATCATTTTTTAACAGGTCGCCAGTTTTAAGATCAGTAACATGCACTCTCACGTATAAACCACCTTTTCCTCGACTAATATCGACACATGTCATTATAATAACAAGAAAAAAATGGGTTGACAACGACTTATTTACTAATTTCGTCACCTGTTCAACAGGTCGAATGACTAGTTATTTAGTTGTCTGTGGGGTTCCAGGGTCCTAGTTGATGACCTTTCCATTCGGAACCATCTTCCCATATTTCTTTTTTCCAGATGGGGACAGTCTGTTTGAGTCTTTCGATCGCGTAACGGCTTGCATCGTAACAGTCACTGCGATGGGGAGAGGAAACAGCAATAACAACGCTGATCTCTGCTACGTCGACCTTCCCAATCCGATGGCTAATCGCACATTTTACGCCTGGCCAGCGCTCATTGATTTCCCTACCGATCGCTGCCATCTGAGAAAGTGCCATAGGTACATAGGCCTCATATTCAAGATGAACCGTTCGTTGCTGTCCGGTCATTTCACGGGTGGTCCCAACAAAGGTTAGTGCTGCTCCATGGTTTGCTGTGATGACGAGCTTCGTTGTAGCTTCCACGGACAGTGGGGACTGGGTGATCAGGAATAATCCGTCATCCGTACGATGCTCAGGATGGGCTGAGCGATGTCCGTCACCATTCAAATGGGTACCCTCTCCTCCTGACACAGGGGGAATTAAGGCGAGTTCATCCTGAGCCTTAATTATAATATCGGCAGAAGCATACTGCTGGTTTACTGCCAGAAAAGAAACACGTATTTGAGCAGCCGCTTCAGGGTAAGCAAGGCTCAGTTTTTCTTTTAATTCCACTGGAGTCGGATCTGTTCCGGGGTAATCATATTCAAGCAGGGATGTGCCCAAACGTTCAGCGATGCCTGCAAATAGTTGAATTGTTAATTTCATGGGAATAACTCACCTCTTTTTAATCTCTAAACCCTATAAATATATCATAACGACGCGGAAAATGTTATGCTTGTCCATTAGAGGAATGTACGTTATAAACGATAAGAGGGAGGCGGTGTGATGAGCACCAAGAAGACGCAAACATTAACGATATTACACACCAATGACATCCATAGTCATTTTGGCTCCATGAGCTCCATCGCCGCCATGATCGGACATGAGAGGGAACAGGCTGGGGAATTTCTGGTCGTGGATATCGGAGATCATATGGACCGGATGGCTGTGGAGACGGAGGGTACCCTCGGGGCAGCCAACGTGGATGTCATTAACCTGACCGGTTACGATGCGATAACGATCGGGAACAACGAAGGACTAACTTTTACACCCGAACAACTGGCGCAGTCTTACTCTGGACTTCTGTGTCCTGTTGTATGTGGAAATGTGGTAGACCAGGCTACAGGCCTGCCACCAGTCTGGATGAAATCCTCTCTCGTTTTGGAGAAGGGGCCATTTCGCATTGGTCTGCTTGGTGCTACAGCACCCTTTACCGCGTTTTATGAATTGCTGGGTTGGGATGTATTGGACCCGGTAGAGACGCTGCGTGAGCAGGTTGAAGCTCTGCGTGCTCAGGTGGATGTAGTCGTTATCTTGTCCCATCTGGGGCTTTCCACAGATCGCAGATTGGCCGAACAGATCCAGGGCATCGATGTCATTCTGGGTGGACATACACATCATGTACTGGAAGAACCCTTAGTCATTGGTCAGACGGTGCTTGGAGCGGCAGGCAAGTTTGGTCAGTGGCTTGGTAAGGTGGTACTGGAGTGGGAATATGAAGCGAACGAACTTACATTAGTGAGCAGCGGCTGTGTTCCAGTCCAGAACATGTTGCTCGAAGAGAGCGTATCGCTGGCTATAGACACACACCGGACTGAAGCTGAGCGTGCGCTTGGTCAAACAGCCGTGATTACGGACAGGACGCTGACCATTGATTACGATCATGAGTCTCCGTTTGCGTCATTGCTTGCCCAGGCTGTTCGTCAGTTCACTGGGGCAAAGTTGTCTCTTGTTAACGCCGGGCAGCTTCTTGGAGATCTTCCCCAGGGGAATAATACAAAGGGAATGTTACATTCCCTATGTCCATCTCCCATTAATGCCTGTACAATATGCTTGAATGGAGTTCAGATTCGGGAGGCTCTGGAGCAGTCCCTGTTGTCAGAGTTTTCGCGTAAACCGATTATCGGGTTTGGATTCCGCGGGGATATTTTAGGAACATTGTGCATGGATGGAATGGATGTGGAGTATGATCCCCATTCGCCTCCATACGAGAAAATCCGTGCCATATATATTGAGGGCGAGCCGATTCTTGATGAACATGAATATGTGGTAGGAACACTCGACATGTTTACGTTTAACGTAGGTTATCCGTCTCTTGCTCTTGGAACGGATACATCGTATCGACTTCCTGAATTCATACGTGACCTGCTTGAAACGGAATTAAAAAGGCCAGGGGCGCTGGACGACAGCCTGCGATCCCGTTGGCACGAAATCTAACAAGTACTTGCCTTCTGCTGAAGCGGCGGCTAGTGGAAATTACATCTACGGAGCGGGAGAGGATAGGCTGTGCGTTTAGTACATATAAACCTATTGCAGCCTGGCATGAAGCTGGGGAAACGAATTTATAGTGAAGAGGGTTTGGTTCTGCTCAGTGAGGGAGTAGAGCTGACCAGTCGGTTGATTGGACGTCTGAAGGATCTGGGGATTGGATATGTGTATATATCTGATGCAGCAACAGAGGATATCATTATTCCGGATATGCTGCAGGAAGAGACCAGGCGCAGAGCGCTAGTAGAGATCAAACAGCAGTTTCAGAGTATGTCGGGTCTCAAAACCAAAAGCCGGATCCCACACTTCGGAAAAGCACTTAGCGGGATAATGAATACGATTCTGGAGGACATTGGCAGTCAGAAGGAAGCAATGATTATGCTGATGGATATGAACGCCAGTGATTTTGACCTATATAATCATTCTCTCAATGTATGTGTGTATACGCTGGTTCTTGGTGTGGCATCGGGCTATACTCGGCAGCAGTTAATGGAGATTGGACTTGGAGCTCTGTTGCATGATATCGGTAAAACGCAGATCGCTCCAGAGATTTTGCACAAGCCTGCCAAATTAAGCGATGAGGAATTTAAAATCATACAGCAGCATACTACATATGGACATCGTATTCTCAAAGACGAACCGGGTATACCGCTCCTTGCTGCCCATTGCGCATTACAGCACCATGAACGGATTGATGGCAGCGGCTATCCTTTTGGCTTGAAAGACAAAGAGATTCATGAGTATGCCAAATGGCTGGCTCTTGCCGATTCGTATGATGCGATGACAACCAATCGGGTGTATAAACAGGCCTTGCTGCCACATCAAGCTGTAGAAGTATTATACACGGGTTCAGGGACACTTTATGAACAGCGAATGCTGGAGAGGTTCCGTGACTGTGTAGCTATTTATCCTTTAGGTATTTCCGTAACGCTAAGTACGGGGGAGATCGGCGTTGTTGCAGAAATCCATCCCCGCGTTCCGCAACGACCACGCATTCGTGTGCTCAAGGATGCTTACGGCCAGACATTAAGTGCACCCTACGAGATCGATCTGTCCACAGCGTTGTCTGTTATGATTACAGGTGTTGAAGGTGTGGAAGACGCTACGCCAGCTTCAGCGCGTGGCGAATTATTTTGATATCCTGACGTCTAATGGAGCATAGATCAACGCTCATATCGTAATATCGTGGCCGAGCTGGCCCGATATTACGCGGGCGTTTTTTGTCATGTAATGGACAGAGCATGCTCATGCCAGAGTACAGGAAATTGTGCTATGATTAAAGATAACTCCAAAAGATGAAGACGGGGTATGTTGTAAATAAAACTTTTTAGGTTAATAAAAGGAATAAGGTGAAGAACAATGACCATGCTAAACTCAGGATCGGTAGAGCCGATGCCTTTATCGCCGACTAATGATCCTTGGGATCCGATCGGCTCTTTGCGTACATATGGACGCCATGTGCTGACCAGTGTAGAAATGACCGTGACTCATCTGTGCAATATGCGCTGTGAGCATTGTGCGGTAGGAGATATGTTAACGATGCGTGAAGCACCAGCGCTTCCGCTGCCTTTGATGCTTAAAAGGCTGGATGAGGTGGAGCACCTTCAGACCATCAGTCTGACGGGCGGTGAGCCGAGCTTCAGCCAGAAGACTGTGGATGAGATGATCATTCCGCTCCTCAAATATGCCAAGGAACGGGGCATTCGTTCCCAGATCAACTCGAATCTGACCCTGGATTACCGTCGCTACGAGCAGCTTCTGCCTTATCTGGATGTTATGCATATCTCATTCAATTATTTGAATGCCGATGACTTTCACCAAGTCGGGTTTGCCAACAGTGGTAGACCGGTGAAGCGGGAAGTCGCGGTGAAGATGTATGAGAAAATGATTGAAAATTCCCAAAAACTCAGTGAAGCAGGCATGTTTATCTCTGCGGAGTCCATGATTAATTTCCGTACCCATGACAAGCTAGAGGGCATTCATCAATTGATCCGTGAGATGGGCTGTGTGCGTCACGAAGTGCATCCGATGTATAATTCGAATTTTGCTTCTTCGCTGCCAGTGCTTTCCCTTGATCATATGAGAACGGCTATTCACCGTTTGTTGGATGTGCGTGACAAGGATATGTGGATGCTGTTTGGTACACTTCCGTTCTTCGCATGCAGTGCAGCAGAGCAGGATCGCGAACTGATTAACCGGCTATACAGCGAGCCTAAAGTGACGGTTCGTAATGATCCCGACGGTCGTAACCGCGTCAACGTCAACATGTTCACCGGGAACGTGTATGTTACCGATTTTGCTGACATCCCGGCGTTTGGCAACATCCGTGACCGGAAGCTGGATGATGTATTCCATGAGTGGTCAGCGGAACATCCCTTGAATCAGACAGTGAACTGCCATTGTGATGCTGCTTCTTGCTGCGGTCCAAATCTGCTGGTGGCAGATATGTATTATAAAGGTGTGGATTTCAAATCGAGAAAAGCAATTACACGTTGATATTCCAGGTGTATTCCTGAAATAGATCAAAAAGGGGAGTTTCGACTTGGGTATTCATACCGAATTTCATCTCGGGCAGTTGATATTTAATCTGGTCTGTGTGTTTCTGCTCGTATTTTTGAATGGCGTATTTGTCGCAGCGGAATTTTCTCTGGTCAAAGTTAGACAAACACGCCTCACTCAATTACAGAGTGAAGGGAATAAGTTGGCTGGTTATGCACTGAAGGTGAATGGTAAATTGGATGCCTATCTATCGGCAACCCAGTTCGGAATCACGCTGACATCACTGGGGCTTGGTTGGCTCGGTGAACCAGCCATTTCCGAATTGCTGGTCGAGCCTCTGATGTTCAAGCTTGGTGTAACGGATACAGGACTTATATCCACGGTATCGGTCATCATCGGTTTCTGTATCATTACGTTTTTGCACATTGTGCTGGGTGAGCTTGCGCCCAAATCTCTGGCGATTCAAAAAACAGACGGAGTGGCTTTGCTGCTATCGGCACCGTTGCTGTTATTTTATAAAATTTTCTTCCCATTCATCTGGGTACTGAACGCGTCAGCCAATGCACTGCTGCGCTTGGCAGGCATTGAACCCGCCAGCGAAGGGGAGGCTCATTCGGAAGATGAGCTTCGCATTTTGATGAAGCAAAGTGCGAAGAGTGGTGTCATCGACAAGGATGAAATCAAACTGATGGATAACATCTTTGATTTCTCGGACATGCTGGCACGTGAAATTATGCTGCCACGTACGGATATGGACTGTCTGTATACTCATATGTCGCTGGAAGAAAACCTGAAAATTATTAATGCAACGAAGCATTCCCGTTACCCTGTGGCTGTTGAGGATAAGGATGAGATTATCGGATTTATCCACATTACCGATTTGCTTCTCGCTGAACCAGACCAGCAGCATGATCTGGCTGCGCTTGTTCGTCCGATTCTGAATGTTCCTGAATCGATGGAGATCAGTCATGTACTTCGTCTGATGCAGAAAAAGCACTCCCAGATGACACTGGTAGTTGACGAATATGGCGGTACAGCCGGCTTGCTGACTGCGGAAGAGATTTTGGAAGAGATCGTTGGCGATCTGTATGATGAGTTCGAGGATGAACGTCCCCATATGGAGCGCAGTGGAGAAGCCTTTTCTATCGATGGTCGTTCCCTGATTGAAGAGGTCCATGAATGGACCGGAGCTGTCATTGAAGATGAGGAAGTCGATACGATTGGCGGCTGGCTGTTCAAGGAATTGGAAGGCAGCGCGGTCAAAGGTAAAACACGGGAGCAAAACGGTTATGTCTTTGAAGTGGAAGAGTCCACCCGTCTCCGAATTACTCGAGTGAAGGTATATAAGCGACCTGCTGCTGACGAAAATAAGGTGGAATTAGGAGAACAGGAACCAGCCTCCTCGCAGGATGGTGATCGTGAACGTAACATGGACTGAGTTTTGATGAAATAATCATCAATACATATGGTCCCCATATCCAATGAAGTGACCTTCGGAGACTGCCCAGCGGGGTGAGTCGTTCGAAGGTCTTTTTTTGCGTTCAGCTAAATATGGGATTAACTTGGGGACAGCGACATATGGTTATAGAGACGGGAAATGAAAGCTTGTAATGATGGGATGTTAAATGTACCAAATCAAAGATGAAGGAGGCGTTGTTCTGTGTCAGATCCGCAGCTTCGTGCTTACGCCCCTTTTGTGGGCCCGTTTGATCCATGTCCACCGAAGACGATTCGCACGTACCTGGTTCCTCCGCAATTGTTTATCCCATTTCAGCCGATGGGCTGGCCGCAGTACAGTCCCGCAGAAGCCTTAAGAATTGGAACGTTGTGGCCTGCTTTATACAGTCCGTATACACCTGCGAGCTCGAAGGGAAGGAAGGTGGAAGCAGATGGAACCTGAAGCACCCAAAGCCTGTGATGCAAAATACTATGAGCTGCTGGAGGAACTTCAGGCCCTGGATTTTGTATTGGTTGAGCTGAATCTGTATCTGGACACCCACCCGGGTGACTATCAGAGCATTGAGCAATACAACAAATTCAGCCAGGAGCGGATGAGGGTTGCCCATGAGTTTCAGCAATTGTACGGACCGTTGATGAACTTTGGGCATGCGTTCTCCAAGTATCCGTGGGAATGGTCCCAGACGCCATGGCCTTGGCAAGTGTGAAATAACAGCCTCGGGTTTCCTTGCAGTCATTCCAGGCCGGGAGCTCGAGGGATCGTAACAGGTTGGATTTGATTTAAAAAGGGAGGCGTCTGCATGTGGGTGTATGAGAAAAAATTGCAATATCCCGTTCGGGTCAGTAAATGTGATCCTCATATGGCGAAGTTGCTGGCGGAACAGTATGGAGGCGCAGACGGAGAATTGGCGGCTGCCCTGCGTTATTTGAACCAGCGGTATACAATTCCGGACAAGATTATCGGGCTGTTGAACGACATAGGCACGGAGGAATTTGCTCACCTTGAGATGATTGCCACCATGATCTACAAGCTAACAAAGGATGCAACGGTGCAGCAGCTGGAAGAAGCGGGGCTTGGGCCAAACTATGCTCAGCGTGATTCTGCTTTGTTCTATACGAATTCTTCGGGTGTGCCATTTACAGCAGCCTATATTGCCTCGAAGGGAGATCCTATCGCGGATTTGTACGAGGATATTGCAGCGGAAGAGAAGGCACGGGCTACATATCAATGGTTAATCGATCTGACGGATGATGTGGATCTGCAGGATAGTCTCAAGTTTCTGAGGGAACGGGAGATTGTGCATTCCTTGCGTTTTCGTGAGGCAGTCGAGATTCTGAAGGATGATCGGGAGACGAAGAAGATTTTCTGAAAAGGGACAACATATCGACCTCATTGCCGTTCTCTGCCAAGGGAACGGTTTTTGCAATGAAAGGCACGTTCAGAGCATGCTCCTCATTGGTTTTGAGTGAATGGGAATGCGATGTTATCCAGTAATAATTATCATTTCAAATATAAAATAATAAAAAACAGGACCATCCTTTTTTATTTAAAAAGGCTGCCCTGCTTTTTGGGGTTACGTGTCAAGCTCTCAGTATTCAACGACCATGGCAACATTTTGCCACCCAGCGCCAACGGTCCAGAACAGCACTTTATCACCACGCTGAATTTGTCCGGATGATATGGCTCGATGCAATGCAATAAACGGACTGCTGGTTGAGGTGTACCCGAACTCGTCTCCAATGTAGACGGCAATATCTTCGCCAATGCCAATGTTTTCGGATACAGCACGTATATTCGCAATGGATAATTGGGAGAAACAAGCAGCTTTGATTTCGTCTGCTCCGATCTCGTTACGACTCAGCAAAGTACGAATCGATTCAGAAGCTGCACCTACACAGATGGAATCATCAAACGGTATGAATTTGACATGGAAGGCACCTGCGTCAACGCCGGTTTGGCCCAGTTTTGCAAGACCTTGTGCCGGGAAGAGGGAATTGCCGTACACACAGGTATCGGTCTGATAGATCGAGTCAATAAAACCGACAGCCTGCTCGTCCCGTTCAACAATAACAGCCGCTGCTGCGTCTCCGAAGTTCGCGAAGTATACTGGATCGTCCGGACTGGCGTGAGGAGCGACGTAATCCGAGCCGATAATCAAAGCCCGACGAATTCTGGGATTGCCCAGCATCTGGCGGCTAACTTGTTCAAAGGCTGCGGTCATGCCCGCACAGTTGGCATTGCTGTCAATGCAGATCGTATGGGATGCCCCGTTAATCAGGCGATGAATCATTAAGGAATTCGTAGGAAAGATGTATTCCGGCGTTTGACTTGCATAAGCAATCAGATCAATATCGGCACCGGTAAGTCCGGTCTTTTCGAGCAAATTACTGGCGGCCTCAAAGGCCATGCTTAGTGAGTTTTCATCATCGTTGTCAATTTTGTAACGTGTATCACGTCCAAGTGCCTTTAACAATCCCCGAATATCTACACCTCTTGCATCAAAATGTTCAATGTAAAAGTCATTGCCCACCTTGTTCGTGGGATGATAGATATCGATATCTACAATACGAATTCCAGCCATCTTCATTCTCCTCTTGAGCGGATGGGTGAACCCTCAGCTTGTCCGCCTGATTTATTAGGTCGTAACTGTGGAGATGATTTCAAGATTGTCCAGTCCGACAGACCGTCCGAGACGGGACAGCTGCATTTTCAGAATGGCATTATTCTCAAGCGTCAACACCACTTTTTTATATTCATCTTTTTTGAACATCTGCAGGCAGCCCTCGAGAAGAGGCACAATTTCCGGAGCGGTAACATTCAACTTTTTGCAATCGATGTTCAGCTGATACTCCTTGGTATTAATCGAAGCGATTGTGTCCTGATATGCCGAAATGGAGCGTAAACCGTCTTCTTGAGAGAAAGAGCCCTCCAGTTCAATGTTTAGCACCTTGCTCGGAACGTCAGTTTTCAGTATAAAACTTCCCATGATTGTTCTCTCTCCTTTAAATGAGTTAAGGCTATCCTGCTACCCAAGACATAGGCCTTGAGGCCCTCGTTGACTGCTTCTGTGATGTAGGCGGATTCGAAGGATAATTTAACCATATTATAAAGGTAGAGATGTAATAAGATCAATAAAAAAGTCGAATCATGTATAAAAATGTAGAAGATTGAATTATTGGATTTCATCCAGTGTAGCGAGCAATACATTAAATGCACTGATGATCCGTGGAGCACCAACACACGGTGCCAGATGCAGCAGAATTCCTTTGAGCTGATCCACGGTTACACCGACGCTGAGTGCCATTGCATAATGAACTCCCAGCTGCTCATATTGTCCCATGGAGATCAGTGAGGAGATAATCGCAACTTCCTTCCATTGATCGGTAATGATTGTACGCTGAAAAATATCCCCGTAAGCCGTTCCCATAATAAACTCGGCTAGCTCAGGGAACTGCTCCTTAATGGGTGCCAGTGCTTTTGCGCCATATTCACCGGAAAGCTTTGCAAAACGCTCCAATCCTTGAGTCACTTGTTCACTCATGCTATGTTCCTCCTAATTCAAAGTCACGGTACGGTGAGCCGTGGGTGGAATCTCGTCCCGATCGGTAAGAAGCTCAATGACAGTAACCTGGTTTAGCTTCTGCGCGGTCTGGAGAGCAGAGGTGAATTCCGCCCGGGTTTCCGCCTTGAAAGCAACCGCACCGAGAGACTCCGCAAATTTTGCTGCATCCATGGGAACCTCGTACAAGGTGCCATCGATTCGTCCTGTCGTTTTTTCCATGCCTTTCAGTGCCATATCCAGCTGTTTATTGTTCACGACGATGAAGATGACAGGCAGATTATTGCACACAGCGGTGTTAATCTCGGTTCCAAGCATCATGAAGCATCCGTCACCTGTAATGCATACGATGGTTTCTTCCGGTGCGGCAGTCTTGGCCCCAATAGCCATGCCGATGGCATTACCCATGCAGGCAAAGTAGGCGTCAAACACAAAGCTGCCGGGTTTCTTGACTTTATATCGTTGAACCGCATGAAACCCATGACTGCCATCATCCACAAACAGCTTATGATCATATGGAAGCAATTCACTCATTTCTTCCAAGATGGAAGCCAAGGACAGACGCGGCAGATCCGGGAGAGCTACGGAGTAATCCACAGCGGTCGTTTCTCTTGGAACGACAGGTTGTTCTGTCAGTGTACCGAGCAAAAACTGCAGATTGTCCTTCAAATCGCCGGTGATATGTAAGGTTTGTGCGTGAAGTATTTTACCAACGAATGTAGGATCAGCATCGAATTGAATCAGGTGTGCAGGATGGTTTTCAGGCTTCAAATTACAGATCGTCATATCACTCAGACGTGAGCCGAGTACGATGTAGAGGTCACTTTGATTCAGTAGTTCATCTGCATGAGGGAAGCCGCCAACACCGCAAGGCCCATGGTAAAGGGGATGATCCCAGGCAATGGCGCCTTTGCCTCCAGGAGAAGTAATGACAGGAATATTGAAATGTTCGGCCAAATGAAGCAATTCATCATGGGCTCTGGCGCGAGTGACGCCTTTACCAGCAATTATTAAAGGGTGACTGGACTGTTGAAGTAAGGGGAGGATACGATTCAGGTTGGACACGCTAATCAGGGGTTCTGGCTCGGGGATGACAACCCGAAAGTCAGTGAGCTGTTCGGTTTGTACATCAAATGGAAGACAGAGATGGACCGGACCTTTGTTGGGACCGAGTGCAATGGAAAGGGCATGGTTCAATATGGTGCTGAAATGATCACCGCGCTCCACCAGCTTGCTGAATAGTGTGGCAGGACGGAACATCTCCGCCAGATCAGCCAAGTAGGAAGAGGAGTCCTGACATTGCGGAATTCCCAATTCCTGAATGGATTGATGACCAGTAATAAACAGGACGGGCAAATTATTGGCCTTGGCATGGGCTGCGGCGGTGAGCAAGTTGGTTCCGCCCGGACCAGAGGTGGCAAAGGCCACGCCCAGTTTTCCTGTTTGGAGGGCATAGCCCGATGCGGCAAAGCCTGAACTGGATTCATGGCGACCTGGAATGAATTCCAAACCGTAATCGACCATTTTCAGGACAGCAGGACAGATGGATTTTCCGATAATACCAAAGACATGAGTAACGCCTAAATTACGCAGAGCTTCTGCCAAATAGTCCGCAACTGTTCTCATGCGGGACACCTCGCTTCACAAAATAGGTTTTTGGACCCATAGGTCAAGTTCCGTTTTTGGAGTATATGTCGTTGTCTAAGGTGTAAAAGGAAATAAATCCTTGTTAATAGGAAGAGTAGCTTTTTTTGTGGTTTTTTGTCAACCGATTTTATGAGTATAAATTCCTGATTCTTAAGTTGTAACCGCTTAATGTCTTGTCCCATAAGTAAAAATAAATTGGTTATATATTCCTGCAACAAATTACCTATAAACTTAATTTGTATCATAAAATGTAAATTTATATAGAATATGATAAATTTGTGTTGTGTAGATCAAATGAAGATCCTGTGCTTTCCATTTCACATCCGTGCAAAGATTGGCAATGTTAAGCTTTCTGTTATACTGAAATTCGATGGGAGTGAGTTGAATGACAATGATAAAAATGGCTGTAATTGGACTAGGCAAAATGGGATTACATATGATACATCAGGCAACACAGGCAGATCTATCCGAAAAAGTAGAGATTGTAGCGGTATGCGATTCCAGTGAGGAACATTTGACCTCGTTTGCATCCTCTCATCCTGAGACGAAGATGTACACGGATTTTATGCAATTACTCGAAACACATGCGGTTGATTTGCTGTACATTGCGGTCCCGCCTAAATATCACTATGCCGTCGTTATGGAGGCACTGAAGCGCAAGATTCATGTATTCTGTGAGAAACCACTGGCAAACAGCGTGGAGGAAGCCAGAGCAATGCTGGAGGCAGCCGAGAAGGCTGGTGTAGTACATGCAATCCATTTCTCCATGCCGCATGAACCATCTGTAGTGATGCTGCAGAAATTGATCCGGCAGAAAACGATTGGTGAGATTCGCAAAATCGATCTGATTCTGCAATTTCCTCAGTGGCCACGAGCGTGGCAGCAAAATGCCTGGATTACCAGCCGCGAGCAGGGTGGATTTATTCTTGAAGTGGGAATCCACTGGATTCATATGATTCAAAAAGTGTTTGGGGCTATCCGGGTGATTAACAGTCAGGTTCAATTTCCTCAAAATACAGGTGAATGTGAACATGAAGTTCAGGCTGCGATGGAGCTGGAGGATGGAACCCGAATTCAGTTAAATGGGATTGCTCATTTTGCAGGTGAAGAGCGTGTATCCATGGTGGTTTACGGTAAAGAAGGGTCAATTGCTTTGGAAAACTGGGATCAACTATGGAGTGGACGCATCGGAGAGCCGCTTGTCCCCGTCGAAGTTGAGGAATCCTTAAGCCAGCTTCCTGTACTCAAACACGTCATTGCCCGTCTTCAGGGCCAACCTGCCCAAATATACGATTTCAACGATGGCTATCATGCACAGCTTGTTCTTGAAGCGCTTCGTAATCCGGATCAATCTTGATCCCAATAGGGTACAAGGCTAGAAGAGATTCATGTTAAAGTTTCTTTCCTTTTGAAAAAAAGAAGCAGATCCTCTCATGGAGAAGGGGCTGCTTCTTTGTGTTATTTGGATTTGATCCATAGGGTCAAGACAGCTTGAATCGATTTACCAATTGATCGAGTGCATCGGACATTTCGTTTAACTGTTTGGACGTATCCGCCATTTCCTGTAACGATGCAAGCTGCTCCTCGGTCATAGCGGATACTTCCTCCGTGGCAGATGCGGTGTCCTCCACAACAGCTGATACTTCGTTAATGGATGTCATTACTGCTTCGCTGCCCGAGGTAAGCTCTTCAACCACAGCGGATACATCCAGCATTTCAGCACTGAGGTCTTGAATGTGCTGGGTAATATTCGCAAAGGCTTGGCCTGCATCTTCAATCGTTCGCAAGCCTTCGCTGACATGAGATGTACTGGCTTCGACTTCATGAACGGTACTCTGTACACCAGCTACGACCGTCTCCAGAATGCTCGTAATTTCTGTGGCTGAGGTGGCGCTTTGATCTGCGAGATTCCGAATTTCGCCAGCGACTACAGCGAATCCGCGGCCATGCTCTCCTGCACGCGCGGCTTCGATTCCGGCATTGAGTGCGAGCAAATTCGTTTGTCTTGCAATACCTGACATGGACTCGGCAATGTTGATGACTTGATCGGACATTTTCGATATTTCATGAATGGCTCCCTGGACGGAAAGGAAGGATTGCTCGATAGTTCCCATTTTACCAACCGCATTATTAATTCGCTGTTGTCCATCCAGTGCAATGGTCTCCGTGCGTACAGCGCGTTCAGCAGCCTCCGATGCGGAGACAGCAACTCGGTTGAGTCCGGTTAGGGATTGTTCCATCGCAGCGACCATGGTTTGAGTAAGAGCAACCTGCTCATCTGCGCCTTCGGCAACACGTTCCATGGCTGCGGCAATTTCCTTTCCAGCCAGATGACTATCCGACACGCCTTTATCCAGCCGGTCAGATGCGGCGTTCAGGGTGGTAGCGTTGCTTTGCACGTCCAACATCATCTGCTGTAAACCAAAAAGCATCGTATTGGCTGCTTCCGCAAGTTCCCGCGTTTCATCCTTCATCGGCGTGGCAATGCGCAGCGTTAGATCGCCATTAGAGGAGCCGATGTCATTCAGCGCGCGGATTACTGTACGGATGTTTTTTACAATGGAACGGGACAGAATCAAGGCTGCAAAGATCGAGATCAAGGCTACAACGACAAGTGCTCCGTATAGCTCCCAGTTCAAAATTTTGTTCTTTTGCTTTAGCGCTTCAGTGCGATTTTCAGTCAACGTCAGCTCATTGGTGCGAAATGTATTCAATAGACCACGAATTTCATCCATATCCTTCTTGCCAGGATCTTCCACAAAAAATTGCCGGATCGCCTCTATATCATTCGCTTTTCGAAGTGCAATAACCGGCTCGCCAGCGACTTGAATCCAGTCATTCGTTTTGGCTGAAATTTCTTCAAGAAGTGCCAGCTGTGCAGGGTTATCCGAGACAAGCACCGCCAGTTGATCCTTGAGCACATTCTTCTGTTGAACGCCTGTGTTATAAGGGTCCAGATAGCTTTCTTGTCCTGTAATTACATAGCCTCGTTGTCCTGTCTCCATGTTCACCATAATATTCTCGATCTCATAGGTTAGATCATGTACCTTCATATCATGATCCACCAGAAAGTCCAGTTCTCGTTGTAACTGGCTGATGCTGTTCTGAATTAATAAAATAGAGCCAGCAAGTACTGCGAGTACGAGCAAATAGCCCAAACCAATCTTATAAAAAATTTTGAAGGTCCTGTGCTTTTTCATGTTTGTTATTCCTCTCCCTGGGGTATATGTATTTGTCGAAAAAACTAGAATGATAGGTCTTGTAGTTCTAAAGATTAGGTGTCTAAAGAACTATTTTCCGTATTATACTGAAAGGAAGTTCAATTGTATATAGTTTGTTTAATTTAAGTATAATGTTTGTGGATTGTGTATAACGTAGATGACACAGTTGTTTTACATTGCGCGGTTTACACTGCCAAACGTTTATGTTTATCATGGAAGGGGAACGATTCCGAATACATATCCCAATCCGAAAGGAACATTGGACATGACAAAAGAGACGGTATTGCGTAAACCGGAAGCGATGATTTTTGATATGGATGGTACATTGTTTCAGACGGAAACCCTGTTGTTGCCAGCCTATCATCAGCTGTTTGATACATTGCGGGCCGAAGGACATTTTGAGGGAGAGACTCCTCCTGAAGAACGAATGCTGGGAAGCCTGGGAATGTTGCTAGAAGATATATGGAAAGTGGTTATGCCCGAAGCTTCAGTTGCGGCCCATCGACGTGCAGACGAACTGCTGCTTCAGTTGGAGATTGAAGGACTGGATGGGGGGAGCTCGCAGCTGTACCCACAAGTAAAAGAGACGCTGAAAGCGTTGAAAGAACAGGGTGTGCGGTTGTTTGTCGCCAGCAACGGGCTGGAGGACTATGTTAAAGGCGTGGCCTTTGCCCATGAGATCATGCCGCTCTTTGAAGGCGTGTATAGTGCAGGACAGTACAAGACCCCTTCCAAAGTTAACTTGGTTCAGATCCTGCTTGAGAAGCATCGGATTCAGGACGCATGGATGGTTGGGGATCGCTCTTCTGATGTGGAGGCAGGCAAAATGAACAACCAGACCGTCATCGGCTGTGCCTATGCTGGGTTCGGACGTGACGAAGAACTTGCAGGATCAGATGTACTGATCTCTGATTTTACGGAACTGCTTCGTTTGTATCGGGAAGCCGAGTAGAAACGGTAGAACAAAACCGACCACCCCAAGTCCATTCGGACGTTGGAGTGGTCGGTTTTTTTGGGTTCAAGGAGGATTCGGTTCACTATCATATGAATTCTCCGATCCTCACTGCGATCCTCTAGTCCTTTTGAGGGTCGCCGATTTACCTTTTACGCGTTTGACCGGTTTGGTTACCTTTACCCCACGAGGGGGACGAATGGCATTGGCATGATTGCGGTACACCCACAAGGCGTAATCCAATGGTTGGGTAATCGCTTTGGAATAGATATCATTCTCACCAATACGGGCAAACACCTCACGTGCAGGCTTCGGATTCACTTCAATCAGATAGATGTGCCCACTCTTGTCAATCGCCAAATCGAGAGCCAATTCACACAAGTCGCCATAGGTGTTTTCCAGAAACGTAGCTACATCAATCCCGAATTTCTCGGCCGTTGCATAAATTTCTACTCGCTGTTTCTCATCGGTGATCCATTGTTTCATCAGTTTGTGCATCGCTATGGCCTGACCACCACCATGCAGATTGGAGGTAACACTTTTCTCCGCACCCATTCGTCCGGCACATCCTGTTAACTCCCACTGTCCTTCACCGTTCTTTTGGACCAGCATGCGATAATCATGAACACGGCCGTTCGGAAGCTGGAGTTGAATCCCCTGTTGAACCAAGTATTTGTCTTTCATATTCCAGTTCTGGAGAAGTGAACCCAAGCGTGACAGATGGACTTTGCGTGGGGTGATGATCCGGCGTTTCTGGTCCCGTCCCTGTACAAGAACTGTATTGGCCTCGTTGTCATTGCGTTCGATGCGTAGAATTCCACGCCCTCCGGTTCCATTAATAGGCTTCAAATAAATTAGGGGGTTGGCCTTCAGCATTCGATTGACGTCGGACATATCCTGATACAGAAGAGTGTCGGGCAAATGCTCGTGAAAGGCTGACTTCGCGGAGAGCGTCTGATGGATGGTCCATTTATTACGCAACGGGCGGTTGAGAAAGAGCAAGTGACCATACCTTTGCCGAAAGGCAAGCAACTGCTGAAATCTGCGATTGCGCTGTATGCGGCAGCGGTCGAAGATGATATCCGGGAATGAACGCCATTCCCGGGACCAGCCTTTTCCCGAACGAAAGACCATGGCCTCAATCTGTTTGCCTCCTGGATGTACATCGGCAGGTGTGAACACATAAATATCGAGTCCCCTCTTGCGCCCTTCAAGGATCATTCTGCGGTATATGCTCCGTTCTTCCAGAGCGCGGTGCTCATTTAAGTACAACGTCATAATGCCCAGAACAGGTGAGGACACAAACAATCACCTTCTTTAGCTGTTATTCCTGTTCATCATCGTTTGGACTGACGGGCAAGGTAGGCGCTGTACTGAAAAATACGTTCCAATGATCTGCGCCGAATCTGCGGTTCATCGAACTTCATCGGCTTTGCATTCGCTTCGAAGAACCAGATCTCGCCCAGATCGTCAACGCCCAGATCCATAGACATCTCACCAAGCGTATGCCCTGAGCCTCGTTCCACTTGTCTCGCGATCAACAATGAAGTGGACTTCACCCGCTTCATCAGTGAAGTTGACATTTCTTCCCCGAACAGTTCAGTGAGCAGCTTCTCAGGGTCCTCCACCGTACCTCCACGCGGAACGTGGGTCGTAATGCTTCGAGAGCCGGCGAGACGGGCGCCAACACCGGTTACGCTCCACTGTCCTTTGCCGTTTTTCTGCACAAGTACCCGTAGATCGAATGGACGCTTATGGGACGAAGCCAGCTCAATACCCTGCTGCATGATATAAGGCGTGTGTCCTGTCTCCTTGCGAATTCTTGCCCATAACTTGGAAAGGGTTGCGGCTTTGTACGTGGTGCTTTTTCGGGTACTCTGTATTTTAAGCCGGTAAGGAAGACGTTCTCTTTCCTGGAGCTTGAGCATCATGATGCCTTTGCCGGCTTTGCCGCTCTCTGGTTTCAGATACAGGTAAGGATACGATCGAAGCACCGTCCCCAGAGCGGTTGCTGTTCGCATTCGGCGAGTATAGGGAATCAGCTGCTGGGTAGACTTGGATTTCTTGAGCCATTCGAACAGATTCCATTTATTGAAGAAGAACGGGTTATACAGTTCGATGCCAGAATGCATGCATTCTTCAATTTTTCGCTGTACTGAAGGTTTGCGTTCATCTTCCCGATTGGGAATCCGATTGTAGAGTACATGGGGAAGGGGGAAGAACTGTGAAGTCCATCTCCCAATCCCATTGTTGTACGTGTATCCTTTCACCGTGGGGCCGCTCACATTTAAATCTCGTACAGTCACGACGTACACCACATATCCCATATTTTCGCCTGTCTGCACAATATCCAGAAAATTTTGATGGTTTCCTCTGAACATCCGTTGATCATCGTGCATGGTCAGGACGGCAATGATGGGTTTGAACTCATCCTGCAGGCTCATCAAATGCTGTCTCTCTTCCGGAATTTGCTCAAATACAGGCAATGTTCCAGGATGTGTTCCACCGAAGATTTTCCTTCCTGCCGGAGCGAAGGATGACGGAAAATGGAGCGGCCGGGTTTGGCGTTCGCTTCGAACATCCATACATGTTCCTCCTGATCAATGCCCAGATCAAAGCCAATCTCACCAATTAGATGCTGGTGCTGGGTTTCAATCGCCTGGGCCAGTGTAATAGCGACGGATTTGGCATGCTGAAGCACTTCACCCGCTCGGTCGCCAAAGTTGCGGCTGAGCGCCTGCTCAGGGGTCATCAGGGAACCGCCATTTTTGATATGTGTGGTTACGCTGCCTCGGCCAGCCTTCTTGGCGCCAATACCAACAACCACCCATTGATTGTTTCCGTTTTTATGCATGTGAAAGCGGAAATCAATCGGACATTCCTCAATCTCAATGAGCCGGATACCTTGTTGAACGACATAACCGCGGAGCTGTTTACCGTGTCTGCCTTGAAGCATGCGCATCAGACTGTTGAATGAACCAAAACGCAGCAGGGCGTTGCCGCCTTTTTTGCGATAACGGGCAAAATATCCACGTTTGGGAGAGTAGGTCAATCGGTAGATGCCATTGCCGAGACTGCCCGCTGTAGGCTTATAGTAGACAAACTGATGGCGCTCAAGCATCTCTCTCATCTGTTCGACAGTCGGATTGGTGATGGACTCAGGTATATATCTCCCTGCTGCCGGGTCATTCTCGAGCAAATTGTAGATATCTGATTTGTTAAAGAAACTCCAATTGAAGAAAGGGATTTTGCGCCGAATGAATCGCTCCCGCAGCTGGTTGATCGCTGGTGAGAAGTCAGAGCGGCGGCTGGGTAACCGGTTATACACGACATCTGGCAGAGGTACCGTTTTGCGACTGAAGCTTCCGTTGTCATTAAGGAAAAGACCAGAAACTGTTTCATTCTGCCAATTAATATCCCTTGGGGTAAACGCATAAATATAGGATTTGCGGCTGCCTTCACGGAGCAGCTGTTTAATGAAACCCGTACGGGAACCAAAAGGGTTGGTACCCGTAGCAGGTCCGTCAGATAATACGCCAATCAGTGGACCCAATTGAACTTCATCATTCTGCAGATTGCGAAGGTAGATGCTGCCCCGTTTCGGAACGTTCATCAGATTGCGTATGCCCGAAGCGAGATAGAGATGTTTGCCAGCCTTTTTGATCGGTTTGATGGTTGCGGGCACCCGGTCACGGCCAAACCGCAGATGAATCGTTTTTTTGCCGGATAGATTCAGGCTCTTCATTAACGCGTTGGATACATAAACCACTTTATCCGGCTGCTGTGTGAAATGCAGATTGCAAAAGGTCAAACTCATGATTTATCCTCCTATCCTGAAAAGATCCTTCGGCTCCATGGCAAGCGGCGCGCTGCGTGCCTCAACTGCCGTGAATCGGGATGGGTTTCAGGCCAGCTGTGCTGGATGTATTCGGCATTTTCATTGGACGCTTCACGTCCGTGAGAACATGTTGTTGCAGCAAATAACGGGCATAGGCAAGCGGCCGGGTGTAGGTCAGTCTGTGCATACGAGGATCACCCGCCTCTGCGAATGAGGAACGTCCCGGTCTCGAATTCACTTCGATCAGCCAGAGGCGACCGTGAACATCTGCTCCGAAATCAAGACCCAGTTCGGCCAGTCTGCCAAATCGGCTTTCCAACAGGGAGGGGATGCGGGCAGCAGCCTGCCTGATCGTCTCCAGCAGAGCGTTGGATTGCTCGCTCCCATATCGGTCCAGCAGATACGGATGTACAGGGTACGCCTTACCCCCTCCATGCAAATTGGAAGTCAGTGTGCCAGCGGGTCCTTCCCGTACCATACATCCGGTTAGAGACCAGCGTCCTTGCCCGTTTTTTTGCACCAAGGCCCTAACGTCGAACGGTCGTCCATGATGACTCAGTTCCAGATATGGCTGTAAGATCATCTTTTTACCGGCCTTCTGTGAATCCAGCCAGGCAGAGACATCCTGGCGACGCTCAAATGTACGGTGAACCAATTCATTGCGAGTATTTCTGCCCTCCATGATCCAGGAGGCTTGCTGATCTTCGCGGTAAAGGCGAAATGTATCTTTACCATGAGTGCCCGATACAGGTTTGAAAAAAATGCCTTTCGGCCAGCGCGCCAGCCACTGCTCCCATAAGGTATCCGACTGAAGCAGCGTAGTAGGGGCAAGAAGATTACGCAATCTTGTATCAGCAGACAAGGCGCGGTGTACCTTCCATTTACCGGGCAAGGAAGCAGACCAGTAACGGGCCAGGTGTCCGCTGCCTGTTGAAACCAGCTGCTGAAGCTGCTGCTTGAATGTTCTGGGAAGCGGGAGCAGACAGCGGTCCATGATCAGGTCCACAGCAGGAAGAGGAACGATGTTCCATTCTCCTCTATCGAATGCATAACCCTGTGTTAGCCGGGATGCACTGGGTTTATTCGCTACGGCCAGCACGATGATATTTAGGCCGTAACGGTGGCTTTCCAAACTGAGACGACGACAGAAGAGTTCATCCACGAAAGGAGGCGAGCCTTCTGTTGCCCGAACCAGGATGGCTACTGTGTTGGTCTGATGTTCCAGGAACATTCCGCTGCACCTCCTCTAATGGATGACTCTTCAGAATCCGGCCAGATAGGTGGAGTATTCCAGCATCGCTTTGACCGAAGGCCGGATTTTGCTCTCGCTAAGTGGCGTATTATCGTTCTTGGATGGTTTGGAGTTTACTTCAAGCAGCCAGACCTTTCCGCTGGTGTCCAAGGCAAGGTCGATGCCAAGTTCACCGAAATGGGCGGGGATGGCACCTTCAATGCCTTTGGCGATATCCAGCGCCGCTGTATGCAAACCGGCATACGCAGAAGCTTTGGCTGATGAGGACAATTGGGTTTTGGCTACAGCTTCCTTGACGGTGCTGAGACTTCCACCTCGTGCCAAGTTGGATACATAGTGACTGCCGCCTGCAATACGTGCGACGATGGAAGTGACACTCCATTTGCCCGTACGGTTTTTTTGCACCAGCGCACGGAAATCAACGGGTCTGCCGCTGTTATCAATCAGGGAAAGACCCTGTTGGATCTGGTATCGCGTCGTTTTCATTTTCCCAGATAGACTGGCATACAGTTTATCTAGGGAAGTATACGTTTGTTTTCGGGTCCCCCCAACGCTTGTTGCGAGGGTGAGGAAGCTGCCGTCGCTTTGACGGGAGACCCGGATGATACCTTTGCCAAGCGACCCACGAACCGGCTTCAGAAAAACAACCGGGTATCGATTGCACATCGTTTTGAGTGTGGCGGAAGCTTTGAGCAAATGGGATTCGGGTAGCACTTTCTTCAGTGTTGAAATGGACTTCAAGGCATCGAATACTTCATTTTTGTCCAGAAACTTTTCGTTGAAGGTTTGTGTACCGTAGAGCGATTTTACTTCTTTCATAAAATGCTGTACGCTAGGTTTGTTCTCAAGCTTACGGGACGTCAGCCGGTTATTGACGACGTCTGCTATAGGCAGAACGGTCTTTTTCCAGCCGTCATCATACACCCAGCCTTTCATATAACCCGTTACCGCTCCAATATCCTCCGGTGTGAAAAAGGATACATAGGCGCCCTGCTTCCGGCAGGCGTTTACCAGTTCTTGACAGAACATCGTGATGGAGCCAAAGGGCCGATCTGGCTGATCGGGGTAATCCTGGCTAACTAATACACTGATGTAGGGTCCAAGGCGCAGTGTACGGCTGGCTGAACGATAAGATATGCGCAGCACTGAACGGGGAACAAGACCGGTTTTACTGGCTACCGTCTGATTGATGCGCAGACCGTCATACCTGGGAACAGGGATGACGGTGACCTCACGGCGAAAAGAGCCGAATTGCAGCTGAAGCGGTCGGCCAGAAGGGATTTTAAGCGCCTTGAGCACCCCTTCGCCCAGCATGATGACGTCGTCCTGTAGGATGCCCGAGCCGGTAACCTGAATCGTTACTTTTTTAGTGGACATCACGGATCTCCTTCCTGGCGGCAACTTGATGTCTGATCTCGAAGTTGAACGGCATCTGAACATGGCATGTGCTTCATCATATGAGGACATATAACCCTTGGTGATTGACCTATTTGGATTAAATGCATTTGATGCTCAGCAGATAATGGTTGGGTATGTTTCCGCAACCTTTGTTTGACGGAAGTGAAATACGTGTATTAAAACGGGTGAACGTTGCGATGAGAATATGAATGAGTACAAATGAATAACGAAGAACAACCCAATTAGAGGAGGAATTATAGTGAACATTTATGACAAAGCGAATGATTTGGCCAAAGCACTGAGAGAAAGCAGCGAGGTGGAAGAAATTACTTCTGCGATGAAGCTGATCGAAGCAGATCCGGAAGCAAAGGCTATGCTGGATAATTTCCGTGATCAACAGATGGAATTGCAACAACGTATGATGAGTGGGGATATGCCTGCACCGGACGAGATGGAGAAAATGGAGAAACTGTTTGAAGTATTGAGCTTGAACCTGAATATCCGTCGTCTGTTTGACGCTGAACGTCGTCTCAGTGTCATTATTGAAGACGTGAACAAAATTATTGCAGACAGTCTGGGTCATCTGTATGGTGGCGCTGAAGCCTAAACCTTGTAACGTTTTTTTGCCTGAACCTCTCATATTAGCTCCTTATCGTTCATAGACTAGACATATAGAGTCGATCAAGAACGAAGGAGCTGTGAATGGTGAAAAGGTTGAAGAAAGCAAAACATGTGATCTATCTGGTTATCGCGTTGTCGATGCTGGTTATTGCGCTGCCGCGGATTTCTTTTGCTGGCGGAATGGACTGGGTTAATATTTTTGGCATCGTATGGGTGCTGTTCTCATTATTAATCATTGGTGCACATCTGCATTTTATTCTTGGTGTGGATGAAGAGAAGAAGCGTGCTCTGGAAGCTGTCCGGCGAGCAAAGCTGCGGCAGTGGGAGATGAAACTGGTGGACAAGCAGGAGCAGAGCAAATCAGTATAAGGTTTGGATCACATCCAACATGGTGGTAGAGATGATTCTACCTATCTAAGTAAGGCCGGATTCCCTTTGGTATGAAAGGGCCCGGTCTTTTTTTATGCCCGTAATTTGCTGTTCCGATTATTCAGATCCATGTATCGCAGTTCTTTAGGAGAAAGGTGCGTCGAATGGGGTTATTTTCCTAAGGTCGTGTTATAATAGATACAGAATAGTACAGATGCATCTTCGGGGGTGGTACAGATGGACGGGCAGGAAGAAAACGTGACGAAGCATGAACAATTGCTTCAACATATTGAACAACTGAAGGTAGGCAGCAAAATATCGGTGCGTGGACTGGCGCGGGAGCTGGGCGTAAGCGAAGGAACAGCGTATCGTGCGGTAAAAGAGGCAGAGAACTTCGGCTTGGTTGTGACCAAGGAACGAATTGGAACGGTGCGGATCGAGAAAAGACCTCGCGGCATGACCGAGCAGCTGACTTTTGCCGATGTAGTGACCATCGTCGAAGGTCATGTGCTGGGTGGAAGTGACGGTCTGGCCAAACCACTTCACAAGTACGTGATCGGTGCGATGAAAGAACAGGCCATGGCCCGTTACATTGACGCGGGAAGCCTGCTGATTGTCGGTAACCGGGACAATGCTCATTCCCTCGCCCTCGAACAGGGCGCAGGTGTATTAATTACAGGTGGCTTCGGTACAAGCCGTGAAGTGCGAGTGATGGCTGATGAGTTGGGTCTGCCGATCATTTCCTCCAGACATGACACGTTTACGGTGGCTTCAATGATTAACCGTGCGATCTTTGATCGACTGATTAAGAAAAAAATTATGTTGGTAGAGGATATCATCGGTCAGAAACCCCGCCTTCAGGTGCTTAAGGTGACCAGTTCAGCCGCGGATTTTCACTTGCTGGTTTCTGAAACGGGAGAGCATCGCTTCCCTGTAGTAGATGAATGGAACCGGGTTATCGGTATTGTAAGTCTCAAAGATGTGAGTGAGTTAAAAGAGGATCAGAGTATTGAGAAGTGTGTTGTACGCCGTCCAATCACAGCTTCGCTGCAAACCTCACTGGCTTCCGCTGCACAAATTATGACGTGGGAGGGCATTGACTTCCTGCCCATTGTGGATCGGAACCGTAAACTGATTGCCTCCGTCACACGTAAGGAAGTGCTCCAGGCGATGCGTGATGCACACAAGCAGCCACAGCTTGGAGAGACGTTTGATCATCTGATCTGGAACGGGTTTGCGGAAGAGCGCGGAGAGCAGAACGAACTGTTTTTCCACGGATTTATCATTCCGCAGATGGCGACAGACCTCGGTACGATCTCGGAAGGCGTTCTGCTGAATGTGATGACACAGGCGGGACGTCGTGCAGCCTGGGACGTTACGGGAAACGACCATATGGTGGATAATATAACAACCTATTTTGTTCGTCCGGTGCAGATTGAAGACCAGATTCTGGTTCGCCCAATTATTTTGGAGACAAGTCGTCGGACCTGCAAAATGGACATTGTCATTACCCGTGACGGGAATGTGGTATGCAAAGCGGTGATGACTCTGCAATCCATTGACCATGCCTAGAGGGCGAGAGATTCTGAGTTTGAGAAATATCATGAGTTTACAAAAAAGAGAACAAGCCTGAACCCCGAAATCAACGGGGTTCAGGCTTGTTCGATAGATGAGGGTACTCTCTTTTTGGCAGATTGCAACGGCATCCTGCTATTATGCTTCAGGCAGATTGTCCGGATGTCTTGCCAGTTCCACCCTCTGCATGCTGCTGAAGACGGGCATAGTAACTGCGGTTACGTAAACCGGCGAACAGATTGTACGCTCCCATAATCAGAAATAGCGCTTCCACAACGACGGATAGCGTAGAACCGGTAAACACAAACATCAGGATGAGGGCAAGAATAATCAGCATGCTGCCCATCCAGACGTTGGTCCATGAGCGATAAAGACCTGTGGCGATGGGATCAGTGGACCTGCGCGAACGAATGCTGTTCAGAGCTGAACAGACCATGGCCAGGGCAAAGATAGCGATCAGGGCATATTTGAGTACATCGATGAACACAAAGACGCAGCTCCTTTTCTGGAAAGCATTTACTGCCCTTATTGTACCATGCAGTCAGAGGGCAAGGGCAGTTTTTTTCCGGAGCTGTCATCTATTTCTAAGCTGGAACGTGCATCCGAATCTGTACCCAAACTTGCAGCACACCTTCCATCACCAGCATTGTTTTCACCTGAACGGTATATTCCTTTTCTCTGACCGTGTACACTTTTTGGTTCAGCATGATTCGCGTCATTTTGCTGTACTCATCGATGTTGAATACGTCGCGGCCCCGGAGCACCTCAAGTTCATCGCCCAGTTTCTGTAACATCACTTTCAGGGAGGCCTCGTCCGGACCTTTGTCAGAATCTTCTGCACGGACCTTGATTTCCTTGATGACGGTTTGGCGTTTACTGTATTTTTTCAGCGTTTTAATATCCTCCTCATTCTGATGCAGCTGAAGCTGCAACTCCTGATTGTTGAGCCACAACTCGTTGTAACTCAAGTGAAATACACCGTTGTACACGACACAACCGGCGATCATTCCCAGAACAAAGACAGCAGTCATGCGCATAAGCGGGCGGTAACGTGAAAATGGCGGAATTCTCATGGGCGCTGTCCTGGAGTCATGCTAACCCCGTCCTCCACCGCAAACCCATTTTACCAGTTCGGTACCCATGTGGGCGCCCATGAATGCGGATATCAGATACAAAATTTGTTTGACTGCCGGAGACAGGTTTCCGTCCAGCACGTTGCTTTCGATTACCCGCATCGGATCGATTGTACCGCCAACGGCCGCCGCGAGCGCCCAAATTTTAATTTTCCCAGCGACATCAAGCATCGTCTGTGTCGGAGGCTGGAGAGAGACCACCGCTCCTATACCTCCAATCATCGCGCCGCCCAGCACGATCCCAAATGCAATGAAGAAATCAAGAATGGCTTTGGACAAAAATGTGCTCATCCGGCAACACCCCTTTCAGACCCAGCAGCACACCTCCTGTCTTCGGTCCGTAACAGGGGGAGCGGCTTGTACTTCTATTGTATGGGCGTGCCCCCGAACGATATGATAAAATAGAATAATAAAACACGCTTCTTTCGGATGAATCCTTATATTTCATTCATTTCATTAATAGAGCATTTTACATGAATACAGAAAGCGACTTTCGGTCTGAACCGAAGGATGAAAAATACGGATAGAAGAAGATAGTGCAGCAACTGTCTCAAGACGGGAGCTGCGACTGTCCTTGCGAAAGGAAGAAAAAAACATGAGTTCTTTTGTGCATTTGCACGTTCACAGTGAATATAGTTTGCTGGACGGCGCTGCGCGTATACCGGATCTCGTGAATAAGGCCGCGGATCTCGGAATGACTACGCTGGCATTGACCGACCACGGTGTAATGTATGGTGCTATTCCTTTCTATAAAGCATGCGTCGAGCGGGGAATTAAGCCGATCATAGGTTGTGAGGCTTATATGACTGCCGGGTCTCGCAAAGAGCGGGGAAGCCGCAAGGATCAGCCGATCCATCATCTGATTTTACTAGCCAAAAATATGACGGGTTATCAAAATCTGATGAAACTATGCTCCATTGGTCATTTGGAAGGCTTCCATTACAAACCGCGTATTGATATGGAGAGTCTGGCCGCCCATCACGAAGGGATCATCTGTTTAAGTGCTTGTTTGGGAGGTGAGGTTCCCCAGCATCTGCTGCATGGACGCGAGGAAGAGGCAAAGCGTGCAGCGCTGCGTTACAAACATATTTTTGGTCCCGATTTCTATCTGGAACTGCAGGATCACGGGTTATCTGAGCAAAAAAGAGTGAACCCGCAGCTGATTCGTCTGGCAGCAGAACTGGATATTCCATTGGTGGCGACCAATGATGCGCATTATCTGTCAGAAGAGGACGCTGAGCTTCAGGATGTGTTGATCTGCATAGGAACAGGGAAAACGGTAGATGACGAGAATCGGCTGCGCATCGGAACCAATCAGCTATATCTCAAGAGTGAACAAGAAATGGCGCGTTTGTTCCCCCATGTGCCAGAGGCATTGGAGAATACGGTTCGCATCGCGGAGTCGTGTGAGTTGCAGCTGGAATTCGGCAAATCGATTTTGCCGGAATACAGACCGCTTCCTGAAGGGAAAAGTCCTTCTGCCTATCTGCGGCAGCTGTGCGAAGAGGGAATGGAAGAGCGTTATAGTGAATCATCACGTTGGACGGACCCGGAACTTAGAACCGAACTTGAACAGCGGCTGGATTATGAGCTCCAGGTTATAGACAGTATGGGATTCTCGGATTATTTTCTGATCGTATGGGATTTTATCGCCTATTCTCACCAGCAGGGAATTGTCACCGGACCGGGCCGTGGCTCCTCGGCAGGTAGTCTGGTCGCCTATACCTTGCGTATTACAGACGTTGATCCCATGAAGTATAATCTGCTCTTCGAGCGGTTTTTGAATCCGGAACGGATCTCCATGCCGGATATTGATATCGACTTCAGCGACGAACGGCGGGACGAAGTCATTGAATATGTAGCGAAAAAATACGGCAAAGCCCATGTCGCCCAAATCATTACCTTTGGTACGATGGCTGCCCGTGCAGCCGTTCGGGACGTCGGGCGTGCACTGAACGTGCCCTACGGCGAGGTGGACAAGGCAGCGAAGCTGATTCCTGCACAGCTTGGCATTAACATTCAGCGGGCAATGGAAGCTACCCCTGAACTGAAGGCTCTGTATGAGACCAAGCCGAAAACGCGTGAATTGCTTGATATGGCCATGAAGGTGGAAGGTATGCCTCGTCATGCGTCCACACATGCGGCGGGGGTGGTCATTTCCCGTGATCCGCTAACGGATGCTGTTCCGCTTCAGGAGGGCAGCGAGGGAACGGCCTTAACGCAATATTCCATGGAAAACCTGGAGTCCATTGGACTGCTCAAAATGGACTTCCTCGGTCTGCGTACCCTTTCAATTATTGAACGCTGTCTGCGCTGGATTGGGGAAAATGGCGAAATTCCGGATTTTCGTCATATTCCGGACGACGATGCACTCACCTATGAGATGCTTGGTCGAGGCGATACGATGGGGATATTCCAGCTCGAATCCGCAGGGGTACGTCGTGTTCTGAAGGAGCTAAAGCCAAGTGTATTTGAAGATATTATTTCCGTGCTGGCCTTGTATCGTCCAGGCCCGATGGAGTTCATCTCCAAATACATTCAGGGCAAACATGGACAGATCGAAGTGGACTACCCCCATGCGGATCTGGAGTCCATCCTCAAGGATACGTACGGCATCATTGTATATCAGGAACAAATTATGCAGATTGCTTCCCGAATGGCGGGCTTCTCTCTCGGTGAAGCGGATTTGCTCCGCAGAGCGGTTTCCAAGAAGAAACGGGAAGTACTGGATCTCGAACGTGGGCATTTCGTTCAGGGCAGTCTGAAGCAAGGATACAGCGAAGCGGAGGCAGATCTGGTCTATGACATGATCGTCAAGTTTGCCAACTATGGTTTCCCGCGTGCCCACGCTGCTGCATATGGTGTGCTGGCTTTCCAGACGGCGTATCTGAAAGCCCATTATCCCATTCAATTTATGGCCTCGATGTTAACCGCCGTTATGGGCAGTCACCGCAAAGTAGCGGAGTACGTTGTGGAATGCCGTCGCATGGATATTGAAGTACTTCCACCGGATGTAAATGAGAGCGGTATTCTGTTTACACCTGTGCTTGCATCATCCCGCAGCACCAGGGCTGGACATGCGGCGGAAACCCAACGTTTAGGGGGAGAGCAGGGTGAGGATGGTACAGCAGGTTCTACGGTGGAACATGCGGTACATGATGATCATTATTCCGGACAAGCGGAATACGGCGAAGCCCCTCTGCCGGATGATCCGGGCCCCGCTCCAGAAGAAGACGGTAGTGCATACGAGTGGCAGGCAGCGACGACAGTGCCAGGGCAGTCCGAGGATCGAAATAATTCTGGCGCAGTGACTGTTTCTACAGCAGAACGTCTGCATGGAACTGGGGAAGAGGAGTCCTCCCATTCCGAACAGCATGGAATGTCCGCTGTACAGGAGAAAGATGGATTGTTGGATCAGAACTCTGATGCAGATACAGCAACCGGGGCGATACGATTTGGTCTGGCTGCGGTGAAAAATGTAGGTACCCAGGCGATGGAGAGTATCATGATTGTACGGCAGGAAAGACCGTTCGACAGTTTGCTCGATTTTTGTCGTCGCGTCGATTTGCGGGTATGCAACAAACGTGTGATTGAATCGCTTATTCAGGCGGGCGCTTTTGACACATTGCCTGGACACCGCGCCCAATTGCTGGCGATGCTGGATGAGACGGTGGAAGCGGCTCTGAAATGGCGCAAGGAACGCGAGGATCTGCAAATTCAATTGTTTGATTTTGTCGAGACGCCAAACTGGGAGATTGAATACCCCGAAATTCCGCTTTATTCCGGGAGTCAGCAGTTGGAGCTGGAACGTGAGCTGTTAGGTTTGTATCTCTCTGGTCATCCATTGGATGACTATGAAGATGTGCTTGAATCCAGCGGCGCAGATCGCATTATGGAGCTGACGGAAGCGGCTGACGATACGATGGCTGTCGCAGCCGGGATGGTCGTGTCTGTGAAGTCGATTACGACGAAACAGGGCAAGGCTATGGCGTTCATGGAGCTGGAAGACCAGATCGAACGCTGTGAAGTGGTTCTCTTTCCCGAAGTATGGCGGCGCAGCCAGCAGTATGTCGGGAAAGGTGAACTGCTCGTCGTGCGTGCCAAGGTGCAGCAGCAGGACGAAGGGTTCAAGCTGCTGGCTGAGGAAGTGGCGCCGTTGTCACCGGCGGCACTGGAACAGCAGCTGCGCAGCCGCGAACGGCGCGGCAAGCCCGGCAGCGGTAGTGCTTCGCGCCCGGCGGCTCCGCCACGGCAGGCGGGCGGCGCGGGAGCCGGAGCGCAGCGCAGCAGCGCAGGCGTGAATGCTGGAGCTGCGCACAGCAGCGGAAGTCAGGGTCCGGAAGCGTCGCACAGCGCTGCGGGTAGGCCTGGGGCGGCCGATGCAAATGGGGCCGCTTCGGTGGCTCGCCGGGCCACTGAGGCCGCTGGCGGCACGGAGCAGAGCCGTGGGCCGCGAGTGGTGGAGCAGCGGGTGTTCGTGAAGATCACCCCGCAGGCGGAGAAACCGGAGCTTCTGGCCCGACTCAAGCAGTTGCTCCAGCAGCATTCGGGTCCGGTGGCGACGGTGCTCTTCTATGAACAGCAGCAGAAGCTGCTCGCATTGAGTGATGCCTACCGGATTAAACCTTCGCCCTCTTTATTCTCCGAGATGGAGAAGATGCTGGGTGAGGGCACGGTCAAAATAAAATAAGCTGTTCCTAAAGTGATTAATTCTTGATTCAAAGCGCTAACGAATCTACCGTGTCTTAAAAGGCGGATGATTGTGAAATGCAAAGTTTAGCGAACGTCAGTGGCGTTATTGCGGTATAAAACTGCGTCACGAATTGTAGAATGACGAAATAACATCTCTGTGATTCATTAAACTACAGACCTGTGGGAATTGGAGCTAATAACGTGCGCTGGATTCGTAGGTCCGAATCGAATAATGCTAAAAAGGTGTCTCAGGCCATGCTCATGACTTTGGGACACCCCTCGTATTCCCAATGATGAAACCTGTTCGGCCAACGGCCGAGCAGGTTTTTGTATTTATATTACCGATTCCATCAGGTATGCTGGCGAAGGAGATATTCAATGCACGCAACCATGTAATATGTGAATCTTTTTACATAATTTATGGGATAAGCAGACTGCCAAAGCGAATGTGCATTCCGCATTTTTTATGAACATTTTGCGAGTTTGCCGCATACACTTGAGAACACCGAAGGACCTGGGGGTCCTCGGGGGAGCGATGCGGGAGGTCGAGATATGTCATATGAAATCGTAGAAGCCATGCTGGCCCGGCGGGGTGTACAGATTGATGCAATCGCGGAAATTGTATATCGTCTGCAAAAAGGGTACCACCCGGAACTGACTATGGATGACTGTGTCACGAGTGTAAAATCAGTACTGCAGAAACGTGAGGTGCAATATACGCTGTACACAGGTATAGCCCTTGACGAGCTTGCTGAGAAACGCCTTTTGCCGCAACCTTTGCAGGCGATTATGGAGGCGGATGAATCCCTGTATGGAGTGGACGAGACTCTTGCTCTTGGCATTACCCATGTGTATGGTATGATCGGTTTAACCAGTTTTGGTTATCTGGATAAAGAAAAGATTGGCGTCATTCATGATCTGAACGAAGCAGGACCAGCTATACATGTTTTTCTGGACGACCTGGTTGCCGGGCTCGCCGCCGCTGCTTCTGCCCGAATTGCTCACAAAAATATTAAAGCCAAGAAATATCCATCGGATATCTGATTTCCTTCATTTGTTATCTTTTGTTTGTTGACTGGAAGGTCATCCAGGGCGGCTATTGCTGCCCTGAGGGGCCTGGAATTCCTTTTTCGAGAAGGAAAGTCCTAGGATCATTGCATCAACCATATCGGTTATCCTCGCGGGACAAATGTCCCTCTAGTTCTCGTTTTCTCCCCAAAGGTCCCGAACCCTTCCTTGCAGAAAAAAAGTGAGGTATGTTATCATTAGTCCAATATACGGGCTCTGAACATTAGCTTAGGGGGCGGACATGGCATGTGGACGGTGATTTACATTGCACCGACAGCAAAGGTTGCGGACAAGATTAAGACCAAGCTTTCGGAAGAAGGTTTTCTGGTACAGACCCGTCCCATCAGTTTATCCAAGCAGCAATTTGAGATTCGCGTCCCTTCAGGGGAATTGGAAGAGGTTCAGGAAGTGCTGAATTCGATTCTGCATTCCTGATTCATTCGATATCAGACGTGCCTTGGCAGATGAAGAAGTACCAATGGTACATAAGGGACTGACCGCGTAAGCGGAAAGAGGAATCGACTTGCATGTATTGTATGCTGCTGTCCTTCCTTCTTTTTTTGTTAGGACAAGGACTGACCAGATTGCTCCCAGAGACCCTACCAAGACAGATTCAAACATCGGCGCAACAATCTTTCGGTTATTGCAGGTAACATCAATCGTGCTGACATAAGCCGCTGATCCTTGCCTTATACCGGCGGATTTTTTTGTTGTGAATGCTGGACAAGGCCCATGGCAGCGTATGGGTCGTAAGCGGTTTACCGCAGCGCGCGGATGAAGTTGCTATATGCAACGGACTGCAGGTTGCGGCCATCAAATCAACGGCTGGAGAGGTGTAGTTGTGTTCAAAGATATATTCCAGAAAAAACGGAAGTACGCCACCATACCTTCCGAGCGTGCGCTTCGTGGCGAAGGTCAGGAAGCTGGAGAACGTCCAAAACGGGAAATACCTGAAGGGCTTATGAACAAGTGCAGCAAATGCGGCACGATTCAATATAGCAAGGAATTGGAAAAAAACCTGAAAGTATGTCCGGCTTGCGGCTACCATATGCGTTTGAACGCAATGGAACGTATTGCCATGGTTCTAGATGAGCAAGGGTTTGTGGAGTATGACGCTGATATGGTATCGGTTAATCCGCTTGACTTCCCTGGATATAGCAACAAACTGGAGCAGCAGCGCCTGAAGTCAGGACTGAAGGAAGCTGTTATTACAGGTGAGGGAACCATAGAAGGTTTGCCTGTGGTTGTTGCTGTCATGAGCTTCGACTTCTTTACAGGCAGTATGGGTTCGGTTGTCGGAGAGAAAATTACCCGTGCGATTGAACATGCCACAGAGAAACGTTTGCCTTTGATTATTTTCTCGACATCTGGGGGTGCCCGGATGCAAGAGAGTATTCTTAGCCTTATGCAAATGGCGAAAACAAGCGCGGCTTTGTCCCGTTTAGATGAACAGGGCGGGTTGTATATTTCGGTCATCACGGATCCGACGACAGGTGGAGTTTCAGCCAGTTTTGCGAGTCTTGGTGATATCATTATTGCCGAGCCCGGAGCTGTATTTGGCTTTGCCGGCCGAATCGTTATTGAGCAGACGATCCGTCAGAAACTGCCTGATGATTTCCAAACGGCAGAATTTAATTTGCAGCACGGCCAGCTGGACATGGTGGTCCATCGCAAAGAACTTCGAGCCACCCTTGGCAAGCTTCTAGACATGCATAGTGAAAAAGGAGGGGTCTAAATGGCGGGTGAGTTGCCATATGAAGCGCCTCTGGTTGAGATGCGCAAAAAGATCGAAGAGCTCGTACAGTTTGGACAGGAAAAAGGCATCGACTTCACTGACGAAATTGCCCGCCTGGAAGAACGTTATCATAGACTTGAAGAAGAGATTTATTCCGGCATAACGGCTGCACAGAAAATGCATCTGGCGCGGCATCAGCAGCGTCCGACAGCGCTGGATCTGATTCAATTGATATTTACCGATTTCATGGAGTTGCACGGCGACCGCATGTTCGGAGACGATCTGGCGGTTGTTGGCGGACTAGCGAAGCTGAACGGAAAAACAGTAACGGTCATCGGCCAACAGCGGGGGAAAGATACGAAGGATAATATCGCCCGCTTTTTTGGGAGCGCACATCCGGAAGGATTTCGAAAAGGGCTGCGTTTGATGAAACAAGCGAACAAATTTGGTCGTCCAATTATTACATTCGTTGATACTAAAGGGGCGTATCCGGGTAATACTGCTGAAGAGAGAGGTCAATCGGAAGCTATTGCCCGTAACCTGCTGGAAATGGCGAAGCTCTCGGTGCCTGTTATTGTAGTGGTCATCGGCGAGGGCGGAAGCGGCGGGGCCCTCGCTATGGCAGTGGGTAATCGTGTGTTGATGCTGGAGCATGCGATTTACTCTGCGATCTCTCCGAACGGAGCTGCATCGATTCTCTGGAAAGATGCATCCAAGGCAGATCAGGCGGCCGAAGCGATGAAAATAACGGCCAAAGACCTTCTGGAGATGGAGGTCATTGAAGAAATAATCCCTGAGCCACGCGGCGGCGCTCATCGGGATTATGAAGAATCTGCGGCTGCGATCAGCGAGGCCTTGATTCGTCATCTGGACGAGATGAAAGGCTGGACTGGTGACCAATTGAAACAGGATCGGTATGAGAAATTCCGTAAAATTGGATCAGTCACGTTTGAACCTGAAGTGCAGATAGAAGTCCCTCAGGTGCCTGTTGAAGTCGATACAGCGGGTAATTTGTCGGGAAATGCTGAATGATGTGACGAATTTCCTATACAAATGAGCCAAAGTATAGTAAATTTAATAGTTGGAAAAAGAAAAAGAGATAAAAAGATAGACCTTTAAAATCGGAGGAAACCCAAAATGCGCAAAACAAAGATTGTATGTACGATTGGTCCATCCAGTGAATCATTGGAGAATACCAAAAAATTGATTATGGCCGGTATGAATGTGGCCCGTTTGAACTTCTCCCACGGTGATTTCGATGAGCACGGCGGACGGATCACAGCAATTCGCCAAGCATGCGAAGAGCTGAACAAGACAGTAGCGATCTTGCTGGACACCAAAGGACCGGAAATTCGGACAGGTAAACTCGAAGTGGAGCCAATCGAATTGGTTCAAGACGAGTACATCACTTTGACAACAGAAGAAATTCTGGGCACCAAAGAACGTCTCTCCATTACGTATGCAGATCTTCCGAGTGATGTTGAACCGGGATCTACAATTCTGATCGACGACGGTCTGATCGGACTGACTGTGGTGGAAGTGCAAGGCACCGAGATCAAATGCCGTATCGTTAACGGCGGTACGATCAAAAGCAAAAAAGGTGTTAACGTTCCGGGCGTTGCCATTTCTCTGCCGGGTATCACTGAAAAAGATGCCAACGATATCGTATTTGGTATCGAACAAGGTGTCGATTTCATCGCGGCTTCTTTTGTTCGTAAAGCAAGCGACGTGCTTGAGATTCGTGAATTGCTTGAAAAACACAATGCTGGACATATCCAAATCATCTCCAAAATTGAGAACCAACAAGGTGTGGACAACCTCGATGAAATCCTTGAAGTGTCCGACGGCCTGATGGTTGCTCGTGGAGACCTGGGTGTAGAGATTCCTGCGGAAGAAGTACCATTGGTACAAAAACGCATGATCGAAAAATGTAACGTTGCAGGCAAACCGGTTATCACAGCTACACAAATGCTGGATTCCATGCAGCGCAACCCGCGTCCAACACGTGCGGAAGCAAGTGACGTGGCTAATGCGATCTTCGACGGTACAGATGCAATCATGTTGTCTGGTGAGACAGCTGCGGGTAAATACCCAGTTGAATCCGTTCTGACAATGTCCCGTATTGCCGAAAAAGCAGAATCCGCTCTGCCTTACCAAGAGCTGTATCTGAAACAACGTGTTGCTCAACAAACAACAGTTACTGAAGCAATCAGCCAATCTGTTGCCCTGTCAGCTCAAGATCTGAACGCTAAAGCGATCATTACTTCGACTGAATCCGGTCATACAGCACGTATGATTTCTAAATATCGTCCAGAATCTCCAATCATCGCGGTGACAACGGAAGACAGAACTTCCCGTCGTCTTGCGCTGGCTTGGGGTGTAACACCAGTCAAAGGAAGACTTGTTGATTCCACTGACGCTTTGTTTGAAAATGCAATTGAAGGCGGCGTGAAATCCGGACTTGTAAAAGAAGGAGACCTTGTTGTTATTACAGCGGGTGTACCTCTGGGTCGTTCCGGTTCCACGAACCTGATCAAAGTAAGCCAAATTCCAAACAACGCATAATTGTGTTTGGACGAGAAGCAACAGGAATGAAGCAATGGGGCGTTTGTGTCCCGTTGCTTTTTTTCCATCTTTATGGCACTTTAGCGCCGCTGGATACGTAAGAATGGGTATATCGAAGGAGGCCGGTAACATGCAGCAACAAAGCAATGGCAGTTGGTACACGGCACGCCTTCGCGTGCGTTATCAGGAAAGTGATCAGATGGGTGTGGTCTATCACGCCAACTATTTAAATTGGTTTGAAATCGGTCGAACCGAGATGATTCGCCAAATGGGGTATACATATCGTAAAATGGAGGAACAGGGGTTACTGCTTCCGGTAACCGGACTGGATGTGAAATATCATAAACCTGCCCGGTATGATGATGACATCATCATTTTCACCCGTATTGCTGCGTTTAGTGGTCTGCGACTGAACTATGAGTATGACATAAGGCGCATGACTCCAGACCTTAATGAGCAGATAGGCGACGGGCAACGAGTATGGTTATCTGAGGAGTCCCTTCCTGGTGAACGATTGGTTACAGGCTCTACCCAGCATGTATGGGTCAATGGGGACTGGAAGCCAGTCAGGCTGGATAAGGCAGCTTCTGAGCTCTACAGCGCGCTTGAGAAAGTGTGGCTTTCAGGAAAGGGGTAATACGTAATGCGAAGATGGATGTGGGCCCTGCTATTAATCATTCCGGTGATTGAACTGTTTGGTTTCATTCTTATGAGTGACTGGATTGGAGCCGGAAAGACTTTGCTTCTCATGATTCTCACGTCCTTGATCGGTATAGCCATGTTGCAGTTTGAAGGACGAAAAGTACTTATCGATGCCAAATCCGAGATGGAGCGCGGTAAAGTGCCCGGAAGGAAAATGGTAGATGGACTTTTTATTTTTGTCGGTGGTTTCCTCCTGCTGATTCCGGGATTTATTACAGATCTGATCGGATTTACACTGTTGTTTCCAGTAACACGTTCAGTGTACCGTCTATTCTTCCTGGGCTGGCTGGAGAAGAAAATGAGAAATGGAAGTATTAAGTTTTATCGTGGCCCGAAACAATAGGATATACCAGCATCAGTTAAAGAAAGGCACCTCCACCAGATTCAGTCTGATGAGCGGTGCCTTTTTTAACTTGTTTATATGCGCATGACAGAGAACAGAAGTCATGATTTTATCGGACGCGTCCGTTAATAATATATGTCCGGAGATCACGGAACACGTTCGCTCGATTGAATGCATCAAGGATAACGAGGCTGACAGGGCCAATGATCAAACCGAGTACACCAAACAATTTCAATCCCACAAACATGCCAACCAGTGTGGCGAGAGGGTCCAAGCCGACACTGCTGGCAAGCACTTTGGGTTCAATGATTTGGCGAGCAATCAGCACAATCAGATATACAATACTGATGCCGATCCCCAGGTACAGTTCTCCGTTCATAAGCAGGTACGCTGCCCAAGGAACCATCACGAGGCCAACGCCGAGATAAGGGAGCAGATCTACTAGACCGATGAGCAAAGCAATCGTGAAGGCAGATTTAACCTGGAGCACAAGCAATCCAATCATGACAAATAATGCGGTGATGGAGATCATAATCAACTGGGCTCGTGCATAACCGAACAGTGCTTTTTTGAGATCATTCCATATGTCGGTAATCGGTTTGCGAATGGATGAAGGTACCCAGCCTGATACAGTAATGCTGTGTCTGTTCCAGCTTTTGCTGATAAAAAAAGCGGAGAGCAAAACCACGATTAATACGGCTCCCATGTTGGGTAGAGAAGTGAGCAGATTCAGGATCATGTTGAAAAATCCGGTGACCAGATCCGTTACTGCTGTACCTACCGTTTCGGTTGTTTTGCTAATATTGCTGTTAATCGTCTCCTGATAGTTGGGATTTTCCTTGTAAAATTCATTAATCTGTCCAATTAAACTCTGAATCGTGTCATTCTGGGTCCAGCGGACGAACGTAGCCTTAATCTCATCGACATGAAGGTCGAAGCTCGTCGTTAGTGAAATGACTTCCTTTACCATACGGGTTACCGCAGCGGACAATACGACAACAATGGCCCCGAAATAAATGATTAGTGATAAGGTTACAGCCAGCCAGCGAGGAAATCGTGCCTTGTATTGAAGCAACTTTACCAGAGGATTCATCGCATAGGCGATAACCCAGGCAATGGCAAAAGGATATAACAGCGGGAACAGCAGGTATATGGCAACAGCAATGAGTATGGTCGCGATAATCACCCATAAGCCGCGCAGCAGACGTTTTATTATGATTCTATCCAAGCATCAACTCTCCTTATTCCATTTCAAGCTACCTATAAACCATGAAGGAAACACAGGAAGCTATCTAGTTAATATAGAGCAAATACACTGATTTGAAACGCTAGGATGTCGTCGAATGATATCTTTTCTTTTGCCTAGAGTATGCCTCATATTCACAAAATATAGCAATAAAAACTTGATTAATAGCATGGATTTATATAAAAAGAATAAAATGTCAACCTTGTTTTTGTAAAGGTTTTCAAAAATGCTTTATCGGTCTGATAAAGAAGTTTGATGTGCGGATGACCTCGCATCATGTTCACATAAACGACAAAATCCAGTATGATGAGAGAAGGAAATACCGATTGACAGATATGAAAACCGGATATTGAGGTATTTATTAATTTTAAAATGTAAATGGTTACAAAAGAAGGACGAGTGCGTTTTAAGCACGTAGATGACACTCTGGATGGGTTCTTGATTTCGTTTATTAAAGGAGAGATGTAATATGACAGCTACCAAAGGTCTGGAAGGCATCGTTGCAACAACCTCTTCGATCAGCTCCATTGTAGACGGTGTGCTCACATACCGTGGTTACGATATTGACGATCTGGCAGAACATGCAAGCTTTGAAGAAGTTGCGTATTTGCTGTGGTTTGGTAAATTGCCAACTACGGATGAACTGAAATCCCTTCGCAAAAGCCTGAGCGATTACGCGCCGATTCCGAGCGAGTTGATTGCACAAATCCAATTGTATCCGAAAAACATGAGTACCATGGCAGCACTGCGTTCCGCGGTATCCGCACTGGCTCTGTACGATGAGCAGGCTGACGAGATGACAGCGGAAGCGAATGAGAACAAAGCGGTTAAGCTGCAAGCGCAGTTGCCAACCATTGTGGCAGCCATAGCCCGTATCCGTCAGGGCAAGGAACCTGTGGCTCCAAAAGAAGGCGCTTCCATCGCAGAAAACTTTTTATATATGATGACTGGAGAACAACCAGCTGAGACCGCTGTTAAAGCTCTTGATCAAGCGCTTGTCCTGCATGCGGATCATGAGTTGAACGCTTCTACATTTGCAGCACGTGTAACCGTAGCTACGCTGTCTGACATCTATTCGGGAGTAACTTCTGCGATTGGCGCATTGAAGGGACCATTGCATGGCGGTGCGAACGAAGCCGTTATGAAAATGCTGAATGAGATTGGTACACCTGATCGTCTGGAAGCAGCTATTCAAGAAAAATTGAACAACCGTGAGAAGATCATGGGCTTTGGACACCGTGTCTATAAAAATGGAGATCCACGTGCGAAACATCTGCAAAAGATGTCCAAGGAACTGGGCGAAATGAACAACGATACACGCCTGTATGAAATGTCAGTGAAGATTGAGGAACTGGTGACAGGACAAAAAGGTCTGAAGCCAAATGTAGATTTCTATTCCGCTTCTGTATATACCCAATTGGGTATTGAAGAGGTACTGTTTACACCGATCTTTGCGATTAGCCGGGTATCAGGTTGGACTGCTCATATTCTGGAACAGCTTGCGGATAACCGTATTATTCGTCCGCGTGCCGAGTACACAGGCCCAACAGATCAGAAGTACGTTTCAATTGAACTTCGCTAATGGCATCAAAACCAGTATAATAACAAGGACGGGGTGAAGGGGTGTAACCTGTTGGCTAATACTAGCAGCACGTTCATAACCCTTCCTCCAATAAGACAAGCGGTGTGTTATCATACTGCATCTACGAAACCCAAGGAGGAATTATACGAATGAAATTAGAAAAATTTGCTCACCCAACTGAAGGCGAAAAAATTCAAATTGATAACGGTACACTGCAAGTACCTAATAACCCGATCATTCCATTTATTGAAGGTGACGGTACAGGCCGCGACATCTGGAAAGCTTCCAAACGTGTATTGGATGCAGCTGTTGAAAAAGCATATGACGGCAACAAAAAAATCGCATGGTATGAAGTGTTTGCTGGACAAAAAGCATTCGATACATACGGTGAGTGGTTGCCGAATGATACACTGGAAGCCATCCGTGAGTATATCGTAGCGATCAAAGGACCATTGACTACGCCAATCGGCGGCGGTATTCGTTCCCTGAACGTAGCCCTGCGTCAAGAACTGGATCTGTACACTTGCTTGCGTCCTGTTCGCTACTTCGATGGTGTACCTTCTCCGGTTAAACGTCCTGAGCTGGTAGACATGGTCATTTTCCGTGAAAATACGGAAGATATCTATGCGGGTATCGAGTATGCAGAAGGTTCCGAAGAAGTGAAAAAAGTAATCCAGTTCCTGCAACAGGAAATGGGCGTAAACAAAATCCGTTTCCCTGAAACTTCAGGTATCGGTATCAAGCCAGTTTCCTCTGAAGGTTCCAAACGTTTGGTACGTGCAGCAGTACAATATGCCATCGATCACAACCGTAAGAGCGTTACTTTGGTACACAAAGGCAATATCATGAAATTTACTGAAGGTGCCTTCAAAAACTGGGGTTATGAAGTTGCTGAAGAAGAGTTCGCTGATAAAGTGTTCACTTGGGCACAATACGATATTATTAAAGAAAAAGACGGTACGGATGCAGCTAATGCAGCTCAAAAAGCAGCTGAAGATGCTGGCAAAATCATTGTGAAAGATGCTATTGCCGATATCGCTCTGCAACAAGTACTGACTCGTCCAGGCGAATTCGATGTAATCGCAACGTTGAACCTGAACGGTGACTATCTGTCCGATGCACTGGCTGCACAAGTTGGTGGAATTGGTATCGCTCCAGGAGCGAACATCAACTATGTAACAGGACATGCTATCTTCGAAGCTACTCACGGTACTGCGCCTAAATATGCTGACAAAGATGTCGTGAACCCTGGTTCCGTTATTCTGTCTGGCGTTATGTTGCTTGAGCACTTGGGCTGGCAAGAAGCGGCTAACCTGATCTACAAAGGGATGGAAACATCCATCAACAATAAAACAGTAACTTATGACTTTGCACGTCTGATGGACGGCGCTACTGAAGTGAAATGTTCTGAATTTGCTGATCAAATCATTAAAAACCTGTAAGGGGAGATGTGAATCGTGACTATTCAGCGCAAAAAAATCACAGTAGTCGGCGCCGGATTTACCGGAGCTACAACGGCTTTGATGCTTGCCCAAAAAGAACTCGGGGATGTTATTCTGGTTGATATTCCACAATTGGAAAACCCGACTAAAGGTAAAGCGCTCGACATGTGGGAAGCTAGTCCTGTTCAGGGCTTCGATAGCAATATCGTTGGTACTTCCAACTACGAGGATACTGCAGGTTCGGAGATTGTTATTATTACGGCAGGTATTGCCCGTAAACCGGGTATGAGCCGTGATGATCTGGTCAACACGAATGCAGGGATCGTAAAGTCTGTTTGTGAAAATGTGAAAAAATATTGCCCTGATTCCATCGTCATTATTCTAAGCAACCCGGTAGATGCAATGACATATGCAGCTTATCAGACGCTTGGTTTTCCTAAAAACCGCGTAATCGGTCAGTCCGGTGTACTGGATACTGCACGTTATTGTACATTCATTGCACAAGAGCTGAATGTATCGGTTGAAGACGTCCGTGGATTCGTTCTTGGCGGTCACGGAGACGATATGGTACCACTCGTTCGTTATTCCAGCGTTGGCGGTATTCCAATCGATACCCTCATCCCGGCAGAGCGCATTGAAGCCATCGTACAACGCACACGTGTTGGCGGCGGTGAGATCGTGAACCTGCTCGGTAACGGCAGCGCATATTATGCACCAGCAGCTTCATTGGTGCAAATGACCGAAGCCATTTTGAAAGACAAAAAACGAATCATTCCGGTTATTGCTTACCTTGAAGGGGAATATGGCTACAATGACTTGTTCCTTGGTGTGCCAACCATTTTGGGTGGTAACGGAATTGAAAAAATATTTGAACTGGAACTGACTGCTGAGGAAAAAGCAGGACTCGACAAATCTGCGGATTCGGTTCGTAACGTCATTTCAGTAGTGAACCTGTAAAAGTTTGAAAACTTTTTGACAGGAACAGACAGAAAACCTTCGGATCATCCGGAGGTTTTCTTTTCTTTGGATAAGTTCCCCAGTATAATGAGATGTGATGTATAGCACACTGATTGAAATTTCTGAGGAGGATGGACATTTTGACAATGATTATGTATTTGCTCCATATTATTGGAGCACTGGCGATGGGCTTCTATCTGATCTTGCCATTCGTAGTTGGCAAAATCCGCACCTTGAGTGCTGCCGCTCAAGAGGGAGCATTTGCATCGCTTCGTTCGTTGAACCGTATCGCACAGTACGGACTTGTGATTCAGCTTCTTACGGGTGGTTATTTGATGACCAAGGGTGAGTATTCCTACCTGTGGATGGGCGTAGTAGTGGTACTGTTGCTGGCTATCGCAGCAATTGGTGGCATTATGGGTAAACCGTTACGTTTGGCATCAGAGGCTGTGAAAAGCAATCGTGACGTCAGTGCAGAGCAGAGCAAGATTCGTACGTTCAGCACATTGCTGGCTGTATTCCTGCTCATTATGGTATATCTGATGGTGAACAACCAGGTAATCTAATAACAGCTGCGAACAAGTTTTATGGCCAGCTTAACTTAAAGCGTTTGCACTTCAAACGTATGGGACAAGCTGGATAAGTAAGTAAGGTCTTGAACGGTAGTGAAATAGACAGCCCAGAGGCTGTCTATTTTTGTTCGCACGGTTTTGGCATAATGTCTGACAAGAAGCAAGGTGTGTGGTGTTGAACTAACGGCATATATGGGCGCACTTCGTTATACATTACATTCTGTTAACTTAGGCTGACAGCGTGGGTAAATACGGTGTTACGACCATTACGCTTGGACTCATATAGTGCCGTATCGGCATCGCGCAGCAAGGATTCCAGAGAATCGGACCCTCCATTATATTGTGCCACTCCGAAGCTTGAAGTGAGAGGAATACGAGTACCCTGTACCTCCAGCGGGTCATTCAACAAAGCCACACGTAACTTCTCGGCGAGCTGCTCACCATCTTGGAGGGAGGCATTGGGAACCGCGATCACAAACTCCTCTCCTCCATACCGTGCAAACAACATCTCTGAGTTCAAATAACGATTACATACGGAGACCACATGAATGATAGCCTGATCCCCAACGTCATGTCCATAGGTGTCATTAATTCGTTTGAAATGATCAATATCAAATAATATAAAGGCCGCAGGTTGCAGATTAAGCTGGGCTTCACTCAGTATCTCTCGACCTCTGAGCAGGAACTGCGTACGGTTATATATTTTAGTGAGACCATCGAAGTAAGCCAGTTGCTTTAACTGTTCTTGGAGGAAACGTTGCTCTGTAATATCAATCAGCATAATTAGAGTGCCAACGGCTTGTCCTTCTTTGTTATAGACATAAGAGGTTCTGACCTGATAACAGACGGTCTCTCCGTTCAATTGCCAGTACAGATCGGTTTGCAGACCTTCTCGGCCGTATTCCACTGGAAAGGTCTCGCCAGCAAGCGAAAGCCATATATCGTTCAGATGTTGACCCACCATGTTGAAATTAAGCTCTGGCAGCATATCACGCAGAGATTGGTTATAGTCGACGAGACGATTGGAACTATCCAGCACGATAACGCCTTCACGCATACTCTCAAAGATACTATCCTTGGCAATAGGTACGATGGTTAGCAGACGGGAGGATAGAATAGCCCATATATACATAGCGGATGTAACGCACATGAGAACCGGAACGGGGTCCATTCCACCTGGGGTGAGACCAAGCAAATACAGAAAGGCCGCTACCATGGGAATAATCTGTGAAGTGATTAGGGTGAGCAGCTGACGACGATACATCTTTTTGGTATGTCGCCATTGTCCGATGAGAATAAGGCAGGCACATAACAGACAGGAAAAGGTGAATGCACCATGAACAACGTACCACTGCCCTATAGCAATATCCATCAGCGGGACGGGACTGTCTTCTCTTAGCCATACTCTTTTATAGAAAAGATGATGAAAATCATTTGTTGCTACCATGAACAAGGTAATGGAAGGGATTACAAAGAGTGCCGCAGAAGCCTTTTTGGATAACTTTTTACCCGTGTATTGCATCATGAGCATCAGCCCGAGAGAGGCGGAGAAAGGCATACCAATGTATTCTACAACCGTCCAGAATTTCATCTGCTCCAGTGTACTGCTGGCAAGTTCAATCGCGTAGCCGAAGGTGTAAACAGACAAAGCTGCTGTATAGAGAATGAATATTTTCGAACTGGGGATCTCTGCTCTTCTAACATAAGTATATAAACACAGAAAAACATTCAGCACGGCTGAAGTTGCTACAAGTGTTATATAAGAATTAATGTGCGATTCCATGGGTTTGGTCTCCATATTAGATTAGAATAGTTGTTTAGTTTGGCAGTATGACCGCATCATTGAAATAGATTAATGTAGTTTAAAACATATATGTATACTGTACATTGTACATCAGCCCATACAGCATAGGAATACAATTTGGGCGGTGAAACAGTTCAATTTCGAAAAAAATTTCGAATGTTTGACAAAATAGGTCGAATTCGATGCGGATATATCTAAATTGACAACATGTCTGCGAGAAATGATTAAGAATAACCATTTTAGTATTGAAAATTTTTCTGTTTGACCGCTAAAAGGGAGTGGTAAGTAAGTATCGAGGCCACAGACGGGGACTTTGGAGCATGACGGTTGAAAAAGGGAATAATTTGTATTGTTCATGCCATCCTACAGAATGAGACTTGATTTAGACATTCCATTTTGAGAGGAGAAATGCCAGATGTCAACTGACACACAGAACAAAAAGACGATGCCTCCCCAACATCAGGATCAGCGTCCGGGTATTGAATCGGAGATGCACCCCAAACCAGAGTTTGAGAAACCTGAATATAAAGCAGCCGGCAAGTTGTTGAATAAGGTTGCATTGATCACGGGTGGAGACAGCGGAATTGGACGTGCTGTTGCCGTTACATACGCGAAGGAAGGTGCGGATGTAGCGATTGTATACCTGAGTGAGCATGAGGATGCCGAAGAGACCAAGCGTCAGGTCGAACAGGAAGGACGCAAATGCATATTGATTCCCGGTGATATTGGGGATGATGCCTTTGCCAAGAAATCTGTGCAACAGACGGTGGATCAACTGGGTAAGCTGGATATTGTCGTGAATAATGCAGCGGAACAGCATCCCCAGCAGCAGCTGGAGGATATTACTCCAGAACAGTTGGAGCGTACGTTCCGCACAAATATTTTTGGCATGTTTTATATTACACAGGCTGCTCTGCCACATCTCAAGAAAGGCAGCACAATCATTAATACAACCTCTATTACCGCGTATCGCGGAAATCCGACGTTAATTGATTATTCATCGACGAAAGGAGCCATCACTTCATTTACACGCTCCTTGTCGATGAACGTTGTGGAGAAGGGAATTCGTGTGAATGCCGTCGCTCCAGGGCCAATTTGGACCCCGCTCATTCCATCCACATTTGATGAGAAAAAGGTGAGCGAATTTGGTGCTACTCAGCCAATGAAACGTCCAGGGCAACCGGATGAACTGGCTCCAGCTTACGTATATCTCGCTTCGGATGATTCTTCCTACGTGAGCGGTCAGGTGATGCACGTTAATGGCGGCGAAGTGGTAAACGGATAATCCATTGATGATGTGTTGCAAATGAAGGCGTATCGATTCCAGCATGACTGGTCGGTACGTCTTTTTTTGTGAGCATATCGCGGAATAAATATGATTTTGATCCGGTTTTACAAAAGTCGGGATTGGCGTTGATACAACCATGATACTTTATCAATAGGCTTCCCTGGAGATAGTTATAGCACTTCCGCGACGTGCTGCTAATCAAAAATGGCAGGATCTACATGCTATCTGTGATATGATATAGACCGAACAAGTAAGCTTCGGAGGCGGTCACATGAAGATTAGCAAACAAAATGCGGCACACTATATATGGGGTGGACAGTGCGATGGCTGGCATCTCGTTCAAAATGAAGAACTGAGCGTTATTCATGAACGTATGCCTGCAGGAACATCTGAAACTCGGCATTACCATTCAATAAGTCGTCAGTTTTTTTTCATCCTCAGCGGGGAGGCGTGTATGGAACTTAACGGGGAAGAGTTCATGCTCAAACCCCATGAAGGAATAGAGATTGGGCCTGAGATTCCACATCAGATGCAGAATCGGAGCGAAGCAGACGTAGAGTTTCTTGTCATTTCACAGCCCACCACTCGTGGTGATCGAATAGAAATGGACATGTAGTTAAATTATTAATTTTATAACAAAGGAAGAGATAGATGAGACCGTTCCGAATTCGCCTTGCCATCATCATGATGGTGCTGATCGGTATTTCCGTCATTGTGGCGGGTTATACGATGGGCAGAGTTTTTAAGACTACTCACATTAACGCACTGGAGCAAACGATGGTGCGTGAGATCAACTTGCTGAAAGCAACGTTCCCGTTCCATGATGCATCCGATCCAACCAATGCAGAGACACAGAAATATTATTCAGATCGCGCTGTTGAGCTGGATCGACTGACAGATTCACGGGTAACCTTTATCAATAAAGACGGAACGGTCATTGGCGACTCGGAGAGCGATCCCAATTCAATGGACAACCACTTGAACCGTCAGGAGATTAAAGAAGCGGTTGGGCAAAACTATGGTCAGTCGATACGTTATAGTGCAACATTGGGGCAGGACATGCTGTATGTGGCGCTGCCTGTGAATTCGGATCAAAGTGACATGATTGAGTTGCCCAGTGGAAAATTTGATGGTTACATTCGACTATCCATGAGTCTTGAAGCTGTAGATCAGGGTCTTCAGCAGGGCTGGATTCTGATGTTTTTCACCTTGGGCCTACTGTTCCTGATTGTGGCTCTGGTTAGTTATCGGGTTGCGCGGGGACTGACATCACCTATTGAGCATATTACGAAGGTGGCTCACCGGATCACCAAGCTGGATTATGATGCGAGAGTGGATGTAACTCGTAATGATGAGATCGGTCAACTGGGACTTGCCATTAACGGAATGGCAGACAGCCTTCAGATGCAATTGAAGACGATCAGGGATAATGAAGCGCTGCTGCAAAGTGTGCTTGCCAACATGACAGGCGGTATTATTATGATTGATGCAGGTCAATCTATTGCGCTGGTCAATCGGGAAGCAGAGCGTATGCTTGGCATTCAGGCAGAGCGGGTTACTGGCAAGCCATACACTGAATTGAAGCGGCATTATGAGCTGACGCGCACGATTGAAGAGAGCGTTGCTTTGCGAGAACCGATGCATGAAGAAGTGAGTGTGTTCAATCCGGTGGAAAAATTGATTCGCATTGATGGAGTACCGATGTCCGAAGATGATGGTGCTTACCGGGGAATGCTCTTCCTTTTGCAGGATGTAACGGCGATCCGCAGGCTGGAATCGATGCGCAGTGAGTTCGTAGCGAACGTATCTCATGAACTCAAGACACCGGTGGCTGCGGTCAAAGGTTTTGCCGAAACGCTTCTCAGCGGCGGGGTACAGGACAAAGAAACGGAGCGTTCATTCTTGCAGATTATATATGATGAAGGCGACAGACTGAACCGACTGATCGGAGATATTCTGGAGTTGTCCAAAATTGAGTCTAAACGGGCTCCCCTGCAATGTTCACCAGTGCATGTGCATTCGTTCTTCGAGATGGTCCTGGGCACCTTGTCCAAGGTGGCGGAGAAGAAAGAAATTCGGCTGGAGATGAACGTTCCTGAAGAATTGTATATTGAAGCTGATGAGGATAAAATGAAGCAGATCTTTATTAATCTGTTATCCAACGGCATTAACTATACGCCAGAGGGCGGACGGGTAAAATTACAAGTATCGGTTGAACATGATGAGGACGAAGAAGAAGTTGTATTTGCGGTATCCGACACAGGAATTGGTATTCCGAAGAAAGATTTGCCACGGATTTTTGAACGCTTCTATCGGGTGGACAAGGGCAGATCCCGTAATTCGGGAGGCACTGGACTTGGGCTTTCAATTGTGAAACATCTGGTTGAATTACACCATGGCAAACTGTCTGTAGAGAGTGAACTTGGCATGGGAACGACGTTTCGTGTTATCCTTCCATTAATTCAGGATGAAGAAATCTAGTGCGATGGAAGTGAAATGTAAAAGGAATATGCTGTTTTACACAGAGTTAACAATTAGGTGCTATGATAAAGAAAGTGTTGTGGCAACAGACAACCTATAGGAGAGAAGGGGTACCATGGCGCAGCGTTTGCTCGTTATTGAAGATGAACCAACATTATCAAGATTGCTTACGTACAACCTGACACAAGAGGGCTATGATGTTATTGCTGAGGATCACGGATCTTCAGGTTATGATCGGGCGTTGTCCCAGGAGTTTGATCTGATTCTGCTGGATCTGATGCTTCCTGGAATGAATGGTCTGGATATTCTGAACAAGTTACGAATTCAGGGTGTTAGTACACCGGTCATCATTCTCACAGCCAAAAACGGTGAAGCCGAAGTTGTGCAAGGCTTAAAATCAGGTGCCGATGATTATATTACCAAGCCATTTGGTGTATCCGAATTGCTTGCCCGCGTAGATGCGGTGTTAAGACGTTATTCAAATGGTGAAGATTTGCCGCAACCAGAGGATAAGGACGGTTCCCGTATTATTCTGGGAGAGCTTGAGATATATCCTTTGAAATATGAAGTGACACTGGGTGGACAATCCATCAGTCTTCGTCCCAAGGAATTTGAAGTACTGCTTTATCTGGCCAAGAAGCCGGGTGTTGTGCTTACCCGGGATGATCTGATGAATGCGGTCTGGGGCTTCGATTATATCGGAGGACAGCGCACGGTGGACGTTCATGTCAGTTCCTTGCGGAAAAAGTTGGAGCTTGATCCGGAATCAGTTCATATTGATTCGATTCGCGGTGTAGGTTATAAATTGGTTGTAAAAAGAAAAACTCCCCATCATTCAAGTTAACAATGATCGGGGAGTTTTATTTTACATTCCGTTAACACAAACAAATATTTTCCTTTACGTATAGGGAGTAGGATGAAGCTGTCTGAGTGATACTTTGTACCTACATATTCCACCTCAGGACGGAGCTCATACGTAAAGGAGATTGCGCATTTATGCCCATGTTGCTCGAAGTGAAGCCCGACCAGCCCGAAGAAATGATAAATACGCAACAGGAACAAGTTGTAACTCCCATGGGAGAACAAAAAGATGAAGATGAGATTGGGGTCACCAAAGAGAATGTAATCTCTTTACGGAACTATTGCCGTCAAATACCTGTAGTTGACGTGCATACTACCTGTGGGGAAGCGGCAAGCCTGCTCAATCAGGATCAGGACTACCCGTGTATTGTATTATGTGATGACCATATGCAGCCATTAGGTTTGTTGATGCGAGAGACGTTATACCGGATGTTGAACGGACGCTTTGCAGCAGATCTTTTCTATCGAAAGCCGGTTGTACACGCAGTGGACTCTTCTCCTGTCATCGTTGATGTGCATGCAGAAGCGACCGCGATTATTGACATCGCTTTGTCTCGCAGTGAGCAATATTTCTACGATTGTTTGATCGTTACGGAAGAAGACCGATTGCTGGGTGTGCTGACGATGAGGGATGTGATGTCCCTTTCCCGTAAGCTGCAGCATGTGGCTTCGGAAGAACGTGTACATATTATTACACAGAGCAGACAGGAAATAACAAGAATCAACGACTCCGTCACCAAACTGGTTCAAGCCGCTCGAAAGGCGGGGGAAGAAGCGTCTCAAATTATGCAGTTGTCCGAACGAGGAGCGAGCAGCCTCAGTCAGGTTGATGCTTCTTATAACCGTGTATATCAGCATATGGAGGGTCAGCAGAAGCATGCTGATGACATGCTGAGCTCTATCGACATGGGCTCCGGGATGGCACGTTCCATTCGTTCATTGGCTGACCAAAGCGGGCTGCTCGCTATGAATGCTTCCATCGAAGCGGCACATGCGGGGGAGTACGGACGAGGTTTCCAGGTCGTCGCTGGTGAGATTCGCGCACTAGCCAAGCAGACCCGTGAGGTTGCGGGAAATATGTCCTCTTTGCTGGATGATATCGGAGGATTGACCAGACAGACTGTGGAACTGGTGAGAGCAAGTGCGGCAGAGATTAACAACAGCTCCGTTCATGTAAACGAAGGAGGGACTGCTTTCAAACAGCTGAACACGGCTGTAGCGGGTATGTCCCATATTGCGGAGGATATTGCCGTAGAAGGCAAAACGGCCGGAGAATTGGCAGAGCACATTCGGGAGAGACTGGAAGATATGGTCCAGGCGGATGACTAAATGACGGCAGGATAGGCATCATTCATACGCAATGATCGGATAGAAGGGTCATGGGTGTGAAAGATGTCTCTTTTTACATTCCGTTAACATGAAAGTGATACTGTTTTTACAATGAGAGGGTAGGATATTATAGATGACCGAGAGTCAAGTTCAATCATTGGCATCGGTCTACGTAAGGGAATCTGGTTGTCCCTGCCGCGAAGGAGAAGTGAACATCCATGAAGGACCTCATTCACATTGAAGGACTTAATTTATACTATGATACGCATCACGCGCTTAAAAATATATCGATGGACCTGCCGGAGAAGACAGTTACCGCATTTATCGGTCCGTCGGGCTGTGGTAAATCGACCTTGCTACGTACATTGAATCGGATGAATGATATGATTCCAGGCGTACGTGTGGAAGGACAAGTTATGTTGGACGGTTCAGACATTTATAGCAATGAGATCGAAGTGGAAACGCTGCGTAAGCGGGTCGGAATGGTGTTTCAGCAGCCTAACCCTTTTCCAAAATCCATCTACGATAACGTGGCCTATGGACCTCGACTTCACGGGGTAACGCAAAAAGCCGAACTGGATCGTTTGGTTGAGCAGAGTCTTGTTCATGCTGCACTGTGGGATGAAGTAAAGGATGTGCTCAAAAAATCGGCACTCAGTCTCTCTGGCGGACAACAGCAGCGTCTTTGTATTGCACGTGCCTTGGCCGTGCAGCCTGACGTACTGCTGATGGATGAAGCAACGTCTGCACTTGATCCGATCTCAACGCTCAAAATTGAGGAACTGGTCAAGGAATTGCACCACAAATACACGATTGTAATGGTGACCCATAACATGCACCAAGCTGCACGTGTATCGGGTCGTACGGTATTTTTCCTGAACGGGGAAGTGGTGGAGGCGGCGGATACAGAAACATTGTTCTCCACACCGCAGGATTCCAGAACCGAGGATTATATATCCGGACGGTTCGGATAAGCAAGCTGAGTTCGAACGATCCCGGCGTGTCCGGAGATGATGGATAAGGAGGACATGGAATCTATGATTCGCAGAAAAGAATTTGATCAGGAGCTTGAGGAACTGCGCACACTGCTTCGGCAAATGGGTGAGCATGTAGGCACAGCGTTGGATGGTGCTATTGAAAGTTTACAGACGATGGATGCCGAGAAAGCTCAGGTCATCATCAAGAATGATGCGAATCTGAATGCCTTGGAAGACAAGATTATGGAATTGGGTTCCAAGCTCATCATTACACAACAGCCGGTAGCGAAGGATCTGCGACGCATTATCGTTGCTTTCAAAATCTCAAGTGACCTGGAGCGTATGGGTGACCTTGCGCTGGATGTGGCCAAAGTGACCCTTCGCATGGATGGACAGCAGCTCATTAAACCGCTTGTGGATATACCAAGAATGGCGGAAATCGTGAAAGCCATGATTGAAGAGTCCATTGAATCCTTCCTGAAAGAAAATACCGATCTGGCCTACAAAATGGCTCAGACCGATGATCAGGTTGACCAATTGTACAGTCATATGATCAGTGACCTCTACTCGTTCATGACAGACCATCCAAATAAGGCTTCTCAAGCGATGCTCTTGATGTTGGTAGGACGTTACATCGAACGGATTGGTGACCACGCAACAAACATTGGTGAGAGCACGGTGTATCTGGTAACAGGAAAACGCCCTGATTTGAATCAATAGGTAACTGCTTTTAGTGGGATTGGGGTATTATTCGTAACGAATTGAAGGGACTTTCTCTCGGGCGGCCTGTGAACAGGCCATCCGCGGAGGGAGTTCTTTTTTTGCAGGAAGATTATGATCTATAAAGATGACTAATTTTTTTGTTGTAACAGGTGTGTATGGTATCATGAGAGTAGATGTAATTGAAGGATTGACCATACGATACGTGAGGTGCTGGAATGGACAAGTTTATTCTTATAGATGGAAATAGCATTATTTACAGGGCGTTTTTTGCAATGCCGCCTCTAACTAACTCGAAAGGCTTGCATACCAATGCGGTGTACGGCTTCACCACGATGCTGCTGCGCTTGCTGGAAGAGCATAAACCGACACATGTGATGGTAGCATTTGATGCAGGCAAAGTTACGTTCCGGCACGAAGGTTACCAGGAATATAAAGGTGGTCGGGAGAAAACACCACCGGAGTTGTCCGAGCAATTTCCGCTGCTGAAAGAACTGCTTCAGGGCTTCGGGATAGCCCAGTTTGAGCTTGCAGGGTTTGAAGCGGATGACATTATCGGAACATTAACGAAACGTGCGGATGAAGCCGGAAGACAGGTTCTCGTTGTGTCGGGTGACAAAGATATGCTGCAGCTTGCATCTGAACATGTGCATATCGGGCTTACGCGCAAAGGGGTAACCGAGATTGAGCTGTACGATCCTGCTCAGATTAAGGAGCGCTATGGTCTGACCCCGTTGCAAATCATTGACCTCAAAGGTCTGATGGGTGATACGTCCGACAATATTCCGGGCATTCCTGGCGTCGGAGAGAAAACGGCTTTGAAACTGCTGCACCAGTTCGGTTCGGTTGAGGAAGTGCTTAATGGCACAGGTGAGCTAAAGGGAAAAATGAAAGAAAAGATTGAGGCTCACGCCGAAGATGCACGTATGAGTAAGCAGCTTGCCACGATCCACCGTGAAGTTCCATTGGAACAAACGTGGGAAGATATGCAGTTTGCTGGCTTAAAAGAGGAACTGGCAGGTCCGGCTTTGGCCAAGCTCGAATTCAAGTCTTTGCTGGAGCGCCTTTCATTCCGCGCAAGTGTAGTTTCTGAACAGGAAGCCGTTCCAGCTGCCGTGGTAGAATCCTCCATAGCAACAGAAGAAACGATTAGTGAACTGTTTGGTTCACTCGAATCCATTGATGTGCTACATGTGGAGACACATGGGGATAATCCGCATCAGGCGAAACTAATTGGACTTGCTGTTGGTTCAGGCGGAACCTATACATTCTTATCTCCCGAATTGCTTCAGTCTGATGCAGCTGCCCCGGTAAGAGAGTGGCTGGGCAATGCAGAACAACCCAAGCGTGGTTATGATCTGCACCGTGTTGATCTCGCACTGCATGCGCATGGCATTGAGTTTGCTGGAGCGTCCTTTGATGTGCAATTGGCTGCCTATTTGCTTGATCCAACCGAATCCAATCAGACGATCAGCGGCCTGACCACGAAGTATGGTCTGCCTTCCCTCGTGGAGGATGATACGGTTATGGGCAAAGGTGCAAAATACAGGGTGCCAGAGACGGATGTACTGGGCGATTTTCTGTGTCGCAAAGCCGCGGCAGTAGCAGCCATTATTCCACTCCAGGAGCAGGCGCTGGAGAGCAATGAGATGAACGCTCTTTTCCATGAACTGGAGATGCCGTTATCACGTATTCTTGCTGATATGGAGAAACAGGGCATTAAGGCTAATACGGCAGATTTGCAGGCTTTGGGTAGTGAGTTCGAAGAAAATATAAGCAGGTTGATGGCGGAAATCTACAAGCTTTCCGGTACGGAATTCAATCTGAATTCACCGAAGCAACTGGGCGAGATTTTATTCGATAAACTCGGTCTGCCTGTAGTGAAGAAAACAAAAACAGGATACTCTACGGATGCCGAAGTATTGGAGAAGCTGGCTCCTTATAATGATGTGGTCAAGCACATTCTGCAATATCGTCAACTTGCCAAGCTGCAGTCCACGTATGTAGAAGGATTGCTCAAAGAGATTTCGGATAAGGATGGCAAAGTGCATACGTATTACCGTCAGACGATCGCAGCAACCGGACGTCTGAGCAGCCAGTTCCCGAACTTGCAGAACATTCCGATTCGGATGGAGGAAGGTCGTAAAATCCGGAAGGTATTTGTTCCTTCTGAACCGGGATGGTCCATTTTGGCAGCAGACTATTCGCAGATTGAACTGCGCGTCCTTGCCCATATTTCAGATGATGAGCGGCTGAAGGAAGCTTTTGTCCAGGACATGGATATCCATACAAAGACGGCCTCCGATGTGTTTGGTGTGAAGCCAGAAGAGGTGGATGGAGACATGCGTCGTTCTGCCAAGGCGGTTAACTTCGGGATTGTATACGGCATCAGTGATTACGGTCTTTCGCAGAACCTGCACATCACGCGGAAAGAGGCAGCACAGTTTATCGATCAATATTTTGAAGTGTTCCAGGGTGTGCGCCGATATATGGATGATATTGTGAAGGAAGCCCGTCAGGATGGTTATGTCAAAACGCTGCTGGAACGCCGTCGTTATCTGCCAGAAATCAATGCCAGCAACTTTAACCTGCGTTCCTTTGCGGAACGGACAGCGATGAATACACCGATCCAGGGAACTGCGGCAGATATCATCAAGCTTGCCATGGTACAAATGGATGAAGCGCTGCGTGAACGCAAGCTGAAGAGCCGCATGCTGCTACAGGTGCACGATGAACTTGTATTCGAAGTGCCTGCGGATGAGCTGGAACTGATGAAAGAGCTGGTTCCTTCGGTGATGGAAAAAGCATTGGAGCTGTCAGTGCCACTGAAAGCGGAAGTCAGCTACGGAGAAAACTGGTACGAGGCTAAATAGTAGATCCCAAGCGGGTTTTCCGTTATTTTACAAAATATTTTTCAACTGTTTTCGACATAAGAAGGGGTCCCGCTGAGCGCCATCTTCCGTTATAATATAGGGGAGGTGAGAACATCATGCCGGAATTACCGGAAGTCGAAACAGTCAGAAGAACATTGAATCAACTTATTGTTGGCAAGACCATTGACTCAGTTACCGTTAGCTTGCCGCGGATCATTCAGCGGCCGGACGACATAGATGCATTTGCAATGGAACTTAAGGGACATACCGTGATTGGTGTAGAGCGCAGGGGCAAGTTTTTGCGTATTTTGCTGGACGGGCTGGTGCTTGTCTCCCATCTGCGGATGGAAGGAAGATACGGGGTGTACCAACAACATGAGGAAGTGGAGAAGCATACCCATGTCATTTTTCACTTTACCGATGGTACAGAATTACGTTACAAGGATGTCCGTCAATTCGGTACAATGCATCTCTTTAATGCAGGTGAGGAACTGGTATCCAAACCTTTGTTAAAGCTGGGGCTGGAACCACTTGATCCAGTGTTTACCGTAGCTGCATTCCGTGAGGCTGTTGGCAAACGGACAACCAAAATTAAAGCCGTGTTGTTAAATCAGGCATATGTGGTCGGCATCGGGAATATTTATGTGGACGAGGCCTTGTTCCGCGCTGGCATTCATCCAGAGACCATTGCCAAGACATTGACCGAAACCCAGTTAACCGTGCTACATGAAGCGATCGTGATTACGCTGCAGGATGCGGTGGATGCAGGTGGTTCGTCCATTAAGTCCTATGTCAATGGACAGGGTGAGATGGGCATGTTCCAGCATCAATTGAAAATATATGGACGCAAAGCTGAACCCTGTGCGACTTGTGGCACATTAATCGAGAAGATTGTAGTGGGCGGTAGAGGCACGCATTACTGTCCGAAGTGTCAACCGCTGCTCTAAATCGGTGATGGCTCTGGCAGCATGAACGAAATCGTCAAATTGTAGCACCCTTGGATTCCTCCCTCCATATACTGATATGGCAGAAATAAGCGGGCGTATACCCATACTGGCAGTCGCCAGTTGGAGCGAGTTCCGCACAGGGGAGGAATCCGGGGTGCTGCATCATTTTATTTCATTACTGGCGCTTGCTTTGGCGCTTAGTTTAGATGGTTTTGGAGTCGGGATTACATATGGGCTGCGGAGAACTAAAATTCCGCTGTTATCCATTGTCGTCATTTCCATCTGTTCGGGTCTGGTTATTGCATTATCCATGCAAGTAGGTGTGCTTCTGTCACATGTCGTATCTCCGGACGTGGCTTCGATTGTCGGAGCGGTTATTTTGATCGGTATTGGCGCATGGTCGTTGCTGCAACTTATTCGAAAACGGGGCAAGGAACAGCTGGAAACGGACAATGGAGTGGGTGAGGGAACAGGAGCAGGAACAATCCGCAGTAGTACGCAAGCCTCACAAGAAGTTCAGTCGAAGGGCAGAAATCAGGTGCTCGCGCTGGAGCTTGAGCCATCTGCTCCTGGAGGATCGCTGGAACGAATGGTCTTTACACTTGAACTGCGGAAGCTGGGTGTGGTTATTCAAATCCTACGTAGCCCCTCGAAGGCGGATATGGATAACTCGGGCAGTATATCCGTCCAAGAAGCGATGTGGCTTGGTATAGCTCTTTCTCTGGATGCTTTTGGTGCAGGATTAGGGGCAGCATTATTGGGATTCCCGACTTTGTGGACAGCATTAGTTATTGCATTGTTTAGCGGGGCTTTTCTGTCACTAGGTATGAAGGTTGGATTACGCTTTGCTGCTCTGCGTTGGATGCGAAGATTATCTGTATTACCTGCGCTTTTATTAATGTTTATGGGAATAATGAAGTTGTTGTGAGGTGAAATAAATGAATATTGGCTTAACCGGCGGGATCGCGACAGGCAAAAGCAGTGTGTCCGCCTTTCTCGCCAGTAAGGGAGCGTTGCTCATTGATGCAGATGTTATTGCCCGGGAAGTAATGCTGCCCGGGCATCCCGTTTTGGCTGCGGCTGTTCAGCGGTTCGGACAAGCCATATTGAATGAGGACGGAACACTGGATCGGAAAAAGCTGGGCAGTATTGTGTTTCAGAATCCAGAGGAACGTAAGGCACTGGAGGCTATTACACATCCTGCGATCCGCAAGGAAATGCGTGAGCGAGCTGCTCTGTATGAGCTTGAACATCCGGACAAGCTGGTCGTATCGGATATTCCATTGTTGTACGAGTCAGGGCTGGAGGATGGCTTCGAAGAAGTGATGGTTGTCTATGTCCCGAGGTCTGTGCAACGGGAACGACTGATGAGCCGGGATGGAATGACGGCAGACCAGGCAGATGGCCGGATAGACGTGCAGATGGATATTGAAGAGAAGAAGCAGCGAGCTGACGTGATTATTGATAACAGCGGCTTGTGGTCAGAGACGGAGCAGCAAATCATTTCATTTTTGCATCGTAAGGGCTTATTATGAGATTGCTGCGTAAGAAACGAATATTGTTGTTGATGTTTGTGTCTTTTGTATTGGTGCTGTTCCTAAATACCAATTGGATGTCATGGTTCTATCCGATTCATTATAAGGAAGAGATTAGGGCCCAGTCTCAGAGTTATGAGGTTGATCCGTTTCTCATAGCTTCCATCATCAAGGTGGAGACCAATTTTAAGACAAGCAAGGAATCCAAAAGAGGTGCCATCGGGTTAATGCAGCTGATGCCAGACACCGCAAACTGGATTATGGAGCAAGCGAAAATTCCGGGCACCTCACTGGAAGAATTGAAGCACGAGCCTGAAAGAAATATCCAGCTGGGTACCTGGTATCTACGTAATCTGTCCGATCAATTTGACGGGAATGAAGCGGCTATGATTGCTGCTTACAATGCAGGTCCAGGTAAAGTGAACTCATGGCTAAGGGATGGCGTATGGGACGGCTCTTTCGAGACGGTCAAAGATATTCCGTTTGGTGAAACCCGGCACTATGTACAACGCGTCATTTATTATTATAATCAATATGTAAAGATCTATAATACGTTCTAAGTTAAGACGCTCTGGATTCGTGGTCTAAAATAAGTAGAAGCACCGAGCAGACCGGTTATTCACCGGCCGCTCCATGCTCCTCTGTGTACCGTATTACGATGCAGATATTATTGGTATTGACCTGCCAATTGCTGTTCTGCAATTGTTACCAGACGCTTCGTGATGTATCCACCGATCGAACCGTTCTCGTAAGAAGTCATGTTACCTTGGTATCCGTCTTGTGGGATGCTGATTCCGAGTTCTTGAGCAACTTCATATTTCATTTGCTCGAGAGCTGCGGAAGCTTTAGTTACCACCAGGTTGTTGGAGTTACCATTGCTTTGTGCCATTGCTGTTCACCTCCTCGCGGTTGGTAAAAGTATTATGTGTCGGCAATACGATTTTCATAACTAAATGCTTAAGGGAATTTGTGGTAAAAAGTCAAACGTGGGAAGTGATCTGATTTGAAGTGTCCTTATTGCGGTTATATGGGTACCAAAGTGCTTGATTCACGTCCGGCCAACGAAGCGAAATCGATTCGTCGTCGCCGTGAGTGTGAGCAGTGTGCCCGAAGATTTACAACCTTTGAGATGATTGAAGAAACACCGTTGATCGTTATTAAGAAAGATGGCAGCCGGGAAGAGTTCAGCAGAGACAAGATTCTCCGTGGTCTGATTCGAGCTTGCGAAAAACGGCCGGTGTCGGTAGAAACGCTGGAGATGATGGTATCCGAGACAGAAAAAGCTCTGCGGAATACAGCCGATGCTGAAGTCGAGAGCCGTCAGATTGGTGAACTGCTGATGGAACAGCTGTTTCCAGTGGATGAAGTAGCCTATGTTCGCTTCGCTTCAGTGTACCGTCAATTCAAAGACATCAATATGTTCATGAAAGAACTGAAATCTCTTTTGTCCAAAGAAGACATCGAGGAGTAATGGAGCGGAAAAGGAGAAGAGCATTCTGGGTTACGGTCATGTGTTCCAGGTAAAAGGTTGTTCTTCTCCAATCATTTTGGTTGGTAAAAAAATGGTTGACAGCAAAAGCTGTATTTTATATGATATAGGAGTCGCCTGCGGAGCATTGCAGAGTTGGACAACTTGTTTCACTCATAATTCTGGGGCCTTAGCTCAGCTGGGAGAGCGCATCGCTGGCAGCGATGAGGTCAGGGGTTCGATCCCCCTAGGCTCCACCAAAATAGTAAATGCGCGCAGTTCTTCGGAACTGCGTTTTTTTGTTTTTGTATGGACATTCGCTGATAGGACGAAGAAAGTGCCGTATGCAATACTATTCAATAATTTACTGAACGAGGACTCACAATGTTATATAATAGCACATGACTGGACAAGCATTTTCTTGAAATTCGCGGTGAATCCTAACTTAGAGAGAGTGGGTAACAGGATATGTATAAAACAAGAATAATAAGAAAGTTATTTATGGGTGTAATTATTTTAAGTTTGCTGCCATTGTACTTATTTGACAAGGCGTTTGCTGCCACTCCAACAGCCACCATTGTTGTAGCTGACGAACTTCTGACTTCCGGAGAAACGTCAATGGTAACGATTACATTTTCAGAAGCGGTGACTGGATTTGATCTTGCTGATTTGGAAACAGGTAGCGGCATTCTTAGTGGATTAACAACTTCTGACAATATCACTTATAGCGCAACACTCACGCCGCCTCTAAGCAATCACAGCGGCCCCTTCAATATTTCGCTCAATCATTCAGGTATAATTGCTGGAGGCAATGTGGGGAGCGGAACCACCGTATCTAACCATTACTATGTCGACACAGTTATGCCTATCGTTACAAGTGTATCTGTTCCTGCCAATGGCACTTATGGTGCAGGAGAAGACTTGAGTTTTACAGTGAACATGAACGAGATTGTTGTCGTAACCGGCATTCCAACGATCCCGTTAATTGTAGGAACAACGACTGTGTATGCTAACTATGTAAGCGGTTCGGGGACAAACGCGTTGCAATTTAGATATACCATCCAAACCGGACAATCTGATACTAACGGGATTACCATAGGAGCCTTGTCACTGAATGGCGGATCAATTAGGGATGAAGCAGGTAACGATGCAGTATTAACGCTTAATAGCGTGGGTAGTACGGCGGGCGTGCTAGTAGATGCAATTTCCCCAACGATCACAAGCGTATCGCCGACATTGGGTTCCACATCCGGAGGCACGACTGTCACGTTGACCGGTACGAACCTGACCGATGCAACGGCGGTGAAGTTCGGTGCAACGGAGGCGACGTCCTATACAGTAAACTCGGCGACACAAATTACAGCCATCGCCCCAGCGGGTAGTGCAGGAACGGTAGACGTAACGGTAACGACACCGGGCGGTACATCAACGACATCGGCGGCGGACCAATATACATACCATGCCGAACCGACGATTACGAGCGTATCGCCCACATCGGGTCCGACGACCGGAGGCACGGCCGTTACGTTGACCGGTACGAATCTGACCGATGCAACGGAAGTGATGTTTGGTGCAACGGAGGCGACGTCCTATACAGTGAACTCGGCGACACAAATCACAGCCATCGCCCCGGCGGGTAGTGCAGGAACGGTAGACGTAACGGTAACGACACCGGGCGGTACATCAACGACATCGGCGGCGAATCAATATACATACCATGCCGCGCCAACGATTACGAGCATGTCGCCGGTATCGGGTCCGACGACCGGAGGCACGACTGTCACGTTGAGCGGTACGAATCTGACCGATGCAACGGCGGTGAAGTTTGGTGCAACGGCGGCGACGTCCTATACAGTGAACTCGGCGACACAAATCACAGCCATCGCCCCGGCGGGTAGTGCAGGAACGGTAGACGTAACGGTAACGACACCGGGCGGTACATCAACGACATCGGCGGCGAATCAATATACATACCATGCCGCGCCAACGATTACGAGCATGTCGCCGGTATCGGGTCCGACGACCGGAGGCACGACTGTCACGTTGAGCGGTACGAATCTGACCGATGCAACGGCGGTGAAGTTTGGTGCAACGGCGGCGACGTCCTATACAGTGAACTCGGCGACACAAATCACAGCCATCGCCCCGGCGGGTAGTACAGGAACGGTAGACGTAACGGTAACGACGCCGGGCGGTACATCAACGACATCGGCGGCGAATCAATTTACGTGGTTTGTTGTTACGCACGCGATCAGCCCATTGTCGGATGAGACGCTGAATGCCCTGACCGCAGGGTATGCATCGGGGACGCAGGCAACGAAAACGGTCACCTTGACACGAACGGGAACCGGCGACTTGACGAGCTTGGCGACAGCGCTCGGCGGAACGAACGCCGGCAGCTTTACGATTACGCAGCCGACGGTGACAACGCTCAATAGTGGGACGCCGTCGACGACCTTTACGGTAAAAGCGAATGACGGACTGGCCGCAGGGACTTATAAGGCTACAGTAACAGTGTCGGCCGGGGGCATGACGCCGGTTACCTTTACTGTAACGCAGGTTGTTAATAGTAGCAGTAACAATAGTAGTGGCGGTAGTGGCAATAGTAGCAGTAGCAGTGGTGGAACTACTCCTGTTACATCAACCCATTCGGATATTGACCAAAACGGCATTATGATTGACTGGGCTAAAATCGACAGTAGTAAGCCGTCCGTCACTCTTGAAATTACACCAAAAGACGGCGTTGCCTATGTCAGAATACCGGCAAGCATTTTAACGAGCATTGAGGGCAAGAACGCTACTTTCTTCATCGAGATTAAGACTCCTTACGGCAGCTATCAAGTGCCGGTCAATCTGGCATCGCTCATTCCAGGGCTAAAGGACTTGTTAGCTAAGAATAATGTGAATAACGATGACATTAGCTTTAAAATCACGCTAACCGACAAGTCCGGCGATAAGGACTTCCGAGCAGCATTTGCAAACAGCCTGCCGAATGGCCATGCAATGGGTGCGATTGTAGATTTTCATATCGATATCATCAACACCAAGACGGGACAAGCAATCGGAACGGCAGATAAGTTCAGCAAGGCACTTACAAGAGAGATTCTGATGCCCAAGAGCATGACCGGCATGCCAGCTCAATGGGGGGCATTCCGCTATAACGTAACGACAAAGAAATTGGAGTTTGTGGCAGCTGAGAAAAAACAGATTGACGGCAAATGGGTTGTGAAGATCAAATCCTATTCAAACAGTGTCTACGTTGTGGCACAAAACACGGTAAGTTTTGCTGATGTACAGCAGCATTGGAGCAAATCTGATGTCGATCTTGCTGCTGCGAAAGGTCTGGTTGAAGGCGTAGGCGGTGGACTGTATGATCCTAACAAAGCGGTAACCAGAGCAGAGTTTACGGCTATGTTAGTCCGGGCGCTTGGACGCGGCGCATCTGATAAGGACATAGCGCCCTATAACGATGTCAAACCAGGTACGTGGTATTCCGGCGAGGTATCCACAGCGAAGGAGCTCGGACTGCTCACCTTTGTGAAAGGGAACAGCTTTACCCCTAATCAGCCGCTTACACGAGAGGAAATGGCTAGTATGCTGGCGGCAGTGGGGAGACTTGAACAGTTGCCGATATCCAAGGAGCCGGTGAGCCTTAATGGCTTCAAGGATATCGGAAACGCGGATACAGCCTATATTGAGGACGTTCATCTGATGGTCAAGCTTCATATCATGACAGGCACGGGCGCAAACACGTTCGATCCAAAGGGGGAGACGACACGCGCGCAAGCGGCGGTAGTGTTCATCAGGATGCTACGGACGCTGGGTTCAATCGATAGATAAGATTCATGGAAAACCCGCTTGAGCAGAGCTGACTCAATGGGTCAATTATTTCGCTGTAAGATGCTAACAAACCTACCGCACCCAAATGTGTCAGGTTCATTAGAACACCAAAACAGATTAGAATAACTTGAACCAAGGGCTGTCCCCGTCATATTCATGACTACGGGGCAGTCCTGTTTTTATTCCGATTCACTCAGATTAATCTGGACAGCGCGTAAAACGGATGTTATATTGTTTCTATAAGAAACAATATTATTCGTAAAAGAAATTATTAACGATAAACTCTTATGATTACTTTACGGATAATGTATCAACAAAATGGCTCAAGACGGATCTGCCAGTTGAGGCTTGAGCACAATGAAGGGATGTAATGAAGAATGAACCATATCGAGACAACCATTCAATCTTTTGACGGAACCCAGCTTTATTTCAGTAAAAATATTGTAAGCGATTCCAAGGCAGCCGTGGTCATCGTTCATGGTTTGTGTGAGCATGCTGGCCGCTATGATTACCTAACGGACAAACTGAACAAACGTGGTTTTGACGTATACCGTTTTGACCATCGTGGTCATGCAAGATCAGAAGGGAAGCGTACGTTCTACAGTGATTTTCATCAGATTATTGATGATGTGAATGTGGTTGTTGAAGCGGCCTTGGAAGAGAGCGGCGACATTCCTCTTTTTGTCATTGGGCATAGTATGGGTGGCTTTGCATCCTCTTCATTTGGAACGAAATACCCAGGCAAAGTAAAAGGGATTGTTCTATCCGGTGCGCTTACTCGTTACCATACAAAGGTTGCCGGAGAACTGCCGCTTGATCTTGCCCCGGGCACGTATTTTCCGAATGAGCTTGGTGGCGGCGTATGCAGTGATCCGGAAGTGGTATCTGCATACGTGAATGATCCGCTTGTAGAAAAAGAGATATCCGTTGATTTGTTCAATAGCTTGGGTTACGGAGTGACTTGGTTAAAAGCACATGCGAAGCAGTTTGTCGATCCTGTACTTGTTCTGCATGGGGCAAACGACGGACTGGTGAGTGAACATGATTCGCGCGACTTTTACGGAGATATTGCCTCAACCGATAAAACGCTGAAAATATATGCCCATCTCATGCATGAGATATTTAATGAACCTAATCGAGATGAAGTCATCGAGGAAGCCATCACATGGATTGAAAAACATATTTAAATTCTGTACTCTGGAATAGAGAGAGAATTTGAAGGTGAAAGGGATTATTCATGAAATTAGAATGGATGGGCGACCATCGGGAACTGATTGAAAAGATCATCAAGTACGGTAATGCGTACTCCAACACCTATAAGCTGCAGCGAAGTTATGGTACGGATATGATGTTCTCTGCTTCACAGATTCAGACATTGGAGTATATTCTGGAAGCGGAGGACAAGGAAGAAAAGATGTCGGAAATGGCAGCACGACTTGGCGTGAGCCGCAGTACGTTTTCTAAAAATGTGAAGAATCTTACAGAAAAAGGATTGCTCGAAAAATACCATTTGAGTGGTAATCGCAAAGACATTTATGTCAAACCTTCGGCGAATGGACGTGTGGTGTACGCCCAATATACTGAATTTGTTCGTGAGCTGTGTTTTGATGATATTTTTCGATTGGCTGGCACGATTTCAGAGGCTGACAAGGAAAGCTTTATACGCATTATGGATTTGTTTGCCGATGTGTTGGTCTGGTATGGTGAAAAAGAACAGGAGCCGCGCAAGCTCATCAAAATTGATCCGAATCGTGAGTAAATGGTGTATCATGCACGAAAACATTAAAGATGCGACCGTTTCCCCATTTATACCGGGGAACGGTCGTTTATTTTTATTCCATTTTATAAATAGTTACTTTGGGAAGAATGTACTCCGGATGAATCAGCAATGCTAAAATAGGTATAGCCAATAAAACCGCATAGGGTGAGCTTAATTTGAGTTATTACCCGCTAACAGGCATAACAGTCACGGAGGACAAGAACATGAACAACTCGGAATGGGCAGAGTCCTATTTTCCAATATATACAGCAGATAGCATTCAATCATTGTATAGTACGTCAACCATGCCGATACATAGAATCCATGAGAACCTGACCGTTCTGTTGGCCGTTTCAAGTGGTAAAGGTACACTTCATCTCGACGGTCACATCTACGAACTCACCGATGGGATGGTAATCCTTATTCCGGCGAAGAGTGATGTTGTAATACAAGGGAATCAGATGCACCCTCTTCATATATACACTCTCTCCATCAGCACACAAGAACAGAAGCGATCACTGCCAATGGAAGCCATGGGACGGTCCAGTGTGCTTGAAGCAGGAACATATATTGAGTTCTATGAACCAACGATTGCAGCTCACCTTGAGGAGCTCTATATGAATCGTTTACCTGGCAATGAAGTCAGGCATATGCGTAACCAGATTCTGTTTCATCAAGTACTGATGAGTCTGTTGGAGCGAATGGAAGCAAAATATACTGCGAGTGAGCAGCCGTCCATGGAACGTAGCATCGCATTTATGGAGAACCATTTTAGTGAGAAAATAACAACCGAAGGACTTTCCGAAATTGCGGGGGTCAGTCGCTCTCATTACTCCATCCTTTTTAAGCAGCTTACTGGATTTGCCCCCAATGAGTATCTTTCACGCTTGCGTGTTCACCGAGCCAAAGAGTTATTAATTGGCGGGTCCGCTTCACTTCGTGAGATCGCGCTGAAAGTTGGATATAAGGATGAATTCTATCTTAGCCGCCGCTTTAAGCAGCAGACAGGAGAGAGTCCATCCGGCTTCGCACATCGAAGGCTTTCTCAACGAGTGGCTGTGTGGTGTGCACCTTATGCGAGCCATCTGATGTTACTTGGTCTGGAACCAGCGGTTGTCATCTCGGAAAGCAGCGAATATGTAAGCACAGAGGGAGTAAGCCCACCTCAAACGATACGTTTTATCCATTCCGACAGTTCACCTGAACAAATAAAGTCCGCATTGCTGGATGCCAATATTGAGCTCATCATTGCAGCAAATCAGCACCTGCACATGAACGGATTAAGTTCTGAACGTCTGAGATCCATCGCCCCTATTGTCGAAATTGCATGGATGGAGCTTGGGTGGAAAGAACATCTGCGGTTTATCGCACAGGCGACTCATAGGGTGGAGCAGGCAGAACAATGGCTGGCAGACTTTGAAAGGGAAGAACAGCAGGCACGGGAAGCCATTCAAACGAGCCAGATTGTGAATGAGACGCTAACTATTCTCGTCATCAAACCGGACACCTTACAAATATATGGAATCAGAAATGTCGGATATGTGATGTATCAATCGCTCGGGTTACGTCCTCCGGCCAAGATTGCCCAGGAAATACAGAGGTTTGGCGATCAATTTCATTCGGTATCTATCCAACTGTCGGAACTTCAGGATTACGAGGGCACTCGTATGCTCGTTATTGTTTTTCCAGATGAAAAAGGGTCAAAGGGCCATTCAGAAATTATATTTCACTCGGAATACTGGAAAGAGCTCGAGGCAGTGAAGCGAAATCGGATCTATCATCTAGAGCAGGAAGAGTGGATACCCTACAATCCGGTTTCCATTCGTTTGCAGCTTGGACGGGCGGTATCCTTATGGACTGGCATCCAATAATCCAAAGGTTTTCTCAAACAAAAAGGCATGGTTAGGTTCTTCCTGCATGCCTATAATTAGCTATTGTAATGAGAATGATTTTCATATTCAAAGAGAAAAGGGAGAGAGTCATCACATGAGAAAGCTTTTTGTTCCATTTATATTCGTTCTGGTTTTATTGCTCAGCGCTTGTGGAACCAATTCAACCAAAGATACAACGGGGGATGCAACGGCATCCAACGAATCCACTTCTTCGAACACGGATTCAGCAGGTGCTTCATCCGAGTCAGAATCGGGCACGTTCACTTATCAATCGGAGTCAGGCCCTGTGGAAGTTCCTTCCCACCCGCAACGTGTGGTTGTACTGACCCGATTCCTGACAGGAAACGTGATGGCACTGGATGTGCCGCTGGTTGGCGTGGATGAAATGTCCAAAGAGAACCCGAATTTCAAAGAAAAACTGGCGAATACAGAGGCGGTTACCGATGAAAGTCTGGAGAAAATTATTGAATTGAACCCGGATCTGATTATCGGCCTGTCTGATATCAAGAACGTCGATAAGTTGAAGCAAATTGCGCCAACAGTCACCTATACATATGGTAAGGTAGACTTTCTCAAGCAGCAACTGGAGATCGGAAAGCTTGTGAACAAAGAAAAAGAAGCACAAGCCTGGGTTGACGATTTTGACGCTCGAAGCAAAAAAGTTGGGGAAGAAATCAAAGCCAAAATTGGCGCGAATGCGACTGTATCCGTTATTGAAACGTTCAATAAACAGCTTTATGTATATGGCGAGAAATTCGGACGTGGAACGGAAATACTGTATGATCAATTCGGTTTAGGTATGCCAGACAAGGTCAAGGAAGCGACCAAGAAAGACGGATTCTTTGCTGTATCGAACGAAGTACTGAAAAACTACATGGGTGACTATGTAATATTCAGTAAAAATGCCGACGAGGACAATTCGTTCCAAAATACCGAAACCTACAAAAATATTGATGCGGTGAAAAATAATCGAGTATTCGAAGCGGATGCCAAGGCATTTTACTTCAATGATCCACTCAGCATGGAATACCAGCTGGAATTCTTTATCGAACATTTTCTTGGCAAGTAAACCTTGAGCGCGATGAAAAATAAACGACTTCCTTTTCGGTTTGCAACCAAGCTGCTGGGTAGTGTACTCGTACTTATCGTGTGCTTCATCATCGCCATGATGTTTGGCGCAGAAGAAACGACATTCCGGAATCTGTGGCTGACCCTGACCTCTGCGACAAAGAACGATAATATTCTTATTCTGCGTGAGATCAGGCTTCCACGGGAACTCGCTGCCATGCTGATCGGAGCGGCTCTTGCCGTCTCCGGTGGCATCATGCAGGGAATTACTCGCAATCCGCTGGCTGATCCTGGACTGCTCGGTCTGACTTCAGGTGCCAATATGGCACTGGCCCTGGCTTTTGTCTTCATGCCATCACTCGGATATTTTGGGATTATGGTTGCTTGTTTTGTTGGTGCTGCACTTGGAGCCGCATTGGTTATTGTGCTTGGCTCGATACGGAGAGGGAGCTTATCCCCTATCCGGGTAGTGCTGGCCGGGGCAGCGGTATCCGCTTTTATGTATGCCATCTCGGATGGCATCAGTATCTTTTTTAAAATTTCCAAGGATGTATCCATGTGGACTTCGGGAGGACTCATCGGAACGACATGGGGCCAGATTCAAGCGATTGCGCCTGTCATACTGGTTGGTCTTGCTGTAGTTCCGTTCCTTTCCAACCAGATCAACATTCTTAGCCTGAGCGACGAGGTGGCGACTGGACTGGGGCAGAAGCTGGTACTCGTCAAAACTGTTCTGTTCCTGCTGGTCATAGTGCTTACCGGAGCGTCGGTTGCATTAATTGGGAATATGGCTTTTGTCGGCTTAATGATCCCCCATATTGTCCGTAAATTGGTAGGCACGGACTATCGGTATATTATACCCGTATCCATTTTTGCCGGAGCATCGTTTATGCTTCTTGCCGAAACACTGGGTCGAACGATAAATGCACCTTACGAAACACCTGTTGTCGCCATTGCTTCCATGCTTGGTTTACCTTTTTTCCTGTTCGTTGTGCGTAGAGGGGGCAAAGCGTTCTCATGACAATGTCTTCGCGCATTCGCAAGCAACGAGTGATTCTGCTCGTGTGTTTGCTGCTGATCCTCATTACGGCTGTGGTAGGTATGAGCTGGGGGTATTCCTCGTTGTCTTTCAAAAGGGTAATCCCGGTGTTATTTGGCCAAGGCACATTTAAAGAGGACTTTGTTCTGTTTTCGGTCCGATTACCTCGGATTTTTATTACATTACTCGCAGGTATGGCGCTTGCGCTGTCAGGCTCCATTTTGCAAAGTATTACGCGTAATGACTTGGCCGATCCAGGCATCATCGGAATCAATTCCGGTGCAGGTGTTGCGGTTGCAATCTTCTTTCTGTATTTCCCGATTGAAGTGGGCACGTTTGTTTATATGCTGCCATTAGCTGCTTTTATCGGTGCATTGCTGACCGCGGCGCTCATCTATCTGTTCTCCTATAGCCGAACCAAGGGACTTGATCCCATAAAAATGGTGCTGGTCGGGGTTGGATTCTCGATGGCACTGTCAGGCATCATGATCGTCATTATATCTTCGGCGGAGCGTTCCAAGGTCGACTTTATCGCCAAGTGGATATCCGGAAACATCTGGGGGGCAGACTGGCCATTCATATGGGCTTTGCTGCCTTGGCTGATTGTGTTAATTCCGCTTACGTTGTTCAGAACCAGACGGCTTGATCTGATGGGGCTGAACGAAGAAACAGCGATCGGAGTGGGGTTGAAGCTGGAACGGGAACGCTTGGTACTCATGGTGATTGCTGTTGCAGCAGCCGCATCTGCTGTATCGGTTACGGGAGGGATCGCGTTTATCGGTTTGATGGCTCCACACATCGCCAAAGCGCTGGTCGGTCCACGTAACTCGTTATTTATTCCTGTTGCTGTTCTGCTTGGAGGTTGGCTTCTATTAATTGCCGATACGGTTGGGCGCAACCTGGTTGATCCTGATGGAATTGCCGCAGGAATTATGGTCTCCCTCATCGGTGTGCCTTATTTTGTCTATTTATTATTGAAGAAATAATCTCAAAAGCTTTCGATGAATTAAACACTTGGCTAATCAGGCTATCTTTTGTCGTCAAGACAAGGGGTAGCCTTTGTTTGTAGTTTTGACGGGCAGAAGGTAAAGCTTAGGTTAGCCAGTATGACTTGATTCATCAGTTTAAACCGATTCTAAAAGAGAGTAGGTGGAATCACTATGTTAGATGTGGATGAATTAGCTTCTCTTGGAAGGTATATCAAAAAAGCCGCTCACCCGTCAGCATGACGAGGAGCGGCTTTTTGTTCACAAGCCGACGATTTCGTCGGTCTGCTTAATTAATAAGTGTAAGGCTCATATTTTAGTGTTTAACTGCTTCTCCAGCGAATACTTCAACGTTCATTGGAGCGGCCATGAATGCTGCTGCTTGCTGAACGAAAGCCTGGAAATGGGCGCTAGTGTTGTGGGAAGCTGTAGCGGCTTCGTCTTTCCACAGTTCAATCATCGTGTAATGATGTTCGCGTTCAGTACTTTTGGCGAGATCATAGCTGATGTTGCCTTCTTCATTGCGTGTTGCAGGGATCAGCACTTTTGTTGCTTCCAAGAAAGCTTGTTCCTGGTCTGGTTTAACTTGCAAGTGAGCGTGAATGATAATCATAATATTCAACCTCCATTAGTGTATTTAGAATGTTGTTATTGTTTCTGAATGTTAACGGTGCTTTACATGTAAAACATTGCCTGATATTATGCCCAAGTCGTAATTTTCTCAACAGGAAGGCGGTAGGAAGGGTGACCTTCTTTGGCCGATTTACCGATCGAGATCAGCATAACGGGTTGGTAACGGTCTTTATCCATACCGAATGTTTCAGCAATTTGATCTTTCTCATAACCGCCGATTGGATTGGTATCATACCCATGAGCACGTGCAGCGAGCATCAATTGCATGGAAGCCAGACCTGCGTCAATCAGATTGACATCACGAAGAGCGGAAGCGGGCATATTTTCGTAATAAGGCATTACAGTTTTGAGCTGCATATCTTTGACTTCCTGTGGCATATAACCGAGCTCGACAGCTTTACCAAAAATTTCGTCCATGTACTCAACATTATTCATATCAATAAATACACCAATTACTGCTGCCGAAGTCAAAACCTGATTTTGATTAAATCTCGCAAGAGGAGCAAGCTTTTCTTTACCTTCAGCCGTATCGACAACGAGAAAACGCCAAGGTTGCAAATTGATGGACGATGGGGCACGAGAAGCTTCTGACAGAATTTCTGTCATTTCTTCACGGCTGATTTTGACTTCAGGATCGTATAGTTTTACAGACCGGCGGCCGTAGGTAATTTCGTTAAAATCATTTGTCTTTTGAAAAGTGCTTTGGAATGTACTCAAGTGTGGATCCTCTCCTCTGTATATAGGTTTAGAAATTGTTTTGCATTCGTTCCAGGAAATCAGCGAGAGCGTAGACTTCATCTTCGTTGAACCCCTGTAAAATCTGGTTAATATAATTGGTTTTCTCTACCTTGTAGCCTTCAATCTGCTTCCTACCATGGTCCGTCAGACGAACAAATGTTACCCGGTTATCTTCGGGATTTTTACGTCTTGTGACCATCAGGTCCGCCTCAAGCTGCTTCAAGTGGCGTGTAATTGCAGCACTATCGATGTTGATGATTTTCTGGAGCATGGACTGGTTAATCTCGTCCACCTGATCCAACTCATGCAAAATCTCAAAGCGAGAGGAACTGATCCCCGTACAGCGTTCGAATTTGGGACTGATTTTATTCCCCAGTACGTTCAGCAGATTGATAATCTGTTCTTCTTTGGAAACAATACGTGTCATGACTAGACCTCCCGGGTGAATCTGGACATGAACAACGGCTTATGTGAACAAAATACATAAAGTTGCCATTATACAGTGCCATTGCTTAGTCAGTAATATCTGCTAAGTTAATATTTGACGTATCAATATTTGATGCATCAATCATTGATGGCTCAATTAATATATCATGCCTTTTTTGATTTTGCAACAAGATAGTCATGAGAAGATAAATCCAACTATTCCAAAGCGATTGTCTTCTTGGGACCGTAGGTGTAGGTTATCCATTCAAGTAATGTTATATCAATTTATATTGTAATTGAGAATGGTTATCACTATAATGAAAGGTAATGTACATATGGACGAAATTGTAGTAACAGAGATTTTTAAAAGAGCTTTTAAACGGTGATTAGATTGGAGGATGAGTGCAAATATCATGAATTTGAATGATCATATCTTGTTATGGAATCATGTTTTTATCAAAATACTGGATGTTCGCAAAAACTCTTTGGCTCCTGGTGAAAGGATTAGGAACTATCTGCTTCCAGCTAGTGCCTATCTATATATGGTTGATGGAACTGCTGTAGTAGGTATGGATCAACAAAGGTATATCGTAGAAGGGTTTCATATTGTTCATGGGGGAAAGTTGGCTAACGTAAACATCAAGACGGATTCGGGTTTGGTTTATTATATGATTCTGTACAAAGCCATTCTGGCGCTTCCCTGTCGGATGGATATTCAGCATTTGATGGAAAATGAACGTCCATTCCAAGATCAATATTCGCTTATACCGACCAACCCATTGGTTATGTATCAATATATCAGGACACTGGAGGGAGAGTGGGAGCAGTCCACGAAACTGGCAAAGTTACACGCAAAAACTTTATTCCATCAGTGGGTGTATGCTTTATTATCCGATCTGTACGGTCAATCCATTCAGCCGTATAAGCCGGATGTGGTTACTAGGGCAATCGAGTATATGAGTAAGCATTTGCATGAGCCCGTTGCGCTAGACGTTATGGCAAAGGAATTGGAATGTAGTGCAGGGCACATATCCAGATTGTTCAAACAAAAAATGAACATCAGTCCCATCCAATATCTTGGACAGAGGCGAGTTGAGAGGGCTGCACATCTCCTGATATACACGGGTGCTACGTTACAACAAATCGCGGAACAGGTAGGCTATCCGGATGCACATTCACTCAGTCGCAGCTTCAAAAAAATAAAGGGATGCTCACCTATTCGGTACAAAAAAAACCAGAACCGAGGCCAGAAAGAACAAAAATATGCCTCCGGTGTAAACCATGATCAAGATTTGCCCGGTTTCACGCGCGAAATTGCCCTTCAACCACTATATCCTCAATTATATAATGATATTGATTATCAATATCATAAGGTTGATGGAGGGGAATTATTTATGCAAGGAAAATTCAACATGACAGCACTGACCATGATGCTGTGTCTATCACTATTGTTAGGGGCTTGTTCAAGTCCATCACAATCCACAAGTGGTTCACAATCAGAGACGAAACCCGCGGCAGTGCAGACAAGTAACAGTACAACCGAAGAAGGAAAATCCTCTGTACAAGCAGAGACTCGAACGGTATCCACAATAAGAGGAGACGTTGTTATTTCAGCCAATCCGCAACGGGTTGCTTCAGATCAGTATATGGGCTATCTGTTGAAGCTGGGGGTTATCCCGGTAGGGGTGAGAAGTTTCATGCTGAACGAGGCCTGGATCGAGAAGTCAGGGATACCCGCTGACGTCATATCCGGAATCGAAGACCTAGGTGGAGAATTTCCGATGAATCTTGAGAAATTGGTTGCGCTTGAGCCGGATCTGATTATTGGTTCTATTGATAAAAATATTGAGGATTATGAGAAAATTGCGACAACGGTATTTTTACCGTATTGGGAGGGGGAATCTACCTCGGGGCCTTTGGCAAAACTGCGTCGGATCAGTGAGGTTTTTGGAAAAGAGAAAGAAGCTGAGGAATGGATTTCCAGCTATGAACAGAAAGTAGAAGAAGCCAAGAAACAGATTGCTGGCGTGGTAAAAGAAGGAGAGACTGTGTCTATTGTTCAAGTGGCAAACAAATCTCTGTATGTACTGGCTGCTGAAGGGGGGAACTATGGGAGCTCAACCATCTATGAGATGCTGAAGCTGCCGCCGACTGAGCAAGCGCTCAATATGGAAGAGGGATTTGTCAATATTTCGCTTGAAGTGTTGCCTGAGTACATGGGCGATCATATCTTTGTGTACGGTTCATGGGATGAGGGAGCCAATGAAGTGTTGAACAGTGAGGTATGGAAACTCTTGCCCGCCGTGCAAAAAGGACAGGTCTATCCATACGGTTCCTTTGGAGACAAAGGGGATGAGTTCGTAATGGAAGACCCATTCTCATTGGAATTGCAGTTGGACACGATTGTGAATATCATGGTCGAAGCCAAAGAATAGGATGCTATGGAGCCAGACCTCTTCAGTCTCCAGGGCGTAAAAACTGTGGCACCATTTTCTTTCACTCAAAACAAAGTTCATTGCCGGTCCATTTCGGTGCATCATGATATTACGGAACTCATTCAACTGACCCTCATGAACATTGACATGTTCAACAACCTGCAGCGGCTTGAGCCACCGCTTGCGGGTTTGTTGTGACTGAGGGGGGGGAGTCGCTTCAGTTCAGCCATAAAAGCTTTTGCCTATTGCTGATTCTGGAGTTGAATTACGTGTAAACTGTTCCACAGCGGGAAATACCCCTGTTTTTCAGTCGTGAATTTATGGATGTTTATGCGATAGTCAGCGATGGTCTGACTCATGGTACTTTCGTATGTCGGAATAACATGTGTGCGAAGGTACTCCTGATATGCTTTAAGGCTCTCTCTGGATATATGAAAACTACAATGCAACGTAATAGGTATTGTCATTCACAAACGAATGGAGAAATCACGCGAGATGCTAAAAAATGGGCAATGCAGTGTAACGGAAGCTGCGCATCAGGTGGGGGACGCCAATTGAAGTTATTTCATCTGCCGATTCAGGCAAACATTCGGTTACGACCCAAGCAAGCTCAAGAAATAAGAGGTGACATATGTTTTTGCAATCGTTCGGGCTTTCCGATATACTTCAAGCTATTGATTAATTAATTACTATCGTATGGAGGGTACTATGATGGCTAAAGATACATCCGCTTCCGTCAATCGTCGTAACGATATTATCTCCGCAGCTATTGATGTATTTGCGGAAATAGGCTATTACCGTGCAACGACAGCTCAAGTCGCTGAAAGAGCGCAGATTTCCCAACCGTATATTTTTCGTTTTTTCAAAACGAAGGAAGCTTTATTGTTATGTGCACTGGAAGTTTCCTGGACACGATTGATTGATTCTTTCCGGATTGTGGTAGAAACTGCTACTGCAGATCAATTGGAGAACGAATTAATTGAAGCCTATGAAGAAATTCTAGAATCTCACAAAAATGAAATCCTGCTGCAGATGCAGGCGCAGACCATTAAGGAAGAAGACATCCGTCAAGCAATGCAAAAAGGATTCACTGAGGTGCGAGATATGGTATTGGAAGCTTTTACAGCGGCAGGCATTGCCAATCCCAAGCAAAAAACGTTGATATTCCTGGCAATTGGCATGTTATGTAATATATCAAAATCATTGGATATGCCAGAGCTTATGGATAGATAGAAAGGGATAAGTCCCTTTTTGCAATTCAGTTATTGATCAATTACTAAATATGCGTTAAATTATGTTTAAGTAAGTAATTGATCAATAATAAAACGAGAGAAAGAGGTTGAGATGAAATGAAAAGAGCAATCGTAGTTGGGGCAACAGGTGGAACGGGCGCAGCAATTACAGAGGAATTGATCAAACGTGGCATTTCTACCATTATTTTTGGCCGCTCACCTCAAAAGCTGGAGCAACTTGCGGTAAAACTGGGTTCTCCTGATCACCTACAGATCGCTGTGGGAGATGCGTTCCGACCTGATGATATTATAGCTGCTTCACTAGAGGCTGATGTAATGTTTCATTGTGCGAATGTGCCTTACAACGAAATGGAAAGCAAGCTGATCCCTCTGGGTGAATCGGTTATGGAGGCGGCAGAACAATTGGGACTGAAGGTAGTTGTCATTGACGGGATTTATCCTTATGGCAGAAGACAAATGAAAGAAGTGACCGAAGAACATCCAAAGCAGCCGCATACACGAAAAGGAAAGACTCGGCTTGCCTTTGAGCAAATGTTATTTAGCAGCAAATGGCGCAAAGCGCAAGTGATGATTGTTCGCTTGCCTGATTATTATGGTCCTACCGCCAATCAGGCTTCTTACCTGGGGTCCACGCTTGAAGCAATAGCGGAAGGGAAAATGGCTTTTTTTATCGGAACTATGAAAATGCCACGAGAGTATATCTATTTGCCAGATGCAGCGGTCATGGTAGTGGAGTTGGCGAGCAGAGATGATGCCTATCTGCAGAATTGGAATATCCCTGGTGCTGGCGTAATATCGGGTAAGGAAATCGTACGTATTGCACAACAGGCCGCGGGTGAAGCGAAACCGGTGATAGCCCTCGGCAAAACAGGACTTTCGCTGCTTGGATTGGGCGTGCCGGTCTTGAAAGAAATTGTTGAAATGTTATATTTGACAGAAGAACCGCTGGTGTTGAGTAAAAAGAAATATGAGGCCAGCATTGGGCCAGTGAAGATGACTTCTTTTGAAGAGGGGATTACACAGACGATAGGTGAGCTGCAAAAGAAATAAATATCTTGTAGCTTTGTAATTAATCAATAAATAAATAATTAAAAACCGTTATGACTCGGTTAATGATTACGACCTAAACCAAAATGATGCATGGTGTTTTGACTTCATTAATGGGCGGTGCACAAAACCTGTCCTAGACATAGAGTGTAGTATTGCAAAAGCGGAGAATCGACACGGTGTACAAGGAGGGAGGATTTTCTTGTGAGCTATACGTCCAAAAAGGAGCACAAAATGTCCTCAATCAGTACAACCAAACGCAAATTGAAAAAAGCAGGCACTCGCGTATCTAAAAAAAGAAAACACAAATATAAATCCAAAAAGAAGTTTAAGATAAAAAAGAAAAGAGCTGTTAGATCCAGATGTCTTGTGTTTCGTGGACCGAGGGGATATAGAGGGTTTCAAGGAAAGACAGGTGCAACTGGATTACCGGGAGCCTCAGGAATAACAGGTGCAACAGGGATAACTGGAGCGACGGGCGATCCTGGAGTGAACGGAATAACAGGAGTTACAGGTGTGACCGGTGCTACCGGAGTTGTGGGAGCAATGGGCATAACAGGTGCAACAGGGATTACAGGCGCAACCGGATCGGGAGCTACCGGAGTAACTGGAACCACAGGTAGCACTGGAGTGACTGGCACGACAGGTATAACTGGAGTAACAGGCGCTAGAGGTACCACAGGTGTGACTGGGAATACAGGGGCCACGGGCGATCCTGGAATAACGGGAGCCACAGGAGCAACGGGAACCGGAACGACTGGAGCCACAGGTGCGACGGGCTTAACTGGGGTAACCGGTCCAACAGGCGCAACCGGAATAGGAGCCACTGGGGCTGCGGGCGCCACTGGAGTAACCGGTGCGACAGGAGCAATCGGAACCGGAGCTACGGGAACTACTGGAACAACGGGTTTTACTGGGGGAACTGGTGCGACAGGTGCAATGGGAATGACTGGAGTTACTGGGGATACGGGTGCGACAGGCGTAACGGGAGCCACCGGAATTACTGGCGATACGGGTTCAACTGGTGCAACAGGAGCGACCGGAGTTACTGGTGACACAGGAGCAACAGGCGTAACGGGAGCCACCGGAGTCACAGGAGATACAGGTGCAACAGGTATATCGGGAGCTACAGGAGCTACAGGAGCAACGGGTTTTACTGGGGGAACTGGTGCGACAGGTGCTATGGGAACGACTGGAGTTACTGGCGATACGGGTGCGACAGGCGTAACGGGAGCCACCGGAGTCACTGGCGATACGGGTGCAACTGGTGTAACGGGCACGACTGGAGTCACTGGAGATACGGGTGCGACAGGCGTAACAGGAACGACCGGATTTACTGGAGATACAGGAGCAACAGGTGTAACGGGAGCCATCGGATTTACTGGGGATACGGGTGCGACAGGCGTGACGGGAGCAACTGGAGTTACTGGAGATATGGGTGCGACAGGCGTAACGGGAGCCCCCGGAGTCACTGGCGATACGGGTGCAACAGGTGTAACGGGAACGACTGGAAGCACTGGCGATACAGGAGCAACGGGCGTAACGGGAGCGACCGGAGTCACTGGCGATACAGGTGCAACAGGTGTAACGGGAACGACTGGAGTCACTGGAGATACGGGTGCAACAGGTGTAACGGGAACGACTGGAGTCACTGGGGATACGGGTGCAACAGGCGTAACGGGAGCGACCGGAGTTACTGGCGATGCAGGTGCAACAGGCGTAACGGGAGCGACTGGAGTCACTGGCGATACAGGAGCAACAGGTATAACGGGAACTACTGGAAGCACTGGCGATACGGGTGCAACAGGAGCCACTGGAATTACTGGCGATACGGGTGCAACAGGAGCCACTGGAATTACTGGCGATACTGGTGCGACAGGCGTAACAGGAACGACCGGAGTTACTGGTGACACGGGAGCAACAGGTGTAACGGGAGCGACCGGATTTACTGGAGATACGGGTACGACAGGTGTAACCGGAGCCACCGGAGTCACTGGCGATACGGGTTCAACTGGTTTAACAGGAGCGACCGGAGTTACTGGCGATACGGGTACGACAGGTGTAACGGGAGCCACCGGAGTCACAGGAGATACAGGTGCAACAGGTATAACGGGAGCCACCGGAGTCACTGGGGATACAGGAGCAACGGGCGTAACGGGCACGGCCGGAGTTACTGGAGATACGGGTGCGACAGGCGTGACGGGAACGACTGGAGTCACTGGGGATACGGGTGCAACAGGTGTAACGGGCACGGCCGGAGTTACTGGGAATACGGGTGCGACAGGCGTGACGGGAGCCACCGGAGTCACTGGCGATACAGGTGCAACAGGCGTAACGGGCACGGCCGGATTTACTGGAGATACGGGTTCAACTGGTGCAACAGGAACGACCGGAGCTACTGGAGATACAGGGGCCATGGGTGTAACAGGAACGACTGGAGTCACTGGAGAAATGGGTTCGACTGGTGTAACCGGAGCCCCCGGAGTTACTGGCAATACAGGAGGAACAGGGGTAACGGGGGCAACCGGAGTTACTGGGGATTCGGGTTCGACAGGCGTAACAGGCGCGACCGGAATTACTGGAGTTACGGGTGCGACAGGTGTAACAGGCACGACTGGAGTCACTGGAGATATGGGTGCCACAGGCGTGACGGGAAGGACTGGAGTCACTGGGGATACGGGTGCAACAGGTGTAACGGGCACGGCCGGAGTTACTGGGGATACGGGTGCGACAGGCGTGACGGGAACGACTGGAGTCACTGGGGATACGGGTGCAACAGGTGTAACGGGCACGGCCGGAGTTACTGGGGATACGGGTGCGACAGGCGTGACGGGAGCCACCGGAGTCACTGGCGATACAGGTGCAACAGGCGTAACGGGCACGGCCGGATTTACTGGCGATACGGGTTCAACTGGTGCAACAGGAACGACCGGAGCTACTGGAGATACAGGGGCCATGGGTGTAACAGGAACGACTGGAGTCACTGGAGAAACGGGTTCGACTGGTGTAACCGGAGCCCCCGGAGTTACTGGCAATACAGGAGTAACAGGGGTAACGGGGGCAACCGGAGTTACTGGGGATTCGGGTTCGACAGGCGTAACAGGCGCGACCGGAATTACTGGAGTTACGGGTGCGACAGGCGTGACGGGAACGACTGGAGTCACTGGGGATACGGGTGCAACAGGTGCAACAGGTGTAACGGGCACGGCCGGAGTTACTGGGAATACGGGAGCGACAGGCGTAACGGGAACGACTGGAGTCACTGGGGATACGGGTGCAACAGGCGTAACGGGAGCGACTGGAGTCACAGGAGATACAGGTGCAACAGGAATAACCGGAGCGACCGGTGTCACTGGAGATACAGGTGCAACAGGCGTAACGGGAGTGACCGGAATCACTGGCGATACAGGAACAACAGGCGTAACAGGAACGACCGGAGTCACAGGAGATACGGGTGCGACAGGCGTAACGGGAGCAACCGGAACTGGAGGTACGGGTTCGACTGGTGCAACAGGAGCCACTGGAATTACTGGAGATACAGGTGCAACAGGAATAACCGGAGCGACGGGCTCCATGGGTGTAACCGGTGTGACAGGAGCCACCGGAACTGGGGCTACCGGAACTACAGGTGCAACGGGCTCTACCGGTGTAACTGGTGATACAGGAGCAACGGGAACGGGAACAACTGGAGCAACGGGAGTTACGGGTGAAACTGGTGCGACAGGTACAACCGGAGCGGGGGCAACAGGAGCCACTGGTGCAACGGGACTTACTGGGGTAACTGGTGATACAGGCGCAACCGGAATCGGGGCTACTGGAGCCACCGGCGCGACAGGATCAACGGGGGTAACTGGAACCAACGGCGTTACCGGAGTCACGGGTTCAACGGGTGTAACAGGTACGACAGGTCCTACCGGAACGGGAACAACCGGAGCCACCGGCGCGACGGGGTCAACGGGTGCCACAGGTGTGACAGGCGCCACCGGAACGGGAACAACCGGAGCAACGGGAACGGGTACAACTGGCTCAACTGGCGCTACCGGGACGACTGGAGTTACTGGATCCACGGGAGCCACAGGGGCTACAGGTGCATCAGGCCCCAATTTAGCTGCACAAGGGTTTTCTGCATTTTTGGCTAACCTATCCACAGCAACCAGTACACAGTTAACCAACTGGGGTACAGCAAGTCCTTACTATGGCAATGCAAATTTTAATGCAACTACAGGCAATTACACGGTGCCCAATACAGGGACCTATTCGATTGTGGCAACCATCAATTTTTCTACAACTGCCGCGATCTCCATTTCATTGGGTGCTGGTGTCAATCCAGCGTTTCTGGTGCAAAGAACATCCCCCACCACCACTACTTTGGTCAATGGACTATTGCCAATCCTGAATATCAGTGTGACGCTACTCACATTGCGGGCAATACTCGGTAGTGGAGCTGTAACGCTAGCTGCGGAGGTGGCGTTGAACGCTGGAGATGTAATTGGGTTGTTTTACGCAGCAAATGGATTAACGATCACACTGAATTTGGGGATTGGAACAACGAACGGTATTGTATGGTCAGTACACGAATTGACATGAGATAGTAATTCTTCATCATTTCACTTATTGAAATAAGACAACACGAAAACAGATCCGGGTTGGATCGACCGCTAATATCCAACCTGATCTGTCTTTTTTACATACAGGACGAAGTCATTAGCATTTGGTTTCGTTATAGTTAACAAGTATGTTAGATATTTTTAGGTGTGATGACAAGAAATCTATCGTGATATTCAAAAAAATGACCTCAGCTCATATAATAACGCTAATCCCAACGAAAATGATGTTAGGAATTGGGACAAAATTATTGTATTTATCCATATGGTAAAAGAATCAGGCTGCTTTGGACTTGCAGAATATCCATCAACAAAACAAATTATTACACCAACATAACATTAAACAAGCGGTTCGTAGAAGGATACGAGTGGGCGTTGAAAGGGTTGAAGAATGATGAGCCTTGAAACATTAAACCAACGAGTACAAGATGATCTGGCTTATCTCGCATATGGAGGTGCGGATTGGATTCGCCCGCGGGAACATGACGAAGGCCATATCTATGATGTCGTTATCGTAGGTGGTGGGCAGAGCGGCTTGGGGGCTGCTTTTGGATTCCTGCGTGAGCGGATATCCAACATTCTGGTCATCGACGAAAATGCTGCAGGGTTGGAGGGACCTTGGGAAACTTACGCACGTATGGTCACGTTGCGTACACCGAAACATCTCACTTCCATTGATCTAGGAATTCCTTCGCTGACGTTTCGAGCATGGTGGGAGGCGCAATCAGGACCCTCCGGATGGGATGCAGTTGATAAAATTCCGCGCAGTGAATGGATGAACTATCTGCGTTGGTACAGGGAAGTGCTGAATCTGCCTGTCGTGAATGAAGTGAAACTGAGACTGATTGAACCTGCAGATGGAGGCATACACCGGCTGCACATTACAGGTGCAGGGGCTCCAAGTAATATGTTGCTGGCACGAAAGGTTGTCTTGGCTACGGGCATCCAGGGCGGCGGGGAGTGGCATGTACCCCCGCTGATCGCTGAGAAAGTACCTAGACATCTGTACGCTCACACGTCGGAGTTGATTGATTTTGAACGGTTACAAGAAAAACGGATTGCTATACTTGGCGGAGGGGCGTCTGCTTTTGATAATGCCAACTTTGCACTAGCCACAGGCGTGGCTGAGGCTCATGTATTTGTACGACGGGAACAATTGCCGAGCATTAACCCGATTCGTCAGATGGAGCAATCCGGTATGATCGAAAGGTTTCACGTATTGTCGGACGAGGATAAGTATGCGACTATTTCCCATTTTTTCAAATACAATCAGCCTCCGACCAACGATACCTTCAACCGGGCCGCTGCATGGCCAGGCTTCCAGTTACATCTTCATGCGCCTTGGCTGGATGTACAGATGAAAGATGGGAAAGCGGTAGTGACTACGCCACAGGGTCAGCACTCCTTTGATTTTCTGGTCATAAGTACGGGGATGGTGAGTGATCCGGCACTGCGTCCCGAGCTCAGAATGGTGGAGGCCCACATTGCACGCTGGGCAGACCGTTATCAAGCTCCGACGGAACACAGGAATACACTGCTTGACGCACATCCCTACCTTAGTCCTGGGTTTGCAATGACCAGCAGAGATGAGGAGGGGGAAGATAAGCTGCGGGGATTATTTGTCTTCAACTATTCTGCACTTGCAAGCTGCGGCCTTTCTGCCTCAGCAATATCGGGGACAAGGAATGCTGTGCCGAAGTTGGTTTCAGCTGTAGCCGACCAGCTTTTCCTGGATGACCGGGAACAGATCTTGGAGCAATTTTTTAAGTATAACGAACAGGAATTTACCGCAAGTTGGGTGAAAAGTGAAGTTGGAATCTGAGTATTCAAAATGACCGTACAGCAGGATAGATGCTGTACGGTCTTCCTTTTCCTAAAGTTACATTTACGGGTGCTTATATAATGCTGTAAAATATCGTTATACAGCGTTAAGGCAGGCGATAGATTATTGTGAGAATCATGGATTATGAGGGGTTCAGAACCCATTTGAAGAAAGCGTCACGCAAACGAAATGAACCCTTGATCAAAATTGTGGCTTTTCAGGAAAAGTATATGAAGATTGATGAGATCCAATATTATGATGTAGAGCAGAACTATATGAGTGTTCAGGCATGTAATACGCTGTGGATGAACTTGAAAGATAAATCGTTCCGCAATCTGGTGTCCCATGACCTGAAGTTTTTCCAAACCATGGACAACCTCGGCCGTCATTCATTGGAGAATCTGATTAAAGAACTGTACGACATGGCTGTTCCGATCCTGCTGGATTACGATCCAAATGATTATTATAGCTTGCAGCAGTTGTCCGAAATTCTGGTGCTGGATGAGTCGAAGCTAATAGAGAAATTGGAAATGGGGCGTTTCAAGGGAGCATTTATTAATGAAGAAGGAAATTGGGTAAAACCCAAGCCAGACAAGGTTGAGCTATTCCTATAAATGAAAAAAGAGAATCGTGTCAATTCCATAATGACCGAATATCCATTCTGCAATGGTACGCCGAATACGGCACATTGCAGTTTTTTTCATTAACGAATCTGTCTACAACCAATCTGTCAACAATAGCCTCGGCTGTTTCGTTTTACGACGAAAGAGTCTCTGCATGGTCCCGGTTCTCCTGGAATGGAAACAACCTGTTTTTGTTGAATCATGATGCCTTTCTCTTTGGCGATGAAGCCGGGGGAGCGACCGTTCAGGCGACAACACTTGAAAGTGACAGGCGTGATTTTGGCCATTCGGGAGATGGAGTTTCCTACGGATGGAGCTTCTACAATCCATTCTGCGGATGATTGCTGGCCTGTATATTGCTGAACGGTGCGGAAAGTCCAATTTTGGGTCAGATTTTGAAGAGTGATACACCAGCGGGTACGATTGATTTTATAAATGGTAGCTCTGACTCGATCTCCTGGAGATACAGGAAAAGGAATGACCGTTTCAACGTCAGGAAGAATTTCCCACCACGCGTAATAACTCGCTTGACCGTTAACCCAATCATGGCCTGTTCCAGTCTGAATGAGATTGGAATTTTCGTATCCATCGATTCCGATCCAGGCTGAGGAATATGAGGACTTGGACGATGGTAAAACAAAGGGCACATTCCATTCAGCCGAGATACGTCTGAATTGAGCTTTGTCACCTGCTCGGGCATAACCGCTCCAGTTGGAGGAAATCCACCCGAAGCGCAATGCAGAATTCGTTTTCGTTTTGCCTGTTGGAGGGATACAGGGTTTTCGGCGTTTGTTTCGATTATTCGCCATAAGGCTACCTCCCATGTGAGAATAGAGACGAAATTATTCGTTCGATATCATCAAATGCATGGGAGACGAAAGAGGACATGGACAATCTGAACAAGAAATAAGCTTTGAACGATTTTGAACGATATTTAGAGTTGAATGTGATGGTTTATGTCTATAATATGTCGAATATTGATGGTTTTTGAATGTTTTTAAATTAATTTGAATGAAAGTGATTGTTTTTTACGGATTTTATGATACTATAAAAAGCAGTTGGAGGAATGAAAATGCTAACTGAAGAACGATATGCTGTAATTATAGAGCGCTTACACGAAAGAGGCATTGTGAAACTGCAAGAGCTTGTCGATGTGCTGGGTGCTTCTGAATCAACGATACGGCGCGATTTGATTGATCTGGAAAGCCGTCAGATGCTGAAACGCATTCATGGTGGTGCGGCTCTAGTGAATGAAAAGACGCCGGAACCTGGTATGGAAGAAAAAACGTTCAAAAACATCCAACAGAAAACAGTAATTGCTCGTTTAGCTGCACAGGAGATCAACAATGGTGAATGTATCTATCTGGATGCGGGGACGACGACATTAGCCATGATTCCCTATATTGAAGCCAAGGACGTTACGGTAGTGACGAACGGACTTTCACATGTAGAAGCGCTGGTAAGTAAGCGTATACGCAGCTATCTGCTTGGCGGAATGATGAAAATTCACACTAAAGCCGTGATTGGAAGTATTGCATTACAGAACATGGACAACTTCCGTTTTGATAAATGTTTTATCGGAACCAACGGAGTGGACGCCGAAATGGGGTATACAACTCCTGATCCGGAGGAAGCCTTGATTAAAAGGCGTGCACATCAATTGTCCGGGAAATCTTACGTGCTGGCTGATTCCAGCAAAATTGGGGAAATTACTTTTGCCAAACTGTTTGACCTTGAGGAGGCAGACTTGATTACAGAACGTATGCCTGAACACTGGCGCTCTGTGATCGCCCAGAAAACTAAAATAATTGAGGGATAGCCATGATATATACCGTAACGCTTAATCCTTCCATTGATTACATCGTGGAAGTGGATGATCTGAAGCTTGGTGATCTGAACCGTATGAATCGGGACTTGAAACTTCCTGGAGGCAAAGGTATTAACGTATCTCGAGTGCTTAATCAACTGGGAGCCGAAAACACCGCACTCGGATTTCTAGGAGGGTTCACGGGCCGTTTCATTAATGACAAGCTGAAGGAAGACAACATTCTGACGGACTTCGTTACCATTGCAGATGATACCCGAATTAACATCAAGCTGAAGCATGGAGAAGAGACGGAGATTAACGGACTGGGACCAGCCATTCGACCAGAGGAAGCGGCGGGGTTGCTTAACAAGCTATCCGCCTTGCAAAAAGGAGATATCGTCATTCTTTCGGGAAGTGTACCACCTTCGCTGGGAGCTGATTTCTACGATCGTCTGATCAACGTGTGCAAACAAACGCGTGCCGAATTTGTGATCGATACGACAGGACCCGCCTTAATGGATGCTCTGGTGCATGAACCGCTGCTGGTGAAGCCGAACCATCATGAACTGGCTGAACTTTTCGGAGTAACCATCAACACTCAAGAGGAATTGGTGACCTATGGTCGCAAGCTTTTGGAAGCGGGTGCCAAGCACGTGTTAATCTCCATGGCAGGAGAAGGTGCGCTGTTGATTACCCAAACAGATGTCTACCATGCGAGCGTGCCAAAAGGAATCGTCAAGAACTCAGTAGGTGCTGGTGATTCCATGATCGGTGGATTCGTAGGGACATTTGGATTAAACGAAGACCTGCTTGAAGCGTTCCGAACGGGGGTTGCTTCGGGTAGTGCAACGGCTTTCTCGGATGACCTGGCGACTCGGGAACTCATTGAAGAGCTGCGGACTCAAGTCACCATAACCCAAATATAGTCCGTACAAAATGAATGAAATGTAAGCCCCTTTTAGAAGAGGGGATTCAGTGAATAGCAGATAACATCGTAAAAAGTACAATTTTAAGTCGGTCTGCATCGCACAGACCGACTGAATCTAAGGGAGTGTACCAAAATGAGAATAACAGACCTGATGATCCAGGAAACGATGATCATGGACCTGCAAGCCACGACGAAAGAAGAGGCTATTGATGAACTCATTGCAAGTTTAAACCGTAGCGGACGGATTAATGATCCGGTTCTGTTTAAGGAAATGATTTATAAACGTGAAGCTGAATCCAGCACGGGGATCGGTGGCGGTATTGCCATGCCTCATGCCAAAACAACAGCAGTCAATGAGCCAACAGTTGTATTTGCCAAGAGTCGAAAAGGGCTTGATTTTGAAGCACTTGATGATGAGCCAGCCCATATATTCTTCATGATTGCAGCTCCAGAAGGGGCGGCGAATACACATCTTCGTACGCTTGCGGCTCTTTCCAGGCTGTTGATTGATAGCGATTTCATCTCGCAGCTGATGAGCACAGACACTCCTGAAGAAGTGACTGCATTATTCGATGCCAAACAGGAGGAAGAAGCGGAGAAAAAAGCTGCCAAAGAAAAAGCCGAAGCGGAAAAAGCAGCAAATGCTGCAAATGGAACAAACGCTTTATCTGGCTCTGGCAGTGGGAATGATCAGAAGCAGAACACATCAGGCCTTATTGTTGGCAATGCGGCATCCGAAGATTTTGTCGTTGCAGTAACCGCTTGTCCAACAGGTATTGCTCACACATTCATGGCTGAAGACGCACTCAAAAAGAAAGCACAGGAAATGGGCGTTAATATCCGAGTGGAGACGAATGGCTCCGAAGGAGCACAGAACGTACTGACAGCTGATGAAATCGCTCGTGCCAAAGGGGTTATCGTTGCGGCGGATAAAAATGTGGAAATGGCCCGCTTTGATGGCAAACCGGTATTGCAAAGACCCGTGAGTGATGGCATTCGCAAATCGGAAGAACTGATTCGCAAGGCCGTTAACGGGGATGCTCCGATCTACCGAAGCCAGGGTGGCAGCGGTGGCAAGAGTGAAGGTGAAAGCCAAGGCAAAGTGAGCGTGGGCAGCAAAATTTATAAAGATTTAATGAACGGGATCTCGCATATGCTCCCATTTGTCGTGGGTGGCGGTATTTTGCTCGCCATATCTTTCTTGTTTGAACAAATTGCGAGTCCGGACAATCCTATTGTACAACTGCTGCAAACGATTGGTGGCGGGACCGGTGCGTTCCACTTCCTGATTCCTGTCCTGGCCGGATTTATTGCGATGAGTATTGGTGATCGGCCGGCCCTGATGCCTGGTATGGTCGGTGGCTTGATGGCCGTGAATTCAAACGCCGGTTTCCTTGGTGGTTTGGCTGCCGGTTTTCTGGCAGGTTACGTTGTCATTGGTCTGCGCAAGCTGTTTAAAGGGCTGCCTAAAGCAATTGACGGATTAAAACCAATCCTGCTGTATCCAGTGTTCGGATTGCTTATCGTGGGTGCAATCAGTTTCTATGTCTTTGATCCAATCTTCGGCTCCCTTAACACATGGCTTGTAGATGCACTTGGAAACCTGGGTACTGGTAATGCTGTGTTGCTGGGCTTGCTGCTTGGCGGCATGATGTCTATCGATATGGGTGGACCGTTTAACAAAGCGGCTTATACGTTTGCTATCGGTGTGTTCACATCCAGCGGCAATACGGATGGTGCCTGGATGGCAGCTGTTATGGCAGGCGGTATGGTACCGCCGCTGGCGATTGCACTGGCTACAACGTTCTTCAAATCCAAATTTACGGAGCAAGAACGCAAATCAGGTTTGACGAATTACGTGCTCGGATTTTCCTTCATCACAGAAGGTGCTATTCCATTTGCTGCGGCTGACCCGCTGCGTGTCCTGACATCCTGTATTCTCGGCTCTGCTGTTGCAGGTGGACTGACTCAACTGTGGAGCATTAACGTACCTGCTCCGCATGGCGGAATCTTCGTTGCGGCACTGGCGAATCACGCATTACTCTTCCTGCTTGCTGTAGCAATCGGTGCAGTGATCTCCGGTCTGATCCTAGGACTGTGGAAGAAATCACCAACCGTTGTGAAATAAGTCAAAGGGTAAAGTTTTCTTTAAAATTATAAACATTCTCTATCTAATAATTTGTTTAAAATAAGATGGCATCTTCTCAGTGAAATCCACTGGGGAGATGCTTTTTTATTTCGCTAGAGGTCATTCTGTGATAAGATAAATAATAACAAATTAATGAAACTCAGTTTCATTTAATGAAACGAAAAGGGGGAGATATCGTGTCTAATGAGCAGATTAAAGGACAAGTGCGCAAACAATTTGCTAAAAATGCAGAGAAATACGTGACTAGTGTCGGTCATGCCAAAGGGGATGATCTGGCCTTGCTTGTTGCTTCATCTCAAGCGAGCCTTGATATGAAGGTGCTGGATATTGCCACTGGAGGAGGGCATGTTGCTAATGCATTAGCTCCGCTTGTGGAGCAGGTTATCGCATTGGATCTAACGGATGAGATGTTACAAGTGGCTGAGCGCTTTATCCGGGGAAATGGGCATCAGAATGTGGATTTTATAGCTGGGGATGCTGAACACATTCCTTTTGAGGATGATTTCTTTGACCTGGTGACCTGTCGTATTGCTGCACACCATTTTCCAGACGTACCTTCTTTTATCTCAGAGGCGCTTCGAGTAATGAAACCTGGTGGCAGACTGTTATTAATTGATAATGTGGCACCTGAACGTGACGAGAACGACCAATTTTACAATGAAATCGAGAAGTGGCGTGATGGAAGTCATGTTCGGGCATGGCGTAAGACGGAATGGATTCGGATGTTGGAGCTTGCCGGATTTCGAATGGAAACGATGGTTTCCTTTGAAAAACACTTTATATTTGAAGACTGGTGCAACAGGGCTGGACTTCCGGAGCCGGAGAGCAAAGAGCTTGAAGCAAGTATGCTGAGCGCGCCATCAGTGATTAAGAAGTATTTCAATTTTGAACTGGCGCAGTCTGGCAGACTCGTTAGCTTCAAAGGAGAAAGTGTATATATTCAGGCGGTAAAGGCGAAATAAGGCTTCATCATCATTTAACCAATCTGTTGAAGTGGGCAAATAATAAAATCAAAAAAAGGCAGATTTCCCTTCTTTACACGGGTCCTCTGCCTTTTGATCGTCGTCACATACTCAAGGTTTCAGTATAACTTTGGTACACTCGTCTTCGTGTTCGTAGAAAATCCGATAAGCTTCCTTCGCATTCTCCAGCGCAATGCGGTGAGAAATGATCTCGGTAGGGTCAAATTCGTCAGCCGTGATTTTGCGGAAAAGCTCCGGCATATAGTGAATAACAGGGGCTTGTCCCATTCTCAGGTTAATGTTTCGTTCAAACAGATTGCCTAGGGGGAACATGTTATAGGTTGAGCCATAGACACCCGTTACTTGCATCGTCCCGAATTTGCGCACAGCCTTGATACCGATCTCAATTGCACTTAATGTACCGCCTTGGATTTTCAGCTTCTGTCCAATTTCCTCCAAAGTGGATTTCTTGCCATCCATGCCTACACAGTCGATGACAACATCCGCTCCGCCTTGGGTGATTTCGCGAATATGTTCACCCATATCATCGTAATCTTCAAAATTAAATACCTCGGAATCATTCATTCGTTTGGCTTTGTCCAGTCGATATGGAAGGCGATCCACAGCAATGACTCGTTTGGCACCTTTCATCCAGGCGAATTTTTGTGCCATCAGACCAATCGGCCCGCTGCCAAGCACAGTTACAGTGTCTCCCGGCTTCACCCCGGCATTCTCAACACTCCAGTACGCAGTAGGAAGCACATCGGACAGGAACAACAGAGCTTCATCCTCCAGTTCACATGATTCGGGAATGACAAAAGGCATGAAATTCCCATAAGGAACACGCAAAAATTCAGCCTGGCCGCCAGGATAATTGCCGTATCGCTCCGTGAAGCCAAAATAACCTCCGGTATGAACCTCCGGATTGCGGTTCGAGTTATCGCACGGCTTTCATCTTCATATTCCTCCTTCGTGATTGGGATTATTTAACATTTACCCGATTAGCCTCTATTTGATAGAGATGTAGCTTTACTAAACGACAGGCCATTTTTCTTTACGCAGTGCATGAAGCAGTTCGGGGGAAGCGTTCAGGTTGTCACGCACCAGCTCTTCCGGGGTTAATGCCATCCATTGATTCAGGGAGATATCCTCAAAGCGATCACTTCTAAACATCTCCAAAAACCATAACGTATCGGTGCCCGTATTCTGAATATAATGCCCCATGGCTACAGGTACGTATCCAACATCTCCCGCCCGATAGTCAAAAGTGCGCGCGACACCATTTCCTCCAAATACCGTCATTCTTCCTTGCCCAGTCAAATAGTATTGCCATTCATCCGCATTGGGATGCCAGTGAAGCTCGCGCATGCCTCCAGGCTTGATTTCGACGAGTGCTGCGGCAACGGTTGTAGAGATCGGGAAATTGGTAGAGTCCACAATGCGCACACTGCCTCCTGGTGTAATGATCGGTTTCTGGGCTAACAGCCGGTGTTTGAAGGAGAGCGGAACGGTGCCATAGGGGGACTGCACTTCCTGGCTTGCGACGGAACCAGGGACCTGATCCTGAAAAATGTAAACCTGTTCTGTTGGCATGGAGTGGAATGCGGATTCAGGTACGCCAAAATTGACGGATAACACTTCTGGTGGCGTATGCGCAAACCAATCCGAGATGGATAATGTATTCAGATCAGAGAAGGACCCGTCATCAAATACAAGCAAAAACTCACACCCATCCTCCAAACCCTGAATGGAATGAGGCAGACCTTTTGGGAAAAACCACAGATCTCCCGGTCCAACATCTGCAATAAAATTACGACCTTGCTGATCCACGGACGTGATCCGTGCTGTACCCCAGATCATATAAGCCCATTCCGATTGCTGATGCCAGTGCAGCTCCCGTACGCCTCCAGGTGTAAGACTCATATTCACACCAGCCAGTGTTGTAGCGATGGGCAGATCCCGTACCGTAATTTCGCGGGACCAACCGCCATGGTTTAACTGCATGTGTGTATCGGAAAAAGACATTCTTAGGTTGGGTAATAAACCGTTGTCGGTTATCGGAGGCACCAGCATATCCGGATTTTGTATATCTCTCATTACATCCCGAGGTCCCAGATCGGGTCCTCCGGCACCGTCTTTTCGTATTGGCTGCGGTATAATTAATGGCTTGCCAGTGTTGTTTTCATTTTTCATATGCGGATTCCTCCAGTTCATCACTTCATCCCATGACAGATGTCGGTATAGTGAAAGATTATGAACCAGAGCCTGGCAATTATGAGGGACGGGGAATTGGAATAATCTGCGGTAATGAGGTGGAAAATAACGTGAAAATTCATGATAGGTGGTGAGTGGAATGCATAAACGTTTCAGGTTATTGCTTTACATCTGTTTCATCGTTGGGATTGTATCCACTTCGATCGCCGCGAGGTCAATGGAGGTTCAGGCCAGTCCAGATTACATAAAGAAAGACAAAGCAGCTTCTTCTCAGGAGCAGTTGGCTTATTCGCTTGGGGTTCAGGCTTACATATACGGCTATCCGCTGGTAGTTATGGAACAAACGAGACAGATGGCTCTGAAAACAAGGGCTCCGCTCAATCAGTTTTATTATTCCAGCAAGCTGGCTTCTCCCCAATATCACGATATTGTAACTCCTAATAGCAATACGCTTTATTTTAGTGCCTGGCTGGATCTCTCCAAAGGTTCAGTGGTCCTGAACGTTCCAGCTAATACGGATGACCGTTATTACACCGTCCAAATGCTTGATGCGTACACCAATACGTTCAGGAATGTGTCCAATCGTACGACCAAAAACAAGGCAGAGCAATTTACCATCGTTGGGCCGGCTGGAAGCAGTAATGTAACCAAAACATCTATCCAAACGCCAACGCCAATCGTTTGGCTGCTCGGACGTGTGCAAGTGAATGGAGAAGAGGATCTGAACCGTGCAGCTGCTTTCGAGAAACAATTCACCCTCTCAGCACCAACCCGTAATCCTTCCAGTGGCATAACAGACGATTCGTCTTTGAATCAGATGTCTTCCATGAAGAACGATCCGTTAGCTTTTTATAAAATCATGACGGAGCAGATTCGGCAAAACCCTCCGCCTGCCTGTGATGCAGTTCTGCTGGATCAGTTCAAGCTAGTTGGCATTGATCCTGCCAAGGGGTTTGAACCAGCTGATCTGAATGCTGCCACGAAAGCCGGACTACTGCGTGCCGCAAAAGATGCGCAGGGTATCATTACGAATTCAGTCCAATCGATCCCGACCACCAATGGATGGTATATCGGCCATAATATTGGAACCTATGGCAACCAATTTCTGCTGCGAGCTGTCGTTGCGTATTCCGGTTTGGGCGCCAATGTCCCGCAGGAAGAGCTATATGCACGTGCATTTGTTGATCAAAATGGGGAAAAGCTGCAAGGCAAGCAGCGTTATGTGTTGCATTTTAACCCGAATGATCTTCCACAGGTGACCGGATTTTGGTCTCTCACCCTGTATGGCTCGGATTTTTATCTGGTCGATAATGCCATTCGCAGATATTCGATTGGGGATTTGACGAAAGGTTTGCTGTACAACCCTGACGGTTCATTGGACATTTATATCCAGCCATCTGCTCCTGAAGGGAAAGAGTCGAATTGGCTTCCCGCACCGCCAGGAGAATTCAATTTGGTACTGAGAATGTTTGCGCCGAAACCATCGATGCTGAAAAGGGAGTATGAAGTACCTCCGGTCGCCAGGATACAATAGGGATGGTGCTGGATACCATAAATCAACGGATTAAATGAATTCAAAGGAACAGCAAAAAGACGTGACCGATACGCTCGGTCCCGTCTTTTTGGATAAATACAGAAGAAAGCTCAGATCCTTTTTTTGCTTACTGGATCGGTTTTGGAGTCAAGCTGCATAAATTCATGCTCATAAATGTCATGTACTCTGTTCAGAATGGCTGAGCCTTGATCCGTAAAACGAAGATGGGTGGGTTTGTTTTTCATCAAGAAAGTACCGGATGTAAGCTTGGTTTGCGCAATGGCAGCGTTATAAAGCAGAGAAGCTCCGTGACTTGGATGTGGGAAGAACAGCTTCATGATTGGTTTGATGTAAAAGGGCAGTCCGGATGTTTTGTTACCTCTGAGTGTATTGTTGCCTCCAGGGTCCACGCTGAGTAACCGGATTCCCTTAGCCGCAGGGGAAGCAGCAGCTTCGCGTGTCCACAAGGACAGTGCCAGCTTCGAGACGGCATAAGGACCGAAGAGCTTTTTGAACTCGGCTGGATGTTCCAGAATGTTCAGGTTAAACTGTTTGACCATATTAAACGCACTGGTGGATGTATTAATAACGGTTTTCAAGGTGCTTTTGTGAAGAAGATCCTGTAGTTCCATATAAATGATGTACGGCACCACCGTCTGCAGTTCAAAATGCATTTCATGCCCCTGATCGGACAAACGGAGATCGTTACCGCTCCCCCCGGCATTATTAAACAATACATCTATGGTATCCGTTTCGGATTTAATCTGGTTGAGTGCTTTTCTCAGACTATCGTACTGAGTAAGATTAGCTTGAACCCAACGGAGCTGGCCGGAGCGCAATCCGTCCTGAATATCACTGTCCTCCTTTGGAAAAGCAGACCGGTTAAGGCCGATAACTTCCCAGCCTTCGGCTAACAAGATGCGAGTCAGTTCAAGACCGATTCCCGAAGTTGATCCTGTAATTAAGGCTGTGCGACGTATATGGTTTGAATTCATATAAATACCTCCTGAGTGAATGGAATAACAGAGCCAATCTGCCTAATGCGCTCATTCTATAATTTGGAGTCGACTCCAAGTCAAGCGAACTGTTGGCTTAAATTTTAATTTTTGAGTAGTGGAATGTTGGAACTCATCACACCTTGACTTGGAGCTGACTCCAAGTTGTAAGATAGAATTTAATGAATGCGGAGGAGGTCAACGATGATGAATGATCCTGTAGTGTTCTCTATTAAAGAGACGTCAGAACAAGCCGGATTATCGGAAGATACGATTCGTTATTATGAGAAGATAGGACTTCTTCCCCGAGCTGAACGCAAGGCCAATCGCCATCGGGTATACCGTCCGGAGGATATTCAGACGATGAAGCTTATTACTTGTTTGAAAAAAACAGGTATGTCTCTGGAGGAGATGAAGCCTTATCTACAGATGTCGGTGGATTCGGACCTGGAAGATTTCCCGGATGAGCGTGATATGCTGTTAAACCATCGGAAGAAGATTGAAGCGCAGATTGTCTCCTTGCAGCAGATCGTCGATTTTATCGATGAGAAGATGGAGAAGCGTAGCATGTTTCCGGATGAGTGCCCGATTACCGGGGAGAAACAGATGTCTGTTTTTGAAAAAAAGAACATTTTCTCCTGAACGCTGCAAGCTCAGCGGAACCCAACAAGGGATGTCCCGCAAGTCATGAAATATGACAGGAACATCCCTTGTTCGTGTTATTTTGTTTGAATGAACCTGAGACACGCTATTCGCTTCCATATGCCCGGATCTGAGATCTAAGGAATCACAGAGACGTTATTTCGTCGATTCGGTCGATTTTTTAGGTTTTGACAACGTGTTATGACGAAATAGCGTTACTGAGGTTCCTAAAATCTTGCAAGCGTTGATGATCTGCATTTTAAGTTGCGGTAGGTTCGTTAGCGCTTGGAGCAAGGCGGAATTTCCTTTTGAGACAGCTTCATTTTTACTTAAAGTCAGCACTCGATATGGAGTGTCTGCCGAAGGCGTTTGATATCACTTTTGGGAGGAAGGCCATACATGCGGGCGTACTCCCGACTGAATTGGGAAGGACTCTCGTAACCAACCTGGAATGCAGCATCGGCTGCATCGGTTGAACCTGCAAGCAGCATTCGCCGGGCCTCCTGCAATCGAATCTGTTTTTGATATTGCAGTGGACTCATGGCGGTAATAGACTTGAAATGATAATGCAAGGAGGACGTGCTCATGTTGATCATAGAAGCCAATTGCTCGATTCGCAGCGGTTGGGCGTATTCTGATTGAATCACTTCAATGACCTGAGCGATATGCTGTGCGTGACTGTTCTGAATTGCAAACTGCCTAATGGAATGTCCATGTTCATCCTGTATCAGGCGATATAGAATCTCGCGGATCATAAGCGGTGCAAGTACAGGAATGTCTTCAGCTGTATCCAGCAATCTGACCAATCGGATTACGGCTTCCAGAAGTGGAGGCTTGGTTGAACTTACAAACAACCCGCGACGTGTTGAATTGTCGGGTTTATTTTGCGTAGAGGGAGAATCCTGAATAAGATCAAAAATCTGCCCTGATGAGAAATCAAGTCGCAGGCAGAGATAGGGATGTTCTGTAGTGGCCTGTACAACTTGCCCTGAAATAGGCAAATTTATGGAAGCGACCAAATACTGTGAAGAGTCATAGGTGTAGCTCTCCTGCCCGAGAATAACCAGTTTGGACCCTTGGGCTACAATGCAGAGGGCGGGTTCGTGCACGGTATGAATAGGCTCTGAAATCTGGGAAGCACGGATCAAAGCAAGCGAAGGAATTGCTGTTAGATGAACCCCGTCTTCGTGGGTGAATCGGCCGATTAAGCGAGCCAATTCCTGCTGCTGCTGAATAATAGCTGTATTCTGTTCCAATTTCGAAAACATGGATTGCAGGCCCTCCTTTCCTCGTACTTGTTTAACCATTTTAGAATGTGCTGGACGAATAGGCAAGAATACTGTGGGATTCTTCTATCGCACATAGACTGATCCCTTACATAATGAAGATAAGCAATTGAATCTGTTGGCAAACAGGAAAGGAGTGTCATGGAAATATGGCAGGCAAAACATCAGGAGACAAACAAGAAGTGAAGCACCCGTATGTTGGAATGTGGGTAACGAAGGATGGGTACATCAAGCACGAACTTCTCCCTGACGGTCGCTATGATGAAGCACGGGGAAATAGGCAAAGCGCATATCAAGGTCGGTACGTAGTCGATGGAGACCATATTGAATATGTGGATGATACCGGCTTTACCGCAGATGGAGATTTTAAGGACGGTGTGCTTTACCATGCAGGCATGGTGCTGTACAGAGAAAGTGCACAATAAAATATTGAATGGGGAGAGAAATCAAAATGTCTAATGTAAAAGGAAAAGTCATTGTGATTACGGGTGCAAGCAGCGGAATTGGGGAGGCAACGGCGCGTCTGTTGGCAGAGCATGGTGCACATGTTGTCATTGGTGCAAGACGAGTGGATCGTCTGGAGGCGCTGGCGTCCTCCATTCGTTCGGAAGGTGGTTCTGTAGAATATCATGCACTTGATGTTACACAGCTGGAAGAGATGCAAACGATCGTAGAGCTTGCGCTCAGTCGTTATGGACGTTTGGATGTGATTGTTAATAACGCAGGAGTCATGCCGTTATCGCGCCTTGAAGCGCGAAAAGTCGACGAATGGAACCGTATGATTGATGTTAATATTCGGGGTGTTCTACACGGCATCGCCGTGGGGCTGCCGGTTATGAAAGAACAGGGTTCCGGCCAGTTTATTAATATCGCCTCTATTGGTGCCTATGCCGTGACCCCAACAGCCACAGTTTATTGTGCAACCAAATTCGCTGTCCGTGCGATCTCGGAGGGTTTGCGCCAGGAGGTAGGCGCAGATATTCGCGTGACCCTCGTATCACCAGGTGTGACTGAATCCGAACTTGCCGAATCCATCTCGGATGCTGAAGCACGCGAGTTTATGAAAGACTATCGGCGCATAACCATTCCGGCCACGGCGATTGCTCAGAGCATTCTGTACGCGATCAACCAGCCGGCTGAGGTGGATGTGAATGAAATCGTGGTGAGACCAACAGCAAGTATGGCTTAAACCTCTCTGTAAGTAAAACTCCAAAGACGTCCACAACCATATGTACGGGTTGAGGGCGTCTTTTTGTACCCTGAAAGAGAGCTCGTCCGGGTTGCAATATGGTATAGTATGATCAAGTAACGCACCAGAGAGAGGGGAATAATGCATTGACGCTGCAACAGCTAAAATATGTGATTGAAGTCGCCACGCGTGGCTCGATGAATGAAGCCGCCAAGCGGCTGTTTATTTCCCAGCCCAGCCTGTCGAATGCCATCCGGGATCTGGAGCAGGAGCTGCGGATTACCATTTTTGAACGCACAAATAAAGGAATTACGCTGTCCAAAGAAGGTGTGGAATTTCTAAGTTATGCGCGCCAAGTGGTGGAGCAGGCGGAATTGCTGGAGAATCGTTATTTGAACGCGAAGCCGTCTCCGCAGCATTTTTCCGTCTCCACACAGCACTATGCGTTTGCAGTAAATGCCTTCGTTAAGCTGGTGCAGCAGTATGGACAGGATGAATATGAACTGGCTCTGCGGGAGACGAAAACGTATGAGATTATCCAGGATGTGAAAAGCCTGCGCAGCGAGATTGGCATACTATATCTGAATGAATTCAATGCCAAGGTGATTAACAAGCTGCTTAAGGATGCGGGGCTGGTGTTCAACAGTCTGTTTGTTGCCAAGCCGCATATTTTTATCAGTGTGCAAAATCCGCTGGCGAAGCAGGAATCGGTTGCGATTGAACAGCTTCAGGATTATCCATACCTGTCCTTTGACCAGGGGGAATATAACTCCTTCCATTTTTCAGAGGAGATCCTAAGCACGCTTTCTCATCCCAAAAGCATACAGGTTAATGACCGAGCTACGCTGTTTAATCTGCTAATCGGTTTGAACGGATACACGATCTCGACAGGTGTACTTAGTGCCGACCTGAACGGGAACGAGATCATCCCCGTGCCGCTGGAGTGTGAAGAGACCATTAATGTCGGATGGATCAGCCACAAAAATGCTTCGCTTTCCAATCTGGGGATGGAGTATGTCCAGGCTCTGCATGAGGCGATTCAATCGTAAATAGTCATGGAAAACCGTTTCCGTTCCAGCGGAGTCGGTTTTTTTTAGGAACACACTTATAGTCATTTGCGTAAAAGTACGAAGGGAGAACGGTCAGTGCGAGTTTTATACCGAAATAAGAGTGAACAGCATGAGTTGATGATATATGATACATCCAAGCTTTATGGGGAAAAGGGCCGTTTTCGTGTGCTGGAGTTCTCCAATGCAGCAGTTCAGGGGGCGATGGATCTGGACGAGCCATCCCGAATGGTGCTGGAGTATCCAAGAGCGATGGTGCATCTGATGGAACGAAATAATCCCGATTATGAATCTGTTTTTGTCATTGGGCATGGTATTGGAACCTTATCAACCTACCTGTCCAACCGTCAAGTAAAAGTTGCCGAACTCGATGCAGAAGTCGTTGAGCTCAGCAGAACTTTCTTTGGATATCGTGGAGATCATGTGCTGGTTGGTGACGGTCGTGAACTATTGGAGCAGGAGGCCTCAGGTTCATACCATTATATTATTGTAGATGCCTTTACGGCTGCAGGAACTCCTGCACAGTTTACTTCAAGCTCATTTTTCACTATGTTAAAAAACAAATTGCATTCTGGTGGTATCGTATTGCTGAATGTATTTGGTCGTGTTGGCAATGACAGACTGGTGAATGCGATTCATGCCACGTTACAGGAACACTTCGCGTATACGCGCTCATTTGCATTGCCAGCTGAAACAACGGATGAAGTTCAAAATCGCATTTTGGTCGGTAGCGACGGACCGATTTCATTTCAAACGCGTCATATGGCTGGGTTTGTAGAACAACAGCCTGGCGAGGGATATGTAATTGTGGATTCATATGAATCTTAATCTTGAATCCAGATCCAGTAGATTTCGAAGAAAGCGGCTTCCATGTCATCAAATGTCATCAAATCGTCAATCTTCCGATTTAATTTTCTTAACTTCATAAACTATTTATTTCTTCTTAACAACTTTCGTATAAAATAGAAGGAATATGCCTTTTCATGAAAAACCGGGGGAAGCAATAATGATCGCAGAGAATAAAACATCCAGATTAAAAAGAAAAGTAAGGAAGATCAAAAAAATCAGCCTTACCGCTCTATTGAGTGGATTGGTCACCATTGCTGTTTTGATGACACTGACCATTATGTTTATTTCATCTTATACATCCCAGAAGCAGTCGCTGATTGATAGTACACTCTCACTTAATTATTCCAGTGCCGTGCAGATGAGCCAAACACTGGACTCGTTGTTTCAATCCATGCAGACCAGTTTGAAGTATTCAGCGAGTTATTTTCCGGAAATAGACTACTCAGATGCGAAAAAACTGGATTCTACACTGGATTTGATTCGAAACAGCAGTAATTATTTCAATTCGGTTTCTCTGGTTGATGCATCGGGAATTATTCGGGGTTCCTCTCCTTATTTGGAAAAAAGCCTCGGACAGCCTATAACTTCTGATGCAGCCAAAAAGGCGTTTAAATCAAGGTCTTCCTATATATCCGAAGCCTACCGCGGGCCTTATTCGGAACGAAGAATCGTATTTATAAGTGAACCGATCTTCAGTCCATCAGGTAAATTCAATGGTTTAATTAGTGGGAGCATCTATCTACAGGAAAACAACATCTTGAACCTGTCATTTGGCAGTCAGCTGAAGACCAGTAATGGCTCTTATTTTTTTATTGTTGATGCCAAAGGGACGTTGTTGTTTCATCCGGATACGGAAAGAATTGGTGAAAATCTAAGCAAAAATCAAGTGGTGCAAAAATTGCTTCACGACCAGACAGGCAAAGAACAATACAAGAATCTGGCGGGTGTGGATTCACTCGCAGGTTATTATAAGGTTCCCACAACAGATTGGGGAGTTGTCGTTGTATCTCCAACCCAGATGGTATACGATCAACTGAATCAACATATTCGCATGCTGCTGCTGTACACTTCAATCCCGTTTATCATTCTGACACTTATCGTTATTCGTGTAGCGCGCAAGCTGGCCAGTCCATTTGTTTATCTTGCGGACTTGGTTAACCAGGTGGATCAGGGTAAAGTAGATCTGCCTGTAATGAAGCCGCATTGGAACAGGGAAGCGGATTTGTTAACACGCACCGTGTTGACCGCATTGGCGAATTTTCGAAAACAGAAGGATCAGCTTACTTATGATGCCAGAACGGATGTATTAACCGGAATGACGAATCGTAGAACATTTGAAGAAGTCATCCAGCGCTGGATTGATGAAGAAATTCCTTTCTCCATTGTGGTCCTGGATATTGACCGCTTCAAATCCATAAATGATACGTATGGGCATCATGCAGGGGATCAGGTTCTGCAGCATATCGCGAATATTATTAAACTGTCCGTTCGGACGCAGGATGTAGGCTCCCGTTTTGGCGGGGAGGAGTTTGTTGTGTTATTGCGACATACGGATTCCAAAACAGCGTATCAGATTGCCGAGCATATCCGTGTATCGGTGGAACAAAGTATATTGCCCATTGATCGTTCTGTGACGATTTCGGCAGGCATTGCCGAATATCCACTGCATTCCACAACGGCAACAGAGTTGTTCCATTTGGCTGACAATGCGTTATATCAAGCCAAGGAAGAGGGACGTAATCGTACCATTACCATTCAGACGGTCATAAAATAAGGTTTGCGTACCTTCAATCTTGAAAAACAAAAGAAGCTGATCCCATCGAAGAAAGGATTAGCTTCTTTTTGTCATTTGTTTAGACCTCTTGTGATCTGGCCAGGACTTCATTTGTATACTGTTCTCCCCAGTCTCGCATGCTGTAAATAATCGGCTGGAGCGTTTCTCCAAACGGTGTAAGCGAATATTCCACTTTGGGTGGAACCTGAGGATATATTTCCCTGTGAACAATTCCGCTGTTTTCCAGCTCTCTTAATTGGAGAGTTAACATCCGCTGAGTAATATCAGGGAATAACTTTCTGATCTCGTTGAATCTTAACGAGCCGGAGAATAGGTGATATAGAATCGCACCTTTCCATTTGCCTCCAATGACGCTCAGTGTGACTTCAACGGAACAGCCATAAGGCGAGGGACACACATCTTTCGCGTTCATTTTCATTATAATTGCACCTCCAGTTTGTGGTGGTTATTTATAGTATCCATTTCAGTACTACAGCACTTAAATGTACATATTACTCATCTATGAGCATATCACTTCTCCCTTGGATTATAAACCCCATCCCATGCATTGACATGAAGTTAAAACAAAAAGGAACCCCGGTTTCGTATCACGAAACATCGAGGTTCTCAGGAATAGAAAGGAATGGAAAGCTAGATTAGATTAAAGCGTCCAGAGAATACGCCCCTGCACCCGCTAGTGCAACACCGATTAGCAATCCGAGCATAACCAAATTGTACTCAAATCCTCCGTTTAGATTCCAAAGCCCTTTACCTGCATGGACTTTTGCTATGGCAACAAGCATAGGGATGATGAGCAATATGGCAGCAAAACCAGTCCAGAGACCCGTCCCAAACAGGAACCCGCCGATCAATTCAATAAGGCCCCCACAGACAGCCATAACTCTCGCAGGCCTCAGACCAATCACCCCGAAAAATGCGGCTGTTCCTGATATGCCTTCTCCACCAAACCAGCCAAACAGTTTCTTGCATGCATGACCCATCATAATAAAACCAATAACAAGTCGAATAATAAGTAATCCGGCGTCTAACATATGTTTATTTCCTCTTCTCAGGTTGTATAAAATGATAAAATGATGGAACGAATATCGTACGAATCTCAGATCAGCGACGCCAGAATGGTATCACACAACGCCATAGTTTCAATATTATCCGTACCACTGGAACGTGGATCAGATTTGTTCTGACAGCATTCCATAAAATGAGCCATCTCCCCTACAAATCCTCGTAAGTAGAGATCGCGATAAGCCCCTGACATGGGAGAGCCAGAAGGGGTGAAAACAGTATCCTGCTCCTCAAGGGATTTCCAGGGAAGGGTATCCCCTGTACGAGATTGATGAACCGTAAGTGTGTTAATTTCATCTGCTAACGCAAATCCATCGTCAAAGGTGACAAGTACACTTTCGCTCTCGCGTGACCATGCACTCATTCCGACAAAGTAGGCACTGCCCACCACACCTTGATCAAATTTCAGGGAAATGCTCTGGTTAATATGTTCTCCGTCTTTAACCGACGTGCCTGTGACCTGTACGGCTTCCCCGAACAGGAAACGCATCAGATCGACCATATGAATGGCAGCGAGCTTCATGAATTGTTCCTCATCCTTGCAGAAGGGTGTGCTGTCTACAGCGAATTTCATTTGGAAAGAACGTGCTCTGCCCAATGATCCACCATCGATCAGTTCCTTGAGTTTCATGTAGACCGGCGCATATCGTTTCATGAATCCAACCATGACAACCACACCTGCCTTTTGGGCAGCTTCAGCCACAGCAGCAGCTTCAGCAGCATTCCATCCGAGGGGTTTATCCACGTATACATTTTTGCCAGCCCGGATGCATTCAAGGGCAAGTGCTGTCTGATCCTCTGGTTGCGCTACAACAATCACGCCGTCACAGTCTTCATTCTGCAGCATCAGCTGAGTATTGTCATACGCGTTCCCGCTGCTCCCAAAACGAAGCAGAGCCGCCTCGGACCTTTCAATACTGCGGGTGGCGACGGCTTGAATTTCTGCTCCTGCTTCAACAGCAGATGGATATATATTCGTGGATGCATGGAATCCTGCACCGATAAAACAAAGTTTGGCTTTTTTCATGTGAACCTCTCCTTTAAATGCAGATCACCAATCACACGGATTAGATTTTGTAGCTTAAATGCTTCAGCATCTGTCCGGCAATGGTGTTGTTAACGCTGTGAGGAACCGGCTGTGGTCCGAGGGTGAGATGTTGGCGTTGCTTTACAAGATAGTGGAGAGAGGCGGCTTGCAGGGACAAGCCCAGATCCATCGTTTCGGCAGGGTTGCCGCTGCCACCAGCTAGGTTCAGCATCTCGCCTTGAGTAAGTAACATGAGTCGACGTCCGTTCGCTAATGTAAATTGTTCGATATCCGCTGTCAGTTGTTCCGAATGCTCTGCGTCCTGACGGAGACTTTCCAGATCCATCTCCCAAGAAAAATGCCCGGCATTGGCGAGGATCGTTCCGTCATTCATTTGATTAAAATGTTCCTTCAGAATGGCGTTAGGACGGCCAGTGACAGTAATGTAAACTTGAGCAAACGCAAATGTATCCTCCAATCGTGACACTCTGAATCCATCCAGTGCCGCTTCCAGGCCAGCAATCGGATCGGTTTCAACAACGACGACCTGGCTGCCCAGATTCCGCAAATACCTGGCAATGCCTCGTCCGCAGGTTCCATAACCTACGATGACGAAACGACGTGTGGGCAGAATCAGGTTGGTAGTACGCATAAAACCTTCAATAATGGTCTGTCCAACACCATGTTCATTTTCCATGATTCGTTTGAGTGGACTATCATTAATAACAATAATTGGAAAAGGGATGTTCTCACCCGTCTCTTCACGCAGCAGATTGGCCCCGGTCGTCGTTTCCTCCGTACCACCGATAAGAGAATGAGTATCATACTGCTGAATGAAGGTACGCGCCAGATCGGCTCCATTATCCATGAGGAGATGGGGATGGTGACGAAGTACACTGTGGATATTATGCAGGTGCTCATTGCGCCTGTCCGCACGTTGACCATATACCGTGATGCCTTCTTCCCGCAGAGCTGCTGCGACGGCATCTTTGGTTGTGCCCGGGCTGCCAGTCAATACAACGTTGGCTCCGCCTGCTTGAAGTGTTCGGCATAACACAGCTGTTTTGGGCTCCACATGAATACATATACCGATGGTTAAGCCAGCAAAAGGCAGCTCTTTGGCAAACTGGGATTTCAATTCGCCCAGCAGGGGCATATGCATTTCCGTCCAGTGAATGCTGCGTTTTCCTTCTTCAATACGTTCTTGTGTAGTGTTCTTGATCGTCATGCAAAACTCCTCATTTCTATGCAAGGTACAGCGTGTCCAACAGGACACTTGATCTGCTTAATGTCTACGATAGGGAGTTTGATGAGGTTAAAAAAGGACATATGTCCTATTCATTGCAGCTAGTAAAAAAGGTGTTGCAAACTTATTTGAGAGCATGTATACTCTTAATTACGGTAAAACAAGCAATGGCTTGACCGGAATGCTTTTCATCCAGGATGAGAACATACATATTATGCGGTCGTGGCGGAATTGGCAGACGCGCACGGTTCAGGTCCGTGTGGGCTAACCCCCGTGGAGGTTCGAGTCCTCTCGACCGCATCGAAGAAAAAAAAGCTCGCGAAATTGCTCTAAAGGCAATTCGCGAGCTTTTTTGTTTTTTATTTATTGAATATGAATTGCTGCACACACAGGCCTGCAATCGCTCCAGCAATACCAAAGAGCGCAACACTTGCCATGATCTCATACGCCTGTAAACGAAACAGAAAAGCAATGCCGCTGCCCAACGTCGTTCCTGCGAGAAATCCGAGAGAAATCCCTATTTCTTTGGTTAATTTCATGGGTTCACCTGCTTGGGAATGTGAGTTTAGGATTTGCAAATTTTTAGAACAGGAAGTAAAGTGTGATCAGGAAAACACTCACATTTTATTTCCTTTTTTCATTTTGTGGTTTTACCCATGTAATTATGCATGATATTTCTTAAGGGAGGTTAAGAGCAAGTGAATATGAACGAGCGAATTGCCGCATGGAACGAAGAAGCGCAGAATTGTACTTGTGGGCATGATCATCGGTTGGTGCAGATGCAGGTCTATCTGGAGCATGGAGCTATTCAGCGGTTACCTCACTATTTGTCCGAGCAAGGGTACAAACATGTAACAGTGGTATATGATCGATTTACAGGGCCAGCAGCAGGACACGAGGTGGTAAAGAACATTCGTGAAGCAGGCGTTCATGTGGATGAGATATGTATGCCAGAGAACAAAGCGGGTGACGTGATCGCCGATGAGGGCGGAATTGTGCAGGTACTTTTGGGTGTGAAACAGGAAAGTCAGGGAATCATTGCTGCTGGCTCAGGGACCATTCATGACCTGGTGAGATTTGTTTGCTCCAAAATGGACAAGCCCTTTCTGTCCGTACCTACAGCGGCTTCGGTTGACGGATTTACTTCAGCAGGTGCACCTCTTATTGTCAGCGGCGTCAAACAGACGTTCCAGGCGGTGCCGCCAGAAGCTATTTTCGCGGACGTTCATATATTGGAGCAAGCTCCCCAAGAGATGAATGCTGCCGGATTCGGAGATATGCTTGGTAAATATACATCACTGGCGGACTGGGTAGTTTCCAGGGATATGGGTGGGGAACCGTTCTGCCCCGTAGCTTACCGCATGACGGAAAAAGCACTAACGACCTGTGTGGAGAATGTCAAAGGTATCGCTGAAGGACGGGCCGATGGTGTGACTGTATTAATGGATGCGCTGATTGCTTCCGGCATTTCCATGCTGATCATTGATCATTCCCGTCCGGCATCTGGTGGAGAGCATCATGTGTCCCATCGGTGGGAGATGGATCTGATGGAGGCAGGGCACAAACCTGTTTTGCATGGAGCCAAGGTGGGAGTGGCCTGTGCACTGCTTACCGTAAAATACAAAGATCTTGCACAACAATCCGACGAGCCGGTTTTCCGTGTATACAATAATCTGCCGGATGCATCGCAGCTTACAGCTTGGCTTGAGCAAGTTGGGGGCCCTACAACAACTGAACAACTGGGTGTATCCATGGAGATGGTGGAACATGCGTTCACCACAGCTCATTTGCTTCGAGATCGATATACGGGACTGAAATATATCAATGAAATTCTTAACGTGGGTTCGAAATAAGGATGAAAGAAATAGTATGAACAAGTGTTATCTAATGACTTTAGTTGTACGTACAAATTGTGAGTGCGTAATGTAATGTACGAGACAAGATACTATCTTTGTTTACAATAGAGATGGTGTTATTTGATTCAACAGCAATATTTTCAGATGAATTTTTGAAAAACACGGTCATATAAGGGGGTAGGATAGAGCGGACCAAACGTTACACAAGCTGAATTAGAGTGTAGATTGAAGCCTGCTCCCTTAGGGGAAAGGCTTTTTTTTGTATCCCATATAAAGTGTTGGATTAAATTGTTCGTACAAATATTTTGTGGAAATGATGCTAACGATAAAGTTCTATTTCTTTAAATGATCCATGATTTAATGGAGTTGGTTAGTTGGCATCGATGAGGTACATATGGGGATGAGTCGCCGCGCCTTTCGATAAGGAAGTGATCTCCTCGTTCGGAGAGCACGCTGTACCGGCTCAGGTGAAGGAGTGACTGGGAGTGAAGGAATGATGCATCCAAAGCTGTTTGGAGGACAAGAGAGCCGCTTATCGCCCCTGAGAGACGATGCTGAGTACCTGAGTACACCCGACTGGAGAAATGATAATCTAATTTAACCTGTACGATAAAAATAATAATTTAAAAAGGCTCTGTCTTTCCCATGGGGGAGGACAGAGCCTTTTGGTTGTTCGCTAATTTAGTTATTGTGGCGATCTTTCAAGATGACATCTGCGAACAAAATAGTTTTCGGGATGCGGAAAAATTGTTCCGCTTGTTCCTGAAACGCAGCAGAAGGCAGCGTTCCCTGATGCAGCCATTTGCGGAAAGTGCCGGGGTGAACCCCGATCCAGTGGCTGACATCTGTCACCGACAAATCATGGACCATGCACAAGCCTGTCAGAATACGGTTGCTAACCGGAGAACGGGTCACCGTACGCTTCATGAAGCGGGAAGGCTCGGGCTGACAAATGACAGGGCTTTTGCGTACCACTTCTTCATTAAAAAGAATGTGGCGCGGGTAGCCGAGCAATTGGCATGCCTTGTCCAAATTGGTACTGCCGGGTATCCGTCCTTCATACACCCACGCGCTGACGCTGCGTGAAGAGATGGATAGATCTTCGGCGAGCTGAGACAACTTGATATCATTGGCCATCAGCACGGCAAGAAGAACACGGTTGCGGATTTGACAGCGTGTCGGTTTTCGGAATCGTTTAACACGGACGCCTTTTCCCAAATATTTACGGTTGATCAGAGACCACGCCTGGATGGAATGTTGTTCTGGTTGATTAGGCATATTTCCTCCGATTTTTTTAACCAAATACTACAATAAGTACGGGGGTACTTTCAAGTGCCGGGTGCACCTGTTTCAAATGAAGGGATGCGTGAATCCTCTACAAAGGAGGAGTTATGAACTAGAACAGGCGCAATTCACATCCTAGTATATTCCTAGATTACAATGTTTCACTAAATTTAAGGGATGAAATAGATAATGAATAAAAATAAAATGAGTCTAATTACCTATTAGTGAGACTATAGTACTTTTATCTATTTTTTGTTGATATGATGCGGTTTATTTCCCTGATTTACCCATAAATATTCGATTTTCGTTAAAGGAACCAATTACCAATGTGCACAAATCTGAAATTAGAAATCCGCGTGTTCGGCCGGGCAGGTGGCCTGTCAAAATCTCTTACTCTTACATATCTTGTATGGAGATCAAGTGAGAGGGAGAGGTGAGAAACGTGAGTCCATCCGTAAGTACCTTTGCTGCCATTTCAGGGGCGTTCATGACGTTTGCTTTTGGTGGATGGGATCAGCTGCTTAGCTTGCTGGCGGTTGCAATGGCTGTGGATTACATTACGGGTCTCGCTGCGGCAGTAAGAACGGGTAAAGGATTGAATAGTAATGTTGGATTCTGGGGGCTCGCCCGCAAAGGTCTCATGCTGACGGTTATTCTGCTTGCTCACCGAATTGACCTGCTCATGGGAACGGACATCATTAAAGGGGGAGCCATCTACTTTTATCTGGTGAATGAGCTGATATCCATTACCGAAAATTATGCCCGCATTGGGCTTCCATTGCCAGACAAGCTCAGACAGGCTATAGCGGTGCTTAAAAAACAGGAAGATTTGTCTGACCGGGAATGGCCTATACCGCAGCCGAATGTGGAGAAGAAGGATACAAATGAACAGGCAACAGAAGTTGACCCGGAAAAACAGACAAACCAAAGTGAACAGACGGATAATATGCCCCAGGAGAAAACAAAGGCGAATGAAGGTAGCCCCGATTAGATTGTCTTTTAAGAGAACGTTTCCAAGTATCCTTTCGTAATAGAGGACGTTATGATATATTTTGGATACAAGAAAATTCATTCATACCAATTATTATACTCAAATGAGGTGCTTGTCTGATGATTAAACATATTGTTCTGTTTAAAATGAAAGATCGTTCTAATGAAAGTATTGAAGCGGCTGCGAATGTTCTTCGCAATCTGCAAGGCAAAATTGATGTTCTGGTTTCGCTTGAAGTAGGTATTGACGTGCTCCGTTCAGACAGATCTTTTGACATCTCACTCACGGCAGAGTTTGCATCACTGGAAGATCTTCAGGCATATCAGGTACATCCGCTGCATCAGGAAGTCATCAAGTATATGAACGAGGTCAGAGAGCAGTCGATTGCAGTGGACTACGAAATCTAATCTGTTCTTCATTCTACTTTGGATAAAGGGGACTCTGCATGAGCGATTTAAGAGACGTAATGGAATTTTTATATATTTTTGTCGTGTTTCTGATCGCTTGTCCTGTGATGTTATTTTGGCTGAAGCGAAGAGGAAAAAGGAACCGATAATTCACTGAACGGGAAGTGAACACATTGTATTACGTAAACAGGGAACAGATTGCACGTCGGCTTGCTGCCGTACCGGAGGTGGCCGAAGGTCTTCGCCGTGCTTCACAAGCTTGGGATGGCAGTCTCATGCTGGGTCTGGTACAGGAACGCTGTCTTCATCTCGCAATTGAAATCGTTACGGATGTAGGGAGTTATCTGATTGACGGATTCATCATGCGTGATGCGAGCAGCTATGACGATATTATTCAGATTAACCATGAAGAGAAGGTTTTTGATCATGCAACCTATGAGGTGCTGAGTCGCCTCGTATCGTTGCGCAAGCCGCTCGTTCAGGACTATTACAGCTGGGAGCGATCTGAACTGCATCCGCTGAGCAGTGACCTGCCGGGCGTGCTTGAACATTTTTCCCATCAGGTCAATACCTATGTGGAAAAAGAACTCGGGCCTTTCCAGACTGCACAGGCCGAGGGACAGAGCAAGGAATGAGGGGAAGCAGCATGACGAACGAATGGAAAGAAGATCAAGAAGGAAATAATGAAACGAATGACATACCTTCCGGATTTCATCCGGTATATATGATTGAGCTGTTATTCCAGGAACGTCCCGTTATAGATCGGGGGCGTTTGCAGGAGGCACTAAGTCGTCATACCGGACAAGTCCGGCTTGACGTGAAGCAAGGCAATGAGGAGCATGAACCTGAAATGCTGGTTTTCTACCATCTGGACCATAAGGTTTCTTTTCAGGAAGGTAATATTCCAGCACAGACGTGCATTCTCCCCATTACTGAAATTGTAGATCGTGCCCGCTTTGGAGGGGCTTTGCAGCAAGCCTGGCATTGGCCAGAAGCAGGACAAGCTATGGAAACGATCCAATATTCCATCCGGCTTCATGATATGTTCACTGCTGCCATGCCGCGCAAACAGCGACTCGAATTGTTCCAAAAGACGATTCAGGCTGTTATGGAAGTGCTGCCTTGTGAGGCGTTATACTGGTATGGCAGTGACAAATTGGTTGAACCGAAAGCCTATGTGCTGTCACAGGAGCGTGAGGAGCATCTCTACGCTGCGATGAATGTGCGCATGTATCAGGCTGGGGGCACGGAGGAACAGCGTCAGCTGGTTATGGACACGGTAGGATTGTCGGCACTTGGCGTGCCTGATGTACAGTGTCATTTCATTGGACTTGATCCGGATACGGTAGCCCAGACATTGCTGGGGGCCGCCTATTACATATTTGATCAGGGCGATGTTCTACAGGATGGACAGACGCTGGGATCTTCCGGCGGACGACGCTGGCGTTGTGAGCATCAGGCGGCATTAATTGCACCAGGACGATATGTAATTGATCTGGACCCGGGTGATGAACATGCCGTTGCTCCGCTTGAGCCGGCGCGGCAGACTTGAGGCATGTCTTGATAACGCCAGAAGGTGCGAAAGACGACATCCAGAATTTTTTTGGTATCCGAGTGTCAGGTCAAGCCCTTGCTGCTTATACTGCATCAACAGAGTAGGCATTCGCCCGGATTAACGAGCAACAGGCTGTTGCTTGGTTATTCGGTACTTCATTTAAGGTAAAGGGAGAGATGCGACGTGAAGGATTCTAACAAAAGTTTGTTGTGGGGAGCATTAATCGGCTCGGTTGTAGGTTCAGTGACAGCTTTGCTGTTGGCGCCAAAATCGGGACGTGAACTTCGTCAAGATATTTCGGAAGGTGCACGTCAGGTGAGTGAGAAAGGTCAGGAACTGGCTAGCAAGGTAGGCGAACAAAGCGCACAGATCGTATCCAAAGTAAAAGAAACGGCAGATGTCGTTATCCAGGATATCCAGTCCTGGCGCAATTGCGCTGAAGGTAAAGAAGTACGCGTATCCGCCGTCATTACTGATACTGAGTCTTCCGTTGATGCAGATGCAGCAAATGAGTCAGGTATTAAAGTCATCGCGAAGCTTCCTGCCGACGACTCCAAAGACAATATCTAAAGCTAAGCTTGAACGCGAGCAGGCTTTCCTCCATCTGGAGGGGAGCCTGCTTTGTTGTGTGTTCGTCGTGCAGGAGTTGAACGATACCGCATTTTTGTTTGAACCCTGCAATGAAATCGGGTAAGATGTAGGTACCTTTTTGCCTGAAAATTCATACGGTAGGAAGAAAGCTCTGGGAACCAATTTGTTAACAGAACCAATTCAATGAAGAAGGAAGCGGTGTGTTCGTGCAGCAAGCAATCGCTATATTAGACTCCGGTGTAGGGGGATTGACCGTCGCCAAGGAAGTGATGCGTCAGCTCCCACGGGAAAAGATCATATATTTTGGAGATACTGCCCGGACACCGTACGGACCCCGTTCGTCCGAACAAGTTAAACAATTCACGGAACAAATCGTTGATTTCTTGATCCAGTTCAATCCGAAGGTTATCGTTATCGCCTGTAATACGGCTACAGCAGCAGCGCTCGACTATATTCGAGCCAAGGTGAATGTGCCTGTCATTGGTGTCATTCATCCGGGAGCACGAGCAGCCATCACAGCGACACGCACAGGACGCATCGGTGTCATTGGCACCGTGGGAACCATTGGAAGTGGTGCATATACGTCTGCACTCAAACAGTTGTCCCCCTATATTGATGTGGTCACTCAGGCTTGTCCGGCACTTGTGCCACTGGTGGAGCAAGGCGAATTCCGTTCCGAGCAAACGACAAGTACGGTGGAGCAGTCTTTAGGCCAGATTAAGCAACAGCCGATTGATTGTCTTATTCTGGGTTGTACGCACTATCCTTTTCTCATGGATACCATTCAGGAGGTTATGGGGCAGGAAGTGAAGCTGATCAGTTCGGCAGATGAAACGGCGAGGGAAATTAGTACGATTTTGTATGATAAACGAAAGCTGGCCAGTGGGGATGAGACACCGGTCCATCAGTTTTTTTGCACTGGGGACCCACGCATGTTCCAGAATATTACCCGCCAATGGTTGGGAGAGCAGATCTCCAAAACGCCAGTTGTGTGGCAGGTTACGCAATTATCATAGCGTTTTTTTTGGTTTCTATGCTTATAAGAATCCCGGAACACTTCGTGTTCCGGGATTTTTTTAATCACATCAGAAACTAGAAGAGCTTCGGATTACAATCACGTTGTTCTTATGTTGGAGGGTTTTACACGTTTCATGTCACATGACGGACAACCAGATCGGCATACATATTACATACAGTAAGGACACAGGCGAGAAAGGGGCAGGAGATTACACAGTTTCTATAGGAAAGGAGATCAACATGGAGCTGCAATGGATTATTGTTCATCAGGGAGATACCTTGTCGCGTATTGCGGCAGCAAACCATATGACGAAGGAGTTACTTGCCGCTCTCAACCCGGAAGCAGCGTCCCAGCCTTATTTGCTGACAGGACAGATGCTGCGCATTATGCCGGGAACGGGGCGCAGGTATGCAGTGCAACCGGGAGAGAAAGTGGCCGGTATCGCATTACGTTTTGGACTGATTGAAGAAGAATTGCGCGAAGCTAATCCAGAAATAGCGAATATTCCGGACTGGTGCGGGCGATGTATTCATATTCCGGATTCAAATGGAAAAACTATCGTCAAGCTGCAGGGAGAGTATGGTTACCGTGAAATGAAACGTGATATCGGTTTGCTGGAAAAGAAATATCCATTTATCGAGATTGGCTCGATTGGCAGCAGTGTCATGGGCAAGGCTTTGCCTTATCTGCGTTTGGGTCAAGGTCCCAAACATATTCATGTCAACGCATCTGTTCATGCAAATGAGTGGCTGACTACCGCGGTTCTGATGCGATTCATTGAAGAATATGCGAAGGCTTACAGTACATCTACGCCGTGGCATCAATTTCAGACGGAACGCTGGATGCAGGAAACTACGCTGTGGGCTGTCCCTATGGTTAATCCGGATGGAGTTGAATTGGTGCAGGAGGGCGTGGTCAATGATCATCCCCATGCAGAAGAATTGCTGGAATGGAATGCCGGACGCTCACATTTTACGCACTGGAAATCCAATATTAGGGGAGTAGACCTTAACGATCAATTCCCGGCTTATTGGGAGGAAGAGGCGGCTAGAAGAGGAATAACGTCCCCAGGGCCAAGAGATTATGCAGGAACCGCTCCCTTATCGGAACCGGAGGCGTGGGCACTTGCACAGTGGACCGAGCAGCATCATTTCGATGCTGTCGTTTCGCTGCACAGCCAGGGACAGGAAATTTATTGGAACTACCGGGATTTGGAGCCAAAGGAGAGTGCACCGCTGTCACGTAGACTGGCAAGGGCCTCAGGGTACAAGGCAGTTAAGCTGGGTGGAAGCGATGCAGGGTACAAAGACTGGTTCATCCAGAAGTTTCGGAAGCCTGGCTTCACAGTAGAAGTGGGACTCGGGGTCAACCCGCTGCCCATGGATCAGTTCGATGACATCTGCGTAGAGGTTGGCATGCTATTGGCTGAATTATTAACAGATCGAGAGCACTAACAGGGAGGATTGGGAATCCAAGAAATCTGACTTCACATAATCCGGTTGGGAAGACATGAAACTTACGGGTTGTCCATTCGTATAACAGGAACGGGCGCTGTGACCGGCGTTCGTTTTTTAATCTGCATATTGCATCATTCGTTCCGGATCGCTCTGGAACAGGTAATGATGGGTGTAACTATTAGTGACTATAACGTGTGCTGTTTTATTTCAGTGCAATAATCATACGGAGGGGTTCATATGAAGTGGAGAAGACTGCTGTCATTCAAACGATGGACACAAGTATTCAAACGGCTGCCGCGTCTGTTGCGGGCTCCGCAGATCCCTTTGGGTGAGAAGTTGCTGTTCATCATCCCGGCACTGCTCTACTGGGTACTTCCTGACGTGATGCCGTTTATGCCTATAGATGATATCGGGGTTACGTTGTTGCTGATGAACTGGTTTGTAAGTCGTGCGGAGCGCAAATATCCGGTACTTACAGCGGAGGCGTCGTCTTAATCCGACACAAAATGGGTGGTTTTAACATCGATTTTGCATCAATGTTATTGCGAAGCGCAGTAATTTTCTTTACAATAGATGCTGGAGTTTAGAAATAATGAAAAATTGTTGGGACCAGCAATTACAATATAGGAGATGAATGATATGAACTGCAAAATTACACGTAATGCCGCGAAAGTATTGAAACTTGAACTGGACAAGCCTGAGAACGAAGGTAAATTGCTGCGCGTTGTGATCACACATGCACATGGAGATCATGCCCACTACGGACTCGATATCGATACACCAAAAGACAATGATACGGTTGTATCTACCGATAAAGAGATTGACGTTATTCTTGAGAATGATCAGCCTTTGCTGGATGGCGTTAAAATTGATTACCTTTACTTCCCTGAAGAAGGCTTCGTTATTACGAACCCATCCCAAGGCAACCACGGCGACCACTAAGGGAGCGAAGAAGGGGAACTCATGGCTAACGATATCCGCGTATGCGAAAAATGTAATCATATCAGACTAAAATCGATTGTGGCCAAGTTGGAGAAAATGGCTCCGGATACGGAGATCAAAATTGGTTGCAAATCGTATTGCGGTCCTTGCGCGAAGCGTGCTTTTGTCTTCATCAACGGTCGGTACATCAGTGCTCCGACAGAAGAAGAAGTGCTTGCTAAAGTAGCGAAATTCGTGAAGTAATTGTATGGATATGCAGTGGACAAACTTGTCCACAAAAGGAAAGAGAGGCTGCGGCCTCTCTTTTTTAGTTGTGATGAGGAATCGTACGAAATTAGAACGTAAAGTCGTGCCTCATTTCAAAAATCTCAAAGGTATCCTCTTGAATCTCAATGGCGAGGATTGTATCACTTTTTTTTAGAAAATGCACATGTCCCATACGCTCCTCTTCCACCTCAACCCATCCGGCTTCGGATAACTTCTCAAAATAATCGGATGGTACATATAATCCCTGTTCTCCCCCGATATGTTTCAATTCATATTTAATGCCTGTTAGAATGTTTGGATTGTCTGAATGTGTCGTTATGCTCAGCTGCTTTGCATTCACGGGGACCGGAATCTCGTTATTAATAGAGGAGCCTGTATATCCCGTTATTTCATACGTCGAAGGTGTGCAGCCACTGATTAGCAGTAATAAAAGTACCAGAATGAACACAATCCCAAAGTTCTTCAAATATACACCTCCTTGTGAAAAGGTAATTATCAATTAAACGCAGTCAGAACGGAAAAAGTTATACACATCATTGATATTCATCCTTGATCTCATATAGGGAACATTGAAGTAATCCTTTATTGTTTCAACGAAAGAAGAATAAGGAAGGCCGATGTCAACCATCCTAAAGGGGTAACAGGAACATGATCCCAAGGAGGAATACTCATGCCGAAGCGTTATGATTCCAGTTTGCAAGCCGATACGACCGTATCCCAGGCGCAGAATGCAGTGAACAAACTTCATTTTGCCGTTTCACAGGCAATGTCACATCCAACAGAACAGACCATTGAACAGGCAGAACGCCGTTTGGCGCATACCGAGCAAGCTATGCTTCAAGCTGAACGTTCGCTTGGAGGTCAAGGCGTTGAGCTGGCGGAAGAGATGTTCATTGAGGAGAAGAGAAGATTGAACTCGATCCAGAGTCAGAATGGGCAAGGGGATCTATAAGCGTTCCTGTCACACCAGAACCCGCAGAGCAGCAGTGCTTTGCGGGTTATTCATGTCTATTTTGAATAGACCCAAGAAGTGGATTTTAGTCAAACTGTGTGTAATGTGCCGCTTAAAATTTGGTGAGAAGGTTAATAGACCAAGAGCAGGCAAATTTCACACAGGAGGTACAGAATGACAAAACATATTACAGATTGTACGATTCTGAACAACGGCGTGACGATGCCATGGCTGGGATTTGGGACTTATCGAGCAAAGGGCAAGGAAGTACAACAAGCGGTGGAGACCGCATTGGAAGTCGGTTATCGGAGCATTGATACAGCGTCCGTTTATGGAAATGAAGAGGAAGTGGGACAAGCCATTGCGAGCAGCGGTATTGCCCGTAATGAGCTGTTTGTGACAACCAAGCTGTGGAATGAGGATCAAGGCTTTGATTCGACCTTGAGAGCATTTGAGGCAAGTCAGAAGGCGCTTGGATTGAATGTCATTGATCTATACTTAATCCACTGGCCTGGCAGAGACCAGTATAAGGAGACGTGGAGAGCTTTCGAACGTCTATACAGCGAAGGAAGTGTACGTGCCATTGGTGTAAGTAATTTCGAAGTGCACCATCTGCGCGATATCATAGATGAAGGTGGAACGGTGCCCGCGGTGAATCAGGTGGAACTGCATCCGGGTCTGATTCAACAGGAGCTGCAGGATTTCTGCGGGGAGCAGGGCATTCAACTGGAGGCATGGAGCCCCATTATGAGAGGTAAACTGAACAAGGAATCGGCTTTGAAAAGTCTGGCCCAGAAATATGGGAAAACACCAGCACAGGTTATTCTGCGTTGGGATATCCAGAACCAGATTGTGACGATTCCGAAGTCGGTTACCCCGGAGCGGATTCGCGAGAATGCAGATATCTTTGATTTTGAATTGACTCCGGATGAGCTGAAACTAATTGATGCGCTGGATTCGGATAAACGGACGGGGCCACATCCGGATCAGCTGTTTTGGGATTGAGTGTGTAGCTCAATTCCAAAATGAGTGTTTAATGATCTGTTTGGAGTTGTTCCGGTTACGGTTCGTTCTTCCGATCGCTGTTGTCTCCAAATTTTTTGATTCAATATTCAAAAGGTGAAAATTAGGAAACAGCTTATGCTTCCGAAGCAGCTTTCTTACAGAAAGCTTTCAGGCGAACACTCCGCTTCTTCAGAATCAATTCCATCCCCTCCACTGCAACTGTTCATCAAACACTAAAACTTTATAATTAGCTTGAGTTGTAGATTATAAAAAAAGCAGCAGGTTCAGGGGATTACCCTTGATCCTGCTGCTTTTGTGTTATTTGGATTGATCCGGTTGCGGAACCTCGCAGCCGTCTTCGGTGCATACTCCACTGCCATCTGCGTTAGTGGTGCTGGACTCTACCATGGTAAAAGGGGAACGCTCATCCCATGCTTTCTGGATCGCGTCAAGGAACACCTCATCAGGTTGAGCACCAGATATAGCGAACTTGCGATCAAACACGAAGAACGGTACACCCCGGATGCCTAATTGTTCGCCTTCGGCCTGGTCAGCACGCACTTGGTCTGCGAATTGATTACTGGACAACACTTCAGCTGCTGCACTGCGATCCAGACCCACTTCTTCAGCCAACGCGATCAGTACATCGGTATTGCCGACATGTTTACCTTCAATGAAGATCGCTTGAAAGAGTCGTTCGCTAAGCTCAAGCATTTTTCCTTGTGTTTCTGCCCAATGGGTCAGGCGGTGAGCAGAGAAGGAATTGGTAGGAATCATCTCATCAATGTTGTATTCCAGTCCAGCCGTACGAGCATTGGCGTTCATCTGTGCATTCATGCCGCGTGCCTGCTCGACACTCATATTGTATTTGGCAGCCAGATATTCTGCGTTGGTTTTGCCACTATTCAATTCAGCATTTGGATCGAGCTCAAAACTTTTAAACTGTAAATGCACTTCATCGCGGTGTGGGAATTGTGCTAATACATTCTCCAGACGACGTTTGCCAATATAACAGAAAGGACACATAAAGTCGGACCATATTTCAATATTCATCAATTAAAACCTCCATCATCTATAAATAAAACCAATACAGTTACAATTATATAGCGACTTTCCTTCATTCGCAAGGTTATGGTTATTACCAAGCCTCGAAAAAAAAGAAGTGCTGAAGCATGCAACGGACTGCAGCCTCAACACTTCTAGTTTAACTTCTTACTTATCCTGGTATGCCTTGGTCCAATGATAAGGCTGAATTTCGTCCAATCTCTTGTAAATCAAAGCTCCATCTGGATCGTATACGGCAGCCTTCACGTCTTCTCCCCAGAAAAACAGTCGTTCCTGGCACACACCACAAGGGGTGAGGACCTTGAATTCCGAGTGCTCATCGTCACGTGCCACACAGATCGAGTGGGTGACCCGCTCGTTTAATTTGTGGGCTTCCAGATAGGCTCCTGTTTCCATACACAGATGCGTGGCGTCATTAATCACTTCTGGAGCTACGCTGATTAACAGCGAGCCAGCTTCAGTATAAACGGCAGCTGCCCCGCCCCACCCTTGAGGATAGCGATGTTTGACAAAGTTTGCAGCTTCTTCGAACAGCTTTTGTTCGATATTGAATTGATCTGGATGTGACGTCATGGTCATGCACTAGCCCCATTTCATTGTAGTGTCGGGTTAACATTTGGAATATGAATTATACAGTGTTCCGACGGTGCAACGTTCCGCTCAGTACTGGTTAGGATTCGGAATCAGACGCTCGCTGCTCGCGAAAATGCGAGATCAGGTCAAACGTATTAACCGTATCTGACACTTGCAGTCGCTTTGTTGCTTCGTCATAACCGGATCGGCAAGCATTAATATCCGTTTTGGTGCCTGTAGACAGATCGTAACAGGAGCCGCTGTCATACAGATAATCATCCGAAGGGATATAGAACAGGGAGCCATCTGTAAATGCACCACTGCGCAATACCACCATGCGGGAGGAACCATCGTACACATCGTTTCCCATGTGGTAGTAGGATTGATCTGAAATACCGAGTAGATGCAGCGCTGAAGGTGTAACATCCAGTTGTCCGGCAGGCTCGTCAATCGTCCCTGCTGCGGCTCCGTCCGGCAGATGCACGAGCAAAGGCACCTCGTTCATAATCTGCTCCATATCCAGATCAGTTAGTGAACGTCCGAGAAATTTCTCATATTGAGGCTGCTCCTTGATGGAGTTATCGTGATCCCCATAAAACATGAAGATCGTTTTGTCCCATAGTCCCCGATTTTTCAGGTCTTCCACCATGTTGCCGAGCGCAGAATCCACGTAATGAACGGATTGCAAATAGTTGCCAAACATCGTTCCTTTGAATTCACCCACATCCAGCTGCTGTTTATCTTGGGGTAACGCGTATGGATGATGACTGCTGAGTGTAATCAGGAAAGAATAGAACGGCTCCGTAACCTCACTGCTCATTTTCTCAACCGATTGGCGGAAAAAGGACTCATCCGACAGCGACCAGCCAAGCGGGTCATCCTGTTCAAAATCATTTTTACTGTAAAACTTGTCATACTTCATATTCTGATACATCGTATAGCGATTCCAAAATCCGCTCTCATAGGCATGAAATACATTGGTACTATAACCATGATCCTTCAAGATAGAAGGCAGGGAATCATAGCTATGGTCTGCGTAACGGACAAATGCAGATCCAACCGACAGTGGATGCAATGAAATATTGGCCCCAAAGTCGGCATCCGATGTTCTCCCCTGACCTGTCTGGTGATAAAAGTGACTGTAGTACTGGCTTTCCTTCATCAGCTCGTTAAAATGAGGCGTAATTTCCTGACCGCCAATGCTCTGTCCAATCATGAAATTCATGAAGGCTTCACCTTGGACAATGATCACATTGCTGTCTTTGTACTTGCCAAACATTTCATCCTTCAGTGGGTCAGCCTGTTGTCTGCTGGCGAAATAAGCTTCCGCCTGCTCCAAATCGGCAGGATCGACCTCTGGACCGGAGCCGAGCTGGTCTTTGGCATAGTTGTACAGGTCATAGCCATGAAAAGCAAGAAGTCCGGTAACGTTGTACATGGACACGTTCCACCAGTTGTTATCAAACAACCCTTTTGCCCAGGTTTTACTATAAAAATAAATCGGACCAACCGCGAGCCCCAGACCTAGTATCAGGGCAATGCTGCCTGCAGTGAGTCGACGACGCATGCTTGTTTTGCGGGAGTTTGATGAGTAAGAGTTCAATCCGTTCGAATATGCGATGGAACCTCCACGACGGTTACGTTTGCTGAACAGCAGGATCGCTGCATACGGGATAACCACCAGCCAATCGACGAAGAACCACAGATCACTGGCATAGATAAGCGTAGCGATGCTGTCTCCCAAAGCGTCGACCTGTCTGGCTTGCATCAGTACAGGGATCGTTAAAAAATCCTGAAAGTAGCGATAATAAACCATATCCGCATAGATCAGTGCAGTGAGCAGCAGATTGAGTATAACGAGTGATATAATCATGCCCCGGCGAGGCAGCCACCAGGTCCAGAAGGACAGAAGCAGCAGCGAACCGATGGCAATCACTTTGTCCAGAAGCCCCATTGTAATGTTATAGGCGTGCAGATTGTGGTGGAGCCACATTAATTTGAGCAGCATGAGTACAAGAAAAATAAGATATAACGTAAGTGGATGATTCAGAAGCCCACGCGGCGTAAGGCTGCGTGTTGGCTTAGTGACAAACATATATGTCTCCTCCCTGATGAATGGTTTTGTTAACGGAATGTAAAATAGGACTTTATCCATTATAGCGTGGTGTCACGGCTTTTCAACTATGCCCAGGGGAGAAATACTTCATGCGGATGCCATGTCATTAAGTTCAATCATAGTTCTCCCGGAATACATACCAAAAAAGCGCCCCAGCCGTGGAAGGCAGGAGCGCTTGATCATTCCAATAATATTATTGTTGCGGTGTTTTATTGCGTGGAGGCAGTGGGCCCAAATACTGATAATATTGGGTTTCAATGCGTCCATTGAACAACTTACGGCGCTTGTCTGCCTTGTGGCCAAAGTCTTCCTCGAAAGATTTGGTCGATGTGATGGCAAAAAAGGACCATGTCGGCAAATCGAGGTAACTGCGCCCTAAAGAACGCAGCAGCTTCTGCACTTCTTTTTCTTCACTCAAACGTTCACCATATGGAGGGTTGGTAATAATGACACCATATTCGCCCTGTGGTCTTGCACGATGAGCGGGCAGGACGCTGACTTCAATCTCGTTGGCGAAGCCGGCACTCTTGATTGCTGCCTGTGCAACTTCGATGGCTTCCGGATCGATGTCGCTGCCCGAAATTTGCAATGGAATATCGTCGCGAACCGCGTCAAATGCTTCTTCGCGCGCCTGTTCCCACAATTCTTCGGGAATGACAGCCCAGTTCTCGGAGTTAAACGTACGACGCAGTCCTGGTGCAATGTTCCAGCCGATCATGGCGGCTTCGATCAGCATGGTGCCTGATCCACAACATGGATCATAGAATGGACGGGATACATTCCAGCGGCTGAGCTGAATAAGTGCCGCAGCAAGCGTTTCTTTGAGTGGTGCTTCGGTTACGAGTTTACGATAACCCCGTTTATGCAGACCTGGTCCCGTCGTATCTAAAGTAAGCAGGGCGCGATCGTTCAGCAGAATGACCTCAATCACATAACGAGACCCATCCTCTGGGAACCACTCCGTGTCATAAGTCAGCTTCAGTTTCTCTACGATTGCTTTCTTCACGATCCCTTGTGATGCAGGCACGCTGCTTAGCTGAGATTTGTGGGAGCGACCTTCTACCGGAAATTCGCCATCGGCTGGAATCCACTCCTCCCAAGGTAATGCTTTGGTACCTTCAAACAATTCATCGAACGTTGTCGCTGGGAATTCACCCATTTTGACCAATACGCGATCCGAACTTCTCAGCCACAGATTACATCGGCAAATATCAATATAATCTCCAGTGAAGAAAACCCGGCCATTGTCGATCGTAACATCCTCATACCCCAGCTGCTTCAGTTCCCGGGCGACAACAGCCTCGAGTCCCATCGCCGAGGTCGCAATCAATTGCAATTGAGCCATGTGATTCATTTCAACTCCATTTCAAGCCAGAGAAGGAATGTGCTTCTCGCAGCTGTATAGTGACGGTGCGGCCTTGCCGCTTTCCGTGAAAAAACTTACAATGAGAAATGCGGTGCGCTAATGCATTCATCTTTCGAGCTGATGCAGCAGTTCAACCGCCTGTGTTTGACAACAAACATTTATTATAGAACATTGGCATCCATATGGAAAGCAGTCCAAGTGTCCAAGGAGGATTTTAGCGGTGAATCTGACCCCTGACGAATATGTAAATCAATTATTTCAAGAGGATGATCTCTTGTTAAAGGTAAAAGAAGCCATCCGATCGAACGGCATGCCGGAAGTTTCAGTTGCAGCGGCCTATGGCCGTTTGCTCACGTTTCTTGCGAAGACATCGAAAGCGGAGGCTGTACTCGAAATCGGTGTGCTTGGCGGTTACAGCGGAATTTGTCTTGCTCGCGGTTTAAGTGACGGGGGAACCCTGACTTCGCTGGAACTGAAAGAGGAATACGCAGCGATGGCTCGTGGTCATCTGGAGGAAGGAGGCTTTGGGGATAAGGTCGAATATCGAATTGGGCCCGCAGCCGACAGTCTGGCGCAGCTGGCACAGGAAGGACGTACCTTCGATTTCTTCTTCATTGATGCAGACAAAGAGAATTATCCCGTTTATCTCGATTACGCCATTAAGCTAGCGCGGCCCGGGGCGGTGATTGTGGGAGATAACTGTTTCCTACGCGGCCGTACGCTTAATCCGGACAAGCAGGGTCCGGCTGTCCTCGCGGTTCGGCGCTTCAACGAGCAGATGGCCAGTGACCCGCGGCTGGTAACGACGATGCTGCCGGATTATGATGGTCTGGCTCTGGCCTGGGTGAAGTAAGCATATCAGCTTACAGGACAAAGCTTCGGCTGGAACGTCATTCAAGCGGTTTTTTCTGTTTCTGCGCTCATCCACTGAAATAAATAAGTCAGTATATAGATGGAACGATATCCGTGTTGCACCTAAATCTTCAATGCAGGAGATGGAGGGACAATGTTACAAAAACAAGAGACGATCACAACCCTGAGACAGGGAGTGAATCGTCTCTTGTTTTCTTTAAAGATATAAAGTGATGAGTGCCTTATTAAACTTCCGGCGTTCCATAAGTCTCGAACCATTTTTTAATCGTGTCAAAATCATCGCTGAAGGACAGTCCGAGCATCAACAAAATGCGTGCTTGCTGAGGACTGAGGTTGTCACCGGCAATAACACCTTTCCCTCCGCCATATACACTGCCTGAACCTGTCCGAGTGGTCGTTACGAAGATGACGCCATCCTCCACCGCTTTGGTGCGTGCTTGTCCCATTGCTTTGGAGATACCGCCTGCTCCGGTACCGGACGTTACGATCCCCTTGGCGCCGCCTTTCACAAATCCTTCAATAGCCTCGCCGCCAGCTTCCTGATAGGAAATGGCAATTTCCACCTTGGCGAGATCTGCCTTGGTGATTTTGCTCAGGTCAAAGGCCGGTTTCAATGCACCTTCAGGCTTCAAGGCACGTGCAGGGGCACGATAAATTCGAATGTTTTCTTCATCAATATAACCTACTGCACCAAGCATCGGGGTTTCGAACGTGTCAGTTCGATAATCATTCGTTTTGGTCACGCCGCGCGCCAGTTGAATCGTATCGTTCAACATCAGCACGGTCCCAAATGAAGTGGTGCGCCCGCTGCCTGCGAGCTTGATGGCGTTGTACAGATTCGCTTGTGCATCGGAGCCGATAACGGTCCAAGGGCGCATGGACCCTGTAATGACGACGGGTTTATCACTTTGTACGGTCATGTCGAGGAAGTAGGCGATTTCCTCCATGGTATCTGTACCTGTGGTAACCACAACGCTGTCATACTGAGCCAGAGCCTTGTCTACCGTCTGAGACAAGTCATAGAGATCAGCCATGGTATAAGAGCCTGAGCCTGAATTTCCGAATTGGAGTGTGCTAACATCTGCAATCTTCTGTTTGTCCGGTAAGGCGTCGACCATTTCTCCAATCGGGAGTGTACCGGCCTTATAGTTCTGGAAGCTGGTTGCATCCTCGGATTGACCTGCAATCGTACCACCCGTTCCGATGACCAGAACATTAGGCAGAGCGGATTGTTTGAACGAATCCGATAGCACAGGGATGGTTGTATTGCGAGCCGGAGTGGATGATGCGGTCTGAACTGCACTGGTTGTACCGCTCACTTCTACCGTAGCCGCATGAGCCGCATAGGTTCCAATTGGGGACAGGGAGATGGTCAGAGCTGTCAAAGCAGCTGTGCTCCATACAGCCCAAGGACGAAGATTTGAAGTTTTTTTCATGAAAAGCACTCTCCTTCAGGTTAGTTTCGTGTGATGTTTTTTGAGGATTATATGTAGTGATTTCAAATTGATTGTATTTCATGTTAAATAATATGACAATTATAGATATGAGTAGAGTAATCGGTTACATTGATAGATATATAGAGTATACAGTGTATTTATGAGGTTTTATGGATAAATATGAGAAGGTGAAAAAGAGAATAAGGAGTGTGAAATTATACTATATGAATTTTTGTGTCATATTTTATTACATATAAGTCTTTTGACCTGATAGGGTATCGAAAAAATTGGGGGGAAGTGTTGCAGGATCGTCCATAGCAGAAGTGATCTTATCTAAGACGAATAGCACTGGGGTATAAATTAGCAGGTCTTGACGATTTTTGTAATACGTTCTAGGAAAGGAGGCTCAATTATTGCCAAATATTTGTATGCCCACAGCGTTAAGTCTATAATAAAAGGTGATTTCTATATGTAAATAAATATATATTAATGATTGGAGGAGAAACGATGAACCGAGCACCCAGAAAGTATGCCAATTACATTCCGATCCGGGAGCTGGAGGCGGTGGAGCAGCAATTACTTCCCTTCCAGGTGTACGCTGAACTTCGTGACAATACTCCAGTCCGCTATGACAACCATCGAGAATGCTGGGATGTTTTCCGTTATGAAGATGTGCAATATGTGTTAAAAAACCCTAAACTGTTCTCTTCTGAACGTGATCGCGCTAACGCCAGCATGCTGACTACAGATCCGCCGAAGCACAAGCAATTGCGGGATCTGGTTAATCAGGCGTTCACACCTAAAGCGATTGAAGCGTTAGCTCCGCGTATTCAGGAAATCGCTGATGAATTATTGACTCCGCATTTTTCAGAAGGTCGTATGCGTCTTATCGATGATCTTGCCACTCCACTTCCGGTTATCGTGATCGCCGAATTGATAGGCGTCCCTGCCTCAGATCGCCAAAAGTTTAAAGACTGGTCTGATGCACTTGTGAAAGGTGCACGGGATGACAGTGATGAAGCTTTCCAGGAATTGATGGAAGAAAAGAAACGGAACCAGCAGGAACTGGCGAGCTACTTCACGGCCATTATGGAACAAAGACGTCAGCGACCAGAAGATGATCTGATCTCTTTGCTGCTTGCTGCCGAGATTGATGGGGAGAAGCTAACGGCAGAGGAAGTAGTCGGATTTTGCATTTTGTTACTTGCTGCCGGTAATGAAACCACAACCAATCTGATTACCAATGCTGTTCGTGTTCTGTCAGAGCAACCTGAGCTTCAACGGCAGCTGCGAGAACACCCTGAACTTATCCCGACTGCGGTAGAGGAAACGCTGCGTTATTATCCGCCGATTGTGGCCATTGGGCGTATCGCCAAAGAAAACGTAGAATTGAACGGACAAACGATTCAGGCAGGGGAACAGGTGATATCCTGGGTAGGATCGGCCAACCGGGATAGCGCCCAATTCGATCAGGCAGAGAAGTTCGTGCCCGACCGCAAGCCGAACAGACATATGGGTTTTGGATTTGGTATTCACTTCTGTCTCGGAGCGCCGCTTGCACGACTGGAGGCGAGGGTTGTACTTCAGACGATGCTTCGGCAAATGGAAGACATTCAGCTTGTGCCGGAAACGGTTTTGCAGCCGATTCAAAGTGCTTTTGTATTTGGCGTGAAAGAATATCCGATTCAATTCACAAGTTCAATTTACAAGCCATCTGACTCGATGGCTCAATGAATCAATGTTGAGGTTTGAGCAAATCAATGCCAAAAGCCGCTTTCTTGCCTAATAGTAGGCGCTGAAAGCGGCTTTTTCTTAAGAGCAAAACATCATTTGAATTCAAGGGTTATGGTTCTCTGATCAGAGGGGGCTTTCTGTACAGCTTGAGTCTTACCCACATCATGTTGAGCAGCAGCAGCCCACCGGAGACGATGAACAGTCCTTCGATGCCGATGAACCCGGCCATAAAGCCGCCAATAACGGCTCCAAGCATGTTACCCAATGCGAGTGTGCTCGTATTAAAGCTGAACGCCCGGCTAATCATGCTATCTGGCGTATAGGAGCGAATGAGCGCATTGACACTTGGAAGCAGGCCACCCATGAACACACCCATCATGAAACGGACGATGATGAGCTGCCATACCGTCTGCACGAAAGCCTGAGGTATAAGCATGAGCCCTGTTCCGATAAGAGAGAAGGTAAGTACCTTGTGTGAACCTACCCTGTCACTGAGCTTCCCGAGAATCGGGGACATGGCCATGTTGGATAGTCCCGTGACAGCACCGACAAGTCCTGCCCAGAAGGCCACGTTGACATCCGAACCGTGTAATTTCTGTACATACAGCGGCAAGAGTGACATCGGGCTGATCATAGCAAATTGCAGCAGGAATGTTACAGCGAATAGCGCAGGTAACTGGGGTGATTTGTTCAGTTCCTTCAGACCGGACAATACGGATTGTTCCGGCAGTTTGGCCGCTTCCTTACGGTCAAACTTCTCTCTGACCAGGAACATGGCGAGCATCGAAGCTGCGAAGATCAGTCCGCCAGTAATATAGAAGATAGGGCGGAAACCCACTGCATCAGCGAGCAAACCGCCGATCAGCGGACCCAGAATCGTACCGGCCACCTGACCGGACTGGCTGATGCCCATGGCGAAACCCATGCGATCCTTCGGCGTTGTACCCGAGATCAGCGCAACTGCTGCCGGGTTGAAGCCGGAGATCGTACCGTTAAGCAACCGTAATAAAAGGAGCTGCCACGGGTTCTGTGCAAAACCCATTAAGGCAATTACGATCGCCATCCCGAAGCCGGAACGCAGCAACATAATTTTCCGGCCGTACTTGTCGGACAATTTGCCCCACAAGGGCTGGAACAAAAATGAGGTGAGGAAGTTGGCAGCAAATATAAATCCCGCCCATATGCCAATCTCATGCTCACCAACCACGCCAAGATCCTTGGCGAGATAAAGGGACAAAAACGGGGTAATCATGGTCATGCCCGAGTTGACCAGAAATTGTCCAAACCAAAGCACAATGAGGTTTACTTTCCACGTTTTCAAAGTGCTTTCACTTCCTTTCAGATCGTTTCTGCAACGTTTCAAAAAAACACGATTCTTTCATTATAACATAATTTGCATATGAGTGAGGGGATGTAAGGAATGTCATAGTATTGTCATCGGAACAGATCGACACGTGGTTGTTACTGCTCTTTAAAAAGGGCATAATGTTATTTATGAGTCCAAAAACTATTGGAGGCTTCTTACATGAGCTATAATGATCGTCTGATTCAAGCCAGCTTCAAACAGCAGGTGGACCGTGTTCCCGTGTGGTACATGCGTCAGGCTGGGCGTTATGATCCCGAATATCGCAAGATTAAAGAAAAGTATTCTTTGCTCGAAATTTGCCGTCAACCTGAGCTAGCAGCTGAAGTTACACTCATGCCGGTACGTAAACTCGGTGTGGATGCGGCTATTTTGTATTCCGATATTATGAATCCGGTTGCTTCCCTCGGTATAGATTTTGATATTGTTAAAAATATTGGACCTGTTATAGACAATCCAATCCGCACGGCGGCAGATGTGGATCGTTTGCGTCCTATTGATGTGGAAGGAGATCTGTCTCATATTCTGGAGACGATTCGCATTCTGGACAAGGAACTGGATGTACCCTTGATTACGTTTGCCGGTGCACCGTTTACCATTGCCAGCTATTTGATTGAAGGCCGACCTTCCAAAGGGTACATACGTACCAAAACGATGATGTACAGTGAACCTGAAGTGTGGCATAAATTGATGCAAAAACTGGGCGATATGGTGATTACATATGTCCGTGCACACATTGCGAACGGCGGTAAAGCATTCCAACTGTTTGACAGCTGGGTGGGCGCACTTTCGCCAAACGACTTTAGAACGTATGTGTTGCCGACGATTACTCGTATCTTTACCGAATTATCGGATTTGAATGTACCGAAAATTTATTTCCCAGGTGTGGCTTCTGGTGAATTGCTGCCAACCCTGCATGATCTGCAAGCCGATGTGATTGGGCTGGATTGGAGAGTATCAATCTCCGAGGGACGTAAACGACTGGGCGGGAAATTTGCTGTGCAAGGGAATTTGGACCCTTATGTGCTGACTGCACCGATGGATCTGATCAAGCAGCATGCCAAACTGATTATTGATGAAGGCATCAAGGAGCCAGGGTATATTTTCAATCTGGGGCACGGACTATTTCCTGAGGCATCATTGGATAAATTAAGAGAACTCACGGCGTATATTCATGAATATTCCGCTGAAGCTTTGAAGACTGGGGTGACGGTAACTAATGACTAATACAGTAGGTGTACTGGTGATGTCGTATGGCACACCTGAGAATATGGAAAGTATTGAAGCATACTACACACATATCCGCAGAGGACGTCCGCCTGAACCGGAACAACTGAAGGAATTGACCGACCGTTATGAAGCGATCGTTGGGGGTGTATTTCCTCTTCGGGAAAACACGGATAATCAGGTTAAGGCCCTTCAGGAGACGTTAAACGAGGATGGCCGTTCAGAAGAAGTTGAATTCCGTTGTTATCAAGGGTTGAAGCATGCATATCCGTTCATTGAGGATGGCGTGGAACAGATGGCGAAGGATGGAATTCAGACTGCAATAGGCATCGTACTGGCACCTCATTTCTCCACGATGAGTGTAGGAAGCTACATCAAGCGCGCTCGTGAGAAAGCGGAAGAACTGGGTATCCAGATGTCCTTTATTGAGAGTTATCACCTGCATCCAAAATTGATTCAAGCTCTCTCCACACGTGTTAGCGCCAAATTGGATGCTTTCGAGGAAGCGGGAGCCAAACGCGGGGATGTACGAGTGCTGTTCAGTGCACACAGTCTGCCTGCGCGAATTGTAGATATCGGTGATCCATATCCGCAGCAACTGCTGGAGACTTCGGAAGTTATTGCATCCCGTTTGGGAATTACCAACTGGCAGTTCACGTGGCAAAGTGCGGGGCGGACAGCAGAGCCTTGGCTCGGGCCTGATATTCTGGATACCCTTCAGGAGCTTGCTCGTGAACAGGTGGAGGATGTGCTTGTAGCACCGATTGGATTCGTATCAGATCATCTGGAAGTGCTCTATGATCTTGATATTGAGGCCAAAGCGATTGCGAAAGAGATCGACATGCGCCTCATGCGTATCGATTCTCTCAATAGTGACCCGCTTTACATGGAAACGTTAAGTGACGTCATTATTAGCCAATGGCAGCAAGGAACGGATGAGTAATGGAAGACCATAAACGTCGTGTCGTTGTTGTCGGCGGAGGTCTGACCGGCCTAAGCGCGGCATTTTATATCCGGAAGCATTACCGGGAAGCAGGAGTTGAACCTGTCATTACCTTGGTTGAGAAAAGTTCTTCCATGGGTGGCATGATTGAGACGCTGCACCGGGATGGGTTCGTTATTGAGAAGGGGCCGGATTCTTTCCTTGCCCGCAAAACGGCGATGATTGATTTGGCCAAAGAGCTGGAAATGGACCATGAACTGGTCAGTCAAAATCCGGAATCCAAAAAAACGTACATCATGCAGCGTGGCAAGTTGCATCCCATGCCGGCAGGACTCGTTCTCGGTATTCCGACGGAGTTAAGACCGTTTCTGAGAAGTGGTCTTGTATCTCCGGCAGGCAAGCTGCGTGCATTAATGGATTTTGTTATCCCTCCCCGTCGTACAACGGAGGATGAATCGCTTGGTTATATGATTGAACGCCGTCTTGGAGCGGAAGTGCTGGAAAACCTCACTGAGCCATTGCTCGCAGGCATCTATGCAGGTGATATGCGGCGATTGAGTCTTCAGGCAACCTTCCCGCAATTCGGCGAAGTGGAGCGGGATTATGGTAGTTTGATCCGTGGAATGATGACTGGCCGCAAACCGGCAGAGACCCATACGGGAACGAAGAGAAGTGCTTTTCTGAACTTCCGTCAGGGTTTGCAGAGTCTGGTTCACGCGCTTGTACATGAATTGCAGGACGTGGATCAATGGCTGAACACTTCTGTTCAGTCCCTGGAGGTTCTGAATGGAGATGCGGCTAGATATAACATTCAACTGGATAACGGAGAGCGTCTTGAAGCAGATGATGTAGTCATTACCGTGCCTACGTATGTTGCATCCGAACTGCTGCAACCACATGTGGATACAGCGGCTCTGGATGCAATCAATTACGTTTCGGTAGCGAATGTGGTGCTGGCTTTTGAGAAAAAGGATATCGAACATGTATTTGATGGATCTGGTTTCCTCGTTCCGCGTAAGGAAGGTCGCAATATTACAGCATGTACTTGGACATCAACCAAGTGGCTGCACACCAGCCCGGATGACAAAGTACTGCTTCGTTGCTACGTTGGCCGTTCTGGAGATGAACAGAATGTGGAACTCCCGGATGATGCACTGACGGACCTGGTTCTCAAGGACTTGCGTGAAACGATGGGTGTAGAAGCCGTTCCGATCTTCTCGGAAATTACTCGGCTTCGCAAATCCATGCCACAGTATCCGGTAGGCCATCTGCAGCAGATTGCAGCACTCCGGGAGGAACTTGGCCGCAAATTGCCGGGGGTATACATTGCGGGTGCTGGTTATGAAGGGGTAGGCTTGCCTGACTGCATCAGACAGGCGAAGGAAATGTCAGTTCAAGCTACGCAACTCATTGCTGCAAAATAATAACGTACATGGCTGTCTCGAACGTAGAGTTTTTCTACAGGGGAGACGGCCTTTTTTTTGCACCATATAGCGAAAAGGGGAGAGATGTGAACTCTTTCAATACTTGCAGTTCCAAGGAATGATGGAAATCCAGAATATGCCTGATATAATATGATAAGGATTGCTGTGAAGAAGAGGAGCTGCCTATGTATCCCCCAAGATCAAAACGAAGTGTACAAAAGAAAAAAGTGAAACGTGCCCGCAAACGCCGGATTTGGATCATTAATCTGGTATTAATTGCGGCAATTGGACTCGTCGGCATCTATTACGCAGTAGGCATGCAGGAGCAGCAAATAGACCCGGTGGTGACAGAAACGGCTGTGAAGCAGGAACCTGCCAATGAAGAGGGCCCACAGGGCGGTGATCAGGTAAGTTCAACTGAACCGGATTCGGAGAAAGGTCATACTCCGGATGAAGAATCGGAGGATTCTGATGAACAGGTCACTGAAAATTCCGGCGGTAAGTCTGGTGAGAGCAAGCCTGATGCTACAGACTCCAAGGCAAATGGAAAGACAGATACCGGAACGAAAAAATCGACGGATACTCCCGCTTCTTCGGGTTCTTCCGGTTCAAAGGGCAGCGAAGGTGCAGGAACTGGGACGACACAGCCTTCTCATTCGGCGAAGGATGTAACCATTAACTTTGTGGGTGATATTCAGTTTTCAGGCAAAGTGGCTGAATTGTTGGAGAAGAATGGTTATGACTATCCCTTTGCAAAGCTCGGCAACTTGTTCAAGGAAGATGATCTGACCATTGGAAACCTTGAAACTCCCGTAACCCTTGGTGGAACTGGTGCAGCAGACAAAACCTATGTATACAAATCTTCGCCAAAGGCGCTCGAAGCGATGGCTTCAGCAGGATTTGATGCCGTGAATCTGGCCAACAATCATATTCTGGATCAAGGTATAGAAGGCTTGGTCGACACATTAACTTATCTTGAGCAATATGGTATTGCGCACACAGGGGCGGGGATGAACAGGGATGAGGCTTATGCACCTGCATATCTGGAGCGCAAGGGCATGAAGATTGCACTGCTTGGCTTCAGCCGGGTTGTACCTGAAACAAGCTGGAAAGCGGAAGGGAATCGGGCAGGTGTTGCCGAGACCTACGATTCTACTGGGGCGGTAAAAGCCATTCAGGAAGCCCGTCAAAAGGCTGATTTGGTTATTGTTGTTGCACACTGGGGAGAGGAACGGGTCAGCACACCAAATAATGATCAGACTCGATTAGCACATGAATTTGTAGATGCCGGAGCCGATCTGGTCATAGGCGGGCATCCCCATATCTTGCAAGGGGTGGAGTACTACAAAGGCAAATGGATTGCATATAGTACAGGCAACTTTATTTTCTCGAAATCAACGACAGAGGAAACGTGGAAAACAGCGGTTTTTCAGGCGAGCTGTAGTAAGGATGCCAAATGCAGCATGAAGGTTATTCCTTATGAGGCAGGGTTGGGCCAGGCCATTCCGATGGTGGATCAAGCTAACAAACTGCTATTGGAGCAGATGACACAGCTCTCGCCAGGTGTTCGTTTTGATGCGAACGGAATCGCATCGGTAAATTAAGATTCAATTTATTTAGGAGGGGATGAAATGAACAACCTTTGTGTAGCGCACCGTGGATTTTCGTCCATTGCACCAGAAAATACGATGGCTGCATTTCTGCTTGCCATGGAACAGCCGGAAGTTCAGTGGATGGAGCTGGATGTACAGTTATCACGTGATGGTGTGCCGGTGGTTATTCATGATTTTACTTTTGATCGGACTACGAATGGAAAAGGGTTTGTTCGAGAAAAGGACTGGGCAGATATACAGCAGCTGGATGCGGGATCATGGAAAGGAAAAGCCTATAAAGGGGAGCGCGTTCCTGCGCTTAGCGAAGTGCTGGACCGGACCTGTGGCAAAGTACGATTGAATATCGAGCTGAAAACGCAAGGCAATATGTATCCCGGTCTGCCGGCAGCGGTTATTCATGAGGTGAGGAAGAGACATATGCAGCATGATGTGGTGATCACTTCGTTTGAGCCTGCGGCTCTGGTTGAAGTGAAGAAACGGGCCCCGGAGTTCAAAACGGGGTTGATTATTGATGCACGTCCAGGGGATCTGGCCGCAGTGCTGCGGCAGATGAATTGCAGTTTTCTTTCCATCGGTTACACCAATGTGGACAAATCACTGATGCGTGAAATGCGAAATGAAGGTATTCAGGTCATGGCCTGGACAGTGGATGACAAAATCATCATGAAGCGGCTTGCGGCGATTGATCCGGAGCTGATGTTATGCACAAACCGGCCTGATGTATGGGAGCAGGCTTTTCAGGAAACGAGCAGCCGATTTTTCAGGCCGTAAGCTCCAATTTTTTGAATAGCGCAAATATGATATGTACTTATATAATAAAAAGATAAACATGCTCCATACACGCTAATGAATCCGATAAAGGTGGTCGTAAATCCATGCTGACAAACATTCGCAATGTATACTGTGTAGGACGTAATTATAAACTTCATGCAGAAGAATTGGGTAACGCGGTTCCGGATGAACCGATGATCTTTATGAAGCCTTCCCATGCGGTTGTCCCCTTGAATGGTGAAACGCTGCAATTGCCTGCGACAAAGGGCGAAGTCCATTATGAGGCTGAGCTAGTCATCCAAATCGGGCGGGATTATGAGCCGGGTATGGCTGTGGATGAGCTGGTTGACGCGTATGCGTTTGGCATTGATTTTACATTACGTGACGTACAGACGGTCATTAAGAAAAAGGGCCATCCGTGGACAGCGGCCAAAGGGTTCAAGAACTCCGCTCCGATTACTGCATTCCAGTCCTTTCCGGGGGCGCAGGCTCTTCTTGAGAAAGACTTTACACTCACCAAGAACGGTGCCGAGGTCCAACGGGGCAATATTGGTAACATGATCTTCAATCTCCAGGACATTGTGGATTATGTAGGTCATCATTACGGCCTGGGACCTGGAGATGTCATCTTTACAGGTACACCAGAAGGGGTTGGACCAACGGCAGCAGGAGATGTGCTTGAACTGACCTGGGGCGGCGAATCTTTGGGTAAATGCACGATTGCAGCAGCGGTTCAGTAGTTTCATAGATCATCAATCTGCTTACTTAGAGTAAATATGAAACAGATAAAGGGGCGTTTCGACGCTCCTTTTTGGCGTGCCCTCATTTTCTGTCGTAGCAAGCGGAGGCTTTTCATTTACGCGAAGCTGTAGGCTGTATTGGCACTCTCCGTGACCAACTCTTCCAATTCACTGCTTTGCACTGCGTGCTGCTCCGCGCTAATACTTCCATTTGCGAGTCGTTGATCTAATTGCTCCTTGAGCTGCCTGATTTGCAATGCGACAACCTCGTTGAAATCACCATCATTTTCATCTGCAATCATCTTCAGCGATTTACCCGCGTACAAATTCTGAACCAAGTCATCTTCCGACGGTTGATTCAGAGCACTCAGCAACTCATCTTCGCTCTCGTCTTTGGTATCGATGTTAACGATAGACCATTTCGTCAAAGGTATCGGGGATATCGCTGATCTGCCCCAGGCTGTTCCCGCAAAAGACATGGTGACAATCATGGTTCCAACAATGATTACGCGCTTCATATTCATGTGGGTCATCCTCATTTCTATGGTTAAGTACGAACTCCATCGTAGCTGGTTTGATGTAACGCTCTGAGGATAGTGTAACCGGGAAAGCTGAAGTGAAACTTAAAACCGGATAAGTAATCTAGATACGAGAGACATCGAGATAAGAAAAAAACAAATTTAAATTCACACTTGACAGGTTGGGTTAGTGGGTTATATGATAAACTCAATTATTTTAACACTAATTAAATGAACATTGAAATAAATTGAACGGATGCGAGCTGATTGGACCACCAAAGGCTCCCGGGACTACTCCACTATGGAATGTCCGCGGGAGCCTTTTTTCGTATTTGCTGCCGTTTTCAGTTAGACAGGGAGGATGAAATGAACAATAACGACTGGGAAGTGTTGGAGAAGACAGATTGGTTGTTTCGTAAAATGGTCAGACGATTCGTGAAAGAACGAGATCGTATATCGGTAGAGGGGGTCAGTTTACCTGGCATGCTCATCCTGCACAAAATCATTCGTGAAGGGGAACAACGGTTGGGGGATTTGGCTGAACAATTGGACTTCACCTCAGGTGCCATAACAGCTTTAACAGACAAGTTGGAGAAAAAGGGACTTACGATCCGCAGGCGCAAAGAAGATGACCGCCGGACGGTTCTGCTGGACATTACTGCAAGTGGACGGGAGATGTTTGCACGGAACAGCAATATCGGTGCCCGATGTATCACGCTTCTGTTTGAGGGATTTACGACGGAGGAACTGGAGCAGCAGAGCCAATTTTATGAGCGGGTGATAGCGAATCTGGAGGGGTTCTCGGATACGCTGCTGGAATTGGCAGAGAGCAACGGGAGGCAGGAACACGATCCATCCACCGAAAGTGACCCTGAGCAGAAGCAGAGGGAGAATACCGGAAAGAGCAACTATCTCAGTTATTAACGTTTGATCCGATGTGAAAACAAACAATCCAAGGGAGAGATGATCAATGGGGCATTCAACAATTTATCCGACCGGGGCAACCGTATATAACCCTGATAAGGCTTGGAGCGGTTATACCGTCTATCAGGCAGGTGAGGAAGGGGTTGTACTGATTGATATGAATGGTAAGGAGGTTCACCTTTGGAAAGGGCTGCTGGGCTTTCCTGCCAAAATCTTCCCCGGTGGCTTCGTATTGGGCAGCACGGGGCGAAGAGATCCGAAGTTCGGTATCCAGGACAACGTCGATTTGGTTCAGGTGGATTGGGAAGGCAATATTGTATGGAAATACAACAGCTACGAACACATTGAAGATCCGGGATATGAACCGCTATGGTACGCTCGTCAGCACCATGATTTCCAGCGCGAAGGCAATCCGGTCGGCTATTACGCCCCTGGGCTCGCACCCAAGACCCAGAGTGGGAAGACACTGATTCTTGCGCATAAAAATGTGAACAACCCGTCCATTTCGGATAAACCTTTGCTTGATGATGCGATTATAGAAGTCGATTGGGAAGGGAATGTACTATGGGAATGGCTGCCGAACGAGCACTTTGAGGAGCTTGGATTCGATGAGGCCGCCCGTAATGTACTGTACCGCGACCCGAACACACGCTCATTCGGACATCTCGGTGGTGGTGTGGGTGATTGGCTACATATTAATTCAGCTTCTTATGTGGGTCCAAACCATTTCTATGAAAATGGAGACGAGCGGTTCCATCCCGACAATATTATCTGGGATGCTAGAGAAGCAAATATTATCGCAATTACCGACAGACAGAGTGGAAAGATCGTATGGAGATTAGGTCCGGATTACTCTTTGCCTGAAGTGAAGCATATCGGCACTATTATTGGACAGCATCATGCACATATCATTCCTAAAGGTTTACCCGGAGAAGGGAATCTGCTGGTGTTCGACAATGGCGGCTGGGCCGGTTATGGCCTGCCCAATCCGGCTTCTCCATACGGCTTGAAACACGCTGTTCGCGATCATTCACGCGTGCTGGAGATTAATCCGGTGACCCTGGAGATTGTTTGGCAATATACATCGGCAGAAGCGGGATTTTCCGTTCCGACGGATTCCTATAAATTTTATAGTCCGTATATCAGCTCCGCACAGCGCCTGCCTAATGGAAACACACTAATTACCGAGGGTTCCAATGGCAGACTGTTCGAAGTTACATCCGAGTATAAGCTGGTTTGGGAATATATATCCCCTTATAAGGATGGACGGAACACCAATATGGTCTATCGTTCGTATCGTGTGCCTTATCACTGGGTACCACAGCTGGAGAAGCCGCAGGAGGTTGCCATTGAAGCTATTGATGTATCCGCCTACAGAGTGGCGGGAGCAGCGTCCAAAGGTTCTTCATCCGTTGTTAGTGTTGAGGTAACACTGCCGTTTGTTGAAGGTGCAGCCTGTGTGGCAACGTCAGATGAAGGCAAGTAAGGTGGCGCAGAGCGACGAACAATGATTAGAGCGAATGGGGTGCATATTGTGAGAAAACCATCCACCTTAACCGGTGCGTTATTAATGCTCTTATCCATGTTATTGATATTATCGGGATGTTCTGCAAACGAATCGGTATCCGAAGCAAAAGGCGCCTCCGGCACAGAGGCCAAAAAAGTGAAAATTCGAATCGCAGATACAAGTACAAATCCAACGTTCAGGGTAGCCATTGCCAAAGGTTTCTTTGCAAGCCACGGTATTGATGCAGAGAGCATTACGTTTGGTTCGCCAGCGGAAGGTGTAAATGCACTGTTTATCAAGCAGGTGGATATTGCATATGGAGCTGACTTTCCTGTATTGAACGCTTTGGCCAAAGGGGATTACTCCGTCATTGCTTCGGCAGGTCAGGCTACGAATGAAGCGGCAGCCGCGTGGAAGTTGTATGCCAAGAACGATATACAGAGTGGTGCAGATCTGAAGGGTAAAAAAGTAAGTTTCATCCGCGGTACATTTATTCCTTACCTGTGGGATGAATATTTGAAGGACGTGGGATTGGGGCTAAATGATGTAACCCAGGTGGGTCAGGGAGCATTTGACGAAGCGTACATTGCGCTAAAGCAGGGCGATTTAGATGCAACCTGGGTCATTGGTTCCGCCTTGACTGATAAGTTTGATGCGCTTGAAGGCGTGCATCAGCTCACGGATATGTCCCAAACCCCTGTGCGCCTTGGAATGGGGCTTGTAGCAAGCAATGAGTTCATCCAGGCGAATCCTGAAACAGTGAGTGGTTTTCTCGGAGCTCTGAATGAAGCCTCCGTATATGCTCAGGCACATCCTGAAGAGGTTGCAGACCTGATGTATAAGGAAACCAAGCAGCCTAAGGAGGCCACCTTGAAGGATCTGCCAATCAATCCATGGGAAGTTGGATTTACCCAGGCAGCTTATGACAGTCTGGCAGGGCAGAAGCAGTATATGGTGGATAACGGGATCATCGAACAGAATTTTGATCTCGATAGCAAACTGAACCTGGAGCTCCTGAAGCAGGCACTGCCAGATAAAGTGACTTATAGTAAATAACTCGCAAATTGCGTTGGAGGTGTTCTCATGTCCTTACCTGCAGATCAGCATACGATTCGTATCGAGCAGCTTCGAAAAACATACAATGCCCCCACCCATGGGGATGTACATTATATTATCAAGGATGTCGATCTGGTCATCAAGGGTGGGGAATTCTTTGTCCTGCTAGGTCCTAGCGGATGTGGCAAGTCCACGCTTCTAAATATGATTGCAGGCTTTATCTCCAAGTCGGGCGGTCAGCTCAAGGTGGACAATAAGGAGATCGATAGGCCGGGCAAGGATCGGGCCATGGTATTCCAGCAGGCGGATTCTTCTCTCTTTCCATGGCTTACCGTCAGGGAGAATGTGGAGTTTGGACTTCGGATGGCCAAGGTGCCCAAGTCTCAGCGGCGTACGATATCAGACCGATACATCGAGCTTGTTGGACTGGGTAGTCATGAAGCCAAATTTCCCAAGGAACTGTCAGGTGGCATGAAGCAGCGGGTGCAATTGGCCCGGGTGTTAGCCAACGATTCGGCCATTCTGTTGATGGATGAACCTTTTGGAGCGCTGGATGCAATGACACGGCGTACGATGCAGAAAGAGCTGGTCAATATTTGGCAGGAAACGCACAAAACCGTTATTTTTGTCACTCATGATATCCAGGAGGCGCTCTTGCTGGGTCAGCGGATAGGCATTATGTCCGTAGGGCCTTCATCCAAGATAACGGATATATACGACAATGCTCTGTCTTATCCAAGGAATATTGCCTCATCCGAGTTCAACACCCTATATGACCAGATTCAAAGCCATTTTGAAGAATAATTGAGGTGATAGTAATATGAGATGGTTGGAGAAAAAGTGGGTATCTATCCCTTTATTATGGGTGACGGTAATTCTGATTTGGCAGCTAGGGGCCATGCTCTATGGTCCTGAAGTGATTCCCGGTCCGTGGGATACCATTCTCGGTGCCCGTGAACTGCTTGCTGACGGTACACTGATGCGGTATATCGGAATTAGTTTTACACGTGTGCTTGCGGGTTGGGTGCTTGGCAGTGTGATAGCGATCCCGGTAGGGCTTATCATTGGCAAGGTTCATATGATCCGGCTGTTTGTCGAACCATTCCTTAATTTTATCCGCTTTATTCCGCCGATTGCATTCATTACCCTATTCCTGGTCTGGTTCGGGATCGGGGAGCAATCGAAGATTGCACTCATCATGTATGCAACGTTCTTCATTGTGGTGTTAAACACGCTGACAGGTGTACTCTCCATTGAAGAAGACAAGATCCGGTCTGCCCGCAGCATGGGAGCAAACGAATGGCAGATTTTGCTGCATGTCGTTGTTCCGGCGACGACTCCGTATATTTTCACGGGGGTGCGGCTGGCAATGGGCACTTCCTATATGGCTATTATCGGAGCAGAGATGATTGCTGCAAATGAAGGCGTGGGTTATCTGATCTGGAATTCCCGATTATTCTTTCGCACAGATTGGATCTTTGTCGGCCTGATTTCTCTGGGCTTTATGGGTTTTCTCACCGATCGGTTGTTCAATTGGTTTGGTCGCAGCGTGCTCTACCGTTATGGTGTCATTGGTGGAACGAAGCGGGTCTGAACTGGTAGTTGAGGTAAGGTAATCTGAACCCTTTGTCAATCAGAAGCAGGATCACGCATATCATTTTATTGCAGTATCATTAGACCTGATTTGGTAGCTTTCAAAGCTGCCGAATCAGGTTTTTGGTATGCGGGGCCAGGGAGTTTCGGCATTGGGATCAAACCGTGGTATAATTGAATTTCAAAAATATAAAACGTCATGTGGGCCATAGATACTGCCACATGCAGGAGAACTTATGGACTGGATTATTGGCGCCGTATGCGCTTTAATTGTGGCGGGTGCTGCCTACGCGAAGAAGTCGCTAACCCTGTCCGGCTGCCTGGCGGCTATGATCATGGGGACGATATATTACGGAGCGGGCAACCTGTTCTGGTTTGGAACACTGCTGTTGTTTTTCATTACCTCAACGCTGTTCTCCAAATTTCGCAAGGATCGCAAGCAGGAGCTTGAGAAATCGTATGCGAAGACGGGCAATCGTGATGCGGGACAGGTCTTGGCTAACGGTGGAATCGGCATGTTTCTTGTGCTGGGGAACTGGGTTCTCCCACACCCGGCATGGATGTATGCTTTTATCGGTGTCATGGCTACTGTTACTTCAGATACATGGGCAACCGAGTGGGGAAGTCTCAGCCGCAAGCCGCCACGCTCAGTCGTGACGTGGAAAGTGCTGACACCAGGTACCTCTGGAGGTGTTTCATTACTAGGGACACTGGCTGCCGCCATCGGTGGAGCTTTAATCGGGGCAGGAGCATTCTTTTTTTCCTGGATTGCCGGGATCGGAAGTTTGAATCTGCTCAGCTGGACGTGTGTCGGCCTTGTAGGCGGATTGGCAGGAGCTTTTGCCGATTCTTATCTGGGCGCGACGGTTCAGTATATGTATCGTTGTACTGTGTGCGGCCGTGAGGTCGAGGTAAGTGAACATTGTGGACACAAAACCGTTCGAGCGCGTGGCTGGTCTTGGATGAGTAATGATCTGGTGAACGTGCTCAGTTCGGTGATCGGCGGATGTTTGGCGATCGGTTTGGGTATCATTTTGGCGTCGTAGGGAGGGAGTGCATTTGAGCACTGTGCAAGGAGACAAATCGGAGGCTATTTTGGATGCAGCTTATGGTATTTTCGGTTTAAAAGGATTTTATGAGACGAAAATGTCCGATATTGCGGACGAAGCGGGCATCGCCAAAGGCACCATTTATTTATATTTTAAAAATAAGGAACAATTATTTGTTGCCGTATCCAAGCGGGATTGCGACAGTTTTATCAGTCGCCTGGATCATGCGTTGAACTCACATCAGAGTACGGGGGATAAGCTCGGTGCGATCGCCAAGACTCACCTCACGTATTATTATGAGCGTCGCAATCATACTAAGCTGTTTTTTATGGCACCGAATAATGATCCGGATCTGATGAAGTTCATGAAGGCATTTATGAATGAATATATGAGCATGGTGCGTGAGGTGTTAGAGAATGCTGGCGTACCTGAGCCGGTGCTTCTCGCAGAAGCTTATATCGGGATTCTCGATCGGCTTAAAATGGATATTATGCTGAATCCGGAGTTTAACGAGGAACATCTGAACAAACGAATTGCCTTTGCAGCAGCTCTGTTTCTGGACGGATGTCGTTCCTTTTTGCAAGTATAGCGTGAGTGAGCGTAGTTGCATCTTATGTGCAGCCTCATATTGAATACATTTTACAGAGAAGTAGGTTACGAGCAATGAACATAATGACGGTTGAGCAAGTTGCGAAAAGCTATGGTGAGAAAATATTGTTTAAAGACGCCTCATTCGGCATGGGTGATCAGGACAAAATTGGTGTCGTTGGCGTCAATGGAACCGGAAAGTCCACGTTTTTGCGTGTCATTGCAGGTATGGAGCCAGCGGATGAGGGACAGATCTCGATTGGTAATGACGTGCGTATACAGTTCCTGGCACAGAATCCGCAGTTTAACCCGGATAATACAGTCTTGCAACAAGTATTCGAGGGCGACAGCCCGGAGATGAAAACAGTACGTGAGTATACAGAAACGATGGAGCTGCTGGAGCTTAATCCTTCCGATCCGGCGCTGCAAGAGCGTTTGCTGCGCTTGAACCAGCAGATGGAGCAGCTTCAAGTCTGGCAGATGGAAAGTGAAGCGAAGAGCATTCTGTCCAAACTGGGCATTCGTCAATTCGATGCGCTGATGGGCACATTGTCTGGTGGACAACGCAAACGGGTAGCGCTTGCCTCTGCACTGATTCACCCCTGCGAATTGCTCATTCTGGATGAGCCTACGAACCATATTGATAATGATTCCGTAGTTTGGCTGGAACAGTATTTACAAAAACGGCGCGGTGCCCTGCTCATGATCACGCATGATCGGTATTTCCTGGATCGAGTAGCAAATGTGATGCTGGAGCTGGACCATGGCCGTTTATTCCGGTATGAAGCCAACTATACCCGCTTCCTGGAACTGAAGGCTGAGCGTGAAGAGCGTGAATCCGCATCCGAACAAAAACGGCAAAATCTGCTGCGTACGGAGCTCGCCTGGATTCGTCGCGGTGCAAAAGCACGGACCACGAAACAAAAAGCCAGAATTGATCGATTTGAACAGTTGAAGGATCAACAGGGTCCCAATCGCTCAGGCTCACTAGAGGTATCCGTGGGCTCCACACGTCTGGGTAAAAAAATACTGGAGATTGAGCATTTGTCCAAATCGGCGGATGGCCGCAAATTGATTGACGACCTCAGTTACATTGCGGTACCAGGTGACCGGGTAGGTATTGTCGGCCCGAACGGTAGTGGTAAATCAACCTTGCTGCAAATGATTTCTGGCAAGTTGGAGCCCGATGCCGGGGAGGTTGTTGTGGGCCCGACAGTTAATCTGGGCTACTTCACTCAGGAGCATCAGGAGATGAATGAATCTCTGCGGGTTATTGAGTACATCAAGGAAGTGGCCGAGAATATAAAAACGGCTGATGGATCTCTCATTACCGCTGCTCAGATGCTGGAACGTTTCCTCTTCACCCCTGCGTCACAGTGGACACCCATCTCCCGTCTGTCCGGCGGAGAAAAGCGACGTCTATACCTGCTGCGTGTGCTGATGGCTGCACCGAATGTCCTGCTGCTGGATGAGCCGACGAATGACCTGGACATTCAGACACTTGCAGTACTCGAAGATTACCTGGATGATTTCCCGGGTGTTGTATTTGTCGTATCCCATGACCGGTACTTCCTTGATCGGACGGTGGATAAAGTACTGTCTTTTGAAGGTGGCGGTGCTGTGCGTGTGCATGTTGGGGACTATAGTGAATATGCAGAATGGATGCTGAAAAATGCCTCTGGATCTTCTCAGGATAGCGGGGCGGGAACAGCAGCTAAAGTGAAACCGGCAACGGAGGATAATAAACCTGCTGCCTCAGCGGCTAAACCTAAGCTGAAGTTCAGCTTCAAGGAACAGCGTGAATATGACCAAATTGATGAAAATATTGAGAAAGCTGAAGCCAATCTCGCCCGCATTAATAAAGAGATGGAAGAATCGTTCAGCGATTCAGCCCGTCTGCAGGAGTTAATGGCAGAGCAGACGGAAGCGGAAAGTCATCTGGATGAACTGATGGAACGCTGGACCGTTCTGAATGAACTTGCGGAACAGATTGAAAACAGCAAGTCTTAAAGTATATTTCAATGAATCGTTCTTTCTTCAAAAAGTGACTTTGCAGTCGCCTTTTGGGGGAGGGCGATTTTTTTGCATTGATGTAAATGAATTTATATGAAACGTTAACCATATTCAAACCGTTTATTAAATAAAGAATCCCATAGAAGGGGGAGAACTCCACATCCATGTACAGAGAACTGAATGAACAATTGGCAGTGATCAAGGAAAAGGGAAGAATGTACGAGAAATGGAATGATCGGCTGGAGAAGCTGAATCAGGAGGAAGCGGAATGGAAAACGAAAGTACAGCAGCGTCTGCAGCACCTGCAGAAGGAACAAAACGATGTAGATCGACTCAACAGTATGACGTTATCGGCATTTTTTTATCATCTAATCGGCAAAAAAGAGGATCGACTGGAGAAAGAAGAATTGGAGTTGATGGAAAGCAAGGCAGAGTACGATACAGCATGCCAGATGTTAACGGATATCCAGAAGCGGCGCTCGCAAGCTCAACAGCAACTGGACGGACAGCGGCAATATCAATTCTGGCAAAGTGATTACAAGGTGTTGCTGGGCAAGAAGGAAAACGATTTGCTGGAGAAAGATGCAGAATTGCAGCAGATGGCTGAGGATCGGGAACATCTCTCGGGAGAGCTTCAAGAGCTGAATGAGGCGGATCGAGAAGGGCAGTATCTGCTCGTTGCACTCGAACGTGCTGAAAAGGCGTTGTCCTCTGCAGGAAATTGGGGAGTATACGACATGATGGGTGGGGGTGTGATCTCGACCCATATTAAGCGCAGCAGAATGGATGATGCACAGGTTGCCATTATGGATGCCGGAAGACATCTTCGCCGATTCCAGAAGGAACTGGAGGATGTGAAGATGGCTGTAAACACGGAATTACACCTTGGAGGCCTGCTTTCATTCGCAGACTATTTCTTCGATAATCTCTTTGTGGATTGGATGGTACAAGACAAAATTCGCAAAGCTGAAACTCAGGTGAAGGATGGACTGAGTGCAGTGCGAAGCACGTTGCGTGTGCTGAAGGATGAGATCCAGGATCACAAGATGAAGCTGGACCTTCTGGAACGAAGGTATTGTGAACATATTGAACGAGTGGACTGAGACATTTCCAAGAAGAAGGACACTTCCGGCTTGCCTCTAAACGGCGAAGTTGAAGTGTCCTTTTTTACATGATAAAAGTGAATCATAGATATCGAAGTCGGCATGCCCGACAAGATCGAGATCGCGACTTTGATCATTTATTCAATGCTGTATTATCATTCTACTTTTTCATGTCCATGTTCACAATTTACTTGGTCGTAATATATGCGGCGAGCAGTCTCGCAGTATTCAGGACAGCGTCTTTATGCGTACGTTCCATGGAGTGGGAAGCATGAACGCCCGGACCAATTAATGCAGCGCGAATGTTATTTCCTCCACGTAATGCTGCGCTGCCATCGGAGCCGTATTGTGGATAAATATCAACGACATAATCCAGGCCTGCTTGTTTGGCCAGCTCGATCAGTCGAGTGGTCATATCGTAGTCATAGGGTCCGGAGGAATCCTTGGCACAGATGGATACATCGGTCTCCTTGCAGCTAAGATCATCGCCCATTGCGCCCATGTCTACAGCAATCAATTCGCTGATTTCCGCAGGAATATAAGATGCGCCGTGTCCAACTTCTTCGTAATTCGAGATGAGCAGCGAAACGTTATGTAGTGGTTTCCAGTTTTCCCGATGTGCAGATTCCAGGATACCGAACAAGGCAGCTACGCTGGCTTTATCATCAAGGTGACGCGATTTGATATATCCGCTGGGCGTAATGACCGCACGGGCATCGAAGGAAATAAAGTCGCCGACAGAGATACCCAATGCCAGAACATCTTCCTTGGAAGCAACCACTTCATCAATACGCACTTCCATATGGCTCTCGCTTCGCTCAAACGTACGTGCATCTGGATAGACGTGTACAGAAGGGTGCAGAGAGAGGATGGTGCCTGTATAGGTCTTTCCATCACGTGTATGGATGGTGCAATACTCATTCTCGATACTGTTCATGGTGAATCCACCGACAGAGGTGAGCTTCAGTGTGCCGTAGGAAGTGATGGAACGCACCATGGCTCCCAATGTATCCACATGGGCGCTCAGTCCGATCGTTCTGGAAGAGTCCTGCCCGGGCAATGTGAGCACAGCTCCGCCTTTGTTATTCAATTCAAAAGCAACATGTAATGAGTCGGCTTCCTTACGGATCATCTCAATAATATCGTGCGTATAGCCACTAGGGCTGGGAGTGTCGAGTAACTTTTTCAGAAAAGACAGGACATAGGATTCGTCAATGGTAAAACTCATATGAAAATTTCCTCCTCGTTAATAAATGTGCAGAAAGTTGTTCTTAAAACAGAATACAGCCTGTCTGGCAGAATGTACAATCCCATTCTTGATAGCCAGCAGGCTGCCTCTGATGTGTTACAGCGTACCCGAAGGATTTCCTTTTCGTTGACTCTGAATGGCATCGGACTCTACAGAAGCGTTGTCCGAATCGATCGTTCCGAGTGTATCCATGGATTTAAACGAATCCAGAGAAGAGGATGAGGTACTTGCTGCGGAGCTTTCCAATTCGGATACACGCAGCTTCAATTGCTTGTTTTCTCGTTGCAGTCGATATTGGCGGAAGATGCCATAAGACCCTACAATGATTCCACCGATTAGGGTACAGCCAAGAATGAGCAGAATCAGCGGGATTTGAACCGTGTTAAATAGCAGGTTGACTTGTACGGAATCCACATTAATGACCGCAAAAATTCCGGTAAGTAATGCAAAAACGAGACCTGCGATGAGTGCCCATTGCATTTTCATGGTGGTGCCTCCTTGTTGAATTTCAGGATTATGTAAGCAATTACCCTAATTCATGCATCCTGCATCTTGGTTGATTATAAAATCCCTTGCCCGAACGGGCAAGGGACAGGTCACATGGACGAGAAGCAACCTTATTTCGTTAGTTGTTCCATTTGCTCAATCAGTTCCTTGAACACACTCATCGCTTCGCGAATCGGCTCTGGCGTTGACATATCCACTCCTGCTTTTTTCAGGATGTTGATGGAATAGTCGCTGCCACCGCTCTTGAGGAATCCAAGGTAACGGTCCACAGCAGGTTGACCTTCTTCCAGAATTTGCTTGGAGAAACTGGTCGCTGCTGAGAAGCCGGTCGCATATTTGTACACGTAGAAGCTGTTATAGAAGTGGGGAATACGCGCCCATTCCATTTCAATATCTTTGTCCACAACCATACTGTTTCCGTGGTATTTGACATTAAGGTCATAATAAATTTCCGAAAGCAGCTGAGGTGTGAGAGCTTCACCCTGTTCAGCATGCTCGTGAATCATTTTTTCGAATTCTGCAAACATAGTTTGACGGAATACGGTGGTACGGAACTGATCCGCATAATACGTCAGTAAGTACAGCTTTTCCTTCGGATCTGTTGATTTATGGAGCAGATAATCCATCAGCAAGGCTTCATTCGTTGTAGATGCAACTTCAGCCAGGAAAATGGTGTACTGTGCATCACGATACGGAAGTGAAGTGTCCGAATAGTGGGAATGCAGTGCATGACCCATTTCATGTGCCAGTGTAAACATGCTATTCAGGTTATCTTTGTGATTCAACAAGACGTAAGGGTGGGTGCCGTAGGCTCCCCAGCTGTATGCACCTGAACGTTTATTCTCATTTTCGTATACATCAATCCAGCGATCATCGTAGCCAGCCTGCAATGCGTCTGCATAATCTTTACCAAGGGGCTTCAGTCCATCTTTAACCGTTTGTTTTGCTTCTTCGTAGGTAATGTCCATTTTGTATTCATCCACCAGTGGGGCGAAAAGATCATACATATGCAACTTATCTACGCCAAGCAATTTTTTGCGCAGATCCATGTAACGGTGTAATAGCGGAAGGCTCTCATGAATTGTATCTATAAGATTGGTATAGACATCCTTCGGAATGTTGTCGCCGTAAAGGGACATTTCCATGACGGAAGGATATTTACGTACATCGGCATAAAACATGTTTTTGGTTACGTTGGCGTTCAAAGCTGCAGCAATGGTGTTCTTTTGCTTGGCATAGGTTTCATACACCGCTTTGAAGGCGCGTTCGCGAACTTCCCGATTCGGATTTTCCAAGAACTGAATATAGCTGCCGTGCGTCAGTTCCACTTCGTTTCCATGTTCATCCTTGATTTTTGGGAACTTGAGATCGGCGTTGTTCAACATGCTAAAGATGGTCTGTGGTGCCTGAGACAGGTTGCCCACCTGTGCGAGCAATGCTTCCTCGGCTTGGCTCAGTACATGAGCCTTTTCACGTTTCATCTCTTCCAATGTGAACTTATAGGCAGAGAGTTTCTCGTTGGAGATGAGGGCATCCAACTGATCATCCGGAAGGGACAAGATTTCGGGTGTGACATAAGATAATGCTTCACCAACCTGCACGCTTAACTTTTGTGCTTTTTGGGACAGGTTTTGATATGTAGGGTTAGCTGTGTCTTCATCTTGATGCATCCGTGCATACACAAAGAGACGTTCGGTTTTGAGACTGATCTCATCTTCGAGTTCAAAACAGCTTTTGAGTGTCTCAGGTTTGTTCAGTTTGCCCTGGAATTCGGAGGCTTTCTTGGTCAAAGACGATACTTCTTCATATTCCTGATCCCAAGCTTTCTGATCAGCAAATAGATCTTCCAGTTTCCATGTTTGTTCAGTAGGTACCTCGGAACGTTTCAATAGTTGACTCATGGGAATCCTCCTTTGATGAAGTGATGAATATATAGACGAAGCTGCCTTCGTCCCACTCGCTTGTGCGGAGAGAGACGAAGGAATCAGACTAAGTACCAGCAAAATGAACAGCGATTTGCGGTATTTCAACGGCCTTCCTCCTCACTATACGAATAATCCCGTATAGTATGACCTGAGGGGCATTGAAATATTTGAAAAAACTAGGCTCCCATATTGACCAAAAAGTAAACGATCAGGAAAAATGCGAAGCAAATCAGAAGGGTGGCTATCAGTGCCATGCCCCGTCTTAGACGATCCGGGATGGAATTGCGTCCCAGAATCAGCACGATTCCTAGGGAAAAAGCAAGAATAATAAAGATGACGACATTGCTTGAGTCAAGCTGCATAGGCTAGACCCCTTTGAAGGCAGCCATCAGTTGACGCCATTCGTCCTCGCGGTTCTCGAAATCTTCTTTTGGGAAGCGGCGTTCAGCCCAGTGCATCAACGCAGGACGGCTGAGGAAGGTATGGCATTCTTCGCCCCATTCTTCCGAGATTTCACGAAGCACCAGATATTTGCCTTGAACTTCTACGGTCATCATATTCCACTTGTCTGTTTTGTATATTTCATGTTTTTTTATCATAGGTAGTCTCCAAACTAACGGTTTTGGTAAAATGATACCGTACCCTTGGATTCAAAGCAAATTTTTTCGACTTTTATGGAAAAGATAAATTGCAATGTAGAAGGTCATACAGTATAATAAGGGTATTCGCCATAGATGGCGATATTTTTAGGAGGTTGTTCATTTGAAAGGTACAGTTAAATGGTTTAACGCAGAAAAAGGCTATGGCTTTATTTCAGTTGAAGGCGGCGAGGACGTATTCGTACATTTCTCCGCAATCCAAGGCGACGGCTTTAAAACATTGGAAGAAGGTCAAGCGGTAGAATTCGAAATCACTGATGGAAACCGTGGTCCTCAAGCAGCTAACGTAAACAAATTGTAAGAATATTTCCGGTCATACGGATTTCTTATAAATGATTGGCTTCTAGCTGAATATAAGAACCCAAGCACAGTCCCCCATGGGAGGCTGTGCTTTTTTTGATATATTTGATAAGTGGAGTTCCATATGGGAAATCCTTTTTGGACGCTTATGCGCGGCTCGTCATGCTTGACCAAAGCTTCATGCAAAATCCTACAAGTGCGGCCAGGGAGAATGCCATTGCAGTGAGATAAAAGGTGCTTCTGTTGGTATGCTCGAGCAGCAATCCTCCCAGTGTTCCGCTGAGCAGACCGGAAGCGCTGGACCACACAATGGTGAACAGGGCCATACCAGTGGCGCGATAGCCATCCGGAACAAGGCGGGTGATATAACGGACCGCAGTCACGTAGAAGATGCCAAAGGTTACGCTGTGCATCGTCTGAATGGCAACGACCGCTGCGGGTGTATCCGAGATGGACATCAGAAATAAGCGAATCGTATACATCAGCGCAGCGAGCGTGAGCAAAGGAAGTTCTTTGTAGCGATTTCCATATCTGCTTAACAGCAGAAACACCGGAATCTCACTGACCGAAGAGATCAACAGGGACCAGCCGATCAGCCCTTCACTGGCACCTAGATCTTTCAGCGTAATCGTAAGAAAAGCTTCATTCATCCGGTGACCCAGAGCGAGCAGGAAAACGCAGCCGAAAAAGGTGAGAACATCCCTTCGTTTCAAGATGGACCACAGTCCCGAAAGATCCATTTTAGTGCTGCTGCCCGAAGGCTGATCTTTTAATCGAAAACCGATCAGGAGTGTAGTCGCGGCCAGCGCGATACATACCCACATCGTCCATCCCGGTCCGAAAGATCCGAGAAAATATCCGATACTTAACGCAAAGAACGCATATCCGATCGAGCCAAATACACGAATAGAAGTGAAATTTCGTCCATACTTGCTCGCGGTTGTAATCGCCATCGTATCCGAAAGTGGATAAACCGGGTAGTAGAAAAAGTAAAACAGGGTGACCAGTACAAACACCTGACCAAAGGTTGTGGCATTGGCAAGCATGACACCGGTGATCAGTTGCCCGGCAAGCAGGATGATCATCACTTTGCGTACCGTTTTGTAGCGGTCACTCGCCATACTCCAGAACATATTGGAGAATACAGAGACGAGAGGACCGATTCCGTACAGATAACCGATTTCGGCCCGACTGAACCCCAGATGACTGAAATAAAGCTGGAAATACGATACCACCAGAACGGTGGAACCGAAGATGGTGAACATGAGTGCCCGCAGCCAGTTTTGATCTGGCCGGGCGGTATGACTTGATTTCATGATGAAAGGCTCCATTCTTAATTACAGTTCAAATTTATTATCCCTTGAGGGAAGTTGATTTCCCGGATGAGGGTACAGACATGGTAGGTTCCTTCTGTGTACGCCGGATGACAAGCCAGACAATGACAAGCTCGGCAAGCAGGCCAAGGGATTGAGCTACTGCGCCGATCATGCCGTTCCACGCAGGGAATATGCTGACCAGTATGAGCAGGACGATCACCGTACATATGGCATTGGCTGTCTGGGAGCGAAACATCGTTTTGGTCTGTCCGCGCAGCAGAATCAAACCATTGCTGAAGTCGAGAAAAGGTGAAATCAGCGGAAACAGTACAAACGCACGCAGCGTCCACAAACTTTGCTGCAGCAGATTACCCTGAACGCTCATGACATTTTCCAATACCCACGGTCCAAGCGGGGTGTAGGCAATCGATACAGTCATGGCAAAAGGAACAAATCCGGTGACCAGTGCGAACTTCTTCACCAGTTTGGCATCAACAAGATAGAAATTCAGTACGATTTGGTGGATGTATGTAAAGAAGCTTAGCATCAGCTGCATCAGGCTGCTCGCAACGGCAAAGGAAGAGATGGCCAGAGCAATCCCGGTCGTTTTGCCAAGTACGATATTAATGACGGGTCCGATAAAGAGGGCCACGAAACTGGATAATAACAGCGGCTTGTAAAAGCGAAAGACGTCTGCCTTGTTTTCAACAGGATGATCTTCCAGCTTGGCTGGCATCTTGCGCTTGATGCTGTTGCCTTCGAGAAAACTGACCAAAGCCTCAATCATCATACCCGCGGCAAAAATGATAGCGCCTACACGTCCGCTGTCAATGCTGTCTGTATATATGAAATACAAGGAAAGGCCATACATGCCGGCAAGGCGGAATAACATGCCGATCGTCAGCCATTTCGTACGGTTATTCGTAATAATGATGCCCTGATAGATATTGCGGATGACCGAAAAGATGCTGACATACATAAGAATCTCGTAGACGTCAATTACTTTGGATAACAGATCCGGGCTTACGCCAAACAGATATTTGAATACACCTGTACCAATGGGAGAATATACGATGAGAAATCCGATCAGAAGCACACAAGCGAGAAATATTTTGGTCACAAACGTGAGGGCCTGAAAGGAAAGGCGGTCCCGAACCAGCGCTGAACAGGTTTGACGCAGCAGGGTTGAAGGGCGCTCGGTGAGGGTCAGCAGGCTACCGGCGATGGCGTAGCTGGCAATGACCGTCTCGGGATGAGCGGAACGTGCGAGTGTGCTGTTAATGATTACGTGCGAAATGGTAACGAGAGAGGCGGATATACCCAGCGGCACAAAAAATGCAAATAACCGTCTCCACGAAAGTGGTTCACTTGACGTCATGTCAACGACTCCTTTGATGGATGAAATAAATGGATGAAATAAAGTGAGTATCACATAATGCTTACATAAAACAGATGCCCGCCAGCAATTGAATGCCAGCGGGTCAAAAAGGTTCCGATACTTTTGAAAGATTAAAGACATTATATTCTTGTAGGGAGTTGATGTAAATAGATGGCATTGTGATAATCGACAATTAAATGTCAACTTCTCAAGCGATAATGGATCATCAGATAAATGCCATTCAAGAAGAAAAACAGCAAAATGTTTGGAAGAATGGCATAGCTTCCCCAGTTCACGGTCAGGCTGCTCCACTCGCTCACCCAAATCACAAATGCCGAGATCGCCCCGACCATCAGGACATGAACAGTCAGATTGCCGATGCGAATCTCTTTAAGCAAGCTTCTCAATCCAATCAGATTTCCAGACATGATGATGAATTCCATCAGCACTACACCCGCCACTGCACCTTTAAGATGAAATCCATCAAGAGGGATCAGGAAGTAATGGCAGAGGGTAGCCGCAGTAATGCCGATTGCCGTTCCGATCAAACTGATTTTTTTGTTATCCTGTGACCACAATATACTGGTGGATACCTCACGCAGGCCGACAAGCAGCGGTATGATGCTTAACCAGCGAATCAGCTCTGCGGTTGCTGCAGAATTGAAAAAGAGCTGTGCCAGGTCGCGGTTGAAAATCCATAAAAAGGAGCTGGAGGCGATTCCCAAAATCCACACCATCTCCATGGTTTTCCTGCTTTTCTTTGCAAAATAATCATAAGCCTGTTCCTGCCAGGAGAGAACAAGCTTCATGGTCAGAGTATGTGATATGGCCGCAGTTACAATGGTTGGCATATAAACAACTAGCATGGCCATACCCATAAGCAGGCCGTACATTGCAGTCGCTTGTGTGGAGGTGTAACCTGCCGTTTGCAGTCTTGACGGGATAATGACCGCATCCAGCATATCGGAAAATGGAATCAGCAGCCGTGTGAGGGAAATAACCAGGGAGCTTTTGATAAACCAAAAGCCGTCAGCCCTCCCTGTGGGGACACAAGTATGTATTTCATTCTGTTGCCCGGCATGACGCAAAAAAAGAAGCAGGATCACAAAAGCTGCAATTCCGCCCATCGCCGTTCCAATCAAACTTCTTCCGACCGCCGCCATTACACCTTGAGGCAGCCACAGCCAGGTAATGCCTAACATCAGCCCGACACGAACCGCTTGTTCCATTATCTCTGAGATAGCAATTGCACCATAATGTTCAAGACCTTGCAAATAGCCTCGCAGCAGGCTTAACAGAGGCACGACGAATATGGCCAGGGACAGAGAGCGTATAAATGGCTCCAGAACAGGGTTGCCCAGCCACTTGGAAATGGTTGAAGAGTAGGCGAGTGTAAATAAACAGATCGTTCCGCCAATGAGCATCAGCAAGGTAGATAAGCGCTTGAACCAGACCCAGCCAAGCGCTGGTCTCCTAGCTGTATACATGGCAAGGGAGGTAGGGAGCCCTCCCGTAATTAACATAAGCATAAAACCGAAATAGGAATAGGCGATCTGAAATAAACCTATACCTTCAGGGCCCGCCATACGGGTAAGTATGACACGTCCAGTCAGACCCATCGCTTTGACCAGAGAGACAGCACCGATGCGGATACCCGTCTGCTTGAGACCGGGAGGGATATTCATCCATTTCACTCCATCCAACACAAACATCTTGTCCATCATTTATATGAGCCAAGGGTGTCAAGTATGTGTGTTGTGGCGTAATCAGTCCTGAATATGGATGAGAATATACGACGTTTTGTTGTCCCAACCCAGATCAAACGGAGCCTGAAAGCGGTCAGCTGTGTGAGAATTGACAAGAGGGTAGCCGCGTTGATCGAATCCGGTCACGATGGAAAAGTGATCCACATCATTATGCATGACATGGGCGATCAGATCGCCAGCCTCCAATTTGCCTATCGCCCCATAAGGGTGAGCAGCCGTTTTTTCGACCAGTTTCGTGAACGAGTCCGTGGCGATTCTTTTGCCATACCCGGAATATATCAGGAAATTTTTGAATGCGTCCGTCTGTACCCACGTTTTGGTGCCGCCCTTGGGGAAATGATATCTCCACGGACCGCTCATGGGCAATCCGCCGCCTTCCTCCCGGTCGCCAAGCGCCTGGGAAGCAAAATTGGTACAGTCGCCCCCGAGATTATTGTAATTTTTGTATTTGGCATTATACCTGACCTTGTCATTGGTTCTCCAAGCGATTCCGGCATATTTGTTTGCATAAGCTACCGCTTGCTTTCTTTTGTACTTCTTGCCATCCTTCAGCACCGGTCGATCGGGCGGCGGAGAGGGAATTCCTTCGGCAATCAGACGAGGATTCTCTTCCAGCGGGTCCAGGTACCATTCCTTCGAGACGATCCATTGATCATGGACTTTTTTCAGCGTGACAGCATGCCATGTTCCGAGCCCGAACGAATGACTGGCTGACATTTGATCATTATAGGCGTATGTGATCTGCTGCGAATGACCCAAAGAAACGGTGGCTGTCTGATCCTTGATATGGATTTTGGAGATATGGATTTTCGACTTACAGTCGGTAATCTTCATGTTTCGATATTTGGCCCATGTATGAAGATACGTTTTGCGTTTGACTTCCAATGTGTAAGCCTGACGGCTCAAAGGAGATTTCATATCATAATACTGTTCCATGTGATGATTGCGTTCTGCTAAGTAATTTGATCTTTCTGAAAAAAGGTCTTCCAGATTTTTCTTGACCTCGTATTCTGTTATGGAAGATGCTTCTGCTGGGCTCACTTGATGTATAGTTACAAACAAACTGCATATCAGGAGCATAGTTATCCACTTATACATGACTTCTCCTCTTGAAAGTTATTCAACCAATCGGGTATACACGATCAGGCGTTTTTCGTGTTCCTTTTTTTTGCGATCGTATTTTCCTGTGCATGTGATCAGATTCAGCTGCTTTTCAGGGGTATCACCGAATATTTTATCTAAAGGTGCTTCCTGCGTGTAATAGGATTGAACCGCCAGAACCTCATATTTGAGATATTGGTTATTCTGGTCAAACAGCAAAACAAAAGAACCCGGTTTCAGATGCTTGAGAGGGTAAAATATGGCTGGACCTGTATAGTTGTCTACATGACCGGCAACAATTGCATTTCCGTTTTCTCCAGGCAAAACTCCATCTACATATAAACCGGCCACCTCACTGGACTTGGGTACTTGCAATTGTCCATCTGCTGACAGATGAATAGGAATGATTGAAGTACTCAAATGAACCGATGGAATACACAAACGAACCGGCTTCTTCATGACTATGGATTGCGGAATCCTTGTCTGTATCTCGGGATCAACACTAGTCTGATCTTTAGGAGCGGATGTTTGGAAAGCGGTCTGTTCCTTCATGCTATTTGCTGGAGATAAGATAAGGCATGCAATGATTAAAAAAATTACAATTGCGGCGAATGAAGTGTTGTTTTTCATACGTTTCTCATCCTTAATGATAAATTGAAGAATAAGAGAAAAGAAAAATCGTTTTCTTTTCTCTTCTCTTATTCCTTTTTTTACTCGCTTACGCCGCCATATCCTGTTTTAGGAAGGGCTTTTGGTGTAACGCTTTTTGCATGGATTTTATGCTCTTTGTTGACGGATTTCTGATGAAGCTTGTGTTCCTTGCCTTTATGCGATTTCGTGTGCATTTTGTGCTCTGCTTTATGCTCTGCTTTGTGCATGGATTTCTCCATTTTGTGCATCGGTTCAGTTGCAGCGGATGCGGATGCAGAAGCACCGGATACAGCCAGCATTAGGCAAGCAGACAGAGAAACAATGGTTGCTTTATTCATACTTGAATTCCTCCTAGTGGGTAATTTGCATTGCATAATTTAATATCCCCAGGTCTTACATGATTATCGATTGTATTTTTTTACAGTGCTTATCGAAGTCATGGAGGTTTATTGTTGATTTGGTAAAATAGAATGACGTGTGGTGTGAATGGAAGGGGTATTTTGCAACAAGTCGTTCGTAGGTGTGATTTTTTGCCGTGATTATGCGGGAGATCATTTGTACAATTAAGGGGATCATATTATAATAGGATTGGTTAAAAATCGCTCTAATACGTATTCAACCAAGTGGAGGCACATTTATTTTGAGCCAATCAAATCGAAATCGTCATCAATATCCGCGTGGACCGTTGGCATTGATGAGAGGGGTGTACAAATACACCATTCCGGAAACGCGGAAGGAATTGGATGGATGGCGTGCCCAAGCTGAGAAAATTCCGAATGAGGAATTGCGCAATCAGGCACTGGCCAGTCTCAGGGACAAGCAGTTCCACTGTGAAGGCGGGACCGTTTATGCTTTACCTGATTTGCCGAACAGGCACATTCTGATTCCACTGATCGTTTCATATCAGACTATTAGTGATTATTTGGACAATCTTTGTGATCGCAGTACATCGATGGACCCGAATGACTTTCGGCTTCTCCATCAATCTATGCTTGATGCGGTAGATCCCGAAGCAACCCCTGTCAATTATTATGCGCTCCGCGAGGAGCAGGATGATGGTGGATACCTAAGGAATCTGGTGACCTCATGTCAGGAGCTGACCCGTCAGCTGCCAGGATATGCATCCGCCAAGCCCCAAATTCAGGATCTGGCAGGCCTATACACGGACCTGCAGGTATATAAGCACATCAAGCCGGAACTGAGAGAAACAGCATTGCTGGAATGGTGGTCGGAACATCGCCACCGTACACCTCAGTTCCGTTGGAACGAATTTGCCGCCGCTACCGGCTCTACGCTGGGCGTATTCATGCTGTTTCTGGCTGCGAGTGATGATCAGCTGACAGAAGAGCAGGCGGCTTCGATCCACACTGCCTATTTTCCTCATGTATGCGCACTACACATTATGCTTGATTATTTAATCGATCAGGATGAAGATCGTATCGGAGGAGATCTCAACTTCTGCAATTATTATGAGAATGTGGAGACAATGCTGGACCGAATTGCTTTTATTGTGGAGATGGCCCGCAGTGATGTGCAGAAAATTCCGGGGAGTGCGTTTCACCGGATGATTATCGAAGGACTGCTTGCCATTTACCTGTCTGATCCCAAAGTCAGCGAACAACAGGAAGTTCGCGTCGTTTCCAAGCGTTTGATGAAGAATAGTCCGATGACAAGAGTATTTTTCTTTATCTTTAGCCGCTGGATTCGTAAGCATATGTAAGTCAGGCGTATTGTGGTGGGAGCCTGAAGTGAAACTAGAGGAGGAAGAAACATCATGACAGCAGTAAAGAAAATCGCAGTTTTAACGAGCGGTGGTGATTCACAAGGGATGAACGCGGCTGTTCGTGCGGTTGTTCGCAGCGGACTGTTTCACGGTCTCGAAGTGTACGGGGTTCAACGTGGATACCAAGGTCTTTTGAATAACGATATTTTCCCAATGGACTTGCGGAGTGTAGGGGATATCATCCAGCGTGGGGGAACGGTTCTTCAATCGGCACGCTGCAAGGAATTCTATACCGCTGAAGGTCAGCAGAAAGGTGCAGACATTCTGCGTGCACGCGGCATTGACGGCCTGGTTGTTATTGGTGGGGACGGTTCTTACAACGGCGCCAACAAACTGAGCAAGCTGGGTATCAACACGATGGGTCTTCCGGGAACGATTGATAATGACGTTTCTTTCACCGATTACACGATCGGATTCGATACAGCAGTAAGCGTAGTAGTAGATGCAGTTAACAAATTGCGCGATACCATGTCTTCACACGAACGTTCTTCCATCGTTGAAGTTATGGGTCGTCACTGTGGCGATATCGCTTTACATGCAGGACTCGCATCAGGTGCAGAAACGATTCTTGTACCGGAAGTTCCGTTTGACATGGACGAAGTGGCAGATCGCATGAAAGCCAACTTTGCACATGGTAAACGTCACAGTATCATCATCGTAGCTGAAGGCGTGGGCAAAGGTGAGGATGTAGCAAAAGAACTGATGGAACGCTGCCCAACGTATGAGCCACGTGTAACTGTCTTGGGTCACATTCAGCGTGGAGGTACGCCAACTCCGTTTGACCGTAACCTTGCCAGTCGTCTGGGAGATTTCGCAGTTCGCAGTCTGATTGCAGGGGAGACCGACAAGGGTTGCGGTATTATCAAGGGTGAATTGACCCTGACGGATATTGATAAAGTTGTTAATACCAAAAAAGATTTCGATATGGAAACTTACCAGCTTGCACAGCGTTTGTCCCAATAATCCAGTTTCTGTATCACCAAAAGTTCAAATCAAAAGAGCACAGTCCCGTTTTGCCGCGGGCTGTGCTCTTTTTTATAGGTCCACTATTTATTTTCGACCATACGAATCGAGGCTTGCTTCTGCACAAGGAACAATCTCCATAGAAGCGCCGTTGCCCCAACGGCAAGGCCTGCAATCAGTCCAACCCAGTATCCAAAGGCACCGAGTGAAGTATACGTAGCCGTGATGTAGCCGACAGGTAGACCGATAATCCAATACGCCACAAACGTTATGATCAATGCAGGATTCACGTCTTTGTAGCCCCGAAGTGCTCCCTGCGTTGGGGTGGCAATGGCATCAGAGATTTGAAAAAAGATGGCGTAAATCAGGAAATGCTTTGTCAAAGCAATAACCTCGCGATCATTCGAGTACACGCCTGCAATTTGTTCCCCGAATACCAGTAATACCACAGCTGTTAACAGAGAGAGCCCAATGGCGCCTCCGATACCCAGGAGGCTGTATTGCTTTGCGTCTCTCACACGCCCTGCGCCCGCCTCATAGCCTACTAGAATCGTAAGGGCCATACATATACTCACAGGCAGCATATACAGCGTAGAAGCGAAATTCAGGGCCGCCTGGTGGGCAGCAATCGTAATCGTGTCGAACCGGCTCATTAATAATGTGACTGCTGCAAAGATAGAGGTTTCAAAAAAAGTAGCGAAACCGATGGGGACGCCGATCTTGAGCAGCTCTTTCCATTTGGTCAATGAAACGTTGGGCAAATTTCGAAAGATCCCGTATTGGGCAAAGGGCTCAATACGGTGTACGAAAAAAAGGCTGAGGAGAAAAATGAGCCAGTATGTACTTGCCGTAGCCACACCTGCTCCGACACCTCCCAGTTGGGGGAAGCCCCAGCGTCCAAAGATAAGTAAATAGTTCAGGAAGATGTTTACAGGCAGCGAGACTAGCGTAATCATCATGGTGATCCGTGTCTGGCCCAGTGCATCCATAAAACTTCGCAGCACAGTGTAACCGAAAAGGGGGATGATCCCAAAAGCCAAAGCACACAGGAAATAGAAAGCGACTTGGGCAACCCGCGGCTCCAAGGGCATTCCGTTTAGAATCGGACTGAGCAGCAATGTGCCTGCTGCCAGAACGACGATTCCGACCGCCACACCGAGATATAATGCTTGAATGACGCTATGACCAATCTTGTCATTACGCTTCGAACCGAGCAGATGGGAGACGACAGGTGTAATGCCAATCAGAATACCACTTAGTCCTGTCTGCACCGGCAACCACAGACTTGTGCCGATGGCGACACCCGCGAGATCAGCAGGGGAGAACTTGCCTGACATATTAGTATCGAAAAACGACATGGCAGAGAGGGCGATTTGTGTGGTGAAGATGGGTAGAAATATAATCAGGAATTGCTTTACTTTTTGAGAAAAGCTGGTGGTGATCATGTTCACTGGCAGTGCCTCACTATTCTTAAGAGTTATCACTAAACTTTCATGTTCGGACAGCTATTTATTGTAGTGGATTTTACTCATTTTGAATAGGGAGGGAAACATAGTTGTTCGGAAGGTATGGGTGAGAACATAGTAAAAAAACCTCGCTCCAGATGAGATGGAACGAGGTTGTTGGAATAGAGTGAATAAGAGTAAAAGTCCATTATTTATAGTTTACGTCTGGTGTATAACGATTGGAGGCATTCCATAGCAGGTACTCATCCACATCCATGTCTTTCATTGCTCGGATCTGGTCCTCTACCTGTTTTTTGCCGTATTTGATGTAATGTCCACTGCCTAGCCAGCTTGCGGTAAAGTCCTGAATCCATGGGCGAATAACGGGTTTAAGCTCCTTGGTTGGATCAAGTTTCTTATGTGTATCTTTCATGGAGCCTTTGATGGTCGTATAAGGATCTTTGTCAGGGTCCTTCACACCGTACCAGCCGGTGGAGTAATGACTCGGGTAAACCATCGGCGAGATGACATCCACATTTTCAGATATTTTCACAAAATCCTGTCCAATACCCTCGGCTGCGGGTACCGAAGCCGCGTAACCGAATATATCAACCGAGACTCGAACGCCCAACGGTGCAAGTTCCTTGCGTGCATACTGCACGAATTCGGCTACAATGTCGACCCGGGACTTGTCGGACTTGGTGTATATCAGTGCGTCTGCACGCGTTTCAAAACCTTCCGGAAAACGAACATAGTCGAACTGGATTTCCTTAAATCCTAATTTGGCAGCTTCCTTGGCAATTTCTATATTGTAATCCCATACTTCCTTGCTGTAGGGATTGACGAAGCTGTCGCCTTTGCCATTGGCCCATACGGAACCGTCCTTATTCCGGAAAGAGAGCTCCGGATTTTTCTTGGCGAGAATTGTATCCTTGAATACGACAACTCGTGCGATCGGGTAAACATCATGTTTTTGCAAACGATTCATCAAAGCATCCATATCTCTTATAAAAGGCTGGGATTTGCCCATTTCCTGTAACGTCTTGTTCTCCGTAGGGTAGGTTATGTATCCGAGATCGTCCTTGATATCAATGACCATAGAATTGAGCTCGGTGTTATCCATTAGATCAAGTAATGATGTCATACGTGAACCACCAGCGCTGTAAGCCGTCACGTAGATACCTTTGACAACGGGTGCATCGGGTTGTGGGTCGATTTTGGCAGGTGGGTTATCCGCATCAATAACGACCTGGTCTTTTTGAGATTGAATGATGGCTGTGTTGAAACTGCTTGTTAATGATTGAAAGGGTTGATTCCCTTGCTCGGCTGTACCTGGTGTACCACTGAAGGTTCCCAACGCCATAGCCAGTAAAGCCCAAAACATATTCATTCATTTCCACTCCCCTATGTGCATTCCATGTTTGAATTATACAATAAAGCCTCTGGGCTTTTAACCATAATATTCAAGTGATGAAACACATGGGAAAAATGAAAACCGCCTCCTGTTGAGGGTAACCCCCACAAGAAGCGGCGTGATCAATCTAAAAAAAATTATTGAATGTAAATCTCATTTTGATGCTCACAAATACTGTACTGAATGATTTCCATTGCGTCTCCCTGTTCCAGGATGCCCAGCCCATCCCGGAGAACAATCAGTGAGTCGAGCTCATTCGGTTTTAAGAAAGGGAGCATTTCCGGGCACCATCTGTTGACGATTTCAAACAGTTTTACCGTTTCCATATCCACAATAATCACCCTTTCCTACTCGAATTCCAAAATGGTAAGTCATTCGGCGCGAATCGGAAAAGCACATGGTTCTGTGAAATTGAAGGGCACATCCTGCTATACAACATATTTAGGAGCCGTACACCGTTATTATACCACAATGTTTTGAATTGTTAACCGTACATCTGTCTCAACTTCGGCGGAAAGAGCCCATAACTCCAACTGTTTCCACAATATTAACAAATGCCTTCGGATCAGTTTCCTTGATAATTCGTTTGATTTCAACGAGTTCGTAGCGAGTAGTCACTGTCATTAACATGTCCTTTTCGATATCTGTATATGCTCCCTGAGTCTTAATTTTGGTGACCCCACGAGGGCGAATAAGCAATTTTTTCAACATCGCTTCGGTTTCATTGGTAATAATGTACAAGGTGACTTTGACATGGCTGATATGAATCAGATCCAGTACTTTGCCTGTGATATAGATCGATACCATGGAGGCAAGCGCGATGTTCCAGTCATCATTTAGATAACCTGCGAGCATAATAATGGCTCCGTTCATGCCAGCCATTACCGTACCAATCGGGAAATCACGATTACGGGTGAAAATGGAACCAACGATGTCCAGCCCGCCTGTGGATCCGCCTACTCGAAAGGAAAATCCGGTGCCCAATCCCACTAATACGCCGCCAAATACACAGCTCAGAAGAGGATCTGTTGCCACAACAAAAACAGGCAGAAGCCCGATGAACCATGAAGTGGCCGCTACCGAAACAATACTTAATGTAATGAAACGTCGTCCAAGAATAAACCAACCTGCAATGAGCAGAGGAATGTTAAGAACAAAATACATTATACTAAGATTCAAATTTGTAAAATAACCAAGAAGCATGGAAATACCGGATACCCCGCCACTAAGAAGCTGATGGGGAACCAAAAACCAGTTGAAGCCGCAGGCAATAGCTGCAGCACCCAATACGATCACTAAAAAGTGCCAAATCATTTTGGGCAATTTAATCACCTCATTTATATTTAAAACCAGATTGCTGGTAATCTTGAATTGTTTTGTGATATAATGATTTGTGGATATTCTTGAGTAGGAAACTTTTTCCAAATGGAACGATAAAATTTGAAATGTTTCAAACACATGTATGTAGTTTTAGTCTTATGTTGGGGACCCATTCACGAATTATGTTCTTTTGTGAAAATAATTCGACTTGATGGGATAACCTATAAATATTAACGCTACTTAAGAATACAGACAACAAAGTGGATTGTCCACCATGTCCACCATATAGAAGGAGTATGAATAATTTTGACAAATTTAAATTTCACAGATTTCAATCTTGAACCACTGGTGCTGCAAGCAATCACCGAACTTGGTTTTGAAGAGGCCACTCCGATTCAATCCAAATCAATCCCTCTTGCTCTAGAAGGCAGAGACTTGATCGGTCAAGCTCAAACGGGTACTGGTAAAACCGCTGCATTTGGTATTCCATTGATCAGCAAAATCTCCAAAAGTGATGAAAAAATCCGCGCCCTCATTATGGCACCTACACGTGAGCTTGCGATCCAAGTTGCCGAAGAAATCGAAAAACTCACCCGCTTCAAAGGTTTGCGCTCCCTGCCAATTTACGGAGGACAAGACATCGTTCGTCAAATCCGTGCACTGAAAAGAAAACCACAGATCATCATTGGTACACCAGGACGTCTCCTGGACCACATCAACCGCAAAACAATCAAACTTGATGATGTACAAACTGTTGTATTGGATGAAGCAGATGAAATGCTTGATATGGGCTTCATGGAAGATATCCAATCCATCCTGAAACAAGTTCCAGACGAGCGTCAAACAATGCTGTTCTCAGCAACAATGCCTCCTAACATTCAAAAATTGGCTCAACAATTCTTGAACAACCCTGAGCACGTTTCCGTGATCCCTAAACAAGTAAGCGCACCTTTGATTGACCAAGCTTACATTGAAGTGCCAGAGCGTCAAAAATTCGAAGCACTCAGCCGTTTGCTGGATATGGAATCTCCTGAACTGGCGATTGTATTCGGACGTACTAAACGTCGTGTTGACGAATTGGCTGAAGCTCTGCAAAAACGTGGATATTCTGCTGACGGTCTGCATGGTGACTTGTCGCAAAACCAACGTGATACAGTAATGCGTAAGTTCCGTGACGGCAGCATTGATGTTCTCGTTGCAACAGACGTAGCTGCACGTGGTCTCGACGTATCCGGCGTAACTCACGTTGTGAACTTTGACCTTCCGCAAGATCCGGAAAGTTATGTTCACCGTATCGGCCGTACAGGTCGTGCGGGTAAAGAGGGCGCTGCATGGTCTTTCGTTACTCCGCGTGAGATCGACCACCTGCACTTTATCGAGCGTGTAACACGTCACCGTATTCCGCGCAAACCGCTGCCAACTATGGCTGAGGCTGTAGAAGGAAAACAACGTTTGACAGCTGAGCGTTTGCTCGAAATCGTACAATCTGGTGAACTGAACGAATACAAAGGTATCGCGATTCAAATGCTGGAGCAATATGATTCTGTTCAACTGTTGTCGGCTGCTCTGAAGCTCCTGACAGGTGACAAAAAAGATGCTCAGGTTGATCTGACTCCTGAAGATCCAATTCGTGCAAAACGTCGTAAACCGGATGTTCGCTCTGGCGGACGCAAACCATCTGGTTACAGCGGCAACCGCAGCAGTGGTGGTGGCGGTGGATACAACCGTGATCGCAACAGCAGTGGCGGCGGACGTGGTGGATACAACCGCGATCGTAACAGCAGTGGTAGTGGAAGTGGAAGCAGAGAAGGTGGTTACAACCGTGACCGCAAACCGCGTCCAAGCAACAACGAAGGACGTCGTCCTGCGAAAGATTCTTCTTTCGAATAATATACAAGCGTGAACTGGAAAATGGAGCAGGGCGACTGCTCCATTTTTTTATGTGCAGATTAGGCCAAACCAGTGTACTGTCGATCTCTTTTCGGGAAGGGCTGGCTTTTCCTATCTATAATAAGGTATATTAATATTATTAGACTTCAGGTTAGACGCAAGGCTGCGGAGGAGGAGAATTGTTTGGAATTTAAAGGAGCTATGGGTGGGATCTACCGACTTACAGAGTGGATTACGAGACTGGCCGCAACCAATCTGTTGTGGGCTATTTGTTCGTCTCCGTTCTTGTTTTTCTTGATTATGAAACTGCTCGTGATGCAGCAGAACCTGGCCAACGAATCACTACAAATGAACTGGGCTATAGCCATTGTGGCACCGCTTACACTATTCCCAGCGACATCGGCCCTGTTTACGGTTGTACGTAAATGGAATATGGGGGATACGGACGTGCCAATCTTCCGTACTTTCTTTGTAGGTTACAAAGAGAACTACAAACAAAGTTTAATCGGAGGTATCTTCTATACCTTGCTGTTTGCCATCATGTATCTGGATTACACAGTATATATGACACAATTCAAGAATATGCAGCTGGTCGGAATTATTATGCTCGTACTATTGCTGCTGCTGTTTGTTTCTCTCTTTAACTTCTTCTCGATGGTGGTACATTACCACATGTCCATCGGATTGATCATCAAAAATGCGGTGCTGTTGACGCTGATTAGACCATTCCGTGTATTTTCCACGCTGCTGGGAAGTGGATTGTTGTTCTATATCGGTTTTCGTTATCCGGTCTTGTTCATCTTCTTCATTATTAGTATTGTTGCCTGGTTTGCTTTCTTCAACTTCTACGCAACGTTTAATAAGATGCAGGAGCAGATGGAGAAGATGCAGTTGAAGAAAGAAGAAGAGGAAGCTGCACAAGCTGCAGAACAGGCAGGGGAGTCAGTTGAGACGATAGAGGCCCATGAACCATCTGAGGTTAAGCCATCTGACGAAAAACAAGATAATCTCCAAAAATAAAACATGAGCTGTCACCATTTACTTTTTACACAGTTAGGGATATAATAATTGTACATCCTGCGATGTACGTTTCGGTTATTCGTTGTTTTGAACCAATGATGATGTCTTCGGGAGATCAATACAGAATGTTGCTGAAACGCCCTGTCTATATGACATGGGGACTTCAAAAAACATTTTTGCGGCCACCCACCTGCCAAGCAGGTTCATAAGACAATGTAGCCGGACGGCATAGGCGGGTTCCTATTTTATCATGTACAGCACCCTGACTCTTTCCTCTAATCCAGGAATTTCAGGGTGCTTTTTATTTGAGCTTATTTTGTTGGATTGGCTGTATTTTGTTAAAAGTGTCGCTTGCCCTTTTGTTACTACATGAACAATGTTACACTAGTATACATAAATGGAACGGTTACATCAAAGGAGGAAGGGTCTTGACCTTAAAGAGAACGCTCGTCGGTATCATCCGCAGCATGGAGGGAACCAGCGATCGAGCCAAGGATCCCAAATTAAAAACACGGTATTATAACTTATCCAAAGACAGAGCCTGGGAAGAGGTTTCTTCGACACTCAAAAAAATCCCGGGTTATAAAGTGCTGCATGAAGTGCCTTCTGTGGGAGAGGTTATACTGGAGAAGCGGACTACCTTTGGACGGACGATGGATATTACGGTTTCCATTATATCGGTAAGTCCTGTACGAAGTGCGGTCGATATGTATTCGGCTTCACGTGGTTCACTTGGAGACCTGGGTTCTAATTATCGAACGATCATGAACTTGTTCTCCGTTTTGGATAAGAAGCTGAGTAAGTATAAGTCAAACGATTGAAATAGATGGATGAATAACAAAAAGCGAGAGAAGGTTAACCTTCCTCGCTTTTGTTCTGAACGTGAACTACCTTTTACAGCAAGGCTTTTACAGCGGAAATCGCTTGCTCGAAGTTAGGGGAGTCTGTCATTTCAGGCAGATATTCCACATATGTAATTCGGTCTTCAGCATCCAACACGAAGATGGAGCGCATGTCCAATTGGAATTCTTTGATCAGAACACCGTAGTCTTGACCGAATGAACGTGTTTTGTAGTCAGACAGTGTTACAACGCGGTCAACTCCGGCTGCGCCGCACCAGCGTGCTTGTGCAAAAGGAAGGTCAACGCTTACTGTCAATACGACAACATTGTCTCCAAGATCTCCTGCTTCAACATTGAAGCGACGGGTTTGGGCATCGCATACGCCAGTATCCAGTGAAGGAACAACGCTGATTAATTTGATTTTACCTGCGAAGTCTTTCAGGGATGCATCTTCAACCAGGTTTTTACTCAGTGTAAAATCGGGTGCTTGATCACCCACTTTCAATTCGGGTCCGATCAGTGTAATAGGGTTGCCTTTAAAGGTGGCTGCGCCTGTACGTTCTTGTGCCATAATAATGTTCCTCCTTATAAGTTGGTGATCCGTGCCAAAATCCATTATAATCTTTTATGAAAGGCATTGTCCAATTCGGACGAAGGATCATTAGAATGGGTCAGATTTGCAGGCCGATCTGAACAGGGTGGAGTGAAAGCAGAAACTTATGATATTTATAAGGTATGAGAACTGGAAAAGTTATTTAAAATTTTTCCCTTTGACGTCGATTCTTTTAATTGCCAATGTTGTTATGTTTATTGTGCTCAGTTTGAACGGTGGTTCCACAAACAGTATGACGTTGCTTAAGTTTGGAGCGCTTGTTAACCATGAATTATTTGCAGCAGATTGGTGGCGTTACATTACATCGATGTTCCTGCATGCTGGTTTCAGCCATTTGTTGTTTAACAGCTTTGCTCTCATCGTATTTGCACCACCAATGGAACGACTGCTTGGGTCGGTGAGATATGGTGTGTTGTACTTGGGTGGAGGCATTCTGGGTAATATTCTGGCTGTTGCCTGGTATAACTCGGTTGGAGCAACGACAATCTCGGTAGGTGCTTCAGGTGCGATCTACGCAATCTATGGTGCGTTTCTGTATGTAGCCTTGTTCCAGCGAACAATGATGGACGAAACCTCGCGTAAAACGTTGTATACGCTGCTTGTATTCGGTATTATTTTTTCCTTTGCCATGACGGGCATTAACTGGATGGCGCATTTGGGCGGGTTGTTGGGTGGATTCTTCATTTATGGACTTCTCATCCGCTTGTGGAAACCCCGTAGCTTTAAGCAGTAGTCAAATTGATCTGAAGACGGAATGCAATCACGGATAAGTAGGGTATAGAGCAGATTGGAGAGATCAGGGGCAGTGGAATTAAGACAGTTGCATTACTTTTTGAAAGTGGCACAGAAGGAGCATGTTACGCAGGCGGCGGAGGAATTGCACGTAGCGCAGTCTGCAGTGAGTCGTCAGATTCATCAGCTGGAGGAAGAACTGGGAGTAGACCTTTTTATGCAAAAAGGGCGAAATCTGCAGTTGACCGCCGTTGGGCAGCTCTTTTGCAAACGGGTTGAAGGTATATTGAAAGATCTGGACAAAGCGGTCGGGGAGGTTCATGAGTTTCTCGACCCGGAGCATGGTGAAATTCGTATCGGTTTTCCTCACAGTCTCGGTATTCACTTGATTCCTTCGGTTGTGGCAGCGTTCCGTCAGCGTTATCCTAACGTCAAATTCAGATTCAAGCAAGGCATGTTCCCGACGCTCATTCGTGATGTGTTATCGGCCGAAGTGGACTTGGCATTTATATCTCCATTTCCGGAGAAGCATGACCAGGTGGATGGTGACATTGTGCTAACGGAAGAACTGCATGCGATCCTTCCGCCGAATCATCCATTGGCCGGTGAAGAGAGTATTGCGTTAGAGCAGCTCAAAGATGATAAGTTTGTATTATTCAGTAAAGGCTATTCTCTGCGTCCGATTGTCTGGCACGCGTGCCTTGAAGCCGGGTTTACGCCCAAGATTGCTTTTGAGGGGGAAGAGACGGATACGATTCGAGGGCTGGTTGCGGCTGGCATGGGTGTGAGTTTGCTGCCGGAAATGGCGCTTTTCCAGACGAACCCGCTGCAACCGGCGCATGTAGCCATTTCTCATCCAAAAGTGACGCGTACGATCGGGTTGATCCACCGTGCAGATGACAAGCTTCCGCTTGTTGCGCAGTCATTTCGTTCATTTTTACTTAATTATTTCGGTTTACAGCAAAACAATACCCCATCCGATTAACGGTGGGGTATTGTTTTTTGGTTTGTGTATTCAATTAGTCGCGGCTATTGAAAATTCCGATGTAACGAATCAGTTCGAGCAATGAGATTAATGCTGCAGCGACGTAAGTTAATGCTGCGGCATTCAGTACTTTGGCGACGCCTCTCTCTTCTTCGTTCCGGATATAACCTTCCGATACCATAATCTCTCTTGCACGGTTACTTGCGTTGAACTCAACCGGCAACGTAATGAGTTGGAATGCGACGGTTACGGAGAAGAAAATAATACCAATACCGACAAGGTTCATTGCATTAAAGATGAATCCGGCAATGAGCAAGAAGGGTGCAAGTCCGGATGCAAAGTTGACGATTGGGAAAATCCGGTGACGTAGTGCCAACATCGGATAACTTTCCTTATGCTGGATCGCATGGCCAACTTCGTGACACGCAACGGAGACAGCCGAGATTGAATTTTCATAATATACAGGCTCAGACAACCTCACGACACGATTGATTGGATCGTAGTGATCGGAGAGTGCTCCGCGTACGGGTTCAATAGGAACGTCGTGTAGGCCATTGGAATCAAGCATGTGACGGGCAGCATCGTAACCGGTCATTCCATTTAGGTTTTTAACATCAGACCAACGATTGAATGTACTCTTAACGCGAAATTGCGCCCATAAGGAGAGCAAAAAGGCGATAATGATCAAAACGAACATACCGTTATTAAAACTCATATTCATTCCTCCGCTTTCTAAATAATAAGCTACATCATGGTGTTCTCAAGCAAGATTTTCAAAGCTTCCATCGTACCAGCACTTTTGGTGAGTAGTCCGGCCATCATCTTACGTGCTTGTACAGGTTTCATCTCGCCAAGCAGCGGTTTAAGCTCATTCACCTCTCGCTCAAGCTGTTGCACGTGGAGCTCCAATGTTGTCAGTTTGCTGGCAACTTGTTCTTCCGTGCTCACCAGACTCCACTTCTCAAGAGATTGCTTAATCTCGTCGAGACTATACTTCTCTTGTTTCATGTGTACAATACGTTCCAGCCTGGTTAAAGTTTCATTACTATAAAGACGATAGTTTTTTTCTGTGCGCTCTTCAGGAGCGATGAGACCGAGCTTTGTGTAATAATCAATCGTCCGTTCGCTCACACCTGCAGTTTTGGCAAGTTCGCCAATCCGAAACAATTTCATATCCCCAATGATATTCACCTCGCTTGCAAGTTCAAATGTAGGGAATTGTAGATTCCAGTTGCGGCTTTGCATAACCCGCCCAATTTTTTTCTTACTAATAGTTATGATACATGATCTTTAACCATACAGTCAAACGTTATGCTTTGGTGGCTGCGAAGCTTCGTTTCTATATCTATGTACTCATGGGACATGATTATGTACTTAAGTGCAAGAAAAAGACGTATGACTTTATTCCCAGAAATATTTTTCAATTTTGCTGAAAATACTCTTGTCAACTTTCCTGTCTTCTGCTTATAATGGCATTAAGAGTTTCACGATATGTGAAGAAACTTAACATGAGAGGGAGTGGGGTATATGAGAAAGAAATGGTTGGTTTCGGTGTTAATAATGCTTACTTTATTGGCTTTCCCGGTCAGCGCATTTGCAGCTGCGGAGGGGCCGACTAACATCGAACTTCAAAGCGGTCTGAACTCAGCCTTTACGTTTCTGGCTGTTGTGCTGGTTTTCCTGATGCAAGGGGGATTTGCTTTACTTGAAGCGGGTTCAACTCGAATGAAAAACGCAGGACACATTGCGGGTAAAACAATCCTGACATTGGGGATTTCGGTTATTGCCTTCTGGGCTCTTGGCTTCGGTCTTGGTTTCGGTAATGGTAACAGTTTCTTCGGAACAACCGGATTTTTCCTGAGTGGGGATGCAATGGCTGCTTCGTTCGAATCACTGGCCTTCTCTGATGTTCCGTTAACCATTAAATTTGTATTCCACCTTGCATTTGCAGCGGTATCCCTGGCTATTGCCTGCGGTGGTATGGCAGAACGCGCAAAGATGAGTGTATATATCGTTTTCGGTACGCTGTATACCATTATCATGTATCCGGTTGTTGCTCACTGGGTATGGGGCGGCGGCTGGTTGGCTGAGCTTGGTATGCAAGACTTTGCAGGTTCGACGGTTGTCCACTTGACGGGTGCGACTGCCGCGCTGGTAGCTACGATTCTGTTGAAGCCGCGTATCGGCAAATATAACAAAGATGGTAAACCTAACATCATCCCAGGTCATAACCAAGTGTACTCTGTACTCGGTGTCATTATCCTTTGGATCGGTTGGTTCGGTTTCAACCCAGGTAGTACATTATCTGCCATGGGTGATGGATTCTTCGGTTATGTAGCATTGACTACAAACGTAGCTGCGGCTGCTGGTGGTGTGGCTGCACTGTTGATCTCATGGGCTGTATTGGGTAAATCCGATATTCCTAGCATGCTGAACGGGGTGCTTGCGGCACTCGTTGCCATCACAGGTGCTTGTGCATTCGTTGAACCGTGGGCAGCACTGGTTATTGGTGCTCTGGCAGGTATTATTACATTCTTCACTGCTCAATTCTTTGAACGCAAAGGAATTGACGATCCAATCTACGCCTTCTCTGTACACGGTATTGCCGGTATGTGGGGAGCGATCTCCACGGGTTTGTTCGCAACACCAGAACTTGCTGAGAATGCAGGTGTAGGTCAAGCGGGATTGTTCTACGGTGGCGGTTTCCACCAACTGGGCGTTCAGCTTCTGGGTCTGGCAGGCGCATTTGCCTTCGTTCTGATCATGTCCTTCATTATTCTGGGTGGTATGAAAGCTATCATGGGAATCCGTGTAACGGAAGAAGAAGAAACGATGGGGCTGGATTTAAGTGAGCATGGTACTTACGGGTACCCTGAACAAATGAAAAATGTAGAAACTAAATCCAATGGCGGTACGTTCAGCTCCTAAGAGGAATGATTGCTGAATCATGCTTCAAGGAGGCTGGACATGATGGAACCCATCCCGTATATAAATCAATCCTGGTCCTATCAGGGAATAGATGGTGCGGCATCTTCTCAAGAACTGCGTCAGGCGCGTGTGATATTGCAGAATGAGCTCCAGGAACTGTTGTCCGCTTCCTTGTCGCCGATCGAATGGTACCAGACGGTAAATGAACTGCATGACCGGGTTGCTCGGCGAGCAGTAGAGTTATGCATCCAGGGGATGGTAGAGGAAGGCCTAGGCCAACCTCCCGTCCCCTATGCCTTTATCGTTTTTGGCAGTTCCGGCAGGCAGGAAGCGACGTTATGGAGTGATCAGGATAATGGCATGATTATCAGCGATGCCCCGGATGAGGGGAAAGAGGTATATTTTGCCGAACTCGGACTTCGAATGACCGATATGCTGGAGGAGCTTGGCTACGCCAAATGTGAAGGCAAAGTGATGTGTTCGGAGCCTTTATGGAGGAAAACACTGGAATCCTGGAAGGAACAATTGAAAGCATGGGGATCGGACCTGTCCTGGGAGCCGGTTCGCAATCTGATTATCGCTTCAGACATGCGTTTTGTTGCGGGTGAGCCAGAGCTTGCGGAGGAATGGATATCTGCATTTTATGAAGGGTTCAGATCGGTTCCTGAGCTTTCCGATGCCGTGCTGCGCAATACCGTTAAACACAAGGCGACACTGAACATTCTTGGAAGGGTGGTAACGGAACGATTCGGTGAACATGCAGGTGGATTTGATGTGAAGTACGGCTTGTATATTCCGCTGGTGAATAGTGCACGTTTTCTGGCTTTGCAGCATGGCATCAAAGAAACGTCCACGCTCAAACGAATTCAGAGGTTGGTATCACTCGAAGCAGTTCCGCTTACTTTGCTGGATGCAGCTCAGCGTGCATTTATGACGGCTTTGAAGCTGCGCCGCAGTACACCCATTGTGATGAAACAAGGGTTGCAGCATAGCGGTGGTTTTCTGAATGAGAAACAGTTGAAGGAAAAACAAATGCTTTATGAACTCCGGGATACGTTAGGGTTGGTGCGGCGAGTACATCGTGCGCTGCAAAGACAACTTCGTTTTGCAGAAAGGAGACGTCCATGAGAGAGCCGGCAAGGGGCAATACAGGATTCTGGAATTCGCTGCGCCAGGGAGGGGTTCCTTCCGCCATCGCTTCCATAATGGGAGCCCCAACGGCGCAACATATGGCGTTTATCCGTTCGATGATGAGAGAACAGCGCAGACCCGAGGCGCTTCACACGCCTTTAAACGAATTGAATGCTGTCGTATTTGATCTGGAAACGACGGGCTTCTCTCCCCAGCATGGGGATGAGATCCTTTCCTTTGGGGCGGTGCGTATTAATGGTGGTGTGATGCTGGAGAATGAGCAGTTCTACACATTGGTTCAGTCCAAAGTCTCTGTTCCGGAACACATTACGGAACTGACGGGAATTACACAGCAAATGACGATGGATGCTCCGTCGCTCCTGGAAGGTCTGCATGACTTCATGTCTTTTGTTGGCGGAAGTGTACTGGTTGCCCATGCAAGCGCGCATGATCGGGCTTTTCTGAATGCGGCCTTGTGGCGGACATCCAAAGTAAGGCTAACGCACCGGCTCATCGATACGATGATGCTGGCGCGTTGGCTTGAACCGAGCAGACCGGGCTATGGTCTGGATGAATTGCTGGAATCCAAAGGCATTCCGATCTACGGACGGCACCATGCTTTGGAGGACGCAAAAATGACTGCACAGTTATGGTCCTGTTATCTGGAGGATATGTCTCACAAAAATGTAGAAACATTGGGTGACCTGTACACCCAGTTAAGTCACGCTTAGCCGGGCGGGCTGTAAGCTGTATGATTGGCCAGGACTCATTCCAATGCTTGAATCAACATTTGAATGAATTTGATAACCATTTAGAAGCATCTTTGATGGTGTATCAGCCGTAAGATCAGGCGCGCCTATAAAATAGACCTGGAGTAGTCCAGCGAAAAGTGGTAGGTTGCGCAGATCCTCATTGGAAGGAATGGGCGTGGTTCGAGGGTGGGAGTGAAAGAGCCCGATAAGTTGTGGCTCATTGAACACACATCGGATCCATTCTGCATCTTCCAATGCGAAATGGTGCAGCGGGTCAGGCGCTACGTTACGAATGGGCTGAAACCGACTGATTCGTATGCCGCCCGCTGCGGCTTCACCCAGCACAACCCCGCAGGCTTCCTGCGGCAGCGAAGCGAACATGTACTTAGACATCTCCTGCTCTACGGAGGAAGGGATGTAGAAGGTGTTTTGCTGCTCGTGAAGTGCTGCCATTTGTATTCACCCCTCTCTCTTTGGCTCCTGCTTCGGCAGGAGTCCTTTTTTATTTTATTTTGTGTGACCCGGATTGTAAAATTTTAAAGGAAAAGGGTACAATATGAGAGAGAGCTTGAAATATCTCACATGTTAGAAGAACGTGAATCTCAATAGGTTTGATTATACAAAAGGGTGGCTGGTCATGAAACGAAATATATACATACTGCTGGGTGTTGTTTTGCTGGTGGGCATTGCTTTGGCTCAAAATGCAGACAACGGAATCGCAGCCGTGTTTAAACAAGAGGAGCCGATGCCCACGGAGACGGGGCCGAAAGCAGGTTTACTGGCACCAGCATTCTCTTTGAAAGCCATGGATGGGAAAACCTACGCTGTAGGTGGAGCCAAGGAAAAGGCCATCTTCGTCAGTTTCTGGGCATCCTGGTGTGAACCGTGCAAGCAGGAAGCTCCTGCGCTCAATACATTGGCAGCAAAATACAAGGACAAACTGGATCTGTACGGTGTGAACGTAACCACGTACGATAAAATCAGGGATGCCAAAGCTTTTGTAGATAAATACAAACTGACGTTCCCTATTTTGCTTGATGAAGACGGAACAGCATATGCCAAATATAACGGTTTAGCTTTTCCGACGAATGTATTGATTGATTCCCGAGGTGTCGTTCAGGAAATTATCTTGGGGATTTTGCCTGAGAAAGAGCTGGAGCGCAAAATTAAGGAGTTAATTGCGGATTAACCAAGCAAAAAGCTATCATGCAAGAAGCTAGCCAAGCGAAAAGCAAAAGCGCCTGTCTTCCAAAGTTTTTTGGAGAGAGGCGCTTCTTTTATTTTCCGGGAAATATGCATTAATGGTTGCTTAGACCGTGAGCAGGGATGTTGACTACGCCAGGCTCGTCCTGCAATTTTTCCTGAAGAAGGGCATAACGGAAGCTGTGTACGAGGGCTTCCCAGCTCGCTTCAATCACGTTCTCGGATACACCGACGGTATTCCACGTGTTTTCTGTGTTTTTGGATTCAATTAATACACGAACCTTTGCGGCAGTAGCATCTTTTTCATCCAGAACACGTACTTTATAGTCGGACAGATGCATGTTGGCAAGGGAAGGGAAGTACTGCACAAGTGCTTTCCGAAGCGCGTTATCCAGTGCATTGACCGGACCATTGCCTTCCGCTGCGGTATACGCACTTGTTCCGCCTACGTTAAGTTTAACAAAGGCTTCCGAAACAACAGACTTGCCAGCCACTTTTTCAACAAGCATCTTGAACGATTCAAAGGTAAACAATTCTTTCATGTCACCGTTGGCTTCACGGATCAACAGTTCAAGAGAGGCATCGGCACCTTCGAACTGATAGCCCTGATGTTCCAGATCTTTGATTTTCTCAATGATCTGACGTGAGTTGGCACTGCTTGGGTCGAACTCAAGACCCAGTTCCTGCGCCTTGGACACAATGTTGCTTTGTCCTGCCAGTTCGGAGACGAGCACACGCTGTTTGTTACCAACCAACTCAGGAACGATGTGCTCGTAGGTCCGGGAATCACGCAATATGGCAGAGACGTGAATACCGCCCTTGTGAGCGAAAGCCGCATTTCCGACATAAGGCTGGTTGATTGGCATATTTACATTGGCAATCTCGCTGACATAACGGGCAACATTCGTGAGCTGTCTCATCGAATCCTCAGAAACGCACTCATATCCAAGCTTCAGTTGCAGGTTAGGGATAATCGAAGCCAGATTGGCGTTGCCACATCGCTCTCCATACCCGTTCATTGTACCTTGGACCTGTCTGGCACCAGCTTGTACTGCGCTTAAGGTGTTGGCTACAGCAAGTTCACAGTCATTATGTGTATGAATGCCCAGATGGGCTTGAGGAAGTCGTCCAGCGAGAGTGGACACGATCTCGTACACCTCATGCGGCATCGTTCCACCGTTGGTGTCACACATCACAAGCCAGTCCGCTCCAGCTTCATGGGCTTTGGTCAACACAGCCTGTGCATACTCCGGATTGTGCTTGAATCCGTCAAAGAAATGCTCTGCATCAAAGATGACTTCCATACCATTTTGTTTCAGATAGGCAATGGAGTCGTAGATCATGGACAGGTTTTCTTCCAAAGTGGTTTGCAAAGCTGTGTGTACGTGGAAATCCCACGACTTGCCTACCAGAGTCGCTGCCTGAGCACCGGATTCGATCATGCGCTTCAAGTTGGCGTCTTCACTGGCGATGCTGCCTTTACGACGTGTACTGCCAAAAGCGACAACCTTCGCGTTCAGGTTCAGTTCCTTGACTCTTTTGAAAAACTCAATGTCCTTGGTATTGCTGCCTGGAATTCCGCCTTCAATATAATGAGCACCCAGGTCATCAAGCTTCTTGGCAATTTTGAGCTTGTCATCTGCCGATAAGCTGACTCCCTCCCCTTGTGTGCCGTCACGTAAAGTCGTATCGAAGATGGAGATGGCCTTTGACATGAAGATCCTCCTTTAAGATGAAGCGCTTTTTTTAGAAAGTTTAATGGTGTGTTTAAAAAAACATATTAGAATGTTGGTGACGAATCCTTCGATTCTGTACCGCTACACTGTATTAAATTCAAAGTGTAGATTTGTCCTAAAATCGTGAATTTGTATAATTAATTATTATAGCACCATTATCGCCAAATGCTACATCGAATTCACCATTTGGTGTAACAAATGATGGATTGTAGAGTTAAGTGAGCTGTAAACGTTATCTTGTAATATGTTATGCTTCATCTAAATACAAGTATTCCAGGATTAATTATGGATTCAAATCTTGTCTTTATAAATGGAGGGAAATGAATGAACTTTGTTTGGGAGAATATAGTTATTTCAATCATTATAATCGCTATTATCGTCGTTGCCGTGTGGGGTATCATTCGATCGATCGTTAAATCTCTCCGAAAATAAGGGGATATAAATGATTTTTACATAAGGGATTTTGATATAATAGAGTAGAGAGTGCATTTAACGGAATTGTGTATACGAAAGGGCGGTGGTGGATCATGTCTTCAGACGAGACGCATAACAACATAAATGTAGATCGATATTATCCTGCCGCCGGACGAGTGATTTTGCATGTCGATATGAATGCTTTTTATTGCTCAGTACACGAAGCCGAGGAACCGGAATTATATAGAGGAAAAGCGACGGCCGTTGCGGGCAGCAGTGAAGTGCGCAAAGGTGTCATAGTCACTTGTTCGTACACGGCACGACGCAGGGGCATTTCCACAGGCATGGTCGTTCATCAAGCATTAAAGAAGTGTCCTGATTTAATTGTGATTCGTCCGGATTTTCATTTATATCGTAGGTATTCGAAAGAATTCATGAAAATAGCTTACAGTTATACACCACTGCTTGAAGCGACCTCAATCGATGAGTGTTACCTCGATATTACGGGGTCCAGACAGTTCGGTACACCGCTGGAAATTGCGGAAAGTATTCAGACTAGGATCCGGGATGAGCTGGGGATGCCCTGTTCGATCGGAATTGCACCCAACAAGCTGCTTGCCAAGATGGCCTCTGATTTGAAAAAGCCGAATGGCATTTCGATTTTGCGGATGAGAGATGTACCTCAGATTTTATGGCATAGACCTTGTAACGAGATGTTTGGGATCGGCAAAAAGACAGCGGAAAAGCTGAAGAAACTAGGTATTGAAACGATAGGACAGCTGGCCAAATCAGACGAGCGGATGTTAACCGATGTGTTTGGAATTAATGGCTCTTGGTTAAAAAATTCAGCAAACGGCATTAATCATTCGGAAGTTCAGGCTGAACGTGAAGCGAACAAATCGATTGGGCACACAACAACGTTACCTGCGGATATATCTGAACCGGATGATGTGCATCGGGTGTTGCTTAATATAAGTGACCAGGTTGCCAGACGGTTGCGCAAGCACGAAATGCTCAGTCAGGGCATTCAGATTACGATTCGTACACCGGATATGAAGACAATAACGAGATCACGGATGATGGAAGTGCCTACTGAAGATGCATCGATCATATACCGGGAGGCCTGTGCTTTATTTGCAAAACATTGGGGCGGCGGGAAGCCTGTTCGTATGTTGGGTGTGACCCTACAAACGCTGATTCCGCGTGAGGAGTCGGCGATACAGCTTGACCTCTTTGAATATGAGCAGAAGCCGAAGAAGGAAAACCTGATTCGCATTATGGATCAGTTACGTGACAAATTTGGCGAAAATGCTGTCGTTACTGCTGGCATGCTGGGGGATGATCCTTCCGTATTACTGCGCAATCATAAAGTCCGAGGAACGTCGCTGCAAAAAGATAATTTGCAAAGTCTCGATTAAATAGGGCATAATGGAGTCTTGAGGCTGTGAAAATGATTTGTAATAACTCTTACTTTGTATTAATATGTTTCTAGATAAAAATACTGTACGTTTTTGAATAATAGGAGGAGAGATTGGTAATGAGTAAATATACTTGGGTAGAAAAAGATACATGTATTGCGTGCGGAGCATGCGGAGCAACGGCGCCAGACATTTATGACTATGATGATGAAGGTTTGGCAGAAGTAATCTTTGATGGAGATGCCAACCAAGGGATCAAAGCAATTCCGGATGACTTGTTCGACGACATGCAGGACGCTTGCGACGGCTGCCCTACAGACTCCATTAAAGTTGCGGATGAACCTTTCAACAAAGAAGGTTAATTCCTTTCATATGAACATACAAAAGCACATTCTTCTGTCTTTGGGACAGTGGGGTGTGTTTTTTTGTCGAATGTTAAGGCTTAGATCCGGGTACTCAAGTCCTATGGATTTCTTGTCATCATTTGCCGATATATATAGAAACGGAAAAAGGCGAAATGATGGAGGATCGGATGCAGAATACTCACCTACGAACATATGTAAAGAAACATCCAGATAATAAAATGGCCTGGTATTTACTCGGTAAGGAATATTTGGGAGAAGGGCAGGAGGCCAAGGCGAACTATTGTTTTCAACAGGCGGGTGAAGTCTACGAGGCTTTTGAGCGGAGTAAAGCACCGGCCGATATATGGGTGGATTATCAGGAGAAGCTGGTTGAAATGGCTGAGCAAAAGGAGAAAAAACATCGTGTTCGCAAGATGTGGCTCACCCTGCTGATGCTGCTTGTACTGGCAGGATTACCACCTGCGGATGCTCCTGGTTTCAATCGGGATGCTGCCGAGGCGTTGGCTTCAGCGTTGGAATCGACGGACAATCCCATGGATAGCGAATCAGGAAATAAACCGATGGAAGACTTGGCTCTTGTTGCGAACTCCAATGTGTTTACAGCTGGAGCATTCGGTGGAGGTGCCAAGGGTGAGGCTGCACTTGCAGCTGCATGGTCAGGCTCTGGTGCGAAAGTGCAAACATCGGCTGTGCTTGGAATGCAGGTCGCGGGGAAATGGACATTATGGAAGCGCAATATGGCGGTGAAATACATCGTTCAGACGAACAGCAGTGGCAAATTAACGGCACAGAGTTATGATGCCAAACAGTGTAACTGTGAACCACCAGAAGTATCACCGGAGATCAAGCGGCTGGCACAGGCCTGGACAGCCAAACAGGAAGCCGCGGCAGCTCTGTCAAGTGCAATGATTACATATAAGAAACAAAACGGAAGCTGGCCGAAAAGTGTGGCGCAACTAGCTCAGCCGTTTCCAAATAATATTCTGGGCGAGACTGCACCTGGCATGACGCGGATGTTTCCTGCACTACTAGCCATGCATCAGCAAGGGCGATTGGGAAAAGGAAAGAACACAGATAAGAGAACAGGTGAAGCGCCAGATTCACAACAAGGTAAAAACGCTGCATTTGTGGATACGCTAGGCGGAAAGCCTTTTTTGCAGGATCGGCTTGAGATTATCGTGGACAAGAGCAGGCATAAGCTTGCACTGATTAGTGGTGACACCATTATTCGGAATTACGAGGTGGGACTTGGGGGAGATCGTACTCCAGAGGGTTCGTTTGTCATTTCAGACAAAGTTGTTAATCCAAATGGTCGGTCTAACGGCGAATTTGGAAGTAGGGGCATGCAGCTATCGGACACCAATTATGCCATCCATGGGACCAACGAGCCAAACAGTATCGGGCTGGATGAATCCCTTGGATGTGTGAGAATGAGTACTGAAGATGTGGAAGAGCTATTTGCTCTTGCTCCTCAGGGAACTCCGGTACGCATCGGGAAAGATCTGCTGCCAGAGACAGCTGTGGTTCCAGAAGCGAAGGATCGCTACCGATACACACTTGTTCCCAAGCAAAATAATCCTAATAAGACGTATCATTGGTTGAATTAAACGATAAACCAAGTGATTCACACCAAAGAAAACGTAAAATCCATGCTGGATTGGTATGTAGATGCAGAAACAGTCGGTTGAAGCATTTACAGGTTGGCGATAATAATAAGCGCACCAATGATAATGATCAGTCCACCGACGCTGGCTGCTGTCCAGATAATGGCTTTCCGGTTGACCTCTTCTTTCTTTTGCTGCAAAGTAGGTGGTTTGCGTTTGGGAGCCATGGGCTGTTCCTCCTTCATGGAATAAGGCTATATCGATGTAGCCATGCTCCCATTGTAAAGAATTCAACTCGCCATTTCCAGTAGGCGGGTGGATTTCTTGTGAGCATTTTGCATCATACGATTGCTGTTGCTAGTGGGGGAATGCAAAATGCTTGTGTCTGTGCTCAAACTACTTTCCTTTTGAAGAAGAAACGGATAGACTTGTGTATAGAGTGTTTTTTTACATATGAAAAAGACGGAAAGCAGTTTTTTCAGCGTACCGGACCAGAACGGAGTGAGTGATTTGTTATACAGAAGTCTTGCTAAACCCTTGTTGTTCAAAATGGACCCTGAGCAGGCCCATCATCTAATTATCGGCGGTCTCAGCGGAATGGGGAGTATTCGCCCGGTTCCTTCCGGTTTGCGTGTCATGTATGGCGTGCGTGAAACATCGGATCTGGCTGTGGACATGTTTGGATGTCATTTCCCTACACCTGTAGGACTTGCGGCTGGTTTGGACAAAAACGGACAGGCTGTAACGGGCTTTTCTTCCATCGGGTTTGGCTTCATGGAAGTGGGCACAGTCACACCACTTGCACAGCCAGGGAACGACCAGCCGCGGTTATTCCGCCTGCCTCCCGATGAGGCATTGGTAAACCGGATGGGCTTCAATAACCTCGGAGCCGAAGCGATGGCGGGGGAATTGGCACGCCTCACGGAGCGCCGAATTCCAGTGGCCGTAAATATAGGTAAAAATAAGGCAACACCAAATGAAGAAGCACATTTGGATTATGCAAAATGCATTCGGGCGCTGTACGATTATGCGGACCTGTTTGTGGTGAATATCAGTTCACCAAATACACCGGATTTGCGTAATCTGCAACATGGGAATGAACTGAAGGAATTGCTTGCCGCTGTCATGAATGAGATGGAGACACAGCGCAAGAGAGCGGGCGGTTCCGTTAAATCGGTGCTGGTCAAAATTGCACCTGATGTGAATGACCAGGAGCTTGAATATATGGTGAGTACCATTGCTGATAGTGGAGTTGCCGGAATCATCGCAACGAATACAACGATCAGCCGTGAAGGTCTGTCCCATCAGCATGCCAAAGAGACTGGTGGACTAAGTGGCAAGCCGCTGCGTGACCGTTCCACGGAAATCATTCGCCAAATCTATCGCCAGACAGAAGGCAAACTGCCAATCATCGGATCGGGGGGCATTTTCACAAGCGAAGATGCTTACGAAAAGATTAAAGCAGGGGCCAACCTGGTGGAAATATATACGGCATTGATCTATGAAGGACCTGAAGTGAATCGGCGCATTCATGCCGGACTGCGTGAATTGCTGCGCAAAGACGGTTACAGTCATATTTCAGAAGCTGTCGGTGCAGAGCATCGTTAAGCAATGTTTCGGAGTTCCCCGGATTGAAAATAGAAGCGTGGAAGAGGGTAATGTCGTACGGGACTCTTCCCCCCGCTTAACATCATGTATAATGGATAAGAACAGGGGAAGCTATAGAGACAGGAGGCATAAGCATGGACGGTAGAGACTGGGGTACATTTTTACTTCCTTATGAACAAGCGGTAGAGGAATTGAAGGTTAAGTTTAAAACGATGCGGGCGGAGCTTAAGAAAAGGGAAGAATACGCCCCGATCGAATTCGTTACCGGTCGTGTCAAAAAAATATCCAGCATTCTGGAGAAATCCAGACGCCTGAATGTGCCGCTTGATCAGGTGGAAACAGGCATTGAGGATATTGCAGGTATCCGCATTATGTGCCAGTTTGTGGATGATATTCGGCGGGTAGCCGAGTATATTCGTGGTCGTAAGGATTTGACGGTATTAATCGAGAAAGATTATATCACCAATTTTAAAGAGAGCGGCTACCGCAGTTTTCATATGATTATCGAATATCCTGTTCAGACGGCTCTGGGACAGAAGAATGTGCTGGCCGAGATTCAGATCCGGACGCTGGCGATGAACTTCTGGGCCACGATCGAGCACTCCCTGAGTTACAAGTTCCGGGAGAGTCTGCCGGATGATATGCGCGCCAGATTGAAAAAGACGGCTGAAGCCGCTTTTGTACTCGATAATGAGATGTCGGCGATCCGTTTGCAAATTCTGGAGGCGCAAAAGGCCTTTGAGGATGACTCCAATATCGTATCAAGAACGCTGAACATCATACATCAATTGTATTTCTACCACCTCGTGAACGAAGCGATCGAGGCACAAAAGCGCTTCAATGACTGCTGGGAGCGTCATGATATGGAAGGGTTGAAAGACCTGCTGGATGATGTGAAAGCACTTCTGAACGCGGCCAGAAAGGGCGAAAACCCGGATGAGCAGCTATGAGCCGCTGTATGTTGATTATCTAATCTACTTCAACCGTGATCAGGACTACTTTGAATGCCATGAGGTATTGGAAGAGCTGTGGCTTGAACGGGATCGGGATTCCATGTATAAAGGGTTGCTGCAGATTGCAGTGGGGCTGTATCATTTCAGGAATAATAACCTTCGCGGAGGACGCATGATGTTACAGAGTTCGGTAGATCTGTTAAAGTCATATCCGGAAACTTCGCGAGGCATTGCCCTTGGGCCATTGGTGCAGGAAGTACAGGAGCTGGTTCATGGACTTTCCGGTCCTGAGCCGCAGAATTTTCCTTACAGAGACTTGCATATTCAGATTCTGGATGAGGTACTTATGCAGGAGGTTCGAGAACGAGCTCTTGAACTGAAGCCTAATATTCCCCAACGGCGAAGCCCTACACGTGGACGAATCTATGAAGAGAAGATGAAGGCAATGCAGCAGGAGCAGAGCTTGGAGAGCGAGTGAGCTGGTAATGGAAAGTCATCATTCACTTCATTCATTAACATATTGTCTGACATATGATCTATAAAAAAACACCCCGACCGTTCCTCTAGAGGAATTGGCCGGGGTGTTCGATATTAAAGGATATTATTAAAGTTAGGAATGATTCCAGAGCATGTCCATGCAAAGGACAAAAACATCCAAGCGGGTCCATCGCATCCACGAAGGGATATGTGTTTAGCTTGCCGATGGAGTGGCACTGCCTTTATATTTCTCGAAAAATTGCTTGTAGTCATCCAGCGTATAACCGTTGTCACTGCCATTTTCCTGCAGCCCGCCAACCATACGGTCTTTCTCAACACCATCCTGATAGTATACCAGAGTTGGTGTGTACTCAATGTTATAATCGGTCCAACCGGAATCGAATTCGCGCAGATTGAACTGAGGCAGTTGAATACCTTCTTTATTGACCAGTGGCATCAACTGAGGTGTTGTCGCACGGCAGTGTGAGCAGTCGGAAGCAAAGAAATAGACAAAGAAGCTGTCTTTGTTATCAATTCTGGCTTTCAGATCAGCTGGTAAAATAATCTGTTGGTAGTTCGGATCGTCCAGCAGTTCGCGTGTTGCGGGATTAAGCTTGGAGGCGGCGATGCCATAAGCATTCCCCACGGCGTCCATTTGTTTCTTGGATTGCTGGTTCACCAGGACAAGTGCTGCAATCAATACGACGAAAATACCCAGGAAAATAAGGATCGCAGCGCTTTTCTTTTTCTTCTTGGATTTCATTAAGACATCCCCCATCGATCATATCGAAATATAGTTTTGGCAAAAATACAGGATGGGATAATATGCATAAACACCCGAATTTTTGCACATCCATCAATCTACTTGCCATTATACTACATTACACGCTGTAGTGGAATATATATGGTGCATGAAGCAATAGGAAAGCCATGCCCGGATATGATAACATAGGACTAGTTGCAATTTTAACAAGACAGGATGAGTGGGATTATGGCTGTACAGCTGCCTTCGATATTTGCCGAGCGAATGAAAAGCTTGTTAGGCGATGAATTTGAACAATTTATGAAATCTTATGAGCAGTCGCCACATGCGGGGCTGAGAGTGAATACGTTAAAAATATCGCTGGAACAATTCAAGGAAATTGCTCCATTTGATATGCGACCCATTCCGTGGTGCGGAACGGGTTTTTATGTGCCTCACGGGGTTAAGCCGGGGTTACATCCTTATTATCATGCGGGTCTGTATTATATCCAGGAACCAAGCGCCATGGCCCCGGTTGAATTATTGAATGTGAAGCCCGGGGAACGTGTGCTGGATCTGTGTGCTGCTCCTGGCGGGAAAACAACCCAGATCGCAGCCAAGCTTCAAGGTAAAGGTGTACTGGTTACGAACGATATCCATGCGGAACGTACGAAAGCACTCGCCAAAAACGTGGAATTGTATGGAGTACGTAATGCTGTTGTATTAAATGAATCACCGGAACGGATTGCGAATGCATTTCCTCATTATTTTGACAAAGTGTTAATCGATGCGCCTTGCTCTGGTGAGGGCATGTTCCGCAAAGATGAGGACATGGTGAAATCTTGGGAAAACCATTCGGTGGAAAAATGTGTGCTGATGCAGCGCGATATTCTGGAGACTGCGGCCAAGCTGCTTGCTCCAGGGGGAACCATCGTATATTCCACATGTACGTTTGCGCCGGAGGAAAATGAAGCGATGATAGCGGAATTTCTGAACATCAATCCTGATTTTGTGGTGTATGACATCCCGGAAAGTGCTGGATTTGCTCCAGGACGACCGGAATGGGTGCATCAGATGTTGCCCGAAAAAGCAGAAGAGACGGAATCTGTGCTGGAGCAAACGCGCGGCACTGCGAGGTTATGGCCTCACCTGTTGGAAGGGGAAGGTCATTATGTTGCTGTATTGCAGCATCGTGCTGCATCACTTGCAGAAGAAGACGGAAGTCAAGAACAGGGTAGCGGATCACAGAATGGACAGGCAGTGAGCGCAAACTTCTCGGAACCAACTGAATTGGTAGATCCATTCATCCGTGCATCTGCACCAATCAGTAAAGAAGAGCGGAAACGGGAACGTTTAATGAGAACCGAATCCAGAGAGAGCAATGACAGGCATACCCGTGGTGGCAAAGCTCAAGGAAAACAGGGCAAAGGAAACGATCGTGGTGGTCGCAAAAACGAACGGAGTCAGGGACGAGGAGCCGATCAGGCGAGTGTTGATCCAGGAACGGTGTATGCTCAATTTGTACAAGATAATCTGAGAATCGAGCTTGCTGGAGAAACAGTGTTTTACGGTGATCGCGTGTATCAATCTTCTGTGGGTGCTGCTCGTCTGGAAGGGCTCAAGGTTATTCGGCCAGGGTGGTTTATGGGTACCGTGAAGAATGGGCGATTTGTGCCCTCCCATCCGCTTGCATGTGCTTTGAATGCAGCTGAAGCCCAGAGATCCGTTAATTTATCTTCGGCAGACGGTGAAGCGGTAAGGTATCTCAAAGGAGAGACGTTGAACATCGAAGAAGTGCGAGTTGAACGCCAAGCAGATACCGCTGCTAAAGGTTATGTGTTGGTGTGTGTGGACGGATATGCGGCTGGCTGGGGGAAATGGCTGGATGGTGTACTGAAAAATGAATATCCGGCAGGCTGGAGGTGGACATCGGTATGAGCGGAAAAGGCAAACAAACGCTGCGTCTGGATAAAATATTGAGTCATATGGGTGTGGGGTCTCGAAGTGAGCTCAAAAAGATGGTGAAGCAGGGTAGAATCCGTGTGGACGGAAAACCAGTGAAAGATAGCGGTGTACAGGTTAATCCGGACGTAAACGTTATTGAAGCCGATGGAGAGCGGATTGTGTATCGGGAAATGATCTACCTGATGCTGCACAAACCACCTGGCGTGGTGTCGGCAACCGAAGATAATCGGGATAAAACGGTGATTGATCTGCTACGTAAAGAGGAGCGTGTCTTCGATCCGTTCCCTGTGGGACGACTGGACAAAGATACCGAGGGCCTGCTCATTCTAACGAATGATGGGCCACTTGCCCATGATCTGTTATCCCCGCGTAAACATGTGCCCAAGACGTATGAAGCCCGTGTGCTGGGAAACGTTGACGAAGAAGATATTGAAAAATTCAAAGCCGGCATTCAGCTGGATGATGGATATGAGACGTTGCCTGCGGAACTGACTGTGCTGGATCGTGAGGACACGGAAGAGGGCGTGTTTTCTTCCATTTCATTGATCATTCATGAGGGCAAGTTTCACCAGGTGAAAAGGATGTTCCAGGCTGTAGGCAAACGCGTAGTTTATTTGAAACGTGTTGCCATGGGTGATCTGGAGCTGGATGCCAATCTGGAAATTGGCAGTTATCGCGAACTAACCGCAGACGAGTTAGATCGTCTGCGGAAGTAACAGCTCTCGTCCTTCGCAGAGCGGAGCAGGGAGTCTGGGCAGGATGCGAAACCCTGCCCACCGCACCAAAGGTGCAACAGCTCCCGTCCTTCGCAGAGCGGAGCAGGGAGTCTGGGCAGGATGCAAAGCCCTGCCCACCGCACCAAAGGTGCAGCAGCTCCCGTCCTTCGCAGAGCGGAGCAGGGAGCCGGGCAGAAGGCGAAGCCCTGCCCACCGCACCAAAGGTGCAACAGCTCCCGTCCTTCGCGAAGCGGAGCAGGGAGCCGGGCAGGGGGCGAAGCCCTGCCCACCGCACCAAAGGTGCAACAGCTCCCGTCCTTCGCGAAGCGGAGCAGGGAGTCTGGGCAGGATGCGAAGCCCTGCCCACCGCACCAAAGGTGCAACAGCTCCCGTCCTTCGCGAAGCGGAGCAGGGAGCCCGGGCAGGGGGCGAAGCCCTGCACGTAATGGTCCCGCTTGAGCTTGGGCGGGACCGTCGCTGTCAAGCGGCAGACCCGGCAACAAGCGCTCCCACGCCACCCGTCACATAGCAAGATCGAAACCGCCGCCGGTAGACGAGACGGGAGTCCAGAGGGCAGGGCCCTCTGGGGCCCTCCCTCGGAAGGGAGGGTTTGGGTGGGTGCGACTCTTTTACAGATAAGGAATGAAGACAATGACAATTAAATTAATCGCACTGGATGTCGATGGAACGCTGCTTAATGATCATCATGAACTTACCGAATTAACGCAAGAGACTTTAATTCGTGCTTCCCGTCAGGGCGCTGAGATTGTCCTGTGTTCAGGCAGAGGTCCTGCGAACACGATCCCGTTTATGGAGCAGATGGGCCTTGACGGGTATGTCATTACACATAATGGTGCAGTTACTGCTCAGGTCCAGACTCGTGAAGTCGTGCACCATTTTGCTATGGATGGACATGGACTGGAGCCGTTCATAACTTACTGCCGTACGCAAGGTGTGCATTTTGATATCAACACAGCGTTTGGACTCTATGTAGATCAGCCGGAAGGTTTGGAGCTGCAGGTACGTGAAATGTATCAAAACTTCATGGCAGAGCCATTAAAGCTGCCGCAATGGGCAGATATGACAGAGCCGCTTGCAAAATTCACTGCGTTTGGACCCATTGAGCAGATGAATGCGGTGCAGCAGGAGTGGTCGACCTGGAATCTTCCTTATTATATGACGCGCAGCGGTGATTTTTTCATTGATCTGATGCATCCCGAAGCCTCCAAAGGTGCAGCTCTAAAAAGACTGGCCGACGCCAAAGGAATCCTGCCTTCCGAGATCATGGCGGTAGGTAACTACTACAATGACATTACCATGTTGACCTTTGCGGGCAAAGGGGTTGCGATGGACAATTCCCCGGAGGAAGTCAAAGCTGCTGCGGATGAGGTTACACTTTCGAACAACGATCAGGGTGTGGCCCACGCTATTCAAAAACATGTGTTGTTGTCCGTCTAACGTACACGATTAAAATCTGATTAGACGCTGTATCTTATAAACTGTCGCTCTCAAGGGCAACCTAATAGAACAACGTTAGGAATTGAGGGGGACAGGTACATGGAACTAAAAGTAGAGCTGATTCCTGATCTTCGTACATCAGGTGGGGAAGTGCAGGATATTATGGTGGACGGTCAATACGTGGGTTCGCTGCTGCTGGTGTTCAGAGAAGGAGACCGGGTATCCGGCAGCCTTCAGATCGAGCAGGATTCGCTAATTGACGAGACAGAACATGATATTGTGGAGCAGGTGCACGAATATATTCGTTCTCTCGCGGATGCGGTAAGTGCTGCTGAATATGAAGTGCTTGTAAGCTGCGGTACATTGTATTCTGTGTTACAGAAAACAGAGTCTCCAATGGATGAGTTCATTCAGTCTTCACGGTCTGAAGATAAGTATAGTCACGATGGGAAAAGTGATCGGGCTGGTGTAAATGATGTACGCGTCATATCCGGCTCACAAGCCGAATCATTTACATATGAAGACCCGGAACATTTGCTGGAGATGGAGCTGGTAAGCGCCGGACGCAGCATATCAACCTATATATTTAATGACCCCAATGGACAGGAGCTGGCCGAAGCCTCTCTGAGACAATATGGTGCAGATGTACAGGGCGAGATCCATTGGTATGATGAACCGGCGGAGAGTTATCAGGATGCGGCTGCCGAGCTGCTGGTACGAGAGCTGGATGAAGAAGTTATCGATACGATTACGATCCGCATGTGGCATCAAGGGCAGGAGCTGGAATCGGCGGAATGGGTGCACCGGGATTTTGCGGATGAGGTTGAGTTAGAGTCCGAAGAAGATCTTGAAGAGATTGAAGCTGCTGAAGAAGCCTGCTACGTCATGCTGGTGCGCAAAGATCGGGAGTTTCGAGTATATGACTTGTTTCTTCAAGAACGCGGAGGGCTACCTGTAGGTACAGCAACGATCGATACCTCACAAGCGGATTTGTCAGGATATATGGATTATCAGGTTCCGGGCACAAGTGCTCAGCGAAAGAGTCTGGTTGAAGTTCTGATGCGGGAGCTGGACAAAGAGCTTGAATTTGATACATTACATCTCACGATGTTATATCGAAATCAAATGATTGATGAAGCGAAGATCGAAGGGTAAGAGGCACAGCCTCTTGCCTTTTTGTTTTCTTTTTGACGAACAAGCCATTTCCCGGTATAGTACCATTAGTTTAAGAGAGACCTGGAAGTGGAGGAGAATCATGAAGCACTCATTCAGTATCACATCAGACTACATTAATGACGAATTTAAGGCATTGCAGGCTCAGCCGGAAGACACGGAGAAGGTGATGTCTCTGCTTATGGAAACAGCCGAATGGCTGCGGAGCCAGGGATCTTCTCAATGGAATGCTTTGTTAAAAGGTGAGGATTCTCATCATACGGCGGAGGCGATTCAGCGTGGGGACGTATTTGTATTTAAGAAGGGCTCTGACGTTGCTGGCATGGTTATTTTGATGAGTCATCCAAGTGCATGGGATGTGCATTTGTGGGGAAGCAAAGCGCATGCCGGGGATGGTGCACTTTATCTGCACCGATTAGCCATTCGCAGAAAGTATGCCCAGAGTGGACTGGGACGGGCGATTCTGCAATGGTCCAGCAGTGGGATCCAGTTTGAGGATAAACATATCGTCCGATTGGATTGTGGAGCGGACAACGCAACATTGAACGCATTCTATACGCGTAACGGCTATACTTTTGTGGGAGAGACAGATGGCTTCAGTACGTATGAGAAGGCGGTCACACACCGGTCTGTATAACACTGTATCCAACATATCTAGTGCATTCAAAAAGCCGGGAGCTACCATTGCTCACCGGCTTTCATTTGCGTGTGGACAAAGAGGTTGAACTTTCAAACCATACATCCGCTTCTTAGCCGAGCATCTCCTGAATATGTTGTATATACGTCTCCGGAGTGAGGGCTTACGCTCAAACAAGATGAAAAAGATGAACGTATAGTAAATAAAGGCAGCCAGAGAGCGGTTACTTCCGGTGAAGTTGACACAGTACCTAACAATATTCGTCATGTCGTCAGCGTCAGAACCAACATGGTACAATGGATATTGAAATGAATTCTATTATTCAGCTGTAAATGACCTAGTGATAAGGAATCTCATTTTGTACCTTTACTGAACATATGTTCTGATATATCATGATTGAAGATGTAATGAAAAGACTTATGCTAGAAAGGGGGAAACTAACGGTGAGATTGCTGCAGGCGCTTTTCTTTCCTCCGGAGCAGCCCGGAGGTGTATCCTCTATGATTCCGTATATGCAAGAGAGGTTTACAACCCCGAGGTGGGAGATGGATCTGTTCTCACTGCCTAAGCGAATTCGCAACAAGGGCAGAGAAGATATCCAGTTTGAGACGTTCGATTGGACGCAGTATCAGGATAGTCCTGTCGTGCAAAAATATATGCAAACCTACCGGGATTACTTGTGGTGGACCAAGCTGCGTATTCAGAAGCCTTACGATCTGATCCATGCCCATCACCCTATTGCGGGGCTTGCAATGAAGAAGGTTTTCCCGGATGTTCCTCTCATTCAAACGATCCACTCCAGTTATGAGCGAGAGCTGATTCTGAATGGACGCATTGAGCCGGATGGACCGGAGCATCAATTCTTGCTGGCCATCTATGGTGAGCTGGAGCACCAGGCAGAGCGGTTGTTAACGGTGTCGGATTCTTTCCGTCGTTATCTGGCGCCCTATGTGCAGCATCCCGATGTTATCGGTGTAATTCCGAACGGTTTTGATGAGAAACGGTTTAAACCCATTCCCCATGAGAATGCGATACCACAGCTGGTCACCGTATGCCGCCTGGTTCCGGCGAAAGGGCTGGATATTCTGTTCAAAGCCTGTGCCGAACTGAAAGCGCGGGGACATGACTATGTGCTTCATATTATTGGGGACGGACCGATCCGTCCGGACTTGGAAGAATTGGCCCAACGGCTGGGCATTTATAATGAGACTATTTTTTATGGTTACACGCTGCACCCCGAGGAATTCATGCCATTTTTTGATATCTTTGTGCTTCCTTCGCGGGCGGAGGCGTTCGGGTCTGTTTTTGCGGAGGCAGCGCTTAGCTGTCTTGCCCTTGTAGGTACAGATGTTGGCGGCATACCAGAGCAGATCGAAAACGGCAGTAATGGCTTGCTGGTGCCTTCAGAAGATCCATCTGCATTGGCAGAAGCGCTGGAGAAGGTGATGGTTGACCCGGCGTATCGTTATGAGCTTGCCCGTTCGGCATGTGAGAAGGCCAAAACCCATTACTCTTTGGGCAGATCAGTCAATGAACTGAAAAAAATGTATTTACAATTTCCGAGCCAGGTCTAGTTTCTGAAAAGGGAAAGAAGGAAGCCGCTGTGAGAACAGCGGCTTTTTTATGTTTAGGGAAATGATGTTTCGCAACAAAAGGATACGTTGTTATAGATGTTTTTTGCGTCCGCGAAAGCTTCCCCATCGATCCATTACTAATTTTGCACCCCAGACCAGTGCCAAACTGCCGAAAATGGGGTAAAGAATAGAGAGCAGGGAACTGAATCCAAACTGGCTGAGCGAATAACATAGCAGCATGATGGCCAGTATGATTAGTTTGGGATGTACGTGGACATGCTGTCTGAGTTGGAGGGTCATTCCATAAATATCGGCTACAAACGTACTGAAGATTTCCATGAAAATCAGAGATACATAGATAGACTGGACTACCCATCCAAGTTGAAAGGCAATGCTGCCCATCGGAATTTCAAATTGTGTGATGCCAGGCATCTGGGCCGACATGGCGAAGTGGGCTGCCATAAGCATGAATCCTACACCAATTCCGCCCAGAACGCCGCCCCATTTCAGTACCTTTCGGCTGCGAATCTGATTCCCCACCGGAACGAGTACAGCTTGGGCAAGAGCCAGGTTGAATGAAGCATACAACAGAGGAGATAACCAGACCCGTATTGGATTGCTGTCGGTGGTTAATGTAATAAATCGGTTTGCGCCGGGATGATTTATGGTGCTGATGATCATAAGCAGAGATAGCAGAAGCATCATGGGCACTACGATACTGTTCATTTGCAGAATGGCCTGAATGCCCCGTCCAAGCAGCAGATAAGTACCGATAAGGGTGACAATCAGTCCGGTCTGATAATGAAGTCCCAGATGCTCTACAAAGACCGACCCTGCTCCTGCCAGCATGACACTGTTTACTCCAATGAGGATCAGAAGGGTAACCCAGGTAATCCAGTTTCCTGCTTTATGGCCGAATAGATGTTTGTTGAGATCTTCGTATGAGCGCGAGCCGGTATCATGGGCAATCAGCATCATTTTTGTACCTAACCAGACAAAGAGCATGGTCGATAAGCCGATGGTAATGGTGGCCCATTTGCCATACTGGGTAAAAAACTGCAATATCTCCTGCCCTGTTGCAAAGCCGGCTCCAACTACCGTTCCAATGTATGTAAATGCGATCTGCAGCACCCGAAATGCCTGTTTCATGCGTTTCCCCTCTCAGGCCCCTGAATAGTTTGGACATGCGGGTGCCATGGTACAAGGTATGCTTGACCCGTCAAACTCATGACAATTGAAGTATGGCAAAGGGTCATTTAACATGCTCTGAACAAGAGCAAAGGCAATTTCGCTTGAACTGATAGCGGGATCTATGATACTTTTACGTCATAGGAACGGCTTGGGAGGTCAAATTATGGAAGTATTGAAACAACGAATTTTACAAGAAGGCGTAGTCATGTCAGATCAGGTGCTGAAGCTGGATGGTCTGCTGAATCACCAGATTGATCCTGCATTGACGATGGAAATGGGAAGGGAATTTGCCGCTCGTTTTCGTGAAAGTGGTGTAACTCGGGTCATTACAGTGGAGTCTTCCGGGATTCCGGTCGCCTTTGCTGCTGCACATGAACTGGGTGTTCCGCTGGTATTTGCCCGTCGCAAAAAAACACTTTTGGCTGACCCCGATGCCTACTGTGAAAGAGTACCTTCTTTTACCAAAGGGATTGTAACGGATATTATGGTGTCCCGTGAATATATTCATGAGAATGACCGTATTTTGTTTATTGACGATATCATTGCCAATGGCGATGCCGCTCGTGGTGTCATCAAAATTATCGAACGTTCGGGTGCGGAACTGGTTGGATTCGGTGTCGTGGTCGAAAAATGTTTTCAGGCCGGAGCGCGCACCATTCGTGAGCAGGGCATTCCGGTTGAAGCGTTGGTGCGTATTCGTTCTTTGAACGATGGCACCGTGCAATTTGACGATAACGAATTGTGACTTTTTAAAGGAAAAAGTGCCTATTTTTATAACAATGCCTTTGCATGACCGCTGATTTCATTTATAATGGGGTTATGTTAGGGAGAGGAGGCAACACCATGGGTAACCAACCGGCAACAGAACAATTTTTTATTGATAAGCTGGCGGAATCGAAAGTACATTTTGAGCGTGCCCTGGATTGTAAACATACGGAATTCGATGACCTTTATCCCTATATGATTGAACATCCTCAATTTTTCTGGTACAAACGCTACGTTGCCTGGTCAGAATTGCTGACGATTGTAGGCTTGTGCGAAGAGTTGTCCTTCTCTTGGAAAGAACAATTTACACCGCATCAAGTGGAGTACCTTGAAGAACGTGTGATGTCCGCCAAAGTGCTTGATTTTTGGTTTGAGAAGAACGACAGCAAAGAGCACGCGCAGCGGTAACTTTCAGTCGGGACATACTTTCGAATGACATGACAGTCCAATACAGTCACGTGAGACCTAAATGACTTTTCATTTAGGTCTCTTTTTGTAAATAATTTTTTTGGGAAAGTAGGCGCCATGAATATGATCAGTGATGAAGAATTGGATGCACTGCGTTTATCGGGTGAAAAAGTAAGGGTAGTACGGGACGAAATTCAGTCCAATGATGTGACAGGCATTGTGGTTGCCTGGGACGGGGAGCAGGTGCTCATTCGCCGTCAGAATCGTCGTGTGGTCAAGCTGGACCGGAATTATCAGTATCAGTTGTTCAGCGAGCCACGTAAGAGTCCGCTCGAAGAATAGGACATGCGTTTTTTAGGTTCATTTACCATGGGTGTTTTGGCATAATTGCACCTCTCGGGTGAAAAGATAGGTACAGTGAGAGCTTGTAACATATCAGCCGAGAGGATGTGCGGTAACCATGACATTGATGAATGATAAGGTTCATGCCTATAAAGATCAGATTGGTGAATTAAGCGACGTGCTGCCAGCTGTGGTGAAGTCTTATCATGAGTTCACTGGAGAATGTTTTCAGGCTGGGGAAATTGATGCCAAGACCAAACAGCTGATTGCACTGGGCATTGGTTTGTTTGCAAACAATGAGGTATGTACGTTTTACCATGTGGAAGAGGCGCGTGCCAAAGGAGCGACCGATCAGGAGATTATGGAGACGGTTGCTGTGGCTGGAGCCGTAGGCGGAGGCCATGCGTTGTCTCAAGGTGCAATGAGAGTACAGAAGGCTCTACATTAAGTATAGAAGTCTACAGCACAGCGGATTTGTAAACAAAAGCCCCAAAACAAAGAGGAGGTCCCGGATTCACCCGGAGCCTCCTCTTTGCGCTATTTCCAATCAAACTTATATTTTGCCCAGCATTTTGTTATACATAAACTGACCTGTTACCCGGCGTGCTGTTACATAACGATCATTGAAATATGGATTGGATAATTGGGTGATGCTGACACCCTTACTGCTGGAAGCATGAGCGAACTGTCCGCCCCCGATATATACTCCTGTATGAGAAATGCCATTGCCCATCGTATTAAAGAATACCAGGTCACCTGTACGCAGATTAGCTTTGGATACCGGTGTTCCGGCCTTCGCTTGCTGCTGGGAAGTACGTGGTAATTCAATGCTATATTTGTTGAAAATATATCTCATAAATCCAGAGCAATCAAACCCGGCGAGTGTCGTGCCGCCCCATTTGTAAGGAATGCCTGTCATGTTGTTAACGACGGTGTTAATACTGCTTGCCTCTGTGCTTGCTGCACCGGATGTAAATAGAACTGCTGCTCCAAAAATAGAAATGATAAGCTTTTTCAAAATTGTTGTTCTCCCTTCGATGCCTACGGAGTTAGCTAAGGGTTCGGTAGAAGGTTCCCTATATTTCCTATGTATAAGAATAATTCACCCAAAATGGTTCCCCCGTTTTCAAACATGAAACTCGGCAAATGAATAATTAAGTTTTTGTAACCTTTTGAAACTATATTGCATAAATGCGAAAATGTCAAACCGATCTTGAACCCTTCTTATCATCTCAATGTTAACGGAATTATCGCTTTTTATGTAGAAATAACTCGAATGATGGGTTCTAATAAATGACAAAAAAGTAACTACTGTTTCAGAAGGAGAGAAATTGGACAATTTATTGGCTTTCTCACATCCAATTAGACGATAATTATAGGTTGTCCAAAGAATTTGTTACATGTTGTTGCAAATATTGACAAAATTCATCTTTTTGCATAGAATTCTTTTTGTGCATTCCATTTATTGGATTAAAAGAAATAGTTTGATTATAAAACAAATATAAGGGGGATAGATTAGCAGGGGAACAGTTTGCAGAAAATGAATTGAGGAGTGTTTCTAATCTATGTTGAAGGCAAAAACAAGGTTTGCATCTTTGGTTATGGCATGTACAATGGTTTTCTCCGTTGTCGGAATGGTATTTCAGCCTGCTGCTAAGGTCTCTGCTGCAGACGCCTCTGGAACGACAGCAAGTATCTCGGACATTTTGAAGAATCAACATCCAGACGGGGGATGGAAGAAGGATTACAAAGAAACAAGTGGTGAGTGGGCCAAATCTACGATTGATAACAAAGCTACATACTCAGAAATTAGAAGGTTAGCCAAGGAATTCAAAAAGACGAATGATCCGCGTTATTCGGCTGCTGCCATCAAAGGAATCAACTTTTTGCTGAATATGCAGTACTCCAATGGGGGTTGGCCACAGGTATACCAAAGCTCCGGTTATCACAAGCACATCACCTTCAACGACGATGCCATGATTAATGTCATGTACATGCTGGATGAAGTAGGTGCACGTAAAGGAGATTTCTCATTCATCGACAGCTCTCTTGCAGATCGTAGTAAAAAATCAGTTGCCAAAGGTGTAGAGGCTATTCTCAATACACAGGTTGTAGCGAACGGTAAACTGACTGCATGGGGGCAGCAGCATGATTCCAGTACCCTTAAACCTGCAGGCGCTAGGATTTATGAAGTGCCTTCTCTGAGTGCTGGAGAGAGCAGTACAATTGTGAAGTTTTTAAAAACTAGACCGGCTAACTCCAAAATTACTGCCTCCATCAAAGCGGCAGAAGCCTGGTTCAACAAAGTTAAAATTACTGGTTACAAGTATGTCAGAGAAAACGGAGACAGCCAACTCATTGCAGATTCAGGTGCAGCGCCAATTTGGGCACGTTTCTATGAAATTGGAACGGATAAACCAATCTTCGTAGGACGTGATGGGGTTGTGAAATACAAACTCAGCGATATCGATAAGGAAAGAAGAGGTGGGTATGCCTGGTACGGCAACTGGCCCTCCAAGATCTAATTTATAAAATGCTTTACACATGAGAAGAGGATAATTTTTTGTTGACACTAATTACCTGCACATGATATAGTATTTATTGTCGCCGCGATATAATTTCTCGGAGATAAGATATACGCGGTCGTGGCGGAATTGGCAGACGCGCACGGTTCAGGTCCGTGTGGGCTAACCCCCGTGGAGGTTCGAGTCCTCTCGACCGCATCATGTGCAACACGAAGAAAGGTTCCTAGAATGGCATTGCTGCCACTCTAGGAACCTTTTTTATCTGTTTACGGATCAGAGCGGTTGCTCATCCTGAATGTTTTTTCAACTATTCCTTCAACTTGAGCAAAGAAGAAGTTGATCTTTGTTTATTTATCCAAAAATGGAAAAGTGTTCGTTATGTGACGGTTTGCCCCTGTATTTCAGGTTTAATGTACGTAAAATACCGAAATGTACCTATCCTGAGCATCCTTCATCTACTATTCTCTTCTCGTATGGAAGCGCTATCAAAAGGGATTTGAATGACCAAATTCAGAGGGGGTAGGGATAATTTGAAACGAATCGGAAAAAGGATGGCAATGTGTTTCATGGTATTCATGATTGCGGTGGTGCAGTTCGGGATTATGGGAACGACAGGCGGCAATGTGGCACAAGCAGCAGATAAGAGTCTGGCCCAGAAGCCGTATATGGGTTGGAGCAGTTACAGCATGCAGGTATATGACGGGGCGGGTAACTGGACGTCGGCCGAGAGTATTAAGAAGCAGTCGGATGCCATGCGCGAGAAGCTGCAAGCCCATGGATATGAATACATTAATATTGATGCAGGCTGGAACGGTGATGAAGATGAATACGGCCGTCCTATTCCGAGTACTGTTCTTTATCCAAATGGATTTCAGGAGGTCATCGATTATGTCCATAATAACGGACAGAAGATCGGGATCTATCTCATTCCGGGATTATCAATCACCGCTTATGAAAAAAATCTTGAGGTGTATGGAACGGGTGGGGCATGTCGTATGCAGGATATTGCGGTAAAACCGCTCGTTGTTATGGATGCTTGGGATTCGTACACGTACAAAATTGATTTTTCGAACCCTTGCTCACAGAAGTACATTGACTCCATCGCGGATCTTCTTGGCGAGTGGGGCATCAACTTTGTCAAATTCGACAGTGTGACGCCAGGATCAGGGATTAATAACCTGAGCCGGGATGCACGCGGTGATGTAGAGGCATGGTCCAAAGCCCTGGACAGAAATAATATCTGGTTTGAGCTTTCCTGGGCGCTTGACCATAATTACGTGGACTTCTGGAAAAAGTATGCGAACGGCTGGAGGATCGATTGGGATGTTGAAGCCTACGACAGTAGTAAGGGGTTAACAGAATGGTCGAGTATTTCACGCTTATTCCCCATAGCAGCCATCTGGTGGCGTGATGCAGGTCCTGGAGGCTGGAACGATTTTGACTCCCTGAATGTCGGGAATGGCTCGATGGATGGTCTGACCAGAGACGAGCGGAAGACCGCGACGACGTTCTGGGCAATCTCTTCAGCACCGCTTTATACAGGTAATGATCTGACCAGGCTTGACAGCTATGGGCTGGAGCTTCTGACGAATGATGAGGTCATTGCGGTCAATCAGGCCGGACGTCCAGCTCATCCCGTTTCCATGGACACCAAACAGCAGGTATGGTATGCGAATAACGGAGATGGTACGTACAACGTAGCTCTGTTCAATCTGGGCAATCGGAGTGCCGAGGTCAAAGTGAAATGGAGTGATATTGGCCTCGAAGGTCCGGCTTCGGTCCGTGATCTCTGGAGCCATTCCGAACTGGGGAATTTTAATCATGAATTCAGTGGCGGCGTACTGGAACCCCATGCTTCCCGGATGCTTAAGGTAACCGCACTGAGCGGCACATCAGCCGTTAATGATGATGATACGGGCATGCGCTATAGTGGGGATTGGAAGCGTAATGGAGGCAAGGAGCAAATCGATGGCAGACAGGATCTGAGCATCGCCATTACGGATTCCTCAACGACCACTGGTCCAGCCAATATGAATACGCAGCAAGTAGCTGACTTGGAAGCCGGTGATGACCTAATCGCGAACGCAGAAAATGTAGCAAATCCTGCTTCCGTTGATGCGGCTGCTGTTACCGATGTGGTGTACATTAATGATGATGACAGCAATATTCAATACACGGGTTCATGGAGTTCAAGTTCCGGGAGAAATTTCGGGGATTACAAGGAAGATGTACATTTTACTGAGAATGACGGCGATTATTTTGAATATACCTTCACGGGCACAGGCATTGACCTGCTTACGGAGAAGGATCAAGAACAGGGAGACATGATAGTCACACTCGACGATGGAACGCCTGAAACGGTTAGCGCTTATACCAGTGATGAACGAGAAGTGCAACAGGTACTGTATAGCGCTGCTGGTTTGACTAACGGTTCGCATACCTTGAAAGTCGTCAAACAATCGGGCCAGTATATGCTGCTGGATGCGCTTAGAGTAACAAGGGAAATTCCTACAGGAGATCATAACAGCACCATTAGTCCGGCTTCTGCTGACTTTGACAAGGCAACAGAACAACAGAAGGACATTACTGTCACGCTCACATTGAACGGAAATACACTAACTGGCATTGAAAATGACGGAGTAATGCTCAGTGAAGACGACTACACGGTGGTCGATGACAAACTGAACATCAAGAAAGAATATCTCACCCAACTGCCTGTAGGAACAACCGACTTTGTTGTCAATTTCAGCGCTGGTGATCCGCAAACTCTTGCTGTTCAAATCAGAGATACAACGGGCCTTCGTTATGTCCTGATCAATAACGACGATCCGGCCATAAAATACAATGGCTCATGGTCCCGCAGCACGGGGCGAGGTATGGGCGACTATAAAGATGATGTGCAGTATACCGAGACGAATGGTGATTCTTTTGAATATACGTTCAGAGGAAGAGGAATCCAGCTGTTCACAGAGGTAGACCAGTCACAGGGAGATATGGATATCTACGTGGACGGTCAATTCAAGGAGACGGTCAGTGCGTATCGCAACGGACGATTGGCACAGCAGAATCTGTACAGCATATCGGGCTTGCCTGATGGGCAGCACACGCTGAAGGCCGTCAAGAAATCGGGTAGATTTATGCTGCTTGATATGCTCAAGGTTGAGCTCCCGAATATGATTAATCCGGTGAATGCGAGCTTTGACAAATTAGCTTCTGCTCAGGCTGACATTGATGTCACGCTTCTGATCCAGGCGGGAAGCTTCAAGGGCATTACCAACGGCTCCAATGAACTGACACGAGGGACTGATTATACAGTTAATGGCGACCGCGTTACACTGAGCAAAACATATCTTGCTGCCCAGCCTGTAGGAACGTTAAATCTCAGTTTTTCCTTCGGCGGTGATTATCTCAATGACGTACATTCTACGACGGCGGATGGAGATTTCTTCGAGTACACCTTCAAGGGTACTGGAATAAGCTTGATTACACCTACTGGACCGGAGCAGGGAGAAGTAGATATTTATGTCGACGGACAACTGAAGCAAACCGTGAACGCCTATAGTCCGAGTCGCCAAATGATGCAGGAGATTTACAGCATCTCAGGACTGGCAAAAGGTCAGCATACACTCAAAGTTGTGAAGAAATCCGGTGAGCTTATGCTGGCTGATCAACTGAAATTTAATGTCCCTACTGGAAACGGAAACGGTGAACCAACGAATCCGTCGAATCCGTCGAATCCAGGTGGTCCATCCAATCCAGGCGGGCCATCGACTCCAGTCGTCCAGCCTTCAGACACGTCTGTGCCAGCGCCAACTCCTGAATCCGGAACTACTGACGGGACAACAGGAACGGATGATGGTCAGGATATTCCGTACAAGGCGTATATTCAAGGATATCCGGGCGGTTTGTTCAAGCCAGATAACAAGCTCACCCGTGCAGAGATGGCAACCATAGTCGCATTGGTATCTGAGAAAGAAGCCACGGGATCTGCTGTTGCATTCAGTGACGTTAAATCTGAATATTGGGGAGCCGACGCCATTGCTAAGGTAAGCAAGATGGGGCTGATGAATGGCTACAAGGATGGCACGTTTAAGCCAAATCAGTCATTGACTCGTGCGGAGATGGCCACTCTTGTGTCCCTTCTTGGTCCGGCTTCCGAGATTTCAGGGGATGGTTTCTCGGATATCGGTAGCCATTGGGCCAAGGATGCCATTTTGAAAGCGAAAAGTGCAGGTATTTTGAAAGGCTATAATGATGGAACCTTTAGACCGAATGCCTTACTGACAAGAGCCGAAGCCGTTGTAGCAATCAACAGAGCTTTGGGCAGAGCACCGCTCACGAACGTTTCGCAGCCGCAGTGGAAGGATGTTCCTTCCACACACTGGGCCTTTGGCGATATTGAAGCAGCATCCACTGATCAGATTGTAAAAGCCCGATCAGAGGGGGAAGAACCAAAGAAGAAATGATGTAAACTAGGATTGGGGGCCATCTGGGCCCCTTTTTTTCTGAATGTTAAGGATTTATGGAAAAGGAGCGAGGCTTATTGTACAGAAAAACAGGTTTTTGGAGTTGTGGATTATTTCAAAATCAAAGAATTTCGGAAATGTAAAAAAAGCAATGATAATCGTCTTTTTATCGTTGCCTTTTATTCATTCCCGAATGAAATACGATTGAAGAATGAGATAAAACAATTGACTAAGCCGAAAAATATTATTATCTTTGATAACGCTACCAATACCTCAAAGAGGGGGAGGAGGGTTACCCATTAAATATTCCAGTGTTTTTCGTAAATTTTTAATTTCCTACGTGATCATTTTGGTGATACCCAGCATTGGCGGTTATATGTCTTATCTGACGTCCATCTCCGTAACACAGTCCATTTCCATTGAGAATAGTGTGACCCAACTTCAGAAAAGCCAGGAAATATTGGAGGGCCGCATGGCGGAAGTGGAAGGCTTCACCCGACAGCTTGCGGTCAATCAGGAATTGAACGTTCTGATGAATGAAAAGGACAACGAAACCAACGTATATGGGATATGGAGAACGATGGAGAATGTGTTGACCTTTGGACAGACCAATGATTTTCTGCAAAATTATTATATTTATCTTGCGAATTACAATCTAATTTTGACCCCGGGCTCTTCTTACCGACCGAATCACTATTACACTGATTTTCGTTATAACGATCTTTCGTTGGAAGAATGGATGAAGGACGTGTTGCGGAAGACCCACCGGAGTGAGATTAAACCGCTCAGTTCCTATGTTAGTAGGGGGAAGCAGACTTCCGTAATCACATATATGCAGTCATTGCCTCTGGACAGCTTCAATGATTCTTCACCGGCTGTCGCCGTTGTAATCATTGATGAGAAAATGATTCTCGGTCTGTTGTCCAGCCTGAATGACCGATACGGTGGCTGGGTTCATATCAGCGATGCGGAGGGAAATACCATTGCGCTGCAAGGGAGCTCCGAGCCCGAGATGGTGAAAATGGCCTCGGACGCTCATTTTGACCCAAGTAGAGTCAGCCAGTTCTATGGGGATGATCTCGTAATCACTACAAGATCCGAAAAGAACGGCTGGGTATACCAAGCGGGTATTCCCCGTCATATCCTGATGGAGAATGCAAACAGGATCAAGGGGATGACGATGCTGATTACGGGCGGCACACTGCTCATCGGACTGATTGTTGGACTTGTGCTGGCTTATCGCAACAGCGTTCCAATCAATCGGCTGTTAAGTGTAATGAAAGAGCAGTTTGGGAAGGATGAATCTTCTCCCAAAAATGAATTTGACTTTTTGAGTGGAAATATCGCTGATATGCTTACCAAGAACAAGCTGCTCGAATCCGAATTGAATCGCCAGCTTCCATTGGTCAGGGATGCTTTCCTGAAGCGATTGATCTCCGGCGAATTCAAATCACGGGATGAGATTCTTTCCGCCGCTGAACAGGCAGATATTAATTTGTATCAAGGCACGGGATATGCAGGAATTGTCCAGATTAAGGGTTATGCCAGTATGGACAGCGTTGAGATCCTGAATGAACTGAATGCCTCCCGACTACTGTTGAAGCAGGCTTTGACTGAACTGGGCGTAGATGTCCTGATGACCGATATGGGCTCGGACAAAGTGGTTGTCCTGTTCTTTTCGAAGGAAACCAACTCCGAAATGGATCGTGAAAAGGAAGATATCACGCATATCATGGAGAATCTGGCCCAGTATGTGTTCAATGAATACAGAATCACCATCCAGTCAGGATTCGGAAATCTCTTCACATCGCTGACAGAGGTCAGCCTATCCTTTGATCAGGCCAATCAGGCGCTGGAATATGCAGTCTACATGAACAAAAAAGGCATGATGTGGAACAACGAAGCCCAAACCGAAAATACAACGTATTATTACCCGCTGGATTCGGAGCAGCGGCTGATTGGCACGATCCGTGCAGGAGAACTTGAAGAGGCCAAACGGATTGTCGATGCGATCGTTGTGCAGAACAGGGAGCAGCGGGAGTTGTCCATGGAAATGAAGCATCAACTTGTCGGAGAAATGAAGGGGACTTTTCTCAAGTTGCTGGATCAAAAGGCGTTTACGGAATATGCCTCCATCGAGAATGTGAAACAGCGGGTCATTGATATTGGTTCCTCGGAGCCGCTCGAAACGATAAAGGCCGAGTTTTATGAAATTATGGAAGAGCTGTGCTCCGTTATTGCCAAAAAGAAGAAAGATGCCCATATTCAAATCATCAAACAGATTAAGGAATATACTGCGAAAATGTATTCCGATACAGAGCTGACGCTGTATCGAGTGGCAGAGCATGTGGAGCGGCCCGAGAAATACATTTCTCAATTATTCAAAGAGATTACGGGTGTTAATTTCTCCGACCACCTGATCAAAGTCCGAATGGATCAGGCTGTGATTTTGTTAAAAGAGAGCAATTATACGGTGGACGAAATTGCGTCACGGGTAGGTTACAATAGTTCTCACTCCTTCAGGAGGGCCTTCAAACGATTAAATGGCGTTTCGCCCAGTGCGTATAGACAATCGGTTGACGATTAAATGAATGGAAGACCCTTTGGCTGTGTTGTCCGTGTTCCGGACAATGCAGTCTTTTTTTTTGCGAATAGGCCTCCGTAATGGGAAAATGGCTGTTGTGATGCGGATGTGTGCCCCCAAAAACGGGATAACTGTACGTTTAATGGCGCAGGTGTACCTGTTTATGGGACATTAAAATCGGCTATGATCAGAAACAAGAAAGCGCTATCAAAATTTACGCATAGTAGACAGCTGGTAAGGGGGGATTGTTCTGGAGAAGGAAATCGTATTAAATCACAAGACATCAACACAGCCGAAGGCACCTGGTTTTCTGACCAATGCCCGCAAAAGAATGATGAAGCACTGGCAGTTACATCTACTGGTGATTCCGCCCTTGCTATTTTTTCTCATCTTCAAATATTATCCGATGATCAATGCGGTTCTTGCCTTTAAGGACTATAACGTCATCAAGGGAATATGGGGAAGTGATTGGGTTGGTTTCCAAAACTTTCGTCTGTTCTTTGAGAATCCATTATTCTGGACCCTGGTGAAGAACACCATTTTGCTTAGCGGTTATTTAGTGTTGGCCGGATTTCCAATTCCGATTGTGCTCGCACTCATGATTAACGAGGTGCGCGGAGCCAAGTTCAAGAAGTTTGTTCAGCTTGTATCTTTTGCTCCCTATTTCATCTCAACAGTCGTGATGGTGTCTATGATTATGCTGTTCCTGGCACCACGGCTTGGATTTGTGAACATCGCCATGAACTTCTTTGGGTTGGATTCCGTGAATTTTCTGGGTGAGCCAGGTATGTTCCGCTCAATTTACGTCTGGTCTGACATTTGGCAGACTGCGGGCTACAGTGCGGTTATTTATTTGGCAGCGCTTGCCGGAATCGATCCCACATTGTACGAAGCGGCCAAAGTTGATGGGGCCTCGCGTTTTCAAAAAATCCGTCACGTGGATCTGCCAGGGCTGGTGCCAACCATTGTCATTATTTTGATCCTGAATGTCGGAAATGTCATGGCGATTGGCTTTGAGAAAGTCTACCTGCTACAAAATCCGCTCAATCTGGCTAATTCTGAAATCATTGCAACTTATGTCTACCGAGTCGGCCTGTTGAATGCCAACTATAGCTTTGCAACTGCCGTAGGGCTGTTCAACTCACTGATCAATCTGGTCTTACTGGTTACGGTGAATGGTTTGGCGAAGAGAGTTACTAAGAATAGCATTTGGTAGGAAAGGAGTTCACCTATGGCTGCAAACGTTCAAACCAAAATTAAAGAGTCCGCCGTCGACAAAACGTTTCTGATTACAATCTACATTTTGCTCAGTCTCGTGGCGCTGGTGGTTATTTACCCCCTGATATTTATCGTCAGCAGTTCAATTAGCAGTCCGGCAGCAGTAACTTCCGGCCGGGTATGGCTATGGCCTGTAGATATTTCCTTCAACGGTTACAAGGCTTTATTTAATACACCTGAAATTCTCATCGGCTACGGTAACTCCATTTTCTATACGGCCGCTGGTACGCTGATCAGTGTAGCGTTGACCATCATGATCGCCTATCCGTTGTCACGCAAAACTTTTTTCGGCAGAAACACCCTGATGATGATCATCACCTTCACCATGATTTTCAGTGGAGGGCTGATTCCGACTTATATGGTGGTGAAGCAGCTTCATCTGATTGATACCCGCTGGGCGTTACTGATCCCGAATGCAATCTGGGTATGGCAGGTTATTATTGCTCGTTCGTTCTTTCAATCTTCTATTCCAGGGGAGCTTCTGGAAGCTAGTGAAATTGACGGCTGTAGTGATATGCGATTTATCTGGAGTGTTGTACTCCCGTTATCGAAGCCGATTATCGCCGTGCTGGTTCTCATGTATGCAGTGGGGCAGTGGAATGCGTACTTTGATGCTCTGATCTATCTCAAATCGGCAGACCTTTTCCCGCTGCAACTCATCTTGCGAAGTATCATCATTCAAAACAACGGTTCGGGTGCCATGGACGTGGCGAAAATGGTGGAAAGACAGCAGCTTACCGAACTGTTAAAATATTCGTTAATTGTGGTTGCCACTTTGCCTGTACTTGTCATCTATCCATTTGTACAGCGTCATTTTGTACAGGGGATGCTGGTAGGCTCCGTTAAGGGTTGATCCTTAGATTCGGTGTATGGAGAAAGAAGATATAGACAGTTCATACGCAAGGTACCATCGTCTCAACTGGTAAACTACAAAAAGGGAGTGATCAGATTTGAAGAAAAGTATGGTAACGTTATTGATGCTGGTAGTGGCATTCACAGTTGTCATGAGCGGGTGTTCCAATGGCAGCTCATCTACAGCACAACCGGGAAGCTCGGAAGAGGGCGGCAAGGTGAATATCAGCGTGTTCGCGGTTCAGGATTCCAGCATTGATATTCCGACCAATAAATTTACAGCATTTGTGGAAGACAAATTCAATATCAAATTCAATTGGGAGATCAATCCATCGGATGGAGCCAAGGAAAAGCGCCAAATCTCACTTGCAAGCGGCGACTATCCCGATGCCTATCTGCTGACCCACTATATAGACCAATTCTCTCAAGCAGATCTGCTGAAGTATGGCAAGCAGGGTGTGCTCGTTCCTTTGAACGATCTCATTGATCAATACGCTCCCAACATCAAAGCGGCCATGGAGAAAAACCCTAATTTGAAAACGCTTAATACAGCGCCTGATGGTAATATCTATGGACTTGTTGCGTATACAGAATGTTTCCACTGCTCCTATCCGAGCAAGATGTGGATTAATACCGAGTGGCTGAAAAAGCTGAATCTGGAAATGCCAAAGACGACCGAAGAATTCAAAAACGTGCTGCAAGCTTTCAAAACGCAGGACCCGAACGGAAACGGCAAAGCAGATGAGGTACCGCTGAGTGGTTCCATAGAGGAGTTTGGCGTACGAATTATTCCTTTCCTGATGAATGCATTTGTCTATGACGATGACCGGAACTACCTGCAAATGGAAAATGGAAAAGTTCAATCTGCGGCAATTACACCTGAATGGAAAGAAGGATTGACTTACATCAAGTCCCTCTTTGATGCAGGTCTGATTGACCCTGGTGCATTCACACAAAACGCAGAAGCATTCAAGAAAATCGGTGAGAATGCTGACGCTGAAATTCTGGGTGCCGGTGCAGCTATGCATCCCGCGATCTTCGTAAACATTGACGAAGGCAATACTCGTTCGGCGCACTATAACCCGCTGCCTCCGATTTCTGGACCACAGGGTGTGTCCTATGCGACGCATGATGCGGGCGGTGTATCTCCAGGAGCAAAATTTGTAATTACAAACAAGGCAAGTGAAGAAGCGCAGATTGCCCTGATCAAAATGGTTGACTACATGTTCACACCAGAAGGTCAAACGAACGGTGCGAGCGGTATGAAGGGGATTGACTGGACTGATCCGGTGGATGGTGATGTGGCACTGGGTAAAGACGTTAAACCTGTAGTGAAACAAATCCCTATGGCTGAAGGTGAGGCACCACGTAATGCGGGCTGGAGCGGCATGGCTCACTTCTATATGCCAAAAGAATACCGTGATACATTCGTACAGGGCACAGATATTTATGCATCCAATGGTTATGAGCGCAGATTATATGATGCATCGCTGTTGTACGAAGGGCATGAGCCCAAAGAGTTGTTCCCGATCTGGTCCGTCTGGATTGATCCAAACGAAATTGATGAAGCCAGCTTGCTGCAAACCAATATTAGAAACTACATTGAGCAAAATGAATTACAATTCATCACAGGCAACAAGGATTTGAATAAGGACTGGGATGCTTATGTGAAAGGTTTACAGAACCTGAAGCTCGATCGTTATCTGGAAATTTTGCAAAAAGCATATGACACAAGCAAGTAATTAACAGGGATATCGGAATCAGGTGCCTATGATGTACCGGCACCTGATTTTCCTTGTATTTAGGCAGAAGAGAAGTATGATGATGGAGTAAATGTGCTAATCGAGGATAGGCAATGGATGCGTTACATACCAAGAAGGGTGGGATCAACATTCCTGTGACTGAACAAGAACATATCACGAATTCCACGACGATAAGACTGACGGATTATGGCGCTGTGCCGGACTCTGAGCTGGACACCCAGCCAGCCATGGCTCGTGCCATTCAGGCGGCGGCCGAAATCCCTGGTCCGGTGGTGCTGGACTGTGCAAGAGGCAGGTATCATTTCTACCCGGAGGAGGCGATTCGGGCGCCTTATTATATCTCCAACACGACGAGTGAAGAAGAGAACCCAGACGTAACCAAGACCATTGCCATTTTGCTGAAAGGGATGAACGATGTAACACTGGAGGGCAACGGTTCCCTGTTTATTTTCCACGGCAAACAGACCCTGTTCTTGCTGGACAATTGCATGAATGTAGAGATTCGCAATCTGCGTACAGACTATCACCAGCCGACGGTGACCGAGATGACGATTATCTCCAGCGGAAAGCATTATTTCGATGCCCGGATTCACCCCGAATCCCGTTATCAGATTCGGGACAACAAGCTAATCTGGCTCGGTGAAGGCTGGAGTTTTGCGGAAGGTCCCATGCAAACCTATGATCCATTGCGGAATACAACCTGGCGAATCGACAATTGGCTGGAATTGGCCCAATCTGTGGAAGAGCTTGAGCCGATGACCATCCGTTTGCATTTTGATTTTCAACCTGATGTGGTCCCGGGTCATGTACTACAAAACCGCGATGGCATTCGTGATCAAGTTGGAGCTTTTATGACCGAATGCTCGGATATAACGTGGAGGGACGTGAGTCTGCATTTTTTGCATGGACTCGGTGTCGTTGGCCAATTCAGCACAAATCTGACCTTCTCACGGATGAACCTGGCTCCCCGCACTGAAACGGAACGGACGGTTGCCGGCTTTGCGGATTTTCTGCACATCTCCAGCTGTAGAGGTAAAGTTACCGTAAGGGACAGCTATTTTTCCGGTTCGCATGATGATCCTGTCAATGTCCACGGTACCTATTTACGAATTGTAGATCAGCCGGCAGTGAATTGTGTGAAGGTTCGATTCATGCATCCCCAGACGTATGGGCTTCCCGCGTTTTATCCTGGTGATGAGATCGAATTGGTCCGTTCCGGTTCGTTGACGACCTACGCTTCCAACAATGTGGTTGCGGTTGAGCGTTTAAGTGCTCGTGAGCTTTTACTGACTCTTGCTCATCCAGTGCCGGACGGTATTGGCAGCCATGATGTCATTGAGAATGTAACCTGGACACCTGAGGTGGACATTACAAATAATCATTTTGCCCGAGTACCAACACGAGGCATACTCGTAACGACCCGTCGGAAAGTGCTGATTACCGGGAATACATTTGAACGGATGTCTATGAATGCTATTTTGATTGCGGTGGATGCCGAGTCCTGGTATGAGTCCGGAAGGGTGGAAGATGTAACGATCACCGATAACCATTTTATTGAATGTGGCGGCAGTGAGCATCCCGTGATATTCATATCCCCGGAGAATGTGGAGGTGGATGAGAACGCTCCCGTTCACCGACAGGTCGTTATCCTGAATAACCGTTTCGAAACCAGTGGAGATGTCCAAATTGTAAGCGCCAAATCCACTCGCGGGCTAGTGTTCAAGTCAAATCAAATAATTTCTACCAGCGAGACAGGAAAGTTATCCTGCGTTGAAGAAGCAGTTTATGTAATCGCTTGCAGCGAGCTTGACATAGCGGATAATACGTTCACTAATGTTTTAGAAGGATCTAACCAGTAATTCAATAATCTTAAGGGAGAGTGCACATGAAACTTCAATATGACAAACCTGCACATGTATGGACGGAAGGGCTTCCCCTAGGTAATGGCCGTCTTGGGGGCATGATCTTTGGTGGGGTGGAGCAGGAGAAAATCAGCTTGAATGAGGACACGCTGTGGTCCGGTTATCCGAAGAACGGCAACAACCCTGGCGCAAAGGACGCTCTGCCAAAGGTTCGCAAGTTGTTACAGGAGGAACGTTATACGGAAGCAGACACGCTGACCAAAGAGATGATGGGCCCGTACACCCAATCGTATCTGCCTTTCGGAGATTTGCTTCTGCGTTTTGAACACGGGAACATCTGCCATTCCTACAAGCGGACGCTGGATATAGAAAATGCAGTGCACAGCCTTGAATATCAGATTGGCCATGTTATTTATACCCGTGAAATGTTTGCATCGCATCCTGACCAGGTTCTTGTACTGCGACTGGCAGCAAGTGTGGAAGGTGCGCTGAATGTACATGCGTCGTTGGATAGCCCACTTAGACATATGACTGGGTTTAGGGAAGATCGCTTTGTTCTGGAAGGAACAGCCCCGGAGCATGTCGAGCCCAGCTACGTTGCAAGCGACGACCCGATCCGATACGGTGACCCCGAAAATAACAAGGGCATGACCTTTGAAGGACAGCTAGCGGTAAAGACAGAGGATGGACAGGTAACGGTGGATGGCAGAGGAATTCATGTGTTGGGTGCGACAACAGCAACCTTTTATTTCAGTGCGGCTACCAGTTTTAATGGTATGGATGCTATTCCGGGAGTCGAGGGAAAAGATGCTTCCTTCATTGCAAGTTCATTTCTGGATGAGGCGGTAGCCAAGCCATATGACAGCCTGCTTGACTCACATATTACGGATTACCGTGTGCTGTTCGATCGGGTGAAGCTTCAGCTTGGAAACTCACCTGCTCCGGAGCAGATGTCCACTGAACAGCGGATTACGACCTATGGGGCGGAGGATCCGGGGCTTGTGGAGCTTCTCTTTCATTATGGGCGTTACCTGCTGATCGCAAGCTCCCGTCCGGGAACGCAGGCTGCAAATCTTCAGGGCATCTGGAATGCAGTAACTCGTCCTCCCTGGAGCAGCAATTACACGCTGAATATTAATACTGAAATGAACTATTGGCCGGCTGAAATATGCAATTTGGCTGAATGCCATGAGCCCTTGCTGGACTTGATCAGCCATTTGGCGAAGAAGGGTGTTGAGACTGCACAGGTCAACTATGGCACTCATGGCTGGACCACGCATCATAATACGGATATCTGGGGACAGACGGCACCGGTAGGCAATTATGGTGACGGTGATCCCAGCTGGGCCTTCTGGCCGATGGGCGGTATTTGGCTGACTCAGCATGTATGGGAGCATTATGCCTTCAGCGGAGACGAGACGTATTTGCGGAATTCCGCTTATCCAGTGATGAAGGAAGCTGCGCTGTTCGCACTGGACTGGCTCATTGACGATGGTAGCGGTAACCTTGTGACTTCACCTTCGACTTCGCCGGAGCATAAATTCCGGACAGCGGAAGGTGTAGCAGCGGTCAGTCCGGGTTCAACCATGGATATCTCATTAATCTGGGAGTTGTTCACCAACTGTATTGAAGCCTCGGAAATACTTGGAACGGACCTGGATTTCAGAAAAGAACTGGTAAGCATCCGCGAACGTCTTCTGCCGCTGCAAGTCGGGAAATATGGTCAATTGCAGGAATGGTCGAAGGACTATGAGGATGAGGACATTTACCATCGGCATACTTCGCATCTGGTAGGCGTGTATCCGGGTCGACAGCTTTCGGACGAGGAGACACCGGAGTTGTTTGTCGCTGCCAGAACCTCCCTTGAACGGCGGGGAGACGAAAGCACGGGTTGGAGCCTAGGATGGCGTGTTGCGCTTTGGAGTCGTTTCAGGGAAGGAAATCGTTCCCTGCGTCTGCTCTCCAACATGCTGCGCCTGGTCAGAGATGGAGCGTCGGAGCAATATAACCATGGCGGTGTATATCCGAATCTTCTGGGCGCACATCCTCCGTTTCAGATCGACGGCAACTTCGCAGCTTCTGCCGGTATAGCCGAGATGCTGCTGCAATCTCACCGTCCATATATGGAACTACTACCTGCACTGCCGGATGCTTGGCAGCAGGGCAACGTTTCCGGCCTGCGTGCCCGAGGTGGATTTGAGGTCAGTATCCGGTGGGACAACGGACAACTCGTAGAAGCGTACATCACTTCTCATCTGGGCCGGGACTGCGTGCTTAGAGGTGAAGGCCCAGTTGTGGTAACGCTTGACGGCAGCGTGCTTGAAACGGAGGAAACCCATTCAAATATCATAAGCTTCCCTACATCTGCAGGACGTACCTACAGGGTAAAGTTGAGTTAAATCGCGTTATGGATCGGAAGATCGTTGCATGGAAAATGCTCTATTCGGTCTTTATAATGAGGGCAGACTTGGGCAGGAGAGACCTAACCAGCTCCGCTCAGGGCACAGCATGCAACAATAAGGAGGCATATGATGCTAACTAGCGATACAGCCGTACAAGTGCAGCAACAGAATGTTAATCTTGTAAGCGTTACAAATGGCCACGTGAGCCTGGAGATCAATCTTGAAAATGGTGAAGTGTCCTTTATCGGCAACCATTCTTCCCATGTAAAGGGCATTCGTAGTGCTTTTCGCTGGCAGGGCCGGGAATACAGCACGGATCATTATCAGAACCATGAGCTGACGGCACAGGAAGATATTGTTCGAGAAGGTTTTGGAAAAGGCATCCGCTTGGTGGTTCTGCATAAAGCTTCGCTGCTGCCGCAACTGGAGCAGCATTTCTATATGTATGAATCTTCACCATATGTACTGGTGCAGACCGCTATAGTCGGTGATGAAGAACTTAAGGCGAATCGCATGGCTGTCATCCAATCCAAAACCATATCGCTCGGCGGAGAATCCGGCCAGGATGAACCAAGCATTCTGCGTGTTCCGTTTGATAACGATAAATGGGTCAGATATACGGTCGTTAAGCCGCCGCTTGATGTGGAGAGTTACGAGGCGACAGCCTTGTTCGCGCCTGACAGCCGCCGGGGAATTGTGATGGGTTCCCTTACGCATAAGGTATGGAAAACAGGGATTCGCATCCAAAGCGAAAAAAGCGGACATATCGAGGGACTTGATCTGTACGGCGGTGCCGTGAGTGAACTGACTCGCGATTCCCAGCCTCATGGTTATGTGAAGGGAAAAAGAGTGGAATCCCCATTGGTATTCGTCGGGTTCTATGAAGACTACCGTGAAGGTCTTGAAGCCTACGGTCAGGCGAATACCTGGATTGAGGCTCAATTGCCTTGGGAGGGCGGTGTCCCGATCGGATGGAACAGCTGGTCTGCGGCCATGAGTGATCTGGACTATGATCTGTATACAGCGACCAGCGATTTTCTGAAAAATGAAGTACAGCCGCTTGGATTCGAGAATGAGGAAACGTTATACATCAACTTTGATGCTTTCTGGGACAATTTTACGCCGGAAGAGATGAAGAGCGCGCTGGACCGGGTGCGGCAAAATGGACATAGAGCGGGAACGTACTGGACCCCATTTGCCTTCTGGGGCGGGCCTGATCAGTTCGGTCAGGCGGTCGAAGGAACGAACGGCAAATACACCTATGCAGATATTCTGCTGCGTGACAGTGAGGGCGAAATTTTGCCAGATGTAGACGGTGGTCTGGCAATAGACCCGACACATCCCGGCAACCTGCAAAGAATTGACTGGTTCACGGATAAATTCATCGCGGAAGGTTTCGAATATATCAAACTGGATTTCTTGGCACATGGCTCGCTGGAAGGACAGCACCACAATCCGGATATTACTACAGGGATCGCGGCTTATCACTATGGCATGTCTTATTTGCAGCATAAGATCTCACCAGAAGTAATCGGACGTCCATTTTTCATAAACTTGTCCATCGCTCCATTATTTCCATATGCATTTGCCCACAGCCGTCGTATTTCCTGTGATGTCTTCGGTACACTTGCAGATACGGAATATATGCTGAACTCGCTGACACACGGCTGGTGGATGAGCAACACACTTTATCGCTACAATGATCCGGATCATTCCGTGTTATACAAGAGCTTCAACCAGGAAGCTACCGGCTGGCATGAAGGCCGCAGTCGTCTGACCGCTTCAGTTATTGCTGGTACGGTGCTCCTGCTCGGGGATGACTTCCGTAAAGAGGAAGCTGCCGAACGAGCAAAAGAATGGCTTGGCAACAAGGATATTTTGAACGTTGCTCGTATGGGGAAAACCTTCCGTCCAGTTGAAGGTGATTATGGGAAACTGTCTTCTGATGTGTTTGTCCTTGAATCGCCGGAAGAGAAGAGTTTCTATCTTGCTGTCTTCAACTTTGATGCTGAACAAGCAGTGGTTAAATCCATCTCGCTGGAGCGGGCCGGGCTAAACGCCAATGCCGTATACCGCTTACAGGATCTGTGGGAAGGTTCACAGGGGGAAACGTCTGGAGAGCTTACGGTCTCGCTGGAACCGGCGGAATCCAAAATCTTCAGATTGACCGTGAAGGGAAACTGACTGGGCGACATGACAACCCAGAGCTGTGAACGGTTATAGGATATAAAAAAACAAAGTCAAACGCGCGCTTTTGTATCTCACAGATCGCGCGTTTGTCTATTTTGGGAATGAGTGTATTTCTAAAGAAATTTATTATTGGACTGGAGGACATGATATGAACGATTTTACTTTGTGGTATTCAACCCCTGCAGCGGATTGGTCTCAAGGCCTGCCGCTGGGCAATGGAAGAATAGGGGCAGTTGTTATGGCGTCATCGCATCGTGAGGTATGGAGTATGAGCGAGGTTACCTTCTGGTCGGGGCGGATTGACCCGGAGCATCCTTCCGAAGGAGGCAAGGCTGCACTGGAAGAGATGCGCAGCTATTTCTTCTCCGGCGATTATGATGAAGGAGATCGTCTTGCCAAACAACATTTGCAGCCAACGAAACGTAATTTCGGTACCCATCTTGGATTATGTGAAGTTGTGATTGATTTTGAGAAGAAGAATTCGGATTCTGATGAAGAGGGAATTTTCCAACGTGAGCTGGATCTGACTCAAGCGCTGGCCGGGGCGTTCTGGAAGGATGACAATATCATGATTAGACGTGAAGTTTTCGCTTCCAATGTCGATGATATCGTCGCCTCCAGAGTTTGGAGCGAAGTTCCGGGTAGCGTAACCTTTACACTTGGCTTGCAGGCGGGCACGGAATCATTCAAGGTTGTAGCCTTAGACGACAACACGCTTGAATTCCAAGGACAGGCAACGGAAAATGTACATAGTGATGGGACTTGCGGCGTATGGTCCAAGGGTTTGGTCAAGTTGGTTATATCCGGGGGGACGGTCGCAAGCAGAGATGGTCGATTGACTGTGACCGGAGCGGATGAGGCCTGGATTTATTTTAGTGTGAGCACAGATTATCGCCGTACAGATCAGGAGTGGGCAACAGAGAACGAGTCTACGCTGATGAGGGCTTTGGAGAAGGGGTATGCTTTGCTGAGGGAGGATCATATCCGTGATTACGGCGAGCAATATGACAAGGTAGATATACAGTTGGGGCACAAGGGGAAATCCGGTCTGGCTACAGACCAACGCATTCGTTTGTTGGAGCAGGGTGAGGGGATTGAAGATCCGCAGCTGTTTGCATTATTTTTTCAATATGGACGGTATCTTACCATTGCGGGCTCTCGTGAGAACTCACCGCTGCCACTCCATCTCCAGGGAATCTGGAATGATGGTGAAGCGTGCCGAATGGGCTGGAGCTGTGATTATCACCTTGATATGAATACCCAGATGAATTATTACCCCACAGAGATTACGAATCTTGGAGAGAGCCATCTTCCGTTATTTAGGTATGTTGAGGATCTGGCACAGGCGGGCAGGGAAACGGCTCGTAATGTATATGGATGCGAAGGATGGGTCGCTCATGTCTTCTCCAATGTATGGGGCTTTACGTTGCCTGGGTGGGAGACCTCATGGGGGCTGAACGTTACAGGCGGATTATGGCTGGCTACACACCTGATTGAGCATTATGAGTATAGTCAGGATCGTGTTTTCCTAGAGAATGTGGCCTATCCTGTACTTAAAGAATCCGCGGCCTTCTATCTGGACTACATGTGTGAGCATCCTCGGAACGGTTGGCTGGTGACGGGTCCTTCCAATTCGCCGGAGAATCATTTTTATCCCGATAATTCGAGAGAGGCGGCACAGCAGCTGTCTATGGGAACAACAATGGACCAGATGCTGGTGCGCAGGCTCTTCGAATTTTGTCTTCATTCCGTTGAACTTTTGAATAAAGACGAGGAACTCGGTCGCAAGCTGGAAGAAGCAATTAGCAAGCTTCCACCTCTACAGATCGGCAAGAAAGGCCAGTTACAGGAATGGCTGGAGGATTATGAGGAGGTGCAGCCGGAGCATCGGCATTTGTCTCATATGTATGCGCTGTATCCGGACAATCAGATTACACCTGACCATACACCGGAACTCAGTGCGGCAGCACGAGTAACGCTGGAGAACCGCATGGTCCAGGAAGAGCTGGAGGATGTTGAATTTACAGCTGCTTTGTTTGGACTGGGTTTTGCGAGATTGCACGATGGAGAGACGGCATATAAACACCTCTCACATTTGATCGGCGGCCTGTGCTTCGATAATCTGTTCACCTATTCCAAATCCGGAATTGCTGGAGCAGAGAGTAATATTTTCGTCATTGATGGGAATTTCGGCGGTACAGCGGTCTTAGCAGAGATGCTGCTGCAAAGTTATGCGGGCGAGATACACCTTCTGCCAGCGCTTCCACAGGCATGGAGCACCGGCTCGATAACCGGGTTGAGAGCAAAAGGGAATGCCGAGGTTGACATCGTTTGGGAGAATGGAAAGCCGACCTCTACGAACATTCACACGTTCTCGCCGGGAACATTCACCATTTGTTGGGGCAACCAAAGAACGATCCTTCATGCCGAAGCAGGCGAAAGTTACTATTTCAATAGCGAGCTGGAGTTGGTAAAATAACGATCTATACTTGAAAATAACTTTCATTTATATGGACCATGGTCCCACGGGGGGAAAAACATATAATAGAGACAGAAAGAGACAAAGGGAGGGGACGTTGATGTATAGTATTTTTTTGGTAGACGATGAAGAGCTGGGACTTGAGATGATGAGGGATTATATCCGTTGGGAAGAGATGGGCATCTATATCATGGGAACGGCGAGTAACGGCAGGGAGGCCTTGGAGAAGATCGAGGCCACCCAGCCTGATATCGTTCTTACCGATGTTCAGATGCCGATAATGAACGGTATTGATCTGGCGAGAAAGATACATGAGAGCTACGACTCGATCCAGGTGATGTTTCTGACCGGGCACGATGAATTTCAATATGTAAAATCGGCTATCAACGTAGGGGCCGTGGGATATATGCTAAAACCTTTGGATTTAAATGAAATTGAAAGCGTTATCAGTAAAGTTAAACAGCGTTGTGACGAAGTTGCAATGAAGAACCGTTCCATGGAGGCGGCCAAAGCCAACATCCTGAAGGAGTTATCTTACGAAAAAAATGAGGATCGTGCTCTTGATCTCGCTTGTAGTTTCAGCCGTCTAACCCGTCAATCGGAGACCACACGATATGCAATGGCCTTGTTCAGTATCGATCCCAAGGAGGCTGAAGAGGAACAGCAAAGTCTGGAGGAATGTACGGCTCGGCTGGTGTCTTTTCTCGATCATTTCTTCAAAGCGAAGAACCTGAAAGCGATCTTTGTGGATTACAAGGAAGGAGAGACCGGTGTATTTATGGAAGCGGCCCAGCAGCCGGGACATTATGCGTGGGAAGACTTGGCTGAGGCTATTCGTAGTGCCCTGGATTTTACGGTAACGGCTGCTGTAGGCGGACAAGAGACCGAGTTATCCAACATTCACTGTTTGTACGAACAGACGCGAACCATCTTGAACGAGCGTTTCTATGAAGGTACAGGCACGATTATTCATGCCGAGACACTTTCGAACCAGTTTTATACGGAGCATATGCCCCCTTTTGAACAAAAGGAATGGTTTGAGGCTATTAATCGACTGGATTTTGAATGGGCCGCACAGAAGCTGCACGGGTATATTGAGGGATTGGCAACACTGCGAGTCAAGAAGAAAATCATCTGCGACTGGTCGATAGATCTCGTTAATGAGCTGCTGGAGCAGCTTCATAAACCTGTTCCGAAGCGGGCTGAGCTGTATCATTCCATCTATAATGCACTGACTCTGCATGAGATCGAGGATCTGATTCTCGGTACTGCGGAAGATGCGGTGAGTATGCTGGGTGAGCGGTTTATGGACAAAAATGCAAAATTGATTCACAAGGTCCGCACCCTCATCGATCAGAATTACAATCAGCCGATTACCATCAACAGCCTGTCTGATCAGGTCTATTTGTCACCGAACTATTTGAGATCCATATTTAAGGACAAAACAGGAATGACCATTCACGATTATCTGACACGCATCAGACTGGATAAAGCCAGGGAACTGCTGGCAGATGGCTCGCTCAAGATTCACGATATCGCGCAGAACGTGGGCTATGAAAGTACATCTTATTTTATATCTCTTTTCCTGAAGACACAGGGCGTAACACCCAACGAATACAGGAAAAGTATATGACGATACAGGCTGTCTGGTAACGATCATGATCCTCCCGTTTTCCTTGAACATGATTTTGGATAGGCTCCCTCTGACTAACCCATGATATGGCAAATGAAAGAGGCTTTCCTGTATGAATAGTAACATTGTGGTATGGAACATCCCCCTCCTCCTTTTTACAATTAGGCATATAGGAAAGGAAGGAGGAGAGAGGGGATTTAGCAGCTCTTTATGAAAGCGATTACAGATAATGGCTGTGAACCACCGCAGGATAGGCATATGGAGACCTGACTCAATCAAAAGAAAATGGAGGCATGTTATGTTGGGACGGATGATGAAAAAAGGATTGGTGTGCTTAATCATTTTTTGCTTGGTAGTTGGCGGGGGCCAGTTCGTCCGAACAGCTCACGCCGATGATATGAATACCTATGAAGCCGAGGCCGAGGGAAATATTTTGCTTGGCAACGCGAAAATCTCTGATAGCCCGACGGCTTCAGGCGGCAAAAAGGTTGGTGGCATGTACCAAGGCAGTTCATTGCAATTTAACAATGTTACTGTAAGTGAGACAGGAAATTATAAGATTTCCGTTTACTACATTTCAGGTGATTCGCGGCCGTTTAATATTAGTGCGAATGGCGGGGAGAAGCAATTTGAAGAACCGCCCAAGACAGTCGATTGGGATACGGTGGGAACGTATGATGTGACTCTTCCGTTGAACGCGGGTACCAACACCATCCTGATTGATGACAACAACTGGTATTCTCCTGACATCGACAATATTGTGATCCGCGGTTTGGACAGTGGCCACCCGGGAGAAGGGGGCGGAGAAGACTGGAAGAAAAATTTGCATGGTGCAATCATTGAAGCAGAAGCACCCGACAATATTCTGAAAGGCAATGCCAAGGTGGTGGACAGCAGTATCAGTTCAGGTGGAAAAAAAGTAACGGATCTGAACAAAAACAGTTCACTGCAATTTACGAATGTTACTGTACCGGCAGATGGTACATATTTGATCCGGATATCTTATATCTCCGGTGACCAGCGTCCTGTTTATATGCAGGTGAACAATGGCACGGATGAGATGATTGATCTGCCCAAAACGGCAAGCTGGAATACAGTAGGCACATATGATGCGGAAGCTTCCCTCCATAAGGGAGTTAATACCATTACGTTCTCGGATCATGATTGGTACTCCCCCGATTTTGATCGAATTGAAGTCATCCCGTATACGCTTAGCTATGAAGCCGAAGATCCGGGCAATACGCTGACTGGTGAAGCACGTGTAACAGAGAGTCCGAATGCTTCAGGTGGCAAAAAGGTCGGCTATCTGAATGGCGGGAGCTCTTTGACGTTCAATAAAATTATAGCCCCCATGACAGGTGATTACCGCGTTAAGGTAGATTATTTTTCAGGTGATCCGCGGAGTTTCTATGTCCATGTAAATGGTGGGGAAGAGCAGTACCACGACCTGCCCAAAACCCCGGATTGGGATACGGTAGGTACGTATGATCTTACACTCCCATTAACTGAAGGCGAGAATACGATTACCTTTTCCGACAACAATGGCTATTCTCCCGATCTGGACCGGATTATCGTCGAGCCTGCGATAGAGACAGAACCCGAAAATCCAGGTGAAGGAGATGACGATCTGGGGACACCGGGTGACTCGCAACAATACGGGGATATCACGGTGACTGATTACACTCATGGTCTTCTGGTATCGAATGGACAATACGAAGTGTCTTATAATACCCAGACTGGATTCGTCGGCTATAGCTGGGCAGAAGGGCAGAAGATGCGGGGGATTTTCAGCAGCATTAAACTTGGCGAGAGCCTTTTGGAAACCAAAGGTTATGAGAGTCATGCGAGCGGTGGAGCACCGCTGGAGATTCAGGATGGATTCGGCAAAGGCATTGAGTTGAACTTTGTTCATACGTCAACTGGCAAACCAACCCTGAAGCAGGTCTATCGGTTTTATGAAGATAAGTCTTATTTCCTCAACCGTTTGGACGCCATCAGTGATACAGAGATCCAGAGTAATTACATGTCCCCAATTACCGTGAAAAATGCGGGTGGCGTGGATATCGGCGTCAGCTCGGATAACCGCGTGCTTACGGTGCCTTTTGATAACGATGCATGGATTCGCTATAAATCTCAAACGATGAACCGGGCGGATACCAGTTACGAAATGACAACGGTATTCAATAACTCAACACGTAACGGTCTTGTGATCGGTTCAGTAACCCATGACACATGGAAGACAGGTATTGACTGGAAAGGCTCAGCTAATCGTCTGAATGAATTTGCTGTGTATGGTGGTGCAGCGAGTGACGTTACTCGCGATACCCAGCCACATGGCAGCCTGACTGGTACTGAACTGTCCTCACCGCTGATTATGGTAGGTGGTTTCAGTGACTACCGTACAGGACTTGAGGAATACGGAAAAGCCAATGCGATTATTACTCCTCCGCTGGCGTTGAATCCGGAGCTGCCACAGGGTGTTCCAGTAGGTTGGAATAGCTGGGGAGCTTATGATAGCGGGCTTTCGTATCAGAACGTAGTGGATGTGTCCAATTATTTCAAGAACAATCTTAAGAAGTTCAACAATAACGGCAATGTATTCATTAATATGGATTCCTACTGGGACAATCTAAGTGATGCTGAGCTTGCCCAAGCTGTATCTGTAATTAAGGGCAATGGTCAGCATGCAGGCATCTATTGGGGACCATTTGTGTATTGGGGCAACGATATGAGCCAAAAAGTAGATGGTACCAACGGGCAATATACGTATGGTGATATTGTGCTTAAGGATGCTGAGGGGAAACCTCTGCCTACACTGGATGGAGCATATGCACTGGATGTGACACATCCGGGGAGTCAAATGCGCATGAATTATTTTCTGGATAAGTTTAAATCACTTGGATTCACATTCATCAAACTCGACTTCCTGACCCATGGCTCACTGGAAGGCCAGCATTATGATACAACGGTGACGACAGGAATCCAGGCTTACAATGAAGGGATGCGTTATGTTGAAGAGCGATTGGATGGAAAAATGTTTATTAGTGCGTCCATTGCACCGATCTTTCCAAGTCAGTATGCGCATAGCAGACGGATCTCTTGTGACACCTATGGCAAAATCAATGAGACGGAGTACATGCTCAATTCATTGACATATGGTTTCTGGCAAAATGGAACGATCTATTCTTATACAGACCCAGATCATTTGGCATTAAGCAGTGCTTCAACCCTGGAGGAAGCCCGCAGCCGGGTGAATTCCGGTGTAATTGCCGGTACGGTGATGATGGATTCCGATGATGTGAACGATCCCAAGGCACAGGAATACATGACAGCATTGTACAATAATACGGATGTTCTTCAGGTGGCGCTGAAAGGCAAAGTATTCAAGCCGCTTGAAGGAAATACGAATGCAAATGCCGCAGATACGTTTGTTCTGAAAGACGGCAATGATTATTACCTTGCCGTATTTAATTACAACGCCAATAGTTCAGCGAACAAAACGATTCATTTGGGTCGTGCCGGATTGAATGAATCCAAATCCTATACATTACATGATTTGTGGACAGGTGAATCTTCGTCAGCCACGGGTTCATGGTCCATCTCGCTTGGACCGGCTGAATCGAAGTTGGTTAAATTGACCGAAAAACAAGTCAACCCAGGAAATCCAGGCAACCCAGGTAATCCAAGCAACCCTGGCCACAATGGCAATACCAATAATACTAGCGGAAACTCCGGCAACAGCACTGCTCAGGAGAACGATACAGCAAAACGGGTCATTACAGCCGATATGCTGAAAGTGGACAGTGGGGCAGGGAAAGCCGTAGTGGATATCAAAGCGGGTACACAGGAGCTACAATTATCATCTGCTGTTTTACGCCAGCTCGGCAACCATACATTGGAAGTGAAATCAGGCAAGCTAACCCTGCAAATACCTGCGAGTTTGTTCCAACAGCTGTTGAGCAAGCTACCAGCGGGGCAGCAGGAAGAAAGTACGATTTCCTTGAAAATGGTTCCACTTGGCAGCAAGGCCAAGGAGGTCGTTGCTGCAGTGGAGTCATCTTCCCGGGCAACGGTTTCCCTTAAGGGTGAAATCGTTGAATTCAGCCTTTCGGCAACAACCAAATCTGGCGCAACCGAAACACTCTCTGTGTTTGATCATCCAGTTACGCTAAGTCTGGCAGCGGCTGAAGGCTTCGACCCTTCACAGGGAGGAATATATTATATTAACGAAAATGGGAAATTGGAATTTCTCAAATCGCATTACGTGAAAGGCGTATTAACAACTAAAGTGAGCCACTTCAGCAAGTATGCCATTCTGGAATTGAATCGGACGTTTGCCGATGTTCCGGCCAATCATTGGGCCAGCTCTGTAATCAAGGAGTTGGCAGCTAAGCTGTATGTCGAAGGCACAAACGCGGATCAATTTGAGCCAGGACGGGCAGTCACTCGCGCTGAATTCACTGCCATGCTCGTTCATTCTCTGGGACTGACCGCAGCGGGGAAAGTACAATTTACAGATGTAGCGACAGATGCCTGGTACGCGGAACCCATCTCGATTGCGACCCAAGCCGGTATTGTCAACGGCGGAAGCGCAGCCCGTTTCCAGCCGGACGCACAGATTACCCGTGAAGAAATTACGGTGATGCTGATGAAAGCATACGAACTGAATGATGGGAAAGTGCCTGTTGGTTCTACAGATATCTTGTTTACCGATATGGCTCAGGTTTCTTCATGGGCAGCTGTTTCGGTGAAGGATGCAGCCCGACTAGGACTGGTTCAAGGCCAAAAACAAGGGCAGTTCCTGCCTAAAGGGATAGCTTCCCGTGCAGAGGCGGCTCAGGTCATCTATAACCTGATTTTGAAGTAAGCTATAAGGCTGCGAATTGCATCGCAGCCTTATTTTCATAACTTTGAGATGACAGATGATTTCCCCTATGGATTGTAAGAATGCGATATGGCTAATTTAACACCTGCTTCCTACAATAATATGTATGTTCACAACACACAGCACGAGGGTAACAGGAACTCGAAAGGATGATAAACTTGACGATTCAATATAATGAACAACTACGTATATTTGCAATGCAGACGCAAAATTCGTCCTACATTTTCGGAATTAATGAGAGGGAACACCTCCAGCATCTGTATTGGGGTAACCCCGTGGACATCGAGGACAGCGCTCCGTTGCTCCATCTACAATCCCACAGCTCTTTTGACGCGGAAGTGGAAAGAGAGGTGGAGGAGTATAGCTTCTGGGGAGGAGCATCTTATACAGAGCCATCTTTGAAGCTGCGTATGTCTGATGGTGTCCGTGATCTCCAGGTAAAGTATGACCGTCACGAGATCATTGAACAGGATGGCAGACAGACGTTGATGATCACGTTGAAGGATCAGGTGTATGCACTTGAAACGCAGTTAATATATCGGGTCATCCCTGAATTTGATCTGGTGGAGCGTTATGCCAAAATCGTAAATACGGGACAGGAGGATATCGTGCTGGAAAGCATGCAATCCGCAGCCTGGACTTTGCCATATCTCCAGGATTACCGCCTGACACATGTTACGGGGAAATGGTCGGGTGAATTCCAACTGCGCAATACCATTTTGACAGAGGGAAAAAAGGTACTTGAATCGCGGAGAGGTTTCACGGACGGTCATGCTAACCCATGGTTTGCGATTGATGATGGTCTTTCGACAGAAAGCGGCGGCGGGGTATGGTTTGGTGCTCTGGCCTGGAGCGGCAACTGGAAGATTGTCGCTGAGAAGACCCCATTCACGCATGTGCGGGTAACAGGTGGCATCAATGATTTTGACAATGAATGGTTGCTGGGTGCGGGCGAAACGTTTGAGACGCCTGTCTTTGTCGGCGGATTCAGCCCAGAAGGCTTTGGCGGAATGAGCCACCGCTTGCATCAATATCAATACAATTACATACTGCCTCGCAGTGAAATCGGGAAAGTGCTGTACAACTCCTGGGAAGCAACCTACTTCGATGTGAACGCACAGGACCAAATGGCGCTTGCCGAGCGGGCAGCCAAGATGGGCGTGGAGCTATTCGTCGTGGATGACGGCTGGTTTGGACAGCGGCATTCCGACCGAGCGGGGTTGGGCGACTGGAACGTGAACAAGGAGAAGTTCCCTAATGGGCTGGTTGAACTGATTGACCGGGTTCATGGACTTGGGATGGAGTTTGGTATATGGGTAGAGCCGGAGTCGGTCAACCCGGATAGCGATCTTTATAGAGAACATCCAGACTGGGTATACCATTTTGAGACCCGGGAACGTACGGAGCTTCGCAATCAGCTGCTGCTGAATATTTCCAAGCCGGAGGTTAAGCAATACATTATCGATTTTATGACCGAACTGCTTGGCAACCATGAGATTAAGTTCATTAAATGGGACATGAATCGGACCATCACGGAGCCTGGTATGAAGGGGCACCCGATTAACCGCCAGAAAGAAGTATGGGTAAGGCATGTCCAGAGTCTCTATGATATATGGGCACAGCTGAGAGCCAAGTTCCCGGATGTGGAGTTTGAGACTTGCGCAGGAGGTGGCTCGCGGATTGATCTGGGCATCTTCCGTTATGCGGACCAATCCTGGCCGAGTGACAATACGGATGCGTTCGACCGTCTGAGCATTCAGGAAGGCTTCTCCTATACGTATGCACCACGTATGATGACCTGTTGGGTAACCGAGTCACCTACAGGAATGAACGGTCGAAACGTCTCCCTGAAGTATCGTTTCCACAGTGCAATGATGGGTACGCTTGGTATTGGCTCCAATCTGAACGAGTGGAGTGATGAATGGATCGAGCAGTCCGGGGAATTCATCGGACAGTACAAAGCCATTCGCCACCTCGTGCAATTCGGCAGACAATTCCGCCTGACTGCGCTTCGTCATAAGGGGGTTACGGCTGTCCAGTACAGTAATACTGCCGCAAGTGACCATGTGCTGTTCGCTTTTCTTCACTCGCAGAAGCTGGGTGAACCGTTGCCTAGACTGCGTTTGGCAGGTCTTCAGGCTGACAAGATCTATCTCATTGAAGAGCTGGGATTATCGGTCAGTGGCCGTGCGCTGATGAACATCGGGGTGGAATTGCCTCTACGCGGCGATTTCGACAGCCTGGTGTATCGTATCCGTGAGCAGGTATAAAGGATGCTGTAGAATGGTTTAAAAGGAGTGCTTTGCAAGCCAATAGTGGCTGCATTGCACTCCTTTTTTATTGGATCTCTTTTTGTGGCAGACGAATTTGGACCGTGGTTCCCATGCCTAGTTTGCTATACACTTTAACACCGTAATATTCACCGAATTTCAGCTTAATTCTCCGATCCACATTTGAAATGCCATAGCCTCGTCCTTCTTTTTCTTCAAACAAAGACTGAAGCGTCTCACGCCGCATGCCCATTCCATCGTCTATAACAGATAAAATAATACTGTTGTTCTCGATGACGCCTTTGATATGAATATTTAGGGGCCGATCCTGATTCCAAAGAGCGTGAATGACTGCATTCTCCACAAAAGGTTGTAACGCAAGCTTCACGGTCGAGTAGGGCAGGATCGATTGATCTATCGTGTAAATGATGTTCAGCTTGCCTTTAAATCGAATAAGCTGTATGGCATTATAGCTCTGCGTCAGTTTCAATTCCTCATTGATCGTCAGGATGCTCTTTCCTTTATTCAGGGATATCCGATAAAACTTGGCCAGATGAAGGACCATATCCTGAATCTGGGGATCCTGATGTTTTACGGCCAGAGAGGAGATCGAGCCGAGTGTGTTATACAGAAAATGAGGATTGATCTGAGCTTGAAGCAGGTCAAGCTCGGCTTCCTTGCTCTGTAGCTCCTTCTGGTAGACCTCCGTAACCAGACTTTTCAGCCGGGTTGTCATCTGTTCGAATGCAAAGTGAAGCTGTCCTATCTCATCATTGCCCATTTGTTCCTCATGGGTAGGATTGAAATCCCCCCGTTCAATGCGTCGAATCATCCGTATTAACGTCCTGATGCGTTTGCTGAACAGCGATGCGGTAATATAAATGAGCAACAGCGCCACACCGATGAAGCCCAGTGAAATTTTGATAATAAGCTGAGAGAGAGATTTGGCATCTTTGATAATACTGTCGTAAGGGAAGATGGATACCGTTTTCCAGCCGTTTTTGAGCGTATTATAAACGGCCAGAGCTTTCACGCCTTGGTACGTTGTATCAAATCTGCCTGAAGGCGTTTCGTCAAAATTCTGATGAAGCAATTTGGGCAAGCTTGTGTTGATTAACTGCTTGTCTGCTGAAGATAAAATAATACCTTTGTCATTGATGATAAAGATATCCTTACCGCCTGCTTCTTTTTCCATAAGAGAATAGATGACAGACTCGGAAATTTGAAAGACCAGCATGCCGTAGGGATACTGATTACTATTGTTGTTCAGCAGCCGGGCAAGCGTGAACATGGCGGGACCATTCTCGGTCTGCGGCGATGAGAGATGAATAATGTTCCCATAGGATTGTTGCAATTTGTGGAACAGTTCCGTGTTCTGAACTTCGGGTGTAATTGGCCGGATATAATAATTGTCTTTGGGCAGCGATGGATTGTCCGAATAAATGAATGCGCTATCAAAATCAGGGTAGGCAGCCATCACCGTATCAATTCGATTGCCAATATAATTATAGACATCCAGATAAGATGGATCATCCTGATACTCGTTTGTAAGGTAATTGGCAAGGCGATTATCCAAATAAATGGAGGCGGAAATATGTTCATAGCTGTCCAGTTTATTCTCCAGATTTTTGGTGATCTGAGCTGTTGAGTTCGTCATATTGATGTAGATCTGCTCGGTAAGTTTCGTTTTGGTAAGTTCATAGGAAAAATAAACCAATAGCATCATCGGAATGATGGTGACGAGTACAAATACCATAAATAGCTTGGAACGAAAGCTCAGGTTAACAAAAGGCATGTATATGTATTTTCGATAGAATTGGCGCATTCGGGAGCCCTCTCTTGACTGATTATTCGTTGCACAGTTCATCATAGCAGAGTGAATATGGAAATCCAATCCTCACTTTTTACAAAAACATCTTTAAAAAGCGGTATCTTTCGGAGAATTCGACTATGGCAAGCGATTGGCGTCAAATTTATGATAAATAGGAGAGAAGTTGAATCCAGATATGGCCGGCCATGCTGCTGTATAGAAAAAGGGAGGGTATTTAATGCATAAGGTAAGCGCTATCAAAACAGTCAGGAGCAATAATCTGATAAGCAGACTAAAAGAGCAAAAATGGTTATTCGTGCTTATGCTTCCTGCCTTCATTGCCACATTGTTATTTTCCTATGGTCCGATGTTTGGACTGTATATGGCGTTTACGAATTATCAGCCGGGTGGGGGATCGTTCTTTTACCAGTTCTTCCATGCCGAATTTGTAGGTTTCCAATGGTTTGAGTATTTCTTTACTACAGGGGATTTCTATCGGGTTATGCGTAACACGCTTGCGACAAGCTTGCTGACGCTGTTCTTCGGATTTCCTGCCCCGATCATCCTCGCGCTTGTGCTGAATGAAGCGAGACAGGGATTTTTCAAACGTTTTGTACAGACGGTTTCTTATCTGCCGCATTTTATCTCATGGGTTATCGCAGCCAACATTGTGATTACGCTGCTGGCTTCGGATGGAATGCTTAACAATATTCTGGTTCTGCTGGGCATCGTTAAAGAACCAGTCGCATTTTTGCAGAACGGGCCTTTATTCTGGTGGATTATCGCATTGTCGAACATGTGGAAAGAGATGGGGTTCAGCGCCATTATGTATCTCGCCGCAATCGCTTCCATTAATCCGGAGCTTTACGAAGCGGCCAGGGTGGACGGAGCCAGCCGATTTAAGCAAATGTGGCATATTACGCTGCCATCCATGCGCCCTACCATTGTCATATTGGCTATTCTTGCGGTCGGAGGCATTTTGAATGCAGGATTTGAACAGCAATACCTGCTGCAAAATAATACCGTGCTTGAATACTCCGAAGTTATCGATATTTATGCTTACAAATACGGACTACAGAACAGCATGTTCTCATACGGTGCTGCCGTGGGGATGTTCAAATCCGTTGTTGCCTTTATTCTTGTCCTCATCGTGAACCGGATTTCCAGAAAAGTGAACGACCAGGCGTTGTTCTAATTATAAAAGACAGAGGGGAGCGCTTGTAATGATTCTGAACAGATTCGGGGATCGTATTTTCAAAATTATTGTGTATTTCATTCTTATTCTCGTATTACTCGTTACATTTCTTCCGTTTTGGAATATACTCGTTCTTTCATTGAACAGCGCGGAGGATACGGTACGGGGCGGCGTTTATCTGTGGCCCAGGGACTTGACATTGGACAGCTATCAGCAGATTTTGAAAGATAGCGAGATTTTAAACGGGCTGTGGGTAACCGTCAAACGAACGCTGATTGGCGCACCGCTATCGGTTCTCGTCATTACGATGCTTGCGTATCCGCTAAGTCGGCGGAATCTCATTGGTCGCAAAGGCTGGAACCTGTACTTTATCTTCACCATGTATTTCAGTGGTGGACTCATTCCGTTCTACATGGTGCTTAAGGCACTGAACATGATCGATACATTTTCGGTGTTCATTTTGCCAAGTTTGATGAATGTCTTCTATATGATTATTGTCCGTACCTTTATGGAGCAGCTGCCCCATGAGATTGAAGAATCGGCGAGGGTTGACGGGGCTAACGATCTGACGATTTTTTTCCGGATTGTGATGCCGTTGACAACACCTGTACTTGCAACAGTGGGGCTTTTTCAAGCCATTGGGCATTGGAATGCCTGGTTTGATTCCTATGCGTTCACCTACAGCTCGGACCTGAAGACCCTACAAGCCGTGCTCGTCAAAATCTTGAATCAATTTCAGACAGGCGGCATGATTTCACAATCGCAAATGCTGGCCAACTCAGCTAAACGGAATGCTGTTTCTAGCGATACCATTCGAATGGCTGCTACCATGGTAGCCACCTTACCGATCGTTATGGTGTATCCGTTCCTGCAAAAATACTTTGTCAAAGGCATGACTTTGGGAGCGGTGAAAAGTTAATCTATTCCATAATCCGGTTGCAGGGAAGGCTTGTCCGCTGGCTTTTCCCTGAAAGGGGGTGGGCAAAGATCGTTTTGAAAATGCTCAATCTAGCACGAAAGGAATTTATTCATTGGGAGGAATTAGGGTGTCAATGACAAAGACAAAAAAATGGATGACCATGGGGATTGCGGCTGCATTAGTCGTTGGTTTGCTGGCGGGCTGCTCCTCCAATGATGGGGAGAATAATACATCGGGTAAAGATGGGGACCAAGGGCCAATTACGCTGACCTGGTTTGATGGCAATACCAAAGGAGAACCTTTTACCGATGCAATTGCCCAGGAAATCACCAAAAAAACGGGCATAGAGATCTCCATCCAACAACCAACAGGTAATCCAACGGAAAAACTGAGCTTGATGCTCGCCAGTGGTGACTATCCGGATGTGGTGGTCATGAGTCGGGGAGACGCTTCCCTTGATAAGTACATTTCAAGCGGTGCATTCATTCCACTAGATGAGTTAATTGAAAAGTATGGTTCTGATCTGAAAGAAATGTATGGCGAAACCTTGACCAAAACACGTTATACAGACGGCAAGAACTACTATCTCGCAAACTGGTATGGACTCGACAGTGACCCTGTCTTCGGTATGCTCATGAGACAAAATCTGCTGGAAGAGTTTCTTCCAGACAAAGCTGATGGTTCACAGCCCCTCACCACAGACGAATTTGAAGCACTCCTGAAAAATTTCAAAGAAAAATACAATACGATTGATGGCAAAGAGTCCATTCCCATGACGATGAACGGGGAGAACATGGGCGCGAATCTGGGAACATTCAAAGGCATGTGGGGTTTGAAAACGTATTATGACAACAACGGACGTCTGCAATATGATGTCAAGGACCCCAAATATCGTGAAATGCTGTTATATATGAATCGGTTATATCGAGAAGGTCTGATTGAAAAGGAATTTGCGATCAGCAAAACGCAGACATGGATTCAAAAGCTGACGACTGGCGCGGTATTCGCTACCCCAGGAGCATATTGGGACCCAGGTAACGGCAATGCGGCACTGAAGAAGGATGGCGGGGAAAAGAATCAGTTGTTCGCCTACAAGGTTGTTGCTCCAGGTGTAGATCCGGCCCAAACCACATTTGGCCCAAGAAGTTCGCTTGGATGGGATGCAATCGCCATTACCAAAAACAACAAACACCCGGAAGAAACGATAAAGCTGTTTAATTATCTGGCGAGTGATGAAGGACAGCATTTGCTGCTGTGGGGTAAGGAAGGCGAACAATACACCATGGTGGATGGCAAGCGACAACCGGACCCTGCATTCCTGCAAAGCTTCAAGGATAATTGGGATGATACGGTGAAGAAAAGTGGCGTTCGTAAATGGTTATGGTTTGTCAAAAATGGTCTGGATCCAAATGGACAGCCGTATGACATGGCAGTCAAATTCCAACGTAGTGAAGTGGATGAACTGGCCCTCAAGAGTCTTGGTGATTCCGTATGGGATACAGCACAGTACGATAACCTGAATCCGGATGGGGGAACACCTCAAGCACTGACGGCCCAGAAGGTGAAGGATATTATGGATCAGAGCATTACGAGAGCCATTATTGCTCCAAGTGAAGCTGAAGCCAACTCCGTATTTGACAAGATGCTGGAGGATATGAAGAAGGCTGGCGATGAGAATGTGGAAGATATCATAAACGAGAAATATGCTCAGCGTATGGAACTGTGGTCTTCCAAGTAATTGAAGTGTAATTTGGTAATAAGAAGCGTCCCGGGTTAGTCCGGGACGCTTCTTATTTATGGACACATTTTACAAGATGAGCTAAACCACTTTGACAATGGAGATAACATCTCCTGCTACGGTTGAAATCTTGCCAACCTGACCAGACAGTATATATTGCTCACCGGAAGGGAGGGTGCACAATGCCCCTTCTGCCCATGGAATATAGAAGGAAAGTGCAGTACCCGCTTCGCTCTCAATCTCGATCCAGTCCGTCTCCCCATCCACAAAAGCCGCACTCACAAGGAAGCCTCCCACTGCACGGAGGGTGTGGAACTCTGCTTGTTGACCGTTTGGCCAGTTGGGGAAGAAACGCAGGATACCATTATAACTTTGAAGAAGGCATTCATTGATCACGGCAGGCAGGGAGAAATTTTCGAACCAGATGCCCATGCGGGACATGAAATCGAAGTTCTCCGTGTCAGCATAGCGACCACCGCTCATCAAGACCCGATCTGTACAAGTACCGTTTGATAGGAGACAATACTGGATTTGGCGCTTGAAGCGTTCCAGATCCAACACGCCAAGCCGGGCTCCGGCAAGATGGTAGAATACCAGTTCATTCCCACCTTCGTTGCGGTGATTAAGGTAGGAGTTTACTGCGGTCCGGTATTCCTCTTCTGGCGAATGAAGCCCGTGATCTTCACCCGGAAATACAGTCGTAATTGGAATCGGGACGTTATAGACTACATCGGGATTCTCCCCCTCCACCGACACAAAGACGGGACCGTTGCGGGATTCGGCTGTGGGATAAGAAGGGAAATGGCTCAGAATCTCTTTTACTTTCTCTAGCAGCTCCTGCTCGGACTCCTCCCTTTCAAGGGCAACGCAAGCCTGAGTGAACGCATTGAACAGAAATCGCGTCAGGGTGAGGTCAATCAGGCAGTCTTTGTTTTTGGCAAAGCCGGGTGTAATCTCATATAGCTCCGGCACCACCGTGGGAAAAATGTGATAATTACCATCTCCCCATCGTTCACCCTGTGCTTCTGGACGATTCATGTAATCGACCATGAACAGCACCGCTTCCTTCATGGGTTGAAATGCACGATCACGCAGGAACGTCTCGTCCATGGAATACAGATAGTGCCACCATAGACTTTGCACGGTCCAAGGCGTCTCACAGATTTCCCATCCCCAGTGCGGGACCGGGTAGGGCATCATGGACATTTCAACTGGATAGGCTGAATGGGGGAAATAAGCTCCGCTCAGTCCGTAATACTCCTGTGCCCACGCACGACTGACGGGAAGAACGTGATCAACCATATCCACGTAGGGAAGATGTTTGTCGAGATGATTGCTGGAGAATGCGAGCCAGAATGGCTGCTGTGTGTTGTAATTCATGTGGTAATCCCCATGCCAGTCTGCGCCGATGGTTCGGTAGCTCCAGTTGGCGAACAGACCTGGACAGGTAACGCCTTCTCTCACGGCACAATTAAAAAAGTAAAGATTGTGGTACCAGATCCGCTCCAGAAATTCATCTTCGAGTGCGACGGAGGAGCGGCTCCAATAATCACGCCACATTACATTCGATTCTTCCTTAGCCTGACTAAAGGAGGATAGTCCTGGCGGGTGGGCCTCGTCAATGAGTTCGCTATAAAGGCCTTCCCACAGCTCTGCGCAGGCCAGAAAGCCGTGTTCAGGTTCTCCCAGAGGAGTGCCGTTGACTACGGGTGTCTGATTGTGCAAAGGATGTTCTTTCATTGCAGTTAATCCAGTCGAGCTAACAGCGAGCCGGAAAGCTCGATCTTTTTCATGTGTGGTATAGGGAACAACGGGATGCTCAACATGCGGCAAAATTTGCGTGAAAGACTGTATACTCGTCATTTCGCTAATTACGACTGCTGCTTGAGGAAATTCAGGCGGTGTTTCGGGATCAGGAATCAGCTTTATCTCCTCGAATAAGGGAATCGGAGCACCCGTAGCGGCATCACTTACCTTCATCCAGACCCGGTCGTGCTCTCCTTCTACAAAGAGTTCGAATACCGCAGGTTTGCCATCGATCAGGAAATCAATCGTGCAAAGGCCACTAGCAATATCAATGGTATGGCCGATGACTTCGGCCTTTCGCCGATCATACCGCAGCAGCAGTGAGCCGCACGGCATGGGCTTTGGATAAGCTTTACTGTAATTTTGTCCGGCCATCTCACAATACTGTTTGTACCACGGATGATCTGTCAATCGCGGCAAATTTGCTGGCAGAGCAGCAAACCTGTTATACACTTCTTGGAAAGTCATGAGCTCATCTCGGTGTTCTTCGGCGAGACGAATATCCCATACATTGTTGTGTCCAAAATGGAGCATCACAGCGTCAGGGCGGGTTGTTACGACAATACCCAGTCCTCCATTGCCCAGCAGTGCGCCTTCAAAAAAATCCGGCGCAGGACCATTGAAGGAAATGGGATGCTGCTTCGCACGTTCATAGCCTCTGTTCTTGTTTATCTCGTATCTTCTCTTCGGTTGCTTAACCTTCTTCTGCACAAGTCGTCCTCCTCATGAAGTCATGCGATGTACAGTTATTACTGTAACGGAACAGCAGTTTGCTGTATTTAGCAAGACGTCCATGATTTACACGATCGTCAGATCAATTGGCGCACTGATGATATGTACCTCTAATGCTGAATTGTACCTTTCGGTCATGCAGATCAAAGGTTAATATCGAGAAAAACGGAGTCGGAAAGGATACTTCCAATGGATTTTGCTTGCTTGCATCCCTATGTTTACTTGGCAACTCGATACCCTTTTGTAAGAGGACAGTCGAGCTCTCCGAGAATTTGTTATACCAGCTCTATTTACTTGATCAGCGAAGGGTATGGGGTATTAAGTACAAATGGAAAGAGCAGCAGGCTTGGTCCCGGTTCGCTGATCTATATTCCAGCAGGGCAGCTGCATGAGTGGGTGGCTGATTCGGAGAACCCCATGGTCCATCTGTGTTGTTATTTTGATTGGCACTATGTGGAGCGAAAAGCTGTGTTTGAGACAGCCAGTCCGATCTGTTATCCGCCGCAGGTGCTGCAGCAAGCCTTTGTGGGCCCAGCCTTTCCGTATGAACTCAGGGAGATTTCAAAGGTGGAGTCGCTGCGAATCTGGCAGGATCTGTTCCAGGATTTTTATAAAAGCGACTCATACACCAATGGACAAACGTTTATGCGCAGTTTGACGATTCAACGTCATTTTCAGACGTTTATGGATTATTTTCTGGACTGCTGTCTGGGAAATGACGATGTAATCCCTGATCGCCGCATAGCCCATATGCTTAAAATGTTGGATCAGGACTTACTTCACGGAGCACCCAAGCCGCTAGATATCTACTACAAAAACCTCAATATAAGCCGTGGACATTTTTTCGAGCTGTTCAGGAAATCTACCGGATACTCTCCCAACCAGTATATGAATCACTTCCGTATTGGACGGGCGAAGTCCGATTTGCTTCACACCACACTAAGTATCACTCAAATAGCAGAAAAATATCATTTTAGCTCGGTTCATTACTTCTCCCGCCTCTTTCATCAACTGACAGGTCAGGCTCCTCGCCAATATCGCTTACGTCAGTTCAACGCAGCGGCTTTAAGCGCTCCATTGGAATGAACAGGCTTTTTTTGTCTACATATTCCCCCTTCAATGTTCAAATAATGATGGGACAGAACAAAGGAGGGAACGATGGATGAATAAGGCCGGACGAAAAGGGTGGTCCTGCACCTGGAAATTTAAAATGTCAGTGGTACTCACAGGTACGATATTTATGGTTTGTGGTTTTGGCTTTTCTGCCAGCAGTGCGGAATCACAAGTTCGTTCAGGGCAGGTGCCAGAGCAAATTTTAACGGAGCAAACCTTAATACAAGCACCTGGTTCAACTTCAGGTCAGATACCACAAACTCCAGCAGACAAATCGCAGCGTAAACGAATGGCGATTATCATCGATGATGCGGGGAATGACATGAAAGGCACTTCTGAAATTTTGGCGACGCCGGTGAAGCTTACGTTGGCCGTGATGCCATTCCTACAAACGACGAAGAAAGATGCGATTGCGGCTCATGAAAAAGGAATGGATGTGATTGTTCACATGCCAATGGAGCCCAATAAGGGCAGACCGGAATGGCTCGGCCCAGGTGCGATTACATCCAATCTGACGGATGAGGAAGTGCGTGCACGAGTCGAGAAAGCCATTGATGAAGTTCCTTATGCTGTCGGCATGAATAACCATATGGGTTCCAAAATTACCTCTAATAAACGGATCATGTCCATTGTATTGGACGTATGTCGAGAGCGCGGGCTGTTTTTTGTGGATAGTCGTACCAATTTCCGCTCCGTGGTGGGGGAATTGGCCATCACCAAAAACATGCCACCCGTCGGCAACGATATTTTTCTGGATGACCATAATTCCAAACAGCATATTCGCAAGCAAATGGATTTGGCGGCAAAACGTGCGCTCGATAATGATGTGTGTGTCGTAATCGGTCATGTTGGCCATACCGGATTAAATACCTCTGCTGTCGTCCATGAATCCGTATCCCGGCTCAAAGGCCAGATTGAGTTCGTCGGTATTAGTGATCTGGTCCGAGATGTCTGGCATTGGCAAGCTGAGCCTAAACTGCCGACAGATAATAAATAATACCATTAGCAATGGACTGTGCAATCCGTTTCTGTTCGCCTGGGTCGCTGATCATTGCGCGATCACGTGCATTGCTTAGAAATCCGGTTTCAACAATTACAGCGGGTTGCTTCACATGATTTAACAGGTAAAAGGGCTTGCCCCATACAACATCCCGCTCCGTCTCATACAATTGATTAAGCTGATTCTGAATGGAACTTGCAAGCATGTAGCTTCGTCCTTCGTTCTGATGTAAAACAACCGGGCCTCGTGCAGATGATCTTGGACTCCAGTTGGCATGGATACTGACGACGATGTCGGTGCTAACCTCTTCGCTAAGGCTTTTGCGTTGGGCCAAATCCTTGCGATGGCGTGAGCGACTGTTTAACCAGCGATTCTCGTCACTCAGCGCATAGTCTCCAAGTCGATTGATGATGACTGCATAACCCTTGCTGCGAAGCAGAAGATACACCTTTTGGCTAATGGCTAGGTTGATGTCTTTTTCCAGTACGCCATGGTCTGTTGTTCCACCGTCAATGCCGCCGTGACCAACGTCCAGAAGGATCACAGGTGCTGCAAACGCATGATGAGTGGAGTGATAGGCATCCCCATCGGTTACCGGCAGCATGGATGGGCTTATGGGTGATTGTTGTGAATGCAATATAGGCAGATCGGTTAAGTCAAATTTTGCCGCGCTGGCATGGGAGGTCAGGGGGATGCAACTGATGCTGATTAGCAATGCCATCGATGCGGCCAGCAGCTTATACATGAGAATACACGCTCCTTCTTAAAATAGGCATCTTATGCCATAAAGTGAGTGGATGGATACCTTTGGCATTAGACTGTGCATTCTTCTGTTTTTCATACTCTTTGCAGCAAAAAAATGTTTAGTGATGATCCCTTCTGCACACAATAGAGATAACATAAGCCCCGGCTTTGCCGGAGCTAAGGAGGCGAAGGTTATGGCCAAAAGTGATGAACTGGTGAAGTACATTACAGAGCGAGTGGTTCATTATATCGACACACCGAAGGATGAACGTAAAGGACGCAGCAAGACCAAAGAGCCGTGGAGCATGAAGTGGTTTGGAATGATTCCTTTTGCCGTATCGCTATGGGTTGGGAAAAAGGAAAAAGCGATGAATTCGCAGGGGAAAATGCAGAAACGGAGCTCTTCAGGAAAAGGGTAATCAAGAACCAAGAACCAACCTAGGTAATAGCTTCTTCCAAAGAAAAAGACGCATTCCTATGAAGAACCAGAGGAAGGCGTCTTATTTGTTGTGTGGATGGGTCATGGTTTCACAGCATAAAAATTCCCGTCCCGCAATAAGGTCTGAAGAGGTACAAATCGTCTTACCGACGTATTGCCGCCAACAGCTACATACTGATATTGAACTGTTCCACGGTTGTCACGCCAGATCTGATAACCACTGACAGGCAGAGGCCCGCCATACAAGACATTTTGCTGATCCGCAGAGAAAACGATCTTTTTATGCTCTTTCCATTGCTGATTCAATGTTTTTACGCCGCTGATCGAAAGTGATCTGGACGTGATCCATAACAGATTGTCCGCGGGATCAAACAGAGGCTGCAGATCCATAGAGTCAACGGACAACAAGGAGACTTGTGGTGAATCTTCGGGCGTCATCACGACAGCTTGTACAGATATGGACCTTATGGGCTTCATTTGTTTCGTAGCCTGCTGTGAGTCCGTATCGAGTGCTTTCAGAACACCTGCTGGCAAGGTATCGCCGTTGGTCGCGTCAATATAGATTGCATCATCCTTAGGTCTTTCCACTTTCCAATAAGCGAGCAGGGGAGGCGCATAACGTAATTGAAGCCTTCCTCCTTCAGAGATTAGCTCCTTCAAGACCAGTTGCTGTCGCTCCAGAGCTTGATTTAACATGGAAATATTGTACGGTCGTTGTTCTCCCTTACCGTATTCGCCAAGCTGCAATTGTCCTTGATCGTTCACTGAAATGATCATATAACCAACAGGTAACTCTCCAATATTAGCGTATACCAGCCAGCTGCGTGTGCCTGGACCGAGGGGATAAAAGTCCAATTGAGCTTGATTCCAATGGTTCCCTTCATGTTCAGTACTTAGGATGATAGCTTGCTCGCGAGCAAATTGTTGAACTGCATCAGGAGCCAAAGTGTCGGAATGAAGTTCTGCCGTAATTTTGGTCAATGTAAAGGGTAGTATGGACCTAGATGCACTTTGAATTCCAGCACCTTCAGCTTGCAGTAAGGGGAGCAGGGCAACGACACATAAAAAGCACATTACAATGCCGGTTATTCGGCGAATCACATTCCATCCCTTGTGGAAGGGTCGTTTCATGCTAACACCTACTTTTCTGGGGTACATATCCTGACAAAACGGACTCATTTTCACTGCATGATCGTTTCTATTTCCATTTTAGAGGACAGCTTGTGCAAAGGTTGCTGCAACCTGTCGGGCTGCCACTCATGAATAAACACTACTTTTGCCGTCATTTGCGGGAAAAGTAGTGTCTTCGTCGTCTATCTTAAATGAAACATGCCGCTGCTTATCGCGGTAACCTTCACTTTGGGCTCATATTGCCAGATCATCTCGGTACGGCGTGTTTCGTATTGCAGCTTCATGGCTTCCCGGTCCATAACCGCTTGGCGGGCTTTATCCTGTTCCGGGTCCGTTTCTGGTTCTGCCTGAACAGCCGCTTCAGCCGCAAGTTCGACATCTGATCCTATGGTCACACCCGTTGGTTGGACGGACTGCAGACGTGCGTTCTGGATACGGGAGGGGCTGGAGCGTGAAGTCTGAATTTGGGCAGATGGCCCGGTCCCTGCATGTTCCTGATCCTTTGAACTACCGTCTGTGCTGGAGGCAGAGGCTGTATTTACGTCGACCTCAGGGGTTTCCTCTCTAAGAACTGCTTCATAGTACGTATCCACAACAGCAAGCTCCAGATCAAGCCGTTCTTTGGCTTTCTCTGCCCAGCTATAGTCGAGTTCCAGCAGGCGGTTCGTCAAATGCGATTCCAGAGCTGCCCCGGCATCAGCTAACGATATTTTGGCGGTCTGGACGTGCATATTCTCAGCGAGCCTTGGACTAAGGTCTCGCCTGTTCAGCTTCGAGCCGAACTTCTCGACAATTTCCCCGGTTCTGAGGGAGATGCCGATAAAATGAAGTTCCTCTTTTTTCAGATCACAGGCAAATTCCACTTTAAAACACACACCAAGCCATGGCTCATATACTGCGGGTGCGGTAGCACGCAATTGCCTTTTTGCAGCCTGTTCAAACAGGTTCACGAATGCGCCCCCTTCGCGCGCTGCATTGAAGATCTGCTGCAACCTGCGGCTGCCATATACAACATCTTCTTTCAAAATCCGTCCGGGTCCCAGCTGAGGCAGAGAGGGAACAATACCGAAGTACCGACCTAGAATGGTATCCTTGGGAGCCTCGGGGGTACCGACACCTGGTGAGGCTGGTGGAGCTAACTGTGCAGCTTTTGCTTCTTCAGCTTCCAACGCTTGCTGATAGGCTTCCGGATCAAAGACGAATGTAAAAGACATCGTCTCCGCAGGTGCGCCGGTTCGCTCCACAAATCCCCAATAATACGGACGATTGGTTAACGCCTTGTCGGCTTCGGGTGAAAGTTTTACCGTAACATGAGCAGGGGAACGCTCCATAATCTGGCAATCGAGTGTTTCCAGGTAAGTGAGCACATACGCCTGCACTTCATGGGGTGACATGGTCATGATCAGAGACCTCCTTTACGAAGGTCAAGCCCGGATACGGCGGGTGCTTCATCTGCGACTTCGCGCTGAATGGAGTTCAGCGATTGTCCAAGCGAGTCCATTTTACGGCGGATATCCTCTTCGTTTTGTGATTCGAGCATGATTTTGTACAAACTCTTTTCGATCGATTCTTTCTTCTCCAGCCGCTCGAGAATGACATCCAAGCCACCAATAACCATCTCGAACATATTGATCTTCTCATGAAGCAGATTCAGAATATGCTCTTCGATTGTGCCTGTCGTTGAAAGGTTGTAGATGTTCACATCATTCTGCTGTCCCAATCGGTGTACACGGCCGATCCGCTGCTCAACACGCATGGGATTCCAGGGCAGGTCGAAGTTGATCATGTGATGGCAAAATTGCAGGTTGATGCCCTCACCGCCCGCTTCGGTTGCAATCATTGCTTGTACTCGGCCGCGGAAGAGGTCCATCATCCAGTCCTTTTTACCCCGGTTCATGCCGCCCCGGTAGGGAACTGCGGTCAGGCCGTTGTTGCGAAAATAATTGAGCAAGTACTCCTGCGTGGCACGGTATTCGGTGAAAATAATAACCTTCTCATTCATGTTACGAACGAGTTCCATCGTTTTTTCCGCTTTGGTATTTTCCTTGATCGCTTTAATATGGGCAACGAGCTCCCAAATCTTATCCCGCAGCGGGGAGTCCAGTGGAAGCTTCTTCGACAGATTGACCAACGTCACAAACACGGCATCCCGGCTGCTGCATACTTCCCGCTGCAACGTTACCAGTGAAAGCATGCTGCTCAGGTTGCCGCCCGCTTCCTGGTACTGATCTTTCACAAAGGAAGTTACGCCATCATAGAGGGCCTGTTCTTCAGGTGATAGCTGCAAATTTACATTGGATACGTTCCGTTTGGTGAATTGAACAGGGCCTTCACCGCGGCGGTTACGGATCATGACTTTGGATAATTCATCCTTGAGCTGCTCCTGATTTTTCGGAATACGTTTGTCGACGACAAAATTGGCTGCAAAATCACCCTGACGGCCAAGTTGTCCCGGCTTGAGCAGGTTAATGAGGTTGAACAGCTCGCTCATGTCGTTCTGCACCGGTGTAGCCGTAAGCAGCAGGCAATATTTTTTCCGTAACTTCAGCATGAATTGATAGTTGGTCGTTTTTTTATTTTTAAGCTTATGAGCCTCATCAATAATAATCATGTCGTAATCCGTATTCAGCAGCATATCTTTATGCGGATCACGCTTAGCGGTATCCATGGAGGCAACCACGACTTCATTTTGCCAGGAATACGCCTTTTTCTGTGCCACCGCAGGGATGCCAAATTTGGAATTCAGCTCCCGGACCCACTGCAATACAAGGGACGCAGGCACGAGAATGAGCACTTTGGATACGAGTCCACGGACCATATATTCTTTTAAAATCAGGCCAGCTTCAATCGTTTTGCCAAGTCCCACCTCATCGGCAAGAATGGCACGGCCTGACATCTCAAACAGTACTCTTCGTGCAGTATCCATCTGGTGTGGAAGAGGGGTGAGTCCCTGTAAATGCTTGAGACACTGGATTTCATCAAAATTGGGAATCAGATTCGTCTCTTCGGCTTGAATGCCAAGTTGAAAGAGTCTGTAATCACCCCATGGGCCGCCTTTATCGAGTCTGGACTCCAGTTGCGTGATCCAGCTGCGATCGAATTCAAGCGGAACGGGTAATTCTGCTGCAGGTTGATTGATTTGATGCGGGTTTTTCCGGTTCATGGTGCTTCCTCCCCTGCCATTCGTGATGACGGTTTATTTCGTAGGTAATAGTATGGACGAATGAGAGGCAGTTCATAACCAACCTTGGAATAAGGGGTGATTTCAGTCGTGTAATCTGGAAGGGTTGTCAAATGATAGGTATTCACGTATGGTGATGAATAGTAACTTTACCTGAGTAGAGTGACCCATTGTATCTCAATATATATCCTGAATATGAAGAAGGAGAATCTGTTTATGCTTTCATTGATTTTTGATATGGATGGTACGCTATTTCAAACAGATCGAATATTGGAAACTTCTCTGCATGACACGTTTAATCATCTGAGATCAAAGGGATTGTGGGAGCGGAATACGCCAATAGAAAAGTACCGTGAAATTATGGGAGTTCCTCTGCCCGTCGTCTGGGAGAATTTGTTGCCCGACTACTCGGACCAGATCAGACTGCAAGCAAATGAATGGTTTCATGAGAAGTTGATTGCGAATATCGAGGCAGGCCATGGTGCACTATATCCGTGCGTAGAAGAATTCTTTCAATACTGCAAAGAGAAGAGTATACCGATATACATAGCGAGTAATGGACAAATCGAATACTTGAATGCCATCGTAACCTATTATCATCTGGATGAGTGGGTAACGGAGACATTCAGCATACAGCAGATTTCATCACAAAATAAGTCTGATCTCGTACGCTCCATCGTGGAGAAATATAAGATCACGAATGGGATGGTCATCGGGGATCGATTGTCTGACATTAAGGCTGCGAAAGATAATGATTTAATGTCCATCGGATGTAATTTTGACTTTGCTCAAGCCGATGAATTAGCTCAGGCGGATCGGGTTATTGATAGTATCAGAGAGTTGAAGACCTTAATTGGTTTACTGTAAAAAGGATGCAACAAAAAAGCGGCCCATGTGGCCGCTTTATTATTTATTTAAAGAGATTAACTCCAATATTTCTTGATTATTTCATCGCGTCCAGAATAAATTCTGGATTCTTTATAATATTTCGGATCTTTGCGATGAAAATTTTGATGATATTCTTCTGCCGGATAAAATACGGAGGCTTCCTCAATGGCAGTAACGACAGGTTTATCGAATCGGCCTGTTTTGCCCAGTTCCTCTCGTGATTTCAGGGCCAATTGGCGCTGCTCTTCATTGTGATATAGAATGGCAGCCCGATATTGGCTCTTGCGATCATTACCCTGACCCGTGGCATCGGTTGGATCGATCTGCGGCCAGTACAGCTCAAGCAATTTCTCATATGGGAAAATGGCTGGATCAAACGAGATTTGCACAACTTCCAAATGCCCTGTTTCACCGGTCAATACTTGCTCATATGTAGGGTTTTCTACGGTTCCACCCATGTATCCGGATATAATCCCGTGAATGCCGGGCTGCTCTTCAAAAGGACTGACCATACACCAGAAACATCCCCCGGCAAACGTTGCTTTTTCAATCACTGCTATTCCCCATTTCTCAGTTGTGTTTAATCAAGATTACTATGAATGTTAGTCATAACGCAATCCATTTGATCGTTCATCCAGCCTCTTCTCTTCAATAAGTGAATTGTGATAAGGAAGTAATTCTTTTTCATCCTTTACTTATATTGTATAATAATGGGTAAGAAAACGGCCTGGTGCAGCTTTGGGGCCAAATAAAAACAAAGAGGTGATCAGATGCGGAAACCGATAGATGAACCTATGTTTTATTCATATCCCGGCATGGTGGCGGTAGTGACGTCTCGTCATAAGGACTCGCAGAATGTGATGGCCTCAGGCTGGCATACCTATATTGGATCGTCTCCCGGAATTTACGGGATATCGCTGCGAAAAGAAACGTACTCTTATGAATTGATTGAGCAGAGTGGAGTATTCGGGGTGCACTTCCTTCCAGGTCATCATTCGGAGTGGATTCAGGCTGCGGGAACCTTCAGTGGAAGAGACACAGACAAATTCTCGAAATTCGGGATTACATACGAAGAAGGAATCAAAGTGAACGTACCCATGCTAACCGAAGCTTATTTTGCTTACGAGTGCAAGGTGATCGATATGACAACGTATGGGGATCATGAATGGATTGCAGGTGAAGTGTTACAGCGGTATCAAGACCCGGAATATTTTCTGGACAATGGAATGGTTAATCTGGACAAATTGCAAATTCCAATGTACGTAGGACGATCCTCTTATCGGATTCTCGATGGGCGCGCGGAAGAGAAGAATCATCCCTTTTACCTCTAGGGTCCTAGGCACCAAGATGCAATTATGAGCAAAACTTTCAATCAGGCAAGAGATAGGTTTATAATGGTTATTGGCTGCTGAGCAAGTCGGCAGCCTTTTTCTATTGGCAAGCGCACACTCCAGACCCTCAGAGGGATCTGCTTATATATGAAATAAAAGGCAAGGTAATATTAGCCATTCCATGAAAAATGCTGTATTTAACAATAAAATTAGAGTATGATTTTACAGCTATATATGCTTGGCAGGAAAGGTTACATCGTTTCACTGGATTGTAACTATTGCTGTAATTTGTGAATAATCTTTCCGGCGTATAATGCTAAACGGGACATAACGACAAAGATATAAAGAAATCGTAATCATAAAATATCATGGTTAAGTAATACGTCTTCTTTATGTTGTAAATGAATGATGGAAGGTGCAATACGTATGTTAATGACAACCAGAACCACAAGGAGTTCTCGAACGCCCCGGACATGGATGATTTCGACTCACATGGTCAAGGAGGGGCTCGCATGTCACAATCGTTGAAAAGCAAGCGGCATATGAACGGACTGGATGGTTTGAGAGCCATCGCTGTGCTTGCAGTCATAGGGTATCATCTGAATTTAGATTTTATTCCGGGCGGTTTGCTCGGTGTAGGCATTTTCTTTGTACTCTCAGGGTATTTGATTACAGACATTCTTTTGACACAATGGCAGGAGCATGGCCGGATATCCCTCGGTGATTTCTGGGTGCGAAGAGTAAGGCGCTTGTTACCTGGCATGATCACGATGACAGCAGCGGTGATGATTTGGCTGCTTTGCACAGATCCAGCTCGACTCGCTTCGTTGCGTGGTGACATTGTCTCGGGAGTATTATACATAAGCAATTGGTGGTATATCTTTCATAACGTTTCCTATTTCGAAAGTTTCGGCCCTCCATCACCCTTTGGACATTTCTGGTCGCTGGCTGTGGAAGAACAGTTTTACATTGTTTGGCCCCTTCTACTGGTCGCAGCAATCGTCTTGTTCAAAAGAAAGGGATGGCTGGTCGTCTTTATTGTCGTGGCAGCTGAATTGTCTGCTGGTGCAATGGCCATCATGTATAATCCGGACTTGGACCCGAGCCGTGTTTATTATGGAACAGACACTAGAGCATTTGCATTACTGGCTGGGGCTGCACTGGCTGTGGTATGGCCGAGTCGCAAGCTGTCGTCATCCCTTGCCCGCGTCAATCGGCTTGTCCTGGATGTACTAGGCTTAGCTGCGCTGGCTTGGTTAATCTACATGATGCTCAATAGCAGTGAGTACGACCCTTCATTGTATCGAGGAGGAATGGTGCTTCAGGCCATTGCGACGACATTGCTCGTAGCTGTATTGGCGCATCCTTCATCCTTCCTGGCACGGCTCATAGGCGCTAAGCCATTGCGCTGGATCGGAGAACGATCCTATGGATTATATCTGTGGCACTATCCTGTCATTATTCTGACGAGTCCAACTGTAGACACGGGTGGAGCACATCCTGTGCGGATGCTTTTACAGGTTGCAGCAACGGTTGCACTGGCCTCCTTGTCACTTAAATATATTGAAAATCCAATTCGTCATAACGGATTTCGTGATTCCTGGTCCCGGCTATGGGGAAGAGGGCGCAATACATCCATTCGCAACGTATGGTGGAAGCGCGCTGGATTGCTGATGAGCCTTCTGTTGATGTGTTTTACGGTGTCACAGATGATGATTACGTCTGCAGCGAATTCTGATTCCCATTCGGTATCGATGTCGGCTACACTGAATGGAGATCATTCCGTAACGGAGGAGAAGGGGCAGGACGTTCTTCCAGCCACAGTGAGCACTTCCGGGTCTCAAAACCAACCTGCGCCACAGAAAAATGATAAGCCAGCGGCGAACGCTGGAGATCCACCAAGTAAAGAAGAACAGCAAACGACGAAGCCAGGTAATACTCCCAAATCGGAGGAACCTACTTCAGGTGAGCAGAAAGGATCAACTCCTGGCGACTCGAACCATGCTGTTGGTAAACCCCAAGGCAGCACCGACAATCAAGGAAATCCAGAAGACAACGGTAATGACCAACTGGAGGAGGGCCCTGTCAACACGTCAGATTCGTCCAAAGAGCAGGGGGAAACAGCCCCTCCATCCAAAGACGGCAAGATTCATTATACGGTTATTGGAGATTCGGTCATTCTGGACGCGAAACCTTATCTTGAACAGACCATTTCGGGCGTGCACGTGGACGGTCATATCGGTCGTCAGATGTGGGAGGCTGCCGATGTACTGGATGGCCTGAAGAGAAATAACCAAATGGGCAGTCAGGTCGTACTGGAGCTTGGAACAAACGGTTCCTTCAATTCCAAAAGTCTGAATTCCGTGCTGGATTACCTGAAAGATGAAGAACATGTTTATCTGGTTACTGTGCGAGTTCCTCGCCCATGGGAACGAACGGTGAATAAAGCACTGAACGAAGCGGCTTCGGATTATAGCAATGTATCTCTTATTGATTGGTACACTGCAAGTGAGGGTCATGACGAATATTTCGAAAAAGATGGCGTTCATCTGACGAAGGAAGGTTCGGAAGCTTTTGCAGCACTTGTGAAAGACAGTATAAAATAAATCAGAACTTATCTATTCATTTATTTATAGTACTTGAATGTTTACGAATCCAAATACAGAAAGAGCTCTCATGATGAGGGCTCTTTCTATATGTAAGCAAAGATTTCAGGATCAACGGGGTATCCGATATTTTTCACCCCTGCATCCGTGCATCGTCACCTTACAGAATGTTAGCGTTACCATTTACAATAAGTGTAATCAAATCGCCAAGGGGGAGTATAGAGATGTTGAAAAAATGGCTTTCGGGAATGCTCGCAATGACGTTGTTTTCCATCGTTCTGGCTGGTTGCGGGGGCGGGGACAGCTCAGAAGGCAGCGACAGCAAGGATAAAGTAACCGTCACTATCTGGCACAACTGGACTGGACAGGACGCCAAAGCGGTGGCGATGCGCAAAATCATTGAGGACTTCCGTGGGTCGCACCCGGATATTGAAGTAGTGGATGAAGGTCTGCCGACAGATGGCCTCAAAACAAGGCTCCGGACGGTGGCAGCGGCCAATGAAATGCCGGATCTGTTCGTCATGTGGCCGGATGCGATGACCAAAGAGTTTGTGAAAGGGGATCTGTTGCAGCCGATCAATGCCGAGCTGGATGCGAAGCCGGAATGGAAAGACAACTTTATTCCGAACGCCCTGGATGGATATACGGTGGACGGAGATATCTACTCGGTACCGATGAATCTCGCACCTACTTCTTTTATTTATTACAATGAAGCACTGTTTAAGCAGTACAACGTGAAAATTCCTGAAACATGGGATGAGTTGGAGCAAGCCGTTGCTGCATTCAATGAGAACAAAATAATACCGATCGCACTGGGGAACAAGGCCAATTGGGTGGCTCAATCCACGATCTTCAGTACACTGGCTGACCGGGTAACCGGCACAGACTGGTTCTTAAAAGCAGCAGCACAGGACGGGGCCAGCTTTACAGATCCACAATTCATTCAGGCGCTGGACAAAATGCAGGAACTCAGTAACAGCAAAGCATTTCAGGATGGTTTCAACAGTATTGACGAAACACAGATGATGCAGCTGTACTTCCAAGGAAAAGCGGCAATGGTGATAAACGGCGGATGGGCATTAGCTAACCTCGTCAACAACGCACCAGAAGACATTTTGAACAATACACACATTACGATTTTACCAGCAGTAGATGGAGGCCAGGGTGAGGCCAGAACGACATCGGGAGTTGTAGGGACAGGTTTGGGTGTAAGTAAAAAGTTAAGCGGCGCCCAGAAGGATGCGGCCATGGAGTTATTCTACGCTTTGGCAGGTCCTGAAGGTCAGAAGGCAACCCTGGATAGCAGCACGCTGGTCAGCTACAAGATTGATCTGGACAAATCAAAAGCCCATCCATTGTTTGTGGAGCTCTATGACTTAATGCAGGAAGTAAAGATTACTCCGGTGTATGATTCCAAGCTTGGGTCTGCAACCGTCGAGGTTATCAATAATGGATTGCAGGAGCTATTGATGGGTGGCAAAGCCGCAGATATTGCAAATAAAATTCAGGCATCGCAAGCCAGTGCAGTCGGAAAATAAGCAGTCGGAAAATAAGGTCATAGGTCATTCCGATTCAGATCTGGATGAGCTGTAAGACGCTCTGTAAGATTCAGACCCCTTCCCGGCAGGGGAGGGGTTTTGCATTGATAGCAAGAGTTGGTAACTGCCAAAGGTTTGATGAAAGGAAGTGAGCAAAATGAACGCATTGCGCAGTCGACGTTTTATTATGCTGGGGCTCGCTCCGGCCGTTCTGATTTACGCGTTATTTGTATTTGTCCCTGTCGTATGGTCAGCGTACTATGGATTCTTCAACTGGTCGGGGATCGGAGAGTCAACATATATCGGACTGGATAACTATGTGGAAATATGGCATGATTCCGTATTTTGGAGGGCGCTGAAAAACAACGTCATTTTTGTTCTAGCCTCGGTATTTGGGCAAATTCCGTTAGCGTTGATGCTGGCGGTCATTTTGCACAAAAGCAATCCGTTACAGCGTTTTCTGCGTTCAGCCGTATTTTTGCCGATGGTATTATCCACAGTAGTTATCGGTATGATCTGGCAATATATCTATCACCCGCAGATCGGGATACTGAACTTCCTGCTGGATGCATTGGGGCTGGAGAGCTGGAAGCTGCAGTGGCTATCGGATGACAAAATCGCCATTTTCTCGCTGGTACCGCCGCTGCTCTGGAGTTTTGTCGGTTTGTACCTGATTATCTTCATCTCGGCGCTGCAGAATATTCCGGGCGAAATCCATGATGCTGCCAAGATGGATGGTGCTTCCGGAATCCGCAAGCTGGTTTCCATTTCTTTGCCCATGATTTGGGGAACGGTTCAGGTAGCGATCATTCTATGTATCTCTGGCAGCCTAAAATCATTTGATCTGGTGTATATCATGACCAAAGGCGGCCCGGCACATGCGACAGAGCTGCTGGCAACGTATATGTATAATTCAACCTTCACAACGTATCGCTATGGCTTCGGGAGTGCCATCTCGACCACCATCGTATTAATCTCCCTGCTGCTGATCGGAACAAGCCAGTGGGCGACAAGCCGTAAGAGAAAAGAGAATTAGGAGAGAGGAGGGAATGTAATGAGTGTTACTCCGTTATCGATGCCAACACCAGGGAATACTTCAGGCCATCCGGTTCGCCGATTCCGTAGTGGAATTGTTTGGACGCTGTTGACAGTCTATGGTATTTTAACATTGTATCCGTTCTATTGGCTTGTGATCAGTGCATTCAAAACGAATGAAGATTTCTATAGCAGGCCCTTCGGGCTTCCAGAGAAATGGAACGTGGACAATTTCAGCAATGCTTGGGAAAGCTCCAAACTGGGAACTGCTTTTGGCAATTCCCTGATTGTATCCGTAGGTTCGCTTATCCTAACGCTGTTTATTGCAGCGCTGGCCTCATTTATACTCGCACGTTTCCAGTTTCGCTGGAAAGGGCTGATCATGACCTTCTTCGTTGTAGGCATGCTGATTCCCATTCACAGCACATTGGTTCCGTTATTTATTTTGATGAAACAGATGTCTCTGCTGAATACGTATTGGGCACTGATATTGCCGTATACTGCCTTTGCGCTGCCGACCGCGATATTTGTGCTAACAGCTTATTTGACTAGCATTCCTCGTGATATTGAAGAAGCCGCTTTTATTGATGGAACAGGTCTATGGGGGCTGTTCACCCGAATCATGCTTCCCATGTCTGTGCCTGCCTTGTCAACGGTCACTATTCTGAGTTTTCTGCACGCGTGGAATGACTTTTCGTTCGCACTCGTGTTTATTAACAAAACAGGTTTGAAAACGTTACCGCTCGCGATTGCCAATTTTGCCGACGGGTATCAGACCGATTACGGCCTGACTCTTGCTGCCATGACCTTGTCCGTAATCCCGACCATCATTCTATACCTGATATTTCAGGAACAAGTCATGAAAGGCATGACGGCCGGAGCAGTCAAAGGTTAAATGAGAGCGCATCCAGAGGAGGAAAAGGTGTGGGACGCTGGCTAACATCTTCACTGCAACGGAAGTTGTCCATCGTGATTACGGCTTCCATGATTGTGCCGTTGCTGGCACTGGGGCTGTTCGCCTTTCTGATCTCTTCCCGCATCACAGAGCAAAAAACAAAGCTTTCGGGCATGGACACACTGAAGCAGGTGGAAGCGAATTTGCGCTATATGCTTCAGGATGTCGAGACGTTATCGATTTTTCTGATCGGAGAAAGGGACATTCAGCAGTATTTAAGTAACGATGAGGACGATGTGCAGGAGCGTGTGGATATTCTGGGCAGGATGACCAATCTGGCCGCTTCCAAAAAATATATAGCCAACATTGCCATCTATCCGGAACGTTTCGATGCGGCTCTGTCCACGGCTACATGGTATGAATCATCCAATGTGTCTTATCCTCCTGCTCCGCGTGGTGATGCGGTTAAAGCATGGACTGGCGTATATCCGGTTCAGAATTATGCGGGTATCCAGAATGTAATTACATTGGTTCGACCCATTCGCAGCATTCATGATTATCAGCCTATCGGATGGCTGGCGATCAGTCTAGACGAGAAGGCAATCTCGAAAGGATGGGCGGCGCTGGGAATGGGTATGGGTGAAGGTCAACTGGAACTGATTGGTCCCACTGGAGAGATTTTGTCTTCCATGGACAAATCCCGTCTTGGACAGTCTCTGGAGAAGATTGAGCCTGAAATACATACGCTGATCCAACAAGAGGGAAGCGGAACAGCCACGTATGGCAACGGCGATGAGAAACGTACTTTGCTCTATTATCCGGAACTGTTGACAGGCTGGACGCTGACCGGAACAGTTCCCTACGATCAGTATAAGTCCGAAAACGGTTATATTCTGATCCTCACTGCCGTTGCAGTGACGCTGTCTGCTGCCATCAGTGCAGGACTGGTCTGGTTTACGGTGCGACGAGTCACAAAGCCGCTGCGAGTTCTTACGAAGCATTTGTCCCGAATGGACCCAGATCGACCGCTGCCCCTATTCCGATCGGAAAGTGATGATGAAATCGGCAAGCTGGGAGAGAGTTATAATTTGCTCGGTGCCCATATTGAGAGACTGAAGGAAGAGGTTATCCGCGGTGAAGTCCGCAAGAAGGAAGCTGATCTCAGGGCACTTCAGGCACAGATCAATCCTCATTTTTTGTATAACACCCTTTCATCCATTCACTGGATAGCCTTGATGTCTGAGGAAAAGCGGATTGCAGAGATGGTCGAAGGATTGAGTGATTTTTTGCGCATCAGCTTGAATCAAGGTAGGGATTATTGTCCTGTAGGGCAGGAGATTGCCCATATTCGCCATTATGTTCGTGTACAGTCCATCCGATTTCCCGACAAGTTCGCCGTGCATTATATTGTGGATCCGGCACTTGAACAGCGAATGATGCTGAAATTGCTGCTCCAACCGCTCGTCGAAAATGCCATGATTCACGGAATTCAGCCGAAAGCGGGTACGGGCACAATCACAATCCTGATTCGGCAAGAACAGGAACGAATGAATGTGCTGGTTCTGGATGATGGAGTTGGCATGGAGCTGGACAGACTGGAGCATGTCAGAAGCAACCTTGTGTCATTGGATGAGGAGGAGCACCGTGATTTAAACCACCATTGGACGGAAAAAGAGCCAATGAAGCAAACATCCCAAGGTGGTTACGGGCTCCGCAATGTGAACGAGAGACTATTGCTTCATTATGGAGCTGAAGCGCAGATCGAAGTGGACAGCCGGGTCGGAGGTGGAACCCGGATTTCATTTTCCATTCCAATCTTGGAGGAATCGTCATGAGATTACTGATTGTTGATGATGAAGTGATTATCCGAACAGGGCTCGCCAGTGTAATCGCTTGGCATGAACTGGGGATTGAGCTGCTTACGCCAGCAGCCTCTGCAGAAGAGGCGTTAACACGCATGGCGGAGGAGAGGCCGCATATTCTGATGACTGATATTCGGATGACGGGAAGGACGGGGCTTGAACTGGCAGAGGAAGGTCTGCATATGCTGCCGGAACTCGAGGTCATTATTTTATCGGGATACGATGACTTCTCTTACGCCCAGCAAGCCATTCGTCAAGGTGTCACGGATTATCTGCTTAAGACGAGTAAACCGGAAGAAATTATCGAGACGGTGCTTCAGGCCAAACAACGGATTACCGAACGATGGGCTGAGAAATCAAGAGAAGGGCAGCTGCTGCGCGAGAACAAACAGCGCCTATTCGCTCGATGGATCATTGATGGAGACGTTGAATCTAGCCCTTGTCCTGTATTTCTGCAGTCGGAAATAAATGTGCAATCGGAAGGTTCCTCCGACATGGACCATATGCAGAGACAGATTCTGATCTTGAAAGCTGTGGGATGGAATCGTTCTTCGGCTACTTTACTAAACTTTGCCGTGCAAAATATGCTGGAGGATGTTCTGCCGGGCGCAGTTGCACACATTCATAAGGACCGGATTATCTGTGTTGTTCAGCTGCCGCCGGATGAGCAGGATTTCCAATTTACTTTGGGCATTGCGTTAACCCGGATGGAGCAACTGTTGAAATGTACATTGCGTGCAGCAGCAGGTCGACCCTGTATGGAGGTTCAACTTCTGCATGAGAGCTACCGTACGGCGTCGATTGCATACCGTTACCATGGGTTACTTAAGGACAGGATATGGCAATATGAAGACGTTTTGCACCGCATAGGAGGTAAAACCGTTCTTCAACATGAGGAAGAAACTAAATTGGGGACATTGTTGATGGATAATGACTCGATTATGCTGACCACATGGACACGAGAACTGGTGGATGAACTCCTGATGGACCCCGAAGTAACGCCAGAGTCTTTGGATGCTTGTCTGCATGCTGCGGTGAATGCAGGACAGCGCTGGTTGATTCGCACCATGCGAGCCATTGGAAGGGACGAACTGGAACGATTCGAACCATGGAAGCCAGATCCGGATGCCGATGCTGGTGAACTTCGGGATCTGCTGTTTCATCATTTATATGGGCTGATGCATACCTATCATAGTCAGATGGGACAAGGGCGGACTACGCATGTACAGAAGGCTATTGCTTATATGGAATCCGGTTTGGCACAGGATATTAGCCTGCAGCATGTCGCAGGTCAGGTTCATCTGCATCCGGGTCATCTCAGTGAACTGTTTAAGAAGGAAACGGGCGTCACTTTTGGCGATTTTGTAACAGGTATACGAATTCGGCGCGCGATGGACATGCTGGTGGTTTCTCCTGCAAAAGTAAGTGAAGTGGCTGCCATCAGTGGATATGAGGACGTGAAGTATTTTAGCAGGCTATTCAAAAAACATACGGGCAAGACTCCGAGTGAGTATCGTGAGGAGGCTGTGTCGTACAAGACTTCCGGACATTAAAGGAAAGCAAACAAACGAACAAACGAAAGAACGAAGTCATGTTTTTATTGCAAACGTTTTCGATATCGTATTACCAAGGGGACTGGAGAGCGAGGCAAGGATGAAGATGAATAATTCAAGTCAGGATTTGTCAGGGCAATGGAAAATACAGCATTTTGAGGTTGGGGAAAAGCGGGCCATGGATGTTGCAGCCGCAGCGCTCGATGATCGATTCTGGATCGGAGCGGAGGTACCAGGGGATGTGCACACCGCTCTGGTGGAACGCAGCATCATTGATCCGCCCTACTATGGGCATAACGATGCCAAGAGTCGATGGATCGAGCAGAAGGAATGGTGGTATCGTACTAACTTCAACCTGGTGAAGGATGGGGGAGCAGAGGAATACTTTGAGTTAGTATTCGACGGGTTGGATACGTTCGCTACCGTATATGTGAACGGACATGAAGTGGGGCAAACGGCCAACATGCTCATGTCCCACACTTTCGATGTGACGACACTGGTTCGTAATGGCTGGAACGCCATAGCGGTCAAGTTCGACCCCCTTTATCTGCATCACAGAGACAAGGAAACGTTTGACTGGTCTTCATATACGAAGGAACGGCCCTGGTTGCGCAAAGCTGCGATGAATTTCGGTTGGGACTGGGGTCCACGGATGGTCACCGTAGGAATTTGGGGAGGGGTTCGTCTTGAAAGACGAACGATTGCAAAGCTGGAGAACGTATTTGCACGAACCGAATCCGTGAGCAAGCAGCAAGCGGCTGTCCATGTCACTGCTGATGTGAAGTCTGTATTGTCTTTCCGTAGCAGACAGAAACGTGAAAAACCTGTGGTTTTGTCATGTGATATCCGTTTACTGGATGCGAGTGGTCAGGAAGTGGCACGATCTGCTGAAGTTGTTGTGGAAAATGGTCTTGCAGATACAATACTAAAATTGGATTCACCGCAATTATGGTGGACGCATGACCTGGGTGAACCTTACTTGTACAGACTGGAAGTTACACTAGTTGCGGATGGGGTGGAAGTGGATCAATACAACGTGCCTTACGGTGTACGAACCATTGAACTCGCGCTTCATAATGAACAGGGTGAGGAGGCGTTTACATTTATTCTGAACGGAGTACGTGTGTACGCGAAAGGAGCCAACTGGATTCCGGCCGACCATCTGATTGGTGCCATCCCCGCCTCCCGGTATCGTGAGTTGATCGAGTTGACTGTGGAAGGGCATATGAATATGCTGCGTGTCTGGGCAGGCGGTATATATGAAAAGGACGTCTTCTATGATGAATGTGATCGGCAAGGCGTGCTGGTGTGGCAGGATTTTGCTTTTGCCAACGCCTTATTCCCTGATTTTAATCGGGATTTCATGAACAATGTACGGGATGAGGTAGAAAATAATGTCCTGCGCCTGCGCAATCGTGCCTCGCTTGCACTCTGGTGTGGCAATAACGAAATTGATTGGCTTTATGACATGAAGTCTGCCAGTGGAGATATTACCAGCCCCTTCTATGGAGAACTGATCTACCATGAGCTGATCCCGGAAGTACTGGAGCGGCTGGATCCATCTCGTCCATACTGGCCTTCCTCACCCTATGGGGACAGTCTCGGCAATGATGCCAATGATCCGGATGTGGGGGATCGCCATAACTGGCAGGTATGGCATGGTTCCGTCTATCCACGAAAACACGGCGAGCCGCCACTGCTGAACTACAGTATTGAGGGTGTGACCTTCAAAAACTATAAACACGACAATGCCCTGTTCAGCAGTGAATTCGGCATGCACGCCTCGGCCAACCGCTATACACTGGAGAAAAACATGCCTGCAGGCCAATTTTACTGGGGCAGTCCCGAAATGGCCTATCGGAATAAGGATACCAATCATCAGAAAGGCATTCTTCTGATGGAAGGATACACGGGCATTCCGCAAAATATCGAAGAGTACATGAACTATTCAATGCTGACACAGGCGGAAGGATTACGGTATGGCATTGAACATTTCCGGCGGATCAATCATCGCAATAGCGGAGCCCTGGTGTGGCAGCTGAATGACAGCTGGCCAGGCACAAGCTGGTCCATGATTGACTACGAGCTGCTGCCAAAGGCCTCCTTTTATTACGGAAAAGTATTCTTTCATCCGATACTGCTGTCTCTGGAACATGAACCGGGTGAGCCGCTTACGTTATGGGTTGTGAATGACACACGGGAGACTCTGAAGGGACAGCTTCGACTTAATATCTATGGATTGAATGGGGAAAAGGTGTACTCCAGTTCTCATTATGTGGAGACAAGTTCGCAATCCGCTACTCGCATTGCAGAGCTGAGCGAAGCGGAAGTATTGGGAGGCAGATTGGCGGAAGAAGTGATGGTTGAATTGGCAGCCGAAGGTTTCACTGCACCACTCAATCGATATTTCTTACGTGATCCGAAGCATGTTAACCTGCCTCAAGCGCAGCTCAGTGTGCATGTGAACGAAGAGGAGCAATCCGTAACGGTTACGGCCATGGGTGCAATTGCACGGTTGGTGAAGCTCGAGCTGCCCCTTGGTCGTGTTCGTTTCAGTGATAACTATTTCGATCTTCTCCCTGGTGAGAGCCGTACGGTGAGATTGCGTCATCCCGAGAAGCTGTCTCTGCCGATGACTGAGCTGCGGGTAAGCGCCATGAATGGGAGTGAAACCTAATTCCTATTTGTTTTTCAAAAGCCTATGCAAATCCGGTTCACAGATGGTGACATTCGGTTTAGTCATAACATAAGAAAACAGCCGATGCTTCCCCAACAGGGCAGCATCGGCTGTTTGTTGATTAACGCAGTGCGTGAATACACGCACCATTATTGGAAAGATTCGTACCGCTGCTGGAACGAAGACTCCATCTCCAGTTGCCTAGCCAACTGCTGCTTCACTTTTTCTCCACGTCTGGCCTGCAGCTCTTGCAGTCGTTCTGTAGAAGTGAATTGATCGGCGGCCATATCAATGAGCAGCTCAGCGAGCACGTCCGCATCTTCCAATGCTGCATTCAGTCCAAAAGCGCCCGTCGGAGTCATCGTGTGAGCGGCATCCCCAAGCAAGACTATGTTGTCCTGCGCCCACGATTTGGCGAAACTGCTCTCTACGGATAACAAAACAAAATCACTCCAGGTTTGGATATGTTCAGCTACCGAATCAGCCAGACAGGGGAAGGCCGTCACGAGTTTCTGTACAAAGGGAGCAAAAGGCTGCTCACGCAGCTTGGAGAAGGACCCTTGCGGAATGTTCCATCCAATCTGTACGTAACCTCCGAATTGTGAGAATAACGCCAACTGCTGACCATCCATACTGGCCATCCGAACAGCAGGTTCCCAGCCTGCTGGAGCAGGAATTCGAGCCCATAACAGGTCGTAACCATGTTTATGGATTTCCGGGGTCAGACTCGCGTATCTGCGTACAGCTGAATATCTGCCATCTGCACCAACAATAACGGCTGCTTCAATGGAAGCAGGCCGTCCTTCATTCCGAACATTGATGCCAACGATTTTGTCTGCCTTATTCCGCAAAAATCCAGTCATGACGGTATTGAAAAGCACATGTTCGTTACCCTGTTTCAATGATTGTGACACGATGACTTCCAGCAGATGATCCTGCGGCACATGAATGCCTACATGGGATTCTTGCTCTCCAGGGAAAATGGTATGAATAATCTGACCATTCTCCCAATATTGAATTTGCTCCAGGGGCAGCACACCACGCTGGGTGACAGAAGGGTATAACCCATGCTTGTTCAATACATGTTCACCATCTGCATTAAGCACTTCACCACGAAACGACTTAAGCAGGTGCGGCTGGCGCTCGATCAGAATGGTGGATATTCCCTGCTGTTTCAGCAGGAATGAGAGTAGAGCCCCTCCAGGGCCAGCTCCCACAATACAAACATCAGTTTTTAAATGTGTATTTTGATTCATTTGTAAAATTCCCTTGCAATATAATGGATGAATATCGTATTACTTTATAATAACAGATTTATAAAAATCATTAAGTAACTAAAAGTAACTTTAAAGATATACGTTATTATAAACAAATTCAATCCAATAATGCAATAGAATCCTTCTATCTCTCTACAGGAAGGGATGTTCAAGCCTGCCGTACTGCTTTTAGCATATGAGCGCAGGCTTGATAAGAACAGCAATTTCTTTTATGGGAAATGCTCTAAATTCTATGTGATTAGTCGGTTGGTTATGCGAGCCACGCGTTCTCCCAGAGCTTTACCCAGTGCTATGCCCTGTTCGCTGAGCAGATCATCACTGTCCACCGGACATGTCACCCCAACACCATAATAAGATCCATATAATGCATTATCTGCAAAGTTCCCTGGCAGCCCGGTAATAATCATGCCCTGATGGAGCATGGGTGTCAGCAAATGAATCAACGTTGACTCCAGTCCGCCATGCTCGGTCGCGATGGTACAGAACACCGCACCCACTTTGTCTACAAGCTTGCCCTCTGCCCAGAGGTAGCCCAGCTTGTCGATCCATTTTTTCAACCCGGAGCTGATGGAGCCAAAATGTCCGGGGCAGCCCCAGATAATGGCGTCCATTTCCACCAGCTTATAGATGTCGGCTTCTTCTGTGGAATGCAAATGAACGGTAGCACCATGCACACTGGCCGCGCCAGCAGCAATCGACTCGGCAAGTGCTCGTGTATGACCGCCTTCACTATCGAAAACAATATAAATGTTCATTGCTTCATTCCTCCTTGTGTGGTTATCTGTTCATGCTATAAGGTAGCTTGTCACATGAAACCGTAAAATAAGCATGAACTTTACAGACAAGTAAAGGGTTTGGGAAACAAGCGCATTTTTCACAAACAAAATAGTACAAATATGTTACAATATAAGGTAGGTTATGATCAAAGGTAGGAGGAACGTTTATGAGCCCGGATACGGAGCGAAACTCTCAATTGGCAAATGTGGATCAATTGTTGGAGGCCTTCTTCAGATATAAAAATAAAGTATTGGATCAGCAGCAAAAGAATGAAACAAACTGCAAATTGAATCCGACGAAAAGTCATATATTGGGTATGATTCTACGTGAAGAACGCTGTATGGCTGTGGATGTGGCCAGACAACTTAGTCTATCTTCAGGAGCAACCACAATTGTGCTGAATCAACTGGAAAGCGAAGGTCTTATTCAGCGGGTGCGCAGCGAAGAGGACCGAAGAATTGTATGGTTGTCCTTAACGGAAGATGGGAAGCAGCTTGCAAAAACGTTGATTAATAATCGCGGTCGGATGACGTGGGAACTTTTGCAGGCGCTTACGGAAGAGGAACAACTGCAGATGTTTGGCATGCTGAAGAAAATTGAGCTAAAACTGCTGGAGAAAATGAAAACGTTGGAACAAACGCATCGCTAAATAAAAGGTGTGTAAAACGCCAGCCTTCAAGATTTGAAGCCCGCTTTGGGACTTGAATCTTGAAGGCTGGCGTTTTAATTTTCAATCAGAGATGGAAACGTTGAATGTGATCGGTCAGACCTTCCTGGATCAGAATTTCCTTCTGTTTTTTACCGAGCAGGTCAAAATGGGGGAAAGGCTGACGCCGATGGATGTAACGTGGGTCGAGTCCATGCTCTCTACACCAGTCCTCAAGCCGTTTCAGATCTGAACAACCCACTTTCGTCACACTGGTAATGCCCGGAAAACGGTTATCAATCCAGAAATGAGTGAGATAGGCAAGGTCGCCACGAGATACACGTTCTTTCCACTCGGCCAGCTCCTGTCGTTTAATTCCAAATGCCATAGACACCAAGTTCCTTTCCAAACGGGTATTGTCCTGAGCATATTGTAACATCTTATAAACAGAACCAATCAGAAATCTGCAATCGGACTGTTGTCCATTCGTTTTGGACGGTATTGAATATGACAACATTTTTATAATAAACTTTGGTTTATGTTAAAATAAGGCTATACCAAATGGTTTTCACCACTTCATTATTCGGAAAGGGATTGTCATCATGGAACTATTTATCGCCGTGCTTGTTTTGCTGGTACTGATCGGTTTATCGAATATTTTGAACCGGTTTGTACCCTTTATCCCCGTTCCGTTGATTCAGATTGTTCTTGGTGTAGCCATTGCACTATTACCTGCGGGTGTACATCTGCCACTGAATCCGGAACTGTTTTTTGTGCTCTTTATCGCTCCGTTGCTGTACAACGACGGGAAGCGAACACCGAGGCACGAGCTGTGGAATCTAAGAGCGCCCATCCTTTTGCTGGCCCTGGGCCTTGTATTTGTCACGGTTGTCGTGGCAGGATATGCCATTCACTGGCTCATTCCAACCATTCCGCTTCCTGCGGCTTTTGCACTTGCGGCAATTCTGTCCCCGACAGACGCTGTGGCTGTAGGCGCTATGGCAGGTCGTGTGCATTTACCCAAGAGCATACATAGGCTTCTTGAGGGAGAAGCATTAATGAATGATGCATCCGGTCTGGTTGCATTCAAATTTGCGATTGCCGCCACGGTTACAGGGGTATTTTCCCTGGCTCAGGCGTCATTTAGTTTTATACTTATCGCGATTGGCGGGTTGCTGATTGGTGCCCTGTTATCGTTCCTGTTGATCCGACTGGGTGTCTGGATTCGGCGTCTGGGGATGGAAGATGTCACGATTCATATGTTACTGCAAATTTTAACGCCCTTCGTCATTTATTTGGTAAGTGAGGAGGTCGGTGTTTCGGGCATTCTTGCGGTCGTCGCCGGCGGGATCATTCATGCGATTGAGCGTGACCGGACCGAGTCTGTACAACTGAAGATGCAGGTGGTATCGGCCAGTACCTGGTCTGTCATTCTATTTATTTTGAACGGATTGGTCTTTGTCATTCTGGGGGTACAGATTCCGGATGTGCTGAGTACCATCTTCGAGAATGTCTCGTTTGATAACCTCCAAGTACTTGGCTATGTGGGCCTCATCTCAGTGTTGTTGTTGGTGCTTCGTTTTGTCTGGATCTATCTGTTCTGGAAAGGAAATGAAAATTCCGGTGAGGCGTTGTCGAGCGGGAAGCCCCGGCTGAAAGAAATTACGATCATTACTCTTTCGGGTGTGAGAGGGGCTGTAACACTGGCGGGGGCCTTCTCCATCCCTTATGTTCTCCAAGACGGGTCTCCATTTCCTGAAAGGGATCTGATCATATTCCTGGCGGCAGGTGTGATTCTGTTCACTCTGATTGCTGCGAGTGTGTTCCTTCCTATTCTTGCGAAGAACGAAGAAAAAGCGGAGGAGGGTACACCGCAAACGACGGAACGAAAAGCACAGGGTATTATGCTGAATGCTGCCATTCGTGCAGTCAAGTCGGAAATGAATGATGAGAACAAAGCGGCTGCGCTTGCGGTTGTTTCCGACCTGTCGAAATATATCAGGCAGGCGGCTGGCGAGCTTACTGCCGGTAAGCGCAAGGAAATTTTGAAACAGGAAACAGCAATTAATCTCATCGGTACGCGGGCTGAACGCAAGGAGATTGAGAAGATGATGGATGAAAATGTAATTGCTTCGGAAGCCGCCTTTAAATGTAACAGCTGGCTGGATCGTAAGGAAATGATGCTTGCGAACCGTACGAATACCCAGATGATGTTCTCGCTTAGTGAAATTGGACGCGTGTTTGGACATGTGTTTATGAATCGTTCAAAGAAGCCGGATCAGCCATTTATGCTTGAGAATGCTGACCTGTTCCGTCAAGTGAAGATGCGTACCTCTGAAGCAGCGATCAAGGCGATTCGTGCTCATATGAACGATAGTAACCGGATTGTCGCTCTGTCGGTTATCTCCAGATATGAACGGGTTATTGCCAAGTTACGCACCTGGAATCAGGGCAAAACCGAAGATCCATTTGATCAGGAAAAGCTGGAATTGCAAATGGTGGCGATTCAGGAGCAGCGCAATACGATACAGCAGCTATACGAAAATGGTGAAATCAACCGCGATGTGGCCGCCAAACTTCGTCGATTCATCAATGATGTGGAAGCCACTGCGCTGAAAAACACTTAATCCGATAAACCCGATAATTTAAATATGCTTAACCCTCTGATATAATATAATTTGAGTTATCAACGCTCAGAAAAGGAGATGGATGAGAATGGCAGAACAACGTACTCGTTTGGGCAAAACAGATCTGATGGTTAACCCGATTGGATTGGGGGCAAATGCAGTAGGAGGACATAATATCTATCCGAATATGCTGAATGATGAGATAGGCAAGGATGTCGTTCGTACGGCTTTGAAACAGGGCATTAACTTTTTGGATACTGCTTTCATCTATGGACCTGAGCATTCAGAACGGTTAATAGGTGAAGTGCTGAAAGAAACGGGTCAGCGCCAAGATACCATCATTGCAACGAAAGCAGCACATCAATTTGTGGATGGCAACGTCGTTTTTGATAACTCGCCTGCTTTCCTCAAAACCTCTGTAGATGAGGCTTTGAAACGTCTGCAGACCGATTATATCGACTTGTTTTATATACATTTCCCGGATGAGCATACACCGAAGGATGAAGCAGTAGGTGCACTGAAACGTTTGAAGGACGAAGGTAAAATTCGTGCCATCGGAGTGTCCAACTTCTCCATTGATCAGCTGCGTGAGGCGAATCAGGATGGAGATGTGGATGTACTGCAGTCTGAATATAATCTGTTCAAAAGAGAAGCGGAGAAAGAATTACTGCCCTATACGGCAGAGCATAACATTTCTTTTGTACCTTACTTCCCTCTGGCAGCAGGTCTGCTGGGAGGCAAATATAATCAGGATACAACCTTCCAGGATGGACGGGCCAAGAACCCGTTATTCACGGGGGAAGCCTTTATTCAGAATCTGGACAAGGTGGAACAACTACGAAGCATTGCACAGTCCAAGAATGCGGAGGTGGCACATCTCGTTCTGGCCTGGTATCTGACACAGCCCTCCATTGATGCGCTCATTCCTGGTGCCAAGAAACCGGAGCAGGTCATCAACAATCTAAAAACACTGGATGTTGAGCTCACAGCCGAGGAAATTGCAGTGATTGATCAAATATTTCGTTAATTAGTTCTAATGAATCGGGAAATGCTAACAGGGAGTTTACGTTTGAAGATAAAGAGAGGACATAAACATGAACCTGAAGGCAGCCCGATTCATCGGATTGTGTACGCTGGTTTTTTTGCTTGGTAGCAGTTCTGCCTTAGCCAAACCTGTGCAGAAGAATCGACAGTATTATGAGGAACGGGGAGAGATTGTGTGGGAGGTTCCCACGCATGACAAACTCATCGCACTGACCTTTGATGATGGACCAGATCCTGTCCAAACCCCGCAGATTCTGGCTCTGCTCCAGCAATATCAGGCCAAAGGCACTTTTTTTGTGCTTGGTAAATGGGCGGAAAAGTTTCCTGATCTGATTAAGCAGGAGCAGCGGGAAGGACATGAAATCGCCAATCATACGTATGCACATACGTACGCGGTCAGGTCAACAAGGGCGGACAAGTACAGCCGCGAAATGAACATAGCGGAGAAATCCATTGTTGGAGCAGGGGCTCAGCGTCCCACGCTGTTTAGACCCCCGGGAGGCTATTACAATGACATGGTCATTCAGGTCGCCAAACAGCAAGGCTATACGATTGTGCTATGGTCCTGGCATCAGGACACACGTGATTGGGCTTCACCAGGTGTATCAGCCATTGTGAACAAAGTGCTGAAGAACGCACGTAACGGGGATATTGTGCTGTTTCATGACAAGGTGGAGGGCAAGTCCCAGACGGTTGCTGCGCTAAAAACGATTCTGCCCAAGTTGCAGGAGCAAGGTTATCGTTTTGTAACTGTATCGGAACTGCTTGCCGTTAAGGCGAGAGAGGCTGCCAAGGATGACAATTCATCCATTCCCCAGCATCCATAGTGCAAGCCAAAAACCGCAGGTCTCTGATTAAAGAGACTTGCGGTTTTTTATTGTTTCAATTTATAAAAGGGAAGCTTGCAGATCCGATCCGTGATACAGGGTTTTAGATAGGCTTTAGGGTTGCCAAGCGCCCAATTTTAGCGTTCAGGCTTGACTTTACGAGGACGGGAGCGAGCCCGCCGCAGGAACAACGAGAGAAACAGACCAATGATCGAAATCCAGGTCGCTACAATGAAAGCATCATTAATGCCTTCAATCGTTGACGTCTGAACAGCGATACCATAGAGCTGCTGTAATGCAAGGCTTGAACCTTGTTCAGGCGGCATTCCAGCCGCAGTTGCCATTTGCGTGCCGAGCATACCCACTTGTTCCGTCAGTGCTACATTGGTTGTGGTCACAGTGTTGCTGTAATCAGCCAAATGAATGCCTGCGCGAGTTGCCATCACCGTAATGAGCAGGGCGGTCCCGATCGAACCTGCGACCTGTCTGACCGTATTGGACATGGCCGTACCATGACTGGTGAGATGAGGCGGCAATTGGTTTAACCCCTCTGTCTGTACAGACATCATTAGCATGGACATACCGAAGCTACGGAACGTATATAGCATCATGATGTGGCCATAGGGCGTCTCCCCCGTCAACTTGCTAAACTCGAAGGTGGAGATGGCGGTAATGATCAAACCGACAATGGCGAGCGGGCGAGAGCCGATCCGGTCAAACAGCGCTCCTGAGATGGGAGACATGACCCCCATTAGCAATGCACCAGGCAGCAGCAGTAAGCCGGATTGCAGGGGAGAGAAGCCCCTTATATTTTGCAGATAGATCGGTAACAGCAGCATTCCGCCAAAGAGTGCCATGTTAATCGTTGCACTGACCAGCGTCGAGATGGTGAAGATGTCGTATTTGAATACTCGAAATTCCAGCAGCGGGTTCTTCATGACTGTCTCTCGGAGGACAAAGAAGACGATGAAGAGCACGCCGATGATCAGTGTCAACAGTACAGTTGCACTGGTCCAGCCTTTATCTCCGGCAGAACTGAATCCATATAACAGAAAGCCGAAACCGATGGTAGAGAATAATGCGCCAAAACCATCAAATTTCGGTGAAGTAAGCTTGGACACATTTCTCAGCCAAATGAAGGCAAACAAAATATCAAGCAAAGCAAGCGGGATGACCATATAGAACAGAATTCGCCAGGTATAGTGTTCCACGATCCATCCGGATAACGTCGGGCCAATGGCCGGAGCAAACATCATGGCAATGCCCATCGTGCCCATGGCAGTTCCCCGTTTCTCAGGAGGGAATACAGTTAGAAACACGTTCATAACCAAAGGCATAATAATACCGGCTCCGCTGGCTTGTACAATACGACCGATAAGCATGACCGTAAATCCGGGACTGATGGCACAGATCAACGAACCTAACGTAAACAACAGCATCGCAGTCACGAATAATTTGCGTGTACCGAACGACTCGATCAAGTAGGCGGTAATCGGAATGAGTACCCCGTTCACCAGCAAATAGGCTGTGGATAGCCACTGCACGGTCGTTGCTGAGACGTTAAAGTCATTCATCAAATGGGGGATGGCTACATTGAGCAAAGTCTGATTCAGAATGGCGATAAATGCGCCGAGCAGCAGGACAGCGATGGTTTTCCCAAGAGGTACTTGATTATCCATCAGCAGCCTTAGATATGAACGCGCACGGTAGCGCTCATGCCGGGAACCACACCCAGTCCTTTATATCCTTCGATCGTAATGATGATCGGGATGACTTGTGTTACTTTGGTGTAATTCGCATTGGTATTGGACGACGGCAGCAGCGAAAAGGAGGACGCAGTGGCAAGCCCGATCTGGTCTACTTTGCCTGTCAATGTGGTGTCTGGAAATGCATCGACATATACATCGACGATCTGACCCGTCTTAATTTTATCAATCGCGGTCTCATCCACATTGGCCGTCACGTACAGGTTATTGAAATCATAGGCCCGTGCGAGGGGCGTACCGGCAGATACTAGCGAATTCTCGACAGCGGTTTGTTGTACAATGGTGCCATTGACAGGCATCGTCACGGATGTGGATTTTCCTGCAGCGGTGACAGTGGCTACGGTATCGCCTGCATTAAATGTTGTTCCTACCTTGCCTTTCCAGGATCGAAGCTCACCGCTTACTGCAGAAGCCACGGAGATCGGCTGCCCGGTAACAAGCGCATTATCGGTTTTAACGTAGCTGGTGGATTGGTTGTAATAGTAGATTCCGGCCGCCCCAGCTCCCAAAATCACCAGTATAACGATGATATTGATCAAAATGGCACGTGAATTCATGCTGATCATTCCTCCTCAATTCGGTTTTCTGTACACCTTCTCTTTCAATCGGTGCTGAACGTCTTCTGCTGACAATCCTGTTTGGAGCATTCCCGCTACTTTGTCGCTCTATACGAAACAAGGTGAAATATTATTCGCAGAATAGGGCACCAATATATTGATTAAGGCTGCCTACAGGCGGATGATAAGGAGGATGCTCATATGTTGATCATTTTGGCGGTAATTGTTGTGATTGGTGTTGTGTTTCTGATGATTTATAACTCCAGATCGTCCCGCAAGGCTGCAGAAGCACGAGCTTCCAAAAACGCAGAGGTGGATGAAGGGCCTGTCCTGCTGCATGAAGAAGACCAAGCCCGGAACGAAGACCCAATTTACGCTGAGGAAGAGCAAGCAGAGGTTTTGGAACATGAAGATCACAGGCAAACGGAGATTCACCCTATGGATTCCACTTCGCAAGTGGCCCCTTCACCTCAGGAAAAAGAGACGCAGACGACAGAGGGTGACCAAGCTTACCGTCAAGCGTTGCTTCATTTCCGTAAACCTGCTGAAGTGGAAGAGGAAGCAGTGCTGACGGATACTAAAGAACCTGAAAAGAGTGCAGATGAAGTCTATCGATCAGCTCTGAAAGTGATGAAAAACAAATCCTCTGATCCCTCTTCCAAGCGGAAATAACCGTTCGGTTATGTTTTTGAACATGGGACATGGCTTTTGTTTTCAATCCAAAACGTCTACAATAGATGAAGCTTTGTGAATTAGGGCTGCATGACATGGAATACGTTGAGGAGAGGAAACCCATGAACGGACAACAACGCGTAAATATCAAACCGGGTCTTGAAGTGGATATCGTGCTCAAGCAAGATCAGCCGACAGGCAAACTGACACGTGGTATCGTGAAGGATTTGTTGACCAAATCGCCTACACACCCGCATGGAATCAAAGTACGTTTGACCAGTGGACAGGTGGGGCGCGTGAAACAAGTCGTTACAGGAGCGTCGGAATGAGCCAGTGCCCGAGGTTGTGACATGATTACAACTACGGATGTAATGGTACATTTGGCCTCGGGGAACGAGCGTCAGCAGGATGCGTATAAGGTACTGCAATCCAGTGGATTGTTGAGCATATTGGCTGCTTACCAGCCTTATCCGGCTGGAACAGTGCCCATTGATATTGATATTCCCGGAAGTGATCTTGATCTATTATGTGAGGCAGCGGATCTGGAGGCGTTCGAAACCTTGGTGCACCAACAACTGGGCGGAATGCAGGGTTTTCGATGCGACCGGGGGGATGGCCGTGCTGGCCAGCGTCCTTATGTGACCTGTAGTGTGGATATTGGAAACTGGCCTGTAGAGATTTTCGCTCAATCCATAGCTGTACGCAGGCAGAATGCTTATATTCATATGCTGGTTGAGTGGGAATTGTTGCAACTCTGGGGTGAAGCAGGACATCGGGAGATTCGCAAACTGAAGCTGGAAGGCTGTAAGACGGAGCCTGCATTCGCTGCGGTCCTGGGACTTCAGGGAGACCCCTATGACGAAATGCTTCATCTGGCCGCTATGAGCAAGGAAGAACTTTGGCAATGGGCCCGCTTGCGTACGTCTTTTCAGTTCGAATAGCCTGTTTAAGCAATTAGATGAGAAAGATAGCCACAATGGTGGTAACTGTTAATCCCAGCAGTACCGGCTTCAAATTGCGGCGTGCCAGTTCAAATGGACTGACTCCGCAAATGGCAGCGGCTGGAATTAAGGCCCATGGAATTAAGGTCCCACCGCCTACCCATATGGCGGCGACCTGGCCCAGTGCCGTCAAGACCGGTGCGGAATCTGCCGAACCTGCAAACATGGACGCAATGGAGCCGACCAGGGATATTCCGGAGAACCCCGAACCATCCATTCCCGTGACCGCTCCGGTCACAGTCATCGTTATAGCACCTACCGTATTATTCAGCGGCACTAGCCCTGCAAGAGCAACCCCCAAATCATTCACAATACCGTGTGAACCAGCAGGCAGCGGGTTGTTGAACAGCTCTGTAATCGCAGCATCTCCAAGATAAAAGAAAGCGGCAATCGGTATGACAGGACCAAACACCTTGAACCCGAACTGAAATCCTTCAATTAAATAGTTTGTTGTTTCTTCCGGACCTGTATGACGATGCGCGGCAAGTGATACGGCAATCAGAATGAGCACGGCTGTTCCGCCAATAAGTGCTGTGGCATCACCGCCTTGAAGTTTAAGTAAAAACATCAGAATGACATCGACTAAGAATAACAAGGGGATAATTAAAGCAAATGCCTTTTGCAAACGTGGCGGCATTGGTTGACGTTGAACGGCTGGCTTCTCTGAAATCAGCGCAGAGTCTGACAAAGGTGGATGTACGGTTACGGCTTCACCAGAGATCGGATCACTGAGTTTAACGGGAGAACCTGATTTCATCTCCTTGCGCAGCATCCAGAATGCGGTTACCGTTGATACTGTCCCCATCACGATGACAAGTGGGATACTTGCAGTCATAACAGCGGTAACAGGAAGTCCAGCTGCATCAGCTGTTAGTTTGGGTGCCCCTTGGATAATGTAATCCCCTGATAAGGCAATTCCGTGCCCGAACAGATTCATGGCAATGGCAGCACCGATGGGAGGAAGTCCGACGCGTACCGCTACCGGAAGAAGTACCGCCCCAACCAGGGCAACGGCAGGTGAGGGCCAGAAGAACAGCGATACGATCATCATAATGAATCCAATTCCCCAATAGGCGACCTGTGGAGAACGGATGAATCGGGTAAGCGGTGTCACCATGACTTCATTGATTCCCGTCCGAATTAACACTCGGCTCATGGCGACAATGATCGAGATGATAAAAATGGTGCTGAGCAGCTCTTTGGCTGCGTAGATAAAACTGCTGAAGATGCCGGAAACTGATCCGCTTAATGTTTCGGTCGCGAGGAGTCCAATGGTCATAATACCTGCGACACAAATGATGGTTGTGTCTCTACGCCGAACCATGACGGCGATAATCAAGATGATAAAAGCCAGATATACATAATGCAATGGGACGAGTTGAATATTCATCGGACATGCCTCCTTACATCCTTGGTGTCAATTCAAGGAGTGGTATATCGTATGCATGTCATCACCGGGCGTTCGTGGAGTATGGAGAAGGATTTTTTTTACAGATGGAGAACTAATTAGAGCATGGACCCTCGAACACGTACTGTAAACTAGAGGTGCAAGTCACCAGAATTGACAGTAACAGGTCACGGAATCACATAGACAGACGCAAGCAAGTATGATTACAATAAACATGCCATTATAAGGAAGAAGATGGAAGAAACACAGAAGTAGATCATCTGAAAGCGGAAGAAATTGCTTAGGATTGATAGCGGTTACAACGATGTGCATAAGAACTGAAATCCAGATTAGACAAAAGGGCGGGAATTCATGAATTTCATCCGTTCACTGCGCTTTAAGTTTATTGTGGGTCTGACATTGATCATGCTGCCATTATTCATGCTGCTCTATTACAACAATGTGTACGCCATGAAAGTTGTGCGTGATCAAGTGTCTCTCACCAATATGAATCATCTTGCAAAAAGTGTGGAGCAGAACGAGCGCGTGCTGCAGGAGACCAATCGGTATTTATACAGTCTGGGCGAGCGAGATCCGGATATTATCTCCCTGTTTTTTCTCAAATATGGCAGCGGCGATTATATTATTGCGAAACAGCGCATTATGAACAAATTCATGACCGATATCGGATTTTATAATCTGATCGATTCATTTTTTCTGTACGATGCTGTGAATGATGATCTGTTGCTCGCTACTTCAGGCAATTATGATGTCAAAATGTCGATTGTGCAGGAGAGCATGCCGGTCCAGATGCAGCAGCTGGAGGGGGAAATTCAGAAGCCGGAGTGGAGCATCGTTCGGGGAGGCACATGGAATGCCTTGGTCAAAACGGTGCGGATCAACGCCCAGTTCTATGCGGGGGCGCTGGTGGACATGAACGCACTGAATCACCCCGAGCAATTCACGGAATCCGGTGACCGGGGAGGTGCAGTCATCGTGGGAGCAGATGGCGGGGCACTGTCCGATTCAGCCCTGAACTCGGCACAAATCAAACTGGCCGCAGCCCATATCACTGGATTGAATAATCCATACCAGGTGATCTCTGAAGTGACATCCACAGGCAATGCACGTCAGTATCTGATGCTTGGCATTCCCTCAGCCATGTCTGAGATGAATTATATTGTGCTGCTGCCCGAGGAGGACATGATGCGAAACCTGCCATTTTTTCAGCAGATCATTCGCCTGCTTCCGATTGGTGCAGCGGTCATCCTGATCACAGCTATGATTTTTCTCAGGCAGCTCCTGTTCCGTCCAATGAATGTGGTCATACGTGGGATGAGGAGGGTTAGCCGAGGAGAACTTGATGTGAGGCTTGAGACGCCGGCTTCATCTGAACTGGAGTTTGTCACGCACAGCTTCAATCAGATGACAAGTGAGATCCAGCATCTGAAGATAGATGTGTATGAGGAGCAATTGCGCACGAGGGAAGCAGAGTTCAAACAATTGCAGATGCAGATTAATCCTCACTTTTACCTGAATTCATTGAATATCATTCATAGCCTGGCTTCGTTGCAAAAGCATGAGCTGGTGCAGCAGATGGCTGGTCATCTGGCAGATTATTTCAGGTTCAGCCTGCGTGCAGGCAAACGTGTCATTCGATTGGATGAAGAATTGCAACATATCAGTCATTATTTGGAGATCCAGAAGCTGAGGTTTCCAAACAAGCTGGATTTCGTTCTGGATGTTGAACCGGATCTTGGGCACTATGTGCTGCCGCCCTTAACGATTCAGCCTTTTGTGGAGAATGCCATTATTCATGGTTTTCAGCGGCGCAAAGAGCCTTTTGTTATTCGCATAACAGCACGCAAGTCGAAAACGTTATCTGATCCTGCACCATCTTCGGTTCTTCAACTTTCGATTACGGATAACGGTGTTGGATTTGAGCAAGAAATACTGGAGCGCCTGCAACAGGGGCAATACGTCGAAGATCCGGGTGGACAGCACATTGGCATCTGGAACGTTATCCATCGGCTGCTTGTAAAGTACGGCGAACATGCCGGATTGCAGTTCAGCAATCAGACTGAAGGAGGGGCAGCAGTCCATATTCATATGCCTGCCCAGACGGAAGAGGAGGAAGGGGGAGCCAATGCGGAACCTGTTGATCGTGGATGATGAAGTATACGCCTTGCAAGCGATGGTGGAAGGGGTGGACTGGAGCCTGGCCGGAATTGACCAGGTATTCAGTGCTGGTGATGCGGAAGAGGCGAGAATGCTGATGAGAGCCCATCCCATCGATATAATGATCTGTGATATTGAAATGCCGGGTGAAACGGGACTGGATCTGCAGAGCTGGGTGTTAAAGCATGATCCCGGCATGCTGACGATTTTTCTTACAGGTCATGCCCTGTTCGATTATGCCCAAACGGCAATCAAGCTGAACAGCTTCGATTATGTGCTGAAACCTGCTCCCGCCGACCAGCTGCTCAAGGTTGTGAGCCAGGCCATGGACAAAATCAAGGATGGCGAGCAGCGTTCCCGCACCAATGAAGTATATGAGACCGTGTATAAACGCTGGCAGACGCATAAACCGCTGTTAACCGAGCGTTTCTGGAAAGACGCCATCTCACAGCGTGTGACCTTAACCCAGCAAAAACTTCAGGAGCTGGCCGAGGTCTATGGAGCCGAGATTGATCCGCAAGTGCGCGTGTTGCCCATTGTCATTTCCGTTGAAGAATGGGTGCGAGACTTCGATCTGCGTGATGAGGAAGTCCTTGAATATGCGCTTCGCAATGCTGCCAAGGAAATGCTGCTTGGTGACAAACCCGGTGAAGTGTTTCAGGACCACAGTGGACTAAATATTGTGCTTGCATACGAACACGATGGTATCGTACCTACGGCGGGTGAAGTGGAACAAGGATGTCAGAGCTATATCAAGGAATGCGGTACCTACTTTTATTGCCGATTATCCTGTTACGTAGGAGTCCCGGTTGCTGTTACAGATTTACAGGGGATGCTGAATGAGCTGATGGATATGGAGCGTCGCAATATCAACGAGCTTGAAGGGGTCTTTATCTATGACGAGGTAGGCCGAGATACGGAGGACCGCTTTCTGCCAATACCGTGGTTTTCCGAGCTGTCCATCCTGTTCGAAACGGGAAAGTTTGACGACCTGCGCGAGCGTGTGGATGAAATCTTTGAATTGCTGGCTGCACAGGAGCGTTTGTCACCCGAAATTCTGCGCTTGTATTACCATGCCATGCTGCATGTAATCTACCCGTTGCTGCATCAGAAAAATGTATCCGTACGCAGCCTGTACCCCGGAGAACGGGAGCCGGAGGAAAACGTTGTGACACGTTCGTTGCCCCAGCTGAAGCAGTGGACATTAGACCTGATCAGTCGTGCGATCCCGGTATTGTACCCGGACGATCACAGTCCAATGACGATTGTGGACCAGTTATGCATTTACATTGAAAACCATATTGGTGAAGAGCTGATGCGCGAAGAACTTGCATCCTTTGCCGGATTTAATCCGGCCTATCTATCCCGTCTGTTTCGCAAAGAAAAGGGTATGTCGCTTTCCGAATTCATTCTCCAGCGCAGAGTAGCCAAAGCAAAGACGTTATTGTCCCAGTCTACCGTGAAGGTGACGGATATCGCAGGCAAGGTCGGGTACTACAATTACTCTCATTTTACGAAAATGTTCAAAAAGTGCACGGGCATTACCCCACAGGAGTTTCGTAAACAGTCCCGAACGGTACAGATTTGACGCAGCATGCTGCGTCTTTTGTTTTTTTGTGCCCTAAAGTCATAATTTGATAAGTGAACAGGTCACCACAGCAGATAGTGGACCTGAACGCCCCGCCGTATACTTGAACCACAGGAGACACAGCGGTGTTTCATCCTGAGGATGAAATTCAAGAGGAGTGAGGGAGAACAAGTTATGAAGACACAACCCCAGGCGGGTAAGGCAGCACGTCTATCGAAAGGAACGGACCTACCGGATATACCGGTTCGAAAACGAAAGTCTGTCCTGTACAATCTAGGTAAATTCAAGGTTTTGTATCTTATGTTTTTGCCAGGCATTCTGTTTCTGCTGGTAAACAACTACATGCCGATGTTCGGCGTTCTGATTGCATTCAAAAATGTAAACTATGCGGACGGCATTTGGGGCAGTCCGTGGAGCGGCTGGGATAATTTCAAGTATTTGTTCTCCACCAGCGATGCTTGGGAGATCACCCGTAATACGCTCGCATATAACACCGTATTTATTGCGCTGAATTTATTTGTAGGTGTAGGACTTGCGATATTGTTGAATGAAGTGAAGAACAAGGCAATGTCCAAATTGTATCAGTCCCTTATGCTGCTTCCGTATTTTCTGTCGATGATTGTAGTCAGTTATCTGGTGCTCGCTTTTCTCGGCAAGGATTCGGGCTTCATGAATTCAACGATTCTTCAGCTCTTTGGCGGACAACCAATTGACTGGTATTCAGAGCCTAAATATTGGCCGTACATTTTGCCGCTGGTGAATACATGGAAAAATATTGGTTATTATGCCGTCATTTATCTGGCAGCAGTGGTAGGCATCGATGAGGAATATTATGAAGCGGCCGTGCTGGATGGCGCGAGCAAGTGGCATCAGATTCGCTTCATTACCGTTCCGTTTCTCGTACCGCTAATCGTGATTATGACATTGCTGCAGATCGGTCGTATTTTCTACGCGGATTTCAGCCTGTTCTACCAGGTTCCGCTGGAATCGGGCGCATTGTTCCCGGTCACGAACGTTCTGGATACGTATGTGTACCGAACCTTCCTTATTGGAGGAGATATCGGGATGTCCTCGGCAGCCGGGCTGTATCAGGCTGTTGTCGGATTTGTACTTGTACTCGTATCCAATACGATCGTTAGGAGAATGGACAAAGATAATGCATTATTTTGAGAGGAGGCAAGCCAGCTGTGAAATCACGTGATCCATTAGCCGTGTCGCGGCGTTCCGCGTCTATCATACACGCTATGTTTATATTCTATGCCATTGCCTGCATCGTGCCGATCCTGCTTGTCTTCGCGATCTCATTCTCGGACGAGACGACGGTCATTGCGAACGGGTATAAGCTGATTCCGGAGAAGTTTAGCCTTACTGCCTATGAATTTCTGTTCAAGGACATGGATCAGATCATCCATTCCTATGGCATATCCATTATCGTAACCGTGATAGGTACAATAACGAGTGTAGCACTGACGGCATTGTACGCGTACCCGCTTTCTCGAAGAGATTTGCCGTATCGCGGGTGGTTCGCCTTTTTCATTTTTTTCACCATGCTGTTCAATGGCGGTCTGGTCCCGTGGTATCTCGTCTATGTGAACGTACTGGATTTGAAAAACTCGATTCTGGCACTGATCATGCCGCTGCTGCTGTCACCGTTCTTCGTGCTGGTCATGCGTACGTTCTTCGCTAACTCCATTCCGGTATCGATTCTTGAATCGGCACGGATTGATGGAGCGGGTGAACTGAGAACCTTTACACGTATCGTGCTTCCGCTCTCCCTTCCGGTGATGGCGACCGTTGCACTGTTCAGCACATTGAATTACTGGAACGACTGGTATCTCAGCATGATTTTTATATCCGATAACCGGACGATCAGCCTTCAGTACCTTATGTACCGGACGCTGCTCGATATTCAATATTTAACATCCAACTCCAATGTCTCTTCACAGATTTCCTCACAGGGCGGATTGCTGAATCTGCCGAATAAAACACTGCAAATGGCGATGGCTGTTGTCGGTATCGGTCCAATCGTACTGGCATATCCATTCTTCCAGCGGTATTTCATCAAGGGCCTTACTGTAGGCGCAGTGAAGGGGTAACTCCGGCCGGTTAGCGGAGAGAGCAACGGATCATTGAAGATGGACCTGAGGGGGCATATACAAAAAGCAGCGAGTACAGTCACGCCGGAGGGCCGGCGAAGGAACGGACTTATGCAGATTGGGAAACATTGCGAATTGGGGCAATCGGTTGCAAGGTCCAACATATGACGGGAGGGGTTCACTTGGTTAGAACGTTTAAGGTATGGCCGCGTTTTGCGGCAGCAGTTATGGCGCTGAGCCTGGTACTGGCAGGCTGCTCATCAGACAAAGGCGGAACAACACCGGAAGCACAGGGTGGCGGTGCAGCGGAGAGTGGGGGCAAGCCCTATGAAGTAACGCTGTATTATCCAGGGACACCACAGAAAGATGTGGCTCTGGTCGAAGCCGAGATCAACAAAAAGATGGAGCCCAAGATCGGGGCAACACTCAAGATCAATGCGATCGACTGGGGTCAGTGGGATAACAAGCTGAATCTTATGATCTCTTCAGGAGAAAAAGCAGATATTATTTTCACGGCGGCTTGGCAAAATTATACGGTCAATGTGGCAAAAGGTGCATTCTTGCCGCTGAACGATCTACTTGACAAGTATGGGCAGGATATCAAGAAAAATCTCGATCCAGCCTTTCTGGAAGGCTCGCAGGTGGATGGCGTAAACTATGGCGTTCCTACCAACAAGGAGCTGGCAGCGACGCGTGGTGTACTGGTACGCAAAGATCTGGCTGACAAATACAAGCTCGATCTGACCGCAGTGAAAACATGGGCTGACCTGGAGCCATTGCTCAAAACGATCAAGGAAAATGAGCCGAGCGTCACCCCGTTCTATATGTCGAATACCAACGGTAACGGGCTGCTGGAAAATCTGGACTGGGATTATCTCGGTGATGCATCCGTTCCAGGCGTCATCTCCAAAACAGCGGGTACAACGACGGTACTGAACGAAGTAGAGACCCCTGAATTCAAGGAAGCCGCTGAGCTTGCACGCAAGTGGTATCAGGCTGGATACATTAACAGTGACGCAGCGACTTCCAATGTGTTCCCGAAAGATCAGGCGAAGGCAGGCAAGGCTTTCCTGTGGACCGATGGCATGAAGCCGGGCAAGGATAAGGAAGAAGAAGGGTATGTCGGATATCCACTGACCCAGATTGAGATGACACAGCCTACAATTACAACAGGGGATGCTTCCGGTGCGATGCTGGCGATCTCCCGTTCCTCCGAGCAGCCGGAGAAGGCGATGCAAGTCATTAACCTGCTGCATTCCGACAAAGAAATCAACAACCTGCTCAACTTCGGAATTGAAGGCACACATTATGTGAAAAAAGACGGACAGGACAACATTATTACCCTGCCTGAAGGGGTAGATGCGAACAGTCGCACTTACAATCCGGGCGCACAATGGCAGCTGGGCAACCAGTTCCTGAACTATCTCTGGGATAATGAAGATCCGCAGAAATGGGAAAAGTTCAAGGAGTTTAATGCCAAAGGTGTTAAGTCACCTGCACTGGGCTTTACGTTCAACAGTCAATCCGTCAAAAACGAAATTGCTGCAGTCAACAACGTGAACAAACAGTTCAAACCGGGTATGACCTCGGGTGCAGTAGATCCGAACGAGATGATCCCGAAATATCTGGAGAAGCTGAAAGCCGCAGGTATTGATAAAATTATTGCTGCCAAACAAGAACAGCTCGACGCCTTCCTGGCGAAAAAGTAGAAATGAGATGCAAAACCAAAGACGTTTTCGGTGAAAAACCGGAGCGTCTTTTTTTATTTGGATCGTAAACCATAATAAGGAAAAATATGATATAATCAGGTGGCTGATTAGGGGGTGTTCTTGTGTCGAGAACCAGACTTGTGTTCTCTGCGATATTATTGCTGTTTGGCATCATTTTTACGTTTAAGCATCACCTCGGTTTCTCTGTGGGGGACACGATGTTGTCTGCTATAGGCATGTCGCCTTATACCACATCCTACGTAAGTGGTGTGCATATCACGTTATTTTTTGGAATGGGTATATTAGCGTGCAGCTACTATCTTACTCGCAAAGAAATCATGCCATTATATCCGGTTCTGGCCAAACGGCTCTGGCTGATCGTTCTCGCGATTGTTCTCAGTTATTCCTACATGACGGATAAATTGATGTATGTAGCGAAATGGGGGGCTTCCGGTATCCATGGTGTTTCCTATGTCCAAAATGATAGCTCCTGCACCTATGATGTACTGGACAATGGCATTACACGGGTAAACTGTGACCTGACACTCAAAAATTACACCCGAGAGCCTGTAGCAGCTGTGCTCTTGCCTGACTTGGCCAGCAGTTACAAACACCAGGATGATCCGCTCTATGAATCCCTGCAATCTGTGCAGCTGAAGCCGGTGCATATAGAGATTGAGCCGCATGGAACATTTAAGGGTCAACTGGCGTTTTCCGGTTTGGCTGGCTCCCCGCTGCGAGTTAAAGGTAAGCTAACCGATATTGTAATGGATGTCGCCGTAGATGGAGAGAACACCGTGTTTGACTACGATATTCCATAATGATTTTGCGTTAGCACGATAGAATGAATACATAAGAAGAGTGTAAAGAATTAGAAGAAATGAACCAATATACAGGGTTTAGTAAGGAGCTGGCTGATGTCGGCTCTTTTTGGCGTGGAAGTTGCAATTAGTGCAGAAAAGTTGGTTTTGTCACCTTTATGCATGTATATGGTAACGCTTACGATGTATAGAGAAGCTCTTTAAAGAGGTTAAGTCAGGAGTAACAGTTGAGCTATGAAGCGGATTCGCCCAGAAAAAACAGTTTATGTTTACCGCTTTCATCGTTAAAATTAGATTCACTGACTAATGAAGGCAAGGTGAGGTAAGAAGATGTCATACCGGACGAATCTATTTTCCAAAATGGTCATTTTAATTCTAATTATGCTGGTCCCAGTCGTACTGCTGTACTGGTATTCCAACCATAAAACGACAGCAGTTCTGCGGGATGAGCTCAATCGCTCCAACAGCAACCAACTGGAATTTTTTCAAAATCAGGTGAATACACACATCGAGTTGTTATCCTCGTGGCCAAATCTGCTCATTCATGATCCTGATATTGCGAGCTTCCGGCGGATCTACGCCGACAGTAAATATTTCGACCTGGATACGATCAATCTGGTTAAACGTATTCAGAACAAGCTGAGCATCCAGGAGAGTTCGTCCAACTGGACAACGAAATTGTACCTCTATTCACCGACGCTCGGCAGGGTCATCTCTGAACGAGATGCCGGCTATTACGATCAGCAGACGCTGCGAGGCAACATATCATCCGGATGGAATGTTCGAAAGATTCAAGATGGGCAGGATGATCGATTCATTTTCAGCTGGATCACCGTATCACCATACGGCATTAGCGATCCTGCAGCCAATGCGCAGACTGTAATTAAGCTTGAATTCGACAGTGACAACATTCGAGATATGCTGGACAAATTCAAGGACGATGGTCGCCATGATCCCTTCTATTACCGGGAAGAGACGGGGGTTATCTATAACCGAACCTCGGATCGTGTCCTCACAGGTCAGTTGATGGACAAGCTGGCCATTGATAAGCTCAAGGATGTGGATAACCGGACGGTAGTCATCGACGGCGAGCCTTACATGGTTAATACGGTAAAGTCCAGCACGACAGGCTGGTATCTGGTTGATTACATGCCATTATCAGCTATTCTGAAGCCGATTCACCAGTCCAATATCCTATTTTATTCGGCCATGATTTGTCTGCTATTGATGAGTTTTGCCGTGGCCTATCTGTTATATGTACAGGTCCAAGTCCCTGTCAAACAGTTGATTCGTGGATTCCAACGATTGAAGCAGGAGGATTATTCAGTCCGAATTACACCCAAAGGACGTAATGAATTCAGCTTTTTGTCAGAACGATTTAACTCCATGGTGGCGCAGATTCAGCAGTTGTTTGAACACGTGTATCTGGAACAGATTCATGTGCGTGAAGCCCGGCTGAAACAGCTGCAATCGCAGATTAATCCACACTTTTTCTATAATTGTTTCTCGTTCATTACGAGCATGGCCAAGTTGAAGCGTGTCGACGCTGTCGTTGCCATGTCCCATAATCTGTCCCGATACTATCGGTATACGACAAGGCAGGAGCGTGATGTGGTGCCGCTCACAGAGGAAATTGAATTCGTCACCTGTTATCTGGAGATTCAGCAGATGCGTATGGACCGAATACGTTTCAAAATTGACTTATCCGAGGACATTTTGCGGCAGGAGGTACCTCCGCTCATCGTACAACCACTAGTGGAGAATGCGGTAATACATGGGATTGAAGCCGATGCCGAAGCTGGGGAAATACGGGTGTCGGGAGAACAGAGAAATGGCATGATGATTCTTACCGTAGATGACGACGGGCACGGTATGGATGAGCAGGCCCGGCAGATGCTGCTTCACAAACTCACAGGAGGTATGGATCAAGAGATGGGTTGCGGGTTGTGGAACGTTAATCAGCGTCTTCAGCTCAGGTATGGGGACCAGGCGGGCATTAGCATAACGGAATCACCGCTCGGTGGGCTGCGTGTTACCTTGTCTTGGCCTGCTGATGAGAAACATCTTCTTGAATAGAAAGATAGAAATAGAGACGCCATATGATCACAGCATGATAACAAAAGAAAGAATACATTGCATAACGAAGCAAATAGGGAGTGACTGTCTTGATTGATATTTTACTGGTGGATGATGAGACGTATGTAACTGAAAGTCTGGAATTAACCATTCCCTGGGGAGAGCTCGGGGTTACGACGGTTTTCCGTGCGGCATCTGGGAAGGAAGCGCTGCAGATCTTGGAAGAGAATGCAGTGGACCTCGTGGTGACCGATATTCGAATGCCAGGCATGTCCGGACTGGAGCTGATTGAGGAGGTAAGCAGTCGCTGGGCGCATATCCGCTGTATTCTGCTGACCGGACACAGTGATTTTCAATATGCCAAGAAAGCGATTCAGCTGCAGGCTGCCGATTATATTCTCAAGCCGGTGAACGATGAGGAGTTCATGGCTTCGGTCTCCGCCGCCATCACGTCCCTTCGGGATGATTGGGATGAATTTGATAAATACCATCGGTTGTTATACAGCCGGAAGTCAGATTATAAAATTTTGCGGGAGAATCTGTTGCATGATCTGTTGCTGGGCCGCGAGATTACAGCTCGGGCACTGGGTGAACAGCTTGAGAAGTACGAGATTGTGCTCCAGCCCGATCAACCGGCAGTTATGATGCTGATTCGCCTTACAGGCCGGTTCTCCGCAATGGATCAGCAATCACTGGATTTGATGGAGTTTGCCGTTGGCAATATCGCAGAAGAGGTTTTTGGTCCCCATTTTAACGTGTGGTTTGGACGAGGTCCCCATGAGAGTCTGGTCATGATTATACAGAGTCCGGTCTGGACGGAGCCTGCTCAGACACATGTGGAAGAGCTGAAGCAGCCAGCTGGCACTTTCCGCGAGCATGTTATTCGATATCTGCAAGGCGATCTGTCCATGGTGGTCACAGCACCGTTTCAATTTGCCGATCTGACCACCGCTTATCGTAAAGGTTTGGGATCACTCGTGCTGTCGGGTCCAGATGAAAATACGATCATTTACATGGACAAAGAGCTGTCCAAACGACCGGAGAACGATGCGGCACAAGCGCTTGAAGAGCTCTATAAGCCACCCGTACTGCCTCAATTGCTTGAAACCAAACAGTGGGAGGCGGCGGCACGTAAACTGAATACCGTCTTTGATGCAGCGGAACGTGTATGTCTCTCCAGAGAGCATGTATATGAGATGTATTTGTCTGTAACGAATGCCTTTATGTATATCGCGCACAAGCAGGGGCATCTCGTACATGAGATTGATCATGCGGGATTTGACCTGCTGCTCGCGCATCAGTTGATCCAATCACCTGACAAGCTTCGTCGCTGGGCGACTGAAATGCTTGCCAAACTGCAGGAGGAGCTATCGGATCACGAAGGTGTACAGAGTCGCAGACACGTCATCAAGCAGGTTCAGGAGATGGTAACGAGAGACGCAGGACAGGATCTGTCCGTGAAGATGATCGCAGACAAGGTGTATTTGCATCCCGTGTATTTGTCCAAAATCTACAAAGCCGAGACAGGTGAGGGGCTGGGAGATTATATGATTCGCATGCGGATGGAGCGTGCATTGTATTTGCTCAAAAACACCAATAAAAAGATATACGAGATTACCAGTGAGCTGGGGTACCAGAATCCGCAATATTTCAGCAAAATGTTCAAAAAGCATTACGGCATGACACCGAATGAATATCGGGATCAGGCATAATTTCAACATCATTCCAAGATATAGGTTGCCAAAGGTGCAGAAATCTTGTTTTCGTGACATAGGCTGAAAGACCCGGCAGGCCTATAATGAAAGGGTAACCAAAATGATTAAGGGGGAACAACAAATGAGAGCGAAATCTACAAAAAAGAGATGGCTACCGCTCCTCGCTACGACAACCTGTCTCGCTGTCATCCTATCTGCATGTGGAGGAGGCAACAGTGGCGGTGAGAACGCGGGTTCGAGCACGCCAGCCGTTGAAAACGAATACAAAGAAAAATATGATCCGGCAGTAACGATTACAACAGCATGGGGAATCGACCCTGAGCTGAAATTCAAAAATGGCGAATCGATGGAAAATAACGTGGCAACCAAGTGGGCCAAAGACAAATTTGGAATTGAAATCAAATCCTTGTGGTCTGTGACAGATACGAACAGTGCATTTGCAACCAAACTTCGTCTTGCAATGTCTTCCGGTCAGGAAATGCCGGATGTTGTGACAATAGGGCAGCCGGATAATTTAGTTGCTCAAGATTTGATTGACTCCGGCATGTATCAGGAAGTTGGGCCGCTGTTCGACAAATATGCTTCTGATACATGGAAAAAAGCGATGGAGCAAGATCCAAATGTATGGAATCAGTACAGCAGAGATGGCAAAAAAATGGGTATTCCGGTGCTGGACTACGCCTACAACAATGATTATCTACTCTGGATTCGCCAGGATTGGCTGGACAAGCTGAATTTGGAGGCGCCAAAAACCATTGACGAACTGGAAACGGTAATGGAAGCCTTCAAAAATAAAAATCCGGATGGATTGGCTCCAGACAAGGTTACTCCACTGAGCATTGGCTTCAAAACTTCCATGAACACATGGATGGGTGATCCATCCTGGATCTTCGGCGCATATGGTACTTTGCCTCAGCAATGGAATTTAGGAGCAGATGGCAAGCTGGAGTATGGTTCCATCAATCCTGGCATGAAGCAAGGTCTGACCAAATTGAGCGAATGGCTCAAAAAAGGATATATCCCGCAGGAAGCAGCGTTGTGGGATGAGAACAAAACAGCAGAGCCTGCAGTGGCAGGTACAGCCGGTATTATCCCTGGTCCTTACTGGATGAGCGGATGGCCGCTGATCGACACAGTGAAAAACGTACCAAGTGCTGTGTGGAAACCGATTGCAATTCCGGCAGGCCCTGATGGCAAAGCGATGCGTCATGGAACACAGTTTGTTAATGGTGTTACGCTGATCAAAAAAGATATGGAACATCCGGAAGCATTCTTCACATACCAGAACTACCTGTTCGACAACTATGCTGATCCAGCCAAAGGAAGTCCGTATGACAACGGTCTGTTTGAAGGCTATGATTATCAATTGGATGCAAATGGGAAACAAGTGAAACCGGCTGATATGGACGGTGGATATGTGAATGTTGTACGTTATTTGCTCGTTCGTGATGGCGCACGTATTCCGGATGCACAGATGAAAGCCCTGATGAATCTGGCTGATGGCAAGGAACCAGAAACAAAGCTGGAGAAAGATGTAGCGGTGAACTATGGGCCAGAGACGCCTGCAGCTGCCAAAGAATTGCTTGATCAGAAGGACATCTCGTTCAAAAACATGTTTACAGGTCCTACAACTTCAACTATGAAATCCAAGCTCGACTATCTCAATAAAATTGAGAACCAAACGTTTAACGAAATCATTTATGGCAAAAATCCGGTAGATGCGTTCGATACATTTGTACAAACGTGGAAATCGGGTGGCGGTGACCAAATCACACAAGAGGTCAACGAATGGTATGACAGTGTGAAAAAATAAGGATACAGGAGCGTGCAGACCAACTAGGTCTGCACGCTTTTTTTGTCGTTATGAGAGCTTGATTTGCTTGCGGGAGGTGCATGTCAGCAGTGAATGAATGACTCGAAGGACAGCGAGTCCAAACTGGTTGCTTTTGTGCCATTTATATTGCTTTTATGTGCTGTTTGACCTATGCAAACGGTTGATATAATCGCAGTATAAGCCACTCAGGGAGCACTTGAGTAGGAAGAATTACAGGGGGAGCAATCATGAGAACTTTAAAACGAACTTGGCCATTCCACGTAATGCTGCTGCCAGCCATCATCTTTCTGATTATATTCAGTTATGTACCTATGGGCGGAATTGTTATGGCATTTCAGAACTACAAACCATGGCTCGGCATCAGCGGCTCGGAGTGGGTCGGGCTTGATAATTTTAGATATTTGTTTGAACGCGAGGACAGCCTGCAAGTCATTTGGAATACACTGATCATTGCTGTGCTCAAACTCATCTTTAACTTGTTTGTCCCGTTTGTCTTCGCGATTCTGCTCAATGAGGTTCGCAAGATGGCGATCCAGCGAACGATCCAAACCTTGGTGTATCTGCCTCACTTCTTGTCTTGGGTCATCCTGGGCGGAATACTGATTGATCTGTTATCCACCGGAGGACTGGTGAACCGGGTACTCGGGACATTCGGACTTGGGCCATATTTCTTCCTTGGAGATAACAGCTGGTTCCGATCGACGATCATTCTAACGGATGTGTGGAAGGAATTCGGCTATAACATGATTGTCTTTTTGGCTGCCCTTGCCGGCATTAACCCGGCGCTGTATGAAGCAGCAGAGATAGATGGAGCGGGTCGTTGGAAGCAGACGCTGCATATTACGATCCCGTCTCTTGTACCGATGCTGATGGTGGTTGGAACACTGGCGCTGGGCAACGTGCTTAACGCTGGGTTTGATCAGATTTTCAATCTGTACAACCCACTCGTATATCAAACGGGCGACATTATTGATACATTCGTTTATCGCTCGGCGCTGGAAAATGGAGAGATGGGCTTCGCGACCGCAATTGGATTATTTAAATCGGTCATCAGCATGGTCTTGATCCTTGTATCATACAGCTTAGCCAAAAAATACGCCGGATATCGCATATTCTAATCGAATGAACGGAGAAAGAAGGGACCACGATGTATCATAAATCAACGCCTTATCGCGTGTTCAACGTCATCAATATTTGTTTTCTCATTTTGGTTGCTATTATGTGTATTGTACCGATGATTCATGTCCTGGCTGTATCCTTCAGTAACAAGGCTGCAGCAGATGCCAACCTCGTCAGCCTCTGGCCGGTAGGGTTCTCACTGGAAGCATACAAAAAAACGATGAATAATCCGATTTTCCTAAACTCCCTCTGGATTTCCTTGCTGCGGACAGTTATTGGTACGGGAATTACGTTGCTGATTACCTTTTTGGCGGCGTATCCGTTGTCGAAAGAAAATAATGAATTTAAAGGTAGAACCGTCTATTCATGGATTTTTGTTTTTAGTATGATCTTCAATGGGGGACTCGTTCCCTTCTATATGGTCATCCAGAAGATCGGCCTGATGGATTCCTTCTGGGTGTTGGTACTGCCGGGAGCTGTTAACACCTTCCTCGTTATTCTGATGCTAAACTTCTTCCGGGGTATTCCGAAAGAGCTTGAGGAAGCGGCGCTGATGGATGGAGCCAATCACTTCAGAACGTTGTTCAGTATTTTCCTGCCGATTTCCATGCCATCGATCGCAACCATTGCACTGTTCAGCATGGTGTTTCACTGGAACTCATGGTTTGACGGATTGCTCTATATGAACAATGCCAAGGATTATCCACTGGCTACTTTCATGCAGACCGTAATTATCAAACGTGATATGAGTACGATGGCCATGAACCCAAAAGAGATGGAGACCATTTCTCAAACCACAGTAAGAGCGGCACAGATTTTTATTGGAAGTGCGCCAATCCTCATTGTGTATCCATTCCTGCAGCGCTTCTTTGTCAAAGGTATGACCTTGGGTTCGGTTAAAGGCTGAGCCTGCATCTAAATTAAACGGAGGTTGATAAAGTGAGCAATTTAAAGGAAGAGGCATTCATTCTTGGAATGGATGTGTCATTTATGGATGAAATTGAGCAGCATGGTGGGAGCTATCGTGATGAGCATGGGCAGCAGGAGGACTTGCTGACCATTCTCAAGCTGGGTGATGCCAATGCAATTCGGTTGCGAATCTGGAATGATCCTGTAGGCGGATTCTGTAATCTGGAGCGGACGGTAGCGGTAGCCAAACGGATCAAGGAACAAGGCCTGCAATTTTTGCTGGACTTTCATTATTCGGATCGCTGGGCTGATCCAGCCAATCAATGGAAGCCAAAGGCGTGGGAGAAGCTGTCCTATGAGGAACTGCAACGTGAGGTATGTACCTATACGGCAGACGTACTGAGGACACTCAAGGAACATGAGGCTTTGCCAGACATGGTGCAGGTGGGAAATGAGATTACACCTGGCATGTTATGGGATGAAGGGCGTGTTGGTGGGGAAGAGCATGATACTGATGAACAGTGGGAGCGTTTTGCTGGACTTGTGAAGTATGGCATCGCTGCGGTTAAATCCATCGATCCTGACATCAAGATCATGATCCATATAGACCGCGGTGGTGATAATGCGGAGAGCCGCAAGTTCTATGATCGATTTGAAGCGCTTGGTGTGGAGTTCGATGTCATTGGGCTCTCGTATTACCCTTGGTGGCATGGAACACTGGATGCACTGCGGGATAATCTGCATGACCTGGCTAAACGCTACGGCAAACCCATCAATGTGGTTGAAACCGCTTATCCTTGGACATTGGAGCAGCCTGAAGGCCACGAGTGGATTCTGAATCAGGAAGAACTGCTGCTGCCCGGGTATCCGGCAAGTGTAGAAGGACAGACACGTTATCTGAAGGATCTACTGCAGATTATTCGTGAAGTTCCGGGCGGTCTCGGAGCGGGTTTCTATTACTGGGAGCCTGCCTGGATTCCTAGCAAGGAAGAGTGGTCTGTTGGACATCCGAATAACTGGGGCAACCTGACGATGTTTGACTTCAAGGGACAGAAGTTGCAATCGTTTTCAGCACTGAAGGCTGGAGAGGAAAATGACACTGCATTGGATGAGCAGCCGAGTGCTGCATTAATCAAATAGATGATTCAAAATGAAATGAATAAGGAGTTGTCAGCATGACATACAAATATCCACCGGTAAGCTCCAAAGCACCTCATATGTTACATGGTGCAGACTATAACCCGGAGCAATGGCTCCGCTATCCTGAAGTCCTTGAAGAAGATATCCGCCTGATGAAGTTGGCAAAATGTAATGTGATGTCCATTGGCATCTTTTCATGGGTATCCCTTGAACCGGAGGAAGGCGTGTACACGTTTGAGTGGCTGGATCAAATACTGGATCGTTTTGCTGCCAATGGAATCTATGCATTCCTGGCTACCCCAAGCGGTGCAAGACCTGCCTGGATGTCGGCCAAGTATCCCGAAGTGCTGCGTGTTGGGGCCAATCGGGTGCGTAACCTGCATGGCTTCCGTCACAACCATTGTTATACATCCCCGGTATACCGGGAGAAGGTTACGGCAATCAACACCAAACTTGCAGAACGTTACTCGGATCATCCCGCAGTCATTGGCTGGCACATTTCCAATGAATTCGGCGGGGATTGCCACTGTGATTATTGCCAGGACGCTTTTCGCGGCTGGGTGAAAAACAAATACGGCACTCTGGACGAGTTGAATCACTCCTGGTGGACAACATTCTGGAGTCATACCGTGACAGACTGGAGTCAAGTGGAGTCTCCTGCCCCGCACGGAGAGACACAGGTCCATGCGATGAATCTGGACTGGCGCAGGTTTGTCACAGATCAGACTGCTGATTTTATCGTGCACGAAACGAAACCGCTGAAGGCCAAAAATCCCGATCTGCCGGTAACGACTAACCTGATGGAATTTTATGAAGGATTGAACTACTGGAAGTTCGCTGACATTCTGGATTTCCTGTCATGGGACAGTTATCCGACATGGCATGATGCGGATGAAGAAGATACGCTGGCATCCCGAATTGCCATGATGCATGATATTGTTCGTTCCATCAAGGGTGGGCAGCCGTTTCTATTAATGGAGAGCACACCAAGCTCAACCAACTGGCAAGATACCAGCAAATTGAAACGTCCGGGCATGCATCTGCTGGCATCTCTGCAAGCTGTAGCGCACGGCTCGGACAGTGTACAGTACTTCCAGTGGAGAAAGAGTCGGGGTTCCAGTGAAAAGCTTCATGGAGCGGTTGTGGACCATGTTGGGCATGAACATACCCGTGTGTTCCAGGATGTTACTGACGTAGGAACGGCACTGGAAGGAATGCAGGCGGTGGTTGGCACGTCCGTTCCGGCCGAGGTTGCTATCATCTTCGACTGGGAAAACCGCTGGGCAGTGAAGGATTCCCAAGGGCCGCGTAACATCGGAGTGAAGTACGAGCAGACGGTAGAATGGCATTATGATGCCTTTTGGAAAAAGGGTGTGCCTGTAGACGTCATCGACATGGATGCTGATCTCTCCAATTACAAGCTGCTCATCGCACCTATGCTCTATCTGGTTCGTGAAGGCGTCGGCGAACGTATTGAGCGATTTGTGGAAAATGGCGGTACATTTGTAGCCACGTATTGGTCAGGTATCGTAAATGAGAATGATCTGTGCTTCCTCGGCGGATTCCCTGGACCGCTTCGCAAGACGCTGGGGATCTGGTCAGAAGAGATCGACGGCTTGCATGACCGTGATTTGAATGGGGTTGTGCCTGTGAAAGGCAACGAGCTTCAACTGAATGCCGAATATGATGCTTTCGAATTATGTGACCTGATTCATCTGGAAGGTGCAGAAGCGCTGGCGACATATCGCTCGGACTTCTATGCCGGACGGCCTGCTTTGACCGTTAACCGTCTTGGTTCAGGTAAAGCTTATTATATGGCTACACGTTTCAAAGCTCCATTTTACGATGATTTCTATGGCAGTTTAATCACTGATCTGGGTATAGAGCGTGCTCTTGAAACTCAGCTTCCTGCTGGAGTTACGGCACACATCCGTACAGATGGCACAGCGGATTATGTTTTTGTGCAGAACTACACACCGGAGCCGAAGCAAGTAGAACTGGACAACCAGTCCTATCGTGATCTGCTGAGTGATGATGCTGTGGAGGGCAGCCTGGATTTGCAGCCATATGACATCAGGGTATTGAAAAGAGTGGCTGAGCGTAAATAATATATTTGTTACTCATTAGGCTGAAAAATGCGGAGATAACAGCGATCGGAAGGCTGTTCTGTCATTGGAGTGGCAAGTGTAAATATTCTTTAGTTCAACATATATAGCATGCAGAAGGGTCACCCTTAACGTCTCGATTAGACGGAAAGGGTGGTCCTTTTTGTCGTATTGATATCACGTTGAGTACTTTTTCTGGGCAAGATAAAGGATAAACGTGTCCGCGCAGCGAAGACAAACAGGTAACATTGCAACTCATGACTTTCAGTCTGGGAGGAATTGGAATGAATCAAAGGAATTTAGACGGTAACAGCTTTATTATTCGGCTGGAAATGACAACAAAAGATATCAAGTTTGGCGAAGTGGCCTCGGCCATCTCGGAAGCTGGCGGGGACATCATCGCCATCGACGTCATTTCGACCAATCAGGATGTTAGTGTGCGCGACTTAACTGTCGCTGTAACGGATGCACAAGATAACAGCAAAATTATAGAAGGGGTGCGTCAGCTTAAAGGGGCATCCATCATAAACGTATCGGACCGGACGTTCCTGCTGCATTTGGGCGGCAAGATTGAGGTTACACCGAAGGTCCCGATTCATAACCGTGAAGATCTGTCACGTGTATATACACCGGATGTGGCCCGGGTATGTTCGGCTATATCAGAAGAGCCTGGAAAGGCATTTTCGCTTACAATCAAGCGGAATACGGTTGCCGTAGTATCGGATGGCAGTGCCGTGCTTGGACTTGGCAACATTGGACCACGTGCCGCGATGCCGGTCATGGAAGGTAAAGCGATGTTGTTCAAACAATTTGCAGGAGTGGACGCTTTTCCAATCTGCCTGGATACACAGGATACCGAGGAAATCATTCGAACTGTGAAAGCGATCTCACCAGCATTTGGCGGGATTAATCTGGAGGATATTTCCTCACCACGTTGTTTTGAAATTGAGCGTCGCTTGAATGAGGAATTGGACATTCCGGTATTTCATGACGATCAGCATGGTACAGCAGTTGTGTTGTATGCAGGTCTGATCAATGCACTCAAGCTGGTCGGCAAATCCATCACGGATGTAAAAATTGTCGTCTGTGGTATCGGTGCAGCTGGTGTGGCATGCAGTAATATTCTGCTGTCCGCGGGAGCAAGTCGGGTTGTCGGGGTCGATCGTGATGGTGCATTGGTACGGACGGCTACCTATGAAAATGAAGTATGGAGCGACTATGCAGTGCGTACCAACCCGGAACTGGAGACAGGTTCACTTCGTGAAGTAATTCGCGGAGCAGATGTCTTCATCGGCTTGTCACGCGGTAATCTGTTAACCCGGGAAGATGTGCAAACCATGGCCGCCGACCCGATTGTATTTGCCATGGCCAATCCGGTACCGGAGATTATGCCGTCTGTGGTGGAAGATATCGTGGCTGTCATGGCGACAGGGCGCTCGGATTATCCGAATCAGATCAATAACGTATTGTGTTTCCCGGGTATGTTCAGAGCTGTTCTGGATTGCCGTGCCAGTGAGATTAATGAAGAGATGAAGCTCGCAGCAGCTCAGGCGATTGCTTCAGCCATTTCGGATGAAGAGCGCACCCGTTATTATATTATTCCGAGTGTGTTTAACGATAAAATCGTCAAATCGATGCGCAATCGGGTGATTGAAGCAGCGGTCAAGACCGGCGTGGCAAGACGTATACCGCGTGAACAAGCTCGCGAAGGCGGGGACGTGTAAGATGCAAGAGAAATCCCCTCAACATCTGAATCAAAGTGCGCAACCATCGGGGCATGAGGATCATGTTGATGGAACGTTAACAGGAGAGGCTATTCTTCGGGCGGCTCGTGCTTTTGTACAGGGAGATGCGGCCGCACATACGGATGGTCATGACTGGCCGCATATCGAGCGGGTGACCGCACTTGCGGTCGAGCTTGCACACCGTATGGGTGCCGATCCCTTTATCTGTGAACTCGCTGCATTGCTTCATGATGTGCCGGATGAGAAGCTTAACGAAAGTCTTGAAGCCGGAATGGCGAAGCTGAATGAATGGCTGGATACCCAGCCGCTTGAAGCGGGTACACGGGAAGCTGTGGTACACATCATTAGTTCTATTTCCTATGCAGGAGGACAGCGTCCTGCCGTCTCATCCCTGGAAGCCCAGGTGGTGCAGGATGCGGATCGCCTGGATGCGCTGGGCGCCATTGGTATTGCGCGTACGTTTGCTTTTGCCGGTGCGAGAGGCCGTGAGATGTATGATCCTGCCCTGCCGCCACGAGAGCAGATGACGCGGGAGGAGTATCGGAATGGACGCAGTACAACGATCAATCACTTTTACGAAAAGCTGTTTAAGCTAAAGGATCTCATGAACACGTCCTATGGCAAGGAACTGGCAGAGCAGCGTCATGACTTTATGGTGCAGTTCGTGGAGCAATTTAAGCGTGAATGGGAAGGAAGGTTCTTATAACTTTCTCCGTTTGAGTTAAACCAACAATACCCCTACTTCCGATAGTGGAGTGTGGGGTATTGTTGTGTATACATAGAAGTAACAGGGGATCTAACTCATCAACAGGATACAGGGCATGGTAACCCAAAGGCTTCCATGATACAATAAATCGTTCTCCTGAATTGATTCGGGCAAAAAAAGAAATATGGGGTAATAATGATAATGATCATCCAACGAATGAAATCAGTTTCGAAAAAGAGGAGGGGTCACCATGTCATTTGGTGCACGTGTACTTAAGACAGGGATTGCGGTCACGCTGGCCCTGTACCTTAGCAGCATGTTCCTGAACCCGCAATCTCCCGTTCCCGCCGCAATCGCGGCCATCTTTGCGATGCAGCCATCCATTTATCGTTCCTGGAAGTATTTCCTGGATCAGCTGCAGACCACCACACTTGGGGCAATTGTGGCCCTGCTGGGAGGCATGGTGCTGTCCAATGAGCCCATCGCCGTCGGGTTAATTATTGTGCTGGTTATTATGATTTGTCTTAAATTGAATATGGGTGAAACGGTCGGCCTGACGCTGGTAACCGTTGTATCGATTATGGAAGCGTCGGGTGACTGGCATTTTGCATTAAACCGTTTCCTGCTGACACTTGTCGGCATTGTATCTGCATTTCTTATCAACATTACGGTATTTCCACCCAAGCCGAAGATTCAGTTCGTAAAGCAGATCCAGAGTGTGTTCAGTGGCATGTCACTGCTGCTGCGGACATCCATCTCGGATGAGATCAAGGAAGTGGTGTTCCGGGATGAGAAAAATAATCTGGGCGGTTCCATTAAATCTTTGTCAGATAAATATAATTTGTTTGAAGAAGAGCAGAAGAAGATGAAACGTTCCAAATTCAGCGAGACGCGGCAGATGGTCGTGTACAAACAGATGCTGCTGAGTCTGCAAAAAGGATTCGATGTGCTGGATTCGGTAGAACGCCATTATTTCCAGGCACAGCGAACACCGGAAATGGATCAGTTCTTTGATACACATCTGGAGCTTGTCATCAAATTCCATGAACATGCGCTGCTCAAATTCGAGGATAAGCTGAAACCAAACGGGGAAGAGGCGGCACAGTTCATTTTGGATAATGATCGTTTCATGGAGCAGGCCATTTCCCAGTTTGATATCGATCAGGAAGGGATGCTGAGATTGTCCATCGTGGCCGCTGCGATCTATGATTATGGCTATCAGCTGGAACGATTGAACCGGCTTGCCGAGCATGTTCATAGTGCCAGTGAAGACAAGGAGTCCCAGGATAAAATTCTGAATTGGCTAAAATGGCCGTAAACATGGTAGTACAGTTTGCGGTGATGTGGTTTCATCATATACAATGAAACCACAACCAGCCCGGACAGCGTGTCCGGGTTGTTTTGCATACATAGCACAAACCTTGCGCAACCAACTCAATCGAACCGAGGTAGATACGTATGAATTTAACACAGCTTGGCCCTGAATGGATGCAGTGGTTCAATGGACAGGATCTGGAGCAGAAGCAGCACGAAGCGATGCAATTGCTGACGGTGTCCGAAGCTGGTTGGCCACATCAGGCGATGATCAGTATGGGGGAAGTTATTGCGGTCACGCCAAACCTGCTGAGACTGGCTTTATGGCCGGAAACGCAGACAAGTATGAATATGAGCCGAACAGGCAAGGCTACCTTGATTGCTGTCCATCAGCAAAGCTTGTTATCTATTCGTCTGGGTGTCACGTCACTGCCACAACTCATGGAAGCTGTTCATCCAAGAGATCGTTTCGAGGCTCAAGTGTTAAACGTTCGAGTAGATCATGCACCCTATGCGGAGATTACTTCAGGAATAACATTTCAATTAAAAGACGAGTCTGGGGCCATTACACGCTGGAGAGAAACTATTGAAGAATTACGACAATAGAATGGTAAACGTTCTATATTCATCCCAATCGAGGGTAATAATAGAATAAAAACAACAAAAAACGCCTCCGCTTGCATCGGGACGTTGTCACTGGTACAATAAAAAATGGTTTTCAGAAAATTAGAACTAATTAACATAAAATAAAAATGTTTACTTTCTAATTAATTATACCATAGCCTTTTCGGGCTTGTCAAATGGGCTTTTGAGGACACAATCCGGGGAAAGAGGGGCGTATTAACATATGAGTACAGACCAGCAATGGAGCGAGGAGCAACAGCGGGTCAACATTGTAACAGAACAGATTGATCGGAAAATAGACATCCTAGAAAAAGAGGTAGGTTCCTTCAGGGACGAAGTTGTGGGGATGAGAAAAGACTTCTGGGACGAAGTCACCATGAACTTCAGCGAAGCGGATGACGTGGGTGAAACCTCCACCAGCATGCGGCAGCAATCACAGGTTTTATCGGACCGGGAGCGCAGTCACCTGAATACGGCAGCAGCGCTGGACAAAATGAAACGGCTGCATCATTCACCGTATTTTGGACGCATTGATTTTAAGGAAAATGGCTATCCGAATGCAGAACGAATCTATCTGGGGATCGCATCATTGCTGGATGAGAAAGAGGAATCCTTCCTTGTCTATGACTGGCGTGCACCCATATCGAACCTGTATTACGATGGTGCACCAGGTCCGGTCACGTATCATACACCGAGCGGTGAGATAAGTGGCGATATTGAGATGAAGCGGCAGTTTGTCATTCGGGATGGACGTATCCGCTTTATGTTCGACACCGGGGTTACGATTGGGGATGAACTGTTACAGGCCGTTCTTAGCCGAACCTCGGATGCACAGATGAAAAGCATTGTGGCGACGATTCAGAAGGAGCAGAACCGGATTATCCGTAATGACCGGACTCGCATGCTGATCGTGCAGGGAGCTGCTGGCAGTGGTAAAACATCCGCTGCACTTCAGCGTGTGGCGTATCTTCTCTATAAATACCGCGAGCATCTGCAAGCGGATCAGATGGTCCTTTTTTCGCCAAACCCGATGTTCAACAGTTATGTTTCCACCGTACTGCCCGAGCTTGGGGAGGAAAACATGCTGCAAACGACCTTCCAGGAGTATCTGGAACGCCGTCTGGGCCGTGAATATCAGCTGGAAGACCCATTCATTCAGCTTGAATACGTACTCACCGGAACAGAAGATCCTCAGTACGATGCGCGTATGTCCGGCATTCGATTCAAGTCATCCGAATCTTTCCTGAAGGTCATAACGCGTTATAAGGACAGCATGATGTCGGAAGGCATGAAGTTCAAGCCGGTTCGGTTCCAGGGACGGGCTGTGGTTACAGCTGAGGCCATGGCGGAGAAATTCTATAGCTTCGAGCCATCCGTCAAGCTGGTGAATCGATTGGAAATCCTGCGGGACTGGATGCTGAAAGAGTTATCGGCCTTTGGCAAAGGCGAATTGGAAGCACCTTGGGTAGATCAACAACTGGATCTGATGGAGCCGGAGGATCTGCAGCGAGCCTATCAACGACTGAAGCGTAAGCAAAAAGGGAAGGCGGACACGTTTGATGATTTCCAGCTGGAACGAGAGATCCTTGCCCGGATGGTGGTCAGTGATCGGCTCAAGCCTTTGCGCAAATGGATCAAATCATTGCGTTTTGTCGATGTCCGTCAGCTGTACGCGCACTTGTTCAGCGATCGGGCCCAGATGGTTCGCCTCTTGGGAGAGGAAGCACTGCCTTCACACTGGGAAGAGATTAGTGAGATGACACTTCGCAGACTGAAATTACAGGAGCTGGCCTACGAGGATATCACACCTTATTTGTATTTGCGTGAGTTGCTGCTCGGTTTCCATATTAATTCCAATATCCGCCATGTGATCATTGATGAGGCGCAGGATTACTCTGCCTTCCAGCTTGCTTTTATGAAAAGATTGTTTCCGAGATCGAAATTCACCGCACTTGGAGATTTTAATCAAGCCATCTATGCACACTCTTCGGTATTGAGTGGTACGGGGCCGCTGACCAACCTGTATGGTCCGGAAAATACGGAAGTGATCGAGCTGACGAGAAGTTATCGTTCAACACAGGAGATCGTGGAGTTCACACGCGGCATGGTTCCCGGTGGAGAAGAGATTGTTCCATTTAACCGGGGCGGGGAGAAGCCGAAAGTGATTGTTTCTTCCAATGAACAGGAGCATCTGGATGTTATAACAGCCGATCTCAAACACCTGATTCAGGAAGGGTATGAATCGGTTGCGGTCATCTGCAAAACCGCGGAAGAAAGCAAGGACGTACACGAAACATTAAGCAACGTATTGCCTGCGGCACCGAAGCTGATCAAGAAAACAACACTCGCCTTTGAACGGGGTGTGCATGTCATCCCGGCGTATCTGGCCAAAGGTGTGGAGTTTGATGCGGTTCTGATCTATGACGGATCTGCATCGCAATATGCGCAGGAACATGAACGCAAGCTGTTCTATACGGCATGTACGCGTGCGATGCATTTACTGCATATCTATTGCATGGATAAACCGAGCCCATTCATTACGTCCCAGTCCGAGGAATTGTATGATATGGGCAAGGTATCTGCGGCTCAGGCCGATTAACTTCGTCTTGTATGCTCTTGAAGAAGGCTTCCGTTCGAAAGGACGGGAGTTTTTCTGTGTATTGCGGAATACGATGTGGGGAATAAGAAGCTCCATGAGGTTGGCCTTTGCAGCGTGAGGTATGAAGTTGATCTCTGGACATTACTGGACATAGATCATTTCATCTCTTCTGACATGCTGACATGAGATTAGAAGGATTGGGCTTTATGGATAAAAAATGATTCATCCTTTGTGTTCATGCACAATAGGTGTGAATTTTCTTTACACATGACGGCGAGACTCATATAATCGTAACAATCTATTTTTTTTATGATCGTTTATTTAATGAAGGAGGCAGCAACATGAACACACCATCTTTTGAACGCCCATTAATGGCGGATTGCGTACCGGATCTGGTGGCAACAGCACGGGGAGACTTGCCTGCTACCTTGGTCATTCGGGGCGGAACACTGGTTAATGTGATATCGGGTGAAATTTTGCCGGGCATGTCTGTAGCGGTACAGGGATCCCGGATTGCATATGTTGGCAAAGATGTAAGCCATACGATCGGAGAGCATACACGTATTATTGAGGCAGAAGGCAAATACATTGCTCCCGGATTGCTGGATGGGCACTGTCATATTGAAAGTACTCAAATGAAAGTAACGGAGTTTGCGAGAGCCGTGCTGCCTTCCGGTACAACGGGAGGGTTCTTTGACCCGCATGAGATTTCCAATGTGCTTGGGCTCAAAGGTCTGCGATTGATGCTGGATGAAGCTCGGACGACGCCAATGGCTGCTTATATGCAGGTGGCTTCCTGTGTTCCTTCAACACATCCTGGACTGGAGACCACTGGCGCTTATATTGGACCGGAAGAAGTGGCGGAAGCCCTCTCCTGGGGTCCGGATATGATTGGCCTTGGTGAAGTGATGAACTTCCCTGGGGTTGTGTACGGGGACGAGACGATGATCGGTGAGATTCAGGCGACGCTCCGAGCGGGCAAGGTGGCAGACGGTCACTTCACCTGGGCAGCGGATGACTGGCGTCTGCCAGCCTACGCAGCAAGCGGCGTTACGGGGGATCATGAATGTGTTACGAAGGAAGATGTGGTGGAACGCCTGCGGCTTGGCATGTACGCCAAAATGCGTCAGGGCTCTGCGTGGCATGACGTGGCGGAAACGATCAAAGCCTGCACAGAGCTTGGCCTGGATACACGCCGAATGATGCTGGTGACGGACGACCGGAGTTCTGAGTCGCTGCTCAAAGAAGGCCATATGGACTTTGTTGTACGTTTGGCTATTTCTCAAGGGGTGAAGCCGGTTACCGCTTTCCAGATGGCGACGATCAATACGGCTGAACGTTTCGGTGTAGCACGCGACGTTGGTGCGGTTATTCCGGGGAATATCGCCGATATTATTTTGCTCGATGGACGCTTGGCTGATGTCCGTGTAGGCATGACGATTGCCGCAGGGCATGTCGTGGCAGAGAACGGCAAAATGACGGCGGTCTGGGACAGCTTCACATACCCGGAAGAGGCGCTGAATACCGTGAAACTGGAAGCGAATATTCAGCCGAAGGACATGGAACTGTCTGCGCCGATTACCGAAGGTATGATTGGAGCAAAAGTGATTCATGTGACAGAGAACCATGTGGATACCAAGGAGAAGCATGTTAATGTTACGGTGGAGCATGGCAATGTCGTCGTTTCAACATCAGGTGAAATCTGCAAAATTGCGGTGCTGGAGCGCCACAAACAAACGGGCAATCGCGCCGTTGCTCTTGTTGGGGGCATTGGCTTCACAGGTCCTGCGGCCATTGCGATGACCGTTGCACATGACAGTCACAATCTGCTCATTATCGGGAATGATGACGCATTGATGGCTGAGGCGGGCAACCGGGTTATTGGAATGCAGGGCGGCGTAGCTGTCGTGACTGCGTCTGGTGTGACCGAATTCCCGCTGCGCATTGCAGGCTTGATGTCTACGGAATCTTTTGAAGTGGTAGCAGCTCAATCTGCAGCGATTAGTGAAGCGTTACAGGCTGCTGGCTGTACATTAAATAATGCATTTATGACGCTGTCTCTGTTGGCGCTTGTTGTTATTCCGGAATTGCGGTTGTCTGATAAAGGGCTGGTACGCATTTCGGCAGAAGGCATTGAGCTGGTATCCCTGTTTGATGAGATGGTGGAGAATACACCGGCTGCTCCAGCTGGGAATTAACGAATAATAGCGTGCCCGTTCTTCCTAGAAACGGGTAGAGAAGTGAAGGTCGCCTTTGGGCGGCCTTTTTTATTTTCACAGGAAAACGCTTACTAGGTCTTGAGTCGTCTGTTGTACATATGCAAAAAGTGATCCATGTTAGGGTGGAATTAGGCTAAAATTAAAAAGTTTCTCATAAATGAGACTTTGGAACTATAAATACAGAAGTGTGAATACCCGAAATAATGTTATATGATTCTTTCGTCGTAAGTCTAAGAGATGATGTTGCATATAAAAGCAATGTAAATAGTCGTACATCGAAATTGTATCCAATGAATGAATATAAAACGACAGAATTTCATCGAGATTTGCACGATAGAGCTGCATAACATCAAAGGGAGTGTACAAATATGAAAAGCAAAAGAAGGTACCAATTCATTTTGTTAATTAGTTGTTTCATGCTGTTTGCAGGGAATACGTATGTTTGCAAGGCCACTGCACTTGGCTCAGTGGACAGTTATGAAACCATCCATGGAACGGTACAGGGAACCGTAAGAGCAACCTGGGTATGGGACACCACGCAGATTCAAAATAACCCTCAGCTAGTGCTGAAGTTCGCCACAACGAACAAAATCAATACGATCTACCTACAAATGAATCGGGATGTAAAGCTTCCGTACTATACATCGTTCATTCGTCAAGCCAGAGAGAAGAATATTGCCGTGGACGTTATGGAAGGAAGACCTGCCTGGGGACTGACGGAGAGCCGGGATCAAATTGCAGAGTTTCTGGACTGGGTTGAAGCGTATCAAAATCAAGTAGAGCCCAATGAGAAGTTTGCCGGCATCCATCTGGACATTGAACCTCATGTACATCCCGAGTGGAAAACCAATCAAGCCAGTGTGATTACGCAGTGGCAGGGGAACGTTCAATACATCGTCGATCGGGCCGCACGGATGAAGATGCCTGTAGCCGCTGACCTGCCTTTCTGGCTGGATGGTTATAAAATTCCGGGTTCCACAATGAATGTAAGCAGCTGGATGATCCGCAAGTTTGACTCGATTACCATTATGGCTTACCGGGATACGGCAGCGGCCATCTATAATGTAGCGAAGGATGAGCTGGAGGAAGCGTCACTTTTGGGTAAAACGGTATCAATTGCCGTGGAGACGAAGCAAAGCAAGGAAGGCGATTTTATTACCTTTTATGAAGAGGGTACAGCATATATGGAAGCACAGCTCAAGCTGGTCGAGAAGATGGCAAGTGTGCACTCGTCCTTTAACGGATTCTCGGTGCATGAGTACAACTCATGGGAGACACTGAAAAATTAAAATGAAATTCCATTCATCAGAATGATAAAAAAGGTGCTTACGGCTGAAAGGGCTGAAGCACCTTCTTTGCATCTGTTAACTCATATACAAGTGGAGAACAGTGAATTATCGTCAGTTCAATGTGCGGAGTGCCGCTCCGAATAAGAATTTAAGCTTAGACCAGTGCAGGTTCCATCGCCACTTGTTCATAAAACATTTTGCGATATTGGGACGGGGTAATGTTCTTGTGTTTCTTGAATGTTGTAATGAAATAGCTCAAATGCTCAAACCCGACGTCCATGGCAATATCCACAATTTTGTGATCGGTATTTTCAAGCTGAACACAGGCCTGCTGGATGCGATAATAGTTGATATAGTCGACCGGACTTTTCTGCACCATCTGTTTGAAAAAGCGGCAAAAGTGTCCTTCGCTCATATTAGCCTCATCTGCCAGTTCTTTTAACTTGAGTGGTTCGGGGTAACGCTTGTGAATATAGCTTAGGACTGATTTCAGGCGTTCCACTTTATCATGACTGCCTGACGGAACGGTGCCTTTGAGAGCAGCAGGTCTCATATGTTCAAACATTTGTGCAAATATTAGGTAGAGGTAAGCTTTGGTCGTCATCTCGCAGGTGGGTGTCCCGGCGGCATGATCGGCGAAAATACGTTTCAAATGAAAGATAATTTCTTGCCCCCACGCCTCATTGGTTTGGATATGGTAAGGGGGGATAATCGTTTTGTGTACAAGTGGGCCAACGAACTTCTCCTGTACAGCATCAAACGTCCGACTGCCTAACAGTTCTGGGTTAAATACAATGGATGAAAAAACACAGGGGACATCGCCTTTCAGATAGCCTGCATGGATTTCTCCCCGATTGATAAAGATGGCTTCTCCCGCCTGGACTTCTACCGTATTCATATCAATTTGAAAAACAGCACTGCCCTGAGTCACCATGGTGAACTCCATCTCGTCGTGCCAGTGGCAATCAAGAATGCTATCGCCATTCAATTGCTGAATATCCGGGTACACACTGACTGGATACATGGCATTGCCGTGAATCCGGTCTTCCCGTAATCGTTCACGTTCCATATGAGAATCTCCTTTTGCATCATTATTAATGTAAACGTTCCCATAGATTGGTGGTGTTTATAAAGAATCGGATAAGAAATATCAGAATCGTGATATATTTGGTCAAAATATGAGAAGAAATTCGTTATTAATGTCAATATTATTATAGTATAACCGAAGGGGGAAAGAAAACATGAAATTTACTGATGGATTCTGGATGACTCGTGAAGGGTACCACATTCAAAACCCGACTGACATTCGTGATATTGTGCAAAAAGAGAATTCTTTGACCGTATATGCGGCAACTAAATATATTCGCACCAAAGGCGACACGTTGAACGGCACATTGCTCAAAGCGACGTACAGCTCACCTATGCCTAACGTTATTCGTGTAACCTTGAATCACCATAAAGGCGGAGTGAAAAAAGGGCCTGTATTTGAGCTTAACACGCAAGATGCGAATGTTGACATCTCAAAAAATGAACAAGGCGCTGTTTTGAAAAGTGGCAATCTGGAAGTTCAAATCGACAAAACGAATGGTTGGGACGTCAGCTTCCTGTATGGAGGAAAACGGATTACAGGTAGCGGTCAAAGAGCGGCTGGTTATATTACAGGTCCGAGCAAGGAAGCGTACTTCCGCGAGCAGCTGGATCTCGGCATTGGTGAATACGTTTATGGACTCGGTGAGCGCTTCACGCCGTTTGTTAAGAATGGCCAAATCGTCGATACTTGGAATGAGGATGGCGGTACAAGCAGTGAGCAGTCCTATAAGAACATTCCTTTCTATTTGTCCAATAAAGGATATGGCGTATTTGTAAACCATCCTGAACGCGTATCGTATGAGATTGCGTCGGAGAATGTATCTAAAGTGCAGTTCAGCGTAGAAGGCGAGACGTTGGAATACTTCATTATTGGCGGTGACAATCCAAAGGATGTACTTGATAATTATACGAAATTAACAGGTAAACCGGCGCTTCCACCTGCATGGACGTTTGGTCTGTGGCTGACCACATCATTCACAACGGATTATGATGAAGCAACGGTTAACCATTTCGTAGATGGCATGGCTGAACGTGATCTTCCGCTGTCTGTATTCCATTTCGACTGCTTCTGGATGAAGGAATACCAATGGTCTGATTTTGTATGGGATGAAGCGATGTTCCCCGACCCGGAAGGCATGCTTGCACGTCTGAAAGAAAAAGGACTCAAAATCTGTGCGTGGATTAATCCATACATTGCAGAAAAATCCTACTTGTTCGATGAAGGTATGGAGAACGGTTATCTGGTAAAAACAGCGGATGGCAGCGTATGGCAATGGGATATGTGGCAAGCAGGCATGGCACTGGTAGATTTCACGAATCCGGATGCTGTGAAATGGTATAAGAGCAAGCTGGAAGTTCTGCTTGATCAAGGTGTCGATTCATTCAAGACAGACTTCGGTGAAAGAATTCCGACAGATGTCGTGTACTTCGATGGCTCAGATCCGGTTAAAATGCACAACTACTATACACAGCTCTATAACAAAGCTGTATTTGAATTGCTCGAAGAAAAGATTGGTAAAAACGAAGCTGCCCTGTTTGCACGCTCTGCAACAGCAGGTGGTCAACAGTTCCCGGTTCACTGGGGTGGAGACTGCTCTTCTACGTATGAATCCATGGCTGAATCACTTCGCGGTGGCCTCTCACTTGGACTTTCCGGTTTCGGATTCTGGAGCCATGATATCAGTGGTTTTGAAAGTACAGCGACCCCTGACGTATACAAACGCTGGGTACAATTTGGACTTTTATCTTCTCACAGCCGCCTACACGGAAGCACTTCGTATCGTGTGCCTTGGCTGTTCGACGAGGAATCCGTGGACGTTGTTCGTGACTTTACCAAACTCAAAATCAGCCTGATGCCGTACCTTTACAATTCTGCGGTGGAGTCGACTGTAAAAGGTATTCCAATGATGCGCGCTATGCTGCTGGATTTCCCAGATGATCCGACAACATACAACCTGGATACACAATACATGTTTGGTGATTCAATCCTGGTGGCTCCAATCTTCAACAAGGAGGGTGATGTTCGTTATTACCTGCCTGAAGGTACATGGACCAACTATCTGACAGGTGCCAAAGTCGAAGGTGGGCGTTGGATTAGCGAAAACCATGACTTCAAAACACTGCCAATGATGGTGAAGCCAAACAGCCTGATTGCTGTGGGTGCTGTGGATAGCAAGCCGGATTATGACTTTGCGGATCATGTGTCCCTTCACTTGTTCGAACTGGCAGACGGCAACTCCACTCAAGCGGTGGTTGTAAACCAAAGTGCTGAGCAGGAGCTGGTTGTTAACGTATCCCGTAACGGCTCTGTTCTGGAAGTTCGTGCTGAAGGTGCAGGAAAACCATGGAATATCGTGCTGCGTGGCATGGAGAGTGTATCCAGCGTAGAGGGCGGTTCCCAAACGTCTGGTGCACATGGTGTTGTCGTTACGGCAGCAGCAGGTACAGATTCGCTTACAATTCAACTGTAATGTTTATTGGATAAACAGAAGGACGGTGCCGCAAGGTGCCGTCTGTTTGTCTACTGTCGTGCCATTGGAAGATATGGTTATTGAAAAGAAATGGTAGTATCATTTATAGATTGAACTAAACTTTTACATGAGAACGTAGAAGACAGAAATAACCTGAAGAAGTGTAGCGTTCGGAAGGTTGTTCTGTCATTGGAGTGGAAAATGTAAATATCTTTAGTTCAATTTATAAAGCGACAGATAAAGATAGGGGATTATATCAAATGAGTACAACGAATTCAGGTTTACACCGAACCATTACAGCAGAGATGCTGTATAAGTTGGTAGAGAACACTTTTGGAACCGCTACCATTGTGAAGAGTTTTGCACTGCTGCAGGGTGGACTTTTTAATACAACGTATCGAATTCAGCTTGAACATGCGTCGTACGCGGATGTGATATTACGTTTGGCTCCAGAGCGTGTAGAGATGCCGCTCGGCTCTGCTGGCGATCCGTTATTTTCATTTGAACGTACGATGATGTCTGCTGAACCGGTTGTTTATGAATATTATCGTAAAGCAGGCATTCCTGCACCAAATATTATTGCCTGTGATGACAGCGGATTGATCATTCCGAGAACCTATATGTTTATGGAGTTTATCCCTAGCAAGCAATTGGATCATTCATCGATTTCTGAAGCGGATAAAGAACGATTATATCATCAGCTCGGCGCTTATACGGCTGTCATGCATCAGATTGAGGGTGAATTGTTTGGCTGGCCGCAGGGCGATGGAACAATTAAAGGCTCGGATCAATGGTCCGAGGTGCTGCACGCTTTTGCAGAAGAGACGGCACTCAAAGCTTCACAAGCCGGGTATATGCCAGATGTGGGAGAAGAAATCGCAGATATGTTCTTAACAAAAAAGGATTTATTTGATCAGGTGACTGTTCCGGTTCTTGTTCATAATGACCTGTGGGAAGCCAATGTGCTTGTCCATGAGGAAAACGGGCAGCTAAACATTGCCGCCATTATTGATGGGGATCGTTCTATGTTTGCGGACAGAGCGTTTGAGGCGATTTTATCGACAGATTCATCTATTGGTTTTCATAAAGGCTATGGCCGGCCACAGGATATGTCCGATGAGGGGCAGGCACGCCTTCTGGCCTATCGCATACTGTCCTCTTATTTTAACGCATATGTGCATGAACATCAGGTTGATCAGCCGGAGGCAGGCAAGAAGTATCGCGAGCGTACACTGGATCTATTGAAAGAATGGAAGAGACTCAAACTTAACGAATAAGTAGGAGGTCTAGTATGAAAGAGTATATTCAATATCCAATGTGGGACGCAACATTGCCATTGGAAGAACGATTAAATGACTTGATTGCGCGTCTGACAACGGAGGAGAAAATCCGATTAATTCCTACACGGGAAGCCGCAGTACCCCGTTTGGGAATACCCGGTTACAATGTGGGAGGTGAAGCGGCTCACGGGGTTGCCTGGATAGGTGAGGCTACCGTTTTCCCGCAGCCGCTCGGTCTGTCGAGCACCTGGAATACGAAGCTCATACGCGAAATTGGTTCCGTTATCGGAGATGAAGCCAGAGCATACCACCACCGTGCACCCGAGCGACACGGCTTGACCTTATGGGCGCCAACCGTCGATCTGGAACGGGATCCGCGTTGGGGCAGAACGGAAGAGGGCTATGGTGAGGACCCCGTACTGACAGGTGAAATGTCGGCCGCTCTTGTGAAGGGCATGCAGGGTAACCACTCTTTCTATCTGAAAATGGTAGCGACGCTGAAACACTTTTTTGCCAACAATAATGAGAAGGATCGGTTGAATTGTTCATCCAGCATCGATCCGCGGAACTTGCGTGAATATTATTTAAAAGCATTTGAGACGCCTTTCGTAGAAGGCGGGGCCTTGTCCATGATGACAGCCTACAATTCGATCAACGGCACACCCGCCATTGAAAGCCCATACGTGAATGATGTGGTCAAGGGTGAGTGGGACATGCCTGGATTTATCGTGTGTGACGGGGGGGATTTGTCCCAGACGGTCAATTATCACGGTTATCATGCCACGCATGCGGAATCGGCAGCAGGGGCATTGAAGGCAGGCGTCGACTGTCTAACAGACGAGGTTGACTTAGTCGTATCTGCACTGGAAGAGGCGCTTGAGCGGAACTTGCTGGAGGTCGAGGATCTTGACCGGGCCATACGCAATATTTTTGGCGTGCGGATGCGGCTTGGACAACTGGATCAGACGGGACTTAATCCGTATGCTTCGATATCGGAATCTGTATTGTGTGCGCCTGAACATGCCAAATTAAGTTATAGAGCAGCAGCGGAGTCTATCGTATTACTCCAAAATGACGGACTGCTTCCTCTCCAATCGGAAAGATTGCAGAAGGTTAGCGTAATCGGTCCCCTCGCGGATGTGGTCTATACCGATTGGTATAGCGGCACACTGCCTTATCGAGTTACCGTTTTGGAAGGACTACGCAAGAAGCTTGGCGGAGCAGAAGTATCATTTGCCGATGGGAATGATCGCATCAGTCTAAAGACAGCCGATGGCAAGGTAATCACGCTTGGTACGGAAGGAAAACTTGTTTCCGTTCCCGAAGGCAGTGCGGAGGCCGCTGAATTCATCCATCAGGACTGGGGCTGGGGAAGTCACACGCTTCGCAGTGTGAAAAACAATCGCTATGTTTCATTAACCGAACAGGGCATCTATCAGGCGAATGCGCCGGAGATTGGTGGCTGGTTCGTCAAGGAAGTGGTACAGATTGATTCACAAGCGGATGGAGGCAGTATGCTGCGAACGTGGAACGGCTTGCCACTGAGGCTGAATGAACATCAGGGACAACTGGTGTTGTCCCCAACGCCGGAACAAACGGACGAGGACTCGAGTGCATCTGGCAATTCGAATGCCATCAAAGAGACGCTGGAACCTGCTGTGTTCAAGCTGGACGTTATTGCTAACGGCATAGAGCAGGCGAAAAAAGCTGCTCAGAATAGTGACGTTTCTGTCGTTGTTGTTGGTAATAGTCCCTATATTAACGGTAAAGAGGAAATTGATCGCCCAAGTTTGCTGCTTCCGCCTGAGCAGGCCCGAATGGTAAGAGAAGTCTGCCAAGTGAATCCTAATACGGTCGTTGTCATTATTGGCAGTTATCCATTTGCACTGCAAGAGTTAAAAGACGTGGCTCCGGCAATCATATACCTTACACATGCAGGCCAGGAACTGGGGAATGCGGTTGCGGATGTTCTGCTCGGAAATTATGCTCCTGCTGGTAGACTGAACATGACATGGTATGAGGATGAATCGCAGCTTCCAGACATTATGGATTATGACGTTATTCATAACGGTACAACCTATATGTATCATGAAGGTCCAGTCCTGTATCCCTTTGGTCATGGATTGACCTATTCTGATTTTGAGTATAAGGCGATTCGAGTGGAGCGGGCAGAGGGATCTTCTGGAGATGATGTGCTGAAGATTGAAGTGCAGGTTGAGAACAAAGGGGAACGTGCCAGCGATGAAGTGGTGCAGCTGTATGGGCACGCGCAAACTTCACGGGTGAAGCGACCACAACGTCAGTTGATCGGCTTCCGGCGTATCCATCTTGCTTCAGGCGCCGTGGAAACTCTATCTTTCGAAATTCCTGTTCAGAAACTGGCCTTCTGGGATGTCACTCGAGACAAATATTGTCTTGAATCCGCCGCCTGGTCGATCATGGCTGGACGTTCCTCAGCAGATATTCGTCAGACCGTAGAAATTCCCATCGAGGGTGAAACCATTCCTCAACGAGCACTGAACATACCTACGTATGCGGAAAATTACGATGCTTATGCAGGCGTTCTGTTGGATGAGTGTCTGGAAGGTCGTTCAGCTATCCGTGCCATTGTTCCAGGCGAACCGCTGTATCGTGAAGGTCGTTCTTCCTGGATTTCATTCCACGACAATGCTTTCCGGCAAGCTAGTGGGTTTGAGGGTCGGGTGGCAGCCTTCGGAGAAGGTGGGGAATTGGAGATTCGGGCGGAAGGTCCGGAAGGTCCACTGCTTGGCACTTGTGTCGTTCCCGGTTCCGCTGGGACAGTCAACGGGAAGAATCTTCAGTGGAACACAGCTCGCTGTTCCCTGAAGGCAGAGAGTGAGATCAACCAGCTCTGTATTGTTTTCAAGGGCGGTGCAGCCCTCCAGCAATTTGTGTTGAAATAAGTTGATTTGTTGATCTTCATGATGCATGGCAAACAGGCTGTCCTGACACTGGATTTAGTGCGGCAGCCTGTTTGCGTTGTCATCCCAAGTGACCTTTTTTACATAAGCCGTATATTCAACTGCAGAACAACCCACAATAACGTTGTTGTTTTCTGATTCTGTAAAGGTGGTTGAGGTATGAAAGATAAAAAGTGGGACCTCGTCGCACTCGCTTCCATCCCGGTCATTATGACACTGGGCAACTCCATGCTGATCCCCATCCTTCCGCAGATTGAGCGTGAATTGAAAGTGTCCTCATTCAAGGTCAGCATGTTAATTACGGTTTATGCGGTCGTCGCAATCCTGCTCATTCCACTTGCAGGATATCTGTCGGATCGTTTCGGCAGGAAAGCCGTCATTATTCCCAGTCTCATCATTGCAGCCGCAGGAGGCGCGGTAGCAGGAGGAGCGGCCTGGATGCTGAATGGAAATGCGGCATACTGGACCATTCTCGGTGGCAGACTTTTGCAAGGGATTGGAGCGGCAGGGGCTTTTCCGATTGTCATCCCATTGGTTGGCGATATGTTTGATGATGAAAACGAGGTAAGTAAGAGCCTGGGGATTATTGAAACCTCGAATACCTTCGGCAAGGTTCTAAGTCCGATCTTGGGTGCAGCTCTGGCTGTATGGATTTGGTATTTGCCTTTTATGGCTATTCCGGTGCTCTGTGTGCTTTCATTGGTTTTGGTTATTTTCCTGGTGAAAACACCCAAAAGAAAAGAAGAACACCAGAGCTTTCCCGAATTTGTGGCTTCCATCCGCAGTGTGCTGAAAGAAAAGGGCCGCTGGCTGTATGCGATTTTTGCGATCGGCGGTATTTGCATGTTTGTTCTCTTTGGTGTGCTCTTTTATCTGTCGGAGACATTGGAATCGGAGTTCAAATTAAAGGGTGTCATTAAAGGTCTTGTGCTTGCCATACCACTGGCAGCCTTGTGTCTCGCGTCTTTCTTTGCTGGAAAATGGATAGGAAAGAACAAGACACGGATGAAATGGCTAGGGTTCATCGGACTCGCTGTTTTAACTGTATCTCTTGGCGTGATCGGGCTTTTTGACAACATTTATGTAGTTGTGGGTTTGTTCACCCTTGGCGGAGCAGGAATAGGGGCTACACTGCCATGTCTGGATGCTATGGTTACTGAAGGGGTGGACAAGGAACAGCGCGGCACCATCACGGCGTTGTTCAGCAGCATGCGTTTTATCGGCGTGTCCCTAGGTCCTCCTGTTGTGTCATTGCTGATCTCTTCCCACCATTTCCTTCTGTTTGGGATTCTCGCCGCGTCCGGGGCGGTGGGAGGCTTACTCACGTTATTGGCCGTCAAGCCGGATAAAGGAAATCAGCCTACATCAGGCGGTGGTCAAAATCATCGTGAACGTGATTATGATGAAGTGAATCAGTCTAATGGTTATCTGCCAGGGCGTAGAAAGAAAAGTCCACTCTGATAAGAATATAAAAAAACGCGTTTACTCTGAGGGATGTATTTTCCTCCATAGAGTAAACGCGTTTTTACTGAAATTGAATTACAGCAGCGTAGTTGTATCAATTATCTTTTTGTTGAGTAGTTGTGTTATTTTTAGATGCATTTTCAGTGTGCTTATGCTGATCGGAATCCTGTGCGGAGATATGTGTATGACTCAATAGCGGATGCACAGGCACAGCAAAACCTCCATTTCGTTTCCCTTGGATCAGGTATATCAGAAGAAACAGGATCATGAACATAATGGAATAACGGTACATATCAGTATAACTGGTTATTGAAGCAATAGCACCCAGCAGAAGTGCTCCCAGAGCAATTCCCAGATCCAGCGTATTCAGAAACATACCGTTAGCCATACCACGCTGTGAAGGGGACACAATCTGAATCATCCAGGTCTGCATGGAGGACTGTATGGAACCATATCCGATTCCGTATAAAAATGCAGCCACAAACAAGATGGACATCGATGAAGCGTAAGAGAGCGTGATCAGTCCAGCAGCGATGAATATCGCTCCGGGAATCAGTAACGCCTTTGGACCTTTACTGTCATAGATTCGTCCTGCAAATGGTCTGACCAATAGTACAGCCAGAGCATTGAACAAAAAGAACAGCGCTGGGTTAGCCAGGTGGGCTTCCTTTCCGTACAAAACGATGAATCCGACCAGTCCCCCATACGTGATGGACAGCAAACAATTCAGTACACTTGGCAGAATCAGCTTGCGGTTGAAAGGCGTCTTTACTTTGGTGCCTGATATCGCAGCTGTTCCAACTGGTGGGGTCGGTACCGCCTCATCATTGACCCTGCGAGCTTTCTTGCGTGTCAGTGAATAGCTGAGCGGGTAGATGACCGCAATAACACCTGCCGTACATAACATAAGTGTCACGAATCCAGCGCCCTGGAGCACGGTAACCCCAATAATGGGACCCATGGACATGGCCAGACTTGTGGACAGGCCGAAATAGCCCATACCTTCCCCCATCCGTTTCACAGGTACAATATCTGATGCCATAGTCGGGAAAGCCGTGCTGCTCATGCCAAATCCGATACCGAACACCATGCGCAGCAATAACAGGACAGCAATCCCGGCAGCAAAGTAATATCCGAGTGTAGCGAGTAAGGCGACTGTCAGGCCAATATAGATCATGGCATTACGAAGACCCTTCTCCAATGCTTTGGCTGAATAGAGCCGGGCAGCAATGGCGCTAAGGGCAAAAAGACAGGTGAAGAGGCTGACTTCAAAGGCATTGGCGTGAAAACGTTCCTGCACATAAGAAGGCAGTGGGGATACGATCATGTGAAGTTGAAGAAAGAGTAGAAAGTTACATAACATGAGCAGGATAAAATCGGTGGTCCATAATTTGACTTGCGATGCTTGTGATTTCATTTGTTGTTCATTCCCCCTGGTGTAAAATTCGTTACAGGTTGCTGTTCATGAGGGAAAGAGTATGTCTAAATGCTTCCATCTGGTCTTCGGGAATACCTTCAATCAGATTTTTATTCATTTCTCTTTCGAGCGGAACAAGCTGGTCAAGCAATTTTTTTCCTTCTTCGGTCAAGTAGAGCAAGTAGGCTCTGCGATCCTGTTCGCTGGTCCGGCGATCGACCCAGCCTTTCTTTTCCAACAGATCAATAATGCGCGCAGTTGTGGGTTGGTCCTTATAAACGCGAGTGGCGACTTCCTTCTGATTCACGCCTTCGCCTCTACCGATATTGAACAGAACGGAGAATTGCTCTGTCGTAATATCATAGGGTTTGAAACGTATGGCTAGTACAGCCGACGCCTTACGGTGTGTCATGCCCAGCATGAATCCAATGGATTGATCGAGTGAATAGTCGTTCCCCATATAAACCTCTCTTTCTTCCGATAAAATAGTCACAATTCATTTACTTGTTATAACAACTATATGCTAAACAATTAATTTTGTCAAAACGGATTTATGAAAATCTGCGCCAGTTACAAATGCCTTCCATATGTAAATGGTTAGTAAAATAATGTTTCTGCAACATTCAAATATGCAATCGTTGGTAAATACTGATAAAATAGAAGTGCCGTTGTATCGCGGAAATAGGGTTAATATGATGGTGAGGTTAGGAAGACGAATCTGCTCCAGCTGATTCTGGAGCTGACTGAGGAGAGCTGAGTATGCTGAAGAACATTCCTGCAATAATACCTCCGGAACTGTTGAAGATCATGTCTGAAATGGGTCATGGAGACGAGCTGGTCCTGGCTGATGGCAACTTTCCCGCTGCCAGTCATGCGAAGCGGCTGATTCGCTGTGATGCGCTGGGTACCGTGGAGTTACTGGAAGCCATTTTAAGTTTGTATCCACTGGATACGTACGCAGAGCGGCCGGCAGCCGTTATGCAGGTCGTCAAGGGGGATCAGGTGGTGCCGATCATCTGGGAAGACTACCGCAGGCTGATCCTTGAACATGAGGGCATCACGGATGCCTTTGATCATGAAGAGCGTTTTGCTTTTTATGAGAGGGCTTCTCGCGCCTATGCCATCATTGCAACCGGTGAACGTGCGCAGTATGCCAATTTGATTTTGAAAAAAGGGGTTATTTTCCCAGATACTGATCCTTACTCACAAGCGAAAAAAGTCGAACTGAATTGAATTGAATACACTGTCAAGGCGACGAGGCGGCAGAAGCCTCGCTCGCTTTTTTGTTTTTCCCGAAACGCAGCCAGTAAACAACAACGTACAGTATAGGCATACACTCAATAAGCACGGCATACGTAGCAATGGCAAATGAACGAATGGCTAATTCATAGGAAGCCGCATCTTTTGCATATTGAAGCACATAAGAGGCCGCAGTCCCTGCAAGCAAGTAAACCACCGTTTTTTCCTGCCGGACTCCGGTAAGTTTGGCCAGACAAACCGAGGCTACATATAACAGAAACGAGCTGCGAGTAAACATGGTCGTAGACCAGATGGCAATCAGGAAAGGGTCCAGGTTATCCAAAAAATCGCCGTAACGAGCAAAACGTATCATCTCCAGCAAAGGGTAGCGAAGACTGCTGGCTTCGTAAGGTCCAAAATTCATTAAGGTAAACATCCAGAACACGATAATGAATAATGCAAGCGTAGAGCCTGCAAATAACATACTTCGTAGCATCGGCCGCCGGAAAGCAATGGCAGGAGCGAGGAACAGGAACATCATCCATTCGGAAAACCAGGGCATGGTGGAAATCGAGCCTGTGAAAATTTCTTTCAGATCATGATGCGTTACCATGGCAAGAAGTACATCAGGATTCCCCCCACCCAATACAGCTGGCATGAGAAAAGTAGACGTGAAGATTTGCACCAGAAATATGCCTTCTGATAAATAAACAATGGTAATCAAGCCTGAACGAGCTGAAAGACTGATGCTTAAAATGGTTATGGTTGCTGTCAGCCATATAGGTGTCTCGGGTAAGTACATGGATTGAAGAAAAACGATGAAATTCTCTACGTCAACGGATATCAAATACAGGCACAGTAACACAATAAGACCAAGGAACAGCTTGTGAACGGCCTTGCCCACAATTTCTTCACCAAAATCAATCCAGGGCCGATCCGGGTGAACCGCTCCTAATCTGTATGTGAAAAAGAGAAGGATCAGACTGATCGCAAACCCGCCAAGGATGGATATCCACCCTTGATAACCGCTCATTTTGAACAAACGCTGCAAAAGGAAAGCAATGGGTTCGGAATACAGGTAGACAAACATAAAACGGTACGCTTGTCCGGAAGATAATTTGCTCATGGCGCACTCCTTTCTTAGCCAAACAAGCGGTCTGCCCAGCCAAAGAGCAGCCTGATGACATCATTGGGATTAGGCCAGCCCGCTACAGAGACAGCCAACGTATTCCACAGAAGAAATAAGCCCAGCAGAATGAAATAGGCCCTTTTCATTCCCTTTTTGCTGGATTTGATCATGGGCCACTCCAATATGTACAGTATGGCAAACAAAACAACAGCGATCATTGGTTTACCTCCTAAAGTGGCCTGACGCTTCCTCTGTCCCTATCAGTAGCTGGATTCCGAACCTACAAACTGGATGTTAATCTGGGCACGCACCTTAAACTGCAATTCGTTTTTGACATAATCATTCCAAACGGGACGCAACTGTTCCCAGATCCGAGGATATGCCCATTCCAGGCGATACCCAAGCATCAGAATATCGGCTTTCTTGCGTTGGCCTGTTCTAATTGCGTTTGTTAGATAGGAACTCACCTTTTCATTGGCCTTTTGCTCGATCTGTTTGACACCCACAATATCTTTTACCTTGAGAATCGGAATTACGGAATTCAGTTCTGCTTGCCCCCGTAAAGTAATATCAAAGAAAGGCTGTCCATTTACAAGTCTAACCTTGATTTTGGAACTCGTATTATAGACCGTCATACTTGCTTTTTCATCCTCGGTTTCCACGGAGACAGCCAAAGTATCCAATTTGCGATTGGCCCAGGCAATGCTCCTTGCTTCATCGGGAGGGATCGAATCAACCATCTTCATCTGTTTGAAAAGAGCACCACCTACCTGACTGGTCCATTGCTTACGTTTATTATCCTCACTTGCCATCGTGGTTCCTCTTGATTCCAGCAAGGGGGCGGCAAAGCCCTGATTCATTTTGTCAGCCATAAGTACACTGAGCATTTGCGTTTTTAGCATGTTTTCTTCTGTTGCAAATTCTCTTAACACATCACTGGGTGTTTCTTCGAAAACGGGAGTCAGATCAGCTACATCTCTGGCTCGGCCCTTCGCAACCATGATGTAACTGCTAAGATGGAACAAAGGTTCACGTGAGATCCATTCCATCGTATCTTGAATTCCCTCTCTGGCGTATGCTTCACCGAATACCACGACCCGTGTATGCCCCCAGGACATTTTTCGTGTGAGGTCCGTTTGGATTTTCTCCATAGCATCAGCGATGGTGGATGCGGTAGCCGAAACGAGAGCATATGGATTTTTCCCGGGTCCTCCCGTTCCTTCCGGAGAGATGCGGTTCGGCAGAGGCATACTTAGTGAAATATCAATTTCACCCGGCTTTTCTCCTTTATCTACATACATGGTCGTAATAAAGGTACGTTCATTTATCTCTACTTTGGACCAGCAGCCGCTGCACAGTAAAATGCACATCAAAACAACACTCAGTTTGCACGTAATCATCAATGTTTTCATGTTTTTTGCCTTTTCTTATTCGCATCTTCGTAAGCTGCTGGTCGCTTCTTCATCAGAAACCAGGGCACACGAACGATTGTATCCTTGATATCACGCAGCACAAGGGGGGCAAAGGGCTGCATGTATGGCACGCCAAATGAACGCAGATTAACCATATACCAATAGATCAGATAGATCGAAATTACGATGCCGAACAGACCCAGCGTTCCACCCATAAATAGCACCGGAAAACGAAGCAGCCGGAAAGCCAGTCCGAGTTCGAAGTGCGGGATGATAAAGGCGGCAATACCTGTGATGGATACGACAATAACGAGTGGTGCGGAGACAATTCCTGCCTGTACGGCCGCCTGACCAATAACAATCCCGCCAATAATGGAAACCGTTTGCCCCAGCGGCTTCGGAATACGAATCCCCGCTTCACGCAAACCTTCAAAGGTCACTTCCATAATGAGCGCTTCAATGAGGGCGGGAAAGGGAATGTTCTCCCTAGCAGAAGCGATCGTAATCAGCAGGTTGGTCGGAATGATTTCCGGGTGAAATGTGGTAACAGCCACATAAAAGGATGGCAGCAGGAAGGCTATAAAGGCAAACAGCAGACGAATAATTCTGATAAAGGAGGCAGAATAAAATCGTTGATAATAGTCTTCCGAAGACTGCATTAATGAGAAAAAGGTTACGGGAATGAGCAGGGAAAACGGTGTTCCGTCCTGCATGACTCCGATCCGCCCTTCAACCAGTGCAGCAGCAACCGTATCGGGACGTTCGGTATATTGATATTGCGGAAAAGGAGAGAGGGGATGGTCCTCCAGAAATTCAGACAGATAACTTACGCCCAAACTGCTGTCCATATCAATATTACCAAGGCTTTCCAATACATTTTCCAAAATGTCTGGCTTGCATAACCCTTGGATATAGACAACGAATACCTCGGTTTTGGTATATTTTCCAACGGTGAACTTGATCATTTTGAAATCGGGATGCTTAATCTTGTGCCGAAGCAGTGACATATTTACATGAACATCTTCGATGAAGGCTTCCTGAGGACCAACAATTACAACTTCGTTGGTTGATTCCGCTACGGAACGCCTTTGATAATTTTGGAGAGCGAAATGGATCATGCCCGAAATACCCTCGATATATAAGGCTGCATTACCTGACACAATATCATCCACTATGGATTCTGCTGAATTCGAGTGGTGGCTGTTAAGGGTGAAAAAGGAACCGGTCACGATACGAGTAATGAATTGATGATCTATTTCATTTCGGGAGGCTTCCTCAAGCAAAGGCTTAATAATGGCTTCCCGCATAGTAGGGGTGTCCACTATGGACTGAATATAAATGAGTTCACAGCGATAAGGTCCGACCTGAAATGGCTGATAGATCATGTCGGCAACACCCAGCAAGAGCGCTTTAACCTGTTCATAGATATTGTCCTTTTCCATTTCAGTTTCGCCTCCCTATGCTGTAATGCTGAGCCTGTAATCTGACTATAGTGTGCGACGCTTCCAATGAAATATACTTTTAAGTTTGGATTATCGAAATATATTACAAACTTTGATGCAGATGATGAATGGGGAGATCGTCAGTTCTGCCTTAAAATAAGAGGGTGGAATGAAGCGGGTAGACATATTACATAAGGAGATGAGGGAAGATGGCGTATCGGATCAGACGTGCTGAGCTTAGCGATGTTAACGGAGTGGCACGGTTATTCAATGAATATAGGATGTTTTACAATCAGCTTACAGATCTAAACGGAGCGAGAGCATATATCAGAGAACGTATGGAACGCAGTGAATCTGTTATTTTGATAGCAGAATCGGAAGTGGATGCAGAAAAGGCAGGTGATTGCAGCTTGACGGCGATGCCTTTATTGGCTGAGTTTGGTGGATTTGTACAGCTGTATCCCAGCTTTAGCTCAGTGTCCATGAGGCCAATCTGGGTACTTAATGATTTGTACATACATGCGGATCATCGGAAGCGAGGCGTTGCGCGTAAGCTGCTGCAAGCTGCACGACTATTGGGGAAAGAGAGTGGAGCTGTGCGCATAGCGCTCTCTACGGCGCTAAGCAACAAGAAGGCTCAGGCGTTATATGAGTCGGAAGGCTATACGCTGGACACCAAATTCATGTATTATGAACTTCAGATATAAGAAAGATTTGGAGAACATCAAAGTTCAGGATAAGCAGGAGGGATTAGCACAAAATGATGCAATGGATAGCCATGATCACGATGTTGATCGATCATATCGGAGCCGTCTTTTATCCACAGGTGGGGGAGCTGCGAATCATTGGTCGGATTGCTTTTCCAATCTATGCTTTTGCTGTGTATATCGGTTATAAACATACTCGCAACGTACACAAATACATATGGCGGTTATTCTGGATAGCAGTGATCTCTCAATTACCTTTTATGGCGGCATTTAATCATTTTTCACTGAATGTGGTATGGACATTGTGGTCTGCCCTGCTTGTATTGCTCGTGCTCGATAAACTTCCGGTCCGTTTGCTGGGAATTCCAATTGTGATCGTGGCTGGTGTGGTCATGGAGATGACCCATATGGATTATGGTATGTATGGATTACTGCTTGTATTGCTGTTCCGTTATTTCCAGGGTCCTGTACTGGTAATGGCTCATTTGCTCTTAAATGTTTTATACATTTATCTGCACAGCAGCTCTATTCAGATGTACAGCGTAATTGCTACCGCAGGTATTGCCATTGCCCAGTATTATAACGCAGGGTTCCGTCTGAAAGGTCCGCGTTGGATTTGGCGTTATTTTTATCCTGCACATTTGGCTGTCATTGCCTTGATCCGCTGGATTTAAAAAGTCTTCCTGAAGGAAAAAAGCCACCTTATCCGTCATCACTGACGTTGAGGTGGCTTTCTTTGTATGCATCAATGGATGCACAATATGCATTTACTGTTTTGGATTTATTCCATCTTTGGAGAAGTGCCAAACTGCGGTCGGACGGCCTTAGGGAAATAACCAATCTCGATGGCATGTTCGAGCATTTTTGAGATGAAACGATCATCGGTTTTGGCGCATGTGATGCCGGCTGGTTCCACATAAGCAGTTGTTACAGGTGAGGCATACACGTATGCAGAATCCTTGGCACCGTCTCCTTCAAGCTGGGCGATAGCCAGTTGAAGCGCCTCAGGGTCCTTGCTGACACTGCCATCGAACAACCAGTTGGTGTACTCTGCAAAAGGAAGAGTTTCCACTTCATAACCGGCCCGATTCACAGAACGAATCAGATCATCGTAGCTGATTGGCTCCGGATTACAGATATGGAATACCCGTCCTGCTGTGTCCTGGCGTAATGCCAGATGTACAATCGCCTGGCTTGCATAATCAATAGGTGTAAAATCAACCATCCAGTCGGCTGCCGGAGCTTTGCCCAGCAATAACATTGCTTTAATCATACGATAAAAGGCGTTGCTATCGATATTAGACTGGAAACGTCCTGTCTCGGAATGACAGGTCAGATTACCTGCACGATAGATGCTCACAGGTACACCCTCTTCGGCAGCAAGCATAAGCACCTTCTCTGCTTCAAGTTTACTGTCCGAGTACAGGTTGTCCACATGCAGATCCGCTGGGAAGCGATCATATTGCAATGAGGATTCCCACTGTCCACTGAGTGCAAGATCTTCCGGTATTCCCATCGTGGATACATGGTGGAAGGAGGCACCCGGTTTGCTGCGAACAAGCTTAAGCAAGGCAATGGTACCATCTACATTGGTTTTGGCGAATTGTGCTGCATCCCCGAAATGTCGTACGTCGGCGGCACAGTGTATCACACGGTCAATTCGTTCTTGCACGTATGTTGTCTGCTCTGCTGAAAGACCAAGATTCGGTTGTTCCAGATCGCCTTCGATAATCTCGACGCGGGATGCGAGGAGAGGTAGCAGTTCCGGTCCAAAGTAACCTTTCATGACGCTGCTCAGTCGTTCCATCGCAGAACTTCCGTCTGCGGGGCGGCGAACAAGAGTATAGATGCGTGTATTCGAAGTTAGAATCAACTGTTGCAGCACATGGGATCCAAGATATCCGGTAGCCCCAGTTAGGAGCACATGCTCGGGATTCAGAATATCCGGATATCCAATCTGGGTTCTCAGCTCTACAGGATGTTCTGACAATTGGGTGATCACGCCGTCATTTACTGAGGAGTGGGAAGTTTCTTCTGTAGCTTGAGCCAGCGTCTCCACACGTTGTGCCAAGGCACGAATCGTTTTCTCGGCAAAAAAGTCAGCAATTTTCAGCTGTGGATAATGCGGCTTCAGAATGACCAATACATGGATGACACGTAGAGAATCACCACCAATGGCGAAGAAGCTGTCCTCCACACCAAAGTCATCGTGTTGAAGAATTTCTTTCCAGGATTCCAGAATAATCGCTTCGGTTTCCGTCTCCGGCAGTACCCGATCAGGTCGATCTTCATGACGCTCTACGTGAGGCAGAGATACCATCGCTTTACGATTGATTTTGCCTGTCGGTGCGATCGGCATTTCATCCAGCTGACAAATCCATTTCGGTACAAAATAGGAAGGAAGCTTAGCCGTTAGCTCGGCTTTAATGTCTGCAACGGAAAGCGTACTGCCATCCTTGGATGTAAAGTACCCTACGAGCATGTTTTGACCATCCGATTCCTTCTTCGGAATCACGGCAACATCCTGAACCTGATCCAGACGGGCAAAATGATCCTCGATCTCTCCAATCTCAATCCGGTGACCCCGGATTTTTAACTGGGAGTCACTGCGTCCGACATACTCCAGCAATCCATTATCGAGCATTTTGGCAATATCGCCAGATTTATAGATTTTCTCATCGATAGCAAAGGGATTATCAATGAATGCCTGCGCTGTACGCTCAGGCTGGTTCAGATAACCTTTGGCCAAAGCGGGTGTTGCTATATATACCTCTCCAGGAACGCCTACCGGGCATAACTGCTGTTCTTCATTGACGATATACACTTTATAGTTATGAATCGGTCTGCCGATTGGAATGTTAACGACACTTTCTGGAACTTGCTCACTAATTCGGTGGGTCGCTGTCGCTACCGTACATTCCGTAGGTCCGTATACATTGACGATATCAATCTGGTTGCCGAACTTGCGCTGGAAGGCACGAACCTGCTCACCATAGAGTGCTTCACCAGCCACCGTAATGATTTTGACTTTGGCCAGCTTGTGGAAGCCTTCTTCAGACAGGAAGGAAGCAAGCTGGTTGAAAAAGATGGTTGGCAGTATCGTAATAATGGTTGTGCCTGTGCGCTCAATTGCACTCGCAAATTCCTCGACGGATACACGTTCTTCCGCCGACAACAGGTACAGTTCTGCTCCGTAGAACAAGGCGCCAATCGTATCCCACACTGATGCATCGAAGCTGTATGTAGCAAACTGGGTTAATACGTCACCTGGTTGAATATCGCAATCCCTTTGCACCACACTACCGAGATTGGCAACACCCCGATGGGCAATAAGTGCACCTTTCGGTTTGCCGGTAGATCCCGAGGTATAGATGATATACGCCAGGTCGTCTGGCTGAATATCCAGGTTGGGGTTGCTTGCTGCAAATCCGGCAAGGCGTCCATCCACGGCCAGGATTTGGCGAACGGTAGTAATTCCTGAGAATAAACGTGAAGCTTCAGGTAAAGAGGATTCTTTGGTCAGGACAAATGATGAAGCTGTATCTTCGACAATATAACTGTTGCGTTCTTGTGGATGCTCAGGATCAACAGGAACATATACTCCGCCAGCTTTGAGAATACCGAGCAAAGAAATAATCGTTTCCAAACTCCGCTCCATAAAGATGCTGACGAATTCTCCTTTTTGCAAACCATTGGATAACAGCACACGGGCAACCTGATTGGCACGTTCGTTCAGTTCTCTATAGGTGTATCGACCAGTTGATGAAGTAATTGCTGGCGATTCCGGATATTCTGCTGCTGTTGCTTCGAACCAGCCATGAATGGTCTGATGCTCCGGTTCGAGAACGGTGGTATCATTCATTTCCCGGTATAGCAGTCGATCTGAAGCGGATAAAATGTCCACTGTACCGATGGCTTTGTCCTTGTCACGCAGCATAGCCAGAAGAAGAGTCTGATAATACTCTGCATATCTTGTGATCGTAGCTTCATGAAGAAGTGAACTGTCATAGAACAGATCCAGTGTGAGCATATCCTGATCATCACGAACATTCCAATTTAACATTTGAGGAGCTTTAGGCAGCTGTACACTGTTAAACATGAACAGCGTTTCCGGATTGCCTCCGGTTTGGGGCGTGTAATGCTGCTGGAGTTGATCTGAAATCTGATGAATCAGCTCGTTAAAGGTTAACTTGCCTTGAATCTGCAATAACACATGGGAAGCTGCCTGATCGGGAGCCAGTGTGCCAATGGCAAGTTCCTGCTCGGCTGATAAACGGAACAACAATGCTGCGTAGGCAGACAATAATGCTGGATACATGCCTTCTGAGCCGAATTTTTGTTTTAGTTCCCGAATCAGGGACGATTCCAGTGAGATATGAGCAGACTCGTATTTAAATGATTGTTGACGGCGCCCAAAATCCAGTGGAATCTGAAGAACCGGCAGGCCAGATTCCACTGTTTGGGGAGATGATGATTGATTTTCGACCACTTCAGTTGTTCCTCCTTGGTTCAAACCGTTCAAGATGTGGGTTGAATTATAGTTTGCTTACATTAAAATGCGAAATCAGTTCTTGCAGTTCCTCGGACATGCTGTTCAAACGGGTAGAGGAATCAACAAGCGTAATCAGAGACGCTTTTTGTTCATCAACGGATGAAGAAATCCGTTCACTGTTTTCAGCTGTTTTACTCACACTGGCAGACAAATCATCCGCAGTTGCGGTCATTTCTTCTGTACCTGCAGAAATTTCTTCTGTAGCGCTGGACACTTCCTGAATCTGATTCGATACTTTCTTGGCAGCTTCCAAAATTTCTTCGAACAATTGACCGGTTTGATCAGCTACGCTGAGCCCGGTATCCACTTCAGACGTTCCTTGTTCCATCGCACGAACGGCTTGTCTGATTTCAGCCTGAATCTCCTGGATCAGTACAGCAACCTGGCTCGTGGATTGTTCCGACTGCTCAGCAAGTTTACGTACTTCACCTGCTACAACCGCGAATCCTCGGCCTTCTTCACCAACACGTGCCGCTTCAATGGAGGCGTTGAGTGCAAGTAAGTTGGTCTGGCTGGAAATACCTGAAATGATATTCAGAATATCGCCAATTTCCTGAGAACGGCTCTCCAGAACCTGAATGGCTGAAGCAGTGTTTTTAACAGATTCCGTAATCAGATTCATCTGCTCTGACACCTGACGAACCACAGTGTTTCCTTGTTGAGAACGGCGTTCCATCTCATATGCCTCGTCAGCTACACTAGCTGAACTGCTGGCAATAGTCTGAATGACGATAGCCATCTCGGACATCGCACGGGCACTGTCCCGGGTTGCCTGTTCCTGTGCACGAATGTTGGATGTAATCTGAGTAACGTTGTTATTGATAGAATCAGCATTCTCGCTGTTTCTCTCGGAGACTTCATACAGCTCCTTGGCAGACTCGTTAACTTCTTGCGAAGTGATTTGCACTTTGACGATGGTGTCGTTGATCTTGCGTACCATGGTATTGAACTTTTCGTTCACAATGCCCAGATCGTCTTTGCCTGTCGGAATTTTGACATTCAAATTACCCCGACTTACGTCATCAATCCCTTTGATCAGGTGACGAATAGGGGAAAGCGTGTTTTTGACAACAAGATATTGGATAATCAGGAATAACAGCAGGAACGCTATCAGAATGATAATTCCGTTCTTGAGCAATTTGTTCAGTCCGGCAGGTACTGCTGATGCGTCTGCATCGACTGCAAAGTAAGAGTAAATCTTGCCGTTGCTATCCTTGATCGGGTAAGCAATGGTTGTCCATGTACCGAAATCGTCGGAATAAAATGTGGTGAACGTCGGGCGATCCGTATTCAGCATTTCTTTCAGTGCATTTGCTACAACGACGGGCTGTTCATACATGTCGCCGATTTTTACATTTTCACTCTGGAAGGCTTCCTTCAGATTGGTTGGCATGGCAACAAGGGATGTTAAACGCTTGTTATCTCCACCCAGCTCGACACCAAAGATGTAGGCTTGTGCAATGTTGGGATAATATTGCTGCATTTCATCGAAATAGGCACGCAATTTGGTTTGTGCTTTTCCATCATAATTGGCTTCTGTAATAGCAGCCTGTACTTCGGTGGAATCAATGCCCTCTGCCCATTTTTTGGTGATTTGTTCTACTTGACCATGTAGCTGGTCAACGAGAATCGTTTTTTGAAAGTAATAGCTGCTGGCAATAAGTGCCACGCCAATAATAATAATGTTAGTAAATGAGAGTAACAGATTTTTGGAGAAAAAAGACATGCTTTTCCAACTTAATGATTTCACTAAAGTCCACTCCTGATCTTCTTTGAATTGATAATATGCTGCTGTCTTCATGATGCAAATTAAGTCATTTCCTTATCCCCTCCAAAGGTAAAATGTGCGACCATGGTCTTGGGTTCCTGGTCGCTATGTAGAGATATTTTTACCTAGATACCCATAGGTGTCTAATTATTAAAACACATCTATACTTAATATGTCGTATAAAATGTCGTCAAATTGAATAGTTTTGTTAAAACTTTTTTAATATTTTACGTATTTATGGACATATGGAAGTGAGATGTAGGTATTTAGAACTGTTTATTTAAAATAATTCCCATTTTTTAGTTTCATTCTGTATTCTATAACATGGTGGGTCAAAAAACATCCTTAAACATTGAAAAAATAGTGAAAATGACAGAAAACGGACTTTCTTCTGCCACACCAATAAGATATCAGGGAGGAGAATCTAACCAAGAATTTACATAAGAAGGATCAACGACACATGTGAAGCAGAGAAACAGGCCAAGTTTCCCAGTTCAATACGTCATGCACAGATATACATCGGAAGCGGTTTTATCTATAATAACTACAGTATGCATTTCTCAAATCATGAGCAGGCGGGGGTTTATAGATGAATCTTAAACAGATAGCAGCTGAGCGCGCGGCAGAATATGTTCAAGATGGAATGAAGGTTGGATTGGGTACAGGGTCAACGGCGTATTACGCTATTTGTCGAATTGGTGAGCGGGTACGAGAAGGGTTAAACATTCAGGCTGTAGCTACTTCGGAAGCATCGGACAAGCTCGCCAAAGAGTGGGGAATTCCGATCGTTCCATTTGATCAAATTGGACGTCTGGATCTGACCATTGATGGTGCAGATGAAGTTGATCCTGGGTTTAACCTGATCAAAGGTGGCGGCGGTGCGCTTTTGCGCGAGAAAATTGTCGCTGCAAACAGCGACAAACTGATTATTGTGGCTGATGGCAGCAAAGCCGTACAAAAGCTTGGAAAATTCCCGTTGCCGGTTGAAGTGGTTCCTTTTGCATCTGAATGGACCTTCCAGGCGCTGGAGAAACTCGGGTGTCAACCGGAATGGCGCATGGACGGGGATCAACGTTATCTTACGGATAATGGAAACCTCATTGCGGATTGCCGCATGGAAGCCATAGAACATGCAGCGGAGCTTAACGTTCAGTTAAACATGCTCCCAGGTGTTGTCGATAATGGATTGTTTATTAACATGGCGGACACCGTCATTCTTGCGAAGGATGATGGCAGCATCGATGAGCGTCATCGTTCATGAACGGAAAGTGAGGTCATTGCATAGATGAGGGAAAACCCGCTAGTGGATGGTGAGATTGTTCTTCGATGTATGGAGAAAGAGGATCTGACTGAACTCTATGAATTGATCTACAGTGAAGACGTACCGGAATGGAAGCAATGGGATGCGCCATATTATGCCCTTGAACATGAGAGCTACGAAGACTTCCAACGGAGCATGTTAAGAAGACTTGAAGCAACTGAGAGCAACTCTGATCCGGACTCCATTCGAATTATTGAGCTGAATGACCGAATCGTCGGTACAATCAGCTATTATTGGGAACATCGTCCATCCATGTGGCTGGAAATGGGAATAGTGTTATATCGATCAGCCCAATGGGGGCGCGGGATCGGCACGCGAGTACTTCAGATGTGGTCCAGTCACTTATTCGCGCAATTGCCCGTAGCCCGGGTTGGATTAACAACATGGTCGGGCAATGAACGAATGATGCGTTCAGCTTCGAAGGCGGGACTGCAGGTGGAAGGACGCATGCGCAAATGCCGCATCGTGGATGGCAAACATTATGATTCAATTCGTATGGGAATGCTGCGCGAAGAGTGGGAGCAGAACCAATCTTCAGGCGCAGGTCGAAATGTAAACAACTGATGGAGGATTAAGAAATGCCGAACAACGAGGACAATCGGGAACTGTCTTTACAATTATTTGTGGTTCTCGCTCGCGCATACAATTCCGTTACATCCAGGTCCAACCGGGATATCCAGAGTCATGGACTGAATACGACAGAATTTGGCGTGCTTGATTTGTTATACCATAAAGGGCCGCAGGCGTTGCAAAAGATCGGTGAGAAAGTGTTAATGTCCAGCGGTAATATTACGTATGTTGTGGATAAGCTTCAGAATAAAAATCTGCTGATTCGTCGAGCATCCAAGGAAGATCGGCGTGTCATATACGCTGAATTGACGGAGGAAGGAAGACATTTGTTTACACAAATCTTTCCTCAGCACCACCAGGTGATCATTGATGCGGTGGATGGACTGGAACCTTCGGAAAAGGCGGATGCGATTTGTTTGTTAAAAAAGCTTGGACTCGCTGCAGAGGGGAAAACTGACTTGCGTTAATAACGCAGGTCAGTTTTTTTATATGAATGTATGCCATTCGTCGTTCATGTATAATGAATAGATGGTTATATTTAACGGATAAGGTCGAGGCTGTTGCAGCTGCTGGAAACGATTGGATGAGTGAAGCCTTCGTAATGCAGTATTGCATAATTCGTGATTAGGAGAGTGATCAAGTGATGTCTAATGAACATGGCGAGATGAACTCATCGCGCAGAACGATTGAACCGTTACCCCATCAGATGATTCGCGGCGGCAAGGAAAATCAGGAGGAGCAAGGCCATATATCCATTCCGATATCAATCTTGCTGGCAGACGATAACGTTATCAATCGGCAGGTTGTGCTGATGCAGCTCAAAAAGCTAGGCATGACCGAGGTGGATGCCGTTTCCAATGGGGAAGAGGCTAGTGAGGCTTTTCTCAGCAAAAAATATAGTATGATCCTGATGGATAACATGATGCCAGTAATGGACGGACTGGAGGCGACACGCCATATCCGAGCCATAGAGCTGGATAAGATGTGGAATCCTATTCCGATTATTGCGATGACAGGAAATGTGATGGATGGAGAGAAAGAGAAATGTTTCGAAGCCGGGATGAATGATTTTATGGGCAAACCCTTCACGCTTGAAGCTCTGAAGAACATGATCCAGAAGTGGCAATCACCATCCGTGTACGGAGAAATTGCCAAACGATAGATAATATACATACTTGTTTCACGTGGAAGATTGACTGAAAGAGAGGGAAATGTTCATGCTATTATACGGCCTTGCCGTTCTGGTGCTAGTCGTTCTTGCCTTACTATGGTTAGGAGGACTTTACTTCTTCAAAACCGCCATTCGGCGTGCTCCAAAATCATTTCTGGTCGATAATCCGAACCTCATGCCCGAACCGGATAACGAAATAATCAGCAGTGCATCAGACTTGACGTGGCTTGATACGCAGCCAACCGAAGATGTAAATATTGAATCACATGACGGATTAAAGCTGCATGGAACATGGCTTCCTTCCCACAGTGGATTGCAGCAGCCGACGGTTATTCTGGCCCATGGCTATTCGGGAAAAGGCAGGGAGATGGCGGGTTTTGCCCGCTTTTATGCTGAAAAACGGGGCTACAATATACTGATGCCGGATGATCGTGGTCATGGACAAAGCGAAGGTGACATCATCGGATTCGGCTGGCTGGACCGTAAAGATTATGTTCAATGGATTCATTGGGTTCAGGGCAAGGTTGGCACGGAGACGGAGATCATCTTGCATGGAATTTCAATGGGAGGGGCTACAGTATTGATGACAGGCGGTGAAGCTCTCCCTAATCAGGTGAAGGCCATCGTATCGGATTGTGCTTATACCTCCGTGAAGGAGGAATTAACCTTCCAGCTCAAGCAGCTATACAAGTTGCCTGCATTTCCGTTTATTCCCGTTACCAGTCTTATTTCCAAATGGAAGGCGGGCTACTTCTTTGGGGAGGCATCGGCATTAACTCAACTCGCCAAAGTTCAAGTTCCCGTTCTTTTTATTCACGGTGAGGCAGATACGTTTGTACCGACAGAAATGGTTTACAGACTATATGAAGCATGTCCGACAGAAAAGGAATTGTTGACTATCCCTCGTGCGGGTCATGGAACAGCGTTTCAAGTGGATCGTACCCGATATGAAGAGGTGCTTGAATCCTTTTTGACCAAAAACCTATCGCCTTCTTCTGCAGTATCATCATTCATCTGATTCCAATTAAGCATCCTGGGTATTAAGTAGAAGATGTACCTAAAGGGAGGTGCGAGATGCCCTATACACCTAGAGTTTGTTCGTATTGTCATGAAAAAATGGCAGAGGATGAGTTCAAATGCAAATCCTGCGGCAATCTGGTTACTACCAAAACGGCTCAGCCTGAGCAACCGTACATGATTGAAAATGATGAATTAATATTGGATCGATATTCAATTGTGTTGCTTGTTCTGTTGACACTGTTTCTTGCTCCGGTAGCCATGACCATTGGCGGCGTCATGTTATTTAATGACAATACGTATAAGCAGGATACAGGTAAATTGCTCGTAACCGGGGCATTTGTAGTGATGGTCATTCTCACGATTATTCTGTTCACAGGTTCGGGGACATTGACGATTAACTTCTAAGCTATGGAGGTGCTTTTATGGGAAATGAACAATTTGAAGCTGCACGGAAAGCAGAGGCAGGTTACCATTCCAACTTCTATCAGAATAATGAATTATTCGCGTCCGGTACCTGGATGGCAAGGCCCATGCCTATGGTTATGGATATGCTTGAGCGTCTACTTGCCCATAAGACGGAACTGCGAGTTCTCGATTTGGGATGTGGTGTAGGCAGACATACGATACCCATTGCACAGCGCCTCGGGCAAACGAACAGTGAAGTAATCGGGGTGGATTTGCTGGATGAGGCTGTAGATGGACTTCGCAAATATGCCAAAGAATATAAGGTTGATCATATCGTGCAAGCAGAGAAAGCCGATGTTGAGCATTACGCTATCGAGCCGAATCATTTTGATTATATTGCGGCTTGCTCTTGTCTGGAACATATTTCAAATAAACAAGCCTTAGTGGAGGCTATTGAACGTTTGCAAGTGGGAACTCGTACAGGTGGCATTCATTGTATCACGATGAGTACGAGTGTAGAGGAAAAGGAAATCAACACAGGCCGGGAGATTGAGCCATTGATTGAATTGAATCTGCCCACAGCTGAGGCTATCGCATTACTGGAGAAGGCTTATTCGGATTGGAATATTCTGCTCCAGGAACATGTAACACAGACGATCGAAGAGGAAAAATATGACGAACCGACACAGTTCCGTTGTGAACTGCTTCGTTTCGCTGCACAGAAGCAGTAGCAGTAGCAGTGTTCTGCCGGGATCGAATAGTGGGGTGGGGTCCCGGCAGTTCGTACTAATTGAGTAGCTTGATCGAAACATCAGGAGAAGCATTATGGGACAGGGGACATCATCACACCACAACATGGGGGATCCAGAATGAGTACATATGTGATTGGAATGGATGGCGGGGGAAGCCATACACGTGTAGCATTGGCCGATGAGAATGGAAAGGTCTTGTCTTATGTGCAAAAAGGTGGTTGCAACCGCTATCATGATGCCAATGCAGAGCAGGATGTATTGGAGGGCATCGCTGAAGCCATTCGCATAGCCGGGTTAGAAGTGGAGCAGATTGCCTCCATTCAGGCGGGAATGGCAGGCCTGGATCAGCCAGAGGATACAGTCTGGGCTGAAGCTTTACTCGCCCAAACCGGTATATTGGGCAGAATCAGCGCAGTAAATGATACGCATATTGCACATACGGCAGCCTTTGGCGGTGAGCCGGGCATTGTAGCTATTGGAGGCACGGGCTCTCTGATTATGGGTAAAACGGAATAAGGAACCTGGCTCAGCAATGACCAGTTCGGCCACTATGCGCCAACAGCAGCCCGTTTTTTGGCTTATGACGCGGTGCATTCCATCCTTGCTGGACGTTATGGTCCGCAGGACCAACCCTTCATCGAGCAGATATTAGCTTATTGGAATGTAACTTCAATACCGGAGCTTGCTGCACTGGGCGTTTCAGGTTTTGCTGAAAATAGACAGGCCATCAATCGGATCTTTGGTCAGATGGCTCCTTTGGTCACCAAAGCAGCGGCCGAACATATCCCTCTTGCGGTCAGAGTATGTGATTCAGCAGCGGATACGGCCGTTGTGGGTATTTTGATGCTTGCATCGTGTTTTAAAGATCAGCAGGTGTGCATGACGCTCACAGGAAGTTGTCTGAGTACACCTTATATGGTGGAAGCCGTCCGAAAGGGACTGGATGCAGCCTATAAACCGGGAGGACAACAAATTCATTACATGACCAGCCATGTGCCCGCAGTCGGAGGTGCGCTGCTGGATGCATATCATTTGGCAGGATTCCAGGTGGCTGAAGGTATCGCGTCTGAACTCCAATCGGAGCTGAAACGGCATACGACTTGAACTTTTAATGGCTAACGACTACAATACGATAACGGAATCAAGCAAGTTAATAGGAGGAATCAGGGTGTTAATTGATTTAAAATCACGCATACAGGAGCCGGAAGTGCAGGAGCTGTTGTCCTACTCGGTCTTTCCGGACCCGGATCAGTTGAATCGTGCGTTACAACAGTATGTTGATAAGGATGAGCTGCATTTGGACGGTTATGAAGACGAAGGCCAGCTGATCGGTCTGATTGGATATGAATCTACAGGAACGAGTGAGATCACTATTCATCATATTGCAGTTCTGCCTGAGAATCGTTTTAAAAATTATGGTCGTGGCATGATATCACAGGTGCTCGCCAAATATAACCCCGACAGACTGATCGCAGAGACCGATGTGGAAGCGGTAGAGTTTTATCGAAATACGGGATTTGTGGTGTACAGCCTGGGTGAGCTGTATCCGGGTGTGGAGCGATTCCGCTGTGTGCTGGAAAAAGACGAAGAGCAAGACGAAGACTAGTAACTGTCTACTACTGTGTAACGTAAAGAGAGCATAATCATAACAGGATGTTGGATTTGGCGAAGCAGCTGAGTCGGACGTCCTGTTTTTTTGTCGTTTGTTTAAAAAAAAATAGGAAAAACGTATTGCTTTGCAATATAGTTTCATTATAGAATAGTTTCATTGAAGAATAGTTCTGTAAGTGAACTATATGTTGGAGGAAGGAGAATGAAGAATGAACACACCGGATGCTAGAAGTTTGGTTAACCGCTATTTGGACGCTTCTTTCCTGGTAACCAAACGGTTTGATACCCAAATACGCGAACGATTGGGGCAAACGATTACTACTGATCAGTTCTGTGCCCTTCGTTTGATCGAGGAGAAGCCGTTATGCACGCCCTCTGATCTGGCAGAGCTTTTATGTGTGGGCAAGAGCAGTATCACAGCTCTGGTCAACAAGCTGGTGGATCGGGATCTGGTCCATCGGGCCGGGGATGAGCGCGACCGCAGAGTTGTTTATTTGACCCTGACGGACAATGGACGGGAAGTATACAAGGAAACAGAACAGGAAATACAGCAGATTCTGGAGCCGTACTTGGTCCATTTCAAACCGGAAGAGGTTCAGAACTTCATTGAATCTTTTGAGAAGCTTGCAGCTTTGCTAACGCATGAAGGAGGACAGGAGAACGAATGAGAACGATTTTGAAAGCGCGATGGTGGTTGATGGGGCTATGGGTCGTTGTGGCTGCCGTATTAATGTTCACCGCCCCTAACATGAGTGAATTGATTCGGGAAAAGGGACAGTTTTCGGTTCCTGAAGGGCACTCTTCCACCCAGGCAGCGGCGATTCTGGACGAAGCCGCAGCACAAAAGGGAGAGCAGCAGGGCAGCCAGTTGGCTCTTGTATTTTATAATCCGGATGGTTTGGGTGCCGACGGCAAAGCAGAGGCAGAACAAGCCGTTAAGAAACTGGAGGCCGAAAAAGAGAAGCTGGGTATTCTGTCCATACTGGAACCTTTCTCTCAGCCTGAATTATCAGACAAAATGATCTCTGCCGATGGCAAGACGATCTTAACGTCGCTTTCCATTGATCAGGGAGACCGTACGGTCAAGGAAATGCGCGAAGACCTTAATGAAGTTTTGTCATCGGTCAATGTGGAGCATTACATAACCGGCAAAGGCTTGATTGATGAGGATACGGTGGAAAGCTCCCAAGAAGGACTCAAAAAATCGGAGTACATTACTGTTGTATTTATTTTGCTCATCCTGTTCCTTGTATTCCGCTCTTTTGTTGCTCCATTTGTTCCACTGCTTACGGTAGGGATCAGCTACATTGTTTCACAGCAGATTGTCGCGTTCCTTGTGGACGGACTAGACTTCCCTATATCAACGTTTACGCAGATCTTTATGGTGGCGGTCATGTTCGGGATTGGTACGGACTATTGCATCCTGTTGATTAGCCGGTTCAAGGAAGAATTGGCTCATCATGAAAATACGTGGGATGCCATCATTGCTACCTACCGCACAGCAGGCAAAACGGTATTCTTCTCCGCACTTGCCGTGCTGGTTGGATTCATTGCCATTGGCTTTGCACAGTTTATGCTGTATCGTTCCGCGGTAGCGGTGGCTGTCGGTATTGCCGTGATGATGCTGGCATTAGTGACGATTGTTCCATTTTTCATGGCAGTGCTGGGCAAAAGGCTGTTCTGGCCTTCCAAGGGTTCACTGGAGCATGCCGAGAGCAAGATTTATGGTGCAGCAGGTCGTTTCTCCCTAAAACGTCCATGGGCAGCCCTGCTCATCGTTGCAGCGGTATGTGTGCCATTACTGGCAACTTACGACGGCAAACTGTCGTTTAACAGCCTCGATGAGATTGGTGAGAAATATGATTCGGTCAAAGCATTCAATATCATTTCGGACAGCTTTGGTCCGGGTGAATCGTTGCCGGGTCAGGTCGTTATTCAAAATGATGAAGCTATGGATAACGCCAAGTATATGGCGCTCGCCGAAAAGATCAGCCGGGAAGTGGAGAAAGTGCCAGGGATCTCTGGTGTCCGCAGCATGACACGTCCAACCGGTGATGAGATCAAAGATTTTGAAGTGACACAGCAAGTAGGGACATTGTCTGATGGTTTGGGCGAAGGTAAAACGGGTCTGGATAAAATCCGTGATGGTCTGAGCGAAGCCAGCAGTCAGTTAAGCAAAAATGAACCGCAACTTAAAGAAGCTGCGGATGGAGCTGGAGAACTGACCAAAGGTACTTCCCAATTGCAGTCTGGTATTACACAGTTGTCGGAAGGACTTCAGCAGATTGAAAAAGGCATCCGTGACGGCTCCTCGGGCGCGGGGGATCTAAAAGCAGGTCTGCAGAAAGCCAAAACGAGTGCAGATCAGCTGGCTAAGGCCAACAATCAATTGCTTCAAGCCTATCGTCAGGCAGGAGCAGGTGTCGCTGCACTGGGTGATGGTGTAGGTGAACTGCAACAACAGCTCAAAGGTGTATCTACAGCGTTGACCAGCTTGAATGAATCGTTCACAGCGCTTGAGGAGCGCTATCCTGATTTGCTGCAAGACGCCGATTATCAGCGGGTCAAAGGCACCCTTGGTGAAACAGGTACCGGCACGGCACAGCTCGCTCAAGGTTTGGGTCAAATTCAAACCAAGCTGGGCGAAGCCGCGGCTGGAATCAATCAGGCGAACGAAGGCTTTGCCTCCGCAGCATCCGGTCAGAAGGCACTTGCCGATGGTCTGGGTCAGATTGTGACCGGAATCAGTCAGTTGCAATCCGGGCTTAAACAGGCCGCTGACGGTCAAGGTAAAGTGATTAGTGAGATTCCTTCCATCCAGAACGGACTTGGTCAGCTTCAGGGCGGTCAGGAAAAAATTCAGCAAGGCTTCTCGGATCTCAGTGGTCAATTGACGCAATTGACAGATGGTCTTAATCAGAGTGTAGATGGAATCAAACAGGTTTCCGGTGGACTCGATTCAGCACAGGATTACCTGACACAATTGCAGAACTCGCCTGATTCCGATCTGGCAGGCTGGTATGTTCCTGAAGAAGCACTGAATAGTAAGGACTTCACACAGGTATTCGATACGTATCTGTCCAAAGATCGGAAAACGATGACGATTGACGTTATTTTTGCGGAGAATCCATACGGAACCGAAGCGATTGATCGTGTTCCGGATATTGAAGCTGCGGTACATCGTGCGGTGCAGGGAAGTGCGCTTGAAAAAGCGGATATTGCCATTGGCGGGGTAACCAGCACGTTTGCAGATCTGCAGGAAGTCTCCAACAACGACTACACGCGCACGGTTATGCTGATGCTTGCAGGAACGTTTATCATTCTGGTCCTGCTGCTCCGTTCGGTTATTATGCCGCTGTATCTGATCGTCTCGTTGCTGCTGGCGTATTTCACATCGATGGCCCTGACTGAAGCGATCTTTGTGAATATACTCGGGTTCTCGGGTATCAGTTGGGTTACGCCGTTCTTCGGCTTTGTCATGCTGATTGCACTGGGAGTGGATTACAGCATCTTCCTGATGGACCGTTTCAATGAGAACAAAGGTATGAGAGTCCAGGATGCCATGCTGTATGCCATGAAAAACATGGGTACGGTCATCCTGTCTGCAGCCGTCATTCTGAGTGGTACCTTCGCTGCAATGTATCCATCGGGAGTTCTTTCGATGATGCAGATTGCGACGGTTGTACTCAGCGGACTGATCTTGTATTCTCTGCTGTTCCTGCCATTCTTCGTTCCAGTAATGGTGAAAATGTTTGGCCGTGCCAACTGGTGGCCATTCCCGAACAAGGAACAGGCAGATTCCGTTGATTCGGATCGTAACATAGGCATGTAATTAAATGATATATGAACAGCCCCGCTGGATTCCCGGCGGGGCTTTCTGTATGGTTTTGTGCAAATCATCAATGAAACGGACAAATAAATGTGTATGCCTACGGACACCATCCCGCGCCTTGTCTCCGTTCCTCTCATACGATATATAGGAATTGGATCTGGAATAGTTTATAACACAGCAGAGAGGGGCGGCGGGATGGTATATCGATATGTGGCTATAGGAGATTCATTAACGGTAGGTACAGGAGCGCTGCTGGGCACCGGCTTTGTTCCTTTATATCGGAGAATGGCAGAAACGAATGTGCGTACGTTTGTATCGATGGATAATTTGGGTGTGAATGGACTTACCTCAGGGGAAATGCTGCAGATGATATCCAACAATCCAAGAGTACGGCAATCGCTGCGTGAAGCGGATATTATTACGTTGTCGATTGGTGGCAATGATCTGATTCGTACATTCAAAGCGAGTGGCGGGATTCCAAATGCAAGTAAGATGACACAGGTGCTTGGAGATACTCGCAGTAACGTATCCCAGATTATGAGGCACATCCGGCAGTTGAAAGGAAACAGTGTATATATGGTCCGTACGATTGGGTTGTACAACCCGTATCCGCAAGCAGCGGAAGCTGCATATTGGGTGCGGCAATATAATTCCTTTCTGAATGGCGCAGGATCGGGGAACTATGCCTGTGCCCAGGTCTATGACCGGTTTGAAGGGCGAGAACGTGAACTGTTATTTTGGGACAGGGTTCATCCAAATGCCAAAGGCTATCGCGTGATTGCAGAACAGCTGAATCGCACAGGATACTATCCATTTGCCTGATCAGCAGTCCGTGAAGCTTAGCATGACTATTACCTCGGAGCCGACTAGACCGAAAGAAATACTTCCGTTAAGATGAGGACATATAGAGGTTGTATTATGTGAGATAAAGGAGTTATTTTTGGTGCACATCATCGATTCAGGTTCCCTAAAGGATTCAGAAAAGCAGCTCATATCCACCGTTTTATCCTCATATGGCTTCTCGTCCAACTGGAAAGCCCAGCGTGGAAAGGGTGGCATGAATAACTCTACCTTCATGGTAGAGATCAACGAAGAATGTTACGTGCTGAGGCAGTATGAAACGCATAATGATCAAATGAAAATTGCTTTTGAACATGAGGTGCTGTCTGCCTTGTCACGTTCAGAGTTTGAGCTTGATGTGCCTGTGCCCGTTAGCCTTCCTGATGATAAGCATGCAACATTTCTTGCGGTGCAGGATCGTTCCTCGGGCCAGAGCAAAATCGTGACGTTGTTCCATTATCGTGAGGGTCATAATCCTGTGTGGAATACACCCGAGCAGCTGAGTGGACTGGGCAGGGCGGCGGGCATGTTGTCTTCCGTTATGGCGCGCCTTCCTATATCCCTGTCTCCCGTTTATCCGCCCTATTATCAGATTCAGGAGGCTTACCCGCTCTGTTCGCCGAAGAAACTGTTACAACTATGCACCTCACCCCCGGATACGCTGATGGCATGTGCAGATGACCTGCAGAAGCTGAAGGAAGTATTGCCAGACTTATTCAATACGCTGCGAGGTATGGAGGATTTGCCGCATCAACTGGTCCATGGGGACTTAAATGCATCCAATGTATTGGCAGACTCTCAGGATATCATATGTGCCATTTTGGATTTTGAATTCGCCACATGGGATCTGCGGGTAATGGAGCTCGCTGTGCCCATGTCGGACCTACTGACGATGGACAAGGAGCAGGCATGGATGTGGGAGGCTTTGGAGGGACTGATCCAGGGATTCAGGCAGCAGGTCAGCCTGGAGCCAGAGGAGCTGAGCGTGATTCCAACGCTTATTTTGCTTCGAAGCCTGGATGTGGTGATGCATTTTATCAGTCGATTGTTCGAAGGTACAGATGAGCCTGAAGTGGCTGTACAGCAAATCAGGAAGCTGAGAGAACGGGTAGACTGGATGAAAGGTAATGAGGAACGGCTGCGTGAGCTGCTGATGTAGCTCTGCAACATGGGATGTATACCAAAAGTGCACTGATTTCCGCCTTGAGGCAAAAATCAGTGCACTTTGTATGTGGTGAAGTCGTTTATCCCGAATGGATAGATAGATGGATGGATGCGTACATTTCAAATCACGACATCCAATTCAATGCTCAATCTAACGTAACCAAACAGCTTTATAGTCCACGCTTGCGGAACCAGCTGCGTACAGCCCAGCGACGCTCCTGGCGCTTCTTATATTTGGGCAGGGAGCGATATACGTTAAGGGATTGCTCGTAGGCTTGCTTTGCATCAGCAGTACGTCCAAGAGAGCGGTACACCGAGCCGAGCAGATAATATGCTTCACTGGATGAGGAATGAATCTCCTGGAATTGCTGAACATATGCCAGCGCTTTGTCCCGGTGAGTATCCTTGAACGCACCTGCAAGTGTCAGATAAGGGCGCCCATATTTCACTCTTGGATTAATATCCAGTGCCTGCAAAATATGACGCTCGCCTTCTTCCGTTTGGCCCAGATGAAGTTCAGTTGTGCCTAGCGCCTCCCAATATTCGGCTGATTGCTCGTAAGGACGCTCCAGTTCCAGCAGCAAGGCATGAGCTTCGCTATAACGTTTGCGTTCAATCAACAGACGGGCCAGATCCAGCTTGGAAGAGACTTCATTCGGACTCATGGCAAGCTGCTGCCGAAGCCGTGAGATGTTACGCATGCGTTTAAGTGGCTTCATGAAGCTTGGCATCACCCCAACATAGCGACGATCCAGGAAATACAGAATGATGAGGAAAATAATAACTGCCAAGAACGGATTGCCTACAATCCGCCACAGCAGGCCAAAGATTAGAAATTTAATCAGCACGACAAAGTCAACTCCAATTATGATGTAATCGCATTTCGAACACTTAAAATATATTTGGATTGGTCCAGCGGGTTAACCCCTTTGCGTTTCCGCGTATGGGTCTGATCCGAAGGACAATCCTCGTACCCGGCAAAAGAAGTCGTGAGCAACCCTCGCCCGCTCGTCTCTGAGCGGAGTTTCACCGGATAATCCATGGAGCTTGCCAGAGGCATACGTCCTTCAACGATGCATCGCCCGCCTCCGATGATCGGGGCTTCAAAGGTTGCCCGCATATGTACTAGATCACTAAGCGCTTTGCCGCCGTACTCCTCCGGAACCGTTAACCGGAAATTCAGAATGGGTTCCAGCAGGGTTGTGCCTGTGCTTGCCAACCCATCCATGATCCCCATCGGCGTAGCTACCACAAAATCCAGTGGATGGGTATGCCAGACATGGTGCTCTCCTTCAATTAGCGTAATGCGCAGGTCGGTAACCTCCCAGCCCAACAACCCTTGAGATAGCGCTTCGGGAATGCGTCGCTCCACTTCATTCTGATATCGAAGCAGGAGATGATCCGTTCGGACCGTGGATGAGTAGATCAGACCACTGCCACGTGGCAAAGGCTCAATGCTGAATCGTAGAATGGCCCAGCAGGGCTTGGGCATCGTATACGCGATAAATCCTTCTCCGGAAGAAGCAGGAGTTTCCTTATAAATGACGGACGGCGGGTCGAATACGACATCCAGTCCGAAACGACTCATCAGCAGACTGGACAGAATCTCAAGCTGAATGGTTCCCATCACTTTAAGATGCAGTTCCCGTTCTTCAGGCAACCATTGCAAATCGAGCAGGGGATCTTCATCCGTCAGCTCTTGCAATGCCGCTACAAGGTCAGGGTAACGAGCCGTGTCTTTACCATGGACTTGCACAGTCAACAAGGGAACAGCCATCTGGGGTACAGGAGGCACACCTTCGGGGCTGCCAATAATATCACCAACATGGGTTTCGCTTAGTCCATACAGTGCGGCGATCTGTCCGGCATGAACAGCACCGGTATCTGCCCATTTCCGACCATCCATTCGGCGAATCTGAGTCACTTTCTCTTCCAGCTTCCGAGTGGAGTTATAGATCGTATCCCGATTATGCACGCTGCCACCATACATGCGAACATAGGCTGTACGGCCCATCGTTTTATCCCGTTCAATTTTGAATACAACCCCGGATACTGAAGGTTCTTGAGGTTGTGCGGGTGCAGGAAGAAATTCGATGATGGCATCCAGCAGCTCCGTTACGCCGATCCCTTTGCCAGAAGCACCATAACAAATGGGGAACACTTCGCCACGATGCACCTTTTTGCGAAATGCTTCATCTAACTGTTCAGCAGGAAGTGTTTCACCATTAATGTAGGCTTCCATCAGATCTTCATCGAGTTCGGCCAATAATTCAAAAAGCCCGGGGATTGATGAGGGGGGACCCTTTACTCGCTTTTGGCTCTCATTCCATAAGGAGTCAATGCCCTCGAACACCTCTTCATTCATACGAAAGGATTGGATTTCGCATACGAAGGGAGAGAGACTGGAGCGGACCTGATCGATAACCGTCTCAGCAGAGGCGCCAACCCGATCCATTTTGTTAATATAAATCAGGGTAGGAATTCCAAGCGAGCGGAGAGCATGCCAGATGGTCTCGCTTTGGGATTGGACCCCTTCCACGGCGGACAGAATCAGAACGGCTCCGTCCATAACACGCAGGGATCGCTCTACCTCAGAGCTGAAATCGATATGTCCCGGCGTATCAATCAGATCAATAATCGTATCTTTCCAGATCAAAGAAGTCATAGCCGCCTGCACGGAAATGCCTCGTTCCTTTTCAATATCCAGAGAGTCCGTTGCTGTTGTTCCGTCATCCACGCGTCCTGGAGTACGTACAACACCGCTTTGAAATAACATATGTTCTGTCGTTGTTGTTTTCCCTGCATCGACGTGTGCGAAGATGCCGATATTTCTGCGATTCAATTCGTTTAACATGGGATGTAAGGCTCCTCTGGCAGCAGAAACGCATCGTTTCCGACATTGTAATTCAGTATTATAACATACCACACGAATAGTATGGAAGAATATGTTACACACAGACAAATCTCTACAGTTCAGGATGTCGTGACAATCACGTTTGATCCTGATTCTTCATGGTTTTACGGTAGGCAGCGGGTGTGGTGCCCGTCAATTTCTTGAATTGTCGATAAAAATGGGGTAGGCTCTCAAAGCCGCAGGCATCGGCAACAACGGCCATCGTCTCATTACTTCGCAGCAGATGCTCTTTCGCCATAATGACCCGGCGGGCCAATGCATAGTCCGTTAGCGTCATGCCGGTATACCTTTTGAACGCACGGCTGAAGTGAGCCGGGGATACGGCAGCCTTACGGGCCAGTTCCGGCAAGGAAAGGTTACTGCGCAGCTCTTCATCCATATGAGTCAGCGTATAGGAGAGCCAGTCGGGTCCAGGAACAGTTCTGGCAGGACTTGCCGGACCGACTGCCTCCAATCGCTGCAGATAAATGAGTAAGAGCTGCAACCTCAGCAGAGCGGCGTGGGCACTCAGGTGATGTTCTAATTGGAATTCTGCATGGATGTCGTCTATAAGCGCAGCCACCTGGGCTTGTTCCTTGGCCTCCAGATGCCTCTTGTACACTCTGCGTTGGCGGCAGCGTTCAAACAGCGAGAGCATGGCTGAAGCATTGCCTCCCGCTGTGGAGGCCAATAATCCTGGACTGAAGAACAAGGCCGACGAAGTCACCGGATTCCCGGCATCCGGCAATGCACGATGCACCGTGCTGCCAGGGATGATGAACAAATCACCCTCCTGCATGTCTTCAAGACCGGTATCAATAAAAATGGTGCCCTGACCCCGATATACATAGATAATTTCATGCCAGTCATGAAGATGATCCGGCAACTCGTTCTGGGGGGACTTGGTATCTGCATACACCAGACGAAAGGGAATCCCCGATTCCGCCTGAATGGTTGTACGAACGGGCGAACGTTCCATTCGATCTCCTTTCAAAACAGTGCTTACAAAAAGGGTTACATCTGATCATGAAAGAGTACATTTACCGCAATATAAGCAATTAAATTTCCTTTTATTGATGATACAATGAATTTAAAGCGTTTTCAATGGAAGTGTAAGCGGCTGTGTACCGTACAGCGGGGCATCTGATGTTGATAAATCAAACGATGAGGTGAGTGTTCATGTCGGCGAGCACGAAAAGACCAAGGCTGAAGCTGAATTTGCTCGGAAGCGATAGCCAGCGCAAGTGCAAAGAAGTGATGGAACGTCCCGTAAAGGTACTACAGATTGGAGAAGGCAACTTTTTGCGTGGGTTTGCAGACTGGATGCTTCATGAGAGTGCCAGACAAGGCAAATTCCATGGCAGTGTTGCGGTGACCCAGCCTCGGCCTGGGGGAAAGGCAAAGCTGGAACAAATTCGTGATCAGGACGGATTGTATACGATGATTACCCGGGGGCTGTCACAGGGAAAAGCGGTGGAACGTACGGAATTGATCTCCATTTTTTCACAGTGTATTAATCCGTATGAAGAATGGCAGAATTTTCTGAAGCTTGCGGAATTGCCCTCCCTGGAGTTTGTCATCTCCAATACAACCGAGTCGGGATTGAAATATACGTATGCAGAATACACACAGGGTGAACCTGTACAATCATTTCCGGGTAAACTGACGGTCTTCTTGCATCAACGTTATCTGCGCTTTGATGGGGACCCATCGCGAGGTTTGATTCATCTGCCGTGTGAGTTGCTTGAGGGCAACGGGGATGTTCTGCGCAGTTGTGTGCTGCGTCATAGTGAAGATTTTGGGTATTCTGAAGGCTTCCGTTCATGGGTTGAGAACCATAACTTATTCCTGAACAATCTGGTTGACCGGATCGTGACGGGTGCACCGACGAAGGAAGAAGCCGATTCCCTGACCAATCGCTGGGGATACGAGGATCAACTGGTCAATACGGCTGAACCATATCATTTCTGGGCCATTCAGGCAGATGAAGCCCTGGACAAGAAACTCCCCCTGAAACAGGCAGGATTGAACGTACATTGGGTGAAGGATTTGAAACCTTTTCAGCTGCGCAAGGTTCGTATTCTGAATGGTGCTCATACCCTCATGTCTTCGCTTGGCATTTTGCAAGGCAAGGAACTGGTAAGAGAGACGATGGAAGACCCGCAGTTTGGCTCATGGGTCAGAGAAGCGGTACATCAGGAGATCATACCTGCGCTGGATATGCCCGATCATCATTTGGATCAGTATGCAGCCGAAGTGTTTGAACGTTTTCTCAATCCGTATATTAATCACAAGCTGCAAGATATTGCATTAAATACAGTAGGAAAGTTCAAGGTTCGTGTACTGCCTACCCTTTTGGCCTATGAACAAAATCAGGGGACTTGGCCTGCCCGGCTCGTAAAGGGATTCGCGGGATTATTGTGTCTGTATCGTCCAGTGGCTACGGCGGATGGTTATATGGCACAGCGACTGAACGGTGAGTCCGTCCTGCTTCGGGATGATGCCGATGTATTGGCTTCACTCGCCAAGCATTGGGAGAGTTATGATCCTCTGAATAGGGAGAAGCAGCAACTAGAACAGAGTGTCGCTGCTGTATTATCGGATGTATCCATCTGGGGAGACAATTTGGATGATCGAGAGGGGCTTCGCGAAGCTCTCATTCGCGAAATTGGTTTGCTGGAGGGTGAGAGTTCATGAACACAACACGTACAGTCAATGACTGGATTGCGATTCAACCGCAGGATGATGTTATTATAGCCCTTCGGGATTATGTAAAAGGGGAAAGCATTACCCTGCCAGACAGCAGCTCTTTTACATTAAGGGATGATGTGCCCAAGGGCCATAAAATTGCTGTGCACACCCTCGCCCCGGGCGCGGATGTGATGAAATATGGTTTTTCCATTGGGATTGCCAAAGAACAGATTGAGCAGGGGAGCTGGATTCACAGTCACAATCTGAAAACAGGACTTCACGGATTACTTGAATATCAGTATCAGCCAGGACCACCTGTTCAGACGGACATGCCTCCAGAACATCTGCGTTCATTTAATGGGTATTTGCGCCCTAACGGTGAAGCAGGTATCCGTAATGAAATCTGGATTGTAAATACGGTCGGATGCATTAATAAAGTATGTGAGGCTTTGGCTCGGATGGGCCAGTCACAGTTCGGCAGCAGGGTGGATGGTGTTTATCATTTTCCGCACCCGTTCGGCTGCTCGCAGCTGGGAGATGACCTGAAATATACGCAGCAGGTACTGGCTTCCCTGGTGGAACACCCGAATGCCGGCGGTGTACTGGTCATTGGTCTGGGTTGTGAAAATAATCAGGTTGACCAGTTCCGCGAATGTATCGCACCGGAATACCAGGGGAAGGTCCGTTTTCTCAAAGCGCAGGAAACGGATGACGAGCTTGAGGAAGGACTGCGTCTGATGGAAGAGCTCGTGGAGCTCGTCGAACATGAACAGCGTCAGCCGCTGCCCCTGAGCAAGCTCAAAATTGGATTGAAATGCGGCGGTTCGGACGGTCTGTCCGGGATTACGGCGAACCCGCTCGTTGGCTCCGTTGCGGATATGCTGGTTGCTGCCGGAGGTACGGCCATATTGACCGAAGTTCCCGAGATGTTTGGTGCAGAGACCATTCTGATGAATCGGGCGGCCAATGAGCAGGTATTTGATGATTTGGTAGACTTGGTGAACGGTTTCAAGCAATACTTTGTGAACCATGGTCAGAATATATATGAAAATCCTTCACCAGGGAACAAAGCAGGTGGAATTACCACACTGGAAGAAAAGTCTTTGGGATGTACGCAAAAGGGAGGGCGTTCTTCCGTAGTTGATGTGCTTCGTTACGGCAAACGTGTCACTCAAACCGGCCTGAACATCGTGGAGGCTCCGGGGAATGATCTCGTGTCTGTTACGGCACTGTCTGCTGCGGGTGCGCACATTGTTCTTTTCACGACAGGTCGCGGAACGCCGTTTGGAGGCCCGGTACCTACCGTTAAAATTGCTACCCAATCCGACCTTGCTAATCGAAAAAAACACTGGATTGATTTTAACGCAGGTCAACTGCTGGAAGGTAAGACGATGGAAGACGTGAAAGTACAGCTGTTCAGCCAGCTGATCGATATCGCTTCAGGGCGGGCGCATACGCTCAGCGAGCAGCATGGATTTCGGGAAATTGCCATATTCAAGGACGGAGTCATCCTCTAATTGCGCTCGTTCGCTGCTTTATACCTGTTGCATGAATGGTAAACGTATATACAGCAAATCCCGGCGGCCCTTTTCGGCTTCCGGGATTTGTCGTTCTAAGGCATTTCAATCATTTTATCGCAAAGGCTTTTTTTATTTTGGTCAGGGCGGCAGCAGAAGCGTGCTTCTCCAATTGTTGTACCAGGAGTTTGCTCGCGTCTGCAACGCTGCCCTCAAACGGTTCAATACCTTGACGCTTCATCCAGTAGCCTGAGGTTTCATAAGCAGAACTGTTCCAAGCGACCTTGCCTTCAGCGAGCCCTTCTTTTTCTTTGGTGCCGCAAATCACTATGGCGCTAATGCTTTGGAGATCCAGCAGCCCTTGGTCAAATGCCTTTTTGTCCTCTTTGGCCCCGAAACCCGCCTGTGAACGCAGCGTCCGTCCATCGATCCCCTCTTGCGTTTCAATTATTTCATACAGTTTGAATGCTTCTCGAGAGAGCAATCCCGCATCATACTGTTCCTCCATGACTCTGGAGTCCGCTAGCAGCCGGTGCACCCATGGGAAATACTCGCGTGAGACGAGAATTGCCTTCTTTTTAATGAATTTTCCATAGGCGGCGATCCCTTCCTCAGCCAGACGTGAACGCCATAACCAGGGATCAAGCGCGTTATCCTTATGCCAGTTTTCTTTAGGGGTTATGGAGGACAGTGAAGGATATTCAGGGAATAAAGGGGCGAGTGGGAGAAGTCCCACAGCCTCTATTCGCTGCACAGCTTCTTCGTAAGTTACGATAGATTCATTCTCATTCATCATGAATTTGCAAGCTCCTTTTTAGCGTGTGCTACAACGATTATTGTTGGAAGTCAGATACATCTGGCATACTTCCTCGGCATGTTTGCGAATCGCGCAGCGAAGGTCCTCAGGTTCGAGTACTTCTGCCTCACGTCCAAGTCGATAAAAGAATCGCACGGCCCAAGCCCACTCGCCAGGAGGGCAGAGAAAAGACAGTTCCCAGACATCCGGAGCAATCTCGGTCATCCGTTCGCCAATATGCTTGTCCTGTTCTGCCTCGATCATTCCGCTGTAACTCAGACGTGCGGTAACGCGCGTTGGAGAGCGCTCAGGAGATTGAGGTTTGCTGCGCTGTCGCTGTGCCTGTTCTGCCAGCTGTTGTGATTCAATCAGCTCAACCGGCGTAACGTCCAGAATACGGTCTGCCCTGAACAGGCGCTCTTCACCATGCTCCTCCGAATACGCTTCACAATACCAGAAACCGGCAGAAGCATAGATTCGAATGGGGCAGATCGTAAGCCAGCGTTGACGGGAAGCAGAGCGGTATAACATACGCAGCCACCCTTGTTCCGGGATACAAGCCAGAAGCGGTTCCAGATGACGAAGGATGTAGTTCCGCTGGGGAACATCATGCTTCAGTTGTTTGAGCATGGGATCCATCCTTGCCTTGACATCCTCAGGAATAATGCTTTTGATTTTGTCCATTAATGTCCAGCGTTTCTCTTGAAAAGGGGTATCTGCATAATGGCTTAGGCCTTCGAGAGCAAAGATGAGAGTAGCTGCTTCAACCGGGTCCAATTGCAGTGGGGGCAGTACATACCCCTCCATAAGTCTGAAGCCGCCTCCGGGACCGGAGATGGCAATGATCGGGACATTCATCTCTGAAAGTGATTGGATATCCCGCAGGATGGTACGGCGGGAAACTTCAAACTTCTCTGCAAGTGAATGTGCCGTTTCGTGACCGTGCTGCAATGCCATAACGATGGCGGCAAGCCGATTTGTTCTATTCATGTCAGCCACTCCGTTTCGAGGGTTGCGCCGCCGGAAAGGATGCTGGAGTGTTTCTCTCATTGTAGCAGTGTATAAGTGACATCATGGCTGTCACCAATATTTCGCAGCATTATATTATTTATTTAATATAGCGCTGAGCCTGCATACCAAGGGCGGCTTCCTGTTCCCGGCGGGGCGTCGTTAATTGTGTGTCTCGTCCAATTCGCTTCGCTTCTCGGTATTTCCTTCTAACCAAGAGCCTCACAAATAATGACAAAAAACCGTATCCGGTCTAAACGGATACGGGAAGTAGCAGATTGAAACAGGTTCATTCATATAATACTTCAAATTTTAACAATTGACACCCTTTTAAGCGGCAAACATAGATCAATGCGATTTCCATGTAACATGTTGTATCATCAATTTTCGAATATTATTTCATTTCAAGGAGCTGCACACCGCGGCCTTCAATCTCGATCGTACCTGAAAGGGAGCGATCTGTGAGCAAATCACGAGCCTCAGTTTCGCCCAAATCATAGGATTGAGCGGTAGCATTGTGATTCATGACAAACAGGTACTGTTGTCCATCCTTGGTACGAGCAGTCACTTCAACTCCTTCCGGAGTATGCAGAAGAGAGTCAATATTTTTGGCTGCCGCCAGTTGTCCCAGCAACCCGTCCAGGAATCGATCTTCCGGATCGGAAGCGACATACCAGGCTTCACCTTGACCAAACGGGTTACGCGTTACCACAGGCATGCCTTTGTAGAAGTCGTCTCCATACTCGGCGATGATCTCTGCACCTTCACTGTGCAGCAAGTCACACAACATGCCACAACCATATTCTCCTTGAAGATCGCCATAAGCCTCTTTCAGGACAATGCTGTTTTTTTGCTCCGGCAGCAGGGCATCAATTTCTTCAACCCAGATACCAAGCAGTTTGCGAAGTTCGCCAGGATATCCCCCGGTTGTTACGATGTCACTTTCATTGACGATACCACTGAAGAAGGTTGTCAGGAATGTACCGCCTGCTTCAACGAACTTCTCCAGTTTGGCTGCAAAGCCTGGTTTAACCATATACAGTACTGGAGCGAGCACAATATCGTATTTGCTTATATCGGTATCCACACTAACGATGTCCACCTGAATGTTGCGGCGGAAGAAGGCAGCGTAGTATTTGTGAATTTGATCTACATAGTTCAGTGCAACGGTAGGTCCGCTGGATTTCTCGATCGCCCACCAGTTATCCCAGTCAAACACAATCGCCACTTTGGCATCTACAGCAGCATCCAGCGTTTTGTCGCCCAGCAACTGCAATTCTTTGCCCAGCTCCGCGACTTCCCGGAATACACGGGTATGCTCATGTCCTACATGTTCAATGACTGCACCGTGATATTTCTCGCAGGCGCCAACAGAACGGCGGAGCTGGAAGAACATGATCGTATCCGCGCCATGGGCAACGGACTGGTAGCTCCACAGACGCATAACGCCGGGGCGTTTCAATGAATTGTAAGGCTGCCAGTTCTGCTGGCTAGGTGTCTGCTCCATGAGCATGAACGGCTGTCCGTCCTTTAATCCACGCATCAGATCATGAGCCATAGCTGTGAAACTGACCGGAGTCGCAAGACCCGGATAGCTGTCCCAGGAGACGATATCCATATATTTGGCCCATTTGAAATAGTCCAGCTGTTTGAAGAATCCCATCAGATTGGTCGTAACGACCGAATCCGGGATATGTTTTTTGATCGCATCATATTCCAGACGGTAACAATCGAGCATACTGTCGGAGTTGAAGCGGGAGTAATCAAGCGAGATGCCCTGGAACGTGGAATTGTTGTCACCCCAGTGCTCGCTCAGATTGCTTGGCAGTACAATTTCATCCCAATCGTAGAATGTATGCCCCCAGAAATTAGTGTTCCATGCTTTGTTCAGCTGCTCCAGGGTCTGATAACGTTGTTTGAGGTATACACGGAACGCTTTCTCGCAGTTATCACAATAACAATCGCCGCCATATTCATTGGAGATATGCCATACAAGCACAGCAGGATGATCCTTGTAACGTTCCGCCAGCTTGTCTGCAATCTTCTCGGAGTATTTGCGGTAGGTAGGGCTGTTCGGACAGGAGTTATGCCGTCCACCGAATTTGCGTTTACGTCCATCGGCATCCACACGCAGTACATCCGGGTATTTCTTCGCCATCCACGCTGGATGGGCAGCAGTGCTTGTCGCGAGGCAAATGTAAACGCCGCTTTCATAGAGACTGTTAATTAACTGGTCGAGTCCTTCAAAATGATAAGTGACTTCATCAGGCTGAATCAGTGCCCATGAAAATACGTTGATGGTCGCAATATCAATACCTGCCAATTGGAACATGCGCAGATCTTCAAGATGAGTCTCATGATCCCATTGCTCAGGGTTATAGTCGCCGCCGTAGAACATTTTGGGTAACTTGCTGCTAATCAAATGTGTTCACCTCTTGTATAAGAATAAATCTATACTATATGATGGATATGACTTTTAAAATATAAGAAAAGTATTGAGGCATATAAGAATATGGAACTATAATTTTGATTTTTGTTCAAAGGAGAGAATCCCTATGCTCATCACACCCGATCATCGGCGCTACTTTATGACCCCACGGGATCAGCCGCTTCCGCTCTACATCGAGAGCATAGGATACAACGGCAATCAGGAGAACGTGTACAGACCTGCCGGATATCCTTGTTATCACTGGCTTCAGACGGTGAAGGGAGCTGGAGAGTTCAGATTTGCAGGTTCAACTGTACAGCTGGGGGAGACATCCGGCATTTTGCTGCCGCCGAGTGAGCCGCACGAGTATGTTCGCTCGCAAGGAGAATGGGAGACCCTTTACATTACATTTGGAGGCTCCCAGTGCCCGGCCATTACAGAGTCGCTTGGTTTGGGGGAGGCAGCACTTCACCAGTGGGACGCAGAGAGCCCGCTTGAATATTATGGCAGGGAAGTGCTGGGTTCCATCAGCAGTGACCAGGATTTATCTGGATTGGAAGCGTCAGCGGACATGTACCGGTTTCTGATTTTGCTCAAAAAACACGGCATGACAGGCAGTCGATCTTCGATCTCCCATGCCGTGGAACGGCTGGCTCCTTTAATTTCATTTATGAATGAACACTATGCCGATCCCGAAATCGGCCTTGAACAGATGGCTGCCATACCAGGCATTACGCCTAGGCATCTGAATACCCTTTTCAAACAATCCTTTGGCATGACTGCCTACAGTTATTTCATTCTCCTCCGTATTCGCAAATCAAAAGAATGGATGACAGGGGACAGCAAACTAACCGTGAAGGAAACGGCAGCGAAGGTTGGTTTTCGGGATGCGAGTCATTTTGTGGCTACTTTTCGGCGGATTGAGGGCGTAACTCCGGAGCAGTATCGAACGTTATATTAATCATTCAGAGTTATAAATGTGCTATAAAACACTGTTCAAGCATGAGAATTCCGTGTAACCTGTTACAAATTGAACAAAAAGTGATGCCAGGAAGGTATTGATGCGCAAGGGTGCTACCCGTTATGATGATATCGATTCCTTAGATTGGAAAATGATTATACGGATCAACGTATCCATTCAACTTAGAGAGGATGATAGAAGTGACAACAACTATACCATTGTGGGACCATGCAGCGCCTTATGCAGCCAAGGGTCATGAAGATGAAATGCCGCATCTGATTCCGTTTATTCAGCCCGGTTCCGAGAGCGCTGTCATTATATGTCCGGGTGGGGGCTATGGATTTTTGGCCGATCATGAAGGAGCTCCAATCGCTGAATTGTTAAACCGTGCGGGAATTAGCGCATTTGTGCTGAAATACCGTGTGGCGCCTCACCGGCATCCGGCACCCATGACAGATGGTCAGCGTGCGATTCGTTATGTGCGGGCTCATGCCGAGCAATATGGCATTCATCCTTCCAAAATTGCCGTGCTTGGTTTCTCGGCGGGCGGCCATCTTACAGCTACGTTGGGAACCTTGTATGACGAGGGTCAACCAGATCATGAAGACCCTATCGAACGGGAGAGTTCACGCCCGGATCGGGTAATTCTCTGTTATCCAGTGATCACGATGGAGTCCTATGGACATGCCGGTTCTCGTGAAAATCTGCTTGGGCCAGATGTTTCTGCTGAACAGATCAAGGCCTTTAGTGCAGAGCAGCAGGTGAAAGCGGACGCTCCTGAAGCATTCATCTGGCATACGAGTGATGATCAGGCGGTCCCTGTAGAGAACAGTTTGCGTTACGCGCTCGCCCTGGGTGCACACGGCATTCCTTATGACTTGCATGTATTTGAAAAAGGTTCACATGGTCTGGGATTGGCAGAAGATGACCATGCCGTTCGGGCCTGGTCTGATCTGTGCCTGACCTGGCTTAAGAATCAAGGGTGGTAACCTGGCACCTGGCTGATCTATGTCTTTTCTGAATATGAAATATGAATACGAGTGATCTCACATATTTTAACGCTTATGAGAGCGAAGGAGAAAACGATAATGAAATTGCAAAAGAATGATAAGCTGCTTTTTATCGGAGATTCAATCACAGATTGTGGCCGCGAACATCCTGTTGGTGAAGGGAGTTCTGGACTGGGACATGGCTATGTGGCGCAAGTGTATGCTTTGCTGCGTTCCATCTATCCAGAATTGATGCTGCGGATTCAAAATGTGGGTAATAGTGGGAATACGATCCGTGATTTGAAACAGCGCTGGGACCGGGATGTGCTTGATCTCAAACCGGACTGGTTAACGATCATGATCGGGATCAATGATGTATGGCGCCAATTTGACAATCCGTTATCTACGGACTCACAAGTTTTCCTGGAAGAGTATGAATCCACACTGCGTGATCTGGTTGCTTCAGTTCGTCCTGGCTTGAAAGGACTTGTTCTGATGTCTCCTTATTATTTGGAAGCCAATCCGGAAGATCCGATGCGGGCTACGATGGATATATACGGTGAAGCAGTTCGCAGAGTAGCCGCGGAATATGATGCTATTTTTGTGGACACACAGGCTGCATTTACTCCATTCTGGGATCATTTCTATACGTCTGTGCTGACTTACGATCGGGTTCATCCTGATGCAACAGGCCATATGGTGCTTTCCAAAGCGTTCCTGGATGCCATTGGTTTTGAATGGTCAGGCGGCGTCAAATCTTAAAAAGGGATGTGATGGCATGGGCAACTTGAACATTGCGGTACATACCCCGGCTCTGCTGGGCGAAGGTCCAAGCTGGGATGCTGAACATAATCGATTGTTATGGGTGGATATTGAAAGTTACAAGGTCCATGTATATGTTCCGGCTACAGGCGAGGATCGGACTTATGATGTTGGCGAGCATGTAGGTGCGGTTGTGCCATATCATGATGATGTGGTTGTCGTTGCTTTGCGTAGTGGCTTCCACACGTATAACTTGCTCACAGGAGAGTTGCAGCCGATTGAAGATCCGGAGAAAGGCAAAGACAACAACCGTTTCAATGATGGGAAATGTGATGCGCTCGGCCGCTTCTGGGCAGGGACGATGAGCATGAACAATGAAAGCAAGGCAGGGGCATTTTATTGCCTGGAGGAAGGACAGCCTGTTCGAACGTTGTTCCGGGATGTATCTACATCCAATGGCTTGGGCTGGAGCCCGGATCAACAGAAGATGTATTACATTGATACGCCGACACGATCCATTGACCGTTTTGATTTTGATCTGGCTGCTGGAGAAATATCGAACCGCACAAGTGTAATTGCTATACCGGAGGAATTTGGCTTTCCGGATGGAATGACTGTAGACAGTGAGGGGATGCTGTGGGTTGCCCACTGGGGCGGAGGAAGAGTCACTCGCTGGAATCCGCATACAGCAGAACTGCTGCAACAGATCGAGATACCTGCAGATCAAGTGACCTCCTGCTGTTTCGGAGGACCTGATTTGGAGGACTTATATATTACGACTGCCCGAATTGGGATTGGGGAAGAGCGGCTGATGGAGACGCCGAATGCTGGATCACTATTTGTAATCAGACCGGGTGTGAAAGGGCAGAAAACCTACGCGTTTGGCAGGGGAGCACAGCCGAATACAAAATGAATGAAGGACCGTGTTACTGGAACTTTGTTCTTCGTTTATAATTTATGGATCAATGGAGAAGGGTGCTGGTTTAAACAGCATCCTTTGTTGTGTTCTCAATAGCGAGATGTAAAAAAATTACAAAAAATAGAATTTGGGCAGGAGGGGTTTTTGTATTGCCATCGAATGTTATTTATGGAAAGGTTGAGCCAATCCTTGGTTATCGAATTGATTTATGAAAGCGTTTTATTAAATGGAGAGGAGGTGGGGCTGGCTGCCTGTTCCACTGCATTAGATGTCTGACACTGCACTTCATCAACATGATGACACAGCGGGGTTTACCGGATGCGATGAACATATTGAAGAGGAGGCTGAGTAATTATGAAAACGTTTTTGGGAAAGCTTCGGTTGATGAGCTTGACGGTAGCCGTGGCCGCAGTTTCGCTGGGAGTACTCGCTGGAACAACAGATGCGGCTCCAAGTGATTCATACCAGTGGAAAAATGTCGTAACCGGAGCTGGCGGCGGTTTTGTGCCGGGGATTATTTTTAATGAGTCAGAGAAGGATTTGATCTATGCCCGGACGGATATCGGGGGAGCCTATCGCTGGAATCCTGCGAATGAGAGTTGGATTCCGCTCACCGATTTTGTCGGCTGGGATGACTGGAACAAAAACGGTGTCGATGCGCTGGCAACAGACCCGGTTGATCCGAATCGAGTGTATATGGCTGTTGGCACGTACACGAATTCATGGGACAAAAACAACGGCTCCATACTGCGTTCAACGGACCGGGGTGATACTTGGCAGACGACCACTCTTCCGTTCAAAGTCGGCGGGAACATGCCGGGACGTTCCATGGGGGAACGCCTGACCGTTGATCCGAATAAAAATAGCATTTTGTATTTTGGTGCACGTAGCGGCAACGGACTTTGGAAAAGTACGGATTACGGCGTAACCTGGAACAAAGTAACGAGCTTTCCGAATCCGGGCACGTATGTGGAGGACCCGTCTAATGAGTATACCAGTGATATCGTAGGTTTTTCCTGGATCACGTTTGACAAATCAACAGGTTCTGCTGGACAGGCAACACAGACCATCTATGTCGGGGTAGCCGACAAAAATCAAAGCATATATCGCAGTACGAATGGAGGCGCAACGTGGAGCGCTGTTACTGGACAGCCTACAGGTTATTTGCCTCATCATGGGGAACTGGATGCCAATGGAAATCTCTATATATCATACAGCGATGGTGCTGGCCCTTATGATGGAGAGAAGGGAGACCTGTGGAGATTAAATACGACGACAGGGGTATGGACCAACATTAGTCCGGTACCAAGCAGCAGCTCGGACAATTATTTTGGATACGGCGGACTGGCTGTGGATGCTCAGCATCCTGGTACACTGATGGTAGCAACCCTCAACTCCTGGTGGCCTGACGCGAATCTGTTCCGTAGTACGGACAGTGGAGCTACTTGGACTCGCATTTGGGAATTTGAAGGATATCCAAACCGTAAAATGCGCTATACACAGGATATTTCGGCCGCTCCTTGGTTGACCTTCGGGACGAATCCTGCACCGCCTGAAGTTTCTCCAAAGCTGGGCTGGATGATTGGGGATCTGGAGATAGATCCGTTTGACTCTGACCGCATGATGTATGGGACAGGTGCGACCATCTACGGCACGAAAAATCTGACAGACTGGGATGACGGCAACAAAATCAATATTTCAGTGATGGCCAAAGGGGTGGAGGAGATCGCGGTTCTGGATCTGATCAGCCCGCCAAGCGGAGCACATTTGTTAAGTGGGGTAGGGGATGTCTCGGGATTCCGTCATAACGATCTGGATCAGGCACCATCTACGATGTTTACCAGCCCCAACTACTCTTCTACGGAAAGTCTGGATTTTGCAGAGTTAAGTCCGAATACCATGGTTCGCGTAGGGAAAGCAGACTACAGTGCTGATCCGAATGCAAAATCCATTGGTTTATCCAGCGACGGCGGGACCACGTGGTATAAGGCGAACGCAGAGCCTGTCGGCACTACCGGAGGAGGGACTGTAGCGATCTCTGCAAATGGTAACCGACTTGTATGGAGCACATCAGACAAGGGTGTGCATTATTCCACTGGCGGCAACTCATGGACAGCGAGCACAGGTATACCTGCGCAGGCAAAAGTGATCTCTGACCGGGTGAATCCGAACAAATTCTATGGATTTGCTGCCGGTAAAGTCTATGTAAGCACCAATGGTGGTGCCTCCTTCACTGCATCGGCGGCTACCGGGCTTCCGGTAGAAGGAAATGCGGATCTGGACGCTGTTCCAGGTAAGGAAGGTGAACTTTGGTTTGCAGGCGGCAGTGAAGAGCAAGGGCCATATGGTCTGTGGCATTCCACCGATTCAGGAGCGACCTTTACCAAGCTTGCGAATGTCGAGGAAGCGGACAGCATCGGTTTTGGTAAAGCGGCACCTGGGCAGAACGTGGTCGCGCTGTACACGATTGCGAAGATCGACGGAACACGTGGATTTTTCCGTTCCGATGACGGTGGGGCGAATTGGGTACGGATTAACGATAATCAGCATCAATATGCACGTGTGACCACGATTACAGGTGATCCACGTCTATATGGAAGAGTGTATCTGGGTACGAATGGACGGGGCATTTTATATGCTGACCGTATTGGTGGGAACAATGGCGGTGGAGAAGGTGGAGGCGAGACTCCGGTGACCAGTTCAGCCATCACACCAGTGAATGCGGAATTTGATAAAAAGACAGGCAATCAGGTAGACATTCCTGTAACGTTGATACTGAACGGAAATACCCTTAGCGCAATACGGAATGGCAATACAACGCTGGTTTCAGGTACGGATTATACCGTATCGGGCAATCAGGTTGTGTTGAGTAAAACCTATCTGGCTTCGTTGTCCAAAGGAAGCGCAGTGTTAACCTTCCATTTCAGTGCAGGCAATGATGCGATCCTGAATCTGATGATCAAAGACACAACAGCTGTACCCGCGGGAGCCATTCGAATTGAGATGTTTAATGGAACGACTTCAGCAACGGGGAACTCTATAAATCCCAAGATCAAATTAACGAATACAGGCACTTCGGCCATCAATCTTTCCGATGTCAAAATTCGTTACTATTATACGATCAATGGCGCTCAAACCCAAAACTTTTTCTGTGACTGGGCAACAGCTGGAAACGACAATGTTACAGGCACGTTTAGTGCGCTGCCGACCCCAGTGACCGGAGCAGATTCCGTGCTGGAGATTGGCTTCAAGGCTTCTGCGGGTTCACTGGCAGCGGGGCAGAGTACTGAAATTCAAGCCCGTTTCTCCAAAACCGACTGGACCAACTACACTCAGACGGATGATTATTCGTTTGCTCCAAGTCAAACAGCCTACACGGAATGGACCAAGGTAACGGGATATATTGCCGGAAGTCTTCAATGGGGGATTGAACCTTAGACTTCAACTTGAAATGAAAGTATGACTTAATCTAAACATGCATCGATAAGAAGTCCTGGCTCGCCAAAATGATTCATGGCGGGCCGAGGCTTCTTATTTTGTCGAAATATAGTGTACACTAAAGAGAGTTTCCATTAGCATTTTGCATAATTCGAATCATTTCGCTTCCCGGTACAAGACATAGACGAATAAATGCATTTCGATCTATATCTTGCTTATTGAAAGACGCTCTTTGGATTTATACAAAATGCTTACCATTGCTTAAACGTTCGTTTTGAGATATAAAAAGAAGTACAAAACTTTAAAGTTAATGTAACCGCTAACACAGCGAGGCAATTCTATCCGATATATTAATGGTATAACCTGTACAGACATAGATGAAAGATTAGACAAGGGGGTCAAGGGTCATGAACCGGTTGTGTAAGGTGCTGATTGTTGACGATGAGTTTCTTGTAAGGCAAGGCATTAAGCACCATATGAACTGGGAAGCTGAAGGTTTTCAGATTGTAGGTGAAGCTTCCAACGGGGAAGAAGGGCTTGAGCAGGTACAGCGATTACAGCCGGATATTGTCATTACGGACATCGTGATGCCTGTGATGGATGGGGAAACATTTGTACGGACGTTAAAAGCCAGCCATCCGCAGATTGAGGTTATCGTTCTTAGCAGCTTCAGTGAATTTGAATATGTACGTTCAACGCTCCAGAATGGGGCAGCAGACTATATATTGAAACCGAAACTGGATACCAATGAATTATTACAAGTACTGCAGCGTACAGCTGGCAAAATCCCCGAATTGCAGTTTGAGCCTTCACACGACGGGTGGAGGCTGGGACAACTGATGGAAAAGATGCTGTCCGGATTTACGTTGGATGAGGAAAATGAGATGCATATGATAAGGGAGACGTTTCCCCACCGATGCTTCCGCTTACTCGTATATAAGCCGCAGGATACACACACACATGTGCACAAGCTGGATAACGAGCACCTGGAGTCCAGATTACGTGATCTGCTCCCCGACGTGGAGTGCGCAATCGTTCCGGCCGAAGGCACCTCGCCAGTGGTTCTCCTTAATGTTGAGCCTGCCAAGGATGAATGGATGGTGCAGCGGATCAAGGAGTTGGCGAACGAGAATAAGGATGGGCAGGGTGGACTTTGTTGGGTACTTAGCGACAGCTTCTCTTCATTTGAAGAGATGGGAAACGTATATCGAACACGTCTGATCAAGCTAATGGAGTATCGCTTTTATTATGAGGACCGATCTATTCTGGTGTATAGCGAACTTCCGCCTCTTCATCCTGCTGGGTATCAGTTCAATGTGAACATGTTTTTGCAGCATGTGAAGCGAAATCGAACCGAAGCGGCAAGAGAATATTTGCAGGAGCATGCCCTTACGTTGGGACGGGATTATATTGCCGATGTGTTTGAAATCAAGTCCTTTCTGGGCAATCTGATCTTCAATGTGACCATTACTCTGGCAGATATGGATGTGCAGTCTGCTGCGTTGGAGGAGAGCAAGTATGCCTATTTCAAACATGTTGATGGTTCATCCAGTCTGACAGAAGCGATGAACGTACTGGATCAGTTCATGGCTGAGGTGCAGGAGTGCACGAGTGGAGAGGGCGGACGACGAAGTGATCCAAATATGAAAATGCTGCTGGAATATATGCATGAGCACTTTGATCAGCCGCTCGGACTTGCCGAAGTAGCCAAGCATTTTCATTTTAATCCATCGTACTTGTCCAGTTATTTCTCTTCACACAAAAAAGAAGGCTTTAACGAATATTTGAATAAAATTCGGATTGAAAAGGCAGAGGAACTTCTGCGATCGGACCATGTTACAATCTCTGAAATCAGCAGCATGGTGGGCTATTCAGACCATAGTTATTTCTGCAAGGTGTTCAAAAAATTTACCGGACTGTCTCCGAGCCGATACCGGCGCAAGTTCTGGGCATGAAGTCAGAAGGGCAAAACGATGAAGAAATGGATCAATGCGTTATCCCGTCTTGGATTGTTTCCAAAATTATTTCTGGTTATGGTGATCAGCATTGTTCTCGTGTCGGTACTTATCCTGTGGACGACCATTCACATGTCGACCCGACTGTTTACCGAGACGTTCAGCATTACCAATTCCAAAGTGCTGAACCAGATCAAAACGAATTTTGAATCCTTTAATGATGCTATCGCAGCGGTAGCCAACAACGTAAGCCAGAGCGGCTCGATTCGCGGCTTTTTGTCCGAAGGTGAGGGCGATTCACTTACTATGGCGAAGTCCTACTATCATATGCGAGAGGCGATGGATCGAATTCAGACCATCACCGAATCGTATGAGGTGGGCATCACGATCAGTGGCATCAACGGACGCACGTATTCAACCGATCGTTCTCACTTGAGCATGTCGGTCGACGATCTGAAACAGATGCCTATTACGATGGAGGCGACCAAGCTGCCCAGCCGATTGATTTTCGACGATTATCGCCTCGACGAGGGCTCGGGTTCAGAGCAGATGATATCCGCGACCAAAGCGCTGACCAATCGAAGCCAGGGCAGCATGTATGGCATGTTATACGTCACGATGAGAGAGCGTATGTTCCGTCAGTTCTACAGCAGCTTTACGAGCAGGGGCAATGATGTGGTCATCCTGAACGAAAACGGGGAGATTGTTTCCTCCAATCGGGAAGATTGGATCGGGACTCGGCAATTGGAACTGCTATCGTATGCGAGACAAATGAGCAATGATAACAGTAAAGGGGTTAACGCTCATGTAATGGATCAAGATAGCGTTGTTCTGTCGGAATACTTACCCATTTATCGCTTTTATATCGTCAATGTGGTCGATAAGGAGCAGGCGATGGGGCAGCTGCTGGATATGAAGACGATTGTCCTCATCTGTACGGCTATCGTTGCAGGAGCGCTTGTGCTGGTGTTTCTTATTACGAATCAGATTACCAAGTCGCTCCGCAGGCTGGTGAAACAGATGTCCAATATTACGAAAAGTGATCTGGATAATTATATTCCGGTCAGTGGCAGCTATGAGAGCCGACAACTGAGTCATGCTTACAATTACATGCTGGACGAACTGCATGATTATGTGGATCAACTGGTGTTGACTCAACGTGAGCAACGAAATGCGGAGCTTGCTGCTCTGCAAAGCCAGATTAATCCGCATTTTCTGTACAATACACTCGCTTCGGTTAAGGTATTGGTACAGCAAGGCAATAAGGATCGTGCAGCCGAGACCATCAATGCATTGATTTCATTGCTGCAAAATACGATTAGCGACGTAAGTGAGACGGTTACGGTGGAGCAGGAAGTGGAGAATTTAAAAAATTATGTGTTCATTAATCATGTCAGGTATGGCGGACGGATCAAGGCAGCTTTTTATATATCCCCGGATTGTACCCATTATCATGTGCCCAAGCTGGTGATTCAGCCTTTTATCGAGAATGCGTTCTTCCATGCCTTTATCAAGAAGGATACAGGAACGATTCATGTGATGGTGTCAAGAGCAGGTGAATCACTAATCTGTGAGATTATGGACAATGGCGACGGGATTGAGGGGTTCTCCATGGGAGAGTCGCTGCCCAATCCGAAGAACAATCGACAGCTGTTTAGTGGAATCGGTATACGTAATGTTCACGACCGGATTCAACTGCTTTATGGTACGCCATATGGAGTTACGATCATGAGCACGCCTGGCGAGGGAACCAGAGTGACGGTCACGCTCCCTTTAATCACTCAATAATGGCACAAACGAGCTGAGAATCAAATATAGACCGTTCCGAAAGAGTCTTCCGAACGCTGCATTGTAGCAGAATAGGAGGGCTCTTTTTAATGCAAAATAATATCCATCGGATGAAGCAAAGTGGATCATTGGTAAACATTTTAGATGGGGAAAGTACAAATTCAAAAGAAATTACCATAATCCAAAATTAATGCAAGCGGTTTCTGTAAAGGTTTTCATTGTGGCAATAAGATGACAAATCGGCACAAAATTATTACTAACGAATGGCGATTTGGGAATGATAAGATGATTACATCGAAAGCAACCGCTTTCAGAAAACGCAAACAAATTACACACAAAGAGGTTGAAGGGGAGTTGAATGATTTGAAAAAAATGTGGGTATTGATGCTCGCTACTGTCCTGTTGTTGTCCGCATGTTCATCCGGTGGTGGAGGCAAAACGGCTAGCGGTGGTGACGAAAAAACAAACGAGATCACAATCTGGGCTTGGGACAAAGCATTTAACGTTGCTGCACTTGAAACAGCAAAAGAAGCATATCAGAAACAAAATCCCGATCTGAAAATCAACATCATTGAGAATGCTCAAGATGCGATTATTCAGAAGCTGAATACAGGCCTGAACTCTGGAACAAGCAGCGGTCTTCCTAACATCGTTCTGATTGAGGACTATCGTTCACAAAGCTTCCTGAGTGCATATCCTGATGCGTTCAAAGATTTGTCTTCCACAATCAAAGCTTCCGATTTTGCAGATTACAAAATTGGACCAACTTCGTATGAAGGCAAACAATACGGCGTACCGTTTGACTCTGGCGTAGCAGGTTTGTACTACAGAACGGATTTGCTGGAACAAGCGGGCTACAAGGCTGCTGACTTGCAAGACATCACTTGGGATGATTACATCCAAATCGGTAAAGACGTAAAAGCAAAAACAGGTAAAGAGCTTCTGTCTCTTGACCCGAATGATCTTGGAATCATTCGCATGATGATCCAAACAGCTGGCAAATGGTACACTGCAGAAGATGGCAAGACACCTGACATTAGCAGTAACCCTGCATTGAAAGAAGCTTTCGAAACGTACAAAAAAATGATGGATGCCAACATTGTTAAATTGCACTCTGACTGGAGTCAATTCGTTGCCAACGCCAATAACGGTAGCGTAGCAACAATTCCTACAGGTAACTGGTTCTCACCATCTGTACGTCAAGAAGCTTCCCAATCCGGTAAATGGGCTGTAGCTCCAATGCCAAAACTGGCTGGCCAACCAAACTCTGTACACGCATCCAACCTGGGTGGTAGCTCCTGGTATGTTATGAATAACGTTCCTGGTGCAGATCAAGCAGCTGACTTCCTGGCAAAAACATTTGGTTCTGACAAACAACTGTATCAAGACTTGTTGACGAACATTGGTGCCATCGGTACGTACAAACCGGCTGTAAATGGTGATGCATACAACAAGCCAGACGAGTTCTTCGGTGGTCAAAAAATCTTTAGTGATTTTGCAGCATGGACCAAAGAAATTCCAAATGTAAACTACGGTAGTAACACATATGCAATTGAAGACATTCTGGTTGTTGAAATGCAAGCGTACCTGAACGGTAAAGCAATTGATGACGTTCTAGCCGATGCACAAAAACAAGCTGAAGCACAATTAAACTAAGATACCCAAGGTAACTTATAGAACCTGAAGTAACATCGGAGCCGTCTCCCTTGTCTGGCGCAAGCTGAACCGGACAAGGCGAGAGGCTCTGTAGGTTCTACCCATGTTCCATGGAGAGAGAGGAGCCATACTGTGAAAGCCATAAATACAGGAGACAGTCTCCAAAAGAAAAATAATTTGACTGGATGGGCTTTTGTTTTGCTGGCTGTTGTCGGAATTGTAGCCTTCTACTTCTATCCGATGATTCAAGCGCTGCTCTTATCATTCAAGTCTGGCAAAGGTGCCAACCTTGAATTTTCGGGCCTTGCGAACTACAAGAGATTGTTGGTTGACACAACGTTCCGTACAGCACTATCAAATACGTTCATTTACTTGATCATTCAAGTACCTATAATGATTATTCTCGGTTTGTTCATTTCCGTATTGCTAAATGACAGCACACTGCGTTTCCGCAGCTTTTTCCGTACAGCTATTTTCTTGCCTTGTGTTACTTCACTCGTAGCGTACTCGGTTGTATTCAAATATTTGTTTGCACCGGATGGTATGGTGAACCAGGCATTGTTGGGCTTGCACATCATCGGCACTCCAATTCAATGGATCACGGACCCGTTCTGGGCTAAAATTACGATCATAATCGCCGTCACTTGGCGTTGGACCGGATATAACATGATTTTCTATCTGTCATCTCTTCAAAATATCGATCAATCGATCTATGAAGCAGCCAGAATTGACGGAGCGAATGCATTCACCCAATTTTTCAAAATTACCGTACCTTTGCTCAAACCGATTATCCTATTCACATCCATTACATCGACTATCGGTACCTTGCAGATCTTTGATGAGATTATGAACATTACCAAAGGTGGTCCAGGTAACGCGACCATGTCCATTTCGCAATATATCTACAACCTTTCGTTCAAATATTCACCGGACTTCGGATATGCGGCAACCGTTTCTTATTCCATCGTAATTTTGATCATAATATTGTCCATCATCCAGTTTAAAGTGGCAGGTGATAATAAAAATGGCTAAAGCTAAAGCAAAACGGATTTTCACTTACGTCTTCCTATCCATCGTCGCCTTTGTATCCATTTTTCCATTTTTCTGGATGCTGGTCAGCTCTACAAATGCATCTGTCGATGTTACCAAAGGTAGATTGCTGCCAGGTTCGGCTTTCCTTGATAACTTTAACAAACTGATTGACTCGACCAATCTGGTGCAGGCTCTGGGGAACTCGGCTATCATCTCCATTGTCTCAACGATTCTGGCTCTGCTGATTGGTTCGATGGCAGGTTATGGCTTTGAGGTATATCGTACGAAATCGCGTGATGTTGTGTTCAACATCTTGCTGTTATCCATGATGATTCCGTTTGCAGCGATTATGGTGCCTTTGTACCGTATGTTTGCAACGATCTCAAGTGTTACACCGGTCATCGGGATCAACACCATGGCATCCGTCATTTTGCCAACCATTACGACAGCGTTTCTGATCTTCTTCTTCCGTCAGAACACCAAAATGTTCCCTAAAGATCTGCTGGAAGCTGGACGGATTGATGGACTGAGCGAGCTGGGAATCTTCCTGAAGATTTACATGCCAACGATGAGAACCACATACGCAGCAGCCGCGATTATCACATTCATGAGCAGCTGGAACAACTATCTGTGGCCGCTGATTGTTTTGCAAACGCCTGACCAACAAACGATTCCGCTGCTTATTTCCAATCTCGGTTCGGGATACGCTCCAGATTATGGCGTAATTATGACAGCGATCGTTATTGCCACGCTGCCGACAGCAATCGTATTCTTCATTATGCAGAAACATTTTGTCGCCGGAATGGTTGGTTCTGTGAAATAATGGAATAACATTCATTCCCGCATGAGAGTGGAGGCCGCCGCAGGCGTGCCTCTGCCTTTCTGTTTGTCAAGGATTGTTTGTGGTTTTTGGAAAAGGAAAACAAGCGTCTGTACTGAATAAATAATAAATATATTTGTTTCAAAAGGGAGAGAGAGCCGAATGAAAGCAACACATGCAGATATCAACTGGCTGGGCGATGTAAGCGTTTTTGAAGTAAACCGTCTTAACGCTTACTCGGACCATCGCTATTACCGTACTATGGAAGAAGCGAAAGCATCCGGTGCAATGGCTATGCGCTACAACCTTAACGGTACGTGGAAATTTAATTATGCGATCCGTCCGGATTGCCGCCCCGAAGCTTTTTATAAGCAGGAATTCTCCAGTGCAGGTTGGGATGATATTGAAGTGCCGGGGCATATTCAGCTCCAAGGATATGGTCAGATCCAATATGTAAATACCCAGTACCCTTGGGATGGATTAAACGATCTGCGTCCACCTGCATTACCGCAGGACCAAAACCCGGTAGGCAGTTATATTCGCACATTCCATTTGCCAGCAGGCTGGCAGAACAGTCCGGTATATATTTCGTTTCAGGGGGTAGAATCGGCATTCTATGTATGGCTTAACGGACAGTTCGTCGGATACGGGGAAGACAGCTTTACGCCATCCGATTTTGATCTGACTCCATTCCTGCAGGACGGAGAGAATAAACTGGCTGTGGAAGTGTATCAACGCAGCACAGGCAGTTGGTTGGAGGATCAGGATTTCTGGCGGTTCTCCGGCATTTTCAGAGATGTGTATCTGTATACTGTGCCGGTTGCGCATATTCGCGATGTGCGGGTTGTGACGGATCTGGACAAGTCTTATACCCATGGTACGTTAAACGTGGATCTCAAGCTTGAAGGGAAAGCCGCTGCCGGAGCCAAAGTGAAGGCTGAACTGCGGGATGCTGATGGCAACACGGTGAAAACATTTGGTGGGATTGAAGTTACCAATGGTCTGGTGAGTCTTCGTGAGGAGATTGGCAAAGTAAACCTGTGGAGCGCGGAGATTCCTTACCTGTACCGTCTGTACATTCAAGTATATGATGCAGCAGGCGAGCTGTTGGAAGTTGTACCTCAGGCCGTTGGCTTCCGTACATTTGAAATGATCGACAAAGTGATGCACATCAACGGTAAACGTATTGTTTTCAAAGGGGTAAACCGTCACGAATTTAATCCGCGTCGCGGACGTGCTGTGACCAAGGAAGACATGCTGTGGGATGTGAAGACGATTAAACAAAACAATATGAACGCTGTGCGTACATCTCACTATCCAAACCAAAGCCTGTGGTATGAATTGTGTGATGAATATGGATTGTATGTGATTGATGAAATGAACCTGGAGACGCACGGATCATGGCAGAAACTGGGTGCAGTTGAGCCTTCATGGGTTATTCCTGGTGATCGTCCAGAGTGGCATGATATTGTTATGGATCGTGCGGTGTCGATGGTAGAGCGGGACAAAAACCATCCGTCCATCCTGATCTGGTCTTGTGGTAACGAGTCTCATGGTGGTGAAGTGATCTATAAAGTGTCGCAATATTTCAAATCGGCTGATCCTACACGTCTTGTTCATTATGAAGGTGTGTTCCACGATCGTCGCTTCAACGAGACGAGTGATATGGAATCACGCATGTACGCCAAACCGGCGGACATTGAGGAATTCTTGAATGCGAATCCGGAAAAACCATATATCAGCTGTGAGTACATGCATGCCATGGGTAACTCCATTGGCGGTATGCATAAGTATACGGAGCTGGAAGACAAGTATCCGATGTACCAGGGCGGCTTCATTTGGGATTACATTGATCAAGCCATTTTCAAAAAAGATCGTTACGGCAAAGAGTTCCTTGCTTATGGCGGAGATTTCGGTGATCGTCCTTCGGACTATTCGTTCTGTGGAGACGGCATTGTGCACGCAGACCGCAAAGTGTCTGCCAAGATGCAGGAAGTCAAATTCCTGTACCAAAACATCAAGCTGTTCCCGGATCGGGAAGGTGTGAAAATCGTTAACAGTAATTTGTTTGCGGACACGTCTGAATTCGAACTGGTATACAGTCTGGATCGTGAAGGTCAAGAAGTGCTGCGTGGAACGCTGGAGGTAAACGTGGGCCCACAAAGCGAGACCGTTGTGAAACTTCCTCTTGATATGCAATCTCTTGCTGGTGGGGAATATGCAGTGAATACCGCGTTTGTATTAAAAGCAGCAACTTTATGGGCAGAAAAAGGCGAGGAAGTTGCCTTTGGACAGTTTGTTTTCACACAAGAAGGCAAACAAACGGCTGTAGCTGTGGATCAAAATCTGGTGAGCAATATACAAGTGGTTGAAGGTGACGTAAACATCGGTGTTCGCATCGGTCAAACGCATGCTCTGTTCTCCAAGCAATTTGGAACACTGGTTTCCCTGAAATTCTCTGGACGCGAAACGATTGCAATCCCGCCCGCACCACTGTTCTGGCGTGCAACGACAGACAATGATAAGGGTACAGCGATGGGCTTTGAGCTTGGCGCATGGTATGCTGCCAGCCTGCTGCCGCGATGTGTAGAATGGAAGCATGAACAGAAACCGGATCAATACCGCATTGAGTTCACTTACAAGCTCAACATCTCCGCAGATGTAGAGGTGAAAGTGATTTATACTGTGCTTGCAGATGGCAGTGTGCATGTGCATAACACGTACAAAGGCACCGAGGGCCTGCCAAACCTGCCAATCCACGCTCTTTCGTTCAGAACGTCTCCAGACTATGTAAATGTGGAATGGCTGGCGATGGGACCAGAGGAGAACTACTCCGATCGTGCATTCGGTGCACGTCTGGGCATCCATGGCAGCAAAGTAGCGGACACGATGGCGCCGTATCTTGTACCACAGGAGTCTGGTAACCGCACGGGCGTACGCTGGGCCAAGCTGACGGACAATGCCGGACGTGGGTTCAAGATCGAAGCTTCCGGCGCGCCGGTTGAACTGAATGTGTCACCATATACAGCATTTGAGCTGGAGAATGCGCAGCATGTATATGAATTACCGCCCGTTCACTACACGGTAGTGACCGTAGCCGGCAAACAAATGGGTGTTGGCGGTGACGACAGCTGGGGCGCTCCGGTACATCCGGAATACCAAATTCCTTCCAATGGTGAGTTGAGCTTCGAATTTGTCATCCGTTCATTGTAAGAGAGAGGCTTAATAAGACTTGGTGCACAGTCTTATATGAAGTCTGTATGCCATGGTTTGTAGCAAAAGCCGAAGCAGAGGTTCCTCGATGATGAGGGCCTCTGTTTTGTTTTATTTTGCATAACGGAGAGTGTAGAAGAGTGAATCAGAGCAGCTGAGCATATGCATGATTGAAACCGTACTCGCTTCGTTCTCGTAATGTACAGAAACAAAGAGGTGAAGGAGGGGCAGGATGAGCAGAAAAGCAAAAACAGGGATGTGGCTGACGGTGCTGGCCGTTCTGGGCATTATTGTTGGATCATTTATCTGGTATTTCAATACAGCTTCTGGTGAGCGCGCACTCAAAACGATGAGATCCAATAATGCCGGAGGGCTGGAGCGTGTAGTGAAGGTGTACAGCAGCTCAGGTGAGCTGATCCAGACCTATGAAGGCAAGATCGATGTGCAGGATACCGAGTATGGAAACAAGGTGCTGTTTGACCTGAACGGCAAACGTATTGTGATCTATAATGCAACGGTAGTGACGGAAGAGAAGTAAAGGCTTGCAGAGGGTTGAGAGATAGATGAAAGTGACGAGTGTTCGGGCGGTCCAGAGCAAGGCCAACCAACTTGAGGAGACATATCTCTACTTCTATAGTAAAATTAAGGAAAAAATGAGAATTGAGTGATACAGAATGATGATTTTCTTGGTTGCTCTTGCTTTGCTCGGCATGTTTGCTTTTTATAGTTTGCTTGCTTATTTTTTAATCCGTTTGATATCCAAAAAAGGGTTTAAAGTAACGTTGACGAAATACGAAATTTTAGAAATTATGACTTGGCTTGCTTTGATATTTATTGTATTTTATAGCATTAAATCGTGGTCATCTTCTACGATCTTGCCTGCTGTCTTCCTTATCATACCATTAATGAATATGCGGATTTCGAATAGAAAGCACAGAGAGCGCATTAAACGGGAATCAGCTTCTTTGCAGTGAATAAGGAGGGCACGCTATGATTCTGGGCAAAACAACAGATACTTCAGGGCTGACCAAGGTTGCGGAGCTATCGGATGAATTACAGCCCGTTTTTGAAAGAGCTGCCGACAAGTATGCTCTGTGTGATATTGAATTGTACTTTGTATTCCGCTGCCTGCCTGACGATTATGGACGTAAATCCAGCGTCAGGCATGTGAAGGCGGAGAAGGTCATCTATTTTGATCAAACGGTGAGTGAAGACCAGTACAAGACCTGGAGCGTAAGCAAACAGCGACATGCCTTAAGCCATGCGTTTTATACTTTTTTGAGTGAAAAGATAAAGAAGTACAAGATAGCGCATTTGAATACTGAGGAATTTATTACAGATATGGGTGTTTGGCTCAAGGAGATTGGATGGTTACTGATAGAAGAGGAAGCTGAGCTGGCTGAGTTCAAGGAGAAGTATGGATCGTGAATATCTGTATTGTGGAAATCGGGCGAGAATGAAACGCACAGCTACCCATGAGGTATGTGACTGGGGAGTTCCTCTTCTCGTTCTTCCGATCTTCAAAATGGAACAATGCAACGAATACATATGAGAGTTAATCTCTTGGCTGTACGAATAGACAAATTGGAGCATTCCTAAACAAGAAGATATTCAGGGGTTCTTTTACACTGTAGGAGAAAGGAGATGAGAGTTTCTGGAGATGTTTAAACTGCTTGGCCAGTCCATTGATTACGTGGAACAACATCTGCACTTGCCGATTGAGATTGAGGACATTGCTAAGGCAGCTATGAGTTCGAAATACCATTTTCAGCGAATGTTTCATGCAGTAACTGGTGTTACCGTGACCCAATACGTGAGAAATAGGAGGCTTACGCTTGCGGCACAGGATTTAGTGGGAACGAATTGTAAAGTCATTGATGCTGCGCTGAAGTACGGTTATGACAGCCCGGCGGCTTTTACGAAAGCATTTCAAAGAATGCACGGGGTAACACCGCTTGAAGCCAAGAAAATGAATGTGAAACTTAAAGCTTTCCCTCGAATCTCCTTTCAAATTCAGGTTAGAGGGGAAACAGAGATGAATTATCGAATGGTTGAGGAAAAAGGCTCTACTGTATGTGGAAAAAGTGTTATCGTCCATAAGGATGCGTACAAAGAGATACCTGTATTTGTGGAGGAAATTTGGAAAGATGGTACTCATGATCAGATTAACAAGCTTTTAGGGAGACATGCTGGCGCATTGCTGTATGGTTATCATTTTGACTTTGATGAGGATGGTTCAAAACGTTATTTAATGGGAGCAGAAGTGCCAGATGGTATTCAGGTCCCTGATGGATTTACCGTTCTTCATGTACCTGGTCAAATCTATGCGGTCTTTGACAGTCGCGGGACGATGACTGAAGATGTCGAAATTGATTTAAGTATAATGAATATCTGGAAACGTATCTACACGGAGTGGTTTCCGTCAACGAGTTTTGAACAAGCGGAAGGACCATGTATCGAGAAATATGAATGGGTTGATGATCAGCAGCAAGATTTCATCACTGAAGTGTGGATTCCAGTTCGTAAAAAAGTAGATCATATTAAATGATTCAGGAAATGATCAGCAACCAACGTTCCAACAACAAAAATAGGCCCTCTTTCGAGGGCCTATCTTTCATGGGAGAGGAGTTAAATTGGCTCATGAGTTCATATATTAAATCGTGAAACACTTGGTAGATTAAGCTTTTCATAAAATATGGAGTAGAGTAGAAATGCTGTTTTTGGGTACTTTTTGCGAATTTGGCACCCAATTTGCACCCAATATCAATATGGGGGCAGATGAGTGTTATTGCGTCTTTCTGGTGGGTTTAAACATGTCCTCAAATACCTCAGCGGCAGCCTTGTCCACTGATTTGAATATGTGTCCATATATCTCCAGCATTTTAGTGTTGGTGTGCCCTACACGCTTGGCTATGACCTCTGAGTGAACCTTCTTGAATATCATCCAGGATACAGAAGTGTGCCTCAAATCATGTAATCTGATGGGCTTCATACCATGCCTACGGTAGAAATCTATCCAACGTTTGGTGAGGCGCTGAGGATCAGACGGGTGACCGTTTATTTGGCAGAACAGAAACTCCGTACCTTGAGGAGCCGTCCACTTGTCACCAAGCTTCAATTTCATCTTCTTCCATTCAGTTCTATAGAGCTTCAATTCTTCTATACTGGCAACTGAAAGAGCGATCTTACGATTGGATTGCTTGTTTTTTGGCCCCTTGATAACCGCTACGCCTTTTTTGAGCATTGGAATGGTTTGCTTAATATTAATGTATCCCTCATCCAGGTCTATGTTTTTCCACTCAAGACCTGCGATCTCTCCACGTCTCATACCTGTAGTTACTGCCAACACAATTAATATCCTAACTTCTAACGGTTCTTCTTCCAGAGCAATAAATAAATCTTGTATCTCTTTCTCGTCGTAATATTCCATTTCCTTGACGTCATCTTCTTTAGGCTTCTTAACGCCGCTCATGGGGTTTTCTTTCAAAACACGCCATTCTACTGCTTTAGCAAAGATACTACGCAGAACTCGATAATTATACACGATGGTAGCCGATCCAAGCGGTTTTCCATTCTTCTTCAAGCTGGCTTCAGGTGTACGAAGATAATCCAGATAATCAGTGACATGAAGTGTCTTAATTTTATCCATGTGCTTCTGACCGAAATAGGGGATAATACGGCGTTCAACATGGAATTTATAATTGCCCTGGGTCTTTTCTTCAAGATCGACCTCAACGAATTTCTTAATCCATATTTCAACAAAAGCTTTGAACGTCAATTTTTCTGGCCGGATGTATAGCCCGGCTTCGACTTCCATTTTGAATTTCACAAGTTCTTCATCAAGATGGTTCTGTAACCTGCGTGGAGCACGCAGCAAGTCCGGATCTTCAACCCGAATTGTCTTTCTTTCAAAATCACGTTCTCCTTGCCCGTCAGTGCCGAGCTCAACCGTGAGACGCCATGAGTTCTTGCCGCGTTTTTCAATGCTACCTTTTGCCATGGATATAAAACTCCTTATAGCCCGTTTTAGGCATTTATTTATGTGAGGGGTATAATCTATCTCACCAATATAGATAGAATGATTTTTGTATGCTTAAAGATACGAATCACCGCTAAAACTTTATTTGAGACTACGTGATCCTTATGGAAGGTAAATCTGCAATAGTGATTGAATTAGTTAAGGTAAAGGGAGGCTGAGGTATGAAAAATCATGAGCTTGGTGAGTTTATTAAAATTGGTGATAAAGAATACGAATATGACAAAGAGAAAAGAACCATCAGAAGATTCAATGAAAAGACGAAGATGTGGGTGAATGTCATATTTGCAAGCGAAGATTGTAAGGAAAGTGAAAAGGCCTTAGAACGGTTTATAGAAATGTTAACTGATGAACACATCCGTCAGTGTATGGAAAAAATAAAAGGTCTTCGGACATAGTGTGTGTGATTTGAGATACTACTAATAACGGTTAAAACCAGCGTGCGGCTGCCTTTTTCTTATTTTGATTAAATGCCTTTTTCACGATCTCATGTAACTCATCTTTAACTGGCTTCGATTCAATAACCGCTGTGATATCGTTTGTTATATATTTGCGTGCCCCAATTCTATGGCCTTCCGCATTGATCTGATCGGCAACAATCTTCACACTGCCCTCAATGGCATAGAGGTGTAATATCTTTTCTTCCAGTGTGGTTGGAGAGTATGTTTCAATAACTTTTATCGCATGCTCCTGCAGCTTAATTTCATTCTGCAATTCAGCGATATGTTCTTTTCTACGTTCAAGACTAATTTTGTTCATAAGATAGGACCTCCATTTTTTTAGAATCATACTGAGGGTGTCGGTTAAAGCTACACCCTTTATGCATAATATACATTGATATACATAAAACATGAATGCTAGTGGTGTACGATTATACCCCCAAGAAAGAAAAAAGAAATAAAAGAATAAAAGATATAAAGATATATATAAGAGAATCCCAATTGCATATCCAATCCATGTATAAACACTCGTATAAAAAGCGGGTGTATTTGTAGTTCACAGATAGAGTTGAAATGAGGCAACATCACAAAGGAGATAAACAGGAGTCAGATGTCGCTTATGTATTGAGCAGAGTGTACAGGTAATATTAAACATGCCCCTCACGATTCTTGTGATTGATATACTTTTCAAGAACCTCATCCAGGTTATGAGCTACAGCACCGTGCTTGTCCAATACCTTCTTGATTACACATTTAGCAATTTGCCTGAGGATACGATCTGATTGTTCAGGCGTACCTACACAGATGTACTCAATTGTGTATGACTTTTTCCTCGGCTTAATCATTATTTACATGTCTCCTGTTCATTTTGGAGTTTAATCGTTCTTGCCTTCTAACCACTCTAAGAACACGACCCGAGATACGTAAAGTGTTCTGCCAGCTCTTGCGACATGCAACTCACCTGAATTAAGAAATTCATAAGTTTTACTTTTTGAGATACTAAGGAAATTCTGTATGTCCTTAGGCGTGAGTACAGGAGGGAGCAATTCTTCAGTTCTTGTAATATCAATCTGCGTTGTATTTTGTCTAGCACTATTTGCACCGGGACTATCTTGAGACGCTATTCCAACTGTGACCTCAAATTTAATGTTCTTCAGTTCCTGTAATGCAGCAAGCAAATCAGCAGCGGGCAACTTGGTTGTATGATCTTTATTCATGGTTAGGCTCCTTTCGTATGATTAGTGATTAGGGAAGAGGAGTTCAAGCATATCGAGAATGCGTTGTCTATCCAATTGAGAAAGAGTTTTTTGATTATAAGTAATAGAAGGTTCACTCAAAAGAGTTGTCAGTTCAAGAAATGCTGAGTTCATACGGGTTCCAAGGTTATTCTTCTCAGCTAGTTCCGTTAAGACAGTTAGCAATTGTTCTTTTGTTGACTCATTCACATAATCCTTAAATTGTATAAGTAAATTTTTTGCATTGTAGAGACTATCAAATTCTTCATATAAATCTTCTTCGTAGTCTGTAGAAATACTGTCAGGTGCCTCTTGTTTGTTAATTAAATATTGTCTAAATTCCTTATTAAACCTTGCAAAATCAGGTCCTATCATAGAATCTTCTAAAACCAAGAATAGTTCATCTCTAATCTCAGGATTTATATATCCTGCCCCTCCAATAAATAAACTCAGAACTTGCATCAAAGGTGTTTCCATTTCGTTCTCATACATCTCGAAATCTTTTGTAAATTTATACATAGATTCATCGTAGTAACCAGCTTTGAGCATTAGGTCACTGTAGGACACCCCAAGTGGCTTTGACAATTTGTTTAATAAGTCAGGTGATGGGATACCCCGGTTTCCATTCTCTATATTGGACAGATAACCCTTTGATAGATTCGCAGACTTAGCAACCTTTTCAAGCGTTAATTTTTTTTTGTTTCTGGCCTCACGTAAATATTGACCAAATAATTTTGGTTCCATTTTTAACTTCCTCATTCCTTAATTTTTATGTGGTTTCAGTATAACAAAGTATCCATCCAGACAACAAGCAGAAACATACAACAATAATAGTTGCCAATATGGATACAACGTGATAAAGTATCCATGTAGGATAAAGTTTCCAAAAAGAAAACAACAATTAACCATGAGGAGGTTAACAATGGAACGTATGAGCATTAAGGAAGCTGCTCCATATATTGGAGCAAGCCCATACAAATTACGTGAAATGGTGAGAGAAAAGAAAATTCCTGCGTATCGAATAGGAAACAAAATCATGTTCCGCAAAGAAGCTCTTGATAAGTGGATCCTAAATCAAGAATCAGAAAGCAGTAGTTCAATTCAGTAAAAAAACTTCTCTTATCCCGCACCCTCATCATTCTCCGATCCAACTGAGTTAAGCACAACTTCTCGGCTCTTCTAGCTGCACGGTGCTTATTCAGAGTCATCTAAGAGTGATCTCTATATTCACTTGCGGGATATCCGAAAGGAGCATGTCATGTCAAGTAACCATTTAAGTCTGCAACAGACCAGAAAGAACCGTGAATACAGCATCGAGAAGGTCAAAAAATAACTCATATTCCCGCAGATTTTATTCAGGAATGTGAGAGCAATGGGATGAAGGCAGAGGCGTACCACGTATTCGTACTTATCGCTTTGTACGGTATCGATTTTGAACACATTAATCTGAATGCAGTTTATATATGCTTGTCTGAGATAATTGGATGCCTTCTAAGAGCATTTAGCATCCAACTGGATAAATTACACCTAACGATCCTAACAGGTCTTGCATGCAAGTTAACTTAATTGGTCTGAAAGAAGGAGAGGGGATGCAAACGTGTATCCAGTTGAAGAACAAGAGGTGACAGCGGTATACGATCCGATTGACGATGAGTGGACTGTGTACAGTTGCTGCAGGAAATATATTAACCGGCTCTTGAAAGTTGCTGGAGAACCATACTGGAAAGAAGAAGAGATCGGACGTTCAGGAAACATTCGTATTGTCGCTGGTCAATGGAGGCTCAAGGGGAATCAGGTTCGGTTTAGTTTAGCTCCTTCTCCAAGATCACTTTCAGAAGAAGAACGTCAATCACGTAGAGAGCGAATGATAGAAGCACGCAGACATAAAGCATAGTTCATTCAGAATTTCTCTCCGATTTGTAAAGTTAATAGTATTGGAGAGTGCGATAGTCTCAGTGAGTACATTTACATGGATATCCACAAAACGCAGTTAAAACGCAATTAAATACATTCAGGGAGGAATTTAAATCATGCGTAATCCAAGAGTAAGACGTAACACGCCAACTGTAATTGTTCAGCAAGCAGCTCCGACATATCACACTCCAGAAGTAGTAGAGCGGAAATTGGACATCGATCCGCAACAATTCTTGCAGCAGTTGGGACAAATGATTATTCAGCAGCAAGTTGTTCAGGAACAGCCGCAAACGATGACTGTTAAAGAGGCAGCCAAATACCTCAGAATCTCTGAATGGCTGTTGTATGACATGGTCCGGAAAGATCAGATCCCGTCATTCAAGGTCCGCTCTAAGATTTTCTTTCGTCAACATGATCTGGAAGGGTGGATCAGTCAGAATACTAGCTCATGCGGATTGAGAAGTTAGGTGGTGCAAATGAATACGGCACAGAGAATAGTATCTCATCGGTTATTGGAATTACTGAGCAACTTGGATACTAAACGTAAAGAACTGGAACGGGTGGGAATCCAGTTGGAACTAATGACTGATTTATATGAGCAGGTAGGAAATTCATTGTTTGAGGTAAACGGGATCGATCCTGCCAAAGCCAATGTGCTTTGGATGAGCTTGGAAGACTTTATCTCAGGGCAAATTCAGAGTTACGAACTATTTAGCCTCTTAAAAGGGAATGGGGCGGTGGTGACACTATGTGACAACATATCGAGTCAATAAACAGGGGAAAACTGCACCAGCATTTACCCGAGTACTCAATGAGTTATTACAAGACACCCGGTTAAGCTTTAAGGCCAGAGGGCTATTAGCTTATATGCTTTCTAAGCCGGATAACTTTAAGTTTCATATTGATGAACTGATCAAGCATGCAACAGACGGCAAAGACAGTATCCGGGCTGGAATGAAGGAGCTTGAGAAGTGGGGTTATCTAAACCGATATTCCATTAAGGAAAAAGGTAAAATTGTCTCCTGGGTGCTGGATGTATACGAAAAACCAGAATCGGGTTTTCCACAACTGGAAAATCCAACGCTAATAACTAATGTTAAAGAAATAACGAATGATAAAGATTTAAAAGATTACCTCTTCTTATCAGCAGAGGATCGCTATTCACAAATATATAATACCCTTTATCACAAAAAATTCGGCAAAGATCATCCGAAGGTCACAATGAAACAAATGGAACAGATTCGAGAGGGAATTGCAGATCTGCATGAGATAGGAGTTACAGAAGAGGATTACACAGAAGCAGTTGAAAAACACCTTGAGAATTTACCTCGGAAAAATGACGGGAAGATATTCCCCTTTCTCAAGGCTTACATGAGGCATTTTGTTCTTTGAAAAATTCACTTTATTAGACGAGAGCAAATGAAGCTTTCTGAAACGACCTAATTTCAAAGTATAGCATTCATGGGAGGTGCCTATTTTAATGTCACTTAGTGATCTTGTAAAGCTTTGGCGTGATAGAAATCCTCTTCAATGTGCAATCATCCTTCGTAATCTGCAGAACAAGAAACAAGCTAAGACAGACCGGTAGTAAGTAACGGTAGCTATACCTGAGAGGAGGTGATTAGTTTTGAGGCATAAAGAAATTTCTAACGTGTCTAGGATTTCAAAGAATGCAAAGAAGAAAATTGAAAGTATTCTCTTTGAAGTAAATCTTCTATTGATTGTCGAGCAGCCTAATGAGACATGTCAGAAGGTGTTATCAATCGTTGAGTGCATGCCTGATTTAGAAAAGCAAATAATTCAAGAAAGATATCTGGATGTTGAAGCCGCATATACAACAGACCAGACTGTCTATGAATCGATTGGTATAAGTTCGCCAACTTACAGTAAATGTCGACAAGCTGCGTTTGTGAAAATTGCATTGGGACTTGGACTTGTTAACATTTTTAAGAATGAACAGGATTAGAAGGGAGCAAACCTATTGAAACGTTCGGAATTGTTACAGCTAGTCGATTTCAAAATTAAAGAAATGTCAGATTATTTACAAGCTTATGGTGATCTGGTTAAGGCGAATTATAAGAAAATTCTTGTCTTTGAACAGAATATCCTCAGATTTTACGCGAAGGTCATTCTTAATCGGAATCCTGACCAGATAGAGAGTAACGAGGAGTTAGGATGGAGGTTTAATATCAGTATTGATACTAACGGCACAACCTGCACTCCATATGATTTTTTAGTTGCGCTTCGTTTCTTCATGAGAAAGATAAAAAGTGTACGTAAGGTTGGAGAAGAATGTCAGAAGAATATACAGAAAAAGATAACTCTTCTTGAGACTATGGCTATTGAGTTGGAGAAAATTCCCCGAGGCAGGAAAAGGGATAAGATGCTAAACAGATTAGATATCTGCATTCTTAGTAGTAAAGGTGCCCTTGCAATCAATATTCTTAATAATCTGGACTTACCCACTACTATACAACAACTTTTCAATAATGCATGGCAGTTAGAGAGGGAGGCTCTTATGCAACTTGTAACGCTAAAGGATGGCCTTAAAAACGATGATGTGCTGCTGAATTCAATTCCTAATCTTATTAACTTTCCTGAGTTATACAAGTTGATTGTGATTGACAGAATTGAATCTATTAATGACTGCTATTTGTTCGATGCTTTAAATATCATAGAGTCCAAACCGAGTTGAATTAACTCCAAGAGAAATAGAGAGATGAACATACAACTAACTGTGAAGCTCATAACGAAAGGATGGTCGTCATGGAAACAATTACTCAAAGTACAGGTTTAGGTGCAGAGGATAGATTAGGAAAACAATTAAGGGATGCACTCAATAAAAGGTATGGGGAAGCGACGATATCAACATTAAACAAAGCGTTTGATGCTTGTGTGAAAATTGGAGGAAGTGGGGAGCCTTTCGTTCCCCTGGAGGACGTTGAATCACTTTTGGAATTAGAGCAGGGATTCTTTATGATGGGGATAAAAAAAATCGCCCCCGCTACTGGTAATAGCGAGGACGATCATGAAACAAAATATGTATAATTACTCAACTAATGATCATTATATCAATTCTTCTTATAGATTTCAACTATAAATTTGAAAGTGGTGATAGGTTTGGTGAATAAGTGTTTTGATTCAGATAACCAGGCGAGGCCTCCACCTGTTTTTACAGAATCCTAAGTAAAAACCATTAACAATACAAAAAAAGGAGTTTTTTAATTATGAATATGTTTAAAGCAGAACAACGACGTATTTCCATGTTTGAGAGTATTAGAACAATTGAAAATTCTATTCTCATTGATAAAGCTATAAAAAATGGTGCAGATCCGGAGAAAGTAGCTTTTGAAATAATGAAAAATAGAGCCAAGAATAGTTTGACTATTGAACAGTGTGTTAATGAGAATCAACTTTCCCATGTACTAGCACAGCAAATAAATAGGTCTGCAAGAAACGCTACTTCTGATTCGAGTACAAGCCTTCTGGTAGATGAACTTACAGAGGCTTTGAATATAAATAAATCTATTTAGTATTTGATGATTATGTCGTTGCCTAAATAAAATAATAAAGGGGATAACAAATATGTTTAAGGAACTTGAAGAATTCAAGAGAGTAAGCAGTCAGATTGATGCTCGGATTACTGAACTAGCTAATGAAATTGTGAAAAAAGAGAGTGATCATCATCAAGCACTAGCCACTTATAAAAACATGATGGTCGATGATAGTAACGGCACAAAGACGTACAGCATTACCGAACTGAACGAGGTGAAAATGCGTGTAAATGAATTAGCTAGTGAAATTGAAGTTGCCAAGGAAAGATTGGAAATTGTGAAAAACGGTAAGCCTGGAAAGCTTGAAGCAATAATTAATGATGTCAAGGTGGGGTGGGAAAGGGAAGTGGCAGAATTAAGTGCTGATATTCAAAATGTGTTCAGCGCCGCCCGAGAACAACGTGCAAAACTAACCCTTGAAATCCAGAAGGCTAACCAAAAATATCTGAAAGCCAAGAGATTGCTTAGTTCTCTAAACGAAGCAGAAAGAGCTATCGGTGGATCTCAGGCTAATATCACTAAACGTTTAGGAGTTCCAGAACGCCCGTTTATCGAAGAGAATATCGGTTCGTTTCCTGCTGTTTGGAAAATCACAGATAAAGGAGTGTTACCAAGTGAAGATGAGCTTGAACGTGCGTATAAAACTGGAGAGATTCCTAGATGGATTGAGCATTATAAACAATTTGGAGAATTGTTAACAGATGACGAACTAGTAGGAATTGGAGAGGAATCATCTAAAACGAAAGGTTTTTTTAATAGGATTATGCCCAATCGCTAGTATTAGCGTTAATTATATTAGCAAATGAATGCTTAGTCTAAAAACTTCACTTCCGCTTAAAGAAAGTGAAGTTTTTTTATTTAATACTATCTGAAAATTAATGGGCAGAGGTGAGAAAGATGTTAAAAGATTATGAAATAGCGTTCAAGCTCCAAGCGCAGATGAATCCTCAATTTCGCAAAAGTTTCCGTGATGCCAATAGGCAACTAGAAGGCATGGAAAATGTATTGAAAATCTTACAACGGGCTAAGGGTCCAAAGAAGGCAGTTGATGAAGTCCAGAACTCCGTTCATGGTTTCGCAAAAGCCAGGGAAGCGGCTATGAGTTTCCGGGGAGCTTTGGATACCGTTGCTAAGTTTACAGGCGCACGAATGATTGTAGACGGTATCATCAATGGTTTCGTAGAGGCGATTAGCCTTGTGGGAGACTTTGATAAGTCGTTTCGCCAACTCCAAGCATCCACAAATATAACCAATAAGCAAATGTCAGAAATAAAGAAACAGGCATCCAGCTTATACAGAGACAACATCGGTGAAAACTGGGATGATCTGACCCGATCCATGGCGACTGTAAAGCAAGTTACAGGGTTGACTGGTGATGCGCTCAAAGTAGCAACTCGGGATGCAGTTGTTTACCGGGATGTGTTCGGTGAGGACGTCACCCAAAGTATCCGGGCAGCGGATCAAATGACCAAGCAGTTTGGTGTATCTCAACACGAAGCATTTAACCTCATGGCCCAAGGTTACAAGGGCGGATTGAATATGTCCGACGAGTTGTTAGACTCAGTTTCTGAGTATTCCGTATATTTCAACAAGCTCGGGTTTAATGCAAATGAGATGTTTGATATGTTCGGTGCCGGTGCGGAATCTGGTGTTTTCCAGCTCGATAAAGTTGGTGACGCGATAAAGGAACTGAACATCCGGGTTAAAGACCAATCGAAGTCAAGTGCAGAGGGTTATGCAGCATTAAACCTCAATGCAGAACAATTCGAACAAGCTCTTGCCCGTGGTGGAGACAATGCAAGATTAGCCACTCAGAAGATATTCCAAGCTCTCGCCAAAGTCGAGGACCCGGTTAAAAGAAACGCCGCTGGTGTGGCTCTTATGGGTACTCAGTTTGAGGATTTGGAATACGACGCCATTAAAGCAATGGGGGAGGCTCGCAGCCAGTTCGATAAGACCCGTGAAACCATGAAAAACGTCCAGAACATCAAGTACGGCAGTGTTACGGATGCTTTCCGCGCAATGGGTAGATCGATAGAGATGGATGTCTGGAATCCTATGATGACCAAGCTGCTTCCGATAGTTTCAAAGTTTGCTGGATGGTTCACTTCGGGTAAACTCACCAAGGCTGTGAGCAGCACGTTCAAAAATGTTGGTGGTCTAATTAGCGGGATGTTCTCCGGTGCTGGTGCTGGTGGAGGGTTTGACAGCCTGATTATTTCCGTCGAGAAATACAAGGATATGCTCATGGACACCTTTCGCGAGATATCGCCTCATGTTAAAAGTGTTTTTGGGTCTATTAAAAAGATCGTAATGGCCGATATCACGATATTTAAACTCGTTGCTACAACCGTTGCGAATATGGCAGCGAGGGTGATACGAGCGGTGACACCCATTGTTTCTTACCTGGCATCCAAACTTTGGCCCGTAATATCTAAAGTGTTCGGCTGGTTAGCTAACGATGTTGTTCCACAAATCGTTTTATCCATCCAGACCATGGCACCGGTTTTCACCTCAGTGTTCAACAAAGTAATCTCTGCTGGTTCGGCTATGTTCGAATCTCTCAAGCCAATCATTGACGGGATCGTTGCAGCGTTCAACTTTGCGTTTCCTTACATCAAGGAGATTGTGAGCGAAGTCATACGGATACTAACAGGTTTGTTCACTGGCCTGATGACGTCTTTGGGCGGAATCATAGACTTTGTGGCTGGAGTGTTCACGGGTGATTGGTCCACAGTGTGGAATGGCGTTGTCCAGACATTTGCCGGAATATGGGGAGGGCTCAAGGCTTTAGTCGCGGGTCCTATCAATGCGGTTATACGTTTGGTCAACCAGGCTATAGGCAAAATAAATGGGATATCCGTTGATCTCCCGTTCGACATGGGGCATATCGGCTTCGCTATCCCGACAATTCCGGAGATACCAGCGTATGCAAAGGGTGGATTTGCCGATAGCCCTTCCTTGGCTGGTGAAAAAGGTATGGAAGCAATTATCCCTATTGATGGTTCCAAACGCTCCAAGCGGCTGTATGAGCAGATAGGAAGCATGATCGGTGCTAACACTGGAGGCGGTGGGGATACAATCCATGTAAATGTAACTGTTGCTGGGGTTGCTACTCCTGAGGCTGCTAATTCAATCGGTGTTGATATCGGGGCGGCTGTTCGTCGCGAGCTTGCAAAAAGTGAACAACGTAAACAGAGGGTGAGTTTTGGATAATTAAAGAATATCGGAGGAACATTATAAATATGCAAGAGGGACCCTATGGTCCTTTTTCTTTTCTATAAATGAAGCCTTATATCCTTGGGGGTAAAAAAAATGAGGGATGCTAACGTAAAACAGTACCTTAATGATTACAATCTGTCATTTATAAAAAAGATCCTCATTATGATAAAGTTTCATGAGTTAAACATTCCTTGGTCAGCTGATCATTAAATGACTCATTTTCCGTGATGCATCAGGAGTTTAGAAAAAATTTTGAATGTGAATTGCAACTAAAGAAGCAGCAGCTAACTAATAGGCCCGTCTTCTCGCTTTTTCTATTGATCTTCTCCTTATTTGCGCTATCATTAGTAAAAAGGAGGAGGGGTTAATATGGATTTAAATAAGATAAAATTGTTAGCGGACTTAGAAGAAGAAAAAAAACAGCTGGAATTTGAGCTACAACAACATATGCTCCCTGTCCAGTTGTTGAATCAAAAAGAACTGAAGAGTCAGGCCTTACAAAGCTTCTCCCATTATTTTAAAAGCAGAGGTTTTGAAATAATCGAGGCAGATACGAGTGTTGCAATTGAATCAGTTGAGGCAGAATACAAAAGTGAGAAATTTGCGTTAATTTGTGGGAAAGAAAATGAAGTCACAATTAAACGTGGAAAAGATACTGTGACCAAAATATTAATCAGAGAAAAAAGAGGAGGAACGATATATTCCTCTCTGGAGAACGTGAAAAAAGAAGATTTAGAATTTGTACGTCTTAAGTCGTATGTAGATGAATTGAAAGTTAAGATTGAAAAAGCAAAAACTAACAATGTTGAATATCGATTTATTAAGGAAGGTGCCAGCAAAGAATTCAAAGATTTTAAAGAGCTTTTGGGCGCCGTATTTGAGTGATTCTATGACAACAGCTAAGTATAGCCAGCCCTTAAGTGAAGGCTGGCTATATTAATTAGATACTCTTTATTTCACCAACCATTTCGTCAGCAAACTTCGTAATTTGAACCTTATTATTTACTTCAATTGTGTTTGTTTCTTCTTTTAATATTTCTAAGGCAATTTTTATATTTTTAGTATGGGATTTAACATAGATTAAAGCTGTTAAATCCAGATCTGACTTAGGGAATTTATCAATTAAATCTGATTTGGATTTAATTCTATTGAAATTGTAGGCCCATTCTTTGGCAAGCTGAGGAGCTTGGTTACTCCCTTGAGTTGTATAATCGAAAGAGAATGTTTTTATAATCTTTAAATGATCATTCTTTGTTTCATAAGCATAATCTAGTTCTATTTGTTGTGGGCCAATGTCCACTTTATAGTTTTTTTCTAAGAATTTGTTGGAACCAGCTTTTGTCCGAATTACACGGTTCATAATTGATCTTACTTCTTGTTCAGTAAGCCTTGATCTTTTCTGAATTTCAAAATGTACGTATGTTTTGTAGAGGTTCATGAGATCTTCCTCAAAATCATTTGACTTGATCAAATTTATTCTAGAAAATTGAATTTGATTTATATATATAGATGTTGCTTTATCCAAATACTTAGGGTCAGATAGATCCTCTCTGGAAGGACCGCTAACCGTTGAATTATTTGAGAAATCTTCTTTAACACCACTTAAAATAATCTTCAAAAATGAAATTTTTATTTCATCGTCAAATGTAGATACTCTTGAAAAGTTACCGGTAATAAGACAGTCAATATACTTTTCTTCAGGTGAGTGTAGTACTACACCAATGTTTATGAATTCTTCCCTGGTGCTGTCCGGCACATACCTCATTACAGCGTATTTACAGATATTATCCATTGATTAACTTCCTCCTTTCCAAAAAGGTAGTGATGGCCGAAGTACTTCAAAAGCATCGCTTATTCTATGCAGACGGTCACATAAATATTTGTGCAAAGCAATTTTGTCATCTTCAGGAATAAGCCATTCATCAGGTATTTCCTTAATAATATGCCATAAAAAATCATTTGTCATTCGTGACATTTTCCCGGAAATTGAGTCAAATGGGTTATTTCCTCGAACATGGTGAATCAGCTTTCTGAAAATATACCCATTTTGAGTGAATGGTTTAAATTCAGAGCCAATCCTTAAGTTTAGTTGATGAGCATCCCAAAGAGGACCTATATCAAACACATGAGAATGGTCAATCACTACGATCTGCATCTTTGATATATCAAAAAGGAGGTTTCCTCCATTCTGATCTCTGTCAGTGTTGCATATTAGTTGGTCGAACAGAATCAATTCCGGGATTACTCGAACATTAACGGCTTCTTCGAGCATTCTAGAATTTGTAATCTGGATTGCTTTATTAATTTTCCTAGTGCCAAAATGGAGACCGGTTGTAATAGTCATGTCATTATCAATGTGAGTGCTTATTTCATCACCGTACAAATCAAGAAAATCCGAATCTACTCGGATTAAGCATGGGTTAGCAAGTGGAAGTTCCAAAAATTCAGCGATTTTGGCACAAACAAATTCGTTAGCCAAAATTCTTGAGGTTTCTGGATTTTCCTTAAACTTTGTGAAGTATGAGTAACCGTCATTTCCTTCAAGAATATAAGGCCTAGTAACACCATTTTTTACTGCTTGAATAGCACGAACTGCATCTATTGTTTGCACACAATAACACCTGCTTTAATTTATGTATGTGATAATTACTCTATTTTAACTTTTACATAGAATATTACAATATAAATTAAAAAAACATGAAAAAATTGTTGAGTGATGATCTTGACATAGATGCCTTTTGGATATCTTTCCAGTAGGAAAATCACTCGACGTATAGTGATTTCAAATTGTAAAATACCTGAATCTTGACTTGCATTCGTTCCGGATCCGTCTGGAAAGCCGAGAACTGATATTATAGTTAATGGCGCAAGCCTGAAAGAAACGAGGGCATTCCGTGGAGTACCCCAGCAACTCATGACAGGCCAGGATAAGAACAACGTTTACCTGGAGCCCCGTATACAATCCAGGGTCAAAATGCGTAATTGGACCAAATCATGCTTGCTACGTATCCCCGTGTTTGATCAATTTATTGTGTGATTATATATTGTAAGGACAATACAGGAGGTGCTTTGTATGTGTGGTAGATTTACAATCACTGACCCCTTAGACGCGATAATGGACAGGTACTATGCTTCCATTGCTGAAGGATTTGAGTACAAGCCTAATTACAACGCTGCACCTATGCAATACATCCCGACGATTATCGGGAGCAAAGACGGTAATCGATTGGGTTCACTCCGGTGGGGTCTGGTACCCGTTTGGGCCAAGGACGACAAAATCGGTAATAAGATGATTAATGCCCGGGCCGAGACATTAGCCGAAAAGCCAGCCTTTAAACGGTTGATTTGTTCCAAACGCTGTATTATTCCCACAAATGGGTTTTATGAGTGGCGCAAAGAAGGGACAGACAAACAGCCGATGCGCATTTTAATGAAGGATGACCGTTTGTTCTCTTTTGCTGGCTTATACGACACCTGGACAGATCCAGACGGCAACAAACTGAGTACGTGCACCATCATCACAACCGAACCAAATAGCCTTATGGAAGACATTCATAACCGTATGCCGGTTATCCTTCGACCTGAGGATGAGGCGGAATGGCTTGGTAGAGATAATGACGATGTTCAGTCTTTGCTTGGCCTTTTGAAGCCATATCAAGCGTCTGAGATGCGAGCATACGAGGTGCCGAAGGAAGTTGGGAATGTGCGTAATAACAATGAGGAATTGCTAAAAGAAATAGGTTAATGAGTCATTTGCTTTGTCGCCTTCTAATGTCGACAGAGCTTTTTTATTTCTCTAACACTTACTTGAATTTATAGACATAATTGTTTAGACATCCCTAGGAAAAATATGTATTCTTATTTCATTACATATAAAGGGGAATACATATGAAAAAATCATTTTTAACACTACTTATTCTTTTACTTTTAACTCCAGTCTTTTCAGGAAAAAGTTTTGCTGACACAACAGTGAATAACCTCATTCCAACTATGACATCTAATACTGCTCCTTCAGGAGTAGCAAGTTCAAGCAGTATATGGAGTGGTAGTCATCAACCTTTCAATGCATTCAATAAAAACAATAATGATTTAGGATGGGCATCAAAACAAGGTGAACCTGCGGGTTGGATAGCTTATGAATTTGAAGAATCTCAGAAAATTAACCATTATACATTAACTGCACGTGGACAATACATGAATAACACACAGGAATCACCAAAAGACTGGACGTTCGAAGGTTGGGACGGAGAAAAGTGGAATGTATTAGATACTCAGGTCGAGATAACAGGTTGGACTACCGGTTTAAAGAAGGAGTTTACTTTTTCAAATGAAAAAAGCTATAAGAAATACCGATTGAATATCTCAAAAAATAATGGCTATCCTTCCTTTGTAACTATTGGAGAAATTGAGATGATGTATTCTCCTTCGAAAAATCCTGAACCTGAAACCCCAAACCCTGATCCAGAAAAGCCAACCCAACCTGAAGAACCGTCTCAGCCAACACCTAATCCTGAACCTAAAGGTGATCGTGCTATTCTAGTTGTAACAATGACAACTGGCTTGGAGAAAGAATACGATCTTCCGATAATTGATGTAAATGCATTCCTCAACTGGTACGATGCACGTGATGCAGGAGTTGGTCCGGCCAAGTTCGCCATTAACAAATACAGCAACAACAAAGGTCCATTCAGCAAGCGTACAGACTATGTGATATTCGATAAGATTTTGACATTTGAAGTAAGTGAATATACGACCAATTAATGAGACGGCTCTGTGCTAATGCACGGAGTCTTTTTCTGCTAAGGAATATATGGAAATAACCACATAGGTCTGATAGACTAATTGAGTCAAATAGATCTAGATTTATTACATAGTTTTGGAGGAGTAAATGGATAACTTAAGTGATATTTTCGGGAATGTGATCGGTTTTATAATGATTTTTGTGTTGTTTTACTTATCTTATATGAGTTTTAGAACAATGGTCATTAATATCAAAGAAAAATTTAAACCAACTAGCAAATTAATGAGATGTGAATCGTGTAGACGAGAAATATCTACAACAGCTTATGTATGCCCACATTGTGGTCAACATTATGGTAGTTCAAGTGCTTTTAATTCTGTACTAGTTTGCTTCTTCAGTGGTTGTTTTCTTTTATTCGGTGGTCTATATTGTCTAAGCCTTTTTTTGGAGGAATCTGGTTACGATTTAATTAAAAAAATGTTTAACTAGGGAGCCTATATACGGCTCCTATTTTTGTGTCCTAAACTCAAATGTATTACGAAAGTATCTCTTCCCCATGATCTTAATGAATACCGTGCTAAAAGCCTCCACCGGGCCGCCATAGTCTATGATGTGCTGCCCATCCTCCTGTACATGCCAGACAGATACACGAACCTGGGATAATGCGGCAAGAAAGAAATCCATATCATCCTTGAGCAACCTATATGTATTGTTCATAATTATCACCCCTAGGTTAGTAGTGCGGTGTGTGTCTTTTTAATCCTGCATTAATGGAATGATATAGGGCTGTAAAACTCTCGTATAATTTCTTATGAAGGCATACTGTGATATGCTTCTCACGGTTAAGTAATAACACTTATACGTGTTGTAGGTATGTAAGAGTTATTAGAAAAGGAAAAACTTCCCTCTCTGTAGAACTTTTAAATAATCAAGGGAGGTGAAGATATGTCATTGCCAGTGTTTGAATCAGAGGATTATAAGGCTTACGTTATTCCTGCAGTAGAGGTTGGCGATAACTTTGGACTTAGAATTTTTGATAGTGAAGAAAAAGTTATTGTAGAAATGTTAATTAGCAAGACCGCCGTTGCAGTTAGCTCCAATGATGTCACTGAAGAGAATGTTTACAATTATCTATGGGAATGGGGAAAAGCGAGGGCTGATAAAAAAGGGAGCCCCGTGAAGTTAAAGATTTACCAAGACAATGTGAATGCTAATAAACTTGTTGGATCAGTTGAAGAGATAGAGTTATTGAATTGAGTCGCCAATAGGCGGCTTTTTTATTGAGCTAAAGTCTAGGACTGTTGTTATACAGAGTACTTAACCTATGCGTGCTCAGATCTAAGAAACCTATCGACAGATGGATTACAATCAGCGAGTATGTGTTCTAACATTCTGACGAACAATTACACCAAAGATATATATGAGAGGGAATAGAGAGGCGCTGAGACGTTCACGGGTCCCTCTGGAGGTAGAAGATAAGGTACGGGTGCGAATGACCCCGAAATACCTCCAGTTTTATTTTTTAGTTTTCACTTCCGCTTCTGACTCTCTCAGACAGTCTGAGAGGCTTATAGAGCGAGTTTCTACTAATAATGCACCAAATACCTATACCTGACATAAAAGCGTCTTAAAACGGAAGTGAGGTGCCGATAATGGCAAAAAGAAAATCAGAACCCGATGAGACTGTCAAAATTCCTGGTATTGTTTTTTGCATAAGGAAGGTCGTTTACCCTGAGGGATCGAAACTAATGTATTGAAGGAGGGAGATACCTTGCTAAGCATAGTAGATTACATAGCTAAAAGAAAAAAAGAAGATGGCCTTAATGAATTTGATTATCAGGCAAAGGCAGTGAACACGAGCATTTGTGTGAACTATGTGTTTGAGTATTTCAATAATTATCTGATTGAGAGTGCAACAGATGAAAAAACATATCTCCAGTCGGAGAAACTTGAAAAGTATCGGGGTCAGTTAGAGATGTTTGATTCTGAAACAGCAGAATGGCTTGTACAAATGTATGATGACCATGGAAAAATGTTGAATCACGCTATTAATAATTTTCTGAAAAAACAAGAGCTGTTTCTGATCTATAATTCTGATGCAGAATTCCGGAGTGTTTCCTACGAATGTTACACTTTTTTGAGTAAAAAGCATCCTTATTTAAGGGATCATACTGAGATGCTGTTCATTTATATCAAAGAGCATCATGGGATCAGAAGTCAGGAAAGAAATGGAGTTAAAATTCCATATATTAATGAAGAAATAAATAATTGGCTAGAAGAGACATGGAGAAAGCATCAAGTGAACTTGTGGAAGTTTACTTACGATTGGGTGATTAAATTTTATGAAGAAGAAAAGTTGTGGCCAGCAACACATCGAAAAAAAAGTAATGATTCTTGGAGAAATTATGAGTATGACTACAAGCAGAAGAGTAATCTTTTCAATTTAAATGAGTTGTATAGAAGATTGCCTAAGAAGTCCTTCATTCGAGGCAAAAAGCAGGAGTTGGAGATTTTGATGATGTACAACTGGCTTTTTGATGTTGTTGGAGATGAAGAGTTTTGGGATGAATACATTTCGAAAGTGATTGAGAATTTATAATGTCATTTATAGAAGGGTGATAACTATGAAAGTGAGTCCAGAATTAATAAAGCAACTAAACGAACTATTGCGGGTTTAAAGCCGTCCACCGAGAAAACATATCTACTCCAAGGCATTTTGTTCCTGGGGCCAGATTAAAAGAAGCTCGTAAATGAAATAGAGTAAAACTAAAGCGCCCAGACAGGGCGCTTTTTTAAGTCTATATGTATTATTTTATCATTCTTGCCGCCAAGGGACCCACGAAAAATCGTGGTTCTCTGGAGGTGTGTTAACACCCAGTCAGCAACAGAGATTATTTGTTTTTCTTACGACGCTTTAATGTGAAGAATGGGATGTTGAAAAATTTAATTTCAATTACATCAGAAAAATCATATTTTCTCAAGTTTGCCGACCTCCTCTCCTAGATGATGTGTGGAGGTTCGTAATTCACATTATAATTGAGAGTCAGGTGATACAAAAGTAGAATTTTAATGAAGAGGTGTGAACAAGACGATGACCGTTAGAAAATCACCAAAATTGATTAAATATTTTGAGCATGGAGAATTGATTCATAGTACCTATGAGGAATCAGAAACATGGACTTTCTATTCAAAAAACTTTACTTTTTGGAACGTTAACTGCACTTTAATGGAAGCAATAGACGATCTATCGGCAGAAGGCTGGGAGTTGATTTGCAAAGGTGAGCAAGGTTATATCTTAAGGAAACCAGCTGAAAAGGAAGAACCACAGCCACTTAGTTAGGGATCATCTTTCAGATGACATGATTTTAACTCATCCCATATGACCTTACTTGTAGTAACCCCGCCGACTTGTACTCACTTTACGAGTATATAAAAATTCCACATCTGTCAGATTGACAGATAGAGAAATTGATTGGCAGGAAACAGTTCATTAAAAACTAGCAGGAAGAGTAAGCGCCGGATATGTGATTTGAAATCACATGGTGGAGAATGGAGGAACCGACGAAAAAGATACTATCCACTTAAAGGTGATTATCGAATAGGTGAAGACCGTTAGTCTGACGGGTATGAACCCACTCCTCCAAAGAAAATAACAATTGGGAAAAAGCAAACGGCTGGTATAGGGGATTGATTTGATTTGTATAAGCAAACAACCGGAGGAGGTACTTTCAAAGCACCCCCATGTCGAAGTTGGGAGTCATAGTAATAAGGTCATCGGCCCGGTCATGAAATTCGGTTCGTTGAGAAAATACCTGGTGAGTGGTGGGCGGTAGCTGCTGATATTTCAAAAGCTCTTGGATACAGGGATGCCCACAATATGGTTCGTAACTTGGACCCAGAAGAACAAACTACTCATAAAGTGAGTACTTCGAAATTTACTCGCAGGATGGTAATTGTATCCGAAACCGGCATATACGAGGCGGTTTTCAATAGCAACCGGACAGAGGCTAAGGATTTCAAACGATGGGTGAAGCAGTTGATTCGTGAACTTCGTCATTCAACAGGCCTCGAAGGATTCCAAGTATTCCGAATGCTTGATAAGAATAAAACGCACCCAATTCGCACCCAATAACGAATACGGTAATGACATTCAATCGTTAGGAATGGATAAAAACCTTGATGAATAAGGATTTGAACAACAAAAAGAAGCCCTCTTTCGAGAGCTTCTTTTTCATGGGAGAGGAGAAACCGGACGAAGAGCTTATGGGGAAACGTAAGTCTTCTCCGCGGTTGTCTACGACACTTGTGATGTCGATAATTACAGGATGGCCGGAAAGTTTCCTTTTTATACATATGCGTCAACAATTCGTCAACAATATTTCGGCGAGAAAGCAGACGGACTATTTTTCAAACTGAACCCGATTGTGGTACGATAGCTTTATCAATAAACTTACATAGAGAGAAAAGGTGACTCATCAGTGAGAGTGGTATCTGGGAGTGCGAAAGGCAGACCGCTGAAGGCTGTTCCTGGCACAGGAACGCGGCCGACCACCGACAAGGTGAAGGAAGCGTTGTTTAGTATGATTGGCCCTTATTTTGAGGGCGGTACAGCATTGGATCTGTTTGCAGGCAGTGGAGGTCTCGGGATTGAGGCGCTGAGCCGCGGCATGGACAAGGCTGTTTTTGTTGACTTGGAATCGAAAAGTATTGAAGTGATTCGTGCAAATCTGAAGGCAACCAAGCTGGAAGATCAGGCGGCCATATACCGGAATGATGCCAGTCGTGCATTGAAGGCGCTCGCCAAGCGAAGCACACAATTTGATCTCGTATTTCTGGACCCGCCCTACCGTATGAAAAATGGGGACGAGTTAATGCTTACGATGCACGAGCTGGGCTTGCTTGAACCGGAAGCGACCATCGTGCTTGAATATGAATCCAAATATAATTACCCTGAGCAATTCGGCCCGTTTGAACAAACGCGCAAGGCATTGTATGGGGAGACAGCTGTATCCATCTATCATTATGCACCTGCTGCAGCAACAGAAGATGGACAACCTAGCACAGCGGAAGAGGAGGCTCCTCATGAGTGAAATGATACATCGTCAGGAACGAATTGCCGTATATCCAGGGAGTTTTGATCCCGTAACGATGGGCCATCTGGACATTATTGCCCGCGCGTCGAAGCAGTTTGATCGCGTCATCGTGGCTGTATTGAATAATATGAGTAAAAACCCACTGTTTACGGTGGAAGAACGGAAAAGTCTTATTTCAGAAGTCACGAGTTACCTGCCTAATGTGGAAGTGGATAGCTTCCGTGATCTGACAGCAAATTATGTAAGGCAAAAAGATGCTCAGGTCATCGTCCGCGGTATCCGCTCGGTGACGGATTTTGAGTATGAGCTTCAGCTGGCTTCGACGAACAGCAAGTTAAATCCGGATGCGGAAACCATTTTTATGATGACCAATCCGAAATATTCGTACCTGAGCTCCAGCATCGTCAAGGAAATTGCCCACTACCACGGAGATGTCACCGATCTGGTCTCACCTGAAGTGGAAGCTGCGCTGCGTCAGAAAATTAGCGAGAAAACCGGCGGTTAAACCAGAAAGTCAGCCCGGACAGGCTGATCATGACGGTGAGCAGCAATGCCAGACCGATACAGGCAGCAGGGAAACCAATCCAAAAGACTTCGATAATGTCGGAGGTGTTCATGCCTACCAGAGATTGATTGGTTAAGAATGGTGCCCAACCATTGCCTGGATTGGTCTGAAACGTGGGCAAGACTTCTGAGCTGTAACGGCTGAATGGCAGCCATAGCAGCAAACTGAGGAAAACTGCAACCAATGCATGAAGCAGACGGATTCCGGCAAAATACATCATGGACGTTGCGGCAAGTCCCGCAGCTTTCAGCACGGCGGAAACTTGCAGATGAGAGCATAGACCTCCCCAGCCGAGGACGGCTGCAAGCAAAGACATGAGCAGAACAGGCGTTAATGGGCTCTGACTCAGGTGATACGTTCCCAGATGGTGCTCCAGCAGGGAGGGCCAAAAAGCAACTGAAGCACCGGGGGTGATATAGAGGGTGAGCAGCCGAACAAACACGGCAAACACAATCATATATCCTCCCGTCATCATTAAGGTTTGTACAGCTTGGGAGACGGTGTCACCAAGCAATTTGCCGAACCCGCGTCCGTCACGTTCCTGGGCTGCACGGGCTGCAAGCATCATCTGGGACCATAGGCTCTGTCGTTTGGACGAAGAAGGGTTTGCAGTTGATTGTTTTTCCCCTTTTGATTCTTTGGGCAGGAGTCGTACTCCGATCATGGTGGCCATCCAGCCACTAACCCAGTGAACGATCAAAAGGAAATATCCGGCCACAGGCTGGTGTAGAAAAGCTGCACCAATGACAAGTATAATCATCAATGGATTGGCGAAATGAGATGCTGCAGCGACAATGCCCGCCTGTTTGGCGGTAATTTGTTGATCCTGCACTAGGCGGGAGGCGGTATCTGCTCCAGCCGGAAAGCCGCCGCACATGCCGACAGCAATAGCCAGTCCGGCTTTGCCCGGCAGACGGAACCAGCGCTGCATCAATGGCCCAAGCAAGACACCGAGCGCGTGAGTAAAGCCGAACGCAGTCAGCATTTGGGATAACATCAGGAATGGAAGCATGGCCGGAAAGATGATTTTCCACCAAATGTCCAAACCTTGAATAGAGGCATCAAATGCATCTTTTGGAGATACAACTACTGCAATTACCAGCATTAAAGCGCCGGTACTCATAAGTACCGTTTGTAACGGCCCTGAGCCCGTAACTTCGCTCTGCATTGTCATTGTTTCACCTCATATGGATCGTGCCGCATACACTCGGCCAGGATTAGTTGTGGACGGCCGAAAGACGTCCGTAGACGCTTCGGCCTTGACCGGATAAGCTACTGTAAACAGCGGCCTATCCGGCCTGTACCATTGTATGCAAAAGCATGAGAGTGTTAGACTTATAATTATTGAAAGATACGCAAAGAACGGGGGCTCATGCAATGAATCGGATTCGGAAATCTGGCGGATTCAGAGCTTCGATCTTTGTGATCGTGGTGGCTCTAGTCGTCTATGTTGCGGTATATATGCCAACGCCATATATCATTTATATGCCTGGCAGTGCCGATGAGGTAAAACCCATGGTTACCGTGAAAGAGGGGGATAAGGAAGAACGCGGTGTGTTTATGATGACGACAGTGTCGGCAACATACGCCAATGTGTTTTTGCTAGGAACCTCCTTGTTTAATCGAAATGCCCAAGTGGATAAAAAAGAAGATCGGCTGCGCGGCAAAAGCGAAGCGGAATATTCTGCCGAACAGGTCTGGTTCATGAGTGATTCACAATCCTCGGCCATGGAGGCGGCTTATGAGCAGGCGGGAGTGAAATACTCCATTGTTCCTGAGCATATTTTTGTATTCGGGCTGTCCGAAGATCCAAAGCCTAAGGGAGATATTGAGCCCGGAGATATTATTTTGGGTGTGGACGGAACGGCAACTCCAGACAATACGGTGTTGTCTGAGCAGTTAAAGAACAAAAAGGTCGGGGATACGGTTGAGATGCAATTGGAGCGAGGCGGAGAGACCATCAGCCGCGACGTTCAATTGATTGAAGTGAAAGATAGCAAAACCGGTGAAGTTCGCCCGGCACTGGGTGTCATGATCGGAGCGGTTCAGAAGGTGAAAGCAGAAGATCCGGATAAACAGATATCCTTCACGGATACTCAGGTTGGTGGCCCCTCTGCCGGACTGATGTTCACCCTGGAGATTTATAATCAGTTGACTCCTGGAGATTTGACGAAAGGTCACCGGATTGCTGGCACAGGCACCATTAACAAAGAAGGTGTGGTTGGTGCAATCGGTGGCGTTGTGCACAAAATTGTTGCGGCGGACCGGAAAGAAGCGGAGTTTTTCTTTGTGCCGAAGGACAATTATAAAGAAGCCGAAGCCAAGGCTGAACAGATTGGTACCAAAATGAAACTCATTCCTGTCAGCACAGTGGATGATGCGCTGGCTTATCTGAAAACCTTGTCTGTTAAATCCTAAAACAATTATCATTAGTGAGCAGTATGCCTTGAATAAAGAATAGTAGAATAATGTCAAATCCCCCTATTGCAACGATGCCGAATCGGTATGCAGTAGGGGGATTTTGTTTTGGGTAATTGATATTAAACAACGCATGATCAACAGAGTTTGAACAAGCTTATACCCGCAGATCAGGATTGGATCAATCCAGATACAAGCTTGGGCACGCACCAGGCAAAAAACGTACAAGTTGATCCAAATAAAATAGTGTGAGGAATTCAAAAATCGTTTATGTTGAGCCTGCTAAGGATAGGACTGAACGTAGGGTTAGAGCCTCACAGGAGGGTCATAGTAGTCGCTGTACATCATGCGTGTATTGGTGTGTTTGCAGGCGAGTGCATATGCTGCCTGTGCTTGTACATCCAGCTCCAACTGGTTATGGACAAAGGTTGATGGTTTCAGAAGAACGGGCAGAGAAGCCGTCTTTTTCATTTGTTTCAAAAGGCCCTGTCCTTGTGCATTGAACCCAAGCACTCGAAGATATGCTGGCCCTTCAGCAAGCTTCTCGGGCGAACATTCGGCCTTGGTATGATTCAGCAGGATATGGGTCAGCATGCGCTGTAGCTTTGTGCGGGTGTAGCGTTTCGTCTTGAGTGTATTCAGCAACGCCTCGACTGAAGGCTCCGGGAGCTGAGCGAGCGTGCGGCTCAGCCTGTGTTCGAGTCCTTCCGTGACCTCGGCGATCTGCTCCAGCTCGGAGGCACGGCGTGTGGCCGCGATGTGCAGCAGCGGCTGTGCAAAGCGCTCCCAGTGCACGGGAGCGCGCCCTTCCTGCCATTCGCGCTGCAGAATGGCAAGAGTTGCCGCCGGCACGTATGGCGCGGCGGCTTCGGGCCCGTCCGCCATCAGCAGGCGGCGGACGGCGGTTGCACTGGCGATCGCCCCTGGTCCGGGCGTCGCCTGATGATACGCGGCACCGGTACGCGCCGCCGTAAAGGGCTTGATCGCGCTGCCCAGCCGTTGCAGCGCGATCAGGTAATGCAGCCCAAGCGAATTGTTGGGCTGCCCCAGCAGTGCAGCGGCGTCGTCCGCATCGACGCCGCCAGGCGCCAGCGCTGCCGCCGCACCTGCGTATGCGGCGGGGTAGCTGGCGCCTTCCCGCAGGCGGCGCGCGATATCCTCGCGCAGCCCTGCGGGCTCCACAGCCAGCACGCGCGCAATGCGCTGCAGGCTGTCCAGGTCGCCGGACTCGCTGCCAAAGCAGAGCGAGTCCACCACGCCTGTGCGGTGCAGCAGTGACACCGCACCAAAGGCGAACCACTCGGCCGGTTGTACGGCATAGGCAACCGGCAGTTCAATCACCAGATCGGCGCCAGCATGGAGCGCCATCTCCGTGCGGGCCCTTTTACCCACGATGGCGGGTTCGCCGCGCTGGAGGAAAGGGCCGCTCATCACAGCCACAACTACGTCTGCTCCACTGAGCCGTCTGGCTTCACTTAGATGATAGACATGTCCGTTATGTAAAGGGTTATATTCAACAATGACGCCAACGGCTTTCATATGAGAACGCGCTCCTTTCGGTAAATATTCAATGGCGGTTTAATCATTCACTCCTAGCCCGATTATATACGAGCTCATCTTGTTCCATAATAGGACATGGGTATGCCTTTGTTCAAATCATATCGCAGTGTATACACCGGAAAAGAAAAGAATCCTGCTGGTCGATATAGCCCGAACACGCCCTCAAAATGCATGACTTGTAGTTTAACTTACAGTAAGCCTATAATGGTTCAGAGATCGAATGCGGATTAGCTCGTCATTTTCAAAAAGGGTGTAAAGTTAAAAGTGTTGACAAACGTCTTGAAAAATCGGTATAATGATTTTTGTTTGTTAAGTCAATTTCATAATACTTTTAACGAGGAATCGTCAGAATACATACAGTCAGGAATATGATGTGTTGCAAGAGTCAGGCTTGACCTGTATAACTGTCGTAAGGCGTTTAACTTACATTATGAGATTGGTTTCGTTTGGAGTGATGGGAAATGTTAATGCCATTTCGCAAAGTGGCTACCAGTGACCGACCCCTGCAGTTCAATGAACAGTGGGATATCAAGGAACTGGTTTCTAACCGACAGGATATCACAGCCGTTACCCCGCTGACTGCGGATTTATCTGCAGAACACAGAGAGGGCGACGTTGTGGATGTTCATGGCAAACTGACAGTAGGAGTGGACATGTTATGCTCCCGATGTCTTAAGCCGATTAATGAACATTTTCATATTGATTTTCATGAGCAATTCAAGCAGGGGAAACAGCCAGAGGAATTGCCCGAAGACGATGATACTTTCTACGTGGATGGAGAGAGCGTTGATCTGAAAGGTTATGCCGAGGAAGCTTTTCTGCTGGATCTTCCGTTTATACCGCTATGCAGCGATACATGCAAAGGGTTATGCCCCAAGTGTGGCCATGAGCTGAACGAAGGTGACTGCGGTTGTGATAACCAAGTTATCGATCCGCGGCTTGCAGGGCTCAAGGATTTTTTTAAATGAGCATGAGTGAAAATCGAACGTAACAACTACCTGCAAAGGTTGATTTTGATAAGGAGGTGGGAATAATGGCAGTACCTCAACGGAGAACGTCCAAGACGCGTCGCGACAAACGTCGCACTCACTTTAAATTGGCTGTACCGGGCATGGTGAAATGTGAACAATGTGGCGAACTTAAACTTAGTCACCACGTGTGCAAAGTGTGCGGAACGTACAAAGCAAGAGAGATCATCTCTCAATAATAGCTAGACATTAAGTAGCACTTCATTTCGATGAGGTGCTACTTTTTTTAGACTATAACATCACAAGAATGACTACTTCTGCCTGTATTCTATCTCTTGAATAAAGTTCAATATATGTTTTTACTATTTTAGTAAGGCTCTTTACGGGTTGTGTTTGGGGCTGTGAAGCCGGGCTTTGCAAGGCAGGATTGTTTTTGCTCTGCAGCCTTTCTTTTTGACACGGGATGAGATATACTATAGTTTAGTACCAGGTTCTAAGATTTGACGTTACATAAACATGAACCATGATTCGTGTGAGAACGCCCCTGCTGAACAGGGATGCAACTATAGAAGCAATGTGAAAGAATATATTGAACTGACCGGATTAGGTGGTTCCTTAAACGATACAGCGGGGGGTGTCAGGCATCGAACGTGTACCGAAGAGACAGAGGCAGCAGCAGTTAACCAAAATGATCGAAGACAACCCGTTTGTGACGGATCAGGAACTTACACGCCAATTGAAGGTAAGTATTCAGACGATTCGTCTCGACAGACTGGAGCTTGGGATTCCCGAGCTTCGGGAACGGATGAAACTGATGGCGGAGCGTTCCTATGATCAGGTGCGCTCCTTGCCCCTGCATGAGATTATCGGTGATATTGTGGATCTGCAACTGGACAAAAGCGGGATATCCTTGTTTGAGATTAAGGAAGAGCACGTATTCTCGAGAACGGGCATTGCAAGGGGACACTATGTTTTTGCACAGGCCAACTCGTTGGCTGTAGCCGTTATTAACGACGAGATAGCTTTGACGGCTTCCGCAGACATTCGTTTTGTCCGTTCGGTCCATTTGTCTGAGAAATGTATTGCGAAGGCTTATGTGCGATCGATCTCGGGTCAAAAGGGCAAAGCCAAAGTGGAAGTGTTCACTTATGTGGGTGAAGAAATGGTGTTTCAAGGCAACTTTGTAATCTACCGTTCAGGTGGAGAAGACAGCGTAGAAGGAGGTCATTTGGGATGAAAATCGTCATTGATGCCATGGGAGGCGATAATGCCCCTGCGGCAACAGTAGAAGGTGCGATCGCCGCGGCTACGGAATGGGCGGATACACAGATCGTCCTGGTCGGCGATGAAGCCAAGCTGGAACCTCTTCTGAGTCAGTCAGGAGCCAAACCTGCTAATCTGACTATTCGGCATGCTTCCGAAGTCATCGGTTCGGATGATGAACCGGTGAAGGCAGTCCGTCGCAAGAAGGATGCCTCCATGGTGGTTGCGGGGCGTATGCTTAAGGAAGGTGAAGCAGACGCCATGATCTCAGCGGGCAATACCGGAGCATTGATGACTGCCGGCTTGCTTGTAGTAGGCCGTATGGAAGGCATTGAGCGCCCGGCGCTTGCACCCATGATTCCCACGATCGATGATGTGGGTGTACTTGCACTTGATCTCGGCGCGAATATGGATGCCAAACCGGAACACCTCGCACAGTATGGTCTGATGGGAAGCTTGTATCGGCAAAAAGTGCAGGGGATCGCGTCACCAAGAGTGGGTCTGCTCAATGTGGGAACGGAGCCGGGTAAGGGGAATGAGTTGACCAAACATGCCTATCCGTTGCTGGAGCAACTTCCAATTCGTTTTGTTGGTAACGTGGAAGCCCGTGACGTGCTTACAGGTGCGTGTGATGTACTTGTATGTGATGGGTTTGCCGGAAATATATTGCTCAAATCGCTCGAAGGCACAGCAGGTGCCATTTTTGCTCTGCTTAAGGAACAATTCTCATCGTCGCTCAAAAGCAAACTGGCTGCTGCTGTGCTTATGCCTGAGCTGCGCGGTTTGAAACGGAAGCTGGATTATACCGAGCATGGCGGTGCGCCACTCCTCGGTTTGAGCAGACTTGTGGTGAAAAGTCATGGATCGGCTGATGGCAATGCCATCAAAAATGCTGTGCGCCAAGCACGGATTGCAGTACAGAACCAACTGGTGGAGAGCATATCTAAGGAAATTAGCGGGAAGTGAGTGACGACATGAATAATTTGCGCCCGGTAGGGGTTATCGGTACAGGTAAATATGTACCAGAGAAAATTTTGACAAACAGCGATTTGGAGAAAATGGTTGATACGAATGATGAGTGGATTGTCAGTCGTACAGGAATCAAGGAGCGTCACATCGCTGCACCGGATCAGGCGACTTCGGATCTGGCATACGAGGCAGCTATTAAAGCACTTGAATCGGCTGGCATGACTGGCAGTGATCTGGATCTGATTATTGTGGCAACCATTACACCGGATTCTTCCTTCCCTTCTACTGCTTGTATTTTGCAAGATAAGCTTGGTGCCAAGGGTGCTGCGGCATTTGACTTGTCTGCTGCCTGCTCCGGCTTTGTATACGGTCTGGCAACAGCAACGAGCTTTATCCAAAGCGGCATGTACAATAATGCACTTGTTATTGGTGCAGATTGCTTGTCTCGCATTACGGACTATACCGACCGTAATACCTGTGTGCTGTTTGGCGATGGCGCGGGTGCGGTTATCGTTGGTGAAGTGCCGGAAGGCCGTGGATTTAAATCATTTGATCTCGGAGCTGAAGGTGCAGGCGGAAGCCTGCTTCAAATGGAAGGCGGGGGTTCACGTCTGCCTGCATCCGTAGAAACGGTTGAGAACAAAAAACATTACATTTACATGAATGGCCGTGAAGTGTTTAAATTTGCAGTACGGGTGATGGGTACAGCGACAGTCGAAGTGCTGCGCAAGGCTGGTCTGGAACGTACGGACGTGGATTTGTTTGTTCCTCACCAAGCCAATATCCGGATTATCCAATCTGCAATGCAGCGACTTGAGCTTCCTGAAGAGAAAGTTGTAGTCAACGTGGATAAATATGCCAATACATCTGCAGCCTCCATTCCGCTTGCTCTGGTAGAAGCTGCTGAAGAAGGCCGCATGAAAGCCGGAGATACCGTGCTTATGGTTGGTTTCGGCGGCGGATTGACGTGGGGCGCATCGGTGCTCATTTGGTAAACTAGACAGCTGGGAGAGATGAATTGGATGGGTAAAATAGCATTTGTATTTCCCGGACAGGGATCGCAGACTGTAGGCATGGCCAAGGACGCGTATGAGTCTGTGCCTGCGGCAACAGAGATTTTTCGCACAGCCGATGAAACGCTAGGTTTCTCGCTGAGCAATCTTGTTTTTGAGGGACCCGAGACCGAGTTGAAACAGACATCAAATACGCAACCGGCTCTGTTGACAGCAAGTATTGCATTGCTTGAGGCATTTAAAGAAAAAGGAATTCAGCCTGATTATACGGCCGGACACAGTCTGGGTGAATACAGTGCACTGGTCGCGGCGGGCGTTCTTTCGTTCGCGGACGCGGTAAGCATTGTGCGAGCACGCGGTCAATACATGGAACAGGCTGTTCCTGGTGGACAGGGTGCGATGGCGGCGGTATTGGGTGCGGATCGGGAAGCGCTGGGGGTGCTTTGCCGGGACGTATCCGAAAGTGGTCATGCCGTTGAACTTGCCAACATCAACTGCCCGGGACAAATCGTGATTTCCGGTGTGAAGGAAGGGGTAGCTGCTGTCGCTGAACGGGTTAAGGAAGCAGGCGGCAAACGCGCCATCACACTTGAAGTAAGCGGTCCGTTCCATTCTTCCTTAATGAAGGATGCAGCAGAGAAGCTGGCTGAGAAATTGAAAACTGTTTCGTTCTCACCTGGGTCGGTCCCTGTAGTCGCGAATGTGACTGCAAGACCTGTGGAGGACGGTAAGGTTCAGGATTTATTGACAGCTCAGGTCTATTCTCCGGTTTTATGGGAAGACAGTGTGACATGGCTTATTGAGCAAGGTGTGGATACCTTTATCGAGATTGGCTCTGGCAGTGTGCTAACAGGTTTGATTAAAAAAATAGATAAAACCGTTAAACTGTACAATGTAAACAGTCTTGAGACGCTCGAAGCAACAGCAGCTGCACTAATTTGATTAACCATGATTAGATTTGGGGAAAGGAGGAATGATTATGTCTAAACCATTACAAGGTAAACATGCGCTCGTTACCGGTGCATCCCGTGGTATCGGGCGTAGTATTGCACTCGCTTTGGCTGAGGCTGGCGCCAACGTGGCCGTGAATTATGCGGGCAGTCAAGCGGCAGCTGAGGAAGTAGCGGAAGCGATTCGTGCCAAAGGTGTCGAGGCCATTACGATTCAAGCGAATGTGGGCCAGATGGACGAAGCCGAACAAATGGTCAAAGCTACGATTGAGGCGTGGGGCAACGTTGATATTCTTGTCAACAATGCTGGAATTACCCGTGATAATCTGATCATGCGTATGAAAGAAGAGGAATTTGATCAGGTAATCGAAACCAATCTCAAAGGAGTGTTTAACTGTCTTAAGGCGGTTACGCGTCCAATGATGAAGCAACGGTCTGGTAGAATTATCAATATCTCCTCTGTTGTGGGTGTGCTCGGAAATGCTGGACAAGCAAACTATGTTGCTGCCAAGGCAGGGGTCATCGGTTTGACGAAGGCATCTGCACGTGAGCTTGCCTCCCGCGGCATCACAGTTAACTGCGTTGCACCCGGATTTATTGAGACCGATATGACGAAGGAATTGTCCCAGGAGATCGTGGACAACATGTTGAACGGTATTCCGTTGTCCCGTCTGGGCCAGCCGGATGAAATTGCCGGTGTTGTCACGTTCCTGGCTTCAGAAGCTTCATCTTATATGACAGGGCAGACACTGCATGTTGATGGTGGCATGTACATGTAATTCTTCCCGGACTTGAACAATAGTCGGGGAACAGGCGCTGGACGATCCGAAATGCCGGAAAAAGGCCGGGTTCCCCGGCCGGGAGCCGCATATGTCTTCTATGGCATTTTGCCTGCGATTCTCGTATAATACCAAGGAGGAGGTGAACCGGATGTCCGATGTATTGGAGCGTGTAAAACGCATCGTCGTCGACCGCTTGGGCGCAGACGAAGCTGAAGTTACACTTGAAGCATCTTTCAAAGAAGATTTGGGTGCTGATTCTTTGGATGTAGTGGAATTGGTCATGGAATTGGAAGATGAATTCGATTTGGAAATCTCTGATGAAGATGCAGAAAAAATTACGACCGTAGGTGAAGTTGTAAACTACATACAATCTCATACCTAAAGTCAATTCAGTCCCGCACCTGTTTTCGAACAGGCGGGACTTCTCATCATTCATTGGTTTTTCTCATTCCGCAAGCGGCGCTGGTCAAACGGATCTTCGGGTCCTGCTTGGCTAGACGTCTGCTTGCGGATATTCCCACAAAATAATTGCGTAATGCAGTCGATATAGAGGTGAGTCGGTTTGAAACAAAGAGTTGTAATTACCGGAATGGGCGTAATGACATCGCTCGGAAAAGATTTGGAAACGTTCTGGGGCAGTTTAATGGCAGGCAAGTCCGGAATCTCTCAGATTGAGGCGTTTGATGTAAGTGAATACACCACTCAAATTGCAGCCGAGATCAAGGATTTCAACCCTGAAGAATACATGGATCGCAAAGATGCACGTAAAATGGACCGTTTTGTTCAGTTCGCTGTGGCAGCTGGTTTCAAAGCCGTTGAAGACAGTGGTCTGAAAATTGACGAGAACATTGATGCAGAGCGTTTCGGTGTGTCCATCGGATCGGGTATCGGTGGATTGGGTACTTGGGAGGACCAGCATAATGCATTGCTGCAAAAAGGTCCTAAACGAGTAAGCCCATTTTTCATTCCGATGATGATCTCCAACATGGCTTCTGGCCAAATGTCGATTTCTCTCGGGGCGAAAGGTCCTAACATCAACGTGGTAACCGCATGTGCTACAGGAACACACTCCATTGGAGATTCCTTCAAGCTGATTGCCAACGGTGATGCGGATGCGATGATTTGTGGCGGTGCGGAAGCAACCATTAGACCAACTGGTCTGGCTGGGTTCTGTGCAATGCGTGCCATGTCTACACGTAATGATGATCCGGCGAAGTCGAGCCGTCCTTTTGATACAGAGCGTGACGGGTTTGTTATGGGCGAGGGCGCGGGTGTTCTGATCCTTGAATCCCTTGAGCATGCTCAAAAACGTGGTGCTCGTATTTATGGCGAAGTGATTGGTTACGGTCTCACTGGCGATGCACATCACATGACGGAGCCTGATCCGGACGGAGCAGCTCGTTGCATGAAGATGGCTCTGCGTAATGCGGGAATCGAACCAGAAGAAGTGGACTATATCAATGCACACGGTACATCAACACCTGTAGGTGACAGATCCGAAACGCTTGCGATCAAAAAAGCGTTTGGTGATCATGCGTACAAGCTTGCGGTGAGTTCAACCAAATCGATGACAGGTCATATGCTTGGTGCTGCTGGTGGCGTGGAAGCCGTAATCTGCGGATTGTCGCTGACACATCAGACGCTTGCTCCAACAATCAACCTGGAAAATCAGGACCCGGAATGTGATCTGGATTATGTTCCAAACGTTCCACGTCAAACTAAGGTCAATATTGCCATGTCCAATTCATTTGGGTTCGGCGGTCACAATGCCACCATTATTCTCAAAAAATTTGAAGCATAAGGGGCTAGTTCGTTTGAGTGAAGATCTGAAGCAGTTACAACACAAACTTCAAATCAAATTTGACAACAGGCAGCTTTTAAAACAAGCGTTTACCCATGCTTCTTATGTAAACGAACACCGGTTCAGTCAGCATCAGGATAACGAGCGTCTGGAGTTTCTGGGCGATGCGGTACTGGAACTGACTGTGTCGGAATACTTGTATCACTTGTTTCCTAACCGGCCGGAAGGTGAATTAACTAAGCTGCGGGCATCCATTGTCTGCGAGCCTTCCCTCGTCAAATTTGCTGAAGCGTTGGGTTTTGGGCAGTATGTACTTCTTGGTAAAGGTGAGGAACTGACGGGAGGACGAACTAGACCGGCTTTGCTAGCGGATGTGTTTGAATCTTTCATCGGTGCATTATATCTGGATCAGGGATTGGCGCCTGTCCGGACATTTCTGGATCAGCATGTATTTCCGTTAATTGTTCTGGGCAGCAAGCTGCAAATGAGCGATTACAAAACGGAATTGCAGGAACTCACTCAGCATCACAATATGGGAGCTCTGGAATACCGTATTGTTGAGGAACGGGGCCCTGCCCATGAACGGGAGTTTGTCTCCGAGGTCCATATGGGTCAAGAACGGCTTGGCAGAGGTACAGGACGTTCCAAAAAGGAAGCCGAGCAACAGGCTGCATCCGCGGCACTGGATCGACTGAAGCTTCCGGAAGCCTGAGCTTTACCGTAAGCGCATAGACAAACGAAGAGCAAAGAGCAGCCCGCGGGTCCGCCTGGCGGAATTTATCGGCCGGACTGCTTTTTGCTCTTTTTTTTGTAAGGAGGATCAGGATATTCTTTTCCTGTTCCATAACTAGGCGCTGAATGCAACATTTGAAATATGCAAGAGGAGGTGACGGGAAACCCTATGTTTTTGAAACGGATTGAACTGGGTGGATTCAAGTCATTCGCCGACAAAACGGAAATGGAATTCGTTCGTGGCATAACCGCTGTTGTGGGCCCGAACGGAAGTGGAAAAAGTAACATTTCAGACGGTATACGCTGGGTTCTTGGAGAACAAAGCGCCAAATCACTGCGTGGTGGCAAGATGGAAGATATCATTTTTGCCGGCAGTGATGCACGTAAGGCTGTTAATTATGGTGAAGTTTCGTTGACGCTGGATAACGAAGATCATGCGCTTGCTTTGGATTTTGGTGAAGTAACGGTGACGCGTCGTGTACATCGCAGCGGAGACAGTGAATATTTTATCAATAAGCAGTCGTGTCGGTTGAAGGATATTACCGAATTGTTTATGGATACCGGGATCGGCAAGGAAGCTTACTCGATTATTGGACAGGGACGAATTGAAGAGATTCTGAGTACCCGTTCAGAGGATCGCAGGGGGATCTTTGAAGAGGCATCAGGTATTGTTAAATATAAATCTCGCAAACGGGATGCTACTCGCAAACTGGATGAGACGGAACAGAATTTGTTGCGTATTCATGACCTGGTGACCGAGTTGGAAGACCAGATTGGTCCGTTAAAGGAACAATCGGAGAAAGCAATCCACTACAAAGAATTGCGTGGACAGTTGAAATCACAGGAAATCTCCATGTATGTGTATCAGATCGAACAAATTCACGCTTCATGGAGCAAAGCAAACCAACGACTTGAATCGTTGAAACAGGAAGAAGTCGGATTGGCGGCTATCGTCTCCACTCATGATGCCAAGCTGGAAAGTGACCGGAATGCACTGCGGACGCTGGAAACGGAGACCGAACAGCTGCAATCGGCCTTATTGCAATTCAGTGAAGCAACGGAGAAAAGTGAAGGCCTCGGGGAACTGCTCAAGGAGCGTTCGCGTCATCTGCAGACGAACCAGGAACAGCTTAAAGTGACGCTTGCAGCGAGTGAAGAGAGACATCGGGAGCGTGAAGCTGAGTTACTGGCATTACGCGAGAAGTTTTCCAAGCTTGAGCTTGAACTGAGTGACGTGAGAAACCGTCTGTCCGAAGAAGAGGCCAAACTCATCGGTGTCACTGGTGGCATTAGCCAACAGCAGGAGGAGAGCCTTAAGGGAAACTTGTTGGAACTGATGAATCAGATGGCTCAGACACGAAATGAAATTCGTTACGCGGACCAACAGAAAGAAACGCTGGAACGGCGAATGAATCGCGCGACTGAGGAATCCGGCAAGTGGGAAGGCCAGAAGGAAACGCTGGAAGCCCGCAAAACGGAGATTGAGAAGAAAGTCGTTCGCTTAGGCAAGGAAATCAGTGATCTGCGCGGTGGATATATTACGGAAAGTGAACGTCTCCAATCGCTGCAGAAGCTGCTTGAAGAAAGCCGGGGAACTGTTCGTAAATGGGAGCAGAAGCGTGAGGCCCAGGTATCCCGTCGCGATACAATGAAAGAGATGCAGGATGATTTTGACGGTTTCATGCTGGGTGTCAAAGAAGTTCTTAAGGCGTCACGCAAAGGCACACTGAACGGGGTTCATGGAGCCGTTGCAGAGCTCGTTAAAGTGCCTGAGAAGATCGAGCTTGCGGTAGAGACAGCGATGGGCGCTTCCCTGCAGCATGTTGTCATGGAGAATGAATCGGTTTCCAGACAGGCAATCGCTTTTCTGAAACAACGCCAATTGGGCAGAGCTACGTTCCTCCCGTTGGATGTTATTCGTGCACGTACCATTGGCGCGGGTGAACGTTCGATGATTGAAGGCATGGATGGTTTTGTGGGAATTGGTGCGGATCTCGTACAATACGAATCCCGTTATGCTGCGATCATTGGAAGCTTGCTCGGTAACGTCATTATTGCGGAGAAGCTGGAGGATGCCAATAAGATCGCTGCTCGCTGTCAATATCGTTTCCGGGTCGTAACCCTGGAAGGCGATGTGGTTAACGCGGGTGGTTCCATGACTGGTGGTAGCCAGCACAAGAAAAATGGTAGTCTGCTCAGCCGTAAACGGCAGCTGGATCAGTTGGATCAGGATATTTTGGATACTGAAAATCAGATCGTAAAACTGCATCGCAGTGTGGATGATATAAAAGCCCAACTGGAGCAGTGCCAGGATAAGCTGGACGAGCTGCGTCAGTCCGGAGACGACACCCGGAATGCAGAACAGCAGGCTTCAATGGAAATGAAGCAGGTTGAGCATGAACTGCGCCACGTACTGGAACAGGTTGCCGTAGCCGGGCAGGAGAAGAGCGGGTTTACTGAAGAAATCAAAGAGATGGATACAGCCCGTGATGTCGCTGTGAAGAAGCTGGAGCAGCTTGAGGAAGAAGAGAAGGCGACCCATCGTGCCATTCATGCGGCAGAATTTGCGCGTAAAGCGAATGAATCCGCGAAGGAGGAATTGCAGACTCAGCTCACTGATCTGAAAGTCCGAGAGGGGAAACTGGATCAGGAGCGATTCTCCAACGAGGAGCAATTACGCCGTCTGGAGCGCGAAGTGGATTCACTGGTGAAGGATCTTCGTCAAAATCGTACGTTGCTGGCCTCCATGGAAGCCGATCTGAAGAAAACAGAGACTGAAAGTGTTAAACAGATTGAAGATCTTAACCAATACAAGCTGAAAAAAGCGGAATCCGCACAGGAGCTGGACTTCAAGCGTGCTGCCCGAAGTGAACTGTCGAAGAAGCTTGAGCTTGCCGAGAGTGAAACGAAGGAACAGCGCACACAGCTGAAAGCTGTGGAGGAACAGATGCGACAAACGGAAATTTCCGTGAACAGACTGGATGTCGAGTTGGAAAACATTTTGCGCAAACTGATGGATGAGTATGAGCTCGGCTATGAACTTGCCAAAGAGCGTTATCCAGTACCGGAAGATGTGGAGAGCACACAGGCTGAGGTGCAGAAACTGAAGCGCAGCATTGCGGCTCTCGGCGATGTCAATCTGGGAGCCATCGAGGAATTCCAGCGGGTTAACGAACGGTATGAGTTCCTCAGCACGCAGAAGAATGACCTGGTCGAAGCCAAGACAACGTTGTATCAGGTTATTCGAGAAATGGAAGACGAGATGGCCAAACGATTCAAGGCAACATTTGATGCGATTCGCCGGGAGTTTGGCACTGTCTTCACCAAGCTGTTTGGCGGAGGACGCGCGGATCTTGTATTGATGGACCCTGAGCGCTTGCTCGATACGGGCATTGATATCGTCGCCCAGCCACCAGGCAAAAAGCTGCAAAACCTGCAGCTATTATCCGGTGGGGAACGAGCGTTGACCGCAATGGCACTCTTATTCGCTATACTGCATGTTAAGCCTGTACCGTTCTGCGTACTGGATGAAGTGGAAGCGGCGCTGGATGAAGCCAACGTGGTGCGTTTTGCCCAGTATTTACGTGAGTTCTCGGAACAAACACAATTCATCGTTGTTACACATCGCAAAGGCACAATGGAAGAAGCGGATGTGCTGTATGGTGTCACGATGGAAGAGGGCGGAGTATCCAAGCTCGTTTCGGTTAAACTGGAAGATGAGGAAGCTGTCATTGCCTAATCTTTGAGTTGGTGGTCACGCATGAACTCATCTAATATCATTTAAACTAAGAAATGTACACGATGGAGGGGCTTTATGAGTTTCTTTAAAAAGCTGAGAGACAGCATTGCAAGCAAAACAGAGTCGGTTACCAAGCAGTTCAAGGACGGGTTGGAAAAGACGCGTAAAGGTCTTGTAGAGAAAGTGTCGGATCTCGTTATCCGTCGTAAAAAAATCGACGAGGAATTCTATGAAGAATTAGAAGAAATTCTGATTGGAGCCGACGTAGGTGTCAATACGGTTATGAAACTGATTGAAGATCTGCGTGATGAAGTCAAAAAACGCAAAATTGAGGATGCGGCTGAACTACAGCCTGTATTGTCCGAAAAACTGACGGATTTGCTTCGTGGAGAGCAGAATAATGAACTGAAAATGAATCCGGATGGCATCACGGTCATTTTGTTTGTCGGTGTTAATGGTGTGGGTAAAACAACAACGATTGGTAAGCTGGCCCATCGCTTCAAACAGCAGGGTAAAAAGGTCATTATGGCAGCAGGCGATACGTTCCGTGCCGGAGCGATTGAACAACTCGAAGTATGGGGACAACGTGCCGGTGTGGAAGTCATCAAGCAGCAATCAGGTTCTGACCCTGCCGCTGTAATGTATGATGCGGTGCAGGCTGCGAAACAGCGGGGTGCTGATGTATTGCTCTGTGATACTGCGGGCCGTCTGCAAAATAAATCGAACCTGATGGACGAACTCAACAAAATTTACCGTGTCATTCAACGTGAAATTCCGGAAGCACCACATGAAGTATTAATGGTGCTGGATGCAACTACTGGTCAGAATGCACTGAATCAGGCCAAACTCTTCGGAGAGAAGAGTGGGGTAACCGGACTTGTACTGACGAAGCTGGACGGTACCGCCAAAGGTGGTATTGTTGTTGCAATTCGTCAGGAGTTGGATCTGCCTGTGAAGCTGGTCGGACTTGGTGAAAAAATTGATGATCTGCAGCCGTTCGACTCAGAGCAATTCGTGCATGCGTTGTTTGCCGGACTGATCCAGGAACAGCCAGCTGAAAGTGCTGAAGATGAGGAAGCCAGTTCCTAGAACCATTAATAAAGTGGGATGAATGAATAGCGTTAACCGTATTGCCAGTGATATACGTGATAAGTGTCACGTGTAATGTCACTGGCAATACGTGTATAATGGGAATAAAGAAGGCAAGGCTAAAGGGCTAGAAAGGACGGTTGATATGGCCAATACCTATACCTATTCCCGCCGTGAGGAAGTCGCCAATGCGGTGACTCATGGAATCGGAGCTGCGCTCAGTGTAGCTGCACTGGTGCTGTTGATTGTATTTTCGAGTATGAAAGGCACGGCTTGGCATGTGGTCAGTTTCACGATCTACGGGATCACTATGCTGCTGCTCTATACGAGCTCTACACTCGTGCATGCATGGAAAGATGGAAAAATGAAAGATTTATTTGAGATTTTCGACCATTCTTCCATTTATTTGTTTATTGCGGGTTCGTACACTCCGCTTTTGTTTATTGCTGTTCGCGGCACACTTGGTTGGACCCTGTTCGGTGTAATCTGGGGAATCGCATTATTCGGCGTGATCTTTAAGGCGTTTTTTACGAAAAAGTTTCTATTCATGTCCACGATTTTCTATATTGCGATGGGCTGGCTCATCGTTATTGCCTGGCAACCGCTTATGGCTGCCATTCCTACAGGCGGAATCGTGCTGCTGGTTGCAGGAGGCCTGATGTATACACTGGGTACGCTTTTTTATGTGTGGCGTGGATTTCCGTATCACCATGCGATTTGGCATCTCTTTGTGTTAGCAGGCAGTATTCTTCATTTCTTTATGGTACTGCTGTACCTGACACCACTTCGCTAGAACACGGTAGATAGCGTAAAACGAATCGGCTCCATCTGTGGAGGCCCATTCGTTTTTTGTTCTATATAAAGGATGCAGTAGGTCGTATTCTACTGTATAGGAATGGCTAAGATCAACCGTGTAGGCACGAAAAATGAGTGCAAAATGAACGTTTTTATTGTGACAAGTATTTTTGCTTGACAACCTGATTTGTTTTAGGTATTATTAGGAACGTTGCAAGAGTGTAAAGTGTTTTTCCTTGACGAAGGGAGTGCCCCGTTATGAGTCAAGAAAACCGGCTTGAGAAGACAAACCGGATTAACTTGCTGTTTGCTTTCTATGAACGGTTGCTTACCGAGAAACAGCAGACGTTTCTAAAGTATTACTTTCATGATGATTTCTCGCTGGGCGAGATTGCAGCCGAGTTCGAGATCAGCCGCCAGGCGGTATACGAGCATATCAAGCGTGCCGAACAAGTGCTGGAAAATTACGAAAGCAAGCTTGGCTTGCTGGAGAAGCACGAACGGCGCAACCGTAATCTTGAAGATTTGCAAAATGCATTGGAGCGCGCAGGCGTTTCCATTGATAACAACCAACAAATAAACGATATTATTCATCAGCTCAGAGAGTAGTTTGTAAGAGTTGAACGAAACGTATCGGTCCTGAAAACAGTATTACAGCTTAAGGAGGTGGGATCATGGCATTTGAAGGATTAACGACCCGATTGCAGAATGTGTTCAGCAAGCTGCGCGGCAAAGGCAAGGTGTCTGATGAAGATGTTGCCGAAGCGATGCGCGAGGTACGTCTGGCATTGCTCGAAGCGGATGTAAACTTCAAAGTGGTCAAGGAATTCATCGCCAAGGTGAAAGAGAAGGCTGTCGGCAAAGAAGTGATGGAGAGCTTCACGCCCGGAATGGTCATTATCGACATCGTAAACAAGGAACTGACGGATTTGATGGGTGGAAGCCAGTCGAAGCTGGCCAAAGCCAACAAACCGCCTACGGTATTGATGATGGTTGGTTTGCAGGGTGCGGGTAAAACGACCACATCCGGTAAACTGGCCAAAATGCTGCAAAAGCAAAATAGCAGACCGTTACTTGTTGCAGGAGATATTTATCGTCCAGCAGCGATCAAGCAGTTGCAAGTGCTCGGCGAGCAGATCAAAGCGCCAGTATTTACACTGGGAGATCAGACAAGCCCTGTAGAGATCGCACGTCAGGGTCTGCAGCATGCCAAGGATAACGGTAATGACTACGTCATTATCGATACAGCTGGACGTCTGCATGTCGATGAAGAACTGATGGAAGAGCTTCGTCAGATTCACAGCGTAGTGAACCCGGATGAAGTACTGCTTGTCGTAGACAGCATGACGGGTCAGGATGCAGTTAATGTGGCAGAACACTTTAACCAGCAGCTTGATCTGACCGGGGTGGTTCTGACTAAGCTTGATGGAGATACTCGTGGTGGTGCCGCGCTTTCGGTTAAAGCAGTCACCGGTTGTCCGATTAAGTTTGCTTCTCTTGGAGAGAAACTGGACGCACTTGAGCCTTTCCATCCAGAACGTATGGCTTCACGTATTCTTGGTATGGGTGACATGCTCTCTCTGATTGAGAAGGCACAGTCCAACATTGATACCGAAAAAGCCAAGGAAATGGAACGGAAGATGCGTAATGCAGAATTCACGTTCGAAGATTTCCTGGAGCAAATGGACCAAGTGAAAAAGCTGGGGCCAATTGATCAGATCATGGATATGATTCCTGGTATGGGCAAGATGAAACAAGCCAAGGACCTGAAGGTTGATGATAAACAGATGGGCCGGATCGAAGCGATCGTGTACTCCATGACGACCGAAGAGAAACGTAACCCGGATATGATCAACCATAGCCGTCGGAAGCGGATTGCTACAGGTAGTGGAACATCCCTGGCCGAAGTAAACCGTCTGATCAAGCAGTTTGATGAGATGCGCCGCATGATGAAACAGTTCTCAGATATGATGGGACCTAAAGGCGGCAAGAACAAAGCGATGAAGCAGCTCAAAGGTTTGGGCAAAGGAATGAAGTTTCCTTTCCGTTGATTCCGGGAGCAGCTGAACGATATACAGATTTCATTGAAGGAGGTGAATTTTCAAATGGCAGTTCGTATTCGTCTGAAACGTATGGGTGCTCACAAAGCTCCTTTCTACCGCGTAGTGGTATCGGATTCCCGTTCCCCACGTGACGGTCGTTTTATCGAGGAGATCGGTTACTACAACCCGGTTGAACAACCGGCTGTTGTTAAGATCGATGAAGATAAAGCATTGCAATGGCTTCAAAACGGTGCACAAGCATCTGACACTGTCCGCAACTTGCTGAGCAAAGCGGGCGTGATGAAGAAGTTCCACGAGTCTAAATTGACTAAATAAGGTGCTGATTCGGAGGGTCCTCTATGGAAGAATTAGTAAGCATAATTGCTAAGGCTTTGGTCGATCATCCGGAAGATGTGGCGGTTCGGACGGTTGAGAAAGACCGGCTTGTCGTTTATGAGTTAACCGTTCATCCTGACGATGTTGGGAAAGTGATTGGTAAACAGGGACGAATCGCAAAGTCTCTTCGTACAGTCGTCACATCAGCAGCAGTTAAGATGGATAAACGGGTAACCGTTGATATCATATCTTAAAGATATACGAAAGGGGGTTAGGATGCATGTCCTAGCCCCTTTTCGTGCATGCTGAAACTTAAATCATAGAATTGAAATAGCTCGTCAAATATGATGATCTGCGGAAGTAGTGAGGGTATGGAATCGATACTGAAGAAGCGTTAGGATAACAGCGAGTCGAAGAATGAATCCATAACCGGAACGGCAGCAGGGAGATCATCACATATGAGTACCAATATGAATGGATTGTAGGAGGAAAGTATGGCAGAGTTTATGAATGTAGGCAAAATCGTCAATACGCATGGCATTCGCGGAGAAGTGAGAATCATGCCTTTAACTGATTTCCCGGAAGTGCGCTTTGCGAAAAATGCAGAGTTGTTTTTCTTTACACCCGATAATCATCCAGTCATGGTTAACGTGGAATCTGCACGTTTGCATAAAAACATGTATATTCTTCGTCTGAAAGAGTATGACAACATTAATGAAGTAGAGAAGTTTAAAGGCGGCATGGCCAAAGTGTTAAAAGAGAATCTGGCTGAGCTGGAGGAAGGTGAATACTACTTCCATCAAATCGTAGGGTGTTCTGTCATCACCGATGAGGGTGAAACACTTGGAACCATCTCTGAGATTTTGACTCCTGGAGCGAATGATGTATGGGTTGTCAAAACGTCGGCAGGCAAAGAAATTCTGCTCCCGGTTATTGATGATGTTGTTCTTGATGTGGATGTTACAGAGAAGCAAGTCAAGGTTCACCTGATGGAAGGGCTGCTGTAACATGAAAGTGGATGTATTAACCCTATTCCCGGAAATGTTTGACGGTGTGTTCGGAACCAGTATTCTGGGTAAAGCCCAAACCAAAGGGCTTGTATCTCTGGGAGCAACAAACTTTCGGAATTTTGCGACCAATAAACATAATACAGTCGACGATGCACCTTATGGTGGAGGTGGAGGTATGGTATTAAAGCCAGACCCCATCTTTGCTGCTGTTGAAGATGTATTAGAGCAGCGGGGCGAAGCTGCGGCAACGATGAAACCGCCACGTATTATTCTAATGTGTCCGCAAGGTGAGACGTTCACACAGAAAAAAGCAGAGGAACTTGTACAAGAAGATCATCTGATTTTTATTTGCGGACATTATGAAGGCTACGATGAGCGTATCCGTGAATTTCTCGTGACGGACGAGTTGTCGATTGGTGATTACGTGCTGACGGGTGGCGAGCTGCCTGCGATGGTGGCGATTGACAGTATTGTGCGCCTTATTCCGGGTGTGCTTGGCAATGAGACAAGTGCTGTAACGGATTCCTTTAGTACCGGATTGCTTGAATACCCGCATTATACACGTCCTCCCGAATTCAGAGGTATGAAGGTTCCAGATATGCTGTTATCCGGACATCATCTGAATATTGAGGCATGGCGCAGAGAGCAATCCTTGCTTCGTACGCTGGAACGTAGACCCGATATGTTGGAGACGGCGGACTTGACGGACAAAGAACGAATTTGGCTAAATAAGATTCGTTCCGAACGTGAAAAGAATGTTGAGTAATTTGATGGTATTTCGTTTGAGCACGTAAAATAATCTCTTTCGAAAGTCTGAAAGACCAGCCTAGTGATATATAGGTTGGTCTTTTTTTATATTGAAGAATGTGAAAAAACTGGATTTTCATTGGCAGGTACTATAAAATGTGAGTATAATATGAAACTTGGTTTCATCAAATGAAACGAAAGGTGGCTTATATATGTCTTATCACTTTTATGGTCTTGACCATGTGCAACTTGCTGCACCAGAAGAGTGTGAAACGGATGCACGTGATTTTTTTATTAAAGTGTTAGGTTGGAACGAGATTCCCAAACCTGAAATGTTGAGAAAACGTGGTGGTGTTTGGTTTCAATGTGGCATGCATCAAGTACATATTGGAGTGCAAAAAGATTTTGTTCCCGCTATAAAAGCACATCCGGCATTTCACGTACAGAATTTAGATGCGTTGCGTGACGTTCTGAATCGTAACCATATTCAAGTCATTGATGATGAAGCGCGGACTGATGAAGGTGTAAAAAGGTTCTATATCAATGATCCCTTTGGAAATCGACTTGAATTTCTAGAATGGATTAAGCCATAAGCTAACAAGCTTACTCCTACTATTGAACACTCTTGCCGCTTTGAACATTTTTGCTTGTTCCGAAATGGGGTTGTATAAACTGAAAAATTTCTTTATGGTGATCTCAGCTAGAAGCGTATGACGACATGCTGAGGAGGAAGAATATGAATCATCAGCCTTATGAAGTTGGCAGAATGAATATTAGTGAAGCTGGAGAGCGCTGCAAGATGCTTCTGGGGGATCTGAATGGAGATGGCAGGCTTGAGATGCTGTTGGTACAGGCAGATGGGGGCATAGACGATCGTTACGTTCCGCATCAGGTATGCTGTTTGTCGGCATATGATCTGGATGGAACATTAATGTGGCAGGTCGGAACACCAAATCCGGACGCAGGCGGTCCAGGATCAGACTATCCCGCTCAGATTGCAGATTGGGATGGGGACGGAAATAATGAAGTGCTGTGTGTAATGAACAAACAATTTCTTATTCTGGACGGAAGAACCGGGGTGATAAAGAAACGTCATGATTTGCCTGGAGAGCAAGCGCATGACTGTATTATCCTTGCAAACCTGACTGGGGACCAACACACAATGGATATCCTGCTGAAGGATCGGTATAAGACGTTATGGGCTTTAGACCATGATTTCAATGTGTTGTGGAAGCATGAAGGCAATATAGGTCATTTTCCGTGGGTATACGATATCGATGGGGATGGCAAGGATGAAGTGATGGCCGGGTATGACATGCTGGATCATGATGGAACATTATTATGGTCCTGTCATAATCTTGATGATCATGCAGACTGTATATGGTTTGGCGATGTGGACGAGGATGGAGAGGTTGAAATTGTTATCGGTGGCAGTGTCACGGTGATGATGGATCGGCACGGTAATGAAAAATGGCGATATGAGGATTCGATTGAATCACAGCATATTGCATTGGGGAAATTTTATGGCGAAAGACAAGGATTACAGATTGCAGGTCTGGATCGGATTATTCGTGGAGATGAGAATGGTAAGGATGGACTATTTATGCTGGATCGCGACGGAAAAGAACTATGGAAAGAAGATCGTAAAACTCGTGGCTGGTTAACCATTATTGAGCCTGTACGCAACTGGGATGACAGCGGGCTTGACTATATCCTGGCTTATCGCCGAGGTGGGGGCGACCTGCCATCTTTGATTAATGGTAACATGCAAACGGTTGCAGCGTTCGGAAAAGAGGGCTATGCCGTACACGCAGACTTGTGTCAAAGCGGAAGGGAACAGGTCATCATTTATGATGCACATGAGGCGGTGATCTATTCCAGCTCAGTGATGGATGTAACCACTCCAACCTCTGTGAACTTAAAAAGAGCCCAGCTTCAGCCGAAAAGGCTGTATAGCTCGACTCTTTATCCAGGCGGGGAAGTTTCAATCTAACTTAATGACTGATCTCTACGACAGGAAGGATTTCCTGTTGGTCTGATTCATGATGGAGCAATGCAGCCAAATCGGTTCCTGTTGTAACCGTTAATCGTGGGAGCTTCATAGGATTATCCCCAGGTCGAACAAATCCTGAACGTACGGAAAAGGCCATGCGATATCCATTTTGCTGAAGTTGATAGATCATCTGTGTGCTGGTATAACCAAAAGGGTAGGCAAGATATGGCGTATCAATACCCGTTTCTTTCATCAGCTTTACGTCATCATTCAACAGGCTTGTGTCGAGTCCAACAGGTACGTTGTCGCCGCAACGCATATATCCTTTGTGATGCAGATTATAGGTATGGCTATTGAACTCAAAGACGTCTTTAGCGGCCTGCATCTCCTGTTTGGAGATAAACGTATTTTTGGTTGGATCAAAAGCCGAAGGCTGATCCTGAATTTTGCTGCCGATTACAAACAGGGAAGCATGGAAATTATATTTTTTGAGCACAGGGTAGGCTAACGTATAATTGTTCTGATATCCGTCATCAAAGGTGATGACAATTGATTTTTTGGGCAGGGAGATCTGTCCATTCACGTATTGCTCTAGCTGCTCCAGTGTAATTGTGTTATAGCCTTCTTCATGCAAATATTTCATGTTTTCTTCGAAATCTTCCAGATTAATGATCGATTTGTTGTTTGATTCGTGATTGTTGATTTTGGGCAGTATGTAATGATACATCAGTACAGGTACTTCAGTAGCCGAACCTGGTGCGATGTGAAAGGTAGCCAGATCAAGTGCAGGTTTGCTGGAATAGTCGGAGTGAGACATTAGAAATGCCTTACGTTTGACCATATCCCAAGACGTGCATGCTTTGTGAGACATTGCATTGGTAGGATGAGTTACCGCATACGCATACATTGTAATGGTACAAGTGAGTAATGCGAGTGCAGCAAGAGCAATTTTTTTGAAGTGTTTCATAAGTCGATTGGTTCTCCTTTTGCCATTTCATTTCTTCGTGGAATTAGATTTTAGATGCTCAGCACGTAATCCAACAAGCTATATCATAGACGATCTTTCTTGACAGAAAGTTACAGTATTTTTTCCGTCTCATGCTTGACTTATTCCAGAATACTAATTATGACAATCCATAGGGGCGAATCTTCGATGTGCATAAAGGAATTGTGCAGAAAAGAGGATGGGAGAGATGTAGCTTAATGGGAATGTAATGTGACTATAATAGAATTCAGGATTTGTTTAAGATGAACGTTATAGTGGATAACGACTAATTGGAATAAAGGTCATTAAAGAAGGCGATTGAAGAACCAAAGAGTGCTGTCAGCAATTTGTTTATTTTTCCTTGTGTTTTGTTATGGTGCGTGATACAATGAGTCTGTTATGTGGAATACGGCGGTCCTCTATGGATAATGAAGGAGACAAGGTGTTCTCTGGAAGAAGTATGAACGCCTGTACGGAAGGAGGGAGTCATAGATGAATATCGTTCAAGCGATTACACAAGAACAACTTCGTAAAGATATTCCGAGTTTTCGTCCTGGTGACACTTTGAAAGTGCACGTTAAGGTAATCGAGGGAACTCGTGAGCGTATCCAATTGTTCGAAGGTGTTGTGATTAAACGCCGTGGTGGTGGAATCAGTGAGACTTTTACAGTTCGTAAAATTTCTTACGGTGTAGGTGTGGAAAGAGCTTTCCCGCTTCATTCCCCTAAAATCGATAGAATCGAAGTGGCTCGCCGTGGTAAAGTGCGTCGTGCGAAGCTTTATTATCTTCGTGAACTACGCGGTAAAGCAGCGAGAATTAAAGAAATTCGTTAATATAACGGATACCGGGGAGGGCTTGGAGACAAGCCCTTTTCGTTTTTGTCCGGGAAAAGTTGAACCGGAGGTGCACTTCCGAGTAAAATGGTATGGCGGCACATGCGCGAATAGTCCGGGAGGCTTGTGGAATCAGTTATTGAAGGACATTTGAATTGTGGATTAAATGTACTGGTAATGCTTGCGTGAAAGATTACATAACTGATGATGTGTAAAAACTGCTATAACATGTACTGTGAAGAGAGGAAGATCATTAATGGAACAGGAAGTTCAACAGGACCAGGGCAATACTGTCGAAGAGAAAGGCAGTCGATCCAAAAAAGCCAAAAATGAAATTTTCGAATGGCTCAAAGCCATCGTGATCGCACTAGTACTTGTCATTTTGATTCGGTGGTTGCTGTTCAAACCGTTTGTTGTGGACGGGCCTTCCATGCAGCCGAATTTTCATACAGGTGAACGTGTGATCGTCAATGAAATTTTATATGATATCAGAGAGCCACAGCGCGGAGAAGTTATCGTATTCCACGTTCCATCTGAAGGCCGTGATTTCATTAAACGTGTCATTGCTGTCGCTGGTGATACCGTCGAGGTCCAGGATGATACGGTTCTCGTCAATGGTAAAAAAGTCGATGAGACTTACATTCAGGGAGCCATCGATGCTGCTGAAGCGAACGGTGGAACCTATAACGTGAAGGACTTCCCTAATGAGCAATTCCCGGATGGGAAAGTACCTGAAGGTCATGTTTTTGTAATGGGGGATAACCGTCCGAACAGTACAGATAGCCGGATGATCGGTTATGTGTCATTGAAGGATATTGTAGGTCGTGCAGATGTGATTTTCTGGCCGATCGGCGATATCAAGTGGATTAACCATTAATATGAATGCAGGATGTATAAGCAAAATATGGAATGTGCACTAAACGTTAAGGGTAGAACTAATCTGGGGATAATAGAGATCTAAGATGGTTTTGCCAGCAAAGTGATGCGGTGTGCATGTTATAGAAAAGCTTGTACATCAACAAATAATGAGGTGAAGACAAGGTGACGATTCAATGGTTTCCAGGTCATATGACCCGAGCCAGACGCCAGATTCAGGATAAATTAAAGCTGATTGACGTGGTCATCGAACTGCTGGATGCCCGTCTGCCTGTCTCCAGCCGCAACCCGATGATTGACGAGATTTTACAGGGCAAACCCCGGATGATTTTGTTGAATAAGTCCGACTTGGCGGATGCGAAAGTGACGCAAGAATGGATTGAATATTTCAAAAAAGAGGGAATCACTGCTTTCCCTGTAGATGCTTCAACAGGAACCAACGTGAAAGACATCCCAACACAAGCCAAGCTTCTCCTTAAAGAAAAAATTGACCGTCAAGTAGCTAAAGGGATTAACCCTCGAGCGGTTCGTGGACTGATTGTTGGTATTCCAAACGTGGGTAAATCCACGTTAATTAACAGACTGGCTGGACGGAACATTGCGGCAACGGGAGATCGTCCTGGTGTGACGAAGGGACAACAGTGGATTAAAGTGGGTAAAGAGATGGAACTGCTGGATACCCCGGGTATTCTTTGGCCGAAATTTGAAGATCAAAACGTGGGTTATCGTCTTGCGGTAACTGGTGCAATTAAGGAAGAGATTCTGAATGCAGAAGACATCGCCTTTTTTGGCATCAGTTATCTGATGCGTTATTACTGGGATTCACTTGAAGAACGCTATGGACTTCAGGAGTTCTCCAAGGATGCGGATGATTCGGACAGCGTTGTTGCGATCATGGAACAGGTTGGTCGTATACGTGGTTGTGTGGTAAGTGGTGGGCGTATCGATTTGGAAAAGGCATCGCGAGCATTTCTGCGTGAACTGCGTGCGGGCAAAATGGGACGTTTCTCTATGGAAGCTCCTTATTAAATAAGAAACAACTGCCGAAAGAAGCGGCCGTTACCGGATAACCGGGAGCGGTCGCTTTTTGCCGTACTGGAATTAAAATAGAGGAACCGTGATTGATCTGGAAGGTGATTCTAGAAAATTGCACTTTATGGGATTGCATTGTAAGTATATCTGGGTCTCTTAAATCATGCTATGATGAGTGATAAAGATTTAGCCAGCTCAATGTTGAATATCTTCAATTTAAGCCATCAGATACCGATAAAATAATAACTCACCATCGTATGATCATGTATGCTTCACAGAAGTTTATTTCTTGTTTAATTGGATCTGATAGAACAAAAATCGGGGAATCTACGTCTATATAATAAAATGATATAAAAATGATGTGTTGAAGCAAGAGTGGGCAGAGGAGATGACACTGTAATGAAGGAAATGAATGAGTTAACTGAATTGACCCAACTGGATGCCCTGGTTGAACCGAAAAAGAAGAAAAAAGAATTGGTGGAGCCCAAAGATCTGCTGATCTATGAGCGTGAATATTGGGAAAGCGGATTTGAACATATTGCCGGAATTGATGAAGTGGGACGTGGCTGTTTATTTGGAGATGTAGTAGCGGCAGCCGTTATTTTACCTCGTGATCTGATTCTGGAAGGGGTTAATGATTCCAAGAAATTAACGGAGAAAAAGCGCGACGCATTATATGACATCATTATGGAAAAGGCGTTGTCAGTGGGGATCGGTTATGCGGATGCGGAAACGATTGATCAACTGAATATTAAACAGGCTGCAAGGCTTGCCATGAAACGTGCGGTAGAAGCGCTTGAGGGCGTGCCGGACTACCTGTTGGTGGATGCCGAAAAGGTAGATGTGAATATACCGCAGTTGTCCATTATTAAAGGCGATGCCAACAGTCAATCCATTGCGGCAGCATCCATTATTGCGAAGGTTACCCGGGATAGGCTTTGCAAGGAGGATTGGGATACGTTATATCCGGAATATGGTTTATCGATACATAAGGGATATGCAACGAAATTTCATCGTGAACAAATTATGGCTCTTGGTGCTACACCCATGCACCGTCGCAGTTTTCTCGGCAATCTGCTTGGAGAACAGCACACTTTATTCTAATTAAACCATACACGGAGGGAGGGTGAAGGTTTTGAATATAAGTTCCGTGATACGTGGGTTGCTAGGGGATAGTAAACCGGGAAATGCCAAGCCACTGGAGTTAAAGGAAGGTCAGGTTGTACGGGGTTCTGTGGTTAGTGTATCCGATGATGGAGCAGATGCGGTTCTTCAGATTCAGGGAGTACAGGTGCGTGCAAAACTGGAAACTCCGCTTCGGCCAGGCGAAACAACGTTGCTTCAGGTCCAGCCTCCAGGTGAAAATGGCGTAACGGTAATGAAACCTCTGACGGGTACATTGGCAGAACTGCCACAGGCATCTTTGAACAATTTGCTTCAGGAGGTAGGTTTACCGGATACCAAGGGGAATCGGGAACTGCTGTTAGCTATGCAGCGAAGCGGATTACCTTTAACCAAGGATAATGTAGCCATGGTTCAAAATATGATGACAGCCAAACCTGCGCAGGTGCCTGTTGAAGAGTGGGTGCAGGCAACAGGTATTGCTTTTCAGCGTGGTCTTCCGGTTACGGCGGAAACGGTAAAGGGCTTGCATCAAGCGGTATTTGGCCCGCCACTACATCAGTTGTTGAAGGGGTTGGCTGAACAGCTGGAGTCCATGCTAACCCAAACCGCGGGTAAAACGCTGTCGACCGGAGAACAGGCGGCTACGGTGAAGAATAACATTATGGTGGGAGTGCCCGTACCGTTAAACGGAGAGCAGGCGGGAGAAACGGTAGCTGCCTTAGGCGGTAACCGTCAGGTAGGAGGAACAAGTGGTTTATCTGGGCAACCTGTGCCTGGGGCAGCTGCTGGTGGTACTCCAATGGCAGATGGACCGGAGGATGCTGTTGGTAGTAGTGCGGTGAAAGGCAATGGACAGACTGGAGCAGGGACTGCCGAGATGGCTGGGGTTAAGACTGGGGCCAGCCATGTTGAAACTGCTGGCAAGGTGGGTACAGGTATTCCGGCAGGAACCGGAATACCTGGCGAGAGCCTGCGTGCAGCTGACGCGGGCGTTGCTGGAAGCCGCCCGAGCACGACGGGGGCGGCAGTGGAAGCTGCGGTTGGCCGAGTGATTGCAGGCCAGCCTGAGGGTGGCGTGGCCGGACGAACCGACGGCCGCGGTGAAACGCCTGCTGCTGCGGGGCCTAGCCCTTCCGCAGCAGGGCAGGCGGCGCCAGCAGCTCCATCGGCAGCGCAGCTGGCGCCCAAGCTGCTGGCGCTGCTGGACGCGCTGCGCAGCGCGTCCACAGCCGCACCGGCACAGCCGGGTGCGGCGACACAGGCCGCCCCTGCATCGCAGGGCGGCGCGGCTGCGGCTGCCGGAGGCGTGCCGCAGCCTTTGCCAGCCGGCGCGGATGCGCTGCCGGCTGGCGGTAGTGCCGCAGCACCTGCGGGAGCTGCGGCGGCGCCCGTCACCCACGGGGGACCCGTGGGTGGGGCGCGTGTTGAAGCTGCTCGGTGCGGAGCACGAGCAGCAGGCAGTGCACGGCGCGGCTGCGCAGGCGCGCGTGGGGGATGTGGCGAGTCCGGGAACCGCGGACACGCTCAAGGGCTTGCTGCTGCAGCTTGCCAGCAGCGATGGTGCACCGGCGGCGCTTAAGGATGCCGCCGGACAGGCTGTGCAATTTCTGACAGGTCAGCAGTTATTGCTAACAACAGATCGGAGTGCTACCTTTGCACAGATGCACTGGTTTATCCCCATTACCGGACCTGATGGAGAAGAGACGGCTTCCGTCCAAATTCAATCACGCCGCGGACAACGTGGTGAGTTGGATGCATCCAACTGTCGCCTGTGGTTCGATCTGGATATGAAAAGTCTCGGTCCAACACTGGTCGATGTGCATGTTGTCAACAATATCGTCAGTCTGCGTGTACTGAATGACGGTGAAGGAATGGGACCGCTTCTAGAAAGTGGGCGTGAAGAGATCCATCGGGCGCTGGACAAGCTGGGTTATCAGTTGCTGACTTTCAAGGCGGAACCCTGGCCTGTTGGCCAGGAACAGGGTGCTGAACGTAAAATGACTGCCTCGGACTACAGTCCTGAACGATACAAAGGGGTGGACATGCGGGTATGAAAGAGGATTCGCAACCGGACCTGATTTCCAAAAAGGCCGTTGCTTTAAAATATGTACCTGGTGAGAGCGAAGCGCCAGTGGTCGTAGCCAAAGGCCGTGGCAAAGTAGCAGAGGCCATTCTGGATAAAGCCAAGGAAAATGGTGTGCCGGTTCAGGAGGATGCCGCACTTGTTGAAGTGCTTTCCAAGCTGGATTTGGATGAACAGATTCCGTCCGAACTGTATCAACTGGTGGCCGAAGTGTTGACTTACATTTATCGTGCTGACCGTCTGGCTTCAGGACGAGAGGAAGAGGAATCGTGGTAGAGCGCAGATCAGAACAAGCTCCAGCTTCAAAACTGACACGTCAGCAAAAAGGACGATTGGGTGAAGAAGCTGCTTGCGACTGGCTTCAGGAGCATGATTATCGCATTTTGAAGCGCAATTGGCGTTGCCGTAGCGGAGAGATTGATATCGTTGCTTCCCATGAAGGCATGATTATTTTTATTGAAGTCCGCAGTAGAAGCGGAACTATGCAGTATGGTACACCCCAGGAGTCGGTAGATATCCGTAAAATGAAGCAGGTACGTGCAACTGCATCTGTATATTTGCAAATGACGGGAGAGACAAATCATCAAATTCGTTTTGATGTGATCGCAGTCATGCTGGATAAAGCAGGCGAAACCGTCTCGGTTGATCATATTATTAATGCATTTTGAGTTCCTACTATATAAGGGATTCTTGTTAACCCACAGGAAAGACACTTGAAAAAGTGACTCTCCTGTGGGTTATTTTTTTGGGGCTGGTTATAGGTAAAAAGAAATTAAGAACATAACTGCTTCACATGCAGTAATGATGATACAATTTGTATCTAAAAGTGAGTAATTGAAATTATCCTTATTGTTAATATTTCCTTTTCCGAACGTTAATGGACTACATCTCATTAATAATTCTCTAAATAAGAGCTCAAACGATGTGTTTCAAACCAGTCTATGCTACTGAGTTGCTTTTTATAAAGTGCACTCATTCTCCTTGCCATATATGTCCATTCCCAAGTTCATTCTAATTCCATAAACAATAAAGCCTCGCGATGTGTTCTAACTTATTGCTAGACGACAAAAGAGATTGAAGTATTATTATAAATAGATACAAAATGTATCATTTATAATAAAATAAGAAAAGAAAATATTAAAAAGAGGGTGTGAACTATGAAGGAAATTCAATCTGCTGCAGAAAAGAAAGATAAACAGGTCTGGGAGACTCCTAGAATGGAAGTCCTGGATATAAGTGAAACCATGAACGGTGGCGAGGAGATTTGGCAATATGTATGGGGCGGGGAATTTTGGAAGCTCGAAATGTTAGTCAGTTAGATAGATGTAACAATTTCATATTGTTAAAATTTACTATTATATTTGGATGAGGTGAACGATTGTCATGAGTATTCAATGGAAATGGATGATTCGTTTAAGTGTGTTTTTATTATTTTCTGGGGTGTTTGGTCTGCTGCATTCTGAAACGACATATGCAGCATCCAAAGATGCTTCTGTCAGGGAAATGGGGAATCGTTTCGCTCAAACTGCGTATATTATTGGACAAATTACTGATCTCGATGGTTTTCCAGTAAAAGATGTGAACGTACATATTACGCAGCAAACGGGTGGGGAACAAAAACAAATAGTGAAGACCGATTCCAAAGGAGATTTTCGGTTTGAAACGGCGATAGGTGAAAGCACAGATTTCTCCATTAAAGCGGTAGCGAAGGGGTACTTGGATTCAGGAATGAATTTTAGTTATGTAACCTTGAATCCGGGGGATACGAAAGTAGTGAATTTAGTACTCTTTGAGCCAGCCACCATCGTAGGTACAGTGACTGACCAATCGGGCAAACCTATTGTGGGTGCAATTGTAAAAGCTACAACGGTAAGCCAAACAATTAAAACAGACAAGGATGGCAACTACGCCATCACGGGGATTAACGCATATCAAACCACAAACATTGATGTTGAGGTCAATGCGAATGACTATGTTCCGTACACGAAATATGTGACAGTATCCTATGGAACTACGAATAAATTGAATTTCTATCTGCAAGAGGCTGCAGCTGTAAACGGCGTGGTGATCGATGAGAGTGGAAAGGGGATCATAGGCGCCAAAGTGACAATCAATGGTTTACAGACAACAACAGACAAACAAGGTAAGTATACGATGAAACAGCAGCTTCCGGGACCAAGCACAATCTCTGTCGAAGCGGATGGTTATATCAAGCAAACGATTAGGGTAACTTTGGTCAAAGGACCTAACAATAATTTTGATTTTATTCTCAAGAGTAATGTGGACAAAACCGCGCCTATAACCAAATATGCCTTAATTCCTCTAACAGAGGTATCTAACGGAAAACAATATATTAATGGTTTTAATTTTAAGTTAAAGGCAACGGATGAAGTTAACGGATCTGGCTTGAAGATGACCCAGTACAGAATCAATGGCGGGCAATGGATCACGTTTACCGGACCAATAAAAATTTATGCTCCTGATGTCAAAACAGTGGAGTATTTCAGCACGGATATCGCCGGCAACCAAGAAAAAATAAACAAAATGGATTTTGTGAATGGGAAATATGAAGGAGCAGGATCATACCCTTATTGATTAAATAGCTATTTATAATGAAGAAAGGCGACGTTGACTCTAAGAATCCCTCCGTGGGGGAAGAGTCGAAGTCGCCTTTTTGCATCCGAAATAATCAGAACGAAATAATGTTATCCGCATTCCTTTGAATCCAATGAACAGATCAGTGTATAATCAAGAGGGTAATCCAGTTTTGCTGCACCGTTTGATTTTTCATAAATGAGTCGATTCACACCGCAGGCTTGAACTGCGGTCATGGATAATTTTTTATAACCTGGGAGGCATGGTCATGAGTAAATCTACTCAAACGGGTAACGTTGTAAGAGAAGCCATTCAAAATCGTCGTACCGTCAAAAAGTTTAAAAAAGAAGCTGTTCCCACACAGCAGATTATTGATTTGTTAGATACAGCCGTATGGGCACCCAATCATAAATTGCGTGAGCCGTGGCGGTTTTTATTGTTTAGCGGAAGTGGACTGAACAAGCTCGCAGACGCTATTGATGCAGAGATGGGAGAGGATAACAAGTTCTCTGCCAATATCAAACAGGTCCCTTCCGTCATGCTTGTCGTTATGGAAGAAGATCCGCGCCAGAATATTTGGGATGAAGATTTTGCTGCAGTGAGTGCATTGGTACAGAACTTCCTACTCGCTGCATGGAGTGAAGACATCGGAACGTTCTGGGTAACCAAGCCTTTCCTGTATGGACCCAAATTCCGGAAGTCCCTTGGCATTCAGGCTGGAGAAAAAATTATCGGCATGGTTTACATGGGGTATCCGGAGGTTATTCCTTCTGCCAAAGAACGTACACCAGCCAAGGACAAGCTGACTATATTTGAATAATTGATATCTTGTTCGCTATACTTCCGAACGTGATGTTATATGCCAAGCCCCTGCACGTATGCATTCTTCTTTTATAAAGAGGATATATATGCAGGGGTATTTAATTTGTGAAAATAGTTAACCTTGAATTTGAAATCTACAGATATCTCGCTTGAACCTTTCATGATGCTTAAAGGTGAGGCACGTATTTCCCCTTATAGCCTTGCCCTAATAGCCTTTATTGCCTGGATGACCCTCGCTCAAAATAAATTCAAATCCAGTTGACGATACTGAATCGCCTCAGCCACATGAGCTGTCAAAATGACGCCATCATGATCCAAGTCTGCGATTGTCTGGGCCATCTTAATAATTCGATCATGTGCACGCATGCTCAGATTCAGTGTTTGCAGTGTCCGCTGAAGCAGTTGGTCAGCTTCTTCAGGCAGACGGATCGTTCGACGCAGAAGGGTACCTGATAGCTGGCTGTTCCAGCGAACAGAACGATTCGCATATCGTGCGGCCTGAATATGATGAGCATGAATGACTTTGGACTGCATTTCCGCAGATGAAGGAGAAGCGCCTGCCTTGCGCCACTCGCCTGGGGGAGGAACTTCGACCTGAAGGTCGATGCGATCTAGCAGAGGTCCCGAGATTTTGGCACGGTAGGCGGCAACACGAGCAGGACTGCATATACAGCGCTGATCCTCCGATTGGGCAGAGAGATATCCGCAAGGACAGGGATTCATAGAGCAGGCGAGCATAAATTGTGCTGGAAATGTGAAGGCAGCTCTTGCCCGGCTAATGGTGACTTTACGATCCTCCAATGGTTGTCTTAACACTTCTAGGACTTGCCGCTGAAACTCAGGCAGCTCATCCAGAAACAATATCCCCCGGTGAGCAAGACTTACCTCGCCCGGTTTGGGGATGCCGCCGCCTCCAATTAGACCTGAAGTGGAGATCGTATGGTGTGGAGAGCGAAAGGGTCTGTCCGCGATGAGAACATTCGAGGTATCTTTAAGCTTGCCAGCAGCACTTAACACTTTGGTGACTTCCAGCGCTTCGTCTTCGGACAACGGTGGGAGAATTGTAGGTAGTCGTTTAATTAACATGGTTTTCCCTGTTCCTGGTGGTCCGACGAGCAAAATATTGTGCATGCCTGCTGCGGCAATCAGGAGTGCACGCTTCACATGATGCTGTCCCAAAACATCACTATAATCATCGTCCAACGACGGAGATCGCATTGGACCCTCACGTCGCTCCATATCACCGACATTGGGATTCAGAGCAGACAGATGGGTGTAATTTTTTAAAACAACAGGCCTGGTATTCTGTAGCCGTCCTTCCTTGTTCTTTGAATTCGTTTCCTGTTCAGGTACGATATCTTGCAAATGACGAATGCCATATACCCGTATACCCCGAATCAACGAAGCCTCTTCCAGATTATCGGCGGGCAGAAGAACAGAGGTAAAGCCTTGCCGTTTCGCCAAATCGACCATGGACAAAATACCAGGCACAGATCTCACTGAACCGTCCAATGCCAGCTCACCCACCACCAATGTCCGTTCCTGTGCAGGAAGTACCAGCTGACCACTTGTTGTCAGTAAACCAATAGCAATGGCAAGATCGAAAGAAGATCCTTCCTTTCGCAAATCGGCAGGAGCCAGATTAATCGTAATCCGCTGCAGCGGATACTGATAGCCACAGTTTTTTATAGCGGCACGAACGCGTTCAACCGCTTCACGAATAGCCGAATCCGGCAATCCGATAATAGACGTCTGGGGTAGACCATTCGACAAATCTGTTTCCACTTCAATCAAAACGCCGTCAATTCCATATAAACAGGCACTATGCAGTTTTCCGTACATAATAAAAGAAACACCTCACTTCGTCCTTGGCGCGCATAATACGGGCCAGTCTACGAATTAAGGTGCTTCCTCAGCTTCTAACAAGCATTTTATATAAAAGAAATCAGGGCGTCAACCCGTCATCGTCATAGCTGTTGTATATCATTCCCTGACTCCTGGATTGTTTACAGTTACCGCATGAAGTTTCTAGCAGATGTATAGAATGTTCAGTTCTGAATCAATGTCGCGCTGTTGGGAAAAAAGAATGTAGAAGCTGGTTGAGCTGTTTCAACAATCAATAGTTTTTTGTTAAGAAGTCATATGATTTTGATCATCTATGTCTCAAATTATATTTTATACAATTAAATTTATCACTATTAAATAGAAAAGTAAAATCATTTGTGCTCAATTATTCTGTTTTTTTTCTAATTTATGATAAGATAGATGAAGGGCTCCTTATAATTCGCGAATTATAGCGGTTATAACAGTTGTAAGCCTCAATTATAAGAAATATAGAATGCACAATAGGTAGGTGAGACAGATATATGCAGAATGAAAGTTTGAAGCTGGATAATCAATTATGCTTTGCCATATACGCTTGTTCACGTGAAATTACGAAGATGTACCAGCCCTACCTTGAGGTGCTTGGTGTAACCTATTCTCAATACCTGGTCTTGATGGTATTGTGGGAACGTGAAGAATGTACGGTTAAGGAAATCGGAGAGGCACTTTACCTCGATTCTGGGACTTTGACACCTCTTCTGAAACGTTTGCAGTCAGCGGGACTTATTCATCGCGAACGTTCAGTTCAGGATGAACGAAAAGTATTGATTACACTTACCGACGCCGGGCGGGAACTTCGCCATAAAGCCTTGTCTATACCTGAAGCGATCCGGGAAGATGCATGTCTGAACAGTTCAGAGTTTGAATCTTTACTGGGACAGTTCAAGGGGCTTCTGGAGAAAGTCCATCAGACCAACACCAAAGAAGCCAGAAAATAAACTGCATCGTTGTATTACTATTAGAAACCTTGGCTTATTAGCCGAGGTTTTTCCATTAATATCCAAGCATTCACAATATGGGATCATACCCATATCAAAATACTGTCTATTAACCATTACTTTTTTAAGGAAAGCGTTTTAAAAACATGTTACAATGAATTGGGTTTAAGTGAAAATAGTCAACATTTGTCTTTTGTTAGTCTACCAACCCGCCTTGTTGCAGTCATGTTGATAGGAGGATTCGAGAATGAATATCCATGAATATCAAGGAAAAGAAGTACTGAAACAGTATGGAGTCACCGTTCCAAACGGAAAGGTTGCTTATACAGTCGATGAAGCGGTTGCGGCCGCAGAGGCACTGGGCAGTCCGGTGACTGTAGTCAAAGCGCAAATTCATGCAGGTGGCCGGGGGAAAGCCGGCGGTGTGAAAGTAGCGAAAAGTATCGACGAAGTTCGTGCTTATGCATCCGAAATTTTGGGAAAAGTATTGGTAACACACCAGACTGGACCTGAAGGTAAAGAAGTGAAGCGTCTTCTGATTGAAGAAGGGTGCGACATCCGCAAAGAGTATTATGTGGGTGTTGTTGTGGACCGTGCCACAGGCCGCGTCGTAATGATGGCTTCCGAAGAAGGCGGTACAGAGATCGAAGAAGTAGCTGAAGCTACACCTGAGAAAATTTTCAAAGAAATTATTGACCCTGCAATTGGATTGCAAGTGTTCCAGGCACGTAAACTGGCGTACAGCATTCGTATTCCGAATGAGTTGGTGAACAAAGCAGTTAAGTTTATGCTTGCGTTGTACACAGCATTTGTCGAAAAAGATTGCTCCATTGCCGAGATCAATCCACTCGTTGTTACCGGAGATGGAAACGTTATCGCGCTGGATGCAAAATTGAATTTTGATTCCAACGCCTTGTTCCGTCACAAAGACATTCTGGAACTGCGTGACCTGGATGAAGAAGACGAAAAAGAAATCGAAGCTTCCAAATACGACCTGAGCTACATAGCACTTGATGGCAACATCGGCTGTATGGTCAATGGTGCGGGACTTGCGATGGCGACGATGGATATCATCAAATACTATGGCGGCGACCCGGCCAACTTCCTCGATGTTGGGGGCGGTGCTACAACAGAGAAAGTGACCGAAGCTTTCAAAATCATTTTGTCTGACGCCAAAGTGGCGGGTATCTTCGTTAACATTTTTGGAGGCATTATGCGTTGTGATGTCATTGCCAATGGTGTTGTTGAAGCAGCGAAGCAGCTGGGCCTGACTAAACCGCTGGTTGTTCGTCTTGAAGGAACTAACGTGGAGCTTGGCAAACGTATTTTGGGTGAATCTGGCCTGAATATCGTTCCTGCCGATTCCATGGCCGATGGTGCACAGAAAATTGTTGCCCTCGTAAAATAAGTTCATTCCTGGGCAAATTGCTGCCTTAGTTCCGGAGCTGTCCGGCACTTGAAAAATAACCGTAAGGATGTGAAGCAACGTGAGTATTTTGATTGATAAAAATACAAAAGTCATTACGCAAGGCATTACGGGTTCAACGGGAATGTTCCACACGAAGGGCGCATTGGACTACGGAACCCAGATGGTAGGCGGCGTTACACCGGGTAAAGGCGGAACCAATGTTGATATCACGCTGGAAGATGGCAAAGTAGTCAGTCTGCCGGTGTTTAATACAGTACAGGAAGCGAAGGAAGCTACTGGCGCAACAGCGAGCGTCATCTACGTTCCTCCGGCATTTGCAGCGGATTCCATCATGGAAGCTGTGGACGCAGAGCTGGATCTCGTGATCTGTATTACCGAAGGTATTCCGGTCCTTGATATGGTCAAGGTTGACCGTTTCATGGAAGGCAAAGATACCGTTCTGATCGGACCAAACTGTCCTGGCGTTATTACACCAGGTGAATGCAAAATTGGCATCATGCCGGGTTATATTCATATGCCTGGTCACGTTGGCGTGGTTTCCCGTAGTGGAACACTCACGTATGAAGCTGTTCATCAATTGTCTGCACGTGGAATTGGACAATCTTCTGCTGTGGGAATCGGTGGCGACCCGGTTAAAGGCTCCGAGTTCATTGATATCCTGAAACGGTTCAATGAAGATCCGCAGACACATGCGGTCATCATGATCGGTGAAATCGGTGGTACGGCTGAAGAAGATGCTGCAGAGTGGGTACGCGAAAACATGACCAAACCGGTAGTTGGATTTATCGGTGGGGTTACGGCGCCTCCAGGCAAACGTATGGGTCATGCGGGTGCTATTATCTCTGGTGGTAAAGGTACAGCCAAAGAAAAAATTGCGAAACTGGAATCTTGCGGAATCAAAGTTGCTCCAACGCCAGCTGAAATGGGCTCGACTCTTGTGAGCGTACTTGAAGAACGCGGAATTCTGAATTTGTGCACGACACACTAATTCTTTTTTCGTTATAATAGAAGAAACGGTGCAGGAAATTTATTTTTCTGGTGAGCCGACTATTGATAATGCGGAAAAGGTAAGCAACCTTTTGTCCTGAACAGGGCGAAGGGTTGCTTTTTTGCGTTTTTTTACGGGTGTAAAAGGAAGCTGTTGTCAGCCTGTAAGAGTAAACGCTTGCAATCCGTTGTCACTTATCACACAATATGAGGGAAGATTTTCTTCCCGTTATGGGAGGTTTCTGATTATGGAAGAGAGATGGATTTTGATTGGACTGCATGAAACGGATGGTATTGGTAAGAAAACAATCTCGAAACTGCTATCAGGACAACATCAACTGACAGATTTTCTGGATTATAAAGAAGGGGATTGGATTGCCGCGGGTTTACGCAAGGATCAGGCTGACCGTCTAACCAAGCAATTCAATATCGACTGGATTGAGCAGAAACAAGAGCGTGTTTATAGACAGGGAATTGAGGTCATTACCTATCTGGATCAGAATTACCCCATATTAATGAAGGAAACCGTTCAGCCACCCTGGGTAATGTATGGTCGCGGAGATCTAAATCTCTTGCACGCTCAATCCATTGCAATGGTAGGAACCCGCATGCCCACTGTATACGGACGTAAAATTGGTGAAAAACTGACCGAGCAATTATGCAAGGCAGGGCTGACCATTGTAAGCGGGCTTGCTAGAGGAATAGATAGCGTATGTCATGATGCGGCTCTTCGTGCAAACGGCAAAACAATTGCGGTATTTGGGACAGGAATTGACAACATTTATCCTCCCGAAAATACAAGTCTTGCCGAACGAATTGCCGAAACAGGGCTGCTTTTGTCAGAATATCCTCCGGGAACAGGGGCGCGTCAGGGGTTATTCCCTGAACGTAATCGAATCATTGCAGGGTTAACCCTCGGTACGCTAGTCGTTGAGGCTGATATCCGAAGCGGATCACTCATTACTGCAGATGCTGCACTCGAAGCGGGAAGAGACGTCTTTGCAGTCCCAGGTCCCATTACATCTCCCAAAAGCCGAGGCTCGCACAATCTGATTCGTCAGGGAGCAAAATTGGTGACATGTGCCACAGATTTATTGGAAGAGTTTCGATTGGACTTGCCAAATGCGGAGCAACTTCCTTACAATAGAGGACGTTCGGCGGAAAGTAGTGAAACTTCGAATCAAGGAATATTCCCTGTCGTAAAACTATCTTCAGATGAAGAACGTGTTATTTATCTGTTAGAGCAGGAAGAACAATCACTGGATCAACTTGTGGAACAGCTCAACTGGGATTTTGGACATTTGCATTCAGTTCTGTTATCTTTAATCATAAAAAAGCAGATTAGCCAATTACCTGGAACTAAATACGCAAGGGTATGACGATGCTGCGATCAAGGCAGCATGTGAAAATAGATTATTAGCGGAAGTTAGTCCTGCTGCTGATGAAGTATGAATCATAGAAACAAGCAGCAGTTTCATGACTGAGAGGAGGATGAACCTATGGCGGATGCACTCGTAATCGTGGAGTCGCCCTCAAAGGCGAAGACGATCGGCAAATATTTAGGCAGCAAGTTCATCGTGAAAGCTTCGATGGGACATGTACGCGATTTGCCAAAGAGTCAGATCGGCGTTGAGGTAGAAAACGATTTTAATCCGAAATATATTACGATCCGCGGCAAAGGTTCAATTTTGAAAGAACTGAAGGATGCACGAAAGAAAGTGAAAAAAGTGTATCTCGCAGCTGACCCGGATCGCGAAGGTGAGGCTATTGCTTGGCATTTGGCCCATGCACTTGAATTGGATGAAACTGCCGATTGCCGAGTCGTATTTAATGAAATTACGAAACAGGCTGTCAAAGATGCGTTCAAAACGCCGCGCAAGATCAATATGGATCTGGTTAACGCACAGCAGGCAAGACGTATTCTGGATCGGCTCGTAGGATATAAAATTAGTCCATTATTATGGAAGAAAGTCAAAAAAGGATTGTCCGCTGGCCGCGTTCAGTCCGTGGCTGTCAAAATCATTTTGGATCGTGAAAACGAAATTAATGATTTTGAACCGGAAGAGTACTGGAGCATTACTGCCAAACTGACAGCGGACGGAAATCCGTTTGAAGCCAAATTCCATCAGTTAAACGGCACCAAGACCGAACTTGGCAGTGAGGCAGAAGTACAGGCCATTTTAAAACAGATCGAGGGCGCTTCTTTTACAGTCAAAGAAGTTAAAGAGAAGGAACGCAGCCGTAACCCTTCTGCTCCGTTTACAACGAGTTCCTTGCAGCAGGAAGCAGCGCGTAAATTGAATTTCAGAGCTTCCAAGACGATGTCTGTCGCCCAACAGCTGTATGAAGGGGTAGACCTCGGAAAAGAAGGCACAGTCGGTCTCATTACGTATATGCGTACGGACTCTACCCGAATTGCAGCATCGGCTCAGGAAGAAGCCAAGGAATACATTATTGGCAAGTACGGTGAGCCATTTGCACCAGAGACGCCTAGAAACTATTCCAAAAAAGCAGCCAATGCCCAAGACGCGCATGAAGCGATTCGTCCAACGTCAATTTTGCGTGATCCGGATTCCATTAAATCGTTTATGAGTCGTGATCAATTCCGGTTGTACAAACTGGTTTGGGAACGTTTTATAGCGAGCCAGATGTCATCTGCCGTTCTGGATACACTCTCCGTGGACATTGCTGCAGGAGATACAATTTTCCGGGCAGCTGGTTCGAAGGTTCGTTTCCAAGGATTCATGAAGGTATATGTAGAAGGTAATGATGACGGCACAACGGAAGAAGATCGTCTGCTGCCTCCGCTGAAAAATGGAGATGTGCTGGAGAATCGGGAAATTGAGCCGAAACAGCATTTTACACAGCCGCCGCCACGTTATACGGAAGCAAGGTTGGTTAAAACACTTGAGGAACTGGGCATAGGGCGTCCGAGTACATATGCGCCAACGCTGGAGACCATTCAGAAGCGTGGATATGTTGCCATTGAAGAGAAGAAGTTCATGCCAACGGAATTGGGCGAACTCGTCATCGAACAGATGGAGGAGTTTTTCCCGGAGATCCTGAATGTGGAGTTCACCGCCAACATGGAAGGTGATCTTGACCATGTGGAGGAAGGGTCGGAGGATTGGGTCAAAGTACTCGCAGAATTCTACGAATCTTTTGAGAAACGGCTTGAGTTTGCAGAAGAAGAAATGAAAGAAATCGAGATTGAAGATGAAGTATCGGATGAAATATGTGAGAAGTGCGGCAAACCGCTCGTTTATAAGCTGGGCCGTTTCGGCAAGTTTCTCGCATGTTCCGGATTTCCGGATTGCCGGAATACCAAACCGATCATTAAGGATATCGGTGTAACTTGTCCGAAGTGTAAGGAAGGGCATGTGGTTGAACGCCGCAGTAAAAAGGGACGTATTTTCTATGGTTGCGACAAATATCCTGAATGTGATTTTGTATCATGGGATAAACCGTCAGCGAAACCATGTCCAAGTTGTGGCTCACTAATGATTGAGAAGCGGAACAAACAGGGAACACGATTGCAGTGTACTTCATGTGATCATCAAGAGCCGGTAGAGGAACCGGAAGAAGAATGAGCGGATTAGCTTAATGGGGGTAAATGATTTTGACGAATGAACAACAAGTAACCGTTATTGGTGCCGGGCTCGCAGGAACAGAAGCAGCTTGGCAGATCGCAAGTCGTGGTGTGCGCGTAAAACTATACGAGATGAGACCGGTTGTGAAAACGCCGGCTCACCATACAGATAAATTTGCAGAACTGGTGTGCAGCAACTCGCTTCGTGCCAATGGGTTGACCAACGCAGTCGGTGTATTGAAGGAAGAAATGAGAATGCTTAATTCTCTGGTCTTGGGTGCAGCAGACCGTCATGCCGTTCCGGCAGGTGGAGCACTTGCAGTGGACCGGGACGGATTCTCAGGTGAGATCACATCTACGCTTCATCAGCATCCACTCATCGAAGTTGTCAATGAAGAGTTGACTTCTTTGCCTGAAGACGGAATCGTTGTAGTTGCAACGGGGCCTTTGACTTCACCCGCATTGTCCGAGCAAATCAAGGCACTTATGGGTGAAGAATACTTTTACTTCTATGATGCGGCTGCGCCAATTATCGAAAAAGATTCCATTGATATGAATAAAGTTTATCTGGCTTCACGTTATGATAAAGGCGAAGCAGCATACTTGAACTGTCCGATGACAGAAGAGGAATTCGATGTGTTCTATGAAGCATTGATCACAGCGGAAGTGGCTCAACTGAAAGAGTTTGAGAAAGAAATTTATTTCGAAGGCTGTATGCCAATTGAAGTCATGATGAAACGTGGTAAACAAACAGCTTTGTTTGGCCCAATGAAACCTGTAGGACTTGTCAATCCGCATACTGGAGAACTGCCTCATGCTGTTGTTCAGCTTAGACAGGACAATGCGGCAGGAACACTGTATAATCTGGTAGGATTCCAGACGCATCTGAAATGGGGAGAACAAAAGCGTGTATTTTCTTTGATCCCAGGACTTGATAATGCGGAATTCGTCCGTTATGGCGTAATGCACCGTAATACATTTATCAATTCTCCTAAACTGCTTCGTCCAACGTATCAGTTCAAAGAGCGTCCGAACCTGTTCTTTGCAGGTCAAATGACGGGAGTAGAAGGGTATGTTGAATCTGCGGCATCCGGTTTAATCGCGGGTATGAATGCGGCCAAAGCAGCGCTTGGGCAGGAACTGGTGGTATTGCCTGTGGAGACCACGCTGGGCAGTATGGCACAGTATATTACAACAGCTGATTTCAAACACTTCCAGCCCATGAACGCAAACTTCGGATTGCTGCCAAAGCTGGAAACTAAAATACGCAACAAAAAGGAAAAAAATGAAGCACTTGCGCAGCGTGCACTGGATGGCATTGCCCGTTTTGCAGCAGCAGAAGGTCTAACCGTTCCGGAACGCGTGTAAATTAATCGTGGGAGGAGGCTGATATCATGGATATGTCATTTCATGCTACAACGATCTGTGCAGTTCGTCATAATGGCAAAGCAGCCATTGCCGGTGATGGTCAGGTAACCATGGGGCAAAGTGTTGTGATGAAAAATACAGCCAAAAAGGTAAGACGTTTATATCGTGGGCAGGTTGTAGCCGGTTTTGCCGGTTCCGTAGCGGATGCCATTACCTTGTTTGAGAAATTCGAAGGCAAGCTGGAGGAGCACCATGGTAATCTGCAGCGCGCAGCTGTAGAGCTTGCCAAGGATTGGCGGCAGGATCGGATCTTGCGCAAATTGGAGGCACTCCTTATTGTTATGGATAAAACGGGTATGCTGCTGATTTCGGGTGGGGGCGAAATTATCGAGCCGGATGATGATGTTATTGCCATTGGTTCAGGAGGAAACTTCGCCCTATCTGCTGCACGTGCGTTAAAACGTCATGCGGTGGATTTGGAAGCAAAAGACATTGCTCGTGAATCACTCCAGATTGCTTCAGAGTTATGTGTATATACCAACAATAATATAATTGTTGAAGAGTTGTAAGGAAAGCAATCTCCCGTTATGGGGCATGATGATTAAATCGGCTCCAGTTACTTCGTGGAGATTCTTTGTCCTTGTAGGTAAAATTTATAACATTCTATCGCATAAACAAGGTTCGCATACTGGTAGGAGGGAAGCTATATGAATACTCAAGCATTAACGCCAAGACAAATCGTTACAGAGCTTGATAAGTACATTGTAGGTCAAAAACAGGCTAAAAAATCGGTAGCGGTCGCCCTTCGCAATCGTTATCGCCGTAGCCTTTTGCCCGAACATACCCAAGATGATATTGTACCTAAAAATATTCTGATGATTGGACCTACTGGTGTCGGTAAAACAGAGATTGCACGCCGACTGGCTAAGTTGGTAGGAGCCCCATTCGTCAAGGTCGAGGCTACGAAGTTCACGGAAGTGGGTTATGTTGGCCGTGACGTGGAATCTATGATTCGTGATTTGATTGAAACATCGCTGCGGATGGTCAAGCTGGAACGTACTGAAAAGGTCAAGGACAAAGCGGAAGAGGCTGCCAATGAGCGGATTGTACATATTTTGGCCCCTTCACAATCCAAATCCAAAAATCAGCGGAATCCGTTCGAAATGATTTTTGGCAATAATGGCAGCAACACGCCAGAAACCGATGAGCAAGAACCGGATACGGGAGTGGCTGAGCGTCGACGCAAAATCAAATTCGATTTGTTATCTGGCAAACTGGAAGATGACGTTATCGAGATTGATGTGGAAGATACCGCGCCTAACATGATGGACATGTTCGCAGGTCAAGGGAACGATCAGATGGGGATGAACATGCAGGAGATGTTTGGCAGTTTATTGCCTCGTCGTACCAAGAAACGTAAACTGGCGATTAAGGAAGCCCGCAAAGTGCTCATTCAGGAAGAAGCGGGCAAGTTGATCGATATGGATGATGTTACTCAGGAGTCCATTCGCCGGGCGGAACAGACAGGTATCATATTCATTGACGAAATTGATAAAGTGGCCAGTCAAGGACGTGGTAGCGGCCCCGATGTATCCCGTGAAGGTGTACAGCGTGATATTTTGCCAATCGTGGAAGGGTCTACGGTAATGACAAAGTATGGTCCTGTCAAAACGGATTACATCCTGTTTATGGCAGCCGGTGCATTTCACGTAGCGAAACCCTCGGATCTCATTCCAGAGCTCCAGGGGCGTTTCCCAATCCGTGTAGAACTGAACAGCCTGACGCTTGATGAGTTTGTATCAATCCTCACGGAACCTAAAAATGCGTTAACCAAGCAGTATGTGGATTTGCTGCGTACGGAGAATATTGAGATTGAGTTCTCGGATGATGCTATTCGTGAGATTGCCAAGCTGGCTGAGTCCGTGAATCAGAATACCGAAAATATCGGTGCACGGCGCCTGCATACTATTCTGGAGAAACTTCTTGAGGATCTGTCTTTTGAAGCACCAGAGCTTACGCTGGAGCGTATGATAATCACTCCGGAATATGTACGTGAGAAATTGAATGACATTGCACTTGATCGTGATTTAAGTCAATATATCTTGTAACATAGATGTAATGCTCTGTTCAAAGTGTATTGGAAGTAGAATGACGGTATACATTATGGATCAATAAAGGTTAAAAGACTACAGGGATATAGGATAACCGGTCCTGGTTCTGACTGTAGTAGACTTTATTGAACCCATCTGTATGCCGTTTATTTTTGTTATAACCTAATATAATGCTGGATTACAACCGATAAAAGAGATGGAGTTGTTATAAGACGAAAGATAATCTAGGACTTGTGCCGCAGATATAATGAATTTAAGATTATCGGTATAGTGGGAGCTAATAATTTATAGTTCTAAAAATGCCAATAAAAGGATTTATTTTTTCCAAGTCTGGTTATCGGTTTAATTAACAAGAGAAGATGAGTTTGCGCAAATGTGCAAAATATGAATTGGATTTCATTGCGGATGTGACAAAAAAATATCGTTTCATCAAAATCTGCATACAAGATATAAATGTTAAAAAAGTGTTGGGGAAATTCAGTAAAATCAAATAATGTAATATCGATATTTTGTCAATTATCTATTTCATTGAAGTTCAAAGAGTGTAGATGAATTAATAAGAAAGCTTATTATATCGGTAAATATTTCTAACTGGAAATCGTTTGAAGCTTTTCGATGAATCCCTTGTATGTATTATTATGATGTGCTCAAATGTGTTGAAGCAGAGTATAAATTTTAAGAATGTTTAAGAGCTCATATCGAGCACTTAAGCTTATTTTTGTTTTGGGCCCCGACATTTACGAAAAAATTCATAATTTGCAGAAAATACACAAAAAGCTCTGTCTTTCAGAAAAGATAGGGCTTTTTTCTTATTGTAATATATCCCAATCTCGAAGAAACTTATGTTATACGACAACATCAGAGTTAATTCTACTTAAGTCCTAGAAAACCGTGTAAAAGCGAATGTTTTTTGTCGAAAAAACATAAGCATCCTGACGGAAAAAGATTGAATCTATTTCCATAATTTCTAAAGAGAGGAGGGCGATTATGAATCTTTTGAATGATATTAGTTTTCAAAGGCTACAAGGTGCACTCGATGCCTCCAACATTAGACAACGAACGATTGCTGACAACATTGCGAATGCGGACACCCCATATTTTAAGCGTTCGGACGTTGCTTTTGAAGAAATGCTACAGGAAAAAATGAATGGAGATATGCCTGTTCTTAAAGGAAAAGTAACGGATTCAAGGCATTTTGTCATAGGTCCTTCCTCTTCCATACCTACACCTGTAGTTAATATGGACCAGTCAACCTCCATGAATAACAACCAGAACAACGTCGATGTAGACAAAGAGATGAGTCTTCTGGCGGAGAACCAGCTGCGTTACAACGCTTATATTCAGCAAGTGAATGAACAGATTAAAATGATGCGTGTTGGAGTCGAAGGGAGATAACTTAGGTGAATATCAGTAACAGTTTCAGTATCAGTGCATCGGCTCTAACAGCTCAGCGTTTGCGGATGGACGTTATATCTTCCAACATTGCCAACGCAGAGACGACGCGCGCGAGTGTAACCAACGGCGAGGCGGTTCCTTACAAGCGCAAGATGGTTGTACTTGAGCCCAACAAGACTTCCTTCAACAGTTTGCTTCAAAATCAGATGAAAAGCAGTGGGTCTGGAGAGGGAGTTCGAGTATCAGAGATTCGTGAAGATCAGTCGCCACTGAAACCGGTCTATGATCCTTCACATCCGGATGCCAACGCTGAAGGGTACGTGTACATGCCTAACGTCGATATCGCGAAAGAAATGGTGGATATGATCTCAGCTTCACGATCATATGAAGCAAACGTCACAGCTTTGAACTCAACCAAAGCGATGATATCCAAGGCATTGGAAATTGGAAGAGCCTAGTTAACGGCTAAAGGTGGAAATGTTCATAAAATCAAAGAACACAGATGAAAGGGAGGGACATTAATGATTCAGAACAACATGTTTAGCACACAGGGGATTCAACCGCTTCAGATGCAAAGTACGGCACAAAGTAAACCATCTACACCAGCCGAAACCATTGAGAGCTTCGGTACATACCTACAGAATGCGCTAGGGTCTGTAGCTGCACAGGAGACCCAAGCACATGAAATGTCAAACCAATTCCTGGTTGGAAAAGCGAACGTTGATCAGGTGATGATCGCTTCTGAACAGGCTCTGCTGAGTCTTCAACTTACGACTCAAGTCCGAAACAAAGTAGTCGAAGCATATCAGGAGATTATGCGTACGCAATTATAAAATGGCTTACATGCGCTTCGACAACAGCGCTGATTACTACAACAAGCAGCTGCAATGCTGCTCCTGACCGTTAAACTTTAGAACCTATAGAGATTGCGGAAGGACAGACCAAGCAAAGTTTCGGATGGGGTGACAGAGTGAATGAGAGAATTGCCCAGTACAGGGATAAGGCATCCCAGTATTGGAATAGTTTCAGCAAAAAGCAAAAAGTATTATTTATTTCCACCTTCCTGTTTTTAATTTTGGCTGCAGTTGTACTAACCATGCAATTGTCAAAGACGGAATATGAAGTTGCTTTCACGGATTTGAATGCAAGTGACTCCGCAGGCGTCATTAGTTATCTTGATTCATCCAGTATTCCATACAAATTAAGTGCAGACGGCAAGACTATATCTGTACCGAGCACGGATGTTGCTATTGCAAAAGTAAATATCGGATCACAAGGAATTATTCAGAACGGTTCATTAGGATATAAGTCATTCGAGGAGTCATCATCTCCAATCGGGATGACGGATAAAGAGTTCGATGTGAAGTATAACAACGCATTGAACGGAGAAGTGGAGCAGCTGCTTCAACGGATGCAAGGCATACAGGATGCTAAAGTACTGGTCAATATGCCAAAAGATAATATCTTTGCTGGCCTGGAAGAACAGGATAAAGCATCAGCATCAGTGGCCTTGCAGTTTAAACCGGGTTATCACCCCAATCAGGCTGCGGTAGATGGATATTTTAATTTGGTCAAGACAGCCATTCCGAATCTACCTATTGAAAACATAACAATAACGAACACGGATGAAGCGGAACTGATTCCGACGGCCCGAGGTGGTAGCGGGGGATTGTCTTCTGAAGTCCAAGAGAACATGGCGTTACAGAAGAAATTCGAAAATGATGTTCGCAATAATGTGAAACAATTTCTTTCCCAGATTGTGGGTGACGAGAATGTTAATGTTCTGGTTGCTTCCAAGCTTAATTTTGACAAGGAAACACGGAAAGAAAACCTGGTTACACCGGTCGATGTAGATAATATGAAAGGCATCGAGATCAGTGTGCAAGAGATTCAAAAAAGCTACACTGGGGCAAGCAACCCGACAGGTGGTGTTGCTGGCACAGGCCAAGAGGAAGTTCCGGGTTATCCGTCATCGGATGCATCTGGAAATTCAACCTCTGAAGAAACATCTAGCACTAAAAACTACGATGTCAACCGAATTGTTAAAGATATCATTTCCAGTCCATATACTGTAAAAGATTTAACCATTAACGTCGCGGTTGAACCACCGGCAGGACAAACAGAAATACAAGCACCGGTTCACGATGCAATTGAAAATATTTTGGTTAACATTGTTCGTGCATCATTGGCGGACTCAGGCACTGTAATAAGTGACGCAGATTTGGCCAAAAAAGTTTCGGTAATGTCTCAAGGTTTCCAGACTGCTGCGGCAACCAATACAGGCTTCCAGCTTTCCACCGGAATGATGTGGGGCATAGGAGCACTGGTGGCAGCATTGATTGCAACGGTTGTTATTTTGTTAGTGCGCCGTCGTCGCAAACAGAACGAAATAGAAGAAGAGGACATTCCTCTTCCGGTAGCAACAGAGTTTCCGTCCATTACGTTGGACAGTGTAACGAACGAAAGTCAAGTGCGCAAACAATTGGAGAGTTTGGCCAAGAAAAAGCCAGACGAATTCGTCAATCTGCTGCGTACGTGGCTGGCTGACGAATAGAGGTGAACGCATTGGCGAAGGCAAGCAGTCAAGGTCTGACTGGAAGACAAAAAGCAGCAATTTTGTTGATTACATTAGGTCCGGAAGTATCCGCGCAAATCTTCAAACATTTGCGGGATGAGGAGATCGAACAACTGACGTTGGAAATTGCCAACGTTCGCAAAGTAGATGCTTCCGAAAAAGATATGATTATGTCTGAGTTTCACCAGATCTGTCTCGCACAGGAATACATTTCTCAAGGTGGTATTACGTACGCGAGAGAAATTCTCGAGAAAGCACTCGGGTCGCAAAAAGCACTCGAAGTTATTAACCGTTTGACGGCTACGCTGCAAGTTAGACCATTTGACTTTGCGCGTAAGGCCGATCCGAATCAAATCTTGAACTTTATTCAGAACGAAAGTCCGCAAACGATTGCTCTGGTATTATCGTATTTGCAATTTGAGCAGGCAGCAGCGATCTTGTCTTCGTTACCACAAGAGAAACAAGCCGATGTAGCACGTAGGGTTGCTGTTATGGACAGTACTTCTCCAGAAGTCATTTCTCAAGTGGAGCGGGTGCTCGAACAGAAACTATCTTCTACTGTTACGCAAGATTATACAAATGCGGGTGGTATCGAATCCATCGTTCAGATCTTGAACGGCGTCGACCGTGGTACGGAACGTACTATTCTCGACTCGCTAGAAATCCAAGATCCAGAACTCGCAGAAGAAATCAAAAAACGGATGTTTGTATTCGAAGATATCGTCAATGTGGACGATCGTTCGATCCAGCGTATTATCCGGGATATCGACAACGCCGATTTGCAGTTGGCACTCAAAGTGGCAAGCGAAGAAGTACGGGATGCTGTATTCCGGAATATGTCGAAACGGATGTCCGAGACGTTCAAGGAAGAAATGGAATTCATGGGACCCGTTCGGTTGCGTGATGTTGAGGAAGCTCAGACCCGTATCGTAGGAACGATCCGTAGATTGGAAGAAGCTGGTGAGATCATTATCGCTCGTGGTGGAGGAGATGATATCATTGTCTAATTTGATTAAATCTTTCCAGTATGTGCCGGTTGATGACCGCAAACGACTCGAAAATCATCATCATTATGGTGGACAGGAGTCTGATGCGGAGTTAGATGGTGAACGTGCTGAAGGTTCCGAAGCTGAGATGCTGCAGGCACGCGTGGACGAAGAAACACAACGTCTTACTGCGGAAATGCTGGAGGATGCCAAGGAGTTTGCAGAAAAGCAGGTACGTGAAGCTTCGGAGGAAGCGGAGCGATTGCTTCAAGAAGCCCGTGAACAGATTGATAGCTGGTGGCAGGAGCAGCGTCAGCAGGATGAACATCTGACTGAAGCGCTTCGTTCACAAGGTTTTCAGCAGGGTTTTGAAGAAGGCAAAGTACAGGCCGAACTGGATCTCCAGGTGAAGATCGAAGAGATGATGAAGGAAGCCCGTGGAGTGCTTGAAGAAGCTTACGTTGCCAAAGACCTGATTATTCAGGAAGCAGAGCCCTTCCTTGTGGATCTCGCCTGTGGTATCGCTGAGAAGGTGATTGACAAACAACTCTCCGTTGAACCGGAACACACGCTTGAACTGATTCGTCAAAGTTTGTCCCGCAAACGTGAACAGGGGATGATCACCTTATGTGTGGCACCTGAGCAATTTTCTTTTGTGCAGGCTGCACGTGAAGAGTTGGCTATGGCAATTGACTCTCAGGCAGAGTTACAGATTTTGCCTGACGCTACGGTAAAAGACAAGGGGTGTGTTATACGGTCGTCGTTTGGAAGTGTAGATGCCAGAATTGATACCCAGCTCGCTGAAATTAAAAAAGAACTGATCCGCATAGCACTTGAGGATGAGGGGCGAAAAAATCAACATGAAGATTCTTAGCTCACAGCGATACATGGAACATCTTAAACAATTTGATCCCGTTCGCATTAACGGTAAGGTCACTCAGGTCATTGGTCTTATGGTTGAGTCTGAAGGTCCGGATGCTAGCATTGGTGATGTATGTTACATCTACCCCGGAAAATCTGCCAAGCCTCTTCAGGCAGAGGTTGTCGGGTTTCGGGATAACAAAGTATTGCTCATGCCGCTCGGTGAACTTCAGTCCATTGGTCCTGGATGTGATGTGGTCGGAACGGGTAAACCACTTGGGGTTCAGGTTGGATCTGAATTGCTCGGCAAGGTATTAGATGGCTTGGGACAACCTTTGGATGGTTCCTTGTTGCCCTCCAGAATGCCAATGTACTCCACATCCAACACGCCTGTGAATCCGATGGACCGTCCACGGGTACTCGAAACGATGAGTGTAGGTGTGAGAGCCATTGACGGTCTGTTGACGGTTGGCAAAGGACAGAGGGTCGGCATTTTTGCCGGATCGGGTGTTGGTAAAAGTACGTTGATGGGTATGATCGCCCGCAATACAGCGGCAGATGTCAATGTCATTGCTTTGGTGGGGGAGAGGGGCCGTGAGGTTCGTGACTTTATTGAACGGGATCTGGGTCCGGAAGGACTGGAACGATCCGTCGTTATTGTGGCTACCTCTGATCAACCTGCTCTGATTCGAATCAAAGGTGCGGTCATCGCAACTACGATTGCGGAGTATTTCAGAGATAGAGGCATGAATGTCATGTTGATGATGGACTCCGTTACACGGTATGCCATGGCACAGAGGGAAGTGGGACTTGCTGTGGGGGAACCTCCTGCAATGAGAGGATATACTCCTTCTGTTTTTGCGAGTTTGCCCAAGCTGCTTGAGCGAGCAGGGACTGGACCCACAGGTTCGATTACTGCTTTTTACACCGTCCTTGTCGACGGGGATGATATGAACGAACCGATCGCAGATGCGGTGAGAGGTATATTGGATGGTCATATTGTACTGAATCGGTCCATCGCGAACAAAGGTCATTTCCCTGCCATTGATGTGCTTGCAAGCATTAGCCGGGTTATGAAGGATATTGCTCCTGAAGAGCAGCTGGAAGCCGTTAATAATATGAAGAGACTGATGGCTGTGTACAAGGAATCTGAGGATTTAATCAACATTGGGGCTTATCAAAGAGGTTCAAATGCTGCCATTGATGAATCCATAGACCAGATTGATAGCATCTGGAATTTTACAAGGCAGAAAGTTGATGAAAAAGTAACGCTGAGTGAAGTGCAGGAACGTTTGATTCTTGAATTTGCAAGGAGATGAATGGGTAAACGATGAAATTTCGATATCATTTCCAGAAGGTTGTTGACCTGAAAAGCAATGAAAAAACGCAAGCGGAATGGATGTTATCCACAGCCATCGGGAAACTTCAGACGGAGGAAGAGCATCTTTTACAACTATTAAATGATAAAAAAGAACTGATTGATGTCATTCAATCCGCTACGGAAAGTTCAGCTTCCGTATCCAGCTTGCAGGAGATGCAACGGTATGTCCATCACCTTGACGAGTGCATCTCACGCAAAAGCAGTGATGTCAGACATGCTGAGGTCAATGTGCAACGGAATCAGACGTTTCTGAACGGCAAAATGATGGACGAAAAAGTATGGCTTGGGGCGAGAGACAAGGCCAAAATCAAATTTCAGCAGGAGATGCTCCTCCGGGAACAGAACGATCTGGACGAGATGGCTACTGTACGCTTCGCTGCCAAAGCCGGACGCGCGAATTGATGTGGCCGGACGCGAAGTTGTCTCGTGAAGGAGGAAAATGAACAATGGCTGTTAAAGACACAGATATGGAAAAAGAGTCGAGCGGCGGTTGGGAAAAGTTCTTGATGATTTCAATCCCAATTGTGTTCACTGTGGTTTTGTTGGGTGTTTTGCTCACGCTATTTAATGTAGATATTCGCAACAACCTGCTTGAAGTAGCTAACAAAATTCCTGTCGTGAAGGACTGGGTACCTGATCCTGTGCTAGATCCGGAGAAAAAGAAACTGGAGAAGAGCGAGCAGCAGGTCGAGAGTGCAGAAGCGACAATTGATAAGCTGAAGGCACAAGTAAGCGAGAAAGAAACAGAGCTCAAAGCAGCAAAGGATGCCACAACCACAGAGGCGAAGAAAGCAAGCGATTTGCAAAAGAAATTGGATGATGCGGAAAAAGCTGCTGAAACCGCTGCGCAGAATCCAGAGACCGAGTCTGATTATCAGAAACAAATTAAAGATTTGGCGAAGATGTATGCAGAGATGAGTCCTAGTAAAGCCGCGCCGATTTTGCAAAATATGACGAATGAAGAGATGGTACTGCTTCTGAGTGCGATGCAATCGGCTGCACGGACCAAGGTGCTGGAAAAGATGGACCCAAAAACAGCGGCTGATGTCACGATGATGATGAAGGATGCGAAACCATCCGGTGATCTGGCTCTGGATGCACTGCAATCTCGATTAAAGAAAGAGACTGCAACGACATCAACGGCGTCTACAACCAATTCCAAAAACTTGGATAAAAATCAGCTTAGTCAAACGTTTGCTTCCATGTCAGCTTCTAGTGGAGCCAAGCTGTTGCTCGAAACATACAAGCTGAGTCCGGACAAAACCTTGACCATTTTGAATTCTGTCGACGATGCTACACGATCTCAATTGCTGGAAAATATGTCGACTGAAAATTCGGTTGAGACTGCAAAAATATTAAATAAATTAATGGGTAACAAGTAAGAGTAGTAACTTCTGTTTACTACGGAGAGGAGGTGAAAATAAATGTCGATTGTATATCAAATGGCATCCACATCATCTGCCAAGACAACAGGAGCAGCACAGACAGCTGGAACTGGATCCAAAGGTGCAACTGCTGGAGCTGGTGATTTTTTGCAAACTCTTGCCCAATCATTGAGTGGTGATGCAACGGCTGAGAACAGTTCGGCTGCAGCAGCGAGCTTAACAGCGAATCCGCTGATGTTTACCTTTGCAGCTAGTGAAGACGGGGAACAAACATCGATCACTGATATCTTGAGTTCGTTATTCGCAGATTTGGATTCACTAGATGAAGCTTTGGAAAATGATCCGTCACTACTAGGGGATTTACAAAGTCTGATTCAGCAGATGTACGCTCAATTAGATAATAATGCTGGTATTCAAGCTGATGGTTCTAATGAGCCTACAAGTGAAGCGGGAAATGCAGCATCAGCAATTGATCTGGCGGAACATCCAGCAGCAGTGCGCTTTGTATTGCAGGATGTGCTCACACAGTTAATTGCGGGTATGAATGAGCCGGATAGTACAGTTGTCAAGAATGCTCCAGAATTCAAGCATCTGCTTCAATCTCTTCAAAGTCAGCTGCAGGATGCTGGCGTTGACACCAGTCTTAACAAAGGGTGGACTGAACTTAAATCCATTCTGGATACATTAGCGGTGGCTAAGGATCAGGCTGTGCAAGTGGCTCCAACAAATCAAACGTCCAAGCAAGACTCAGTGGCATCACAAGTTCTTGTTGCGGCCGCTTCAAATACTGGAATTAAAGTTACAGCGGAAACGGACTCAACACCTATTGCAAATGAAGCTCTAGAAGTGGACCATTCAAGTATCATTACGGCAGGAGAGTTGTCCTTACGTTCATCCGGGACATCAGCAGGTAAACCAGCCGAACCTGTCATGCAAGCATCTCAGTTTGCAAAAGAGATGACACAGTTTGTGGTGAACAAGCTGGATATCGTGCAGCAAAAGGGATTTTCGGAGGCAACTATCTCACTACGTCCGGAGCATCTGGGTAAGCTGGATGTGCAAATTACTTTGCAAAACGGGCAATTGGTTGCACGGTTTATGACTGAGCATACGATGGCGAAAGACATGCTGGAACAGCAAATGATGCAACTGCGTAGCTCGCTTCAAGCTCAAGGCATTCAAGTGGAACGACTTGAGGTTACTCAGAACAGTTCTCTGGGGTCACAAATGTACCAGGATGGTGGACGCCAGCCAGGGAGCAATTCTCAGCAACAACGTCGCTCACGTGAACGTGAAGAACAATCGGATGATGCTGTAACTACAGCAACAATCCAGGAAGAATTACGCAACTGGCGCAGTGAGCATGAGGAAGGAAACGACCTGCAAAGAGACACGTTTACAGCAGAGGCTTAAACAGAAATGAGGTGAAAAGATGGCTAATGAAGCGATTTCTACCAATAATACATGGCCTAACTATTCGGCAGCGAATAAAGCTACAACAAGCGCTGCAACAAAAGAGTTAGGCAAGGATCAGTTTCTTAAAATATTGATCACTCAGCTACAAAATCAGGATCCGATGCAGCCAATGGAAGATAAGGAATTTATCGCTCAGATGGCTCAGTTCAGTTCGGTAGAACAACTGGTGAATATCTCATCTCAGCTCAAGACTTTGAATCAGTCCCTTGGGACAGTATCGGGTATGATTGGCCGCGAGATCAGTTGGCTTTCTTCTAATAAAGAGGATAACGGAACCCTCCGTCAGGGGATTGTGGATTCCATTATCGTACGAGATGGTGTTCAATACGCCAAAGTGGGCAATGACGAAATCAAGCTAGATGAAATTATTCAGGTAACTAATCCAACACAGGCTGAGGAAAATGAAACTCCAGTTCAGGACGCTGCAGATTCAACTGTAACGAACGAAACCAAGGAACCAGAACCATCAGCACAGCCTGAAGACAATGGAAACATGTTATGAGTGACCGCATAACCGTAGGCCAACTGTACTCAGGTCCAATTACACCCAATTTGCTTAACCGCTCCAAAGCGGGAGAAGCATCCAATGTACCTGAACGCCCTTTTGCACAGGTATTGGAAGACAACCTCCTTAAATTGAGTAATCATGCTGCCAAAAGGCTAGAACAGCGCGGTATTGAACTTAAGACTGAGCAGATGCAGCAGATTGGAACTGCACTGGATAAGGCTGCTGCCAAAGGAGCCAAGGAATCCTTGATTTTGATGAAAGATATGGCTTTTATCGTTAATGTCAAAAATCGTACTGTTGTTACAGCCATGGATAGTGAAAGCATGAAGGATAATGTATTCACCCAGATTGATAGTGCTGTAATCATTTCTTGACCGGCTGGCCCTTCTCGGGAGCCGGAATGCCGCTGACCGACTGACGCGGTAACCAAATTAAGGCTGGGAGGATTTTTAAAAAATGTTGAAATCAATGTACTCAGGCGTTTCCGGGATGCGGGGTTTTCAAACGAAACTTGATGTTATCGGTAATAATATTGCGAACGTGAATACGGTTGGTTTTAAAGGTAGCCGTGTCATGTTCAAAGATATTATGAGCCAGACCACTGCAGGGGTGACTGCACCAACGGATACTCCAACAGGTGGTGTGAATGCGAAGCAAATCGGTTTGGGTGTATCTGTAGGATCAATTGACACATTGCATCTTGCAGGAAGTCCTATGACAACAAACAATCCAACAGATTTACGTATTAATGGAGATGGTTTCTTTCTGGTTGCGATGTCGGAGGATCAGGAAGTTCCATTCCTAACTCGTGCTGGGGATTTTCACGTAGATGCGGACCGTAATCTGGTTACATCTGACGGCCTCTTCGTACTAGACAGTGGAGGTGGACCAATCACAATTGCTGATGATGTCGTTTCCTTTACAATCGGCCAAAACGGTATGATTAACCAAACAATGGCTGACGGAACAATCGAAAGTGAAACTCAACTGGGTATTGGGAAAGTTGTCAACCCTGAAGGTCTAGAAAAAATAGGGGGTAATCTTTACCGAATGACAGCCAATGCCAATCCTGATGGCACACTTGATCCTTTAACAGCAAATGATGCCGAGAATGGTACGGGTTCTATTATTGCAGGACAACTTGAAATGTCCAACGTGGATCTAACAGGTGAATTCACAGAGATGATCGTTGCTCAGCGTGGATTCCAGGCGAACTCACGGATTATTACAACGTCCGATGAAGTGCTTCAGGAAGTTGTTAACCTGAAACGTTAATAGCTGATTAGCAATTTTTAATGCGTGGAGGAGCTTGCTCCTCCACTCTGATCAAGGGGGCTTAGCATGATTTCGGTTACGCGGTTAAATGGTTCTCCCATGTGGTTAAATGCGCTGATGGTTGAAATTGTGGAAGAGACACCAGACACGTATATTACTCTGGTAACCGGAAAGAGACTTATTGTGCTTGAGAAAGCCGATGAGGTTATTTCCAAAATTAAAGATTACAACCGTGAAATCGGGGTTCAGGCAGCCACTATTAAAGTGCAGCAAACGGAGGAGTCCTGATGAAAAAGATGTTGCCTTGGCTTGCAACAAGCTTGCTAGCTATAACACTCATTGTGGTGGTTGTGTTTGTATTTATGCAAGGACAGAACGGGAATAAGATTGATACACATACGGCAGCCGCGGCAGAGAAGAAGATGACTGCGGATGAGATTGTTGCAGTTTCCTCAGAGCTTGGAGAAATTAAAACCAATTTGGCTGATATAGACCATGTTGTAGTTGTAAGTTTTTCTTTCAAATTATCCGACAAAAAGGCTAAAGAAGATTTTGAGAAAATTAAGGAAATCACGGTGAAGCCTATTATCATCCAGACTTTTGCGGATACCAAGTCTGATGAGCTGGCTACAGCGAAAGGTCGCATTCAATTTAATAAAAAATTGACCGAGCTTATTAATGAAGCTTTACCAGAAGGTAAACTTGCCAGCACTAGTTTTTCTGCTTTTGTGATGGCGCCAATGTAATGAACAGGACACGCTGTAAATCTGTAAGGGGGTGAGAACATGGTGGATGTATTATCACAAAATGAGATTGACGCCCTATTAGCTGCCCTTTCCTCTGGTGAGATGGATGCGGAGGAATTGAAAAAGGAAGAAACTCAAAAGAAAATTAGATCCTACGATTTTAAGCGGGCGGTTCGTTTTTCCAAAGATCATATTCGAAGCTTGACCCGTATTCACGAAAACTTTGCACGCTTTCTCACCACTTATTTTTCAGCCCAACTGCGGACGTTCGTTCAGATCAATGTCGTTCAGGTTGAACAGCTGCCTTATGACGAGTTTATCCGTTCTATTCCAAAGATGACGATATTGAACATATTTGAGGCGGAGCCATTACAGGGACGGATGGTGATGGAGGTTCATCCCAACGTGGGTTATGCAATGCTGGATCGTCTGCTTGGCGGAACAGGAAATGCACCGACCAAGATCGCATCGATGACGGAAATTGAGACGACGATTATGGAGCGAATATTCAGCCGTGCGTTTGAGAGTTTGCAGGAAGCATGGAAGACGGTGTTGGATATTTCTCCAAGGATGGAAGCACTGGAGACCAATCCGCAATTTATGCAGATTGTATCCCCCAATGAGACCATTGCTTTGATCTCACTGAGCACCAAAATCGGTGACACCACAGGCATGATCAATTTGTGTATCCCGCATGTCGTTCTTGAGCCTATTATGTCCCGGTTGTCGACTCATCAGTGGTTTGTTTCGGAGAAAAAGACGAGAGCGCCGGAAGAATATGATGCTCTCAGAGAGCGTGTGAACAAAGCTAAACTGCCCGTCGTTGCGGAGTTGGGAGAATCCAGGATTTCGATTGCTGAATTTTTGGGTTTGTCGGTTGGCGATGTCATTACGTTGAACAAACCCGTTGATGAGGGACTGTCCATTAAAGTTGGAGACAGACTGAAGTATATGGGGAGCCCGGGAACGATCAAGGATCGTGTGGCTGTGCAAATAGACAAGATTGTCACCGAAGGAGTTGAAGAATTTGACGAGTAAGGATTATTTATCCCAAGAAGAAATCGATGCTTTGCTCAGACAATCGGAATCGATGAACAGTTCGGAACCGGCTGAGAAAACAGTTGATGATTTTTTGACCGAGCTGGAACAGGATGCCTTGGGGGAGATTGGTAACATTACATTTGGTAGTGCGGCGACAGCTTTGTCCACGCTATTAGGCCTAAAAGTAGATATTACAACACCTAAGGTGTCCATCATCAGTCGGACACAGTTTGATGAAGCCTTTCCTAAGCCTCACGTTGCAGTCCATGTGAATTATGTAGATGGATTTGAAGGAATCAACTCATTAGTCATCAAAAAACGGGATGCTCAAGTCATAGCCGATCTGATGCTTGGCGGTGAAGGGAATCCGGTTGATGAAGAATTGAATGAAATCCATATCAGTGCAGTACAGGAAGCTATGAATCAGATGATGGGTTCGTCTGCTACATCCATGTCCACAATCTTTAACCGTTTCGTGAATATTTCTCCTCCGGGAATTGATATTCTCAATATGGAAAGTGGTGAGGGAGTCAGCAATCTTCCAGAAGATGAGACTCTGATCCAAGTATCATTCCGGCTGTTGATTGGCGATCTGATTGATTCCAATCTCATGCAGCTGCTTCCCGTGCATTTTGCAAAAGAAATGGTAGAGATGTTGATTGGCGGAGCCCAAGAGTCTACTGCTAGCGCACCAGTTGCGTCTACACCTGAGCCAGCACCGGCAGCAGTACCGGCTGCCCCTGAGCAACCTCCGGTTCAGCAACAGATACCGCCACAGGCGCAGCAGCCGCCTGTTCAAGATTATAATGGCTATGGACAGGCTCCAATGGGGATGCCTCAAGGAATGCCGCCACAGCAGCCTTATGGCATGCCTCCGCAGCAACCTTATGGTGTACCGCAGCATTACGGCGGTGTGCCGAATAGGAATGTAAACGTACAACCGGTTCAATTCGCCAATTTGCAAAATGGGGCGTTCGGCCAGGTAGACGAAAACAATTTGAATTTATTGATGGACATTCCCCTTAAAGTCACCGTAGAATTAGGAAGGACCCAGAAGCAAATTAAAGATATTTTAGAACTGTCACAAGGTTCAATTGTCGAGCTGGACAAACTGGCCGGTGAACCTGTCGATATTTTGGTGAATAACAAGTTGATTGCCAAAGGTGAGGTTGTCGTAATCGACGAAAACTTTGGTGTTCGTGTTATAGATATCGTAAGCCAATGGGACCGAATTCAGAAATTACAATAAGCACAATTTAGGGAGGACTTGAATCAAGATGGCAAACCGAATTTTAGTCGTGGACGACGCTGCATTTATGAGAATGATGATCCGGGACATTTTGTCCAAAAACGGATACGAGGTCGTTGGCGAAGCACAGGATGGATCACAAGCAATTGAGAAGTTTAAGGAGCTTCGTCCTGATCTGATCACAATGGATATTACCATGCCTGAGATGGATGGTATTGCAGCTTTGAAAGAAATCAAAAAAATTGATGCCAACGCAAAAGTAATTATGTGCTCTGCGATGGGTCAACAAGCGATGGTTATTGATGCAATCCAGGCCGGAGCTAAAGATTTCATCGTGAAGCCGTTCCAATCTGACCGGGTTATCGAAGCAATCAGCAAAACGCTGGGCGTTTAAGAGACATGATGATGGCTCAGGATAAGATTCCAGATGATGTGGGCACGGGAGTCAATTATTATTTTCAGCTTGTATGGGTGATTGTTGTCCTGGCCGTCATTCTGGTTCTTATAGTCTATCTGATTCGTTTTCTAAACAAACGGAATCAGCGATGGTTCCGGAACGGCACAATTCGTATTTTGGGTGGGGTCGGACTGGGACCAAACAAGTCGCTGCAAATTATAGAAATTGGCGGTAGCGTTTACCTACTCGGTGTGGGTGATGACATACAGCTGGTGGATAAGGTTTCGGATCTTGAAGAGGCTCAGCGAATCATTGATTCATTTGAACGGGATGCTTCAGCACAACAGGGAAGCCTTTCGCCTCTTATTGCAAAGCTGGCTGCCCGCTTGCGCAAAGATGAACCGCCGCGAGAAATGGAACTCGAGGATACAACCTCTTTTCACGAACTGTTTGAATCTAAACTTCGGCAGATGCCTAACCGTAAAGAGAAGATGGAGAAGGTCCTGGAAGAAGACAATACTACAGATCGGTCGAGGGATTCATGAAGAAAAAGATTTGGTTAGCGTGTTTTTTCATAGGACTCATCAGTCTGGCTTCCGTCACTGCTGCCTTTGCCGAACCGATTCCGAATATTGATATTCAAATTGGGAACGGGGATGGGAGCACACCAAGCACGAGTTCACTATCCATTATCCTGTTGATCACGGTACTTAGTATCGCACCAGCCTTGCTGGTACTGATGACCAGTTTTACACGGATTGTTATCGTTCTCGGTTTTGTGCGGACATCCTTGGGTACGCAGCAAATGCCACCCAATCAGGTGCTGGTCGGTTTAGCACTTTTTCTGACACTTTTCATCATGTCACCGACGTTGTCATCCATTAATCAGGTAGCGCTTCAGCCCTATCTTAAGGGAGACATCACACAAACCGAAGCGTTGGAAAAAGCTGCGGATCCCATGAAGAAGTTTATGTTCTCCCACACTAGGGAGAAAGACCTATTGCTGTTTATGAAGTACAATCAAACCGAAAAGCCCAGCACATACCAGGATATTCCGATTACTGTGATGGTACCGGCATATGCAATCAGTGAGTTGAAGACAGCATTCCAGATGGGATTCATGATCTTTATTCCCTTCTTGGTTATAGACATTGTAGTTGCGAGTACACTCATGGCTATGGGTATGATGATGCTTCCACCTGTAATGATCTCATTACCTTTTAAAATACTGTTATTTGTACTTGTCGATGGCTGGTATCTGGTCGTGAAGTCACTGTTGCTGAGTTTTAACACTTGAGCCGGCATATTAAAGGAGGACGGTCATGACTTCGGAGTTTATTATCGGTCTGGCCGGGAAAGCAGTTTATACTTCACTGCTGGCCAGCGCACCTATGCTTATTCTAGCTCTGGTTGTAGGACTCATTATCAGTGTGTTTCAGGCAACCACTCAAATTCAGGAGCAAACCCTGGCCTTTGTGCCTAAAATCATTGCTGTACTTCTGGCAGTACTTTTGTTTGGTCCTTGGATATTGAATATACTGGTCGATTTCACGTATAACATTCTCGATAATTTATACAGATACATAGGGTAGGCTGTTGCAGATGGAGACATTGTTGCAAAGTTTTCCTGTCGCTCTGCTTATGTTTTGTCGAATAGCATCATTTTTTGTAACTGCGCCAGTCTTCTCGGCTCGGAATGTGCCGAATTCTCTTAAAATTGGTTTATCGGCATTTGTAACCTTTACTGTGTATATGGTATACGGCATAGATCAGGTTGTCCCTACAGATCTGAGTTATATCCTGCTGGTTATCCGAGAGATATTGATTGGTTTGCTCCTAGGCTTTGTTGCATATCTGTTAATGACGGCTGTACAGACAGCAGGAACCTTTATCGATCTTCAGATCGGTTTTGGTATGGCCAACGTATATGATCCAATGACAGGTGCATCTGCTCCGCTTACAGGTAACTTCAAATATGCTTTTGCGGTATTGCTCTTTCTGACAATGAACGGACATCATTATCTGCTCGATGCCATTGTTTACAGTTATCGCTGGATTCCGTTGTCGAATGTATTCTTTCTACGATTGGCAGATGGAAGTATTGCTGAATTTTTGGTGAGTACATTAGGCCAATCATTTATGCTGGCTTTTCAGATGTCTGCGCCAATTGTAGTAGCTCTGTTTTTGACAGATGTAGGGCTGGGATTCTTGGCCAAGACGGCTCCACAATTTAATGTATTTGCTGTCGGAATGCCGCTTAAGGTACTCGTTGGACTTGCTATTTTGCTTTTGCTGGTTCCCAGTTTTGGCTTTGTGTTTAGTCAATTGTTCGAAGTAATGTTCACAGCCATGGAAAACTTGCTTGGGACTATTGGACAAAGGCCAGGCTGAGTGAAACGGAGGACAAGATTCGAATGAAATATCAACTCGACCTCCAGATGTTCGCAGGGGAAAAAACAGAGAAGGCTACCCCGAAAAAGAGGCAGGATACGCGAAAAAAAGGACAGGTTGTCAAAAGTATGGAGCTGTCCGGCGCATCCATTCTCCTATTCACCTTTTTGATCATGATGATGTTCAGTAACTTTTACAAAGAACGTATAGTTCGATTGTTTACAGACATCTTCATTAATCGGATGAGTATGGAAATTACCGGGGAGAATGTCGTAGCCTTAATGATGCGTTATGGCATCGAGGTGATGCTATTGCTTGCTCCTGTTTTGCTCGGTGCGGTACTCGTTGCGTTAATTGTCAATTACATGCAGGTAGGTTTCCTGCTTGTAGGAGAGGGTTTAAAGCCGAAACTGGAAAAGTTGGATCCGATTAAAGGGTTCAAGAACATTTTTTCTCTTCGTTCTTTGGTGGAGTTTGCTAAATCCATTATGAAAATGTCGATTATCGGCTTTCTGGTTTACAGTACAATCACAGGTTATCAGTCAGATATTGCTTCATTGTCTCACTTTTCATTGGATGCGATTCTGCATTTTGCTGCTTCAATCACCTTAAGCTTGGGAATCAAGATTGCAGTAGCCCTGTTAGTACTTGCTGTACTCGATTATATGTACCAGAAGTATGATTACGAAAAGAACATTCGGATGTCCAAGCAAGACATCAAGGACGAATACAAAAAAATGGAAGGTGACCCACTGATCAAGGGTAAAATCAGGGAGCGTCAGCGTCGTATGGCTGTTCAGCGCATGATGCAGGAAGTTCCCAAAGCGGACGTGATTATCACCAACCCAACTCACTTTGCCGTTGCGCTTAAGTATGAGGGCTCGGAGATGGAAGCGCCCCAGATTATAGCCAAAGGTCAGGATTACGTCGCCTTACGTATTAAGGAAATTGCCAAAGAGCACGGTGTCATTACCATGGAAAACAAGCCGCTGGCACGGGCATTGTTCCAGAGAGCCGAGATTGGTGACGCCATACCGGCTGATTTGTTTCAAGCGGTAGCCGAAGTGCTGGCTTATGTATATAAATTAAAGGGCAGAACGAAATAACAGGGGATCGGAGGCCGTACATCCATTGAAAATAAAAGATATAGCTGTCCTTGCGGGTATCATCGGCATCGTGTTGATGATGATTCTCCCGATCCCAACCTGGTTGTTGGACATGTTGCTTGTCATCAATATCTCACTTGCACTGATGATACTGCTTGTTGCAATGAACAGCAAAGAAGCACTGCAATTTTCCATCTTTCCTGCATTGCTGCTGATTACGACGTTGTTTCGATTAGCACTCAACATATCAACAACAAAACTGATTTTGGGTCAAGGAAACGCAGGATCGGTAGTCGCTACCTTTGGTAGCTGGATCGCTGGCGGACAGATAGCCATCGGATTTATCGTGTTTCTGATTCTCGTCGTTGTTCAGTTTATCGTTATTACGAAGGGATCGGAGCGTGTAGCTGAAGTTGCAGCACGATTCACCCTTGATGCGATGCCTGGTAAACAGATGAGTATCGACGCAGATTTGAATGCAGGCCTGATCAACGAGCAGCAAGCACGTGAACGCCGTTCCAAAATTGAACGCGAAGCTGATTTTTACGGAGCCATGGATGGAGCCAGTAAATTTGTAAAAGGGGACGCTATTGCAAGTATCATTATTCTCCTGATCAATCTTATTGGTGGTTTTATCATCGGGATGACGGTACATGGTCTCGCTTTTGCCGATGCGCTATCCACCTATTCCGTATTGACGATCGGGGATGGGCTGGTTAGCCAGATTCCTGCACTCCTGATATCTACAGCAGCAGGTCTTATTGTAACAAGAGCATCATCGGAAGGGAATTTGGCCGATGACATTACGGGGCAATTGTTTACATACCCGATGCTCCTTTATATTGTATCTTTTGTAATAGCTATGCTCGGCTTTTTCACGCCGATCCACATTATTACAACGTTGCCGCTTGCAGGGTTGCTGGCTTTTGCCGGATGGAGGATGCAGAACAATCTGAATCAGAAGCAAGAGGCAGAGGAGCAAATGGAAGAGGAGCAGCAGATCGAAGAAGTTAGAAGTCCGGAGAGTGTAATCAACCTTCTTCAGGTGGACCCTATCGAGTTTGAATTTGGTTACGGTTTGATTCCTCTGGCTGACAATCAACAGGGTGGGGACTTATTGGATCGGATCATTATGATTCGTAGGCAGTGTGCTCTTGAACTGGGGTTAGTCGTTCCCGTTATCCGTATTCGGGATAATATCCAATTAAGACCGAATGAATATGTCATCAAAATCAAGGGTAATGTTGTTGGCGGCGGAGAACTGTTGTTGAATCATTATCTGGCTATGAGTCCGGGGTATGAAGAGGAATCGGTTACAGGAATCGAAACGACAGAGCCGGCCTTTGGTCTTCCAGCGTTATGGATAGATGAAGTAACCAAAGACAGAGCTGAACTTGCAGGATATACAGTGGTAGATCCTCCCTCAGTTGTAGCCACACATCTGACTGAATTGATTAAGAAGCATGCGCATGAGTTACTTGGCAGACAAGAAACCAAAGCACTTGTGGATAATCTCAGAGAGAATTATGCTGCGCTGGTGGATGAGCTCATCCCATCCGTCCTGTCTATCGGAGATGTACAGAAAGTGCTCGCCAAGTTGTTGCGTGAGAAAGTCTCCATTCGTGATATGGTTACAATCTTTGAGACACTCGCGGACTACGGAACGTATACCAAAGACCCGGATGTACTGACGGAATACGTGAGACAATCGCTCTCTCGTCAGATTACCCAGCAATTCTCTCAAAAAGGTGAAACGCTTAGAGTAATCACTGTTGGACCTGGTCTGGAGAAGAAAATTGCAGAGAGTGTGCAGCAATCCGATCAAGGCAGTTACCTTGCATTGGATCCGGCTTCAACACAAAGTGTATATCAAAAGTTGACTGAACAAGTTAATCGATTGATCCAGTCGGGCCAGCAGCCAGTTGTATTAACTTCTCCAACCATTCGTATGTATCTTCGTCAGGTGATTGAGCGCACCATGCAGGACATACCAGTGCTTTCCTATAGTGAGTTGGAACCGAATGTTGAAATCCAAAGTGTCGGGGTGGTGAACTTATGAGAGTAAAACAATACGTCGTTGAAACCATGCCCGAAGCTATGCTTCAAATTCGTAAAGACCTGGGAAGTGATGCCGTCATTCTGTCCACCAAGGAAATCAAGGTGGGCGGTGTGCTGGGAATGTTCCGAAAGAAAAGGATCGAAGTTGTAGCAGCTGTAGATAAGGAAGAAAAAAAACAGGCTACAAATCAATTACAAAACCAATTTTCACCCGTACCTCGCGCATTTGTACCTGAAGCATATCGGCAAACGGCTCGTTCGTTTGTCGTTGCTTCTGAAGAATCGGCTGCAAGTATCGCTGAAAAAAATGTGCAAGAGAAAGCGACGGATGCCACAGCTGTGTCTGAATCGAGTAAACTCGGTTCAGACATGGGCAACGGCAGAGCTTCTTTGAGTATCGAGCATAAACCGCGACCGCAAGGGGCGGATTTTTCGGGTTTAACATCTGCGAGTGGGCAGCAGGAGAAGGCGATCGATCCACAGCAGGACCAACTGATGTCTGAATTGCAGGAGCTCAAACTGATGATGACCAAGTTGTCTAAACAAGGAGCTTCGGCAGACCTTCTACCAGAGGAGCTTCATGCTCTTCGAGAAAGGTTGATGGAGCAAGACATTTGGCCAGAAGTATGGGAATCTTGGTTTGAGCTTGTTCAGACGAAGCTCTCTGAAAAAGGATTAAATGAAGTAGAAGCTGTTCAAGCAGTTCAATTGGAAATATCGCATTTTTTGGAGAAACGTATCGACGTGGGTATTTTGCCAACCACACGCATTGTGTATGTAGCTGGGCCAACGGGTGTTGGTAAAACAACGACCATTGCCAAGCTGGCGGCTGAACAGATGTTCAACAAACAGCGAAAGGTAGGGTTCATTACATCGGATACCTATCGGATCTCAGCAGTAGAACAACTTAGAACATACGCATCCATCTTAAATGTTCCGCTAGAGGTCGTACAATCCCCGGGTGATACACAACGTGCGATCTCCCGTCTTGAGGAATGTGATCTGATCTTCATGGATACAGCCGGAAGAAACTACAGAAATGAGTTGCTTGTTTCAGAACTGCAAAGTTTACTCGCGCCTTTGGAAAATAGTGAAACCTTTTTGGTTTTGAGCATGACTTCCAAAAGTGCTGATATGGTTCAAATTACGGAGCATTTCAGCAAATATGGGCTGGATAAGGTTATTTTTACCAAGATGGATGAGACCGGAAGCTGCGGTCCAATGTTTAACCTGCTTCACCGTTTTCCGCTCAAACTTGCTTATGTGGCTAACGGACAAAATGTGCCGGATGACCTGCTCAAGCCTGATGCGGATTCTCTGACCAAACAATTGTTAGGAGAGCTTGTACAATGAAGGACCAGGCAGCCTCACTCAGAAGTATGGTCGCCATGCCTAACGGAGAGGAGGGGAGGGGACGTGATTCACGCTCCTCCAAAATCATAACCGTTGCCAGTGGAAAGGGAGGGGTTGGTAAATCCAACTTTACACTTAACTTTGCATTGAGCTTACAGGCGATGGGGCAAAAGGTATTGGTGTTTGATGCAGATATAGGGATGGCTAATATTGATGTCCTGATGGGAACCTCTTCTCCTTATAATCTGTACCATCTGTTATACCGACAGAAATCCATACAGGAAATCATACAGCTAGGTGCAAGCGGGTTGCCTTATATCGCCGGAGGTTCGGGGATGAAAGAATTGTTCTCATTGTCAGATCGAGATCTGGAGTTTTTTGCTGGACAAGTTGAAGAGATTGCACAGGAAATGGATTATGTCATTTTTGATACAGGGGCAGGACTTTCCAGAGAAAATATGAAATTTATCGGTGCAGCTGATGAATGTCTGATCATCACCACACCTGAACCGACTTCAATAACCGATGCTTATGCTTTAGTTAAAGTTATGCATGGCCAGGAAAATGCCACACCCTTTCGGATGATCGTTAACCGGGTTGAAGACCAGCAAGAGGCGGAACGGGTGGCGGATAAAATAGCTGGAGTGGCAAAAAGATTTTTACAGATCGATATCCCGCTACTTGGATATATTTCCGAAGATGCCCAAGTTGTAAAGGCAGTTAAAAGGCAAGTGCCATACAGTCTGGCATATCCAAATGCAAAAGCTTCCAGGGATATATTGAAACTCGCACATTACTATCTGGCTGCACCTGCTGCTCCGGGATCCGAAACCTTGACAGGAATCAGAGGATTTATGAAAAAGTGGCTAAAGCGGACAACATGATTTCTGAATAAAGGAAATAGGGGTGGAAATAACATGGCGGTGTATCAAGTTTTGGTTGTCGATGATTCCGCTTTTATGCGTAAAATTGTTTCAGACTTAATTGAAGCAGATTCGGAGTTTAAGGTTACGGCAACAGCATCAAATGGTAAGGAAGCTATTCAAAAAGCAATAGAGTTGAAGCCCGATGTTATCACAATGGACGTTGAGATGCCTGAAATGAATGGGTTGGACGCATTAAAATCGATCATGAAGCAATCTTTCGTTCCGGTGATTATGCTCTCGGGTATCAATGAACAAGGCATGAAGGAAACCATCATGGCTCTCGAGGCGGGTGCGTTTGACTTTATTCGTAAGCCATCGATTGTGCATGATCAGGACATTGCCCAAGTAGGTAAAGCGCTGGTTGAGCGGATGCGAGCAGCTATGGATGAAATTAAGCGAAAAGCCGATCGTGAAGCATCGATGAAGAAACGGGATGAAGCACAGAGCAAACTGTTGCAACAGTCCCAGCGAGTTCAGGTTGATCCTTCTTTACCAGATCGTAAAGGTGAATTGAAGAAAACGATAGAACCTACCCAGTCAGGAAAACGACTTGGCAGCGGACAAACTGAACCTTTAAGAGCAAAACCGAAGCCACCTACTGTCCCACTGACAAAGCAGAATGCAGAACGTATGGACAAAAAGCTGCAACCTTTACGAGATGCAAATCGGGCTTCAGATGCCTTTACTGACAAATTAGCAAAGCCAAACAAGCCAGCGCAGCCTCCCAAGGAAAACCGTTTGTCCAATATATCTCGATTGGCAGAACAGGAGACAGCGGCAGCTTCAACTGAACCATCCAAAGATGTTGCAAAGGTTATCCCGTCTCATAAGGGAGCAGGAGGACCGGAAGGATCAGTTAACAAACTTGTGGCAATTGGTTGTTCAACTGGGGGACCTAGAGCCCTCAAAACTTTGCTGGAGCAACTGCCAGGTGATTTACCTGCTCCAGTCATTATCGTACAGCATATGCCGCCGAACTTTACCCGTTCCCTTGCGCAGCGATTGAATACGTTCAGTGAACTGCATGTGGTTGAAGCTGAGGAAGGCATGGTTCTACGAAAAGGGACAGCCTATATTGCTCCAGGCGGCTTCCATGTCAAAGTCAACAAAACTGCGGATGGAAGGTTCACCATAAAGCTGACAGAGGAAGAACCAGTTAATGGACACAGGCCTTCAGTAGATACGATGTTTGAATCGCTGCTGCCGTACACATCATTGCAACGACATCTGGTTTTGCTGACAGGGATGGGCAGTGATGGCGCTCGTATGATGAAAAAATTGTATGAAGCGGGTGTCACATCAACCTTTGCAGAGAATGAAGAAACTTGTGTTGTGTATGGTATGCCGCGTTCTGCTGTAGAGCTGCAATGCGTGCGTCATCTTCTGCCCTTGCAGGAGATTGCGCCAAAACTTGTTCAAGCTGTGAAATAAACGGAGTTAACTCATGGAGGAGGTGCCTCACAATGGACATGAATCAATATTTATCTATGTTTATTGATGAGTCTAATGATCATCTGCAGTCCCTTAACGAAAATATGCTTCAACTCGAAGGCAGTCCGGAGGATTTGGGAATTGTTCAGGTCATATTCCGCTCTGCTCATACGTTGAAGGGTATGGCTGCTACAATGGGTTTTGAGGATTTGGCATCATTGACCCACAAAATGGAAAATGTGCTGGATCTGGTACGTAACGAAAAGTTGAAAATGCAGGATTTTATTTTTGATACTCTATTCAAGAGTTTGGATGCTTTGGAAACAATGGTCCAGGATATTACACAAGGTGGAGAGGGTAAAGCGGATGTCTCCTCCATCGTAGCTTCTCTCCAAGCCATTGAGAGTGGTGAATGGACGGGAGGTACTGCTCCGGTAGCAGAAGTAAATCAATCATCAGGTACAACAACATCAAGCGCGGTTGAACTCGACGAATTCCAGTACTCCGTATTGGACCAGTCCATAGCTGAAGGTCACCGTGTGCTCTATATTGAAGTTCTTGTCAGCGAGCAGAGCCAGCTGAAGGGCGTACGTGCATATATGGTCTTCGATCTGTTGGAACGCTCGGGTGAAGTGGTTAAATCGTTCCCAACCGTTCAGGATATCGAGCAAGAGAAGTTTGAGCGCAGTTTTTCGTTGTATTACATAACAACCAAAGAGGCGCAGGAACTTGAAAAAGGCATTATGAGCATCTCTGAAATTGAGAGTGCCAAGGTCATTCAGCTGGATCAAGAGACGCTTCAGCAGATGACTAATCAGGCTGCGGTAACAGCTGAAGTGGAAGCTGCACCTGTTCCTGCTCCAGTAGATGCATCCCAGGAACCGAATTCTTCATCGAAAGAAGAACCAAATAAACCGGCAGCGACTAAAACAGTTGCACCAAAACAAGCTGCTGCACCATCACGTACCATCCGCGTGGATATCGAACGTCTGGATGTACTGATGAACTTGTTCAGTGAGTTACTAATCGATCGTTCGCGTCTCGAGCAGTTGGCCAGCGAGACGGGTAACAATGATTTATCCGATACGGTAGCTCATCTGAGCAGAGTTAGTACAGATTTGCAAAATATTGTATTGAAATTGCGGATGGTTCCTGTAGATACGGTATTCAACCGTTTCCCACGTATGATTCGTGACCTGGCTAAAACACTCGACAAAAAGATCGATCTGGTCATTACGGGTGCCGAAACGGAACTTGATCGGACTGTAATCGATGAGATTGGCGATCCGCTGGTGCATTTGCTGCGTAACGCAGTTGACCATGGGGTTGAATCGATCGCAGAGCGTGTGGCAGCAGGTAAACCGGAATTGGGAACAGTTAATCTTCGGGCCTTCCATAGCGGAAATCATGTATTTATCGAAATCGAAGATGACGGTAAAGGCATTTACCGCGATAATCTTTTGAGAACAGCGGTCAAACGTGGTGTTGTTACCGAAGAACAAGGTGCCAAGATGAGCGATGATGAAGTCAACCAGCTGTTGTTTGCACCAGGCTTCAGTACCGCTGATAAAATCTCGGATATCTCCGGCCGTGGAGTAGGCTTGGATGTTGTAAAATCCAAAATCACTTCCCTTGGTGGGAATGTAACCATTCATTCGACACCAGGTAAAGGGACTAACTTCTCTGTTCAGTTACCATTGACCCTGTCTATTATCGCTGCGATGCTTGTTCGACTAGGGTCCGAGAAATATGCTGTTCCTTTGTCTTCTATTGTGGAGACAGCTATTGTCCAGCGGGAACAGGTTCGCAACATTCATGGCAATAAAATGATCACGTTCCGAGAGTCTCTAATTCCGTACCTGTCATTGAGCGAAGTTTTCGGAGTGCCTGATTTCAATGATGCGGACGAACAAGAAACTGAAATTGTAGTCATTCGGAAAGGTGAACGTCTTGCAGCTGTAGCCGTTGAAGAATTTATTGGACAGAGTGAGATAGTTCTTAAATCGATGGGGACTTATCTTCCTTCCATTGAAGGGATCTCTGGTGCAACGATTCTGGGAGATGGACAAGTAGCTCTGATTCTTGACCCTAATGCATTTATTAAATAAGCACGCAAGATAAGTCTTACATTTAATAGGGAGGTTTTTTCCATGGAAGAAGAGTTGAAAGTCATTGTCTTTAAATTAGGTTCCGAAGAGTATGGTATTGAGGTAGACAAGGTTCAGACGATCGAGCGTATGATGCCTATCACCCGTGTTCCGAAGACCTTCTCTTTTGTAAAAGGAGTTATTAACTTACGTGGTGTCGTTATTCCCGTCATTGATCTGCGTGGTCGCTTCGCTTTGCCGGAAACAGAATATACGGATCAAACCCGTATTGTCATTGTAGGTGTGGACGATATGCAAGTTGGCTTTATCGTTGATTCTGCAAATGATGTTATTGACATCAAACGAGATGCTATCGATAGTCCGCCTGAAGTGGTTGGTGGAGTCAAAGCAAGATACCTGCGCGGTGTAGCCAAGCTGGAGGATGCGCGCTTGTTGATAATGCTTAACCTGAACGAAGTATTAAATAAAAGCGAGATTGTACAGCTGGAAAGTATTGAGGGCTAACACCGTGGAGCTGTTCAACCGATTTGAGGGTTTCCAAATGGATGTACTCAAAGAGGTCGGTAACATTGGAGCAGGCAACGCCGCAACGGCGTTGTCTCAGCTTCTCAATAGACCGATTGACATGGGTGTACCCACAGTACAGATGCTTCCTTTTGAAGAAGTTGCTGAAAAAGTTGGCGGAGATGAACGTATTGTTGTGACTGTATTTCTTCGTGTTGAAGGCGAAGCACCAGGCAATCTGTTCTTCATGATGACGCCTGAGGCTGCCAAGATGCTGCTGAACCGGCTTGCCGGTTTTGATCTGAAGGAAGGTCTTGCATTCACGGAGATGGAACAATCGGCTCTGTCCGAAATCGGGAATATTTTGGCGGGTTCATACCTTTCTTCTTTGGCAGATTTCACAAAACTATCTATGTATCCAACCGTTCCTGGACTTGCTATTGATATGGCAGGAGCCATTTTGAGTTATGGTCTGTTGCAGTTTGGTGAAATGGGAGACGATGCATTATTGATTGACACATCTTTCTTTGAAGGTGAAGATCAGGTAGAGGGGCAATTTTTCCTGATTCCCGACCCGCCATCATTTGCTAAGATATTTGAATCTCTAGGGGTGCCACTGGATCATGATTGAGGACAAAAGCGTCGTTAAAGTCGGTATGGCGGATTTGAACATTGCTCATCTTCCCGGCGTAATCCGTACGACTGGCTTGGGCTCTTGTGTGGGATTAACAATGTATGATCCTCATCTGAAGCTTGCCGGAATGGCGCATGTCATGCTCCCCACTTCAGAGATTGCTCGTGAAGGAACTTTGAACAAAGCCAAATATGCAGATACCGCATTGCCGGAATTGTTACAAAGAATGATACAACTCGGTGCATCTCGTTCACGTATTGTGTCCAAAATGGCTGGAGGGTCTCAGATGTTTGCCTTCGCGGGAGCAGGGGATACGATGCGTATCGGACCGAGGAATGCGGATTCTTGTCGGGAATGGTTAGAAAAGCTTGGAATTCCACTCCTTGCCGAAGATACAGGTGGGAATTATGGACGAACGATTGAAATGGACTGTGAAACTGGACTTTTGACTATTCGAAGTGTCCAAATGGGTGTAAAGGAACTATAAGACATGATAGGAAACTACCGCATTAATCTTGGAGCAGGCATAGTCGGATTTATTCTGACTTTTTTTGTAGCATACAGCAGCAATGTGTTGATGACCAGTTTAATACGCGGGTTGATCGGCTTTGTAGCCTGGTTTGTCCTTGCTTATGGTTTACGCTGGGGACTGGGATTGCTGCTGAACCCTTCATCAGAGGGAAATGGGTATGGTTATGATTCACCGGGCGCTCAAGAACTAAGAGGTTCACAGGTGGACATTAAACTCGAAGACGATGGACAAGAGCTGAATGACTTGCTCAAACATGGACAGAACGCCTCCTCTGGGGAGAACCTTCCACCATCTGAGACGAAAGCTCCAACGGGATTTGCCCCTTTGGATCCGCCTAAACTTGTCCGGACCAAGGATCCGGAGGAGTTGGCGCAGGCCGTTCGTCACCTGACAGACAAATAAGGAGGGTGAAAGCAATTGAACGAGCGTAAAGCTTCACATCTGAACCACGCTGACTTGTGGGAAAAGTGGAAAGAACAAGGTGACCTTGAAGCCAAGAAAAGTTTGATCGAAAAGTACCTTCATATTGTAAACTATGTATCCGGACGTTTGGCTGTGGGTCTGCCCAAAAATGTTCCGAAAGATGATCTGGAAAGCAATGGAGTCATGGGATTAATTGATGCGTTGGAGAAATTTGACTATGAACGTGGTCTTCAATTTGAGACGTACGCATCCTGGCGGGTGCGCGGTGCCATTCTGGATGGTTTACGTCAGGGAGATTGGGTTCCTCGTTCCGTGCGGGAGAAAGCTAAGCGGATTGAAGATGCTTACCAACAGCTAGAGCAGACATATTTACGCTCCGTAAGTGATGAAGAAATGAGTCAGTATCTCGACGTGTCTACGAAAGACTTTCAACATATGCTTCAGGAAGTGGCAGTGATGTCGCTGTGCTCTCTGGAAGATCCAATCCGGGAAGAAGAGTCCGAGACTCGACTTTCATTAATGGTCGATGAAAAAGCCAAAAACCCGGATTACAAAGTAAATGAATTCTACTTAAAAGAAGCTTTAGTGCAAGGGCTAGAAAAATTGACGGTCAAAGAGAGAACGGTAGTTTCACTTTTATACTATGAAGATCTGTCTCTTAGTGAAATTGCTGAGGTAATGTCGCTTTCCCCGTCACGTATCTCGCAGCTGCACTCAAAGGCCATCTTACGGTTACGTGGAACACTGGATAAACAGAAAGACTTGCTTATGCGCAAAGATTAATTAATATATGAATATAGAGCTTTAACATTGGATATTGGGGAGTGGAAAGTCTAAAGGGGGAAGAAATGCATTGACACAGCAAACTGTTTTGGAACAGTGTTTGAGCATTGTTTTATCAGATGATAAAAGTACGGCCTACCTTGAATTTTCCAAACAGGATGAAGGTTTTGCCTGTACACCGGACGAACTCGAAAAATATTTAGCGAGTCAGGGTATTAAGTATGGTGTGCTGCGCGAAGCATTGCTTGTTTTTGTGAATCATCCTGAGACGTATGTGAAGGATCGATACAAGATTGCCGAAGGGATCAAACCAGTACCGGGAACGGATGGATTTATTAAAGTGCTGGTGGGCATGGACGATTCCAATGAACGCCGCCCTCTGGAGGCCGAGGATGGAAAAGTTGACTACAAAGAAGTGACTCGCTTAAACAATGTTCGAACAGGTCAAATCATTGCCGAACGAATTCCTCCTGTGGATGGCACGGTGGGAAGGGCTGTAACAGGTGAAGAAATACCATTTCGACCAGGGAAAGAAGCACGCTTCAAAGTGGGGAAAAATGTTGTTGTTAACCCTGATGGATCAGCGATGTATGCCGCTCTGGATGGATTGGTTACCAAAACAGATGGCAACAAACTGAATGTGTTTCCGGTATACGAGATTAATGGCGATGTGGATTATAACACCGGTAACATCGATTTTGTGGGTACGGTTGTCATTCGTGGCAATGTGCTTACCGGATTTAAAGTAAAAGCGGCGGGGGATATACGTGTCGTCGGAGGGGTCGAGGGAGCTGAACTGGAAGCAGGTGGCTCTGTCGAAATTACCGGCGGTATTATTGGTTATAACAAAGGGCTTATACAAGCCGGACATAACGTGAAATGTACGTTTATTCAAGAAGGTAACGTCGATGCGGCTGAAAACGTCCTGGTATCCCAAAGTATTATGCATTCCACGATTCGAGCAGGTCATGCGGTGATCTGTGAAGGCACTAAAGGACTTATCGTTGGCGGGTCGATCCAGGCTGGTGAAAACGTCTCGGCACGTGTTGTTGGCAACACCATGTCTACTGTGACTTCCATTGAAGTAGGCGTACTGCCTAAGCTCCGTAATGAGTTGAGTGACTTGCGTAAGGAAGTCAGGGAGCAGATGGATGCTTTGGATAAGACGAAAAAAGCTTTGACATTATTGGATCAGTTAGCTGCTGCAGGCCAACTGAGCCCGGATAAAATGTCCATGCGGATCAAACTAAGTGCTACACAAAAATCTGCCCTTCGTCTTAGCGAGGAAACGAAAACACGTATCTTTGAAATTGAGAAGGTACTTGAAGATACAAGCAGGGCTCGCGTCGATATTCATAAGATGATTTACGGTGGCTCTAAAATAGTTATCGGCAGATACACCAAATTTATTAAAGATCCGATAAGTCGAATTTCTTTTTATTATCATGATGGGGATATTACGATGGTTCCATTCGTTTAAGTACAGCATTCAGGCACATGAAGAAATCCATTCGATACCGTGAGGTGAGCGTATGAGTTTCAAAGCGGTTGAGCTGCAGATTGCCGTACCTAGAACAAGTGAGGCGGGGCGTTATCAGAGTGAAGCCCAGCAGAGACCGGTCATTGATCAGAACTTGCTGGCGGAACAAACGGCCAAAGAAGCAAATGAAGCAAGGCAACGAAGCGAGGCCTTGGATGAAACAGCGCATACAGATATTCGTGATGGCCAATCTAGAAACAAAGAGCAGCAGAGTGGCTCCAACGAACCTGAAGCTACTTCGGCCCTGGAACCTGCCAAACCTGCTGAGCATCCATACAAAGGTAAACATATTGACCTGTCGTTGTAATGGATAACATGTGACTCACGTGTAGTCTTGAACCTCGATGGCTGCATTAAAAGGAGAGAACCCAATTTGTCACCATGGATCATTATTGTCATATTAGGAGCCTGCGCAATTGCATATGCGCTTATCATGCCCAAGAAAAACAAGGTGCAGGAGCCTGGGCATCACCTGGTGCAAGAGATGGAATCTACGCTTGAACACTATATGGCTGAGATAGAAAACGACAATGATGCTCTTATTCAGCGTGTTGCTGAAATGAAGGGTGAGGCGACGGCGGCAGATCAGCGCATGCAATCACAGCTTCAGGAATTACAGCGGAGGCTGGATCAACTGGAAGAAAGTAAAGCGACACAAACAGATGTACCCTCCAATATAATTCCGGTACATAGCTCAAGCGGATTGCAAGCTCAGGCGCTTGTAGACAGTGTAAGAGCAGATTCGGCCCAACAGGTGTCAGAAGCAGACGAGCAGGCCGCTGAACAAGAATCTAAGCCTGTACGTGAATCCATTAAGGACCGATATGCAGAGCTGTTTAATTTATATGCTGAAGGAAAGTCAGTGGATGCCATTGCCAAGCAGACGGGCATACAACGTGGAGAAGTGCAGCTGATTTTACAGTTGGCAGAACGGGAGGAGAGCTAACAGATGGACAAGCGCTCCTTATGGATTGGACTTGGAAGTGGCATGATTGTTGGTGCGGTATTGCTGCAGCTTGCAACGGTTGGACAAAACGCACTGTCTGAGAGTAATCTCGACCCTGAACTGGCTACAGCCAACCTGACGATGGAACAGCTTGAAGCAGCCGCTAAGAGCATGGATATGAAGCTTGTAGCTTCTGATGATGAGCTGTATACAGAAGCTGAGTGGGTAGCGAAGAAGAAACAGGAAAGCAGTGAACTGCAGGGGAAAACGGCAACGGCACCTGAAGCGGCAGAATCGGCTGTGAAACCGGAGCAACCTGACGATCCAAAGCAACCTGATACCAATGAAAACGACAAACAGGACGAAGTAGATCAGCCAAAGACGACCGAACCGTCAACGCCTAATCGTCCAGAAGCTGCGGCTACTGTATCGTTCAAAGTACGTTCAGGCAACAGTCTGGCCATCGTGGCCGGGAATCTGGAGAAAGCCGGGATTGTCGATAGTGCACAAGCTTTCATAAAGGCTGGAAGAGCAGAGCGGATTAACACCAAAATACAGGTTGGTACCTATGACTTGGAAAAAGGCGAAAGCTTCAAATCTATTATCGCCAAGATTACAAAAGAACCGTCAAACTGAGTACGCTCAGGCAGGGCGGTTTTTTCGTATAAATAATGACAAGTTTTGTCTCGCTATGATGGATCAATAAATTGCTTTGAAAGACTGTTGCATCAGGCAATCAGTTATGCTATATTAGATAACGGTGTTAAAACACACGCATGTGCTAATTTTGTTGAGGGTGCTTTCCTGATGGAGAGTCTTGGCGAAAAATGATGCCGGCGGAGGACACAATAAAACCATATTAGGAGGTGTGTGAAGATGGCAGTAATCTCCATGAAGCAGCTTCTCGAAGCTGGGGTACACTTCGGTCACCAAACTCGTCGTTGGAACCCAAAAATGGATCGTTATATCTTCACTGAAAGAAACGGAATTTATATCATTGACTTGCAAAAGACAGTGAAAAAAGTCGAAGAGGCTTACAACTTCGTTAAAGGAATCGCAGGAGAGAATGGTACAATTCTTTTCGTGGGTACTAAGAAACAAGCTCAAGATTCCGTTAAAGAAGAAGCTGAACGCGCTGGTCAATTCTACATTAACCAACGTTGGCTCGGCGGTACCCTGACTAACTTCTCAACTATTCAAAAACGTATTGATCGTTTGAAACAGTTGGAAGCTTGGGAAGAAGACGGTACTTTCGCTGTATTGCCTAAAAAAGAAGTAATCTTGCTTCGCAAAGAGAAAGATCGTCTGGAGAAATTCCTCGGCGGTATTAAAAATATGAAAGGCCTGCCAAGCGCCCTGTTCATCATCGATCCGCGCAAAGAGCGTATCGCTGTTGCGGAAGCTCGCAAATTGGGTATCCCAATTGTAGGTATCGTTGATACAAACTGCGATCCGGATGAGATCGATTATGTAATTCCGGGTAACGACGACGCAATTCGCGCCGTTAAGCTGTTGACAGGTAAAATGGCTGATGCCGTTATCGAAGCTAACCAAGGCGAAGAAACTTCCGCTTAATAGATTCGAACATATCTAATGAATTAAATGAAAAGGGTGGTTGGTAGGTGGATAACCTCTCACTGCCCTTTTTTTAGAGTGTACGTACAATTACTTATTTTTGGAGGGAATTAATAATGGCAGTTAATGCGAGTGCAGTAAAAGAACTCCGTGAAAAAACGGGCGCAGGTATGCTCGATTGTAAAAAAGCACTGGAAGAAGCAAACGGTGACATCACGAAAGCAGCTGAATTGCTTCGTGAAAAAGGTCTGTCAGCAGCAGCAAGCAAAGCTGGCCGTGCAGCAACTGAAGGTGTTGTAGAATCTTATATCCACGCTGGTGGCCGTATTGGTGTGCTGGTAGAGGTTAACTGTGAAACTGACTTTGTTGGTAAAACAGATCAATTCAAAGATTTCGTTAAGGACATCGCTATGCAAATTGCGGCAGCGAGCCCGAAATTTGTAACTCGCGAAGAAGTTCCTACAGAAGAGCTGGAAAAAGAGAAAGAAATCCTGAAAGCTCAAGCTCTGAACGAAGGCAAACCAGAAAAAATCGTTGAGAAAATGGTTGAAGGCCGTATCGGTAAATATTACGAAGAATTCTGCCTGTTGGAGCAAACCTTTGTTAAAGATCCAGACAAAACGATCTCCCAACTGTTGAACGAAAAAATTAGCCAAATCGGTGAAAACATCTCCATCCGTCGTTTCGTTCGTTACGAACTGGGTGAAGGTCTTGAGAAAAAAGTAGACAACTTCGTAGAAGAAGTTATGTCCCAAGTAAACAAATAAGACGGTTTTCAAACCGGCAAGCAGAAATGATTTTCGAAGATATAAGAATGATGAAACTTCGAAGCGCTACTCCCTTATATCCCAGGAAAACAATGCCTTACCGGTTGAACGTTTTTCCTAAAAGAGCGGAACACAACTGTGTTCCTTTCTTTTTAAGCAGGAGGCCATGCGCGAGAAGTTTTGTTGATTGAACGCCGAAGGTGTTCAATTCAAAGTGGAGGGTGAATAATTGGAACAGCCAGTATTTAAACGTGTTGTCTTAAAGGTCAGCGGAGAGTCTCTTTCCGGTCAAAATGGCTACGGTATTGATGCAGAGACGATCTCGTCGATTGCCCAGCAAGTAAAAGAAGTAGTTGAACTAGGTGTACAGGTTGCCATCGTATGCGGCGGCGGAAACATCTGGCGTGGAATTGCCGGTAGCGAGAACGGCATCGACAGAGCGACTGCGGATTATATGGGGATGCTGGCGACGGTTATGAACTCGCTCGCACTGCAAGATGCATTGGAACAGATTGAAGTACCTACTCGCGTACAGACATCGATTGCTATGCAGCAAATTGCAGAGCCTTATATTCGTCGTAGAGCTATTCGTCATCTGGAGAAAGGCCGGGTCGTTATTTTTGCAGCAGGTACAGGTAACCCGTTCTTCTCCACCGATACAACAGCAGCACTGCGCGCAGCAGAGATCGAAGCAGAAGTCATCTTGATGGCCAAAAATAAAGTGGATGGTGTATACTCAGCAGATCCGTTTAAAGACAGCACCGCTGTCAAGTTTGATCAGTTGACTTACATGGATATACTTAACAAAGATCTTGGTGTAATGGACTCAACGGCGTCCTCGCTGTGTAAGGACAACAACATTCCGTTGATCGTATTTGCCATTACGGAACAAGGTAACATCAAACGTGTTGTTCTTGGTGAACGCATCGGGACAATCGTTAAAGGGAGTGTAGATTAATGCCACAAGCGGTTAAAAAACATGCCGAAGAACGTATGGATAAAGCGATTCAAGCGTTACGACGTGATCTTGCCACTTTGCGTGCAGGTCGTGCAACTCCGGCTCTTCTCGACCGGATTCAAGTGGAGTATTACGGTGCAATGACTCCGCTCAACCAATTGGCTAATATCAGTACACCGGATTCCCGGACACTGCTGATCCAGCCGTGGGATAAATCCTCCATGGGGGACATTGAGCGTGCTATTATGAAATCCGATCTTGGTCTTACGCCAGCGAACGACGGAACTATGATTCGTCTGTCCATTCCAGCACTTACGGAAGAACGCAGACAAGAACTTGTGAAGTTGACGAAAAAGTTTGGTGAAGAAGGCAAAGTAGCCATTCGTAATATTCGCCGTGATGCGAATGATGATATTAAAAAAATGGAGAAGTCAGACATTTCCGAGGACGAGTCCCGGAGACATCAAGACGACATCCAAAAATCGACCGACAAGTTTATTGCTGAAGTCGATAAGGTACTCGCTGCCAAAGAAAAAGAAATCATGGAAGTGTAAGACAAGCGCAGCCCCTCCAATACGGTGGGGTTTTGTCTCTTTTTCCAAGCTTCAGGTGAAGAAACTTCAGGGATTTTGGAGGAACAGGAATGATCAAACGGGTTCGGTCGTGGTGGAATGGGGCTGACAAGCAGGAAACGCTGACTATATCCGAGGATAATATCCCGCAGCACGTCGCCATCATTATGGACGGCAATGGACGATGGGCGAAACGTTTGGGTCTCCCACGAATAGCTGGCCACCAGAATGGGATGAAGGCGGTCAAACGTGCGACCATCGCGGCGGATGAACTGGGCATCAAATATCTGACGATGTACGCTTTTTCGACAGAAAACTGGACGCGTCCAAAAGAAGAAGTGGATTTTCTGATGCGGCTTCCGCAAGAATTTTTGGCGATAGAGCTGGATGAGCTTATAGAAAAAAATGTACGCATCCGTATGATGGGCCAGGAGGAGCACTTGCCTTCCCATACCATTAATGCTTTGCGTGAAGCTATTCGTCTTACGGAACATAACACAGGACTTGTTTTGAATTTTGCAATGAACTACGGAAGTCGTCGCGAAATGACAGACTGTGTCAAACAGATCGCTCTGCAGGTAAAGTCGGGGGAATTATCGGCAGACGACATTACGCCTGAACTCATTGACAGACATATGCTCACTGGAGATATGCCTGATCCGGATTTGCTGATCCGGACGAGCGGAGAGTTGAGATTAAGCAATTTCATGCTTTGGCAGCTTGCATATAGCGAATTATGGTTTACGGATATATACTGGCCCGAATTTGGCAAAAAGCATTTGCTTGAAGCAGTAGCCGAATATCAGCGCAGAACAAGGCGTTACGGCGGTTTGAAATAGATGGAGGATGAAGCCGTTGAAACAGCGATTAACGACAGGAATCATAGCAGGTGTGTTGTTTTTGGGTTTTTGCATGCTGGGCGGACCCTGGTACCATGGTTTGGTATTGCTTATGGCTCTCATCGGTTATTATGAATTTGTGAAAATGACCGGGGTACAGCCTTTTTCAGGTGTAGCCCTAATCGGTTATGCAGGTATCTTTGCAATTGTGTTTCCTTGGGAAATGGTATGGGAAGCCAGGCCGCTAACGTTATTCCAGATTGGCTGGCTTGTGATGCTTGTATTAATGACGGCGTCTGTTGTAACTAAAAACAAGATTCCTGTGAATACAGTCGCCATGCTCTTTCTGGGAGTAATGTATATTGGAATCGGTTTTTATTACATCGCGGAATCCAGACACTTGCATCATGGGCTGTTCTGGACGTTCCTGCTTCTGGGCTCCATATGGGCAAGTGATGCAGGTGCCTATTTTGTAGGGAAACTTATCGGGAAGAACAAACTTTGGCCTTCGATCAGTCCTAACAAAACGGTGGAGGGTGCGCTGGGTGGTATTATAATCGCAGTAGTCACTTCTGTTGTTTTTGCATGGGTGTCAGACGGCTTGTTGTCTTGGCAAAGAGCGATCTGGATTGGGGTTGCATGTGCGGTTGTAGGACAGATGGGAGATTTGATTCAATCTGCTTACAAACGTGTGTATAACATCAAAGATTCCGGTAATTTGCTCCCGGGGCATGGTGGTATTCTGGATCGGTGCGACAGCTGGATTGTCGTTTTTCCATTCGTACATATACTAATGCTTCTGCCCTATTAAAAATGAGCACAAGCCACATGACGAACGATTTGTCATAGGCATTGGATAAATAAAGATGAGGTGCAGCATGAAAAAAATTGCGATTCTCGGGTCAACCGGTTCCATTGGAACCCAGACACTGGATGTAGTCGATATGCATCCCGAACGCTTTCAAGTAGAGGGACTTGCTGCTGGGGGCAATATAGAACTGCTGATAGAGCAAGCGAAGCGTTATCGCCCAAAAAAGGTATCGGTTGGCTCAAAAGAGTTAGCAGAGACCGTAGCTCCGCACTTGCCTGCCGAAACGCAGCTTTTTTATGGCAAAGAAGGACTGGTGGAAGTCGCTGCCGGCACGGATGCAGATACGGTTGTTACTGCCGTAATGGGAAGTGTTGGGCTTGAGTCGACCCTGGCTGCTATTGATGCAGGCAAACAGATCGGGCTGGCTAACAAGGAGACGCTAATTACAGCGGGACACATTGTTACTGCCAGAGCAGTTGCGAAAGGGGTACCGATTCTGCCTGTGGATAGTGAGCACTCAGCTATCTTCCAATGCTTGAATGGAGAACCCCGTGAACGTGTGATGGGAATTACGCTAACTGCCTCTGGAGGATCATTCCGTGATTTGACTCGTGAACAGCTGAAGGAAGTTACCGTAGAAGATGCGCTCAAACATCCGAATTGGTCCATGGGCTCGAAGATCACGATAGACTCGGCGACGATGGTAAATAAAGGTCTGGAAGTTATTGAAGCGCATTGGCTTTTTGGTCTAAGTTATGATCAGATTGATGTGCTGCTTCACCCGGAGAGCATCATTCATTCCTACGTGGAGTTCAATGATACGAGCATTATTGCACAGCTTGGCAATCCGGACATGCGCGTTCCGATTCAGTACGCATTGACCTATCCAGACCGCTTGCCATCACCTGCACAACGTCTATCCCTAGCACAAGCGGGCAAGCTGCATTTCCGTGAGATGGATATGGAACGGTTCCCTTGTTTAAGAATGGCATACGAGTGTGGTAAAATGGGGGGAACCGCAACAACGGCGTTTAATGCAGCCAATGAGGTTGCCGTAGCACGTTTCTTGCGTAAAGAGATTTCGTTCCTTAAAATAGAGGATATTATTGCTTCTGTGCTGGATGCGCACCGCAATGTGGACGAGCCTGATCTGGAGGAAATCGCAAGATGTGATCAGGAAAGCCGTCAACTTGCGTTCAGTCTGTAATCTCTTTTTTCAAGATAAAATGGAAGAAGTGATTCTCTTGTGCGGCATCAGAGAATAATGATAATCTAAAGGGACAGACTGCGGTTCGTGCCGTGAAGGAGGATGGATAGGGATTGGAAACCATACAAGTGGTATTTCTAACGGTGCTCATGTTCTTTGTCATCGTGACGGTTCATGAATGGGGACATTATTATTTTGCCAAACGTGCCGGTATTCTTGTACGGGAATTTGCGATCGGTTTTGGTCCCAAATTGTTCTCATATAAAAGAAACGAGACCCAGTTCACACTGCGTTTGCTGCCTTTTGGCGGATATGCACGTATGGCAGGGGAAGACCCGGAACTAGTAGAGATTCAAGAAGGTCAGACCATTGCAGTAAGATCAGCGGATGACCAAGTCAAAATGATCTACCTCGATCAATTGGATAATCGAAAAAATGTCATTCGTGGTGAAGTCATCTCCATTGATATGGAGAATGCATTGAAATTGCAACTTGATGTGGATGGCGAAATTCAGCAGTACCGGATACATCCGCAAGCGATGCTCGTGAGCCGTGGAAAACAAACGCAGATTGCACCGAAAGATCGCCAATTTGGCAGTAAAACGGTAGGTCAGCGGGCAATGGCGATTTTTGCCGGTCCACTCATGAATTTCATCCTGGCCTTTGTTTTATTTGCAGTCTATGCACAGATGGCTGGGGTTCCAGTTGAGAATCCGAAAAATCTGGAGATTGGTGAAGTGCTTGAAGGTGGAGCTGCCTACCAGGCAAATTTGCAAAAGGGAGATATCATTGAGACGATCAATGGTACTGCTATTGGTACGGATTCGCAAAAAATGGTGAGCATGATTGCCGATTCCAAAGACAAACCAATGGAATGGACACTGCGCCGGGGGAATGAAACGTTTAATATTACGATCACACCTCGCGCGGTAGAAGGCCAGGAAGGCGGCAAAGTGGGTATTGTACCTACCCTGCCAACTCGTTCTGTTGGATTCGTGGAAACATTTAAAGTGTCCGGAGTAGCCATGGTGGATACGACCAGAGTGATTTTTGAAGGATTCAGACATCTCATTAATCAATTTAACATGGACGATATCGGTGGTCCGGTGCGTACGTTTGAGGTTACGGGCCAGATTGCAAAACAGGGGATTGAGCAATTAACCAGATGGGCTGCCATTTTGAGCCTTTATCTCGGTATCTTCAACCTGTTGCCTATCCCTGCGCTTGACGGTAGCCGTTTGGTTTTCCTGGGGATTGAGGCGCTGCGAGGCAGACCTGTTGACCCCAACCGGGAAGGCATGGTTCATTTTGTCGGCTTTGCGATGTTGTTTGTACTGATGCTGGCAGTAACATATAATGATATATTACGATTAATTAACGGATAATTATGGTTTGACTACGCTCTGTTTATTCAGAGATAGTCGTAATGGGAGGACGCTGGAGTCTTATGTCAAAGGAAAATGATAAACAGTTCGTGACTGAAATTACACCTCAGGGCGAGGATTTCTCACGCTGGTACATTGATGTTATTAAAAAAGCTGATCTCATGGACTATGCACCCGTACGCGGTTGTATTGTTTTCAAACCAGACGGATTTGAGATCTGGGAACATATTAAGGATGAGTTGGATCGTCGTTTCCGTGAAACGGGCCATCGCAATGCTTACTTCCCGATGTTCATTCCCGAGAGCTTTTTCCAAAAAGAAAAAGAACATGTTGAAGGCTTCAATCCCGAATTGCCTTGGGTTACGGAAGCTGGGGGAGAGAAGCTGGAAGAACGTCTGGCAATCCGTCCTACATCCGAAACGATTATTGGTCACATGTATTCCAAGTGGATTCAGTCTTATCGGGATCTTCCGGTATTGATCAACCAGTGGGCTAACGTAGTCCGTTGGGAAAAAAGAACGTTGCCTTTCCTTCGCACAAGTGAGTTCCTGTGGCAGGAAGGTCACACTGCGCATGAGACCGAAGAAGAAGCACGTGAAGAAACGATGAAAATGCTTCAGATTTATCGTGAAGTGGTTGAAGAGTATTTGGCTATTCCGGTAATTGTGGGTCAGAAAACCAAATCCGAGAAGTTTGCGGGTGCGGTGGATACGTACTCGATCGAAGCCATGATGAAGGATGGACGTGCTGTACAAGCAGGAACATCACACTACATGGGAACGAACTTTGCAAAAGCATTTGAAATTCAGTATCTTAGCCGGAATAATGTGCTGGAGCTGGCTTACACCACTTCATGGGGGGTAAGCACACGTCTAATCGGTGCGTTAATCATGGTTCACGGGGATGACCGTGGTCTGGTTCTTCCTCCTAAAGTTGCACCAACACAAGTGGTTATGATTCCAATTGGACCGCCAAAAACACGTGATGCCGTTGTAGGCCGTGCGGACGAGTTGTTCGCTGAACTGAAACAAGCGGGAATTCGTGTGAAAATGGATGATCGCAGTGATGTTCGTCCAGGCTGGAAATTCAATGAATACGAGATGCGTGGTGTTCCAATTCGTCTCGAAATTGGTCCGCGTGATATGGAGAACGGTGTGTGTGTTCTCGTTTCCCGGATTACTGGAGAGAAGAAAGTTGTTGAACAAGCAAATCTGGTGGAAGAAATCCAGACGATGCTGACTCAAGTGCAAGCCGATATGCTGCAACGTGCTCGCACGTTTATGTCGGACAACTTCTACTCTGTAGATACGCTTGATGAGATGAAAGAACTAATGGAGAACAAACGCGGGTTCACACTGGCTGGATGGTGTGGTTCTGAAGCTTGCGAAGATAAAGTAAGAGAAGTAACAGGTGCAACAAGCCGAAACATTCCGTTCCAGCCTGCGGAAGAAAAGCATACGTGCCTGGCTTGTGGTGAACAAGCGAAACACACGGTAGTGTTTGCAAGAGCGTACTAAGTCAGGATAACCTGACTATATATATTGAACTAAACATTTACATGAGAACGTAGAGAATAGAAATAACCTGAAGAAGCGGAGCGTTCGCCTTTATCCCCGGATTTTCCCCTTTGTAATAGGGAATCAAAAAATCTGGGGATAACAGCGATCGGAAGGTTGTTCTGTTATCGGAGTGGTAAATGTAAATATTCTTTTGTTCAATTTATATAACAGCACTTATTCACCGTAAGGGTAAGGAATGGAGAGCTTCTGTCGGATAAAATGAGTCGGTGCGGGTTCGGATCGGGGACATTTTTGAATGCAGAGGCTTTTCCTGTTTTAAGGGGGTACAAGGAGGAACACGATGAGTGGATTCGAGGAGAAGAGAAAACGGTTTGAGTTGTTGATGAAACAGACGGAGCTTCCGGCTGGCCTGATGGAGCCCTACTTTTTGGATGGATGGATTGAACGGGTGGAGACAAGCCGTAGCAACCGCGACTGGACGATTGTGATTGCGAAGGATACCTTGGTACCTGCTCCAATCTATCGTACATTTTGCCTGCATATCCAGGAGAAAATGAATCATATTTCCAAGATTACGTTTGGATTCAAATATAGTGAGCAGGTCGCGATTGGTGATATTGTCAGTGAATATTGGAACCTGTTCCTTGAATGGGTTACACGGGAGATCCCATCTGTTAATGGTTGGATGAATCGTACCAAGTTTGAATGTGAAGCAGATCTGCTGCAATTGACCATGAGTGATGCCATGTCGATGGAGCTTGCGAAGAAGAAGCAGATTGACCAGGCTATAACCACTTTTTATGATAAATATTTTCAACTGCCTATACGGGTCAAATTGTTGGTTGGTGAGGTTGAAAGCAATAAAGAGGCGATGGAACAATTTCAGCTCAAGAAGCGGGAAGAGGAGCTTCAAGTTATTGAGCAGATGATGAGTGAAGTCGACTCGGAAATGCCTGAAGAGGAAGAACAAGGCGATGTTCGCTTACAAATGGGATATGAGATCAAGGAACCGGCTGTACCTATGCAGGAAATTCAAGATGAAGAGAAAAAGGTTACGTTGCAGGGAACAATCTTCGGTCTGGATCGCAAGGAATTGCGGAACGGGAATACCTTGTTTACTTTTTATCTGACGGATTTCACAGATTCCATGCAAATGAAGATGTTTGCCAAAACAAAAGAGGATGTCAAAATCCTCAGCTTGCTGGCTAATGGAAAATGGGTAAAAGTCCGTGGCCGTGTAGAATACGACCGGTTTATGCAAATTCCAGAACTGGCCATGATTCCTTCGGATTTGATGGAAGTAAAGGCACCGCCATCCCGTAAGGATAATGCAGCTGAGAAACGGGTTGAGTTCCATCTGCACTCTACCATGAGTACAATGGATGCCGTAACTTCAATCGACAAATACGTGAAAACTGCAGCGGAATGGGGACACAAGGCAATCGCCGTAAGTGATCATGGCGGTGTGCAGGTGTATCCGGAGGCGTCCAAAGCGGCCAAGAAAAACGGAATTAAAATGATCTACGGCCTTGAGGCCAATGTGGTAAACGATTCGGTTGCTGTAGTTATGGCACCACAGCCGTTGGAACTCAAATCAGCGACCTATATCGTGTTTGATATTGAGACCACAGGTTTGTCTGTAACCCAGAACAAAATCATCGAGATTGCGGCAGTGAAGGTAGTGGACGGTAAAGAAATTGACCGCTTTGCTACGTTTGTAAATCCACATGAGCGCATCCCATACAACATTCAGCAGCTGACTAACATTAACGATGAAATGGTGAAGGATGCACCTGAGCTAGAACCGGTTATTCGTGATTTTGTAGAGTTTGCCGGAGATGGCGTATTGGTTGCGCATAATGCAAGATTCGATATGGGCTTTATTCAGGCTTCATTGAAAAAGCTTGGCATGCCTGAGCTTCCGAATCCCGTTCTGGATACGTTGGAACTTGCACGACTCCTATATCCAAAAATGAAGAATCACCGTCTGAATACGCTGGCAGATAAATATAAAGTAGCACTGGAAAGTCATCACCGGGCGATTGATGATACGATTGCGCTCGCAGGAATACTGAATGGATTGGTTAATGATGCTGCCCAGATGAAAGGCTTGACCATGCTTGATCGGCTTAACGATTATGTCGGAGTTGATCTCTCGAATACGCGTCCATTCCATTGCGGAATCTATGCTTTGAATGATGTCGGCAAAAAGAACCTTTATAAACTGGTATCTCTTTCTCATACGGAGCATTTCAAGCGGGTTCCATGTATTCCAAAATCGAAGCTGATCAATTTGCGTGAAGGTCTCATTATTTTATCCGGTTGTGAAAAAGGTGAGTTTTTCGAGGCAGTGCTGAACAAATCACTTGAAGAGGCGGAAGAGATCGCGCATTTCTATGACATTTTGGAAATCCAGCCTCTCACCATGTACATGCATTTGGTGGACAAAGGGCTGGTGGCTACACCAGAGGAATTGAAGCTCGCGGTTCGTAAAGTAGTCGATATTGGTCAAAAATTGGGGAAACCAGTCATAGCCACAGGTAACGTGCATTATCTGGAGCCGCGCGACAAGCTATATCGGGATATCACCATTCACGGAATTACAGGCTTCAGCCCGCTCAAGGATCAACGTAAACCGGATGCTCACCTAAGAACGACGGATGAAATGCTGGAAGAGTTCCAGTACCTGGGCCAAGATAAAGCCTACGAAGTCGTCGTTACGAATACGGTTGAATTGGCGGATCGATTCGAGGAAATCAAGCTGTTCCCGGACAAGCTGTTTACTCCGATTCTGGAAGGTGCAGACGATGAAATTCGTAATACCTGCTATAATACCGCCAAATCAATTTATGGTGAGGAACTACCGGAAGTCATTGTGGCACGACTGGAGAAAGAATTGAATCCAATCATCAAATACGGTTTCTCTGCCAACTATCTGATCTCGGAACGTTTGGTTAAAAAATCGAATCAAGACGGCTACCTTGTCGGCTCCCGGGGATCGGTTGGTTCGTCTGTAGTTGCTACTTTCCTGGGGATTTCCGAGGTTAATCCATTGCCAGCACACTATATTTGTGTGAATCCGGAGTGTAAACACAGTGAGTGGTTCCTCGACGGCAGTGTGCCAAGTGGATTTGACCTTCCTGAGAAAGAATGCCCTAATTGTGGAGGCCGATTAAAAGGCGAAGGACAGGATATTCCGTTTGAGACTTTCCTTGGTTTTAAAGGGGACAAGGTTCCCGATATTGACTTGAACTTCTCAGGTGATTATCAACCGCATGCCCATAACTATACCAAGGTGCTTTTCAGCGAAAAGAGTGTGTTCCGTGCGGGCACAATTGGTACAGTCGCTGAGAAAACGGCGTTTGGTTTTGCCAAGAAATACGAGGAAGAACATCATAAGAAATGGCGCGGCGCTGAGCTGAACCGTTTGGCTTCCGGTTGTACCGGGGTAAAACGTAGCACAGGACAGCATCCCGGTGGTATTGTCGTTGTACCGGATTACATTGAAGTGGAAGATGTAACGCCTGTTCAATTCCCGGCGGATGATGTTAATGCGGAGTGGAAAACCACACACTTTGACTACCACGCCTTCGAAGAGAACTTGCTAAAACTCGATATTCTGGGGCACGATGATCCAACCATGATGCGGATGCTGCAGGATTTGACGGGTGTCGATCCTACAACTATTCCGATGAATGATCCTAAGGTCATGAGCATGTTCAACTCGACGGAGGCACTGGGTGTTACACCAGAGCAGATTCGTTCACCAGTTGCCACTTTTGGTGTACCGGAGATGGGGACGAAGTTTGTACGTCAGATGCTTGTCGAATCCCAGCCTTCCTCTTTTGCCGATCTACTCCAGATCTCCGGATTGTCTCATGGTACGGGGGTATGGCTTGGTAACGCACAAGATCTAATCAAAAATGGAACATGTAACATCAAAACGGTGATTGGTTGCCGGGATGATATCATGTTGTTCCTGATCTATAAGGCGGGCATGGACGCGAGTCTTGCCTTTAAAATTACGGAGAGTGTGCGTAAGGGACGTGGTTTGCCGCAAGAATGGATTGATGAGATGAAAAATTGCAAGGTGCCGCAATGGTACATTGATTCCTGTCTTAAAATCCAGTACATGTTTCCGAAGGCCCACGCGGCCGCTTACGTTATCTCGGCAGTGCGTACAGCTTTCTTTAAGCTGTATCACCCCATTGAATACTATGCGACATACTTCACAGTTCGTGCGGATGAGTTTGACATTGAACTGGTATGTCAGGGCTATGAGCCCATCTATCGGAAGATTGTAGAGATTGAACAATTAGGTTTCCAGGCACCGCCAAAAGAGAAGAACATGCTGCCTGTCCTTGAGATGGCATTGGAAATGGCAGCTCGCGGATTCTCGCTCAAACCGATTGATCTGTATCGTTCGGAAGCGACGAAGTTTATCGTTGACGGAAATTCACTTATTCCTCCGTTCTCGGCATTGGGCGGAATCGGGGATAATGCTGCACGCAATATCGCTGCGGCAAGAGAGCATGGAGAGTTTCTGTCGATTGAAGATTTCCAGCAGAAGTCCAAAGCAAGTAAAACAATTGTTGAGCTGCTAACGGGTATGGGATGCTTCCGTGGTTTGCCGGAAAGCAATCAATTATCCTTGTTCTAAAATGGCATTTTGCGTATCTAATTATGGTCTGTGATGTGATTACGTAAATTTTTCTTCATTAGTGGTTAAAATGACAGAGTGATCGCTTACTTGTCACTATTACCAGACTATGTTATAATTTTTGAAGTGAACGAGATAGTACGAATTTCTAAAGAGTGGGGAAACCCACTCTTTAGTCTTTGGTATACAAGAATCTTGGGTAATGAAGAAATTGCCAGTCCATATTTGCTGGTGTAACCTAAGTTGGAGGTTATCGGTTTTGAGCACAACGAACATTAAATCTACCGTGGAAGAAATGATCCAACCCTACTTGAACGAACAAGGCTTCGAGCTGGTTGACATCGAATACGTCAAAGAAGGCAGCAACTGGTTTTTACGGGTGTATGTCGACAAAGAGGGTGGCATCGACATCGACGATTGTGTCTTGATCAGCGAAAAGCTAAGCGCCAAGCTGGATGAGAACGATCCGATTCCAACCATCTATTTCCTTGAAGTGTCTTCTCCCGGTGCGGAGCGTCCACTGAAGAAACCGGAGGACGTTGCCAAATCCGTAGGCAAAAATGTATTTGTTACAACCTACGAGCCGGTAAATGGTATAAAGGAATTTGAAGGCAAGCTGCTTTCCTTTGATAACGGGGAACTTGTGATCGAAGCAGGCAAGAAACAGCATGCCATTCTTTATGACAAGGTTGCGAGTGCGCGCCTGGCCATTCTGTTTTAAGTGCCTTGTTCACTTATTAATGAAAAAAGACACATCTCACGATAACGGCAAGGTGCTCATGAGTTTAGAGCCTTTCGCCGTTTTACGTATGAGATGCCATGTTTGAAAGGGGGATCAACATTCATGAGTATGGATTTTATTGAAGCAATGAATGAATTGGAGCGGGAAAAAGGGATCAGCAAGGATGTGCTGTTTGAAGCGATCGAGGCAGCACTCATCTCCAGCTACAAGCGTAATTTCAACACCGCCCAGAATGTGCGTGTTGACATGAACCGTAATACGGGTGTTATCCGGGTATACGCCCGCAAATTGATCGTAGAAGAAGTTCTGGATTCACGTACCGAAATTTCATTGCCTGCTGCACGAGAGATCAACCCACACTTCCAGCTGGAAGATATTGCGGAGATTGAAGTTACGCCGCGTGATTTCGGACGTATCGCCGCACAGACTGCCAAACAGGTAGTGACCCAGCGGATTCGTGAAGCCGAACGCGGCCTGATCTACAACGCTTTCGTTGATAAGGAAGAAGATATCGTTACGGGAGTGGTGCAGCGTCAGGATTTGCGCAATATCTACATCGATCTGGGCAAAATCGAAGCGGCCTTACCGCTGACCGAATTGATGCCGAACGAGAAGTTTGTTCATGGTGACCGTATTAAAGCGTACATCACCAAGGTCGAGAATACGACCAAAGGGCCGCAAATCATTTTGTCCCGTACCCATCCGGGCTTGTTGAAACGTCTCTTTGAACTGGAAGTACCTGAAATTTTTGACGGTGTGGTCGAGATTCGCTCCGTCGCCCGTGAAGCGGGCTTCCGCTCCAAGATTGCTGTTCATTCCCGCAATGAGGAAGTTGATCCGGTTGGATCATGTGTAGGTCCGAAGGGAATGCGCGTGCAGACCATTGTGGGTGAGCTGCGCGGTGAAAAAATTGACATCGTTCGTTTCTCCGACCAGGTAGACGAATATGTGGCTAATGCACTTAGTCCTTCCAAAGTATTGGAAGTTCAAGTATTCGAGGAAGAAAAGATGGCTCGGGTTATTGTTCCTGACTATCAGCTGTCCCTCGCCATTGGGATCAAAGGCCAAAATGCCCGATTGGCAGCCAAACTGACCGGCTGGAAAATCGACATTAAGAGCGAGAGCCAGGCGGAACAGGAATTCGGCAGAGAGAAAGATTCTTCTTCGGAAATGCACCAAGATTCCGTCTCCGTCGACTAAAGTAAAGCACGGGGGGGCGATAACGTATGAAAACAAAAAAAGTACCGCTGCGCAAATGTGTGGCGTGTCAGGAAATGATGCCCAAAAAGCAGCTGATCCGTATCGTTAAAACGCCAGAGGATGAAGTGCTGATCGATTTGACTGGCAAAAAATCCGGACGTGGTGCTTATTTATGCGGCAAAGAGTCCTGTTTTAAGCTCGCACTCAAAAACCGGTCTTTGGATCGGGCGCTGAAGGGCAAAGTTTCACCGGAAATTTATGAGCAATTGGCAGCTGATTTCGTTGCGGTAGAGGACGAATTCATCGCAGCACAGGAGCGTGAACATGATGAATAATAAAACATTGTCTTATCTGGGACTCTCCATGCGTGCAGGCAAACTTGTAACAGGTGAAGAAATTGTACTTAAAGCGATCCGTTCTTCCGAAGCTAAAATGGTTATTGTTGCGGGTGACGCCTCGGCCAATACACAAAAGAAATTTCGCGACAAATGTGGGACATATAACGTTCCACTGGTGATCGGATTTGACCGGGATAGTCTGGGCTCAAGTATCGGTAAAGAAACGCGGGTTGTTCTTGCAGTAACGGATCGAGGGTTTGCAAAAATGATCTCCAAGCAAGTCGGTATAATGTCGGAGGTGGAGTATATTGAGTAAACAGGAAAACAAGGATAAATTGCGAGTTTATGAATATGCGAAGTCCCTTAATATGAGTAGTAAAGAAATTATAACCATTCTTAAAAAGCTGGATATTCCCGTAAACAATCATATGAGTGTCATGGAGAATGGTTCAGTCGGTAAGGTGGAACAATTTTTTAAAGATATAAAATCCACTGCCGCTTCCAAACAAAGCAACGAAGCAAAATCCGTTGCTACTTCGTCAGTGCGCAGTGACAAAACAGTGGACAGCAACAAGCCGGCCGGCGGAGTGAACACGCCGAATAGCAGCAAACCATCCGGTAGTCCCGTACAAACAAAAATACAACAGGAAAAGCAGGTAGGTATGAACAATAGACCAAATTCCAACAATAACAATGGCTCCCAAAGACCTAGCGGCCAAGACAGCCGCAACAGAACAAACTCTTCCCAAGGCTCAAGCCAAGGAGGACAATCCAGTAATCGTCCAAGACCAGCTCAAGGTGGACAAAGCAGTACAGCATCCCGTCCTCAAAGTACGGGTCAACGTCCATCGAACACTGGTGGCGGTCAAACAAGAAGCGCAGGACCGAACAGCGGTGGCAACACGGGCACTGGCGGCAACCGTACTGGTGGCCAAGGACAGAGCTCAGGACAAGGCCAACGCAGAGGCGGTCAAGGTAATTCCGGCAATAACAACAATAGCGGCAATCGTTCGAACAGCGGTGGCGGTGGACGTCGTTATGACGACAACCGTGGCGGCAACTTCCGCGGTAATCGTGGTGGCAAGAACAATCGCAACAGAAATCAACAACAGTATCAACAACGTGAGAAAATCGATAACACACCTAAGAAAATCATCGTACGTGGTGATATGACTGTTGGTGAAACAGCGAAGCTGCTTCATAAAGATGCTTCCGAAGTTATCAAAAAACTCATCGCAATGGGTGTTATGGCAACGATTAACCAAGAGCTTGATATCGAAACAATCCTGCTGCTTGCTGGAGAGTTCGGTGTTGAGGTTGAAGTGAAAATTGTCCTTGAAGATGACCGCTTCGAAACTCTGGAAGAGAATGATGATCCTGCAGATTTGCAATCTCGTCCACCGGTAGTTACGATCATGGGTCACGTTGACCATGGTAAAACAACATTGCTTGATGCGATTCGTTCAACGAATGTAACGGGCGGAGAAGCAGGCGGTATCACGCAGCATATCGGTGCTTATCAAGTTGAAATTAACAACAAAAAAATTACGTTCCTGGATACACCGGGTCACGAAGCGTTTACCGCTATGCGTGCACGTGGAGCACAGGTTACGGATATTACCATTATTGTTGTAGCTGCAGATGACGGTGTTATGCCACAAACCGTTGAGGCGATTAACCATGCCAAAGCGGCTGGACTGCCAATTATCGTAGCTGTCAACAAAATTGATAAGCCGGGTGCAGATGCAGATAAAGTAAAACAAGAATTGACCAACTATGAACTCGTTCCGGAAGAGTGGGGCGGCGACACCATCTTTGTTAACGTTTCGGCGAAACAAAGAATTGGTCTGGAAGGTCTGCTTGAAATGATCCTGCTCGTTGCAGAAGTGAACGAGTACAAAGCGAACCCGGACAAACGTGCCCGTGGTACAGTGATCGAAGCCGAGCTGGATAAAGGACGTGGCCCAGTTGCCCGTATTCTTGTACAGCACGGTACACTGAAAGTCGGAGATGCTTTTGTTGCAGGTAACTGTTTCGGTCGCGTACGTGCGATGGTGAATGACAAAGGTCGCCGTTTAAAAGAAGCTGGACCTTCAACACCTGTAGAAATTACCGGTCTGACTGAAGTTCCAGGTGCGGGAGATCCATTCATGGTGTTCGAGGATGAGCGTAAAGCGCGTTCTATCGCCGACAAACGTGCCATTACACAACGTGAATCCGATCTGGGTACAAACACACGTGTGACATTGGACGATCTGTTCCAACACATCAAAGACGGTGAAATCAAAGACCTGAACGTTATCATCAAAGGTGACGTACAAGGTTCGGTTGAAGCATTGAAAGGTTCCCTTGCGAAGATCGAAGTTGAAGGTGTACGCGTGAAAATCATTCATAGCGGCGCTGGTGCGATCACAGAGTCCGACATCATTTTGGCTGCAGCATCCAATGCCATCGTGATTGGTTTCAACGTTCGTCCTGATAATCAGGCGAAAGCGACGGCAGATCAAGAGCAAGTAGACATTCGTCTGCATCGCGTGATCTACAGCGTTATCGAAGAAATTGAACAAGCGATGAAAGGTATGCTTGATCCGATTTACAAAGAAAAAGTAATCGGTCATGCTGAAGTTCGTAGCACGTTCTCCATCAGTAAAGTCGGCACCATTGCTGGATGTATGGTTACCTCTGGTAAAATTACGCGTTCCGCGGAAGCACGCCTGATTCGTGATGGAATCGTCCTTTACGAAGGCAAGCTGGATTCCCTGAAACGTTACAAAGATGATGCCAAAGAAGTAGCTCAAGGCTATGAGTGTGGTATCACGCTGGATAAATACAATGATCTCAAAGAAGGCGACGTTATCGAAGCCTTCATTATGGAGACAGTACAACGATAAGCAAGGAAGCATGAGGTGAACAACAATGGCTAAGATTCGTACAGGTAGAGTGGGCGAGCAGATTAAGAAAGAATTAAGTCTGCTCATCCAGTCTGAACTGAAAGATCCTCGTATCGGCTTTATTACCGTAACGGGAGTCGAAGTTACAGGCGACTTGTCGCAAGCCAAGGTTTATCTGAGTGTCTTCGGTGAACAGGAACAAAAGGATAACTCGCTTAAAGCGTTGGCAAAAGCAAATGGATTTTTGCGTTCGGAACTGGGCAAGCGTATCCGTTTTCGACATGTTCCCGAGTTGATATTCAAGATTGACGAATCTATTGCATATGGCAGCCGAATTGAGAAGCTGCTTGGTGATATCGGTACCGACAAGAACGAATCCGAGTAACAGCATAAAGGAGACGGCAATGCACACTTATGAACAGGCGCTTCAGGACGGAAAGCAATTTCTGCTGGAGCATGATGATTACCTGGTCGTGTCGCATGTACAGCCGGACGGTGACGCAGTCAGCTCGACGGTAACGGTGGGCTGGCTGCTGTCATGTCTGGGCAAGACATTCACGATGATTAATGAAGGTGAAATTCCACAGCGCATGAATTTTTTGTGGGAAGCTGGCAAGATTGTGAACATGACCGAACAACCACCGGAACGGAAATATAAAGCGATAATCTGTGTGGATTGTGCAGACTTTTCCAGAGTAGGCCTGACTCGACATTATTTCGCAGAAGATGCTGTCATTTTAAATATTGATCATCATCCAACCAATGACGCGTATGGTACAGTAAACATCATTAAGCCAGATGCCGCAGCAACAGCTGAAATTCTATTTGATTTCCTCAACCTTTTCCCAGTGAAATGGAATAAGGATGTGGCTACAGCAGTCTATACGGGGTTGCTAACAGACACAGGTGGATTCCGCTATGCCAATACGAGTCCTAATGTGATGACCACCGCATCCAAATTGCTTGAACATGGTGTGGACGGACCTTATCTTGCACAGATTTTGCTTGAACAGGTTACTCTTCCCCAAGTCCGTATATTGAATCAGGCACTTTCAAGTCTGCAAATGACTGACGATGGCAGGATTGCTTGGGTAGTCATTACACCAGAAGATATGATCGCTTGTGGAGCAGCCAATGAAGATCTTGAAGGGGTAGTCAATTACCCGCGTAACATTCAAGGTGTGGAAGTGGGCATCTTTTTTAAAGTGATCAATGACAATGCGGTGAAAGTATCTCTTCGGTCTGCTGGCAAGGTTGATGTGGCCGCGCTTGCACAGAACTTTGGTGGAGGCGGACATGTTCTCGCAGCTGGATGTCGCGTAGAAGGCAAGTTGGAAGATATCGTCACACTCGTGCTGAAGCAGGTGAATACTCAATGGTAAAACCATTCGAAGGTATACTTCCGGTGTACAAACCAGCGGGATTTACTTCTCATGATGTTGTGGCCAAAATGCGTCGCATTCTCAAAATGAAACGTATTGGTCATACCGGTACATTGGACCCGCAAGTTACTGGCGTACTTCCGCTCTGTCTTGGACGGGCAACCCGTGTGGTGGAGTACATGCAGGAGCTTCCCAAGGAATACCTGGCAACGCTACGTCTGGGTCTGTCTACAGACACGGAGGATATGACGGGTGAGGTTATTGAGCGGTCGGAGAAGGCCGTTGAAGTGACAGAGGAACAGGTTCAGCAGGTGCTTGAGCAATTCGTAGGCACTATCTCCCAGGTTCCGCCTATGTATTCTGCGGTCAAAGTGGATGGGAAACGCCTCTACGAGCTTGCTCGTGAAGGCAAGACGGTAGAGCGCAAGAGCCGTGAAGTTACGATCTATGAGCTCGAATTGACAGGAATTGAAAATCAAGGCGACACTACGGATATATCGTTCCGCGCTTTATGTTCCAAAGGGACATATATTCGAACGTTATGCGTGGATATCGGCAAAAAATTGGGATATCCGTCTACTATGCTACACCTGGAGCGCACGATATCGGCAGGGATTTCTGCTGATCATTGCCTTCATTTTGAAGAAGTGGAACAACGTATGACTGATGGAACATTAGCCGAAGTGTTGATTCCGGTTGATGAAGCCATTTCGTCCATTCCGGCACATACGGTGGGTGCGGATCAAGCCAAAGGAGCACTTCAGGGCCAGAAATTGTCGGCGCGTTTGCTCGAACCGCCTGCAGAGCAACCTGGTCTACTGCGGTTATATGATCAGGATGGAACGTTTCTGGGGATATTTGAGCGGGATGAATTGAAAGCAACGGTGAGAGCTGTTAAAGTCTTTTTACCGGAATAAAGAGGTTCCTGGTTTGAGTGGTGGTACTCAAGCCTGGCCTATCAAGTGAAATGCAGGTGAATGATTGTGAAAACCGTAATGCTAACCTATCCGCAGACGTTACAATCGGCTGTTCAGGGCACACATCCCCAAGTGCTTGCGATCGGTCAATTTGACGGGCTGCATCTCGGACATGCAAGTGTCATTTTGTCAGCTGTCCGCATTGCACGCGAAACGGGCATGCAGGCAGCGGTGATGACCTTTCATCCTCATCCGAAGGAAGTTATGCGCAAAGGGGATTACGAGGGTTATCTAACTCCCTTGAGAGATAAAGAAGACATCCTGGCAGGGATGGGTGTAGACGTACTTTATGTGGTTGAATTCAATGAGGAGTTCTCAAAATTGACGCCGCAGCAGTTTGCACATGATCTGCTGCTTCCGCTTCAGACTCGAACAGCGGTCGTTGGTTTTGACTTCCGCTTCGGTCACAAGGGAGCAGGGGATGAGCAGCTTCTTCGCACATTGGGAGAAGGCGAAATGACGGTGGAAACTGTACCTCCATTCCTGTTAAATGGTGAGAAGGTAAGCAGTTCTCTCATTCGTGGCCTATTGAAACGTGGAGATATGGACGAAGCCAGCCAATGGCTCGGCCGACCTTACAGCATCAGGGGAATTGTAATTCATGGAGAGAAACGTGGGCGGACCATTGGTTTTCCTACCGCTAACCTTGAACTTACGGATCATTATGTTACGCCAGCGAAAGGCGTTTACGCTGTTCGTGTGCAGTATGGGGAGCAGGAACTGCGTGGCGTTATGAACCTTGGTGTGAAACCTACCTTTCACGAAAACGGGATGAAACCTACGTTTGAGGTGCACTTGCTTGATTTTGATGGGCAGATATATGACCAGGAATTAAAGGTTGATCTCGTTCACTACATTCGTGCAGAGCGAAAATTTGACTCTATTGATGCTTTGATCAGTCAGATTCGTGAAGATGCATTAACCGCCGCCCGCCTGTTAACCTAAGGCTCAGGACAAAATACATGTTTACATTTACTTTGTCTGGGCAACTATGATATAATGTACTACGTTGTCGATTGAGACAACAATAACCTTGGCTTGGTTACTTGCTCTCACCGGCGGTGACGAGGCTAATGGCGATTATAATGAAGGAGGTGAATAGGATGGCATTGACTCAAGAACGTAAACAACAACTGATCGACGAGCACAAAACTCATGAGTCCGATACTGGATCACCTGAGGTGCAAGTTGCTATCCTTACGGAAAACATCAGAAGTTTGACAGACCACTTGCGTACGCATAAGAAAGACCACCACTCACGTCGTGGACTTTTGAAAATGGTAGGTCAACGTCGTAAGCTTTTGGCTTACGTGAAAAACAAAGATGTTAAACGTTACAGCGCACTGATCGAAAAACTCGGATTGCGTCGTTAATTATCGTACATGTTTTCAAAATCAACCTGGCTGTTATCCGTCATTCCTTTGTCTAAAAGGACAAGCGGAGCTTACAGCCGGGTTGTTTTGTAGATGAACATGTTGCCATATATTTGTAGCTGATGGCTCCGCAAGGAGCTTTTGTTTTGCAAGTGAGCATGTTGCTGTGGAGTTAATGAATACAGGACAAGCAGGAAATACTGTGAAAATGCAGAATCCATTGTGTTAGGAACGAATAAAAGGAGGGATTTCATGGAACAGCGTGTTGAAATGCAGCTTGGTGGAAGAACGCTTACGCTTGAAACAGGGCGTTTGGCCAAGCAGGCTAATGCTGCCGTTAAGGTAACGTACGGGGATACCGTTGTATTGTGTACCGTGACAGCATCAAGTGAGCCTAAAGATCTGGACTTTTTCCCATTAACGGTAAACTATGAAGAAAGATTGTATGCCGTAGGTAAAATCCCAGGTGGATTTATTAAACGTGAAGGCAGACCAAGTGAGAAAGCAATTCTTTCGAGCCGTTTGACAGACCGTCCAATCCGTCCTTTGTTCCCGGAAGGTTTCCGGAATGATGTACAAGTACTTAATATCGTTATGAGTGTGGATCAGGACTGCGAACCGCAAATTGCTGCCATGATCGGTACATCGGCTGCACTGAGCATTTCGGATGTTCCATTTAGCGGACCAATCGGTGGCGTGAAAGTTGGACGTATTAATGGTGAGTTCATCATCAACCCAACGATTGCACAGCTTGAGGTAAGTGAGATTGAACTGGTTGTTGCAGGAACCAAAGATGCCATCATGATGGTTGAAGCGGAAGCGAACGAAGTTCCGGAAGAAATCATGCTTGAAGCAATCATGTTCGGACATGACGAGATCAAGAACATTGTTGCAGTCATTGAACAACTCGTACAAGTGGCTGGTAAAGAAAAAATGGCTGTGAAATTGCATGCCGTTAATGCTGAAGTGAACAGCAGTGTACGTGAGTTCGCCAGTGCTCGTCTGGTTGAAGCGGTTAAAATTGCTGAGAAACATGCGCGTCAGGATGCAATCGATGCCGTGAATGACGAAACCGTTGCTCACTTCGAAGAGAAGTATATTGAGACTCCAGAACTGCTCAAAGATGTGAAAGAAGTGCTGCACGATATCGTTAAAGAAGAAGTGCGTCGTCTTATCACACATGATAAAGTTCGTCCGGATGGACGTGGACTCGCTGAGATCCGTCCAATTGAATGTGATACTTCCCTGCTGCCACGTACTCACGGTTCAGGTCTGTTCACTCGTGGACAAACACAGGCACTCAGCGTTTGTACTCTTGGTGCACTGGGTGATGTTCAGATTTTGGACGGAATCAGTCTTGAAGAAACGAAACGTTTCATGCATCACTACAACTTCCCACCGTTCAGCGTAGGTGAAGCTCGTCCATTGCGTGCTCCAGGTCGTCGCGAAATCGGACATGGTGCTCTGGGTGAGCGTGCTCTTTCCAAAGTAATTCCTTCCGAAACAGACTTCCCATACACGATTCGTCTGGTATCCGAAGTATTGGAATCGAACGGTTCAACTTCCCAGGCAAGTATCTGTGCCAGCACATTGGCTATGATGGATGCAGGTGTACCAATTAAAGCTCCAGTAGCTGGTGTAGCTATGGGTCTGATTAAAGACGGAGATCATGTATCCATCCTGAGCGATATTCAAGGTATGGAAGATCACCTCGGTGACATGGACTTCAAAGTAGCAGGAACACCTGATGGTGTAACAGCTATTCAAATGGACATCAAAATTGATGGTATTGATCGTCAAATTTTGTCCGAAGCATTGGCTCAAGCCAAAGAAGGTCGTATGCACATCTTGAGCAAAATGACCGAAGTGATGAAAACTCCACGTGAGCAGTTGTCACAATATGCGCCTAAAATTACAACCATGCATATCAATCCGGACAAAATCCGTGATGTTATCGGTGCAGGTGGTAAAATTATCAACAAAATCATCGAGGAAACCGGTGTTAAAATTGATATTGAACAGGATGGACGTGTCTTTATCGCCTCTTCAAACCAAGAGATGAATGATAAAGCCAAATCAATCATCGAGGGCATTGTGCGTGAAGTACTGGTCGGCGAGATCTATGTAGGTAAAGTAAAACGTGTTGAGAAGTTTGGTGCTTTCGTTGAGGTGCTGCCGAACAAAGAAGGTCTGGTACACATCTCACAATTGTCTACAGAGCGTGTTGCTAAAGTGGAGGATGTTGTTGCCATTGGTGATTCCATTACGGTAAAAGTAACGGAAATTGACCCTCAAGGCCGTATCAACTTGTCCCGCAAAGCCGTATTAACTGCTGAAGCTCCGGCTCAATCATAGAATGCGTGCCAACTTTTTTATGAAAAGATAGATTGAATGAAGAGACAGAATGTGAATTTCTGGCTCTTTTTTTAACGTTTAAATACGTATATATAATGGATTGACTACAGATAAAGCCAATGAATCCAGCTTTGAAGATAGTTAACATGAACAGCTTGTTTTATTCATATTCTTGCTCTTGTCCTCATATGATGGGGACAAAGACGGCGGGAGGATGGAGCTGTGGGAAACCAATCCAAAAAGCTGGCGGCTGTTCTGGTGGGTATGGCAGCTGTCATACTGATCGGACAAGTGGGCAGTGTACGTACATACATTACGGAAATCCGTGATGGACCAGGCACGCAAAATGCATTTGATATGTTCAAAGAGGCAACCGGAGAAGAGCAGCTGTTGTCGGCGATCCGGGATAAAGCGGCCGAAACGAAAATCGCTCCGGTAAATGCCAGAGTGGATCGGGTCTGGAAAGCAATACCCGGGTATAACGGACTAGAGATTGATGTGGAAGCTACGTATCGCAAAGCACTTGGTGGAACGCTGAATACCAAGATAGCGTATGTCTATCGGCAGACTGTACCTGAAATCCAGCTTAAGGATTTGGGTGCACACCCGATTTACCGGGGAAATGCAGAGAAACCAATGGTGTCTTTCATGATTAATGTTGCGTGGGGCAATGAATTCATTATCCCGATGCTAGATACGCTGGATGCCGAAAAAGTTAAAGCTACTTTTTTTCTGGATGGAAGCTGGTTGAGCAAAAATGAGGAACTGGCCAAGGAAATCCAAAAGCGTGGACATGAGTTATCAAATCATGCTTACTCACATCCGAATATGAGTCAGTTGAGTAAGGAGCGGGCGAAGCTGGAAATCAGTAAAACCCAGGACCTGCTCAAAGAAAAGCTGGGTGTAGAGAACCACTGGTTTGCTCCACCTTCCGGTGATTTTAATCAACAGACGGTTGACATTGCTTCCGGCATGGGACTACAAACGGTGCTTTGGACATTGGATACCGTAGATTGGCGCAAACCAAGTTCTGATTCGGTTGTAGCCAAAATTGCCAAAAACGTAGAAGCCGGTACATTAATTCTGATGCACCCCACGGCTGCCTCTTCAGGAGCTTTAAAAGGAATGATTGATTCCATACGGGCCAAGGGTTTGACGCTTGGAACCGTTAGCGAAACGTTGTCATCGGAGCGGGTGCAGGGTTCAGCGGTTGAGTGAATGATGTTTTTTTGTTACTATCAAACAGTTGGAACCAAATGTCGATTTCAACTTGACGTTGAAATCCAGGCAATTATAGAGATGTAGGAGGGCCAACCGTGAAAAAAATTCAGCTGGGCAATGGCCTCAGAGTTGTCATGGAACAGATTCCGACCTGTCGTTCCGTGTCATTTGGAATATGGGTCAAGACAGGTTCTCGCAATGAGCAGCCTGTAAACAACGGCGTGTCCCATTTTATTGAGCACATGCTGTTCAAGGGAACGGATCGTTATGATGCCAAGGCGATTGCGGAGCAATTCGATGCCATTGGTGGTAACGTGAATGCGTTCACTTCGAAAGAATACACTTGTTATTACGCCAAAGTATTGGATGAACATCTGCCAATAGCTGTCGATGTGCTGTCTGATATGTTTTTCCGCTCTAAAATGGATGATGGTGAACTGCTCAAGGAGAAAAATGTCATTCTGGAAGAAATATCGATGTATGAGGATACGCCGGATGACATGGTCCATGATCTTATGGCCTTGGCCGCCTATGGCGAGCATCCGCTCGCTTATCCGATTCTAGGTACTGAGGAGCGTCTCAAGGCGATGGACTCCAGTCATCTGCGTGCATATATGAAGGAGCACTACACGATTGAGAATACCGTTATTAGTATTGCAGGTAACATTGATGACAGTGTGATCGATTTGATGGAAAAGCATTTTGGTGCTTTTGATGTCAACGGTGTAGCTGAACAGGTCACGCTGCCTGCATTCCAGAGCGGACAACTCTTTCACAAAAAGAAAACGGAACAGAATCATATCTGTATCTCGTTCCCAGGATGTAAGATCGGAGATCCGCTTCAGTTCGCGATGGTCGTGCTGAATAATGCGATTGGTGGAGGTATGAGCTCCAGACTGTTCCAGGAAATTCGGGAGAAACGTGGCCTTGCTTATTCCGTTTATTCGTATCATAGTTCCCATGCGGATAGTGGACTTTTCACCATCTATGCAGGTACAGCGCCGAAACAGACGAAGGAAGTTCTGGATCTGACCAAAGAGGTCCTGCACGATCTGGCTGTAAATGGGTTGTCTGAAGATGAGCTGCGTAAAGGAAAAGAACAGCTGAAAGGCAGTCTGATCCTCAGTTTGGAAAGTACGGGAAGCCGGATGAACCGTTTGGGCAAAAACGAGCTGATGCTGGGCAGACATCACACGCTGGACGAAATGATTGCCAAAATTGAAGAAGTGACGATGGACGATGTCGATGCTGTGCTGGACCTGATGTTTGCTGAGCCATTTGCTCTCGCTATGGTCGGTGCTTCGGATCGTACCATCGCTGGATTAAGAAGGGATGATTTTGTTGCATTACGTTCAAATTCAAAAGTTACCGGGCAATGAAGATATTAAGTTGCCTCAAAAAATGTCAGAGTTGGCCTCCGGCTTTGATGTAGTTGCGGCATTGCAGGAAGAGGTTGTATTGCAGCCGGGACAGCGTACGTTGATTCCTACGGGACTCGCGATGGCGATGCCCGCTGGATTGGAGGCACAGGTTCGCCCTCGCAGCGGTCTGGCTTTCAAACACGGAATTACTTGTCTGAACACACCAGGTACCATTGATGCCGATTATCGCGGTGAGGTTAAGGTCCTTTTGATTAATCTGGGTCAGGAGCCATTCACGATTGTACGTGGGGAGCGCATTGCCCAAATCGTCTTTCAAACCGTTCCAGCAGTTGAATTAACCGAGGTCGCTGAACTGTCGGAAACTGTACGTGGAGAAGGCGGATTCGGTCACACCGGAAAATAAAGGTTCTGAAACTACACTGTAAATAAGGAGCATCTTCAGCAATAAGAGCTTCACAGTTTAATTTACTGAGCATGTTCTCGAAGAGTCGTCCCCACGGGGGAGGCTCTTTTTCTTTTGTTTGAACGATAGAACCAATGTTTCTTTGCCTGCTTCAATTTTATTGTTTCACCCCCCTGTGGGCCACTGCATACGATAAGGCATACATGTGGTGAAAGGAGTGACGTCCCGATGCTGACCGGTGTCCGGATTATAGTCCTGGGCGGAGATGCGCGGCAGCTTGAAGTCATTCAAAAGTGCGCAGAGCTGGATGCTACGGTAAGTGTGGTGGGCTTCGACAAGCTGGAGCGTTCCATTCCGGGTATCGAACACCAGGAATTGGAGGACGATGTACTTGCTTCGGCAGATGTGCTGGTGCTTCCTGTGGTCGGGTGTGATGATCAGGGGAAAGTGAGCACTTCGTTCAGTGATACACCGCTTTTTTTGAAAAAGGAACATGTTTCGGCATTGCCGGAGCATTGTATTGTGTTCACGGGTATGGCGAAGCCTTTTTTACGTGATTTGTGCCGGGAAAATGGTCTGCGACTTGTTGAAGTGCTCGATCGTGATGATATCGCGCTCTACAACTCCATTCCGACAGCCGAAGGCGCTATTGCCATGGCGATTCGGGAGACGGACTTCACGATCCACGGCTCGGAATGTATTGTGCTTGGCTTGGGTCGAACAGGTTTCACAATGGCCAAAACGCTTCAGGGACTTGGGGCAAATGTACGGGTGGGAATCAGGCAAGAAGAGGATGCTGCTCGAGCAGCCATAATGGGCTGGAAGCCTTTCATGACAACGGATTTGGTCGCTCAAACCGGGGAAGTTGACTTGCTTTTTAATACGATACCGACTATGATAATCACAGCACAAATTCTGTCCAAAATGCCGCAAAAAGCAGTCATTATCGACCTCGCATCCGCTCCTGGCGGCTGTGATTTCAGGTATGCCGAAAAGCGCGGTATCAAAGCGCTGCTTGCGCCTGGCCTCCCCGGCATTGTTGCTCCCAAAACGGCTGGCGGCATTATTGCCGACGTGTTAATCCGTTTGCTTTTGGAAGAACAAAACGCACGGGAGGTTGAACAATGAACTGGCAGGGAAAAACGGTAGGTTACGCAATTACAGGTTCTCATTGTACGTTTGAAGAGGTTATGCCGGTGATTAGCCGCTTCGTGGCCGAAGGTGCCAATGTTGTCCCGATTATATCCAACTCGGTTCTGACTACGGATACACGCTTTGGGACCGCGCAAAATTGGCAAAAACAGTTGAAAGATATAACGGGGAATGATATCATTTCTACAATTGTTGAGGCAGAGCCGTTAGGTCCTTCCAAGCTGCTCGATGTGCTCGTCATTGCTCCATGCACAGGGAACACGACGAGCAAGCTGGCTAACGCGATGACGGACAGTCCGGTTTTAATGGCAGCCAAAGCTCAGATGCGAAATCAGCGTCCGCTTGTACTCGCCATTTCCACCAATGACGGTCTCGGGTTGAATGCGGCGAACATCGCCAAACTGCTGGTGGCCAAATATGTGTATTTTGTGCCATTTGGGCAGGATGATCCGGTGAAAAAACCGAATTCGTTAGTGGCGAAAATGGAGCTGATTCCGGAGGCATGCTGGAGTGCGCTTGAAGGCAAACAGTTGCAGCCAATGATTGTGCAGCGTTCTGCACAGGCTTGATGTTTATTGGGTCCGCCGTAACATCTGTTTGTTTTCAGACAGGGTTCTGAACAGACTTAGTTTCGGGGATAACGGTTATACGCTTGAAGAAATGAAGATGGTTCGAGAGACAAAGAAAATCATGAGGGACGTTATGCTGGCATAAACAGCTACCTGTGTCCACGTTCCTTTCATAAAAGGGAATTCCTGCTTGCAATGATGAAGTCAGGCAAGCGGGATCAGTGCACGGGGAACGTGTGCGTCATGATCTCGATAACAACCGCGGCCTTCATCCGGGATTGTTTCCAACAATCTTTGATGAGGAGCGGCATGAAATGCCGTATAAATAGCTGAAATTATCGCATCGGAACGCTCCCTAGGGTGATCCATTTGTTGATTTGACCCGTGTCCAGTCTTCTTGCGTACACAAATGGAGGAATAAAGATGCGCATCATGGTACAGAAATTCGGAGGTACGTCTCTCTCTACCGTTCAGGCGAGAGAGCATGTGCTCCGTCATGTTAAACGTGAACTTGAAGCAGGATTGAGTCTGGTTATCGTTGTGTCAGCGATGGGCCGCCGCGGCGAGCCTTATGCTACGGATACGTTACTGGACTGGGCTGCACAGAACGGAAATGCACTATCTGCACGCGAAAAGGATTTACTGCTGTGCTGTGGTGAAATTATATCTGCGACGACTTTGAGCAGTCTGCTTGAACATGAAGGCATTCCAACTACAGTGCTGACCGGTGCACAAGCAGGTTTTGTGACGGACGACAATTTCGGGAATGCCCGAATTTTGGATGTCCGTCCTGTTCGTGTGCTGGAGCAGCTTCAGAGTGGGCGTGTTGTCATTGTCACAGGATTCCAGGGGCAGACAGAGAACGGTGACTTTACAACGCTTGGTCGTGGAGGAAGCGATACGTCAGCCACAGCACTTGGTGCAGCATTACACGCTGAGATGGTGGACATATACACGGATGTAAATGGGATATTGACAGCAGATCCACGTATCGTGGAGGACGCTCGTCCGTTGACTGTAGTGAGTTATGCCGAGATATGTAATATGGCCCATCAAGGAGCTAAAGTAATTCACCCTCGTGCAGTCGAGATTGCCATGCAATCCCAGATTCCAGTGCGTGTCCGGTCTACCTTTGCAGATAGTGAAGGGACGCTTGTTACGCATCCAGAAGGATTCCAGGATGTGCAGACAGGCATTGTCGACCGATATGTAACAGGGATTGCCTATGTAAGTAATGTTACGCAAATAACGGTAGAAGTGCCGGGCGGTGCAGATCGCTTGCAGCTGAAAGTGTTCAAAACGATGGCTGAAAATTCGATTAGCGTCGATTTTATTAATGTTACCCCCCTGGGAGTTGTCTATACCGTTTTTGATAGTGATTCCGAGAAAGCCATTCAGGTATTGCAGGAGATTGGTCTTAAACCGCAAAGTCTTTCCGGCTGTGCCAAAGTTTCCGTCATCGGCGGAGGGATCAACGGAGTGCCAGGCATTATGGCACGGATCGTGGAATCCTTGACACTGGCGGATATTCAGATCCTGCAATCTGCAGATTCCAATACAACGATTTGGGTACTTGTGAAAAAAGAAGATATGGTTCAAGCTCTGAGGGCGCTTCATGCCTCATTCGAACTTCACTTGTAGTACTTTGAAGTCAGCGGAGCCGGGCCTGTTTTGAAGGAGGAATCGAATTGGACTTTGGAAGATTGATTACAGCAATGGTCACTCCGTTTAACGAACAAGGGGAGATCCATTGGGAGGAAACTGCACGTCTAATAGACTATTTGATTGAAGATCAAAAGTCAGAGACGCTCGTTATTTCTGGAACAACTGGAGAATCTCCCACGCTTAGCGACAAAGAAAAAGTAGAGCTATTCGAATTCGCAGTAAAACATGCGGCTGGACGGTGCAAAATCATTGCTGGAACGGGTAGCAATAACACCGCTCATTCCATCCATCTGACTCAGGACGCTGAACGTGCTGGTGTAGATGGCGTTTTGCTGGTTGTTCCTTATTACAACAAACCCAGTCAAGAGGGAATGTTTAGACACTTTGAAGCGATTGCGAACGCGACGAAACTGCCAGTTATGTTGTATAACGTTCCTGGACGTACGGCAGCCAGTCTTTCAGCTGCAACAACGCTTCGTTTGGCACAGATTCCTAACATTGTTGCTACGAAGGAATGTGTTTCTTTGGAGCAAGTCACGCAGATTGCTGCTGGTGCACCGGGACATTTCAGGGTGTATTCCGGTGACGATGCTTCTGGTTTGCCAGCGATTGCTGTAGGTGCTTACGGGATCGTTAGTGTTGCCAGCCATGTGGTAGGCGCTGAGATGAAAGAAATGATTGATGCCTACTTCGGTGGTGCACCTGTACAGGCGGCTCAGATCCATCAGAAGCTCTTTCCGGTGTTTAAAGGTCTGTTCGAGTGCCCGCAGCCTTTACCGAACCCTGTAGCGGTGAAATACGCTCTCACATTGCGCGGTCTGAATGTCGGATCTGTACGCCTACCGCTTATAGCTGCAACAGAGGATGAGCAAGGTTTTATTCGTGACTTGTTTAATTATCAATAATACGTTATTAAACGGGTTTGTGAATTTTTTATAAACCCATAGAAATTGCAGAAGAACCGCTCCTCGTTGAAGAGGAGGCGGTTCTTTTTTTTGACGATGATTGTTAGGTTTCTTTTCACAACTGGAGGCAAACGTAGAGGTTCACGAGAGAGTGACTTGTTTTTTTTGTTTTTAATCATGTATAATGATGTCAAGTGACTGGGTGCGGTATTTTTTTGAAATTGAAAGCGACATCGTTTCTCGGTGTAGCTTTGTGGTGAAAAAGGAAGGAACGGCTAAGAAGGATCATTTCAAAATCCATCTTGTTGGTGAAGGGGAATAACTTCGAAGAACTTCTTCCAAATATCGTGAATAAAGGTGCTCTTTTGCATTCATCCCTATTTACGGGCATGGGTGTGATGGACTGCTTTTCTTAACTTACAATAAAATAATAAGGTACGACGTCCAACTACCATAGGAGGTTTAGATTCATTTGTCTAAGAAAAATAACAACGATAAACTGATGATTTTTGCTTTGGGCGGCGTAGGCGAGATTGGTAAAAATATGTACGTCATCCAATACGCTAACGACATTGTAGTCGTAGATGCTGGTCTTAAATTCCCGGAAGAAGATATGCTTGGAATTGACATTGTCATTCCTGACATTTCTTATCTGACTGAAAACCGTGACAAAGTAAGAGGTATTATTTTGACTCACGGACATGAGGATCATATCGGTGGTCTGCCATATGTTCTGAAACACTTGAATGTTCCCGTTTACGGAACAAAGCTTACTCTCGGACTTGTGGAAAACAAGCTGAAAGAAGCCAATTTGCTGGGTGAAACAAAACGCATCCTGATTGATGCGGATTCCGAGATCCAACTCGGCTCTGTATTGAAAGCAACGTTCTTCGCTACTAACCATAGTATTCCGGATTCCGTCGGCGTATGTGTCGAAACACCGGAAGGCGCTGTTGTTCATACAGGTGACTTCAAATTTGACCACACTCCAGTCAATGGTCAATATGCAGATCTCCAGCGTATGGCACAGATTGGAACGAATGGCGTACTCGCCCTCTTGTCCGATAGTACTAACGCAGAGAAACCTGGATTTACACCTTCGGAGAAAAATGTGGGTATCGTTCTGGAAGATATCTTCCGTAAAGCAAGCCAACGTGTTGTTGTAGCAACGTTTGCTTCCAACGTACACCGGATTCAACAGGTTATCAATGCAGCTGAAGTAACTGGACGTAAAGTCGCAGTTATTGGACGCAGTATGGTAAATGTGGTGGGTATTGCTTCTGAACTGGGTTACCTTGAGATTCCAGACGGCATGATCATTGAGCCGGAAGAAGTAGGCAAAATGGCTGCTGACCGTGTAGTAATTCTCTGCACAGGTAGCCAAGGCGAGCCAATGTCAGCATTGACACGTATGGCTCGTTCCACTCATCGTAAGGTAGATATTCTGCCTGGGGATACAGTAATTATCGCGGCAACACCAGTTCCGGGTAATGAGAAATATGTAGGCCGTACGATTGACGAACTGTTCCGTTTGGGTGCCAATGTGCACTACAGCGGTGCAAACAGTGGCGTTCACGTATCCGGTCACGGTAGCCAGGAAGAGCTCAAGCTGATGCTTAACCTGATGAAACCGAAATACTTCCTGCCGATTCACGGTGAATTCCGTATGCAGCGCCGCCACGCGGTACTGGCTGAGTCTGTAGGTATTGATCCAGACAACATTTTTATTACGGATATCGGTGAAGTGGTAGAAATTCAAAACGGAGCAGCACGCAAGGCAGGTAAAGTTACTGCAGGTAACGTGTTAATCGACGGTTTGGGTGTAGGCGATGTAGGTAACATCGTATTGCGTGACCGTAAGTTGCTGTCACAGGATGGTATTCTGGTTGTCGTGGTTACACTGAGCAAACAGGATGGCAAAATTGTATCCGGTCCGGACATTATCTCTCGTGGATTTGTCTATGTACGCGAATCGGAAGGACTGCTTGATGAAGCCAATCGCATCGTCAGCAGCACATTGCAGAAGTTGATGAGTGAGAACGTTAACGAATGGGCTTCACTCAAAACGAATGTTAAAGATGCTCTCGGACGCTTCTTGTATGAGCAAACTCGTCGTAGACCGATGATTTTGCCAATCATTATGGAAGTTTAAAATAAATCAAACAAAAACATAAATTCAGGCACACAGTCGCCCCTTCTCTACGAGTAATATTGGACGGTTCCTCGTAGAGAAGGGGCTTTTTTTGTTGTTTTCTGGCCCAACACCAGATTCTGGAGAAATTGATGGTAATGGGGTATAAGTCAGCTGGAACATTCCCCATACTAAGGAAATACATTACATGTTTCTGGAGAAGGGGATTAATCGAATGAGTGAATACATGAAAAGCAAGCAAACACCCAAATCGGAACAACCGGGCACCGAGGCACCGGAAGTGCCGGCACAAGAGGAAAAGACCATGTCTCCGGTAACGGAGGCCATTCAGCAATTTGGACAAACGCAGTCACCTGCAGCTGAATCAAACATTTTCTGCATGACCATTATCGGTCAGGTGGAAGGGCATTTAATTTTACCACCGCAAAATAAAACAACAAAGTATGAGCACATCATTCCGCAGCTGGTTGCAGCAGAACAGAACCAGCGAATTGAAGGCATTTTGATCATTTTAAACACGGTAGGAGGAGATGTGGAGGCGGGTTTGGCTATTGCCGAAATGATTGCTTCACTTAGCAAACCTACCGTTACCGTCGTCATTGGAGGAGGACACAGCATTGGGGTTCCAATCGCGGTTGCTTCAACCTATTCCCTGATCGCGGGTAGTGCAACCATGACCATTCATCCGATCCGTATGAACGGACTCGTGATAGGCGTGCCTCAGACGTTTGAATATATGGAGAAGATGCAGGAACGTGTCGTAAGATTTGTTACGTCGCACTCCAATATCTCGGAAGAAATGTTCAAGGAATTGATGTTTAAGACCGGTGAACTCAACCGCGACATTGGAACAGCTGTGGGTAGCGCAGATGCGGTCAAATACGGATTAATGGATGCCGTAGGCGGGATAGGCCAGGCCATCGCCCAGTTGAATCAGCTTATAGGAGACAAAAGACAGACACTGCAGGCAGGGGGTTACACCCAATGACACTTTACACCGTGATGCCGCCTGAACTGCTGTGGTCAGGGATGTGGAATGAGGGAGAAGACACCCGGGAGATTAAGGTGAACGGATTATTGATGCAGGTCCGACCTGTTAATGAACAAGAGGCTGTCATTGTACGTTTGCTTGAATGCCCCTTGGAAGCTTATCTGAATCCAGCCAATATGCCCGGATCGATCGTTCCGCTTTCGGGTAACCCGGGACCAACATAACGCGACGAAATAAGACAAATTGAGAAGAAAAAGAACATATGTACGGATTATATTTGTATGGTATAATATTCTTCTGGGGGTGACCTGATTTTGGCCAGAAGAAAAAAGAGGAAAAAAAAGGCCGCAGCGTTTAGTGGCGTTTTAAAATATGAAATTTACGGCATTGTGCTTATTACCCTTGCCGTCATTGCTTTGTCGGGTGAAGCAACCGTAGGACGCTCGCTTTCCAAGATGTTTGGATTAATGCTTGGCAAGTTCTATTTTGCGATTCCGCTTATCGGGATTTATTATGGCTTAATGGTGATGATTCATCGAAAATGGCCTAGTGGTTGGACAACGCGCAAGACAGGGCTTGTATTACTGGTGTTTGCCTTAACCCTGATGAGTACCGTCTCTGCCATGCACCAGAAGCTTATTCCGGTTGGAGCCCTTGAGCCTGGTGCTGTACTTACACAGATACATAATGATATGCAAACCGAGCTGCTCACGCCTGCTGCGCCAGGCGAACGGGATTCAATGCTCAATAAGGACATTAGCGGCGGTTATATTGGAGCGGCGCAATTTGCCTTGTTCTTGTGGTTGTTTGGCAGCTTGGGGGCACGATTGATTATGATCGTGATGTTCATTATCAGCTTCATGCTGGTTACCAATCTTTCTTATGTCGATTTGATTCGCATTTTCAGAACCAAAATATGGGATGCAGGAAGTGCGATGTACAAAAAGCTGGAGGCTAGACCGTCAGCACGAGCCGTTTCAAGTTCTGCGGGCAAGAAAAACGGGAATGTCCGCAAAGTGGTTCCTGTTCCAGTGAACGATGAGGAAGATGATGACGATGATCTGCAGGATCAGCAGCTACCGAAACGAAAAGCCCCGATATTTTTCCAACTCTTTGGAAAATGGGGTTCTGATCGGACGAAGAATGAGCGTGGTTTGGACGAGGATAATTCTTTAGACACGGAACATGTTGTCTACCGAGCTGAGCAGGAACCTCCAGCAGATTCATGGCATGACGAGCCAATCATCGCATCCGATGTAATGGCTTCCGCAGCAGTTCCAGTGCAATCAAGACCTAATTCGGCTCCAATCATCCGTGACTTCTTTGAACATGTCAGATCCGAGGATGCGAGTAAAGATGATGATCTGGATGATGCGTATCCTTTCCCAGATGATCTAACGGATAATATGCAGACAGATGAGCTTCCAATCAAGATTTCAGATGAACTTGTGGATAACATGGAGTGGCCTGGAGCGGCAGATGCCGGAACAGATGGGATGGATGCTGTTGAGGGTAGTTCAGACGTTGCATCTACGTTGAGCAATGCGGCTCAAGGATTGGATGCTTCGGATACGGAGGGGCAGGAAGTGCAGCCTGTTAAGCCGCCTCCACCACCTCCCAAGCCATATAAACTTCCATCGTTCAGGCTTCTTTCGAAGCCCAACAACGGAGGTAAGGGCGGCGACCAGAAGGACTATATGCAGACTGCACGCAAGCTGGAAGCAACGCTGGAAAGCTTCGGTGTTCGCGCCAAAGTACTTGAAGTCGTCAGAGGGCCTGCTGTTACACGATATGAGATCCAACCGGATATTGGTGTGAAGGTGAGCAGAATTGTAAGTCTGACAGATGATATTGCATTAGCCCTGGCGGCAAAGGATATCCGGATGGAAGCGCCAATTCCCGGCAAATCCGCTATCGGTATTGAGGTACCGAATGGAGAGGTATCGGTTGTAACGATGCGGGAGGTCATGGAGACAGCTACATTCCAGGAAGCCGAATCCAAAGTGACCATTGCATTTGGACGGGATATCTCTGGGCAGACGATTATCGGTAATCTGGCTCGTATGCCCCATTTGCTGGTGGCTGGTGCAACAGGTTCAGGTAAATCAGTATGTATCAATGGTATTATTACCAGCATCCTGTACAAAGCGAAGCCGGATGAAGTGAAGTTTCTAATGGTAGATCCCAAAATGGTCGAGCTGAACGTATATAATGGTATTCCGCATCTGATGGCACCGGTCGTAACTGATCCTAAGAGGGCTTCACTTGCTCTCAAAAAGATCGTTGTTGAGATGGAGAAAAGGTATGAGCTGTTCTCCAAATCGGGTACACGTAACGTTGAAGGCTATAATAATCTGATGAAAGACAACCCAGCGGCGGTTTTGCCTTATATTGTTGTTATCGTGGACGAGCTGGCTGACCTCATGATGGTTGCCGCGGGTGACGTGGAAGATGCGATTGCCCGATTGGCTCAGATGGCGCGTGCAGCCGGTATCCATCTGATCATTGCCACACAGCGCCCTTCTGTGGATGTCATCACTGGTGTAATCAAAGCCAACATCCCTTCCCGGATTGCCTTCGGTGTATCCTCTCAAGTGGATTCCCGAACCATTCTGGATATGGGCGGGGCCGAGAAGCTATTGGGTCGGGGAGATATGCTGTTCATGCCTATGGGAGCTTCGAAGCCGGTTCGTGTACAAGGTGCTTTCATGAGTGATGAGGAAGTTGAAAATATCGTGAATTACGTGCGTGGTCAGGGTGAAGCGCAGTATGACGAATCCCTTGTGCCTGAGGTGGATGATTCCGTTCAGGCAGCAGATGAAGTACAGGATGAGTTATATGAACAGGCGGTGCAGATTATTTTGGAGGCGAAGCAAGCCTCGGTTTCTCTGCTTCAACGCCGAATGCGAGTTGGTTATACCCGTGCAGCACGTTTGATTGACTCCATGGAAGCCCGAGGTGTGATCGGTCCTTACGAGGGTAGCAAACCACGGGAAGTACTCATCTCACTGGAGCAGTATCAACAGAATAAAATTAGCTCGTAATACACTGGCACGTGCAAATGATTAAAGCCCTCAACCTTATTGGTTGAGGGTTTTTTGCATGTCATTTGACTGAAGATTTGCCATGATGTCCAATGATCGGAGGATTTGGTGCATAGGAACGAAGTATGGTTGTCATAATAACCTTAGCGATTCTGTTAATCCCACAAGAGAAAGGTAGAGCACAGTCGATGCGAAAAATGAACATATGGCTTTTCACTGCTATTTTGCTGATGTCCGCATTGGGAATTCGTTATTTGCTTCCTGGGAATACAGCAACCGATAGTCCAAACCCAAGTTCCCCGCAGGTCGAAGAAAAGTCCTTACCCACCTTTAGCACCAATGCTGTGAAATATGGAAGTTATGGTCAGGATGTATACGAGCTTCAAGGCCGGCTGAAGTATTTGGGATTTTACAATGGTAAAATTGACAGCAATTTTGGCAGCAGTACACTGAAATCGGTCAAATGGTTTCAATCTGAATTTGGCATGAAGGTAGACGGTGTGGTCGGAGCCAAAACGAAGCTGAAGCTGTATAATGCTTCAAAACAATGGTCGCCAACAGAAACACCGCTGCACAAGGATCAAACTTCAGGAGATAGTGGCAACAATAACAATACTGCGGATAAAGAGCAGGACAATATGGGCTCAGCCAATTCCATGGGGTTGTCGGAGAACGAAATCAAAATTATGGCTAACGCTGTATATGGTGAATCTCGCGGAGAGCCGTTTGAAGGTCAAGTGGCAGTAGCCGCAGTTATCCTAAATCGCGTTAAATCGCCGAGTTTCCCGAACACCCCATCTGGAGTAATTTTCCAGCCAGGTGCGTTCACCGCCGTTGCAGACGGCCAGATTTATCTGGAACCGAATGCACAAGCTAAAAAGGCAGTTGAACAGGCGATAAATGGTTGGGACCCATCCGGTGGATGCCTCTATTATTTTAATCCGAAGACAGCTACATCCAAATGGATCTGGACACGTCCTCAGGTAAAAACAATCGGGCAGCATATATTCTGTATGTGATGATCTTGGAAGCAACCAGAAGGCGTGACTTCGGTTGCTTCTTGCCTTTTGAATGGGTTAAAATGGTTGTTACGTTTAAGCTTCACTTATTGCACGATAAATGACGCCGTAAAGGGGTTTTGACATTTGAATACATCAGGATTTGAACGAGGAAACCGGAAAGAATTCCGCATACATGTTCTTCCTACGAAACGTTTTAAGACATTTGCAATCTCACTTTACGCAGGGGTTCCCCTGCAGGAAGATACGGTAACCAAAGTAGCCTTAACACCTTTTGTGCTTCGGCGCGGGACCGAATCCTATCCGGAAACAACGCAATTTCGAGAACAGTTGGAACATTTGTATGGAGCGGGTTTTGGCTTTGATGTCTATAAACGTGGCGATTACCAGATTGTACAGTTCCGTATGGATACCATTAATGATTCCTTTGTTGGCGGGGACGAGCAGCTGTTGGATCGTTCTTTTGCTTTTCTCGGGGAGGTGCTCACACGCCCTGCACAGGAGGATGGACATTTTCGGACCTCTTATGTACAAGCTGAGCGGGAGACTGTTCGCAAAATGCTGGAGTCCATCGTCAATGACAAAATGCGTTATGCTGCGGAACGTAGTATTGAGGAGATGTGTAAAAACGAGCCGTATCGTTTGCACCCGCTTGGTGAGCGCAAGGATTTGCCCGGCATTGATCCAGATACATTGACAGCTTCGTACCAGGAATGGTTGCAGCAGGCCAGTATGGACTTGTATGTGGTGGGAGACACCACGCTGGAAGAGGTAGAGAATCTGGTGCAGCGTTATTTCAATGTTGAACGTACGATCTCTTCCGACTATCACACACAGAAAGCTATTCGTGGAGATAAAGAAGTGGAAACCGTTGTAGAACGGCTTAATGTGAATCAAGGTAAGCTCAATATGGGACTTCGCACGTCAATTACTTATGGTGACCCGCAGTATGCAGCAGCATTGATGTATAACGGCATTCTCGGAGGATATCCGCATTCCAAACTGTTCGTTAATGTTCGTGAAAAAGAAAGCCTGGCGTACTATGCCTCTTCCCGTTATGACGGACATAAGGGTATTGCAACGATTCAATCCGGGATTGAAATCCCCAATTATGAAAAAGCCGTCAGGATTATCAAGCAGCAGCTGGATGAAATGAAGAATGGAAATATCACTGACCTGGAGATGTCTCAGACCAAGGCGATGATCCGTAATCTGCTCAAGGAAATGCAGGATTCTGCATTTGAGCTGATTGCTTATGATTTCAATCGACAGTTATCCGGCAAAGAGCGGACCGCCGAGGAACTGCTGACCCAGGTAGAGCAGATCAGCAAAGAAAATGTTCGTGAGGCGGCAGAGAAATTCCGTCTGGATACGATTTATTTCTTGCGTGATGAGAAGGGGGAATAGTCGGTGGAGAGCATAACATACGATCGTTTGCAGGAAACGCTGTATTACGAAGTGATGGATAACGGGCTGCATGTTTATATTTTGCCTAAACCGGGTTTCCAGAAAACATATGCCACGTTTGCTACCAAATACGGTTCGGTCGACAATCATTTTAAGGTTGAAGGACAGGAGGAAGTGAAGGTTCCGGACGGAATTGCTCATTTTCTGGAACACAAAATGTTTGAAGAACCAACAGGTGATATTTTTGCCACATTTGCTTCTCATGGTGCTTCTGCCAATGCCTTTACCAGTTTTGACCAGACGGTTTATTTGTTTTCGGCGACGGAACATGTCAATGAAAATATACAAACATTAGTTGATTTTGTGCAAAATCCTTACTTCACCGATCAGAATGTAGAAAAGGAAAAAGGGATCATCGCACAGGAAATTAATATGTATGCGGATAATCCGGATTGGCGTGTTTATTTTGGCCTGATCGAGGCGATGTATCAGAAACATCCTGTGCATATTGATATCGCCGGAACCGTTGAATCCATTGGCACCATAACCAAAGAAACGTTGTACACGTGCTACAACTCTTTTTATCATCCAAGCAATATGCTTCTGTTTGTTGTGGGTGGAGTAGATCCGCAGGAAGTGATCGATATGGTTCGTTCGAACCAGGCGAAGAAAAATTACAAGCCTCAAGGGCAAATTGAGCGAATATTTGAACCGGAACCTAAGCAAGTGGGAGAAGCCAGACGTGAATCCAAATTGGCCGTTTCCCTGCCCAAATGTTTGTTTGGTTTTAAGGAAACCGATGTGGGACTCACTGGAGAAGACCTGCTGCGCCGGGATATGACAACCAAACTAATGATGGATCTATTGTTTGGTTCCAGTACTCCGCTATTTCAAAAATTGTATGATGAAGACCTGATTTCGGACAGCTTTGGGCATGAATATAACAGTTCGACGCAATATGCTTTTTCGGCTATTGGCGGGGACACCAAAGACCCGGATCAACTGCTTGCCCGCATCCGTGAAGAAGTCGATGCTATTGTGGAAAAAGGATTTGATGCAACCGACTTTGAGCGCGCACGCAAAAAGAAAATAGGTGGATATTTGCGCATGCTCAATTCACCAGAAAACATTGCAAATGAATTTACGCGGCAGCAATTCCGTGGTGGTGATTTTTTCAACATGCTCCCGTTGTATGAATCGCTTACACTGGAAGAGGTAAACCGCAGATTGAAAGAGCATATTCGTTGGGATCAACTGTCGATATCGCTTGTCGTGAGTCCTTAATATGGAGAGGGGAACAGGACAATTGAAGCCAATTGGAGAAATGACGGTACTTGTAACAGGCGCGAGCGGAGGCATTGGAGCAGCTATCGCAGAGCGTTTTGCCAAGGTGGGCATGAATGTAGTGATTCACTATATGAAATCGCATGAAGCAGCTAATGAAGCGGCGAGAAGGTGCATGGAACAGGGCAGTGGTAAAGTCATGACGGTGTCTGCCGATCTTCGCAGCCGGGAACAAATTGAACGTATGCGCGAAAAGCTGGAATCACACGGGCTGATGCCGGATATTCTGGTGAATAATGCAGGGATATCTCATTATGGAATGCTGTCCGATGTTACGGAAGAAATCTGGGATGAAGTGATGGCAATTAACCTGAAAGGCACGTTCTTGTGTACACAGGAAATGATGCCTCACATGATCTCCCAAAGATACGGTCGAATCATAAATGTGTCATCTATCTGGGGATTGTCGGGTGCCTCTTGTGAGGTGTTGTATTCTACTACCAAAGGCGGTGTAAATGCATTCACCAAAGCTCTTGCCAAAGAATTGGCTCCATCTGGCGTAACGGTGAATGCTGTAGCTCCGGGTGCGGTTCAAACATCCATGCTGAACCATCTGGATCAGGATGAACTAAAAATGCTGGAAGAGGAAATTCCGGCAGGAAGACTTGCCCAACCAGATGAAATCTCATCACTGGTCTACTTCCTTGCCCTTCCCGAGTCTGGCTACATTAATGGGCAGATTATAAGTCCAAATGGTGGCTGGCTCACGTAATATATGGGGTGTGAATTTAATTTTGTTTTCACTTCGAGGTAGTATCCTGATGGAAATATATGATTCGAAGATGATCTTCGATTAATTCCAAAAAGCTCGTATATAAAATGTCCGGGAAGCACATATTACAACTGTTGATTTTAAATCTCATGCGTCAGCTAAGGAGGATTTATCATGTCAACAGAAAAAACGGTGCTCACGAGTTTCGACACTTGGAAGAAGTTTTTGGGTGACCGAGTACAGCAAGCAGAGAAGATGGGGATGAATGAAGAAACCATCAACAAACTTGCGTATGAAATCGGCGACTTCCTGGATGAGAAAGTAGATCCGGCGAACCCTTCCAACCGGGCATTGAAAGAACTATGGGAAGTCGGCGACGAGGATGAACGTCGTACGATTGCGTGCCTGATGGTCAAATTGGCCAAACAAAACGCATAAGATTAACGATGGAAAGCTCCCGCAAGGGGGCTTTTCTCTAATGATTACACATTGATTACAGACCTGTTCTTGTAATTCATTTTCATTTTATATATCATTAACGTGACCCATTTTTAGAAGATATCTCAGATTGTCGTCCAATGGACGCGTTCTGTTACTGTCGAATAATGTGGAATAATGCTTTACGGGGTGTTTAAATGGAATCTAAACAATGGTATATGGAGTATAAAATACATAAGAACAGACCTGGCCTTTTAGGGGATATCGCCTCTATGCTGGGGATGCTTGAAGTAAATATATTGACCATCAACGGTGTTGAAGGCAAAACCCGGGGGATGCTGCTGGAATCGGATGATGACGAGAAGATTCGTCTGCTGGGTGAAATGCTTGGCAAAGTGAACAGCATAACTGTGTCTGCTTTGCGTCAACCGAAACTGGTCGATATTTTGGCTGTACGGCATGGTCGCTATATTGATCGTGATTCGGATGATCGCAAGACATTTCGTTTTACGCGGGACGAACTTGGGTTACTTGTGGACTTTTTGGGTGAAGTATTTAAGAGGGAAGGCAATCAAGTCATTGGTTTGCGTGGAATGCCGCGTGTAGGCAAAACGGAATCCATTATTGCAGGCAGCGTATGTGCAATGAAGCGCTGGACGTTTGTTTCCTCCACACTTCTTCGTCAAACCATAAGAAGCCAGATGTCCGAGGACGAATTGAATCCAAACAATGTGTTTATCATTGACGGAATTGTCAGTACGATTCGTTCAAGCGAACGTCATTATAATCTGTTACAGGACATCATGACGATGCCAAGCACCAAGGTTATTGAACATCCGGATATTTTTGTGCAGGAGTCGGAATATGATTTTAATGATTTTGACATTATTATTGAACTGCGCAACAATCCGAATGAAGAAATTATTTATGATACGTTTACGGCCAGCTACACCGACGAACTGTAACGCTCCGTACGGGATCATGAAATAGATAAGCAACAACCATAGAGATAAACATAAGGAGGAGATGGCATGTCTGAACTGGGTCAGCAGTTAAGAGAGGCCCGGCTGCAAAAAGGGATGAGTCTTGACGATGTACAGGAAATGACTAAAATTCGCAAGAGGTATTTGGAGGCAATAGAGGCAGGAGACTACAAAGTGCTGCCTGGCAGCTTCTATGTGCGTGCATTTATCAAAACCTATGCGGAAACGGTGGGACTAAATCCTGATGAGCTGCTGGAGGGACATAAGAAAGATGTACCTGCAGAAGAAACGGAAGCAACCATGGAGCCGGTTATTCAAAAGCGTTCAAACCGCCCGGTAGAGCGCAGTAACCGCTGGATGTCTGTTGCGCTGATGTGGACTTTTCCGGTATTAATTCTTGTGCTGTTGTACGTGTATGTAGTGATGAACAAGGATGATTCGGATACACAAGGGCTGGATCAGACCAAGATCACAGACAGCCAGCAGCTGCCTCAAGATAAACCGGATGAGCCTACAGATAATGGTCAAGCTTCTAATCCGCCAGCTAATGAATCAGGTAGCGGAGAAACGAATGAAGGCGAGGCTGGCGGTAACGGCGGCGGAACGGCAGAGGGACAGACTGACGGACAAACGGATGGCCAAACGACGGGCGAAAATGAAGAGAACCCAACAGAAAGTCCCCCAGCTTCTGTAACTGTGGCTGAAGACGGAAAATCAGGCAATATCACGAACTTTAAAGTGAACGGCAGCGCAGGGCAGCCTGTGACGGTTACGATTAAAGCAACGGGGCATAGCTGGCTGGAAGTATACAAGGGCGAGAACTCTAGTGGAGAGAAGTTGGAGTACGGCAACACCGCTGATGGAGACAGTTATACTTTTGAATTGGACAGTGCAGGAATGTACATTAAGTCCGGTTACGCTGCAGCGACCACAATTGAGGTTGCAGGGCAGGTTGTGACAGACGGGAAAGCGACAAACCGCATTCGGTTAAGGCTTGGTGAGGATACATCCTCAATAGGTAACGATAGCACTACGTCGAATGAAACAGGAAGCACTACCGAAGGAAGCACCAACACTAGCGGCGAATAACCAAAGTTTCTACAGGAGACACTAACCATGTCTTAACTTGCAGTTAACTTTTGGTGAAGTGAGGTGGATGGCTGTGACAGTCAGCTGGATCGTAACAGGTTTGGGGATCATTGTCAGCCTCCTGGGTTATTACTTGACTCCAACTGCCTGGGGTTACGGAATTTTGGGCTTTGGACTTGCACATGTGCTTCTGGGTGTGCTTGACATGTTCAGACAGCCTAATCGCAGCCGTTATTAGAAGGGCGCCGTACGGCGAGCATTTTTGGCAACCATTTCAAGTGGCAGCCAAAAATGCTTTTTTATTTTGAAAAACCTCATAAAATTAGACTTTTGCTTGGCGTATCCTCTATAATGTTACAGAACATATGATTAACTGAAAGGGTGACTGGTTTGAGTTCAGAAAATTCATTTGATATCGTGTCCAAAATGGACTTGCAGGAATTGACAAATGCCGTTACACAAACGGAAAAGGAAATTGGCACGCGTTATGACTTCAAGGGCAGCAAGAGCAGTCTGAAACTGGATAAGGATGCGTTAACGATCGTATCTGATGATGAGACCAAACTCAAGGCTGTCATCGATGTACTTCAATCCAAAATGGCTAAGCGGGGTTTACCTTTAAAAAACATTGATTATGCAAAAGTAGAGCCTGCTTCGTCAGGTACAGTCAGACAGCGTTTGAATTTCAAGCAGGGGATTGATCAGGATATCGCTAAAAAAATCAATATTTTGATTCGTGACTCCAAGATGAAAGTGAAGAGTCAGATTCAGGGAGATCAACTCCGGGTAACAGGTAAAAGTAAGAATGATTTGCAAGCAGTTATGCAGCTGTTGAACGGTGCCAATCTGCCTCTGGACCTGCAATATACAAATTTCAAATAATATCTCCTTTTTGTAGCTAGACGTGTTTTTTGACACTGCAATTGGCGTATATTATACTAAGTGTGCATTGCTAGCAGATAAGCATCAAAGCCCAGTCATCATCGTTTGCTGACTTTGTGAAAAGCAGTACATCTTCTGGAAGTCACCGGAACGTTTAAAACGGTTTTGCGTTTGAACGGTTGACTTTATTTTTTGCGTTTTTACATAGTGAGAGCACTTTTAGTGCTGATTGACAGTGAAACTGTAAATTTCATGTTCCGGATGATGAATACGGGATTAAGATGAATGTTTGGAGTAATGGAGGATAAGAGGGAGGGCGTCTTGTGAATTTACCCAACCGGATTACGCTTGCACGAATTTGCTTAATCCCTTTTTTGATGGTGTTCCTGCTCGTAGATTTTCCGTTCTATCCAGAACCGTTGCAATTGGGAAGCTTATCGCTTCCGTATAATCAATTGATTGCTGCTGTCATTTTTATCATTGCAGCAAGCACGGATGGAATTGACGGCTATCTGGCTCGGAAAAATAATATGGTCACCAACCTGGGGAAATTGCTTGATCCGCTGGCTGACAAATTGTTGGTTACCGCGGTGCTGATTTCACTTGTGGAAATGGGTAAGTTGGATTCCTGGATTGCTGTGGTCATTATTAGTCGTGAGTTCGCTGTTACCGGCTTGCGTCAGATTGCATTATTGGATGGTTCGGTTGTTGCAGCAAGTGCCTGGGGCAAACTGAAGACCGTCGTGCAAATTGTAGCGATTGTGCTGCTGTTGTTGAATAATTTCCCGTTCTCATTCACGGGTATTCACATGGACGTTATTGCTGTTTGGGCTGCAGCGATTATTACGATTTGGTCAGGCATTGATTACTTTATCAAAAACAAAAATTTGCTTCATTTATCGAAAGCTTAACGTTTGAGGTTAAATGGATAAGCATGAAGAAATCATTGGTACGAAGGGCAATAGGAAATCATCCTATTGCCCTTTGATCACTCACCACATGTACAGGAGGATGCTGAATGAAGGCAGAAATCATTGCAGTTGGCACAGAATTGTTGCTTGGACAAATTGTAAACACCAATGCCCGATATCTATCCCGTGAATTGGCTGCGATCGGGATTGATGTATATTTCCAAACGGTGGTTGGTGATAATCTAAATCGACTTAGTGACGCCATTCGCATTGCTCAGGGTCGTGCAGACGTCATTTTATTTTCCGGGGGCATCGGTCCTACACAAGATGACTTGACCAAGGATGCGATCGCGGCGGTCTTGAACCGCAAACTGCATATAGATCGATTGGCTATGGACAAAATTGAGAGCTTCTTCCGAGATCGCAATGTGGACATGACCGAAAACAATCGTCGTCAGGCGATCGTTATCGAAGGTGGAACACCGCTGGCGAACGAAACAGGTCTTGCCGCAGGAAATGCGATTTCCGACAATGGTAAGCATTATGTAGTGATGCCTGGACCGCCGAAAGAGCTGATTCCTATGTTTGAACAGGAAGTTAAGCCTTGGCTGTTCCAGCATGTACTGACAGAAGAAATGCCGATCTACTCAAAAATGCTGAAGTTTGCAGGCATCGGCGAATCGGCATTGGAAGACCGACTCCTAGATCTGATTGATACACAGACAGATCCTACCATTGCTCCTTATGCAAGTGAGGGAGAAGTTACGGTACGTGTATCTACAAAGGCTCCAAGTGAGAGTGAGGCAAAGCTGAAGCTGGATGCAATGGAAGTTCAGATTCGGGAACGATTGCCAGAGCATCTCTACGCGAACGAGGATGTGCCTATAGAGTACACAATTGTTACTATGATGTCTGATATGGGTCTGACCCTTAGCGCGGCTGAGAGCTGCACAGGAGGGCTGGTCATGCAGAGTCTGACATCAGTTCCTGGCAGTGCGTCGATGCTTAAGGGCGGAATTGTATGTTACTCCAATGAAATTAAGGAAAAGCTGCTCCATGTGCCGCATTCCTATCTGGAAGGTGAAGATGCACCGGGCGCAGTGAGTCCGGAAGTGGCTAAAGTGCTCGCAGAGCAGATTCGCATGATTGGGGATGCGGACTTCGGTCTGTCGGTTACAGGTGTTGCGGGTCCGGGTTACTCCGAACGCAAACCGCCAGGACTTGTCTTCATCGCTCTGGCAGAGCGTGGTAAAGAGACAGAAATTCATGAACTGCGCATTAATGGTAATCGGGAGACGGTTCGGATCCGTTCAGCGAAAGCGATTCTTTATCGTTTGTGGCGCAAGCTTGTGGAGATGGACTAGTTCACAGCTCGGATTGCATTTACCAAGGCAAGCAAGTATAATAAAGGAAGACGGAAGAACCGTAAAATCAGGCTTTACAGCCTTGTTTACGGTTCTTTTTTCTGTTTAATGGAAAGTTTCCTTGAGGAAGAGGCGCCTCGGCCTTCACAAAAAAAACGAATGTATGTTCGAAAAAAAGCTTGGCAAACGTGTTAAAACAAGGTATCATTATATTATAAACAGTAAAGGGTGTGAGCTTATTGTCAGACCGTCGTGCCGCGCTTGATATGGCGCTCCGTCAAATAGAGAAGCAATTTGGTAAAGGATCCATCATGAAACTGGGTGAGTCTACTCACATGCAAGTGGAAATAATCCCCAGCGGTTCCTTGGCTCTGGATATTGCATTAGGAACAGGCGGCTTGCCTAAAGGCCGTATTGTTGAAATATATGGACCAGAATCCTCCGGTAAAACAACGGTAGCGTTGCATGCGATTGCTGAAGTACAACGGGTGGGTGGACAAGCTGCATTTATCGATGCAGAGCATGCTCTTGACCCGCAATACGCAAGCAAACTGGGTGTTAACATTGATGAGTTGCTTCTGTCCCAGCCAGATACGGGTGAGCAAGGGCTTGAAATCGCAGAAGCGCTTGTACGTAGTGGCGCTGTCGATATTGTCGTTATTGACTCAGTTGCTGCATTGGTACCAAAAGCGGAAATTGAAGGCGAAATGGGGGATTCCCATGTCGGTTTGCAAGCACGTCTGATGTCTCAGGCGCTGCGTAAACTGTCTGGTGCAATCAGCAAATCCAAAACCATCGCAATCTTTATCAACCAGCTTCGTGAAAAAGTCGGTGTTATGTTTGGTAACCCGGAGACAACACCTGGTGGTCGTGCCCTGAAATTCTATTCTACAGTACGTCTGGATGTACGTCGTATTGAGAGTATCAAGTCAGGCAATGACATCACGGGTAACCGTACCCGTATCAAAGTTGTGAAAAATAAAGTGGCACCACCGTTTAAACAAGCGGAAGTGGACATTATGTACGGTGAAGGTATTTCGAGAGAAGGCAGTATCATTGACATTGGTACAGAGCTGGACATCGTTAACAAAAGTGGTGCGTGGTATTCTTACGAAGGTGAGCGTTTAGGTCAAGGACGTGAGAACGCGAAGCAGTTCATGAAAGAGCATGCAGATATTGCTCAAGTAATTGAACAAAAAATTCGTGAAGCCAGCAACCTGACTACTGCAGTTCCTGCACCTACGACTGAAGATCAACAAAAAGAAGCGGCAGAAGAGCAAGAATTATTTGAAATTAACGAGTAATCCTCTGGATTCCGTACTTATCTGATTGAGCTTGGCTCGATCTAGCTAAGAAGGGTCCAGTGTGTGCTCGCGCTGTCCAACAGCCTCTGTCCGAATGGGCAGGGGCTGTTGGTATGATTACTATTAGTGAGAGGCCGGACATTGTTTCCGGCCTTTTGTATTAGTATCTGATATTTCTTTTGAAATACGTTAAACGTATGAGGTTTAGATGGAAGGGGAGACCGAAATGGATCAACATGAAGATGATTTATATGAAGAAGCCGAGGTGGAGGGAATCTCCCAATTCCCGGATAACGAAGAGCTTACCATTACACGGGTTGAACGAACAAAAAGCAGGGAAGCTCGTTATCGAATTACCTTTGGTTTATATTCAATTACGGTGCTTGAAGATGTAATGATTAAATATCGGATGACCCGGGGTAATACGTTTCTGAAAAAGGACTTGGAAGATATCATCGTAGCTGACGAACGACAGCGGACGTATGTACAGTCTTTGCGATATTTGGAGCATAAACCCCGCACACGCCACGAATTAAGTCAGAAGCTTCGTCAAAAAGAGTTTGCTGCACCGTTGATTGAAGAGGCCCTGGATCGGCTTGAGCGGGAGAATTTGGTCGATGACGAACTGTTTGCGAAGGAATGGACTCGTCAGCGTATGGAGGGACAACGGAAGGGAAAACTGTGGATAAGGCAAGAGCTGCGTCAAAAGGGCATTGCCAATGAGCTGATTGCTGAAGCGCTTGAAGGTGTAAGTACAGATGCGGAATTTGAGACGGCTCTAACCGCCGGACGCAAAAAATGGAATCAGGTCAAAGGAGACATCCAGGAGAAGAAACGTAAAACGCTTCCCTTCCTGATGCGGCGGGGTTTTTCCATGGATATGGTGCGTCGGGTCGTGAATGGTTTAATTGAAGAAGACGAGGCTAATGACCCCGAAGATGACGAATCGTTGTTATGGGATTAGCAGACTGGACTCACTATACTGCATTCTCTTGACAATTTCTTTCGTCAAATACTAAAATGGACATGAGTCTGTAAGAAATGGACAACCCTTTTTCCTTCCAAAAAAGCGGTTTCTGTTTTTTAAGATTTATACCATTTATGATTATGGGTTCGTCGGAGACGGCGGATAGTGCGTGGAGACATGTACACTTGAAATGAAAATCGGCGGGGGATCGCCGTGAGTATTCGTTATTCCCAAAAATATGTTAGGTTTGAAAACTGCAAATTGACCCAAGGAATGCCTTGGAGGAACCAACGAGGAGGTGAACAGTATGATTGCAATCACGATCGTTCTCGTTGTTGCCGCGCTATTCATTGGGTTCGGAGTAGGATACTTTATTCGCAAATCTCTTGCAGAAGCTAAGATCTCCAGTGCGGAACAAGCTGCCGTACAAATCGTGGAGAGCGCGAAGAAAGAGGCAGAAGCACTGAAGAAAGAAACGGTGCTGGAAGCGAAGGATGAAATTCATCGCATTCGCGCCGAAGCTGAAAAAGACACTCGTGAACGTCGGAACGAAATTCAACGACAAGAAAGACGATTGTTGCAAAAAGAAGAGTCGCTGGATAAAAAGTTGGAATCACTCGAACGTAAAGAAGAGCAAGTGGCTAACAAAGAGAAACGAATTGATGAGACACAGCAGCAGATCGAAATGATCTACAAAAACCAGGTGACGGAGCTGGAGCGCATATCCAACCTCACTATGGAAGACGCACGCAGTATCATACTGTCCAACGTAGAACAGGAAGTACGTCATGAGACTGCTCAAATGATCAAGGACATTGAACAGCAAGCGAAGGAAGAAGCGGACAAAAAGTCCCGCGAGATTATTACACTCGCCATCCAACGCTGTGCGGCTGATCACGTGGCGGAGACAACGGTATCCGTTGTTACTTTGCCAAATGAAGAAATGAAAGGCCGGATTATCGGTCGTGAAGGACGTAACATCCGTGCGCTTGAAACCCTTACAGGGATTGACCTCATTATCGATGATACGCCAGAAGCTGTTATTCTGTCGGGCTTTGACCCGATTCGCCGTGAAATCGCCCGTACTGCCCTCGAAAAATTGGTGGCTGATGGACGTATTCACCCGGCACGGATTGAAGAGATGGTGGAGAAATCCCGCAAAGAAGTGGATGAGCGTATCCGTGAATACGGTGAGCAAGCTACCTTTGAAGTGGGCGTGCATGGTCTGCATCCGGACTTGATTAAAATTTTGGGCCGGTTGAAGTTCCGTACAAGCTATGGTCAAAACGTATTGAAACATTCGATGGAAGTCGCTTATCTAGCTGGATTGATGGCTGGCGAACTCGGAGAAGACGTAACCCTAGCAAGACGTGCAGGTCTATTGCATGACATTGGTAAAGCGCTGGATCACGAAGTGGAAGGATCACACGTCGAAATCGGCGTGGAACTAGCGAAGAAATACAAAGAACATCCGGTTGTAATCAACAGTATCGCGTCCCATCACGGGGATTGCGAAGCGACTTCGGTTATTGCGATGTTGGTTGGCGCAGCAGATGCGCTCTCCGCAGCAAGACCGGGCGCACGCCGCGAAACGCTGGAAACGTATATCAAACGACTGGAGAAGCTGGAAGAGATTTCGGAATCGTTCGAAGGTGTCGAGAAATCGTATGCCATTCAGGCAGGACGCGAAGTTCGCGTTATGGTACAGCCTGAGAAAATCGACGATGCTGAAGCCTTCCGCCTCGCGCGTGACATCACGAAGATGATCGAGAACGAACTCGATTATCCGGGTCACATCAAGGTCACCGTCATCCGGGAAACCCGTGCGGTTGAATACGCAAAATAGAGCATTACGGAAAAGTGGCCGCAGTAGTGGGCCACTTTTCCTGTTGATAGCCAGTTAAAAGGCATTTTTATAATAAAATTGATGAGCAAGAGATAGAGGTCCTGCGAAGTTTCGGATGCTTAGAAGAAGGCTGCGCTTGGTAGGGATTAAGGAGGCAGTAAAATGAAAGTTTTGTTTATTGGTGATATTGTGGGGAATGTAGGGCGTAAGGCGCTGAAGGAAAACCTCCCCTACCTCAAAACGAAGTATAAGCCACATGTAGTCATTGTGAATGGGGAGAATGCAGCGGCAGGCCGGGGAATCACCGGGGCAATTGCGAATGAATTCTTTAACTGGGGTGTGCATGGCATCACCCTTGGTAACCATACCTGGGACAATAAGGACATATTTGATTTTATAGATGATGAGCCACGTATGATTCGTCCTGCGAACTTTCCTCCAGGAACACCAGGACGTGGATACACGGTAGTCAAAGGTGAAGGTAAGGAGCTGGCGATTGTCAATCTGCAAGGCCGGACGTTCCTGCCTGCTCTGGATTGCCCATTCCGCGTTGCCGATGAAATTGTGGATGAACTCCGTCAGGACCACAAATGCATTTTGGTCGATATGCATGCTGAAGCCACATCTGAGAAAATTGCCATGGGCTGGCATCTGGATGGACGTGCATCGCTGGTCGTAGGTACACATACACATGTGCAGAGCAATGATGATCGTATTTTGCCAGGAGGAACAGCTTATTTAACCGATGCGGGCATGGTAGGGCCGCGTGACGGCATATTGGGCATGGAGCGTGAAGCCGTGCTTCGCAAGTTCTACACCCAGCTTCCGGTACGATTTGTTGTTGATGATGGCAAATGGCATTTCCACGGTGTATTTGTGGAGATTGATGAAGCCACAGGTGCTGCAACACGTATTGAAAAAATTCGTCTGATGGAAGACGAGTGGCGCATGGAATAGGGGTATTGTCCCATTTTGCAGGGAAACCCGACTAAAAAGAAGGAATTTTTTTGCCTCCCGCGAATAACATCTAGTAAGTGGAAACAAACATTCAACATTCCCAGGGAGGTACTTACCATGGAAGTATTAAAAGTTTCAGCAAAGTCCAATCCCAATTCCGTAGCCGGCGCTCTTGCAGGTGTTCTTCGTGAACGTGGAAATGCTGAACTGCAGGCAATTGGAGCGGGAGCACTGAACCAAGCCATTAAAGCGGTAGCGATAGCCCGGGGATTTGTAGCACCAAGCGGAGTTGACTTGATTTGTATTCCAGCTTTTACAGACATTGTGATCGACGGCGAGGACCGAACGGCCATTAAGCTGATTGTGGAGCCCAGATAATACATGCACTTATGCATTGAACCTGTTTACGAAGTAGACAGGTTTTTTTGCGTTTTTTTTCCATAACCTAACCGTGTAGAAGGAGAGATTGTGATGCACAACTGGCGGGTAGCCGATTTTCATTGTGATGCTTTGAGTAAAATGTTGATGAATCCTAGCCTTTCATTTGAAAATGCTTCACAGCTGGATGTGAACCTGGAACGCATGAGGGAAGGTAACATTGGTTTACAGGCCTTTGCAATCTATTTGCCCGAAGTGCTTGGCAGAGGCAAGTTTGAACATGTGATGGGGCAGTTGGACATCTACCGTAAACGTGTGGAGATAACCGAAGAACGATCTAAAGGTACACATACATTGTTATGGCGGGAACAGCTTACGCAGATCGGGCAGACGGACAGACCATGGGGACTGCTTACACTTGAGGGTGTCGATGGACTGGAGGGCAATCTCTTTTATATGGAGTTATGTTATCAAATGGGTGTGCGGATTGTTGGGCTTACCTGGAACTATGCCAATTGGGCAGCTGATGGTGTATTGGAGAAACGTGGGGCTGGACTAACGGAGAAGGGCAGGGAGCTGGTTCACCTGTGTAACCAAATCGGCATGCTGCTGGATGTATCACATCTGACTGAGAAAGGCTTCTGGGAACTTGCTGACCTTAGTGAACGGCCTTTTATCGCATCGCATTCCAACAGTTATGCCATCTGCCCGCATGTGCGTAATCTGAAGGATGATCAGATTCGAGCTATTATTGCCCGGGAAGGGAGGATCGGACTGACGTTTGTGCCGTGGTTTGTGAAGCAGGAAGGCGAAGTATGTATTCAAGATCTGTTGCCTCATATTGAGCGGATATGTTCCCTGGGTGGGGAGCACCATCTGATGATGGGGTCTGATTTTGACGGAATTACTACGTATATCCATGACTTTGAACATACGGGGCAGTATCCAAAACTGATGAATACGCTGCTCAAGCACTACGACGAATCACTGGTTCGCGGTTGGATGTGGGGCAATGCCATGAGTTATTTAGAAGAGAATTTGCCGAAGAAAAATTTGAAGATCGAATATGGTGAATCATGACACCGTTGGTCCCCGGAAGAAAACGAGCTGAAAGCAAACGTCGTACATGTTCAGACCGATTTACCAAATGTAGGGGATTAATGATTGCAAAATAAGTGTATTTCATGAATTTTCAGCAGTTCGTTTTCATTTCACTTCAAAAAGGGGTATAATACCATAGGATTGTTAAGAGCCTGGCTACAGGCCATAGATAAACAAGGAGTGAAATTCACAATGAGCAAAACAGTATCTGTGGGCGTATCTGCCCGTCACATTCATGTATCTCAAGAGCACGTTGAAATTTTGTTTGGTAAAGGCTATGAATTGACTGAGTTTAAACCTCTGTCCCAACCAGGACAATATGCTGCTAACGAAACAGTAGCGGTTATTGGTTCGAAAGGACAGTTTGATAAAGTGCGTATTCTTGGACCAGTTCGTCCGGAAACACAATTGGAAATCTCGATGACAGACTCTTTCGCTATTGGTGTTAAGGCACCTGTGCGTGAATCCGGAAGCATCGAAGGTACTCCAGGTATCACAATTAAAGGACCTGCTGGCGAAGTTACAATCGATAAAGGTGTTATCGTTGCTGCTCGTCACATCCACTTCCATACTTCTGATGCTGCTAAATGGGGTATCGAGGACAAACAATTGCTGAAAGTTCGTCTGGGTGGAGATCGTGGTCTGGTGCTGGAAAATGTACTGGCTCGTGTATCGGATTCCTTTGCACTGGACATGCATATTGATACGGATGAAGCTAATGCAGCTGGCGCTCGTAACGGCGATACTGCTGAAATCATCGACTAATTAAATGGAACCTTCTTCAGCCGTTATGTTGACGGTTTGAATGCACGTATAAACCTGAGTATATTTACAGCGTCGATACATTCGACCTGAGGATTACTCAGGTTTTTGTGTGTTTTCGGGGTGTTCAGCTGACCTGCACAGATTTCGGGATAGGCGAAGGGGCAGCGTCTTTCGATGTGGAACTAGAGCCCAATTCATGTTATAATTTGCTGTAATGCTCTTTTGATGTATAAAGCGTGCAAATCACGTGAAACAAGATGAAATAACGATTTTTTATTAATAGAGGCTGTAAGGAGTGACCGAAGGAAATGGCTAAAGACTCAAAAAAGGATTACTCCCAATATTTTGATTTCTCCGATGCCAAAGTAATTTCGCAAGATGAATTCAGCAAAAAGATAAGAATCCGGGGCCGGGAGATTAACATCAAGTCGGAACCCAATCATCGTCAGGAGAAACAACGGGGCAAGGAAGACGTCCAGGTGCTTTACGAAACGGCCGTACCCGATGAACTGAAAAACGTAGGGAAAGGCAAACACTATATCGTATATACGTATGGATGCCAGATGAACGAGCATGATTCCGAGACGATCAAAGGATTGCTTGAATCAATGGGGTATCAGGCTACCGAGGACCGCAAAGAGGCAGATATCATTCTGTTAAACACCTGTGCGATTCGGGAAAATGCGGAAGATAAAGTGTTCGGTGAGCTAGGCCATCTGAAAACCCTGAAAACCGAACGTCCAGGCTTGTTGCTGGGTGTGTGTGGTTGTATGTCGCAGGAAGAAGGCGTCGTGAACCGGATTATGCAGAAGCATGGCTTTGTGGATATGATTTTTGGTACACACAATGTGCATCGGCTGCCACATCTGATTCAGGAAGCACTGTTCAGTAAAGAAATGGTTGTTGAGGTATGGTCCAAGGAAGGCGATATCATCGAGAACCTGCCGAAAAAACGTGAGGGCATGCGCGGCTGGGTGAACATTATGTATGGTTGCGACAAGTTCTGTACATATTGCATCGTCCCGTTCACACGGGGAAAAGAGCGCAGTCGACGTCCGGAAGATGTCATTGCCGAAGTTCGCGAACTGGCAAGACAAGGCTTCAAGGAAATCACGCTGCTCGGCCAGAATGTCAATGCTTATGGCAAGGACTTTACGGATCTGAATTACAGCTTCGGTGACCTGATGGATGATATTCGCAAAATCGATATTCCACGGGTTCGGTTTACAACCAGTCATCCACGTGACTTCGATGATCATCTGATTGAGGTGCTTGCGAAGGGCGGGAACCTGGTGGAGCACATCCATCTGCCTGTGCAGTCCGGCAGCACGGAAGTGCTGAAACGTATGAGCCGTAAGTACAGTCGGGAACACTACCTGAAGCTTGCTGACAAAATTAAAACTGCAATTCCAGATGTCGTGTTAACCACTGATATTATCGTTGGTTTCCCGGGGGAAACGGAAGAGCAGTTCGAAGATACGCTGTCACTGGTTAAGGAAGTTGGCTACGACTTTGCCTATACATTTATCTACTCTCCGCGCGAAGGCACACCTGCTGCGGTGATGGAGGATAACGTGCCGATGGACGTGAAGAAGGAACGTTTGAAACGCTTAAACGAGACGATCAACGCATACAGCCATAGCAGCAATGAGAAGCAGCGCGGCAAGGTTGTTGAAGTGCTTGTTGAAGGTGAGAGCAAGCGGAATTCCAATGTTCTGGCTGGACGTACACGCAGCAACAAGCTGGTGCACTTTGAAGGACCTAAAGAATTGATCGGTACTTTTGTACATGTGGAAATCACCGATCCAATGACTTTCTATATTCGGGGTAACCTGCTCACAGAGCCAGTAGCCGCCAATCAGTAATACACAAACCTAATAAGATGAAATTCTTTTTGCACTTGGCGGGTTACGGCCTAGCGTAGCGAAGGTGACGGAATCGATTCTGTAGAAGCGAAGCGTTCGCCTTTGTCTCCAAATTTTAACCACGGACCATTACAATCAGAAAAATTTGGAGACAACAGCGATCGAAAGAACGATCCGTAACCGTAGCGGTCACTCGAGCAGTCACTAAGCTTAGTGCAACATCGAGTAGTTCATCTTATATCATCTCATAGAATGGAGCGATTTCGAGTGGCGCAGGAAGAAGTGCAGTACAACCGTTATGGAATGCCTACCTACGATACGCGCAATCTGGTCATACGCGACGACATTATGGGAAAAGCCAAAGAATTGGCTGATATGCTTGGAACGAGTGAGGAAGTCAAACAGTTCCAACAGGCTGAGTCCAAAATTCGTGATCATGAACGCATCCAGCAATTAATTGCAACGATCAAGAAGAAACAAAAGGAAATCGTTGCTTTTGAAAGCTTCAAAAATGCAGACATGGTCCGCAAAATTGAACAGGAAATTGAGGACCTACAGGAAGAGTTGGACGGCATTCCACTCGTTACGGAATTCCAGCAAAGCCAAAGCGATATCAATTATTTGCTTCAGCTTGTTATTTCTGTAATTCGAGATACCGTCTCCGAGAAAGTGAACGTGGAGGCAGGTACGGATTCACCTCCGACCAGCTGCGGGTAATTGAACGGAAGGGTGCGGACGCAGTCCGCGCCTTTTTTGATCATCTCAGACTCCACGTGGTGGGGTTATTTTGTGTGGTGGCCTGATCAAGACAACTTCACTGGATAAGACCTGTTCCGTAGGAGCAGGCTTAATATAATGACGAAGCACTTTAGATCAACTATGAAAAGAACCAATGCTGGGAAATCATCATCAACAACATACATCATGGGCTTTATACTTAAAGTGCAATAAAGGGGAATTCAATAATGGGTATTTTGGACAAAATGGTTGAAGAAGGAAACGGAAGATTTTGGGGCTTTCTCGGTTGTCGGTTTATTAAAGGGGACGGAAAAGAAGTTCAGATCGCGCTAACAGCGGGCGAACACCACACCAACTCCATGGGAATAATTCATGGTGGTGTGCTGACATCCCTGATGGATCAGGCGATGGGCATGGTAGCTACTGCCGCAATGGCAGTAGACAGTTGTGTGACGACCAATCTGAATGTGCATTTCTTGGCACCCATGAAACTAGGGGAATTAATCGTGACATCAACGATCCTGCATCAAGCGGGGCGTAGTGTGACGGCACAATCTGAGGTCCGTGATGCATCAGGAACGCTGGGATGTATGGCAACGGCGACATTCCGTATAGCGCGAGTAAAAACGCAAAACACGGAATCCCAAGGTTGACAAAAGATATTATTATGTCATAATGAAAATATCAAAATGAGAATAGTCGGTGGTGCCCATGAGCGAAAACTACGAACAATTCAATGCTGAAAGCGATGAACAGGCAGCACGTGCCTATAGTTCCAAGAAATATCGTACACCCGATGGTGTTCCCGCGGATATCGTCATGTTCACCTTGACCAAGCGGGAGCGTAAGACAGTAACCAAGACACTCCCCATCCGGGAGTTGAAGGTCATGCTGATCAAGCGCAAAGGATGGCCTTTTGCGGGAAGATGGGCGTTGCCCGGTGGATTTTGTCAAGAAAATGAATCCATCTATGGTGCTGCAAAGCGCGAGTTGATGGAAGAGACAGGTGTGGACGGCGGACATCTGGAGTATTTGAATGTATATAGTCAGCCCGGGCGTGACCCCAGAGGATGGATTATCTCCCATGCGTTTTTTGCACTGGTAGAGGAATGGATGCTGGAACACCGTCAGGCGGCGGATGATGCTGAGGATGTTGGGTTGTTTACGATTCAGGAAGCTTTGCAGGAGCTCGAGCTCGCCTTTGATCACCGCACGATTATAGAAGATGCATACCGGCGTATTCAGCAGCAAATGCTGGAAACGACGATTGCACGACAGTTCCTGCCTCGTGATTTTACACTAAGCGAGTTATACCAAGTGATTCAGAGTGTTGTACCTGACTTTGAGGAACCGAATTTCATTCGGAAGATCACTTCAACACGCAGTCGCAAAGGCATTGTGGAAGAGGTTCGGGATGAGGAGGGCAACCTGCTAAGCTCCAATCAATATTCACAGCGTCCGGCGCAGTTATACCGTTTTACCGAGCTTGTACCTCGCCTTTCCATCTATACTTAATTCGCAAGCGAATCATGATGGATTGAATCAGGATCAACCTATTCTCAAAAAGGGAGTGTGGACGATGAAAGCACTGATTGTAATCGATTTTACACGTGATTTTGTGACAGGTTCGTTGCCTGTAGGCCAGCCTGCTGTGGAGATTGAGGAGACGATTGCAGCGATAACGGAGGCTTATTGCAATAACAAGCATGAGGTTGTTATGGCTGTGGATTTGCATGAAGAGAATGATCCTTACCATCCGGAAACGGCCCTTTTTCCGCCCCATAACATCAGAGGTACAGAAGGAAGACAGCTATATGGTCGTCTCGCCCAGGTTATGGAAGAACGGGAATCCCAGATTCGTTGGGTGGATAAAACAAGATACAGCGCATTCTGCGGTACAGATCTGGAGCTGCGGCTGCGTGAACGTGGAATAACAGACATTGCACTGATCGGTGTATGTACGGATATTTGCGTACTGCACACGGCAGTGGATGCTTATAATAAAGGTTTTCACATAACGGTATATGAAGACGCCGTAGCGAGCTTCAATCCAGCGGGACATGATTGGGCGCTTGGACATTTTCGTTCCAGCCTTGGGGCCCAAGTGGTCAAAGCGAGCGATACCGTTCTCGCAGGCTTGAACCTGTAAACAAACTTGTGATCATATCCATCATATTCTGTTGGTTGAACAAGTGTTATGTTGCTGGGGAATATGGTGAATAGGAATAAACCGGAGACTTATGCAATGATACGTAACCAGAATCATGAATCATGAGCCATGAGTCTCCACATGTTGACCCGTGTCTGCAGGCTGGACCTGCCGGCACAAGCGGAAGTCAGAGAGGATGAGACAAATGCAGACGACTAGCCTGGCTTTACATACGGATAAATATCAAATCAATATGATGTATGCCCATTGGGTGAATGGAACTCACAAACGGAAAGCGGTATTTGAAGCCTATTTCCGCAAGCTTCCCTTTGGCAACGGATATGCCGTATTTGCCGGATTGGAACGCATTGTGAATTATATCAGCCAGCTTCGGTTTACGATGGAGGACATCAAATATTTATCCAAACAAGAGGAAAATTACGATCCGGTCTTTCTGGAAGAGTTGCTCCAGTTTTCATTTCAGGGAACGATTCATTCCATGAAGGAAGGGGCGCTTGTTTTCCCTGATGAACCGCTCATTCGGGTAGAAGGCTCCATTATGGAGACACAACTGGTGGAGACGGCGATACTTAACTTCATGAATTATCAGACGTTAATTGCAACGAAAGCTTCCCGGATAAAACAGGTAGCAAGTCAAGATACTCTGCTCGAATTCGGAACACGACGTGCACAGGAAGCGGATGCGGCCATTTGGGGGGCTCGTGCCTCGTATGTGGCAGGATTCCATGCAACGTCGAATATGCTGGCAGGAGAGCGCTTCGGAATTCCGACAGCAGGGACACATGCCCATTCATGGGTGCAGAGTTTTATGAGTGAGCAGGAGGCGTTTGACGTCTATGCTAAAGTGCTGCCAGATCAAGTGACGCTGCTGGTGGACACCTTTGATACATTGAACAGTGGTGTTCCTCATGCAATCAAGACCGCCAAGAAGCTGGAGAGCCAAGGCAAAAAGATGAACGCCATTCGTCTGGATAGCGGGGACCTTGCGTATCTATCTATTCAAGCTCGGCAGATGCTGGATGACGCCGGACTGGATTACGTGAAGATTGTAGCTTCCAACGACTTGGATGAAAATACGATTTTCAACCTTAAGGCGCAAGGAGCTCGCATTGATACATGGGGAGTGGGTACACAGCTAATTACCGCTTCCGACCAGCCTTCTTTGGGTGGCGTGTACAAATTGGTGGAGCGTGAAGTGGACGGCGCCATGCTGCCTACGATCAAAATTTCGGCCAATCCCGAAAAAGTCTCCACACCAGGTAAAAAAGAAGTTTTCCGGATCATTGATCCGAAACATGGCAAGGCGATTGCAGATTATATCTGCTATCCAGATGAAGAGCAGCCGCTACAGGGCGGACCGCTCAAGCTGTTCAACCCGATACACCCTTATCTGAAAAAGACGGTAACCCGCTACGAAGCAGTGAACATGCTGGAACCGATCTTTGTGAATGGGCGCAAAGTGTATGAACTGCCTACCCTTGATGAGATTCGCAGTTATCACCGCGAGCAGATGGATCTATTCTGGCCGGAATATCTGCGTAAACTCAATCCTGAGATTTACCGCGTAAATATCAGCCCTGCGGCCTGGAATATGAAGCAGAAGCTCATTGCTGAGCACGTGCAATTCACCGAAGAATAAATCAAATAAAGGGGCATAACCGGGAGGAAGTAGACCGGGTTATGCCTTTTTGCTCTTCTTGCATTGTGTTCAAAAAACGACGGATGGTGTGTGCAACATCATGGACAGACCGTCCATAAACTGCGGTATACTATATCTTCAACGTACGCAGATCACAAGCCAAATGAAGCAATTATTTCTCGGGAAAGCGCAGGAGACGTCAAATGCTGCATCTTTCCGAGCTTGCCTTTCGACAGGATCCGTTTCTGTGGCTGTTTCAACTGCGCATTGGCCGGGGATGAATGAAAGAGGAGGTGCAACCATGAGATGGATTTTGGCACTGATCTGGGTGGCCTTCATTGCGTATGCCTGGTTTTGGGTATCTGGGCAGCCTCTCGGGAGTGACCCTGTGTTTAAAGAACTGGTTACATTGCAAAGCAAGGAACCCTGGCTACTAACCGTATTTTCGTGGCTTGGAATTTATCCGGCCATTTTTGCTTGCCTGCTGTTAAGGAGGTCAGGGAAAGCGAGAGGATCTCGTGTACATGCTTGGCCCTTTGTATTGCTGTCTTTTGGATTGGGAGCCTTTGCGCTGCTGCCTTATTTTGCGTGGTCCTCACAAAAACACAGAGGTTCGGGGTACGAACAATTGTCTTTTGGCAGTCAGCGTGAAACGAGTATCGGACATGTGGCAGCTCATAAGCTGACTTATGTGGTTCTTTTGCTGCTTACATTGGGCACAGGCTTTTATGCAGTGACTCAAGGCCATCCTGATGTATACATGGAAGCGTTCATGGATTCTTCCTTTGTACATATTATGACGATTGATTTCGTCATCCTGACTTTGCTTTCCGTGATCGAATTGTTTAGGGATGCTTCTGACAATCGTCGTTCTCGTGGGTGGGCCGTTTCAGGATTGATCCCATTGATAGGCCCGCTCATTTATTTAATGACAAGCCGGAGAGATTGAGTTAGGCGGAGGCCGCACTTATACTTGTTTAATCTGAAGGCGAACAATTCATGATATGAATAGAAAAATATGTAAATTTTAATTAAGGAGAGGATAACGAATGAAAAATACTTTTCCTGCCTATGTCGTGCGTAAAGAAGAACAGGGTGGCGTGAAGGCTGCTATGGAGCAGCTGACAAAAGAGGACTTGCCTAATGGTGACGTAACCCTTCAGGTTCAATACTCAAGCGTCAATTTTAAAGATGGACTTGCCACAACTGAGAAAGGTGGTGTGGTTCGCGAATATCCGATCGTACCGGGAATTGATCTCGCAGGGATTGTTGAGGAATCCGTGAGCGGCCGGTTTGCACCGGGTGATCGGGTGATCAGCACAGGTTTCGAGCCAGGCGTGTCTCATTTTGGAGGCTATAGTCAATATGCGCGTCTGCGCAGCGAATGGCTTGTTCCTCTGCCGCATGGACTCAGTGAGAAGGAAGCGATGGCGATAGGGACGGCAGGGTTCACGGCAGCACTTTCCGTAGATACGTTGTTGCGGGCTGGGGTGACTCCGGAGATGGGAAATATTCTGGTGACCGGAGCAACCGGAGGAGTAGGCAGTATGGCGGTAGCTATTTTGGCGAAGCTGGGATTTGAAGTGACTGCAAGTACAGGCAAAAAAGATCAACAGGAGCAGCTGCTTCGGAATCTGGGTGCCTCACATGTCATTTCACGCGAAGAAGCGGATGCGCCAGCCAAAGGAGCAATGGGCAAACAGCTCTGGGCAGGTGTTATTGATCCGGCAGCAGGTCCGGCACTAGCCGAGCGTCTGAAACAAATTCAATACGGAGGCGCTGTCGCCGTATCAGGCTTAACCGGAGGGGCTGCGTTCGAGTCCACCGTATTTCCGTTTATTTTGCGGGGGATTCAATTGATTGGGATTGATTCAGTCTATTGCCCGATGGAACGGCGGGAACGGATATGGAAGCTGCTTGGCGGAGAATGGAAGCCGGATCGGGCGCTGGAGCTGGGGATTCAGGAAATCTCATGGGCACAGCTGCCTCAGACACTGGAAACAATTCTCAAAGGCGGTGCTGTAGGTCGTACTGTAGTGAATACGATGTCAGATACGCCTGCCGAATAAGATTCTTTTCTCCTAGACATGCTAACTCTACCTGAGAGCGTCACCGTGCATGTGGCGGGAAAGGAAGGATGAGTATGCGTGTTAAGGGAAAAGGATTGCATCATAGATCTGGACGTGTGAAGTCTGTCTTGGTCAGTATGGTCGTGGTGCTATGTACAATATCGGTAGTAGCGTGTTCAGCATCGAATGTTGAGCAGGAACGGAAAATATATACCCGACAAGCGACGGATGAAGGAATTGTTCGGGCAAAGAGTCAAGGTCACGGGTTAAATGGTCCATTAATTCAGGAGCTGGATGAAGCTTTTGCTGCAAAAGGCATAAAGTTGATGAATAATATGTCTGCGGATGATGGTGAGGACGGCATATCTTATATGTACTTGCTGAATGGAAGTGGCAGACATATTGTAAAGGTCCACATTTTCAGTGATGCCCCTACAAGAGTAGCCCGGATGAACGAAATGTACGGTAATGATGGCAATGAGGCTGTGATGGAAAATGTACTTGGCAAAACAACGATTCGCAGCAAAGACTACGTATCACTGGTCTATACGGCTTCAGGTGGAGAAAAGGACGATTATGAAGAAGACGTTATGCAGGTATTCCAGCATGTGCTTGAGCAACTGAAGTAATGGACTCCACTAAAATAATTCCGAAAAACCCGTCTGATTTTTCAGACGGGTTTATATATTTCACGCATGACATGCCTCAGTTCAGGCAAAATGAGTTTTTCCATTGCCAGCTTGACAGCTCCCCTGGAGCCTGGCATGGAGAATACGGCTGTGCGCCCAATCGTTCCGGCTACGGCCCGGCTAAGAATGGCAGCAGAACCGATATCCTCGGTATAACTGAGGAAGCGGAAGATCTCACCAAAACCCGGCAGCTCCTTGTCGAGTAGTGAGGACACTGCCTCGTACGTCGTATCTCGGGGTGCAATTCCGGTTCCACCGCTAAGCAGCACGGCTTCGATATCGTCACGAACGGCTGCATCCTGCAGGATGCTTCGAATGGTTTCAGTTTCATCCGGTGTAATGATATATTCGACGATCTGGTAGCCTGAATCAGTCAGCAGCTTATGCATAAGTTGTCCGCTTGTATCGGTGTCCTTGGTGCGGGTATCTGATACGGTAACAATCATACAGGATACCGTGTCAGGGGCTTCCTGACGATGTTGTTCCACTGAATTGGTCATCATACATCCTCCTCCAATCAACATGTTCTCATAGCATAGACCATTTAGTAGAATGAGGCAATGCACCTGCAAATAGAAGGCCAGGATTGCGCAAAGATTGCAGGATAGTGTACACTCGCTAGGATAGAGATAGACCAGTTCCATTGGACAAATAGAGAGGTGAACAACGATGAGTGAATTAAAAGCAAATGAATCATCCATACCTGTATATATATTGTCAGGCTTCCTGGGCAGTGGCAAAACGACACTGCTTGTTCAACTGATTGAACATTGGCAGCAGCAAGGTCTCCGACCCGCCGTGGTCATGAATGAATTGGGTGAAGTCAATCTGGATGGTCAGATTGTGGATGCTTCGGTACCAATGACGGAAATGTTAGGCGGATGCATCTGCTGTACTGTGCGCGGTGACTTGGGGCTGCAGCTTGCTGATCTTGTGCAGGAGGAATCACCTGATGTCATTATCATCGAAGCAACGGGAGCAGCAAACCCGATGGAGATTCTGGATGCAGTTACGGAAACATCACTTTATATGCGACTGGAGCTGAAAAGCCTGATCACTGTGGTAGATGCCGCGCATCTGTCAGGGCTGTACCAGGAGCAGAAGGGACAAACTTTCAAGCTGATGCAGGAACAGATTCGCTGTGCGTCTGTACTTCTCCTGAACAAAACGGATCGGGTGAATGAGCAGCAGTTAGCAGATCTGCAGGACCTGTTGGCACGCTGGAACGGTTTCGCTCCGGTACTGCCTACGGTGAAGTGTGAAGTCGACATGTATGTGCTGCTTCACAGCGGAGACAATGTGCATGCCTATCAATCTGTTGATGGTACGAGTAAACACGCGGAGCAGGAACATCACGTGCATTCCGAGGCTTGTGCAGAGCTTGGATGCAGCCACGATCATGGACATGTACATCATGAGCAAGTGGGTCATGATCACGAAGAACATCAACATTCTCAGGGAAATGTCCATGATCATCCTCATCCTCATGACCACAACGATAGTCATAATCATGCCCACCCCCATGCTTCGCATGAACATGTCATGGTGTATACGCACTATTTCACCGAGCCGGTGAACAGTGAGGCTTTTGAGCGTTTGATAGCTGAGTTACCTCGCGACGTGTACCGGGCAAAAGGGATTTTATCTTTTAGCGATACATCCAGTCGGTTCTGGTTCCAATATGCTTACCGGGAATCGGATTATATGAAAATCACGCCTCAAGGGGATGTGCCTAACGTAGCTGTGTTTATAGGTGAGCACTTCGATCAGTCGATCATTCGCAACCAATTGCTGGAATTAGAGGCTGCAAATCAGGCTGAATGATTCAAGGTTCCTCCAGACGGGGTATTAAGAAGCATAGCAAACTTAGTCTGGGAGGTAACTTTAAATGACACAACAACAATATCAGCAATGTATCGATGCTTGCCTGGAGTGTATGAATGCTTGCAACGTATGTTACATATCGAGTCTGAAAGAATATGATCTGGCAATGCTGCGTGATTGCATTCGTTTGGATCGGGAATGTGCGGAAATCTGCAGTTTTGCTGCTCAAGCCATGACACGTGGAAGTGATTTCATCGCCGAAATTTGCGAACTGTGTGTGAAAGCATGTGAAGCTTGTGCTGCTGAGTGTGGCAAACATCAACATGATCACTGCCAGGCTTGCGCAGAAGCTTGCCGCAAATGTGCAGAGGCTTGCCGCCTGATGGCCGCAGTTGCGTAAATATAACTCCATTGAATTAAATTGAATTGAAAATAAAAAGCCGAAAATAAAAAGCCGAAAATAAAAAGCCTGGATAATTTGCAAAGATGCCGGGCTAATCCCCTCACAGAAGACAACGTAATAAGACATCCGAAAAGATGTTTTGCAACGTTGTCTGCTGGAGGGGATTTTTTATGGATTCAGCAAGGTAACGTTCCAGTTACTCACCATACGATGGTGAGATTTTCTATTGTAAGCAGGTCTCCATTGGCAAATGCATGTAACAGGTTGCCAAAGCAGAGCATGATCTGTATAATGATGGCAATGAATTGAAACGATGAATATCCATGATCGGGAGAGTAGCCAGAATCCATGCATGACAGCGAGCCGGGGCAGGTGGAAGCCGGTATGACATGACCTGAGTGAAGCGCACCCGTGAGATGGTTGTCCGAAGGTATGTTTACATCCTTGAGAGGATGTAGAGCAGGTCATGAGGGCAATCCGGCAGGCGGCCGTTAATCGCATCGAGCGGAGCAGACTGTGAATGTACTTTGATGTGCATTCGCCATCTGCTCACCTAGAGTGGTACCGCGGGAACTGTGAAGATCAGCTCTCGTCTCTGATATAGAGACGAGGGCTTTTTTTGTTATCTATAGCATGGCTAAATATGATAATGACTAGGAGTGTTCAACATGTTGATGAATCAGGCAGCAGCACAACTTGCTCCCTTAACGGGATTGAAGCAAGACGAGGTGTTGAGATTACTGGAGGTTCCACCACAGGCGGAGATGGGAGATGCGGCGTTTCCTTGCTTTATTTTGGCCAAGTCGTTGAAAAAAGCACCCGCGGTTATCGCCACTGATATTGCTGTTCAATTACAGACCGTTGGATTGGATGCTTCACCAGCAGGACCCTATGTGAACATACGTTTCAATCGGGAAGAGCTGGCGCCGAAGCTGCTGCAAGAACTGGAACATAAAACATTTGGCAAGCTGCAACTGGGGGCAGGTGCACGCGTTGTGATCGACATGTCGTCGCCTAACATTGCCAAGCCATTCGGAATTGGTCATCTGCGCTCCACCGTGATTGGAGCATCATTGTATCGGTTATATAACGAGGCAGGTTACACTTCGGTCAGTGTGAATCATCTGGGGGATTGGGGAACACAATTCGGCAAACAGATTGCAGCCTACAAACGTTGGGGGAATGATGAAGCACTACAGGCTGAGCCAATTCGTACCTCATTGGAGCTGTATGTGCGTTTTCACGATGAGGCGGAGAATGATCCATCTCTGGAGATCGAGGCACGAGATTGGTTCCGCAAGCTGGAGCAAGGGGATGAAGAGGCGCAGCGGTTATGGACCTTTTTTGTAGAGGTGAGCATGAAAGAATTCAACCGGATGTATGAGCGTCTGAATGTTCAGTTTGACCATACGCTGGGTGAGAGCTTTTATAATGACAAGATGGGCGCGATAGTTGAAGAACTGAAAGCCAAAGGATTGCTCGAAGAGAGCGAAGGCGCATTGGTGGTACGTTTGGAGGATGAGAATATGCCGCCTTGCCTGATTATCAAAACCGATGGAACAACCATCTACCCAACGCGGGATTTGGCAACAGCCGTTTATCGTCATGATGTGATGAAGGCGGATAAAATGCTGTATGTGGTCGGGGGTGAGCAGAAGCTTCATTTCCGTCAAGTATTTGCGGTATTATCCCGGATGGGGTATGCGTGGTCTGATATTTGTGAACATATTCCGTTTGGCTTGATGCGTTTCGAAGGACGGAAGATGTCTACCCGCCGGGGGAAAGTCGTCTTTTTGCAGGAGGTACTGGACGAGGCGGTTGCTCGGGCATTACAGATTATTCAGGAGAAAAATCCGAATCTGCCGAATTCGCAGGAGGTTGCGGAAGCGGTTGGTGTAGGTGCAATTGTATTCGGTGATCTGCGCAACAACCGGTTGAACGACGTCGATTTCTCGCTCGAAGATGCGGTGAGCTTTGAAGGAGAGACAGGACCTTATGTGCAATACACACATGCCCGGATTAACAGTGTGCTTGCGAAGGCAGCAGAGACAGAGCGCGTGGAAAATGAAAATCAATTAGAAAATGTTAGTAGTAGTAACAGTGCTGTGGCAAACTCAGATAACAAGTCGGTCATGGTCGGTGACACTTCATGGGCATTGCTGAAACTGCTGGCGGATTATCCTCAGTATCTGGAAAAAGCAATTCATCGCAACGAGCCTTCGGTCATTGCCAAATATGCGATAGATGTTGCCCAAGCGTTCAACCGCTTCTATCATGCGGAACGGATTGCGGATGCGCCGGCTGACGTCAAACCCTTCCGGGTGGCGTTAACAGAGCGTACGGCGGAGCGTCTTGCCTACAGCCTATATTTACTGGGCGTTCAGGCTCCTGAACGGATGTGATTCTATGGGATGGAGAGCAAGAGCAAGGGCAGGGGAAAGTGGATTCTTCGATAAAGCAGGAAAAGCAGCAGCAGACTCAAACGGACGAATCATATCGCTACAACAGGTGAGCAAACGACTTGGGGATGTGCAGGTATTGAATGATATCAATCTGGAAGTAGGTCAGGGGGAGTGTATCGTCCTGGTGGGAAGGAATGGCTCAGGCAAAAGCACATTGCTGCGTGTGCTGGCGGGTATGTTACTGCCCGACGCAGGCTCGCAACGCAAGCCCAGGCATGGACGGATTACGTATGCACTGGATGGACTGTCACGCCTGCCCTTCACCCCAAAAGAGTACCTGTGGGAAATGGGACGTATTCGAGGCATGCAGCCTGAAATATTGCGTCAACGGATAGGCGAATTGAGTGAGCTGTTATTCGTAGGCACGGCTCTGGATCAGAACTTGCCTCAGTTATCCAAAGGTACGTTGCAGAAGGTGAATTTAATTCAGGCTTTGCTGCCTGGACCTGATGGGTTATTGCTGCTTGATGAACCATTGTCCGGTCTGGACGTTCCTGCGCAGGAAGCAATTGTAGCTTTGCTCAGACAGTGGAAACAGGAAGGAAGCCAGATCGTTACAGCTTGCCATGAACCATTGCTGATTGAACGTCTCGCGGATCAGGTCATCGTGTTACAGAAGGGAACGGTGCTGCGTCGCTGGAACCAGGAAGATTTGCAGCAAGCTGGTGAGCCCGCTGTGAGTATCCAAAGTGTGATGGAAGGGCTGGAACAATCTGTTATTGATGCGCTGCTTGTTGATCAACCGGGAATCATTGCATGCCATCGCGGCAGGGTTCGTCAGGATGATGGTCGAGAAGTATGGGATTGGAAGGTGTCACGCAGTTCGGCAGATCAGATTATTGGAATGATTCTGGCAGCTGGCGGTTCTATCTTATCTGTGCAGCCGGAAGAGACCAGATTAAATATGGAAGGATTGATGGAGGGGCGGCATCCAGGTGAGGTTATGAGCAGGGAAGCGGCAGAGCGCCCTTCCTCCCTATCTACGGCAGGAGGCGACCTCCAATGATCTACTTGACCCGTTATTTATTAAAACATTACATACGTTCACAGAAATATGTTGCGCCAGTGATCTTTTATATCATTACGATGCTGCTCATCTATTCCTACAAACCTAATCCGATTGCGGACAGTTACAGCGTTACAGCCATGCTGCTCTTTTTTGGTGCGGCTTGGCTGGGCTTAACGGTAATGAACACGGAACCTGCAGGGCAATATCAATTGCTTGTTCTGCATGCAGGTAGCAAACGCAAGGTTGTCTTCGCACAATTGATCTGTGCGTTGATCATGCAGTTCGGCCTGACTGCAATTACCGTGTTATATCCAGTTGTTACAGGTATGTTTGCGAGGCTACCAAGCGCTGGGGAGTGGATCATGGCTTGGGCCGGACATTTGGCGTTGTCGCTCCTGGGTCTGGGGCTCAGTGTGTTCTTCCAAAAATCATACATTCCCATGCTGAGCCGCAGTATGCCACCTTTCATTGTTTTATTGTTATTATCGTTTGTTCAAGGTTCATTAAGCGGACGTTTGCCTGAATCCATACAATGGGTTGTCAAGATTCTGCCTCCGGCATTTTATCTCGTTCGTGAGATGATGTTATATGAAGAATTGAAGTTGGGGGCTGTTGTTTTGACGACAGTGTGGGCTATAATCTATGCCATAGTTCTACTCATCATTCATATATGGTTATCGGGAAGAAGGGATTTACGGAGTTAGAGGCTATTATTCTGCTGAACTTGAATGTTGGTCTATGTTTCGTTACCATAGAGGGACGTTGGAATGGAACGTATTGTACGGAGATAAAGGGGGCGCTCGCTTATGCAAAATACAGACATGCAGCATGGTGACATGCTGGACAGCGAACACTCCAGAGAATTGTTTGCATATTACGGATTGGCTGTATATTATGGACAGGCGCTTGAACAGCAACTGGTCAATCTGATTTTATTAATGAAAATGTCTCAGGGCAAGGTTGTTTCCGAAGAAGATCTGGAAGATCTGTACGAACGGAAGATGAGCAGTTCACTCGGACAACTCATTCATGAGGTGCGCCATCATTTTACCTTTTCGGAGGAAGAGACTCGGCAGTTGAATGAATTATGGAAGCAGCGTAATAGCATTGTACATCACTATTTCAAGGAACGAATTCATGAGACATTCAGTCCTGAAGGACGATCACGCATGATCAAGGAGCTGGAAGATTTCAAAGACCGTGCACAGGAACTAGAGATTAGTCTTCAGCAGTACACGGGTGCCTGGATTGCAGAGCTGGGGCTGAATGCTGAATCCGCGGCGGCGCTGCAGACACTCGAACGTATGCATGCAGAGAGCATGCACGCCCGGGCACTGGAAGAGGATGAATCATTGTGATGGAAGGCAAGTCCCGTACACGTAAAATAAAAAGCAGGCACTGGCTGATAATCTCCATTGTATCGCTCGTGTTGCTTGGGGTCATATGGACGATAACTACGGCCTCGCTCATCTGGGCCTACACCGATGATGAATCATCCAGACAGAGTGATGCAGCCATCATCCTCGGTGCAGCCGTAGAAGGGGACAACCCTTCACCCGTATTTCGCGAACGTATTGAGCATGCCATCGTATTATATCGCCAGGGGACGATCAGCCATCTGCTCTTTACTGGTGGTTCTGGCAGTCCAGGTGAGCGTGCCGAAGCCGAAGTAGGACGAGATTATGCTGTTGCACATGGTGTAGATCCGGCAGATATTCAAATGGAGACAGAATCGAGAATTACAGAGGAGAATCTGGTGAATTCACTTAGCGTTGGAGAACAGGCGGGATTTCACACCTACACCATTGTAAGTGACCCGTTACATATGAAACGGGCGATGAAGCTCGCTAAGGGACTTGGCATGGATGCTGTTCCGTCCCCAACACGAACGACGGCTTACCAGACCTGGCGCAGCCAATTTCCTTTTCTGGCAAGAGAAACGATATTATATATGGGATATATGGTCAAAGGATGGATAGATGGATAGATGGATAGATGGATAGACAATCCGCAGCAGCACGGAAAGTGACTGGACTGCGCGATTGTCTTTTTTTTGCGCATGTTGATGCGGCGTTTCTATGTTCCGGGATAGTTAATCGCTGCGCTAATCAGCGCAGCCACTCCAAAACCGATGAACCACCAAGGCCAGCGCAGATGATTGTTTTTACGTATACCAACGAACAAATTGATAATCCCCGCAAGTAATACCACGGTAGCCAAGCTGCTGCCAACGATCCAGCCGATGCTCATATGTTTACCTCCTCTATGTGGAATGGTATGAAGAGCTCCCTATGGTAAGCTTCCCACCTCTGACTTCTGCTTGAAATGGATAAGTACCGTTACGATACGTATGTTGATTATGAATGGATTGAAGCGGAAGATCACTGCTGAAGCGGCCTCCGGCCTGCTTGAAGTCTAACTTGAATCCATCGTTTTCTGGTGGGATTCGCACCTCAACGTTACAACCTGTGGAGAGACTATCCAGAGATTGAAGTGTCGTTGAGGATTGAATGGTGAGTTGGCTACCTGTCACTTTCGATTGAATATGGGTGAACTGACCGGATAACTGAACAGGTGAAGAAGTGGCTTGCAGTTGCATATGTTCTGCACGGAGGTCTGTTGCTGTAACTCGACTTCCCACTGATCGTAGACAGATATGATTGGCATGGCCAGATAAGGTGAGCTTGCCTGATGTACAGTGACAATCCCATTGTTCGGAAGAAACGTTACTCACAAGAAAGTGGGAACCAACTCCGTTGATCGACAGTCTTTTCAAGACCGCAGGTGGCAGTACAATGTGGAGCGATGTGCGGTGGAAGTTTATGCCCAGCGGAAAAGCTTGTTTTCGTCCATCGATCAGATGTAATAAACCATGGCTGACGTTAGCTTCAAAACATCGAATTCTTGGAAAACGGGCGGAGCCCCATTGAGTAACACGGATAACCGATTCTGTACCTTGGCTGATATGCACTTCGCCTTGCATCCATTCCAGAGAAAGGGTGAGAAGGGGTTCTTCGGACAACCATTCTTTGCAAATCATATGTCTATTAGGATTCAAATTGGTTACCCCTCATTTCTGTCATCGTCTTCATTCAGAATAGGATAAGCACCCATGGCAGCATGTTGATCTAGAATACGTTCAATTAGTGATTCACTTACAATATCGGCACCAAGCATGTTCATCAACCGCTGTAAAAAATAAAGACGTTGCTTTGTTTCGCTCGAATTGCGGCCGAAAAGTGTTGGATTAATCCATATATTGACCAGCATCATGAATACTTCTGCACAAGCTTCGGGATCCTCGGAATGGATAGATCCATCTGTAATGCCTTCACGCAAAATCGCTGCAATCACCGGTGCATCAATCCGCACAGCCTGTTGAATCCCTCGTACAATGAACACTGGATTTTTGATTTGGGTTCGAAGTACGTGATCCAGTGAATGGGCCTGTGGATCAGAGACGACATGCTCCAAAATCTGAACTAACTTCTCTCGTGCTGGCGTGGTCGATGTATTTGTAATTAAATGATCCAGCATCTGAGCGGAATAGTTAAACTGTTGTTCGATGACCGCGTCCAGTATTTCCTCTTTGGATCTAAAGTGATGATACACGGCTCCCTTGGACATGCCTAGGGCAACAATGATGTCCTGAATACTCGTCTTTTCAAATCCTTTATCTGTGAATAACTGCGCAGCGACGTTCAGAATCTGCTGTACCGTCTGTTCAGGGTGCTTGTTTCTGGCCATAATAACCTCCTTATATTTTAGATACCGACCGTTGGTATGTATAATACAGAGAGATGTTTCCATTGTCAATAAGAGGAAATCAGAAGAGCTGAATACATGAATGAAATCTAAAAATAAAAAACCGATCTGCCGCAGACCAAGAGGTCCACGGGCATATCGGTTGGTTGTTGAATTATATTCGGATTTTTCCCGTTTTACTTACACGCCGCCTCCAGCAAAGGAGGAAGTGGTTCGAATGGCCTCGCCCAGTGGGTTGTTTTCATTCGTATCCGGTGCTGCTTGGGCACCTTGCTGTAGCTGATACATCTGATAATAGCGACCTTTCAGTTCCATCAATTCATCATGTGCACCTTGTTCAACGATCCGTCCGCGATGCAGGACCAGAATCTGGTCTGCTGAACGAATGGTGGACAGACGGTGGGCGATGATGAAAGTGGTCCGTCCTTTTTTGAGGACTTCGAGCGCATTTTGAATTAATGCTTCTGTTTCGGTATCAATATTCGCCGTAGCTTCATCGAGAATCAGGATGGCTGGATCGAATGCCAGTGCACGAGCAAAGGAGATCAATTGCCGTTGTCCGGCAGATAATGTGCTTCCTTTTTCGATAACCGGCTCGTCGAATCCTTGCGGTAGATGGGCGAGAATTCGCTCAGCACCTACATCGCGCAGCGCCTGCTCAATCTGTGCACGAGTAATCTGTTCATCTCCGAGACTGACATTGGAAGCCACGGTACCCGTGAACAGGTACGGGTCTTGCAGTACAATGCCCATATGTTCGCGAATCCACTGTTTAGGCAGATCCTTCACGTTCTGACCGTCAATCGTGATCTTGCCCTTCTGTGGATCATAGAACCGGAACAGCAAGTTGATGATCGAGCTTTTACCAGAACCGGTATGGCCCACCAGGGCGACCGTTTGACCTTGTGAGGCTTTGAACGAGATGTTGTTCAGCACATAATCTTTTTTATAGGCAAAAGATACATCGTCAAACACGACATTTCCTTTGTACCTCGGCATCGAGCCATCGGTTACCGGCTCACCCTTCTCATCCATCAGTTCAAAGACACGTCCGGCGGATACCATAGAGGAGTCCAGGTTCGCGAGTTGGTTCACCATACCTGTAATCGGCTGGAACAAACGTCCGAGAACGTCAACGAATGCATACAGCACACCCAGTGAGATGATACTCGTGCCGTCCAGCACACTAGAACCGAAGTACCACAGAACAACGGCAAAAGCCATATTCCGCAGGACGTTAACCAGGTTGTGTGAGGTGAAAGCGTTCAGGTTGAGCATTTTGTTCTGGTGTTTCATATAATCATCATTCAGATCCTCGAATTCCTGCTTGGTCTGTTTCTGATGACGGAATACCCGGATAATGGACATCCCCTGAATGGACTCGTTAATAATCGCATTAATCTCGCTTAGACGTGAACGAATGATCGTGTTGTACCGGGTTGCGATTTTACGATAAAGCACAATCCACAGAACCAGCATCGGCACAACGAACAGCGAGATCAATCCGAGGCGGAAATCCAGCAGGAAGAGCGCAACGTACACTCCAGTAATCGTAATGATGCCAGAGAAAAAGTTCGACAGAACGGCAACGAACAGATCCTTGACGGCTTCGGTATCGTTGGTGACCCGAGAGACCACTTTACCTGCGGGCAGGTTGTCGAAAAAATGTACGGGCAATCGCTGGATGTGTGCATACACATCGTTACGGAGTCTTTGAATGACTTTGTTGGCAGATGATTGTAACCAGTATGTTTTACCAAACTCCATAATGACTGAGATGACAAGGAAGATCATGTAATACACAATCAGCTGATAGATGCTTGGCATCTCCGGTTTGTAAAAGGCAAAGAGTTCACCAGCGGATAAAGGCACCGCCGCATATTGACCCGTCACTTCGCCTGCGCGTGTAATCGTCAGTGTTCCGTCCGCATAGGTTCGATCCCCATCGGGTGCACTAACAGGTTCATTTACAAAATAAAAACTTTTTCCGGCTTGCAGTATGCGTACCTCGGTACCTTTCGTTTCATTCGGCTCAAATCGGCCTTCACGTTTGTAGTTCTTTCCATTGTAGACCGCTGCTTCGCTAGAAGCAGTAGTCTCATAGAAGGGTTGCTCAATGGCGAGCAAATGATTGTCGATCATCGACTTGGCGATGAAAGGGCCGGCAAGCTCGGCGGCAACTCCAATCGTAAGCATAATTAAAGCGGCAATAAACGTGCCTTTGGCTTTTAGGGCATATTGAAGCAGCCGTTTGCCTGTATTAGACTTCAAAGCGTTAACCTCCTACGTGGACAAATTAGACTCCACCTGCTGCCGTTCATACTGTTCACGGTACCAGCCGTTCATAGCAAGCAGTTCCTGATGGGTTCCTTCTTCCGTTATTTTCCCGTGCTCCAGTACAATGATTCGGTCTGCGTGTTCAATAGCGGACAGGCGGTGAGTCGAGATCAGCGTTGTTTTGCCCGAGCGTTTGCTGCGTATATTTTCGATAATTTTGGCTTCGGTTCGTGCATCGACGGCAGATAAAGCATCATCCAGAATCAAAATGTCCGGATCGGCGATAAAGGCACGTGCCAGCGATACCCGCTGTTTCTGTCCACCGGACAGCGCAATTCCTTTTTCACCAACGAGTGTGTCCAGTCCATCGGATAAAGTGCCCAGATCTCCGTCAAAGGCTGCGGTGCGAATCGCTTCCATAATCACATTATCATCAGCACCAGGCTTACCGAATTGAATGTTCTGACGGACTGATTTGGAGAACAGCACCTGTTCCTGTGGAACATATCCAATCCAGCTGTGCAGGTCGTCTTTGGCGATATCCTGAATCGGATGACCGGAGATGCTTAATTTACCCGATCCAGCCGGGTATTCATGAAGCAATTGTTTGAGCAGGGTGGACTTGCCGCTACCTGTACGTCCCACGATCCCCAGTGTCTGCCCACGTCGAAGTGAAAAGCTGACATGACTGAGATTGTCGACAGTAGAACTAGGATAACGGAAGGTAACATCCTGCATGGCGATCTCTTCCGGATTAGGAATATGAGCAGGCTGCTCAACATCTTTCACGGCAGGTTCTACAGATAGCGTTTCGTTAACACGATCGAGTGAGGCACTGCCACGCTGCATCAGGTTAATCAATTCGCCAATTGCGAACATTGGCCAGATCATCATCCCCAGGTACATATTGAACGATACGAGATCCCCTAGGGTAATTTCATTATGAAAAACAAGATAAATGCCGTAGGCAAGTGCAATCACATAACTGAGTCCGACACATAACCGGATGGTAGGTTCGAACAGTGCATCCATCTTGGCAACGGCCAGATTTTTGCGGTACACATCTTCAGTGACATCGGCGAATCTTTTCTCGTCCAGGCGTTCCTGAACATAGGCACGCACGACTCGAATGCCGGCAATAGATTCAAGCACCTGATCGTTCATATCCCCGAATGCATCCTGTGCCAGTGTGTATCGTTGATGGACGGCTTTACCATAGATCATCATGGCGATGGCGATAAAGGGCAGAGGCAGAATTGCGGCCAGGGTCAGTTTCCAGCTAACCAGAAAACCCATGGCGAATAATACGGTTGCCAGAAAAGCAGTGGAGTCGGTTAACGTCAGCATGCCGAAGCCTGCTGTGGTGGCAATGGAACGAAGATCATTGGTGGCACGTGCCATCAGATCGCCAGTTCTGTTCTTCTCAAAAAAGGGCGGGGTCATCCGCAGCAAATGGTCCATAAAGCGTGACCGCAGCAAACGTTCAACCAGATTGGCACCGCCAAACAGTTTGTGCATCCATATGTACGTTGTCAGATAAATAATGATGACCGATCCTAGAATAAGTAAAATGTAACGTGTAAGTGAAGCGCCGGTGATGGAACCGCGTACAATCTCGTCAATAGCGTTGCCCAGAAGACGAGGTGGCAGCAGTTCAATGATGCCCACCATAATAAGCAAGGTGACACCAATGAGGTATCGTTTGCGTTCCAGCCGGAAAAACCAGGCCAGATTTTTAAGTACAGAGAACAAGTGGTATCCCTTCCTTTCAAGTTCGTGAAATGCATGTTCCGTTCATGTTTAGCCATTTGAGCCCACAAAAAAAGACATACCGCACGCAGGCGGTATGTCTTGAGTATCATTCATACGGCAGCATGGCTCCGAGAGCAGAGCCACCACCGTAGATAAAGTTCGATTGTGAGAGTACAAAACAGCAAACCTGACTAGAGGCTTCTGTGATGCTGTCTTATGAACGGAATAACGATTTCATGGGTGCTCCGGTATTTAGTTGTATGTTGAATTGATGTAGATCGTCATTGTTAAACACCGTAATCACCCTTTCTTTTTTGGTAATAAATTGCATGTGGATCTCGTATGTTTGCATCTTAACACCGACTTTTACAATCTGTCAAACGTTTTTCCAAAACAGAAGATGCTGCCATTGTGATGGAATTATGACAAGTGAATGAACTTTTTTTGCGTATTTGGGGTGGTTGAGGTTTGTAATCAGGCCATTGTAGCGATATGATGGAACATATATATAGAGAAGGAGCTGACACCAAATGAGTACCATACATGTATCTGACCGCGCTGCTCGCTGGTATAAGGAAGAACTGAATTTGAACGAAGGAGACAGCATTCGATTCTTCGCCCGTTATAGCTCCGGCGGAGGTCTTCATCCTGGCTTCTCCCTCGGAATCGCCGTGGAGGAACCGAGACATCCTGCTGATCAAACGAAGGTATCGGGTATCCAATTTTTTATGGAAGATCATGATTACTGGTATCTGAAGGGTCATCAACTTCATGTAGATGTTGTTGAAGAAGGACAGGATATCGAATATCGCTACACTGAGATTTAACGTGATATCTCCGCGTATATAAAATGGCTCATCACCGGTCGCACAATTTTCGAACAGGAGGAGATACGACATGAATCCGCCAGCCCGAGATTTGGCCCAGTATATCGCGAATCGCTCTCATATAGTTGTTAAGGCGGCGGTTCGGGCCGAGAATGAACAAGGTGAATTATTGCTGATCCAGCATGCTGAACACGGACATTGGCGTATTCCTGCGGGACAGATGCGCCCGGGAGAAGCCATTGAGGACACCGCGCACAGGGAACTGTGGGAAGAGACGGGGTGGACCACCAATCATATGATACTTGAAGGTTTGCATTCCGGTCCGAATCTGAGACATTTGCATGCCAGTGGGGATGAAGAATATTTTGTCATTGCCATGTTCAGGGCACAAATTGTTCAGGATTCTCTCGTCGAATCACGAGTAAATAGCGAAGCGGGGCTGAAGTTTTTTGATCTCAAATCATTGCCCAGGCTGAATGATCTTAGCCGCTTGCTGCTAAGATCTTCCGGAATTGAATAAACCCAACAAAGAAGACGCCTTTCCTGACGGGAGGGCGTCTTCTTTGTTGCGAATTTATAGACCCATATCCATGAGTACGATGATCACTCTCGTGAAACAGCGGGCTCCTGACATAACTAGACTTGATCAAGCGGTTCTTCATCATCCATCGCAAAATCAAAATCGTCAATATCGAAGACCTGCACAGGAGATGCCGATTCAATAATACGAGCGATCAATTCGACCTGGTCGGTAAGGATAGGGATATCCAGACGCTGCGAAGTGAGCAGCAGTTCGGTCTCAATGGGATCAAAATATTCACCATATTGTGCGGTATCAACTGCATTAACAATGGCAATGGAGACCTGATCACCAAACAAAATGGACGGACTTTTGGCCCAGGGAACCGCCAGGGCGCGCTCTATTTTTTTCTTATTCAACGGTTCTTCAAAATAAGAAATCATTTCGTTAATCTTGGATTTCACATGCTGGTCATCTGCCGGATTATCCATCAAAGGGTCAGGGCTGGTCTGAAATTCATATAACTCCAGGATGGTGGTGTAAGGAACAATATATTCAACAGGCGCCGGCGGCGCGAGTAATTGACCGTAAATTGCCACCATCACGGCTTCTGTAACAAACTGACGTGACATGGGTTCCTGAATCCTCCTGCGGCCATTAATAGTTGCGAGGTATATCCATTTTCTTTTGTATGAAGGAACATCCAATTGATTTCTCTGCTATGGACTTGGGTGCTTGAATTGCATGAATAGAAGTATATCATACAACGGTGGGAAAAACAGCCAGTCAGCAGAAGGGTGTCAAGGCCCAACTTTGATCATGATTTTCCGAGCAGTAACGATAAAATTCCTGCTGCAATCAGGGGACCGACCGGTACACCCTTGAACAAGGCAACCCCAAGCACTGTACCAATAAGCAGCCCGGCAACGACGGTAGGCTGTGTACTCATCAGCGTAGCTCCTCGTCCTCCCAAATGGGCGACAAGTAATCCTACACCAATGGCGAGCAGCGATTTCCAGTGGAGAAAAGACTCTCCAATCGTCTGCAAACTGATCTTGCCGCTGGCGAGAGGTGCCATAACACCAATGGTCAGGATGATAATACCGATCGTAAGTCCGTACTTTTCCAGCCAAGGAAAAGTCTGATTTAGGTTCAGCACCCGCAGCAGCAACAGAAATACCATCGCTACGGTTACGGGCGTATTACTGCTGATAATACCTAACGCGGCAAAAACGAGCAACAGCAGTGAAGTCATATCCATTGATTTCATTCCCCTTCGGTCTGCCCGCGATGCCGACCTACGATATGTTCAGCAATATATCTTCCATGCCAGCGCCCGGATTCAATAAACACTTCGTTGGCATTGCGCCCTGATGCGATTACTCCGCCAACGTAAATGCCTGGTACGCTGCTTTCCATTGTCTGCGGGTCATATACCGGTTTATCCATATCCTCAGACATCTCCACACCTACGGAAGAAAGCAGCTTGCGGTCAGGACGGAATCCGGTCAAGGCCAGCACAAAGTCATTGTCGAGTTCACTTGAGGATCCATCAGAATGGAGCAACCGAATGGAATCATCCAAAATTTCATTTACACGTGAGCCAAGGTGAAGTGAGATTTTTCCTTTTTGAACCATGCTTTCGAACAATGGACGAACCCATGGTTTAATATGTTCCGAAACACCGCTCCCACGATAAACCATGTCAATATGTGCGCCGACACGAACCAGTTCCATCGCAGCATCGACAGCTGAATTACTACCTCCAATAATGGCGACACGTGTGCGTGTGTAAGGATGAGCTTCACGGAAATAATGAGTGACTTTATCTTTGTCTTCTCCGGGAATGCCAAGATAGTTAGGGTGGTCAAAATAACCAGTAGCCACAACGACATTTCGTCCTTCATGAACGATTGCCTGCCCACGCCGATTGACCGTATGTACCTCGAACGTGCCATCGTCCTTGCGTTTGATTTCTTGGGCTTCTTCATAGTTATGAACACGCAGGCCGAAATGTTCGGCTACCTTGCGATAATAGGCGAGTGCCTCGTAACGAAAAGGCTTGTCGTTCGGTGTACTGAACGGAACATTCCCGATCTCAAGTAATTCGGCTGTACTGAAAAACTGCATATGGGTTGGATACAGATAAATAGATTGGACGATATTGTACTTCTCAACAATTACTGCGGACAGTCCCAGCCGTTCGCATTCAATGGCAGCAGACAGACCGCATGGGCCTCCGCCGATAATAATGACATCTTCCATGTTCTTAATCCTCCTTATTTCAAGCACTATAATCCTACCGTAAATATGGGTTTAATGCCAGTTCAAGAAGGATAAGAACGTAAAGAAATGATCCTGACCTTAAGGAATTGACTTAAGAGAGGGAAAAGACTAATATCAAATTAGATGATCATCTAAACGAAAGTGAGTTGAGCGAAATGCAACTGGAGAAGATTGTGGCTTACCATAAAGCCTTGGCTGATCCAACCCGGCTTCGGATGCTGCTGCTGTTATCTCAGGGAGAACTTCATGGGCAAGCGCTTGCCGAGAAGCTTAACTTGTCTCAGCCAACCGTTACACATCATGCATCCAAACTAAGAGAAGCGGCGCTAATCAAGGAACGCAGAGAGAAAAATACGGTGTTTTTCTCGCTCAATCCCTACTTTATCAGGGAGCATGCGCAGGCTTCAGTTGATTTTATTTTTAGACAAGAGGAGGTTGCCGATATGAGTGATGTGAATGAAACGCTGAAGGCATCCGTGATGCGGAATTTCTTCTCGAAGGATGGACGATTGCGTCAGATCCCGGCTCAATATAAGAAAAAGCTGATTGTACTGGGTCATTTGGTGGAGCAGCTTGAATTTGGACGGAAATATACGGAGAAAGAGATCAATGCATTCATTCAAAACTATCATGAGGATTTTGCCACCATTCGCCGGGAGTTTATCATGCACCAGTTCATGTACCGGGAAGATGGGATCTATGAACTGAATCCGAAGGAGATGTGGACTCGCTGGGATCAAGTAAAGTAAGTAAAAAAAATAAACTTGACAAGAGCGGTTGAAGCTGTGTAACATGATGGATAATTCTACAAGGGAGGCGATGTTAAATGACAAATCTAATGGCAGTATACGTTAATTTGAATATGAACAGCGTCTCCGGAACGGATCAATGCATGTAATTTTACGGCAGTTGGGCAGTATTGTTCGCAATATTGTCCATATGTACGTAACACAGAATAACATGCACAGATGAAGCCACGGGTGACGTACCCGTGGCTTTTTGTATGCCGAAAATGGGTTGTTTCTGGATAACGAGTGTCGGATTGTCGTATTGATGTGTCCGATATGAATGCCATAAAACAATCTTTCGTTCGGCTAACTTCTTATTGCCGCGGGTGAAGTGCTGCTCGTGGCTTATTTGGTTTTGATGCCGGACCGGAGCGTTCATTGTTGATTGTTGTTAATGTCAATGAAGGATAACACACCATTTATCGGGAGGAATTTTTATTTTGAATAACACGATGGAGAAATACGGCTGGTCTGCAAAGTGGCAGGAGCTGTGGCAGCAGACGGGTATGGAAGAACAATTAAGAAAACCGGCAAGAATTATTGCGGATCACGGGCAATTGCTTCGCCTGATTACGGCTGAAGGAGAATGCTGGGGACGGGTATCCGGGCGGATGCGACATGATCATGAGGAGACTGGCATTGTACCAGCCGTTGGGGATTGGGTCGCTACTACAGGGCAAGCTGGAGAAGAAGCCATCATTCACAGCATTGTGCCACGTCAGAGCAGGGTATCCAGACAAGCCGCTGGTCCAGTGACCAAAGAGCAATTGATTGCGGCGAATGTGGATACATTGCTGATTGTTGCCGCTCTTAATCATGATTTTAATTTGAGACGGCTCGAAAGATACATTATGATGGCCTGGAATGGTGGAGTCAGACCTGTCATCATTCTAAGTAAAAGCGATCTGAGCGAGAATGTGGAAGACCAAATTTCACTGGTGGAAGGCATCGCTCCTGGGATTGAAGTGTTGGCCATATCGGCTGTTCAGGATCAGGGCAAATCTTTACTTGAAAAATTTCTGTCTCCAGGCACAACGGTTGCCTTGACGGGTTCATCCGGTAGTGGCAAGTCTACCCTGGTCAACTGGATGATGGGCGAGAGTGTACAGCTTACGCAGGCCGTTCGTGAGGACGACAGCCGCGGACGTCATACGACCACTCATCGGGAAATATTTGTACTGCCGCAGGGAGCGGTATTGATTGACACACCGGGAATGCGTGAACTCAATCTTTGGGATGAAGGTCAGGATGGTTTGTCACATGCTTTTGGTGAAATTGAGCAACTTGCTGCGGAATGCAGATTTCAGGATTGCACACATACCCGGGAAGCCGGCTGCGCTGTAAAGGAGGCTATTCAGGAAGGTTCATTGGATGAAAAAAGGCTGGGCAACTACTTGAAAATGCAGAAGGAACTGAAGTTTCAGCAGCGCAAGGAACAGGCGGCATCCAAACGACGGACCGCTTCAAGCAAACCCGTCAGCTCTCGCAAACCGAAACATGTCCGCAGTACAAAAGACTGGGAAGAGGCCTGAGACCAGGCGGGCATCCCTCTATATCCTGCATAGGATAGATCAGGAGGGATGCCATCATGCCAGATTACAGCATCATCGTGGACCTGTCGGATCATATGTTATATCTTTTGGATGGCTCGCAGGTGGTTAAGGGTTATCCTGTCGCTATAGGCAAGATGCTCACGCAGACGCCTAACGGCGTGTTTACGATTATTAACAAACAAGAGAACCCTGGAGGGCCATTTGGTGTTCTTTGGATGGGGTTGTCGGCGCCGCATTATGGGATTCATGGAACCAATGATCCTTCATCCATTGGCAAATCCGTTTCTCATGGGTGCATACGTATGTATAACTCGGATGTGCTGGACCTTTCTTCGAAAGTGTCAGTGGGCACACAAGTAACGATCCGGCCCTAGGGCCGGATTTATCTGAAGAAGGGGATCGTATAGTCACGGCTTGGCCGAGAGAAAGGGAGTAATAACATGCAAATCAGACCAGCGCGTGAAGGGGATGCAGAAGCCGTAGCCCATGTACATACAGAGAGTTGGAAGACGACATATCGAGGGATCGTGCCGGATGATTTTTTGGACAATCTGACTACGGAATCAAGGTTGTCCCAATGGGAACGAAATATCCGTTCTGGCGAAAAGGATCAGATTCTGGTGGTGGCTGAGCAGGAAGATGGGAAAATTGTCGGATTCGCCTGCGGTGGAAAGGAACGTGAAGGCAAATTGCCTTACGATGCTGAGTTGTATGCTATTTATTTACTGAAAGAAGTGCAACAAACGGGTATCGGCCAGCAGCTGGCGAGACACGTCGTTCGTTATCTCCTTTCGCTGGATATGAGGAACCTGTTGATTTGGGCACTGGAGCAAAATTCAGCCTGTCGTTTCTATGAAAAAATGGGCGGAACTCCTGTCCAAACCCAGCATATCCGGATTGGCGGTCAAGATCTGTTAGAGGTGGCTTATGGCTGGGAAGACTTGACTCTTTTTGGAGAGAAGACGGTGCCCGGGAGTTGAAGGAGTAAACATTTGGCTGAGTAAGTTGAGCATTGAGGAGCTTTTTTCTATCAATACTTTTCCCATCAAAAGATGAAAGGATTCATCTCTCCTTCACGTTTGCGCAATCCTTAACAAGGTTAATGAACTACTACACAGCTTTGAGGTGAGACATTCAATCTTGTTTGGGAGGCGTTATTCAGATGACTTTAATGGAGACAGAACATACAACATGGACGAAACAATTTATTAATGGCGAATGGGTAGAAGGCTCCGGCGAGAAAACAGTGGAAAATAAAAATCCTTACACGGGAGAGGTCATCGGAACGTGGCGATCCTCGAACAAGGAAGATATAGATCGAGCATATAAGGCGGCTCAAAAGAGTTCGGTGGAATGGAAGCAGTCTCTGCCGGCGGTTAAAGAAGGTGTACTCCGCAAAGTTTCGGCTCTAATGGTTGAGCGCAAAGAGGAAATTATAAAATTGTTGATTACGGAATCCGGGAGCACACGCATCAAGGCCGAGTCGGAGTTTGCTTCTGCGAAACGGATTGTGGATGAAACAGCTTCGTTCCCATATCGGATGAAGGGGGAGATTCTGCCTTCAAATACATCCGGGAAAGAGAATCGTGTTGTGCGGGAACCCAAGGGAGTTATCGGCGTGATCGGCCCTTGGAATTTTCCTTTGCACCTGTGTCTGCGTTCCGTAGCCCCGGCTATTGCTTTGGGTAATGGAGTCGTTATTAAGCCTGCGTCTGATACTCCGATTACGGCTGGTTGGCTTATTGCTGATCTATTTGAGCAGGCTGGATTACCTGAAGGTGTACTGAATGTGGTAGCTGGGAGCGGGAGTGAGATTGGAGATTATTTTGTAGCGCATCCGGTACCCAAAGTCATTTCCTTTACAGGCTCCACAGAGGTGGGGCAGGGCATCGGCAAACTCGCGGGTGAGCAATTAAAAGAAACTGCGCTTGAACTTGGGGGGAACAATGCGATGATTGTCCTGAAAGATGCGGATATCGAACGTGCTGCAGAGTCTGCGGTGTTCGGTAAATTCCTGCATCAGGGGCAAATCTGTATGGCACTTAATCGTATTATTGTACATGCTGATATTTACGATAAGTTTGTGAAGTCCTTTGTCGCCAAAACGAAAAAAATTCAGGCTGGTGATCCTTCGGATGCCCAAACGCTGGTAGGTCCGCTCATTCGTGAGAAGGAAGTGGAGCGCCTGCTGGACTTGATTAAGGGAGCCCAGGCGGAAGGAGCAAGATTGCTGCTCGGTGGTACGAGCAAAGGCAGTGTGCTGGAGCCCACCGTACTTGCGGATGTGAAACCGGAGCAGCATATCGTGCAACAGGAATTGTTTGGACCTGTCGCGGTATTAATGAAAGCGAAGGATGAGCAGGAGGCCGTGCGTTTGGCGAATGATACGCCTTATGGATTGAGCGGCTCTGTATTCACCGGAAATCTGGAAAGAGGGTATCAAGTGGCCCAGCAGATTGAATCGGGCATGGTGCATGTAAATGATCAATCCGTGAACGATGAGGCGCATGTGATGTTTGGTGGTGAGAAATCATCGGGTATTGGTCGTTTTGGTGGCGATTGGGCTATTGAGAAGTTCACACGGACTCGCTGGATCAGCATTCAGCATCAATATCGGGAATATCCGGGAGTGCGATAATTCGACAGTGAACATGGATTAGAGAACACTTTATTTTATAATCAGATAGGGTTCGAGAAAGAGTGACAAAGATTGCGCAAAGTCCGCCTCAAGCTTGATATGGCGGTCTTTTGCATGTTTTTACACGTTTGAAAAATAGGTTGGAAAATGGTGTGAAAAAGCTGTTTGGCATACCTGTAATCTGGTTATTTATGGATACACGGGCAGAACAGATCCGTAAATCCAATAGGTAAAGGGGCCTGAACTTCATGTCCATTGACCGTTTCATTCTGAGAAAGCTGAATACTTGTGAGGAAGAAAACACACGTGATAACCTGGTTCGGTTGTTTGTCATTCGAATCCAAAAGGCCGAGATGGAAGAAGAACACGAGAATGCTTATGTCGTCAGCAGATTGCATTAGAAATAGATAAAAGGATTCGGTATACGAAAAAGGAAGCTTGTCCTTAACGGCAAGCTTCCTTTTCCTTATGTTCGCGAATAAATGAATTCGCAGTTTCCAAGTTGAATGAAACAACTGACTCATCTTAATAAAGGGATAAGGCGAGGGAGTCATTTTCGCTACGGCTGTGAAGAATGGCTTCACCACCGACAATCTCAATACTAATCAATGATTGCAGACATTTCTGTAAAGCACGTTTACCATTGCTAATCTTATGCTCAAGGGCACTGCTAAGCAATCGGAGTGTCTTTTGCACAGGTTGTTTGTTTTCTTGATTGAAATATACAGGGATTGATTTGTTTTGAAAAGTTATTAGTGTTCTCACTAGAAATCACCTCACGAGAGTTATTTCTTACTGGTTATATTAAATTCCAATGCTTAAAATTACCTTAAAATCAGCTTATGAAAACATAAAGGTGTGCAATGTTTGAAAAGTGTTCACAATTCAATTGTGGGCGAAGCATTAAAAAGTCCCGAAAAATCAGTTTACAGATTCCATATATATGGAAGAAAGACGTACAGTTTCGCATGTTTGCAATAATTAACGTGACTACTGCCACGAAAGTTCTGAGTCGAATGGACGATATTTTAATATATACGTGGGTCATATGTAACAAAATTACAGGTTGCACATTGCAAACAGGGTGTTTATGTAAGAAAATAGGGATGGAATAGCGTTTCATCTGCATTTTTTTGATTTAATTTGACACTAGGACAATTTACATATGAGACCATGGGAGGGATTATTTTGATTCTTACCGTGTATTCCGGTCGGGAGGAAGGCGAGTGGTTCGACATCGAGGTACCGGATGAATGTACTATTGAACATCTGAAGACATTGCTGGGAGTCCGTATTTTCGGTCAGGCACCGGGAGAGGGCATTCAGTACATCCTTGAAGCCAAATTTCCGGAAGGATTGTGGTTCTCGCCACAAAACTCACAACAGTTAATGGAAACAGGGCTGCGTCAAGGAAGTTGTGTACGGGTCCAGCGGGCGTTTTCCACCACTTCTGAAGAAGCGCCGGTGTATGGAAGACGTTCATTGTTTCAGCAGGACAGCAACGAATGAACAATCTAAACGTATATATTGTTTACGGCAATGAAATATAAGGAGGTCTTCTCTTCGTGAATGTGTTATATCAGCGTTCTCCAAGAATGACACCGGTTCTCAAGGAAGAAAGGCTGGAAATTCTGAGGCCTCCGGCAGAACCAAACAAACCTACATTTTCAATGATTTCTATTATTGTACCGATCATGATGACGATGGTCAGCATCGGTTTCTACGTATATATCAATATGAGCGGCAAAATGAATAATCCCAATTATATGATGTTTCAGATGATGACGGTTATGATGATGCTTACTTCATACACGATTCCGTTTTTTGTATATCTGAGCAACAAGAAGTCCTATCGCAAAAAGTTGGAAGAGCGTACTACCATGTATCGTGCACAACTGGAGAAACATCGTGTAGAGCTGAAGGAAGCTCAAGCGGAGCAAGTGAAGAGTCTGTATGAAATTCATGGGGATCCCAATGTATGTCTTCAGTTGGTGAAGAATCGCAACAGTTCGTTATGGGAACGTTCCCCAGAAGATGATGACTTCTTGCAGGTGCGAATCGGCACAGGTGAAATTCCGTTTCGAATCAAACTTCAGGTTCCTCGTGTGGACGGTTATGAAAAGGATGAGTTAATTGAAGCGGCTCATGAATTGGCAGCTGAGTTCGAGACGGTGCCCGAAGCATCGATTACACTGCCTTTATTTCAGTCGAAAGTGATGGGGTTGGTCGGCAATCGTGAGGAAGTACTCGCTTCATTGCGCGTAATTATTTCACAACTGACCGTCCGTCATTCACCGGATGAATTAAAGATTGCTGCCTTTTATGAAGAAAAGGAATCAAAGGAATGGGATTGGCTGCGCTGGTTGCCCCACATTTGGGATGAAGATCAGGGACAACGCTATATGGCCGACAGGCACAGCGGTGCGCATCAATTGGCGGACAGCTTGTTTTCCGTGTTGAACCGACGGCGCAATAATAAGGAAGATCGCTACAAGAAAACGGTGCAAACTCCATGTTATGTGGTGGTTCTCTCGGATACGCAATTAATAGAAGAAGAGCCGTTGCTTCCCCTGCTGCTGGAATCAGCTCAGGAGATCGATGTATGTACCATCATATTGGCAAACCGTAAGGAATCGCTACCCATGCATTGTCAGTTGATTATGGAGGCTTCCAAAGGCAAGGGGCTTTATATCAAAAAAACCGAGGATGCTGACGTGATCAGGCAAACATACACGCCAGATGTGATTTCCAGAGAGTCCGCAGAGGCGCTCGCGCGTTATATGTCACCGATTCGTCTGAAACGATCATCCGCTTCGGATATACCTCAGGTGCTTCCGTTGTTCGACATGTTAAGCACATCACGAGTAGAGGATCTGGATGTGGTCACACGCTGGAGCCAGACACGATACCCGGACACACTTCCCGTACCTATGGGCGTGCGAGCTGGGGGCAAGAAAATTGCGATTAACTTACATGATAAAATTGAACGCCAGGGGCACGGCCCGCATGGTCTGATCGCAGGGACAACGGGTTCAGGCAAAAGTGAAGTCATCCAGTCAATTGTGGCTTCTCTGGCTGCCGAGTTCCATCCACATGATCTGGCCTTTATGTTGATTGACTATAAGGGTGGAGGCATGTCGAATACATTTGTGGGCTTGCCTCACGTCGTCGGTACGATCACCAATCTGGATGGGAATTTGATTGAGCGAGCCAATGTTTCACTGCGGGCCGAACTGGTCAGAAGGCAAAAAATATTAAATGATGCGGGAAATCTTCAGCACATTGATGAATATTACAAAATTCTGCGTTCCAGACATGAACAGCCGTTGCCGCACTTAGTTATCATCATTGACGAGTTTGCGCAATTGAAGCGGGATCAGCCGGAGTTCATGGATGAATTAATCAGCATAGCGGCCATCGGTCGGACACTGGGTGTACATCTTATATTGGCAACTCAGAAGCCTGCAGGTGTGGTCGATGATAAAATCTGGAGCAATTCGCGTTTCCGTATCTGTCTTCGCGTTCAAAGCGAAGGGGATAGTCGGGATATGATCAAAATTCCGAATGCGGCCTGGATCACCAAGCCGGGTCGTGGATATTTCCAGGTAGGCAGTGATGAAGTATTTGAGGAAATGCAATTCGCCTGGAGCGGTGCGCCGTATAATCAGCAGGAAGATACAACGACGGTACTGCCTGTTATGGAAGTTCGTTTGAATGGGAAACGGGAACCACTCTTGACTGGAGAGCGCAGGGCTGTGCTCAAAGGGGAGGATGTGCCCAAGCAGCTTCAGGTATTTATTGATTATGTGGCAGAAGTGGCGGCAAAGGCGGGGATCACTAGATTACCGGGACCCTGGCTGCCACCCTTGCCTGAGACACTCGAATGGGAAAGCCTTAACGACTGGCAGGAAGAAGAGAACCGTGAGGTATTGCTTGACGGCGGTGCCAGTGGCCTGAAACCTGTGGTTGGCCTGCTGGATGATCTGCCTAATCAACGACAGCAGCCGCTCGCACTTCCGGTGGATCAGGGACATCTGGTGGTATACGGTATGCCTGGTCTGGGAAAAACGACGTTTGTTCAAACCTTGCTGATGTCACTGGCCCGTTCTAAACGGGCTGAGCCTTGGAATGGCTATATTATTGATATGGGCCGGATGATGAAGGATTTCGCAGGTTTGCCTCAGATTGGTGCGGTAATGATGTCTGAAGAGGAAGATCGAATCAAGCGGTTATTCCGGTATATTCTAAAACTGTCTGCACAACGCAAAGACATGATCTCCGAAGCGGGAGTTAAGACGATATCAGCCTACCGTCGCACAGCCCATGCAGCCGTTCCGCAAATTTTAGTTGTTATCGATGGTTATCTTTCTTTCCGAAATGCGTATCCGGAGGAGAATGAACTTCTGGAAACGATCCTTCGTGAAGGCGGCAGTCTAGGAATCACATTTATTCTCACGGCCAACCGTGTTACGGATGTATTTGAGAAATTCAGAAGCAATATTCCAAATGCGGTTTCGTTTGAATTATCTGATCCAAGCGACTATTATTACGCAGTAGGTCGGCCGTCCAAGGCACCTAGCCAGCTTCCACCAGGAAGAGGACTGGTCAAAGGACAGGTTCCTCCATTGATGTTCCAGGCGGCTTTGCCGTCATCCGGCGCAGATGAAGGCAAGCGTTCCTCCGCTCTGCGCCACATGATTGCAGAGATCAGAGAAAGCTGGAACGGAGAAGAAGCGCCGCAGATTGCGCCGCTCCCAGAAGAGATTAAGCTCAAAGATGTGCTTATCCGTACAGGAACCTTCGGGCAAGTCGGAGACGTATCATCCTTAACAGTACCCGTAGGTTTGCTGACTGATGATCTGGAACCCTTCCAGCTGAATTTGCGTGAAGGGCCACATTTCATGGTTACGAGTCCGATGGAAGGTGGCAAAACGACATTTTTGCTGACCTGGATGTTATCACTTGCCTATCATGCGTCTCCTGAAGACGTGCAAATATGCACGGTAGATATGCGGTATGGTTCCGGCGGACTGGGGGAAATCAGCAGTTTGCCCCATGTCCGCGGACATGTATCCCGTGAAGAACAGCTTGCACCTGTGATCCAACAGTTGTACGATGAAGTTCTAAAAAGAGGCGAGTTAACCGGTGGACCGGAGATCGTTCTCGTTATCGACGATGCGGATACATTATCCAAACAATTAAATGATTTTAATGTGAAGGATCAATTGGGAGTGATCGTTCGTCAAGGCAGGGATCGAGGCATACATGTGATTCTGTCAGGAGTTCCGGCAGACTTTCCGACCTTTGGTTCTGACTGGGTGAGCGATGTGAAGGCTTCCCAGAGCGGATTGTTGTTCGGGACTTTAGACCCTAATGATCTCTCGTTCTTCCGTATACCTTATTCGGAATCCGGTGGGAGTTCCAATGGGCTGAAGGTACTGCCTCCGGGTCAAGGTTATTATGTAAAACGTAAATATTCCAGGGTTAAAGGTGCAATTCCATGTGATGGCACCTGGAATATGACTGATTGGATTTCTGAAATTCGTGACCGATGGCATGTTGTAGTTTGAGGGGAGGTGGCTCATAATGTTGACGGTTCATGATTCCAAGCAAAAGGTAGTCACTTTGCAAATAAAAGAGCTTTTTTTCCTGGCCGGGATTCTCGGTTCAGACCGATTGCTTGGCGTGGAAGATCCGTTCCGCGGATATATGGCGGAAGACATTGCTTTGGAGTGGGAACGTGTAAAAACATCCCTGCTTGACAAAGGATATCTGATTCAGGATCAGGACAGCAATGAGCTGATCATGACACCGACCGTTTTCTCCAGGGTAGCCATTGCGGGACTGTCCGACAGGGCTTGCTGGATTCGCTACACGCACAGCGGCAAGTCGTATGAAAGTTATGTGCACTGCACGGATGAACGAGTCGTTGAAGTATCCCGTGTTGCAGACGAACCGGATTCGTTCCGGCTGAGTGATTTGGGGAATGTTCGTGAAGCGATTGATTTTCTGATTCAACGGATGAATTGGAGTGGTCATTCTCCGGCGGAAAAACCGGCTCTGATGTGCTCCAAGAAAAAATTCTATGATGTGATGAATGATCTGAAGAACAAAGAATTACAGGTAGTGGCTGATGAGTTGGTACAAGAGACGAGCGATCCCGAGGGGTCACTTGCGCTTGCGCGCTGTCTGGTGAACAAGGAATCAGAAGGAGAACTGCGGTTGCTTGTATGGAACGGAGAAGGATGGAAATCACAGTCTGCGGCTTTTGCTGCAAGTACGGTATCCAACTGGCTGTTTCGCATGAGTACTGCGGCTTCGGATGATTGGCTTGTTGCAGCACTGACGACGAGAGAACAGTTTCACGAGATGCTGCTGGACTGGCTTAAACAGCCTGCAGGGGAAGAGGAAAGGTGATGGTAAATGCGCATTCGTGTGGAACCGGATGTGCTTCGGGCACTGAGCAGGCAGATTCAGTATGCGGCGGAGCAAATACAGCAAAAGATGACAGTATTGGATCAGGCCATTCATTCGCTGGAGTGGGATCTTGAAGCCCGCGCCGCGATTATGAATGAATGGAATCACAGCAAGCGACTCTGCGAAGCAGCAGTACGTCGTTTTATGGACTTGAGCGTACAGCTGGGACGCAAGGCCTTGTTATTCCAGCAGGTGGACATGGAGTATCGTACAGTGTTGAGTCATGTGAATACAGCCTATGGCAATGCAGTCAATATGTTGAATGTTCTTCAGACGGAGCGTGCAGGAGAGATTATGCCTGCGCATTCGGCAACTGCTGCTGTTGTATCCGATCCATTTTCCGCGGTAGCGGCAGTGTACCGTGTACAGGATGCTGCACCGCCTGATGGCTCACCGGCGACCCTGATTCAGGCCATGCAGCCTGAACCTGTGGCGTGGAGATTCACAGATCCCTCCTTTCGTGGGAGAAGAGGAACCGAACCTGTGGTTTCTTGAGCTCACGGAGGACAAGGCTGAATAAGCAAGACAGCAGAAAGTGATTTTTTTTATAAATAGTCTGTTAGGCGAAGTTTCGAATGCCAAAAATGGGGTAAATAGGATTAGGTCCTTCGGCTTTTGTCCGATCGATCCTTGTATAGTACAATTTGAACAAGCGAATTTAATTGCACAAACCAAGGAGGAATTTACAAATGGCAGGACGTATTTTAGTTACCCCAGAACAGCTTGATCAGGTTTCCAACCAATTTAAACAAAGCGGTGAGCAAAGTCAGCAAATCGTTTCTACATTGACTCAATCCATCACAAGCATGGAAGGACAATGGGAAGGTATGACGAAGCAACGCTTCTTCCAGGAATTCCAGGAAGCTAGCAAACAAATGCAATCTTTCGTTCAGACGCTGAATAGCATCAGCGCGGAACTGACGGCTATTGCCAACAAATTCCGTACGGCTGACCAAGCTCGCTAATCTGCGATACATAGTTCAGGCAGGTTCCATTTCCGAATTTGCCCAGAATCATATGCAGGAAGCAAGCTGAGGATTTACAACTACAGCAAAAACCGGGCGTTTTCACAACTCCCGGTTTTTGTTGCACTATGACAGAATGACAGAGAGAGGGATGAGCATGTCTTTTCAACCAAATCCCGGGGATGAAGTGGTGATTAACGACATTGCCTATATCATTGGGCAGCATCCGGCTGCACCTGGTCTGGCTTACGCCCAAGCTGGAAGGCAGGGTATCGTCTATCAGTTGTTACCCCGTGACGGTTCCATAAGTGGGGCCAAAGCACTAAAAGTATTTTTTCCTAAATTCCGTATCCCGGCTATGGTGTATCAGTCTGAGCACATGGAGTCTTATAGTGAACTGCCAGGTTTGCAGGTATGCAAGCGTGATGTGCTCACTCCGGAAAGAAACGGAGCGCTTATTGGAGAACATCCTGATCTGTTGTATGCGGTATTGATGCCGTGGGTACATGGTCTGACCTGGTTCGATGTAATCAGCGATCAGAAGCAGCTGACAGCAGAAGAAAGCCTGAAGCTGGCGAGAGCTCTAGCCGGGACCGGTTCTGCTATGGAGCAGCGTGGACTGGCTCATTGTGATTTGTCCGCACCCAATGTGATGATTCCGTTTTTTTCCGAAGTGGAGAACCTGAGAGGGGTTTCAGCAGTTGAACTGGTAGATGTTGAGCAGATGTATGGTTCCAGAATGGATCGTCCGGATGCATTGCTTGCCGGTTCACCGGGGTATGCGGCCCATCGGACAGTGCACAGTGGTTTGTGGAGTGCGTATGCCGATCGTTTTGCCGGAGCAGTTATCATTGCTGAAATGTTAAGTTGGTCTGATGCAGCGATTGTGGAGAAAGCATGGGGAGAAAGTTATTTTGACCAGCATGAAATGCAGACGGTAAATGAGCGTTATTATACCATGAGAGATTCGCTCCAGAAGCGCTGGGGCTCCAAGGTGTCGGATCTGTTTATTCGTGCCTGGGAGAGTCATGATCTCAGCAGCTGCCCTACGTTTGGGGAATGGTTTGTGGCGCTGGCTGCAGTGGATATCCATCTGGCAAGCGCAGCATTAGTTGAAGAATCTGAAGTCAAGACTTCAGACCAGACAAATGCAGTAGAGACGAACCAGATTATAGGGACAGGAGCAGCAAGCGGTATATCGGATAAACTGGGAAATACGGATCAGAACGTGCCCGCCGTGGAACCCTCACCTGGTCAGGAAGCGGTAGTCAATCGTCTGTTCCTTCAGGCGAGAGCATTAGAGGATGAAGGCAAACCGGCTGCGGCGCTCGAAGTGTATCGTTCACTACATCATTTCATTCCGGATAACAGTGCGATGCAGATGGAAGTTGAGGCTGCGATTCAAGAGCTGGACGCGAAGCTAAATCCCAAGCATGATGATGCAGCTCAGCCAGCCAAGATTCCTTTCTACAGATCCAAAAAGTTTATGATTTCTTCGGCGGTGCTGATTGTTCTCCTGGCTGGAAGCGTGCCAACGGTTAAAATATTGGCCGAGCAGGCCGAGGTTAAACAGAAGGAGCAGGAGGCGGCGGCCAAGCAGGCCGAGCTAAAGGCTGCGGAAGAGGCCGAAGCTGAGAGGGTGGCTGCTCTGAAGCAGCAGGAAGAAGAAAAGAAACAAAAAGCGGCAGATGCGGCAAAACTTGATGCTGAGGAAAAGAAAAAGCAGGCAGAAGCCAAGAAGAAGGAAGAAGAGCGCAAAGCACTTCAGGCCAAGTATGATAAGCAAGCGAAATATGAGGCTTATCTTGCCAAGCAGAAACAACAAAAGCTTGATGCAGCCAAAAAGGCTGAGCAGGAAAAGTACGACAAACAGGCGAAATATGAAGCTTATCTAGTCTGGAAAAAAGAAAATGATGCCAAAATTGCGAAGCAGGAAGCTGAGCGTAAGGCAGCAGCCGAAGCACAACGCAAACAGGAGGCAGCCCAGAAAGCTGCACTCAAGAAAAAACGTGCTCAGAATGTCGTCACACTGATTGCCCATTACAATAAAACATATAATGCGCAAAAAGGCAGAAAAATTGAGAATGCTGAATCGTATGCACGTGATTTTAAAAATCTGTACAACACCGATGCGACCTATTTCAAAGGTGTCGGTAAAGTGGCAGCACGAATGAATGCGATCAATAAATTCCTGAGCAATACGGATTATGCATTACCTAACTTGTAAAATAACGTGAACGACGGAGGTGACACATCCCAGATGAACTACACAATTCAAGCATCCCAGCGCACACCCGCACTGATAATCTATTTAATTGATATTAGCGCCTCCATGAATATGGTTCTGGACAACCGTCGACGGATTGATGTCGTCTATGATGCCTTATCTCTGGCTATTCGCCAAATGGTGTTTCGTTCGACCAAGGGGAACCGACTGACACCCCGTTACAGGATCGCGATTCTTGCATACAGCGACGATGTGTACGATCTGTTGAACGGGATTAAGGGCATTGACGAAATCGCTGCTGTGGGTTCCTTACCCGACTTAACACCGAAAAGATTCTCTGATTCAGCGAAAGCTTTCCTGCAGGCCGAGAAGATTCTACAGGCTGAAATTCCAAATATGCAGGATTGTCCTGCACCGCTTGTATGTCATATGACCGATGGGGTAGCTACTGGCGAAGATCCAGAGCCAATTGCCAAAAGAATCATGGGTATGAGCGTGCCTGACGGCAATGTACTTGTCGAGAATATTTTTATATCCGATCATCTGCTGGAAGGTCCCATTCCGGAGCCACGAAGATGGAAGGGAATTTCCCAGGAGACGGTTCTTCAGGATGAACACGGGGAGAAGCTGCGTAATATGTCCTCGGTTCTGCCGGAAAGTTATCGTGAGATGCTGGTTGAAGCGGATTATTTGCTTTCACCTGGTGCACTGATGATGCTTCCTGGTACTTGTGCAGAACTGGTATCCATCGGGTTTCAGATGTCCGCTGCTACGCCTGTGAGATAGGAGGGGAAATCATGAGAGCGATGCGTTTGGCAACATTGTCTGCTGGAGATAAGGGAAGCCGTGCTGAACACTATCAGGGCAGCTTCCGCTATGTGAGTGTCCAGACGGGGGAACAGCCGTTGACCCGTTATCAAGGTACATTCAAGTGCAGGTATGGTTATGGAAGAGCGGCGGAGACCGTTAATCAGGGAGACACCGGACAGGATTTTGCTGCTGTTCGCATGAAAGGTAATGTGTGTACTTTCGTATTATGTGATGGGGTAGGCATGAGTTACCTTGGTGATTTTGCTGCACGCTTTCTGGGAAACGCCTTGCTGGATTGGCTGGAAACGACTCAGCATCCTTCTCTGGATGCTATGGAGCGTCTCCTTCATGACTTGACAAGTCCTGCATCCGAGCAGCTGGAGAAATTGCAGCCTTGGGAAAACTCACCTTTACTGCTGCGGGAAGTGCTTATGGAGAAGCGGAGCAGGGGAAGTCAGGCCATGTATGTGTGTGGACGTATCGAGCTCTCTGCGGGCAACCGGAAAAGCAAGGTGTGGCTTGCCTGGCAGGGGGACTCCCGCATTCGTCTTTGGCGTAACGGTCAGGAGGAATCGGCAGCATTTCAGGTGAACTGCCGTACGAATGAACGTTGGTCTACACTGGAGGGTCCGGTTGGTGGCAAACCGCATATCTATGAAGCTAAACTGTCTGCCAGTGAAGTAGTTCGTCTGCAAATGTACACGGATGGCCTGAATGACCTGGATGCGATCCAGGCTTATATACCGGATGAGCACATCCAGGTACTGCTGGATGCGAGACATACGGGCGGGCTTGAAGATGATGCCGCTTTCATTGAGCTGGAATGGTGAGGTCGGGTGAAGCCTTACGAGATGATCTGATCATGCTGCTAAACATGGTGAGACTCAACTACGAAAAAACTTATGCATGTTGATTTAAAAGACACTCTTTTTGGGTAATCTTGTGAAGAATCTACTTACAGATATTGCATGAACGTACATTCTTACATAATTACGGAGCGAGAAGGAGTGGAATGGATAATGACACAACATAACGGCAAGCCACGGTTCGAAGGTAAAGTCGCCATGATTACAGGTGCTGGTTCGGGGATTGGCAAAGCGGCAGCGCTCAAACTGGCGAGTGAGGGAGCATATGTTGCGCTGCTCGATCTGGTTAATGATCGGATCTCGGAGACAGAATCTGAAATTAATAAGCTGCGTGCAGGTGCGGCAAGAGCATTCGATGTAGATATTTCCGATCCTTCCCGGGTGGAAAAAGCAGTTCTGGAGACCATCGAATTGTTTGGCGGCCTGGATATCGTTTTTGCCAACGCTGGTATTAATGGGGTATCGGCCCCGATTGAAGAAATTCAGGTTGAGGATTGGCAGCAGATTATTACGACCAATCTGAACGGGACTTTTTTTACGATCAAGTATGCACTGCCTCATATGAAGAAACGTGGTGGTGGCAGTATCATTATCACGAGCTCCATTAATGGTAATCAGCGCTTCTCCAGCTTCGGCATGTCGGCGTACAGTACATCCAAGGCAGGGCAGGTTGCTTTTGCGAAGATGGCTGCGCTGGAACTGGCCAAGTTCAAGATACGTGTCAATGTCATCTGTCCTGGAGCGATTGCAACGAATATTGACCAAAGTACGGTCAAAACGGATGAGCTGCATCAAATCGTCATTCCAATGGAATTCCCGGAAGGCCAGCAGCCGCTTGCGGATGGGCCGGGTCAGCCAGAACATGTCGCTGATCTGGTAGCTTTCCTGGCTTCTGCGGAGTCCAGACACATTACAGGTGCGGAAATTGTTATTGATGGTGCAGAGTCTCTGCTGAGCTAACTGGATGTATCAGTGATGAGCCTGTTCAGGAAATAATTTCTCTTTTGGGTCAACATGCTAAGGAACCGACTACATCTTAAAAAGTGAATTATTGAGGATTGTAAAATGTTACGAATCTCAGCACGGTATTCCTTTATACAAAAGCCGTAAGAATTTAAAAAGCGACCCAAACGACGAAATAACGTCTTTGTGATTCGTTACATTTCAGACCTGTGCCAGTAGGAGCTATTAGCGTGTCCGCGGTTCATTAGAACAACATAACCTTAACTTGAGCTGTTCCCCGTCATGTTTATGACTTCTGGGAGAGCTCTTTTTTTGTTATAATGCTAACATTCGCAAAGACACGTGGAGCATCAATTAGGAGAGATGAGATGAAGACGGATTTACCGATACAACCAATTATTCCTGAGCTGAGGCAGTTATTTCAGGAAAAGGATACAGGTGTGTTAATTGCGGAGCCAGGTGCGGGTAAAACGACCGTAGTACCGCTGGCACTGCTGGAGGAGCCATGGGTTGCCGGACGGAAAATCATTATGCTGGAGCCCCGCAGACTGGCTGCTCGCTCGGCAGCTGCACGAATGGCGGCTTCACTTGGTGAAAAAGTGGGACTGACCGTAGGATATCGGGTACGTATGGATACACGTGTAAGTCCGTCCACTCGCATAGAAGTGGTGACGGAGGGTGTATTAACCCGGATGCTTCAACAGGACCAGGGACTGGAAGACACAGCGATGATTATCTTTGATGAGTTTCATGAGCGGCATCTGCAGGGTGACCTTGGTTTGGCGCTTGCGCTTGAATCCCGGGCCATGCTGCGTCCCGATCTGAAATTGCTGGTGATGTCGGCTACGCTGGACCCCGCTCCTGTCTGTGCATTGCTTGGCGAGGCAACCCAATGGATTGACTGTCCTGGACGAACGTTTCCGGTGAAAACCCGATATATGTCCAAACCGGCATCCGAGCAGATCGAGACTTTTACGGCTCAGGCCGTCGTTAAGGCACTGGCAGAACAGGAAGGGGATGTGCTGGTTTTTCTACCGGGTGCAAAAGAAATTCATCGCACAGAGCGAGAGCTGTCCAACCACATGCTTCCTGCTCATGCTGAGGTGCATACTCTATATGGAAGCATGCCTGTAGAACGGCAGGATGAAGCTGTGCGACCCGCAGATGAAGGTAAACGGAAGGTTGTGCTGTCCACGTCCATTGCCGAATCCAGTCTTACGTTGGCTGGAGTCAAAGTGGTGGTGGATGCGGGGCTGAGCCGTGCCTCGGTATTCTCGCCGCGGACCGGCATGAGTCGGCTCGTCACCCTGCCGGTGTCCAAGGCATCAGCCGATCAGCGGCGGGGGCGCGCGGGGCGGATTGCACCGGGCGTGTGTTACCGGCTATGGAGCGAAGAGGCCCATGGCGTGCTGCCTGATGCAGCAAAGCCGGAGATTGCCTCCGCGGACCTTGCGCCGCTGGCGCTGGAGCTTGCCGCCTGGGGTGTCCAGTCCCCTGCAGAGCTGCAGTGGCTGGACACCCCGCCTGCCGCAGCCTACGGCCAGGCACAGGCGCTGCTGCGCCAGCTGGGCGGCCTGGACGACGCAGGCCGCATCACGCCCTTCGGGCGGCGGATGAACACGCTTGGCGTGCATCCGCGACTGGCCAGCATGCTGCTCCGCGCGGCGGAGCTTGGGCTGGCCAGCTACGCCAGCATGCTGGCGGCACTGCTGCAGGAGCCTGCCGGCCTCCGCAGCAGTGGCAGTGCAGGCGCGGCGGGCACCGATCTGCGCCCGCGCGTGGAAGCGCTGCTGACTGCGGACAGCAGCGGCATGCCGCAAGTGGCAGCGTCTGTCGCAGACGGTGCTGCCGTGCGGCGCATGCTCCAGGAGAGCCGCCAGCTGCGCTTGGCGCTCGGCCCGGCGGCCGATCCGGTACAGCCGGATGAGGACTGCTGCGGATGGCTGCTGTCTTTCGCTTATCCGGATCGGATCGGGCAGCGCCGGGAGGACGGCCGCTATCTGCTGAGCAGCGGCCGCGGGGTACGGCTCGCAGCGACAGAATCGCTGAGCCGTTCAGCCTATCTGGTCGCAGCCGAAGCCGACGACCAGGGCGCGGATGCGCGCATCCTGCTGGCTGCGCCGGTGCAGGAGAAGAGATTGCTGGAGCTGGGTCCACATCTGCTTCATGAAGAAGTGCAAGTGGCCTGGGACCGAAACACGCGCAGTGTGCGGGCACATAAAAGGCTGCAAATTGGAGCCATTACATTGAAAGAAAGCAGTATTGCACAGCCACCCGAAGATCAGGTGCTCGAAGCATTACTTTCAGGAATACGTATCGAAGGGCTGGATTGTCTGCCCTGGACAAAATCATCGCGACAGCTGGCAGACAGGATGCGCTTTTTGCATCATCATTTGCCGGAATGGCCTGATCTTATCGAAGATCATCTGACCGAAGAATTGGCAGAGCATCTCAGCCCTTTTCTGGCAGGTATGCGATCTGCTGCGGATCTCAAGAAATTGTCGATGCAGGATGTGCTGCTCGGCGGATTGAGTTGGGAGCAGCGACAGCAATTGGATCGTGAAGCTCCTACACATATTCAGGTGCCTAGTGGTTCGCGCATTCCGGTGGATTACAGCCGACCTGAAGATCCTACGCTCGCGGTGAGACTGCAGGAAATGTTTGGACAGCAAGAGACCCCGCGTATTGGCGGTGGTCGAGTGCCACTGACCATACATTTGCTGTCCCCTGCACAGCGGCCTGTACAGGTCACACGAGATCTGACCAACTTTTGGCGGGAGACTTATTTTGAAGTGAAGAAAGACTTGAAAGGCCGTTATCCCAAACATTATTGGCCGGATGATCCGCTCGAAGCGATAGCGACTAACCGGGCTAAACCGCGAGTTTAGCTAGAATGTGTTTTCAAATCTCGATCTGAAAATGGGTTCTGGTTGCGTCCTGAACCGGGCGAGTATGCGATGGGCAGATTAGGGATTAGGCGGCATCTTGAGCGCTAACGAACATGAGACGTGTTATACAGGAGCTTGAAGAGCCTACAGAGGAATAGCGAACCTGAGACACGTTATATCTGATTATGGAGCTATTTGTGGCTTTTTTTAGGGCGTTTTAGGGGAATAACGTGTCTGGTGCTCCTTATCATTGAAAATGAGAGTATAGGTTCCAATTAAGACGTCTTACGTTCTTTAGAAAAAGCATGCTGAGCCCATTGGACTCTTCTGCTCAATTGCTCCGGAATAGAAGCCAAAACCAGATCAGGCTTTGCATATCAACGGTTATTTGCCTGAGTTCAAGTTCGTTTCACACCATATGCAGGCCCTAGCGCGGTGCCCGCTGCATATCAATGGTCGGTCATTCTCCTAGTCCTTCAAGGTTATGATATTGCGGTGGAAGCGTTTGAAAGAAATCGAGGCGGGTAATAACATAGCGAACCACTCAATTAGATGAGGAGGGATTCACTATGCAGAAGAAAATCGTAGGTGTGTTTAATACAGAACGTGAGGCATCATCCGCAATCGAGGGACTGAAAGCGCAAGGATTCACTTCAGATGAGATCTCGGTAGTCACACAGGATCGGGATGAACTGAAGGCGATTCGAGAAGAGACGGGTACTAAAGCACCCGAAGGTGTAGCTGCAGGTGCAGCAACAGGCGGGGTGCTCGGCGGAGTAGCCGGATTGCTCGCTGGTATTGGGGCATTGGCGATTCCGGGCATCGGTCCTATTCTGGCCGCAGGCCCTATTGCCGCAGCCTTTACGGGTGCAGCTGTAGGTGCAGGAGCAGGCGGACTTGTAGGTGGACTCGTGGGTCTAGGCATTCCGGAAGAGGATGCAAGACAGTATGAGGAATACGTGCAAAGTGGTAAGATCCTGCTACTCGTGGACTCTACGGATCGGGACACGGATGTTTATGACGTGTTTAGCAGTAACAGTTATGTGAACCGGGACAGAATCGATGTCAATCTGGATGATGTTACGGTTGAGCGCACGGATCTCGATATGGAAAATCAAAGATTGGAAGCTCGGGATAAGGCCGCTCGACTTGGCAACAATACTTTTCTATAATAAATCGGTTCAGTAAAGACAGGAATCTTCAACTGGAATGACATAAGTGAGCCACCAGGTGGTCATCAGCCGGTTTCCTTTAGAGGAAGCCGGCTTTTGTCTCTGTTTTAACTTCCTGCTGTAGCAAGGTTCAGGTGTTAAACCTGCCAGGCAGGGAATAACAATACATACAGTAATACGGCCAGGGCCAGTCCAATCACCAGCAGCATCAGCGTCAGGAACCGAATCAATTTCGTGGATGCCTGGAATGTCTGTGAATTAATCTGATTGCGTTTTCGATGATAAGCGGAAGCGGAACACAAGATGATCAGAATGCCGCTGACCAAGGAAGTAATACCAATGATGATGGCTGCGAGATGGGCCATCCGATCATAGGCCGTTGAACTGAAGCCGAAGCCGGCTGCGAGAAAGCCGATCCCAACCATGGCAATGCCGGTACGAACCCAGGCCAAAAAGGTCCGTTCATTAGCCAGATGCTGTTGTACATATTTGGAGTCAATGGTAGTTATGTCTTGGTCTGTATCTGAGATGTGAATCCCCCCGTTCATCCATATATGGCTTCATTGTACGTCGTTTTCATGGCAAAACCAAGAAAGGAGGCTGTCTGTTATGCCTCGTAAAGAACGAATTACAGAAATTGAGAGTCTGAGGGGAATTGCTTTTGCGGCAGTCGTCCTTCAGCACTCCATAGCTCATTATTCCGTAGTCCCGGAAGCGGGACTGGAAGATGGCGTATTGCTCGCGATCCTGCTGATGCTGTCCAAATTTGCAGTACCCCTGTTTATTTTCATCACAGGTATGGTGCTTTTCTATAATACAGGAGACAAGTTGCATTATGGACGTTTCATGCAAAAGCGCTTAACCGATGTCATCGTTCCCTATATGATCTGGTCCCTGATCTACTTCACACTCGCGCCTCGCGGATGGAACGGATTTGGTTGGCAGGATATCCCTGACCTTGGTTTGAAATTAATCACGGGTAAAACGACCTCGCATTTTTGGTACATTATTATGCTTATTCAGTTTTATCTTTTATTTCCCCTGTTTTTGCGAGCAATCCGTTATGTCTATAACCGATATGAGGCGAAGGGGCGCACCATAGCTCTTCTGATCTCCGGTGTGGTGTACCTAGTGCTCGCGGATCAATTGCGAAATATCGCCAGGTTCATGGATTGGTTGAATGTCCCGGTGCTGACCGATGCCTTTACCACCTATGCTGATCGAAATTTCCTGTATTTCTTTTTTTATTTTGTGCTTGGTGCGGCAGCCGGTCTATCGGTTCAACGCTGGAATGAGCGGATTCAACGTTTGCGCTGGGTATATTGGACCGTGTTTATTGTGCTGGGTCTTCGGTTTATATATAAGTTAATGCAGGAGTTCCAGAAGCCGGAGGGTATACAGATTACGTTCTATACTGTTAGTCTCATCCGGCCGGATATGATCTTATTCCTCATTGCGTCCATCATGGTGATGTACCAGCTGGCTGGCAAGCTCCACAATATCAGAGTAACACGATTGCTGGCGTGGATTGGCGGGGTGTCATACGGGGGATACCTGATGCACATGCTGATGTTGCGCTACAGCTACATTCCGGATGAACAGTTTTATGTGGCATGGGGATTAAACCCCGTCGTGCGCATGATCATCACCTGGCTGCTTGCGCTTACGTTATCCTGCGTACTCACATGGCTCATCTCTCGCGCAAGCTGGGGCAAGTGGATTGTGGGAACCGTACCGAAGTCCAAGCCTGATTAACAGGTGAATACATCATTATATGAAAAATTCAGAACAACAGTGAGTTGAAGGCCGATAAAAATGAAGGCAACAACCTGAAAAAAAAGTGACGCCAATACCATGATTAACACTTTTGAAATAAATTTTAAAATTTCATTACATGAAAAATTCATAATAGAAAACCCAAATTCTCGCTCTACCTTACGTTCCTGCCTAGCCATCATTTCTCCTTCTTGCCTTCCAACGCCCATGGATTAAAGGGAGAAAGACGGATAAAGATGGCAGAAGGGGAACATAAGTTTTATAATACTAGATATATAGAGCTGACAGGAGGGGAATGAACGTGGCTTTTATGATTGCGCAGCGGGCATTTATTAAGCTGTATCTGATTACCATGGTTGAACAGCATAGGGGATACGGCTATGAAATGCTGGAGGCAATGAAGCAGGAATTCAAAGCCTACGGATATGTACCACCCCAGAGCGAGATATACCGGGCGCTGCATGAATTGGTTCAACAGGGTGTCTTTTATCGTACGAAGAAGCTAAAGGGCAGTGATCCGAAAGTCGATTTTCAGGAAATCGTTTTATATCACTTCACGGATGATGGTGCGGAGAAAGCCGAATTATATAAAAAACAGGTCAAAGCCGATCTTGATCGTTGTCTCGGTATGTTACACAAGGCAGAAGAGGACAATTACGGAGTGAAAGGAAGATAAGCATGGACAGACAACTACAGTGGGGTGTGCTTGGTACATCCACAATCGCGAAAAATGCAGTCATTCCGGCGATTCAACAATCCGAACGTGGTGAGGTCTTGGCGATAGCTAGCCGCAGCAAGGAGAAGGCGGAAGCTCTTGCGAATGAGCTCGACATTGCCAGAGCGTATGGCAGCTATGATGAACTCATTGCGGACCCGGATATTGAAGCTGTGTATATTCCTCTGCCGAACCACATGCACAAGGAGTGGACGATTAAGGCTGCTCAGGCTGGAAAACATGTATTATGTGAGAAACCGGCTGCTCTGAATTCAGATGAAGCGGCGGAAATGATTGAGGTATGTCAACAGCACGGCGTACTGTTTGCAGAAGCCATTATGTATCGATACCACCCCAAGCATAGACGTGTGCAAGAGATTATTGCCAGTGGGGAGATTGGTACGGTCAGAGCGCTCCATGGCAATTTCACTTGTAATACCGCTGACGATAAAGACAATGTAAGGTTCAAAAGGGAGATGGGCGGAGGATCATTATTTGATCTTGGCGTATATCCAATCTCGGCAGCCCGCATGTATCTGGGGCAGGAGCCGGAAGCTGTAACAGTACACGCTCTATTTTCGGAAGAGCATGATGGCGTCGATATGATGGCTTCAGGACTTGTGGAGTTTCCCAATTCAGTAGCGTTAACGTTTGACTGCGGCATGTGGGCCTCGGGACGAGCCGAGATGGAAATTCTCGGTACCGATGGACGGATTGAACTACCCAAGGTGTTCGGTTGGGAGAACAGTGATATTCCACCACAGATTATCGTGCACACCGATTCCGTCAGCCGTGAGGAACGTGTATCGGTATCGAACTCCTACGTTTTGCAGGTGGAGACCTTTGCAGCCGCAGTGCTTGAAGGAGAAGAGCTACCGTTCAGTCCGCAAAACACCATTCAGAATATGCGTGTCATTGATGCATGCCTGGAATCGGCACGAACCCGTCAACGGGTACAGTTAGTGGATTAAAGGAGAAGCTAACATAATAACATGCTTAGCATGATAGATGATAGGAATTTACCGAAATGGTAGACTCCATCCCCCGGGATGTGAGTCTTTTGTTGTATTTAAATGTTATATTTATATATTTTTACAAAAACGGCAGTTGAATTTGATCTTTCCTCCAAAATGATGTGATATAAATAGTAAATAGATGGCTTGTTCACTATAATCTAGCAGAACGTACATCCAGGTGGAATTCACATCTCATATCACTTACATAGTGGCAACGTTCATCCATTTTAAGTCATTGGGAGGCTGGATTGATGAAAAAGTTTATGTCTACAGCACTGCTCGCGGTTATGTTAACGATTGTTTTCTTCACCAGTTCACAGATCGCTCCGGTTGGACAGCAGAAGGCTTCAGCTGCAACGTGTACCATCATCAACACGTTTACGGGTGTGGCTAACTATCTCAGCGCCAACGGCAAACTGCCATGCAACTACATTACCAAAGCACAGGCAACGGCACTGGGCTGGGTATCGTCCCAAGGCAACCTTGCTACGGTTGCTCCGGGCAAAAGTATCGGTGGAGACGTGTTTAGCAACCGGGAAGGTTTGCTTCCAGCAGCAAGTGGGCGTACTTGGCGTGAAGCGGATATCAATTATACTTCCGGATTCCGTAATTCGGACCGCATCCTGTACTCCAATGACGGCTTGATTTACAAAACGACAGACCACTATGCATCCTTTACTCGCTTGAAATAAGGAAGGACAGGACCGACATGAAGAGGATAGTACTTAACGGTGAGGATTTTTATAACACAACAGAGCTGCATGAGCTATTAAAGCAAAAGCTTGAACTGCCGGACTTTTACGGTGCAAATCTGGACGCCTTGTGGGACTGCCTTACAGCCATGATTGAGCTGCCGCTTGAACTAACCTGGACGAACTACCAGATCAGCAAGGAACGGCTGGGTAGTGAGGCAGAGAAGGTGTATCAGTTGATGCTGGAGGCAGATGAAGAGAGTATTGGATTTCAATTCAAGACTGAGGACTAATACATGAACTACGAATCATAGCAGCAAATTTTGATGCAAAGAGAACAGACCCTGTGGTCTGTTTTTTTGTGTTGTATAAGGATAAACACATCGTTAAAAATATTTTCACGAAAGGGTTGATTTTCGCATATCATACGTTAAAATAAAATTAACATTAAAAATATTTTCACGTTGAGAGGCGGAGTAATCATGAGCGAAGGTACAGTCGCACACAAACAAGGGATCGGAGAATTAATTCGGATTAAACCTTATGTTCAGTTTATGGTGAGCAAGGTCGTATCCAGATTTGGCGATTCGATTGATTCCATTGCCTATAGCTGGATGGTGTACATTTTGACAGGTTCAAAGCTGCTGATGGGAACATTGCTGGCTGTTAACTTTTTGCCGAGTATCTTTCTGGGGCTGTTTGTCGGCGCACTGGTTGACCGCATGTCTCCCAAAAAGGTGATTGTGCTGACGAATACCTGCCGAGGATTATTTGTTGGCATTACAGCACTATTGTTTGGTCTGGGTGAACTGCAAGTCTGGCATCTGTTCGTCATCACTATTTTGAATTCCCTTCTGGAATGTTTTGCGTCACCCGCAGAGGTATCCACTGTACCGCGATTACTTCCCAAATCAATGCTGTTGTCTGGTAACGCCATGGCCTCATCTGCAACCCGGGTTGCAGAGCTCGCAGGACTTGCAGTAGCGGGCACGTTAATTGCAACGGCAGGGATCACGTGGACGATATTGATCGATGCGGGCTTGTTTGCCTTAAGTGCACTCCTGATGAGCCGTGTGGGGTACCCGAAAACTCAAACATCATCTAACAATGAAAATAAAACATTAGAATCATCTGATTCTCCTCCAGCAAGAAAAAGTATATTTTCTGAAATGACAGAAGCCTTTCATTTTATGCATAAACATGTGTTGTTACTGATCGTCTCCATTCTGTTTGCCTTTGTTAACTTTTGTCTGATGCCATTCAATGTTCTTCGCACGCCATATGTCATTGAAACATTGCACGCCGGAGCAGGAGGGTTAAGTCTACTCAGTGGGCTGATTGTGGCAGGCATGGTACTGAGTGGCTTGTGGCTGTCTCACCGAGGATCGAATTACCGTAAAAGTGTGCTGGTCATCGTCGGCATTGTCATGTTGGGGCTCAGTTATGCCATGACTGCACTCCCGGCTTACATGACGTCCTACCAGCTGCCTGTTGCTGCTGTCTTTTGTCTGATGATGGGCATGGGAATTCCACTCGCTACTACACCCCTTGCATCCTATCTGATGGAAGTTACGCCTTCCGATATGCTTGGGAGGGTGTATGCTCTTCAAAGTATGCTCGTCGTCAGTGTTGCTCCTTTAGGGAGCTTGGTTTCAGGAGCCCTTGCCGATTGGGTGGCATTGCCGATTCTGTTTATTGTGTTTGGTGTTATGCTTGCCATGTCAGCCGCGCTGGTGCTTCTGAGCAAGACTTTCCGCACGGTTCTATAATAAGGCTTCCTGGAGCCTGTTATCTTCAGCCTGTTTTGACCGAAACCCTGTTCGGACGGTATAATATACACATGATGGGCAACAGGTACCCCGGAAATGAGGATACAGGTATGCAGCGCAAAGTACTTTCAACGATTGAAGAAATCAAGGTCTACTCCGATCCGTATCGGATACAGATCTTGAATATGTTTAATAAACAGGGCAGACCCTCTACGGTTAAAGAGGTTGCAGACCAGATGGGCGAAGTACCAGCCAAGGTACATTATCATGTGAAAAAACTGGAGAAAATCGGTCTGCTCACCATCGTATCCACTCGTGAAATTAATGGAATTATCGCCAAATATTACGAGCCCTTCAAGGGGGAAATTCAGCTCCGTAACGAAGACGAAGAGAATTCACCTTTGAAGGAAGTATTTCGTTCCGAAACCTTCAAGTTGTTAAATGAAATGTTTGAGCAGAGCCGTCGGAGATTTATGAATCAGGCGGAAAACGGGGACCGTATGTTTATCTCAGATATGACGTTGTATGCTAGCCGCGAAGAAGTAGAGCAGTTGTACAACAACATTACGAAGATGTGTGAACCCTATTTAACGAAAGACAGGCATGATGCGGAACAAGAGGTCTTTCATTTATTCAGTTCCCTATCCAAAGATACGGTGAATAAGCCTGTTTCGGAAACCGCAGGGAAATTGAAAAAGAAGGCTTCACCCGATAAAGGCAAGCCCGCTGCCAAAACGTCAAGACCTGCTAAAAAGCAGAAGGAATCCTCGTCTGGTGGTCTGGCGGAAGAGTAATCGAAGCATATTCATCGGCTTTATTAAAGTTTCGTTTGTGTAAAGATGATATGCTCAACCAAGCAAAAAGCCGCCATTGGCGGCTTTTTCATGCGTAATTTGGCATGATGGAAGACATATACCATTTTAGCGTAACCATTCTTAATTCGTTCATAAACTACATGTTTTCATCATAATCTTTCACGTCACGTTTGGCTGCGGTTGCAGGGGAATTCGATGTGCCATATTCCTCGACGGCTTCCCAGGCGTCAGCGTTATCGAACTTGCCAGCATTGCGCTGTCTGACTTCTCCGGCACCGCTCGGTGGCATCGTCATGACTTCCTCCTCAACGGGCCGTTCGTTGCTTAACTCGCGGTTAGGCGTATCATCGATACAGTAGGCTGTGTAAGGGATCGCTTCGAGTCGTTCAAAGGGAATATCCTTACCACAGGTCACACAGGTGCCATACGTTCCTTGTTCGATTCGCTCCAGCGCTTCATTCACTTGATTGAACTCTTCGGTTAACGTATCATCTATCGCCAAGTCACGGCTTCGCTCAAACGTCTCCGTACCGGCATCTGCCGGGTGATTATCGTATGATGACAGCTCGCCAGTTGAATCTTTCAGGGACTCGGCTGGAGCACCGTCTTCCATGCTGGATTCAAAATGGCGCTGTAGGTCTTCACGTTGTTCCAAAAGAGCGTTTTTCAGCTCTTGAAGTTGATCTTTGGTTAATGTACTCATAAGGACATGCTCCTTTCCCGCAATGGGGTTGTAGTCAGTCCTTACCCGAATTTCATAAGAAGCAATCAGTTTCGTGTGCAAAAAGGGTCGTTCGATTTTATATCTGACGGATAATGTGTTATAAAAAATATAGAGAGAAAATGCGGCGGTATCAAAGAATCTTCTTGATGCATACCGCGGCGCGTTTGATAATGGAGGGTTGTCAATATGGATGAGCATATGAAACGAAGATTGGACAAACAAAGACAATTGTTCAAACAATTGGGCGTGCAGCTCGATGCTTTATCGATTCATGAAAAACAATTCAATTATAAACTTCGTGGTTATGATCCGGATGAGGTGGATGCCTATCTTGATTTGGTTATTAAAGATTACGAACGTTTCTATGCCAATATAGCGGATCTGATGGACAAGTGGCAAGAACAGCAGTTAACGATTCGGGATCTGAAGTCATCGGCGAAGCCAGTGGAGGATCCAACGAAGATTGATCGCAAACAGTTGGATGATATTGTGAAACAACTGGAATACAGCGTTCGGCAGTTAAAAATCCGGGCACGTCCTGAACAGGACCTGTTCTCCGAGTAAACCAACACATCTGGGATGATATAAAATCAGCATTATAATGCTCAAATAAAAGGTGGTTAATCATGAGTACTCATTTTTCGGTCAGTGTGCATTGTTTGTTGTTGTTGTCTTTCAGCGCGCCTGAACGAATCACTTCGGCACTGATTGCAGGTAGTGTGAATACCAACCCTGTCGTGGTCAGACGTATTCTGGGCGGGTTGAAAAAGGCAGGACTTGTGGACTCCTCACCGGGAACAAGAGGATTTTACCTCGCCAAGCCTTCAAGCGAAATCACATTATCCATGATCTATCAGGCTGCCAAGGATGAAGGGCCATTGTTTCCGATTCACGGTAACTGTAATCCAAATTGTGATGTTGGCCTTCGTATCGATAGCCTTCTGACTAATCTGTACCAGGTTGCCGAATCAAAGGTGGAACAGTTCTTCGCATCCATTACACTTGAAGATATGGAGCGTTCCTGTTCCCAGCTTGAAGTTCTTCCATCACATGCCGAATAAAGCGTAATATAAGGGAAAGGGAAGGTGTGCTGTACTATGAAAATTATTGTCATTTCGGACACTCATTTACCTCGAAGAGCACGTAAGTTACCCGATCCCTTGGTTGAGGCGCTATCAGATGCCGATCTGATTCTCCATGCCGGGGATTGGTCGGACTGGAGTGTACACAAGCTGCTCAGCGCTTACGCACCGCTTGAAGGTGTTGCAGGTAATACGGACCCGCCTGAAATAGGTCAAAAACTCGGGTTCTCCCGCATCGTTGAGGCGGATGGTTTGCGTCTTGGTCTTGTACATGGTCATCTGGGATCGAAGTCTACCGAGCAGAATGCGATCCACACCTTTGCAGGGCAGCAGGTGGATGCTGTGATTTTTGGACACTCGCACATTCCAGTGATGCATACGGTCAATGATGTGCTGATATTTAATCCGGGCTCTCCTACGGATCGGCGCTTTCAGCCCCAATATTCTTTTGGTATCATGACGACACATTTAGGGAAGTTGCAGGCGGAACATGTTTTTTATGATGTAAAATAGAAGTTGCAAATTAGGCATCTCGAATCAGAAGGATCTTCTGTTATTCGGGGTGCTTTTTGCTATGTATGCATTCAAAAAGGAACTTGCAAGTTATCTCTGAATGGGGAATATGGTCTGCTGTTTATCTGTCATTCATCTCTTCTCGTTGCCCCCTATGGAGGCCTTCGTATGAATGATACAATGCGTTTACAACAATTAATTGAATACGTTTACATAAGGGGATGAATGTTGATGAAATTGTCTGTATTCACTGTAGCCACACCGGACTTGACCGCAGAAGAATTGGCTTCTGCTGCAGCCGCAGCCGGTATTGAAGGGATCGAATGGAGATATCGTGGAATACCGGCGGATGCTTTGTCCGAAGAACCTTCTTATTGGAGACATAATCGTTGCTCGATAGATCCAGACCAGTGGGAGGAACAGGTACCTGCATTCCGTGAAGTGGCAAAAAAGCATGGCAGACAATCGATTGCATTGGTGCCTTATCTGAGCTGCGGAGATCTGCTTGCTACAGAGCAAGCATTTCAAACGGCACAAGCCTTGGGAGCATCCATGATGCGTGTTGGGGTTCCCGGTTATGATCGCAAAACCAGCTATCCTGAATTATACAAGCAAGCTGTGCATTATCTGAATGAGGTTCAAGAGATGGCCCAACAGTATAAGGTAAAAGCTGTAGTAGAGACCCATCACCAAACGATTGCCCCCACTGCATCACTGGCTTATCGGCTCGTGCAATCTCTGGATTCACAGCATGTAGGGGTATTGTATGATCCAGGTAACATGGTCCATGAAGGATATGAGAACCATCGTATGGGACTGGAATTACTGGGACCTTATCTGGCACATGTGCATGTGAAGAATGCAGCTTGGTTCAAGGATGCATCAAACATGAATTCGAATTCCAGTGTGAATGAACAAAATACAGAAATTTCGCTAACATCAAACTGGCATTGTCAGTGGGCCCCCTTAACCGAGGGTGTGGTGAACTGGTTGCAAGTATTCCGTGACCTCAAATCCGTTGGATATGATGGATATTACGGGATTGAGGATTTTAGCGGAGTCTTGGAATCGAAGGCGATGTTACAGCATTTTGCAGATGTTTTTGCCGAAATTGAACGTCGTGTGGACGAGGAGGTACAGGTATGAGTTTGGTTCGAGTAGCCGTTATTGGAATTGGGAATATGGGTGCAGCCCATGCCAGAACGTTGGTAGCAGGAGAAGTACCTGGTGCAGAACTGGTGGCTGTGTGTGATGTGAGACAAGAAATGGAGAGCTGGGTATCCAGCAACCTTCCGGCTTCAGTCACCTATTGGCAGGATGCGGAGCAGATGATGTCATCAGGGACGATTGATGCGGTAATTATTGCAACCCCGCATTATGACCATCCCGAAAAAGCCATTCAGGCTTTTCAGTATGGCCTGCATGTCATGATTGAGAAACCTGCCGGAGTGTACACCAAACAGGTACGCAAAATGAATGAAGCGGCTGCTGCAAGCGGCAAAGTATTTTCCATGATGTATAACCAGCGAACCAACCCTTTATATATCAAACTCAAAGATCTGATTGCCTCGGGAGAACTGGGTGAGGTACGTCGCACCAACTGGATTATTACGAACTGGTATCGCTCTCAGAGCTATTATGATTCAGGCGGCTGGCGGGCAACATGGGCTGGTGAAGGGGGCGGTGTCCTGATCAACCAGGACCCTCATCAACTGGACCTGTGGCAATGGACCATCGGTATGATGCCGGTGCGTATGCGTGCTTTCTGTTCATTCGGCAAATACCGGAACATTGAAGTAGAAGATGATGTAACGGCATATGTCGAGTATGAAAATGGAGCAACGGGTGTATTTGTGACCACGACAGGTGAAGCACCAGGCACCAACCGGTTCGAGGTCAATGGGGATCGCGGCAAAATTGTCATTGAAGATGGTCAGTTGACTTTCTGGCGTCTTCGTGAACCCGAACCTGAATTCAATCAAAGATTTACCGGAGGATTCGGACAGCCGGAATGCTGGAAATGCGAGGTGCCAATTACGGGTGTGGAAACCGGACATCCTGGCCTGATTCGCAACTGGATCGATGCCATCCTGAACGGGACCCCGCTCATTGCTCCTGGAGAAGAGGGTATCCATGGGTTAACCTTGTCCAATGCCATGTTGCTGTCAACCTGGACCGATAACTGGGTGGATCTGCCGATCGATGAGGATTTGTTCTATGCGCATTTGCAGCAGCGGATTGCCAGTTCAAATACAAAGAAAGACAAGGCAGGCAGCAGCAGTCAACCTGCTGATCTGTCACAGACATTTAAATAAGTGGAACTTGTACACCAAGCTGAACTCAAGGCGTGTACAGGATAACGGAACCGATAAACGGAAAATCCAATTGAAAAGGTGGAGAAGGTATGGCTAAAGACGGCATGTTTTATGCACCAAAAAGTGTGAAAAAAGAGGTCGTATGCGGTCCGGGTGAATTTGTTATTGCTGCTGTGGCGTTGGACCATGGACATATCTACGGTATGGTTGGCGGGCTGGTGGAGGCTGGGGCAACACTCAAATGGGTATACGATCCTGATCCAGCTAAAGTCGAGGCTTTTCGGAAACAGTTCCCGCAGGCACAGATTGCGGCATCTGAAGCGGATGTACTTGCCGATGACGAAGTGCAGCTCGTAGCCGGAGCAGCCATACCATCGGAACGTGCGCCACTCGGCATGAGAGTCATGGCCGCAGGTAAAGACTATTTTACGGACAAAGCCCCTTTTACTACACTGGATCAACTGGCCCTTGCGCGTGAAGAGGTTAAACGCACTGGGAAAAAGTACATGGTCTACTATAGTGAGCGTCTGCACGTAGAAAGTGCGATCTATGCCGGACAACTGATCGAACAGGGAGCCATCGGCAAGGTTGTTCAGGTTATGGGAACGGGGCCGCATCGATTGAATGCGGGTGGTCGGCCTGAATGGTTCTTCCAGCATGAAAAGTATGGCGGCATCCTTTGTGATATTGGAAGTCATCAAATCGAGCAGTTTCTGACCTTTGCTTCGTGTACGGATGCAGAAGTGGCATTCAGTCGGGTGAATAACTTCAATCATCCACAATTCCCGGAACTGGAGGACTTTGGCGAAGCATCACTGATCGGCAACAACGGGGCTTCCGGTTACTTCCGGGTAGACTGGTTCACACCGAATGGTCTGGGTACCTGGGGCGATGGGCGCACGGTTATTTTGGGAACGGACGGATACATTGAGCTGCGCAAGTATATCGACGTGGCCAGAGAGCCGGAGGGCGATCAGGTGTACCTGGTTAACCATGAAGGGGAATACCGTTATAGCGTCAAAGGACAGGTCGGTTATCCCTTCTTCGGTGAACTGATCCGGGACTGTCTCGATCGAACAGAGATTGCAATGACACAGGAGCATGCGTTCAAAGCGGCAGAACTCTGCTTGATTGCTCAGGATAAGGCAATGAGTGAGAGAGTGGTATGGAGTAGTGGTGCGAAGTAAACGGTTTTATTTGAGATAGTAATAGAATATGTAAGGGGAGAGCGGCCTGATGTAAAGGCTGCTCTTTTGTTTGTTGTAGTACCTTCGCAAATGGAACAATATGGTTTATTATATATGTAGTTCAGAAATTGACTTAAATGTGTGGTGTTTACGAAGTACATAAATTAGATGTTAGCTGAAATTCAAGAAATATGGAATGAGGGATGAATAATGAAGGGTGGAGACCAAAAATATTATCAGTTGATGTTAAAAAAAATTAATAAATTCACTTTAATTCAAGAGCATAGATTGTACAAAGAAGAGCAAATATTGATGATGTCACCAGACCTTTTTATTGTAAGGAACGGACTGAACTGGGTCATTAGAGTGAACAAACTCATTAGGCATTACGAATATTGTTTAATTAATGCAATTGAATTTGCCCAAGAGATAAAAATACCGATTGAAGAAACTGATAATAGGGATAGTTATTCATTCCATTTAGAGAATGCAGTATATAGACAATTGGTTCTTTGGGATATGTATGCGAAATTGTTGAATGAAACATATGCTCTAGGTCTTAAGCGTGATGAACTTTCTATTTGGGATGTTATAAGATCCATGAGAAGTTCTCGAGAACCTTATCAAAGAAGATTGGCTAAAGAGTTAAAGAAATATTGTAATGGAGCGTTTCATCAGTATGTAAGAAATTATTTGCGTAATACTTTTGCACATAATGGCGATCCACACGGCAAACTAATTTTTCATTACTATGGTGATAATGGCATGTTACAGCCTGATGATGGTTTCATATTGCCAGATCACCCTATAAAGGAATTGAGGTATTTAATTATAGACTTTATTAAATTACATAGATTTCTTAATAAAATCAATCAACAAATCAAAAAGATAATGTTGGAAAAGACAATACTAATTGAGTACCATTTTGAAACACTTTGTGGAAGGGAAATTACTGATGGTAGGCATATACCCATTACTATTTTACAAGAACTCCATGAAATATGGGAAATATCCGATACAGATGAAGCATGTGAAGAATGTAGATTGCTTGCAAACAATCATAGTCTTAAATACTGTAAACCAGTAAAATTTGTTTACCATAGAATTAATGAGCCTGAAGGAACTATTAGTATTACAATGAAGTCTTGAACTACAGCTAACATAATATTCACGCTGCGGGCATACGCCCTTGGCCCGGCATTCGCAGGACACCCGACGTACGTCGGGTCGTGAATACAGAAACGTTAGGCGAAATTGCGAAGAGAAAGGAAGAAACTTTATGGAAAAGCATGTTAAAGAGCTTTTTACCTGGAAAGTGCTTAATGAGGCGGCTCAAAAGTTTAATATTGTTGAATCAAGTCTTAAAGACTTAGAAGGGTTCCAAAACTTTGTTTATTTTGGGAAGTCAAATGAAACAAGTGTTGTTCTCCGGGTAACACATAAATCACATCGAAGTGAAGAAGAGATTTTATCTGAAATTGATTTTATTAATTACTTGTCTAAAAATAATGTATCTGTTTCAAAAGCTGTGAACTCTATTGATGGGGAATTTGTAGAGAAAATAGATAATGGGGAATTTTATGCAACTTCTTTTGAGTTTTCTAGTGGACGAAAGGCTAGAATTGCTGAAGAAAGCAATTTATTCTATCAAATAGTTGGTAATTATACAGGAAGAATGCATAATCTTTCAAAGAAATTAAATCCAATAGATGATTTAAATAGGAGAAAATGGCATGAAAAAGAGTTCCTTATCAATATGAAAAAGTATTTACCCGCGGAACTTTCTTATGTAATTGACAAATACGAAATTCTGAAAAATGAACTCAGCCGGCTTCCCAAGAATACTGATTCATATGGGATTATCCATGGAGATTTAAATCATGGGAATTATTTGAACGTAGACGATGATGTAGTCTTTATTGATTTTGATGAAGCCGAATACAGTTGGTTTGTTAGTGATATTGCTATTCCTTTATTCTATGAAATTCCGATCCCTTGGGTAATAGATGGAAAACAAAGGTTAGAGATAACCAAGAGGTATTATAATAATTTCATGGATGGGTATGTAAAAGAAAATACAATTGATCAAGCATGGTTAAAATTAATACCTGATTTTATTAATCTTAGGCAGTTTGGAGTAGTTTCAGCGATTTATAGAAGTTATAATTTTCATAATTATGACAACTGGAGTGATTGGGACAAAGAAGCGTTGAAATTTTATTTGAACAATATCAAGAATGATATCCCTTATATTGAAATGGATTTTTGTAGGTAGTTCAATGCGGCATCGCCTAACATTATATTCACGCTTCGGGGCTTACGCCCTTTGGTCGTCCAGATGTATAATCATAGGAGATAACCCGGACGACACACGAGCCGACCTAAGATAAGAGCTATCTAAGGTCGGCTCGCGTCGTGAATACAGGAACGTTATGTGAAATCATTCAAGTGCTTAATGTAAACCTAAACCAGAAGGAGTGATCACTTGATTATTATGATTAATGGGTCATTTGGATCCGGAAAGACCTCGACTTCTCAAAAGTTGCAGCCTCTAATACCTAATAGTATGATTTATGATCCTGAAGAAATTGGATATATGTTGAGAAAAATCATAACAGAAGACATCTACTTTGAAGAAGAACGAACTGATGATTTTCAGGATATAGAACTATGGAGAATACTTGTAGTACAGACAGCTCAAGAATTAATGAATCGGTATAAGAAACATCTTATTGTTCCAATGACAATTTATAAGTCTAAAAATTTCAACTACATATTAAATGGATTTCGAAGTATTGATCGAGATACTTTTCATTTTTGCCTCTTAGCATCAGAAGAGACAATCAAAAAACGAATTGAAAAACGTGGAGATAAATTTGATGTTTGGTACCAGAAGCAAACAAACGCGGGTGTAATTGCATTTAAAGATATTAAATTTGAAGAACATATTGACACAGATAATAAAGAAACAGAAGAAGTTATAAGAATAATTCTAAGAAAGATTTCAAAAATCAATGTATAAGTAATTCAACGAAGTGACTGACTCCACATAACACCATGTTCACGCATCGTGCTATTTGCCCTCGGTCCGGCAGAAGCTAGAGGTGAATTCAAAGAGACAAATTCAACAGCAGGAAGTGGAATCGGCCGGACACATCCAACTTCCTAACCGCATCGCGTCCACCCTTCGGGCTTAAGGGAGTGGGACGTCTGAACACAAATTACTAAAGTCTTATTTACGGAGGGATACATATGTTTATTTCAAAAGACCAACAAACAAAAATCAAACAACTAAATCAAATACTTGGGATGAAACATCGAAGCACACCATTTGATTTCAATAAAAAAGAAGATTGGATAGAAGCCATTGAGATGATTACTGCGGAGTACGTAGACTTTTGTGAGTATTGGGGAAGATTATCAAATTTGAATTCAAATTTAGATGAAAGTCTTGAATGTTTTTATCCAGCTAGTTGGGTGGAAATATCTCAAGAAGGCAATGTAAAAGATGCGAAATTAAACAATGCAATCAAATCAGTAAATAAAGCCGAAGATTCTTTACGTGTATTAATGGAGCGAGCAGAAGAGAAGTGTAGAAAGATATGGATTTTGGTTTTTGAAAGCCAACAAAAAGCAGTTATAAAAGAATTTTTAGGAGAAGAAATGACATGTAGTATAGAGGATTTACAAGAGATTTTAGAAGAAGAGATCTTTGAGATGGCAACAGAAATAGAATATACAGGAAATGTTGAGAATTCGATACGAGAGTTCTCAAAAAACCTAAAACAAAAAATTGAATTAAAGAAATTAGAGCAGTAACTTCACTTAACATAATATTCGAGCGTCGGTCTGCGGTTGGATTTCAAAGAGGAATTTCAGCAGACACCTCCTTTGGGGTTCATGAATACAGAAACGTTATCTGCAATTACTTACAAGTTTAATGGGGAGGGATATTTCCATAGATGATTTCAGTTATTATATCGATATTAATGTATCAATCTCCCACCATTGTTTTTACTAAGGAAGAGATTGAAGAATATGAAGAGTTATCAAAATCAGTTAATGAAGGACGATTAATTGATTATTCTTTACAATACCCCAAGCACCGTTTTCTACATTATTTATCATTGAATGGAAAATACGTGTTTCACGGTTCTAATGATGGCAATATTGAAAGATTTGAACCACGTAAGCAGACGTTGTACAACAATGAACTAACGACAGCTGTGTTTGCAACGACAGAACCATTATGGTCTATTTTCTATTCAGTATTTAATCGAAGTGCATTAATTGGGAGTTTTCGAAATGGATGTATTATAGGGCGAAACAAAAAGTATCATTATTATTCGATAAATGAATCTACAATTAATAATAATCCTTGGACGGATGGCATGCTGTACATACTACCTAGAGATAAATTTCATATGTCTGGACATGGGAAAGTGCAATTTGATGAGTGGATTTGCAATGAATTTGTAACACCAATAGCCAAGATAAGCGTATCCTTATCAGATTTTTTTTTCTTGAATAAAGTAGCAGTTCACAAAGATAAAGAGTCATTGACTAGTACCTGGATATTTTATAAAGCAAGAACTTTATTGGCGAATTCGAAGAGGGCAAGTAACAGCACATAACACGATATCTACGCCGTGTCGCATTGCTCCTTGGTCTGCCGAGGAATTTTCGAAGAAGGGAATCAGCAGACAACCATGCACAGCCTAACCGCGTCGCGGCCAGTCGCATATGCTCCTTTAACGCAGTGAGGGTTCGTAGGTACAATAACGTTATATGCAATCCCGGAGATCTAAGTTCCAATTGAGGATGAATGTATTAGGAGGGAAGGATGATGAATAATGGTATGGCATCATGGCAAGAACTGAAAATAGATTATGAAATTAATCAAATATCTCCTAATATATCAACTAGACTAGAAGATATTGAACGTATCCCTACGGGGCTTGGAATAAAAATACTCACTATCCTTATTGAATGGGCTTGCCAGCCACAAAATACCCACCCAATTGAAATAGCCAGGAAAAAGATTAAAACAATTCCTTCTGATTGGCTAATAGAACATCTTCCTAATGTAGCTAAAACAGCAATTTGTCTTGATGATGAATGGGAGTATCGTAGATTGTTAGAGCTACTTTCAGAGGCAATTCCCAAATTACTAAATTGGGGAATTGAATTGGGAATTAATTCAAAAAATGAAGAAATTAAAGAGGCAGCAAATGACTATAAAGAAAAATAACAGTTTTGTAGAGTGCAATGAAATGAGAATGTAGATGTGGATCGAAGAAGTCGGGACAACATATTCACGCATCGTGCCATTCGGCCCTCGGTTCGCCCGAGGGATTTCAGAGAAGTGGGGTTCTGGCGAACAACACTGCAAACCTAACCGCATCGCGGTCGTCTATTGACGGAGCCTTAAGTTGGTGGGACGTCGTGAATACAGGAACGTTATAAGAAATTGCAGCAAATCATGAATATGAAAGGAGAACAGAGATGGAAAGATATAATAAATCAGTAGGTAAGCAATTGATTTATGAATCCTACGATAAATTACTAAAATCATGGGGAATCGATTTTGAAGAAAAGGATATTGAAACAACATTTGGTAGTACGCATATTATTAGAGTAGGAGACCCAACACTCCCTCCACTATTACTTTTTCATGGGACTGCTGATAATTCAGCAATGATGTGGATTTACAATATTAGAATGTTGTCGGGAAAATTCTTTATAATTGCTGTTGATGCTGTAGGAGGTTCAGGAAAAAGCGAACCAAATGACAATTATTATAAGCATTTCAATCAAATAGTATGGATTGACGAACTGTTAGCTAGCTCAGAAATACATAGAACAAATATTGCTGGGGTTTCTTATGGTGCATATTTATCTTATTATTACGCATTAAAGAGACCAAATAAAGTTGAAAAGGCGATATGCATGGCTGGAAGGATTCCTTCGAGTCAGTTTGAAGTTATATCCAAAATGATGACTGCATTTCTACCAGAAGCTTTATTTCCAACGGAGAAAAATTGCAAAAAGTTATTGAGAAAATTAAGTGGTCCAAACTATTCTGTCTTTGAAGAGAATGAAGATCTAATGAAGCATTGGTATTATTTGTTGAAATATTTTAACAATCAATCAATGATGAAGCACAAAATAGAAATACATGCGAATCATGAAATTTTTGCTCTAAAAGATAAGGTGTTATTCTTAATTGGCAAATACGATAGATTATCAAATTATCCGAAAGCAATTAAGAGATTAGAAGATAACAATATTATGTACAAGATCATTGAAGACGCTGGACATGCGATTAATCATGAACAAGCGGATGTTATAAACAAGGAAATAATAGAATTTTTGAAATAAGAGAAACCCTTGGGTAAACTCAAGAAGGCTGAAACATAACAATGTTCACGCATCGGGGGACTACGCCCCCTTGGCCCGCAGAATTTAGAAGTGGATTCGGGACGGGATTATAGTAGCAGTAAAGCAGATTCAGTGGACACATCTGCACCGACTAACCACATCGCGGCCGCTAAATATCGTTCGCTTAAGTCGGTGGGACGTCGTGAACACGGTAATTCAGATCTAAATCAGAAGGGAAGTCAAACACAATGATCAGAGTCGATGTAGCTTATTCCTTAATTACTGATCCAACCAATTCCAAAATATTAATGGTAAGGAATGTAGATGATTCTAGTGACCGATGGTCACTTCCAGGCGGGGCTGTTGAAAGAGGAGAAGCATTAGACCAAGCAGCGATAAGGGAAGCTAAAGAAGAAACTGGACTAGATATTAAAGTTCATGGAATAGTGGCAGTAAATGAATGTAAATTTCCGAAAAAAGAAGAACATGTAATATTTATAACATTTAAAGGTGAGGTAATCGGTGGGAATGAAGAAATAGTTAGACCTAATGAAATTTCTGAGATAGCTTGGATTGAATTAGAGAAGGCTGAAAAATTAATGCCTTATTATAAAGATGGATTAAGAAGATTAATAGATGGATATGAAATAACATATTTTAACGAAGGCAATAAGTAATTTTGTGAGTTGTTCGAGACGGCTATCCTTCATATAACAAAATATTCGCACTGCAGACCACTCGTCCCTTGATCTGCCAGGAGTGTTTTCGAGGAAGAAGAATCGGGCAGATACATCCATTTCCCTTAGATAGAGCTATCTAAGGGGAATGGACGTCGTGAATACAGAAACATTAGCTGAAATCTTCACAAATACTTTATTTTTTGGGGGCATCTCAAGAATGAGTAAAAAAACAATAATTATTGAAGATTACAACACTGAATGGTCTGAAATGTTTTCTGATCTGAAATCCATCATAGAACATAGACTCGGGGATCTAGTACTTAGAATTGAGCACGTTGGTAGTACAGCAGTACCTGGACTAGCGGCAAAACCTATTTTAGATATTGATGTAGTAATTGATTCTATGGACTTGCTTCCAGATGTAATTCAAGGATTAGAAAGATTAGGTTACTATCATGAAGGGAATTTGGGTGTTGAGCACAGAGAAGCTTTTGCAAGAAAAGATGCAAATGTTCCCTATAGTATAGTAAAAATACAGAAACCTGAACATCATTTATATGTTTGTAATAAAGAGAGCAAAGAGTTATTAAGACATATATCCTTCAGAGATGCATTAATTAGCAATCCCGAATTTGTAGTCGAATATGCCAATCTAAAGAAAGAACTGGTTATTAAATATAGAGAAAATCGCCAGTCTTATACGGATGGGAAGACCGAATTTGTAAATAAAGTACTTAATGAATGTGGAAAGACTTTGTAGGTAGCTCAAGGGGACGAAAACATCGGATACATTGTATTCGCGCTGTGGAGCTAACGTCCCTTGGATTGCCAGAGGTATTTCGAGGAAGTCGTATCAGGCAGACAACCCTGCGAGGCTAAGTCCGTCGGACCCGGCGCGTTTGCGCCTTAAGCCTCTCGGGTTCGTAAATGTAAGAACGTTAGGCGTAACACCCTAAATGCAATGGAAAGGAGACAATGCTGTTGAACGATCAGTTGGTTTTATCTAATCCGAGTATTGAACTGAAAGACTCCTATTTGAGTTTTTATCAGGAATGGAAACAAAGTGGAGAAGATATGGTTCCATGGTGATTGAGAAAGATCCAGAAAACTTTGAAGACATGATAACATGGCTTAACAATAACAAACAAGGCATTAATATAAATGGCTTTGTTGCCAATTCAACTTATTGGCTAGTAGCAAATCAGATGGTTGTAGGGGCAGTAAATATTAGACACGAATTGACAGATAAACTATTTCATAGTGGAGGACATATTGGCTATGGAATCAGACCGTCGGAAAGGCGGAAGGGATATGCTTCAGAGCTTTTAAGACTGGCTTTATTTGAAAGTAAAAGACTGGGAATATTGAAGGTGCTTTTAGTATGTGATGATATTAATGAAGCATCAAAAAAGACAATTATTAAGAATGGCGGATTAAGGGATAAAGATTTTATAGAAGAAGACGGAAACATACTAAATAGATTTTGGATAGAGATTTATAAGCTACTTAAAGAAGAGGGTACTGTGCCTAACAACATATTCAAGTTTCGGCTCCTTACGGAGCCTTGGTCTACGGGGATGGATTTTGTGAAGAGGCATTACAGCAGACAACTCCTTTGGGGTTCATGAATACAGAAACGTTACGCGCCATTACCGATAAATATTAAAGATAATATTTAAGGAGATAATTTATGAAAGGTAAGATACTCTTCTTATTTTTTATTACGATAATGTTTTCATCTTGTCAAAATAGCAGTCAATCGACTACTTTGAATAGCGAAACTAAAATAATAATGAATTCTGAACTGCCTCCTGATGTAGTGAGTACAGGTAATGGAACTGAACTGAAAGAAATAACGGAAGGTCGATCAGATCCTTCTAACAATGATGTTTTATCCATGAGCATTGGGAACTATGAATTGAAAGGAGAATTTTATGATGAGATGCTTCGAAATCCTATAGATCATGATTATGAAGTGGAATTTAATGAAGCTCAAAATTCCAAAGAGATTATTACAGCAATGGGATGGGGGGCGTTGGAAAGCAAATATACAGAGATTTGGGATAAAGAGTTGAATCAAATATATAAAAAGCTTCTTTCTAAGTTGGATAGAGAACCAAGAGAAGCACTAATCGAATCGCAGAAAGAATGGTTACAGTATCACTTAAAGGAAACAAAATTTGTAGAGAAGACATTTATTAATAATGGTTACCTTGGATCACAAGGATCGGTAAGCCTAGGCACGGTTATACGGGAGAGAATTAAGGAAAGAACAATGCAATTATTTGAATATCGATATTTGCTAGATGGTGAAGTTGAGTTTTTATACCAAAGTAAAAAATAGAGTTGGAATCTTGATCAAAGGTTAATAGGTGATGCCTCGAAGACAGTAACTGCGCATAACAATGTATTCATGTTGCGGGCTACCACTCCTTGGTTGTCAGATGTATAATCATGGAAGAACACTCAGACAACAAACGAGTCAGCCTAAGATAAGTGCTATCTAAGTCTGGCTCGTTTCGTGAATACAAGAACGTTATATGAAACTGGCTAAACCCTGAAAAACACGAAACCCAGGAGGGAAGCTCTTTGAATAACTTGATTGAGAATGTTGATCATGTTCAAATACCTGTTAAAGACGTTGATCAGGCAGTAGGATGGTACAGTGAAGTGTTAGGGTTAGAAACACTGACAGTTTATCCTCACGCAGCATGGATGAAATTCAATTCAGGCCCCGTACTGATGCTTCACTTCAGTTCGAAAAATGATAAGACATTATGGTTGTCCAATGATGGTTTTCCTATGCCATCATTTATGTTTCTAACAAAGGACATTGAATTATTACACACAACGTTACAAACACATGATGTAAAGATAAGACTATATGAAGATCATGGGTTTGGATGGGTAATTAAGTTTACAGACCCATTTGGAAATGAGTTAGGGGCATTTCAACCAAAAGATTAACCGCAATATAAAGAGAATTTGTAAGTATCTCAAGAAGGGGCCAGCATTATTATATAACACCGCATTCACGCGGAGGGTCGCTATCGCGGCCGGATGATCTGGGAGGCTAAGATAAGATCTATCTAACCCTCTCAGATTTCCTTAAGGCGGTGAGGGCTCCTGAATGAAATAACGTTATCGTAAAGATACGCAAATCTATATTTTAAATTTGAAGGAGCACTATATGGCGACTATAGCACTGATAAGGCATGGCAGCACGAGTTGGAATAAAGAAGGACGAGCACAGGGTAACTCTGATATTTCGCTGGATCAGGATGGGATTAATCAAGCAGAACTTTTAGCAACGAGATTAAGATCAGAAGATTGGAATCATATCTATTCAAGTACTTTAGCAAGAGCAAAGCAAACTGCTCTTATTGTAGGGAGTGCTATCGGAGTTGATATTCACCTTGATGATCGTCTTCGGGAAAGGTCCGGAGGATTGATTGAAGGTACTACTGAAGAGGAACGAATAGAAAAGTGGGGAACAGGTTGGATAGAATTAGATCTTGGACTTGAGCCGATTGAGAAAGTCCAAAAGAGAGGTGAAGAGTTTTTAGAAGAAATAATGATGAAGCACCAAGGTGAAAAGGTGTTGGTGGTTTCTCATGGTGCCTTAATTCAATTTAACTTTATCAATTTAGTTCCTGATTTTCCTACAAAAGATTTTGGCAATACATCAATAACTATTTTAAAGAAAATAGATAATCAATGGACATGTGAACTGCATAACTGTACCAAACATCTTGAGGGTAATATCAAAGAAGGCTAATCCATCTGATAACACCATATTCAAGCTTCGGGGCATTTGCCCCTCGGTCCGGCAGAAGTTAGAGGAATATTCGGGGCTAGATTTTCAGTAGCGAGGAAGTGAAAGCAGCCGGACACATCTTCACCGACTAACTGCATCACGGGGCTCCTGACGGAGACTTACGTCGGTGACATCGCAAATACGAAACGTCATACGAAATTGGCCTAAAGATAATAAGCCCATTGGAGGCGATATTATGGTAGTACACAAAATTGAATTATCCCAAGAATCACTAATTGGTTCATTTACTAAAGAAGTAACTCCTATCCTTTCGGTGTCATCGGGTGATTCCATACGTTTTGAAACATTAGACGCAGGTTGGGGTACCGGGAAAAGTAATAGTGAAAGAAGGAAGCCATTTTCAAGAAAAGAAAAAATGGATGGAGGTCACGCCTTGGTGGGACCTATTTATATTGAAGATGCTAAGAAAGGCATGACTTTAGAGGTTGAGTTTAATGATATTATACCTGGGCAATATGGTTTTACTGCTGCAGGTCAATATCCTAATTGGCAAAACCAGAAGTTACATTTGACCGAATATAAGGAAATTAGCCTTGATTGGAAACTCGATAATAAATCCATGGTGGGAGTATGTGAAATCAATGGCGATTCCTTCTCAGTTTCGTTACGACCGTTCATGGGCGTTATTGGAATGCCTCCAGATGACATAGGAATTCACTCTACTTGGCCACCACGATATTGTGGTGGAAATATGGATTGTAAAGAGCTTGTGAAAGGCAGCAAATTGTATCTTCCTATTTCTGTCGATGGGGGTTACCTTGCTATTGGAGATGGACATGCTTTGCAAGGGGATGGAGAAATCAGTTGCCAAGCTATTGAATGTCCCATGGAAGTTGTTGATATAACTGTAAATTTGATTGAAGGGATAGATCTGTTAAACCCCCGAGCTAACACTCCCGCAGGTTGGGTTACTTTTGGGTTTCATGAAGATCTTAATGAAGCAACCGTTCAAGCTTTAGATGGAATGCTTACCTTGATGGGGGAGTTGTATGGTTTAAATCGTGTTGAAGCTATTGCTTTAGGGAGTTCAGTTGTTGATCTACGTATAACGCAAATTGTAAATGGGGTTAAAGGGGTACATGCCTGTCTACCACATGGAATTTTGAAGTGATTCGAACGTAACTCGAAGAGGACGCCAACATTTTATAACACCGCATTCAAGCTGCGTCTTTAGTCATACGATTGTGCAATGAATAGGAATAAAAAAGAAAGGTGAGGGTTCGCTTGTATGCTGTAGAATTATTCTTCAACAAAGAATTCGATGAATACGTCAGAAAAGTATGGATGCATTTTGACAAAGAGGGAATCAGTCATTTTATGAATAGATTTGAGAACTTAAGTCCCCATATCACGCTTGCTGTATATAAGGATATATCCAATTTGGAAGGATTTAAAGAAAAACTGCAAATCTATTTTGATAATGTTTCTCCTCTTCGTTTACGATTTGATATCGTAGCTACCTTTCCGACCTCGGGAACGATATTTTTAGCGCCGACCATAACGGACGAACTTCAACGTATACATAAGGACTATTATAAGAAGTTAGACAAATATAATAATCAAGCGAGTATATATTATAGCCCAAATCAATGGAATCCACATTGTACCCTGGGAACACAATTAAGTAGAGAAGCGATCGCTAAGGGAATTCATGATGTAGTAAATGAATTTGAACCTATGGAAGGAATCATAGAAAGAATGAGTTTAGTGAGGATTGAACTGTCAGAAGAAGGGAACAGAAATATAACCATATTTGAACAATCTTTTGTGAGTTAATTTAAAGAGATTAGGTACTTCATATAACATAATATTCACGCTGCAGGTATTCGCCCTGAATCCGACAATGAGTCGGACACCCCAGCATTCGCTGGGTCATGAATACAGGGGGGAATGGACGTCGCGAATATATCAACTTTATGTGAAATCATAGTGTGACATTTAATGAAAGCATCTAAAGGAGGCTTGTATGAAGACAATTATCTATATGGTTAGGCATGGAGAATCACCATACAACGAAGGAAATGAAAGAACAAGAGGGCTTACCCCAAAAGGAAAGATCGATATTGAAAAAGTAACGAAGTTACTTATAGGTGAAGGAATAGACATGATTATATCAAGTCCTTATACTCGAGCAATTCTGAGTGTTGAGGGATTGGCCGAAAACTTAAAGTTAGATATTAAAGTATTTGAAGATCTTAGAGAACGACATTTTGCATCTTATAATATTGAAAATGCAGAGTTAATGTCTAGTATCAGAGAGAGTTTTAACGATTTTGATTATACCTTGCCGGGTGGAGAGTCCAATGCGGATTGTCAGAAAAGAGCAATCTCAGTTCTAAAACCCTTTCTAAAAGAGAACAGAGGGAAGAAAATAGCCATCGGAACTCATGGTCTTGTAATGACTTTGATGATGAATCATTTTGATTCAGCTTTTGGTTTGGAGTTTTTGAATCAATTAAAGAAACCAGATATTTATAAAATGCAATTCGAAGACTTAGAATTAGAAGAAGTAACAAGAATGTGGAATGATTAGATCACCTAAGGTCATCAAGGAGGAATGTGACATCACTTGATAGCGCATTCACGCTGCGGAGGACAAGCTCCCTTTGGTCCCCCACGAAGCAATTCGGTGATGTATGATCAGGCAGACAACCCTGTGATGCCAAGTGGCGATCCACCCAGTCGAATACGCTACTTTAATCTTTTTGGGGAGTAGATACAACGATGTTATGCTTAATTTCTGACTGTTGAGGAAGGAGAAATAATTGAAGTGGACACAAATAAGCAGTATCCCATTGGACAATTTAGTCCACGTCATAACCTAACTTGTAAAGAACGATCAAACTTGATTAATCAGATTCCACTAATTACAAGTACTTTAAAAGAAATATACATGAGCCTTGACTCTGATCAACTAAATACAACTTATCGTCCTGATGGATGGACTATAAATCAAATCATTCATCATCTAGCTGATAATGATATGAATGCCTATATCAGGTTTAAGAGGGCATTAACTGAAGATGAGCCCCTAGCTAATTCATATCGAGAAGACCTATGGGCAAAACTCATAGATTACAGGAATATACCAAATGAAAATTCAATTCGATTGCTAGAAATACTCCACGAACGCTTTATTATTCTTCTCAATAATCTAACTCCTGATGACTTTCAGAGGAAGCTAAGAACCCAAGTTCTAGGCGTAATAACATTAGATATAGCACTTCAAAGGTTTATATGGCATAACCGCCATCACACTGCACAAATTGAATCACTAATCATATCAAAAGGTTGGTAAAATGGTAATTTGTAAGTTTTTTAAAGAAGACAACAACTACGCCTAACATCAGCGGCCCTTGGTCAACGCTCAACCGACTGTGAATCGAATTTAGCAAATACATCTGCACCAACTAACCGCATCGCGGTCGGCCCTTAAAAGGAGCCTTAAATCAGTAGGATGTCATGAATACCAGAAAGCTGAACAAAATATATGAAATTCTAAGTCTAGTCAAAAACTATTATAGAGTAGATTGAGATCTCAATTTTAGAAAAAGGGGGTGATTCTTATGTCGAATAACAGACAACTTACAAGATCTCAGAACGCAGCAATTGAATATATAAGTCATTGCGCGAGATCCCAAAAAAGAGAAGCTCAAGCATCACTCAAAGAAATTTTCCAGTTATCAAATATTCCTTGGAACACCTTTGAAGAAGCAGTTCATAAACTTAAATCCCATGCAAGGGTGGCTTTGCATTTTCATCCGGATCGTCCGGTTGTAGATATGAAAAGTGTGGCTCAATCTTTATTAGAGCAAGGGATCTATAAAAGTCAGTTCGAGACTTTCATATCCAATGGGAGCGTATCGGCTTATTCAGGTGGTGTACGGGATCTTTGGGAGGAAGAACTATTTGACGGAGCTTATCAGATAGAGGGTGTAACCAACTTTGAAAGGCCAAAGTATGGAGCTCTTCATTTGTTGTTACATCCGGATGGACCGTCTCCACGATTCGGATCTTGTTATTTTCTTTTAAAACCGAATGCTTTACATCGCTGTACGTTCACTTACGGAGGATCTCAAGATGCTCCAAAGGAAAAGGGGACACATGAGGAATTAGACGCTATTTTATCTGCGCTTTTTACGGATGCTTTCTTTCGGGATTATGCTATAGGAGAAAAAGATCTTACTCCTAAAAAATTGATAGATCAGCTATTGTACAATCTGGAACGTCCGTTAGAGGATCCGTCAAAACTGGCCCCACATCGAAATCTTAACCATTTCATCGAAACTCAAGTTCATGGAGATATATATCTTGAAGATGATGTGGAAGTTTTGGTTGCTGATCCATCGTTCAGAGGAACCGAAATAGGGAATTACTTAGAGCAAATCTGTATCAAATATTCCAATGAACTATTCTGGCATATGGGATTTGCGATGCGTGCAGAGGAAGTGCCCTCTGATTTTAGGGGTCCAACCATGCCATCATTAGCGAAGCGAATTGCAAGGAATGGTCACATCGACGCAAGTGTGATCGGGAATGCTGTCAACGATTTGAAACGCAATCCTGATCTCTGGTCTGACAGAGGTAATTACGAAGAAGTGCTTCAGGAATTAAAATACATGTGGCATATACTCGTTCGATATGGTAAATCGATTGATGATCAGAGTAATTAATTTTTACTGGAAATACTGGTTGAATCAGTGAAGGCAGAGTTGGGAAGTGCATTTTTAGTAGATCATAATACAGGAGCTGAACATGGAATAGATCTATTCTTCTGGATCGTAGTTATCTTTTAGGGAATTGGTATTTGTATTATATTCACGCATCGGAGCTTGTTGGCCCCATGGTTCGACCTATTAAAAACTCAAAATTTCATACAGGTCTATGTATTTTGCAATTCGAAGAATCATAGACACTCAAACATAACCCATGCAAAGGAAGATGAGAAAATGGATAAAGGGAAAATTATATTTCTGAATGGCGTAACCAGTTCAGGTAAAACTTCAATCGTAGAAGCGATGCAAAATTACGATGAACCCTTTTTTTATGTTGTGGCCAATGATCTTTTTGAAAATACGATTGGTGATAAACATTTGCAAACAGACTACTGGAAGTATTTAAGTGAAGCGATCATTCTAATGTATCATACAGCAAAATTATTTTCGGATCATGGAAAGAATGTTTTAATCGATGGGATACTTGTTGAAAGACCGGAATTAAAGCCACATTATGACAAAGTCCAAGATATATTTGATGGCTATCCTTTGGAGATCGTTGAGGTGTACTGCCCATTAGATCTTTGTCGTAAGCGAAATATAGAACGTGGTGACAGAAGAGAAGATCAATCTGATGAGCAAAATAAAATAATGTCGCAACGTATCCGTTATAGCTTTTCAGTCGATACGAGTTTGAATACGCCGGAAGAGTGTGCTCAAATGATTATCACATCAGTATTCAAAAAACAATGATTGGAAATATCAGTTCAAGAAAGCAAAACACTTCAAACTTTCATTGAAGGGAGGAAGAAGTATGGGGTGGCCATTCGTTTTTATTATGAAGACATAAAAATATATATTATATGGGGGATTAAAATGAAGATTACTTTCAGAAATTTCAATGATTCTTTTTATGAACAAGTTTGTGATTTTTTGATTGAATTATCAACAGATGACCGTAGGCATATCAATTGGAACTGGGCAAGGTGGGAGTGGATGTTTTATCATCCTGAATTCAATCGAGATTTAATGGATAAGATCGGGTTGTGGTATTGTAATGACGAGTTAGTGGGTATAGCAACCTATGACCACTATTTTGGTGAAGCATTTTTTGCTACAAAACAAGGTTTTGAAGAATTGGAAAAAGATATATTAGAATATACCATAGCTACTTTCAGTAATGAAAATGGCCTTGGGATTGCGGTGAATGACAACGATACTCACACTCTAGATTTATTGCGCAGTAAAAAGTTTGTGGAGAATGATCTGACTGAAAACATACTTGAACTTACACTAGAGAATGTTAGCCTTGATTATGTAATTCCTGAAGGCGTAATACTAAAAAATATAGATATAGAAAATGACTTATATAAGCTTCATCATTTGTTATGGAAGGCATTTGACAACGAAGGATCTGTACCTACGGATGAAGCTACTATATGTAAGCAAAAAAGAATGTTGTCAGCAAGAAATATGAATTCATTCCTACATATTGTTGCTGAAAATGAAGACGGAGAGTACGTTGCTTATTGTGGCTTATGGTACAGTCAGAAAACGGATTATGTTTATGTTGAACCTGTATGTACAATTCCAGAGTATCGGCAGAAGGGGCTTGGAAAAGCAGTGGTATTGGAAGCCTTGAAAAGAGGTCACTCCTTAGGTGTTGAAAAAGCATATGTTATTTCGGATAGTTCTTTTTATAAATCAATAGGCTTTCAACAGCATTCTCATTATACTTTCTATTGGCATAAGATCTGATACTTTCTTAAGCCTCTCGAAAGAGTGGTTTGAATTATGAGATTAGAGAAGAACTTCGTAAGTTAATTCAATGATGGTTTCGACAATTAAAACAAAATCTTTGCTGCTCAAGGAGTGTTCACTGCAAGATCGATTGCGAAGAGGCATTAGTTAAAACGAATGCGCAACGAACAAAAATAAAATTATAAGAGGGGGTTATCAGGATGAATAAACATATTGTTTATGAAACAAACAGCTCCTATTGGGATACAAAGGGAAATGACTTTTTAAGAGCAATCGTGCTTCCTTTTTATGGAGCATTTGTAACAGAGGAAAAATGCCAACTTTTTGGCGATGTCTCAGGAAAAAAGATGTTAGAGATTGGTTGTGGAGATGGTCAGTCTTTGCAATATCAGGGAGAGCGTAAAGCAGCGGAACTATGGGGGATGGATATATCGGAAAAACAAATTGAAAAGGCAACGCAACATTTGAAAACGTGTGGTCTTTCAGCAAAATTGATCTGTTCTCCCATGGAAGAAGAATGTAACATTCCCGTGGATTATTTTGACTTTGTTTATTCGATTTACGCTGTAGGCTGGACAACCGATCTTGAAGGAACTTTTCGTCGGATCGCTTCTTATTTAAAAAAAGATGGCATATTTATTTTCAGTTGGTCGCATCCAATTCACAAATGTGTTGTTGAAGAAAATAATAGATTTTCTTTTAACAAGTCTTATTTTGATGAATCTTGGTATTCGGTCGCTCCTGATTTTGTTCAAGGCGAGCTAACTTTGTCTGATCGTAAACTATCAACCTATATCAATGCGTTAGCGAAAGCAGGGTTTGTCATTGAACAAATGATTGAAGAAACCGATCAGGAAATAATCCAACTGCATGATGAAAATAATGATCTCGTAAAAAGAGCGAAGATGTTTCCTGTAACCTTTGTTATCAAAGCAAGAAACTGTTCTGATAGTTCAGTGTAGAGTAATTCCAGACGTATTCTTATAAGTGGTTCAACTAGTGAATCTAATGTATTAACCATTGACACTCCTCCTAATTAACTCTATAGAGTTATTATATAACCTCAAAGAGTTAATTACAAGGTGGATTTTTAACTTTATAGAGTTATTAGTTCTCTTTTCATTGATGATTGCTGATATGGGAGATAAGATGGAATTATGGAGGGGAAAAGATGACCGTAATCAAGTGCAATATAAGAGGACTCATGGCAGAACATCGAATCGATGATATAACAGAATTGATGGCGAAATCCGGCTTAAGTAGGAATTCAATCAATAAGTTATACCGGGAAACCAATATAGAAACAACTAAATTAGAAACCTTATTTAAGCTATGCGATACATTTAACTGCAAGTTATCTGATTTGATTGAATATGTACCTGGAGAAAATAGATAGCGAAGGTAGATTCAAGAAGTGTTTTTGTCGTTTAACATTATAATCAAGCAGCGGCTCCATTGGAGCCTTGGTCTGCTGTAGGATTTTGTGGAGTTGCTTTAGTAGATACGCTCAGCTAGCTATATCAGACAATACATAGAAATAAAGGAGAGCGAAACAATGTTTAAATATGAAATTGATGAATCTTCTTATTTATCGCTATTGGAAATTAAAGATGCAGAACAATTATATAATTTGATTAACAGTAATAGGGATCATATAGGTGAGTGGTTGAAGTTTCCTAGTATTACTGTAGAAGCGGATGATTCAAAAACCTTTATAGAAAGAACACGGATAAGATATGCCAAGGAAGAGGGTTACTGGTTAGGAATATGGAGTGAGGATAAACTTGTGGGTTCTATTGGTTACTTATATCTAGATCAAGAGAACAAAAAAACTGAAATCGGATATTGGCTAGGTAAAGAATATGAGGGTAAGGGATTAATTACTAAATCTATTAAAGTACTAATAAATCATGCTTTTGACGAACTGAAATTAAATAAAATTGAAATAGGAGTAGCTACAAACAATTTAAAGAGCCGTGCAATTCCTGAGAAATTAGGGTTTAAACGTGAAGGTGAACTAAGAGATTACGAGTATATCAATGGAAGGTTTCTAGATAGAATAATCTATGGATTGAAAGCTAATGAATGGATATCGGAATAGTGTTTTTTTATAGAAAGCATCGCATCATCTGAGATTAAATTCTACGATTGGGCTTATGCCTCTGTCGTTCAATTAACAATCTAGGAATTTGATCCTGACGACACTCGAGCCGACCTAAGGTAGTAGCTATTTAAACCTAATTTAGTGACAGGAGGCGAAAGTTTGATTTCTGAGAAAAAGCTTAAACGGGTTGAACTTGTTCGTGCTCTTGTTCTTGAAACGCTACTTACCACAGTGAATACCTCCAAGAATGAAGAAGCATTGTTTAATCTTTTCGGGGTTTCTAGCTTTGCTTCTTTACTTGCCATACGAAGACAACAAAATTCGGAAATTGCTGCGATCGCAGGGTTGCTCCATGATTTTTATTTCTATAAAACCGGCATAAAATACTTCCCTGGTCCTAACAGTGCAGATTCGGTAAGACCGATTTTGCGTAGCACCCAAATCTTTACCGACGAAGAGCTATCTGTCATTCTTCGATCGATCTTTTATCAAAAAGATAAACATCGGGTCCATGGACCGTATGAAGAAATTATTAAAGACGCCATACTTATACAGATGTATGTTCAGAATCCGGAGGATCTTTTTTCTGATATTGAGATAAATAGATTACAAAAAGGTTTTGTTGAATTAGGGATTCCGATCGAACAGGTAGAGGTGAAGTGCAAGAGTAACAGAGGAACGATAAACAAAAGAACGATAAACAGAGGAACTGAAGATAGACGTCTTAATTTGGCTGAAATTGCGGAAGCGCTTGCAGGTCAAAGGGTTATGGGAATTCCAGAGGATGAAGGCTATCGGGAAATATGCAAGTACTGGCCTGACTCGGATATCTATAAAGTACTGGAATCAAATTGGTGTGCCGCATTCGTATATCATTGCTGTATGCAGGCTGGCATCATACTCCCTATTCGATACCCGAATCACAATTATCGATTAGCTGGGGTTGGCGCGTGGTTAGATTGGGCTCAGCTACCTGAAACAAATTTTTTATATCAAGATGGATACCAGGGTTTTAAACCAAAGCGTGGTGATATTGTCATTTTTGAAAAGCTTCTATCCGATAATTCTCATGATCATATTGGAATTGTTTTGGCATGTGAGGGAAATCGATTATTGGTTGCAGAAGGTAACAAAGACAATAAAAACTTTTCCAGCGTTTTTTACAGGGATAGGGAACATTGTATTTACGGATATATACGTATAGACGACAGCTATCAATTTCATTTTGACGGGGAATATATACCGATTGTTTCTAAATTGAGTAAGTAACTTTAAAACCGAAGGAGATGGTCACTATCCTCCTAGTATATTGGCGGTATTTTCTTTATGTTTTGGATCATAAATTAAACGTTCTTATCGAATGTTGGACAGAAGGATTATATCTTCAAGGAATAATCCATGACATGTCTAAATTCTCTCCTAACGAATTTTTTCCTTATGCACGTAAATTCTATTCAAATCAGAAGGACGAGGATACCGAGGTGATGTGGAAGAATGCTTGGCTGCACCATCAAAATCATAATAAACACCACTGGGAATATTGGATAGTAAATAAAAATACTAGAGAAGCCTTACCAATGCCAAAGAAATATTTGATAGAAATGGTATGTGACTGGCGGGCTTTCTCAAGAAAATGGGGGCGTAAAGTTAAAGAAACTAATTTACCAGAAAGAATGATGACATCTGAAAGTATAATATTACACCCAAAGACAAGGGAAGAACTTGAAAATTTCATGAAGAAAAAACAACAACAATAAACAACAACAATAAACATAGTGAAGAAGGTGCACCTTTCATTGCTTAACCTAAAAATATCAAATAATAAAGCATTCATTGAACTGAATGATTATGTCTCACAGGTAAAGAATAAAATATCTGCTACCGCTGCTGCGACATATATTATTCATAATGATCGTATCTTGAATGAATGGTACTCAGGAGTACATGACAATTCTAAACATAGTCGATTAGTTGATGAGGAATCACAATTTAATGTTGCTTCAGTTCGAAAAACATTTTTAGGATTTGCTATTAGTCTTGCATTATATGAAGGTAAGGTCAGAAGTATAGATGATCTTGTTGTGGACTACTTGAATGAGTTAGATAGGGAAGCACTAAGGCATATAACAATACGACATTTGTTAACCCACACTCATGGTTTAGGTGATCTGCATAATAGATTGTTTCTTCAAGGAACCGACTGGAAGTACAATAATACAGGTGTTAATCTGCTTATTGAGATTATTCGGAAAGTATATAAAATCCCATTATCACAATTACTCGAAGAGCGTTTATTCTCACCTATGGGCTTTAGCCAAACAGGATGGAGAAAGGAAAATAATGAAAAATTAGTATGGCTTAATGAACAATATAAGGATGATCAAGGTAACCAAGCCAACTTATTTATGAGCACAAAGGAACTGGCATATTGGGGTTATCTGCATTTGAATAAGGGAGCTATAAACGGGAAGCAGATACTTCCTAAAGAAATATTTGAGCAAACAACCACTATAATTAGTCCTCCTGATCTGGAACAACAATTGCCGAGAAACGGTTTTTTTTGGTTTGTGCAAGATGAACCGAGGTCTTTTACAGAATTAGGTGATAAACTTCCACACGGTTCTTTCCAGTCTCTGGGCGCCACTGGATGTGCCTGTCTTGTCATTCCTAAGTGTAAAACTGTTGCGGTAAGAATGTATAATCAGACTGGACAAAATCCGTTAGGGTACGACTATCTTGAGGATATCAAAACATTTGGGGATTTGGTCTGTAAGTACATAGAAGATCTATAAACCGTGAACTTGGCTTAAATGATAATGATATATTTTTACTGGATAAGAATATATGTTCTGGTATAATTGAATTAAGAATAGTAAATCTCTTCCTCTAAATTTGGTTACAAATAAAAACAGTGAGGTGAGTGAGATGGAACAAAGGAATGCGTCAGAGGTAAGAATTGAACTATGGGACGAAGGAGATCTAGATTTGCTTTGCCGATTAAATTCGCCTGAGATGACAGTACACTTCGGAGGACCAGAGACTGAGGAGAAAATTCTAGCTCGTCATAAGCGCTATTATGAAATCGCCCAAAATGGAACAGGGAAAATGTTTAAGATCCTCTTGCTCCCGCATCTTGAAGTCGTGGGTAGTGTAGGGTATTGGGATCAGACGTGGAAAGAAGAATCTATTTTCGAGATAGGTTGGAGTGTTTTATCGGAATATCAAGGTAGAGGAATAGCGACAGAAGCAACAGCAAAAGCCATAGCTTCTATCCGTTCTGAAAAGAAGAAACATAAATTCATTCACGCTTTTCCTAAAACCAAGAATCCCGCTTCAAATGCCATTTGTCGCAAGCTGGGCTTTTCGTATATTGGCGAGTGTGATTTTGAATACCCTATTGGGACTACCATACGATGTAATGACTGGAGATTGGCAGTCGAGGAAAATTAAGATCAAGATCATGGAGGGATTTTTAAATCAGCTGCATGGCTTTCTCCCATATTTCAGGGCAGATGAGAGACCATCTGCTTTTTTTTTTGCTTGATTTACTTCATATATGTAATAATATGGTTAGCGCTGAGTGAAACTACTTAAACCATTAAGGAGAACTAAAATGTCTCAGTTTCCCGAATTAGAAACAAAAAGACTTGTATTAAGAGAGCTAACACAGAATGATTCCACAGAACTATTTCAATTTTTTTCATTGGATGAAGTTACGAAGTTTTATGATGTGGAGAGTTTTACAACCATTAAACAAGCAGAAGAATTAATTCAAAGATGGAATGAAAGATATGAAACAGGTCAAGTCATTCGTTGGGGAATCACTTTGAAGTCGGAAAACAAAGTAATTGGAACATGTGGCTTTCATGGCAGGGTGAAAAATCATTATAAAGGTGTCATTGGATATGAACTAACACCAGAATATTGGCATCAAGGTTTTATGACCGAGGTAGTTGAAAAGGTAATTGAATATGGATTTAATAAGCTTGGCTTAAACCGAATTGAAGCATTTGTAGAACCAGAGAATGTGGGATCAAGAAAGGTTCTTGAGAAAATCGGCTTCAGAGAAGAAGGCATATTGAAGGAAAATTTTTATTGGAAGAATCGATTTGTTGATAATGCCATTTATGCATTTCTTAAGAAAGACTATAAAGTGCATTAATAACTAAACGAAAGAAGGATAACTTGATGATTACAATTAGATTTGTCTCAAATGAGGATATCCCACACATTTAATCCATAGCTCAAGAAACATGGAATTATACTTATAAAGGCATATACTCCGAAGCCTACATACAAAATTTTCTAAGTAGAGCATATTCAGATGAGAATTTAAGTCGATCTGTCGAGAGAGAGCTTCAAAGTGCCAAACGGCATTTTTTAATAGCTGAATTTAATGGCAAAGTCGTTGGATATGCTCAAACAAGACAAGTGAAAGAAGAAGAATACGAATTGCTAAGAATCTATATACGCCCTGAATATCACAAAATGGGAATAGGTAAAGAGTTCATTCAGAGATTCACTCAAGTTTTAAAGCCAATAAATAAACTGTTAGCCTGGGTAGGGAAAGAGAATCATAGAGGAAGGGCATTTTATGAGAAAAGTGGATTTAAAGAAATAGAAGAAATGATCGAAACCATAGAAGGGCACAGTAAAACGCAAGTTAAATATGAATTGGATATTTCGTAGGGAAAGGTGGGTTCATCAATGTTTTTTCTTCAAATGTCGGGATTTCCTGGTTCTGGTAAGTCGACTCTTTCAAGACGGATCGCTAAAATAACGGGTGCCATAATTATTGATCATGATATCTCAAAGTCTTCCATATTACAATCCATTGGGAATAGTAATTTAGAATTAAAAGTTCTAGGTATGACTTCATATAATATGGATTGGGCCCTGATAGAGTTTTATCTCTCCCAAAGCTATGACGTAATATTCGATAGCCCATGCTTTTATCCTGAGATGATTGAAAGAGGTTCATCATTAAGTAAGAAGTATAATGCTAAATATAAGTACGTTGAATGTTACCTGAATGACTATCATGAAATAAGTAAAAGATTACAAAATCGAGAACGGATGATAAGTCAGATTTCGGGCACATCTGAAGAAGAGTTTAGAAAAAATATTAATGAAAGTAAGAGACCTAATGATATTCCATGTTTGCTTGTTGATTCGTCACAACCTATAGAGATGTATTTAAATAAAGTTTTAAATTATATTGATGAACAATAAGTGATATCTCGTGAAATCGAAGATCCAATGAGAAAAAAATGCAAACGCTTTAAAACATTTTCCAAGTCGTGATTCTAAAAATAAAGAAAGAAGGCTGAATTTGAAGGTGCATGACATCTTATTACATAAATTTCAATATCGTAAATTGACTGAGCTTACCGGAGGTTACACCAACAGCAGTATATTACTTGAGGGATCAGATCCTCTGGTCGTAGCAAAGATTTTCAATGCTCATAATCGTGATGCGATAACAGAAATTAACTGTTTAACCCTATTGAATAATTCAGGTGTGTCGCCAAAGATTCATGATTATTTTGAAGACAACGATTCACAGTACATTATTATGGACTATGTGCACGGAATTAACAGCCAGATATTTCTTGATGATGGAGACATTCGCAAAGCTAAGGCAATCTACAAGTTACTTGGAATTCATCTTGCAAAAGATATTCACTCATTAAAATGGAGAGAGGTTGACTTTGACCTGCCAATCATAGAACTAATAAATATTGATATTGATGCTCTTAACTATGTATCGAATGATCAAAAGGAACAAGTGAAACAGATACTTAATGTATCAGTTATAGGGGAGAAAACCTTAATCCATGGAGATTATGGGCCGCATAATGCAATTTTATCTAATAAATTAATATCTATTATTGATTGGGAGTGGGCGGGCTGGGGGAATCCACTGCAAGATGTCGCATGGGTAACATGGTTTGTACATTTACATTATCCAAACTTCGCTCGTGAGTTGTCTGAGATTTTTATTAATGCGTATAGTAAATTTTCAGATCTTAAGATTACCAATGAATTAGTGAAGGTATACTCAGTTTCAAGAGTAATTAATGTTTTAGATCGGATAAAGTACACAAATGAAGAAGTGAAAAATGAATGGCTAAGAAGATTGGAATGGACATTGGAAACCAATTTTGTAGGATAATTATATTGAATTCTAAAAAAAGATTACGATGAAACTACGCTTAATCTAACAGCAGCGAGTATAAGTAATCGATCCGTTTGCTGAACAACAACGTTATAGAATATCAGCGCAAGGATGCAATGAGTTAAAGAAAATACTTTTTCGGTTGTTTGGTAGATTAGATAAAAACCATAGATCGGAGTGTGCTCATGGAAATTGAATTAGAAGTAATTCAGAGTATGTTAATTAAATTTAAGTCTGAAAGAAAATGGACACTCCAGGCTATCTCACAATTATCAGAAGAAGATATCACATGGTCACCAAATCAAGAAAGTAATAGTATTGCAAATTTGGTTGCACATATAAGAGGTTGTGTTCACTCAAGAATTGAAACGATATTTTATGATATTGCTGATTCAAGAGACAGGGATAAGGAGTTTGAATATGAGCTTAAAATGTCGATAGAAGAAGCCTATAACATGACTAAGGAATCATTCGATATTATCATTCAATATCTTGAATACCTCAGTTTCAACCCAAGCTTGTTGTTATCTCAACCTTTCATTAATCGTCCCCCTCTTACATTCAGTCAAGTAAATAATGAAACAACGGTTTTGAATCTAATGATAGCAATGGTAAGAGAAATTCATTATCACACGGGTCAAATCATATATGCAGCCAAAACAAGGAAAGGACAGCTAGTTTGGCAATACGATTGATATCAACAGAACGCAATAGAAAACGTCTAATCCAAAAAAGGAGATGGTACCTATCTATTCTTATAGATCTCTAATGAATGAAGACTTGAAAAGTATAAGTTCTTTTCCTCAGTCAAAGGAAGAATTGTTTTATATTAGTCCTCGGTTTAAATATCCTTTAACACCAGATCAAATATTAAAGCTTCTTGAGAATCGATACGAACCAACAGTTATTGTTGATGAGGAGTCAGGTCAAGTTGTAGCTTATGCCAATTTATATGACTATAAAGATGATGTATGTTGGTTAGGCAACGTTATTGTATCGAAGGATTTTAGAGGAAAAGGTGCTGCTAATTATTTGTTGAAAACGATGATAATGAAGGCGAAATCGATTTATAAAGTTAAAGACTTATTATTATCATGTCATAGCACGAACTCAAGAGGACTAGCATTTTATTACAAGCAAGGATTTAAACCTATTGATATGCGAATAACGGATTTAGATGAACAAAAAATAATAACTTTACTAATGAAGTTAGAGATTTAGAATGCATTCAAGAAGAACGAAACCGCATATTATACGTGTATTGTTGGGAACTAACATAGAAGCAAAACACTAAATTAGCTTTAATAACGGAGGATGATATGAAATGGAAATCTCATTATCCAAAGCAGGTCTTAAAGAAGCTTCAATTATTCACGAAATGCAAATAAAAGCATTCATGCCTCTATTAAATAAATATAAAGACTATGAAACAAGCCCAGCAAATCAAACGGTAGAACAAATAGAAGATCGAATTAATCAAAGCTATACCGATTATTACCTAATAAGAGAAGCAAATATTCCTGTGGGGGCCATTAGAATAGTAAAAAAGGAGAATAAAATCTATCGAGTAAGCCCTGTATTTATTTTACCCGACTACCAAGGGAGAGGGATTGCACAAAAAGTATTTTCAATGATTGAAGATAGGTACAGCGATGCGAGAATATGGGAGTTGGCTACAATCTCAGAAGAGCAGAGGAATTGTTACCTTTATGAGAAATTAGGATATAGACAGAAGGGAGATACGAAACAAATTAACGACAAGATGACAATTGTGATTTATGAAAAACGTATGACCTAGGTTATCAAGAAAAAATCAAAGACTATATCGATGCGCGTGAAGGCTAACAAAATTGTATAACGTAATATTCAAGCTTTGGTCCTGACGGAAGTTTGATCTGAGGGATGGAGATTGGAAAGTATCTCAATTGAGACCCCTTTTTAGGGTTCATAGATACAGAAACGTTATTGGAAATAACCAAAATCATAATAAAGGGAGTATGACCAGTGGAGAGTAAAGTGACGTTTAATTGTATTGCTAGTGAATATGAAAAATATAGACCCACCTACCCAAATGAAATGTTTGACGATATTTTCAATTATTCAAATGTAGTAAAAGAAGATAAAATTCTTGAAATCGGTTGCGGAACTGGACAAGCAACAAGTGGATTAGTTAATAGAGAATATAAAAATATTACATGTATTGAATTGGGGGATAAATTAGCCCATCTCACTGCAGAAAAATTCAAATCCTATACATCTCTTAAAGTGATCAATACATCGTTCGAAGATTGGGACGGTGAAGGTAATCCTTTTAAATTAGCAGTTTCGGGTACTGCATTTCATTTTATTGATCCTCAGTTTGGTTACCGCAGGGTGTGGGAGTTACTTGAGGATTCAGGTGCAATTGGTTTCTTCTGGACCATTCATGTGCCAATGTACGATGAGATCCATAATGAAATACGATCTCACTATAAAGAGTTTGCACCACATTTGGACGATTCAACATTACAAACACCTGAAGAAACTATAAATGAAAGAAAAGCGATCACTGAAGGAACAGGTAATTTTAAAAGTATAGAAGTCAAAGAATATAGCCAAATCCTTTCATATACAAGCAGCGATTATATTTCTTTGCTTAATACCAATTCAAAGCATAGGCAACTGTCTGAATCGGACAGAAACAATTTGTTAAATAGAATCAAAAATTCTATTGATAGATCAGGTGGATATATTTTTAAAGACCATAGAGTTGCTTTATTTTTAGGAAAGAAGATGAAGTAACTCAAAGTATTCATTTCGAAATGTGACAACGATATAAACACTATAAAGAAAATTTGAAACTAATAAAGGACTGGTTGCATGTTCTATGTTAATTCAAGAGCGATCATTGAAAGATCTGGTAACGAAGCAACGGAGATTGTCATACAAAAAAGAACAAAGACAGATTCCTCTTTTCAGTTTGAACTTCCTGGAGGTAGAATTGAACCGTTTGAATCGTTAGTCCAAGCTCTGGTAAGAGAGGTTAAAGAAGAAACTGGATTAAATGTGTATGAAATAGAAGGCACTGAAACAAGAATTGATACGATTGGAATTAATCCTGAATTTGAAGTGGAGTGTCTTAGACCATTCGCAGCTTATCAAACCATTAAGGGACCAATTGATTCCGTTGGATATTATTTTAGATGTAAGGCAAGTGGAGATTTGTTAGAAGCTGGTGACGAAACAAAAGATATTCAATGGATTGATATTAAGAAACTAAATAAATTATTTATGGAGAACCCATTAGATTTTTCCGACGTTGATCGTGCTGGAATTAAGTATTACCTGAATTATCAAGGATTTTGAGAGGAGCTGGGATTGATGGATTTTATATATGGAGAATATCTTATCAGTGATAACAAAGAACTTATGGATATCCCTGCGGTAAAGGGTTTCTTAGCTAGAAGCTATTGGGCCAATAAGAGATCCGATGAAAAAATTGAAAAGTCCATCCATTCTTCAGTATGTTTTGGGATTTATAAGGAAGAAATTCAAGTTGGTTTTGCAAGGGTTGTCACAGATGATGCGACAATGTATTGGCTTTGTGATGTTATTATTCATGAGGAATATAGGGGCCAAGGACTTGGTAAGAAACTAATTGAAGTGATAACACAATCGGATCGCTTTAAAGATTTAATGGGGTTACTCGGAACATTAGATGCACATGAATTATATGAACAATATCAATTTAATAGAAATAGTGAACGCTTCATGATAAGACTTCCTGATTATTTGAGGGCGTGATGACTATGAAGAAAGCTATTTATTTTCTTTCTTTGACCATTGGAATAGTTTTTATAGCCCTTGGAGTAATACCAGCTATCTTTGCCTATCCCTACAGTGATGAACCAAACTCCGGGCCGGCAAGCTTTTGGGAACTGATTCTAATCATTAGTTACGAACAATGGATATTGTTTCTGATTGTTGGTCTGATATTAAGTCTTTTTCCTGCGTTAAAGCTACGAAAGACATGAAGGGAGATTTTATCAATGTACAAACTTAAAACAAAAGAAACAGACAACAGTGTCATTGAGTTTATTGAAAGTGTTGAGAATCCCAAAAAGCGTGAAGACGCGTATCAACTACTGGATATTTTCACTGAAACAACAGGGTACAAAGCAAAGATGTGGGGACCGAGTATTATCGGATTTGGTGCTTATCATTATAAATATGTTTCTGGTCACGAAGGAGATGCACCATTGGTGGGCTTTTCTCCCCGAAAAGCAAAAATCAGTTTGTATTTTGCGACAGGTGATGCAGAGCGAGAGGATCTATTAAGGGACTTTGGAAAACATACTACAGGAAAAGCTTGTGTTTACATCAATAAAGTTGCAGATATCGATACAGATGTATTAAAAGCGTTGATCAACCAATCCATCAGGTTTTTGAAAGAAACCTATCCGGATCATTAATTCCTGTTCGCTATTATTATTGGAGGTTACGTGATGCAAGAAGAGAACATTCATATACGATGGGCGAACGGAAATGATGCAGAGGACCTTCTTAAGCTCAATGATGCTTTTAATGGAGTAGGTACAACCTTAGAAGAAGTAAAAGAGAGCCTTGCTTTATCTAATGAGTTGATTGCTCTAGCTGTGATTGACGGCCAGGCAGTTGGATTTGCTTGTGCTCAATATTTTAAATCTTTTTGTTATCGTGGACTCCAGGGAGAAATCACAGAAATGTATATTGCCGAAGTTGCCCGGAGAAGAGGATTGGCTACGTTGCTAATTGCTTTTATAGAGGAGGAACTTAGAGAACGAGGTGTTACCAGTGTAAAGATTCTGACAGGCCAAAGAAATGAAAGGGCTATAAAGACATACGTAAAATCAAACTATGCCAGAACGGAAGAAGTATTGCTACAAAAGAAACTATAAGGAGCATAATCGAATGTCTGAATATTATTGGGATAATAAAATTGAATACCTAAGAAATACGAGATGGCTTTATTACAATGATGATTATCTGCAATTTTTAGTGCAATTTGTTTGGAAGATAGATAAACCTGTAAGCGTTATCGATTATGGATGCGGGTTTGGTTATTTGGGTCTTAAACTACTCCCTTTGTTACCAAAAGGGTCAACCTACACTGGAGTAGATAAGGGTGAAACATTAATCAATGAAGCTAAGACGATCTTCTCCCAACTTCCTTATGATACAGAATTTATTACTAGTGATATAGAAGACGTTGTATTGGAGAGGAAGTATGACATTGCATTGAGTCATGCTTTTTTATTACATATGGATGACTCTGTGAAAATACTCCAAAGGATGATTGAAAGTGTGTTGGAGGGTGGAAGAATCATTTGTTTTGAACCTCATTGGATTGGGAATATGGCGAACTATCATGTGGAGGGCGTTGAACAAAGTGAAATCATTAAACTAGGCGTTTTACAGAGATTATTTGAACAAGATCATATACGTACAGGTAAAGATGGAAATATTGGAATGCGATTGCCTATATTAATGAGTCAATTGGGATTAACGAATGTGGAATGTAGAATGAGTGATAAGGTCAACTTTCTAGATCAAAACATGGACTCTGCCAGAAAAAACATTCTCTATCACTCACTGAAAGAAGAAGGTATAGGACAGGACCCTGGTGATTCAGTAGAGGTAACACGCTTATCAACTCGAGGCTTAACCCAAAATGAAGCAAAGGCACAGTATGAAGCTGAATTAACACTCTCCAAAGTATTTGATGATGAATCTTGGTTGACTTATGCAGCCAGCATGAAGATTTCATTTGGAACGGTTCGAAGGGAAGAGTAATAAGAACTGTGGGTTCACGGATTGCACTTTGTTATTGCTAATTGAATGCAGAGGACCTTTTGATTAAAGGGTGCTTGTTATTTTACTTAGAAGTATTGAATCTAAAACATAATAAGGAGGACTTTAAATGAAATTTATTGTGTCTGCAAGTGTGATTGTCCTTAATGAGAACGATGAAATCTTACTTATGAAGGGAAGGAGAGGTTGGGAAATGCCTCAAGGCTGTGTGGAAGAAGGTGAGACCATCACACAAGCTGCTATTCGAGAGGTGAAGGAAGAGACTGGAATTGATATTGAACTTATTAAGTTTTGTGGCCTATATCAGAATACTACGCGGGGAGTGTGTAACCATATATTCACTGGAAAACCGATTGGAGGAACTCTAACTACAAGTAGTGAAAGTGATGAGGTTGGTTTTTTTACACTAGAACAAGCCAATGAAATGATAACCTGGGGGAATTTCAAGGAGAGAATTCACAAAGCATTGGATGAGAGCACTCATCCCATTCTAGTTGAGTTCTCTGAATAACATATGGGTGAAGGTATCTTGAATCATAGCAAAACAATATGGACTCAAGTAAGTCATTAATCTACTCCAACGAAATATAATTCGGCAAACGAATGGGATATTTGAATGAATCCAATTACTATAGAGCCAATCGATAAAACGAATTGGGAAGAAGCGATCGCAATATCTCTACTTGAAACGCAAGTCAATCTTGTTCCGACGGTCATCGAATCTTTAGCATATGCCTACGTGAAACCTTGGGATGCAGCTTTTGATCCATATCTTTTGCGCAAAGGCGATAAAGCTTTCGGTTTTTTCTATTTATCCTACACACCAGCTAGTACTGATAATTATTGGATTGGAGGATTTCAAATAGATAAGAACTATCAAGGAAAAGGATTAGGAAGGAAATCACTTTATACGATACTGGAAAGTATTCAGGATAAGCATCCACAATGCCAAATCATCTCACTAACCGTAGAAAAAAGTAATGCTCATGCAAGAGCGTTATATGAGAATATAGGATTTATTGATCAGGCATTTGAAAATCAGGATGGTGAAGTAGTATATAAAATAAAATTGAAATAAGCAGAAATCAGTCATTTTGAAGGTGCAATGATCCATTTTAATAAAAAAAGGTGGGGATAGTATGGTGTACGACGATCTCAATAAAACGATGGCCACAGAGAGGTTGCTGTTAAGATTATTTACGAAAGCAGATGCTGAAACCGTTACGAGACTATGTAATGACTACAACATTTATAAAAGTACCCTCACATTACCCTACCCATATACATTAGATTGTGCATTGTCTTGGATAGAGCACCATAACGAAAATTTTAATGCGGATAAATGTTATGAATTTGCTATTTGTGATCGGAAAACAGGTGATTTATACGGGGCAATAGCATTATCTAATCAACAACGTTACGATAACGGGGAGTTATCTTATTGGGTGGGTCATCCGTTTTGGGGAAAAGGTTATGCAACGGAAGCGGCTAAAGCCATGTTAGACTTCGCTTTTGATGTGAAAAAATATCATAAGGTATATGCGCGACACTTTGCTTCTAACCCGGCATCCGGACAAGTTATACAGAAGATTGGCATGATAAAAGAAGGCGTACTGAGGGATCATGTCAAGAAAGAAGGTCGATATGAGGATCTGATTTACTACGGAGTAGTAGAAATAAAGTGAAAAAATAAAGTTCAACCCAATGCGGAGGGTTACATATTGAAAATTAAACCATATGGAAAAGTTTTACTTTTATGGATGTAGTGTTAGAAATTGCTTGACTACTTTCTGTTTTTTTATAAAACCATATGCAAATTCTATTGTTATTTTTAATGGAGGTAATATATGAATACACTGATTCCATCCTTAGATCTGATTAAAGAAATTGAACTCTCGGAAATCGATTATATGACAGATCGGATGCTTGCTATACAAGGTCGGGACTCTAATCCAGAAGGAATTGAGATTCAGCAATTTGGAAATGCCATGTGTTTCTACAGTAAGACCATGCCATGGCCCACGTTCAATACGGTGAAGGGGCTAACAAATAATGAACTGGAACACCTGGATGCTATCATTGATTTTTATAGACAGCGAGGTCGAAAGGTTCAGTTCGAAGTCATTCCATCTGTGGTGGATCAGAACTTCTTGAAACGCTTAACCGATATAGGCATGTATACAGCGGGATTTCATTCATCTCTGATCATCAAGCCTGAAGAAAAAAAGAATCACTCAGAACATATCCGAATTCAAGAACTTGAAGAGGATCAATTCGAGCTATACGCGACCATCCATTGCAGGGGGACCGGTTTGTCGGATGACGGTATCCCTTATGTCGCCCAGAATAATAAGGTTCTTTATCACCGTCCAGGGTGGAAATTTTACATCGCATATGTCAATGATGTCCCTGCAGCGGTAAGTGTTCTGTTTATTAAGAATCAAAAGGCATCCTTAACCTTTGCAGCAACATTACCTGAGTTTAGAAATCAGGGGGTACATCAGCAGCTTTTGAATAGAAGAATAACGGAAGCCTTGATTAAGGAATGTAATCTGGTGGTAGGGCAATGTTCATTTTTATCTCAAAGCCATCGCAATATGGAGCATGTCGGCATGAAGTTGGGATATATCCGAACAGCATGGACTGAAAGATAAGAATCAGAGTGAAATAGGAGGCAGCTCATGAACAATACAAATAAAATCCTGGGTGCGGTTCTCATGATTAGCAGTATTTTTATTTCAACCTTAGATAGAATCTAGGTAAGAATTTCTATGGCCATAGTGGAAGCGGGATACGCTTCAGGTGGGACAACGCGCGAGTTAATCCCCGCAAACGATAATGGTTTCACGGGTTTTCTCGTATACTTCTTATTTTTCGTCGGATTTGTACTATTGGTTGCTGGATTCCCTGGGAATTCCAGAAAGGATAAAACAAATAGGTACCCACAAAATCGATCATAGGGGGACTTGTTTTTCCGGAAGACTAGTTCTGGTGAGGAATGACCTTGCTACCTTTCTATCCGTCATGGGAACTGGTAGATAGGAGTTGATCATTGATTATGACCCACAATAGAAGGGAGGCATGGAAGTAGAGTATCTTTGGCTTTATCTGTTCATGGTAAATGTTCTGCTTGTTGCACGACCAATAATATAAGCGGAGGTTTGGACATGCTTATGAAAATGAAGAAATACGGCGTTTGCAGTTTAGCTCTGGTTTTGTTGGCATCAGTGGTCTTTACCGGTTGGAACAGTCGGGCATCGGCGGCAAATCGCCAATAAATTTGGCAATTATGGCTTCGATCTTCCAACAGACACGTACAGATCCTCTACGATCCCTAGTTCACAGAAACGCATTATGATCTCGGCTCACTATTACTCTCCTTGGGATTTTGCAGGCGAGGAAAACGGAAATATAGCGCAATGGGGAGCCACTGCCACCAATCCTGCCAAGAAGTCAACGTGGGGGCAAGAGGACTATCTGGAATCGCAGTTCAAATCCATGTACGATAAATTTGTAACTCAAGGTTATCCTGTCGTAATCGGCGAATTTGGCGCGATTGACAAAGCAGCATATGATTCCACAAACAATGTATATCGTGCCGCATTTGCAAAAGCAGTTACAAAAAAGCTAAATCGTACAAAATGGTTCCGGTATATTGGGATAACGGCTACAATGGACAGCATGGATTTGGTCTGTTCAACCGATCCAACAACACCGTAACCCAGCAAGGCATTATTAATGCAATTATGCAAGGTATACAATAAGGGCTTCCTTGAGGTATCCAAGGGGAAGAATGGTGTGAATAAATAGAATAATTTGGATTAAATTCAATTTACTTTAAGTGAACATATCGTTTATACTGGATTCACCTGGAAGAAAATGCTTTCATTCGACCTAAAGGGAAAATAGCATTCACGTTTATGAAAGCGCTTTTTTTAAAGGGTTGGAAAATAGAAAGAGAGGAGGCCAAATTCAAATTCCATAGTGTAGTTGAGAGAGTTGAAGCGGCTGGGAGTGCCGCGGACAACGATACTGGCATGATATTGAAGAGGAGGTATTTATAATGTTCAAAGCAAAACTTGTAAAGGCAGTAATGTCTGTTGCGCTCTTGAGCACGTTGTTCACTATCCCGAACCTGCCTTCAGCTAACGCGGCCGATGCCAGTTGTCCGAACGGTTATGTAGGTTTGACGTTCGATGATGGTCCAAGCAATAACACAACAAACGTGCTCAATGCACTGAAGCAGGCAGGCTTGCGTGCAACGATGTTCAATGTGGGACAGAACGCGCAAAACAATCAATCTCTGGTTAGTGCGCAGGTGGCCGCGGGTATGTGGATTGGCAACCATTCCTACACGCATCCTAATATGACAACATTAAGCAGCTCCCAGATGTCTTCGGAAATCACTCGGACACAGCAGACGATCCAGTCGATTACCGGAACTTCACCGAAGCTGTTCAGACCGCCTTACGGCGCGACCAACGCAACCTTGAAATCCGTTATCAGCCAGAGCGGTCTTACCGAAGTGCTGTGGAACGTGGATTCCCAGGACTGGAATGGCGCCACCACCGCCCAGATCGTAGCCGCAGTGAACAGGATGCAAAGTGGTGACGTTATTCTGATGCATGATCAATACCAGACGACACTGCAAGCGATTCCGCAGATTGCGCAAAATCTGAAGAGCCGCGGCCTTTGCTCCGGCATGATCTCTTCGAGTACGGGACGGGCGGTTGCCCCTGATGGAGGCACGACTAATCCTCCAAGCACCGGAACAAAAGTGGAAGCCGAGAATATGACCAAAGGCGGTCAGTATACCGGCAATATCAGCTCGCCATTTAACGGAGTTGTTCTGTACGCTAATAACGATTTGGTCAAATACACGCAGTATTTTGCAAGCGGCACCCACAATTTTTCACTCCGCGGGGCATCAAGTAATTCCAACATGGCCAGAGTGGACTTGAAGATCGGCGGCCAGACGAAGGGAACCTTTTACTTCGGCGGAAGCAGTCCTGCGGTCTATACCCTTAACAATATCAGTCATGGGACCGGAAACCAGGAGATTCAGCTTGTTGTGACAGCGGATGACGGAACATGGGATGTTTACCTTGATTATTTGGAGATAAATTAAAAATCCGAAGTGGTTATTTGAATGTTAATGAATGGTTTGGATGAAACTATGCGGATTCTTTATAATGAAATCCCGTCGAGGTTTACCTTGGCGGGATTTTTATGCAGGAATAGGGAGATGGAAATCGAAAAAGTTATCCATAATAATGTTTTACTTGAACCCCAGATATTTACTTTAAAGGCCAAGCTAGAATGGATACAGATTACTGATCAAGGAGGTGTACAATTGTCAGAGCATGAGGAACTTTTAGCTGGAGGCAATGTGAACAAGGTTACGAAAGTTGGAAATACAGTTCGTCGTGATGCTAAACCGAATTCATATGTACATGCATTGCTTAAACATCTTGAACAGGTTGGCTACCCCAATTCCCCCAAATACTTGGGACGCGATGAGCAGGGGAGAGAAGTTCTTTCTTATATCGAAGGCGTAGTTTCGGGAAATGAGTATCCAGAAATTGAACGCTACATGTGGTCGGATGAGACGTTAACCGAACTCGCTAAACTTTTGAGAAGTTATCATGATGCAACGTTGGATTTTACAGCTTTTTCGCCTTCATCCAACGCGTATTCAGATAGTGCTCAGCATGAAGTTGTGTGTCATAATGATTTTGCATTGTATAACGTTGTGTTTAAAGAACGGCTTCCTGTAGGAATCATTGATTTTGACATGGCCGGGCCTGGTCCTCGTCTATGGGATATCGTATATACATTGTATACAGCCGTACCGCTTGCAGGCTTTTCACCGGGGAAAGATGAAAGAGAAGTCGTTCCATATCATAAACAGGACCATGCATCTGAGCGAAAAAGACGTATAGCATTATTTTTTAAGGCTTATGATATGGATGTGCCGACAGATTTGAAGGAGTGGGTGATTTCTCGAATTCATTTCATGTGTACCACACTATCTGATCGGGCAGCGTCTGGAGAAATAGCTTTTATCAAAATGATTGAAGAGGGTCATTTGGCTCATTATGAGAAGGAAGTAAGGTTCCTTGAGAAGCATTTTGATGATTGGAGTTAATCCAAATAAAAAAATGAAATGAAACGAGTGATATTATTGTGATCAGATTAATACCTACTACAAGAGAGAACTGGAAAGAGGCATTAAACATACAAGTTCATGCCAATCAAAATCATTATGTTCCATCAGTAGCCGTGTCTCTAGCGAAAGTGCACATTCGTCCCGATGGGGATGAGTACAAGTATCTGCCATTTTGCATATATAATACGGAGGATATGTTAGTGGGTTTTGTTATGATCACTGTCGATGAAACAACAGCTTGGTCCTATTGGTTGAATGGTTTTATGATCGATGCAAGTTATCAAGGTAGGGGATATGGAAAAGCAACGATAGATTCGGTAATTAGCCATATAAAAGAGAACTATGTCCATAGCAAGTGTTTGAATTTAACTGTATGTGCAGAAAATGAAGTCGCCAGAAAGCTATATGAAAAAATGGGGTTTTCAGAGACCGGAGATGTATATGATGGTGAAATGGTTTACCGGTTCGTTTTTTAATTTAACGAGAGGGGTGCAGTGATGATATATCGGAGGAAGACATATGTTGTAGCATCTTCATTCGTAGAAGAGTTTAATGCTTTATTTAATGATATTCTATTACCTTCACAACTCAAGTACGGAGCGAGATTGATTGGAAGATGGCATCAGCATATGGATGATGAAACCAGTGAGATTTTTGCGATGTGGGAATACGATACGTTTGAACAGTATGAAGAGATTGAGCAGAAGATCAAGTCTGACAACGAACATGTCATGCGAGTACAAGAACGTTTTGATCAAATTGGTAGAGATAGATATAAGGAAGTATTTCGAAAAGATATTAAGCAAGATTTCTTTGAATCGACCGTTGACAGAGAGAAGACCATTTTAAAGACATTGTGTAACTAGTACGTAAAAAATCGCCCCCATCTGAGTTGGCCAGTGTGGGGCTGGTTGAAAAACGTTTCAACTTTAGGATAGGTTTTCTTGTGAAAAGAATCGGGTAGATCCCTAATTTGAGAAAAATCTTCAAGTGTGGCATCGTGCTGTTATGTCCCTCTAAACAATGCAGCTCTCCCTTTTTGCACCTCCTATTTCTGCTTAACCAGTACAACACCGATGATGATGACCACAAGCCCAATCCACGTTTTCCAGGTAGGGATCTCCTTCATAAACCAGTATCCCATCCATATGGAGATGAGCACTTCTATGCATTTGGCAATGACCAGAACATAGCCCAGTTGACTAACCGCTTTCAGTCCAAATTTGATGCCGTACCCTACGCTTAGATTAGCAGCGAGAAACAAAGGCAGCATCCAAAGATGGAATTTAAACGTAGACCAGAATTGAGTGTCAATATGCTTGCTTTGATATGAAAAAATAATGTTGATACAGGCTAAGCCAGCAAACATGAGCACAAAGCTGATAAGGTACAGCATAACAACATCACTCCCAGGGATAAGTAGTATAAATAATGTTTCCTCGTACCAAAAAAATTATCCATGGGCATGAAATGCTGTTAGCGAATTTGTTTTTGATCAACGAAAGGAGTTGGCCTGGTAATCGAGAATAAATGAATGAAGCAAACAACTGAGTGGTATGACCAAGTTTCTCGCAAAAAAACACTTTGAAAAGAGGAGTTGAAGGCATGGATATTAAAAACAAGAGTGGAGATGTAATTGGGAAAATTCAGTTTCAGACTAGTGAAGATGAGGGCATGGTACATCAAATTATTATGGATCTGAAGCCAGGTGATGGAAAAGGCATTTATATCTCTAACGCCGAGGACAACAAATTTTCTCAACAAACGAGTTATGCAGCCAGAGATTGGGAGGGAGATTTTGGCGCCTTGAGAGAAAAGCTGCACCCTTGGCAACCCCGTTTTCCAACGTGCTCGGTTGTGCAAGATATTAAAGTATTTCACGGCTTCGATAACCTGTCCGACCAAGAAATAAATGAAATGATTGAAGAAAGCGAAAGGACCGGAAGCAATGTCGTGATAAGAGATTTAAAACCTAATCATGTTATTACAGGCATCAACATCACATATCAATCGGATCGGGGAGTGTTTATGCTTCACGTTTTTGGCACTACCAAGAGCCGAATTCATGTACCGGATACGGAATCATTCAAAATCGAGAAACTGGATGTGCGCGGTCATGAGGCGTATTATATTTCCAATGCTGAGAACAGACAATTGATCTGGATTGAAGAAGATGCGGGTGGTAAGGCATTGCAATATGAGATCATAGTAAGCGATATGTCGCTAGAATGGGTACTGAATATCGCTGAATCCATGATCGAATGACAAATTCAGTTGGGTAGATGGATTTGAATGTCAAACCTGAAACGATCAAGCAGCAAGCGGATTCTGTCCTTAGTTGGCATGTTAATTTCTTTAAGCTATATGGCAAAAAAAAGATATGTTTATGCATGTAATCTGGAAAACATTTCTATGAAGGATTTTACATAAAAGCAATGCAGAATTCATTAAATTCCACACGTCCTTTTATATACTTAGTTTGTTTGACTCAGCGAACTAACAGGACTAGGTGGTTGTTTAAATGTTGAAAAAACGAGACTTGCACGAATGCCACTCACTGTATGATTTGATGGTGGACCCCGCTGTTTTTCCATACGTTCGTCATAAGTGCCGATCTTATGAAGAATATTTATTTGCAACCAAACAGGTGATCGATGAAGAAGAGCAAAACACATGTATTTCCAGAACGATCCTTAATGAGCTGGGACATCCCATCGGAACCATTGATTTATATCACATGGAACATAAGACAGGTTTTCTTGCGACATGGATTGGAGCACCTTATTTCGGAAAAGGTTACAATCAACGAGCAAAGGAAGCCTTTTTCGCTGAGTTATTTCTTCAACATGAAATTGAAACGGTATTTCTTAAAATTCGAAAACAAAACATTCGATCCAAGAAAGCGGTTGGAAAATTGCCTTATGTCAAATTAGCAACTGATATATACCACGAAGTGTATAAGTTAATAAACAATACGGAACAAATCTATGATTTGTATTACGTGAATCGTTCTGACTTTATAACAAGTGAAGAAATGAACCATGTGGTTGCTACGTAACAACTAAAAACGTCTTTCGATATCTATGCAAACGAAATCCCGCCAGGTTTGTCCTGTCGGGATTATTATTATTTTCTTTGATATTCCATAATTATGTTGATAGGAAACAATAAGTAGGGGTGCAGGAATATGGAAATTAAGGTCGAAAGAAGAGATATAAGCAAGAATGAAACAACTTTATAAGCGAATAGCCAAGTATTTTAATTCTGGGGTGATGTAATGGAGATCAAAAAAATAGAGAATCTATCTAATGAAGATTGGCTTCAACTTGGAAGCTTTGGTTATAAATCCACTCAAAAATATGAGCTTACCAAAAAAGAGACACAAGCTTCCTTTAGTATGCATCTAACGTTAATAAATTTGGATGACATCTACGAAAAAGAAGAATTGAACAGTACAGATGATTTGGAACGATATGAAGAAATCATACAACTGGGATATTCTTATGGAATATATATAGATGGGAAAATCATAGCGCTCGCCATTTCTGAACCACAAACTTGGAATAATACGCTGATGATATGGCATCTTCAGGTGAATGAAAAATACATAAGAAAAGGATATGGGAGACTGTTGATCAATAAAGTCAATGAGATTGCCCAGGAACGGGGCTTCAGAGCGATCACGTTAGAAACCCAGAATACGAACGTTCCAGCCATTCATTTTTACATGCAATGTGGTTATCAAATAGAAGGAATTGATGTATCACTATATTCGAATAATCATAGCCAAAAGGAAGAAATAGCTTTGTATATGAGAAAGAAGATCTAATAAGAATGAACCTGGTTATTATCTTGAAATCGCTTAAACCTACTATTTTTGGTGAAGAAAGGAGAGGGTCCACATGATTACGCTCAGAAAAATAACGCTAGAGAACCGACGTTCTATATTTAACCTGGAAGTTTCAGAAGAGCAGCGACAATACGTTGCATCAAACCTTTCAAGTGTAGCATCATGTTATGTTCTTGCAACCAATGGTGGCTCACCGTTTCCGCTTGCCATTTACGCAGATGAGCAGCCTGTAGGTTTTGTAATGATAACTTACGGAATCACGGGTTATGATCTTCCTGTCATTGCTGACCATAGCTATTGTATTTTGCGACTTATGATTGACAAGCATCATCAGAGCATGGGCTATGGCCGGGAAGCATTAAAGAAAATATTGGAGTTTATTCGAACTTTCCCAGCTGGTCCTGCACGTTATTGTTGGATTCCTTATAGTCCCGATAACTTGGCTGCCAAAAAGCTATATGAGAGCTTTGGATTCCATGAAAATGGTGAAGTGTGCCACGACGAGCTCATAACAGTATTGGAACTGTGAATTCTATTTTTAGATGGGGTTATTATACCAATCTTTCAAACTCAGTCTAAAAGCACTTGCTTCCCTGTGTCATAAAGTAAAATTTCAACAGTTGTATTTTTTTACCATACATGATAACGTGATATTAAAACCAACTATTTTAGTTGGAAATGTATTTTGGAGGTATAATTATGACCAACATCGCGAAGAATCTCACAGATCTAATTGGTAATACTCCACTATTGGAGCTCTCTAATTTTGCGAGAAAGTATCAAGTTGAGGCGAAAATCATTGCCAAATTGGAATACTTTAATCCAGCAGGTAGTGTAAAAGATAGAATCGGATATGGAATGATTAAAGACGCTGAAGAGCAGGGGTTAATTAACCAAAATTCAGTGATCATAGAACCAACGAGCGGAAATACAGGTGTTGGGCTTGCTTTTGCAGCTGCAGCATTAGGATACAGATTAATCATAACACTTCCTGAGAGTTTCAGTGTAGAACGTAGGAAGCTTTTGATCGCTTTGGGGGCTGAACTAGTTCTTACACCTGCCACAGAAGGAATGTCTGGAGCCATCAAAAAGGCTGAAGAAATTGCGGCTACAATCCCTAATTCATTTATACCTCAACAGTTTAAAAATCCAGCAAATCCACAAGTACATAAGGTAACAACCGCAGAAGAGATTTGGAGAGATACCGAAGGCAAAGTGGATATTTTTATTGGTGGAGTTGGTACAGGCGGAACCATATCAGGAGTTGGCGAAGCACTTAAACAAAGAAAAGAAGATGTGAAGATTATAGCTGTAGAGCCTTCGGATTCCCCGGTGCTTTCTGGAGGAACTAAAGGAGTGCATACCATTCAAGGAATTGGTGCCGGTTTTGTTCCCGACAACTTTAATAGATCTGTAGTTGATGAGATCGTACAGGTAAGAAATGAAGATGCATTTGAAACAGCACGTTTTTTAGCTAAATCCGAAGGGTTATTAGTTGGTATTTCGTCTGGTGCTGCTGCATATGCAGCAGTGCAAATTGCAAAAAGGCCAGAGAATAAAAATAAAAGTATCGTTGTTCTATTTCCGGATACAGGGGAACGATATTTATCAACAGACCTTTATCCAGAACCATAAGGTGCACGTTATAAGATGCCCTCACCACTTATGCGTTGTGGTGACGAAAAAATAGTATAAGGGTGAATGCAATGACTGTTGGAAGAAAGGTTTTTGTTTTAAAGGAAGAATCACGTATTGATCCTATTAGTAAGGAAACCAGAGAAGTGCTCATTAGTATATACTATCCTTCCAATCCAGTGGAGCATGAGTCGAAGTATATTTCGTTATTTGAACCTAATATCTCTTCCTCTATTGATATGCTCTCTAGTATGGGAGTAGATAAGGATTACATTCGTAATCTGGATACCAAAATACATAATAATGAGAGTGTTGATATTACTGCTAAAAACTGTCCCATTATTTTTATAGCTCCGGCTTTTGGTGTAGTTAGAGATATGTATTCCTTTTGTGTAGAGCATTTAGTGGAGTGCGGATTTGTTGTCATTACCATAGGAGCCACTCATGAATCTATATTTTCCATTTTTCCTGACGGTCGATTTATCCAACAATCCAATGAGATATCCGAAATAGACAGTTTAGATATTCATTCTTGGAAACAATTATTGAAGCTTAGAGTTGAAGATATCAGTTGGGTTTTGAAAAATGTAGATGAGGTCTTGAATTCAGATCAGGATCTTAAGGCCATAGTGGATGTAAATGAAATGGGGATCATTGGTCATTCATTAGGTGGGGCTGCTGCTTATGAATTGCTTAAAAGAGAAAAGAGAATTAAGGCTAGCATTCTATTAGATCCTAGTTTCCATTTAATGAAGACAAGTAAGGAAGAGAGAGTAACTGTTCCGCTATTGGTAGCTCGGCAAGAGAAATGCTCGTTTGAAGAACTGGAAAATGAAATTTCTCCAGACCTATTGCCTTTGTTACTGAGTGGGTATGAGTCTTTGTTTAACTCGAGTGATCTGAATAGCTCATTTATTAAACTAAACGGTGCTCATCATATGACTTTTAGCGATATTCCGATACATTACAACGAAGATGGGATAGAACACAAACATTCCACGATTAATAAGTATATCTCTGCTTTTCTTGAGGAGCATTTAAAGAAGGAAGACAGGAAATTTCATGAGCTGCTGAAAAATAAGATTAATGACGGAATTGATCTATTAGATAGTAAAGGACATGTTATTTAAGGAGGGGACTTGAAATGGTTAGATCACACACGCTTGAAATATTTTAGAGGTAGTTAGCATTAATGAGGAGGAATAACGCGTGGAATTAAATCATTGGTCCGAGGAACTTAATTCTTATAATTTATCAAATGAATATTCCATTCAAAAGGCTGAGCCCGAAGAATGGGGACTGTATTGTTCCGTCTATTATAATATGGCCTATACTGGATTTTTTAGAGAGGAAGATTACTTCACTGTTTCGCGGAATAACTCTTTCTGGATTTATAAAGGAGAGTCAAAAATCGGTGGGGTAAGGATGGCACCTAATTCGTTATATCATCTATTCTTTATTCCCCCGTTCAATGATTCATTTGAGGTACTTAAGCTTCTTAAAAGAATACTCATCAAATGGTCTGATCCAACTCAACGTATTAAGATATATGAAATTCTCCCCGATCAAGTACATTTATTTACGAGGGCTGGATTCTGGCCAGATGAGTTCAGATGTCGCTGGATGCAGCGCCCGACAGATCATTTCAATGTGCATTGGGATCATGATTTTATAGTTAAGAGCCCCGAAATTATCGAGAATGAAATGGGGACTAAGCAATACATAAATGAAGATGAAATTGCTCAGTGTGACTTCGATAGCTTTGTAGGCGGTTTCGAAGCCTTACGCAGAAAGAAGACATCCCTTGAAGACTTTATCCCGAACGAAGAAGTCCATTATACGAATGAGGACCTAACTCAAGCTTCTACACTTGTATATGATAAGGTTACTGGACAGCTCGTAGCCAACTGTCGCCTATGTTTGCAGGACAATCAAGCAGCAGTATATAGCATCGGAGTCAACCCCGCTTACAGAGGGAAAGGACTTGCTACACGCATGCTGCAAAGAGCCCTGACTGAACTAAAAGGCAAGTATCCAGTTCTAAGGTTATATGTCATGGAAGGCAATGATGCAGAGTCTGTCTATTTTAATCTTGGATTTGTTCCCGGTGTTCAAGAGATACAAACGATGTATATTCCTGTACATGAGTAGTCACGGTTAAATTAATCAACTAACATATCCGAGAGAATCTTTTGGACGGGACAGCTTCGCTCTTTTTAATCTCTAGGGTTTCTGTTGCATGAGGAAAGGAAGGTTATTATTGGGACTATATTAATGTTGGTAGTGTCTTTGATTCTTGGTATTTTTGTTGTGAAAATCGGAATGGATAATTCTAAGAGTAACCAGTACACCAAAGAAATATTGCAAGAATTAAGAGAAATCAAGGAGATTCTAAGGGAAGAACGATGAAGACAACATCAAGGAGGAGTTACGGTGCTTTACGATTTAAAAGGCGAAGCCAATATGTCACCTGTTGTTGGGTTGTTATATTCTGCGGTGAAAGAAAACAGCCAACGACTCCAACAAATCACGGGCGGTATGTCGCAAGATGAAATAGATTATAAAGGACCTAATAACAACTTCAATAGTACTGCTCAATTAATAAAACATATTACCTACGTCGATCTGAATTGGGTTTATCGAATAAAGGGACTACCACTTCCTCAGACCTTAAGAGAGCAACATGGCCCTATGATTGATGAAAATGGCAGACTTCCGATGATTCAAGGAATATCTTTGAGTACATTTATGTCGACATATAAAGGTGTCATAGCTATGTTGAAGGACGCGTGTTCACATTTAAAGGATGATGATTTAGCGAGGCTTGTCACTTTTGGACATGAGAATGAGAAGCAAGCGACCATACGCTGGGGTATATGGCATATCGCTGACCATAGTCGTTACCATCAAGCCCACATTAATCAACTTCGAAGATGGTATCATGACGCTCACTAAAGAAAGATGAGAAAGCGGTATGGTAATAAGTTGAGGCACAAAGAAGAGGTGAGGGTATGGAAAATTTATCTGAACTGAACCATGTTAATGTTGAGGAAAACACGATTTTTGAAATACAGGCTGCCCTGGAAAAGGGAGAGCTTTGCTCAAGAGACCTGGTTCTGAATTACTTATATCGTATTGCACAATATGACCAAAATGGGCTAAAGATCAATTCTGTTTTGGAAATAAACCCGGATGCGATTTTTATTGCGGAGGGCTTGGATGCTGAAAGGAAATCAGTGGGACCGAGAGGACTTTTACACGGGATTCCGGTTCTGTTGAAAGATAACATAGAAACCAACGACAGAATGCATACAACTGCTGGAGCACTGGCTTTGGAAACCCATATTAGTTCTAAGGATTCTTTTCTTGTTACTAAACTGAGGGAAGCTGGGGCAATCATACTTGGAAAAACAAATATGACAGAATGGGCAAATGGCATGTCTTCGGATATGTGGGCAGGATACAGCGCCAGAGGTGGACAAGTTTTGAATCCTTATGGCGATTTTTTTCCAGGGGGTTCAAGTACAGGTTCTGCTGCTGCGGTAGCTGCTAACTTTACGATGGTTTCCGTAGGAACCGAAACATCTGGTTCCATATTAAGTCCATCCATTCAGAACTCTATTGTTGGTATAAAGCCAACTGTAGGTTTAATAAGCCGTGGTGGAATAATACCGTTCTCACACTCGCAAGATACTGCTGGTCCAATGGCAAGGACTGTAACAGATGCAGCAATCCTACTAGGAATACTTTCAGGAAAAGACGAGGAGGACCCTGCTACTTGGAAAAATCCGTATTCTACAGTAGACTACACAACATGTTTAGACCTCAATGGGTTGAAAAATGCAAACATAGGCATCTTTAGAAAAGCCCCCCTTACACGATATCGAGATAACGAAGAATATGATGAAGTTCTATTTGAAAACGCTGTAACCCAGATCAAAGAAGCTGGGGCTAATATTATTGAAGATATAGACATCCCATCGTTTGACCGGAAGTGGGAGTGGAACAAGTTGAATCATGAATTTAAGCATAGCGTTGAACATTATCTGCAAAGTCTTCCATCGCATTTACCTGTCCATACCCTCAGTGAATTAATCGAGTGGAATAAGCAAAATGCAGAAAGGGCTTTAAAATATGGGCAAAACCATCTCGAATATAGAGAACAGTTGAATAATCCATTAAATAATTCGAATTACATCTTGGAGTTAATAACGGATCTATATCATTCGCAAAATAACGGCATTGATTATGCTTTACATAACTTTGGACTGGACGCCATTGTTTTCCCCTCTTATGCTGGTGCTGATCTTTGTGCAAGAGCTGGGTATCCATCGATCGCTGTACCTGCGGGATATAAGGAAAGTGGAAGGCCATTTGGAATCACATTTGCAGGTAAAGCCTTTAGTGAATCGGTGTTGATTCGTATTGCCTTTTCCTTTGAACAGCTAACAGCTCATAGAAAAAAACCGAATCTATGATCGAACCTATAGTATTGATAGAACATCGAATAATAGCTTTTGAAGCGCAAGCATATATGTTGGTGTTGCCTTCAAGTCGTTTAAGATGATTATCCAAATGTTTCTTATTGACCGCGTGATAGCCTATGGGCTGGACAGCGGTTTTTTTGTTTCCATCTTTCGAATCCCTATGAATTCCTTTCTATTCATTTTCAACAATTGTGATCAACAATACAGCAATATAGTTCAGATTAGATCGAAATAACTGTGATACAATTCATTGTAAAGCGCTATCATTGTAAATTATTAAACTATATTGCTTTTTATATTCTGGGAAGGGAGATCTTTACTGATGCTAACCATACACACCCCGACGAATATTGCTTTGCAAGAAAATGAAGTTTATGTGCGATCAGAAGCAGATAATTTTCAGGATGAATGGCCTGTTCATACGCATAATGGGTATGAGATACATTATTTTATTCAAGGAGATGCAACCTTTTTAATCGGTGACCGAATATATAAGCCGTTGCCCGGAGATATGTTTATATTCAGAGGCGGTGTGCCGCACCGAATCAATCCTTCAAGAGAAATCGTGTACAAGCGAAGTTTCGTCAATTTCACGGAATTATTGCTTTTGGACATGCTTGCTGTCAGTCAGTTGGAGAATCTGATGTCCATATTCCGTCATCCCAATGGGTTATTGGTGCATTGGCCCCCGGAGGAACGTGAGCATATCACAGGTATATTTAAGGGGATCAAAGAGGAGATGGATGCCGGAAATACAGGATACAAAACCATGGTCAAATTGAGTCTTACCCAATTGCTACTGCGGATTTATCGGAAAATGACCAGTGAGCGATCCGTAAATGATATTTTATTTTCTTCCCAAAAGCAGACAAGCGTAAGCCGGGTTCTTCATTATTTAAACCAGAACTACACGGAGAGTGTCTCTTTGGATGAACTGTCCAAAACACTCCACTTGAATAAGTACTACATTTGTCATTCTTTCAAAGAGACGACGGGATATACGATAAGCAATTATGTAATACGGAAAAGAGTTGCTGAGGCCAAAAAAATGTTGCTGTCTACGGATGCGCCGATCTTGTCCATATCAGAGACACTGGGCTTTAACACACCGGTATATTTTAGCAGGGCCTTTAAACAATATGTGGGTGTATCACCACAGGCATTCCGTAAAAGTGAATTGCTTAAGGAAGCCCAAATTCATTAAACCCTTCCAAGGAGATGTTGATATGACAAGAAGAACAACGTTTAAGCTCATCACTAGCATGGTATTGGTCATGTTACTCATCGTGCTGACTGCTTGCGGGAATTCAGGTACAAGTGCCAATGGAAAACAAGCAACTCTGGATTTCTTGTGGTTCTCTGACGGAAAAGAAGGAGAAGTCATCAAGGAAATCATCAAAGATTATGAGCAGACCAACACCCAGGTTAAGATCAATCTCATTGAAGTCGGCTTCAAGGATATCCAAACCAAATTGAAAACGATGTTATCCGGCGGAAAGCCTCCTGCCCTGAGTCGGGTCACGGATACGGGATCGTTTGCTAATCAGGCCGTTGATCTTACACCTTACATGGGCAATGCGGATCAATTCAAGGATCAATTTATTGACTCCCTTAAACCTTATTATGTTATGAATGACAAGCTGGTAGCTGCGCCTATGGATGTCACAGCGAATGGGCTTATTTATAACAAAACCTTATTTGATAAAGCGGGTGTCAAAGTACCGACCTCTCCTGACCAGGTATGGACGTGGGATGAATACACCGCTGCGTTAAAAGAGGTTATGGACAAAGGCGGGGCACGATATGGCATGGTATGGGATGTCACACCGCATCGATGGTCCACTCTTTTGTACCAGTATGGTGGAAGCATCTTAACAGAGGATGGCAGTGCGGCGGCCATTAACAATGAAGCCGGAATCCGTGCCATGGAGAAGTTCAAGCAGCTTCATCAAGAAGGGATCATGCCCGAATCCGTTTGGCTCGGAGGGGAAAATCCGAACAACCTGTTCCGTTCCGGAACGGTGGCTACTCACTGGGCTGGCAACTGGATGATCAGCAATTACAAGGATATCACCGACTTTGAATGGGGCGTCACTTATATGCCGAAAGAAACTCAACGTTCTTCCGTGCCAGGCGGCAAGTTCCTGATGGCTTTCGAAGGCAGTGGTTATGAGAAGGAAGCGGCAGAATTTATTGAATATCTAACGTCCAAAGAGGTGAATTCCAAATACAATCAGGAGTCGTTGTTCATGAGTCCACGGAAGGACAGCTCTGTGCTGAATTATGAATTTGGCAAGGAGATGTTTGAAATTTTCGCAGATGAACTGAAGAACAGTTCGCCTCTTGCAGCGAATGACTGGTCTAGGCAAACGCTTATATCCAAAATTTCAACGGATTTGAAAAATAATATTATGGACGTTCTGTCTGACAAGGCAACTCCGCAGGAGGCTTTGGATCGAACAGCCAAACTGATTAATGAGGCTATTGGCAGTCAATAAACCTAAAGCCATTTGGTTAGTTCACATAACGGGGGCTTACCGATTCCTGTAAAGCCCCCCTTTCGAATAACGCATAAGGAAGGGGCAAGCAGATGAGTGAAGGACAACGATTAAACAGGAATACGCTGGCAAAACAGAACAGGAAGCTCGTTATTGCTCCTTATCTGTTTATACTTCCCAACCTCCTGATCTTTGGCACTTTTATCGTATTTCCCTCTTTATTGGGCCTCTACTATTCCTTTCATGTCTATGATGGATTGAACCCAATGAAGTTTAACGGGCTGGACAATTATATCAAAATTATAGGGGATCGGGAATTTTGGTCGACCATCGGACGAACGGGGATTTATGCAGCAATTGTTGTCCCGCTAATCTATGCAGCAGCGTTAGGCATTGCTTTACTGCTTGCACGCGAGATTAGAATGCGCGGTTTCTTCAGGGCCGTATTTTACTGGCCGACCATGATTTCTTACATTATCGTAGGGTTGACCTGGAAGTGGATTTTCGGAGATTCATTTGGCATCTTGAATCATCTGTTAACCGTGGTTGGTGTGGAACCGGTCGGCTTTCTAACCTCTTCCTTTTGGGCAAATACGGCTGTAATCATCGCGACGGTATGGTCACGTGCAGGCTTTTTCATGGTCATTTTTATTGCAGGCTTGCAGGCTATACCTACGGATTATTATGAGGCTGCCCGCTTGGACGGGGCAACGGGAATGAAGGTGTTCCGCTATATCACGCTCCCGCTTTTGAAGCCCACAAGCTTGCTTGTTGTGATGCTGACTCTGATTGACGCGTTCAAAGCATTCCCACTTATGTTTGCGCTTACAGGTGGTGGGCCGGGCAAAGAAACCACCTATATTGTTCAATATATTTATGAGATCGGCTTTAACAGACAGGAGCTTGGTCTGGCTAGTGCCATGTCGGTGATGCTGTTTATCCTTATTGGCGGATTCTCGGCGCTGCAATTCCGTCTATCGAAAGGAGGGGCTGTCTGATGGTAATGAAGCCTATGGTCAAAATTGTCATCTACAGTATGTTAAGTGTCGCCGCCGTGGTGTGGCTTCTGCCTGTCCTGTGGGTCGTGATTTCTGCTTTGAAAACGAATAGCGATCTGTATAGTTTCCCACCCAAGCTGTGGCCGCAGCCCGTCACCTTCGAGCATTTCAAGGAGGCATTCAGGAAAGGCGATTTTGGCTTGTATTTTATGAATAGTACGATTGTAACGGTGTCCTCAACGGTGCTGCTGTTATTGATCAATTCCATGGCAGGCTTTGCACTCGCGAAGTATCGCTTCCGCGGAAGCACGATCATATTAATCGGTTTTATCTCAACACTCATGATTCCGATTGAGGTAATCATGATTCCCATATTCAAGGTGCTGAGCGCACTGGGGTTATATAATAGTCTGCTCGCGATTATTATCCCGCCAGCAGCGACCCCAACAGGTGTATTCCTTATGCGGCAGTATTTGTTGTCCGTACCGGACGAGCTGCTGGAGGCTGCCCGGATGGATGGAGCGGGCGAATGGAAAATTTACTGGAGCATTATTCTACCCATAGCGAAGCCGATTCTTGCGGTGCTCGCGATCTTCTCCTTCATGTGGAGATGGGATGATTTTGTATGGCCGTTAATTGCTATTAGTGATCCATCGAAATATACGATTCAGCTTGCGCTTTCTAATTTTATTGGTGAATACAACGTAGATTGGGGAAGTTTGCTAGCGATGTCCGTAATCACGATGCTTCCGGTACTGATTGTTTTTATGGTTTTCCAGCGATATTTTGTCAGCGGTATGATTACTTCAGGAATGAAAGGATGAGTTGAATGTCAGATACCACCCGGAGTGAGATGGATACCTTGAATTATAAACCTATGAAATTAGGTCACAATCAGGTCATTAATCATTGGATGATCAGCGGTATATATACGAAGCCTGTTGCCTTTGTTCCCACAACGATGGAGGGAGATATTAATGATTGGCTTATCGATGGTTTTGCTATTCATGAGAATCCATGCAGAAAGGAATTTGTAGAACATAGGAGAACGCAGCCTGTGAACCGATTTTTTGATCAATGGAGCGAGTTTCCTAGCCCGGGAGACGACTTTGTTGGAGAAGAGAACGGAATGCCTTGGGCACTGTATTCTCCTTGGAATAATCCACGGGTGGAGAAATCAGGATTCTGGTTTGTACCGACACATCTGCGCAGTTACGCGGCGACAAGACTAATTTCTCCGACTGCTCATACCGCCTCTTTGCGAATTAAGACCTATGGCAGTCTGACGTTGTGGATGAATGGGGAAATGGTAACGGATTTTGCGCCACTCATGCGTAACAAGGAGCAGGAAATCGTTATTAAAGCTGAACTTGTAGCCGGAATCAATGAAATCTATGCCTGCTGGGAGGATCTGGCTGAGCGGGATACCATGTATGCTTTTTCGGTGGAATATCTGGGAGACGAGGAATTGGTGATTTCCCTGCCTATTGCTCCTCATTTGGCCGAGTCTGTAAAATCCGCAGAGCAAGCCCTCGAACAGGCTTATTTTCCTTCGGATCTCTTCAGAGGTGAGCAGATTAAGCTCAAGCTGCCGCTTCCCTTACCGGACATCGTTAGAGAGATTGATATCCAGTATGGCAATTTTTTTGATGGCACCGAAAACAAGACAATACACATAGCTGAGAAGGAAACGGAACTGGTTCTGGCACATACCAATGAAATTGGTCATCATTACGTATACTTCACGCTGACGATTTCAGTTTCAAACGTAGCATTGACGAAGAAGTTCGGCTGTCAATCCTACGATACCAGTTATGATGAGGCTGCTCAGCAAACTGCGGATATTGAAGCACGCAAATCTCTGGCTCTGCAATGTATTGCTGAGAAGGGCAGTCCTAACATTCATACGGCTATCGCCATGTTAAAAACAAATGGCAATGTGCAAGAAGCAGAGAACATGCTGCTTGAAGGTGTGGAAGGGATTGAACAACGGAAGGATTGCAGTGACTTCTATCTGGTGGGACTGTTCCGTCTTTGGAGAGATGAGCGAAATAGCGGTCTGTTCAGTGAATTGTTCTGGGATCGGGTAAAAGCAAGTATTCTGGGCTATCGATATTGGATTGATGAACCTGGCGATGATGTGATGTGGTTCTTCAGTGAGAACCATGCCTTGTTGTTCCACACCAATGAGCTGTTAGCCGGACAGTTGTTTGGGGATGAAACATTCAGCAACAGTGGTGAATCCGGTGAAGTACATCGCCAAAAAGCAGAGCAGAGGCTTGCATTATGGTTCGAGCGCTTTTTGGATGAAGGATTGGCAGAATGGAATTCAAGTGCATACATTCCGATTGATGCGGTTGGGCTGCTGCATATCTATGAATTTGCCCATAATGAACAGCTCAGGCAGCAAGCCAAAAAGGCAATGGACCTGTTATTCTATTATATTACCGTTCAGATGCATCAAGGCGTCGTGTCCACAACGTTTGGGCGCAGCTATGAGAAGGAACTGCTGGGTAGTTATGCAGCGGGAACGACTTCCATGTGCTGGATCGCTTATGGCGTTGGCAATGTAAACAATTATTCAATCAGTAATGTTGCCTTGAGTATATCGGATTACAGTCCTCCAGCAGCATATCAGGAGCATCTGCTGCTTGGGGAAAATCAGCAATTGGTGTTCGCCAATCAGCAGGGCAAGGGAGGTTACGCCAAGCTCTATCACTTTCGGACAAATGAATACTCCTTATCATCAATCATTCGCTTTCGTCCAGGCAAGCCAGGTTATCAGGAGCACGTTCAGCATTTATCTCTGTCACCTGAGGCGCAGATTTGGGTGAATCATCCGGCAGAAATATACAAGCATGGGGATGGTCGGCCTTGCTTCTGGGCCGGGAATGGGATATTGCCCGATGTTGTTCAGCATGAAGGGATCGCTTTGATGATGTTTGATATTCCTGCCGATCAGACCGCTGACTGGACACATGCTTATTTTCCTACCCACTCCTTCACAGAATGGGTACAGCATGAGAACTGGCATTTTGCCCGTTTGGATAAGGGGTATGCAGCCATATATGCGGCCAACGGGACGAGTATGGAGAGCAACGGAGTGACAAGAGAGCGCGAACTTATTTCCCCTGGCTTGCGTAACGCCTGGATTATAAGAGCAGGAAGCGAACAGCTATTCGGGTCGTTTGACGCTTTTATCAACCAAGTTCGTTCTGCCAGCCCGGAATTCGATAATCAAGCTTTAACTCTCACGCTAGCAGACCCGGTATATGGTCCAATTCAATGGGGAATGAACAAGCCTTTTCATATTCAAGAAAAGGAAATTGTACATGAAGGTTATGGAGTGAAGGGACAACTGAAGTTACTGGACATGGAGCGCTGAATCGTGTGTAAGAAACCAAGGGAGTGAGAACCAACATGCCGAATCAAATGGTGCTGCAGGAGAGAATAAGCAAGGTATCCCAAGCGATGGAGTCTATGAAAAACACAAGCATCAATGAACAGTTTCCAATCGGATTAATCGACATACATCTATGGGAATGGCCGCAAGGTGTCGGTCTGTATGGCTTGCTTCAACTTCATGAGGCAACGAAGGATGCCAAAGTGCTGGAATTTCTCGAATCATGGTACAATGCAAGGCTGATGGAAGGATTACCGGAAAAAAATGTGAACACCTGCGCTCCGCTCCTTACTTTGATCTCACTATGCGAGCTGACCGGAAACAGGGAGTACGAACATGTCTGTGAGGAGTGGAGCAATTGGATCATGGATGGACTGCTGCGAACCGGAGATGGTGCGTTTCAGCATATGATCACGGGAGACGCCAATGATGGTCAAATTCTGATTGATACCCTGTTTATGACGGTGCTATTTTTGGCCAAGGCAGGGGTATACTTCAAGAAACCGGACATGGTGGAAGAAGCAAAGCGACAGTTCCTTGTGCATATCAAATATCTATACAACAAGAAAACCGGATTGTTCTATCATGGCTGGGATTTCAATGAAAATCATAACTATGGTGCTGTTCATTGGGGAAGGGGCAATGCATGGTATACGGCGGGAGTTATGGATTTCCTGAATATCATTCCGATCGAAGACGGGCTCAAGGCCTATCTGCTGGATACAGCAACCGCTCAAGTAAGAGCACTGAGCAAGCTTCAGGGTGAGGATGGCATGTGGCACACCGTACTGGATGACCCCGCATCTTACAAAGAAACCTCGGCAACAGCAGCGATTGGATACGGCATTCTCAAGGGAATCCGGTATGGATACCTGGATGAATCCTATCGCCAGAATGGCTTGAGTGCGCTTGAAGCGGTGTTGAAACAAATTGATGATCACGGTGTTGTACAGCAGGTGTCCTATGGTACACCTGTGGGGCAGGATGCTCAGTTTTATAAAGATATACCGATCAGTCCGATGGGTTATGGACAAGCACTTACGTTGTTTATCCTGATTGAGGGCTTGCGGGTTCCAACCGCCGAATAGAATAAGGCGGACTTGTACGGAGGATGGGGGATACAGTTTCCTGTATCCTCCTTTTGGTTTGGGATTATTTTGCATTAGAGCTACCTATAATTATGAGTGGAAATTATCATATAAGGAAAAATTAATGGAATATTTTTATCAGATGAGTTAAGCTAACGTTTAGTGCTTGGATATAATTAACATTTTCTATCCATGAGTAAACAAGGGAGGTGATTCCATTGGTAAACAAATAAAATGAGAAAATCTAAATGTTGATTTAAATAAGCATGCAGATTTTCTCTCTTATGGATCAAGAATTTATTATAGAGGAGAATGAACATGCTAAATCAATTAAGTGAAACCATCTATTATCTATCTAACCAAAATGATAAAGAAAGACCGACATTGGGGTTAGTTTGCGGTGATAAATACAGCCTCGTCGTTGACGCTGGAAATTCGGTTCAACATGCAAGGGATTTCTTACATGAGATAGAGAAGTTAAACGTTCCGCCCGTTAAATATGTGGTCATCACTCATGCCCATTGGGATCATTTTTTAGGAATGAATGAATACGAAGCTACGATTGTTATGAATAGTCTAACAAACCAAAAGATGAATGATTGGCGGAACTATTCTTACGATGACCACTCTCTACAGGAGTATATGGATTCCAAGAAGATGACCACACTGTGCATGGAAACGATACAACATGAAATGCCGGACAGAGAAAACTTTCAACTAAGCCACCCGGATATCATTTTTGAAAAATCACTTCATGTGGATTTGGGAAATAAAGTGTGTATTTTGGAAACCATTCGAAGTACGCATACGGATGATTCAACAGTTGTGTATATTCCGGATGAAAAGGTCATTTTTCTGGGGGACAGTGCTTACAACACAACTACAAATTCGCTATATCATATTAAGCAAGACAAGTTATTGCCTATGATTGAGGACATTCAGCAATATGATGCCGTTCATTTCTTGCTTGGCCATGAGTCGATCTGTGACGTGGAGGAGATGGATACGTATTGGAGAGAGCTCATCTCGGCCAATAATGCTGTAAAATCCACATCTTTAGAGGAAGCGATTGAGCGATTTGAGGCAGCCAATGATCGGAAAGCAAATGACAATGAGCTTTTCTTCTTACAAGGATTTGTGAATGATCAGATATTACAATCAAAAGCAACGGCATAAAAGAGTACCATCGACACACAAGAAGGTTTATTACCTGTTCACAACCAAGGATGTAATCACAGCATTACCTATACAGAATTGCTGGAGAAGTTCATTCTCTCCGTTCGTAAATAAGGTTGGAAAGGGCTGCCTGCAGGGCGGCCTTTTTTGCTTATGCTTTCATTCCTCAAGGGTATTCAGAAATCATTGGAAAAAGAGGGTGATCATTGTTAACATGTAATCATAGACAAATACTATGAAATCGTGAGGACAAAAAAAATGAATAACCCTGCTGTTAACGATGAATTGAACATTGTATTGGAAGATCATGAGGAGGATTACCATGCTGTCTGTAGCAATCTGTATCAATACAATCTAAGAGAAACAAATGGTTTGTTAAAGAAACCTGGCAAAAGCATCAATTTGTTTCTAAGGGATAAGACAGGCAAAGCAGTAGGTGGGATCTTCTGTGCTACGTACTGTTATACTTTATATATTGATAACTTTTGGATTGATGAAGAATACAGAGAAAATGGGTATGGGAAATCATTAATCATGCAAGCAGAGAGCATTGCTGTTAGTGAGGGCTGCAAACTTTCGCATACAAGTACATTTTCTTATCAGTCTCCTGAATTTTACAAGAAGATGGGTTACGAAGTGTTTGGAATGATAGATGAATACCCGGAAGGAATTATTCAGTATTTCTTGAAGAAAAGATTATAGACTTACATAGGAATCTCAGCAACATTATATAACATCTACAAAGGAGAAATGATATGACCGTCGTTGGAATCTTGGGGACAATTCATAATCAAGAATTAAGAGAGAAATATAATAGTTCACTTACCCTGTATGAGGATCTGATCACTGAATTCAACCCGGATATCATCTGCGGTGAAGTGCATCCCCAGAGTTGGAAGAAGTATATCAAGGATAAACAGGATAAGGGATATTGGGGGGAGCCAGCCAGTGAGTATTGGGAGCTTATCTTTCCATTATGCGAAGAACGGAATATAGAGTTTGTACCTATTGACTGGTTTGAGTTGGATGTCTGGAATGATTTTGATCCATTTAACGGTTTCTCAGAAGAGCAGCGTAAAGCATTGGAGAAGATCGATGATGAATGGTTTGCTAAACGAATGAATACACATGATGTTGGATCGATTCCCTTTAACTCGGATGCGTTTGATACGATGACCAAACAGAAATATGAATGGTTGGATCAGATTAATCCAAAAGCAAATAACTTTAGATGGATCGTACGAAATCAGATCATGATTCAACGTGTGAAGAACACATATCATTCGAATCCGGGTAAGAAAATTCTATGTGTTGTGGGAGCAGATCATAATTATATTTTCAAAGAGGAATTGATTAACGAACCTATTGCATTGGTATATCCATTACGATAGTTCAATTAATAGAATGTAAACCTTCAGGAGGATTATGCCATGATCAGATTGTGCAACAGCATGGACGCAGATGCAATGGTTGAGATCATTAATGATGCAGCAAAGGCATACCAGGGTGTAATTCCTGAGGATCGCTATCATGAACCCTATATGCCATTGCAAGAATTGAATCAGGAAATCCATGATGGCGTCGTATTCTGGGGCTTTGAAGAAAATAATAGATTATGGGGCGTTATGGGAATTCAGGATAAAGGTGATGTTGCTTTAATCAGGCACGCATATGTAAGAACTCACCAACGGGGGAGCGGAATAGGCACAAAGCTGTTGGCTCATCTGGTGGCATCCACCGATAAACCGATATTAATAGGAACCTGGGACTCCGCAGAATGGGCTATAAAATTCTATTTGAAAAATGGTTTTACCCTAGTTTCTTCGGATGAGAAGAAGCAGTTATTAACTCGATACTGGAACGTTCCCGAAAGACAAATCGAGACTTCTGTCGTTTTATGTGACGAGAAGTGGGGCAATGTTGGAATGTAAGAGAATCTTTCCGAGGCTTAAGAATCACTAAATGATGAGAGGTGCCTGAATGCTTTATCATTTTAGCGAGGTTTCAGATATCCAGGTTTTTATTCCAAGAGAGAAACAAAACAGAGCTGAATTTCCAGCAGTGGTGTGGGCTATTGATGAAGAGCATGAATATTCATATTACTTTCCAAGAGATTGCCCGAGAATCATCTGTAAAAAGACAGACACTTTAAGTGATGAAAATAAGGATAAGTTTTTCAAACATTCTAATGCAGATATCATCGTTACGGTTGAAAGTTCATGGTATCCGAGGATTATGAATCAGATCATATACAGGTATCATTTCGATGATACCAATTTTGAACTCTTTGATCCAACCGCGGGATACTACATTTCTCATCAGGTTACTAAGCCTCTACAAATAGACCGTATAGATGGTTTAATGGAGAGATTATTTAAGAAAGGAATTGAACTCAGATTTACTCCAAATTTGCACCCAATGAGAGAGGCGATACTTACATCGGATTTCAAAGAATTTGGAATACATCGATTCAATAACGCAACGAAAGTTTAGAATGATTACATTTCGCTATGAACTGCACGCATCCCGATAATGAGATTGATTTGTTCGTGCAGCAGTTATAGGCTTTTTTTACGGTACAGAATCTTCTATTTCGTATATAATAGAAATTCATATGAGTCTTTATAACTACATAACATCGTGAGGTGCACCAATCTTATGCCAACCATCTATGACTTTAGCGTAACCAAAACGAGTGGAGAGCGTTTCCCGCTCTATCAATACGAAGGAAAACCTGTACTGATCGTGAATACAGCGAGCAAGTGTAAGTACACGCATCAGTTCGACGACATGCAGAAGCTTTATGACCGATATAAAGGGCAAGGGCTTCAGATCATTGGTTTCCCGTGTAATCAGTTTGCGGAGCAAGAGCCGGGAAGCAGCGAAGAGGCGGAGTCCTTTTGTCAGATTAACTATGGCGTGAAATTCCCCATGTTCTCCAAAATGGATGTCAATGGAGAAGCGGCACATCCGCTGTATGACTTTTTGAAAAAGTCGGGACCTTTTGCAGGTTTTGATGAGTCAGATGTGCAAGCGAAACTGTTGAAGCTGATGGTGGCGGACAAAGCACCGGAATGGTTGCATGGTGATGCAATCAAGTGGAACTTCACGAAATTTCTGATTGATGCCGAAGGGCATGTGGTTAAACGTTTTGAACCTGTTGATTCGATTGACGAGATTCAGGCGAGTATAGAACAGCTTCTGTAAGTTATCTTTCCCAATCTCCCAAAGGGCCATGACACGTACCGTGCAAACAAGCGGATATGTGCATGGCCTTCTATATTTCAAAGTCTGTCCAGTACTATCCGACATGATGTGAAACGGGTAAAATGGTAAGAAACCTCTCCAGAACAGGAGGTACTTGAACGTGCCAAGTGTAATGCAATTTAGTGGTCCATTGGAATATAGCTATCGCTCCACCAGCACGTACGACCCTGGAGCCTCGGACGGATTTCATTCACATCCGCAATATGAGGTGTACTATTTTCATGATGGCGAATGCACCTATCTGATTGGAGATCGAGTCTACAACCTTGAACCGGGTGATCTGGTCCTGATGCATGGCATGACTCTTCATCGGCCACATCCCATGCCGGGGAAACCGTATGTGCGAACGACGCTGCACTTCGATCCCTCAGCCATCCGCAGCAGTCTGCACCCGGACCGGGTGAGCGAAGTGTTGAAGCCGTTCGAAGAACTGAGAAACTGCCGGATCAATCTGACAGGCAATATCCGCTCCGAATTCGAATCTCTGCTGCTGAGTTTGCATCAGCTTACGGTGAATCCGGGTGATTTCAAAGAGGAACGCATGAACGTTCGTTTATGTGACCTGCTGTATGTTATAGCTGGAATCTGCCGAGGCAGGGTTGAGGACCACCTTCCCTCTTCCGAGAAGGAGCGGCATGTACAGCATATTATTGGATATGTCGAAACCCATTACATGGAGGACATTGGTCTGGATGATCTGGCAAATGAGCTTCATCTGTCCAAGCCTTATCTGGCAGGATTGTTTAAAGAAATGACGGGTAGTACCATATTTAAATATGTGTATGACCGCCGCATCAATCAGGCCAAGCTGTTATTCCAGTTCCAGCCGGATATCAGTGTGACAGAGGCCAGCCGATTGGCCGGGTTCAAACGTTTATCCCATTTCAGCCGTATGTTCAAACAAAGTGTAGGTTGTGCACCGGATCTCTACCGCAGTCGATTACAGCGACCGTTTGATTAATGTTGTTTTACGGATAAAAAATTTTACATGCTTCACAGCCTGAGGAGGTTACGGAATGCAATCTGATCAACCATTCAAGCTTGATTACCGCATTGGATCAGCCGATGCTGATTACAGATCACAATGTCGCCCATCTGCTTTACTGGAGCATATGCAGTTGGCAGCAGACCGTGATTTAGCAGGTATGGGAGTTACCGTATCGCAGATGCTGGATCAGGGATTGGGCTGGATGTTATTAACGACAGATGTCACGATCATGCGCCCAGCCCGATTGGAAGAAGAAGTATCCTTGCAGACGTGGCATAAAGAAAATAAAGGTGTGACCTGGTTAAGGGATTATATCCTCACAGATCGAGAGGGAACACATCTGGCGGAGGCTCGCACGGCTTGGGCGTTGGTCGATCTAAAGAGACGCAGAGTCGTCAGACCATCAGCTCTGCCTTTTGAAGTGAAATCATATCCGGATTTATCCTTAGGTGAAGCCCCTGCAAAAGTCACGGTCCCTTCTGAACTCAGCTTGCAGGAACAATATCGTTTAACTGTACAATACAGCAGCACAGACAGTAATGGTCATATGAACAACGCCCGGTATGCAGACGTGTGTTGTGATGCATTAACACTGGATGAACTGGCTGCAGGCATGATCCGTCTGCAAATATCATATCATCGTGAGATTCGTATGCAGGAGCAAATGATCGTTGAGCGTTCAGAAGTTACAGAGGGAGCTGTGTGGGTCCGAGGAAGATTGGCCGAAGAGAATGAGAGCATTATTTTTGAAGCCAAATTAAGTCTTGGAGACTCAACCGCTTCGCCCATTAATCAATAAAATGAAACTGAAAACAAGTAGATGAAGTCAACCAGTCTGTTCTGGTTGGCTTTTTTCTATTTTACCTCCTGATGCAGACATGGATCGTACCTGTTACATTCATCTCATATCTGCTCCGTGTTTAGAAGCCAGACAGAAAAGGTAAAAGAAGGTTAAATGGAAAAATGAAAACGAAGGAGGAATCACGAATGAAAGAGCGCACACCGGATCAAAATAACAAGGATGCACATCAGGATCGTTCCCATGACAATCCGGAGCAGTATGCAACAGAGCAGGAAAGTTTGCTTGACCGATATGAAGAAGAGCAGACGGTGGACCCCATTCCGATGGAAGATCTGAATATGGAGAAGCAGGAAGAGAAGAATAAGGATCAGACCAAGAGCAATTCGTCATCGGAAGAGAAATATCGAGCAGATTTTCGCGAGTCGCAGTGATCAGATGGATGCAATAGCTGTTTAAAATAAACAAAAAGCACTTTTGGTGAGAATAAATTAGTTTGTTGACTAATGTATGTTACTATATTATAGTTACTATGTTGGTAACTTAGGAAATACCATTTTGGGAGGCGAATATTTATGTCTACATCTTTCTTTGAAGCGTTGAAAAACAGAAGATCTTATTATGGAATCAGCAAGGAATCCACGATCTCGGATGCTAAAATCCAGGAAATCGTGGAAGAAGCGGTAAAATACACTCCGACTTCATTCAACTCACAAACATCTCGTGCCGTAGTATTGCTCGGTGAACAACACGACAAACTGTGGAACCACACAGAAGAAATTTTGCGTGAAGTGGTTGGCAATGCAGAAGCTTTCCAATCTACAGCTGAGAAAATGGCCGGATTCCGCAGTGGATACGGTACAGTACTCTTCTTCGAAGACAACAATGTGATCGCGCAGCTTCAACAAAATTTTGCAGCGTATGCTGATAACTTCCCGATCTGGGCGAACCAATCCAACGGTATGTTGCAACTGGTGATCTGGACTGCTTTGGAACAAGAGGGTCTGGGCGCTTCCCTGCAGCACTATAACCCGTTGATTGACGAGAAGGTCAAACAGGAATGGAACATTCCGGAGAACTGGAGACTAATCGCTCAAATGCCATTCGGCAAACCAACAGCAACACCAGGCGAGAAAGAATTCCAACCGATTGAACAACGTGTAAAAGTACACAAGTAAGACTTTCGCTCAAAGCCGAATGTGACCTCGATTCACAAAAAAATTGAGGTGCACTGGTTCAGCGAATTTCCCAATATTTAACCACATACGGCCTCGCTTCAATTTGATACGATGATGAAGATCGTACTCCAATGAAGCGAGGCTTTTTGATGTGAATTATAGAATATACAAACGTATCCGGCGAAAGCTATGGAACGCTGTTTTGTGCGGTGTACTGGCGATAGGATCAATCTCCATCGGTGAATCCACAGCTCAGGCAGCAGCGGCTCAGCAGGTATTCAAGGATACAACCTCCAGTTATGCCAAGGATGCCATTGCACATCTGGTCAAGGCGGGAATTGCTGCCGGAACCTCTGAGAATACGTTTGAACCCAAAAAGGCAGTCACACGTGCTGAATTTGCAACATTTGCTGTGAGACTGCTAGGTTTGAAACCTGTTAAAAACAATATTAATCCCTATAACGATGTCAGCATGAACGCTTGGTATTACGGGAACGTTGCAGCCATGACCAATCTTTCCATTCTTGAGGGCAAGAGTCAGGGCGTGTTCCAGCCAAACGCCTCCATCACTCGGGAAGAAGCGGCTGCACTGCTGGTAAGGATGCTGAAACAATCCTCCAAATCAACGAATCTCCTCTCATCCACGTATGATGATGCAGCGGAGATTTCCGACTGGGCGCGTCCTTATGTGCAGACCGTATATCAGCTTGGCTTGATGCGCGGCAGTGATGGCAAGTTTCGCCCGCATGACCAAGTGACCAGAGAAGAGGCAGCAGTGATGCTGGATGCCATTTTGCAAAAGAAAACCTGGTCAGATCAGCTGAAAGGCCACGATCAGCTTGGTATTCAGCTAGGATGGCAATATAATGCCTCTACTGCTGAGTTCAAGAAACAGGTCGAACAATCGGAAGCCAATACGCTGGTTCCCCGTTGGTTCTTCCTGAATAGCAGCATGAAAGTCACGGATCTCACGGACACATCGTTATTATCATGGGCATCTGCTACAGACCGACAGGTATGGCCGTTGCTTGGCAATCGTTCGAACCCGGACCTTACCCACCAGATGTTATCGAGCTCAGCCAACCGGACGTCAGTGATCTCACAGGTCGCATCTTATGTGAAAACATATAAACTGGATGGCATTAACGTGGATTTCGAGAACGTACTGCCAGCTGATCGTGAAGGAATGACCGCATTTATTACTTCACTGACAACGGCTCTACATGCACTGGGCGCTGTTGTATCCGTGGACGTATCACCCGATCTGGGGACAGACTGGACCGATGCATTTGATTATGCGCAATTGGGCGCTGTATCGGATTACATGGTACTGATGGGATATGAGGAGCATTGGAACGGCGATCCGCAAGCAGGGTCTGTGGCCTCTCTCCCTTGGGTTGAAAAGGCTCTGGACACGATGCTCGCTGAGGTCGTTCGCGCCAAAAGCATTCTGGCCCTGCCTTTATATACACGGGATTGGTCTTCCGTTAATCCGGCAGCCAGTTCATGGGACATCACCTTGGCAGAACAGGGAACTCGTGCACGAGCTTCAGGTTCCGTGAGACGATGGGATGCAGATCTGGTCCAATATGTCATTGGCTACAACAGTAATGGGACACCGAGAAATATATGGGCAGAGGACAGTCGTTCATTATCCGCGAAAGTAATGATGAGCGGAGAACGTAATATTGCCGGATTGGCCTACTGGTATATGGGTGGAGAGACGGCAGATGTATGGAATGCCATTTCGAATGCTTCACGATTTGAATCATATATTTTCTGAATTCAGGAATCATAAACCTTTCTTAACTGACCCAAACGCACCGTTATTCAGACGGATGGTTTGGGTTATTTTATTTTGGTAAAAGCTAAGTTGTAACGGATCACGTTTGATTTTGGTTGAATGGTGTAAATGGATAGAAGGATAGTGAACTGTCCAATAACATATGAAGAGATAGAAGCATAGGAGGGAGATGGAGCATGCGAGAGTATGATTGCATCATAGTAGGTGGAGGACTCGCAGGACTTCAGGCAGCCATTCAGATGGGGCGTTACTCTTGCCATCGGGTGTTGGTAGTGGACGCCGGAGAAGGCAGATCAACGTTATGCCGAACCTATCATAATATTCTTGGTTTTCCCGATGGAGTATCCGGTGAAGAGCTGCGCTCCAAAGGCAGAATGCAGGCAGAGCGGACTGGAGTGTCTTTTGAGAAAGACCGTATCATAAAGGCAGGACGCCGGGGAGAACAGATTCAATTGTTCGGCTCTTCCGGCTCTGAATATATGGCAAAAACAGTCTTGCTGGCAACCGGACTAACGGACAGAATACCCGCTATTCGGGGATTAAGGCCTACGTTGGGACAAACAGTATATGTGTGCCCGGATTGCGATGGATATGAGATTCAGGACCAGCGCACGATATTGCTGGGTGCAGGCGAAGCCGGTGCAAACATGGCTATGGTTTTGATTCAACGTACGAATGAGTTGTTATACATCAACCATGAGCAGTCGCCAATCTCCGCTGAGCTTCATCGAAGCATGAAAGAGGCAGGAGTTCGTTACCTTGAGGCGGCCGTTCAAGAAGTGCAACAGATGGAGGATGGCCATATTACAGGTGTATTGACGGAAGATGGACAGATATATGAGTCAGAGCGTGGATTTGTCGCATTTGGAGGCAATCGTGTACATTATGAACTGGCAGAGCAGCTTGGAGCCGTCATTGCGGAAAATAAACACGTGGAAGCCAACGCACGCAGCATGCAGGCTGCCCCTAATGTATGGATTGCCGGGGATCTGGGTCTGCACGCGGAACAAGCTACGGTTGCCATGGGTGAAGGCTCAATTGCTGCGATCTGGATTCACAAGGCATTGCAACAGATGAAAAAGGAAAATAAGGTGAAGCAGATCTAAACGCAAATTAAAATGCAGATGGTGAACAGCCCCATTCATAGAAAAAACAATTTTAAAGTCCCCCGACCGTTAAGACAAAGGTTGGAGGACTTTTTGCGTTGTACGCAAGCTGTTTACAAAAGTATGGTCTGAAATTATTTGCTGTTTGTATTGCGTGTCTCGTTCGTTTTGGCTTTGTGAGGATGGGTGATGTTGTCTACGATTTCTCCTACGGCTTCTTCAATCATGTCCGTTGGTCCGGGATTGTCCGGGTCGGGTTGAATAATTGCATTCACACCGGGCTGCAGATCTTTGTTTTTTCGTTCTTTTTTATGTTCATTCATGGAAAATTCCTCCTTATTCAGGTATGTTTAAGGTGTTCCTTAACATATCCAATCCTTGTAATGTATATGTAAACGATTAACCAATCAAATCAAATTGAAACGCTAAGTTTTAGGGGAGGAGGAGTTCATCTGTTCAAAAAAACGAGCATGCTCCTGTTACTTCTGATTTTATGTGTGTGGACATATTGGAGAACGGATAGCGATGATCAGAATCCGTATCTGATTACCGACTACAGCCGCCTTCATCCGGTTAAGGTTGAACGTGTGGTCGAGGGTCATGAAGAGCAGCAGCTCGTTGAACTTCTTCGGGACGCCCGAGAGCGGAACCTGAAGATATCGATTGCCGGGCAGCGGCATAGTCAGGGAGGACACACCTATTATAAAGATGGCATTGTCATAGACATGACCTCGTATAACAAAGTACTGGAAGTCAATACCGATGCCAAAAAGGTGCGTGTGCAGGCTGGGGCGACCTGGGCTGACGTACAGCGAGCCATTAATCCATATGGATTGGCGGTCAAAAATATGCAGTCCCAAAATATTTTCACCGTAGGCGGATCTATCAGTGTAAATGCACATGGTCGAGAGCTTCATCAAGGTTCCTTGATTGAAAGTGTCGATTCCTTTCATCTCTTAACGGCAGATGGTCAGATTCGGCAAGTAAGTCGCACCGAGAATGCCGAGCTTTTCCCGCTTGTTCTCGGCGGTTACGGACTGTTTGGCGTAATTCTGGACGTTACGTTGACGTTAACGGATGACGAAGTCTATCGTCTCACAACGAAGCAGGTGCAGGTTGAGGACTACCCGTCTTATTTTCAAAAGAATATCCTGGGAGACCCGATGATGCGTATGCATCTGGCCCGAATTTCAGTTCAGCCCGGTGAAGGCTACTTTCGCGAGATGTACGCATTGAATTATGCCTATGATCCTACGGCTTCACTGGATAATTATAATCATCTGAATGAACGTGAGAGGGGCGTGCTCACGAGCAAACTCCTGTTCAGCCTGAACCGTGAATTCGAGTGGGGGCGGGCCTGGTTTTGGCCGCTGCAGCAGCGATTCTTCGAGTCACAGGATGGCAAGAGTCTCAGCCGTAACAATGCGATGGCTTCTGCGTCTGCCTTTATGGAGTATCACCAGCCCGGCGAAAATGATCTGCTGCAGGAATATTTTATTCCGGTTGATGCCTTTCCCGCATTTGTTCAGGAGATGGGTGAGATTGTATCCCAGGAGCAATTGGATCTGCTTAACATTACAGTCAGATATGTAAAACATGATGAAGAAGCTGTGCTTTCTTATGCAACGCAGGATATGTTCGGTCTTGTCTGTTTATTTCACGCTTCATTGTCCGAGGAAGAACAAGGGAAGTTCAAGGAAAGTATGCAGCAGCTGATCCATGCCGTTCTTCGATATAACGGAACATATTATCTGCCCTATGCAGGTTATGCAACTTCAGAGCAGTTCGAACAGGCCTATCCACGAAAGAATGAGTTTTTTGCAGCAAAAGATAAGGTTGACCCCAATCATCTTTTTATGAACTATTTTATGGAGCAGTATGGAGGAAATCATCCATGAATATCAAGTGGCTTGTTCGATCTCAAAGTATCGTTACGCTCGCTTCGGGCACGATTTATCCGTATTATCTTTTGTTTCTCAAAAATCTGGGTAACAGCTTCTCCAAATATGGGCTTGCCTTTGCAGTATTTACAATCAGCTCGGCTGCTGCTTCACAATGGCTCGCTCCCCGGATGGATCGACACGCCAAGCAGTGGCTCATGGTAAGTTCGCTGGGGATGGCCGCAGCCATGATTGCATTTCCATGGGTCATATCCTATATATGGGTGTTGCTGCTGCAAATGTTGATGGGAACATGCAATGCGATGCAGCGAATGAGTGAACGAGTGCTGCTCGCCGATAATACGGTGGCTGGGCAACGGGGACCGGCAGTAGGTCACTATCATTTCTGGACATCCGCCGCGTCAGGATTTGCGGTTATTGTTGGCGGTGTGTTGATTGATTGGCTGACGATTGATGTTTTATTTTATCTGAGTGCCATACTGTATATGTGGGGAGCTCTGGTAGTATGGCGATTACGAAGCATCCCTAATGAGACAATAGATGGATAAAGGATAGAAATGGTCTGATTAAACTCCAGCGAGAAGTTTATATTATAGATAACCTGGTATGATTAAGCATTTTGCCTACATACCACAAAGCAATTATTCTCAAGGAGGTTTTTCAGATGAATGAACAAAATCATGTTATCCATAAGGATGGCCAAGTTTCAACTGACAAGGTAGATAATGCGATTGATAAGATTGCGCCGGAGGAACGGGAACAGATTTTACAGAATTTTGATACCTTTAAAGGCTATCTGGGCAAACGAATTGCAATGGGAGAATCGATTGGACTAGGTGAGGAGCAGATGGCCAAAATTGCCGAGAAAATAGCAGACTATTTGGCAGCCCGGGAAGAGCCGCGTAACCGTGAAGAGAAGTTGCTGCAAGAACTGTGGAATGTCGGGAAAGAGGAAGAACGCCATATGCTGGCTCATATGCTTGTGCGTCTGGCACAAGGTTCAACCCCGAATCATTAAGATCAAGCTGAAACTAAAAGCTAAGCCAATAGAGACTCTGGATGCCGAGGCATTCAGGGTTTCTTTTTGATGACATCTATTGTAACTATTTTTCATCTGGCTGATACTTTTGCAGGGTGTACACCCGTTATGATAGAGAGAGTAAAAGAAAGATTAAATATTCATATGAGCGTTTGAAGAGTAAGCCTTCCGGTTAAGGAATAGTAACGTTCATAATAAGGAGAGATGCTGCCTATGAAGAACGCGGCGAAACAATGGAAATTACGAATGCTGGGTGCGGCTGTTGCATTGCTTGGCATGATTGTGCTTGCTACATATTTACTTACACCAGCGAACGCTGAGGAGAGCAGGGACTCTGTACAGGCTTCTGCCAAAGCGCAGGCTGCTAACTCCGAGATGTTTACAGCGTATGTGAATGACATACAGCATGAGAACGGTAAATTGTATTTAATTGTAGACAAGATTGGCTGGTACCAAGGGGAAGAGGCCGATAAAGTTTTTGAACAACGCAATCCGGACTCTGGTATAGATGGTGCTCCTGATGGTTATTATATTGTCAATGACAGCAAAGAGCAGGAAAAGGTAGAAGTAAGTGCGAATGCTGAAGTGTTGATGCAGTTGTATGATCGTGATGGTACCGTATCAGGCACTACGATTCAATGGAATGAGTCCGTGGCGCTCAGCAAGTTTGAATCCTTGTATGACAATACCAATATTCTTGATCTGTCCGTATTCCCGTATCACCTCACTGTACAGGACGGCAAAGTGACCAAAATTGTACAGCAGTACATTCCATAACATTAGATCAAAATGCAACGGTTAAGCATTCCTCTGGTTCCAATGAACCGGCAGGGATGCTTTTTGGTTATGACAAATTCATGAAGGAGATTGTAATTCATGGTATGTACATGTATCATTATAGGAATGGTGTTTTTACATAGTTCAGGAGGCTTCTCATGCTTAAAGACATGATTGCATTAACGAAACCCGGACTTTTGCGGCTGAATGTGTTTGCGGTAGCGGTAGGGTTCTGGGTCGCTTCAAAATGGGATATCTCGTGGATATCTCTGCTCATGGTGTTGATTGGATCAACCTTGGTCATCGCTTCGGCTTGTGTCATTAACAACTACTGGGATCGTGAGTTGGATCAGAAGATGGAGCGTACCAAAAAACGGATTGATTACATCAATCATCTTAAACCCAAGTTTGTATTGGGGTATGGAATTGTTCTTGGTGTGGTTGGTTTTGTGCTGCTGTACTTCCTGGTCAATCCGTTATCTGGTTGGATGGCACTGCTCGGATGGTTTGCTTATATCGTGATCTACACGATGTGGCTCAAACGCAGCTCGACCTGGAGTACGTCATTGGGTGGAATTGCGGGGGCGATGCCGCCTGTAATCGGTTATTGTGCGGTAACCAATCAGATTGATGCAGGTGCCTGGTTGCTGTTTGCACTGTTATTCCTGTGGCAGCCACCTCACTTCTGGTCACTCGGGATTCGCAGAGTGGAAGAATATCGTGCAGCCGGTTTCCCGCTGTTGCCGGTAGTCAAAGGTGTGAAGCGTACAAAGGTGCAGATGATTCCTTACGTGTTTCTGTTGCTGCCTGCTGTATTTCTGTTGTATTACTACAACTTCGTTGGGCTTGTGTTTCTGCTTGTATCCGTCATTGGTGGTCTGATCTGGTTTGTCCATACACTAAGCGGATTGAAAACTCAGGATAATGAGAAATGGGCCAAGGTTAACTTTCTGATCTCCGTCAATTATCTCATGGTTGTATTCATTGTCATGGTGGCAAACACAACCTGGTCCTGAGCAACTCATCACTTTTGTACTTTTGTGAAATATTCGAATATGAAGATGTCAAGGTAGCTGGCATCTTACGAAAAAGCACGCTGTAGAATAGGCTTGGACAACCTCTGGTTGTCCCGGGCGTACTTCTCGGGGTGTTTTTTTGTTATAATTATACTATGGAAAATGATTTTGGAAGAATGGGAAGTGGAGTAAATGAATGATTTACAGCAGGCTATCCTCTTGAGAACGGAGGGGAAAATGCAGGAGGCGATAGAGCTGCTGCAGGAACTGGCATTACATGAACCGGACAATGCACAGGTTTGGTACCAGCTGGCTTGGGCTCATGATTCACTTGGACTGGAGCGGGAAGCAGTACCGCATTATGAGAAGGCTCTAAGTCTGGGGCTTCCGGTTGAGGACAGGACAGGTGCCATACTTGGACTTGGCAGCACATATCGGACTCTGGGGCAGTATGAGCAGGCGAAGGCCTGGTTTGAAAAGGGGTTAAATGAATTCCCGGAGAACCGGGAATTTGAAGTTTTTCTTGCCATGGTGCTCTACAATCTGGGCGAGCATGCGGAGGCTATGAGACGGCTGCTTGTACAACTGGCCGATACATCAAAAGATAAGGGAATAACCGACTACAGCAGAGCCATCCGTTTCTATGCAGATCAACTGGATCGAGTATGGGAGTAAAACTAATGTAATCGAGCGATAACAATTAATCTAAAGGAGATGATTGGATGAATTCGAATCACGAACAAGAACAAGTGCACGAAAGACTTGACCGGCTTGAGCAGAAGCTGGATTACCTGGCAGAAGCTCAACATGCGAACAGACGCTCACCCGGTGTACGCTTCCTGATTGGTTTTGCAATTGTGATTGCCGTTGTATTTGTTCTCATGCTGGTCATTGGCATTATACAATTTATAAGTAACGTCGGTTAGAACGATGGAGTTAGCCATTCCTGTACCGCTCTGATAAAACGACGTGAAGCAGGAGACAGATTGGTGAGAGACGGGCATGCGATGCCAATGGTACGAAAAGGATCTCCAGTGAGAGGAACAAGAGCGAGCTCGTTCGTATGGTGTTGAAGAACCATTTCAGGCAAGAGACTGATGCCCAGACCGTTTCGAACCATCGCCATGATGGCCTGATCTTCGGCGACCTCATAGACCACATTCAGCTTGGCCGCATGCTGCCGGATCAACCGTTCGATCTCGTTATCACCACCCCATTTAGGCAAAATAAAGGGTTGTTCCAGCAGTACATCAAATGAAACAGACTTCTCCGTAGCGAGTGGATGTTCCAGAGGCAGGATGCACATCATCCTGTCTTTTTGTAATGGAATCGTCTCAAAAGGTGAAGAATCGCCAAGGGACAGAAAACCAAGATCGATGGCACCTCCAGCCAGCCAGCCTTCAATTTCAGCATAGTCCCCCTCCCACAGCTTAATTTCGATGCCGGGATGACCGAGGCGAAATTGCTTCAGGATACCAGGCAGCCACTGCGTGGATACACTGGCGAAGGTGCCAATACGCACGGTTCCAATCTCGGCACCGCGAATTAATGAAATTTCCTGGTTCATCAGTTCCGTCCACCGCAGAATTTCACGAGTATAGCCCAGAATGCGTTCCCCTTCAGCAGTAAGTCGTACACCGGAGCGGCCTCGATTCAGCAGTGAAAAACCACACTCGGTCTCCAGACTGGCGATGGCATGACTGACGGCAGATTGGGTAATATTCAATGCTTCTGCTGCTTTGGTGAGGCTGCCGTATTCCACTACGGCATTCATAATTTCGTATTTGACCAATGACATGAAAGATTCCGTTCCTCTCTTCATTTAATACATGAGTTTATTTCATATTAACTATTATAAATATTCATTTTTATAATGCAAAGAGATCGTTTATACTTGCCAAGGCGAGTTAGTTCGACAGAGCCTTGGTCAGATTACAATACATAGAATGAAGGTAGAAGCAAGATGAACGGAGTACGTGCATCACAAGGTCAGGCATCAAGAAGAGCGGATTTGCAGATGCTGCTCGCAACGGTAATATGGGGATCATCCTATCTGTTTATGAAATCAGGATTGGAGTCCATGCAGGAGTTGAATCTGGTCGCTTTCCGGTTTGGAATTGCCTTTATCGCGGCGGCTGTCCTTTTCCATCGGCGACTGTTCCAAATGGACCGCAGAACATTTGCAGCAGGGGCTATTATGGGAACAGCGTTATTTGCGGCCTTTGTATTTATCACGTATGGAGTACAGCGCACAACGGCTTCCCAGGCAGGTTTTTTGATCAGTTTGGCAGTGATCTTTGTGCCCATCCTGACGACAATTCTGCACCGGCGAATGCCAGACTTGCGGTTAACGATAAGTATTCTCGTGGCGGTAACCGGGCTTGCATTGTTGACACTTCAACATGAGCTTAGTCTGCATATGGGGGATATCCTTTGCATTCTCGCAGCATTAGTGTACGCGATCTACATTATGATTGCTGGCAAGTATACGCCGAAGCATGATCCACTAACGCTGGGAACGGTTCAACTAGGCGTTGCGGCCCTGTGGGGGCTGGCTGCTACATTTCTCCTGGAGACACCACGTTTACCTGACACACCACAATCTTGGGCTGCCATTATAGGACTGGGGGTACTTTGCAGCGGCATTGGCTACATTTTGCAAACTCTGGCCCAGCGGCATGCATCACCAACGAGAACGAGTCTGATCTTTTCGCTCGAACCACTGTTTGCAGCAGCATTTGCATTTACCTTTCAAGGGGAGTCCCTTACACTGCAAGGGTATGCGGGTGCAGCACTGATGCTCATTGGTGTCCTGATAACGGAGATCAAAGTCCCTTATCCGGTATTCTGGCGCAGAAAGCGGACAGCATTGCAGACCGAACTGGGAGATCAGGGAGCACCGGGCGTATAATTTAGAAATAAAGCAAGAGTTCTTCCATCATCTTCCTAGTGAAGGTGTTGGAGGAACTTTTTTTGTTATTTATCCGAGATCGTTCAGAATTTCTAGAAAATAATTAACCTAACAAAATGAAGTTTTTCATAACTTGTTTTGTTGAATTCTTTCTTTTATGCTACACTAAATGAAAAATAAAGGAAAAACGGGTGAGAAAGATGGCCAAAAGAGTAACCATGCAGCAAATTGCCGATGCTGCGGGGGTATCCAAATTCGCAGTCTCTCGTGCGTTGACCGGCAAACCTGGTGTCAGTGAACATACCCGGGAGATGATTGTCAGGACGGCAGGACAGCTCGGATATTTCAAAGCGGAACCGAAACGTTATCTAGTGGAAACCCCTGCTGAACAGGAGATGAAGATAGATAGACAGGGGACTATTCTGATCTTGTTTCCTAACATTCGTTCTCAGAATCGCTCCTCCCTGTACTGGGGTCCCATCTTTGATGGAATATCTGCACGCCTGAATGAGAAGGGCATGGATATCCTAACCTTGACGGAACCTTCCTCGGATCGCATGTTTTCTGTGCTTAATCCTGAAGCCATCAGCGGAATTATTACCGTCGGTTCCATCTCCACATCCGTATTGCTCGAGATTTATCGACTGCATATTCCACTTGTGATGGTTGATCATGAAGACCCGGCAATTCATGGAGACACGATATTTACAGATAACATGAAATGCATGCAGGAACTGGTTCTGATGCTCGTTGGAAAAGGCTACAGACGGCTGCAGTTTGCTGGCCAATTGCCTGATGCAGCCAGTTTCAGAGAGCGATGGCTCGGTTATCGTTCGGTACTGGAAGAGATGCAGCTGCAGGTTTCACAGCAAGCAGATTTGCTGGGACCTGATCTGGATCACATTGGGGAATCGATTGTGGGTATGAAGATGGAGGATATCCCCGAAGTGATGGTATGTGCTAACGACCACATGGCCGCTGTTGTGATTGGTGCACTTCAAAGCAGAGGCATTGAGGTGCCGGAGCGCTGTGCAGTAACCGGATTCGATAATACCCGTACAGCAGAGCCTATTCTTGCTACGGTGCATATCGATAAGGAAAATCTGGGCAGACGTGCGGTGGACCAGTTATTATGGCGCATGGAGCATCCGGACGGGCCTTTTGAAAGAAAGCTGATCTATTCGGAATTAATCATTCGTGATGAGTACAATGCTATTTTGCCGTAAAGTTAACGAACGTGAATCGGTAATGAGAAAAATAGCACACGCCAATGCGCTATAAACTTGGGATGAAAAGACATGGAGACATTGGGCTTCATGTCTTTTTTGTTTATCGGATATATTTTTTAGAAATAATCCACAAAACAGATTGACTGAATTAAGCATATCATGTTAATTTTGTTTTGTAAGTTATTCGTTTTTATAATAACAAAACCTAACAAAGTGTTTTTCAAACTACTTCAATAAGGATAACGGAGGCTGTCATGAGCAAAATACAATCGCAGACTTTTCAGAATTGGACGTTCAAGGCTTGTGAAGATCAGGAATGGTTGCCGGCTCACGTACCCGGCTGTGTGCATACGGATTTGCTGAAACTGGGTAAAATTCCGGACCCTTTCTATGGAACTAACGAAAAAGAAGTTCAATGGGTCGATAAGAAAGACTGGGAATATCGTACCGAATTTGATGTGAATGAAGCACTGCTGTCGCAGCAGCATCTGGAGCTGGTTTTTGATGGTCTGGATACATATGCAGATGTGTATGTAAATGAACAACATGTATTGTCGGCAGACAATATGTTCCGGGTGTGGACAGTCGACGTGAAATCCGTTGTAAAGGCAAATGGCAACATTTTACGAATACGCTTTCGTTCTCCGATCCATGAAGATCTGCCGAAGCTGGAGAAGCTCGGATATGCCCTGCCTGCATCGAATGATCAATCCGACGTGGGGGGACTAGGCGACAAAAGAGTGAGTATTTTTGCACGGAAAGCCCCGTATCACTATGGTTGGGACTGGGGTCCACGTTTTGTAACCAGCGGAATCTGGCGTGAAGCACGCCTTGAAGGCTGGACGGACATACGAATTAATGATGTATTCATTCAGCAAAATGAAGTAACCGCTGCTTCCGCTTCGCTCACTGCGGTCGTGGAAGTGGAGTCTACACAATCGATAGAAACGGTTATTCGAGTAGGAACAGACGGACATAGCTGGGAGCAGGCTGTAACCCTTAAACCGGGTGCCCAGACTGTGGAAGTTGCAATCTCCATGGATGAGCCGAAGCTGTGGTGGAGCCGTGGACTGGGTGACGCGCATATGTATTCTTTCCATACGGAAGTGATTCAGGGCGAACAGGCTGTGGCTGAGTCCACAGTCAAAACGGGTATTCGGTCCATTCGTCTGGTTCGTGACAAAGATGAAGCGGGAGCATCCTTTTATTTTGAGTTAAACGGAGTTGCTGTCTTTGCCAAAGGGGCGAACCACATTCCCAATGACAGCTTCATAACCGAAGTGACACGTGAGCGTTATCTGCATGAGATTGTATCTGCTGCCGAGTCGAACATGAATATGCTCCGTTTATGGGGTGGTGGCTTCTATGAAGAAGACGTGTTCTACGAGTTGTGTGACGAATATGGGTTGCTCGTATGGCAGGACTTTATGTTTGCTTGCAGCATGTATCCTGGAGACGAGGCTTTCCTGAACAGTGTGAAGCATGAGGCGATTGATAATGTGAAACGTCTGCGTAATCATCCAAGCATTGTGCTGTGGTGTGGTAATAACGAGATTGATTCAGCGTGGGCACATTACATTGAGGATGGCGGCTGGGGCTGGAAAAAAGATTACAACGCCGAGCAAAGAGAACGCATTTGGGCGGATTACGAAGCTATTTTCCATGATCTTTTGCCGGAAGTGGTCGAAACCTATGCTCCTGGTGTGGATTATTGGCCTTCTTCACCACTGGTATCACTTTCGGGTGACGACAGGCAGCATGCTCACCCCTCCACATCGGAAGGGGATATCCACTATTGGGGTGTGTGGCATAATGTGGAGCCCTTTGAGAATTACAATGTTCATGTTGGACGCTTCATGAGTGAGTATGGCTTCCAGTCTTTCCCTGAATATGATTCGGTTCGCAAGTATGCGGAGGAAGAGGATCTGGCACTAGAGTCTGAAGTCATGCTGGCGCATCAGAAGAACGGGGCAGGTAATCGTCTGATCAAACAATACATGGATATGTACATGCATGAACCGAAGGATTTCCCATCCTTCCTCTATATGAGCCAAGTACTCCAGGCTGAGGCGATGAAAACAGCCATTGAAGCTCACCGTCGTCGCAAACCGTTCTGTATGGGAACGCTCTACTGGCAAATGAACGATTGCTGGCCGGTGGCTTCCTGGGCGGGTATGGATTATTTCGGACGTTGGAAAGCACTGCAATATTACGCGAAACGCAGCTTCAGCGATATTTTGGTATCGGTAGACGGTACGAAGGAAGATGTGACGGATATTTATCTCATCTCGGATCAGCTTGAACCTGTGAAAGGCAAACTCCAGGTACGCCTGATTGGCTTTGATGGCACGGTCTATCGTGAGGAAGAGCATGAAGTCGCTCTGGCATCGAACTCTGGTCAACAGGTGCTGTCATTGAATCAGACGGAATGGCTGGAAGGTCGCGATGCTGCAGCAACATTGCTGCGTATGGATCTGAAGCAGGATGGGGCAGCCGATATCATACAGGAGCATTATTTTGCACCATCAAAGGACATTGCACTGCAACCAGCGCAAATTAAAGTAACCGAAGTTACCGAGAATGATGGCGTATATCTGGTTCTGGAAAGTGATGTGCTAGCCAAACAAGTGTGGATTTCTACTGAGGCAGAAGGGGTGTTCTCGGACAATTTCTTCGACATCATTCCTGGCATTCCGGTGAAGGTCAAGTTCACATCCAGAGAGGGATTGCAAGGATCTGATGGTGCTGTCTCCAAGGTGGGGGCCATTCAGGTTCGTTCCATGGCTGATTTCATCAAATTGTAATCAAGTAAGATTGGTTTACGGTGTTCTTGCCAATTCTTTAAGGCCCGGTATGCACTTGATGTGCATACTGGGCCTTTTCATGGTTCATTTTGTTTGGATCTGCAGAGGTGTTACATATTATTGAATCTCCAGGATTTCGATATCATACGGCCCCAGTTCCAATCGAGTTCCCTTTACAGTTCCATCCAATGCACTGGTGTATGATGCGTGCAACGGAATGGAGACAGATTCAGAACTTAAATTCAGGATAAAACGAAACGTTCCATTCGGTCCTGAGCGAGTTGTCACCTGGACACCGTCTGGCAGAGAATGAATCTCGGAGAGGCCACATTGTTCAGCGATGGTTCGCAATAACTGGCTCAGGTAAGCTTCATCCGGCTGGGTCGCTACATAATAGACAGCACCTTTACCCCAGTTATTTTGGGTGACAGCCGCACTTTCGGCATAAAATTGATCCGCATAAACCGCAATCGCCTGTGCCGTGTCCAGTTCCAACACATCAGCCCATTGTGAAGCAGCATATATGTTGCCCTTCTCGTCCCGAATCTGAATTTGGTCACCACCGACGGGATCATATTCGGTAACACGCACGCCCGAGCAAGCAGATAACATACCTGGAAGTGACGCCATGACACAGAGGTTGTTATCGTTTTTGACACCAGTGCGATGCGTTAAGACCAATATGCCACCATCCGCTGCAAAAGCTTGCAGACGTTCCGCGGTGTTCTCGTCCAGCAAATACAAATGCGGAGCGATGATGATTTTGTAGCCATCCAATGCTTCCGAGGAATGGATAACATCTGTACTGATTCCCCATTTGGTCAAGGCGCGATGCCATACTTTAATATTTTCGTAGTACTCCAGACCTTCGGCCTGTGGCTGAATTCGTAGAGCGTTTAACTGATCATGCGAATGCAGGATGGCGACTTCGTTCAGCAATGTAGAGCCTTGCAGGCGTTCCCCCAGACTGTTCACTTCGGTACACAGTTGCTGGAACTCCTTGAACCGTCGCCCTGGAACATTGCTGTGATCAATCAGTCCATGCCAGAACTGTTCTGCTCCAATAGTGGCACTGCGCCAGCGGAAATGCACGACCGCATCTGCTCCACGGGCGATACTCTGCCATGAGTAAGCACGCAAGAAGCCGGGCTGTGGTGTACGCCACATTGGAAACCAGCATCCCGGAGGTCCGCTTAGCTGCTCCATGATCCAGAAATTGCGGCGTTTGATGCCACGTGTCAGATCTAACGACAATGCGCCACTGTAAGGTGCGGTGTCTGTTTTGTTCGGTGAAGGGTTGGGATAGTAATCAAAAGAAGCGAAATCCAGATCCTGACCGATTTTATATTGATCTGCCTTTTGCGGATAGCTATGAAAATTATGAGTGACAAAATGATCTGGACAGTTATGCCGAATGATCTCGATTTGCATGGTTTGAAAAGCGACAATGGAATCCGACTGAAAACGGGAGTAGTCCAGCAGGAAGGAAGGATTCTGAAACGGAGAGCCGCCATAGGGTGGGGTCACCTGTTCCCAATCGCTGTATTCTCCACTCCAGACAACGGTACCCCAAGCCTGGTTGAGCTGCTCTAGTGTATTGTAACGGGTACGAACCCATTCGCGAAAAGCCTCAGAACATGCAGTGCACTGACAATCTGTGAAACTGAATTCATTATCGGTCTGCCAGCCAATCACAGCCGGATGTCTTACATATCGCTCGCTCAGCTTCTGAACAATTCGTGCACTGTACGTTCGCATGCTCGGACTGTTATAACAGCGATGGCCGCGAACTCCTTCATGGTACAGCTGTCCACTTGGCAGCACTGGCAGAATATCGGGATACTTGTCGATGAGCCAGCGCGGAGGTGTCATCGTTGGTGTGCCGATCACCACCTGAAGCCCGTTACGATGAAGGGTATCGAGCGCCTGATCCAGCCATGACCATTCGAATTGCCCATCGGCAGGCTCCATTCGGCTCCATGCGAATTCACCCACACGCACAATACGTACACCACTATCGGCCATTAATTTGGCATCCTGTTCCCACAGATGAGGGTCCCAATGTTCGGGATAATAATCAACGCCCATTTGAACAGGTCGGTTTTGGTTCATATATGTTACGCTCCTTTGGTCAGAAAAATAATGATTTTTAAGTACGGTCAAGCCCGTGCTTATTGACTCCACTATCATCATCTTGTGGAGAAGTGTCGAGTCTAATTCATTTTATAATGGATAATGAGAGGGGAATATAATAACATGTTGCGATAGGGTATCATGATCTTGCTATTTTTGGAGGAAGAACACATGCGAAATCATTGGTTTATGCCGGAGCCAGGATATGCAGGGTATGCATGTTATCCGGTAGCCTACGGAAGATATCTTGATCCAGAGCACAAGGAACATCGTCCGCACGGAATACGGGAGTATAATTTGCATCTGGTTTTCAACGGACAGGGTGAAGTGAGGACCGAGCAGGGGAACGTCCGATTAACGGCTGGACAAGGCTTTCTATATGCGCCGGGACAGGCACAGCAATATTATGCCGATCCAACTGATCCCTGGGATATCGGATGGATTCATCTGCAAGCCCACGATCTGGAGCGGCTGTTAGACTTGCGGAATCCGGATAAAGTGTGGCTATTTTCATTCTCTGGAGAGGACCGTTTCGAGGAGTTGCATGAACAATTATGTCAGCTCGGTGCAGGTTATGAGAGTGTGCATGAACCGAAATTGTCGGCGGTACTGTATGAGTTACTAGTTGAACTGGCACGGAATTCAGAGTCAATTAAAGGGGCGTCTTTACTGAACCATCAGGATACGATTCGCTCTACTGCTGATTATATTCGTCGTCACTGCACACAGCCGTTAAGTCTTTCTGAAATGGCGGATACTGCGGGATACAGCATGTATTATTTTAATCGCATGTTCAAGAACATCATGGGGGTTCCGCCGGGCAGATATCTGCTGGATTGCCGCATTCTGGTCGCAAAAAGAATGCTCGTAGACTCGGAATTATCCGTGAAACAAATTGCTTCTCAGTGCGGATTTACACACAGCAGTTATTTTATTCGTATGTTTCGGACCTATATCGGGATGACACCGCAGCAATTTAGATCATTGTACAGTTAGGGAAACGGGGGATAAGAGGGATAAGTGAGACTTAAATAAATATCACATTAAATATGATCTCAACAAATATAGTGAATAAGTTATCACGTACCAAACAGGCATAGGCTACCATCAATACTAAAAAAACGTGCTGCCCAGTTTCTACTGAGCGGCACGTTTTTGCTATATGACTGAACAGTAGGAGGAGGGAGATAGATCCATGCCCAACGAGGTTATTTGTTCTGATTTTGGCTTTGGATTTCCTGGAGCTCATCGATGCTTAATTTGAGATCATTCTCGGGGTTCGCGCTCACAATAACGTCGGACTTCAATGCCTGCTCACCCGGTTGAGTGGATTTGGCTGCGGGTTTGATCACATACAGGCTTTGCACGGAATTCAGCAGGCTGGCGGGGGTGTCCTCATACGTTTCCAGGAAGAGTACATAATCTTTGGTGGGAATGAATTTGATATTGTCATCGTTAATAATCTCGGTATTGCCCAGCTGTCCGCCAAGCTGTTTTACTTCAATGGTGTCTCCGGCAGCATAAGCCCCCTTGAAGGATTCAGCAACCTTAATGGTATAGATTGTATAGATTTTATCAAAAGGAACAATATCCTCACCGCCCGGGTTCGTTTGCTCATCCAGAGCACTTTCATTAACAGCAGGGGCTTGTACCATATCATTCAATGCTTCAACCCGTGTTTGGATGACACTGCCTCTAACGATGGTGTTTGCTCTCTCGGAGAGATCGCCGATGCTTGAGTAACTCGGGAAGTCCTCGGAAGCAATCATCGTGATTGGTTCATCCTTGGTGGCAGCTGTATTTGTCGTTGCTGGGGAGCAGCCTAGGGCAGATAAAATGAAAATGGAAGAGGCAAGCATCGTCAATACGCGAATTTTTTTCATGGATAGGAGTCCTCCTTGGATTTAGGGGTTTGAAAATAGCGGATTAGTACTTGGATCTGACATTGTTGATGTCGAAGGTTTGAGGCTGTGTCATTGTGTTCCGGTTACGGGAGTAGAGCATGATGGAAGGGCTGGTAGTGGAGGGATTGTCCCCGAGCCAAACGGAGTGTCCGAGCTCATGAACGAATACGCTTTGAATAAAGTTGGACAAGTTGGTTGCATCAGCCGTTATGGTGGTTGCGTTCAATTCAATACGGAAGCTTACAACCTGGCTGCCAGACACCGAGGCGTAGTTGACACCATAGGCTGTGTTATTGAAGTTTCCGGCCGTAATCGTGTTGGGGGAACTGCTCGTTTTGGTAAACTGTACTTTGGCACCGGCATTGTTCCAGTTGCTGAGAGAGGCATCCATCGGGGTTTGCCACGCGGAGGCGTAGTTATAAGTACGAATCGGGATGGTGGAGCTCGGGTAGCCGTAGGTTAGAAAAGTTGCCGCATAGATGGTACTGCCGAACATCGCGATGGCTGAAAACAACATGATGCTCATGAGAAACTTCCTTTTCATACTTAAAACCTCCAATAATTGTATTTTTTCTCTATTATAGTAACAAGGAATAGAACGATTGAAATGAGTCTTAAGTCTTTGTTTTCGTGTTGAAAACAAAGGATTTTGCTGGATTAGACCTTCTTTTCGTCTGAAAAAGTCGATTGCTGTCCATAGGTGCATGCATAATTTCCCTGCAATAACAAACAATACATTCAAATTCACGCAGGGAAAGGAAGTGCCTGAGCATGTGTAACCGTTTTTCATTGGCAGCGGATTTGGATGAGGTCAGGGATCATTTTAAGATTGAACGGGTGATGTATTACTACAAAAACCGTTACAATATCAGCCCAACCCAGCATACACCGATTATTTTGCATCAGGATGGTGAGCGGGTATTGGACGAGTTCCGATGGGGATTCATTCCGTTCTGGGGACGCGATGCAGTCAACGCCAACCTCATGACGGTGCATGAGAATCCAGCCTACTACAAGCTGGTGGAGACGAAGCGTTGTGTGATCCCATGCAATGGTTTGTATTACTGGCGTCAGGAAGGCAAGAAAAGCTATGCGGTGCGTGTCGTTATGCCGGATCGAGGATTGTTTGGCATTGCGGGATTATACGAGGTCTGGAAAGATACGCGCAAACAACCACTACGTACCTGCACGATGCTGATGGCGGGTGCGAACATGGTTACACGGGAGTTTGGCAGCAAAATGCCGGCGATTCTGTCTGAAGAAGAGATCAATACCTGGCTGGATCCGGCGAACACACGCGTGACCCAGCTGCTGCCGTTGTTGAAATCCTACAACAGTACAGAGATGAATCTGTATCCGGTTACTCCGATGGTAGCCAATGATGAGCATGACTGTTATGAATGTGTGGAAGAGATGGACCAGAAGCTGGCATACGTACGCAGTTTCTAAGCTGAGCAAGGAGTGTAATGAGGCGGAGGGTCGTAAGACACTCCGTCTTTTTGGGTTGAGAAAGAAGAAACAAGTGTAATGGAAAAAAGGCAGGAAATGAAAGGAGCAACGAGCCGATAAGCATGGAATGGTTAGGAGTGGAAAATGAAAAGTTGCAATGTGAGTAAAACGTAACTATAATCATTACAGTAAGCGAACGCATATATTCATATATCTATTAAAAGAGATATTTAATCAGGAGGGAACCACGAATGAATCCAAAGTATAGCCCAATGTTTGAACAAGTTTCACTGCCAAGCGGCATTACGCTGAAAAACCGGATCGTGCTCGCTCCCATGACTCATATGTCATCGAATCCCGATGGTACTGTATCAGACGCTGAACTTGCTTATTATGCACGTCGTACCGGCGGTGCTGGTATGTCTGTTACAGCAGTAACTCATGTAACTCCGAATGGAATTGGTTTTCCCGCTCAATTTGGTAGCTATGATGATAGCTTTATTCCCGGTCTGAAACGTCTGGCCGATACCATGAAGCAGCAAGGTTCCAAAGCCGTACTGCAAATCTTCCATGCAGGTCGTCTCACGCCAGAACAAGCGGTACCGGCGGGTCAAGTCGCTGCTCCAAGTGCTGTTGCGAGCGAGCGTCCGGGGTCTCCTGTTCCAAGAGAGCTGTCTGATGACGAAATTACGTCCATCATCAAGGACTTTGGAGAAGCAACTCGCCGCGCCATTGAAGCTGGATTCGACGGTGTTGAGATTCATGGTGCGAACGGTTATCTGATTCAGCAGTTCTTCTCTCCGCATTCCAACCGACGTGAAGATCGTTGGGGGGGAAGTATCGAGAAACGTCTTACATTCCCACTGGCTGTGGTGGATGAAGTCCAGAAGGTGGTAGCTGCACATACGAAACTGCCGTTTATCGTTGGATACCGTTTCTCACCGGAAGAACCGGAAACACCGGGACTGACTATGGAAGAGACGTATGCACTGGTGGATGCGCTGAAGGATAAAAATCTGGATTACCTGCATGTATCCCTCAACGAGTTCTGGTCCAAACCAAGACGAGGTGAAGCAGATACTCGTTCCAGAATTGAATTCATCCTTGACCGTGTGGATGGTAAACTGCCTGTGATTGGTGTAGGGGCCATCCGTACCGCAGATGAGGCAGCTGAAGCTCTTCAAACGGGTGTGCCACTGCTTGCGATTGGCCGTGAGCTGATTATCGAGCCTGACTGGGTTGAGAAAATCGAAAGCGGACGTGAGGAAGATATCGAGACGATTCTCACCAAATCGGATCAGGAACGTCTGGTTATCCCCGACGGTCTGTGGAATGCAATCATTCACACACCGGGCTGGTTCCCTATGGCTGACGATAAATAAGACACAATTTCATTCGAGATGGAGGGAGCGAAAGCTTCCTCTTTTTTGCACCTTTGGTACCTGCTTCTCTTTGCGCCTCAATGAAATTTTCCTTCAGTGTGCACTGTGGTATGATGGGATGAACAGGATTCATCTTGGATAATCAACGGTTTGGAGTGAATGAAGATGCTTGTGGCTGAACGTTATGAGAAAATTGTGGAATGGGTAGATGCACAGGGAAGTATGCGTGTAACCGAGCTTAGTGAGCGCTGCGGCGTAACGGAAGAGACAATCCGTCGTGATCTGGACAAGCTGGAGCAGGCGGGAAGGCTCAGACGTTCCCATGGCGGGGCTGTCAGCGTAAAATATAAAGAAGAGGGGCAGTCGGAAATCCCTTATCCGGAGCGGGCTGTAACTCATGCAGAAGAGAAACGCAGAATTGCGGACGAAGCGGTGAAAATGGTAGAGCCTGGTGACCGGATCGCGCTGGATGCCAGTACAACGGCGTGGTATATGGCAGCAGGTCTGCCAAACATACCACTCACTGTGTTAACCAACTCCATTAAGGTCGCGGCGGAGCTGAGTAACAAGGAACAGATCCGTGTAATCGCGACAGGCGGACAGCTTGCATCAAAGTCCCTGTCGTTTGTAGGGCCGCTTGCTGAACGTTCGCTTGATGCTTATCATGTGGATAAAGTTTTCTTATCCTGCAAAGGTGTACATCTGATGAAGGGGATCAGTGAGTCGAATGAATTGCAGGCGCTGGTGAAGCAGAAGATGATCAGCATCGCTGATAAAGTTATTTTGCTGGCGGATTCGAGCAAGTTTGGCGTGCAGGCTTTTACAAGAGTGGCGGAACTCGGCAGTGTGGCAAAAGTAATAACGGATCTGGGCTTAGAGGAAGAGCAGGTTAACGCACTGAATGAACAATCTATAGCATGTGTCCGTGTCTAATTTGAAAGGAATGAATATAATGAAACATCCTTTTCACCTGAAAGCTACTTGGAATGGTGGACGTAACAGTGAAGGGCATATTGATGCGGGCGGGTTAAAAACAGTCATTTCGATTCCACAGGAGATGGGTGGTCCGGGTACCGGTACCAATCCGGATGAAATGCTGCTGGGTGCAGCTTCCACCTGTTATTTAATTACGCTGGCAGCAATGCTGGAGCGATCGGATATTACACCGGATGAGCTGACACTGGAGTCCGAAGCGACGGTCGATGTTACCAATAACGTATTTACGTACGAACGGATCATACACAGACCTCGCATTGTGCTCAAAGCGGACGCATCTGATGCTGATGTAACGAAGGCAGAGCGCTTGGCACATAAAGCAGAAGAGTCCTGCATGATCTCCAGAGCGGTAGCAGGTAACGTTGCCCTCGAGACACAGCCAGTGATTATAACAGCAGGGGTTAACGCGGTGTGATATACTGAAGAATAGGCGGCTTGACCGTCATTTGTGTAAGATAAGGGGAAGTTCGGTATGAACCTACAGAAAAGCAAAAACTCACGTTTTGCGCGTTTAACACGTGCTTTGAAGCTTAATTTTCTCAAATTGTTACGTGCTCCCGGCGGGGCACATAAAGTATCTACCGGCTTTGCTTTGGGTTTTGGTCTGGAACTGATCGTCATTTCGACAGCGTCACTGGTATATCTCGTGTTCTATCCCATTGTACGTTTGTCCGGTGGCTCGCTGCCAGCGGCTATTGTGGGCAACGTGGTCGGCAAGCTAACGTTCCTGCCCATCATATTGATGCCGCTTGCCAAGCAAATCGGTTCCTGGATATTGCCGGCGCACAGCATGGGGCAGGGGCTTGTTCATGAGAGTGCCTTTATGGAGCTGTTTCGCGGCAACTGGTCCGCGCTAAGTGAACTTTTGCTGGGTGGTCTGGATATTTTGGCAGGCATGTCCGTCTTTGGAGTCATCCTGGGTGTTATTTCTTACTTTGTCGTTAAGTTTTTTTATGTCAGAGCACTTAAACGCCGCTTTGAACGCCGGTTGGAGAAACGCAAGCAGGCAGCAATGTCTTCAAATCCAGCTCCCGTGCTGATCAGGAAGACATCACAATCATAATCGGCAGAATGACCATGGAGGCAGCGGTTGTCCACAGAATACAGCGAGACACAAACTGCGGAGATGCATTGAATTGCTCGGCCAAAATGACTGCGTTCACTGCAGTTGGCATGGAAGCCAGGATCAGCAGCACACTGAATAACGTTCCTTCAATCTGAAGTGCAGTCAGGATTAGATATGAGAGTACTGGCGCTGCGGCCAGTCGTACGACAAGCCCCGTCCAGAATGCTTTGCGAACGTTGGGTTTCCAAGGTTCGGAGGCACCGCGCGGTCTTAGCATCTGTGCACCGAGAATGGCTAGTACGACAGGGGAGTAACCGGCTGCGAGCATGGAGATGCCTCCATCCAGTGCCACTGGCAAGCTCAGATTGGATGCACGCAGGAAGATGGCTATTGCAGCAGCATAGATGGAAGGCATACGGAAGACGGACAGAATCGCATTTTTGACCGTGAATTCGGATCTGGCAGCAAAAAAAATTCCTACTGTGTTAACAATGATCATCTGTCCGATGACATATACCGAAGCTTTATCCAATCCAAGCTGTCCAAAGGCAAGCAATACAAGCGGGAGCCCATAATTCACGCAGTTCGTAAACGTGGAGACAAGGGTAAGTCCTGCTTTTTCGCTTGCCCCAAGATGGAAAACTCGGCTCAGCAGTTCAGCTAGTGCCCACAGGGCGATCAGATTGATGATAGAGAACCAGAACGTGCCTGTTACGTCTGTCCATGTAATTTCGGCATGCAGCAGTGTATCAAAGATAAGCGCAGGGCTCAAAATATAAAGGGAAAAGGTCGACAGCGGCCGAGTGTCCCAATTTTTGAACTGTTTTAGCAGAATGCCTCCGATTACCGGAAGGGATATGGGCAGAAATACATGATATAACGTGAGCAGAAATGAATTAAACAATCAAAATTCAGTCCTTTCTGGATGAAAAACCTATCTTATCATAGCAGAAGTTGATCTTTGTCGGAATGGATTTTTGTATTGACCTGTTTAATGAGCTTATGTTTGAGGCTACTTCTTTGATGGATGCGCAGAGGCAGTGGATTGCTATTTTGATATGGCAGATTTATTATAGAAGAGGTGCAACCAGATTACATACACATAGAGGAGGAAACTGTAATGAGTGAATCAAAACGCTTGCTCGTATTGGTCGGCTCTTATGCCGAAGCGGAAAATGAGGGCATTTACGCATATGAATTGAATGAGGATACAGGTAACCTCTCCAAGCTTGACGGCATCTCGGGCGTGAAAAATCCAACGTTTGTAAACGTGGATGCTGAAGGTAACAAACTGTATGCGATCGGTGAAACGGCGTCTGCCGAAGGTAATAAAATGTCTGAAGCTGTAGCTCTGAGCATTGATCCTTCTACAGGAAAATTGTCGTTGCTGAATCGTCATGACTCCATTTCGGCTCCGCCATGTCATATCCAACGTGATCCTTCCGGACGTTACTTGATCCTTTCCAGCTACCACGGTGGTCTGGTGGGTCTGCAAGCCCTGACGGATAACGGTGAAGTTGGCGTGCTTCTGGATGAGAAGAAACATGAAGGTAAAGGTGCGCATCCTGAGCGTCAGGACAAGCCGCATGTGCATTCCGCGTTCTTCAGCCCGGATGGCAAATACATGATGGTACAGGATTTGGGTGCGGATAAAATCGCAATCTACTCCATTGATGCAGACAAGAACGAACTCGTACTGCACAGTGAAACCAAAACACATCCGGGTGCAGGACCTCGTCACTTGGCATTCCATCCGAACGGTCAATTCGCCTATGTTATTAACGAAGTGGATTCTTCTATTACGACTTTCCGTTATGATGCAGCAGCAGGCACGTTGACAGAGGTTTCCACCGTGTCCACATTGCCTGACGGCTATGACGGCAGTGAGAACACAACAGCTGAAATCGCCGTATCCAACGATGGTCGTTTCGTATATGGTTCGAACCGCGGGCATGACAGCATCGTGGTATTCGCAGTAGACGCCGAAACAGGACATTTGAAACTGGTTGAGCATGTATCTGCTGAGGGTGAACACCCACGTCACTTTGCTTTGACTCCGAATGGCAAACTGTTGATCGCAGCTAACCGTGATACCAACAATATCGTTTCCTTTACAGTAGATCAGGAGAGCGGACGTTTGAAATACACAGGTCACAGCACAGGTGTATCTAAGCCGGTATGCGTGAAACCTGTTTATCTGTAAACCCTGGATTTGCGATATATTAGCTTGGGACTCACATTGAGTTCAGGATTGATATGGACCATCTTGCTGAATTGAAAAATGGAAAAAGACCCTGCCTTGTATTTTGTGGCAGGGTCTTTATGCTGAGATGTAAAAAGGGCTAACGAACCTGGCACACATTATTTGCCCCCATCTGCACCGTTCTGAGATGTAACGAATCTCATAGACGTTATTTCATCGATTACGTCGTTTTTGAGGCTTGGAAGCCGTTTTTTCACCGAAATAACATCACTGAAGTTCGTTACAATTTGCAACCCTTTCGAATCTGTCATTTAGCGTTCGGTAGATTCCTTAGCCCTTGCAAGTTTGGTGTATCAGGGTAACCGACCTGTGGTCGCTTACTGAAATGGGAAGCCGTTTCGAGATGGTTTGGAATTCATATAACAACTGCTTTTATTCAATAGTTTCGTGCAAGTAACTACCTGACTTCAAAGTGCGTACTTCCTTAATCGATAGTCAGGTTCTACAATGAATAAGTAGCCATGACAAACATTGCATGCATCTGAACTGGGTGAACGGTGCAGGCTAAATATTTAACATCCTTTACAGGACATACTCATATTTGAACAACAAAGGAGAAATGAATCGTGAAATTGCAATTGGCGCTGGACTTGGTAAACATCCCTGAAGGTATTGCACTTGTTAAAGAAGTTGAACAATATATTGATATCGTTGAGATTGGTACGCCAATCGTTATTAATGAAGGACTGCATGCGGTTAAAGCGATGAAAGAAGCCTTTCCTAATCTGCAAGTACTCGCCGATCTGAAAATTATGGACGCGGGTGGTTATGAAATCATGAAAGCAGCTGAGGCTGGTGCGGATCTGATCACTGTGCTTGGGGCAACCAATGATAGTACGATCAAAGGTGCAGTAGCAGAAGCGAAGAAACAAAACAAACAAGTTCTTGTGGACATGATCAACGTGCCTAACCTTGAACAGCGTGCTCGTGAAGTTGATTCGCTTGGCGTAGATTACATCTGTGTACACACAGGTTATGACCTGCAAGCTGAAGGACAAAGCCCGTTCGAAGATCTGCAAACGATCAAACAAGCCGTAAAAAATGCAAAAACAGCTGTAGCTGGTGGCATCAAGCTGGAAACATTGCCTGAAGTGATTAAAGCACAACCCGATCTGGTAATTGTGGGTGGCGGTATTACGGGCCAAGCTGACAAAGCCAAAGTAGCAGCTGAGATGCAACGTCTGGTTCAACAAGGGTAAGACAGATGAGCACAGAGCAATACGCAGTGGACATCTTGAAAGAGCTGGAACGTACGCTAAGCCAGATCGACGACTCGGAGATGCAGGCCATGGCGGAACATATTCTGGCTGCCGAACAGGTTTTTGTGGCAGGAGCAGGCCGATCCGGTCTGATGGGCAAGGCTTTTGCCATGAGATTGATGCAGATGGGGCTTCGGGTATATGTAGTTGGGGAGACCGTTACGCCAGGGATCAGCCCGAAAGACTTCCTCTTGTTATGCTCAGGCTCAGGGGAGACAGGCAGTTTGGCGGCGATGGCTCAGAAGGCCAGTAAAGCAGGGGCTCCTGTGGGTCTGATCACAATTAAACCAGAGTCCACCATTGGGCAGTTGTCAGATACCGTGGTTCGTCTTCCGGCCTCCGCCAAAGAGGATACAGCGACCGCCGGAGCAGCCGTGACCATTCAGCCGATGGGCTCACTGTTTGAACAGGGGCTGCTGCTGAGCATGGATGCACTGGTGCTCACCATGATGGAAATGAAGAGTATGACTGGAGCAGACATGTTTGGGCGTCATGCGAACTTGGAATAGTCCATGTGTCATAAACTTTATAAAGTAGAATAGATAAGTTGAACTAAACATTTACAAAATAACGTAGAGGACAGAAATAAGCTGGAGAAGCGGAGCGTTCGCCTTTATGACCAGATTTTCACTTTTGATAAATAGGATGAAAAAATTGGGCAAAACAGCGATCGGAAGATTGTTCTGTCATCGGAGTGGCTAGTGTAAATATTCATTAGTTCAACTTATATAGATGGAAGACCGGAATTTCCTTGAAAAGAGGGAGTTCCGGTCTTTTCTGTTATCGTTGTTTGTGGTCTGATTCGGGGTTTGCTTAACATTGGGGTCATGCTATAGTAAAATGTATACAAGCTGTATCGAACCAATGAACCCGTTATATGATACAAGGGAGCGGCAAGTTCTCCTGTTGCGGAGTGTTCCTGTGATATGCGAATTGCATTTTAGCGATATAAGATCGAATGGAAGAGAAGGGGGCTCGGTGCCATGGCGTCCGAAGTTAAGGAACGGATCAACTTGAAAGAGATTAACTGTGAGAAAGAATTGACCCTTGCGGTGATCGGAGGCAAATGGAAACTGATTATTCTATGGCATCTGGGTCTTGAAGGCACTAAGCGTTTCAGTGAATTGAAGCGATTGATTCCTCATATTACCCAAAAGATGCTGACCAACCAGTTGCGCGAACTGGAGGAAGACAAACTAATTGAGCGCAAAGTGTATGCAGAAGTACCTCCTCGTGTTGAATATACGTTGACGGATCACGGCCACAGCCTGATGCCTGTGCTGCATGCGATGTATAACTGGGGCAAGAACTATGGTGAAAATGTAATTTGGAAATCAGAATAAGTTAAAGTCAGAACGAACCGCCGGGTAAATGGTTACTTCCATCACCCGACGGTTTTTTATATTTTGGTCAGTGGATCAACAGTTTACTCCAAACGCAGTGGGCAGAAATATCTTCAAGAAGTAGAGCTAAAAGCTTTCTGAAGGAAAGCTACATCGGAAGCATATGCTTATCCCCGGATTTCCCCTTTAAAAAAGGGATCAAAAAATCTGGGGATAACAGCGATCGGAAGGTTATTCTGCCGGCGGATTGACGCGAGCAAACTACATTTTTCAACTTGGGTGTGAATCCATTGAACCAAAAGCCTCATTTTAGGATATGTAAGGTATAAATGCTTCGAATATGATACGATGAGAGATATTGGAAATGCAAGGAGGATGACATATAACGATGGAAAAAATACGTACACGCGATGAAGTAAGCCAAGAGACGACCTGGGACTTGCGAGACTTGTTTGGGACTGACGCAGAGTGGGAACTGGAGCTTAGATCACTGCCTGAAGCTGCTGCCCATATTGAAACCTTCAAAGGACATCTGGGCGAAGGCGCAGAGCAGCTGCTGGCCTGTCTGGATGCCCGCGAAGCTTTGCAGGAACGCATTAGCAAAACGGCTTCATATGCCAGGCTGAAACAGTCGGAGGACAGTACCAATCCCGCGAATATTGAGAATTCAGCCAAGGCGGGAGACATCTTATCGGATTTGTCGTCGTCCTTGTCTTTTGTGAATTCCGAGATCGTGAATCTTCCCGATGGAACGGTTAAACGTTATATTGAAGAACTTCCGGGTTTGCAGCCGTATGCCCGCAGTCTGGAGCGTCTAATTCAGGAAAAAGAACATCGTCTTTCGCCCGAAACGGAGAAGGTACTCGCTTCCCTTGGGGAAGTGCTGGATTCGCCATACCGGATCTATCTGCGCGGTAAATTGGCAGACATGACGTTTGACGATGCACTTGACGGCGATGACCATAACCGCCCGCTGTCCTGGTCATTTTATGAGAACAATTATGAAATGTCATCGGACACAAAGCTGCGACGCTCTGCGTATGCCGCATTCAGTTCCAAGCTGAACGATTACAAAAATACGTTTGCTGAAGGATACGCCACCGAAGTGAAGAAGCAGGTCGTCCTGTCCAGACTTCGTGGATATGATGATGTTACGGATATGCTGCTTAGTCCTCAGCAGGTAAGCAAAGAGATGTATAACAATGTCCTGGATATCATCCAGCAGGAACTCGCACCTCACATGCGCAGACTGGCAGCTCTCAAGAAACGTGAGTTAGGTCTGGACAAGCTGATGTTCTGTGATCTGAAAGCACCATTGGACCCTGAATTCAGTCCTGCTATTACATATGAGGAAGCATGCACGCTCATTCGGGAGGCTCTTGCCGTGCTGGGACCGGAATATGGCGACATTGTGGAACGTGCGTTTAGTGAGCGTTGGGTAGATTACGCGGATAATGCGGGCAAGTCGACAGGAGCTTTTTGTTCGTCCATATATGGTTCTCATTCCTATATCCTCATCTCATGGGCAAATAATATGCGCGGAGCATTTACACTTGCCCATGAAGTCGGACATGCCGGACATTTCATGCTTGCCGGGCATTACCAACGCCTCACGAATACACGACCGTCCCTCTATTTCATCGAGGCGCCTTCAACGATGAATGAAATGCTGCTGGCAGATCATCTGTTGAAACGTTCTGATCATCCGAGAATGCGTCGTTGGGTCATTTTGCAATTGCTCAATACGTATTACCATAACTTTGTTACGCATCTGCTTGAAGGTGAATTGCAGCGTCGGGTGTATGCACTTGCAACCAAAGATGAACCGATCACAGTGAAGACCTTAAGTCAGCTGAAAGGAAACATCCTCTCCGAGTTCTGGGGGCCTGAACTGGTGATTGACGAAGGGGCCAAACTGACCTGGATGAGACAGCCTCATTATTATATGGGATTGTATCCATATACCTATGCAGCAGGTCTGACGGCATCTACCGCTGCTGCACAGCTGATTCGGGAAGAGGGGCAGCCTGCCGTAGATCGCTGGCTTGACGCCTTGAAAGCGGGAGGAAGCCTTGATCCGCAAGAGCTGATGAAGCTTGCAGGTGTGGACATGTCCGGGCCTGAGCCGATTCGTAGTGCCGTGGCCTATGTTGGCAGTCTGGTCGATGAACTTGAACGTCTGTATTCGTAATCAGGTTCATATAGTATACGGACAAGGCTTGTAGGGTTGTCTGCGTGCACCGTCTCCTTGGCAGGGGACGGTGCATCTTAATTTGCAGGGAGAAGGGAACGATGATGAATGACGTCATTGAGCATATCTTCATCACTGGGCTGGTTAAGCATGGATGGCTTCGGTATTTTTGATAACATGAATGATGTTCCGGGATTTGAGGGCAATCAGGGTGGTTTTTTTGCTGGTTTCAATGAGTTTGGAGCAATGAGTGCGTTTGGATCAATCTTTATCGGCGGCATATTTCTCATCATTGCGGGTGTTATTGTTTATGCCATTATTTCCGGGGTACGCACATGGTCATCAAACAATGCATCAGCGCTGTTAACTTTGCATTCAACAATTGTGGCCAAACGAACAGAAGTCACAGGTGGGAGCGGGGACAGCAGTGCATCTACCTGGTATTACGCCACGTTTGAATTTGATAATGGAGATCGTGTGGAATTAAATGTTGGCGGCAGTAATTACGGGATGTTTGTAGAAAATGACCGAGGCATGCTGACATATCAGGGGACAAGGTTTAAGCATTTTGAAAGAGATGTGCAGCCTCAGTCCGGTGTTAGTAAAAACAGCTTTTATACGTGAAATAACATTGAGACGGCTCCTCCCGAGTGGAGAGAGTCGTTTTTGGTATGGGTAAAAGAAACCAATCACAGGGTATTCAAACGCTTACAATGATGATATACTCGTAAAATAAAGCTAAACAGTATAAAACAAAAATAAACAAACAACAAAATAAAGAATAAAGTACAGAGCAGCTAGGAATGAAATTAATAAAAAGGACGAAATACAGGTGGGATGAAGGGTTGGTGAAGAGCGGTGAGTGTGCTGGCATATGATTTGGGTGCTGGAAGCGGGAGAGCATTGCTGGGTCATCTGAATGATCGGGGAATGGAAACGATGGAGATCCATCGGTTCAAGAATGAACCGGTAAAAGTGGGTGAGCGGCTGCACTGGGATATATTGAGGCTGCACCATGAATTGCTGGAAGGGCTGAACCTTGTTAAACAAAAGGGAGAGCAGCCTGAAAGTCTGGGGATTGATTCCTGGGCGGTTGATTTTGGACTGCTTGGAAGTCATGGTGAGTTGTTGGGTAATCCTTATCATTACCGTGATACACAATTTAACGGCATGATGGATCAGGTGCGTAAGGAATTGACCTCTCAGCGAATTTTCGAACGCACAGGCATCCAGTTTCTTGGCTTTAACACACTGTATCAGTTGGCAACACTTAAGCGAAAAGGCTCCCCACTGCTTAACGAAGCGGAGCGTTTCCTCATGATCCCCGATCTGCTTCGTTACTTTCTGACCGGTGAAGCGGTGAATGAGTTTACCAACGCTACCACAACACAGCTATACAATCCAACTACAGGGCATTGGGACAGTGAGCTGCTTGCACATATCGGTATTTCGGAGACGCTGTTTGGCGAAGTGGTCATGCCAGGTACTCGAGTGGGGCAGCTGCGCAGCAGCATTTGCAGTGATCTTGGCCTATCTGCCATTCCGGTTATTGCAGTTGCAGAGCATGACACAGGTTCGGCCGTCGTGGCAGTTCCGGCAACAGAGCGTTCATTTGCCTACCTGAGCTGCGGAACCTGGTCACTTATGGGTACGGAGATTGATCACCCCGCCATCAGTTCCGAGAGTTTGGCACTCAACTTTACGAACGAGGGTGGGGCAGGTGGCACGTTCCGTTTGCTCAAGAACATCATGGGCCTGTGGATTTTGCAGGAATGCATGCGTGAATGGGAACGGAAGGGGCAGGGGATCAGCTATGCGGAGTTACTGAGCAGGGCGGAACTTGCTCCTCCATTTGCGAGTCTGTTTGATCCCGATGATGATCGGTTTATGCCGGCAGGGGATATGACCTCTCGTATACAACAATATTGCCGTGATACAGGGCAGGCTGAGCCGCAAGATCAGGGGGCTATTGCCCGTTCCATTCTGGAGAGCCTTGCACTGAAGTATCGGAGAGTGCTGGAATGGACAGAACAACTGTCCAGACAGTCTTTTAATGGATTGCATATGGTCGGTGGTGGCATTCAGAATCGCCTGTTATGTCAGTGGACAGCCAATTCCATTGGCAAACCGGTATGGGCGGGGCCAGCAGAAGGTAGTGCGATCGGGAACATGGCTGTACAGTGGATCGCAAGTGGAGCCTTTAAAGATATATGGGAAGCCCGCAAGGTCATTCGCGATTCATTCCCAGTTTCCGATTATGAGCCAAAGGACAGACCAATCTGGGAAGAGGCCTACGGTAGATTCCTAAGGTTGACGGCTTCGCCCAAATCACAAGCTGGGAGCGAGGTGTAACATGCTGGCAGCAGAGCGCTATGACCGGATTGTGGAGATGGTTAATGTTAAGGGCAGCATGCGTGTCTCCGAGCTTAGTGAGCACTGCCGGGTAACAGAAGAGACCATTCGGCGAGATCTGGACCGGCTGGAGCAAGCAGGGCGACTGCGTCGTTCCCATGGCGGAGCTGTTAGCGTGAAGGAAGAGCAGCCGGAGATCCCTTACCGGGTAAGGGAAACAACACATGCTGAGGAAAAGAAAAGAATTGCCCAGTCGGCTCTATCCATGATTCGTCCGGGTGATCGAATTCTACTGGATGCCAGCACAACAGCAGGGTATATGGCGGCCAATATGCCGGATATGCCACTGACCGTATTGACCAACTCCATACAGGTAGCCACCGAACTGAGCAGCAGGGACAAGATTGAAGTCATCTCGACGGGAGGCCAGTTGGCCCAACGATCTCTGTCTTTTGTTGGACCGCTCGCCGAACGTTCTCTGGAGACATATCATGTCGATAAATTGTTTCTGTCTTGTAAAGGTGTGCATCTGGAAGGCGGCGGAATCAGTGAATCCAATGAGCTTCAGGCACGGTTGAAGCAGAAAATGGTCGGTATATCCGACCAGGTCATTTTGCTTGCAGATACGAGCAAGTTTGGGGTTCGTGCATTTGCCCGGGTAACCGGGTTAAATGCGGTTCATGCGGTGATCACGGATCAGTCGCTTGATGAAGATGTGATAGAACGACTGAACAGCTATGATATCTCAATCACAACGGTATAAAACAATACGATATTCGATACGTATATGCGTTATAACAACAATTCATCAGTTATAGGAGCGTGTAATTATGAAGGTCTCCTTATTCATTACCTGCCTCAGCGATGCCATATATCCCCGTGTGGGGGAGGCGATGGTGAGATTGCTCGCCGCTCACGGCGTTCGGTTGGATTTCCCGCCCGTGCAGACCTGCTGCGGTCAGCCTTCCTACAACAGCGGGTATTGGGATGAGACACGGGTAGCCGCCAAAACGATTATGGAAGCCTTTGATGACAGTGATTTTGTCGTCTGTCCTTCGGGCTCCTGTACGTACATGATTCATCATTATCCAGAGCTGTTTGTCGATGAACCTGTATGGCTGGAGAAGGCTAAACGTTTGGAAGCCAAAGCCTACGAATTCACACAGTTTCTCGTTCAGGTGCTTGGCATCACCGATTTGGGTGCACATTTTCCGCACAAGGTTACATATCATCCCTCCTGTCATGGCAGCCGTTTGTTAGGCGTAAAGGATGAGCCTATGGCATTACTTTCGGCAGTAAAAGGTTTGGAATTTGTCCCCCTTCCTTACGGAGAGGACTGCTGCGGCTTTGGTGGTACCTTTGCCATCAAAATGCCGGATATATCTGGTGCCATGGTCACAGAAAAGGTAGATCACATCAAAGAGACGGAAGCCGAAGTATTGGTAGGACTGGATATGGCCTGTCTGATGAATATCGCAGGTAATCTGCGGTATCGGAATGAACCAGTACGTGTGATGCATTTGGCCGAACTGCTGTACGAGGGGGTGCAAACAGGATGAGTCAACCCGGCGTAATGGATGTTACCGTCAAAGAACGTGCAGAACTGGCTTTGAATGATGATTTCCTGCGGAAAGCCGTCAAGTTTACGACAGAGCGATTGCGTAATGGCAAGAAGTCTGCATCGGAAGAACATGGCAACTGGGAAGAATGGCGTGAACGTGGACGTCAGATTCGTCTGCATACGATCGCACATCTGGATTATTACCTTAATGAATTCGTCAATAATGCACGCGCCAATGGGGTTCATATTCATTTTGCCGATACTTCGGCAGAGGCAGCGGCGATTGCACTGGATATTGCGGCCCACAAGCAGGCTTCCACCGTGGTGAAATCCAAGTCGATGGTGTCCGAAGAAGTGCATCTCAATCATGTTTTGGAGTCCGCAGGTATTGAAGCGATAGAGACCGATCTGGGTGAATACATCATTCAATTAGCGGGTGAAGCTCCATCTCATATCGTCATTCCGGCTATTCACAAAAACCGTTACCAGATTGCGGACCTGTTATCCAAGGAAGCGGGAGAAATTCTGGAACCGGACACCACCGTACTTGCCGGATTTGTACGCAAAAAGCTGCGGGAGAAATTTCTTGAAGCCGATATTGGCATGACTGGCTGCAATTTTGCCATTGCGGAGACAGGTTCCATGGTCCTATTTGAAAATGAAGGCAATGCCCGCATGGTATCCACCGTGCCAAAAACACAGATTACCTTAATGGGCATGGAGCGTATCATTCCATCCTGGACGGATCTCGAGGTGATGGCGACCCTTCTGCCACGCTCCGCGACAGGTCAAAAATTGACGATGTATATGTCAGGCATAACCGGTCCTCGTCGAACAGAAGATGGGGACGGACCAGATGAAATGCACATTATTATCGTGGATAATGGACGTTCACTCCAGTTGGGTGATCCCGAATTCCAGGAGCTGTTGAACTGTATTCGCTGCGGGGCCTGTCTGAACGCTTGTCCGGTATATCGTCATATCGGCGGGCATGCCTATGGTGGAACCTACAGCGGACCGATCGGAGCGGTGCTGACACCTGCACTCAATGGCAATATTGATGAATGGAACGACATTGCGGGTGCTTCCAGTCTGTGCGGAGCCTGTTATGAAGCCTGTCCGGTCAAAATTCCGCTGCATGATATGCTCGTATATTTACGCAGACGCAAGGTGGAAGAGGGTCATGGCAACAAACTTGAGAGTGTTGGCATGAAAGGTTTTGCAGCGGTTGTATCCAATTCCAAACGATTCGGAGCGGCTATACGTCTCGGACAGATTGGTCAGAAAGCCGTTGTGCGTAATAACGGAATTTCACTTAAACTTGGGCCCCTCAAGGGCTGGAACAGCTATCGGGTTGCGCCAAGCCTCGCGAAGCGTTCCTTCCGGCAGCAGTGGAACAAGCTGGATCAGGAGCTGAATCAGGAGAAGAAAGAGATGGATTCTTCCGTTCGGGACCGAATGGAACAGATTCTGCGTGAGCGCGAGGGGGGCGGTGGTCAACATGAACACTGAACATCAGGAATGGCTGGAGCAATTGGAGAAGAAGTCCCGTGCGAAGCAGGAACACTTTATGAATGATATTGCGTCCAAATTGAGAAGACCACGGCAGACACATGCTCCGACTCAACCTTTTCGCGGTGCACCCGCATTCTGGACGGATCTGGATTGGGACATAGATAAGCGCATACAGGCATTTACCGATAATTTTGTGAGTGTAGGTGCTCATATTGCGCGGGTAAGAGACATTGGCGAAGCCTCGGATTTCATCGCTAACAAATCTCATGAATTAAGCGCGAAATATATCATACGTCAGAATGAACAGGCGCTGACCGAACTTGGATTGGAAGAGCAACTCCCCGATGTGCAGATTTCTGTATGGAACAGCCAAGCAGAGGAGAACTGGAAGGCACGGGCAGCCGAGGCAGATATCGGTGTAGTCATGGCGGATTATGCAACAGCATATACGGGTTCCGTCACGGTGCTTTCTTCGCCAGAAAAGGGACGCTCAGTGAGTCTATTGCCCACCGTACTCATCATTATTATTCCGATTGAACGGCTCTACACCAGGCTCGGTGAAACGCTTGATCGCTTCGATGAAGCGGGAAGAGAGAATCTTCCCGCAGGCATTCATTTTATATCCGGTCCCAGTCGTTCTTCCGATATTGAAAATGATTTGACGATTGGGGTACATGGACCGGGGATTGTCTATGGTCTTATTATGGGGTAACACCATTCGAAATGCTTCACCTCACGAATGACTGTCCAAAAGCAGCCTTTTTGTCTGCGAAGGGCAGTTTTTTCTATGTCTAGTATGTCCAATATGAAAAGGATAATGAGCCATCTAATCATATGGCAGCAGATAAGATATTTTATAGATAAAGGCTATTAATATTATAATTATTATATATTTAACCTATCAAGAGAAGCGGCGTATAATCCATTTCAAGAGAGGGTTCATGTGAGACCCGACCAAGGAGGCGTTATGAATGAGCATATTTTCTTATCAGGTTCCATTTATGGATGGACACGCGGGTGATTTATCTGTTTATGAGGGGAAGGTGCTGCTTATTGTGAATACAGCCAGCAAGTGCAGTTACTCTCGACAATTTACGGAGCTTCAGCACCTGTATGAGCAGTATCGTGATCAAGGGCTGGAGATCCTGGCGTTTCCCTGTGATCAATTTAATCACAAGGAGCCGGGCAGCAGTGATGAGATAGCTCAGTATTGCAGGAATCATTTTCATATATCCTTTCCGATTTTTGAGAAGATCGAGGTTACCGGACAATCCATACACCCTGTGTTTCGCGATCTGGTCGAAGCTGCCCCATTTGAAGGTTATGATATGGAGTCGGAAGAAGGTCGGTGGATGGATCAATTCGTCAAGGAGAAACATCCCGATTTATACCGGGGAGACGGGATCAAATGGAATTTCACCAAATTTCTGATTGATCGAACCGGGGAAGTGAGTGGCCGCTATGAGACTACAGTTGCACCGATAGCGATGGAGTCCGCGATTCGGGATTTGCTGAGACAGGCCTAGTTTGAGTTTGAGCGAACTGTGTATCTTCAAAATTCTAGTGTTCGTTCAGAGCTAAATATTTTTTATATTAATGGACCAAAGGGAATTTTACTCATGCCAATTCGGATGGATACCCATTGGTCCTACGACTTTGAGACTGTTGAAGATTAGGACTGGAAATGTTAGGGTAAAAGAGAGATAACGAAGGAACCCATTTTTTTTATTCTAAAATGACCAATATACTATTTCGGTCAATTGGTTCCGGAATGATTTTTAGGTTATCTGGATGAAATATGAAAATTTGCAGAAAATGAAGGCATGTCTGTTGATCTGAAGTCTTAATTGAACGAAGGTATTATTTAGTTGAACGTATTACTTGGAAGAGGAGTGAGTATTATGGCGCAAATTTCAGTTCCCCAACCTAAAACTTTTGGCCCTTTAGGAAACTTACCACAGTTAAATACCGATGAGCCTGTACAATCCCTGGTGAAACTCGCTGAAGAGTATGGACCCATTTTTAGAATGGAGTATCCTGGACGAAGTGAGTTGTATATATCAGGTCACGAACTGGTAGCCGAGGTAAGCGACGAATCCAAATTCGATAAACGTGTATGGGCACCGCTGGAGAAGGTTCGTGCATTTGCCGGGGATGGCCTGTTTACGAGCTGGACACAAGAACCTAATTGGAAAAAAGCTCACAATGTGCTGCTGCCTAGCTTCAGCCAGCGTGCGATGCAGGGGTATCACAATAAAATGATCGATCTCGCTGTACAGCTCGTGCAGAAGTGGTCCAGATTGAACCCGGACGAGACGGTTAACGTACCCGATGATATGACTCGTCTCACCCTGGATACGATTGGACTGTGTGGGTTCAACTATCGATTTAACAGCTTTTATCGGGAAGAGCCCCATCCTTTCATTACCAGCATGGTGCGGGCATTGGACGAATCGATGAGTTCTTTGCAGCGTTTGCGTCTACAAGACAAGCTGATGATCACCAAGAAGAAACAGTTTGAGCAGGATATTCGTTCGATGTTCTCTCTGGTGGATCATATTATTGCGGAGCGCAAGGAGCAGCCCCAGGAAGGGGCAGACGATCTGTTATCCCATATGCTTAGCGGGAAAGACCCGGAAACCGGGGAAACGCTGGACGATGAAAATATCCGTTACCAGATCATCACCTTCCTGATTGCTGGACATGAGACGACGAGTGGCTTGTTGTCCTTTGCCATCTATTATTTAATGAAAAATCCAGATACACTCGCCAAGGCTCAAGCTGAAGCAGATCAGATTCTGAAAGATCCGGTCCCGACATACAATCAGGTTCGCAATCTGAAATATGTTCGCATGGTTTTGAATGAAGCATTGCGGTTGTGGCCTACGGCTCCGGCATTCTCCTTATACGCGAAGAAAGATATCGTTCTGGACGGTAAATATCCTTTGCAAAAAGGGGATAGTGTCAGTGTGCTCATTCCCAAGCTGCACCGGGACCGCGATGCGTGGGGTGACGATGTGGAGGCATTCCGTCCGGAACGGTTTGAAGATCCGAGCAAGGTGCCACATGATGCCTATAAACCTTTTGGTAATGGTCAGCGGGCCTGCATTGGTCAGCAGTTTGCCCTTCAGGAAGCAACACTTGTGCTGGGCATGGTTTTGAAGCATTTTGATTTCATCGATCATGCAGACTATCAGTTGAAAGTGAAAGAAACGCTGACGCTCAAACCCGATAACTTCACGATCCGTGTTCGTGCACGCGGGGGTCAACCAGTCATGGCTGTTCCGGGTGTTGCCGTGGAGGAACCAACTCCGGTGGTCAAACGACAAGAGCCGGATACGGCAAATGCCCATCATACCCCAATGCTCGTCCTGTATGGCTCCAATCTCGGGACCGCGGAAGGCATTGCGCGTGAAATCGCAGATACCGCAAGATACCAAGGTTTCCGCAGCGAGGTTGCTACTCTGGATGATCGTGTTGGCAAACTGCCCAAGGAAGGCGTCGTCATCATTGTGAGTGCATCCTACAATGGTCAGCCACCAAGCAATGCCAAAGACTTCGTCGAGTGGATTGAACATGCGGATGCAGGGGAATTCCAAGGGGTTCGATTCTCTGTTCTCGGATGTGGGGATCACAACTGGGCCAGCACGTACCAGCGTATCCCGCGATTGATTGATGAGCAGTTATCTTCCAAAGGAGCAGAACGGTTATCACCGATCGGAGAAAGTGATGCCAGCGGGGACTTTGAGAAACAGGTTGGAGACTGGACCGAGCAACTATGGCCGGATCTGGCACGAACTCTGGGCCTCAAGTTGAACACTAGCTCAGGTAGTGAGCGCAGCTCCTTGTCTGTACAGTTTGTCAGCGGACTGGCAGTAACGCCGCTCGCGGATACGTATGATGCACATGTTGCTGAACTCCTTGAGAATCGGGAACTTCACGATGCGGGCAGTGAACGAAGCACACGTCATCTGGAGATTAAACTGCCTGAAGGCGCAACGTATAAGGAAGGCGATCACCTGGGCATTTTACCGCAAAACCCGCCTGAGCTCGTAGAACGAGTACTGAAACGATATGGATTCACAGGCACGGAACATCTGGTTCTGGATGCCTCCGGTCGCAGCGCCGCTCATCTGCCATTGCACCAACCGGTTAATTTGGTCGATCTGCTCAGTCACAGTGTGGAACTTCAGGAAGCGGCAACTCGGGCCCAACTGAGGGAACTCGCGGCGTACACGGTATGTCCACCGCATAAGAAGGAGCTCGAAGCACTTCTTGATGAGTCTGTATACATGGAAGAAGTACGTAAGAAACGGATATCCATGCTGGATTATTTGGTAAAATACGAAGCATGTGAACTGCCTTTTGAACGGTTTTTGGAACTGCTGCCTTCCCTGAAAGCCCGATATTATTCAATCTCCAGTTCACCACGAGTGCAGCCTGAGCAGGCCAGCATAACCGTCAGCGTAGTTCGTGCTCCGGCGTGGAGCGGTCAGGGAGAATATAAAGGCATAGCGTCCAACTATTTGGCGAACCTGAAGCCGGGTGAAGAGGTAGTCATGTTCATACGCACGCCCGAGTCCGGGTTCGAACTGCCGGAAAATGCAGAGGCCCCAATCATTATGGTTGGTCCGGGGACGGGTGTGGCTCCATTCCGCGGTTTCCTGCAGGCAAGACGTGTATTGAAGGAACAAGGTCAGCAGGTGGGTGAGGCCCATCTGTATTTTGGATGTCGCAACCCTGAACATGACTATTTGTATAAAAATGAACTCGAAACAGCCGAGCAAGAGGGTCTTGTCCAGCTTCATACCGCATTCTCCCGTGTGGACGGGGAAGAGAAATGTTACGTGCAGCATCTAATGAGAGATGATGCCCACAAGCTGATTCCGCTGCTCGAACAGGGTGGACATCTGTATGTTTGCGGCGATGGCAGCAAGATGGCACCTGATGTTGAAGCAACACTCAAGAAAGCGTACGCTGATGTCAGCGGCAACTCCACGGAGCAAGCCGATGCGTGGTTAGAACGTTTGCAGCAGGAAGGTCGTTATGCCAAAGATGTGTGGACAGGTATCTGAGTGATACGTTCCTGATTTCAATCATTGATAGGCATCTACGCGGTGAGACACAGAAGGGTCCTGTGCTCACCGCTTTTTGCTATGGCACAATATCCGAGCAGACTAATGCACCTATGAGTTATACTAGGGAAGAGAAATATGCATATCATGACATGGGATAGATCCAGGGTATGGATCGTTCTTCTAATCAAGATTGCAAGTACAGACAGATATGAATTCAGCGAAGTCTGGCCTCATTATTTCTTCTTTTTATTCGTTGGGCGATAGATCGATTCGACCTGAGTTAGCGGAAAGAGAATACGTGAGGAGAATTTACCCTTTCCCTGCAGCTCAATGTAATCCAGTCCAACACCAACAAGTCGGATATTGTTAAATGCATTCCGGGATGGAAATACCGTGCGGATGCCTACCCGTATGCCTCGCCGTGCTCGTGGTACATCAAATACACGAATGGAAAACAAGCTGAGTGGAATAAATAACTGCCGATTAACTTTGATGAAATTGCGCGGATATACTTTTCTAATTATTCCAGGTTCCAGACCAGACAATGGAGCATTCAGTTCTGCCAGATGTCCCTGGAACTCGGCCAGACGCTGCTGAAGTGTTTTTCCTGTATGAAGTTGGTGCCAATTCATAAGCAATCCTCCGTTCGCCATTTATACCTACTATATGAATGGACGAGGGCAAGAGGTGAGCGAAATGGCGCCCATGTTACTCATGATAAGGTACAACTTAAGATATAGGGAGTGATTCAGATGGACGTGGAAATGTATAAAGACCTCATTCGCGATGAACGTGGCAACTATTATATCGCGGTACAGATGGAGGGTAATGAACTTACGCTTGTTAACGCATTTGTTGAAGCATCGTTTACACCGGAACTGATCTATAATGAAGAATTTCGGAATAAACATAAAGAGATGGAAGGCGGCTTTGTAGGCAAAATCGCAATGGACCTTCTCCGACATGATGTGGTCATGGGTTTGAAACAAATGGACAGAAAGCTGCTGGAGCTGTCGGATGTTGAACAGAAGTACACGGTGAACTATATAGATACGATTGAGTTCTATCGCCACCCTGCGTGGGAGCGGAAAGCATAAACGGAAAATTTATTTTCGTGGATAGTTCATCAGGATATCAAATCGGAAAAGCGCAAGTACAGGGGAGCTACCCTTGCCACTTGCGCTTTTGGTGTTGCAACTATTCATCGGAAATGGCTTTGTTAATGTTTCTGTGGAGAGCACACTACTTACTTCAACGCACTAGCAATAAGAAGGAAAGATGATGCCGATATCCCGTTCTGTTTTCAAGTTTCCCTCAATATATCGCTGGAGTTCATTTCCTTTGATTCGAAACGGAATGCATTTTCCTCGATAGATCAGTTCACCTTCAATCGTGCGCACGCTCATACCGATGACACCTTCCAAATGTCCACTACGATCCGTAATGAATCGAATTCCTGCTGGCCCTTCCATAAGAGCCTTACCATCCTGATATACCGTTACTCGTTCTGGTGTGTTCACCAATTCAAAATGCAGTCCATTCACCGTGCGGCTATACGCTGTATGACCAGCGACTTCTTCGCCATGATCCATGTCGATGGGGAGAAGACCGGTAAACCACAGTTGGTCCGATCCAACCGGCATAATGCCGCATAACCGTTCCACATAATCAAGCAGGCAAAGAATGGAGGGGGAGTAGGTTTCGGTAAAACCCTCCTCCCCGGTCCATGGGCTTAAAGCCTGCGCAAAGCGAGTTGCTTTGGAGAGGGACGACAGGATGGGTTGCAGCACCCAGGTCAATTCCACATAGCGATGGTGATATTCAAATGCATGGGGTGAACGGATCAGACTCAGGAAGTTGGATGCTCCACCCCAGCTGTTATAAGAGGAGAACGGATCGAACCGTGGATCATCCATCGACATGGAGGTAAACGGGTATTTGGCAAAAAACTTGCTTGTGTTCAGCAAATACCGGCGCAGCATGTTATCAAACAATTCACGGTCGCCCACCTCGCACGCCATCACGCGCAGCAGCACATCGGACTGTATCCTGACGAATTCGTCATTGCGATCCCGGTCGTAGAAGAACATATCCTCTTCGTCGTAACAGTAGCGGAAGAGACTTTCGAGACTGGCTTCAGCTTTTTCTTTCCATTCACCACCAGACTCTCCAAGTTCCTCAGCCATTCGGGATAAATACATGCGCTGACAATATATATTGGCGGTCAAGTCTGGTGCCAAAAAAGGCAGGACTGGAGAGTCCGGATGGTAGGACGCAGCATCATTCATATATGGTGTATCCGGAACGTGCCAGAACCGCGGGGACAGATCATGCCCGGTATCAAAGGTGCTAAATGCCTCCACACAGCCGGTCCTTCGGGTATCGCGATACGTTGCAATCCATTCGTCGTATTGTACCATGGCCTTGTACATGGTCTTCAGGAAGGATCGGTTCTTTCCATGAAGCTGGTAGTGGTTCCATACGCTTCGCGCCAAGGGTGTAACGAGCTGAATCTGGCGAAAGGATGGGCCGTTCTCCGTTAGCTTATAAGGCAGCAATCCGTCTTCTCTTTGGTGTCGGGCAAAAGCAAGATAGGTCGTTTCCGATACAGAAGGAATCAGACGTGACAGCAGCTCCGCATTAATGGTGCCCGTACTCTCCAGCCAGCAACCCAGATAGATGCCACCTTCCTGAAGAATGGGCTCACTGCCGTTCAAGGGCACAATGCAAGTCAGTAACTTCTCCAAAGCGGAATAATAAGTCGCTTCCAATCGTCCGCCGGATGCCGCGAATCGAACACCCGACGCCTGCCATTCCTGTATTAACTTTTGATCTTCCGGTTTACCTGGCTGCACATGATCGTGGATCGAGATCTGCCGCAGCTTGTTTAGCAGGGCTTCTGTCATGTTGACCTCCTTGAAGCGGTTAATTACTGATTGGATTCAAAAATTCTTACGGTGCCATTATAAAAGTCAGTCACGGCTTGCTCCACACTTTTTCGGCCGAAGCCGATTTCCTGGTTGGTTGTCTGGGCCAGCTTGGAGAATTCAGCGAATCCCGGAGGATTATAACTCACGTCAAAAGGCTCCGTTTTCGTAGCTTCAGATACAAAGCTGGTGTAATTATATACAATCTCTTCAACAGGTCCCGCTTCTTGCTGAAGCAGATTGCGGTTGGCTTCCGTAACGGGCACGCCGCGGTCGTTGCCGAGAATTTTGGCTGCGTCCGGATCATTAATCCAGAAATCCATCAGGATGGCGACTTCTTTTGCATGTTTGGTATTTGCATACCCGGACAACCCCTGACTGGATTCAAATACAACCCCAGTTCCTTTTGGCCCCCGTGGTACAGGCAAAAGAATTAACTTATCTTCCGTGAGGCTCTGGAAAGCAGCCAGTTGATTCGAAGGAAGCAGGCTCATCGCCGCCTTGCCCGTAATAAGCAAGGATTTACTCGTATCATCCGGTGGATTGGAAACCTGCAATTCAGACGTGACCACACCTCCGGATTTGGAAGCCTGCTCCCAGTAAATGAACCATTCCAAAATGTCTTCTTTTGCAAATCCGAGCGTGCCGTTCTTCATATCATATAGCTGTTTGCCGCGTTGTTTCAAAAAGATGTCCATACCATCAACCGTGAAATTATAGGTTCCATAAAAGCCCTTGCCGAGCTTGTCGGACAGCTCCTTGCTGATTGCAGCATAATCTTCCCAAGTCCAATCCGAAGCTGGCAAAGGGATTCCCGCTTGATCGAACAGCGCCTGATTGACGACAATGCCCCGTGCATTCGCACCCGCGGAAATATGCTGCAACTTCCCATCAAGACGCCCGTAGTCAACCATGCTGGCATCCATGCCATCCAGATTCAGTTCACTACCGACATAAGGGTCCAGGTTCAAAAGCACATCCTTCTTGGCATAGTCAACCACATTACCTCCAAGGAAGAAAATATCCGGTGCTGTGCCTGATGCCAACTGAGTATTCAACTTGTCGAAATATCCGGAGGAAGGCGCAAATTCACCTACAATTTTAATATTCGGATGTTTCTCCTGAAAAACCTTCAGGGCTTCATTCGTAATATCTGCCCGTTTTTGATCGCCCCACCACATCATGCGCAATTCGACTTGCCCGTCTTCAGCTGTCTTCGTTTCTGTCTGCTCATCAGCGCCGGTATGATCCGTTCCAGAGCAGGCAGTTACCAATAACAGGAGTGAAGCTATAACAGTGATCATTAATCGTTTGAACATGAGAAATCCCCCTGACGATAGATAATGAAAAACATAATATCTGTTGTACACGTATTGCGTCTGGACAGGTATTTTCGTAATTTCGTAATCACTTCAGCCCAGTCGTTGCAATCCCCTCTAGAAAATAACGCTGAAATACCAGAAAGATAATGGTCACAGGCAGCAGAGACAGCGTGGACATGGCGAGCAGTGCGCCCCAATCCGATTGTCCCGATGGATCGAATAACGACCGAATCCCAAGCTGTACGGTAAACAGATCAATTTTGCTCAGGTAGATCATCTGACTAAAGAAGTCATCCCAGCTCCAGATGAAGGTGAAGATCGCTGTTGTGATCAGGGCAGGAACGAGAAGAGGCACCACGATTTTGAAAAAAATCTGCGATTGCCCGCAACCGTCAATGGTTGCACTCTCGTCCAGCTCCCGTGGAATACCACGGATGAATTGAACCATGAGCAGAATGAAGAAGGAATCCTGCGCCAGCCACTTGGGCAGAATGAGCGGGAAATACGTATTAATCCAATGCAGCTCGTTATACAGAATGTACTGAGGTACCAGAGTTACATGGTAAGGAAGCATGATTGTGACCAGCATAATGCTGAACCACAAGCCTTTGAACTTGAACTTCAATCTGGAAAAAGCGTAGGCTGCAAGGGAACAAGAAATCACATTTCCCAGCACACTCATGACCGAGATCAGCGCCGAGTTGCCGAAGAAACGGCCAAACGACACCCCTTGCAATCCTTTCCAGCCATTCACAAAATGATCGAGAGTAAAGCTGGTTGGAATCAGGCTGCTACTCGTGAAGATGAGATGATTCGGTTTAAATGAACTGAGAATTAACCATAACACCGGATACAACATCAGCAGACCGAAGAGGATAATGGCGGCATGCCTCCCGGCTTGAACCAAACGTCGCTTTAGTGGCATGTGACTATCTCCCTTCCTGATTATCGCCGTAGAACACCCAGAACTTCGAGGTGAGAAAGACGATTGCGGTGAATACCCCGATAATGACCAGCATGATCCACGCCAGGGCCGAAGCATAACCCATATCAAAGAACGAGAAGCCTTTCAGATACAGGTACAAGGTATAGAACATTGTGGCGTCGAGCGGGCCTCCGCGTCCATCCCCGATCACATAAGCGGGTGTAAAGGCTTGAAACGAATGGATCATGCTCATGATCAGGTTGAAAAAAATAACAGGCGAGAGCATCGGAAGTGTGATGCCGAAGAATTGGCGTACCTTTCCGGCCCCGTCGACGTCCGAAGCTTCATATAAATCGGCTGGAATTTGCTTTAGGCCAGCCAGGAAAATAACCATGGCCGAACCGAACTGCCATACAGAGAGTGTGACGATCGTATAGACCACATAATCGGGATGGGCAATCCAGGCGGGTCCGGTGATTCCGAACCAACTCAGAAACTGATTGACCAAACCATTTCCTTCGAAAATCTGACGCCAGACGATCGCAATAGCGACGCTGCCTCCCAATAGGGAAGGGATGTAATACACGGTTCGGTATAAGCCGAGACCCCGAATCCCTTTGTTCAGTGCCATCGCTACAAGCAGGGCGAAGGCAAGCCTGAGCGGAACGGATAGAAATACATAATAAAACGTTAGCCCCAAAGATCTGCGAAAGGTATCGTCTTCGGTAAAAATCTGGACATAGTTGCTGAGCCCCGTCCACGTGGGTGATGATAACAAATTAAATTTCGTCATGGACAGGTAGAGCGACGCAACCATCGGTCCGAGTGTCAGACAGAAAAGTCCGATGAGCCAGGGCAGCAGAAACAAATAGGCAGTCATATTCTGCTGGCCGTATAACGGCTTGGACAGCTTTCTCATCATAGGCCTCCCTTCAGGGTTGGATGTGAATTCGTGATCACCGCTGTTGAATCCGCTTACAATGTTTGCAGTGATTCTCTTGGTAAATTCATCATACCGGGGAGGAGGAGAAGCCGGAATCTCATTTCTTCGGATCATGATTATCAATTTTTTCGGAGTGCATCAAACGATAATCTGAAGGACTTATGTTGAACTTTTTTTTGAATTTTGAACTGAAATAGCTTGGAGAACGGAAGCCTGTCAGCTCTGTAACATCCCAGACGGTTAGTTGGGTTTCCCTCAGTAAACGTATGGCATGTTTCATTCGCACCTCGGTTACATATTGAATAAAAGAGATGCCGGCAGCTTCTTTGAATATCTCTGAAAAATAGGTAGAGTTGTAGTTATATTGCTCAGCTAACGAAGTTAATGTCAGTTCCAGCATGTAATTTTCCTCGATATATCGTTTGGCCGATTCAATAACCGTCTCTTCTCCAACCTCGGATGGCTGCTGTTGATTCACAAAATCTTCCGCCCAATGCATCAGCAGCAGTTCTGCCTGGTCTGGAGTTTTTAGCCAAAGCACCCATTCCGGGGAAATCCACGAGGATTCCTGTTCGAACAATAATGAAATTTGAAAAAGGCTTCGGATCATATGGGAAGTGGATATCCGAAATGAGTCAGCAAGCTCCTTTTGAATCACGCTGCGGAAGGAATCCAGCTCTCCACGAATGAGGCAACGATGCAGCATGCGACTGGTTTCCTCAGGCAGTAATGGACTATGATCTACTTCGGGTACACGGTCCTGTGCACCTTTGCGTCCAGCAGAGTTCCAAGCCAATAGGGAATGAATATATCCTTCTTTCCAGCGCTCAAACCCAGACACGGACAATCCCAATCCAACTTGTACATCCATCGTTAAGACAGAGCGGGTCTGTGCTGTGATCTGCTGAGCAAATTCGTGCTGAATACCTTCCAATGTAATGAAATGCATAATACCGGGGTGGGCTCCGTCATGGAACACTTGTACATTATCTGGATAAGACTGGGCTATTTCGTGACAAAGCAGCTCAAAGGGAAGGTGAAGCGTTTCGGGAATACGTTCCCCTGAGGCAGTCTGCATACCGGAGTTTCGCATGCCAGCGGTGATGAAACAGACGCTGTGATCCTGCCAGGATACCAGATGAAACAGCCGCATCCGCTCTGGCAGTGAAGAAGGTGAGAGGCGATGACCCCTAACAAGATCAAGCAGGAAACGTTGCTTCATTTCTTTGTAATACTGGGAGAGACGCCATTGCATCATTTCGGAATCGCCATGCAGCTGTTTCTTTTTATCCAACTCATCTTTGATTTTATTTAAAGTGGTTTTCAGTTCATCCCGGGTTACAGGCTTCAGCAAATAGTCCATGGCCTGGCTGCGCACACCTGCTCTGGCATAGTGGAAATCTTCATATCCAGTGATGATCATAATCTGAATGGAAGGATTAAGGCTTCGGCAAATGTCCAGCAATTGGACGCCATCCATTACAGGCATGTTCATGTCTGTAATTAACAAGTCAAAATGTTCAGCTTTCAAAAGCTCCTCCGCTTCGATGCCGTTTGCCGCTTCACCTGAAATGACAAAACCCAAGTCTTGCCAGTTCACTTTCAATTTTAGTCCTTCGCGAACCTCGATCTCGTCATCTGCGATCAATACGTTGTACATCATATTCCTCCTGTGCGGGTAGAATCAGTTCAATAGACGTGCCGTTATGCTCTCCGTTCTCGATCTGAATGTTAAACAGACTTCCGTAATGCAAGCGGCAGCGTGCAACTACATTACCGAGCCCAATGTGCCAGCTTTGGCTTCGCAATAGGGGTTCCAGCTGAGATGTTTCAACAGGATCATGAATTTTCTGAATGATTTCGGCTGGAATCCCGGGCCCATTGTCTGAAATGTTGAAATGCAGGTGGTTATTCCGTCTGGAGATCCGGATGTGTACCTCTGCCGTCGTCTGATGCTGGAAGCTGTATTTGACGGCATTCTCAATAAGCGGCTGAAGAATAAATTTGATGATGACCAGAGAATTCAGCCTGCCTTCCTGTGTCAGAGTAATATCCAGCTTATGACCGAAACGGGTTTGCAGAATGGAGATATAGTGGCGGATATAAGCCAGTTCCTCTGCAAGCTGTACCCTGTCGTCACTTGTATTCATGGAGAATCGCATCATTTTGCCCAGATCCTCTATGACCCGAACTGTATCATCCGTTCGGCGCTGCATGGCGAGACTGCTCACCAGTTCCAGCGTGTTAAACATAAAATGGGGATTCATCTGCATGAGCAGCGCTTTATACTCAGCTTGCTGGCGGAGCAGCTTCAGCTCGAATTCGTTCTGGATGTGCTGTCGCAATCGGCTGATCATGTAGCGGAAAGTGGAGATGACATAACTGACTTCGCTTTTTACATTTTTGTCCGGAGGCAGAAGGGACTCTGCTTGATCGAATGCGCCGCGCTGTACCTGTCTCATGGCCAATACCAGTCGTGTTAAAGGTTTGGTGACGCCATAAGAGAGCCAGGCAGCGGCAAACAAAGAGACGAGAATGAGAACAATGGTGACCACCAGAATGGTACTCTGAAGTTTGTGAAGAGAAGAATATAGCTCTTTTTCCGGTGCCAGACCCGCCAGCATCCAGCCCGTACGCCCCAGCTTTTTGTATACCAGAATGTCACGCTGTCCTTCATCATTGTTCAGGTAGACCACACCCGATTTGAGCGAGTTGTTCCGGATTTGATCGATTTCTGCTAAAGCTTCGGCACCAAGCTGATTGGCCTGTTGGGAAAGAATAGGGCTTCCTTGTTCGCCCAGCAGAAAAATAGTGCTGCTTTCGGCCAGATGGATTCGGTTAAGCGGTTCCAGAAAGTAAGATTCGTTGACGTTAATTTTCATCACATTTTGGGCTGTAGCATGGTGAAAGGTCCCAATGGGCATCAGCAGGCTAATTACAGGGTTGCCGTGATCTCTTATGTTTTCATGTTGATCGGTATGTGCAGGCAGCCAGTGATTCCCTGAGATAAAGAAACTTTTGTACCATAATTCTTGCAAGAAGAGAGGGTCGGTCGTTACTTGATTTTCACTGCCAATCCTCAGCCCGTTTCGTCGATAGATGGATACATCGGAGATACTGGTGTAGCTGTTCGTAGCCTGGGTCAGAAAACGGCTCATCGCCAGATTGACAAGCATCTTTTCCCCTTCAGGAAGGTTGGGGTCACTCATCGCGTTATCCCAGTTCTTGGCGGTATCGCTGTTGAAAACAAGAGAGGCTGCATCATAGATTTGCATCTGAACCATATCGACATAGGAGCCGTATTCCTCCATCTTCTCAAGAGCAGAGGATTCAATGTAAGAGCGAATCACAGTACGTGATTCCTTAAAGAGTAGGAAGGAGAGTGTACCAAAACAGAGAACGAAGAGCACAACGATAAAGGCGATCAGGCGGCTTTTTAATGAGAAAAACATGGGTTCCTCCTTAAGCGAATAGACGTCAAGACCATCGTCAAAATGGGAAAAAGACTGCGTATTATACGCAGTCTTTGAATTAAATGTGGTTGGAGCGGCCTTGCGTTCCTAGAAACGAACCAGATTGTTGATGCGAACAGGTAAACCAGTTGCGATGGCGCGATTGGCTGCAATTCCGGTGAGGATGGATCTTGCTCCGTCGAATTGGTTAGCAGCGCGATGATATGGATCTTCCGCTGGCTCTCCAAACAGATCATTCAGAAGTACAGGATCACCTCCGCCATGACCTCCTTCTTTTTCCTCGACCTGAACCTCGTATGGGGCATCAAACATGGGAAGGACACGCAGTGTTTTGCCAATCAATGCACCTTCAAGATTTTTGTCACCCAGCGAGTTAACATAGGATTGTTCCACAATGTTCATTTCGATCCGGCCTTTGGTGCCATTAATGGCAATGCGGTAGCCTTCCCACGGCTGATATGCAACCAGTGAATAGGTCAAAATGGCTTTGTTCTGATACTGGACAAGAACGCCCATCGTATCCTCGATGTTGATGCCATCTCCGAATACGCTTTGATCCCGCTGGTAGCCGTCTTCCGGTTCAGCATCCAGATACATGGCTTTGAGATGTGCATCCGAATCCAGGTGCAGGGCAAAAGGATCTTCTTGCGCAATCGGGTTGCCTGTTGCACGAGTGTAAAACTGGGTCACGCCTCGTTCCTCTGCGTTCTCTCTACCATAATACATGAGATCGCCGAATGCGAAGACGGTCTCAGGCTGCGAACCGATCCAGAAATTGACCAAGTCGAAATGATGCGTGGATTTGTGTACTAGCAGTCCGCCACTATTACGCTTGTCCCGGTGCCAACGGCGGAAGTAATCTGCGCCATGGCGAGTATTCAGCAGCCATTCGAAGTGGACCGAAGTCACTTTTCCGATTGTGTCATTCTGAATCAGTTCACGTATTTTGGTATGGTGCGGCGCATAACGGTAGTTAAAGGTGACGCGTATATTTTGTCCGGTCCGCTTGACGGCATCAAGAATATCCTGACATTTGTGTTCATCGATGGTCATCGGCTTCTCAGTCACAACATCACAGCCAAGCTCCATTGCCCGAATGATGTATTTATGGTGGGTGCGGTCGATGCTGGTTACAATGACGAAGTCCGGCTTCTCGTTCTCAATCATCTGATCAAACTGATCTGCAGGATAGGTTGGCACCTCATTGTATTTATATTTTTCCCTCAGCAGCTGATTGGCGTAATTCATGCGTGTCTGGTTAATATCGCAAAAAGCTGCAAGTTCGGATGTTTCCCTGAAATTTTGGGCTAATGCTCCATAGAAGAATTCAGCACGGCCGCCTGTTCCGACCAATACGTAACGTTTTTTGTTACTCATGTCTATCGCCTCCTTGAATATAGCTCTAGACTATAACAAGGAAGCACTTCATTCGCCGCTTTTTGTGCGTAATCGCTTTCAAATGCCGCTTATTTTGCTATAATTCAGCTAAAGGGGGCAGCTGCATGATACAGACATTTCAAGCGGATTACCATGATCCCACCGGATATTTGAATATCGAATATGACCGCCGCATTGGATATTTTTCCATGACCGATGACCATCTGCATGACCATTATGAGCTGTACTACCTGCTATCGGGTGAGCGCATATACTTCATCAAGGATCGAACTTATCGGGTCAAAGCCGGAGACTTCGTATTCATTAACCGGAATACCGTTCATAAAACGATGGAGAGTGGAAGGCCAGATCATGATCGAATTGTTCTGTATATCAAGCCAGAGCTGTTCACCGAATTGGCCATTTTACCTGAGCTGGCAGAGGGGCTGAAGGAGCCATTTGGCTGGAATATTCCCATTCTGAGGCTTCCTTCACAGGTAAGTGAAACAGCGGAGCGAATGGTCAGTGAAATGATTGATGAGATGGTCCATACCAGAGCTGGAAGCAGTCTGCTGCTTCGTCACCGATCCGTTGAATTGCTGTTGTTTGCTTACCGTAACAAACATTTGAGCACCGTGCACTCGGCCGACAGTGAGCCGGTTCTGCATCCCAAGGCACAGGCAGTGGTGCGTTATCTCAACGATAACTATCAGCAGGATTTAGCGCTACCGGAGGTTGCTGCATTATTTCGAATTAGTCCCCATTATCTCAGCCGTTTGTTCAAACAGACCACAGGTTTCACGTTCAGCGATTATCTCAATTTGCTTCGTGTGAAGGAGGCGCAGCGCTTGCTGCGTGAAAGCGAGGATTCCATAACGGAGATCGCTCTGCGAGCGGGATTCAGCAATTTTTCACATTTCGGGAAGATGTTCAAGCGAACGGTTCAGGTGTCACCAAGGACATATCGTCAGGAGTATAGAGAAGCTGGTTCGATGAGAGTGCTGAAATAGGGTGGACTGCGATATAGATACAGTATAGATACGAAAAGGTTGATTTAATGAATAGAAGAAGGACCTGACAGGCCCTGTGGAACAGGGATATGCTCAAGTCCTTTAGGAGAATTTAATTATTGGCTATTGCACTTTGATTATTAGCCGAAGAAGCGACGCCCAGATCGGTACCATGCACCCAGGCGAACTTTGGCCCTCCGGCTGTGGCTCTGCGATTTGTATAAATCATCCACCAGGTTCGCTCGGAACGATTCCACACAACGACCGGATCAGCAGCTCCATCAAAGATGGGATCACGAAACAATGGTGCACTCATGATAATTCCTCCTTATATTCAATTCCATAGATTTTGAGAGTTATTGCTTCTATCTTTCCTTTTAGTGTAACGGAAATATGATAGAATGTGGAAAAATACTGCAAGTAATTCCTGATAAGATGGGAGTAGGAACGATGTATACATATAAGGAAATGACAATTGAGCATTATGATCAGGCCATTAAGTTGTGGGAACGAACGCCAGGAATGGGACTTAGTGAAGAAGTTGATTCAAGGAAAGCTATTTCGGCATATTTGCAGCGCAACCCGGGGCTAAGTTATGTATGTCTTGATGAGAATAAGAATCTTATTGGTACTGTATTATGTGGAAATGACGGCAGAAGAGGATTTATGTACCATGTAGCCGTAGATCCTGCTCATAGGGGGCGCTCCATTGCCAAAACGCTCATTCGGTTTAGTCTGGAGCAATTGAGACATGCCGGCATTATGAAATGTCATTTGATGGTGCTAGATGATAATGAAATCGGTAATCGTTTTTGGGCGAGCCAGGGGTGGCAGCGGAGAGACCATATTTTGTTGTACTCTTCGAGCACCCTGTAATTAATGACTTATAATAGAAGGAAAATATCCCTTCAGCTCATTTTACATCTTGCGGTTCAAGAGCAACCGGCGTATATTGAGATTTAACTAAATTAGGAATAAATTGAAAGATTGATAGCTTGTAAGGACATCTTGTACATAAAGGAGAAGCCGATGATACAGACCAGATTGGACGAATTGGGCATTGTATTGCCCCAAGCAAGTACGCCGGCAGCAAAGTACACCAATGCAGTGATTGTAAATGGAATCATGTATGTGTCCGGTAAAGGGCCGGATACGCAAGAGCGTGGCAAACTGGGGGAGCAGTTTACAACGGAGCAGGGATATGAATTTGCCCGAAATGCTGCCATCGAGGTATTGGCTGTCGTTCAAGATGTGCTTGGTTCACTGGATCGGGTAAAACGGGTGGTCAAAGTGCAGGGGTTCATCAATGCCACCGCCTCGTACGAGGAGCACCATAAAGTGTTAAACGGGTTCTCGGATCTGATGCTGGATGTGTTCGGAGAACAGGGCGTGCACGCCCGTTCCGTATTGGGTGCTGTATCCGTGAGGGATAACTTGCCACTGATTATTGACTCGATATTCCAGGTAGAGGAGTAGCGTTCATGACCAATTCCTCTTCAATGAATCCGTTAATGCTGTCATTTCCCGAAAGTTTTGATACACCGCGTTTGACTATTCGTGCCCCGAGGTGGGGAGATGGAGCCGCAGTGAATGAGGCAATTCGTGAAAGTGCGGAGCAATTACGTTTGTGGCTGCCTTTTGCCGAGAGCATACCTTCATTGGAGGAATCGGAAGCGAATGCCCGCAAAGCCATGCTGCAATTTCTGGAGCGTACCGACATGATGCTTCATTTACGTGACAGATTTACGGATGAATTCGTGGGCAGCAGCGGACTGCATCGAATCGACTGGAATGCACGCTGTTTCGAGATCGGTTACTGGATCAGAACTTCTCGTGCCGGTGAGGGTCTCATGACAGAAGCGGTCAGTGGCATTGAGCAGTTCGCAATAACCTATCTGGAGGCGAACCGGCTGGAAATCCGATGTGATGCCCGCAATGTGCGAAGTGCCAAAGTGGCTGAGCGCGCAGGCTATACGCTTGAAGGTGTATTGCGCAAGATACGGCGTGACAGTACAGGTACGTTAGTAGATATGATGGTGTTTGCCAAGGTAAGAGGCGATGAGTTTGAATAGAATAGTTTGAGCTGAGATAAGGAATGAATTAGAAAATGATTCAAAAGAAAGAAAGAAACGGTTCCTGGAAGAACACGTTGTGTTGTTCTCCAGGGCCGTTTTTTGGTATGCAAATATTGGAGGTTGGGTGTAATGCTTAATGGACCGCTAAATGGCCTGTTGAATGAATTGGAGCAGATAAAAGGAATCGCCTTACCTCATTGGATTGGGAATGTTGACGTATAGCGGCGTCTCACCACGCTGATGGAACCGGCTGAGCAGATTGGCTTTGGCCGGTAAGGTCTCGGTGGTCAACAGATCACGAATAACGTCGTTGATGTGCGAGGACTCGGCTGTCTTTTTCCGAAGGTCCTCCAATGTATTTCTCACCACCCTCCAGTATGGCTGCTCCAGTTGACCAGTATAGTATGCCAGGCGCTGCACCACATGACTGAGGTGATTGACAAAGAAATAATATTTCAATCGATGCCGTGATTCTTCTTCGGTATACAAAACAGGACTGTTGGCATTGACTACCTGATTGATCCAACCTTGCTGTTCCGCTAAGACTCGATTGACACTGATGCCCTCCAGATCCCTAACCACAAAAGTGGCAGGCATGCCATCTTCAAGACGCAGCATGGAATTCTGTACATGAGCTTCCAGACTAATGCCTGTCTCGGCATACAGTTCCACAAGTGGAACCATGGACAACTCCAGATATTGACGAAGCCATTCATACCAGTCTGTCTGCACTCTCATATCATTTACACGATCCGGCGACAAAGATGATTGAAGACTTTCCCGGACAGCCCGGAACAACAAAGGTTCAGTTTCTCCGGGAAGCACCTCCATGAGAGAGGCCACAACATAAGGGGCCCCTGTAGCAGAGCTGCAAGACTCTGGTGCTTCGCGCAGGATCATGGAAAAGCCTGAGATCAACGCCTCCTGAGTGAACGAAGGTATCTCCGGTAGCTTCAAGCTACGGTAGCCTTTTTCCAGCAAAATTTGAAATTTCTCTGACGTCCAGTGATCCTGAATCTGTTTTACAATCCTGGATGCATCCAGTGTGCGCAGCAACTGCTCTTCATTGTTCTCGCGAATAAAATTTGTAATTCGAATATGAAGAGACAGCTTGTAGAAACAACCTTCCTTCGGATTCCAGACCGTGCGCACCGATGAGGTAGGATACACGGAAGGCCCGGTAGTGCCCAGATCAATCAAAGTACCTTGCTGCAATAAGGACTTTACAGGTTCAAGTGTCCGCAAATAGGAAGCCTGCCAAGGATGACAAGGGAGCAGGACATAGTGTTTACTTTCCAGAGGGAGGAGCTTCCAAGCAGCCTCGGCCATTTCCGCAGGAACCCAGGGTGCTTCACTGCCATAGTCCACGATATCCAGCCAATCCTCCAACACAAGTTCAGGTGCCACCGCAAAACAGCTGAGAGGGAAGCTAACGCCAAATTCAGGCGAATAGGCACGCGAATCCGAAGAACTGAAGCCCTCCAGACTTTTCGGCGTTGGATGAAATGGATGACCACATAGCAGCGCCTGTTCCAGATAGCGAAAATCCAATGTTACAGGAGACTCTGCATTCAATGCGTGCTCCAGATAAGAGGTCATATGCTCCAAACTGTTGTAAACCATCTGCTCCAGCTCGGCCCGTTTCAACATTCGGGCTTCAGGATTGGGTTCTACAGATGATATTTCATCAAGCAACAGCGTCGTTATTTGTTCAAAAGAAACCTCTCTCCAACCATCGGGCTGTGCCTCGTCTGATTCTGCAATGTGAAACGTGTCGCCATAGACATGATGTCCGGCGGCGGAACGATGAAGCAGATTTCCATATATCTTCTGACCAGTACGCGGAAGCTCAATAACAAGCGAAAGGTCTGGCCGCGTGGCAATTCGAACATAAGGATCATGCTGTTCGGTTTCTCGAAGATAGGCGTTCAATATCCGGCTTAGCATCTCCTGACGGGCAAGTCCACTTGGGGATACTGAAGAGGGGTGAACTGTCTGCTGGAATGTGTCGATGGTGACGTTATCCTTGGTCATGATTGATTATCATCCTTTCACAAATTATTGGAGCGGCAGTTGTACGGGAGCTTTTGGCTCATGAACCGCCGGGCGGCGTACAGCAAGCGAAGCGGCGAGCATGACTGTCCCCATGACGAGAAATACAGCTGGAATTCCCCAGACACCTCCGATTAGAACCCCAATGGACGGACCGGCAATCTGACCAGCCATTAACATGCTGTTGGTAGCTCCGATGCGCACGCCCCGATCCTGATCGGTGGAGGATTTCAGCACGTTGAGCATGACCGTCTGCAATAGGGCGCTGTAGAAGAATCCTTGCAGAAAACGTACAACCAGCAGCCAGGCCACCCCGAATGGAAGTGTATGTGCAAGCAGGCACAAGCCGCATAACAAACCAGCCAGCCGGAGATTGCGTTCGGGTAAGTAACGATCGTTTCGCTTGCCCCACCACGATGCGCCAACCAGTTCGCCAACCGATGACATCGCGAGCAGAACTCCGACCGTAAGCGCAGCTGCACCCGAGGAAGGCACGATTTCACGAATAAACGGGGTAAACATCGTAAACGTTGCGAAATCTGCAAGCTTGAAAATGATGCCTGCGATAACGAGTCTTCGGGCAATCGGATGTGTAACTAGAGAAACAAAGGCATGGATAATTCCGCTTTTGTTTCTGTTTTTGCCATGATTGTTCAACAAAGCGACCGAAGGCTGGTGCTGTTCCACAGGAGATACCAGAGTATTCTTCTTGGCCGTACGCGTTCGATGCGTTGTTGCCCCCGTTAATACGATTGCGGCAAGCACAGCAAAGCTCAATGTCAACGAGGCCGTAATGAACAATAGCGGACGACTTCCCCATGTGTTTACACATATGCTTCCAAGCAGTGGTCCAACGAGCAGGCCTGCTGCCGATGCCCGCTCCAACTGTCCGAGCGCAGAGCCCTGCTTTTGGTCAGGGGCATGGGTTCCCACAAACGCACTGCTCGCATCAGATATGCCACCGAAAGCCCCCTGGCAGAGACGGAACAAAAAGAATTGAAAGGGCGTCTGGGCAATGCCCATTAGAAACATGCTAAGGGCCAGTCCGACCAGCGCTCTGACAACCATCCATTTTCGACTCCAACGATCTCCGATCTTGCCCCAAAAAGGGGTCAGAAGTGCGTAGGATAGAGCAGGTGCAGATACGGACAGACCTGTCCACATCAGCACTTCTTCCGGCGTTCCCGCGTTCAGATGCTCCATGTAGTACGGTATAAAAGGGCTGATTCCAGTCAGCCCGGCACTGGAAAGAAAGCGTCCACCCCACAAAATGCGGACGCTCTGTTTCCATGCCATTTGAGACAGCATATGTCTGCTACACCACCTTGATTTTGGCAATTTGAAACCAATTGCTGATCAGATTATCAAGAATGATTCTCAATGTCAACCTTAAATTTTTCAAAAACTTTCCAAAAATTTTAGTGTTGACAGGAAAAAAAAGGATATGCATAATAGGCCCTGTGTCCAATTTTGAAAATGATAATCATTATCAATAAAGTGATTTTGGACAACAATAGGCCCAGAAAGCTGGTGTAAACACATGGAACAAAGTACCCTGCAAATCAAGGATCGATCGTTAAAAGTTGCGGATTCCATTATCGATTGTATCGGTCAAACACCACTGGTTCGCTTGAATTCTCTGTTCGGATCTTCAGGAGTGTCGGTGTATGCCAAGCTGGAAATGATGAACCCCGGCGGCAGCATGAAAGACCGACCTGCACGATACATTATCGAGCAGGGTCTGCGAGACGGAACGATCAAACCGGATACACATCTCATCGAGAGCACTTCAGGAAATCTGGGAATTGGTCTCGCATTAACCGCCAAACGATATGGACTGAAATTCACCTGTGTGGTTGATCCCAAAATCACATCGACGAATCTGAGAATGATAACCTACCTCGGGGCACAGGTTGACATGGTGACTGAACCGGACGAACACGGAAGTTATTTGCAATCCCGCATTCGCAGAGTCAAGGAATTAGCAAGTCAGGACCCGGCAGGTTACTGGATCAACCAGTATGCCAACCCTTTGAACTGGCAAGCTCACTATCATGGTGCAGGTCAGGAGATTGTGGAGCAAATGGATGGACAGATAGACGTACTAGTGTGTGCAGTGAGTACGACTGGAAGCATTCTGGGTATATCCCGCCGCGTGAAAGAGGCAAATCCGCATGCGCGGATTGTAGCCGTTGATGCAGTCGGATCGATCATTTTTGGCACACCATCCCGTAAGCGTGAACTGCCGGGTATCGGCGCCAACCGGGTCCCTGAGTTATTCAGCCCGAACGAGATTGACCAAGTTATTCATGTGGATGATCGGGAATCCGTGCTGGGCTGCCAGAAGCTGCTGGAACGGGAAGGCATTTTTGCAGGAGGTTCGTCCGGATCACTGGTTGCTGCACTGGAGAAACTGGTTCCAACCCTGCGGCCTTCAGCCAAGGTGGTTACTGTCTTCGCAGATCGTGGAGAACGTTATCTGGACAGTGTGTATGACGAGCAATGGGTTAATCAATTACCGCCAAGCCAAACGATCAAGAGTCTATAAAAATTTATCTCGGAGGAGAGATCAGATATGAGTACCGTTCAGGATCATAGCCTTTTGTATATGAGTAAACAGGATATTATAGATCTGGGAGGGCTGTATTCAGAGCCATATGTCAAAGCAGTAACCCGTGCATTGGAGCTTCATGCCAAGCGGGATATCGTGCAGCCGTTGAAGCCTTATCTGCGGGTTAACGAGGAGAGCGGTCATATTGCCGATCGCATTATTGCGATGCCTGCGTATGTAGGTGGCGATGTAGCAATTAGTGGTCTCAAGTGGATTGGGAGCAAACATGATAATCCGGCCAAGCGTCACAAGGAACGTGCAAGCGCCCTTATTATCCTTAATGATCCGGAAAGCAACTATCCGGTGGCGGTGATGGAAGGCAGCGTGATCAGCGGGATGCGTACGGCGGCAGTTACAGCCATCGGGGCAAGGTATTTAGCCAGAGAAAGCTTTCGCACAGTGAGCGTGATTGGCTGCGGGGTGATCGCCAGAATGCAGATCACCTCGCTCCTCGAACAATTTGACTCCATTCGGACCATCTATCTGCATGACCTGAATGCCGATACGGCCCGCCAGCTTGCCGATGAAATTGGTTTGCGTTTTGATCAGGTTGAAGTGCTGGTGGAAGATTCGTCAGAACAAGCGGTACGACAAGCGGAAGTACTCGTAACAGCTACGGTAGCCTCATCGCCGCATATTCCGTTTGAATGGATTGCCAAAGGTACATTTGTCAGCAACATCTCGATTATGGATTTGCACAAGGATGTATTTACGCAGGCAGACAAAGTGGTCGTGGACGACTGGGATCAGTCCAACCGGGAGAAAAAGATTATTAATCAGCTGGTGCTGGAAGGCAAATTCTCCCGTGAGCAGCTTCACGCTGAACTCGGCGAGATCCTGATAGGGGAAAAGCCAGGACGCGAACATGAGGAGGAGATTATAGTGCTGAACCCGATGGGGATGGCGATTGAGGATATTTCCAGTGCGGCAGAGATGTACGCAAGAGCAGTTGAACAAGGAAAGGGCACACGTTTATGGTTGTAGAGTTGAATACATGGCGTATGCCTCAGGTTGAGAGAGTTCGTGAGCATCTATTGGCACTGAAAGAACAGCAGAACGAACCGGTATGTGCCTACATCCGGGATGTAACAGCACTCGTCGCTCATGTGCGTCAACGTGTACAATCCATGCCGGATTCTAGTCAGCTGTTCTATGCCATCAAAGCCAACTCGGAAGAAGAGGTGCTTCGAGCGCTGGCCCCTGTAGTACATGGCTTTGAAGTGGCATCTTTGGGCGAGATCGTGAAGGTGAGACAAGTCTCTGCGGATATTCCGATTCTGTTTGGTGGACCAGGCAAGACGGAAGCCGAACTGCGGGGTGCGATAGCGCATAAAGTGCAGCTTATCCATGTGGAGAGTATGCACGAATTGAACAAGCTGAACGAGATTGCGAGTCAAAATGACGTTCGGGTATCCGTTTTGCTGCGGATTAACCTGAAAGGTCCACTGCCGCAGGCGACACTGGCGATGGGCGGTCGTCCGACCCAGTTCGGAATCGACGAGGCCATGCTGCCACAAGTCATGAACCAGCTCCGGCATTTGCCACATATTCAGGTGGAAGGCTTTCATTTTCACTCCCTTTCGAACAACCTGGATGCGGAGCAGCATGTGAAACTGGTTGAGTATTACTGCACGATCGCGCGGGATTGGGCGAGGCAATATGGTTTCACGCTTCGGTATTTGAATGCCGGGGGTGGAATTGGTGTGAACTATGCCCATCTGGAGCAACAGTTCGACTGGAACACATTTGTCAATGGTATTGCACCGGTATTGCAAAAGGAACTGCCTTCGGAAACGACTTTGTTGTTCGAATGTGGGCGTTACCTTACGGCATCGAGTGGGTATTATGCAACCGAGGTGCTTGACGTTAAAGTCAACCACGGCAAAACATATGTCATCGTGCGTGGCGGTACACATCATTTTCGCCTGCCCGTTTCTTGGCAGCACAGTCATCCGTTCGAGGTGATTGAGGTGGAGAACTGGACGCATCCGTATGACAGACCCGAGGTGAAGGAAGCCGCTTTTACAGTGGCAGGCCAGCTATGTACACCGAAGGATATTTTGGCAAGTGATATAACGTCAGGCAGAGTTCGGGCAGGAGACATTTTGCTGTTCCACTTCGCGGGCGCCTACGGGTGGGCGATCTCGCATCATGACTTTTTGAGTCATCCGCATCCGGAGCACATTTATTTGCAGTAACACATGAACGGTTTGAGGCAGTGCAATCATGGGAGGTGTCATATGAACGGTCTAACAGCAGCATTGGTCAGGTCCGAAGAGTGGATAATGGTGCGACGACGTATTTTCAGGCAATTGGTGGAGTCGTTTTTGTATGAGAAAATCTTGAGTGAATCGGTGATCGGGCCTCATGCGGAGGCAGAGTATACCCTGCGAGGGGAGGCGGAGACAGGAGAGCAGGTGGAATACACCTTTTGGGCTGTTCGAAAAGAGAGCTTTGATCGCATTCGGCTGTCAGATAAACCGATTATGCGGATAACATCGATAGATCGAGAGGAAGCGGATTCCATTCCTCGTTTTTTACTGGAGATGGCTGCACATATTCCCACATCAGAAGCTCAGCTGGGGCAATTCATGGATGAGCTTCAGCAAACCCATCTGAAGGACACGCTGTCTGTGCGATGGCGTGCTGGTCAGCCCGAACCTCAGGTATCGGATTATGACGAGTGGGAATCTGCCCTGATTGAAGGGCATCCGTATCATCCTTGTTACAAATCCAGAGTTGGATTCACGCTCTCTGACAATGAAGCTTATGGACCGGAGTTCGGGCCGGAATTCAAGTTGGTCTGGATTGCGATGAAACAGGATGCGGCCCAAATATCCATTTCGTCTTCATTGGACACCTATGCTGAGTTTATCCATAACGAGCTGGGGCAGGAGCTACAAGAATTCAAGTTGATTTTGCAGGAAGCTATCTCAAGTGCGGATTTGAAATTGAGTTCCAATGCCAATGACAATGCAGATGCCGATGCGGATGTTGAGGAGAAGGTGAGTACGGATGGGGCTGTACGTGTGGATGAATATGTATTCGTTCCTGTGCATCCCTGGCAGTGGGAGCGAATCATATCGGTGGCATGTGCGGAGCAACTCCGAACAGGGGAGTTTATATATCTGGGTCAAGCAGGTGACACGTACCGTCCTCAACAATCCATTCGCACATTGACGAATGTGAGTCATCGCGATAAACCATATGTCAAACTGCCGCTGAATATGGTGAATACGTCATCCGGCCGAATTCTCGCACAGCACACGATCATGAATGCAGCCCGTATCTCGGACTGGCTTGGTCGTGTGGTGGCAGAGGATACGTTTTTACAGGATGAGCTTGGTCTGATTGTGCTGAAGGAGATTGCGGGGGTATCGTACCATCACCAGAAACTGCCTAATCTGATGGAGCACAAAATATACGGATCACTCGGGGCTATCTGGCGGGAAAGTCTGCACACGCGCTTAATGGCAGGAGAAGAGGCTTTGCCATTCAATGCGCTGTGTCATCTCGATCAGCAGGGCATTCCGGTCATTAAACCGTGGATAAACCAATATTGCCTGGATCGCTGGGCACGGCAATTGCTGAATGTGGCGGTGGTACCGCTGATACATCTGCTGTACGTGCACGGAGCTGCGCTTGAATCGCATGCGCAAAATATGATCATCGTGCTGAAACAGGGATGGCCCAGCCGGATTGCGCTTAAGGATTTCCATGACGGTATCCGTTACTGCCCATCCATTCCTCACCCGTTTGGATACCCGGATATTGAATATCCGCCTGCAAACCATCAGCGGGTGAATCGCAATTCGTTTGTGGAGAAGGAAGATCCTTCCGAGGTGAAGGACTTTATGTTGGACGCGTTGCTTTTTATCAACCTGACCGAAGTGGCATTTTTTCTGGAGAAGCATTTTGGTTTGAGTGAAAAGCAATGGTGGCGCATGGCTGCCGAAGTCATTTTGAATTACCAGGAGCGGTTCCCGGAGTTACAGGCGCGATTTGAACAGTTTGATGTTTTTGCATCCGAGATCGAAGTGGAACAGTTGACCAGACGGCGAATTCATGAAGGGCCGGGGGATTGTGTGCATCGGGTAAATAATCCACTGCATGTCTACAGGCCAGTGCGACAGCACTAATCAGGAGGGGAGGAGAGCATACGCATGGAAAGTAAGAGAATATCTGAATATCGGAGCCATGATGAGGATCAGGATAGACAACCGTTTTGCACAGAGGACTCCACCAGCCAGTTAGAAAATGGTGTTGCAAGTTCTAGACTTGGAGTGGAGAAGGAGCATTGGCTAGATCAGCAAAGAAAACTGTACACCGCAGCGCTGTCTTCACAGCACTTTACGGAGGCACGTAGACGCATATTCAGGCAGTTGGTTGAATCCTTGATGTACGAAGGTGTTATTGCATATAGCTCACGGAAGGAGCAGGGGTTCGACGTTTGGGAAATGGAAGGCATTGGTTTGAACGGCGAACGGGTTATCTACGCATGTAGGGGAACGAGGCATCTGACCTTTGGTCGTTTGCGGTTGAACCATGAACCGATTACAAGACGTGTCTATGTGGATGAGATTCCGGCTTGGGTTTCGGGAAGTAGCAGCATTCAAAAGGGAGAACCTATTCAGGCTGTAGCTGCAGTTGGGCAAGAAGCGGAGTCGATTTCTCTATTTTTGCTGGAAGTCGGACCAGCGATAGGCGCGGATGAAGGGAAGCTGCTGCATTTTGTTAAAGAACTGGAGCAGACGCTGATCAATGACACGCTGGCGCGATATGTACGGGCTGAGCGGCAGAATGATTTACATGCTCTTCCCGATGAAGACTGGGAAAGTGGAATTATCGAGGGCCATCCATATCATCCAAGTTATAAATCCCGTATCGGCTTCCGAATCGAAGATCAGCTTGAATATGGACCCGAGTTCGGCGGATGCTTTAAACCGATATGGGTCGGAATTCATAAACAAAACGCACGGATAAGTCATGGTACGAATGAACATGGACCGGCTGCAAGGGAATGGCTTCAGGATCAACTTGGCGAACAAGTGCTGGAACGCTTCCTCACGTCACTACAGGAAATGGGTACTGATCCGGCAGAATATGTGCTGATGCCAGTCCATCCGTGGCAATGGCGAACAACGATCAGTTCCGTTCTTGCCGAAGATATTCGTAACGGAAGCATCGTACCGCTTGGCAGCAGCGAAGATCGGTACACTGCTCAACAGTCGATCCGCACGCTAGCTAACCGATCACGTCCCAATTTACCGTACCTAAAGCTGTCGCTCAGTATGATCAACACATCAACAGGCAGGGTGATCGCCCCACATACGGTGGAGAATGCACCTCTCATTACCGACTGGCTGCAGGGGATTAGCATGCAAGATCCCTATTTGAGAGATGAGCTGCGAGTCATTCTTCTGGGGGAGATTGCTGGCGTTGCATATGATAATCATCAGACACCGGATGCTTTGAAGCCCCTCTCGTATGGTGTGATGTCTTGCATTTGGAGGGAAAGTGTACATTCCCGGCTGGAACCGGGTGAATCAGCGATTCCGTTTAATGCATTAGCTACACTGGACTATGCAGGGCGCCCGATAATTGATCCTTGGGTGAAAAAGCTGGGTTCTGATGAATGGCTTTCCGAGCTGCTGCTGACTGCGGTACGACCGCTCATTCACTGGTTGTTCGCTCATGGGATTGCGCTGGAGTCTCATGCACAGAATATGCTGCTCATTCACCGGGAAGGCAGGCCCTCACGCATTGCGCTGAAGGATTTTCACGATGGAATACGATTTACAAGAGAGGCCCTTGCCGATCCAAAGCTCTGTCCAGCGCTTGTCGAGGTACCGGAATATCACCGCCGTGTGAACCGCAATTCATTCCTGGAGACGGACGAACCGACAGAAGTTCGGGATTTCATACACGATGCCTTTTTCTTTATCAATCTTGGAGAACTGGCTTTGTTCATACAGGAGCATTACGAGGTCAGAGAGCAGACCTTCTGGAACAAAGCTCGTAAGATCATTATCGACTATCAACAGCGTTTTCCTGAATTTCATGAACGTTACGAATTGTATTCCTTGTTTGATCCTGAGATTGGAGTGGAGCAATTGACGAAGCGGCGTTTGTTTCCAGATGATGAATTGCGTATTCATCAGGTTCCAAATCCACTGGCGCACTCGATTATGGATAAATATGGGTTGAATGACGATGGAATAAAAAATAGTATATGAGATCAAAAGAATATTGCATGGACAGAAACTGGAATTGTGGGATATTGTTTTAATAATGATAATCATTATTGATTAGGTTATTAAATAGGATCAGGGGGTTGGATCGAATGCAAGTAGAGAGAAAGAGAATTGGAATGAAATCATGGATACATTTTGCGATGTTGGCCGTACTGATGCTGGTGCTCGCGGGTTGTGGAAATTCGGGATCGGGTGCCGCTAATGGTACTGCAGCGGAAACCGCTCCAACCGAACCAAAGCAAGAAGAAACCGTAGCCAATACTGGAGATACACGTACCGTCAAAGATGCTTATGGTGAGGTACAGGTTCCAACCAATGCAAGTCGAATTGTGGTACTGGACATTGGGGCCTTGGATAATTTGCTCGAGTTAGGCATTACACCTGTGGGCGCACCTTCCATCCTCGCAGCAGGCGATCCATACCCGGCCTATCTGAAAGGCACAGAAGGCATTGAGAATATCGGATCGGTGAATGAACCAAGCCTGGAGGCTATCGATGCACTGAAGCCGGACTTGATCATTGGTAATAAAGATACACATGATGCTATCCATGATCAGTTAAAACAAATCGCGCCTACGGTGTTTGTAGAAACACTCGGGGTTACCTGGAAAGAAAATCTGCAGCTTCATGCCAATGCTGTAAACAAGCTGGAAGATGGCAAGAAGCTGTTGGATACATATCAGCAGCGCATTGAGGAATTGAAATCCACGCTTGCAGGCAAAGATGCCAAGGAAGTATCGCTGTTCCGTCCCCGTGAAGACAAAATTCAGGTCTATCTGAAAGAAACCTTTGCAGGTACGATTATGGAAGATGCCGGAATTATTCGTCCCGCAGCACAGCAGGATGCAGGCTTCTCCAAGGATATTACGGAAGAACAGATTGCTGATCTCGATGGTGACGTAATCTTCTGGTTTAACCGTGAGCCGGATGCGTTCGCCAAACTGGAGAAAAGTAAATTGTGGGCGACGTTGAAAGGAGTTCAAAACCAAGCTGTGCATCCGGTTGATTGGGAGTACTGGATGAGTGGTCTGGGCATTCAGGCTGTAAACAAGGTTGTGGATGACTTGAACACCTATGTAGCCAACTAAACGCAAAATATGCTGCACCTTTTCCAGAGATAGGGGATTGGGAAATCAGCACTATCATTCGCAATTATGCTTCCAAGTGGTCATAGCTTAACTGTAAAATTGGGTCGTCGAATGTGACGATCCAATTTTTCTGATGTTTCTGCATAAGGCTCGTGCCACGTTATATTCGTGCTCTATATTTGATCTTATATAATAGAAGTAAAAATGTTGACAATCCGTTTTTTTAAAATGATTTATACAACTTATTAAAGTACATAAATCAAGCAGCATGCAGGTCGGAGGCTTAAAAATGAACACAAATACCAGGTTTAAAATCACTGGTTTAGCAACCATCATCGTGTTGACACTTCTTGCATTTCTATTCAGCATCATGTATGGCATCGTACAGATTCCATTGCGTTCCGTTGTGGCTGCGTTCTATGCCTTTGACGGATCGCGTGAACACCTGATCATTCAAACCGTTAGGCTGCCAAGAGCGGTTATTGCCGCCGTGGTTGGCAGCTCACTGGCTGTGGCCGGGTGCCTAATGCAGGCGATTAGCCGCAATGCTCTGGCAGGCCCTGAATTGTTCGGCATTAATTATGGCGCGGCACTTACCGCGGTGCTTGCTTCCTTTTGGCTGGGGACGACGTCTCTGCAATTATTTGCATGGTCTGCGCTGTTGGGGGCGGCGGTTGCAGGTGTGCTGGTTTTCCTTCTTAGTTCCACGGGCAGACAACCCTTATCTTCCGTCAAACTAGTTCTGGCAGGGGCTACATTAAATTTGTTATTTGCTTCATTGACACAAGGCATTCTCATCCTGAATGAGCAGTCCCTGGATACGATGCGCTTCTGGTTAGCGGGTTCATTGACAGGCAGAGATCTCGATCTCTTTATTCAAATTCTGCCTTATCTGATCCCTGGCATCGTCGGTTCGTTTGCATTAAGCAGTCAATTGAACATTTTTGGCTTAGGAGATGAAGTGGCTCAAGGATTAGGACAGCGAATGAAGATGATTAGGATCATCTGTATTATCGCCATTGTGCTGCTGGCTGGCAGTGCTGTCGCACTTGCCGGACCTATCGGATTTATCGGGTTAGCCGTTCCGCATATTGCAAGATCGATAACAGGCAGTGACTATCGCTGGGTAGTGCCGTACGCTGCTGTTCTAGGGGCACTACTGCTGCTCACAGCAGATATTGGCGCGAGATTTGTGTTGCCAGGGCAGGAAATTCCTGTTGGGGTGGTCACAGCTTTCTTCGGTGCTCCTTTCCTTATCTATCTGGCGCAAAGAAAGGAGAGATCGATATGATTTCTTCTATTATAAAGAGACGTGCACTCACCATTATTCTGATTCTCTTGTTGTTGAATGTGGGGGTGCTTGTGCTTAATGTGATGTTGGGAGATCGCTCCATCCCTCCGGGAGAAGTATTGCGCAGCCTGATGGGCAGGGGAGATCAGGAATATCACTTCACCATTCATCAGTTAAGGCTGCCCCGGGTACTGATCGGTTTTCTGGTTGGATGCGGTCTAGCATTGGCGGGTACAATCCTACAGGTCATTACGAGGAATCCTCTGGCATCACCTGGCGTAATTGGGCTGAATTCGGGTGCGGCTGCGGCGGTGGTTGCTGTCATGGTGCTGGTTCCTACTTTTCCAATGCGGCATATGCCGTGGATTGCATTCATTGGAGCCTTTCTCGCGGCCACGGTAATCTATGGATTGTCATGGAGAAAAGGAGAGTCAAGTTCCACAGTTCGCATGCTGCTGATTGGTGTGGGCATATCTGCAATGGCTGGCGCATTAATCACGTATTTACTGACGGTGGGCAAAATATTCCGGGTCTCCCAGGCTTCCGTGTGGATGGCAGGCAGTCTATACGGAAGAACGTGGGAACACTTTTGGCCTTTATTACCGTGGCTGCTCATCCTGTTTCTTCTATTAATATGGATGGCCAGATGGCTGGATATGTTTCTGCTGGATGTCCAGTCGGCTGCTGGATTGGGTCTGCGGGTGGAGAGCATGCGGGTGTTGTTCCTTCTGATGAGTGTAGGGCTCGCCGGGTCTGCGGTGTCGATGGCAGGAACGATTGGGTTTGTTGGCTTAATGGCTCCTCACATGGCAAGACATCTAGCGGGCAGCCGGAGTCTGATTCGTTTGCCGATTGCGGCGTTGCTTGGAGGACTGATCGTCATGCTCGCAGATCTCGCCGGACGTACATGGTTCGCTCCGTATGAGATTCCAGCTGGATTAATTACGGCGATTATCGGGGCTCCATATATGATGTATTTGCTGTTACGACGCAGAGGGATATAATGAAGTAAAGGATTCAGAATGCAAGAAAGGCTGGTGCATTTTTTCATGCCATCATATGTGAACGAAGCCAATCTAATCTATCTTTTATCTTCAGTACGTAAACGAAAGTTTCCCATGACCCGACAAGCCAAGCATGTTCGGGTTCCTGTATACATATTATGCTTTATTACAGAGGGCGAAGGAGTTGTTGTGCTGGATGGTGCGCTCCAGAAGGTTCGTCCTCTCCAGTTATATTTGCTTGTACCCGGCATGATTGTGGAATTCCCGGAACAAGGTAGTACGTTTGAATATTATGGTATATGGTTTGAACCGATTAGGTTAACCAAAACCAGAGGTAGATATGAAGCATTGCCTTCCTTGTCCTTATCTGGTGCACTCTCACCAGGGCATATTCCCGTGCATCATCCACAACAGATCCTCCAACAGATCGTGCAGTTGTATCATCACAGTGGGCAGGAACGAAATCGGGATTCATTGAAGTTGAGAATTCAGTTAGAGCAATTGATCCAAGATATTATGAAGAATGAACCGGAACAGCAGAGTACCGTAATGGATGAACGGGTTGAACGGAGCATCCTTTATATGGAGCAGCACTATACGGACAAAGTAAGCATTGAACAGCTGGCTGAAGCAGCAGGTGGCATGCCGCCGGTTGCTTTTTCACGTTTGTTCCGAAGCGAAACAGGTCTGCCTCCAGTCGAGTACCTAAGCAACGTGCGCATGACCCGGGCCAAGCAGATGCTGAATACGAAGAATAGTCGAGTGAAAGAAGTCGCAGCTGCGGTTGGTTTTCGAAGTGAATTTTACTTTAGTCGCATGTTTCAGCGCATGGTGGGTGTATCTCCTACATTATATATGAAGCGAGGCAAGTTAAAGGTGGCTGTAGCATCCTCGCTCGGATTCGACGACCATCTGAAATCAGTTGGAATTGAGCCGGTCTGTGTGGTGGATTTATTCCAGTATCCAGGTCAGAGCAATGAACAGTATGCGGAACAATTGCACAGACAACTGCTGGAATTGGAGCAGTCCAATCCAGATATGATCATTGCCGATCATTATCATACAGAGTTCAGAGAGCAGTTTAAACAAACCGCTGCGCCTGTATTTCTGGATTTCTCTGTGTGGGACTGGAAAGGAAACTTTGAGAAAATTGCCGAGTTGGTGAACCGGGAACGCGAAGCTGTGGAGATGCTGACACGTCTGGATGTGCAGACTGAGACAACAGGCCAGACATTGCGCCGGATACTGGGCCAGGAACGGATGACCATCATGCAAGTGAGCCACAGGACGATTGGCATTCAGGGCAGGGTGAATCATCCGCTCAATGAATTGGTATACGGCGAGCTGGGCCTGCGCCCATGTAATCAGGCTCCAGCAGAACTGTGGCGTATGGAGCTGCAACCGGAGGCCATGCCTGTATTGGAGACGGAACATTTGTTAATTCATCATCATCATATTCTAGCAGGTAGTGACAAAATGTATGATGAGTTAACCAGAACGCCCGTATGGCCCCAGATTCCGGCGGTGAAGGATGGAAAAGTTAAGCGTATTCCCAATTGGTTTGTGATGAGCTGGACTCCGTTGGGTAGACAGCGGATTATGAATGAATTGATGGCAGCCGTGGGTGAACCTCAAGACCGATAAACACCGCTGAACTGCTAGCATTTCAACAGGGAAGCTGCAGCAACAGGCAAACTACTTATGTCAGGGAGAGTGAAGAAAATGAGACGGATTGGGCAAGGACGAACGGCTGAGATCTATGAGTACCCATCAAATCAGATTATGAAATTATACCATGCGGATTTTCCAACCGAAGCTGTCCAGAATGAGTTTCGAATTACCGAGGCAGTATTCCAAAAGGGCTTACCTGTGCCACAGGCAAGATTGTTTAAGGATGATGTATCGCGTAAAGGGATTATATTTGAACGGATCGAAGGCAATACGATGTTATCCCTCATGATTCAAAAACCCGCTCTGATCGAAGAACTATCGCGTCAAATGGCAGTCTGTCATCATAGCCTTCACGTTCAGCAGGACGATGAAGGAATACTTCCCACACAAAAGCAGATTCTTACTGGAGCCATTCGAAATACCTCTCTGTTGTCGGAAGAGGATAAGACGCAGGTTATCAATTATATGTCCGCTCTTCCAGAGCGAAAGCAAATTTGTCATGGCGACTTTCATCCCGATAATGTCATGTTGAATGAAACGAAAGATCGATATTGGGTTATAGACTGGATGACAGGCATGTCGGGTGATCCGGCGGGTGATGTGGCACGAAGCTGGGTAATATTAATGAGCGGCACGTTGCCGGAGGATACAGACCCGGCTGTTCATAAAGGATTTGAATTGGCTCGCAATGTAATGCTTAATCACTATATCCAACATTACATCCAGATTTCCGGGATATCCCGCCAGGAGCTGGATGCCTGGATTCTGCCTGTCGCGGCTGCACGTCTAGACGAAAGGTTACCTGCAGTGGAAGAGGATCAGTTAATTAAGCTTGTGCAGGATCGTATTCGTCTGCTGAAATGACCTATATAGATTAACTAACAAGGATAACGAGGTGAAGAAAGCAATGCTGAACGCATTAAAGGTCATACAATCTTACAAGTCAGGCCATCTCCCGGAGGCAGAGCAGCCTCTTTGGTTGCAGCTGCTGGCAGCGGCAGAGCAGCCGAATATTAACCTGGAACGCATTCATTCCATAGCTGAGCTGGAAGGTACAAATCCGGTACTGGATTACGTAGAACGCACACTCCAGGTGCTGGAGCAGCTTCAAGTTTCTTTTTGGATGCGAGAAATTCTGGAGGATGTGCTGGTCTGGTCGGAAACGGCAAAGGCAGGATCACCGAAACAGCGGCGAAAATGGCAGAAACAGGGGATTAACCTGTTCGTGCACAATGTGGGTTCAGCACAGCTATATGACATGTATGGAAGTGTTGGAAATTTGCATGGCAAGCAAGGCCATCGTGAGGAGGAACATTCATCTCGATCAGAATCCTCGCGTGATTTATCAAATGATGATCCAAGCGGTAGTACACAAATTGTGCAAACAGCTTATGGTTCACTCCCACCTCGGTATGAGATCATTCGTACCCTTATTGCCACACACGGACTTATTGGTCAGTACATAAGAGGAGAAATCCCATTTGCCGAAAATGCCCCGCTGCACTCGTTCATAACGCAAGGCTGGATCACCGCAGATGAATTGCAGGCCATCCTGATCGCATTAAATGAATGCATCATTGCTGGCGTTGATCCAGCGTTGTGGAATCAAGTTCAGGCTGAAGTGCAGCGTATCGTAGGTTGGATCATTACAGAGCCGGATCATACAGACTGGAATGTGAAGGAGCGGCTGTCACGCTTGCGGAGCTCGTCTATCCGTCAGGGAGAAGCGATGGATGAAGCATATGCCAAACTTCAAGTCCAGCTTGAGATAGAGAAAATTCTCGCTCCTTTGGCTCATCGGACCTTATGGTATGTGGAGTCAGCGCTGCACGATTTTTCGTTGCAGGAGATGGTTAAGATTTTCCTTTTGACGCTGCGCAGTGAAGCTATGGTGGTATCTGGGGATGACTTGATGAAGAACAGCACAGGCACAGGCAGATTAACCGAAGAAGAAGCGGTGGGCTTGAATTCGACTTCGCAGGAGCAACAATTGGATGTGGTAAGGCATATCAGCTTCGAACCATTAATGAACACGATGTATTACGACTACAAAGGTGTCAAGAAACTGAATATTTACAAGAAACGAATGATTGAAAAGTATTTGGAGCAATATTCGTGGGAGCAGATTGAAGCAGGTGAGACGATTACTTACCCTCATTTGACACATCGGATTGAACGGCACCCGGATTTGCGGGATACGGTGTTTGTGACATTTGAATTTTCCCTGGCGGCTGAGAAGCTGATTGCATTCTGTATTGAGGCAGAAAAGTCCCCGTTATACGAGAAGGCTGTGCTGTTGTTATTTGACCTGTTCGGATTGCGTCGGGATGCGTATGATCGATTCCATAATGAAGAGACGTATCTGGCCGACATGAACAGCTCAGGTGATTACAAGAAAGTACTGTTGGATTATATGGTTGGCAAACGAGTGCTCGATATCGGTCCCGGTGGTGGAATCTTGCTCGATCTGATTGAGCAGGAGCGACCTGAGATGGAACCAATCGGCATTGATATTTCAGCGAATGTCATTGAGGCGTTGGAGCGCAAGAAGCAGCGGGAGGCACATCGCTGGCAAGTATTGAAGGGGGATGCTCTCCAACTGGATCAATACGTGCAGCCAGGTACTGTAGATACGGTTATTTTTTCATCCATTCTGCATGAACTGTATTCGTATATTGAACGTGACGGACGCAGATTCAACAGCGATACAGTCGTTGCTGCGCTAGGAAGTTCGTTTAATGTGTTGTCACCCGGGGGCCGGATTCTGATCAGGGATGGTATCATGACTGAACCCGAAGCACAGAAGCGACGGATTCGTTTCCTTGAACCCGATGGGATGCGATGGCTGGAGCGGTACGCGCAGGATTTCCAGGGACGCAGCATTGAATTTGAGCGGATCTCCGAGAATGAGGCGCTGCTGGATATCAACGATGCGATGGAATTTCTGTACACCTATACATGGGGCGAAGAAGCATATGTTCATGAGATTCAGGAGCAATTCGGCATATTTACCCCATCGGCATATGAGCACTGTATTCGCGAAGCGCTCGGTGAGCAAGCCGAGATTATTACATTCCGGCACTTCCTTCAAGAAGGATATACAGAGGCGCTTGGAGAACGAATACTATTTATGGATGAACAGGGTCAACCTACACCTTTGCCAGACAGCACCTGCCTGATTGTGATTGAAAAGAAGAAAGGAATGGCGGACAGATGACGAATGAAGCCAACACGGCTTTATATTTTGTAAGGCATGCGGAATCTGAATATATCGAAGGGCAGGAACGCGAGCGAGGTCTAACGGAACAAGGGAAGAGAGACGCGGCTAGTGTTGCGGGTTTGCTCCATCGGGAGCAGATCCAGTTGTTTTATTCCAGTCCGTATAGACGGGCCGTGGATACGATTCAGGGGTTGGCCGAAGTGTCAGGTGGCATTGTGGTCACCGAAGAGGATTTACGTGAGCGTGGGCTGTCAGGTCCTGAAGTGAAGCATGAACATTTTCGGGAAGCCAAACAAAGGCTCTATGATGATCCTGCATTTGCTTATCCAGGCGGTGAATCCGGCGAAGTCGCTGGGGCACGGGCAATTGCTGTTATCCAGCGAATTCTGGATAGGCATGCGGGACAAAAAATAGTGATTGGCATCCATGGGGATATCATGACGTTGATTTTCAATTATTATGATCCATCTTATGGTTATGACTTCTGGGCAAACACAACGATGCCGGACATCTACAAGCTTGAGTTCGATCGTGATAGTAGGCTGGTTCAGGTAACACGATTGTGGGAAGAACAGGTTTAGGTTCTCTAGGTAACACGTTCTAACGACGCTAGGAGGCGATGATACTGAACCTCAAGTTGGTAGAGTCCTTTATGGAGCAACAAATCCGTTTTAATGACAATAAAAGTTTATTTTATAATCGGGGCAAGTCTGCATTAGGGCCATCTCCGCGAACGTTGTGCTGGCTATTGGAATATCGCGCTCAAGTGTCAAAAGCATTAGAACATATTTTTAAAGATCGTTTATTGAATCATTTTACAATTAAACTAGCAGAGCGAGGAATTCGCCAGTTTATCCAGGTGAATCAGTTTATGCAGTTTACGAGCAAAGACAAGTTGCAATTGGCAGAATTTTATAAGGATCAATTTATGCGGATCTGGTCTCTTTTGCAGAACGAGGAGGCAGGGGAAGAGGTAGTGCAGCAATTTTTCCAGAAGCATTATCAACAGTTAAGAACATTTCTAATACAGACCAACGGCGAGGAATTGTTTAAAAAATATACGATGGATCCACATCTGTTCTGGGTGCCTTGCGAGGAGTATTCGGCAGCTCTGCAGGTATCCTGGCTCGGCTTGGATATAAAGCGCCTGCATCCACCGGTGCTTGATCTTGGCTGCGGTCCGCAAGCCAATTTGGTCCATTTTTTACGTAGAAAAAAGATAGAAGCTTATGGGATGGACAGACAGGTGGAGGAATCGGAAGATCGGCCGTTTTTGCGACGTATGGGCTGGATAGAATCTTCATTTGAACAAGAACAGTGGGGGACAATAATATCCCATTTGGCATTTTCCAACCATTTTACACATCATCATCTCAAGGCAGATGGCGAACCAGAAGCATACGCTCAGAAATATATGGAGCTGTTAAGAGCGCTAAAACCAGGAGGTTCCTTCTTCTATGCGCCGAGTGTTCCTTTCATAGAGTCATTCGTAGATCAACTTCCCCAGTACTTTGTATGTCGAACCTGGATCACACCAACACAGCAAATGACGCGAATTACGCGGCTGGATTAGATGAAAAAGGGGAGAGTCGAATGAAAATTACGTTTATGCCTAATACGTACACTGTTGAAGAGCTGAAAGTCCCTGAATTGCACGATCGAACGTACTGCATATTTGATCTAGAGGGCACAGGGATCGATCCGGCTGAGGAGAGTGTGACTCAATTTGGTGCGATGTATTACAAAAAAGGAGAATCATTAGATTCATCGTTCACTTCACTTGTACTTGCGTCTAAACCGATTCCAGAAGCGGTCGCGAAGTTAACGGGCATTTCAAATGAGGATATGATCCAGGCTCCCTCGTTCGCAGAAGCATACCACGCTTTCCTGGCATTCATCGGGGATAAGGTATTAGTCACGCAAGCGGGGTATGAGTATGATTTACCCATTTTGAAACGACATTGTGATATGAATGGGCTGCCGATGTTTACCAATCCGGTGTTGGATACAAAAGCGATGTTTACATATATTCATCCTGAAATCTCCGAGGTCATCTCTACCGATTTCCTGATCCAGTATTATGACCTGAATACAGACGGAATTCACAGGCACAATGCCTTGGCCGATTGTGGTGTGATTGCTCGTATATTTGAACATGTCCTGAACGAATATCAGGATCTTGCATTGGAACATTTTACTGCGGATAGGGAACGTGAGATGAAGCGTTTTGTGATTCCCGAGATGTATTTAACAGCACCGATCGGAGGAGGGAAGCCAGATGAGTAGATTGGATGCGGATAAATTGCTGGCTGATATGAATGAAGGGCGGATTCTTAGTCAGCAGACATTCGAAGGACTGGATGTGGAAGCCTATCTGGATCAACGGGATGCTTCCGAATTTGCCGATGAGTGGATGCAGGCATTTGAACGGTTTGCTCAGTCTGACGTCGTGGAAGAAGAGGTGCTTAGTGCATGCAGGGAACTGGCTTTCAAACGAACGATTGCTCTTGCGGGCGATCCTGAACTGGCCGGATATGTCAGTGATGATATTGGATTGATTGGCGCTGCCCTGTTACAGGACGAAATGCAGGATTCATTTGTTATGCAATTACTTGAACGTTATCAACAAGGTACATTGCCCCTGCGTTAAGCGGGGGTGACGGTTGTATATTCTTTTCGTTTGTATAAAAAAATAGCTTCGAATGTGTATTGTGAGTTTTGCACAGCATAAGGTACAATTCATCTAAGCATTGAGTGAGAATGATAATCATTATTCATGGAACATATTCTCACCGATACAACAACAGATTACATAGGGGTGAAGGGTATCATGGTAAGGTTCAGTAAAGGCTTCAAAGGGTGGACGATCATACTGCTACTCATGGTTGTAGTTATATCGGGCTGTAGTGCAAATTCTGAGTCAAAAGCAGAAGAGGCTCCTGCATCTGAGTCCACGGTATCGGATGGCAGTACATCTGAAACAACAGAAAAAGAAGCAGAGACACGTGTCGTTCAGGATGAATTTGGTGATGTGACGATTCCGGTGCATCCGCAGCGGATTGCTGGTATCTATGTGGAAGATTATCTCAAGGCTCTCGATATCACACCTGTAGTACAGTGGTATAATCCGATGTGGGGTGTGCAGGAATATCTGGATCTGGATGTGCCTCAATTCGATACTACAGGTAGCATTGAGGCTTTGTTGGAGTATGATCCGGATCTCATCATTGTGGATGGCGGAGCGGACATGGAGAAATATGAGATGTATTCAAAGGTGGCACCGACGTATCGTCTGCCTGAAGATATTTTGCAGGATTCCAATCAAATCTTGACGACTATTGCAGATGTTGTCGGTAAACCGGACAAGGGTAAAGAAGTTGTTGCGACATTTGAGGCTAAGATTGCAGATGCTAAGGCGAAACTTCAGGAAGCCGTTGGGGATGAAACCGTAGCGGTTGTCCGATTGAATATCAGCAACAATACATTGGCATTGTTCGGTGTGAAAAATCGATTTACGGGATTTCTTTATTCGGAGCTTGGTCTAACACCTCATCCACTGGTCGCCAACATGGAAGAATATCAGGAAATTCTGTCCGAAGAGGCTTTTCCAGAGCTTGATGCGGATCATATTATTGTATTTCCATCCAATGGAGAGTGGTCATCTCCAGAGAACAAGGAAGCTTTGAAGGTGCTCGATAGCAAGTTGTGGAAATCTCTTCCGGCAGTCAAAAACAACCATGTGTACATGATGGAAAGATCGTATTGGCAATCAGGTGCGATTACCGCAAACACAATGAAGATTGATGATCTCTTGCAAAAAATGACGCCATAAGCCCTTTTCCATAAGAAAGTTCTTCCCTCAGGGTTGAAGAGCTTTCTTTTTTCGTTTACACTATTGTAAATGATAACAATTCTCAATTAAGGAAGATGAATATGTGTCCCACGATTGTACAACTAATTCCTAAGCCCTGGTTATGCTTGCTTCAACATATGAAATACACGGATTATAGCCAAGTCGATAACACCAACAGGCAGACATATAACATGACATCATCACACACTCTTTTCGTAGTGACGGATGGGCATGGCTCTATAGACACTTTGGACAATATGGACACTCGTCTGGAAAAAGGGATGATTATGTTTGTTCCAGCTGGACGTACCATTGTGATTGAAGGCTCCAGTGAGTTGCAATATTACAGACTTGAACTGATGGTAGCTGAAGTAAAAGAAGACAAGGCCAGTAGGTTGAATATAAGAGACGAAACGGTGCAAAAAGGGCTTCCAGTCTTGATTTCAGATCCAGATCGGTTGCCTCTTATTGAGCTGAATTATAGTCCATGGAGTTCCTGTCTGAAATCGTTAGAACAGATATCGCGTGGGCTGACTGCTCATGATTGGTTGGACCAATGGGAGATACAACTTCGTTTCCAGGAGTGGTTCCGAGTGCTGCTTCGGCAAAATGATCCCGAGATTGAATCGCCGGATGACCGTGCCCGGCTTCAAAGCTCGATTCGTTATATTCGGGAACACTATGATCAGCCCATAACGGTTGACGATCTGGCAGCAGAGATCCGGCTTACCAGATCCAGTTATACCCGACAATTCAAGGAGATCACAGGCAAGCTTCCGCTTGATTATGTAAATGCTGTACGATTGGAGCATTCCAAACTGCTGTTACAGATGACCGATGATCGCTTGCATGATATTGCACAGAATGTGGGATTTAATAACGAATATTATTTTGGTCGCCGATTCAAGCAATATACAGGTGTTTCACCAGGATTGTATCGGCGACATCACCGTCAAGAGGTGCGTGTGTTTGCACCGTATCTGGAGGACTTTGTTCTTGCCCTTGGAATAAAACCGATACTGCAAACTTCCCATCGTTCTTGGGGAAGACAGCAATATTTAGGGTTGGAAGATGTTCCTGAATTTGATGTTACTCGGATGGATGCAGGTTTTAATGAAACGAATGTGCCTGAATTTATTATGTTGAACGACGGGTATAAACGCTGGAATCTGGATCGCTTTGAGCAAGTAGCCCCGACATTTTATATGGAGCACGAGGGTGAGGACTGGCGTTCCATTTTGAAATCGACAGCAGATGTATTAGGGAAGGTGAATCGAGTTCAGGATGTAATAGGTGCCTATGAGGATAAAGCCGTTGAGGCCAAGGAACAATTGACACGTCATATGCGTGGCCAAACCGTCGCTTTTTTGCGTATTTCTGCATCGGAAATTACACTCTATGGGGATCAGTACGGTTACGTAGGGCCTGTGCTGTATCAGGATCTCGGATTAACCCCGCATGTTCGTGTTCAGCAATGGGCGAGTCAAAGTAGAAGAGTTGGTATTGGGCTTGAGCAGCTATGTCAGCTTGAGGCAGATCATCTCTTTATTACATTTGACAATATGGATTCTGCCTATCCCGGAGAGGAGCGGAAGCTCCTGGAAAGAGATGAGTGGAAACGGCTGCCTGCAGTGAAAAGCGGTCACGTATATGAGGTGGATTTTATGACCTGGATGAATTATGGTGTCATCTCCCACGGAAAGAAAATCGACGATATACTGCAGTATTTGGGATGAATTAGGCAACACGGGAGGACTAAATTAATTTAAAAAATCACGAGGAAAATCACATTCTCTGCTAAATCTCACAATTGAATTATACTTGAATAATCGGATACAATCGTTGACATGGCTGAGAATATGGAATCATTAGAGCTTAATGATATATCTCTATTAATTCATTACATAAAGGAGCAGAGGGGATAACCTCGCTGCTCCTTTTTATTCTTAACTGACCTCTCTGATCAATTCCTCGTTATTATTTCGCACATTACCTACTGCAGAATCCACCTTGTAAGCTATCATTTCATCGGCCTCATGCGGGCTGAGAAGCCTCAGAACGCTTTCCTTGTCCGATTCCTTGTTTAGCCAATCCGCTTCATCTTGCGGCCGGAGAATGACTGGCATACGATCGTGGATGTCCGCCATAAGACTGTTAGGTTCCGTAGTAATGATAGTGCAAGTTGAAAGCTTGTTACCTTCTGGATCAATCCAAGTATCGTATAGGCCAGCAAGCGAGAAGATGGAGTCATCTTTCATTAAAATCCGCATGGGTTGCTTTACGGATCCATCCTTTTTCCATTCATAAAATCCCGAGCATGGGATAATACAACGCTTGGAACTGATCAGGCGCTTAAAGGCAGGTTTCTCTGTGAGGGTCTCTGCACGGGCGTTAATCATTTTATTTCCTATTTTTTCATCCTTGGCCCAATTAGGAACTAAACCCCATCGGAGCGCCCCCAATCGATTACCGTCTTTGCTACCGATAATTGTCGGGATGAATTGCATAGGTGCAGCGTTGTAATTAGGTTTGTACTCATATCCTTCAGCAATAGAAGCATAGTACCTGTCCATAATTTCTTCGATTGGATCTGTAATCGTGAATCTTCCGCACATATCGAAGCCTCCTTTAAAACGCTATAGTATGTAATTTAACTCAAATATTTAACGTTAGAAACGGGTAATATGTGGAGTTGTATATCCAATTAAAAATAAATATGCAAAAAATCACGTGGAATTACTGCGCAACAACATGGGAAAACAGCAACGTATGCAGGCAGGTTTGCATTTGAGCAAAATATATAGAAAAAAGCCTGTCCACTACTGAACGGGCTTTTTGATGTGGTATTACTCAGGTGATCCAGGAGATTTAATTTTTCTCCATAACAGCAAAGTAATTGTTTTCGTCATCTGCAAAGTTGAATACTCTTCCGCCAGGCATCGTTACAATCTCGCCAACCGTAACTTGTTTATTGGATAAGTGAGTGTATAGTTGATCCAAGTTATCTGTGAAAAGCATGAGAGATGGTGTACCAAGGTTTAATTCAGGGGACATTTTGGCAACGAATTCTTTGTCGTGCAGGATAATGGTGGTTTGAGCATCCTTCACAGGGGCAATCTCGATCCAGCGCATGCCATTCCCATTAACTTCGTTAACGATATGGAAACCTGCTTTTTCCGTCCAAAATTGAAGAGCCTTATCCTGATCGTTTACATACAACATAATTTGCCCGACTTGAGTAAACATTGATTTACACTCCTTATATACGTAGTTGATCATGGTTGAAGCAGGTATGCGTTTGAATGTAGCTTTTTTAGATTGAGTCAAGCTTTATATTACCATATACGAGCGCCCAACATACAACTTCAATTCAAGCACAAAAAGAGGAAGCAAATGTCCTTGACTGCCGTATTGCCACATACCATTAGATAAAGGACAATTCGAGTGACTGAATTGCCTTTTAAGCACAGCCATGTAATGGCAGATGGGAGCGCTGTAATGACAAAACGGGTAGTTCTATTGGAAGAAGGTACGGCAGAGATGAAAGGGCTGATGGGTAGTAAAGGGGCTGGACTTGCGGCGTTGCTCCAGGCAGGTTGGCCCGTTCCGGCCGGATTCATTGTAACAAAGGAAGGCTGTCGCACGTTCTGTACCCGTCTTGCACATCTTTCAGCTGAAGGAGCCCAAGAGATTGGCAGCGCAATTCAGCATCTTGAGAAGCATTCTGGCAAAATCTTCGGTGATTCCTCAGCACCGCTGCTGCTTGCCGTCCGGTCAAGTGAAACGTGTCCCCGTGGTACAGCATCCCATGCTTTGCTTCATGTAGGACTGAATGATGTGACCGTGGAGGGTTTCGCAAGGCAAACGAATGATCGTCCGTATGCCCTTAATTGTTATCGAATTTTATTGCAGGAATATGGTCAACTGGTGCACGACATTCCGTATGCCCTATTTGAAGAAAAATGGGGAGACATCTCTATACTCGATGAAGCGAAGTTAGCATTCGCCATCGCGGAATATAAACGCTTAATAGAAGAGAAAGGACGTCATCCTTTCCCTCAAGATGTTCAGTTACAGCTAAAAGAAGTGATGCGTGCAGTTTCTGATTCACAGCATGTTATACGGTCCAACTCCCAACAAGAACTTCTTCGTAATCCTTCTCTTTTCTCCGATGAAACTCAAGGAGCAGCTGTTCTTATACAGGTGATGGTCAATGGCGAGCGTGGTGACCGCAGCGGGTTCGGAACGGTATATTCTCGTCATCCAGATACAGGGGAACGAGGTATGACAGGGGATTACGTTTCAATTGCTGCTTCTCGGCCTTCGAATGAAGGACTGGATCAACTGCGGAGTGAAGAGTCTGAACTGTATGGTCTTTTGCAGGACGCTTGCGGTTATTTGGAGTCTCACACGAGAGAGGTACAGGAAGTCCAATTTGTTGTGGATACTGGGACCCTGTATCTAGTGGAAATCAGTGAAGCGAGGTTAACATCACAGGCGACGCTGAGGAGTACTGTAGATCTCGTGGATGAAGGGGTAATCACCAAAGAGGATGCCATATTACGTATCCAGCCTTGGCATGTGAAGGAATTGCTGAAATTATCTCCAACTTTATCACCAGAGCTGCAGCTTCTACTTGAATGGGCAGATGAAATGAAGGGGCTTACAATACTTTCGAATGTGGATCATCCAAAGGACGCCGTGAAGGCCCGTGCGTTAGGGGCTGAGGGCATTGGATTGTGTCGGACAGAACAACTGTTGTTGTCTGCTTCGAGATTTCCTTTTGTACAGAAAATGATTCTGGCAGACAGCGAAGCTGAGCGCAAACGCGGACTGGAACGTCTGTTGCCGATGCAGCAGGCTGATTTTGAACAACTCTTCGAAGCGATGGATGGTTATCCGGTAACCATTCGATTGCTTGATCCGCCGCTGCATGAGCTGCTGCCTGATATTGAACGGTTAAACGAACGACGTGAACAGTTGGCTCTCAGTGCATTGGAGGAAAACAGCACTGAGGTGCAGGAGCTTGAGCGTGTCATCCGCAGGGTGCTGGAATTACATGAACAATATCCGTTGCTAGGGCAGCAGGACTGTCGACTGGGAACCGTGTTCCCTGAAATCTACGATATGCAGCTTGAAGCCATTTTTCGTGCAGCCGTGAAGGGCATTCGCCAAGGGCAGTGGGTACGGCCTGAGATCATGATTCCTTTGGTGGGTCATGCCAATGAACTTCAGGTCATGAGAGATCTGGTGGATCATGTAGCGGACCAGGTGCTTGGAGAGGAGAAGCGTCACTGTCACTACAGAGTGGGGGCACGGATTGAAGTTCCTCGAGCGGCACTGACCGCAGCTCCTATTGCGCGTCATGCGGACTTCTTCTCGTTTGGCACCGATGAGCTGACACAGATGACGTTTGGTTACAGCCGTCACCATACGGAGAAGCCATTCCTTCATTTTGTTGAGCCACAGCGCTCACTGCCCAGCAATCCATTTCAGGTACTGGATATCGACGGAGTGGGGCAGTTGGTGGAGATGGCTCTCGTTCAGGGCCGAATCCGGAAACCTCATCTAAAAGCAGGCATCTGTGGTGAGAATGCAGCTGATCCGGCATCCATTGCTTTTTGTCACCGTATTGGTCTGGATTATGTAAGCTGTCTGCCAGAACAGGTACCGCTTGCTCGTATTGCTGCCGCACAGGCGTCACTCCTTGCCCAGAAGCAGGACCAAAACAAAAACAGGCAGGACGGCGATATATCGACGATTGCGTAAATGCTTTGCTTCGGGTAAACGATTAAAGAGGTAAATGGATCGGCAGATGGTATAATACGGAAATAATAAAAAGGCAAAAGCTTTTGTGGACATAACTTGTTTATGGTGTTCACTTATCTGCTGTCAACGTATGACTATCACTAAGCCGATTCATTGCCTCTTTTTAATTTGAGATAAACAATGGAATTTATTTCGTCCACAATGAGCACAAGGAGAGACATCCAATATGACTACTTATGATAAGCCTCCTATTCAGGCCATCTTTATCGACCGGGATGGCACGATTGGAGGTACAGATGAAATACGATATCCTGGTGAACTGGAGCTATATCATGGAGTTGAAGAATCCATCCGGAAACTATCTGGACAGGGTATCCGATTGTTTGGATTCACGAATCAACCGGGCATTTCAAAAGGTAAGTCAACGATCGAAACTTTTCAGCAGGAGATGAGGCTTTTTGGCATTGAGCACACTTATGTCTGTCCTCACCCTGCCGAGGCTGAATGTGAATGCCGTAAACCACGACCATCGATGCTAAAACAGGCAGCGCTAGAACATGATCTGAATCTTGAACAGTGTATTGTTATTGGAGATCGGTGGTCTGACATGACTGCTGCGCGTGCAGCTGGCTGTTTATGCATATTGGTGTTGACCGGAGCAGGGGTAGAGTCGCTAGAAGAGAACCGTACCCGATGGGAAGCGCTGGAAGCGGACTTTTTGGCTACTGATTTCAACGCTGCGGTGCAGTGGATTTTGCAAATTAGGGAGAAGCCGACCGAGGATGTTATTATTCGCCAAGCATGTGCAGAAGATGCGCCTCGCCTGCTGGAATTGCATCGAGCACTGGATCGTGAAAGTACCTATATGCTCTATAATCCGGGAGAGCGTAAGACCACGCTAAGTGGGCAGGCTCGTTTTATAGATCAGTTGAATGCTTTTTTAAATAGTTCAATCTGGATTGCGGAGCATCAGGGCAAGATCATCGGCCATCTTACGGTCATTGGGGGCACAACAGAACGCATCCGACATCGGGCGAGTATCGTCATTGGAGTAAGACAGGCCCATACGGGCCAAGGGATTGGCAAAAATCTAATGTCAACAATGGAAGAATGGAGGCCTACTGCGGACATTACTCGCCTTGAGCTGACTGTTATGAGCCATAATTTTAATGCGATAGCTTTATATCATAAGGTTGGTTTTAAACAGGAAGGAATCAAGCCTAAGTCTTTATTGGTAAATGGTACATATGTGGATGAATTTATTATGGGTAAGCTTTATGAGGACCTTAACAAGAGCAGCTTAACTCTGTAGAAAAGAGAGATTTCCCTTACACGGAGTTTGGGAGAACTTTTTCTTGTCTGCTGCATCCCCTCATGGAATACCAAGCCCAAAACTGTTATACTGAAATATGCGTTTTGTAAAATGAACGTAAAAATTTCAGATAAGGGTTGAAAGCGACCATGTTTAATTCCAAAAATGAGCGGACCTCATCACGGACCTTATTTGCCGTGTTATTTATTCTTATGCTGCTGAAGCTGTCGCTTTTGCGGTATTTCTTTTTCCAGGGTCTGTCCGGCATCGGTTTCGTTACTGACGCATTGGGGGCCCTGACAGTGGTATGCATCCTCGATCTGATCGTGCCAAAAGGCTGGAAGCGTTCAGTGTACGCAGGTTTTAATGTGTTGTTCTCGCTGGTATTGTTTGCGGCGACACTCTATAACGTACATTTCAGTTCGGTTCCCACATATACGGCACTCAGCGAACTGGGCCAAGTCGCCCAAGTGAGAGGCAGTATCGGACCTCTGGTACGACCTGTGCACTTCCTGTTTTTTGTGGATATCGTACTGGCTCTGCCCGTATGGTTTATCTTGCGCAGTCGTCGTGCCTCAGCTCGTAACAGCAGTTATGGCGACAGTAGCCTCCATTTCGGCAGAAGCCGGAGACGGTATTGGGGCAAGTTGGGGGTAGCCCTTACGGCTGCATTTTGCATCGTGCTGTCAGGCAGCTTTATTGTCAAAGGGGAAACGATTGATAATGAACTGGTTCGTGCCGAAAATCTTGGTTTCCTGAATTATCAGGTGTCATCGGCAATTCTGACGAGCAAAGAGAATGAAGCCATTGCAAATGGTAACATTAACGAAACCATCGACAAAATTAATCAACTGGTTAGCAAATATCCATATCAGGATAAGCCCAGTCAGGGAACGGCTATTAAAACCAAATATTTTGGTCAGGCCAAAGGAAGCAATCTGATTGTCCTGCAACTGGAGTCATTCCAAAACTTCCCGATTAATGCTTCTCTCGACGGTCAGGTATTAACCCCCGTTCTGAATGATCTGGCTAAAGAAAGCTATTATTTCTCTCATTTTTTCCAACAGATCGGACAGGGAAATACGTCGGATGCCGAGTTCATGTCGAACACATCCATCTATCCAACCGGCGTTGTGCCCATGTCAGCAGGGTATAGTGACCGTGATCTGCCAAGTCTTCCAAAATTGCTTGGGAAAGAAGGCTATGAGTCAGAAACGTTCCACGTCAATGACGTCACCTTCTGGAACCGGAACAAAATGTATCCGGCGCTTGGATTCAATCGGTACTTCGACAAGCCCAGCTTCGAGAATGATAAGTTTAATGATTTTGGACCATCGGATGAGGAATTATATCGTGTAGGTGTGGAAAAAATGGCTGCACATCAGGCGGCTAATCAGCCGTTCTATGCCCAGTTCATTACAGCATCCAGCCACTCGCCGTTTACGGTTCCTGCGGACCGGGCGAGAATTACCATCCCGGCCACAATCACCAATACGTTGCTGCATGATTATCTGCAAGCGATCAATTATACGGATTATGCGGTAGGTCAGCTGATCAATGAACTCAAGGCAAACGGGTTATGGGATAACACAACACTCGTTATATATGGCGATCATTTCGGTCTACCGGCAAACGATGAGATTACTCAGCAGATCCAAACCAATCTGGGCGTGCCCTATGACGGTAATGTTAGTCGTTTCAACATCCCGCTCTTGATCCACACCCCGAAACAGGCGAAAGGTCAAGTCATAGAACAGCCTGGCGGTCAGTTGGATATTTTGCCAACGGTGATGAACCTGATGGGTGTCTCACTGAAGGAAGAGAAATTCACAGCCTTTGGACACGATCTGCTTAATATGGATCATAATGCGTTCGGTATCCGGTATTACTTGCCGACAGGTTCATTTGTGAATAATGACATTATGTTTATTCCGGGTGCGGGCTTTGATGATGGAACAGCCTACTCGTTAAAAACATATGAACCCGTCACAGATTTGGAACCCTATCGTTCCGATTATGAGCACGTGCTAAGTTTGATGAAGCTGTCTGACGAGTATGTAAAGCTGCTGCCCAAACGTGCACCGTAATTGAATTTTTATATCTATGAAATACTATAACGTCACTGGCTCACGAGCTGGTGGCGTTATTTGTTTATTCATCATACATCTTTACGTGTAATGAACGTGTAATGAGAAGCAGAACTCCTTTGAAACTGTAATTAATAATGTTACAATGGAAAGTGCAGCCACTAACGCAGGATGACGAAAGGAATGAATATAGATGAAACTTAGTGTACTTGAACATGGACATATTAATGAAGGACGGACGGTACAGGATACCCTTCAGGAGACAGTAACTCTTGCCAAACATGTAGATGAACTGGGCTTCTCCCGCTTCTGGATGTCGGAGCATCACGGCAGCGGTGCATTGTCATTTTCCAGTCCGGAAGTTATGATTGCACACGTTGCAGCACATACAGATCGAATTCGCGTAGGTTCAGGCGGCGTTATGCTGCCCCATTACAGTGCATATAAAGTTGCCGAGAACTTCCGTTTGCTGGAAGCGCTGCACCCCGGCCGAATCGATCTGGGCATTGGCAGAGCACCGGGAGGCATGCCGATTGCCAGCAGGGCTCTGAATGAAGGAAAGTCATCGAATGTACAATTCTTCCCGCAGCAAATTGCCGATCTGGGAGGATACTTTCATGAACAGCTGCCAGAGGATCATCGTTTTGCATCCTTAGTAGCTGGACCATCCGTAGCAACTGTTCCCGAAGTATGGTTGCTCGGCTCCAGTTCCGAAGGTGCAAGAATCGCTGCGGCACAAGGCACCGCTTACGCATTTGCCCAATTTTTCGGAACGCCGGGTGGGGAGGAAGCGATGAAGCATTATCGCAGACATTTCAAGCCTTCGATCCTGAATGACAAACCACATTCCATGATTGCGGTGTCGGCATTCTGTGCAGAGACCGAAGAAGCAGCCGCTGAACTTGCTCGCAGCAATGAGTTATTCTTCTTGCGGCTTGGCCGGGGTCTGGAGCAGAACTCATTCCCATCCCTGGAAACGGTGAACAATTATCCATTTACAGCTATGGAGATGGAGCAGATCCGTCAACGTCGTTCTTTTTCCATTGTAGGAACACCGGATCAGGTAAAAGACAAAATTACGGCAATGGCTGAACGCTATGAAGCGGATGAAGTTATTATTGCATCAGCGATTCACTCATTCGAGGATCGTTTGCGTTCATTCAGCCTGATAGCGGAAGCCTTTGGTTTAAAGCAGGATTAATCGGTACTGAACGGGAATTATATTCTGAAATGGCTGGAGCCTTGCTTGGCAAGGTTCCGGTTAACTCTTGCGTGATCAGGGAGAGGAGAGATTCACATTCGCAGATGTGTCATTAGTGATATTCATGGCTGTTACGACGAATTCAATGCTCTGCTTGAGCAGGCAGCATACGATCCGAAGCAGGACGAGCTGATTTTGTTAGGTGATTATGTCGACCGCGGACCGAAGAGCAAAGAGGTCGTGGAACAGATTATGCAGATGCACGAGCAGCACAATATTATTGTGATCAAAGGAAATCATGATGCGATGATGGTCAAGGCGCTGAACCATGATGTCGAGGACTATGACAAACACTGGATCCGCAATGGAGGTTTACAGACGCTGGCCAGCTACGCCCAGGTTTCTTTGGATGATGAGCAGTTGGACTGGGATGTTTATACTGAAGCCAAACAGTGGCTCCGTACACACTATGAGCATCATCTTCGTTTTTTGGAACAGCTTCCCCTTGTATACGAAATTCCTGGTTATATCTTTGTACATGCCGGGATTAATCCGGAGGTGCAGGATTGGCGGACCCAGTCAGAGCGGGACTTCATCTGGATTCGGGAGCCATTCTATTCCAGACCAACCTCGCTTAAGGAGACGGTGGTATTCGGTCATACTCCAGTCAAAAATTTGCATAATGAGTCAGGTGTCTGGTTTGATCCCACTGGGGACAAGATTGGCATTGATGGCGGATGTGCTTATGGTGCTCAATTGAATTTGCTGGAGATCAGCGAAGATGGAAGTCTACAGACCCTTTTTGTGAAAAGAGGAGAGACCCGTCAGGGTCCCGAGGTTTAATCCACGCGGCGAATTTCAAATAAATCATTAGGTGTGATATCGAAGTATACACAGAATTTCACAATGAGGGATGCAGAAATCTTTTTCTTATCCATATTCGTATTGTGCAACAGCTCCATAATGGTTGTTCTATGATGTCCAATTTCTTCTGACAATTTGAGGACAGACATGTTGTTGTGCTTTTTCAAGATCTCATCGAGTTTGCAGTGTAGTGTGACTTTATCGAAATCCAAAGTGATCCTCTGAAGATTAGTTGAGAAACTACTTTATTAGTGTATAACGGAGACGAGCGATGCATGGAGATGACACAAAAAAGACCAGCAGGCTGTAATACATATGGTTAAGAACAAGCCAGTTTGGACTTAAGGAGGGCGTATCTTCAAACGTAGGCAAGCCAAAATATCATCGATGCCACCATTCTATCCAAAGAGGAGCTTCATGGAGAGCCTTTTTCCCCTGGATTAACGCCATCGTCTGCGGAAGATTTAGAAGTCTATGTATTGGATTTGTATCATGTAATTCGTTTGCGCAAACGCGTGCTTCCTCATTCGTTTCATGCCGCCATTGTAGCTGGCTTCTCTAGCCCAAAAGCGTGTTAAGGAGGGGGCACTTTTTCCTGCCTTTAAAATAAGAAGATGTGCACCGGAATGTGTTCACCAGTCTGAACGGGTGTCAATGCATAAGCCGGAGCATTCGGGCAAGGGTACACGAGGCTTGAGCATGCTCTTTTTCTAAGGAACATCGGACATCTTATTTGGATCAAAAGCCTTGTTTTTCAATCGTAAGGAACACCAGACACGTTATTTCCTAAAATTCCTGATTAAAACGCTAAAAAAGGATGTACATTCTCATATAGCGTGTCTCAGGTTCCGTAGCCTTTAACAGGTACCTTCAAAGCTTTGAATAACACGTCACAGATTCCTTAGCTCCTCGACATCTACTCCAACCCCAGGTGAGAGGGAACGACTCCAGAACTATTTTCCAAGAAAATACTAACGTAGTGAGGGGACGAAATCGCTTCTAAAGAAGCGGATCGCTCGCCTTTATCCTATTTCTAATCATAAAAATCATATCGAATCTGATTGAAATGCAGCAGTTGTAGCTATCTTTAATCTGGATCAGTGCCAAATCATATTGTACTCTCTGAGAATGATTTTGTAATTAATTCGCTGTAAAGGGATTGGAATTAAGCCTTATTAACGCTATAATCAGTAAGGGTATGATTGAAATATTACATTTTATTCATCTAAATCAGAATTGACGGAGGGCTATTAATATGGAAAAAGCATTAATCTTCGGTCACAAAAATCCCGATACGGATACGATCTGCTCGGCCATTGCCTATGCAGACTTGAAAACAAAATTGGGTCAGGACGTTGAAGCTGTTCGTCTCGGCGAAGTAAACGGCGAAACTCAATTTGCACTGGACCAATTCAAAGTGGCAGCACCACGTCTGATCAAAACAGCAGCTAACGAAGTGAACAAGGTCATCCTGGTTGACCACAACGAGCGTCAGCAAAGTGTCAGCGATATTGACGACGTGACGGTTGTTGAAGTTATCGACCATCACCGGATCGCGAACTTTGAGACAAGCCAGCCTTTGTATTTCCGTGCAGAACCTGTAGGTTGTACAGCAACCATTTTGAATAAATTGTACAAAGAAAACGGCGTGGAAATCAGCGCACCGATTGCTGGTCTGATGCTGTCCGCGATTATTTCCGACTCCCTGTTGTTCAAATCCCCAACATGCACAGAGCAGGATGTAGCAGCTGCACGTGAACTGGCTGCCATTGCTGGTGTGGATGCAGACAGCTATGGTCTGGAAATGCTGAAAGCGGGCGCGGATTTGAGCCAGAAAACGATTGCTGAACTGATCTCCCTGGATGCAAAAGAATTCGCTATGGGCCAAGCAAAAGTGGAGATTGCACAAGTGAACGCAGTTGACGTGAATGATGTGCTTGTGAAGCAACCTGAGCTTGAAGCAGCAATTGAAGCGATTATTTCCAGCAAAGGTCTTGACCTGTTCGTATTTGTCGTAACCGACATCCTGAACAACGATTCCGTTGCACTGGCGTATGGTGCTTCCACCAAAGCTGTTGAAAAAGCGTACAATGTAACATTGTCGGATAGCAGAGCGCTGCTCAAAGGCGTCGTATCCCGCAAATCGCAAATTGTTCCGGTTCTGACCGAAGCGTTCAACTCGTTGTAAAATGCACAAATGCACAAAATCGACGTATGACCATTACGTCCAGATATAGAAAGAATATTCAGTTACAACATCCAAGCCTGCTCTTGATCTGTTATAGGTCAGGACAGGCTTTTGTTGTGGAGGAGGATGTACCATGATCAAAAATGAAAAGATTAAAGCGACTGAAGTCCAGCTGACCGGTCTGAACGGTGAGGATCTGGGCATCATGTCTACTCGTGACGCACTTGCACTTGCGAAGCAGCACAAGGTGGATCTGATCTGTATGTCTCTAATGACCAGCCCGCCGCCATGCAAACTGATGGGCGCTGGAGCAGCGAGACAGGAAAAGCAGCAAGAGAAGAAGAAAGCTGCGAAATCGCCGGATAAACGTAAAGTGAAGGAGATCCGACTGAACCTGCAGATGGAAGACCACGATCGGGAGACCAAGCAATCTCAGGCAGAGCGCATCCTGACGAAGGGGGACTCGGTGAAGCTCGTCATCCAGGTGCATGGAGCCAAGGAAGGAACAGCAGGCAAGGAATGGGCAGAACAGCTGTGCAAATCTCTGGCCGAGTATGGCAGCAAAACGACGGGTATCCAGGTAAGTGGCAAACAGGTGGTAGTACAGTTGGACCCCATTGGATAATAACGCTGATCGAAATCATCTGAATAACATTGAACGAGGGGACTATCCGGTCTTTATTGCGCTGGCTGTCCCCACTGATCCAAAAACCCCCGTGAAGCAACAGTAACCTGCTGTTCTACGGGGGTTTCAACATGAAATATGGATATAGCGGCTCTGCAAACCTAATAACAATCACGCCTCAAGCTGTTTAGACACGCAAGTAACGGCTGCCGCCGATGCGTACATACAACTGTCCCGGCAAGACCGGAGTAGACGAGGCAGTCTGTGTATTCGCATTACTGTTCTTGGCGTAGCGGGATAGATATAGAAAGTCCGGATAAATAACCGTATCCATTAGATAGGCTGACACTGTACTTCCGGGAATGCGGTTTTGATTGAGTGAACGGATGATTTCTTCCCCGCTTGCAATCCCGATTCCATGACCATAATATACGTCTTCACGCAGCTTAATAGTATTTTCTCCCTGCCATTCTGGCGTTTCAGGGGAAACGTCCGGATTTTTGAAGTACAATACATCTCCAGGAAGCGCAGAGTCGCTGCCGTTCTTCTCCGTTAATCGCAGATCGCTGTCATAGTGCCAGTCGTAGAGCAGCAGGTTGCGGAACAGTGAATTGAAATCATCTTCCCGAATGCTGTTCAATACGCCGCCATACAGGACAATCACAGTCGCTGTTGCACATTCAAAGGCATACAAATGACCATTCTTCCAAATGTCCCGGATTCCCTCTGCAGGTGTTACCTCACCTCTTAGCTCAAAGCCTCCTTGATCATTTCGATTCCAATATGCCGGGTTACACCTGGACTTCTCGAATGAGGCAAAGCTTACCCCGCTTCGATCCAGTGCTTCTGCTGCATTGACCAGAGACTCCCGCAGTGTCCATTCAAAGTGAAGATGATCCATGGATTGATAGGTGTACACTGTTGAACTGTTCTGTAGCTGCTGTAACCACTGCCATGCAAAAGCAGACCAATCCGAACGAGCCAGCTCAATTGGTTGATTCGCAACAATGATCATAATCATAACCTCCTGTATTAATTTTCAACCTTGTACAAACGGATGTGCACGCGTATTCTGTAGTATATGAAGCTAATTTTGCGATTTTGTAAATCTAAAAGACAGAAAACATGAAAATATACGATAATAACGTCGATTGTTGCCTGGATTTTTGTTGATCTCGTTTATAAAACATTACATTTGGGGTACTACTCTTATAGATGAAGTTATGTTCAGGTCGATCTGTTCATACGGAATATATTCAGATTCCCAATAAAGGAGGATATGCGGTGTCGAATCCAATTACAGAGAATCGCTCTCTGTTCGAACAGTTATACACACATGCACCGATCGGCATTGCTGTTGCTTCACATGTGAACGGACGTTGGCTCCAGCTTAATCCGGCATTTTGCGAGATGCTGGGATGCAGTGAAGATGAATTGATTGACTCCCCGATTGTACATATGATTTATGAGGAAGACCTGGAAATGGAAGAATTCAGATCCAACTTCTGGGATATGACCAACGGATTAAGTCTGATGTATGAGGTAGAGTTACGTCTTAAGCGCAAGGATTCTACTCTTCTGTGGGCCACGTTACGAGCCTGCATCGTCAGGGATGAAGTGAGCGGCGAGCCGCTTTATTTGCTTGTTCAGGCAGCTGATATTTCGAAACAGAAGGACGCCGAGAGTCGACTAATTGTACAGCGCAAGCAGTTGGAAGAGAGCAGTCGAATCTCAAGATTGCTGGCCGAATCCTCGCTTGATCTAATTGCCATACACCAAGCCGACCCGGAGCGGACGTTCAAGTACGTATCTCCAGCCAGCAAGCGCATGTTGGGATATGATCCTGAAGAAGTCGTCGGTCAATCTGGCCTGTTCTGCATTCACCCCGAAGATGTGGCTCTGGTCGAAGCTTACATGGCTGCTCAAATCCAGGGGCTTGCGCCTGATCGAATTAGCTATCGGCTCCTGCATAAGGATGGTTCTGTTATATGGGCGGATACCATTACCCATTATGTATATGACAAACAGGGAAATCTGCAGGAAATGATCGGAGTGACCCGTGATATTACAGCGAGCATGCAGCAGCAATTAAGTCTTCAGGAGTACCAATCATTGTTTGACTGTAACCCGCTGGGGGTGGCATCACTGGATCTGGAAGGAAACCTGTTGAAGGCCAATGCAGGTCAGGAGCAGTTGACAGGCCACACCAAGGAGGAACTGCTTAGCGGGCCGTTTGATCATCTTATTGATCCCGTGGACCTGGATAAGACAAGGTATCATTTTGAACAGACTGTAAAAGGAAATGCACAGAGCTATGAGGTAGGGCTGATTCACAAGAACGGACAGCGTATTGAAACGAGTGTAATTAATGTTCCGATTTTGCTTGAGGATCGTGTCGTTGGCGTTTATGGAATAACCAGTGATATTACAGAGTCCAAGAGGTATGTAGAGGAAATTGAAAATCTCAGTTACGAGAGGGCATTAATTCTCAATGCCATTTCAGAGGGAGTCATTGGACTGGACCCGGATGGCCAACTGATCTTTGCCAATCCTGTTGCAACGGAGATGATGAATTTCTGTCCGTCTGAAATGAATGGCAAACCTCTCGAAGAGATTATCTTACAAATGCAAAGTGAAGGCATCCCTTATCCTTCCAATGGCAATCCGATTCTTCAGGCGGTACGCGAGGGGCGAAGCCTGCCGCGATCGGAGTCTGTATTTTGGAGACAGGATGGCTCCAGCTTCCTGGCGGAATTTCAGTTGAAACCGATTATGGATCAGGGAGACAACCGTGGGGCTGTCCTCGTTTTCCGCGATATGACATCGGTAAAGGATATCATCCGTGCCAAGGAAGCGGCAGAACAGGCTGACCGGGCGAAGTCCGAGTTTCTGGCAATCATGAGTCATGAGCTTCGTACACCTCTGAATGGAATTATGGGCATGGCCCATCTGTTAAAAGAAACAGAGCTGGACGAGGAGCAGTACGGCTTCGTGGATATCATGATTGACAGTGGTGAATCCCTTCTGCATATTCTGAATGAGATCTTGGATTTCAGCAAGATTGAAGCAGGTAAAATGGATCTCGAACGCCAACCAGTGGATATCAAAGCCGTTCTTGGCGGGGTCATGGAACTATTCTCGCTTAGAGCTTCCGAAAAAAATATTGAACTATACTGTGAAATGTCAGAGCAGATTCCTACACGTGTAAGAGGCGATGAAACACGGATTCGTCAGATTTTGATTAATCTGGTAGGCAATGCCGTCAAATTCACGGAAAAGGGAAGCATTCAGGTTCACGTGGATGTCAGACCCGCGGATTCTTACGATGAGAATCATCTCATCTTGTCATTTTCGGTCAAAGATACGGGGATTGGCATTCCGTCTAACAAGCAGCATCAGCTGTTCCAGTCCTTCTCACAGCTGGATCCAGCGATCAATCGTAAATACGGAGGCACAGGGCTGGGACTGGCCATCAGCAAGAAGCTGGTAGAATTAATGGGCGGCGCCATTGGGGTGCAGAGTGAGGCAGGTGAGGGAGCGGATTTCCACTTCACCCTGTTACTTGAACGATGGCAAGACGAATCCAATGATCGGATGGATCAGGCGTCTGATCACGAGCTGAAGCTGGACCGAACACGCCTGGCAGCGGGGATCAAAATTCTTGTCGCTGAGGATCAGTATTTGAACAGTCATTTGCTGGAGGAAATGCTTCGTAAGCTCGGGGGTGTATGTGATATCGTGGAGAATGGTGAAGAAGCTGTGAAAGCATTGGAAAGGGAAACCTACGACCTTCTCTTTATGGACATCCAAATGCCTGTGATGGATGGGATTGAAGCGACCTGCAGAATCAGGCAAACCCACCCTGAAATTCCGGTCATTGCTGCCATTACCGCATTCGCAGGACCGAACGACCGTGAAGCCTGTCTGAAATGCGGCATGCAGGACTTTATCAGCAAACCGTTCAGCTCTGCGGAAATAAGCCGTGTGCTAAGCACATGGGTTCCTTACATTCGGTCCCGGCACGAGCGCTGAAGGGCGTCTGCACTTTGTATGATGGGATAAGAAAATAACCTGCCCCCCATTGAGGGAACAGGTTATTTACGTTCTGTCAGTATAACCCTGACAGATGTCAGGACCATCCTCCAATTAACCCCGAAAGGGTTACACACTCGTCATCTTCCAGTTCTGCAATTAGGGTAAGTTCTTCGTTATCATTGGGGTCCACCGAGAACAATTCACGGCGTCCGTCTTCGTGGACAATAATGACCAACTTATTACCGCTTTTTGTATCAAACTGGTACTTCACACCGATTCCAGGCAAAGGGCATTCCCGGATATTCATGAAACCTGTCACCTCTTTAGCTTTTCATAGTTAATTTAACCGTTCACACAGTACGGATGTATTCTACTATCCATAACACCGTTTGGCAAGTCGGAACTGAAATAGTAATCATATCCTATTAGCTTCTGGAGCTGTGGTTAGTTATACATTCCGACTCTGTCGGGTTCTTCTGCGACGGACCATAAACCAGATAAGTAATGCAATGATCAGCACCAAGGCAATGCCCCCCGTAATTATGATGTTCCGAATATTCGGGACCTGTACGGTCAAATCCAGCTTATTCGTATTCAGTGGGGAGACGTGCCAAATTAGGGTTTTTCCGTGATCTTCGACCAGATCTGCATTGGAATCTTGCGCCTTGATCGGCAGCGTCAGCTTGAAATCAAAGTTGACATCTTTCAGCAGCAAGTTTTTGAGAAACCCGGGAATCTTGCTAATTTGGTCTTTGACCTCACCATCGGGTATGGTCTGCAGCAGGTCTGCTTCCACGGCGATATGCAATTTGGAAGTGAAGAAGCCAGGTGTGGTGGATTGCTCCACCTTGATTCCTTCAGGCAGATCGGACGTGCTGAAAGTAGAAACGGTATTACTTTTCTCATAATGGGTCGTCGCTTTGAGTTGTGTCCGATCTCCCTGATCCGAAACTTCGGCCTGGAAATTATTCTGCTTCAACGTATTTGAGAGCATTGTCATGAGATTGTCTTGTCCGATCATTCCCAGGGCGGAGTCGGTTACGCTGAGATTCAGGGCCAGATCGGATGAACCGTCCATATTAACCGTGACATGAGCTTCACCATCAGCACAGGCGGATAGTATAAACAGCATAAGAGTTAGTAAAAAAGCGAATAATAGCTGACGATAAAAGGGTATGCGAGTCGACATTCAGTTCAAACCTTTCTGCGTATAATCCAATTCCAATTCATAGAAGTATAGTATACACCGTAAGGATGGCGGATGAAACTTTGTTCACGACAAGAGCAAGGTAAATCGTCAGCTATAAAATGATAATCTATAAATTAAAGTGGGAAGAAGTAGGCTGCGAAGCAATAAAGGGGAGATTCGATAAGGACAACCAGTCAGACGAGTTGTTTATTGTGCTTGAGGAGGAACAGCTGATTAATTTCAAGGATTACAATGAAAAAGGACACATGATATGGGGTGAAAATGAAGATTTCGTATTTTTGTCAATGTTGAGTCAGTTCAAAATGGCTTTCACCGTGTAAACTGATAGTAGTGTGAAGAAATACGGAGCAGGGGGGTTACATTCATGACATATATCATTATTATGGCTATCATTATGGTTGTGGGAATGGTCGGAATGGGCTGGTTCTATAAGATTATGGACAACGATCAACACTAGGTTATATTGAAAAGAAACTAGAAAAGACAAGCCTATAAGCTGGCTTCGCAATGGATGCGAGGCGGGCTTATTTGTATATAATGCCAAAAAGTCTAAATATAGCATGAAATAATGTCGGATTTAAGTGGTATGCTTGAATATGGAAATGTTTTACACTTATATCTGTAAGCGTTTACATTTAAAATTGTATGGGAGGCTAACATTATGGGTTTGAAGATGAAAAAAAGATCAGGCAAGAAAGCATGGATGCTGCTGGTCATGTCACTACTGATTGCGGCCGTTCCAATTACAGCCAGCGCAGCATCGGATTCCACAGCGTATGCCAAACTTAATTTCAGTAACAACAAGTATTATATTTTCAACAATAGCTGGGGAAGCTCAAGTGTCAGTGGCTGGTCCCAGTCCGTGTATGTGAACAGCAATACTGATCTGGGTTACGTTTGGAACTGGCCAACGACTGCGGGTGGGGTCAAAGCTTATCCTTCACTGGTCAGTGGCTGGCACTGGACAGAGGGCTACACACCAGGCAGTGGACTGCCAACGCGATTGTCTGCGAACAAGAGTATCAATACCGGCGTAAGTTATTCTAAGGCGTCCAACACTAATGGGGAGTATAATAACGCGTATGATATCTGGCTGCATGATATCGGCAATGCGACCTGGTCAAGCACACCCACCGAGGAGATCATGATCTGGAACGAATGGACTTCTGGTGTTGGGCCTATCGGTTCCAAAGTATTCTCGGATGTATCCATTGGTGGACAAACCTATGATCTGTATCGCGGCGAGATTACCGACAACGGAGTGCATCAATGGTGGGTATACTCGTTCCTGAAAAAGTCAAAATCTCCTAATAACTTTAGCATCAACGTCAAAAACTTTACCGATTATCTGATCTCCAAAAGTTACTTTACCAACAGCAAATATGTCAGCAGTGTTGAATATGGAACCGAGATTACGAAAGGCAGCGGCCAGATCAATTACTCTAACTGGTATGTGAACGTTCAGTAACGGCTCCGTTTATCACGTATATTCCTGATTTAATGAGATGCTGCTCGGAGGAAAATCCATTTCCTGCTGATGCAGCATCTTTTACTTGTGAATTGGACCTAACATTCATACGTAACATATGTAACGAGTGATGTAGCTCCATTTGACCGATGGACAAATATTTTTCGTAAAGTTGGGATTTTTAGGCTGCTCTTTTGTATAATAGGGTTTAGTTCAACTCGGGGAATCCCGAAATATGCCTAACAGGAAAGGGTGTACATAAATGAAATTTAGTGAGTATACGTATACACGTCCCGATCTGGAACACATCAAAACGTCATTCCGTGAGCTTCTGAGTGGTTTTGAAGCCGCAACTACGGTTGAAGAGCAGAGTGGATATATGGACAAAATTAACGCTTTGCGCAGTGACTTTGAGACTCAGGCACAATTGGTCTACATCCGTCATTCCATTGATACCAATGATACATTTTACAAAGAAGAAAATGAATTTCTGGATGAAAGCTCTCCGATCATTCAAGAATACATCACCGATTATTATCGGGCATTGGTAAACTCCAAATTCCGTGCTGAACTGGAACAAAAATGGGGCTCACAGCTGTTCCAGCTGGCGGATCTGTCCCTGAAAACATTCAGCCCGGAAATTATCGAGGACCTTCAGAAAGAGAACAAACTTTCCACGGAATACAACCAGCTGATTGCTTCGGCCAAAATTCCGTTTGAAGGTGAAGAACGCACATTGCCGCAGCTGCATCCGTTTGAGTTGTCCACGGATCGCTCCATGCGGGAACGCGCATCCGAAGCAAGATATACGTTCATGGCTGAACATGAGGCTGAATTCGATCGCATATACGACGAATTGGTGAAAGTGCGTACACAGATCGCGAAGAAGCTGGGATATCCATCGTATGTGGAACTTGGCTATGACCGGATGAACCGTACGGATTACAACGCGGAGATGGTGTCCAATTTCAGAGCACAAGTCCGTGATTATATCGTGCCTGTAGCGACGAAGCTCAGAGAGCGTCAGCGCAGCCGGATTGATGTGGATACCCTCTATTTTTACGATCAGGGCTTCAGCTTTAAGACAGGGAACCCGACACCTAAAGGCGATGCCGACTGGATCATTGACAATGGTAAGAAAATGTATGCTGAATTATCACCGGAAACAGATACGTTTTTCCAGATGATGACCGACAATGAATTGATGGATCTGGTGAGCAAAAAAGGCAAGCAGGGCGGGGGCTATTGTACCTTCCTGAATGATTACAAAGTGCCGTTTATTTTCTCCAACTTTAACGGTACCTCGGGCGATATCGACGTATTGACACATGAAGCGGGTCATGCGTTCCAGGTCTATGAGAGCCGTCACTTCGAAGTGCCTGAGTACAACTGGCCGACATATGAATCCGCAGAGATCCATTCCATGAGCATGGAATTCTTCACCTGGCCGTGGATGGAATTGTTCTTCAAGGAAGATACGGACAAATACAAGTTTGATCACCTGTCTTCCGGACTGCTCTTCATTCCTTACGGCGTAGCAGTCGATGAATTCCAGCATTTTGTCTATGCCAATCCGGATGCAACACCAACGGAGCGCAAGCAGGCTTGGCGCAATATTGAGAAGACTTATCTGCCGCACATCAATTACAAGGATAACGCCTATTTGGAACAAGGCGGATTCTGGCACAAACAGGGTCATATCTTCTCGTCGCCATTCTATTACATTGACTACACGCTGGCACAAATCTGTGCATTCCAGTTCTGGAAACGCAGCAATCAGGATATGAAGTCCGCGTGGGCTGACTACCTGACATTGTGTAAAGCCGGAGGAAGCCTGTCCTTCACAGGATTGGTAGAACTGGCAGGTTTGAATTCTCCGTTTGAAGACGGCTGTGTATCCTCCGTCATCGGTGATATCGAAGCCTGGTTGGACGCAGTAGACGATAAAGCGCTGTAAGCTATATATATTGAACTAAACATTTACACGATAACGCAGAGGACAGAAATAACCTGAGGAAGCGGAACTAAAAGCTTTCTGAAAGAAAGCTGCGTCGAAAGCACACGCATCGCCTTTATCCCCGGATTTCCCCTTTAAATAGGGAATCAAAAAAATCTGGGGATAACAGCGATCGGAAGGTTGTTCTGTCATCGGAGTGGCAAGGGTAAATATTCTCTAGGTCAATAAAAATAAAGGTCGAAGAGGTGAAAGGGAACGAGGAATACACCTGACGTTACAGCATTCTGAGGCAGGGTGGATTTGAATGTATTTATTCACCTACCCTATACAAAGAATGCGAGGTTATACCATGTTGGTTTTACTGGATCAACCGTCCCAAAGGAAACAATTGGCGCCCTTCATCTCGGGTACGAACGGGCATGTGGTCATGGGTGGAGTACTTGCAGGACTTCAACGCGGGCGTGTCTATGCAGACCAGCTTCTTGCTCCGAAAAGTGCACTGATTTGGGCCAAAAACGAAATGTTTTATCTGATCGGAAGATCGGATACTGAAAACTTCAATAGTCTTGTCAGGGAGGTACTCGTTCAGGAGCTATTGCCTGCAGCATTAGATGCTGGCGAAGACATGCTGAATCTTGAAGTTTACCCCGAGCCAGGCTCGGATTGGTCTCCAGTCCTGCATCACATGTTCAATGGGCGTTTGCAAGAAGGATTGAGAGTTCCTTTTCAATTCAATCTTGTGAAGTATGAACAGTGGCTGCAACGCAGTTCCAGCTCCTTGTTTGTTCCTCCCGGATATGAGCTTCAAGTTATCGATCGAGCGGTAACGCTAGAGGACAAAAGCTGTATCATTGAGCAGGAAATTTTGAAATTCTGGCATTCGATGGAGGACTTCTTCCAATACGGAGCAGGAACATGCACGGTATATGAAGGGCAGGTTGTAGGTACATGTATCTCAGTGTTTGTCAGGGGCATTCACCATGAAACAGGCATTCACACCTATGATTCGATACACCGTGGCAAGGGTCTGGCTACGGCCATGGCAAGCGCTTATGTGCAATCCGTTCTGGAACGGAATTGTGTTCCACACTGGACGACAGAAGATTTTCGTCATGATTCCATTGCGATAGCGGGTAAGCTTGGCTTTGATCAAGGCAGAGCCTATCCCGTCTATTACATGCCGATTCAGGAGCTTCTAAATTGCTGAACATCATCTGCAGGGGCTGTACCGAAGTCATGAAAATGACCAGGGGCGGCCCCTGTACTTTGATTTGAGCGGTGAAACCTGTCAATCCAAGATCAACTTGGCCTTTTTAATTCACGCACAGATAAACCCGTTGCTGAAGAGCAGTCACAATCATGGAATAACCATTGGATAATTCCGTGCAAATGAAACATTTATCAACTTGGTTGTGATTTATTTCACTATATCTGAAAACGGATTCAGTTACAATAAAGACAGTAAATCAGGGGTAACAGGAGGCTGGTTCAGATGGCAACACACGCTTATTATGTTCCGCCCGTGAACTTGATGGGCAGAGGGTGTTTATACGAAGCAGGCAAGATGATTGAGAAAATGGGTATTCGCAAAGCGCTTGTTGTAAGTGATCGTCGATTGATCTCTTCCGGCGTTGCTGAACACGTGCTGTCTGTACTAAGAAAATCAGGGTTAGACTATGTGATATATGATGAGGTTCAGCCCAATCCAACCTGTCAAAATGTACATGACGGACTTCAGGTATTTCAGGACCATGGCTGTGACGCTATTATATCGATAGGCGGAGGTTCACCTCAGGATGCTGCCAAAGCGATTGGCATTGTAGCAACCAACGGTGGACATATCCGTGATTATGAAGGCTTGCATCAATCGAAACACAAGTCCGTGCCGCTTGTTGCCATTAACACAACGGCTGGCACGTCGAGTGAGGTGACCATGAACTACGTGATTACAGATGAGGAACGCAAGGTGAAAATGGTGATGGTGGATCGAAACAGTCTCGTTGACCTGTCGGTGAATGACCCGGAACTAATGCTGAGCAAGCCGGCCAGTCTTACTGCCGCCACGGGCATGGATGCATTGACTCATGCGGTGGAAGCCATGGTGACGCCTGGAGGGTTCACCGTGACGAGTGCAACAGCGGCGGCTGCCGTTGAGCTGATCTTTGAATATTTACCAAGAGCCGTCAGGGACGGCAGTGATCTGGAAGCAAGAGAGCATATGACGTATGCGTGTTTTCTTGGCGGGATTGCTTTTAACAATGCAGGTCTGGGTTATGTTCATGCGATGGCCCATCAACTTGGTGGCGTCTATGATCTGCCGCATGGGGTATGTAACGCGATGTTGCTCCCTTATGTAGAAGAATTGAATGCAAAACATGTGCCGGGTAAATTCCGTCATATTGCCAAAGCCATCGGTATGGATGTAAAGGGTAGAAGTGATGAGGAATGTTCAGATTACGTTATTGAGGCCATAAGACAGCTTTCCAAGGAGGTAGGCATTCCTGAGAAGCTGTCTGAATTGGGTGTGAAAGACCCGGATGTTGAACTGCTGGCGGATAACGCCATGAAAGATGCCTGTGCACCGGGAAATCCGTATCAACCTTCCAGGGATGAAGTCATGGAGCTGTTCCGCAAAATCATATAAAGTTAAGAACAAAGTGAAAGCCAGAAAGTATTCTGGCTTTTTTGTGTTGCACCTGCTTCTTAGCCTTATGAATACAGATTCATTTCCATCATTGGATAAAATAGTTTTATCTCGCACTGGTCATTATTTTTTGTTTGACAGAGGGGGTGCTTTAATCCATAATCAATCCATACTAAACACATAAGTTTTATTGGAAGGGGAGAGTCAGTCATGTCACAGTTTAAATTATCAACCAGAAAGTCATTATGGGTAGGAGCGTTAGCCGTTCTATTATTGGTAATCGTTAGCGGTTGCTCCGGATCGACCAATGATCCCGCTCCCAATGCAGCAGCCCAACCAGGCACGAGCCAAGGTACGGATGAAAATTCAAAGACGGACGAGACTGCAACGGGGGGGACTTTTGTATATGGTCGGCCGGCTTCCGTAACCTCGTTTGATTTGCATAATCAGATTACATCGAACAACGCTTTCGCCATTGATAAAGTATTTGAATCTCTGGTTGCTTTTGATAGCAAAGGCGAGATTGTGGATTGGCTTGCCAAGTCGCATAACATCAGTGATGACGGTCTGACGTATACGTTTGTGCTGCGTGATGGCTTGAAGTTCTCCAACGGCACAGATGTTACGGCAGAGGATGCCGTATTTTCGCTGGAGCGGCATTTGAAGGTTGGTGGCCCATTGGCAATATCCGCGAAGGTGGATACGATCAAAGCCAAAGATAACCACACACTGGTAATTACACTTAAAGAGCCGTATACGCCGTTTATTTCTGAGCTGTCCAACTTCTCGAACGGTATTATTCCGAACAATTTTGGCGGAGTTACCGAGGAAGAATTTTTCAAGAAACCGGTAGGTACAGGACCGTTTGTAGTTGAGCAGTGGGACCCTGCAGGCGATGTGACCTTTACGAAGAACACTCACTACTGGCAAGAAGGAAAGCCATCGGTTGATAAGCTTGTTTACAAGCTGATAGAAGATGACAGCCAATCAATCAATCAATTGAAAGCAGGAGAAGTGGATGCGATTGAGTCGCTTGCCCTGCAAAATGCCGATGAAATAAAAAATGGTGCAGATACATCTGTTGCAACCAACGGCAGCTGGGTGACAGAGCAATTGTTCTTTAATACGCTGGATAAGCATTTTTCCGATGTGCATGTTCGTCGGGCATTGGCTCTGGCACTTGATCGTGACGGTCTGACCAAAGCGCTTACCTTTGGTTATGCACAGACCGCTAATTCATTGCTGCCAACAACGATTCCTTACAATTCGAATGATACGCTCAAGGCACTGAATTTTGATGTAAATGCAGCCAAAGCGGAACTGGCCAAATCGGCCTTCCCTGATGGATTTACTACAAAACTGCTTGTAGCTTCAGGCAACAGCACCAGAGCGCAAGAAGCGCAAATCATTCAGGCAGCGGGTAAACAAATTGGCATTAACATCGAGATTGAATCGATTGAACTCGCTACCTTCCGTGAACGATTCTTTGCTTATGATTTCGCAGCGATGCTGAACAGTGGGCAAGCCGATTCTCCGGAAGCGAACTCAATCATTGCGTTCCAGACTGACCCTGATGGTTTCAGTAAATCTTACTGGACGCATTACACCAATGATGAAGTAACCAAGCTTTTGTATAAAGGCCAACAAACACCGGACGGCGATGTCCGTGCCGAAATATACTCCAAACTGCTTCAAACGCTTGCCGATGAAGTGCCTTACATTCCGCTGTATTATCCGGATATTCTGATTGGCGTTCGTTCTTCAGTAGATGGCATTGTTGTTTTGCCTAACGGCAGTGTGCGTTTTGAAGACGTTCGTATTCAGAAATGAAGAAGTTCTGGTTGATCAGTACGGTGGGAAGGGCGTTGGCAGTGATCCTTTGTGTGATGACAGCAGTCTTTTTTCTCATCAGAATGGTTCCAGGAGATCCTGCCAAAATGATTCTTGGCGAGTACAGCACCCCCGAGGCCGTTGAGAGCATGCACCATGCTCTCGGGCTGGATCTGCCTCTGGGGGAACAATTCATACGGTTTGTGAAGACACTGTTCACTAAAGGGGATACCGGCAACTCCATTATTAACGGAACTTCCACTAGAGAATTGATTGCTGATCGTGCACCCGTTACCTTGCTGCTCATTGCCATGGCATGTGTATTGGCAATTGTCATTGCACTTGTGCTTGCTACACTGGCTGCTACACACAAGGATAAGCTGCTGGATCATTTGATACGTATTTTTCCTACGGTAACGCTAGGTATGCCAATCTTCTGGGTTGGCATCCTTTTGATTCTGCTGCTGAGTGTTCATCTTCACTGGTTTCCCGTTGGTGGAGCCGGTGAAGGGTGGTGGGGCACCTTGTACAGTTTGACACTTCCCGCCATTACCGTAGCTTTTTCACAGATTCCAACATTGGTTCGTTCATTAAGAGCCCAGATGCTTGAAGTGCTGGAATCTGATTTTGTAGTTACATTGAAGGCTGCGAGATTACCGAGCCGGGTCATTCTATTCAAACATGTCCTGCGCAATGCGGCGCTTCCGACGCTGATCCTTCTTGGCGTTAATATCTCTTATCTCATTGGCGGCACATTGGTCGTTGAACAGGTATTTGGTATCAAGGGAATTGGCAGTCTTTTGTTTAGTTCCATTTCCAAACGGGATTTCCCGGTCATTCAAGGCATAGCCCTTTACTGTGCTGTATCTGTCGTGATCATCAGTCTCCTGATAGAGCTTCTGTCCAGGTGGCTTGATCCCAGAACGAAAGGAAAACCATGAAAACGATACGAATTGAACCTCAGTTATATGAAGACAGCCAAAACACCAGCCTCATGAACCGCATATTGAAAACTCCTACCCTGCTAGTGGGAAGTGTGATGTTTGCCGTGCTGATCATCTTGGCTGTAATCATACCGTGGGTGAGTCCTTATGACCCTTCGGAGCAAAATTTGAGTGCCTTTTTGCAACCTCCGTCTGCTGAACATTGGTTGGGCACAGACCAACTGGGACGTGATTTGTTCACTAGACTGATTTATGCCGCGCGAACCGATTTGAGCATTATGGTGCTGGCGGAAATTGTACCCTTTTGCTTGGGTGTATTTCTAGGGATGCTCGCAGGGTATTACGGAAAATGGATTGATAAGATCATATCGTTGATTACGGATACATTTATCGCTTTCCCTTTTTATCTAATTGTCATTATTGTGGCTTTTGCCAGCGGAGCAGGTGAGCGGGGGATTTATATTACGTTTATGCTCGTTGGCTGGATTGTCTTTGCCCGTGTTGTCAGAGGGCTGAGTGCATCGTACCGCAAGCAGGAATGGATCGCATCCGCACAGACGTTAGGCTTGCCGGGAATACGAATTATCCTTCGTCATCTCCTGCCTAATGTATTGCCTCAGGCGATCGTTGTCCTCATGACGGATATGGTGGGGCTGCTGGTGGCGATTGTTACGCTTGGATACCTGGGCATTGGCATCGCACCACCGACCCCGGATTGGGGCACGATGATCTCGGATGGACAATCCTTTATCACGACAGCCTGGTGGCTCTCGGCAGTTCCGGGATTTGCAGTCGTTTACACGGGAATTGCTTTGTCGCTTGTCGGTGATGGATTGGCCGATGTATGGAGGAAAAAATAATGTCCACTGAACCGATTCTTGAAGTCAAGGCGCTATCTCTGTCAACCAAGTCAAATCAAACATTAGTTCAAGATGTACATTTCTCGCTCGGCAGAGGGGAGAGCCTGGGGTTAGTAGGTGAATCCGGCTCTGGTAAATCACTAACTCTTCGTTCGATTCTGGGACTGTTACCAAGTGGTGTGGAGCAGACGGGCGGAACCATTCGGAGTGACGTGAACAGCGCCATGGTGTTTCAAGACCCGAGAGGTGCGCTCGATCCGCTCTGTCCCGTTGTCAAACAGCTGGCGGAAGTTGTTTATTACAGGCAAAAGTTAAGCAGGAAGGCCTCTAGGGTAGCAGCGCTAGAATTACTTGAACTGTTGGGGCTCCCCGACTCGTTGAAGCGTGAGGACCGATACCCTAGCCAGCTGTCAGGTGGGCAGTGTCAGCGGGTAGTCATTGCACTGGCCCTGGCGTGCAAGCCAGGCATTCTGCTCTGTGATGAGCCAACAACGGCGCTGGACGTTACTGTGCAGCGTCAAATTATGGAGACGATCCAGCGTTTGCAGCGGGAACTGGGATTCGCCATGGTCTTTGTAACACATAATCTGGCGATTGCAGCGACGCTGTGCTCAAAGCTGTGTGTGATGAAGCAGGGGCGGATTGTGGAGCACGGGGATTCTCTTGGCCTTTTGCAAAACCCGCGAGATTCTTACACCCAGATGCTCATTAACTCGGTGCTTCCTTTACCGAAGCTTGAAGGGAGCGAATAACGATGGAACTAGCTTTGCAAGTTCAGAATGTAACGGTTCAATATGGTGACTTCACTGCGCTGGACAACATCACACTAAATCTTCAGAGGCATACCACGCTTGGTCTTGTTGGTGAGTCCGGTTCGGGCAAATCGACCCTTGCAAGGGTTATTGCCGGGTTAATTACGCCGGATGAGGGGCAGGTTTTGTTGGGGGATCAGCAATTAAAGAAGAGGAGAAGTCGTGAGCAGTATAAAAGCATACAGATGATCTTCCAAAATCCGGATGCTTCACTGAATCCCAAACATTCCATTCGGCAGATTCTTGCTGAAGCGTTGTTGTTTCATCGCATTGTAGACCGTTCACAGGTGGAGAAAAGATCCAGAGAGCTCCTGGCCCGTGTTCAGTTGGAAAGCAGGGCACTGGACAAGTATCCGCATGAATTTTCCGGCGGTCAGCGCCAACGGATCGCCATTGCACGTGCTTTAAGCGTAGAGCCGAGTCTGCTGATTGCGGATGAGCCTACGAGTGCACTCGATGTTTCCGTGCAGCGGAGTGTGCTCGATCTGTTCAATTCACTTAAGAGAGAATTTAATCTTACGTTACTGTTCATTTCCCATGATCTCGGAGTTATCCATGCTATCAGTGATACGGTAGCAGTCATGCGGCAGGGTAAGCTGGTGGAGATTAGTCCCAAAGATCAATTCTTCACACGGCCAGAAATGGCCTACAGCCGAGAGCTGCTGTCTGCAGTTCCAAAGATGCCGAAATCAAGTTCTTTAGGAGGTTTATATGAGCCAACAATATAAAGGAAAGATACCCCTTACCCTGTCGGAATACGATACGCTTACGCAATTGCTCTCCAGGCTTTTGAATACAAAGTATCCTCCGGTGATCATCCCGGGTGAGGCTATCTTGGGGATAGAGGCCGTGGCAGCTGGAATATCTGCACCGGGGCGTACGATTGTCAATGTCGTAACAGGGCCTTATGGCAGTTTGTTTGGTCAGTGGCTTGAACGCGGAGGGGCAACGGTTATTGAAGTCAAAGTTCCTTTTGATGAAGTTGTACCTGTGGAGAAGGTTACTGCTGCGATTGAAAAGTATCAACCGTCCGCTTTATCCTTTGTTCAAGCAGAGGTGGTTACAGGCGGGTCGAATCCAGCAGAAGAAATTATAAAGATTGCGCGTGCCCATAACCTGATTACAGTGAGCGACTCTGTCTCAGCGATTGGGGGAGAGCCTCTGCTGGTCGATGAATGGGGTGTTGATTTTGTAGCGGTGGGTGCACAAAAAGCCCTAGCCGGGCCTAACGGCATCAGCGCAGTAAGCATTTCGCCGCGTGGATGGGAATTTCTCGAATCCAATGCACATGCACCGCGCAACTCCATCCTGTCTTTGCTTGATCTGAAGCCACCCGGCGATGGAGCTGCACCCGTCCGCGTTCCTCCCAACATTCCAACGCTGGAAGCCAGAGCACTGATTTTGGCTTTGACAGCTATTGAGTCTGAAGGATTGGAGCAGGTGATCAAGCGTCATGAACAGGCTGCGTTATCTGCTATAGCGGGAATTCAGGCTCTGGGTCTGGAGCCTTGGCAAAAAGATAACAGAACATATTCGACACTGACTACGACGGTTCGAATTGCAGGGGAGGAGAAGTTGCTTATCGATCAGCCGATCGGCATCGTTGCTCCGGGGGATGGAGAACTTTTTGGTCAGCTTCTGCGAATTAATCATTTTGGAGTTAATGCTTCCTTAGCAGGTGTGGAGGAAGCTGTTGCGACCATTGCGGCATTATTGAATCAGGACCATGAGCAAGCAGTCCAGGCTGTTCGTCTCGTTTGGGGGGGATGAATATGACCCAGGTAAAATCGGAGGAACAAAGCTTCAAACATATCTTTATAGCAGGCATTGAAGGCAAACGGTTCGATATCTCGATCCAGGATGGCCGGTTTGCATCTGTTACAGAATCCGTGCCGCAGAATGATGACTCATCGCTTCGGGTTACAGATTTATGGATAAGTCCCGGAGTTATTGATCTTCATACACATCTGGCCTGGACAGACTTTGACCATGCGGATCAATTGAAACGGGACAGCCACGAGGTTGAAGTGATGCAGGCGCAAGCTTTTGCAGCTACCCTTCGGACGGGAGTAACTACGGCTCGTGATGCAGGCGGATTGTTACCAAGCATCGCGAGGCATCTCGCTCAGCACTATCAACACCCCTTAAGAGTTGAAACCAGCAGTGAAATGCTGGGAGCGGCAGATGCCCGTGGTGTAAAGTATCTGGAGCAACGGTTGAACGGAATTTTTGATACAGGAGCAGGATGGGTTAAAATCATGGCGACAGGTGGACTGGGAGCCCCTACGGAACAAGTGCTCGATCCTGTATTTTCGGAGGAAGAGTTCGCGTTTATCGTTCGCTATGCCCATGCCCACCATAAAAAGGTGCTGGTTCATACCTGGGGTGGGGTAACGATTGACTGGTCTATTCAGGCCGGAGTGGAATCTGTGGAGCATGGCATGTTCTTATCGGAGGATCAGGCCGGCAGACTTGCGCAGTCCCGAACGGCCTTTGTGCCCACCACATCGATATATCGTATTGCTGCAGATCCAAAAGGTGTGCTGGCGCTGCCTACTGTTATCAGTGATCGTGCCGCGCGCGCTGCTGAAGCGCATTCTACAGCCATCGGATATGCCAAAAGAGCAGGAGTCCGTTTCGGTTTCGGTACCGATTACGCCACACCTTCACTGCACGGCTATAACCTGCAAGAGTTGGATACGTTGATCAATTATGGCTTGACCCGGGCAGAGGCGTGGCAATCTGCGACGACCAATGCTGCTGAGATTTTGGGGCGTGGCAACGAATTGGGACAGATTGCAGAAGGTTATATTGCGGATGCTATTATTTTCAATGTCGATCCGTATCAAACGAAAAATGCAGATCAGCTGCGAGAGAGCATAGAGTCCGTAATTATTGGAGCGCAGAAACCATGAAATTGGTTTTTGCGTTTTTTTCTTTACTCGTGAGGGCAGTGAGCGTTATGTTTTTTCGAAGTAGCAGGCTGTCTGGCGAATGTTGAGCGATAATTAAATCCCCAAAACTTTTCCAAAAGGATTTTCAAGACCCATCAGCGAATACAATATTTAATAACAGCGGCATAAAGGAAGGAGCGATATCCACTTAAACTTTTGTCGAAGTTTTCCAGCAAGATTCCTCAGCCCGTTTCGTGTTTAATGTTATATAGGAGAAGTGTATTGCATTTTACACGGGGTACACCTTAATTTTTACATCCACCTATCACCTCTACACAACAAGTACAGGCAATTCTGCATGTATTATCTACTTTCAGACATCACAAAGAACGACGTTTGGCTGCAATTTTAATGCAACACAGTCTGTACAGCATGCTCCTAATCATGACAAAAGTGTCCACACAACAGCATATCGGATTATGGGCTCTGAAATGAATTAGAACGAATGCACATGGAGGAGGCTGTAATGATGGCAAAAAAAGAAGTTGTAGCGATGCTGCTCGCTGGAGGGCAAGGCAAAAGATTAAAGGGATTGACCAAATCACTGGCCAAGCCTGCTGTTTATTTTGGCGGAACCTACCGCATCATTGATTTTCCTCTAAGTAATTGCTCCAATTCTGGCATTGACACAGTTGGTGTGTTAACCCAGTATGAACCTCTGGTGCTGCACTCCTATATCGGCATTGGCAGTGATTGGGATCTGGACCGCAAAAATGGCGGGGTATATGTACTTCCTCCTCATGAACGTGAAGACGGCAGTAACTGGTACCGCGGTACAGCGGATGCCATCTACCGTAACCTGAATTTTATCGAACAATTCGATCCTGAACATGTGCTCATCTTGTCAGGGGATCATATCTATAAAATGGATTACGAGAAAATGCTTCAATACCATAAAGAAAAGGATGCAGATTGCACCATATCGGTCATTGATGTCTCATTGGAAGAAGCCAGCCGGTTCGGGGTGCTGAACACCCACGATGACTATAGCATCTATGAATTCGAAGAAAAACCTCCTGAACCCAAGAGCACGCTTGCTTCCATGGGTATCTATCTCTTCAAGTGGGATGTACTGAAACGCTTCCTGATCCAGGACGAACAGCAGGCATCCACCTCCTATGATTTTGGCAAAGACATCATTCCCTTGCTGCTTGAAAATGAAAAATCACTATACGCTTATCCGTTTGAAGGGTATTGGAAAGACGTTGGTACCATTCGCAGTCTGTGGGAATCCAATATGGACCTGTTGGACGAAGACACACCGTTTAATCTTAATGATCCGGACTGGCGTATTTTCACACGTAATCCGAACCAACCTGCACAATACATCTCGCCATCAGCGAAGGTGCGGAATTGCATCATTAGTGAAGGCAGTGTGGTACATGGTGAGGTTAAACACTCGGTGTTGTTCTACGGTATTGAGGTGGGAGAGAACAGTTCCGTAACCGATTCAGTGATCATGCCAAAAGTGAAGATCGGTCAAAATGTACGTATTCACAAAGCCATTATTGCCGAAGGATTGGTGATCCCGGATGGAGTACATCTGTCGCCCGCCCCTGAGGATGAAAGTGATATATTACTGGTCGATCAGGAAGAACTGGAACGTCAGCTTCTCGAGGGAATGACAAGTAAAGCCTAATCTAAACCTAAAGGACGGTGCATGCGATGAAACCATTGATCGGAGTTATTAACCTTGACCATGAGCTTGAGGAATTGAAGGAATTGACGTACTTTCGCTGTGGAGCCGCGGTGCCTTATGCCGGGCGTTACCGTCTGATTGATTTTGTATTATCCAATATGATGAATGCTGGCATTGAGAGTATCGGTGTTTTTGTTCGTCGCAAGTACCGTTCACTCATGGATCATCTGGGAGACGGTAAGCCGTGGGATCTGGATCGCAAGCATGGCGGTATGTTTATTTTACCACCGGACTGGAACGATCCAACCGATACGTCACAAGGGGATTTGCAGCATTTTCACAATAATCTCGATTTCTTCCGCCGGGGTTCAGGGCAATATGTAGTCCACGCAGGTAGTCGGCACGTAACCAAAGCAGATCTGCAGGATGTATACAGGTACCATATAAGCAAAGGCGCGGATGTAACGCTGGTCTGCAAAAAAGTGGATCAACTGCTGCCTGAGCATGACGCCTGTGTCAAAGTTGAAGATGACGGGAACGGTAATGTGGTGGACATTCACCAAAGCACCGATCACCCGAATATATATACAGAAATTTTCATTATGGAAAAAGAACTTTTCCTGCGCCAGGTGCAGCGCTGCATCGCTCATGGGGAAAGCCATTTCTTCCGTGATGTGATTCAGAAAAACCCGGATGGCTTGAACATTGCGGCGTATGCCTATGATGGCTATCACGCCGTGATCAATTCGATCGATAGCTATTACCGCAACAGTCTGGAATTGTTGAATAGCGGACTGTATGAGCAGCTGTTCAAGGAACAGCCTGTTCAAACCAAGATTAAATACGAGGCTCCGGCTAAATACCTGGACACTGCCGAGGTGAAACATTCCTTGCTCGCGAACGGCTGCATTGTGGGTGGAGAAGTGGAAGACAGCATCCTGTTCCGTGGGGTGCATGTGGCGAAAGGGGCCAAAATTAAAGGCTCCATTATTATGCAAAAATGCTACATCGGAGAAGGCGCCGTTCTGGAGAACGTCATTCTCGACAAAGATGTAAAGCTAAGCGGCGGCCAGACGCTGATCGGCGACCCGTCGAACCCGTATATTCTGGCGAAGAGTACTATTATCTAATACCAACACTTAACCGATATCATCTATAAATATATATAAAATAAAAATCCTGTAGGATGGATTTAATGTTCATGAGCGAAAGTTGAAATGCAACTTCGATTGTGCTTGCCAACGTGCAAACGTAGTGGAGGGAACGAAATCGATTCTGAAGAAGCGCAGCGTTCGCCTTTATCACTGTATTTTCACATCTGAATAATAGAATAAAGAAAATACAGGGATAACAGCGATCGAAAGAACGATTCGTACCCGTAACGGCCACTTTGCAGAACATTGAGCACTTGAGTGTATGAACCGCCACCATCCTACAGGATTTCACCGGGAGGAACCTTCTTTTGTTTGACAACAAGGAAACGTTCAAGAGTATTTTTAGACGCAATCTGGTCAGCAAATTGGGCAAACCATTAGCAGAAGCAACGCAGGAGGATGTCTATCACGTACTTGGAAGCATGATTCGCGAATACGCGGGTCAGGATTGGGCGGCGTCGAATCAGGGGTTTAAGCAGCGCCAGGATAAACAGGTCTATTACTTCTCGCTGGAATTCCTGATTGGACGTCTGCTCGGCAACAACCTGTTAAATGTGAATGAATTGGAACTCGTTCGTGACAGTCTGGCTGAATTGGGCTTCTCTTTGGAAGAAGTGGAAGAACAGGAGGCGGACGCAGGGCTCGGCAACGGAGGTCTGGGAAGACTCGCAGCCTGTTTTCTGGATTCACTGGCTTCCCTCGGTTATGCAGGACATGGATGCGGAATCCGATATAAATATGGCTTGTTTGAGCAGAAAATTATTAACGGCAATCAGGTGGAGCTACCCGATAATTGGCTCGAGAAGGGCAATGAATGGGAAGTGCGCCGTCCGGACAAAAAGGTGGAAGTGCAGTTCTGGGGCCGTGTGGAAGCCTATGAACAGGATGGACATTATCAATTTGTCACGAAAGATGCCGAATCCGTTGTAGCTGTACCATATGATGTGCCTGTGATTGCTTATGGCCAGCCCCATGTAAATACCTTGCGATTGTGGAGTGCGGAGCCCAAACGGGAGACATCGCTCGATACCCCTTCGAACTATTACGGATATCTGGATTACAGCCGTTCGGTAGAATCGATCTCGGAGTTTTTGTATCCGGATGATTCCCAATACGAGGGCAAGCTGCTTCGTCTGAAGCAGCAATATTTCATGTGTTCCGCAGGCGTACAGAGTGCTTTGCGTACATTTAACAAGCTTGAGCTTTCGTATGATCGATTGCCGGATAAAGTGGCGTTCCATATTAATGATACGCATCCAACACTCGTGATTCCCGAACTGATGCGTATTCTGATCGATGTCAAAGGTTATGGATGGGATGAAGCGTGGGATATCACGACCCGCACCGTATCGTACACCAACCATACAACGCTAAGTGAGGCGCTTGAAAAGTGGCCTGTGGCCATGATCAGCAAGCTGCTGCCACGCATTTACATGATTATTGAAGAGATCAACAAACGTTTCTGCGGCATGCTGCTCGAACGGTATCCCGGAGACCCGGATCGTATTCAGCATCTGGCGATTGTGGCGAACGATCAGGTGCGGATGGCTCATCTGGCGATTGTGGGCAGTCATAGCGTCAACGGTGTCGCGGCATTGCATACCGAAATATTGAAGGAACGGGAGATGGCTCCGTTCTATGCACTCTATCCGGAGCGCTTCAATAACAAAACCAATGGCATTACCCATCGCCGCTGGCTGATGCATGCCAATCCGAAGTTGTCGACTCTGATCACCGATACGATTGGAAGTGAGTGGATTAGGGAGCCAGGCAGACTGAATGAGCTGGTAGGCGTTGCAGACGATGCTTCATTCCAGCAGCACTTCCATTCCATTAAACGTAATAATAAGGAGCGACTGGCCGCGTACATCCTGGATCATACCGGAAGGGCTGTCAATCCGGATTCCATCTTTGATGTACAGGTGAAAAGGCTGCATGGGTACAAACGGCAGCTGCTGAACATTCTGCATGTTATGCATTTGTATAACCGTCTCAAGAGCGATGCTTCGTTTGATATCGTGCCACGTACGTTCATTTTTGGAGCAAAGGCAGCGCCGAGTTATTATTTTGCCAAAAAAATTATCAAGTTGATTAACACGGTGGCAGATACAGTCAACCGCGATGCGGCCGTGAAAGATCGCCTGCAGGTATTTTTCCTGGAAAACTATTCAGTCTCTCTTGCAGAGAAAATCATCCCAGCCGCAGACGTCAGCGAACAGATTTCAACCGCAGGCAAGGAAGCCTCCGGTACGGGGAACATGAAGTTCATGATGAACGGAGCATTAACCATTGGTACCATGGACGGCGCAAATGTCGAGATGGCGGAGCAGGTCGGTCAAGACAATATGTTTATCTTTGGTCTGAGTGCAGACGAAGTGCTTGAATATTACCGCTCTGGCAGTTATCGGCCGAGTGAGATTGTGCAGCAGGATGAACGGATTCGCGAGGTTGTGGAGCAGCTGGTGCATCCGGGAGCGTTCTGTGAGCGTGATGGTGAATTCTGGGATATCTATGATTCCTTGCTGGCCCATGGTGACGAGTACTTTGTGTTACGTGACTTTGCTGCCTATGCCGATGCACATGCTGCCATTGATTCGGCCTACCGCGATGTATCGGGCTGGACACGCAAGGCGGTGCTGAATGCCGCTCACTCTGGCATTTTCTCCAGTGATCGCACCATCAGTGAATATGCGACGGACATCTGGGGTATTCATCCGGTATCCGGACACTGGAAAGGTTAAATAATTATGGTTTAACAATGAAATAATCCCCTTGTACACTAGATTGATCTCTGTCGGGTTCATATACCTTCATCAGAGATCGCTCCTTGTTGCACAAGGGGATTTTGGTATGTTGAGAGTTGTAACAGAATAGTCTGATTCAGAATTGTATGGAAGTCCACGCCTGAGCAGCTGGACATGAAGATGGATATCCCTTTAAAATAGACCATACCGCTCTCCACGGAAAAAAGGTCGGAGGATATGAGAAAATGAACGAACGTTCGTGGCTTCACACCAGGTGGATGCTCACAATCGTCGCATGTATGGCATGGTTATATGTGTTGATTATGGGTAACTTGCTCTTTGTCAGCGAGAGAACGCCTGGCGTGAATTATCAATATAATCTGGTACCATTAGAAACTATCAAGCCCCTGCTTTTTGAAAAGAACAGATACTCCACGGAAGCCTGGGTGAAAAACCTGTTTGGGAATATTGTCTTGTTCATCCCGCTTGGGATATGGATTCCCTGGTTATTCCGCAGGTGCCGGAGGTTTTTACCATTTACAGGAATTGTCATCTTACTTTTGTTTGCTGTTGAGATTACACAATTGATTACCCGTGTGGGTTCGTTTGATGTCGATGACATTATTTTGAATACGGTGGGTGCCTGGATTGGATACGTAGGATTTGCCTTAATCATATACCCACAGAGAAGGACTCGAAAATGAACTGCGAATAGCGGTCAATGATCGGGTCTTTTGGTGTTCATGGATCTTTTCTGTTTATAAGAGGCACATTTCGGATAAAACATACTAACGGGTTATATAGTAAAGAGTGATGAAAGCGAGGTGGTCTATATCGTTTGGTGGAAAGAGAGTGTGGTGTACCAGATCTATCCCAACAGCTTCAAAGATTCGGATGGAGACGGTCAGGGTGACTTGCAGGGGATATATGACAAGCTCGATTATTTGACTGATCTGGGTGTGGATGTCATTTGGATCTGTCCTATTTACGATTCACCTGGTCATGATAACGGATATGATATCCGTGATTATTACTCCATTTTGCGCAAATATGGGACGATGGAGGATTTTGACCGTTTGCTGGCGGAAGCACACAAGCGTGGTCTCAAGATCATGATGGATCTGGTGCTGAATCATACGTCGGATGAACATGCGTGGTTTGCCGAGTCACGTTCATCGAAAGTGAATCCGAAACGGGATTATTATATTTGGCGTTCAGGTAAAAATGGTCAGGTTCCAAACAACTGGGAGTCCTACTTTGGGGGTTCTGTGTGGAAGCATGATCCGGAGACGAATGAATATTATTTGCATCTTTATACGGAACACCAGCCTGACCTGAATTGGAACAATGCACAGATGGCAGAAGAGATGTATGAGATGGTGCATTGGTGGTTGGAAAAGGGGGTGGATGGTTTCCGTTTCGATGCGGTGGCGCATATCGCCAAGGCGGATGGGTTACCCAGCGCACATAATCCGGATAATCTGCCGGTTGTTCCTGCGTATCAGCTTTTTTCCAACCTCGAGCAGGTCCATTCGATTCTCAACAAACTTAACGACATGATCCTGAAGCCTTATGGTCCAATGACTGTTGGAGAGACTTCCGGGCTTGGACCGGAACAGGCGCTGGCCTATGTTGGGACAGATCGGAATGAGCTCAATATGGTATTCCAGTTTGAGCATATGTTTGTGGACGCTCAATCATCCGGAATCGGCAAATGGAACTATCGGGAGTGGAAGCTGCCCGAGCTGAAAGAAATTATGAGCAACTGGCAAACCGTGCTGCATGACAGAGGCTGGAATGCCAATTACATGGGCAATCATGACCAGCCGCGTCCGGTATCCCGTTTCGGTGATGATGGAAAGTACAGGGTGCGCTCTGCCCAGATGCTGGCTACGTGGATGCTCACTTTGGAGGGTACGCCTTATATTTATCAAGGGGAAGAGATCGGCATGACCAATGTTGCTTTTCCTGATATTGAGGATTATCGAGATATTGAGACAATGAATTATTATCGGCATCATATCGGTCAGGGGCGAGCGAAGCATGAAGTCATGCAAGCAATCTGGCGCAAGAGTCGTGATAATGCCCGTACACCGATGCAGTGGGATGATACGAAACATGCCGGATTTACCGATGGTGAGCCATGGATTCAGGTGAATGCGAATTATCCTGAGATTAATGTGGAGGATGCCGAACGTGATCCCCAGTCCATTTTGCATTATTACCGTAAACTGATCGCACTTCGCAAACAACATAAAGTACTCATCTATGGGGCATATGAGCTGCTTTTGCCGGATGATCCCGATATCTATGCTTATACCCGAACGCTGGATGATGAGCAGATGCTCGTTATTCTGAATTTCCGTGAACATGAGCCGGAGATGGAATGGCCTGAGGGATGGAATCAAGAAAATGCCAAGACGGTCATCAGCAATGTAAGCAGACGTTATTCCACCGATAAGGGAGCGATTCTTCTTCAGCCTTACGAAGCACGAGTTTACCGAATGCAGCGATGAGGCGTCATTTTGCTTTGGCGAAGAGTTTTGAATTATAATATAGGTTGAAAATCAAACCAAACGAACGCATATGTCAGGAGGATACCAAGTTGCTGAATATTACTTACCACGGACACTCCAGTGTACAACTGGGCACAGAAGAGAAGTCGTTAATCATTGATCCTTTCCTGCGTGGCAATGAACTTGCTGTCACCAAACCGGAAGACATCAAGACCGATGCCGTTTTACTGACACATGCACATATGGATCACATTTTGGATGCTGAACCGATCGCCAAGGCTAACAATGCCAAGGTGGTTGCGATTGTGGAACTGGCTACATATATGTCATGGAAAGGACTGGACACCCTTGGTATGAACATGGGTGGAACGGTGGATCTAGGCTTTGCGCAAGCCAAAATGATTCAGGCTTTCCATACGTCCGGAATTGTGCTGGAAGAGGAACAACGGATCATGTACGCAGGATTGCCTGCAGGATATATTATTAACATTGGTGGCAAAACCATTTTGCATGCCGGTGACACTAGCTTGTTCGGTGATATGAAAATGATTGGTGACCGTCATGATATCGACGTAGCACTACTGCCTATTGGTGGACATTTCACCATGGGACCGGAGGATGCTTTGCAAGCCGCTGAATGGTTCAATGCGAAGCTGACGATTCCGGTGCATTATGATACGTTCCCCGTGATTCGTCAGGATGCCGAGAAGTTTGTGGAGCAGCTTGCTTCCAAAGGTCTGGAAGGCCGTGTGCTGGCACCGGGACAATCCCTAACCCTGTAATGCTCTATTAATCACTGTTCAATCATAAAAGCAATACCAAGCTAAAGACGAATATCACGTCAAGATAACTGACGTGATATTCGTCTTTTTTCGGTTTTAAGTTCAATTTAGTACGCCATAGTTGGTCCGGATGACAAAAACCTTGAAATCCCATTGTTGAAGTTCTGCTGCAATGTTATAAAAAATTACACGGAAACCAAACGGAAATCCGAATTGACCGAAAAACAGGGGGAGCGTTCATGTCATTTGTGAAATCATTGTTTTTTCAAATCATTGTAGCGGTTATCATCGGGATTGGTGTAGGCATTCTGTGGCCTGATCTGGGCAGTCTGCTGCAGCCGCTCGGAACAGGTTTTATCAAGTTGATCAAAATGATCATTGCTCCATTAATCTTTATGGTGATCGTGACAGGCATAGCCAAAATCGGTGATCTGAAATCAGTTGGACGGATTGGGTTCAAAGCCATTCTATGGTTCGAAATCGCAACGACGGTTGCTCTGGTCCTTGGACTCGGCACAGCCAACCTGCTTCGTCCGGGTGCAAGCATGAACGTGGACCCCTCGACCCTTGATGCAAGTGGGATCGAAGCCAAAACCAATGGCTCTGAACTGCCGCATGTCGTCGACTTTATCATGAACATTATTCCAACAAGTATTGTAGATGCCTTTGCACAAAATGCATTGCTGCAAGTGCTGCTCGTTGCCTGTTTGTTCGGGACAGCCTTGGCAGCATCGGAAAGTAAGGCGAAGGAGAATGTGCTGACGCTGATTGAAAATGTATTGGGCATCTTGTTCCGCATTATTGGGTACATTATGAAACTGGCACCCATCGGAGCCTTCGGAGCCATGGCGTACACCGTTGGAGCGTATGGGGCATCTACACTTTCCTCTTTCGGTTTGCTGATTATTGCCTGTTACGGAGCAGCATTACTGTTTCTGGTGATGCTTGCACTGGCTGGCTGGTGGATTACAGGGCTGAACTTTTTGCAATTTGTAAAATATACACGTTCCGAAGTGATGCTGGCGATTGGCACAGGTTCCTCGGAAGTTGTTATGCCCCGCATGATGGACAAGTTGACCAAAGCAGGCTGTGATCGTGCTGTCGTCGGTCTCGTGGTTCCAACAGGGTACTCGTTCAATCTGGACGGAGCCTCGATCTACCTGTCGCTGGCGACCGTTTTTCTGGCTCAAGCGGTTGGCATTGATCTGACACTTGGACAAGAGATTACGATTTTACTGGTATTAATGCTTAGCTCCAAAGGTATGGCGGGTGTACCTGGCTCCGCATTCCTAGCTTTGTCTGCTACAGCAGCGGCCCTGAATGCATTCCCGGTAGCAGCTGTTGCCTTACTGCTCGGTGCGGATCGCTTCATGGATACGATGCGAGTATTCACGAATTTGATGGGCAACTGTGTTGCGGCATTTGTAGTTGCGAAATGGGAAGGGCTGTTGGACCAAAAACGCATGCGGGCTGTGCTTTCCGGGGAGATTAGTGCCGAAGAGCTGGAGAGAGAAGAACAAGCGTCCTTGTCCTCGGTGAAGTTGAACAAAAGGGAACAGGGGAAAGGAATGGTTTCGACGGACATGTTGTAAGAAACAGGAAGTGAACGAGCTTCGTATGAATTTTTAACTCATCATTTCTATACATTTAAACCGTCTGTTTATCCTCATGAAATCATGGGGGAACAGACGGTTTTTTTCGTTTCAGATACAGATATCATCGTGTTTACGAACGCAAGCAGCAAAATAATTGTTACAGAGGAATCATTAATGGGGAATGTGTAGAAGAGGAAAAAGATAGCATATTGAAGTTTCAACTTGTATATACATGTTTAGTTATGTAATATATAAATGAAGTTAGGCCAAGAGAACCACATAAGCAATACAATTTATTGGAGGCGTTAACATGAGTTCAACCAACACAACTTCATCATCGTGGTGGAAGACTTCCACGGTGTATCAGGTATATCCCAAGAGTTTCAACGATACAACTGGATCGGGTACCGGAGACATTCGGGGATTGACCGAAAAGCTGGATTACTTGCAGCACCTCGGTATTGATATCGTGTGGCTGCAGCCCGTATATGTCTCACCACAGCATGATAACGGTTACGATGTGGCGGACTATTATCGGATTAATCCGGATTTTGGTACGATGGAGGATTTTGACGAACTGCTTAAAGGTCTGAAGGCACGTGACATGAAGCTGATGATTGATATCGTGGTGAATCACTCTTCTACGGATCATGAGTGGTTCCAGCAATCGCGTTCTTCCAAGGATAATCCGTATCGCGATTATTATATTTGGAAGGACCCTGCTCCGGACGGCGGTGTGCCGAATAACTGGCAATCCAAGTTCGGCGGACCTGCATGGCAGTATGATGAGCAGACAGGACAATATTTCCTGACGTTGTTTGACAAAACACAGGCTGATTTGAATTGGGAGAACGAGCAGGTACGCCAGGAAGTACGAGACATGATCAAGTTCTGGGCAGAGAAGGGTGTAGATGGTTTCCGTATGGACGTCATCAATCTGATCTCCAAGGACCAGCGTTTCCCCGACGATGATGGTAGCGTTTCCCCAGGCGACGGACGCAAGTTCTACACCGATGGACCGCGTGTGCATGAGTACATTACAGAGATGTATGAAGAGGTGTTTGGTCCACACAATATGGTAACGGTTGGGGAGATGTCCTCCACTACACTGGAGCACTGTATCAAATATTCGAACCCTGCTTCCCGGGAATTCTCCATGACGTTTAACTTCCACCATCTGAAAGTGGATTATCCGAATGGACAGAAGTGGGAACTGATGCCTTACGATTTTGAAGCGATGAAACAACTCTTTAGTGAGTGGCAGACAGGTATGCAGGCAGGTGGCGGATGGAATGCGTTGTTCCTGAACAACCATGATCAACCGCGGGCGTTGTCTCGTTTCGCTGATGATGGCGATTATCGTGCGGAGAGTGCCAAAATGCTTGCTACGACCATTCATGGCATGCAGGGAACACCTTACGTATACCAGGGTGAAGAGATCGGGATGCCGAATCCGGTCTGGAACGACGTTAGCGAGTTCCGTGATATTGAATCGACCAATATGTACCGACTGCTTCAGGAAGAACGGGGCAAATCCGCCGAGGAAGCATTCCAAATTGTGAAAGAGCGTTCCCGGGACAATTCCCGGACACCGATGCAATGGGATGGAAGCGAGAATGCCGGATTTACAACAGGTACACCGTGGATCAAAGTGGATGAACGATATCCGTCGATTCATGTGGCTCAGCAGATGGCTGACCCGAATTCAATCTATTATCATTATCGCAAGCTGATTGCTCTGCGCAAACAGGTTCGTGTGCTGACCGACGGTCTGTATGAACGTTTGGACGATGCACATCCGGATGTATTCGCCTACGCCCGGACCAATGGAAGCGAAACGTTGCTTGTCGTGTCCAACTTTAGCAAGCGGGACGTAACTTTTACTTTCTCGGAGGCCGTCTGGAATGACCACATTGCGGGTAAATCCGCAGAGCTGCTGATTGGCAATACGGAGGTATCGCCTGCAGTCGAGCAAGTAATCTCCCTGAGCCCGTATTCATCCTATATGTGGCTTGTACCGCAACAGGACTAATTCACATTATATAAATGGGAAGTGACAATATGGCAATGGATAAAAAACAGGTTGAGGAGATCGTACGCGCGGTCGGCGGCAAAGAAAATATTGAAGCTGCAACGCATTGTGTCACACGCCTCCGGTTCGCCCTCTACGACGAAAGTAAAGTAGATACAGCAAGTCTGGAACAGAACGATCTGGTCAAAGGCCAGTTCTCCTCTCAAGGACAATTCCAGGTAGTTATCGGACCTGGGCTTGTGGATAAAGTGTATGATGAAATGATTCAGATTACCGGAGGCGAACGCGCTTCCAAGGATGACGTGAAGGCCGTTGCGGGTAAAAAGCAGAACCCGATCCAGCGTGCGATCAAAACGCTATCGGACATCTTCATCCCGATCCTGCCAGCCATCATCACGGCCGGTCTCTTGCTCGGTATTAATAACATTCTGACAGGACCAGGCATATTCTTTGATGGAAAATCATTGGTGGATGTATATCCGGCATGGAAGGACCTCGCATCTATTATTAATACCATCGCGAGCACAGCCTTTACCTTCCTGCCTGCGTTAATTGGTTGGTCCGCGGTAACAAGGTTCGGCGGCAGTCCGTTGCTCGGGATTGTCCTTGGTCTGATCCTAGTACATCCCGATCTGCTGAGTGCTTATGGCTACGCCAATGCAGTCAACGAAGGCACCGTGCCTACGTGGAATCTGTTCGGCTGGCATATTGAGAAGATCGGTTATCAGGGGCAGGTTCTGCCGGTATTGGTATCAGCCTATCTGCTTGCCAAGCTGGAGATTTTCCTGAACAAAAGGGTGCATGATTCGATCAAATTGCTGGTTGTTGCACCTGTCACTTTATTGATTACCGGCTTCCTGGCATTTACAATCATTGGTCCGGTTACGTTTGCCATTGCGAATGGAATTACATCCGGCTTGATCTATATATACGATTCGTACGCGGCTCTGGGCGGTCTGATCTACGGTGGACTGTACGCATTGCTCGTTATTACAGGAATGCACCACACGTTCCTGGCGGTAGACGTACAGTTGATTGGTAGCCAGGGCGGAACGTTCCTGTGGCCGATGCTGGCACTGTCCAATATCGCGCAAGGTTCTGCCGCACTTGCCATGATGCTTGTGCTTCGTGAGAAGAAAATGAGAGGACTTGCGGCAACTTCATCCGTCTCGGCCTTCCTCGGGGTAACCGAGCCGGCGATCTTCGGGGTGAATATCCGTTATCGTTATCCGTTTATCTTCGGGATGGTCGGTTCTGCGATCGGCGGTGTACTGCTCACGATAAATAATGTTCAGGCCACCTCTATCGGTGTAGGTGGGGTACCTGGATTCCTGTCCATTTTCCCGAACAAATGGGGAGTATTCTTCATCGGTATGGCGATTGTACTGGTTGTTCCGTTTGTACTGACTGTTATTTTCGGAAGAGCGAAGTTGAGAAAAGAAGACCGCAACGCAGATCAAGCTACTGTAGCTGGTGGTCAAACGCCTACAGCGAAATCAGCTTCTGGCACAACTACAACAAATGCAGTTGCAGAGCCACGCACACGCAGTGCTGCTCAGGTGGCGGATGAGCCTGTGAATACACTGGAAATCATGGCACCATTAACGGGTACAGCTGTTCCACTGGAGCAAGTACCTGATCCGGCATTTGCAGAGAAACAAATGGGTGAAGGGGTTGCCATTGAACCTTCTGGCAATCAGGTCGTTGCCCCGTTTGACGCTCAGGTTGCCCATGTCATCAAGAGCAAACACGCTGTCATTCTTGAGCACGCGAGTGGATTGCAGATTCTGATTCATGTCGGGATCAATACGGTATCACTCAAAGGCGAAGGTTTTAACATGCACGTTGAAGCTGGAGAGAAGGTAAGAGCCGGGCAAACGTTGCTTGAATTCGACCGTAAAGTGATTGAAGCTGCGGGCTATCCGCTCATTACGCCAATCATTATTCCGGACGGTCAGGACATGGTTGATCGAGTGGAGGTCACTACTGGTGATGTAACATCCAACCAGAACGGTGTGCTTAAGATTCATTTGAAAGGCTAAATTGACGAACAAATGGGGAGCTGCGATATTCGCAGCTTCTTTTTTCATCCTGATACCGAGATCAAGCTGAGCGCATGCCAATTTGTGTAGGGTGACCTTGATGCAGCTCGTTTTTTTTTATTTATATCGTGGTAAACTGTATCTAGAATGTATGTGGCAAAGTCTCATGTTCACAGCGATCGGAAAGCATGTTCATCAGGACTATGCATGTTCACGTTGAGAAGTTCATATGGTTCAAAGAGAGTGGCTAGTCAATGGACGGAGGAGGAGAGCCATGACTCGTGTTGCGGTAATGGTCATTCATGGTCTGGGTATGCAAAAGGAAAATTATGCGGATACACTGATTTCGCGTTTGCATAAGGAATTGGATCAGGTTATGGTGTTGCCGGGAGCAGCCAAACAGATGCTGGATATTGAGCCCGTATTTTGGGCTGACGTATTTGAGGATCGGGAAGAGGCGCTGTTTCAGCAGCTTGTCAGCTCTCAGGGATTGAACTATCAAGTGCTGCGTCGATTTGTTATACATTATCTGGCTGATGCCGTCGCGTATCAACCTGTGGAAAATCAAGGGCATAACTATGATGCGGTACATTATACGCTGAATCGGGCGATGCACGCACTTGCACAGCGGAATGGGCCAGAAGCTCCACTCTGTATCATTGCACATAGTTTGGGCGCGGTGATTGCAAGTAATTTTTTCTATGATCTGCAATATCCGTCTAGTCGCACACCTTCCATCGTGGATGTTACTTCCGCATTGGAACGGGGTGATACCTTAACGAACTTTTATTCCTTTGGAACGACGTTACCATTATGGAGCTTACGTTACAATGATTTTAGCCGACCGATTCAGGTTCCTTCACCGTTGGCAGGGCAGTACTTTCCTGGGCTGGAAGGGGAATGGATTAATTTCTATGATCGGGATGATATTCTGGGTTACCCGCTGCGACCTATTGATCCGGCCTATGAGGCAGCGGTCAACGAAGACGTGGAAATTAACTCTGGCGGTGTAATCGGGAGCTGGAATCCGTTGAGTCATGGCGGATATTTCTCGAATGGAGCTATGAATCGCAGAATTGCACAAGGTTTGGCGCGAACGTGGACGTGGGTGAATCGTGGATCAGGTTAAATACGGGAAATGGAAGGAGGACGATAATTATGGAATGCAGGACAGGCTGTGCCGCATGCTGTATTGCAATTTCGATCTCATCGCCGATACCCGGAATGGCTGACGGTAAGCCGGCAGGTGTGCGCTGTGTGCAGCTGACGGAGGACAATCGCTGCGGAATCTTTGATCAGAAAGAGCGCCCTGCTGTATGCAGCGGATTGCAGGCTTCGGAAGAGATGTGTGGCAGCACGGATCAGGAGGCATTTGAACGATTGAGCTGGCTGGAGCAGGAAACTGCACCGAGTTCAGCGTGACAGAGTTGTTTTAAGGGAAAAGGATAATTATACTTAATATGGAAGGGGTTTGAGATAAGAAAGGGGTATGGGATGAATGGAACTTGCCAAACGGTTTGTAATGATCGTTGTGAATATGATTGGAGAACTGTGGATGGGATTCTACAGGCGAAACTCAGACTTCTATGACAAGCAGACATCAGGGGCAAAAAGCAAACTTGGCTATTATGCATTTATTATTGGGACGGCAGTTGTAACCGTAGGCATTGTAAGCTGGATGTATAGTCGGGTTTATTCATAACTTGAGTATACACATAAAAGAGAGTATCCGCAGGTTGGAAATCAGGCGGATACTCTCTTTGCTATGTCTACTTATTATTTACGTGATCGAAGAGCGGGTAATCGCATCTTTTTTCCTCAACATATGCATGAGAATCATCTTAAGAAGTGAAGAGACGATAAAGAATATAAATAAGATGCGAAACAACTGATATCCGGACACCACCGATAGGTTGGCATGGACTTCATGGGCCATGATGCTCATCTGGTCCATTCCGCCAGGTGCCATGCTCAGCAATGATGTAGCCGCCGAGAGGGAGAACATCTTCGTTAATATATAGCTCAAGCCAAGCGAACCTGCAATGAGGAGAACACTGCTCGTGATTGCGATTGTTACGGTCTGCATCTTGCGTTGCAGCTGCTGAGGACGAAGCATCAGACCCACATGACTGCCAATCATCAATTGCGAAATATTAAGCAGGGACGACGGCAGATTGGGTGTGTGCATCGTTGTGCTTAATTGAATAACACACATGACGATCATGGGTCCAAGCATAAATGCTGTCGGAAACCGAAGCTTGCGTGCAAACCATGCACCAGCGACACAGAGCGGGGCATAGAGCAAGATTTCGGGAAAGAGTGCTGCCCAAGTTGCTATCTCGATCATTGGCTGATCCGTGCCTCCACCTGTCGTTCCGCCGATCCATGGACTGAACAGCAGGAACGGAGCACAGAATACAATCATGATCAGCCGCGTGACCTGCAAAAAAGTAACGAGCGTCAGATTGATGGATTTCATCTCATCCGCAAGGGAGACCATCTGGGACAGTCCGCCAGGAATGCTGCCAACCAGCAGGGAGGGGAAGTCAAAGTCTGTCAGCTTTGAAGCAGCATAAGCGGTTAATGTACATAATCCGATTAAGAGCAGGGTCATGAGCAGCATCATAGGCAGCTGGTGCAAAATGCCTTGCAGCGCTTCTTCCGTCAGTGTTAATCCGATAGAGTAACCCACGATTAGAATACCGTAGTCTCGAATGGAAGTGGGCCACACGAGCGGCAGCTTGGCAATCTGTGAACCAACCAGCATAAAAATCATCGGGCCAAGAAGCCAAGGGATGGGGGTATGTATTACTGTAAATAGTAACCCGCCAAGAACAGAGACACCTAAACTTAGAAAAAAACGAAAGACAATGTGGGAACCGAGCTTGTGCATCAGTTCCATCCGCGTTGTCTTTCGGCTGCATGAGGTATATTGAAGTACATGTAAGATCACTCCTGATGATAAGATACAATGATTGATCCTTGGACGGTGATTGGCTCATTACGAAGCAGGACAGGGAGCTGATTCATCCACTGTCCTGCTGAATGGTTATCATTTATCTGTTCGCCGCGAGAACACGGGCAGAAGGCTTCGGTTCTTTGAACATCATATAGTACATCAGCGAGGAAATCACGTATAAACTGCCTGTAATGCTGAACGTGATCGCGTAACCCCAATACGTGCCATAAGTGGTCACGAGATAGGATTGAACGGGTCCCATCGTAGCCCACCCAATCATAAATGCGGTCTGCATCAGTGAATTGGCGATTCCTCGGCGTTTGTCCGATACTCTGTCCACCAGAATGGCGGATTGAATCGGGTTGGCTGCATTCATCAGCGCTTGTCTGAATAAGAAACTGACTGAAGCGATGAGCAGCAGATTCGTGAAGCCGGTCAACAGCAGGAAGGGCAGTGACATGACCTGAAATATGACGACCGCTCGAACACTTCCCACCTTAGCAGCAAGTGTAGGTCCAATCAGCATTGATACAATGGTCATGATCTGACCCAATGAAATGAGCAGACTCATGGCACTTAAGGATACCGAAAAACGGTTGGTGAAATACAGATTCAAATAAGGCACAACCAGTCCGGAGCCAAACCCGATTAATAATTGGGTTATGACAAATTGACCGATCAAACGGGAATCTTTCTTTTGGCTTAGAGTATCGTTCTTGCTGCCTTGTTCTGAGGAATGAACGACACCCTGTTTGCCATCCGTTGCAGATGTTGCAGATTCAGTGACAGGTTGCGCCGGAGTATCCGCTTGTGGTGCCTTCTTATCCTCGGATACAAACAACATCGGAATAAACGCAACCAGTGTAGCTGCCCCACCTACGAATAATACCGTCTGCAATCCAGTGACTTTGGCAAGACCAGCCGTATGAAGCAGGTCTGCAAAAACGCCACCACCCAAGCTGCCGAGTACCTGAGAAGCGAGTACGAGGGAAGAGTAGTAGCTGAACATCTTCAGTCGTTGACTTTTCTTCACATTCTCAGCGAGGAAGGGAATGGCCAGTACCTGAAATACGCCAGCGAAAAGTCCTGAAAATACAGCAAACCAGATCAGTCCGCTGGCAGAATAATCGAAGGAACGGCCAATCAGAAAGATTCCACTGAACAATGCGCCGGTAATCAGCAGCCGCTTCCGGCTGAAGAAATCGCCGCATAGTCCAATAGGAACAAACATAATCGCTGTCGCAAGTGATTGAATACTTACAATCTGGCCGTTCATTGTATCATTGTAGCCGAGACCCTGAATGTACAGATTGTACAAGACAGAGAACATGCCATTTCCGATCTGATACAAGATGCTTGCCAGAAAAAACAATTGAATATTGCGGGACCAGCCCCGAATTTCAGCATGAATCTGTTGTAGAAGTCTCAAGTGGTTTCCCCCAGTCTGCCTGTGCAGTAATTTTAGTTTAACAGGAATGGGGGATTTGCGGAAGAATTGACCGCTGTTTATTTTGCAGTAGGGGATTCCAGCACTCGGGCAATCACGAATCCATCGTAGCCTTTACTGCCTACAGTTTGCAGTGCGGTAGCTTCAAGACGCGGGTTATCTGCAATTAATTTCAGGAAAGACTGAACGCCCTTAACCCTGTTGTCCGTACTGTCTGCATTGATAACTTCACCGTCCCTGACGATGTTGTCGCCAATAATCAGACTTCCTGGACGTGCCAGACGCAGCGCCCAACGCAAATAGTCTGGATTACTCGGTTTGTCAGCATCGATGAAGATAAAATCAAAGGGCTCTCTGTACTCTTCCTGAACGTCGGGAAGGGTAGTCAGGGCAGGACCAACTCGAAGGTCAACCTTGTGCATAAGTCCTGCACGCGTGAGGTTGGCTTGTGCCATCTCTGCATGGCGTGGATCTGCTTCCAGTGTGACAATATGTCCGTGTTCGGGAAGGGCTCTGGCCATCCAGATCGTACTGTATCCGCCAAGCGTCCCGATTTCCAGCACACGTGTTGCGCCCTGTATTTGAAGCAGGAGCTGAAGCAATTTCCCTTGATTAGGCGTTACATCATGAGCAGGCAAGCCGGCTTCTACATTGGTACGTAGGGCCTGCTCCAGCAGGGAATCCGAGGGGATTAATAAGGCGTTCAAATAATCGTCGACTTGAGTCCAGGTTTGCTGTTGAGTAGAACCATTCACATTGTTCATCGTTATCTGTTCCTTTCCAATTGCCTGTATTGGATTTCATACTTCAACTATAAAGTGAACAGATACATAAATAAAATATATATTATGTATGTTAATATAAGTTTAGATTATATAACTTCAAGTAAAGAAGGTGCAGCGGTTGAATTTGCACGGATTACGATTGTTTCATGCCATCGTGAGATATGGGGGAGTCACGCGGGCGGCGGAAGAACTCAACATTAGCCAGCCAGCGGTATCCTCTCAGGTGAAGAAGTTTGAGCGGGAGTTGGGCATTCAACTATTTGCTTCGGAGGGGAGAAGACTGGTTCTTACCGATGCTGGAATGCAATTAACAGGCTACGCGGAACGTCTGTTCATGCTGGAGCAGGATGTCGAGAACTTTGTGCAGGATTTTCGGGCAGGCAAAAAAGGTCTGATTCGTCTTACCGCTACCTATTTGCCCTCGAATTTTCTGCTGCCGGGCTGGATTGCCCGCTTCAAGCAAATGCATGAGGATGTGGAGCTGGTTGTGAGCACAACCAATACCCGGATGGCTTTTGACCAACTGCTGCGTTATGAGGCCGAGATTGCGGTTTATGGTGGAAGTGGCATTACACATTCAGGTATCCATTGGGACGAATTGTTTGAAGATGAAATGTGGTTTGTAGTACATCCCGATCATCCGTATGCGGGAAAGGAAATTGAGCTTCGGGAGATGGTGGCGGAGCCCTTCATTATGCGTGAAGAAGGAAGCGCTACACGAGAGCGTCTCGTGTCTCTTTGCACAACTAATAACCTGGCCGCACCCCGTATTGCGCTTCAGTTTAATGGGTTGAACGAAACGATTAGTGCGGTGAAGGCAGGTTATGGGGCCAACTTTATTTCTTCTCTGGTCGTAAAGGAAGATGTGCAGCAAGGCAGACTGGCACGTGTATTCGTTCGAGGTGTACAGTTGAAAAACACGGTAGCCGTATGTACACGAGCAGGGGAAGTGTTATCTCCAGCTGCACAGCATCTGGTTGAACTCATCAGACAGGAAGCATCAGTAATGAAATGAAATATTTGGGGAATTACATGAGAGCTAACTTTGAAAGTCATCCGTCGACGCTGCTTTGGTTGTTCCTCTGGAGTATAACCGTGCGAAAAGGGTGACTCCACCAACGATCAGAACAGGTATCCAGACTGCCATCATGGGTACGTGGTGGAACAACATCGCAGCTAGAATAACGCCGCCCAAATAGATTACAACGGCACCAGCACGAAGGTAGGCATCTGCTGATAGCGCTTTGACCAGCGAGCGGATATTGGCGTGTCGCAGTCGCTGAAGAATGCTTACCGCATCCTCAACCACGGCGGCCAGATTATTGGTGAGCACGGTCGTCGAGATACCGGCAATTCCAATGCGGCGTGCCGCAGTCGTTTGCATCCCCATAGCTGTGGACAGCATGGCAATCAGCAGATAGGATAGTTGTTCCGAATAAGGACTGATCATGGCGAATGCAAAGAGCAGAAGCAATATACTTTCTACAGTGAACACGGCGGTGACCCGGGAAGACCAGCCATTTTTCGTCTGCACATGTCCAATCATGTGTGCAGCGATGGCATTTCCGGCAATAAAACCAATGAGGGCGAGGAGTGCACGCAGCACAACAAACTCCTGAGCACGGGCAATCGCGATCCCCAGAAGCACAATATTACCTGTCATATTGGCTGTAAGCACATGCCCCAGTCCCAGGTATCCGATCACATCGACCATTCCGGCAGACATGCATAGCAGCAGCATCGCGTACTTTTGGAGGGTATTTTGTTTCATGATCATCCGTCCTTTCCCAAAAACGTAACCCCTCCAGTATACATCCACAACGCGTGATTCTTCAAAATGAAGCTCATGATCAAATGCAAATTTTCCTTTTCAGCAAACAGGTATAAATCGTCCCTACCTTGAAGCTAAGGTGCTGCAAGCCAGTCAAACATATTGTTCACTGCCGCCTCATGCATCCTCTCCTGAAAACGATGATCCTGTCCCCCATAAGCGTGAAACGTAACGTTGGCACCTCTGCGTTTCAGCCAATGATACATCCGGGTTCCATGACTGTAATTCACCTGCGTATCAGACGTGCCGTGCATGATCAGCACAGGACAATGAAGTTTGTGTGCCTTCGACAAGGGGGAACGGGCAAGATAAGCTTCCGGAACTGAACGCGGTGAACCGCCAAGCACCCTTTTCAAAGTACGTCTCAAGTCGGTTCGTTCATGATAGGTGCGTTCCACATCGGCGACACCGCTCCAAAGCACGAGTTTATGTACCTGCGTAGGTCCTTCATTGTAGGTCGTTGCTGTCTGTACGGCATTAATGGCTCCACGCGAAAATCCCATTATTGAAATTCGCTTTGTATTGGCAAAGGGCCACTCTTGCACAAGCCGGTAAGCTGCATGTACATCCTCTACATCTCGACCGCCATACTCGTCGCGTCCTTCGCCACCCTCGTTACCACGATATGATGGAGCGAACACGATATAACCTTTGTGGACAAATTGCTCCAGCCAAGCGGTATTTACCCCACCATAGTTGCCCAGTCCGCCGCGGCAATAGATCAGAACCGGCCAACGTACAGCAATACCGTCCATGGTGTGTGTTTCTACAGGAGGGTAGCGGCTTGCGAGCTGTTGCAGTTGCATGGATTCTTGCATTACGGCTAATCTTTGGAAGCCAGAGTTACTATGGGTGTTTTCTAACGGTGAGAAGGCGGGTAAGGAGCAGCCGTCAGGCAGGCATAAATAGCCTTTTACCCGAAGCGAATCGGACGCATACGTCACATGATAGAGCAGGGGAATCGACCTCTTTCAACGGGAATAGCGTGCTAATTGAGCATGATTCTTCTTTAGGATGCGCCTAAACGATGTTCCCATACCTTTCAACCAGCAACAGCCGTTCGGTGCGAGAAATTCGTTTCTTGGCTCCATATGATTTATAATGGTTCAGGAGACATGTGGATTGACCTCTGTCCTCTTATTTATAAAAACTAACTTTAGTGTGTACGAAGAAAGGAAGAAAACCATGATGAACGCTCCACATCCGATTGATCAATTCAAGAAATTTAAATATGAAATTACGAGATTTATGATGATCTATAAATTTGCTTTGGATCAAATGGAGACCAAAATTGAGGTGCTGAAGGAAGAATTTCAGTCCCTGCATGATTACAGCCCGATCGAACATACGAAATCCCGATTAAAGTCACCTGAGAGCATTATGAACAAGATGTTCCGCAAGAATCACGAGCTAACCTTTGAGAGTATCAAGAAAAATATTAAGGATATCGCCGGTGTTCGTATTACCTGCTCCTTTATTTCCGATATCTACCGGATTAAGGATATGCTGTGCAACCAAAGTGACCTGCGCGTGCTGGAAGTGAAAGATTATATCCAGAATCCGAAACCAAACGGTTACCAAAGCCTGCATCTTCTGGTTGAGGTGCCTGTATATATGTCTAATGGAGAAGAACGGGCGTGTGTGGAAATTCAGATTCGTACGATTGCGATGGATTTCTGGGCGAGCCTGGAGCATAAAATCTTTTATAAATACAATAAGGATGTTCCCGAGCGTTTAACCAAAGAACTGAAAAGTGCAGCAGACTCTGCCAACGCACTGGATCAGCAAATGGAGAGATTGCACCGGGAGATTCAGGAGATCAAGGACGCCGAGAACGAACGTGATGAAGAAGAATTGCGCCGGATTATCATTAACAATCAACAGTTTACATTGCCTTCCAACCTGCTCAAGCTGCTGGGAGACGGGGAACAGTAAGGAAACGTGAACTACCGCAGGGAAAGGAATATGTTATTCATATGAAAAGCTCACCAGCTTCATTAAGCACCAATTCTACATCCCGTGCACGTATGGCATTGATTTTAGGGACACTGTCGGCCTTTGGGCCGCTGTCCCTGGATATGTATTTGCCAGCACTGCCCACACTGGCCGATGAATTTCAATCATCCACTTCTTATGCCCAGCTCAGTCTAACGGCATGTATGGTCGGACTGGCCGCAGGGCAGCTGCTGGCTGGACCTCTAAGTGATGTGCGTGGTCGTCGTACACCGCTTATTGCGGGTCTTATTCTCTATACGATCGCTTCCATACTCTGCCTGGTCAGCCCTACGATGGGCTCTTTTGTTGTGCTGCGTTTCATTCAGGGGGCAGCGGGAGCAGCGGGAATCGTTATCTCGCGCGCAGTGGTGAGGGATGTGTATTCCGGGCCGGAGCTAACACGTTTCTTCTCCCTCTTAATGCTGATTAACGGGGTTGCACCGATTGCTGCACCAATTATCGGCGGGCAACTGCTTGCATATACGTCGTGGCGCGGTGTATTTATTTTGCTGAGTATCATTGGTATTTTGACTTTAGTTGCTGTTGTGGTTGGTCTAGGGGAGACACTGCCTGCAGAACGACGATCCAGCGGAGGACTGAAGCAGACGCTGGTTACATTCCGCCGAATCGCAGGGGATCGTCTGTTCATGGGTTACGCCTTAACTCAAGGTTTTGTATCTGCTGGCATGTTTGCCTACATATCAGGTTCGCCGTTTGTGCTTCAGAAAATATATGGCATCTCCCCGCAAATGTTCAGTGTCTGCTTCGCCATTAACGGTCTCGGTATCATTTTGGCAAGTCAGATCGCCGGAAGACTTGCGGGTAAAGTATCTGAAACTCGTCTGTTGAGCGCAGGACTGATAACTGCTGCTCTGGGAGGAACATCTCTGCTCATCGCCATTCTGGCAGGAGGTAATCTGATTTCGGTCCTGATCCCGTTATTTCTCGTGGTATCCAGTGTGGGTCTGGTTAATACGGCTTCCTTTGCACTGGCGATGGCCAATCAGGAGAAATCAGCAGGCAGTGCATCAGCACTTATTGGAGTGATGACGTTCCTGATCGGCGGTATTGTTGCTCCACTTGTGGGTCTTGGAGGAGAAGGCACAGCTGTACCAATGGGCATTGTCATCGCTTGTGCAGATCTGGGTGCATTGCTGATTTATGTTGTAATGGTAGGCAAAAGCAAGAGAGGGAAACGTCAGGGGAAACAGCAGCTGGCGTGAATTGGTTTTGCGTGGTGGCACTGATTAGAAAAAAAGACTGGCTGACAATAACACTAAGAAAAAATGTAAATCCCAAAAAGCGCTCCAATTGGAAGGCTCGTTCCTTCATTTGGGGCGCTTGTTCTATATGTGAACGCGATTTAGCAGAGAGCAAACAAAATCTGTGTATTAAGCAGGATACCTGGAGTCAGGAACGGATAGAAGTAACCGATGACAAAACCGAACAGATTGGTGGATGGCCACATTAAGTAAACGTCATTGTACGTGAATACGAGAGACCAACGGTTGTAACAGAAATTTTGCAGTACACGTTGCTCAGGATCACGAGGCGTTGCTACTCCTGATTGGGCAAATTGCACAGCTTGGGTCAGATTCTGTGGCTGTTGTTGGATAAATAGCGGTAGAAGGCCCGGGCTGCTTTTGATCAGGTTATACAGGAAAACCATCTCTGCAGAGGGCTGACCCACTGGGCGAGGGTAGGCACTAAGCAAGGCAGGCAGATTGCCTTGTGATAGCTGTGCGGGCACACCCGGTGCCGTGCCGGGGACACCTCCAGGAAAGTAGGGAGGTTGCCCCCCTGTGCCTCCGCCTGGAACGCCGGGAATGAATGGGGGATAAGAACCGGGTCCTCCGGGAATTCCTAGAGCGGGCTGACCGCCAGGAGCGCCTCCTGGGAACAGCGGCGGGAGCTGATAGGAGCGATCTTCTCCATAACCTGAGTTATATGCGTAATCCATGTACGAACATCCTTCCTGTCGTCGTATTCTGGAATCAGCATATGGCGGCATCCGCCTAAATGTGAATTGTTCTACTGAAGGTGCCGTTCGTCCTTAAAAGGCAAAAGCTGCATTGACAACTTCGTTGATAACAATTATCATTGTCAATGGAATTGGACAAAAGTACATACCAGTATTATATGCATGAATAATGTATAAACGTCTAAGTCTGACATAACAACTCAATCCATTGAGGTGTTCATCTTGAAAGGGGATAGTCACTTGTTTAAGAACAATAAAAAAATGATCATGCTTCTGATCACCGTAATGGTCATGTCCATCTGGCTTGCAGCATGTGGATCGAAGCCAGCAGACAACGGTACAGCAGCAGGAGAGAACAATACAGCAACGGAGACAGAGACACAGACAGAAGCTCCGACAGAACGTACATTGACAGATGCAATGGGTCACGAAGTGAAAATTCCTGCAAATCCGGAGCGGATCATCGCTTCGTATCTGGAAGATAATCTGGTTACACTCGGCGTGAAGCCAGTTGCCCAATGGTCCGTAGCCAATGGAATCCAGGAGTATCTGCAAAAAGATCTGGACGGCATTCCAACAATTGCCTTCGATCTTCCTTTCGAAGCGGTCACAAGCTTCAACCCGGATCTGATTATTATCGGTTCCGAAAGTGTGGTTGAAGGCGAGAAATACGCTCAATACAGCAAGATCGCGCCTACTTATGTACTTGGCGATGAGATCAATAGCGATTGGCGCAAAACCCTGCTAAAAATCGGCGAAATTCTGAATAAAGGCGATGAAGCACAAAAAGCGCTGGATGATTACGAAGTGAAAGCCACAGAAATCAAGGAAAAAATCAACACGGTTACAGGTGGAACGAAATCGGCAGCGGCTATCTGGTTGGTAAGCGGCAAATTCTTTATCGTAAGTGACAATGTATCCAGTGGTGAAGTGATGTACAAGGAATTGGGACTTGCTGAGCCCGAAGTGGTGAAAGAAATCTCTGCCAATGCGACAGGTAACTGGTCCTCCATCTCGCTGGAAAAATTGGCGGAAATGGATGCAGACTACTTGTTCTTTGTGAATAGTGATGAAGGTACTGGTTCAGAAGCACTGAAAGATCCGGTATGGCAAAGCATCCCGGCAGTGAAAAACGGTAACTTGTTCGAATTTACCCGTTCGAGAAGCTGGTTGTATAGCGGTGTTCAAGCGAACCTTCAAATTATGGAAGACATTCAGAAAAGTATTGTAAAATAAACAATATCAAATACGAATCCGAATGTTTAATACTCCTTGGTGCGATGAGCACCAGGGAGTTTTTTTGTGATTTCAACATTTTACGATATATAATATTAAAATGAAGCGAAGCTCGTGAGAGATGAGTTTCGTTTCACGATCACGGAAGGGGATAACTTATGATGCATACTTTGGACCCGCGAGCATTGACGGGCAGAGATAACTATAAATTGATGAGTGGGTCGGTGGTGCCACGCCCCATCGCATTTGTGACAACTCTTTCACAGGATGGCAGCGTCATTAATGCAGCGCCTTTTAGTTTTTTTAATGTAGTCAGCTCTGATCCGCCGATATTATCCATATCTATTGCACGCAAGAACGGTGTTATGAAAGATACGGCTCGCAATGTGCTTTCGAGGAAAGAACTCGTGGTACATATTTGTGATGAATCGATCGCTCTTGACATGAACGAGACGGCTGCCATGCTGGAGCCCCACGAAAGTGAGCTGGAACGGACAAATCTGACGACTGTACCAAGTACTGTGGTCTCCGTACCAGCAATACAGGAAGCACTCATTCGCATGGAATGTAAGTTGTATCAGCATATTCCGATATCGAATGATGAGGGAGAACCTGTGAGTGATCTGCTTCTGGTTCGTATTGTACAATACCATTTCAGTGAGAACGTGTATGATCCTACCACCAAATATATATTAATGGATCAGTTGAAACCGATTAGCAGGCTGGCCGGGAATGACTATGCCAAACTTGGCGAGAGATTTACGGTGGTCAGGCCGGAGTAGCAGCTGAGCAGGCTGAACGACCTGTTGAAGGATGGGTCTGGATAAGATATAAGTAGTATCGTTGTTTAAAAAGACGGACAATCATGTGTGGAATTCGCATGTGTTGTCCGTCTTTGCTTGTTTCGTGAACATAAAGAGGGCAAACCCCGAATAGACTTGTACTATATCCTGCACATGTGACATGAACCTATTTTATATATAAGGAGGTTGGAGCCGATGAACCCACTTGATGGAACCGTAACTGCAAGTATCATGGGAATTGGAACGGCATTGCCTGTTCACCGGATTGAGCAAAAGGATGTGTCTGCTCGGCTCGCACAAGCGCTGGAGCATGAGCCGGATTCCAGACGATGGGCCAAGCGAATATTCAACCAGTGCGGTGTCGAGACGCGTTATTCCTGTGAACCGAACCTGCTGGAGCCAGTAGAGTCTTGCCGTTATCTGCCCTTTACCCAGACGGATAACGTTCCGACCACAGCCGAACGTATGGCCAAATATAAGGAAGCAGCCGTTCCACTTGGAATTCAGGCAGCGCATCAGGCGCTCGAGGATGCCGCCGTTTCGACTTCTGAAATTACACATCTCATTACCGTCAGTTGTACAGGGCAATTCCTGCCCGGTCTAGATGTTCGGCTGATTCAGCAGCTTGAACTATCGCCGCGTATTAACCGGATTCCGCTTGTGTTCCAGGGATGCGCTGCGGGTCTGAAGGCTATACAGTTGGCGAATTCGATTGTGACGAGTGACCAAGATGCTAAGGTACTTATCGTATGTGTAGAGCTGTGCACCCTTCATTTTCAGCCGTCCGCCAAGCGAGATGATCTGTTCGCAGCGTCCTTTTTCGGAGATGGCGCATCTGCCTGTGTTGTGGGCCTGTCCGGGACAGGAGGCAAAGAACTGTTCAGATTGGGTAGTGGGCATTCCGTGTTGCTGCCAGACTGTTCGGAAGAGATGATCTGGGAATTGGGAAATACCGGTTTCGATCTGTATCTCTCGCCACAGATTCCGAAGCTGCTCGGTTTACATCTTGGCCCAGAGGTTGAACAATTGCTGAACGGCAGCGATCTACCGGAGATCTGGGCGATCCACCCTGGAGGCAGAGGTATTGTGGATGCGGTACAGAAGCTGTACCAGCTGTCAGATGAACAGGTCGCTTACAGTCGAAACATTTTACGGGATTATGGAAATCTATCCTCTGTGACGATTTTGTTTGTTTTACAAGCCATCCGCGATGATTATCGTAAAAAGAAAGAAGCTTCCAGCGGAATAGCCCTTGCATTTGGACCGGGACTGACAGCGGAATTGCTTCCTTTTACTTATGTTCCTGCCCCCGTTGAAGAAAGAGAACCAGTGAATCAAGGCGTAATTTAGAAGAAGCGGAATTACCAATCTGATAGCAGAGGAGCTTGGGTATGGGTTATCGCAGCCTTGCTGTTCTCATTAGCCGATATCCGCGGTTCATCATTCTCTGCTGGGTGTTTGTCATCGGGATGTCAGCCGTCTGGGCCTGGAAATTGCCTGGCATTGTTCAGGATCATGGATTGAATTGGAACCATGGAGATGCTCACGCTGTAGAGCTTATTCTGGAGAAAGAGTTCCACGTTCCTGCTGATCCGGTTATTCTTCTATTTGAAAAAAAGAACGGCACTACCCCTGCTGAATTTCGGGGCTGGATTAAAGATCGTCTGCAACAGGCACGCACTCTTTCAAGTGTAACGTCCATAATCTCTCCGCTTGAAGCGCGGGGAAGCCGGATGCTGCGGGGGGATGTGGCCTACGCTTTGCTGGCGTTTGATGTACCGCCTTACAAGATGGGGGAGCCGTTGGAACAGCTGCGTTCCGTGCTTAGAACCGACGATAAGGGAACGATCCGAATAACAGGGAAATCCGTTGTCCAGCAGGATGTAAACCGTCTCAGCTTTCGAGATTTGGAACGTGCAGAGGTTGTGGGATTGCCGCTTGCCTTCATCATTTTGTGTTTTGCATTCAGAGGTCTTTATGCAGCGCTGATTGCAGTCATTATGGGAGTATCCGGCGTCATAACGGCAATGGGAGTTACATCCCTGATGGGTTACCATCTGGCGCTCTCCAACTTTGTGATCAACGTTATTCCGATGGTGGGAATGGCGCTCAGCATAGACTTTGCTCTGATTATTCTCAGCAGATACAGGGAAGAACTCCAGCAAGGTCAGAATAGTGAAGAGCCAGGTTTGGGTGACGAAGAGGTTCTCCAGAGAATGCTGCGTACAGCGGGAAGAGCCGTATTTTTTTCTGTGGCTTGTGTGCTGTTAGGACTGCTCGGTCTGCTCTGGATTAGATTGCCGATGTTCCTGAGTGTATCCCTTGGAGCCATTATTGTGCTCATCATATCGGTTCTGCTGAATATAACACTGCTGCCAGCAATACTATCCCTATTTTCTACGCGAATCTTTAGACAACATTCCGGGCGTTCCTTCTCTTCAAAACAGGGCCAGCATCAACAATCGTTGCCGTCACGCTCGATTTGGGCATTCTGGTCAGGCATGATTATGAAACGGCCGGTTCGGATGGCGCTGCTTGGAACGGGTACGCTGCTTATTTTTGTTCTACCGGTTACCCGGTTGGAGTTGGCCATCCCCGATGCTTCTTCCTTGCCTGACAGGATGGAGTCTCGGCAGGCGACTGAGCAGATCCAGAGCGTTTTTGGACAAAAGAACGTCTCTGCTGTAGAGATTGTAATTGGTGGAACTTCAGAGCCGTTGACCTTATACCACTGGCGGATGGCGTTGAGTAAAATGCGAGAGCTTCAGCAGGATTCGAATGTGGTGGCTGTTGAGTCCGCATGGGGAATCATGCTGCCGGACAAGCTCTCAGGTCAAGCTCATATCAAACCTCAAATGAACATTCCATCACCATCTTTACGTGAAGCGCTGAAAGAAACCACATCTCAGCAGCCTGCATGGCAGCGTTCATATGTGTCCGACTACTCTATTCGTATGGTGGCTACCATTCACGGAGCACCGGGTTCCGATGAGGCAGCATCCTGGCTGGAACAAATGAGGGCAAAGGACTACGTTAACTCCATACCCTTCGTACCCCTGCGTTATGGGGGAGAAGCAGTCATGCAGCATGAAATCATGGAAGAGATCTCTGGACAACTGCCCAAAGTGCTGGTGTTTGTTGTGGTATCAAATTATCTCGTATTGCTCGTAGCATTTCGGTCATTGCTCATTCCAATCAAAGCCATTTTGATGAATCTGCTCAGCTTGGCTGCTTCCTTCGGCGTGCTCGTACTGGTATTTAATCAGGGCCATCTTGGCATGGAACCATCTGCTATTGCTATTATGATTCCTGTATTCATTGCCGGGCTTGTCTTCGGTATCTCGATGGATTATGGCGTATTTATGCTGACTCGCATCCAGGAGGTTTACAGACGAACACGGGATAGTGATCTGGCCGTACAGCAAGGACTGGCTTCAACTGGACGTCTCATTACATCGGCGGCAGCGATTCTGCTGGCAGTGACTGTACCGTTTGCCTTTGCTGACGTAGCGGGTGTCAAACAGCTGGGAATCGGAATAACAGCGGCGGTGTTCATTGATGTAACCATGATCCGCCTGGTGCTGGTACCTGCACTCATGAAACTGATGGGCAGATTGAACTGGTGGCTACCAGGGCATAGGGAATAAAAGGCCTGATTAAGAAGGATGTTCTCGGAGCCTGAAGATCAGGTACTCGAGAACATCCTTTTTTTCATCAAAATAGTGTGAATTCAGCGCAAAACAGGCAATAATGTTCAATTTACCGACTGTACTGTGATTTATAATAGACTGGACAAGTCCAACATATATCTTTTTACATACGTTTATATAAATTGAACAAAACATGTACACGAGAACGGAGAGAACAGAAATAACCTGAAGAAGCGGAGCTGCAAGCTTTATGGAAGAAAGAAAGCTGCATCGGAAGCATACACCTCGCCTTTATCACCGGATGTTCCCCTTTGAAAAAGGGAATTCAAAAAATCTGGGCATAACAGCGATCGGAAGGTTGTTCTGTCATCGGAGTGGCAAGTGTAAATATTCTTTAGTTCAATTTATATATCAATTGAATCCACAGGAGGGAGAAACGGTAATGTCAGACATTGAATCTTATCTGCAAAAACAAACAAGCCCGCGTGGTCGCTCCGCCTATCAGAGGGGGCAATCTCTTGAGCAATGGCGCAGCCAGTTGCGAGCACGGATTATTGATCGGCTGGGTGGCTTCCCGTCCGTGGCGGCGGAGCTGAATCCCGTATTGCTCGAACGCACCTCATGTGATGGCTACATACGGGAGCGGGTTGAGATTACGACCTATGCTGGTTTGCGTATGCCCATTTATATGCTAATACCAAATGTAGTAAGCGCTACCAAAGAATCGCGCCCAGCTATTATAGCTTGCCACGGTCACGGTTATGGCAGCAGGGAGATCTCAGGTATGGAACCCGACGGTTCACCGCGTAGTGGAGAGCCTGGCTTGCATAAAGACTTTGCCGTCGCTCTTGTACAGCGTGGATATGTGGTTGCGGCGCCTGAATTGCTTGGATTTGGTGACCGCAGGCTGGAGGAGGATCGAAACGCACCACCCGGCGCAAGCTCCTGTACCAAAATTGCCGCCCATCTGCTCATGACAGGGCAGACGCTTGCTGGGCACCGAATCTATGAAACGATGCGTGTGCTGGATTATGTAACCACACGTCCTGAAGCTGACCCGGCACGTATCGGCAGCATGGGTATCTCGGGTGGCGGACTCGTGACGGCATTCACTGCTGCATTGGATGAACGCTGCCGTGCGGCTGTCGTGAGCGGTTACGCAAGTACATTCCACGGCAGCATATTGGATAGAAATCATTGTCTCGACAATTACATTCCAGGAATTCTGAGGGAGGCAGAGCTGCCGGATATCATAGGGCTGATCGCACCGAGGCCGCTATTTATTGAAGCCGGAAGTGAAGATCAGGTATTTCCGCTGCCAACAGCAAAAGAAGCGTATGCACGATTGACAGAGATCTATGAACAGGCGCGAGCACAGAAATGGCTCGATGCAGACTTTTTTACAGGAGGTCATGAGATCAGTGGAGCGAAAGCCTATGACTGGCTGGATAACGTTCTGTAGGGCAATCCTATATAAATGAAGCTTTGAGAGGAGAGTTTAGTTATGAAATGGTCAAAATCCGTTCGGTATTTGCTCTGCCTAACCCTGTTTACTAGTCTGATTGGAGGTGCACTGACAGCTAATGGAGGACAGGTCGTCCAAGCTGCCGCGAATGAGTACAAATTTGACTTTGGCGCGGGTGCAGTTGAGAACGGTTACACAGGTGTGTCGGCAACGGAGGCCTACACTTCAGCGAAAGGTTATGGATTCAATACACCTGCCAATATGCGTAATGTTTCTGCCTCTGGAACAGGTGTTGCAAGCGATGCCGTACAGTTTGTAACTTTTGGAACGAAGAGTACGAATACGTTTAATGTGGATCTGTCCAACGGTCTTTACGAGGTGAAGGTAGTCCTGGGCAATACAGCCAGATCGAGTGTGGCGGCAGAAGGCGTATACCAGATCATTAATATGACGGGTAATGGGGCGACCGATCAATTCCAAATTCCGGTGACGGATGGACAGTTAAATCTGTTGGTTACGGAAGGGAAACAAGGCACTGCATTTACACTCAGCGCACTTGAAATCCGGAAAATTTCGAATCAGACGGTGACGAACCGTACGATCTATATTGGCGGCGATTCAACGGTCTGCAATTACTATCCGCTCAGCAGCAGTGTACAGGGTGGCTGGGGACAGCTGTTTCCTTCCTACGTGAATACCAGTACGTTTCAGGTTCGCAATATGGCCTCTAGTGGTCAATTTGCAAGAGGCTTCCGCGATGATGGACAGATGGAAGCGATTCTGAAGTATATTAAGCCAGGGGACTACTTTATTTTGCAATTAGGGATTAATGATACCAATGCCAAGAACAATACCACGGAAGCGGAGTTTAAAGAGATCATGCGTGACATGGTCCGTCAGGCCAAAAATAAAGGAGCCACCGTCGTTCTATCGACACCTCAGGGTCGGGCAACTGATTTCAATTCAGCGAATGTGCATACTGCGGAAAATCGCTGGTACAATGCAGCTACACGTGCACTGGCTCAGGAAGAGGGAGTAACGCTTGTAGAACTGAACAAACTCAGTTCCGCATATTTCACTTCCATAGGCCCGGCTGCAACATTGGCCTTGTATATGTCAGGTGACACGCTGCATCCGAATCGTGAAGGGGCTGCCCAGCTTGCACGAATCGTTGCTGCGGATCTGAAAAGACAGGGACTGAATGGATTCTGATTCGGTTAAAATATAGCTACGTTCCACTGCTCCACAAACATAGATTGGACTAAGCTTAAGCATTTAACCCAGAAATCCCCCCGGGACGGTCGCATAATCCGCGGCATGTCCCGGGGGGATTTGATTGTAAACCTGGTGACTATTCCATCATATCCTTGGCTTCATGGTTGACCTTTTTACCTTTCAAAAGTGGTTCAAGCTCATCCTGGACACTCTGTTCCCATAGGGGTACATCTGTGCGATAGGCAGCCCGTCCGTTGAGATGTCCGGCTACTGGTGCTGTGATAAATACAAACACAATGCCAAGTAATACCCGAGCACTGATATAGTTATCGAAATACCAGAAGAAGAGGAACGTTCCACTTAGTACACAAAGCACGCCGAGTGTAGTGCTTTTGGTGGCAGCATGTGCCCGTAAATATACGTCTGGCAGTCGGATCAGTCCGAATGCGCTAAATGCGCTTAATAGTGCGCCCAGCAATACAATGAGCCCAATGACAATTCCGGCGGTTCCATCAACGATCTCCTTCATTTTTGAATACCGCCCCCCGTTCAATATATCGTGCAAATGCAACTGTGCTTAGAAAAGCAAGAATGCCAATCAACAGAATGATATCCAGATAAGCTTGGGTATGAAGCATCATGGATAGAACAGCAACGATGGCAATGACGTTAATGCCGATCGTATCCAATGCCGTAATTCGATCGGCCATGGAGGGTCCCCTCAGCACCCGGTAGAGACAACCCAGGATAGCGAGGGAAAGAATAAGCAAGGAAATGAATAACAGTGAGGATAACATTATCGTGTCACCTCCATAATGGCTTTTTCGAACGTATTTTTGATATCATCACTCATTTTCTGTTCGTCTTTGATATCCAGTGCGTGAATAAACAATTTGCGTTGATTCCCTGAAATTTCGAGTGGAAGGGAACCTGGCGTCAGTGAGATGAGCAGACAAAGGAGTGTAACTTCCCAGTCAGAGGACAGCTGTGTCTGATAGGTGAATATGCCGGGTCGAATATCCAGCTTCGGCTTCACAATCTGGCGAATAACTTCAATACTGGCCCGCACCAGTTCCTTGAACAGTAAGACAATCAGCTTGATGATCGCCCAGACACGAACGATATAGAAGCGTTGCGGAAAGAACCGTCTCATGCTCCCAATCAATAGCAGACCCAGCAGATAACCCGTGAGAAAGCCAACACCATTCCACGCATTATTCAGAAACATCCATACAAAAGCAATGATCAGATTCAGTACAATCTGAAAGGCCATACGCATCTACTCCTTCAACACTGCATCAATATAAACATTGGGATGCAGCAGAATGTCGCCTGCGCGGGAGGTCAGTTGGAACATGCCCTCAGCCCCCACGCCCATCGCGATGATGAACACAAACAGAATTCCGGCAGGGATGAGCAGGCCGTTCACGGCATAAGGTCTTCTCACTGCGCCTGTCGGCGGTTCACCCCAGAACGCCTGGATGAAGATGCGAAGAACCGAATACAACATCAGCAGGCTGGACAGGACGGCGATGCCTGTCAGTCCGTACAGACCTGCCTGCAACCCGCCTTCAAATAGCAACAATTTCCCAGGAAATCCACTGAACGGAGGAATACCTGCCAGCGCAAGTGCGCTGATGAAGAACATCCAGCCGAGCAGAGGATAGCGGTGAATCAGCCCGCCCATATTGTCGAGTTTGGAGGTGCCTGCGACCGCGATCAGAGCGCCCCCGAGCAGGAATAGCAGTGTTTTGATGAGCATATCATGCAGCATGTAGAAGAGCAGACCTTCCAGTGCAGGACGGCTGGCAGCAGCCATCCCGAAGGCTACAAATCCCACCCCTGCGATCACGTTGTAGATTAGAATTTTATTGACGTCACGATAGGAAATTGCCCCGATTACCCCTAGAACCATCGTTGCTCCAGCCATCCAGCCGATAAGGGTGTGGAAGAAGTCCGGATCGTGATAGAAAATCAGTGTGAATGTTCGCACAATGGCGTACAGGCCAACTTTGGTCAGCAAACCGGCGAATAGGGCGGTGACCACTGCCGGAGGGGCTGCGTAAGAGCCGGACAACCAGAAGAACAGGAACAGTCCGGCCTTAATGCTGAATACGATCAGGAAGAGGACAGCGATCAAGGTGATGACTCCACTCTGCCCAACTTCGGCGATCCGATTGGACAAGTCGGCCATGTTTAATGTGCCGGTAACAGAATAGAGGAAGCCAATCGAAGCTACAAAAAGCGCTGAAGAAACAATGTTAATCAAGACATACTTGATCGTTTCCCGTAGTTGTCTTTCCGTACCTCCTAATACAATCAGCGCATAAGAAGAGATGAGCATCAGTTCAAAGCAGACAAACAGGTTAAACAGGTCTCCGGTAAGAAACGAACCGTTCACGCCCGCAATCAGGAAATGAAAGAACGGGTAAAAATGATGTTCTTCCCGTTCCTTATTCACACTGCGGAAGGCATAGAGCAGACACGCCAGTGCAATGATCGAAGCGGCCACAACGAGCAAGGCCGATACCATATCTGCAACAAGTACAATCCCGTAGGGTGGTTCCCAACCTCCCATATTGAGTGCCTGTATGCCGGACTGTGCCACTTGAGTAATCAGCATGATTGAAGCGGCTGCTGTCAGCAAAAGGCCAACAACACTCACAACCCGCTGGATGCTTATCCGCCGGAAGAACAGAAGGGCTATAACCCCGGTAATCAGTGGCAGCAGAATGGGCAGAACAACGAGATTATTCATAAGGACGCCCCCTTACTTCTTCCATATCGTCTGTTTTCAGCTTCAAATAGGATCGATAGGAGAGTACAAAGAAAAAGGCGGTAAGTCCGAAATTAATGACAATGGATGTTAATATTAGCGCCTGGGGAAGTGGATCGACGTAGCGTTCAGCGTGTTCCCCAAGCAGCGGCGGTGCTCCAGTTTTGAGACGGGACATCGTAATCAGCAGCAGATGCACCCCGTGAGTGAGTATGGAAATGCCGAGCACAATTCGGAGCAGGCTCCGCGATAAGATTAAAAAGACGGCGACTGCAAACAAAATGCCAACGGCCACACACATCAATATTTCCATATCAGCGATCCTCCCCGATCTGTAGAATGATAGTCATGGTGACGCCCAGGACGGCGAGGTATACGCCGAGGTCAAACAGCATCGCGGTTGCAAGTTCCGTTTCTCCGAGTATTGGAAGCTCAAAGTAACCAAAGGTCTGGCTCAGGAAAGGTGCGCCGAACAAAAACGAGCCTGCTCCAGTCAATAAGGCAATGCCCAGCCCGATGGCCGTCATGGTGCGGAAATCGATAGGTAACGCTTTGCGTACAGTATCTGTACTGAATGCCAGCGCAATTAACACGAGACCCGCAGCGGTGACCAGACCGCCAATGAACCCGCCACCCGGGTTATGATGTCCTGCGAAGAACAAATGCAGCGCGAAAGTCAGAATGATAAAGACAACAACTTTGGTCGTCGTTTGCAACAACACATCGTTGCTCTGGAGTGGAACGGTATCCCACGTTGACGAGCTGCGTTCACGGTTGCCATACTTTTTCGTATTGTCCGATTTGTCATCCGTATCTTCTTCGGTTTCTTCAGTCTGTTCTTTCTTGCGGAATTTCAGTCTAGCACCAAGGTCCCTCGCTTCGAGATTCAGATTAATCATGGAGTAGATGGACAATGAAGCTACCCCGAGTACCATAATCTCCAGAAGGGTATCGAAACCACGGAAGTCCACCAGCAGCACGTTGACGACATTTTTGCCGCCAGCCAGATTGTAACTTTCCTGAATGAAAAAGTCGGAAATGCTCTCCAGTGACGCGGTTCCGCTCGCAGCTAATGCAACAAAGGTCATAACCACGCCTACCGCAATGGCAACGACCATATTCACACTAAGATAGCGGCGGCTTGATTTGCCCCGTTGCAGTTCGGGCAGATGATAGAAGCAGAGCAGGAACAGTGCAACGGATACCGTTTCGACAATCATCTGGGTCAATGCCAGATCCGGCGCTCGGAACAGCACGAACAGCAATGTGACGAGGTAGCCCACTGCGCCTGTCATAATGACTGCAGATAGTCTGTTCTTGGCAAAAGGGATCGAAACCGCTGCTGCAATCAGTGCGACGAGCAGTACTGCTTCATAGAAAGAGAATGGGGCGTTGCCCTTGAAATTCCAGGTGATGTTTTCCCCTGAGCGGAAAAAGGCATAAACCAGCAGTGCAACGGTGAACGAGAAAATGTATACCAGGTAATTACGAACCGAGCCATTCATATAGGCTTCCGTCCATTTGCGTGCATAATGCTGAAGATTATCGAGTATGACATGGTACATATTGTTTATCGTTAACCCTTGCGGATAGTGCTCATAAATCGTTCTCCAGCGCGGCAGCAGTTTGTACAATGTAATACCGAGGGCGATTACACCCAGGGTCATGATTAATTCCGGTGTGAAGCCATGCCATAGGGAGAAATGAACATCAAAGTGCTCATTCCCGTTCAGCAGCGATGGAAGTACAGCAGCCATCGCCGGTTCAATTAATGATCCAGCCAGCAGATTCGGGAATAGACCGAATATGATCACGAGTAACCCGAGAATAACCGGAGGGATCAACATGCCAACGGGAGCTTCATGCAGCTTCTCGGCAGGGATCTCGCTGCGGGTGCGACCGAGGAACGTTTTGAACACAATAATAAGCGCATAGATCAGAGTGAACACACTTGCGAGCCAGGCGAAGACAGGCAAGAGTACACTCCATGATCCGAGTCCAAAGATGCGGAGATGTGTTACTTCCACCATAGCCTGGAAGAACAGCTCCTTGCTCAGAAATCCGTTAAACGGCGGAATTCCGGCCATGGCGAGTGCTCCGACGAGCGCTACCATAAAGGTCACTGGCATAAATGAAGCAAGTCCGCCGAGTTTCCTTATATCCCGCGTGCCTGTCTCATGATCCACAATGCCAACGACCATGAACAGTGCCGCCTTGAAGGTAGCGTGATTGAACAGATGAAGCAGTGCTGCCGTAATGGCAACCGTGTAAATCGCGGAGGATTCGCCATATCCGAAATAGATGGCCGCAGAGCCAACGCCGAGCAGAGACATGATCAGACCAAGCTGTGAGATGGTAGAATAGGCCAGGATCGCCTTAAGGTCATTTTTTTTCACGGCAAGGAATGATCCATAACAAAGGGTGAGCAGTCCAACCCCGGTGACAAGCCAGAACCATAATCCCTGTCCACCAAAGATGGGTGTAAACCGGGCGACGACATACAGCCCCGCCTTCACCATGGTCGCCGAATGCAGATAGGCGCTGACGGGTGTTGGAGCTTCCATGGCGTCAGGCAGCCAGATGTGGAACGGGAACTGCGCTGATTTCGTAAAAGCTCCGATCAGAATCAGCACAAGAGCAGGCAAGAACAGTGCACTGTCCTGAATCTGTCCCCATTCCGTAATGGTTGCCCGGATGCTGAACGTGCCCGTCATGAGGTACATCAGCATGAATCCGGCAAGCATGGCGAATCCGCCAAATACGGTAATAAGGAACGATTTCTGTGCGCCGGAGGTGGATTCTTTACGTTTGTAGTGAAAAGCGATCAGCAGAAAAGACGTAATACTGGTCAACTCCCAGAATCCATACAGCACAATCATATTGTCTGACAGCACCACGCCAAGCATGGCTCCCATAAACATCAACAGATACAGGTAAAAGCGGTTTAAGGCTTCTTTGGTATCCATGTAGAAAATGGAGTAGAGAACCACCAATGTTCCTATTCCGGTGATTAACAGTGTCAGCAGCAAACTTAGACCATCCAGATATAGATTAAATCCAATGTCCAGTGACGGAATCCAGGGGATATACCCGGATACCGTATTCCGCTGAGACACGGCGGGTACGAGGCTCGCAAAATAAACAAATAATAGGGCTGGGACAAGTAAAACCAGCCATCCCATATGTATTTTACGGAAGAATCGATGCAGCATGGCGAGTACAATCCCAGCGGCAAAAGGCAGAATTACAACAACATGAAGCAGGCTCAACATTACACCCCCAATGACTGAATTTCTAATGCTCTTTGTTGTGGCAAACATTGCCCATATGGCTCTGTGAGCATGCTTGCTCTCTATATTCATAACCCAAGTATGTATATACAGAATCGTGACTATTCTTTGAATGGAAGAAACACGGTGTGAATATCGTTCCCATATTGTATGGATCTATATAATGAAAAAAGACATTATTTCCGATAAAGATAAAAACGAACAGGTGACATCCCGTAGTTCTTAACAGCAGGAATGATGTTGAAAAAAGCAAGCTGGTTTCACCGTTTATTGGAGGCAATGATGTCATTTAAACTTAAAACTGTACTAACCATGACCTTTGGCGTTTTATCCCTGCTGGTCACATTGACGATTGGGTATATTCTCAGCCAGAAATCCTCTGTCGCTGTGGAAACCGAAATTGGTCACTCGCTGACGAGCACAGCTTCTCAGACCTCGGACAAGCTGGACCGTTTCATGTGGACGCGTTCAGGGGAGTTGGAACTGCTGGGGCGAATGATTGCCCTGGAGGACCGCTTCGAACCTGCCGAAATGCAGATGCTGCTCAATCAGCTTCAAGATAGCTTTCCCACTTTCTCATGGGTTGGATTCATAAATCCAAAAGGAAAAGTGCTGGCTTCCACAGACGGCATATTGCATGGTGAAAATTTATCGGATAGACCTGTGTACCAGGAGGGCATCAAGGGTAAATTTATTGGAGATGTTCATGATGCTGTCCTTCTGGCGAAGCTGCTTCCCAACCCAACTGGCGAACCACTGCAATTTGTCGATATCAGCTTTCCGGTGAAATACAAGAACGGAGAGATTGCTGGCGTGCTGGCCGCACATTTGAGTTGGGCTTGGGCGAAGGAAGTAGAGGAAAGTGTCCTGGAACCGTTGAAACATGAGGAAAAGGACATTGAGATGTTTATTGTCAGCCAAAAGGAAAATACGGTGCTGCTTGGTCCAAAAGAATGGATTGGCCAACCACTGAAACTAACGGGTATTACAACGGCGAGGCAGAATAAAAGCACCTGGTCCATAGAAGAGTGGCCAGACGGGCAAGAATATGTTACAGGATTTGCAACCAGTCAGGGCCATCTGGATTATCCGGGTCTTGGATGGACCGTAGTTATTCGTCAGCTCAAATCAACGGCGTTTTCTTCCGTATCAGATATGCTTTGGTTCAATGTATGGGCAGGACTGGCTGTTACCGTTCTGTTCGCGCTGATTGGCTGGCTAATCTCCCGCCAAATCTCCGCTCCGATTGCAAGGCTGACTCAGGTAGCGAATCGACTTGGTGCCGGAGAACAAGTACAGATTCCGGAAAATCGGGGCTTCAGGGAAATTGAAGTGCTGTCGCGTTCCCTCAGGGATATGCTGAATTCGCTAAGGAATAAGGATTCAGAGCTGGTGGTCATGCAAAATCTTGCGCATTATGATCAACTGACGGGTCTGCCCAATCGAACTGCGCTGGAAGTATATTTGGAGGAATCACTCGAATCGGAAAGTACAGATCATACCTTGACTTTCCTGTATATTGATTTGGACGGCTTCAAAAGCGTGAATGATACGCTCGGTCACCAGACCGGAGACATTCTGCTGCAAAAAGTGGCACAGCGTTTATCCAGTTTTAAGCAGGATAAGGGGATCACAGTCAGGCTTGGCGGAGATGAGTTCCTCATTGTTTTCCGCTCAGTGGGAGAAGATTCTAGAGGAGAAGCACGTGCTTATGCAGAAGATATTATACAGATACTAAACAAGCCGTTTATTATCGAATATGAGCGGATTCATATTGGCTGCAGCATTGGCGGTGCTGAATATCCTGCCAACAGTGGTAATCCGAGTGAAATTATTCGCATGGCAGATGAGGCGTTGTATGAATCGAAACGTGCAGGCAAAAATAGAATGACATTCTATCCAGAATGGAAGAACACAGGTAGAGAATAATATAATGTAACGTAGCAGGTCACTGTTCAGCATACAGGCAAGGAGCGATGAGATGTCTGGAAAATATACCAATGTACCCTATGGCTATGAACCACCGCCGGCTACCCGGAAAGGCACGTTGATTTTCTATGATTCATTTGAGCACGTAACGGATGAGCAGCTTGAACGTGCCGCTGCTATTGCGGACACACGGTCTTTTGTGCAACTTGTGCTTTATCCGCTGCATGAGAATACAGTGAAGCGGATGAGCAAAGATGGTGTGCAGCCTTTTTACAAAAGGGAAGACCGTCTTCATAACTGGAGAAGGGAGCATGCATCCTCCCGCGTACGGGTCGAAGGCTGGGAAGGCAAGCGAAAGAAGTATACGCCGATCGAAGCAGCCCTGCGTCATATGGCAGAGGAATATCCGGCTCCCCATTTCTTGTATCTCACGGTGGAGATGGCAAATCAGTTTGCATCATTTGATTCGTTCAAAGATTGGATTAAAGAAGTACGACTGATTATTGATGGAGAGCCTGTTAAGCTCCACCCAAAGCTGGAGCAAAATACACATCGCTGGGAATGGGCAGAGTGAACCGATAAATTCGGAGTGACGATTTCAGTAAAAAAAAGTAGTGCTGTACAGCCGGTTCCCGGTGAGCAGCACTACTTTTTGCGTTTTTTTGAGGACTAAACCAGATCAAGGGACGTCATCGTTTTATTTTTCCCCGTTCGTTTGGCGGCATAGAGACACGCATCCACTTCCTCAAACAGCTTGTCCTTGGACAGATGGGCGCTGTAGCTTTTGAGTCCGACACTTACCGTAATATAAGCGCCTTCAAGCTCCTTATGAACGAGACGTGCGATCTTCTTGCGGATCTGTTCCACCAAGGCATATGCCTGCTCGAAAGGCTGCTCAAACATTAACAGTGCAAATTCTTCTCCACCGTAACGCGCCGCGATATCGCTTGATGTGATGTTCTCCTGAATGACCAGAGAGACTCTCTCCAGAATGGCGTCTCCCACTCGATGCCCATATGTATCATTAATTGACTTAAAGTTATCAATATCAATCAGAGCTAAATGTAGACTCATGCCATTATTGGCATACTCAAACGCTTTCTCATAGTAGTCCTTAAAGGAGCTTTGATTATACAGATTGGTTAACCCGTCTGTCTTGGACTGCTTGGTCATAATTGCGTTTCGGACAATCAGATCCTGCTTGGCGAGCATACTGGCCTGCAGATCATCCAGTACCTCAACGCCGCTCGTAACAATTAACTGTGCAACATATGTACCTACAATGAGAAATGCCGGAATGGATACCATGTCAAACGAAGATAAGTACAGCCGATAGTCTGGGTCGCAGAGTACGATGATATAACCAATCATCTGCATGAGGCACACCGTCCATACCCGTCTCTTGTTGAAGAACAGAACCGAAGCAAAGATCGGCAACAGACATATGGCCAGTATAATGCGGATATCGTAATTGACACGAATGATGGTCCAGGCAATCACCGTGCTGGCCATGGACATGGAATAGAAGGAGAAAAAGCTGAAACGGCGTTCCACCCAACTAGCAATCAGAATGGCGAAAGCGCTGGCTAACGTAGGCAAAAACAATACATGGATCATGAAGTCTTCCGGAGTGCGATCATAATCGAGAAACAGAAAGCAGCCTATTTGAATGACAACATGCGTTAAAACGACGACCCAGTAAGCACGAAGCATTTTTTTGATCCATTTGGAATGCTTGAATTCGTACTCGGTTGGGATATGGTTGCTGTGTGAATGTGGACTCTTCAATATATCACCGCTGACTGCATCATAATGATACGACAGACGCCGCTCTCGTATATTTTAATTATAAAACACATTGCACGAAACGCAAATCATTTAATTATTTTTATGAAAACAAACCTTACATAACGACAAAGCGCATAAAGTTCTTTTGTAGGACAAACAAAAATCCAAATCAGGCTCATAGACTGTGTGTGAAGGCTCCAATTCATATGATTCCAATTATGATGAAGGGGAGGTGAGATCCATTCCTCTTATCGTTCGTTCAACCGTTAATGCTACGGGAGCAATTACATTTACAGGAAATACGCTCGGACTGAGTCGTTCGGACACAGCCGGAGTACCCGGAACACAGGACAGTATTGGAGCTTTTACGACAACGAATGCCTCCGTCCAGTACGGAACCTATCCGCTAGGAACCACGAGTCTGTACCAGAGCAACAGTTCAGCGGCGATACTTGTTCTTCCTGCTGGCAGCACTGTCTTGTATGCAGAATTGATCTGGGGTGGAAGTTACATCAATGGGACAGTCAATCTGAGTGCTGCAATCAACAATCCGGTTACGTTTATTACACCAGCAGGTACATCCAGTGTTACTCCTGACCCGGCTACTTATAATCAATTTGATTTGGGGAACGGCGCTTCTGGTTATGTGCGTTCAGCCAATGTTACTTCGCTTGTACAAAATGGGGGAGCCGGTACATATACCATCGGAGCAGTTGTAGGAACGATTGTCATCACCAATGATGCTACAGCCAATCATGCAGGCTGGACACTTGGAGTCATTTATCAGAACCCCAGCCTGCCCTTTCGCAACATGTCCTTGCGTGCAGGTGGTGTACTTGTCCAATCTACCTCGGCGCCAGTGGTTACCACACTGACTGGATTTGCCACTCCGCTTTCAGGTGCATTGGGAGGAAGGGCATTGTTCAGTGCGCAGGAGGGGGACGCGAATAGGACCGGGGATCAGGCATTATTCGGGCCAACCTCGGCAACTTCGGTTGCGTTGTCTGGACCAAACAACCTGGCTGCAAACTTTTTTGCTTCCCAAATCAATGGCGATACAGGAACGCTTAATACAACAGGGACTTTTGGCACGCGGAACCAGACGAACGGCGCCCCAGGTACCAATATTATCGGCGGACGTCAAGGCTGGGATATTACCAATGTGGATGTGTCAGCGAGACTGATCAACAACCAGTCTTCTGCGGTGTTAACGTTAACGACCTCCGGGGATGCTTACATTGTCAACGCCAATGCGATTCAGGTTGATATTAATGCGCCCAAAATTACAGTAGCCAAGGCTTCCGCTGCTTCCGGTGCGGTAGCGGGGGACAGCGTTCTCTATACCGTTACTGTCAGTAATGCAGGTACAGCCAGTGCCGCCAGCGTTGTGCTATCTGATTCATTACCTGTAGGTCTCACCTTCATTCCAGGGAGTGTAACCGTCGCTGGTGTGTCCCGCCCAACACTCGATGTCACTGCAGGCATTCCGCTTGGTTCATTAAACCTCTCTAGCAGTATTGTTGTAACCTATCGTGCGCTCATTGCCCAGGATGCAAGCATATTACAATTGGTGAATTCAGCGAATGCCGCCTTTACGTTCCAAAGTGTTGCTGGGGGTTCAGTGATTACGGGAGTAATACCGTCCAATAACTCTACTCTTCCTGTTTATTCACCGAACCTGTCCATAGTGAAGTCGGCGAGTACAACCAATGCCACAGTGGGTGATCAGGTCACGTATACGCTTCAGGTAAACAACGGGGGGAATGTTGCTGCCAACGTTACATTAACAGATAACATCCCGAGCGGCAGCTCGTACGTGGCGGGCAGCTTCCGACTGAATGGAAATGTGATCGCTGGCGCGAATCCTGCAACTGGCGTTAATTTGGGGAGTCTCGCGGCAGGAAGTACAAATACTGTAACCTTTCAAGTACTTGTAACAAGCTTGCCAACGCCTCCAACCCTGGTGGATCAGGCCACGTCCTCCTATTCCTTTAACTCTCCTGATGGTCGAACTATTAACGGCATATTAGCCTCGAATACTTTGACGATTCCCGTTACATTGCCCAATGTAACAACATTAAAATCGGCTTCAGTCACTGATGTTGCAGTTGGAGAGACGTATACGTACACCGTAGTTACTACCAATGGCGGTATCGAGGTGATTAACAATGTGGTACTCACGGATGCTCTCCCTGTTGGAACTACATTCGTACCTGGCAGTGTGACCGTCAGAGGAACTGTCGCACCATCGGCCAATCCGAGCAGTGGAATTTCGCTAGGAACGTTGGCAGCCGGAAGTTCTGCCACGGTGACATTTCAGGTTAATGTGCAGTCGCTGCCCGCTTCAGGTTCGCTGGTCAACCGGGCTTCCGTGTCTTATAGCTCAGGTGCGTTCACGGGGATTTCCAACTCCAATTCCATTACAACCCCTGTATACCAGGCGGCAATCGGCATTAACAAGTTGGCGAGCGAAACCAATGCGACACTGGGAGATCAGATTTCATACACACTTGTGGTAACGAACAACGGAACCATAGCGACTCAAGTAAATGTAACCGATACGATACCCTCAGGTTTGACGTTTATCCCGGATTCGGTAACCGTGAATGGGACTGCGCGTCCTGGGGCCAGCCCATTAACCGGGATAACATTGGGAAGTTTGCTGCCAGGAGCAACATCAACGATTGTGTTCCGAACTTCACTCACGACACTTCCATCGCCGCCAACGCTGGAGAATCAGGGGGCCGCTAGTTATACGTACCAGCTTCCGAGTGGACGAAATCTCTCAGGAAGCAGTTTATCCAATGTCGTTCGCATACCTGCATCAAGCCCCAATATATCCATAAGCAAAACAGTAAGTACGCCGGACGCCACTGTAGGGGATGTACTGACCTACACGGTTGTTGCAACAAATGCAGGGAGCAGTGCGGTACAAAATCTGGTGATCTCGGATACGCCAACCGGTTCGGAATTCGTCTCCGGCAGTGTCACAATTAATGGAACTGCTGCAAAAAATGCAAGTCCACTTTCGGGCATTGCTGTCGGTGTATTGAACAGCTCGAGCAGTGTTACGGTGACCTATCAAACAATAGTGACATCCGTTCCGTCCACAGGTTCAGTCAGCAACCGGGCAAGTGCAGCATTTACATCAGGCAGCTTTAATGGCGTTTCATCATCTGTCACGGTGAATACACCTATATACCAACCAGTGATACAAGTAGCAAAAACTGCGAGTACCTCGAATTTAACGGTAGGGGACTCTTTTAATTACTCCATCCAAGTCAACAATTCAGGCAATATTACTGCAACGGTTACCTTGACTGATCCGATCCCTGCCGGGGCTGTATTCAGTACAAACAGCGTCATTATTAATGGCGTACCTACACCAGGTGTTAGCCCGGTAACAGGAATTAATTTGGGGTCGATCGCTGCAGGCTCGAACGTAACGGTCACCTTTGTTGCCACGGTCACAAGTTTGCCTAATTCAAGGCAGTTGACTAATCAAGCGGTTGCATCATTTGCTTACACTCTTCCAAGTGGGAGAACAGTTGCCGGTTCTTCGTCATCAAATACCGTTAATATTCCCGTATCCTTGCCCAATGTCACGATCGTAAACAGTGACAATGTAGATTACGGCGTGGTCGGGGATGTCATTCGATACACATCTGTTATTCGTAACAACGGAACAGTAGCCGTTAACAATGTGGTATATGTCAGCCCTCTTCCTCCGAATACCCCATTTGTACCCGGAAGCGTCATTGTGAACGGGACTTCCTTCCCGCTCTCCAATCCGACTGCCGGCATTCCAATCGGTACGTTGGCTCCAGGAGCCGAGGTTACCGTAACTTTTGAGGTGACGATTACTATGCCGATCCCTTCACAGATTAACAATCAGTCGACGGTCAGCTTCACATCCGGTTCATTTTCGGGGTCATCATCATCCAATACAACACAGACTCCGGTTATACAACCGCAAATTTCACTCATCAAAACAGCAAATACAGTAAATGCGACCGTAGGCGACACAGTTGTATACACAGTAACTGTCAGTAACACAGGCAATCTTGAGGCAAACGTTACAGTGACGGATACGATTCCTGCTGTCACAACTTTTGTACCCAACAGCCTCGTGGTATCTGGTGTGCCACAGCCTGGAGCGACACCAGGAACGGGGATTCCGGTAGGCATTGTGGCAGCGGGAGCGACAGCTGTTGTTACTTTTGCGGTTGTTGTAAATTCGCTTCCATCTCCACAGCAACTTAGCAATTTTGCGACGTCATCTTATACATTCACACCTCCTGACGGGCGAACGTTAACAGGGACAGCCACTTCAAATACACTGACGTTTCCAGTCTCGTCGCCAAACGTTGCCGTAGTTAAAAGTACAGTTTCGACTGCGGCTGCCATAGGGGATACAGTTACTTACTCCATTTTGGTAACGAATAGCGGAATAGAACCGGTGAACAATATTCAGTTTTCGGATCCAATTCCTGCGGGGGCCTCTTTTGTTGCAGGTAGTGTCACTATAAATGGGGTAGTGCAGCCTGCTTCCAATCCGGCAGGGGGGATATCGCTAGGTACGCTCGCTCCCGGAACGTCCGCTACTGTCACTTTCAGTATCAATGTCAATGCGATCCCGTCAAGTGGACAATTAAGCAATAGATCCACAGTGAGTTTTACCTCTGGGGCATTCTCAAGCACAACGTTCTCCAATACTGTGGTAACACCGGTGTTCCAACCTATTCTCTCCGCACAAAAAACGGCGAGTACACAAAATGCTACCGTTGGGGATACCGTCAGTTACACAGTTACCGTCAACAATCAGGGGAACTATGGTGCCCAGATTAACCTGACGGACAATATCCCTGCAGGAACCATTCTTGTTCCGAACAGTGTGATTGTAAATGGTCAGCCATTACCTGCAGCCAATCCTGCAACAGGCATTCCGGCGGGCACTGTTGCTGCTGGGGCAACAACAACGGTTACCTTTTCCGTAGTTATTGATACTTTGCCGACCCCGCAACAGCTGGTGAATCAGGCTTCGGTTGCTCTTTCCTTCACGCTGCCTGACGGACGCAACATCACGGGTTCTGTTTTGTCTAATATACTTACCATTTCAGTGTCGGCTCCCGATGTCGATGTAGTGAAATCTACGACATCTACGGCTGTATCTGTTGGTGATGTCGTAACGTACAGCATTGCAGTAACTAATAACGGAATAGCGACTGTCAGTAATGTGGTATTCACGGATGCATTGCCGGCAAGTACTGTTCTTACAGCAAACAGCGTGTTTATTGATGGTGTTCCTCGACCGGGTGTTAATCCTTCAACCGGAATAACGCTTGGTTCCATCGCGCCTGGAGTTACCGTGACCGTTGTGTTTAGTGTGCAGGTTACAGCACTCCCATCCAGTGCAGTATTAAACAATCAGTCTACGGTGAGCTTTACATCAGGTGTGTTTTCAGCTACTACATTTTCTAATACGGTCACTACCCCGGTATACCAACCGATTCTGTCGGCAGTCAAAACGGGAGACCATGCTGTTGCAACGGTAGGGGATACTGTCGTTTACAGCATCGCGATCACCAATGCAGGGAACTTTGGGGCATCTGTCACGTTAACGGATACCATTCCGGCAGGAACAGAACTTGTGCCGAATAGCGTCATTATTAATGGGGCTTCAGCACCAGGAGCCGATCCGGCTTCAGGGATTCCACTGGGTGTAGTCTCCACAACAACTGTAGTCACGTTCTCGGTCGTGATCATCACCCTCCCTTTAAGCCAGGCCATAACCAATCAAGCTTCAGCAACCTATTCCTACACGCTGCCGGATGGAAGAACACTGGCAGGCAGTCTTACGTCCAATGCTCTCAATATTCAGGTGTCTGCTCCAAATGTCAGTGTCGTCAAGACGACACCGGTAATTGATGCTGTAGTGGGTGATACGATTGTATATGAGATGGTCGTAACCAATAACGGAATTGATCCTGTCAACAATGTTGTCTTAACTGATCCAATTAGTTCGGCTGTTACTTTTGTCACGGGCAGTGTCCTGGTTGACGGCGTTCAGCGTCTCTCGGCTAACCCGACACTGGGTATAGCTCTTGGTTCTTTGGCACCTGGAGCATCTGTATCTGTATCGTATGCGGTTCGGGTCAACACGCTGCCTGCACCACCGCAAGTGAGCAGTCAGTCATCGGTAAGTTTCACATCGGGTGTATTCTCGGGAGCTGCCTATTCGAATACCGTGGTAACGCCAATTTATCAGCCAATTATTGCCGTAACCAAAACAGCGAGTACGTCCAATGCGACCATCGGTGACATCATCACCTATTCTTTTTCCATTTCCAACAGTGGGAATTTAGCAGCCAATCTGACACTTACGGATAATATTCCGAATGGAGCAGTCCTACTTCCAAACAGCGTCCTGATTGATGGTGTTCCACAGCCTGGGGCGAATCCGGAATCAGGGATCGTTGTTGGTGCAATACCTCCAGGAGGGTCCGTTAATGTAACGGTCACGCTGGAAGTTACTGTGGATTCATTGCCGCAGAATCAGCAGCTGGTCAATCAGGCGGTAGCGAATTATACATTTAGTCCGCCGGATGGACGTCAGTTGACGGGCACGGTATCCTCTAACGTTCTGGTGATTCCTGTATCTGCACCCAATGTCGTTGTGGTCAAAAGCGCGAGTGCAGTTGATGCTGTTGTTGGCGATGTGATCACCTATACCATTGTTGTAACCAATAGTGGCATCGAGGTGGTCAATAATGTGGTTATGGTAGACCCTGTACCTACAGGCACCGTATTTGTGGCGGGAAGTGTTACGGTGGATGGGGTGGCAAGGCCTACTGGGAATCCGAATACAGGAATAACACTTGGTTCGATTGCTGCTGGTGCTTCGGTTACCGTTACATTCAGAGTGGAGGTCGTGGTGATATGAGCCAATCTTCCGGTCCGTTGTCCCACATGCTACAGAATCAGTCACTGGTTCGATTCAGCTCGGGTACGACTGAACTGGAACAGGTGGCCTACTCTAATACAGTAGTTACACCATGGATCGGTCCCAGGCTGGAGGTTCACAAGTTTTGCAATGTTGCTGAGGCTGCTCTGGGGCAGACACTGACCTATCTGATTGAAATTGTGAATTCGGGTAATTGTGCTGCCATGGTCCATGTGTTGGATTCGCTCTCGTCGGAAACTTCACTTCTCCCCAACAGTGTACTCCTGGATGGCACTCCGCTGCCGGGAGTTTCGCCAGAGAGCGGGATTCCAGCGCAGGAAATCGTACCTGGTGCGACGTTGCGAATTCATTTTCAGGTGATCATCGTCGGTCTTCCTCAGGCCTTGAAACTGGTGAATCAAGCGAAGATACGTTATACGTTTGTGACGCCGGATGGACGAATGGTTGAGGGGGAAGAGAACTCCAACGTGGTAGAAGTAAACCTGGTGTCGTCAAGTCTGTCGTTGGTTTTGAATGCAGATCGTGTGCAAACCTTTGTCGGAGATATTGTCACTTACAACCTTTTGGTGAGTAACCCGGGTTTTATAATAGGAAACGATGCCAGGGTAACGATCCCATTACCCAAAGGTATTGAATTTCTACCGGGAAGTGTCATTGTGAATGAGATTTTTGTTCCCGAGACGACGCCTGACTCCGGAATTATGATAGGCGAGGTGCTGCCCGAAGAATCTGTTCCAATTCAATTTCGAGTACAGGTCACGGGAGGAAGCATAGCTGAAAATTTAACAATTCAGGCAACTCTAGAGTACGTTTCAGGTGACACGTTGGAGATTGTATACTCGAACGTAGCAACTTTGAACGTCATTCAACCTCGAATATCGATTGCGAAAAGTGTGAATCCATCCATCGCAACTCCTGGGGATACCGTTCAATACCAAATAACGGTACACAATGAAGGTTCTTTTGCAGTAGATGCTATCGTGACAGATTTTCTTCCGTCAGGTATGCGCTATGTTGAGGGAAGCCTCGGGTGGAACGGTGTGAAGCGGCGTGGAACAAGTCCGGTCAAAGGCATTAATATCGGAACGTTGACTGCACGATCTACGGTTAATATCCAATTTGAAGTGAATCTTGCAGAGCAGGATCAGGGTGTGCCTGGAGTCTTCGAACTGATGAATCAGGCTCGCCTGAGCTATACCTTTCGTTTGCCAGATTCTCGTTCTGTGCAACGAATTATTACCTCCAATTCGGCTGTCATTCAGTTGAAGCATCCCATCATTTCGGTCCATGTGGAAGTGAAGCCCGACTTGATTGAAAGGGGAGGAAATGTAACTTTTCATGTACATGTGACCAATAAAGGAACCTGGTCTGCACGGGTGCAGTTGGGTGATGTGCTCCCTCCAGGTGCCAAATGGATTGGGGAAGCAGAAGTATCCGATCGAGCGATCATTTCAAAGTATTCTTCACCAAGATATTTACATTTGGGTGAGATGGAACCTGGAGCGGAGAGATGGGTTACTTACGTTGCACAAATATCCTCCGCTGAACAACTGGGAATCCAGCAGGGTACCGTAACTGCAATGTATACTTACGAGTGGAACGGTCAGAGGCATTCAGGAAAGTCCATTTCGAATGTATACACCATTATTGTTGAAGATGGCGATGAATGAAGGGAAACAATAGCTTTCTCTGTAAATGTAAGGTTTTTTTTGCTTCATTATGGAGTCCCGACATTACACGAACGGGAATGAATGGTATACTAATTAAATATGACCTCGGCAAATAACCCGTGGATTCGGGACGTCGGATTAGCTATAGAGGAGGCCGCTACATTGGCAAAAGCAAAAGTTGCAAAAAGACCTACCCGGGACGAGTTTGAACTGGAAGAGCTGGGGAACCAATTAGTTGAAGCGTTTCATGAACGTTCGGAAGTGTTGCTGACCGTATGGGGCAAGGAAGATCAGGTTCAAGGGGTTATTGTGAAGCTGGATTCACGTACCCGGCTAGTGCATGTGGAGTATACAGAGGAAGAATTTACGGCCAAAGTGCCGTTCCTTGATATTATGCGTATTGATTCTCCACGGTATTGAAAAGAAGAAAAAATGATAAACTGGATCTGAAACAGGGCATCAGCCCTGTCAAATCTATTCTCCCTGCATAAGATAACCCATACCTGTTGCAGAGGAGGTACGGTCAATGAGCGAAGTATTAGGTGGAGAAGCAAGAGGCTACGGATACGGAGGTTTTACTTCTGTAGGTGCCATTCTGGTTCTGTTCATCCTGTTGGTTATCATCTCCAAAGCGTTCCTGGTATAATGATTTATTCAAGATGAATAAAGGAAGCTCTGCCATACCGGCAGAGCTTTTTTTGTTTATATTTTGTCTTGTTGTTTGCGGCTGACTAGGCCATAGAGGACAACGATCACCACAGGGTAGAGAACGGCCCACCCGGCAAAAGGGAACACAATGGCCGTCGCCACAAAGGAAATCCAACTGATGGTTACCCCAGTACGACTGCCCTTGAGTAAACGTATTCCGGCTGCGCATCCGCCAAGATAGGTGAGAATAAAGGTTGCATTGGGTAGCTGAATCAGTGTCGTGAGTGACACGAGACCTGATCCGTATATGCACAACACCAGAGTAAAACAGATGGCCAGGAAGCCGATTGCAGCAATGGGTGTATGATACCGAGGGGATAAGCGGGACATCCACTGCGGTGCAGATCCTTGTCTTGCCAGTGCATAGGCGACTCGGGATGCAGCACCAGCATATGCAATGACGGTAGCGGTGCAAATAAATATGCCAGTCAGCCCAGCAAGTAATCCACCCCAGGAACCGAGAGCCTGACTAATAATCCATACGAGAGAGACATCTGCTCCGCCATGGAGATAGCTTTGAGTTCCGACTGTCGCCAGTGCAGTCAAGAAATAGAGCACACCTACAATGATGGCTGCAATCGTTACGCCTTTAATAGCGGCCTTGCGGGGATCAGTAAATTCTTCAGACAGGTGAGATACAGCTTCCCAACCGATAAAGCACCAGAACAGAATGGCTCCAGCCTGTCCCACGCTGACCCAGCCACTCGGCATAAAGGGTGTGTAATGTATGGATTTCATATTCGGAATTGCGAACACAAATGCCATGACAAGCACGATAAGAATCGCCAGCACAACCCCAATCTGTACCTTTCCGGCGACCTGCATGCCCACGATGTTAATGATCAGTCCAACCGCCAGCATGAGGGCGGCAATCGCTGTTCTGTATCCTTCCCCGAGTCCCAGCGCAGCTGTCATATAGCCTGCACCTGTAAGGGCAGCTACAGGAGCACCGATGGGAACGGACATTAGAAAGAACCAGCCAACTATGGCTCCTGCCCGTTGTCCAAAAGCGAGGGTAACGAAGTGTGATACACCGCCTGCGTCGGGGTAACGGGCCGAAAGTAATCCCATGGACAGGGCAAGCGGAAGAATGAGCAGCACCATGCCTCCCCAGGCGAGAAGTGAAGCCGGTCCTGCGAGTTCGGCAGCAAGTCCGGGTACAATCAGGACACCTGAACCGAGAACTGCACTTATATAAAGCGCAACAGCTTGCGGCATGCCTATCGTTTTTTTGAGCTGCGAAGAAGATGTGTTCATGAAATAAAATGGCCTGCCTTCCAGAATGAAATAATTTTAGAGCGAGAACTATGTAATTATATAGGAAGAGATGCAATCAGTCATTGGCGAATTTTGTAGAAATTTCGATATCAGTCGTGTGGACGTTATGATAAAATAAAACCATCCCTAGAGAAAGAATGAGGTGTATCCCTAATGAGTAAAGAGTTGACAGAAGCTTTGAACGAACAGATGAACTTCGAATTTTATTCGGCTCACGTATATCAGGCGATGGCCGCATACTGTTCCGGCGAAAGCTTGGACGGATTTGCCAACTTTTTCATCGTACAAGCTGAGGAAGAGCGGTTCCATGCGATGAAAATATACAAATTCCTGAATGACCGCGGACAACGTGCAACCCTTGCTGCATTGCCAGAGCCGAAGAATGAATATTCCTCCATGCTGGACGTGTTTGAACACGGATATGCACACGAGCAGCAAAATACGAAGAAATTCTACAATCTGGCTGACATTGCTCTCAATGAGCGTGAACATGCCACGATGTATTTCCTGAAATGGTTCATCGATGAGCAGGTCGAAGAGGAAGCTCTGTTTGATAATATCATCCAGAAGCTGCGCCGCATCGAAAAAGACAGCAATGCTTTCTACATGCTGGACGCTGAATTTGGTAAACGTTCGTTTACAGCTCCTGCAGAGTAAGAGGAGACGAAGCAAAGCAATCAGGATTGATCCGAACGACAAGAAAATTGATCTACATATGAAAAGTCTGCTCTTGAGCAGGCTTTTTTGTTATACCATTTTAAGCTTCTTCGCTTGCTTCATTTAAATTCCAGAAATGAATCTATCAGAAACCACAATTTGGGTTAATAGAATATATGTCAATATGGATCTATCCCGACGGATGTTCTTTTTCGAGCAAATCTATCAAATTCGTTTTATTTTTTTGGGTAATCTGACAAAAGTGTAACTCGAACGTAGCATTTGAAGCGAGAATGGGACGCACTCTTTTTGATAGTATTAGGATTATCGCCAAGGGCTGCAATGAGAGAAACATAGACACCCGGGGAAATACAAGACATAAGGGAGACTTTTATTATGCTACATATTCGTAAAACGTTCATCACTGCACTTGCTATTCTATTGATTATTCCATTGCTATTGCCGCAATCGGCTTCAGCTGCACCATCCGCATCCAAGAATGCCGGAAATAAAGCGAGCTCCAAGATCATATATCTAACTTTCGATGATGGGCCGACCGCCCACACGGGACAATTACTGGATATCTTGGATCAGTACAACGCCAAGGCGACATTCTTCATGCTGGGACCTCAGATGGTGAAGTTTCAGAAGGCGACCAAGCGTATTGTTGCAGACGGACATGGATTGGGCTTGCACGGCGTAACGCATGTTCCCGGTAAATTTTATAAATCCGCATACAGTGGTTTGAAAGAGATGCAGCAGGCCAATGAAAGCTTGAATAAAGTGGCAGGTGTCAAAACCAGTCTCGTTCGTACTCCGTACGGCAGCAAGCCGTATCTCAAATCCGCATATCGCAATGTTCTACTGGGGCAGGGTGGATTCCATCTGTGGGATTGGAATGTTGATTCCGAAGATTGGAAATACAAGAAGGATCATCAGAAAGTCTACAACAGCGTGATGAAGCAGATCCATAATGTGCAAAAGAACGGAACCACCCCTGTGGTACTGATGCACGACCAGGAAGCGACATTGAAAGTACTTCCGCAAGTGTTAAAAACACTGAAAGCAGAAGGCTACCAGTTTGAAGTGCTGACGAAGAAAGAACAGCCCGTGAATTTCTGGAATGACAAACGTTAAAATGATGGCTAGGTAAAAAAATAAGCTAATCTCAATAACAGCTTCAAGGAGGACAACAACATGAACAAACCTAAATTATGGATGACGATCCCTGTGACGACAGCAGTGCTGCTTGCTCTTGCGGGGTGTGGTGGCCAGGCTACCAAACCATCATCAGCGGACAACACGTCCCCCGCGGCTGGCGAGCAGGCTCAGTCAGGCAGTGGAGGAGCCGATTTCTCCAATGGAACGAAAGATAGCGGAACAGATACCACAGGAACAACGGAGACCGAAGGTTCTGCAGGAAGCGGGACATCGAATTCGGAAACGGGCAGTGGCGGTCAACCCCAGCAAAGTGCGAAAGATGTCATTCAGGACATTCGCAGTCAGCTGAAGATGAAGAACGCTTCGTTACCTACTTCATTTTCCCTGGAAAAGGGAAAACATCTGACTGCATCGATCACATCGAATACTTCAGATGCGTTCCACATCAACTTTTATTCCACTGACCAGTCTGTTGCGGTGAATGATGCTTCGTTGACGGCCTCTGGCAGCAAGGTGCCTGTTCTGGCATCCTATGAAGTGAAGACGTATAAAGATCCGAACAGTACCGATATTTTCCCTGAGACAGATTTGAAAAACATTCCTAAGGACATGACTGTGGATCTGGGACATGGCATCAAGGGGATGACTGAAGGCGCGGCGGGCAGTCAGTATCTGACTTGGACAGAAGGTAGATGGACGCTTCAAATTCGATCCGTTTCCGAAGATAACATGAATAATCCGGGGATTGCGAAGAGAATGGTTGAATACCTGGAGTCCCACACACTGCCTGCACCAAAGGATAAGGGATTCGTGAACGTGGAGTATCCGAGCGGTGGTAAAAGCGTCAATGTAACGATCTCCTGGCAAGACGGCAAGCAGATTCATCAGCTCCAGACCGAGCAGGTGCCACTGGAAGCTTTGGGTATGGTTGTTTCTGTGAAATAAACATGGATCCAAAATAAAGCTTCAAAAGGAAACAGGCTGGCGCGGAGCGAATGCTCCAGACCAGCCTATCCTTGTATAAGCAAGGTGCACCGATGGTACGGTGTGCCTTGCTTACTTATGTTTCATTGGGTTAAAGCGGTACTTTCATTTAAACCACCCTTTTTCTTTGGAACGGGTGATGGCTTCAATGCGGTTACTTGCATTTAACTTGTTGAGGATAATAGAGATGTAATTTCGCACCGTACCGGTTGTAATGAATAAATGTCCGGCTATTTCCTTTGTATTTTTACCGTCTGCCATCAGGCCGAGAACGGCATTTTCACGTTCGGTCAGCGGGTTCTCCTGAACATAAGCCTCGTCTACCAGGTCGGGTGCAAAAATACGTCTACCATTCATGACCTGACGGATGGCTTCGGCCAGTTCCTCAATCGGGCTATCCTTTAATAGATACCCGCGTACACCGCCTTTCAAAGCACGCTCGAAATATCCGGTCCGGGCAAAGGTTGTCAAAATTATGACTTTACAGTTCAGGCCTTTAAGTTCCTCAGCGGCCTCCAGGCCACTTTTGACAGGCATTTCAATGTCCATCAGACAGATGTCTGGTGTAAGCTCTCTGACGAGAGCAAGAGCTTCCTGTCCATTGCTTGCGCGACCTACCACTTCCATATCCTCTTCCAGATTGAGCAGGGAAGACAAGGCTCCGAGCATCATACGCTGGTCTTCGGCGATTACGATCCTGATCATTGTTCAACCTCCTTTATCGGTTTGCGGACCAGCTTGGGAACATGGATGACAATGCCTGTACCTTCCATGTCTGCTCCCGAACGAATATCCAGACAACCGTTCACAAATTCAAGTCGTTCTTTCATCCCCAAGATTCCGGTACCGCGCCGTTCTTGCTTGCGGGTACGTTCGATTCCGACCCCGTTATCTTGCACCGTTATTATATTATCGGACAGTGTTTCCTCGATACGGATGGTGCATACTGCTGCCTGACTGTGTTTGACGACATTCGTAACGGCTTCTTTCAGACACATGCCGAGTACATTTTCGTTTAGTTGTGACGTATCCTGCAACTTCGGATTGCCTTCAAGTACATATTCAATGGAAGCGGCCTTTAAAATCTGTTCGGCACGAAACAGTTCATCCACCAGTTGTGTGCCACGCATGGTCGTTACCATTTCCCGAACTTCCTTTAGTGCGGTACTTGCCGTCTGTCTCAGATCGTTCAGTTCAATCTCGGCCTGATCAGGATTCATGCGAAGCAGACGCTTCGCCAGATCGGTTTTCAGACCGATGAGAGAGAGCTTTTGTCCAAGGGTATCGTGCAGATCACGTGCGATACGCTGCCGCTCTTCCATTTTCACAAGATCATCCAGCCGTTTGTTGGCGTTCTCCAGTTGGCCTTCCAGCTGTTCACGCTTATTTTTGTTATACGTACTGATCGGAAGCAGTATGGATGCCATAAGAGTAATGAATACAAACGGGAACTGACTGAGCAATAGGGTGCTCTGTTTGATGAAACTATAATTAATGGTTAGAAAACTGGCTGCCAGGTTCACCGAATAGAGGGTGAAGAAACCGGCTTTATTTTTAATATTCCCAATAAAAAAAGCAAGAAACAATGAGAAATAGGCATAATCATAGGCGATGGTCATCGTAATCGATATGGCGATCAACAGTCCAATCCACATATACACCTGCCAGCCCTTTGTGATGAAGGCAAGCAGATAACAAACAAAGAAGAACAGAATGATGAAAATTCCCGCCACCATGGGCCACAATTTGGAATATTGTGAAATATAATAGAAGGGTAGGATGAAAAAGACGAGCCATACATACGGATTCAAACCTGTATTTTTATAAAAGAGCTGCATCCACTTTTGAATGAAAATTCTCCTCCTCGGACTTGCATTGTACTCAAACTTAGCCTGACTGTAGCACGACTTTAGCTTGAATACAAGAAAACGAATCCGACAGAGTTAAGGCTTCTCTGTCAGACTCGCTTGGTTGTTTACTCGAATAGGCGGTTGAACGTAAGGCTTGCGAGTTAAGTTTTTGATCTCTCTGAAACTGACAAATTGCTTGGATTCTTCGTCCCACAGACGGAATCGCAGGGCAGCCAGACTGGAACGCAGCGTAATCGTTGTAGCCTTCTGCAATGGCGGTGTTGCGTTATGGGCTTCTTCCAAATAATAGTTGGGTACACGTGGGCTCAAGTGATGCACATGGTGGAACCCGATATTGCCACTGATCCATTGCAGCAGTTTAGGCAATTTATAATATGAACTACCTTCTACAGCAGCCTTCACATAACTCCACTCATCTTCATTTTCAAAGTACGTATCTTCAAATTGATGCTGTACGTAGAACAGCCAGATGCCGAAGAAGCCGGAGAAGAAAAAGACGGGTGCCTGCACCAGAACAAAAGCCTGCCAGCCGATCAACCAGCACATGGAGGCGTAGAGCGCTACGATCAACACTGTAGTCAGGTGAGTATTCATACGTTCTTTGCGTCTTGCGCCTTTACGGTTAAAGCGGTAGGCAAAAAGGAACACATAGATGGGTCCAATACCGAACATGACAAACGGATTACGATAAATCCGGTAGAACAAACGACCCCAAGGGGAAGCGGCTTTGTATTCCTCAACTGTCATCACCCAGATATCGCCAACTCCACGTTTGTCCAGATTGCCGCTGGTTGCGTGGTGAATGGAATGCTCGTTTTTCCATTGCAGGTACGGTGTGAGCGTTAATACACCTGTAATGGTGCCGAGAATGTCGTTGGCACGTTTGCTCTTAAAGAATGAACCATGACAGCAGTCATGGAAGATGATAAACGTTCGAAGAACAAATCCCGAGGCTACGAGGGCTATCGGAAATGTCAACCAGTAGGACACGGACAAGCTATAGTACGATGCGGCCCATAATAATAATAATGGCAGTATGGAATTCACTAATTGTTGAATACTCAGGCGAAGATTATTTTTCTCATAAGGGGTTACTTCTTTTTTAAGGGCCATTTCTTTGGTTCTGCTCATAGACTTATGTCCTCCTTCGATGGTCAATAACTGTAATCAGTTATAACCGAACGCTTCCTGGGAAGATGTCTCCAAGTGAGGCGTTTTTATCATTGTATAAGAATGCATCCAGTGCAGTAAGTCATAAGTGTCAGTACACTGTAATGATGAATATCAATGATGACCCATGACATTTGTCATGGGTGGTGAAGTGAATAGGCTCTGTAGAGCCTAAAATAACAGCAATTTCAGATTCCTTTGTACAATTCGCGCAACAATTTGTATTATGTATACAAATTTTGCTCATGGCATGGTAGAATCTATCATTGAGTGGTTATGACAACTTATGAAATTGGTTGATAGGTTGATTTTCTGATGGATTGGATGGAGTGCATGATGAAGAAAAGAATAACGGATATTCTATTTATTATGGCGGGTGCATTTCTGTTTGCACTTGCAGTGAACCTGTTCGTCATCCCGAATGATCTGGCTGAAGGCGGCGTTACGGGCATTACAATTATTTTGTATTACCTTTTTGAATGGTCTCCAGGACTGATGAACTTGCTCCTGAATGGTATTCTGCTGATTGTGGGGTACAAGTTTCTGGACAGAACCACAACGGTGTATACCATTATTGCGGTGGTGTTCAACTCGTTGTTCCTGCACCTGACCGAGAGCTGGACGATTGCATCGGACGAGCTCTGGATCAATACCATTTTTGGTGGATTATTTGCCGGTCTGGGTATCGGCTTGATTGTTAGAGTAGGCGGCACTACGGCGGGAACGGTTATTCTGGCCCGACTTGCCAACAAATATCTGGATTGGAACATCAGTTATGGGCTGTTATTCTTCGATCTGATCGTGGCGTTCTCGTCGTTCTTCATTATCGGGCCGCAAGGGTTGATGTGTACGATTGTCATGCTGTTCATCGGCACGAAAACGATGGAGTTCATTATTGAAGGGCTCAATCCAAAAAAAGCAGTCACCATTATATCTACGAAACAGGATGCCATTGCTCAACAGGTCATTGAGAAGATGGATCGGGGAGTCACCGTCCTGTCTGGTCATGGCTATTATACGAAGAACCCGAAAGAAATCTTATATATTGTCATTAGCAAACAAGAAGTTCCAATGCTCAAGAAGATTGTGCGAGCGGAGGATGAAATTGCTTTCATAACGATCCATGATGTGCGTGACGTATTTGGTGAAGGGTTCATTGAGTTGTCCAAATCGTAATAAAACGTATATATAAGGAAGTAAGGAGCTGCGGTGTTTATCACCTGCGGCTTTTTTTGATTTATAGGGTGCAAAGTTGAAATTAAAGGACCGCGATGAGATCAGGCTTTGATTTTTAAAATCATCTGATCCTATACAGACAAAAAGCTGTACACGTTATAAAGCCGATGATATATTAAATTTAATTCGTTAAGAAACTTAACTAACTATAGAAGGAGGCGATAAAATGGCTGGCACACCGCAATATATTCGCAATCTGAACGAGAATCTGATCATGGATGCGCTGATCGCTTCTGGTGGGATGTCCAGGGCAGATATCAGTCGTCATACGGGACTCAGCAAACCTACGGTGTCGTCGGCGGTTGAACATCTGATTGAACGAAATCTGGTGCTGGAAACGGGTAGAGCCGACAATGCCCAGGGTCGTAAAGCGACACTCATTCGATTCAACGAAACGGCTTATTATGTCTGTGGCATCGATATTGGGGCAACCCGAATTCGGATCGCACTCTCTAATCTGAATGGTGAGATTATGGATTACAGAACGTATCCAACGTTATCCGGTCAAACTGATGATCGAGCAGGGATGGCAATCCTTGATGTGCTACGAAGCCATATGGATGAATTACTGACAGAAAATCAATTGAATTGGGAGCAGATTCGATGTATTGGTTTTGGCATTCCAGGTGTTGTACTGCCCGAATCTGGAGATGTTGATCGAATCGTTGCCCCGTTAGAGGGAATGGAAAAGTTGCTCTCGCTTGAATCATTGTCGGGAGTCTTCCCGTGTGAAGTGATTCTGGAGAACGATGTGAACCTGGCCGCACTTGGTGAGTTCAGGAGGGGAGCAGCAGCGGATTCCAATCTGTTTGTTTTTTTCTCCATCGGCACTGGAACAGGTGCAGGCATCATGGTGAACGGGCAATTGCTACGAGGCATGGGCGGGTTGACAGGCGAGCTCGCGGAGATGTTGTTGGAAGGGGGGCGTCGATTTGAAGATGTCCTGTCTGCTGATGGTTTGATGGAACTGGCCAAGTGTCAGTTGGATGCCAGTCTTCTTGAAGACCCTCATTCTGGTATAGAAGATCTTCGTGAACATCTCACTCCTGAGAATCTGTTCGAATCTGCGCGAAGTGGAGAAACACAGGCTGTGCAGATTCTGAAACCATACAGCCAAATGATTGCATCGGCTCTGCGGCATATCTGTGTCGTCCTTGCTCCACATCTCGTTGTACTTGGCGGAGGTATTGGGGGAAATGGGGACGTATTGTTGCCGTGTCTCAGACAGATCGTATCTGATCAGTTCCCGGTGAAGCCGGAACTGATCTGTTCAGAGCTGGGCGAGCGGGCTGTAGTGACTGGAGCAGTGCAGATAGCCTTGCAACAGACGATGCTGAATCTTCAGCAAGAGGCATTGGAATAAGGCGTTACTTCATTAGTGGTGTAATGGTAGGTGCGGTAAAAGGCTAAACTCTCAGGAGGGAAATGGAATCATGACAGAGCGAATGGTTGAAAAGATGTCCAAAGAACAGCAGTTTCTTGTAAACCAGTCTATGTTAATGATGGATAACTTCTATGACAAGGAACTGGATTTGATGAGGAGTTTTGAAGAGAATTCATCGCAACATAGCACAAGGTCAAGTGCGCATTATGCACTCGGTTTGTTGGTGCGAAATGAAACGGGTGATGTGGAGCGCGCTGTTCGGGTGTTCCACAAGGTGCTTGATATGCAATATGATGCACCCGATGAAATTTATCACGGAACCTTTCGGACCAGACCGGATGCAATTCATCCACCTGTGGGCCACTACGCTTGGAAATCCTTTGCGCCAGGCACGGCATATTTCCTGGAACGTACCTTTGAAAAGGTGTCTGCACAGTTTATCCATGATCTGCAGGATGCGGATTCAATTCTGACTGATCAGGCAGATGGAAAACGGATGAAACAGCTTTTTCATGATGCGGTGAATCAGATACTTCCACCCGTCTGGATCAGTTATGATCCGAACTGGCGTGAGTTTATTGCGTGTGTGTGTGCCATCATGACCGCAGAATTCGCCACTCTTGTGCCAGGAACGCTGCTGGAACGAATGGATCAAGCAATGGAACTGGCCGTGCAGGCTTCCATTGATCGTCGTATGTCGGACGCCATCCCGATGAATACCAATATTGAACTGATGCATATCTTCATTACCCATTATTATGGACACCGCTTCAACCGTACGGAATGGATTCGTCATTCGGATGAACAGGCTGAAGCCTTCCTTCGAGAGTTCGACCAATTTGGTGGTACTTTTGCCGAATTCAACACAACAACCTATTACGGGGTTGATCTGTCTGTACTGGGAATGTGGAGAAAATATGCATTCACGGAGCGGTTGACCGAGATAGGGCATAAGATAGAGGCTGGATTGTGGAATAACATTGCACTCTATTATAATGCCAACCTGGAGAATTTGTCCGGACCGTTTGCAAGGGCATATGACATGGAGATGAGGGAGCACAGCTCGATAGGCGTATTTCTTTACCTTTTGTTCGGAGAAGGGTATGAGCATCTTGCAGGGATCAACTGTGAATCAGGGCATGACCCTTTGATAGCGCTTGTGGGTGTAGATGTGCCGGTTGAAGCGGTGCCTTATTTCCAGGCACATCAGGGTGATCGACTTGTGCAAAAACAGTTCATGGAGCTTTGCGAACGTGATGAGCCTCATGCCAATCGCAATTTATGTACAGCCAAAGCCTGGATTGGCGCGAATCGAATGATGGGTGCGATGTCCGGCAGCCGCAACACTAACGGGCAGATGTACCCTGCGACTATTCATTGGCAATCGGAGACTGGTGAACGTTATGATCTTCGACTGGCTCGTCGTGAAGTGGGGGAGGGATGGAACACCCATTTGCGTGGGTTAACATTTGAAGCTGATGTGACGAAAGATTCGTTAGTTATTGAGGTAGATCTGGACACGGCGGATGAGATCGAGATTTATTTTGAGATCAGAGGACCATCCATTCGGCAGCAGGACATTTTACAAGAACAATGGCGTTTCCCGGGTTTGGTGTGTGACGTGAAAGCCGAGGCTCCAGAGCCTTCTGTACTTTTCTACGTGAATCATGCTGAAATCATCTATCGTTATGTACCTGGGGCAAGTGCGAACAAAATGAGATTTGAATTAAACATCAGCTAGGCTGATTTAAAAATAGAGAAGATTCATCAGACATTGAACGGGTTGAACATTGCATATTAGGAGGACAACGCCATGTTTACCGACAAAAAGGAATATTCATTTTCGACTTGCTGGAACATCAAACGTCATACTACGGGTCAAGGCATGATTGAGGAGATCAAATCTCTAGGGTTCAGACAGGTGGAGCTGAACTATAACGTGACGGACGAAATGCTGCAAACGATCGAACCGATGATTGAGCGGGGGGAAATCGGTATATCCAGTGTGCACAACACGTTTCCGCATGTAGCTGATCCGGATTATGGAACCGACTCGGTTCTGCTCGGTTTCGACGATGAGCCTCGTCGTAAGCGCGCCGTTGAATTGTTACTCCGTTCAGCTGAATATGCACACCGGTATGGTGCGAAGGCAGTCGTCGTGCATCCAGGCGAGGTGCCGTTTGAATATAACATTGATGAAGCATTGAAAAAGATATATCACGATCTAGGGCCAGACTCCTCGGACTATCAATCGTTGTGGCAAGAGATGCTGGAGAAGCGTGAGGCGAGCAGCACACATTACCTGAAACGGATTCAGGAAAGTCTGGAAGAAGTGTGTGAGTTGTCTGAACAGCGCGGCTACGGAGTGAATTTTGGCATTGAAACTCGATCACGCTGTTACCAGATGCCGACGCTGCAGGAGGCGGGCGCGATTATCCACGGTATGAAAGGTGCACCACTCGGTTTGTGGTACGATATTGGTCACGGTATGATGATGGACCGTATGGGGCTCTATAATAATGTACGCGAAGCAAATGAATTGATAAACCATGTCGTCGGGGTCCATATTCATGAGACGGTAGGTTTGTCGGATCATTGGTGTCCTTATATACATAGTAAGGACATGGCATTTTTTGATTCATTTCTGGACATCATTGATCGTTCTCCAGTCAAAGTATATGAGTTGAAGGCAGCCTGCACACCGGAAGAGATTGATGAGAGTCATCAGTTAATTACAGCTCGTATCGCCGGACGTCAAGCGGCACGTCAGCACGGATAATCGGCAAGAGAATAGCGGTGAAAAATAAACAAAAAGAGAGCGGTCAGAATAATCTTACCTTTCGGGTTAAGTGGTTTCTGGCGCTCTCTTTCCGATGTGATATTCTCTAATCGGCAATTATAAGATATAATATGCATTAATCAGGCTATGGTATCCCTTCCTTCTGAACTCTTACAATGGTATTAGGGGTACCGCTTCCCTGATTTTTTTAGTTTTTTGGATTGTGTCATACATATGAAGAATCGCCACGAGTTAGGCCTATTTATACCAATGCTGAATATATTATCGTCATGTGGGAGAGTACAAGTGATGGACTTATTCTCAATCTATTTCAGCAGGAATTTGAAAGTGATCATCGCAGAGCGCGAGGGCAAGCTGCCTGTGCGTATATTGGCGACTGCACTGAGAAATTTGGAATCGCTGGGATATACGTTTTCGACGAAACTGATGGATGTGCTGAGCAGCTGGGAACGTGATAGATTCATTTCCTGGTTCGAACGGCTGATGGACGAGCTTCGACAGATAAAAGGAATCAATTTAAAGGAAACCCTCATGTATCCGAGATTTCCCAAGCGAAAAATGAATATTCAGGAGAGTAAATTTTATTTAAATGCTCTGATGCATTCTTGGAGACAGCAGTCTCATGAACAGGAGCAGCGCATATTACTGCTCAACAAGCTGCGGCTGCGTGTAATTCATCTCGGCAGTGAAGCAGATTTTTACCAAGTGGGAATGGACCTGCTTACAGCAAAAGCTTCGTTAACGCCAGTTGCAAGAGAGCAGTTGATCTGGTTTGCAACAAAGTACGAAGGCTGGGCCGCATTTGAGCCAGAGGCAGGCCAAATACCTGTGAGGGAAAATGCAGCCGTGTATTGCGCGGCTTTATTAAAGGCGGGGCGTGCTTCGGTGGAGCAACTCCAGCGGCAATTACACACAGCAACAGATATATTGCGGTTGGCTGTGGCGTGTTCTGATGGAGATGTCAGTCTGAAGGAGAATACCCGCTTCCGTTCATTTACCCGATCTGAACGTCGGATAATATTTGCTTTATTGGAGAGTACTTCGGAACCGTTGGAGGATTTGTTTCGATATAAAGGGCGCTGGCAGAGATTGGCCGAGCGACTGCATCCGGGTGAATATCGTCACCGTTATCCAAGGGCAGTAGTTGCGCTGGACCAGTTGCGAAGTGGGGAGCGACCGCTTACCTTTCATGGCAGAGTAGAGCGAGCCTTTGAACAGAAGGATAACATGCTTATTCTGGAGACGCTCGCTGAACGTCCGGGAGAGATGGTTGGTCAACTGGACCGAATGATACGTTCAGGTATTCCGGTACAGCAAGTGATCGGCAAAATGGAAACTGTGGAAGAGAAGGTATCAACAAGGGCGCTACTGCAAGTGATGGCTCATTTCGGCACACGGATGCAGTTTCAGGTCAGGAGGAGCTTTTTCCCTCAAGGCAACACGGCAAATCTGTATGTCTCCACTCAGCCGCTGCCGCCCCTCAACGTTGAGGATGTTCATGCGATGATATCGGCGGTAGAACATACACTGTTGAAACGGTTTGCCGTACTTCCACCACTCGGTAATGTCTACATTGATGAAAGACTTCAAGAATTTTCAGTTCCATCGGGAAAACGCAGGGAAAGCGAATCTCTTCGGGCTCTATCGCGTGCGTCATGGATATCGTTACCCACAGGAGATACCGTTCGTTTTTTTCTGTCGTGGAGAGAAGGCTTAGGCGGTGAGGAGCGAATCGAATGTGTGAATTCCGATCTGTCCGGTGTACTGTATGATGAGGATTGGCGTTATGTGGACCAAACACCCCGGACCCCTCTGCAATCAAATGAATATGTAGCTGCAAATAGCGGGTTTATGGTGACTGTACCAGATGGAGCGGCGAAGTATATGGATCTGCATTTGCCTTCCCTTTCTAGGTTAGGCGCACGTTATATTATAATTATGGTTAACACATTCAAGGATAATGCTATCCAGGATTTGCCGGAGTGTTATGCTGGCTGGATGATGCGTCAGGCGCCACAGTCGGATGAAATATTTGAACCTTCCACGGTGCAGGAGCGAATTGATCTGACGGCAGATTCCCGTAATTGTATTCCAGCCATTATTGATATGCAGGAGCGGCGCATTTTGTGGTGCGATCTTGGACTAAAAAGACAGCCTAAAGCGCATCCTCCGGTGGGGGACAACAAAGCCGACTTGGCTTTGATCGCTTGGGCAATGACGGAGTTGAAACCACCGGATTTATATACCTTATTTATGCTTCACGCTAAAGCGCGGGGAACACAGGTAGAGACATTAGGGATGGCCAATCTTGTATTTACAGCGGAACTGGAATCCAATCGTGTGGCTGAAGTGGCAGAGTATCTGACAGAAGGTCCACCCGTGGATCGCACCGTTATTACTCCTCTGGAGCAAGAGTATATTATGAAGCAGTTTTTGTAACGAGTCAGGTTCAGATGTTTGACCATAGTTCATTGTAAAAAGGGGTATTTGTCACGTTGGACCTGCGCGGGTCACATGACAAATACCCCTTTTTGGGTGTGGATTAGTTTTATTGAGCGTATAAGCAGCATGAAAAGAGATTGGAGAAGTGAACGGTCATCCCATTCCATTTCATATTTTATTCGTACATTCGTTGTTCGACTTCAGCAAAAGCGATATCAGGGTTTCCACCGGAATTATCGATATAAGCCACAGCAGAGGTGGGCAACGGCCAGGCTACTTGTTTACGGGCAAGTGAGGCTGTGAAGGCATCCCAGTTCTCCAGCTTCCACTCATCCAGCGGGGATTGTCTGGCTGTAATCCGCTCACGATACAACGCTTCATTTGCAAGATAAATATAGGCCACACGTACATCCGTATCATCGAGGGAACGTCCAATCCGCGCGAGTTCCTGCTCGATCCAGTCCGGAGTTCCGATTTCTTTGGTAAAAGGCCCTACAACCACCGTATCGATACTCAATTGCACGTTGTCCAGTGCAGCATCCATCGTGATTCGGTATCCCAAGTCACGACACAGCCGTTTGTATTCCGGTGAATCCCGATCGGATGGATCGAGTCCCTGCAGGGTCATGATTGCTTCAGCAGCTGGACGCAGCAGGATATCCATATCAAAGAAAGCAGTTTTATGTTTACGCGAGAGGGCTTTGGCAAGGGTTGTTTTGCCGCTCCCGGCCCCGCCAAGAAAGAAAATCAGTTTGCTCATGGTTTGAATTGCCTCCTCATAGTCGATAGAAAGAATATGTAATGTGTGAGTACGAATAAGAGATTTCATGATGACACCCCTGGTGTGAAATGACTTGTTTATTTTATCATAAACGCCTCCAATTGATAGCTAGACAGAAAAGGAAGAATCAGGTAATATTATACCTAGTTTTACTATGCATAGATTTCCGATGTATGTAGCCAAGTGTTTTATTAGGTTCATGTTGAAGTTTTAAAAAAGTGGTTATTGTTATTAAACGTGGAAGCATGAACAAAAGGGAGTGGCAGCTTTGCAGGTAAACAAACAAATGATTAAAGGCAGCACGGAGACATTGATTCTTACATTATTGAAGGAACAGCCGCTTTACGGTTATGAATTGATCAAGGAACTCCATCGTCAATCCGAAGGTGTGTTTAGTTTGAAGGAAGGTACGTTATATCCTATTCTTCACGCGATGGAGCTTGAGGGATGGGTGGAGTCCTACTGGATGGAGGTTGAAGGTAGGAAACGTAAATATTATTCCATCTGTGACAAGGGTGTGGAGGCGTTACAGCATAAAAAAGCCGAGTGGCTTTTATTCCGCGGTGCCGTGGATCGGGTGCTTGGAGAGGGAGGCTTAACATGACGGATCGACATGAGAAGATTAAACATTATCTTGATCAACTGTGTAGTCAGGTTAAGGCACGTGAAGTACATACTGATCTGCGTGATGAGCTTGGCAACCACATGGAAGAAATGATGTTGGACAAGGAGCAAGAGGGACTGAGCCAAGAAGAGGCAGCTGCATACGCCATAGAGCAGATGGGTGATCCTGCAGTGGTGGGCAAAAGTATGCATAGATTGCATCGTCATCGTATGCATTGGGGGTTGTTAGTTGGATTAATTGGCTTGTCTATAACTAGCCTGTTACTGATATGGATTTTTACGACGAATGTCGCAGATGAAAAGTATCAGTCCTTATATCGGGGGCATGTGGTGTATACCGTTATAGGTGTAATGTTGATGTTGTTCTTTATTTACTTTGATTATCGTAAGTTGAAAAAAGCTGCTTGGTGGATCTATATTCTGCTTAATGCCCTTTTGTGGATTAATCCAATGATATCTACGGATTTTTATGGTATGAGCAGATTCCTGATTGCACCACTTGGATTTGTAATAGACCTTACCACTGCTTCAGTGTGGATTTTGCCACTTGCCATAGGGGCAATTGTGCAGGACAAGCTTCGTTCAAACTGCAATATGCAATCCATATTGACCTACATTGCTCTGGTAGCGTTACCTGTAGTGCTATTGTTTCAAATGTCGGACTGGGTTCGCATGTTTCTGTTTGGCACAATGTCCATTATTTTATTTGGCTGGCTCACGCGAAAATGGCTTTATACAGCCTTAGGTGCTGTTGTAACAGGAAGTATTTTTGTATTGTTATTGTTTTTTGCAGATCAATACGGACGCCTGAAGAGGCTTTCTGTCGTTTTGAATCTTCAGGATGACCCTTACGGTGGCTATAGCAACAATTCCATTATTGAAATTATTCAATCAGCCGGCTGGTGGGGGAATGGAATTGATACAACGTTCGACATGTTTAAAACGAGTTATTTAGATTACCCAGGTGTGCTGCTCATTGATGTGTTTGGCTGGTCAGCCGGAATATTGTTATTGGTGGGTATCATCTGGTTTGTTGCCAGTATGGTGAAGATCCTTCCTCACATTCGGGATGATTTCGGTCGAATGATAATTTTCAGTATCACATCCATGTTTGCGTTGCAAATCATCTATTCGTTGGCGATGACTACCGGGAAGGCTCCAATTCTTAGCATTGTTTTTCCTTTAATAGGATATGGAAATCACCTGCTTTTCGAATATGCCATGCTCGGTTTACTTCTCGGTGTGTACCGTCGGAAGGATACCATTTCCAAGAAAAATGAAAAAATACGGCAGAAGGTGGATGCCGACCCAATGACCAGTTCATAAGCATGCAAAATCATTACCGAATCTTGAAACGAAGGGATTGTAATGCTCGTTAAATGATTATTCACGGGAACCAGATGTGCCTGAGGTTTACCCATCCCTGGCTGTTGAAGGAGAGGCCACGAACGGAAGGCAGGTAGGCAGTCTCCACAGGTTTTTCAGTTAAATGGAACAATAAACTCTGCTGCACCAAAAATTGTTCAATCCGGTCCAGTTCGGCAGCTCGGTCTGCAGATATTTGCGAAGCAACAACGGTTTGCAGCATCTCTTGTATACTCTTCTTGGAAGAGTCCTCCAGATGTTCAGATAAAGTGAGATAGAGATCGTATCTGCGTAATTCTTCGTCTCGGTCCCGAATCAGGGAGAAGAGAATCAGATCGGATTCCAGTCTCAGGTTCCCTTTGAATTGCTCCATCGTGCCAATGCGGACAGTACATGTGAAGCCGTATATTTCCAATGACGATGCCAAACGTCTAGCATCCATCCGATACTGAGGAATGGTTGTGATGTGCAAGGGTATAGGTAGATCAAAAGTAGGGTGCTGAGACAAATAAGTCAATTCTTCTGCATTCATCAACAGTTTATCAGCATCTCCTGGATCACCTTCATTACTTTCATTTATGTCATTCACATACAATTTAGTAATACACGCCTGAACATGTGCTCTTACACCCGGATCGCTTAGCGGTCCGGTTTTTTGCGTATTACAAGTAACTAATTTGCGTACCATCACACCTGCACTAATCTGTGTCCAGTCCCTACCCTCAGACGAGGATGGATTATGAACAAGGTGGAAGAAGGGAGATTCGATATCTTGCTTTTCATCCAAATGTTCAGGGGCACTCCACGGAATTTGTAGAATATCTACCCGGTCCAGATGGGCTCTGCCTTGAAAATACATCGGAAAAACTTCAAGTCTGCACAGGTGATTATCCCAGGTTGTGACCTTGAAAGGGCCTGTTCCTACAGGCTTTGGCATGGTAATCGGTAGATCAGGTTCATTGTCTCCATCTTTATGTTGCCCGAACGTGGCTTGTGAAACAATCGCCGCACGGCTTGTCGAAAGAAAGGGCAAAAACAATTCGTGATGGGCTTTAAGCTTGAAACAAACGGTCAAGGGATCTGCTGCTTCAATCGATAGAATCTGTTTGCTCACATCGCGGTATAATGTCCGTCGTTCTGAGGATTGCAGTCGTTCAAATGTATACACCACATCTGAGGCTGTCAGCAGATGTCCATTGTGAAAAGTAATCCCTTTACGCAAATAAAAAAACCATGTCTTCCGATCTGAACTGACATCCCAGGTGTGGGACAGACAGGGAACAATCTCTCCATGTTCATTACGTTGAACCAGCCCGTCGAACACATGACTGGTGACAAAAGATTCAGCCAGCAAATTGATATAAAGCGGATCAAGGGCATGCAGCTGTTGGCGGATCGGTAACCTGAGCGTATCAATTCGCTCATTATGGCTGCCAGCTTCTGTATGGTGTCCAGAATATCCAAGCAGCCACTTGTTCAGGTGATCCTGCATTGTTGTAGAACTGGAGAAAGCACCAACCTGTTCAGCAGCTTGCTGCAACTCGCGGCGATTCATGGCCTGCATCATGTATGCAGCTGCAATTTGATCAGCCGGAACAAGCAGGGTCAGCGTAGAACGCCGTCCACGTCCGCGCTGGGACACCCACCGAATCCATTCGTGGGCAACCATTTTTTTGACGATCGTTAACGTGTTACGGTGTGTACAATCGAGCAGTTCGGCGAGGTCAGAGAGCGTTACTTCATGTTCTAACATGTGACCAAACCGGCTATGAAGCAGCAAATATTGCTGATGTAATTTCAAGGTTTTGATCCCTCCTGGAGGTTGTAGCTGACACAATATAATAAAATAAGAAGTTTTATCGTTTTTAATTTCTATTTATATTCTTATTTTATCATCTAGAATGAAGTCTAGAAAGTTAATGGAGGTTTTTCCCATGATTGATAAAATAATGGCTTCACCCAACCGCGCTTTAATTACGCTACTATCCGCATTAATGTTAGCTATCATTCATCAGTATTTGTTCTATGGCAAGGAGGTTGGCGTTTCTTATCCCATCTTTGTTATCCTTTTTTATGGCTTTATGTTCTTATTTGCCAGGGACCGCTTGCGGCCATTGTCCATCATTGATGCTTTTATGGCTGGAGTGGTGCTGATGCTGGCGCTGACGTTTCTGTTATACGACAATGAACCGCTGCGTATCCTTAATTTTCTGGTCATACCGGGCCTTATTATCTTACATATGACTTATCTGGTTGGCAGAAAACAGAGACAATGGTGGGACATTGGATTGATCGGTACCGCTATGGACCATTTGCTGCCACAATCCATCCGTCATTGGGGAACGGTCGCCAGCATTGTTATGAAAACAGGAGGACGAGGGTTAGGTAAAACGCAGAAAACGGTTGCCTTCAAAGTACTCATTGGCCTTATAGCATCCGTTCCCATTCTCATCGTGGTCGTAGCACTGCTCTCCTCAGCAGATGGGATTTTTAATCAGTATTTATCCGGTTTTCCGGTATGGTTAAATCAACTGACACTAACACCAGGTTTTCCGAGAGTGATCTGGATTCTCATCGCGGGCGTTTTATTGTTCAGTTACGTATGGGGATTCGTACAGCCGATGCAATATGAAGCGGAGAAAAGAGAAAATGCACATTGGAAAAATGGAAAAGCAATTACGGTTGCTTCAGAAATCGAAGAGCGAGAAGACGTTTCCGTGAATTCCATACATGAGAATCCTTCCTCGAACTCAATGATAGAGGGTCAGACAGCAAATAAGATCTCACCTGAGACGATCTCTACTCAAGTTCATCGTGAACCTATAAGATTGGACCCCATCATTGTGGGCACGATGCTGTTGGTTATCAACTGTTTATATGTTCTGTTTGTGCTTGTACAATTTTCTTATCTTTTTGGGGCGGGTGAGGGGCATCTTCCGTCAGACTTGTCCTACGCGGAGTATGCAAGAAGTGGATTTGTGGAGCTGATACTGGTAACAGGCATTAATTTTTTCATCCTGATCATCTCCCTTCAGTTCACGCGTTCAAGCGGCAAAATAGGTTCTGTTGTGCATCAGGTGCTGCTCTTTGTCCTGGTGAGTTGTTCCGCAATCATGCTGTACTCGGCGTTTATACGCCTCAACCTGTATGAACAGGCTTATGGTTATACCTACATTCGATTTCTCGTACATGCATTTATGATTTTTTTGGCTCTGCTTCTGCTTATTGCCGCTCTTCGAATTCGTTATACGTCTATGCCGTTGATCCGCTGCTATATCGTACTATCCCTTGCAGCCTATGTGATTGTCAACTATGTGGGTATGGATAATCGGATTGCAGAGCTTAATATTAAACGATATCATCAGACAGGCCATATTGATGCATCCTACTTGGCGAGTTTATCTGCTGATGCCGTTCCGCTACTGCGAGAGTTTGCTGAGAGAGAGTACCCGGATTTGAAAGGGGAAATGCTGGAGCGTCAAGCGAGCTTCGTCCTGGATGAAACAGACAGTTCGTGGGCTTCTTTTAATACGGCGAGACATAGAGCACAGCTAGAATTGTCCAAATTGAGAAGGGAATGAATCCATCTACCTGTTTTCCAGCAATGAATTTATGCAAAATCAATATGTAAGTGTTATACTATAAAAACTAACCTATAAAGGGGGTGAATCCCTTGTTTGAACTTCAGGAATTGATACCGTATATATTTTCACTCGGACTCATTTTCACAGTCAGTTACGCGTATATTGCCCATCTGCATTGCGGCATTACAGAGTACTGGATGGAAGGTGGCGCCGGAGGTGGTCTGGAACCTGGATTGCCAACCTTGTCTTTGGACGGACAACACAGACCTGAAGCTTTAAGTCGAATCGTCAGACGAAGAGAATCCCCGGATGAAGATGAACCAGATTGCCATTCCTCGTTGAATGTACGTTCTACAAATCAACGAGGAGGATATATATGGAACATAAGACAAGCAAGGGGTTCACTTTTACATCTGGCAAGGGACGGATCTATGGCCTGATTGCAATTCTATTTGCAGTTATGCTACTGGCTGGATGCAGTAACAACGTCTCAGAGATTAATTCATCAACACCAGGGTTCTTTAACCATTATGTTGTATTTCCACTGTCGTATCTCATTCAGCACATCGCAACGATATTTAATGGAAGTTATGGGGTAGCTATTATTGTGATCACCCTCGTTATCCGTCTTGCGTTGTTGCCATTGATGATGCGACAAGCAAAATCTCAGCAGGGTACCCGAGTGATCATGAATGCTATGAAGCCGGAGATGGATGCGCTCAAGAAAAAGTATGAGGGCAAAAACGACCCAGCTGATAAGCAGAAGCTTTCACAGGAAACGATGGAGCTGTACAAGAAGCACAAGTTCAATCCGCTGAATATCGGATGCTTACCACTGCTGATTCAATTGCCCATTCTGTCAGGTATCTACACGGCTATCCGGCTTACGCCGGAGTTGTCATCCCACTCCTTTCTGTGGTTCAAATTAGGAGCGCCGGACTATGTGCTTGCAGTCGTGGTAGCTATTATTTATCTGATTCAAGCCAAAGTTTCACAAGCCAATATGGCGCCGGAACAGCGAAAACAATTCGCAATCATGGGATATATCTCTCCATTGATGATGGCCTTTTTCTCGCTTTCCGCACCTGCAGCGATGCCGCTGTATTGGACGATCGGCGGTTCATTCCTGGTCTTGCAGACATTATTGTTCCGCAAATTGTATCCGGTAGAACATCCGCAAGAGCCCGTGGCTGTAGAGGTAAAGAACAAAAACATCAAACCTGCGAAGCCCGCTAAGTCCTAAGTTTTCACTCATGAGATTGGTGCACTAGAATCATATAAATTTAAAGTATGTGTTGATATAACGGATGTTCTTCACCATCATGCAGCGCAAAGATGCCTTGTCCCATGGGACAAGGCATCTTTTTGTATGTCCAGGTTATAACATTCAAATTGCCGGCTCATCAGACAACTGGAAACGGGATACAAAATACCAGATTAACTCACGGCGGGAGGATACGTTTGTTTTGGCAAAAATGGATTTTAAATGATCCTGTACCGTGTAGGCTGATATATGCATTGCTTCAGCAATTTCTTTGGAAGAATAGCTGCGCAGCACGTAACCTAACAACTCCCGTTCCCGAATGGACAACCCATGACTCTCGGCGAGTAAAGGCAGCAAGTCCTGTGGCATAGCCTGTTCAAGCCTGATCGCAATCTGATCTGGACCTGAAAGCTGTTGCATACGGCTGGCATGAAGCACAAGGTAACGACCATCCAGGAGTTGAATGCAGACTTTGGAAGGCGAATGAAGGATAGGTTCTTGCACAACCATCAAATCGGAATCTGTACGAATCTGACGCTGTAAATGCGAACTTACAGCACGGACTGGACGTGGCAATACATCTGGTCCCACATGCTCCAGTAAACGTAATTGCGATAGCCAATATTGAGCGGGAGCGTTCACGGATAACAGCTCGAAAGCGTCCGATGTGATCATAATACCTGGGTCCGAGGGACTTCCGCTCTTCATCTCGTCCAGAAGAGTCAGACTTGTGGATCGTAACATCAATGCAATAGAAGGTGTCCAAGCCTGAATGCTCAGTCGCTCCTCCTCCGTGAATACGGGTTCTTCCGTCCTGCGATATAAGGTTAGATACCCCCAACAGGCTCCGGCACTGACCAGTACAGCTCGAAGTTCATCACCGAAACCTGCTGGTTGAAGGATGTTATGATATCGAACGCTTGATACAGGGTTTTCGCTTATCGATGCATGAAGGATCGCTGTATAGTCGCCGCTGTGAATCAAATCAGCATACTTATGTATGTCTTCTTCCATGTATTCATTAACGAACAGCCGGTCATGAACGGCTTCAATGCCGTCTTCCGTCACGGCACCTGTTGAGAGAAGAGTCTGTGGATCAACTGTTGTGAAGCAATACGCGTCATAGGGAACGATATTCTGAATTTGTTTCAGTACAGCTTCCCGGTAGGTGCGAGAGGTCCAGGTTCCTTTTTCGAGAGAAGTAATGAGTCGCTGGTTCCGTTCCATACGTGATGTCATAAAGCTCTCTCTCCTCTCCTCATGCAGATATCCCATTGTTCTGGGATTGTACGCTCTGCGTATCCTTTTATAATGAAATTAGACGAACGAAGAGTCAAGTCTAACTTGAATTCACGAGGAGTGTAGTATCAATGGACCACAATCAACCACCTATGAGCTGGGATACGGCGGATGAAAACCGTTATGAACAATCGATAGCCCTGAAAATTCCGGGTTATTCTCATATGCATGATCTGATGGAGCGGCTGCTTGCCGCTTCTATCACGGATAACAACGAAGCTAAAATACTAATTGTCGGAGCCGGTGGAGGTAAGGAAATAGCTCTGCTTGGTTCTCGCCATAAGAGATGGACGTTTACCGGAGTAGATCCTTCTCAGCCAATGCTTCAGTTAACAGAGAGAAGAGTCCAGAAAGCGGGAGTCGATGCCAGAGTGCAACTTAAATCCATGACGCTTGAAGCGTTGCCGGAAGAGGCTGTATACGACGGGGCGACAAGCATGCTAATGCTGCATTTTATTCAGGGGATCGAGTCCAAAAGACGGTTCCTGTCCAACCTTGCGGCCAGACTTAAGCCTGGAGCGCCACTCATTATTGCGGCAGTGAATGCCGATCTTCATTCGCCTGTATATCCAACCATGATGCAAGCCTGGCAGGATCACATGTTAAGTAGTGGCATTCAGCCTGATGAATGGGAGCGGTTTGCAGCTTCCCTAGGCCGAGAGTCGGATCCCATCTCATCTGAACAAATGGTAGAGCTGATGAAAGAATGCGGATTCTCGCACATTACATGTTATTTCGGAGCATTCTGGGTGGAGGGATATTATGCGAAACGAAACTAAAATAGAGTCTGTGAAAGACCAGATTTGGGTTGTTGGCGGATATGGTCAGGTGGGGCAAATGATATGTACGCAATTGGGACGCTCGTTTCCCGGCAAGGTATGGGCGGCAGGTACACGGATGAACCGGGCTGAGGAATTCAGCCGATCTACGGGTGGTATAGCCCAGCCGCTTCAATTGGATGTACGAAAAGCCATTAATCCTGGTATGCTTCAATCAGTCAAGCTGGTGATCATGTGTGTGGACCAGACAGATACCCGATTTGTCGAGGCTTGTGCGAAAGCAGGGACAGATTATATCGATATTTCGGCCAATTATGATTTTCTGGGTCAGGTCGAACGGCTGCATTCCAAAATGCAGCGTTCCAAAGCAACAGCGATGCTCAGTGTGGGACTGTCGCCTGGTATGACCAATCTGCTTGTGCGTGAAGCAGGTACCCATATGGACCAAGTGGACGAAGCGGACATCACTGTCATGTTGGGACTGGGTGAGAAACACGGAAAAGCCGCGGTGGAGTGGACTGTGGATCAGATGAATGCTGCCTATCAGGTTATGAAAAAGGGCAAGCCAGCCGAAGTGGTAAGTTTTCACGATGGTAAATGGATTGATTTTGGCGCAGACCTGGGCCGCAGGAAAGCGTATCGGTTTAACTTTTCGGATCAACACGTCGTTGCTCGTACACTTCGTATTCCAACGGTGTCCACCAGGTTATGTCTCGATTCCCGTTGGATGACCAGATCCATGGCCATCTTCAAACGTATTGGTCTGTTCTCACTATTGCGTATTCCCTCCCTTCGTAAGGGTATGGTCAAGGCATTTGGGGTTATTCCCGGAGGGGAGCCGATGTTTGCAGTTAAGGTAGATGCAATGGGATGGAAAAAGGGCAAACCAGTCCATGTCGAGCAGCTGCTGATTGGCGAACGTGAAGCAGATGCAACAGCAGCAGTTGCGGCGGCGGTAGCGGAGCGAATGTATCGGACGGAACTGCCGCACGGTGTTTTCCACATTGAACAATGCCTGTCCTTGCAGAACATTCAGGAAGCACTTCGTTTTCCATTGAGAGTAACAACGAAGATCACGTAAATCATCTATGTGGTTGGATCATTTTTTGCTCAGGCTCTCCGATCTGATATGATGGAACCAATAATCATGCTAGAACGGAGGGAGATCATGAACTGCATTGCTGTATTGCCATATTACAAAGTACAGAGAGAAGTGACGGGTCTCGCACAGGAAATACTGCAGAGCGATCGGTCCATGATCCTGTACTCGGACAAGATTGTAACGAAATACCGTGAGTTTAATATTACGGAAGTGTTCGACATGTCCTTTCGGAGAATGGGGAATGAAGGTGGTTTTTTCTATCTACATACCAGCACCGGAGTCTATCCTTATATGGTCAACATAGATCCCAAACCTTTTATCCAAAGTTTCAGAACAATGACGACTCAAAAATTAACTTAATCTTGACCTTGCCGTTACGTGAAGGCTTATCCTCGGATTTGGAAGTAAGGCAATCCAAACCTAGAGGAGTTGTGAAACGAATGAGTATATTAATCCAGCAAGCCACAATCTTAACGATGAAAGACACCGATTCCCCCTTCAAGGGGGATATTCGCATTGTAGGCGACCGTATCGCAGAGATTGCTCCCCACATTCAGGCTCAACCGGGTGATGACATTATGGATGGTCAACATAAACTGGCAATGCCGGGCCTGATCAATGCTCACCAGCATACACCGATGAGTCTGTTACGAGCATTCTCGGATGATCTGAAGCTGATGGACTGGCTTGATCGTAAGATGCTGCCTGCAGAAGCCCGGATGACACCCGAAGATATATACTGGGGAGCACAATTATCCATCGCCGAGATGATCCGTTCAGGAACTACAGCTTACGCTGATATGTACATTCACATGAATGAAATCGCAGAAGCGGTGACGGAAACCGGCATTCGGGCATCGCTCACACGCGGAATGGTATTCGTGGAGGATGACGGAGGGCGCAGATTACAGGAAGCGGTCGATTTGGTACAACGTTGGTCGGGGAAGGCGGAGGGTCGAATTACGACGATGTATGGCCCGCATTCTCCTTATACTTGCCCAGTAGAACCTTTGCGGGAAGTCATTGCGATGGCGGAACAGGAGAATGTGCCTATCCACATTCATCTGGCTGAGACGAAAGAGGAAGTTGTGAAGATTCGTGAACGCTATGGCATGACGCCAACGGAGTATTTGGAAGAGGCAGGTATGTTCGAAAAACTACACGTACTGCTTGCCCATGGCGTACACCTGAATCGTAGAGATATTGGCAGACTGAAAGGCATGCGTGGTGGAGTAGCACACAATCCGGTCAGCAATCTGAAGCTTGGCTGCGGAATTGCCCCAATTACGGAGATGATTGCACAGGGAATTAACGTGGGTCTTGGAACCGACGGGGCAGGAAGTGCGACAAACGTCGATATGTTTGAAGAGATCAAGGCTGCGACCTGGCTGCAAAAGCTGGATTATGGTGACCCTACCCGGTTGTCGGCAAGAGAGGTACTATACATGTCTACACGGGGAAGTGCAGGTCTGTTGAACCTTCAGGATGAAGTGGGTGTGCTGGAAATTGGGCGCAAGGCCGACCTGATTCTGATTGATCTGAAGAAACCGCATTTGCAGCCGGTTCACGAGCTGGAATCATTACTTGCATACAGCGTGAACGGCGCCGATGTAGATACCACCATTGTGAATGGTCGGGTGTTGATGAGAGGCAGGCAGCTGCTAACGATAGATGAGGAAGAACTTTTCCGTCAGGTAGAGGTTCGGGCGAAGCGTATTGTTGAAGGGATTTAATTTTTGACACCTGCAGTGACTTGATATGGTTCAACTCAAGTCATTGCAGGTGTATTTTCTTTTGCCAGGCAGACACGACTTGTCCAGTTCATTATCAGTTCACACAAATTTGTTAGAATGTGAAATGTTCAATAGATAGACAGGGTGTATGACTTGGAGAGGAAGAGATCAAGATGACTATATTAGAAGTTAAACATGTGAAGAAATCATACACGCTGTATGGTAAGGAAAAGGTACCCGTGCTCCACGATGTGAATTTGAGCTTTGAGACAGGAGAGTTCGTCTCGATCCTTGGTGAATCGGGTTGCGGAAAGTCAACCCTTATGAATATTATTGGTGGAATGGACTCCGATTTTGAAGGGGAGATCCTTGTTCGTGGTAAGAACTTAAGTACCATGACGGAAAAGGAAATGGATGATTATCGCAAGAATAATATCGGCTTTGTGTTTCAAAATTTCAATCTGATCCCACATCTGTCTGTACTGGAAAATGTTACGATTGCTATGCAAATGACGGATACTAGTGAAAAGGAACGCAACAAGCGTGCTATAGATATTTTGACCGAGGTCGGACTGAAGGATCATCTGAATAAACGGCCCAACCAGCTGTCGGGTGGACAGAAGCAACGGGTTTCCATTGCTCGTGCATTATCGAACAATCCAGACATTATTTTGGCGGATGAACCAACGGGTGCTCTGGATAAGGAAAACGGGGATCAAATTCTGGCTTTGCTGGACAGTATTGCGCAAAAAGGGATGCTGGTCATTGCGGTAACTCACTCGCAGAAAGTGGCCGATTCCGGTACACGTATAGTCAAGGTTGAGGAGGGGCGGATTAAGGATGATATCCATTTAAAAGATCGTTCCTTGACTACCTATGAGGGTAGTCGTGGTGCTTCGAGAAACCTGGGCTTACTGGCTTCTTTCCAAATGGCTCTCAAAAACATGAAACTCAACGGCAAGCGAAATATACTGGTAGCATTAGGTGGGTCGATAGGAATTTTAAGCGTACTCCTGATGCTCTCCTTGGGTAATGGAATAACGACATATATGAACGACGAAATCAATTCAAGCATGGACCCGTTACTCGTGGATATAACGAAGCCCAGTGCAGATGCCAAAGATATGCAAGGCCCGGAAGCCTTGATGGCAACAGGTGAACCGTTCACAGCAGCTGATATTGAGACCATTCGCAAATTCCCTAATGTGGATCATGTAGCGACGATCACTACCATTACAGGCAAATCGACTATGGTTCATGCAAAGCAAAGTGTGGCACTCACGCAGTTAACGACGTTAACGGATGCTTTTGATCCAGCAATGATAACAAAGGGTACGCTTCCGGTAGAAAATGAGATGTTGTTACCCCTCGATACGGCGAATAAATTAAGCGGAAATGACCAAGCTGAATCGATGATCGGCAAGTCTGTGTTTCTATATATCAATGAGATGGATGGCAATAATAAACCGGTAACTTTGGGGAAAGAAATAACCATATCAGGTATATATCAAGCGTCAGATCAAAGATCACCCATGCAGCAATCACCGGGTTACATTTCATCACAGACGTTGGAGCAAATGTATACGGACAATGGAATAACGATTGGGCCAATTCAGGTTAATGCATATGCAACCGATATGAAATATGTCAATGATATTAATGCTGCTGCTGTAGATGCGGGCTTCTCAGGCTCCCAGACGGCAAAAATCATGGAAAATATCACGACATATGTGAACATGGCCACGATCGTTCTGTCTGGTATTGCAGGCATTTCGTTGATTGTATCCGGTATTATGATATTGGTTGTGCTTTATATTAGTGTCGTGGAACGAACAAAGGAAATCGGAATCCTTCGTGCGATTGGAGCAAGAAAGAAGGATATCAAGCGAATTTTCTTTTCTGAATCTGCTCTATTGGGGGTATTCAGTGGTATCATTGCGGTAGTATTTGCGATAATTATTAGTTATGTATTAAATATTCTTTTGGACAATGCGTTTGGAGCAAAACTGATTCATCTCTCGGGATATTATATCTTGTTCGGAATCGTTGTAAGTACAGTGATTAGTATCATCGCTGGTTTGATGCCTTCATCCAAAGCAGCCAAGCTCGACCCGATGGAATCCTTACGATATGAATAAAACCAAGTAGTGAATATTGAAAATTGCGGAAAGGATAATGCATAAATGAACACGATTCTTGTGGTTGATGATGATTCGCATATCCGCAAATTAATCCGAATTTATCTCGAAAAAAATCAGTTTTCAGTTGTGGAAGCGCCGGATGGCCAAGAAGCACTGAACATCTTGTCTCATACCAAAATTGATTTAGCAATTGTAGATGTGATGATGCCCCATGTAGATGGTATTGAACTGACCGAAGATATTCGATCTTATATGGATATTCCGATTCTGATGGTGACTGCCAAGGGAGAATCCAAGGATAAGGTCAGAGGATTTAATGCAGGCTCAGACGATTATTTAGTAAAGCCTTTTGATCCTGTAGAGTTAATCTTGCGTGTGAAATCCTTAATGAAGAGATACAACAAGATTTCATCAAATGTTATTCATATAGGCGGTGCAACGATTGATCTGAGCAATTTGACAGTGGATGCAGGAGCCCAAACGGTTGAATTGAAAAAGAAGGAATGTGAATTGTTGTTTGCTCTGGCGAGTTTGCCAGGGCAAATATTTACACGTACACAGCTTATAGAAGATATATGGGGAATCGATTATGAAGGTGATGAGCGTACCGTTGATGTGCATATCAAAAGGTTAAGAGAACGGCTTGAACCGATCCCCGAGCTGATCATTTCGACGATAAGAGGACTTGGATATCGTCTGGAGAGTGTATGAAAATCGTGAGGAAAAGCCTGCGTTTACGAATCGTAGTTACCTTTTTTGGCATTGTGATCGTCAGTTTAATTCTCTCCTTTATCTTAAATATGCGGTCTCAGGAAAACACACCGAATCATTCCATGATTACGATTGCCGAGGATATCGCTACGATAATAAACCTGATTGATGATCCGGAAAAAGTGAAAACAAGCTTGGATATCTTTGCACGATACGGCTTGGACATCAACTCCGTGAACGAACAAAGTGAAGTACTTGCTTCCTTTCCGGATGATAAGGTTCATGAATTATTCGATGAAAGTTCGACGAAAGCGTTTATGATGTCCAAAAAAGATGAAACGGCCATCGTCGGTGTTCCCAGGATGAATGAAGAGAAAGATGCGCTCCTGATCAAAATTAATTTTTCATCGATTTTTCATAATGTGAAACGTACATTATTTATATCGCTACTCACTGTCTTAGTCATAGGAAGCTTATTAATCATGTTCATGTCTGGGTACATTGTGAAACCGATCAAAAAGTTAACTGCTGCAGCTAAGAAAATGGCATCAGGCGATCTATCCGTCCGGTTGAAGCATAACAATCCAGATGAGTTTGGTGAGCTGATGGAGAGCTTTAATCATATGGCCCGTGAGCTGCAAAAAATAGACTCGGTGCGTGACGATTTTGTCAGCAATGTCTCTCATGAAATGCAGTCTCCACTAACATCAATCAGGGGATTCACACGAGCGCTGCAAGATGGTGTTATCCCATTGGAAGAGCAGAAAGAGCATCTGGATATCATATATGAGGAAACATTACGCCTGTCCAGGCTGAGCGATAATTTACTTCGGTTAGCCTCACTGGATTCCGAGCACCATCCGTTTAATCTCACGACCTTCCAATTAGATGAACAGTTAAGAAGAGCGATCGTATTAGCTGAACCCCAGTGGGCGCACAAAAATATCAGGATTGAATTGGATTTATTGCCTTGCGAAATTACCGTTGATAAAGATCTGTTTGAGCAGGTCTGGCAGAATTTAATCAACAATGCGATAAAATATACAGGTTCCGATGGGGTCATTCACATCGCAATCGAGATGTCCACGTCATCTGTGAAGGTATCCATTAGAGATTCAGGACAAGGAATACCCGAGGAAGACCTTCCGTATATTTTCGATCGATTTTATATGGTAGACAAAGCGCGGAGCAGTGCTCTTAGAGGCAATGGACTAGGGCTTTCCATCGTGATTAAAATTTTGAAATTACATGAGTGTGCAATTAATGTGGAGAGCAGGGTTGGAGAAGGAACGCAGTTTACAGTTACGATCCCCAGACCTTCGGCTACGTCTTAAAAAAGCCCAAAAAGCAATATTTAAGCAATCGTGGTCCGCATGATACAGGACTCCTATTGCCTGAATATTGCTTTTTGGTGAGTGCTGCGTGATCGATTTCATATATTGTTTTGTTTAGTGGCAGATGATTTGATAAGATAGAGGAGATGCGAGCATCAATCCAATAGTAGTGTGACGAGAGTGAAGTAGATTCAACGTTTTATTCTATCCGCTACCCTTACACATCTATGTGAATATATGAACATAACAATTTATTATATACAGAATGGAGCCATCCAATGAAATATCGCAATATGGAAGATTGCATTAATGATCTGGAGCAGCACGGACATTTGATTCGCGTGAAGGAAGAAGTGGACCCTCATTTGGAGATGGCAGCGATACATATGAAAGTGCATGAGGCGAAAGGCCCAGCTCTGCTTTTCGAAAATGTGAAAGGCTCGAAGTTCCAGGCAGTTTCGAACCTGTTCGGTACACTGGAACGAAGCAAATTCATGTTCCGTGGAACGCTTGAAGGTGTACAGCGTGTCATGGCTGTCCGGGATGATCCAATGAAGGCACTTAAGACGCCATTTCAGCATATCAGCACAGGTCTTGCCGCCTGGCAGGCTCTCCCTAAGCAGAAGTCCATCAGTTTGCCTGTAACCGCGCAAGAGATTCAGATCTCGGATCTGCCGTTGATCAAGCATTGGCCCATGGATGGTGGAGCATTCGTTACGCTGCCTCAGGTCTATTCGGAGGACCCGGACAAGCCAGGCATTATGAACTCCAATCTGGGCATGTACCGGGTACAGCTAAGTGGTAATGATTATGAACTGAATAAGGAAATTGGACTTCATTATCAGATCCATCGCGGCATTGGTATTCATCAGGCCAAAGCGGTCAAAAAGGGAGAACCTCTGAAAGTGAGCATCTTCATTGGGGGGCCGCCGGCACATACACTTTCTGCAGTGATGCCTTTGCCGGAAGGCCTCAGTGAGATGACTTTCGCAGGGCTACTTGCCGGCCGTCGTTTCCGCTACAGCTATAAGGACGGATATTGCATCAGCAATGACGCCGATTTTGTCATCACCGGTGATATTTACCCGGACGAGACAAAGCCTGAAGGACCGTTTGGTGATCATCTTGGATATTACAGTCTGTCCCATCCGTTCCCACTAATGAGAGTGCATAAAGTGTACGCCAAGCCAAATGCGATCTGGCCATTTACCGTGGTGGGTCGTCCTCCGCAAGAGGATACCGCATTTGGGGATCTGATTCACGAAATTACGGGTGATGCCATTAAACAGGAGATTCCGGGCGTAAAAGAAGTCCACGCAGTTGATGCAGCAGGAGTACATCCACTTCTTTTTGCGATTGGAAGTGAGCGTTATACGCCCTACCAGACGGTAAAACAGCCAACAGAGCTGCTGACCATTGCGAGTCGTATTCTGGGCACAGGCCAGCTCAGTCTGGCGAAGTACTTGTTTATCACAGCAGAAGATCAGCAACCGCTGGATACGCACCGTGAAGTGGAATTCCTGACGTACATCCTGGAACGAATGGATCTGCAGCGGGACATTCATTTCCATACCAATACAACGATCGATACGCTGGATTACTCGGGAACCGGGTTGAACAGCGGCAGCAAGGTTGTATTTGCAGCCTATGGGGAGAAGAAACGGGAGTTGTGCCTTGGAGTGCCGGAGACATTGAAGGATATTCGGGGATATAACAATCCACAGTTCGTGATGCCAGGAATTATAGCTATTCAGAGTGCGCCGTTCACCAGTTATGCGGATACAGAACAAGAAATGAAGGCATTTACGGACATGCTGAAGGAAAAGGGAGATCTGTCTTCTTGTCCAATGATTGTTTTATGTGATGATAGTTCTTTCCTGAGTGCGAATCTCAGCAACTTCTTGTGGGCGACATTTACCCGCAGTAATCCGTCTCATGATATGTACGGTGTGAACAGCAGTTACAACTATAAACATTGGGGCTGTGACCAGATCATTATCGATGCCAGAGTGAAGCCGCATCAGGCGCCACCGTTAATTCCGGACCCATCTGTTGAGAAAGGGATTGAACGCTTTTTCGTACAGGGAGCGAGTCTGAGCTCGATCAAAATATAGTTGAATTCAATAAAAGCCCAAAGATTTTTTTGGGCTTTTTGGTTATATATGTGTAAAGCAAGATGTCCGTTATCAAAATGCAAAATCAAACCGGGACTTTTTTGAAAATGGGACTGAGAATAAAGTCTTATACGTTCGTATTTCCTTTTACGATTAAGGTCGTTTGGACTATGGAGAAAAAGAATGTATTTATCGATATAAAGTAGTATAGGGATTTTTGGGACCCGATCTAACGGGTGCTGTTGACTATAAATGATTGTTCAGGGGGAATACCGATTTGAGAATCCATATTATGAACCTGCAAGATGGAGACCGTCTAACTGCGGATACATTCAGCGAAGCGGGATTACACGTTCTGGGTCAGGGTACTGTGATCAAAAGTGAAGATATCACCTTGCTGATGCAGCACCGCGTAGACTATGTGGATATTGAACCACGCGAGGAAGAGATCACGGAAGCGGAATTCTTTGCTGCTGCAGCAAAATTTGCATCTGGAGCAAGCACAAGCACCAAGGAAGAACCGCCTGAAGAAGAAATGAAATCTCAATTTATACAAACTGTACATAACTATCAATCTGCGTTTCTCGAAGCACTGACGGTGGGTAAGTTCAACGCAACCATGGTGGACGATGCGCTTCAACCGATGGTAGAGGGATTGGACGAGCAAAAGGATGTCGTACATCTCCTGATGATGCTGGAACGGGATGATGTCAATAACTACACGCATTCCATTCAGGTTGGGCTGTTATCATTTTACCTGGCCAACTGGCTTGGTTATTCCCAAAAAGAAAGTTATCAGATCAGTCGTGGTGGCTATCTTCATGATATCGGCAAATGCAAGGTATCCCATCGGATACGCAACAAGATGGAACCGTTAACCGCAGATGAACAGCTCGAATTGCAGCGTCACACGATCTATGGACATGATATTATCAAAAGTTCCATGACGGATGAAGCTACAGCGCTGGTAGCTCTTCAGCATCATGAACTGGAGGATGGTACCGGATATCCGATGCAACTGAAGAAAGGCGAAATCCATCCATACACACAGATCGTATCTGTCGCTGACATATACATCGGGATGAGATCGGGCAGTCACGGAAGCAGCAATCCGAACCTGATCAACAACTTGCGCGATATTTATGCGATGGGATTCGGCAAATTGAATGAGAAGCCGGTTCAGGCCTTGATGCAGCATCTGCTTCCTAATTTTATTGGCAAACAAGTACTGCTGAGCAACGGCGAGCGGGGTGTTATTGTCATGAACAATACTTCCGATATTTTCAAACCACTGATCAAGGTGGAATCGGAACAATATCGTGATCTGTCCAAAGAACGCACACTTGCCATTAATGAATTAATTATCTAAGTTTGAATAACGAATGAATTCATACCGAAAACGGGCCTCCTGTACGATGACAGGGGACCCGTTTTTCATTTATATGACGCACTGCGTTGTTCTTCATGGTGACCAGGAGTATACTTTTGCAAAGACCTTAATCTTCCTTTTTAGGAAACAGAAGCGGAAAAGGAGAGATCGTCCTTGATTGAAGTGGTAACCGAGATTACAATTCATGCCCCGATTGAGCGGTGTTTTGACTATGCGCGGGATATTGATATTCATACCCGGACGGTCTGGAAACATACCCGTGAGCAGGCTGTAGCGGGTGTGACAACGGGCAGAATTGGTGAAGGCGATACGGTAACTTTTGAAGCAAGCCATTTCGGGATAAGGCAGAAGCTGACTTCCCGGATCGCCGAGTACAATCGGCCATATCTTTTTGTGGATCAGATGGAGAAAGGTGCTTTCAAGAGCATGAGACATGAACACAGCTTCAGCAAGCTTGGCGAGCAGACCACTTGTATGAGAGACACACTGAGATTTGAAGCTCCCCTTGGTGTTCTGGGTTGGGTTGCAGAGCGAATGGTACTCAAGAGGTATATGCTGGCTTTCCTGGAGAGCCGTAACTTGAAGCTAAAGACGTTACTAGAGAATAGATAGAGCTGATCTGTCAGGAGGAGATGATGTTTGATGGAAAACGAATATTTTGTAGGTTGGGGTACACTTGCTCTTATTAATGCCGGACTTGCTCAGGGAAAAAACAGAAGTGGTCGTAACTGGTTTCTGATTTCCCTGTTATTTGGTCCGTTAGCCACGCTGTTTATCGTGGTATGGAATAAGCTGGATTAAGTTTATTTATTGATCCGAATTCCGATGAATATACCGGTCAATGGTCCAGAACAGAAGCGCAGCGGCACTCACGCCTGCACCCAGCCAGCAAACGCCAGTCCAACCTGCCCATGCGTACACTTGAGTAGAAGCAATGGAGCCGGTAGCACTTCCAATTGAATAAAAGATCATGTAAGCGCCTGTCAAACGGCTCTGCGCCTCAGGACGGACTTCATAGATCAGACTCTGGTTGGTGACATGTACGGCCTGCACGGCAAGGTCCAGCATAATTACTCCAGCTACAAACAGCCATACAGAGTGGTGAACATAGCCTATGGGCAGCCAGGAAAGAAGCAATATGATAAGAGCAACGCCCGTCGTCTTTTGACCCAATCCCCGATCAGCCAGTCTTCCAGCACGTGCAGCAGCCAGCGCACCAGCAGCTCCCGCAAGACCAAAGGCTCCGATAGCAGTATGTGACAGGGAAAGGGGTGGAGCGCTAAGCGGCAGCACCATGGAAGTCCACAGGATGCTGAAGGCTGTGAAGATCAACGTGGCGAGAACGCCGCGTGTTCGCAGAATAGGCAGCTCCCGGTATAGTTGCAGGACAGAAACGATTAATTGGGTATAGGTGAGTTTCTCTCGCTTGGGTTCGTGTTTGGGCAGTACAAGAAACAGGGCGATAATCCCCAGTAATGTCAGACTGGCAGAGAAGAGATAGACCGATCTCCAGCCAATCCAATCGTTTAAGGTGCCTGCTATGGTTCGCGCCAGTAATATACCGATGACGATTCCGCTTGTGACCAGACCGACGATACGCCCTCGTTCAGATGGTGCAGCCAGGGAGGCGGCAAAGGCAACGAGTGTTTGTGTAATCACGGCAAGCAACCCGATCGCAGCCATTCCAATAAATAGAACCTGGCTGGATGATGAGGTACCGACAGCAATCAGGGCGATTACCGATAAAAGCATCTGGATCATGATCAGCTTGCGCCGATTCAATAGATCACCAAGAGGGACGAGTAATAACAATCCGAGGGCGTAACAAATCTGCGTTACGGTAATAACGATGCCAATGGATGAATGCGCGATATTGAACTCGTCCGCAATGGAGTCGAGCAAAGGCTGGGCATAATAAATGTTGGCTACCGCCAGTCCGCTGCACAGGGCAAATAACAGCGCCACAAGGCGGGACATACTCGTTCGTCCTTCGCTTAAGGGATGTGCTTGATGAGATGCATTTTGCATGAATGATTCACCTTTCTGTATTCGAATGTGGGAAGTAGGGAAGCAGAAAGAACACTGTTGAATATAAATATACCGATCAGTACATTATAATTCGGAATAAACATACTTCACGCTTTCACACGATGTCAAGAGTTGAAGTGGAATGTTTAATTTTCTTTTTATAAATTGAGATGAAATTGACATGGGAATGGGATGTAGATTAAAATAGTTATATACTGATCGATACACAAAGGGGGTGAATACATGGTTAGACAACGGGAATTTGATACGGATCAGGCACTGGAAGCGGCAATGCAGATTTTTTGGGATAAGGGATTTGAAGCGACATCCCTAAGTGATTTGACAACAGTCATGGGGATTCAGCGCCCCAGTCTATATGCGGCTTTTGGTGACAAAAAGGAATTGTTTGAAACGGCACTTCGCAGATATACGACTTTGCATGCTGCTCAGGTCAGATTCAGGCTTCAACATACATCCTCTGTAAAAGAAGCCTTCCATGCTTTATTTGAACATATCGGAGCAGAAGGGGATGTGACAGATGCTCGTCACGGCTGTTTTTGCATCAATACGATGGTTGAACTGGCTCCGCATGACCCCAAATTCGCTGTTCTGACACGCGAGCACCAGATGTATCTGGCGGCGATTTTCAAGGAGACGATTGAACGGGGGCAGGAAACAGGGGAATTGTCTAACGACCTTGACGCAAATGATCTCTCAAAATCTCTGGTGGTATCGATGATTGGATTGACCGTAATGATGAAATCGGAGCCGGATCGCTCATTTGTGCAGCAGAGTATTAAGGTTACGTTATCGTTGTTAGAAGGATGAGGGAGCAATTTCATTTTTAGAAAGGGTGTTCATATGGAGCGTTATATTCATAGGATCTACCTTGTCGTTTTATACATTATAGGTGTGCTGCTAACAACGTACGGTGGGATGGGGATCATCGAGTTCAGTTTGATTGTAATTGCCGTGCTTGCTTTTATTGCTATTGTGGGTTCCCTGACAGAGAATAATCAATCGAAATTGGATACGATTTTTGCGAAAATACGGTCCTTGTTTCTAGTAGCGATGGCCATTTTGATCACGGCGTTGCTTTTCAAACTGTTTTGATGTGAAAGAGAGAAGCGGGAGCGTGTTCCTGCTCTTTTTTGTGTCTGAGGACATTGGGCAGATCGGGTCTGAGTTGATACAATACAGATAGGGTATAGATAAAATTAGGATGTATCATATGATTTACATATGCGAGAAACATGTTAAACCTTGTTCGATGATGCACATATTGAGGAGGAGATTCAACCATGCAGACGAAGTTGCGTTGTGCCATATTGGATGATTATCAGAATGTAGCCCTTTCTTCAGCAGATTGGACTCCTATCCTGGATCGGGTTGAAGTTCAGACGTTCAATAATTACATGGGATCAGAAGAGAAGGTCGTTCAGGAACTGCAGGATTTTGAGATTATTGTCTTGATGCGTGAGCGTACACCTTTTCCTGAATCTGTGATAACTCAATTACCCAATCTTAAGCTTCTTGTTACAAGCGGCATGCGCAATGCCTCCATTGACCTCCAGGCTGCGGAAGAAAGCGGTGTAATCGTGTGCGGCACGGAAGGCAGCTCGAACCCTCCGACTGAACTCACATGGGCGCTGATACTGGGTCTGTCCAGACAACTGGTAACTGAAAATAACGCACTGCGTTCCAATCGGAATTGGCAGAGTACAGTTGGCATGGATTTGTACGGAAAGACATTGGGATTGCTCGGACTAGGCAAGATTGGCAGCCGGATGGCAGAGATTGCCCATGCCTTTGGCATGGACGTGATCGCCTGGAGTGAGAATTTGACACAGGAACGAGCGGAGGAACAGGGCGTCCAATGGGCAGAGACCAAGGAACAGCTGCTGGAACAAAGCGATATTGTTTCCATCCATCTAGTGCTTAGTGATCGGACACGTAATCTGATCGGACGAGCCGAGCTGCAACGGATGAAAAATACCGCTTTATTGATCAATACGTCCCGTGCAGGCATTGTGGATCAAGAGGCGATGGTCGAAGCTTTACAGAAGGAGTGGATTGCCGGGGCGGGCCTGGACGTATATGAACAGGAGCCTCTTCCTGTGAATCATACGTTGCGTACACTGCCCAATCTGCTGGCAACACCGCACCTGGGTTATGTGACTCAAGGCAACTATGCCATTTATTTTAACCATACCGTAGAGGATATTGAGATGTTTATGAAAGGAACACCGATCAGACAATTGCATTCGAAGAAGTAATTGCTCGGAGGTGGGTTTGAGATAAAAAGGTGTGAATGAAGATAAAAAAAAGGTGTTTCTCAGGACGGAATTTATTCCTGGTGAACACCTTTTTTGTGTTTATCGATGGTTGGGACTGTCCATTACATCCGGTGTTTTCGCAATGATTCTTATGCGCGTGGTCCTTGTGAAGATGAGCGGATCATGGCTACGCTGGACTCGCGCACAATTAACCGTGGTTCAAATTGAATATGCTCGTAATCCGTGGTGCTCATCTCTCGAATCCGTTTTAACAGCAATTCCGTTGCAAGTCTGGCCACTTCTTCGCCCATGATCGAGACTGAACTGATCTGCGGAGACGTAACGGTAGTCCATTGGTTGTTATCAACACCCACAACAGCGATATCTTCAGGGACACGAACGCCGAGTTCTTTAAACCGATTTACCAGTCCGATGGCGACCATATCGTTAATCGCGTATACGGCATCTGGCATGTGAGTCAGCCCATAGAAATAATCCGCTGCATTAGCCCCCGTATTCAATGAAAAATCTTCTCCGAAGTAAACAAGCGAGATGTCTACATGTCCGAGCGCCTGCTCATAAGCCCGATAACGCTCTTCGATAATATCTTTCGGAGCACCAGCGTATGCAATGCGGGTCCGGCCAATCTTAATCAGATGTTCCATCACCAGTTTCCCTTCAGGCTGTGAAAGAGAAACAACATCTGCTTTCATGCCGGGGTCCAGCTTTTTACCGTAATTGATCATGGAAATGGGAAGAGGAGCTTTATCAATTAAGCCAGGCAACGTTTTGGGATAAGCCAGAGGCATGAAAACAAGTCCGTCCACGTGCAATTTTTTGATCGTACGAATGGTTTCCAGTTCCGTTCGTGCATTACCCGCCGTATTGATTTGAACCACATGATACCCGTGCTGCTTCGCCGTTTGTTCAACAGACCAAGAGATCTCGGGAATGATGGCATTGCGTATGTCAGGTACAACCAGTGCGATCTGATGCGTCTGGCGTATTTTCAAACTCTGGGCAGAGGTATTGGGGACAAATCCAAGCTCCTCAATGGCCTGCAAGACTTTATCCCGTGTTTTGTTGCTAATGCCTTCGGAATTGTTAATGGCTCGGGAGACGGTAGCGATACCTACACCTGCAAGTTCTGCAACGTCCTTGATCGTAACCTTCTGATCTTTACTCACGTTTAGTTAACCTCACTTCATCGGAAACGATTCCGAATTTTGAAAATATGTACGAATGGAATGTCAATCCTATACCTTGATTATAACATTTGAGCCAACAAGTATCTCGTGAATACGATTGAAAGTTCAGAGATGTCTGTTGGGTTTCCCAAAAGAACCTAAGGGGAGTTGAGATAAATAGCGTATTATTCTATATCCATTGAATTAAACATTTACACGAGAACGGAGAGGAAGCCACAGAGCAAAAACTTTAGATATATTGAAAACGCTGACATTTCACCAGAATTATCGACGTAAAATTCATAAGATAGACATATGTGTGACAAATTATGTTTGACAGCCTATTTAAAATGTGACATATTTAACTTACGGAAACGTTTCCGATTATATCAAAAATTATGATCTGGGAGATGAAACAAATGAAAGCATTGCGTTGGCATGGAGTAAAAGATTTGCGTCTCGAAAATATTGATGAACCCCGCCCTGAACAGGGGAAGGTTAAAATAAAAGTGGAGTGGTGTGGGATCTGTGGCAGTGACTTGCACGAGTATACTGCTGGCCCAATCTTCATTCCGGCTCAAGCGCCGCATCCGCTAACAGGGGAACAAGCACCTGTTGTGATGGGGCATGAATTTTCAGGACAAGTCGTTGAAGTAGGAGAAGGTGTGACACGTTTTCAGGCAGGTGACCGCGTAGTGGTCGAACCGATTTATGCATGTGGTCATTGTGAAGCCTGTAAACAGGGGAAATACAATTTGTGCGATCAGATGGGTTTCTTGGGCCTGGCTGGTGGAGGAGGAGGTTTCTCAGAGTATGTAACAGCTGAGGAATATATGGTGCACGCCATTCCTGATTCCATCTCGTACGAGCAAGGAGCGTTGGTGGAGCCTTCCGCAGTAGCTCTTCATGCGGTTCGTCAAAGCAAGCTGAAAGTCGGCGACACTGCCGCTGTTTTTGGTGCGGGTCCTATCGGGTTGCTGGTTATTGAAGCGTTGAAAGCTTCTGGCGCATCGGATATTTATGTCGTGGAATTATCCAAGGAACGTAAAGCCAAAGCGGAAGAACTTGGTGCCATTGTTATTGACCCTACACAATACAATGTGGTGGACGAAATTCATGCACGTACGCAAGGCGGCGTAAATGTAGCTTATGAAGTAACGGGTGTACCGCGCGTACTGCAACAAGCGATTGATTCAACGCGTATTGGCGGTGAATTGATGATCGTCAGCATTTTTGAACAGGAAGCACCGATTGTGCCAAACTCCATTGTCATGAAGGAGCGTACGGTCAATGGCATTATCGGTTACCGTGACGTATTCCCGGCTGTGATTAGCCTGATGGCTAAAGGTTTCTTCCCAGCTGACAAGCTGGTAACCAAACGAATCAGCCTGGACGAAGTGGTGGAGCATGGATTTGAAGCACTGCTGAAAGAGAAAAACCAGGTTAAAATTCTGGTAAAAGCAGAGTAAATTTACCAAGCCATACAACAAGACAATTTAATAGGGTGGAAGTCAACGAATGGCAACAGTCACCCAGTTGAAGTTCAACTTGAGCTGTTGCGTAAGTGGTAGGCGCCACAACGAATGAATGACAAATAGACAACGCATCTTCGGATGCGATTGTCTATTTTTTTTGCACAGAGCGGGCGGAATTTGTTGCAAGTACATTCCATTTTACATAATATAAAAAGATACAATTTGTATCATTTTGATATAAAGGTGTTATCTCATAAAAAATGAAGGAGGAAGCGGACATGCAGAGGAATACGAAGTGGGCAGCCGTGATTTTGACGATTGTTGCAGGCATGGGCTGGCTGCTTATGGGGAATTCGAAACCCAAAAACAATGTTTCAACCGATCAGCAGCCGACTGCCGAACGGGCACTTGCCAAGGTGTCTAGCACGCCTATCACATCAGCCGATGTGACGTCCAAGATCGAGTTGCTTGGAAAACCTTTTAAGAAAGCACCGTATGCCAATAATGTCTGGGACTTGCAGCTGTACAGAGGGAAAATATATATGGGTCATGGGAACAGCAGTAATTTGGGTGTTTCACCTAATGCGGGTCCTATTCCAGTCATTTATTACGATACAGCCCATCCCAAATTTATAACCCAGTCCGTCACCAGTAGTAATCCGAGCATCGTTCCTTCGACCAAATTGTACGTGGATGAGGAACAGATTGACATTTATAAAGTGCTGAACGACAAATTATATATTCCCGGAAATGATTCGGATGGTGAGCAGTGGGATATGGGAAACTTCTACCGGTTAGATGGAGATGTATGGACAAAGTATCGCAATCTGCCGCTAGGTGTACACGTATATGATTTGGCGTCCTATCAGGGCAAACTGTTCGCAGCGCTGGGCACCGAGCAGAAACCTACTGTATTAATCTCTCATGATCAAGGCGAAACATGGCAAAAATTCGCGACCATCAACACGTTTGGCTTCAGGGCATATACGTTATTTGAAATCAAGGGCAAATTATATGCATCAGGCATGATGTATCCTGCCAATAAAATTTGGGGTGATAAAACCAATATATTAGAGATTAATGAGAAGTTTGAAAAGAAAGATGTCGTCATCTATGGTAGCAAAATGCTCCCAGGCTTATCCTACCAAACCGGCACAGTGCCGTATAATAAAATAGGGAAAAACATTAATTTCAACAATAAGCTGCTTTATATTGCCGGAGGGGTATTCAATGATGGGCAGCTATTACCCAAATCCTTGAATGTCATGACCGACATTAATCAGGCAGTACGCGTCATTTTGCCAGATACTCAAGCTCTTCCTACGGATCTACTGCTTCGGGACGGGAAAGTCTATGTGCTTACCTACACACGCAAAAGTGCGAATCTCTATATAAACCGGGTGTATCAATCGACAGATCTGAACACATGGAATGAAATTCTCCGTTTTAACCAAGACACGTACGCCAGGTCTTTTGAAGAACACGAAGGTGATTTCTACTTTGGGCTGGGCACAGACCCGGATGTTCTATCCACTTCATCAGGCAAACTGCTCAGAGTTAATCGCAATGATATTCCTGTTAATTCTAATTAATTTGAAGGAAGATTATGGATTATATACTATGCTTCATCCACATTTTTGGTTACAGAGAGGGCGGTTTTGGGTTAAAAGTAGGGCAGGCTGAAATCGTAGAACTTCTTAGAAGAAGCTACATTGAACTTGCTCTATTTTTTTGTGCAAGAAAGTTTACATGTTTTCTTCCAATCTGATCGTAAAGGAGCAATACACAATGAATGTACCGTCAGCTTTGTTTAAACCATTCACCTCGGACAAGCTTAACCTGTCCAACCGGATCGTCATGGCGCCTATGACTCGTGGATTTTCACCCGAAGGAGTACCCGGACCAGAGGTCGTGGAATACTATCGTCGCAGAGCAGCCGGAGGTGTAGGGCTGATCATTACGGAAGGAACGGGCATTAACCACCCCTCATCCATTAGTGGCGCAAGCATTCCGTTGTTCCATGGCGAAGAATCACTGCAGGGTTGGGCGAATGTAGTCAAGGCTGTCCATGAGGCAGGTGGCAAAATCATGCCACAATTATGGCATGTGGGTACTGCCCGCCGTTCAGGTGATCTGCCCAATGCAGAAGCTGAGCCGGTAGGCCCATCGGGAATAAGCATGGCAGGTGAACCTGAGAGAGAACATTTGTCAGAGGACGAGATCAAGGGTATTATCCAGGCGTATGCCCAAGCTGCAGCTGATGCGCAGCGTATCGGTTTCGATGGTATTGAGCTTCACGGGGCTCATGGCTACCTGATTGATCAATTTTTCTGGGAGCAGACCAATCGTCGTACGGATAAATACGGAGGCGATCTGGCACAACGCACGCGTTTTGCAGTTGAAGTTATTGAAGCATGCCGTGCTGCAGTAGGTCCTGACTTCCCGATCGTACTTCGTTTCTCCCAATGGAAAATGGGGAACTACGATGCACGGCTGGTGGAAACGCCAGAACAACTGGAGCAATTCCTTGCACCCCTCACGGCGGCAGGTGTAGATATTTTCCACTGCTCCACCCGTCGATTCTGGCTGCCGGAATTTGATGGTTCAGAGCTGAATCTTGCAGGCTGGACACAGAAAATAAGTGGCAAGCCGGCGATCTCCGTTGGATCAGTAGGGCTTGAAGCGGAATTCGTGGACAGAGCGAACGAAAACCAGGGAACGGGTGACGCTCATCTGGATCAGTTGAACGCGAAAATGGAGAATAATGAATTTGACTTGATCGCGTTGGGGCGTGTACTGCTTAGTGATCCGGAATGGCCAAACAAAGTTCGCGAAGGACGCCAGTCCGAAATCGTTCCGTTTACAACAGAAGTGTTGAAAACACTCTATTAAAAGAGTAATCTTTAAGGCTTCGTAAAGAACAAATGCCAACAGCAACGAAAACCAACGACTACAACAACGAAAATAAAACATATTGCCGCCGAAAGGCGGCTTTTTCACCTCACTATAATAATAATTTCAACATATGAAAAATTCACAACAGTAAACCGTTTTTCGCACCGCTGATACCTTATCTCATCCCCCCCAATCACACACGCCCAAGGAATAACACCATGAGATACCACACTTTAACCCCACAAGGGGAAAATTTTTTTGCGTCATTCAGGCTGCATCTTAAGAATTTGTACTTGGGCTGTCTCCATTTTGAAAATGAACCACCTTATGATAAGGTTATGCCTGAACCACACTCAGCCTGAATGACAACAACTCTTAAGGAGGATGACTATCCTTGTATTACCATAATCGCAAGTTAAAAAACAAACACATAAACATGCTTCAAATGTTGTTCCTGCTATTCGGAATAGTCCTGCTCTTATCCGCATGTGGGCAGTCACAGAAGCCTTCCTCGTCAGAGCAAAATAACAATAATGCCGGAACGGAGACGAATGCGAATTCAAACGCAGGTGCAGAAGATCAGAATGGTCAGGATGATCAACAGAATACAGTGCCTACGCAGGAAGAGAAAGATCCGGTACAAGAGCAGCTCGACCAATTGTCTTTGGATGAGAAGATCGGACAAATGATTCTGGCGGGTGTTCAGGGAACCACTTTGGATGCTCAAGCGAAACAGATGATCACGGATCAGAAGGTGGGAGGGATTATTTTCTATGCCAATAATGTCTCAACCGTGCCAGGAACAGCAAACTTCGTACAATCCATCAAGGATGCCAATCGTTCCAATCCGGTTCCAATTTTCATGAGTGTGGATCAGGAGGGTGGCAAAGTTAGTCGTATGCCGGAAACGGTTGAGACTATACCCTCCAATGGGAAAGTGGGCAAGACGAAGGATGCTGATTTGGCTGAAACGATGGGCAAATTGTTAGCAAGACAAATTCAACTGGTAGGTTTTAACGTCGATTTTGCTCCAGTGCTGGATGTAAACAGTAATCCGAATAACCCGGTGATAGGGGATCGTTCATTTGGAAGTTCAGCCAGTCTGGTCTCCCAAATGGGTATAGCCGAAATGAAAGGGGTGCGCAGCGAAGGGATTATTCCGGTGGTGAAGCATTTTCCCGGTCACGGAGACACGTCAGTGGACTCCCACTTGGATCTGCCTGTCGTGAACAAAACGGAACAGCAACTTGCCCAGCTGGAGTGGATTCCGTTTGAGGCAGCGGTGAAGGAACAGGTGGAGGCGGTTATGGTAGCCCATATTCTGTTTCCGAAGCTGGATCCCGACCATCCGGCCTCCTTGTCGGACGTCATTATTGGTCAGCAGTTGCGTGGCAAATTCAAGTATGACGGTGTGGTCATCACTGATGATCTGAGCATGGGCGCGATCGCGAAAAATTATAAGCTGAACGATGCTGCCGTGGCGACGGTTCAGGCAGGGAGCGATATTCTGCTGGTAGCTCACAGTTATGAGAGTGCCAAGACTATTTTTGATACGCTGAAGAGTGCGGTGAAGTCAGGAAAAATTTCAGAATCTCGAATTAATGAAAGTGTATATCGAATTCTGGCTTTGAAACAGAAGTATAACTTGTCCGATGAGCAGCAGCCATCTGGAGATTTGAAGCAGCTGAACGCTGACATTGTGGATTGGCGCAAGAAGGTCGATGCCCGATAGTACCCACCTGTGTTATGATTTTGGAAAGAGAATTGCATATTCCATTATGACAGGTTAGAGGTGAGACCTTTTTATGTATACGATAATGATTATTGAAGATGATCCGAAGATTGCGGGTTTACTTCAATCCCATATCGAGAGATATGGTGACAGGGCCGTTGCGGTTGAGGATTTTGAGCAGGTCGTCCAGCAGTTTGAACAGATTAAGCCGCATGTCGTGCTGCTGGATATCAACTTGCCGAGTTACGATGGGTTCTATTGGTGTCGCCAAATTCGCTCCATCTCCACTTGTCCGATTATTTTCATCTCGGCCCGTAGTGGCAAGATGGATCAGGTCATGGCGCTGGAGAATGGTGCGGACGATTATATTACGAAGCCGTTTGAGCATGAGATTGTCATGGCCAAAATTCGAAGTCAGCTGCGCCGGGTGTATGGCGATTACGCTGCGCGTCATGAAGAGCGAAAGGTGGAGCTGGATGGATTAACTGTTTATCTGGAAAGATTGGAGATGGAGCTCGGTGACCGCAAGATACAGCTGACCAAGAAAGAAACCATTTTGCTGGAGACGTTGCTGCGTCGGAGTCCCAAACTGGTTAGCCGTGAAACCATCTTGGAAAAGCTGTGGGATGATTCCTTTGTGGATGATAATACACTTAGCGTGAATGTGACCCGAGTTCGTAAACGGTTGACTGAGCTGGGAATTACAGATGCGCTGGAGACGGTACGAGGTTCGGGTTATCGACTCAACAGTAATTGGAAGGCATCGTCACCCTCATGAAGTTGTTTATCAAAGAACATATTGTACTGACTTGTTGGGTAATCGTTATGCTGTTCACCGTGGTTGCGGTCTTCTGGTACGACGGCTATGACCACTGGTTAACGGCCGCGTATGCGGTATCTCTGGGGTTAGTCCTATATGCAGCCTATCTCATTTATCGGTATCTGTCCCATCGCATGTTTTATTCCCGGATGTCCCATCGAATGAATGATCTGAAAGAATTTGTTCCACTGAATGAGCCCGCGCCCTTGCCGCAGGCATTGTCAGAACTGCTGGACTCACAGTACGGTCATTATCATGCGCATCTGCATCGTCTGGAACAGCGTCAACAGGAATACCTGACTTTTATGAATCAATGGGTTCATCAGATGAAGACACCGTTGTCCGTCATTGAACTGACGGTTGAGGATCAGGAGGATGAGGACGCCCGTTTCATCAGCATTCGAGAGGAAGCAGACCAGATGAGACGAGGGCTGGAAACCGTGCTATACATGGCGCGGCTGGAGACATTTGAACAGGATTTCAGTGTGGAACCGATATCCCTCAAGGCCGCCGGAGAAGAAGCCATCCATGAGCTGAAACGGTTCTTCATTCGCAATCACGTATATCCCGAGATGAAAATTGATTCTGCGTTAATGGTCCAGTCGGATGCGAAGTGGATTCGGTTTGTCCTCGTACAGCTGTTATCCAATGCCATCAAGTACTCTTCCGGGGGAAAAGCGCAAAAGGTAACCATTCAGGCTTACGAATCCAGACGATCCATCATTCTTGAAGTGAAGGATCAGGGAGTGGGTATTCCCAAGTCGGATCTTAACCGAGTGTACCAGCCTTTTTTCACCGGAGAGAATGGGCGACATTTTAAAGAATCCACGGGGATGGGACTGTATATTGTGAAGGATGTCCTGACACGAATGAATCATCAGATTGACCTTACATCCGTTCAGGGAGAAGGGACAACGGTAACCATTACATTTGAAACCTAAATATAAAGCGCATAATGCGGAATGAAATGAGAAGACGTCTGGTGCCCTGATAGGGATCGGCGTCTTTCTCGTTTTCTACATATGAGAGGATGATTGTCGGATAGTGAGACTGTATAACCTTACAATAATGTCATGAAGATGAAAGGTTAATCCATAGGAGAATGGTCGAAACTTCGATAGACTGAAGTCAGAAAGTAGAGAACGACCTCGAATGGCGAAGAAGTTCAGTTCAACGTGGTTTAATTCAAATTCGAAATCTAAAAGGAGCCATTAACCTATGGAGATATGTTCAGTGAAACAGATTAGCAAAATTTATAAAGGGATCGTGTCATACGAAGCCTTGTCAGGAATTGATCTCAGTATTCAGGAGGGTGAATTCGTCGGCATCATGGGTCCATCAGGCAGCGGTAAAACAACGTTGCTAAACATGATTTCAACCATTGACCACCCGACTTCAGGGGAATTGCAGATTGCAGGAAAGAACCCGTTTGAACTGGATCACGATGAACTTGCTCTGTTCAGACGCCGAGAGCTGGGATTCGTATTTCAGTCGTTTAACCTGCTCAACACACTCACGGTAAAAGAAAATATTGTCCTGCCGCTTACGCTCGACGGAGTATCGGTTGAGGAGATGAATGAACGTGTCGATCGACTCGCAGAGAAACTTGGCATTGCCTCTCTGCTGAACAAACGCACGTATGAAATTTCCGGAGGTCAGGCCCAGCGGACAGCAATCGCACGAGCCCTGATCCATTCTCCCAAGCTGGTGCTGGCTGATGAGCCTACAGGAAATCTCGATTCGAAGGCAGCGCGTGATGTAATGGAGATGCTGGAGCGTCGCAACCAGGAAGATCGGGCCACTATGCTGCTGGTCACGCATGACGCTGTTGCGGCAAGTTATTGCAGCCGGGTTGTATTTATTAAGGATGGACGACTGTACAACGAAATTCACTATGGAGATAACCGATCAACGTTTTATCAGCGAATCATCAACGTATTATCCCTGATGGGAGGCTCAGGACATGAATTTTCGCCAGTTCGCCATTAATAATGTTGTTCGGAACAAACGAATTTATCTGGCTCATTTCCTGAGCAGTACGTTTTCCGTCATGATCTTTTTTACGTATGCGCTGCTTTTGTTTCACCCGGATCTGAAGGATGGACTGAAGGGTTCAAGTGGGACAGTGACCATGCTTGCGAATCAGGGATTTTTGATTGCTGAAATCGTTATTTTCATCTTTTCGTTTCTGTTTCTACTCTATTCCGTAGGTTCATTTCTCAAGACGCGCAAAAAAGAATTCGGCATATTTCAAATCATTGGCATGACACGTAAACAGATGAACCGACTGTTATTCATGGAGAACTTGTGCATTGGACTCGCTGCCATTGTGGCAGGCGTTGGATTAGGAATGATCTTTGCCAAGCTGATCCTGTTGATCTGCGGTTCGATGCTGGCTGTGGAGGAAAGTCTTCGATTCTATTTTCCATTAAAAGCAATCGCACTTACTGTCGGAGCATTTCTGCTGCTGTTTGTTGTGATTGCGCTGAGCTCGTCTCTGCTAATGCGAAAAGGGTCATTGATTGACCTTGTAAAATCAGAGGAAAAACCAAAACCCGAGCCAAAGGCCTCTCGTCTTTTAGCACTTCTCTCCGTCATACTCATTGGGGGTGGATATGCAGGTGTATTTGCCTTTGTATGGATCACATACTCCTTCCCTTTGCTGTTTGGCAGTGTGGTTTTGGTTATTGCAGGCACGTATCTGTTATTCACCCAACTTAGTGTGTATGCCATTCGGGCGCTTAAAGGCAATAAGCGTTTGTTTTTCCGCAAAACGAATTTGCTGTTTCTGTCCGAACTTACCTATCGAATGAAAGATAATGCCGTCATGTTTTTTATGGTAAGTGTGATCTCGGCTTCTGCCTTTACAGGCATTGGCACGATGCTGGCGATCGGCGATCCGGGATTGTCATCGATGTCAAATCCATATGCGTTTACCTACCAAAATTCATGGGATACACCTGGCGCAGAACGGCACATCAGGAAGATCGAGGAGACATTGATCGATAATGAGGTTCCGTACCAGAAAGGTAGTTATACTCCGCTGTTTGATGACGAGGGGAACTATATCATCAAACTAAGTGAATATAATCATCTTGCCAAGGCGCTCGGTTACCAAGAGCGAACTCTCGAGAATGTGAACGATTCCTTTATGACTCCAGGCAATCTTACGAGTCGCAAGACATTACGAGCAGAAGCCGGGCAGGGTTCAACTGAGAAAAATATCAGTATGTGGGAAGTTCAGGAAAAGGTCAGATTAACAACACCTGCAACCGATATCGTCATCCCTGTTGAATTCAAAAGGGAAGTTTATGTGGTATCCAATGAGCTGTACGACAAGATGAATAGGGAATTTAATATTCAAATCGAGGCTGATGAAAATTATTATCCCGATAGAAAGACGCAATTTGTTGTGACAGATTGGATGGGGACGCGGAAGTTTGCGCCGGATCTGATTGAATCCATTCAAAATGACTCAAGTAATCGGGGCTACTTCGAGATCAGCGCTCTCGTGCTGGATTGGCTTAATTCCAAACAAACCAATGGCATTATCCTTATTCTGAGTGGATTGATTGGCATCGTCTTTTTTACCTTTGCTGCAAGCTTTACCTACTTCCGGTTATATGCAGATCTGGAACGGGATGAAGAGCAGTACCGCATGATTGGTAAGATGGGACTGAGTCGGCCGGAGCTTCGCAACATCGTAACCAGACAGCTGCTGTTAATGTTTTTCTTGCCAATCGTCCTGGCCATTATCCACAGCTCCGTGGCCTTTGTTGCATTACAGCAGTTAGTAGATTTCTCCGTCATGGGTTATACTTTGCGCATTTTCCTGGTATTTGCTTCCATGCAGATTCTGTTCTTCCTGCTGGTACGCTGGCGTTATCTTCGCAATATGTATGCCAAACTGATCTAACATAATTTTAATAGAACAGGCATCGGACCTTAGGTTCGGTGTCTGTTGACTTTTTCCTCGAAAGCAAAGTACTATTTCAATAGATACAGTATGTATCATTTCGATGTAGCTTGACTCTTGAAATGAATAAAACCATCAACACTATTGAGTTTCCTAGCCTTTCTAACTGAGAAGGAGGATTACAATTGAGCTTAACGATGTCCCGTGGACAAGCTTATCTGGAGCGGTTGAACGACGAACGGAATGTATGGCTGGATGGAGAACGTATTCGAGTAACAGAGCATTCTGCCTTCCGGGGAACCTTGCAAACGATTGAAGATCTGTTCAATCTGGTGGATGATGCGGACACGAGAGAGACAGTGGCTTATTGGGATGAGCAGACGAATGGATATGTACACCAGGCTTTTCGAGTACCCCGTAGTGCTCAGGAGATCAGCAGCAGGGCGGCAGCCTTTCGATTGTGGTCTGATCGCACCTATGGTGTAATGAGCCGTCTCTCGGATTACGCCCGGTCCCGCCTGACCGGATGGTATGCCACACGGGATGCAATGGCTGTATATGACCCGGCATATGGTGGTAAAATCGCTGCCTATTATGAGGAGGCAAAACGGAAGGATGCCTTCCTGACCATAGTCCAGCGTGACCCGCAGATTAACCGCGCTCTGCCCGTTGGGGAAGATGAAGATGCAATGCTGCGAATCATTCGTACCAATACGGAGGGCGTTGTCCTTCGTGGGGCCAAGATGGTGGCGACTGCTGCTCCATATGCGGACGATATCATTGCATATCCGATTCAGCGCATTCCCGGACATCGCCCGGAATTGGCGCATATGGTTATTGTGGCAGCAGGAAGTCCAGGATTACATATGGTATGTAGAGAATCTTTTGCAACTTTAGAGTCAGATACTGCTCATCCGCTCAGTAGTCAGTATGATGAGATGGATGCTGTATTATTTTTTGACGATGTGTTTGTACCTTGGGAGCGTGTACTGCTGCACAACAATCCGGAAGCGGTATGGCAGATTCGCTGCAACGTGGCATCCTCCAGTCTGGCTTACCATCAGAGCATTATTCGGCTGCATTCAAAGCTGGAATTCATTACAGCCATCACGTCTTCCGTTGCCAAGGAGATTGGAGTGGATTCCTTCCTGAATGTACAGGAACAGCTCGGGGAGATGATCAGCCAGATGCATACGATTGAAGGACTCATCATCGCATCCGAGGCTCAGGCTGCACCGGATATTCATGGAAACTGGCTGCCATCATTCAAATATATCGAAACAGCCCGTAATCTGGGGAACCGTTATTACCCGCGTGCTGTTGAGATTTTGAAGACGATTGCCGCAGGTGGCCTTATTCAGATCCCTTCATGGAAGCAGGAGCTCGAAGGAAGTATCAGCCCCATGATGAACAAGTATCTTGGAGGCGTAACGATGCAGGCACCAGAAAAGATTCGGTTATTCCAGCTCGCCTGGGAGCTGACAGGAAGTCCGCTGGGAGCCAGACATGATCTGTATGAACGTTTCTATGCCGGTGACCCGGTGCGCAATCGGGCGAGTCAGTATGTGCAATATGATAAGGACCGATTATATGCCCGGGTTGAACCCTGGTTACGTAGCCAGTGATGAATGGTACTGAAACTTTACTTATTTTAGCTTTATATTTGAAGCTCTGGCCTGATGCCCGGGCTTTTTATTTAGGTTATCTTTAGAAATGGTTTAGATTGATTTAAGAGACGTAGTATATAGTAGTAACGTATAGACATATGAACAATAACAAATGAATGTACGGATACGAATTCGTTTGAAAACTGAATTTATTGAAATAGGAATGAGAGGATTCGCATGAGATACACACTATTAATTGCAGATGACGAACCCGAAATTGTGGAACTGCTTCAGTTGTACCTCGAGAAGGATTACAACATTGTGACAGCCGTTAATGGGGTAGAAGCGCTGGAGTGTATCCATTCAACTCAGATTGATCTGGTCATACTGGATATTATGATGCCTGTAATGGATGGACTCCAGTTGATCAAACAAATCAGGACCACACATCATATGCCTGTTCTGTTCCTGTCGGCCAAAAGCCAGGACCACGACAAAATCCTTGGACTCGGACTGGGTGCAGACGACTACATCTCCAAACCTTTTAATCCTTTGGAGATTGTCGCCAGAGTGGAAGCTTTGCTCAGAAGAGTCAATCAATTTGATGCACCTGACGTGCCTGCTGCCAAGGAGTTAAATCTTGTGCTGGGTGAACTCAGGCTTGATCGATCCCAATGTATCCTTTTTCGCTCGGGCAAACCTGTGACATTGACTTCTACAGAGTACAAAATCGTGGAGCTTCTGCTGGAGCAGCCAGGCCGTGTCTTTACCCGAAAAAAAATATACGAAGCCGTCTGGGGAGATTATTACGCTCACGAGGACAGCACGATAATGGTACATATCAGTAACATTCGGGAGAAGATCGAGCGCGACTCCAGGCAACCGGAATATTTAAAAACGATAAGGGGACTGGGATACAAAATTGAAGCGCCCATGGAAAGCTAGAGAAAAGAGACTATTGCAAACGTCCCTGACACTGGACTTTTTGCTTTTTAACTTCTTTTTGTTGTTACTGGTAGCCATCGTGTACATTATCATTAATCTGGATGTGGTCGATTTCCGCATTTCGGATCAGGTCGTGGATCCTGATCTGAATGTGGAGGCACATGTGTATGTGACCGAACTGGAGAACGAGTGGCTGTCCGGAAGTTCCGATGAGGCCAATAATACCGAGATTCAGCGTCTCAAGGACAGCGGGGGATGGATTGAAGTGCTGGATGCGGAGCGGAAGGTCATTCGTTATATCGGGGACAAGCAGGATACGTTCACTCAATACAGTGAAGCCGAGCTATATGCAGGACTCGAAAACCGAAACGAACAGCCATACTACTACTCCATTAGTCCGCTTTCAACAGAGGGAGCTGCAAAGTACGTTTTGCTGAAGATTCCGCGTGACTTGGTCAGTGTGCGAATTAATGATAATCAGCTGATTACCAATTTGAAGCATCCGTTATCGTTTTACATTATGATCGGAATCGGATTGGTCTTGCTGCTGATATTTGTTTACAGCTATTGGGTCGCCCGGCGAATCAAAAAGCCGCTGAGTATTCTCTCTCTAGGTCTTACCCAGATGATCCAGGGGAATTATAGTACGCGCATGTCCATCTCGGCAGAGAGGGAATTTGTCCAGATTGGAGAAACCTTCAATTATATGGCGGACGTCATTGAGAATACTTCTGCGGAGAAACGTTATGCCGAAGAAAGCAAACAGCGATTAATTGTGGATCTGTCGCATGATCTCAAGACCCCGATCACGAGTATTCAAGGATACGCCCAGGCTTTGGTGGAAGGGCGAGGGGAAGATAAGGACAGGCAGCAGCGATACCTGGGATATATCTACAACAAGTCCGTTCAGGTCGCGCGCATGATTCAGAATATGCTGGAATTGCTCAAAGTGGATTCACCTGACTTCCGTATGCACATTCAGCAGCGGGAAATCGGCGAATTTGTTCGTGAGATTATGGCGGATACGTATGGTGAGATTGAGCAGAACCATTTTGGCCTGCATGTGCTCGTTCCTGATGAAGAGATCTATGCGAGGTATGATCCGGAGCTCTTGTCCAGAGTAATTCAGAACCTGATTACAAATGCCTTGTCCTACAACCCGCGGGGGACGGAGCTGCGTGTGGAGTTAATCCCACTGGACAACCATGTGGTTATTGAGGTTGCTGATACCGGTGTGGGTATCCCTCAAGAGTTGTGGGCAACGATCTTTGATCCATTTGTACGCGGGGATGAGGCTCGTACGGGAACCGGGGGTACGGGGCTTGGACTGGCAATTGCGCGGCGGAACACCGAGAAAATGGGTGGACGATTGACGCTTTCCCGGCGTGGACGGGAGACGACGGTGTTCACTATACAGATTCCGAAATAAAGAACCGACATAAAGGATAAGGTTGACATAAACATGTTGTCATTCTGATCACCATTTGCAAAATGCTCATATAGAAAAGGTTAAGTGGAGGGGAAACTTTTTGTTCAAAGTAAATTCGTTTGTACGTTTCAGTATTGCACTGGCACTGATACTGATTAATATCTATCTGTTATCACGTGTCAGCTTTATTTTCCAACCGCTTGTTACCATGCTTACGGTGATTACCGTGCCGATGATGCTGTCCGTATTCTTTTATTATCTGCTGCGGCCGCTCGTCAATTACATGGAAAAAAAGAAGCTGAATCGCACACTCAGCATTTTGCTGATCTATCTGGTGTTTGGTATACTGTTCGCCCTGTTTATTATAGGACTATGGCCGTCACTACGCGAGCAGTTGATCAACCTGGTAGAAAACGCACCAAATCTGATCAATTCACTGAGTTTGCAGCTTAAAGAGCTGGAACAGAACGGTGTCATTACGGCTTTGTTCCCGGAAGGGTCGACCCCGTTTTCGCAGATTACGGATTACATTAACAAAGGCTTCACCTTTGTCACGAACTATGTGAGTGGATTCTTCTCACTCATCTCAAGCTTTGCGATTGTTCTGTTCACTTTCCCGATCATATTGTTCTACATGTTGAAGCAGGGCGAGAAATTTGGTCGTAAGCTGGTGCACATTGCACCAAAACGCTTCCAAAAAGACAGTCGTGACGTGGTGCTTGAGATCGATCAGGCGTTAAGCGGCTTTATCGTGGGACGAGTTCTCGTGAATCTGGCACTGGGTGTGCTGATGTATATCGGTTTCTTGATCATCGGTCTCCCGTATGCACTGCTGTTAACCGTAATTGCGGTTATTATGAACTTTGTTCCGTTTATCGGGGCGATCCTGTCTTCCGTTCCTATTGTCATTATGGGACTTGTGGTATCCCCTTCGGTTGCGATCTGGTCACTCATTATTATTCTGGTCGCACAGCAAATTCAGGATAATCTGGTTGCACCGTATGTATTCGGCAAAAAACTCGATATTCACCCGCTTACCACCATTATATTGGTGCTCGGTGCAGGGGACCTGGGCGGCATTATTGCCATTCTGATTATCATCCCTGTTTATATGATCGTTAAAATTATTTTGGTTCGAATCTATCAGCTATTCTTCAAGGACAAATGGCAAAATGCTTAAACATGTATAAATGATATAGAAGGAGTGGAAATCATGTCTGAAATCATCCCACAACCATACACTGAACCTGAGTATATTGAGCCGCAATCTGTTCAAATGGGCGCCATTCATATTTCCAATGATGTAGTATCCAAAATTGTTGGCATGGCTGCTCAGACTACAGAGGGAATATCCTCCATGTCTGTTGGTCTTACCGAAGGAATCGCCAAGAGCATCAGCGGAAAGAGCTTGCAAAAAGGGATTGACGTTGCGATAAAAGATGACCAGGCATCTATCCAACTGCGAATCAATGTTCAATTTGGCAAAAAGATGCATGAAGTCTGTCAGGAACTTCAACATAATGTGCAGCAAGCTGTCGAGCAATTAACAGGCATTATGGTGAATGAAATTAAAGTTCAAGTGGTAGGCGTGACCATGCAGGAGCAAGTTTAAAGCAAAACGAGCAGAACGAACGAATGGAATTCAGTCATAAACAGGTAGTGATATCCTGTGTAAAAATACAAAAACAGCACGTTCCCATTAGCTGCATAAATGGGAACGTGCTGTTTTGTGTTTGCGATAATACGTAGGGGCTTCGCCCATAACTTTTTTGAACATTTTCGAGAAAAGCAGCTGGTCGGCATATCCAACCGAACGGGAGATATCCCCAATGGTCAAAGCCGGGTCCAGCGTCAGCTCAGCCGCCCTGCGCATGCGGTAATTGACCAGATAAGACTGAATGCTGGTGCCCATCTTGTCTTTGAAGAGGGAACACAAGTAGCTGCGCTGCAACCCAACATGAGACGCAATGGACTGAACGGTTATGGAATTGGCATAATTAATCTCAATGAAATCCATTACCTGAGTGACATAGGTTTCTTTTGTATAGTCCTGGAACGGAATAGGTCTGTCCTCACTGGCCCGATCAATCAAAATGGAGAAAAACTGAAAGAGCAATCCCGTCATGCTGATCTCCCATCCCTTATGGGTGTTGCGAGAGCTAATCATGCGGTGCAGACAGGAGCGCATCTCGTCATCCTCATTGCCCATCTCAAAGATCGGATGGTGTTCGCACAAGCAAGCCTGCTGCAATAACGACGGGCAGGTGCTTCCTTGGAAAGCAACCCAGCTATACTCCCACGGGTCATTCTGATCTGCTTCATAATGAACGACCGAATGGGGGACGATCAGGAATCCCTGGCCTTTACGCAGCGTAACCTTTTTGCCTCCGACTTCGAAGGTACCTTTGCCGTCCAATATGTAATGGATTTTGTAATAATCCCGCATGGCCGGGCCGAAGTGGTGACCGGGTGCGCAAGCTTCTGTGCCGTAATGAAGGAGCTGCAGCTCCTGAAAGTGATTGTTTTTGCACATATACGTAATCAAGGCTATTCACTCCTGTTATGAGGTCGTTATACCTTGCATTTTAACATATAAAAGGTGGAAAGGAATCGTTTTATAAATATCATTTGATGAAGATACCAATCATTTTTCCATATCGTTGTAGTGAAATGCCATATCGTTTTACATGGAAAGTCTCTAAGATGAAAGGGTATTCAATAACTTTTACAGGAAAAGAGAGATTAACCATGCCTTATACAGCGAGTGAACAACGATACAGTGAAATGAAGTATGCACGCTCTGGCAGAACCGGAATCAAACTGCCGCAAATAGCCCTTGGCTTATGGCAGAACTTCGGTGGAAATCGCACCCTGGATATTCAGGAAGAGATGATCCTGCGCGCATTCGATCTGGGGATTAACCATTTCGACTTGGCCAACAACTATGGACCACCTCCAGGATCAGCCGAAGAGAATTTTGGTGTCATTTTCAAAAAACATCTGCGTCCTTACCGCGACGAACTGCTCATCTCAACCAAGGCGGGTTATCATATGTGGAACGGTCCATATGGCGAATGGGGTTCTCGCAAAAACCTCATTGCCAGTCTGGACCAAAGTCTCAGCCGGATGGGACTGGATTACGTAGATATTTTCTATCATCATCGTCCAGATCCGGAGACACCGATCGAAGAAACGATGACTGCGCTGGATCATATCGTTAGACAGGGTAAAGCTCTGTATGTAGGCTTGTCCAACTATGATGCCGAACAGACGAAAGAAGCAGTTACTATTTTGCGTCGTCTTGGGACACCTTGCCTGGTTCACCAGCCAAACTATTCGATGCTGCATCGCTGGATTGAGGATGGATTGCAGGATGTGCTGGATGAGCACGGCGTAGGAGCGATCGCATTCTGTCCGCTTGGCCGGGGACAGTTGACGAATAAATATGTGGACAAGATCAAGGAAGAGCGCGCCAATCCAACAGGCAATCTGAGAAAAGAAGCCTATACGGACGAACGGATCGCCAAGTTCGAAGCACTTCAGGCGGTTGCTGAACGTAGAGGTCAAACGATCTCCCAGTTGGCGCTGAACTGGATTTTACGTGGTAACCGAGTTACTTCTGCCTTGATCGGCGCAAGCCGTGTGTCCCAGATCGAAGAAAACGTAGCCTCACTTCAGGCACCAGACCTGACAACGGAAGAGCTGAGTGAAATCGAAAGCATCTTGAATGGCATCGGAAACTACGCTTGGTAAGATTGTAACGCAGAGATACGACTCTGGAAATTCAGAGTCATGTCTACGATGATTAAATGGATCCATTTGTTATAGATATGTTGGGATAACGAAGGTGTCTTCCTGTAGTCGGGAGGACACTTTTTTTGTCTTACATATCATTCTTTATATGTAGAGATAGACCTTTTAGAGCTTCGTCTTAATTGACCTGTGTTTATTTTTTTCTTAAACTATTTCATATCATAGCACCAGGTCCTAGGATTTAGGGTATAATATATAGATGCTATACATTTGAAATATGAAGGAGAGGCTCCATTTGAATTTTCAACAGTGGATTTCGCCTGAAACCTATAACCTGACATCCGAGATGGAGAATCACCCGTCGGATCGGGTTGCACTTAGATGGCTAAGCGATCATAAAGAATTGGAAGAGATCACTTATGGTGAGTTATTGAAGCAGGCAAATCGTCTTGCTGGAGGCTTGCGTGATCTTGGTTTGGAGAAGGGCGACCGGGTGCTGGTCATGGTACCACGCCGGATTATTGCCTATGTTATATACATTGCCTGCCTGAAACTGGGCATTGCTGTTATTCCTTCTTCCGAAATGCTGCGTGCGAAAGATCTGGAGTATCGTCTTCGGCATTCCGAGGCCCGGGCTGTCATTGTCTGGTCCGAGACGACTGCTGAAGTTGAAAAGATAAATGCAGATCTGCCAGCGTTGGCACATCGCATCGTTGCATCACCAAATGGTGATGATAGCGTACCTGGAGAAGGCTGGGTCAATGTACACCAGTTAATGCAAGGCCAGTCCGATACGATGGCTGCGGTGGAAACACATCGTGACGATATGGCTATTCTCGCTTATACCTCCGGTACGACTGGCAATCCAAAAGGCGTAGTACATAGTCATGGTTGGGGTTACGCCCATTTGCGGATCGCTTCATCGTTATGGCTGGATATTCAGCCTTCGGATACGGTCTGGGCAACGGCAGCACCTGGATGGCAAAAATGGATCTGGAGTCCGTTTCTGTCCGTACTTGGAAGAGGGGCAACCGGACTGGTTTATAATGGATCATTCCAACCCAAACGTTATCTGGAACTGTTGCAGGAGCATCAGATCAACGTCTTGTGCTGTACGCCGACGGAATATCGGTTAATGGCCAAAACAGACGATCTGGGTCACCATGATCTGTCCGCACTGCGCAGCGCGGTGTCTGCTGGTGAGCCGCTGAATCAGGAAGTAATTGAAATTTTCCAGCGTCACTTTGACCTGACGATCCGGGATGGATATGGACAAACCGAGAGCACGCTGCTGATCGGCAGCTTGAAAGATGCTCCCGTACGAATCGGTTCTATGGGGCAGTCCATTACACCAGGCCTCATTGAGATCATCAACGAAGAAGGACAACCTGTACCTGCTGGTGAAGTAGGAGATATCGCCGTGCATAAGGATATGCCAGCTTTGTTCCGTGCTTATTATCAGGATGAGGGCCGGAAGGAAGCGAATCAGCGTGGGGATTATTTTGTAACAGGTGACCGCGCACGCAAAGACGAAGAAGGCTACTTCTGGTTTGAAGGTCGCAGTGATGATATCATCATCAGCTCAGGTTACACAATTGGACCGTTCGAGGTGGAAGAAGCGCTCATGAAACATGCCAGTGTGAAGGAATGCGCAGTTGTTGCAAGTCCCGATGAGATTCGTGGTAACGTAGTGAAAGCATTTGTAGTGCTGAGAGACGAGTCTCTCGCATCACCAGAACTGGCGCGTGAACTGCAAAACCATGTGAAGGAATGGACAGCACCCTACAAATATCCACGCAAAATCGAGTTTGTAGCCGATCTGCCAAAAACAAACTCAGGTAAAATCCGCCGGATCGAGTTGCGTGAACAAGAAAAACGCAAGGCTTAAATAATTGCGTGAAAAAATATAGTTGGAAATATCAGCATAAGTAGTGAAGGGGAAGGAATCGATTCTGAATATTCAAATATGAAACAGGAGTGAACACAACCATGAGTAATTTTGAACAAACCTTTGAAAAGTCGTTGGAACAATACGCAGAGCTGGTTGTCAAAGTCGGCGTAAATATTCAGAAGGGACAGGATCTGCTCGTAACGGCACCCATCGAAACATTGGAATTCACCCGTCTGATCGTGCAAAAAGCGTATGCGGCTGGCGCCAATTATGTACAGGTTGATTTTGATGACGACGATATTACACGCAGTCGTTTTGAACATGGCTCTGATGACAGCTTCGATTATTACCCAGTCTGGAAGGGGGAAATGATGGAGAAGTTTGCCGAAGCAGGCGGAGCTACCCTTACGATCAAAGTACCTGACCCTGAATTGTACAAAGGCATCAATTCCGACAACGTGTCGCGTGCAACCAAAGCGGCGGCTCATGCACGTCGCGGATATTCGAAATATACGCGTAACCACGAAATTAGCTGGTGTCTGATCAAAGCGCCAACTAAGGCGTGGGCGAACAAAGTGTTTGCCGACATTCCAGAGGAAGATCGTATTAACGTGATGTGGGATACCATCTTCAAAATGAACCGTGTCGATGGCGGAGATGCTATTCAGAACTGGAAAAAACATCTGGACACCTTGAATGCCATGAGTGATTTGCTGAACAAGAAAAATTATAAAAGCCTGCACTACCGGGCACCCGGAACGGATTTGAAAATTGAGCTGGTGAACAACCACATCTGGGGTGGCGGCGGTAGCGAAAACAAGCAAGGTGTGTATACCGTTGCGAACATGCCGACAGAAGAAGTATTTACCATGCCGAAGCGCAGTGGAGTCAACGGGTTTGTCAGCAGCACGATGCCGCTGAACCTGAATGGACAACTTGTAGACCAGATGAGAATTACGTTTAAGGATGGACAGGTTGTTGCTTTTACGGCAGCTTCGGGTGAAGAGCATCTAAAAAACTTGTTTGCTACCGATGAAGGTGCACGTTATCTTGGCGAAGTGGCCTTGGTGCCGCATGATTCCCCAATTTCCAACTTGAATCGTATTTTCTATAATACCGGTATTGATGAGAATGCATCTTGCCATCTGGCCGTCGGAAGTGCATATCCATTCAATATGAAGGATGGTACGACGATGTCTAACGAGGAATTGCTGAAACATGAATGCAACGTCAGTCTGACCCATGTGGACTTTATGATCGGCTCCGCAGAGCTCGACATTGATGGTGAACTGCAGGATGGTACAGTGGAACCTGTATTCCGTAAAGGGAACTGGGCATTTTAATTGGTGAAATACGGAAATAGGTTATAAACAAAGGCGACTTCAACGTTGAAGTCGCTTTTGTTGTTTTTGGCATCCACAACTTTGAATGATTTTATAGCGGCTTAACGGGTATACATATTTCGCAAAAATCCAGAAGAAGCAGATCACCCGCATACCTTTCCATAATGGGTTTGTTGTCCATGATATAACCATTGCTCTGCAAATACGGGAAAATCTCGGTCCAGGCTTGTTTCACATCTTCTGCTGTATGTTTGATTTTGCAAACCAGGTATTGCCCGCCAGGAAGTTCAGCTTCTTCAAGATGGGGAGTCGACTCATCCAGGCCATAATCCTTCGATATGACAATACAAGCATCATACCTGCATTGAGAGGGGAGGGTGGTTTCCGGGTTATCCTGCGGAATGCCGAACAAGATGGTCGACCTTGTAAGTAGGCTTTCGGATCTGGCCCAAGTCTTTAACGTCTCCATCGCGTGGCTGTTAGCAGGACCATACGGACCCACTTGTCGTACATAAGCAATCCGGGAGGTTGGCAGGTTTTCGATGTAGAATTCCATTGATTTTCATTCCTTTCGTTACAGTTATGGGTTACATCTCGAATGCTATCATGGTATAAAAAAATATTCATATGTATTTTGGGAAAAGACTGGTTAGTTTGACGTGTGATTTGTTTATTCTGGGAATATAGGAAAGAGGCCGATGATATGATCATCGACCTCTCTTTTGTAATGGAATCAGTGAAAAGTTACGGATGTCACATTCCCAAGTTATTCGGCATGCATTTTGTTGAAGCTGACATATTCGTTAATCGGTTTGCGGTATCCGCGTGGACGTTGTTTGGCTTCCGACTTTTTGCCGATTGTAATTAGCATGGCAGGGACATAATGGTCGGGAATATCCAGACTGCGTTGCAACTCTTCCGCATCGAAGCCAATCATGGGGCAGGTGTCCCAACCACGACCCTGAGCGATCAGCATCAATTGCATCGCTGACAGGCTGGCATTACGAATTGCATCTTCCCGCTGGAAGAACCTTCCCCGCGTTTCGTAAAATTCGATGACACTCTGTGATTCTTGCTCGTATTGGAACGGAGTAAGCGCGCCAAGGTTCAGCAGGCCCTCATTGATTGTGCGGATGTGATGGTGTGCGTTAACATCGCCTAATACCACAATGACCGCAGAGGCGGTTTTAACTTTATATTGCTGTGAAGCTTCGTATACTTTCTCTTTCTGATCCGGGTCTGTCAGTACAAGATAGTGCGTATGTTGGAGGTTAAAGGCAGAAGGTGCAAATTTGTTCAGGGCAAACATTTCTTGCAGTTCCGACTCTGGAATCTCAATTCCTTCTTCAAAAATAACGGCAGATCTGCGGTTTTTGACCAGATTCTCCAAATCTCTCATAGTAATTTCCCTCGCTTATGTATGGTTTATAAGCTGACTATAACACACTAAGTTACTTTATGTAAGTATTATTTTAGAATAAGACAAGACCTGCCTGCCATACGATAAAATAAAACAGAAAAGGTGATTCATGAAAACATTCATCACAAGGTACAGGGCTGGTAAGTCTCGAAATGAATTTCAGGTATACGTCATCGAATCTTCCACGTTAAAACGTTTTTTGGTGGTGGAGATGGTATTGGGTACCCTCGCTTACAATGTGGCGCTTTATCTGTTTCATAATGCACTTCTTGCTGGTGTTGGTTCCTGGGCTGGAACAGAAAGTGTGAAGAGGCTGCCAGTCGTTTTCAGAAAAATAGCAGGCCGGCAGGAAGGTTCAGGGAGCATGAGCATGTTCTTTACTTAAGGAATAGGACGGCTTATGGGCCCCGGGCTTTCTTTCTCAATCGTAAGGAACACCGGACACGTTATTTGCTAAAATGCTCCAAAAAACGTTACATATGCCTAAATCCCGTTATAACGTGTCTGAGGTTCCTTTAGTTTAGCATTTTGCAGACGCTTTAACCTCTGATATCACGTCTCATCTTTATTACCCTCCATGTATTCTGCTCCAACCCCGAACGAGGAGATAGGAACACCATTTTTAAATAAGTCTGGTGGCCTGTCATCTCACCATCGTACCCCGCAAAAAAATTTCGACAATCTCCTTGCCCAAATTTAAAGTGGAATCATGTGCTCTTAATGTATCTTCCTTATTGCCGATGACCATCATTGTTGAAAAGGTTTGGGCAAGTAGCATGGAATTGTTGCTTCGAAGAAGGTTATTATCCATTGCATCTTTAAAATAATCAGCCAGCTCTATGTAAATTTTATTTTCCGCTGCTCTGATTTCCTCGATCTGTTTCTCACTCAAATATCTCTCCGCTTCTCTGAGCAGGGTCTCAATCTCCGCATGAGGATTAGCTAACCTTGCTTCTGCCACATGTAGCAGTCCTGTTTCCAGATTGTCTGCTTCTCTTAATAATCGTGACGTCGTTTGGTGCACATGTTTAAACATGGTCGTAACCGCGATCTTAAAAAGTTCCGGTTTACTGGTGAAGTGATAATAAATGGATGGTTTAGACACATTGCAAGCTTTAGCGATCTGTTGGAGAGAAACAGGTTCATACCCATGCTCCATAAACAGTTTGGCGGCCGTTTGCAGAATGATTTCTTGTACGGGTAAATCATCTTCTGATTGTTTAGGTCTTCCTGGTGAGCGTTGTGAATCTGTATTCATTTTCATCAGTACCTCCGTGAATATTTTATGACAACTTATCCATTGAATAAGATTAGACTTGTAATTTTACTTACCGGTAAATATAATTTACTAGAACTGAAGCAGCAATGCAATGATAACCTAATCCAAAATAATGTTTGAAAGAGGTTTTAACTTTGGCAAAAACAGAGAAGAAAAACAAATGGACTAAAATAATGATATGGGGAGTTTCTTTCATCGTAATTGTAATCATTGGTTTATTGGTATACCTCAATTCGATAACCTACAGTCCTTCCAATCAAGCGGAACTCGCATTTCAGAACGATGATCAGGTCAAAGTAACAGAGGTCAAAGACGGTTATAAATTTGAGCCACAAACCGGGAAAGTAATCGAACCTAATATTATTTTTTATCCTGGAGGTCTAGTCGAACCGGAAAGCTACTCACCATTTGCCAAAGAACTGGCTCAACGGGGGCATCGCGTATATATTGCGGAAATGCCACTGAATCTAGCCATTTTTGGTCAAAATAAAGCGGACTCCTTTCTTGAAGAACACCCAGACGAATCATTTGTTATTGGGGGACACTCTTTAGGAGGTTCATTTGCAGCGAGATATGCTTCAGAACACAGTGAGAAGCTTAAGGGTGTATTTTTCTTGGCTTCTTATGCGGATGAGGGCGGCTCCATAAAAAGCACAGATTTATCTGTTTTGCAAATTACAGGTACAGCAGATGGAGTTCTCAATAAAGAAGCTTGGGAAAGTGCCAAAACTAATCTACCTGATGACACTTTGTATGTCAGTGTAGAAGGAGGGAATCATGGGCAATTTGGCTCTTATGGGAAACAAAAAGGGGACAATGATCCAGCGATTGAGGAAGCGCAGCAATTAAAACAGGTCGTTGATGCTGTAGAGGAATGGAGCACAGCACTGAATAGTAAACATTAAATCTGCTATATAAATCGAACGTAACCTTTACACCAACACGGTTGAGCTGATCCTTATCTTTTCGATTTGGAGAACAATTAAAATGTTGTAGATATCATTCAACAGGACGGGGCCCGATTTCGGGCCCCGTCCTGTTCGTTGTATCTGTCATTTACATACGATAGTCATATGAGAGTGGAATGAATACCTTTGGTTATCAAATTTCTACTGTTTATTTGGCGCGCTCCAGGTACTGTTCGAGTGTAAGGTTCTGACTCGTAATTTCCCCCGCAATATACACGCCAACATAACGCACATGCCATGGCTCATAAGAGTAGCCTGTCAGTTTCTCCTGATCTTTGCCATAACGAATGATAAATCCGTATTTATGGGCATTGGCTTTCAGCCATTTGCCTTCTTTGGTGTTTCCAAAGCTTTGCTGCAAATCATATCCAGCTGATGCGCTGGAGATATCCATCGCAAGTCCGGTCTGATGTTCACTTTGTCCAGGACGAGCACTGGTTTTATTGGCAACGGCTTCGCCTTTGATACTTGCATTACGGTCAAAAATGGATTTCTGGGTGGCATAAGAGCGATAACCGGACACCGCTTTGATATCAATGCCGTCTTTTTTCGCTGCTGCGAACAAGTTCTCGCTTGCTGTGGCAGCTACTTTACGCATTTGCTTTTTCGGACTGGAGCCGGAGAAGCTGAATGGAATGTTAGGAACAACCAGATCCTGAGGTGCATAAGTTGAAGGCAGGTTTCTCTTTTTATTTACAAGCACAACCGTGCTTGATAGATTCGTTACCGTTGCCACACCGCTGCTGCTCGTTTTGATTGTGCGTCCAGGTGCATTATCGTGCAGGAATTGAGTAAAGCTGGAGCTGGCAGCAGATGCGACTGGATTCAGCTCCTTAGTGAAGGGCAGCGTGGTGAATGCTGAGCCTGCTACGACAGAACCTATAAGTATCGTGGATACGATGGATTTACGTGTGAAAGATTTCATGATGTGTGTTCCTCCTCGGGTTATATCAATCTCGTGATTTGTTATATACCGAGTATACTAGAGGATTATATCCATAGGTTCTCCAATTGTTTCCGAGTTGTAAACAAAGTTTGCGAGATTCATAGCTTTTAATTGTCTGGCGAGAAAAAGAACACAAAAAAGACTCTGCACCTTTTGTGCAAAGTCTTTGTGTATACATAGATAGGCGAATCAAATGCTCATTATATCAGCCACAAATCTTTGGATTACAGCTCGCATGAAACAGAATTGCTGGAGCTTCCAACAGCCACTGCGCGGGCATCCCGAACACGCACATTGCTGCTGAGTACACCGGAATCACTGCTTAATTTGAAAGAAGGATAGTTGGGTTCCGTATCGAGCTTCATGTGCTGCTCCAGGTTTAGCTGCTGCTTCGGATCGACATAGAATGGCACCAGATTGGTTTCAATTTGTACATCCAGAGCTTCAGGTTTATCCACGATAAGTATGGCGATAATTCCGTTACAGCCACAACCTTCCATATCATAGATCACTTTGAAATAACCGGGCTGATCATTCAGGCTTTCAGTTAATCGCGCAGCAGCCAAATCTGTAATTTGAATATGCATATCGCTACACTCCTTTATATATTGGCATGATCGTAATGGTAAATGAATGAATTCAACTTCTACTGTCATTATACCACTTTGGCAAAAATCGAAGCATTTATTTTCTTGACTGATCACCGGAAGCCGTAATGATTCCGTTCCTCAAGGAAGCGTTATGGGCGGCGTTAAACGATTCGTATTGCTTGGCAGTGCTTCCGTTGATGAAGACGGACCTATATAACCGGCGTAATCTTCCGACATTCCCGCCTGAATCATGCTGTTCCTCAATTCCGCATCTGATAAAGATTCATGCTGTATGGACTGATCCAATAAACGACTGAACATGCCAGCAACTTACAGGGTTTCCGGCCCCGTAATGATATGAGCTGTGCATATGCAATGAGGGGAATCATAGAAGAATTATTATAAAAATATTGGAAGCAAATTCTGCTGAATAATAAGAAGACGGTGCCGGAAGGCCCGTCTTTTTTGCTGATTGTTCAACCTTTGGAGGAACCCGTTCGTATTCCAATTTCTACTGAAACAACAATACCCCACTCAGCACGGTGATTATATGTGTACGCTTTTGGGGAAATAGATGAGAATGATTGTTTGATAAAAGGAGAGAAGAGAGCGGATGATTCAGTTCGAAAATGTATCCAAGCAATACCCTGATGGAACCCATGCTCTGCGTCAGGTTAATCTCAATATTAATAAGGGAGAGCTGTTCGTCATGATTGGTCCGAGCGGTTGCGGCAAAACTACAATGCTCAAAATGATCAATCGCCTGATCGAGCGTTCAGATGGGACCGTACGAATTAACGAACGACCTATCGATGAATATAACATTCATGAATTGCGCTGGAATATCGGTTATGTGCTGCAACAGATTGCACTGTTCCCACATATGACGATTGCCGAAAATATTGCGGTTGTTCCTGAACTCCGAAAGTGGAAGTCAGAGCAAATCAAGGAGCGCGTACATACTTTGCTGGACATGGTCGGACTGAAAGGTACCACATACAGTGATCGGAAGCCTGCTGAGCTATCTGGTGGACAACAACAGAGAATCGGTGTATTGCGTGCACTCGCTGCCGATCCCGAAATTGTACTGATGGATGAACCATTCAGTGCACTTGACCCGATAAGCCGCGAGAAGTTACAGGATGATATTCTGGACATTCAGCGTCAGATGAAGAAGACGATTGTGTTTGTTACTCATGATATTCAGGAAGCGATGAAGCTGGGGGATCGTATCTGCATCATGAAGGATGGGCAAGTGTTACAGGTAGGCACCCCGGAAGAACTAATCCACCAGCCAGCGAATGAATTTGTACGTGACTTTGTTGGTAGTTCAGCTCCGGAGAGGAGTTTGCAGCCTGAATCTGGTGGGGGCGCCCCAATGTATGAAATACAAAAGGTATCCGGCGAAAAAGAACGACTGTCTTCAAAATTTGATCTTGAAACGATCATGTCACCGCTCTCACCCGGGCATGTTCCGAAGTCAGCCAAAACGGCTGTTCCCGTATCGATTACGCTGCCGGATTTTGTGGAGATCATGTCTGCCCATGACCATTTACTGGTTGAGAGAGACCGCCAGATTATAGGGGAAGTCAGTCGAGCCGATCTGATCCGGTACTGGTCCGGGCAGTTGCAGGAACGAGGTGAGGGACATGAGTAGATTTACGGAAGTGTTCAGCGAGCGCAATGGACAGTTATTATCTGCCCTGCTTGAGCATATTCAAATCTCATTTATCGCGTTGTTCTTTGCCGTTCTGATCGCGATCCCGCTTGGCATCTACCTGACACGTAAGCCAAGAGTGGCTGAGCCGATTATTGGGGTTACAGCCGTATTGCAAACGATCCCTTCCCTGGCCCTTCTCGGATTGCTCATTCCGTTATTCGGCATTGGTACACTTCCTGCGATTATTGCACTTGTCGTGTATGCCCTGCTTCCCGTACTTCGCAACACGTACACAGGCATATCCGAAGTTGATCCTTCCATGGTCGAGGCAGCGAATGCAATGGGCATGAACAGTCGTCAACGTCTGACCAAAGTGGAGCTGCCACTCGCGATGCCTGTCATTATGGCAGGGATTCGTACCGCAATGGTTCTGATTGTAGGTACAGCAACACTTGCTGCCCTGATTGGTGCAGGGGGTCTGGGTGAACTCATTTTGCTTGGTATCGATCGAAATGATACTGCATTGATTATTCTGGGAGCCATCCCGGCCGCATTGCTTGCCATTTTGTTTGATGTGCTGCTCCGCCAGTTCCAACGTTTATCGTTCAAGAAAACGCTGGTTACTCTTGGAACACTCGCTCTGGTTGCCATTCTGGTAATCACGATTCCTTGGCTCTCCCGTGGAGGGCAGAAAGATCTGGTTATTGCCGGCAAGCTGGGTGCCGAACCGGAGATTCTGATTAATATGTACAAATTGCTGATTGAAAAAGATACCGATCTGAAGGTTGAATTGAAACCAGGATTGGGAAAAACCACATTTCTGTTCAATGCACTGAAATCAGGTGATATTGATATTTATCCAGAGTTTACGGGTACCGCCATCTCTGAATTTATGAAGGAAACCGCAGTTAGCACTGATCGCACAGAAGTGTATGAACAAGCAAGAGACGGGATGTTGAGCCAATTCAATATGGTTCTTCTGAACCCGATGGATTACAACAATACGTATACGTTGGCCGTGCCTCAGAAGGTTGCCGATCAGTATAATCTGAAGACGATATCCGATCTCAAGGCGGTACAGCAGCAGATCAAGGCAGGATTCACACTGGAATTCTCTGATCGGGAAGACGGATATGTTGGAATTCAGAAGAAATATGGCATCAAATTCCCGAACGTAGCCACAATGGAACCGAAACTGCGTTATTCAGCCGTTCAGCGTGGAGATATTAATTTGCTGGATGCTTACTCCACAGACAGTGAACTGAGACAGTATAAACTCGTTGTGCTGGAGGATGATCAGGAATTGTTCCCGCCATATCAGGGAGCACCGATGCTCCGCAAAGAAACGGCAGACCAATATCCGCAGCTGGTGGAGGTGCTGAATCAACTTGCAGGTCGGATCACGGATGATGAGATGCGCCAAATGAATTACGAAGTGAACGTTAATGGAGCCAGTCCAGAACAAGTGGCAACAGATTATTTGCAAAAAGCAGGGTTACTATAGCTTGATATTCACGGTTATACATGAAGAGGAGGAACTACCATGACACAACCTTATGATCTGATCGCGATTGGAACCGGGAGCGCTGCAAGCTCTGTACTATCCCGCTGCGCCGAAGCCGGATGGAACATTGCCGTGATTGATGAACGAGAGTTTGGTGGAACCTGTGCGTTGCGGGGCTGTGATCCCAAAAAAGTACTTGCAGGAGCGGCTGAACTTATCGACTGGAATGAACGAATGAAGGGCAAAGGAGTGGAAGGTAACGCCTCTATTCAGTGGTCGGATCTTATGGCGTTCAAGCGAACGTTTACGGAGAGTATTCCGAGAGCAAGCGAGGATAAGTTCAAGCAGGCCGGGATGGACACCTTTCATGGCAAGGCTTCTTTCGTCGACGAAGATCACATTCGTGTAGGGGACGAAGTGCTGCAGGGGAAACATATTCTAATCGCAACAGGGGCGCGTCCGGCGCCACTTCCTATTGATGGGGCAGAGCATCTGAGATACAGCGATGATTTTCTTGATCTGGAACAGCTGCCGGATAAATTGGTTCTGGTGGGTGGAGGTTACATTGCTTTTGAATTTGCCCATATTGCGGCCAGAGCTGGTACGGAAGTTCATATTATTCATCGAGGGGAAAAGCCGCTGGAGCAGTTTGATTCACAGCTGGTGGATCTACTGCTGCAAAAATCCGAAGAGGTAGGCATTCACGTGCACTTGAATGCGGAAGTGAAGGCGATTCGTCAGCAGGGAAATTCGTATGTGGTTAGCGGAACCCGCAATGGGGCTGATCATCAATGGCAGTGTGGACTTGTCGTTCATGGTGCAGGGCGTATTCCGAATGTAGATGGGCTTGAACTGGAGAAGGGAAATGTCAGCTATACGAAAAAAGGCATCTCCGTTAATGAGTACTTGCAAAGCGAAAGCAATCCAAGAGTCTATGCGGCGGGCGATGTTACCGCAACGGAAGGGCTTCCGTTGACTCCGCTCGCAGGCCAGGAATCACGCGCAGTATCCTTGAATCTGCTTGAAGGCAATCATAACAAACCTAATTATAAAGTAATGCCTTCGATTGTATTTACCGTGCCATCCCTGGGGTCTGTAGGTCTTACTGTGGAGCAGGCCAAAAAAGAGGGTTTCGAGGTGAAGGTAAATGACATGTCAAAATGGTATACTTATAAACGTACGAATGAAAAATTTGCCATGGCCAAAGTCGTAATCGACAAGGCAACAGGGCGTATCCTGGGTGCTCATGTATTGGGTGGCAAAACAGAAGAACTGATTAACCTCTTCGCCATGGCTATTCAGTTCGATTTGACGACCGATCAGCTAAACACCATGAATTTTGCATATCCTACAGCCGCATCGGATATGGGCTCTTTATTCTAGATGAACTCATGTGTTGTAATTTGTGTCTATATAAAGTAAAAAGAAGATTACACGAAACGGAAAGTGCTGAACCAATCTGAAGAAGCGGAGCGTTCGCCTTTATCCCCGGATTTTTCCATTTGAAAATGGATCAAAAAAATCTGGGGATAACAGCGATCGGAAGATGGTTCTGCAATTGAAGTATCAGAGTGTTATAGTCTTCAGTTCATTTTATATAGTAACGAGGTTACAAGACGTGAATGTGGAAGGAAGGGAAGAATCATGTCAGTTCATTTTCATCGGATTCATGAAGCCGAGTGGACCACCGAGCCGGTTCAGGCACGAACGGAAGGTGACCGTCTGATTGTGGAGGCACAGGAGGGCAGTGACTTCTGGGAGAAGACCTTCTATGGTTTCTGTCATCAGAATGGGCATGCCATGCTTGCTCCATGGGATGGAACCAAGGCAATCGAAGTATCGTTCGATCTGAGTTCATTCACGGAATTATATGATCAGGCAGGATTAATGCTTTGGCATGGCCAGGATCAATGGATCAAGGCGGGGGTTGAAGTAAATGACGGCGTGGCTCATGTAGGGGCGGTCGTAACGGATCGATTTTCCGATTGGTCGCTCTCACCTGTACCGGAGTGGGGTGGTCGCATCGTTACCATTCGGGCTTCGTACCACGACGAATCCGTAGTCATTCGTGCCCGCACGGACGAGCATCCTTGGCGCACAATTCGGGTTGCTCGGTTTGCTTATCCAACGAACAAACAGGCAGGACCGTTTCTCTGTTCACCGAAGCGTGCCGGGTTTGAGGTTGCGTTTACCAAATGGAAATTGACTGAACCGGATCAGGATTTGCACACTGACCCACCTATTGTCGATTAAGATGGGTTTGGTTGGGAATGTGACGTTACCACAACATACCTAAAACAAGCAAGTCTTCCTTTGTGGAGGGCTTGCTTGTTTTCGTTTGCATTAGGCAGCGCCATAGGTTAATTTATCAAGCCTACAACGGATTATGTTGGGGTTTATTTAAGTTTTTTTTCACATGATGCTGCACTGCTGCTGTAGCTTATCATCGAAGTCTTGTTTATTTGCTTGAATCCGTGTTCTTGGAGCCAGACTCGATGTCATCAGCATCCTCTTCACCATCACTTGTTTCGTTCAGCTCACGCATACGTTCCTCGTAATCATCCAGGAACCATAATGGGTCCATGTTATCTTCCTCGCCATTATAATTGATCAATACTTCTTCACCGGCTTTGATATCTTTATAGGCATAGAAGTCAAAGGTGTGGTTTTCGAAGTTGATGTCATAGGTGGCATTAGGCTCGTAAGAATGATTGATCAAACTGCCGTAGCCCAGCAGGATAGCCGTATGATTGGCTCCGTATTCGAATACGTAATCTTCGAGAATTGTTTTCTCAACATGTTCGTGGTCTTCATTGGGATAAGGGACAACCGGAGCCTGATGGATCAGCTGGCCTTTCGGAATGTCTACGGTCGCAAATACGCCGCGGTTAAATTCACCATTACCCAATTTGGATTGTTTCACTTCAATCATGATTTTCACCTGATGCTCTCCAAGAGAGCTCCATTCTTATAGTAGTAAGTCGTTTAAGGAAAAATTTTAACCCATCCATACCTATAAGGCAAATGTCATTGATATCAGTTTGAGAGGATCAGGGGTCAAAACGAAGGACATTTCATCGAAAGATGGTGGTGAATTTACAATATGGCGTTGAGTTGTGCATGATATAACGCTTATAATATACAAAGAATTAAGTCTATATAGAAAAGGTGTCATGAATGAGCATATTAAATGTGGAAAAATTAAGTCACGGTTTTGGTGACCGTGCTATCTTTAACAACGTTTCTTTCCGCCTCCTGAAAGGCGAACATATTGGTCTGATCGGGGCCAATGGTGAGGGTAAATCCACCTTCATGAACATTATTACGGGTAAACTCCAGCCCGATGAAGGTAAAGTGGAGTGGTCCAAACGCATGCGTGTCGGATATTTGGATCAGCACGCTGTGCTCAGCAAGGGACAATCCATTCGTGATGTTCTTCGTGGAGCATTCCAGTATTTGTTCGACATGGAACAGGAAATGAATGATATGTATGGCAAGATGGGCGATGTAACTCCAGAGGAATTGGAACAGCTGCTGGAGGACGTAGGTACGATTCAGGATACGCTGACTAACCAGGATTTCTATATGATCGATGCCAAAGTCGACGAGACAGCACGCGGTCTGGGTCTGACCGATATTGGTCTGGATAAGGACGTAAACGATCTTAGTGGTGGACAACGTACGAAGGTACTGCTCGCCAAGCTGCTGCTTGAAAAACCGGATATTTTGCTCCTGGATGAGCCTACGAACTATCTGGATGAATTGCATATCGAATGGCTGAAACGCTATTTGCAGGAATATGAGAATGCCTTTATTCTGATCTCGCATGATATCCCGTTCCTGAACAGTGTAATTAACTTGATCTATCACATGGAAAATCAGGATCTCACCCGCTATGTGGGCGATTATAGTCACTTCCAGGAAGTCCATGAGATGAAAAAACAGCAGCTGGAGTCGGCGTATAAGCGCCAACAACAGGAAATTGCCGATCTCAAGGACTTCGTGGCCCGGAACAAGGCAAGTGTGGCTACGCGCAACATGGCGATGTCCAGACAGAAGAAGCTGGACAAGATGGATGTTATCGAAATCGCCAAGGAAAAACCGAAACCACAGTTTAACTTCCGTGATGCCAGAACGTCCGGCAAGCTCATTTTCGAAACAAAAGGTCTTGTCATTGGATACAACGAACCGTTGTCCAGACCACTGGATCTGCGTATGGAGCGTGGACAGAAGATCGCCCTCGTTGGTGCGAACGGTATCGGTAAAACAACGCTGATGCGCAGCATTCTGGGTGAGATTCCAGCTTTGGAAGGAACCGTTCAGCGGGGTGAACATCTGGAGATTGGATATTTCCAACAAGAGATGAAGGATGCGAATTACAATACCTGTATCGAAGAGATCTGGCAGGAGTTCCCTTCCTATACCCAATTTGAAGTGCGTGCAGCACTCGCAAAATGCGGACTGACTACCAAGCATATTGAGAGCAAGGTCGCGGTACTGAGCGGTGGCGAGAAAGCCAAAGTGCGTCTCTGCAAACTGATCAATAACGAAACGAACCTGCTCGTACTCGATGAGCCGACGAACCATCTAGACGTTGATGCGAAGGAAGAGTTGAAACGTGCACTCAAAGCCTACAAAGGCAGCATTCTGCTGATCTCTCACGAACCTGAATTCTATCGTGATGTGGTTACAGAGACATGGAATTGTGAGTCGTGGACCACGAAAGTATTCTAAGATAATACAATACGAGCGAGCTTGCATAAGCTCGGAGGGTGAGAAGAGGCGCGAATTTTGCTTGCAAAACAGGCAGAACTCGCGCCTTTTTTGCGTGGTTTTAACGAAAAATGTTTGAGTTGAATTCACAGTTGACAGCTTGAATAAGGCAATAATATAATCCAAGAAAGCGATTACATTTATATATTAGAAACCTGTTTCACTGCATAGGGGCAAGAAAGACACGGTATTCCGTATGGGTATCATTGCACTTAGAAGGGAAGACAGGTCTTTTTTTGCACTTCGATGAAACCGGTTTCATTAAAATGAGGAGGTGGACCACGCTTTGTACTGACCGCTGGCTGCTGAGAAGGATAGGCTGAATAACAACACCGCGCGTTCAAGAACCATGCTTTCATCTTTCACGCCAAAGGAGAGAATGAACATTGGATAAACTCAGGAAACCAATGATATTTATGTTATCTGCAACCCTTGCGCTGTCTTCCGGACCGTTGATGCTGCCGAGTATGGCGTATGCCGATCTGAGCAGTATACCCGCCACGTTGCTTCAGGACGATTTTTCGGATGGGAATTACACGGAATCACCTGCGTGGAACGTAAGCTCAGGCAATTGGGAAGTACTCGCGGACCCGACAGATACGTCCAACACCACGCTTTTCCAGAGTGACACCAATGAAGGCATCATCTCTACTGGAGACTCCATGTCGGACATGACCGTGTCCATGCGCTTTTACTCGGGAGCCGGTCAGGGGTATCCGGGAATATTGCCGCGGTTTCAGGATAAGAACAACTTTTACTATTTTCAAATGCAGGTCCCCAATAATAAACTCGTTTTCTCCAAACGGGTGAACGGAACAGATACTACTTTGAACACGGTGGATTATGCGTTTGCCAAAAATACATGGTACACACTTAAAGTGGTGCTATCAGGTACCACCATTCGCGGGTATATCGCAGAAAACGGCTCCGATCGGTTAGTATTTGATCTGTTCGATACTACATACGGGTCAGGTACCGTAGGCATTCGGAATAAGTGGCAGTCGGTACATGCAGATGACGTGATCATCGCCGAGCAACCGCCTGGGAACGATATTCAGCTCTCTATTGCTGAGCAGACGGCGTCTTCGGTTTCACTGCAATGGTCTGAAATCGCGGGTGCATCAGCCTATCGCCTGTACCGTTCCTCTACGCCTGAAGGCGGTTATTCTCTGGTAACTAGTACCGGATCTTTGGGACACACGGATGTAGGATTAAGCGGGGATACGGTGTATTATTACAAACTCGCTTATGAATACGGAGGTCTAACCGAGTCACTGTGGACTGCTCCGCTGGAAGTTCGGACGACTGCGGCGGCACCACAGGCTCCTGGCGAATTAAAGGCCGAAGCACTCAATGCCACAAGCGTGAAGCTATCTTGGTCCGCCGTGGACAAGTCAACTGGTTATCGCGTGGTTCGGGCCGAAGCTGGCAGTGAGCAATACGAGCAGATCTATGAAGGTAAAGGGCTAACATTCACGGATAATGCACTTGAGCCGGGCACCAGCTACAGCTATCGTGTGACGGCCTTTAATGCAGCTGGTGAGTCAGCTGCCACTGTTGCAGAAGCCACGACATATTCCATTGACTCTCCAGCAGAGTTCGCTGCCACAGCTGTGACGGACACATCAATCTCTCTGGGGTGGAATGTCTTGCCTGGATCTAATGTAACATATAAGCTCTCCAGGTCTACCAGCGCTACGGGTACGTATCAGCAGGTATATAGTGGCAATGAAAGCACGTTTAACGATAGTGGTCTGACGATGGGCACAGGATATTTTTACATGATCCAGGCGACCGTGGACGGTGTGACTTCTCCAGCATCCGCACCGTTGGGTGTTGCCACAGTTCGCACAAGCATTACACCAGGGCAACTGTGGCCAGATCTGGACGGGAAGCCGATCGATGCGCATGGGGCTGGCTTTTTCTATGATGAACAGACGGAGACTTATTACTGGTATGGCGAATATCATAAGGGCGGCTGGCCAGCTGTTGGTGTGCGTGTGTATTCATCGAAGGATCTCATGAATTGGACGGACCGAGGCATGGCTCTAACAACACTTCAATCCATGGATGATTTTGATAATGACCCGTTGATCTCCGAATTGTATGCGGGGCGTGAAGACCGCGTAGATATCTGGGCAGATATCCGCAAAGGACGGATCATTGAACGACCAAAGGTGATCTATAACGACAAAACGAAGAAATACGTGATGTGGGCCCACATGGACGGCGACAAGGACCCCTATAACGATAATGCGAATTACGGTAAGGCGCGGGCTGGCTACGCAATCAGCGACTCTCCAACAGGGCCTTTTGTGTATCAGAAGAGTTACCGGATGGACAGAGCTCCGGAAGGGGAGAAAGATTACTTCCCAAGCGATAAGGGCATGGCCCGTGACATGACGTTGTTCAAGGATGATGACGGTACCGGTTATCTGATCTACTCCAGCGAAGAAAACCTGACACTCTATATCTCCAAACTGAATGAAGACTACAGTGATGTAACAGGGTGGCATAAGGAAGGACGAACGGATGACAAAGGCAATCCGGTACGTGATTCGACCTATCAGGCCGAGTATGGCGTAGATTACGTGCGTGTATTCACGGGAGGGCAACGGGAAGCGCCAGCAATGTTCAAGTATCAGGGAAAATATTATATTTTGACTTCCGGAGCTTCCGGCTGGGCCCCTAACGAAAACAAAGTGACGGTGGCGGATAACATTTTTGGCCCGTGGTCAACGCAGACCAATCCATTCGTTCGCACGTTGCCAAGTGATCCCGATCCAGGCAAGGCATTTGGCACACAGACCACATCCGTCATTCCGGTCGATCCGGAAAAAGGCAAGTTCATTTACGTGGGGGATACGTGGAATGGTGGAAATTTCTCGAATGACGCCGCAAAATACGTGTTCTTGCCCATTGAGTTTGGAATAGGCTCCGATATCGCGATCAAGTGGTATAACAGTTGGACACCGGATCTGCTGAATTCGATGGGCAAGGTGGATATCGCTGATCCATTGCCAGAAGCCGTGGCGCTTGGCAAAGTACCATCCTTGCCAACGAGATTGAACGTACGCGACGGTGGTGAACTGGTGTCAACACCAGCAGTATGGACAATTGATAACCGGTCCATGACGGCAGAAGATTTTGCTAAGCCAGGACCGCTCACGTTACAGGTAACGACACCGGAATTTAACAACAAAAAGCAGGCAGTTCGCGTAAATGTCATTCCGGAGAATACATTATATTTTGTGAATAGCGGAGGTTACGAAACGGCTGATTACAATCTCATGGGTGCTTATATGAAAGGAACACTTGCGAACCCGGGAGCGGCCGATCAGATGTACGCTCCGGCTGAGGGGCGTAATTGGGGTTATGTCAGCGCAGATGCACTGCCATCCGGTTCGAATGGCGGGGATATATTCTCGACCGTACGTTATCTGAACGGTGGTAATGTCAGTAATTCTCCTAAAGGCACGGATTTAACCTATAAATTCGATGTACCAAACGGGACGTACGATGTGTACGCTGGATTCAACGATCCGTGGACCAATACATCGCGCAGAGCGAATTTCATCATCAATGGCGCCAATACCGGGGCTGTTACGTTTACGCCTGCCAGTGTTAGAGCCCACAAAGGCATTGGTGTGTTGGACAACAAACTGGAGTTAACCGTGCGCAATACGGCATCGCAAGACCCGATGATTAGTTGGATAATGATCGTTCAGCCAGATGCTACGCCACCTGTTAATGACAGTGCTGGTCTCAATGCGGATGCGGTGGATTCAACGAGTGCAACGCTTCACTGGGATGCTCATCTTGGTGCAGCAAGCTACAAGCTCTACCGCTCAGATCGTGAGCAAGGTGAGTACAAGGTGGTCTATAACGGCAATGGACGGGAGTACACGGACAGTGAACTGAACCCCGGCACGGAATATTATTACAAAGTGGAAGCTTTGGATGCGACGGGGCAATCCTTGAGAGGTGTATCTTCCGCTTATCAGGTGCACACGGCTCAGCAGAGCGCTGCGGATGTAGCAACAGGGATTACGGCACTGGAACAGCCTTCCGCAGGTGCAAAAAAACTGAAGTTACCATCCGTGCCACAAGGTTTCACGGTGAAGATCGCTTCCAGTTCGGTACCGTCGGTCATTCAAACCGATGGAACGATTGTCCCACCATCTAAGGAAACAACAGTAACACTGGAGTTGGAAATTACTCGAACTTCTGACGACAGTAGAGCCCTGACTGTACCGTTGACGTTGAAGGTGCCGGCATCTGTTCCTTCTCCAGGAGGCCCGGACCCTGGTTCAGGCGGCAATTCCGGTGGAAATCCAGGAAATGGTTCTGGTTTAGGCAACAATGGCGGACAATCAGGAAGTGGTAACCCAAGTGCAGAGAATGCTGTACCACAACCTAAACCGGAGAAAGACCGTTCCGTTCTGGAGTTGCAGGGACAGTCTGACCAGAAGGGTGTAGTGAAGTCTAACGTAGATGTTTCAACGATTAAAGAGGCTTTTAAAGTTGCCCCTGTAACAGATGCGGGTCAGCGCTTGGTCGAACTTCGGTTGAAGCCGGTTTCGGGAGCAACGGCATATGAAGTATCTCTCCCTGCCTCTGCGTTGATAGCTCAGGGTGAGTCACATGTGTTCAACTTGGTTACAGAGCTGGGCATGTTGGAGCTTCCTGCGACACTGTTAACGAAGGATATCGTTGGTGATGGTATTGCATCCATCCGATTGGTCAGAACAGAGTTACCAAAAACAGTGGCAGATCAGCTTGGCACGCAATATGGAGTCCAGATTGGACTTCAACTCGATGGTCAACCATGGCCATCGGAAAGCGAGTTGAACCTTCGTCTGCCTTACCAATCATCACAAAATGCTCAGCAGGATCGGATTGTAGCATTTGCCATTGGTGCGAACGGTGTGGCAACCCCATTGCCGCAAAGTTACTACGATCAAAAAAGCGGGCAGCTTGTATTTTCCGTAACATCACTCACAGGAAATTATGCTGTTGTGTCTGTGGAGCAGACATTCGCAGATCTTGCAGAAGTGCAGTGGGCCAAGAAAGCAATGGAGGCTTTGGCTGTCCGAGGTGTAATTGATGCTGAGGCAAGCGGTGATTCCACCCAGTTACATCCAAAACAGGAGATGACCCGCGGCCAATACATGCAATGGTTGATGACTGCGCTGGGCTTGAATGCTTCTTCCGGGAATGCGTTCTCTGATGTAAACGAAAAGGCTTCATATTACGAAGCAGTTACAGCTGCTCGTTCGCTAGGTATCACCAGTGGTAAAGGTGACGGGCGCTTCTTGCCAGAGTCCACGATCACTCGTCAGGAGATGATGACATTGACAGTGAGGGCACTTGCGGCGGCTGGACTGGTTGACTCCGAGAAGGCTGGAACTGATAACCTTACTCGTTTCCGTGATGCTTCCGAGATTCGCTCTTATGCCCGGGATAGTGTGGCATTACTTGTGGATCTGGGCATCGCCCACGGGTACAACGATGAGGTGAAACCACTTGCCGAAGCAACCCGAGCCGAATCGGCTACGTTGTTATATGCGATGATGAGCAAACTGGTATGGAAGAAATGATGATACACCAGCATCGTAGCGTGTGAAAAAGAAGGCTTGCTTTGACCTGGAACCCAGGTTGGAGTAAGCCTTCTTAATTGTACGCCAGCCATGGGCGATAAGTAATTAACTCAACGAACGAGTAGTTTAATGTCGTTTTAAAGTTGTTATCTGTAGATTCTACGAATTATTATCTGTAATGTCTGCGATTTGTTAATTGTAATGTTTGCCGATTTGGTATGCTTGCTCCAGCAAGCTTTCGATATGTTCTTTGGATTCTGAAATGGTTTCATAGAGAAACTCGACTCGGGATTCCTGCATTCTTGCATAACCCGCGATCCCGTTATTCAGATAATTCGAAATCATATTGTAATAATCGTATTTATGGAATGAAGCTTCCGTTCCTCCAGCTAGTGCAATCCAGAGTGCCTTTTTAGAGTTTGCCTTGTTTAGCAGCCCCATGTTCCATACCTTGTCCAGATAAGCTTTGAGCATGGAAGGAACGTTGTACCACCATACCGGGAAAATAAATACAATGGCATCAGCCGCTAGAACACGATCCAGCTCTTTGCGAATCACAGGGGCATGCTGCTTCTCAGGATTTTGCCAATCTCGCTCATCTTCTACGCTATATAACGGATCGAATCCATCACGATACAGATCAAGGATATCGATTTCGTGGTCATTTTCCTTTAAACCTTCTATAAAACGATTCATCACGGCAAATGTTAGGGAGTCCTGTCTTGGGTGAGTAACAACCAGCTTGATTTTCATGTATGAGTAACCATCCTTTTTCCTTTATTTTTTGGTTTAACGTTCTGACCAATGTTATTATAAGTTTCATGACATCTTTTTGAGAAGTACGCACCTTCGAGTGCTGTAGATACCTTGAGGTTCTTCGGTTACTTTTAATAATGGATATACATATATGTGATTTAAGGGGGATTACGATTGGAACAGGAATTGAAAAAATATGAGAGCGGTGTACAGGCAATGCTGGAACTGGTCGGTGGAAAATGGAGGATTCTTATTCTGCATCAACTGATATCAGGTAAAAAACGAACAAGTGAACTTCGCAGAGCCATCCCTGGCATTACCCAGAAGGTCCTTACCCAGCAGCTGCGTGATCTTGAAAAGAATGAAATCATCCATCGGATTATTCATCCTCAGATTCCGCCCAAGGTAGAGTATGAGCTGACCGAGTATGGCTTAACACTGCAGGCAATCATCGACCGCATCTGTCTGTGGGGAGAGAATCATCTGGACAGAGTATATGGAGATAAAAATAAAGTGCTGGAGAATCATTTTAGCGAATATATTCCGCTTTCGACTTCGAACTAACTGCTCCTAAATTAAAAAAACAACAAAACCATCCTGTGTTGAGGGGGAGGGGATTTGTTGTTTTTTTGTCCTTTATCAGTGAAACTGATAAATACCATAAAATCATCGAAATTGACCCTTACCATCGGGTATGGTAGGTTCAAGAGAGTAGAAATTAATATGATCATTTTAGTAGGAATTAAAATTGACGTAATGCGCGAGGTGGCAAATGGTGGAACTTCAAGTGACAAACAGCCCTTTTAATCAGGAACAGGTTGAGCTGCTCAATCGCCTTATTCCTACATTGAACGATGGACAGAAAACGTGGCTTAGCGGATATCTGACAGCCATTCAGGGATTTGCGGCTGTAGCTGCACCTGCTGGTGTGGAACAACAGCCTGCATCTTCTGCAGGTACTACTTCTGAAGGCGCACCTGCTGTGGTGTCCAGGGAAGTTACGGTACTCTTTGGATCACAAACCGGGAACTCCAGTGGACTGTCCAAGAAACTGGCGAAAAAGCTGGAAGAGCAGGGTCTTCAGGTGACGCTGTCGTCAATGGGAGATTTCAAACCGAACGGACTGAAAAAAGTAGAAAATCTTCTCATTATTGTCAGCACACATGGAGAAGGCGAACCGCCGGATAATGCAATTCCGCTGCATGAGTTCCTGCATAGCAAACGGGCTCCGAAGCTCGAAGGATTACGTTACTCCGTATTGGCTTTGGGAGATACTTCGTATGAGTTCTTCTGTAAGACAGGAAAGGATTTTGACATTCGTTTGCAAGAGCTTGGAGGAACAGCGCTTGTACCACGTGTGGACTGTGATGTTGATTTTGATGAAGCGGCTGCACAGTGGATGAATGATGTGCTTGCTTCACTCAGCAGCACACCTGCTGCTGCGGGAGCGGTAACCAGTGAAGCGGTTGGAGCGGCAATAAGCAGCGGTGAATCCGAGTTCAACCGGACGAATCCATTCAAAGCGGAAGTGCTGGAAAATCTCAACCTGAACGGCAGAGGATCGGACCGCGAGACACGTCATATCGAATTGTCTCTGGAAGGTTCCAATCTGGACTACGAGCCGGGCGACAGCCTCGGTGTATTCCCTGAGAATCATCCACGCCTTGTTGATGAGCTGATTTCAGCCATGGAATGGAATGCGGATGAGCGCGTTACGGTGAATAAAAGTGGAGACCAGGTATCTGTACGTGAAGCATTATTGCGTTATTTCGAAATTACTGCTGTTACAAGACCCGTTGTGGAGCAACTGGCAACGCTGAGCCCGGGTAGCGGGTTGCCCGCCCTGCTTGCAGATGATTCGGAATTCCGGAAAGTCATGAACAGCTGTGATTTGCTGGATTTGGTACAGGATTATGGGCTTAAAGGTATTCCGGCTGCAGCGTTCGTAGCTGTGCTTCGCAAAATCCCGGCACGTCTATATTCGATCGCAAGCAGTTCGAAATCTTTCCCGGATGAAGTTCATCTTACCGTTCGTGCAGTACGTTATGAATCACGTGGCAGAGAGCGCTACGGTGTGTGCTCTGTTCATCTAGCTGAACGAGTCGAATTAGGGGATACATTGCCTGTATTCATTCAGCAAAATCCAAACTTCAAACTGCCGGAGAACCCGGATGCTCCAATCATCATGATTGGACCAGGTACAGGTGTAGCTCCGTTCAGATCTTTCCTTGGAGAGCGTGAAGAGACAGGTGCAGAAGGCAAGACGTGGCTGTTCTACGGTGATCAGCATTTCTCCACCGATTTCCTTTATCAGACTGAATGGCAGCGCTGGCTCAAAGACGGCGTTCTTACGAAGATGGATGTCGCTTTTTCCCGTGATGCAGAAGAGAAAGTATATGTGCAGCATCGCATGCTGGAACATAGTAAAGAGCTGTATCAGTGGTTACAGGAAGGCGCAGTTATATATATCTGTGGTGACGAGAAACGAATGGCACATGATGTTCATGCTGCACTGGCAACCATTCTTGAACAAGAGGGTGGCCTGACACCTGAACAGGCAGCGGAATATCTGACACGTTTGCAGCAGGAAAAACGGTATCAGCGGGATGTATATTAATTACAGAGCATATGCCGGATGAGGCATCCCGGAGATACGAGAGGAGAAAGCAGCATGGCTTATAATAACTTACTTAACCCGCAGCGCACGAACAGCGATGTGGAAGATATAAAGATCAAAAGTAACTACTTGCGTGGAAGTCTGACTGAAACGCTGGCGGATCGGATCAGTGGTGCGATTCCTGAGGACGATAACCGTCTGATGAAACATCACGGCAGTTATATGCAAGACGACCGCGACCTGCGTAATGAGCGGAATAAATCCAAGCTGGAGCCTGCGTACCAATTCATGTTGCGTGTGCGTGCTTCCGGAGGAATTGTTACACCCGAACAGTGGTTAATGATGGATCGTGTAGCACATAAATATGCGAATGAAACCATTCGTCTGACGACGCGCCAGTCATTTCAGCTGCATGGTGTGCTTAAATGGGACCTCAAAAATACCATTCGGGAAGTGAACGATTCGTTGCTCAGCACCCTGGCTGCATGTGGTGACGTCAATCGGAACGTCATGTGTAACCCGAATCCGGATCAATCGGATATTCATGCTGAAGTATATGAATGGGCATGCCAGGTGAGTAATCATCTTGATCCACGCACGCGTGCTTACCATGAGCTGTGGCTGGATGGAGAGAAAATTATCGATTCACAGGACACGGATGAAGAAGTAGAACCGATCTACGGCAAAGTGTATTTGCCGCGTAAGTTCAAAATCGGGATTGCCGTTCCGCCATCCAATGATGTAGATGTGTTTTCGCAGGATCTCGGCTTTATCGCTATTGTAGAGAACGGCAAGCTGCAAGGCTTTAACGTATCTGTCGGCGGTGGTATGGGGATGTCTCATGGTGATCCGAAGACGTACCCTCAGGTGTCCAAAGTCATTGGTTTCTGTACACCAGAGCAAATGATTGATGTTGCGGAGAAGACGGTTATGATTCAGCGTGATTATGGGGATCGTGCAGTGCGTAAACATGCTCGCTTCAAATATACAATCGATGACCGCGGCCTCGCCTGGTTCGTGGAAGAACTGACGAGTCGTCTCGGCTGGAAGCTGGATGCGGCGCGTGAGTTCCATTTTGAACATAATGGAGATCGTTACGGTTGGGTGAAAGGCAGCAACGGCAGATGGCACTACACCTTGTTCATTCAAAATGGACGTGTGAAGGATGTGGACGGTTATCCGCTCATGACAGGTCTTCGTGAAATTGCCAAAATCCATACCGGAGATTTCCGTCTGACAGCTAATCAGAATCTCATTATCGGAAACATAAGCAGCCAGAAGAAGAAAAAGATTGAGGCACTGATTGAGCAATACAATCTGACCGATGGTGCTCACTACTCGGCGCTTCGCAGAAGCTCTATGGCTTGTGTGGCGCTTCCGACTTGTGGTCTTGCCATGGCGGAATCCGAACGGTATCTGCCATCACTGATCGACAAGCTGGAGCCTGTACTGGACGAAGCGGGGCTGAGAGACGAAGAGATTGTCATTCGTATGACGGGTTGCCCGAACGGCTGCGCAAGACCGATGCTGGCCGAGATTTCGTTTATCGGCAAAGCTCCGGGAAAATACAATATGTACCTCGGTGGAAGTTTTACCGGTCATCGCTTGAACAAATTGTACAAAGAAAATATTGGCGAAGCCGAAATTTTGGATACATTGACTCCAATGGTGAATCAATATGCCAAAGAGCGCCATGATGGTGAGCATTTTGGAGATTTCGTCATTCGTGCCGGTTATGTGCCTGAAGTGCTGGACGGTCAGCAGTTTCATGCCTAATTAGATGAATTCGTGAAGAGAAGCATTCCCTAGGGAATTGCTTCTTTGGCGTTTTTGGATCGTTTCCCTTTGGGATTTCTGAACGTGGCAAGGTGAGATCGACTTGCCTTTTACCATTTTTTCGTGAGTCTAAACTTGTTGAAGTACGCCCAACAAGATATAATGACTAGGTAGAAAGCAGATTATATGTTGAAAGTGAGCGGAAACGATATGGGTCGTAAGTGGAATAATATTAAAGAAAAAAAAGCTTCAAAAGATGCAAATACCAGCCGGGTCTATGCTAAATTCGGCGTTGAGATTTATGTAGCTGCCAAGAAGGGCGAACCGGACCCGGAAGCGAACCGCGCACTGAAAGTCGTGCTGGAACGTGCCAAAACGTATAACGTACCCAAAGCCATTATTGACCGTGCCATGGAAAAGGCAAAAGGCAGCGGGGACGAAAATTATGAAGAGTTGCGTTATGAAGGATTCGGGCCCAATGGTGCCATGGTTATCGTGGATGCCCTCACGAATAATGTGAACCGTACTGCACCCGAAGTACGCTCTGCTTTTAACAAAAACGCGGGTAATATGGGTGTGAGCGGATCGGTTGCTTATATGTTTGATCCTACAGCGGTAATCGGGGTAGAAGGCAAAAACTCCGAGGAAGTACTGGAACTTCTGCTTGAAGCAGATGTGGATGTACGTGATATCGTGGACGAAGACGATGCTGTGATCGTATATGCAGAACCGGATCAATTCCACGCTGTACAGGAAGCATTTAAAGCTGCCGGTGTTACTGAGTTCACAGTAGCCGAGCTGACGATGCTTGCGCAAAATCATATTGAACTTCCAGAGGATGCACAAGCCCAGTTCGAGAAACTGATCGATGCGCTTGAAGACCTTGAAGATGTTCAGCAAGTGTACCACAACGTAGAGTTCGTTTAAGCGAACTAAACGATACGTGGTTTGATTGCCAAAAAGAGTGTCTAGCCAATCTACGGATTGGACAGACACTCTTTTTATTGTTCTCCTATGAATCGGATTGCAATGCACCAGGAGATTTTTTCGATTTTGCCGATTTGCTACCGCCAAACTTGAATAACACAATACCGCCAACGATGACAAGAACGCCCAGAAGCTGGTTCCACGAGAATGGGATCTGCTCCAGTCCAAGCCATCCCATGGAATCAAACAGCAAGGCGAAACTTAACTGGGATGTAAGTACGATAGAGATCGCAAATGTGGGACCAAGCAGCTTCATCCCCTGAACGAGACAGAAGACCACCCCAACACCGATGGCTCCACTAAGCCAGTACCAGGGCTGCATATGTTGGAAGCTAAACGTATTTTTGCCCTCCACCATTAGAGAAATCAGAAACGATGCAATAAACCCGGTGAACAGCACCATCGTTGTTGTGGACCACGAGCCGGTACGTTCATTTACCTTACTATTAAAGATGGTCTGCAGACTGACAAGAGAACCTGCCAGTAACGCTAGCAAAATACCTGTAATGATCATAGGATAGAGATCTCCTTATTCATAGATGTTGTGACCCGCCACTTCTGCCAGACCTGCCCGATCTTTAACCATAATAAAGCCCTGATCCCGCATGATTAATCCATCTGCACACAGCTTCTGAATCACCCGATTCAAATGCCGATAACTCGTACCGATCAGATTCGCGATATCTGTCAAATTAAAGGCGTCCAGTTCTTCGTGGACAACAGTCCCCGCTTCTTCGGTAGAGATGGAGAGCAAATAGCTGGCTAATCGAACCTCGACCGGATACATCAGGTTGAAGTTGGAGAAGTTCGAATCAATGTAAAACTTATGGGATATAATTTGGAGCAGAAATTTCAACAGGGGTGCGTAATCGCTGGCAAGTTCAGCTAACCATTGATAATGAATGCGCAGCATCTCGACAGGTGAGACCGCCTGTACCGTGTTCACGATGTTACTCTCCCGAACGTACTCGATATCACCAACCACTTCAAGCGGTGTTTTGAAGCAAAGAACGAGTGTTTTATCCTGTGGTGAGGTCGTGAAGATTTTGACTTTCCCCTCGACCAGTATATATAAATATTCGGATGTTTCGCCTTCACGGCAGATTAATTCGCACTTCTCGAAGTGGCATAACGTCATATGCGGACGCAGGGGCTCGTGAAATACCGATTCGAGTTGATATTGTTTTAAATAGTGCAATAATTGATGCTCATTCTGAAACTCTTCCATAAATGTATTTCACCCCCGACTTTATACTCGACCAGTTACAGCTTCATAATAATGACGCCCGTAACCATTAATGCTATACCCAGAAATTGCGGTAGTTTCATTTTCTGCTTCACAACACCAAACCATCCGTTACTGTCGACCAGAAAGGTCAGGAACAGCTGTGCAATCAACAGGGCGGAGATCGTAAAAGTTACCCCAATTTGCTGGATAGCCGTGACTTCGCTAAAAATAATTACTGCACCAAACGCGCCTCCTGCCAAGTACATGGGCTTGACTTGCTTCAATCCTTGCAGGTTGATGTCCCGCACGAATACAAGGATCAGAGCCGCCAGAATGAACCCGGTGAGTTGGGTAATGGTTGCGGCTTGCCAGGTTCCCATGTCCGTACTGATTCGGGTATTGGCAACCCCTTGCAGGGTAATGCATGCACCGCCTAATATTGCAAAAATAATTCCTCTCATGGTTGTACTCTCCTTGTCGCGTCATTACTTCTTCGATTTCTATTAAATGATATATCCACTCAAAAAGCCAAGGACAAATGTCCTCAGCTCAGAAGTCATAGCATTTAGAGTACAATAAACCCTCCGCAAAATCCAGTCAGAACCCAGGATGGCTCGTCATTCTGAAGATCACAATACTTGAAACACCGGTTGCTCACCAATAAAATGAACAGGCAATTCCGGGAAAGCTGTAGCCAATCTTTCTGACAAAAGCTTCATCCCGACAGCTTCACTCTCGGCATGACCGATCATAAGAACTGCCTTTTGTTTTCCTTGCTGCACAGCATCTCGTATGTACTCCGGTGTCTCCCATTCGAATCCTTCACCTGCGATAATCAGATCCAACTCTTCCTGTTGAAGTAAAGGAATGGTCAGATTGCCGTTGCCTCGAAAACCAACAAGCACTGCTGCTCGTCTGCATACCATCTTTGGATCACCAGCTAGGCGTACATATTCGATCCCAAGCGAACGTTTAATATGTTCCGCAATAAGCTGAACTGTCATTCCTTCCGGAAAGGATAGAATGTCAGCTTCCGGTTTACGCTGTACCACATAAGGGGACCATCCTAATGCCTGAACCAATCCCTCCGTAATGCCATCCGGGTGAAAGCGGTGAATTGCATCATGGCAACGATAGATCGCAATTCCACCGTTATCGATTAGCTTTCTCTTGGTTTCATAAACTGGATCATCAGCCAGCCAATCGGTATGGCTATGATGATTATAGAAGGGAGGTTCATGAGCGATAATCAGATTAGCTCCACGTTGTATGGCATGCTCAATCACATGTTGTGTAGGCATAAAAGTTACAAAGATGCCTTTGACCATTTGATTGGGAGAACCCGTAATCAGTTGATCCACGGTGGTTTCTGGAAGTTCAACTTTGGCGGTAAGGTGATCTATTATGTGTTGAATGGTTATATTCATATACTTCATACCTCCAAGAATAGGATATGCACAGTTTATCATGTTGATGGATGAACAGCATCATAGATATGGACTTTTTCCTGTTGAAAGAAAGATGGGCGGACAGCTGCGGAATTGATGATAGGTAGCTGTTTAATATAACAACGAACAATCGTATTCAAAATGTAACGATGCTGGATTCATATAGTTTTCTCCTACAAGAAAAAGTATACTTACATAGAGTCTTTATCTAGATGAAATGGGTTATCCATTCAAACCTACACTGAACATTTAGTTAAGTATAAGTCTTAATTCTGATGAAGAGATCCGACATAGAAGGGCGATGATTACATGACAACCAGTACCATAATGGAACGTCTGAAGAGTGAAACAGCTCATTATCACAGACAAGTGGAACAGAACGAGTATGCCAAGGCTATTATGAATCAAACCGTTAGCTTGGGAGAGTATAAGAAATATCTGGATAAATTTTACGGGTTCCTGAAACCATTGGAAGATCAAGCTGTACAGCAGCCTTTTTGGGAAAGCACCGGACTTGATATCGGGATTAGAGGCAAAGCAAATTTGCTTGAAAATGACCTGCGGAATCTGGGTGCCAGTGAAGAGGAAATCAGCCAGGTGCCTTTATGTAAGAATCTTCCGGATATCTCGACACCAGCAAGGTTGTTCGGTTATTTATACGTCATTGAAGGATCTACGAATGGAGGTCAGATTATGACCAAACGTTTGTCACAGTTCCTGCCGATTGATGCAGATCGGGGGCTGGAATATTTTAATGCCTATGGTACGGAAACCAGAACGAGATGGGCGGAGTTCACGGAACTACTGCGTCAATCCATCACAGCGGAAGAAGATCACGACATCATGGTGCACACGGCCTCGGAAACGTTCCGATTACTTGACCAATGGATCAATACAGATACAGATCAGTTGTAAGTTGAGAATAAGAGTTATCACATCATGAGAGGGGATTTTTCAGGCTATGCCCGAATCGAAGTCCAAGAAAGAAAATAATTTGCTTAACCGTACATTGCTCAATCAGGGTACGTACACCAATGATCCAATTGATCTAAACAATTGCGACAAAGAACCTATTCATATCCCCGGCTTCATTCAACCTCATGGTGTGCTCTTGGCTGTGAGCACCAACAATATACCGACTATTGTACAATGCAGCCAAAATACGGAGGAACATCTCGGTCTTACTACGCAAGAGGTGCTGGGCCTTCCACTCGAACATCTAATTGGCAAGGATAATACAAGGCAGGTACTGGCACGCACCTTCAGTGCATCTGTAACATCAGACCTGCAATATATGGATCTCACGGTTACCGTTTCCGGACATGCTCAGGTCTTCACTTCTGTCATTCATGAAAGTGAAGGCCTGTTAATTTTGGAAATGGAGCCTTCCTATGAGAAAGGAAATATTGAAGTTAATGATTTTGAGTGGATTTCCAGCTTCTTCAGCCGGCTTAAATGTACTGATAATCGGGTGGAAGCGAGTCAGATTGCAGCCGAACAAGTGAAAGAAATGCTAGGTTATGATCGGGTCATGATCTATGAATTTGACGAACAATGGAATGGGAAGGTCATTGCAGAAGCACGCGAGGAAGAGCTCGAACCGTTTCTCGGCCATCATTATCCTGCGTCAGATATTCCCAAACAGGCAAGGGAATTGTACCTGCGAAATTGGTTGCGCACCATCGTGAACGTGAATTATACACCTGTCGAGATCGTTCCCCTGCTTCAACCTTTAACGGGCAAACCGCTTAATCTGAGCTTGTCGGTTCTGCGGAGTGTATCTCCTTTGCACATTGAGTATTTACAGAACATGGGTGTTGGTGCGACCGTAACCATCTCACTGATCCATGACAACCAACTGTGGGGCCTGATTACATGTCATCACTATTCAGCCAGATATATACCCCATCGTATTCGTAACTTGTGTAACTTCCTGGGCTCCTTCTTCTCAAGTGAACTGTTTCAACGGCAGCAGCTGGATGAATATCAGGCTGAGATCAGGTCACGTGAAGCGGCTACCCAAATTGCTAATATTTTTATTGGGAATACAAGTCCAGCGAGGATTATTGAAGAATTGCAGGGCGAAGAGCAGACCTTACTGAGTCTTATGGATGCTTCGGGAGCTGCGATCTGTTATCAGGATAAGCTGCTGCTATATGGCGATACGCCAGCAAAAGAGCAAGTACGGGAATTGGCTGCATGGCTTGCGGGCAAGTCGGAAGATTACAGTTATCACACCTCCAAGCTGAGTTTGGAGTATGATCCTGCTAAAGCCTACAAGGAAAAAGCATCGGGTATTGTTTATGTTGCCATATCCCCTGGGCAGCATCATTATATCATCTGGTTCCGGCCTGAAGTGGTTCAGCTTGTGGATTGGGCAGGTGATCCAGCCAAAGCGGTGATCAGAACCGATGATGGCATGCGTCTCTCTCCCCGGAAATCCTTCGAAAAATGGAGAGAGGTCGTCCAGTCTACCTCTTATCCGTGGACAACGAAGGAACTGAATGTGCTGCCATTGCTCAAAACCATCGTGCGTCGTCAGACGGAAAACCAGCTCGTTCAGGCGGAAGAGCAAGCGTTGCAAAATGCACGTATTTTACGACAAAATGAGCAGCGCTATTTGCAGTTGATGGAATTTTCACCGGTAGCCTTTTTTACGTTGACGGACGGGTTCATCATTTATTGCAATAACAAGGCAGCCGAACTGCTTGGTTATGAAAATTCCAAATCTCTCATCGGCAAGGATTTCAGGGAATTTGTGCCTGATAAGACGAAAACAATTTTGCAGCAAAATCTCGAGGAACTGAAACTTAATCATATGCGTATGTTTACCAACCAGGCATATTTCACCACAGCAACGGGTACGTCCCTATTGTTTGAGATCACACTGGCTTCTGTTACACATACAGGCAAACCGTCAGTGATGGTGCTTCTGAACAGCAGGGCATCCCATCACGATCAGGATCATTATACAGAGACAACCAGTCAGCTCCAGAACTATCTCAACACAGATCCGTTAACAGACATGCCGCTTCAGGCCATATTCCAAGCCCAGCTTCAGGATGATTGGAATGAATGTTTGCAGGAGAAATGCAGCTTGGGACTGATAATTATAGATATCGACGATTTCCGTTCATATAATGCATCTTATGGACTTCAAGGTGGCGATCTGTGCCTGCAGTGGATTGGAGAAGTGCTGGCGGTGGTCAGTGAGCAGAATGATGCCATCATCTCCCGTCTTCGGGGAGGAACCTTCATGTTGAAACTGAAGAATGCAACATCAGAACGTTCAGCGGAGCTTGCCGAAGAAATCAGACAACATGTGCTTGCACTTCAAATTCAGAGAGATCTGTCCAGTCCGAGTGACGTGGTCACTGTTAGCGTTGGCGGTGCGGTAATGGTTCCTGAAGAAAAGCTGATGATTTCAAATCTGATTGAAAAAGCCAGTCAGGCCCTTGCTCAAGCCAAGAGTGACGGGAAAAATCGGGCTATCGTGGTTTGATACGAGGTTTTACTAGCCTTACTGTAAAGGGTGCAGCAAAATGGTATAGAGGGAAGGCATTTAAACTGAATATCAGTTTAAATGCCTTTCTTTTTTCTATTCAAACGGAAAGTATTATTTTCATAACCGCAGGCCCAGGACAAGTGTTATAATAATGAATATGGATACACTTGTTCGTATTCGCATGTGGAGGACGGTGAAACGGAATCAAATGAAAGAGGATTCAAGACAACTGGAGTTTATGGAAATTGATCTGAGCGAAGAGCCTATCACAGCGGCAGTCCCGGTTCCTGATCGTTCAACGATTGTCCGTGCTGATTTTGATATAAGATTACCTGGCGGCATATTGTCTTCGGAGAAAAGGTTTGTGGAGGAAGCAAGGCAACTCATGGAAGTGGAAGGGGAGCAGGCTCCCTGGGTTCCTTTTATGAGTTATTGGCCGACTTATGGTGTAATGAACGAACCCCAGCGCCATTGGTATATGTATTGGAGGACGGAAGTCCGGCAAGGACGGTTCCCTGATACGGATCTGTCTTATCTGTTTGTTCATATTTATGAGCTGATCAACGGAATTGGTTGGCAGGAACCACAGGAAGGTTACGACCAATTAAAAGAGCTATGGATCAACTATCGTGAACGGCTTCCGCAGTTGGATGTATACATGCAGGAATGGATTATTGATTATGATCTCGTACATGAGTTGAACATGTCATTATCCGAGATGATGGAGCTTTCGAGTGGCTATCTTACACCGGAGATTTTGGATAAGGAATTGCACCGGCTGTTAAGCAGCAATATATCGGATATCTCGCTGAAGCTGTTACAACGATATTATGACTACGACATTACGCTCAGCAAATTTTACAGGGACGGCGGCAAAGAAATTTTGGAACAGTACATTCCCCGAGTCATGGCTTTGGTTGATTCTTATCTGATGCGTACACGCAAGGTCGGCATATTGAATCAGTTTGAGCTAAATCATGAAAGGACGATCGAACGTACGTTGTTTCGAAAGGCCGTATATGACGACTCCATTTATGGAAAATCGGTTCGAATAACATATGTTCCGATTGGAGAGCATGCAGATTTTGTCCAGTTTGTAACCCGGGTTTTTCGATGCACGGAAAATAAATGCCGTGAACTGCTCGGTTTCCGAGGGCGACTTCGTGGAAAGACCCTTGAACCTGAGCTTGCAAATGTGATTGAACGTTACCTGGACAAAGCCTTTGCAGTCGAGCAAATGCCAGTAGTAGAGCAACCGATAGTCCGCATTGATGCGGAGAAACTTGCATCGTTGCAGCAGGAAAGTGAATATGTGCGCAGAGCACTCATGATCGAGGAAAATCGTACCTCCGAAGATGAGGATGCGAACAATGCGAGCAGCCAAGCTCCTATAACGATTCAAAATTCAACGGATGACACTGAAAGAGCTGAGGAGTCTGAAAAACCGGAGGTTGGCTTTGAGGGAGCGCTTAAAACTTACGGAGTTCATGAAAGCGGGATTAGCGAGCCATTATCATTACAATGGGAGGCGAATTTTTCTGCTGATTTGGATGAAGAGTGGTTGCAGTTCTCTGAAATGCTGTCTCCGCAGCATGTACAGGCAATTTATGCCTTGCTTGGTGTTAACCCGCATACGGACCTGATGCGGGTGGCTGAGCAATACGGAACGATGCCTGCACTCCTGTTGGATGAAATGAATGATATGGCTATGGAAACGATTGGTGATCTACTGATTGATGGTGATCGCATAGTTTTCGATTATATCAATGTGTTTGAACATGTGAAGAGGTGATTGGGCAGTGGCAGAACTTAAAATACCGAAGCGGCTGACTACCGCACTAGTGAATTCGTTGACCGCAGGCGTTGTGCCACGAATCGGACTGGAGCAGATTGCTGTTGGTCGGAAGTCTGAAGTGGACGCGATCTTGCGGGATATGGACAATATTGCAGAAGGCGGGGCAGCTTTTAAGCTGATTACAGGAAGGTATGGAAGCGGGAAAAGCTTTCTGTTGCAGATGATTCGTAACTATGCGATGGATCGCGAATTCGTTGTGGCGGACGCCGACTTGTCACCTGAGCGCAGACTGGTGGGAACCAAAGGTCAGGGGCTCGCAACATATCGTGAGCTGATGACTCGTCTGTCTACTCGTACACGACCGGATGGCGGGGCACTGGAACCGATTTTGCAGAAATGGATTGCCGGTCTTCAGCAACAAGCGATGCAGAGTCAGGGGTTGCGCCCGGATGATCCGGCTCTTCCTGCTGAAGTTGAGAAGCAGATCTATGCGGTGACAAACGAAATGCAGAATTTGGTGCATGGATTTGATTTTGCCAAAGTGCTGGCTTCGTACTGGAACGGCTATAAATTGGAGGATGATGACCGCAAACAGGCTGCGCTGCGCTGGTTGAGAGGCGAATTCGCAACCAAAACGGAAGCCAAGAAAGAGCTGGCTGTCGGCGTCATCATTGACGATGATAACTGGTATGACTACTTCAAATTATGGTCCGAATTTACGGCACGGATTGGTTATAAAGGATTGCTGTTGTTTATAGATGAAGCGGTGAATCTTTATAAAATTACAAATAGCATCTCCCGGCAAAGCAACTACGAGAAGCTACTTACCATGTTCAATGATACGATGCAGGGCAAAGCAGAACACCTGGGTATTTTTGTAGGTGGCACACCACAATTTGTGGAGGATGAAAGACGCGGACTCTTTAGTTATGAAGCGCTTCGCTCCAGACTTATTGATGGTCGCTATGCGGCAAGAGAATATGCGAATTATACCGGACCGATCCTGAAACTTACGATGTTATCCCATGAAGAGATTTTGATTCTGCTGCAGAAGCTGCGTCAGATTCATGCCCTGCATTTTGGGTATAGTGCAAGTCTGACGGATGAGGATTTAGTTGATTTTATGCAAACGGCGGTTAACCGGCTCGGTGCGGATGAGTTACTGACTACACGTGAAGTGGTGCGGGACTTCATGGATGTGCTGCACACGCTCCATCAGAATCCCGAAGTGACCTATGCTCAATTGCTTGGTGAGCGAGCAGTTAAACCGCCGGAAGCAGGAAAAGGAACGGATTCATCATCTCCGGATGATCTGGATGATTTTCTGGCGGAGTTTGAATTATGAGTGAGAACCCTTTCTATCGACTGGCCCCTTTTGTACAGGAATTTATTTATAAAAAAAGATGGGAATCACTTCGGCCTGCCCAGATTGAAGCTTGCAATATTTGCTTTCATACCCCGCATCATATGCTGATTGCGGCAGGCACAGCCTCCGGCAAGACGGAGGCGGCTTTTTTTCCAGCACTGACCGAGCTGTATGAACGGCCCTCCAAATCCGTGGGCATCTTGTACATCGGGCCGCTTAAGGCACTGATTAATGACCAATTCGAGCGACTAAAGGATCTGCTGTCCGAGGGGAATATTCCGGTATGGCACTGGCATGGAGATGTGCCTCAGGCAGAGAAAACACGTCTCATGCGAAGTCCCTCCGGTGTGCTTCAGATTACGCCTGAATCGCTTGAAGGTCTGCTGATGAATCGTCCCAATGCCATTCCGGCGTTATTTCATGATCTGCGGTATGTCATTATTGACGAGGTTCATGCATTCATGGGAGCGGATCGAGGTATTCAGGTATTGAGTGAACTGGCACGAATTGAGCGTATGGCTGGATGTAAACCGCGAAGAGTCGGATTATCCGCAACATTAAGTGATTATAATGCGGCTACAGCCTGGCTCGCTGCTGGAACTAACAAGGGGGTGGAGGTGGTTTCTTCCCCCGGTGGTCGCAAGTTGCGTCTGCGAGTGGAGCATTTTTCGTTTCCGGATGCACGGGATGAAGAACAGGCGGAACATCTGCATAACGCACGTAAAGTCTATTACGACTTCATCTATGAGAGTACACATCGCAAAAAAGCTTTAATATTCACCAATAGCCGGACGGATGCCGAAGTTACTATACTTGAGATGCGACGTGTCGCCGCACGGAGACAGGAGCGGGACGTATTCCATGTTCATCATGGGAGTATTTCCGCCATGTTGAGAGAAGAGACCGAAGCAGCCTTGCGAACCGGGTCAGGGCCAGCAGTTGCTGCGGCTACCGTAACGTTGGAACTGGGCATTGACCTGGGTGAGCTGGAGCGGGTTGTGCAGCTTGGAGCACCGTATAGCGCATCAAGCTTTGTACAGCGTCTTGGACGATCAGGCAGGCGCGAGGATATGGCTTCCGAAATGTTATTTGTATGTCCGGAAGAAGAGGATGAGGAAGCCCAATTGCCTGCTCGAATGCCATGGACACTGATGAGGGCGATTGCTGTGATTGAATTGTATGTTAAGACCAAGTGGGTTGAACCGCTTGAGGCTCGTAAGATGCCTATGGGTGTGCTCTATCATCAGACGATGAGCATGCTGAAAAGCATGGGGGAGGCTGAACCCAAAGAACTGGCTGAGGCTATCCTTTCACTCGCACCATTCGCGCAGATTCGTGCAGATCAATATCAGGTTTTTCTGAATTATTTGATTGAGACTGATCATCTGCAATGGACAGAAGATCGGACATTAATTATCGGGCTTACGGGTGAGAAAACCGTCAATAACTATCGCTTTTACGCGGTGTTCAAAGATGATGAAGAGCACAAAGTGCTGAACGGTTCCGAGGAGATCGGGTCGATTACAACCGTGCCGCCACCTGGATACTGTTTCTCCCTTGCCGGAAAGCTGTGGAAAGTGGAAGAGGTGGATCACAAGCATAAATCCGTGTATATCAAGGCGGCCAAAGGCAAAGTGGATACGTTATGGCTTGGTGCGGGTGGGGACATTCATACGACGGTCGTCCAGAAAATGCGAGAAGTACTGTCAGACACAGTGATATATCCGTATCTATCTCCGCAAGCGGTAAATCGTTTGGAGCGCGCCCGTCGACTTGCGCGTGAAAGTGGATTATTGAAGCAGGTTGTCATTCCAGCAGGAGGAGATTCCTTGTATGTATTACCTTGGGTGGGAAGCAAGTCTTTCCGCACACTCGAACGTTTAATGAAGCACAACTTGTCTGACAAGCTAGCCTTGCGATCTGTTGTACCTATGGAGCCTTATTATTTTGTCGTGTCAGGCAAAGTGGATGGTCGCACACTTTTGGCCGAGATCATGAGTGAGTGTCGAGCAGCAGAAGACGCATCTGCGTTGCTTTCAGAAGATGAAGCACCGTATCTTGGTAAATATGATGAATTTGTGTCTCCTCCATTGATCCGAGTGGCCTTTGCAGTGGATGGATTGGATTTAAATGGGCTCAAAGAAGGATTACAGCAAACGTTAACATGGGATTCTTCATCTGTGAAATGACGCAATAACGCATGTGTTTTGTCTTTAATTTGAATTAAAGAAATTTAAATTGTGAATCAGGGTTGACACCACCTCACCTCCCATGTAATATATGAAAAGTCGTCACACACGAACCGCAAACAACAAATGCATATTTCATTTCGTATAACCTCGCAGGCCGAAAGTGTACACAGGGCGAGGGTCTCTACGGGAAGCCTATACTTCCTAACTACGATGCCAGGGAATCATTGTATTCCTTGCTCGTAGTTAGGATTTTTTGCATTTGGATGGTGTCTGTGACCTTGGCATGGATCAAACATGCGGACGCATTTTTCGATCATCAGGAGGTTTACTTACAATGAAATATTATCTGTCCGTTCTCGCTGGAGCGATGAGCTATGGCATATTATCCACAATTGTGGTTCTGGCTTACGGCGAAGGGTACAAACTTGGAGAGGTCGTGGGCACACAGCTGATCACGGGCTTCATTCTGTCCTGGATGCTGGCATTATACTCGAAGTTTAGAATGAAACGAAAATCACAGGCCGATGGAAAACCATCAGCAGCCGTGGCAAAAGCGCTTCAGAAATTAACGTGGAAGCAGCGTTTGCTATTGATGGCTGCAGGGACTCCAACGGTAATTACCGGTCTTGTCTATTATCAGTCTTTGCGGTATATTCCCGCGTCATTGGCCATTATTCTTTTGTTCCAATTTACGTGGATTAGCGTATTGATTCAGGCGGTGAGCAAACGTCAGCGTCCTGACAAGGTAACATTCCTGACTTTGATTATCCTGTTCGGTGGAACATTGCTGGCAGCTGGTTTTCTGGAACAAGGACTCGGAGAGTTTAACGGCTTGGGCATAGCGCTTGGCTTAATGGCGGCTGTAAGTTACTCCCTGTTTGTACTGTTTAGTGGAAAAGCGGTTCCAACGGCACATCCGGCTTTTCGCAGTGCCTGGATGGTTACCGGGGGTCTGGTCTTGCTGTGCATCCTGTTCCCACCGACATTCCTGTTTAACGGATTAATTTGGAGCCAGCTGCTTGTTTTCGGATTGTTACTGGGCTTCTTCGGAGCTTTTATCCCACCCGTACTGTTCGCAGTAGGTGTGCCTCATATTGGTGGCGACATGGCCGGAATTCTTGGAGCGGTTGAGCTCCCAATCGCAGTCCTGCTCTCATCCATTGTGCTTCACGAGCATGTGAGCGCCTTGCAATGGATCGGGGTTATCATAGTGCTGATTGGTGTAGCGCTGCCAGAGATCTATAAGTTACGAATGAGACGAAGTCGAAATACACCTATATATTCCTGATTGGTGAATAGATAGAACGATCAAGACAATAGCTATAGCTGAAAGAGCCTGAGTGATTCAGGCTCTTTTTGGATGAATATATTTATTGGGCTAAGTAACGTACCATCGATATGGCCCATTCGAGTCATTTTCAATTTTAACTGGATGGGGTATGCTAAAGAAGAGTATTAATAGAATGGGAACATAGACAGAGGAGCGTTGAGATGAACAGCTGGATCAAAAAAATGTGGCCTTGGCTAACGCTGGGTCTTGTTGTAGTTGTGCTGCTTGGATCGTTTATGGTGTATTTTATGGGCAAGGATATGTCCCCAGGCTCAGGAAGTGCCGTAACGGCCAAAGTCGAGACGGCAGAAGACTTGAAGGGATATGAAGTTATTGATGTGAATGTAAGCAACGACGGCTTTGAACCTAATGTTATTGAAGTTAAATCCGGGGTTCCAACCAAAATTAACTTTATCCTTACCCGCAAGGTTACGCATGTTAAATCGGTAGCGGCTGACAAGCTGGGCATGGATCTTTATATGCAAAAAGGAAACAACTATTACACTGTTGACAAGGATGTCCAACCTGGTGAATATGAAATTCACTGCGGTATGTACATGATTTACGGAACAATTAAGGTCATATAATGGATAGGAGCAAAGATTCTTCAATGAATCTTTGCTCCTCTTTTGTGTGCATGATATCATGGACTAGTGATCAATTTCATCTGGAGGTGGCCAAATATGAAAGCGCTTTTTATTGGAGGAACAGGTACCATCAGTACAGCAATTACCGATCAGCTTGCGAAGCAAGGCTGCGAACTTTATTTGATCAACCGAGGAAATCAAAATGATAATTTGCCTGCGCAAATCAAAGTGCTGCAAGCCGATATTAACGATGAAGCACGGGTTGCGGAGCTGATTGCCGACCTGGAGTTCGATGTTGTCGCAGACTTTATCGCGTTTGTACCTTCACAGCTGGAGAGAGATTACCGTTTGTTCAAAGATAAAACAAAGCAGTTTATATTTATCAGTTCGGCATCTGCCTATCAGACACCACTTGCTGACTATCGGATCACGGAAGGTACGCCATTATCCAATCCGTATTGGGAATATTCGCGCAACAAAATTGCCTGTGAAGACTATTTGATGAAACAGTATCGTGAAGAAGGATTTCCGGTCACCATTGTGCGTCCAAGTCATACGTATAGTGAACGTTCTGTACCTCTCGGTGTACATGGAGCAGAGGGAAGCTGGCAGGTCCTCAAGCGCATACGTGAAAATAAACCCGTACTCATTCATGGAGATGGCACATCTCTCTGGACCATAACGCATAACCGTGATTTTGCCAAAGGATTTATTGGCCTTATGGGCAATATTCACGCGATTGGTGAATCGGTACATATTACCTCAGATGAGTCAGTAACCTGGAATCAGATCTATGAAATTATTGCAGGAGTGCTTGGTGTCAAGCTTCATGCGGTGCATGTATCTTCCGAGTTTTTGGCGGCGTGCAGTGATCAGGATCTTCGCGGCGGTCTGCTGGGAGACAAGGCGAATACGGTTGTATTTGATAACAGTAAATTAAAAAGGCTTGTTCCGGAATTTGTGGCAACCATTCGGGCTGATCAAGGAATCCGGAGTACCATAGAATATATTCTTGCACATCCTGAATTGCAGACCGAAGATCCCGAATTTGATGCATGGTGTGACAAGGTGGTTGGAGCATTGGATGAAGCGTTACTGAAAATTAGAGATGAGAAGTGAGGCGAGCATATGTCGCAAACCGGGCATCGACTGGTAAAAGAAATCACCAAAACCGTCACTTTGGATTATTTGCTGCACATTCCTGAGAAGGAGGAACCACTTGCAGAGGACCAGAAATGGCCTGTCATTTTGTTTCTTCATGGTGCCGGGGAACGCGGTAATGATCTGGAAATGCTTAAAGCAAACGGGGTTCCGCTTATTGCCGATCAGGACAAGAGTTTCCCGTTTATCGTGATTTCACCGCAATGTCCTGTGGACGAATTTTGGGGTATGCATCGCGAAGCTGTTATGGCCCTTCTGGAACATGTTTTGGAAACCGAAGCAGCTGACCCAGACCGGGTGTATCTTACAGGTCTGAGTATGGGCGGGTATGGTACATGGGATCTGCCACTCTTTTACCCCAATACATTTGCTGCATTGGCTCCTGTATGTGGGGGAGCGGACCCTTCCAAAGCGGAAGAACTGCGTAATACGCCGATATGGGCGTTTCATGGGGCAAAGGATGACGTCGTTTATGTAACGGAATCCGAGAAAATTGTTCATGCGCTTGAAGCGTTGAATGCGGATGTGAAGCTGACGATATACCCTGAAGGGGATCATGATGCTTGGACAGAAACGTATGAAAACCCGGAGTTGTACAAATGGTTTCTCAGCCATTCGTTATAATCAATCAATCGTGAATTGACAAAATTCAGCCTTCTTAAGTATTTACTTTCGTTATTTGAATCGTTATAATCAAGAAAAAATGACACTTGTTAGGGGAGGCACCCCAACAGAGGACTTTGTTCCTTTGTTGGGGTGCCTCCTTTTTTGTGTGTGCAGAAAAGGAGAGCAGACGTTGAAGAAGAAATCTGAGAAACGTATAAAAAAACAGGCCGAGCAGCTTAGCAAAGTGGTACTGGCATTTGCCTTGCTGTCACCCCAAGCCATGCTGGTCGAATGGGGTTCAACGGCCGTTATGGCTGAAGCGGTGGAAACCATCAGTATTGTATCCGATACTTCCAGCATGAAGGCTGTTCAATCCTCCAAGGTGAAAGTGGAGATGAATAGTGATGGCAAATATAGAATTGTGTTGCTTCCAAATACAAATGTATTCTACGGTGGTGATACAGGGAATGTATCCACCATTATTGATCATAACGGAACACCCGTTAATTTTAAGTCGCTGCCCCTTAATTATTATCGAATCAATAATAATGTAATCGAAATGTCCAGGCAAAAAGACAATGTAGAGTATATTTTGCGCGTATCCATTGTGAATGCCACATCTCAGGGCGGTTATATGAAGGTGGAACTGGAGGCTGTTAATCGCAGCGGCTCTACGCTCAATCTGGGAGGTACGTTCTATTGGGATACGATGGTGAATGGCAACGATGCTTCTCCGTTTGAAGTGATTGAGAACGGCTGGCGCAATTACAGTGGTGGAGTTCAGGTAACCGCTTTTTATGCTAACACGTATAACGTCGTGGACGCGGATCGCATTTTCATGGGGCAGTACAATAGCCCGGACAGTGCACAGCTGACAGGTGGTTCTTCTCCATCTTCCTTTACGCCAGGCCAGACCATTACCGCAACGGATACTGCTGCGCAGTTTTGGTGGGACGGTAAAGCAACTGCCAACCAGGCTTCACGCAAATTTTCGACGATCGTGGGAATTGGCCCCAAAAATGCACCGCCTTCTTTTGCACTATCGGCTCCGTCTTCAGGCCAGACCTACTATAAAGGAGAACAGCTCCAAATTTCCGGTACAACCCGGGATACGGATGTGGGAGATCTTCTGACTGTCAAATGGTCAATCGACGGAGGCTCCGAAAATATGTTGACACAAATGACGGCTACAGGTTCCAATCAGTTGTTTAACACGAATTACACATTGCCGGATACGCTCGCAGATGGTGCACATACGTTGCAGGTATGGGTTATGGATGACAAGGGAGGGGTCTCCTCAGCGGGCACGGTCAATTTCACGGTAAAAAGTTTCGTGGTTCCGGGAACACCAACATTTACATCGGTTAACAATAATAATCTAACGGTGAATTGGGACAAGAAGGCGAATGATGCCTCCGTGACATATGAACTGAAAAATGTAACGACGAATCAGAGCTTCGATACAGGTACATCCAATAGTCGTCAGGTGACCGGGCTTACACCGAATACCCCGTATTCTTTTGCTGTGCGCGCCAAAAATTCGGTCGGTTCCTATACGGGGTATTCAAGCCCAGCTAGCAAATTTACATTGGCCAATACACCAAGCGATGCAGCTGTGAGCCAGTCGGGTAACTCCGTTACGGCTAGTTGGAACAATAATGGCAATCCTGCGGGAACGAATTACAAAACGGAAATACGCAACTCCGTTGGACAAGTGCTTGCATCGGGTACAACTTCATCAACTCGGACTGAACTTGCGCTAACAGGACTTGCAGACGGAATATATGACGTATATGTAGCAGCTCTAAATGGAGAAGGCATACAGACTGCATTTGCCTCTGCAGGTCAGATCACAAAGGACACAACTGGTCCCACCGCTCCCTCTTTAGCAGTCAATCCTTTTTCTTGGACCAAGGAAGATGTCCTGGTTACGATTACAGCAGGTTCGGATGCCTTAAGTGGTGTGCAGAAGACACAGTACAAACTAGGGATTGGAGGAGAATGGAAGGAATACACTGCTCCCTTTACGGTTGCTTCTGAAGGAAACACGCTCATAATTGCACGAAGTATAGATGCATTTGGCAATACAGGACAGGAGGCTTCGGTTACAGCGCGAGTGGACCGTACAGCTCCGACACCTCCCGTCATTTCGTTAAATCCTCCGGAGTGGACCCATTCGGCAGTAACGGTGACGTTAACGGCAGGTACGGATGAAGCAAGCGGAGTGGGTCTTACGCAATATAGGCTTGGAGGTGAAGGGACTTGGGTCGATTATCGAGAGCCATTTACTATCCATACGGAAGGAATAACCGAGATTCAGGCGCGAAGTGTGGATCGGGCCTCTAACGTCAGTGCGTCAACTTCAGCCACTGCCCGAATTGACAAGACTGGCCCTGATGAGCCAAAGATTACACTCAGTGATGATGAATGGACAAACCAGGATGTGTCTTTTGAAATCACCAGTGGTGAAGATACAGGCAGTGGACTTGCCAAAAGCCAATATCGTCTAAACGAACAAGGCCCCTGGATCGATTACACTGGAGAAGTGAAGGTTACCAAAGAAGGAAAAACCACAGTATATGCGCGCTCGCTTGACCAGGTAGGGAACGTAAGTACTGTTGCGAAAGCAATCATTCGATTGGATAAGACCGCTCCAACAGAACCGGTTATTACATTAAGTCAGTCAGGCTGGAGCAAGGAAGCTGTACAATTTACGATTGCTGGCAGCGTAGACGAACATTCCATTTCGTATGAATATAGTTTGAATGGGGCCCCGTATATTGCAGGAAACTCAGGCACCGTGAGTTCAAACGGTCCCACCGTCATTCGAGCCAGAGCGAGAGATGCTGTCGGAAACGTTAGCAAGGAGATTAGTCGTACGGCTTATGTCGATCAGGTTGCTCCAACGGTTACATTTACACCGAATGGACAAGGCTGGAGTGACACTAATATATCTGCTACCGTTCAATATGAAGATTCTGATTCGGGTATCAATGAGAATTCGCGATTGTACAATGTGACCAACAGTGCCTTATCGCCAGACAACTGGAATGAAGCTCGCTCGAATGAGCCTGTAATTTCAATTGAATCCGAAGGCATTTGGTATATCCATGCCAAAACAATGGATGTGGCAGGGAATACATATGAGACGGTATCGGCGCCTTATCAGATCCAGCGCAAACCACAGCAACCGGGAAATGTGAGCATCACACAGATCAGTGAGACTTCGGCAGAACTTACATGGGATTTGCCGACAGGAGAATGGTATACCGACGGGTATCAGTATGAAATTATAAACCAAACGACAGGCCAGTCGTGGACACTGGATTATCCAAAACATACGCACATTGATGACTCCCTAAGTGGTGGGCAAGTCTATGATTACGAAGTGAGAGTTCGAAACCACACTGGCATAAGTGATGCAGTAGCTGTCCGTGCACTGACAATCCCGGCAGCACCGGCATCATTACAAATTCGAAAAGTCGATTCCCAGCCTGGGCTGGCAGAAGTGCATTTCGATTCGGTTCAAGGGGCTACTGCGTACCGTATCACGGCTGCAACTTCGGATGGAAGAATTGTTTATGACCAGACGATCTCCGATTCTTCCAATATTCCGTACTTGACCAATCTGGTCCCGGGGAGCATTCATACGATTTCGGTCACAGCTCTGAATGAGAGTGGTGCGGGAGAAAGCAGCAGGGCGGGATTTCTGACATTGCCTGCAGCACCCGGTGAATTTGAGGCAGTGCAGATTCGGGAGCATGAGATCTCTCTGGGATGGGAGACGGTAACTTCAGCCACGTATTACAGCCTTTCACGTAGTGGAGCAGGAATCTACGAAGGATTGGAAACGGAGTATGTGGACGCAGGTCTGGATAGTGGAACAGAGTATAGCTATGAATTGCTGGCCGCAAACGAGACAGGAGAAGGCCCGGTAACAAGCTTGCAGAAGCTGATGACATTGCCGGGGGCCATTGAAAACTTGAGTATAGATAATGCTACAACAACGAGCATGAGTCTAAGTTGGGATCCTGTAAGAGGCGCGGAGCGATACGAAGTCTTTGTGAATGGGGAGAAGCGAGAGACGCTGCTTGCTGGAACCCATGAATATCTGCTAACGGGATTGACCGCGGGAACGTTGGTTCAGGTGGACGTTCAGGCAGGCAATGGAAGTGGACAAGGTCAATCCAATCGAGTATCTGGAACGACGCTTCCCGAGAGTCCTTCAGGTCTTCACTTTGTTCAGCCGACTGAAACAGGAGCAACACTCAGATGGGATGCAGTACCCGGAGCGACGAAGTACCGGGTCGTTCTTGAGGGGCAGAGTTATGAGATATCAGATACACAGCTTGAAGTCCATCAGTTATCTGGCAGCCGCCACTACACGTATCAGGTGCAGGCCGGAAATGCAGCCGGTTACGGTGCACCCACAAGCGGTGAACTTCTTACTTTGCCAACCAGACCAGAAGGACTCACAGTAACACATACGGATGAAACGAGCATTGGTGTGGAATGGGAATCTGTAAATACAGCCGAATCCTATATTGTGAGTATCAATGGGGCCGAAGTGGGTCGAACTTCTGGACTTGCCTATACGGCTGAAGAATTGTCACCAGGCATGGAGTATTTAGTGGAAGTACAGGGCTTGAACACGTCTGGAGTCGGTCAGTCCGCCAGCTTGATTCGATTATCCAAACCAGCATCGCCTTCAGAAATCGTAGTTGAACCAGGGGTACATAAAGCCAACTTGTCATGGGCTGCGGTAGCAGGTGCCTCGGAGTATGTAATTAAACAGGGGAACAAAGAGATTTACCGTGGAACAGAGCTGACCACACTGATTTCAGGACTTGAGGATGGAACGATGCATCATTACACACTTGTTGCCATGAACAGACAAGGGACCTCATCCGAAGCGACGAATGTATCTGTACTGACATTGCCTGAGAAACCAGTGGAGATTAAGGCATTGGAAGTGTCGGAAAACAGTATTAATCTTGATTTTACCAAAACAGGAGTTAAGGGTGCAGACGAATACATCATTGAACGCAATGGGCGAGAGATTGCTCGCATGGATGCGCGTGAAACCCAATTCGTAGATGAGGATTTGTTGCCAGGCACGAAATATACGTATAAGATCCGGGCGGTTAATGCAAGTGGTTCGGGTGCTTCCCTTACCTATGGAATAACAACTCAAACCCTGCCACTATCCTCAGATGGGATTACGGTGATCAAGGGAACGCACGCGTTTGATTTGGCGTGGGAAGCAGTAAAGGGAGCTGCCGCATATGAAATACGCAATCAGACCACGGGGGAAGTACAGACTGTGTCCGAACCATCGGTCCATCTCGCCAGTTTATTGGATGGCACAACGTATGCGTTTGAACTTACTGTCATGAATGAGGATGGTCACCGTTCTTCTCCTGTTCAGGTTCTTTTGTTGACCAAGCCCATATCCCCACAAACAGCAAGTATTGCTGCCGTAACCGATCAATCGGCAAAGCTGGATCTGAGTGGCAGCGCCACACGAGGAGCAGAACAGTTGATCATATTGCGAGATGGTATTGAAATTGACCGTATTCCGGCTGACAGCATTTCTTATGAAGATAGTGACCTGACGCCGGGAGAGAGATACACCTATACGGTTAAGACTTCGAATGCTTCGGGCGATAGCGATACGGGATTTGATGTTCAATTGCGTACGCTGCCTGCAACAATTAAGGAAACGCTGCACCCAGATGTAATTGAAGAGACGGCAGCAGTGATTAAGTGGAAAAAGGTCCAAGGGGCAGAGGGTTACATTGTAATGATAGCGGATAACGAATTCACAACCATTACAGAGAATGATTTGACTGAGGTTACCCTTAATGGACTTACCAGCGCAGCTCAATATGATCAAGTACAGATCGTTCCTTATAATACGGCAGGTAAAGGAAGTCCAATGGTCGTTGCTCCATTTTTCACCCTGCCTCATGTCGATTCTGTTGAGATAAAGCTATATCCGGAGACGGAGCATGCCAGATTGGAGTGGGATTTCCCTTATCTCAACGAAACGTTTGTGGTTCTAATGGATGGTATCGAGCTGTATAGAGGTAAACAAAAAGAGTATATCGTAAATGAGCTGCAGGGCGGAACGAACTACTCCATCGAATTGTATACCGAGAACGAGCAGGGGGATATATCACATAAGCTCGAGTATACGCTGTTAACCAAACCGGAAGCTCCCAAAGAAGTGGAATATCGTTCGACACAGGAGAGCATACAACTTCAGTTCGAAAAGAGCCGTGTCAAGGGGGCTGAGCAATTCATCATTGAACGTGACGGTGCGGAGATCGGCCGAGTGTCTGTTGACGAGCCTTATTACGAGGACCGGGGGCTTGAGTCTGGTGTAGATTATGTGTACACCATCAAAACCGTTAATGCTTCCGGTAAGAGCGAGGTCGGCTTTAATCTAACAGCAGTAACACTGCCAGGCAAAATTCCTTCTCCACCCCAAGTGGAAGAACGCGCTCAGCATGGTGCAGATATTGTATGGGATATGATTCCTGGGGCAGCAGGCTATCGCATCTATCGGAAAGACGAGCTGATTGCGACAACAATGGGAACGTCGATACATGTGACTGAATTGGAAAGTGCCCAGCGCTATCCAGACTTTTCTATTGTGCCTTTTAATGAGGCGGGAGACGGAGAGACAGTTAATGTACCTGAGTTCGAGACATTGCCATCAGAAGAATTCACCGTTTCAGCCACCTCTCAGAGTACAAGCAGCATTGCGTTGAGCTGGAAGTTGGAATCTTTGAATGAAATAATCGTACTTTCTAGTAGTGGGCGGGAGATTTATCGTGGAAAGGATCGAAGCTACATCTGGACAGGATTAACGGGTGGGCAGCGCTATGATGTCATATTGTGGACTGAAAATTCAGCCGGGGAAAAAAGTGAAAGCCAGCAGGCCGTGGCTGTGACTATGCCGTATCCACCTTCAAACGGAAGTGGGGCCGGTTCACCTGTAACTTCCTCCAAACCGGAGGATGCCCAGTCCGTTGTGTCTCAACCAGAGCAAAATGACAAAGCGGAAACAACAGCCAAGAAAGAGATCAAGTTCATTGATATTGGTCAAACATTCAATAAAGATCAGATTATATGGCTGGCAGAGCAAAACATCATTCAAGGTGTGAGTGAAACCCGCTTCGAACCCCGTCGTCCCATTACAAGAGCTGAATTCACAGCACTTATTGTGCGATTAATGGGTGTGGACACATCTGCGGATTATCAAAATGCTTTTCAGGATGTGAACGATCAGGATTGGTTTGCTCCGGAGATCGAAGCAGCCGTAAGTCGTGGTATGGTACATGGTATGGGGAATGGTAAATTTGCACCTTATGCGCTGGTAACCCGGGAACAAGCATCAAAGATCATCGCGAATGTTATTCGCAAAATCAAGCCGGAACCCGCAACTTCACGTCGTGCTTTTACGGATCAGATGGATGTATCCGATTGGGCCAAAGAAGAGGTTGAAGAGCTTGCTGGAATGTATATGCTTACGGGATACCAAGATGGCAGTTTCCGTCCCTTGCAGCATCTGAGCAGATCCGAGGCGGCAGCCCTCATCTTCCGACTGAACAAGCTGATCCGTATTATTGAAGAGAACCAAACTATGGAGGAAGAGAATCCAACTATGGATGATAAAGGAACGAGTAGCGACATAGATGGTAAGGATAACGCGTCAAAATTTGACGTAAAAGACTTGGATTGAATCACATGTCAATTCATCATTTTATCATCGATAGTTGCGACATTATCCGTTATTCGACTTTTAATGTTATAATAGGTTGCTAATATGATAAAAAAAGGGTAATGGACAGTGGTGATGAATGATGAATAATAAATTTATCCGAATCTATGAAGATATCGCAGCTCGTATTCGGACTGGAGAAATTGAAGCTGGCACGCTGCTTCCCTCGGAACTGGATTTATCGGAAAGTTATCAAACGTCCAGAGAGACAATTCGCAAAGCGCTGAAAATGCTGTCTGAAGAAGGTTATATTCAGAAAATTCAAGGTAAGGGCTCCATTGTTTTGGATATACGTAAAATTGATTTTCCTATCTCAGGTCTCGTTAGCTTCAAGGAACTGGCTAAAAAAATGGGACATCGGGCCAAAACGTACGTTAAGGTTTTTGAAGAAAAAAAGGTTGATCAGGCCTTGTTCAAGAAAATCAATTTTGGCCTGAATGAAAAGGTCTGGGAGATCAGACGTGTACGGCAAGTGGATGGCGAACATGTCATCCTCGATAAGGACCATATAAGCCAGAGGCTTATTCCCGGTTTGAGCAGGGAAATATGTAATGATTCTATCTTCGAGTACATTGAGGAAGAACTCGGGCTGACCATCTCTTTTGCCAAAAAGGAAATTTTGGTGGAGGAGCCTACCGCTGAAGATAGGGAGTTGCTTGATCTCGAAGGGTTCCACAATGTAGTTGTGGTAAGGAGCCAGGTTTACCTGGAGGACGCGAGTCAATTCCAGTTCACAGAAGCAAGGCATCGCCCCGACAAGTTCAGATTTGTGGATTTTGCCCGGCGCAGATGATATCCATTGACCATCCATATGACCAAGAGAGTACCTGTTCACTTCTTTTATCGGTGAATGAGGTACTCTCTTTGCTGTGGAGCACAAAATTTCATTCCTTTTCATGGTAAAAATAACTTGACCGGTAAGCGTTTTCATTTTATTATATGTCCATAACCTTAACGATAAGGTAAATATAATTAAATCATTTATCTTATTATGAGGTTATATTTTCTTGATTATAACCTTATTTAATGATGATTTACTCTTGATTTTAGTTAACTTATTGCCTTGAGCAGGGTTAATTGAAATAAACAAAAAAATGTAGGAGGTTCTAACGAATGGTCAAGTTGCAAAAGTGTACAGTCTTTACCGTAATTGCTGCACTTATGTTGGTGATTCTGGGGAGTGCTGCACCCAAAGCGTCTGCTGCTACAGGATTTTATGTAAACGGAGGCAAATTGTACGATTCCACTGGCAAGGCATTTGTTATTAGAGGTGTCAATCATGGACATTCATGGTTTAAGAACGACCTGAACACGGCGATTCCTGCGATTGCCAAAACAGGTGCCAACACCGTACGGATTGTGCTCTCCAATGGCGTGCAGTACACCAAAGACGATCTGAACTCTGTTAAAAACATCATTAATGTTGTAAGCGCAAACAAAATGATTGCGGTGCTTGAAGTACATGATGCAACAGGTAAGGATGACTATAATTCGTTGGACGCAGCAGTGAACTACTGGATTAGCATCAAGGAAGCACTCATTGGCAAAGAAGACAGGGTTATCGTAAATATTGCGAACGAATGGTATGGAACATGGAACGGCAGTGCCTGGGCTGACGGATACAAAAAAGCAATTCCCAAGCTGAGAAATGCCGGTATTAACAATACATTGATCGTGGATGCAGCAGGCTGGGGGCAATACCCGCAATCCATCGTGGATTATGGACAAAGTGTATTTGCAGCAGATACACAGAAAAATACTGTGTTCTCGATTCACATGTATGAATATGCCGGTAAAGACGCGGCAACCGTAAAAGCCAACATGGAAAGCGTTTTAAACAAAGGTCTGGCCCTGATCATTGGTGAATTCGGTGGATACCACACGAACGGAGACGTCGATGAATATGCAATCATGAAATATGGTCAGGAAAAAGGGGTAGGCTGGCTCGCATGGTCCTGGTATGGCAACAGCTCCGATTTGAACTATTTGGACTTGGCTACAGGTCCTAACGGAAGTTTGACATCCTTTGGAAACACGGTTGTGAACGACACTTATGGAATTAAAAATACTTCAAAAAAAGCAGGGATCTACTAAGGTCTATAGGGTCTAGCATTTCTAAAAAGATTCATCTAATCAACTAGTGACCTTAAGCTTGTTCTGACCAAAAATTCTCTTCCAAACACTCTGACCAACACGTCAGGGTGTTTTTTATTGAAAGAAAAATCATCAAAACAGAAACTCTTTTGAATTTTTCCGTTTATATTTAAAATCTTTTGTTTTCAAAACAAAACAAAGATGATAAACTCTGATTAGGAATAAAACAAACATTATCGGAGGGGAACAAATGGTACAGAGTTTATGGAATTCATCACAGGCTTCGGAGAAAACAACCGGACTGGAGCAGCTGGTCTACCGATCCAATTTGATTGGGTCAGATCGTCGTGTATGTAACATTTTCGGAGGTAACACGTCTACCAAAACGACGGTGAAAGATTTTCGCGGCCGTGATATAGAAGTGATGTATGTAAAAGGTAGTGGATCTGACCTGGCTTCCATGCAGGCGAAGCATTTTACAGGCCTTGGACTCGAAGACATTCGTCCATTAATCGAACGTGAATCCATGTCGGATGAAGAGATGGTCGAATATCTGGGGCACTGCATGATCGATTCCAAACACCCGCGTGCATCCATTGAGACGCTGCTGCATGCATTCCTTCCATATAAACATGTGGACCATACCCATCCGGATGCGATTATTAGTCTGTGTTGTGCAGATAACGGAAAAGAACTGGCGAAAGAGATTTACGGGGATCGATTTGTATGGGTTCCTTATGTGCGTCCGGGATTCACACTATCCAAGATGATTGCTGAAAGCGTATTCTCGAACCCGAATGCGGAACTGGTTCTGATGGAGAAGCACGGGCTTGTGACTTGGGGAGAAACATCGGAAGAATGTTACGCGCAGACGATCAAAATTATTAATGAAGCGGAAGCTTTCATTGAAGCACGTGTGAACGAAGGAACTCTGTTTGGCGGAGAGAAGCATCCTGCGCTTGAGGCAGAAGTGCGTCGCCAGATCGTATCCAAAGTAATGCCGACCATTCGGGGAGCGGTATCGGATAGCAAAAAAATGATTTTGTCCTTTGACGATCAGGAGGATGTGCTTGCTTTTGTTGGTGGAGTGGATTCACCGAAGCTGTCACAGGTAGGCGCGGCATGCCCGGATCATTTGGTGCATACCAAAGTGGTACCTCTATTCATCGATTGGACACCGGACGCGGAGGATATTGAAGGGCTGAAATCCAAGCTGGTAGAGGGCGTGGCCGCCTACAAAAAGCAATATCAACAATATTTTGAGAGCAACAAAAATGAAGGTGACGTGATGTTCGAAGCTGCACCTCGCGTCATTCTTATCCCCGGTGTGGGCATGATCAACACAGGCAAGAGCTGGGCCCTGTCCCAGGTAAGCGGGGCATTGTATCATAGAGCCATTGCGGTGATGCGCGGTGCGACAAGTCTGGGCCAATTCGTATCCCTCAGTGCCAATGAATCCTACAATGTGGAGTACTGGCCGCTTGAGCTATACAAATTATCGCTGGCTCCAGCGGAGACTGAATTTTCCCGCAAAGTGGCGTTTATTACCGGGGGTGCTGGTGGAATTGGAAGTGAAACTGCACGCAGATTGGTATCCGAAGGGGCACATGTCGTTCTTGCGGACCTTAACCTTGAAGGAGCGCAGAAGGTAGCTCAGGAAATTAACGATCAATATGGTGCTAATCGCGCATATGCATTGAAGATGGATGTGACCGATGAGGAAGCCGTGCAATCTGCGTATGCCGAAGTTGCCGTACAATATGGCGGCGTGGATATTATCGTGAACAATGCAGGCCTGGCCACCTCCAGTCCATTTGACGAAACATCGTTGAAGGAGTGGAACTTGAATATGAACGTGCTGGGTACAGGGTACTTCCTCGTGGCGCGTGAAGCCTTCAAGTTGATGAAACAGCAGGGAATTGGCGGTAGTATGGTATTTATCGGTTCCAAAAACTCGGTATATGCGGGTAAAAGCGCTTCTGCTTACAGCTCGGCCAAAGCACTTGAGGCTCATTTGGCCCGCTGCATCGCGGCTGAAGGTGGAGAATACGGCATTCGTGTAAATACGATTCTCCCGGATGCCATTCTGCAAGGTTCAGCGATCTGGAACGGTTCATGGAGAAATGAACGTGCAGCAGCCTATGGTATCGAACCGGATCAACTGGAAGAGTACTATCGCAAACGTACAACTTTGCTCGTCAATATTTATCCGAGAGATATTGCGGAAGGCATCGCCTTCTTTGCCTCTTCCAAATCGGAAAAAACAACCGGTTGCATGATGACGATTGATGGCGGTGTGCCAGCAGCATTTACACGATAATAAGGAGGGTTCTCGCACATGGAAAATCAGGTCAAGCAAGCATATGAAGCAGCCAAATCATTATATGCTCAGCATGGAATTGATACGGATGAAGTGCTGAAGAAGCTCGCGGAGATCAAAGTGTCTGTTCACTGTTGGCAAGGGGACGATGTGAAAGGATTTCTCAATAAAGACGGGGAACTTACGGGCGGAATATCCGTTACAGGTCAATATCCGGGGGCTGCAACGACACCTGCAGAGCTTCGGGCAGACCTGGAGCAAGCTTTCTCCATGATTCCGGGCAAACATAAGGTCAATTTGCATGCCATCTACGCAGATACGGACGAACAAGTGGAGCTGGACCGGATTGAGCCGAAGCATTATGAGAATTGGGTAAAATGGGCCAAAGAACAGGGGCTTGGCCTGGATTTTAATCCAACGTGCTTTTCGCATGAAAAATCAAGTGACGGCTTCACGCTAAGTCATTCCGATCCGGCGATTCGCAAGTTCTGGATTGATCATTGCAAAGCATCCCGCCGCATTGGCGCTTACTTTGGCGAGCAGCTGGGGCAGACCTGTGTAACCAATGTGTGGGTACCGGACGGGTTCAAGGATAATCCGGTCGATCGGATGACACCGCGGAAGCGGTTGAAGGATTCCCTAGATGAGGTGTTTGCTGAGAAGCTTGATCCCAAGTATCACCTGGATGCGGTCGAGAGTAAGCTGTTTGGCCTCGGCTCCGAAGCGTATGTCGTTGGTTCTCATGAATTCTATATGGGCTATGGGCTGCAAAATGATACGTTAATCTGCCTCGATGCTGGACATTTTCATCCAACGGAAGTCATATCCAACAAACTGTCTTCACTGGCCCTGTTCACCAACGGCATTCTGCTGCATGTCAGCCGTCCAATGCGTTGGGACAGTGACCATGTTGTCATTATGGATGATGAGCTGCTGGAAATAGCCCGCGAACTGGTACGTCATGATCTGCTTCCAACGACACATATCGGACTCGACTTCTTTGATGGCAGCATCAACCGGGTTGCGGCGTGGGTAGTTGGCACACGCAACACGATTAAAGCATTGCTGCGTGCGATGCTGGAACCTGTGGATGCGCTGAAATCAGCGGAACTGGAAGGAGATTACACCCTTCGTCTTGCTTTGACAGAAGAGTTTAAGTCCTATCCTTTCGGCGCGATCTGGGATTATTATTGCGAACAACAGCAAGTACCTGTACGTGAACAGTGGATTGCTAAGATCAAAACTTATGAGCAGGAAGTTTTGCTTCAACGAGATAAATCTTTCGTATAGGATGATGCAGGCCACAGTAGAGAAGCTCTCTGCTGTGGCCTTTTTGCATGAAAAAAATGCAAAATGCATAACCGCGGTCAGAATTTCCATACTAAAAATACATAGAAAAATGCAAAGTATCGTTTGCCTATTACTGCAACGCAGAGGAGGATGAATCGGATTTGAATCTCGCCCACAACAAATTGTATATCGCAGCACTTGGCGGCTTGAATGAAATAGGCAAGAACATGTATCTTATCCAGTATAATCAGGACATCATTGTCATCGATTGTGGCTCCAAATTCCCGGATGAAACGCTGCCGGGCATTGATCTCATCATTCCGGATGTGACGTATCTGCTGGAAAATCAGGACAAGGTGAGGGCGCTTGTGGTTACTCATGGACATGAAGACCACATTGGCGGTATTCCCTATTTGTTAAAACAGATCAATATCCCGGTGTATGCATCCAGACTGACACGTGGATTAATTGAACTGAAACTCAAAGAGCATGGGCTGTTGCGCAAAGCCGATCTGCATACGATTGATTCCAAATCCAGCATTACGCTGGGTGAAATTCAGGTTTCTTTTTTTGCGACGAGTCACAGCATACCGGATTGCCTGGGTATTTTCTTTCAGACACCTGGGGGAAATGTCGTGCATACCGGGGATTTCAAGTTTGATATGTCACCTGTAAATGGGCCTTATCCCGATCTGCATCGTATGGCCGAGATTGGCAAACAAGGTGTGCATGTGCTGTTGTCCGAGAGCACCAATGCAGAGAGACCCGGGTTCACTCCTTCCGAGCGTGTCGTAGGTGACCACATATTGGACGCGTTTATTCGTGCCAAACAAAAAGTGTTTATTTCAACCTTTGCATCCAATGTAAGCAGAGTGCAGCAGATTGTAAATGCAGCATTCGAAACAGGACGCAAGCTGGCTCTGCTGGGCAGAAGCATGATTAATGTAGTGGCTGTAGCCAGTGAACTGGGTTACCTCGATGTACCTGAGGGGCTGCTCATAGAGGCTATTGATTCGGACCAGTTTCCACCTGATGAGGTCGTTGTGCTCTGTACGGGAAGTCAGGGTGAAACGATGGCAGCATTATCCCGTTTGGCGGCCTCCAAGCATCCTCATGTGAAGGTCGCACCTGGAGATACCGTCATTATAGCTGCTGGGGCGATCCCTGGAAACGAACGAAATCTTGCGCATGTCATTGATAATCTGTATGTGCTCGGAGCACGCGTCATTTACGGTTCAAGCGGAGCAGCAGGTATGCATGTATCAGGACACGGCAGTCAGGAAGAACTCAAATTGATGCTGACCCTGATGAAGCCTGATTACCTGATTCCTGTTCACGGTGAGTTCCGCATGCTGTATCAGCATAGACAACTGGCGGAGTCCGTAGGCATCGAACGGGATCACGTATTCATCGTGAACAATGGGGATATGATTCAGTACAAAGACGGCGTGGCTTCTCCTGGCCCCCAAATTGCTTCAGGCAACAGTCTGGTCGACGGTCTGATCATGGGCGATGTCGGGAATATCGTGCTGCGTGATCGCCGGCAGCTGTCATCCGATGGCATGCTGGTGATTGTGACTACGTTGAGCAAAACAGAGAAACATATGGTGAGAGCACCTGAGATGATTTCCAGAGGTTTTGTGTTTGTGAAGGATTCCGAAGAATTCATGAAAGAGCTTCATGAGCTGGTTCAGAACAAGATGGATGAGTTAACCGGAAGCGGGGCGAATCAGTGGAATGTGATCAAAAGAAAGCTGAAAGACGAGATCGGTCATTACATCTACGCCCAGACAAAACGAAGACCGATGATTCTGCCCATTATTATTGAGGTTTGAGAATAATGGAGCAGGGCCGATGTAAAGAGATTAAGGATAAGAATAAGATGTGAATTAAAAATAAGATTAAGATTATGATGATCAAAAGCCTGAGAAATGTAGGATCATACCGTTTTTCGTATGAACCGTACATTTCAGTCAGGCTTTTATTGTTATTTATTGTTAATGACCTATTGATCCTTCAGCAATCCGGATTGTCTCACAGAGGAGAGGAACTGGTGGAATTGCTCGATATTTAATTGCTGTGCGCTATCCGAGAGGGCTACAGCCGGATTGGGATGAACTTCAACCATAACACCATCCGCACCTGCTGCAAGAGCTGCCTTGGCACATGGGGCAAGGATATCTTTACGCCCGGTAGAGTGGGTGACATCCACAAGCACAGGCAAATGAGTTTCCTGTTTCAGAATCGGTACAGCTGAGATGTCTAGTGTGTTTCGTGTTGCTTTTTCATAGGTGCGAATGCCGCGTTCAATCAGCATAACCTGTTTGTTTCCCCGGGAGACAACGTACTCCGCAGCATGAACGAATTCATCAATGGTTGCCGCCAAACCACGTTTGAGCAGAATAGGAATCTGAACATCCCCGGCAGCCTTGAGCAGTTCAAAGTTTTGCATGTTACGTGCACCGATCTGGATAACATCAATATACTGGCCAGCCACTTCAATATGACTTGGATGTACTATTTCACTAATGGTCTTCAATCCGAACTCATCGGCAACTTCCTTCAGAATTTTCAATCCTTCGATTCCAAGTCCCTGGAAGTCATATGGAGAAGTACGAGGTTTAAATGCACCTCCGCGCATCACAGTAATGCCGGCTTCTTTCAGCGCTGCGGCAACTTCGCGTACCTGTTCATAACTTTCAACCGAGCACGGTCCGGCGATCAGAATCGGTTTACCAGCGCCAACCTTGACGTTTCCGATGGAGACGACAGTATCTTCCTGCTGATTTTTGCGGCTAACGAGCAGCTGTTTCTTATGTTCGTCGACCTGAAGGTTCAGGGAAGCTTGGAAAATCTGTTTGAACAGAAGTTTGATGGCATCGTCTTGGAAAGGTCCCGGATTGGCGGCAGTCAGTTCCTCCAGCATTTCTTTTTCACGAACCGGATCAAACTTGGGTACACCCTGTTTTTCCTTGATTTGACCAATTTCCTGTGTAATTTGGGCCCGTTCTGACAACAAGTGCAGGAGGTTATGATTAATCTCACTCAATCGGCCTCTTAATTGTTCCAAGTTCTTGCTTTGATCCATGCTGATCCACTCCTTCAATTTAGATTTATAAAAAAACACAAAAAGGCCCTTCATCCGTAAGGGACGAAGAAGCCGTGGTACCACCCTAATTAGAAACGGTTCTGCTGATTGAATACAGCCGATCTGTTTCTCACTTTGACCTTTTAACGCAAGGAACGGATTGTCCTAGAAGCTATATCCATGAGGAGCAGCTCTTCAGCAATCGGCTCGGGAGTGAACTTCGGCGGCGTGTTCCTTTCGGGTGCTCTCAGTCTTCGGCACCGCGTCCCTGTAATGAACGATAACTCCGCGTACTCTTTCCGTCATAGCCTGTATGAATATTGATATTCTGTTCTGTAGTTCATGATGCACGTTATGAATTGAAGTTATACTAGCATCTCATGTTACTTATCTGCAAGAAGCTGAATTAATGCCATGCATCAATAACGCTTTACCGTGGCGCATTAAGCATCCACTTCCAGTCTTCTGTGAGATTTACTAATATCTCCATGGGAATAGTATTCGCAAGGGTTTGCCATTCGAAGTATAATATAAGGTAATATAAGTGAATTCAAGTGAATGAGAATAAGAGGAGAAGTTATGAATAAAACGATTTCGGATATCGCCCAAATGGCAGGCGTGGCGAAGAGCACCGTCTCTCGTTTCCTGAATGGTGGTTCTGTTAGTGACGATACACGGCAGAAAATTGAGCGCATTATTAAACAATACAATTACGTACCCAATACGTTTGCACAGAGTCTCAAGGCCAAAAGAACCAGCATTATTGGAACGGTTGTGCCTCGTCTGGATTCCTTTGCAACCTCTCAGACATTGATAGGTATCGATGAAGAATTAAGAAATAATCAGTATCAGATGCTGATCGCGAATACGAGCCAGGATATGCAGCGCGAGATTGATGCCATATATGACTTTGCCAGACAGAAGGTATCCGGCATTATTCTGCTTGCCGCAGAAGTAACGGACGCACATCTCAAAGCCGTTGAAGACATCGGAATTCCGGTGCTATTGGTAGGGCAGCAGCATGAACATCTGCACAGTCTGGTTCATAATGATGATCAGGCGGGGTATGAGATGGGTAAGCATGTTGTGGAAAAGGGCCATCGAAAAATCGTCTATATTGGCGTTACCGAGAGAGATCAGGCGGTGGGTATCCATCGCAAACAGGGGTTCAAGCGTGCGATTGACGAATGTGGCGGATGTGATGTGACGTATTATGAGACAAGCTTCAAAATGTCCGAGGCTATCATTACCGCAGAAGCGATTTTGAAAGAAAGCAAACCGACCATTATTGTGGGCGCAACAGATAACATCGCACTGGGTGTGATGAAGATTGCTTTTTCCAATAAGATACAAATTCCTCAGGATTTATCGGTTACCGGATTTGGCGGTTATGAAATTACCGAGATGATTCATCCTACACTAACGACCGTAAAATATCATTATTTCGAGGCAGGTCAAGTGGCGGCCCAACACATTATTCGTCTGGTACAAGGCGAGCCAGTGGAGCAGTGCACGATTCTTGATGTGGAGATTATTCCACGAGAAAGCGTTGACAAGATATAAATGAATCCTTTATGATAATTCCATCGAACCGGTTCCACACTGGATGCCAATACGGATATGGGAACAAGGTGGCAGGCGAAAAGCCATATGGAATTATTTTTTTGAGTGTGTTGGAACCGGTTCCTCTATTTTTTTTGGATTTTTAAATAAATTAAATTAAGAGTTACACGATCACGGAGAGGGCAGAAAAAATCTGTAGAAACGTAGTGTTCGCCTTTATCACCGGATTTCACCCTTTAGAAAAGGGATCAAGGAAATCTGGGGATAACAGCGATCGAAAGATGGTTCTGCCATTGAAGTGACCAAGTGTAAATTTTCTTTTTCTAATTTATATTAGCTAGGATGGAGAACACTTTTTATGAAAATGACTAGAGAGCAACGCTACAGACGAATCGAGCAGGCAGAGCCTGGAGAAATAGGCAAGCTGGAAGCTTTGATTTCTGTTTGTCCATGGAGACAGCATTACCATATCCAGCCGATAACCGGACTGCTTAACGATCCTAATGGATTCTCCTATTACCAGGGATATTATCATCTGTTCTATCAGTGGTTCCCACTCGGAACCGAGCATGGATTGAAGTATTGGTACCATACCCGTTCAACGGATCTGGTGCACTGGGAAGAAGTCGGAATTGGAATCCAGCCGGGCGACACATATGACTCACACGGGGCATATTCGGGCAGTGCTATTGAAAAAGATGGCCAGCTCAATCTGCTATACACAGGCAATACAAGAGATGAGAACTGGAACAGGCATCCGTATCAGTGTCTGGCGATTATGGATGAAAGCGGTTCAATAACCAAAGTGCATCAACCTATGATCTCAGAAGTACCTTCTGGCTACACGGAACATTTCAGAGACCCCAAGGTTTGGCAGCAGGGTGACATGTATTATTGCGTGATTGGAGCCCAGCGTGTAGATGAAACGGGATGCACGGTATTATATCGCTCGTCAGATCTCAGAAACTGGACGTTTCTTGGAGAGATTCACACTGGACTACCTAACTTTGGCTACATGTGGGAGTGCCCCGATTATCTGGAGATGCAGGGTCAGGGTGTGCTGATCTTTTCGCCGCAAGGTATAGAGAGTCAGGGAGATGAGTATCACAACATTTTTCAGTCGGGTTATCTGATTGGTGAACCACTGGATCTTCAGACAAGGCACTTCGAACATGGTCCATTTCAGGAGTTGGATCGTGGGTTTGACTTTTATGCCCCGCAGACGATGCAGGCGCCGGATGGAAGACGAATTTTGGTGGGCTGGATGGGACTTCCCGATTTGGAGTATCCGACAGATAAGAGTGGATGGGCACATTGCTTGACGATTCCGCGGCAGTTGTCACTCCGGGAGGGGAAGTTAATTCAGCAGCCAGTTTCTGAAATGGTGAAGCTGCGTGGGAATTCTGAAGGAACTCATATGGAATTCACACTTGATCATGAGACTCGATCTTTCGCAGACTTTGCTGGAATGGCTTATGAATTGGAATGTGAAATCCTTGGTGTTGAGGCAGAGGTTGTAGGCATTGAATTACGGGCGAGTGCAGAAGAGAAGACCGTGGTGCAGTATGATCGGTTGAATCAGAAAGTAATTCTGGATCGCTCGCAATCAGGCGCAACGCTTGCGGAACAGAACGGGAATGTACGGCGCTGCACATTGAATGCAGACGTGCTTAAGTTCCATATCTTTGTGGATTCTTCTTCTGTTGAGATCTTTGTCAATGATGGAGAAGAGGTATTCACTAGCCGTATCTTTCCAAGCAAGGATAGCACAGAGATTCGCTTCTTTGCACATGGAGGCAAGGCAGGATTTCAGGCATCCAAATGGGATTATTAGATATAACGTGAGAGGAATGAAGGACCATGTCGGATAATCAGCAGATTGCCCAGGACGTTATTCGTGCCATCGGGGGCAAAGAAAATATCGCATCATTTGCACACTGTGCAACACGTCTTCGGATCATGGTGAATGACAAGGACAAGATCGATCAGAAGCAGGTCGAGAACATCGACAAAGTCAAAGGGGCCTTTTTCAACTCGGGCCAGTATCAGATCATTTTTGGAACAGGAACAGTGAACCGGATATTTGAAGAGGTTGAGAAGCTGGGCATCGAAGGATCTTCCAAGGAAGACGTGAAGAGTCAGGGCAAAAAGGAAGGTAATGCTTTTCAACGGGCCATTCGCACGTTCGGTGACGTATTTGTACCGATCATCCCTGTGCTTGTAGCAACGGGGCTATTCATGGGTCTGCGCGGGCTGCTCACTCAAAATGAAATTCTATCGCTGTTTGGTGCAACACCGGAGGACATTTCGCCCAATTTCCTGTTATTTACTCAAATCCTGACGGACACGGCATTTGCATTCCTGCCTGCACTCGTAGCCTGGTCTGCGTTCCGCGTGTTTGGCGGTAGTCCAGTTCTCGGTATCGTTTTGGGACTAATGCTTGTGAATCCGGCGCTGCCGAATGCATACGCTGTGGCCGATGGATCAGCACAACCGCTGCATATGTTCGGATTCATACCGGTGGTCGGGTATCAGGGTTCGGTGCTGCCTGCATTCTTCGTCGGATTGATCGGAGCGAAGTTTGAGAAGGTTCTGAGAAGACGCGTACCCGAGGCTCTAGACTTAATTCTGACTCCTTTTATTACGCTGACGGTCATGATTACATTGGGGCTCTTCGCAATTGGTCCGGTATTCCATTCTCTTGAGGAGTGGGTGCTGCATGGGACGACAGCCGTATTGGGACTGCCATTCGGTATTGCGGGCATTATTATTGGTTTCTTCCATCAAATTATTGTTGTTACCGGTGTACATCACATCTTTAACTTTCTGGAGATTCAATTACTGGAGAAAACGGGCTTTAATCCGTTTAACGCGATTATTACATGTGCTATGGCTGCGCAAGGAGCAGCTTGTCTGGCAGTGGGGTTGAAGACCAAAAATACAAAGCTGAAAGCACTCGCACTGCCTTCGTCATTCTCTGCATTTCTAGGGATTACTGAACCTGCGATCTTCGGGGTTAACTTGCGGTATATGAAACCGTTTATCATGGGTCTTGTCGGAGGCGCTGTCGGTGGATTCATCGCGTCCTTGTTCCATTTGCAAGGTACAGGTATGGCGGTGACGGTTATTCCGGGCACCCTGCTGTATCTGAACAGCCAATTGCCTTTGTACATTTTGTCCAACGTGGTAGCCATGGGAATTGCATTTGCACTTACCTGGTTCTTCGGATATAAGGATCAGCCGGTTGCGGAGGAAGTTCCGAGCAATGCAGGAGAAGAGAGCAAGACGGAAGTGCTGTCGCAAAAGTCAAACTCATCTGCCAGCCAGGCTGTTAACTATCGTGCGAGGGTAGCTATGCTGGAGATTGCATCACCCATCACAGGCACAGCGGTTGCTTTGGAGCAGGTTCCTGATCCTGCATTTTCGGAAAAGCATATGGGAGAAGGGATCGCTATTGAGCCTTCTGAGGGCAAAGTATTTGCACCTTTTGACGGCGTCATCGCTCATGTGATGAACAAGAGCAAACATGCCGTAATCCTGGAACATGAAACAGGTGTTCAGATGCTTGTGCATATTGGAATTAATACCGTTGGACTGAAGGGGGAAGGCTTTACCGCATATGTGAATAGCGGAGATACCGTAACTGCAGGACAACTGTTGATTGAATTTGACATGGAAGCGATCCAGGCCGCAGGGTTGCCATTGATTACACCTGTGCTCATCCCGAATGGGAATGATAGAATCGAGCAGGTGATGCCAGCGATGACAGGCCCTGTTCAAGCTAATGGAGAAGCACTAATCGTTGTGAAATTTACTGAACCGCAATAAGCGTAAAACCTTTGAAAAAGACAGGTTGGAAAATGCAAAGAAACCCGGTGTATATCACCAGGGTTTCTTTGCACTTTTATGTATCTTTTCTTACTTAATGGAAGGTGTCAAAAAGAATAATACGTCAGTGCGTATTGCATCAGAAAGGCACGAATGTCGTCCCGGCTTAACATCACATCAGATGTGCTGGCGTGCTCCAGGTTGAAAAGCAAATTGCTGACGGCTTCGTGCAGGAACAGCATGCGTTCATTTCCCCATAGCTCTTGATACTGCTGGATATATTGCTTGACCTGTGACAGCTCCATACCTTTTAAAGCTCTGAACACCGAAGCCCATTTTACCAGATCAGAGGGATGGGAACCTGCAGGCAATTCAAATTCGGCAAAACCATGAACATTCCCGCATGAGATTTTGAACAATCCGCAGTAGCTTGATGCATGTTCCCGCGCTATGAAAGGTAATTTTTGCATATCGTACCGAATAATCTCCATGGAACTAATCCGGGCATCAACACGAATCTCCGGTCGAATTTTCACATCACAACTTGCAATCACACGCTCCAACCTCCATAGGCAAAATCATCTTATTGTTTCTATTTTTTTTGTTATCCTGCGGATTATGTTACGACTGAACACAGTTTAAGTAAAATCAACCGGAATGGATATAAGCCTGATTTTCCGATGTTTGATTTGAAATCCACACATGTAAGCGATTAACAAGAGATATATCTGCGTTTTGGACTCCATTATCTCGATTTTTTCTTCCGCTCATGACAGACCAAGCAACATGCCGCATGACTGCGAAAAGAGGAGATTAGGCAAGAATTGCTCACCTGGATTGTCTGGAATCGATCAGAACGGTGCAGAAATCGCATGCAGTTCAATTGCAGAGATGCAGACAGAGGACTATGATTCGCACATAACGTACTCCAGATGGCATTTGCAGGATCTGATGTGAAGGCGAGGTTGGCGGCAATGGATGAAGCAATGATGGTGGTATCAACAGGACACGGTGAGGCGGGAAAGAATTTTGTGGATGTATTATTGAAAAGGGGATTTGCGGTTGTCGTGCTTGTACACAGCGAAGAGGAGGGGGAACAATTTCAGTCGCTTGGTGCAGTCACCGTGCGTTACATTCAGGAAATGGCATTCCGTAATCAGCTTTCGCCAGAATTTGTAGTGAAACACGCCTTTGTATTTGAAAATAACTTGCCGCAGTGCTGTCAGGACATTGAGCTGTGTCGCAGCTTGTGTCCGCAACAACTCTACGTTGTTTCCGGCAACAGAGCTCCTGTTGGGCTGGTTTATAAAGGTCTGGGAGCGACATATGTCATTCACAGCCGGAGTGGAGATGTCTCATTTTTATTGTGAATCACCTGATCATGGGTTCCTGTCGCCAGTCCGATGAACCGAGTATCAATGAAAAACGTTGTGTCCGGAGCCTGTTGCCCTGGACACAACGTTTCGTGAATTTTTATGTGCTGATTCCTATGTGCTATACATTGAATTGTGAAACCCTATTAGGAAGAGATTCCGACTACACTGGAACCATTCTTCGTTATTTTGTACGTAATGACGTCTCCGCTCCAGAAGTGGAACTTGAGAATAACTTCGCCATTATTCGTTTCGTTGAAGAAGTTTTGTTTCAATTCAATCACGTTGCTGCTATAATTCGGACTGAAAGTGTAGGAAAATTCTTTGAACGAAGTCCAGTTTTGCGGACCTGCGTTTCCGCCACTTGTATAAGTGGCTTCCATGGTGGCCAGCTGATTGCCATTAAAGGTTGTCGGAATCGCAAACGAGCTCGTTGTGCCCGTTACATTGCTCAGTTTAGGCGTATCATACTTGATGATATTCAGGTTCCAGTTTGCGCCTTTGTTGAATTTGACGGTCAGCTTGGCATTAACCCCAAGATTGCCGGACGTGGTCAGTCTGCTTAACAGGCTTGATTTCAATGTGAGCACATCACCACTGATCGTATAATCTGTACCTTGAACAAGAGTTGTGCTGCCATTAGCAAGAGAGCTAAATGTATTGCCATTGAGATTCAATTTTACTGTTTTATCCTGAATTGCAGCCCCTTTTTTCAGATAAACCAGATCGGATTCAGCTGTGGAGGAACGACCAGTCCAGCTTGCTTTCATCGTGTTATACAGATCCGGATCAGACCAGGTGAAGCTGGTACGGCCAAAATGCTGTCCATTATCCCATAACATGGTGGTCATCTGTTTCTGACGCAGGTACTGGCCGATAAATTCAAAGAATTTTAACTTCTCACCTTGCTCAATGACACCTGTGTGCTGATCAAAGCCGAGCAAGCCATACTCACCGACGATTACCGGAATACCTTTGGCTGTGAATGCATTGTACACTCGGTCAAATGTATCGATAATATCCTGCTGCACTTCAGCATTATATTTGGTGTACCCTGCGATATTCACGCTGAATGGCCAGAAACCATAGTAGTGAACGGTAGCGATAATGTTAGGGTCATTTAATTTCGCAATCGTCTGGGATAATGCATCCAGATCTGGTTGAGCGGAAGAGGTATGCATCGTTGGCAGGACCAATGGACGTGTTGCGTTATTTCCCCCCGATGCTCTCACGATGTTATGAAAAGATACATTTAACTCATCCAGCAAAGCGTAAGCAGTAGCGGTATTCGTTGTACCACCTTCCGTGAAGCGTGGTTCATTTACACTTTCGAACATCAGCTTCGTGGATGAGTTTTTGAATTTGTTTGCAATTTGAGTCCAGGCTGAGTTGTAACGAGCAAGAACATTGGCATGGTCATTCTCCATATAGCTGATCCACTGCCATGAATCGTGATGGATATTGATCATGACATACAGATTGGCATCAAGCGCCCAGTTTACAACCTGTTGTACACGATTCATGTAAGCGGTATCAATTGTATAGTTGGGTGCTCCTCCTATATGAGCTTGCCAGGTCACTGGAATACGAATGCTCTTGTAGCCTTGATTAGCAATATTTTGAATCAGCTGCTGAGTGATCAGCGGGTTACCCCAGGCCGTCTCATCTGTACCAACGGCGTCCAGCGAGTTTCCCAGATTCCAGCCCGGTTCCATCGCATTAACATAGGACTGAATATTCGTTGGAGCAGCGGCCGCACTTGCCTGAATAGATTCATCTGTAGCAGCAGAAGCGATGGCGGATGACAACAGGGATAGAATCATTGCCGTTACGATAGTGAGCGAGAGGAACGATCTGCGTTTTTTGTTCATTAACATATTCTCCTTTGTAATGATTATTGTTGAACTAATATAGAGCGCTTACAAAAAAATGAAGATTTAAGCTCGGCATAGAACAGGATTCTGGATAGATTTAAATGGAATCACCACCAAATTAAGTATTGAAAACGTTTTCTGAAATGCAAATATAGCATGATTCATTGAAAGTAAATACCCTCGTAATTAGTACAAAATCCATGTCATAATTAGAGATTAATGGATTATTTTATTCTAAATTCATTCAAATAAATAGCGTTGCATTACATTCGTGGTTAAAGTTAAATAATCTCAGGAGGGGAAATTAAATGAGACTGGATGCGCATCAACATTTCTGGAATTATAATATTCGTGAATATGGTTGGATCGAGGAACACATGAGCGTCATTCGACGATCGTTTCTTCCAGAAGATTTGGAGCCTCTGTTAACCCGTGCAGGGGTATCCGGTTGTATGGCGGTACAGGCTAGACAATCGTTGGAGGAAACCGAATGGCTTCTGGACTTGGCAGAACGGCATGAGTTCATCAGGGGTGTTGTGGGGTGGGTGGATCTGTGTTCTGTAGAAGCTGAGCATCAACTTGAGAAGTATGCATCAAGCCCTTGGCTGAAGGGGGTGCGTCATGTAATACAGGATGAACCGGATGTCCAGTTTGTATTGCGTGACGATTTTCAGCGCGGAATTGCTTTGCTACAGCAATATAATCTGGCCTACGATCTGCTCGTGTCCAAGGAGCAGCTCCCTTATGCTTTAGAGCTGGTTAAGATGTTTCCTGAACAGCGATTTGTACTTGACCATTTGGCGAAGCCCGATATTAAGGCAGGAACGGTTTCCCCTTGGAAGGAAGCGCTATACTCTTTGTCAGAACAACCGAATGTATACTGCAAATTATCTGGAATGATAACGGAAGCCGATTGGACAAACTGGAAACAGGAGGACTTTGCCCCTTATCTGAATATCGCCTTAGAAGCCTTTGGTCCAGATCGGGTGATGTTTGGCTCGGATTGGCCTGTATGTACGGTGGCTGGTACATATGCTCAAGTGCTTGAGATTATCACAAAGCATACTTCTTGCATGTCTGAGGTAGAGAAGCAGATGATATTCGGCGGCACCTGTGCTACCTTTTATCAGTTATCGTGATTGAATTAGACAGCAGACTCAGGCTGCACGATGTTGACAGGTCCCCTAATTCTTGTTAAAGTTTTAACCAATCCGCATAATTGTGATCTGGGAATGTTACCGATATGGGCATAACCTGAGCTGGCTTGTATACACTGCAACGTGTATTCGGGCTGGTTCGGGTTTTTTGTATTTAAGTTGAAAGAACGATTTTACATTGGACACTGCGCTGCCAGAACAATCCTCCGATCGCTGTTATCCCCAGATTTCTGGATTCCCTTTTTAAAGGGAAACCCAGGGATAAAGGCGAAGCGTATGCTTCCGAAGCAGCTTTCTTTCAGAACGCTTTTAGCGTTGCTTCTCCAGATTTTATCTGTCCTCTCCGTTTATGAAGTAAATGTGTAGTTCAACTTAAATACTTTGTCTTATTCATGTTTCATGCGATTGGAGCGGATAACAGAATTACATATTTGGAAGGAGAATACGAATGACTAATTTTAAGTTTCCCAAAGACTTTTTGTGGGGTGGAGCCATTGCTGCCAATCAGGCAGAGGGTGCTTATCTGGAAGATGGCAAAGGGCTGAGCATTGTTGACCTGCTGCCGACAGGAGAGAATCGCAGAAGCATCATGAAGGGTAATGTCCCTGCATTAACCCCGCTGGAAACCGAGTTTTATCCTTCGCATGAAGCGATTGATTTCTATCATCGTTATCCCGAAGACATCGCGCTATTTGCGGAGATGGGATTCAAAGCGCTGCGTGTATCGATTGCCTGGGCACGGATTTTCCCCACCGGAGAAGATGCACAGCCGAATGAAGCGGGTTTGCAATTTTATGATCGATTATTCGATGAACTGTTGAAGCATGGCATCGAGCCTGTAGTAACACTTGCTCACTTCGATGTACCGGTTAATCTGATTGAGAAATATGGCAGCTGGAGAAGCCGTGAGCTGGTGACTCTGTTCGAAACCTACGCGAAAACTGTATTCAGCCGTTATAAGGACAAGGTGAAATACTGGATGACGTTCAACGAAATTAACATGCTGCTGCATCTGCCATTCCTTGGTGCGGGTCTGGTCTTCAAGGATGGTGATCATGTCAAAGAGATTCAGTATCAGGCAGCACACCATCAACTGGTGGCAAGTGCACTGGCGGTTAAAGCCTGTCACGAGATCATCCCGGACGCAATGATCGGCTGTATGCTTGCGGCAGGAAGCTTTTATCCTTATACCTGTAATCCGGAAGATGTGTTCCAGGGCATGGAGAAAGACAGGGAGTCTTACTTCTTCATTGATGTTCAGTCGCGTGGAGAGTACCCAGGCTATGCCAAACGTTTCTTCAAGGATCATGGATTGAATATTGCCATGCAGCCAGGTGATGCGGAAATTCTGAAAAAACATACGGTTGATTATATCGGGTTTAGTTATTATTCAAGTCGTACAACCTCCACAGACCCGGAAGTCGTCAAAAACATGACGAGCGGCAATGTATTTGGTTCTGTAGCCAATCCCTATTTGGCCAAATCGGAGTGGGGCTGGACGATTGATCCCAAAGGCTTCCGTATTACAGCCAATCAGCTGCATGACCGGTATCAAAAACCGCTGTTTGTTGTAGAGAATGGATTTGGAGCCAATGACGTGGTTACCCCTGATGGTGAGGTTGATGATGAATACCGGATTGATTATCTGAAACGCCATGTTGCCGAGATGGGTGAAGCTCTGCAGGACGGTGTAGAGATCATCGGTTATACAAGCTGGGGCCCTATCGATATTGTCAGCGCTTCTTCAGGCGAGATGAGAAAACGCTATGGGTACATCTATGTGGACCGTGACAATGAAGGTAAGGGTGATTTGAAGCGGATCAAGAAAAAGAGCTTCTATTGGTACAAAAATGTAATTCAATCCGATGGCAGCAATTTAGAATCGGAATAAGCAGGGGAAGAGGAGGGATATTCTCCATATCATATCGGAAGGACCACGCTTCATGGAACTTCCGATTGTTCCCTCGTTGAAAGCGTTGACATATGTGTCTCTTCGCGCTATACTTGACGCAATTATATCGTTTTGGGATTGTTACTACTTGAAGTAGGCAAAACCTAAGCACCAAAAAAAGCAGACCGACATGTCTTGTTTATTTTGTGATGCTTCAGGTTTTTTTTGTATGCCCAAAAGGCGATATATGACTGCCAAGAGAGTGGATCGTGACGGGGGGATTGAAGTGAAAATAGCAAAGGTTATCAACAATAACGTCATTAGCATCTATCAAGCGGATGGAGCAGAGCTTGTAGTGATGGGGCGTGGGATTGCCTTTAAGAAAAAGCCGGGGGATAAAGTAGACGAGACCCGCATCCAGAAAGTATTTGCGCTTAAAAACAAGCAGACATCCGACAATTTCAAAATGCTGCTGCGCGAAGTGCCTATGGAACTGATCGAAATTGTGGAAGAAATTATTACCTACGCCAAAGAAAATCTGGGCCGTAACCTGAATGAAAATATTTACGTTTCCCTAACAGATCATATTAACTTTGCGATTGAACGATATCGTGAAGGAGTAGAAATCAAGAATGCACTGATGTGGGAAATCAAACAGCTGTACAAGGCGGAGTTCGGACTGGGTCTGAAAACGCTGGAGCAGATCAAGTCCAGACTTCATATCGAGCTTCCACCGGATGAAGCTGCGTATATTGCCCTGCACATTGTCAATGCGGAGATGAATGAAGAAGTCATTACAACGATGAACATCACGAAGTTTATTCAGCAGATTATTAATATAGCGAAATATCACTTCAAGATGGAATTCGATGAGGAGTCTCTCAGCTATTTTCGCTTCATTACGCATCTGAAGTTCTTCTCCCAGAGGGTATTAAGCGGCACGCATTATGACAATAATTATGACCACTTTTACGACATGATCAAAGAGAAGCACCCGGAAGCGGCGGCATGTACGGAGAAAATCGAAATGTTCGTCAACAAGGAATACAACCATCAGCTTACCAACGAAGAGAAATTGTATCTGACCGTCCACATTGAACGGGTCGTTAATCGATAACAATTAAAATGTTGACAAATTTGGTTAAATCATAATAATATGAGATTAACAGGAATTGAATACGATTTAACTGGGATTGTTACTGGTTATGCAGGCAAAACCTAAGTCATGAGAAGGCAGGACCCATGTGTCCAAACCTTACTCTAGGCTTAGGTTTTTTGCGTGCAAAAAAATCGGTATGATGCCTGTTTTAGTAAATATGGGGGTGCACATCATGAGTCAGGAAAAACTCGCAAAAGAGATCGTCGAGCTTGTCGGCGGGGAAAAAAATGTGGTATCACTGGTACATTGCGCAACACGTTTGCGGTTTGTATTGAAAGATGACGCCAAGGCAGACAAAGCCAAGCTGGAAAAGACAGAAGGAATCATCGCAGTCAAGGAAAACGGGGGACAGTTTCAGGTGGTCGTTGGCAATAAGGTGCCTGAGGTTTATAACGCCATTGGTCAGATCAGCAACATTTTGGATGACTCTTCCGAAAAGGAAAAGTCCAAGAAGTCCGCAAAAGGCTTAGGCGGCATTATCGATGTGATTTCCAGTATATTCGCACCGCTGCTAGGGGTAATGGCGGGAGCCGGTATATTGAAAGGGCTGCTGCTCATTGCAAGTAATGTCGGCTGGCTGGAAACGACAGAAACCACGTATAAGATCCTATTTGCAGCAGCAGACAGCTTGTTTTATTTCTTACCTTTGCTGTTAGCGGTTACAACCGCTCGCAAATTCCAGGGTAACATGTTTGTGGCGATGACCATTGCTGGCGCATTAATCTATCCTTCCATCGTCACGCTCAAGGCGGAGGGAACGCCAACCGATTTCTTCGGTATCCCTGTGATATTGATGAATTATTCATCTACCGTTATCCCTATTATTCTGGCAGTCATCGTCATGAGCAAATTGGAGAAATTCTTCAATAAGGTTCTTCACGAAAGTGTGAAAAATTTTGTCACTCCATTATTTTTGCTAGTCATTATGGTTCCTCTTACCCTGCTCGTATTCGGTCCATTTGGAGTATATGTAGGTAATGCCATTGCATCAGGACTGGTGGCCGCTTTTGGATTCAGTCCGTTATTGGCAGGAGCCGTTATGGGTGCAAGCTGGCAGCTGCTCGTTATTTTCGGAATTCACTGGGGGCTCATTCCCGTATTTATCAATAACGTTGCTGTATATGGACGTGATGGTGTCAAACCGGCTGCGACGGCTTCCATCTTCGCACAGACTGGTGCTGCATTCGGTGTTATGCTGAAAACCAAAAATAAAAAGCTGAAAACGCTGGCGGGTTCATCTACACTGACAGCCTTGTTCGGGATTACGGAGCCTGCCATCTATGGTGTTACTCTGCCACTCAAACGTCCATTTATCGCAGGAGTGATCGGGGGTGCCGTTGGTGGAGCCATCATTGGTCAAGCAGGTACTCAGGCATTCGCTTCAGGCGCTCCAGGACTGTTGACTTTGCCGATCTTCTATGGACCGGGTGGAGAGGGTTTCCCTGGACTGATTCTTGGGATCTGCGTGTCCTTTGTTGTTTCGGCTGCATTGACGTACATTATGGGATTCAAAGATCCGGTTGAAGAGGAAGAACAAGAAAAAAGCACGGAATCTACCACTCCATCAGTAAGAACAGCGGATTCCGTTGATCAAGAAGTTCTAAACCCGATTGAGGGGACCATTGTTGAACTGACTGAGGTGCCAGATCCGGCATTTTCATCCGGTGCGATGGGCAAAGGCATTGCGATTGAGCCGGCAGTTGGCCGAGTCGTTGCTCCTTTTGACGGTACCATTACCGTGGCTTTCAAAAAGAAACATGCCCTGGCTGTTGTATCAGATACAGGTGCGGAGATTTTGGTCCATGTCGGAGTGGATACCGTTAAGCTCGATGGTCAGCACTTTACATCACATATTCAGGAAGGTGATCGGGTTAAAGCAGGAGATTTGCTGCTGGAATTCGATATCGCTGCAATCAAGGCCGCTGGTTATCATACGGTAACCCCTATCATTGTTACGAATTCTGCGAATTATGAGGAAGTAGTTCCTTTGATTACGGGACAAGTTCGGGTACAAGAGCCGTTACTTACCCTGTATGGTGGAAAAGGACAGGAACAAGAGTAGAAATAACAAAAGCCGTGTCCAACGTGGAACAGAACGTTTTCTGTTTACGTGGACGCGGCTTTGTTCGTAATTTCAGTTCAAGCTTACGCTAACCAATTACGATTAGGATTCAACCTTTACAACCGTTGAGTTCATGTTGCCTGTCAGTCGTTGTGGAGGGAAGACCATGCGTACAGGTGCGATGATGATCGCAGCGAACAAGGCTTTGATCAGATCACCGATGATGTAGGGATAGAACCCTTGTATCATGGCTTCGGGTAACGACATTTTGTAAGCATAGGCCAGCCATGGCACGCCCGAAACATAGATCAACATTGAACCAAATACCTCAAATACAATAAAGGCCAGGAAATAACCAACGAATCCGTTCAGTTTGATTCTGCTGAGTAATAACCCAATGAGCAATGCGGAGAAGGGCCACATCATGACATATCCCCCGGTAGGCCCAAGGAGTACTGCAAGTCCGCCTGCGCCATGCAGAAGCGGGAATCCAATTGCAGTCAGAATGACGACCAGAGCGATACTTAGAAAACCATATAATGGGCCAAGCAGTCCGCCTGCCAGCATAACCGCAAGTGTTTGCAATGTAATCGGCACAGGAGAGAAACCAATGGGAATACTTATGTAACCAAAAAGAACAAGTATGGCTGCCATGAGTGCGCTGAAAACAATACCTCGCAAAGATAATTTCATGTTTGAACATTCCTTTCAATTTTGGTAATCTTATTGTTAACCGATTAAACGGATGTGGTTAACGATTTGGATCGTACCACAAAAGATTCAAAAGGGAAAGGACCAATTTGCGATGCAAGACGTTACACCTTTGATTACACTGGATCAAGTTCGTGTTCATTATGCGTCCGAGTCAGGACGTGTTCGTAAGGCGGTGGATGGAGTTTCGCTGGAATTAGCTCCGGGAGAATGGATAAGTATTGTGGGAGCCAATGGTAGCGGCAAAAGTACGCTGGCTGGACTGCTGATTGGATTCATTCCGCTATCCGGCGGAGAAAGAAAGGCTGCTCCAGAACTGGTTGTTCGTGGAGTCCTCCAGCAGCCTGATGCGCAGGTACTTGGAGATACCATTGAGGAGGAATTTCATTTTGCCTTATCTTCGCTGCTGGAATCTCCTGATGAACAATTACGTCGGAGAGAGCACGCATTACATACGGTAGGACTTGAACACCCGCCACAGGCGGCGATATCGATGCTGTCTGGAGGACAGAAGCAGTTGCTTAATATCGCGGTAGCGCTGGCGGCCAAGCCGGATGTACTCATTCTGGACGAACCTACAGCCATGCTTGATCCGGGAGCCAGAGAACGAATGGAAGCGGTAGTTCAAACCATTGTCCAACAAGGGACGGCGGTAATCTGGATTACGCATCATTTGGAAGAAGCGACCTTGTGCGATCGAATTATTGCCATGGAGCAGGGACGCTGTGTTTACGATGGAACGCCTGCGGCTTTCTTTTATGGGAAAGATAAGGAAGAGACAGCGGCTGACACTGGAAAAGAAGTAAAACAACCCTCTCCCTGCAAACAGCTTGGGCTTGCTCCACCTTTTACAGTGCAGACGGCTCTACTCCTGAAACAGAAAGGTATGCTGCAACATGCAACACCTCTGCGACCAGAGCAGTTGGTTAAGGAGGTAACGCTTTGGCAATCGAATTAGAACATGTAGGTATAGTTTCATCACAACCTGACAAAAGAGCGCTGCTTCAAGATATCACTGTCCGACTGAACCGTGGCGAAATTACTTTATTGTTAGGCTGCACAGGATCAGGCAAAACCACAATGCTGCAAACCATCGCCGGTCTAAAACCGCCAGATACGGGTAGCCTCAAGCTGGACGGACAGCCTTTCTGGCAGAACGGGAAAGTACCACAGTCCATTCTGCTGCAAATGGGGTTGGTCTTTCAATTCCCAGAGCAACAGCTGTTCGCCCGAAGCATTGGGCGTGAATTTGCTTATTCCCTGCGTCCATATCGGCTACCGGATGAACAAAAGAAAAAGCAGATTTCCGAGACACTGGAACGTTGGGATTCCCCAGCAGGTCAGGGAGAGGGAGACAGATTCCATTCGGACAGATCCCCCTTTGCACTAAGTGGGGGAGAACGGAGAAGATTAGGGCTTGCCTTGGGAACTGCGACGCAGCCTTCATGGCTATTACTCGATGAACCCAGCGCCGGATTGGAAGCGCAAAGTGTTGTCATGCTGCTGGATGCATTGGATCAGCATCGAACTGCAGGTGAGGGAGCTATTGTGGCTACACACGACCTGGACACATTTTTGCCGCATGCAGATCGGGTTCTTTTGTTGCAAGAGGGACGTCTGGTTGCTGATCTCACACCACTGGAAATTCATACAAGGCCAGATCTGCTGGAGCTTGCCGGAATTGGTCTGCCACATTCTATGCAACTGGCACAACAATTTGCGGCGGCGGGCATTCATTTTCCGTGTACTGCGTTGACTCCGGAGGAAATGGCTGAAGGTATCGTTCAGTCCGTCAATGAGCCTTTAGAGCCGAAGGTTGATGTTATTGGTAATGAGGATCAATTCAGAATAGATGAAGCAAAGCTTGCCTTAACAAGCTCCGATACTTCGGGAGGAAAAGGCACACAGGAGGCCATATACGCCCACGTTGAATCAGGATCAAGCAGAGGATTGTATGGTGCTATGGACCCGCGTCTGAAATGGATTTTATACATTTTACTCGTGACCGCTACGATGCTTCAACACCACTGGTTAGGTCTCTCCCTTACGTTGGTGCCAGTCATCTTGGCGCTCGTTGTGCTGCCACGGCAGGCACTTATGGGATGCTTGAAATTAATGAAACCGCTCGTACTGTTCTTTATCGTATCAACCGCGTTGTCAGGGACGACTCTTTCTACAGAAGGTGGCGGTCTGCATTTCGGATTTTCCCTGATACAGGCGGAGGGGACGTTACTGAATGTATATCGTTTGTTTATCGTCACGTTGGCAAGTCTTTGGTTTTCACTGACTACACCTTATGGTCGCATGGTCGAGGGACTGAATTGGGTGCTTGGTATCGGCAAAAAAATTAAACTGCCCGTGTCGTCGTTTGCACTCGCCGTGTCCTTAATCTTTCGTTTTATCCCGATGATCTGGAGTGAATGGCAGCGATTCTCGCTGATCGTCCGGGCACGCGGCAAAGCTGCATTACGACCGAATACGGTACGTGTGCGTGATCTTGGTCCAATGGTCATTCCCTTGCTCATGGCGCTGTTTCAGCGTGCAGAAGATATGACAATTGCGATGGAAATGCGGAAAGTTAGAGAGAATTCCCTGCTTGGAGCACGTTCCTCCTTATTGGTATGGTCCAAACGAGATACATGGATTTGCATCTTCGGACTTATTGTTTTTGTATTTTATATCTGGATCAGAGATTGAAGAATGGATTTTAGCCATGGTTCATGCATAAATCCTTTCATTTCCGTTCAAAATAAACATGCTTTGATCACCACGAAGCAGATATGGAGGGACGAACGATGAAGGATAAATTTTTGCAAGAAGAAAGGCAAGAATATACCGATGTGTCCACGGTGGAGTCGCAGCGAAATGATATCACACTCGAAGAGTTCCCTGAAGGTCCTTACGGCTCATCTCTAATGTCTGAATCTCTTGGCAAAAGCTCGCCATGGCGAGTGGATCAAAGGACCGCACATCGTTTCGATTATGAAAATCATGAGCTGCACGAAGGGGAAGTTCGGGATTATCCCGGTCAGGACGTTTACGATGAAACGGTTCCCGATAATGTAACCAAGCCTCAATACCCGGAAGAAGAAGAATCGTAAAGACGTATTATATAAAATAGATGATAGCCTTCGGCAGGATTTTCCTGTCCGGGGGCTATTTTTAGTTGTATCGTTGATGAAAACAATTCTCCTCAAATTCCACAATATGGGTTATCATAGGCGTAGCTCATATTAAATTGATAACAATTCATGGCCAAGCGAGGGATATCAGAATGAGAGAGATTAACTATAGCGATTATTTTTGGCAGGATGATAAGGTTCGATTACGTGCTTTGCGTGAGGAAGATTGGGAGGATCATTATTATAACCGGTTTGATTCACCCGCTCGTCGTTTACTGGAATGTGAGGTAGAACTGCCACCTACGAATGCTGAGGCGAAGAAATTTACGGAAGCCTTCTCCGATTTTTCTCTAGACAGGGGACGGATCATGTTCACGATTGAAAATATGGATGGTGAGAATGTCGGGGGCCTGAACCTGAACAGCATCGATGAGCGGAATGGTACCTTTAGCATTGGAATTCAAATTGACAGGGATCATCGCGGAAAAGGATACGGGACGAGAGCCATTCGAATTTTGCTCAAATATGCCTTTTTCGAGCGTAGGCTTAATAAATTCAATGATTCTGTTCTCGAAGGCAATGAACCTTCCGCAGCCATGATGAGAAAGCTTGGATGTGTACAGGAGGGCGTGCGTCGTCAGGTGATTTATACCGATGGAAAATACCAGGATATGATCCTGTTCGGATTAACCAAAGACGAGTTTATTGATAAGGGGGGACTGGCGTGAGCCCTATTTTAAATCAGATCAGTACGGTGTTTATTCCTGTTCGTGATATTGAAAAGGCACGTGAGTGGTATTGCGATATATTAGGATTGCCTGTTGACGGGGAGATTTTATTTGGTCATCTGTACATTATTCCGATGAATGGAACACGTATTGTGCTAGATAGCAAAATTTATTCAGAGGATCATACATTTAAAACCCCGGCATTTCATTTTGATACACTCAACATTGAGGAAGCCTATGCGTTTATGCACTCCAAAAATGTAAATATAAGAACACCAATAGAACATGAACAATGGTTTAATTTTCAAGATCCAGACGGGAATTGGTTGATGGTATGCAAATGTTAGTTAGGATACTGACAATGTGCAAGAGGTGAAATTGTTTTAATAATATCCAAATCTGAGGTGATCGTGTGGATAGAGCAATACCCGATCCAACATGGAAAAGGTTAGGTTTTTCTGAACAGCCTGATTTTCATACTTCAGGTCAGGGAGTAGGGATCGTAATTATTGATTCAATCAAGCCACATCATCTCATAAATCACTTAAATACTCGAATTAAATGTGTTACCGTACATGAAAATCTGACCGTCACCATGAAGGACATTTCAACTAATAACGGGGAGGAAGATCACCTTAAAGGTGAGCATGGTCTTATGAGTGTGCTGGCTTTGGCCCATGAGCCAATCCGATTAGAGGGAATGACACATATCGGAATTGCACCAGCGGCCACATTTATCGTTCTTGATCATGGAGCATTTACAGCAGGAGAAGGAGAACGTCTGAAAAAAGGAATCGACTGGATCCTTGAACATGGAATCGACTGGAATATAAAAATTATTCTAAGCACGGGTTGGCAGGCATTAGATAATGAAGTTCATCTTCAGAATACGAGAGAAAACTCGACAGTAAAAGCACTGGATTCAGCCGTTCAACAGGGGATTCTGGTTATTTGCTCGAATGGAAATACACGTTTAAATAACGTTATGCCGCCAATACAGTATTTAGCGGTTGGTGGCTACGTTGATCGTGGAAAGGCTGATCGTTCATCACATGTTTCTTTCCCGGATGAACCTTATGGCAGAAATGGAGACGGTCACTTCAGACCCGATATTTTGGCACCCAGACTACATCTTACAATTCCTTCTTATAAAATGGAAGAACGTGATCGCAGTGTATCTTATTATGGAGGAACATCTGGAGCTGCTGCGCTTGTCGCTGGTGTTGCCGCCCATTTGTTCTCTCAATTTCCGGAACTAAGTTCCGATATGTTGAGGCGCGCCTTGGTTGAGCATGGTGACACATTTGAGAGTTACGATAACCCTGCTCCGAGAATTAATGTTGCTAATACGATACGTTATCTGAAAACTGCTGATGGGCCAATGTACATACCAAATACTTTACTAATTACAAGTATTGAAAACCCCTTTATGGGTATTCATTCGGTGGATGAGATTGAAAGAGCGCTTGCGTTAACTATGCTAGTTCGGAGTAATGTATTATCACGAGAAGAGTTATGGGATTTCACTGAGGATTCGTCCCCTATTGTTCGTAAAATTGCGGTATCAACCCTCCGTGAACCAATGAACGAACAAGAGCGGCAGTTTTATTGGGAGTGCTTATTGCATGAAAAAGAAGGTGGCGTAAGGGGGTGGTATATGCATGGGTTATTGCAAAATGCTCCAAAGGAGGAAATACATAATTGGATGAACTGGGCGACAGATATCAATTGGTCAGTTCGATGGTGTGTCAGCGAATATATGGCTCAATACCCAGAGTATTTCCCCCAACTTGAAAAAACGCAAGATCCTGACTCCATAACAGCCAACGCATTGTCCTTATGGCAATGGTACACGGCCTTATATTGTAAAGAAAATTAGGTTCTCAATAAACCAATAAAAGCAATGAAAAGAGGCATATATGAAACAAATTATACAAAGTGATGAATTAATCATTGATTGCAAAGATATCTATTTGCGTGAGTATCGACCTGAGGATTTGCAGAAATTGCAGGAAATCACCTGGCAACCGGAGGTTTACGAATTTTTGCCGGGTTGGAATGCGACAGTTGAAGAGAGAGCCCTTTGGCTCACTCAGTACGAAATCCCTGAGAATCAGAATTTTAAACAAGCTGTTTTGGCCGGAGGAGACATCGGAAACCTCTGTTTACGGTTGGCTATTGTGCTCAAAGAAAATGATGAGTTCATCGGATGGTGCTGCTCGGGGATCAAGGATGAACTGCCAGCGCCCAATCGGGAGATTATGTACGGCATTTCGAAACACTTCCGGAACCGTGGTTTTACAACGCAGGCAGTACAAGGAATAACGCAGTATTTATTTGAAAATACAAACGTTGAAGTATTGAATGCCATCGCTTTATTAACGAATCAGGCATCCAGCAAGGTAATACAGAAATGCAAGTTTGAATATCTGAATAGGATTGAAATCGAGAATGAACCGTACAACCATTACCAACTGTTGAAGCACCCACGATAACCCTACAGTAATGAATCAAGATGACTGCACAGGAGTGATCCCATGGATTCCAAACCCCAACTTGTTTTAGATCTGGCCGGTGTTCTGATCACCAATCTTTCCTCTTCATTCTGGCAGGAGCTTGCTAGGTATGCAGGTACGCCTTTTCCTGTTTTAATCGAGCAATTGAGTGCTATACGTAAGGATTTGTGGACAGGAAGGTTGACGGAGGAGCAGTTCTGGATCTGGATGCAAACCCAATATCCCAAGATGGATAAGATGTATGCCTATGAATTGCTTGATCACACAACAGAGTTGCTACCTGCCATGCATTGTCTTGAACGATGGAGCGAGCTGGCAGAACTTCATCTCTTGAGCAATCATTGTCATGAATGGATTCAAGCTATTTTGCCGTTGATCCAGCCGTATTGCAAGAGCATAACCATTTCCAATCAGGTCGGATATTGCAAGCCCAATATAGAGATATATGAACTTGTACAATCTCATCTAGACAGGGATGTACGTATTATATATGTGGATGATCAGGCTAAAAATTTGAAGCCTGCTGCTGAGCTGGGATGGGAAACATTACTTGCTGATGAACAGCATCAATGGATTGCTGAAATTGACGAATGGCTCGCATACCCACGATAACCCTTGATACAAAGGCACTGTTCACCATTCCACCAATCCAATAACAAACAAATAACCTTTTCATTTCTCCGCAGAAATGAAAAGGTTATTTAGCATGCGATAAGTGCCGCAATAAAACCGAAAGCGTCGTCTTACAAGCCTCGTTTAGCTAGGCTTCGCTCTTGACCAAAGGCAGCAAAATCGTAAATTCCGTTCCTGCTCCTAATTGGCTGCGCACTGTTATTTTCCCGCCATACGATTCCACAATCGAACGGGTAATGGCAAGCCCTAGACCCGCGCCTCCTTGTTTTCTGGAACGGGAAGAGCTTGTGCGATAGAAGCGTTCAAAGATATGAGGGAGATGTTCCGGTTCAATCCCAGAGCCGTTATCTTTGACGGTTAACTCGGCTTTATGCTGAGCGGCATACAACGAAATACTGATGGTTCCCCGATCTGAATCGGTGTGCTGCACTGCATTGTGGAACAGATTGAGTACAACCTGTTTTAATTTGTGAGCATCGGCCATTACATGAACTTCAGCGGTCAGGTCGAGATGAACCTGTCTTTCCTGAGCCATCATGATCAACTGTGGCTGCATTTCGAGCAGCAGACTGTCAAGTTGGATGACTTCCTGCTCCTGGTGAGGCGCCTGATCCAGCTTGGTCAGCATCAGCAGATCTTCTACAAGTTTGTTAATCCGCACCGATTCACCATACATGCTGTTCAGTGCGCTATATAATTGCTCGCTGTTGGAGGCTGCGCCACGCTGGAGCACCTCAATAAATCCGTGAATGGAGGTAAGAGGGGTACGTAGTTCATGGGAAGCATCGGACAGAAAACGCTGCATCTGTTCTTTTGACTCCCGTTCTGCTTCAAACGAGTCTTCCAGCCTCTCAAGCATGCCGTTAAATGAAAGCGCCAGCTGATCCACTTCCTGTTGTCCCTGGACAGAAGGAAGACGTTCAGCCAGGCTGCCTGCATCGATTCGTTGCACCGTATCTACCATACTGGACAATGGAATTAACGTCCGGCGAAGTGCTTTGGCGTATAGAACGAGTCCGGCCATCATAGCCAGCAGGGATAACATCAAGAAGATCAGAAGCTGTTTCACAATCAGATCTTTTAGCGGTTTCGTAGCCGTGCCCATCTGCACCATGGGTAAGCCGCGATTACGCGGTCCAGGCGAAGAGAAGACGATTAGCTGCTCATTGCCTTGATTATCCGTTACAATCCGGTACGGAACATGCTGTTTATCGTTGATCCGATCTGTAATGTTCTGATATTCAACTGACGTCAAGCGAGGAGCTGTCAGACCGTCTTCACCAAAAATATCCTCGAAGCCACTTTGATTATCAAATAAAGCCAGTGAACGATCAGGAATGTATAAGAAACGATTGCCTGATCCTCTTGGATCTGATCCGGATTGCCCGCCAAAAGGATTGTTTGTCGCACCACTTCGTGAAGACGATCCGAGCCACACAGGAGGCATGGACATGAGCTGCTCTTCCATGGTTTTCGCCTGGTTGCGATACAGAAAGCTTTCCATAATCCAGAATTGAAGAATGCCAATTAACAATAGCAGAGCAGCCAGAATGAACAGGGAGCGTGCAAGTAATTGAGAGCGGAGCGAACGTGGCGATATCCATTGATGCAGCCATGTCCAAAGATGTTTATCTTTCTTTAATAGAGAGACCATCAGAGATCCACCCTGTATCCGACACCTCGAAGTGTACGAATGAGCTTATGTTCTTTATCCCCCAGTTTGTCACGCAAGGAGCGGACGTACACCTCCACAATATTCTCTTCTCCACCAAAATCATATCCCCACACGCGGTTCAGAATGGTCGCTTTACTCAGGACAATACCATGATTGAGCACGATGAATTTTAATAGTTCATATTCGGTTGGAGATAACTCCAGAATCTGATCGTGATAGGTAATCTCTTTGCGTTGATCATCAATTCGGAATGGGCCATGAGTCACAGCCCCTATTAATAAAGGAAACTGATTACGCAGCCTTGCCTGAATCCGTGCAAGCAGTTCATCGAACGCAAAAGGCTTAATCATATAATCGTCAGCACCAAGCCATAGGCCTTTTACCCGATTTTCGACTTCATCTTTGGCTGTCAGCATGATCACCCCGACGTGAGCCCCGCTCTTGCGCAGACGCTCAACAACCTCAAACCCATCCATCTCGGGCATCATGACATCCAGAATGGCCATATGTGGACGAAAGTCGAGTGCCAATTCAAGCGCAGCGGCTCCATCCGGGGCCGTACGTACGTCAAATCCTTCGTTGCTTAGTCCTAGCTCCAGAAATTGCAAAATATGTGGTTCATCATCGGCCAATAGTATTTTAATGCCAGTACTTAGCTTCATAAGCAGGCGTTCCCTCCCGTTAAATCCATCAATTACATACCCTCAATTCTAGAGGTCTATATGCTGTATTATCGCTCGCCAAACTGAAAATTAGCTGAAAAGTTTGCAAGTTATCCTCAGGCAACATTCAGCGGGCACTCATCCCAGTTTTATTTTGGCCTGTCACAATAGTAGACATGAAGAATTTGAAGGAGTGATTGAGATTGAATAACGCCAAACGAAGGATTGACCTTGTCCTTCTGCCGATTGTTTTACTGGCGGCATTTCTGAACGGGTATGGCATCTGGAACGACCAATATGCCAATTCCTATTATACGACCGCCGTCGGGAGCATGCTGAGGAATTTCCATAACTTTTTCTATGCATCGCTTGACTCGGCTGGTTCGGTAACCGTAGACAAACCACCGGTTGTCTTCTGGATTCAAACCGCTTTTGCTTACGTTTTTGGATTGCATGGATGGAGTGTTATTTTACCGCAAGCGTTAGCGGGGATCGGTTCGGTGCTGCTGATATATTTCATGGTCAAGCCTACATTTGGTCTTGCCGCAGCGCGAATCTCGGCACTTGCAATGGCGACTGTTCCTGTTGTGGCAGCAGTCAGCCGCACCAACAATATTGACAGCATGCTGGTATTCACATTGCTGCTGGGTTCATGGTTTTTGTTCAAGGGAAGCAAGCAAGGCAGTACATGGCGTATCCTGGTTGCCTTTGCACTCATTGGGCTTGCTTTTAATATGAAAATGCTGCAAGCCTATATGATTCTTCCGGCTTTCTACTTGTTCTATCTGCTTGCATTCAATGCAAAGTGGAGAAGAAAAATCATTCTGCTGATCGGAAGTACGGCGGTGCTGGCAGTCGTTTCCTTATCCTGGGCAGTCACCGTGGATTCAATACCTACAGATGAACGGCCTTATATCGGCAGCAGTGAAACCAATTCAGTGCTGGAGTTGGCTTTTGGATATAACGGCTTATCCCGTCTCACAGGGCAACAGAACAGATCAGCGAATGCTGGCATGCCAAACGCCTCCGATGAAGGCAAGGCCCGTGGCAACGCAGCTTCCCAGACCTCAGCATCTGATCATTCGGCCAGCGGCTCGGCTCCAACAGGCAATGCACCGGGAAATGGTGAAATGGGTGGCATGAATGGAATGACTTTCCCGGGTGGTCAGATGCCTAACGGTGGCGAGATGCCTAATGGAAGAAATTTCGGTGGTGGTAATGGCGGCGGTGGTGGCATGGGCGGCATGTTTGGCACCGGGGAGAAAGGTCCTTTGCGGTTATTCCAGACCGAACTGTCCGGTCAGGCCAGTTGGCTTTTGCCGATGGTATTGCTTGGCTGCATCGCCATATTTGCAGGGTTAAAACGGAGAAATATAACCGAGAAGCATAAGGAAGCTTTGTTCTGGCTGGCCTGGCTGCTTCCGGTAGCTGCTTTCTTCAGTGTGGCTGGTTTCTTCCATCAATATTATCTGATTATGCTCGCCCCTCCAGTAGCGGCATTAACCGGAGCAGGATTTGCAGCCATGTGGACGGCGTACCGTGAACGCCATGGCTGGCAAGCCTGGCTGCTTCCGATATCCGTACTGCTTACGACCATCTTCGGCTGGTATATCATGCAGGTGTATAACGAAACTATCGGGGCAGCTTGGTCTATAGCTGAATTAATTGCAGGCATTCTGATTACGGTTATCCTGATTGTGATGCTTAATCGTTCACATCCATGGAAACAGGGTTTGATTATCGCAGGCTTCATGGTCATGCTGATCGGTCCGACCTATTGGGCCTTTACCCCTATCACGTATGGAGGCAACAGCATGATTCCGGCGGCTGGACCGACAGGTTCCAATGGGATGTTCGGCGGAATGGGCATGGCGATGGGAGATAGACAAGGTGATCGCAATGGTGGCGGTATGGGTATGGCTCAGCCGAATACATCAAATGACACCAACACCGATCAGGCTTTTCCATCGTCCGATGAAGCTGACCCGAACAATGCGGGCATGGGAACACCTCCGAATTCAGGCGGAAACATGAATGGCGGAGGAGGCTTGCCGACGACAGGTGGTCGAGGTGGAGCGGGAAACCGCAACGAAGAAGTGGACATCACAACACTGAATTATCTGAGAGAGCATAACACAGGTGAAACCTATCTCTTTGCAACAACGGACTATAACCAGGCAGCCCCATATATCATCGATGAGAATGAAGCAGTCATTACGCTTGGCGGATTCTCCGGCTCAGATCCGGTGTATACCCCGGAAAAACTGGAACAACTCGTGAAGAGTGGACAGGTGAAATACTTCATGGTAGGTGGCATGGGCGGCCGAGGTGGCAGTTCGGATATCGGTGACTGGATCAAGGAGCATGGTACCGAAATTCCAACGTCAGAGTGGAAGACAGGTACGGATAGCGGTTCGGGTTCCGGTTTCGGTTTCGGTGGTCAAACCACTTTATATGAAGTGAAATTATAAGCGTGATCAAATGGTACAAGGGAGGGAACGAACATGGCTCAAAAGTGCCGTTATAGCATTATCATTCCAATGTATAACGAAGAAGCGGTGATTGAGGAAACCTATCGTCGTTTGAAAAAAGTCATGGGCAGCACGGGAGAGAGCTACGAGCTTCTCTTTGTCAACGACGGCAGCGTGGACCAAAGTGCACAGATGATCCGTGACTACGCCCGTTGGGACGAGAGTGTGAAGCTGATTGATTTTGCACGCAACTTCGGTCACCAGATCGCAATTACGGCAGGGATGGATTATGCAGCAGGCGATGCAGTCGTCATTATTGATGCGGATCTTCAGGACCCTCCCGAGCTGATATTGGACATGATCGCCATGTGGAAAGAGGGCTATGAGGTTGTCTATGCCCGTCGGACCAGACGAAGCGGGGAGACCCGCTTCAAGAAATGGTCGGCAAGCCTTTTCTATCGTGTACTGCGTGCGTCGACGGATACGGATATTCCAGTGGACACGGGGGATTTCCGTTTGATTGATCGCAAGGTATGTGATGAGATGAAACGTCTTCCTGAAAAAAATCGATTTGTCCGCGGTCTGGTCAGTTGGGTGGGATTCCGTCAGACGGCCATTGAGTATGAACGGGATGAACGCTTGGCAGGGGAGACCAAATACCCGCTAAAACGCATGCTGAAGCTGAGTCTGGACGGCATCACCTCATTCTCACACAAACCGCTCAAGCTTGCAGGTTACGTGGGAGCTGTTTTATCCATCGGAGGCTTCATCTATATGCTAAGTGTCATCGCTTCAGCGATATTTACCGATTCAACGATCAAAGGATGGCCTTCAATGGTCAGCATCATGCTGATTTTTAACGGCTTCACATTGGTCATGCTGGGCATTCTTGGCGAGTATGTTGGCCGAATCTATGATGAAACGAAGGCGCGTCCGCTCTATATCATAAGAGATGTGTATCAGGTGGAAAGTCAGTCGAGTCAGTCACGGTTAACGGGCAGAGTTGCTCATCATGACTAATCGGTTGGTCACTATATTTAAGTTCGGAATTGTGGGTGTCCTGAATACGGCAGTGGATGCGATGGTATTCACGCTGCTCGCTGCCGCAGGCGCACATGCTCTAATTGCCCAGGTGATCTCGTATAGCTGTGGGGTCGTGAACAGTTACTGGTGGAACGGCAGATGGACCTTTCAGAATGCGGGAAGACAGGGCAAAAAAAACGAAATCATACGTTTTGTAATTACCAATCTAGTTGTTCTGGCGTTATCCTCTCTGATTCTGTACATCTGCAATAGCACATTAGGTTGGAGCGTTGTCATGAGTAAAATACTGGCGACTCTCTCGGGCATGGTTATAAACTATATCGCCAGTCGGTATTGGGTGTTCCGGGCTGAGCCTGTTCAAGGATCTGACCCTTCATCTGATGCTAATGAAAGGAGTATTTCATAATATGAGAATTAAAAAAGCAGTCATTCCGGCAGCGGGGCTTGGCACCCGATTCTTGCCTGCAACCAAGGCACAACCCAAAGAAATGCTGCCGATAGTGGACAAACCGGCCATCCAATACATTGTGGAAGAAGCGGTACAATCGGGCATTGAAAATATTATCATCGTAACCGGACGCAATAAAAAATCAATCGAAGATCATTTTGACAAATCGGTTGAATTGGAGCATTCCCTGTACGCCAAAGGCAAGCAAGCGCTATTGGAAGAAGTGCAAGCGATCAGCGAAATGGCGAGTATTCATTTTATCCGTCAAAAAGAGCCGCTTGGATTAGGCCATGCGATTGGATGTGCTCGTCAGTTTGTGGGAGATGATCCATTTGCCGTACTGCTTGGTGATGATATTATGGTGTCAGATCCACCGGCGCTCGCACAGATGATTCATTTATATGAAAAGACAGGCAGCCAGATTGTTGGCGTGCGGCAGGTGCAACCTGCTGACGTGAGTAAATACGGGATTATCGATTCACAAGGGGCAGAGGAACGGGTTCACCGGATCACCAATCTGGTAGAGAAACCTTCCATTGCAGAAGCGCCCTCCCGAACAGCTGTGATGGGACGTTACATTCTGAAACCTTCCATCTTTCCTATTCTCGATCGAATTGAGAGAGGTGCTGGAGGGGAATATCAGCTAACGGATGCGTTGAAAGAAGTAAGCCAGGTGGAGGAATTACTGGCCCTTGAGCTGGAAGGACGCCGCTACGATATTGGTGATCAGTTCGGATATATTCAGGCCATCCTGGAGATTGGACTGATGCGTAAGGAACTACAGCCCATGCTGACACCATATCTTCAGAAGCTTACTACCCAATGGGCATAGGGATTGATATGTAGCAGAGGTTTAGATCTGCTGTAGGTGGGGCTCCTCCGTGCTATGGTCCTGTCATAGACTCCAGCCTTGTACAATGATGCCTGTCACGCTACAATGGCAGGAAGTTCAAGTTGCTCTTTGAGGAGTGAGGAATCATGAGTGAGACTATCATCAGGGATCTTATTCACTATATGGACGTGGAGGATAACGCCGCCATTCAATACATTCAGACCGAGCATCGGTTGAAACTGGGACTCTTTTGGGGAATCAAGGAAGGCAGCCGCGTTCTGGAAATCGGTTGTGGTCAGGGAGATACAACGGCCGTGCTTGCACATCTGGTGGGGGAGCATGGGTACGTTCATGGTGTAGATATTGCACCAGAGGATTATGGTGCACCACTGACCGTAGGGGAAGCAGCAGCCAAGCTGCTGAAATCTCCGCTGGGTGACCGAATTCGAATGGATTATGAGTTTGACATCCTAAGTGATCAGGCTCAATTTGCCGAGAATGAGTTTGATGTGATCGTACTTTCCCATTGTTCATGGTATTTGAAATCATTTGATGAACTCGCGCAGATTCTTAGCAAGGTTAGGACGTGGGGACATCAGTTATGCTTCGCTGAATGGGATGCACGAGTTACAGATGTGAGCCAGCTCTCGCATTGGTTATCCGTTCTGATTCAGTCCCAGGTCGAGTGTTACAAGGAGAACAGCTTCTCCAATGTGCGTACGCTTTTTACACCGGAGGATATCCAAGAGCTTGTCTCTGCGGCGGGCTGGACAATTAAGGAAGAGATTTCGATCCATTCTTCCGAGCTGCAGGACGGTCGTTGGGAAACCGAAATGACACTGGCAGAAGCGCCTGTGGAACTGCAAATGCTTCCGATCCCGGACAAGGTAAAAACACTCCTTCTTTCTGAACTTAAATTACTTAGGACACATCATGCGACGGGGCCTGGGAGTCCACTGGGAACGTATGCGATGGTTGCCAAAAAGCAGTAAAGAAATAGCCATTTGCAGCAATTTATAAGAAAAACGTCTATCGACGTACTTACACAGAAGACAGACCGCGTTTAGCTGCAATTTTTGTTGCGATAATTGAATTGTTCAGTTCCGCTGAAAACGCATAAATTCCATGATCTAAAAAAATGTGTTTACTTCACGATGGTAATTTTGATATTATAATCGCAATATCAAATGCGATGAAGAGATGAGTAGATAAAAGGTTTCTTTCACAGAGAGCTCCGGCAGCTGAAAAGGGGTAAAGAATTTTTTGTTGAATAAAGACTCAGAGCAGCACATCGGAACTTTCATGATCGAGGGATGGTGTGACAGGAGCTCCTGTTACAGAGCGAGAGTATATGCGGATGCGGCATGATGGAGTGCGTGCGGTTATCCTTAACTCGAAGAGGCTGGTATGGCGACATATTGGCGAATCTGGGTGGTACCACGAGTGTAACAATCTCGTCCCTGAGACTTTTGTCTTGGGGATGGGATTTTTTGGTTTTTCCGGGATGTTGGCTACACGCTTTGGAAATGCCTGAATAGTGTTTAATTAGAGGAAACTCACACCGAAAGGAAATGATGATTTTATGTCAGCAAAATTGAAAGTCGGTATCGTCGGAGGAACGGGGATGGTAGGTCAGCGTTTTGTGGATCTGCTCAATGAACACCCATGGTTTGAAGTAACGGCTATTTCAGCAAGTGCCAACTCGGCAGGCAAAACATACGAAGAATCCGTACAAGGCAGATGGAAGCTCGCTGCTGCGATTCCGGAAGCCGTGAAAAACATCGTTGTGCAGGATGCTTCCCAAGTGGAAGCTTTTGCGAGCCAGGTTGATTTTATATTCTGTGCTGTAGATATGAAAAAGAATGAAATTCAAGCGCTCGAAGAGGCTTATGCCAAAACGGGAACTCCGGTTGTTTCCAACAACTCGGCTCATCGCTGGACAGCGGATGTACCCATGGTCATTCCAGAAATTAACCCGGGACATCTGGACGTGATTGAAGCTCAACGCAAACGTCTCGGAACCAAAACCGGATTCATCGCAGTTAAACCAAACTGCTCGATTCAGAGCTATGTGCCTGCACTCCACGCGTTGCGCGAGTTCAATCCAACTCAAGTGGTGGCTTCCACATACCAAGCGATCTCTGGCGCAGGTAAAAACTTTACCGACTGGCCGGAAATGCTGGATAACGTGATTCCATACATCGGTGGCGAGGAAGAGAAAAGTGAACAGGAGCCGCTTCGCATCTGGGGAAGCATTCAAAATAATGAGATTGTAAAAGCGTCGTCCCCATTAATTACAACACAATGTATTCGTGTTCCGGTAACAGATGGTCACCTGGCGACAGTTTTTGTATCCTTTGAGAAAAAACCATCCAAAGAAGAAATTCTGGACCGTTGGCTGCAATTCAAAGGTCGTCCGCAAGAACTGGGTCTGCCAAGCGCACCGAAACAGTTCATTACGTATTTCGAAGAAGAGAACAGACCCCAAACGAAGCTGGATCGTGACATCGAGCGCGGTATGGGTGTTTCTACGGGCAGACTGCGCGAAGACTCCCTGTATGATTACAAGTTTGTAGGACTGTCTCACAACACGCTGCGCGGAGCAGCAGGCGGTGCTGTACTGATCGCTGAATTGCTCAAAGCTGAAGGATATATTCAGCCGAAATAAACAGGATTGTGGAAATAGGAATAGAAGTAATAGAATATGACTGACAGGCTACCCCTTTTAGTAGACAAGAGTATGAGCATCTGGAAAGATGAATTTATTTTTGTTGAACAGAGGGGTATTCTCATATCAATACATATGAAGCAGGAACAGGTGAATCCAATATTCCAGAACAGGAAGGGGATTGTGATGGACGGTCAGCTGGTATTGCGTCGAGTCCGTCTTACAAGCGGTGAAGAGGTGGATGTGGTTATCCATGAAGGCAGGATTGTGAAGATCGCTCCTGGCGGAACGGCAACGGGAGATCGGATGTGGGAGTCGCCTGGAGCATACGTATCCAGCGGATGGATCGACATGCATGTACATGCTTTTCCAGAGCTTGATCCTTATGGGGACGATATGGATGAAATCGGTGTAAAGCAGGGCGTTACTACAATTGTGGACGCAGGCAGCTGCGGGGCTGATCGAATTGGCGATCTGGCGATAAGCGCTCATAAGGCGGCTACCCGGCTGTTTGCCTTTTTGAACATATCTCGACTCGGCTTACTGCGTACTGACGAATTGTCGAATCTGGACTGGATTGATCGGGACAAGGTGCTAGAGGCTGCCCGGGCATATCCTGAGTTCATCGTGGGATTAAAAGCGAGAATCAGTGGAAGTGTGGTCGGCAAAAACGGCCTGCAGCCGCTGTATTTGGCAAGAGAGTTTTCACAGGAAACAGGCCTGCCGCTTATGGTTCACATTGGATCAGCCCCACCGGATATTCGTGAGGTGATGCCGATCTTACAGGATGGTGATGTAGTCACTCACTATTTGAATGGAAAAAGCAATAATTTGTTCGATGATAGCGGCGCGCCGCTGGAAGTATTGCAGGATGCCATCAAGCGTGGGGTGCATTTGGATGTAGGACATGGGACAGCGAGTTTTTCATTTCAGGTTGCAGAAGCTGCCAAGCAGCATGGGATTGACCCGGACACAATCAGTACGGATATTTACAGGGGCAATCGCCTGAACGGCCCGGTCTACAGCATGGCTAATCTGTTAAGCAAGTTTCTGGCACTTGGTTACTCGTTGAGCGAGACGATAGATCGAGTGACCGTACGGGCAGCCGAGTGGCTGCGCAGACCGCAGCTGGGGAGGATTCAGGCAGGTGATGAAGCCAATTTGACTCTTTTTCAAGTAGTGGACAAGCCTGTAACGCTTGTGGACTCCGAGGGCGTAAGCAAGATAGCCAGCCGTCAAATTGAAGTAAAAGGAGTGATTGTGGGTGAGCAATTCATTAAATGTTAAATATGGACTGAAACGTGTTATCAACGCCAGCGGCCGGATGAGTATTCTCGGCGTATCGGCACCGACGGACACAGTCATGGACGCCATGAAGCAAGGTGGGCAGACTTATGTGGAAATCGCAGACCTTGTAGACAAATCAGGGGATTATGTGTCCCGTCTAATCGGTGCCGAAGCGGCCGTTGTTGTCAATTCCGCCTCAAGCGGCATCGCGCTCTCCGTAGCTGCCATGGTAACAAAGGGTAAACGCCACGCAAGTTTGAAGCTGCATCAGGGAGTAATCACGAATAATGAAATTGTTATGCTGAAAGGCCACAATGTACAATACGGAGCTCCTGTGGAGACGATGGTTTACCTTGGTGGTGGAAAGCTGATCGAAGCCGGATATGCCAACGAAGGTCGGGCTGAGCATATCGCGGATGCGGTTTCCGACAAAACGGCTGCCATCCTGTACGTCAAATCCCATCATGCGGTACAGAAAAACATGATTTCCGTAGAGGAAGCCTGGCAGGTTGCCCAGAAGTGCGAGGTACCCCTCATAGTCGATGCGGCTGCGGAAGAGGACCTGCACAAATATGTGAAGTATTCGGATCTAGCCATTTACAGCGGATCCAAGGTCATTGAAGGCCCAACTTCCGGTATTGTGGCAGGTAAACGAACCTATATCGAATGGTTGAAGGTTCAGCTTCACGGGATCGGGCGCAGTATGAAGGTTGGTAAAGAAACTACGTTTGGCTTGCTTCAGGCTTTGGATGAATATGCAGTCAAAGCGGACCATAGTGAGCAGGAAAAGGATTCCTTGCAGGCGCTAATGTCACTCAATCAGATAGCCGGGATTCAGGTATCGATCGTTCAGGACGAAGCGGGCCGAGCGATTTACAGAGGGCGCATTCAGGTCGACGAGGCGAAGGCGGGGATCAGTGCCAAACAGCTCAATGAGGAGCTGAGGGGCGGACCTATCGCCATTTATACACGTGATTATGGCGTAAGGCAGGGGTATTTCGATATTGATCCACGCCCGTTGATGGGGGATGACATGCGTGTCATTGAAGATCGAATTCGACAGCTGACAGGAGGAGAAGGACATGTCTGAGATCGCAAAACGATTTTATAACAATCGGGTGGCTTTGAATGTGCTTGCCAAGGACATTACGAATGCAAAAGAGGTTTTTGATGCGGCTGAGGGCCATGTTCTCGTCGGTGTTCTTTCCAAGGATTACGCTACTGTGTCAGAAGCAGTCGAGGCGATGGAAGCCTATGGCCGTGAAATTGACAATGCCGTTTCAATTGGACTGGGTGCCGGAGACAATCGGCAGGCTGCTGTCGTCGCCGAAATCGTCAAACATTTTCCGGGCAGTCATATCAATCAGGTATTTCCGGCAGTCGGTGCGACACGGGCAAATCTCGGAGACCGGGACAGCTGGATTAACAGTCTCGTCTCCCCGACAGGTCAGCCGGGCTTTGTCAATATTTCGACGGGGCCAGTGAGCGCTGCCCAATCCGAGCTTGCCGTCGTGCCTGTGCACGCTGCCATCGCATTGGTGCGGGATATGGGTGGCAATGCGTTGAAGTATTTCCCGATGCAGGGTCTGAAAAGGGAAGAGGAGCTGCGAGCAGTAGCGAAAGCGTGTGCTGAAGCAGACTTTGCGCTAGAGCCTACCGGTGGCATAGATATGGATAATTTTGAAGCCATTCTCGAAATTGCACTGGAGGCGGGGGTTCCGCAGGTTATTCCACATGTGTATTCCTCCATTATTGATCAGGAGGGTCTGACCCTTGTACGTGATGTGCAGTCGTTATATGCATCAATGAAGATGCTGGCGAAGAAGTATGGTTAAACGCGTAGGGGCTTTTGGCGAAGTCATGATGCGACTTGAAGTTCCGGGACATGATCTGTTGATTCAGAGTAATCTGCTGAAATACTCCTTTTCGGGCAGCGGGGTCAATGTAGTATCGGCGATGACACGTTACGGATACTCAGGCCTGCTGGTGTCGAGGCTTCCAGTCAATCCGCTGGGTGATGCCGCCGAATCCTATTTGCGCGGACTGGGCCTGAGCACCGAGTATGTGCTTCGCGGAGGGCAGTATATCGGGATGTATTTTCTGGAGAATGGTTATGGGGCCAGACCTGGGCGGGTGACCTACTCTAACCGGATGGAGAGCAGCTTTAATATTGCCTCAGAAGGCACGTATCCCTTTGCGACAATTGCATCGGGCATGGATGCTATTCATTTCTGCGGAATCACGCTGGCGATGAATGATTCGGTGAGACTGGCGATGAAAAAATTGGCACAGGCGGTCAAAGAACAAGGCGGCACAGTTGTTTTTGATTGTAATTATCGTCCCGCTCTATGGGGGGATCAGGGTTATGTCACTGCGAAGCCACACTATGAGGAAATGTTGCATTTGTCAGATATTGTCCTGATGAATGAGCGGGATGCTCTTCATATTCTGGGGCTGAATACGGATAAAGTACAGAGGGAAGAGCAGCTGAATGAGCTCATTCCCGTGGTTGCTGAACGGTATGGCGTGCGTACCCTTGCCGGAACGCATCGTACCATATACAGCGATAACCGACACTGCCTACAGGGTTATCTGTTCAAGGAAGGGGCGTTCGCCTATTCCGAGCCGTTGACCTTTTCCGTTTATGACCGGATCGGCGCGGGCGATGCGTTTGCAAGCGGTATTATGTATGGTGAACTGGAGGCTTGGATGCCAGAGGAGACCATCTCTTTTGCTGCAACAGCCGGAATGCTGGCGCATACCGTAGCAGGTGATACACCGATGGCTTCCGCTGGAGACATCCTACAGGCGAGGAACAGCACCGTGCGTGATGTAACAAGGTAATATTTTTGTGGGAAATGCCTGGAACGTATGAGCGATAGATACTGATCTTCTTCTTTATTAACATGGTCTCGGTACGATCCTCCAGAATTGTGGGCTTTCTGAAATCGTTGTGATACCTTGTGAATTAGTGTGAGGAAAATGGAAATAGAGTGTACGGGGATCTGTAGGATAGGCACTTTACTTCAAAGTGTCACTCATTGCAGGTCCTTTGTGTATTGGAGATGGAGGATATGTAATAAAAATTTGATGTTAAAACTGATATGGTAAATATTACATTGTAAATTCATGAGATTTCCGGTATTTTTATTAACGGCAAACTTTTCTTTTATAAAGTAGAAGTAGATTGTCTTAGCAGGTAGCAATTGAAATGAAGAAGAAAGGAGGGAGAAATATTATGTCAGAAGTTGCTAGTCAAAGAGTACATAAGCCAGGACCACAGCCAGTAAGTTTCGGTAGTTGGATGCTCACATTGTTCCTTATGGCGATTCCGCTTGTAAACATTATTATGTTGTTTGTATGGGCATTTGGAGATTCTAACCCTTCCAAAGCCAATTATGCCAAAGCAGCATTGCTGTGGGCAGCGATTGGAATTGTAATATGGATACTTCTCGTTGTTCTGGGTGTTTCAGCAACGTTCTACGATTCGAATTATTAGTTTTCAAGAAGAATTAGCAAATAGTGTATAGTGATACCCCAAAAAAACGCCGACCATATGGTCGGCGTTTTTGCTTTGCTTATTTTGTACTAGGCTGCAGACGTCTTATCAGCATTGTGAAGCGTCTGCGAGCGGCGGCCAAGCAGGTATCCTGCAAGCGAGGCCAACATCTGTTGAAATACCATGCCGAGCACAACCGGGACGGCTACTGGTGGAGGGAAATACGATACGGCAAGCACCGCTCCTGAACTAATATTGCGCATGCCTCCGTTGAACACAAGCGCGACCTGATCGGCTTCATTCCAACCGAGTAATCGGGCAATGAAGTAACTCAGAGCATAGCCGAATGAGGCCAGAAAAATAATGATCGCTGCCAGACCAGCAAGCTGCCAGTTAAAGTCAGACAAATAAGGAGCAACAACAGAGCCATTAATCGCAACAACCGCTGCCATGAACAATTTGGAGAACGGATTCAGTCTGGGCCCCCAGACGGGGACAATGGCCCCTTTGGTCCATTCATTCAAAAGCATCCCAAGCAAAGAGGGAACAACGATCATCCAGAACAGACTGCTCATCATGGCTGCTATATCCAGCGATACGCTAGTGCCGATCAGCAAGGATAACACGCCAGGTACGACGAAAGGAGCAAGTATAGTGTCAATCAGGATAATCGACAGCGTCAGCGCGATATTGCCCCGATAGATGCTAACCCAGATAAAGCTGCTCACACCTGTCGGAATAAGGGCAGCCAGCACAAGCCCAGTTATCGTGTAGGCATCCGTTGGGAAAACGAGATGACCCATGCCCAGAGCAATGAGAGGCATCGCCAGATGCAAAATAAACAGACAAACAAATAGCGGAAAAGGCTTCTTCATCACGTTCACAAAATCCCGTATCCCGAGACTGATGCTTCCGGCAAACGTCATGAACGCAAAAAGCCATGGCGACAAAAAGGTATAAGAAGAAAGAAGACTCCCGCAAAGAACGCCAATAATAATACTGATTGGAGTAATCAGTGGCATGATGCGGTTCAAGCGTACATTTAAGGCCTGAAGCATATTCATGACATCCCTTTACCGTATGATTCCTTTATTATACATGTTAATAACGCTGAGTGCAGACCCATTTGCAATGTAGCATACGGAGCAGTTATCATAAATTTGGAAGAAACACTTCAAGTTGAAGAAGGGGAGATGGTCATAATCAAACGGAAAAGAAAGCACACATTGATGATGGCAGGCCTTATTGCGTCAAGTATTCTTGTGTTATCTGCCTGTTCTGTTGTAGAACAAGCGAATCAAAGTTTGAATTACGTTAGTGGGGCTACTGATTATATAGAGCAAGTATCGAACGCCGGAGCCGATCTGCAAGAACTCGCATCGGGAGCGGTGAGTAACCCGGAAATAACAACGCAGGTACAGGAGAAAATAGATCAGATTCAGGCGGAAGCCAGTGAATTCTCTCAGCTGACAGCACCAGCGATCGGGGAAAGCATTCATGAAAATCTGGTCAGTTACAACAATCAATTAACCGAAGTGGTGGGTCAATTTGAGAACACGCTTGCAGAGCAGGGCTTTACGGCAGAAAACTGGGAAAAGACAGGGATTCCCGAATTGATCACCAATATTAATGGTTTAAAAGATCCGTTAAGCGGGCTTGGAATCGAAGCCAATTAAGATTTAAACCAGGTTCATCTCATGAAAAAGGACGATATACCGGAGTGATTTCGATCACTTGCGGATATCGTCCTTCTTATTTTTCTAATATCAAGATGTTGATTTGCCACGGATTTTGGAGCTTAAATCTTCAATCTGTTCATCCAGGACATCTCCTGCTTTACTCAGAAACCCTGTAATAAGCTCCAGCTCTTCCTCTGTGTAAGTGGAAGCCAGATTAACCATAGCGGCATGAAGGGTGAGGTATGTGCTGCTGACCTCTTCCTTGTTTTCGTAAACAAGGCACAATGATGACTTTACGGCGGTCATTAGGGTCATTTTCCCGGCGTTTATTGCTCTGTTGGCTGCGTTTTTTATGAGTAAGGAAAAATTCGACCGTGCTTCCGAATCCGATGAATATTTAGCTTCACACTAGCAAGACTATATAATGGGTTTGTGTGCTGGATATGACATTTTTCTCATAGTGGAGAAATCATTTCCCATCGTTTGACAAAGCGATGAACTGTTTAATATGATTAAAGAACAGAAAAAAATATAGTTACTTACTTTAGTTTAAAAAATATGTTCTTATCAAAGGAGACCTGCGTTATGTCTGAACAAAATGGAAAAGTAATCATTATCACTGGCGGAGCGAGTGGTATTGGTAAAGAAACAGCGCTTCAGCTCTCGGATCTGGGTGCAACGATTGTTATAGCAGACTATAACGAAGAGGGTGCCAAAAAGCTTGCATCGGAGATTGAAGCAGGGGGCGGCACAGCTGGAGCATACAAAGTGGACGTATCCAAAGGAGACGAGATCAAGGCCCTGATCGACTGGACCGTAGAAAAATACGGAACATTGAGCGGTATTTTCAACAACGCGGGCATTGGACTTGTGAAGCCATTTCTGGAGATGGACCCGGAATCCTATCACAGAGTAATCGATGTTGACCAGCACAGTGTGTATTACGGCATGTATTATGGCGCCAAAAAAATGGTTGAACTGAATGTACAAGGCACCATCGTCAATACAGCATCGATCTACGGAAGTATTGCCGCTGTGGGAAGCTTTAACTACAATGCAGCCAAGGCGGCTGTCGTAATGATGTCCAAATCCGGTGCCTTGGAACTTGCTGAACATGGCATTCGTGTGGTTGGTGTAGCGCCAGGCTTCATCGAGACACCGATTCTGGGTGATGACAGAGCGATGAAGGATGCGCTTGCCACGCAACATATGCGGGGAGAGCTCATTCAACCGGAGAAAGTTGCGAGTGTTGTAACCTTCCTGTTCAGTGACGCTGCCAGTGCAGTGAATGGTACAACGATAGCGGTAGATGATGGATTCCTCAGCTTCAAAACAAAATAAGATTTGAGCTGTAAAATAGTCCAGTCCGTCTCCGAAAAATAAAAGGATAAGAGGCTATCTCAAAAGGAATTCTTCCTCGTTCCATGCGCTAACGAACCTACCGCACCTTAAAAGGCGGATCATCAACGCTGGCAAGATTTAACGAACCTCAGTAACGCTACTTCGTCATAACACTTTGCCAAAACCTGAAAAATGGACCAAATCGACGAAATAACGTCTCTGTGATTCGTTAGTTCTCAGATCTGGGCCAATGGAAGCGAATAGCGTGTCTCAGGTTCATTCAAACAAAATAACACGAACAAGGGATGCCCCCTGTCATATTCATGACTTATGGGACATCCCCTTTTTGTATTCCATATACGAAGAGTATTCATTATGAAAATAATTTTATATAGTCATCCCGGTTGTTCAGAGATCATGATACAATAAGTGGACATGCGTCTTTTATCATTTTGTGGTGTCATAGACAATACGCACACCGAGAGAGCCATAACTCTCTTCTTTGTAGTGACAGTGTGAGCATGTTTTTGTTGCGCATAACGCATCACTGTGACATTGTAATTTTTCGTTGCATAGCGGGCATTTATTTTCAAAAAGAGTCTTCAACACGTTAAACATGCTTAATCACTCATTTCGGATTAATTTACTTGGTTTTTATTATAGCTGATTATTTTAACTGCGTATACTGTTTTTTGCATCATGTTTCACACCGCAAGAAAGGAAGAAAAACCGATGGATACTCTGCTTTTTGTCATCATGTTTATACTGGGTCTGGTCGGTTCCTTCTTCTCCGGTTTGCTGGGTATTGGTGGAGCCATAATTAATTACCCGTTGTTGTTGTATGTACCTTCTCTCATGGGGCTGGAACCGTTCACCGCACATGAGGTGTCGTCGATCAGCATGTTTCAGGTGTTTTTTGCCTCACTTGCTGGTGTGATTGCCTACATTAGAAGAACAGGGAACGGGAAAAAGAGTGAAGTTCTCATTCATAAAGGTCTGGTGGCTTACATGGGCTCCAGTATTTTGGTTGGGAGTCTGATCGGCGGATTCATATCCGGTCATCTGAATGGAGAAGTCATCAATCTGATCTATGGCATTCTGGCCATTATCGCGATTGTGCTCATGCTGATCCCTGGTAAGGGAACAGAAGTCTCGGCTGGACAGCTGACATTCAACACATATGTTGCGGCAGGATCGGCTCTTGCCGTGGGGATCGTCTCGGGAATTGTCGGTGCGGGTGGTGCTTTTATATTGATTCCAATCATGCTCACCGTGCTTAAGATCCCTACCCGGACGACCATTGCTTCTTCACTTGCGATAGTGTTCATCTCCGCCATTGGTGGGGTGGTGGGCAAGATTCTGGGTGGAGACATTCCGCTGGAGCCCATCATTTATACGGTGATCGGGAGTCTGCTTGGAGCTTCTCTCGGTTCCAAAGTGAGTTCAATGATTAATGTGAGACTGCTTCGGTACGGACTGATGGTTCTTATCGCCATTACAGCAGTGAAGGTATGGTCTTCCATTTTGTAAAACCGCATAGGATAGAAGCGACCATGACGATTTCGTAACCAAACGGATGGAATGCCGTATAAAGGTTATGAACATGAGCTGGCGAATTTGTTGTTGCATGAATTCACATCAGTTTTCGTCCATGGAGCACCCTCAAACTCCTTTCATGGATACATGTTTAACATTATGAGAAGTTGAGGTAACCATCCTATGAATAACGTACTTACAGATCAGGCTGATGCAGGATATCGGCTGGCTGAGCAGAAGGCCGCTCAGTATTTTACTTCTCTTCATGAACAACTTCTGAATAACACGTATATAACTGCCCTTACGCAAGATATTCAGTTGTGGCAAAAGAAACATATTCAACCGTTTTCCTGGTTATCTTTTTTATCAACAAGTCAAAGAAAACCGGATTCCCGGGATGCTCATAGATATATCCATTGGCTGAATGTTGCAGGAAAACTGGATGATTACTTGGATCGGAGTATTTCTTACATCTATATGCGGGATCTGGGCAAAGCACTGGATTCCCCGGACACCCAAGCACGCATTCAGCGTGTTGCTCAGGATACCAAAGCGTACTTTATGCGTTCAAATACAACCCGACGCAAGGGAAAAACGGACTATATCAGTCTGGCTGCCTTGTATCGCTGGGCTCAGAAGGAGAACGTGGAAACAGCCGTTATCTGGGTCATCAGCAAATTAAAAAATGTCGCATCCAATATCCCCAAAGAACTGGATGCAGAACAGGCGCAGCGCAAGCTTCTCAAGATCATTCTTGGCGTTGTTCTGCATGTGAACGATGATATGAATGATGAGACTCCCCAGGCAGAGCGTTCCGAGAGGCTGGATGCTGCAATTCGGCTTGGTTATTCTTACGGACTGACCTATCCATTTATTGATGACCTGCTGGATTCGCAGGCGTTGACTGCGCAAGAGAAGCAGCAGTATTCTCTCTTGATTCGGAATGCGCTTCTCACCGGGATCGTACCGGATATCGGCGAATGGAAGGGAGCCAATCTCCAAGTCATTCAATATGTTCATGGCGAGCTGCGTGATGCGTTCGAGTATATCAAGAACTACCAGCGCCCTGAGACGCAGCGTACGTTCTTCGAGCAATCCTATGTATTCTTTCAGTCTCAGGAAATAGACCGTGCCAAGAAATTGTCCAACGCGAATTATTCCAATGAAGAACTTTATATCCCGATTATTATTAAATCCTCATCCTCCAGACTCATTGTTCGTTCTGTGCTTAGTGCATCGGCGGATGAAGGGTTTGATCTGCGGACGTTCTACTATGGCATATATAATCAGCTCGCAGACGATTTCGCGGATATGTTTGACGATATGGAGGAAGGAGCCGTGACTCCGTATACCTACTATCTGAAGTATCGTGACCTGCGGCCCGATTTAATTAATCCGTATGAGCTATACTGGGCGGTTATCTCTTATCTGATTCATGAGGTGTATCATTCCGATGCGAAGACTCGTGAGGTCATACTGGATCGTGCTATTAATGGACTTAAGCGTTGTAAAGAGCGGTTGGGTCAGGAACAATACAACGAAGTGATGAACATCTTTGCCTCCGGACAACCGGAATTCAATCGCCTCATTCAACAAATGGTGCGAAAAGCCGATGATGTGGATTTCCTAGATAAATTGCTGCGGGATCAGGTCATCCTCCAATTGCAGAATGACAAGCGCGAAAAACAGGATTTTCTGGATACGATTCGCACGGTTCGTGAACAGATCAATATTGAATTACAGATATCCAAGCCGGGTGGTCTTCCAGAGATGAAAGGCACGCTTATTGATGCTGCGAATTACAGTCTTCAAGGAGATGGAAAACGGCTAAGGCCGATTCTGACCTGGGTGATGGGTGTGCGTGAATATGGTCTGCATGAATCATCTATCATTCCTCTTCTGAGATCACTGGAATACATGCATACCGCTTCACTGATCTTTGATGACCTGCCGACCCAGGATAATGCTTCGACCCGGCGGGGGCGCTCTACCTTACATCAGGTGCACAACAGCGCAACAGCGGAATTGACAGGTTTATTTCTCATCCAAAAGGCCATTGGCGAGCAATCTTCCCTCAATCAGTTTGATGCCTCAACCGTGCTTACCCTGATTCAATATTCCGCTGAAAAAGCAGAGGATATGTGCATGGGACAGGCGATGGATCTGAATGCTAAAGGAAAAACGCTGTCCCTTGAACAATTGAACATGATCTGTTTCTACAAAACAGGTATTGCTTTCGAGGCTGCACTTGTGATGCCAGCCATTCTGGCTCAAGTGAAGGAAGCGGAGATTGCATCCTTAAAGAAGTTTGCGTATCATGCGGGTATCGCCTTTCAAATTAAGGATGACCTGCTGGACCTGGAAGGGGATCATCGGGTACTCGGAAAGCCGGCAGGTCAGGATGTACGGAACAATAGCTCAACCTTTGTATCCATTTTGGGTGAAGATGGCGCGAAGAAAGAGATGTGGGAGCACTATTGTCTTGCAACCGATGCGCTGAACGAAATGCCGAAGCCGATCTCTTTTCTGAGGCATCTGTTGGATTACATCATTGGACGGGAGCGGTAAATTCTTTTTTTGACTAAATCTCATTCCCATCTTCGGCTGGTTTATATGAAATAAAACAAAGGTGCCTGGATTCCATGTGAATAGAATCCAGGTCTTATTTTGCTTTAATGACACAAACGTTTAGAAAATGAGATGTTTCAACAATGAAAAATTCGGGTATTAAGCAAATATTGTGTTTATACACCAAAAGGAGAGCTTAAGATGCAGGTTCAAAAGGTCGATCATCACGAATTGTTTGAGCAGATTTATAATCAAGCACCTATTGGGATTGCACTTGTTGCTCCAACAGGACAGTGGATGAAAGTGAATCCTGCTTTTTGCAGAATGCTGGGTTATACAGCTCAAGAATTAATCCATCTTCATTACAAGGATATCACCCATCCCGATGATTTTGCACAGGATCTGATGTACGAGCGCGAACTGTGTGAAGGTAAATCGCAAGAGTACAAATTCGAAAAACGTTATATTCAGAAAAATGGAGATGTTGTATGGATATCACTACATGTCTCATTGGCTATGAACGAAGTCAGTGGAGAACCTCTGTATTTTATTTGCCATGTTGTAGATATTACGGATCATAAAACAACCGAACAAAAGCTGCTTCAAACGGAAGAAATGTTCAAACTTATTTCTGATAATGCACAAGAAATCATCTATATTGCGACCATTGACGGGATTTGTCGCTATTGTTCTCCTTCTATTTATAATCTGCTTGGTTATTCTCCAGAAGAAGTGGTTGGCAATAACAATACTGCCGTTTTTCACCCACAGGACCTGGAACGTGTCTCACAGATCGATTTGAGCACAGGTCATATGTTGAATATGCAGGCTCGCCATAAAGATGGGCACAGTCTATGGTTTGAAACCACATATAAGGTTATCGGGGAGCCTGGGCAAGAACAACAAATCCTTGCCATTGGGCGCGATATATCGGAGAGAAAGAAACATGAGGAAATTAGTGCAGAGGCTGAACGGATAGCCATGATTGGCAGTTGGGAGTGGAACATGCTGAGTGGCCATGTTTCAATGTCCGATCAAATATACGAGATGTTTGAAATTGATAACAATAAGCAGTATAAGGCCAGCGATATCTTTGCATTCATGGAACAGGCGGAGGAGCAGCGGTTGAAGGACTGTATTGAATGGGTGAAAACAGGCCAACCGCTTGATTTTGAATATCGGCATCTGGGCTCAAATGGTAAAGAAAAGTATCTTCATCTGCGAGGGTTAATTACCTTTGATGAGGATCAACGACCGATACAGCTAAACGGGACTTTGCAGGATATTACAGAGCGTAAACTCGTCGAATTCAAGCTTCAGGAGTCGGTGGAACGTTATACTTCACTCAAGAAATATAATCATGATGCCATCATTTCTTTTGATATGGACGGCAATATCATAAATGCCAACCCGGTAGCTATGAAAATGACGGGATGCCCGGTTGTGGAAATGATCGGAACCAGTATATGCAGGTTTATCGGACCGTATCATCTGGGACTGATTCTCAATAGCCAGTATGAGATGGCTGAAAAAGAAATCAATGCTATTCAGCACGTAAATGGTTCTGAGACAGAAGTTTTGGCAACGCTTGCCCCTATCATTATTAATGAGAAAAACGTAGGGTTCTACTTAATTGCGAAGGATATTACGGAACAGAAAAAGCTTCTTGTAGCCAAAGAGACTGCTGAACGAATGAATAAGGCCAAAAGTGAGTTTTTGGCGATGATGAGCCATGAGATCCGTACACCCATGAACGGAGTAATTGGGATGACGGACTTGCTTCTGGACACACCTGGACTTAGCGGAGAACAAAAGGAATATATTGAAATCATCCAAAAAAGCGGGGATTCGTTGCTTGCGATTATTAATGATATTCTGGACTTTTCCAAAATAGAGTCGGGTAAAACCGATTTGATGGATGAACCCTTCGATCTTAAGGAAATTGTGACGGAGACGGTTAAGATCGTAACGCCAATGATTCGGGAGAAGCAGTTGGATCTTCGTCTAAGCCTGGATGACGCCATTCCTGTTCCCGTGTTTGGGGATGCTTACCGTCTAAAACAGGTCCTAACCAACATCATCGGCAATGCTGTGAAGTTCACCCCGGAAGGCAGTATTGAAATCGAGGTGAAGGTTACCGGACAACAATACAATGACATTCAATTTCAGTTCAAGGTGAAGGATACAGGGATTGGAATTCCAGTGGAGAAAAGGGAGCATTTATTCGAAGCCTTCTACCAATTGGAGAATTTCATGACACGCAAGCCTCAAGGTACGGGACTTGGACTGGCCATCAGCAAGAAGCTTGTAGAGCTTATGCAGGGTGATATCTGGATTGAAGAGTCCGGCGATCCGGGGACCACATTTATGTTTACAGCGTCGTTTAAAACCAGCAACATGGAGGAATTCAACAGATACGATCTACAACAGAAAAAGAATAAAACGGATCAACTTCGAATTCTGATTGCGGAGGACAATGAGGTGAACCAGCTTGTTCTGCGCCGGATGATTGAGAAGAAAGGACATCTTGTTGATCATGTCGTGAATGGTTTAGAGGCAGTGGAAGCTGTCAAACGAAGTTCGTACGATATTGTGTTCATGGATGTGCACATGCCTCGACTGAATGGATTTGAAGCGACCAAAGCGATTAAGGAATCAATCCGGCCAGAGGCATGCCCTTATATTGTTGCGGTTACTGCAAACGCAGTTCGAGGGGATATGGACAAATGTCTGAAGGCTGGAATGGATGCGTATGTAAGCAAACCAATTAAAAGTGAATCCATTATGCAAGTGATGGAGGAGTTTTACCAAATAAAGAATCATCCCACTGCATACCATTCAATTCAACATTCCGTAAGAAGGGACTTTTGATTAGCAATGTAGCCGTTAACTTATCGATAGATATGTTAGCGGCTTTTTTTGCTATGTCCCATTCCGGGAATCACTAAATTACTGATTTTTGATCCATAGTTTGGAGATATCCATGAACCCAAACTCAGCGGTATGAAGGCCAAAGAGACTTTGATTAAGCAGGGCTTTTTTATTCATGTGGCAGCCGTACAATATCCAGCAGTTATCGCGAAGCAAATCCTCTGCTTTATTGAGCAGCAACGCCCTTTGCTCTTCATTTTGCTGAAGGAAATTCTCCATTTGTTGATAAAATACGGACTGTAAATCAGGTGATAAACAAATATGAAAATAGTTGCGTTTGTTGATGAAGAAATTAATCATGCCAAATTGCCAGTCATCTTCCAAAACTTCTTCTGCGATAATCAGGTCGGCTTCGCTTGTATCCCTCACATTGGGAAATTCAACGAAGGGTTGCAGCTCAATACATAAGCCGATGGAGGCTCCGCGTTGTTTAAGCCATTCTGCTTCTTTTTGGTCTTTAGCCACAGTATACGCAAGGATAATCTTCTCTCCCTGGTATCCACTGATGTGCAGGAGCTCACGGGCATCCTCAAGAGAAGACTCGCGCCAAGCATGCTCAGCGCTTTTCCAGGGAAGAAAGCTGTTTGCCGGTGTAATTCGATTGCTGCCCAGTTCCCTTACCAAAGCGACGGGATCGAATACAATGCGCATGGCTTGCCTAAATTCCAGTTGATGGTGAATACCGGCTTTGCGGAAATTAAACAGCATGTATCGGCATCCTGATGCTGGATAATCAACACTGTTGGTCCCTGTATCGTCTGTAGCTAATTTCAGTCGGTCTGTTCCCGGCAACTCATAATGGCGCTCATAAGGACCCAGATTGGGTACAAACCAAATATCTACTCGATCCAGATGAGGACGGATTCCATAATAGGCATCGAATGCGCTTATGACCAGTACCGTTTCATTTATTTCATTGATCCGAAAAGGTCCGGTACCAATCAATTGTTGGGTTACATCGACATCATAGGGGAGAATCGTCATTGAGACACAACTAAGCAAGTTCAGGAAGAAGCGATTAGGCCGACTTAGATAAAAACGAATGCAGTAATCCCCGACAACTTCGGTATGCTCAATATCCCGGTATAGCCAAATGAATGGACTGTCTACAGTGCGCAAGCGTTGCAATGCAGATTGGACATCTCGGGATGTCATGACCCGACCATGGTGGAATCGTACACCTTTGCGCAGATAGAAAGTCCAAACTCTTTGTTCCTCATTGTACTCCCACATATGCGCCAGATCCGGCAGGAAGGTTCCTGTTTTGGCGTCATAGGTGATTAGCGTGCTGCATACCTGTCCAAGCAGATAGGTTTCAAAAGCAGTATACACAAAAGCAGGGTCAAGGTCTGCCAATCTTCGTGATCTCACCATGCGAAGCACATCCTGACCGGAAGCTGTTTCAACATGACTTTGGAATCCCATCTGTTTATTCAATGAATTCAGCAGCCGTTCCCGGAGAGCGTCGTTCTTCTCTGTGCTGCCGATCAACTCGATCGCTTCCTTCATTTTACCTCTGCCCATGAGTTCCAGAAAGCTCTCTTCGAGTGCCTCATTCACACTGCGCAGTAATGTCATCTCCGAATGATGTCCCCGGCCTCGCCCGGGCTGCCAGTGAATAAAGCCTTGTTCCTCCAGCTTGCGCAGAATAAACTTCACGTTGCGTGGGGTGCAGCATAGGGCAGCGGAAAGGCTCTCGATCGTTACCGGAACCGATTCATGAAATTGAAGAGCAAGTTCTTTTGCTCTGGCAAGACGCAAATAATGGGTTGTTGCTGTATCCATATGAATGTGCTCCTTCATAAAGGGTGAAATGTGCTCACGTTTTCTTACACTTTTATTTCCCCCTTTTATCCATACAATTATACATAAAGGGATAGGGCATAGGTAGCCCATCTGAGACAAAAACATCTAGAACAGGAGAACCATACGCATGAAGCAGCATTTACGTCAAATTCACCCTTTAGCCTGGACCATCATTGTTGGAACGATGTTTGGACGTCTGGTGACGTCCATGAGCATCCCGTTTTTATCCATTTATCTGACTCAGGTACTGGGAGCTACACCCACACAGACTGGAATTACCGTCGCGGTTAGTTCTCTGGCGGGGGTTATGGTCAGCTTTTATGGAGGTTACATTTCCGATCGAATCGGCCGCAAAGTGGTCATGATGGTCTCCGTATTTGGCTGGGCCTGTGTTTTCTTCATCTTTTCAGCAGCTGAGCACCTGTGGGTATTTTTTGTGGCCAATACGTTAAACGGTTTATGCCGCGCCGTGTTTGAGCCCACGTCACGTGCACTTCTATCGGATATTACTCCACCACAACATAAACTGCTTGTCTTCAACCTCAGATATGCGGCCATTAATCTGGGTGTCGTGTTTGGACCTATTATCGGTCTTCAGCTTGGATCAGCGGAGTCTACATTTCCGTTCATGATCTCCGGGTTGGTATATATCGTTTACGGCCTGGTTTTGTTCCTGCAATTTCGATTGCAGCGCGCAAATCTGCCGGAACATGTTCAGGTCACTGCACCTCGTTTACGAGATGCACTCGCTACTACGGGACGCGACCGTGTATTTTTGCCAGTACTTATCGGAACTACGTTTTGCGTGCTCGGGTATGGGCACTTTAGCTCGACCCTGGCTCAGTATGTGGCCCAGAATCCTCTTTTTGAACATGGAAGTCAAGTGTTTTCCTATATGCTTTCACTCAATGCGTTGACTGTGCTTGTAATCCAATTCCCGATTGTGCGGGTGGCCAGCAAATTCCCACCGGTTGTACCTCTCATTCTTGGAAACGTGCTGGTCGCTACAAGTCTGTTCCTGTTTGGCATAGCTGAAGGCGTTATGCTGCTGATGATCAGTGTCATTCTGTTCACCATTGGGGAAGTGCTCATGTTCACCATGATGGATGTGCTGATTGACCGTATTGCCAAACCCGAATGGAAAGGGACGTACTTTGGCACAATTGGATTCAATAACTTGGGCAGCGTCATGGCACCGATTCTGGGAGGTCTGTTATTAACCCAATTTGGGACGGGGAATGGTCTGTTCGTTTTTGTACCGCTGGCCCTGACCACTGCACTTGGACTGCCTTTTCTTATCGTAGCCCATAAGCGTCTTGTAGTCAGGGAGAAGGAGACCACACCCATACAAGTGAGTGCCTAGCTTAAGCGATGCCAGTTGTATGACACATAAGCATTAGCTGTTTTAATTTTTTTTTGGGGACCATAACTTTCATTGAGAAATCAGCGTTAATTAGTTAAACATTTCCTCATGGGGGTTCCAAATGATATTAAAAAAGTTCACCTTAACATTGCTGGCGTGTGTTATGTTTGCCGCGTTTTCAACGCCGAGTTTAGCTGAGAATGACACGTTAGAGATTGGGACTGGCGTATTGTCCAATAACCGGGTGCTAATTCCTTTGAGGGTTGTGTCCAGCAACTTGGGGGCAGATGTAACGTGGTATAAGGAAGGGAAAAGCATTCGAATTAAAACGGATGAAAAAGAAATTTGGCTTGTGGTTAACTTTAAAAATGCGAGAGTGAATGAACAGATCATCAAAATGGATTCTCCTGTTGAAATAATTCGAAATACAGCATACGTTCCGCTGCGATTTGTCAGCCAAATATTAGGAGCCAAGCTAGAGTGGAATCCACAAACTAAACAGGCAATCATCCACTTGAATAAACAAAACATGATAGTGAGTATGCAAGAGGAGACCATTCAGATACCTGATTCTGTGAAAATAACCAAGGGACGAATAAATGTTTTGTCAGAGAAATTGAATGAAATTTCAGGCTTGTCTCAGATTAAGCAGGTCAGTACGTATTTCAAGCCTTATTTCACTGAAGATTTAATCAAATTTATTCTCAAAAGGCAGGATCTCGTAAGTGATTGGATGGTGTACGATGCTCCAGAGACCTCCGTCTATTACACAAGCAGTACAACAGCGACATTATCCCAATCGTTCGTAATCGGAAACACATTAACGGGTGATTCTCATTATGTAAATGATCGAAATATTGAACTTGTTTACAGTAATGGAGTATGGAAAGTGAATCAGTTAATGTTTAATCTCAGAGAAATTCCCTATTTGGGTTATGATCGTTGAAATCGTAGCATATGATGTTCAGTGGCATGAAGGAAATAACAATTGAGTTAATATTATCTTGACGGATTACAGTGGAGCGATTACAATAAACAACAAATATGTGTGACGGGTGGTTAAGATGAACATGTTCCAGACAGGGCGCATTCTGAATCGATAACTGAATACGCATGAGCAAGTGACTTAACCAATGTTTTTTTGTGTTGGCGTTTAGACAGTCATGTTTGTGCACCCCTGTCGTGGACGCTCATCATTATTGCGTGCAGAGGAGAAATCCGGAAACGCTTCTTATTTCATATGGTTCTCTTATTGTTACAAGCTGTAGATGAACATTAGTTCATCTATGGCTTTTTTGCATGCATTCCACCCAATTTGTTGCACATAGAAGGGAGGTTTTGTAGTACTTTTTGATGGGAAATCACCCCTAAGGGGAGAAAGAGAGGCAGCGATATGAAACGACCTGCTCAAAGTTATACCATTTGGTTTTCCCAACGAACCGGCAGTACTCTGCTGGGTGAAGCCTTAAGTTCTACGGGTGTCGCAGGATATCCGAGGGAGTGGTTGCATTATCAGCATAAGAGCCCAGACACATTAAAGCGTGAAGATCTGGAACGGATCTGGGATCAGGGAACAACGTCGAACGGAGTATTCGGCATCAAAATTAATTTTGAACAACGATGGATTGACGCATTCCGCAGTCTCTATAGTCTGCCAACAACGTTATCGCGGGCTGAGGTATGGAGTACGGGCTTCCCTAATTGCACCAAGCACATTTACATGACGCGTCGCAACAAAGTCAGATTGGCTGTGTCATGGTGGAGAGCCATTGTCTCGGGTGAATGGCACCGCAAGCACGGAGACAGCCCTCAGTTACAAGATATTGCAGATCAATATAATTTTGATGCGATTAAACATCTGCTTGTGGAGAGTAATATGTGCGAAGCAGCAATTGAAGACTTTCTGTCCGAGTCAGGCATTGTGCCGCTGACAATTGTTTATGAGGATTTTATACAGGATTACGAAGGGACCGTCATGCAGGTGCTAGATTTTTTGGATGTTCAGACTGACGGTGTAACCGTATCGCCCCCGTTCTTTGACCCGATCGCAGACGAGATTTCTGAACAATGGGTGCAAAGATTTCGGGAAGAATGCCAAAGAGATTGGGAGAATGTTAAATGGTAAATACACTTGGTAAGATTCATCCACGAGTTGGAAACGTTGCATTTATTGTTGTTATGTATGATTCATCTTAGTGAGGGAGCAAAATGCTTTGAATCACCAAAATGAAAAGAAATGTTATACGAAGGGGTGAGGGGCTATGCCCAAAACAGAGAAACGCTCCATGTCCTGGCTGCTGCAATATCTAAAACCAGTCAAAGGCCGATTGGCCATACTTATGGTGATGTTGCTAACGTCAACAGGGCTGCAGCTCCTGAATCCACAGATTATCAAACGATTCATTGATACAGCGGCAAGTGGGGGAATCCTTTCTAACCTGATCCAGCTTGCCGGATTGTTTCTAATTGTTGCCGTCGTAAATCAATTGATTACAGTAGCCGTAAGTTATCTGGGGAATGATGTGGCCTGGCGAGCAACGAACCGGTTACGGGGAGATCTCCTGAAGCATTGTCTGCGTCTGGATATGCGGTTTCATAATGTGAAGACGCCGGGAGAAATGATTGAACGGGTGGATGGTGATGTGACGAGTATCTCCAACTTCTTCGCGATGTTTATTGTGCAGGTGGTGGGAAGCTTTGTCTTGCTTGCCGGAATTCTCGGATTTATGTTCACCGTAAACATCCCGATTGCGATCGTCATGACGGTGTTTACATTGTTATCGATTCTGTTTATGGTGTTCATTCGGAATCTGGGAGTAAACTCTTCCAAAAATGAGCGGGAAGCGAGTGCATCCTTGTTTGGATTAATTGAAGAGCGTATTGCGGGAATTGAAGATGTTCAAGCGAACGGGCATGTCCCGTATGTGATGAATCGCTTTTATCGTACGATGCGTGTTGTATTTCAAAAAGGAAGGAAAGCCTGGCTGCTTCGGGTGATTCCATGGAATACAACGGTCATTCTGTTCGCACTCGCAGTCACGGCAGTACTTCTGCTTGGTGTTCATTACTACATGCAAGGCATCATTAGCATCGGTACCCTGTTTCTGATATATCAATACACCCAGATGCTTAATGATCCGATTGAGATGTTGGGCGATCAGGTTCAAGAGTTTCAGAAGGCCAAATCCGGCATGCTTCGGTCAAGAGAGCTGTTATCTTTGCGCAGTGAGATCGAAAACGGAAAAGAGGATCAGCTGCCAGAAGGGCCGCTTGGTCTGGAATTCAAGCAGGTGAACTTCAGTTATAACGAGGATAAACCTGTGTTACAAAATATTAACTTTGCCATTAAACCTGGCGAACGGCTTGGCATCATCGGTCGTACAGGTAGCGGCAAGTCAAGTCTCAGTCGGGTGCTTCTGCGCCTGTATAATCTGGATAGCGGAACGATTCGAGTTGGGGGCAAAGACATTTCAGAGCTTACCTTGCCTGCACTCTACCACAGGGTTGGTATGGTTACGCAGGATGTACAGCTGTTCGACGGTACGTTGCGAGACAATTTAACGCTGTTCAACCAGGACGTCTCGGATCAGATTATTAAGGAGACAACGAATCGACTTGGATTAAGTCACTGGATTGAATCACAGCCCGCAGGGTTGGACACCCATCTGAAGGCAGGCGGTTCTTCATTATCCGCAGGGGAAGCTCAATTGTTTGCCTTGACGCGAGTATTTCTGACTGAACCAAGCCTGGTTATTCTCGATGAGCCTTCCTCACGGCTGGATGCCGCTACAGAGAGCATGCTTCAGTCTGCCATTGATCAGTTGATGAAGCAATGTACGGGAATTATCATTGCACATCGCTTGGCTACTTTGGAAAAGGTCGATCAGATTATGGTACTGGGTGATGGCAAGGTACTGGAATTCGGAGCCAGAGAAGCACTCGCCAGCGATCCGTCGTCACATTATGCCAGATTGCTGATTACGGGGCGAGAGGAGGAATTGGCGTGAATGTAACAGGATTTATAGGCCGTTTATTTCGATTCAGGCCTTTTCTATTTTTGATCAACGGATTATTATGGTGTATATTTCATTCTTTGCCGCTGGCAATAGGGATCGGGATGCAGTGGTTCTTTGACCGGGCAACGACGGGTTCCAGTGATTATATGTGGCTGGCAGCTCCCCTGATCTTCATTGCTTTGATCAGGGCAGTAAGAGTAGGTACGTTTTTTGCTGCATTCTATGCATGGATTACGTACATTTACCATATTCAGGCCATTCTGCGTACCAATATGCTCGCTGGTATTATGCGCTGGCCAGGACGTAATCTGCCAGCTTCACCGGGAGAAGCGATGAGTCGCTTTCGGGATGATGTGGATGAAGTGGTTGAGTACGTAGAATCCTGGGTGGATTTCTGGGGAAGGCTTGTGTTCGCCATCGTATCCATCATCATTATGGCGAACATTAACTGGAAAATCACTTTGGTAGCTGTTTTGCCACTGGTAGTCGTAACGTTGCTGAATAACTTGTCTGGTAATCGGGCTCGTCGATATGCTCAGGTCAATCGTGAGTCGACAGGACGTATCACCAGTTTCATTGCCGAAACCTTTGGGGCTGTGCAGGCACTGAAACTTGGGCAGGCAGAAGAGCATGTCTCTACTCGTTTTAACAAACTGAATGAAGAACGTCGTCAAGCCGCACTCCGGGATAATCTGTTCAAACAGTGGATGAGATCACTTAATCAGCATGTGCTCAGTATATGTACAGGTCTCATTCTCCTGATGTGTGCGGCCGAGATGAAATCCGGCAATTTCACCGTAGGTAACTTTGCTTTGTTCACCAGTTATCTTGCCAATATTGGCTTTAGTATTTCATTGTTTGGCTATATGGTATTCCAGCATAAACGGCTCAAAGTATCTTTTGACCGCATGCGAACCTTGTTTCGTCCTGGTGAGGAAGACCGGATCATGGATTTCAGAGAGACGTATCTGAATGAAGATCCGCCTGAGCTTCCTGATGAACAGAGAGATCCCAAAGAGAAGCTAAGAGAGCTGGAGATCAGCAATCTGGCGTACCAATATCCTCATTCCGCAAATGGAATACAGGATATCAGCTTCCGTGTGAAGCGGGGACAATTTCTGGTCATCACTGGACGGATCGGTTCTGGCAAATCGACTCTGGTCCGCACACTTCTGGGACTGCTGCCCAAACAGGAGGGTTCAATTCGATGGAATGGTACAGATGTAGATCCCGCTACCTTCCTGATGCCGCCTAGAGCAGCATATACGCCGCAAGTACCCCGACTGTTCAGTGATACGCTGAAAGAGAATATTGTTCAGGGCAAACAGGGCCGTACGGAAATCGCACTTGCAAAAGCCATTCGTTTGGCTGTTATGGATAAAGATATTCAAAACCTGGATCAAGGACTCGAAACGTCCGTAGGTCCAAGAGGTGTCATGCTGTCGGGTGGTCAGATTCAACGCGCGGCTACCGGACGCATGCTGATGACGGAAGCAGACCTGTTCATCTTCGATGATCTGTCCAGTGCGCTGGATGTGGAAACCGAGCAGCAGGTCTGGGAAGGTTTGTTCCAGGAGCCAGATGTCACCTGTATTGCGGTGTCTCACCGCAGAGCAGCACTTGCGAAGGCAGATCATATCATCGTCATGAAGGATGGACGAATTGAAGCCGAGGGCAGCTTATCAGATTTGCTTGCCACTAATGAAGAGATGCAGCTGCTTTGGCAAGGTGAACAAACACCGGTTAAAGTGGGTTAGGATAAGATATACGATAAAAAAATGAAAAAAGCCGTACAGACAACTCTTTTCGAAAGAGTTAAGATCTGTACGGCTTTTATTATTGCTCATTGGGTCCACCTTTATTTGATCAGCTGTGCAATCAATGAATACGCAATGATGACCAGGAAGATGATCGTAATGTGGTTAATGGAGAAAATAAACATTTTATGTGACCATTTCTTGGTTTCTTTCTTATCGAAGGTTGCCACACTAAGAATAAGCCAGGCCAGGCTTACCAAAAACGCAACAATGGCAATAAACGGACTCATCGGCCAGAACAAGAAGCTGGAGAATAGCAACAATACCAGATAAACATTCGTCTGGATGTATGTCCGTCTGATTCCTTTTACAACAGGAAGCATGGGAACACCAGCCGCTTTGTATTCATCGAATCTCCGAATGGCAATGCCATAGAAGTGAGGCATCTGCCACAACAGCATGGTAACGACCAAAGCCCAAATTTCATAGTGACCCAGCTCAGGTGAAATGGCTGCCCAACCAATGAGTGGAGGAACAGCGCCTGAAAGACTTCCAACTTCCGTATTGTATACCGTTGTCCGCTTGGTCCACATCGTATAAGGGAACACGTACAACAGCAGTCCCAATATGCCGAATACGGCAGCCGAAGGGGAAGCGATATACAACATGATGCCCCCGATAATCGTAATGGCAATACCGAGGATCAAACCTGTTTTGGTATCTACACGACCAGTTACCGTTGGACGTGTTTTGGTGCGTTCCATGATCGCATCGATATCCCGATCATACAAATTGTTAAACACCCCGGCCGCTCCAATAATCAGGGAAGACCCGATAACAGATAGGATAATGGGTACAATATTTGCTAAAATAGATGCATCAAATACATACAAAGCCAAACTTAAACCGGCAAACATGGCGATCAGATTGGATTTGATGATTCCGATCTTGATCGTATCAAAAAATACTTTCGGAATCGAGCTAGTGTACTCCAGGCTGATTTCGGACCGTGCCCCTTTATTCAATGTTTTCAAGAACTCACTTCCTATATCTATACTTATATATCTCGTGGTTTTATTATAGCACTCAATACAGTATGTGAATTAATTAACGATTTAGTATTTAAAATAATGTCATTTGATTGTGAACAATTTAAAAACAAGGTTTTTTTTAATTGTTAAAAATGATTTTCTGTGATACAGGTCATTGAAACCGAATAGCAGGGATAACAAGAGAAGCATATTTTTCTTGCATGTTGAGCTTTATTTGTTTATTGTAGATATAAGAGATCCTTAATGGTATTAAGTGATCTCGTCTTGCATTGTTTCTATTAAAGAACAGCTGCAGGAGGCAGGATGTAATCAGTATAGGTTTTTTTTGTAACAATAAAGGACATTGAATATCTGGAAAGGGTGTTAAATATGGATCAAAAGATGGATGTATTAATTATAGGCGGAGGACCAGCGGGTCTTAATGCTGCACTTGTACTAGGACGAGCTCGCAAACATGTTGTGGTCATAGATGATGAACGTCCCCGTAATTGGGTTACGCGTGAAACACACGGTTTTCTGACAAGAGATGGTGCAAGTCCACGTGAATTTCGGAAGGTTGCGAAAGAACAGATTAGCGCTTACCCGTCCGTTCATTTTGTAGGGGACACAGCGACTTCAGTGACAGGAACAGATGGTGATTTTCAAGTTACAACGGCCCAAGGAGTCGTCTATCACACGAAGAAAATTTTGTTTGCAGTAGGGAAAAAAGACCTGCCGCTGGATATTAACGGGTTGAAAGAGGTATATGGCAAGAGTGCTTTTGTCTGCCCTTATTGCGATGGATGGGAATTAAGAGATCAACGGCTTGTCATCATTGTGAATGGAGCCAAGGCATTTCATATGGCCAAGACGATCTCGGGCTGGACAAGCCAGTTTACCATTTGCACGAATGGACCTGATGAATTGACGGATGAGCAGCGGGAGGAATTGAAGCAGCATGGTGTCCCGGTATGGGACTCTCCAATTCAATCTATTGAATCAAGCGATGGTATGGTGCAGCAAGTGGTGTTAGACGATGGTACCGAAATCTCGTGCACGGGGATTTTCTTTGGACCGAAACTAACGGCTGGATCAGAACTGCCGCAGACGATAGGCTGTGAGGTTACGGATGCGGGTACAGTCGTTGTAGATGATTTCGGCAAAACAACCGTACCGGGTCTGTTCAGCGCTGGAGATGCAGCATCGGAGTTGTACCAGGCCATTACTGCGGCGTCCCTTGGTGCATTAACCGCTGTAACGATCAACAGTGAGCTAAATATGGAAGCCTGGGATGAGCGCGGTAAACATCTAAACCCATAGAATAACGATGTACAATTTCATCTTTCAAGATATACTGCTGCCTGAAGGGCATGATTTATGAAGAAGGCAGGCCCAGTATTCGAAGACACGTTAAAAAGGAGGCGGCAATAGCCGCCTTTTTCTTATGTCGAAAAACAGCCGCTGATCTGGAGTTCTCAACTAGATCGGCGGCTGTGTTAATTTGGCAGATACGATCTATTGACAAAGAAAAATTTTTGACGCAATATAATAAAATAACTTTATAAAGTATATAAATAAAGTAGTTCACTAGCATTATTGTGTTCATTTACTTTTAATTTATATGCAGGGAAGGGATCTAATTATGGCAACTTGGTTTCTTATCATTATCTACCTTGCGTTTATCAGTTTGGGGATTCCGGACTCCTTGCTTGGTTCGGCATGGCCCGTCATGTGGTCTGAACTTGGCGCTTCGTTTGGGTCAGCAGGAATTCTGTCGATGGTCGTTGCAGGGGGAACTATCGTCTCAAGCTTGGCTAGCGGCACGGTTATTCAAAAATGGGGAACAGGCAAGGTTACGTTAATTAGCTGTTGTTTGACCGCCGGAGCACTCCTTGGATTTTCCTTCGCACCTTCATTGGTATGGCTCGTCATTCTTGCCATTCCGCTCGGTCTAGGGGCCGGTGCCGTGGATGCCGCACTGAATCATTATGTCGCAGAGCATTACAAAGCACACCATATGAACTGGCTGCACTGTTTCTGGGGTGTTGGCGCGACGACAGGGCCGATTATTATGTCGTATTACATTGCGGAACATCATTCCTGGAGAAGCGGGTATACAGCTGTAGCCGTGGTCCAGTGCTGTCTAGTCCTGATTTTGTTTGCCACGTTGCCGTTGTGGAAGCGTGTTGCTGCAAGTCGGGAGAGTGCGAGTCTGAACAACGAAACAGATCATGTGCAAGCAGACAACACGTTAGTACAGCGTGAGGATAGACCCGAACGGAATGTATTGAAGATTAAGGGAGTCAAAAACTCCCTGATCGCATTTCTGTTTTATTGTGGCGTCGAGACGACGGTCGGTTTATGGGGAGCCAGCTATCTGGTAGGAGCAAGAAATATCTCGGCAGAAACGGCTGCAGGATGGATCTCCTTATACTACGGTGGTATTACGATAGGAAGGTTGATTACAGGCTTTATCACATTAAAAATAAAAAATCGGGTATTAATTCTGGCGGGTCAAGTGACCGCCATTGTGGGTGGAGTCATTTTATTGCTTCCATTATCGATTTCGTTTGCGCTGGCTGGATTTATGCTGATTGGATTGGGGCTTGCACCCATCTATCCCGGACTTCTTCATGAAACTCCAGCTCGATTCGGCAAAGCGAATTCTGCCCGATTAATGGGATACCAGATGGCACTGGCATACACAGGAACTACATTGCTTCCTCCGCTTTTTGGCGTGCTTGCTGCGAAAACCAATATCGGCTTTTTCCCGCTGGTTGTACTTGTTTTCCTTATCCTAATGCTAGCCAACTCAGAGCAAGTGAATCGTATTTTGAAAAAGAGGATTCTAAATGGGTAGAGCTAGTAGGGGTGTAATAAGACTTAAACATCCCATTTAAAAAATGATACACAAAAAAAGCGAGGAACTACTCTCGCTTTTTTTTGTTGTGTGCAGAATCACAGAATCATTGGCATAAGATAGGATCAATCAGCTTCAATCGGAAGGGCGTTACGTACAGGATATATGGGCTGGTAAACGAGCCGTAAATTCAGCTAAAGGTCTGTACGTGAGCAACTTCTATGAAAGTGTGAGCTGATTTTAGAAGATAAAATGATTTTTGATGCAAGTCTTAAAGAACTTTTTTCGAAAATGAGAGATGGAAAATAGAGGGCATACGCCCTCCAATGAAATTTAAGTTTACTCAATTCCAAAGAGAATCTTACCGTGAATCCTGAATTGTTGCAGAGCTATTGTTGGCGCTCAAATCAGTAAGTGGGTCGAAAGGAGGTCCTGTTATTGTGCCTACAAGCAGTGCGATATCCACGGCATTTACTGGGCTGCCCCATGAATTTCCAGAGAAGACCATGATGGCCTGATCATTAACAAATCCTCTGGTGTTATAAACAACATTGCTAATAATTTCTCCGGTTGTATTCGGGTTAAAATAGGCTGGCTGACGCAAAGAATAAAAAATATTATTTCTTACAATCAATCCGGTCATGTTTCCGATCTGGGTCACGAGCCCCCGATTGACGACCCAACCTGAGGAGGGGCCTGCTTGAGGTGGGCCAAATATCGTATTATTTTTTACGGTATGATTGGTCCCGCCTAATTGAATAAACTCAACAGCATAAGGGTTATCACTCGTGATCGTTAATCCGTCTACAGTTACTCCGCTTCCAATGATGGTGAAAGGGATGACAGCAGCTTGCAAAAGGATGACTGTACTTGGATAACCTTTTAGCGTTATTCCAGCTTTATTAATGGTAATATTCGTAGTGATGGGGTATGTTCCACCAAGAATATGAACAGTACTCGTTGGAGATACCGCAGTTACACCTTGTTGAATCGTTCCAAAAGGACTGGCCTGCGTTCCATCTCCACCCACCGCGCCTTGCAAAACATACACATCAAAGGGATTGGGTTGAACTGTACCCGTAGCTCCCGTAGAGCCAGTAGCTCCAGTAGCTCCGGTACCAGTAGCTCCAGTGGCTCCTGTGGCTCCTGTAATACCCGTCGCACCAGTTGCACCTGTAGGGCCTTCTGGGCCGCCAGATGGACCTGTATCACCTGTGGGACCTGTTGCCCCCGTAGCTCCCGTAGCTCCTGTCGAGCCGGAAATACCCGTCGCTCCGGTAGGGCCCGTCGCACCAGTTGGGCCAGTTGCTCCTGTCGCTCCCGTATCTCCGGTAACGCCTGTTGTCCCTGTGTTTCCTGTTGCCCCCGTAGCTCCTGTAGCTCCTGTCGAGCCGGAAATACCCGTCGCTCCGGTAGGGCCCGTCGCACCAGTTGCGCCAGTTGCCCCTGTCGCCCCCGTATCTCCAGTAACGCCTGTTGTCCCCGTGTTTCCTGATGCCCCCGTTGCCCCTGTGTTTCCTGTCGAGCCGGAAATACCCGTCGCTCCGGTAAGGCCCATTGCCCCCGTTGCACCTGTCGTACCGGTATCTCCAGTGAGACCCGTCGCACCTGTTACTCCTGTAGAGCCTGTAATTCCTGTTGCACCCGTAACTCCTGTCGAGCCGGAAATGCCTGTAGTCCCGGTAGGACCTGATCCGCCGGTCGCTCCAGTCGTTCCTGTATCTCCAGTAAGGCCCTTCGCACCTGTAGAGCCCGTAGAGCCTGTGACCCCTGTCGCACCCATAAGTCCTGTTGCGCCAGTCGTTCCTGTCGCTCCAGTAGCTCAATAGAATTCTCGCTGCCAAATAATTCGGAATAAACGAGTCGGTGAGCAGCAACCAAAGCACCGATACTGTTTTTACCCCAAATCGAAACTAAATTGTCCTGGGGGGATGCTCCCGTAATAGTAACAACGTACTCGTAGCTGCTAATATTGGCAAAATAATCTCGAGTAGCTACTGCACCGGGTAAGATCGTAAATTGTTCACTTACATATAAAATCCTGCTGGTAGTTAATGAATATCCTTGGATGAGTATCGTTGCAGCATTCACAGTATTCTGATTTTCAATTTTAATTGAAACGGTCTGGGTAGGCCTTACCCCGTTTACAGGACTATTATCAATAGGGCCAGTAAGCAAGACTGCCAAATTTTCTCACTCCTTTTCTCACAATGGAATTAAGTGTAATTCACACTGATGTATGTTTATTCGGATATGTTGAAAAGTTCACTGTTTTCACAGATCTGAGTGCAAAAAAAGCGATAATGAGAAAAAAATAGTTATACATATAGAAACTAATATGAAAATGCTTTCATGCGAATCAGCCTAAATAATAGGGTTGACACTAGTTTTCGAAACGGTTTTAATTATATAGACCGATTGTTATAATTCATTTAAGGATGTGGCTTTATTGAGTGAAAAGTCTAATGCTAGAGAACTCATCGTCAGCACAGCAGCCAGACTGTTTTTTTCACAAGGATATCATGCGACCGGTCTAAATCAGATTATTAAGGAGAGCAGTACGCCAAAAGGCTCGTTATATCATTATTTCCCACATGGCAAGGAAGAGCTCGCTCACGAGTGCATTCAAAAAGCCAATGAAAACATTCTGCAGAAGTTTGAAGAAGTGTTTGCTGCTCATGATAATACGGGGGATGCGATTCAGCAATTTATTCATGACTTGGCGATTGAAACGGAAGCGGCAGGTTTTACAGGTTTTCTTCCATTTAGTTTCTGGGCAGCCGTGGAAACCTCATGTATCAGTCATCAATTGCGAATTGCCTGTCAGGACGTATTTGCCGGATGGCAGCGTATCATTACGAAACATCTGATTTTGGATGGCATAGGTGAAAAGAAAGCACAAGAGATGGGACTACTCGTCATTTCCTTAATGGAGGGCGCGTTGATTATCAGCTTGACCAACCAGGACAAACAGCCCTTGCTGACGGCTGCTGATTATTTGTCCGTTGTGGCGAAGAATGCAAAAGAGAAGCAATAAGCTTCGTAAAGAGAAATAGAAATCGTCAGATCGTTTGAGGAGGATGGGATCGTGGAGGCTTCCATGAAGGCTGGTTCTGTACAGGATCAACAAGAAACAAAACAATATAAAGTATTTCCGATTTTATTCGCCATGCTACTTAGCGGTTTTATTGGTCTGTTCGGTGAAACAGCACTAAATGTGGCATTGACACCGCTTATGGGCTTGCTCGAAGTGGGACCAACGACCATTCAATGGTTAACAACAGGTTATTTGCTCGTTTTGGGTATTTTGGTGCCGGTTTCCGGTATGCTGTTACAATGGTTTTCAACGAGACAGTTGTTCACAACTTCTCTGATTTTTTCGATTGCAGGAACGCTAGTTGCTGCTATTGCACCGAGCTTTGAAATTCTGTTGGTGGCGCGGGTATTGCAGGCTGTAGGTACGGCTCTGTTACTGCCACTAATGTTCAACACCATATTGGTTATCTTCCCGATTGAAAAACGTGGCGCTGCCATGGGATTGATCGGTTTGGTTATTATGTTTGCACCAGCAAGTGGTCCGAGTATTTCGGGTCTGATTCTGGCCAATCTGAGCTGGCACTGGATTTTCTGGATCTCCTTGCCGTTCTTCATTATTTCATTGGTATGCGGCTTGCTGTTCTTACCGAATATTTCGAATTTGACCAAGCCCAAAATTGATGTTCTTTCCATTGTACTTTCCACACTTGGTTTTGGTGGCATCGTGTACGGATTCAGTAGTGCAGGAGGACATGGGGATAGTGGCGGTGGCTGGACCAGTCCTATCGTTGTAGCCACATTGGTTATCGGAGTATTATCTTTGCTGCTGTTCAGCATCCGTCAATTGCGAATGAAACAGCCGATGATGGATCTGCGGGCGTTCAAATATCCAATGTTTACAATCGGCTTGATTCTGATCTTCCTTTGTATGATGATGATGTTGTCATCCATGCTGATCCTGCCGATGTACCTGCAACAAGGTATGGCGGTTACGGCACTGACTGCCGGTCTGGTACTGCTGCCAGGCAGCTTGCTGAATGGATTCTTGTCCCCGGTTATGGGACGCCTGTTTGACAAATTCGGTCCGAAGTGGCTTGTGATTATCGGTCTTGCGATCGTAACTGTTGTACTCTTCATGTACACAGGAATTACTCCAACTACGACTCTGAGCAAAATTATTACGCTGCATGTGTTTATGATGATCGGTATTTCAATGATCATGATGCCTGCACAAACCAACGGCTTGAATCAATTGCCACCTGCATTTTATCCTCACGGAACGGCGATCATGAATACATTGCAGCAGGTATCGGGAGCTATTGGTACAGCTGTTGCGGTAAGTATACTGAGCGCAGGTCAGACCCGCTTCTTGAGCGGTGTGACAGACCCTGAGAGTCCAGAAAATCAGTTGGCAGGTTTCACATCCGGTGTACAAAATGCATTTGTTTTCGCACTGGTTCTTGCTGTCATTGGACTGATCATTTCGATCTTTGTGAAACGAGTGAAGGTCGGTGCTCAGCAGGGACAACAAGGTCCTATGCATTAATTGAAAGCCATATATGAAATGAAACGATGCTCTCTCTACAACAGGAGGGCATCGTTTTTTTGTACCTTGACATGAAACGGGTTCCAACCATTAGAGTGAAAATAAACCTGCTAGGTGGATAGAAAAAATCTTGATGATGAAAGCAAATAGTTCATGTTCTGGCGAAATAGTATATGTTCATATGAAATTTTAAAGATAATATAGAGAGTAGATTAATAATAACGGATAGAAGAAAACGTTTTAGAATATATTTTATAATCAAGGAGACGTCTTTATGAGAATTGTTAAATCTGTACCTGCGAATATTGAACATCTGCTAGATCGCTATGAGAAAAATGGTCATCTGACCATGCAAGCTTCGCTAATGGGAAAACAGTCGGTAGTCTATCGTTTACAAGAATACTGCCTTAAGGTGTATACACCTCGTGGAAAAGTGGATGGAGAATTGGAGTGTGAGGCGCTCTTGTCATTGCAAAACAACCCTCATGTTCCTGAATTGTATGCGTACGCTTCTGGGAATTTTGTGCTTACAGAATGGATTGAAGGATTCAATCTGAGCGAGTATCGTGCAACGTACGGACACATACCGCACAATCTGATATATGATCTGTTTTCAACAGAACTTCAACAGATTCAGGCAGGTTATCGTGATTGGGACGTCATTCGATATGAAAATTTGTTATGGACTGCAACAGGGGAGGTCAAGCGAACTGATTTTTGGCTATGTGAACCTGTCAGTTGTATGCGGTTGCGGGAGCGATTACAACATAATATCATTCGGAAAATTGAGCGGATTTACAGCGGCGATGAAACTGATCTGGAGGAGGTCGTGCATTATTTTGATCGACACGGTCTTACGACCACGGAGGTCCAAGAGGCCTTAGCACATTTCAGATCGCATACACCGAGAATGGCCTTAGCACAATAACGATTTTAACGAAATAAAAACCCTAACGATTACCCGAATCGTTAGGGTTTTATGTTGAAAAAATGGTATTGCTTTTTTAACGTTTCCTTGTACTGCTTATTCAATGTTGGTTCAGGGAGTCTATTTCTTGACCAGTTCCAATATTTCATTGGCAACAAGATCCGGGTGATATTGATGAATATAATGCTCGGTATCCTTAACAGTTACATGTTTGGAGTGTTCCGACCAGGATGTAAATTCAGCCTGCGTTTTATCCCATTCTGGTTCACTTGCTCCGAAGTAATCTGCGGTCAGTATGGTAAGCGGAAACGGGAAGGGCTTTTTGTTATCAACGACAACTTTGGCATTGGCAGACATTTCACGTAACTCATCCACCGTGTTCGCATTCCCATAGTTGTGCAACAGCGCAGTGGTATCCAATTTCTTCAGATTATCGGGCACAAGTTTCAGCTCATTACGATTGGCATTGGAGGCTTCCACAACAGCGTCAGACTGTAAACTCAAACGAAGCAAACCGGTTTTGATCCGGAATTGGTTCATGAAGCCACCAATCACACTTGCCGTATCGCTAGTGTCATTGGCGTAATGTTCTGGACTTCCACCATCAATCATGACAATACCTTGTACTTCATCCGGATATTTTTGCGCAAACCGGAGCGTTTCCAACGAGCCGAGGGAGTGCCCCACCAGAACGTATGGCGGTTTTTGCCCAGATACCTCTAATAACTCGTGCAATTCATCGGCCACAGTATCGACATCACGTTTTTTGTCGGTCCTATCGCTATAACCGTATCCAAAGCGATCATATACAGCGAATTTTGTATTGGGAGCGAGCTTTTCATATAATGGATAATAATCCACATAGGGATTAGCAGTACCCCAGCCGGAGGCAAGTACTACAGTTACATCACCTTCTCCACCAGTGTATAAATGCATATTGTCACCATGTACCTTGTACAGCTTTCCAGGAGGGACAAGTATTTTTGCGTCCTCTCTCGCACCCACTTGTTGGTAGATGAGACCGGTACTCAGGAGCAATAGAACGATCACGAGGTCAAATATCAAAAATTTAACGAATCTCTTGCGCCACTTTTTCATGTTCTCTCACATACTCTCTGTTGTATTTTCTCTATCATATATGCCCAATCTTATTGGAGAGAAAACAGAGTCTTAATTCCACCTTAATTATTTTTTTTAATAGTTATTAGTGATATAGTCCTGTGGAGATGCTCGTCGGTGGGCTTTAAATCTTCGACGTTCAACCTCTTCAAGGCAAATTGATTATAAACGAGCAATGATTTAATATAAAGGCTAATATTACTCCTGTTTTACTCAAGATTGAATTATTGCTTGAATGACTGATTATAGAGAACAGAAGGTATGAATAATGACAAAATACGAAAATCAGGTACCGACATCGGCAAGTATGAGCTTCAGCTCCCTTGTGAGCATGTTGAAAGATTCCATGCGGAGAAGTATAGAGCGAAGACCTGCGGGTGATATTCCTGTGGAGAAATATGAACCAGCGGAATCGCTGCATGTATCCGATCATCCACAGGTGACATGGTTCGGTCATTCCGCATTTTTGCTTGAGATTGAAGGACACAGATTGCTCTTTGATCCGATGCTGGGCAACCGTCCATCTCCTGTATCCTGGGCGGGTACGAAACGATACAGCACTAACCTGCCGATTCAACCCGAGGACTTTCCAGCCTTGGATGCAATCATTATATCGCATGACCACTATGATCATCTGGACTATTCCTCCATCCGCAGATTGAAAAATAAAACACAGCGATTTATCGTCCCCCTTGGCGTGCGTCGAAGACTGATTCAACTGGGTGTGCCCTCGGAACAGATTACCGAACATAACTGGTGGGATGAGCTATCCTTCAAAGGTTTGACATTAGCCTGCACGCCGGCGCGACATTTCTCGGGCAGGGGGTTGTTGGACCGCAATTCGACACTATGGTGTTCGTGGGTTATTGCTGGACAAGAAACGAAGGTTTTCTTTAGCGGCGACAGCGGATACGGTCCTCATTTTAAGGAGATCGGCAGTAAGTATGGACCCTTTGACCTGACCCTGATGGAATGTGGACAATATGATGAGCGTTGGTCCAACATTCATATGATGCCGGAAGAAACGGTACAGGCACACTTGGATGTAAGGGGAGGGCTGCTCATTCCGATTCATTGGGCCGCATTTACGCTTGCTTATCATGCCTGGAACGAGCCGGTTGAACGGATCACCAAGGCTGCACATGCCTTGAATGTCTCCATTGCAACGCCCAAAATCGGTGAGAAGGTTGTACTGCATATGGGAGCTTACCCAAGCCAACCGTGGTGGAGATCAAACTAGGTAATTTGAAATAAATAAAATAGCGTCCAACTCATGAGAGGGGAGGACGCTTTTTCTCTTGCATTTATTTTAAAATGGATAAAGCGCTATAGATGAGCAAAACACCCATCACGATATTAAAAGGACGCTCATATTTCAATAAAAAGCTCTGAAATAACATACCGCATAACCCCCAAGTCATATTGGCACTAATGCCAATGATGGTTAGAAGCAACGAAAATGCGATCATATGAACATGAGAGTCTCCGAGAGGCATAACAAATACCGAGATGGCCGTAAGACCATACAGAATGACTTTGGGGTTGATGAATTGCAGGGTGAAGCCAAAGAGAAACGTAAAACGATTGACCTTAGGATCTTTGGCATTCACAGGTTTACTTCGCATAATTTTGATCCCCAAATAGATCATGTATACACACCCCAATATGTTCAGGACCGGTTTGATCCTAGGGATGTATTGATGCAGAATAAGGTTGAAATAACTGGACAGAAACATAATAAGCAGGCAGCCAGCTGCTACGCCGGCAATAAACGGAACAATTTTTTTGAAACCTTCGTTTCTTGCATGCGTCATGGCGATGATGTTGTTGGGACCCGGAGTGAATGAAGCCACAATTGCGTAAGTCAGTAACGGTAAGATATTCATAAGTCCTCCACATTTCATTCTTCTTGTATGTTATATTTAAATGGAATGTACGTTATAACGCACGTTCTTTATAATTGTACAATATGTACGCTATATAGCACAATATAATTTTTCAAACAGAGGTGACTTAATAATGAAAAACATTAATGTTGTTCTGGCACAGAATCTGAAGCAGCTCAGGGAACAAAGAAAGCTTAGTCTGGACAAGGTTGCCGAGATGTCGGGAATCAGCAAGACGATGCTTGGTCAGATTGAAAGGGGTGAATCCAACCCTACAATTGCGACAGTCTGGAAAATTGCAAACGGCCTGAAAATTTCTTTTACCGCCTTGATCCACGAGCCGAAGTCGGATACTACAGTTGTAACTGGCAGTGATATTCAAGCATTGATGGAGGATGAGGGGAAGATTCGCATTTATCCGCATTTTACCTTCGAAGAGGGGCGGCGTTTTGAAATGTACATGATGGAAATGGATGAAGAGTCTTCTTTGAATGCTGAACCGCATATAGAAGGGGCAGAGGAATTTATTACGGTTTTTGAAGGAGAAGTAACGATTCGGGTTGGGGAGGAGGATTATACGGTAAAACAAGGGGAGTCGATTCGTTTTCGCGCGGATAAGGCTCATGGCTATAAAAATTCGGGAGCCTCTGCGAATAAATTAAGCATGGTCATTCATTATTCAAAGTGAAATGAAATAAAACGCCAATACAACAGTCTGTGAATTCGACCGATAGATTGGCGTTTTTGTTATTTCAAATCAATTCCATGCGTAAGGCTTTGAATAAATTAAGGCTTTTCTTTTGCCAGACGCTGAATTTCTGTAGAGGTTAACGCTTTATCATATACTTTTACGTTATCCATTGAGCCTTTATAGAAGGGATCGGCTGTATAGCGGCTTTTGCCCAAATAAGCTTCCGTTACTTGCAGATTTTTCGGGTTAAACGTGATTTCCGTGCTGCTTGCTACGACTTTTCCATTCACATACAACGTGCCGGTATCTCCTTGAAGGGTAACTGCGACATGCACCCATTGGTTGGAGGGCAGCGGTTCAGCAGCAATCAGGCTCTGATCCTGTCCCTGATCATGAATGGTGAATTGTAGAGCTCCGGTATGCTGGGCAGGAGTAAGGAACATATGTCGGGTTAGGCCATTTCCATAGTCGAAAATTCGCTGCCAGGCTCCGCCGCCACTCCAGTTGACCCATGCACTAAAGGTAAAATCGTTCGTGTCGGTAATGATTCCGGGCAGCTGGATGTAGCCGTCGGTTCCATTAAAAGCAGCAGCCTGATTCTTGCTGCTAATAGCAGAAGTCACCACATTAAAGGCTTGTCCATGATATTTATTTTTGCTGAAATCCTGTGCGATTTTGGCAAGTTTCTTTTGTTCAAAAGTATATTCTCCAAGCAAAGGACTAACCGCTTGCTGTGGAATGATAACGTTAAACGTTTTGGAGCTTACCGCACTACCTTTGCGAATCGTTGCCGTTAATGCCACCTTGGCATCTCCCTTACCCGTGCGAGGACGATTCACTACTCCGATAGCTGACAGCGCAGAGGTGTTGGAAGATTTCCACGTAATCTCTGCATCACGAGTTCCTTTGGTCGGGAGGGACAGGTTGAAGAATATGTTCCCTGTGTCGCCGATGCTCAGATCTTTTTTAACCGCATTGACAATATCCTGATCCTTCAGTGCAGCCATCTGACTTCCCCAGATTGCCACGCCAGAGGAGGAGAGAGCGCTAAAGGTCAGAATCGTCTTCTGGGAATCTGGCTCCCATTCGTGCGTGAAGACACCTTTATACACAACATTATTCGATGTGATTTGCACCTGATTGTCTGCCTCAAGACTCCATGTTCCTGTCACCGCACCACTGATCTGCCCATCTGCTGAGAACTGAACAGTCTGTGAAGATTTGATCTCGGCCGTGATTTCCTTCCCGTGATTTACCCATTTGTACTGACCAGCAATCTCGTGGGTTGTCAGTTGGGCAGTGTTTTCTTCTAGTGCCGCATAGCGGTAAGGAGAAACGACAGGCCATCCTTCCGAGTTCATATGCATCTCATGTACGCGGACTTCATGCTCTTCTCCGCGTCCTGGAAAGCGGGAATGGAAGATCAGAAATTGTTTTCCCGTTTCAGCGTCAACATAAGCGGAGTTATGTCCTGGTGATACATAGCCGATACCTTGACCTGTGCCTGGGTCACCGATCTGTCTTTGAAACAGGAAGTTTCCCAGTAATTTGACGCCAAAAGGCTCGATCGAGCGGTCATCAAACAAGGGTTTGTCCTTGTCCGCCTTGACGTTAATCATATCGTTTCCTTCAGCATCGAGGAAAGGGCCGTCAGGTGTTTTGGAGCGAGCTACCCGAATATTATATCCCCCGTCAGCACCCAATCCGCCATAGGACAGATACAGATAATAATAGTCGGTTTCGGGACTATAGAGCATATAAGGTGCTTCAATTCGGCTGTGATTGCCTCCGGTCAGTTTTTTGCCATAACCCTGATTAGGAAGAGGTTTCCCCGTCGTTTCGTCCATCTCCAGGATGAAAATCCCCCCGGAATAGGAACCGTATACCATCCAGAGCTTGCCGTTTTTATCGAAAAATACATCGGGATCGACCACATTCGGATGTATGGTTGCATCATATATGGTGCCATCCTCACTGATCTCATCCCACATGCCGGATTTGAGCAGAATACCCTGATCCTTATAAGGCCCCTCAATGTTGTCTGCCACAGCAACGCCTAACGCTGAGCGGGGAGAGTCCCCTTTGCACGCATTATAGTACATATAGAATTTGCCATCCGCCAACTGGATGACATCTGCTGCCCATAACGTATCCGTCTGCGCCCATTGCAGGGCTTCAGCGAATTCCTTGGTTACATTAGGGACAACAGGGTTGTCATCCGTAACTCCGGATGCGACCGAATCCCAATTCATCAAATCCTTGGACTTTGCCACTTGAAGATGTGAACCAAAAATATAAAAGGTATCACCCACCTTAATAACGGAAGGGTCATGAACGGAAACATTCCTGAATGCTGGAACCGCATTTTCAATGGATGTGGAAACTTGCGGGCTGGAACTGATTGCCCCCGGACTGTCCGCGAATACGGAGACAGGAGCCAAAGCTGTTGTCGTAAGTAGTGCAGAGCTCAGTAAAGAAATGTGAAGTACGCTTACCCAATAACGTTTCATACGTTTCCCCTTTCCCAATACCTGAAATGAAAAATAACCCTATGCATTGCCATAAACGTTATTTGGTCGGGCAGCCCTCCTTTGGGTTCTCATCAATTATCAAGCGCTTTCATTTGATATATTATCAATCAATTTATATGTTTGTAAACCATAAATATCAGGGTTAGAGTGACTTTAAGATGGAAAGGGAGATAGGCAAAAGGTCGATGTATTCGAAATAATTCCTATCATACAAAGGATTTTTGTGATTTTGGGATTGAAATCTTTACGCGGAATAAGATACTATACGATTAGATCATGTGTTTATAAATTTATTAATCAATTTATATTTATACGAATTAAAGAAGACTTACCTACGATAATTTATGCTACATAGGAGGAATGAACATGACTACATTTCATAATCAACTAATTGCACACTACAAGTTTGAAGATGCAGCCGACATTGGCAAGGATAGTTCAGGGAACGGGCACGTTGGAGCAGCTGCAGGAGAGAAATCGCCCCACATTTCTGAAGTGAATGGCAGATGGGCGGTAACTTTTACCGGAGGATCAAACGGAACATCCTATTTGGAGCTGCCTTCGAATTTGCTGCAAAATGTAAGCGACAACACCGGAGTGACAGTTACAGCATGGGTCCATTTGGGCAAGGGATCAAACGTGTGGGAGCGGATTTTCGACTTCGGTAAAGGTGAGAAGGGTCCTTATTTATTTCTGACTCGTCAGATGCGAGGCACGTTATATGCAGGCGATGATCTGGTTGTAGACCCGGGACGCGGATTTGCCAGTGGGGAATGGATGCATATTGCTTTGTCCGTAGCTGGCAGTCAGGGCGGTACACGCAGCAGTGCGGGTCCCATTGTATATGTGAATGGTGAGAAGGTGGCTGACGGTTCCATCAGTCAGACATCCAGTGGCAATTATGCCAAGCTGCGCAGATGGTTTGATTCGTTCATAGATCCAGCGAATTATAGCCGCAATTATATTGGACGCTCTCAGTATGCGGCAGATGTGGACTTTGCAGGCTCGCTGTCCGATTTTCGGATTTATCAGGCCGCTCTGTCCATGGATGAAGTGATCGAAGTCATGTGCGAGTCCCTGACGGATGAAGAGATCGTGAAGCTGGCAGGAGATAAATATTTGTCTGCTCCAGCCCGGATTATTACCAAAGATGTGTCATTGCCTTTAGATTTACTGGGGGGCAAGGTAAATGTTCAATGGAACTCAAGTCAGCCAGAAGTTCTGTCAGCGAATGGAGCAGTTCAACCTCTAAGCTCGGCACAGGAGATTCGTTTGAACGCACTTTTAACCAAGGGTGGAATTACGCTGAAGAAAAGTTTCGATGTGTCTGTTGTTCCAGAACACCTTCCGCCTTATACCGTGACCATCCATGGGGACCAGCAGGTGACGGATATTAGTGAAGTGATGTATGGCCTGTTCTACGAGGATATCAACAATGCAGCAGATGGGGGAATCTATGCGGAGTTGGTTCAGAACCGCTCGTTCGAATCCTTTGCATTCGATACGTACTCGCATGACTCTGGCGAATGTGGTTGTTCGACAGGCCGGAACCGTGATCCTTTGTTTGCCTGGTCCGGGGATACTGAGAAAATGATCGTACAACATACCGATGGATTAAACACTCATCTTCACGTGGAAGACCCGGAAGTGAACGCTTATTATGTAACGGTTCAGACGGGTGCGACCATTCGAAATCGCGGATTCTCGGATTCCAATCAGCATTGTGCCATGTCCATCCAGAAAGGGGAGGCATATGATTTTACCGTCTGGGCCAAGGCAGTATCCGCGGGGACGATTACGATTCAATTGCAGGACGGTAACGGTGAAGCTATCAGTGATTCAGTTACGCTGCAAGTTGAGGGTGGTAACACATGGAAGAAGTACGGGATTGCCTATTCCGATACCCGCGTCCTTGTAGCCCATGCCGAGATCAGCGGTCATGCAAGTGGCAGCCATGTGTTGACTCATCCCAATTCTTCACATAGCTATAGCCCCCATTCGAAAGTGACCCTGACCGGGACGGAGACCGCGCTGGGGCAATTGGCACTTACCTTTGAAGGAGACATTTCCATCGACATGGTGTCGTTGATTCCTCAGAATGTATGGGGAGCCGATCCGAAAGAGCAGGGTGTATCCGCTTCAGCACATGCCAACTACACCGGGAATCCGAACTATCGACTCCGGAAAGATCTGGTTCAGGCCCTTGTCGATCTGCATCCGAAGTTTCTGCGTTTTCCGGGGGGCTGTATTTCCGAAGGTTCGTTCATTTGGGACAATGTGTATGACTGGAAGGATTCGGTTGGAGCGGTGGAGCTCCGCAAAGAAAACTATAACGTCTGGGGTTACATGATGACGATGGGTCTCGGCTATATGGAGTATTTCCAACTGGCAGAAGATTTGAATGCTGCTCCGGTTCCGGTCATGGCCTGCGGCGTTCTGTGCCAGGCTCGTTCAGATTACGCACATCCTGCGGGTGGCGCTTTGAGGGATTATTATATCCGAAACTTTACAGACCTGATCGATTTCGCGCTCAGCACGGATATTGAACATAACGAATGGGCTGCCATCCGAAGCAGCATGGGACATCCTGAACCATTCGATTTGCGTTATCTTGGCGTGGGCAATGAGAACTGGGGAACCGAATTTTTTGCCAACTTTGAAGTCTTCAAGACGTCAATAGATGAGTATATGAAACGTAATTATCCTGATCATGAGCTTCATATCATATCGACAGTTGGCGCCCAGGCAGACGATGATGCGTACCAACAAGGCTGGAAATTCCTGAGCGGCAATCTGACCGGATCAGCTCAGGTGGCTTTTGCAGATGGCAAAGAGGTCATCGAAGAGACGGTCACTTGGTATGAGAACCAGGACAACTATATGGATACCATTGCGGATGAGCACTACTATCGCTCCAATGACTATTTGCTGAACAACGTGGATCGGTACAACTATTATGAGCGGGCTTATCATGAAGACGGCAGTATGGATTGGACAGAGACATCCAAGGTATTTGTGGGAGAATATGCATCCACGGACAAAAATACACTGGCAGGTGCGATCGCAGAAGCGGCGGTCATGACCGGCTTTGAAAATAATGCGGATGTTGTTCGCCTGGCTGCCTATGCGCCGCTGTTCAACAAAGTACTGACGGACGGCACCTATCGCTGGACGCCAGACTGCATCTGGTTTGATGATGAAACGGTGTGGTACACACCCAATTACTATGTGCAGCAGCTTTTTGCCAAATATGTGGGTGAACAGGTGCTGGGCACTTCATTTTCAACGTACAGCAAGGGTCAACCGATAGCACTCATTCCACGTGGAGGCATCGAGATTGCGACAAGCAATGCGGACATTGTGGTGAAACGGATTACGGTCACATCGAACCAGGATGGCAGCGTGCTGTTTACAGAAGATTTCAGGCAGCAGACAGCGCTGAATGAGGTGTGGAATCAGATTCCGGGATCGGCAGGATATACGCTGGAGACGGGAAAAGGACTGATTTTAAAAGCGCAGTCAAGCGGTCTGAATGGGTTATATTTACTGAATGATGAATGGTCGAATTATAAAGTGGAAGTCGAGGCGGAGCGCATAGCGGGTGAGGATGGCTTCACCATCGGTGTTGGATTGACGGATATATCACCTGAGAAAAAGGATGTCATCGAGTACGCAATTGGATATGGCGGCAATGCAACGGGAGTCAAAGTATATAAACAAGGTGTAGAAGGATACACACTCGGTGATTATTCTTCCAGTTCCGCGGCGGGTAATCTCCGGGCAGCCAATTATGAACCGCTGGAGAACGATACGAATTATACGATTACGGTCAATTATGGTGGTGACACAGGGAAGAATCTGATCTGCTCGTATACCGATGGTCACACGACCAGTCGAATTCTGGATTACAAGCTGGAAGCGTACAACCGGGACGTATTTCACTCCGTTACGAGGGATGCGCAGCATGTGTATGTGAAGCTGGTGAACGCAGACGGGGTGGACAAAGCAACCCGAATTTGCCTTCAGAATCTGAGCGTTACCTCTGTTGCGAAATGGATAACACTTGGCGGAAATGAAGAATTGTTACATGTGCCTAATGTGAACCAGAGGAATGATGAGAAAATTGTTCCACAAGAACAAGTGATACATCTGCAGGAGGATTCGGTTGTTTTGCAGCTTCCTGCTCATTCGGTCAATGTACTGGTTATGGATGTCCAGAACTAATTATATAAGTTGAACCAGTATTTTTCACGCAAAGTCACTACGTGGTCAGAACCATCTTCCGATCGCTGTTATCCCCAGATTTTTTTGAATCCCTTATTTAAAAGGGGAAATCCGGTGATAAAGGCGAACGCTTCGCTTCTCCAGATTCCTTCTGACCTCTCCGTTATCGTGTAAATGTCTAGTACAAATTATATAGTTAATATCTCAATAATAACCTGATGCAGCCTTAGAACCGCGATACTCGCGGTTTTTTGGTGTTTCGGGAAGAGAGTCAACAAAAGATACCTAAAGTAAATAGCCTACACTATTGCCGATTCCTGACGGATTCTATAATGAATTTGAAGGAGGAGACAGCTTATGCGTTCCAACTACAAACAATTTATACGAAACGTGCCGCTTCATCTCATGATATTGCCTGGACTGATCATCATTATTGTATTCGGTTACATTCCGATGGCGGGACTCTCCATTGCCTTTCAGAATTTCTCTCCCATTGCCGGATTCAAAAATATGAACTGGGTCGGCCTGGACAATTTCAGATATCTGTTTGATCTGCCGGGGTTCGGACAGGTCGTATGGAATACCGTATTTATTTCCGTGATGAAGATTGTGTCCGGTTTGGTCATTCCGGTACTTGTGGCCCTGCTCCTGAACGAGGTGCGCAGAACAGGCTTTAAACGAACGATTCAGACGGTTATCTATATGCCGCATTTCTTCTCCTGGGTCATTTTGGCTGGAATCATTGTGGATGTATTATCCCCCAGTACCGGGATCGTCAATATGCTGCTTAAGGCGATAGGGGGTGAACCTGTTCAATTCCTGGCCAGTAACGAATGGTTTCCTTACATACTCGTCATTACGGACCAATGGAAAGAATTCGGATTTGGCACGATTATATATTTGGCCGCCCTGACAAACATTGATAAATCCCTGTACGAAGCATCTGTAATGGATGGAGCAGGAAGATGGAAGCAGACCTGGCATATTACGCTTCCTGGCATTCGTCCCATCGTGATTCTGATGGTTACACTGAGTCTGGGTAACGTGCTTAACGGTGGTTTTGACCAAGTGTTCAACCTCTACAATCCGCTCGTCTATGAATCCGGAGACATTCTGGATACGATGATTTATCGGATCGGTCTGCAGGATGCACAATATTCGGTCTCAACCGCATTAGGTCTCATTAAGTCAGTCGTTTCGTTTATCTTTATCGGGCTGGGTTATTTCCTCGCCTATCGATTAGCCAATTATCGGATTTTCTAGAAAGGAGGCAAGAACATGCATCACGCTTCGAGAGCCTATCGTTGGTTTCTGGGGATGAATTATGTCATCCTGACCCTTCTTGCCTTGCTGTGCCTGTTTCCCATTGTGAATATTCTGGCAATTTCTTTTAGCTCGAGTGATGCAGTCAAGGCGGGGAGTGTCACATTCTGGCCGGTGGACTTCACCTTGTCTTCGTATAAATACATTCTCGAAAATCAGCAGTTTCTAAATTCATTCGGTACAAGTCTTCTCCGTGTTGTACTCGGAGTTGCGACCAACCTGATTTTCACGATTCTTGTAGCCTATCCGCTTTCCAAAGAGGCAGCGAAGTTTCGTTCAAGAACGTTCTATGCGTGGATTTTTGTCTTTACCATGCTGTTCAGTGGTGGATTGATTCCGGGTTATCTAGTTGTTAAGGAAGCAGGTCTGTTGGATTCGATCTGGGCCCTGATTTTACCGGGAGCGGTTCCGATCTTTAATGTATTGCTTATGCTGAATTTCTTCCGGGGTTTGCCGAAGGAGCTGGAAGAGGCGGCTTGGATGGATGGAGCAGGCCATTTCCGCACACTATGGAGCATTTACCTTCCTATTTCATTGCCCAGTATTGCAACCATCACATTGTTTGCCATGGTGGGGCACTGGAACGCTTGGTTTGACGGCATGATCTATATGAAAAGTCCGGAAGGTTATCCACTAGCCACGTATCTGCAATCGATGCTCCAGCAAGTGACGATGATTCAGAGTGAGATGATGACCCTGGAGGATGCAACCCTGTTAAGTCAGGTGTCGGACAGAACGACCCAGGCGTCCCAAATCTTTTTGTCCGTTATACCCATTCTGCTCGTGTATCCGTTCCTGCAAAGGTATTTCGTTCATGGACTTGTTGTCGGTAGTGTAAAGGGATAAGATCGATGGAGGAAAACCAATGGGAGGAGCCGATTTCCGGCTCCTTTTTGCCGTTGAGGACAGGAGTGAAGGGGAAATGAGATTTGCAGTGCGTGGCTGGAAAAATGCATCCATCGTCGTCAAACTGATGATTGCCTTTGTGCTCGTCATTTTGCCCTTATATGGGATCAGCATTATGATCACGCATACCAGCTCCAAGCAAATGCAGACGGAAGTGGAGAAGGCGCATGAATCGAAGTTGTATTTCTACCACAATCATCTGCAATTTGAACTGGAGCGAATGAGTGGACTTGTTACCGAATTCTCGTTCGATGAAACGATGTCTACCCTAAGTACACGAGCTGCCATTATGAACAGATATGAAGTGACTTCCAGTCTCAATAATATCCACAACAAGCTGGGGCAGATCATGGTGACGAGTCCCTATATCAGCGATGTGGTATATTACGTTCCGGCTCTGCATAAACGGGTCAGCGCAGTGGACGGAATTCGCAATGTGGAGGATTCAGAATGGAAGGATCTGCTGGCAACTATGGGAAATCTGAATGGTGAGTTGTCTTATTCGGATAACAATCTTTATTTTCTCAAAAGCAATCCGTATAACATGAATCATGAGGAAGCGCCCAATTTTATATTAGGCATCCGCTTGTCTGCGGAAGAACTGAAGCACAGATTACAGCAGCTCGCGGAAACAGGAGGCAGTGATATTACACTGAGCTTCGGTGAGCAGCACCATGTGCTCATTTCTTCTTCGGATGAACCTGTATCGGCCGCACAATTGAAAAAGGTATCACCGGATTCAGCAGAATCCATGCAAGTGACGAGATTTCAATCCGATGCATATCTGTATTATTCGCTATATGATCCTGATCACTCGTTCACGCTGACAGCCAGCATCCCTAATGATGTGCTCCAAGCACCCCTGGAACAGTACAACCTATGGCTATGGACGTTGACGCTTATTTCCATTGTTATCATTATGATCTTCTCTTTTTCGATCTACAGGTCCATTCACAAGCCGTTATCTGTGCTCATTCGCGGGTTCAGAATGGCGGAGCAAGGTCAGACCAGTATTCATATTCCGCAATCCAGACGCGATGAATTCGGTTATTTATACTCTCGCTTCAACCACATGATAGAGCGCTTACATATTTTGATTGATGAAAATTATGTTGCCCGGATTCGAACCAGCGAGGCAGAACTCAAACATTTGCAGTCCCAGATTCAGCCTCATTTTCTATATAACAGTCTGTTCAGCATCAAGCAAATGGCCGAGGTCGAGAATGTTGAATTGATTCAGGAATTTACCGATTATTTGGGTCAATATTTCAGGTATATGTCCAGGGATTCTCATTCCGAGGTTTCGCTTGGTGAAGAAGTGGACCATGCCTTGGTCTATGCTTCCATTCAGAAAATCCGATTTGGCTCAAGAGTCCAACTGCAACTGGAGGAACTAAGCAGGGAGTATAGAGACATCACCATTCCCCGAGTCATTATTCAGCCGATTGTGGAGAACGTCTTCGAACATGCCCTTGCCAAACGCAGTCAGGGCGGGATTCTGAAATTATCCTATCAAGTCGAACATGACAAGTTGTCCGTTCGGATAGAAGATGATGGCGATCAATTATCGGATGAAATCCTGAGCAGCCTGCAAGCATCCTTTCAAGAATCTGCGAATCAGAGACATGGGAATGAAGAGATTACGGGACTGATGAATGTGAATCAACGTTTAAGGATCAAGTTTGGGACGGGCTATGGCCTTAGTGCGCAGCGCAGTGCGTTGGGCGGTTTATGCATGATTTTAAATATTCCATGGAGACGGGAGTAATCGTATGCAGCGGATGTTAATTGTAGATGATGAACCGGTTATTTTGGATGGTCTTTATGCTTTCTTTCAAAGAGCGGATTTTCAGGATATGGAAATCATTAAGGCATACTCTGCCTTTGAAGCAATCGAGTGGTTGAATTCCGTCAAAATTGATATCGTGCTGAGCGACATCTGTATGCCCGGTATGGATGGCATGGAGCTGATCGAGAAGATTATGGATCGCTGGCCACGATGCAAAGTGCTATTGCTGACAGGTCATAACGAATTTGATTATGCACATCAAGCGATACGCAACCCTTGTGTCGTGGATTACCTGTTAAAAACAGAGGGCATGAGTCATATTCGTGCAGCGGTAGAGCGGGCCTTAACACAACTATCGGAGGAAAATGATTTCCGTTACCAGCATGCCTGGTTTCGCAGCAAGCTGCCCAGAGCGCTGCCGCAGCTACAGAGACAGTTACTGCTGGATCTCCTAAAACGAACGGAAAGGCATGATATCGCCTCGCTTCAGGAAGAATTGGATGCGGTCCAGCTACCTTTCATGTCCAACGAGCCGGTAATCCCGGTCATCATACGGGTTGAGGAGTGGAATAACTATCAATCCCAGGCGGATCGGAGTTTAATTCGCTATGCGGTTGCCAATGTTGCGGAGGAGCTGCTTCAGGATAAGGCCAAGGTCAAAGCCATTGATCTGGATTATCAGGTGATCGCCTGCTTTGTTCAGCCCAAGACGGAGCCATCGAGCTTCCATACGGGACAGCAGGAGAAGTGGGAACAGACGCTGCGTTTCGTCTATGGAACGCTGGAGTCTGTGCAGCAATCCTGTGCGGATTGTCTGAATCTCTCCGTCTCCATTATGGTGAGTGAACAGGCGGTGGAGTGGATGGAGTTAAGTCAGGCGATTGCGCAGTTACGTCTGTCGATCCATGAGGGCCCTGGACTTGGGATGGAGAAGCTTCTTCGCGTCAAGGTGCAGCATGATTCGCCGTACACTCCCAATATTTTGAATCAGCAGAGTGTTGCGATTCTTCATCTGGATCAGATCAGGCAGCTTGTTACAGCAGGTGACAGGGAGTGGATGGAGTCGTTTCACAAATGGACAGAGGCTGCAAAAGAAGGGCTTCAGGACCCATTCTTTCGAATGAAGATCTATTCAGGCGCAGGTAATGCACTGATTGAGCTTGTTCATGAACTGGGCTTGTACGAATCAGCAATGGAGGAAATTGCGCTGTCTCGAATGCTTCATTTTGACATCCATACGCCCTGGTCTGATCTGGTGGTCTTCTATCAATCGGCATATGAATGGATCATCTCCAAAAGAAGTGTTACGCGCATCCATGATCAGTCGCAGATTCTCATTACCATTCATCATTATATCAAGCACCATCTGGAGGATGACCTATCGCTAACCCGAATTGCACAGGAGGTTTCCCTCAATCCGTCATATCTGTCCCGTTGGTACAAACGTATTACTGGCAAAGGCATATCCGACTATATTCACGACCGGCGTATTGAGCGCAGCAAGGAATTACTGCTCGGCTCCACCTGCAAAATGCATGAAATATCCGCCAAGGTCGGATTTAGTGATCAGCACTATTTTTATCGTTTCTTCAAAAAAGCCACCGGCTGCACGCCGCAGGAATATCGGGATCAAAAAAAGTTAGATCAAGTCTGAAATGGTAAATCAAAGATACCAGATGTCAACGGGGTACACTCGAAGTGATAGCGCTTTCTTTATACAATCATTATATACCTCACGGGAGGAATAAAAAGGGGGATTCGCATGAACATGTCATTAAAGAAATTCGCACTGTTAACGTTAACCATGGTTCTGGCAACCACGCTTGCAGCTTGTTCATCTGGTACGGGGAATGCTGAGAATGAAGCCCAGCCGAACACACAGCAGGATGCCGGAGGTCCGCTTACGAAATATGATCCACCCATCAAATTAACTTCAACCATGAATGAAACCGGGAAAGAATCACTTGCTGAGGGCGATACACACGCCAATAACATTTGGACCAGAGGATACAAGGACGAGCTGGGCATCGATGTCACCTATGACTGGATTGTCCCGGATGCCAATTATAACGACAAAATGAACGTTACCCTGGCGAGTGGCGATTTGCCAGATGTATTGAAAGTAAGTGCTGTGCAGTTCGAGCAGCTGCATGAAGCGGGGATGCTGGAAGATTTGACAGAAGTCTATGATAAGTATGCATCCGATCTGGTCAAGGAATTTATGTCTGCTGAGGACGGAGCAGGGTTGAAGCCAGTAACCAAAGATGGCAAGATATACGCGATGGTGAGTTTTCCAGGCTCGCTGGATTCCTCGGATATGATCTGGATTCGCCAGGATTGGTTAAAGAAGGTAGGGCTTGAAGCGCCAAAATCAATGCAGGACGTCATCAAGATTGCGGAAGCCTTCACCTTTGAAGATCCGGACGGAAATGGCAAAGAGGATACGTATGGTATTGCACTCAACAAGGATTTGCCAATTAATGCGTTCCTGCTCGGTTATCATGGTTATCTCGAAACCTGGATCAAGGATGCTTCAGGTCAGGTTGTGAATGGAACCATTCAGCCTGAGGTGAAGGAAGGGTTACGCGAGCTGCAAAATCTGTATTCGAAGGGCGTTATTGATCCTGAGTTTGGAGTGAAGGATTTTACGAAGATGATGGAAGATGTGAATGCAGGCAAATCAGGCATGTTCTTCCTGCCACAATGGGCACCATTTCAGGTTAGCAGCATGATCAAGAAGGATAAGAACGTGGACTGGCTGCCTTACCCGGTTCAATCGATCGATGATCAACCTGCCAAAACGCAGAACCACCTAAGCTTGGGCGGCATATTTGCCGTACGTAAAGGTTATGAGCACCCGGAAGCATTGATCAAGCTGCTGAATTTTCAGGCAGAGAAAATGTTCGGTGAGTCAGCCAAGGAAGAACGTGCTGCATATTTGAACGGCTTGACCGGACTTGGTTTTCATAATGCGACTGTGTCCAATCTGCCTGCCAACAAAAACGTAAAAGCACAGGATGAAGTCGAGCAGGCGCTCAAAACGGGAGATACATCCGGATTAGAGCTTGAAGCGAAGCTGTTCTACGATGATATTATGGATTACCGCAATGGCAATCTGGATAAGTGGCATATGGAACGCATTTTTGGACCGGAAAGCTCGCAGGGCGTCATTAAATATTATCGGGATAACGACCTCATTGTCATGAATGAATTTATCTACGCCCCGACCAGAACCATGAACACGAAACAGGCAACCCTGGATAAACTGCGCGCTGAGACGTTTCTGAAAATCATCTATGGCAACCTCTCCATTGACGAGTTCGATAAATTTGTTGCAAATTGGAAAAAGCTTGGTGGTGACCAGATCACTCAGGAAGTGAATGAGGTCATTAATGCAAATAAATAAGGCATAGTAAAGGTAAAGGCACATTAAAACAGCAAATGCCACTCTGCGTACGATACGCAGGGTGGCATTTTGTATTAAAAGCGAGAAAGGTCATCCGGTTTCATGAGAGCCTTCTTTCTGCTTTTTGCGATATTCATTGGGGCTGCAGCCCATTTCTTGCTTAAACAGCTTGGTAAAGTGAGAGTAGTTGGTATAACCGACATTTCCAGCAATGGTATGCACCGAATGTGCGGTGGTCTCCAGTAAGTGCCTGGCCGCCACAAGACGGGTATGAATGACATAATGGCCCAGTGATATTCCCATCTCTTTCTTGAACAGTCTTGCCAGATAATCCGGATTCAGATAGACCATCTCCCCCAGATTATTCCTCGTTAAATCTTCTCCATAATGTGTGCGTATATAATGGGTAATCTCATGTACAACCGACTTGGGCTGTTCGGCAACATTCAGATATTCCGCAGCCGTATTAACCAGGTAGGCAATATAGGATTGCATATCTTCAATAGAATGCAGAGATTGCATGAACAATTGATCATTCGTTTTGCCCATATACAGCTTGTGCACTTCGATCTCCTTACTTTTCAATTGGGCATACACAAGTTGCACCAGATCAAGACGCAGCAAACTTAGTACAGCGGTACCCACCACACCTTCACGGACCAGTTGGTGCATGTAACGACCCGTTTCATCCAGAAATGCCTGGAAGCGATTTTCATTCAACAATTGCTCCAGTAATCCCAGATCAGGTGGGGTGTAATTCAACTCGGGTCTATTATAGTTTTCCAGTAAAAAGGTTTGGTTGCGGTGTTTGATTCGTTCTTCATTCATAAGCAACAACTCGTTGATGGTATGACGAATCTGACCCAGCGGCAGAGAGAACCCGATACTACAGCAGACATCCGACTTCAGGTAGTTATTAACCTCCGGGATGAACGAACCGCACATGGATTCGATCAGCTGTGCATCCGGTGCTCCGTTCCATTTTAGAATGATCATCCAGTTATGATCCCTGATCTCGGTAATGGCTTCAATGGAGAAAAGAGTGTCCTGAAACCGTTCAACCATCACATTCAAACAAGCGTAGTCAAACAGGTTCTTGTCCGTCTTGCCCAGCGTATGTTCATACGGAAACAGGTTAACCAGAATAGGCAGAAACATATCCGTTGTTTCATAAGGCAGATGTTGTTCTGTCAAAAAGGCAGAGACGTCGGCAGGGCCGGAAGGAAAAGCTTTACCGGAGATCAGCCTGCGCCAGCTGTCCTCAATTAGTTTGCTCCTATTTTTCTGCCACAGTTCACCCTCATGAATGGCTTTCTCTATAAACTGCTGGTCTCGGGCTTTGGCAACCGCCTTTTGTATAATAAGCGTTAACTTGTCAAACTCAATAGGTTTCAGAAAGTAATCAAAGCTTTGCAGCTCAATTGCTTTCTGGGCATAGTTGAAATCGGCATAGTTGGTCAGAAATATCGTCTGTACATTATGCGACTCCTCCCGGACCCATGCGAGCAGTTCCAGACCGCTTCCCTGGGGCATCTCAATATCACATATGAGAATCTGTACGGGATGATTTTGCAAAACTTCCTTGGCCTGCGCAATATTGTAGGCTGTGAATATTGTATGAATCCCCAATGCCTTCCAATCAATTTTCTTTTCCAAAGCCATGACGACAAAGTAATCATCATCAACCAGCAATGCATTCATGGTTTGTCACCTCTCCCGGAGTATCTGAATTCAGTATCATTTTAGGCAAGGAAAGCGTGATCCGAGCGCCACTTGCGTCGTTTGCAAACGTAATATTTGCTTCATCCCGATATAACAATTCCAAACGCTGGATGGTATTCATAATGCCGATCCGGTTGCCGCCGGTTTGTTCCAGCGCTTCTCCACGCACCAGAGCGTCAAGAACATCCGGGCTGAAACCTGGACCCGTATCCGAAATCCGGATGAGCACATGATCGCCATTTTCCTGTCGTTGTTCCGTCACGGATAAAGTAATACATAGTTCCCGGTCCCGAGATACCCCATACTTGACTGCATTCTCGATGAATGTCTGTATGACGAGTGGTGGCACTGCGATGCCCGTGATCATATCTGGATGTTCAATGCGATAGGAAAAAGCATCGCGGTAACGCGACTTCTGGATATCCAGAAACGTTCTCACATGTTCAATTTCATTCTCCAGAAGAACGAAATTCTCCCCACTTTGAAAGATATATCGGAAATATCGGGACGTAGCCAGGGCCATATTCTCAATTTCCTCGTACATCTGCATCTGTGCCATACTGTACATGCTCGTCAGACAATTCAGGAAAAAGTGCGGCTTAATCTGCAATTTCATATAATCCAGTCGTATTTTTTGTTTCTCCAATTCCTGCTCGTAGCGATCGATTTTGAATCGTTTAATCTGGCCTACCAGTTCTTTAAACTGTGCATTGACCTGCTCCAGCTCCATAATCCGGCTGCTCTTGAAGTCTGTCGCTTCATCCCCTTCGTTAATACGCGCCAGATTTTTGGAGAATCGCTGAATGGGAACAAGCAAATTTCTCCTGAAAAACATGATGATTGCGCTTAACGTGGAGGTCACGATCAGAAAAAGCAGCATGATGAGCAGCTGAGCGACCATGATTTTCTCGAATGTGCCAAACTTGATGGCCATATGCACGCTGAATGCTGCATTGGAGAACTCGCTGCTGACAATATTATGAGACTGGAACAGATCGAGAAAGGAGTGTCTCTCTTCTGGTATGTGATCCCCGCCCGCAGGTCCGGAAAGTTGCAGTCCATTCTCGTCTACCAGAGAGGCGTATCCGTTGGCACCCAGATTAATTTGCTGGAGAGGGGCGATCAGTTCATCTGCGGATATTAAGGCAACAAGATAACGGTTGTAGTACGGCACAATATTGATAAGATAAGAAGTGCCGTTCACGTGAATTGGTGTCCAATGGGAATAGAACTTCTCATATACACCTTTATCCCGGGTGAGTGTAATGATCTGCTTTTTTACTTCTGAATAATCCGAATAGGAGATGCTTATTGGCGCGCAGTTGAGGAAGTATTCACTATTCTCCAAATAATAAAAGAAATTGTACGACTGCCCGTAGTTTCGCTGTAGTTCGGCGAAGAGCAAATGTAATTTCTCGTTGGCTTTCAGGAACGGAATACTGTTCACGCCATATGTATTCATGTTGTCGAGATTCTCGTCATTGGCCAGTGTCCACCCCATGAAATGATTAATGTACGCAAAATCGTGATTAATGCGGTTGATATACAGATCGGCCGCATCCTGCAAGTATTGGGTGGACTGCTGTTTGACCATGGAGATGGAAGCAATGCTGATCACGAGATCCAAGATGAGCACAACAAAAGAAATGACGAACATCATACGGATATAATGCCGGATGGGGTAGGGTTTGATCGCGTTCAGGTTTGCCATGGAACAATGCACCACTTTCTTGATTGCTTGGTTATGAATACGCATTAATATCTCAGGAATAGTATAAAACCTTTATTTGAAAAAAACATAAAGAATTGCATCTTTTGATCCAGAAGTCCGGATTACACACACGAAAGTCTGGATAACGATATGATTTTTGTTCGTAAGCGTCTTGGTTACTTGTAAAGTTCATGGATGGAACCATAGAAGTCCGAATAACGTCCTTAGCGGTCCGGTAAACCCAATGTGAAGCAGTTTATACTGAAGCTATTCCAGAGATGACAGGTCCTACGGGAGAGCAGCATCAGTATATTTACAGGAGGGAAGGAAGAACCATGAGGACCAATCCACTTTATATGGGAAGAACGTTGGAGAGAATCAGGCGAAACTGGGGCCTTTACGTTTTGCTTTTTCCAGCGGTTCTGTTGACACTTTTATTTGCCTACAAGCCGATGTACGGCGTATTAATCGCCTTTAAGGACTACAGTCCGGCGCTTGGGATCGGAGACAGCCCTTGGGCTGGATTCAAATACTTTGAGAAATTCTTTAAATCCTATCAATTTACGAATACGATTCGTAACACACTTGTGATCAGTCTGTACAGCTTGGCTACTTTTCCGATTCCAATTATGCTTGCACTACTGGTGAATCAGATGAGAGCAGGGAGGTTCAAGAGGTTTTTTCAGACAGTCTCTTATATGCCTCACTTTATTTCAACCGTAGTTATGGTCGGATTGATGCTGATTCTGTTCTCGCCAAGTACAGGACTTGTTGGCAATATGTATCAGCTGTTTGGAGCACAAGCACCGGACTTAATGGGTTCATCAGCTCTGTTCAGCAGTGTGTATGTATGGTCTGACGTGTGGCAGCATGTCGGTTGGGACAGCATTATCTACATTGCCGCGCTGTCCGCCGTAGACCCAAGCCTCTATGAAGCGGCAACGGTAGATGGAGCAAGTCGATGGCATAAGGTTCGTTATATCGATATTCCGATGCTGCTGCCGACGGCCATTACACTGCTTATTCTGCGGGTGGGCGGATTACTCGGTGTAGGCTTTGAGAAGGTGTATCTGATGCAGAATGACCTGAACATTCTCTCAAGTGAGATTCTGTCCACTTATGTATACAAAATCGGGTTGCTGAGCAGCCAATACAGCTTCTCCTCAGCAATCAACCTGTTTAATACCGTCATTAATTTCATTTTGCTTATTCTGGTCAATCAATTGTCCAAGAAATACAGTGAAAACAGTCTATGGTAGGGGGGAGACAAACAAGATGAGTGTTATGGAACCGGCAGCAATGACCAGAGCTCCCCGAACCAAACGTCGATCACGTGTTTCGATTGCAGAAGTCGTACTGTATGCCTTTGCAGTTCTTTTTCTAATAGCTATCATTTATCCAATCTATTTTATAATCATCGCCTCGTTCAGTGATCCTTCATCTGTGGCTAACGGACAGGTGTGGGTGTTTCCGAAAGGTTTTACGCTGGAAGGATATAGGGAACTGCTGCGACACGAGAACATCTGGATCGGATATCGAAATACCATTCTGTATACGGTGGTGGGAACGCTCTTCGGGCTTGTCGTCAATATTTCGGCGGCTTATGCATTATCGAGAAAAGATCTGGTCGGGCGCAAATTTTTCTCGCTGTTCTTTATCTTTACGATGTTCTTCAGCGGCGGCTTGATTCCAACCTTCCTGACGATCCGTGACTTCCATCTTTATAACACGTTCCTGGTGATGGTGCTTCCGTTCTCCGTGGTGGTTTTCGACATGATCGTCGCCCGGACATTTTTCCAGACCAGTATTCCGGGAGATTTATGGGAAGCAGCTCAGATCGATGGCTGTGGAAACCTGCGGTATTTTGTACTCATCGTATTGCCGCTGTCCAAAGCAATCATCGCAGTCCTTGGACTATGGATTGCTGTAGGGTATTGGAACTCCTATTTTAATGCCCTGATTTATCTGAAAGATCCGAATCTGTATCCGCTGCAACTAATTTTACGTAATATCCTCATCACGAATCAGATGCAGTCCGGCATGGGTACAGGAGAAGCGGCACAAGTTGCTCTGCGTCTTGCCAATTTGATGAGATATTCCGTTATTATTATCGCCACAATTCCAATCATGTGTGTGTATCCGTTCATCCAAAAGTATTTCAATCAGGGGGTGATGATCGGCGCAGTGAAGGAATAGGGCAGGTTGAAATTCAATACCAATCAAGGGGGTTCCCAAATGGGGAAAAAGATAGGCAAGAAGTTATTCACCAAAATGAGCAGCGTGCTTCTCGCGTCGGTGATGTTGGTCAGCGTGGTTGGCTGTAGTAGTGGAAATAGTAGTGAACCTGCGGAGACTACGGTATCAAGCGATTTTAATCAGGAAGGTCTGCCAATTGTCAATAAACCGGTCACACTCAAGGTACTGACGGTTCGTTGGGGGAATATGGGCGACACCTTTACTCAGAATCAATGGCTCAAGGATTTGGAGAAGGATTCCAATGTGAAAATTGAGTGGCAGGTCATGTCCTCTAATGACTGGGGTGAGCAGAAATCCATTATGCTTGCCAGTGGTACACTCCCGGACATTATCTTAGGTGATCAGGTGTTCAGCGACTCGGACATTGTAAACAACCTGAGTTATTTCCGTCCCTTGGATGAGTACATTGACTCATATATGCCCAACTTGAAGGCTGCGATGGAAGAGACGCCAGACATGAAGAAAATCAGCACGTTTCCTGATGGCAAAATCTATTCCATGCCAACAAGACTGCCTGCCCGTCCGAAGAGCCGGAACCAGCCTGTAATTAATAAGGCCTGGCTTGATAAGCTGGGGCTGAAAGCACCAACGACAACAGAAGAACTGTACCAGGTGTTGAAAGCGTTTAAGGAAAAAGATCCGAACGGAAATGGAAAACAGGACGAAATTCCGTACACGGAAACGGGTCTGAATGTGGACTTCCTGAATCCATTCGGAATCACTGACATTAATGCCAGCAGTATGATTGTACAGGACGGTAAACCGGTCTTCTTCCCAACGACCGATGCCTATAAAGAAGCTCTTATTTATACACACAAGCTGTATTCAGAAGGCCTGATTGATCAGGAACTGTTCACCCAAGACAATACAATGACATCAGCCAAATGGCAAAATGCAGATATTCCAATCGTTGGCTTCAGCAACCAGTGGACACCTGATGCTGTGTTTGGAAAGTGGAGCGACCAATATGAAGCGATTGCGCCTATTGCCGGACCTGATGGCAAACGCTATCAGCCAGGGGATCCTGGCGGCATGAATCTGGCCCGTAATGAACTGCTCATTACAAGTTCATGTACTGTTCCGGAAGTAGCCGCACGCTGGGCGGATCAGTTCTATTCCAACGAAGCCAGCATTCAGAATTTCTGGGGTGCGATCGGAACTGTAATCAAGAAAAATGATGATGGCACATATACGCTGATGGACCCGCCAGCAGGCACCAGCGCCGATGCATGGTACTGGGATCAATCCCTGCGTGATTTCGGGCCCAAATATGTAAGCCCTTCCTTTGAAGAAAAAATTAAGCTTAATCCGAAAGCAGGTGACGGACTCAAGCTGCAAATCGATCAGTTAGGCAGTGCGGATGTAACGACACCTTATCCAAAGGTTATGTACAATGCAGAAGAGTTCCAGGAGCTGCCAACACTGACAACGGATATTGACGGTTATGTAGCAACGATGCGTGCACAGTGGGTAACCAAAGGCGGTATCGAAGAGGGCTGGGATGCTTATATCAAAAAGTTGAATGATATGGGACTTGAACAGTTACTGACCATCCGTAATAATGCCTTCGAACGTTATATGAACGTCAAATAGAGTGGAGTTCAGTTACATCATTCATTGATTAAATAACAAACAGGTGCGTCTCCTTATTGAAGGAGGGCACCTGTTTGTTCGTTTAGGATCTGCGTTTTAACAATAAAACGCCACTGATGCTCGATGTTTTTTTGCTATAGACCACTTTAAAACCGATATCATTATCCAGCAAACAGTTTAAGGCATTAATCAGCAATGCACCACGCACCAGTGTGAAGGTACAAGGGGACGTGTTTCCAATCACACGTACACTTCTGATTCGGCGTGCAGAACCAGGAACGAGCGGGTTTCTGGACCAATAGATCAATACCAAATCCGGTTGTGGAACAGCCTTTACACATGCCATCTTCATCATCTCTTTTCTATTAGATTCTTTATAGTAAATGAAAAGTAGATGAAGAAGGTGCTAGACAGAAGATGCGATGTTTAATAAATGGACAATCATCAGCTATGCCTCATAGCCAAGCTCATGTTATTCATATTTGTAATTCACACACATGACTCGGACCAAAGTATGGTGTGCCGGTCAATCATAAGTCTACTTCCAAGCCCATACATATAATGCTGGAGGTGATTGGAATGAGCAAGGAACCCATGGATGAGAACAAAAAGATAGAGCAGCGAAATGCCTTTCTTCGGGATAATAACGGAAAAGAGATGTCTTCCAATGAAGGGGTTAAAATATCGGATGATAGCAACTCGCTAAAAGCGGGGGATCGCGGACCCACGCTGCTAGAAGATTTTCTGATGCGTGAGAAACTGTCGCACTTTGACCGGGAACGCATTCCGGAGAGAGTTGTGCATGCACGGGGATACGGAGCCTACGGTGAATTCGAGTTATATGAGTCACTTGAAGAGTTAACGATGGCGCATTTTCTTCAGGATCCCGGTGTGAAAACACCGCTATTTGTTCGTTTTTCCGAGGTTGCAGGCTCCAAAGGAGTGAACGAAACGAATCGGGATGTGCGTGGGTTTTCAGTAAAGTTTTATACCGAAGAGGGTAACTTTGATCTGGTCGGGAATAATATTCCGATCTTCTTCATTCAGGATGGAATCAAGTTTCCGGATCTGATACATGCGCTGAAGCCGGAACCCAATAATGAAATTCCACAGGGTTCCACTGCGCACGATACCTTCTGGGATTTTATTGCGAATAATCAGGAGTCGGCAGCCATGGTCATGTGGATTATGTCGGATCGCACGATACCGCGAAGCTTTCGAATGATGCAGGGATTCGGGGTACATACCTTCCGGCTGGTGAACAAAGAAGGCAAATCCAGATTCGTGAAATTTCATTGGCGGCCGTTACTTGGCATGCATTCGTTTGTGTGGGATGAGGCGCAGAAGCTTGGCGGGGCGGACCCGGACTTTCATCGCAGGGATCTGTGGGAGAATATCAATGCAGGCAACTTCGCGGAGTTCGAACTTGGAATACAGGTGCTGGAGGAAGCAGATGAATTCAAGTATGATTTTGATATTTTGGATGCAACGAAGTTATGGCCTGAAGAAGACATTCCGGTACGAATCATTGGCAAAATGACGATTAACCAAAATGTCGAAAATGTATTTGCGGAAACGGAACAGTCGGCATTCCATCCAGGCAACATTGTACGTGGCATTGACTTCAGCAATGATCCACTGCTTCAAGGCCGACTATTCTCGTATACGGATACACAATTGGCAAGGGTGGGCACGAATTATCAGGAATTACCTATCAATCGTCCCGTATGCCCTGTACATAACAACCAGAGAGACGGCGCTTCCCGTTACACGATTGATCGGGGGAGAGTCGCCTATCACGATAACTCTCTTGCCAATAATTCTCCCTATACTGTGCCCGGTACCAAAGGTGGATTTGTAACCTACCCTTCCACGGTGCAAGGACTCAAGGAACGGAAAACAGCACCCAGCTTCCTGGATCATTTCTCGCAGGCCCGTTTATTCTGGAACAGCATGACAGGTGTGGAGAGGAGTCATATCATTCAGGCGCTCACGTTTGAGCTTGGGAAGGTTAAGGACGTTTCGATTCGTCAACAGGTCGTTGATATGCTGGGCCATATCAGCACAGAGCTGGCAACCACTCTGGCTCGCGAACTTGGAGTCGCTGTACCTAACGTCTCCGAATCTACGGTGACAAAGTCCTCCCCTGCGCTAAGTATGGCCAATACCGTATTTTCTCCCAAGACACTGCGTGTCGGGGTGATTGTTGGTGAAGGATTTGATGGTCCAAGCACGCAATATATTTTGAATGAGCTTAAGGGAGCAGGGCTTCGTCCGGTCATTGTTCATGAAAGACAGGGTGTGGTGCACGGAACAGCAGGTGTGGAGCTCAAAGTGGACGATAGCTTCCTGACCGGGTCACCCTTGGTATACGATGGACTGTTCGTTGTTGGAGGACAGAACCAAGATGAATATTTTCAAAAATACACCCGATCCTATGCCATTGAAACGTATAATCATTTTAAGCCCATAGGAGCCACACCAACCGGTGCAGCACTGATCCAGCCAGCCGGTATTATCGGCAAACCTGGTGTCATTGTGGAGCAGCAACCTGCGGCTTTTGCAGAACAATTCATTCAAGCCATGACGCAACAACGCTTCTGGAATCGAACGTAGACAGCCGGGATGCTTTTGAAAGGTCAAATCACGAATAGCAAGAAAAGGATCTCTCTCCAGAGGTCCTTTTCTTGCTGAAAGAAAGATGAGCGATTCACTTAACTTATCCCCTTAACATGATGACATGCCATTACAAGTTTATTTATTGGTGCTGTGCTGCTTTGCTGGCAGTTTGTCTGTTGGCGTACCTTTACCATTGTTTTTGTTATGACGTGCTTTTTCGGCATTCTCATTCACTTTTTTCACAAAATCATGGGTACTCTCCATGTTTAAGCACACCTCCTTCAAAATAAAAATGCGTAGCCTGAATGTTAATATACCCATTGAGAGGTCATTATATTTGGATACGAAGGAATGGTGGGATAAACTGGACATGGGAAGTTCAGGCGTCTAAACTGTATAGAACGATACAAAACAAGAAGGAGCCCGAATCGAACCATGTTGCAGAAATTCGGTTTTACACAATATGAAAGTCAGGTATATGAGGCTATATTTGCACAGGATGCGCCGCTCGATGCCACCTCGATTGTTAATTATTCCAATGTACCTAAGGCTAAAATATACGAAGTGCTTAATCGGCTTATTGATAAGGGAACGGTCCTAACCACCATGCATGGGAAGAAAAAATTGTACATGGCGGTTGATCTTCAGTCCATTATCCTCAAAATAAGGGCCGACTTTGAGAAGGATATTGAGGAGTTAAAGACATATAAAATCAAACGTACATTCACAGATGAACATATCTGGACGTTGAAGGATGCATCATCCATTGCATCGAATATTGAACAGCTTATTGAAGAAGCGGATTCATCTATCCTTTTTCTGGCGTGGAACGAGCAAATGGAGAAGTACCGGGAGCTGCTGGAGCAAAAAGAGGCTGAAGGGGTACATGTTGAGGTTTTGGCTGTAGGCGGATTGCAAACGTCTTTAACGCATAAATATTCGTTAATACCCATGCTTGAGGACAGTAAGCTTGAGCCCTCGCAGCTAATTATTGTTGACCATGAATATCTTTTGTTTGCAGGGATCGAGCATGATTCATGGAAGGCGATCAAGACAACGTCCAAACCGATTGTTAAAGCCATGACGGATTATTTCTATCATGACGTCGCACTTACTCAAATTACCAAAAGATTCGGTGATCATCTGCTTCAGGATGAAGAAATTGCACGTTTGCTGGCACGATTAATTTATTAAACCGATGGTTCCAAAAGCTATTCTTTCTGAGAATAGCTTTTTTGTATTGAAATCTTCTCATGATTAAGTTACTATCGTAGTTGTAACTTTTGAGGAGGATTCAAAATGAATAAAAAAGTATATGTTCTGGCAATCGCGGCCTTTGTAGTGGGTACCGTTGAACTCATATTAGGCGGGATTCTGGACTTGATTGCGACAGATCTTCATTTGACCTTGGCCAAAGCCGGGTATTTAATTTCGATTTTCTCACTTGTCTATGCGTTATCTGCGCCTATCTTGTTAAATATGACGGCCAGATTCGAACGTAAAAAAGTTTATATGTGCACTTTATTCGTTTTTCTAATCAGTAATCTCATCTCTGCCTTTAGTGTCAACTTCTATATGCTTTTGGCAGGCAGAGCATTGGGGGCGGCAACGGGCTCATTGATTTTTGTTCTGTCACTAACGCTCGCTGCACGTATTGTGGAGCCTCAATATAAAGGGCGTGCCGTGGGAATTATCACGATGGGAGGAAGTGCATCACTAATTTTGGGTGTACCTCTCGGGATCTTTGTAGGTAACCTCGCCGGATGGCGTGAAGTGTTTATGTTGATTGCGATTCTAACTGCAGTAGTCATGGTTGCCATTGGCATTGCCATGGATCGTGTGCAGCCGATTCCGGCCGTATCTCTGAAGAAGCAGCTTACGGCTCTATGGAATCCGAAAATGCTGGCAATCCATGTTACAACATTGCTTGTGCTCGCAGGGCACTTGACGTTATATGCGTATTTCACACCATTTCTCCAGGAAGCGCTGGGAGCCAGTTCAACCATGGTCACCTTTATCTATATGATGTTTGGTATCGCTGCCGTAGCAGGCGGCGGCGTTGGCGGCATCTTATCAGATCGCTTGCACCCGGCTAAAGCCATTATTATCGTGCTGATCCCCTTTATTATAAGCATGGCGGTTATTCCGTTTAGTACCGGGCTGCCTTTAATTGCTTTCTTGATTTTGCTAAGTATATGGAGTGCCTTAAGTTGGACGGTTACCCCGGTACAGAATAGTCTGATTATCAAAACCTCACCGGCAACGGCTGAAACGTTAATTAGCACCAATTCAGGCATTGCACATGCCGGTATTGCTCTGGGAACCTATATCGGCGGGGTGGTTATCGATCATTCTTCCATTGTGTATACGGGATGGGTGGGATCGATTCTAATCCTGATGGGTCTGGTGTCAGCCGTTTATGCAATTAGTCGCAAGGAGCAAACGGTTATACGGTTACTTGATTAATTGAAATTAACCCCTATAATTAAAATGGTTTTATAAAGTGTTTTAATATATAGAGAAGAGCTGGAGGCACAAGAATTCATGACAGAAAAAGAGAAATCACAACTGGGACTGCTGTATAATGCGAATTACGACAAAGAATTGATTGATGAGCGTATGTACGCGAAGGGGCTTTGTTACGAGTATAATCAGCTTCATCCAGGCAAGATCGCCGAGAGAGAAGCGCTGCTCAAAAAGCTGCTTGGAAAAACGACGGATCGTTTCCTGATCGAGCAGCCGTTTGTATGTGACTACGGCTATAACATAGAAATTGGTGAGAACTTCTATAGCAATCATAATATCGTTATGCTGGATGGAGCCAAAATCCGGTTTGGTGACAATGTTTTTGTTGCTCCGAACTGTGGATTCTACACTGCGGGTCATCCTTATGATGTGGAACAACGTAACGAAGGTCTTGAAATTGTAGGTCCCATCACAGTGGGCAATAATGTATGGATCGGTGGCGGCGTGACTGTGCTTGCGGGTGTGACCATTGGAGATAATACAATCATCGGGGCAGGCAGTATAGTTACCAAAGACATGCCTTCTGATGTAATTGCTGCGGGTAATCCATGCAGAGTGATTCGCAAAATAACGGAAGCAGACAAAACGAAGTATAGCAGAAGCTAGTTACCAAGTGTATACGAAACCCTTAGAATACCCGATGTTCTCATCGGGTATTTTTAATACCTCTGGAGATATTGTATAGTTACTACATTGGAGAAGAAACTATGGAGTAGGGGTGCTTATGAAAATAGCGAACGCGTATTTGATGAAAGAAATTAATATAAACCATGTACGCCAGGTCATGAAACGGGTGGAAACAGCAACCAAGCCACAACTGGCCTCCTTGACCAAGCTCAGTGTCGTAACTGTAAATTCACTGGTAAAAGAGTTGTGTGACCTGGGTGAACTGTTTGAAGATCAGACAGTGCCTTCCAATGGGGGGAGACCGGCGTTAACCTACCGATATAATTACGATTTCAGCTTGGCTTTGGTCATGTATATCAACGAAAAGCAAGGGCAGGACCTGATTACGGCCACCGTCATTAACCTAGAGGATAACATGGTGTTCAGAGAAGAATATACGATGCCTACGTTTGATCAGAAACACTTCTATGAGATCATTGGGAACGTATTGGCTCTGCATGATTCCATTAAAGTGATCGGTATTGGTATTCCAGGGCAAACTGTGAATGGGGAAATTACGGTGAGCAGTCACCGGCAGTTAGAAGGCATCCGAATGACTGAAGATCTTGAAGCACAGTTCGGATTACCAGTCATCATGGAAAATGATGTGAATGCTGCAATTAGCGGATATTGCGCCAAACAAGAGTTGGACGAGGACCTGTGTGTCATCGGAATGTATTTTCCAACCAAATATCCTCCAGGCATGGGCATTTATCTGAACGGTAAAGTGATTAAAGGAAAACTTGGCATGGCCGGGGAAGTCAAATACCTTCCAATGGGAGTGGATTGGTATAGCCCAGTGGAAGAGGAAGTGTTTATTGAAACGGTATGCAGAATGATTCAAACGGTTAATGCAATTCTTGCTCCAGACCAGGTAGTAATCTATCAGAAGTTGGTTGACCAAGATGCAGTTATTCAAGCATGGGAAAAGTATCAAGCCAAGCTGTCGATGCCATCCGATCCTGGCCTTGTTCTGATCGATTCTTTCCAGGAAGACTTTGAAGCCGGAATGAGATGGTTAACATTGAAAGCGTTGGAGCCAGCCTTGGTCCAATTTAACTGAACGTACTATATGAAAAAAAATTCCCAGCAGAAAACAATGCATCAATACATCGGGTACCCAATGCTTGTACTTGATTTCTGCTGGGGGAGCGCAAGTTTGCACCTGCTACAGGTATATCATATGCTTAACGTTTCAGGCTCTTGCCATTGCTGCCAATCACCTCTTTATACCAGTGGAACGACTTTTTGCGATAACGTTCGAGTGTTCCTGAACCATCGTCATGGCGATCAACATAAATGTAACCATAACGCTTTTTCAATTGTGCTGACGAAGCACTGACCACATCAATACAACCCCAGGACGTATATCCCATAACTTCAACGCCATCTTCAATGGCTTCTGCGACCTGAACGAGATGATCATTTAAATACTGAATGCGATAGTCATCTTCAACGGTCTTCTCACCATCAGGTCCGGTAATAAGCTCGTCCACAGCACCCAGTCCGTTTTCCACAATAAAAAGTGGTTTCTGATAACGGTCATAGAACATGTTCAGCACATACCGCAGTCCCTGCGGATCGATCTGCCATCCCCATTCACTTGCAGGCAAGTAAGGGTTAGGTATACCGCCAAGCAGGTTACCTTCCCCTGCAACTTGTTTATCTGGATCAGCCGTTTGGCAGACACTCATATAATAGCTGAAAGAAATAAAGTCGACGGTATGGAGCAGCATGTCTTCATCGCCATCTTCCATCTGAATCTGGATTCCATTTTCACGGAAGTAACGTTTCATGTATCCAGGATAACGGCCTCGCACATGCACATCTCCGAAGAAATAATTGCTGTGTTCGAATTCCATCACTTTAATCATATCATCGGGATTCGGTGTTAGCGGATAGGTCGGCATACTGAGCATCATACAACCAATCTGCGCATTTGGGATGATCTCATGACAGAGCTTCACAGCAGAAGCGCTGGCTACAAACTCATGATGAATTGCCTGATAAAGATCTTGTTTGCTCAACTTCTCTTTTGGTGTGTAGATACCACCACTCATGAAGGGTGCTTCCAGAATCGAATTGATCTCGTTAAATGTGAGCCAGTATTTCACTTTATTTTGATAACGTTTGAATACGGCAGTCACATAACGCTCGTAGAATCCGATCATCTTCCGATTGACCCAGCCATCATATTCTTTGGAGAGATGGAGAGGTGTCTCGTAGTGTGAAAGGGTGACGAGGGGTTCGATTCCGTATTTAAGACACTCGTCAAAGAGATCATCATAGAATTGAAGACCTTCTTCATTGGGTTCCAGCTCATCGCCCTTGGGGAAGATACGGGACCAAGCAATGGAGGTGCGGAATACCTTGAATCCCATCTCGGCGAACAGCTTGACGTCCTCTTTATAACGGTGATACAGGTCAATCCCGATCAGTTTCATGTTATCTTCAGTGGGTTCTTCGGTAATGGGACCCATAATACCTTTGGGGGCCACATCCTGAGTGGACAATCCTTTGCCACCTAGATTATATGCACCTTCGGCCTGGTTGGCGGCAATCGCACCACCCCACAGAAAGTTTTTGGGGAAATTAAAGGATGGATGTTGAGATTGACTCATAAGTATCGCTCCAATCGTTAAGAATTCGTTGTGGATGTCACATACGGCAGCACTGTATAAAAAAAGCTTAAACGTTGGAACGGGTTACACGTCAAGTTTTACTTTTTATTTATTTTGAGGCAAACTGTAAATCATTATAGATAGTCAGCAAGAAAGGAGACTTCATGTGTCCAAGTTCGATGAAATTATGAAGCTGTCCGGCTACTCGAAAGCCACGGTGTCCAGAGTAATTAATCATTCGCCGCATGTGAGTGACGAGGCCCGGCAGAAAATAACGGAAATCATGAAACAGCTCAACTATATCCCGAACCGAAATGCCGTTTCGTTATCCACCGGACAGACCAAGCAAATTGGAATTGTCACATCCGCAACCAACGAGATTATCCTTACGTTCATGAATCAATTCATTGATACAGCGATGGATTATGGATTTCAGACCCTGATCTATACTTCGCGTGGAGATAAAGAGATTGAATTGCAGGCGTTCGAGGATCTGCGGAGTAAACGGGTGGATGGATTGGTGATTATGACCTGTGTTAATCATCCAGACAAACTGAAATCCTATTGCGAGTATGGTCCGATTGTATCCTGGCAGCGGATGGGGAATGACGAAATTCCGTCAGTGGCTATGGATCAGGCACAAGGCTACAGGCTGGCTCTTGAACATCTGGTGTCCAAAGGATATATACGCATTGCCAATGCCTTTGGCAGAGCAGAAAGCCTGAATACCCAAAGTCGGCGGGAAGCCTATGAATCATTTATGGCAGATAAGGGGCTGCCTGTATTGCGTGAAGCTTATCAATATTCCGTGTTCAGTTCATCTGATGGCGAAGAGGCGATGCGAAGAATGGCTAGTGGACCAGAACTTCCTCAAGCGGTGTTATGTTCGAATGATTATGCTGCAATCGGAATCTGGTCCGAAGCACGCAAACAGAATATACAAGTTCCCGAACAACTTGCCATTGTTGGTTTCGATGACATTGAACTGTCTCGTGTGCTTGGAATAACCACTATACATAATCCCATTGCAGAACAGGCTACGCAGGCCTTTCATCAATTATGGGCCGTCCTTGGCAAGCAGGAGCTGCAGCCTCGGCAATTGGAATTTCATCTGATAGAACGTGCGACTACCTAAAATTTTTTTGGGGGGAAGTACGTCATTGCTTACGAAAATTCTTACACCATTTGAAGCACGTAGTATAACAAAGGAGGGATAATTATGGCACGTGTTTTATTTATTAACGGTGGATCAGAGGGACATGTCAATCCAACGATTGGTGTGGTACAAGAACTTATTTCACGAGGGGAAGAGGTTGTGTACTTCACTATAGAAGCGTATCGGGAACGTATGGAAAAGACAGGGGCTGTAGTCCGAACCTTTGACGGTCAAAAATTTATTAAAGCTTTTATCTCAGGTGGCAGAGATTATTTGCTTGAACGAGTCAACGGTCTTTTGCTTACGGCAGATATCGTCATTCCGAGTGTCCTTGAACAGATTAAGGGTGAACAATTTGATTACATCGTCCATGATTCCATGTTTGGCTGCGGACGTTTGCTTGCGCAAATACTGAAGCTGCCTGCAATTAATTCATGCACTTCTTTTGCGCAGACCGAAGAATCATTCAATCATTTGATGCAACACTTTTTCTTGAATGTTCCTGCCGAAATCGCTCAACCTATAAACGATACATTCCATAGTCTGACGAGCAGGTTACAAGAAAAATATGATGTAGAGATTGCTTCTCCCTACGAAGTGTTTTGCAATCCCGCACCGCTTACCATCGTATATACAACAAGGGAATTCCAGCCTTATGGAGATGCATTCGACCATACCTATAAATTCGTAGGACCGTCTATTTTTTTCAGATTAACGCATGAAGACTTCGACATGGAAGCAATTAAAGGGAAAAGACCTATTTACATTTCACTGGGTACAATTTTTAACCAGGCTCTTGATTTCTATAAGCTTTGCATGGAAGCATTGGGGAATACCGAGCATACAATTGTCATGTCTGTAGGGGATAGAACACAAATTACGGCACTGGGAACAATTCCGGAAAATTTTATCGTTAAACGTTATGTTCCACAAATGGATGTATTGCAGTCCGCAAAATTATTTATCACACATGGCGGGATGAACAGTACCAATGAAGGTTTATATTACGGGGTTCCCCTCATTGTACTCCCTCAGAGCGCGGACCAGCCGATCATCGCTGAGCAGGTTGTTAGCAGGGGAGCAGGCATCAGCTTACAAATGCAAACCTTGACTGCCAATCAGCTCCATGAAACGGTAGATCATGTGTTGAAGGTTCCTTCTTTTGAGAGAGCTGCTGCGAATCTGAGGGAATCCTTTCGAAAATCAGGCGGATATCATTATGCTGTTGATGCGATTTTCGAATTTAAAACTCAACATCACCTGCACGGATAGTTCAGTCATTAATTATTCAAAATTGAAGCATTTCCGAACCAGAACCATGCGGTATACTGAACAAGACGTTTCAAATGAAGCTGCATTAGTACAGATGATGTGGCTTCAAGTTGAAACATCTTGTAACAAGTTACATAATTCACATACTATCCGCTGGAAAGGTGAGATTGAACAGGATGAAGACGGTCACAGGTCGATTCAGAATTGCAGGCATATGGGAAGGTGTATCCTTACTGCTGTTGATTTTTGTAGCCATGCCGCTAAAATATTTTGCCGATATGTCTTCCCCGGTAGCGATTATGGGTATGATTCACGGTATTCTTTTTCCACTATATCTGATCACGCTTGTACATTTGGCTGTTGTGAAGAAGTGGAAAGCTTCACGCTGGTTCATGGGCTTGGTAGCAGGTTTATTGCCTTTTGGAACTTTTGTATTCGAGTCCTATCTTCGCAAGAGAGACTGGAAGTAAGGGTTGCAGAAAAGAACAATGACAATGACAGCAGGCGACCAACTCCGGATGTTATCCGAACGGGTCGCCTGCTCGTTTCTGTGCAAATTCTTTTCTTGGAAAGAGTGTGAACGCGTTATTTTACGGTGCCTGTTTCACGATCCGATAGCAGGCTAACTCCAATATTACCAGAGGCATCAGATGCAGGTGCATACGCGGAGAAGGAGATAACAGCAATGAGGGCAGTAAGCAGAAAAAGAAATGATTTTTTCATACAATAACCTCTTTTCATATGGGATGATCTTCCAACTATATTTTAATGCAAACAGGCTGTGTTTGAAAAGAAAAGTTTAGGCGAGCGCGAGATTTGTACAGTTAGACATTCGTGATAAACTAGGGTTTAACTCTAGCTGTCAACTGACCGAAAGGGATGATCCTTATGAGAGAGCTTAATGACATAACATCCATAGAAATGATCGAAGAGATGATTCAACAATATGAATTGGTCTTTTTGTATGTATCAAGGCCAGAGTGCAGTGTATGTCATGCTTTACTTCCCAAGATTAGGGAGTTACTTGAACCTTATCCGATGGTGTATCTGGCCCACATCAATGCCAACCAAGTGGAAGAGGTGGCGTCCAGGTTTCTTATTTTCACAGTTCCCACGATGATTATGTTGGTGGAGCAGAAGGAATATATTCGAGCTGATCGTTTTGTTCGCTTGCATCGATTGGAAGAGCAGGTACAACAAATTTATCATATGTACACGCAGAATGGGGAACAAGAAGCATGATTATCGGCAGCTCACAGAGGAGCTGCTTTTTTACATATCTGTCTCTAACGACAGTGCTAAGCAGCCATGCCATGATCATAGCAAAAGAATGTGAAAAATAATTAAAAGAAAAAGTGTTGTATTGAAAACGGTTTTATGCTAATTTAAAATATATAAAAACGTTTTTATAGCAAAGGACCAAAAAATTATGGGAAAGATTACAATTAAAGATGTTGCACGGGAAGCCGGGGTATCCATTTCTACGGTTTCCAACGCCTTGAACGGCGTGGATGTCTTAAACCCAGAGACCAAATCACATGTCCTGAAGGTTGCTGAGCGTTTAAACTACGTTCCCAACCTGAACGGCAAGCTGCTAAAATCCGGGCAAACCAAGATGCTGGGCTTTTTCACCACAAGTGTGTCGGGTCCGTATTTTTATAAGCTGGTTGAATCCATGTCTCGCGAATGCGATCGTCTGGGTTACGGGCTCAATGTGTTTGTGACCAAGGATAAGCAGGTCATTATGAGTAATATTCTGGGTCGACGTGTGGATGGTGTCATCATCTACGAAGAACTGCGGATTGATGAGCAGGATATTATCGCTATGGAGAAAGACAAGATCAAGGCTGTATTTCTGGATCGGGTCTATCAGAGCGATACGATGGGAAGCGTCATTTTTGACTCCTATGTAGCGGGTTACGAAGCGACCAAATATTTAATTGGACTGGGACACAAGAAAATTGCCTACATATCCGGCGTGGACACCATGTTTGACAGTAATCAGCGTAGAGATGGTTATCTGGCCGCTTTGCGTGAGTACCAGCTTCCAATGGATGATGATTACATCTTACAGGGATATTTTGAGGAAGAGGGCACCTATAGTGCGGTAAAATCTTTTCTTCATCTGCATCCTTCCAAGCTGCCTGATGCTTTTCTTGCAGGAAACGATGTAAGCGCAATCGGCTGCATTCATGCCCTGAAGTCTCATGGCTTCGAAGTTCCTCAGGATGTAAGTGTAGTAGGCTTCGATGATATTGATATTGCCCAATATTTTTCCCCGCCATTAAGTACGGTAAGAAACCAGATTGCAAGGCAGGGTATCCTGGCGGTCAATCACCTGGTTCGCATGATCAAGAAGAAGGAACATGGGGTTTCACAGAAACTGGCGGGTGAACTGATCATACGGGGTTCAAGTCATGTGAAGATGGACCGCAGTGATTTTTCAACATAGGTGATTCAATCATTTCCGGTCTTTTTTAATTATAGATTTGAGATTAGGGGGTTTTTTTGTCGGAAAATAAAAACGTTTTTATGATGGAATGCTTAAGTTGGAGGGGAGCAAAAGAGCGTGAGTAAATTAGCCGTAGAGACGTCGTCCACCGGTAAAAAGCCTGTAGGACCGGGGGGAAGGAAGACAATTGGACAAAAAGTAAAAGAGTTTGTCATCGATTATCGAAGACAATGGGAAATTCAATCGATGATTATACCCGGCATCATTTTTATGATTATTTTTTGTTACATTCCCATATACGGATTGACGATTGCATTCAAAAATTACACCGTCATTGATACGTTGTCTAGCGCACCGTGGGTCGGTTTGGAAAATTTCAGAATCATTATGTCCGACAAATACTTCTGGGATGCTGTAGTGAATACGCTGGGGATCAGCTTTCTGAAATTAGGTATCGGGTTCGTTATTCCTATTATCCTGGCGATCATGATCTATGAACTGAACAGCGGACGCTTCAAAAAGTTCGTGCAAACGATTTCATATCTGCCTCACTTTCTGTCCTGGATTGTATTGGGCGGTATGCTGATCACCTGGTTTTCAACAACGGGATTATTTAATCAGCTGTTACTCAGCTTGGGACTGATCTCGCAACCGCAGAACATTTTGCTGGATGCAGGCAAGTATTGGTGGATTGCAGTTTTATCCGATATTTGGAAAGAGGCCGGCTGGGGAACGATTCTGTATTTGGCGATTATGTCGAAGATTGATCCTACGTATTACGAAGCAGCCAAAATCGATGGTGCAAGCCGTCTCAGACAAATCTGGAATATCACATTGCCTAACATGAAGTCGATCATCAGCCTTAATCTGATTCTTACTGTAAGCGGTTTACTTGGTTCCAATCTGGACCAGACACTCGTTCTGATGAACTCGCAAAACCGTGATAAGGCAGAAGTTATCAATTCGTATGTATACCGTATGGGGATGTCACAGGGTGACTTTTCGTATGCTACCGCGGTTGGTCTGGGCGTCTCGATCGTGTCCGTTATTCTGCTGGTCACCGCGAACAAAATTACAAGCAAATTAAACGATAATCAATCTGTGCTGTAGAAGGAGGCATCCCGTGTGAATGGAAAGGTGGCTAAAGAAGATCTCGATAGTCGGATCTTTGATACCTTAAATATTATTTTACTCGTTATTTGTACTGTCGTTATTGTGGTTCCGCTCTGGAATGTCATCATCTCTTCTTTTAGCTCGGGCAAGGCTTTGGCGGAAGGCGGGTTCATCTTCTGGTCACCGGAGTTCTCGCTGGAGAACTATAGAGCCGTGTTCAACGATTCGAGCATCTGGCAGGCGTTCTTCATCTCCGTGTCCAAAACAACAATCGGAGTTGTTACACACGTGTTCTTCTGTGCCATGGTCGGCTACGGTCTGAGCAAAAAGTACATACGTGGCCGTAAACTGTACGTTGCCATGGGGGTTATCACGATGTTCTTCTCAGGCGGAATGATCCCAACGTACTTATTGATCAAATCACTCGGCTTGCTCAACAGCTTCTGGGTGTACATTATTCCGGCATTGTTCAGCTTCTATGATGTCGTCATTCTGATGAATTTCTTCCGGAATGTACCGGATTCCCTGGAGGAGTCTGCCAAAATCGATGGTGCAGGAGACTGGCATATTTTCCTCAAAATCTTCATTCCGCTGTCCATGCCAGCGATGGCAACCATTGCATTGTTCAATGGGGTGGGGCAATGGAATGACTTTATGACAACCAAGTTGTACATTACCGATCAGTCGCTGTATCCACTTCAGATGATGCTGTACGAGATTATTGTTCAATCCCAAACACAATCCATGCAAAATGTGGGCGGCTCGGCAGTCATCGAAACAACGACGAAAGGGGTGCAGCTGGCCACGATTGTTATTACCACGCTGCCGATTGTACTGATCTATCCCGTCCTTCAAAGATACTTTATCTCGGGTATGATGCTCGGTGCAGTCAAGGAGTAAAAGAAATCCAAGCTTGTTCGAAAGTTCGCTCTATTCAATATTTCTCACCTAACCTTAAGGAGGAAACAATATGTTCAAGATGAATAAGGCAGCAGGCCAAAAAGGCGTTAAACTGTGCGCGGCATTGCTGACAGCGGTGATTATGATTACAGGCTGCAGTGGTGGTTCAGGGGGTTCAAGCGAAGGCAACTGGGTTTCCATTGAAGACCGCTATACAGTCGATCCGGAAAAACCAGCGTGGCAGCTCGATAAAAAGGAAGAAGTCACGGACCTTACCTGGTATGTTAATGCGGACTGGTGGAACACGGATTTCGGCAAAGACATTGTGACCAAAAAGATCAAGGAAGATCTGAACATCAATATCAAATTCATTACTGGTGATGACACGAAATTGAATACATTCTTTGCCGGTGGCGACATGCCTGACCTGCTGACCGTGTTTGACTCCAACTCTCCTGTAGTGCAAAAAGCTGCAACCTGGGCTCTGCCGCTGAATGATCTTGCGGAGAAATATGATCCATACTTCAACAAAGTCGCAGCTGCGGATACCCTGAACTGGTTCCAGCTGGCTGATGGCAAGACCTATGGCTATCCGAACTACTCCAATACTCAGGCCGATTATGATAGTGGCAACATCCCGGCCAAAACGGCCTTTATCATCCGTAAAGATGTGTACGAAGCTTTGGGAAGCCCTGTCATGGGAACGCCAGAGGAATTCGAAAATGTGATGAAACAGATCAAGGAAAAGTTCCCAACGCTGATTCCATTTGGTTTTAACTCAATCGGGGAAGGAACAGGTTCACTCGGAGATACGTTGCAAGACTTCATTGGTGTGCCGCTTGAAACTGAAAATGGAGAATTCTATGATCGCAATCAGGATGAAGATTATCTTACATGGCTGAAGACTTTAAATAAGGTATACAGAGACGGAAATATCAGTGATGACAGCTTTGCTGATGATGGTACGGCTTTTGAGGAAAAAGTGAAATCTGGAAAATATGCAACGATGCTGCTGGATGGCACACCTCAACAGGGTGGAAATCTGCAAATTTATCTGAGTGCCAATGAAGGCAAAGAGTATGTAGCCGTTGATGGACCGCAAAGCACTAAGGGTAATGCACCAACACTCAATCAATCCGGCATTACAGGCTGGATGATCAACTTCATCTCCAAAGACGCCAAAGATCCGGCTAAAGCCATTCAAATCTTTACGTACCTGCTGAGTGAAGAAGGTCAGCTTCTGATGAACTATGGTATTGAAGGCGAGACGTATGAAAAGAATGCAGACGGTACGGTTGAGCTGCTCCCAGCTGTGAAGGATCTGCAGCTGCACAATGCGGACAAATTCAAGAAGGAATACCGGATGGGTGAATTCATGTTCTTTGGTCATGACCGTCACAAAGCACTGAGTGCGGATGCATTCCCGGAAGCGATTAAACAAATGCAAGAGTGGGGCAAAGGCAAACTGAAACCACACTTTATTCTGGAGAATATTAGTCCGAATCAAGGAACACCTGAAGCACGTGCGTTGTCAGCGATCAACGCCAAGTGGAATTCAACACTGGTAAGCATGGTGCGTGCCAAAGATGATGCCTCTTTTGACAATGCACTCGCTGCTTACAAGTCATTTTTAGGTGAAAACCGTTGGGATGACATCGTGAAGGTCCGTAGTGAGAAAATGAAGCAAAATAAAGAGAAATTGGGTATCCAATAAGAGGAATATGGAGGGAAAGCATATGACGAAATTCAAAATGTACAAATCCACGGGAGAAGATGCATTGTTTGTATCCGTCTCCCAGGATCAATTAAAACCGCAGGACTCCGGCAAGGAGACTACAACCATCCTTCTGGATGATCAGCAAACGTATCAGGAAATGGATGGATTTGGGGCTTCTTTTACGGACTCATCTGCCTATCTGATCAACCAGATATTAAGCGAAGAGCAGAGAGCTGAAGTCATGACCCGGTTGTTCCATCCCGAGGAAGGCATTGGATTGTCGGTCATCCGCAATCCGATGGGAGCTTCCGACTATGCCAGAACCGTATACAGCTATAATGATCTGCCAGAAAATCAAACGGACCCGGGATTATCCGGGTTCAGCATTGCACACGATGAAGCGGATGTTATTCCTTTGACTCAAAAGGCTTTGGAGCTGAATCCTGAATTGAAGCTGTTCGCTTCTCCTTGGAGCGCCCCGGGCTGGATGAAAACTAGCGGCTCCATGATTACAGGTCAATTGAAACATGAGTGGTATCCGGCATATGCGGACTATTTTGTGAAATATATTCAAGCCTACGCATCCCATGGATTGCCTATCCATGCAGTAACACCACAGAATGAGGCACTTTATGAACCAGGACATTATCCCGGCATGTTGATGCCAGCTGAAGCCCAAGCAGACTTTATCAAAAATCATCTCAAGCCGGCTTTGGTCCGCAACGACATCCAAACCAAAATCCTCTGTTATGATCACAACTGGGATCGTCCGGATTATCCGCTGACAGTACTTGATGAGGCGGCAGAAGAGGTAGATGGAGTCGCGTGGCACTGGTATGGGGGCGAGGCCTCGGCACAAACTAAGGTGTATGAAGCCTTTGCTGGTAAAGAGGTCCACTTCACTGAAGGATCAGGCGGGGAATGGATTCCTCCATTCGAGCAGGCTTTCTCCAATGTGATCAGAACAGGTATTGAGATTCTTCGCAATTACAGCAAATCTTTTGTGCTCTGGAATATGGCACTGGATGAGAACAACGGTCCTACCGTTCCTGGCTTCGGGAAAAGTACATGCCGCGGCATTGTGAAGGTTAACCAGCAAACAAAAGAGCTTACCTATACACTGGACTATTATGCCCTGGCTCATTTCAGTGCATTGATTCGTCCAAAGGCTGTGCGGATTGACTCTTCCTCCAATGAGGCATCCATCCGTTCGGTTGCCTTCAAAAATACGGATGGTTCGATTGCCGTCGTTCTATTCAATGATGGAGAGCAAACCGGAAATGTGCAGGTGAACCTTCGCAATGATGAGCTTTTACACCTGCAATTGGAATCCAAAGGGGCCTTGTCCATTTTGATCAACCCTGAATAAGTCGTCTTAAGGTGCCAACGAACCTACTACACCTTAAACGGCGAATTTTCAAGGAATGCACATTTTAACGAACCTCAGTGACGTTATTCCGTTACAAAACGGGGTTATAACCTTAAAAATTGGCCCCATTAACGAAATAACGTCTCTGTAATTCGTTAGATCACAGACCTAGGCTAATAGAAGCAAATAGCGTGTACCAGATTCGTTAAAACAAAATAACGATAACAAGGGGATGTCCATCGTCATATTCATGACTTTTGGGACATCCCCTTTATACTACGGCCTATATTACGTGCGAAACCTACACGCGTTGAATCGCTAGATTTGGTGTTCCTCCGCTCTCATCAATAAACAGAACATACTTATTCCCGCTGGTGCCTGTTAATACTAGACCCGGCTGATTAAGTACACCGGGATTATAATATAATAGCTGCTGGATGAGTGGCAAGGCAACTGGATGAGTCGGCTGATTCATCGCCATGAGCTGAGTTGTTGCTTTTACACTGTCTCCTGCCTCGATAACCCCACCGACACCCAGATTATTTGTAATGGAGGAGCTGTCGTTAATCTGCAAGCTGCCAGCAACCGTCTGTTCTCCATTCACCTGCAGATCCAAGCCAATGGTTACATTACCGTTTACCTGCAAATCCTGATTAATGGTTTGATTTCCCGTGACAAGAATGCTATCGAATGTTGGCAATCATATCAACTCCTATCTGGTTTGATATATTTTATGAGGACAAGAACCGGATGGACACGGGGTTGTGGCACATTTAAAGACACGGGTGAAGCCCATCTTTGAATAGTTATACACCTAAAAATGAGGCGATAGAAACCTAGCCAAAGACAAATGCATATTGTAGGCAATGAGAGTTAATCCGCTTCGTGATTGGAGGGTATGGTCATCAAAAAAAGGAGGCGTATGCCAGCCAAGTCCCCAAAGAGTCGGCGTCCTGTCCAGCATCCCAATCAGGTATACCTCAGACAAATGAACGCAACATTGAACCGAAAACTCAAATCAATCCGGCGTCATCTGGTGTTACAGCAATCGGATCTGCAGCAGCATCTTATGAAAATGATTCAGGACGGTAAGGAACAGTCCATGGCTAGTAAAGACAATGCGAATATTTCGGATTCTCCCCGTGTTCATTATAAACAGCTGAAGGTCCTCCTGATTACTCCTTCAATAGAACGAAAAGGCTCGGCGAACTCTATTCTGATCGAACAGAGCTTGAGGCATTTGGTTCAACATGTTAATGAAATCAAAACGATTCAGTCGTTGGCAGATCATACGGCAGGGCAGGATTTGGATTTGATTCTGGTACTGGATGGAGAAGATGCTCTGTCGAATCAGAATTTGGAGGCGTTGAGGACATCATCTGCCAAAAAGGCGATTTGGTTGTCGGACCAGTCGGATGTAAAACAGATGGAATCAATCATCTCCTTTTTTGATTATGTGTTTACACAGCATTCGACCCAGATTCCCTCGGATCAGCATATGGGGAATGTCTCATGCCATACCATACCTTTTCCACCGAATCCCGCTGTGTTCTGTCCACAGGTGGTGGGAAGAGAATATGAATCCGATGTTTATATCATTGGGGATGCACACCCAGGCAGCTGCCTGTTTGCTCTTGCCACTCATGCGTGGTTATCGGATAAAAGAGTGCGAGTTGAAGGACAGGGGTGGGAGAGATTCGGTGCATTTGTGCCCGTGCAACCTCATGAAATTCCGGAAAAGTTATACAACGGCACCAAAATTGTTGTTCAGGACAACTCTTCCGTTAGACATATCATGGAAGCAGCTGCGTGCGGCACATTTCAACTTATTTCGGCTTCTTCAAGCGGCCCCTTGAACACGGATGATTTCCAACGCTATGCAACATTTGAAGAACTTGTACAGAAGCTTGGACATTATTGGGACCATGTGGATCAACGAAGATTAGCTGCCTCCCGGGCACTTTCTTATATGAAGTACAATCAATCCTATCTTCATAAAAGTTTGCAGCTTATGGATATTATTTTCCAATGAATATGTCTGTTAATTGGAGGAGTCCTGCTTGAAGCTTATTGCATTACACTTACCTCAATTTCATCGGATTGTGGAGAATGACATGTGGTGGGGGGACGGGTTTACAGAATGGACCAATGTAAAAAAAACAATCCCCCTTTATCCAGGCCATCTGCAACCCAAAAAGCCATTGCATCAGAACTACTATGATTTAACGGACCCCAAAGTACGCAAATGGCAGGCTGACACGGCCAAAAAGTACGGAATATACGGATTCTGTTATTATCACTACTGGTTTAAAGGAAAACGATTGCTTGAAAAGCCGTTTGATGAGATTTTGGAAAGTGGGGAACCGGATTTCCCTTTTTGTTTGTCATGGGCTAATGAAACGTGGACACGCAAATGGGATGGACGCGAATCGGATATTCTTATTTCTCAGGACTACGGGGAAGAGAGTGACTGGAAACAACATTTCGACTATCTAATCAGAGCGTTTAAGGACAAACGATACATTCGTGTAGAGGGAAAACCGCTATTTCTGATTTATCGGCCTGCAAGCATACCTCGATGTCAGGAAATGATTCATTATTGGCGTAGGCTTGCGATAGAACACGGGCTGGAGGGTATTCATTTTGTGCAGACGATCGGTGGATTTCCTACCTTTAATCAACCTGTCTTTGACGCAAGCATGGAATTTGAGCCCCACTATACGTTTGCACATGGTCATATGAATGGAATCTGGATTGAACTGGACATCCAGGGGCAGAAGCACATTGTGGTGAACTACGATAAAGTGTGGTCATCCATTCTCGAAAGAACACCTCACCGAAACGGGGAAGTCGTATATCCTGGTGCATTTGTGAATTGGGACAATACACCGCGCCGATCGATTGATGGACAAAGTACAGTAGGGTCAACTCCTGAAAAATTCGGCTTGTATTTATCGCGACAGATAACGAGAGCCAGGGAATTGAACAGCAGTGGCTTCCTGTTTGTCAACGCATGGAATGAGTGGGCGGAAGGGGCGTACCTTGAACCCGATGACGATTATGGGTACGCCTACTTGAGAGAGGTCAAAAGAGTGGTTGAGCAAGAAGCGGGCAAGCGCAGCAAGATATGACAATGGAGTTCCCTGTGTGGGGCTCCATTTGCTTTTGGGCAAGTGAAATGATGTCATCTTTGTCGATGTTCAGACCATGATTTGTTTGCGGTACTCCGTTGGATTAAGACCAGTATGCTTTTTAAATTGCCTGGAGAAGTAATATAAGTCACTAAACCCAAGGTGCTCTGCAATGGCAGTAATTGTTTTTGGCGTACAGGTCAGTAGTTCTTTGGCCTTTTCCATTTTTTTGCTGGCAATGTAGTGCATGGGTGGAACACCGATGTGCTGTTTGAAGAAACGGATGAAATAATTGGGATGCATGTATGCAATCTGAGCCAGATCCCGGACAGAAATATTTTCTTCAATATTGGAATCAATATAGGCCAGTATCGCAGATATTTTCTCCACAACAGGCACATTGATATAACTGATCTGTTCCTGATCCACATGCATAATGTAGTGGGACAACAACTCTATTAATTTGCTTTTTGCCATCATATGCGCATAGACTTCACCGGATCGGGCGTAATCAAGAATGCTGTTGAATATTTCCTGTGTCAGCTCGGGCCGATCCGATGAACAGAAGTGGGGGAAATTCAAAATTTGAAATAGGTTGATGCCTCCAACCTTCGCGCTGAAATGACACCAGTATTTGAGAAAAGGACGATCACTGATGGCAGAATAAGACTGCGTGACCCCTTCCGGCATCAAAAAAAGCTGTCCCGGTGCAGGATAATACTCCTGATCGCCGATCTTGAGCCAGCCCTCGCCCTCACAGATCAAATAAAATTTGCTGTAATCGGGTGTGTAATCGATGTCCCGCCAATCCGTATCGCAGCGATTGAAGTTGACCATGAACAATTCAATTTGCAGATTGGACAGGTAGTTTGTGAGCAGTGTCTGATGATTCATGATCCTCATCTCCCCTACAAGGTTAGTATTGTCCAAGCAAAAGTTAATGTTCTGCATGTTTATCTGTTCAATCAGCTACTACAATACAAGTGCAGCCGATAACGGAAGGGATGAGAACCGAATGAGAACAATGCTGGACAAAAATGAATATTTGCAGCAGATCGACAAAACGATTGCCGAAGGTAAGTATAAGGACAACTGGAATTCACTTAGCGCATTCGAGGTTCCCGAGTGGTACAAGAACGCCAAGTTCGGTATTTTCATACATTGGGGTCTGTACTCGATCCCTGCTTATGACAGTGAATGGTATTCACGAAATATGTATATCGAGGGTTCCAAAGCGTATGAGCATCACCTTGCTGTCTATGGTCATCCCAAGGCGTTTGGCTATAAGGATTTCATTCCGATGTTCCGCGCCGAGAAGTTTGACGCAGACGAGTGGGCAACACTTTTCAAGCAAGCCGGAGCCCGATATGTGATGCCTGTTGCGGAGCACCATGATGGCTTTCAAATGTACAAAAGCTCCATCTCTCACTATAACACATATGAAATGGGACCCAAACGGGATTTGCTGGGTGAGATGAAGGTCGCGTATGAGAAGCAGGGACTTACCTTGTGTGTATCGTCACACCGTGCTGAACATTGGTTTTTCATGTCCCATGGAAAAAAATTTGATTCAGATGTTAAGGAGCCGCTCAAACGCGGTGATTTCTACTGGCCTGCCATGCCAGAACCAGATCATCAGGACTTATACGGCTCACCTCCAACGGATGAATATCTGGAAGATTGGCTGATTCGTTGCTGTGAACTGGTGGATCAATACCAGCCGAGCGTTTTTTATTTTGACTGGTGGATCCAGACGGCAGCGTTCAAACCTTACTTGAAAAAGTTCAGCGCCTACTACTATAACAAAGGTGAAGAGTGGGGCATTCCGGTAGCGATTAACTATAAACATGATGCCTTTATGCTCGGCTGTGCCGTTCCCGATGTGGAGCGTGGACAATTCGCCGATCTGAAACCGTATTTCTGGCAAACGGATACGGCTGTCGCCAAAAATTCCTGGTGTTATACAGAAAACAACAACTATAAAACAGCGGATGAGATTATTAGGGATCTCGTCGATATCGTGAGTAAAAATGGCAGCCTGCTGCTGAATATCGGTCCAAAAGCAGATGGCAGCATCCCGGATGAAGACAGAGATATTTTGCTTGCCATAGGTCAATGGCTGAAAGTGAATGGCGAGGCGATCTATGACACGACGTTCTGGCGAACGTATGGGGAAGGGCCGACCGAGGTGAAGGAAGGGCAATTTACAGATGGCGAGACCAAGATCTTTACAAGTGAGGACATTCGTTTCACTGTAAAAGAAAGCTGCCTTTATGCCACGGTTATGGCCTACCCGGAGAACGGGATTGTTCATATCCGTTCGTTGAAGGAAAACTCTCATCATTTCCATGGACTGATTAGGGACATTCAGGTATTGGGCTTCGAGGAACAACCGGAATGGAGCAGAACGGAAGAGTCCTTGACGATCACGACAAGGAACGTGCATAGCGGCTCACCCGTTGTATTTAAAATAGAGCTGGATTAAGAGAAAAGATCAAAGGGCTATAACCAGCAGCGATATGTACTGGTTATAGCCCTATTCCTTGTGCGATTCAGCAATGAATTACACTCGTTTGCGGGTTGAAGAAGATCGACGGAGCATTCTTCGCTTTTTGGACAGACGACGTACCTTCGCCATACGCTGCCGCTTCAATAAGCGCTGCCGCATATGACGAGGCCGCCTTTTTTCTATTGGTTTGAGAGGGGATGTCATTTGTATTGGTGGCAGTTCGCATGGTTCTTCCGTAGTTTCCATCAACGCTCTGTAGTTTATTGGCACAATGCCCAACGCCTGTATCGTTCGGGGAACATCCTGCCTGACAAACACGGCAAGCTCATGCTCGCGAATGTCCAGCCAGTTGGAGATTTCACGCAGAGCATCATCGACATATCCCGGATGACATACAATCTCGGTTATGCCATCTGGGAGCGTAGATAAATGTTGAAGCATTCGCTGCAAACCCTCATGATCTCCATAAGTATCCAACAGAATCGTATCCGTCATCCGAGGGGCTGGCATATCAGGGCTTGCGTGCCGGACTTGTGATCTCCGAAGCGGGATGTTTTCACGGATGGCTTTCTCCGCCATGATTTTGAATATGATGGGATCGTTCTGATGCAGCAGCTGGTGGGAATCGAGATGTGTGGGTGAAAGAAACGCTTGAACCAAAACGTTCCATTGAGCATCGAGTTCTTTGGCAATATCAGCGAAGTCTCGTATTAAACCACACTGGCCATGATGAAAAGAACCGTCAGGATTCACCAAAGAAGGCACAAGGGCCGGATCGGACACGGGTCTCCCGTAAGTCAGGTTAAAATGCAAACCGATTCCGAGGTCCGGCAGTGACCTGGCTAAACTCAGTGCATGATCAAAGCCCGGCATATTCACCATCATCGAGGTACTCGTAATTCCACCCGCCTGATACGCTTGAATAATTCCCTCATTAACGCCGGGAGACAGCCCGAAATCATCCGCATTAATGATCACTTGCTTGCTCATACCTCTGATCTCCTTCCTCACGTTGAGAACGAATCATTTTCCATTTCCCTAATATATTAAAGGTCACAAGGTATGGACCGTTCATTCGCACAGGCCTGATAAAATACTTCGAATGCTTTCTTGTCCAGGATATATCATGTTCGCTGGTAGAAATAATCGAGTCGCAGGTAGAATACATTTAATGTAAACGTTGTTACGGATTGAGAAAAATAGGGGTATCCCGTTCAGAATCGGTCCGTTAATATGGGGAGGGAAAGATTGTTGAAAAAAAGAAAAATCGTAAGTACGCTGGTGTTGTTCAGTTTCCTAATCGCTTTGCTGCCTGGCACGACGACCAACGCAGCGACCAACTGGAATTTGGTATGGAGTGACGAATTCAATGGAAGTTCTCTGAATACGTCGAATTGGTCTGCAGAGATTGGTACCGGCAGCGGTGGATGGGGAAATAATGAATTGCAGTACTATACGAATCGCACCGAGAACCTGCAAGTTACAGGTGGCAATCTGGTCATCACTGCACGTAAAGAAAATTACAATGGCAGCAGCTATACCTCCGCACGAATCAAAACCCAAGGTTTGAAGGATTTTACTTACGGGAAGGTTGAGGCACGCATCAAGCTGCCGTCCGGTCAGGGGCTGTGGCCTGCTTTTTGGATGCTGGGAAGTAACATTAATTCTGTCGGCTGGCCCAAGAGCGGAGAGATTGATATTATGGAGCGTGTCAACAACAATGCTTTTGTAAACGGTACTGTGCACTGGGATGCTAACGGGCATGCCGATTATGGAAAGATATCGGAGAATCTTGATTTTTCCCAATTTCATGTGTACAGCATCGAATGGGATTCCAAATATATAAGATGGTTTGTGGATGGCAAACAATTCAATGAGTTTTACATCGAAAATGGAACAGGCAACACCGAGGAGTTCCAGCGTCCGTTTTTCCTCCTGTTGAATATGGCTGTGGGCGGGAATTGGCCTGGAAGCCCTAATAATGCAACACCTTTCCCATCACAAATGCTGGTGGATTATGTGCGGGTATATCAAGCAGCGAGTACACCGAACATTGTCAGCGGAGGCCTCTATACGATCGGTTCCAAAGCAAGCGGTAAAGTGTTGGATATCGTGGATGTATCTACGGCAAGCGGAGCCAAAGTACAACAATGGACCAACTATAGTGCGAGTAACCAAACGTTCAGGGTCGACAGCACTGGAGATGGTTTCTATAAACTCACGGCTGTTCACAGCGGAAAAGTTCTGGATGTGCCTAACTCAACAGCATCACCCGGCGTACAGCTCCAGCAATGGGATGATAACGGTTCTAACGCCCAAAGGTGGAGCATCCAGGATGCGGGTAACGGTTACTATAAAATCATTTCAAAGGTGAATGGATTGGCAGTAGATGTGTCGAGCTCTTCAACGGCGGATGGGGCTGCGATCCAGCAATGGAATGATAATGGTACAGATGCACAACGATGGTCGTTTAACAAATTGAATTAATTAAATGGCAATACGTTTAGGTGTATTCATCACAAAACTTGATGTTGGTAATATATTGATGACATCAAGCAAGTGATGTTCGCCCGCCTGCGGACATTAACAAGGCTCCCAAGGAGGAGATCATGGAAGATGAAATATAAGAAACGCAGTGTGCATGGCGGAAGCGGCTTTAGAAAAGGTGGAGGAGAATCACATCTCACAGGTATTGGGGAAGAGGCGCAGTTACTCCTCAAATTGATTGCTGAATTGAAAGCAGCTATTGTACAGTTATTTGCTAACCCAACTCAGGTTCATGTTTCTGTTTTGATTGAAATTCTGCGCAAGTTGCTGGCATTGGTTCATCATTTGAAATTAAAGAAAGGAAACAGGGCCAGCCTGGAAGCTGCCTTGGAACTTTCGATTGCTTCAGCGGAAGTCATTCCATTCTCTCCGATAAGTGTAGGCACCAACTTGCAGCAATTGCTTGATACGCTGTTGTCAGTTGTTTTACAGGAATGCATCCATTCTGCGCACAAAGACCAGTTGGTCATTGCCATCAGAGCATTAGAGGTAGCTCTTGCTAACGCAGTTAGAAACTCGGGAATTCCTGGTCCTGCGGGCCCCCCTGGCCCGGCCGGACCTCAAGGTGTTGCGGGTTCTCAAGGAACAGTAGGCCCCGCGGGATCTATTGGTCCGATCGGTCCAGCGGGTAGCCAAGGCCCTGCAGGTGCCCCCGGTCTGAACGGAGCTACGGGAGCAACAGGAGCCACGGGTGCAGCAGGTCCAGCGGGTGGTGCAACCGGAGCGACAGGGGGGACTGGAGCGACAGGAACTGCCGGAGCAGCAGGCGTTACTGGACCGACTGGCGATCCTGGTGTAACTGGAGCAACTGGTGTTCCAGGCGTAACCGGAGCGACGGGAGTAACTGGGGCTACGGGGGCCGCAGGATTGGCCGGAGCCACTGGTGTGACAGGAGCGACTGGAATAGCCGGGTTCACTGGAGTGACCGGTAATACAGGAGCGACAGGAATAGCTGGTGCCACTGGTGTGACCGGTGGTACAGGAGCGACAGGAGTAGCTGGCGTTACTGGAGCAACAGGAGCTACGGGATTGGCCGGAGTAACAGGCACCACTGGTGTTACTGGCGTAACGGGAGCTACAGGTTCGGGAGCCATCATTCCGTTTGCTTCTGGCGGACCAGCGATCCTGACAACGATTGCGGGTGGATTGGTTGGCACCACAAGCCTCATCGGTTTTGGTAGCTCGGCAACCGGAATCAGCCTGGTAGGTGGCACCATTGATTTAACAGGGACGGTAGTTGGACCACTCATCAACTTTGCATTCTCTGCTCCTCGGGATGGTGTAATCACATCCATAGCAGCATATTTTAGCACAACCGCAGCCTTATCTTTGGTCGGTTCAACGGTAACCATTACAGCACAATTATTTAGCTCACCTACGCCAGACAATGCATTTACAGCTGTTCCTGGAGCTGTAGTGACACTGGCACCTTCACTTACAGGTATTATTGCATTGGGTAGTATCTCAAATGGTATAACTACTGGCTTAGCTATACCGGTGACTGCACAGACACGTCTGTTGCTCGTGTTCTCGGCGACAGCTGCCGGACTCACACTCGTGAATACCGTTGTCGGCTATGCAAGTGGTGGCGTGAACATCACCTGATTTCGTTTGATGATCAAAAAAATAAAAAATCACGAAGCAGGCTGCAATCCATATTTTAGTGGAGGCAGCTTGTTTTTTTGTTCGTTTAGGTTTATCTTCGTCAGAAACAGGATTGAATGAAAGATATGTGCGTGGAGGGAACCATGAATATAGATCAGCTCTTTTTCCATATTTTATACTGCAACTCAAGGAAACCGAATGAACTTCGGACATTTTCAAATAAAGGGGTGAGGACGCTCCAACATCACGAACTCATTTTTATTACAGGTGGCAAAGCGGAAATTACCATTGATAGGAAAAGACATACCATTCAGGAAGGCGTCCTGATCTACCTTCAGCCGGATGTCCCTCACTTGATAGAGATTGACCTTAAGAATCCCATAAGTTTTTTTTCGGTTCACTTCAGTTATGTCCGGATCGAGCAGAATGACAATATATGGACTGTAAACGAGGACGTTGAGATGTTTCCCTTGCCCGCTGTCCAGCAATTACAGGACTATTATCAATTGGAAGAAGTATTTAAACATATGGTAGACACCTGGTATACGAAATTACCGGGTTATGAGTTTAGCACCAAGTCCTTACTACAGCAATTGATTATCGCGATCGGCCAAAATATAAAAAAACGTCATCGTAATTACGCCACATCCTTGAAAGTGGAAAAGATCATTAACTATATGAATCAACATCTGCATCGTAAAGTCACCTTGACCGAATTATCTGAGCTGGTGCAGCTATCTGCCCCGTATTTATCAAGAGCCTTCAAAGAGATTACAGGATATTCCATCATCGAATTTTTTAACAAACTGAAGATGGATAAGGCGAAAGAGATGATCCTGGAAGGAAACAACAAAGTGAAAGAGGTGGCGCAGTTACTTGGTTACACGGATGAGTTTTATTTCAGTAGGCTTTTTAAACAATTGGAAGGAATGAGTCCATCGGAATTTTACAGCAAAAATGTCCATGGAGTTTAACATAATGCATGGTGCATAGCCGTTCTGATCGCTAAGATGAGGATATGATTCTGAAGCAGGAGGAAGGCTTGTTGATATGCCGCTGTACATCAAGCAGCTTGGTGTGAATGACTCAGCAGCGATTGCCCAATTCTCCGGAATTGCCTTTGGCATCACGTTTGTGCTTTCCGCCATTTTCTCCCCCATATGGGGAGCGGCTGCCGACCGATGGGGAAGAAAACCGATGCTGCTTCGAGCCAGTTTGGGCATGGCTGTAGTGGTAGGTTGTATGGGGTTCTCAACGAATGTGTACATGCTCATTGGACTTCGGCTGCTACAGGGTGCCATCACAGGATATAGCACCGCCTGTACAACGCTGATAGCGACCCAAACCGATTCCAAACATGCGGGCTATGCTTTGGGCACACTTTCAACCGCCAACATCGCAGGTTCCTTGATCGGTCCAACAATTGGTGGGTTCATTGGGGTAAATTGGGGCCTCCAGAATTCGTTTTTTATAACGGGTGGTCTGATGATGGTCGCCTTTATTACGACCGCTCTATTTGTGAAGGAATCGTTCACGCGAGAGGACAAGGTGGTGCTTGGCCTCAGGGAAGTCTGGCGAAAAGTGCCCGAGAAAAGTCTGACGATTCACTTGTTTGTTACTTTTTTTGTACTCACTGTGGCCTTATATTCGGTGGAGCCTATCATTACCGTGTATATTACGCAGCTTTCCGGTAACACTTCGCATGTTGCTCTGTTGGCCGGAATTGTGTTCTCGGCATCAGGACTCGCCAATCTCATTGCGGCACCAAGAATGGGCAAGCTATCGGACCGAATAGGTGCGCAGAAAGTAATACTGGCTGCTCTTCTAGCTGCCGGAGTTCTCTTCATAGCGCAGGCTTTTGTAACGAGTCCGTGGCAATTGATGGGTCTGCGTTTTTTATTGGGATTGGCAGCAGCCGGACTGATTCCTTCGGTGAATACGCTGATCAAAAAAATTACACCGGCTTCCCTGACAGGTAGAATGTTTGGTTTTAATATGTCAGCAGGATATCTGGGTGTATTCGGCGGTGCCGTTTTGGGTGGACAAGTGGCCGCCTGGATGGGAATACGATATGTGTTTCTCATTACCAGTGCATTGATATGGATCAATGCTGGTTGGGTGTATTTTAAGGTATACAGAAAACTTGAAAAAAATGGGAGAGAAGATCATGGAAAACTTGAACAAAGCAGAAGCTGAACAAATTTCAGCTGAAAAAACAGCGTTGGTTGTGATTGATTTGCAAAAGGGGATTGTGAATAGCCCGCTGCAGGCTCCACGCACAGGTGAGCAGGTGGTGGAGAATGCAGCCAAGTTAGCAGAGGCTTTTACGGAAAAGGGAGCCTTTGTCGTGCTTGTAAAAGTATCGTCCGTTGATGGAAAAGACATGTTAAAGCCAAAGACGGATATGGAACGGGGAGCGATTCAGTTTAGCGCAGACTGGGATCAATTTGTGCCTGAAATGACTGCCCATACTCCTTATCATACGGTTTCCAAGCGTCAATGGGGTGCTTTCTTTGGTACGGATCTTGATCTACAGTTGCGCCGTCGGGGAATAGATACCATTGTATTATGTGGTGTTTCCACGTCAATCGGCGTGGATACTACAGCCAGAGAAGCTTATCAGCATGGTTATCAACAGATTTTCGTAGAAGATGCAATGACAGCTGCTACCAAGGAAGAGCATGACTACGTTTGTAAAACCATTTTCCCCAGATTGGGTCGGATTCGCTCCAGTGAAGAAGTGGTTACGGCACTGAAATAAGATAAGCCGGGTATATAGCCAAGGATTCTGACAAGACAATTTCCATCAACAAAATTCTAAAATGCTCAAAAAGGAGACATCTGATCAGATATCTCCTTTTTTGGAGTTTGCCATAAATGATTAGAACAAATTATTGGCTGCAATCAGTAATAAGAGAATCCCGCTGACAAGCGTTCCGAACTGTCCCAATGTGAATGAACCAATACGAATGTTAGCCGCTTTGGACCCCATCCACACACCAAACCATACGGTAACAAAACTGCCGATCACTGCGGTGAGGGAAATTCAATACTGTGATGAGATTACACCTGAGAATGATCGTTCTCTGATCGGCAGTGCATTGTTATACTTTATTTCGTCTGCCGACCTGATTCCCGACTATCTCTTTCCGATTGGTTATCTGGATGATGCGATCGTTGTGTATCTGGTGTTGGATCGTCTGAAGCAGCGCACATAACATGATTGGCTTGGGAGAACCTACAAAGAACGGCGTGAAGTTTCTCACGTCGTTCTTTTTGATGTCCAAATGAATCAGACATAGTTATAAAGAACTGTCTGGGACAATCAAAAAGCCGAGTTGTTCGCATTTGTGAAAAGCGGACGAATAAGGGAGAGTCATTAGACTTATAAAAGCATTAAAAAGGCTTATTTTCTATTATTTTCTATAAAAGTGCTTGTATATCTCTTTTTGTGACTCTATAATATACCATAAATATACAATTAGATTCTAAATTTTATATTATATGTAATTTTAAGTGTTGGTTTGTACATAGGCAAAGAAATCTCCTGATCTACTCAGATCCATAATACTCCCATGTAAAGTATGCGTTCTTGCTAACGCCGGTGATTACCCTCCTTAAATGCATGCAAATAAACTTCCGCTCACAAGATGGATTGATCTGAAATCCACCTCTTTCATATAGCTGAAATTGGCTATCTATAAACTTTCACATACGATGTAATTTCATTACCTGTCCTGTAAAGGAGGTGAGGCTTGGTGTAAATAAACGCAATAAGTCTGTCCAGTGGAGGCCGTTTCAATCATCGTTTCGTTTAAAGAAATGGATACAGTGAATCGCTGTATTACAAAAACCGGGTAAAAGGAGTGGAAAAGTTTGATAAAGATGAATCGTTTACGCAAGCCGCTTTCCATGGGCCTGTCGCTTCTCCTTGCATTATCTATCATTCATCCGGTTTCAGCTGAAAACGCCGCATCGCAGAAGATCGACATGAAATCCAGCTCGGACAATATCACCACCTCTAAAGTCAACGCCAAGCTGAGCAAGGAATTTGAGAGCAATGATTATGTTACTTATCTGGTGAAAATGAAAGAACAGGTAGATACAGCCTCTGTCTCCAAACAAGCCTTGCAAAAGGCAACAATCGAAAAGCAAACGGCTTCGGCAACGAAACTGTCCGTGCGAAGTACCGTTGTCAGCTCTCTGCGGGAAACGGCCTCGCGATCCCAGTACTCCCTGGAAAGTTTTCTTGAACAGGAACTTGACCTTGGCAAAGTCAAAGATTATAAAAGTTATTTCATCGTTAACGCACTCGCAGTAACAAGTACGAAGGAAGTCATGGAACAGATTGCACTTCTTCCCGAGGTGGATAAAATACTGCCTAACGAGCAGCGTTATATGCAGAAAACCGAGATTAGCAGCGAAAATGCAACAGCTGCTCCAGCAACGGAGTCTGCCAAGGCACCAGCCAAAGAGGCAGAGTCGAAGGAAGGTGCAGCTGCTAACGATAAGAGCCTGCAGACAGAGAACGTTGAATGGAACATCGATTCTATCAATGCGCCAGCAGTCTGGGATAGAGGAATCGACGGTACAGGAATCGTTGTTGCCAATCTGGACAGCGGGGTTGATTATACCCATCCGGCCCTCCGCAGCAAATGGAGAGGACTTGATGCTTCGGGAAATGTCGTTGATCCCGAGCTAAGCTGGTATGATCCCCATAGCCATGCCTCCCTTCCTGCGGATGGAGACGGTCATGGTACACATACGATGGGTACAATGGTAGGCTCCGAAGCGAACGGCACCAACAAGATCGGGGTTGCTCCCGGAGCAAAATGGATTGCAGTCCGGATTTTCAATCCGAGTACCACGGATGCCATTATATTGGATGGCGGGCAATGGCTGATTGCTCCAGTGGATGCTGAAGGAAACTTGCACCCTGAGCTTGCCCCGGATGTGGTTAACAATTCCTGGGGTGGTGGTGCAGGATTGGACGAGTGGTTCCGTCCAATGGTTCAGGCCTGGCGTGATGCACAGATCTTTCCGGAATTCTCAGCCGGGAATGTGACACTGACGAATCCGGGTGGTCCAGGTTCGGTTGCGAACCCTGCGAACTATCCAGAGAGCTTCGCTACGGGAGCAACGGATATCAACGGGAACTTGGCTTCTTTTTCCCTCCTTGGTCCTTCTCCTTATGAGGAGATTAAACCGGAAGTTTCGGCTCCAGGTGTTAACATCCGTTCCTCTGTTCCGGGCGGAGTATATGAGGGTGGCTGGAACGGTACATCGATGGCAGGCCCGCATACCACTGCACTGGCCGCACTCCTGCTTCAAGCCAATCATTCCCTTACGGTTGATCAGTTGGAGCAAATTATTATGGATACAGCAACACCGAGAACAGACAGCCGATATCCAACCTCGCCAAATAACGGCTACGGTCACGGCATTATCAATGCACTGGATGCTGTGGGCTCCGTCCTTGAAGGCATAGGCACGGTATCTGGCAGGGTTGTTACAGCAGGTGACGATCTGGAAGCGCCGGTCCTGGAACATACGCCTGTCAATTCTGCTTTTACAGGGCTTGATATTCCACTGTCTGCGCGTGTTACCGATAATGTCGGTGTAACCACAGTGGAGGCTTTTGCCAAAACAACGGGCACGAGCCAGTACGTATATCTGCCGATGGATCGAATAGCTGGGGATGCCAAAGATGGAACGTACACAGCGACAATTCCGGCATTTCTGATCGAGTCACAAGGCTTAGAGTACTACATCCGGGTCAATGATTATGGCAATAACGGATTCGAGAGTGAGGTTTACAAGGTTGTTGTATCCAATGGAGTCCAGCCTGGATATCTGCAGGATTTTGAGGAAGACAATCTGGGCTTTACCTCGGGTGGAGTTGGCAACACCTGGGCATGGGGAGCACCAACGAGTGGACCGGGAAGTGCTTTCTCCGGTGACAAGCTGATTGCAACCAATCTGACAGGTACTTATGCAGCCAACAGCAACGCCTATTTACTCGCGCCACCAATTGATCTTACCGAGAGCCCCGAGGGAGCATTGTTATCCTTCAAGCACTGGTATGATTTGGAGAGCAATATCGATTTTGGCAAAGTGTACATTGCAACAGAGGATAGTGACTTCGCATTTGAAGAGGCATTGAGCTTTACAGGTGCCGGTGGAGACTGGAAAACGCAATATATTGACTTGCGTGAGTACGCCGGTCAACAGGTATTTATCAAATTTAATCTGACCAGTGACAATTCCGTTCAAAAGGCTGGTTGGTATATCGATGACTTTTCAGTACAAGCTCCAGATGATATTGCTCCGGGAGCACCAAGGGGATTGTCCGCATCTGCCGACATTCTGGGGAACGTAAACTTGTCCTGGACGGGATCGGACGATGAGGATCTGAAATCCTACAACGTGTATCGTTCAACAAATTCAGGCTCAGGTTATGAATTGCTCGGAAATACATCTGCAACGACATTTACGGATACGGCTACAGTAACAGATTCGACTTATTTTTATACGGTAGCCGCTCTTGATTATAGTGGTAATGAGAGTGACAAGTCGAATGAGGTATCCGTAACGGTGGAGGTCCCTCAAGATATCTTCATCGATCACTTTGATGATAACAGTGACAATGGGTGGACTCATTCGGGAACCAAGGACGAGTGGGAACGCGGAGTACCCGTCGTTGGACCTGCCAGTGCGGTTTCTCCGCCGAATGTGTGGGCAACCGATCTGGACAGCACCTATGAGAACGGCTCTAACTATTCTCTGGTATCACCAGTCGTGGATCTAACCCAGGTGGATCAAGCTACGCTGACGTTCAATCATTGGTATGAAATCGAAAGTGGATATGATTACGGTTATGTTGAAGCCACGAAAGACGGTGGCAACACATGGTCTGAGCTTGGCAAGTTCTCTCATTCTTCAAATGGAAAACAATGGACTCCGGTATTCTACGATCTGGCTGCCTTGAAGGGAAATGAAGTTCAATTCCGGTTCAGATTGACTTCGGACAGCAGTGTTGTCAAGCAAGGCTGGTACATTGATGACTTCCGCATTCTGGGTATCGCCGCTGAGACGGTTACGAAAGATACCGCGGTTGTTCTGAACAGTGACAAGCCTAAGCCGGAATATGATACTCCTTGGTACAAAGTTTCAAGCACGGACAAGGCTGAGTTCAATAAAACCAAGCAGGAGCAGCCAGAAGTGCAGAAACCTGGCACAGGTTCTGTGACACCGCAAAGCTTGCCTGCAAGTGCAACGGTTACCGTTCTGGAAACAGGGCGTTCAGTGAAGACGGACCCGACAACAGGCAAATACAGTTTCACTCACGTGGCGGGTGATTACACGCTGAAGGCTGAGGCCTATGGATATTATCCTCAGACGAAGACGGTAACGATCACGGACGGTAGTGGAGCAACAGCCAACTTCAATCTGGAAACCATCCCCCAAGGTAAGATTGAAGGTATTGTGAGCGATGAACGGACAGGAAAACCTATAGCTGGAGCATCCGTTCTCGTGTTGGAAGATGCTCAAGTGGGCGCTGTTCGCACAGGAGCAGACGGCAAATTCGTTCTGGATGTTCTGGAAGGAAGCTATACCTTGTCGGTCATCGCGACGGATTACTATAGCAAAACTGTAAACGTAACGGTACCTGGAAACGGTACAGTCGAAGCGAAAGTTGCCTTAAAACCATTTATCGGATTTCCTGGTGAAATCGCTTATGACGATGGAACTGCTGAAAATGCAAGAGCCTTTGTGGCCGCGGATAACGCATGGGCTGTACGTATGACGCCAGAATTGGAGACAGCACAGCTTACAGGTGCATCACTTCGATTCTGGAATACACAATGGCCAGTACCAGGTGGAACGGCATTTAAATATGCCGTCTATGATGCCTCTGGATCGGGTGGAGCGCCAGGCCGATTGCTGGCAGGACCATTCGATGGTACCGCATTGCGCAATGATCAGTGGACAACCGTTGAGTTTCCTGAACCTGTAGTGGTACAAGGTGATTTCTATATCGTCTATGTACAGACTGCTGTCGGAACGAGCGCACCGGGACTGGCAACTGATGAAAATGGTGTGAATGCAGGTCGGAGCTGGCAGCGTGTAGGCGGTGTATGGAGTACTGCACCAGCAGAAGAGGGTAACTATATGATTCGTGCAGTAGTGAAATATCCGGTCAATGCACCAGTACTCACCCAACCGACGAACACCTATACCAACCAGCCGACATTTGATGTATCGGGAACTTCCCCAGCTTCTGGGGCTCAAATCAAGATATATAACGGGAAAGAACTAGCCGGAACAACGACAGTGGAGAATGGAAAATTCAAGCTGAATGTTAAACTTCGTGCAGGGGTTAATGCCATAACTGCCGAGGCAGTAGTTAACGGTAAAACGACAGACCGCTCCCTTCCAGTTGTCATCATCTTGGATCAGACAGCACCTGTGTTAACGGTTCTTACACCTGAGGAAGGAAGCCGAACCAACACAGAAGTCGTTCATGTGACGGGTGATGCACAGGACCAATTCCTCGATAAAGTGACCATTAACGGACAGAAGGTGAAATTGGAGCAAGACAGAAGCTTTAATCACCGCGTACTTGTGAATGAGGGCAAGAACACAATCACAATCATTGCGACAGATATTGCAGGCAATAAAACAACCGTGACACGGACGGTTTATGTGGAAACGTCTTTGCCTGAACTGACCAATATCTCTCCGGCGGAGGATGTACGGATTGTGGCAGGAGAAACCGTAACGGTTTCGTTCGATAGTGTCCCTAAATTGCAGGCTTCCTTCCGAATTGAACTGCCATCCAATCTGAGCACACAGGCTGGCGCAGAGATCCCGTTAGTGGAAACGGAACCTGGTCATTATACAGGCACCTATACCACGGCATCTTCGCTGGTGCTTGAGGGTGGAGTAATCGTAATCCGTGCGCAGGATGAAGCAGGAAACAAAGTCGAAGTGGAAGCGCCAGGACGGTTGTTCGTTTCAGCAGCACAAGCTCCGGAGACGAATGTACCAGCTGACGAAAATCTGCTGCCTTAATTGAAGCATCATGGAGATGCGTACAATCCAGCTTCAAATGGAAACGGAACCGATGATTTGAAATTGTTAAGTTGAAAAGCCGACAAGCCGACAAGCCCAAAGATAGGGGCTTGTCGCTTTTTGTGTGTAAATTCAAGAAGTGTTGCCTAAGATTCTTCAATGATATTGCATATAATGCATCAGCTTAATGTAACAGCGAGATGTGTTGGATATGAAGACGGGAGGAACGAGCTGCGGATATTGAGAAATCACAACCGTTAAGAAGCAAATGGCTAAAAACAAAGCAGCTTATCAATAATGATTCAATAAAACCGTTCATACCTGATACACAAAAGTTTAACAAGGTGAATCTAAAATCTATGATAACCAGATATGGGATGTTAGAGAATTGGCGTTTGATATTGGACTGGACCAAAGTCTGAGAACCTGGATTATTGAAGTGAATGCCAAGCCCGATCATTATATATTTAATCAATTAAATGATAAGACGATGTATCACAAGGTAATCCGGTACTTCAACCATACAGATCATTGGCTATAAAAGTCTTCCGCGTTACTTTGAACATCCTTGATTTCGAACGGTTACATGAAGAGAAAGCTTCCTATCCTCACCACTTGGTGAACAGGAAGCTTTTTTTGCTTGTTATTCTCAGAAGGTAATTCTAATTCGTGTCGTAATTTTATATAGTTATTGTCGTAAGTTCCTATTAAAATTAGATCAGGTCTGTGTTAATTTATAGTTAGATGTCAGAATATCATATAGTATGGAGGTTAATCATAGTGACCATTCGAATAGGTAAAATAAGCTTATGGCACGTACATGCCTGGGATTACATTAAACAGGCTCAGGAGCACGAAGATACGGTGATGGCTGCTGTATGGGATGAAGATGCCGAGCGTGGACAGGAAGCTGCTGAACGTCTGAACGTACCCTTCTATGCTTCGCTCGAAGATATGCTGGCACAGGACAACATCGATGCCGTCATTGTGGATGCACCGACACGTCTTCACGAAGATGTGATCACTGCTGCCGCGAAAGCGGGCAAACACATTTTTACAGAGAAAGTGATCGCTTCAACCATTAAAGAAGTAAATACGATCATTTCGGATGTACAGGATAACGGAGTGAAAATGACGGTTTCTTTACCGCGTTTGAACGATGGATATACATTAACGATTCAAGATGTTCTGAACCAAGGACTACTTGGTAAGGTGACTTATGTTCGTGTGCGTCTCTCGCATAACGGTGCGATTGCCAATTGGCTGCCTGAGCATTTTTACGATCTGAAAGATTGCCAGGGCGGAGCATTAATTGACCTCGGTTGTCATCCGATGTATCTGACGAATCTGTTCCTGGGTCAAGAGGTGACAGGGGTTAATGCTAATTTTGGATATGTTACTGGAAAAGAAGTGGAAGATAACGCGGTAGCCACCTTATTTACGGATTCCGGAGCGATCGGTGTAGTTGAGGCTGGATTTGTGAACAGTCATTCGCCGTTTGCGATAGAGGTTCATGGTACAGAGGGCACATTGTTATACGGAACACCGGAGAATAAGCTATTAATTCGTACGAATGTGGGTTCAGATCAACAGAAAGAATGGACGGAGATTCCTTTGCTGGACAGAAGAGAAAGCGCATTCAGCCAGTGGGTATCCCATATTCAGAATGATACGATGGCTACCGAGAATTTGCAGACGGCTACTCAGTTAACTCGCCTGATGGAGGCAGCCAACCTTTCTGCGAAGGAAGGGCGCAAAATTTCCTTGAAAGAGTTACAGGGATAGGTATTGGGAGGTGCCACATTGAGCCGATATCCTTTTGAGAAGATGCTTGAACGACAGGATATCCTGGAAAGACTGGATGTCTCGATCCTGTGGGGGCATTACGAGATAAGGGTTCTGCGATTTCATCTGACTTCTTTTCCGGCAGGCAGAATCGTTGATTTTCATAACCATGCGGAATTCGAGTTCCATTTCATCCCGAGAGGGAAAGGAAAAGTCATTTTGGGGGATGAGATGCATCCGCTCTCTGAAGGCATGCTGTATTTAACGGGTCCGGGTCTTGTTCATTATCAGGAGGCGGATTCCCAAGAGGCCATGGATGAATTATGCCTGCACGTGGATATTATTGAACATCCCAGAGAGGATGTAGATCCGTGGGAGGCAGCAGAATCAGAGGAAACGATCGAAAAGCTTAGAACACTTCCTCTTGCTCCGGTACATGATTATCATCGCGCCATGAACTGTTTTCTGGAAGCCTATGAGGCTTGTGACCGTAAACTGATCGGATATTACACGTCTATTAAACAGCAGGTGATCAGCATTCTACTGAAGACCGTCCGAGCCTACGATATCGGGGGGAATCGGGCGGAAGCTCCTGTGCGAGACATGTCTGTGTACAGGTATGATTATGCCATTCAGTATATGGAAGCGAATCATCCTTCAGCGGTAACGCTGGAAAATGTAGCGGAGAAGCTGCATATTAGCAGCAGACAACTGCAACGCATCTTTTATCAGGTTCAGCCGGAAATGCCTTTCAGCCGTGTGTTGGAGGATATTCGCCTGCGCGCGGTGTGCCGCAATCTGGAAGAAAGCAATGTTTCCATCGAACAAATCGCCCTGGCTTCAGGGTTTACCAATGCAAATTATTTGCATGCAGTATTTCGCAAGCGTCTGGGGATGACCCCATCGGCTTTCCGTAAAATGAAACAACCAAACCAAAAGTGAGGGTGATTAGAAATGAGTAAAACGTATCGTGTAGGGATTATTGGCTGTGGCGGGATTGCAAACGGCAAACATCTGCCAAGTTTGAGCAAGCTAGATCAAGTAGAACTGGTTGCTTTTTGCGATATCGTTCAGGAACGTGCAGAAGAAGCCAAAGAAAAGTATGGTAGTGCCGAAGCACAAGTATACACGGATTATCAAGAATTACTTCAGGATGAAACGATTGATATTGTTCATGTTCTTACGCCAAATATCTCTCACGCAGAGATTTCTATTGCTGCACTGGAATCTGGCAAACATGTGATGTGTGAAAAACCAATGGCCAAGACATCTGCTGAAGCGCAAAAAATGCTTGAAGCAGCCGAGCGTACGGGTAAAAAACTGACCATCGGATACAATAACCGTTTCAGAGAAGACAGCTTGTACCTGAAGCAGCTGTGTGAAGCTGGCGAACTGGGTTCGATTTACTTTGCCAAAGCACATGCGATCAGAAGAAGAGCAGTACCAACTTGGGGTGTTTTCCTTGATGAGGAGAAACAAGGCGGCGGACCGTTGATTGACATCGGTACACATGCACTTGACCTGACGCTGTGGATGATGGATAACTATCAACCGAAGGTTGTTCTGGGTACAACGTATCACGAGCTTTCACAAAGAGAAAATGCAGCGAATGCATGGGGCCCGTGGGACCCGGAAAAATTCTCGGTTGAAGATTCCGCTTTCGGTATGATCGTAATGGAGAATGGCGCGACAATTATGCTGGAATCCAGCTGGGCGCTCAATTCACTGGACGTGGATGAAGCGAAATGCAGCTTGAGCGGAAGCGAAGCGGGTGCGGATATGAAGAATGGCCTGCGCATCAATGGCGAGAAATTCAGCCGTTTGTACACCAACGAAATTGAACTGAGTGCAGGCGGGGTCGCTTTCTACGATGGAAAGAGTGAAAGTGCACCGGATGTAGAGATGAGAAAATGGATTGAAGCGATCGATAAAGATCTGGAGCCAGTTGTAACGCCTAAACAGGCTTTGGTAGTTTCACAGATCCTGGAGGCACTCTATGAGTCCGCTCGTACAGGTAAAGCCGTATATATGAACGAATCCAATTAAGCCTAGCATGAAAAGAACCCTTTGTCTGATCTTGAGGACAGAGGGTTTTTTGGTGTTTTATACGCTATCGATTCGTCTATACCATTCTCTACTTCTGAACGTATGATGAAAAAATATATATGTGCAGAAAAGAGGGTATGTCATGACTGGAAATAAAACGGGAAACGGTGTGTCCATTATTGTATGTACCAATCGGCCACAATTCTTTGACAACATCCTGCAAAATTACAATCGACAGCGCTATAAGGCAAAAGAGCTTATCATCATTTTGAATCATGACAGCATGAATTTGCAATTATATCAAAATCGCGTTCGAAAACATGCGAATGTTAGCGTCTATCAAGTACCAGAAAGCATATCGCTCGGACAAAGTCTAAATGCGGGAATTACCCGAGCCCGATTCCCGTTGATCGCCAAATTTGATGATGACGACTACTACTCGCCATTTTATTTGAAAGAACAAGTGAATGGGCTAAGACGAACAAAAAGTGATATCGTGGGCAAACATTCATGTCTGGTTTACTTGGGTGCTTCTAAAACGCTGCTTGTCAGATCACCCGAAGAAAAGAATAAACATGTGGAATTCATACAAGGCGGAACACTTCTGTTCAAAAGGGAAGTATTAAAGAAGGTCCGATTCACGGACCGTTCCATTGGGGAAGATGTAACCTTTCTAAGACAATGCAGAAAAAGAGGATTCAAAACCTATGCTACGTCACCATATAACTATGTGTATCACCGGAGACAAAATAAACAAAGTCATACCTGGAGAGCAGATGATAGCTTTTACCTAGCAGGAAGCAAACGGTTAGCTGTTACGGGAAATTTCAGATCATATGCAGATAAGGAATTATAAAGATAATAATTCAAACTAAAAAGATGTGTCTGTCTAATGCAGATGCATCCTTTTTTGCTTGGAAAACAGACTGAGTTGAAAACTATTTATAAATTCATTAAAAAAAGTATTGCATATCTGTTTAGTCGGAATTATATTAATGGTATAAGGTCTAGACCATTTACAGATCGGAGTGTTTACATGTCCAGTACGTTTTCATTTCGTTTTGAGAAAGTATCTACCAAAAAGGTTAGTGAATTTATAAGGGAGCAACTTGAAGAAGCCATCATACTCAAAGAATTAATGAGTGAAGAACAGCTTCCTTCCGAACGAGACCTTGCCGAGATATTTAATGCCAGTCGAATTACGGTTCGCGAGGCGTTATCTGCGCTGGAGGAAAAAGGCCTGATCGAGAAACGCGTGGGGGCCAAAGGTGGTACTTTTGTGTTGCCACTGACAGCGAATTCTCATAAACGCACAAGAGAAGAAATTATGCGGGATTGGGATCAGATGCTGAAAGTGTTTGAATACCGGACCATTATCGAGCCGGAGGGGGCTTTTTTGGCTGCTGAGCGGATCACCGCAGGCGAGCTGGAACTGCTTGAAGCCTATATGGAGCAAAGTATTGAACCTCACTGTACGAGGGAATGGTTCCGGGCCCTGGATGTGAAATTTCATCTGACCATTGCCAAGGCATCCGGTAATCCGTACTGTGAGACGGCTGTTAGACAAATCCGGACAAAAATTAATCCGGCACTGGACTTGATGCCCTATGATGACCGAATTCGCTCCCTCAATCATGGGATACATATGGAGATTCTTGAAGCGCTGAAAGCACATGACAGCATCAAGTCCCGGGAGACGATGAAAAAACACATTGAATTCTCGGCTGATGCAATCTATGCCAGACTCGTTTCAGAATCCGATGAAAAAGAAGGGGATGAGAACTAATGGAACAATCACAACTATATCAACGCGCACAAGCACTTCAGCCCAAACTCATTGCCTGGCGGAGAGATTTCCATCGCCATCCGGAAATTGGCTATGAAGAATTTCGAACTTCAGAGATCGTAGCCAAACACTTGGAAAGTCTGGGTCTTGAAGTAACACGTAAGGTAGGGAAAACAGGAGTCGTAGGAGTGCTGCGGGGAGAAACGGAAGGGCCTACATTCGCACTTCGGGCAGATATGGATGCATTGCCAATTCAGGACCAAAAGGTGGCTGAGTACAGCTCACAGGTAGAAGGCAAGGCCCATCTGTGCGGGCATGACGCTCATACAACCATTCTAATGGGGGCGGCTGAGCTGCTAACAAGCCTTGGCCGACCGAAATCGGGCAACATCAAATTTGTGTTCCAGCCTGCGGAGGAAGGATTGGCAGGTGCACGTGCCATGATTCAGGATGGAGTACTGGAGAATCCAAAGGTGGACGCGATTGCAGGGCTACATATGACTCCAGGACAAGATACGGGTACCATCGGGGTTAGCAAAGGTGTGGCGTTTGCCTCGGCAGATCGTCTGGTGATTCGGATACTTGGCAAGGGCGGACATGCTGCCCGCCCGCATGAAGGCATCGATGCCATTGCTGTATCTGCTCAGGTCATCACTGCACTACAGAATCTGGCTAGTCGTATGGTAGACCCGCTGGAGCCGGTTGTGGTAACGATCGGTAAAATAACTGGAGGCTACATGGGAACTGCCATTGCGCCGGAGGTTGAGATGATCGGCACGGTTCGAACACTCTCCCCAGCCATTCGCGAACGCATGCCAGCCCTGATTGAACAGGTTGTAAGTGGTGTGTGCAGTTCGTTCGGGGCGGGTCATGAAGTCATCTATGGCGATGGTTACCCCGTTGTAGTTAACGATCTGGGTATGGTTGACCTGCTTACGGAGACCGTTGACGGACTCGAATGGGCGAAGGGACGGAGCATTATTCCGCCGTCCACGGGCGGCGAAGATTTCGCATTCTACTGTGAACAGATTCCGGGTGTTTTCTTCCGATTGGGTTCAGGGAACGAGGAAGAGCGAACTCGTTATCCGCTTCACCATCCGATGTTCGATCTGGATGAGACGGCCATGCCGTATGGTGTGGGCATGCTGTCGGCCGTAGCACTTGAATATTTGTCAAGACACACAACTTCTGAGGGGGAGCATGGAAAATGAAAAAAAGACAATGGACTAGCATGTGGATCACATTATTGGCTGTAGTACTGGTACTGAGCGCTTGTGGTGGCAAGAGCACTGGCACGGATAGCAATTCGGCATCAAGTGAATCGGGCAGTAGTACTTCTGCCAGCACTACACTTACCATTGCAGCTGCTACGGATATTGAGAGCTTTGACCCGCACAACAACAATAATACATCCAGTGAAGCGGTGCTGGTCAACGTATTTGATTATCTGATCAAAAATGATAGTGAACAGAAGAAGGTTCCAGGTCTCGCAACTTCATGGGAGCAAGTGAATGACACAACCTGGCGCTTCAAACTGCGTGAAGGCGTGACCTTCCATAACGGTGATCCATTCACCTCAGCGGATGTAAAGTATACACTGGAGCGCGTAGCCAAAGACAGTACACTGAAACAAAACAGCTACTTCAAAAACATTGTTGAAGTGAAAGCGGTCGATGAATATACGGTAGATATTATTACCGACGGACCAGATCCGTTGCTGCTTAATCGTCTATCCAAAATGGGGGCAGGCATCTTGCCAGCAAAATATATTGAGGACAATGGTTTTGATCGATTCCTTAAACAACCGGTTGGCACAGGTCCGTACAAATTCAGGAAGTGGACAAAAGATGATCGGGTTGAACTTGTGAAAAATGAAAATTACTTCGATGGTGAACCGAAATGGAATGAGGTTGTATTCCGTGTCATCCCCGAAGCTTCCACACGTGTATCTGAACTGCTGGCAGGTGGTGTTGATATCGCAGCATCTATTCCGTCGACAGATATTGCCCGCATTGAAGGCGAAGCAGACAAGAAGATCGTCAAAGCGCCGATTCAGCGTGTACTTCAGTTGATTTTCCGCCAAACAGAGGGCAGCGTCACAGCTGATCCGAAGGTTCGGGAGGCTATTGATCTAGCGATTGATAAGCAGGGTATTGTAGACAGCATTGCCGGAGGTGCAGGTATCGTGACTCGCACATCCGTAACACCTGGCAACTTCGGGGCAGATCCTTCGTTGTACAAAACATCACTGTATGATCAAGAGAAGGCGAAGCAACTGTTGCAGGAAGCAGGTTACGCAGAAGGTGAAGCGGAGATGACCATCTCGGTATCTTCTCAATACAAAGAGCCTGCCGAAGTCGTGGCAGCAATGCTGGAGCAAGTGGGCTTCAAAATTAATCTGGACGTGCTTGAACCAAGTGCTTTCAGTGAACGTTACAGTTCCAAATCATTCAAGGAAATTTTCATGATCGGAATTGGGAACTCCCTCTTTGATGCTTCCAATAACTACAATCGTTACATGTTGGACGAAGCCAAAGGTGAGTCGGACTATAACAATCCGGAAGTGGAGAAATTGCTCCAGTCTGCGCTGGTTAACATGGATCCGGCTTCCAGGGAGAAAGAATACCAGCAAGTACAACAAATTCTTGCTGAAGATCGCCCGGCTGTGTATTTGTACCAAATGGAAGGAGTTTATGGTATCGATAGCCGTGTGAACTTCGAGCCGCGTAGCGATGAAATGTTCTATGCTGACGAGATTACACCTGCACAGTAACATCAGACAGAACAACCTGTTATGACAAGGATAAGCCGAGAACGGCAGGGACTGTACCACGTTCCTGTCGTTCTTTTTTAAAAGGAGGTGGATAGAGAAATGGGCAAATATGTACTTAAGTCACTACTGCAGGTTATTCCGGTTCTGTTCATTGTTTCATTGATCGTTTTTATATTGGTCCGCGTCACGGGTGATCCGGTAGCTCTGATGCTGCCTGAAACAGCTACTGCGGAAGACCGCGCTGTATTAACGCAGGCACTCGGACTGGACCAGCCGTTATACACACAGTATATGAAGTTCCTTGGCAGCGCATTGCAGGGTGACTTTGGTCAATCTTTCCGTTATGGAGAACCGGCTTTACAGCTTGTACTGGAACGATTGCCGGCCAGCTTTGAACTGGCTGTTGCAGCGATGTTTTTTGCCATTGTTATGGCTGTACCGCTTGGAGTTGCATCAGCAGTCAAACGAAATACGTTTACCGATCTGATCATCTCCGGTATATCGGTCATCGGTAAAGCTATGCCGAACTTTTGGATGGGCATTATGCTCATTTTGTTATTTTCCGTGATGTGGGGAGTTTTGCCTGTATCCGGCCGCGGCGGAGTATCACATCTGATATTGCCTGCCTTTACACTAGGGGTCGGGCTTGCTGCTCAGATGACTCGTCTGATTCGCTCTAGCATGCTGGAAATTCTGAGTCAGGATTACATTCGTACAGCACGGAGTAAGGGGCTTGGCCGGATGGTCGTGATTGGCAAACATGCGTTTCGTAACGGATTGATTCCGGTCGTAACGATTATGAGTTTGCAGTTTACAAGCTTGATTGGTGGAACATTGATTACGGAGACGGTATTCTCCTGGCCTGGGCTGGGTCAGTTGCTGGTTGTTGCAGTCAACACCCATGACATGGCGATTGTACAGGCCGCTGTTTTTGTCATTGCGTTTATCGTGGTTGTAACGAATATTCTGACGGACGTGGCCTACCGGCTGCTTGATCCACGCATTAAATACGATTAGAAGGAGGTGCAATCGATGACAGGCAGCAATGAAATGCCAATGCCGGGTGCAGAACAGGAACATGAGAATGTACGTACACCAACAGGACTTCGCTACATCTGGAGACAACTGATCATCAGCAAGACCGGAATATTTGGCGCTGTGCTCGTATTGTTGGTTGTGTTAATCGCCATATGTGCACCTCTGTTAACGAGTCATGATCCTGGAGCAGTGAATCCCCTTAATCGCCTTAAACCTCCAGCTTGGCTTGATGGGGGAACGGCTGAATACTGGCTGGGTACGGATAATCTGGGCAGGGACATGTGGAGTCGAATCGTATATGGTGCGCGTGTTTCATTAATCGTAGGTATGGGAGCAGTCATCGTGTCCGGAATCATCGGTGCCATTCTTGGTCTCTTGTCCGGATTTTACGGAAAATGGCTGGATGCGGTTATTATGCGCGTAGGTGATGCATTCATGGCCATCCCTACCATTCTGTTTATGCTCGTTGTAATGGCTATTGTGGGGCCAGGGATTACGACGCTGATTTTGGTTATCGGTGTGACGAACTGGGTTCCTTTCACCCGTGTAGTCCGCAGTGAGGTGTTGAGTATCAAGGAACGGGACTTTGTTCACGCTGCCAGATCGATTGGTGCCAAGAATGGGAGATTGATTCTAAAACACATTCTGCCGAATATTTTATCTTCCTTTATCGTGATCTGCGGTATGAATGTTGGGACCACGATCATTATGGAAGCTTCGCTCAGTTTCCTGGGTCTGGGCATTAAGCCACCTGACATTTCCTGGGGAGGTATGCTCAGTGATGGAAGGCAATATGTAGCAACAAGCTGGTGGGTGGCAACTTTCCCTGGACTGGCAATTACCCTGACGGTTCTGGGTGTCATTTTCCTGGGAGATTGGCTGCGGGATGTACTTGATCCACGTACGGATACAAACAAGAAATAAGAGGAACGGGAGGGGATAGCCATGGATATGAATAAAAGACCGATCTTGCCAGAGGACTTATATCATTACCGCTGGGTTAGCCAGCCTGTAATCAATCAAGATGGTCAGGTGGCGTACGTTGAACAGACGATTGATCAGCAGAAAAATGAATATATTACGCAAATTCGTGGCGTTTCACTTGAAGGTAGTGGGGACAAGCCGCTTACAGATGGAGTAAAGGATTCATATCCTTCCTGGTCACCAGATGGAACACAGCTCGCTTTTTTACGATTGGAAAGTGGGGGTAAAGGATTGTGGACCCTTGCGTCAGGTGATACAAAGGCTATAAATCTCATCTCGTCTGAGCGCAAGCTTTTACAATTTGTCTGGTCCCCGGATGGGCAGTATATTGCGTTTACTAGCAAAGTTGTAGCAGGCAAAGAAGAAGCAATGGCTGACAAAACATCAAAGATAGACGAATCACTTAAAGTATCTCCCCTGAGGGGCAAGGTTTTTGAGCGCACGACACCGAAGGCAGAAGGCTCTGGCTGGTGGGATGGTCTGAATAGCCATCTGTTTGTATATGAGATTGGAAGTGGAACCATTAGACAGATCACAACCGGACCATGGAATGTTACTGCTCCGGTCTGGTCGCCAGACGGTCAGGCTATTTCCTTCATTTCCAAACAGGTACAGGATCAGGGGGTGGATGCGGATCTGTTGTACTTTGCAGACGTACATACTGTCAATCTGGCAAACGGCGAGCAGTATAGAGTAACGGATTCCAGTCTTCAGGTGAGCCAGTTCGCATATTCACCCGACGGAGAGCAACTGGTTCTGATCGCCAGCGACCGAGAGTACGGCAGTGGCAGTCACAATAGACTATATGAAGTGCCGAGTAGTGGAGGTATTCCAAAGCAGCTGGCACCTGATGTCGATATGCAGTTGGGGAACGCAGCACTTGGGGACATGAAATCGGCAAGTCCATCCCCGTCGCCACTGATGGATGACCATCATGCGCAACGTACGGCATATGTACTGGGTACCCAGGGTGGAAATGTGGACGTGTATCAAATCACCGAGGATGGGCATTGTCAATCCGTGACGGGAAGCGGGGAGAAGGATGTATATCAATATACCCTGTCACCTGATGGTAAGACGCTGGTCATTGGTGCATTGACTGAGGATCACCCTGGAGAACTGTACCGTGTGGATATTAACAGTGGGGACATGTTCAGACTCACCCGGCGAAACGATGAATTTTTGGCAGGCTTGGAAGTCAATGTACCTGAACGTATCGAGTTTACTTCGTCAGACGGATGGCCGATCCAGGGTTGGTTGTTAAAGCCGGTTATGCAGGAATCGGATACCAAAGTACCGATGATATTACAGATTCATGGTGGACCGCATGCCATGTATACAGGCATCTTCAGCCACGAAATGCAGACACTTGCTGCACAGGGGTATGCCGTACTATGGGTGAATCCCCGAGGAAGTATGGGGTACGGGCAGGAATTCGCCAGAGCTTGCCGAGGAGATTTTGCCGGGGGAGACTGTCGAGATCTGCTTGAGGCGGTGGACTATGCACTGGCAACATATGATTTTCTGGATGAAACACGTCTTGGTATAGGTGGAGGTAGTTACGGAGGTGTCATGACCAACTGGATCGTTGCTCATACCCATCGATTTAAGGCGGCAGTTACGCAGCGTTGTATATCCAATTGGTTGTCCTTGTATGGAACCAGTGATATTGGAATCTCTTATGTGGAGGGCGTAATTGGTGGCAATCCGACAGAACATGCAGACATGTTATGGTCCCGTTCTCCCCTTGCTCATGCGCACAAGATTCAAACGCCACTTCTGATTATGCATGGAGAGCAAGATTATCGTACACCGATCGGACAGGCGGAGGAGTTATATACCACGTTAAAACGATATGGAAAAACGACTAAACTGATTCGATACCCAGGCTCCAATCATACTTTGCTCAAAAGCGGAAAACCCTCGCTGCGCGTGGATAGCTTTGAACAAGTAAATGCCTGGTTTAATCAATACCTCAGAGATGGAGAGGGCGGAGCATGAGCCGTATTCGGTTATCCATTCCCGTAGCTATGTTAGTGGAAAATGTTCTAACGAGCGGTGAACCGAGCGAATTAATGATTGATTGTTTACAGAGAAAAGACTTTTCTTCGTTGTTATCCAAGATCAAGGAACCAACGATGGATCTGGTGGAGAGACTGGACACAGCAGCTGAGATAGGAGACAACTGGGAAGAGGCCATACGCAGCAGAGTCTATGAATTCAAATTTTTGCATATTAACGCCCTGAAAAGACTGCTCTATTTCCGGTTTAACCTCAAGGTAGAACAGGATTATATCCAGGAGGGACTGTCACTAAAACATATTTACCTGACCTTACAAGAGATCGAGTTGCTGCAATTGATGGTTGGCAGACAGTGGATTGTGAAAGAAGAAGAACAAAACAAAGACGAGCACAGAGACAAGGGAAGAGACGCATCGTTTCCCATCCCTGTTCATATCCGATTGAAGTACTAGCTAAAAACAGTTATAGAGCCAAAAGCCGCGATTTTCGCGGTTTTTTTATTTGAGTAGCTACGTTTTTCAAAAAAAAGTAACTTGACTTTTGCAGGCTTTTAAGCAGGTACTTGACAGCCGTATGGTATATTATAAAAAGCTTTTTAATGGGGAAAACATGATAATCATACAAGATGGGGTGTACGTGATGTACCAATATAAGGATCAAGAGTATGAAGGTGTACATTTTGAAGGACGTGACTTGCGGTATGGAGAACTGGTCAGTTGTGTTTTCAAACAGTGTACCTTTATGAACGCTTCGATGGAGGAAATCGAGACTAGCAACTGCCGTTTTATCGAATGTGACTTTAAAGGCGCTTCAATGAATGGCTCAATCCATAGAGAGTCGGCTTTTGAAAACTGCTTATTTGGTGGTGCTAATCTTTTCGCTTCCAAATTCACCTCCTGCAAAATGACGGGGTCGGACTTTTCCGGTGCACAAATGGATGGTATCACACTAAGTCAGGGCGATTGGTCTTATACGAATCTGAGACATACCCGATTGGGTAAACAGGATTTGCGAGGAATTCGTTTCTTTGAAGCGGACTTTACGGACACGGATTTTACCAAAGCGGATTTGCGAGACTGTGATCTTACAAGAGCAGTTTTAAGCAGAGCCAAGCTGCAAGGAGCGGATCTTAGAGGCGCTAATCTGGAAGGAATCGATCTGAAATCATTGGATATTAAAGGCGTACGTTTGGATCGCGAACAAGCGGTTCTGTTTGTACGCTCATATGGTGCGAAAGTAGACTAAGTTGAACATATACTGCTACAGTTCATGCCAGTATTATAGACAATTCAAAAACTTCATAAACTGCATGAAGCCACCAACAAGGTGGCTTTTTTGGCATGAAGATGTTCCTGTTCAAGCAAATTTGCAGGAATAAGAGATATAATCAAGAACTAATAAACATAAGTTTCAAATAAAAGGAGGCCATTATGACGACTACTTTATTTACTATTGTTGCTATTATTGGCTTTGGGCTTATAACAGGCACGATCACTATGGTTATGATATTTAAAATGCTCCGTAACAACAAACAGATACAACACACTCGAAAAAGGGTTTTAATGGAAGGGATTCCCGCGGAGGCGGTTATTCATGATATTACACAAACTTCATCCAGTATGGATGGAAGGCCGGGAGTACGACTGGATTTGACCGTAACCCAAGTTGACGGCCGTACCTTTCCCTCTGTCGTAGAGACATATATCCCGGTTACACATATTCCACAATTTCAGAAAGGAAATGTCATTCACGTAAGATACATAGCAAACGGAAATGAACGAAAGGTTGAAGTAGAAGGTGCTTACATGCCGTAATTGAACTTTTAAAACTCAGCTGAGACAAATATATAACAGAAATCAATTTAATCTAGGGGGATATTTTTTGAAATTAATTAAAGCTTATGATATGGATTTGAACGAAGAATGGTCAACGCATCTTCAGGCATTGCTTATTGCCAGTTTTTCAGATGTTTATCCGGAGGACCGTTTGTTCTTTAAACAAATTCCACATTGCAGAATATTAGCATTTAACCCAGATAATCAACTGATTGGACATGTAGGATTAGATTACAGAATGATGAATTTAAATGGAAAAGCAATAAGAGTGCTGGGGGTCATTGATCTGTGTGTTTCGACAGCATATCGCTCTCAAGGAATCGGTTCGTTGTTGCTATCAGAAGTGGACAAGCTGTCCAGAGGGCATATTGATTTTGTGCTATTATTTGCTGATCATGAGGGCTTGTATAGCAAAAATGGGTTCAAAATGGTCAGTAACACCTGTAAGTGGTTGAAAATTGACCATGAGACCTTAACTACAATTGGAGTTAGAATTGAGAAGATCGACGGATTAATGGTTAAAGAAGTCGGAACATTGCCTTGGAGTGAAGGAGAACTTGATTTTTTAGGATATCTGTACTGACTACAGCATCTGGATCAATGTAAGATTAGGAAATGAACATTCAGAAAGGAACACCGCTTGGAGCCACGAAGATCGTGGCTTTTTGGCGTGAGATATGTATAAATTCATAAAATGAATTTGTTGAAAAATGACAAGGTGATAAATTTTATTTATCGAAATGAAATTGAATTTCATTCATGGAAGTTTCATGAGTTCGTTTACATGACATAGAAAATATTTTATAATTGTCATCGGAAGATATGTAACTAACTAAAAGTTATTAAGTGTTAAAAATAAATTAAAAAGGCGTTAAGACGTCAACAGACATCATGAAAGAAGGCAATCAGTAAATGAACTCATTTTTTGTAGATTCTGATGGAAACTTAAAAACCTCTTTGAAAGGCAAGGATGTTCTGTCCAATCCCATGTTGAACAAGGGTACTGCCTTTAACAAAGAAGAAAGAAGAGAGCTTAACCTGAATGGCATCTTGCCACCGATGGTTTTAAATATTGAAGAACAAGTAAGTCGGGTATACCAGCAATTGCAAAATGAATCGGATAATTTGCGTAAAAGCATCATGCTCAGTGATTTGTTCAACCGAAATATTGTACTATTCTACCGTCTAATGAAAGATCATCTTAGTGAAATGCTGCCGATTGTGTACACACCTACGGTCGGACAAGCCATTCAAGAATATAGCCATCAGTACCATAGACCTGGAGGTCTATATTTATCCATCAATGACATGGATGGGCTGGTGGAAGCTTTCCGTAACAGTGGATTGCATGCGGGAGATGTGGATTTGATTGTGGTGACCGACTCGGAAAGTATTCTGGGCATCGGAGACTGGGGCGTTGGCGGCATTAAAATTGCTATTGGTAAACTCGCAGTATATACAGCAGCCGTAGGCGTTGATCCAAGCCGTGTATTGCCTGTTGTGCTGGACGTTGGAACCAATAATCCCAAATTGCTGAATGATCCATTGTATGTAGGTAATCGCCATGAACGTATTCGCGGGGAAAAATATGAGCAATTTATCGAAGCCTTTGTGAAAGAAACAATAAAGTGGTTCCCGGATATCCTGCTTCACTGGGAAGACCTGGGCAGCGTGAATGCCAGAAATATTATTCAGAAATACGGGGAAGAACTGCTTACGTTTAATGACGATATACAGGGAACGGGTGCGGTCACACTTGCGGCGATCATGTCCGGAGTTCAAGTGACGGGTGTACCTCTTCGTGAGCATCGTGTCCTAGTATTTGGACCAGGGGCAGCTGGTATTGGTAATGCGGATCAGATTCGTGACGCTATGATGGAAGAAGGGCTTGAGCAGGAGGAAGCGGAGAGCAATTTCTGGGCGTTCGATTACCGCGGAATCCTTACCGATGAGACGGAAGGTCTATTTGAATTCCAGAAACCTTATGTACGTAAAGCTGCGGAAGTGAAAGATTGGGCGTTGAATGAGCAAGGGCAGGTCAGTTTGCTGGAAGCTGTGAAACAGATCAAACCAACGATCCTGATCGGCACTTCCGGTGTGACAGGTGCCTTTAATGAACAAGTTATTAAAGAAATGGCGAAGCATGTGGAACGTCCAATCATTATGCCCATGTCCAATCCGACCTCGCTTGCCGAAGCAGCACCAAGAAGCTTGATTGAATGGACGGATGGCAAAGCACTGATTGCAACAGGCAGTCCATTTGAACCTGTCATGTTTAATGACACATTGTATGAAATTGGTCAATCCAATAATGCTTTTGTGTTCCCTGGTTTGGGTCTGGGAGCGATTGTAGCGAAAGCATCGAAATTCACCAAAAACATGTTCACCGCAGCTGCAGTGGCCGTAGCTAATTCGGTAGACTCGTCTGCACCAGGTGCTCCTCTTCTGCCTAGAGTGAAAGAGCTGCATGCTGTTTCGTTCAAAGTCGCAGTGGCGGTTGCCAAGGCGGCAGTGAAAGATGGCGTTGCGCGTGTAGAGCTGAAAGACGTTGAAGAGGCTGTAAAAGCTGCCATGTGGCATCCGGTGTACAAACCGCTTTATGCGGCCGTTTAATAATTAGATGATATTGAATACAGCGAATGGTGACTATAAATCCATGAGGGTCGGGTGTAAGGCGGATTTCTTGATTTCTCGCCTTGACCCGTGGCTGTATTCCATGTTAAGTTTCTGATATTAAATTGTTGAGCTTTTAAAGGGGGATAGAGCGATGACTGAATTAGAGGTTGTAGATGTTTATGTGAACCTGTCAACGAACATGAACACTGACATGGTTCACAACATAATTAATCAGAATCCGGCACTTTATCCTCCTATGCATAGATTATTTTGGCGTTAAGTTCTCAGGCGCCAGATTTCTTTATCATAGTCAGGTGATGTAAGGCAAAAAAGCACCGGTGAATGGGGCTTTTTTGCGTTTTTTCATTTGAGGATATTCTAATCACTCTGACACGAGGGATATGTCATTCATGCAAGAGCGGATTGAAATTCTGATTATGTTCAAATATAAAGTGAGGGACCATGTCGTGGTAAATTTCACGTCGGTTAACTTTTATATTTCACATAAAAAGGATGATCTTTATGTCTTTAATTAACGTTAGCAACCTAACCTTTGCCTATGATGGCAGTTACGAAAATATATTTGAAAATGTGAGTTTTCAGCTGGACTCCGATTGGAAATTGGGCTTTACCGGAAGGAACGGCAGAGGCAAGACGACATTTCTCAATCTGCTGCTTGGTAAATATGAATACAGCGGAACTATTTCTGCGAATGTTAGCTTTGAGTACTTTCCTTTTCAGGTTCAGAATAAAGGAGCTATGACCCTCGATATCATTGAAGAGGTTTATCCTGAATATTTGCACTGGCAGCTTGTCAGAGAGCTTAACCTGTTAAAGGTTTCGGAAGATATTCTGTATCGGCCTTTCGACTCCTTATCAAATGGCGAACAAACGAAGGTGATGCTGGCTGCCTTGTTTCTGAAGGATAATCGATTTTTGCTCATTGATGAACCTACCAATCATCTCGATATTCATGCGAGAAAACTCGTCAGTAATTATCTTCGCAGCAAAAGTGGATTTATTCTGGTGTCGCATGATCGATCCTTTCTGGATAACTGCGTAGACCACATCCTGTCCATTAATAAAAATAACATCGAGATTCAGAGAGGGAATTTCTCCGCTTGGTGGGAAAATAAACAAAGGCAAGATCAGTTTGAACTTGCAAGTAATGAGAAGTTAATAAAGGACATCAAGCGTTTATCCGATTCTGCCAAACGGACGGGTGGATGGTCGCATGAAGTGGAAAGAACCAAAAATGGTACGAGAAATTCCGGTTCAAAGGTGGATAAAGGCTATATCGGACACAAGGCTGCCAAAATGATGAAACGTTCTAAAAATATTGAGCAGAGACAGCAATCCGCCATTCAAGAAAAGTCCAAACTTCTAAAAAATATTGAGAGTGCTGAACGTCTACAGATTCATCAACTGGATTTTCACAAAAAAGAACTTGTCGAATTGGAACATGTATCGATTGCATATGGCTCCAATACGGTATGTAAGGACGTGAGTTTCACAGTTGAAAAGGGGGATCGGATTGCACTCTATGGTAAAAACGGATCGGGGAAATCAAGCATCCTTAAACTGATCTGTGGTGAGGACATCCCTTATACAGGTCATTTTCGAAAGGATCACCAACTTAAGATCTCGTATGTGTCGCAGGACACGTCTGATCTCGGCGGCCAATTATCGGATTATGCTGTCACACAGGGAATCGATGAAAGCTTGTTTAAATCGATCCTAAGAAAGCTGGATTTTTCCAGGCTGCAATTGGAGAAGGATATCTCGACGTTTAGCGCAGGCCAAAAAAAGAAGGTGCTGATTGCTAAAAGTCTCAGTGAGCAAGCTCATTTGCATATTTGGGATGAACCTCTCAACTTTGTTGATGTCATCTCTCGTATGCAAATTGAAGACTTGCTGCTGGAGTACTCCCCGACCCTTCTGTTTGTAGAGCATGACAGTGAGTTTTGCTCAAATATTGCAACAAGAATTATCGAGCTATGAGCAAAAGGTAAAGATAAAGATATAAATATAAATTCTAAGAGCCGCTACCTTATAACAACATATATTAATGCAATATAACACCCCATTGTGGAGTCGGTCTTGTCATTGGATACGGACTCACTTTGGAGGTGTTTTTTTGCGTGGAGAGCTATCCGCGATACTTGAAAGGCGCATATTTTCTTTTCGGTACATATTCAAATTTTAACAGAGTTCAGAATTTAAGATTTCAAACTTACAAAAAATGATATAAATTTCTAGTAGATTCAAATTATCACCAAATTAAGACAGCGAATTTGCGACAAGGAGGTCGATAATCCGCACTGAACTCGATAACGTTTCAACTCGCTTTTGCACGCATTCCATCATATCCAACAGGAGGGATTCCATGCTTTACACCATTATAGTGCCAGTTAACCAGGACTATAACATTTTGAACCTGTTTACGGATTCATTGCTGCGGACCGTCAGCCCGTCCACTCAAATCATTTTTATCAACGATGGTTCCGGTTCTGCTGTTTTACAGCATTTGGAGAAACTGAAACAAGAGGTTAGAGAAGGGGTAACGATTGAAATTCTTCAGCATGATTTTCCACTCGGTTGTGCTGTATCAATCAACAGCGCACTTCGGCGAGCAGAGGGTGATTATATTTTCTTTCTGGATTCCGATACGATCCTTCAACCGAACTGGCAATCAATGATGAAGGAGACGATGGACAGCGACATTACGATCGGTATGATTGGCGGTGTTCTGCTCTATCCGCAAACGGGAGGTGTGCAGCATTGTGGTATTGCATTTGCTGATACAATTGGCCGCCACTTATTCCTGAACGCATCGCCTGATGATATTCCGAAGGAAACATTTTCAGTTCAGCTTGTTGTATTCGCCATGTTCGGCATGAAGAGGGAAGTATATGAAACGGTAGGCGAGCTGGATGAGAAGTTCTTTAACGGATATGAGGATTTTGATTATCAGATGCGAGCGCGGTCAGCCGGATATGATACGGTCATTAATCCGAATATTCTCGCCTATCACTGGGAACGGAGCAGTGGCATTCACCGCAACTTCAACCGGAAAAACAATCTGGCACGTTTCTGGAAAAAGTGGGGTGGGGAAATTGAGGCCGATGTTTGGCCATTCGTATTCGGTCATCTGAAAAAACAGCTGGATAACCAGAGTGAATATCAGCATCTGCCGATCGTTGGCATTGATCTTGCAGAAGTTCGCAGTGACGCGGATACGTTCTGGACCAAGCTGGAGGAAGCTGACATTGCACCTGTTGCTGAGGTACGTGACTATTCCAACCGCTTTAACTCTAATGGAGCCATCTGGCTGCCGCAGGTTCTGGGCAAGGAGTTGATTCATAGCGAGAACCGATTACTGTTTCTGGTGGACAATTTCGCCCGGTTGCTGGAAAACCGTTACTGGATCGAGATGAGACACGCTCATCGGGCTAAAGATCTGATCATTGATCTGTATGGCAATGTCATCACCATGGATCGTATATATGACGGCTGCTGGCCTGGCTCCAAAGTTCGCTAACTCACAAACCAAGTAAACAGGGAGGAACCAAAGGTGAAATCAAAAGAGAGCACGCTGGATCGTGCCGTAAGGTTTACACGGAATCTGGAGTGGTTGGAACATGTCGAAAAGGTCATTCCGAGCGGATGCAGTACGTTAGCCAAAGCACCAGAGCGATTATTTCCGGGATATACACCCGTATGCTGCGCAGAAGCACGCAATTCCCGTTTTATAGATATCGATGGAAATGAATGGCTGGATTGTGAGATGGCCATGGGTACGGCGCCATGGGGACATGCACGGCACGAAGTTCAACTGACCGTTATCCATCAGCTGAAAAAAGGGACAAGTTATTCGATTCCTGCTGACATTGAACTTGAATGCGCTGAACTGATTTTGGAGCGGTTTGAAGGCCGCTATCCCTCTTTGCGATTCACCAAAAGCGGCGCAGATGCAGTCAGTGGAGCTGTGCGTCTGGCTCGTGCAGGAAGTGGCAAAAGCAGGGTCATCGCGACGGCCTATCATGGGTGGCATGACTGGTCTGCCTATGGGTACTATGGCCGCGAAACGAAAGAACGAGGCATCCCCGTGGATATCGAGCGCACAACAATCTGGATAGACAAGCCCTCGCCAGAGCGTATCGAGGCCCAAATTCAATCCTCTCCCGAGGATATCGCCTGCATTGTTCTTTGTCCGAATGAATGGAAACGTGAGCCGTTGGAGCAAGTTGTATCCCTATGTCGGTCATTGGATATCATTATCATATTTGATGAAGTCACCTCCGGCATTCGAATGGGCAAGCAAGCTACAGCAGGGGAGTATGACATCTGGCCGGATCTGCTCTGTATTTCCAAAGGCATGGCGAATGGACTGCCGCTCGCAGCCGTAATGGGACCGGAACATTTGATGTCATTATCAGGACAGGTCAGATTCAGCAACGCCCATTCCAGCGAGACCACTGCACTCGCGGCAGCGATTGCATGTGAGCGATTGATGAAAAGCGCTAAAGTATGGCCTAGCTGGCGCGAGGCTACCATTCGGATTATGGATCTGATTGAAGCTGAACTCGTACTTCTTGGATTAACCGATCAATTGGTGCTGAAGGGTACTTATGCGAGCTTCTCCATTAGCTCTATTTCGGAGGAAAACTTTCATACCGATCCGTTTCGTGAATTTATGGTCAAACGAATGGCGCACTTCGGAATCTTTACCAAAGGGTATTTTATTTTCTCAGATGCTCATACCCGGGATGAATTGCTGTGGGTGGAGGAAGCTCTCTTGCAGACACTTTCCGACTGGAAAGAGATGCTGAAACAGGAACACCTTTCGAATTGAGATTTACGAAAACGTTTAAAATTTTATTCAACTAGGAGGAATATTCAATGAAAGCACTCGTATATCAGGATCTTAAACAGGTGACTTACCAGGATATTGAGGAGCCAACCATAAACAAGCCAAACCAGGTAAAGATTAAAATCTATGGTTCAGGCATCTGTGGTACAGACCTGAATATTGTCAAAGGCAAAGTTCCGGCGAATAAAGGAACGATTATTGGTCATGAAGGTGTAGGTACAGTGGTTGAGGTGGGCGACGAAGTTCGTGGTTTCAAGGTGGGTGATCGGGTATTGGTTGATCCCACGCAATCTTGCGGTACCTGCTCCTATTGCCGTGAAGGTTTGTTCATCTATTGCGAAAACTTTGATGACTACCAAGTAGGTATGACCACTCACGGTACTTTTGCAGAATATTACGTTGGGGACGAGAAATATATCTACCCCATACCGGATTCCATGAGTTGGGAAACGGCCATGATGATCGAACCACTCGGATGTGTACTTCAGACGTTCATGAAAGCAGGGACTAAGCCAAGTGACTCTGTACTGGTCCTCGGTTCTGGTGCAATAGGTTCCTTGTGTCAGCTTGTGAGCAAACGATTGGCAAGGCTTACTGTAGGCACGGAAGTTGATCCATTCCGCAAAGAGTTCGCTTCAGAGATCGCGGATCATGTGTTCTATCCTCAGGATCTGACACTGGATAAAGTATACGAGATCAATAATAACAAGAAGTTTGATATTGTAGTGGACGCGGTTGGTAACCAGCTTCATGTAGGATTTGAGATGATTGCCAAAGGCGGCAAGATCATTCCTATGGGTTATGACGACAGCTATGAAGTGACGTTTAAATCAACTGCCGTGATTAATGATGGCATTAGTATCATTGGTGCGGTAGCTAATCACTCGATGATCAGTACAGCATTGAAATTTGCACAAAGTATTCCGGAACTGGAGCAAATGGTTACCTCTACGGAACTGCTGAGTGATTATGAACAGGCATTCAATGGGACAATCGGATATCATCTGCGTACCGGAGAGAAATTGCCCATGAATTCGGTTAAAACAGCTCTGATCTTGTAAGCATGTAGATATTGGCGGTTTTGCCGCTGCGAAAAGCAGGTATTCGCAGCGGTGAAACACCGCAGAAAAGGGGGGAGATATCGATTGAAGCTGCTACAGGATTTGCCGAGAAATCCGCGGTACTCCATCTTACTTGAACCGGTGTGGGCCATCCCGGGCACGATTGTTCTTTTTTATGCTCCTTTATATATGAAGGAAGCCGGACTTTCGGATATTGAAATTGGTTTGATCAATTCGGTGAATCTTTATTTTGCCTTTATATTTCAGTTATTTGCGGGTTCAATCACGAATAAGCTTGGGCGCAAGCGAACAACGCTGATCTTTGATCTGATTGCCTGGAGTGTTCCCATGTTCATCTGGGCTTTCTCCCAGAACTTTTGGTTGTTTCTGATCGCTTACCTGCTGAATGCAACCTCCAAATTTGTGACCGTTTCCTTCAACTGTCTAATTATTGAGGATGTTGAGGAACACAAGCGATCCAAGGTATTCGCCATTCTCAACATGATCATTACGGGTGCTGGAGTACTGACACCGATCGCCGGGGTAGTGATTGCCGATTTTGGCATTGTGCCAACACTGGCCAGTATTTATTTTGTCGGTGGCATTCTCATGACCGTCATGTTCTTCATTCGCAACCGATATACGGATGAGACCGCAGTAGGGAAGGAACTTATGGGAATGCATAGCCAAACCCGGGTGATCCAGAGTCTGGCTTCCAGTCTGCGACTTTTCGGCAAATCGTTCTATAAACGGAGGCTTTTACCGATTATTCTGATCACGGTGCTATCCAATCTGATCCTGCAGTTGAACTTTTTCCAGGTAATTTTTTTCAAGGAACAGTTAAACTTCAATGATCAGATTATATCATTTATCCCGGTCGTCACCGCTGTAACCGTCATGCTCTTGTATTTAGTCATTATCCCGCGTCTGAAACGGCGTTCAGAAGAAAAGTATGTCAGTTTCTCGATCATTTTGAGTACAGTGGGGGCAATACTTTTTCTGTTGATACCTGCGGGGAATATAGCCATGTTATTTCTGACTCTAATTGTACTGGCGGCAGGCAATTTCATCTTGCAAACGTATCGGGACTCACTGCTTATGAACCGATTGGGTACACATGAAAAAGCGGATATGTTCTCGGCCGTGCAGACGGTCATGACATTAACAGCGATTCCATCAGGTTACCTGACAGGTCTGCTGTATCACTATAATCCCGTGCTGTTGTTCAGTGTCATTCTTGCACTTTACATCGTACTCATGGTCATTATGTTATTCCTCCCTGATCCTCAGAAACACTCCCAAGTGATTAGCACTTACAAAAATATGTAGGAGAAGGGGTTTTCTGTATATGAAACGAATATATAATACAGAAAATGAACCTGGGAGGCATAGAAATGACAAACGTATTTGCAACAGAAACAAGAAACCAAATGAACTGGATTAATGAGCCGAAGACCTGGTCTTATACCGATCAAGGCGTTCTAATTGTAGAAGCTCAGGCTGATACGGACTTTTTCCAGGACCCGGCGGGTAAGCATATTCGTGCAACCGCGCCATTTCTGTCGATGCCGGTGCCTAACGATTTTGAAATGACGACCCAGCTAACCGTGAACATGCAACACCAGTATGATTCCGGATGTTTGATGGTGATGGCGGATGAGCGAAACTGGTGCAAGCTTTGTTTTGAGTATGATGGAAAAGCGGCTACCATTGTGTCGGTAGTAACGAAGGAAGGTTCATCCGACGATTGCAATTCGGTTGAAGTTCCCGTAACCAACCCCTATCTGCGCATACGTAAAGTGGAGGACTGCATTTCATTCTTTTATTCACCCGATGGGGTGGAGTGGAAATTAATTCGATATTTCGGCATGCCAATAGAGGGGGAGATCCGGGCTGGAGTTGTTGGACAGTCACCAGCCGGAACGGGATGCACCTGTCACTTTTTATCGATGAATGTTACCCGTCCGGATGTGACTGCACGCTTTTAAGCCCATCTCCCTGCTAATCGGCTGATCATTGGGGGGAGAAAAGCGGAATGGTAAAAGCTTTTATTTTGGATTTTGATGGACTGATTGTGGACACGGAGACACCTTGGTTCTATGCTTTTCGCGATATTTATAAAGAGCATGGACTTGAACTTGGCCTGGAGCTTTGGTCGAAAAATGTAGGGACATCGTTTGAAGAATTTCATCCTTTTCAATATCTGGAGCAAGCGCTGCAAAAACCGATCGATCACGATCATATCAAGTTACTCTCTGAACAGAAATACGAAGCCTACCTTGGACAGGCAGCAATTCTTCCAGGCGTGCATGAGTTGCTCCAGTCTGCCCGTAAAAAAGGGATTGGGCTTGCCGTTGCTTCCAGCTCTACCCGGGATTGGGTTCATGGTTATTTGCGTACACTCGGCATTTTCGAACTATTCGATGTTATTCATACAGCTGAGGATGTGAAGCGGGTCAAACCGGACCCGGAATTGTATCTGCTTGCTCTGGAGAGTCTCGGGATCGGGGCATCCGAAGCGGTTGTGTTCGAGGACTCGCCGAATGGACTGAAGGCAGCCAAAGCGGCGGGAATTCGCTGTGTCATTGTGCCTAACGAGGTAACACGTAATTTGGAATTCTCGAAGTATGATCTGCGGTTAACCTCGCTGGCAGAGATTACGATGGAGATTCTTTAACCCTGGTATTGCTTGCGTAACTCAATAGGAGAGATCCCTTCATATTTTTTGAATACGGATCCAAAATAACTGGCGCTGTTGAAACCGACAGCCCGAGCAATCTCGTGGGCCGTTATTCCGGCGTCATGGACGAGCATTTCCTTCGCTTTCAACAACCGATATCGTGTCAGATAATCAAGCGGAGTCATTTGGAATTCCTTTTTGAATATCCGATTCAAATGCTGCTCGGTGACGTCCATTTGCTGAGCCAGCATGGAGAGCGAGATATCCTGATCATAATTTTGCTTGATAAAAGTAACCAGTCCGCCCAGCTTTAATCGGGCATCCGAACGTTCATAAGTACCATAACGATCGCCATCAATCGTTAACCTGACCAGAAGCATGTACAGCAATGCGGATACGTGCCAGATCTGATCCTTGTGCCGGGACTGCAGCGCCAACGTTATTTCATGCAACAGGATATGAAGCATTCCATCCGGCTTGAAGGCGCGCAGCTCCCCGATCTGCAAGGTATGCAGAAACCGGGGCAATAAATAGCCATTAAAAGACAGACAATCGAACAACAATGAATCACTCAGATTGTCGTAACGATATGTCACCTCTGGAAACAGAATAAGAGCTGTTCCTTCCCGAATTGAAAACTCATGATTTTGGGCTGCGATTTTCCCTGTTCCCCCGATACACTGCACAATACTGTAATCCCGTGAATGACCGTTCCAATTCATTAATTCATCTACAGTCAGCTGATTTTGACCTGTAATCATAAGCGGCATATCGGTATCCAGTGAATTCCCCGTACTAGGTTTCGGCATCGTTGTGTTATTCCTCATTTCGTTAAAGGTCGTGTGCGTAAATGGCGAAGATACAGCGTTAAAAGAAACATGATTTGAATTATATTACATAAATGACATTAATTTAAACGGTCTATTCACTTCGATGAACCACTTATCGAAAACCTTTTAGGAACACGTATCATCATGTCGATGCTTTGCCATTATCAGACCATATAGTATACGCTATAATGGATACAGTGATTTAGGAAAGGGATGCAGTCATGAAGAAAGTCATCGTCGTAGGATCAGGAATTCTTGGGGCTTCCACAGCGTATCAATTGGCAAAAAGGGGTGCGGAAGTTCTTCTTATAGACCGGAAAGATCGAGGGCAGGCTACGGATGCTGCTGCCGGGATCATCTGTCCCTGGTTATCTCAGCGCCGTAATCAGGATTGGTATCAGCTTGCCAAGGCGGGGGCACGTTTTTATCCCGGGTTGATTGAAGAACTCAAGAGTGAAGGGGAAACGGAAACAGGTTACGCTCAAGTGGGTGCTCTTAGTATTCATACGGATGTGGACAAAATTAACAAGATGCAGGAGAGGGCACACCTTCGTAAAGAAGATGCACCGGAGATTGCCGATATTACCTGTCTAGATGCAAAAGAAACTCATGAGCGTTTTCCTCTTCTGGAGGAGAGCTTTCATTCAGTCTACATCAGCGGAGCCGCGCGTATTGACGGGCGTGCGCTGCGTGATGCGTTAATCCGATCGGCTCAACGAAATGGAGCGGTCCTGATTAATGGTGACGCGACACTTCAATATGAATCGGACCGAGTAACTGGAGTGGTTGTGGACGGTAAAGTCATATCGGCTGACGAGGTTATTGTGTGTGCTGGCGCTTGGGCTAATGAACTGTTGAAGCCCTTGGGCATTGATTTTAAGGTTCATTATCAGAAGGCACAAATTATGCACTTGCAGGTTCACGATCGAAAGGACACTGGGAACTGGCCTGTAGTCATGCCTCCTTCGGATCAATATTTGTTAGCCTTTGATCAACAGAAGATTGTGATCGGAGCGACTCACGAAAATGATATTGAAGGATACGATACAAGAGTAACCGCAGGCGGAATGCAGGAAATTTTGAATAAAGGATTGGAACTGGCTCCCGGTTTAGCTGATAGCACGTTTCAGGAAGTAAGAGTAGGATTTCGTCCATTTACACCAGGTTTTCTTCCGGTAATGGGTGCTGTCCCAGGTTGGAATGGCTTGATTACAGCCAACGGGCTTGGAGCTTCCGGTTTAACGATGGGGCCTTTTATTGGAAGTCAACTGGCCAAGTTGGCTCTTGGTATGGAGTTAGATATCGATATTCAGCCATATGACCTTGGAAAAGCTATGGTTGATCAGAAATGATGAATCAGAAATGAGGTGAACTATGACGTATTCACAGCGCTTATCTCACGGCTACTCTTCAGATATCATCTATCTGGAGCATCAGATTGCCATCGCCGAGGAGGAATTGGCAAAGGCCGAGGAAGAGCGGCGGGCATACGAATCGGATTTAAACAAGTTAAGGACGTCTCCGGCGTATCATTTAACTTCAACGACGAACGTCTCTAATGAGCAACAATGGGTGGATGAGTTAAACAAGGTACAAAGTATGATTAAGACCATCCGGACCCGACTTAAGAACCTGCAAGAAGATTTAGGGGAACTTGAAGATTAATAGGAATGGATTGACATTTGGAAAAACACATGTTGTAATAAGCCTGAGCTATTTGCAGGGGGACTGTTCGCAGTTGAGAAGGTTAAAACCTGACCCTTTGAACCTGTTAGTTAATACTGACGTAGGGAGCAAATGACATGTACTCATGTTATTTTGCCCTTGCCGAAAATAGGTCAAGGGCTTTTTGGTCTGCATTTTGGGGGACAGAACGCGATAGCTGACTGTGAAGCGGGGGCATCATGATTTGAATAAAAGGAGCAATGATCATGTCATTTTCGAGAACGTTAAAAGATAAGTCCAGAACCGTATGGGAAGATGGATACAATCATCCTTTTTTACACGAAATGGGGAAAGGCACACTGGATCAGGAAGCGTTTAAGTTTTATCTTCTTCAGGACTATACATATCTGATTGAATATGCGAAGATTTTTGCCATGGGTGCAGTGAAGGCGACAGATGAAAAACTGATGACGAATTTTACGGTGATTCAACACGCTATTCTGTACGAAGAAATGGATTTGCATCGAAATTATATGAAGGGATTTGGGATTACGCTGGATGAAAATCATACGATCAAACCGTCTCTGTACAACAAGGCGTATACGTCGAATATGATGAGTGTTGCACAAACAGGTGGTGTTGCCGAAATCATCGCCGTCATTTTCCCTTGTGCGTGGACGTATTACGACTATGCCACAAGATTAAAAGAACAATATCGAGATTCATTAGAGGGCAATTTCTATCAGACGTGGATCGAAAATTATGCAAGTGATGAATTCCGCGATTCATTCGAATGGTTCTATGATACATTGGATGCATTATGTGAACATAAAACCGAGCAGGAACTGGAGGCCATTGAAGACATATTCAGAAGAAGTGTTGAATTTGAATATCTGTTCTGGGATATGGCTTATAAACGGCAACTTTCGTACTTCTGATGAATGAAATCTCAACTCTATTACAACCAGAGACAAGGATGAACATACAGATGAACAATCATGGGGAACGCATCTATTTACGATTTTTGAACGTGGAGGACGCGCCAGCACTGCTGGATTTGCAGCTCCGTAACCGGGCTGTTTTCGAAGAGATATCGGCAAGTGAACGATCAGAGACATTCTATACACTGGAGGGTCAGGTCGCCCTTCTTGAAGGCTGGAACAAGGCGAGGGAAGAAGGGAAACGTTACTCTTTCGGGATCTTCCTGAAGCATGCGCATGAGCTTATTGGGGAGATCTCTCTGTTCGAACTTGAACTGGATTCCATCAGCAAATGGATTGTTGGTTATGTGCTCGACCAGGCCCGGAATGGCAAGGGATACATGAGTGAAGCTCTGCGGCTAGTACTTAATTTTGCCGTGAATGACGCTGGAATAAAACGAGTGGAGGCAGGTGCACTGCCCGACAATGCCGGATCAATTCGAGTGTTGCGCAAGGCGGGGTTCCAGGAAACCGACCGTCAGAATATTAAAATCAAGGGGATTTGGAAGGAACATGTGATGTTTGCAGTGGATTTGCAGTAGATGGTTGAATAGCGCAACGTGAACCACCTATATCATCAGGGGGAACTTATGAATAAACGGAAACAAATGTTATTGGGACTCAGCACTTGTGCTCTTTGAGAGACATGGAGTGACCAACACTTCCATACAGATGATACTAGACGAGTCAGGTGTGTCCAAAGGAATATTTTACAAAATTCTTTGGTTCAAAAGATTTGTATTCTTGCCATTCTGGAGCAGCGTGTGCAGGAAGACATGATGATTCGCCAGAGCTTTGGTGAGCCAAAGCTATGCTTCCGATTTTGATCTGCTGGTGGATCAGATTATGTTCCCGATGATGTTGCCAGAAACAAAGCGGTTGTGGAGTTATTCTACGTTAGCGCGGAAGATCTCTCTCCAGTGGAGAGGCTACGGTTTATTTTATTATTTCATACACAAAAAAGCGGCAGATTGGACGTAAAGCTTAGGGTCCTGATCTGCCGCTTTTGGTATGCGAGACTATAGGCTCTACATGATGTAATTCATGTTGATACTGTTCTTAATTTGTATTCATCGAGACTTTTTGTCTTACAGGCTGTTTGGAGTCTTCCTCCGTTGCTTGTTTGGTACGTTTGATGAAGAAGGAAAGTAGCAATCCCACAACGGCAATGCCGATAATGACAACATAAGCATCATTAATTCCCTGGATCATGGATTCCATTCCCAACTGCTGCTGGGTTAAGCCTTTGGCTGCTCCCGTGGCCACCATATCCTGTACATGTGCCGTTGTGCGACTGGTCATTACACTTACAAGCAATGAAGTACCCACAGCGCCGGCTACCTGTCTGACGGTGTTGGATATTGCTGTACCGTGTGGCCCAAGTCTTGGAGGCAGTTGATTCAAACCTGCAGTTTGGATCGGCATCATGAGCAAGGCCATACCAATTCGACGACCTGTTGACATTAATACAAGGTAGGTATAGCTGGTAGAATCGGTTAGATCAATGAAACCAATAGTGGTTACGATCGTGATAACCATCCCGATAATCGCCAGCCATTTTGCACCAAACCGGTCAAACAATCTACCGGTTATTGGCATCAGGAAGCCCATGACAAGCGCTCCTGGAAGCAATAATAATCCGGACTCCAATGCCGTGTAACCCCGTGCATTTTGGAGGTACAAAGGAAGCAACATCATATCGGCATACATGATCATTGTGATCGCGATATTAATGATCGTGGTCAGAGAGAACATATTATACTTGAAAGCCCGCAGATCGAGCAGGGGATTTGCTGACGCGAGCTGTCTCCATGTGAACAGTCCAAGAGCAACAACTCCTGCTGCAAGGCATATGATGACTTCTGCACTTGACCATCCCAGACTTCCCGCCCGGCTGAAGCCATACAGCAATGCGCCGAATCCAATCGTGGACAGCAGTACGCTGAGCGTATCGAATTTGAGTTTGACCCGTTCAGATACATTTTTGAGATATACAAACGCAAAACCAATAACAATAACGGTTAGTGGAATCATCCCGTAAAACATCGTTTGCCATGTGTAGTGCTCAAGAATATAACCAGCAAGGGTTGGCCCAATGGCCGGAGCGAAAATGATGGCAAAACCGACCATACCCATCGCGGCGCCCCTTTTCTCAGGAGAGAACAAGGTAAGAATGACATGCATCAACAATGGCATGATAATACCAGCACCGGCTGCTTGCACCATACGTCCTGTTAACAATGTACCGAAATTACTCGCAAGGGCAGATATAATCGTACCGATGAGGAAAATAAACATCGAAGCTTGAAATAATTGCCGTGTCGAAAAGCGTTGCATGAAATAGGCTGTGATGGGAATGAGGACTCCATTCACCAGCATATAGCCTGTCGTAAACCATTGGGCTGTTGCTGCTGAGATATTAAAATCACCCATCAGCTCCGGCGTTGCCACACTCATAACGGTTTGGTTCAATGTGGCAAGAAATGCACCCAAAATCATAACAAACAGTATGGGGCCCTTTTTTACGTCATCTCTTTCTTTTAATCTAGCCTGACTCAATCCATTCCATCCTTTCAATCCACACGTGACTAAATTTACAACGTGTTGTATAGTTTACATTGTATCTATTGAATTATATACATATTCCCGCAGATTACAATTTACGATTTTGGGTATTTTCGTTGCTTATTTTACGAAATAATAAAATATGTCGTCTAATTCGGAAATAAACGACTGATCATTTAAAATTGTAATTTTCAAAATTTGAGGAGTGATTTTGCATGAAAAACGATAAGAAGTCTGCTACAGATCCTCGTATACTTCGTACAAGACAGTTGATTCGTGATGCTTTTGTAGATCTGTTGCAGGAAATGGACATCGAGAAATTGTCCGTCAATCGAATTGCAGAACGAGCGACGATCAATCGGGTGACCTTTTATCTGCATTATCGGGATATCACAGACATGATGGAGAAAATGGCGGATGAGATGATTGAGAACATTGAACGCATTGTGGACGAACATGCTCCTCAATTTGAGGATGCTGCCAAAGACGATGGTTGGCCAGTGCTAGTGAAATTGCTTGAACACTTTGCTGACCATTCCAAATTCTATCGCGTCGTTCTCGCTTCCAGACGAACGCCTATTTTTACGGAGAGGCTGTTGAAATTGCTATCGAAACTCGTTTCGGCCAAGATCGAAAGCTTGGAGCTGGAAAACTCTCTTTCACAAGCGGGTATTCATAAGGAGATCGCCATCTGGTACAGTTCCTCAGCCCTGATTGGTACCATTGTATCCTGGCTTCGCAATGACATGCCTTATGCACCGCATTTTCTAGCTAAACAGTTCTCATTAATTCGTGCGTATTCTTATAATGACTTGATATAACAAAAAAACATCCAGCTATAGTCAGGCTCAACTATACGCGGATGTCTTTTCAACAGATTATAAAAGGGCTATTCTACTGTCGGAGTTCGTAATATCATATAGAGTCCGATGAGTGCTGCGAGAGCACCAAAAAAGATGCCTGATAGTCCATTGTAAAAGGTAGGATCTCCTTTGTATGAGAATGACATAATTGCAGTTTGTGTTAAAGAAAGTGAGATTAATGATGAGGAGAAGTTCGTCAGTTTGATGGCTTCGATGACCGGTTCATTATTCCGTCTCGCCATAATGGCGCCCCCAAGAGAAACGGCGATCTCAGTAAAAGTAACGGCAGCGATGATGAAGGCGACATAGTGAGGGTAATGCGTCCTACTGCCTGTGAAGAACAATAACTTGCTGCAATAGATGATGTAGACCACACTTGAAGCGAGTACAATATTGCCTATAAATCGGTATGCAGCGTATTGTTTCTTTAGAATATCCTCCGGGCTGGAATCAGTAAGATTCGAGTCCTCATGTGCTTTTGCTGCGTAATATTTGGCAACAGCGATGCCGATATTATAAAAGGCGTTAATGCATAAAAAGAAGGAGAGCGAGAAGATTCCCAAAAATATTTTTCCAGCTGCGATAAGGGCATTGAGTGGAATAGATAATTTTGCAAAGTAGATAATGCGATTATTTTTAACTTTAAAGACAGATTCCCCTCTATTCACTGGACGTATCCAATTCACTGTATCCCTCCCGAACGAAACCCCGATGTGCAAAGAATGAGCCTAGTGTTCAAGCATACCATAGTAAACCATATGGTCCACGTATTAAGTTTAGACATGTTCATCCCTGCCTGTAATGTAATCCTGTATAAATGATGCTTTCATTTGCTTCTCATGTGGTTAAAAGTGGATAAAAGATAGAAGATCACATTAGAGGAGTTTGCGATGAAGACTCGAGGTGGTCTTCTTTTGGCGTTATTTCTCTGTTTTCGTTAGGAACGGAAAACTGCTGAGCGAGAAGCTGCTGCTCCTGAATGAGCAGATCGACTTTATGGTGAAGATGGTCCAATTGTTTGTTGTAATGCTTGTAGGTATAGAATCCGATTACAGCCTTAATCGCAAAGAAAATGAAAGCTGCCGCAATAATCAATATATAGTTAGAAGCAATATGCCTAATCCAGCTGTTGATTTCACTTATCACGTTTAACCTTCCTTTCGCAAGAAATGCAATAAATGCAAGAAATGCAGATTACTTCTATTCATTGCCTTTACTATAGAAAAGATTACGTGGAAAATGTTCTCAAATGCTTTCTTTCGCAAGCATGATTTACTCATGGCAACATTGTGTTTATTCCTCTTATTCAGTAGAATTATTTTTAATTAATATTTTCCAAAGGAGAGCAAATACGTGCTGGAACTCAGCTTTAACGACCCGGAAAAACTGGTAACTGTAACACATGCCCTGTCAACTCGTTCCCGGATTGACATTCTCCAGCTTTTAAATGCCAACAAATTAAACATTATCGAAATTGCAGAAGCACTTAACCTGCCGGTGTCAACGGTAGCCAACCATATTAAAGTGCTGGAGGCAGCGAATTTAATACATACGGAAATGCTCCCGGCCTCTCGCGGGGCCATGAAGGTTTGCAGCCGCAATTATGATGATATTCATATTGCCCTGGATCGGGTAAGATCCTTTCCCGCACGGGAGACGAATGTTTATGAAGTACAGATGCCGATAGGGCATTACAGCGACTGTGAAGTTGAGCCAACATGTGGCATGGCGAGTACGGAGGAAATGATTCTCAAGGAAGACGATCCGGCGAGCTTCTATCATCCCAAGCATATTGACGCTCAGATCATCTGGCTGGCAAAAGGTTATCTGGAATATTTGCTTCCTATGGATATTCCGCAAGGTGCAACGATTGAAGCTTTGGAATTATCCATGGAAATCTGCTCTGAAGTAGCGACCTATAACAATGATTGGCCCTCGGATATTTCCGTTTGGGTGAATGGCACTGAGATTGGGATGTGGACTAGTCCCGGAGATTTGGGCGACCGCCGTGGTAAACTGAATCCGGCTTGGTGGTCTGATGGTTCCACACAATATGGCATTCTCAAAAAATGGCGTGTGGACAGCAACAAGACCATGCTGGATCAGGAGAAAATCTCGGATGTGTCCCTGTCAGATCTTGATCTGGAGGATAAACCCAAGTTAAGATTACGCATTGGAATCCATCCGGATGCCAGACATCAGGGAGGCATGAATCTGTTTGGGCATGAGTTCGGAGATCATGAACAGAACATTATTATGCAGGTAAGGTATACGATGAATGCGGGTGATAAGCATCCGAGATATGCCAAATAACGGTACTTCATTTATCGTGAGTATCGAGCGGTTTAAACCAAACTTGTTTCATCTGGAGCAGGGTGAAGGTATATCCAAGTCCCGTTCACATGCTTATGATGAAATAACACTGTTGTCTGCAAACAAATCCTGCCAGATAATAGAAAATAGCGCGACAGGAAGGGAGAGGAAAAAGATGAAAACCAGTACATTTCGTAACCCGGTGGCACTGCAATCCGCAGACCCATGGGTCTACAGGCATGTCGATGGTTATTATTATTTTATGCGGACACGTTCTAATTACCTGGAGCTTATACAATCCACCCGACTATCTCAGATTGACGAAGGGATGCGAAAAATCATTTGGTCACCGGAGCCTGGCGGGCGTTACAGCCATCATTTATGGGCGCCGGAAATCCATTTTTTGAATGGGAAATGGTACATCTACTATACCGCCAATGATGGGGGAGGGGACGATTCACGGCGGATTTGCGTGCTGGAGAATGAAAGCTCAAATCCCATGGATGGCGAGTGGATATGGAAGGGGGCTCTGGACACTCCTGTCCCTGGTCTGGATGGTACCGTGCTGAAGCTGGGTGGTCAACTCTATTTTCTGTACGCAGGCTACGGTCATTTTCCGGACTATGGGTCAGCGATCTATATAATGCGGATGTCTAATCCTTACACTCTGACAGGTGACCATGTGCTGTTAACAGCTCCGACCTTTTCGTGGGAAAAGCAAGGCGGGATGGCGATTAATGAAGGCCCGGTTACGCTGCTTCGCAATGGACGAGTTTTTCTGATTTTCTCGGCCAGCACAACCTGGTCGGAAGATTATGCACTTGGCATGTTGACCATGAATGAAGAAGATGATCCGATGCTGACCTCATCATGGATCAAGTCACCACAGCCCGTTTTTCGGAAGAGTGCGGAGAATGGTGTATATGCGACAGGGCACAACAGCTTTACTACATCACCGGATGGTCTGGAGGACTGGATCGTATTTCATGCTCTTCCGGCACCGGGTGCTGATACCGGCTTACGGGCAACACGCATACAAAAATTTGAATGGAACAGGGATGGAACACCTGATTTTGGTGTGCCTTTCAGCGATGATCATGCGCTCCCAATTCCATCGGGAGAGTAAGACATAAGACTCAAGAATAAGGGATGGGTATGCCTATAGTTACAAATATTTTGTAATTAAAAACGAAATAGATAAATGTTATGATAAAAACGAATGTTTTCAATAGACGAAGAAAGTAATAATTATTTTGGCTTTAAACTGGATTTTACCGCATTGTAACAGCATTTTAATGGTTTGATCCAGTTAATAAATAACTTTATCATGTTGTTTGAAGGAGATGTAAATAAGAATACAAGACATATTTTATTACAAGAAAATAAATTGAAAACGTTGACATCTAATTATTGTGTAATTATAATTTGATTCAAATCCAGAAAATCATATATCGGTTCAATCAAAGGTTAATAGGAGTGATTTACGTATGAATAAAGACAAGATGACATTGACACCACGCCCGGAATACCCTCGCCCTCAGTGGGTACGTAACGATTGGATCAATCTGAACGGAACTTGGCAGTTCGAAATGGATCATGGCAAAAGTGGAAAAGAACGAGGTTATGAACAGTCCGAACATCACCTCTCTGGAACAATCACTGTTCCATTCTGTCCAGAGAGTAAACTGTCCGGGGTGGCCTATACCGATTTTATGGCAGCAGTATGGTATAAACGTGAGTTCTCCATCCCGGATGCCTGGATGAATGGACGCATTTTGCTCCATTTTGGCGCTGTGGATTACGAAGCCGAGATCTGGGTCAACGGAAAAGCTGTTGGCAAGCATCGGGGAGGTTATTCGTCATTCCATTTCGATATCACACCGTATGTTTCGTCGGGGACGAATGTAGTCACCGTTTATGCGGAAGACGATGTGCGTTCAGGACTTCAGCCGCGAGGCAAGCAGAGCGAACGATTCCACTCACATGGCTGCGATTACACGCGGACGACCGGCATCTGGCAAACGGTGTGGCTGGAGCAGGTGCCAGAGGTGTATCTCTCCGACATGAAAGTCGCCGCTGATCCTGATAATGCATGTGTGCACCTGGAAGTGAAAATATGCGGTAACGCTGCTGGAGGGAAGCTGGCTGCAACTGCCCGCTTTGACGGCAAGGATGTTGGATCGGCAACAGCGGTTGTTCATGGACCTGTTGTGAAGCTTACTGTCCCATTATCCGAAATCCATTTATGGGAGCCGGGCAATGCCAGATTGTATGATTTGGAGTTAAATCTGCATGGGCAGGATCAGACCATTGATACAGTAGGCTCGTATTTCGGACTGCGGACGGTAAGGCTGGATGGCATGGCATTTCGCATCAATGAGAAGTCCGTTTTTCAGCGGCTTGTGCTGGATCAGGGCTTTTACCCGGATGGCATCTACACGGCACCCAGCGACGAGGATCTGCGCAAGGACATCGAGATCTCCATGGGGCTTGGCTTTAATGGAGCGAGATTGCACGAAAAGATGTTCGAGCCACGTTTCCTGTATTGGGCTGACCAGCTTGGTTACCTGGTATGGGGAGAACATGCTAACTGGGGACAGGATATTACAACGACCGAAAGCCTTGCCCGGTTCCTGCCGGAATGGATGGAAGGTATGGAACGTGACTTCAATCATCCATCGCTTATCGGCTGGTGTCCGTTCAACGAAACGTGGGATCGCGATGGAACGCGGCAGGATAACGACGTGCTCCGCATTGTCTATGAGATGACTAAACGTATGGACCCGACACGTCCTGTCATTGATACGAGCGGTAATTTTCATGTGGTGACGGATATCTTCGATTTGCATGACTATGATCAGAACCCGGAAACGTTCCGGGAAAGATATGAACCGATGAAAAGCGGCGGGGAAGTGTTCAATACGTTTCCGGAGCGGCAGACGTATGAGGGCCAGCCTTATTTTATTAGCGAGTATGGCGGTATCTGGTGGAACCCCGATCAGCAAGATGAGAAAGCTTGGGGCTACGGGGACAGACCGCAATCCGAAGAAGCTTTCATTGCACGTTATGAGGGCTTAACCAACGTCCTGCTGGACCATCCGAACATGTTCGGATTTTGTTATACCCAGCTATACGATGTGGAACAGGAAGTGAATGGACTGTACACCTATGACCGTCGTCCGAAATTCGACCCGGAAACGATTCGTCGCATTAATTCCCGCAAGGCTGCCATCGAAGATTGAACGTTGTAGGTTAGTTGCGTGCATGATCCATCATCCGTTAAGGAGCGTGACTGTAGATGAAACTAATCAATTACAGGAACAAATGGTTGCTGGCCTTATGTGCATTTCTTATTTTCCCAATGGGACAGACGACGCATGCAGCCACCGTGCAAAATAACTTCTACAATGTCGTGATGCAAGATGGAGCAGATCCATGGGTTTACAAGCACACAGATGGATTCTATTATTTCACCAAAACAACAGGTGGCAACGTTACCATCTGGAAGTCAGCTCAATTAACGACCATTGATGCCGCCCAACCACAGTGGTGAATACCGGCTGCTGCGGCATCTGGGCCCCTGAGCTTCATTACATCAACGGTGCATGGTACATCTATTATGCCAAGGATGATGGCGACAACGTCAATCACCGCATGTATGTTATGGAAAATACGTCAGCTGATCCTACACAGGGAACCTGGCAATACAAAGGACAGATTACGGACTCCACCAACAAGTGGGCCATCGACGGGACGGTATTACAGGTGAATGGACAGCTCTACTTCATCTGGTCGGGTTGGGAAGCAGATGCGAATGTAAGGCAGAATCTGTACATTGCCCATATGAGCAATCCCTGGACGATCGATTCAAATCGCGTGGAAATTGCACGACCAACCTACGCCTGGGAAACCAATCATTCCCCGAATGTAAATGAGGGACCGCAGGTAATCGTTCGAAACGGAGTTATCAGTCTAGTCTACTCAGCAAGTGGTAGTTGGACCAACGACTATTGTCTGGGGCTTATTACCGCCAACGCCTCAAGCAATTTGCTGAATCCGGCATCCTGGAACAAGCGCAGTCAGCCTATCTTTCAATCGGGCAACGGCTTGTATGGTCCAGGTCATCATTCTTTTACGAAATCGCCTGACGGAACTGAGGACTGGATCATATATCATACAGCGAAATCCAATAATTCCGGATGGAATCGTGAGATACTCCTACAGAAGTTCGCCTGGAATGCTGACAATACCCCGAACTTGGGTACACCGGTGAATCCCAACGCACCCATTGCTCTACCTTCGGGAGAAAAGTCAATCGTTCGATATGAAGGAGAAGAGGGAACCTTTGGGGGGATTGCTTATGCGTCCCAGAGTCCTTCTGGTTCAGGCGGCATGAAAGCTGGTCATATTGATACTGCGGACAGCTATGTAGAATTTAACGTCAACGCAGCAGTTGCAGGGCAATATATTCTTCTGGCAAGGACGGCGAATGGCACAGCAGGTGGAAATTGGTCCAATCTGCTGCTGAGTGTGAATGAAGGTACAGCCAGCCCATTCTACATTACGAACAAGGGATGGGAGAATTGGGGGCTGTCTACAGCAAGAGTTCAGCTAAAGGCTGGTGTGAACAAAATTCGTTTCTCCAAAGGTGAAGGATATGGAGAATTGGACTTCTTTGATATCAAACCTGCAAATTAGAGAATGATAAATCCGATCTGAACCCTGCCGGTGTCCATTTGGACCTTGGCGGGGTTTTGCGTTTTGAAATTGAAAACTTTCTGATTCCATTCATATTCAGTTCATAAAAGTACGATATTCTTCCCCTATAAACGATATGGGAGGAACCACAATTGAACAATACACAGCAAAGAGCAACAGGTAATGAACTTGGAGATTGGGCCATTGAAGCAGAGGGGCTTGTTAAAATCTTTGGAGATAAACGTGCAGTCGATGGTGTGAATTTGAACGTGAAGGCAGGTACGATCTACGGCGTACTGGGCCCGAATGGAGCAGGGAAAACAACAACCATTCGGATGCTGGGTACGCTGCTTCGGTCCGATGGAGGATCAGCCAAAATATTTGGGCATGATGTGGTGAAGGAGTCTCATATTGTGCGCCAGCTGATTGGACTTACAGGACAATATGCATCGGTTGACGAGTCACTTAGTGCCAACGAAAATTTGATGATATTTTCACGGCTCCTGGGTCTTGGCCGAGCAGAAGCGAAGCGCAAAACAGCCGAGCTGCTCGAAGAATTCGGCTTGACGGAGGCGGCGAAACGTCCGATCAAAGGGTTCTCGGGAGGTATGCGCCGCCGTCTGGATCTGGCAGCAAGTCTTATTGCTCAGCCGCCGCTGATCTTTCTGGACGAACCGACGACTGGACTTGACCCACGGACACGTGCACAGATGTGGAATACGATTCGCCAGTTGGTCAAGACCGGTTCAACGGTGCTTCTGACCACACAATATCTCGATGAAGCGGATCAACTGGCTGATCGTGTTGCCGTAATCGATCAGGGTCATGTTGTGGCCGAAGGCACGGTAGATGATTTGAAAGCCTCCGTTGGCACTGCATCACTTCAACTGCGTATTCAGGAACCGACACGGATTGAACACGCCCGTCAGATTGTGGAGCAGATCCTTCGAACAGAATCCAGTGTATCAGCGGAAGCAGGGAAGATTACTGCGCCGATGGCAAATGCAAATATTGCAGCAGATCTGCTGATTGCCTTCCGTTCGGCAGGCATTGATCTGGCAGAGATGAGTGTCCAGAAACCTACACTTGATGAAGTATTTCTTACCATTACGGGCCAAGATGCGAGTGGCAATACGTCTCATACGTCTCAAGAATCAAAAGCAGTGGAGGAGTTGCAAGTATGAACAGTACGATAGCGAAACAAAACCCAAGCCGTAAGCTGAGAAAATACACAAGCTTTGGACAAACCGTCCGAAATTCCTTAACAATGGCTTATCGCGGGATCTTGAAGGTTAGACGAACACCAGAGCAATTATTCGATGTGACGCTACAGCCGATCATTTTCACATTGATGTTTACGTACATTTTTGGCGGTGCGGTCTCAGGAAACATTCAAGCTTATTTGTTGGTCATTATTCCGGGTATACTTGTGCAGACGGTAATTACAAGCTCAGTTGTTACGGGTGTGCAATTGCGTGAGGACATGGATAAAGGGGTATTCGATCGATTCAAATCATTACCTATAGCACGTATTGCACCACTGGCCGGAGCATTGCTGGCAGACACGATACGCTATACCATTGCAACATTCCTTACCTTTACGATTGGATATTTATTAGGATATAGCCCTGCAGGGGGATTGGGTCATGTCGCCATGGCAGGATTGCTGGTTATTGTGTGCGCTTGGGCGATCAGTTGGATTTTTGCTTTTCTCGGTGTTATTGCACGTACAGCGTCCAGTGTACAAGGGATTTCCATGCTCGTATTGTTTCCGCTCACTTTTGCTTCGAACGCTTTTGTTCCGGTAGATACGATGCCAAATTGGCTTCAGTGGATTGTTAATGTCAATCCGATATCCCATTTGGTCTCAGCTGTACGGGATTTGGCGAATCAAGGGTCAATGGGCACAGATTTGGTGACTAGCCTAGCTGGAGCGGCGGTTATTGTAGCCATTTTTGCACCATTAACAGTACGGGCATATATGCGCAGAACGTAATTGGAAATCATCAAATTTTGCTAAAAAGTCTAGTATGTCAGGAAAGAGACGTTATGCCTTCATGGTATAAGGTCTTCTTCTTGACAGAATGTGGAGTATAAGGCAAGGTTGAAAAAATGGAGGTGGTCACATTGACAAGCATATTGGTCGTTGATGACGACCCGCATATCCGAGAGCTGGTAGGACATTTTTTACAGCAGGAAGGTTTGAATGTAATCGAGGCTGTTGACGGTTTGGATGCACTGCGATTACTCGCTTACCATAAGGTAGACCTTGTCGTTCTTGATATTATGATGCCAGGCATGGACGGATGGGAATTGTGCCGCCAGTTGCGGCAGCAGACGGATCTACCGCTATTGATGTTGACGGCCAAAGGAGAAACCTCGCAGATCATCAAAGGTTTTACCCTTGGGACGGATGATTATCTGGTGAAGCCTTTTGATCCGCTGGTGCTGGTTGCCCGAGTGAAGGCTTTATTGAAACGCTATCGGATTATGACTTCACAAGTGATTCTTCTTGGTGAACTGGTCCTGCGCGGTGATACGTTTGAGTGCAAGAAAGCTGATCAGGATATTGTGTTGCCACGCAAGGAATTTGAACTGTTATTCACCCTTGCGAGTTATCCTGGCAAGACCTTTACCCGTGATCAATTAATCGAAAAGATCTGGGGTTATGATTACGAAGGGGACGAGAGAACGATTGATGTGCATATCAAGCGACTTCGTGAACGGTTTCCGGAGGAAGAGCATGCTTTCGTCATTCGTACCATGCGAGGTTTGGGCTATCGCCTGGAGGTACGACAATGAAGCAGGAGGCTGGATTTCTTCATATTGCCAGAAACGTCATTCTGGTATCTCTGGCTCTGTTTGCTTGCTGGACAGCAGCTTTCTACCTTACGAGATATGTGTATTCCTTTATCCCATGGGTACCACATGAATTGCTTGCTTTTCTGATCAATGCCATGCTTGGGTTCATTTTCTTTGGAATATGCATTACCATTATCGGTCCGCTGGTTAAAGGCAGGCAGTATGAATTTTTTAATGAGATGATTCAGGCTTTGAGAAGCATTTCCCGGGGGGATTTTCGTGTGAATCTGGATCCTGAATTTGCTAATAGAAACGGGAGACAGAGAAATCCCCACCCGTATGTGCAGTTAGTTGAAAGCATCAATGACATGGCGGCAAATCTCAAAGTGATGGAAGATCTGCGTCAGGAATTCATCTCGAATGTATCACATGAGATCGGATCACCGCTCACGTCAATCAGTGGCTTCGCCAGAGCGCTGAAAAATAAAGATATGGACCAGGAGAAACGGGAAAAGTATCTGACGATCATTGAGACGGAATGTGTTCGTTTGTCCAGACTCAGTGATAATTTAATGAAGCTCGCCGTTCTGGATTCATCCGAGCATGCATCTCACAAATCATCTTACCGCTTGGATCGGCAGCTGGTGACTCTGGTTCTGGCCTGTGAACCCCAATGGGATGACAAAAAAATTGATATGAACGTAGAGCTGGAGGAAGTTGAAATATTTGCTGATGAGGACTTGATGATTCAGTTGTGGATCAACCTGATTCATAATGCAATCAAGTTCACGCCAGAAGGCGGTAAAATTGATGTTTTCCTTACGCAAGGTGAAGGCAAGGTCAGTGTGCGTATTACTGACAGCGGACCCGGCATTACCAAGCAGGATCAGCTTCGCATATTCGAACGGTTTTACAAAGCGGATCAATCCCGTACACGTGCCTTGGGCGGCAGTGGGCTGGGACTTTCCATCGTGCATAAAATTGTGGAGATGCATGAGGGCACTGTCTCTGTGTTCAGTGAACCGGGGGAAGGTGCGACATTTACTGTACAACTACCGGTCCATTCATAATCATAAAAAGGGTAATCGATGGACGTGTCCGTCAATTCCCCTTTTTATTTCAATTCATTCTGCTGATATTGTACAAAATAAGGTATATAAGTGATAAGCTGCAGGGTAGCCATTACATAAGTCCGTAAGGAGTGAGTATTCTGCTGATATCTTCCACTCACCAACAGCGTTTGATTGACGTGATGAATTCATTCCCGATACAACCTAAATACTCCAAAGCACAGCTGCTGATTAATGATCTGAAATTAAGCTCTTCGGGAGCGGTAGAGATGTTCTACTCCCCGCATAATGAATATATCAATCCTGCCGCAAAAGTCATGCTTGTTGGCATCACACCAGGTTGGAAGCAGATGGAAATTGCTTATAGAACGGCGATCCAGGCTTTGAAAGCACACAACTCATATGAGCAAGCCTGTAAAGAAGCCAAAATAGCGGCAAGAATGGCGGGCTCCATGCGCAGCAATTTGATTCAAATGCTCCAGGAAATAGGCTTGCATGAATATGTAAGAGTGCCCCATGTGCAAAGGTTATTTGAAGCTGATTGTACGTTGTTACAAACAACTTCTCTGATTCGGTATCCAGTCCTGGTAAATAAGCAAAATTACAATGGACATCAGCCTTCCATTCCTCAAAATGCCTTTTTGTATCAAGCCGTACTTGAGTCATTTCTACCTGAATTGGAACAGTTAAATCATCCTCTTATTATTCCATTAGGAAAGTCGGTGGAGGCTGTACTACATCAATTGCTAGATGAACATAGGTTAGTTGAAGGGAAAATTTTATGGGGATTCCCTCATCCATCTGGTGCCAACGGCTCTCGTGTGAAACAGTTTCTTCATAACAAGGCAGGGATGCAGAAAACTTTGAGAGGATGGCGTGATTAGATTACTTGCTTTTTGCTTTTTATAAAAATCAATAATAGTATAATGGTTACGACTACATGACATGGAAACAGGAAAAGAGGAAACACATGCCTACAATACTGGTTGCTGACGATGATCCGAATATTCGTGAACTCGTCTGTTTATTTTTGAGAAATGACGGATTTGAAACGGCTGAAGCCGCGGATGGCAAAGAGGCACTGACTGTATACGGCTCAACCCATGTTGATCTTGTTGTGCTTGATATCATGATGCCTGTCATGGATGGCTGGACGTTATGCAAAGAGCTGCGAAGAGCCAATCCTGATCTTCCGTTGCTCATGCTGACTGCGAGAGGCGAGACCTGGGAGAAGGTGAAGGGCTTCGAACTGGGAACCGATGATTATTTAACGAAACCGTTTGATCCGTTGGAGCTCACGGCTCGTGTCCGAGCATTACTGAAACGATACAAAATCGGCTCCACGCAGACGATCCATTTCGGCAACGTCATTCTGGATCGACAAACCTACAAGGTGACGAGAGGAACAGAGTCACTTACGCTGCCGCTGAAGGAGTTCGAATTGCTCTATAAGCTTGCTGGAACACCAGGACAAGTCTATACACGTGAGCAATTGATCGATCAAATCTGGGGCATTGATTACGCTGGTGATGATCGAACAATAGACGTACATATTAAACGCCTGCGTGAACGGTTCGCGACGACATCCGATTTTCGGATCGAAACGGTCCGAGGTCTGGGATACCGGCTTGAGGTTTACGAATGATTAGATCGTTATATATTCGTGTGGTCCTGACATTTCTGGTCTCCGTTATCGCCGGCACGGTCATTTCTTTTTTTATGTCCACGATGATATTCGAAGATCAATTGAATGAAAATGCTCAAATTAACATACGTAACTTCGGCCAGGATGTCGTGCAGATTTACAAGACCCTTCCATTAAGTGAAGCTGAATCGTTTGTCAGTGAAATGAAGCTACTGAATTCGTATCATATTCGAATTTACGATGCAACCGGTCAGTTCCAGTCTTATGGAAAGCTTAACGGACATAAATCGGCCCCGGTGACGAAGGAGCAACTAAAGAAAGTGTTAGATGGGGGCGTGGTCCAGGACAATCCGAACGGTATTGCCACAGTTCTTTTAGGTTTGCCGGTGAAAACGGAAAAGGGAGCGAAAGCCATGTTTTTTGAGACGCTCGCTCCACCTTCCTCCTTGTTTGTCGTCCAATGGGCTTCGATCTTTGCAACCTGTTCATTGATTGTAGGAAGTATTATCATTCTGATTGCTTCCATATTTTTGGTTAGACCGATCAAAAAACTGACAAAAGCAACGAAGCGGATCGCTGCTGGAGATTTCAACGTCAAGCTGAATATCAAGCAAACTGGAGAACTGGGCACACTGGCGCGCAGTTTCGAAGAAATGATGCATGATTTGCAGCAGTTGGAGCAGATGCGCAGGGAATTCGTAACGAATGTGTCGCACGAGGTTCAATCTCCGCTGACTTCAATCTCCGGTTATGCTCAAGCACTGAAACAAGTAAATCTCTCAGAGCTAGAACGAAGCCGATATCTTGAGATTATCATCGCCGAGGCGAAGCGGATGTCCAAAATGAGTGATAATCTGCTCAAGCTGAGTTTGCTTGAATCACAGTCACAGCAACCGCGACTTAGCACACTCAGCCTGGATGAACAGATCAGACGGGTCATTGTTACTCTACAGCCGCAATGGTCTGCTCGCAACATTCACTTTGAGCTGGATCTCCAAGCCGTTAAAGTCTTGGCTGATCACGACCAGTTGAACCAGGTATGGACGAATATTCTTAGCAACGGTATCAAATTTTCCAAGGATGGGGGCGTAATTCACGTCAGCACCAAGCAGGATATCAAGAACGTGATTATTCGAATCTCCGACACAGGTATCGGTATCCCTCTTGAAGACCAGAAGCGCATATTCGAACGATTTTTCAAGTCGGATCGATCTCACAGTCGCAAGTATGACGGCAGTGGTATGGGACTTGCCATTGTTAAACAGATTGTATCGCTTCATCAAGGGGACATCCGAGTAGAAAGTGAACCTGGTCAGGGAACGACCTTTATTGTTACGTTGCCCATCACTCCACCAACGGAATAGTTAGGCTTACTTACAGGATAATGTGGAAGTGTAGAATATTCATCTCATTGTTTAAACCATATTTTCAGGCCACGTTTCACATGCAAGCTGCCGCGCATGTGAAACGTGGTTTTTTTGGTTTGTTCATATTCAGTTCATATTGACGTCATGATGAGGACATCTGAGTTGGTTAGGCTTGGATTAACGTCTTGTTACGGCCAGTAAACAGATGAGGACAGGAGCAGATGAGTGTGACACAAGAAACAGAGAAGCAACCGTGGGGTGGAACCAGAACGAGAAAAGTGTTGAACATTTTGCTTAAAGTATTAGGTGCAATCGTTATAGTCATCCTACTTTTCGTGGCCACCGTGTATAGCGTTAACAAAATCAGCAGTCATTCGGAGCAAAAAAGAATGGAAACGTATGGACAGCGCGTGTCTGTAGATGGAAAACAGATGAATGTCAGCATTCAAGGAAAAGGAGAAGAAACGATCGTCCTTTTACCAGGGTTTGGAACAGCGTCACCCGCACTTGATTTTAAGCCGCTTATCTCAGAGCTATCCCCATATTATAAAGTCGTTGTTATTGAGCCTTTTGGTTACGGATTAAGTGATCAGACCGAAAAGGAACGCAGTACGGCAAATATCGTAAGTGAAATTCATGACGCGTTACAGAGTCTCCATATTGATCGCTATATCCTGATGGGTCATTCCATATCGGGGATCTATAGTCTGGATTATGTGAACAAATATTCAAACGAAGTAAGTGCATTCGTGGGATTGGATAGCAGTGTTCCAGCGATAAGTGAACAGAAGATTGATTCGTCAGATACACAACCGATTAAATGGTTCCGTAACTTAGGATTTGCGCGAGTACAATTGAAACTGAGTGCTGACCCTTATGATGGACTACCATATGATGAGCAGACCAAAGAACAATTGAACATTCTGATCCGAAAAAATATGTATAATACCACTCAATTAAATGAGGCAGAGAGCATGTATTCCAACTTTAAAGCAGCTGAACAGCTAACGTTCCCTGTAAATCTCCCTGTTCTTTTCTTTATTCAAAAGAATCATCCGGCAGCGGAGAATTGGATTCCCGAGCATGAGAAGCTAATAGAGAACACTGTGCATAGTGAAGTGGTGCTGCTGGAAGCGAATCATTATCTGTATCGTTCCCATGCCAAAGAAATTGCGGAAAAATTCAGGGGATTTATGACGTCCCGGTAAATATTAATTTATTTGCTTGTTCATATTCAGTTCATATTTACGTCACGGGGAGTACATTTTCACGGGTTAAGATTTAATTAGCAGCAGAGAAGAGAACCCAACAAACAGTTCAAGACAGGAGAAGATGAGAGTGACACAACCAGAGGAAAAGAAAGCGAAGAATGGATCGAGGGCCAGGAAAGTACGAAATATTATACTTAAAGTACTAGGAGCAATCTTAATTGCCATTATTTTATTTCTAGGTATTGTTTATATCACAAATGTGATTAGTAGTAATTCAGAGGCGAAAAAGATAGAGCCCTATGGTCAGCACGTATCTGTAGACGGGAAAAATATGAATGTGTTGATCCAAGGTGAAGGCAAGGAAACGATTGTGCTTCTGCCTGGTTTTGGAACAGCAACACCAGCGCTTGATTTCAAGCTGCTTATTGATGAATTATCTCCATATTACAAAGTTGTTGCAGTTGAGCCTTTCGGTTACGGATTAAGTGATGGAACAGAAAAAGAAAGAACCACAGAAAATATCGTAAGTGAAGTTCATGAAGCTCTGCAGCAACTTGATATTCATCAGTACATGCTCATGGGTCACTCTATTGCAGGTATTTACGGCATTGATTATGTGAACAAATATCCGGATGAGGTAACTGCCTTCGTCGGTATTGACAGTAGTGTTTCCACCCAACCAAGTATTACAGATGCGAAGTTCCCATTAAAAACGTTTGCTCTTCTCAGAAATACAGGTCTCTTAAGATTAATGATGAAAGTGAGTGCAGACCCCTATGAGGGACTGGCATTTGATGATCAGACCGTTGAGCAAATGAGAATGATCTCGAATAAAAATATGTATAATCCCACGTCATTAAACGAGATGGATCATATTTATTCCAATTTTAAAGGTGCTCAAGGTTTAACCTTCCCTAAAGACCTTCCACTTCTTCTCTTTGTACAAGCGAATAATGAAGGTGTAGAAGGATGGATACCGCTGCATGAAGGGCAGATCAAAGATTCGGTACATGGGAAAGTAATCACAATGGATGGTTCACATTATTTACACCATACTCAATTCAAAAAAATTGCTGAAGATGTTAGAGCTTTTATGAACGAAGCGAAATAAATATGGTGTAAACGTACACTCTTTGACTTACCAGGTGTGTATGAACGAATATGAAAACCGTCCTGCGGGGCGGTTTTTCCATAGTAAATCCAATTCGGATGATGTCCGTGATGAAAGAGAGAGGAATTCAACATGAGATTATTTGAAATACTTTTAGTTCTATCCTGTTTCGCGTTACTCATAGACCTACTATTTATTAAAAGAAGTTCTAAGAAAACAGGCTTGGGTTTGGGTATAGGAAGCAGCGTTATATTATTAGTTCAATTGTTTGTTGAGGGATACAGATGGCAGCTGCTTTTGGTATATATCATGACGGCTCTATTCATAATCATAGTTTTACTCAGGCATTCCGAAAAAATGGTGAATCTAAAAATAGGGAAGTTCTTGAAATATAGTTTATCTTCCTTAATCGTCATTCTACTTGTGATATCTACTGCCTTGTCTGTATACCTACCTGTATTTAATTTGCCGAAGCCGGATGGTCCAGAGAAAGTGGGTACTCAAACCTTTCATTTTACGGACCAGAACAGAGACGAAGTCTTAACTGAAGATCAGAGCGACAAGAGGGAACTAATGGTTCAAGTCTGGTATCCTACGGAGAACATGAATAACAACAAGCGTGACACGCTGTTTCCAAATGATAAAGAAATGTTCAAAACGTATATTAAGAGCTTCTCTGCTTCTTTAAAACTGCCCGAATTTTTGCTCGACTACTTGAAGTATAGTCAAACCAACTCTTATGAAAATGTAGAAATATTACCTTCCACAAGTCCTTATCCCGTGGTACTGCTATCTCATGGTATGGGAACCAGTAGAGTTCTACAAGCATCACAGGCGGAGAATCTGGCCAGTCATGGGTTTATCGTAGCGACAATCGATCATACGTACAGCACCTTTGCGACCCTTTTTCCGGATGGCCGTGTAACGGGCTATACAACAAAGATGACAACCATAGATGACCGCAGAGAAATTGGGGATATATGGACAAAAGACGTGGAATTTGTAATCAATCAAATCGAAAAGCTGAATTCAGGTGCAATTGAAAGTCAATTCAAAGGGAAAATGGATTTAAATAACATCGGTGCGATGGGGCATTCTTTTGGGGGTGCAACGGCGTTTAATGCAACGTATTTGGATCCTCGAATCAAGGCCGGGGTTAATATGGACGGGTCACTGAATGAAGTAGAAAATAGAGATGATATAAACAAGCCGTTTATGTTCATCAGATCGGGAAGTTTTAAAGACTGGTTAGTCAATTTTGAAAATGATAGAAATTCGGATGACGAAGTAAATAAATTTCTTTCAGATGAGCTGCACATTATGAAAAATGTTATTGAACATGGGGGAAATGTGATTTATATAGAAGGAACCCAGCACTTCAATTTCACGGATCTTCAATTCTATTCGGAGCTGGTTAAACTGTCCGGGATCACAGGAGACATCAATGGTAAAAGAGGAGCAAACATCGTAAATCAATATGTACTCGATTTCTTTAATAAGCAATTGAAAGGAACGGGCGGAACTCTGATTGAGGGGCCGAGCGACAAGTATCCAGAGGTGAAATTTATAGATCCAAAAGAACTCTAATCAACCTAAACATTTAAATCAGGAGATGATGTGAATGGGACGACAAAAGGGAAAACGAATGTCAATCACCGCCTTAACTCTGGCGTTAATGATGTTATCTCCAATGTCAGTACTGGCCGCACCAGCTACGAGTAACAACAGCAATCTGACGTATGAAGCAACCAAGAAAATTGTAGCGGAGAAAGCGAAGATCCTTACCGAGACGTACGGTACGACCAGTGTGCAATATGCCCTTATTGATGGTGGAGAGATTGTGGTGTCCGCTCAAACAGGCAAAAACGATCTAAGGGACAAGGTGCCTCTTACTTCAAATACAATCTATGGCATAGGATCAACTAGCAAAATGGTGCTTACAGCCGCTGTGATGAAACTAGTTGACGAGGGAAAGATGGATTTGGATCTGCCTGTTGTGAACTATTTACCTGATTTTAAGATGAAAGATCATCGCTACACACAAATCACACCGCGCATGCTGTTGAATCATTCTTCCGGTCTGTTGGGCAGCACTGGAAGCAATGCCACATTGTATGGAGATAATGATACGTATTCACATGATACGTTTCTAGATCAATTGGCGAATCAAAACCTGAAAGCCGATCCAGGAGAGTACTCCGTATATTGTAACGATGGTTTTACATTAGCGGAGATTCTAGTCGAAAGAGTTAGTGGCATGGGCTTTACTGCATTTATTCACAAATATATTACAGAGCCTCTGGACATGAATCACACCAAAACACCACAGGATGTGGTTGATCCGGCAGCAATGGCGGGAATCTATTCTCCTTTGGTTGAAGGCCAGCTTCCTCAAGAGAATTATAATATCATCGCTACTGGAGGCATTTATTCCACTGCTGAAGATCTTGTGAAATTTTCACAAATTTTCACGGGAGAGGTCGAGGGCATTCTTTCCAGTAAGTCGGTAGAGGCCATGGCGCAAGAAGAATACAAAAGAGGCATGTGGCCGGAGGATAGCGATACGTCTATATCTTACGGGTTAGGGTGGGATAGTGTAAATTTGTACCCATTCAGTGAATACGGCATCAAGGCTGTTACGAAAGGTGGAGATACCATATCGTATCACTCATCTTTAATCGTACTGCCGGAATATAATCTGGCTGCAGCCGTTACCTCATCAGGTGGGACAAGTGCCAAAGATCAGTTCATTGCGAGTGAATTATTACTCAGCGCACTTGAAGAAAAGGGGATTATTACAGAACGGAAGCCAGAAAAATCGTTTGGTGTACCAGTGAAGGCAGATGTACCTAAAGAAATAGCCACGAATGCAGGTATATATGGCGGCAATAATTCGGTTAAGAAGATCGAAATGAATACTGCTGGACAAATGACTGTATCCACACCCACAGCTCCAAGTCATCCGGCTCAAAAATACACCTATACAGCGGATGGTACTTTTGTTAACGATGAAGGCACGGAAAAGTTGAAATTCGTTAAGGAGAAGAATGGAAGGACTTATCTGTGGTATCGATCTTATATATCCTTGCCAGGACTTGGACAATTGGCTTTCTCCGAATATAAAATGGAGAAGCTGGAAGCCAATGAATTATCCCAGGATATTACGGCCTCATGGGAGCAGCGTGAAGGTAAAAAATATTACCTGGTGAATGAGAAATATACATCAACAGTTTATCTACATTCGTCACCAATTCTCCCGATTCATACGAGTAAGGAGACTCCGGGGTATGTGTCCAATAACAAGATTATTGGAGCAAACGAAGCAGTCACTGAGCTTCAGATCCCTGGCATGGCTGGACGTGATACCAAGGAGATTTATTTCGCCGAAAAGAACGGAGTGGAGTACATCACAGCTGTAGGTAGCATATACGCCAGTGAGGAACTTGTTCAACCACTCTATTCGGGAAAACAATCTGTAACAACGATTCAAGCAGATGGATATGCCAAATGGTTTTCGGTACCAGCAACTGTGAAAGGAAAAGTTATGACCGTTAAACTGCCTTCAAATGGTGCCTTTGCCGTATATGATCAAAAGGGGATTTGTATTAATCACACCGTGGTCAGTGGTAAGAATGAAGTTGTTTTACCAGAGAACGGCCGCATCGTATTTGCAGGTGAGGTTGGCTCCAAATTTGAAATTTCATTGAAATAGACGAAGTCTTCGTCCCCTTTAAGTAGACACTTAAAAACCCTCATAAATTCAGGAGGGTTCAAGTGACACTTGGAGGGGATATTTTTATGGCGAAAAAAAGGAAGAATTAAGGATCGTAAATCATCATGTACTCAAATTAGTTCGCCTGTTCATACTCGGTTCATATAGACGTCACGAAGAGTACATTTGTATGGGTTAAGCTTTTTTTAGCACCAAAGCAAGATACTCTAATACAGAGATAATGACAGGAGAAGATGCAGATGATACAACAAGAGAAAATGAAGAACGTGGTCAGGAGAACAGTCAAAAAACGAACTTCAATTGCAGCTTTAACGTTAGTGTTAACCATGTTAGCCCCGCTATCTGCAATGGCCGCACCGACTGCCACGAGTAACAGCATTAACCTTACGTATGAGACAACAAAGAAAACCGTAATCGAAAAAGCTAAGTTGCTGACTGAAACGTACGGTACGACGAGTCTGCAATATGCGCTCATTGATGGTGGAGAGATTACGCTGTCCGGTCAAACGGGCAAGAACGATCTAAACGACAAGGTACCTCTTACTTCGAACACAATCTATGGCATTGGTTCAACCAGTAAAATGATGCTTACAGCCGCTGTAATGAAGCTGGTTGATGAAGGCAAGATCGATTTGGATGTGCCTGTTGTGAACTATATGCCTGATTTTACAATGAAAGATAAACGATACAAACAGATTACACCCCGTATGTTGCTGAATCATTCGGCCGGGCTTTTCGGAACCTCTGTCGGTAGTGCTATACTGTATGGGGACAATGATACCTATGCACATGATACCTTTTTGGATCAATTGGCGACCCAGAATCTGATGGCAGAGCCAGGTGCGTATTCGGTGTACTCTAACGATGGATTTACATTAGCTGAAATTCTGGTTGAGAGAGTCACTGGTATGAGCTTTACGGCATTTATACACAAAAATTTTACAGAGCCTCTGAAAATGAATCATACCAAAACACCACAGGATATAGTTAATACGGAAGAAATGGCGGGAATCTACTCTCCTGTGTATAAGGGGCAGCTTCCACGCGAGAATTATAATATCATAGCTTCAGGAGGCTTATATTCCACCGCTAAGGATCTGGTGAAATTTTCGCAAATATTCACAGGAGAGGTCAAAGGGATTCTTTCCAACAAGTCGGTAGAAGCCATGGAGCAAAAAGAATACAGAAGAGGCATGTGGCCAGAGGATAGTGATTCTTCTATGTCTTACGGATTAGGGTGGGATAGTGTGGACTTGTTCCCATTCAGTGACTACGGCATCAAGGCTGTTACGAAAGGTGGAGATACGTTATCTTATCATTCTTCACTCGTCGTACTTCCGGAATACAACATGGCTGCAGCCGTGATCTCTTCAGGCGGAGCAAGCATAACCAATCAATTCATTGCGAGTGAGTTATTACTTAGCGCACTTGAAGAAAAGGGCATTATTAAAGAACGGAAACCGGAAAAATCATTTGGTGTACCTGTGAAGGCTGATATGCCTAAAGAAATCTCCAAGTTTGCAGGGAATTATGGTGGCAATAATTCAGTTACGAAGATCAAAATAAATAAGGCAGGACAAATGACGCTCTCCTCTCTCACGGCTCCAAGTAATCCGGTTCAAGAATACACCTATACATCAGATGGTACTTTTGTGAGTGATGATGGTACAGAAAAGTTGAAATTCGTTGTGGAGAAAAATGGGAATACCTACCTGTGGTCTCGATCTTATATCTCCGTTCCAGGACTCGGACAGGTGGCTCTCTCAGAATATAATGCGGAAAAGCTCAAAGCCAATACATTACCCAAGGAGATTAACGCTGCATGGGCAAAGCGTGATGGTAAAAAATATTATCTGGTGAATGCGAAATACACATCAATGCTCTATCTTAATGCTACATCGATCCTGCCTATTCAATTGAATAAAGAGAATCCAGGGTATATGTCCAATAATAAGATTATTGGAGGAGGCGAAGCAGCCAATCAATTGCAGATTCCGGGTAGTGCCGGACGAGAACCGATGGACATTCATTTCTCCAAAAAGAACGGAGGAGAGTATCTTACATTTTCAGGTTATGTATTCGCCAGTGAGGGATTGGTGAAACCAATCTATTCCGGTAAACAATCCGCAACAACCATTCAAGCAGATGGATATGCCAAATGGTTTTCGGTACCCGCTACTGCGAAAGGAAAAGTCATGACAGTGAAGTTACCTGCAAAAGGAGCCTTTGCTATCTATGATCAGAACGGAATTTGTATTAATCACAGCGTGGTTAGCGGTAAGAATGTTGTTGTTTTACCCGAAAACGGCCGTATTGTATTTGCAGGTGAGGCTGGCTCCCAATTTGAAATTTCATTAAAAAAGTAAATTAATATAAATGAATAGAGATTCAAGCGGCGGTACAACAAACGAATCAACAGGAGAATACCATCATGATGAAAAAAATATTAATCATTTTGCTCAAAATATTCGGAGCCATAGTTATCGCTTTTGCATTATTTATTGCCACTGTTTATTTTGTAAATGTATTTAGCAACAAGTCGGAGGCAGGGAAAATCAAACCCTATGGTCAGTCCGTATCGGTTGACGGGAAAAACATGAATGTGTTGATCCAAGGAAAAGGTGAAGAAACCGTGGTATTGCTTCCGGGGTACGGAACACCTGCCCCAGCCCTCGATTTTAAACCGTTAATCGATGAGCTATCTCCATTTTACAAAGTCGTTGTCATTGAACCTTTCGGTTATGGATTAAGTGACATTACTGAAAAAGAGCGTACTACGGAAAATATGGTTAGTGAAATTCATGAAGCGTTACAGCAACTTGGTATTCAACGTTACACGCTCATGGCTCACTCCATTTCAGGGATATACGGACTGGATTATGTGAACAAATATGCAAACGAAGTAACTTCCTTTGTCGGCATCGAGAGCAGTGTCCCAACGCAGGGAGGTAACGATGATCCATTCCCAACCGGAACGTACAAACTGCTTAAAAAATCAGGATTCTACCGACTGTTAATGAAATTGGCCCCTGATCAACTGATTGCACCCGATGTTGATGATGAAACCAGAGAGCAAATTCGAATCCTTTCACTCAAAAATACGTTTAATCCGAACAATCTGAGTGAAGGCGAAAACTTTGCTCCTAACTTCAAAGTAACTGAGAACTTGACCTTCCCCAAAGATCTGCCTGTGATTTTCTTCTTACAAGCGAATGATACGGAAACGGAAGGATGGATACCTTTGCATGAAGAGCAAGTTGGAAATTCTGTACATGGTAAAGTGATGACATTCGAAGGCGGGCATTATTTACACCATACCCGATCCAAAGAAATAGTCGAAAACTTCAGGAAGTTTATGAATGAAGTGAAATAAACTTAGAATCAACGTAGTACCTTTCAGAATTGATTTCAGAAAGAACGAAACGCCCGTTCCCCAGTAGAACACCGGGGAAGGGGCGTATTTTCCATACTCATTATTATTGATTAGTTAACGTAATTTCGAACCTTGAACCAGCTTCACCAGCAAATACAATCGTACCATTTACAGGTAATGTAACTTCATTTACACCACTTACCACGGTATGATTCGTACTGATACCCGTCTGATCATATACAGTGAAAGCACCTTTCGAAGGCATTTTTACTGTCATCACTTTACCTGTGGCGGCTGCCGGTATCGAGTACCATGTCGCATAACCATTCGTTTGGATCGTTGTCTTCGATTGTTTCCCCGAATAGAGCGGTCTTACAAGTTCTTGACTGACGTAGACCTTTCCTCCTGCTGAGACGTATTCCACGCCGTTTTTCTCGAAGAACTTATATTCCATCGTATCCCTGCCCGCCAAGCCTGGAATTTGCAGTTGGTTCACGGCCAGGTTTGGATCCATAATTTTATTGGTATACACATACCCTGGTGCCTCATTGAACATATGAATAGGGATGATCGGCGTTGCACTGTCATATACCGTCGAGGTGTATTTTTCATTCGGCAGATAATAAATGTTGCCTTCGCGCTTCTGCCAAGCGGCTGTTACATCTTCGGGTAATGTATTGGTTTCGAGCTTTTCTGCCTTGTATTCCGAGGAGGCGATTTGTCCAAGCCCTGGCACCGACTGATACGAGCGAGACCACAGGTAGGTATTCCCGTTATCCTCTTGGGCGAATTTCAACTTTTCTGTACCTTGCTCGTTCACGAAAGAGCCATCTGCGGTATACGTATACTTTTGTTCCGTACTGTTCGGCGATAATAGCAGAGACGTTGTTAATTGCCCTTCATCATTCACTTCCAACTTCAATAACGAGCTGCCAACAGCCCCATAAATGCCTGCATACTGCGTTAGTTCTTTCGGCATGGTTGCTTTTACAGGTGCGCCAAATGATTTATCCGGCTTCCGCGCTTTAATAATCTTTTTTTCCTCAAGTGCGCTAAGCAACAGTTCACTCGCGATCAATTGGTCGGTGGTGCTCGACCCACCTGAGGAGGTAACGGCTGCAGCCATGTTGTATTCCGGAAGTACAATTAATGACGAATGATAGGCAATCGTATTCCCGCCTTTGGTAAGTGCCTTGATCCCGTATTCGCTAAATGGGAACAGGTTTACACTATCCCAGCCTAACCCGTACGAAATAGATGAATCGCTGTCCTCTGGCCACACGCCTCTTTTGTATTCTTCCTGCGTCATCGCTTTTGCCGACTCACTAGAAAGAATGCCTTTGATCTCTCCTGTAAAGATTTGCGAAAATTTAACCAGGTCTTCTGCAGTAGAGTAAATGCCTCCAGAGCCAATCATGTTCGTGTTCTCTAGTGGAAGTTGTTTCTTTTCCGGCTGGGAATAAGTTACTGCCATTTGATTAGGGTCAACCAGATCCAGCGGTGTTTTGGTGTGACTCATGCCCAAGGGCTCTGTAATATATTTGTGTATAAATGCAGTAAAGCTCATGTCACTAACTCTTTCGACCAGAATTTCAGCTAATGTGAAGCTATCGTTACTATACACCGAGTAGGCTCCTGGATCTGCCTTCAAATTTTGCTCGGCCAATTGATCCAAAAATGTATCATGTGCATAGGTATCATTGTCCCCATACAGAATGGCACTACCGCTTGAGGTTCCAAGAATCCCGGATGAATGATTCAGCAGCATATGAGGTGTAATTTTTGTGTAACGATTGTCCTTCATTTTGAATTCCGGGATATAGTTCACAACCGGCACATCCAGATCGATCTTGCCTTCATCAACCAGCTTCATCACAGCGGCGGTAAGCACCACTTTACTGGTTGAACCGATGCCATACATTGTATTAGAAGAAAGGGGGATACGATCCTCCGGGTCATTTTGGCCTACTTGTCCGGAGATCACGATCTTTCCCTCATCCATGAGTGCATACTGCACACTGGTTGTACCATATGTTTCGGTAAGGAGCTTGCTCTTTTCCATCACCACTTTTTGGGTCATATCATACGTAAGGTTACTACTGGTACTGGTTGCCGGTGCGGCGAGAGCAGACATTGGGGCTAACATGGTTAACATCAGGGTTACCGCCGCGAATGAAGTTCGTTTTTTCAGTGTCAATCTCATCTTCTCCTGTCTTATCTGTGAATTGGGAATCTCTGTGGTGGTACCTGAGTTAGTGTACTCTAGGGCGATGAACTGAATATGAATTGACCTGAAAAAATGGAAAAATACGGGTTGACAGAACAGTTTGTTGTGTATACAATCGTATACATAAACGAAATGTATACAGATGTATACGAAATTGGAGGTGCTTCTCAAATGAGAGAAAGACATATAAATGAGAACGAGCAACCTGATCGCCATGGACAGCGAGCCAGACGCGGTCGCGGGGAAGAAGAGAAACAAGAGAAACAAGAAAAACAAGAAAAACAAGGTGAACGTTCCAGACGCGGAAGAGGACATGGCGAACATCACGGAAAACGGGGTAACGGGGCACAAACGTTTCGACGTGGAAGAATACTTGTCTTTTTGGAACAAATGCAGAACCGAAGAGCCACATTGGCCAGACAGCTTGGTCAGGAGGAGTTCAGGAATATTCACCAAATGATTAGTGGAGAGCTGAAAGCCATTGACCAGGTTATTGATGAATATATCCAGCTTTTTGAATTACAACTTGAAGAAGAAAGCCCTAATCAGGATCTGGAGAGTGAATAAGAATGATTCGTCGTTTTTTCTCATATTATCGTCCTTACAAAAAACTTTTTTTAATTGATTTTGGTTGTGCAGTAATAGCTGGTTTACTAGAGCTGGCATTTCCACTTGCGGTAAGCAAGTTCATTAATGAGTTGCTGCCAGGTCAAGATTGGCCGCTCATTATCCTCGCATGTATTGTATTGCTGTCGATCTATGCGCTGAATACGGTCTTGAATTATGTCGTGACCTACTGGGGACATATGCTTGGTATTAACATTGAGACCAACATGCGTTCGAAGATGTTTGCTCATTTGCAAAAGCTATCCTTCCGGTTCTTCGATAATCGTAAAACGGGTCATCTGATTGGTCATCTGACGAATGATCTTAACGATATTGGCGAGGTGGCTCACCATGGACCGGAGGATGTTTTCATCGCAGTGATGACATTAATCGGTTCGTTCTGGCTCATGGCGAACATTAATATGGAGCTTGCATTGATCACCTTTATCATCATTCCAATCATGGCCTGGGTCATTATCGTGTTTGGTGGGCGCATGACGAAGACCTATCGGCGCCTCTTCGGCGATGTGGGGAATTTCAATTCCCGTATTGAAGACAACGTAGGCGGAATTCGTGTCGTACAATCGTTCGCTAACGAAGAGCATGAGAAAAAACTATTTTCCGTAGACAACGAGAACTTCCGTAAAACAAAGCTGCTTGCTTACAAAACGATGGCGAAGAGTATATCAGTCAGCTACATGATGATGCGTCTGGTTACTGTGTTTGTTATGATCAGCGGTGCCTGGTTCTTTATCGATGGCAGGATTGATATGGGTGATTTCATGGCATTCCTGTTGTTATCCAATATCTTCTTCCGTCCAATTGAAAAAATTAACGCCGTAATCGAAAGTTATCCTAAGGGCATCGCCGGATTCAAGCGTTACCTGGAAATCATTGATACTGAGCCGGAGATCGCCGATGCGAAAAATGCGGTTGAGTTAAAAAGCGTGCGCGGGGATATTCGCTTTGAGAATGTTTCGTTCGGTTATGAGCCGAATCGACGTATTCTGAATGATATCAGTTTGTCCATTAAGCCAGGGGAAACCGTTGCCTTTGTGGGCCCCTCCGGTGCAGGTAAAACGACCATTTGCAGTCTGCTTCCACGATTCTATGAAGTAGAGGAAGGCCGGATCACTGTTGACGGGATGGATATTCGTGAGGTTCAGCTGGAATCATTGCGCAGACATATCGGTATTGTTCAACAGGATGTATTTCTCTTCTCAGGCACAATTAAGGAAAATATCGCGTATGGCGATTTAACGGCAACTGACGAGCAAATCTGGGATGCAGCCCGTCGTGCATCTCTGGAAGAGTTGATTCTTAGTTTGCCGGAAGGGATCAATACAGTCATCGGCGAACGTGGTGTCAAACTTTCCGGAGGTCAGAAACAGCGCTTGTCCATTGCTCGCATGTTCCTAAAAAATCCACCGATTCTCATCCTGGACGAAGCAACGTCCGCTCTGGATACCGAAACCGAAGCGTTAATCCAGAAGTCCTTGGCGGAACTGTCAGTGGGCAGAACAACACTTGTTATTGCACACCGACTGACAACCATCAAGAATGCAGATCGCATCCTGGTAGTCAATGCTGATGGTATTGCAGAGCAGGGTAACCATGAGGAACTGGTCGCTGCAGGGGGGATATACAGCAGGCTTCACCAGGTTCAATATAGCCATTCCTGATAGCCGAAAAACAAACCGTGCATTTGCGCGGTTTGTTTTTTTGTTTTTCAATAAAGTGACACTGATTCAGACTATAAGGTTCATCAATATTATATTGTTGACAACGTCCACTAAACGAATTATCATAATGTTGACAATGTCCACTAAAAGGGAGGGTTTGACATCGACTCTCAGCAAATAAATGCAGATATGTTGACTGAAATGCGGCGTTTTAACCGTTTTTATACCAATATACTCGGTGTACTTGATAAACATATCCTGGGAACGGGATACTCCTTCGCCGAAGCAAGGGTCATTATTGAAATTGGCATTCAAGGGGAGAGCATTGCGAACAATCTGGTGGATACACTGACCATTGATCGCAGTTACATGAGTCGAATTGTAAGTAAACTAACCAGAGAAGGGCTGCTGATGAAAGTAGATTCGGCCGCTGACAGCCGGGTTAGTTTGATTCGCCTGACTGAAAAAGGGCAGGAGCTTTACGGTGAGTTGAATGAACGTTCAGATCAGCAGATTGTGAAGTTAATGCAAGGTTTGGATGAGGAAGAGATCAGAGAAGTTTATGCTTCCATGATGAATATTCAGGATAAGTTGAACAAAAGAGCAGGAGAGACAAGACGATGATACGATTCGAATGTGATTACAACGAAGGCGCACATGAGCGCATTTTGCAAAGACTGATTTCAACGAACATGGAACAAACGAGCGGTTACGGTAAAGATGCCCATTGTGATCGGGCGAGGAGTCTCATTCGACAAGCTTGTGAAAATGAACAGGCGGATGTGCATTTTTTGGTTGGTGGTACACAGACCAATACAACGGTTATTGCCTCCATTTTACGTCCATACCAAGGCGTGATTGCAGCGACTTCGGGCCACATCGCGGTCCATGAGACAGGAGCGATCGAAGCCACAGGTCACAAAGTGATTACGGTACCAAGTGAAGATGGAAAGATCACAGCACATCAGGTCAAAGCGGTCTATGATGCTCATTGGAATGATGCGTCTCCGGAGCATTGTGTCCAGCCCGGAATGGTTTACATATCCCAGCCTACTGAGAACGGTACGATGTACAGCAAGGCAGAGCTGCAAGCATTGTTTGATGTGAGCCAACAGTGTAGTCTCCCGTTATTTATTGATGGGGCACGTCTTGGGTATGCTCTTGCTTCCCGGAATTGTGATACGACGCTCGCGGATCTCGCCCGCCTGTGTGATGTATTCTATATTGGCGGAACCAAGATCGGAGCATTGATGGGGGAAGCGGTAGTCATTTTGAATGACAAGCTCAAGCCGGATTTTCGTTATATGATCAAACAAAAAGGCGGCCTGCTTGCCAAAGGCAGATTGCTGGGTATTCAGTTTGAAACGCTGTTTGAAGATGGTCTGTATCTTGAAATTTCCCAACATGCGGTGGACATGGCCATGTTGATTCATGATTCACTTGCGGAGCAAGGCATTGCTTTCCTATATGACTCACCAACCAATCAGCAATTTCCAATTCTGCCAGATGACCTGCTTCAGGATTTACGCAGCCGTTACTCGTTCACATTCTGGGAAAAGGTGGACGACACTCACAGCGTCGTTCGTTTCTGTACCAGTTGGGCAACTCAGCGGGGAAATGTGGATTTACTGATTCGCGATATTTCCCAGAGTCTGAACAAATTGAAAGCCTGTGTATAGTCATTAATCTCTAAAGGATAGTACATTGGCGGAGTAAAACGCCAAAAAAGAAGTCGCCATGTTGATGGCGACTTTTTTTGTCTGCTGTTATTATGTTCCAAAAATGCACTTCTAAAATTGAATCACGACCATTTGATGACAGGACCATTGTGGTATCGTGTAGCTAACGAGCCCGTTCACCTGATTGAATGGGAGACTAAGGTTCTGTGGCGCCAGATACACGTCCTGTACTTTTTCAGCCGCCGCAACCGTCACCTCTGTATTGATAAGTGGAGGGATATCCTCGATAACTTCTACACCTTGTCCTCTACGTACTGGAGAGGCATACAGCAGATGATTCACCCAACGGTTCGAGTTCGTCTGCATCTGCAGCGTGGTAACCCCTTGCGCAGGCAGATTGGTCATTAGCGACTTGTTGTTACTCAGTAAACGGTCCAGCGCGTAACAGATGATTTCCTTGACAGCCAAGCTCCCCTTCGTCGCATAATCTTCAAAAACATTCCATGCGATATAGATTCCATCCTGACCCTCAGCCATGCCAGTTCCCGATTCCTGCAGATCAGAAGGGGTATGCTGGTGAGAGCAGAACGTGAACAAGTCACGGTTAAAATATGAATTTTCCTTACTGCCAAGTACGATGCCGTCTGTCGTGGGCACTGCGTCCTGTCCTTCGGTGTACATGACGAAAGAGGCTGTACGCAGCGAAGGAAGCTCAAAATTCGGACGGAAATAGGAGGGACGGAATGGGGAAACCTCCTGATATTCTACGCCCAAATCGAATTCAAAGCCCGTTCCATCCGGTGAGAGACCGGAACGGCCAGTGGCCAGAATTTTGCCGCCCCCGGCAAGAAAGGCTGTCAGTTTGGTTTTGATTAACTCTGTAATGCTAATGGCATCCGGCAAAATAACAACTTTATATTTGGACAGATCAGCCTGCAGATCGACCACATCGAAGAGATAGTGGCCTTCCAGCAAAACTCTTACAGCGCCGGTATCGTGGTGGTGCATGTGCTGGTTATGAGGATCGCCTCCGGTTTCCCATAAGGCTGCCTCAACTGACAGCAATGCGATATCGGCAATAGCCGTAGTATCTCGACACCATTCTTCCTTCGCTTCTACCTCACGGTAAGCTTCCCCGATCAACGAATACGTGGCATGATCCATCTGACCACCCGGATGCAGCTGATCTCCAATGGAGCAGCGTGCCCCGTTCGCAAGACTCAGAGCAGTTTCATAACGCAGCGCGTTGGGATGTTTGTATCCACCGAATTCGCCCCAGGACGTATGGAATTTTCCGGTCATGCCGAGAAAATCCATGCCCAATGTCTGCGCATAACGAGCAGAAAGCGGGAAGTGGTCGTAGCCCCAGCCGCCCGTTGGTAGCGATTCCAACTCCAGATGGGTATTCACATGGGCGAGATCCCGCCGCCCACGGTCGACGTGACTGCTGTTGTGGAACACGGGTAATCCGGGTTTCACTGCATGCACAGTCTCATTCATTCGATTAGCATAACGAGTATACGTCTGTTCCCACAGTTTCTTCATATCTTGAATGTTTCGTGGATCGGAGCCCTGTGAGCGAATCTCGGCAACACAATATTGACAATAACATTCCCGAACACCAACGATATCGAGAAAGATTCCGTCCACATCATATTTCTTTACGACTTCCTCGACCTGTAGGGTGAGAACGTCAAGATAAGGGGTATTCATGCAAAATTGATGATATCCTGGCGTCATGAAGTCGGCTGTCCAACTGATCTGCTCCTGCTGATTGCGGATGAGCCATTGTGGATGTTTGCGGGCGAGCCGCTCATCAAGGCCAGCGGAGAGATAGACCGGAGTCTTCACACCTATCTCATGAGCAGCCTCAATCTGGGCACCCAGAAGATCGAAATTCAGATGTGGATGCATTTGATTGGCGGTAGTCGGATGATAGGCCCAGCCATGATGGCACTTGGAGAATATGGTGATGGAATCGACATGCCCGGTTTTGAGCATCTCCTGAAATTGCTGCTTCGAAAAATCACGGCCAATGCCTTCAATGGCTTCTGACGTATGAAAATCGAGATGAACTTGACGAAATTTCATGCTTGCTTCCCCCTGGTCATTAAATGATAGAATCATATTATATCTACCACTCTAATCGATCATCAGCTTTGATACAGCTGACAATTACGACTATATATAGCACATTATCTACATTTAGAACAAAGGAGGAATCTAATGCTTGTACTTGAACTTCAAGTTCCGCCGTTTCCGCTATTAGCAGCCATTGGGCACACCGAATGGCAGCCGGGGATGCAGCATGCCCAGCGTAGCTTTGATGTGTTCGATCTTATTATTTGCGCCAAAGGAGCGCTGTACATGGAGGAAGATGGCCTCCGTTACGAGATTGCGGAAGGTATGATGCTGGTTCTTGAACCTGGCAAAGACCACCGTGGCTATAGACCAACGGATGTGCAGACGGAAGTATACTGGATTCATTTCCAGCTGTCCTCTGTGCAAAAGATGATTTTGAAAGAAAAGACGACTTGGGAGCAGCCTTTGCTTCAACAAACAGACCAGGATATTGAGGCTCCCCCAGGAGTCATTGAAATTCCCAAATTCGCCGTAGTGGATCTACGTAACCTGGAGCCGATACTGAAAGAAATGCTTGAGCTGCACCATGTACTCACCCGTCAGCGTTCCTTCGAGCTTCATGTTCTGTTGGCCCAATTCCTGCTGCAATTACAGAAGGGAATGAGACAGAACAGCCCGCAGGCTCGCTCCTATTTTCTAAGCGAGAAAGTGGCAACTTATCTTGGTCAACGCCTCGAGCAGCCGTTTGATTCCGGACAGATGGAGCGTGATCTGCTTTATCATTTTGATTACCTGGCTCGCTGCCTGAAGCAGTATACGGGGATGAGCCCGCTTCAATACAGGCATCACCTGCAAATGGAGAAGGCCAAGCGGTTATTGGCACATTCGGAGCTTCCGCTGAAGCGTATCGGCGAGTTGTGTGGACTGCAGGACCATAACTATTTTACACGGTTGTTCAAACGTCAAACTTCCCTCACGCCTGGAGAATACCGCAAAAAGCATCAGTTGTATTTCATGGAATAGATGTGATCAAACTAAAAACCGCCCGAAAGGACGGTGGAAGATAACGTATTCAATGTCGGGAATTTCAAATGCTCAAGATTTGAACTTTCGCTTCTTCCGTATATGCGTGGAACCTTCAAAGTTAGGGCAATGAATATGAATATGAATATAAAGTATTTAAGATCTTTGGATAAGCCGATGTGGCTTTCAGACTTTATGTTCAATAAAATTAACAAAAGCAGCCCAGATACGATAAAAGTACTGGACTGCTTCTGTTTTGTTGAAATGTGCCCCGGGACATTTCTTCGTATTATTTATGATCCTAATGAATGATCCTAATAGATTATTCTTCTGAGATAAATCTTTTGCCAAGCAACCACATTACGCCGCTAATGATTAGAAAATATAAAGGCATCATCAGCAATGAACCGTTATGCAGAGCACCCATTCCCCATGTCGTAAGGCTTACCAGCAAGTAGTAGCCCAAGCTGAATATAGCACCTGCTGTGCCAATTACATCTTGAAAATGAACAAGCGCAAGACTTAGACAATTGGGCAGAGCAATACCTGCGCCAATCAACAGAACAAACATGGCAGTTAACATGCAGATGATCTGCAAAAGATTGGGCAGCATAGACAAGCTGCTTCCAAGGGTCAGGAGCAGAGCACCGCTGGTCATGACCAGACAACCCAGACGAATGATCTTTTCCGGTGTGTAAACGGTCAATAATCGTTTTGAGATCATTGCTCCGACCACTGAGGCCAAGGCCACAATAATGCCCAGAAAACCATAAACGCCAGGCGACAGATCAAAGTGTTCTATGAAGATGAAGGGAGCTTCGGCATAATAACTAAATAAAACTCCGTTAATACCTCCGATCAATACGCCAAACACCATTACGCGCGGCATAGCGAGCATCTTTTTAACAACCGGAAGTATAGCGACTTTGGATCGTAAAGAAACATTCGTTGTCTCCGGCAGTTTAAGAAAAGCATATATGAACAACAAAACGCTCATTAGTACTAACGCCAAGAATACCCATCTGAAGCCAAGGGCCTGATCAATCCAACCACCAATAAGTGGCCCAACTGCCGGCGTAAATGCAATGACAGCAGAGATTTGGGCAAACATCGCATGTCTTCGATCTCCCGATACACTTTCTCGAAGCATGGTTTGGGTGATAATCGAGCCAGTTGCGGCACCGAAAGCCTGTACGAAACGGCCGACGAGAAGCAACTGAATCGATTCCGAATAAAAGCACATCAAGCTCCCGATCCCATATACGATGAGACCGCCCAGCATTGCAGGCCTACGACCTATCAAGTCGGACAGCCAGCCCCAGCAGAAGACGCCCAAGGCAAATCCTATAAAATAGATGCTTAACGTGAATTGTACGGAACTATTAGATACACCAAGTGCTGCTGCGATATCTGGCAGAGATGGAGTGTAGATGGTTTCGCTGATTTGTGGAAAACCGATAAGAACAATCATTAAAAGCAAAGATGGTACAGCATATTTCTTCATTATATATTAGCCCTCCTACAAGCTTATACTCTGTTATGACAACAAGAATATGAGCCTAGCTAGGGAAAGGGGGGCATCATGATGGCGAGACGACTATAAATCATCATTTGTTGAATTACCTTTCATCATTATAAGAGTAGGAGGGTTTGACAATCATTGTTAATACTCGGCCTAGGTTAACATGCTTGATATGCCAAGTCAACCAGCTCTAGCTAATCGTACGATTAAGCAGTTTTGTCCCAAGCTCTGAACGTACTGGACTTGGAATTATGAAATTTAATGAAGCTAGCCATTCGCCAAATGGCAATATAGGATAGAGCAACTACATTATTCAGGAATCCAAGAGTCTTGGGATCAATGCCTGAGATGAACATGAAGTCAAAGAATCGAATTGAGAAGATAACAATAATTAGAACATAAAGAGATACGTTTCTTTTATAATACATCCTGCCATCCAATTTTCGCTCGAATTGCGTCACCAGAATTAATGGGATCGACAGAATTGCACCTATAGCGATCGAACTAATCATTCTGCCTGATGTAAGCACCAATGTAGGGTCGAACAATTCAAACAAAGATGTAGAGATATAGAGGATCGGAATTAATAGTTTTCGACCTGATTCGTGCAATGGCTTTTTGCTGCCCTGGATCACGCCCTTCAAAATAAGTACGACAATTAATAATGAAATTGTTAAAGATATTGGATTCATGGTAAGCACCTCGTCTGTTTTTTTGTAACCTAAGTATCGAGGATTTTTAAAATTTATATCAGTGTACAAAGTAATTCGTTTAAGGTGACTTTTGTCATCTTCCTGTGATGATGGGGGCTTCTGTCTGCTGCATAAGCGGACAGAGCCCTTTTTTTGATGATTGTCTCAATAGCCTTGTCAATACACAACGATATGAATACCTTATGACATAACACAAAAGAGGAGGAGATTACATGAGTGAAGTAGGATATGGAAATGTTGGAGGTCTTGGTGGATACGGTGGTTTCACATCCATCGGCGCAATCCTTGTTCTGTTCATCTTGTTGGTCATCATCTCTAAAGCTTTCTTGGTTTAATTTCTTTACCTTATGAACAACTCTGCCGGCATTCCGCTGGCAGGGTCTTTTTGTCTTGATTACAATTTGAAAGCGTTTGACATATTGAATTATCAATCTATAATTATGGAGTTATGCATTCAACATAGAATGGATGAAGGTAAGGAGAATAGGTTGGAATGACACTTAAAAAAAGGATCTTTTTGCTGTTTTTTCTCAGTGCGTTTATTCCCTTCATTAGTATATTTGCAATTTCCTACTACACCATTGATTCCATTTTTGCGAACAAGATCGATGATGGCATTCGGAGCAATTTACAGCAGGTGACTTCCTCACTGGAAAATTCGATCACCAACCTGAATCATGTTACACAGCAATTATCCTACAGTGGTACATTAGGCAAAAAGTTGGATGAGGTGTTGAAGCCATCCTCCAATATATTTGAATTGATTGAAACTCGGGATGAATTAAAGAGCGAATTAAATGTCGTCACGTTTACCAACCCGAATATAGGCTTGACATTGTATTACTTTCAGAAGGATGGCTCCACACAGTTCGGAAACTTTCCCATAAAGGATCGTTTTTCACCCGAATCTTTGCCTGTGCTCTCCAAAGCATATGGGATTACCTACTATGGTCCTCATGTCAGTATGAACCGGTTTGATGATCAGCTCGTCTTATCCGCCATGCGGAAGGTAAAATTACCCCAGAGGGACGATGTGTATATTTACGTCGAATCCGGTTTTCACCTTGCGCAGGATATATTGGGTTACAATCAGTACAAAGGAGATTTATCCCACTTGATCCTCGATGGAGAGGGAAACATTGTGTACAGTGAGATTCCGGAAGCGATGAAAGTCGGGGAGAATTTCTCCAGCTTATCGAAGGGTGCAGCATCGGACGGAATAGCTCGCGATTATCATTGGTTCAGACAGGATTCTACCCAGAACTGGAGCGTTGTGTCGGTGATCTCGCAGGCCAAGTATCAACAGGAGAAAAATCAGTGGTTGCTTCAAATATTGCTGGTCGCTTTATTTTTCCTGGGCTTCACCGTATTTCTGGCTTGGCTGCTGTGGAAGATGGTTTATAAACCCCTCGGTCTGTTCCATTCAGAGATCAACGGAATGTCTCAAAATCCACAAACAACAGGCAGCCAGGCCCGCACGCAGATTCCAGAATTTGATTTTCTGTTAGGTGAATTCTCGAATATGCAGCATCAAATCGGTGACCTCTTTAAAGAGGTGCAGCAGAAAGAGAAAATTCGTGCAGACCTTGAAGTGGAGAAGCTGCTGTACCAGATCAATCCTCATTTTTTGATGAATACGCTGGATACCGTGCACTGGCTGGCGGTAATGAATGGACAAGGGGAGATCGACAAGCTGGTACAGTCCCTGAATAAGCTGTTGTATTACAATTTGGGCAAATTAGGTCAGGTTTCGACGATGGAAGAGGAGATTGACGCGCTTAGACAGTACTTGATCCTGCAGCAAATCCGATATGACTTTGAGTTTGATGTGCGCATCTCGGCTGATGAGCACGTGCTTCAAATACCGGTACCTCGTTTTATTCTACAGCCGTTGGTTGAAAATTCACTTTACCATGGACTGAGCGACGAAGGTTTTATTCAAATTGAAGTAACACGCAAAGAAACGCTGAACATCATGATTCAGGATAATGGAGCAGGCATGACGGAGGAAGCGATTCAAAGACTTCTGAACAATCGTGTAGCAGATCATCAAAAAGTAGGGATGGGCATCGGGCTCAATTATGTTCACCGCATGTTACAAGCACAATACGGGGATCAAGCTCAACTGGTGATTGAAAGTGAATTGGGAACAGGGACAAGCATATTGCTTATACTTCCGATCAAAGGAGAAGATATCTCGGCATGATTAAGGTATTGATTGTGGATGATGATAAATTGGTGCGAAAAGGAATAAGCTCCGCAATGCCGTGGAACGAGTTCGGCATGGAGGTTGTTGGAGAAGCGAGTAACGGGGCTAAGGCGCTGGATTTTCTCGAATCCAACTCGGTGGATCTGATGTTAACGGATCTTGCGATGCCCGTGATGTCAGGCATTGAACTGATGCGCGCCGCAAGGCAGCTCTACCCCGAACTTCATATTGTCGTGCTTACTCTTCATCAGGATTTTGATTATATTCAGGAAGCGCTTCGGCTGGGAGCGATCGACTATATAGCCAAAGTCCAGCTTGAGAAGGAACAATTCGAACATGTACTGAATCGAATACATACCCGGATTGGTGAGTTCACGAATACAAGACGAAAGCTGCCGCAGCTAGGTGAAACCAATGTCCATTACCGTAAAGTATATGCACTGGTTTCACTGGACCGAAAGTCCGGCCAGAACTGGCCCATTGAAATCGAATCCAATGTAGACGAGGTCCGATTTGAAGTGGAACGGAACAGCTGGATGTGGGCAGAACCTCTGGATGATGAGCAGCTGCTATTCGATAGACTGAAGAAATACGTGAATCAAGTTCCTCAAGCTGCGCTACTGGTGATGTCCGATGTACAGGAACAGACATGGTCGCAAATTCAAAACTGGATTATGAATTATACAGAAACGTCCTTATTTTATGCATATGAACCCCTAGATCCGGTTATTGTCGTTTCCATGAATGAAGAAGACACATTTCCAATAGAACCTCGGGATGAGGATATGGATCGTATTAAACGAAGTTGGTTTCTGTCTCCGTGGACGCATAACGATCATTATTATAACCAGCTTGTTGAAGAGTTTAGATCTCTAAGGCTGCAAAAAGGGCAGCTGATGGGATTACTGTACTCCCTGGTCATGGAGTGGAACCATCTTTTTGCCCAGACTACGCTGGGAAGAATCTCAATGATCCATTCTTTTCAATCCTGGTACGAAGTGGAACAGTGGATCAAGCAGACCGCTGAGAGTATTCGAAAGGCGGATGAACAGACCTCGTATTCTCAGGAAATGATTGATGGGGTGAAAAAAGCCGTGATGATCATGCAGAATGATTTGGATCAGGCTTTTACAGCTTTAGGGCTGTCCCAGCAACTGAATATTAGCCGCAGCTATTTCAGCCAATGCTTCAAGGACATCATGGGGAAAACCTTTAACGATTATTCCCGATATATACGTATAGAGAAGTCGAAAGAGTATTTATTGAACACAAACAACACGATTTTCTGGATTGCAGAGCGGGTGGGTTATACGGATGAAAAATATTTCAGCCGAATCTTTCGCGAACTGACAGGTGTGCTGCCTAGTGAATATCGACAATTAGGCAGAACGGACAAATAGTGTACGCTCCGCACAACCGACTGGCGATCCGGTGAAAGAAGGGAAAGTAATGATCAAGAAGATGGCTGTGTGTGTTGTTGTCGTCAGCTTGATTGCAGGTATCGTATTTTTCAGTATTTCGTACTCTCGGAAAACGGCAATTGGACCAGCGACCAGCACACCTGACACCGCCGCCACCGAACCATTTGGCAAATATGAACATCCCGTTTCCATCCGGTTGGGATATGTGGTTGACCCCACAGGTACGGATCTCTCCGAAGGAGAGACCGTAGAAAAGAATAAGTGGAAAACGGTGATTAAGCAAAACCTTAACATTGATGTCGAGGTCATGTGGCAGGTATCCAAGGAGAATTTTGGACAGAAAATCGATCTGGCTATTGCCAGCAATGATTTGCCTGATGCAATGATTGTTAATCAGGTTCAGTTGAATGAGATGGTCAAAGCGGGAGAAATTGAAGATCTGACCAAGGCATATGCAAGCAGCGCTTCACCTGAGATGAAGAAAATAATCGACAGCACCCATGGATTGGCCCTGGAACAAGTGACCTTTGAAGGGAAAATGATGGCTGTTCCGTCTGTGACGGCGGAGGACTTCAGTATGCTTTGGATCAGGCAGGACTGGCTCGATCGTCTTGGATTAAAACCACCGAAAACGGTGGACGAATTGGAAGCAATAGCGAAGGCCTTTGTGGAGCAGGACCCGGATGGGAACGGGAAACGGGATACGATCGGGCTTGCCTCAAGCACAAGTCTGTTTAACGATTTTAACAACAGCGCTTTTGCCTTTGATCTAACGCCGATCTTCTCGGCTTATGGAGCTTTCCCCGGATATTGGCTCGAAAAAGATGGAAAACCTGTATACGGTTCGATTCTGTCAGAGACAAAGGACGCTTTGGTCAGACTTCGTGATATGTATGCCAAAGGTCTGCTTGATCCAGATCTTGGCATCCGAAAAGAACCAGAGGAAACCGTCATTAGCGGACAGGCTGGGATGTTCTTTCAAGGTTTCTTTGCAGGATACTGGCCGCTGCCAAGCGCTTGGCTGAATGATCCCAAGGCGAACTGGCAGGCTTACGCGCTCCCACTGGATGCAAATGGAGCATTTCGTGTGAAGGTGGATAATCCCTCAAGTTCTTTCCTGGTGGTACGCAAAGGGTATGCTCATCCCGAAGCGATCATTAAGATAAACAATCTGTACCTTCGGGATGAGTTCAAGTATGGTACCAGTTTTATGCTCAGCCGCAATTTCTTTGCCCCGGCAGATGAAGCTCGATATGAATTCAAAGCCGTGCAGGAGATTCTGGCCGGAACCAAAACCCCAGCCGATTTCAAGGACAAGTCCGAATATAAGCTGCTGGAAAATACAGTTTCGACGATAAAACAAACCAAGCTAAAGCCTTATGATCAACTTGGCATTTCGTACTGGGATCAGCACAACGAGAATTTTATGCGTGGTTATTCACTGCTTGTGGGTGGAAGAAACTTCTTTGATCCGAATATCCATAAAGTTCGAAGCCTTACCTACAAACGTACCCCAGCAGTGGAGAGGTTGTGGAGCAAACTGTCTAAGCTGGAACATGATACATTTCTGAAAATTATTCTAGGGACTGCGCCGATCGAATCATTCGATCCATTTGTACAGGAGTGGAAGGAACAAGGTGGCGATCAAGTAACTGCTGAAGTATCTGCATCCCTGAATCAACGGTGAGTTGCTAACCTATATACGCTGAATTTTACAATTCTACACATTTGTGTACTAAATTCGAGATCATTCATAACCGGCAGACTCCTGTTTGAGGAGTTTGCCGGTTTTTCGTTGTGCCACACTCGCTGTCTACCCATTCTTATTAACGAGGATAGACAAATGTAAGTTAGCAGGTGAGATAAATGTTCACTTCGTTAATGTTGATCGTTGATCTTAGCAAAATGTGTACACATTTCTCTATCCAAACTAGCGTTTAATCCCTATCTCAATAAAGCTTCTCCAAGTTTTATAATGAAAGCGCAAACAACATGATAGAGAAATAATCAGAACGAAGGGGAGTTGAATTTGATGAGTAATAATTGGTCAATAAAAAGCAAGCTGTTGACAAAACGACTGGCAGTGCTGTCCATGTCCGCATTGATGGTATCCGTCCTTGCAGCCTGTGGGGGAGCTTCCAATCCACCGACTGCTGAGGATGCAGGTCAATATGAGGTAACGCCTGGAGATCCGTTCAGTGCTTATAAAGACGAAGTGGCGGTAACGATGGGGCGTGTTACAACGGCGAACCCGAAATTGCCGGCTGGAGATACATATGAGAACAATGCGTATACCCGTCTGGTCAAAGAAGCGTTTAATGCACAAATTAAGGACCAATTTGAGGCTAACGGTGAAGATTACAGCCGCCAGGTTTCTCTTGCAATCGCTTCCGGAGAATTGCCTGATATGATGCGTGTCGATTCCAAGGATGAACTTAAAGAACTGGTTGATAATGATCTGATTGAAGATATGACAGAGGTATACAAACAATATGCCACCGATAATATCAAGCAGATTTACGACTCCTACGATGGCCGTGCACTGGACAATGCCACAATCGATGGCCGACTGATGGGCCTTCCGGCGACCTCTCTGGACTCCGCACCAACGATGGTTTGGGTTCGTCAGGATTGGCTGGATGTGCTGGGAATCAAACTCGATGCTGACGGAGACGGTGCCATCAAGCTGGAAGATGTAGAGAAAACAGCAGAAGAGTTCCTGAAAAAAGATCCTGGGCAAACCGGGAAACCGGTCGGTATTCCTTTTGTGAACACCTTGAATACGACGGACTATAACGGTTCTGCCTATACCATGCTGGGTGTTGCTTCAACCGAAGGGGCATATCCTCAATATTGGATGAAGGGTGAAGATGGCAGCATCGTTTATGGTTCCACTACAAAGGAAACCAAGCAGATGCTGGGCATTATGGCCGACTGGTTCAAGAGAGGTATCATTGACCCGCAATTTGGAACCCGTACATTTGACGATATCACTGCACTCTACACCAATGGTCAGAGCGGTATTGCTTTTGGACCGTGGCATATTCCAGACTGGGGACTGAGCAGTGTCAAGCAGATGGATAAACATGCAAAATTCACGGCTTATACGCTGGAGGATGCAAACGGTAAGGTAAACGTGGCACACGCCAATCCATCCGGTCAGTTTATCGTAGTGAGAAAAGGATATGAACACCCGGAACTCGCGATTAAAATTATTAATCTGTTCTACGATAAATTGGCAAATGACAAAGATGTCGCAACTACCATGCCTGAGGCAGCTAAGTATCTGGAAAGCGGTGTAGACGGTTCAACCAGACCTTTTAATATTGAAGTCAACTCGGCAACATCCCTGCTGGATGATTACTCCGACGTTGTTCGTGGAATTAAAGGCGAGATCGGTTTGGATCAGGTCCGTACAACGGAATCCAAGAACAATATTGGCAGTATCCAAACGTACTTGAAAGACCAGGATACGGATGATGTAACAGCTTGGTCTAAATATCACTCACGCATGAACGGAGTGGGGCTGATCGATAAGTTGACACAGGAAGGCAAATTCAACTGGATGACGCCAGCGTTCTCTGGAACTACACCAAGCATGAAACAGACATGGGCTAACCTGACCAAAATGGAACAGGAATCTTTCATCAAAATCATAACGGGTGCAGAACCGTTGGATTACTTCGAAACATTCGTCACTAATTGGAAAAAACAAGGCGGAGACCAAGTGATTCAGGAGATCGAAGCCGAGACTACATCCCAAAAATAATTAAGCTAACACTGCTGACAGGCTGCGCTACGCAGCCTTTCTTCAGGAAAGGGGTTCATCCATGAAGCAGGAAAAATATAAAGCAAGAAACCGATTGGGCACGGGTGCCATGTATCATATGATGATGCTGCCAGGCATTTTATTTTTGCTCGTATTCAGCTACATTCCAATGGTTGGTGTCATTACGGCGTTTCAGGATTATGTACCAGCCAAAGGTATGTTTGGCTCGGAGTTTGTTGGGCTCAAGCATTTTATTTATATGTTCAAGCTGCCGGACATCGGCCAAGTGATCAGTAACACGTTAGTGATTGCCATTGCCAAGATTCTACTCGGCACACTGATGGCCATCATTTTTTCCATTTTATTAAACGAAATCCGCTTTAAATTTGTTAAAAAATCCGTGCAGACCATTGTATATCTGCCTCACTTTTTGTCTTGGGTTGTTCTGGCCTCCGTGGTTGTTAACATGTTCAGCCTGGATGGAAGTGTAAATCAGATTTTAGCCTTTTTCGGTTTGGAAAATATTAATTTTCTCGGAAGCAACACCTGGTTCCAGCCACTGATTATCGGGACGGACGTATGGAAGGAATTCGGTTATAGCTCCATCGTTTATTTGGCTGCAATAACTTCAATTGATCCCGGTCTATATGAAGCGTCAGGGATAGATGGAGCGAGCTGGTGGAGAAAAGTATGGCATATTACGTTGCCGGGTATGCTGCCTATTATCCTGCTCATGGGGGTCATGAGTCTGACCAATATTTTGAGCGCAGGCTTCGATCAAATCTACAATCTGTATAACCCGGTTGTCTATGAGTCGGGCGATATTCTGGATACCTATGTATACCGGATTGGCCTCGTTGGCAGACAGTATAGTTTCGGTACGGCAGTTGGGTTGTTCAAGTCAGTGATTGGTATTGTTCTATTATTGTCCGCCAATGAATTGGCCAAAAAATACACCGACAGAAAAATTTTCTAAGGAGGCGAAACTTGTGTCTTATTCCGCAAGCCTGAAAGACCGAATGGGCCGGTTTGTCATCTACGCCATCGTTATATTGCTGGCCTTGATCTGCCTCCTTCCATTATGGAATATCGTTGCGATTTCATTCAGCAGCAGTGAGGCCGTATCGGCCAATGCCGTAGGTCTGTTACCCGTCAAGTTTACAACAGCCGCTTATTCAAAAATTATTGATGATGCGCAGTTCTGGCGATCCTTTGGCATTTCCGTTCTACGTGTGGCTCTATCCCTAGTACTCAACATGATTCTTATTGTTTTGATGGCTTACCCGCTGTCCAAATCGAAAAGGGAGTTTAAGGGCAGAAATATATATATGAATATCATGATTTTTGCCATGCTGTTCAGTGGGGGCATGATCCCCAGTTATCTGTTGATCAAAAACCTGGATATGCTCAATACCATTTGGGCGCTTGTACTGCCGGGTGCTGTCCCAATATTCAGTGTCATTCTTGTAATGAATTTCTTCGCCGCAGTACCAAAAGCGCTTGAAGAAGCGGCATTCATCGACGGGGCAAATGCATTGCAGGTCCTGTTCAAAGTATATGTGCCCGTGTCTATTCCTGCGCTGGCGACCGTATCCCTGTTCAGTATCGTGGGCACGTGGAATGATTTCTTCAGTGGATTAATCTATATGACCAAAGTTAGCAATTATCCGCTAATGACCTATATTCAGTCGCTTAACGTGAATATCGCAGAGCTTCTTCAATCCGGCACGAACTCTGCTCAGCTCAGCAATCTGACTGAGATTTCAAACAAAAATCTAAATGCAGCCAAAATCGTAGTGGCTGTCATCCCACTGCTGCTGATTTATCCGCTGCTGCAAAAATATTTTGTAACCGGCATTGTTGTGGGTTCGGTAAAAGAATAATAGGTAATGGAACAGAATCCGGATGAGCAGAAACTGCTTCAAGAGAAAGGTGGTTCCATATGGGAAATAAAAAATGGTGGAAAGAAATTGTCGTATATCAAATTTATCCCCGCAGCTTTCAAGATAGCAATGGTGATGGAATCGGGGATCTGAGAGGTATATTATCCCGACTCGATTATTTGAAGGATCTTGGCATCGGTGCGATCTGGCTGTCACCAGTGTGCAAATCGCCGCAAGATGACAACGGGTATGACATTTCGGATTATCAGGATATCGATCCAATGTTTGGTTCACTTGAAGATATGGAATTGCTGATTCAGGAGGCAGGCAAGCGGGACATCCGAATTATCATGGATCTGGTGCTTAACCACTCATCCGACGAGCATCCCTGGTTTAAGGAAGCCCGGAAAAGCAAGGATAATCCATACCACGATTATTATGTATGGAGAGATGGTGTGGAAGGCACACCTCCCAACGATTTAGGTTCAACGTTTGGTGGATCGGCCTGGGAATGGGTGCCCGAGCTGGGACAGTATTATCTGCATCTTTTCTCTGTTAAACAACCGGATCTTAACTGGGAGAACCCCAAGGTACGGCAGGAGATATACGATATGATTCAATGGTGGATGGATAAAGGCGTGGGCGGGTTCCGTCTTGATGTTATCGATCTGATTGGCAAACAGCCTGATCATAAAATTACAGGCAATGGGCCAAATCTACACCAATATATGCGTGAACTCAGTAAAGAGACATTCCAAAAGGGTGATCTGCTAACCGTCGGAGAAACCTGGGGAGCAACGCCCGAAAGTGCCAAGCTTTATAGCAACCCGGACGGCAGTGAACTATCCATGGTCTTCCAATTTGAACATATCAGCCTGGATGAGCAGGAGGGAAAAGGCAAGTGGGACCTCCAGCCGCTGGATCTGCTTCAATTAAAGAAAGTGTTGTCCAGATGGCAGACCGAGCTGAAGGGCGAAGCCTGGAACAGTTTGTTCTGGAACAACCATGACCTTCCGCGGATCGTGTCCCGTTGGGGAAATGACGGGGAATATCGTGTGCAGTCTGCCAAAATGCTGGCGACTCTTCTGCATGGCATGCAAGGTACGCCATATGTGTACCAGGGTGAAGAGTTAGGGATGACGAACGTTCGTTACCCTATTGAAGAATACCGTGATATTGAGTTGCTGAATCTGTATAAGGAACGGGTCGAGAATGGGTATGCTGAGGAAGAAGTTATGGAATCCATTTATGCAAAAGGCCGTGATAACGCACGTACGCCGATGCAATGGGATGTTTCCGAAAATGCGGGTTTTACGGAAGGTAAACCATGGATATTGGTGAATTCGAACTACACGGAGATTAATGCAGAAGAATCTATACATGATCCGCATTCCATTTACCATTACTATAAAACACTGATTCAGCTGCGAAAAGAGCATGAAGTGATCATCTATGGGGATTATGAACTTCTGTACCCGGAAGACACGAACCTCTTCGCTTACACACGAACACTTGGTGAAACCAAATTGCTAGTCCTGTGCAACTTTTACGGCAAAGTTATTCCATTCCAGCTTACAAGCGAATTTGCAGGAGATAAAAGTTTATTGATTAGTAACTATTCGGACGTTGTTTCAGAGAACACACTTCGTCCTTATGAAGCAAGAATTTATCTGCTTGTGTAGTTCAAAAGAGGGTTGAAGGCAAATAGCCTTCAACCCTCTTTTTTGACGAAAAGAAGCTTTTGCAAGAAAACGTCAAGCGCCATGGAATGTGAATGCTCGATGAGACGAATGATGGAGAAGCTGCGTTCCAGATGCAGTTGTCTGATTCGCAGTTCTTCGACTTCCCCGGTTGCCAGCTCCTTATGAACAATCCATCTGGATACCATTGCAATTCCGAGTCCCGCAGCAACAGCTTCCTTCACACCCTGACTGCTGGTGAAGACATAGGACCGCTTGGGACGGATCGCAGTCTCTTCCATAAAATGATCGCTAAACGCGCGTGTTCCTGAACCCGACTCACGAAGCACCCAGACCTGATCCTGAAGCATATTTTGCTCTACCACGACGGAACCGGAGAGGGGATGACCGGAAGGAGCTACTACGATCATCTCATCCTTCATGTAAGGGATAACGTCAAGTTCTGCCGAGGCTTGTGCTTCACCCTCCACAAATCCGATATCCAGTTGATTGCCCCTAACCGCCGACAGAATCTCCTGGGTATTGCCGATGGTAACTTGGATGTTGACCTGCGGATACTGCGCTGCGAATTCTGCCAGCTTCTTAGGCAAAATATATTCACCTATGGTGAAGCTGGCCCCGATCTGAATGCTTCCGGTCACCTCATCCCGCAGCATCTGGATCTCCTGTCGTGCTTCATCGTAGCGGGCCTGAATGACTTTGGCATGTTTGTAGAGGATCGTCCCCGCTTCAGTCAAGGACACCTGCTTTGGCGAACGATGCAGCAGCTTGGCTCCCAGCTCATTCTCCAGATTTTTGATATGCAGGCTCACCCCCGGTTGGGACAGATTCAGCAGTTCTGCGGCTTTGGAGAAATGGCTTTGTTCTACAACGGTAACGAAGACTTTTAACGCATCAGTTATCATTATAATTCCTCATTTAAGTAGTGTATTTTCATCGTTATAAGCCTAGTGAACTCATTTTAGCATAAGATATCCAATCAATCATAAGTTTTTGTAATGATTAGGATCGCAGATTCATATTTCACTTCCTTTCTGTCTGCTTCTATAGTGAGGATATACTTATCCAATAAGGAAGTGTGGAGCTATGATTTTACAGACACAATTGAAATTCGTTAAAAACATAAACGGTGTTAGGAACAGGGGATTTCTGCAGGGGATCGGACTGACTTTACTGCTCTCGTTTATCGCCAAGCTGCTGGGTTATCTACCACTCTTAGATATTATGGGTCAACTGGTAATTGCAATTCTGCTAGGTATCCTATACCGGGCGGTGCGCGGCGTTCCACTGAACGCTCAATCAGGGATATCCTTTTCCGGAAAACGATTGCTAAGGTTCGGCATCATCCTGCTGGGTTTGAAACTAAACCTTCTGGATATTGTCCATGCAGGCTACAAAGTCTTTGCGCTAGCGGCAATCAATGTTATTGTTACGATTTTTGTTGTCTACGGACTCAGCAAGTGGTTAAAGATCGACAAACGAATAGGGCTGCTAACCGCTTGTGGAACAGCCATCTGCGGTGCAGCGGCAGTGGTCGCGATTGCGCCACAGATCAAGGCCAAAGATGAAGAAACAGCAGTAGGTGCGGCCACGGTGGCGATATTGGGCACAATCTTCACTCTAGTCTATACATTGCTATACCCGGTATTGGGTTTAAGTGCGAATGGATATGGCATATTCACAGGCGCCACGCTTCATGAAGTGGCACATGTCATTGCTGGGGCTGCACCTGGAGGGCAAACAGCACTGGATATGGCAGTCATCGTGAAACTAACTCGGGTCAGCATGCTGGTGCCCATTGCGTTGATCATCGGCTTGTGGAGTGGACGACAGGCGCGTGGGGGAGAGCAAAAATCATCTAAAGGAATCCGGTGGCGTGAATTGCCAGTACCCTGGTTCATTTTCGGTTTTCTGGCTATGAGTGGGTTAAACACGCTGGGTATTATTCCGCAAGAGATGATCTCAGGACTTCTGGTTGTCTCCTATATGCTGCTCGCGATGGCCATGGCTGGATTGGGGTTGGGTGTGGATATTGCAACCTTCCGTCGTCTGGGCAAGAAACCTTTTTTGGCAGGACTGCTGGGATCTATGGTGTTGTCCATTCTCGGATTCATGCTTGTTCGTGGCTTTGGCCTGAACTAGGAATGTGCTTAAACCTAGGTATTCCCTTCATAACGTTAATAAAAAGCACGCAGTGGCCCTTAGTGGATCAATGTGTGCTTTTTGTTGTTCGAGAGGTGATGGTCATCAGATCCAGAACGAACACAAAAGGAATAGTATAAATCCATCACTTGAAAAAATATAAATTTTTTCCTCTTTTGGTTCAAAAGTCTGGAATGCACACAGGAAAGTCTGGATAACGATGTACTTTCTGCTCGCAAGCCTCAAGGCTGCTCGAAAACATCCAAAAAGGAACATCAGAAGTCCGAATACCGTCTCTAGGAGTCCGATAAGGAGAAATGAAAGCGGTTTATAATAAATTTATTCCAGAAATGACAAAAGAAAGCGGTAAAACAGATCAGCTCTCCAAAAAACTCCCCAAGTTAAGTGGCGGTTACGCATTTCGGTTTCGCAAGCCTTGTTGTATGCCTTTGCTATTTTTTTGTCTTGTACTTTGATAAGGGGGTGATGATCGGCGCAGCGAAAGAATGAGGCAGATCAACCGTCCATTTTCATTGAAAAACCATTTTGCTAATAACCTGAGGAGGAATTGAATTTGCGCAACAAGTACATGATGTGGTCAATCGTATTAACGATGCTGATCTCGAACGTATTCCTGAGTGTCGGATTTCCATCTCCTGTATCAGCAGCCGAAAGGCCGGACCTGGCACAGGGCAAACAGGTGACCGCGAGCGGGTACAACCAAACATACATCCCGACCAATGTGATTGACAATAACCAAGCAACCTATTGGGAAAGTACCAATAGTGCGTTCCCCCAATGGATTCAAGTGGACCTTGGCACCAATACCACCATGGACCAAATTGTTTTGAAGCTTCCGAAAGTGTGGGAAAAGAGAACCCAAACGATAACGGTGCAAGGCAGCACGAACGGTTCATCGTTCACAGATATCGTAGCTTCTGCGGATTATGTATTTAATCCATCGGTGGGGGAGAACTCGGTTACTATCGATTTTCCTGCTGTTGAGACAAGGTACGTTCGCTTAAGCGTAACGGGCAATTCCGAGTGGCCGGCAGCTCAACTGTCGACATTTGAAATTTACGGTCCAGGCAGTGAGGGACCAACGCTACCTGGCCCCGATCCTGTGGATCCCCCAATCCCTACAGAGGGAAGCAACATCGCCATCGGGAAGTCGATAACTGCATCGTCCAGCACCTTATCTTTCGTAGCTGCGAATGCAAACGATAACAATATCAATTCGTACTGGGAAGGGGGCAGCAATCCAAGCTCACTGACGTTGGATCTCGGCTCCAATCATCAGATTACATCCATTGTACTTAAACTGAACCCGGATCCGGTCTGGAGCACCCGAACACAGACTATTCAAGTGCTTGGACATAACCAGGATACAACAACCTTCAGCAATCTGGTTTCCGCCCAATCATATACATTCAATCCGGCTTCCGGTAACACAGTGACCATTCCCGTTACAGCAACGGTTAAACGTCTGCAATTGAACATTACCGCGAACTCGGGCGCTCCTGCCGGGCAAATTGCTGAATTTCAGGTATTCGGTACACCTGCACCCAATCCTGATCTGACGATTACAGGTATGTCCTGGTCTCCATCGTCTCCAGTGGAGAACAATGCCGTCACCCTTAATGCTATCGTCAAAAACATTGGTTCTGCCGCTTCTCCAGCTTCAAGCGTCAACTTCTATCTGAACAACGAACTGGCGGGTTCCTCACCTGTAGCTGCTTTGCAAGCAGGGGCTTCGACTACGGTCTCGCTTAATGCTGGCAATAAAGCAGCTGCATCATATACGCTCAGTGCCAAGGTAGATGAGAATAACCAGATCATCGAAGAGAATGAAGGAAACAACAGTTACACACACACCTCTTCTTTGGTGGTTGCACCGATTACAAGTTCTGATCTGGTAGGCACGGTTTCTTGGAGTCCTGGAACCCCTACAGCAAACAGTACAGTAACATTTACAGTTAATCTGAAAAATCAAGGCAACATGGCCTCCGCAGGTGGTGCACACGGAGTTACAGTGGTTCTCAAGAACGCTGCCGGAGCAACGCTTCAGACGTATAGTGGTTCCTATACCGGTACATTAGCACCTGGAGCTTCGGTCAATGTCAATGTAGGTACCTGGACTGCTGCAACCGGTAACTACAATGTGACAACTACCGTAGCAGTGGACAACAATGAAGCTCCGGTCAAACAAACGAATAACGTCGTTACAACAGGTTTGAACGTATATTCAGCCCGTGGTGCAAGCATGCCTTATACCCGGTATGATACGGATGATGCTACGCGGGGTGGCAGTGCCACACTGAAATCCGCACCGACCTTTGATCAGGCTCTGACGGCTTCGGAAGCCTCTGGCCAGCGCTATATCGCTCTTCCTTCCAACGGTTCCTATGCACAATGGACGGTTAGACAAGGGGAGGGAGGCGCAGGTGTAACCATGCGATTCACGATGCCGGATTCCACAGATGGCATGGGTCTTAACGGCGCACTTGACGTCTATGTTAACGGGACCAAGGCCAAAACGGTTCCTTTGACCTCCTACTACAATTGGCAGTACTTCTCCAGTGATCATCCGGGGGATACACCAAGTGCAGGACGTCCGTTGTTCCGTTTTGATGAAGTGCACTGGAAACTGGATACACCTCTAAAAGCTGGAGACACCATTCGTATTCAGAAAAACAATGGAGATAACCTGGAATACGGTGTGGATTTCCTCGAAATCGAACCCGTTCAAGCGGTAATCCCGCGCCCGGCTAACTCCGTCTCTGTAACCGATTTCGGTGCGATTGCAAATGATGGAAAAGATGACCTTGCCGCATTCGAAGCGGCGGTCCAATCCGCGGTATCTACAGGCAAGACTCTATATATCCCTGAGGGCACGTTCCATCTGGGCAATATGTGGAAAATTGGTACGCCGACAAATATGATTAACAACCTCACCGTTGTAGGTGCAGGCATCTGGCATACGAACATTCAATTTACCAACCCTAATGCAGCCTCAGGCGGGATTTCTTTCCGTGTGCAGGGCAAGCTGGATTTCAGCAATATTTATATGAATTCCATGCTGCGTTCGCGTTATAACGAGAATGCAGTTTACAAAGGCTTTATGGACAATTTTGGTAAAAATTCAAAGGTCAGCAACGTATGGGTCGAGCACTTTGAATGTGGTTTCTGGGTAGGGGATTACGCCCACACTCCTGCAATCATTGCCGATGGCCTTGTGATCGAGAACAGTCGTATTCGGAACAACCTTGCCGACGGTGTCAACTTTGCCCAAGGCACGAGCAATTCGACTGTACGCAACAGCAGCGTCCGCAACAATGGTGATGATGGTCTGGCCGTATGGACCAGCAACGTGAATGGTGCGCCTGCCGGTGTGAACAATACATTCTCGTTCAACACGATTGAGAATAACTGGCGCGCAGCAGGCATTGCATTCTTTGGTGGCAGCGGACATAAGGCAACCAACAACCTGATTGTTGACACGGTTGGCGGTTCGGCGATCCGGATGAACACTGTTTTCCCTGGATACCATTTCCAAAATAACACAGGTATTCTGTTCTCCGATACAACGATCATTAACAGCGGCACAAGTAAAGATCTGTACAATGGTGAACGCGGAGCTATTGATCTCGAAGCTTCCAACGATTCCATCAAGAACGTAACGTTTACCAATATTGATATCCTCAACACGCAGCGCAGTGCCGTTCAATTCGGATACGGCGGCGGTTTCCAGAACATTGTGTTTAATAACATCAACATTAATGGTACTGGTTTGGACGGCATTGAGACATCTAGGTTCACAACCCCACATAAAGGTGCAGCAATTTACACCTATACGGGTAACGGTTCTGCCACATTCAATAATCTGACAACAAGCAACATTGCCAACCCTAATGTGAATCAGATTCAAAATGGCTTTAATTTGATCATTCAATAAAATTTATATCAAACAGAAACAGGGAGCTCTAAGAGTTCCCTGTTTTTTAGGTTACTTTGATGAAGTATGGGTGAACATTGATCCGGATCTGAAATATTGAAAAAATAGCCGCGCAAAGTAAGTTTTCAAGATGCCCCATATTTACTTCTGTAGTGACTTAATGTGAGAAGAGGCCAAATATATGTATAGCTGTGATAATGGGAATAAAAGTTCCCGGGCAGACCAGCTCCTGTTGGATAAGTGGTTCTCCAATCGTTCTCGTACATTGATGCAATAAGCCTTAGAATACCTTGATTCATCTCAGGTGTAGGTTTGGGTTGGACTGCAATTAGTGCGTCAAGTGCCCAAGCGGTCTGAGAAGGGGTACTTTCCCCTAATGGCACATAGTGAAGGAGTCGGTCACTTTGACAGGATTCTCCCCAGCCACCGTCGGAGTTCTGGATGCTTAAGAGCCACTGCGCTCCTTTTTGCACTGTATCATGGCTTGCAGGCAGCCCAACGGCCATAAGACCGGTTAATGCTGCCCAGGTACCGTAGATATAACATACGCCCCATCTTCCATACCATGAGCCATCCTTCTCCTGGTTTCGAATGAGCCATGTAGTTCCACGATTGATCCATTCATGCCTGGTGTCAAGCCCGGCAAAGTTTCCGAGATACTCTAGAGTACGTCCTGTCAGGTCAGCCTCTGAAGGGTCTGTGGCCGCAGATTTGGCACCGTCGATGGCGAGCCAGGTGAGCATCTCCTTGTTCGTATTTTTTTCGAATGCCGGCCAGCCACCGTCTTTATTTTGCATGGATAGGACCCAATTCAGCCCGCGATTCCAGGATTCCTGAAACGTTGGAAGAGTAGTGGACAAGCTTCGGATAGCCCGTAAAGCTGCTGTTGTATCATCTACGTCTGGGTTGATTGTATTCGACTCCGAAAATCCCCATCCTCCAGGGACTGTATTCGGATTATGGATGCTCCAATCGGCTGTTTTATCTTGCTGACGGGAGAGCAAATAGGAGGCCGCGAGTTGAATAGTGTAATGGTCATCGGTAAGACAAGCCTCCTGCAATGCGTAGGTGATTAAGGCCGTATCCCACACGGTAGATGGGGAGTTTTGAATCGTTGTTTTGCCTCCAGAAGAACGGCACTGCATTGCCGTGAGTCCTGTTATGGCTTTTGTGATCAGGGGATGCTGCTTATCGTATTTTAGGGCCAATAGGGCAAAGATCATGAGAATTGTACTGCTAGCGTAGCTGTATAATGTGCCATCCGATTCAATCCGCTCTATCATGAACTGTTCCGCCTTCGTTCTTGCAGTGTTGTGGATGTGGCGAGGGTTACCAAGCAGTCGGCTTCTCCCGCTTAGAATGTCGTCCTGCATTTCCTGATATCCGCGAGCAGTTGGCTCATCTGCAACATTTCGTAAGTCGGTCAGATCAGACAGATCGGGGGCATGGGGGGCTGCAAGGGCGAAACGTAAGTCTGCCATAATGAGCATGGGAGTGAGGTGAACTCTGGAATAACCGGAAAATTCAAAATAGTTGATGGGAAAATAGGTAGGGAACATCAGTATCTCCAGCGGGATCATAGAGATAGATAAAGGCCATTTCATTTGTCCGGTAGCGGCAAGTATGGCTTTGGTCAAAATGCTCGTAACTTTTCCAATACCTCCTTTGGACTGAATATACTTTTTGGCCCGCTGGATTGGCTCGTCCGTACTCTGGCTGTATCCGGAGTAAAGCAGGGCGTAGTAGGCTTCAACCGATGCGGATAAATTTCCATCCTCTTCATCGGCGTACAATCTCCAGCATCCATCCTGTTGCTGTTCGTTAAGGATACGATCATGCAATTCCCGGATCAGCGCTTCATTCGGGACTTCCAATATCCGAAAGAGAATGATGACATAAGCATCAATAACCGTACCGTTCTCAAAACAAAAATGCCAGGAGCCGTCTTGTCGCTGCTGTTGTAGCAAAGAAGTCGTCATCCGACTTATTTCCTTATCTATTGTGCTCAGTACATGGCTCATTCCAGGGATACCTCCAGAGTACGTCATTTTTGTATTATATGATGGTAGACCAAGGGAAATGAGGAGCAGAAGGAGCGTAAAATCCAGTCTATTCAGGGGTTCTCTATAATTTTTAATAAAAAAATGAATTTTACTGTTGAAATTATTTCCAATAAAGTGTATAAATATCTTTGTTAACGCTTACAAGATTTTGATCTATATCTTTCTCCGATACCCTTCAAAAAGGAGGTGGTAGTACAACAACATGCAATAACTGAAAAATGGACTTTATGCTTTTGAAAATGAAATCGATTTCATTTTGTAGTATTCAATATTTGGCAGCTCAAATTATAACAAATTAAAGGAGATATGTTGATGAAGATATGGAAAAAGAGTGCTTTAGTGTTGCTGTCCACTTTTCTGGTAACGGCGGGTTCATATGGTTCATATATGCCCAAGACTGCGCATGCAGCGGGTGAACAGGTGGAGGTATGGATTTCAACTTCAGACCCCAACTCCGAACCAGCAGTTGGACTTAGAACAGATGCGAGACTTACCAAGATTGCATCCAAAAACTTCAGCAGCAACTCAGGCAATGCCGATGTTACCATTACGGTAAATGAGAACAAAACGTATCAGCAGATGGATGGATTTGGAGTTTCATTAACGGATGCTTCCGCATGGCTCATGAACTACAAGCTGGATAACAATAAGCGCGCGGAAGTGATGGAGAGGTTGTTTGGTAACACAGGCATTGGGCTTAGTTTATTGAGACAGCCGATCGGAAGTTCTGATTTTGCCTGGGCAGCCTACACTTATGCCGATACGCCAAATGATACTTCACTCAATCAATTTACGATCGACCGGGATAAGGCTTACATTTTGCCCATGGTCAAAGCGGCACTCGCTAAGAATCCCAATATCAAAGTCATGGGTTCCCCATGGAGTGCACCTGCCTGGATGAAATATTCCAACAATCTGAACGGCGGCAAACTGAAAGCGGAACACTACGGAACATATGCGAATTATTTCAAAAAATACATTGAAGCCTATCAGGCTGAAGGTGTACCCATCTATGCTGTTACGTTGCAAAACGAGCCAATGTACGAGCCATCCCATTATCCTTCGATGGGGATGAATGTACAGGATCAGACAGGCTTTATCGGCGATTATCTTGGACCAACACTCCGCAATGCCGGCATCAACACCAAGATCATTGCATTCGACCATAACTTTCTGGACTGGAACTTCCCGAACCAGGTCATTACGAATCTGAAGAACGCAGGCAAGGGCAGCTACGTATCCGGCAGCGCATTCCACCATTATGACAGTGGGGACGGATCGACCATGACCTCCATGCATAATAGTCACCCGGACAAGGAAATTTGGTTCACAGAGGGTGGTTTCGGCAACTGGAATGATCCGCAGAATGGTACCTCATCAGGTTTCGATAATATGATGAACGAGTTCATTAATATTACGAGAAACTGGTCCAAATCGATCATTCTCTGGAATGCTGCTCTGGATCAAAAAGACGGTCCGGCATTGCTTTCACCGAACAACACGAACAAAGGCATGATTACCATCCGCAACTCGGACAACCGTAATGACGCTCCTGAAAATAATGTGACATATCACAAACAATATTATTTGCTGGGTCACTTTAGTAAATTTGTAGTACCCAATGCATACCGCATTGACAGCAACACCGGATCTGAAGTCAAAAATGTGGCTTTCCGCAATCCGGATGGTTCCAAAGTGGTAGTTGCCTATAACTCTTCCAGTTCGTCGAAAAATGTAAAGATCCAATGGGGCAGCCAAAGCTTCGTTGTCACCATTCCAGGCAAGTCCGCCATGACGTATAAATGGTATGGCAATGTTTCTTAAGGGATAGCAGGAATTCAGATTCCCGCATCTAGCAAGCTAGGGGCCGCGAATTTGAGGATACTACGACGCATTGGGCGCAAGACGCAATTTCCACTGCGTCAGGTCTGGGCATTGTGAATGGATATATTGATAACACCTTTGGTCCAGATGAACTGGTGACCCGCGAGCAAATGGCGACAATGATCGTTCGTGCAGCGCAGATCGCGGATTCAGATAGTACTATCAGCTTCTCCGATGGTGCTGAAATATCCAGCTGGGCTTGTTCAGCACTTGCTGCGGCCATTACCAATGGGCTTGTTAACGGTTATCCTGACGGAACATTGAAACCAAAAGGGAATACAACTCGCGCAGAAGCCGCTACACTCATCGAAAGAACTATTCAATTGACAAAATAATGATCAAAACAATTAAAAAATAAATTAACAAAATAAATTCAAGATTTTAGAAAGGCTGCTCTCCAGCAAGTTTAACTTGTTGGAGAGCAGCCTTTCTGTATTGTGTGTATGTTTTTATATTGCTTATTTCTCTTTGTATCTGGTTCATTCGTTTTGTTACAACGATATCCCATTTTCGATAATGACACGATTGAGTTTGGTATTTACCGGATTGGAAATCGTATCACCCACAGGACATTTACTTTCTAGAAATTGTACAAATGATTCAACTTTTTCTTCAGATGAGCTGGTTTTAATATAGAAGGTGTATCGAATATCAGAATAACCGGGACGTACATCAGATCGGTTAAAAAATCCGTCAAGATCCAGATCACCTTCAACTTCAACTCTGAAATCATCAAGGACTACATCGAATTTGGAAGCATAGACCCGGGCCACAATGGATTGACATGCGCCAAGGGAGGCAAGTAAAGCTTCTACAGGATTCATTCCTGTGTCTGTACCCCCGAGATTTGTTGGCTCATCGATGATCAGTTCGAATTGTCTTGCTTTAGTGATCACTTTAACCCCATCCTGTAGATGGGCAGTAGCTTTGAAAGTCTGAACATTAGCCATCCGATACCTCTCCTTTATAAAACATGGTATGTAACTTGGTTTAGTAAGGATTATAGTTCCATGAATCACAAGCTGTCAATATAAGGATGGGAATAGAATTAGATATTCACTCTTTAAATTAAGAAATGGATAGCCTAATGGCTGTCCATTTCTCTAACATTTCAACTTTTCAGCAGGTGTACTTATTCACTCATAATATGATCATATTTTTCCTTCAAACGTTGGATATCTGCTCTCGGCGGCGCGCCGAACATGCGGGAGTACTCTCGGCTGAATTGCGACGCACTCTCGTAACCAACCCGGAACGCTACATCCGCAGCATCAGCTGACTCAGCCATGAGGAGTCGACGTGCTTCCTGAAGTCTTAGCTGCTTCTGAAACTGAAGTGGGCTCATGGCGGTAATTTCTTTGAAATGTCGATGGAACGAGGACACACTCATATTAGCTGTCTCCGCAAGATCTTCGATCCGAAAAGGCTGCTCCCAATGCCGAACAATATGCTCAATGGCTTCTCGAATTCGATAGCTGCTGCTGCCTTCCACGGCAATCTGGGCCAGTTCAGCTCCATAAGGTCCCTGCAAAAGCCGGTACAGAATCTCTCGCGTATACAGTGGGGCAAGGAACGGGATTTCTTCCGGTGTATCCAGCAGCCGAACCAATCGAAGTACAGCATCCTGAATGGAGGGCTCCATCTGTCCAACAAATAGGGCACGTCTGGCGTTTTCTTTAGACGTGACCTTAATATTACAATCATTCAGTACTTCAAGAATCTGGTTCTTTGTAAACTCAAGCTTCAGAGCCAGGTAAGGCCTATCAGTGGATGCTTTAATAATCTGACCAATCACCGGCAGGTTCATGGAAGCAATGAGATAATTGGATGGTCCGTATTTGAATCTTTCCTGTGCAAGCAAGATTTCTTTCAAGCCTTGAACGATCACACAAAAGGAAGGCTTGTAAACCCGGTAAGCAGGCTCGCTTATGCTGGAATGCTGATAGACATACAGGGAAGGGATTGCAGTTTCCTTAGAACTGTTATGAATGGAGTGACGTTTGATTAGTTCGGTGAGTTCCTGTTTCTGCTGAACTGCGTTATCGGACATACATATCCTCCTTGCGAGTTGTTCTTGCTTCATTATAAGACTTAACGACTTTAGACAAAAGTAGGCCTGAGAGGATCAGGCAATCAATTAAGACAAATGATATACCGCTTCGCTCCTTCAGTTCGGCATAATAATAGTAAGTTGGCAGGCTGAATAATCCAGTTTGATCCCAAAAGGAAAAATAAACTCAAGGTAAGTTAGGCTTACAAATTAGATCAGGAAAGGAAGTTATATGATGCAAAAACGGACACTTGGAAATAGCGGCTTGGTAGTTTCGGCAATTGGGCTTGGTTGTATGGGAATGAGCTACGGGTATGGTCCAGCTTCGGACAAAACGGAGATGATCGCGGTCATACGTGAAGCTGTTGAACGCGGCGTAACTTTCTTTGATACCGCTGAAGTTTATGGTCCATATATCAATGAAGAACTCGTCGGCGAAGCACTTTCTCCTGTACGCGATCAGGTTGTCATAGCGACGAAGTTCGGATTTGACATTCAAGGTGGCAAACAGAGCGGAATGAATAGCCGTCCTGAGCAGATCAGGAAAGTTGCCGAAGAGTCTCTCAAACGACTTAAGATCGAGGCAATTGATTTGTTTTACCAGCACCGTGTTGATCCGGATGTGCCGATTGAAGAGGTTGCCGGAGCCGTGCAGGATCTGATTCGAGAAGGTAAAGTGAAGCATTGGGGGTTATCGGAAGCTGGCGTGAACACGATTCGACGTGCGCATGCCGTTCAGCCAGTCGCTGCTGTTCAGAGCGAATATTCCTTATGGTGGAGACGTCCGGAAGAAGAACTGATTCCAGCGCTTGAGGAGCTCGGTATTGGTTTTGTCCCTTTTAGTCCTTTGGGTAAAGGATATCTCACGGGAAGTTTTAATGCGAAAACAACGTTTGATCAGGGGGATTTGCGTAATATTCTGCCACGCTTCACTCCAGAGGCCCTCGAGGCCAATCATGTGCTGGTTGATCTGTTAAAAGAGAAGGCGGATAAGATCCAAGCCACCCCTGCACAGATCGCACTTGCTTGGCTGCTAGCCCAGAAACCGTGGATTGTACCGATCCCGGGAACGCGCAAGTCAAGTCGTCTCAAAGAAAATATGGATGCGGCGTACGTTGAACTTACAAACGAAGATGTACAGAGCATTAATGATGCAGCTTCAAAAATCACCCTGTTGGGTTCAAGATATACGGAAGAATTGGAGAGAAGAACGGGTCTTTGATCCATTTTAGTATGCCAGAAAGATGGGTGGAAAGGTTGAGTAAACGCTTATCGAACCAAGTGAAGAAAATTGTAATCGAGAGATTGGAGTCCCAGATCAAATGGGAAGAAAATCCGATTTTCAAAGAATTGTATCTCAGTTATTGGATAAAATTAACTTCAGATGTTGCCAATCAAAAAGAATTGTGTATAATTGGAGTCACATCAAAATATTCAAATGTTTTCTAGGGTTCCGCGACAGTTATGTCGGTCTGGTCCGAGAGAAAACTCACAGCCTATTGGTTGTGTCACGGAGGGACAAAAGCCTGGGAGATGAACTGCTTTAATGCAGTTTGTTTCCCGGGCTTTTTTTATTTTGGCTTCATGTAACGAATAATACACGTAGCAAAATTTGATAAGGAGTGGATAGAAATGAACAAAACCTGGTTGTCCGTCGTTATTGCAGCTTTATTTGAAGTCGGTTGGGTCATTGGATTGAAACATGCCAGTGATTTTTTGGAGTGGGGGGCTACACTGATTGCCATTATTGTCAGTTTCACCTTGATGATTGCGGCTTCCCGCTCACTTGATGTAGGGACGGTATATGCAGTATTCGTTGGATTGGGTACAGCAGGAACTGTACTGGCAGAGATTATATTGTTCGATGCGGCGATTCAATCTGGGAAAATGCTGCTCATTGGGGTTCTTTTATTGGGTGTAATCGGTCTTAAAATTCTAAGCAAAGGAAAAACAAAGGAGGTATATGAATCATGAACTGGGTATATCTTATTTTGGCAGGTGTCTTTGAAATGATTGGGGTTATGATGATTAATAAATTGCACAAAGATCGTAACCTGATGTCAATTATACTGTTGGTTGCAGGTTTTGGACTAAGCTTTCTGTTCCTATCGATTGCGATGAAGACTCTTCCGATGGGGACGGCATACGCCGTATGGACGGGAATCGGCGCTTCCGGGGGAGCTATTCTCGGCATGATATTTTATGGAGAACCTCGAAATGCGTTAAGAATTCTGTTTATTGCCATGGTGCTTGGATCAGCAGTAGGGTTGAAACTGGTAAGTTAATGGATTGGTTCGGGACTTGATTTTGAAAATATAATATACAGAAGTGCTTTTTAATGTTATCCTTATGTGTTACGTTTTGAAATGAGATATACGTCAAATGAATATTTGTTGCGTAAATTAAGGAGACCTAATGACATTTAAAGACTTGAATATTATACCCGCAATTTTGGAAGGCTTGAACAAAGCAAACTATACTGCCCCGACACCTATACAGGAACAGGCGATTCCAGCCGTATTGGAAGGCAGAGATTTGCTTGGCTGTGCGCAAACAGGTACAGGCAAGACGGCAGCATTTTCTGTGCCTATCATTCAGTTATTAAGCGAAAAGTCGAATGGCCCCAAAGCCGCACGTCATATTCGCTCATTGATTTTAACACCAACAAGAGAACTTGCGATTCAGATTTCAGATAATATTAAGGCATATAGCCGTTACACCGATATTCGTTGTGCAGCAATCGTGGGAGGCGTTTCACAAAAAGTCCAGGAGCGTGCCCTTAATCAAGGTGCAGATATTATTATTGCAACGCCTGGTAGACTGATTGACTTGGTCAATCAAAAGCGCATTGATCTGAAACATGTGCAAATACTGGTTCTTGATGAAGCAGACCGTATGCTGGATATGGGCTTCATTCATGATGTTAAACGGATTATCGCCAAGATGCCGAGCAAGAAACAGACGTTGTTCTTCTCAGCTACAATGCCTCCGGAAATTACAAAAATGGTAAAAACGCTGCTTGTTGATCCGGTAAAAGTAGAAATTACGCCCGTATCCTCCACAGTGGATCGAATTGAACAGTCTGTGTATTTATTGGAAAATGGCAAAAAACAGAGTCTGTTGAATCATATTTTGCAGGATAAATCTATTGTTTCGGCACTGGTGTTTACCCGTACAAAGCGTGGAGCTGACCGTGTAACTCGCGATTTGTCCAAAGTGAATATTACGGCGCAGGCCATTCATGGCAACAAATCTCAAAATGAGCGTCAAAGAGCTCTAAATAATTTCAAAAGCGGAGTTACACGAGTGCTGGTGGCGACGGATATAGCCGCAAGGGGCATTGATGTTGAAGAGCTGTCACATGTAATCAACTTCAACCTTCCTAATATTCCAGAAACGTATGTTCACCGAATTGGCCGTACGGGCAGAGCAGGGCATAGCGGAATGGCCATTTCCTTTTGTGAAAAGGAAGAGCTTCCGTTCCTGAAGGATATCGAGAAAGTAATCAAGAAGACCATTCCTGAAGTGAAAAATCATCCTTATCCGATGACAAGTGTGCCTACTTTTGTAAAATCGAATCAAACATCAAAGTCTGCGACCCATAAATCTGCAGCTGATAAACCAGCGAAGTCAAAAGCGAATCCGGCTCGCAAACCTAAATCCGAGTGGTTTAAGAAGAGCGGTAAAGCTAATCACAGTAAGCCAAATAGCGGTAAACCAAACCACAATAGTACAAGTCACAGTAAACCAAAGAGCAGCAAAGTGAATAAAGCTCTCTAAAAAAACGAGCAAAATGCCTTCTCCACTTCGTGGAGGAGGTTTTTTTTTATGAACACAAAATCGATATGATATTGATAATGATTCTCAATAAGAACAGAATAATAGAGTGGAACTTAAAAAAATGTCCCAAGGCCAATGTTGTAGTGCCCCTAGCCCTGTAGAGGAAATGCCGGGACTGATTGATTTCAGTGTAATGGTTAATAAAAAGAGTAAAGAACACGAAGAAGTAATGGTGCTAATTCGTTGGGAATCAGAAGAAGCATGGAAGAATTGGGAGAAGAGTGATGTTCATATTAAAGGTCATAAGGAGAAAAGAGGACAGGAGAAACCCGAGTATCTGATTAGCACTACGGTAAATATGTACGAAGTACAGAAAGTGAAGACAGCTAGAGTATCGAATGCTTAATTCGAATGATGAAAAACCGATCTTATGATTTCTCTCATGGGATTGGTTTTTTTGTTTGTATGTCCATTGAAGTTTTGTCGCATCATTTCTATGTATAGGTTTTTTAATAAATACTATAATGCAGTCTTAAGAACGCAAGTTGACAGGTTTTAATTATTAAAGCTATTATAGATATCTAAGGTCTATAAAGGAGGTTGAACTCATGAGTGATGAAAAATTCAAAAAAAGTCATACTTCAGTACCCCAAATTCATTCAATGGATTTCTTATCTAATCTGGGAGTGGATATCTTGTCCTTATTGCAGCCCCAAACCGGGGAACGTATTCTGGATATCGGCAGTGGCAACGGAGATTTGACAGCCAAGATCGCAGCTGCCGGAGCGATACCGACAGGTATCGATCTATCGGAGAGAATGGTGTCACTTGCCCAACAGAAGTACCCTGACCTGAATGTTCAGGTGAAAGACGCTTCTCAATATCGGACCAATATACCCTTTGACGCTGTATTCTCACATGCAGCTATACATTGGATCAATAATCCTGCAGCTACAACCCGATCCATCTGGTTGGCCCTGCGCGAAGGTGGACGATTCGTAGCTGAATTTGCCGGAAGTGGCAATGTCTCCATCTTGACCACTGCGATGAAACAGGTTTTGGAAGAGCATGGCTATACATGGGCAGGACGGAATCCCTGGTATCATCCTACTCTTGGTGAATACGCCACCCTGCTGGAGCAGAACGGCTTTCGTGTCACATTCGCTCAGTATTTTGACAAGCCTGCTCCGCTCAAAGAAGAAGAAGGACTTCGGAATTGGTTAGATAGTTTCACTGATTATTTCTTTAAAGATGTTTCCTCCGCAGACATGGAATCAATTTATCAAGCTATCTTGACTGAGGTTAAGCCCCACTTTGAGCGAGAAGGTCAATGGTTTCTCGACACTACCCGATTACGTATCGTAGCGATTAAAGAACCTGTCTGAGAAGATAATTTCTCTATTACTGGAAGAATAGTTGAAATGGAATGCTTGATATTTACATGCAAACGTACATTCGGTATCATTAGATTGGGTAGGAAAAGTTGTTGTCTTCTGCGCAAAGGAGAGATACTGAATTGAAGAATAAGATTATAGAGTACTGTTTGAAGAAAAAAGGTGCAACGAAGGATTATCCCTTCGGAGCCGATCCGGTTGTTATCAAAATTGCAGGGAAAATGTTTGCACTTATGTTTGAGGACAAGGCGGATAACGCTCGCTTGAACTTAAAATGTGATCCGATCATTGCGGAAAACCTGAGAGAGCAGCATGAAGCCGTTCAACCGGGGTATCATATGAACAAAAAGCATTGGAATACCATTGTTCTAGATGGTTCCTTGTCGGAGCAGGATATCTTTGTCATGATTGACCATTCATACGACTTGGTTGTCAAAACGCTGTCCAAGAGTCTTTTGGAATCCATATCGTAATTAGTCCACATGCAATAACAATTCAGGCAGCAGGTGTTCGGCGCCACTAGCAGAAAAATCAGCTTTTTTCAAAAAGTAATAGCGGTAGTCCCAGGATGTTAACTTCATATCCTGAGACTACCGCTATTTTAGTTACGTGCACATTGCACGTTACCCCAAATTCATTTTGATTAATTCTCCTAATTGCTCAGACATGACCTCGGGTGGATGGGGCATTTCGTTCTTGATCCACCACTCAACGACCCCTACATAAGACATGACCACATATTGGAGGATGATATCCTCACTTAATCCGGATTTTCTGGCCTGAGATAAGTGTACTTCCTCCTTAAAATCCTCATTAAGAAACTCAACCAAGCGGTTGCGGAATTGTACCGCTCCCTTACTGGCCATCATCGTCGAGAAGAACAAGTAGTTCTGTTCCAAATAGGTAAACCAGGGAATGATGGATTCTTTCCATTCCAAGTCGGCAACCGAATGGCAAATTTCACTTAATTCTTTGATATGCCCGTCAATGAGCTTGTCCAACAGATCATACTTATCTACGTAATGCAGATAAATGGTGCCTCTGCTAACGTCTGCCCTATCGGAAATATCCTGTAGAGTGATATCATCGAAATTTTTTTCTGACATCAATTCAATCACTGCTGCTTTGATGGCTTCTTGTGATTTTCGAATTCTTCGATCCACTTTGGTCATGTGATTCTCACCAAACTTTCTAAAGATAATAAACAAATTTATGTTTAATGTTCACTAATTAACGAAACGAGTCCAATTAACAATGGTAACCTTACTCATTCTGTTTATAATTATTAACAGATGTTCATTAATATATCAATATTTGTTTTTGTACAAGATCAGATCGCATCATAGATATCATAACAACAGTTGGGGGGATGAATGATGCAACGTTTATGGACAAAGTCATTTATTCTAATGACGCTGGGTTTGCTTTTTTTATTTACTGCATTTTATATGCTGTATCCTACACTGCCGCTCTTCATTAAAGAGATGGGTGGCAATGAAAAACAGGTGGGCTTGGCCATGGGAGCTTTAATGTTGTCTTCCGTCATCCTTCGTCCTTTTGTCGGTGGACTACTGGATCGATTCGGCAGACGTCCGTTTATGATCGGGGGGTTGCTTTTATTTATATTGGCGATGTACATGTACAACTGGGTTGGTGGAATTATCATGCTTATTGGACTTCGTATCGTGCATGGAATGAGCTGGGCTGTATCCACAACGTCCATGATGACAGCTGTGACTGACATGATTCCATCGGCTCGGCGCGGGGAAGGTATGGGGTGGTTTAGCACCTCCATGACGCTGGCCATGGCGGTTGGCCCGATGATCGGTCTGGGGATTATGCAAGGCACATCATATCAGACGATGTTTCTCTTTGCTGTTGGTTTGTCCGTCGTGGCCCTGCTTTTGACGCTGGGAGCTAAAATGCCATTTCAACCACATACGGACAGAAAGAAAATCCAAATCTTCGAAAAATCAGTTTTGCCTGTGATGGCACCAATCTTTTTTCTTTTCATTGCATATGGGGGAATTACAACATTTGTACCCTTGTTTGCGGAGCAGATCAAAGTCAATTCTGGCACATTCTTTCTGGTTTATGCCGCGACACTTGCGCTATCCCGGCCCATTGCGGGAAAGCTGTCCGATAAGAAAGGAGAGACAGCAGTCATTCTCCCGGCGCTTATCATTACGATCATTGCTTTGATTGTGCTTAGCTTTGCAACCAGTTTACTTGGCGTGCTCGCTTCTGCAGTTCTGTACGGGATCGGCTTTGGTTCTGCTCAGCCAGCTCTTCAGGCCATAACGCTTCGCCTCGCTCCCGAGGATCGGAAAGGGGCGGCCAATGCTTTCTTTTCAACGGCGACTGATCTCGGTATCGGGCTGGGTGCCATGGCCTTGGGACTGGTATCCCAATACATGAGCTATCACATATTGTTTATGGTCAGTGCTTTGTCAGTCCTGGTTTCTTTTCTGCTTTTCATAATCTATGTAAGACGGTTGTTGAAAATCAAACAGACACTGCCTACCAAAACGAGTGACTCTGTTTCATTGTAGTTGAATGGTAGTGTGTTAAATCAGAATTGTAGTATAATTTGTGCAGTGAAGAGCAGCAATTATTTCATGATGCGGAGGCTTACTGCATGTTCATTAGAGAGATAGAAGAAAAAGATAATCAAGAAGTAGAGTCTTTAATTCGAAGTTGTTTGATCGAATTCGGGGCCAATAAGTCAGGAACAGCGTGGGCTGACCCGAATCTGGGCGATTTTTATCATCTTTATCAGCGCGAGGGCTCCAGGTATTGGGTGGTTGAGCATAACTCCACCGTTGTAGCTGGCTGCGGTATCGGACCCGTGGAGGGATTTTCACATATTTGTGAATTGCAGAAGATGTATGCATTAAAAGAAGCACGAGGCACCGGAATCTCATATGAATTGCTTCAGATTTCCCTTGATTTTGCCAAAGAACACTATGAACAATGTTATCTTGAGACGCTTAACAACATGGTCGCAGCCAACAAGTTCTATATCAAGAACGGTTTTATTCCATTAGATGATCCGTTAAATGCAACAGAGCATTTCGCTTGTGATGCATGGTATATCAAAACATTATAATATTCACACCTCATGATGCACCAAAAGCCTAGTTCTAGCGGCAGATTGCCGACGTTGAATAGGCTTTTTTGCATTTTATATATCCATATACGTTAAAGAAACGTCAAACAGAGCTGCTCCACAATGTGGTCGGGAGAGTTGCCGCGCACGTTTTTTTGAAACAGATATGAATCATTACTCATGGCGGTCAGGAGCATGTCCGTTTTGAACAAACTGATGGCTTGCGATTCGTCATTCCCTGTTGCCATCTCTTCGAATAATCCGAATAGCTGTTGATGCAATTGGTCATAAAGAGGACTTGAGGTTCTGGACTCTGATCCTTGATATACTGCATTCTCGATACCCGAGAGCAGCTCCGCATTTTTCTCTCTAAACTGGATAAACAACGTTAGCAGACCCCGCAATCGCTCAGATGGTGGATGCTGTCCGTTTTCCTGCAAATATATCTCCACATCATCGAAGAACAGCGCTGCGTTATCTTTGATCAAGTCCATACATAACTCACTTTTATTGCGGTATCGTCGGTATAAGGTACCCGATCCAATCTGCGCTGCGGAAGCGATCTGGTTCATGCTGACCCGCTCGACGCCGTGCAGCTCGAATAGTTTGCTAGCTACATCCAAAATACGTTGGCGATTTTCGGCGGCATCCCGTCGTTCCGAGCGAGAGGCTGTATTGGTTCTATCCACTGTCTGTCACTTCCTATCCTTCAACGTCTAAAATTTGACAAGGGGAGAACCCTCCGTTTAATATCAAGAAGAGGTTAAGCGGAGAGTTCTCCTCTTGATTTTAAACAAAATGAGAGGGATGTGCAACCCATGGAGAGTCATCATAACCAAGCTGCACTTCTAGTCATGGATATGCAGAACATCATTGTATCGCAATATGCGAAGCACGAGGATGAACTGCTCCCGTTTCAGAAAGCGGTAGAAGCAGCCCGTAGACATAACGTACCCGTGATTTTTGTGAAGGTTGGTCATCGCCAGGATTCCCCTCCAATCAGTGAGCGTAACAAGTTGTTTGGAAAAAAGTCAAGCCGCGATGGTGGAAACGAAGCTAATCCGGCGATGAAAGTGGCAATGGACCTTCACGAATCGGTACAGCCGCTTCCAGGAGAGCTCGTGGTGGACAAGTTCCGCGTCAGTGGATTCTCAGGGAGCAACCTGGAAACCCTTCTTCAATCCCATGGCATTCATACACTTATTCTTAGCGGTATCGCAACAAGTGGAGTAGTGCTGTCTACCTTGTGTGAGGCGGCGGATAAGGATTACGCGCTGACTGTACTTTCTGATGCTTGTCTGGATAGGGACCCTGAAGTTCATCGAGTTCTTGTAGAGAGCGTATTCCCCCAACAAGCTGATGTGCTGGCTGTAGATGATTGGATCAATGCATTAATGTAAACCAATAAAATGGTCGAAGCGAAGGGATGGTAATTATGAGTGAGTTAGATCTTAATGTTTCACAAAAAGCAGCACTGAGCCTGTTTAGTGGGGATAGTGGTGAAAACCCGTTTTCACTGATCAAGCAATTGCGTGAAACAGGTCCTGTTATTCCAGTATCCTTGCCAATGGGTGGTACAGATCGCGGGCAGTGGTTGGTCACACGAATGGAAGAAGCGTCACAGGTACTCAAAGATCATGCCCACTTCACAGTAGACCCACTCTCCATTGACGGCAATGAGAATATCCTGAAAGCCTATGTGGAAAACATAGATCCAGATGCTCCTCCAACGTTCTTTACCGGAAAATCGATGCTGTCTGTAGATGATCCTGATCATCGGAGATTACGCCGACTGGTCTCCAAAGCCTTTACCCCAAAATACATGGAAAGTCTTCGTCCACGTGTACAGCAGATCGCTGATGAATTATTGGATCAGGTTCAAGCCCAGGGCGAGATGGACTTGGTCAAGGATTACGCCTATCCCTTACCGATTCATGTGATATCCGATATGCTGGGAGTGCCTAAAGCAGATCGCCCGCAGATCCAGACCTGGTCCTCCGCAATTGCACATGGTCTGGGTCTCGGAGTGCGTGAACCGGGAGTGGAGGAACACCTCCGAGCTTTCGGTGACTATACCGCACAGCTGGTAGCTGAGAAACGCAAACATCCTGCAGATGATTTGATCAGCCAATTGATTGCTATAGAAGAAGAGGGCGATCGACTCAGTGAACCGGAACTGTTATCCATGATTACATTATTGATCTTTGCTGGGCACGAGACGACATCCAATCTGATTGCTACGGGTGCAATAATGTTATTGGATCATCCTGAACAATTGGAGAAGCTCAAGGCTGATCTTAGTCTGGCACCTTCTGCTGTAGAGGAATTGCTGCGGTTTAACGGGCCTGCAACCATTGCCGGACCTCGTTTTGCGACTGAGGATATAGAGCTGGCAGGGCAACAGATCAAAAAGGGAGATATGGTCATCCCCGTGCTGAAATCAGCCAATCGGGATGAACTTCAATTTGAACAGTCAGAGGATCTGGATGTTGCCCGTCATATTCATCGTCATCTGGCTTTTGGTCATGGCATTCATTCTTGCTTGGGAGCTCCACTTGCTCGTGTGGAGGGAGATATCGCCTTTACAACATTGTTAAAACGCATGCCTAATCTGCGACTTAATGTTCCTCGGGAACACATTAAGTGGCATTTGGCGCTAAGTTCGCAGAGCTTGGTTGCCTTACCTGTCGCATTTTAGCAGCAAGAGTTAGAGATAAGCTTCTATTTGTAAGAAGAAAAATATATACCCAAAAAATCCGCCATGTTTGGCGGATTTCTTGTGTTAGCTATAAGTTACATAACGATAGGCAACACTCCAGAAATAAAGCGGTTTGATTTTGATCTTATGTCAGATCGATCATCGCACATTAACGGGGAATTGTATGAAAAACGAAGAAGAATGATGAAGTGAAAAGTAATTTGATACAAAATAAATGTTTTGTTACAATATTATCGACTGAATTGAACTTTACGTTTATATTTCCTGTTCCATAATACATAAGAGGTGGTGAACGAATGCTTGAGTTGAGTTTTGATAATCCGGATGAACTGGTCACGGTCACGCATGCGTTATCCACCCGATCCAGAGTGGATATTCTCCGACTATTGATCTCCCAAAACCTGAATATCGTTGAAATCGCTGAAGCGCTCAAACTCCCCGTATCCACGGTAGCCAGCAACATCAAGGTTTTGGAAGCTGCAAGGCTGATTAATACAGAACTGCTGCCTGCCTCTCGCGGGGCGATGAAGGTATGCAGCCGCAATTACGATGATATTCATATTGCTCTTAATCTGGAGAAAGCCATTCCCAAAGGCGATATCCAGGTGTACGAAGTGGATATGCCTATCGGTCATTATAGTGATTGTGAAGTGTCACCTACTTGCGGTATGGCGAATGGCGAGGGCATGATTATTCGTGAGGATGAACCCGCCAGCTTTTATCATCCGAAGCATGTGGGAGCGCAAATTATGTGGTTTCGTAAGGGTTATGTCGAATATTTGATGCCGCTGGAGATTCCGGCAGAAGCGGTAATCGAATCGCTGGAACTGTCTATGGAAATATGTTCTGAAGCGCCAAACTATGATCATAATTGGCCTTCCGATATCTCTGTATGGATTAACGGTGTGGAAATTGGCATGTGGACATGTCCTGGTGACTTTGGAGATCGGCGTGGAAAGCTCAACCCGGCGTGGTGGTTTGAATGGTCAACACAGTATGGTTTATTAAAGACATGGCGAGTGGACAAAAACAAGACGACGCTGGATATGGAGAAAATTTCAGCAGTTGATCTGGCTCAGCTTAACCTTCAAAATAGCCATAAGTTAAGGGTGCGAATCGGTATCAAGCCGGATGCGGTTCATCAAGGAGGTGTAAATCTCTTTGGGCGACAATTTGGAGATTATGACCAGAATATCAAGATGACTGTACATTATGTTATTCATTAAAATGAGATGCGGAAGGAAGTCCTTGGTTGCAGATATTATGTAACTAAGGTCTTTTTTTATTTAATAATTACATTAATTATGTTTGAAAGCGTTGACAAGAGATAAACGCCCTTATATAATCCCCTATAGATACAGTAATAATGTAATAAAACAATTATATCGTTTGTATCTACAAATTAGAGTAAAGGGGATACTCGCATGAAAAAGAAGATCGGCAGGTTAGCACTGACATTATTGCTCTCATTCTCAACCGTTTTAAGTGCATGTAGCGGAGGCAGTAATGAAGCGGGTGAGAGTGGATCTGGTGATGGAAAAGTGACATTGTCCTTCTGGACATTGTTCGATGGTGGTGATGGCGCAAACATGCAGACATTGGTCGATGAGTTTAACAAAACCCATCCAGACATTGAAGTGAAGAATACCAAATTGGCCTGGGGCGAGTACTATACGAAGCTCATTACTGCTGTTGGTAACGGTAATGGACCGGACATCGGGATTTCCCATTCCTCCAGACTGCCCGATCTGATCAATCAAGGGGTTGTCACAGAGCTTGATACTCCGGCTACAGATGCAGGTGTGGACTGGAGCACCTATAACCAGAATCTTTTGGATGCGGTTACTGTAGAAGGTCAACATTATGCTGTCCCCATTGACACACATCCCTTTATCATGTTCTACAACAAAAAACTGCTAAAAGATGCAGGCTTGCTTGGTGAAGACGGAAAACCGATCCTGGAGCAATCTGCTGACGGGTTTGTGAGTTTCCTTCAAACTTTAAAAGAGAAGCTGCCTGCCCAAACGACCCCGTTTGCATTATCCAATAATAATGATGACCCTTACCGCTTGTGGTGGTCGCTGTACTCCCAGTTGGGTGGTAACGACGTGGTGTCGGATGATCTGAAGTCCGCAGCTATTGATAAGGAGAAAGGCATCAAAGCCGCTGACTATATTCAGAAGCTCTACACCGAAGGTTATATCAAGAAAAATGATCCGGACTTTTATAAAAATTTTCAAAGTGGAACCGCCGCGATTATCATGACAGGGGTCTGGACGACAGGAACATGGGAATCCACCAAAGGACTTGAGTTTGGAGCTATGCCAATTCCGAAATTCTACGATCAGGAAGCAACATGGGGAGATTCCCACACCATTGTTTTGCCACTGACGAAGGATGAGGACCCGGCTAAGCGAAAAGCCGCGATGACTTTTGCTGACTGGGTTGCTGACAATGGTCAGGTCTGGGCGAAAGCCGGACATATTCCATCCAAGCCATCCGTGCTGGAAAAACAGGAATTCAAGGATCTGCCATACCGCAGTGATTATTCCGAAGTAGCAAGTGTAGTTAAATTCAGCAAACATTCCACCAAAAATGCACAAATCCGCGATGAAGCTGCCTTTAAATTTTTGAATGAAGTATGGGTGAACAAGATGACCCCGGCAGATGCCATGAACAACATGGAGACAGCCATTCAGAAAATAGTGAGTGAATAGAAGGAAGACGGGTCACGCAAGCCTGCGCATTCACCATCTCTAGATAAGAAATCGCTGGCTTGCGTGCCAATCAAAGGGGAGACGCATATGAAGATCAAAAAAATGAGGGCGGATATGCAGGCACTGGTATTTCTGCTTCCATTCTTAATTATTTATGGTTTATTTACGATCTGGCCCATGATTAAAGGTGTGGAGATGACCTTCTACAAATGGACGCTGATCAAGAAAATGGATTTTATTGGCCTGGATAACTTCCGAAAAGTGTTTCAGGACAGAGAGGTTTGGGAAGCGATCTGGCATTCAACCTTCTTTGTTTTCTTGAGTACACCGACCATGATTATGCTCGCGATTTTGCTGGCCTTGATTGCCAACCGAAAATCGTCATTGCAAAAGTTCTACCGGATCATCTTCTTTATACCAAGCGTACTCTCCGTCGCCGTCGCAGCTTATCTGGGTTTATTCGTATTTCAGCCTTATACCGGGTTTGTCAATTCCGTCCTGCACCTTGTCAGATTATTGCCTCAAAATGCCGAAATTTTCTGGCTGACGGAGACCGGACTCGCCTGGGTCGTTATTACCGTAATTACCTTGTGGTGGACAGTCGGATTTAACTTTATTTTGTATCTTTCCGCCATGCAGGAAATACCGGATGAAATTTATGAAGCAGCAAGGTTGGATGGTGCAAGTGATACACAAATATTTTGGAGGATTACGCTTCCTTATCTGACGCCACTGACCAAAACCATTACCATGTTACAAATTATCGCTTCATACAAGGTCTTTATGCAAATTTATGTTATTACTGGCGGGGGACCGCTGGATCAGACACGTCCAATTATTCAGCTGATCTATCAAACCGGATTCAAGAACAATAACCTGGGTTATGCCGCAACGATGTCCTATATTTTATTCGTAATCCTGCTGGTGCTGTCGGCGCTGCAATACTGGATGACTAACCGGAAAGGGGCGGAATACTGATGAAATGGTTATATCGCACAGGTTCTGCGTTGATGGCGGTTATGTTTGCGGCCCCACTAGTGTGGATGCTGATGGTCTCCATTAAAGAAGAAGGCATGAAGATTATTACGGTCCTGGACTGGTTTAAACCGCCTTACTCACTTGCTGTCTATAACGAAATTCTGACAACAACAAAGCTGTCGCAGTGGGTGGTTAACAGTTTGTTTGTCGCAGTGGTTGTGACCGTATTAACTGTTATTTTCGCGGCGATGGCTGGATTTGCTCTGTCCAAAGTACCGTTTCGTTTCCGTACATTTGTTTTCTTTTTCATTCTTGGTGGATTACTTATCCCCGGAGAGGCAACCATTATTCCACTCTATCAAGTAGCCAAGGATTTGCATTTGCTGAACTCATACAGTGGATTGATCATTCCTGCTTTGGCTTCACCAGTGGCTGTCATCGTGCTCAAAAGCTTCTTCGATGGGGTTCCGAATGATCTGCTGGAGAGTGTGCAAATTGACGGTGGAGGCTTTTGGCGAATCTTTACCAGCATCATGCTGCCTTTGACACGTCCGGCCATGGCATCCATGGCGATTCTGACATTTATCGGCTCGTGGAACAATTTCTTATGGCCATTCCTTTCCATAACTGATGATAATCTGTTTACGCTGCCAATGGGTATCCCAACGCTAATGGGTCAGTATTCAGAAGATTACGTTAAACCAATGGTTATCAATGCAGTGGCTTCTGTTCCTATCATTATATTGTTTATCATTTTTGAGAAACAGATTGTTAAAGGTATCAGCATGTCCGGTATTAAGGGTTAACACTTTTTCAGGCCTATGAGCCAAATACAGAGGAGATCGGAGAGAACAAGATGACTACTAAATTTTACAACAAGGATTATCCAAGGCCGCAATTTGTACGCAATGAGTGGGTGGATTTGAATGGAGAATGGGATTTTAGTTTTGATGACAATCAGGCGGGTGAAAGCGAGCAGTGGTACGTCCAGAAACAGTTTCCGGCAGGGACGAAAATCAAGGTTCCCTTCACGTATGAGACCCAAGCGAGCGGTATCGGGATTGAGACATTTCATCCTCTGGTCTGGTACCGCAGAAGTGTTCAGATTCCCCAGGAAGCAAAAGGAAAGCGGAGCATTCTGCATTTTCAGGGAGTGGATTATCGCGCAAAATGTTGGGTGAACGGAACGGTTGTTGGTGAACATGAAGGGGGGTACGCTGCGTTTTCATTCGACATTACCCCTTATATCACTTACGGCTCGGAGAATAACATTGTGCTTGAAGTAGAAGACAGTCAGAGTGCGATGCAGCCTCGGGGGAAACAACGCTGGGTGGATGACAATTTTGAATGTTTTTATGTGCAAAGTACGGGAATATGGAAAAGTGTTTGGCTGGAGCATGTGAGTGAAGCAAGGGTTGAAGCAGTCAAGATGACACCGGATATCGATCGTCATATGATTCGTTTGGACTTTCAATTGAATGGGATCGAAGGCAAGAACAATTTGCGTTTGGAGACACGGATTGAGCTGAAGGGTCAGCATGTGCAAACCATCAGCCTGTCTCCAGACAGACCCTGGATGACCGTGGAAGCCAGTGTGAAACATGAAGCAGGCGGGCCGTGGAAACAGTCGTTATGGTCACCGGGCTCACCGAACCTGTACGATATCGAGTTTGTGATGTACGAAGATGAGAAAGAAATCGATCGGGTTCATTCCTATTTTGGTATGCGAAAAATATCGATTGAAAATGGGCAAATTCTGCTGAACAATGCTCCGTTGTATCAAAGAATGATTCTGGATCAGGGATATTGGACGGAGAGCCATTTGACCCCACCTTCAGTGGAAGCACTGATTGAGGATATCGATAAAATTGCCGAGATGGGATATAACGGAATTCGTAAACATATGAAACTGGAAGATCCACGCTTTTTGTATTGGTGTGATGTGAAAGGGATGTTGGTCTGGTCAGAGATGGCAGCTACCTTCGAGTTTAATGATGAGGCCGTGAGTAGATTCACCAAAGAATGGCTTGAAATTGTACCCCAGCAATACAACCATCCAAGCATCATTACCTGGGTGCCATTTAATGAATCGTGGGGAATACCGACGATTGGTCACGAGGTAAGGCAGCAGCAATTCACGCAATCCATATACCATCTGACCAAAGCCATTGATCCGTATCGTCCGGTCATTACCAACGACGGTTGGGAGCATACGGTATCGGATATTTTGACAATCCATGATTATGTGGAGACGGGAGAAGCTTTTCTGGAACGGTATCAGGATAAGGACTTGATCGTAAATAACATGATTGCTTCCAATCGATGGAAGTTTGCTTTTGCGGAAGGTTACCACTACAAAGGACAACCCATTATCATCAGTGAATTCGGCGGTATTGCTTTCCAATCGGATAAAGGCTGGGGTTATGGCAATCAGGTGGACTCGGTTGAAGCCTTTATTGAACGTTTCCGTTCCATCACCGAAGCGATTAAAGCCATTCCTTATATCTCGGGCTATTGTTATACACAAGTCACCGATGTGCAGCAGGAGATTAATGGTCTGTTAACGGAAGACCGTAAACCGAAAGTGCCACTGGAAGTGATCCGCAAGATTAATCTGGGGTGACAGGGAGCTGAACATCATGCACAGCGATTGCATGCCGTAGTACAGCCGCTATTGGATTCTCCCGTAGTAGAAGGATTTTGTTACACCAGCTGACGGATGTGGAGCAGGAGATCAATGGTCTGCTGACGTATGACAGATAGCCCAAGATGCCGATGGAACAGATTTGGGCCATTGAAGGACATTATCCATTGTCCGCTGGCAAATAAGGAGGGGAAACGTATGTTGAACACAAAGGAGATAAGTAGCTCCTGGGAAGGCGATTTTCAAGGGGAAAAGGCCATTTACCTTCGCTTTGGTTCCAGTGAGGCCATTATGCTGCCGGAGATCGGTGGTAATCTGGTCGCCTATCGTGATCTTGAGCGAGGGCTTCGCTTCCTTCATGAACCGTCACCGGAAGAGATGGAATCATTCAAGGCAAGACCCATGATTCATGGAATCCCCGTTCTGTTTCCACCGAATCGTTATGAGGACGGGCGGTTTGCCTGGAACGGGCAGACACTTCAGTTTCCGGTCAATGAGGAAGCAACAGGCAATCATTTGCATGGATTTTTGTATAATACGCCCTGGGTTGTGGATGAGTATGGACATACCGAGAAAGAAAGCCATGTCTCCGTGTCCATTACGGTTGATGAATCTCATCCGGTATACGTGTGCTTTCCTTTTCAATTCAGTATTACATTACGCTACTCGCTGAGCAGCGATGGACTCATGCAGCATGTCCGGATTCGCAATCATGGAAGCTCCCGCATGCCGTGTCTGATCGCTTTTCATACCTCAATTAACGCTCCCTTTAATCCGGGAGGATCGGCCCGTGATTGCAAGCTTAAACTGACCATTGGAGACAGGTGGGAGTTGGATCAACGTATGCTGCCAACGACACGTTTTCAGTCCCTTACTCAGGAGGAAGAGCAGATGTGTGACTCAGGGGTATATCCGTTCTTTGCAGAAATGGATAACCATTACACTGCTGTACCGCAAAATGGAAGAAACCGGATGGAGCTTCAGGATATGAAGAATGGGGTGACACTGATCTACGATGTGGGAACTTCCTATAAACAATGGATGATCTGGAACAATCATGCGAAAGAAGGTTTTTTCTGTCCCGAACCCCAGATCAATCTCGTGAATGCACCTAATCTGGATATGCAGGCCGAGGAAGCTGGATTATTTAGTTTGCAGCCGGGAGAGATCTGGGAGGAAACGAGCAGATTATATTTGCGTCAATCGTAAAAATAGATATGAAGGGGAGCAGCCAGGACAGCTAATGCTGTGATCGCTGCTCCTTTTAAAAACCATTGAATACAGTGAATTTAGCCAGTCGTCCTCACTGGGCGCAAGCCATATAAAGAGGACTTTACCCATGAATTGTCGTGCATCCGATAGAATAAGGCGGAGAGTACACAATTACGACGAGTGAAGGCAAAATCATACCTGTAGAGAGACAGCGGCTCCGATATAACCTGCCGACCAATAACCAATCAATTTCGTCTTACTTAAACAAAATAGCCGGTGTTATATTTTTATTGTCATTTTGTTACGATCAAACAAAATAGGAGAAGGAGGGGCTCCCTACGATGCAGGAATATGAGTATGAGCATGCAGAATTCATCGACTATAAGCCAGGTTATTTGGATAAAGAGGAACACATCTGGCCTGTCCGGGCGGGGCGAAGTATAGCGAAATCCAATTATCGGGTTGGTCCCAAACGTATCGAGTGTTATAGTCTTCATTTTGTGTATGAAGGTAGGGTCAGTCTTGAGTTTGATGGCAAGCGGGTAGACTTGCAGAAGAATGATCTGTTCTGTCTGTTTCCCGGGAGAACCTATTACTATCACATGCTTCCCTCGGAATCTCCACTGCAAATGAACTGGCTGGCATTGGATGGTCCTAAAGTCAAACCTTTATTGGAGCTGGCTGGTTTGACTCCTGAAAATCCGTTCGGCAAACAGATGATATCCACTCAGGTCCAGGAAACGTCGGAACGTTTAATTCATGCATTGGCATGTGTGGAACGATGGAAGCCAGCAGTATCGCTGGAGCTGCACGGGTTGGTATATGGATTGTTAGCCAGTCTTGTTCCAGACACCAACTATGGACAGCCTACAGAATTGGCTGGCTGGATTCATGAATGCATGCATGAATTACATGGAATTGCATGCAACAGAGGGCATTTCCGTGCAGCAGGTCGCCGACTTCGCAGGGGTACATCGTTCTTACTTCTCCAACATGTTCACCACTCAGGTTGGTCTGCCCCCGTTAAAATTCATGCAGAGAATACGAATGGATAAGGCCAAACAGCTTCTAAAGGATACGGATGTTACCGTTACGGAGATTGCTTTGTCGCTCGGTTATCCGAATATATATTCATTTACCAGAGCATTCAAAATCTATTATAAAGTACCTCCAATCATGATGCGGAGAACCTCTAGCTGATCCTGAACATGCCGATGTCCGGTATGGGGAACGCTTACTTTTTTTGGATGCTGAAAAACTGCTCCCCGCCTTTCAACCCGATCATATGAAGTACACAGAACGAAGTGTTTTGACCGAGAATTGGCAGTGTGGTTACGTATTACATCCTTCATCCATCGATGTGCTGGAGTTTGGAAAGGCGGATCCATTATCTTGACATCCCGGACTATAGACAAATAGGGTTTCAGTACCTGTACCTATGTTCTGAAACCCTATTCTCTGTTCTATGGTGTCTCGACTCCCAGCAATCCGATACTTGCCTGATGAAAGCAGGCATTTTAAATAATCATTTGCGTTCGCTTATACAAAACAGGTATGGCCGCTGCGATAAGAATCACACCCATAATAGCGGGAGCTGCATGACCAAGGGATACATAGATTTGACCTCCAATGATAGGACCAATCATTCTAGCTAATGCCTGAAGAGATTGACTCCCGCCTTGAATCCTTCCTTGTTCACTAGAGTCGACAGACTTGGAAAGCATGCCATTGAAGGAAGGCCCGAAGATCGAATCACCAAAACCAAAGATAAACATGCCCACGATAAACAGTGGATAGAATGAGAACAAAGTAGATAACGCAATGAGGCTGTAGCCTATAATCTCTGAAACCATTCCAAGAATGGCGATCTGTTTATCACTAAGTCTTTTCAGAAGCTGGGGCATGATGAGACCTTGTGAGAGGATGTCCTGGACACCCATAATGGAGAACATAAGTCCAATGATTGCAGGCTTCCAATTGAAAGTATCCATTGAGAATTGTGAGAAAACGGCTTGTAAAGATCCGTTGGGGATCCAAAGTAAGAACGCTGAGATCAGTAATCTGTTCAAGTTTTTCATGGAAAGCAGATTTGCAAGCTGTATGAATGGATTAAGTCTTGCCATTGTAATTTCTTTCAGTCTATTTTTCTTGGCAAGACTCTCCGGCATAAAAAAGAATCCATATATCACATTCACCAAAGTTATGATTGCTCCAAAATACATGGGTGCAGAATAATCAATTTTGGCGAGTAATCCGCCTACAGTCGGGCCAATGACGGTGCCCACACCTACAACTGCACTTACCCATCCAAAGTATTTGGTTCTCTGTTCCGGTGGGATGATGTCTGCAAAATATGCAAAGATTGTGCCTATGCTTCCGCCGGTTATCCCTTCGATGATACGCCCCACAAAGAGTACCCAGAGAGCTCCACCTATGCCAAAAACCAAGTATCCGATTGCGGAACCCAAAAGACATATCAGGAGCAATGGACGACGGCCATATTTGTCGCTCAGAGCTCCAAGTACAGGGGCCGCAAAAAATACGCAAAAGGCATAAACAGAGGTCAGCAGTGTAACAACGATAGCTTGTTGTCCTGGACTGCTTATATAAGGCTGTACTAAGAATGGGACAACAGGCGCGATAATACTGAAGCCTATCCCGCAAAGGAACACAGAGATCAGACCGAATAATAAAGCGTGTTTGTTTATGGTTTGTTCTTTGTTCTGTGTATGTTGTGATCTTAATCGAAATTTAAACATTCAATTCTCCTCTCAGAAGGCGTGATTTTATTTCCTTGGAAACATTAATATCGTACAGCTTCTTTGTTTCCTTGTCAACAAAATAATAACAATAAAAAAACAGCCTGTTCTCAAAAATAGAGTCCGGCTGCCTTAAGTTTAACTTCATTATTCAGATTTACTCCGACTTCAGATCTGTACCCAGCTTCTTTATTTCTGCATCCAGATGCCGATTATACTTGTCCACGAAGTTAAGCATACTGTCAAATTGTTCGTCGGTTACCTGTTCAAATACGGCTTTATCTCGCTCGTGAAACTCGTTGTGCAGGTCCTCATGGATTTGATAAATGACTTTCCCTTGCTCCGTAAGCCTAAAATAAATTTCTTTCTTGTTATCCGACTTCTGATAGCTTTCGATCAGGCCTTTTTCGATGAGCTTCTTCGTTAATTTACTTATCGCACCTCGAGTCATATAGAAGGACTCCGCAAGCTTTGTTACATTGGAATCTGCATTTTTTTCAATGTATTCGATGCAATGTACTTCAGAAGGCTTATAACCCTTAAGACTTTCTTCCATCTTATCTTTATTAAGCCAAACCAGCTTGTTATATAAGTCCCTGAAACCCAATAGGACCTGTTCCTCTTTGTTCATGGCCTATCCTCCCACCATTGGTGCATTACAACATTATATTAAATTTTGGTTTCCAGTTCAAAAATAACAACATAATTTACCTCAGGATGGATTAAATAAACCCAGCATTAACTTCAATTGGGGCATATAAAGTGAAGGTGCTTTTCTGAATAAACTTTTTTTCTTCACGACATACTACTTCAGAAGAGGTGGTAAAATTTGCAGCGAATCCATGAACAAGATCTTCACGATATAGAAAAGCAACTTCATGACCATTTCAAAAAGAGTTCGGATTTCCTAAGCAAAAACGTGGTTATCGCGGATCAGGAATTCAGAGCATATTACATGGAGACGCTTGTCGATCTTCCATCAACATTGTCAACGCTTAATCAGGCGGCTAGTGGTAGTGAGAATGGATCATTTCAAAATATGTTCAGGCCATTTGAAGAAGAGGCCTCCATGTCAATGGATGAGATATGCGGTCATCTCTTGCACGGAAAGCTTGTTCTGTTCAGCACAGAAGGGATGGCAGCTGTCATGGAACCGGAGCATACTGACATTTCGCGTTCTGTCAGCGCACCGGAGAGTGAGAATCCCCTTCAATCTGCATACGATGCTTTTACAGAAGATATTAATAAAAACATCGGTTTGCTGCGGAAAAAGATGATTTCCGAGGATTTGATTATTGAACGACGAGAAACGGGGACCCGGTCTACCAAGAAAATTGCCATGGTGTATTTGGAGGGAGTTGCCCAAGCCAAGGTCATCGCGTCTATTCGGGATAAGCTGGAACAAAACAAGGACAAGGAATTGACTACGGTAAGGGATCTGATGCGTATACTGGGGCATCCCAAATTCTCCTTAACTCCAACGTATATCTCTTCGGAGCTACCTGGGGAGATGGTACAGAATCTGATGAACGGAAAAGTGATTATTTTAATTGATCAGTTTTCGTTTGCCTTTGCTTTTCCAGCCATCATCACGGATCTATGGTCAACAACGCTGGACGTTAACTACCCGTATTTGTTTCAAGTGTTTTTACGAACCGTACGGGCCATTGGCGCACTTTTGGCTGTTACGCTTCCAGGTTTGTATATCGTGCTGAATTCGGTAAATCCGGAATTGCTGCGAATCCAGTTAGCCATTACAGTAGCCAAGAGCAGGGAAGGGGTTCCGTATCCTTCGTTGATCGAAATGCTGCTGGTTATGCTGCTTTTGGAGATGATTATTGAGGCCACCATTCGACTTCCCAAAAACATTGGACCCACCATAACCATGATTGGCGGTATTCTGTTGGGACAAGCCATCGTTCAGGCCAAACTCGTCAGTAATCTATTAATTATTATTCTGGTTGCCTCGGCAATTGCCAACTTTGTATTGGCAGGCTATATGAACACGACCGGAATTCGAATGTACAAATACGTTGTCATGCTTATCAGTTCCTTTTTCGGGATATGGGGACTTGAGGCTGCGATGATTTGGATTATACTGTATTTTGCCTCGTTGAATACGTTCTCCGTTCCCTACTTAAGTTTAAGCGTGAAAGGAAAGGCTTCGGATGAATAAAGCCCAGATTCTAACCATGTTTGTTCTGCTTCACCTCGCTTCGATCTTTGCCATCTTCCCTGAACGCATCATCTCTGCGACTTCCAAAGGACATTGGGAACCCATAACGATTCTCTTTTTGGCAGAGCTGCTGGTTCTATGGATGTACTTAAAGGCGTTGTCGCAGTTTCCGGGGAAAACAGTGGTGGACATCTGTAATGAATCACTGGGCAAGTGGGCAACGAGACTGATCGTTCTGCCGATGCTGATCTTCCTATATATCGAGCTGATGTTACTTATGTACTTTCAGTCAGTCGAGATTAAAGCCGTATTACTACAGAGAACACCGCCAGCAGCAACAACGGCACTTTTTATCATTCTCTGTTTTTATGCTATTTGGAAGGGACTTAACGTAATGATCCGGGCCAGCATCGGATTATGTATTCTCTTGATGCCATTCATATTCTTTTCCATGATGATCAGCATCCAGAATTTCAGAATCAGCTACATTTTTCCGATTTGGGATAGCGGAATGTCGTTTTTCTCTCATTCAGATTTCTATGTATGTACGGTAATTTTAGCGGGGTTTTTATTCCTTGGCATGATTCCCTCCAAACAACGGCTTAGTTTTGGCAAAGCAGCTGCTGCGGTGGGTATCATATTTGTGTTTGCTTTGGGATCTGTATATGTTCCACTTCTTGTATTCGGACAGGAAACGGTAATCAATCTGCAATATCCCATGCTTATGGCGTCGGATACCATTGATCTGGAGTGGGTTGTATTTGACTGGCTTCCAAGCTTCTACGTGGTGGCCTCCAGTGCTCTCGGCGTTTTGAAGGTTTCTGTGTTACTCTGGATTCTGGTGGCGCTGCTGCATCAGCTATTTATGCCGAAAATCAACCGATTATGGGTTCTTTCCGTGATGTGCTTATCCTTGTACGTGATTAGTCTGTTGATACCGGATGTCAACGCATTGAATTCATACCTGTACCTGAATTCTTTCTTTTGCGTTTATAGCGTTATCGGTTTTCCGATCATTGTATTCCTCGCTGCGCAATGGCAACGAAAGAAGGTGAGTACATGAACATGCGCACCATAAAGACTCTGATTGTAGCTCTATCTATGATCATGTTACTTTCGGGATGTTGGGATACCAAGGATATTAACAAGCAATATCTGCCTGTTGTGATGGGCGTGGGGAAGGGGAAGACGGAGAAGTACAGGATTGTACTCCAAATCCCTGATGCATCAGGTAAAACCCAAATTCTTGACAAAGAGGCCAAATCCATTAGCAAAGCGATTGATTTGATACGTACGGATTCCGAAAAAAGCATCGAATTGGTACATTTGAGGCTGATGCTAATCGACAGAAAAGTAGCAGAACAGGGGATTGAAAACATTATCGATTTTGCCGTCAGAGCGAACGATATTTCGATTAAGGGCTTGGTGGCGGTGATTGACGGTGATTTTGAGAAGACGATGTACCACCAAATATCGCCAACACCTGAAATTTCTTCCTACGACTTCTTTAGCCAGGATGCCGGGTGGACGCCCAATCAATCCATCGTTCGCATATGGGAAGCTTACCAAAACGAGAATTCATATACGGAAGACATGGCCATTCCAATGCTCAAAAACGGTGTTCGAACCTTGTTCACCTTTAGAGGCACGGCCGTCATGCGGAATGACCGCATGGTAGGAACACTGAATCAGGAAGAGACGCTTTTGTTTAATTTATTTAAAGGGAAGTATTCAGGGGGAACCATTGAAGTGGCTCAGAACACGAGTGTTCTTATTCAGGATGCCAAAATCAAACATAGGACCCAGTGGTCGGAAAAAGGCCCTTCAATCCAGACGGATATTACGCTTGATGTCGTCATTACTGAAAGTCCTGAAGGAAAAGGCAATGCGGTTATTGAGAAAGAAATGAAGGAACAACTGAGCAGACAATTCAATCAAACCGTGAGAAAGATTCATTCCTTAAAATCGGATGTTCTAGGGATTGGCATGATATTCCGTCCCAAGATGTCAGAGAAACAGTTAAAGGAATGGAAAACCGAGTGGTTTCCGAAGCTTGAGCAAGATATCAACGTTCGTGTCAACGTTCTGAACGAGATTTATTTTAAAGAGAATGCCAACGATAATAAGAGTCAGGGGAAAATGTTAAAAAAATAGTTTAGTATTGTTTACTTCGCTATCAGCTATAAGCAGGAAAAACGTTATACCGTATAAAGTCGCCCTGGTGGCGACTTTTTTTATAATATAACAAAGGTTAAGCGTGACGTTCCTCTTATGAAAGATTCTCATACTAAGTCTGCTATCCATTTTGCTGAGAATTCGTTTATTTGGCCCCGTAAAAACAATATGTAGGCTAAGGAGTAATGAAATTAAGCATTCTGAGATTGGATAACTCTTCGTAAAATAATATATCCAGCTCAGCTCTAATGAGTATAAGGCTTGGTTAAGGGGATAATTGTTAATTGGAGAAAATCATTCATACTATATAGCTGTAAAGGAGCGGAATCATGTCCTTCTTTAGAACACTATCCGTACGGGCAAGGGAAGACGAGATGATGGACGATTTCTCCATGGGGGGAGAAGAATTGAGCGAAGCGCTCCAACATCTGAGACGGCTGAACAAAATATTTGCTGCTCCCGCTCCAACCCGTGCAGGGGTGGAAAAGTTATGGAAAGCGATAGGCCGTCCAAGTACGCTGACCCTTCTTGATGTGGGAGCAGGTTCAGGTGATGTAAACCAGAAGCTATTGCACTGGGCGGACCAGAAGGGAATTAAGCTTGAGATTACTCTGGTCGATCTGACTGAGGAGGCATGTGAGGAAGCGAGAAACCTATTCAGGAATGAGCCGAGAATCAAGGTTCGACGTGCCGATGTCAGGGAGTTGCCGGATGCCTCAGCAGACATTGTGACTGGCTCGCAATTTGTCCATCATTTTGAAGGAAAACAACTCGTAGAGATGGTCTCGCATATGCTGCGTGCCTCCAAGTTTGGCGTTGTCATTAATGATATCCATCGCCATCCCGTATCCTATGCGGCCGTCTGGATAACCACTCGAATGATCTCTCGCAATCGATATATTCGTCATGATGGACCGCTGTCTGTTGCAAAAGGCTTCACGGGAAGCGATTGGCGGGACTTGAAGCAGCAGTTGAACCATGACACGATGACCTATGAATGGAAGCCTTTGTTCCGCTATTCCGTCGTGATACCCCACCATGGGAAGCTATCATAGCTACATTATATGGATAGGCAGTTATCATAAATGGACAATGAAAGGCGGGTGTTCTTGCGTGTCTGAACCAATGGATGCCATAGTCATCGGAGCTGGAATTGCCGGCAGTACCTGTGCGTTGCAGCTTGCCAGGCAAGGGCACCGCACACTGCTGTTGGATCGGCAGGAGTTTCCACGTCACAAAACATGCGGTGAGTTTATGTCGCCTGAGACAACGGAAATGCTGGATTATTTGGGGATCAACCTTAGTGAACAAGAGATAAAGCCAAGTACCATGGATCATGCCAAGATCATTATGCCTCAGGGCGGGGAGATCGAGGCGCCTCTGCCGGGATTGGCCTACGGCATTAGCCGATATGAGCTGGATCGGAATTTGCACAAGCAGGCCACAACCGCAGGCGTTGAGATCGTTACGAAGGCAACGATAACCAACATTCGGCAGTTAGAGGATTATAGCTATGAAGTCGAAGCCAAACAAGGAAATGACGAGATTCAGTATAGAGCAAAAACCGTTATTGGAGCCCATGGCTCGAAGAAGCCGCGCGGGATGACCTCGCCAGCCGAGCTGCGGGATAAAACAGCATATGTGGGTGTCAAATCGCACTATCGGGCAATCACGATCCCGCCGCGGGTAGAGTTGTATTTTTGCAAGGGAGGGTATGTCGGCATTTCGCCAATTGAGGAGGGTATCGCAAATGTAGCTGCATTGCTGACCCTTGATGCGGTGCGTGGAAGCGGCAAGTCTGTGAAGGATATTCTGCTGGCTGCATCCCTGACCAACGAAAGATTGGCAGCGAGGCTTGCGGAGGGAAGTCCAGTCCAAGGAACACAGGTCTCGATTGCACCACTCCATCTATCCAATGTTCCTGAACCGTGGTCCCAATATCCTCATATTGGAGATGCCATGCTGATGATCCCTCCCTTGTGTGGTGACGGGATGTCCGTTGCGCTTCGTTCCTCACTGCTGTGTGCTGAATGGACGGACAGGTATCTTCACAGGAAGATCAGCTTTAAGCAGTGGCAGCACGGGTATTCGAAGGAAGCTCATCACGAATTCTCCCGACTGCTCCGGCGTGCACGACGGATTCAGAAGCTGGCTTTTGCCAAAACGAACAAATTTTATCCTGGTTTGGCCCGGATGGTTCCTGGGCTGGCGACTTATCTCGTGAAGGCAACACGATTATCGGAAATCAATCTTGTGCATCGGTCATAGATGGCAGTATAGTGACATCCATAAAGTAAAAGCTTAAGAGCATGGGGCGGCTTATGTCAGCCTCTTTTTGTTGTTTCTCTGCCAATTTTGACGAGACCGTTTAGAAATCTGCCAAATACTCGTATAATAGAATCTAATTGTAGTTATACAGACAAGAGTCTGATTTGAATTCGGGAGGCATTATTTTAAGATGAACTATTCATTTTCCAACCGGATTGCTGCATTACAGCCATCCATCATTCGTGAAATCCTGAAGGCTTCTTCGGGTCAAAATGTAATTCCGTTCTCGGCGGGGAATCCCGCTCCGGAGACATTCCCTATTGAGGCGATTCGCACATTCACCCAATCGATTCTGGAACAGGACCCGGTAACAGCACTGCAATACGGAATTACCGAAGGCTATGCCCCGCTGCGGGATACATTGACTACACACCTGAAGGCAGGCTTTGACACGGGTAAAACATCGGATGAACTGTTCATCGTATCTGGCGCACAGCAAGGGATTGAACTTGCTTGTAAAGTATTCTGTAATGAAGGGGATACGATTATCTGTGAGAGCCCAAGCTTTATCGGTTCACTGAACTCTTTCCGGGCTTCAGGCGCAAACTTGGTCGGCGTTCCGATGGAGACGGACGGTATGGATATCGGGAAGCTGGAGCATGCCCTGCAAACCGAGCAGAATGTAAAGATGATCTATGTCATTCCGAGCTTCCAAAACCCTACAGGTTTTACCACCAGCCTGGAGAAACGCAAGGCAATCTATGATCTTGCCAAGAAGTATGGAGTCATGATTCTGGAAGATAACCCATACGGAGAACTTCGTTTTCGCGGAGAAGATGTAGCGACAATTAAGTCGATGGATGATGAAGGTCTGGTTATTTACGTAGGTTCCTTCTCCAAGATTCTGTCCGCTGGCTTGCGTGTTGGTTATGTTCTGGCTCCTTCCGAGGTTGTTCAGAAGATGGTGGTTGCCAAACAGGGAGAGGATGTACATACAGCCATGCTGCCGCAGATTCTGGCACACAAGTTCATGACGGAGTATAACTATGCAGAGCATATCAGCAGTATCCGTGCGATTTATCGCAGGAAGTCTGCCTTGATGATTGACAAGCTGAAGGAGCATATGGGTGAATCCATTACCTTTACCCAACCGGATGGAGGGCTGTTCCTCTGGTGTGATCTGCCGGCTCATATCCCGATGCTGGATTATGCCAAAACAGCCGCTGCGGAAGGTGTTGCGGTTGTTCCGGGCACTGCTTTTCTCGTCGATGAGAACGAACCCTGCAATGCGATCAGACTTAATTTCTCAACACCTTCCGATGAGCAAATTGTGAAGGGTATCGAAATTCTGGGACAGGTTCTGCACAAATTCTAATTGGAGGCATATTTCATGAATCAACGTTTTCGGATCACTCGATCCATGCAAGATAATAACCCGGAGCAATCCATCTCCTTGGAAGAATGCAAACAGTATTTTGCATCCAAACCGGACTTTACGTACTCACCTGTTCTTACCGTCCAGGGACCGGAGAGTGTCATGTCCATCGATGGGGATTTCTTCATGTGGACGTATGAGAACCAGCAGATTCCATTTCGTCTGTATATGGGAGATCTGTATGTTGCCATAGTCAATGAAGCTGTTGTTCCGCAAATGATCGAGGTTGCAACGGATTTACGAGCTGATGTGGTTGAAGGGTAAGCAGGGAATTGGAATCCAATGCGTCGGTTCAATTGTAATCATATACGTATGGAGAAAGTCGCCAATCTGGCGGCTTTTTTTACTCTGTACCTACTCTTCAGTTTGCTTATTGAAATATTCAATCGATGGGGAATTGACGCTCAGGACCTGTTCGTGATAATTTATATAAATCACAAAATCCAATAAATCCAATGAGGGAAAGGGGTTTTACGCAATGTCGTCAATCGTGCTTGCTGCCGCCGAAGATATACGAAGCAAGGATTCAGAACTGTTAATCAAGGAGCTAAGCGAAGAATTGGGATTGTTATATGGCGGCGATGGGACGGCGGGATTTCAGCCATCCGATGTGGAGACACCGCGAGCAGCCTTTATTGTCGCGCGTTTGGATGGATATCCGGTAGGCTGCGGAGCCATCAGACCCCTTGATGATACATCCGTGGAGGTCAAGCGCATGTATACACGTTCGGATTTCCGTCGCAAGGGTGTGGCACAGGCCATTCTTGCCGAAGCAGAGCGTCTTGCGCTGGAGTTTGGCTATACCAATCTGAAGCTGCAGACTGGCCCCAAGCAGCCTGAGGCAGCGGCCCTTTATGAAAGAGTTGGGTACTATCGGATACCGATTTTCCACGGGGACTGGGACCAGGTACTCGCCTATCAGAAAGATCTGGTACTTAGCGCAAGCCACAGAAACGAGCATTCCTCATTGAACGCATAGATATCATCTATAACAAACGAACCGAAACCTCTTGTTCGCATCCAGAGATTTCGGTTCGTTTTTTTGGTGTGTGAAAAGCTAATGTATTCAAGAATAACGGAATTCCTTTATTCTTTTATAACAGAAGCATTGACAGCGCCTTCCATCTGATTATTGTATGTTCGGAATAAACCAAGGCGCCAGAAGGCTGCACCTTTGAGATCATACCGCTTGGCAAGACCCAGTTTATCATCTATGGAAGATGAGGTTTCACTATTTAAACTGATACCGAGCAAAAGCTTTTGTTTCGAAACGCCTGCATCTAACGCAAGCTGGATGGCTTGATCCACAAGGCTGTTCGGCTCGGGAACCTGCGCTTTGGTGCCGACCGGATTATATTGATAAGCCATAATAATGATGTCGTCTGCCAATGAAACGAGCGTTTTGTAGTCATAACCTTTATATGCACTATTTAATGGAGGTACGGCCAAAGATAGGGCGATGTCTTTAGGCAAGGAATCCTTCAATTGCTTGACGTAATTGTTCAGCAGCTTCTGCTGCTCTACAGCGTCCAGCTTAAAACCTAGTCCTTCAAAATCAAGAACAACCCCTCCAAAACCATTCTCAGCGATGGCAGCAGTTATGCCCTCAATGGACTTCTGGCGCATGCTGCTGTCACTTAGCACCTTGGTAAGTTCTCCGTTTCCATCCAAAGAATAAACCATAAGATACGGTTTAATACTCTGATTCGCTGCATCAGCAACGATGGATTGAGGGGTAACGTCACCGGCAGCAGCAGGAATTTGATACTCATCACCCTGAAGCGTAAATTGACCTTCACGATCGATGCGACTCCAGCCAAAAGCAACGGAGTTCATGGATGACACCAAATCGATTTCCTTATAGGATTGCAACGCGTAGAAAGCTCTCAAATGCATTTCACGTTGCGGTGAAACAAGAGAAACGGTACGAGTTGATTGGTTCCAGCCTACATTAACACCGAACTGACTACTGAACGAACTGAGTGGAATAAGCACACGACCTTCCCGCTGAACCGGTGGCGCTGCGAGCTTAACTTTTTCTCCATTGACGGTTGCTGTAGTGCTTCCCACTTGAAGCAGGACTTCCGTCGCCTGACCTTTTACTTTTCCAATCGCTTTCACGGTTTGCGTTTTGCTGTTCCATGTAATGCTAATTCCCAGGGCTTCGCCAACTGTCCGGAAAGGGACATAGGTTACACCTTTATCAATCAGAGGGGCTGCATCGAATTTCAGAGGAACATCATCCAGCAAGACCGAAATGGCGGGTGCAGCATAGGCATCATTAAGGTTTGCAGTAGTTCCGAGCAAGGATATGGCAAGAATAGCGGCAGCAGCAGTTTTTCCTATTCGTGTATGTAACATGTTTTTTGTATTCCTCCAACTCATCAAATATAGTAGATTTGCAGCTCATCTGAACGGTAATCTAGCATAAAATAGTATAGCAAAATTTTCATAGAGTTCCAATTACAAGATATGATAGCCTTTTGAAGAGTAATAATTAAACCAGTGATATTAATTTTAGTCAGGATTCAGGAGGAGGAGGAGGAGGATGCAATTGGAGTTTCGTGAAAAATTGGAGCGTTATGCAGCACTTGTGGTCAACGTTGGTGTTCATGTTCAGAGGGAACAAACGCTTGTCATAACCGCGCCAATATCGGCTGCTCCGTTTGTTCGACTAGTTGTGAAACATGCTTATGAAGCCGGCCCTCATGATGTCTATATCGAGTGGAGCGATGATGAGATTATGCGTTTAAAGTATGAACTTGCACCGGATTCGGTGTTCCACGAATACCCGGCGTTCCGGGCAGCCGGTTGGGAGACTTTTGCCGAAAATAATGCCGCTTTCCTGACGATCACTGCACCCAATCCCGATCTTCTGCACGGAATAGATCCACAGCGGATCATGAATTTGAATGCATCCAAGGGTAAGGCATTAGCCAAATTTCGCAGCTACGGCATGTCCAACAAGGTCAGTTGGTCTATAGTTACGGTTCCATCAACAGCATGGGCTGCCAAGGTGTTTCCTGATGTTGCCGAAGAGTGCTTGATCGATACGACGTACACGGTACGGATCTACGGATAGAATTGTCGCCTAAACATATCTGGGTTAGTGATGCGGATAACATCAATGAAAAGGGTGTTTCATTTTTGGCAAACATTCCGTCAGAAGAAGTATGGACTGCCCCGTTAAAGCAGGGGGTGAACGGCACGGTTCGCAGTACCAAGCCGCTAAGTTATGAAGGATATCTAATCGATGACTTCACCTTGACGTTTGAAAACGGGAAAATTATTAATATTCAAGCAACGCAAGGGCTTGAGGTGCTAAAAAGATTAATTAGCATCGACGAAGGCGCATCCTATCTGGGCGAGATTGCGTTGGTGCCGCATCATTCTCCCATTTCGGAATCAGGGCTTGTTTTTTACAACTCTCTTTTTGATGAAAATGCATCCAACCATCTTGCGATCGGTAATGCTTATCCCTTCTGTCTTGAGGGAAGGAACGAGATGACTGAAGCGGAAAAGGCGGCAAACGGTGTGAACACAAGCCTCATTCATGTCGATTTTATGATTGGATCGGCTCATATGGACATTGATGGAGAACTTGAAAACGGAGGCCTGGAACCTGTGTTTCGTAACGGTAACTGGGCTTAGCACTATAAGACATGGCTAAATGTGGAATTGATTCAACCAATATTAACGATATCGCCAAGGCAGCAAAACTTAGCGTAGGCAATATCTATACCTAATTTACCTCAAAGAACGTAATTTTCAGTGAGGTTCTGCGTCGAGGACAAACGATGTATGGAAGGACTATTGCACAAATAGCAGACATGGATTAGACCTTTCGGAATATCCCGTTGAAGGCCAGCTGCCAGACATTCCAGATCCTGTGGAAGCATCCAATGACATGAAAAGCAGGGTACAGCTGATTATGGACATGGCTCTAAAAGATAAGTTGTCCATTCTTGAGCTGGGTTGGAGACTGATTGGGGCAAGAGGGCATATGCAATTACTGTTCTTCCTAATGAAGAAAGAGAAAAGAAGTCGCCTATTGGCGGCTTTTTTCGTTTGGGACGATATAAGTTCTTGTTCCCAGATAAAAAAATTCATCTTCTTTAAAACTATTTTCGACTCTCAGCTGTCTAACATGCGAAACAACATACAAAGTAAGCTTTATTAAAAATGCGGCAATAATCAAAATATACAGTCGCAACGGGGGTGGACAAACTGAGCAAGGTGAGTACAGCACTAACTGAACAGCAGTTCAGTGATCGTCTGGAGGCATGTAAAGAAAAGCTTTATCGCTTCGCGTTCTCTTATGTGAAAAATGAACAGGAAGCATTGGAAATTATATCTGAAGCCTCGTATAAAGGTTTTCTATCTTATGAAAAAGTGAAGAGTCCTGATTATTTTGAAACCTGGATGACCCGAATCGTCATCAATTGTTCTCTGGATCACATCAGACGAAAGAAGAAATACACGTATATGGAAGACAGCACCATACCATTTGCAGCCGAAGAGAGTTCCATGGGGCTTGAAGAGCAATGGGATTTATACGAAGCACTGGATCACCTGCATCCCGAAGATAGGGCATTTATCGTTTTGAAATTTTTCCAGGATCAGCGATTCAAGGATATGGCGGAGGTACTGTCCTTGCCGGAAAGCACGGTGAAGACCAGGTTCTATAAGATCTTAAACAAACTCAAAAAACATCTAACCAAGGAAGAGGTTGATTTTACATGACAGGAAAAGAAAGATATGAACAGATCAATATTCCATCCGGCCTTTCCGGAGTTATTCAGCAAGCCCGTCAGCGCGCACGAAACCAAAAGCGAAGAAAAATGATGATCTGGCGTAGTTCATCCCTGGTTGCTGCCTGTGCTGCGGTGATGATAACAGCTAACGTTCCAGGTGTAGCCAAGGCATTATCCGATGTACCTGTTATAGGTTCTGTCGTCAAAATTCTGCAAGTTGGTGGTGGCGGAGAGCGCACAGATGGGGTTTCGGTTACAACGACCAAAGAATCGGATACACTAAACATTAATTTTCAGATCGATGGTGAACAGATCACCTCTGCTCCATCGTATACTGTGGATCACAAAGAAGGACCAAATCGCTTGATCTTCACCTTCAACGGGGTGCGTCATCTGGATTATGACAAGTTGGAGAAGGACATTAAAGCACTTAAGAATGTAAAAGATGTCTATCAAAATATCATTTTGGATGATTCCGCCATTGGCTTTGTGGTTGAACTTAAGGATGATGTGGATTATTCCGTGTCAGAGTATCAGCAGCCCGGATATATTCAGTTGAAGCTTTTTTCCGACGGGAAGACAACGCAATCACATGAACTTTTCTTTGTACGTAGCGAAGACATGGAGCAGGGTGAAGCACTGGCCATGTTGGCTGAACAGTATTCTGCCGATGACAGCAGCGTTGTACAGACCCAAAATGGGAAATTCACCGTCGTTATGGGTGCCTTCGATAACCATGCAGATGCAGAGAAACACCTGAAAGAATTTACTGACCGGGAGGACTACAGTGAACCACTGCATGTCGACAGTTGGATGAGTAATGAAAATCCACAATAATGAAAGAGGCCTGCCTTAACGCAGGCTTCTTCTTGTAGACTTTATTATCGAAGTTCATTTCCGTTATCTTTTACGAGTCGCCCTATTGGCGGCTTTTTTTTGTTGCAACTATGAGAGGTGCAAATCAGTAATCTTACAACGTTGTCAGTTTTGTGTAAGTTTGATCGATAGGAGCTGTAGCAGCCTTAATATACACTTAAATCAATTCAACGCACTGTATTCACACCTTTAGGAGGCCAAACAATGAAAAGTGCAAATGCGGATCTATTGAAAATAGTAATTAAAAATATACCATCTATTGGGTTGAGGAGATCCTTCGGATGTATCGAGATACTTGGGCTGAAATAGATTTAACGCAAATTCGCGAGAATGTCATACAGATCCGCAAATTTCTACCTCGTTCGACCAAACTAATGGCCGTTGTTAAAGCAAATGCATACGGGCATGGAGATATTGAAACAGCCAAAGAAGCAGTAGAGGCAGGTGCGGACTATTTAGCGTGTGCCTTCATTGAAGAAGCCGTTCGCCTTAGGACTGCCGGCTTAAAACAACCGATTCTTATTTTGACTCCGATTCGTCCCGAACTTGTACCTCTGGCTTTGGAACATGATTTGATGCTTACCGTTACACAGGCGTCATGGTTTCATGAGATGAGAAAATACAAGCCTGTTCATACCCCGCATAAGGTATCTGTGCATGTGAAAATGGATACTGGACTTGGGCGAATCGGTATACGCACGCAAGAAGAGTGGCTTGAAATGGTTCCTTGGCTTAGAGCACCAGATGTAGTAGTCGACGGGTTCTATACCCACTTCGCGACAGCAGGTGAGGAAGACAACCGTTATCTACAGCTTCAGATTCAACACTTCCTGGAAATGAAAGAGTGGAGCAGTATGTCACGGATACCCATCAGTCATTATCACTGTGCGGGAAGTGTTGCAGCACTTCGATTCCCGGAATTGTGCATGGATATGGCTCGAATAGGAGCTGCAATCTATGGCTTTTATCCGGAAAAACTAGTGCCTAACATCCAACTCAATCCGGCATTCAGTATGCACAGTAGATTATTACAAACGAAAAAATTAAAAAAAGGCGAATATGTGGGTTACAACAATGCTTACCAAACAAACTCAGATCAATGGATCGGAACAGTGCCTATCGGCTATGCCGATGGATGGTCGCAGAGAATGCAAAATTCGGAGGTGTTAGTGGAAGGGTATCGTGCAGAAATTATAGGGAAAATCTCCATGGATCAATTGATGGTCAAGCTTCCGATGTATTTTCCCGAAGGATCAAAGGTGACCTTCATTGGCTATTCAGGTGAGCAGGAAATTCCGATTCAGGAACTGGCCCATCATATCGGTGGTGTCTCTCAAGAAATAACGAGTTCGATCACGGACAGAGTGTTACGAATGTATAAAGAAGGTGGGGTACTTCATCATGAAATCACGGGAAGTCGTACAAAAACATATTGAAATCAGCGTAAGTAACGAAGAATTATTTCAAGGGCACTTAGTGTTAATAAATGATCAAAACCCAATCAGAAGGCAAGTAAAAGTACATGAATTAGAGTCATTGGATTCCTTGCCTTCAATAAAGAAGTTAAATAAGCAGATGCTTCTGGAGAAGCAGTGCTTCAATCAATTTCATGCTCTGCTTAAAGCTTGTGGGGGGATGGATGAAATTGTCGCCGTCAGCGCATATCGCACAAAAGAAGATCAAGTCCAAATCTATCATGATTGTTTGATAGAACAGGGTTCCGAATATACTTCCAAATACGTAGCCTTGCCTGACCATAGTGAACACCAAACGGGGTTGGCTGTCGATGTGGGGAAATTGAAATCGAATATCGATTTTATTGCTCCTTCCTTTCCGGATACGGGCATTTACAAGTCCTTCAGACAACATGCCATTCAATTCGGTTTTATCCTTCGATATAAACAAGAAAAAGAATCAATCACTCGTATTGCTTATGAGCCATGGCATTTTAGATATGTAGGATATCCCCATTCCAAAATCATGGAAGAGAACAATCTATGTTTAGAGGAGTACATCGATTTTGTACAGCAATATCGGTACTCTGGAGAGCAGCTTACGATTAAAGAAAAGGACATGGCAATCCATATCTATTATGTTCCCGCAGATAAAGGGATATCTAGTCATATCCCGATCATGAGTTGTGATTCTTATCGCATATCAGGAACGAATCGAGAAGGATTCATTGTTACGACATTCTCTGAAAATTAAGTTATAGCAATAAGGATGATTCAGACATATCACATTTTAGGAGGCTCTTATGATGCAGAAGAAGTCGATTGCGGTATTGTTTGGCGGATGTTCAGGTGAGTATAACGTATCTTTGAGCTCGGCCGCTTCAGTGATTGAAAATTTGGATACCGAAAAATACAATCTTGTGTTAACTGGAATTACACAGCAAGGTTCTTGGCTCCGATATAGTGGAACGGTTGAGGATATTCGCAATGATCGATGGCATTTGCATCCGAGTTGTATCCCATCCTTTTTCTCGCCGAGTAGAGAAGTCAGAGGACTAATTGAGCTTGTGCATACAGAATATCATGTAACAACGATCGATGTTGTGTTTCCAGTGCTGCACGGCAAATACGGTGAGGATGGAACCCTGCAAGGATTATTGGAACTGTCGGGTATACCGTTTGTTGGATGTGGCATGTTATCCTCTGCGTTATGTATGGACAAGGAACTGGCTCATAAACTGGTGCAGGGAGCAGGCATAGATACGCCGCGTTCCCTTACAATACAACGGAGTGAACGGATGGAAGAAGCGCTACCAGCAATAGAAGCACTGGGCTTCCCACTCTTTGTTAAGCCGGCTAGATCAGGATCATCATTAGGCATTTCGAAGGTGAACAATAGGCAAGAGTTGATTACCGGAATTGAACATGCCTTCATACACGACAGCAAAGTTGTCATTGAGCAAAATATTAACGGTTTTGAAGTGGGTTGTGCTGTATTGGGCAATTCGGATCCCATGATTGGTGTAATTGATGAGATTGAACTACAGGGGCACTTTTTTGACTTCTCGGAAAAGTACTCCTTGATCAGTTCGAAGATTCACTTGCCAGCCCGCATTGATGAAGACATTGCAACGAAGGTTAAGGAGAGCGCTCTGACTATTTATAAAACGCTTGGATGCAGAGGGTTTGCCCGAGTAGATATGTTCCTGACCGCTGACGGAAGAATTGTGTTCAATGAAGTCAACACGATACCTGGTTTCACATCGAATTCCCGTTATCCCAACATGCTCCAAGCTGGCGGCATGACTTATGCAAATATTCTTAACCAGCTCATCGAGCTCGCCATTGATGAGAACTGAGATCGGTTGAACTTGCGGTTGAACGGGGATTGGATGGATTCATTATGGCAGCGTAAAGATGATATTAAAAGGCGGACATTCCATAGCATAGGAATGTCCGCCTTTTATAAAAGAATTCTTTAATTATTTATCTATTCAACTTAAACCGTTGCTGCAACGTGCTTTTCACGAGCAATCTTGGTTGCATCAACCATGTTGCGCAAGGAAGCAACGGTTTCTTCGAGTCCACGAGTTTTGAGACCGCAATCCGGATTAATCCAGAACAATTTAGGGTCCAATACACGCAAGGCGCGTTCAATCATGCTCGTCATTTCATCCACACTTGGAACACGTGGGCTATGGATATCGTATACGCCAAGTCCAATGCCCAGTTTATAAGTGTTCAACTCAAAGCTGTGAATCAGTTCACCGTGACTGCGGGATGTCTCGATCGAAATAACATCGGCATCCATCGCTTCGATGGAATCGATCATGTCATGGAATTCGCAATAGCACATATGTGTGTGAATTTGAGTCGTGTCTTGAACCGTGCAAGTGGAAATACGGAAAGCTTTGACAGCCCAAGCCAGATAATCGGCTTGCTCGTTTTCCTTCAACGGCAGTCCTTCGCGAACCGCAGGCTCGTCGACCTGGATCATGCCAATACCTGCTTGCTCCAACGCTTCGACTTCTTGTCTCAGTGCATACGCCAATTGATATGCGATATGCTCGCGCGGGATGTCTTCACGCACAAATGACCAGTTCATGATAGTGATCGGTCCAGTAAGCATACCTTTTACAGGACGTTGTGTCTGGGACTGTGCATATTTGGTTTCTTCAACGGTCATTTCTCCAGTAAATGCAACGTCTCCGAAAATAATTGGTGGTTTGACGCAACGGGAACCGTATGATTGTACCCAGCCAAATTGTGTGAAGGCAAACCCAGCAAGTTTTTCGCCAAAGAACTCTACCATGTCGGTACGCTCAAACTCACCATGTACGAGAACATCGATCTCGATCTCTTCCTGAATTTTGATCCAGATATCAATCTGATCCCGGATGAACGCAGCATACTGCTCATTGTTCAACTCACCCTTACGCCACAATTGACGTGCTTTACGCACTTCTGCGGATTGTGGGAAGCTGCCGATAGTCGTTGTCGGGAAAAGTGGCAATTTCCATTTGTCTTGCTGCGCGATATGACGCTCGGCAAACGGTCGGGAACGTTCCGGCTGTTGAACGCTGAGTGTTGCCACGGCTTCTTGAACAGCAACACGATTGCGCTCTTCGGATTGCTGGAGAGCCTGGATCGTACGATCGGAATTTTCAATTTCAGCGATGATTTCAGCGTTTCTTGAAGACAATGCTTTCGTCAACAGAACGATCTCGTCCAACTTTTCATCTGCAAATGCCAGAGCATTTTTCAGTTCGGATGTGAGTTTAGTTTCACGCTCTGTCGTTACCGGAACATGAAGCAAGCTGCATGAGGATTGCACGATTAAACGTTCAGGTGTTACGAGTTCAACCAGTTCATCCAACAGCTTCAGTTTTCCTGGCAAAGAGGCTTTCCAGATCCCGCGGCCGTCAATAACCCCAGCACCCAAAACTTTATCCGTAGGGAAACCGGACGCTTGAATGGAGTGAATGTTACCCGTAGCCCCGTGTACAAAATCAAGTCCGATACCTTGAACCGGTAGGGCAACAATGTTGCTATAGTTCTCTACGGATTCAAAGTAGGTCTGCAGCATAATGTTTAGACCTGGTACAGCAGCTGCAAACGTCTCATAAATTTTACTTAGCAGCTGTAGGTCAGCATCACTTGTTTTGGTAACGAGGATTGGCTCGTCAATCTGTACCCACTGAACACCTTCATTTGCAAGCTCCTGAAGCACTTGTACATAGAGTGGAAGCAGGCGGTCCAGCCAAGCGTTTGTTTCGGACTTATCGTATCCTTTGGACAGCTTCAGGAAGGTCAACGGTCCGACAAGAACCGGTTTGCCTTCAATACCGAGCTTCTCTTTGGCTTCGCGATAAGCAAGAAGGGGTTTATTTTCCGTTAGGGCAGGGGAAGCACCGTCCAGTTCAGGCACGATATAGTGATAGTTTGTGTTAAACCATTTTGTCATTTCGCTTGCGGCTGCATCTTTCGTTCCCCGGGCAATTCCGTAATAGACGGACAAAGGTACAGCGCCACCGTCATATGCAAACCGTTTTGGAACAATTCCGAACATAACGGCAGTATCCAGAATGTGATCATAGTAACTGAAGTCATTAACAGGAATAAGATCGATACCTTTTTCTTGCTGCTTGCGCAGGTGATCTAACCGAATCTCCTGCAATCTTGCTTGAAAATCTGTTTCTTCGAGCTTGCCTGACCAGAATGCCTCCAAGGCTTTCTTCCATTCCCGATCCGCACCAATTCGTGGATATCCCAATACACTGCTTTTTGCCATGACGTAAAACTCCTCTACAATATGTTACCAAAAAGTTATCACATATCCGGAGTTATAATGTAATTCCATTAAGTTATATCTAGCTATAGCCTATGGCTATACCGGTGTAGCATGAAAGCAAGTAATAATGACAAACATTAAGTTATTATAAAACTTTACAGAAAACCGTCCAGACGGTATAGTTAAATGGAAGTTGAATAACGTTACGTATGTGGGAGGAGGAATGAGAGATGGTTGCATATTTTTTATTGGGTTTAGCGATTGTATCTGAAGTGTTTGGTAGTTCCATGATGAAATTATCAAACGGATTCCAAAAGAAACTTCCGATAGTAGGATTGATTTTGGGAATGGGTACAGCGTTCTTTTGTCTTTCACTGGCTTTGAAAACCATTCCGCTTGGTACCGCATATGCAACGTGGTCGGGTGTGGGAACTGCTCTTACAGCACTCGTTGGCATAGTGTTTTATAAAGAGAGCGTGAACCTCAGAAAAATCTCAGCATTAATTCTTATCATTGCTGGGGTTGTGATTATGAAATTGGCTCATAGCTGAGCAAGAATGGAGGGATGAATAATGAAGGGTTATTTTGCACTTGCCATTGCCATTATTGCTGAGGTTTTCGGTACTACCATGTTAAAATTATCGGCTGGATTCACCAATCTGCTACCTTCAATTGGACTTGTTGTTGGCATGGCGTTATCGTTTTATTTTTTGACAATGACTTTGAAAACAATTCCTTTGAGCACAGCTTACGCCATATGGGCAGGTGTAGGGACAGCAATAACCGCCTTGCTTGGCGTCATTTTATGGAATGATCCGTTCAACATGCTTTCTGGAATCGGACTCATTATGGTTATCGGAGGTGTAGTACTTTTAAACTTATCCAAAAGTCCAGCCAAATCATCAAACACAAGTCAGTCTTAAATAAACGTACATGAAGGAGGAGATCTGTATGAGAAGTAATTCAAGACGTCATGAGCTACTGGCATCAGCATCACATATTGTCGAACATTTGGGCATGGAGAAATTGACGCTGGAAGCTGTTGCTAAACATGCGGGAGTAAGCAAAGGCGGATTGCTTCATCATTTTCCCAATAAGGAAGCAATCGTTACTGCCATGATCGAGGAATTCGGGGATACGTTCTTCTCTGAACTACAGCAAAAATCAAGCGAAAGCATAAACGAAGTCGGGAAATGGAGCAGGGCTTATATCGAAACGACCTTCCATGACCCCCAAACGACTGCAGCTTTGAGTACTGCGCTTTTGGCGGTATTATTCTCAAAGCCCGAATTACTTGCAGCGTATAATGAAAAAAATAACGTTCTTCAAGAAGAAATTTTAAACGATGGCATTGATCCCGTGAATGCTGTTATTATCAAGTTAGCAACAGACGGGTTATGGTTTTCCGAGATTTTCGGAGTTGGAATCCTGGATCAGGATATTCGAAATCAAGTAGAAGAAAGACTCATGAAGATGTCTTTCGAAGCAAAATGAGAATGCTGTGCATCAACTCTTTTTTTCATATTTGAAGCCCGGGAACTTTTTTAATTAGAATTGCAATAAAACAGAGTTGAAATCAGAAAGGAGAGGTATTGCATAATGAGCCGAATAATGGCTTTCGCAGGATCAAGGCATTTTCAACTAAATGAGGTTACTGAGGGTGTATTTGCTGCGGTTGCAGTTCCCGGTTCAGGTTCATTGGGTAATGCCACAATCGTTGATTTAGGTGATACAACGCTAGTTGTGGACACATTCACGACGATACAGGCGGCAGAGGATTTGCAGGCAGCGACTGAGTACCTCACCGGAAGAAAGGCTTCTTATGTAATTAATACGCATTGGCATAGTGACCATACATGTGGAAATCAAGTATTTGTCCCTGAAGCACAGATTATTTCCACATCGATTACTCGCGAAATCATGGATACTTTTGTAAGGAACAGAATAATGCAGCAGTTGGCAAAACCTGAAGCGATTTATAAAGCTATAGACGAACTTGATGAACAAATACAACGAGAGACGAACAAAAAGTTAAGACAGGAAATGCAATGGGATAATGCCAGTGATCGTGAATATATGAAGATGCTCCCCGACCTGGTATATTCATTGCCGAACTTAACGTTTGATCAGCACATGACTATTCATGGCAGTAAGCGCAGTGTTGAACTTATTACTTTTGGCGGAGGTCATACCCAGAGTGATGCCCTGGTCTATATTCCGAAAGACAGAATTGCCATAATGGGCGACCTGGTGTTATCTAAACATCATCCGGTTCTCATGTATGCGAATCCTCAGCAATGGCTGGATATTTTGGATAAAGTGGAACAGCTGGATATAGAAATCATCGTACCGGGGCATGGAGAAGTATGCTCATTGAACGCACTGCATGAAGTCAGAGCTTACATAACGGATTTATTGGAAATCGTGACTGATGCTGCTCAAAGAAACCAAAGTTTGGACGAAATTACTGTACCATTAGCCTATCAGGACTGGTTTTTTACTACGTATTTCAAGTCCAATTTGCAAAGCATCTACGAATGGATCAAGAAAACGGGTAAAGATTGAACCTGTCCCAAGAAACCGAATTGCTTCATTTGACTTATGATGGCGTGCGTGTTCGCAACCGATTGTAAATAGATAGATCAGTACAGTAGCTCCTTAACAAATGTTGGGGAGTTTTTTTGTTTCTCCAACTGTTTTTTTAAGCTCGATTAGAAGGGACAGCTATACTTGATGCATAATAATGATAACTAGAAATTGAATTTAACATTTACACGAGAACGGAGAGGGCAGAAATAACCTGAAGAAGCGGAGCTAAAAGCTTTCTGGAAGAAAGCTGCATCGGAAGCATACACCTCACCTTTATCGCTGGATTTTTCCTTTGAAAAAGGGATTCAATACAATCTGGGGATAACAGCGATCGGAAGGTTGTTCTGTCATCGGCGTGGCAAGTGTAAATATTCTTTAATTCAATTTATATAGATCCTTGTTACGCTGGAAAATGTGGAAAGGGTGATTCGATGGGTGTACCTACTTTTCTTGAAACAGGTCATATGACAGAGGGTTTTCCAATCCGGGTGATTCATACCGAGGAACAGTTTAATTTTGCCGCACACTGGCATGAAGAGGTTGAAATGGTTGTAGTCAATGGGAAAAGCGCGAGAATTGGCATCAATAACCATATATTTAGCCTTGAACACGGAGATGTGCTGCTTATTAAACCCGGAGACATTCACTGTTTCTTGCCAGGTACAGATCATTTAACCATTATCCTGTTTCGACTGGAATTATTAACGGGAAGCTTCACAACCGAAAGAGAAACCCAGGACCTGGGTGAGCTTTTCAATAAAACAACGGTCATCCCGTGCAGCCTTTGTCATGAGAAAAACCTTGGGAAATATATAGATGCCTTAGCAAATGAAGAGAAGGATCGGCAGGCGGGATATCGCTGGTTAATGGTGGCCAGATTATATGATCTCATTGTTCATATGCTGCGTACAAAGGCACCGATTACAGATGAAATAACTTCAGCTTGGCCCTGTACGCCTTCCAAAAAATTCGAATTTCTCGAATCGGTCTGTGAATACCTGGAGGAGCACTACGCTGAACCCATTAAACTCGATCAGGTCGCAGAGCACATCAAATTCAGCAAATTTCACGTATGTAAATTGTTCAAAGAGATTAAAGGAATCACATTGATGGAATACCTGAATCATTTTCGAATCATCAAATCGGAGTGGGCGTTATTGTTTCGCGAAGAATCCATTCTGGATATTGCCATTGGTCATGGATTCAACAATGTGAACTCATACAACCGTCTGTTCAAAAAATATAATGACTGCACTCCGTCTGAATTTCGCAAGAAGCATCGTACAAATATCACAACATATGAAGGATGATTCACAATATTTGGAGAGAAAGCCTTCTCCAAAATCCATATACTCTAATAAATTGTAAGCGTTTCCTTTTTGAAGGAGGGGGCCCATGAAGAAGTTTAAGCTTAAATATATCTCCATGATTGCACTCGTAAGCGCAGTGATAATGGTGTCCGGCTGCCAACCCAATGGAGCCAACCAGCCCAAGCAGGAAGAGATTACCGTTTGGAGTTTTACGGATGAAGCAGGCTATGCCATTGAGAAATTCGAGGAGAAATATCCGGACATTAAGGTGAACTTTGTTAATATTCCGGGCAATTTCTATATCACCAAGCTTAAGTCCGCCTTACAGACAACGTCCAAGGCTCCGGATGTGTTTATGATCGAGAATGCAAATATAAGAGAGCTGATTGATGTGCCTTATCTGGAGAATTTATCGGCAGCACCGTACAACGCCAATGAACTGATTTCAGAGCAGTACGCTTTTGTGCAGGCCAATGAGAAGGATAGTGAAGGAAATGTTAGAGCAATCGGTTATCAGGGAACGCCTGGGGGCATTTACTATCGGAGAGATTTGGCTAAAGAATACTTGGGTACGGACGATCCGGAGAAGGTAGGGCCGCAAATTGATACATGGGAGAAGATATTCGAGATTGGAGAAAGGGTAGAGCAGCAAAGTGGAAATAAAGTTCACGCCCTTGCCAACTGGAATGCGATATCCAATTCATATGATGGTATTCCTTGGGTTAAGGATGGCAAGTTAGTCATCGATCCCACTTACATGAAGGTGCTTGACCTTGTTCGTGAAGCCCGTCAGCGGCATGTGCTTGCAGAGTTGGATGATGGTAGTGCCGGATATGCGGCTTCGATGCAAAAAGGCCAAGTGATGTTCTATCCTGGAGCAACCTGGGCATTGCAATACACCTTTAAGGCGAACGCTCCCGATACCGAAGGATTGTGGGGTCTTGCGCCTGGTCCATCCGCTTTTAGTGCCGGTGGAACTTATATTGCGATGTACAGCAAAAGTGACAAAAAGGATTTGGCCTGGAAGTTTATTGAGTTTTATAACTTTAATCATGATTTTCTGTCTGAACTTGCGAAGGAACAGGACTATTTCACAAGCAATATGGTCGTGAATGATCAGCTTGCAGGTTCTGTATCTTCAGCGTATTTGGGAGGGCAGAAGCATTTTGAATTTTTCTCGGAAGCAGCCAAGCAGGTCCCGGTATATGAGCGAACCAAATATGACTCAATCATTAACAATGACATCTTCAAAAATGTACTCCAGTTGTATCTCAATAACGACATTCTAACCAAAGAAGAAGCCGTAAAACGAATCAAGCGTGATGTCAAACTGAGATTTCCGGAGCTGGAAGTGGATTAGCTTAGAAGTAAGCAAATACCTTTTAATCATCCGATGACTGGGGGTACAAATCATGTTTGCCAAGTCAATCCGCAAAGACCATTACGGATACTATTTCATTGCTCCGTTTTTTATTCTTTTCGCCATTTTTGGACTATACCCCATTCTGTATTCTCTCTATATCAGCTTCACCAACTTTGACGGGATTACTACGCCGGACTTCGTCGGAATAGGTAATTATATTGCTGTTCTGCAAGATCCGTTGTTCTACAAGACGTTATTTAATACCCTGTTTATCTGGGGTGTCTCTGTAGTCCCACAGCTTACCGTTTCGCTTGTACTCGCCTTTATTCTCAATGACAAGTTGCTTAAGGGAAGAGACATTTTCAGAGCAGTTTATTTCTTCCCCAATATCGTTACCGCAGCATCATTGGGTCTGCTTGTAAGTCTGATCTTTGATTGGCAATCCGGCGGTTTGAATCATTTTCTGGTTCAAATAGGACTGATCGATGACCCGATTAACTGGAAAAATGATCCCTGGTTTATGCGACTGATCGTTTCATCCATCCTGTTCTTTCAATACTTTGGTTACTCCATGGTCATCTATCTGGCAGGTCTTCAGGGTATTGATCCCGCTCTGCAGGAAGCCGCTCAAATGGATGGGGCGAAAAAGAAACATATTTTCATTCATATCATCGTTCCAATGCTGCGCCCAATCATTCTGTTTCAGATGATCACGTCTATTATTGGGGGCATTCAGATTTTCGATCAGCCGTTTACATTGACGAATGGAACGGGTGGCCCGGATCGTGCAGCCATGACGAGTATTATGTATCTGTATAATGTGGCATTCCAAAGTACACGTTTTGGTTATGGGGCGGCCATTGCATTCTGTCTGTTCATCATCATTATCCTGCTATCGGTCGTATCCTTCATGATGACGAAGCGCAAGAGCCGTGCATAGGGAGGGGGAAATGAAATGCAAACCGTCAAACCAGTCGAACAACCAAAAGTCACTATACAGCAATACGATACTGTAAGGCGTCTGACACTGGGCAAAGTCATTATTTATCTATGTTTGATTAGCCTTGCCGTGATCTGTATCATTCCATTTTATCTCATGCTCATCTATTCCACTCATAATAATGCAACGATTGCATCGACATTTACGTTTCTGCCCGGACCGTTCCTGTTGGATAATTATACGAACATGGCTTCCAAAATCAACATCTGGCGCGGGTTTGCCAACAGCTTTTTCATTGCGGGAACGTCTACGGTGCTATCCTTGTATATCGGTTCCCTGACGGCATATGGCTTCGCGAAGTTCAAATTCAAAGGTCGCAACGGGCTATTCCTGTTTTTGCTTGCGACCATGATGGTGCCTGGGCAGCTCGCACTGATCGGGATGTATCGCCTGTTCAGTACGCTAGGCTTGCTGGACAGCTATGCAGCGATCATTTTGCCGGCAGCGGCGAATGCATTTAATGTATTTTTTATCAAACAATTTATGGAGAGCAGCATTCCGGACGAGATTATTGAATCGGCACGTGTGGATAGTGCAGGGGAGTTCCGTACGTTCAATCAGATTGTTTTGCCCATTCTGGGCCCGGCTATCTCGGCCCTTGGCATATTCACCTTTATCGGTTCTTGGAATAATTTCCTAACGCCGTTGGTCTTGTTCTTTTCCCTGGATAAATATCCGCTTCCGGTACTCGTTGCACTGGTGCAAGGATATTATGGAATGGATTACGGACTGTTGTATTTGGGTGTGGCGATCTCGATTCTGCCTATTATCATTGTCTTTGCGATATTCTCCAGACAAATTATAGGCAGCGTTGCCTTGGGTGCGGTTAAAGGATAGCATGTGTACGGAAAATAGTCGCCTTCATGGCGGCTTTTTTGCTATTTCAGGTAAGATTTTTATATCGCTGGGGACTTATATCATGGACATTGTTGCCTGATAGGTGGCGAAATACCATTTTGAAAGCCTTTCCAAAAATCTATGATATACTACGATATGACTGGCATACCATGGAAAAAAAGATATTCCAACTTATCGTTTTCTTCACTTTCACTTGCAAAGGAGATGTCACGATGTTTAATGTTCTTGTTGTTGACGATGAGAGCGTTCAAAGAGAAGGCATTAAGGATTTGATCTCTCACTACAGCTTTCCCTTTCAAGTACTGGAAGCTGAGAACGGGATGAGCGCAGAGCGAATTCTGGTTCAGAACGCGATCGATATCCTCATCACCGACGTCAAAATGCCGCTTATGGATGGACTGGAGCTTAGCAAACAAGCCAGGAAAACACAACAGAATATAAAGATTGTCATCTGCAGCGGTTATGATGAATTTGAATATGCCCGCAGCGCGATTCGGCTGGGTGTAGTGAATTATTTGCTCAAGCCACTGGTCAAGGAAGAGTTTTTACAGGTGATGGAAGATATTACGCAAATCCGTGCTTATGCCGGAGGTCCCGAACCGGAATCTGTGGAATCGAAGGTCATTCGACAGGTGAAGGATTATGTGAAGGATAACCATCAGAGAGATATTTCATTGTCCGAGGCAGCCCATGATGTTTATTTATCGCCAGGGTATTTGAGCATTTTGTTTAAAAAAGAGACCGGGGAAAACTTCTCGAAATATTTGACCGATTATCGTTTGCGGCGTGCAAGCCATCTGCTCGCTCATTCGAATATGAAAATCAATGATGTTGCAGGTGCCGTTGGCATCGACAATCATTCTTATTTTGCCAAGCTGTTCCGAAACAGGTTCGGTGTCAGTCCGTTACAGTTCAGAGAGTGCGGGGTGCTTCATGATCGGATGGATCAAGAGCAAATTCAATGATATCAGGTTCCGCAACAAGCTGCTGTTGTCGCATTTGGTGATTGCACTCATCCCGATTCTTCTGCTTGGACTGCTCTCCTTCATTCAGTCCTACCGAATTCAAATGAAGGAGCTGCGGAGCGAAGCAGAAGCGAGTCTGGACCAGGTGTCTAACATTATGGATTATAAGATTAATCGGTATAACACGTTAAGTGAGTTCATGGTGCTTAATCGGGATTTATCGCAAATATTTACGAAAGACTACGAGGGAAATTATTATCATATGTACCTGGATTTCCGGGACATTCTCGAGCCGTTGATCTCGAACATCCGGCTGATGGATGATGATATTGAAGACATTACCTTTTATACGTCAGGAGATTTGTTGGGAATCCGCAATAATATTTTGCCAATCGGGGAGCTGAAGAGCAAGTCCTGGTATGACGGATTTCGAGGCAGGCGCTGGATTGTGGAGGGGGAGAAGCTTTATCTCGTTCAGGAACTGATCAGCAATCCGAAAGACAGCAATTTTATGGTGATCTCCATTCAGCATGATCGCATCTTTGCCGACCTGGACAATCTGTCGGAACATGTAGCCGTTTATATTGAGGATGCGAAGCAGCATGTGATTTTTCAGGAAAACCACGAGCGTGCTGCTGTGGCCGCAGGTTCGAAAGTTAAGGAGTCTGGCGATCTGAGTCTTAGCCGCTCACTTGCCAACAACGGCTGGACCATTCACTATAATCTGCTGAATACCAATGCGTACGCCAACGCAATGAGTATTTTTCAAATTACGCTGTTTGTTATTATCCTCAGCCTGATGATTACCTTCCTGCTCATTTATGTCATTTCTAATAATTTTACGCAAAGAATTATCCATATCAAGAACAAGGTGGACAAGGTAGAGCGGAACAATCTGGATGTGATTATCCGAAGTTCATCCAGAGATGAATTCGGTGAGCTGACTAACGGTATCGGTAAAATGCTGACCAGGATCAACAGCCTGATCTCCCAGGTGTATCACGCCGAAATCGCCAAGAAAGAAAGTGAATATAACAAGTTGATCAGTCAGATCAACCCACACTTCCTGTACAATACACTTTCATTTATACGCTGGAGAGCCGAGAAAAGGGCGGATATCGAAACGAGTTATATTGTATCTGCATTAGCTCGTTTCTATAGAACAACACTTAATCAGGGGAGGAATATGGCCACCATTGAGGCTGAGGTGCAGCATATTAAGGCATATCTGGATTTGCAGCTCATCATGAACGATGGTCGATTTGATGTGGATTATCATATCGATGATGATGTACTACATACCGAGGTGATTCATTTTATTTTGCAGCCGATTGTGGAGAATGCCATCAAGCATGGTTTTGTGGAGGCAGCTGTGTCCGATTGTCACATTCACATAGTGGTTAGCCGGGTGGAAGAGGGGATTAAATTAACCGTTCGTGATAACGGTGTTGGCATGACGCCTATGCAGACCGCAGGTTTGTTAACAGGAGAGAACGGCGGATGTGGTGTTCGGAACGTTAATGACCGAATCAAGCTGTATTATGGTCGGGACTACGGGCTTGTTATTCACAGTGAGCCAGGCATCGGAACGGAAGTGTCAATCGTCCTTCCTGCCACATGATCGTGTGCAGTTATATTAAAAACATAGGGTTAGTACTGAAGCGGTTGCTGTGGCAACCGCTTATTTCTTCCTGTAAGAATCTTTTAATACAGAGAAATAAGTGAAGTACAGGTCATAAAAAAAGTGTTACATATCCGAAAAATGTGGCATATACGCCATTTATGAAAACGCATACAATTTGGTTATCAAAATTCAAATCAGATAAAGGGGATGACAGGATGAAGAAGCGTAACAAGATGGCTGCACTGCTGATCGGCAGCATGATGATGGCTGTAATCAGTGGCTGTACCGGAGGCGATAACGAAAGCACACAACCGCAAATTTCACAACAGGACTATGAACCTTATGGTAAATATGAGACACCCGTGGAATTTACGATTGGCCGAAATACCAATCATGTGAACAACCTGCCTGCCGGCGATACCATTGAAAACAATCTGGCTACACGCTATGTAGAAGACCGGGTGAACGTCAAAGCCAAGGTAGCTTGGGAAACAGATGATATGGATCAGAAGCTGTCACTTTCAATGACCACTGGCGATCTGCCGGATGTAATGCTTGTCAGCCGTGAAATATTTAATCAACTGGTGGATAACGATCTCATTGCCGACATGACAGAGGTTTACGAGAAGACAGCATCCGAGGGTGTTAAAAATATTTATGGTTCCTACGGAGACTTGCTGTTAAATCAGGTGAAGGTGGACGGTAAGATCATGGGTCTGCCCATGACGAATATCGGAAACCAGCACCAATTGCTGTGGGTCCGGAAGGACTGGGTAGATAAGGTCGGTGCGAAGCTGCCGGAATCTGTCGAGGATGTATGGAATCTCGCGAGAACATTTATAGAGAAGGATGTCTCGGGAACGGGCAAAACGGTAGGCATGGTCATGGATTCCAATGCGATGAACTTTACGCCAATCTTTGCTGCGCACGGTGCCTTCCCCATGAACTGGATACAGAAAGAAGGTCAGGTTGAGTATGGATCTGTTCAGCCTGAAGTAAAGCAAGCGCTGGCAGAACTGAGCGCCATGTATAAAGAAGGTTTAATAGATAAACAGTTTGCTGTCCGATCGAATGAAGAGAAGGAAGCTCTCGTCATCAACGGACAGGCCGGAATGGTATTTAATCCATGGTGGATCGGCTACACCAACTACAAGGACTCCATTAAGCAAGATCCAGAAGCAGTCTGGGTTGCTGTATCCGCACCAGTGGATGAGAATGGCAAGTTCAAGACGATCCGGCAAGACCCGGTGGGCGGCGGTATCGTCGTTGTGAAGAAGGACTTTGCACATCCTGAAGCAATAATGAAATCAGTCAATTTAACAACGGATTTCCTGTACTCCTTAACGGAGGACGCGATCAATTACAAGAAAGAGCATCCTGACGAGCTGCTGACCGATGCAAGCCGCTGGAACAATGATCCTACCCAGATTCCGATGCAAGTGGATTATGATGACGTACTCAAGCGTTATTACGATGATCTGATCAAGGCAGATGAGGCTGGTGATGCTTCTGCTGTTCAGGAAGACCGAGTGGTTTCTTTCAAGGCCTATCAGGAATTCAAAGAGAAAGGAAATGCGATTGATGCAAACACCTACGGTGAATACCTCTCCCGGATCGAAGGGCAGCGTGAGGCAAACAATCCGAACCTGGAAGTGATCCCCGCAGGCTTTTATGGAACAACCGAGACGATGAAGCTGAAGTGGGCGAATCTGCAGAAGCTAGAAGAGGAAACCATGCTCAAGATCATTATGGGGGAAGCGCCTGTAGATGAATTCGATACGTTTGTCGACACTTGGAAACGTACGGGTGGCGATGAGATTACAGAAGAAGTTAACGAGATGAGCAAAAGATAACGATTGCGTGAGCTTAGGTGCGGAAGCTTGATGGTGGACTTCAGGACTTCCGCACGGGCTTTCGCCGATAAAGTCTGTTCAATTAGGCATGGTGGAGGTGGAAAGGACAATGGCGCAAATGGAAACAACCGTTAATCAAGAGCGGGAAGTGCGTTACGGGAGGAAACAGAAACGTAAAACCTTTGACGAAATGACCTATCATTTTATGCTGCTGCCTGGCATGATCATGCTGTTCATTTTCTCAATTGTACCGATGTTGGGGGTTGTGATGGCATTCCAAAAGTTCATTCCTGCCAAAGGAATATTCGGGTCCAAATGGGCAGGGTTATCCAATTTCACGTATATGTTTCAACTGCCAGACGCGAAGCAGATTTTCATTAACACATTGGTCATCGCAGTTGGAAAGATTGCTCTAGGGTTGATTGTACCCATCGTATTCGCTCTGCTGTTAAATGAGGTGCGTCTGAAAGTATTCAAAAGTACGATTCAAACCATCGTCTATTTGCCGCATTTTATGTCCTGGGTGGTTCTGGGCACGATGCTGACCATGATCTTTTCCTTCGATGGCATGGTGAACAACTTCCTTGAGTTTCTCGGACTGGAGCGAATTATGTTCTTGGCAAGTAATGACTGGTTCAGGCCGCTGCTCATTGTGACGGATACGTGGAAGGAATTTGGCTACGGGACGATAGTTTATCTGGCTGCATTAACGGCAATTAATCCGGCCTTGTACGAATCTGCCGCAATGGACGGCGCAAGTCGCTGGAAACAGACGCTGAATATCACGCTGCCAGGTATGTTCCCGACGATTATCCTGCTGGGTACGCTGAGTCTTGGCAATGTACTGAATGCGGGTTTTGATCAGGTGTTTAACCTGTATAATCCGCTGGTATATGAAACGGGTGATATTATTGATACTTTTGTGTACCGTATGGGTCTGATCAACATGCAATATTCGTTTGCAACCGCGATTGGACTGATGAAATCGGTGATTAGCTTTGTGCTGATCGTGATTTCTTACAGACTGGCTTCAAGGTATGCGGGGTACAGAATTTTCTAGGAGGGTTAGCATGATTCAATCCAAATCGCTCGGCTCCAGGCTATCCCGCCTGTTGATTATGTTTGCGTTAATTCTGATTACGTTCATGTCCTTGGCGCCGATTGTCAATACCATTATGGTGTCTGTCAGCAGCAGTACGGCTGTTAATGCAGGTCGGGTCTATTTTTTTCCAGTGGAGCTGAATTTCTCATCGTATGGCCAGATTCTGAATGATACGAAGTTTTGGAAGGCTTTTCTGATCTCGGTCGAGCGGGTGGTGCTTGGAGGAGCAATCAACATGTTTTTGACTATTCTCATGGCCTATCCGTTGTCACGAAGCGTCACACAATTCAGATCGAGAAACACTTATATGTGGATTATTGTGTTTACAATGCTGTTCAGCGGCGGAATCGTACCCTGGTATATGGTCATCAGCAAGTTGGGATTGATCAACAGCATTTGGGCGCTAGTTTTGCCGGGGGCAGTTCCTGTCTTTAATGTAATTCTCCTCATGAACTTCTTCAAGGGAATTCCAAAGGAACTGGAAGAGGCCGCATTCATTGACGGTGCCAGTCCGCTTAAAATTTTGCTCCAAATCTTCATTCCCATTTCCATGCCGAGTCTGGCAACGATCATGCTGTTTGTCATTGTGGGGCACTGGAACAATTTCTTTGACGGGATCATTCTGATTAACGACAGCTCCAAAATCCCGCTCCAGACCTATCTGCAACAGCTGAGTCTCACACGCGATCAGATGCAGAATCTTTCGGTCGAACAGCTGCAGCAGTTCAATAAAATCTCTAATACAACGTTGAATTCTGCCAAGATTCTGGTATCCATGATTCCCATTTTGCTGATTTATCCTTTTCTGCAACGTTATCTAATCCACGGTATCGTACTCGGAGCCGTAAAAGAGTAATTCTGGTTATCATCATTAGCCGTTCTGCCTGAGAAATGTGGAAGGGGGTGAAGGAACAAGGAACACGTCAGGGACAGGCGCGAACTTAGATGCAGCGAAGGATTAACCCTGCTTTATGAGTGAACTGTTAGTTATACGTCAATTCGAGAAGGGAAGGGATCTGATGAGCAAAAGGAAAATGGTGAGCCTCACGCTGGTACTCAGCCTTATTCTGGTCACCACCATGGGGGCAACAAGCGGCGGCAAGAATCGCTATGCCGATCAGGCGCAGTGGGCGCAAGAGAAGCTGTATGAATATTACTGGGATGATGCATCAAAAATGATGAATAATGCTTATCCATCAACACCCGAAGGTGAACAGGCCTTAAATTACTGGTGGAAGGCTCATGCGGTCGATGCATTGGTGGACGGATACGAACGTACAGGAGACGAGGCGTACACTGCACGTGCGGAAGAGCTTGTTCGCAGTATCATTGCACGCAACGGCTCACTTCACAATGAATTTTACGATGATATGGAATGGCTCGCGCTTGCCGGGCTTCGTCTGTATGATGCAACAGGCAGTGAAGAGATGAAGGGATACGTATTGGAGTTGTGGGATGACATCAAGACCGCCTGGTGGGATGATGAGCTTGGGGGTATGGCTTGGAAAAAGGATCAGCGATATAACCGAAATGCGTGCTCCAGCGGGCCTGCCGCCATCTTAGCTGCAAGGCTGTATGAACGTTTTGGCGATGTGCGGGATCTGGAGTGGGCCCAAAAAATATATGATTGGGAGAAACAATATCTGGTAAATCCTCAAACAGGGCTGGTAGCGGATGGTTTGGTGCTGAAGGAGGATGGCACACTGGATGTGAATGAAGCATGGATCTTCACTTACAATCAGGGTACTTTTATCGGAGCAGGTGTTGAACTCTACCGGATAACAGGGAAGAAGACGTATTTGAAAGATGCCGAGAAAACGGCAGCAGGTTCTCTGAAGACCTTAACGGATGAGAAGACGGGTATATTTAAAGAGGGCGGCGACGGGGACGGTGCGTTGTTCAAAGGCATACTGATCCGCTACATGGTTGAGATGTATGAAGTCGGGCATAGCAAAAGCCTGAAAAAGGCGATTTATCGCAACGCCGATGCCTTGCTGAAAGGTAGCCGGGATACTGGATTATTCGGTCAGGCTTGGGGCAAAGCAGCCCAGAACCCACTCGACCTTACCGCTCAGCTCAGCGGCGTATTTCTGCTGGAAGGGGCTGCCAAGCTGGAAGCAGGCAAAGCGGATAAGCCAGGTAAACCGGGTAAACCAGTGAAGAAGTAGGCATTTGAGTGGAAGATAGGGTAATAGGATAGTAATTATTCGAGGCCAGCGCCTGCCTGAGTCTTTCCAAGAGAAAGATCATGTGGTGCGGTGCTGTTATGTTCCGGTGTTATTGTTGAACTAATGGTAATTCAGCGGTGAGGTTTCATCCGAAAAAAGCATCGTACCCGATATCTCAGGGTACGATGCTTTTAGGCGTCTGCAATTTCATTGTAAGTATGGTTATTACTTGCTCGCGGGTAAGTGGTAACTTTCTCGGATTAAGGAGAAATAGTCGTCAGCACGGATCACCTTGAATTCCGATCCGAGCTCTTCAGTGATCGCCAGTGCATCGGATGGAGTCGTACTCCATGCAAGCAATCCAAGAGAAACGAACAACGGAGACTTGCCATCCCAATTCGCCTTCGCATCATTTAGCACCTGTAATCCGTCCTGTACGGTGCTTATCCCACGAATTGTGGATACGGGCAGGCTATCGTCAACGATTTCCACTCCATAGTTGTCTTCGTAGCTGATGAATAAGCCGGGTGCATTGTAATCCTGCGCGTAAGCCTTGGCTTTAAATGGCGTGAGAGGTACATTCTCGCTGTCTACACGGTTCAACACATAAGGAATGGTCATGCCGGTCTTTTTCATATATTTTTCGGTTTGCTGCAAAAATTGCCGGAAGCTTGTGTCGGGCCAAGCCCCTGGATAGAAGTATCCTGCACCGGACGGTCCTGCGATCAGCAGATCATTCGGGGTTGCTGTGTTCACATAATAATTCAATATTGCTGGTGCACCTTCGTAGAGAAGCGGGCTTGAAGTCCAGTTAATCGGAACCTTACCTCTGGCCGGATCATCCCACATCACACGCATCCGATGCTGGTTATACTGAAAATTATCGCCTTCCGTAAAGGTATACGTTACATAGATTTTATTCTCCAGTGCAGGTCGCGGAGATTTTTTCACCGGGGTGAGCTTCGGTTTGGTTCCCGAGAAAACAGTCAGGTTGCTGAACCAATCGGCTGCAAGAACATAGACGCCATATCGAGATGCAATCTCAACGGAGCTGAACTCACCTTCGACATCATTGCTAAACCAGCCAAGGTAGGGAGTTCCGGGTTTTACATCAGACATGATCTTCTCGAAGAGGGCTTTTTGCTCAGGCACATTGGAATCCAACCAGAATACCATCGCTTTATTAGCGACTGCATAATCCCTTAAATATGCGTAGGGCTCCCGCTGCTCAGCGGAGAGAGGGCGGATATTACCTGCGGATACTTTATACTGATTCCACATGTCCACTTCAGCCGTCAGATTCTGAGTACCTGCCGGAGGAGTGAATTCATACACAAAATAATTGCCATTATCGGCGAAACGGTGGCCGCCTTGACCTTCAGCGACCTTGGAATTTTGTCTATCATACAGGAATTGTTCTTCTTCCGGTGTTCCTGCGATGAAGTTTGCGATCTCTTTTCCATCCGCCTTGACCGTAACCTCATGTACAGCCGGTCCCCAGCCATCCTGAGTAAAGGCGTCATCAAATCGGAGATATACCGAAGATTTTCCCAAGAGTGAAGAAAGATCCAGGGAATACGTATCACGGTTGCTTGCATCCCGAATCTGTTGTTTTTCCTCCGCGATCGTAACAAAGGATTCAGGCATGCCGGACGGGATGCGAATCGCTGTATCCGGATCAAGTCCAATTAACATCTGGTGGTTCGTTTTCTTCCACAGATTCTCATATTGCCAGGTATAGGCATCCATTCGATTATTGAATTTACCCCGCAGGTCATCCATAATCTTTAATTTGTAAGGCGCTTTGGACAATTTGGCTGCTAACTCGGGACTTGCAACCACAGCATTCTTTAGTCCTGCGAGCGTGGTTGCTACGTTGATCGAATCAGGTACTTCGGGATCATATACAACCATGCCTTTGACTTCGCTGCGATAAGCAGAGAACACTTCCCAATAATCCTGATGAAGCGTGTAAGGCACCTTGATGTCCTTAAGCCAGGTCAGTTTTCCTTCTTCCTGGGACTCAATCAGATAGATTCGCGGTTGTTCTCTGTTAACGATTCCCTGTAATGTTCCCAGCAACAATTTGATGTCACCTGGCGCATCATAGATGTCGGCTGCGTCCAAATGTTTCGGGTTTTTGAAACTTGGCAGTTCACGGTGTTTGGACCCATCAGGTTTGGCTGTCTGTACATCCGTTTCCGAAGCTGAAGCAGCGCCGGCGGTTAATGAAAAAGCGCATATGAGAGCTAAACAGAGCATCGTGAATCTACGAGCCATGGCGAATTCACTCCTTGTTTTAGTCAAGAATTAGAGCTGTGCCTTCGTAATACCCACCCTCCTTTTTTGGTCAAAAGCCAATCCACACATCTCTATCCAACACATATTAAATATATTCATATATAATTTTACAAGAGGTTCGACAAAACTTCCCATAATTCCTGGAAATCAGGCATATTTAATGCGATGATATCAAGGAGATGTTGTTTGCAACTGCAGATAAGCGCAGCTTGTTTATTGCACTTGCAGGTGAAAGGATATATTATATATCTCAAATATTATGAATGAATTGGTGATGTGATCAAAATGAGTACAAATGATCGAATTCCACTGTATCAACAAATCCAGGACTATATCAGACATGTCATAACTCAAGAAAATATGAAACCCGGTGATCGCATACCGACAGAGAAGGAACTGATGGATCAGTTTCAGGTCAGTAAAATTACGGTTGCCAATGCCTTAACCGGATTAGCCAATGAAAAGTTAATTGCGCGTGTGCCGGGGAAAGGCAGTTTTGTAGCTGAAGAAACAGATAGTGCTTCTGTGGCCTCAACGCAAGCGACCACGATAAAGGGCAGAGAGGGAACGCTGTCTACGGGAATGATTGGCATCATTGTGCCCTCCATCCATGATTATTTTGCCATTCGGCTCGTTGAGGGCATTGAGCAAGCCTTGCGTGAGGAAGGATATCGCAGCATGATCATGTTTACGCATGGCAAGGTGGATAAAGAGAAGGACGTCATCAAGGAAATGAAGGCGCTCGGAGCAGAAGGTCTGTTAATTTTTCCTGTTGATGAAGAGAACTACAACGAGGAAATTCTGGGGATGAAGCTCTCGGGTTTTCCTTTTGTACTGATGGACCGTTATTTGCCAGGGGTCGAGACACATTATATTGCTGCAGATGGCAGACGGGGCACGAGGCTGGCTGTGGAGCATCTATGGGAGCTTGGACACCGGGATATCGCTATTTGCTCGGATTCACCTCTTCAGACAGTTACGGTTCAGGAGCGGATCGAAGGTTATATTGAGGCTTTAAAAGGCAAAGGCGCGTTAATCAATCCTGCTCATATGATCACGGATTTCCAGCCGTTAAGTGAACTTAAGGAGGCGGAGGCACACCCTTTGTATCGATATATCCAAAACCGAATGGTCACAGCCTATGTTTCGCTTAACGGCAGGTTAGGTGTGCAAATCTATCAAATGGCCAAGCAAGCAGGACTTCGAGTGCCTGAAGATGTATCGATTGTAAGCTTCGATGATCCCACCTCCATCGTGGAGGAATTCAGTATATTTACCCATGTGAAGCAGTTTGAGCGGGATATGGGGTATCGGGCCGCTGTTAAATTACTTGAAGTATTACGTGGTCGTGGGGAAGCGAAAAGTTATAGCAAAATGCTGATTGAACCCGAGTTGGTTGTACGTCAAACCACCGGAACGGTTTCTCAAGCTTAATTTTCACAAGACAAGAAAACCTTTTCCGTAGAGAAGCGGAGAAGGTTTTTTTAGGTTTGTATAAAAAACATATTGAATATATTCATATCATATATTATAGTCTAGAAAAAGATGGATAGTCATACATTGCAACCCAAATCAAATACGAGCTGGGGAGGATAAGAAGATGGCACGAGATCGAAAGGAAGAGCGTACCGGATTTCAAGAATCTGCTGCTTACCATCCCGATTATGATCTGCAGACGGACTTTGTGATGGTTTACGGGATTGATGAGTCGATGCAGGAACGCATTCGGAAGTGGAAAGAAAAAGGCTATGTGGTTCACCTGATGACAGGAGTTGCTTGGGGGACCTATAACAGCTATCTGGATGGCGAGGTCGATGGGGCAACACATTGGGATGAAGCTCAAATGGACCGGGAAGGCAGCATGATTCTTCATGGGAGCGAACCAGTTATTCCATACATGGTGCCTACCATTTCCTATGGCCGTTACATAGCGGATCGAATACGTATTGCCGTTGACGCCGGTGTGGAAGCCATCCATCTGGAGGAACCTGAATTCTGGGTAAACGGAGGCTATTCGGAAGCTTTTAAACGGGAATGGCAGTTGTATTACAAAGAGCCTTGGATTCCGCCACATGCTTCACCTGATGCACAATTTCGAGCTTCCAAATTAAAGGCATATTTATATACACGTGTCCTGGACCGATTATGTGCCGAGATGAAGGACTACGCGTTAAAACGTTATGATCGTGTTCTTCGCTTTTATGTTCCGACCCATAGTCTGATTAATTACACACAGTGGCGCATTGTTAGTCCACAATCTCAGCTCTTAGAGCTGCCCTCCATCGATGGGTTTATTGCACAGATCTGGACCGGGACATCCCGAACCCCCAATGTGTATGAAGGGTTGCGTAAGGAACGTACGTTTGAAACCGCTTACCTTGAATACGGCGTCATGCAGGAACTGGTTCGTGGGACCGACAGACGAATGTGGTTCCTGCATGATCCGATCGAGGATAACCCGAATTACACCTGGGCTGATTACCGCCAGAACTATTTAAAAACGGTGGTTGCCTCACTGCTGCATCCCGGGGTTGCCCATTATGAAGTCGCACCTTGGCCACGACGAATCTTTCAAGGCACTTATCCATCCGAGGATGGCTCTGGCAAGGAGAAAATTCCGTCAGACTATGCCACAACTTTGCTCCAAGTCATGCACACCCTTGGTAACATGAATCAGGATGTTGAAACAGATGAGGAGTCATTACAAGTTGGTGTTTTTATTGCAGACTCAGCGATGTTTCAACGAATGAAGCCAGATCCCAATGCACCTCATGCCGGCAAATACGATGGAACAGATCCTGAAGGATTTCAGGAGAATGGCGATACAGAACTGCTCGATTTCTCTCCTTTTTACGGTCTGACACTACCGTTATTGAAACATGGTATTCCGGTCCGTCCACTTCAATTGGATAATGTAAGGCGGTATCCGGGTTACTTGGCAACTTATCGTGTACTCATACTGAGCTATGAATTTATCAAACCAGAATATCCGGACATTCATTATGCCCTTGCACAGTGGGTACAGGCAGGCGGAGCGTTAATCTATGTTGGCGATGACAGCGACCCGTATCACGATATTCGTGCGTGGTGGAATCATGACCGCAAGCAAGGGCAGTCAGATCCGACGTATAACTCCCCTCGAGCACATTTGTTTGAACAGTTAGGTCTGAAAGATACAAGGGAAGGTGTCAATACGGTAGGAAAAGGGGGAGTTTGCTGGTTGAATGAACATCCGGCTGACTTCACTTTATCCAAAGCAGGGGCTGATCGGCTGCGCCAATCTGTCAAAGAAACGATGGAAGCAGTCCACGGACCAGAACTACAGTGGGAATCGAAACCATATTTCAAAATTAGACGAGGTCCCTATTTAATCGTATCCGTTCTCGATGAATCGGTCAGCGAAGATGCAGTAGTCATTCCAGGTCCGATTGTGGATTTGTTTGATTCCAAGCTCTCTGTGCTCAGCCAGGTGACCCTGAATCCGGGTGAGCAAGCCTTGCTCTATGATATTGAAGCGGGTCGTCCAACGGCTGGAGAAGTATTCGTCATTGCTGCTTCTTCCCGAATAGAAGGTCTGTCCCAGTCGGCCTCAGGTTTTCGATTCATTGCAAGAGGGCCTGCCAACATGAAGGCAACAGCAAGGCTGTACTGCGAGGCCAGACCCTTATCTGCCCAGTATGTCATTCAAGAGCAGATGGCCCCGGTGGTGTGGGAATGGGACCCGGATTCAAAGACAGTGCTTCTACAGTACGAACATGGCAACGAGAACAATGCAGAGGTTCATGTCCGCTGGACTTCCTGAATTCACAATACAGCCTGATTGATAGAACAGAGAGGAGTATACTAGCATGCCCTACGAACCGATAAGGCCGGAACGGTTAAAACAGATGTTAAATAAACTTCGGGAAGCCATATATGAGCCGATTGCCGAATTGGAAGTGACGGCTTGGGTTACACCAGAGCCCGTACCTTACGAGGAACGGATGACCGGCACGAAAGTGACACTCAAGCAAGGAGAACAATGGGGAGAGTTATGGGACTGTGCCTGGTTCCGTTTTGCAGGTAATCTTCCAGCAGTCACAGGTAACCAAACCACGGTCCTCTTGCTGGATGTCAACGGTGAGCTGTGTCTGGTTGACCATGAAGGTTCACCTATCCAAGGATTGACGACGATTAACTCCGAATTTGATTTTTCATTAGGTCTGCCTGGCAAACGAGTCGTGCAGCTCCATGAGACATCTGTAAATGGACAGGAAGTTGAAGTGTGGGCAGATGCAGGCAATAACGATCTGTTCGGCAAGTATCGGGGAGGCACGTTAAAAGAAGCACTCATAGCCTTCTGCAGGGAAGATATTCGGGAGCTTTATTACGATACCGAGGTGCTCTTGGAAACGGCAGAGCAGCTCCATGACGGTTCCGCTCGGAAGGAGAGAATTTATCAGACGCTCTATGACATTTCTGTACAGTTGACCGATTTCTCCAAAGAGCATGTCGAGCAAGCGAAGAAACGACTGAATGAACAGCTATCCCTAGAGGGAGGCGATCCCGTCTTAACCGTTAGCGCTGTGGGTCATGCTCATATAGATTTGGCCTGGTTATGGCCGATCCGTGAAACGATCCGTAAAGGAGCTAGAACGTTCTCAACTGTGCTTCGCATGATGGAGCGTTATCCCGATTATGTGTTCGGAGCAAGCCAGCCGCAGCTGTACGATTGGATCAAGCAGCATTATCCCAAGCTGTATGAGCAGATCAAGGAACGTGTACGTGAAGGCAGATGGGAACCGCAAGGCGCCATGTGGGTAGAATCGGATACCAATGTGCCTGGTGGTGAATCACTCGTACGCCAGATTTTGTATGGCAAGCGTTATTTTCAGCAGGAATTTGGGCAGGAAATGAAATCGCTCTGGATGCCTGATGTATTCGGCTACTCGGCAAGTTTGCCCCAGTTATTAAAGAAATCCGGTGTGGATTACATGATGACTCAGAAGCTCTCCTGGAGTGAGTACAACCGGCATCCCCATCATTCCTTTCTGTGGGAGGGAATTGATGGTTCAGCTGTATTAACGCATATGCCGCCAGAGGATACGTACAACAGTCCGGCAGCTCCGCGTTCGATCATCAAAGCTGAACAGGGGTATCTGGATAAGAATGTATCTAACCATGCACTTATGCTCTTTGGTATAGGAGACGGAGGCGGAGGGCCTGGCGAAGAGCATTTGGAGCGGCTGACACGGGAGAAAAACCTGCTTGGTTTGTCCCCTGTTATACAGGAGCCTTCGTGGAAATTTTTCGAACGGCTTAATGAAGAACGTGAACGGTTCCAGACATGGCGCGGTGAGCTTTACCTGGAGAAGCATCAAGGAACCCTGACCAGTCAGGCGCGAAGCAAGCGGTATAACCGGAAAATGGAGAAAGCACTGCGCGAATTGGAGTTCGCCTCAGTACTTGTGGCTTCACAGCTTGGCAAGTCTTATCCGTCTGAGACACTGGAAACGATATGGAAGGAAGTCCTCCTGTATCAGTTCCATGATATCCTTCCCGGGTCTTCCATCAAGCGTGTGTACGATGAGTCACTCTTACGTTATGAATATCTTTTAGACCAGACAGAAAATATGATCAACGAAACCTACAGCCATATGGCAGCCCAGATCTCATTAAATGTCGATTCCTCATCCAGCTCCTCCGTGGTGATATTCAATTCATTGCCTTGGGACCGTCAGGAATGGATTCACACGAATGGAAGCTGGCGTAAGGTTCAGGTTCCATCCATGGGATACACCCTGGTCTCAGATCATGTGGACCAGGATCCTATAGATGAGATTGCATCATGCGCCCAGTTAGTTCCGGGAATACAAGAGTCGGAAGTTTGCGTTTCCGCTGAAGAACGCTGTGTGGAGAACGACACATTCATCGTGAAGTTTGATCCGAATGGAGCCATTATCTCCATCCGGGACAAGTCTGAAGCTCGGGAAGTCATTCCGCAAGATCTTCCGGGAAATGCACTTCGTGTGTATCACGACGAAGGAGATGCTTGGGATTTCAGTCATGACTATTCCGCACATAAAGGTATGCCATTAACACTTCATGACATTCGCGAGCTTCGTGAGGGTCCAAAAGTCGGGCTGGTCTTCGAATATAACTATGGAGAATCCACTCTGATCCAGACCGTGGTTCTGACAGAAGGCAGCAGACGTATTGATTTCGAGACGACCGTGGATTGGAGAGAGAACGGGAAAATGCTTCGTACTTCATTCCCGGTGAATATCCGTACAGATCAGGTTCACTGTGAGATCCAATTTGGCAGTTTGACCAGACCCACTCATCGGAATACTATGTGGGACTTCGCCAAGGATGAGATATGTGCTCATCAGTGGATTGATTTATCGGAACCTGATTATGGAGTCGCCCTCCTCAATGATTGTAAATATGGTCATAGAGCCATCGATAATGTGCTTGGTCTGAATCTGCTGCGCAGCAGCTCGTATCCTGATCCGGAAGCGGATCGTGCGGAGCATACGTTCACCTACTCGTTATATCCGCATCAAGGCAACCATGTTCAGGCCGAGATCTATCGAAGAGGTAATGAACTGAACATTCCGCTTCGTACCGTTTCCTTATCATCTGTATCTGCGAAGCAGAACGGTACGCTTCCGTATTCCAAAGCATTTCTTCAGCCGGACCATCCGCACATCATGGTGGAATCCGTCAAACAAGCCGAGGATGGAGACGACATCATCGTCCGTCTATATGAAACTTCGGGAACACATGCCACCACGGCATTACATCTTGGATTCCATATAACAGAAGCCTGGACGACTGATCTTATGGAAAATATCCTTTCACCCGTTTCATTTGCAGGAGCATCCGAGATGGTTCTATCCTTCATGCCATTTGAGATTATCACGTTACGATTGAAGCTAGGACAGCTATAGCTGGGATGGTTGACCGTCCATCATGAGAAAGGAGAGGTTGGAATGTGATCAAGACACGAGTGAGCAACAATCGATTGATGAAGCGAATCTGGCAGCATAAACTCTTTTATTTGTTTATGCTGCCCGGAATCGTCTGGTTTTTCCTGTTCTCCTATGTACCGCTATATGGAATTCAGGTTGCTTTTAGGGATTACAATTTCGTGGGCGGATTCACCGGAAGTCCATGGGCAGGCCTTAAGTACTTTCAACAGTTCTTCAATTACTACCAATCCGGTGACATCATCCGTAACACGATCATCATCAGTCTCATGAAACTGCTAATTGGCTTTCCGATGCCAATCATTCTTGCACTCCTCTTAAATGAAGTCCGAATGATCAAATTCAAAAAGACGGTTCAGACCCTTTCTTACTTGCCTTATTTCGTATCCTGGATCGTCGTGGTTACGCTGATGCAACGGCTCCTAACGCCGTACGGGGGGCCAGTCAATGACTTATTGGGTTCATTTGGAGCGGAGTCGATCCAGTTCCTGAACAATCCAACATGGTTCTATCAGATGATCGTTGGTTCAGACATCTGGAAGAATATCGGTTGGAATTCCATCATCTTTATGGCCGCGATTGCGGGTATTGATCAACAGCTTTACGAAGCTGCCAAAATGGATGGTGCAGGACGCTTCAGGCAGATGTGGCATGTATCGCTTCCAGGTATCCGCAATGTAGCAATCATATTATTCATACTCGCTGTGGGCAGTCTGATGAGCGCAGGTTATGAACAACTGCTTCTCCTGAATGGACCGGCAACCGCAAGTCTTGGCAGTGTACTGGACGTGCATGCCATTAACTCCGGGATACGAGAGGGGCGTCTCAGTTACGCTGCAGCTGTCGGACTATTCCAAAGTGTTATCGCACTCATTCTGGTTGTAACCGTTAATCGCATCGCCCGCAAAGTCAGTGATGTATCCCTGTTCTAAGGAGGTGACCTTATGGAACGAAAATGGTCCTTATTCTCGGTACTTAACTATATCTTTCTCGCTTTGGTTGGGTTTTCGATGATTTACCCGTTTATATATATCTTGGCTTATTCACTGAATGACGGTAAGGATTCGATGCAAGGCGCGATTTATTTTCTTCCCCGCCAATTCACGTTGGATAACTATGCTCAGGTATTCGATAACGCACGGATCTGGAAAGCCTATCAAATTACGATTATGCGCACCGTGCTGGGTACTTTTCTCCACGTTGTATTGTGTACACTCATGGCCTATGCACTTTCCAAAAAAACATTGCCAGGTCGCTCCTTTTTTACCTTTTACATCTTTTTGCCTACGATTTTCAGTGCAGGATTTATTCCATTCTTCATTACGCTGCAAAAACTGCATCTGATTAATAGTTTCTGGGTATACGTTTTGCCCTTGTTGTTCAACTTCATGCATATCATCATTATTCGGACATTCCTACAAGGCATACCGGAGGAGCTGGAGGAATCGGCGCGTATTGACGGGTATGGTGATTTTCAAATCTTCGTACGCATCATTCTGCCTCTTTCCGGGCCGGTACTTGCAACGATCTCGCTGTTCATTGGGGTAGCCCACTGGAATGACTGGTTCTCGGGCGCCTACTACGTCTCGAACAAAGATTTGATACCGGTGCAGACCCTACTGCAAGAAATGCTGACAGAAGCAGAGGCGTTATCCAATTCGATGCAGCGTGCAGCACAGCAGGGTGGGCAGACGGTTGGTGGAGTCGGCGGAGCAGGAGCAACACCTGAATCACTTCGAATGGCCTTGCTTGTCATTACGGTTTTCCCGATCTTATGTATATATCCGTTTCTACAACGATATTTCGTGAAGGGGGTTATGATTGGTTCGGTTAAAGGGTAGATCATCCTGACCTGAATTTGCTAGAGCTTTACCGAGATCATTTATTCAAGGAGGCGATTGGTTTGAACAGGATTTGGTCGAAAAGCGTATCCATCTTGCTCGTGTCCATCATGGTTGGAGGTTTGCTGAGCGGTTGCACGGATTCATCAGGGAATGGGGAAGGTGTAGAAGGGGAGAACGGAAAGACACTGAAAATCTTGCACAATTGGAATGGCTCAGGTGGATCGGATAATGGAATGACCCCAGTCGAGGAAGTCATCAAAGAGAAAACTGGCGTTACCTTGGAGTGGGAGTATACGAAAGGCAGCGAGACGGAGAAAGTAAACCAGATTTTCGCCACACAGGATTTGCCGGACATTTACACCGGACCTGCATGGGGCGGTGAGCTGGACGGGATCATCAAGGCTGCCAAAGAGGGACAGCTGGTAGATATATCCGATAAATTGGGGGATTACCCGAACCTGGCGAAATCCATTGCGAAAGAAAATGTGCCGCCAGCATTATACGAAAAAGCGATAGATGCGTATGACGGCAAGAAATATTTACTTTTACAAAATCAGCCCGCGACGAACGAAGATGGCATGGATTGGCTGTATGGCTTCTATGTTCGTAAAGATATCGCCAAGAAAGTCGGCGTGGACCCTCAATCAGTCGTGACGAAGGAAGACTTCTATAACTTCCTCCAAAAAATCAAAGATGCCAACCTGAAGGAGAGCGGCCAGCCCGTGTTTCCACTGGGCGGATTTAGTAACGGATGGTCTGTAGGCATCGGAAACACGATGTTCTATTCGGGAGCAGGTTATGTAGACAAAGGTGACGGAACGGTAGAGCATAACTTTTTCACTAAAGGATATGAAGACTACACGTTGTTCTATCGTAAACTGGTTGAGCAAGGGCTGATGGACCCCGAAGCCTTTACTCAAACAGATCCTATCGCCAAGGAAAAAATTAATCAAGGACGCATTGCTATCCTTGCTGCACATTATCCGGCCATTTTGGATGCTTCCAAAGAGTATGTTACTTCACATCCTGGAAGCGATTACATCCCACTTGGACCATTGGAGCGGGCAGATGTTGACCCGAGCCGGCCTGTTGATCTTGGCATTCAAGGAAACAACGTAACGGCTATCACTAGCAGCTGCAAGGGTGCGTGTGTAGATGCAGCTCTCAAGTTTCTCGATTACATGGCTTCTGACGAAGGCTTCATGCTGGCCCGGTACGGAGTTCAAGGGGTTCATTGGGATATGAAGGATGGCAAACCTGTACCGAATAAAGAATGGTTTGATAAGTTTACAGCAGATCAGACCGGCAAAGTTCGCAAGAACGAAGGTATCACCATCGGACTGGAATCGATTACGGGGCTTGACCGGATTAATTCGGCAGCAGGTGGCGACATCTGGGCAGACCAGGAAAGACTCGATGCCATGGAAAATGCCCGGAAAATCCTGCGTCCAAACGGCATTCATGTAATTACAGCCTATAACCCGGGCGATGTGATTACCAAATCACCGGAATGGGAAATGTTGAAGCCTTCCATGGACCGGATGGGAGATGCCTGGAAGGAAGCCATTTTTGCAAAATCGGATGAAGCGGCTCTTAGCATTATCAACGACCTCAGGGAACAGCTTCGGAAGACCGGATACGACCAAGCGATGCAGTTCACCAATGAGAATCTGAAAGGGAAAGATATCGTAACTGTTCAAATGCCGAACTGATGCTGAAGGGTTAAATTACCGATTATTACGGAAATCAAATAGGCTTTGCAGCGCCTTGGTCAACAAGGCGAGCGAAGCCTTTCCCTGTTGGATCAAGAAGCACAGTTTACATTGAAAAAATGAATTGAAGGAGATGAAACAAATGACAACGTTTAGACCACCATCCGTACCTTTGATCACGGTAGACCCTTATTTTAGCGTATGGTCTGCTGCGGACCATCTCTATGATGATCACACCAGGCACTGGACGAACAAAACTCAAGGTATGGTTGGCATGATTGTCATTGACGGCAAAATCAGAAGGTTTATGGGGAAAGTAGGCGTTCACGAAAATTCAGCCATTGAGGAGCCTGACGTGCTCATTCAGACGAATCTAATTGTTGAGCCAGTAACTACCCGTTACACTTTTGAAGGAGAAGGCATAGAACTTGAGGTTCATTTTACCACACCGCTATTGCTTGATGATCTTGAGCTGTTATCCAGACCTGTGACGTATGTTACGTTCCATGTTCGAGCGATAGACGGTCAAGGCCATCAAGTGAAAATCTATTTTGATGTGACAGGTGAATGGTGTGTACATACTCCTGATCAGCAAGTCACCTGGGCGTCTCATGTAATCCATGAACAGTTACATGCCATGTCTATAGGAACGGTGGAACAACCTATATTAAAACGTGCCGGCGATGATACGAGAATAGACTGGGGTTATATGTACCTGGTGATTCAGCGATCCCATCAATCTCAATCGGTCATTCATTCGGTATCCAGGCGTGAAGAGTATGCCCGGTCGGGTTTGTTTAAGACAGGAGATGATTCTACCCAGCCAAAATCCATCTCTGATGAAATGCCTGTTATGGCAACCGAAATGGATCTGGGGCTTATCCATGAAGAGTCAGCATCCCGCTACCTGATGCTCGCTTATGATGATATTCATGCGATTGAATATTTTCACCAACCGCTGAATGCGTATTGGAAGAAAGATGGTGTGACATTTGAGCAGATGCTGGTAAACGCAGCGGATCAATATGAGGAGGTAGTACAACGGTGCGCCCGCTTTAATCGGGAACTCTTAACGGAGAGTCAGGCTGCAGGTGGGAACCAATATAGAGACATTCTGGCATTAACCTATCGGCAAGCGATTGCTGCACATAAATTGGTTGCTGATGAAGCAGGAGAAGTATTATTTTTCTCCAAAGAGAATTTTAGTAACGGCTGTATCGCGACGGTGGATGTGAGCTACCCGTCGATTCCGTTGTTCCTGAGGTATAACACCGAATTGGTCAAAGGTATGATGCGTCCAATCTATAAGTATGCCGAAAGCTCGGAGTGGACGTTTGATTTTGCTCCACATGACGTGGGGACATACCCTCAAGCTAACGGCCAGGTTTACGGAGAGAACAAACTTGAATACCAGATGCCTATCGAGGAATGTGGCAATATGCTCCTGATGGCAGCAACCGTATGCAAGTATGAGAAGAACGCGGAATTTGCACGTGAGCACTGGGGACTTCTAACAACTTGGGCTTCATATTTGCTGCAACATGGACTGGACCCTGACAATCAACTGTGCACGGACGACTTCGCCGGACATCTGGCGCACAATGCGAACTTATCGATAAAAGCGATATTAGGCATTGCCGCCTATGCGTATATGTGTGATGAACTTGGTGTGCCGGATGGTGCCGTTTATCGTGAAGCGGCTGCAAAAATGGCAGAGGAGTGGTCATCCATGGCGACAGCAGGTGATCACTACAAGCTGACTTTTGACAGCTCGGATGAATCATGGAGCATGAAATACAATCTGGTGTGGGATCGTCTGTTGGACTTCAACCTTTTCCCCAAAGAAGTGGCTGCTATAGAGTTGGCGCATTATCAGCTAAAACAGAATCGATATGGTATACCGCTGGATAGCCGTGAGACATACACCAAGTCTGATTGGCTCGTATGGTGTGCCTCCATGAGCGAAACGCAGTCTCAATTCGAACAGATGATCTCACCTCTGTGGGACTTTATGAATGAAACTTCGAGCCGTGTACCTGTAACAGACTGGTATGACACCATCACCGGAAAGCAGTTAAATTTTCAAAATAGGTCGGTTGTCGGTGGGTTTTTCATTCCTTTGCTGAGAAAGACATCTGTATCAAAATCATGATGAGACCAGATGATGAATTGGAGTTGAAAATCACGGATATTCATGCATTACAACAGCAGTTCAAGAATCCTGAGGCGACGTATCGGCCACAGCCCTTTTGGTTTCTGAACCACAGTTTTACCAAACCAGAGCTGGAAAACCAAATTCAATCCATGGTTGAAGCCGGTGTTGGCGGTGTTGTATTGCATGCGCGTCACGGGATGCAGGCCTCGTACCTGTCAGAGGAGTTCATGGATACGCTGGATTTCTGCACAAAAGAGTGCCAGAAGCGTGATATGGTGGTCTGGCTGTATGATGAGGACAATTGGCCGAGTGGAACACTGGGAGGTAAGCTGACGAGACAGTATCCCGAATATCGGATGAGATACTTGAGGGTTGAGGAACGAAGATATGTACACGATGCACAGCAGGAAATGTTATCTCTCGATTTTGCCACCTACGCTAACAATGAACTCATCGCAATTCTCGCTTATCGTGCCATCCAGCAAGAAGGGGAATGGCTGATATATGATCAACCTGAGGATATTACAGAGTTATGCGGACAGAAATGGAAGCCTGATACCAACGAAGATTATATTATACTTGCCTGTTGGTCCTGTGAAATTGCTGAAGGGATCACGTTTGCAAAAGGGTATTATCTGGACACGTTGAACCCGGAAGCCGTGCAGGCTTTCATTCAGTCGGCATACGAGCCGTTTCAGCAATTTCAGCCTCATTTCGGAGTGACCATTCAAGGTGTATTCACGGATGAACCTGGACTCATGATCCACGACGGTTTTTTTGGAGTCGAAGCCATCCGGACGTCGGTTCAGGATGTGAATGCAACTCTGCCCGGAATCGTATTCGCTTGGACACATGGGATGGTAGAGCGCTATCAACAGGAGAACGGATATGATCTGATTCCAAGATTAGGCGCGTTGTTATATGGGATGGTCGATGGCAGCAGGTCTGTGAGGAAGGACTATTATGATACGATTACCCGTTGGTATGTGGAAGGTTATCATGAAGCTATTCGTTCGTGGTGTGAATCACACAGCTTGCTGTACATCGGCCATACGCTGGAAGAACCCGTCTGGGGGCAGGCTCGGTCGCAGGGTAATCAAACCCGTGTATTGCAGCAGTTCCATTATGCGGGTGTGGACTACCTGACACATGGAATCGGTACAAAGGAGAATCCACATCGTATCGTATCCGTAAAGACGGCCGCGTCTGTCGCACAGTTGGATGGAAAAAAAAGAGTTATTTGCGAGTCATTTGGTGCGAGCGGTCATGCCTATGCCATGCGACAAAGGCGGCTTGATGCCAATTTCATGGCATTTCTGGGTGTTAATTTGTTTATCCCGCATGCATTTTACTATTCGTTTGCAGGGTATCGGAAAACAGACTTTCCACCTACCGAATTCAAGCATGCACCGCATTGGCCGCATTATCGGACTTTTGCCGATTATCTTGGTCGGTTGAGTGTACTGGGTTCTTTCACGAAGCGTACACCTGAAGTCCTTCTGTTATCACCGATCCAAACGGTATATGAGCAGATGTTCTTATCCGGTGAATCGAAAAAGCATCCAGCTGCGGATCAAGTGTTCTCGTTATTGTCAGATCGCATGCTGCGCAGCTCCATTGATTACGATTATGTGGATGAGTGTCAGCTCAGAGAGGCAAAGATTACTCATGCTGGAGGATATCAGTTTAACGGAGTACTAAACGAATATTCAATTTTAATTTTGCCGGAAATTACGGTCATGTCTATAGTTATTGCAAAACAGCTTGTGACCTTTGTAAACCACGGTGGAACGCTTATTGCGGTTGGGGCAATTCCTTGTGATAGTGAGCGACAGCGCCAAGATCCCGAATTACGGAAGTATATGAACGAACTATATGGCTCCGATCCTCAGCCAGGGAAATTACAAGCGGTGGGCAAAGGGTACAGCCTATTCTATTCCATGAAAAACACCGCTCATAACGACACACTTATGACCTTTTGTGTTCAGTTAAGAGAGTTAACGACATCATCACCAACTATTGCCTGGAAACAGATCGAGGGGCAAGCTGAGGATCTGATTAGCGTTGAACGCAAATTTGAAGATCATGTGCACACATGGCTGATGAACTGGTCGGAGCAGCCCGTGACCATTCAACTCCATCAAAACCCTGTGAAAGAACACATTGAAGAACAGATGGAAGAATGGAACTTGGAAAACGGGAGTATAAACCCGGTGAGTCATGATGCTGTTCTAACATTTGTACCGGGAGAGCTTCGTGTTCTATCCGTTAGACCTAATTATGTACCTGATCCGCTTCACACTGAAGATTCGACGCATCCCAAACCGCAAGAGCCTATAAATCATAAAGTGCAACATACCACCGATGTGTTGGTGTTAGGTGATCCTTGGCAGTTTCAGACCGTCGATCCCAATGTGCTTGTGTTGGACCGGTGGCACGTCACATTGAATGATCGTCATTCCAGAATGAATGCAACAATGCCAGGCCAAGTCAACACGTACCGGACAACATTTGTCGTAACAGAAGAGTGGATCGAGTTTATGAAATCACAGCAAGATGCAGTCCATTTAAACGAACCTGGAAATGAGCGGATCTTCACGATTGAGCTAATCCTTGACGATATTGAGCAAAAAATCCCATCCCATATTGGTTTCCTGCAACGCAGACGTAATGTTGAAATCTATGTTAATGGAGTACGGATGGAAGCACTCCGGCCTTCACTGTGGCAAGATACTCATTACGCTGGTGTGGATATTACCAAACAACTGGTGCAAGGCGAGAATGTGCTTGAAGTTCTCACGGTCACATTGCTGGAACCGATGCCAGCCATTTCCTTTCCTGCTTATCTGGTTGGTTCATTTTCTATACAAAATCAGACTACATTAACCGTTGAGCCAGAACAAATGACTGGGGTTTGGAACGTTGAAGGTTATCCTTTCTATTCGGGAGCAGGAGTGTACTCGCAGCAACTGGATTTGTCTGATGTCAGCTTGAATCCGGGAAATGAAATTTGGCTGGAAGCAGAAGACATTAAAGAGACGGCTTGCCTATACGTGAATGGGGAACAGATTGGCATCCGGTTATGGCCACCCTATCATTGGAACGTCACGCCTTACATGGTGCCAGGTAATAATGTTATCGACATTCATGTGGCTAATACACTGGAGAATCTATACGGAAAGTCATCACTACCTTCGGGCATAAATGGTCCGGTAAAACTTGTAACTAAATTATTAAAATAATGTACGTTTCAGGTTTAGGGTTTGGATTCGTCGGGGAAGAATATGAACACAATAAAGTCGCCATATTGGCGGCTTTTTTTGCATTGAATTCGAAAGGCGGAGCTTAACTACGCTGGAAATAAGTATAGTTGAACCCAGTTATTCTTCAAACCTTTAAAAATAGTCTCTATATTTTTGGTGCAAACAGGAGTGAGAAACCATATTAATTATTATGTTAACTAAAAACATATTACATATATTATAAGTTAAATAAATGTAAGAGTTTACATAAGTTTTACGTCACGCTTACCGGATGCTGATCTCTACTTGTTATGCTTGGCCTGTTTGGAGTTACATAAGCCAACCAATCATACATACAAAGGAGAGAATTATGATCAGTCACCTTTACAAAAAAGTGTTATCCATCCTGTTATCCATTGCTTTGGTATTCGGATGGCTTGCGGGATTTGGGGGAGTCCATTCAGCCCAGGCCGCATCAATGTCTGAGCCTGAGATACTGTTACAGCGGAATGCCAATTGGCATTATTTCGATCAGGGTCAGGATCTACAAGCGGAATGGCGTGCTTCATACGATGATTCATCTTGGAATTCGGGACCGGCTCCATTTGGTTACAAAGACAACGGGAGTGGCATAAGCACTTCCTATTTTGGATCTCTCCAAACGGTAGTCAGCTATGGTCTGGACAAAAAATTAAAACCCCGCACTACCTATTTCCGGACCAACCTAAACGTTAACAAGGAACAAATTGACGGTTACGGACAAATTCTCGGCACATTTGGTATTGACGATGGTGCAGTGATTTATGTGAATGGGGTGGAAGTTCGTCGCTTTGGCATGCCTGACGGCGAGATTGATTACTCTACCAAAGCAACTTCTGGTAAGGATTTGCCGGTAATGTATGAGGATGTTGACCTCACTGCGCCGATGAAAGCCAATTTGCGTGATGGCTCAAACGAAATTGCAGTCGAAGTACATCAACAGAGCGACAGCAGCTCGGACCTGTATTTTGACATGGAACTTAAAGCTTTGGCTAATGCACCATCGCTGGATATCAGCAAAGTAACGGTTACTTTCTATGGGGATGCAACAAGTAGCAAAGGCTTCACTTGGTATACGCCTCTTGCATCTGCACAGAGCACTGTTCAAGTGGTGCCGAACCAAGTAGGCGTTGCCGACTTCAGTCAGGCCCAAAGCTTCAGTGGACGTGCAACCGTAGCTTCCAACTCCCCTGGAGAAATGGTGCATAAGGCGGAAGCAACGGGGCTTTTTCCAGATACATCCTATTCTTTCCGTGTTGGTGATCAGGAACTGGGCCTATGGAGTGAAGTTGGAACGTTCAAAACGGCTCCGGTTGACGGAGCGTTTACCTTTATCGACCTGACGGATACACAAGCGAAGGAAGAGGATGAGGCGATCCTGTCTGGATCAACTCTGTCCAAAGCACTCGCAACGGTTCCTAATGCTGAATTCGTTGTCCATAACGGAGACGTTGTAGAGAATGGTACTTCAGAACAAGAATGGAATTGGCTGCTTGGTCATTCGCAAGCCAGTCTCATGAACACGACCATTGCACCATCTGCTGGCAATCATGAGAATCAAAATTATGCGTTCTACGATCATTTTAATGTGAAGCAGCCAGACGGTGCTGCAACGGAAACAGGCGCATATTACTCGTATAATTACAGCAAAGCCCATTTTATCGTATTGAACTCCAATGAGAATTCAACGGAGTACGCCAACTTCTCGAATGAGCAAGTCGCATGGATGAAGCAGGATGTAGCGGAAGCAAAAGCCGCAGGAGCCAAGTGGATTATCGTGAATATCCATAAAGGTCCGTACACGACATCGAATCACGCCACGGATAGCGACATTATTGGTGCGAACGGTGAACGGAAAAAAATTGCCCCGCTCATGAACGAACTGGGGATTGATCTGGTCCTTCAGGGACATGACCATATCTATGCACGGACGAAGCCAATCAAGAGCGATGGTACCGCTGAAGATGTGTCCAAAATAACGGAGACCTTTAATGGACAGAGTATCGATTACGCAGTTAAGCCAGATGGAACCATTTATATGATTCCGGCTACAGCAGGAGCCAAAGTATACTTCAAAAACCAGAAAACTGAACTTGGTGAAGCGTACTTCAGCTTGTTCGAGCGTGCGGAAGAAAACCACGCACGGCAATATGGTGACACTACAAGTTTGGCTAGAGGTTATGTACAGAACTTTGTCTCCTTGACTATTAATGGAGACAAGCTGTCCGCCATAACGTATGAGATTGACAAAAATAAAAATAATGCTGAACCATTTATCGTGGATACTTTCGGGATCATCAAGGAATCGGATACCGTTCCTGTTCCAGAACAGGTAAACAAGGTAACGGTAACGTTGCATGGAGATCCTACCACGAGCAAAGGCTTCACATGGTACACTTCCGATCAAGTAACGAATAGCGACCTTCAGGTTGTGGAGAAAACATCTGCAACACCTGATTTCACACAAGCCAAATCGGTTCAAGGGCGCTCTGCACAGCCTGCGAATGCGCCTACAGAACTGATGCACAAAGCAGAAGTGACAGATCTGAAAGCCAATACGACCTATTATTTCCGTGTAGGGGATGCTTCCCAACAAGTATGGAGCGAGACAGGTACCTTCCGTACAGCACCGGAAAAAGGCAAATTCACTTTCATTGATCTGGCGGATACACAAGCGAAGGAAGAGGATGAGGCAATTCTGTCCTCGGAGACATTGGCCAAAGCATTGGCTACCGTACCGGATGCACAATTTGTCGTTCATAACGGGGATATCGTGGATACTGGTGTGAAAGAGGAACAGTGGAACTGGCTGCTAGGGCACTCGCAGGAAAGCCTCTTAAACACAACCATCGTGCCGTCCGCAGGGAATCATGAGGACAAAAATTATGCGTTTATCGATCATTTCAATATCCAGACACCGGTGAATTCCGCAACGGAGACGGGAGCTTACTATTCGTATGATTACAGCAATGCGCATTTTGTTGTGTTGAACTCCAATGAGGATTCGGATGAGTATGACAACTTCTCATTAGAGCAAGTCGAGTGGCTGAAGAAAGATGTTCAGGCTGCCAAGAAGAATGGATCTCAGTGGATAATCGTTAACATTCATAAGGGGCCGTACACGACGTCAAATCACGCAACGGATTCCGACATCATGGGAGCAAACGGTGTACGTACCAAGATAGCACCGATCATGGCGGAGCTTGGCATCGATTTTGTACTCCAGGGACATGATCACATCTATGCCCGCACAAAACCGATTGATCAGCAGGGGAAAGCGCGTCAGCCAGAAATGATCACGGAGATGCAAAACGGACAGAAAATCGAGTACGCTGTGAATCCGGATGGCACCATCTATCTGATTCCGGCAACAGCTGGTCCAAAAGTGTATTACAAAAATCCGAGCACAAGTCTCGGTGATGCTTATTACGGTCTTTTTGAACTTGCAGATGAGAATCATGCAGCCAAATATGGTCCTGATCCGAATGACAGCCGTCGTCCAATGCGCAGTCAGGTCCAGAATTTTGTGGGTATTACGATTGACGGCAGCAAACTGACAGCTGTAACATATGAAATTGACCAAAATCTGAAGGGAACAGACCCGTTCATTGTTGATCAGTTCGGTATCGTGAAGAAGACAGAACCTTCGAATCCGGGACCAGGAACTTCCAATCCGGGAACATCGAATCCCGGATCGGGTTCAGGTTCAGGCAATGGGTCTGGCAGTGGTAATGGCTCCTCCTCAGGAACCGGTAGCGATACAACAACCGGTAACGGTTCGAACGGCGGTACCGGCAGCGGAACTGATTCCGGCAATCAGCCGGGTACTGGATCAGGTAATAACGGAAGCACAGGCACTGCGCCAGCGTTGAAAGATACAGACGGACACTGGGCAAAATCTGCAATTGATAAAGCTCTGGCGACTGGATTCGTGAATGGTTATGGCGATCAGACCTTCCGTCCGAATCAGAAAGTCACACGTGCCGAGTTCATAACGATGCTGGGCCGTGCCTTGAAGTTGAATACCGTAAGCGAGAGTATTCACTATACGGATGATAACAAGATTCCTTCATGGGCGAAGCCGTATATTACAGCAGCTGCATCCGCTGGCATTGTCAATGGGTATGAAAATGGCTCGTTCGGCCCTAGCAAGACGCTGAGCCGTGCGGAGATGGTAACTATGATTGCACGCGCTGGCGGAATTCAAACGAATTCCAATGCGAAACTGGATTTCAAAGATGCCAAGGATGTCCCGGCATGGGCAGTATCCTATGTAGCTTCTGCCGTGGAAGCAGGTCTGGTGGGCGGTGTAGGTGGCAATCGATTTGCTCCTTTGCAGACAGCTACCCGGGCTGAGGCAGTTACACTTATTGTTGGACTTCTTGAACAATCGAAATAACGCTATATCGAATTCCCTCGAAACCAGTGCGGAAGTTTCCGCATTGGTTTCTTGTTTTATTCTGGAGATCAGGAAATATTAGTGACATTGCAAAAGAATCAGAGTCCCTGTACAGTGGATGAATCATTAAGCAACAAAGATTTCAAGAAGGGGAGTATCTATGAAGTCTCACACCTCTGAGCGGATTAAATTCCCGGCAGGGTTTTGGACAGGCTTGCATCAATTAGGGATTGCCGCCCATGATGTAGCTCGCAAGGCACAACTACCGCTCACGATTATAAATGAACCAGCTGTCACGACCGCTCAATATTTTGCGATCTGGCAGGCATATTCCGATCTCGTTGGTGACACTGCCGAAGGAATCATCAAGCTAGCAACCATCTTTGAAACAGGGAAATACCCACCGAGCGTCTTAGCGACCTACCACGCACGTGACTATCGTGATGCACTACAACGAATGGCTCGCTACAAACAGCTCTGCCCTCCTGAAAGCTTGCGTATTACTGAGGAGGGCGATGATTGTTCAATTGAACTGGAATGGTTAACTAACGAACACTCTGGTCCGTCATTGCTGGTTGGAGTCACACTGGCATTTCTCCTCGAACTGGGGCGCCGGGGAACAGGTCAACCTTTGACTGCGCGGCTTGTTGAATTTTCGCACACCATGGGCGATGTTCACACCCTTGAGACTTATTTTGGCTGCCCGATTCGGATTGGTGCAACCTGTAACCGGCTCACCTTACATCGTACAGATTTGGACCGTCCGTTTCTTTCATACAACGAAGAGTTGCTGGAAATCCTTACTCCCGCCCTGGACCGATCGCTGGACGAACAGCAGGGCAGTCGTTCTATTACAGACATGGTCAAATGGATTTTGAAACGCAGTCTTACAGGAGGTCGCCCCGACATTCAGGTCGTTGCCAAGGAATTGGGTATGAGCGATCGCACCTTGCAGCGCCGCCTTACAGAAGAGAATACAAGTTTCAAGCATCTGTTGTCGCAAGCCAGACATGAGCAGGCAAGAGCTTACTTGGCCGACCCTACACTGGACATTAAAGAAGTAGCTTTCTTAATTGGATATGAAGACCAGAACTCGTTCTACCGTGCCTTTCGTTCATGGGAAGGGGATACGCCAACGAATTGGCGTACGGAATATTTAGGAACGAATTCGCTATCCGAAGGACCGCCAAAATCATCAACGCTTCATTAACTGATTGCTTTATATCATTTGGCGTGTTATGCAAGAACTTTGGCGTAACACGCTAGTTACTCGGCTATGTAGACAAGGTAATATAAATCCTATCCGGAGCACAAGACTGTTTATAACATGATAACGAATCAGCTTGCCGCTACAAGATCATAAAAGGAGTAGTGTGATATGGATATGGGTTTATACGGTAAAACAGCTTTGGTTACAGGATCGACGAAGGGGATCGGGAAAGCCATTGCCATTGAACTTGCCAAAGAAGGGGTTAATGTACTCATCAATGGAAGGGATGATGCAGAGGTTGAGCGTACGGTTCATGAACTGAGATCCGATTTTCCCGCTACCTCGCCTCAAAAAGCTACAGCTGATCTGGTGGATATAGGTCAAAGAGAAGCCTTATTTGAGAAATACCCCCAAATTGATATCCTAGTGAACAATATGGGAATTTATGAAATGATGCAATATGAAGATATCAGCGATGAGGTATGGGAGAAATACTTCCGTACGAATGTGCTCGCTGCAAATGCATTGTCCAAATTTTATATGCCAAAAATGTTGCAAAATGATTATGGCCGCATGATCTTTATTGCGAGTGAAGAAGCCATCATGCCTTCAGGACAAATGCCTCAGTATTGCATGACCAAATCGATGTTATTATCGTTGTCCAAAAGTTTATCCAAATTAACGGCAGGAACAGAAGTTACCGTCAATACAATCCTGCCAGGACCAACCCTCTCTGAAAATGTGCAACAAATCATTGAGAGCATCTACCCTGATGAATCGATGACTTTTTTAGAAAAAGAGAAGGATTTTATGCGCAAAAACCTGCCTCAATCCGAAATTCAACGATTTATCAAGCCTAATGAGATAGGCAGATTGGCCACATTTGTATGCAGTCCGTATGCATCGGCATTCAAAGGTTCTCCAATTCGTATGGATGGGGGAATGGTGCCAACTATCTTCTAAACTTGCTTTTCACTATACAACTGAACGTAAAGAACCTTGAGCCAAGCCCAAGGTTCTTTTTTCGTTTTTATATATTGATAATCTTAATGGATTTTAAAAGGAACAGAAACATACATTAGAAAGACGTCTGCTGGCTGTTTTTTTTATAGTTGTGCAAGTTTGTTTGGTTACGAATGATGTTCTCTAACGGTATATATACAGTTTCTTCCACCTGCCAAAATATACTCTCCACGTTCAATATGCACTTGATCTCCCAGAACGGTTTTGAATAAATGCAATTCATTCTTACATAACCCGGTACATACCGCCGCAGCTTCACAGATTGGACAATGCTTTTCTATAAATAAGAGGCTACCATCGCCTTGATCCTTAACCTCGGCCATATAACCTTCATTTGTTCGAATTTCAGCCAGTTTCTCCAGCCTTTCCTTCACGCCGGATGCATCACCAATGTACTGTAGATATTGCTCTTGCATGTTCTTGTTCCGCACACTCAGCAGCTTGTCCAGTCCTTCATTTCCGAAAGCTTCTTTCATGGAATTGATCAGACTGACGGATAACTCCGAATATCCACTAGGGAAAAAACGATCAGCAGCTGGGGTTAATCTCCATAGCTTGGTTGGTCGACCCATGGGACGAGCCTCTTCTTCGAAAGTAACCAATCCTTCTTCTTTCAGTGCATTTAAGTGCTGCCTAATAGCCATTCCAGATAACGCAAATTGGGAGGAGAGTGCCACCACATCCATTCCACCCTGATGCTTAAGCAGGTTAATGATTGCTTTTCGGGTACTGGTTGAGGCATCTTTTTTCGTTTGATCCCGGCTCATGGTGAACCTCCTTTTTAAACAACTGAATCTTCATTATTCCATACATTTTAAACAAAAACATTGACAAAGTCAAAAACGAACTGTAGTTTAAACTTTGTAAAGTAAAATGTTTACTAAGTATCCGGATACGGTGTATACATAAAAATCTCTTGGAGGTCACATATCATGTCGTCCCATTCTCAAAGTATTTTCAGTCCGCGTTATTTTGCATTATCGATAGGAATTATATTGTCAGTGATGGCTGTTGGATTTGAAGGTTTGTCAGTAACGACGATTGCTCCTTCCATTGCTGGAGACCTGAACGGTCTTAACCTGTTTGGCTGGATATTCAGTACATATCTGCTTGCACAGATTATCGGCACCTTGGTTGTTGGAAGGATTATTGATAGGAGGGGACCCGCAGTACCATTTACGCTCGCACTTCTTTTGTTTATTGTCGGGCTGGTCGCAGCCGCAATGGCAGGAGATATGTATACCATGATCGCGTCACGTGCCATGCAGGGTTTGGGTGCCGGAGCTATGATGACTTGCGTGTACACGGCCATTTCCTTAAGTTATCCTGATGAATTACGTGCCAAGATACTGGGAGCATTCGGTACGGCCTACGTTCTTCCGTCCATGCTTGGTCCATATGTTGCAGGGCTTATTGCAGATTTGTGGTCATGGCGTTTTGTGTTCTGGGGGATCCTGCCGATCCTGTTGATTTCAGCACTCCTTAGCTTACCTGCGTTTACGAAATTAAAATCACAGCCAGCAAAAGGGGAGCAAGGATCTGCCGCTACATGGATGGCGCTGCTATTAACGATAGGTACGGGGACTTTATTAGTGGGACTTGGCAAGCTTCCGTCAATTATTGGATTTGTTATCGTCCTTATCGGGGGAGTACTGATGGTATACCCACTGCGCAAACTGCTGCCGGAAGGAACGCTTGCTTTGCGAAGAGGTATGCCCGCTATACTCGCTACGCGTGGACTGTTCTTCGCTGCTTATACCAGTACACAAAATTTCTTGGTATTGGCTTTAATTGAGGTGAAAGGCATTACACCTTCTCAGGCCGGTTTAATTGTAGCAAGTGCTGCACTGAGCTGGTGTGTCATTGCTTATTTGCAAGGGCGTTGGGACTCAGCAGATCAGGGCCGAGGACGTCATACACGAATTATTCTGGGTGTACTGCTGCTTGCCTTTGGAATTACCATCGTATTTTGGGTTCCTGTGGTGACCGTTACCGTAGCGATTATGGGCCAGATCATAGCTGGAATAGGCATTGGATTAGCACATCCGATTAGCGGTGTTGTGGCGTTTTCCCAAACAGGAGAGGGCGGCGTTGGCAAAACTTCGGCAAATCTGCAATTTGCAGATTCGTTTACACCGGGCGTAGTCATCGGGATCGGCGGTTCCATCCTGGTGGTGTGTCAAGCTGGGGGGATGTCATTGCAATCTGGATTAATCGTAACGATGGGTTTTCATCTGGTGTTGATTGTCTTGAGCTTGATTGCCAGTACTCGGATTACACAAGTAACAGAACAAGTAAGAACCGGGCTGCAATTGTTAGGCTGGAAAAACAAATAAACGGGGGTAAGCCAAGGAAGGTGTGTTCATGCGATGTTGACTTCGGATACCGAGAAACTTTTCACAGCCTATCGTATTATCGGGACGAAATGGACGATCCATATCCTATGTACTCTTTCGCAAGGTCCTAAGAAATTCAGCGAGATTTACGAAAATGTGCCTTCCATCTCAGAAGCGATCCTATCCAAACGATTGAAAGGTCTTCAGGATGATCAGTTGGTAAATAGAACAGCCCTGACACATCCCATACAGATCATGTATGAACTTACACCCAAAGGGGCCGCTCTAGCTGCTTTCATACCCTGTTTGATGGACTGGTTTACTACAAATATGAATTAGCGCAAAGGAATATCCTGCATTTGCGATCATCATTTTATCCGGAGGTTTTCTGAATGAACCATGTGTTAATCCTATCCGATACGCATCACATTGTTAAAAGTTTAAGTTTGTTGATTCAAACCGAGCCGTCGTTACATGTACTGGACGCTACTCGTGATGTGATCGGTAACATGGATCATCTTCCGGATAATTCTGTGATCATCGTAGATATGAATCTGGAGAATATCAAGCTGCTTATAGAACAATTTCCCGAGAAATATCGAGTGATATTGTATAGCGGGTCTCTGGAACTTATGGATATTCCTATCCATCTGCAATCAATAGGTTGTCGTTATTTTAATGCATATACGAGTCCTGAAGAAATCATTAAGATTTTAATGGGCTGCGTTTGAAAAACAATAGGTTAGCCAAAAATACGCTCCAGGGAGGTATAACAATGATTCAAGTCAGTGAAGCAGCAGAAGAAAAAATCGTTGAAATCCTGGCAAGTGCGGATACCCAAGATTCTTTCCTCCGAGTCGGTGTGGATGAGGGTGGATGCAGTGGTCTATCCTATACCCTTATCGTGGATGAACAGCAAGCAGAAGGGGATATCATATTAGATAAAGGTCTATTTCGTATATTGGTTCACACCAATACGGTTCCATATATTGAAGGGCTTGAGATTGATTACGAAGAGAGTGGAATGTTAGGGGGATTCACCATGAATAACCCTAATGCAAAAGTTTCATGTGGATGCGGGGCCAGTTTCCGAATGGCAAATTACCGTGGTGAGGTCAATAAATGTGATTAATTGTCAGGATGACGGCATATTTTCAACCAATATCTCATATTAAACATACAATGAAGGAGCTTTTTATTCGCCGATCGTGCAATCATGTCTTTTCAACTCAGGGAGAGAATGTCATGAATATTTTTGAAAACCACATACCTTTGGAAAAATTGAAATGGAACGAGCCATTAAAAGACCACACGTATATAAAACTGGGTGGTAAAGCAGACATACTTATCCAACCTACAACGAAAGAAGAAATTGTTAACACGGTTAACATTGCAAAAAAACATCAAATACCGCTGACGGTTATTGGAAAAGGATCAAATGTCATCATCAAAGATCAGGGCGTGCGCGGAATAACGCTTTCTTTGAGCCAATTCGATCAGATTAAAGTCTGTGGAGACAAGATTGTCGCACAGAGTGGTTCCAACATTATTGATGTGTCACGTACTGCTTTGGATAACAGCTTAACGGGTCTGGAGTTTGCATGTGGAATACCCGGAAGTACAGGTGGCGCTTTATATATGAATGCGGGAGCTTACGGTGGTCAGATGGATGAGGTCGTTGAGCGAGCGCTGGTGGTTACTAAAAATGGAGAGTTGCTTAACATGGTCCGAGATGACATGCAGCTTGGTTATCGAAACAGTATCTTCCGAGCGGATCAATACATCATACTTGAAGTCGAATTTAAGCTTAAACCAGGGAACAAGGATATCATCTCCAGTACCATGCAGGATTTAACGTTTAAACGGGAATCCAAACAACCGCTTGAATTCCCCTCTTGCGGAAGTGTATTCAAACGCCCTGAGGGACATTATGTTGGAAAACTCATTCAAGAATGCAATTTACAAGGCACTCGCATTGGGGGGGCGGAAATTTCCAAGAAGCATGCTGGTTTTATCATTAATGCAGATGACGCCACTGCTGAAGATTATTTGGAATTAATCAAATTAATTAAAAAAACAGTACGTGACCAATTTAATATTGAATTGGAGACGGAAGTCATTATTTTGGGAGAGTAGGCTGCTATGAACAGTGAGCTAAGTGTTGTCATCTATATTCTGGTTCTCCTTAGTTCACATGAAAATGAGAAGCTAACCAGTACTCAGATCTCTGAAAGGATTCGGGTGAACCCGGCGAGGATACGCCGAGTCCTTAGCTCGATCAAAAAAGTGGGATATGTTAAGGCAAAGGAAGGTATTGAAGGTGGTTATGTGTTGTCCAAAGATCCGTATGAGATAACCTTGAAAGATGTGTACACCCTGGTATCTTCCAAACCGCTTCAGATTCCCAAACCATCCATGATGACAAAAGGGAATTTAACAACCGAGGTAGATATACAGCTCGCAAGCATTTTCATAGAAAGTGAACAACAGTTAATGCAGCAGTTAGAAAAAATCACCCTAGGCAGCATGCTTCATGTGATGAAGGAATGTGCGTTGGAAACCGTGGAGTCGTTTGATGATGAAGAAGAAATCATTGGAGGTTAATGTCGTGAAATTAATCGGATTGTCCGGGTCACTGATTGGATCAAAGACACCAGTGGGTGTGGATGCTGTACTCCAATTCGTTAAAAATAATCATCCCGAAGTTGAAGTGGAACTCATAGATTTAAGAGATTATAGAGAGATTGAATTTTGCGATGGTCGCAAGTTGGAGGATTATAATGAACACACCCAGTCGGTGGTCCAAAAAATGATTGATGCCGACTTTTACGTGATCGGCACACCCATTTATCAATCCTCTCTGACAGGTGTACTGAAAAATGTATTCGACCTTCTGCCTGTGCAGAGCATTTACAATAAAGTGATGGGTTTCATAGCAACCGGGGGCACCTATCAGCATTATTTGGTTGTGGAAAATCAATTAAAACCGATTGCCGGCTTTTTTCGCTCCTATGTCGCCCCAAGCTATGTATATCTGAATAGTGATCATTTTGATGCTGAGAATAACATTAAAGATATTGAAGCCCTGAGTCGGCTGGAAAAATTGGCTGAGGAATTGATCTTTATGCAGATTCAATTAAAAGCTTCATCCTGCTGAACAAGGAGTCGCCAATTTGGCGGCTTTTTTGTTTTGAAATCAATTTGAATCGTTTAACACGAGTGTAACTCTTAAGCAATTCAATGCGTTATATTCATAAAGATTATAGATACGATAGCTCTCTCAAGAAATACACATCTATTAAGGTAACTAATGTAGAAACTATTACAATGGAGGGTATTATGCTCAAAACGAAAAAGAATCGACCGTTTACGAATTTGAAAGGTCAACTATTCCGATGTATCGTCGCAAGCTTTACAGCTGTGGGGCTTCTTGCTCTGGGGGGGAACGCCGTTATTCTGTCTCAAGCACATGCAGACGCACCTGATGTTTCGGTACGCAACTGGTATTCTTACATGGGGATTTCGGTACCAGAACTTAAGCCTTCCTGGACTGCAAAGGTGGACAATTATTTGAATATGAACGAACCTTATATTGGTCATCAGGCAGTAGCAGAAGAGGGTAAGGTATTTACTTTCGCTGATAGCAAACTGATCTCATTGGATGCAAAGACAGGCAAACGGCTATGGTCTTACGGAAAAGGATTAAAACCCTATGTTGTTTATCATAATAACGTCATTTACGGTCTTACTGGGGAGCATAAGCCTTATGCTTTGAACGCGAAGACAGGAAAAGCAATTTGGCAATCAGGCTCATCCACCTGGATCGATACACGATATCGTACAGAAATGTTAGTTCCAACGGGCGATACGCTTTATATTATCCAAGGCAGTACAACATTTGCATTTGATATGAAGACGGGCAAGCTGAAGTGGAGGGCTGACGAGCCGCTTGGTGAAGGAAACGGTACCGACTACCTGGAGGAATCTAATGGCGTTGTGCTTCGAACCTTTTATGTACAGGGGGCACTTACGTCCATTCAACTAAATGCATATGACAAGAAGACAGGCAAAAAGTTATGGGACGATTTCGGTCAAGGAGAAGCACTTCAAATTAAAGACGGTCTCGTGTATTCGGTTGATTATCATTCTTCCAAACTGACAGAATATCAATCAAAACCGGAACGTAAAGTGAGTGTGAATGCCTATAACCTCAAGACTGGCGTAAAAAAGGGGAGCCTTGAATATAACTGGAAAATGAATGGCGATCCACCGTATGACTATGGGTATGGGAGTGTATTTGCAAGCAATGGAAAGGTATACATTGAACAAGGAGATCGGGTGGCGGAATACAACTTTGACAAATATACAGCTAATGCGGATCCTCTTCGGACTTATCCGCGCCCTTTTTATAAAGAAAACGGGCTGTCGCTTGGTATCGTGCAGGAAAGGCTGATATACAAAAATGAAACAACGGGAGAACTAGCGGGTATCAAGCTGGTGAATGGACAGGAAATCAAGTGGTATGGCGACGCCCCTGTTGCTCAAATTAGCGTGTACGGCAAAGGAATGTACCGGACGCAGCGTAACGGAACAATGTTCGGGATTAATATGTTGACTGCTACACCCGTCTTTCGGGTAACCACCGGGGCAGATTTACACGAAGCGACGCTGAAGACAGATGGTATGATCATAATACAGGCGGAGGGTAAACTCCTCGGTGTAAAGCTGCCCGCATCGCTGAGATAAGCAAAGGCTGAGTTGTGTTTTCATAAAAGAAAAGAACAAAGGTAGCGGGTCTGCGATCGGCTGCCTTTGTTTATTTTTTATCTCAAAAAAACAGAATTCATACTAAAGAGGTGAAATAGCCAAAAATAATTTTTTCTCATGCGTGGCTTTTTTGCTTCCTCCGGTGTCTAATTAAATGTAAATCAAGAGGAGGTTCCCCACCATGTCAGGAGCTCATGACACGAAACCTGTTTATCCGGATGAACAGGAAAGCATCGCCATCTTTGAGAACACGTATGAGCAATATCGTCAGAGAATCAGCAAATACTTCTCACTGAAATTGAATCCATTGGTTGCAGATGATTTGACCCAACAGGTGTTTTTGAAAGCGGTCGAAAATATTCACAGTTTTAAAGGAAGCTCTAATCTATTCACCTGGATCTTTAAGATTGCTCAGAACACGGTGAAGAACGAATATCGCAGGTTATCGCGACAAAAAGAATCTCCTTATGATTTTACAGATTATGAATCGCAATCGATCTCTCTTGAATTTACGAAACATGTTGATATTCGCATTGATATTGGCTCTGCGTTACAAAAGCTGGATGAGATTGATCAGGAAATTATTGCATTACGCTTTTTCGTTGACTGCACCTTGCCCGAAATATCCAAGATTGTTGGACGACGGGAAAGTGCAGTAAAGAACAGATTGTACCGGGCTTTGGAGAAATTAAGAAAAGAACTGAAAGAGTGGGGGGATATTGCCATCATGTCTATTCAAGACCTGATTTCCATTGTAAATAAAGGTGAAAACCAAGATACGAATGATCGTACGAAGAAAGTGCATCAAGATTTGTTCGATGAGCTCAACAATAGTGTTGAACGAGTGTCGACCAAATATAAACATCATCCATCACAAAAGGTAGTTATTGAAATTTATCCTGATCTGCCAACGTTCCATCAAGCTGTCGGCGAAACAGATGCTCCGAATTGGTTTATGGGCACATATGAAGGGCGTACTCTGAAAATTGTCTCTCCATTGGAGCCGGGACCGGAGCATACGTATCAATCCATTCTGAAAGGCACAGTCCACTTGTTCTCCATGTGGCTAATCAGCGATATTAATCCTGCAGCTCCGAAATGGATCAGACAGGGCATTGGGGGATATGAAGCTAAACAGATGTCCCAAGATTTCATTAAAGGATCAACGGAAGATAATATTCGTAACCAGTCGATTCCATCTTTTGATGAATTAAATAACGATACGTGGGATTTTGAAACGATGAAAGGTTTTCAGTTCTCTTATATGATGGTGGAATTTGTGGTTGAGCGATACGGGATAGAGGCATTAAACAAACTGATTCGTAATCCTCAAGATTTTGAAGGGATCTTTCAATGTAGTGAGACTGAACTGTATGAGCAATGGGTGAAGTATATAGAAATATAATAGAAATATAATAGAAATACAACCTTATACTTTTGTTTATAGGCTCGGTGATAAATCGGGCTTTTTTTGTATTCGTAAAGTCTTGGAGCATTGAGGTAGAGGAATTCGTTCATATTTGACTTAGAGTACACTCTAAGCTGTAAACTTGAGGAAGACACATCTGGAAGGAGATTATTTTGATGAACCAGGATAACAAGTCAAAAACCTTACAACATAAAATCGGTTCCGGATTCAACCATCGCACAACAGCTGAGGAAGTATTGAGTAACACGGATCTATCCGGAAAACTTGCCATCGTCACGGGTGGATATTCCGGATTGGGTCTGGAGACTACACGTGCACTCGTTCGTGCTGGAGCCAAGGTTGTTGTAACCGCACGTCGGCCAGCCATCGCCAAAGAGGCTCTTGCAGGACTAGCTGGTGTAGAGATCGATGAAATGGACCTCGCAGATCTCACCAGTGTCCGTGCTTTTGCCGATCGTTTTCTGGCAAGCCACCGGAGTATCGACATGTTGATCCTGAATGCGGGGATTATGGCTTGTCCAGAGACTCGCGTAGGGCCGGGCTGGGAAGCACAATTTGCTACGAACCATCTTGGACATTTCACACTAACTAACTTATTATGGCCTTCACTTGTCAGCCATGGAGGAGCACGGGTTGTATCCGTTGCATCAACAGGGCATCATTTCTCACCCATTCGCTGGGACGATATGCAGTTTGAGAACGGCTATGAAAAGTTTCCTGCATATGGACAGTCCAAAACAGCAACCATTTTGTTTAGCGTTGAACTGGATAGACGTGGTGCAGATCAGGGAGTGCGTGCATTCTCTGTACATCCGGGTGGAATTCTGACGCCGCTGCAACGACATATGCCGAAAGAGGAAATGATCGCATTGGGCTGGATTGATGAGTCTGGTCAAGTTGCCAATCCAAACTTTAAAACGCCAGAGCAAGGGGCAGCAACGCAAGTATGGGCAGCGACATCTCCGCAACTTGAGGGAAAAGGTGGCGTGTATTGCGAGGATTGTGACATCAGTGAGCCAGCTCCTGCGGATGGAGCCTTCTTTGGAGTCAAGGACTATGCTATCGATCCTGAGCAAGCCCGTCGTCTATGGGAAGTTTCCGCCCAGTTGACTCAAACGGATTTACCAATCTCTTAAGATCTGTTTTCTGTTCACGAGGAAAGTCGCCTGAAATGGCGGCTTTTTTTGTGTTGGAAATGCCCTTCGTGAACAGCATCCTGTGTAAAAAATGTTTTATAATAAAGTTCAAGATTTAGAAACTTAATCATTTCAAAAGAGAAATGTAAAACGCATCGAGTCCATGGACTCAATGCGTTTATTTATATTTGAAGTCATAGATTTATTTTTCAGTATAAGATCCTAATTGTTTCTGTGAAAAAGGATGAACAGAGTTTTTGTTTCTCAGCCACATATTGCCTTTAACAATTAAAACATAGACAGCTACAACAAAATAAATGGTGCTCCACATCCAATTTACTGGTGTTAACATATTCTGTTCATAGGCACTTTTAATGTACCAGATTCCAATTGGCAAATGCAGAAATATCGCTGAAAATAATCCGGGATTATATATACTTTTTGCCTTTATATTGGCGAAGATGCCATGCCAGATAATCTGAAAAAATCCCATTAATATAGGGGCCAAACCCAACCATACAACGGAAGAGAAGAATACGGGCGGTAAATAAAACACATAGGCGATAATCAGATTAATAATCATGGCTGACTGCTGATTTAACGGATATCTTTCAGGTGTCTTACTTTGGAACAAAACTTTATTAAACAAGCCTGCAAAGTAACCCGGCCATCGATATTCTTCAAATTGGTGCAGGAGTATGGCAATAAAGCTTAACCACAAAATGCTGTTAATGCGCGGAAGTGTTCCCCAATCCAAGATGAGATAAATACATACAAGGAATGCAATGATCAATCCCAAGTCCTGCCAATGTTTTCTTAACATGTTCAACTGAATCACCTCCATCATTATTTTTTAATGAAAGTATTTTTCAAAGAGCAAGTCTATTTGTGCATCTATAGGAGCAATCTTCACAGAAGCACCTTTTTCCAGAATAGGGCTCATAAGTGCGGGGAGAAAAAGCGCCCCAAAAATTTGTGTCATCATTGTGGTCAGTCGTTCCGGTTGTTGCTCTCCAGTTATCTCTTTTAATGTATTTTGAACTTTGGGGAACCCCAATAGATTTAAAAATGAACCGTATTCCTGTTGAGATGAGAAATCTGCTGAACCCATAAGAATAATTCTGGATAACAATTCGGGATATTCACGGATGACTTGTAAATAATCCATTAAGAATTGCTTTAATCGATCTCGGGCGGGGATGGATAATTCATCGAGTATAGCAAAGGTATGCTGAAAGCTGCTCAGAATCATTTTAATAGATTCACTGATCAGATTTTCTTTGGAGCCGAAGTAATAATTAACTAGGGATACATTTGTGCCAGAGGCTTCGGCAATTTTCCGAATGGTGATGCCTTCAAATCCGCTTTGTTTGGTGAACTCCAGTGTGGCTTGCATAATCTTTTCTTTTGTTTCACTTTTCTTGTCTGGTTCCATATGTAAAACCTCCAATAAAGTCATTTAAACAATGTTTTAAACAGTGTTTAAATTTATATTAGCACGATTTCCTAATATTGCAAGTCATACATTTGGATTATTGACCATTAACTAAGAAACATCATAGCGAAGCCTTTCGTTAAGGCATGTTCATTTTTTCGTGGGTGTTCTATTATGAAATGCGAAAAGGTTGATGTAACAAAAATATCTCTAAACAAAAAGCGCTATACCTGTGGTATGTTTTACGTACAAATATCGCTTTAATGTGAGAGGAGATTGTATGCCGCAAGTGAAAAGAGTAATTCGGAGCAAGTGGTTTCTATGGATAACGGGTGTTGTCGGTATTTTGATCGCTGCATTTTGCGTACTATCCTTCTTCCTCGTAAATTCGGTATCGGCTACTTTCGTAGCCGGAAGTGTTGAAGAAACATATGCTCTGCCCGGCACGTACGAGGTAGATACGCTGGAGATCAAGGACAAACAAGGCGAGAAGCTCTACAGGGTTTATTCTCCGCAATCAACGGATGTCTTGCACCCGGTCATCGCTTGGGGCAACGGAACGGGGGCATTACCTGACAATTATGATCAGTTGTTAAGACACCTGGCCAGTTGGGGATTTATTGTCATCGATACATATAGCCAAACCACGGGTACAGGAAAAGAAATTATGGCCGCGATAGAATATATGCTCAATGAAAATGAAGTGACAGTCAGTCCGTTTTATCACAGGATTCAAAAAGATCAGGTCGGTGCGGCAGGGCATTCCCAGGGATCAACAGGTGTGATTAACGCTCATACCAATTTTGAGAACGGGGATCTCATCAAAACGGTAGTTTCGATTGCTCTGCCTGATCTGAAATATTGTGATCCAGAGGATGTGTATGATACATCAGCGCTGAAGGTGCCATTTTTTGTTATAGGGGGAACCCGAGATTTCATCATCTCCCCGTCAGATTCCAACAAATTGGCGTTTGAGAATACTAATCCGGATCTTCCGGTCTTAATGGCCATGGCTAAAGGCGCAGCACATACAGCGATAGAGCAGGATGGCGGGCAGCATAGAGGTTATCTGACAGCTTGGATGAGATATCAATTAATGAATGATTCGGACGCAAAAACGGCCTTTGTTGGAAAGCATGCTGAAATAGGAACGAATAAACATTGGAAGGATGTTACTTCCGCAAATTTACAATAGTCATGGTTCACACAGCTCGAAGGACCCTTCTGAAATGGAAGGGTCCTTCTTCGTAATTCGTAATACTCTCATTCATTGGATTACTATAAACGTTTTCAGTAAAGGAATCCTTTTTGAATCCAAATAACGGTAACTATGATTTCGCCTTTGCTGTTGACTGTCTGGGAATAAGCATCGTTGGTAACTTAACCTGAAGATACTCACTGCTTGGATTCTCCACTTGTTTCAGAATGACTCTGCCCGCTTCTCGTCCGAGTTCAAGTTCCTGCTGGACAACAGCCGTGGGAGGAATGATACAAAACTCAGGAAATTCGACATCATCGAAGAACACGACAGATAAATCTTCAGGTACAGAGATTCCCATCTGCATCGCCGCTTGAATAACATGAGGGCTGAAATTGGAGGATAGAAGGGCCGTCATTTGCGAATTTGCCTGTAAGAACTTCTGAATCATCATGATAACCTCTTCATCGCTGTCACTCATGGCCAGACGTGTCATCTGTATACTGCGATCAATCAGAATATGACGGTCCTCCAAGGCTTTCTCATACCCATGCAATCTGTCCTCAATACTTGATGTCCCCTCAGCAAGAGTGGAAATAAAGCCAATTCGCCTGTGCCCAAGCTCATGAAGATGCTTAACCGCCTGAATAGCTGCCTCATGGTTGTCCGAGCTGATGGAGTTGGTCTCAACCCCTTTTAGATTACGGTCCAGAAGGACAAGCGGAAAGCGATTTAGCGTAAGCGCAAGAATCTCATTGTTATAGTGCTCACCCTCAACGGGATAGATAATTAGTCCTCGGACGCCTGCCTGTTTCATTTCCTGGATTTTGAGAATCTCCGTCTCTTGTGAATCATTGGTTTTGGCAAATAACAATTGATAGCCATTCTCTGAAAGGATGTCTTCAATTCCACTCAGCAGATTGGCGGTAAACCGATTGTCGAGACGGGGGAGAAGGAACCCGATTGTTGGTGCTGTGAGCTGCTCTTTCACTGCTGAAGTGATGTTATGAATCTCCTCGGGGCTGTGATCGTTAACAAAGGTGCCTTTGCCTTGAAGTCGGTAGACCACTTCTTTATCGACCAGAGCAGTGAGGGCATTTTTCACCGTGATACGGCTCACACTGAATTGTTCAGCCAGTTCATTTTCGGAAGGAATTCGGCTGCCCGGTTTCCAATTTCCGCTTCGAATCTGGTCAATGATATATGTTTCGATTTTCTTGTACATTGGCTTGAAGGTTCTCACCATCGCATTTTATCTCCATTCACTATTAGTTCGTTCTAAATATATTATATTAATACAACATATACAAGTGTTAAAAATCAATAACAAGTATGTAAGACAAAAAGATTAAAATTACGAACAAATATGATGAAAAAACCTTATAAATAAACAATTTGTTAGGACTGAACCTCATTAAGTTGTATCTAAAAATAAACATTTACAAGTAAAAGTATGTTGTTTATATTGTTTTTAAAGTTTGTTGGATAAAGCGTTTCCAATGAGCCTTCACAATCTTTGTAATACCACAAATTTTTTCGCAAGTCTTCCTTCATTCAAAAAGGGGGTGCAGCAGCTTTTAACGCCAATTTGTTGTCGTGGGATATTCATTAAGCCAGAAACGAACCAAAATTAAAAATAAGGGTGGTTGCGGGATGAAAAAAAGAGCAGGCATGATCGTTACTTTGTTAACTGTTTTCTCACTCATTGTAAGCGCTTGCGGTGACGCGCAGTCCGGGGGGACGGAACCCAAAGCGAGTAAAGAGCTGACGATGTGGACGTGGAAGGTTGCTTACACGCCAGGAATTGAAGCAGCCGCGAAATTGTATGAAGAGAAAACAGGGATCAAAGTCAAACTTGAGACCTTTACACCGGATGATACGTATCGCCAAAAATTCCAGGCAGCAGCCAATTCCAAAAATTTGCCGGATATCGTGAACTGGTGGGCAACGGCGGGCGATTCCATCGAGAACTCAGTGCTCGAACTGTCAGGTGAAATCGACGATGATCTATTGAACAGCTATTACAGTGCTGCAATGGACCCGATCATCGTTACACAGAGTCAGGTTGACTCTTGGAAAGAAGACAAGAATGCCACCACCATTCAAAAGTCACTGAAGACTGGACAGTTCTACGGACTGCCGCTTGATATCGGAGGATTCTTTACGTTCTATGGCAACAAGAAGCTGATCGAAGAAGCAGGGCTGACAGCTGAAGCGCCCAAAACATGGGAAGAGTTCGTCACCATGATGGAGACTGTCAAAGAGAAAACAGGTACTCCTGGGCTTGTGTTTGGTGCAAAGCTGCCTGATCTGTGGGAAAACTGGGCCGGTTCGGCACTGTCCATCATGCTGAACGAACCTCAAGGCTACATCGATCTGCTCGAAAGAAAGTCCAAACTAAGCGACCCTTCAAATCTGCCGGTAGTGAAAGCGATGGAGACACTGGCAAACAAAGATCTGCTGATGCCGGGAATTTTGTCAACGGATATTGATGGAGCAGACCAGGCGTTTGCTGCTGGCAAAGCCGCTTTCGATCTCGGTGGTTCGTTCACAATGTCTACGCTGCTGGCTATGGGAATGAGTCCTGACGATATTTTCACCTTCCCTGTACCCCCGCTTGAAGGATCTAAAATTAACAGCTGGACGACTGATCCATTCACGTTAACGATGTTGTCAGTGAATAAAGATTCGCAGAACAAGGCTGAAGCGCTCGATTTCATTAAATTCCTGACAGGTGATCCGGATGCTGCTGTTGCTTTTGCTAATGCGGCGTATACAGTACCTGCGCTGAATCTGGGTGATCGTGCAAATGATCTGGACCCGAACCTGAAATCAATCTCAGAAGCATTCGCTGCCGAGCCTGGCCCTTACAGTCAAGCGTCACCTGCAATCAATACGTATCGTGGCAAGCACAAAGAGTGGGAAGTGTATGCCCAGTCCATGCAATCCATGATCGAGAAAAAGATGACTGCTGAACAAGTCGCCAAGAAGTTCGACGACACCATGGAAAGTCTGAAAGCGAGCGGGAACTAGAACACCAAAGCAATCGGCAAGCCCCGTAAGGGGCTGTCGGTTGCCAAATTGAGAGCAAAAGGTGATTGATCATGATAAAAAGTCGAAATAAGTGGATGCCGTATCTCTTTTTACTGCCTGGCGTGCTTTTGTTTCTTGCCATCGGCGTGTATTCGGTCGGATTCTCGATCATGCTCAGCTTTTATAACTGGTCGGGGATCGATTTTTCCACCGCAAGGTTTGAAGGTCTGGCGAATTTCCGTCAGTTCCTGCTCGGTGATGATCCGATTGTAACCCGGAATTTCTATAATGCCGTTCTGCACAATCTGATTATTGCCGTTTCACAGGTTGTGGTCGTCGTTCCAATCGCACTTGTGCTGGCATTTGTGCTGCAAAATACGAAGGCAGCAACGTGGTACCGGACAATTTATTTTCTGCCGATGATTGCATCTGGCGTAGCTATCTTTTATGTATGGAAAGGCTTGTTTGAACCTAGTGGAGCATTCAACTCACTCTTCTTATGGATGGGCTTGGATTTCCTTGCTGTACCTGGGGGAATGCTGGGGAGTTCGTCTACTTCTTTACTCGGTATTATTTTGACATCAATCTGGGGCGGTCTGCCTGGGACGCTGATTCTATACTACGCGGGTCTGACTTCCATTGATCCGACACTGTATGAAGCAGCAAGTGTGGATGGTGCCAAGAAAACAACCATGATATTGAAAATTACCTGGCCGTTACTGAAGCCCATCACGCTTATTGCCGTCATTCAGATGGTGAACGGAGCCTTTCAGGCCTTTGAGAATGTGTTCATCATGACGGGCGGCGGACCGGCTGGCAGTTCGGAGGTTATTGGTACACTCGTGTACCGTACAGCTTTTCTTAACAATGATTATGGTCTGGCCAGCGCAATCGGATGGGTATCCTTTCTGATTACAGGTGCCATTGCCATATTCAGTATTCGCTCATTCAAGGCAGACATCTAAAAGGAGGAGCACATGGTCAAATATATTAAGCATATCATTCTAATCTTGTACGGATTGACCTGCCTGTATCCTTTTGTCTGGATGATCGGCACTTCGCTGAAGACATCACAGGATGCACTAGCCAATCCACAGAGTCCGTTTCCACAAGCTGCACCGATGTGGTCCACATTTGGTGACGTATGGAACAAATTGAATTTCTATCAGTTTTTCATCAACAGCGTGATCGTAAGTGCAGTCGTGATTATAGGCGTTATTCTCATCTATACCATGATGGCCTATTCGTTTGCCAAATTTGTCTATCGGGGCAAAAAATTCATCTACTACACGTTTATTGCCTTGCTGCTCGTTCCAGGTGTAACCACATTGATACCGCTATATATCAACATGACCAATCTGGGGCTGCAAAACACGTATATTGGCATGATCCTGCCCATGATTAATGGTGCTGCACCCTTCGCCATTTTCCTATTCACCAGTTACTTCCGCACAATCTCACATGAGTTATACGAGAGCGCCGTACTGGATGGATGCAACAATTTCAAAATCTACTACAGAATCTATCTGCCATTAGCGCTGCCAGCTATCGGAACCATTGCGATTCTGAACTTTATCGGAAGCTGGAACAATATTTTGTGGCCGATGATCATCGTGGATAGCCGGGATATGTTTACGTTACCGATGGGACTCATGTATCTGGATTCATCTTCTTTCAAGAAATGGAATGAACTCATGGCAGGGGCTTTGATTACGGTCATTCCAATCCTGCTTGCCTTCCCGTTCATGCAGAAGATGTATGTCAAGGGCATGACGGTAGGTTCAGTAAAAATGTAAATACACAACAACTAAATCATACAAGATTGGAATGAAATGAATGACTACAAAAACCGCGCATATTGTCGCACATTCTCACTGGGACAGGGAGTGGTATCTATCCTTCGAGAAGCACCGAATGCTGCTCGTTCAGCTCATGGAGAATTTAATCGAGACGTTTGAAAATGACCCGGAATTTACGAATTTCCATCTGGATGGGCAGTTTATTGTACTTGAGGACTACCTGGAAATCATGCCGCATAGGTCGAATCAGGTCCGCAAGTTAATTGAAGAGGGCAAGCTGATCGTTGGTCCATGGTACATCCTTCAAGATGAATTCCTCGTCAGCAGTGAAGCCAATGCACGCAATCTGTTAATTGGGATTCAAGCCTCAGAACAAATGGGAGGATATGCAAAAATCGGATATTTCCCGGATTCCTTCGGCAATATGGGGCAGGCACCACAGCTCATTAGCCAGGCAGGCATTGAGGTAGCTGTATATGGACGTGGAGTGAGGCCTGTTGGGTTCAATAACGAAATTCAGTCAGGCAATGAACATACCTCCAAATACTCGGAGATGTATTGGGAATCACCCGATGGTACTCGTGTACTGGCGATCCTGTTCGCCAACTGGTACAACAACGGCATGGAAATTCCGGTGGAACCAGAGAAGGCGAAAGTTTACTGGGCCGAAAAGCTGGCTGCAGCAGAAGAGTTTGCTTCAAGCTCGGAACTCCTGTTCATGAACGGATGTGATCATCAGCCGCTTCAGAAGGATCTGACACAAGCGTTAAAGACGGCCACCGAGATTATGCCAGACGTGACGTTTCGTCATTCCAGCTTTCCTGAGTACATTCAGGCTTTGCAAAAAGTGAAACCACAATCATTGGACGTCATTCGCGGTGAACTTCGAAGCCAATGGACCGACGGCTGGATCACACTTGTAAATACGGCTTCAGCAAGGGTATATATCAAACAGCAAAATGTAAAAAGTCAGACGTTACTGGAGAAAGTGGCTGAGCCATTGGCAGTCATGGCCTCTCTGTCCACAGGCATTTATCCACGGCATGAGCTGTTATATGCCTGGAAGACATTGTTGAAGAATCATCCTCATGACAGCATCTGCGGGTGCAGTGTTGACGAGGTCCATAGGGAAATGATGACCCGATTTGCCAAATCGCAAGAAGTGGCGGAAGCCATATCGGTTCAGAGTGCTCGTACAATAGCCGAATCTGTGGATACATCTGGCTTTGACGCAGATTGTGCGTTGCCTTTTGTAGTGTTTAACACTTCGGGACATTGTCGATCCAATGTGATTGTAACTAGGATGGATGTTGAGCGACGGTACTTTGACCACCAGCCTCCGCATGAAAAGTATCAGGAGTTTAAGCGCGAATATGAAGCCTTTGACTCGAACGATTGGGTTGTATTGAACGCGGAAGGCAAGCAAGTGGAAGCCGTAATCACACCCGTTGGACCGACATTTGGATATGATTTGCCAGATGATCGATTCCGTCAACCATATTGGGCATATCAAGTGGATGTAGAGCTTCATGTCCAGAACATCCCGGGTTTTGGGTATCATACTTTTGCTCTTGTGCCTAAGCGTGTTTCTGGAGAGAATGCGCTTAGCGAACTGACTGCCACTGAACTTGTTACAGAAGAGCAAGTGATGGAGAACGATTATGTGCGGATCGAAATTGCGGGGGATGGATCGTTTAGCATGTTGGATAAAGTGAACGGTCATCATTATACAGGGCTTGGCCTTTATGAGGATACGGGAGATATCGGAAATGAGTATATGTACAGACAACCGGATCAGGAAGCTCCGTTGACTACGCAGGGGCTGCCTGCCGAGATTAAGCTGGTGCATCATACACCGCTGAAAGCCGTTTATGAGATCGTGCATAACTGGAAGCTCCCGATAGGCGCAGATGAACTGCTGGATGAAGAGATCCGCTCCATGGTTCCATTTCGTTACCGGAAATCCCGGCGGCTTGATGAAACTAGGGAGGTGAGCATTCGTACAGAGCTAAGCCTTGAAAAAACGGGTCGTTCGGTTGGCATTAAAAGTTATATCAATAACACGGTTCAGGATCATCGAATTCGCATGTTGTTCCAAACGGGACTCGAAGCAAGTCATGTTACCGTTGACTCTATTTACGAACTGGCAAAGCGCCCGATACAGCCGGAAGCGGAATGGAGAAATCCGAGCAATGCGCAGCATCAAAATGCATTTGTCAGTATCAGTAATGGTCGTGAAGGGCTGACGATTGCGAATAAAGGTCTTAATGAGTACGAAGTATTAGCTAGTCAGAATACTATTGCTGTGACATTGCTGCGTGGGGTACGTGAGCTTGGGGATTGGGGGGTCTTTGCAACGCCAGAGGCCCAATGTCTCGGACAGCACATTCTGGAAATGGAGCTCATCTCACATGATTTGGATGTTATTGAGTCCGATGCTTATGTGCAGGCGTACCAGTTCCCGGTTCCCTGGACTGTTCAACAGACAGGGGTACATGGTGGAACGTTACCCGCTACCCACGAGTTTTTGCAATGGGAGGGCGATCATCTCGCTTTTAGTGCGCTTAAACGGGGCGAGGCAAATGATGACATGCTGTTCAGGGTGTTCAATGTATCATCGGAGACGACTTCACTGAAGGTAACGCCTTCGTTTGAGGCTAAGGAAGTGTACGAAAGTACAATTGTTGAAGATCAAGGTGAAGCCATGAAGGTAGCGGATGAGGGAAGTTATGCTTTGAATGTGGGACCGGCAAAAATTCAGACGATCGGTATTCAACCCACAACACGTTTAATATAAACAATTCAGTCTTGGAGTTCTCTCCACTGCTGCGGATTGAAAACGGATGCATCATGTTCCACATACGACAACCCTGTTTTCGTGCAGCTTGATTACATGATCAAGTGAATGGGAGGTACGATTGTGAACAAACGATTAAGGTTAGGTGCCAGGTGTACCATTTCAGTGCTGTTGACGATTGTCATGTTATGTTCAGGGCTATACATCACACCAGCAACCACACATGCGGCAGCAGAGGGGGGAGATATTACTGAACAGGGAGACGTCCATCCAAATGATGTGTCACCTGACTCAGTAAGTATTACATTGGGGGAAACTCCTGTGCAGCAGGGCATAACGGCTCGTCCCGGCGATGGACCTTCAGCAGGGCTTCAAGTGGGGATGTTTGACGGCAAGGCGTATTGGAAAACCAATCAGACGGTGAATCCAACAAATCCGGCCGATAACATCCTGTATTTTTACTTCAATGTTGCGGATGAATATTTGTTTGAAAATACCGATCAGGACGTGTTCGTCACTGTTGAATATTACGATAGCGATAGTGGTGCGATGTCTCTGCAATACGATTCGAAGCAATCCAGTTTCAAGGATGCTCCTTTGTTCCGGTATGAAAATACGGGAACCTGGAAGACACATACCTTCAAGCTCAGCGATGCCAATTTCGGTAACCGCACTCATGATGCGGATTTTCGGATCGGGGTTAGCGGCGCAGGGGCACCAGCCAACAATCCGGAACTTCATCTGGCGAAAGTAACCGTCCATAAGCAGCCTCAGCAGCAGACGGGGACTCAGACCAAGGTCTATGATACGGAATTCCCTACATCAGATATCGTCATTGCAGATCGGAGCGTAACCGATTATGGAGCAATAGGGGACGGTGTCTCGGACGATACTGAAGCTTTCAAAGAAGCGCTGGTAATAGCCGGAAATCAAGGTGGCGGAGTTGTGTTCGTACCATCCGGAACCTATAAATTAACCGGAGAGCTGGTTATTCCAACAGGCGTTACACTTCGCGGAGATTGGGGGAATCCCGACGAGTATGGCGGGTTAGTCAAAGGTACAATCCTTGCTGTATATGGCGGCAAAGGTCAAGCTAACGGGAACAGCTTCATAAAGATGGAGCCTTCCAGTGGAGTAACACATGTGTCGATCTGGTATCCCGAACAGAATATGAATAACCCGGTGGCCTATCCATGGACGATGGAACAGCTCCCAGGTGACAGTGCTACGGTGAAAAATGTAACACTCGTCAATGCGTACCAGGGGATTAAGATTGGCCCGGAATGGAACGAACTTCATTATGTGAAGGATGTATACGGCACCACACTGAAAACAGGTATCTTTCTGGATTTCACAACAGACATTGGGAGACTGGAAGAGCTTCACCTGTCCCCGAATGTATGGGCGAACTCTGGTTTGCCAGGAGCACCTGAGCAATCTCAATTGAGTGAATATATGATACAGCAATCCGAAGGTATCGTAATGGGGCGCTCGGATTGGGAGTATATGTCGAATATTCATATCTCGGGTTATAAGACAGGGATACGAATCACGACAAGAACCGGAAGCCTTGAAACAGCCAATGCGCAGCTGTACAAGATTCAGATCGACGACTGCAACGTAGCGCTGAAGATTGAAGGCGTCAATGATTATGGATTGCTGGTGACAGACAGCCAATTCGAAGCGAGTGCTGGTCCGAATCCTGTAGCCATTTATGCAACGGAAGGCTTTCACTCCATTGCCCAGTTTAACAGCGTAACGGTGGGCGGGGAGCCCAAACATGCGGTTGTGAATGAAGGGCGTGGAACGTTGTCCTTTGAGAGCAGTTCTTTCGAGAATTGGGGTGAAGGAAGCGGAGATTATGCCATTGTTGCGAAGAGTGGTTCCATTATACTGGGCAGTTCTACCTTCGCCAAGCCGGATCGGCACCTGCTTCTTCAGGGAGATGTGGCAACAATCAATGCCATACATTCCGGACACGAAGGCAACCTTGCGGTGAACGATGAAAGTACCTCGGCGGAACTGAACATCCATCAGGAAGAAAATTTGGTGTTGGAAACCATCCCCGATGTTCCTTCAGTGGATATTGCAGTGCAGCCCAAGCCGGGTACTCGCGAATTGTTTAACGTAGTGAGCCAGCCCTATTTGGCTGATAACACAGGGAGTACGGATTCATCCCAAGCTATTCAACAGGCATTGAATGATGCCGAAGCGGCAGGTGGAGGAACGGTCTATATGCCGGCTGGCATATACCGCGTTGAACAGGCTTTGGTGGTCCCGACTGCCGTAGAACTGCGGGGCAATTATGATGTACCTCATCATACGATCGGGAATGGAACCGTTATCTTTACAAACTATGGAGAAAATGCTCCGGATGCCGATGCCTTCATTCAGCTAGAGGAAGCAGCAGGATTACGCGGATTATCCGTCTATTACGATCAACAAACATGGTCTGATGCCAATCCGGTGAAGCCTTATGCCTGGACTGTGCAAGGTCAAGGGAAAAACGTATACCTGATCGATACAACCTTGGTTAATCCTTATCAGGCTGTCGACTTTGGCACCCATGATACAAGTGGTCATTATATCGATTATGTAGCGGGATCACCGCTCAAGGAAGGCATATATCTTGGTGGCGGGTCAGACGGAGGATACATGCGGAATGTGCAGTTCAATCCGCATTATTATGGTCGGAACAATTATCCGAATCATCCATCGAATGATGAAGAATTTAATCAAATTTGGAATTATCAAAAAGAGAATCTGGACGCCTTCCGTATTGGGGATGTTACCAATCAGGTTATTTTCAATACATTTGTATATGGATCAAAGTACGGTATTCATTTTGAAGAACAGAATGGAAGAGGGCCCGAAGCTGTCGTTATTGGTCATGGTACGGATGGCAGTAAAAAGGGAGCCGTATTACAACATGCGGGAACAGCTGGTCTTTCGTTTATCAATACAGAGCTGGTTTCCATGAGTACAACAGACAAGGTATACGTGGAGGTTGGGCCAGACTTCGGCTCCAAAGCGGTGTTCTTCAATACGTCCATGTGGGGAGACACAACAAGATCCTTTGATATTCACGGAGGAGATATCCGCATACAGCAGGGGAACTTCACGAACGTTGGTGAAATCGGCATTAATGCAATCGGTGGTGATATTACCCTCTACAATTCCTATTTTCAACAGCCACGTACGAATCATGTGGTTGCAGGTCCGAACGTAGAGAAGATGGTGATATCCAACAACCTGTTTAATGGCGGTTTTCAGATTGAGAATGAAGCCCCTCCTGGAAAAGTAACGGGGACCAATCTGTTTCCTTTGGCACTCAAACTGAACCAGCTTGGGTATGATCCATCCAGACCAGGTGATCCCGGAAGCACGCTGACTTTGACTAATGTTGCAGGTGAGGCTTTGCTTCAAGGGCAGATCGAACTGATTGAACCGAGTGTGTATAAGGCGATGTTTAAGCCAGTACGATTTGAGGGGCTGGGCATTGGGAAAAGCATGGATGTGGCGCTTCCCTATATATCAAGTGACTTGCTCAAATTCAGAGTAACGCTTGAAAACGGATTCCGTTATGAGACTTCAGTCAAACTGTCACAATCCTTTGCGGCACAAAAAGATGCTGTTGGAACGCTGCCATTCATTGAGGTTTCTAGTCCGGAGCATTACAACAGTGTCGGTGGAAGCTGGGGAGGTCCGAATGACCTCAGCATTCAAGCTAAAGCAAGTTGGGATGCGGAAAATTTGGTTCTCAAGGTGGACGTCAAGGACGATATTCACCATCAATCCAATACCAATGGCGATATATGGCAAGGAGACAGTTTACAGCTTGGTATTGACCTTGGCAAAAAGGATGGTGCGGCCAGCAAACAGGTGAATGAACTTGGTTTTGCACTGAATCAGGAAGGTGTCGTCACGAAATGGAGATGGCGAGCTCCGGAAGGCGTTGCTACAGGATTAATGGAATCCGCTTCAGCAAACATCACCCGGGACGAGACGACCCATATTACTCATTATCAAATTACGCTGCCTTTTGCAGCACTTCATCAGGAAGGATATTCATTCCAACCTGACAAACCTATCGGTTTTGCATTGCTTGTCAACGAAAACGATGGCGAAGGACGATCAGGCTTTATGGAGTTTAATGGAGGGATCGGTACAAGTAAAGATGTACGATTATTCGGAAACTTGTATCTGCTTACGGGTGATTATGTGACATTGTTGGAGCAATCGGCCGAGGCGAGTGTTCGTACTGCGGAGCAAAAGAAAGATGTTACCTCTATAGATACAGCAGCCAACTTCGTCACTCTGCTACCTGGCGGCAAGTTGAAGTCCTCATTACTCGTGAGACTCGCTGCTCTTACATCAGGTTCTAATCCGAATCCCGGGGGCCCCAATCCACAGCCAGGCTCGGGTTCTGGTTCGCAGCCAAGTGCTGGAGGGGGCTCTACGACTGGAGGGAAGAATGAACCAACACCCGCCGCTCCTGGTGCTACAATGCAGCTTCAGCCCAAGCTGGATAAAGCTGCTGCATTGGCAACAGCCGAGCTCACCAACAAGATGATGGAGGATGCATTCAACCGCATCAGCCCTGATCAGGATGGGAAAAAGAAGCTGGTTGTAGACATCGAATCCGTTGATGGTGCTGAAGGGTATGCTCTGACACTTCCATCCAGCTTTTTGCAGGAAGTACTATTTACCCATTGGCTGGAGATGCGAACAGCATGGGGAGTGCTGCTGGTTCCGAGCCATTTGCTGGCCAATACCAAAGGAACGATTGGAGAGCGTATTACCTTGGTATTAAGTAAGGCTGATCGAAGCACTTGGAGTGCCAAGATGAAATCAGACTTAGGAGAGCGCCCTGCAATTTCATTATCTGTGATATCGGATGGCAAATCTGTTGCATGGCAAAATTCCATTACGCCAATCACAGTAAATTTACCCTATCAGCCTAATGTAACTGAACTGCTGGACCCGGAAAAACTCGCAGTACAACGTATCTCGGATGACGGGCAAATGATCTCCATTCCAAATGGGAAGTTCAACAAAAAATCGGAACAAATGATTTTCAAAACACGGCAAAACGGAGTTTATGCAATTACTCAGGATAATCGAACATTCCAGGATATACAGCAGCTATCATGGGCCCGCCATGCCATCGAAGTTCTAGTGTCCAAAGGGGTTATTCGTGGAATGTCAGAGGCAGAATATCAGCCTCAAACCATGATCCGCCGAGCGGATTTCGTAACTCTGCTTACCAATGCCTTAGAATTACAACCTGATCAGGGAACCAAGGTGGAACGCTTCGCGGATGTACCTGAGCATGTTTATTACGAACAGTCCGTAAATATCGCAAGAACGCTGGGCATCATTCAAGGGGCTGGCCTCGATCGATTCTCTCCAGCGTCTCCAATTACCCGGGAAGAAGCAGCGGTTATGATCTACCGAGCTATGCAAGTTATCGGGATGCAGTCTCTTCCTGAAGGTGAATCCGGTCTGAATGACTATAAAGATGCTCATTTGATTAAGGCATATGCTCGCGATGCCATTGATTCGTTAACCAGATCAACCATTATGGAAGGAAGCAATGGCAGCTTCCATCCGGAAGATACAATGACACGTGCTGAGACCGCAGTGCTGCTGTATCGTTTATACAACCGTTTGCCTTAAATCTTCCGATAGGATTGAAATGGAGCAGATGAGGAGAGTGAGCACATGGCTAAAATTACACGGATAGAATGCATACGTACAAGGCACGACGGAAGCTGGACCATTGTGAAGATTTCGACGGATCAGGATGGTCTTTACGGATTAGGTTCTGCTTCCGATCTTTATAATCCTGAAGCGGTGGTACAGGTCATCGAACAACTGCTGGCACCATTACTCATAGGGAGGGATGCATCCCAGATTGAAGATTTGTGGCATCTCATGCATATGAGCGGATATTGGAGAAATGGGGCAATACTTCATACGGCCATTGGTGGAATTGACATGGCCCTGTGGGATATCAAGGGCAAGGAAGCGAATCTGCCGGTATATCAATTGTTAGGAGGGGCCTGCCGTTCGGCAGTTCCCTGTTACGGCCATGCCGGAGGTGCTGATATCAGCGAGTTGAAAGAAGACGTTTCTCGTTTTATGGAAGAAGGATACACGGTCATTCGAGTGCAAATGGGAGGCTACGGTGGCGGGGGATTTGTCAGCGGCGAGGACGCAAATTTGCCGCGCGAGCCCTGGAGCAGCGGTCCTGTATTCGATGAACATGCGTATCTGCATGCCATCCCTGACATGTTCGAGAAGTTGCGTCTGGAATTTGGTAATGGGATTCAGTTTACTCATGATGTGCATGAGCATCTATCTCCCATTCATGCCATTCAGCTGTCGAAGCGGCTGGAGCCTTATCATCTATTCTTTCTGGAAGATGCACTTGCGCCGGAACAGATCGGATGGTATCGACAGCTTCGTCAACAGAGTGCTACGCCGCAGGCCGTGGGAGAATTATTTGTTAATCCTCAGGAGTGGACCGGTTTGATTCAAGAGAAGTTGATCGATTTTATCAGAGTTCGGGTATCGAAAGCAGGCGGAATCAGCGCTTGTCGCAAGATCGCTGCGCTGGGCGAAGCCTACGGAGTACGAACAGCCTGGCAGGAGGGTGGGGAGAATGATCCTGTTAACCAGGCAGCTGCTGTCCATCTGGATATGGCCCTGTGGAACTTTGGTATCCAGGAAATCAATCATTTTAAACCTCATGAGTTGCAGGCATTCCCGGGACATATCGTCAGAGAGGGCGGATATCTGTATCCTTCCAATAAACCGGGACTGGGCATTGAACTGGATGAAGTGAAGGCCAAATCATTACGAAGTGACTCATGGGATCCCAACAAATATCATCGGCCGTATCCTCTGGACCGCAAAGCGGATGGGACATTAGTGCGACCCTAACGAAGTGACAAGAACAGACAGGAGAGATATAGGAATGAAGACGATTGCAGTTACAGGCGGAGGCGGAAAGCTGGGTTCACAGGTCATTGAGAAGCTGCAATTACAAGGTCATGATGTCGTATCGCTGGATAAACACCTGTCTGACCGGGTGCGTTGCAGACAGATTATTGTCGATCTGAACGATTATGGTCAAGTCGTGGGAGCGCTTGCCGGAGTGGATGCGATTATCCATCTGGCAGCGATTCCTGCCCCGCTTCACTACCCACACTCCTACATTTTCGCTAATAATACACTTTCCGGATACCATGTGCTGGAAGCAGCCTCTTTGCTCGGTATAAAAAAGGTAGTCATGGGCTCCAGTGAATCATCCTACGGATTTGCCTGGGCCAACAAACCCTTCGCTCCCGATTATTTCCCGGTGGATGAACAGCATCCGCAACAGCCGCAGGAATGTTACGGCCTGTCCAAGATCGTTAATGAGGTCACTGCCGAGATGTTTCATCGGAGAAGCGGGATGCAGGTGATTTCCCTCCGTTTTTCAATGATTGTTGGACCAGGAGAGTACAGACATCTGGCTATTGCGAAAGCGGAAACGTTCAAGCACATATTGTGGAGCTACATTGATATCAGGGATGCCGTGGATGCTTGTTTGGCTGCTCTGCACGCTGATTATGATGGGGCTGTTCACGTTAATGTTACTGCTAATGATACGTTAAGTGATCGCCAAACGACAGAATTGCTCGCCACCTTCTATCCCGATGTCAAAGATCTACGAATACCTTTCTCTAATCGAGAAGCCATTGTTAGTAATGGAATGGTGAAAAGCGTTCTATCCTGGGGTGGTCCGATGCATTCGTGGGCGGATGAAGAACAGGAGCAGCTTACGCGCAACTAATATGAATAGGGGGATACTATGCTAATACGTAAGAAACGGGATAGACGTCTAAACCTCAGGAGAGTTTTCCTGAGGTTTTTTCTTGTAAATATGAACGAGTGAGTTCTAAAAAAGATAAGCCCTTTTTTCCAACAAAATGCCAAATGAATGACAACGAAATGTTATTTCTATTTGTAACGGCTTACTTTATGCTAGATTTCAACACCCGATGAAGAGACAGGATTAAGTCTGTACATACGGTTATGAGGGTTAGCCGTTGTGCAGAAGAAAACAAGTTCTTCGGATGTAAGACAGAAGCGTACGTAGAGAACCTTGATGTATTTGTAAGCGATAACAAAAAACAGACTAGGAGGAAATCATGTGAGGAAGAGTCGTCGATTCATGTTCATGATGATGGTTATTTTATTAATGGTTTCGTCGGTGCCACTCCCTGCCACAGCCTATCAAAATCCGCAAACGTTACCGGATGAATGGGGACAATATGGACTCGGGGACCCCTATGTATTGAAATTTAATGGATACTATTACCTGTATGTAAGCACAAGAGATACGGACGACGGTGTCAAAGTCTGGAGCTCCAAAGACCTGGTGAATTGGTCGTACCGTGGATTAGCTGCAACAGATCCCATTACGCACGGAGCTTATGCTCCTGAAGTCGTTTACTGGAATGGCATGTTCTACATGTATACATCACCTGCCGGAAAAGGTCATTACGTGCTGAGCAGCACAAGTCCTACCGGACCCTTCAATGTAGTAACGGGCAACCTTGGAAAGTCGATTGACGGTAATGTGTTCGTTGACGATGATGGTTCGTTCAGCTTCTATCATGCCGCACAGGGACGTATAGACGCAGCACCAATGAGCAGTCCGACTGAGATCGGAGCGAGTGCGTCAACAGGAGTGGGGATGGGAGGCTGGACGGAGGGTTCAACCGTCTTCAAACGAAATGGAAAATACTATATGACTTATACAGGTAACCATGTATTTAGCAAAGGATATCGGGTCGATGTGGCTGTTAGCACCACAGGTCCGAGGTCCGGATATGTTACTGATAGCACAAACCCGGTATTAATTCGTACGGAGGGCCCAACCATGGGGTTGGGACACAACACTGTAGTAACAGGACCTAATCTGGACACTCACTATATGATGTATCACAATTTGGAAGGTAACGGAATTATTGGACCGCTGCGGCATCTGAACATGGACCGAATTGTATGGAATAACGACAAGATGATTGTGCAAGGTCCGACATCAACGGATCAACCCAATCCAGAAATGCCTGTGTTCTATGACTACTTCGATCGTTCTGCAATCGGAAGCAAGTGGTCCAACGTGAACGGTGGTAATTGGGGCATCTACAATCAGGAACTCATGTGGCAAAATTCAATGGGCAGCTCAACTTGGTATAAACAAGTGACCGCTTCGAGCAGCGCGTCGGATTATACAGCTGAATTTAACATGAAGGAAATGAACCGGGGAACGTCCACCAATCCGAGATACGGCGCTACATTCTCCTATACGAATGAGAACAATTACGGTGTTGCGCTGATCAGTTCGAAAAACAAAAGACTTGAGACATTTTTCCGAATTAACGGTGTAGATCAGGCTTGGCAAACATTCGATCTGCCTGCCGACTTCAATTATTCGAAATGGCATAACATACGGATAGAAAAATCGGGATCAACGTTTAAATACTACGTAGATGGTATGTTCAAAGCAATGCGTACCGCCAATATAGGAGCAGGCAAAATTGGTGTTCTGACAGAGGATACGCATGCGGACTTCGGCTATACTGCTTTTAACAACGATGTAAACGGAAGCAGTGCATGGAATGCCTCCAAGCCAATTCCAGGTACAATCGAGGCCGTTCATTATATGAAAGGAGGCGAAGGTGTCGCTTATCACGATACAACGGCTGGGAACCTGGGCGGGGCTTATCGGACTGATGCCGGGGATATTCGCCTGAATAACGAAGGACTGTTCAACTTGGGCTGGAATCAGACCGGAGAATGGTACAAATACAAAGTAAACGTGGAGTCAAGTGGGTATTACAATATTGATTTTCGCATGGCTACTTCTTTGGACGGGGCTCAGATTCGAGTGTGGGATGGTTCGACTGACTTAACGGGTATCGTCAATGTACCTAATACGGGCGGATGGGATAATTGGAAAAGTATTTCCAAGAAAAAGGTCTATTTAAACGCTGGACAACGGGAATTAAAGGTTGAATTCGTAACAGGCGAAGCTGATTTCTCAAGAATGACGTTTCATAAGAATGCTGATGTGACAAGTGTAAGTGATAATTTTAACGACGGCGACGACAATGGATGGACACGGTTTGAAGGAACCTGGGCTGTAGAGAATGGTGAATACAGTGCAGGGAGCACCGGACCTGCCAAATCGACATTTGGGGATACAGGATGGGCGGATTATACGGTCGAGGCGGATATCAAGATGATTGACTCGGGGGGAGATGGGGGTTTACTTGTCAGAGTGTCCAATCCATCCCATGGCACAGAGCTAGGCCAGAACAATTATGATGCTCTACAAGGATATTATGCTTATCTGACCACTAGCGGAGTCAGTCTGGGCAAGATGAATTATAATTGGGCACTCCTCAAGAGCAACGCGCAGTCATATTCCACCAATACCTGGTATCATATGAAAGTTGCCGTTAATGGTACAAACATCAAAGTTTATGTGGATGATATGGTCAACCCGAAGATCGATTATACAGACAACAGCCTGAATCCGTTCACGCATGGCAAAATCGGTGTTAGAACGGCAAACAAGCATACACATTTCGATAACGTATCGGTTACTCCCTGAACCGGAAGCCAAGCGTTGAGGATGAAAATGATTGTAACGAGAACTGGAATGCATATTAAGCCGCCAATTGGCGGCTTTCTTGCTTTTACTATACAAGTTATTGCAACCCGGGAGTGCCTTCCTCTGATCTCCTTCACCACCGTCATTTCCCATTAGCCAATCCAACCCATTTCATTGATAATTGAATGATGGATTCGACAGGAGAGGGTGGTTGGTAATGAAAAGTAGTGATCTGCTGATTGGATCGCATGTATCCTTTGGAGGAAAAGAGATGCTTCTCCAGGCTAGTAAAGAAGCCGCTTCTTATGGTGCATCTACTTTTCTGATGTACACCGGCGCACCGCAGAATTCGAAACGAAAACCTATTTCGCAATATAATATAGAAGCAGGTCATTTGCACATGAAGCAGCACGGCATTTCCAATATTGTCGTGCATGCTCCATTCCTGATTAATCTCGCCAACAGTTACAAGCGAGAGGTGTTTGATTTTAGCGTACAATTCTTGCGGGATGAGATCGAACGAACGGCATCGCTTGGATCAAATCAGCTTGTTCTTCACCCCGGAGCCCACGTAAACGCTGGATTGAACATCGGTATTCGACAAATCATTCGGGGGTTAAACGAAGTATTACAAGACGATAATCACCCGGAGGTACAGATTTCGTTAGAGACGATGGCGGGAAAGGGAACAGAGTGCGGAACAAGCTTTGAAGAACTGGCAAAGATTATCGATGGCGTGCAGCGGAATGAACGGATTTCCATATGTCTGGATACTTGTCATGTTCATGATGCCGGATACGATATTGTTCATCATTTTGATGGGGTACTTGAGCAGTTTGACGAGGTAATTGGCCTTGATCGCTTGAAAGTACTGCACATCAATGATTCCAAGAATGTGCGGGGATCGAGGAAAGATCGCCATGAGAACATCGGACACGGACATATCGGACTCCAGGCTTTGGATTATATCGTACATCATCCCCAGCTCGTGTCACTTCCGAAACTGCTTGAGACGCCGTCGATTGGCAAAATAAAATATAAAAGTGCACCTTATCGACATGAAATTGCCTTGTTAAGAAGAGAGTGCTCCGAACCCGTGCAGAAGGAAGAGGATTCTTTAGAAAACAGTAAATAGAGAGTATTCTAAACATTCGCTCACTCATTCCATGTTTATTCTCACGGGACATATGTTAAAATGGATGTAGAACGTTATTTTATACTAAAAAGGAGGCCGCCATGCAGCCAATAGAGCCTCAAGACATCCAACACCGGATCAATCAACTTCTCGATCAGGACCTATATTTACACCTCGAACTCACGTCAGGTGCTTACGCCAGTCACTTCGATAGCACAAGGCATCCGGGGTCGGCATTCATTTCCAATGCGGTCATACGATATACGCAAGGATCTATCTCGGGCACAGGCCCATACCGAGTTGGTTTAAAAACCACTCACGGCTGGATATACGCTGAAGGACTTACACACATTGACGAGCTGGAACAAGAACGACTCATCCTGGCTGGTCACGATAGTCAAGGAAAGCTGGTTGTAGCTTTACAACTTAGTCGGGAATTGTTCTGATGAAAGCGGAGGATCAAATAAGCATGAATAACAAACAGATTGAACATCAGCGCATTTTAGTTGTGTTTCCCCATCCGGATGATGAAGCATTCACTGCTTCGGGAACGTTGGCGAAGTACATAGAAGGCGGTGCTCAAGTCACTTATGCTTGCCTGACTCTAGGGGAGATGGGACGTAATATGGGCATTCCTCCATTTGCCAACCGGGTCACCTTGCCAATAATCCGTAAGGATGAACTCATAGAGTCCTCCAATGCGATTGGTATTCAAGACTTAAGGATGCTCGGTTTTCATGATAAAATGATCGAGTTTGAAGACCCTGAGCTGCTAGATGGCCACATTTTGGCGCTCATCAAGGAGCTTAAACCGTCACTGGTCATTACGTTCTATCCCGGGTATAGCGTACATCCCGATCATGATGCAACCGGAGCTGCGGTTACGCGAACGATTGGCCGATTACCCGCTGAAGAGAGACCTATCGTCTACTGCTGTGCATTCTCGAACAATCACGAGGAGAGCATCGGGAAAGCGGATGTGATTGAAGACGTGAGCGGATTCCTTGCCAAGAAAATGGCGTCGATTCGAGCTCACCGTTCACAATTCCAAGCGCCGGAACTTGTCGGCAAGGGGAAATTGGACGATGAACAAATCCGAAATCGGTTTGGAAGAGAAGCATTTTGGACCTATAAGTTCGATTAATTTTACAATCTGTACAATCTAATTCACGTAAAAAGTCGCCATTATGGCGACTTTTTTTCGTTTTAAACATGTGATGTTGTTTGAGTGTTAATTGGAGTGAGGGAGATAATCTGATGAGTTCCTGCAAAGAGTGATACAATTGAAAGAACTTCGTTCTACAAACCAATGAGTCGGTTTCAACTCCCATGACAGAGAATGAGGAAACCCATGAAACGACACGGCCGCAAACAGAAAATTATGATTTGATATCAGGGGGGGAGACCAAAAATGCGAAGCAAACGAATTATTCGAATTACTGCGATACTCATTTTACTTTTGCTCATATCATGCATCGCATTTGTTTATGTGAATGACAGACCTGGCGGACTAGCCGATCGGCGCATGTCCAAAGCAATGGGAATGAGTGAAACGATGCATATTCCTATAGGGAAAACTGCTGAAGAAGCGATTCAGAAGTTTAGAAATAATGATAATTCATTACACATCATTCATCAAGAACCGGTAGACGGGGGCATAATTTTGTTTAAACAAAAATCCGGCCAAGAGAATAACAGCAATCTTCAGATGGAGTATGCTCGGAAAATAATATTCGGATGGAAGTGGGCTTGGGGTGGCGGATATTCTATTGGTGAATCATCTCAATTCACGTCTGCAATGGATTATATGAGCATACCTGAATTGAATCATATATCGACACCTTTCCCTATGCTGTTTGGACATATATTAGACCCGGCTATTCAGCGTGTAACTGTCGAGTTCGAGGGGGATGAGAAACCAGTAGTTACCGAAGCCAAGATGGTTGAGGTGGGGCCGGAAAGCATAATCTGGTTTGTATCACTACCCTCGTCCGCAACAATTCCGTATGAAATAAAGGGATTCAACGAACATGGAGAGCTCGTCACCCATAAACAAATGGATGACCCGAATGGCATGGGTTCCATGGTTGTTGGAGAGCTTTAATGAGTATTCGTACGGAATCTGCGAGTAGGGCGGGGATCGTCAAGTTTGGAAAACAATAAAAAGGGAACAACCCACTGTTGAGGGTTGTTCCCTTATACGTTGCAAGGAAATTCGAGTTTACAAAAAAATAAGCAAAAGAATTCCGACGACAAAGCAATAGTATGAAAAGTAAATCAAGTTCCCTCTTGCCATAATTCCCATGAACCATCTCATTGAAAAGTAGGTTACGATAAGGGTCGTAATGAACGCTAAAATGTAAGGGATAGCCAACTGCGCTCGGTGCGGATCGGTTACAATGTCAGAAGCACCTAATATTACCCCGCCGATGCTAATCGGAATGTAGAGCATAAAGGAAAATTTCAACGCCGTTTCTTGTTTCATCCCGACAGCAATAGATGCAATGACTGTTGCACCGGAGCGGCTTATTCCCGGAATAAGAGCCACTGCTTGAGCCAGACCCACCAGTATGGCGTCTTTCACAGACAAATCTCCATCTCTTTTGCGCCCACGAAGGTTTCGAATGAGCCATAGCGCAACCCCTGTAATCAGTAAACTAATCGCAACCGTATAGACAGAAGTGAAGATTTCCTCAATTTTATCCTTGAACAGCACAGCCCCGATCGCAGCAGGCAGGGTACCAATAATTATGTATACACAAAACATAAAATCTGCTCTGTACTCCGCATTGCGAGAAACTAGGAATCGCCAGCCTCCTACAATAAGCTTTTTGATATCTTCCCGAAAGATAAACATAATGGCAATCAGTGAGGCGGTGTTCGTCAAAATTTCAAAGGATAATCCGTTCTGCTCCATGCCAAGCAATCGTTGAACGATAATCAAATGACCGCTTGAAGAAACCGGAATAGGCTCTGTAGCCCCTTGTACGATACCTAATAACACATATTTCAACCATAAAATAAAGTCTTCCATTATATCCTCCTACTTATTATTTTCGATTGGCTTTGACATATTTCAGTTGGGCCACAATGATGACACTAATAATCACCAAAAGGAACCATGAACTGATCTTGCTAAAACTGACCAGCTGCCAGGAATCATGCTGGTCGGGGTATTTCCAGCCGTTAAAAAATGTAGCTATATTTTCAGCGGTCCAGATGAAAAAACCGACGATGATAAAAGCGAGTGTTAACGGCATTCGATAGGTAGTTAATCGTACCCGATAGATAATCCATGTTTTTCGAAAAACAATAAATACAAGAGCGGTCAACCACCAACGGAAATCGGGAATAAAATGATGTGTGAAAAAGTTGATATAGATGGCTCCCCCTAACAGAACCGAAGATGCAAATCCCGGCCAGCCTGTCATGTCCATACGCAATCTGCGCCATATTTGACACATAAAGCTTGCTACACTTGCATACATAAATCCGCTATAAAGAGGGACACCAAAGAGCTTGGTATAACCAGGCTCAGGGTATGACCAGGAACCCATCCACACCTTATACATCTCCAGTACCAATCCAATCACGTGAAATATACATATGACTTTGATTTCATCACGTGTTTCCAATCCGCTCCGGTACATAAGGTATTGGACTGTTAATAAAACAAGCAGAATGGCATCATAGCGATAAAGAAAGGGTATCTGAATTACGCTAGAAAGGGCCAACGTTCCAAAGATCGCCACAGGAAAAATGCAACTCATCGCCTGATGATAACCAAAATGCAGGAGCTGTACTAAAGGTTTCAAGTTATGCTTATCTCCTTCCCAAGCCTTGTTCATAATAATATAGATATGGTCCGATTGTAAAAAGAGAAAAAAAGATCTATATATTTTCCTATTTTCAATTCGAGCTTAATCAAATACAAATAAGGCCCCTCGTCACTGGAGGGACCTGGTTTTTGCGCTAATTCAATTATGCATTTTCAGACAACTTGTAGGCAGATTTAATCGTATGTTCGATGAGCGTCGCAATCGTTACTGGACCAACCCCGCCCGGTACAGGTGTAATTGCTGAAGAAGGAACGAAGCAAGCTTCGTAGTCCACATCTCCGACATTGCCTTTGTTATAACCTGCATCAATAACGACAGCGCCTGGTTTAATCCAGTCTCCTTTAACAAAGAGGGGTTTGCCTACGGCTGCGATAATGATATCGCCAAGCTTCACGATTTCCTCCAGATTCACGGTTTTGGAGTGGCAGGTCGTCACCGTTGCATTCCGGTTTAGCAGCATGGCTGAGACAGGTTTGCCCAGAATTGGACTTCTTCCGATGACAACTGCATGTTTGCCCTCGATCTGAATATTGTAGAAATCCAGAATACGCATAATAGCCTGTGGGGTACAGGAAGGGAATTCGGCTTCTCCAAAAGCATTAAGTGCGAAACCAAGGGTCGTTACACCATCAACGTCTTTCTCGATGCTGATGGCATCAAAAGCTGCTCTTTCATCGATGTGATTCGGTACAGGGTGCTGAAGCAAAATACCGTGTACAGAAGGGTCTTCATTGAGCTTGTTAATTTCTTGAATCAATTCATCTGTGGTGGTATCCGCAGAAAGAACGACCTTAATGGAATGCACGCCTAAGCGCGCACAAGCATTTCCTTTCATACGCACATAGGTTGCTGAGGAAGGATCATCTCCGACGAGAATGGTAGCGAGACAAGGCTGAATGCCTTTTTCCTTCAGAATAGCAACCTTCGAGGCCATGTCTTCCTTCATAAAATCCGCTACCGTTTGTCCATTTAAGATCAGTGTGTCAGTACTCATTTTCACATCGCCCCTTCAACATAAAAAAGAGGCAAGGAAATAAATATTCCTTACCTCTGCCCAGGCGTACGGCTTATTACAAAACCATATGCTCCCTCACGGTTCACCGTGTTCGCCAGTTACATATGATCGTTTAAATTGTTTAGATTGATAGTACTTGAAAAAGAAGAATTGTTCAATAGTTAATGGATTTCACTTTGATTTGTATAGGGTATCAGTTTTCCAGGTAGCCACAATCTTCGTCATATAGTTGATAACGGTTATCAGTTGTGATATATTGTTAACCAGTAAACTATTTTATATTGAATTCCTGGATTAGTTTAATCATTTAAGGTTTTTTTATTGTTTATTAGTAAATAAGGAGCGATAACTGAATGGATTCAAACGATCGAACTAAACAGTTAGTGTATGACCAATTTATTCGATTTTTACATGTATATGAGAATCACAAGGATACGGAAATTGAACATTTTCTAAGTATCGCCCAGCGGGAAAGCATCGACAAAATCCCACAGCACCTGACCGCGGTTCATATGATAGACTGCATTGGCAAGCATGAGCCTATTAACAACACAGGTATTGCCGACGCGATGAATTTGTCCAAAGCAAGCATTACCAAGATCGGCAACAAACTGCTGGAGGAAGGCTTCGTCAAACGTACGAAAATGAATGACAACAAGAAGGAGAGCTATTTCCGGTTGTCGCCGCAAGGAAAAAAGATCTTTGAACTACATGAACGTTTACATGTGCTTGAGGCTGAACGGTTCTATCGTGCTTTGGACAAATATTCGGAACCGGAGCTGAAAATCATACATCAATTTCTTCAAGACAGCAGCATGCATATGGAATCCAGATAAACTGAAGGAGAGTGGAACACTTGAGTCTGGCAGCATTGATCAGGGAACGAAGAAGTATTCGTAAATGCAATTCTGCACCGGTGGAGCAGGAGTTGGTTGTTGAATTGCTGCACAAGGCCACACGACTTCAACCATCTGTTGAAGCTGGGTCATGGCGTGTTGTTTATGCCGGAACTCCCGAAGCACGCAAACGGTTGGTGGACTGCATGCTGAAAGAGATGTCGCAGAGCAAGCTCGGCAAGTTGATTCCGGGAAAACTGCTGGATGTGTTTAAAAAGAGGTTTACCGATATTCCTGCTCACGTCATTGTTATGTCGACTGTAGGACCGGATCGTCTGACCAATGACCGCAATTATGCGGCTGCCTGCGGGATGATGCAGAGCTTCCAACTGTTGGGCTGGGAACAAGGGTTAGGAATGCTGTGGGATACAGAGTCCATGATTCAAAATGAAGGCTTTTTCAGAGGAATTGGACTGCGTGAGGATGAAAGATTTGTTGGCATTCTTCATATGGGATATTACGACAAAGCGCCAAGAAGCCGAAAAAGAACACCAGCTGAGCAGAAGTGGACTGTATTGCAGCGTCAGACTACATAGAAGGGGAGGATGTAAAAATGGAATTGACCGATCTGCTAGGAAGCATACACAGTCCAAAAGACTTTTTGGATCGACCGGTGTCGCAGGAGCTAATTCTCGAATTGCTCAATCACGCCGTCTGGGCGCCAAATGATGGACTCCGTGAGCCGTGGCGATTTATTTTTGCCGATAACCGTAATGGGAAACTCATGCAGGGATTGCAGGAGTACGCTCCAGCCTATCTTCTTGTCTTGGTGAAGGAAGAGGCGGATCATCATAAGCGGGAAGAGGACTTTGCAGCCGTCTGCTGTCTGATCCAAAATTTCCGTTTGCTTGCACATGAACAGGGCCTGGGTGTGCGCAGTACGTTGCATGACTGGATGTACGACCGGAGTCGTGCTGAAACGTTCGGCGTGCTGGGCAACGAGCGCATTGTTGCGGTTCTGGAATTGGGATATGGCACTGAACAGCCCGAAGGGAAAGCTGAGATAACTGAACCTCAGCTTCAGTTCGAACTGTTGTAGCGTGCAAGATGTAGGGAAGAGAAATCAAATGAATGAGGAACGTCAATGCCTTGATCGGGATTGTCGTTCTTTTTTTATGGGGTGTGTATCCGATTTGTAATTTACAAGTTAGCTAGAACGGATTCACACGACTAATCGAGAGATTCATCTATTTTATATAAATGATATTCTTATAATGTTTTAATTTCCTTGTTATACGAATTGAATTGTGTTCTATTCCGTAAATCAGATAAATCACCATCTAAATTCTTCAGGTTTGGAAGGAAAGCTGCGGCGGCTGAGCAAAGCAATGGGAGCAGGCCCAAAGACAAGAATAAGAAAGGCAGACCATAGAGTTCTGCAACCGCTGCACCTGCAAAAGCACCTACAGGCTGTAGTCCACCACCAATGAGAAACCGTATTGAGTTGACTCGGCCTTGCAGAGGTCCAGGGACAAGCGTGCCATGCAATGAGGAACTGAGAGAACTAAAGAAAGGTCCTGCTGCACCAGCAGCACATAAAGCAACGAGCGCAAACGGGTAACTTGGGAATACGCCCAGTAAGGCGTTAAAAAGCCCAATGGCGGCTAGGCTGCACAGCATGACTGTCCGTCGTCTTTTGATTTCGCCCATCCACGAGATGACCAAAAGTCCTATTAATGTGCCACATGCTGAAGCCGTGGTGAGTGTACCCATAGCAGCGGCATCCCGATCTAACACTTCGCGAACAAAAGGAATCATCATCGTCCAGATCGCTACAGAAGACATGTTGCTGATCGAAACCATTCCCATAATCGAAAGCATGGCCGGGAAGCTACGATAAAAGGAGAAGCCTTCATGGATATCTCTGAGATAAGCCTTAATTGAAAAGGAGGACTTGGCTGCTACTGGCTTCTGCATTGTGGGCAGATAGAGCAACGTGACAATGGCGGCGGTGTAACAAACGGCGTTAATGCCCAGCGTTGGCAATGCCCCAGCTATGGCAGTAAGTGCTCCGGCTAAGGCTGGGCCCAACAATGCAGCTGCATTACGGCAACCGTCGATCACCGCGAATGCACGCACCAGTTTGCGTTCATCTGATACTCCGGGAATAATGGCCATTGCGGTGGGCATGAATAGGGCAGAACATGCCCCGCTTAGTCCTGCGGCCAGAAAAAGGTGCCATAATTGCAAGTGGCCTACGAGTCCCAGAGTCAGAGGTAATAAGAGAGCAAGCAACCTAACAGAAGCAAGCACTGCCATGAACCGCCCACGGTGTAACCGATCGGATAACGGCGAGCCAAGCAATCGAATGACCACTTCTGGAATACTAAAACTTAGTGCCATCGCACCCATGGCCATCTTAGATGCGGTTATTTCATAAACAAGCCATTCCATAGCCAGAAGACCAAATACGTCACCAAATGAACTCAGAGTGACCGTAGCTAGTAAACCATAATAACTGCGCTTAAGCATGAGTGTTCCTCCGTGTGTGTAGGTTAAAGGGCATTATCATCATTCTTCAATATAAGCTGAGATCTGTTCCGAAAGCTTGTTGAGTGCTTCAAGACGTAAGCTGTAAGAGGTCGTTTTCTGGTTATAATGCACGATGACAAGCCCCGCTGCCCTCAATGAAATCAGGTGGTAGTGTACTGTGCTCTTAGAAAGTTTAACCTCGCTTACAATCTCAGTGAATGTTAACTGCTTTCCAGCCAACAGGCGGAGGATGTATAATCTGGTCTCATCGGACAATGCTCGTGTTAGACGCAATAACCGATGTTCAGGCCGGCCCGTTGCTGGTGGGAGAATATCGGCAGAGTAACTGGTGAAAATCACTTCATCAAAGATGGCTGAGGTGACAAAGGGACGAGCATGATATTGAGGGATTAGAATCACTTGTTTGAGGAGAGGGGTAGGGTATAGACGCATACCTTCCGTTGCTTCCTCATAGACCTCAAGATCATTGGTTCCGTTAAGACTGGACCGTCTGGTTTCAGCTTCTAAGGCAAGGCCTTCGATAATCGCCGAATCGATTTGACTGAAATAGTGGGCATCCCATTCACGTAGCGCTTCGGATGTCCGACTGCGCAGTTCCGGGAGATTGGAGGGAACGGACAACTTCACGTTAGCAGCGATGTCATATAGCTGGCCTGTGGTTAGGTCTTCAAGCCAATCCAAAAAACCACTAACTGACCGTTCTCCAGGACAACTCCAAATATAAGGTGCAAGGCTAAAATCGCCTACAAGTTTCATCGTCTCCCGCATTTGTTGCAGTTTGGTAGGTGCGAACCGATCTTGTACTTCTCTGACCCATAGTTTTCCAGCATCCAGAGCATTGTGATTCTGTTTGCTCATGAAAACCGTCAGGCTGCTTACACATTCATAAATGGGCGCGAAATCAACTTCCACTTTGTAGTTCATAGCTCGAATTTTCCCCTCGTCTTTCTTGTTCTATATTTATAGAACTACTAATTTGTTTCATTGTATACGAACAGTTAAAAGTTTGCAACAAAAATGCCCAAAGAGTTACCTATTCTCTTCAACGAAAAAAGACGTTCCACGGGTGGGCGAGCACCTGAAGAATCGTCTTTATGATTTATACTGACAGCAAAATGAGCAGTCCGATTTTAAAATAACTGATTTATACTCTCACTCTCCAAAAGTGTATATTGAAATTTTAATCTTGGATGAGTGCTGCGATCTGATCTTTCACTTTTACATTACTTAATCCCCCGTGGTAACAAATGACAGATGTAATGTCGAGATCTGCATACTTTTTCAACGAAAGCTTTGCTGCATTCATATCCGGTGTAGTCGGAGCGTGAATTCCCCTAAGCATACCGTCTACACTGTATATGGAGTCCCCAGCAATGAGCGTTTTACTTTCCTTCAAATAAAGACTGATATGACCGGGTGTGTGCCCAGGCGTGTGAATAACGCGAATCCCGCCGCAAAACGGCAGTTCTTGACCGTCTATTAAAGTATGGTTTACTGTACCCTTCGGGGGATTGTTCAGGTGACTATCTTTGATCAGAGGCAGTTCCCCTTGGATGTACGGCTTATCCAGTTCGTGTGCATATACTTTAATAGCGTTGCCACGTGTCTGCAAAATCTCCGGAAGATTCCCTATATGATCCACATCCTGATGGGTCAAAATCACCGCATTTAGTTGGTCTATCGAAGCGCCAGCCTGCTCTATTGCCACACGTAAATCCTCAAATTGACCTGGAAAACCAGTGTCTATTAGAATAGTCATTTCATGATCCTTTAAAAGAATAGGGTGGATCACATTCCCGTGATAGTCCAGATGGAGCATTTCGACTCCCTTTGAAATTTCCATAATATTCGTCCTCCGTAGAAAGAAATTGATAAGTAAAGTATCTCTTTGTAAACGAATCAAGTTCCTAAAAAGATATGGGATAGAAAAAAGGGAAGGGGAGGATATAACTTCTTAAAAAAAAGTGTTAAGATGACATTTTGAGATATAGACAGTTCCTTCAAAAATAAAATTAATGGAAAATAAAAAAAAGGAGGGGAGATCATTTAGCTTACACAGCTACAATAATTTGAGCAAAAAACTGAATTCAAAATGGTAAACTTTTATTATTGAGTAAATACACAGATGGTATAGAAATGTTGGAGGTGCAAGGTCATATTGAAGAAATTAATCTTGGCAACACTATTATTCTTAACGAGTTACGTATTATTCTCATCAAATTCAACGGAAGCTTCAACAACAATTAAAACCGCTGTACATACCTATAAAGGTCAACCGTATGTTCAAATTAGTGGTGGAAATGCAATAGTTATAAAAAAAATAAATGATACTTTAAAGGAACATACAGTAGAAGTAGCTAATGGCAATAAGGCACTCCAACAGAATAATAGTGTAGCTTGGTACAAAACGAGCGTGAAAACAATGTACAATAATAATAAAATATTATCTGTAGCTTACACAGATGGACTTAATTACAGCGATGATAATATAGGAACATATGTATCCATTATTTATAATTTTGATCTTGCAACAGGTGACCGAATTACATTATACGATGTAGTAGATTCTGATCAAAAAAAGGCCAATCTTATGTCTATTTTATCTCATAACCTTCAGCTCAAGTATAATAAGGGAATTACAATTTATGAAAAGAGTATATATGATATTCCAATAAACTCTTCCACACCATTTTATTACTACGATAATGGTATAATTGTTCGATTTTATCCCTCTCAAGTTGCAGAATTGTCAGAGGGATTCATAGATATAAAGGTTCCATTCTCACAGCTAAATGAAGAAATAAATAGATTGGAGCCTCTTAGCACTTATTTAGATTATCTCCAAAACAATGTGACTGATTATGTTGATACTGAGATCGAATATTTTAATGGATACAGTATAAGGAATAGTTATCAACTCTTAAATGGTGAAGTATGGAAGCAAGTTGAGCCGAATTTTTTTAGCCTGCAATCCTATTCGTTGTATCCGAAAGTACGCATATATAAAGATAAAACACGCTATTATATGTGGGTTGAGGGTACAGATGACGCAGTAGAAGTTGAGAGGATTATATAATTTCCAAGCATAGCATTTATTTTCTCAGCCGCCCTTCTGGGCGGCTTTTTACATATTTGTTTTCTTGTAGGTACAAGTCGATTTTTAGAAGGAAAGCAGACATAAATCTAAACTTATTAGAGATTAATCTATAGTTTATCAGGTTTTTATGTAACCGCTATCATTCTATAATTTAGTCAGAAAGGAGGTTAAAGGAAAAAAGTGTCAATTGTTAAGAGAACTTCAACCGAGAATGAGACGAAAGTAGTAGATAGGACAAATACAATCATATTGGGAGGTATAATATGTTTAAATTTGGCAAAAAAATGTTGACGGTCGTGTTGGCAGCTTCCATGAGTTTTGGGGTCTTTGCGGCAACCTCAAGTGCGACAGATTATTGGCAAAATTGGACCGATGGCGGCGGAACAGTTAATGCTGTTAATGGATCAGGCGGTAATTACAGTGTAACATGGCAAAATACAGGGAACTTTGTAGTTGGTAAAGGCTGGAATGTGGGATCTCCAAACCGGACAGTTAACTATAATGCAGGTGTCTTTGCACCATCCGGCAATGGGTATTTGACACTCTACGGGTGGACAAGAAATGCACTCATTGAATATTACGTTGTAGATAGTTGGGGAACGTATCGACCAACCGGAACTTACAAAGGTACAGTAAACAGTGATGGTGGCACGTATGATATTTATACAACGATGCGATACAACGCACCTTCTATTGATGGCACACAAACCTTTGCCCAGTACTGGAGTGTAAGGCAGTCGAAGAGAGCGACTGGGGTCAACTCTGCGATTACATTCAGCAACCATGTGAACGCCTGGAAAAGCAAAGGAATGAATCTGGGTAGCAGCTGGTCCTATCAAGTATTGGCGACAGAAGGATATCAAAGTAGCGGAAGTGCCAATGTAACGGTGTGGTAATTGATCCAAATTAAGCCATTTTAAGAAAGTGAAACAGTTTCTTATACATTAGGGATAGGCTCAATACCTTTTCCTCAGTTCTACCATTAGTCCGGATATGTTGAAGGCCGTTTCAGTCAAATAAACGGTCTTCGACGTTGCCGGATGCGAATGACAGGCATCATAGCCTATTATTTTCCCATTAGCTTAAAGGAGATTTTTCAATGAGAAAGCTATTAATGTTTTTTTTAATAGCAATAACGGTAGTAATCAGTGCTTGTTCGCAGCAGGATAAACCTAAAAAAGAAGATAATCTTGTATTCGTGGAAGGCGGGACGTTTAAGAGCAGCAAGTCATTTTACGCTGGAAAAGGTGTGACCTTTCAGAACTTTTATATCGGGAAATATGAGGTAACTCAAAAAGAGTGGGAAGATGTCATGGGGAATAACCCCTCTGGATTCAAAGGAGATCAATTACCAGTAGAAATGGTGAGTTGGTATGACGCAATAGAGTATTGCAATCAAAGAAGTATAAAAGAGGGCTTGAAGCCGTATTACAACATCGATAAGGATACGCAAGACCTGAATAATAAGAATGAGAACGATAATATAAAATGGACAGTGACCATTAATGAGGGAACTAACGGTTACCGACTGCCTACAGAAGCGGAATGGGAATATGCCGCAAGCGGAGGTCAGGAGAGCAAGAATTACACATACAGCGGCAGCAACAACGCCGATGAAGTCGCATGGTATTGGAAGAACGCCGGGGACAAAATCTTAACTGGAGACTGGAACTGGCCTGCCATAGAGAGCAACAACAACAAAACCAAATCGATTGGTACCCAAAAGCCCAACGAGCTTGGAATCTACGATATGTCTGGCAATGTAAGAGAATGGTGCTGGGACTGGTACAGCGATGCTGAGAGTCAAATCGCTTCATTTCGGGTTGTGAAGGGCGGGGGCTGGATCGGCGGTCTCAACAATAACGAGATCGCTTTTCGAGGCAAATTCGATGCAAATGGTTTTGGTCCGGATCAGGGTTTTCGTGTGGTTCGCGGAGAATAGTCTAAACGTTGTAAAGCAACCAAATATTTTAGGACGGCCTCATATGCTGCAAAGTAGGTCGTTGAACTTAAAGAGATGCCCAGGCTAATGTAGATTAGCTAGGGCATCTCTTTTTGAAATGCTTGTATTTCATTCTAATGCACAGGATCGGAAATGTGATGCATTGTTTGTCGTACAAATCCACCCTTTATTTTGCAGGATCAAAAAGTATCCTACGATACAAAAATGATCGGATCATACAAAAAAGTGCGTACTGTTCAACGATCAGGACACCTGATAATCTAACATTCGAAGGGCAAGTTGAATCGTCGTTCGATATAAAATCGTACTGAAGGGGTGGGGAACATGCCAGCATATCAGCTTCACTTGAAAGATAAACGGATCGTATGGGGAAATGAAATAGATGTTGAGTCCCACATTGGAGCATATTCACAGGACTCGATTAGATCACGCGAGAATGGGGCTTTGGATTGGAAATTGCCTGACGGCATATATAGAGCAAAAGAGGTCGTCATAGAGCTGGATAAACTGCTTGAGGCAATACTGGTTCAGCTGGGTGAACCGATAAGCGGTGATCCTTCGGTGTTATTGGATAGCCTTCAAGCCAATTTGGCGATCTCCGGTGATCTTTCATCACTACCGCTTGGACCTTTAGCTTTGAAGGATAAAGCGGGTGTTGAAATTACGGCACAGGCGGCACGCATTGGTGAACAATTGGTCCTCTGGGCAAGAGAGATTAATACTGAAAAGAGGGCACTGGCGCAATATGGACCGGAAACCCTTGGAGAACTGGAATTTAGAAGTCATTGCTACGGTCATACCCTAATACCGGAAGCAATTGCTCAGGTTTGGGGACCTGCTGGGGGACCAAGAGTTATGCAGTTATATAATGAATACTTGCACCAATTTGTATTGCTGCGGGATGCATTACTTCCCTTTGCCAATTGGGAACAAGTCCCGTTTGAAGTCAAGGAACACACACAATTCAAAGGATTACGTTTTCTGGAGCCTGCCCGTAAAGTCTTTTTAACTCAATTGCTCGGGAAGGAATTAACTCACAAGGGGATTGTCCAGTATGCACAGAGTGTACTTAGCTCAGGTTTGACCTCTGCTGGTTACGGCTTTCAATATCCTTTGGGGACCATATTGCCAGCTGGCTTGGGAGAGTCGGCTGGCGAGGCTACACGGTATCTTCTCAAGTGGCATCCGGTACAAACCATTAAGACTGAAGAGACACAAGATATAGTTGCCATCTCATTCGAATATGAATATGACGATTATTATGCAGCACCACGTAACGAAGCAAGAACGGGTATACCTGGCAGCAAGGATCACCTTGACATTTCAGAAGATCAAAGTGATCTTCCATCCATCGCCCGGTTGCTTCCGAATACAGAGTCAGATCGAACAACCGTGCGTTTCAGTGTGGAGAGAGAAGGTCATGCATCATCTAGTGTGGATCTCGGTCAGCTTTTCAGGGGACACCGATTTTCATATCGGGCTGAAAAGGACAACCATTCCAAGGATGCTGCTGTGAAGCGAACATCGACCAGTATTCATCAGGTAGCAGACATTCTGTCGTATTCCGGATTGGTGACAAATACGGATAATGGAGTCCATGTCATACCAACAGGCGGAAATGAACTTGTACAGTGGGCTTTGTTAGGTAAGCTGTATCCCGAAAATGTGGTGTTATTGGACAAAGGAGATCAAGAGGAGCTGGAAGCAGCTTTGGTTTCTGGGAAGGGGTATGGAACGCAATTTCTGGTGTTGTAATGCCTTAAACCATTCGTGACAGATGAGATGACGGCGGCAGCGTATACGTACAGAGCTGCTGCCGTCAAATTTATGAATACATTAATTTACGTTAACGATGTCGCGGCGAGAGTCATCATTGTCGCAGGATACTTCGTCGGGGAATTTCTCGATATAAGTCGCGCCAAATTTGCACAACATCTGCAGCATGGGGGCCAGTTCCTCACCCAGATCGGACAAATAATATTCTACTTTTGCTGGTGCAACCGGATAGACCTTGCGAATAATCAGACCGTCGCTTTCAAGCATTCTGAGCTGCATCGTAATCATGCGTTGGGTTGCGTCCGGAAGAAGTCGCTGTAGTTCATTAAACCGAATGGGACCTTTAGTTAAGTGATTGAGTATAGAAATTTTCCACTTGCCGCTAAGTAAGCTCATGACAATTTCCGAGGTACAGCGATAGGTTTTATTTCTAAAGTTAATCATCCTCCAACACATCTCTTTCACTTTGGTTTTGTACTCCCCACTCACATAAACCTTCCAGAACGGGTAATAACGTTTCCGCTTTATCAGTCAGTCTGTACTCGACTTTAGGCGGGACTTGAGGATACTCTTTCCGTTCGACCATACCATCCGCTTCCAATTCTTTTAGTTGTGAACTCAGTGTTTTAAAGGTAATTGCTCCAATTTGTCTTTTCAGTTCATTAAAGCGTACCGGTTGGTTTTCTGCCAAAAGATAAATAATGACCATCTTCCATTTGCCGCCAATGACAGACAATGTATAGCCAAAAGGCGTATCTTGAATATGTTTAACCTTGCCGTGATATTCAGCCATGCTCATATTTATGCTATCCTTTCGGGTAGTACCTGTCATAATAGTGCGTACTACTTTTTGATTTGCGTTCAGTTTATACTAACCTTACTTTGAAGTAAAGGAGAGAAAAACATGAATCAAAAAACAATACGTCTGTTAATGCCCCAATGGCAAGGGGGGAATAATCCTAACTACTCTTTTGGGGCGGAACTGCTTGCCTGGCTGGCTCCTGATAATGATCAACCCCTGATTCAAGTTCCTGTACAAGCATATGATGGAACTCCACTGGAAAATGAGAACGGTATAAATGGGAGAAAACAGCTCATTGAACAATTGGAAGCAGCCGAGCATATTATTTATGCTCACAAGCCTGACCGCATCGTTATGTTTGGCGGAGACTGCTTGGTCGAACAAGCTCCGTTTGCCTATTTAAACGAACGGTATCATGGAGAATTAGGCTTGATCTGGATCGATGCGCACAGTGATTTGGTTGGTTATAAGGGATATGATAACGGACATACGCTACCTCTGGGGAATCTTTTGGGAGAAGGGGATGAGGAGTTTGCAAAACATGTAAAAATCCCTTTGAAACCTGAAAATGTCTTTATCGCAGGGTTGGCGACACCTACAGAACAGGAGGGAGAAGTGATCTCAGAAGCGTTTGAACGATTAGGTATAACGACTGCAGAATCAGATACTGAAATGATTCAAAGACTTGGCATAAAAACTGCCGGAGCCGAAGAATTGACGAAAAGTACAGCATCCATCAAAGAGTGGATCAAAGAGAGTGGCATTAAACATCTGGCTATTCACCTGGATCTAGATGTGCTTGATCCAAAGGCTTTTCGCTCCTTGTTATTCGCGAATCCTGAAGGACCGTATACGTTCTCTCCTGCGGGAAGCTTGCAAATCCCTCAGCTCCTTCACTTGCTCAAAGAACTATCGGAAGAAGCTGATGTCGTGGGATTGGGTATAACCGAGCATATGCCATGGGATTCAATTAACTTGAAAAACTTGCTGGGTGAAATACCTATTTTAAATAAATAATATGATTTCATATACTCATCAACCCAATTATTATATTAGAGTAATAGGCTGACCCCAAAATACACTAAACACTTTATCATTGTGTGAAGTGTATTTTTTGGTGACTGTACGTGAGATAAAACCTTAAATAACATTGGGGTGCTGAGGATTTGAAGCTATGGCTGGTGATCTGGGGTGCTTTGTAAGACACCATTGGTCATTCACCTACATACATTATCTCAGGACAAATGACTATTGAAGTCAGTCATGGAGGTATTTAATCTTATGTCAATTAATCATCATTCGAATACAGCACATCCTTATTGGATCGAGAACGTGGGCGGGAGAGAAAGGGAAGCCATGATTCCTCATCCTGTAGTTGTGGAGGTTAGGCAAGTCGCATCCAATCAGATTGTAGTGACGTACGATCAGCCAGCGGATTTAGCATCAGCAACCAACATATCGAACTATTGGATAAGAAGTAACATGTCTAGTCCATCGGATATAGCCAGTGTAGGAATGGGAGAAGCCATCACGAAAGATAATTCGATTCGCGCTGATCGGGGGATGATAACTCCTATTAATAATTCCAAAACGAGATTTGTTATAACCTTCAACGTTAACGCGACTATGGGAGTACTTTATATTTTGCTTCCATGCTTTGTCAATTTGGAGGGTGAATCTGGTTTTTCCGGTGGAAATTGGGGACCGTTCAGCAGAAATATGTTTATTGGGTTGTAGTAAACCGTTGAGTATGGCATGAACACAAAAAGTCGCCAGAAATGGCGACTTTTTTATCAATATACAGGGTCAGATATCAAGTTTACGTGTACCAAGCCATTTCACCATTTCTGGGTCGTTATGAGAAAAGAACAGACTCTGCTTCGTATCTAATGCAGTAATCGATTCCATATCATTTTGGCTTAATTCAAAGTCAAAGATATTGAAGTTCTCAACAATTCTCTCTTTACGAACAGACTTCGGAATGACCACGATTTCTCTTTGTGTCAACCAGCGTAATACGACCTGAGCAACGGATTTATTTACTTTTTTCGCGATGGATACTAACACTTCATTCTGGAACAGATCATTTCTGCCTTCAGCAAAAGGCGCCCAGGATTGAATCTGAACATGATTCTCTTTCATAAATGCAGCACTCTCGATTTGTTGATTGAAAGGGTGCGTTTCAACCTGGTTTACCGCAGGAATTACCTCATTATGAATGATTAGATCGATCAGACGATCCATCTGGAAGTTGCTAACTCCAATGGCATGGACCTTTCCTTCACGATATAATTCCTCCATAGCGCGCCAAGAGCCATGCACATCCCCAAATGGCTGATGAATTAAATACAGGTCCAGCACATCCAATTGCAATCGTTCCAGAGATTTCTCGAATGCTTTTTTAGTATTTTCATATCCGGTATCCTGAACCCAAAGTTTCGTAGTGATAAATAACTCTTCTCTTGGTACGCCACTTCGTTTAATAGCTCGACCAACGGCTTCTTCATTTAGATACGAGGCAGCTGTATCAATCAGGCGATATCCTGCCATAATGGCATCATAAACGCTTTGTTCGCATTCATTTTGATCTGCAATTTGATAAACACCAAAACCCATAATGGGCATCTCTACACCATTGTTAAGTATTACTTTTTCCATGTTAAAGCCCTCCTTCTTATAGGTTTATTATGTACCCAATCATACTTCTAGCGTTATATCATTCATACCAAATGTTTGCCTAATTATCTCACAGGACGTATAAAATTGATTTTTGACCTTCAAGTAAAAGACTTCTATTCTGCTCGAATAGAAGTCTTTGCATCTCCCTCTGAAATTCCCATTTTTCAACCGACCAAGCCAATCGAAAGAGCTAACTTTTCTGTTTACAGCTTGACCCAGGCCACCAGCCCATCGGGTTGATCTGGGTTAATACCATGGCGTTCGGCATTTGCCAAAGCAGCGATTTGCGAGATGAAAATGAATGGGATCCCCCGTACCGCTGTATTAAGCGGATGACTAGTTGTGATCTCAAGGTCGATGAACTCCTGCGGGATGCCCATAGCCCGATCGGCAAACGTAATAATGGTGGCTCCACGCTCCTTAATATCTCTCAACAGATTGCGCTGATGCTCCATACCACTGTCCGACAAGGCGGCGATCACTAAAGTATTCGAACCCACAGTGACCATAGGCCCGTGCCGAACGTCAAGAAGATGGTATGCGTGGGCATGTGTCTTGGCAATCTCGGTCAGAGCGATGGCACCCTCGGCTGCCAGCCCTTGAAGTTCACCGTCTGCGAGCAGGACTGCGTTCGTCCAATTGAAGTCGGAGACGCGGCGGATACTGTCCTCTACACGTGCCATGTAGGCTTCACCTTGATGAATCGCTTCCTGCATATCGATAATCAGCTCCTCATCACCAGCAAGAAAAGCGGCAAGCAGCAGATTGGCTGCATACAGATTGGTTACGGTGCGGGTCTGGCAAACGCTATGGTCAAAAGCCCAGGGCAGTTCCAGAGGGAAGTCGGCGCTTTTGGATAACGGCGAGTCCGTTACACAAGAAATCGTTAATAAAGGAATACGTTGATCGGACTGGAGTAAACGCAGCGCTTCAACGACCTCACTCGTACTGCCAGATCGTGACGGCGCTATGATCAGGCTGCCCTCCAGCATGGGACGATAGCGGTCTGCATGGAGCATGAGATCACCGGCGGCAAGTGACATTGCAGGCAGGCCGGCACGCAAACGGAAGGAAAAAGCAGCCGCTTCGCTCAAGCAATAGCTGGACCCGGCGCCAACAAGGGTTACAGAGGTAATCCCTTGCGCTTGGACAAAGGCAGTAAATTCCGTGCGCTTGGCCAGTACATAGTTGTAGGTCTGCTGCAGGGCCTTATATTGTTCTTTTACTTCACGATACGTCAAACTCATAAAAATACCTCCCGGGAATGGTTTAGATTGATAACTTCAGTTTGTGATCTTTTCGATCAAATATATATTTAAATGATTGTGTTAATCATAATTATGCCTTTATAACCCACTGAATTGCAATAGTTTTCCAAAATAATGATTGATTTAATCAAATAAAAAGATTATTATGATCACAAGCTAGAAATTATCAAATGTTTCCCAGTCTCATCTGACCCGTGAAGGGAGGTGCAGGATCGTTCAAATCGTCGCGAGCGACGAAACCTTAAAAGGGGGAATGGATATGCCACTGATCTCGTCCACTGAAATGCTGCAAACCGCTCGCAGGGACCATTACGCCATCGCTGCATTTAACGTTCATACCCTGGAGATGCTTCAGGCTGTCGTTGAAGCGGCTGTAGAAACCGAATCACCGCTCATTATTCAAACTACGGTGGGCACAGTCAATCACTTGGGTCCGGATTACATTGCTCATGCGGCTAAGACCGCATCGGACTTAACGGATATCCCCATCGCACTTCATTTGGATCACTGCACTGATTTTTCAACGATTATCCGATGCATACGAGCAGGTTATACCTCCGTTATGATCGATGCATCCATGTATCCTTTTGAAGACAACGTGAACCTAACTCGTAAAGTAATGGAGGTTGCCCAGGCATCTGGCGTAAACGTGGAGGCGGAGCTTGGCAAGGTCGGCGGCGTTGAGGATGATATTGTCGTTGAGGAACAGCATGCTTCCCTGGCCGATCCGGAAGATTGCATGCAGTTTGTTGAACGCACCGGCGTAACGACCCTCGCTCCTGCGATCGGAACCGCACACGGTATTTATAAAGGAAAGCCGAACATAGATTTTGAACGAATTGAAAGCATTGCGAATCGAGTATCGGTTCCTTTGGTACTGCACGGTGGTTCGGGTATACCAGCTGAACAGATTCATCGAGCGGTTGCACTGGGGATGTCCAAGGTAAACATAGCGACAGAGCTGCGTATTGCATTTTCCGAAGCTATTAAGGATGTATTTGTAATTCATCCGGAAGAGAATGATCCACGTAAATACATGGCTCCAGCGAAGGAAGCAGTCAAACGGCTTGCCATGGAGAAAATACGGTTGTGTGGAAGCACTGGCAAAGCCGGCGTAGTCCGATGATTACCACAGTCACACTCCATGCGGCCATCGACCGGACGTTGTACGTTGACAAGTTTGGCGTAGGCCAAGTGCATCGGGTGACAAGACAGGTTAACGAGCCGGGTGGCAAAGGCAATAACGTAGCCAAGGTGATTCGGCAGCTCGGTGGTCAAGTTACAGCCACAGGCATTATTGCCGGCAATAACGGTGTATTTATTGAGAGCAGTCTGACTGAACGGGGGATAGGGACTGCTTTTATCCAATCAGCGGGAGACTCACGAGTCTGCCTTAACATTGTGGACAGTTCCAGTGGTAGTTCTACCGAGCTGCTTGGGCAGGGTCCAACCATGTCAGAAGCGGATGTTGAAGCGATTAAGAAAAAAGTACAGGAGCTCGCCACTCTGTCCAGTACTGTTGTGATGTCTGGAAGTCTACCCCCAGGTGCACCGGACACATTGTACGCAGATCTGATTCGTATGGTTCGTTCAGCAGGCGCGCGAGCTTTTCTGGATACAGGTGGAACAAGTTTCAGCGTTGGGCTGAGTGCAACGCCTCATTTTGTGAAGCCAAATGAGCAGGAACTGACCGAATGGCTGGGGCAGAAGCCGAAAGACGTACACGAATGGGTCCGTGCAGCGCACATGTTGGCAGATCAAGGCATTGACGAGGTGTGTATAACACTCGGCAGTGACGGTGCTCTGGCTGTTATAAACGGAAAAGCATATATGGTGAAGCCGCCATCCATTCAGCCTGTGAATACGGTAGGTTGCGGGGACGCCTTTGTTGCGGGCATGGCATATGCAGGAGAGCGCGGCGATTCGGCCGAATCCAGACTGCGTACGGCTGTCGCTGCTGCTGCTGCGAATGCAATGTCTTCCAAAGCAGGTGACATCGACTATGTTCTCTTTGAGGAGTACGAACATCGGGTGCAAATTATACCTTTATGATGATTGAAGGTTTGGAAAATTGGCTTCATATCCCTCATGATTAACCGTTAGAGAGATGCTTTTCTTATGGGATGCAGTTCACGTCGACATATTGCAATCCATCCTTTCATCCTACACAATAGAGCTAGCACGGGCTGAAGTTAACGGATATCATGCAGGCCCAGACATATTAAAGGAGAGACTTATGCAATATTCAAAGGGTGAACTGCGCAGAGCACAAACATTGGAACTGATTAAATCGCATGGAAAAATATCGCTGCAAGAGATTGTCCAAACGGTTGGCTGCTCGGAAGCAACTGCAAGAAGAGATTTGGACGCACTTGAAAAAGCGGGCGAGATTATTCGAACAAATGGGGGAGCCATATATGAAGGAGGCCTGACGTCGGGAGTATCGGAGCTGCCTTTTGCAGCAAAACGCGATTTCCGACGGATGGATAAAGAACGGATTGCGGCCACGGCGGCAGCCCTTGTTAAAGAGGGAGACATTATCTGCCTGACGGGAGGAACAACGACGTTCTTTATTGCGAAAGCACTCAAAAAGCACCGTAATATTACGATTGTCACCAACGCGGTGAATATTGCTTATGAATTGGCTGATGCCGAAGATATTCAGGTCGTCGTGATTGGCGGCGTTATGCGGTCGAAAAGCTACGAGTTATGCGGTCCGCTGGCAGAAAGTGTGATCGACAAAATTAACATTACGAAAATGTTTCTCGGGGTGGACGGAGTAACGCAAAATTTCGGCTTTACGATGCATTCCGAGCTTGAAGCTCGTATTGCCCAATTAACAATGGAACGTTCCAGCGAAGTTTATGCTGTATTCGATCAAAGCAAGATTGAGAAAAGTGCTTTGTTTACGATTGCTCCCTTAACACAGGTGACAGGGGTAATTACGAATAAACAGCCGGAGGGATGGTTTGAGCAGGCGTGCCGGGAGCATCAGATTGCAATACATACAACGACAGACCCCATTGCTTCTATATAAATACGCGTAAAACTCAAACGCCCTTCCCTTCATATGCTGGCTAATTTGCAGGACAAGGGAGGATATGCGAATGCATTTTTCCAAGTTTATGCTAATCATTGCGATGGTTTGTGTTGTATTCGCTGAAGCGGGCTGTTCCAGCTCCTCCTCATCCGGCGGCGATACATCCGCAGACCCGCAAGGCAAGGTGAAGCTGGTCTTTTGGAGTCATCAGGAAGACGCCATTGTGGGCGCATACAAGAAATTAATATCCAAATACCAGACCTTGCACCCCGATATAACGATCGAGTATCAGACCTTTCCATATGATGTATACAGCCAGAAGCTGAAAGCCTCATTCTCCGCGAAAAAACCACCCGATATTGCCGAATTTTTCGGCACGTGGGTACCCGAATATTCCAAGAACGATCTGCTTGTCGAAATCCCTGATAGTGAAAATGTGAAAAAAGAGTACTATGATGCCCCCTTGGGGGGATATTTGCGGGATAACAAGCTATACGGGCTGCCACTTGAATACAACATTGAGAACGGTGGCATGCTGATTCACCCGCAGATGCTCAAAGACCAAGGCTTCGATCACGCACCGTCCAACTGGACAGAGCTTGTGGATTACGCCAAAAAATTGACTGTCCGCGAGAACAATGTCATCAAAGTCAAAGGCTTCGATTTTGTATCAGCAGACAATATTACATTTACTTTCTTATCCCTTATTTTGCAGCAAGGCGCAACTTTTATGGGTGAAGACGGACATGTTAATTTCCACTCACCGGAGGCGGAGAAAGCGATGTCCACCCTGGTCTCGCTCGTGGCCGATGATCAAGTTGCGGATTTAACCACTTTTGGCGGTGAGCTGGATACCTCTGACTATTTTTTTCAGGGGAAATCAGCCATGACCTATCGCGGTCCCTGGACGATTGCTGCGGGACAGAACAACTATAAGGTTGATGATTTTGAATACGTTTCGGTACCTTCCTTTACGGAAAATCCGCCCGTTTTTGCTGCCGAATCCGGTTGGGGGCTTGCGGTGTCCAAGAAAAGCAAACAGCAGGAGGCTGCACTTGATTTCATCCAATTCATCTCGGAGAAGGACAACCTCTCGACATGGAATACGGACACTTTTACCGTTCCAGCCAAAAAAAAAATTGCCGAAAACCCGGAGTTTCTGAAGAACAATCCTCATCTAAAGCCTTCGCTGGACATATTGGCGTTGGGTCAATGGATCGGGCCTATAGCAGACCGAGATTTCTTCTTCAAGCAGGTTAACGACAATTTCCAGCTGATGGCCAGTGGACAGCAGAGTGTCGAGGACGGATTGGCGAATATCGAACAGACGATCAACAATAATCAGGATCAACATAAGTGATAGGGGTGCTGGGGCATGAGTACTGCTATATCTACCAACAAGGCGGACAAGGTTAACCCAGCGGTAAAGTCAACAGCTTACAGGGCAAAACGAAGGTTCATCATCATCTCACTCTTACCGATCTTGCTTCTGTTCGGGGTGTTTGCTTTCCTTCCCATCGCGTGGAGCCTGGGCTTGTCCGCATTCAAGTATGACCCGCTCAGCTCAAACGCGATATTTGTGGGGGCGGAGAACTATATCCGCATGTTCCAGGATTCCATCTTTCTGAAGTCACTGTGGGTAACCTTCAAATTTGTATTTATCGCTGTATTGATCAACATTGTCATTACGCTTTTAATTGCTTCAGCGATTCAGCGAGTCCGTATCCCGTGGCTTAAAAATGGCTTTCGGACCGTATTCTTTCTTCCCACGATCGCTCCGCTGGCGGGAACGGCCATCGTATGGAATACCATGTTCAATTACAATGACGGCTTGTTCAACATGATTCTCGCTAAGCTGAATATGGCGCCGATCCAGTGGCTCAGTGATCCGCATTATGCGCTCTACTCCGTCATTATGATGACCTTGTGGGCTGATATTGGCTATAATATCGTTCTTTTCATTGCGGGACTGGATTCCATCCCGGATATGTACTATGAAGCAGCAACGCTGGAGGGGGCGGGCCGATGGCATGTCTTTCTTCACATCACACTGCCACTGCTGCGCAGAACGTTGCTGTTTGTATCCATCACGACAGTGGTTTCCTATTTTCAGGCCTTCCCACAATTTCAGATTATGACCAAGGGCGGACCCTTCAACGAAACACGAGTGCTGTCACTGCAAATCTATGAACAGGCATTCTCCAGCTCCAATATGGGGTACGCATCTGCTATGGCAACCGTGTTTCTAATGATCATTCTGCTTGTGACGCTGCTGCAACTTCGATGGGGACGCACGCAATGGGAACATTGAGAGGAGAGGGGAGAAGAAGCCGATGCCGCGTAAATTCAGCCTGTGGGAAGGGTTTACTATCGCAGTTCTTGCAGTTATAGCTTGTGTTATGCTTTTGCCTTATGTCTGGATGGTGCTGTCATCGCTGAAAAGTAACATGGACATCGTCTCAGGTTCCGGCGGTTTTTTTCCAAGTAAGCCGAGTCTGGACGGATACCGAACGGTTTTTAGCGAGGCGCCGTTTGTTACGTGGCTGCTGAACAGTCTGGTGACTTCCGTCATCATAACGGTGGTCACCCTGTTTACCAGCGCTCTAGCCGGATATGTATTTGCCAAGCATCAGTTTAAAGGCAAGAAACTGCTGTTCATTCTGATCCTGGCAACCATGATGATTCCCTTTCAGGTTATTATGATTCCCACGTATCTGATCACCGCTGAGCTTGGACTGGTTAACCATTTGCTGGCGATTATTTTGCCCAATCTGGTCAGTTCTTACGGTGTATTTCTGGCTAAACAATTCATAGAAGAGATTCCACAGGAGCTGCTGGAGGCAGCAAGGATGGACGGTTCTGGCGAATTCAGGCTGATGCTTCGCATCGTTATGCCGCTTATTCTGCCGATGCTGTCAGCGTTGGGGATATTCACGTTTATGAACTCCTGGAATAACTACCTGTGGCCACTGATTGTATTAAATGATGAGAGCAAGATGACCGTTCCGCTGGCATTGGTCTATTTTAACGGAACGCACCAGGTAAATTACAACGTCGTCATGTCAGCTGCGGTACTGATTACAATACCGGTTATTATAATGTTCCTGATCTTCCAGAAGCAATTTATCAAAGGCCTAGCTATGACGGGCATGAAATAACGGGTGAGGAGAAGAGTTATGACTAAAATCTCAATTATCGGAGCAGGCAGTGCATTTACGCGAGAGATCGCTATGGATATCCTGCTGATTGAAGGCTTGGAGGGTGGCACCATTGCCCTGGTTGATATTGACGAGCGGCGGCTTGAGTTGGCACGCAGGCTGGTGCTTCAGATCGTAGAACGGACAGGGAAGACATGGGAGGTGATTGCCTCTACGGATCGCAGAGAGGTCATCGGCGGTTCACAGTTCGTGATTAACCAAATTGAAGTAGGCGGGCTGGAGACGGTTCGTTATGAATATGAAATTCCGCTGAAATACGGGGTAAAGCAGTGCATTGGTGATACGTTGGGACCCGGAGGATTGTTCAAGACACTCCGTACCCTTCCCAGCTGGATAGAGATCGTGCGGGATATCGAAGCGCTCTGCCCAGACTGCATCATTCTGAACTATACCAACCCGATGTCTGCGGTTACACTCCTGACTTCCCGCATTACAGATATCCCGGTAGTGGGACTATGCCACTCCATTCAGAATACGTCGGCTCAACTGGCCGAATATGCCGGAGTTGCATATGAAGAGATGTCATGGAAAGCTGGAGGCATTAACCACATGTCCTGGTTTGTGGAGCTGTCGCACGCCGGGAGGGATCTGTATCCAGTACTACTGGAGAAAATGAAAACTCCTGAACTGTTGCGGCAGGACCCGGTCCGCTTTGATGCGATGAAATACCTGGGTGCTTTCGTCTCGGAATCCAGCGGCCATTTCTCGGAATATATTCCATATTACCGTAAACGCCAATCGCTTATCGACCAGCACTGCAACGCAGGTTATAACGGAGCTACCGGTTTCTATGCTGACAACTGGCCGATCTGGCGGAGAGAGAATGATGAGCAGATCGTTTCACAGCTTGAAGGAACGGAACCGCTTGAGCTGAAATCCAGCAATGAATACGCAGCCATCATCATCGAAGCAGTATTGAAGAATGAGCCGAAGGTCATTTATGGTAATGTTCCCAACCGGGGGTTGATTGAAAATCTACAGGCTGATGGTGTGGTGGAAGTGGCCTGTCTCGTTGATGGGAAAGGCATTCAGCCTTGTCGCTTTGGAAGATTGCCCGAGCATTTGGCCGCATTGTGCCGCTCGAACATGGCTTTTTTTGATCTGGCTGTGGAAGCTGTGCGGAGGGGAGACAGGGAAATGGCTCGTCATGCACTGATGCTCGACCCGCTAACTGCTGCCGTATGCTCCCTGGAGGAGATCGGAAGTATGTTCGATGAACTGTATGAGGCGGAACAGGGATTTGTTCCGGTATTGAAATGATGCAGAGACAGCAAACAAGTCCCGTTGTTGTCATCGCTGGCGAGCTAAATGTAGACGTCATTGTATCGGGAACGGATGTCATGCCGGAATGGAATCGGGAGAAAATGGTTGATGGCTTCGAGATTGTACTTGGTTCCTCTTCAGCAATTACGGCCTGTGCGCTGGCAAGCCTGGGAGCGGATGTGAGATTCGTCAGCGTAGTGGGAGATGACGATTTCGGCAAATTCTGTATAGCTGAGCTGAAGCGTATGGGCGTGAATACAGAGCATGTAACGCGATTGTCTGGCATCAAGACAGGTGTAACACTGTCCCTTTCCACACCTGACGACCGAGGGTTGTTAACATACGCTGGCAGCATCCCGTTGTTGAAACCGGATTATATTCCAGAGTCGCTGTTGCAGCAGGCCACGCATCTTCATTTTGGTTCCTATTATTTGCAGGATGGAATGAGACCTCATTGGAGAGAGCTCTTTACAAGATTGCGGGCAGATGGAATCAGCACGTCTTTTGATACCGGCTGGGATGTATCCAATCAATGGGACCGCGAAGGGATAAGTTCACTGCTGACCGTGACGGATTTGTTTATTCCCAGTGAGGATGAACTGCTGCACATTTTCCCTGCCGACGGGGTAAGCCATGTGCTTGATTCCATGCTTCCTGCTGTGGCAGGAATTGTAGCGGTCAAACAAGGGTCAAAAGGTGCTACACTACGCGAACTGGACGAAAGTACAATATCGGCCGGATCTTACACGTTGACCCCAGTCGATACGACTGGAGCAGGCGACTGTTTCAACGCAGGCATCATATATGGATACTTGCTTGGGATGCGAAGCGGTGAACTGCTGCAATTTGCCAATGCATGTGGAGCATTGTCCACACTTGGCATTGGTGGCACAGGAAGCCTGCCGACGATGGAATCTGTGCTTCTTTTGCAGGCTGAACATGAACAATAAATCCTGATTTTAATCTAACACAACCAAATGGATCAAAGGGAGCTGAGGATATGTTGAAATTCGGTAAAACATTGCTGGTGGGATTAAGTATGGCAGTAGGGATAGGTTTGGTTTCAGGAATTGAATGGTCCTCATCTGCTGGTGCAGCAGGTACGGATTACTACGTGGCAACAAACGGAAATGACTCTAATGCGGGAACAAGCAGCGCGCCATGGAAGACCCTTCAGCACGCAGCGGATGCTGTTCCAGCAGGCAGTACAGTGCATGTTCGTGGCGGTGTGTACAACCAGAAGCTGAAGATCACCCGCTCAGGCTCCGCTTCACAGGGACCGACTGTATTCACTAACGATGGCACGGAGACTCCGATTATTGACGGCACAGGACTTTCGGTTAGCGGGATTGAAGGGTTGATTGACCTGACCGATGTAAATTACGTTACCCTTCAGGGATTTGAAATTCGCAATTATACTACAGCTACCAAGGACGTCATGCCCGTAGGCATTTATGTTCACGGATCAGGCAGCTTCATCAATTTGTCGGGCAACAAAGTCCATGATATCAAGAACACAGCCACTCCAACTGGCAGTGATCTGCTGGGTCGTGATGCACATGGGATCGCCGTATATGGTACAAAGGCACCGGACTCCATTCACGATATTACGATTAATGGTAATGAACTGTACAATCTCGTGCTCGGCTCCAGCGAATCGCTGGTTCTTAACGGGAACGTGGACACCTTCTCGGTGACGAATAATGTCATTCACGATAACGACAACATCGGTATTGATCTCATCGGTTTTGAGGGGAAAGCACCGAATACGGCTTACGATCAGGTACGGAACGGACTCGTGAAGGGGAACAAGGTCTACAATATCTCTTCCAATAATAATCCTTCCTATGGAAAGTCACTTCCGAATAACAGCAATGCGGCCGATGGCATTTATGTCGATGGTGGCAAGGACAGTATTATTGAACAGAACTACAGCTACAACAATGATATCGGTATCGAGATTGCGTCCGAGCATGCCGGTAAATCCACCAGCAATATTACTGTTCGCAGCAACGCAGTCTACAACAACCGACTCACCGGCATTGCGATGGGTGGGTATGATACCAAACGCGGCTCCACAGTAAACTGTAAGATCGTTAACAATACCGTATACAAAAATGACACGCTTGGCGATGGCAGCGGCCAGCTTTTCGTTCAGTATGACACGCAAAACAACGTAATTAAGAACAACATTTTCGTAGCCAGCTCCACAGATGTATTGATTTACAATGAATACACCAAGAATTCCGGAAACGTTGTAGATTATAATCTTTATTTCGCCCCTGGCGGCAGTAATGGAGCGAGCTGGACATGGAAAAATAAAGATTATACAGGATTCTCCGCTTATAAAACGGGAACTGGCAATGACGCGCATTCCTTGTTCATTGATCCCAAATTTGTGAATGCTTCAGCATACGATTTCCATCTTCAATCTTCATCTCCAGCGATTGATGCCGGGAACACGGACAATGCCATTATCGGAACACTGGATATTGAGGGGAAACCGAGAGTACAGGGAGCTGCCGTGAATATCGGTGCTTACGAGTGAGACTTATAATCGAACGAATGGAAAGATACAAGTATCCATGGTGGACAAACCCTGTTCGATTACGACTGTCTCATTTAACGAACGGATCCATTTTTGTCCGCTGATTCAATAAGTTAACGGGCAGGTCACCTATGTGGCCTGCTCGTTTTTTTGTGCAACGGAGAAACAAATGGGTTGGAACCTAACCAAATCCAACTCATTTTTAATGGTGCAACGATCATATTTGTCCCTGTGATTGATGCTAATACATGGGCCACCTAAATTTATACAATTGCGGAGTTTATTCTGATATACTAGATGCTTATTTAATATGGATGTTGGAGGGAGGTGAAGATAGAAATGGATAGGCGGGAAGTTGTGTATTATGCTGCTTTATTTGTCTTTGGCCTTGTGATGCTGTGGAATGGACAATCGATTTTTCTGGTCGCAGGCATGATGCTTGCTACCACTCTTATTGCTTTTACCATTTACGTTTGGTATCCCATGGCTTGGGAAAAAAGGATGGATCGTGTAGAGAATTTTTTACGAAGAAATCATTATAAGCCCTATATCTATTTTTATTATGTGACTGCCAACAGACTTGATGAAGAAGTCGAAATCACGATGGAGAAACTCAGAAACAACTCAACGAATAAATCAATGCAAGCGATATATCAGGCAGCTTACGGTGTTTATCGCAAGGATATGTTCATTGTTCGGCAAGCCGTACCCAATATGCGCAGATCCGATTATCGTACATATTACGAAACATGTCTACTTATAGAAGAAGGGATGGGTGAGCAAGCCAGGGAGCACCTGAAATCCATTAGAAGACGATGGATGCAATCTGCACTGCTGGCCGAAATTGAACGTAAATTAGGTCATCGTGAGATGGCCATTCAGCACGCTGAGGAAGCAGTGAGTGCCACCAACGGTGCCCAGCGTTATATGCTGGTTAAAGAGTATGAAAGATGTTATGCAGAAGAATAACACGTACCATCAATGAACTGCATTATGAAGAGTCTAGTACAGTTGCGCTCTCAACAATTGAAAGAAGCCCTTCCTTTGTAGCATGGACGTGTCATGCAACCATTTCGTGAAGGGCTTCTTTTGTACAATCTAATTTAGTGCAGTTTACCTGACTATTCTTTCTGTGAATCATTTTGATTCGGTATCTTCCTGTCATTCTTATCTCTGGTCCTCGTTACACGCATAATGCAGCAGCATATTCACCAATTGCTCAGTCATCTGATCATCCGGAGGGTAAAGGTCATTGGAGCGGCTTGTAACCATTTTCTGAAGCATGCCCATCATCACCGTGAAAATAAACTGTGCAAGCTTGAGCGGAGGGGAGGGATTTTGGATGCTGCTATCAGCAATCCCTGTAGTTAGTGCCCCCAGCAGGAAGTGATTTTCCTTACCGTTCTGGGTGAAACGGTCATACACTTCTCTTAACTCCGGATGAAAATCATAAACCTCATAATTAATATCAAATAATTGAATAAAGCGTATATGGTCGGGATGATTCTGTGCAAAATGGACCCACGCGTTCAACATAGCTGCAAGCTGCTCACGACCACTCTCATTCGGGATAGCGGCATGCCTGACATGATCCGTTAATTTCTCAACCAGCTGCATCTGTACCGTAAGCAGCAGCTCATCCATCGATTGAAAATGTTTGTAGAACGTCACTCGGCTAAGCTCCGCCTTGGTACATACGTCCTTGATTTTCACCTGAAGCAATCCGTACTTCAAAAAGAGCTCCTTGCCTGCTTCAATCAGATCATCACGATGTTGGTTCTTTATCTGCTGATGCCAGTTTTCATTCACTTGTATAGGGCAGTCCTTTCCTGGAACGATGTGCTTTTAACGTAAGGGAACATGCGGCCAAAAGCATAATGGCACCAAAAATATACGGGAAGTTCACGTTTTTGTCAAACAGCAGACCGGCTACCAGAGGGCCGAACACCGTACCAAGACTGGAATAGGTTGTATTTAATCCGGACGCATATCCTTGTCGATCGCCTGCGTTTTTGGAAATAAGCGAGCTGACTGTCGGCCGCAAAAAAGCATTAAAAGCAAAATACAGTGCTGATGCGAATAACAGGAACAGCAGGTTGACCTTAATTAACATCAGCAAGAGCGCAATGGGTGTAATGATTAAGGACAGGCGAATGAGCTTGATCTCTCCCATTCTTTTCACAAAGAAGTCCAGCAGCCAAATTTGCACTACAATACCAATGATCGCTCCCATCGTAATGATGATGGAGATGGTTGAAGCATTAAAGCCGTATTTATGCTCGGCAAAAAGAGAGAAGACCGTCTCGTAGCTCATCAGACCAAAGGTCATCACCAGAATAATCAACAAGTAGCCAAAATAGGGAACCTGGAATGAACTCCAGAATTGTTTTCCGATAGCGAACCCTTTCCCTTTCGAATGAGCGCTCGTCCTTTTCTCAGGCGGAAGTGTCTCAGGAAGCAGCAGCGTGAGCAAGGCTGCAACAAGTCCCAATCCGGCAGCAAAGAAATAGGGCATGCGCACACCCATCTCCGCAATCAAGCCGCCAAGACCGGGTCCAAGCACCATACCGAGGTTCATGGCGGCACCGAAATAACCCATGCCCTTTGCCCGGGTCTCCGGTGTTGTAATGTCGGCAACATAGGCCAGATTGGCCGGAACCATCAAACCCAGACTGATTCCGCCGATGAAACGTGCGATATAGAGGAGAGGCAGGGAGGTGGACAATGCAAATATGATATCCGACACAACAACAAGAAACATGCCGGCCATAATCAATTTTTTTCGTCCAAAGCGATCAGCCCATTGTCCTCCGAGTGGAGAGAAGAGGAATTGAGCAGCTCCGAATGCAGCTACCAAAAATCCGGCAACCGTACCTCCTGCATGAAAAAGCTTAAGGTACTCAGGCAATATGGGGATCAACATGCCTTGCCCCAATAAGGCAATGAACAGATTTAACATGAGAATAAAAAGCGGGAATCGGACGGACTTGGGTAGTGAACTCATGATGAAGCATTCTCCTTTGTTTACACAGTGTTAACCTTTACAATCTGTAAACCATCATAATATGCTATAATCCCAGTTGTAAATACATTTTTTTGGAAGAAGGGTGAAACTTATTGATTGACCACAACAATCTGGAAGAATACCAGGAGCCCATGAACTATGATCTGGAATTTGGCGGTGAGACCGGCAAGTATGACTTTTTCCTTGAGTTGGCAAAGAGCCATCCGGGGAACGTGCTTGAGCTTGCTTGCGGAACCGGATTAACCACCATTTATTTAGCCGAAGCGGGCATTCAGATAACCGGTGTGGATATCGTAGAGCCCATGCTGGCTTATGCGCGGCACAAAGCGAAGGATCTGCCGGTTGAATTTATTGAAGCAGATGCTCGGACCTTTGAATCTGATCAGCGCTTTTCCATGATTTATTTGACAGGAAACGCATTTCAGGCATTTCTGAGCGATGAGGATTCAGATTGCGTTGCTGCAAACCGTTTATGCCCATCTGGAGCCTGGCGGCATATTTGTTTTTGAGATGAGAAACCCGGAAGGCAATGATTTGTCTGACGAGGAAGAAGAGAGTTGGGCCACGTTTGTCGATACGGATGGCGTCACCGTCAAGGTATCCGGAACCCAAACCTATGATGCGGGGAAGCAGATCATGCACTGGGTTACGATTCGGGATTGGGGACACCGCAAAACCATATCTCGAATTGCCTGCCGCTTTACGGATAACAAGGCCCTTCAGCATCTGCTGACAAGCCATGGCTTTATCGTAGAACATCAATATGCGAACTGGGATAAAACATCTTTTGAACCATCAAGCCCGCTAGTGATCAGCGTATGCAGGAAAGTATAAAGTTGAATTGAGATTACATAAGAAGAAAGGGAAAGGTTTGACATGACAATATAAAAATGCGGTTGTATCTCGTTTGTTGAAGCGATGGATTTCATAAATTTGCGGCCCGTGAATGAAAAATTGTCACTTGTTTCTGAACGTGTGTATACGATAGGTCTGGACTGCTCATTCTATAATTCTTCCTGTCAGACAATCCATGCGTGGCATCGCATCGGTTGTCTTTTTGTGTTGAACACCAATGTATGTATTTCAAAAGCACGTAGACATTCCGTCTCTTGAAATTCAATATGTCCATTTAGTAGAATGATTGAGCACATACGCTTGGATAGATAAGGTTACGCTATAATGGGGGTGTTTGGATGAAACGCATCTTACTTGTAGAAGATGACGAAAATTTTGTATTCGGGATAGAGTATACCTTGACGAATGAAGGTTATGAGGTCGTTCATGCCGGAAGCCTGAAGGAAGCCAGAGCTGCGCTCGCACAGACGGAAGTGGATATTATTCTGCTGGACATTAATTTGCCTGATGGAACAGGATATGAATTGTGCAGGGATATTCGCATGGATTCTCAGGTTCCTATTATTTTTCTGACTGCACTGGACGAAGAAACCAACGTGGTCGCGGGACTCGATCTGGGTGCAGACGATTACATGACCAAGCCGATCCGCACCAAGGAATTGCTTTCCAGAATCAAAGCGGTTTTGCGGCGTCATCCTCACCCTGAACAGAAGTCGAATATATGGAGGTCCGGTGAATTTGAAGTTCGGGTCCTTGAAGGGGCCGTTCTCAAAAATAAAAAGGAAGTTTTGCTGACCAGCATGGAGTTTCGGCTGCTCCTGATGCTGATGTCCAACCCAAAGCAAATCTGCAGCAGAACCTCAATCCTTGAAAAATTATGGGATGTCTCCGGCGAATTCATTGACGACAATACGTTGTCGGTGCACATTCGAAGACTTAGGGAAAAAGTGGAGCAGACTCCCGCTGCACCTCAATATATTGTTACGATTCGCGGCGTTGGATACAAATGGAATGCTGAAACGACAGGAGTATACAGCTGATGCATGAAGTGATCCGTAATCCGGAATGGAAGTCTGTCGCCGCCAAGTTGATCATATTGCAGCTTTTTTTGGCATTATGCGTATATCTTCTGATGAACGTTCAGCTTCAAAAAATCAATGATGCCATTGTTCATCAACAGGCAGCCTTCGTTGGACAAGTCCTGAGCAAGGAGCCCCAGCTGGAACCACAGCTCATTCATCATGTTACTCAGGGTGCGAATGAAAAGGACATTGCACTGGGTAAACGGATATTGTCCCAATACGGGTATACGGAACAGATGACGATTCAAGATCAGCCTGCACTCTCTGGCACAAGATTGCCTGTGAATGCTGCAGTGATCTGTTTTCTGTTTGGTATCCCTGTATTGTTGCTTTTATTTTGGGAGTACCGCAAACTTTTTTGCAAAATTCGCAATGTTGCGTTTGCAGCAGAGCAGGTCGTTGAAGGTCGCTTTGATACTTCCTTACCGGAAAGCATGGAGGGGGATCTCAGTGCGCTTGGCCACAGCTTCAATCTGATGGCAGGCAGACTGAGTCATAGTGTGGAGCAGCTTAAACAGGAGAAAACATTTCTAAGCCATCTGCTCACGGATATATCGCATCAACTCAAAACACCTTTGGCATCCCTGCTTATTTTTAATGAAAACATGCTGGATAATTCCGAAATGAAATTGGAGACAAGAAAAATTTTTCTGGAGCGAAGCAGGCAACAGATTGAGCGCATGGAGTGGCTGATCATCAGCTTGTTGAAGCTGGCAAGGGTGGAAGCGGGTGCAATTGTTTTTCACAAGCAAAAGGTCAGACCAAAAGACATTGTCGAGTCAACGGCGTTATCTTTGCATGCCTTGGCAGAACAAAAGGAACAGACCATTCTCATTCGGGGCGGGGAAGAGATGTTCCTGCACGCGGATGAAGAATGGTTAACCGAGGCCATCATCAATCTGACCAAAAATGCGCTTGAACACTCCCCGGTGTCGGGCAAGGTGTATATTACACTGGAAGAGGATTCATTGTTTGATTCAATCGTCATTCGGGATGAAGGGGAAGGCATCAAACCGGAGGAGATACCCAATGTATTCACCAGATTTTACCGAGGGAGGAGCAACGCCAAGCCGCATAGTACAGGAGTCGGTCTATCCCTGACCAAATCAATTATTGAAGGTCTGGGAGGCACCATCTCGGTATCGAGTGAACCCGGGAAGGGTTCCGAATTCAGAATTACATTCATTAAAACTGTGCATGAAGAGGAAGCTTACTAAAACGTAAGCTTCCTCTTCACTTTAACGTAAGCTTCCGTGCCTATAATAACTAATATAAGTTACAGCAAACATTCACAACTCTAAAGGAGGCACATGTCTTGGAAATTTTAAAGACCCATGATTTATGCAAAACATACGGAAGCAACGATGCAAGGGTCGAAGCATTGAAGAATATCAACTTAACGGTTGAACGTGGGGAATTTGTCGCCATTGTTGGTGCCAGTGGTTCGGGGAAAAGTTCTTTACTGCACCTGCTTGGTGGTGTGGATCGCCCAACTGGTGGTCAAGTGATCATTGATAACACAGATTTGTATTCTCTTGGTGAGAAAGATCTGGCTATATTCAGAAGACGCAAAATTGGATTTATTTTTCAGGCCTATAACCTGATTCCGGTATTGAGTGCTGAAGAAAACATCAAGCTGCCGATGCTGCTCGACAACAAAAAAACGGACGAAAGCTACGCAGACGAATTAATGAACGTACTCGGTCTGAGTGACAGAAAACTTCATCTGCCAAACCAGTTGTCTGGCGGGCAGCAGCAACGTACAGCTATTGGTCGAGCCTTGATTAACAAACCATCCATCATTCTGGCTGATGAACCTACAGGTAATCTGGACAGCAAAAACAGTAAAGAGATCGTCGATTTGCTCACCTTCTCAGTCCGGAAATATAATCAAACGCTGATCATGATTACGCACGATTCCAATGTCGCCCAAAGAGCCGATCGAATCGTAAACATTAAAGATGGAGTTCTGATGCAGCAATCCGGGGGCAAGCACGATGCATAAGTATACGAGACTTACGGAGAAATATCTGCTCGGTCAGAAAAAACGTTCCATACTTACCATTGTCGGAATCATTTTATCGGTAACGCTTCTCACCGCTGTCGGAACACTCGCCATTAGTTATCAGGACAAGCTGATACGACAGACAACACAGGAATACGGGGATTATGAGGTTTCATTCAAGGGAGTTCCTGGGAAGGACGTTTCCCGTATTATCAACCACGCTGTTATAGGCAGTGCAGGCGTCCTTCACCGCGTCGGTTATGCAGCGATTAGTTCTACAAGTGAAAAAGAGAAAAAGGAAAATCCGTTTTCTGCGCCTTATCGCTATTTAAATGTCAAAGGATACGATTCAGAGGCGATGAATAAGCTGCAGATTCAGCTGGAGAGCGGCCGTTTGCCTCAAAAAGATAATGAAATTATATTGTCATCCTGGAGTCTGGAGTATTTTGCTTCCAAGCCGACAATCGGCGACAACATCACGCTGAACCTCGGTGATCGGCTTGTGGCTTCCACTGGAAAGGTGAAGAGTGCTAATACAATCGGTGATTACGGTTGGGATCTGGATGAGAAGTTCCAGCCGCGAACCAAACAGAAGTATACCGTTGTAGGGATTATGAAGCCTGCCAAAAATGTGACATGGTCGTCAACCTTTATCTATTCAGCCATTACGTATGACGATCATCAAAAGACAGATCCGTCCAAAACGTATTTTATCTATGCCACCATGAAATCAATGGACAACATTCGCGAGAAGAGTGAGGCCATTCTTTCATCCCTGGCTTGGGGAAAAGTTGATCAGGGTGCTGCCCAGGCATTGAATCGGGAAGCGGTCAGCAAGAATGCAAGCATCGAATTTAATAATGAGCTGCTGAAGCTGTATGGAAAGAGTACCTATAAAAATGTTAACCAAAGCTCGCTTCTCGCATTTTCAGCAATTGTTCTCATTATTATGGGATGCACGAGCGCAGTCATATATAATACGTTCCATATTTCGGTGCTGGAGCGCATATCACAATTCGGGATGCTTCGGTGTATTGGTGCAACACCAGATCAGATTCGCAAGATCGTACTGAAGGAAGCAGCCATTCTTAGTTTAGTTGCGATTCCCATCGGTTTATTTACAGGAACGATTCTCATGAAAGTGTTGTTTTATAATATCAGCCTGCTGACGTTAGGCTTCTTGAACGATATGCATATGATTGTTTCACTACCCGTTATGGTTGCTGCAGCGGGGTTAGGATTATTGACTGTTTATGTGTCAGCCCTTGGACCCGCCAAGATGGCTTCCAGCGTTTCACCACTTGAAGCCCTGAAAGCCTCGGGTAGTACGGTAATAGAACCGGGTAGCTTCAAGCGCCAATCTTATATGAGCAGCCGATGGCTGGGTTTCGAAGGACGCTTCGCCAGCAGAAATATACGGCGTAACAAAAAAAGATTTCGGATCACGGCATTCTCCATGATCATTAGCATCGTGTTGTATATCGTATTCAGTGGGCTGGCGAGTTATCTGGAGACAACATCCGCATCCGGCATTGATTACTCCTATTCGCTGGAGTATGAGGGGGCGTCCAAACGCATCCCGAACGCTGTGTACACCAATATGACCACACTTGATGCGGTTGACCAAGCCTATACATTTTATAATCATCAGGTTCAGGCGATCATTCCAAAAGAAAAGGTGAACCCTGAGTATTACAAGGATCGGAAGGGGATGTACACGGTTGAAAAGGAGAACGGATATCGGACAGACAACAACTATCTGGTGTCTTACGGCATTAACGGACTTCATGAACTTCGAACTAAATTGACTTCGGGAAGCATTAATGTAAGCCAAATGAACGATGAAAATGGTGTCATCGTAATCCAAAAAATCAGCATGACAACAGAACAAGGAAAGCGTATGATCATTGATCAAACCCGCTTCAAGGTAGGGGACCGGATTCCAGTACGATCTCTGGAAGGAGATCGGGATTACAAGATGCTTACCGTTGTGGGAACAGCAGATAAAGAGCCGCTCTCCAAGGGATATGGGGAAAGTGCAGTTCTTGAATTGATAACGACACCCCAGGTGATAGAGAACATCACTGGTGATAATTCCTATGGCAGAATATTAATTCAGGCTAATCCGAAGGCAGACAACAAGCCCATTACCAGTTATCTCAAAAGCCTTGTCCAGAAGGATGCAGCCTATAGTTATCGTGATCGGGTAGAAGAAATGAAACAAGACCAAAACGACGCCAAGACCTTGGATATATTCCTGTATGGCTTTATCGGTGTAATAGTCGCGATTGCCTTTCTGAACATTTTAAATACCGTCAGCACCAATCTTATTCTTAGAACAAAAGAATTTGCCGTATTGAAGGCAATTGGTATGACTCAAAGGGAGATTGGTAAGATGGTTCTCCTGGAAGGAGTGTTTTACGGTGTCTTCGCAGCAGTTTATGGAAGCCTCCTGGGAACAGGTTTGAGCTATGGGGTGGCCTATCTGATGAGAAATGCTGTACAGCTGGAATGGGTCATACCCTGGAGCAGCATCGGCATGGCCAGCTTGGGTGCCATCGCCGCCACGCTGATGGCGTCCTACTGGCCATTGAGACGACTAGGCCGTGTTAAAATTACTGACGGGTTACGCGGGGAAAACTAGACCTTGTGAAAAACCTGTCTGCTAGAGCATGTCATTGGCGATCATTCACTGGGCGGTGCTTCAAAAAAAATAACCCCGGTGAAAGTCGCTAATGTCACAGCGTCTCTGATCAGGATTATCCAATATACAACAGGTTTACGTCTTACGTCTGTTAACGTCTTCGGAACGCTCCACCGCGCGCCAGAGCATAGAAAATCAAGAGAGCAATGACCGACCCGACGATCGCGGGTATGATATGAAATCCACCCACTACCGGCCCCCTCGGTCCCAACAGTTCATACCCTAACCATGATCCAATAAAGCCAGCAATGATATTTCCAAGCACGCCTCCCGGCACGTCCCGCCCAATCAGATTGCCGCTTAACCAGCCAATAAGCCCACCGACAATGAGTATCCAGATTAGATACAAGAATTGGTCTCCCTTCCATTGGTTTATTACAAGTTATGTTTCGTCAGGCGGAATGTTGCGGATCATCTGAGAATCAACCATGAAATCATTTCCATTTTAATCCAAGGGTAGTAAAATCGGTTGTACCACCACTCGTATGAATGCTGGTGCAGATGCAGATTGGGATTGGAGTTGGCCGGTATAGAAAGGAGGAGCTCGAATGTTCATATTTCGAAGGCCTTTTAGTTTAGCCTTGTTGATGATGTTTCTGATGTCAGGCTTGGCGGCTTGTTCCGAGTCAGAACAATCGGAAGATAAGGGTGCTGCAATGACAGAGGCTGACTCAACGGAGCTTGTGCAGAGCCTCAGTATGGATCCGGAAGAACCGGCATGGAAGCTGGATACCACACCCGTGAATCTAACGTGGTTCGTTGGAGCCGAATGGTACGGACACACTTGGGGTGAAAGCCTGACTTCCGAATATGTCACCCAAAAAACAGGGGTCAATATCGAATTTGAAGTATCAACTGGTGAACCAAGCGAGATGTTATCACGGATGTTGACGACCGGTAGTCTGCCGGATTTAATAACCATCGGCTCCTGGGAAAGTGCGGTTAACAAGCTTCGGGAGAGCAATCTCATCTATCCTCTGGAGGAGCTAGCCAAGCAGTATGATCCGTACTTTTACAAGGTAGCAGGTGATGGTGCTCTACAATGGTATCGGCAGGAAGATGGCCATACCTATGTCATTCCCAATGATGCGTACAGTCCCGAACAGATGCGTGCAACCGGTTTGACGGGAGCGAACCAAACCTTTCTCGTACGTAAAGATCTGTATGAGTCGATGGGCAAACCGGACCTCAGCACGCCGAAAGGTTTTCTAAATGCACTGCAATTGCTGAAGAATCAATATCCTGTTTATAAAGGCCAACTGATCAGTCCGTTTTGGGCACAGGGGAATGCATCTTACGGGATGACCGAATATTTGCAAAATTTGCTCGCGATCCCCCATGAACAGAACGGTAAAGTATACGACCGAATGACAGATCCCGATTATATTCAGTGGCTGAAAACATTTCGTACCGCTTACGAGCAGGGCCTGATTAACGTTGATTTCCTGGTCGACTCCAGCGCACAGGTGCAGGAAAAAACCAACTATGCCCAATATTTTATGATGATTCGAGAATGGACAGACATAGCAGACCTCAATTCGAAGCTGGCAGTCCGTACGAATCAGAGTTCATACTATATTGCTGTAGATGGACCCCGGAACAGCAGGGGAGAATCCGCCAAACTGTTCCCCGGCAGCATGAATGGCTGGATGGTTACGATGATTAGCAAATCCACCAAGAATCCTGAACGAGCCATCCGCTTCTTGACCTATCTGGCCAGCGAAGAAGGGCAAAGGGATGTATTTCTCGGCAAAGAAGGCGAAACATGGGCGATGGTGAATGGGAAACCGCAGTTGAAGGCGGAAATGGTCCAGTTGCTTGACACGGATAGGGAGCGGCTAGAAAAGGAATACGGCATCATGGATACTTACTGGATGCTGCGAAACCCTGCCTTCGTTAACCAGTGGAGACCGGAGAAGGCGCCATCGGTTAAGCAAATGGAGGATTTCGCGAACAAACAGGCGGATATGGACAGCGGCATCTACAAGGGAATTGATCCTGTAGGAGATTCCGATATAGCCTTATCCTGGTCGCGTATTTCTCAGAATTGGGAAGAAGTGCTGCCTGAACTGATTACAGCGAAGGATGAAGCTGCCTTTGACAAAATTTTTGAGAATTTTCTGATACGTCGTGTGAACTACGGCTTTAACCAGGTGATGGAATACCGTCAGACGGAGCTGGAGGCGCGAAAAGCCAAGATGGCTGAATAACCATTCCCTCACATCCTCGCTTTCTATCAGATAACTAGTAATATATGGTATAACAAAGGTGGTGAATACATCAGAATGAAATACCTACTAACGAGATTGAGGAAGCTTTATCGCAATGCCCGTATTTCCCAAAAGCTGTTTCTGGCATTTAGCCTGATGATTGCCATACCTGTTATTTTGGTATCCTTTTTATATATTCGGATGCAGGAAACCCAGCTATACAAGGACGCTATGGCAGCAGGCAACAGTCACGTTTCATGGTTAAACGAACAATTGCGCAGTAGAATGGATATCATTGAGAACGCTTCCAACACTGCGCTCACTCAAAAGTCATTTGTGGATTTTATTCATTCCAATATGCTTGTGGATGGACTGCGACTGGTGAAATTTAAGCAAAACCAATTTGAGCAAATGCAAAACATCATTCAAAGCAATGCGATGATTAGTGAGCTCAGCTTTTACGTGGATAACCCAAATTTGTATGAAATCTGGCCTGAAATCTATCATTATCAGAAATTTTGGCCGCAGGATTACTGGACAAAGCTTCGGGATGAAGGTGGTGCGGCTTACCGCTTATTTTCTTTTAAGAATGGTGAACATACACTATCTTACTTCCGGCTGGTTCGCCTTCAGGGTCAGGAGAAAAAACGACCTAGTATTATGGAAATTCGCGTCCCGCACAGTATGTTTTTCAGCGATCTGCTCCGGGAGAGCAAGGGAAACTTTTTTTCTGTTTTGATGAACGAAAGCGATCCTCCCCAATATGTGTATAATCCGCAGCATGAGTTTTCTCGACAAGCCGGAGAAGGACTGGACGATATCCTTGGCGGTATTCATCGTCAGTTGGATGTACTGCCACAGGAAAATCCCGTTAAGATTAAGGTAGGAGATCAGAGCTACTATGCCCTATATCGCTACATCGCTCCGCTAAACACGTATGTGGTCGATATCGCCTCCCATCAGGCATTGATGAAGGGGCCACGCAGCTGGTACGCATTTGTGGTATCGATTACATTATGTGTATTGCTGCTCATCATGCTGATCGTATCACATACAACTCGGCGCATTTTCCGTCGGCTGGACAGCGTACTGGCTTCAATGCGTCAAGTACGAAAAGGGCAACTGGATGCAATGATTGATACCGGCCTTGATGAGAACGAAAGAGGGGATGAGATCGATGAAGTGGCTGTGAGCTACAACAAAATGTTGCATGAGGTCAGACATCTGATGACGCAGGTTGTGGACAAACAATTGATCGCCAAAAACGCACAGCTGCATTCCCTGCATTCGCAAATCAACTCTCATTTTTTATATAACGCACTGGAATCTATTCGAATGATCGCAGAGGTTCAACGGCAACCCGCTATTGCGAATTCATTGGTATCGTTAGGTTCGCAACTTCGCTACAGCATGCAGTGGCGCAGCGACACCGTTGCCCTTCGTGAGGAACTTGCCAACATTCAAAGCTACATTCAATTTATTAATTTGATGGAAGGCGGCAGCATCATGTTGAAGGCAGATCTCCCGCAGGAGGTGCTCCGCTATGCGATTCCTAAAATGTGCTTGCAGCCCATCGTGGAAAATGCAGTGCATCACGCTGCACCGTCAGGCGGGAGTGTGTGTATTCAGATCACCGTTTCAGTGCAGAATGACCGATTGCTCATTAACATACAAGATGATGGAGAGGGCGTAGACCCGGAGATGTTAGTTCGACTGCAAGCGGCACTGCGGGGAGACTCGGATTCGCCGATGGTTACCAGCAAGAATGGACTCGGTTTGGAAAATGTTAATAAACGGCTGCAGCTTCATTATGGAAAGGACTGCGGTCTTTGGATTGATAGTGTTCAAGGCGCTTATACCTGTGTAACGATACGTTTACCTTGGGAAAATGTAAATCTTGGAGGGTGGTAGGAGTGATCAATATTCTGGTTGTGGACGACCAAAAGCACATACGTGACGGTCTGCAGGCGATGCTGCATCAATTTCCTCTGGAGCTGAACAACATTTACTGTGCCGCAAGCGGGATGGAGGCGCTAATTCTTTTGCGCAAACATACCATTCATATCGTTCTTACTGACATTAGGATGCCGGACATGGACGGGCTGGCACTGATGGCACAGACCAAAGAGGAGCGCATTGAGGTGGAATACCTCATTATTAGCGGTTATAGTGATTTTACATATGCCCAAAAAGCCATCGAATTTGGGGCAAAGGGATACTTGTTAAAGCCTCTGAAGCGAGAGGATCTGCAAACTTCACTGGAGCATGTATGGCAAGAAATCCAGACACGGCAGGCCCTTACGCACAATATGCAGCATGTCTCCCGTCTCGCACGAGAGACAGATCGTAAAGGGCTACAAATGTTTATGCAGGGTGCGTTAAACGATGAAGCCTGGATTCTCCAAATTCAGGAACAAACTCCTGCGCTGTGGCACCATTATCGCCTATGCTTGCTGCGTGAGAAATGCTGGATTAACCAGCCGGGGGCGAGCAGTGTCCATAGCATGGAAGCTATTGCTTATGGTGTGTTTGGTAGACAAGGTTGTATTTGTTTGCAGCACAGCCCGTACCTAATTCTTGCAGTGAATGCAGCGATAGATCCGGATGCTTTGCCAGCGGCGCTCAAGGAAGGAATGATCGACGCGATAACCGTTATGACTGACCCGCAGCAAGGATTAAAAACGCTGCCTGGCAGCTATGCACAATTGCTTGAGCTATACCGTCATAGTTACCTGTTTCCGGATCTATATATCATTCTGCCGGCACATATTGAGCATATGGAGCAGCAGTGGCAACTTCCCTATGAAGAGCTGTATGATCTGTTTCAGTCTGTCGGGACCGACAACAGTGGTAGAATAGCTCAGGGCATTTCCGCAATATTTCACAAAAATGTGCTGCAGCGCTATCATATTCGCTACACCCAGCAGCTCTGCGGCGCAACAGTGCAGATGATGGAGGAGTATGAACAAGTTATTCGCCCCTACATGGGGGAAGAAGCGCTGGAGCTTGAATCTTTGCGTAATCTCTTTGATTATCCTGGGATGCGGGATTATATTCAAGCGCTGCAACAGCAACTGCTTCGGCTGAATCAGTTCTATTTTGAATATAAGTGCAGCTATCGCAATTCGCAGGAATTAAATGAAGCCATCCGTTTTATACACGAAAGCTATCATAAGCCGCTGGATCTCGCGATGGTATCCAATCATGTGTCGCTTAATTACGCTTATTTCTCAAATCTGTTCAAGAAGAATATTGGCAAAGGTTTTGCCGAATACCTGCGAGATGTACGTTTGGATAAAGCGCGGCGACTCCTAGCCGAAACCGATCATAAGATTGTTGAAGTTGCTGCTATGGTTGGTTATGAAAACTATAAAAGCTTTACGCGGGCGTTCCGCCTTGCGATGCATATCCAACCCACAGAATATCGACAAATGATGCGCCAAAAAGGAGAACGTGAAGTGCAATACCACAGTACCTATCTATAAATTGAATCAAAACCCAAAAAAATGGGATACAACAAAAATAATTGTACCTTTCAGCGGATTATGCCATTCGATAGAATAAAGATATTCCCCGATGTAAGCGATTACCTTTATGCGCATTGATTGGGAGAAACTATGATCCTATCAAAGGAGGGCAATTATGAAACCATCTCACTTTACAGAGAAACGGGTTATGAAAAAGGTACTTGGCTTGTTCCTAGCGGTTGTGATGCTGGCTAGTGTTGGCGTGCTGCCAGCATCGAAAGTTCAAGCAGCTGGAACGACCGTTACCTCAATGGAGTACTTCTCACCGGCAGATGGACCTGTTATTTCAAAATCCGGCGTTGGCAAAGCCAGCTACGGATTTGTTATGCCTAAGTTCAATGGGGGGTCCGCTACCTGGAATGATGTTTACAGTGACGTGGGTGTTAATGTGAAAGTGGGTAACAACTGGGTTGATATTGATCAAGCCGGAGGTTATATCTATAACCAGAACTGGGGGCACTGGAGCGATGGCGGTTTCAATGGTTATTGGTTCACCCTTTCCGCAACAACCGAAATTCAACTGTACTCCAAAGCGAATGGCGTCAAGCTTGAATATCAACTTGTATTCCAAAACATTAACAAAACAACCATCACAGCGATGAATCCAACACAAGGCCCGCAAATTACAGCAAGTTTCACAGGCGGTGCAGGCTTTACATATCCAACGTTCAACAATGATTCTGCGGTAACGTATGAAGCCGTAGCGGATGATTTGAAGGTATATGTAAAACCTGTAAACAGCAGCACATGGATTGATATTGACAATAATGCAGCCAGCGGCTGGATTTATGATCACAACTTCGGCCAATTTACCGACGGTGGAGGAGGTTACTGGTTTAACGTAACGGAATCGATCAACGTCAAATTGGAATCAAAGACTTCCTCAGCTAACCTTGTTTATACAATTACCTTTAATGAACCTACTAGAAATTCATATGTCATTACGCCATACGAAGGAACAACCTTCACGGCAGATGCGAATGGTTCCATTGGACTTCCGCTTCCCAAAATTGATGGGGGTGCGCCTATCGCCAAAGAACTTGGTAATTTCGTATACCAGATTAACATCAATGGCCAATGGGTGGATTTGAGTAACTCCAGTCAGAGCAAATTTGCATACTCCGCAAATGGCTACAACAATATGTCGGATGCCAACCAGTGGGGATATTGGGCCGATTATATCTATGGTCTTTGGTTCCAGCCAATCCAGGAAAATATGCAAATTCGTATTGGGTATCCGCTGAACGGACAGGCGGGTGGAAATATTGGCAACAACTTCGTCAACTATACTTTCATCGGCAATCCAAATGCTCCGCGTCCAGATGTATCCGATCAAGAGGATATCGCGATCGGAACACCAACCGACCCGGCTATCGCGGGCATGAATCTCATTTGGCAGGATGAATTTAACGGAACTACGCTGGATACAAGTAAATGGAACTATGAAACAGGATATTATCTCAATAACGATCCCGCTACTTGGGGATGGGGAAATGCAGAACTGCAGCACTACACAAACAGCACCCAAAATATTTATGTACAGGACGGAAAGCTGAATATCAAAGCCATGAACGACAGTAAATCTTTTCCGCAAGACCCGAATCGGTATGCACAGTTTTCTTCAGGAAAGATTAACACCAAGGATAAACTGTCCTTGAAGTACGGCAGAGTCGATTTTCGTGCCAAGCTTCCTACAGGTGATGGTGTATGGCCAGCACTGTGGATGCTTCCACAAGACTCGGTATACGGCACTTGGGCTGCATCAGGTGAAATTGATGTTATGGAAGCGAGAGGCCGTCTGCCTGGATCAGTAAGCGGTACCATACACTTTGGTGGACAATGGCCCGGGAACCAGTATTCGGGCGGCGATTATCACTTCCCGGAAGGGCAAACTTTTGCCAATGATTATCATGTATACTCGGTAGTCTGGGAAGAGGATAACATTAAATGGTATGTCGACGGCAAGTTTTTCTATAAAGTGACTAACGAGCAGTGGTATTCCGCAGCTGCACCGAATAATCCGAATGCACCATTTGATGAGCCGTTCTATCTCATTATGAATTTGGCAATCGGCGGAAACTTTGACGGCGGCCGTACTCCGAACGCGTCCGATATCCCGGCAACCATGCAAGTGGATTATGTACGTGTGTATAAAGAACAGTAAGAAAACAGCTGTTTTGGAGTCGTGTCTAGGCGACTCACCATAGTTTTCGGTGATGAGGCAAGATGAACGGAGAAGACAGGGAAGACCAACAACAAAAATGTTGTTGGTCTTTCTTATTTGAGCAGGTAGCCGGTTAGTCTCAAGCGAAAACTCTCTACTCTACAATAATGAAGCAGCCTTCGTTCAATTGTTGAACGAAGGGTGCTGTTTGGAGTCTTTATACCAAGCCTATTTATTTTGTAATTTCATGAAATTGCTTTTAATGACGGGAAGCTGCTTGCGCTGGTACCACAGAAGCTTCTTCACGAACTGCCTCTTGAGCTGCCGGACGTGTTACTACAGGAGATTCTTTACGAACTACCTCTTGAGCCGATGGACGAGTTACTGCAGGAACTTCTTCCCGAGCTACTACTTGGTCATCCGAACGTGGTACCACAGAAACTTCATCACGGACTGCGGCTTGAGCAGAAGGACGTGTTACTGTAGGAGCATCTTCGCGGCCATCCGTTTGCTGCGATGGGCGCGTTACTGCAGAAGCTTCTTCACTCGCAACCACCCTCGGAGTATTGCTCGAAGCCCAAGCGGTTGTCACTGTACTAATTGCAGCAACGGCGAATAGCGTCGATATCGCTATAACAAAGGTTTTCTTGTTCACATTTTTTACGTTAAGCATAAATATTAATCTCCTTTTTAGTTGTTTGCCTTCCCCGGATAAAGAGGAGCAGAATTGTATAGGTAGATTCCTTGATCCTGCCACTACGTTCAGGATGGTTTCCCCATAGCGTTTACGATCCGCAAGGGACATTCCCTTTACGACTTCTTCATCGCAGGACAGTTCACTCCACGTATGAATATCTTTCGAAAGCATATGAACCAATGGATTGAACCAATGCAATGCACGGGCTACTAATATGAGCGCCTTGATCCATAGATCTTTCCTTTTCAGGTGGATCAGTTCATGATGGAACACCATACGTATATCCACGTTTGCAGAATTCTTCAGAGGCAGATAAATAGTAGGTTTCCTCAGCCCAATAAGAAAAGGACTGCGAATCAGAGCGCTGTAAGCGAGTCGAACCTCGCTCTTGAGACCCAGACTCTCCTTGATTGCAGGGAGCAGCATAGCAATTTCGCCGGTCATTGGAACGCTGGTTCGCGTAAGTTTTAATGTCTTGATAAATCTGTGGTAACAATATGTTTGCCATGCTGCAAAAGCTATGGCCCCGATTACCCATAAGCATATAAAAGTGAGAGCTGTGTTTGCTGGAATGGTCTGTACCTGAATGGCAGGCGTCGGATGAAATGATCCAGGTATCACATGTTGAGCAGTTATGGGTAACTCGTTTACTGTAGTACTGAATGGGAACAATGAAAACATCCAATTAAAGACCAGAAAAATGGGCAATAGATACAAGCCTAAAGCCATTTTCCCAATTCCAAAACGCCATTTTGCAGGGAAGACTTGAAAGGGAGCAAGGCGCAATAACAGAATGAAAGCGACAACGACACTTCCGGCAACAGTCAGCGTAGACAGTAATACAAGAATGGTATTCATAGATTACACCTACTTTTCTGAAAACCATTGTCTCAGCTCTGCAATGTCTTGATCTGAGAGCTTGTCGCCATCATACAAAGCTGAAATCAAATTTTTTACAGAGCCTTGATATAATCCATCCAGAACTTGTTGTGCCTCCAATAGCTTGTAGTCTTCGGGTGAAATACGGGGCACATATTTGTTGGTCCGTCCATCCCTTGTAGCTGTAAGGGCCCCTTTGTCTACCAGCCGAGAGAGAAAGGTAGAGATCGTTTGCGCCTTCCAAGCTTTACCCCTTTGGGAAAACATGGTCAGCAGTTCGGTGGAGGTGACAGGTGGCTCACACTCCCAGATCACTTCCATCAGTTCCATTTCAGTATCCGATAATTTTTGCAGATGGTTCACGGTGAACACTCCTTAACTTCGTTATGCGTCCATATCGAAGGTTATTACTACACTACGTAGTACATACAAGTTACTACAACGTGTAGTAGGTAGTCAAGTGTTGCATGGATATTGCAAAAACAGAGTCAGGTCTGTACTGCTATAAGCTTAATCTTTGATTAATTTTAATGCAGCGACGAATGTCTGGAGTATATACTTAGTCTTAAATCCTGAAATCACTATTGGGGAGGAACCACATGAATCTGTTTCATATACGAGCCACACTGCAAGAGATCGATTGGACGGAGTCGTTTCTGGAGAATAACTTTATCGGCATTGGTTGGCCTGCGACAGGAGATTTGGAGCACGAGCCTGCAGAAGAATGGACAGAGCAATTAGTTCAACACTACAGGATAGGAAAGACGGAGCTTCGTGATGTCCTGGATACGCTCCATACTTTTGTCTACGTGATGCAGGATGGGGACTATGTCTTGATAAACGATGATGAATGGGCATATGTAGGGGATTTGGGCGATTATTTTTACGATGATTCCAACGGAACCGGAGAGGAATACATATGCCATCGACGGGGAGTTACCTGGCTGGGGCGCATTCCCTTAGCAGAGTTAAATGATAAAGTACTTGCACTTGTGAGTCATTACTCAATCATTGCGAAATTCGAACACTCAATTACGCAGGCTCAACTGGAGCCCTGGGTTTCGATCACCTCTGTAGCTACTGAAGGAGATAATCATTCCTCAGTTAGAGTAGATGAAGCTACTATTCAAGAAGCACTCAATGTTCTAAAAAAGGCATTGCATAGCGAAGAAGAGGGCCTGCGAATCCGCGCAGCGGCGGCAATTTTACAATACGCCAAATCCTAGGGGCTTTCTCACTTTGGTTCTTTTAATATCGGCTTCCTAGTTAGGGATAAGAGGTGGGACAAAGGACATATGTATATGAGTTGAATAATAGTTAGTATTGACCAGACGCCAAATGGTGTCATAATATTTAAGCGACACACATAGTTTTGAATGAAATTAACTGCTTTTTCTTGGCAATCATATGTAAAAGAAGAATCATTTTAGAAATGCAACAATATGACTAGCATGATGAAGGATGGTCCCTGATGACAACTAATAAAACAAATCCCAAGGTGGATGGATATTTAAACAAAGCAAAGAAGTGGAAGGAAGAATCAGAGAAGCTAAGAGAGATCGTTCTTTCCTGCGACCTGACTGAAGACTTTAAGTGGATGCATCCTTGTTACACGTTGGAGAATAAGAACATCGTTATCATTCATGGATTTAAGGAATATTGTGCGCTTCTTTTCCATAAAGGAACCTTGTTAAAAGATAAGCAAGGTATTCTAATCCAACAAACAGAAAATGTACAAGCTGCTCGCCAAATCCGGTTCACTAATCTTCAACAAATCGTTGACATGGAAGCTATCCTGAAAGAGTATATTCTTGAAGCCATTGAGGTTGAAAAGGCCGGATTGAAAGTGGAACTCAAAAAGAATATAGAGTATGCTGTTCCAGAAGAGTTTCAAACTAAACTGGATGAAAATCCTGCGTTGAAAACCGCATTTGAAGCATTGACGCCTGGACGTCAACGGGCATACCTTTTTTATTTTTCCCAACCGAAGCAATCCAAAACCCGTGTGTCCAGGGTGGAGAAATGTACGCAGCAAATTCTGGATGGAAAAGGGTTGAATGATTAAACCTTTAATGTACAGGAAACAGCCTGTTTTGTTTTGAAATTAATTTATATGCATCGAAGCACCCGCCTTAGTGGGTGTTTTTTTGTTTTTTCATCTGTCGAATATGAAATCATCTTGTCAAATGTACTATTGCATGGTATCGTTGATAACGATTATCAATATCATTTGAAAAAGGTGGGTTTATTTTGCTGAAACGAAGAAACTCGATATGGCTTTTGTCTGCTCTCTTTATATTACTTGTACTAAGTGCATGCGGTCAGGCCGCAATGACAAGCAATACAACGGAGACCACTACAACCGAAGCTACGGACATGGAATCATCAACTGACTCCACTTCTGCTTCTGACGCCGATACAACAACAGGTGCCGAAGGAGAGACTGTTACATATCAATCGGATGCAGGTGAAGTGGAAGTACCTGCAAATCCGAAGCGGATTATCGATCTGACCGCATTTTCAACAGGGTACTTTGTTGCACTCGATGCTCCAGTCGTCGGAGCCTTGTCAGGTGCAATAAACAACAAGTACATCAAGGACCAGCTCAAAAGTCAGGGGACAACAGATCTGGGAGAGCAGCCAACAGCGGAGCAAATAATCAGCCTAAAGCCTGATCTGATCATCGCATACACAGGTACAGAGGGTCTCGACAAGTTGTCGCAGATTGCACCAGTGGTACAGTTACAATATGGTAAGCGCAATTTCAAGGATCTCATGTTGGAGATGGGCAAGCTGACCAATAGAGAAGCCGAAGCAAAAGACTGGATCACACAATGGGAAGCGAAGATCAATGGGTTGAAGCCAAAAGTGCTTGCCGCTGTAGGAGATCGTACAGTCTCCATTTTGAATCCATACGCCAAAGGATTATTTGTATTTGGTCATAATTACGGTCGTGGTGGTGAAATACTCTATGACGAATTTGGTCTCAAGGCACCAAAAAGGGCTCAGACAGAGGCAATTGATAGTGGCACAGGCTGGGCTTCAATCTCGATGGAAGTGTTACCGGAATATGCAGGCGACATCATCTTCACCAGCCCGTGGTCAGGAGATACAACCGATCCGAAGATTGTTTACGATAATACGGTGTGGAAAAACCTAACTGCGGTCAAAGAGGGCCATGTGTTCCAGCTTGATCCGACCTCTGATACATACAACGACCCTGTATCGCTTGAAGGTCAGCTGAAGTTTATATCAGACAGCCTGCTTTCGGTGAAGTAGTCTTTGAGTAATATATATTTTTTCAACCCTTTGGCGAATCTGGACCAAAGGGTTTTTCAATTTCATTTTCATGATAATATGAGATGAAGTATGCGAAATAAATCTTGGTTAGGAGAAGATAATATGGACGTTTTTGCAGAATATCTAGCACGAATTGATAACCTGGGACATCGGGACCGTACGGAAGAAGTTTTAGAATGGATTATCAAGAAGTACCCAAATTTAGTACCTAAAATAGCGTGGAATCAGCCCATGTTTACCGATCATGGCACATTTATTATTGGATTTAGTGCATCCAAACATCATTTGGCTGTGGCGCCTGAGAAGGCAGGGATTAATCATTTTTCCGATGAAATTGTGAAGGCCGGCTATGAGCACACCAAGGAGTTGGTGCGTATCCGGTGGGATGGACCGGTTGATTTTTCATTACTGGAACGAATGATTGATTTCAACATTACGGAAAAAGCAGACTGTTCAACCTTTTGGCGGAAATAGGCATGATCGATAGCCTACAACAAAAGACCTCGCTCTCACTTACGTCGGTGAGCGGGGTCTTTGTAATGGGTTATTCAGCAATTGGTTTGGACATTGCACCAAAATAATCTATGACTACGCTGCGAAACGCGATAGCTGCTTTCGAGATATATCTGTTTTTATGCGACAATAAAGCAATTTCCCTCACTAGGTTCTGATCCTCGATCCGGAGATATACAATTCGTTCCTGCGGGTTTCTTGCTGTATTGGGTATAAAGGCAATCCCAATCTCCGCCTCCACAAGTGCAGTTAATCTTGCAGGCTCATCTCCTTCATAAACATACTTCGGTACGAATCCGACGGATTGACATTTGGAGTCCACCAGATCACGAATACCATATCCTTTTTTCACCCCCACAAACCACTCATCCTTAAGCTCTTCTAATGTGATGCTGCTTCGATCCGCATATTGATGACCGAGAGGCACGGCAACTACAATTGGGTCCTGGAACAGCATCTGACATTCGATTTCATCTCCCTGGATTGGAGGGGAAGACAGACAAAAATCAATTTCGCCTCGGTGGAGAAGCGTGCACATATCGTCCAACGTAACCATTTGTACATGAAACTGAACATTCGGCTTATTTTTTCGGAATTCCCGCAAGATTCCTGGTAATGTGCTTGCTGTAGTAACTGCCAATTGAAGTGTACCGTGATCCGGGTTGGAGAGATCAGCAATTTCCTGTTTTCCCTGTTCCAATTCGAATAAGGCTTTTTCGGTCCGTCGAAGGAATGTTCTTCCGAATTCGTTTAACCGCAGTTTTCTGCCCAATCGATCAAATAACGGTGCACCCAAGTCATCCTCCAAACGTTGTATCGTCTTGCTCAGTGAGGATTGAGTGACATGCAGCTTACCCGCAGCTTCTGTAACATGTTCACATCGGGCTAACGTCAGAAAATAGCGTAGCTGAAGAAGTTCCATTTCGCACCACTCTCTTATTCCTTTTAGTTCATCAAATTATAACATAAAATGCGTTGGAATAAATAAAGGGATTCCATTAAGATGACAACAGAAGAAGGAGGGATATACATAATGAATGCTCGAAATATATGGTTAATGATATCTGTGGGCTTGGGAATCATGCTGAATCCGCTCAATTCCTCCATGATATCTATAGCAATTGCAAGACTACAACAGGAGTTTATACTTGATGTTACGACCGTGTCATGGATTATTTTTTCCTTTTACATTGCAAGTGCTGTGGCTCAACCGGTCATGGGCAAGTGCAGTGATCTGTTCGGCCGCCGAAAGATATTCCTTATCGGTCTGGTTGTTGTCTTTGGTTCCTCCATGTTAGCTCCGTTATCTCCAGACTTTTCTTGGCTTATCGTATTCCGGATCATTCAATCTGTTGGCACAAGCATGATGGTAGCCGTCGGAATGGCGATTGTAAGAATCCACGTTACTGAGAAACAGGCTGCTGCCCTGTCTATCCTTGCGATGTTCCTGTCTGGTGCAGCCGCGGTAGGCCCTTTTATTGGCGGTGTATTGATTCATTGGTGGGACTGGCAAAGTATTTTTCTAGTGAATATTCCATTGGTAATCGCAAGCTTTATATTCGCCTGGAAAACCATTCCCAAAGAAGCGACCCTCAAATCCAACTATGGCGACATGTCCATCAGAAAATGGTTCCTGCTGATTGATGCGCCCGGCATACTTTTGTTCACCGTCGCATTGGTGACTCTGCTAATGAGCGTGCTTTCCGTTAAATCAATCGGACATCTTTTAACTTGGCACCTTATGGCAGGAGGGATCGGATTGCTTGCATTAGCAAGTTTTATCCGACATGAATTGAAAACAGCGTCCCCCTTTATTCCGCTGAGGGTATTTGCCAAATATCCCGAAATGACCTGGGTGAATGTACAATTTATGCTGGTTAACACTCTGTTTTACGCTCTGTTTTTTGGTGTGCCATCTTATTTACAGCAGGTACGCCATCTGAACGAAGTTCATACAGGACTATTGATGCTAACCCTTGGTTTATGTTCACTCATCAGTTCTCCTCTCGCCGGACGCTGGATTGACAAATCAGGTACGCGGCCAGCTTTGATCGTTTCAGCGGTGTTAATGACGTGCGGGTCCATCTTGATTGTGGCATTGGATAAAGACTCACCAGTGGTGAATGTCATTTTGCCCTTAGCTGTATTTGGTATAAGTAATGGGCTCAACAGTGTTGGTATGCAGGCGGCTTTGTTTAAAAGCACACCCAAAGATATGATCGGTGTCGCATCAGGTATTTTTAATACATCGAGATATCTGGGGACCATTTTGTCATCGTTGTTGATTGGAATTGTCATGGGAGACACATTCAGTTTTATAGGATTTCAAACGCTTGGAATCATCCTGACAGTATTAGCTGCATCTTTAATCATCATGACCTTACGACGCCAGAAATCATCCGCAACGCAGACGTTATAGGGCCGAATCTCATAATTCATATCATTACGTAGTCATATATTGCTTTCGAAATTGAAGCGGAGACAACCCGATATACCGTTTGAAACAGGATGAGAAGTATGGAGCATAACGAAAGCCCACTTCTTCTGCAATGCGATCAATCAACCAGTCTGTAGTAACCAGTAATCGCTTTGCACGTTCTAAACGAAGTTCATTTAAATATTCAATTGGTGTTTTACCATACTTCATCTTCATGCAGCGGATAACATAGTTGGGATGAAAATGGAGAGCTGCTGCCAACGTTTCATTCGTGACCTTTGTCTTATAATTCTGTTGAATATATATTGCTGCTTGTTCTGCTAATCGTGTCTGCACGGAATCCATAACCCGCAAGCTGCCTTCTTCCAGTATGGAAAGCAATTCACCTAGCAAGCGCTGCTCCTGCCAAAAGGAGCTATCCATTTCTAGTGTCAATAATTGCTCCAGAAGATTGAAAGCCGCTTGTGGATTGGCTAATTTCGAATGTTTAGGAAGCCTTAACGTATAAGGATTGCCAAACGGTCTGGAGGAATCTTGCAACTCCGGTTCATAATCAGAAGAGGTCAGCAAGCTTTCATATCTTTCAACATGCTCGAAATGCAGCCAGTAAAATACCGTTTTCTGTGAACACGGCCTGACCGAATAGTGTTCTCCTTCTGGCAGCAGGATTAGTGAGTCTCCTTTTACCAAAGTCCATTGCTGATCATTCTCTCCAATATATAATTCTCCCTTGACCACAATCAGTACATCGTAGATACCAAGCTTTTTCCGGTTCGGATGTTGATCTCCGATTTCATATTCAGAACGTCCTGCTCCTAGATAATAGGGGAGTTGGGGGACGTTAAGCTCTATGATTCCATCTCCATTCAAAACAGATAACCCTCCCTATTAGTGTTAAATTTTATAGAAAAAAGTTCAATTCAATTCTATTTTCCCATGTAATCACAGCTTATAATTGAAAACCACAAGAGTCAATTTTATAGGAGGAATTCCATAATGCGAAAAGCCAAAGTAGCCATTCAAGACACCTTCTGGAAAGAATACTCCGAATTAGTCCGTCAGACTGTCATTCCTTATCAATGGGAAGCGCTAAATGACCGAATCGAAGGCGCGGAGCCGAGCTATGCCATCCGTAATTTCCGAATTGCAGCTGGCTTGGAGAAAGGTGAATTCGGGGGATGGGTATTTCAGGATAGTGATCTCTACAAATGGTTGGAAGCGGTTGCTTATTCGATCGGTAACCATCCTGATCCCAAGCTGGAGAGCATCGCTGATGAAGTGATTGATCTGATTGGTCAAGCTCAACATGAAAATGGCTATGTAAATACCTACTTCACCATTAAAGAGCCTGGAAGACAATGGACCAATCTGTATGAAGCTCACGAGCTATATTGTGCTGGACATATGATAGAGGCAGCAGTTGCATATTATCATGCGACAGGGAAACGCATTTTTCTCGACATCGCATGTCGGTTCGCTGATCTCATTGATAGCTTGTTTGGAACCGAGCAAGGTAAAATTCAGGCGTATTGTGGGCACCAGGAAATTGAATTAGCTCTGGTTAAACTATACAACGTTACAGGAGAACAACGTTATTTGAATCTGAGCAGTTATTTCATTAATGAGCGCGGTAACAAGCCAAGTTATTTCGTGGAAGAGTGGGAACGCCGGGGAAGGAAAAATATTTGGTCACAGGGGACTCCCAATCTTGAGGTATATCAGTCTCATCTGCCAGTGAGAGAACAAACGGTCGCTGTGGGTCACTCTGTTCGAGCAGTCTATATGTACACCGCCATGGCCGATTTGGCACGCCTCACGAATGATTCAAGTTTGCGAGAAGCCTGTGAGCGGCTCTGGATCAATACAACGCGCAAGCAAATGTATATTACCGGCGGCATAGGTGCAACACATCTGGGGGAAGCATTCACGTTTGACTATGATCTGCCTAACGATACGGTTTATGCAGAGACCTGTGCTTCCATTGGACTAATTTTCTGGGCACGTCGGATGCTGCAATTGGAAGCCAAAAGTGACTATGCTGACGTCATGGAAAGAGCACTATACAATAATGTACTTGGCAGCATGTCCAAAGATGGACAACATTTCTTCTATGTAAATCCACTAGAGGTATACCCGGACGCAAGTGAAAAAAATCCAGACAAACATCATGTGAAGCCCGTACGGCAGAAATGGTTTGGTTGTTCATGCTGTCCGCCTAATGTGGCACGTTTATTGAGTTCACTTCATGATTATATTTATGACATATCTAATGACGGAAAAACGGTGTATGTGCACTTGTTTATCGGTAGCGAGCTTCAATGGGTGACAGGAGACGGTCTGCAAGTAACAGTACATCAACGATCTGAATTACCCTGGTATGGAAAGGTGGAGTTCTCGATTTCTTTGGCTGGTAATGATGCTAAAGCTGCTCCATTTGAGATTGCAGTCCGCATTCCTCAGTGGTTTCAAAGTCAGGATCCAATATTAAAGATCAACGGAGAACCTCAACATTATCGTAAGCATAATGGTTATGCAAAAATGGAACGTGCCTGGTCCGATGGTGATACAGTAGAGTGGATATTGCCACTAGAGACCCAATTGATCGCTGCTCATCCTCTGATCCGGCCAGATGCTGGGAAAGCTGCCATCCAACGCGGCCCACTCGTTTATTGCCTGGAGCAAGTGGATAATGGATCTCCACTGTCTTCACTCTCATTCGCAGAGGAGCCAGAGTTGAGAGAACACGAAACGCCTGAACTGCTTGGTGGCTGCATTACTGTAGAAGTTGATGGGCTACTTGTGGATGAATCCGTGTGGTTGGATAATCAACCTTACCAGCCGTTAAACAAAAACGTCAAACCAGTACAACTCACAGCAATCCCTTATTATTTATGGGGCAATCGACAAGCCGGAGAAATGAATGTTTGGCTTCGTACCTGATTCTATAATTCGTTTGTGACACCTTTCATTGAAAATCGGTAAAGAGACACAATTACTAAAAGTCGCCTAAATGGCGACTTTTTGCTTTATGGTCATGCTCGTTTAATACAAACAGCTTCTTTTTTTAAACGAAATTTAAGATACGCATTAAACCAATGTAAGGTTGATCTTCTATACTTGCCTCTGAGCTTCAAAAATCATTCGAGGGAGAGATTTATATCTATCATTCACGTTCATACACATCAAATCGAATCAGAATAACAGCTATCAGCGCACTCGCTATGATTCTGACCGCATGCCCGATCATAAGTACGGGTAGTGCTGCCGCTAATGCAGCTCCTGTATCAGCTATTTCACAAGCCAATAAAGATATTAAGGCTCAAGCGCCTATCCAATATCGAATTCAAGCCCGGCTGGATGAGAAGAAGATGATGATCGAGGGGAGTGAATCCATTACTTACCGCAATACAAGCAAAGATACATTGAAGCAACTGGTTTTTCATACTTATGCTGATGCCAACCTTTCGGAATCGACACAGACGACCATGTTTAAACATTCCAATGAAGAGATTAGCAAAAATAACCCTGATAAGAAACCGGAAGACTTTCTTGGAGGAATTGATATTGAGAAGGTGACGACCGGTGGGCAAGCCCTTGATTTCAGTAATAAAGACCAAGCTATGTCGGTGAAATTGGAGCAACCCCTTCAGCCTGGTGAATCCGTGTCGGTTCAAGTCCACTTTAATCTGAAGATTCCCTATGGCTCACAGCGGTTATCGTATTACAAAGATATTATCAATGGGGCTCATGGGTTCCCTGTAATGTCAGTCTATGATGAGGCCAAGCATGAATGGGATACCAAACCTTATAGTAAAACATTCGAAACGGATTATTATACTTCCGCGGATTATGAAGTTCAGTTCAATGTTCCCGATCAATATCAGGTAGTGATGCCTGGTACGATAACCACACGTGATGATGCAGAGACTGGACGCAAAGTGGTATCCACCGTAGCCGAGAATACGAGGGAGTTTGCTTTCTTTGCCAGCCCGAACTTCAAAGTGGACAGCGTAACCCGGAATGGCCTCACCGTAGAGTATTATTATTTTGACAACCAGCCAGGTAAGAAAAAAATCGTTGATGGATATATTGATCAAGCATTCAAAGCCATTGATTTTTTTAGTGATAAATACGGTAAATATCCTTATCCTGAATTCCGGATTGTTGAATCGTATGTAGAAGGTGTAGCTATCGAGTATTCAAGACTTATCCAAATGGGGCAAATCGGAATAAATTCTGCTCCAGAACAAGACACCGTATTTGTGCATGAAATCGCCCACCAGTGGTTTCATGCGTTAATCGGGAATAATTCGGAGACAGAGTCTTTCCTGGACGAAGGCTTTGCAGATTTCTCTAAAGTGTATTTCTCTGAGAAGCAGGGGGACACGATGAATGGCTTTAAGTCTATCCAATTTGACGATTCCACGGTGGATAAGGCCATTGCTTCAACCAATGACGAGGTGGGAGATTGGGCAAGCCCAGTTTATTACGATAAAGGCCGCCAAGCAATATACCAATTGTACCGTTCCGTCGGGGAAGAAAAATTCGATGCCTTTATGAAAGAGTATTTTAAACGCTATGTGTATCAAAATGCTACGATTGACGGACTTCTGCAAACGATAGAAGATGTACTGGGGAAAGAGACGCGAAATGATATGAATAAAGCCTTATATGATCCCAATTTTGTGCTGAAGCCCGAATATCAACTGTCGAATGAGGAAAAAACGGCATATCTGCATGATCAGTTTCAATCGCTATATGAATCAGCATTAACTCAGGTTCCGAATGTACCTTTTGAAACGATGAGCCGTGTGATGGATAAAGCCCTTCAAGGTGAGCCATTAGCCATTGTGGTCAGTGATCAGGTGAGCAAGTCAGCGAACGAACAACAGGAAGCCATGGTAAACCAACTAACAACTCTTCTGGATTTAAGCGGAGTGAAGTATGACGTGATCCGGGACCGGCAGGATTTGAAGCAAAAAATGAAAAAAGAATTGGCTACCAGCAACCTAATAGTACTTGGTAGTGCTAAATCAAATGGTTTTGTACAAGCTTTAAAATCCAGCATTATGGACCGTGCTAACCATATCGGTTTTCAATGGAAAACGACTATGAACCAACCGTCAGTTGCTGGAGCCTATGTGATCAAACACCCTTATAATCAAAATCGTTTGATGCTGCACTATTTCTGGAATGAAGATCATCTGAGCAGTGGGAGTCTTGAACCCTTTATGATGAAGATGCAGGAATCCACTGGATTCAGCAGCGCTTATTATCAGTACTATATGTTGAACAAGACGGGCAAGGTAACATTGGATAAAAAAGTGGAAAATCCACTTTCAAAATTATTTGTTGAGGAATAACTCGAAGTGTTCATTCTTATAAAGAAAGATTAAAATTTCCTTTTGCAATTGTCATTGGATGATCATCATATTGTCTATTACAGAGTCGCCTATATGGCGGCTTTTTTATTTAAGTTCAATTTAGGTTTTTAAAACCTGTCCTGAAGGGTAAATATAACGTGGATCTTTAAGTGGATTGTCAAATAAAACGTTGCGGAGGAAAGTGAAGAATGTTAGGGAAAGCATTGATTGTTAATATACTGCAAATAATAACAATATAATGTGCAAAGACACCTAAAACTGTACGACAGTAACATCAATGACAAGAAAATGATCAGAATTCGGAGAACACCGAGATGAGGAGGACATATGAAAACAACCAAGGTCTCATTTTATGTACTATCAATAATTCTGCTCCTAGTGGCGGGGTTATCCGGATGGTCGGGGGATGCCGATGCAAACTCCAATTCAGGTAAAACCTATGTGATCCGCACGGACATCACATTTGCACCGTTTGAATATCAAGATGAAAATGGGGATTATGTAGGCATCGACATGGATTTGCTGGATGCGATCGCCAAAGATCAGAACTTCAATTATCAAATCAAAGCGCTGGGATTTAATGCGGCTGTGCAAGCTCTTGAGTCCAATCAGGTGGATGGCGTCATTGCCGGGATGAGTATTACAGATGAACGAAAACAAAAGTTTGATTTCTCAGAACCTTATTATCAATCAGGCGTCGTAATGGGTGTTAGCGTAAATAATGATACCGTAAAAAGCTACGAAGATCTCCGCGGTAAAAAGGTCGCTGTGAAAACGGGCACAGAAGGGTACAGCTTTGCTGAATCCATCGCCTCAAAATACGGCTTTACCATTGTTCCATTCGATGATTCTTCGCAAATGTATGATGATGTGAAAACTGGAAACTCGGTTGCATGTTTTGAAGATGAACCTGTCCTAAGATTTGGGATAAAACAGAATAACGGTTTGAAAACCGTTACCGATAGAGAAGACGGCGCTTCCTATGGATTTGCGGTAAGCAAGGGACAGAATCAAGAACTCCTAAAGATGTTTAATGAAGGATTAGTGAATATCAAGGCTAACGGTGAATTTAAGCGCATTACCGAGGAATATGTTGGCGAGAATGCCACTGTCGCAAACCAGGGTCGTTGGGAATTAGTTCAAAAATCTCTACCTGTGCTGTTCAAAGGTATGGGGAAAACACTCTTGTATACGATTATTTCGCTGTTTTTCGCCTTTATCATCGGCTTGATTTTTGCTTTTATGAAAGTGGGTCAGAATAAGTTCCTTCGAATTGTTGCTACTGTATTTGTGGATATTTTCCGCGGGATACCGTTGATTGTCCTGGCATTCTTTATTTATTTCGGAATTCCTCAGGCGATGGGCTTCACCATGCCACTGTTCCTGGCCGCCATTCTGACGTTGAGTCTGAATGCAGGGGCGTACGTAACGGAAATTATTCGTGGGGGTATTCAATCGATTGATCGTGGACAGATGGAAGCAGCCCGTTCATTGGGACTTCCTTATCGCAAAGCGATGATAAAGATTGTAATCCCTCAGGCCATACGGGTTATGATTCCTTCATTTATTAATCAGATGGTTATTACATTGAAAGATACGTCGATCTTGTCCGTCATTGGTCTGGTGGAGTTGACGCAATCCGGTAAGATTGTCATCGCAAGAACATTCGCCTCTTTCGACATTTGGTTGACTGTTGCGATTATGTACCTGATTGTTATCATCACATTGACTAAAATTGCTGACTACCTGGAGGTGAGGGTTCGTCGTGGGTAAAATTAAAGTAGAAGGATTAAAGAAAAGTTTTGGCACGAATCATGTGTTGAAGGGCATCGATATATCGGTCAACGAAGGTGAAGTTGTCTGTGTCATTGGACCTTCAGGTTCAGGTAAAAGTACGTTTTTGCGCTGCATTAACCAGTTAGATGAGATCACAGCTGGACGGGTTATCGTAGATGATCGGGATTTAAATGATCCCAAAACGAACATTAACAAAGCTCGCGAGAACATAGGTATGGTATTTCAGCACTTTAACCTGTTTCCTCATTTTAGCGTGCTCAAAAATATTATGTTTGCCCCCAGAGAACTTGGGATTTTAAAAGAACAGGAAGCACGCGATACGGCACTCCGTTTACTGGATCGGGTTGGTTTGTCGGATAAAGCAGACAGCTATCCCAACCAACTTTCGGGCGGACAAAAACAACGCGTAGCGATCGCTCGTGCGCTTGCCATGAATCCGGACGTTATGTTATTCGATGAACCAACTTCGGCACTTGACCCCGAAATGGTAGGCGAAGTCCTTGGTGTAATGAAGGATCTTGCGAGCGAAGGTATGACGATGATTATCGTGACCCATGAAATGGGCTTTGCCCGTGAAGTTGCGGATCGGGTTGTCTTCATGGACGGTGGATATGTTGTAGAGCAGGGCACTCCTGATGAAATATTCGGAAATCCAAAAAATGAACGGACGATCAGCTTCCTCGAGAAAGTACTCTAAAACCATACCAAAAAACCTTCAAGAATTCGTTCTTGAAGGTTTTTTGGTATGTTGTAATTTCCTGCTTTTACACCCGGTCTGATGTCTCTCCATCACTTTGACAGCGGCAGCAACCTCTGTTAGCAGGGAAGACGCAAGAATAGGGCCCCCTCTCATATTACTCATCCAACTGGTAATTCTTCAACGAATATGTAGTCATTTGCATGTTTTTGGCGTAGTCGATTTGAAAAATACAGGAATAAATCACGTTTAACACGTAATCAAAGGCAATTTGTGATGAAAATGTACCGATCTTTGCATGTTTTGTTTCGTCATTCGGCACCTGGATACAGATCGTACTCATCTTGGCCAACTCACTTTGATGATTCGCGGTAATCGTGATAAATGGAATGTTTTCACGCGAGAAATGTTGGGCTGCCTTTAGGAAAATGGGCGATTTTTCATGATAGGTCAGAAAAATGGCGCAATCCTGCGTCGTAAGATTGATGGTATGGTAAGCCCATTCAGATAGCTCTGTTGTAATCACGACGTATTTATTGATTTTAATCAATTTATTCTGAAAACTCTTCGCGCGGATTTGAGAATCCCCCAACGCATAGATGAAGATTCGTTTTGCCTGATCCAGCAAATGGGCTGCTTCTGTTAGAGAGGCTTCATCCATAAAAGCAAAGTTTTTCTCAATCGTTTCTTTCATTAGTTCAGCTATATCTTTTGCCACCTGGAGTGAAGATTCACCAAGAGCGAACGGATAATTGGGATCGATATTGGAGATGTTCTGAGCATCCTGCTGAAACTCTCGAGCAAGCTTTATGCTGAACTCCTTAAACCCCGAAAGTCCAAGCTTATGAGTCAAGCGGTTGATGGCAGAATGTGACGTGTATGTAGCTTTGGCAAGCTCTTGAATATTCAAGTGAAGCATTAATTCCTTATGAGTCAGAATATAAGAAGCGATGCTTTTTTCATTTGGTGTAAAGTGGTTCATGTCTGTTAGTTGGGTCAATATTTTCAACAGGTTCACCCCGGAATCATTGAAATAATGTTGATGTAGAGCGTTCAGTAAACATTTTGTTTAAAAAGAGGGCATGAGAAATACAAAATATTGGTCAAATGTACCGTAATTTCTTCAAAGCCCCTCCGGCGGATTTTCTTCTTCTATAATAAATGAAAAAGAGCCTGAGGGGGAATTCATATGTTGACCATCGGTTACATTGGCAATGGCAAAAGTACAAATCGTTATCATCTTCCTTTTTCATTGAATCGGGATCATTTGAAAGTAAAAACGATATACGCCCGTCATCCAGAGAAAACGGAGTGGGAGAAAGCGCCTGGTGTTCTGTATACAGATGATCTTGCAGCTTTAATGAATGACGATGACATTCAGTTGGTCGTGGTCTGTACACATACCGAATCCCATTATGAGTATGCAAAGATGGCACTCGTTCATGGAAAACATGTACTTGTGGAGAAACCTTTTATGCTGACCAAAGAAGAAGCCGAATCCATTTTCCAGTACGCCAAAGAAAAAAATCTCTTGATTCAATGTTATCAGAACCGACGATATGATTCGGATTTTCTGACGACCAAGAAAGTGATTGAATCAGGAAAGCTTGGCGATTTGCTGGAAGTGGAAATGCATTACGATTATTATCGACCGGAGATCCCGAATGCTACCACCCATTTTTCCAAATACAAAAGTTATTTATACGGGCACGGTGTTCACACCATTGATCAGGTATTATCCTATTTCGGGCAACCGGACAAAATACATTACGATGTTCGTCAATTGCTGGGGCCTGGCAGAATGAATGATTATTTCGATCTGGACTTTTATTACGCTTCGCTGAAAGTATCAGTCAAATCCAGCTTTTTCCGCTTAAAGCCACGCCCGAGTTTTGTAGTATACGGCAAAAAGGGGGTATTCGTAAAACAAACGGAGGATCGTCAAGAGGAACATCTGAAGTTATTTTACCTTCCCAAAGGACATCCCGATTTTGGTAAGGATTTGCCTCAGCACTATGGCGTACTGACGTATCTGGATGACGAAGGAATCTATCATGAAGAAAAAGTAACTTCTGAACAAGGCGATTATGCAAGAGTGTACGACGATATCTATGAAGCCATCAACCATGGCAAAGAAAAAGTGATTCAAGACCAAGAAACGATCGCGGTTATGGAAATATTAGAAAAAGGTATGGAGGAGTGTAACTAATATGAAACTGGGAATTGTCGGAGCTGGAATGATTGTAAAGGATCTATTGAGCTTTATTCATGAAATTCCTGCGATTACGTTGGAGGCCATTTGTTCCAGACCTGGTCATCTGGATAAAATGCTGACTCTGCAAGAGCAGTATGGAATTGCACAAATATATTCGGAGTACAGCGATATGATTGCAAATGATGAAGTGGATACGATCTATATCGGACTACCAAATCATCTTCATTATGCATATGCCAAAGAAGCGTTATTGGGCGGCAAACATGTGATCTGTGAGAAGCCGTTCACTTCCAATTTTCAAGAATTTCTTGAACTTAAAGAGATTGCACGGCAAAAACAGCTGGTGTTGGTTGAAGCCATCACAAACCAATATTTGAAGAATTATTTGTCCATGAAGGAGAATCTGCGCAAACTGGGTGACATCAAAATTGTGGAGTGTAACTATTCCCAATATTCATCCCGCTATGCGGCTTTTCAGGCTGGAGAAGTGCTGCCGGCATTTAATCCGGAAATGTCTGGTGGAGCCTTGATGGATATTAATTTGTATAATATTCATCTGGTCGTAGGGCTTTTCGGAAGCCCGAAGAAGGTGGAATACTGGGCCAACATGGAACGCGGGATTGACACTTCAGGCATGTTGCTTTTGGACTACCGTGAGTTCAAGTGTGTTTGCATAGGCTCTAAAGACAGCACGGCCCCCAATGCAATGAACATCCAGGGCAATAAAGGATATATCCACATGACCAGTTCGGCCAACAAATGTGAATCCTTTGATCTTGCGCTTCATAAGGAAACGCCGATTCGAATAGATATTAAGGATCATCCTCATCGTATGTATGACGAGTTTGTTGAATTCGAGCGTATGATTCGTGAACATGATCTGGAGAAAGTCACAGCTATGTTAGAGCATAGCGAGAAGGTGATGGAGGTTATTGAACAAGCCAAACAATCCGCCAATCTTGTATTTGGACCTGATCGATAATATATTCTGAAATTCCAGAATGATTGTATTGTATCTTTTTGTGCATTTCCCAAGATGACTGTGTTAAAATGCGGTGAAAGATATAAAAAATTCATATGTCAGTGAACCAATAACAGTCTTCTTGGGGAGTATTTAATGATAACGATTAAAGATGTAGCAAAGTTAGCGGGTGTCGCGAGTTCAACTGTATCCTATGTACTCAACGGCAAAAAACATGTAAGTGAGCATACAAGACAGAAAGTACTTGCAGTAGCAAGTGAGCTTAATTACATCAAGCACGGAGCCGCATCCGAATTAAAGCGAAAACACACACAAACGATCGGAGTTATCGTTCATGATATGTCTGTCCCCTATTTTTCCGACTTGGTGAGTGGAATTGAATCCAGCGCCATAAGTCAGGGATATGACCTCATCGTATGCAGTTCTTTAGGCGGGGAGCGATCGACAGCCGCACGCTTTATCCGAGAGAGAAGGCTGGACGGTGTGATTGTAATCGCTGAAAATATTGAAGATGAGTTGTTGTTGCAGGCTGCCGAAACGGGGTTTCCAATTGTTGTGATGGACCGGGAACTTCATAGTAAGCATATTGTAAATGTTCTGATGGATGATGAGCAGGGTGGTTATATGGCAACCCGTTTCCTTCTGGATAAAGGTCACCGCGCAATCGCCTATATTAGTGGACCTTTAAGTTCGGATTGTAATCTGATGCGATATCAGGGTTATCTGAGAGCTATGCATGAAGCTGGGGTGGAAGAGAATGAGAATTGGAGACTTGGCGGCCAATTTCTGAAAACAGGTGGCTACGACGCAGCCAAGTTGCTAATGGAGGGAGAGCTTCCAACGGCAGTCTTTTTTGCGAATGATGAAATGGCCATTGGAGGTTTAGAGGCATTCAAAGAACACCAGGTTTCCATACCCGAAGATCTATCTATTATTGGATTTGATAACATACATGTAACTGAATACTTAAATCCACCTCTTACGACTTTTCGCCAACCCAAAACAGATGCAGGCTCCTTTGCTGGACATGTACTCATTCAGATGTTAAAAGGAGAGACTGTTGAGTCTACTTATAAGATCAATATACAGTGTGTCGAGCGTGACTCCGTTTCCTGTTATTCTATTATTAAAAGCTAAAAAGGCGGGACTGTTCATGTCCATGAGAAACGGAAAGATCATCAAAGCACCACAAGGACTGGAACGTGCTCCAGACAAACAAGGAAGTTTAAAGCAGAATGGGTTATCCGTCATTCAATTCTGTTTGCATACACAGGGGACAACAGGCTCCTATTTTCTGAAAGATCACATGTTGTTGTTCGTTATATCGGGCGTATACACGGTTCGCTTCAAGGATCAGGAGTACACTGTGCGAAGTAATGAAATGGTGTTTCTTCACCAATCGATTCGTATTGATTACATAAAGTCGGGTGAACCTGGATCTGAGTTCATGCTGGACTATATGATGTTTTTCCTTAACGAAAATATGCTTGCGGAGTTTGTTCAGTTTTCTGGATTCAAACCGACGGATACCGTGAATGAAATCGTGCCGGTGTCCATTATACCGGTCAATGAACTCACCCGCTCATATATAGCATCATTGAAACCCTATTTCGAAAATCCAGACGAGGTACAAGACGGACTGATCCGGCTTAAATTCATGGAACTCCTGTTTCATCTGGCACACGCCAATGATCGATTTTTACATCAACTTCTGCAACCAAATCATGATAAAAACAGCGACTTCGGCAAAATAATAGAGGAGAATATTACGAATCCCATTTCTATAAGCGATCTGGCTTATTTGTCTGGCAGAAGCCTGTCTACCTTCAAAAGGGATTTTCAGGCCCTATACCACACGTCACCCTTGAAGTGGATTCGTAATCAGAGGCTGCATAAAGCCAAGAAACTGTTGGCAGAGACATCATTGTGCGTCACCGATGTCTGTTTCTCAACAGGTTTCGAAAACGTTGCCCATTTTTCCAAAGTGTTTAAGCTTCAGTTCGGGCTTCCGCCCTCGGAGTTTAGACAGCAATGCAAACGAAGCAAGGCAAAAATCACATAAAGCCAGCTTAATCTGTCCATACTTTATAAACAAGAAACGTTGTACCACTGTTGAGTAAAGCGCTTCGCGATAAATATCGTGAGACGCTTTTTTTCATTATTCGAAAAAATGAGCTAAATAAACAAATCCCATGAGCTTAGCAGCAAAGAAATGCATCTATTTTCTTGTTATTGTTGTCTCATGCGTTACACGTTGTCGCAACCCAAAAGCTGAGGAGGATTAACCAATGGAATATGTGAAATTAGGAAATACAGGCATGGATGTATCTCGACTTTGTCTTGGCTGCATGGGATTTGGTGAAACGGGACGAGGGTTTCACCAATGGGTATTGGATGAAGAGAATAGTCGTCCCGTCATTCAAAAAGCATTGGAGTTAGGTATTAATTTCTTTGATACAGCCAATGTGTATGCAGGCGGAACAAGTGAGGAGATCCTGGGTCGGGCACTCAAGGACTACGCTAATCGAGATGAAATTGTCCTTGCGACAAAAGTGTTTTCCCGTATGCATGATGGTCCGAATGGCGCCGGACTTTCTCGAAAGGCAATTATGAGTGAGATTGATAAAAGCCTCAAGAGATTGGGAACCGACTATGTAGATCTGTATCAAATTCACCGCTGGGACAACCATACCCCTATTGAAGAGACAATGGAAGCATTACATGATGTGGTGAAGGCAGGCAAGGCAAGATATATTGGTGCTTCAGCCATGTCAGCATGGCAATTCCAAAAGGCTTTATATGTCGCCGAGAGAAATGGTTGGACCCGCTTTGTATCGATGCAGAACCACTATAATCTGATTTACCGTGAAGAGGAAAGGGAAATGATGCCTCTTTGTCAGGAAGAGAAAATCGGTGTAATTCCCTACAGTCCACTTGCTTCTGGACGGTTGACCAGAGATTGGCAGGAAACCACACAGCGTTCCGAGACGGATCAGGTTCAAAGGGCAAAATACGATGCAACAGCCAGCACCGATCGATTAGTGGTAGAGCAGGTAGCAGAAATCGCTGAAAAACGCGGCGTTCCCCGGGTACAAATCGCTCTTGCCTGGCTGCTGCACAAGAATCCGGTTACAGCTCCGATTATTGGCGCTACGAAGACATCCCATCTCGAAAATGCAGTTGAAGCTCTGTCGATTGCATTAACATCAGAAGAAATGGCGAGCTTGGAAGAACCGTATGTACCTCATCCGGTATATGGACTTAATGCTGGATTTAAGTCATAGCAATATGCTGAAGATGAGTTAATGGGTACGTTTACTACAAAGTAAATAGCTTAGAGTCTAGTAGTAACACCCGACATTAGTCGAGTTCCTCTAACCGACCACAGACAGACGATAACTTCATTTTGGATTGATATAATTCCATAGGTAAATCATTTATAACCAGAAGGAGAATCCAAAATGAAGTCTGTATTACGTTTCATGATTTATCTGATCATTATAGTTGTTGTGGTGGCAGGGGGAGGAACAATCGGGTTCATCAGCACGATGAATTCAGGAATGTCGACTTACGATACATCCGCTCCTGAATTAAACAATGTACAAGTGCCGGAATATGACGCCAGCAAACCGACAGTGGCTGTGCTGCTGGCAAACGAGGTCACCGAAGTATTTGATTTTCTCGTTCCGTACGAGATGTTTGCGATGACGGAAGCTTACAATGTGTACGGTGTTGCACCCAATCGGGAAATTAAATCTCTAACCGGGGGACTTGATGTAATCCCGCATTATTCTTTTGCTGAGATGGATACGCTGCTCGGAAAAAGTCCGGACATCATTGTCATTCCATTTATGCCAATGTTGGACGAAAACCAATACGCACCTGTACGTGAGTGGATTCAGAAGCACTCAAGTGTTAACACAACATTACTCTCCATTTGCAATGGAGCAGAAAACCTGGCTGATACGGGTTTGCTGGATGGCAAGTCTGCCGCAACGCACTGGGGTGACGTTAACCGTCTCATCAAAAAATATCCCGAAATCCAGTGGGTGAAGGATCAGCGTTATGTTCAACATGGCTCGATTATATCTTCCGCGGGTCTAACTTCCGGTATTGATGCAACACTTCGTGTAATTTCGGATCAATTGGGTGATGCGTCTGCGAAGAAGGTAGCAGAGCAGATGAACTATCCATCATATGATTACGTCTTAAACCCGCATATGAAGCCGTTTAATGCCAAGTTGAGCGATATTTCGTACATAATGAATAATGCTTTTCAATGGAAAAAGGTGAAGGCCGGGGTGCTGTTGTATAACGGAGCAGATGAATTGGATTTGTCTTCCGCTTTTGATACGTATGGTGCTTCCGGTACTACAAGGACACTGACCGTCTCCAACCAAAATGACCCCATTGTAACGAAGCATGGACTGAACATCGTGGCGCGCTATCAGATTGAAAACGTGCCGAAGCTGGAGAAAATGATTATTGTCGGTGCAAATGCGGATTCTGTCGCCGCTGAGGACATCAATAATTGGAGAAACAGTGGTAATCGTGCGGAACTGCTGTTTCTGCATCGTGATGCATCAGAACGGTTTGCAATGGAACCTGCTTTCGAAGATCTGGCAGAACAAGAGGACATCCGAACCGCGAAATTTGCTGCCAAGCGCCTTGAATATCGTGCGACCGATCACCTGAACCTGAAGGGCAGCGCCTTTTCCTTGGAAGCGTTTCTCATTCCTGTGCTGCTCGGCGTACTGACTTTTCTTATTATTCTCTATATTGATTTGCGTTTCATACGCAAGAAAAAGAAATCGTAATGGCCTCAAATTAAGATGTTCTCTAAACGAAGAAGTGAGTAAGACTAATCAGGTTAATGGAAAAGAGATTAGGTGGCTAATTATGAGCCACCTAATCTCTTTTTTTAATTATTTCTTTAAAATAGCCGGATTCAGTTCATAAGTGAAAGTCTCTTCGATGGTCTCCTTTTTCGTATATCTACTATTTAATCTCATTACTCGAATTCCGGAAACTCTTAGGTGTTTGGTTTTGATGTTTTTTGAAAGACTGAATGAAGTTATTTACATGATTAAAACCAACCCTATGAGCTATTTCGGTTACTGTATAATCAGTTGAAATTAGTAATTCCGCGCTTTTCTTGATCCGGTACTTAATTAAGTAATCATACGGTGTCATATGAATGGTTTTCTTAAAACTCCGGGTGCACTCCGAGATGCTCAGATGTGCTGTATCAGCAATTTCTTGCAGTGTGATATTCGTTGAATACTGCTGATGGATATAGCTGAGCATGAGTTGAAGGCGCTCTTGCTGAAGCTTTACATATTTGGGCGCCTCCTCGGAGGGAAGCGTAATATTATGAATCAAAATTAGCCACAATTGAACGGTTTTGATCGAAACCTCATATTCCCATCCCCACTTTTTTGTCATATCAAATCTCTTTTTCATATCCCATAACATATCTAGCACATTCTGTTGCCATTCTACATCCCCTTTGATTACCAGCGACACCAGTGAAGAGTCTGTATAAGGTAAAACATAATTTTTCTCCATGGCACTATCTGCGTAGAAGGCTAACAGCTTTTCAGGGAAATTAAAACTCACATATTGACCGTTGTGGGTCAGATGGGTTGTAACATGCAGGACTCCCTTATTAATTAGGATAGCTTGACCCGCCAGTAACTCATGATCAACACCGTTAACCTGTATAACCAACCTTCCTTGAGTAACCAATGTAATCTGTAGTTCTTCATGCCAATGCAAGTCATTAAATCCTCTACCTTCAGGAATAATTTTCTCGGAATTAGCTGTGTACATAATGTATGGAAATGAAGCATCAGGGAAAAGAATCGTCTCGTGAAGCTGCTTTGACATTTAAATGTATCCTTTCAAATGGTGATATTTATATACAATATAGCGATATTATTACACAAATAAAACATTAACGATGATATTATTATATCCAATCTTTGTTTTATCACTATAATCCTGTGCACAGAATTTGGATAGAACATGTTGAAGGAGTAAGTATGAAAATGAATAAATCGTTGTATCCGCCTCATCCGTACCTGTTGCTTTTTATCAGCATTTTGTCCATCTCGATATCTTCCATATTGATAAAGTCCTCAGAGACACCAACCTCTGTAGCTGGGATGTACAGATTGTTCATAACGGTAATACTAATGCTTCCTTTTGTACCTTGGAAAAGTCTTCGAAACCTTATGATGAGCAAAAAAGATTGGAGTGTTGTGTTGTTAGCCGGACTCTTTCTCGGATTGCATTTCTTATGCTGGATGGAGTCATTGGTGCACACCTCCGTTGCAAGTTCCATGGTCATTTTATCGTTGCAGCCTTTATTTGTAATGTTGGGGTCATACTTCATCTTCAAGCAACAAGCAAACATGGTTACGATTCTATGTCTGGTTACAGCCCTTGCAGGGTCAATTATTATCGCATGGGGTGACATCGGAGTATCTAGAGAGGCACTGATCGGAGATGGATTATCTTTATTGGGCACCATCGCGGTTTCGGCATATATGCTTGCTGGACAAAAAGTCAGTCACAAAATCGATGCAAATGTGTACAGCGTTATTGTCTTCTTCCTTGGGGGGATTGTCTTGCTTATCTACAGTCTAATCAATCATATCCCCCTGACCGGATATAACACTTCAGATTGGATGTATTTCTTGTTGCTTGCCATCATTCCAACCATTTTTGGACAATTTCTTATTAATCTATTATTGAAATCTTTAGGTGCAACGACGCTTTCTGTAGGCATTATTGGAGAGCCTGTTCTTGCGATCATACTCGCCTTTCTATTTCTGGGAGAAACCATCTCTCTGTTTCAGTTTATAGGCGGGATGGTGACTGTACTTGGCATGGGGGTGTATTTTTGGGCAAAATCCTGGCGATACACCATTTCTAAAGTTCGAACTTGACGTGAATTTATACAACGAAAACGATAAGACAAGTAGAAGAGGAGAATATATATGGCTACTATTGATGATTTTTTGAAACTGGATATTCGCGTCGGAACCGTTACAAAAGCTGAGTTTTTTGCAGAAGCGAAAGTGCCTGCGATCAAACTTGAGATTGATTTTGGACAAGAGATTGGAATGAAAAACTCCAGTGCACAAATTACCAAAAGATATGCAGCAGAGGAACTGATCGGACAACAAGTCATAGGGGTAGTGAACTTTCCACCGCGCCGGATAGCCGGGTTTAAATCAGAAGTATTGGTTCTGGGAGGAATACCCGAAAAAGGGGATGTCGTTCTGTTAAAACCAGATATCGAGCTGCCTGACGGAATACCGATTGGATAATAGATCATATTGTCATATTGGCGTAACAGACAACAGGTAAGATGGCTATCGAGGTGATTGATCATGAATAAAATATCAACCAAATCGAGTTGGCCCATCGGAAAAAATGTTTTACTCTCGGCGGTCATTTTGGTTGCACTAGGTGGATGCAGTTCTAACTCTGTTTCGACAAAGCCATTGGAGATATCAGGGATGAACAGCAGTCAGGAGGAGAAGCAGGCTGTTCCTTCGGAGAAAATGAGCTACTGGAATGAGCAGCGAAAAGGGACCAATTTTATGAACTCCACCTCTCTTCCTGTCAACTATGAAGCAGCCAAGGAACAGGGCATAGAGTTCGTCCGGCTTGCGCCCGATAAGTGGAGTAAGGATCGGGATTTTTTGTTCAACGATAAGCCGGATAAACATATTAACGCAGACTTTTTGATAGGCAGCTCGGATAAGTACGAAGGTATCGTGGAAGCGGATTTTGCCCGACTCAAAGCGGATCTTGACGCCGCCGAGGATAAAGGGATGAAAGTGATTATTACAGTGCTTAGCTTACCGGGTGATCGCTGGCGGCAGTTCAACGGGGCCAAGAATGATGATCGGATCTGGAATGATACTGAATATCACAATCAGGCCGCTCAGTTTTGGAAGGATCTTGCAGCACGATTGAAGAATCATCCTGCCGTCATCGGCTATAACCTGATTAATGAGCCTCATCCGGAAACGGGTACGGGTTTTCATGATTTCTGGACGCAGGATTATTTGGAGTGGTATGCCAAAGTGGAACATACCGCAGCTGATCTGAATTCACTCTATGACACGATAACCAAAGAGATCAGGACGGTAGACCAGACAACTCCCATCATTGTAGATTCGGGTCTCTACGCAACACCTTGGGCTTTTACGTACCTGAAGCCGATTGATGATCCTAACGTGCTGTATGCTTTTCATATGTATGAGCCTTATGAGATGACAAGCCAGAACCAGAAAAAAGGATTTACGTATTCTTATCCAGGGAACGTAAAGGTTGGAGATGATGAGACGGAAAAAGTGTTTAACCGTCAGACTCTGAAACAATTTGTCGAGCCTGTCGCCAAGTGGGCGTCCGATCATAACATATCTGCGAACCGGATTATAGGTTCCGAATTCGGAACGAACCGAATGGTTCACGGTGCAGATCGCTACATGTCGGATCTGATATCTATCTTTAATGAATACGGATGGCATTGGGCTTTCTATGCATTTCGCGAAGATACGTGGGATGGGATGGATTATGAATTAGGCAGTGAGAAGCCCAACTGGAAGTATTGGGATGCCATTGAAAAAGGGGAGCAGCCTGCACGCGGTACGGCAGACAATCCACTCTGGAATGAGATAAGAGCAAGTCTGACGAATTGAAATAGAGAAGAGAAGGATCACCAATGCATTCTCACTTGTTCTACTAAAGCTAGAATGTAGAACAGCCTCCGAAAAATTATTCGGGGGCTGTTCTTAATTTGTTGTTCATTCTGATAATGAATTCTGGAATAACTAGCAGCAAAGCAATAGAGCCATAAATACTTATAGTGTAGCTTGCAGCATAAACCAACCCGAAACCCTGATGAAGAAGGGAAGTGATGAGGTGAATCAACATGTTCGTGAAACAGAAGGCATAACTTCGAATCATCCAGTTCCGGTGTTGGATCATTCGTTTCTGTTTAATCTGAATGAGAGCCGTAATCGTAATGAACAGCCAGATGATATTAAGCGCATTGAAGCCCATACTGCTTATTTTCCCGCCAGTGGCGTAAGGTGCCATATAACCGGAAGTCAGTACAACAAGCACTACGGATACAATGTAAACATAACCGTTTATACGGTGGAACCTGCGGCTCTTTTTAAAAATCCGATTAGAGAAGTTGACCAGTCCAGACGCCATGGCCAAACATGCAAATGCAACATGAACGTACATGACATTCAGCCAGATCGGAAGATGAAGCTCACGCTTTAAACCCGTCTTGTGGCTTAAAAAGTCTGAGGCTTGTGGGTCTATCCAATAGTTCTTCACCAAAGCATACACAATAAATAAAATACTGACACAGGCCAGCCATCCGTATAATGTTCCTCGTTTCTTCATATTCACCTACAACCCCCGAGATTCCTTTTTGTGCAATATGACAACCAGGCTAGTTTATTCGTTTTCCAGTTAATTTGGAAGCAGGAAGAAGGCCAGCTTTAGCGAATCCGCTCATCTGATCTCCATCCACGGCAACTTCGAATTTCAGATTCAAACGCATGGGTTTGGTAATCGGCAGGGACCAGGTCAACTTGTTGTCGCAGAGTACAGGGTTCACAAATGGGATTGTTTCATCACCTTGTGTGGCCGTGCCCTGAATCACATTGGAACTTGTCGTTATGTAGAGCTTGACCTCCAGCTTACCTACAGGTGTAGCGATTGTTGTGTCCCAATTACCGTCAAAGACGGATGTCTGTGTTTTCTCGTTAGGCAATATGTCCGAGATTACTGTCGTTTGATTCATGACAATGCTTGGTTCGTTGTCCGTTAACGACTTGTGAGTGCTGGGTACCATGCCTTTCGCTCTCCAAACAGTTCCTCTTCGCTCATACTCAAACAACTGTTCTATCTCGTGTGCAATACGCGGTCCCAGTTCACGTTCGACCAGATACAGCGCAACATCGAGTCCCGAGGTCACACCGCCACCAGTAACCAAATTACCATCATCCACTACGCGTGCCGGGACAGGAATTGCCCCAGTCGCACCAAGTAAATCCATACCCAAATGATGCGTTACCGCATGTCTGCCTTCCAGGACTCCTCCCATGGCTAACAAAAGGGAACCACCGCAGACCGTAGCGATTACGATGTCTTTGTGTTCGAGAGCTGCCTTGACCTTTGTGGTCAATCCCGTATTCATGGCTTTGCCCAGAATAGCTGGAATCGAGTCTGGACCATCTCCTTCAACATCACCAGCTGCACCAGGCACAAGTATGATACCCTCACGTTCCGGGTCCAGTGTGTCGATCGCTTCGATTGTCAATCCATTCACACCGCTAGTCACAGGTCTTGGTCCTTCAGCCGTGACCAGTTCTACCTTGAGTGACTTGTCCGTATACGTGGAAGCCGCGCAAAATACTTCGTAAGGTGCAATAGCATCCATTAGGTCGAAGCCGTCAAATAAGACGATTTGAACAGTTAACATTAACCCATCCCCTTAACTATATTTTGTCAAAAGATCTTTCAGCAAGTGATATTCCTTGTCGTCAATTTCTCCTTTAGCCATTCGACTGGACGAAGTAGGATACAGGTCGTTCTTGCTAACAGGTAGAATCATAACAAATGAATATCTCAAAGAAAGTCGTAGAAAGGTCACAAAACGATAAACAAATCATCACAGAGTACAGCTTCATCTTGGTAATGGAAGAAAAAATGATAAACTAGATGGCAGAGGTGGGATAAGCATGAGTAATTATCATACGATACTTGTTGTTGATGATGACGAGAGTATCGTCGAACTATTAAGAGACTTTCTAGAGAACGATCATTTCCATGTAAAGACTGCTTGTGAACCGGAGCAAGCGTGGACCATACTTCAACAACATTCGATAGATTGTATTGTTCTGGACATCATGATGCCGGGACAAAACGGATTTGAGTTATGCCGTCGAATTCGAGGGGACAGCAATGTTCCAATCCTATTCTTGAGTGCCCGCAGTGATGATGTGGACAAGATCCGTGGTTTGACACTCGGCGGGGATGATTATATTGTCAAAACTGCTTCGCCTGGGGAAATTGTGGCCAGAGTGAAAGCCGTTTTGAGACGCACTACTTCCAGGCATCCCATGGAAGGGAAGATCTTGGATTATGGACGCATCCAGTTGAATCTGACAGCAAGAGAGGTCCTGATTGAAGGGGTGAAAGTCGAGCTTACACCGAAAGAATATGAGTTGTTGCGATTATTTGCGGAACACCCGAGGCAGGTTTTCTCCTACGAACAACTGCTTGCAAAGTTTTGGGAGGGTGTAGGCGACAGGCACACCATTCGGGTTCATCTGAGCCGGCTTCGTGAAAAAATTGAATCCGATCCAAACCATCCACAATTCCTCATCAACGTGTGGGGAGTAGGATACCGCTTTGAGGGAGTGTAACATGAGAAAACTTCGCATTCGTACATTTACTATGCTTTGCCTATTCTTCTTGCTTACGATGCCTTGGATCTTTTTTGTCACGGCTCACTTTATGGACACTCAGTCGTTTAGCATCTCTACTAGCCAACAGCAAAATGAAACGCTGCAAAGACATCTGAGCGAGATGATTCACACGATTGAAGCTGGTACGGATAAATGGACGGATACCGGTTGGCAAAACGAACTTCATACCAAGTTGAGCAAAGCAAAGATGGATGTGGTGATTGAATCTGCGTCCAATTCGGAAATATATCGTTCCACCCAAAAGCACCATAGTAGATTATCGTCGACTGAACAGTTTTCTGTCATAAAAGATGGACAATTACTGGGAAGGGTAGTTCTTTATCTTCCCAAATCCAACGGAATTCCAATGCTTGCGGCATTTTTCGGGCTGCTGCTTGCTTTCTTTGTGGTTGGAGTTGAAATGAGACGATTTCTCCTTAAACCACTTGAGAACATGAGCAAGGCGGCCAGACAAATTGCAGCAGGGCATTGGGAAGTGCAGTTACCCAACTCCAGAATTACGGAAATCGCCGAAGTCCGGGACGGATTTGAGGTTATGGTAAAAGGACTCGAGCAATCCCACCGGAAACAAGCGGAGCTCGAGGAAGAACGCAGATTTGTCATCGCTGCCGTTGCACATGATTTACGCACACCGTTGTTTGCCTTGCGGGGGTATTTGGATGGATTGGAACAAGGTATAGCTCAGTCGCCGGAGAAGGTCACCCGATATATTGCCGTATGCAAAGAGAAATCCGCCCAATTGGATCGATTGGTTGAGGACCTCTTCACTTTTACAAAAATGGAGTACATGGAAAGTGAACTTAACACGAGAACGCTTGATTTAACACAGATCATCCGAAGATCGATAGAGAGTGTGAGTCCACAAGCTGAGCAGAAACATATTTCTATCTTAAAGCAATTAACTGACGGTTGTTTGATTAACGGAGATTCGTATGTATTGGAGCGTGCGATGAACAATATATTGGAGAATGCGGTTAGATATACGTCATCAGGTGGCTCAATAACAGTCCAATGCTGTAAAGATGGCAATAAAATCAGGTTTATGATCCGTGATACCGGACCTGGTTTCTCTTTCGAAGAATTAGAGCGCGTTTTTGAACCTCTGTATCGCGGGGAAACGTCTCGAAGTCGTGCAACTGGAGGCAGTGGATTAGGATTAACGATCTCACAACGAATGATGAAGCAACATGGAGGCGAACTTATGGTAAGCAACCACCCTGACGGTGGAGCAGTTCTAACAGGATGTTTACCGCTAGCTGACTTGAATTAAAATGATCGGCAACTCCTTATCTCCTAAAACCATGGTTGGTTATTTAACATGTATTACGTGGATTTTTGACTTCAGACTGGAAGAGAGGTAAACCTGACCTCAGCTTCCAGTCTGGATATCCTGATATTATGCTTGATTTGTTAACGTCTTAGATATAATATGTTCATATGTTTAAACTCTTAAACGTAATGGAGTGATTTAAATGCAGGCTATGGTTATTGAGAAATACGGGAAGAATGTTCCCTTGATACAGAAAGAAATGCCTGCTCCTCAAATCGGAGATCATGATGTATTGGTGGAAATCCATGCAGCAAGCTTAAATCCGATTGATTTTAAAATAAAAGAGGGCAAGGTAAAGCTCTTGTTGAATTATAAGATGCCATTGATTCTTGGGAATGATTTTTCCGGGGTTGTGGTCAAGGTTGGTAAACAGGTGAACGCTTATAAACCTGGAGATGAGGTATATGGCAGACCTCGTAAAGACCGAATTGGAACTTTGGCTGAATACATTGCTGTCCATGAAGAAGACATCTCGCTGAAGCCCCAAAACTTAAACTTTGAAGAAGCAGCATCCATACCACTGGTCGGTCTTACGACATATCAAGCTTTTTACGATATTTTGAAGCTTCAGAAAGGCCAAAAAATATTAATTCATGCAGGATCAGGAGGGGTTGGCACGTTCGCCATCCAGTTGGCCAAATTAATGGGAGCTTACGTCGCCACTACTGCCAGCGATAGAGGTTACGAATTGGTCCAATCCCTTGGTGCGGACCGTATTATCAATTATCGTAAAGAACATTTTGAAGAAATGCTGTCGGAATATGATGCGGTGTATGACACATTAGGAGGCGAGGTACTGGAAAAATCCTTTCAAGTACTTAAGCCCCATGGAAAAATAGTATCCATTTCCGGCTTGCCAAACGCGAGATTCGGGCGAGAAGCCAATTTGGGCTGGTTAAAGACCACACTGCTATCGATTGTGAGCCATAAGATTACAACTCTTGAGAAGAAAAACCAAGCAAGTTATCATTTTCTCTTTATGAAACCAAGCGGGGTTCAATTAGAGCGAATAAAGGGTTACGTGGAGGAAGGTCTCATTAAACCGGTTATTGATAAGGTTTATGATTTTGAAGATGTCGGGCAAGCGTTTCAGTATCTCGAAGGGGGAAGTGCCAAAGGGAAGGTCATCATTAAAATGAAGTAAGAGTTCAATAGAGATGGATTCCGTTCTTGTCCGAATGGAGAACAAGAACGGATACTTTTCTGATCGGACAGAGTAATGAATCAAAACCCAAATTGGATTTCTTTTTATTTTATCGGTATCCAAATTTGAGGTGGCTGGTGCGGTCCTGGATATACTTCCAGCTCGGGTATACCTGCATGCTCGTAAGGATTGGAAGGGAACCATTCGGAGATAATCTGCTTCCATAAGCGCTGCATACTTTCTGGCATCGGACCTTCGATTTCAAAAACACTCCATTTGCAAGCCGGAAAGGTGAATGAGGATAACCCTTCAGGTACTTCACCATCATACGCCGTAGCAATCCAGTATTCCATCTGCTTCACCTGGATTTCGTTCTGATCCACACAGACGCCTAGCAACCCCTTAATTACACCATTATTCAATTCAAATAAACGATCTTCTGTACCACTCGTATACGCATCCTGCCACATCTTGGCTATGCCTCGTAAGTTTTCCCCATCAATATAAGAGAAAGCCTGCTTTATCCCAACTACGGTAAAGGCATCTTGTTCAACAATTCTGTGATTCATCGGTTCTGCTCCTTTTAGACTTAATTGAATAACCAAACGATTATACGATTTGATAGAAGTACTGTTCTTACGCGCTTCACTGGGGGCAATTCCGTGCTGCCTCCGAAAAGCTTTGGAGAAAGATTCAGGAGTGTCATAACCATACTTGAGCGCCAGATCAATGATTTTTTGATCACTTTGTATAAGTTCATTGGCTGCCAAGGTTAACCGTCTTCGTCTGATATATTCGGCTACCGTAACATCAGTTAATAAGGCAAACGTACGTTGAAAATGAAAGGGAGAAATATGAGCTTGAGCTGCAATTTGCTCCATAGTCATATTTTCGAACAAATGATCTTCGATATAAGCAATAGCTAGTTGTAATGATTCGATCCAGTTCATACGATGAACCACTCCTTGATTCCAATAATAGATGAAAACTGATTCAAGAACCTGTCATTATGTGCTTTAATTTGTCCGGTTAGGGAAGGAGGAGAGGGAAAACCCAATCCACACGTAAAAAAAAGATGACCCCTGATGATTTCAAAGGCCATCTTTTGGCAAACGAAAAAAAAGAATTGAACGAAAAATAACGCTATGATATAATCGTTAGCGCCATTGACAAAAAAATAAAGTATGTACTTGTTTTTATCCCTACTTTAATTTTACATCTGGAATTTTGATTTGTCAATGCTCTTTTTCATCCCAAAAATAGGAAAAGGAGTGGTTCGGAGAGATGCAAACAAAAGAGTGGCAGCTGGAACAGGAAAGACTGGACTCTGTAAGGAACAAACTACAGGCCAGAATCACAGAATTGGAGCCAGAGGTTGCCGGGATGTGGGACCAGGCTTCGGAAATTCGCAAGCGCTTTTGGGAAGAAGTAACGATCAATACTAGCACCCAAGAAGATTTCGAAGAGACCTTCTACACCATTAACCAGCAGTCCGCGGTATTGGCCGAGCGGGAACGGGGTCACATGCGGTTGACGCAGCAATGGAATAACATGAAACGTCTGCTCCCGTCCCCCTATTTTGGCCGCATCGACTTTCAAGAGAAAGGTCTGGCCCACAACGATCAGATCTATATCGGCGTATCTTCCTTTGTCGACGAAGACGGATTGAGCTTTCTGATCTATGATTGGCGTACACCGATTGCGAGCATGTACTATGACTCTTCCCCCGGCATAGCGTCCTATGTGACGCCGATCGGAAGAATCGAAGGCACAATAGAGCTCAAAAGGCAATTTCAGATCCAAAACGGACAAATCAACAACATGTTTGATGCAAATGAAACGATTGGTGACCAATTGTTGCAGCAAGTGCTCGGCAAAGGTGCGGATTCACAAATGAAAAGCATCGTGGCAACCATTCAGAAGGAACAAAACGCCATTATCCGTAACGACACATGCCGAATGCTTATCGTACAAGGAGCAGCCGGTAGCGGTAAAACTTCCGCAGCCTTGCAGCGAGTGGCGTACTTATTGTACAAACACCGCCAGACGATCAGTGCTGATCAGATCGTCCTGTTCTCACCGAATCCGATGTTTGGCAGTTATATTTCCACTGTTCTTCCGGAGCTCGGTGAAGATAATATGCAGCAGACTACTTTTCAACAATATCTCGACTACTGGCTCGGCTCTTCGTTGCGTCCGGAGGATGTGTTTGATCAGATTGAATATGTACTGACCGCGCATGAAGCTCCAGGCTATGAGGCTCGGCTTCAGGGGATTGAATATAAAGCCTCCGATGCTTTTCTGCAAGCCTTGCAGAACTATGGAAACTGGCTGGGGCAGGAAGGCATGCGATTCAACAGCATACGCTTCCGGAACCGCGATTTGATTACTGCGGAGCAAATGAGAGCCAAATTTTACGGCTATGATCGTTCCCTGCCCTTGCTAAATCGCGTTGTACTCTTGCAGGAATGGCTGCTGAAAGAGCTGGATTCCCTGGAACGGATGGAACGTGAAGAAGCGTGGGTGCAAGAAGAATTGAATTATCTAGACACTGATCAGTATGCGGATATCTTCGAAATGCTGCATAAAGATAAGGAAGTATTCGATATCGCGGAGCAATACGCTCAAATTCGCGAGAAAATAAGCAAAAAGCGTCGGGAAGATGAAGGTGATTTTGACTTTGCCCAGAAGGAGGAGGACCTGCTCAGCCGCAAGATCGTGAAAGAACGTTTTAGCCCACTAAGAAAAGGTATCAAGAAATTTTCTTTTGTTGATATCAAAGGTATATATGGCGATTTGTTTGTTGACGAAGCCACTTATCGGGAGAAAACGAAAGCTACGGTTATCCCCACGCTATGGCCTAAGATATGCAGTCAAACCAAGGAAAGCCTGCTCCAGAACGCGTTGTTCCATGAGGATGCGACTCCCTATTTGTATGTAAAAGAACTGATTGAAGGTGTCCGGACGAACACGGAAATCAAGTATGTCTTCGTTGATGAGGGTCAGGATTACTCAACATTTCAATATGAATATCTCAAAAAGCTGTTCCCAAGAGCCCGCATGACCGTGCTCGGCGATTTCGGGCAAGCGATTTTCACGCAGGCTACCAATTTGGCCGCAGCTGATTCACCACTGGTCCGTCTCTACGGCGAAGCCGAAACAAGCCTTTTCTCCCTAGTGCGCAGTTATCGCTCTACGAAGGAGATCGTTGAATTTACAAGAGCGATGCTTCCAGACGGAGATGAAATTGTACCCTTTGAAAGAAAAGGCCTAAAGCCCCTGCTGACAAGAAGCAACGACAGAGAGAGGTTGGATGCACAAATGGTGGCAGATATCGCGGCGCTAAGAGCCGAGGGCTTTGATTCCATCGCTATTATTACGAAGACCGCCGCCGAAAGCCTCAAGGCCCATGAGTCGTTACAGATTCAAGGAGGCGAAGCGTTGCAGCTCGTTACGAAGGAAACGTTCAACTTTGAAAAAGGTGTAATGGTCATGCCTGTGTACCTCGCCAAAGGTGTAGAGTTCGATGCAGTCTTGGTCTATGATGCTTCATCTGGAGCTTATGGTCGAGATAATGAACGCAAGCTTCTTTATACGGCGTGTACGCGCGCTATGCATCGCCTTCATCTATACACGACGTGCGATTGGTCGCCTTTCATACAGGCCTTGGCAGCCGATTTGTATGAGGAATCAGGGACCTTTACAACGGAATAAACATGCTCGCATTGTCTGATCTAGCTGCGTATACGAATGGAGTCAATCAAACAAGTAGAACGAGTCGCCTTTAAGGCGACTTTTTTAGATTTTATATGTCATTAATATAGACAAATTTGTTAGCTGCAGCCTTTGGATTATTTCCATATTGTTATACTCATCATAAATTTTATTATATGGGTGGACTAAGATTACAGTTATATAATAGAAATACGTAACCAGAAGAATAGATTGCATACATAAAGTATAGAGGAGCTAAGATCATGTTAACCCAAATGAATTTACAGGGAAGCTGGGAGCTTCAACTGGATGAACATCAACAAGGCGTACAAGGCCCATTTGACGATACCATAACACTGCCGAACACGACTTCTCATGCACGTAAAGGAAGAAAGAATCATGTAGCTCACATTGGGTCTTTAACCGATGAATATTCTTTTGAAGGTTGGGTGTGGCTGAAACGGGAGATTGATATACCGGCAACGGTTGCTGGCAAGAAATGCAGTTTGTATCTGGAACGCACACGCATCACCAAGTTATGGGTCGATGGTGAAGAAGTTGGAGCGCAAGATAGTCTCAACACCCCTCATGTGTACAGCTTGTCGGAAGGGTTATCGGAGGGGAAACACACCCTCACCATCCGGGTCGACAATACGGACTATCCGACGAAAGGCGGACATCTTACATCCGTTGATACCCAGACTAACTGGAACGGAATTACCGGGAAGCTGGAGCTTCATTTTTACCACGACATGAACATGGGTGAGGTACAGATCTATCCCGATGCTAAAGAGCGAACATTCAGAATCACAAGTACATTGTCCAAATGCATACCAGGTACTGTATTGTCTGTTACTGCGCAAACCTTCAAGCCCCTTTTAAAAGAGACTCATGGATATAAGCCATCAGATGGAAATCATGTGCTGAATGAGCAAACCTATCCATGCAGCAAGGACGAAGTTAATGTGCTCTACAAGATGGGAGACGACGCATTGCTCTGGAGTGATTCAGACCCACATCTGTATGTGCTGACCCTTACTCTGTTGGGGGAACATGGCGATGTGCTGGATACAACCGAAATCATAACAGGACTGCGAGATTTTGAAGCTAATGGAGATGCTTTTACCATCAATGGTCGAAAGACGTTTCTTCGCGGAAAACATGACGGTCTAATTTTCCCGCTTACAGGTTACGCGCCAACCGATGTGGATGAATGGCTGGGAATCCTGAGCATTTCCAAATCCTATGGTATAAATCATTATCGCTTCCATACCTGTTGTCCGCCTGAAGCTGCGTTCACTGCTGCAGATCTGCTTGGCATCTATATGGAGCCCGAATTGCCATTCTGGGGAACGATCACAGATGAACTTGACCCACAGCATAATCAGGCTGAACAGGACTATCTCATTCGTGAAGGTTTTGCCATGCTCAAGGCGTATGGGAATCATCCTTCTTTTGTAATGATGTCACTCGGTAATGAACTTTGGGGCAGTAAAGAAAGACTGAATGCCATTATTAAAGCGTATAGAGCATTTGATTCACGCCATCTGTACACCCAGGGTTCAAACAATTTTCAGTTCACTCCGGTTATTCTAGAGGAAGAAGATTTTTACTGTGGTGTACGCTTTTCCAAAGATAGACTTTTCCGCGGCTCCTATGCCATGTGTGATGCCCCGTTGGGTCATGTGCAAACCGACGTGCCTGGTACCCTGAAGGACTACGACGACATGATCTTGCCAGATAGGACAGCTTTGGTGAGTGAGGGAATTCAAGGAGAAGAATCGGAGATTCAAATTCAATATGGCACGGAAGCCAAGACCGTGAAAGCCGCTTCTGTTGAAGAACAGCTCATTCCACATCTGCCCGTCATTTCCCACGAAATTGGACAATATGCCATGTATCCGAATTATGAAGAAATCGAGAAGTATACCGGGTCACTGAAGGCAAAAAACTTCGAGGTGTTTCGGGAACGTTTGCAATCCAAAGGGATGGGACATCTGGCTGAACCCTTTTTCAAAAGTTCTGGCAAACTTGCAGTAGCCTGCTATAAGGAGGAGCTTGAGGCGGCATTTCGATCCAATCATCTGGCAGGATTTCAATTGCTCGATCTTCAGGATTTTAGTGGGCAGGGAACAGCACTGGTAGGCATTTTGGATGCCTTCATGGATTCGAAAGGGCTAGTTACTCCCGAGGAGTGGAGGACGTATTGCTCGGATGCTGTCCTTCTGGCCCGATTCGAAAAATACAATTACAATTCGGGTGAAGATTTCAATGCCCACATTCAATTAAGGTACTACCGAACAGATTCATTGAAGGGTCATACCGTGGAGTGGGAGATGCGTGATTCGGATCAGCTGATTGCACAAGGAAAAGACGATATTTCCTTTATCTTTGGAGAAACTTGGTTTGAGATTGGCCAAATAAAGTTCAAGCTGCCTGATGTGAAAAGGATGACGCCAATCACTCTATCCCTGTATATTCCAGGTACCGATATTCGGAAGCAGTATGACCTATGGGTATACCCTGATCATGATGTGACAGCTATTGAACATGACCATATTTATAAGGAATTGTCCGATGAAGTCATTCACTTACTGGAACAAGGCGAGAGTGTGCTGTTACTCCCAACACTGGAGGATAACGAACATTCAATCGAAGGCACATATTGTACCGACTTCTGGTGTTATCCGATGTTCCGATCCATTTCGGAAAGCATGAACAAGCAAGTTCCCGTTGGCACGCTTGGTCTATTAATCGATAACGCGCACCCGGCATTGAAGCACTTCCCAAGTGAGGCGTATTCCACGTATCCTTGGTGGCATATCGTTATGAATTCACGGTCTATTATTATGGATAACGTCGCAGAGAATGTTCAGCCTTTCGTTCAAACCATTGATAATTTTGAACGTAATCATAAGCTGGGGCTGCTGTTTGAATGCCAGGTTGGAAAAGGCAAGCTGTTGGTTGGGGCACTAAATTATGATAAGTTGATTAACCATACAGAAGGGCGGCAATTCCTTTACAGCCTTGCACAATATGTAAAAAGTGAGGACTTCCAACCGGAAGCGAAGATAGAACTGGTTGAGCTCCAACAATTGTTGGGCAAGAAATAGATTAGGTTAACGAAACTATTATTATGTAAACCAAATGAAATTCCAGTTTCATTTCTTTCTGCCTTAATGACATAAAACCTCCATCATATGTAAACCGTAATGGGGTACGCATGAAGGAGGATACATATGAAGAAAGATCATGTGCATCAAAAAGAAGAAGAGAAGCTGAGCTGGATTAGTCTTTCCTTATTTGGAGCAGGATGTACACTGGGAACCGGATTTTTCCTCGGAACAAGTCTGGCTATTCATTGGTCCGGTTTATCCGTGCTAGTACTTTTGGTGCTGGCTGCCGCGGGGACCTATTTTGTATTTGGAGCATTGGCACAGATGACGGCAGAAGATCCGAAAGAAGGGGCTTTTCGAACATATGCCGGTGAAGCGTTCGGCCCGTGGGCCGGTTTCGGAAGCGGATGGATGTATTGGTCTTCCGAAATGCTGATCATGGGCAGTTCATTAACGGCGCTTGGATTGTTCTCTCAATTTTGGTTTCCCAAATTCCCATTATGGACGTTTGTTGCGGTATATGCATGCATTGGATTATTCATCGCCGCATTGGGAGCGAAAGGGTTAACTCAAACGGAGAATGTGCTGGCCGTAATCAAGTTAGCCGCAACGGTTGCTTTCATCGCGATTGCAGCAGCGGCTTGTCTGGGCTGGTTAGATGTGAAGATTACACCGCAGAAAATAACGAATGAATGGTTCCCTCACCAAATAAAAGGCGTGTGGACCGGGTTTATTTATGCCTTTTTTGCCTTTGCCGGGATTGAGGTCATGGGTTTAATGGCAGCCAAGCTGAAAGAACCTAAGGACGCAGTGAAATCAGGCAGAGTGATGTTGTTAACCGTCAGTACGCTGTATGTTGTGGCGATTGCCTTAATCCTTCTTCTGGTTCCTGCTGCTAAATTAACACCGGACGAGAGTCCTCTCGTCAAAGCGATGTCATCGATTGGATTTACGGTCGTGGTTCATATTCTGAATGGGATTTTGATTATCGCCGGGTTCTCCACGATGGTCGCTTCAATCTATGCGATTACGTCCATGTTGGTTAAACTGGGTGAAGACGGAGATGCACCGAAGATGTTTACGAAGACTTGGGGGAAAAAGAACATGCCCCTATATGCATTAGGATGCACTGCGGCCGGATTAATCCTTTCTACTCTCCTGGCGTTATGGATGCCTAAGAGCCTGTTTGAATATGTAACAACCGCAGGCAGCTTGGTATTAATGTATACCTGGCTTCTGATTTGTATCACGTATATCAAGAAAATGAAGCCAACAAGCTGGAATCGCATCAAAGTATGGACTGCTATGATTCTTATCCTAGCTGCAGTAGCTGGGACAGCCATGGAAAAAGCCAGCAGAAGAGGTCTGCTGGCCAGTATAGGTCTTGTTGCATTGATTGCCTTGATTACTTACATTGTAAACAAAGTACGAAAACCGCGACCGTCACCCTCTACTGAGCCATCCAAGTCCTGAATGGGTGTCTTATATCAGCTATTTCGTTAATTTACTCATGGCTTGCTTCATACGCATGAAGGGACACTTGGAAGGGGTCTGCTCGTCATCGGGCAGGAAATATTGTTTCCATTCCAGATTATCCTGCTGTCCATACCACATGAGCGAAGGGTGAGCGGGAACGGCATCATAGGCTGCCAAACGTTTGCGAATCAAGGTTTTCATTTTCCGGCCAAGAGGTGTGCTGTCATTAATCGATTCAAATACCCACCGTGGTTGAAAAGCAAACATAAGATAAGGGAAGTGCCTGCTGGCTCTAAGCTCGTGCGCGGGAGTGGCACAGAAACAAAAGTATGGCTCCCCGCCAAAGCAAAATTCCCATGTGGCTTCATGCGGATCAGTCGAAATATGTTCAGGCCAGGAGGCAGTATCAAGTGAGCTTACCCGGTTAAGCATCTCCCAGAACAAGGACTGATACTGCTCTACCGTTGTGTTATTTCTCAAATCATCCGGTGTTTCGCATATGACAACCAAAGAAGCATAGTGTCCCGTATCCCGGGAAACAGGCCCATATTGACGAAGCAATTCCGCCATGTCTTCAGCAGAAGCTTGTGTACGTGGATCCCTTGTGAATCCGTATCTTAGATGTCCTGAAAGAAAACCCATGCGTCCGGGTACACAAGGATACGTATTCCCCTCATCTGCAATCATATTGGCAAATTTAGAATATGCGTCCTGCTGCCATTCGGGTAGACCTTTGAATGATGCATTTATTTCATCGGCACTGAACAGCTCTGCCATGAATTCCCCAACTCCATTCCACATGATACCGTTAACGTATTAATGCGGAAGGCGTTGGGTGACTGTCCAGTGTAGTTTTTATGTCAGAAAAAGATGGATCGTATTGCTTCAAGCCCGAAGTACAGGCCAAAACCGATCAGACAGATACCTGAGATGATGGAGATCCAGCGCAAAACGGTTTCGTTGCTGCGTTTATGAAATCGGCTGGCCATGCCAGCCATGATGACATCCCAAACAAGGATTCCTATGAAAATACCAGAACTGTATAGTAGCAGATGAGCGGTGTCGGTATGCTTCACCGTTGTAGCGAGAATTGAGCCGTAAATGCCCAGCCAGAATAAAATATTCAGGGGATTGGATAAAGCCATGAGAAAGCCAGAGACAAAGGATTTTCCAACCTTTGCTACTGCTGTAGAGGAAGCCTGGATGCCGTCTTTTAACTTGGACAGTGTTTCCACACCGGTATACACCAGAATAAAGCTGCCAAAAGACCAAAGAAACGAGCGCATGAACGGCGTGTCCAGAAAATGAGCAACTCCAAAGTAGATCAGAAGCATGTACACCAAATCGGCAAACATGGCTCCCAGTCCCAAAAACCAGGCATGCATAAAACCGTGCCGGGCTCCGCGATCCAGCTGAGCGGCATTAATCGGACCAATTGGAGCTGATAGTGAGATTCCCAGAATAATATAACTAAACAGTACAGACATATACGCGTTCACTCCTTAACGGGTTAGACGAATTGTACCGGTAAGTCACACACATATGGGTACAAGTCATCGTATTCCCGTCTGGAGCAAATTAGAACAAGCCGTGTATCACTTAATCTGCTATCGGCTCTACATCCAGCTGGATGGCTGTGCAGTGATATCCGTTGCATGAGCTTTCTTCACATGGGCAGGCGGATAAACCGATAACCAGATCGGTCAATGCCTCCATCTCCACATAATCACCGGCGCGCGAATCTGGAGCTACGACATCAATTTTGCCCAGATCATCTACGACTGATTTCATAAACAGATTAAACGGATAATGCTGATCCGGCGGCAAGATCCCGAACGGTTCAAGTGCCTGATTTAGGTTATGATAGCAGCTGGCATGATCCTTTTTGCCATATAACACTTCATACATTTCCGGACGACAGGCGGAGTTGAAGAAATCATGAACACCAACCGTGTCACGAACGATCTTGAGCAGTGGCTGATATTGATTGGAATACACGGATTGTCCTGGTTTGATCCGGTAGGACCGCAGCACATCCATCGTTACACCAGGGTCTAGTCGATTATTGGCATTTTGAGCATCATATGCAACAAAATCAACGACCTGCTGACCCTCCAAATCGGTCACCCGAATTAATGAACCTTTAGTTACCTCGACGGCATAACCCGTTTTGGCCGGGATACGAACAGACTGTTTATGGCGTTCCGTTGTATTCATATTCATTCGTCACATCCTCCGCTGTTTTTGCTTTCAGTATGCGGAGCTGACATGGCTTTCATGCACTTTGGCAAACATAAAACTCACATTGAAAATGATATAGGTTGTATTCAGTGTTTATACTGGAAACAGTGGATTACCCTTCATGCCGACCCATAGTTCGGATGTTTCCAGCTGACCAGCCAGATGAAGCAACCAGTCCTCACGGCCTTTCGTTGCCATAATTTGCACACCCATGGGTAGACCTTCAGGAGTCAGATGCACAGGGACACTCATGGCGGGTTGACCCGTCAGATTCGCGAGCTGAGTGAACGGAGTGTATGTTAAACTTGGTTCAAACATCTCATAAATCAACTGCTGCTGCTGGATCTTGTCCAAATCGCTAATACGCATCAGATGTTCAATCTGTTCATTATGAGGCGTTAATTCGCCGATTTTGGGTGCTGGAAAAGCATTTACAGGTGTGACATAAAAATCATACCGTTCAAACAATGTGGACATCTGAGCTGCGGCAACATCCCATTCGGCCAAACTATGTACGAACTCGGCAGCGGATACTTTTTTGCCGGCTTCTGCCAGAACCCAGGACTCGATCTCCATATCATCAGAGGTTAAAGCTCTACCCATAGAACGTTCCATGGAAGAGATCATCGCCGCCATTTCGCCGCTGTTCATCATGTAATAGTTCTCCATCAGTTTGACACCATTAACCGGACTCAGCTTTTCTTCAACCTCATGACCTTGTTCTTCCAGCCAACGAACCATCTTATAAACGGCTTCTTTGGCTTCATCACTCACAGGTGTACCTACAGGTGAAGCTGTCGTGTATGCAACCTTCAATTTGCGTTGATGAGGATAGTGAATATCAGCCAAGTAGCTGCCTGGAAAGAGGGGGGCATGGAACGCAGCTTCGGGTTGAATCACTTGCAGTGTATCCAGTAAAGCAGCACTGTCGCGAACGGAACGGGACAACGCAAAATCAATCGAAGCACCCTGCCACTGACGACCAACTCCCGGTCCAACAGGTGTCCGCCCACGTGTAGGTTTGAGTCCGAACAGGCCGCTGAATGAAGCAGGGATTCGGATGGAACCACCACCGTCACTGGCTCCCGCAAGGGGTACAATACCCGAAGCTACTGCGGCAGCGGCGCCTCCACTTGAACCGCCTGGCGAGTGCTTGATATTCCATGGATTTCGACTTGGACCGTGAAGGCGGGGCTCAGTAATATTTTTCAGGCCAAATTCTGGCGTATTGGTATGTCCAATGATAATGAAGCCTGCATCAAGCAGACGGGATACGAAATTGGAATTCCGCTGTGCATGATGCTCACGGAGAAGACGAGAACCCGAGGTGAGAATTTCACCTTCTAGGGATTGAGAGATATCTTTCAATAACAAGGGCACGCCGGCAAAGGGCTGCTCTCCCGGGCGAACCATACTCGCTTCCTGACGGGCGCGTGTTTCATATGTACGAATGACTGCATTAAGCTGTGGGTTCACTTCTTCCAGGCGTGCATACGCCGCTTCCAGCAATTCGACAGGGGATATCTCCCGTGCGCGAACCAACTCAGCCAAACCTATGGCATCGTAGGATGTATATGAAAATGATGAAGATGAAGACATGATGATCGTTCCTCTCTAAATTAACTTGATCTACTATTTCATAAGTCATCGTAACACCGGAATAGCGAAAAGACAAAAGGCACTGTACATCTTGAAGGATGTGCAGTGCCTTAATTGATTGGCTTTTATATAAAATTTAATTTGTACGAAGCTTTGGTGCACCATCAGCCGGAGTCGCTGAGCGTTCTTGCTGTTTGGAGATGGCGAATAGGGCGATCCAGATGAGGATGAAACCCAACAGCTGCTCCCAGGTAATTAAAGTACGGAATGCAATCCAGTTTACCAGTACACCGGCCATCGGGAAGCTCAGCTCTGCAAGTGTTGCAACTGAGGCCTTGGTGGAAGAGAGACCTTTGTAATATAACAGAAGACTCAGTAAGCCTGGCAGTAAGGCCTGACCCAGAATATTAAGTGCCACAGCCGCCTGTTCACCTGTAGCGGAAGGGAATGTCCAGGCAGCACCTTCGTTCCACGTCATAAAGATCAGCAGTGGCAAGGCTACGACAAAGCGCAGGGAGGTGACCGTTTCATAACGGGTTTGCCCCAGCATCAGCCGCCCCATAACCGTTGAACCGCCCCACAAGGCAGCTGCACCCAGTGATAACAGGCTGCCTGCATGAATCCAATTGTTCCAGTTGCCAAGGGGAAGAGTGAATCCGAACGTGAGCAGGTATGTTCCTGCAAGTGCTATGATAAACAGTCCACCGAAGCGACGAGGCAATGTTTCTTTCAACAAAAGCTTAGCCAGAACAATCGCAAATAGCGGCTGCATCTTTTGCAATAACAAAACCGTGTTGGGATCGTTATGCGTGAGCGCAAGGGTAAACAATACTGTAGCGAGAGCAGATCCTCCCCAGGAGATAAAGATCACGGCAATCCAGTGCCGTGCACGCAGGTTTTTCAGATCAGCCCGGAACTTCCATAACACGGGAATAGCTACAAGGCTGACAATAATATGTTCCACCAGTACAATCTGAGTGGAGGTCATCGTTTTAAGCAAAATAATGCGGAACAGCGGATCTACACCCCAGAGGGCGGCGCCAAGCACGACGAGCCAGAATCCGGTATTGCTTCGTTCCTTGAGGTAAACTGTTGATGCATGTTGGGTCTTTTCCATATTCAGGACTCCTTCGTCAGAACACGGAATCTTCAGTTGGCAAAGTCGACAAAAGCCCCCGTTTTGGTATACACCAAATAAACGGGGGCTCAATCATTGACATGTCGTACGAAAATAAGCCTTTCGTTAACGGCATGTTAATGTGTTGATCTTCTCTCATCCGGACTGTACCGTCGGCCTTGGAGTCACACCAAGTCAGTCGCTGAATCCCTACATTGGGTCAAACAGCGAGTCGCGGGCTGGTTCCGAAGAACATCACCGCCGGTTGGGAATTGCACCCTACCCCGAAGATCCTATTCAATTATATTGTGTATTGAACAAGCTGTAACATTAATAAGTCCATCTTATTCCTGTAAGCGCTAGCAGTTCAAGTGTTTTTTTAGAATATGATATTCCAGCTTCCCTGTTGTCTGCGTAGTAATACAATCTGTCCTGCATGATACGCATCGTGGAGCAGCCAGCGGGCAAGTGCATGTGCCCATTTTTCATCCGTATTCATGTAAGAGGCTTCAAGATCAGATTCTTCTAATGAAGCGAGCTGATCACGAAGCTGTCCGGCTAATAGTGTTGTATTTTGCATAAGTGTACTCCAGCCAGTGGTATCGGAAGGGTCGCCAGGATCTCCAAAGGTGGATTCATTGTTTTCGGCAGGTGTACCGGAGGGTGTTTTGCCCTGAATGCGACTCAACAAACGATGATTATAGTAATACATATGGTTGACCAACTGCCAGATGCTTAATCCACCGGATGATGGAACCCAGGTTGCCTGTTCAGCAGTCAGTCCTTCGATTGCCTTGGATAAAGGCACAATCCAGTTACATTGATCCCAGGTATCATCTTTCTGAATGAGCAATAGTTCTGTTGCTGTTGTAGTCATTGATTTTTCCTCCCTAAAATAAGTTCATGGTAACTAGCTAAAGTGCAAAAATGTGGTTACAATTAATATAACCCAAACATGAATGTTTGTAACTATCTTTTTCGTTTTAGGAAGTTACAATTTAGCGGAGGTACGTATGGATAGACTATGGACTGATTTTGTGAACAGTGATTACCACGACTGGCGTGGTGGGGATCGTTCAGAGGACAGGGTTGGCAAAACCGAATGGCAGCAAGGATTTCTTAAACAATGGCAACTGAATGCATCTGTACCTGCTTCTTCTGAAGAGGAGGAAGCCTTGAGAAACTTTAGAAATGAATTGCAGGCTCTTGCAACTCGTTTATCTGAAGGAAATCCATTATCGAGCAAAGATCAGGAATGGCTTAACGCCAAGATGAAGGAAGGTCAAGTCATAAGAAGACTGAACGCTGGAGATGAGGGACTGAAACTTTCACTTATTCCTGTGGGAACTCGTTGGCAGCAGGTCATGGCAGAGGTCGCAGCCGATTTTGCAATCACAGTAGTTGAAGGGGATGGGGGAAGAATTCGTATCTGTGACAATGCAGATTGTCGCTGGATTTTCTATGACGATACACGCAGTAGAACCCAGAAATATTGTGATGACAAGATGTGTGGTAATCTGATGAAGGTTAGAAGGTTTCGGGCAAAACGGAAGAAGGAACAGCAGCAAGAGTAGGCGTATACACTGAAAGTGTGATTTGCTGTACTTTGCGACAACCAGGAAAATACTCCAAAGAAAATATTTAAATCCAGAAATTGCATGTTACCAATAACTGCTATATAATATATATGTACTTAAAATAATTCAGTTAGTAGTTCAGTCAATTCAATTCAATTCAGTCAGAGATTAACACTCGGGATTCAAGCGTATATCCAACAAAAAAACAATGATTGGAGATGTGTCTTGTGGGGACAAGTTATCTACTGAAAAATGGTTGTGTATTGTCTATGGATTCGTCGGTGGGTCAATATAAGCGGGCGGACGTTCTCATTGAGGATTCTCTTATTACTGCTATTCAGCCTGATCTGAGTTGCACGGAAGCGGAAGTGATAGATGCATCGGAGATGATCATACTCCCTGGACTTGTAGATACGCACAGGCATGTGTGGGAGTCGCTTGTAAAAACAGCGGGAACGAACTGGTCACTGCCGGTCTATCTGCAAAATCTCTACTATGGGGCGATGGGAAGTAAACTCCGGCCACAAGACAGCTATATCGCCAATTTGCTAGGTTCATTGGAAGCGCTTAACGCAGGAGTGACCACGCTACTTGACTGGAGTATGCCGTATTCACCGGAGCACACGGATGAACTGATTCGCGGACTTCAGGATGCGGGGATTCGGTCGGTTTTCGCTTATGGTGTACCGGGTGAGACTACCTACTGGAACAGAGAGAGCCAGCTGACGTATTCGAATGATGTGAGAAGAATCAAGGAACAGTATTTTTCCTCACGGGATCAGTTGCTTACGTTCGGCCTAGCTATTCGTGGACCGGAGTTCAGCCATTGGGATACCACAGTGAAGGAAATTCAGCTTGCCCAAGAGCTGGATGCGATATGTTCCATGCATGTTGGCTTTGGAAGCTGGGGATCTGTAGATCGTTCGATAAGTAAAATGTATGAGGCTGGTTTACTGAGCCCAAGTCTGAACGTCGTACACGGTAATACGATGGATACGGATGAGTATAAAATGTTGGCCGATAGCGGCGCCTCACTGTCTGTTACACCGGAAGTGGAGATGATGATGGGGCACGGTTATCCGGCAACGGGGTACTTTCTCGAACATGGAGGAACTCCAACGCTCGGAGTGGATGTTGTAACATCAACAGGTGGGGATATGTTCTCCCAGATGAAATTTGCACTTCAGGCCGAGCGTTCCAGAGGCAATGAACAACTTTTGCAACAAGGTGAAATGCCTGGGGAGCTAAATCTGCAATCCAGTCAAGTGCTAAGATTTGCAACTTCTGCTGGAGCAAAGGCTCTGGGACTTGAAAGAAAGATAGGCACACTTACGCCAGGTAAAGAAGCAGATCTGATTATGATCCGAACCACCGACCTTAATTTGTTCCCGGTGCATGATCCGGTTGGAGCCGTCGTTCAATTTGCCAATCCATCGAATGTGGATACCGTGTTTGTAGCAGGTCGGCCCGTGAAGCGTGAAGGCAAGCTGCTGCATGTCGATCTGAACGAGGTTCGTCGGAAGGCTTTGGACAGCAAGGAATATCTGCTATCTCAATATCGGATGTCGGATGCAGAGCGAATTGTATTTTCATAAGTTAGATGATCCATGTGAATGAAAGAGTAATTCTTTTTCAGAATTCAATAGAGTGGATGTCCTTATCTGAATTATGGATCTAATAGTGTTGCGAGTGTGGGCCGCATACGGATATGCGGCTCTTTGGCGTACCTGTTTATGGTGCGTCATGACAGAGGGAGCAAGAAATAAACCGCAAAAAGAGGCGGAAAGTTACTCTATTTACATAGTTGCATGTAACAACGAGTTAATAATGTTTTGTTATAGAAAAAAGGGGTTAAAAAACTGCGCATAATATAAATTATACGCAGTTTTCGTTTAAATCGATTTTCATATTCGTCCCTGTCCAACAGATCATGATAATTTCCGCCTGAATCGCACAAAATATACGATCTTCCTAAAATAAATTTAACAAAGCAACGCGACAAAGTGTAGAAATCAATAGATTTTTGTAGTTGGCTAGTAAGATAGAACAAAGGGCTTTTTCATAGAACAGATGAACCAAACCAAAATTCGTAAAGTATAGGACACATTCATATTTTCAACACGAGAGGAAACTGTGTATGAATCAAAACCAGAATCGATCTTCCCTGTTTAGAAAAAAGCCGATTGCCACCGGAGATAACGAAAGCAATATGTTGAAAAGGGTGCTTGGCCCATTGGATCTGATGACTCTAGGGGTAGGTGCGATTATCGGTACGGGTATCTTTGTACTCACAGGCGTTGCTGCCGCAAAATATGCAGGTCCCGGTTTGGTACTGTCTTTTCTGCTGGCAGGTATTATCTGCGCCTTCGCTGCATTATGTTACTCGGAGTTTGCATCCAGTGTGCCTGCTTCAGGAAGTGCGTATACGTATAGCTATACCGCTTTTGGCGAAGTCATTGCCTGGATTCTTGGGTGGGATCTTATTCTGGAGTATGGATTTGCGAGTGCGGCTGTTGCCAGCGGCTGGTCTGGATATTTTCAAACGTTATTGTCCGGATTCGGGTTGCAAATCCCCCATGCGCTCACCAGTGCATTTAGTCCTGAAAAAGGAACCTATTTTGATGTCACCGCAGCGGCGATCACATTAATCATTACATTCCTGCTCACCCGTGGGGTGAAAGAGGCTGCTCGTGCCAACGGAATCATGGTAGCGATTAAAATTATCGTGGTGCTGATCTTTATCGGTGTGGGTGTGTTCTATGTACAGCCAGATAACTGGCAACCGTTTCTTCCGTTTGGCATCTCAGGGGTAACCGCAGGGGCAGCAACAGTATTTTTTGCATACATTGGTTTCGATGCGGTATCTACGGCTGCGGAAGAAGTGAAACGTCCTCAACGGGACTTGCCGATCGGTATCATTGCATCCCTTGCAATCTGTACCGTGCTTTACATCGTGGTATCGTTGATCCTGACAGGAATGGTGCCCTTTCACATGCTGAATGTGAGTGATCCGGTTGCCTTTGCCTTTGAATTTGTGCAGTTGAAGGGCTTGTCCTGGATTGTTTCGCTTGGAGCGATTACGGGAATTACCACGGTATTACTTGTTATGATGTATGGTCAGACACGTTTGCTTTATTCCATGTCACGGGACGGACTGTTGTCTCCGGTATTCTCCAAAGTCAGTGGCAAAAGCCAAACACCCGCTACGGGAACTTGGGTTGCTGGAATCATCGTCGCTTTATTCTCGGGATTCATCTCACTTGGCCATCTGGCAGAGTTGACCAACATCGGAACACTCTTCGCTTTCGCGGTGGTGAGTCTGGGGATTATCGTATTGCGGAAAAACAACCCGGAACTGAAGAGGGGATTCCGCGTGCCTTTTGTTCCACTCATTCCTATTCTGAGTGCTGTTGGCTGTATGTATCTCATGACACGTCTTGCAGCTCTGACCTGGATTACATTCTTCGGTTGGTTAATTATTGGTTTAATCATCTACTTTGCCTACGGTCGTCATCACAGTCATTTGAATCCGGCACGGCGTATATCGGACACGTTCAAAACAACTAAGGGGAAATAGCGTTCATAGCTGATTCCTATATTGTAGAGATATCGTGAAAAGTTAGTAAATTTATTTGTCACACTGAAACTATACGTGAATAGAGTCAACTGTATTGTCTCATACTGCATCGCCAAAGCGGCGCGGTATGGGGCTTTTTTTGTGTGAGCTGTTCGTTTGATTTGAAAAAAACGGTAATATTTAAGGTTATATATGGGTATCTAATAAGTAATATATCTGTCCTAGTGAGCGGAACCGGGGTTGCGGTCAGGGCAAATATGACATATATTTGGGGGTGTGACATGCCATCAGACATAGGAGAGGGGATGTATCATGAACATAGCATTACATACCAATCAACATCACCGAAATTCGAATTTCGGCTTTGCATTGGCGGATTCAGCCGTACTTGCAGAGACAAAGCTAATCCTTTCACATCCAGAGTACTCAAACGAATATCAATTGGATATTGATCCGCAGCGTCGTTTGAAGGATGGACGCAAAGTATCGGTAGTTGCACAGCATATGGATGCACCGCTGGATCGGCAAGATGCCATTATCATATATGGGGAAGAGCTGGGATTTGCACAATATACCGTTGCTCTGCGACCAGATAGTACATGCTCACTCACTCCCATTGAAGGAATAGATCATCCGATCATGTTGAATTGGGGTGACTTTGCAGAAGGGGAGTATGAGCTGCGAATTTCACTGCATGTCAAAACACCCCGCATCGCAGAGGGACCACTGGAGCCCGAGCAGCAAGCCATGGTGAAATATGCTCAGGTGGTAACTGTAGCGATATGTCTGTTTCCAGCCGAAGTTGTACAGATGAACGCTGTACCCGAGAAGGTCTGGACACGGGATAATCATGTGTTTGACTCCTACGGCAGTGGTGGCTTTATTCTCGCAGATCTGCCTCGTATGGCGAAACGTGTAGAAGATCTGATCGGTTCTGGAAACCATAATCTGATTGAACAATTCAGTGAAGGTGACCTCTCAGACACCTTGCTGGAGGACGGTCTCATGGCGATTGCCTGGGGAGTAACACCATGGTGTTATTCAATATATTCAGCTCCGGATGAACATTCGAGAACTTTACTTTCGGTAGACAAGCTGGGTGATGAACCTCAGACCACGGGAATATACCGTGTGCATCCTGAAATTAAACAATTAAGTATAGTGCCGGTAAACGAATTGGCATACTGGCCATCATGTACTGAGAAAGCATGGCCTGTAATCGATGTTGCGGGTGAAGGGGAGACGTTGCGTATGGACTTGTATGTTCAGATTTGTGAATCAGTGAATGGACTACACGAAAATCCACTGCCTTCATTTGTACTCACCCGCACCGAGGGACAGCCCGAGGCGATCATCGCACTCATCGACGTCGTAATTGTAGACTAATAAATAGAAGTGTGGTGACGAACACAGATGATGACTGAAGAGATTCAGGAGCAATACGCCGATGAGCTTGAAGCTTTTCATATATGGATGAAAGATGCGGGCTACACGGGACATACGGTAAAATCATACACAGGTGACGTTGCTGAATTTCTCGTCTCTATTCATGGGAAGTCATTGGAGCAGGTCAAAAAACTTCATGTGTTATCTTTCTTATCCCGAGCTCGGGAAAGAGGGGTCAGTGACTCGACGCGGAATCGAAAACACGCAGCGGTGAACTGTTTTTATAAGTCATTGATTGAGCTTGAATTGGTGACCAATAACCCGGCTTTCGGAATCAAGAAATCCAAAACCGAGCAAAATCGTGCCCCCGTCTTCCTTGACGAAAGCGGTTTGGAACGATTTTTGCAATCGGTGGAGGGCAAATATCGTACACGAAACCTGGCTATTTTTCTACTCATGGGATACATGGGATTGCGGGTCGGAGAGGTGCATGCCTTGAACTGCAAAGACTATAATGCGGAACGGCGCACGCTGGACGTTTTCGGTAAGGGCCGAAAATGGCGTACATTGCCTGTGCCAGAGACCGTTGCCGAACTGTTATCCCAGGCTCTTCAGGAGCGAGTGGATCCATGGCGGGCGAAAGAAGAGGCATTATTCGTCTCGCAAAAGGGGAAACGATTGTCGATTCGCAGTATTCAGCTTATATCGACCGAAACCTTTGAACGCTTTCAGCAGGAATCAGCCTCCAATCAGCGTGTGAACTACTCCAGTCATAAACTGCGTCACTCATTCGCGACCATGATGCTTAGACGTGGAGCAGATCTGCGAACGGTTCAGGAGCTGTTGGGTCACTCCTCCATTCAAACGACCACGGTGTACACCCACGTAACCAGCCGTGAGAAGGAAGAAGCGATGGCCTTGCTGGATGTCAAACTTCCTGCGTTTGTGGCTGATATGTAAAAGAGAAACTTGTTTATATAATAGAAGAAAGTAATGGTAGAGAAGCCTGTCCAAGTGACAGGCTTTTTTACTTCTCAAATGCTGAATTATGCGATGGTCTCACTCTTAGCAAAAATTTGAATACCTTATGAAATAAGTTGAGGTATTTGAGTGAGTGAAATGGTTAAGAGGGGAGGGGTATAATATGGCTACTTTATCAACTGGACCTATTGAGAATAATCCGGTTAGTGGCGTAAGGCCAACGCAACAGTTGACGATTAAGATCGATAATAGGGATCTGGTCAATAATGCGAGTATTTTGATTCAAGGATTTTATTTGAATGGGACCAGAACTCTGTACGCACTTGAACTAATTAGTATAAATCCAAATCAAGCAATTACGAAGAACTATTTTGCGAATCTAGATGTATTTGAATTTGTCTTTACAACAAGTGGTGTCGCAGAACAGCAAATAGAAATATCAGTATGGGGAAAAAATTCTGCAGGACAGCTTGTAACGCCTCACCGTATCGTATCCTCAGAATTGTTAGGAGCAAATGGCACAACGGGAGTAACGGGGGTTACTGGAGTTACTGGTGCTACCGGAGATACTGGGGTAACCGGAACTACCGGGGTCACTGGAGTCACTGGAGTTAGCGGAGTAACGGGAGCTACTGGGGTTACTGGGGTTACTGGAGTTACTGGGGTTACTGGTGCTACTGGGGTTACTGGGGTTACTGGAGCTACTGGTGTTACTGGAGCTACTGGAGTTACTGGAGTAACGGGAGCTACTGGTGTTACTGGAGCTACTGGTGCTACTGGTGCTACTGGGGTTACTGGGGTTACTGGAGCTACCGGGGTAACCGGAGATACCGGGGTAACGGGAGCTACTGGGGTTACTGGAGATACTGGTGCTACTGGAGCTACTGGAGATACTGGGGTTACTGGAGATACTGGAGCTACTGGGGTAACCGGAGATACCGGGGTAACGGGAGCTACTGGGGTTACCGGAGTCACTGGAGTTAGCGGAGTAACGGGAGCTACTGGAGTAACTGGTGCTACTGGAGTTACTGGAGCTACTGGAGTTACTGGAGTTACTGGGGTTACCGGAGTTACTGGGGTTACTGGAGATACTGGTGCTACTGGAGATACTGGTGCTAGTGGAGATACTGGAGTAACTGGGGCTACTGGTATAACCGGAGTAACTGGAGTTACCGGAGTTACCGGAGTTACCGGAGTTACCGGAGCTACTGGGGTTACTGGAGCTACCGGGGTCACTGGAGTCACCGGAGTCACCGGAGTAACTGGAGCTACCGGGATCACTGGAGTCACCGGAGTTACTGGAGATAATGGAGTTACTGGTACTACTGGAGATACTGGGGTTACTGGAGTTACTGGAGCTACTGGGGTTACTGGTGCTACTGGAGTTACTGGTGCTACTGGGGTTACTGGTGCTACTGGGGTTACTGGTGCTCCTGGAGTTACTGGAGTTACTGGAGCTACTGGGGTTACTGGAGATACTGGAGCTACCGGGGTTACTGGAGCTACCGGGGTAACGGAGATACCGGGGTAACGGGAGCTACTGGGGTTACCGGAGTTACTGGAGTTACTGGAGTTACTGGAGTTACTGGAGCTACTGGAGTTACCGGAGCTACCGGAGTTACTGGAGCTACCGGAGCTACTGGAGTTACTGGAGCTACCGGGGTAACCGGAGATACCGGGGTAACGGGAGCTACTGGGGTTACCGGAGTTACTGGAGTTACTGGAGTTACTGGAGTTACTGGAGTTACTGGAGTTACTGGAGTTACTGGAGTTACTGGTGCTACTGGGATTACTGGGGTTACTGGAGCTACTGGGGTTACTGGAGTTACTGGGGTTACTGGAGCTACCGGGGTCACCGGGGCTACCGGGGTCACCGGAGTTACTGGAGTTACTGGAGCTACTGGGGTTACTGGAGCTACTGGGGTTACTGGAGCTACTGGGGTTACTGGAGCTACCGGGGTCACCGGGGCTACCGGGGTCACCGGAGTTACTGGAGTTACTGGAGTTACTGGAGTTACCGGGGTAACCGGAGCTACCGGGGTAACCGGAGTTAGCGGAGCTACTGGAGCTACTGGAGCTACTGGAGTTACTGGGGTTACTGGTTCAACAGGCACAGTTGATCCTACTGTAGCTATAGTGGGGGTAGGCCCAAATGTTAGCTCTCAGTTTAGCGAATTAAGAACAAGTGAAAAAACGCCGATCATTGAATTGACTTCGGTGTATGGTCTATCTAACCTAAGAGACATCGTAACCACACTGGGAGCTGCAACGGTTGGAAGTAATAACACTGAGTTTCAATTAAGCACAACAGCATCTGGAGCAGATACTGCCATTCTACAAAGCTCAGAGAGAGGAAGATACGAGTCAGGGTATGCTGGAGAAGCAGGGATAGGTGTCCGGTTACCTGTTGCGCCTACTGGGACACAAGTGGTAAGATGGGGATTTTTTGATGACCAAAATGGCTTGTTTTTTGGTCAGAGTGTTGCAAATGGAATATTTGTAGCAGTTAGAAGAGCAGGTTCTGACACCATTATCCCTCAAGCATCCTGGAATGTTGATAAATTAAATGGAACAGGTCCTAGTGGAGCGACGCTTAGTCTGGCTAAGGGAAATATATTTCAAATTCTATATACTTGGTACGGGTATGGTGTCATTGAGTTTAGAGTCGTTATTCCTGATCCTACGACTTTAGCGCAAGAAGTAATTACCGTTCAGCGATTTTCACCAACCGGGCAAACGAGTCTGGCCGACCCTAATCTTCCTCTCCGTGCAGAAATTTCGAATAGTGGAACGGCCTCTGCACTTAATTTATTTGTTGGAGGAAGACAATATAGTATTGTGGGTAGATATAGTCCCGTATTCAGAATTACTTCTGAAAGAAGAACCGTAACTGCAACAGGAACCCTTACACCGATATTAGCCTTCCAAAGAAAAACAACCTTCCCAGCAGGTTCGGGCAGAACGAATTCAGTCAGTGTAAAACTTGAAGGGATCGACCTTGTAACATCAGATGATATTTACTACCAGATCATATTAGGTGGAACAATTGATGGAGCCTTTGCAGCTTTTCCAACGGCAACGACGAATATTCCAAACTCGGAGACAGGTCTGTTAGTAAATAGTACGCTAACGACCATTACTGGAGGTCAAGTACTATTGCAAGGCTTAGCAGCTGGAGTTGAAGGAAGTGCCAGAATTTTAGCTTCTGCTTCATTATTGAATTTTCAATTACCAGACACTGAATTTATCACACTGGCTGTAGCCAACTTAAGTGGCGGTACGAATTCTGTCACAGCAACCTTTAGTGTCACTGAAGAATGGTAGTCAATAAAAAGCTGGGAGAAGAATATTCACTTCTTCTCCCTCTTTCTGCAAAGGAGGAAAAACATTGTCAGACATTATCATCTCCAATATTGGACCAAATGTCAGTTCCCAATTCGATGAGCTGCGCGTAACACAAAAAACTCCGATCGTAGAGTTAACTTCTGTATATGGCCTATCGATTCTAAGAGATGTAGTAACGACTACTGGGGCTGGCACGGTTACAAATGATGCGACTGAATATAATTTAAGCAACACTGCCAGTGGAATAGACTCAGCCATTTTAGAAAGTGTATTGCGGGGGAGATATGAACCAGGTTATGCAGGGGAGGCAGGAATAGGCGTTCGTATCCCTTCACTACCTACGGGTAGCCAAGTTGGACAATGGGGATTATTTGATACTCAAAACGGAGCCTTTTTTGGAGTGAATAGTACAAATGTTTTCGTATCCGTACGTAGAGCTGGAGTTGATACAACAGTTCCTCAAAGTTTATGGAACGTAGATCCATTAAACGGGACAGGACCAAGCGGAGCGACATTAAATTTGTCTAAAGGCAATATATTTCAAATCATGTTCACATGGTATGGTTACGGAGTGATCGAATTTAGAGTTGTCATACCTGACCCCGTAACTTTAGCGCAAGAGGTAATAACCGTTCATCGATTCTCCCCAACAGGTCAAACAAGTTTTGTGGACCCGAATCTTCCATTAAGAGCACAAATCGCTAATAATGGAACCGGTGCTGCTTATAGTATATTTGTTGGAGGAAGACAATATAGTATTATTGGAAAATATGATCCAACCTATAGAGTCACTTCCGAACGAAGAAGAATTACCAATGTGACATCAACAATAACGCCTGTCATTTCATTTACTAGAAAAGCTGTGTTTCCAGCAGGTTCAGCTAGAACGAATTCGGTACAGGTGAATTTGGAAGAAATCAATATTATTTCATCCGTTGATCTAAGTTACCAAGTTCTTGTGGGGGGGACGCTAAATGGATCTTTTGTTAATTATCCCACGGCTACAACCATTATTCCTGATAGCGAAACCGCACTGCTGGTCAACAATATCTCTACAACAATTACAGGAGGAGAAGTGGTGTTTCAAGGCATTACAGGAGGGGGAGCAGGGAATACCAGAATATTGGCCTCTTCAGAACTTTTGAATTTCACTCTTCCGGAAAATCAGGTTGTAACTTTAGCCGTATCGAATATTGGTGGTGCAGGTTCGAACACAGTTGATGTGGTATTTAGAGTAACTGAGAGTTGGTAAATATTATCAGTTACAGTGTGGTAGCATCTTGATAATTAGGAGGGAACAAAAAATATATAAATTAAAGATTAACAAAAGATATATTATGTAAACTTATTTGTGGATTATATGAATAGTAAGCACCTGAATATCCGTTATTAAGGGAATTCAGGTGCTTACTGGTTTTTAAGTATACTATTCCAATCCAGCGATTTGTTCTTTTAATTTGTTAGCAGAGGCCTGGAAAGCGACTTTCTCCGTCTCATTCAAAGGCAGTGGCAGAATCTCACGCACGCCGTTGCGATCAACCACACATGGAACACCCAGATATACATCTGATACGCCATTATAATCTTCCAGCAATGTGGATACGTTCAGTACGGAGCCTTCGTTGCCCAGAATGGCAGCTACAATTCGGTCCAAAGCAAGCGCAATTGCATAGGAAGTGGCTCCTTTGGCATTAATAATCTCATAAGCCGCATTTTTGGTCCGGTCGAAGATATCTTGTTGTGTTTCTTCATCCAGCTCCAGATTCGTTCCTGCAACGTTGGCGAGACTCCATACGGGTACTTCAGAATCGCCATGCTCCCCGATAATATGAGCGTGAATGCTGCGTGGATCAATTCCTTTGTTTTTACCAATCAGGTAACGGAAACGTGCACTGTCCAGTAACGTACCGGAACCAATTACGCGAGAAGCAGGCCATCCGCTTTGTTTCCATGAGGTATAGGACAAAATATCTACAGGATTCGTTGCAATCAAAAGAATACCATGGGAATTAACTTCAGTAATACGTTCAATGATCTCTTTGAAAATGCTTGCATTTTTCTTCAGCAGATCAATGCGAGTTTCTCCTGGTTTCTGGGAAGCACCCGCTGTAATAATAATGATGTCTGCGTCTTTGCAGTCGGAGTAATCGCCTGCCCAGACTTTAACGCCTCCGGTAAAAGGGAGACCGTGGTTCATATCCAGCATTTCGCCAGTAGCCTTATCATGATTCACATCCACAAATACCAACTCGGACGAACGCTGTCTTAACATCAGCGTGTATCCCGTTGTTGTTCCCACCGCACCCATGCCTACAATAACGACACGACTTGGTTTGAGCGCTGCACTGTTTACCATTTTCATATCCTCTCCTTTTTGGGGTATACTTCCATTCATATTAAGGGAAAAGCGTGCGAAAAGCGAGTCGTGTCTATAAACTTTTTCACATTTCATGTCTTTTTACGGAAAATTTCGTCGAAAACCTGGTTTATGTTTTATAGAAAAAACAGATGCAGCAAAAAGATCGCTGTCTGCTTCCAGGGAGTGGAGATGAACCTTTTCGACATCGTTTGTGGTAGAATAGGAGAAGTGGATTCAGATGAATCGTAAAAACAACATGAATGGACAGGCATGCGCGCCTGCTTATTGGATGAGAGAGGTGGAAACCACTTGCGTTCGCAATGGATCAAAATCGCGCAGACAGCACTGCTGTTTATCGGCATAGCTGCACTGCTCGCGGCTTGCACCGATTCGGTAGAGACCCCGGTGGCAGAGCCTCCGCAGGAGCAAGAAGATAACGGGAATATGGGCCAGACCTTAACTGTTGTTCCCCCCGCAAACAGTACACAAGCTGCGGATACAGCCAAATATCAAATTCAGACCCGTTTAACCGATTTCCAGTTGCTTAATGGTAACGGTGGATTAGCATGGGGAGTGACGCGGAACGCCCTGCGTCTGTATTATACTCAGGATCAGGGAAGTACCTGGACTAACATCTCACCTTCGGAAAATGTACAGTTTCCTGCTAATCCGCAATATGGACAAAGCATTTATTTTGTAGATCGTACACATGGATGGATTGTTCGTGAAGGAATGGGCGGAACAGATACAATGGTGCTGCGCACGAACAACGGAGGAGCGAGCTGGAGCCTGTCCTCTTTGTCGAAGACGGATAAGGTGACGGCCATTACATTTGTTTCTCCTGAAAAAGGCTGGATATTGACTACAGTGGATACTTCCATAGGCAAGCAAGACAAGAAACTCTATCTTACAGAAGATGGCGGTATTACCTGGAATCAGATGACATCCAGTGACGAGGACGGCAAACCAGCATCTGCGGAGATCCCTACACGGGGGTATACGACTGGGTTGACTTTCTCGGACGCGGATCACGGGTTCTTGACCGCTCTAGAGTTCGGTACGCCAAAATTGTACGTTACAGCGGACGGTGGCCAGCATTGGAAGGCGGGACCGTCGTTCTTTGACCGAAACAAATTTAACGGATGTGGTAATTTTAATATCAGCTCTCCACAGTTTTTTGGACGGGAAGCTCAAACAGCTTGGATGTCGATATCCTGTTCTCAAGGGGAAAGCACCAAATTCAACGGTTTTTTCACAACCAATGGTGGAGAGAGCTGGCAGTTATCAACGTTCAGTTTGAATAAACAAACCGGAATCAATCGTGGTCTGACTCCTACATTTCTGAATTCTTCGGAAGGCTGGGTCATGCAGAATGAAAAGACTTATTATACGAAAGATGCTGGCAAGACATGGAAGGCACTTCCTGCAAGTCAAGTATTGGAAAACATTCTCAAAGAATACCCGGAGATCGTCAAGCTCCAAATGGTTTCTTCGAAACTAGGCTGGATTTTGGTCGAAAATACGGATGCCAAAAGATCGCTGTTGCTGCAAACCGTAGACGGCGGTGTGCGCTGGAAAGTACTATAATTGCTCTAGAATAGAACGTCTTTAGAAGAGGAACCTGCGGGTTTCTTTTCATTTCACTTACCTTGTGAATTAAATCACAATAAATCCCTTCAAATGATGTTATATTGAATTCAAGAAGAGATGGGAGTGATGAACATGAGAACGAATGAACAAGCTCAATTCACGCAAGCGGACGAGTTAACCAGATACATGCTCCAATTATGCTACACATGTGATGATGCCAACCGTTGTACCACCGAGGAAGAAGTTAAAGCCTGCATGGCGAAATACGCACAGGCAGATGAACCGGAGCAGACGGATGGTGGAGAAGTAACCCGAGGGTTCATGGATCTGATGTACGCTTAGTTATCAAAACTGATCAAAAAAAGCTGATATATCAACGTTTTGCCCCCAACAGGGGGCTTTCTTATTTTAAAAAATCACTAAAAAAAATCACATTTCCTGCAGCACACTCATTTTTAACACTTCAGCAAAATGTTTTTTTAATTTTTGGTCCGCATTATTTTGCATTTTCTGAGTGACATGAGTATATAATCCCAGAGTTATTTTTTTCATCTCGATGACCCACTCGTTGCAAAATCAATTGAGAAGAATTAAGCTTGGGGCAATTAAAATCTTAGCAACCGCATTGGCGTTAGAATTATTGAAAGACATTGAGTTTAGTAAGGAATCTGTTTGTTAGAAAATGAATTACAGTATAAAGGAGAGATAATGAGTTCAGCTCTCCTTTTTAGAACTAATAAATACAAAGTGAGAAAATGATCGCGAAATTAACTCCTAACTATTATTGAAATTTATATTAATCGTTGGAATAAACTGTAGCATTGAAACTTTCAGGTCCTAGGCGCAGGTTGCTAACATTGTAAATTGGATTATAAGTGAATATAGCGTACACAGAATAGACAAGCTGCCCATTCACTGGTGGTGTCACATTATAATCTGAACCGGAAAAGCTTAACACGCAAGGACTGAAAAATGGGTTGTCCAGAACGATTGTACCCGCACGATAAACAAGCTGCTGAGAACTACCCAATCCTCGGTAAACTTCTATGACAAGATTTCCGTTAACAGGCAGTTGATCGGCAGTAACTTCAACAATACCCGAAAAAAACGTCCGGATAACCATCCCTGGATTATTTACCTGTAGTCCAACCTGAGCGAATAATTGTGGGACTCCATTCGTAAAGCTGGGGGTTACAATGTTCTGTCCGTTGGAGCCTTGGGAAGTCCGTGCATCTAACGTTTTAACCATGAAATTTCCTCCTTCCTTATTTTCATAGAGTCCTTTTAGCATTGAGTTAATCGTCGCTGTATACAACCGCATTGAAGCATTCTGGGCCAACGCGGCTGGCTTGCTCTGATGGAGATGCCGGAACAAATGTCACAAAACAAGAATAGATAAGCTGCCCGGTAGGAGGAGGAGGCACATTGAAATCAGAACCATCGAAGCTTGCCAGTATGCTTCCCTCAGAAGGAAATATAGGTTGGGAAACGACATAAATCGGGGTACCTGTATTAGTCGAGCCTCTGAATATTTCAAATCGAATGGAAGAAGGTTGTGAGGACAAATCTGCTACCGAAATCCGATAGGTTCCGTTAAATTGAGTGCGAATAACTAATCCTGGATTGACAATGTTCAGACCAACGATACCCACCAAAGTAGGAGTATTTGGAACGAGCGGGACATTAAACGGAGCAACGCCGTTAGACCCAAGCGAAGTCCGGGCGTCAAGCGTACGAACCATAATGTTTTCCTCCAATCTATTATTTTGAAATATCATATGTTTTTGGTTTGAAAGAGTTATCCGCTTAAAGGCAAGAAGTTTCATTGAACTATAAAACTAATTTATGCTTCATCAACAAAATGATGGACGCTAAATAGCATATAAATCATACTTTTAGATTTAAGATGTACTGACTATTGACTTGGTTATGATGAAACGCACAGCTTCAATAGCGGCATAATTTGGGGGTTGGTCTGCTGTGCGTGGAGTATTGCTGTTCTTTGTAATACTGGATTATTTGACGGGTGTTGCTGCAGGTGGAGCTACTGGAAAACTTAAGAGTAAAATTGGCCTTATCGGGATTGCCCGAAGGTCTTTATTTTTGCCATGGTCGCGGTTGGGCACTTGGTGGACGGTATCTTGGGAGATGGCCATTTTTTTCTACATGTATTGTTTAATCACATAACGCCTCCGGTGCTTGTTTGACCGCAGCTCAGCTGCAGCTTTGCGGCCCAGTAATCGTTTGAGGATCTGGACCGCTTGATAATATTTATCTGCCCTACTTCACATAAATGTAAGTGATGTCTCCTGTGCTGTTGTACTTCAAGGTAGTTGCATTCCCAATCTAAAAATTTGTGGCACTTTTAAATTTTTTTAACATATATTTAATTCATGGGTCTACCTCCTACTTGTACTTGTGAGCATGCCCCCCTACAGGGATAGCAGGGGGTATTTAAATACTGTATCTATACAGAAGCCGAGCCACTCAAATGAATGTTGACGTACAATATTATTGTAATAAAATTCTCATTTTTTCAAATGAGAGGAGGTTAATTCCAATGCCAAACTCTACGGGATTGATTTATAACTCGCCAACAAGTGGAAGCATGGCCACCCAGATTATTGTAACTTGTATAAACGACTCTCTTAATATTCCTGCAAACATTGAACTAGAAGTATTTAAATGGGATACAACTCAAAATGCAAGAGTTCCTATCGGTCATGATTTATTCCAAATTGGACCTCAGGTCTCCCGGACACTTGTTTACCCGCTCATTACAGCAGCGTTTTATGAAGTTCAAAGTGACTACTTTAGTGCTACGAGTACAATTATTCATGTATACGGTGTAGATTCAACAGGTGGAGTTATTCAACGTGTGTTACAGTCTGAAATGATATGGGTTGATAGATTTACCAACATCCCTTAATTAACGAAATGGAGGTAAGCGATTTGCCAGTTGTTAATATTACAGGTGCACTCGGTGGGAATCAATTTGAACCCTCGATCGCTTCCAACGAGTTACTTCCTAATATTATGTGTGCCGTTGCTGTTGATACAAGTACAGGCCCTACACTTATAGGGTTTTATCGCTCTACCGATACTGGACAGACATGGTCGACTACTATTTTACAGCAGCCTGCAGGATATGCTGGTGCAGAAGCCCCAACCATTGATTATACCTTTCCGAGCACGTTTATTGTGACGGTTCACATATTTAACGGAGACAATGATGGTACGATTATTAGCTATACATCCCTGGATGATGGAGTGACTTGGTCACCTCCAGTATTTGTGAACAAGGGATATGGCCTTATTGTTCATAATGATGAGCCTTTTATTGCAGTAGATCGCTCTCCAGGGAGTCCGTACAGAGGGAATGCTTATGTTGGCTACACCCCTCTTGCTACGTTGGCCTCATCTATTTTTTTGCAAAGATCTTTGAACCAGGGAGTAACATGGGAAACTCCAAGCCGAATTTCAAGCCCCAGAGGTTTTCATGATAGAGCGGCTATTGCAGTTGGATTTAGTGGCGAAGTATACGCAGGATATATTACTACAGGCCCGGATACTCCGTATGCTTTATTAAGAATCTCTTATGATGGAGGAGCTTCATTCCAACCGCCGGTTAATCGACAATCTACATTAATTTCTTCCGTGGTACCCGCACCTTCGCCATTACCCGTTCCCGATTATGCTTTTCGAGTGCAGACAAATTTGAGTTTGGGTGCTGATATATCCAATGGGCCAAACAGTGGTTCTGTTTATGCGACCTGGAACGATGCAAGGAATGGCTACACCGATATTTTCTTGTGTAAATCTCCAGATGGACTTTTATGGTCAGATCCCGTTAGTATTACCGGAGCACCAGCAGGTTCACAAAATTTCTTTCCATCCATTACTGTGTCGCCATTCACGGGAACAATAAGGGTCATTTATTATTCGAATCAAATCAATGGGTTTCTTTTAGACGTTTATGTTGCTGAATCATTTGACGGAGGAGCTACCTTTGCGAACCGCAGACTCACGACAACCTCATTTAATCCCAATGGCAATTCTCCAGTACCGACTGTGTTGATAGGGGATTATATTACTGCTACAACGTTTGCTCCGGACAATCTGGCAGCAGTTTGGATGGCAACAACTCCTCCTACTGGGAAGCTCGATGTTTACTTTGGGTCTTAGTTGGCAAATAATGATGTATAAATAGGATTAGCCCACAATATTATTATCCTTGTCACATATAATTTAGAGCGAAACTTACATCTAAGTAGCTCTAAGTTAATGGGGCTTTTTTCTTGTTGTATAAAGAACGTGAGTTCGCATATAATGCAAACAAATGTTCTTATCGAAAGGATGAACATGCCAGTTAAATACTTGGGTTGGTTGAGATTATTTATGAGGATCAAAGCGGCAAGATCACAAAACGACGTATCCATACGCTGGGAGGATAAGTCTAATACGGCCAATATTGTGATTCCTGGAGGGATGGGAGCGAGAAGAGGAAAAAGCCTAAGCTGCCCAAGGCAATGTCGCCAACCAATTCATCGAATATAAATTACTGGACTGAGTATTAAGGGGCGTGTGTAGTATGGCTAGTAAATTGACAGGTAACGGTATTTTTGAAGGATCTCGAATTATTCTTCCCGAACATCGTGAGGCCTTTCTTCAGGAAATGAGTTGTGCAGGAAAGACGAGGAAAGCCGGTACCGGACGAACAGGAGATCCAGCTCATTGAAGAAGCTATCTTCGAATCGTATCAGGAACGCAGGTCAATCAAATTGACTGTATTCAATCCGTTCGACGATGAAGAGATAAAGGGAGTAGTTGAATCAATCGACAGGCAAAGCGGACGAGTTAAACTTGTACGTGTTGATGAAGACTACAGTTGAATTCAGATAGAAAAGAGCAGTAAGATGGATCTGATGTACGCTTAGACTCATAGGATGAGTATCCAATATTCTTAATATTACCGTCAATTCATTAAGAAACGTCTCTAAACGGGGACGTTTCTTTTTGGGTGTTTGAATAAACAATAAGCTTGAGTGTCACTGCTCGTTTACTTCTCAGATAAGCTCATATGAATTGTTATAAATTTGGATTGTGTAGAGGCCTTTCCGCAGCCAACTCTATACAGGCTTGGCTTTATTAATATGGAATGTTATACCTCTGTCGGCTAACGCTGTCAGAGTCTTTTTTTGCATTATTCCTCTTAAAAAGGGCTAATCTACCAAGCAAATAGCCTTTTTTTCCTAAATATAGGTTGTAGTTTAGTTGAGAATGGTTTTCCGTCCATACACTAAACTAACGACATACGTACATTAAACTATGTCTATAGGGAGGTGTCCAAACGATGAGCAGTTCAGAAGAAAAGAAGCGATCTAGGAGAAAAAAGGTAACGGTATATCCTTGCAAATCTAAAAGAAAAAATTGCAAAGTGAAGGTGGCAAAGAAATTAGTTCAGGTTAAATGTCCGCCGCCTAAAGTGAAAATTATTACGCCTACGGTTACTGGTCCCACAGGACCACAGGGAATTCCGGGAATTCAGGGCGTACAGGGAATTCAGGGCCAGCAAGGGGTGCAAGGACCACCTGGAGCTCAGGGTCCAGCCGGAGGCCCTCCAGGTCCACAAGGACCTCAAGGTCAACCGGGACCAGCGGGAGCCATGGGTCCACAGGGACTGGCTGGTCCAGCCGGACCGATGGGCGTGCAGGGTATTCCTGGGGAACAAGGACTTGTGGGTCCACAAGGACCTCAGGGTGTGCCCGGCCCAGCTGGCGCTATTGGACCGCAAGGCTTTCCTGGTGCGACTGGGGCCACGGGCGCAGCTGGTGTTGCGGGTCCAGCCGGTGTCACTGGAGCTACGGGTGTTGCAGGAGTGGCAGGTCCAGCGGGGCCTACTGGGGTGACAGGCGCAGCTGGTGTTGTGGGTCTAACGGGTTCCACCGGTGCCACGGGAGTGGCAGGAGTGGCAGGCTCAACGGGTGCCACTGGGGTGACAGGTGCGACAGGTGTTGCTGGTCCAACAGGCGTCACAGGAGCAACGGGTGTTACTGGAGCTACAGGTGCAGCCGGAGGAGTTCTGGGATTTGCTGATTTCTTTGCGCTGATGCCTCCAGACAATGCGGCAACGGTCGCTCCAGGCACGGACGTAAGTTTTCCGCAAGATGGACCTACAAGTGGGACTACAATTACTCGTACAGGACCGAGTACATTTAATTTGGCTGCAATCGGTACGTATCTAGTTTTGTTCCAGGGAAGTATGAATGAAGCTGGGCAACTTATGTTAACACTTAATGGCGCTGACCTCTCCAATTCCGTAGTGGGGCGGGCAACAGGCACAAGTCAGATGCCAGGAATGGCTATCGTGCAAACAACAGTCATTAACTCCATACTGACTGTACGAAATCCAGCTGGAGAATCAACGGCACTAACCATGACCCCCCTTGCCGGAGGAACAAGACCCGTTTCGGCACACCTGGTTATTACTCAATTAGCATAGAGAGGGGGGAGGGTACCTCAACTGGGATAATGCTCATTCATCAAGGCGCTATCCCAGTCGGTGCCGAGGATTTCATTAGGAAGAGCGCATTGATATGTTAATACATATTGGATTTGGATCCGAATAACAAGTTCCGTGTTAACGTGCATATATATTACAGGAGACGGGTCAAGACTCCGGCTGTCCTAGGTTTGATGAACGGAGGGGAGAGACATGGGCATTGAATCATCCTGGATGTTTGATTTTTTTGGAACCGTCTTTCCGGTAGTATTTGTCCTGATTATAGGTATTGTTCTTCTGTCGGTAGGGAAAGAGGTATGGAGATGGGGGCGCAATAACTCAGAGCCTCTGCTTACTGTACCTTCACGGATTACCAGCAGGAGAATGCAGATGAGTCAGTCGCACTCCGAACCAGGAAGTACAGCCCGTACGCTTTATTACATCACTTTTGAAGTGGAGAGCGGGGATCGGCTCGAATTCAAGGTGAATGGTGATGAGTACGGCTTGTGCGCCGAGGGAGATGAAGGTCGACTCTCTTTCAAGGGAACGCGTTATGTAGGCTTTGAACGCTACAATCGTTTGTATTCAGAGCGTGTACGCGGATAAACCGGCTGGCTTGCGCCATAGTGGCGTAAGCTTTTTTTAATATTCTTTTATGGACAAGCGTTTCTTAATGGGGCTAACATGTTTGTATATAAGAAGAGACTTTATTCATATTATGGTTCATATTCGGTGAGTCGATGTAGACTTATATGATGAATGGACCATCCCAATAGAGGAGGAACTAATGATGTCATTTACAGATCAAGTCGTGGTTGTGACGGGAGCAGCTCAAGGAATCGGTCGAAGTGTAGCTGAGGCCTATGCGGTTGCAGGGGCTAAAGTCGTACTTGCCGACTATGAGGAAGCGGAAGGGGCTGCGGCGGCAGCTTCGATTCGCAATGAAGGTGGAGAAGCGATTTTTGTTCAATGTGATGTACGTCAAGAGAAGGATATAACGAACCTCATTCAAACGACAATGGATGAATTCAAACAAATTGATGTGCTCATAAACAATGCAGGTGTCTCCAGATGGAAATCTCCCTATGAGTTAACGCTGGAAGAGTGGGACGATATACTCAATACCAATGTGCGAAGTTGCTTTCTCGCAAGTCGGGAAGCAGGCAAACATATGAAGCACAACGAAAATGGTGGAGCGATTGTGAACATGTCCTCAACACGTGCCTTCATGTCAGAGCCGGAAACAGAGGCCTATGCTGCATCCAAGGGTGCGATCGTGGCGTTGACGCACGCGATGGCGGTCTCCTTGGGTAAGGACAAAATTCGGGTCAATTGTATCAGTCCGGGATGGATTGAGACAGGCAATGTTGAAAAATTGAAGCCAGAGGACCATGAACAGCACCCGGCAGGACGTGTAGGCGTTCCTTCGGATATCTCCCGTGCTTGTTTATATTTGTCCGATCCGAGCAATACCTTTGTCACAGGGACCAACCTGATTATTGATGGGGGCATGACCCGAAAAATGATATATGAGGACTAGTACCGGGATTTCTCCGGTCAATTGTAAACTTTTGAAAACATAGCAGAAATAAGCCCAAGTTAAGCACTTGGGCTTATTTGATTTTGATAACTCGGTTGCTATAATAAATGTGATTTTACCACAGTACAGGAATGGAGGGAGATTATGTTCGGGAACTCATCCCGGAAAGTGTTTTGGCTACTACTGCTGATTGGAGGGATTATAATGACAGGCTTTGAATCTACTGCTGAAGCTGACGCAGATATACGAGCAGCCTGGGTATGGCAGGCCAAGTCTGTCAGTGATGGAGGAAATGAGCTGCTGGAGAATGCGGCTAAACATAAGATTAACAGACTATATGTGAATGTGGATATGAATCTGTCAGAGGAGGTCTATCATACATTTATATCCAAAGCCAGCAAGGCTGGAATTGCAATTGAAGCTCTTGGTGGAGATCCGTCATGGGCAGTCAGCGGTCGTGAAGGTCCGATGCTCAAGCTGGCGTCCTGGGTGAGTAAGTATAACCTGGCCGCAAAGCCGGAAGAGCGATTTGACGCCCTTCACCTGGATATCAAACCTTATGTATTGCCACAGTGGAAAGAAGATGCCAAACCGCTGGTGCAGTCCTGGGTTGTCAATATGAAGCTCTTGCTGGAACAAGTGAAAAAGGATGGGGCGGTTGAAGTGAATGTCGACTTGCCTTTTTGGCTGGATTCTTACACGGTGACGGGTAGCAGAACGACTGACGATGCGGATAACGAGTCGTTGTCACACTGGTTTATCGGACAATTTGATCATATTACGCTGCTCGCTTACCGTGACAGTGCGCAAGGAAACAATGGAATTATACGTTTGGTAGAACAAGAAATGATATGGGCTGACGCCAGAAATGGCTCGATTACCGTTGGCGTAAACACCAAGCCGATGCCTGGAGAAGAGTTCACGACTTTTGCTGGCAAAGGTGCGGCGCAATTGGAGAGTGTCTTAAGTGAAGTGGCATCTGCATTCACAGATCATGCTTCCTATGCAGGTTCAGCTGTGCATGACATCGTGTACTGGGGGCAGCTGGAGCCAGGGGAAGTACCATTACCAGAGAATCCATCCAATCAACCTGAAATCCGAGGAACCTATATCTGGCAGGCTTCTCAGGTTACGAATGACGGTGGAGATCACATTCTGGAGTTCGCCAAAGCGCAAAACATTAATTGGTTATACGTCCGGCTTGATTTGGATCAACCGTATTCCAGCTATCGTAGTTTTGTGAAACGTGCACAGGCTCAAGGTATTGAGGTTCACGCTATGGGCGGCCATCCAATCTGGGGTAAAAAGGAAAATCGGCCACGGATACAACGCTTGATCGACTATGTGAAAAATTATAACGCCGAATCGGAACCGGATGAACGCTTTAAGGGAATCCATCTCGATATTGAGCCATACACCTTACCTGAATGGGAAAATGATCGGGATACGCTGCTGACCGAATGGGCTGCCAATATTGCTTATTTCCACGAAGAGACGAAAAAGGACAGTGATCTGGAAACGAGTGCCGATCTGGCCGTTTGGCTGGATACGTTCCCGTTACCGGGAAGAGACATGTCTGTCAGTGAATACATGATCACAACGCTGGATCACGTCTCTCTGATGGCATTCCGCAACATTGCCGAAGGCTCCAATGGAATTGCCGACGTGGTCAGTCAGGAAATGAAAATTGCGGATCGTTTGGGTAAACCGCTGTTGATCTCGGTGGAGATGAAAGAGAATTTTGAAGGTAGACATATTTCATTTTATGATAAGGGAGCAGCGGAGATGGAGCGTCAGCTGGCACTGCTTCCAGATCTGTTAAGCGAGTATAAAGCCTACAAAGGCAATATTGTACATGCATACGATTACTGGATTCAAGCCAAGCCCTGAATAGGCAGGTTATATAGGAAATGTTATGTCTCGGGACTTCACATAAGGTGAGGTTCCGGGCTTTTTTTATGGTAAAAAAATAAAATCGTGTCACCGAATGGGCATCTGCACAATATTATATACGGTGATGAAGAGGTTCAACAAGGGAGGAAACAGGATATGGCTGTTATTAAAGCCAACTCGGAAGACGTCAAGCTGCTCGCTAGACTGATGAGAGCGGAGGCTGAAGGTGACGGCGAACAAGGCATGCTGCTTGTAGGCAATGTAGGGGTAAACCGGGTGCTTGGTGATTGCTTGGATTTCGGTGATATTCGGGACATTAATCGAATGGTGTTTCAGAATCCGGGTGGCTTCGAGTCTACGCAAAAAGGGTACTTCTACCAACGGGCAAGACAATCAGAAATACGCTTGGCACAGCGTGTCATTAATGGTGAACGCTTCTGGCCAGCCAGCAACTCTCTGTGGTTTTTCCGTCCCGTGGGGGAATGCCCTCCAACCTGGTATAACCAGCAAAATACAGGCCGCTTCAAGGCGCATTGTTTCTTCAGTCCGACAGGCGAAGACTGTCCATCCGTATATTAAATTTTGGGAGGAATCATGATGATTAACCAGCCTTATCAACCAACACAGGTTATGGGCCAACAGGCCAATTCGCAAGTCCAAGGAACATCCTATAAAATTGGTAACGGAATGCCGATGATGTCGCCAACTCCAGGCATGGTTTCACCTAGCTCCACAAGCGTACCTCCGCTCGTATCAAGCGGTGCTCCAATGACACCTACGGGTGGAGTTGCAACCACAACTGCGCCACAGTTTGAACAATCCTACATCGAAAATATTTTACGGCTTAACCTGGGTAAATGTGGAACATTCTACATGACTTACGAAGGAAACAAAGAGTGGAATGCCCGCATTTTCCAAGGTATTCTGGAAGCAGCTGGTCGTGACCATATCATTATCAGTGACCCTAACACTGGAAAACGGATCATGCTTTTGATGGTCAATTTCGACTACGCCACATTCGATGAGCCGTTGTTGTATCAATATCCAGGTGTGATCGGGAACTATCCGCAACAACCAAGCAGACGTTAATTAGCAGGGAAAAGAGAACATAATATAATACGGCCATACACAGGCTGTCTCGAATGCGGATGTTATTACGCAAACGGGGCAGCTTTTCCTATATGATGGTATAGAGCATTAAAGAAATAAATAAACAAATAAACAAATAAAAAATGAACCTAAACAGAAGTAACCTTTTTCTCAAATCAAGGCACTTAAAGATAAATACATCAAGCAGCAAGCGCACAGGAAGGAGCAAAACATATTGAAGACATGGATCGAGGGAGCAATCCAGGGGCAAGCCGAGGCTTATGAACAGCTGGTGACGCAATTTCGCGGGATGGCACTGGCTGTCGCCTATCAAAAATTAGGGGATACGTTCCTGGCCGAAGATGTGGTACAAGAGGCGTTCACAGAGGCCTTTGCGAATTTGTCCAAACTGGACAATCCCGATGCTTTTCCCGGGTGGTTCAAAGTTATCGTGGAGAGACAGTGTTACCGTCTAATGAGGCGTAAGCAGCATGGCACTGTCCCGGTTCTGGAGATTCAGGATGTAATTCAAGAAGAGGATCAGACTCATAATCCCGAAGAACAGGCTTTGAAAGGAGAGGTGCATCGCCTTCTGCGAGATTCGATTTCCATTTTGCCAACCTCCATGCAGCTTGCTGTTGAACTGTTTTATTTTCAGGGCTACTCCCTCAAGGAGATGTCGGAATTCCTCGGGGTTCATGTTCCGGCTCTGAAGAAACGGTTGTATGATGCCAGATCCAGGCTAAGACGTTCATTGCCTGTGGCCGACGTGATTTCAGTATTTAGTGAATTATACGAAGGAGGAAAAGGGATGCTTCACATTATGAATGGTGACCATGCGGCAGATCGGTTAAGACAAAGCGGGATTCAAGGTGAAATTCTGGTTTGGCGAGAGCTTTATACATTTGGACCGATAACGAGAAATATGAGGAATGAAAAGGCACGAAGTGGACGAGCGCAATATTTGGAGCAGCACTTGGGCATTCCGCAGACTGAATATTTGAAAATCAAGGAACTTGAGCAGACACTTCGCTCATTCCATCAATATGAAGAGATCGTACTGTGGTTTGAGTATGACCTCTACGATCAGGCGATGCTATCGCATCTGCTGCACTATTTCAAGGAACAGGACCTGAAGAATACCAAGCTGAATCTGTTATGCATCGATACCTACCCGGATATTGAGCATTTTCGGGGACTTGGGCAACTCACATCCACACAGATCGGACGTTTATCAGGTACCTGGCATGTGATGGGGGCAGAGGAAATCCAGGCTGGCAGCGAGTTTTGGGCAGCGTATGCATCATCTGACATTCAGGACCACAAGGACTACTTGCTTGAAAATACATCGGTGCTCCCTTTTGCACATGCTGCATTCAAGGCCCACCTGTCCCGTCTGCCTTCTGTATCGAACGGACTGGGCATAATTGAGCAATCCACACTGGAGGCCGTAAGAGAGGGCGTGGATAGCCCTTATTCATTATTCAAGCATGTTGGAGATCAATTGCATATCTTGGGAATGGGTGATCTGGAGTACTGGGCTCATCTGAAGAGAATGACGGAGGAACCTCATGCTTTACTTCAAATAAAGGGTGTACAAGCTTTTCCTACCTTCCAGCAGCATCATGACGAATTCCGCCACGGTGTCTTGTCTTTGACCGAACTCGGTATTCAGGTGCTGAGCGGAGAAGCAGATTGGGCACGATTAAGACATGATACATCATGGATTGGCGGTCTTCAGATAGGCGAAGGGAAAGGTAGGCCGTGGCGCTGGGACACCGTTAATGAGAACGTAGTGATCTTATAGAGAATGATGGATGCAATCAGAAACTGAATAAAAGCAATAGAAGCAATAGAAGCAGTAAAAGCAGTAAAAGCAGTAGTAGCAGTGAACATTAATTGGTAAACTAACATGCATCTGATCTCATTATCCATAAAATCATGAAAAAAGAGTATCCCGCCATGCCTGAGCATGAGCTAGGATACTCTTTTGTTAGTTCAACCGTATTCTACTTGGACGCATCCAATTTCAATGCGGTTACCATTTTGCGGAACACGTCCGTATTATCGAGATAGCCTGAGAACAGGCGTGACCCGGGTCCCGAGGCATTGATTGGCACATCGTCGAATGTGTGGACTTCCTGGCCTTCATCATGAGGCAGATTACCCGTGTAGTGAACACCGTCCGGGTCTTTGTCCGGGTTAGCGATATACCATGCTTTGTCTTTGACGTTAGGGTCCTGAATGGTAGGACTGATTGGCACCGGATTAGCGAGATAATTCTCATTGTTATCCGGCATATTGCCCCAGCCAACAGCGATCTTCCACTCGGAATCCGGATTGTCCGGGAAGCCATCTCCGTTTGCATCCACATACGTCGGGAACTTGGAATCAGCATATGTGCCGATCAATTCACGGAGTTCGTCGCCTGATTTACCTTTGGCGGCTTCCGTGTTATACGTTCCGTTGAGGGTAAGGGAATGACCGTGATCGGATGTGACGATAACGAGCGTATCCGGGTGTTTTTTCGCATATTCCTTAACCCGGCCCACCGTTTGATCGAATTCAATTGCATCCCATACGGAACGTTCAAAATCCATCGTGTGAGCCTGTTTATCAATCGATGCACCTTCGACCATCAGGAAAAATCCGTTTTTATTCTGTTCCAGCACCTGAAGGGCTGTGTCGGTCATTTCCATCAATGTAGGTTGGTCCGTGTCCTTGCCCACAATATCGGTATTGTTGGGCTTCGTGTATTCTCTGTCATAATATACGTTCATGTTGCCTTTGCGGAATAATCCCAGCAAAGATTTGGTAGAGGCAGACTTGTCCAGATTCGTTGCATCTGTAACGTAGGTATATCCTTCTTTTTTGAACTCCTCTACAATATTGCGTCCATCTTTGCGTTTTCCGCCGTCAGCTGCTGGAAGGAACCACTCCAGTCCACCGCCCAGAATAACATCTGGTCGATTCGCTTCATTCAGATACATACTTGCGATCGCTTCTTGTTCACCGCGCTTACGTGTATGTACAGCCATTGCAGCAGGTGTTGCATCTGTCACATCCGCAGTCGTTACAAGGCCAGTAGCCATGCCACGGGTGCGTTTGACCAGCTCAACGATGTTTTCCACCTTCGGATCGTCAAAAGGGTCTGGTGTATTGTCCGGGTAGACCCCCTCGGCATTGACTGCCGTTTTGTGGCCAGTTGCATAAGCGGAAGCACTATTGGCCGAATCGGTGACGATGGAATCCATACCAGACGTCGTGACCATGCCCATCGCATCCATTTGCTCCATCTCCAGCCAACCCTTGAATTTGCCTTCGTTAATACCCTTGGATACAACACGAGCGGCGGTGCGAATATTGGCACTCATGCCATCGCCAATCATCAGAACGACATTTTTGGCTTGCTCACCGTTTGTTAGTAGGGCCGTATCTTTGGAAGGATCAAACACTTGGTATACGACCCTTGAATATGTACGCTTGCCTGTAGCAATCGTTTCCGCGGTTACCACAATGGAATCACTCTCTTTAAAAGTAACATCCCGAATGGTGTATTCCGTGCTCAAGTCGTTGCTGCTTGTCCACGTTCCGGACTTGCCGAAGTATTTGTCCGGAGACAAGCCATTAACCTGGATTTTAATATCATTCGATTTCAGCTTGGCACCATTCAGCTCAACCAGGAAATCGAGCTTCTGGCCTGCGAGAATCTGAGCACGGTCAATAGGTAAAATGGTAAATGCGGCAGGGGCCGTCTGTTGCTGGGCAGATACGGGTTCAGCATTGACCTGCCAAGGCACGGCTGTCATCGCAACAGCCGCGCTGAGTAGTAAAGCATTCCATTTCATAGCATGATGGCTTTTCATGAACATACCTCCGAGATCAATTTGTTGTTCTATTTGGAAGTATATAGCTGGATGATTAACTAAGCGTAAGAGAAAAGTTAAACCGTGAGCAAGAAGATGCATATATTTGTTAGTAAAACGTAAAAAAAACGGAGTATTCAATACATTTGTTAACGAAATAGCCCGTATGCATCATTTCGTTGTCATAGGACACGGATTGACTGTGTAGTGTAGAATTATATAATAAAAGAAGCATATCCTTGTTATTCGACAGAAAAAGGTGGAGGTGAACGCATTGGGAAGTTGAAACTGCATATGAGCGGCAGAATGGCAAATATCCTACATTTTCGAAGGAGGTGGACCTATTTGCCGAAGAATGACGGCGAATAGGATGATAATTTGAGTGACCCCTTACCGAGTATATTAAATTTATTTTTAATTGCTTTGCTTGTATTGATGAATGGTTTCTTTGTCTCGGCAGAATTTGCCATGGTCAAAGTTCGTGGCAGCCGGATTGAAGCTTTGGTGGAGACAGGTAATAAAAATGCGATTTATGCTTCCAATATTGTACGCAACCTGGATGCTTATCTGTCCGCGTGCCAATTGGGTATAACGCTTGCTTCACTTGGACTCGGGTGGCTGGGAGAGCCAGCGATTGCTCACCTGTTAGAGCCCATGTTTACTGCATTTGGACTGGGGCCGGTATACGTACATGGCATCTCCATTGCAATTGCTTTTGTTATTATTACGATTTTGCATATTGTACTCGGGGAACTTGCTCCCAAGACGATGGCTATCCGCAAATCAGAGACGATCACGTTATGGTCTGCGGCGCTGCTTACGTTCTTTTACAAATTAATGTACCCCTTTATATGGGCATTGAATGGTATGGCGAACAGCCTGCTGAGAGTATTTCGCATGGCACCGGCCTCGGAGCATGACTCAGCGCATAGTGAAGATGAAATACGCATTCTGATGAAAGAAAGCAATAAGAGCGGTTTAATTGACAATACTGAATTGGCGCTTGTTGATAATATATTTGATTTTACGGCAACAACCGCCCGTGAAATTATGATTCCGCGGACGGAAATGATCTGCCTGAATGCCAATCAGTCCATGCTGGAGAATCTGGAAATTGCCAGTGAAAGCATGCGTACCCGTTATCCGGTTTATAACGGCGACAAAGACCATATTATCGGTTTTATTCACATTAAAGACCTGATGCGATCTCAGCTTACAGATACCATCTCGGTGATTCGGCCGATTCTCGCAGTACCCGATTCCACTCCGATCAGTGACCTGCTCAAGCGGATGCAGCGCAGCAAGACACAGATTGCGATCCTGATTGATGAGTACGGAGGAACCTCCGGCCTTGTAACGCTTGAAGACATCATGGAAGAGATCGTGGGCGAGATTCAGGACGAATTTGACCAAGAACGTCCGGCGATTGAGAAAGTGGATGAGATGGAATACTCCATTGACGGCCTCATGCTGATTGAAGAGGTTAGTGAGCGCTTTGGGCTGGATATGGACCGGGCGGATTATGATACGATTGGCGGCTGGTTATACTCCAGAGTAGAAACCATCCCACCCGAAGTAGGGCAGTCGGTAGAGTATGGTGGATATGTCTTTGTAATTCAAGAGACCGAGCATAAGCGGATTTCGCGTGTGAATGTGATTAAGCTGGATCTGATGGTTGAAGGCGAAGGCGCCTAATCCAAAGTATTATTTTTTGGAGACAGGAGATCCCAGTCTATAGAGAGGCCGTACGGTGGATTATTTCACTGTGCGGCTTTTTGTTTACCCTATTATCGTAGCATGCACGGCTGCAAACAGGGTATAATGGAACAACTTTGCAAGATAGGAGAGGTTGAGATTGAGCTATCGCATTGAGGTTGCATTTACACCTGTATTTGAATTCATGGCCAGTTTGCATACATATATTTGCCGAAAATCGCATAAAAAGATTGATTTATCCACAGCGTGGGCCCAAGAAATAGAAGGAGAGCTAACCCCTGAGCTTGCTGCTGTCTTGCAACATATGAACGTGGATGATGATTGGAAATGGATGTATCTGCTTGTCTGTCTGCGAGTGGAAGCTGAGGAGCCGGAGGATTTTATTGAATGGTTCAGCCAACGAACAGTGCTTGACCTTCATGACATTTTTAGCAAGTACAGTTTCCCGTATACGGATGATATCTCTGCTTTCCAGACCAAGATGACCTATGTCTTAACCGGCTGGAATGAGCAATATTTTCGCTTGCTTGATCCCACCATCTTACAACATCTGCGCCAGGAGGTTCAGAACCGCAAGGAACAGTTAAGTCAATCGCCCCAGGAAGAGGTACTCGACGATGCGACCAACGGGTTGATGTTCCGGGACATGAAGGGGTTGGATAGACTGCTGCTTGTGCCACAATTTCATTTTCAGCCGCTAAACGTCATCCTGCATTTTGGGGATACGCTGCTGTGCCATTATTCCTCCAGATTGTATATGGGAGATCATGAGTATATTCCGACCCATCATTTGCGTGTAATCCGCAGCTTGGGAGAGAAGAACAGACTGAAAATCATGCGTTTTCTGCATCAGGGACCACGTTCATTTATAGAAATTGTTCGTCACTTGAAGCTCTCCAAAGGAATTACTCATGACCATCTATCCAAGCTTCGTGGAGCAGGGTTGGTCTATGCTCATTTTGAAGGAGAGAGCCTGGTTGAGTATTCACTCCGTCTTCATGCGCTCGAGCAAATTTTACCGAATGTCATGAATTATTTGGAGCAATAACGTTTATCAAAATGTGGTTTTTAGAAAAAATGTATACCTTCGATACAGCCGTATGTTTGTTGTGGCCGAACTGAAATTTATTCAGGAAATCCGCGCAAAACATACGGCTATTTTATCGCTTTAAAGTGGATATTAATGGGTTTAATATAAATATTTTTTTGTGGTTCTCTATTTACAGAACCAAATGCAATTCTTATAATAGGGCTTATCGAACTTATACCTTACTAATTTCATAGGAATTATATAAATTCTGAATTGTTTCGGAAATTAGGAACGGCTGAGCGAGAAAAATATGGATCATTTATGAATTGGGGAGGATTTTATGAGAGTGAAAGGTTTATCCGTGGCATCGTTAATCATCAGCAGTGCGATTGTGTTATCGGCATGTGCTGGAGGTGGGGGAGCAGAGACCAATACTGCTGGAAGCGTAACAACAAATTCGGGCACTCAAGCGACTCCGGTTTCAGCAGCACTGGATGCGCCATTTCAGGCAACGGACTTGAATCAATTACCTGAGACGGCAAAAAAACGAACGGATACGGTGATTGTGGGACTTACGGATCCCAGCGGGGCTTTCACACCGTACTTCCATCAGAGTGGATATGATGGCAACGTGGCTTCATTGCTATTTGCTTCACTTGTAACCGTAGATGAGAAAGGTTTACCTGTTCCTGATCTCGCTGAAAGCTGGGATGTGTCCGACGATCAGTGTACATACACGTTTCATCTAAGAAAAGATTCCAAGTTCAGTGACGGCTCCGCGCTCACCGCAGATGATGTTGCTTTTACATGGACAATTCTGCATGACAAGTCATATGACGGTGGATTTGATATTTTCTCCACCAAGGTGAAGGGCGGGAAAGCGTATACCGAAGGAAAGGCAGATCACATTGAGGGTATTAAGGTCATTGATCCGTTAACGATCTCGGTCACCCTGGAACAACCAAACGCAACTGCTCTGCTTACATTGGGCTCAGAGGTATTGTCCAAAGCCTACTACGGCAAAGACTATCAATTCGGAAAGCTCGAATACATTAAAAATCTTCATGCAACACCTGTAGGCAATGGCCCTTATAAACTTGAAAAGTTCATTCCAGGTCAGGAAGTTCGATTCGTTGCCAACGAGTTCTATTACAAGGGCAAACCAAAAACCGAGCATTTCATATATAAAACATCGGAAGGAGACACCTGGCAGTTTATTGAGACCGGAGAGATCGACTTCACTTCGTTCACGGCTACCCAAGAGAATATTGATAAGCTGAAAAAAATCCCATACCTCAACCTTCTGCCTTACACACCAAGTACATACGGATATTTACAGCTTAATCTGGAGCATGAACAGCTTCAGGAAAAAGAAGTACGTCAAGCCATCACCTATGGCCTGGATCGTCAGTCCATCTATGTGGACGCAAACCAAGGGGCAGGTGCTGTTGCCAACATCCCGACTTCACCTATTTCCTGGTCATATACGGAAGAAGGTATTAATCCATACGCCTATGATCCGGACAAAGCTAATCAATTGCTGGACGACGCAGGCTGGGTGCCTGGAGCGGATGGCATCCGTGAGAAAAACGGGAAGAAGTTGTCCCTGCATTTCCTCGGAACGAAAAGTCCGGCCACAGATATCTTCATTGCTGTAGCCAAAGAAAACTTTGAAGCGATTGGTGTGCAGTTCCAGCCTGAAGTGTTTGCCGATTTCAACTCACTTGTCTCCAAAGTGGAGGGCGGCGATTACGACGTGGCTTCCTTCTCCACACCGATGTTAACGGATCCTTCAGACGGGGTACTGCAATTTGTGGATGGCGAGCTTAAAGGGTACGACAATCCCAAAGTGAAAGAGCTGTACAACAAAGGTCTGGCTACGACAGACATTGAGGAACGCAAGGCAGTATACAAAGAGCTGTACCAATTGCTCAACGATGAGCTGCCTGTCATTTTCACCAGTTACAAAAAAACAGTTTACGCCTATAACGGTCGCATCGATGGACTTTCTGTCAGTCCATACCGCGGGATTGCAACCAGCTTGCCGGAATGGTCTCTGAAATAAGCAGGGGTATGAATCAAGAAACATCAATACTGGAATAAACAAAATGTCCCTTGTGTTTGCGATGTCGCAGATGCAGGGGACGCATTGATAAGGAGCCTGATATGAGCACTTACATTGTGAAACGGATGACATATATGGTTCTTATTTTGCTGGCCGCTTCCGTTCTTATCTTCAGCCTGTATGCACTTACCCCTGGCGACTACATCTCCAGCAACATTAAATTAAGTCCCGAGCGCAAGGCCGAGCTGCGAGAATTGTATGGACTGGACAAGCCTGTTATCGAACGGTATCTCATCTGGATGAAAAATGCTGTACATGGGGACTTCGGATATTCATTGGCACAACAAAAACCCGTGCTCGCGCTGTTTAACGAATATATCTGGAATTCATTCCTGTTAGCTGCTGTGACCACGTTCCTGACCTGGTTCATCGCGGTTATTATCGGTGTGATTGCTGCCTATAAGCAGTATTCGTGGTTCGATACTTTTGTGATGATAGGCATATTTGCAGCCATGTCCGTGCCTTCTTTCTTTATCGGATTGTTTTTGATTAAACTGCTGGCGGTTGACCTAAAATGGTTGCCTCCAGGGGGCATGATGACCACGGGAAGTAATGCTACCGGTCTGGCCTATGTCAAAGAGGTGATTCAGCACATGACCTTGCCCGTAATTGTTATGACTCTGCTTGGGGTAGGCTCACTTACCCGTTACTTCCGCAGCAATATGATTGATGTGATCAAACAGGATTATATTCGAACAGCACGAGCCAAAGGTTTAAAAGAAAGCAAAGTGTTATATACCCATGCCTTGCGCAATGCTCTGTTGCCTGCGATAACACTGATTGGATTCGAGCTGCCGTCCTTATTCGGCGGTTCACTGATTATTGAGAAAATATTCAGCTGGCCCGGTATCGGCCAGTTATATATGCAGTCCTTCTCGCTGCGGGATTATCCGCTGCTGATGGGCTTTACCATGTTCATCGCCATCCTGACTGTCATTGGAACGCTGCTGTCTGATGTGCTCTATCACATCGCAGATCCGCGTGTCCGTTTGCAATAAGGGGGGCTTTGAACATGACAATCTCTTCATCGCCTGTAACGAGAAATGCCGCAGAAGCTGCCTTACCTTTAAAGGTTCCACCCAAGTCTTCTTTATGGAAATTGTCGATCCGAAGACTGCTCAAGAACAAACTTGCTGTTGGCGGATTCATCGTAGTTTTATTGATGTTTGTGGCTTGTTTCATTGGCCCGTTGTTCTCACCTTATACCGATAACAAGATCAATATGACAGCGATGAAACAAGGTCCCGGCATTCATCACTGGCTTGGCACAGATGCGCTCGGCAGGGATGTGCTCACCCGTGTGCTGATGGCTGGTCGTATCTCGCTCACTGTTGGTTTGGCTTCCATGGTTCTATCCGTATTTATCGGCTCCTTGCTTGGAGCTATCGCCGGATATTATCGCGGCATGGTTGATCAGGTCATTATGCGGATTGCTGACTTGCTGCTCACGATCCCGGGACTGCCGCTGCTGTTCATTTTCGGTGCGTTGTTATCGGATTGGAAAGTTCCGCCGGATTCCAGAATGTATATCGTCATGCTGATGCTCAGTTTTGTCAACTGGCCCGGTATGGCCCGAATGGTACGGGGACAGATGTTAAGCTTGCGCGAGCGTGAATTCATGCAGGCTGCTGTTGTTCTTGGCTTGCGTGACCGTCGCAAACTGTTTCACCATCTTCTGCCCAATATTGTCCCGCTTCTCATCGTCATGGCGACTCTGAACATCGGAGGGTCCATTCTCAGCGAATCGGTACTCAGCTTTTTTGGACTCGGTGTCATGCCACCAACGCCTACATGGGGCAATATGATCGATGCGGCCAACAACATGATTGATTTTCAACAGCATCCGTGGTTATGGATTCCGCCAGGGCTGTCCATTTTCGTGACCGTTATTGCGATCAATATTTTTGGTGATGGTCTTCGAGACGTATTAGATCCCAAACAGAAGAGAAGGTGAGCACGCCTCATGCAAAATATGATTGAAATTGAACATCTTGAAACTCATTTTTACTCAGAAGAAGGCCATGTCAAAGCCGTAGACGGTGTAAGCCTGAATGTACGAGAAGGGGAGACGGTATGCATCGTTGGTGAATCAGGCTGTGGCAAAAGTGTAACCGCCATGTCAATCATGGGATTGATTGAGGAACCTGCAGGCAAGGTGGTAGGCGGTGCAATTCGTTTTGGTGGACGGGATCTGCTTCGTGAAAGTAAATCTTCGCTGCGTGCCATTCGGGGCAATGACATCTCCATGATTTTCCAGGAACCGATGTCCTCGTTGAATCCCGTGCTTAAGATCGGTGAGCAATTGATGGAGCCGCTGATTGTACACTTGAAAATGAGTAAAAAGCAGGCTCGCGCACGAGCGGTTGAGCTGATTGCCGAAGTTGGCATTTCACGCCCGGAACAGATTGCGAACAGTTATCCGCACGAGCTGAGTGGAGGTATGCTCCAGCGCATTATGATTGCCATTGCCATCTCATGTAACCCGAAACTGTTAATCGCGGATGAACCAACCACCGCTCTTGACGTGACGATTCAAGCGCAGATATTGGATATGTTACAGCACATCAAGTCCCGGTCAGGAACCTCTATTTTGATGATCACGCATGACCTTGGCGTTGTAGCCGAAATGGCGGATTATGTCGTAGTAATGTATGCAGGCAAAGTGGTGGAAGAGGGGGAAGTTGTGCAATTGTTTGAATCTCCCAAACATCCATATACTCAGGGATTGCTTCGCTCCAAGCCGATTATCAATCAACGGCAGGACGAATTGTATTCGATACCCGGACATGTACCTGATCCGCTATCCTTAAAAGATTCCTGCCATTTTGCTGATCGTTGTGAGCACTGTATGTCGATATGCACCACGCAAATGCCTACGCTGAAGCAGCTTGGGCCCGGACAGAAGGCTGCATGCTGGCTGTATGAGGAGGCGTTGAGTCATGTCTGAACCTCTATTGGAAATCGAACATCTCAAAACCTATTTTCCAGTGCGCAAAGGCTTATTGAATCGTACAGTAGCCCATGTGAAAGCAGTCGATGATATCAGCATCACAATCCATGAAGGCGAGACGTTTGGATTAGTGGGTGAATCCGGAAGTGGCAAGAGCACTGTTGGAAGAACGATCGTGCGCTTAACGGAAAAAACGGAAGGACAGATTCGTTTTCAAGGTGTTGACTTGCATCAGTTATCTATGCAGGAAGTGCGGAAGATCCGTCCGCAGCTTCAACTTATTTTCCAGGACCCCTACAGTTCACTGAACCCGCGCATTCGCATTGGTGATGCGATCGGGGAGGCTGTATTAGATCACGGGTTGGCTACCGCAAGCGAGGTTCTTGATCTCGTCAAGGAGGTACTCGGAGCCTGCGGATTGTCATCTTATCATATTGATCGTTTTCCCCATGAGTTCTCTGGTGGACAGCGACAACGGATTGGGATTGCGCGAGCTTTGATCTTAAATCCAAAACTGATTATCGCAGATGAACCGGTATCAGCACTGGACGTGTCCATTCAGGCTCAGATTATCAACCTGTTCAGACGGCTTCAGCAAGAGCGCGGCCTTGCTTACCTGTTTATTTCGCATGATTTGAGTGTGGTGGAACATCTGTGTGACCGTATTGGCGTGATGTATCTGGGCTCCATGGTCGAGACGGCCTCCAGAGATGAGTTGTTCGGCAATCCACTGCATCCGTATACGAAAGCCCTGCTATCAGCAGTACCTGTGCCGATTCCCAAATTGAAACGGGAACGGATTGTGCTTAAAGGGGATATCCCAAGTCCAGTGAATCCGCCAACTGGATGCAAGTTCCATACACGTTGTCCATGGGCAGAAGATATCTGCAAGCAGCAAATTCCAGCGTATCGAGACGTTGGAGCGGATCATTTTGTAGCCTGTCATTTGGCCTGAACATCGTTATTGCGCCGATGGAGCATGAATGAAGAGATCGGCATAAAATGACGGTGTATTTATTGGGGTTGATGTATACGCAAGAGGTTCTACTCATTTGTGCATCTTTCATGTGAGATTTATCTTCTTCTAAACTCGATAACGCTTTTGAGCCAAACTTCTCCATAACTCTACTCTACTATTTTAAAAAGGATTTTTTTTGAAACCATATAGTTTCACATTGCGTAAACACCTATGAATATCCAAAATATGAAATTGGAGGAATGAACTAAATGATGACAAAGAGTTTGAATCCTTTCTTAAAGGTGACATTAGCAGCCGCATTAACTTTACCCATGATCTTAGCAATACCTGATGGAAAAGTCGAAGCTACTCCAGATATTTCGAGTGTTAAACCCGTAGCCTTGACCTCACCACCACCGGAGAGCCAAAGCATTCAGAGCTTGGCTCAATTCGAGAACATTTATCAAGCAAGTGGCAATGTTATTCCTGTAGGAGGACTCACTGCATTGGTGAGTACAACGACAACAACTTACACCAAAATGAACAGTATAACGGTACAGTATAGTCTCCAACGATGGACAGGATCCGATTGGGTCACATATAAATCGAATTCTGTCACGAAAAATAATGTTTCGGCATTGGATGCAAGCTCCAGCTGGACTGTTATAACTGGTTACTATTATCGTGTGGTGAGCATTCACAGCGCAAATAATGGCTCAAAAACTGAAACAAGCACACATACATCATCAAATGTGCTTTTCTAGTCAACTTTAATGACTGTTCCAAGGAAACCTTTGATTCTGAAGGTTATTGGCAATGGATAACATCTCTTCTTCGCTGAGAGTACCGAACAAGCTGACGTTGGTTGAACCCATCATCCATTGAAAAGAGTTATAACGAGGGCCAATTGACATAAAAGCCTCGCTACCATCGCCCAGTTTAACGACACTTGTCTCTCGAAGTAAAGGACCTTCAACTATTTCACCAGGTTGGATCCAGGCATAATCAAATTGTAATATTTCTTCTTGTCTATCTTTGATTTTACCAGTGTAGAGTACTCGCATATGGTTTGATTTAATATTACTGTCTATAGGGAGTGGCAACTCTGCATCAAGCATCAGCTCGAACTTGATGTCGGTAAATCGCTCGGGGATTACATTTGAAAGTAGAAAGTCACCAATAAACCCTGAGCGTGCTTCTTCTTCAGTTACTTCAACAGGAACCAAAATTTGTGTTGAATCTATATCGAATTCATAGGGATTGTCATCATAATTTTCAGGGGGAATTTGAGGAGCGTCCTCGATACCACGCTCAGGTGGTGCAGACGTCTTTGCAGCTAAAGGATCCAATCCAACAATTTCGTTTGTGCGGTCTTTAATGATAATGGATTTCATTCCATTACCCCAATCTTTGATCGTTTGCACAAAAGGGGACACTGCCTGTGTGTCCGTAGGAACACTGAATAAAACTGCACCTAAGGCGACTGAAGCGGCGATAACGAAAGAAAGCCGCAAGGTCCGCCTTCTTTTTTTGCGTGCGTTAATCTTATTAATTTCATATTCAACTTTAAGCCAGGAATCATGCATAACTTGGGAATTTGTATTCTTTGGATCTAGGGGAGCAGATACAGCCTGATGGAAGGCTTCGTCAAAAGCCATATCAAACGCGGCATCGAAAAAATCGTCTTCCAGCTCTGAATCGAATGAATCAATATGCTTATCGGACTTGCCTTTGCTCAATGCTTCCACCCCATTCCTTATGTAATTTCTTTTTGATACTTCCGCGGGCTCTGAACAAACGTTGCTTCACAATTTCTTCGGATGTATCAAGCAGATCAGCCATTTCCCGATAGGAAAGACCCTCTTTCCAGCGCAGCTCCACGAGTACACGATATTCCGGCTTAAGCTGTTCCAGATAGAACTCGATGGATTCCTGCATCATTTGAGTCTCCACCGTGCTCTCTACGGAAGCTGCCGTCTGATTAATTGTCTCCATATCTATAAAAACACTATCCGTATCCAGTTGGTTACGGTTATTTTTATTTTTTCTCAGATAATTAATGGCGGTATTTCGTGTGACAACCTTCAGCCATGCTTTCAATTTGACTTCGTTGTCGAAGAGAGGTTTGTTTTTAATGATTTTGATAAAAGCTTCCTGAATGATATCTTCTGCTGCAGCACGCTCTTTGATGATGTAAACGATAAGACCATGTACCATATTATAATATTCGTAGTACACTTCTTCTTGAAGCTGAGGGCTCAAATTATGGAAATCTGAGGCTAAGAGTAATTGGAGCCGATTGGCCATGATGTTCTCCTTTCTGGTGAACAATCCACAAACATTGGTATCATTTCATTTTACAACATTATATGGAAGCGATACAATGGGAGGTTCGTCCGACAGATGCAGAAAAAGTATAGCCGAATCAAAGAGAGGCCACCTCACGAACCAAGTAAATTATGGTCAGGAGTGCGGCCTCTATGTGTTATTTAATAATCGTAGAATAATAGAAACTGGCTTAGAATGCCCAGTCGCCGTTCAGGAAGATAGCTTCACGCTCGCCATTCGCTGTCACGCCGTAAATGTTCGTTTCCGGCGAACCCATCATGAAGTCTACGTGAGTAATGCTGGAGTTCATGCCGCGAGCTGCAAGCTCCTCGGTTGACATGGTTTTGCCACCATCAATATTGAATGCATAGGAACTACCGATAGCGAGGTGACATGAAGCATTCTCATCATAAAGCGTTGTGTAATAGAGAATACCACTTTCCGAGATTGGAGAATGGAAGGGCACCAAAGCGACTTCGCCGAGATAATGCGAGCCTTCGTCCATATTGATGAGTCTTTCTAGTGTATCCTGTCCTTCTTCGGCATGGAAATCAATGATGCGTCCGTTCTCAAACGTAAGAGAGAAGCGGTCAATGATACTTCCGCCATAACTGAGCGGTTTAGTACTGGACACTTTGCCGTTCACCCCGTATTTAGCAGGTGCGGTGAACACTTCCTCTGTCGGAATGTTGGCCACAAAACGAGTGCCTTGTTCGTTAATGCTGCCCGCTTGCGCCCAAATGTGCCCTTCAGGAAGCTCAACGGTAAGGTCGGTTCCCGGTGAGACAAAATGCAGAGCTTTATACTTTTTGCTGTTCATGGCAACGGCTTTGTGCTCCAAACGCTCGATATGCTGCTCCCAAGCCGCTACAGGATCTTCCAGATCAGCTCTTACAGCAGCAAAAATGGCTTCCCAGAGCTGTTTCATCTGCTCGGCAGGGGGAAGGTCAGGGAAAACTTTGGCGGCCCAATCCGGCGAAGGACAGGCTACTCCTGTCCAGCTCATTTTGTCGGCCTGCTGGTACTGGCGATATTTGGACATCGCCTGACCGTATGTACGCTGGTGGGTGGAAATGCGTTCTGGATCGATGCCTTTCAGCAGGTCCGGGCTGGATGACAATACAGTCAAGAACGCAGCATTGTTCGCTGCCAGCTCTTCAAGTTCCGCGGCATGCCATTTCGGCGGGTCTTGGAAGGAGTCCTCAGGCGCCATTTCAAAGCGCAGCCGATTAACAGCTTCATCTCCATATTTGACGATAACTTTTTTTGCTCCAGCCTCGTAGCCTTTACGCACCAACAAACGCACGAATTCAGCTGTATCAATCATCGCGCTGATCACGAAGATTTGTCCGGGCTGAACGTTGGCTCCGACTTTTACAGCCAGTTCAGCATAACGATCCAGTTTTTGTTCAAAACTCAACATATCAAGTTCCTCCATATCATGAATTCCCCGCTTACGCAGGAAAAGAGAGGAGTGACCCTCTCTCTCATTTACACCGTTTTAAATTAGAAAGCCCAGTTGCCTTGCAGGAAGATTGGCTCTTCGCTACCTTCGGAAGTGACACCGTGAATGTTCATTTCTCCTGATCCAATCATGAAATCCACATGAGTGAGACTGGAGTTCATGCCATGGCTGATCAATTCATCCTTGGACATCGTTTTGCCACCTTCCAGACAGAAGGCATAGGCGTTACCGATAGCCAAATGGTTGGATGCATTTTCATCAAATAGCGTGTTATAGAACAAAATATTCGTATCCGAAATCGGTGATTGATGTGGAACGAGAGCTACCTCGCCCAGATAATGTGCGCCTTCATCCATTTCGATCAAGCTTTTCAATGAATCAAGTCCTTGTTCAGCAGTATAATCGACAATTCGACCATTTTCGAAAGTGAGGGAGAAGCCGTCGATCAGGTTGCCACCATAACTCAGTGGCTTGGTGCTGCGAACTGTGCCGTTAACTCCGGTTTTCAATGGAGCGGTGAACACTTCCTCTGTAGGCATATTGGCAACGAAGACATGTCCCTGCTCATTGATGCTGCCACCGGATACCCACAGATGGCCTTCAGGAAGCTCGATCGTCAGGTCTGTGCCAGGGGCTGTATAGTGAAGCTTTTTGTATTTCTTCTCGTTAAGCAGATCTGCGCGGGAGTCGAGATTCAGCAAATGTGTTTTCCATTCTGCGACAGCATCCTGCTCACCTATGCGTACGGTTTTGAAGATGACATCCCACAATTTATCGATTTGCTGCTCTGCCGGGAGATCAGGAAATACTTTGGCTGCCCATTCAGGGGAAGGAACAGCCACAATGGACCAGCTGAACTTGTCTGCCATTTGATAGGAACGATATTTCTCCATCGCTTTACCGCGAACTTTCTGACTAGTCACGATCCGTTCTTGAGGAACGCCTGCCAGCAGGTCTGGATTTTCTGCGATCACATGCAGGATGGCGGCACCTTCTTCTACGAGTTCAGTCATTTCCCCTGCAAACCATTTTGGTTCAATGGAGAAGGATTCCTCTGGTGCGAGATCATAGTGAAGACGTGTAATAACCTCATCGCTCCAGTTCACTTTGACCAGCTTGGCACCTGTGCCATAAGCGGCTTTAACGATCAGGCGTACAAAATGCGCTGCCGAGATTGGTGCATTCACGACGAGAGTCTGCCCAGGATGCACATTGACACCGACTTTGACTGCCAGTTCGGCATATTGTTGTAAATTCGTTTCAAAATGGTTCATGCTATTTGTTCCTCCCGTTTGATATAATGTCGTAGCTGTTTGTTATTATAGTCCTCATTACAGGTATGTAAGGAGTCAGTATGGTTCCCTCATTGAATAAGGTATACGTTGCTACGATATATATTGTACAATTAACCAATAATAATTACCAAACTAGGTTTACCATAAATTATGGAGACCTGCAACTGATGAGAGATTAAAGGAGAGAACGATTGTGAATATTGAGATTATTCGTGCAGAGATGCGTCGTGAAGATGAGAAGAATTATGTGGGAAATACGGTTTTTCGTGCAGAAGGCGAAAAGTCCGTTTATGAGATTACGTTTATGAGCAAGAACGGCAAGGACTGGGATTATAGTCTGCATTTCACTGAACAATCCGGTGATGAAGACGAATTGCTGCGTATGGACGAGCTGCTGGAAAACGATGACGATATGTACAATCAGCTGCTTGATGCGGCACTGGACGCTTTCCCTGCATAATAGGACCGAGAGGTTCTTGTTCTAATATGGAATGCAGCTGATTATACTAGACGGTGTATGCCTGAAACAGGGCGTCCACCGTCTATTTTATTGGGAATAAGGAATAGTTACTCCAGAAAAGGGAAGTCTATGACAGATGAATGGAACCAGAGAGACAATCCGCCTGAATGGGAGGTAACCGTGAATGGCATCTGACAATCTGATTACAGCAGGAATGACGGGACTTGAAGAAGTCGCGCACGATATCCTCAGTCTGCGTACACTGTTCGTTAATGTTGTGTTCATCGGGGAGCCTGGAAGCAGGAACTGGGTGCTCGTGGACACTGGAATGGCGAGTTTCACTGATCAGATTCTTCATGTTGCAACTGAACGCTTTCCTGGTCCACCGTCTGCGATTATTTTGACACATGGTCATTTTGATCATGTGGGGACCGTCATCGAACTGGAACAATTCTGGGGTGTCCCGGTGTACGCACACCCGCTGGAACTGCCTTATTTGACAGGTGTGAAGGATTACCCTCCGGCAGACCCTGCTGTAGGTGGCGGTTTGATGGCACGGCTGTCATTTGTTTATCCTAATGAAGCTATTAATCTGGATGATCGGATATTCAGTCTGCCGGATGATCATTCCATCCCAGGTGTTTCTGGCTGGGAATGGCTGCATACACCCGGTCACACACCGGGCCATGTGTCGCTATTTCGAAAAGAAGACCGTATTCTGATTGCGGGAGACGCCATCGTGACCGTGAAACAGGAATCACTCTGGAGTGTGCTGCTTCAGGACAAACAGTTACACGGTCCACCCGCATATTTCACGACGGATTGGCAAGCGGCCCATCGATCGGTTCAGCATATTCGAAGACTGGAGCCCATGGTTGCTGTTACCGGGCACGGACATTCCTTAACCGGAGAAATGCTGAGAGATTCGCTGGAGCGGCTCGATCTTGATTTTGAAGAGAGTGCCATCCCGGATCACGGCAAATATGTGGATTAAGCGAACTGATGCGCTGCTTGGGCATAGCATTGAAATCAGGAATGATTTCATTACGGCAGCCTTAGGGGATGGAGACAGCCACGGAGCATCGTAGCTGTCTTTTTTGTCGTTCTATCATGAATTTGTTCTCTATCATAGATTGGTATTTTGTGCGCGGTCATGATATAGTCGAGCCGTATAATATAACCTTAGTATGCAGGAGGTACATATAACGATGACACAGCAAAATGCAGCTTTCGAAGAACAATTTGGAGGTATACCAGCCGTCTGGCTTCGTTTTAATCAATTCGAAGCGGCTGTTATTCCGAGCGTGGGTGCCAACCTTGTCGCTTTTCGTGATACAGAGCAGGGATTCCGTTATTTGCGTGAGCCGGACCTGGAACATATGGACGAATTTATGGCTGCACCTGCCGTATACGGTATTCCGATTCTTTCCCCACCGAATCGCTATGAGGATGGTCGCTTCCCCTGGAACGGTGAAGTCTATCAACTTCCTGTAAACGAACCAGCTACAGGCAACCACCTGCATGGATTCCTGCATGATGCCGAGTGGAAGGTTGTGGGCTACGGATCTGACGAGCTGGAGAGTTATGTTGTGCTCAGTCAGGAAGTGAAAGAAGGACATGAGTTCTATAAGTACCTTCCGTTCACCTTCACAGTGACGCTCCGTTATTCACTGAGTAGTCTGGGACTTCAGCAGCAATTGAATGTCCGCAATCACGGGAAAGAACGTATGCCGAATTTGTTCGCATTCCATACAGCCATTAGCGTTCCTTTTGCACCGGAAAGCCAGGCATCTGATTACACGGCTAAAATAACGATTGGTCAGCGTCGTGAATTGAATGAACGTTCTTTGCCTACGGGACAATTTCAACCGCTTACACCAGAGGAAGAGCAATTAAAAGGTGAGGGCGTTAATCCGTTTTTTGCAGCCATGGACAACCACTACACGGCTGAACCGCAAAATGGTCGCAACTATATGGAGCTTACCGATCATCGTACCGGTGACAAGCTGGTATATGATGTCGGGACGTCTTACAAGCACTGGATGATCTGGAATAACAACATGGCTGGTGGGTTCTTCTGTCCTGAGCCTCAGATGAACCTGGTTAACGCTCCGAATGTACAAGGCATTCCTGCTGAAGAGATCGGTCTTATTGGTCTTGAGCCGGGCGAATTATTCGAGCAAGCCAGCCGTCTTTATCCGATCAAAGCGCAAAAATAAATACTCGAAGGATTTGCGTCACGCTTACATTTTTGTCGAAAAGGTGAAAACCGGTCAGGCAATCATGTATAATATGACAAGATACACAAGCTTTGCTCATAAAAGTATTTTGCATAAATCCCAAGGATGACTTTGGAATCAACAGATGCAAGATGCTGTGAAGAAAAGAATGTATACGTATTTTTGTAGGGACCCAAACCATCTTTTTGGAGGAGGAAAAGCAAGTGGAATACCGCATTGAGAGAGATACGTTAGGTGAAATGAAAGTACCAGCCGACAGGCTGTGGGGAGCTCAGACGCAGCGCAGCAAGGAGAACTTTCCGATTGGTCGCGAGCATATGCCGATGGAAGTTGTTCGTGCTCTTGCCATTTTGAAAAAAAGCGCTGCTGCCAGTAACCATAAATTAGGTAAATTGTCCGCTGCCAAAGCGGATGCAATCGCTTATGCTGCTGATGAAATTATTGCTGGCCGGATTGATGATCATTTCCCGCTCGTGGTGTGGCAGACGGGTAGCGGAACACAGTCCAACATGAACGTAAACGAAGTTATTGCCAATCTGGGTAACCAGCTGCTTGAACAAAAGGGCAAGGAAGAACGTCTGCATCCGAATGATGATGTGAACATGTCCCAGAGCTCCAATGATACATTCCCAACGGCTCTGCATGTTGCAGGGGTACTTGCTGTTGAAGATCAGCTCTTGCCAGCAATTGCGGTGCTAAAAGCCACCTTTGCAGATAAATCCGAAAAATTCAAAGATATTATCAAAATTGGACGTACCCATCTTCAGGATGCAACGCCAATTACACTCGGTCAGGAGATCAGCGGCTGGGAAGCGATGCTTGATAAGAGTGAACGCATGATCCGGGATAGTGTGAATTATATGAAAGAACTCGCAATTGGTGGCACAGCTGTAGGAACCGGAATTAATGCACATCCTGACTTTGGTGATTATACAGCCAAGGAAATTGGCAAGCACACTGGCAAAGATTTTGTATCCGCACCCAACAAATTCCACGCGCTTACAAGTCATGATGAAGTAGTCTATGCCCACGGTGCAGTTAAAGCGCTTGCAGCTGACTTGATGAAAATTGCCAATGATGTTCGCTGGCTGGCTAGTGGTCCACGCAGTGGTCTAGGAGAGATTCGTATTCCAGAGAATGAACCGGGCAGCTCCATTATGCCAGGTAAAGTGAATCCAACCCAGAGCGAGGCGATGACCATGGTGGTTACGCAAGTCATGGGGAACGATGCGGCGATTGGCTTCGCGGCAAGTCAGGGTAACTTCGAGTTGAATGTGTTCAAACCAGTTATTATCTATAACTTCCTGCAATCTGTTCAGCTCCTTGCTGATTCCATCGTTGCATTTAACGATAAATGTGCGGTGGGCATTGAGCCTAACCTCGCCCAGATTGAACATAATTTGAATAACTCGCTTATGTTGGTTACCGCTCTTAATCCGCATATCGGTTATGAGAATGCAGCCAAAATTGCCAAGCTTGCGCATAAGGAAGGACTGTCTCTGAAGGAAGCAACATTGCAGACAGGTTTGCTTACGGAAGAACAATTCGATCAGTATGTTGATCCAGCGAAAATGATTGCCCCGAAAGCTTAATCAGTCATTATCATGCGAACTTCATTCCAATAAACAAGCGACCTGCATACGCAGGTCGTTTTTTAGCTCGTGATGTTCTTGAACTAATGCTTGTCAGTCTATACGTATACATATAAAATACATATGCGACTATTTTTTAATTGATCGGAACTGTTTATTTCATTGGAGGTTTCTGCGTTGTCGAAAAAGAGAAGATTTACGATTCGCTCCAAAATTCTATTGGGCTATCTAGTGGTTGTGTTGTTATTTGGTGCCGTTTTGCTAGTGTTATCTGCCCAAATTGATGCATCGCAGAAGGAAATTGATTTTATCAGCCACCACGACCTGGAAGTGCATAACCTGACCAATGCCATTGAGAAAAATGTTCTAAATATGGAAACAGGACAGCGGGGATTCATGATTACCGGGGAAGAAAGTTATTTGGAACCTTACAATCAAGCGCTAACCCAGTGGAATTCCAATTATGCCGAACTGTATGAGCTGGTTAGTGATAACCCATCCCAGCAAAAGACTCTGGAAACCATTAATACACATATTGTCCGCTGGATTGATGTTGCCGGATCAGCCTCGGTGGCCTTAAAGAAACAAGGAGATCAGGAGAAAGTCATTGAATTTTTCCATTCCGACCCAGGGAAAAGTGAAATGGATCTGTTAAGATCCGAGTTCGAGAACTTCCGCAATACAGAGTTGCGACTGACGGAAAGCCGGGTGAAAGAGCTCGCAGCACGAAGCTCCACATTGCTTACCATTATGTATACCTTATGGGCTGCCGTTGCCGGACTATCTGTTGCCGCTTCGCTCGTCATTTCGGGCAATATCGTCAAGACCCTGCGTGAAGTCAAACATACCATCAGCGACATATCACAAGGTGGCAATCTCACACAGCGTATTATTGTCCGTACACAAGATGAGGTCGGTGATTTAGGTAAAGAGACGAACTTATTGCTGGACACGGTACAGGAACAGAATCGACTTAAGGATCAGGTTGCCAGCATAGCTACACTCCTGCAGAACCCTACAAGTTTGGAGGGACTGTCAAGGTTGTTTCTAAACCAAGTCGCGATCCTGCTAGAAGCCCCTTATGGCGTGTTATATGCGATGAAAGAGAATCGTCTCATTCGTGTAGCTGCGTATGCAGCAGATGGAGAGAAAGAGCGTTCCCTCGGTAAAGTATCCGTTGCACCGGGTGAGGGATTAGTAGGTCAGAGTGCGATTGAGAAGCGAGTTTTGCAGATGAACGACTTGCCTCAAAATTATATTCGCATCTCATCGGGACTTGGTGAAGCGTCAGCTGCATCACTCACAGTAGCGCCGGTGGTATTTGAAGGTAAAACGATAGCTGTTATCGAACTTGCTTCCATGAAGCCAATCGAACCCAAGGAAACAAAGCTGTTAACCGAACTGATCGAAATCTTCGGGGTTTCTCTTCATTCCACCATAACACGCATGGAATTACAGCATTTGTATGATGAATCCCAAGTGTTGAATGAAGAATTGCAGGCTCAATCGGAGAAACTGCAGGCACAGACTGAAGAGATGGTATCTCAGACGGAAGAATTACATATGCAAACAGAAGAGCTGCATATACTGAACGAGCGTCTGGAAATGCAGAAAAATGCGGCAGAGACTTCTGCCAGTGAACTTGCAAAAGTAGCGGATCAGCTGCGGACAAGCTCTGGTTACAAGTCTGAGTTCTTGGCGAATATGTCGCATGAACTTCGTACTCCACTGAACAGTATGCTGATTCTGTCCGAGATTTTGGCTGAGAACAAGCATCAGCACTTAAACAGTGAAGAACAGAAATATGCTTCGGTGATCCATGCATCAGGTAAGGACCTGTTGAATCTGATTAACGATATTCTCGATCTTTCCAAGGTGGAAGCCGGGGAGATGGAAGTGGATTTGGATGATGTGCATCTTGAAACCCTGCCTGAAGCAATGAATCAATATTTTTTGAAAACGGCGGAGCAAAAAGGGATTGATTTCCGGATTCAGCTTCAAAGCCCTCTTCCGGAAACAATTGTTTCCGACGAGATGCGGTTACACCAGATTTTGCGGAATTTGCTCTCCAATGCATTCAAGTTTACCAATGAAGGTGAAGTGGCCTTAACCATCTCCAGAGTGAGTCTGGCCAATCTGGAAGACAGCGGGGCAGAGAAGGAGGTTATAGCCTTCTCGGTTAGTGATACCGGGATTGGCATTGCTGAGAACAAACTGCTGCAGATCTTTGATGCGTTCAAGCAGGCAGATGGAGCCACAGCCCGAAAATACGGCGGAACTGGACTGGGACTGTCGATCTCTCAATCCCTTGCCAATCTGTTGGGAGGATCAATCTCAGCAACGAGCCGTGAAGGACAAGGAAGTGTCTTCACGTTATTCCTCCCACTTAGAAGGGAAGAGCCTGAGGTTATGCAGAACCCCAGATTGTTCTTGAACGAGGTTGCCGTGACTGATCCTGAAATTAACAGTGCTTCAGCAATGAATTCAACCAAAATCGAGATGTTACTGACTCCACTGGAAGAATCATTATTGAATGGTCGTCAGGTTCTCGTTGTCGATGATGATATTCGAAATGTATATGCCTTGGCAAATGCCCTTGAGCAGTATGACATGAAGGTGATTACAGCTCAGAATGGCTACGAGTGTCTGGAGATGTTAGAGAGCGGAGAAGCGAATCCGGATATTATCTTGATGGATATCATGATGCCAGAGTTGGATGGGTATGAGACCACTCGCCAGATCCGTGAGAGATTAAATCTCAAGCAGCTCCCTATCATCGCTCTGACTGCCAAAGCCATGAAAGAAGATCGTGATAAATGTATTGCAGCAGGGGCCTCGGATTATATTAGCAAACCGCTGAATATAAAAGAGGTACTGTCTCGGATGAAATTATGGCTGAGTCATGAAACGTTGGGAATTTGATCTTTTTCGTTTGTAATTCAACATGTATCAACTCCAAAATAAAACCTATGCCAGTTGCGCAACGATTGCTGCAATTGTGTCATGGGTTTTATTTTTTTCTCATGTAAGCTATTTAAATGAAAATGATGTTATAATACTTAACAAGAATTAAGGTTTATTGCAAAATAATGGATGGATATAAGTGTATAACCTTTGTTTTCGTTCAGTTAAGGATATAAAAGGTTTAACGTGTTATATATATGGGAGGTAATGTCCATGCAGCTTACGGTTAAAGAGGCTTTACAGGTGTACCCGTTGTCTGAGGCCAGACTGGTTGCAGGTGGGGAAGGGACTTCACGGATGATGAAATCCGTTAACGTCATGGACGCTCCAGATATAGCGGATTGGATCAAATCCGGAGAACTGCTGTTCACAACCGCATTTATTATGAAAGACAACGAGACCGATGCACTTCGTTTGATGCGCCGCCTGAACGAACGTGGTTGTGCCGGATTAGGCATTAAATTGGGCCGTTTCTGGCAGGCCATTCCGCAAGGAATTATTGAGGAAGCAGATCGACTGCGGTTACCGCTGCTGGAACTGCCGTTTCAGTTTACATTTTCCGACCAGATGAATGCGTTATTCAAGGCAGAACATGAACGCAGCAATCGTTTACTGCACGAGGTGGTGCAAAAACAGAAAAAATTGATGCAGTTTGCGTTGCAGCAGCAACAGCATCGGAATGTATTTGCCGAACTAGCTACCGTGTTGAATTATCCGCTTGCGGTTATTGGCTCCCGCGGCCATGTGCTGTATGGCAGCGAAGGCATTGCAGGAGATGCGGTAGTACAGGGTTGGCCCTGGAAATCCGTCATGCACCGTGTGAAATGGAATCAGGGAAGCTGCCACCGGGTACCCATCAAGCAGAATGATGAAGAATACGGATTTTTGCTCGTCTTTACAGACTCGGCGCTATCTCTTAGAGCAGAGGAAGAATTATTTCAGCAGGCTGCGGATGTCTTGGCATTCTATATGGATATGACCTATCGAGAACACATTAATCCCACCGTTCAGGATGAGATGCGTACGCTGCTAACCCAATATCTAGAAAACAAAATGACGGTAGAGGAACTCACCAAGCTCAGCGAGAATAAAGGCGTTCATCTGTTCCAGGGGACTTATCAATGTGTGTTGATCACGCTGGAACCGTCTGTATTTGCAGAAGGGAAGCTGCTGAAGCAGATTCACCGCGAGTTGCAGTACAATCCGCTTATGCAATTCACGGCCTCACAGCATTTTCAGATCGAAGATGGCATACTCTCCATCTATACCTGTCCAACAGGACGGGATTATGGAGAGGAATTATCAGCATTCCTGCTAAATCGGTTCGGGGATGTTCTTGCAGCACAGGAAGCCAAGGGAGCATCTGCACCCCGGTTCTGGATCAGCAAAATGAAGCATGAGCCGAAGTCGCTGCGCGAAGCCTATCAGGAATGTCTGGATACTCGCCAACTGGCTCGCCGTTTCGGGATGAAGGATCGAGCTCTCCAGTTTGAGATGCTGGAATTCGCCTATGTATTCCAACATGTTCCTGATAACATCATGGAGAATTATTGCAATAAAGTACTTGAGCCTTTATTGGCGAGGGACGGCGATCCCAATCAGGTACTGATGAATACGTTGGAATCTTTTATCGAGAATGATGGACTCATTAACGAAGCTGCGAAGCAGCTGTTTGTGCATCGGAACACCGTTACCTATCGGATGGAGAAAGTCGGGAGTTTGCTGCAAATGGACTTTAAGAAGACTAATGATCTGCTGAAATTAAAGCTGGTGTTCACCTTCCGCAAGTTTGTGCGGGATAAAACAGCTGCTAGGCCGTATTCGCATCATCATTAATCTAAAGTTTGACCCCTTAATACGTTAATACTTTTATGGTCATAACCATTATCCAAAACAAGTGTTGTGCAGCATGACAATGAAGCAGGCATGTTAGATAAAACCGTATTTCCCTTGAGGAAGTACGGTTTTTTCGCTTTTCATTACATTTGAACAACCAAATCCCGTGCACTGATAACAAATCACAGAACTGATGTTATGTTATATTACAAAATTGCGTAAATATTGTTGTCGCAGTACAGAGAGACACTTAAAATGAAGAACAACAATCCACAGAAGACCGGAGGTTCTAACATGGGCGACTTCATTAAACTCGTTAACAACTGGTCTATCACACAGTTCGTGCATACGTTTGGCGGACTATTCGAAGAATCACCTTGGGTGGCGGAGCGTTCCTGGCCTTCACGGCCATTCGACTCTTTTGAACACCTGATGAAGGTGATGAAAAACGTAGTGCAATCCTCCGATGAAAAGGTCCAGTTGCAGTTGCTTTGCAATCACCCGGATCTCGGGGCGCGAATCAGCATGAGCAGCAATTCTGTTCAGGAACAGGCTGGGGCAGGGCTTGATTCACTTTCGGCGGAGCAATATAACGAGCTTAGCAAATTGAACAAAGAATATACAAGCCAATTCGGCTTTCCTTTTATATTGGCCGTGAAAGGTCACACAGCTCAGTCCATTCTGGAGTCCATGAGGAAGCGCAATCGGAGAGGAAGAGAGGAAGAATTCCAGACCGCCCTGAAGGAAGTGTTCAAAATTGCTTCCATTCGATTGGAGCAATGGCTGGTGCAGATTGGTCATGAACATGAATTTGAATTAAAGCCAACCGAAGTAAAGCAGCGGACCATGTATTACGGCAAGGGAGATGTATGGATGTACCGTTCATACGCCAAACCGTTGACGGATATTCAGGCCATACCGGAATCTCCATTTACAGGACGTAATAATATCCTGTTCGGAATGAACATTAAAGTAGCCGTTCAAGGCGAGGAATTTCTGCCTTCTTTTGTCGAAGGAGATAATTCTCTCGTCGTTGCAACGGATTCAATGAAGAATTTCATCCTGAAACATGCTGCGGATTACTCCGGAGCTACAGTGGAAGGTTTCCTTGCTTATGTCAGCCGACGTTTTCTGGAGACATATCCGCAGATGACCAAAGTTCAGATGACAGCAGATCAGATTCCTTTTGAAGATGTGCCTGTTCGCAGAGAGGGAAGCCTTCGTGCAAGCGAGCTGGTATTCCGTTATTCCCAGAATGATCGGGCTACGGCTGCAATTGAAGCGCAGCGAAAAGGAAATCAGGTCGAGCTAAGCAATCATTTCAGTGGTGTCGCAGATATCAGGCTTATTAAGGTCAAAGGCAGTGAATTTGCCGGTTTCGTCAAGGATGAGTACACCACCTTACCCGAGACATGGGACCGTCCACTATTCATTTTCCTGAATATCAATTGGCGTTACGAAGACCCGAGAGATGGCATAGACGATCAGTGCGGACGTTATGTAGCGGCGGAGCAGGTAAGAGATGTAGCTGCTGCCGTGTTCCATGCGTGTCGCTCGGCATCCATTCAGCATCTGATTTACCAGATTGGACTTAGGCTCTTGCGTCGATTTGGACAGCTTAGTGAGGTTTCATTTGAATCCAACAATCGGACATGGGAAACGGTGCTGGAGGAAGTCAAAGAAGGAGAAGGCAAGGTATTCACGGAGGGCAGACCTCCTTATGGATTTCAAAGCTTCTCAATGACAAGGGATGATCTTGAGGATGACCATTGGGGCTCGAAGAAAGAAAGGGAGGCATGATGTCGGTGGCTGGAGGACGGATTACTACGCATGTGCTGGATACTTCCAAGGGCGTTCCGGCCGCGGGCGTGCGGGTTGAACTTTTTGTATTGCATGGGGATGGCGAGAAGGAAAGTAGAATGAAAGTTGCTGAATCGGTGACTAATAGCGATGGGCGTCTGGATGCTCCGTTACTTGAAGGCGGGAAGCTTGAGCAAGCGGTCTACGAGCTCCGTTTCAACGTTGAGGGGTATTACGCACAGCGCTCTCTTGAAGAATTGGGGCAGGCGTTATGGAAGGTTGTACCGATTCGGTTTGCTGTATCCGATGCTGCAAGTCACTATCACATTCCTTTGTTGATTGCGCCAGGAGGTTACAGTACATACCGGGGAAGCTGAAATCTATGAATCCGGTTCTGATCAGGGGAGGGTCATCCATATGACAAAGTTAGATATGATCATCCGGGGGGCCCGGGTTGTATTGAGAGATAGCGTGGAGGAACTGGATATTGGGATTACTGGTGAAAAAATATCTGCGATGTCCTCACACCTGGAGGGTGATGAAGACACTGAAATAATAGAAGCAGATGGCCTCACCGTGATGCCAGGGGCGGTGGACATTCATGTCCATTTCAATGAACCTGGACTCGCGAGCTGGGAGGGATTCAAATCTGGATCAGCATCACTGGCTGCTGGTGGAATTACGACGTATGTTGATATGCCGCTTAATGGTGTCCCCCCAACGATAAGACCGGAGGCATGGGAGTTGAAAATGAAAGCAGCCAGCGGTCAATCCTATGTTGATTATGCGTTCTGGGGAGGACTCGTTCCCGCTAATCTGTCTGAGCTTGCGTCTTTGGCCGAAAGAGGTGCGGCGGGATTCAAGGCATTTATGTCCGAACCTGGTGGAGAAGGGGAAGACATCTTCGCCAGAGCGGATGACGATACACTTTTGAATGGCATGTACGAGATTACAAAACTAAACCGTGTGCTGGCGCTTCATGCCGAAGACGAAGCGATGGTTGCTGAGCTTGGAGCAAGAAGTATTGCAGATGGACGAATCGGCCCGATGGATTACGTGCAATCTCGCCCAGCAGAAGCGGAGGTTCGGGCGGTGTCCCGAGCGCTGCAGTATGGGGAGCAAACCGGATGTGCATTGCATTTTGTGCATATCAGTACACGGGAAGCGCTTGATCTGATTGCAGCGGCGAAACAGCGCGGACTGGATGTAACTTCTGAAACATGCCCGCATTACCTGACGCTGACAGATGAAGATGTTGTCCGGTAGGGAGCTGTAGCCAAGTGTGCGCCGCCATTGCGGAGTCAGGCTGAGCAAGATCGGTTATGGGATGCGCTGGAAGCAGGTCTGATTGATGTTATTGCATCTGACCACTCACCCTGTCCGCCATCGATGAAACAATCTGATCATTTCTTTGAAATCTGGGGTGGCATCTCTGGGGCACAAAGCACGCTGCTGCTCATGTTGGAGGAAGGACATCTTCAGCGAAATGTAGCCCTTCCGCTGCTAGGAAGAATCCTGGCTCTGCAACCTGCCAGAAGGCTTGGATTGGAGAGCAAAGGTGAGATTGCCATCGGCAAGGACGCGGATCTGGTACTGATTGATTGGAAGAAGAGTACCACCTTAAATGCGGAAGACCTGCACTACACACATAAACAGAGTCCTTATGTGGGACGCACATTTTCCTCCAGCATTGCAGAGGTGTTCTGCCGGGGCACACGAGTATACAGTTCAAAAACAGGATTATCGGATGAACCTGTGGGACGGTTTATCCGTGCTAACTCATCTGTTCCGGTTGGCGTTGAAGGAATGGAGGGGGGATCATGACGGATTTTGAAGTACACACGCCTTCGTGGACGGAACGTCCCATCCAGCCTTTGCCGCAATTGGAGCAGGTGGAGCTGAAAGGCATGCTTGACTGGTTGTCTACATATGGCGCTGATCCCCAAGGAGGTGTGACACGTCTGTTGTACGACCAAGCATGGTGTAAGGCACAGCATGCGCTTGCGGAAAAAATGCAGGAGAAAGGGTTGGCACCGGAATTCGATCAATCAGGCAACCTGTATGGAACTCTGCACGGTAGAGGTGTGGGTTCAGGAGTGGAAAAAGAAATCGAAGCGGCACCGATTGTTACGGGGTCCCATATCGATACGGTGGTACATGGTGGAAAGTATGATGGCGCATATGGGGTAGTTGCGGGAGTGCTCGCCCTAGAGTATCTACAGAAACATTTTGGGGACCCCAAACGAACACTTCGAGTCGTGTCCTTATGTGAGGAAGAAGGTAGTCGATTCCCCTTCGCTTATTGGGGATCACGAAGTATAACGGGGGTAAGCGGGCTGGAAGACGTTCAGCATTTGAAGGATCAGGAAGGCATTACCTTTGCACAGGCGATACGTGATGCAGGCTTTGGACCAGATAGCAGCTATAGATCGGCTTCACATAACTACGGTGCGTTTATCGAACTTCATATCGAGCAAGGTCAGGTCCTTGAACGATTGGGCCATTCGATCGGTATTGTATCGGATATTGTAGGCCAGAAACGCTTTAGCATTACAGTAAGTGGCGAAGCCAATCATGCCGGAACTACACCGATGACCTGGCGTAAGGATGCACTTGCAGGTGCAGCCGAGATGATTACTGCTGTAAGACACATTGCGCTTGAAGCGGGAGAACCACTTGTAGCTACTGTTGGACGAATAACAGCTGATCCGGGGATCGGTAACGTTGTTGCATCCCGAGCCGTATTCTCGCTCGATATCCGGCATATCAGGCAAGAGAGCATCAACCAATGCTGGCAGCACATGCTACAGGAATTTAGCCGAATCGCAGCGGAGCAACAGCTCGGACTGAACTGGGAGGAGCACTTGTCTGTCACCCCTATTCCGATGAACGAACAGATTACGTCAGACATCCGAGCTATCTGTGAAGTGGAGCAGTTATCCTATATTCACATGCCAAGCGGCGCAGGACATGATTCGCAGATCTTTCAGCCGGCTTGTCCTACGGCGATGATTTTTGTCCCCAGCCAGGATGGAATTAGCCATAATCCCCTTGAATATACAGCTGAAGAGGACCTGATGAAAGGTTTCCGGGTTCTGGTTCAGCTACTCTATAAATACGGTTACGGGAGTTGAGTGAAGATGTCCAACTATAAAGAATTGTCCCCGTCCTTGCGGACGATCATGACACCGGGGCCAGTTGAAGTCGATCCAAGAGTGCTTAGGGCATTGTCCTTCCCGATACTGGGGCAGTTTGATCCGGAGTTCACTTCCCTGATGAATGAGACGATGGCCATGCTGCGTGAACTATACATGACAGATAATGAGTGGTGTTATCCGGTAGATGGAACATCCCGCTCAGGTATTGAAGCTGTGTTGGTCAGTCTGATTCAACCGGGGGACAAGGTGCTGGTTCCCATCTATGGACGCTTCGGACATCTGTTGGTTGAAATTTCGGAACGTTGTGGTGCAGAGGTTGTTTTTTTTGAAACAGAATGGGGAACGGTTTTTGATCCCGAAGAGGTTATCAAGGCGATCCATGCCCATAAGCCGAGTTTGGTCGCGATGGTTCACGGCGAGACATCAACCGGGCAAATGCAGCCTCTCGCCGAGATTGGAAAAACCTGCCGCGAACTTGATATTTTACTCGTCGTTGATGCTGTTGCCACAATCGGCGGTACACCTGTGGAGACGGATGCCTGGTATCTGGATGCGGTGATGGGTGGAACGCAGAAGTGTTTGTCCGTTCCATCCGGGATGGCGCCATTAACGTATAACAGTCGTGTGGAGAAGAAGCTGATGAGTCGCAAAACCGTCGAACGGGGACTCCGGAATGCGACAAGTGCTCGGGCTGAAGGCCGTACAATTGCCAGCAATTATTTTGACCTAAGCCAGTTGCAGGACTACTGGAGCTCGGCGCGGTTAAACCATCATACAGAGGCAACTTCGATGCTCTACGGTCTTCACGAGGGGCTGCGGATTTTGCTTCAGGAAGGTCTGGATACGCGTTTCCAGAGACATCGGATCAATGAACGTGCGTTAGTCGCGGGCATTCAGGGCATGGGGCTCAAACTGTATGGAGACATGTCCAGTAAACTTCCAATGGTCACCTGTATCGAAGTTCCGGAAGGCATAGACGGAGAGTCGGTACGCAGCATGCTTCTGAACGATTTCAGTATTGAAATTGCCAGTTCGTTTGGACCATTGAAAGGCAAGATTTGGCGTATTGGTACAATGGGATTCAGCTGCCAGCGCAAAAATGTACTGCATGTGCTGGGTGCCCTGGAGGCTGTCCTGTTGCGTCATCGCCACACCTTGCCAGCAGGGGAAGCCGTGCAGGCAGCTCTGGATGTGTATGCCGGGAAGGAGGGTGTCTTATGTTGAACCAGATGCCGATATCCAGGGAGGTGATGGTCACCTCCCCGCATTATTTGGCGAGTGCGGTTGGCAGCGCAATCCTTCAGCAAGGGGGTAACGCTTATGATGCTGCTGTCGCTGTAAGTGCCGCACTGGGCGTAGTCTACCCCCACATGACAGGACTTGGCGGAGATGCTTTCTTTTTGATTCATGATGGAGCAAGTGGTGACATAACTGCTTACAACGGAAGCGGTCGTTCAGCAGCAGGCATTCATGCAGACACATTCAAAGCGATGGGGATGAGCGCCATTCCTCAACGAGGCGTGCTTAGTGCGATTACCGTTCCTGGAATGGTAGATGCATGGTGGGAAGTCTGGTCCCGCTATGGGAAGTTAAAGTGGGAACAGTTACTTGAACCAGCTGCGCAATATGCAGAAAAAGGATGCCCTGTATCCCGAAATCTGCGCCTGTGGCTGGAACGTGATGAGGATTTCATTATGGGGCATACACCGCTGCGAGCGGTATTTGCCCCTTTTGGTACACTTTTGCAGGAAGGGGACCTGCTCCAGCAGGCTGATCTTGCCACCTCTATTCGCCTGATTCAGGCAGGCGGACGCGATGTTTTTTATACCGGGGAACTGGCGGAGCAGCTAACTTCGGCTATTCGTGAGGATGGCGGCATGCTTGCTCCAGCGGATTTCGCAGCTCACAAGGGAGAGTGGGTGAAGCCGATCACTACCGATTACCGTGGCTATCAAGTCCATCAGATGCCGCCCAATTCACAGGGCTTCTCGATGCTGATGATGTTGAATATGCTGGAACATATTGATCTATCGTCCGTGGCGCGTACGTCACCCGAGTTTTATCACCTGATGGCTGAAGTGGTCAAAAAGGCTTTTCGTGACCGTGATCGGTATCTCACAGACCCGGAATTCAGGGATATTCCGCTGGAAAATCTGTTGTCCAAGGCTTATGGAGATGAATTATGGAATGAGATCCAGTCCGCTCCACCTGTGGCACAGCCTTTTCTGTCCAAAATGATGGGTCAGGATACGGCTTATGCGGCGGTTGTGGACAATGAAGGCAATGCCGTCTCGTTTATTCAGAGCCTGTACTTTGATTTTGGCGCTGCTTATGTGCCGGGAGATACAGGTGTGATCATGCAGAACCGCGGGTCCTTTTTCTCGCTTGATCCGAAGGACGCCAACGTACTGGAACCCAGTAAACGCTCATTCCACACCCTAATGCCGGGTCTTGTCACTCGTAACGGGAAACCATATATGCTCGTAGGCACGCAGGGCGGTGAGGGTCAACCTCAGACACAGCTATCGGTTCTTACGGGGGTGCTGGACTATGGTCTGAACATTCAGGAAGCCATTGGGCTGCCGCGTTGGGTGTATGGGCGTACCTGGGGCGAGGAAGGTGACACGATGCGAGTGGAGAACCGCTATCATGACGACGTGTGTGACACGCTTGCCCGATGGGGGCATAACGTCGAAGCCAGAGCGCCGTGGGACGGGATTATGGGGCAGTCGCAAGGGATTGTCATCCGTGAAGATGGCATGATCAGTGGAGCAGCAGACCCCAGAGGAGATGGCATGGCTATCGGGTGGTAACGTGATTTATGTACTGGATCAAGTATAGATCCAAAGAAGATTATCTTCATTGTGCAGGATCAGAATAAGTAAATTTACGCAGATAGATACGGATGGGGGAGATTATCATGGGAACGATCCTGCTAAAAGGTGCACAACTCGTCACAATGAATGCAGAAGAGGATGTATTTACGGGAGATCTGATAATTGAGGATAACAAAATCAAAGAGATTGCAGAACATATCGATGTTCAGGCAGATCAGGTCATTGATGCTCGAGGCAAAGTGCTGCTGCCAGGTTTTATCCAGACGCATATTCATCTGTGTCAGACTTTGTTCCGTGGACGTGCGGACGACCTGGAATTGATGGATTGGCTTCGTCAACGCATTTGGCCGCTTGAGGCGGCGCATGATGAAGAGTCAGTCTATTACTCGGCAATGCTCGGCTTGGGCGAATTGATTTCCAGCGGGACAACGACGATTTTGGATATGGAGACCGTGCATCATACCGATTCGGCTTTTCAGGCGATGGCACAGAGCGGCATTCGGGTGATTTCCGGTAAAGTGATGATGGATCACGGGGATGAAGTTCCTGAACCGCTGCGTGAAAATACGGCTACCTCGCTGCAACAAAGTGTCGATTTGCTGGAGAAATGGAACGGATTCGGCGGTGGCCGCATTCAGTATGCATTTTGTCCACGCTTTGTCGTCTCGTGCACCGAAGAATTGTTGGTTGAGGTACGTGACCTGTCGAATAAGTACCATGTGAAAGTGCACACCCATGCCTCCGAAAATCGTGGCGAGATCGAACTGGTAGAACACGAACGTGGCATGCGCAACATTGTCTATCTGGATCATATCGGTCTGGCTACTCCAAGACTGGTGCTTGCCCACTGTGTGTGGCTGAGTGAGGAAGAGAAGGAGATTATTCGCAAACGCGGGGTAAAAGTCACCCACTGCCCTGGATCGAATATGAAACTGTCCTCGGGTATAGCAGATATTCCCGATCTGCTGAATCGTCAGATTGCGGTAGGCATTGGTGCCGATGGTGCGCCGTGCAACAACAATCTGGATATGTTCCAGGAGATGCGCCTGACCGCGCTCATTCAAAAGGTGCCTCATGGTCCAACAGTGATGGACGCTCGGACAGTGCTGCGCATGGCGACGATGGGTGGAGCGGAAGTACTCGGAATGTCCAAGGAAATCGGCAGTCTGGAAGTGGGTAAAAAAGCAGATATGTTACTGCTGGATCTGGATGATTTTCATACGTACCCTTCCTATGAGACTGATGTGTACTCCCGTGTGGTCTATTCCGCAACTCGCAGCTGTGTAGACACCGTTATTATTGATGGAAGTATCGTGCTCAAAAACCGGAAGATTCAAACAATTGATCGCGGCATCGTGCTTCGTGAATCGGATAAAAGCATTGCAAGATTGATGAAACGTATCTAATCAACAGCAACCAGACGAAACTCATCCAATAACTATCTGAGCAGAAGTTGGACATTCAATCTTCGCTAAGAAGTACTGAGTCGCTTCTTCGGATTCGGATTCAAATCCCTGAAAGGATGGAGACAACGATGGAAATGCATGATCTGTGTGCAATTGCAGCGGGGGAGCCGCGCTGCGTTCTCGCAACAGCGGTCAAGGTAGAAGGTCATGCTTACCGTAAGCAGGGTGTCTCTATGCTTTTGACCGAAGATGGTGCGATGTATGGCAGTATCAGTCCGGGTTGTCTGGAGAGTGATCTGCAGGCTAGGGTGGACCGTGTGCTGTCTACACAGCAGTTGGAGTTCGTGGAGTATGATATGCGTCCGGAAGATGATCTGTCCTGGGGGGAAACGATTGGCTGCGGCGGGTTGATTATAGTGCTGCTAGAGCCGGTATGTGGTGAACTCTGGTCGATCTTGTCCCGTATGCATACGTATTTTCAATCTGGATCAGCTGTGGAGCTAACCCGTTCATTCTACGATCAATACACACGGATTCATTATGTGATTCAGCCTGCTGAGGATGCAGAAAGCAAGACATCATTATACCCTTCTCCAGTTGCCAAAGGAGCTTCTCTAGGTCCAATAAATACAATGATTATAGAGGAAACACCGATACCGCGACTATCGTTGGTCGTTATTCATTCGTCAGAAGCTGATGCTACTGCATCTAATTCTGGAGAGAGTAATCTTCAGAAGGATGGATTGACTGAGGCAGAGCGGTGGGATGTCCCTCTACAGATCTCTGCAAGATATGAGCCCAAACCCCGTCTGATTATCATTGGAGCCGGAAATGATGTAATTCCGGTCGCCCGTCTGGGCAAATCAGCAGGATTTCATGTGTTCGTAGCAGATTGGCGAGAAACCTTATGCACCGCTGAACGCTTTCCGGGGGTTGAACTTATTCATGGTTTCCCTCGTGAGATCATGCATGTACTGGATATCCAAAGCGGGGATTATATCGTATTGATGAGTCATCAATTTCCGAGAGAACGGGAGTTTCTTGAATTACTTGAGGATCGGAATTATGCATACCTTGGTATTATGGGCTCCAGAACACGGACAGCACGTTTGCTTAACGATCTCCCCCCGCTAAAACATTTGCATTCACCCGTCGGCTTGACCATTGGTGCTGATGGACCGGAAGAGATCGCAATCAGTATCGCAGCAGAACTTATTTCCTGTAAACGTACAGTAGTTGCCGCAGAGTGTCGCAACGCACAGAGGGGGATTGCACATGCGACTGACGGGCATCGTGCTAGCGGCAGGTAAGAGCAGCCGAATGGGGCGGGATAAACTGTCTATCGTCATGCCTGACGGAAGATGTTTGGCCGCATGGACATTGGAAGCCGCCTTGAATTCCGATTTGGAGAGAGTCATTTGTGTGGTCAAACCCGAGGATTCATTGGCATGGATCCCCTCCATGTGGCTCAATGAAGCGTCATATGGCTGTACTCCAGATACGAGGACGAAGCTACAGATTGCAATCTGTACCGATTATGCATACGGTATGGCCATGTCCCTTCACTGCGGCATTCTGTCTGCTATGGCATACAGGCCAGAAGGTGTGATGATGATTTTGGCAGATCAGCCGTTATTGCAGACACAAGATATTAACAGGGTTGCTCAGTCGTTAGCCGCCAACAAACTATGTGATTATGCAGCAGCTACGGATGGCGGTGGAGGCAAGCCTCCGGTAGCCTTTCGTGAGCATATGCTGGGGCCTCTTTTGTCGCTCAGCGGAGATGAGGGGGCGAGAAAAATCATGCGCAATGCCAAGTATGCAGGCACGCATGTATCGTTGTCTGATTTTAGCTTTTGGGATGCGGATACCGAACCAGAGCTGCAGCGCATTTTGGATTATGTGAATGGGATAAGATAAATGAAAATTAAGGCAGAAGGAGCGATTCCTTGTGTATTATTTCTGGAAGTAATGAGGTCAGCCAGAGCATCTGGTTGGCCTCTTTATTGTTTTTTTATCTAACGGGTTATGAAGTGGCTTGTGTTAGCTTTGGAGAGCTAATCATGCATCAGGCACAAATCAAAGAGTCTATTTATACATTTATCCAAAATGATGTAAAGATAATTGACCTTATTGTTGTAGTCCCATATGATTTGAAGAATTATTTGGATCATTCGTTCATATCCAACACCCCGCAGACAGATTCCAGGTAGAGAAGGGAGATGGAAGGATGGTCATGCCGGCATATGGGTCTGGAGCGCAGCCAACCGTTTGGCAGCCCGTTAATCTGGATGAACTTCAAGCTTTAAAGAATGAACTGTCCGGAAAGTATTGTTATGCAGCAGGGGCCACATTATTGCGTACTCAGTGGGAGGGCGGCCTTGTTCCTGTACCTGAGCATATGATCAGCCTTGCTCGTATTCCAGGTGCAAGTGGTGTATATGTAGATGGAGAGGAACTGGTCATTGGAGCAGTGACGCGATTAAGTCATTGTGCCACAGACGTTCTTCTGCAAAAGCTGCCCATTTTACAATCTGCAATGAACGCTATCGCCGCTCCTTCTATTCGGAATATGGCGACAATTGGCGGAAACATTGTATCGGGAGTAGGCGACTCCATTCCCGCACTGCTTGTCTACGATGCACAGCTGTACTGGATGACGGACAATGGCATGGAGACGCGCAGTCTTTCCTCCTGGCTGAACGGCGGTCGTGAAAGCAGTCGCAACCCGAATGATGTGTTAATCGCCATTCATATTCCGATGAAACATACGTCTTTCCTTGAAGTCGCGAGCGAACGGACATCTGTAACGCGTGAAATTTCATTTTACCGCAAGCTGGGTCGGCGGGAGACCTTTACAGCATCGCTGGTGACGATTGCATTTCACGGAGAATTGGGCGCAGATGGTCGTTGGAATAAGATTGCAATCGCAGCAGGTGGAGGTTCAGGCATGGCCATGAGACTTCCTGAGTCGGAAAAACTGCTTCTTGGCGTGGAGGCTTCTGTTATGCAAGCTTCATCTCTAGCTGCCACAGTGATGGCGGAATTCGAAACGTATAGTGATGCATTCGCTACAGAACAGTATCGCAAACAAACGGCAGGTAATTTGCTCGGTGCCGGACTCTGGGAAGCACTTCGCTTATAGAAGAAAACCATTTTGAAGAAGCTTGAAGAAGCAAAGCGTGAGCCTAAAAGATTTTGGAAAGTGAGAAAGGGGAGAGAGAGCATGCTGTTGAATCGGGATAGTAGTGGGAAACGCTGGCATCTGCGGCCAGATGGGGCAGGCAAAGTAACAGGACAGCTTCAATATCTGACAGACATGACGCTGCCCGATATGATCCACGGAAGGGTCCTTCGAAGCTCTTACCCTTATGCCCGCATATTGTCTATCGATATTACCGGAGCGGAGGCTATGGAGGGGGTATTTGCTGCACTCACCTCCAAAGATGTGCCCGGTTTGAACCTGTTTGGCATTGCAACTCCGGATCAGCCTGTATTTTGCGAGGATGTTGTTCGTTATATCGGTGATGCCATTGCCGCGGTTGCTGCGGATTCCCCGGAACGTGCAGCGCTCGCTCTGGATGCCATCCGGATTGAGTATGAGGAATGGACTCCACTGGACAGCCCAGAAGCTGCACTGGCACCTGGTGCACCAGAGCTCCACGAACATGGCGCAGGCAATGTGTTACACCGTACCGAAATCAAACGAGGCAATATAAATGAGGGCTTTGCTGCATGCGAACATGTTGTGAGTGAGACTTATTATACCCCTCGTCAGATGCACGCCTATATGGAGACAGAAGGCGGTTTATTTGTTCCTGATGAGAATGGCAGACTCCATGTCTACGCGGCTACACAGCATGGTTACAAGGACAGAATGCAGCTTGCCCGAATCATTGGGTGTTCCGAAGAGGATATCCGGGTGATCTCCTCTCCGATAGGCGGTTCTTTTGGCGGGAAAGATGAGCTGAATGTACAGCCTTATGGAGCACTGCTTGCTTTAAGGTGCGGACGTCCTGTGAAAATGCACAATTCACGCAAAGAATCCGTACGTGCAGGCTTGAAGCGCCATCCGATGAAAATTGAGATGCAGACCGGAATCAGCCGTGAAGGCATGATCCAGGCTCACCGAGTCCGCATTACCGCAGACACCGGAGCATATGCAACGCTGGGAGCACCTGTCCTGAATTTTTGCACAGAACACTGTCTCGGGCCTTATTCGATTCCCAACGTAGATGTGGAGGGTGTCTCGGTGTATACGAATAATGGCGTGTCGGGAGAGTTCAGGGGATTTGGCGGTAATCAGGCGATCTTTGCAATAGAGGGTCAGATGGATCGACTCGCAGAGATTATGAATATGGACCCTTGGGAGTTTCGGAGACGCAACATGAGGGAAAAGTCCGATCCTGGGCCATTGAATCAACGGATTCTGGTCACGGATGGACTATCGCAAGTATGGGAGGCGATGGATCGTTCGGAATTATGGCAAAAGCATCTGCATCCCCCGGTAGAACCTTCTCTGCCTACCTGGATTAAACGTGGTGTGGGTGCAGCCATCGCCATGCACGGGGCAGGGTTGGGTTATGGCATACCCGATCCGGCGGGCGGTCGTCTATCCCTGAATGCCGAAGGTAAGATTGAAGTGGCATTCAGCTACGAAGAATTCGGTCAGGGACTCATCGCCACGCTTGAAATGATGCTCTGCGATCTGTTCCACTGCTCAACCTCCGATCTGAGCATCATCATTGGGGATACGGATCGAGTGCCGCACAGTGGTTCAAGCACCGCTTCGCGTTCAACGACGATGGCCTGGATGGCTCTTCAGCGATTACAGGCACCATTCCGCTCCAAAATCTTGTCGGTAGCCTCTACCTTGTCAGGAATTCCGGCTGACGAACTGATTACTGGAATAGAGGGAGTATGGCGCAAGGATCAGCTTTCTCCAGAAGTTACAGCGAATGAACCGACGATGAATTCCAAAGTTCTTGTTTCTTACGTTGATCTGGCGAAGCATGGAGAAGCGGAAGAATGGATTTTTGATACTCAATTTGAATACCCGACCACGCCGGACAATGTTGTAGGTGGGCATTATTTATATACGTATGCTGCGGTAGCAGCAGAGGTGGAGGTAAACACGCTAACCGGGGAAGCCAAATTGCTGGATACGAGGCATGTGGTAGCTGCTGGCCCTGTCATCAATCCAATGGGATTCATTGGACAGATCGAAGGCGGGAGCGTAATGGCGTTGGGTTTTACATTGACCGAGGATGCTGTGATGCAAGACAGCCGCTACATGACAACCAATCTGGACACCTACTTGATTCCGACGATTCGCGACATTCACACCAACCTGGAAGTGGAGGCAATTGAAGATCTGCCCGAGGGCGATCCTTTTGGACCGCGGGGCATTGGCGAGATTGGTTCGGTGGCGCTTGCTCCGGCCATCACCGCTGCAATTCATCAGGCTACCGGGGTGTGGGTTAATCGTTTACCGGTTCCACGAGATCAACTAATCAAACCACTTAGCGTCTCGCTTCAGGAAGGAGTGAGCTCATCATGACTGAGCCTTTGAGCAACTTCTGGACAGCCGTTGTGAATGGGGAAAAGAAACAATTGCACATCGCCCAAACGACCCGTCTAGTGGACGTACTGCGCTCGCATTTGAATCTGACGGGAACAAAAGTTTCCTGCGAAGTTGGCCGCTGCGGTGCATGTATGGTTCTGATGAATGGAGAGCCTGTCAATTCCTGTCTCGTAATGGCTTATCAATGTGCTGGCAGTGAGATAACAACAATAGAAGGGTTGCTCGGTGAAAAGGAAGGCGAGTTACATCCAATTCAACAGGCTTTTGTGGAAGAGGGCGGCTTCCAATGCGGGTATTGTACACCCGGAATGGTCATTTCCACCAAGGCTCTCTTGGACCGCAATCCGCAGCCAAGTCAGGAACAGATTGAAACGGGATTATGCGGCAACCTGTGCCGCTGCACTGGATATGGAGGAATACTACGAGCGGTAAACAAGGTGATCGATGAGCGCGATAGGGTGGGTTCTACCCCATGATCATGGAAGAAGTGAGGTCAGAGCTTTCTCTGAATTTCAATATCATAAGAGTTTTTATAGACCAACCTATGTTCTGGGGGTTGGTCTTTGCTGTTGTTGTTGTTGTTGTTGTTTGATGAAACAACATACGAAAATGGTTCGATGCGGGCATTGCGAAAACTTGTTCGTTAGTATACTTTTCATTTGACCATATGTTACTTATAATAAATGTCCTATGAAGATGGTGTAATTGATATTACACACAAGGAGGGATGATTCGTGAACAAATCGGATCGTATGCTGGCCATTGTACTTGAGCTGCAGCGGGGGAAGGTTCAACGTGCGGAAGATTTGGCCCTCTTGTTTGAAACAAGTGTCCGAACCATATACAGAGACATTCAGGCGTTATGTGAGGCAGGAGTTCCTGTGGTGGGAGAACCCGGAGTAGGATATTCGCTTATGGAAGGATACTTTTTGCCTCCGATCAGCTTCACAGCTGAAGAAGCGGTAACACTTCTCATCGGACTTGATTTTGTGGAGCAGCGCTTCGATAACTACTACAAAAGTACATCTCTTACGTCCCGTTCCAAAATTGAAGCCATCCTGCCCGTGCCTCTTCGGGAAGAGGTGGGGCAGATACAACAGGGTATCCGTTTACTTCGTTCACCTGACAGTGATGCACGCGAGCGAGAGATCGAACATATGGGAATCATCCGCAAGGCAATGCAGCTTAAGCTCAAAATTCGTTTTCATTACCATAAACCTGGAACTATGAATGAAACCGTGCAAAAGACCATTCGTTTGGCCTCCCCTTACGGGGTGCTTTGGATGCAAGGTTCATGGATGCTGATTGCCCGATGTGATTTGCGACAGGAGATTCGTCATTTTCGTATATCCCGGATGAGCGATCTGGAGATTAGTACAGATTCATTCGATCTTCCTCCTGATTTTAATATTCATAGCTACTCACCACCTGACAACCGTGATGTTCATGTCCGTGTATGGTTTCATGGTCGAATTGCAGATCGAGTGATTGAAGCGAATAATTACTACATGGAGAAAGCAGAGCTGCAAACAGATGGATTATACGCAGATTTTCGTGTAAGGCATCCAGAAGATGTACTGCGTTGGATACTTGGCTGGGGAGCCTCGGCTCTGGTTTTGGAGCCTGAATCGTTGAGAATCCGTATTCGCGAGGAAGCAAGCAATCTCCTTAAACACTACTGACATAACGTTGTCAGTAGTGTTTGTGTATGATCGGTTTATAACCGATTGAAGGAGCTGTGTATTGGTATGGAAACGAAAATAACAAGGAACAACGATGAGATTCGACGAGATTTTGAACTGACGCTGGAACGTTATTTGCAGGAACTGGAGCAGATGAGCGATGCTCAGTTAAGCTACAAACCCAGTGAGACTGAGTGGTCGGTGGGCCAGATGTACCAGCATTTAATTCAGTCTGCGATGAAAATGCATTTAGCCAATGTTCAACTTTGTATAAGCCCAGACGAGAACTCGGGTAAGAAGAAAAACCAGGGGAAAACAGAAACAGGGGAAGTTGTTTTTGCGCAAGCAAGTTTTCCACCAATACGTATCCACGTTCCTGCTTCTCCTGAGTATACTCCACTACAACCGGATGGAAGAGAAACAATAATTCAAGGATTTAATGAGGTCAGGGATGAAATTCGGAGATTAGAAGTGCTGTTGGAAGGAACAACGCTGGAATCTACGTTGCCACATCCTAGGTTCGGTGGTTTAAATGCTGAGGAATGGTTTGCATTGGTGGAGATGCATTATCGTCATCATTTCTTGCAGCTTGAGCGTTTGAAAAAGGCATGGGAAGAACAGGTGCAGAGATGAATGAACAGGCAAAGCATGATTTGATGGCAAATAATACAGAAATTCAGCAGACTCATACGAGAGAATTTCTGTCCCATCAGTTAGATATAGAAGCAGAATCTGATGAAGGAAACCGCTACTGGATCGGGGTCGTGTCTGCATCCCATGTGGAAAAAGGGGTGGAAGGGGGCTTCGCCCAGCTCTGTCACGGCAAGGTAGCTTCACTGCGAAGAATGAATGCAGGAGACTGGCTGATCTATTATTCGCCCCGAACAAGCATGCAAGGAGGCAAGGTACTTCAAGCATTTACCGCCATAGGGCGTATAATAGACGATCAGGTGTACACGTACCATGTGTCGGATTCCTTTGTACCGCATCGGAGGAATGTTCACTATTATCCTTGTCAGCAGGTGAAGATCGCTGATTTACTGGATCAACTGATCCTTACTAGGGGACAGGCGCGATGGGGATATCCTTTTAGATATGGTCATTTGCAGATTCAAAGAGAGGATTTTCTGAAAATTGCAGTTGCCATGTTGGGGACTGAGGCAGAAAACCTTTTGACGGGAAATAAAAAGAATTGAATTTTTAACAACGTAATAATTATTATGTAAACTTATTATTTTCGATGACATCCATAAGCTGTATCTATATTGTTAACCATGTTTAAGGGGTGGATAGAGCAGGATTTAGGTGGATTTTCAGTTCGAATTTTTGAATGATAAACCTCACTTATAAGGTCTTCAATATTGTTTCGTTGAAAGTGCAGAATGGTTGTAGCAACCTTAATTAAATCGTTTTCGAGGAACGTGGGAATGGATGATAATTCTCTTTGGCAATGTAAGTTTAATTACATAAATAACGTTGTTATATGAATTATTATTGCACTAATCTGTTCCTGAGACACACTCAACGCAATGAATATGGAGTATCGAAAAAAAAGATGAAGACACTGCTACAAACCAGATATAATCCGGTGGAGTAGACCTGTAACATGGCATGTTCATTCGTGTGTAAATGTGTTCATTTATCGACGAGGGACAGAATGGTCTCATTTCTCAAAATCGGGCTATTACGCCCGTTTTAGATCAATTTCATATGGATTTGCGATGGATTTAGTACCGCTTTCAATGTATGCTTTTGGAAACTGGAAAGGAAGTGGGAAAAATGGAACGCGAACTGGCGTTGGAAATTGTCCGAGTAACAGAATTGGCTGCGTTAGCTTCAGCACCCTGGATGGGGCGGGGCGACAAGAACAGTGCAGATGAGGCGGCTACTTTGGCTATGCGCGCCATGTTCGATTCCGTGTCCATTCGCGGCACGGTGGTAATCGGTGAAGGAGAAATGGATGAAGCACCCATGTTGTATATCGGCGAGGAAGTCGGGAACGCTGAGGGACCCGAGGTTGATGTGGCTGTAGATCCTTTGGAAGGTACAGAGATCGTAGCCAAGGGCCTGAACAACGCTTTATCGGTTATTGCAGTGGCGGGAAAAGGCAACCTGCTCCACGCACCGGATATGTATATGGAGAAGCTGGCTGTAGGGCCGGCTCTGGTGGGCAAGGTCAGTATCGAAGACCCGGTTGAAGTGACGTTGGAGAAAGCTGCTGAAGCATTGAACAAAAACATTTCTGATCTAACTGTCATGATTCTGGACCGTGTACGACATGAGAGCACAATCAAGACATTACGCAAGGTTGGTGTGCGAATCAAGTTCCTCAGTGATGGTGACGTTGCTGGTGCGATGGCACCTGCTTTTCCAGAGGCAGGAATTGATCTGTATGTTGGATCAGGCGGAGCACCGGAAGGTGTACTTGCAGCAGCAGCCTTGTCCTGTCTGGGGGGCGAGATTCAAGGTCGCCTAATGCCTGCGAACGCAGATGAATTCCAGCGCTGCTTGCAAATGGGGATCGATAATCCCTACAAAGTATTAACGATGCAGGATATGATCGGCACGGAAGACGTCATTTTTGCAGCAACTGGTGTTACCCCAGGTGAGATTCTTGGAGGAGTGCGTTACCTCGCAGATGACCGGGCAGAGACCGATTCCATTGTCATGCGTGCCAAAACCAAAACCATTCGTTTCATCCGTTCTCAGCATTTCCTTCCTAATAAGGAAGTGTTGCACAAAGTGCGGCAGCTTCAATCGACACCTGAGCCTTCGGATCGCATTCAAAGTCATGTCACTATTTTGGAACAGGCTGAGTTCAGTCAATCATCCGTCGGTAACGGCGTGACGACCTGATGCAGGTATGGGCTCTAGTTAGTTGGGCCAATAAATAACAATTTGTAGACAGTTGAATCATTAGGGAATGTAGGACAAGTTACAAGAAAATATAGTAAGCAAAAGGTGGGGAATTTGTTTACACAAATCCCCATCTTTTTTTGTGTTAAAAGCATTGACAACGGTTACAACACATGAGAAGATGTACGCGCGTACATAATTAATTGATACATGGCACCGGTTTTGCATGTGTTCAGGAAACATGAAGGAGGTGAGATCCATGGCATCCCGTAAAGAAGTGGCTGATCTTGCCGGTGTTTCGGAAGCTACAGTATCCCGAGTTCTTAATGGCGTTGGTCCTATTAAAGAGGAAACCCGCCGCAAGGTTATTGAAGCTTCCGATCAATTGGGTTACGTGCCCAGCGCACTGGCCCGCAGCTTTGCGAGAAGTAAAAGTGGTAACCTTGGCGTGGTGCTGCCCTATGTTCCGAAGGCGCACTTGTTCTCGGCGTATTTCTTCTCGGAAATGCTGAGCGGCATTGGGAGCAAAGCCAGGGACAACGGCATGGACCTGCTAGTCATGTTCAGGACACCGGGTGAAGTGATGAATTATACGGATCTGTTCCGCCGTCAGAAAGTGGATGCTTGCATCATTCTCGGCGCGCGAGATGATCATGGGGAACTGGCTGCCATGCAGCAGCTTAAGCAGGAAGGACATCCCTTTTGCATTATGAGCCAGCACTTTGCAGGCGAATCATTCATGGAAGTGGATGCCGATCATGTGGAGGGCAGCAGGCAGGCAATCCGTCACCTTACCGATCAAGGGTATCGGAACATTGCTTTTCTCAATGGACCAGACAGCTATTCCAACAGTCAGGAGCGGCTTCGGGGCGTCCAGATCGGGCTGAATGAAGCCGGAATGCAGGTGGATTCCAGTCTATTGCTGGAGGGAAATTACAGCAGACGAAGCGGTGTGGAGGCAGCTGCCACCATCGCAACCCGACTTGACGAGATTGACGCTGTATTTGCTGCGAATGATCGGATGGCGATCGGTGTTATGCATGGTTTACGTGAGCGTGGGATCAAGGTTCAGGATTTCCCCGCGTTTGTGGGTTACGATGACTCCGATGCAGCCGAGATGGCGGTTCCGCCGCTGAGCAGCGTCAGGGTTCCCTTTTATGAAATGGGTGAACTGGCTGCATCCAAGCTTATTCATGCATCATTGGGGGCAGCAGCTGCATCAGTGAATTCCGAAGTTCCCTCAGAAACTGCAAGGCAGTTATTGCCTACGGAACTGATTATCCGTACCTCTTCAATCCGTAATTAATACATTGCTAGTTATATTCCAAAGGAGGAAATGACCATGTCAAATCGTCTTCGTGTCGGAATGGTTGGATACAAATTTATGGGGAAAGCCCATAGCAATGCTTATCGCAGTCTGCCGATGTTTTTCCCGTCTGCACCGCTGCAGCCCGATATGTCGGTAATCTGTGGACGTAACGAGCAGGGAGTTCAGGAGGCTGCCAATCAGTTCGGCTGGTCTGAAAGTGTAACGGATTGGCGCGAGCTGGTGCGACGTGATGACATCGATCTGATCGATATTAACGCTCCAAGTGATGCCCATAAGGAAATTGCGCTGGAAGCCGCTCGCCAAGGTAAACATCTGTTCTGTGAAAAACCGCTGGCACTGTCGCTCGCTGATTCACGTGAAATGCTTCAGGCTGTGGAAGAAGCAGGGGTTGCTCACATGGTCGGATTCAACTACCGTTTCTCTCCTGCTGTGCAGCTGGCCAAAGAATTGGTGCAAAGCGGACGTCTGGGCAAAATCTATCATTTCCGTGCGTTTTTCCTTCAGGACTGGATTATGGACCCTTCGTTCCCGCTGGTGTGGCGTCTGCAAAAAGAAGTGGCCGGCTCCGGTTCGCATGGCGATCTTGGCGCACATCTAATTGATCTGGCACGTTTCCTGGTGGGTGAATTCAAGGAAGTGATCGGGATGAGCGAAACGTTCATTAAAGAGCGGCCGCTGGCTTCGGAAATGACCGGACTTAGTGCCAAAGGCGGTTCGAACGCAGATGCTCCGAAGGGCGAAGTGACGGTAGATGATGCCACTTTGTTCCTGGCACGATTTGCAGATGGTGCGTTGGGAAGCTTCGAGGCTACACGCTTTGCAGCAGGTCATCGCAGTACCAACTCCTTTGAGATCAACGGCAGTCTGGGCAGCGTTCGGTTTGATTTTGAACGGATGAATGAACTGGAAGTGTATTTTACGAATGACGATGAAGATGTGCAGGGCTTCCGCCGTGTTCTGGCGACTGATCCGGCACACAAATATGCTGAGGCGTGGTGGCCTGCAGGACATACGATTGGATTCGAGCACACGTTCACACATGAAATGCTGGAACTGGTGACTGCGATCTCCGAAGGACGGCAGCCTGAGCCAAGTTTCCATGATGGGGTTGCCTGTCAAGCAGTATTGGAAGCCGTTGAACGTTCCGTTACAGAGCGCCGCTGGGTGTCGCTAGAAGAAATGTAAGTATTGAGCCACTCACTGAATTGCGAAGTGGACATCATGGTGGCACTCATTTGAAATAAATAAACTAGATTTTAGCTAGGATGTTGACCTCGGAGAGGTCTTGAGTTTGCGTAAGGTCCGATAGAGAATGACAATAACTTAACTTCCGGAAAGCGAGTGATCAGTGATGAGCAAAGCACTAATCGTATGGGGCGGCTGGGATGGACATGAACCAGAGCAGGTAGCAGCAATTTTTGAACGCATTTTGAAGGAAGAACAATTTGAGGTTGAAGTCTCAGATACATTGGAAGCTTATGCGGATGCAGAGAAACTGCTGGGTCTGGACCTAATCATTCCGCTGTGGACGATGGGGCAGATTGAACAGGAACTGGTCAATAATGTATCTGCGGCTGTCCAGAGTGGCGTGGGTCTTGCGGGTCTTCATGGCGGGATGTGTGATGCGTTCCGCAACAACGTCGACTGGCAGTTCATGACGGGTGGACAGTGGGTTGCGCATCCAGGGAACGACGGCGTGGAGTACACGGTAAACATGAAGCGTGGTTCCAGTCCGCTCTTGGATCATATTGAAGATTTCCAGGTGAAAAGTGAACAGTACTACCTGCATGTGGACCCTGCAGTGGAAGTGCTGGCAACAACACGTTTCCCAATTGTTAACGGTCCTCACGCAGCCAATGGCCCAGTAGATATGCCAGTCGTTTGGACCAAGCGCTGGGGTGCAGGCCGTGTGTTCTACAATTCGCTCGGACACCATGCAGATATTGTGGAGATGAAACAAGTTACTGAAATGATGCGTAGTGGTTTCAAATGGACTGCCGCAGGTAAAGCACTTGCGCATAGCCGTACGAACGAATTGGCGGAAGTTTACACAGGAATGGCTGATAACCAAAGTCACTAAATTATATTCAATCTAATTCACATCCGTTGAGAAAAAATATTGCCCCACATCACAGCCATCTAGAGTTTTTATGGAAGCGCTATATCCAGTGGGAACAGAAAGGGAGTCCAAGCATGAAAACAATGAAAGTAGGCATTATTGGCTGCGGTAAAATCAGCGGTATTTATATGGAGAACTGTCACCGATTTGAGGTGCTCGATCTTGTTGCGGTTGCGGATCTTGACCGGAGCAGAGCAGAGGAGCAAGCAGCTGCTTATTCTGTTCCTAACGTATATACGGTAGATGAAATTTTGGCAGACCCTGAGATCGACCTGATTATCAATCTGACAATCCCTGCCGTTCATGCGGATGTATGCTTGAGAGCGCTCGAAGCAGGCAAACATGTATATGTGGAAAAACCACTCGCCGTTACACGCGAAGAAGGTCAGACGGTTCTGGAAACGGCTAAGCGTAAAGGTCTGCTGGTAGGCTGTGCACCAGAGACGTTCTTTGGTTCAGGCATACAGACTGCACTCAAAGTGGTAGAGGATGGTGTCATTGGCAAACCTGTGGCAGCTACCGCATTTATGATGAGCCGTGGGCATGAGCACTGGCATCCCGATCCGGAGTTCTACTATGCAGCCGGTGGTGGGCCGATGTTTGATATGGGGCCTTACTACCTGACTGCGCTAGTACAATTACTTGGGCCAATCAAGTCCATTGCTGGCATGACGGGCAAAGCGATGGAGCAGCGGACGATCACGAGTGAGAAAAAGCGGGGTCAGAGCATCCCTGTAGAAATTCCGACGCATGTAGCTGGATTGCTGCAATTTGAGCAGGGAGCTATCGGCACGCTGATTACGAGTTTTGACGTATTTGGCGGAAGTGTATTGCCACCGATTGAAGTATACGGCACCCATGGAACCCTACAGGTTCCTGATCCAAACACATTCGGCGGTCCGGTTCGTTACCGGTTGATGGGAGATCAGGAGTGGACTGAGGTGCCTCTTCTTCCAGGATATCAGGAAAATACACGTGGCATCGGTGTTGCAGATATGGCTTATGCAGTGGGCAGCGGTCGCGCTCACAGAGCAAGTGGAGAGCTGGCCTATCATGTACTTGAAGCCATGTGGGCATTCCATGATTCTTCGGATGAGCAGACTTTTTATAAAATGGAAAGCACATGTCAGCGCCCAGCTGCACTGCCGGCAGATCTTCCATTGTACACACTTGATCAATAATCGATTAAGTTAGAAGAATAGCCCTGACTCCCGATGCGAGGGAAGCAGGGCTATTTTCATTTTATATCAAGGCATGATCAGGGTTTCAGGGTTCGAATCCGGCCTGGCTAATCCAAATTTCATCTTCCTCAAAATGTGCCTTCATTCGCTCGACTACCATTTTGTATGCCTCAGGACTGTACCAATCTTCCTTGCCCACTTGTTCGTAAAGTGGCTTCATGCCAAGTCTCCGGGTTCGTTTGCCCTCACTGCCATCTCCCATAAAGTAATCATCAACGCAAATACGATCAACAAGCGGCCTCAGGATGGCTGCAAAATTTTCGCTGCTGGGTAATACTGGCGCAATAGCAGCCTGTGTGGGGATACCGGCATCTCGGAGTTGTTCCAGTGCACGCAATCTGCCAGCGATTGGCGGAGCTGAAGGACTGAACTGCTTGCGGATATCATCCAGATCCGTTTCCACGGTCATGCTAACCCGGACCCGGTCACCCAACTTTTGCAGCAGATCGATATCTCGGGTCACCAATGGACTTCGGGTCTGTACCAATATAAAATCAGGTGGATGCTGGACCATGACTTCTAGCAAAGACCGCGTGATTTGCTCCTTATATTCTATGGGTTGATACGGGTCTGTACTGGATGACATAAAAAGAGTGACTTTACCTTTTGATTTCGCACGCTTCAGCTCTTTGGCAAACACATTGGCGGCTTCCTGTTTCACATCAACCCAGCTGCCCCATGGTTCATTACGAAATAAAGAGACGGGCATTTGCCTTACATAACAGTAGGAACAGCCAAAAGCGCAGCCTGTGTAGGGATTCAGCGTATGCGTATAACCATTAAGGAACCCGGTTCCCTTGTTCAGCAATGTTTTAGGTACTTTGTATACCAAATTGGTCTTCATGATGGATCACGCCTTTGTTCACGATAATTGGCAGGTGTGCTGCCTGTATGTTTTCGAAATACAGTAATAAAATACGCCGGATTGGCTATGCCAACCTGTCGACCGATATCTGAAACAGTGAGCCGGGTGCTTTCAAGCAATTTCCGGGCTTCGGTGACTCTTTTTTCCTGAATATACTCCACCGGAGTTAGACCTGTAATCCGTTTGAACACCCGATGCAGATGATATGGACTCCCGTGACTCACATTTGCAAGAATATCTAGTGTTAGAGGCTCGGCAAAATGATGTTCAATATAGTCTGTTACAACAGAAATCCATTCCTGATCAGGGATTCGCTCGCCCGTTGGTTTGCACCGTTTGCATGGACGGAAATGTAGAGCTAATGCTTCTTCAGGGTTGTTAAATATAGAGACATTCTCATATTTGGGTGCTTTCGACTTGCAGGAAGGTCGGCAAAAGATGCCGGTTGTTTTGACACCGTAATAGAATTTACCATCAAAGCTGCTGTCGTTGTGGATAATGGCATTCCACTGCTTGTCATCTATAGGAACGGAATCTGTTTGATAGGAATTGTGACTTTCCAAAAGAATCACCTCAAGTCTCATTATACCCCTGATTTATGGAGATCGACGAAGTTTCAAACAAAAAAGCAAGATATCAATATGTTGGAAATGGACATCCCTTCAATCTGGTTGGAATATAGGCTACAATGTACAGGATGGCAAGCTGTTTAATTGTGAAATTTATTTACGAAAGAGGTAGATTGAATGGTTCGTTTTGGCGTGGTAGGTACCAACTGGATTACAGAGAGGCTTCTTGAGGCCGCTGCACAAGTCGAAGGATTCGAATTGACTGCCGTGTACTCAAGAACTGAAGATAAAGCTAATGCATTTGCAGATCAATATCAGGCTGCACTTCGATTCACCAATCTCGAAGAGATGGCGACGAGTGATGGTCTTGATGCCGTGTACATTGCTACACCGAATACCTTTCATGCCGAGCAGGCAGAGTTGTTTCTGAGAAATGGAAAACATGTACTATGCGAGAAACCTTTGGCTGCCAATGGGGCAGAGGTCCGTCGTATGATTGATACAGCGAAAGAACATGGAGTTCTGCTCATGGAGGCCATGAAATCGACCCTTGTTCCCTCGTTCAAAATGGTACAATCTCACCTACATAAAATTGGCCCGGTACGTAAATATGTGGCGAGCTATTGCCAGTACTCTTCCCGGTACGACAAGTATAAGGAAGGAATCGTCTTGAATGCGTTCAAACCCGATCTTGCTAATGGAGCGTTAATGGATCTTGGTGTGTATTGTCTCTATCCATTGATTACGTTGTTTGGCGAGCCTAAACAAGTTCAATCCCAGGCATTAATGCTGGAATCCGGGGTAGATGGACAAGGCAGTGTCATTCTAAATTATGATGAGATGGAGGCGGTAGTGACGTACTCCAAAATCTCCAATTCTCATGTTCCAAGTGAAATTATGGGCGAACGCGGCAGCATCCTCATTGACAAAATTGGTTCACCCGAACATGCGGAGATACGCTACAATGATGGTACGGTGGAAAAACTCACTGCCGAGCAAATTTACCCGTCGATGTATTATGAAGTGGAGGAGTTTGTCAATCTGATTCAGCAGGGCAAAAAGGAATCGGACATGAACACGTATGAACGCTCCTATGTTACCATGCAGGTGATGGATCAGATCCGGCAGCAGATTGGTCTTGTTTTTCCTAACGATTAATTCTGGAAAGTGAGCTGAGACGAGATGAGCAGAGATGAGCAGAAGAGCAGAGTAGCCGGCCTGGAGCTGGCACAGATTATTTTTATCGGGCGAACCTTCGAGGAATATATGAAGATGTTCAACCTGACCGTGGAAGAAATTAAAGGTAAGTCTATTCTCGATTGTCCAGGTGGGGCTTGTTCATTCAGCAGCCATTCGCGAAAGTGGGGTGCAGATCCCATGGCAGCGGATATTGCCTATGAACATGAGATCGGCCAACTGGAAGTGAAGGGACTTCAGGATATTGAACATACGATGAAACAAATGGAACAAGTACAAGACAAATATAGATGGGATGATTTCGGTTCGATCCATGGCTTGGAAGAAGAACGTAGACGTGCAATCACCGATTGTGTAGCGGATATGAGACGTTTCCCTGACCGTTATGTGGCTTCTGTACTGCCGGAGTTACCTTTTGCCGATGAACAATTCGACCTGACGTTGTCTGCGCATTTCCTGTTTACGTATGCAGATCGTCTGGATGCCGAATTCCATCTTCAGACGATCCTTGAGCTGTTGCGTGTGAGCAAACGGGATCTGCGTATTTTTCCTACGGTAGACTTGTCTGGCAAGCGTTATGAGCATATGGATCAATTAAAGGCTATACTGGAAGAACGCGGATATATTACATCTGAAGAGAAAACTTTATACGAATTCCAGCGTGGAGCACACACGATGCTCCATATTGTGAAATCCCGGTAAACATACCTGAATTGCAACAGCACAGACAGCACTTCATTCATGAAGGTTTTAATAAGATACGCATGACCAGAACAGGTTAGGAGGTTTTATCGGATGAAAAAAGTACTTATACTTGGTGGGACACGGTTCTTCGGCAAACGTCTGGTTGATCATTTACTGTGGGAAGGAAAGTCTCAAATCACCGTCGCAACTCGCGGCAAAACGAATGTAGACTTTGGACCCGAGGTCAATCGGATTAAAATGGATCGAGAGGACCCGAAATCTCTTGCCGAGGTTGCGCAGACCGACATGTGGGATATTGTCTATGACAACATCTGTTACTCGCCGGATGCGGCGAAGTCGGCTTGCGAAGCTTTTGCGGGGCGTACCCAAAGATACATTTTGACATCAACGCTCTCCGTATATGGAGATCCTCGACCTGGATTTACGGAAGCCGATTTTGATCCGTACACCTACCCGGTGCAATATGGAAGCCATGAAGATTTCTCGTATGGAGAGGGTAAACGCTTAGCGGAAGCTGTGTTTTTCCAGGAAGCGGATTTCCCGGTGGCGGCGATGCGCATTCCGATTGTACTCGGAATTGATGACTACACGCGAAGACTCCATTTTCATATTGAACATGTGCAAAAAGGAAAACCTATCGGCATGCCCAATTCGAACGCCGAGATTGGTTTTATCAACTCCACCGAAGCCGCGAGATTTCTCACTTGGCTTGGACATTCATCCATGACTGGACCTGTGAATGCAGCTTCCAAAGGAGCGATAACCCTTTCCGCGATGATGCATCTGATCGAAACGGTAACAGGCATGCAATCCCAGGTACTGACCGAAACGATCGAAGAAGACATGTCACCCTTTGGAATTTCGGAATCCTGGACTATGGATACGTCCAAAGCAGAGCAGGCGGGATATACGTTCGAAGCATTAATGGATTGGTTCCCGGGTCTGGTTCGGGAAGTCGCTCTGGCACTTCAATCCGAGGGATAAATTGAACTAAAGAATATTTACGCTTGCCACTCCGATGCCAGAACAACCTTCCGATCGCTGTTATCCCCAGATTTTTTGGATTCCCTTTTTCAAAGGGGAAAATCCGGGGATAAAGGCGAAGCGTATGCTTCCGATGCAGCTTTCTTTCAGAAAGCTTTTAGCTTCGCTTCTTCAGGTTATTTCTGCCTCTACGTTCTTGTGTAAATGCTTAGTTCAATTTATATAAATTCCATATATATAAGAGGTACAATTAATAAAAAACAGGACGCGGTCAGAGAGATACTCTCCGATGCGTCCTGTTTTTATTTGCTTCAACAAAACAGTTTCTCTCAAGTCAGAGTTGATCTTCAATTGATTTTCCTCTTTATTGGGAAGGTATAGAGGCCGAAGCGCGAATACGCAGCTCAGATGGCATAATAACGGTCTGCGGTTCTTCGGGAGCCTTCCCTTCAATTCGGTCGATCAGCATCTGCATGCCGATGGCACCGAAATCATAGGCAGGCTGTGCAGCAACCGTGAGAAAGGGATCAAAGGCAGAAGCCAGATCGAGATCATCAAAACAGACGACCGAGATATCTTCGGGAACACGCAGCCCCCGTTTACGTAAAAGTCGAATGACGCCAATGGCAAGCATATTATTTGCTGCAAATATGGCTGTAGGTTTGTGTGGATGTGCAAGCAAACTGTCGATACCTACTTCATCGCTGAAATCCCGATAGCCCGTTCGAAGGATTAAGTCTTCATCAAAGGGCAGCTCGGCTTCCCGGAGCCCCTCCATGTATCCTTCTTCTCGCAGCCGCGCAGTCGAAACCTCGGAAGAACCATTAACCAGAGCAATGCAGCGATGTTCCAGATTCGTCAGATATCGAATCAATTGAAGCGCACCATCCCGGCTGTCTCCAGCGATAACGTCAGATGTGATTCCCGGGACAGTGCGGTCCAAAATAACAAACGGAATATTGCGTTCCTGAAGCTGCTTCAGGTGATTCAGAGAGCGGTCCCCTGCAGGTGCAAACAGTACACCATCGACGCGGGTAGACAGAATGGTTTCCACATAATTTTTCTCCTTGTCGTAGTCCTCGTCGCTATTGCTGAACAAGAGACGGTACCCACGCAGATTGGCAGCATCTTCAGCCCCCCGGGCCAGCGTTGTATAGAAGGGATTCGTAATATCTGTAATCAACAATGACAGCATCTGAGTCCGTTGCAGCACAAGACTGCGCGCATTCGAGTTGGGTATGTAACCAAGTTCTTCGATGACCTGTTGTACACGCTCACGTGTCGCCTGACTGATGCGACCTGTTTGATTAATGACTTTGGAGACGGTCATGGCGGAGACGTTGGCTTTTTTGGCAATATCATAAATGGTAATCAATAGGATCTAACCTTTCCGCAACATAGTCTTTCCATTCTATAGGATAATGCCGATTGACAGCAACATAGGCTCATGCTATCTTAGGGTTACCGATAACCCTAATTATAAAAAAATTGATGTATTTCAGTCTAACCGTTCTTCATTTTTGCTCATATCGCTTCCTTCATACTCCATCACAGGACAGCAGAACGGAGTCAATAATATAGAGCGGTTTATTTAATCAAGTATTTGTAAACGCATTCATAATAAGAAAACAACTGACCGTTGACATGCAATCGTGGTGTATTACCTCGGGTATCGGTGAAGAGAAGGAACAGAATCTTAATTGGCCCCATCAAACTACAAACAGACAAGTCACAAGTAATTCGTACCTATTCTATGAAACCATTGAAGGAGGACGTTTTCGTATGACACATCAGGACTATCGTTATAAACAGGCATTTCCCAAGATTGGTATTCGTCCCACAATTGACGGCAGACGCAAGGGTGTTCGTGAATCCTTGGAAGAGCAGACGATGCGCATGGCAACTTCCGTTGCCGAACTGCTCGCAGCAGAACTTCGGTATCCCGATGGATCACCGGTAGAATGCGTCGTTGCCGAATCCTGTATTGGCGGCGTGAACGAGGCAGCGGCTGCAGCGGAACTATTCAGTCGCTCCAACGTGGGCGTGACCATTACCGTTACACCTTGCTGGTGTTATGGAACAGAAACGATGGATATGTCTGCTTCCATTCCTACGGCGATCTGGGGCTTTAACGGAACCGAACGTCCGGGCGCAGTATATCTGGCAGCAGTACTCTCTGCCCATGCACAGAAGGGAATTCCGGCTTTTGGTATCTATGGCGAGGATGTTCAGGACGGAGGAGATACGACGATTCCTGATGACGTTCGTGAGAAATTGCTGCGCTTCAGCCGTGCGGGTCTTGCCGCTGCAACCATGAAGGGACGTGCTTATCTGTCCATCGGCTCGGTATCCATGGGTATTGCCGGCTCCATCGTGAACGATTCCTTTTTCCAGGAGTATCTGGGCATGCGGAACGAATATGTGGATATGAGTGAACTTACTCGTCGTATAGAAGAAGAAATCTACGATCCTGAGGAGTATAAGCTGGCACTGGCTTGGGTGAAGGAGAACTGTAGTGAAGGACCTGACAACAATCCTGCCCATCTGCAAACAGATCGCAAACGTAAAGAGTATGAATGGGAAACGGTTGTGAAAATGACGCAGATCGTACGTGACCTGATGGCTGGCAATCCGAAGCTGACGGAGCTGGGATTCACTGAAGAATCCATGGGCCACCACGCAATTGTATCCGGGTTTCAGGGACAACGACAGTGGACGGATCATTCACCCAACGGTGATTTTCTGGAGTCCATCCTGAATTCTTCCTTTGACTGGAATGGCAAACGCTCCCCTTATCTGGTGGCAACAGAGAACGACAGCCTGAATGGTGTGTCGATGTTATTTGGTTCCCTGCTTACCCATACCGCGCAAATCTTCGCAGATGTACGCACCTATTGGAGCCCGGATTCGGTAAAACGCGTGACAGGGCACCAGTTGGAAGGAAAGGCAAAGGACGGTATTCTGCATCTGATCAACTCCGGTTCTGCGGCATTGGACGGTACAGGGCAACAATCAAGAGCGGGTGAGCCTGTGCTCAAGCCTTTCTGGGAAATTACAGACGAAGAAGTTCAGGACTGCCTGAAAGCCACTTCGTGGCGTCCGGCATCTGTAGAATATTTCCGGGGCGGCGGCTATTCGGCTGATTTCCTGACAAAGGGCGGTATGCCTGTTACGATGACGCGTCTCAATTTGGTGAAAGGACTTGGTCCGGTACTGCAAGTGGCTCAAGGTTACACGGTCGATCTGCCTGAGGATGTGCATGATACGCTGGATCAGCGGACAGATCCGACTTGGCCATCCACCTGGTTTGCACCTGTTCTGACGGGCTCAGGAGCTTTTACTTCGGTTTATGAAGTAATGAATCAATGGGGCGCGAACCATGGCTCCATCTCTTATGGACATATCGGAGCAGATCTCCTGACACTGGCCTCCATGCTTCGTATCCCGGTGAGTATGCATAATGTACCGGAATCCGAGATTTTCCGTCCACGTGCCTGGGGACTGTTCGGCACAAGTGAACCGGAAAGTGCCGATTACCGGGCATGCAGCGTCTTTGGACCGTTATATCGTTAACATCCAAACGGCTTGTCGCGGAAGCGAAGGAGGCATGAGAGATGGGAACTCAAGCAACGCATGTGCTTGCTGCCGATTACGGCGCCGGAAGCGGCCGAGTGGTTCGTGGGACTTTTGACGGGAGCAAGCTTTCTTTAGTGGAAGTGCATCGATTCAGTAACGATCCTGTACACCTGGGAGATGGATTGTACTGGGATTTCCTGCGACTTTTCCACGAACTGAAACAAGGGATTGTAAAAGGCATGCAAGGCATCTCCCAACCGGTCCGTTCCATCGCTGTGGATACATGGGGAGTCGACTATGGATTAGTGGACAGGGAGGGAAGATTATGTTTCAACCCACGCCATTACCGGGAATCGCGTAATGCGAAGTGGATGGAAGAAGCCCTGCGCATGGTGAATGAAGAAGAGTTATATTCCATGTCCGGCGTCCTGCCACAACAGATCAATACGGTATTTCAACTGCTTGGAAGTGTGCGCGAGCACTCGGAAGTTCTGCGGCCAGATGTGCGCATGTTATTAATGCCGGATTTATTTAACTATTATCTATCTGGTCAGCAGGCCAGCGAGTACACAATTGCAAGTACAAGCGGACTATTGCATGCCGGAGATGCCCGTTGGAATGAACAATTGATGGGCCGACTGGGTATTCCGGATACGTTATTCCCACCTCTCGTACAGCCAGGCACGGTGCTGGGGCAGTTAACGGATGACTTGTGCGCAGAGCTGAAGATTGAACCAATGAAAGTGATATCGGTAGGTTCACATGATACAGCATCTGCATTGGCAGCCATTCCTGCAACAGATTCGGAATTTGCCTTTATCAGCTGTGGCACCTGGTCACTCATGGGCGTGGAACGCGACAATCCTGTATTGGATCATCATAGCCGGCAACTGGGATTCACCAATGAGGGCACGGTAAATGGCAAAGTGCGAACCTTGAAGAATCGCTCAGGCCTGTGGTTATTGCAGGAATGCAAACGGCAGTGGGAACGGGAGAATCAACGTTTTACCCATGAGGAGCTGGTCCAGCTCGCTGCTTCGGCAACCGCTCATCAAAGTTTTGTATCGCCTGGTGATGGAGTGTATTTGGCACCAGGCGACATGCCAGAGCGAATCCGGCAGCAGTGCAGTGCCAGCGGGCAAGCAATACCCGAAACGACCGGAGCCATTGTGCGTTGTATTCTCGAAAGTTTGGCACTGGAGTTCAGACAGACTCTGGATGAACTGGAGCTAATTACAGGCACCCGGCCACGAGTGATTCATATGGTCGGTGGCGGTGTGCATAATCGCTTATTGTGTCAATTTACAGCGAATGCAGCAGGAATTCCGGTGATAGCGGGTCCTGCCGAGGCAACTTCAGCCGGAAATTGCATGCTGCAATTCCTGGCACATGGCGAAGTGAGCAGCTTGTCCGAGGTGAGAGAAGTTATGGCTTCTTCCTTTTCTCCCGAAACCTATGAGCCAGAAGACACCGCAAGGTGGCAGGAAGCCTACGTAAGATACCAAAATCTGAATCAAACATTGGCGAGCAAATCCAATTAGATGAGCATTTGGTAAAATGCTCAAAAAGAAAAGTCAAAGGAGTGGAGCAGAACATGTCTGAACAACAGGTAAGGGAAGAATTGACCAAATATGCCCGCAGAGCGGTTGCTCAGGGGCTGGTGGTAGGACCAGGGGGCAATCTGAGCGCTCGTTCCGAAGGAACGATGCTGCTTTCGCCGAGTGGTTACGCACTAGAGGATCTGGAGCCTGACGAATGGATCGCGATTGATATTGCGACAGGAGAGACACGTGCCGGATCGACACGCCCTTCCTCCGAGGTGTTGATGCATCTGTATAGCTATCGGGTCAATCCTGATATTCAAGCCATTGTGCATACACATCCGGCATACACCATCGCTCTGAGTCTTGTTTTCGATGAATTGCCTCATTTGTTCCCTGATCAGTCTGCACTGGTGGGAGATATTGGCTTTGTTCCTTATGTTCTGCCCACGACCAAACTTCTTGCTGATGCGGTGGCTGCCAAGGTTGAAGATCACACAGCGCTTATTCTGGTTAACCACGGATTGGTCACGACAGGTAAAAACCTGCGCGAAGCCTACTACCGCACCCAGGTGGTGGAGGAAAGCGCCAAGGTGTACATGATCGCCAAGGCAGCAGGGGAGCCAAAAGTGCTTACTGCGGAAGAATACAAAGAGATCCAATCTCTTGAAAGTGAAGCCTACCGCGTACAGCTGCTGCAACAACTCAAGTCATAATTGAATATTTATAATTAAACGAAGTATATAGAAGGTTATCTCAATAAGAGCAGATTACGTCCTCCAGAAAAATCTGGAATACAGGATGTGAATTGCTCTTTTTTTATTTTGGATCAAACGGGTAGTACATGGTCGAAAAAAAATACATAGTAATTGGGTAAGAATTATTGAAAATATTGACAATTGAAGGTATACTGTCGTTAATCATCAGTGAGTAACAATAAAAGAAATACAAATATTTATATATGAGGAGTGAATTTAGTGGGTCCTGAACTAAACGAATTGGAGTTGGAATACGAACTGCTGAAGCAGCTTCGGGACGCGAGCGCTCCCATCGGGGCCAGCACGTTGGTTCATACCCTGGGCAAAACGTACGGTCTAAGTCAGGCTACAATCGGAAGAAGACTTATGGAGATGGACGTTGAAGGTTTCACGATACTGGAGGGACGGAAGGGAAGGATTCTGACCGAACAGGGGCTGGAGCAAATCAAGATTCTGGAGAAGGATTTACAGCAAAAGAGTGTGAATTCCCAGCTCATTCAGATGCTGAACCATTCCGGTGAAAAGGCTCTGCTCGATGTCCTTGTAGCCAGAAGGGCTCTGGAACGGGAGATTGCTTCCCTGGCAGCACAAAGAGCCTCAAAAGAATACATAGTGCTGCTGGAAGCCTCCATTGCTACCCAGCATCAATTGCTTTCCCAGAATATTATTCCTTATGAGGAGGACCGGGAATTTCACAGGCTGTTGGCTTATGCGGCTCAAAACCAGATTTTGCTGCATGCCGTTGAACTGGTCTGGGAGACAAGCCGTGATTTCCTGGAAACAGCTTATATTAGGCAAAGAGTAGGAAGCGAACTGGTTGTGGACCATCAGCGGATTCTGGAGGCTGTAGCAGCGGGCTCCCCGGAACAGGCTGAAGCGGCCATGGTGAATCATATTAACCAGATGATTGAGGATGTCAAACGATATTTTGCCATGCAGAACCTTAATATAACTTCGGATGAGACCCGGTGATAAAGGAGTTGAGCTTGTGAGAACAATGTATCGATTGGGGATAGATATCGGAGGCACATTCACGGATGCCCTGATTATGGACAATCATGGCAGGGTGATTGCGGCACTAAAGACGCCATCGATTGCAGCAGCTCCGGAACAGGCGATCTTTAATGCACTTGATCAGCTCAAGGAAAGCGGAATCGATCTTCATGAGATCGATTTGTTTGTACACGGAACAACGCTTGGTGTTAACACCCTAATTGAGCGTAACGGCGCAGTTACAGGTCTGTTGGTCACCAAAGGTTTCCGGGATATTCTCGAGATTCGAAGGCTGCGACTCGAGGATACTACCAATCTGTATGGTGACAAGACCGATGCGCTTGTTCCGAGACATCTCGTTAAGGAAGTGGATGAGCGAGCGCTTGCGAGCGGCAGCATACTTCAACCACTGGATCAGGAGCAACTTCTTCAAGCAGTAGACGAGCTGGTGGAAGAGGGGGTTACAGCCTTGGCGATCAGTTTCTTGCACGCTTATGTCAATCCTGATCATGAGCAACTCGCGGAAGAGTTAATCAGGGAACGTCATCCGCACCTGTTTCTCTGCAGAAGCAGTGCCATTTGGCCGCAGCAGCGTGAATTCGAACGCACACTCGCCACGGCCATGAATGCATATGTCGGGGAACGTATGGGATCATACTTTCTTCGTCTGCAAGAAGGAATTGGCGCTTACGGTCTGAAAGCCAATTTGCTGTCCACGATGTCCAATGGTGGAATCATGACGGCGGCCAGAGCGGCCAAAGAGCCTGTACGTACTCTTCTGTCCGGACCTGCTTCCGGCGTAATCGCCGCAACCCATATTGCCGAGCAGGCCGGCATTCATCAAGTCATCACGTTCGACATGGGCGGGACAAGCGTTGATGTTGCCCTCATCGATAAAGAGCCTGCCTATTCTACCGAGAATAAGGTTGGGGATTTTCCAGTCATCATTCCCGCTGTGGATGTAACCGCGATTGGAGCGGGTGGGGGCTCCATTGCCTGGCTCGATTCCGTAGGTGTACTCAAGGTAGGACCACAAAGCGCAGGAGCCAATCCGGGTCCAGCCTCCTATCATCGTGGGGGAGAAGAGCCAACAACAACGGACGCTTATTTGCAAATGGGCATTTTGCAGGCTGATCGATTCCTTGGCGGACAGATGCGTCTCTACCCCGAGCTTGCAGAACGTGCTCTTGGCAATCTTGGCGAACGACTTGGACTAAGTCCCACGCAAACTGCACAGGCCATTCTTGATGTGGCCACCGCCAATATGTATGCCCAGTTCTCGCCGCTCATGGCACGCAAGGGTGTTGATCCCCGTGACTTTACGCTGCTCGCCTATGGTGGAGCTGGGCCGATGCATGCTTTTCTCATGGCGCGTGAAGTGGGCATTCGCCGAGTGCTGATCCCACCATCTCCAGGAACACTTTGTGCCATGGGCTGTACGGTTGCCAACCTTCGCAATGATTTCGTTCATACCTTGCACAAAAGCAGTCAGACGCTTGAGCCTGGCGAGTTATCGAATCTATACACCAGACTGGAGGATCAGGGGCGTAGTTGGGTTGAGGAGGAAGCACGCGGCGGAGTGAAACTGGAACATATCTATTGCTTATATAGCGCTGACATGCGTTATGAAGGTCAGGCCTTTGATTTGGAGGTTGCGCTCACATCCGAAGAAATCGCCGATCCTGAGAAAGCAAGGAACAATTTCGATATGTACTACCAAAATGTGTTTGGCATCAGCCAGCCGGAAGCTGATGTGATGTTCGTCAGTCTGAGAGCGACCATTGTTGGCATTCTGCCCACCCAAAGCACAGCATCTCCGGCAGAGTTGCCTTTCGATGAGAGTGAAGCAGAAGAACGGATTATCACTTTTGACCAAGAACAGCGAACAGCAAAAGTTCTAAAGAGGGGACAGATCCCACTGGATATGCCCATTCACGGGCCCATAATTGTGGAGGAATATGATACAACCATTTTCATCCCGCCTGGCTTTACGGTATATCGGGATGGTTACGGGAATGTGATTGGGGAGATGGAGCAATGATTGGCGACAAGGTTTTTCTTGAAATTTTCAACAACCGGATTCAAGCTGCGGTGGAGGAAATGGCCAATGTCGTGCTGCGCACGGGATTCACCGCTTTTGTTAAAGAAACGGGCGATTTTGGAACCTACCTCTTGTCACCATCCGGGGAAACGTTTGGGTCGCCATTGGAGACGGGTTACAATCTGTCCCTTGGCATCCCCGCAGCGGCGACCATAAACAGCATTACAGACTGGAAGGAAGGGGATCTGGTCATCTGCAATGATCCTTATTCCACCAAAGGCATGGTGACACATCTACCGGATGTTCATCTGATCAAGCCCTATTTTCACAAAGGGAAAATCGTCGCATACGGCATGTGCTTCGTTCATTCCTCCGATGTAGGTGGTAAGGTACCGGGGAGCGTATCTCCTAGCGCCTACGATATTCATATGGAAGGCATTCGAATTGCTCCAGTCAAGCTGTATGAAGCAGGCGTGCTTAATGAGCAAATACTTCGTATGTTTCTGGACAATAGCCGCATTCCGGAGCAAAACCTCGGTGATCTCAAGGCACTGATGGCAGCCTTGAATCGGGGGGAGCAGCGACTAGAAGAGCTTATCGGCCGCTACGGTGTAGAGCGAATTCAGCAGGGTATTGAGCATTTGCTGGAATACGCTGAGTTGAAGGCACGCGCCATCGTACAGGAGATCCCGGATGGTTCGTATGAGTTCTGGGACTATCTTGAGAAAGGCCCTGGCGGTTATCCCATCCGATTGCGCTGCAAAATGACAATTGCGGGCAGTGATATTCATCTGGACTTTAGCGGAACCGACCCTCAGGTCAGAGCTTCGTTCAATATTCCTACCCACAATCAACAGGGGCATTACATGTTGGTTCCCGCACTCATTCGTTATTTCCGTACGCTCGATCCAACGATTCCATGGAATTCGGGCATGATTCGCATGGTTCGAAATTACGCACCACCGGCTTCAGTTCTCAACCCGGAGCCGATGGCAGCGGTTGGCGCACGAGCAGCTACCTTTATTCGGCTAATGGATGTCATCACAGGTGCTCTTGGCAAAGCCCAGGCCAGCAAGGTCCCCGCTGCAGGAGCCGGACAGGCATGCATCGTAATGATGGCGATGACAGATGCATCAGATGGCAAGAAAAAGGTTGGTGTGATCCAGCCGATATGTGGCGGTTCAGGAGCAAGACCGATGAAAGACGGCATTGATGGCATGGATTTTGCAGTGGGTCATCTTCGAAATATTCCTGCGGAAACAGTAGAATCCGAGATGCCTGTGCTCATAGAGCATTATGGCCTTCGTGCGGATTCTGCTGGTGCTGGAACCTTCCGTGGTGGAAGCGGAATCGACCTGTGTGTCAAAATTCTTACACCAGATACCGTAATGACCGCCAGAAATATGGAGCGTATGGAGTTTCATCCGTGGGGTAGGCTTGGCGGAGGTGTAGGTACCCATGGGGAAGCGATTCTCAACGCTGGACGTGCAAGTGAACATCATCTGGGAAGAATTGATGAGTTGCTGCTCCAACCCGGAGAGACGGTGACGTTTCTTTCACAGGGTGGAGGTGGTTATGGTGATCCATTTGATCGGGATCCATTGCTGGTTCTGGAGGATGTTAGAAGAGGGCTGGTATCTACCGAAAAGGCTCTTGAACTGTATGGTGTAGTCATAGAAGGCCGGAACCTGAACGAGAGTGAGACCAGACAGTTGCGGGCTAAGTGGGAACGACAGCAGGAAGAATTCGATTATGGCTGGACAAGGAAACAGTTCGAGGCCATATGGACTGACGAGATGCAGGTATCGCTGAATCAGGCACTGCTGAATGTTCCGCTGGCACTCAGAGACTACCTGAAGCGTCAAACTATGGGAGTCGTGGAAGAGAAGCAAACAGCGGCCGTTTCCGTAGCACCACATGAGATATCCGGCATTATGGAAGGGTTGCGTCAGAAAATAGGTTTGCAGTGATCAGTTACATGAAGGAAAACGATCTAATTTTGTCACATCCATAAAACCAACTAAATCGATGGGGGGAATTTTGCATGTTTAAATCAAACAAGAAACGCTTTCTCAGCCTCGCCTCACTGACACTGGCCGGTACACTGGTGCTTTCAGCATGCGGTGGAGCAAGCAGCTCCAGCAATACAGCAGGAGAGTCCGACGGAGGAAGCGGAGACAAGGTTAAACTGACCATGTTTATCTGGGCTGGCTCCAATCAGGATGTCGTTCCAAAAGAAGTGGTTGCAAATTACGTCAAAGAGCATCCAAACGTCGAGGTTACCTTTGAGGAATCATCCAACGCAGTCATGTATCCGAAAATGGTCGCTGGCAAGCAGGCAGATCCCAACAATCCGGTTGTCAACTTTGGTTACTTTAACGCAGATGCGACGGCAAAAGGCTTGAACGATGATATGTGGGAGCCACTGGATACAAGCATCGTGACCAATATCAAGGATATCCCGGATCAGTTCCACAAGCCTGACAATAAGGGTGTCGTGTGGGGAGTTTCGAGCTTCGCTCTCGTCTATAACAAAGACCTTGTAAAAACACCACCAACAAGTTGGAACGATCTGTGGGATAACGAGGAATTCAAAGGCAAAACCGCACTCTGGGACTACATGTTCTATTCCTATATTTCTCCACTTCTTGCAGTCAAAGGACAGGAGCTTGGCGCATCGTATGAGAATCCTGAGCCAGCATTCCAATTCTGGGCAGATCACAGTGACCAGATCGGCACATTGGTTACATCCAATGACCAGTTGAAGGCTCTCCTGGAGTCGGGCGATGCTCTGATTGCTCCTTTCAGTGCACAGGTTGCACAGACATGGATTGATGGCGGTTCTCCACTCGCTGTAGCGTATCCGAGCGAAGGAGCCATTTCTTTCCCGTACACACTTCAGGTTGTGAAGGGGTCAACACCTGAGCAGACACGTGTAGCCAACGAAATTATTAATGAGCTGCTGAGCGCAGACGCGCTGTCACAATACGCTGAAGCAACAGGTACACCGGTAACCAGCACAACTGCTGCCGTTCCGGATAAGTACAAGGACGATCTTTCCTTCTCCGTGGAAACACAGAGTAACGGGATCAATCCGGACTGGGATGTTCTTGCTCAGAACAGCTCTTCCTGGAAGGAACTATGGGACCGACTCGTCAAAACCAAACTTCAATAAATGATGGTCTCAGACAAACCACGATAACGGGTTCTATTTCGAACCCGTTATGGACGGGAGGGAAACAAAAATGAGTAGTGAACAAGAACCCGTTTCCATTGAAACAAGAGGAGTCTCAAAGACCTACGGAGAGCGAGCCGCGGTTAACCATGTATCACTGCAGGTGAAGAAGGGAGAATTCGTTTCCCTGTTAGGTCCGAGTGGCTGCGGCAAAACAACACTTCTGCGGATGCTTGGCGGACTTGAGCAACCGGATCAGGGGAGCATTTTGCTGGGAGGTCGTGATGTAACCGGCATTCCGGCCTATGGTCGTAACAGCAACATGATTTTTCAACAGCTTGCGCTATTCCCGCATATGGACGTATTCAACAACATCGCTTATGGGCTAAAGGTGAAGAAGTTACCGAAAGCCGATATCAGGAGACAGGTACACGAAATGTTAGAGCTGGTACAACTCGGGGATTATGGCAGACGAGCTGTTTCCCAGTTGTCCGGGGGGCAGGCTCAACGCGTAGCCATTGCTCGCGCATTAATCAACAGACCCGAAGTTTTGCTGCTCGATGAGCCACTTTCCGCACTGGACATGCAGCTGCGTCTGGATATGCAGCGCGAACTGAAACGCATACAACGAGAGTTCGGCGGTACGTTCATCTTTGTAACGCATGATCAGAATGAAGCCATGAATATGTCAGACCGGATCGGTGTCATGCGCGCTGGCAAGCTGCTGCAATATGCTACACCTGATGAAATCTATGAAAGACCGGCAGACAGCTTCGTGGCCAAGTTCATCGGCGATACCAACCTTCTGGCTACAACGGTGCTTGGACAGGAGGAGAATGGAATCCAGGTTGAATGCTTCGGGTATTCGCTGCTGGTGAAGACAAGTGAGGGCACCCCGGTTGCCCTAGTAGGTGCCCAGCACTCGTTGTCCATTCGCAACGAATATATTCGTCTTGGAGAGGATGCAAACTCTTGCCTGAACAAGCTGGATGGTCGTGTCATAGAAGCAGTATACGGCGGGGCAAATATCCGTTACACGATCCAGATTGCTGAGGGGTTTCTGGTTCAGGCCAGTGTACTGCACCAGCGGGGAGCCTCTCGTTATAGCCCGGGGGAGCCGATTCGGATTGGCTTTGATCCGGAGGACGCGCTCTTGTTATCCGAACCGTTGCTGCATGATCGGGTACAGGAGGAAGGGATATGAATCGGATTGCGGATCGGATCGTGAATCTGTATTCATCCAAAAACCGTCGGTGGATTACCCAGTTGCTGCTTCTGCTGCCTGCTCTCGTCCTGATGGGCATCGTGTATCTAGGTGGTCTGCTTATTTTTGGCAGGTACAGTTTTGATATCTATGAAAATGGCAAGCTCATCCGGGGCTGGGAGTGGGATGCCTATCGGGCTTTTCTGTCCGATCCTTACTATTGGAAGCTGATAGGCACCACATTTCGCGTTGCCTTCAAAGTTACACTATGGAGCCTGCTGCTTGCATACCCGCTAGCCTATTGTATTGCCAGCCTGAAGAAACCGGGCATGAAGCAATTGCTGCTGCTGCTTACGTTTCTTCCGCTGCTGGTCAGCGCGGTTGTTCGATCTTATGGTTGGCAGCTGTTGCTATCCAAACAGGGCTTCATGAACTGGATATTCATACGACTTGGAATCACGGATGAAGGCTTCAGTATGATAAATAACGAGACTGGTGTAATAGTCGCACTTGTTCATATTTTTCTGCCATTCATGGTCTTTCCGATCCTGAATGTATTGTCACAAAGTGACGCTTCGCTGAAAGCGGCTGCTCAGGATCTGGGAGCAGGAAGCTGGCGGACATTCCTGACGATTACCCTGCCTTTATCAGCGAGAGGTATTGCTAGCGGGGTCCAAATTGTATTCACGCTATGCCTCACGGCCTTTACAACGCCTCAACTGATTGGTGGAGGCAGAGTCATGACACTCCCGGTATTTATTTACCAGCGAACACTGGATACCAACTGGCCGATGGCTGCGGTAGCAAGTATATTCTTGCTCGTTTCTTCCATCATCGTTTCACTTTTGGTCAATAAAGGAGCGGAAATGATGATGTTCCGTCGTTCCCGGAAGGGAGGGCAGGCTTATGGTTAAATCGAACAGGTTCACCAAGCTGCTGCTCTATATATTTGCAGGGGCCGTGGCGGTTTACCTACTATTACCATTGCTTATGATCCTATTGACATCGGTAGGTTCCGGATCGGCCAGTACATTCCCGCCGGAAGGTCTTACCCTGAAGTGGTATGCGAATCTGGGAGAGCAGACTCAATTTCTGGTTGCATTCAAGAACAGTTTGATCGCCTCCACAGGAGCGGTACTGCTGGCGCTGATTACCGGAACACTTGTGGCGCTGGCTATCGTGCATTACCCTTTCCCGGGTGCTGGCATCTTGAGAGCCTTTTTTGTATCCCCAATGGTTATGCCAAAAATCACGCTCGGTATTGCGTACCTAATTTTGTTCTCCAAAATGCATATTGCAGGTGGATTGTTAGCTCTTATTTTGGGTGAAGCGGTCATCGTGCTTCCATTCGTGCTAACGCTTGTAGGCAGTGCATTGGCCAACCTGCAGCCCGCACACCGAGAGGCGGCTGCAGACCTTGGAGCAGGTCCACTGCGTATCTTTTTTACAATCACATTGCCACAGCTTAGGCTATCTCTGCTCCTTTCAGGGTCAATCGCATTTGTCTTCACTTTTGACCAGGTAGAGGCTGCATTACTGCTGCTTCGTCAGGACAGCTACACCTTGCCAATACAACTGTTCCTGTACATGGAGAAGTGGCAGGACCCAACGATCGCGGTTGTATCTGTCGTACTTATCGCTTTTGCACTGGCCTTGTTCATGATCATCAAGCTGGTATTGCGCTCAGTACCCGGACTTGAGAGTTTGTTTGGGGGCAGGAAAAACAAAAGGAGGTCTGGATTATGAACAATTCACATCATATATCCCATAGCTCGGGTCTAAACCGGGACCGGGCGGAAGACGTGATGAAAGCCCAGGGGCTTAGTGCCCTGATCGCAACAACTCCGGAAAATATTCACTATGTCATCGGCTCCCAGCTACGCGCAAGCAATTGGACAATGCAGATTTACGCCATTCTGCCTGCCGATCGATCCGCTCGACCATGCATCGTCATTCCGACGAATCGTTTGGGCGTTGTGGCTCAATTTGGTATCACGGGAGTAGATATATTTGCCTACAGTGACTTCTTCGTGGAAGGTACGATCGAAGGCAAACCTTCTACGGATGATATTGATCTGTTCTACTCTCTGCTACAAACGACAGTCATTCATCCGGGGCCTATAGAAGCGCTTAAGGCTGCACTGAAACAGCTCGACATCGAGAATCAACCGATTGGAATCGATGAGATGCGAATTGCTCCTGAACTTTTGGCACGGGTCAAGGAGGATGCTCCTCAAGGAGCGGTTGTTCACGCGTACAAGCTATTTCGTCAAATCCGCTTGGTTAAGACACCTTTCGAGATTGAGCAGCTCCGACAGGCTGCCCAAGTAAATGAGAGAATTGAGCAAGAGCTGATTGATCTGATCGCAGCCGGTGTTCATGAGAAGCAGCTTGCCGACCATTATCGGCTGGCTGTGATGAGAGCAGGCGGGACACCTGCAATGACTGCGGTAGGGGCGGGTCCGCGCAGTGCGCTGCCGCTCATCGAAAATTATTTTCATACCATCGAGTCAGGAGATCAGATCCGCTTTGATCTGTGCTTGCAGTTGGAAGGATACTGGGGAGATACAGGACGTACCGTTGTAGCAGGAGAGCCAACTCCCTGGATGACAAAGCATTTTAATGCTGTGAAAAGCGGATGGGAGACGGCACTTGAAACCGTGCGCCCTGGCGTCAAGGCTTCCGACGTATTTCATGCGGCTGTGTCTCGCGTGCAGCGTGAGGGAATTCCGCATTACCGACGTCAGCATGTTGGTCATGCCATTGGCTTGGAACTGTACGACGATATGACCCTCTCTCCTGGTGACCAGCGTATACTGGAGCCCGGCATGGTACTGTGTGTGGAGGTACCTTATTATGAGCTCGGCGCTGGTGGCTTCCAGATTGAGGATACGGTTGTTGTAACTGCGGATGGATATGAGTTTTTGACCCATATGGAGCGAAAACTGTTTATCAAATAATGATTAATGGAAGGCTTCAGCCAAGCGATCAGTCAGCAGCCGATTATGGAGCATTCCTGTCGAGAAAGTTGGAGTATCATGATTCAGCAGGGAACTAAGACGTTTCGTAACATTAGCCTTGCGCTGTTTGCCGGAGGTTTTGTGACTTTTGGATTACTATACACCCTCCAGCCCCTGATGCCTGAGATTAGCGAGGCATTTGCGATCTCGCCAGCACATTCCAGTCTTACCCTCTCAGTTACAACAATTGCCATGGCGCTGACCATGTTGTTCATCGGTTCCTTGTCCGATTCATTGGGAAGACGCTTTATTATGACAGCAGCGTTAATAGTCTCATCTATTATTGCTATAATTAGCGCGTTTAGCCCTGGATATACCGAGCTGCTTCTGCTTCGCATTCTCCAGGGAATTGCACTTGCCGGACTGCCCGCGACAGCTATGACATATCTTTCCGAAGAGATTGAGCCTGGCAGTCTAGGATATGCTATGGGCCTCTATATCAGCGGAAATTCGATTGGAGGTATGGCTGGTCGTTTTATCAGCGGCGTGATCACTGACTGGCTCAGTTGGCGTGCTGCAATTGGTTTTATCGGTATTCTTGGCCTATGTGCGGCCGTTATCTTCTGGCTTGTTATCCCGCCATCCCGCCATTTTGTCAAAGCGACTCCTGGATTCAAAAAAATCATTCCGCTTTTGTGGTCACAGTGTCGGAATCCAAGGCTACTATGCCTATATGGACTGGGCTTTCTTCTGATGGGGGGCTTCGTGACGTTGTTCAACTACATCGGATTTGAATTGACAGGAGAACCTTACGATTTAAGCCAGTCCGTTGTCGGCAGCCTTTTTGTTGTGTACCTTATGGGTACGTTGAGCAGCACCTGGATGGGTAGGCTTGCAGATCGGTATGGAAGATCCAATGTCCTTGGAATCGCGCTGGGTATTATACTGGCCGGTGCAGTTTGTACCATTCACCATGAGCTGTGGGTCAAAATCATTGGACTTGCCCTGTTTGCCTTTGGTTTCTTTGGCGGACATTCCATCGCAAGCAGCTGGGTTGGTCTCGTGGCGGATCAGCACAAATCCCAGGCCAATGCCTTGTATTTGTTTTTCTACTACGTGGGATCAAGTGTCAGTGGAACTGGAGGGGGACTACTTTACAACCATCTGGGTTGGATTGGCATTGTGGGCATGATTGGTGTGTATGTGGTAATCGGCTTTATTCTGTGTCGGTTGCTTGTAGAAAGGGTACAGGAACATAGCAAGCTTAATTTTTAACAAAATGAAACATAGATCAAAAGTTTGTTAATAAAGCACTCATTTTGGCCCATAATCATCTAATAGTCCCTGATAAAATAACTAACTTTTTTCGACAAGTCTTGCATATCCCGAAATACCGAGTATAATACTGGGTAAATAGATGCAAAGGGGATGCAATAAACGATGAAAACACATGCTGAATTGAACTCACTTCTTGTTGACGATTATCTGGATCTCCTGAACATAGCGAAACAGCTGGGTGATGTGGAGTGGAAAGAGGCCATTCTGCAAGCACTGCAAGAAGAAGTGGATGCTAATCGTCATCTGGATTCAACCGAGGTCAGACAGGATCTTTGGAGTCAATTTGAAGATATTAACGAACAGATGCACGATCTGTTACTGCAACTGAAAAATGCCGATGGTCCCGAAGAAAAAGAACAGATTATTGAAGCCATTTGGGGACTGAAAGTAGACCGCCATGCCATTACTCGTAAACTTGAAACGATGAGCCGTGCCAGCGCTGGACATCAATAAAGCTCTATTGTTTAACATAAAAAAATAAAACCCGCATGCCGCCCTATGGAATTAATAATTCAGGGGTTGTCATGCGGGTTTTGTGTTGTTGCTGTATTTTTGTAATGAAGATTAAAACTGTTTGGCGAGTGTACGTGCCTCTTCTATGGCTTGCCGTTTGATCTCGTCTGCCCGTTCCTTGTACTGGTTATGTCCTTCCACAAATATGCCTTCAAGCTTCGGAACACCCAGGAAAGACATAATAATGCTCAAATACCGATGTCCGGATTCCATTTGGGCAGCAGGTCCTTCGGAATAAATGCCGCCACGGGCCTGAATATGCAACGCTTTTTTGTTGGACAGCAGTCCGACCGGGCCCTGTTCCGTATAACGGAACGTTTTACCAGCCACGCAGATAGAGTCGATGTAAGCTTTCATAATTGGAGGAAAAGAGAAGTTCCACATCGGAGTTACAAAAACATATTTGTCAGCCGCGGCAAATTGATCGGATATTTCATTCAATCGTTGGACCTTGGCCTGTTCTCCAGAAGTCAATTCGCTGCCGGATTGAAGCTTACCCCAACCACTGAACACATCTGCATCAATATGAGGAATATCTGAGCGATACAAATCCAGATGAATAATCTCATCTGAGGGGTGGCTTTCACGATATGCATCCACAAACGCTTTGCCTGCAGCCATGCTGAAGGATGTTTCATGATCATGAGGATGGGCAGTAATATACAATAATGTAGACATAACGGTTCTTCCTCTCTATGATGTTTTTTTGTCAAAAAGGGCCGACATTAATAAGCGACCGATGTAGTATGCATCGTTTGTAACGTTTTATACCTGGATAGTGACCTGGTACTCAATCATGTATAATACAATGGTGTACGGTGAATTCGAACGATAATAGGAATGAGTGAGATGAGCGCATATGGGAATGGATCTGGAGAAGCAACGATTAAGCATTGAAGCAGCGAAATTGTATTATCAGTCGGATTACAGCCAGCAGGATATTGCGGTCAGGCTGGGCGTGTCACGTCCAACGGTATCTCGGTTACTTCAATTTGCGAAAGATCGCGGTTACGTTCGCATTGAAATCATGGATCCGCTGGAGGATATCGACATTATCTCAGGGGAGCTCAAGGCCAAATATAATTTGGATACTGCGCTTGTATGTTTTGCCCCGTTGAAGAGTGATGAAGAAATTTTGAAGCATATTAGCAAAAGAGCAGCAGATTACTTACAGGATACGGTGCAGGATGCGGACATTATTGGCGTAACCTGGGGGACAACGATGAACGCCGTAGCCCGTCAGCTTCGTCCCAAGCAGGTCAAAGGCGTAGAAGTGGTTCAACTTAAGGGAGGCGTAAGCCATTCCCATGTGAATACGTATGCAGCAGAAATTGTTCATTTATTTGCGGAAGCTTTCCATACGGTTCCACGATATTTGCCTTTGCCCGTGATCTTCGACAACATTGAAGTCAAAAAAATGGTGGAAGCAGACCGACATATTGGCCGGATCGTGGAGCTTGGCCGACAGGCGAACATTGCCATGTTTACCGTAGGTACAGTGAAGGAAGATGCACTTTTGTTCAGACTGGGGTACTTTAATGAAGAAGAACAGCAATTGCTGATGCATTCAGGTGCGGGTGACATTTGTTCACGTTTTTTTGATGCCGAGGGCCGATTGATCAGTGAAGAAATTAACAACAGAACCGTCGGAATTGATCTGGCCGAGCTGCGAAATAAGGAAAAATCGATTCTCGTGGCCGGGGGCAAACGTAAAATAGAAGCGATTCATGCTGCGCTCAAAGGTCATTACGCCAACATTTTGGTAACAGACCAATACACAGCCCAGGCTTTGCTCCGATTATAATTCAATGGATGACAACATCTGCCACGCGACATGGGCGGATGTTTTGCTTTCTTAGGCAGAAGCTATATTATACGATTCATCCCAGTGAGCGAAGTCACATGTTTAATGAAGTTTCTATGGAATGTGTTTAAATCTCAAGATTGAACAAAAGTTCATATTGATTTTTACATATGTTCATGTTAGGGTAGGGATATAGAAAATAACTAGTTCAGATAAGGGGAGATTTAATTGACTACACCACAATTAGCCAAAATGATCGATCATACCTTGCTTCGTGCAGATGCAACACAAAGTGAAATGGCCAAATTGACCGAAGAAGCGAAACAATATCAATTTGCTTCTGTATGTGTTAACCCGGGCTGGGTTGCTTATGCTGCTGAACAGCTTCAAGGGACTGGCGTAGATATTTGTACCGTGATTGGTTTCCCTTTGGGAGCTTCCACTTCCGAGACCAAAGCATTCGAAACCAAAGACGCCATCGCTAAAGGTGCTACTGAGGTGGATATGGTCATCAACATTAGCGCTCTGAAAGACGGTAAAGATGACGTTGTTGAACAAGATATCCGTGCAGTTGTTGAAGCCGCAGCGGGTAAAGCTTTGGTGAAAGTCATTATTGAAACTTGTCTGTTGACGGATGAAGAGAAAGTACGTGCATGTCAGGCAGCAGTAAAAGCTGGAGCTGATTTTGTCAAAACGTCCACAGGTTTCTCTACAGGTGGAGCAACACCTGAAGATATCGCTTTGATGCGCCGTACCGTAGGTCCGGATGTAGGCGTTAAAGCTTCTGGCGGCGTGCGTAGTCTGGAAGATATGCAAAAAATGATCGATGCAGGAGCAACTCGGATTGGCGCCAGCTCTGGTGTGAAAATCATGCAAGGCGAACAATCTACATCTAATTATTAATTCGTGAGTAACTTCGCTCGATAAATTTCGCTAGATGGAATGCTTGGATGCTTTAAAAGGGTTTAACTTGTTCTTCATATCTCTCGATGGATGTGGAGAACAAGTTTTAAAGCTGATCCCAATTTTCTATATTTTAATTAAAACAGGATCATAAAAACCGAATTTATTGTAAGCGCTTCAACCGTTTTCTGAAAGGTTAATTCATCACATAAATGGGAAACCTTTGAGCTGAATGAACATCCGGCTTAACTACCTTCAAAGGAGAGATAGAATGAAATTCCTAATTGCCCTTCTTGGTATACTTGTTGTATTTGGACTAGCCTATCTGGTCAGCAACGGTAAGAAGAAGATCCGATATCGTCCACTAATCATCATGATTGTTCTTCAACTTATATTGGGATACGCTTTGTTGAACACAGAAGTAGGTACATTTTTGATTGGCGGTTTCGCGACCGTATTTGAAAGTTTGCTTGGCTATGCGAATGACGGTATCTCATTTGTATTCGGTGGCTTGACTACCGTTGGTGCAGACAGTGGGGGCGCCCCGTTCTTCCTCAGTGTATTGATGCCGATCGTCGTCATCTCAGCGCTCATTGGGATATTGCAGTATATCCGAATCTTGCCTTTTGTTATAAAATATATTGGTCTGGTATTAAGCAAAGTCAACGGAATGGGCAAACTGGAATCATATAACGCGGTTGCTTCGGCTGTATTGGGGCAATCTGAAGTGTTCATTTCTGTAAAAAAACAAATTGGGTTGCTGCCTAAACATCGGCTGTACACCTTGTGTGCCTCGGCGATGTCCACGGTATCGATGTCGATTGTCGGTGCCTATATGTCCATGATTGATCCGAAATATGTGGTTACGGCGCTTGTGCTGAACCTGTTTGGCGGTTTTATCATTGCTTCCATCGTGAATCCTTATGAGGTTTCCCCGGAAGAAGATATATTGGAAGTACAGGAAGAGGAAAAACAATCCTTCTTCGAAATGCTGGGCGAGTACATTATGGATGGTTTCAAAGTTGCGATCGTCGTAGCTGCAATGTTAATCGGTTTTGTTGCTTTGATCGCACTCGTTAACGGGATCTTCAGTGCAGTGCTCGGCATTTCGTTCCAGGAACTGCTTGGTTATGTGTTTGCACCATTTGCCTTCATTATGGGTGTTCCATGGAAAGAAGCGATTCAAGCGGGAAGTATTATGGCTACCAAAATGGTATCCAACGAATTCGTTGCCATGCTTGATCTGACCAAACAGACTACATTGTCTGCCAGAACAACAGGGATCGTATCTGTCTTCCTCGTATCGTTCGCCAACTTCTCCTCGATCGGTATTATTGCCGGTGCGGTGAAGGGACTTCATGAGAAACAAGGTAATGTGGTGGCCCGCTTCGGTCTGAAACTGCTTTACGGTGCATCGCTTGTCAGCGTGCTGTCTGCGATCATCGCCGGACTGTTCTTGTAAAGCCGGATTATTGGAAGGAGTGCTTAAGTTATGTCAACATTCAAAAGAGTACATCTGATCGTTATGGATTCAGTGGGAATTGGTGAAGCGCCGGATGCAGCGGAATTCGATGATTTCGACGTCGACACCTTTGGTCACATTGCACGTGAACGCGGAGGTCTGAACATGCCGCATATGGCCAGTCTTGGACTGTCCAATATTAAAGAAGTTGAAGGTGTCCCTGTAGCGGACGCGCCAAAAGCCTTTTATACCAAGATGCAGGAAGCATCCAGAGGCAAAGACACCATGACGGGTCACTGGGAACTGATGGGCCTGTACATTGATACGCCATTCCGTGTGTTCGCAGACGGGTTCCCGGATGAGTTGATTCAACGCATTGAGGAAAAAACAGGCCGTAAAGTGATCGGGAACAAACCGGCCAGCGGCACGGAAATCATTGATGAATTGGGCGAAGAGCATGTGAAAACAGGAGCCCTGATTATATACACATCCGCAGATTCGGTTCTGCAAATTGCAGCCCATGAGGATGTTGTTCCACTGAAAGAACTGTATGAAATCTGTGAGTTTTGCCGCGAGATTACTCTCGACGATCCTTACATGCTGGGCCGTATTATTGCCCGTCCGTTTGTAGGGGAAGTGGGTAACTTCAAGCGTACAGCTAACCGTCATGACTACGCGCTCAAACCTTTTGGCCGTACCGTGATGAATGAACTTAAAGATGGTGGATTTGATGTGATTGCTTTGGGTAAAATCGCAGATATCTACGATGGGGAAGGGGTAACCAAGTCTGTACGTACCGTCTCCAACATGGATGGCATGGACAAACTGTCCGAAACGATGGATGAGGCGTTCACTGGACTCAGCTTCCTAAACCTGGTTGACTTCGATGCCCTGTTCGGTCACCGTCGTGATCCACAAGGCTACGCTCAGGCGCTTGAAGAGTATGATGCTCGTCTGCCGGAAATCTTCAGCAAAATGACGGACGACGATCTGCTGCTCATCACAGCTGACCATGGTAATGACCCAACCTACCGTGGCACGGACCATACACGTGAGTATGTGCCACTGCTTGTGTACTCCCCACGCTTCAGCGAGGGTAAAAAGCTTGAACTGCGCAGCACGTTTGCGGATGTGGGTGCAACAGTAGCTGAGAACTTCGGCGTGAAACTGCCGGAATATGGTACAAGCTTCCTGAAGGATTTGAAATAGTCAACATTTTTATCTTCAACTGAACATGGGGAAAGCTGTTATTTTCTTGAAACATAACTTCGGACAGGATAACCTATGGGGCAGCTTCGGCTGCTCCGGTTCCTGCCCTTCATTCAATCATATGGATAACTGGAGGAGATTTAATTATGAGTACACATATTGGAGCTAAACCCGGAGAGATCGCAGAAACAATCCTTTTGCCAGGAGATCCATTGCGTGCAAAATTTATTGCAGATACGTACCTTGAAGATGTTGTTTGTTACAACGAAGTTCGCGGAATGCTCGGATTTACGGGTACATATCAAGGACACCGTATCTCGGTTCAAGGCTCGGGCATGGGGATTCCATCTTTCAGCATCTATGCAAATGAACTGATCAGCGAATACGGTGTGAAAAACCTGATTCGTGTAGGAACTTGCGGAGGTATGCAAGAACACGTTCGTGTTCGTGATGTTATCCTTGCTCAAGCTTCATGTACCGATTCCAGCATGAACAAGCTCGTATTTGGTGGATATGATTTCTCCCCGATTGCGACTTTCTCCCTGCTGAAAGAAGCCTATGACCGCGCAACTGCCAAAGGCATGAAAATTCACGTCGGTAATGTATTCAGCTCCGATTCCTTCTATCGTGACGACCGTTCCGTGACTGAGAAATTGATGCAGCACGGCGTACTGGGCGTGGAGATGGAAACAACAGCACTGTACACACTCGCAGCCAAATTTGGCGTGAACGCACTGACGATCCTGACTGTAAGTGACCACTTGCTGACAGGTGAAGAGACTTCCGCAGAAGAGCGCCAAAAAACGTTCAACGACATGATGGTCGTAGCACTGGAAACAGCAATCACGCTGTAATTGTTGCATTCTATATTCAATAATCCATTGATTTCGATCGAAACTTTTGTTTGAAGCACGTAGTGAAGGACCCGGAATCGATTCTGAAGAAGCGAAGCGTTCGCCTTTGTCTCCGAATTTCAACCTTATCGAAGGTTATTCAAAGAAATTTGGAGACAACAGCGATCAAAAGAACGATCCGGAGCCGGAACGAATGCCGCACAAAGTGTTCTATAAGATGACAACATGATATTGTTGCATATTATATTCAATAATCCATTGATTTCGATCGAAACTTTTGTTTGAAGCACGTAGTGAAGGACCCGGAATCGATTCTGAAGAAGCGAAGCGTTCGCCTTTGTCTCTGAATTTCAACCTTATCGAAGGTTATTCAAAGAAATTTGGAGACAACAGCGATCGAAAGAACGATCCGGAGCCGGAACGAATGCTGCACAAAGTGTTCTATACAAATCACCCACAACGAAGGAGAGATCATCATGAGAATGGTAGACATTATTGCTAAGAAACGCGACGGAAAAGAACTGACAACAGCTGAGATTGATTTTGTTGTTCAAGGATATACACAAGGCGAAATTCCGGATTATCAAGTCAGTGCTTGGGCGATGGCCGTATTCTTCAAGGATATGACCGATAAGGAACGCGCAGATTTGACGATGTCGATGGTGAACTCGGGCGAGACCATTGATCTGTCCGCAATCGAAGGCATCAAGGTAGACAAGCACTCCACAGGAGGCGTTGGTGATACTACAACGCTGGTACTGGCACCGCTCGTTGCTGCTCTGGATGTTCCTGTTGCCAAAATGTCCGGACGTGGATTGGGTCATACTGGTGGTACAACAGACAAACTGGAATCTGTTGCAGGTTTCCACGTTGAGTTGGAGAAAGAAGAGTTCATCCGTCTCGTTAACGAACATAAAGTTGCCGTTATTGGTCAAAGTGGCAACCTCACGCCGGCAGACAAAAAGCTCTATGCATTGCGTGACGTTACAGCTACCGTCAACTCCATCCCACTGATCGCCAGCTCCATCATGAGTAAGAAAATTGCAGCAGGTGCAGATGCGATCGTATTGGATGTCAAAACGGGTGCTGGTGCATTCATGAAGACAACAGAAGATGCAAAAGAACTGGCACATGCCATGGTAAGCATCGGTAACAATGTTGGACGTAAAACAATGGCTGTTATTTCCGATATGTCCCAACCACTGGGTCTCGCTATCGGTAACGCGCTTGAAGTGAAAGAAGCCATTCTTACGCTGCAAGGTAAAGGACCGAAGGATCTGGAAGAACTCTGTCTGGCGCTTGGACGTCAAATGGTATTCCTTGCTGGCAAAGCAGACTCCCTGGAGCATGCTGAGGAGAAATTGAAAGAAGTGATCCAGAACGGTAAAGCACTGGATAAATTCAAGGACTTTCTGGCAAATCAAGGCGGAGACGCTTCAGTTGTAGATCACCCGGATCGCTTGCCACAAGCGAAATATCTGGTTGAAGTACCAGCGGATAAAGACGGATATGTAGCTGGTATCGTCGCTGACGAAATCGGTACTGCTGCAATGCTGCTCGGCGCAGGCCGTGCAACGAAAGAATCCGAGATCGATCTGGCTGTAGGTTTGATGCTCAACAAAAAAGTGGGGGACCCGGTTAAAGCTGGCGAATCCCTCGTAACCATCCATGCCAATCGTGAAGACGTAGCAGACGTAATCGCGAAGATCAAAGAAAACATTACGATTGCAGATCATGCGGATGCTCCTGTATTGGTGCATGATATCGTAACTGAATAATATATCAGGCAAACAAGGTTAAACTTATGCCTGAATTGAATTTAAAGCCCCGAAGTTATGCATTCCATAGCTTCGGGGCTTTTCTTATTTATTCTGTAACTTATCATACGCCTTCACCGAATCTGCGCTGGTATAAATGTAAGGAGTGGCTGGCTGATCCACCGGAGTTATTTTCGACGCCTGAATCTCAATGGTATCCTCTCCATTCACTTGAGCCGATCCAATGGTGCCATCAATTTGTACCCAACTGTCTGTAGGATAGCTGTCTGCATTTGGGACATGAATCATCACGCCAAAGGGCGCCGCGTCTGCCGGGCAGCACATCACAAGAAATCGCCCTAATGCAAAATGAGATTTGTGATCCATGCTTTTGTCTCGATACACAAACCCGGTAAGGCTGATGGCCTTGCCTGCAAATTGTCGTTGGAACATATCGATCGAACCCAATGTCTCGGAGAAAATTTCAGGATATACCTTAATGACCGATTCCGCATATAACTTATCTGCGAGTTCGGCAAATTCACGACTGTACTCATCCGGGGGGACAAATTGTACTTTCGTGGCAGGCACAGATGATCCGACAGGTGCAGTTTTTTTGGATAGATCTTTAATGTCCAGTTCTGCTGTATCAGGTAAGGGTTCTTTTCGACGAATCTCCGGAGGTCCATAGGATAGAGACATGCCTTTCTGACTGGCCATGGAACTGCCTAGTGCCTGGTCGGGCATAAGAAAACCCAGTACTAAAGGAATGGCAATCAATCCATACATCAGCGAGCTGCGTACCCATCCTGAAGGAGGTGGATGCTCACAGTCGCAATGGAGCTGGTTATTACCGAATAGTCCGTGCCAGCCCATGATGGCGGCAATAAACAAAAAGGGAACAGGGCAGCAGAGAAGCAGTCGCTGCATCGTCGGAGCCAGGTAATAATGAAGAGAATCCGTTGTATTCAAATGAATGATGTATACAGCGAGCCCGCCGATCCACAGCGCACGAATCAGGTTATGCCATTGGATAGGGTGAGATTTGGTAACCGGAGATTTGGTCACTGTATAACCCGGATGGTTCATGTAATCACCTCTTTGATCATTAAATACATTCATAAATGCTCATGCTAAAAGGTTAATCAACCATGACCCTGTGAAAACTAAAGCAATAATGGCCAGGCTCAAGCCAATAACAAACCGGGTGCGGAAGGTGGAGAGCAGCATTAATGTGCTTTTGAAATCAAGCATTGGACCGAGAACAAGAAAGGATAATAGCGGCCCTAACGCAAACGTGTGAGAGAAGGCTGAGGCTACGAACGCATCGGATGTCGAACAGAGAGACAATACATACGCAAAGCCCATCATGAAGGCATAGGAGGCGACAGGCCCGTTACCCAGAGAAATGAGATCACTGCGGCTGATAAAGGTTTGAATGCAGGCTGTTATTAGCGCACCAATCACCAAATATTTGCTCATATCGACAAATTCGTCACCCGCATGGATGAAAAAGCTGCGCCAGTTTTTATCATGCGCGTGATCATGATCGGCAGAATGGGAATGAGGCTGTGCCATTTTAAATCCGGGATGTGTCTTGACCTCCGTCACTGTAGCCTTCGGTTTACGCAAAGGATTCTGACGGACGAACATATACACCAGACCACCGATGGCAGCTGCTACAGCAAAGGCCAGTCCCATACGGGCGATCGTAATTTCGGGATGGGAAGGAAAAGCGAGCAGGGTCGCGGTAAAGACAATTGGATTTACAACAGGGCCGCTAAGAATAAAGGTCACCGCGATATAGGGCGGCATGCCTTTATGCATCAGCCGTCGCACGACCGGGATCATGCCACATTCGCAGATCGGGAAAATGATTCCCAGCAGACCGGCTACCAGCACACCTCCGACGGGGTTCTTGGGCGTTAGTTTCCGAATCATTTCCTCAGAAACAAACCACTGCATTAGCGAAGATAACAGCACCCCTATGAGCAGAAATGGAGCGGCTTCGAGAAAAATGCTGATAAATACGGTTTTCATATTTTGTAAGGCTTCACTGTTCCACGCCTCTTTCAAATTGGGAGCCATCGTGATCAACACGGGAACAAGAAATGCACAGGGAATCAGGAATGACAGGAGCTTAAGATGGGCTGCCATTTTCATAGGATAAACCTCCAGAACCGGGACTTTGGTAAAATATATGCTTGTACCGTCCGCATCATACTCGTTCCCTATAATTAATCAACATTTTTACGATTTACATATCTGGACCAAAACTTGTTAGGTTGACAAAAGAAACGAGGTTCAGGTATAGTTTGTTTTGTTAATCGTAATAATTACTATTAAAGAATGGTTATTTTCAGTCTAACGGTCAAGTGGAAGCTACATAAGCATTCCGATTTTTTAGTTTAAAAAGGATAAATGGAAGGGAGTAATGGAAATGACAGAACAACAGATACAACCCCGAGTTCCAGTGACTGTATTAAGTGGATACCTGGGTGCAGGCAAAACGACATTGCTTAACCATGTGCTCCATAATCGGGAGGGCATGCGAGTGGCTGTCATTGTAAATGACCTGAGCGAAGTTAATATTGACGCTGGCTTGATCCGGGATGGTGGTGGATTGTCACGTATTGATGAGAAGCTGGTGGAGATGTCCAATGGCTGCATCTGCTGCACGCTGCGTGAGGATTTGCTGAAAGAGGTGGAGCGGCTTGCGCTGGATGGTTCGTTTGATTATATATTGATTGAATCGACAGGTATTGGAGAGCCAGTCCCCGTTGCCCAGACATTTACGTATATTGATGAAGAGCTGGGAATTGATTTAACGAAATTTACGCGGCTCGATACGATGGTGACAGTAGTGGATGCTGCCCAGTTCTGGCGCGACTTCTACTCCAAAGAAACGTTGAAGGATCGGGGCCAGGAAGCAGGAGAGGACGATGTACGGGGGATCGTTCATCTACTGACGGATCAGGTTGAGTTCTGTGATGTGCTGATATTGAACAAGTGTGATCTGGTATCGGAAGAGGAGCTGCTCAAACTTGAAAAAGCACTGCACGCGATGCAGCCGGAAGCCCGACTTATTCGCACTACACATGGACAGATTGACCCGCGGGAGATATTGAATACCGGACGGTTTGATTTTGAAAAAGCAAGCCAGTCTGCGGGCTGGATCCGCGAATTAATGAAGGAAGAACACACACCCGAGACAGAGGAGTATGGTATTCACTCCTTTGTGTACCATCGGAAACGTCCGTTTCATCCGGAACGTTTGCTGCGCTGGATTGCGAAATGGCCTGATAGCATTGTACGTTCCAAAGGCTTAATGTGGCTGGCTACACGTAACCATATGGCGGTGTCGTTCAGTCATGCGGGAACATCCAAGCAGTTGGGACCAGCCGGGTTGTGGGTAGGCGCAATGAGTGACGAAGAGCGACAAATGCATTTTGGTGATACACTTCCGCCTATTCCGGATTGGGATGAGCAGTGGGGCGATCGGGTTACGAAGCTGGTGTTCATCGGGATAGATATGGACCGACTGGAGATCGAACGGACGTTAGATGAGACGCTCCTTACCGACGAAGAGATGCTAATGAACTGGCGAGAACTGAAAGATCCATTTCCTGCATGGAGTTGACAAACGTAAAAGCATGGGCTAAACTCATCAAATAGTAATAATTACGATTAAATAAATCAAAGGAGGCCCTATCCATGAGAGTCATTGTAACTTTAGCCTGCACCGAGTGCGGAGATCGCAACTATACAACTACCAAGAACAAACGTAACCATCCGGAACGGATCGAATTGAAGAAGTATTCACCACGATTGAAGAAGATGACCATTCACCGGGAAACAAGATAAAATTTTTTTATCATTTTTACATCGTAATATTTACGAAAAGAGGAAAAACCATGATTCTATCTTCCATGCGTGATGTGGTATTCGGATACGGCAAAGAGCCCGTCATTGACCAACTGTCGCTGGATATTCATGTGGGGGAGTTTGTCGGCATTACAGGACCGAATGGTTCTGCGAAGACAACCATGCTGAAATTGCTGCTGGGGCTGTTACAGCCCTGGAGCGGCACGGTACATATGAATGCACAGTCCGTACGTGGCAGTAAGCTGAACATCGGATATGTACCCCAACAGGTAGCATCGTTCAACAGTGGATTTCCCAGTACGGTGATCGAACTGGTGCGATCCGGATGTTACCGCAAACTCGGCTTGTTCCGCAGATTTACATCCGAGCAGGAAGCCATTGTGGAACGAAGCTTGCGGGAAGTCGGCATGTGGGAATACCGCAACGCCAGGGTTGGCGAACTGTCTGGTGGACAAAAGCAGCGAATCTGCATTGCCAGAGCCTTGGCAGGCCAGCCGCAGGTGCTTGTACTGGATGAGCCGACTACAGGCATGGACCGGCGCAGCCGTGAAGGGTTCTATGATCTGATGCGCCATTATGCAGACGTCCATGGACTAACCATTATTATGGTCACCCACGGATTGGAAGAGATGGGCAATCGATTGGATCGGACGATTACCCTGGAACGGCAAGAAAGTGAGGAGTGGCAGTGTTTGAGTACGAATTCATGCAGCGTGCTTTCTGGGCAGGCGGACTGATCGGAGTCATTGCTCCAATTTTAGGAGTTTATCTGATGCTGCGACGGCAGGTGTTGATGGCGGATACATTATCCCATGTTTCATTGGCAGGAGTTGCTCTAGGTTCTGTGATGAACCTGGACCCAGTGATCTGTGGGTTTGCGATTGCGATTATCGGCGCATTGCTGGTGGAACAACTCCGGCGAAATTACCTGACATATAGCGAAGTACCTGTAGCGATCATTATGACGTCGGGGCTGGCCCTTGCTGTGGTGCTCATGAGTCTGAAAACCAATTTGTCCAAGACTTTCAGCTCTTACCTGTTCGGTTCCATCGTTGCCGTTAGTGATATGCAGTTGTGGATTATGGCAGCTGTGTGCGTCATCGGACTGATTTTTTTCATTGTACTCAGAAGGCCACTGTACAATTTGACGTTTGATGAAGAGACAGCTTCTATTGGAGGCATTCAGGTTAAAGGTTTATCCTTTGCCTTTGCTGTCCTGACAGGAATGACTGTTGCTTCAGCCATGCCGATTGTTGGCGTATTGCTTGTGTCTGCTTTAATTGTACTGCCCGCTGCTCTGGCACTGAGATTGTCACGCAGCTTTGCAGCAGCAATCCTCATTGCTGTCGTCACCGGATTAATCGGTATTTTTAGCGGACTGACAACCTCTTACCATCTCAACACACCACCGGGAGGAACGATTGCTCTCATCCTGTTGGTCTTTCTATTGATTGGAATATCAGCACAAAAGCTGATTGGACGATATAACCGTAAACGTCATCGTAAAGAGAGAAAACAACAACGTGCGACTCTATTCATACATTCAAGGGAGAATACGCCACATGAAATTCAATAAAAAATCAGCTCTTGCCTTATTATTTAGTCTTACACTTATCGTAGCCGGTTGTGGACAAAATCAGTCCGCTTCCGATTCCGGTACCAGCTCGGCCAACACGCCGGTACCAGCAGAGACTGAAGAAGCGAAACTGAACGTTGAAGTCAGCTTTTATCCAATGTACGAATTCACCAAAAATGTAGCGGGCGATCTGGCTAATGTTCATACACTCGTTCCAGCGGGCATGGAGCCGCATGATTGGGAGCCGACACCACAGGATATTGCGAGCATCGAAAAAGCGGATGTGCTTGTCTATAATGGGGCGGGAATGGAATTCTGGATCGATCAAGTTACAGATAGTCTGAGCAATGCCAAACTCATTCAAGTGGAAGCGAGTCATGGCATCGATCTGCTGGAAGGATCGGAAGAAGATGAGCATGATCACGAACATGCCGATACAACGGACACGCATGACCATGCGGATGAAGCCACAACGGAGGAGCATGATCACGATCATGACGCTGAGGCAGAAGAGGGACATACACATGATCATGATCACGGTGGCCTTGATCCACACGTTTGGCTGTCACCTGCACTTGCTGTGAAGGAAGTTCGGAATATCGAGGCAGGACTCGCACAGGCTGCGCCTGAACATGCGGAGCAATTCAAGCAAAATGCCGATGCCTACATTGCCAAACTGGAGGCACTGGATCAGGATTTCAAAGCAGCAGTAGCAGACAGCAAACGTAAAGATTTCATCACACAGCATGCTGCATTCGGCTATCTTGCACAGGAATACGGTCTGCAGCAAGTACCGATTGCCGGTCTGTCTCCTGAACAAGAGCCTTCCGCAGCGCAAATGGCGTCCGTTATTGATTTTGCCAAGGAGCACCAGGTCAAGACGATTTTCTTCGAAACATTGGTTTCATCCAAAGTGTCAGAGACTATCGCCAGTGAAGTAGGCGCCAAAACGGCTGTGTTGAACCCCATTGAAGGGTTAACAGAAGAGGAGATCGCAGCAGGAAAGGATTACATCGGCGTAATGCGGGAGAATTTGGAGGCACTGAAGCTGGCGCTGAATGAATAGCATTTGTGTTTCTTTAACAAGTTGAATTTACGTAAAAAGAAAACCCATTTGATGCCTGTCATCGAAAAAGGTACAATAATACAACATGCTGAGGAATGGCACAGCCATTCCTTTGCCTTTGGCCACGCAGAGAGCACAGGGATGTGCTCTTTTCGTTGTTCAACGTGACGGAGATCATGAGGGGAACGGGAGGAAACGCCTTATGGATATACATGAAGAACAGGAAGTGCTGTTAAGCCAGCAGCCTGCCCATCTATGGAGAAGACGCAAGCTGGAGTTAATGCAGTGGACGGAACGCGAGAAACAGACCGTGGAAGCGAAAAGAACGGAGATTTGGAACGATGTCGAAGTGGATGCCGAGCTGGTCGCTGCCTTGACTTTGCTTCACAGAGCGGGCGTACGTACCGAGTTTTCTTGCGCTGGTGTAAGCCCACTAGATGAACCGATAGATCATTCCCTATATGCCTATGTTACACTTGTACAAAACGAGGCAGCTGATCGCTTTGTGAACTTTGCGCTGTCGAAGATGCGGAGCAGATTGCTTGCTACACTGGAGACAGGAACGGGTCGATATGATCTGTCTTCTTTTTTCATAGGTCATAACCGGAGTTTCTGCTGGTGGATGCAATATTGCGCCGCACATTTCACGAATCGAAACGATAATAGTGCAGACACGTAGTACAGTGATATGTATTTTTTACTCGGAGGCAAGGGAGGTAGGACTCGATTGAATAAATGGCTCAAAACCATACTGTTTCTGGTAGGTTCAGCGCTGCTGACTCGCTTTATCCCGTTTTCTTCATTGTTCCGTAACCTGGATACGATGATTCACGAATTTGGCCATGCACTGGTAACACTGTTGTTATCCGGCAAAGTATTGCGCATTGAATTATACGCTGATCACAGCGGCGTTACATATTCATCCATGCTGACACCAGGCAGATCTATATTGGTTTCCTTAGCGGGGTATGTCACGGCGTCTCTCTTTGCCTGGCTGCTATTCTATCTTTACCGGAAAGGACGGCACATGTGGGGACTTGGCATCATGACGGGTGTAGCTCTTGTGTCGCTTCTCTTCTATGTAAGAGGAGAATTCGGCATGCTCTGGCTTACAGGCTTCAGTGCGCTGAATGTTGTGATTATGATCTTTGGTGCCAAAATTGCGAAATTCTATTATTTATTACTGGCCTTCCTCACATTGGAAGAGTCCGTGGTTAGTGCCATGTATGTGGGGCTCATGTCCTGGACACAGCCGTCCCGGGCAGGGGATGCAGCCAATCTGGCACAACAGACATTCCTCCCAGCGCTGTTCTGGGGAACGTTATTTGCACTGTTTGCACTGTGGTGTGCGAAGGGAGCACTTACGCTCTTTTTTCGAAAAGAAAGCACGGCCCGCACGTCAAAATCTCGTGGATTACGCGGGCGGAATGTTTAGAAAACAGAAAAGGCACTTCCTTTTTTTTAAAGGAGAGTGCCTTTTTGCGTGTCTCGGGTCAATCTCCAAGATTTTCCCATAACACATAAAAGTAATAAATTTCTTCCATGATCGCCTTATCATCCTCCGCGGCAATACCGCCCTTCATCCGGGCAAGGGTACCCAGAATATCGTAAATCGTCTCACGCTCCACACTGAATTGTATGCGATTGACGATCTTGTCCCAGGCTTTCATCGCATAATCGATTTGGGATTTGGCTTCAGTCCATTTTTTGCCCTCAACCTGTTTCTGCAATGTTTGTACAGATTCAAGCAATCGATCATCAGCACCAAAGGGCTTTTTGAGAAGGGCTCCGCTTGCCATAATCGCAACGAACACAAGAATGAGGCAGATCGGAAGCACATACAGCAACCAGAAACGCGTTTTCATTCAATCGCCTCCTTCATGTAAATTTAGAAAGGCCCCTCATAATCGCCCATATCGATTTTTTCGGTGATCTTATCCTTAAATAGATCAATATACAATTTATCGTTAGGCAAAATAGCAGCAAAAGCAATATCCTGTATCGTCACTTTTTGCTTCTTGAGCTGCTCGCTGAGCCAATTCGTATCTTTATTTCGTTCCTCCAGATTTTGCTTAATCAGCACGCCATCAATGATAATCTCGGTCATCAGCTTGCTCTTGGCAGGATGCATATGCATGTCCTTCGCGGTTACCGGTTGATTCTCGGGTTTCAACACAACAGAGAGACTGCCGTCCGGTTCAAGAATGGCATAATCCAGCGTAGTGATGTCAAATACATCCTTTTGCCGCAGCATCATGGTCAATTCGTCGAATTTCACCCGCATTTTATGCAGGTTCTGTTCAAGGATTTTACCGTTCTGGATGACCAGTGTAGGGTCGGAGTCCATCAATTTGGAGATGGTACGATTTTTCAGCGTAATATACTGAAAGATAATCGTGATAGTGGTAAAAATGGTCAAGGCCACAAAATGAATCCACGCCTTGGAAGATAGATCGGTCGCAAATGTACCTGCAATGGAACCAATCGTAATACCGTTAATGTAATCAAAATACGTCAAGTTGCCCATTTGTTGTTTGCCCAGCACCCGAGTATAGATGATCAGGGTCAGAAAGGCGATAATCGCTCGCACAGCAACAACCCATGTTTCTTCCATCATGTATGTATCACCTTCCTTCGTTTCGTCTTACAAATTGAAAATGTGAATGCTTGGAGAGCCAAGCTTCATTTCCACACAGCATAATTGTGGGCTATATCAAGCTTTTCCTAGGCTGGATAATCTTATTCTTGAACGCAAAAAAACCGAAACCTGGTTAAGAGCTCCAGGCTTCGGAAGATCATTTGAACGTGTATTTAATTCGGTCAGTCCAAGTAAAAGTAAATAATATTGCGGTTATACGCCCGAGTAAGCCATAAACCCGCCATCCACAGGAATGACAGTACCTGTAACAAAACCGGACTGTCGTTCATCTGCCAGCCACATCAGCGTGCCCAGCAGATCTTCCGGTTTGCCGAAGCGGCGCATTGGCGTGTGCGCAATGATTTTGCTTGAACGTTCGGTCGGCGAGCCATCCGGCTTAAGCAGCAGATTACGATTTTGTTCAGTCAGGAAGAACCCTGGTGCAATGGCGTTTACCCGAATTCCCGATTCAGCCAGATGTACAGCAAGCCATTGCGTGAAATTGTTAATCGCCGCTTTGGCTGCACTGTACGCAGGAACTTTGGTCATGGGCGAAGGGGCACTCATGGATGAAATATTAATAACGGTAGCTGGAACATCACGTTCAATCATTTGTCTTGCGAAGATTTGGGTAGGGATGAGGGACCCGACAAAATTCAGATCCATCACCTGACGGAATCCCTCGACACTTACATCAAAAAAAGTAGTGATATCCGGCTGCTCCAAATCTTCCTGTCTGAAAATTTCATTCGTGGTATTGGCGCTGGCATGGTTGCCACCCGCTCCATTAATAAGGATGTCGCAAGGTCCTAGCTTCTCCTGAACAACAGCTGCTGCCGCTATTACACTATCGGCCTGGGTCACATCACAAGCTACAGCGATCGCTTTTCCACCCGCAGCCTCGATTGCCGCAACGACTTCTTCACCTTTGGATACGGTACGGTTCAGAATGGCTACACTTGCACCATGGCGCGCGAGCTCTTCAGCCATGGAACGACATAGAACACCTGCCCCGCCAGTAATTACAGCTGTTCTGCCTTCCAGACGAGTTGATCTTTCTTTGGCAAAGTCACTCATGCTTTTGACCTCCTTTGCAGGGAGTCCCAGACGCCCCACAGATACATAATTCCCAGAGCACGATCATACAGTCCATATCCGGGTCTGCATTGTTCTCCCCAGAGATGACGTCCATGGTCCGGTCGTGCATAACCTTCAAATCCAATATCGTGATAGGCTTCCACAACACCGGCAATATCGACATTTCCATCCTGACTACGGTGGGATGTCTCGATAAAGTCTCCGTTATCGTAGATTTTGACATTACGGATATGGGCAAAAGGAATACGGTCCTTGAACTCGTGGATCATACCGATAATATCATTGTTCGGATTGGCTCCAAGAGAACCGCTGCACAGCGTTACACTATTGTAAGGGCTATCATACAAGTTCAGATATCTGCGAACATTGTCTTGACTCGTAATAATCTTCGGCAGACCAAAGATCGGCCAAGGCGGATCATCCGGATGAATGGCCATTCGAATACCTAATCGTTCAGCAGTAGGAATGATCTCCTGCAGGAAATAACGGGCGTGCTCCCACATATCTTCCTCTGTTACATCCTTATAGGCTTCGAACAGACCTGTTAAATACTGCAATCGCTCCGGTTCCCAGCCAGGCATCGTCAATGCAGAATTTTCGGTAATGCGTCGAACCAATTCCAGCGGTTCAATGTCGGCAATTTTACTACTCTCATAGAAGAGGGCGGTAGAGCCATCTTCCATCTCCTTATGCAAATCCGTACGCAGCCAATCAAAGATCGGCATGAAGTTGTAACAAATCACTTTAACCCCTACCTGGGCGAGTTTTTCCATCGTTTTTTTGTAATTCTCAATATATTGATCACGTGTAGGCAGACCGAGCTTGATGTCTTCATGAATGTTAACACTCTCAACGACATCCAGATGTAACCCGGCCTGATCTGCAGCAGCTTTGACTGCCAGAATTTTGTCCATGGGCCATTCCTCACCTGCTGGTACATCATGCAGCGCCCATACAATGCCTTCGACACCGGGAATCTGCCGGATATGGTCAAGTGTTACGGTATCATTGCCTTCTCCAAACCAGCGAAAAACCATTCTCATCACATTCACCTCATCAAGATTAGTTTAAAGAACAGGTAGATCCATCATCATTGAAAATAGGAAGGGTATGTATCCCGCAGGACAGCCAGATCCGTAACGGTCTGATGCAGATGTTCCTGCATCATGTGCTCCGCCGTTTGGGCATCGTGCTGTTGTATCGCCTGAACCATGGAACGATGCTGTTCGAGCAAGTGATCCCAATGATGATCCGAAGACAGACGGAGCATTCGACTCCGGTTCAGATGCACGTTCATATGCTGGATCACGGACCAGGTGTTTTTTTTGTTACAGCCTGCAAAGAGAGTACTATGGAATTCCTCATCCAATCTGAACATTCGCTCATCGTCCGGTTCGAGTATGCATTCCTGCTGTTGTGCAAGGTTCTGCTCCAATATCTTCATGTGTTCATCTGGAAATTGCACACACGCAAGCCGTATGACAGCACGCTCAAGGTGCTCACGCATGAAACGTGCTTCCTCCACGAGATCAACCTGAATCAGAGATACATAGGTACCTCGCTGCGGATAGACTTCCAGCAGACCTTCCTGAGCGAGACGGACAAAGCTTTCTCGAACAGGGGTCCGACTTACATTGAACTCAAGCGAGATTTCTTTCTCCGAGATGGCGGTACCGGGAGGCAGCTTCAAACTCAGAATCAACTGCTTCAACGTCGTATAGACCGCCTCACGTGAAGAGAATGCCTGTTTGTTCCGAGAAGACGGGTTTATTAAGGATGATAATAATTCGGCTTTGGACGAAGACCTAGGGGGAAATTCCATAATCTCAACTCCTTCAAGGATATACTACCATACTTGTATGGTAGCGTGGAAGCGCTTTACATAAGTTAATCTACATTTTATTGAATACGGCTTGCTGTTAGCAGGGTGGTGGAGTAAACTATAGTCATTAGGTTCAAATGTTTAAACCAACAGACATGACAATTGTGATATCTGTAGAACATATAGAGGTGAAACCATGGGACAAAAAGCGATTTCTATTTTTCAAACCTGCATCCCCTTATTCCAGGTACTTAGCGACAATCATCGTCAGGCGATTTTGCTTGCTCTTAGCGAGAAGGGCAGCATGACAGTGAATGAAATTACAGAGCAGTTCAACCTGTCACGGCCTGCTATATCTCATCATCTCAAGTTATTGCTTGAAAAAGGGCTCATCTCTGTAGAACAGAAGGGCACACAGCGATATTATTCCGCTTCATTAAGGTCCTCGGTGGAACTATTGAAGGAATTGGTTGGGGCATTGGAAGAAGAGTGTTTATAAGCAAGAGTTGTTAAACATGCCTAGGCATGTGGTCTATATGTTCGTATGTTTAAACCAATCATCATTAACTCGAAGAGGAGTTGTCGTATATGAATGTTATGCAGGAATTAAGCGAACATGCAGTCGAAGAAATTTTACAGCAGCAACGGCAGTTTTTTCGCTCAGGGGCTACTCGTTCGGCAGAGTATCGCATTACACAACTAACCCGGTTGAAACAGGCGATTCAGAAGTATGAGTCCAGTCTCACCGAGGCGCTCTATCAGGATTTGGGCAAAAGTGAGTTCGAATCGTATACTACAGAGATTGGATTCATGCTGGATAGTATCACGCACACCATTCGGAAAGTGAAGAAATGGGTCAAGCCGGTCAAAGTCAAAACCCAATTCGCGCTGATCGGGTCCAAAAGTTATATCATTCCTGAACCCTATGGTGCGGTATTGATTATTGGACCTTTTAACTATCCATTCCAGCTGTTAATTGAACCCCTGGTTGGCGCGTTGGCAGCAGGCAATACGGCAGTCCTCAAAGCGTCAGAGAACACACCAGCCGTCTCGGCTGTTATACGCGAGATGATTAGCTCGGTATTCGAACCAGCATACGTTCGAGTGGTCGAAGGAGCCAAAGATACAACCACGGCGCTTATTCATGCGCCTTTTGACTATATCTTTTTTACAGGAAGTGTACCGGTTGGCAAAATCGTCATGGAGGCCGCTGCCAAAAATCTCGTTCCGGTGACGCTGGAGCTTGGTGGTAAAAGTCCGGTCATCGTGGATAAGCATGCAGATCTTAAAGTGGCTGCACAGCGTATTATATGGGGAAAGCTGCTCAATACGGGCCAGACCTGCATCGCTCCGGATTATTTGCTTGTGCATGAACAGGTGAAAGAATCGTTGATCACCGAAATGAAAGCAGCAGTGGAGTCGTTCTTTGGCACAGATATCCAGCACAATCGAGACTATGGGCGAATCGTCAACAAGGCCCATTTCAAGCGTCTCACGACGCTTATTGAGCGCGATCAGGATCATGTCATCTTTGGTGGTCAATCCGATGAGAAAGACCGCTTTATTGAACCGACGTTTATTGATGCTGAGTCGTGGGAAGCAGCAACAATGGAAGACGAAATTTTTGGTCCGATCCTGCCGATTATCAGTTATTCCCATATAGATGAGGCGATTGCAGGTATTGTGAAACGGCCGAAACCGCTGGCGCTCTATCTCTTTACATCGGATACACAATTACAAGATAAAGTGATGCGAGAGGTTTCTTTTGGGGGAGGATGCATTAACGATACGATTACCCATGTAGCCAACCCACGTCTGCCGTTTGGAGGGGTAGGACATTCCGGCCTTGGCTCGTATCACGGGCGGTATAGCCTGGAGACCTTCTCTCATATGAAAAGTGTGCTCAAAAAGAGCACCAGATTGAACTTATCTATTTTATATCCGCCATACGATAACAAGCTGAAGACGATTAAACGTCTATTAAAATAAAATAACTGACGTTTAATCGTAAGCAAGTTAAATATCATACTGGAATGATGTTCAAAGGAGGAAGTTCATTCGGGAGCAGGCTGTTCCAGTCTATAGCGTGTGGGTGATGTCCCTGACCAGCGCTTGAATTGACGACTGAAATGGGCAATATCCTTGTAACCTAGCATGGCAGCGATGTTCTGAACCGACAACTTAGGGTTGCCCAGCAGAACTTTGGCTTCATGCAGAACCATTTCAGATAAATATACACGCGGAGACTGACCATATACCTGCCGAAATACACGGTTACAATGTGAGGAACTGATGCCCAGCTCTGCTGCAATATCATCAATGCCATAATGGCTGGTAGACTCACGTCCCTGCTTAAATTGCTGACTCACCAGTCCTTGCAGCCGATTACGAATTTGATGGGCCAGTTCGATCTTCTCATATCCATCCGTGAACAATTGTGCGGCTTCCTGAGAGACAGCCTCCCATAAATGGCCGAACAACTCAAATACCGCCGATTGCAGCTGCATGCGCTGTACCATCGTACTCGCCGCCCGGTTATCCGCTGAAGACATTAATTTACGAAGTACAGGCTCGATCTGGCGCGTAACCGGACTATCTGCATCGAACAAAACCTGCTTGATTCGTGCAAGCAACGAGAGAAATAACTGATCATCGATATCAAAATGCATGCAAAAATACGTAAACCCCTTGCCGTTATGGCTCAGGCTGGAATGAATGCTCCCTGGAGGAATCAGGAGTAATTCGCCAGCCTTTTGAATATACAGCTTGCCGTCCACGGTCATGTATTGCTCGCCTTCCGTTACATAATTCAGCTCATATTGTGGATGTTCGTGGGCTGGATAATCCCAATCCGACCCCACACTTCGTAAATGTATAGCGAACAAATTCACCGTTGTTTGTACATCCGGGTAAAACACCTCATGTACACTCTCTCCCAAAGCGGGAGGCAAATAGGTGGAAGACATGGAAGACCCCCTTGATAAAAAGTATAGAAACAGATGTAACCGCTTTATTTATATTATAGTCTACTAGCTTGATTTGGGTAAATATCCGATTGATTTGACCATGGTCTATGGTGGAATGCCCATGGTAGGATGGGGCTAATGAAAACGCATGCAAACCATTTTGAGAGGGGTCATCGTTCATGAGCACTTCCAAATCCATCTTTTATAATGCCCATCACTCACCGATCGGGGCTTTTGCCAGCTTTACGCTTGGTTACAAAGGAGCCAAAGGCGGACTAGGCCTGGAGCTTGGCAAGCCAGCAGATCAGAATATATATATCGGTTTACAATCTCGCGACAGTGACTACTACGAAGCTTTACCATTTTTTGAAGCCGTTGAAGATGCCAGCGTTCGATATGATGTGGAGAAAGGGGACAATTCGGATTCAGATCAGGTGTCTTCGGCCTCGACGGAAAGTGAATTGAGCACGCCAACGGCAGTTGCAGCACAGGGAACACGCCCGTTAATTTCAGCGTTCCGCGATGAAGAGATTACGCGCGAGTTTACTTCAGGAACAGATACATGGACGGCGGGTGATCTGACTTTCCGTATTTACTCACCTGTGCGTCCTGTACCCGAACCGCTGAGTGGCGATCGTGAAGCACTAATGGATGCGCTTGTGCCTGCGGTGCTGGTGGAGATGACGATTGATAACACGCAAGGACAGCAGCAGCGTAAAGCATATTTTGGATACCAGGGTAATGATCCTTACTCAGCCATGCGTATCATCGGAGGACCTGAGGGTGGGTCATTAACCGGAGTTGGACAAGGTCGCCTAACCGCCATTTTATCTGCGGATGAGGGTCTATGGCCTGCTCGAGGATTTACACTGGAGAAGATATTGCAGGAGAAGCATCGTGAGAATCTCGCGTTCGGCCTGGGCGAAACAGCTGCCCTGTTGATGGACGTTCCCGCCGGAGAGAAGCGTACATACCGATTTGCCGTCTGTTTTTATCGCGGTGGGATCGTTACTTCGGGTATAGACACAACCTATTGGTATACACGTTATTTTGCAGATATCCTGGAAGCGGGGAAATATGCGCTTGACCGTTTCAACGAGCTGACTGCTTCCTGTAAGGAAGTTGAGCAACGTCTCGGTACAGCTGCTTTGAGTGAAGATCAATCGTTTATGCTTGCCCATTCCATTCATAGCTATTATGCAAGTACACAACTGCTGGATGCGGACGGCGAGCCGTTCTGGATCGTCAATGAAGGTGAATACCGGATGATGAATACACTCGATCTGACCGCAGATCAGTTGTATTTTGAACTTGCCTTAAATCCCTGGACCGTGCGTAACGAGTTGGAGTGGTTTGTGAAACGCTACAGTTATACGGATCAAGTGCGGTTCCCTGGCGAAGAGAAGGAATATCCGGGCGGCATTACGTTCACCCATGATATCGGCGTAGCCAATGTATTCTCACGTCCGGGACACTCGGCATATGAACTGGTGGGTATTGATGACTGCTTCTCGCAAATGAGTCACGAGGAACTGGTTAACTGGCTCTGCTGTGCAACGGTATATATTGAACAGACGCAGGACCGGGAATTTGTTAAAGAGATGCTGCCCGTCATTCGGGATTGCTTCGAAAGCATGTTGAACCGGGATCATCCGGATGAAAACCAACGCAACGGCCTGATGGGGCTGGATAGCAGTCGTACCAAAGGCGGAGCCGAGATTACCACTTACGACAGCCTGGATGTGTCACTTGGACAATCCCGCAACAACATCTATCTGGCAGGAAAATGCTGGGCCGTCTATGTAGCACTGGAGAAGCTGTTCGCTGCAGAGAAGCTGGCTGATTTGTCTCATCACGCAGGACGTCAGGCAGATCGCTGTGCAGCCAGTATCGCAGCCCAGTTAACCAATGGTGGCTACATTCCGGCAGTGATCGCCGAAAATAATGATTCCCGTATCATTCCGGCTATTGAAGGCTTGGTGTTCCCATACTTCACCGGCTGTGAAGGCGTGCTGGATGTTAATGGTCGTTTCGGTCCTTACCTGCAAGCGCTTCGAACCCACTTTAAAACGGTTCTTGTCCCTGGTACATGCCTGTTCGAAGATGGAGGCTGGAAGCTGTCCTCTACGAGCAATAACTCATGGCTCAGCAAAATATATCTTTCCCAGTTCATCGCACGAGAACTGCTGGGCATGGAATGGGATGAAACAGGCAAGGCATCTGACGCTGCTCATGTAAACTGGCTGCTGCATCCAGAGGAATCCTACTGGTGCTGGAGTGACCAGATCCTGGCAGGTGTGGCGGTCGGAAGCAAGTATTACCCGCGCGGAGTAACATCGATTCTATGGCTGCTCGAAGGCAAAGGTAAGCGCCTGGAGCAGATCTATGCCAGCAAGGAGGCTGTACAATGAGCAACACAACCGTTCAATCCAATATCTCAGGCCCGCAATATGATGCGTGGCTTGGATATCTTCAAAGTCAATCCGCAGTGAAAGGGGCCGCCCAAAAGGCAGTCCCTGCATGGAGCCATACCGTGACTGTGGTGGAACATGAGGAAATCATATCAACAGCAATAGCCGAACTGACTCAGGGACTCGATAAGCTGTTTGGCATCAAACCGAAAGTTAGTCAGGAAACTGCCAATCAAGTGAGTGAGTCGGAATCAGCCCACCGGGAGGCACAAGGGATCTGGCTTGGCACATGGACGGGCTCAGAAGCCGTGGCTCAGGCCTTCAGCGACACGGAGCGCTCTACCGTGCAAGGAGAAGGTTTTATTATCCGCGAAGACAAGGCGCAGGGGAAGCTGTTTATTGGTTCTGAAACCCCTCAAGGTGTTCTATATGGTACTTTTCATCTGTTAAGGGAGCTTGTTCTGGAGCAAGAAAACTCTAACGATGTAGATCCTGCTGCGGGAAGATTAAGTTACATTTCAGAGCAGCCTGTTAATGCATTACGCATGATCAATCAGTGGGATAATGTAGACGGCAGCATCGAGCGTGGTTATGCTGGAAAATCCATTTTCTATGCCAATGGGGAATTTACACGTGATCTTGGGCGTATTCGAGATTATGCCAGATTACTTGCTTCTACAGGTATTAACGCCATTTCAATCAATAACGTAAACGTGCATCAGCGTGAGAGCCTGTTCCTGACGGAACGTTTCCTGGGTGATGTTGCGAAGGTTGCTGCCCAATTCAGAGCGTACGGCATCCGGTTGTTCCTGAGCGCCAACTACGCAAGCCCAATAGAGATTGGTGGATTGCTTACGGCAGATCCGCTGGATGAACAGGTCCGTGAATGGTGGAACATTCAGACAGCCAAGGTATATGCGGCAATCCCGGATTTTGGCGGCTATCTGATCAAAGCGGATTCAGAAAATCGGCCTGGACCCTTCACATATAACCGTGATCATGCTGATGGAGCGAACATGCTGGCCGAGGCACTTCGCCCATTTGGTGGCCTGGTGATTTGGCGCTGCTTCGTCTATAACTGCAAGCAAGACTGGCGTGATCGCTCCACGGATCGTGCACGGGCGGCATATGACCACTTCAAGCCGCTGGATGGCCGATTTGCGGAGAACGTCATTTTGCAGATCAAGAATGGGCCGATGGACTTTCAGGTTCGCGAGGCCGTATCCCCGCTGTTTGGTGCAATGGAGAACACAAATCAGGTATTGGAGTTCCAGATTACGCAGGAGTATACGGGCCAGCAGCGGCATCTGTGCTATCTGATCCCACAGTGGAAAGAAGTATTGGATTTTGATACGTTTGCCAAGGGGCCGGGTTCTGAAATAAAACGCATTGCTGACGGTTCTCTGTACAACAGGCCCTATAGCGGCTTTGCCGCAGTATCCAATATCGGTGCGGATGCTTGCTGGACAGGACATCCGCTCGCTCAGGCGAATCTATACGGATATGGCAGACTTGCCTGGAATCCGGCGCTGTCATCGGAAGAGATCGCGGAGGAGTGGGTCAGACTTACATTCGGACATGACGAAGAGGTCGTTCGTCTAATCTCTGGCATGCTTTTGAATTCGCTCGATATCTATGAAAGTTATACGGCACCGCTCGGCGTAGGCTGGATGGTTAATCCGGAGCACCATTATGGTCCTAATGTGGATGGCTATGAATATTCCAAGTGGGGGACGTACCATTTTGCCGATTGTGATGGCATTGGGGTGGACCGGACCGTGAGCAGTGGAACGGGATATACATCCCAATACCATCGGGAAAACGCCGAGAGATATGAATCCGTAGACTCCTGTCCGGACGAGCTGCTGTTATTTTTCCACCATGTCCCGTATACACATGTTCTGCATTCTGGCAAAACGGTCATTCAGCACATTTATGATACACATTTTGATGGAGCAGAGCAGGCGGAAGCATTAGCACAGACCTGGAGACAGCTGGAAGGCAAAATTGATGCGACTGTATTTGATAAAGTGTCTGCGTTACAGGCAGGGCAGGCGGAGCATGCCAAGGAATGGCGAGACATGATCAATACGTACTTCTATCGCAAAAGCGGTATTGCCGATGAACAAGGAAGAACGATATATTAATCTGGATACAAGAGTCGGATCTTCTTCGTAGGAAAGAACAACGTTGGCATACACGAGAAGGAGGGAACATATGGGACATCATCAAGTACCCAAGACCATGAAGGCTGCTGTCATGACAGAGCCGGGGCACATCATCATTGAAGAACAGGCTGTACCACAGCCGGCTGAAGACGAAGTGCTCATTCAGGTAATGGCCGTTGGCGTCTGCGGATCGGATGTGCATTATTTTGAACATGGCAGAATTGGCCGATTTGTCGTTGAGAAACCGATTATACTTGGACATGAATGTGCAGGTATCGTAGCAGCTGTAGGCTCAAAAGTATCACGGCTGAAAGAAGGAGATCGGGTCGCCATTGAGCCCGGGGTAACCTGCGGACGATGCACGGCATGCAAAGAAGGTCGTTATAATCTGTGTCCCGATGTGCAATTTCTGGCCACGCCTCCGGTGGATGGAGCATTTGTACAATACATGACCATTCGGGAGGATATGGTTTTCCCGATCCCGGATCATCTGTCTTTTGAAGAAGCAGCCATGAACGAACCTTTCTCGGTTGGCATTCATGCTGCAAGACGCAGTAAACTGGCTCCGGGCACCACACTTGCCATTATGGGCATGGGACCTGTTGGACTGATGGCCGTTGCAGCTGCCAAATCGTTTGGCGTAGAACGCATCATCGTCACCGATCTGGAGGAAGTACGGTTGGAAGCTGCTCGTCGTATGGGCGCCACCCATACCATTAATGTACGGAACGAGGATGCACAGGCGGTGATCCGTGAGTTAACGAACGGCGTTGGTGTAGATACAGCATGGGAAACTGCGGGGAATCCGAAGGCGCTTCAGTCTGCATTATATTCGCTCCGGCGAGGAGGCAAGCTTGCTATTGTAGGACTGCCCGCACAGGACGAAATTGCACTGAATGTTCCTTTTATTGCGGACAACGAGGTGGATATATACGGAATCTTCCGTTACGCCAATACGTATCCTGCGGGAATTGAATTTCTGAGTTCAGGCCAGCATGATGTAATGTCCCTGATTACTGACCGTTATTCGCTTGAGGAGACGCAGCAGGCCATGGAACGGGCATTGCACAACAAGAGCGGCAGTCTGAAGGTAATGGTGTATCCGAACGGCAAATGAATCTACTTTAAAGGAGCCCTGAGATTGAGGGTTTCTTTTTTTGTATTTTTCGCCATAAAAGGATTAAACAAGCTTCCATAACGTGGTATAATGCTTGAAGATTTTAATATATAAAATGATACACACCACATTGGTTAAATAGCATCTAGCGAAAGGAACTGAAGGTTGTGAGAACACATGAATTTATGATTCACTCTGATTTCCACCGGGATGATCTGATGTCTGTATCTTCGCAAGCGTCGCGTTTTGCCTCGGATATTTCATTGTCATTTATGGATGCGAATCATGAGCATCGTGTAGATGTCAAAAGCCTGCTCGGTATGGCTTTACTTCCTATTCGACATGGCAGTGTGGTGAGATTGCAGACACGGGGAAGAGATGAACTTGAAGCGTTGGAATACATGCTAAATGTGCTGGAGAAGGGCTTAACTTGAACTCTGAAACCTGTGCAAATCACAGTGAATTGTAAAATATTTATCGTTTCTTCAATTCCGACTGGTACTTCGTCCAAAAAAAGAGTATAATAAAATTTAGTTCTATTCTAAGAAGTACCCATATTAAAGGAGTGTAAATAGATTATGCCAAAAGCTGATATCCATCCAAAGACACAAACAGTAATTTTCTTCGATGCAAGTGCTGATTACAAATTCCTGAGTTCTTCGACTAAATTTTCGAACGAAACAATGGAATGGGAAGATGGTAACTCTTACCCAGTAATCCGTGTGGACACTAGCTCCGCATCCCACCCATTCTTCACTGGTAAACAAAGAAACGTGGACATCGGTGGTCGTGTTGATAAATTTAACCGTAAATACAACATCAAATAGGTTGTCCAACCATTACAAGAAAACCTCGGGATTAGTCCTGAGGTTTTTTTGTTTGTATGCCGTTAGGTAGACCCATGCAATCCAAAGTTAAAAGTAATTCTAATCCCCCTACATATTCAACTGCTCTAAAATTAATTCAACCAATTATTGCGCTTACAATACTTTCGGATGTACACTAGGAAACAGAGTCAGTCATATTGGAGGAGGAAATAGAGATGAGCAGCATCAACCATATGGTAACGTTTACACTTTACGCAGGTAAAGATACACCTGAAGCAGAGGCATTTTTGAAAGAAAGCGCGGATGCACTGGCGAATATTCCGGGTGTAGAGCAATTCCAGGTCCTGCGTCAGGTGAGCGAAAAGAACGAGTTTGATTACAGTTTTTCGATGGTATTTGCCAATCAGGCTGCCTATGATGCCTATAATGATCACCCGGTTCACCGCAAATATGTGGAAGAACGGTGGGAAAAAGAAGTTAGTCGCTTCCAGGAAATCGATCTCATTCCGCACGGGAAGTAATAAAATGATGAATCTCATTGAAACCAAACAGAAGATAACATGAACTTCGAAAGCGTTTTCCAGTTAGATTCCAGTTTGTTTAATATGAGTTAAACTATTTTTGAAATCCTTCTTTCTTCATCGCTAAAATTTCGTGATTACACATGTGTGACTCAAAGGAGCGATTTATCACATGAAATTGGATCTTTCAGGTAAAACGGCGCTGGTAACTGGTGCAACCGGTCAATTGGGAAGGGTCATCGCTTGTACGTTGGCAGACTGTGGTGCTGACCTCGCGCTGCATTACATAAATAATGAAACGAAGGCGAGAGAGCTTCAGGCTGAGATTGAAGCCATCGGTCGGAAAACGGTCATTGTTCAGGGCGACATCACGAAGCAGGATACGGCATTTCGGATGCGGGATGAAATTCAGTCCAGCCTCGGCGATGTGAATATCGTGGTTGCCAATGCGGTCATCCAATATGCCTGGACAACGGTGCTGGAACAATCACCAGATGATTATATAAGCCAGTTCGAATCATGTGTGATGCAGAGTGTGTATCTCGCCAAAGCATTCATCCCTTATATGAAAGAAGCCAGAGCGGGTCGATTCATTGGTATCAATACGGAATGTGCGATGCAAAATTTTGCCACCCAATCTGCATATACAGCTGGAAAACGCGGCATGGACGGTTTGTACCGTGTGCTGGCGAAAGAGGTAGGCGAATATCAGATTACCGTCAACCAGGTTGCTCCTGGATGGACAATCAGTGAACGCGACCGGAGCAGTGAGCCGGGACATGATGAGGGTTATATTCAAACTGTGCCGTTGAAACGCAGGGGAGAAGATCAGGAAATTGCCAATGCGGTAGCATTTTTGGCATCCGACCTGTCCTCTTTTATTACAGGGGCTTATATCCCGGTCAGTGGTGGCAATGTGATGCCTGCCATTTAATATTGATTTATGGATGTGAATGAATTACTAAACATGCAATGAACCACTTTTAAAACCATAACAGCCCATGATCCGTTTGTCAGTCCATGACAAGCGGATTTTTTATATATCCATAAATACATATGATTTTGTTTCTAATTTCAAAAGATTGGGGTAAAAGAATAGGTAGTTTAACGCGGTGGAAACATAACTCAAAATAAGCGAATAAAGGAGACCGACCTGTCATGAAAAAAACAATTGCAGACGTTCTGGTCGAAGCACTATTGAACGCAGGCATCAAACGTATCTATGGTATCGTTGGAGACTCCTTAAATGCGGTACTCGATTCCATCCGTCGTTCGGGGAAAATTGAATGGATTCATGTCCGCCATGAGGAAGTGGCTGCTTTTGCGGCCGGGGCAGATGCCCAAGTGAGCGGAAGTATCGCTGTATGTGCAGGCAGCAGCGGACCGGGAAACATGCACTTGATTAACGGTCTGTACGACTGTCATCGGAACCGTGTACCGGTACTAGCCATCGCTGCTCATATTCCGAGTGATGAGATCGGGAGTGAGTATTTCCAAGCGACTCACCCAGAGTATTTGTTTCAGGAATGCAGTCATTATTGTGAGGTGATTACAACAGCCAAACAGATGCCGCGTTCCTTTACGATGGCTATGCAGACCGCAGTGGCTCGTTCAGGCGTTTCCGTTATTATATTGCCAGGTGATGTAGCGGCTCTGGAAGCGGCTGACCTGCCTGTGCCAGAGCATGTATATCATCCCACACACCCTGTTGTCCATCCTTCCGAACCTGAACTGCGGAAACTGGCGGAATTCCTGAATCAAGGCAAAAAAATTACGTTGCTGTGTGGCGCAGGCTGCGCCGGTGCTCGTGAACCGCTGATGCAGCTCTGTGATCGCTTGAAATCCCCAATGGTTATTGCTTTGCGAGGCAAGGAATATCTGGAATACGATAACCCGTATTCGGTAGGCCTCACCGGATTGATCGGGTATTCCTCCGGATATCATGCCATGATGGACTGTGATGTGCTCCTGATGCTGGGAACCGATTTTCCGTATCGTCAATTCTTCCCGGAAGATGCGGTTGTACTCCAAGTGGATATTCAGTCTTCACATCTTGGACGCCGCACAAAGCTCGATTATGGCGTGTGCGGAGATGTGAAGGCTACGATTGAAACATTGTTACCTTATTTGACGGAAGAGCATAGTGACAAACATTTGCATAAAAGTGTGGAACGTTACGAGAAAGTTCGCAAAGAATTGGATGAGCTTGCCGTAGGAAAACCCGGGAAGACGCCAATTCATCCGCAGTATTTAACCAAGGTCATCAGCGATGCTGCGGCGGAAAATGCAATCTTCACCTGCGATGTTGGTACACCTACAGTATGGGCGGCCCGCTATATTGAAATGAGCCGCAATCGCCGATTGTTAGGTTCATTCAGTCATGGCACCATGGCGAATGCTCTTCCACAGGCAATTGGAGCGCAGGTGTCTGATCCGGGAAGACAGGTGATTTCTTTGTCCGGTGATGGCGGCATTGCCATGCTGATGGGTGATCTTCTGACGCTTAAACAGCATAATCTGCCGATTAAAGTTGTCGTCTTTAACAATGGTGCACTCAGTTTTGTTGAACTGGAGATGAAAGCTGCCGGATTGCTTGAATCCGGTACCGAGCTTGTAAATCCCAACTTTGCGATGGTAGCTCAAGCGATGGGCCTGGAGGGGATACGGGTTGAAGATCCGGCTGATCTGGAAGGGGCTGTAGAGCGAGCATTGCAGCATGATGGCCCTGTTCTGATTGATGTTGTGGTGAACCGTCAGGAGCTGTCCCTGCCTCCGAAGATTAATATAAAACAGGCCGAAGGCTTCACCTTATGGATGATGAAGGCGGTGCTGAATGGGCGTGGCGATGAGCTGATTGAACTGGCTAAAACCAATTTGCTGAGATAAGGATGACGTTCGCCTTAGCATTATCGTGCTATGTTGAAATGTCGATCTGACTATGTAATGTATGAAATTAAACTGTACGTCTCACCAAAAAGAAGGGGAATGTTACACGCTTTTATTAAGAAATTCCCCTTCTTGAGATGTGTAGTATGTGATGAATATTATAGTATGCAGTCATATTATATGATTTGTTTTTAAGCCGTAACTCCATTAAAATAGGTAAAGTCAGGCAGGATTCAAAGCTTTCTACCCTACATATGTTGCATTCCGATGCAAGACCGCTTCATATTGAATTAATCGATCCGATGACAGATGACGAACACACATGGAGGAGATCAGAATGAGTCACGAAGGAAAAGTAGCTATTATCACTGGAGCAGGAAGTGGATTGGGCCGAGCAACCGCACTGAAGCTGGCTGAGAAGGGTGCATCTGTTGTGGTCGTTGATCTCGTGGCAGAGACGGGTCAGGAAACTGTAAAACAGATTGAGAAGCTGGGCGGTAAAGCCATTTTTGTACAAACAGATGTAAGCAAGGCGAACGAGGTAGAGAATTATGTTAACAAAACGATCGAGGAATTCGGTCGAATCGACATGTTCTTCAATAATGCCGGGATCGCTGGTCCGGGTATCAAATTAATTGAGCATACCATCGAGCAGTTTGACCAAATCATTGATATTAACCTGAGAAGTGTATTTTACGGATTGAAGTATGTGATTACCGAAATGCTCAAAACAGGCGGTGGTTCCATCGTCAATACGGCATCTACAGCAGGTATTGTGGGTGTTCAAGCGGTTGCACCCTATGCAGCGACGAAGCATGGCGTAGTTGGATTAACACGAACAGCGGCCATTGAATATGGCAAAGAAAACATTCGTGTGAATGCCATTGCTCCAGGTACGATTGAAACTCCAATGGTGGTTCAGTTTGGTAAGGATAATCCTGAAGTATTCAAAGCAACCCTTGACAGCATTCCTTCCGGTCGTCTCGGTAAGCCTGAAGAGATTGCCAATCTGGTATCCTTCCTGCTGGGAGACGAAGCACCTTATATTAATGGCGCTGTTTATCCTATTGATGGTGCTGTAACCGCACAATAAGGCATTTATCAGACATCATAAGAAAGAGAGGCGACTGTAATGTTACAGTGCCTCTCTTTTTGCGGTTATCATTTTTATTCTTGAGCTTAAGCTTAAATTCCATCATGCCACATTGGAAGATTCAGTCTGAGCTGTAGTGGCAATTCCCGGACGGTAAGCAAGAATAATGATGATCATTGCAATAACCACCCCTGCAGCTCCAATCCAGGTGATGGATGACAATGAAACTGCGCTGACGGCAATTCCCCCAATGCCTGCACCGGCAGCCATAGCCAGTTGCATAACCGAACTGTTCAGACTCAACATAATTCCGGACGATTCCGGTGCCATTGTAACCAGATTATATTGCTGTGTCGGGCCGGAAGACCAGGCGGAGAAGGACCATAGAATCAACACAATAAAGACGATCACACCCGAATGAGCCGTGATGTTCAGCATCAACAGACTTACGACATGCAAGGCCATTCCCAGGATGAGTGTTCGCTTTACTCCCATACGGTCTGCGCTGAATCCTCCTGATTTGGAACCAATCAGACTTGCGATACCAAAAGCCAGCAAAGCGGAACTTAACACCGTTTCGTTCATGCCTGCAACAGTTACCAGGTAAGGTGAAATGTAAGTATACGCAATGGAATAGCCTCCTAACCAGAAAAAGCTGACAAGCAGCGCGAATCCAATACGAGGTTGTTTAAGGAGCGCTAATTGTTTTTTCAAAGGAACGGGTGCTTCGCCTTCAGATGGCGGAATCGTAGAGGCAATAACAATCATGGCAAGCACACCCAAAATCGCGATACCTGCAAAAATCAGTTTCCAATCCCAAGCTGCAGCAACCATTCTTCCCAGTGGAACCCCCACGATTAGGGATGCGGTAAACCCTGTAATGACCGTTGCGATAGAGCTGGCCTGTTTGCCTGCAGGCGCTATTTTGGCAGCGACTGTCAAGGCTGTTACAACGACGACTCCGGCTCCCAGCGCCATAAGGATACGTGCAGCGATAAAGAGCCCATAGCCAGGTAAAAGGTAGGCCAAGACGTTACCTGCGACAAAAAGTCCCAGAAAGTAGAGCAGCAGCTTTCGTCGATCCATACGGGATGTTAAGGCGATAATGATGGGCGTACCAAGTGCATAAACGAGTGAAAAGATTGTGATCAGCTGTCCCGCAGCAATCAACGATATATTCATGGTGTCCGAGATCCGATCCAGAATGCCTGCAATGACATATTCGGAGGTCCCTACAAGAAAGCTGACCAAGGCCAGGACATAGATTTTCCATGTGTTAGACATGAGTATATAACCTCTTTCTGTTTATAATTATTATATTTTTAGAAATATAGAAATAAGGACGAGAGAACAGGATGAAGAAATAACTAACACACCCATGAAACAAGTCTGAGCACTTAATCTATCCATGCACCCGGGTTTTATGGCAAAAGGAGATTAATACGACTACGGTGAGGCTCAGCAGACCGAGTATCAATACCCATATATTGATTTGATATTTCTAGTATTATAGAAATAATAAACAAAAATTTTATCTATCCAGCAGATAAGGAGCGAATCTCTGTACAGTATCTGTATTCAGGGTGTAGTAAATATACGTACCTTTCTTTTGTGAGGTTAACAAACCACAATCGGAAAGCTGCTTCAGGTGATGAGATAAAGTGGAAAGCGCCACGGTTACAAGCCGATTCTCCAAATCAGCTGGACATAGGTTGCTTTCACCCGAAAGAATCTGAATGATTTTATATCGCGTTTGTTCGCCCAGCGCTTTATGAATTTTGACGGCCTGTTCATTATCAATCGGATTGGGTTGCATTAAAATCGGTCCTTTCGTCTTTATTTCTTATTTCTACAAATATTGAAATAACTTTATCATGTCTTTTGAAAAAAGTAAACTCCCTGCGAAGATCGTTGTTTTCAGTCGAACATGAATCAACTGAAAGCAAAAAACCTTTGCAAGGAGTTGGGAAGTCTATCTACATACTAATTATAAGCGTTCAAGATATTCAACGTATTCTTTGGCATCTTTCAATGACAGGTTTCTGGCTTCACGAGCCTTTTTGATTGCAATTATTTTTTTGCCCTGTTTTGCAAGTGCCTGCAATTCTTTATCAAGTTTGGTCAGATCAGCGTGTGTCGGTGTAGGTGTAAGTGGAGACACATTCACTGAAGAAGCGTTATAACTGAGAGGGGAGTGTGCGTTAAGGCCTGAACCATTCTCCAGACGTTCAACATCCCTTTTCAATTCATTCAACTGGGTCTGCAAGCTGATGACGCGAACCAATAAGATAAGAATAAGAAACAAAAAAACGACTAAAACAATGGTGTTTATTTCCATACAGTCAGGTGCCTCACTTTCCTTTCTTCAAATACATATTTATTTAAGCTGTACCGGAATTTCCTTAACCCCACGAACAATCATGCCAGGTCTCCATTCAAGTTCATTAACGTCTGTCTGAAGCTGCATATCGGGAAAGCGGCGAAGCAGTGTATTAATCGCAATCTCGCCTTCAAGTCGCGCGAGAGGGGCTCCCAGACAGAGATGAATGCCTTTGCCAAAAGCCAAATGTGGGCTCTTCTCACGAGTGATGTCAAAAACATCCGCATCTTTAAATTTCTCTTCATCCCGATTGGCTGAATCCAGTGCTACAATGACTAGTTCACCTTCAGCGATGTGATGTCCATGAAATTCTATGTCCTCGGATGCCCAGCGAGATGTGCTGAATTCAACCGGACCGTTATAACGCAGCATTTCTTCAACAGCATTATGGATTAACTCAGGCTGCTTGATCAGCAGGTCGCGTTGTTCCGGATGCTCCAAAAGGGCAAGTACACCATTACCGATCAGATTGACAGTTGTTTCGTGCCCGGCGATGATCAGCAGAGCGACAACACCAAGCAGTTCCTTTTCAGTGAGTTGTTCTCCTGATTCTTCTGCTACAACGAGCTGACTGATCAGATCGTCACCCGGCTGCTCACGTACTTTGGCAAACCAATTATTCAGGTAATCAATGAACTCCTGGGCATGCTTCTCAAACACTTCGGAATGCTCCGCACTTGTCGCATCGATAATGGAATTGGACCATAAACGGAATTTGTCCTGATCTTCAAGAGGTACACCCAGGATCTCGCTGATGACAATGATCGGTAATGGAAATGCAAACTCATCAATCAGATTCATCTTATCCTGGGAATTGAGATTATCCAGGAGATCGTCAGCAATATCTTGAATATGGCTTCTCATGCCCTCAATCAATCTTGGAGTAAAAGCCTTCTGTACGAGTCCACGTAACCGGCGATGATCAGGTGGATCGGAAAAAAGCATGTTATGCACGAATATATTTTGTTGATCGGGTCCATAACGTTTGACTACGTCCTTACTGAAACGGTTGTCTTTCAACACTTCCACTGCATCCTCATATCGGCTAATAATCCAACCGAAATCACCATGAGGAAACAGGACTCTGTGAATTGGATCATTTTGTCTCAGCTTTTCGTATACGGGGTAAGGGTTCTGTGTAAATTCTTGAGTGAACAACTCAGACTGTGAAGTTTCATTAGTACTCAAATGGTTAATCTCCTCTCATCAAAAGCTCGTATTGTTACGCATCTTATCTAAGGGATCATATGTTAATTTCGGTGGCTTCATACGAAAAGCCTGCACCATCTATATATTCAATATTGGATGGATTGAAACCTTGTTTTTGACTAACAAATATGGTATAGAAAGCCTACTTAATTTTAGATAGAATAGCACATGGAATAAGGAATAAAATCAAAAGAAATGAAGTAAAGACACAGACTACTGGGCTGTGTTTTTTTGTGAGATTGGACTTATGCTGCTTGAACCATATTACGTGGTGTTTAATGAACTATAAGGACGTATGGCCTATAAATTGAAGTTGTCTACAACAACAACGAGGATTCAAATTAGTTTTGAATGCAACCTCCATGATGCAATGATATAAGTAATTCACAATTATGCTACGAACTATGTCCATTGGCTCAGGAAGAATGCCGATAAGAAGGACGTTTCAACCATTTTTGGCGTTTTCTAAGTCCGTTCAAAGGCTGCTGTGATAAGATAAAACGTAATAAGAACATACGATCTGTTTGCGAGAGGAGAAACCTTGACGATGGAGATGCTTAAGCCACCCGCCGAGACACTATATGAGACAGAATTAAGGGCTTTACGAGAGGAAGATACGGGAAAACGTCCTCCAAACTGGCTGCTGTCCCCGGCCTATGTCAGAGATTTTATTATTGGCAGAGAAAAGCCTGCGATGTTGAATGGAGGTGAGGTTCCCATTACACGGAAATTTTATGGCAACGATGTTCTCATTGAACGTGCAGTCGTGACACTGGCAGGCAATCGGGGTTTAATGCTTGTGGGTGAACCCGGGACAGCCAAGACCATGCTCAGTGAACTGCTGACCGCTGCCATTTCTGGTACCAGCCTGAACACAATTCAGGGTACGGCAGGTACAACCGAGGACATGATTAAATATTCCTGGAATTATGCCATGCTGCTGGATAAAGGCCCGTCCGAAGCCGCACTTGTACCCTCACCGTTGTATAACGGAATGAAAAAGGGAATTCTTACCCGTTTTGAGGAAATTACACGTTGTCCTGCTGAAGCACAGGATAGCCTGATCAGTATTCTCAGTGACAAGGTGATGAGTATTCCTGAACTGGATGGCGGTGTGCTGTTTGCCAAACCGGGGTTTAACGTTATTGCTACGGCGAACATTCGTGATAAGGGAGTCAATGAAATGAGTGGTGCGCTGAAGCGCCGTTTCAATTTTGAGACGATCAAACCGATCAGCAGTGTGAAAATGGAAGCCAAAATTATTGAATCCCAGGCTCGCAGCCTGTTATTACATAGCGGGATAGACACCGAGATCAATTCGGATGTGGTTGAATTGCTGGCCACGACATTTATGGAGCTTCGCACGGGAATGACGCGGGAAGGTTACAAGCTGGATACGCCCCAAGCGTCCATGAGTACGGCTGAAGCTGTATCTGTATATGTACAGAGTGCAATGACTTCTTATTATTACGAAGACAAGGGAATCGCATTGGATCGGCTGGTGCAAAACATGCTAGGGACGATAGCGAAAGAAAGCGACAAGGATCTGTCCATTCTCAAAACCTACTTCTCCAAGGTCGTGAAGGAGCGTTCGAGAGAAGAAGGGATTTGGAAGGATTATTACGAGGAAAAGAAATGGATCGGTTAACAGGAAAAGCGGATTTGGATGTTGCCCAGTTACAGACGCTATTTGAGTCCCGGGTGTATAACCTGAACAACGGAACGGTTTATTTCCCCATACGCCATCATAGTCCAGCCTGTTCCTATCATTTGCTGCGATTGATTGAAGAATACAAGCCGGACTTCATTCTAATCGAAGGCCCTGAGAGCGGCAATCCCTTACTTCAAGTTCTGGCTGATGAGGCGACCCTACCTCCTGTTAGTCTTTACTACACCTATGAGAGTGAAGAGGAGAGAGCGGCCTGTTATTATCCAATGCTTCGTTACTCTCCTGAATATGTAGCGCTGAAAGAAGCAGCTCGGCTGAGCATCCCTGCAACTTTTATCGACCTGGATTATCATCATTTCTCCAAGCCCAACAAGGCAGAACAGCGGGAAATTTCCATTCAAGATGAAACTTTGCTCGCAGGGTCTGAGTTTATTAACCGTTTATGTCAGAAAACAAACTGTCGAAGTTTCGATGAGTTGTGGGAGAACGTATTTGAGATTGGTGGTCTGGGGAAGTCAACACAGGCATTTGTACAGGATGTATTCACGTACTGTACCTTATCCCGGATGTGTTATTCAGCGGAGCGCTTGCACAGTACAGGGGATTTGGCAAGAGAAGCTCATATGAGAAGTCGTATCAAACAGGCTGGGCAGGAGCATGCACGTGTGCTTGTTATCACTGGCGGATTTCATACGTATGGACTCCTCAGTCCCGAGAATCATGGGACGGACTCAGAAGAGATGACGATGCAAGAGCATGCGAAGGCTCACAATTCGGTGCATCAGCAGATGTATCCCATGGTCTATACGTTTGCCGAAGCGGATCGGCTGAATGGGTATGCAAGCGGCATGCCTTACGTGAATTATTACGAACAGATCTGGACCCAGCTGCTTCGGCGAAAGAATTCCGTGTACAATTTGACCGCTTTGGACTTGTTATCCCGACTAACCCGCAAGCTGAGGGAAGGACATGAACATGTATCAACCAGCGACGCTATTGAGGCGTACAGTATGGTTCAGGGACTCGCAGGACTGAGAGGAAAAAGGGAAGGCGGAGTCTATGAGCTGATGGATGCAACACTTTCTTCCTTTGTTAAGGGTGAACTTACATTAGCTTCAGACAAACCAATACAAGAACTGCACAGATTGCTAACCGGGGATGTCATCGGAAAAGTGGCTCCCAACCCATTCAGTATTCCAATCGTTGAGGATTTCAAAGAACGTTGTACAGAGTCCAAACTTCAAATTCGTACTACAGGCCAACATAAAAAGGTACTTGATCTATACGCCAAACCTGATCATCGTCGGCAAAGTCAATTGTTTCAATGTATGGTCTATCTCGTTCCGGAGTTCGCGAAGCGACAATCGGGCCCGGATTGGATTGCACAGCGTGACATGAACCTTGTTCGGGAGACGTGGGTATATACCTATTCCTCAAGAATTGAGGCTCGATTGATTGAGAATTCACTCTATGGAGGCACAATTCGGGAAGCCGCTACGCGCAAGATGGAAGAAGAGATGCAGGGAATACCGGATCATCACAGCGGTGACCTTGCTAAATCCATGCTTCAGGCTTTACTTATGGGTCTGCAGGATACCGCCATGAAGCTGTATGAACAAGTGAAGTCGGCGCTCCGGAAGGATGGGAATTTCCTGTCGTTGTGTGGAAGTCTGCATATTTTGAATCGAATTCAGCAGCATCGCAGACTTCTTGGGTTGTCTGAGGAACCGCAGCTCCTTAACCTCGTGTCTGAAGCTTATAACAATGCCGTTAACAAACTGATGCAGCTCTCAAGAACGAATCCGGATGAACATGAAGCGATTGTCCAGGGACTGAAGCTGCTTGCCATGCTGGCAGAGTCGTCCGAAGATCATTTTCGGGATGATACCTTCCGGGCACACCTGGATGAACTTCTGTCAGACAGCCAACTTCCGGCACAGCTGGAGGGGGTGTGTATTGCCATCTCTTCAGGACTTGGCGACAGACATAGAGAAGAGATCGTGGATCGGGCACGTGCATATATTCGGGGATCGCAGGAACAGTCCCGGCAGACTGCACTTTATCTACAGGGCGTGTTCTCTGTAGCACGGGACGCTTTTTTGTATGAAGATCAGCTTTTATCAGAATTGAACTATATGATCGAGCAGCTTGATTATGAAGAGTTTATTCGCATGATTCCTGAGCTTCGTTTGGCGTTTACCTACTTTACCCCCATGGAGACAGGCCTGATTGCGGATCGGGTTGCGAGCTTGCATCAGGTAGAGAACGAAGAGATGTCATGGCCTTCCGTTGACGAGCGATTGCTGATCCAGACCAAAACATGGGATGAAGCCCTTCGGAAGGAGTTTGACGCATGGAAGCTAATCTGAATGAGCTCAATACAACCAAGGAAATGGTGAAAGACAATGCTGAGCTGAATCGGGCAGAAACCTTAAACCGTTGGCGCCTTATTCTAGGTGAATCCGCCGAAGAAGGACTGTCCAATGCTGAAGACTATTCCCCTGATGATTTTAAATATACCGAAGTCGATGAGATTCTCGGATATCTGTATAATCGCGAATACGGTGAAGAGCAGGGTTACAGAAAAGGGGGAGGAAGGGGCCCTTCGGATCTATCCGTTCCCAAATGGTTGCATAAGGTCAGGGAATTATTCCCGAAATCAACGGTAGAAATTCTGGAGAAACAGGCGCTTGACCGGTATGGCCTAACGGAATTGTTAACGGACAAAAAGCTGCTGGAATCCCTCGAACCCAATATGAACCTGCTCAAGAACATTATGCAATTTAAAGGACGAATGAAAGGCGACGTGTTAAAGAGTGCCGAGGAAATCGTGCGAGTCGTGGTTGAAGATCTGCGACGCAAACTGGAATCTCAGACCAAAGCGAGCATTATGGGGAAACGCAGCCGTTATGCATCCAGTTCGGTGCGTTCCTTGCGCAATCTGAATTTCAAGCAGACGATTACCAAGAACTTGAAGAATTATGACAAAAACAATCGAAGATTTGTAATTGATCGTCTATATTTTGACGGGAATATCCAGTCTCATAACAAGTGGGACATCATCATTGGTGTGGATGAGAGCGGAAGCATGATGGATTCAGTGATATACAGTTCGGTGATGGCCAGCATTTTCTATCGCCTGAATGCACTGCGAACGAAATTGTTCATTTTTGACACACAGGTTGTCGATTTGAGTGACAGGCTGGAAGATCCGGTAGATGTGCTTATGAACGTGCAGCTTGGCGGGGGAACGCATATTACCAAGGCACTCCGTTATGGTGAGACGTTAATCGAAAATCCCGGGAAAACGATATACATTCTCGTTAGCGATTTGGAGGAGGGTTACCCGATCCAGCACATGTATAAGGCATGTAAGGATATTCTGGATACGGGCTGCAAATTGCTTGTGCTGACGGCACTCGATTTTAACGGAGATACCGTGTACAACAAACATGCTGCGCAGACGTTATCCAATATGGGTGCACATGTAGCTGCGATTACCCCCAATGAGTTGGCAGACTGGATTGGCGAAATTATTACGTAATTGGTTATATACAAGATCATTTATACACTGATATTCGAGGAGGAATGTGTAATGTTAACCGCAGACCGCGCAGTAGAAGCTTTGGTGGAGAAGTTTGCAGAGGTGTGTTCCAATGAATATTCGTTGAAAACGGACCGGAGTTCGGAAATCATCGATTATGTGATGGGAACGACGGATAAGTTTCCGGATATGATGGGTGGTTCCAGCCATTATGCGTACCAGACGATAGAAGTACTCATGAAAATTGCCAAAAAGGATGACGGAGATATCTTTTTTCGAGCGGGAGCCATTGTAATTCATATGGAATCCAATTATTCCAGAAGAAATTCGTGGAGAACCGATGGATTTACGCTCTGCCTTGGAAACGACTCGGAAGCTTATGGACTGAGTGGAAAGAGCAAAACCAATGATCGGATGGGCGGGTTGCTGTCCCGTTTGGAGAAAATCAATCGTTATGCTGGAGAGAAGGAAATTCTGGATGAATTAAAGAGCAGACTGAAGGGGAATTTCCGGGATGTAATCAATGGAATGATACTCCTTCGTCTCTATTCAGATCTCAATGATAGCCCTTCTCATCTTGCCCAGGTACAACAGTTCACTCAATCTCTGCCTGCATTGTTTCAACACGTGATGACCCATGATACAAGTAAGCTGCGGAACGAATTGCATGCATTGATTGAGCCACTGGTAGTTTGCAATTTCCAAACGAAACATAACAGATCTGCATATGAATTAAATGATGAATTCCTGCGAGAGAAGCATAATCAGGTTATAGCTGAGAACTATTCGAATTCTTCTCTCTCCAAAAAGGAGCAGCTGCCTTACAGTGAGTTCGACAAAACGATGATCCTTTTGAGCAATGCTTTGTTGTATTTGGTTAACATCAGTGGTGGCAAACACCGTTTCCTTGAAGACCAAAGTGAGACCGGTCTTATTTTGCTCGAAGCCATAAACCAATTACATGAGATCTATCCACTTGAAGTTCGGCGCTATTTGTTAAGTATGGATACAAGAACGAAAAATGCCAATGAGTTGCTGTCAGGACTGGTACCCCTGGATGAACCATATCAGCTCATCGAAAATTTGCGTACTGAACTCGAATCGTACACCATACCATGGCAATTTCTGCAATCAACGATTGTGAATGATCCGCAACAAGCAATTCGTGCATACCACATATTAAAACCCCCATTCCTCAAATTGTGTATTCAAAAAGTGCTGGAGGACCATGGAATCGCAGTGCCAGATGTGGATGAAACGGTTGAGCAAGCCGTATTCAGCGCTCTTCGACATCCATTAGATGGAGGCAGACAGGGAATTGCGATTGCACGATATTTAAACGGGGAGAGTTCCCTTGAGGACTACTGGGAAGATCCGAATAGTCGTGGACTGTTTAATAACCTGAATCGTGACAAAAGGCGCGTTCATAACTTGATCAGCATTAGTTTCCTGCCTTTGGATTCGGAGGCGATGCGTCGGTTCGTGATTCTGACCACGTATCCCGAGTGGACACTGGATATCGTTTCTGATATGTATCAATCTTACGCGTTTAGCGGTGAGAAGCTGCTTGAACTTTACGGCCAAGATCCAGAGGTGAAACAAGAGAAATTGCTGTCCAGCCTGATCTCTCTCAACGGAATGACCGATTATAAGTACAAATCGATGCCTCAGGATGAATATCGCCGGATCATTCAGCAAAATCTGGACTTTGCTCTGGGACAGTACAAGAAACTGCCCACGGACACACGTATCTTAATCCTGGAAATCACCTTTGAACAACGTCAAGGTCTATCGACTAAACAGGTAGCTGAAGCGATTCGTGCCGGGTTGCAGGATTCATCCAAAAAGGCAAATGGCGTAGCATTATCTGAATTCAATCGGATTCCTGACCCGGACTTATACACGACAATATATCGTTCGGAGAAAAAAACGGGTGTGAAAGAAATGGCTCTGAGCGCCATCCGCAGTTTGGATCATAGCAAGGAGATATACCTTGAGCTTCTGAAGGGTGAGAAGTCTGCCGAATGGAAGAACCTGATTCAAATTCTGCTGGATACCGCGGATCAAAGTCCAGAGTATGCTCATGCGGCACTTGCAGATCAGGCAGATGCCAAAAAGCTGACCAGACTAAGCTGGTTTTCCTTGAACGATCTTCCTTCTCTGATACGTTCAGAGGACAATCAACCATTAGATGATCGAATCAAGCAATATATCTTGGTCCAATCAATAGATCATACATCTGCGCCGAACGAAAGACTGAATGAACTCCGTGAGTATGTAAGCGAGGAATCGCTCGCACGGTTTGCTAGCGAGCTGCTGCAGTTGTGGATTCAGGTGGGTGCTACTGCGAAAGAAAAGTGGGCGATGTACCTCTCGGCACTCTTTGGGGATACTCAAATTGTGAATATCTTGGCTCCCCAAATTAAGGAATGGACAGAAAACAGCCGAGGCGCCATTGCCGCAGATGCTGTAAAAGTATTGGCCTATCTTAAGGAACCTTCTGCTCTCATGGCGATTGACAAGATTAAACGCAGTGTGAAGAACCGCCAGGTTAAGGGTGCGGCTGAAGAAGCGTTGCAGCTGGCAGCGGATAATAGGGGACTTACCTCGGAACAACTGGAAGATCGACTCGTCACCACACTTGGTTTTGATAAAAATGGGACGATGCAGCTGAGCTACGGGGAGCGTTCATTCCTGATTAAAGTGAATGGAGATCTGCAAGTCGTTGTTGTAAATGAAGAAACGGGTAAATCTGTGAAGAGTCTGCCTGCTCCAACGCAGAAAGATGATGCTGAACTTGCAGCACAATCTAAGGCGCGTTTCACACAATTGAAGAAGGATCTCAAAACGATGGTTAACATCCAGGCGCAACGTCTGGAAGAGTCCTTGTCCAAACAACGGCTGTGGTCTGCTGATGAGTGGACAGCATTGTTTGTACAGAATGTAATCATGCAGAAATTTGCTGTAGGTCTGATATGGGGCATATATGAAGATGGTCAGTTGGTCACCACGTTCCGTTATATGGAGGATGGAACGTTTAATACCGTCGATGAGGATGAATACGAGCTGCCTTCGGAATCTCTAGTGGGATTGATTCATCCACTCGAACTGGACCAATCTACGCTCGAAGGATGGAAAACGCAGCTGGAGGATTATGAGATCAAGCAGCCGTTTGAGCAGCTGAATCGTCAAATTCATGTGCCTGAGGATGAAGACAAAAACAAGGTTGAATATGATCGCTTGCCGGAGTCTGATTTCTCTCCCACTGCATTCCCCAAAGCACTGGAGAAATACGGATGGATCAAAGGTCCAGCACAGGATGGCGGCTGGTATCATGAATTTTACAAAGAGTATGGAGATCTTGTCGCAGAACTGCGCTTCAGTGGTACCAGCATTTCATATTATGAAGGATTGGAAGATATCACGCTGGAATCTCTGCACTTCTTCAAACCTGGCAGTCAGAAATACTATTATTATAGCGATCACAAGTCCATTGCTTTGGGTGAAATTGCAGGTCGTGTGTTCAGTGAGACGATCTATGATATTTTAAGAGCGTCAGGACGTTGATCACGTGAGTGGATTTGAACAGAAATTCCGGATATTTTCGACGCTGTGTACGGAGGATTATTTGATTCGATATGCTAACAAGGGATTGTACAAAAGGTCTCTGAAAGAGTTGGATCATGGCGTGACTGTGCAATACACTTGGAATGAAGCCTCTGTGAATTGTCAGTTGACTGATGGTACACATTGTATGCTTGAAAATACGCTGGATCATTGGGAATGCTCCTGTCCGGCAGACAATATTTGCAAACATGTACTGATTTCGATTTTGTATTATCAACGGGAACATCAGACTGAGGATACATTAAATCAGGGTGAAGAAGCGTCAACAGCAGAGTTGGCACCTGAGTCTGGTCTGGATAAAATGCATGTTCATCAGGCAGGTCAAATTCAAAATACACATTCCCATGGGATGAAGTCCCGCTTCCGCTGGATGGTTGAATCGGATCTTGCTCCTTTGATCAAATCATATCGTTCTTCGTTGATTGAGGAGGTTCTGTTCCGATTAAGATATCCAGAGCAGATTGAAGTATTGGAGGATTCTCTTCTAACGGTGCGTCTGGTGAAACAAGAAATTGAGGTTTCGTTTACAGAAGAACCTAGTCTGGCTAAGGCCCTGTGCAAAGTAAAACAAACTGCCGGTAATATGGCCAAACTTGAAGCAATACTGCGGTATCGGATGCAGCAAGGTTTGGATGATACGGATGTCATAAGTGGAAGAGTCCATGATACCACGTTTTCACTTCAAACAGTGAAGGAATGTCGTTCCATGCTGACAGGCCTGCTAAAGACGGGACTTGCTCGTCTACCGCAATCGTATATGGCCCAATTGGAGACATTGGCGATTGCCGCTCATAGTGGTCATCTTCCCGACATTGAGCGAGGTTTACGCGGGATTCAAGGAGAACTGCAACTGTTTTTTAACCGACACGTACGGTTCTCCATGCAATCGATGCTTGATCGGATAAGCAAGTTGTATCTTGCACTACAGGTGCTTGAACAAGAGAAGGTATCTGCGTTCAAACAAAGTCAGCTCATTGGCAGTTTTCGAAGTAAATACTATGCGGTTCCAGAGCTGCATCTGTATGGATTGGGGGCTGATGCATGGGAGACACGCTCCGGTTACCGTGGAATCACTTATTATTTCTATTGCTTTGATGATGCCGAAATCTATACGTACAGCGATGTGCGGGCGGTATACTATGAAGATAATCAATTCTCATATACAGAGCATTATGGTTCCTTCACTCCATGGCTGCCCAATCTGACTTTTCGTCAATTTGCCGGGGAAGAGGTTCAGTTTCGTTCGGTTAAAGTAAATGAAGAGCATAGACTCTCCTCCGGGGAAGGCGCAAAGCTTACACTGTTGCCACGAACATCAGTGGAAGAGATGAATCTGGGCAAGTACATGCAAGAAATACCCTCCGTACTTGCTCAGGATGCACGCTCATTTGAGTTGTTTTCCGTTCCGAAAGAACGACTGGCGATGATCAAGGTTGCCCGGGTTGTAGAGCATCGCTTCGATAAGCAATCGCAGGACCTTATTTTAACGATGGAGAGTGACCATGGGGAGACGTTGGATCTGACTCTTCCATATTCAACGGAATGGCAGACCATGATCAAACGGCTAGAGTCTGGCTATGGAGCAGGAACACTCGAAGACTTCTATGCTTTTGTACGTATAGAGCAGCAACGGATATACCCGATCAGCTTCCTGAAGGGTCCAACAGTGATCAGTCTGAAACTGGATACGGGTTATGGAAGGACGGGAAGAGTTGGAAGACTATAATCAGTTGATGCAGAAGATTAGCAGCTGGTCAGAAGAGCTGTTGCTTCGCGGATTATCCCAATTCACACTGAAAGATATTGATGTGTTGGAACAATTAATTGTAGAGACCTCGAGATTTCAAATGACTTTTCTTCGCGAGATTTTGGAACACATGATAGAAGAGGGCCGAAAAACCGCTTTGGGGAGCGGTAATGAGGAGCTTATGTTGCTTCATTATTGCCGCCTCACACAATATGTGCAGCTCAGCACTCAAGAATCATCCTGAACTAATCGGCACATAAAGAATTGCAGAAGCATGAGCCTCTGCAATTCTTTTTATTTTATTGGAGTAAAATGGGTTTTTGAATCGAATCTAATATGGAAGGGAGGGTGAGCATGAAGGAAGATCAGATCAGGGAAGCAGTTGCTAGACGTGACCATGAAGCTATGGAATGGGTGATGAATAACTATGCTGGATTGTTGTGGAAAATTATTTATTCCATATTACATAATGCCTCAACAGAAGAAATCGAAGAATGCGTAGCAGACACCTTTTTTTCATTTTGGCAAAATCCACTTTCTTTCCAACCCGAGCGCAGTAGTTTGAAAAATTATCTGGCAACCATTGCAAAGCACAAAGCCATTGACCGTTACCGGAAATGGAATCGGAGAAGTGAGATTTCATATGAGGAGAGCATTCATTTCGTTCAAACTGAGGACACTCTCTCTAAATTAATCAGTAAAGAAAGGCAACTTGAATTGGAGCAGGCTATTGAATCATTTCCTGAACCAGACCGGGAAATTCTGAAACGCCGATTTTACGAAGGTCAGAAGCCATTGGAAATTTCAGAAGCATTGTCTTTGCACGTCAGACAGGTTAATAACAAAATTTATCGTTCGAAACAGTGGTTGCGTAAGTGGTGGTTGCAGAAGAAATAGAGGAGGTGATTCCCATATCGAATCCAGGAGATCATTTTACGGAACAGAATCTAACCCATATCAAGAAATTATTCCATGAGAAAGCGCGCCTTGAGGAAAATTCGCCATGTAATTCACAGAAGAAGAGTACACAACCAAATAAAAGAAGAACCCGTAAATTAATCTATATCCCCATTGCAGCCATCCTGTCTTTAGCTATTGTTACTGGTGCAGCAGCGGCCATGGGAGTAATTGATCTTTCATCTATTCTGCAATTTTTGAGTGGAGATCGAATCAACATTCTTCGTCCCGTAAATAAGACCAGTGAAGATCAGGGCATACGCATGCAGACTCTCGGTGCTGTTCGAGACGGCAGCACAACTGAAATTTATGTAGCCCTCAAGGATTTAACAGAAGACCGAGTGAATGCTTCGCTTGATGTATATGATTTTCATGTATCAGGTGGTCGGTCACAGAACGCAAAGTTAGTACAGTATGATCCTGCTGAGAAGACTGCGATTATTCGATTTCTGGTTCAGGGAAAACGGCTCAGCAATCGAATAAGTGTCCAGATGAGTTCTTTTTTATCAGGTGCAAATAAAGAGGTGAACTATGATTCTGGGCTCAATCTCTCAGAACTCCTAAGTAAGAAGCAGCAGACCGAATATGACACTCTTGATCCACTCAAAGACAGTATTAGCGGGTGGGGAGGTGAATCTGCTCTGGAATTAAGTGAACAGGAATTCATTCATGTACTTCATCAGGAGCAAACTCATATTAAGTTGCCTGGGATCAATTGGATGTATATATCCAATATAGGTTTCGTCGATGGGAAATTGCATATTCAGATTAATCCAGATGACGAGATGGGTATATACAATCATGGTTATTTTTTCTTCACTGATGATCAAGGGAACAAGCAGGATATACCCATGAATAGTGTCTCCTATGGCTCTTATATTAAAGGGGGTACTCGATACGGTGGGGATTATGAGGAGTATATTTTTGATATCTCGGATATCAGTCAACTCAACAAGCTCCAGCTTAAAGGAGATTTTACTAGTTATGAGCAGTTCGTTACGGGGAAATGGAAAACAACTTTCGATCTGAAACAGGATTCATTCAGTAAAACTAGAAAAGCAACTCTTACGCTGGATGAGGAAATTCGTACAGAGATTGTAGTCTCCTCCTTGGGTGTTACGCTCATGGGCAAAGGCATCAATCAAATAACGCCTGAGAATCTTCACATGGAACTCTATCTCAACGATGGCACGAGCATTCTTCCCAAATCGGGGTTTCTGAACATTGACAACAATTTGATGAAGTGGATATCACCCCAGACAATACCGGTAAATGAAGTGAATTATTTGATGGTGAACGGACAGAAAGTGTTATTGCAAGATCCTTAAGGAAGGTTACAAAAAAATGGGCGGTCTTCACGACTGCTCTTTTTTTATAAGATTTTGCTATTCGCTTCAACTTTTCAAAGTTAACGGTTATATTCGCTCAGATGTCATATCCCCGCTTATGATGCATACCCATACATTAGGCGAATGCTGTCTTAAGGAGGAAACAGGCATGTCCATGAGTGAACCTCTGTTAACGCAAATTGTCAATCAACATATTCCGGCTGGCGCGACTGTCGTCACCATTGATAAACCGGTCAAACATCCGGCTATTTATGCTTCAGATTTAACCGGAGATGGAATGCCGGAGATTGCTGCTGTATATGAGCAGGGCGGTGAATTAATCCTGCTTGTTCTGAAATTTTACCAAGGTCACTGGATCAAGATGTCTTTGACGAAAGGCTTGGGTTATGGAGTTACCTTATTGACAGCGGCATCTGTGACATCCACGGCGCGGAACAATCTCATTGTCGGCTGGCAGGTCGGTGCGATCTGGTCAAAGCTTGCAGTATACGATTGGACAGAATCAGGACTGACTGATCTCGCGCCAGAAGATTTGTATTACAGCCATGCGGAAATCATCGATATGCCTGGTCCCCACGGCAGAGATGGCAAAGTAGAAATTGCACTCTGGATTCATGATACAGGTGAAGCTTATCGGGTCGAGATCATCCGCTGGCAGAATGGTAATTGGGTGCCCGCAACAGATGTGTATCCATATTACTTTCCTAAGGTCGTACAGTATTATGAACAATTGACTGAACACTATCCAGACTACAATTTCTATTGGTACTATCTTGCAGATGCCCAGTACAAGGCCGGATTATCTCCTGCCGCGCTCGTTTCGGTCCAACAAGCGTTAAGATTCAATGAACCATACCCTTCGCGGGAAGCACTGCTTGAGCTGGAAAAGAAGATTAGGCAAGCCATGGGCACAGAGGGGCCGCGTGAAACGACGTGGTTATTTCCGATATCGGTCAGAACGACAACTGGAACCCGGTGGGGTTATATGGACGCCCAAGGTCGTATTCGAATTGAACCGATCCTTGACGATGCCCAAGACTTTCAACGAAATGGCCTGGCTGTCGTAGTGAAAGACGGGAAGACTGGCATCATCAATCTTAACGGGCAATTTGTCGTTCAACCTGTATACGATTCCATTAATCCTTTTTCAGAAGGTCGGGCCATTGTCATTGATTCCCAAGGGTTCGAGATGATTGATGAACAAGGCGCAGTATTGACCAAACGGGCATATCCCTTTATTGCCGATGTGAAGGACGGCCGAGCGCTGTTTTACCTTTCAGACAACAGTCAGACAGGCGGGGAAGTCAGTCGTTACGGTTATTTGGACACCTCTGGAAATGAGGTCATTCGGGCGCAGTTCGCTTCAGCGAACGATTTTCAGGATGGCAAGGCCGTTGTGCAGATCAAGGAAAATGAATATGCGTTAATTAACCGAAATGGTCAGCGGCTGGCAACGTATCCATATGCCTATGTAGGTCCTCTGGGTAACGGATTACTTCCTTTTCAGAAAGAAGCATCAGGGAAATACGGTTATATCGACGAAAGTGGTCATATCCGGATTCAGCCGAGCTTCACTTCGGCATTTCCGTTCAGTGGTGGATACGCTATTGTGAATACAGCGGAGGATTACAACTCCATCTATGGCGTTATTAATACACAAGGCTCTTTTATCATCCAACCCGCCTACAATGACATTCGAGATCTGGGAGAACATCGGCTGGCCCTGGGGCAAGCGATTGACCCCAAACAGTCTTTTATTGGTTCGATCTATGCAATTGCAGATGTCAATGGTAGGAAACTTTCGGATTTTGTATATACGGATGTATCAAATTACAAGGGAGGACTGGCTTCAGCCACGAATGGGACACAAACGTTCTTTCTGGATCTCAATGGGCGACCTGCATCAGGATACCCCCGTGTTGAAGGGTCGGGCACCCTTGAATTGGTAGCTCCAGATCTAATCAAGGCGTATGTCGACCAGCGGGTATCCTATGTAAACCGGGCAGGGCAGATCATTTGGCGGCAAAATACAATCGTTCCCCTTCACCCGCCATATCGTGTACGCGAAGAAAAATATAAACCCAACCCGGATTACCTCGTGTATTATCCGCAATTGGAAGGGTTAACGGACCAAGCCGTTCAGCTTGCAGTAAATGCCAAGTTAAAGGCACTATCCCAAGTGAAGCCAATCCCTGCGAATCAGAAGCTGGGTTACACATATACAGGGGATTTTGATATTACGTTCTACCAACAGCAATTACTTCAGCTTAAACTCACGGGCTATAACTACCCGGCTGGTGCTGCACATGGCATGCCGACGATGATCTATGCGATTATTAATCTGAGCACCGGTCAGATGTATGAACTTAAGGATTTATTTAAACCGAACAGTGATTATGTGAAGGTGCTTAGCAAAATCGTAGGAGATCAGATCAAGAATGATCCGCAATACTCTTATGTTTTTCCGGACACATATGAGGGAATCAGCCCGGATCAGCCTTTTTTTGTCACAGCGGATGCACTGCACCTATACTTTAGCCCTTATGAAATCGCTCCTTACGTCGCGGGATTCCCGACATTTACGATTCCTTTTGCCCAGATCAAGGATATTATTAATACAGAGGGCTCATTCTGGAAAGCTTTTCATGCTTAAATGAAATGTTTCATCTTAGTGATGCCACAAACAGACTTCACATACTGGGGAGGATGAAAGCTGCTTTGCCTCGCGTATTATAAACATCTTTTTTGCTCATGATTACTCTTTTGCTATTTCAAAATAAACGATTTCACATAATCGAATGTGATGCTTTTTTCCAAGAACATCAAGAGTTACGTAATCACTAGAAACATCATCCAGAATACCTATCAATTTGCCGACAGTTGTCGTGATGACAATCTTTAACCCTATGTGTTGGAATAATAGCTCGGTGAATTTGGGCTCCACATAATTCGGTAATGCCAAAGTATTCTTGTGTTGTACATCTCTATTCAGATAATATTGCGGAGCTGCGGATAAGGCATAATCTTGTGGATCTCCATAGTACTTGAATCTATGCATGTGCTTCATCCTCCTCGGTCTTAAAATAATAAAACATCTATAACGTATGATAATACCTTAGGTGTTCCATGTCGGCCTTCAAATGAAATGTGTTAGACTTGGTTTTAATGGTGTAATGTGGTAGAGATATGAACAGTATATACACCCAGATAGGTGATGGTGAATACCGGTTCCCATGAGCTTCTTAAACCCATGTTGAGCTAGAACAAAAGAATGAAAGGAGTTAAATAACGTATTTATTCGTCTTTTTAGTAAAGAAAGTTTGGAGGAAACATTTTGTATAATGCAGGTTTTTGGATAAGGCTCGGCGCCAGTATTCTGGATGCTATTATTATTGCATTGCCGTTAATGGTTATCGCAGGACTGATTACAGGAAACTTTGATAGTGATGAACCTATAGCCAAAATATTAAGTGCATTGTATTCCATTTTATTGCCCGTTTTCTGGTACGGTAGAACGATAGGAAAACGTATTTGCGGAATTCGAATTCGAAAATACGATACACATGAGCCCCCTGGAATTGGAACCATGCTGATGAGAGTTGTTGTTGCAGGACTGGTATATGGAATCACATTCGGCATTGGTTTCATTGCGAGTGTCATCATGGTTGCTGTACGAGAAGACAAACGTGCAATACATGATTTTATCGCAGGTACCGAAGTGGTCTGGGACTAAAAATGAGATAGCGAGCTCTGCCGTAATATATTCGTGATATTCCAATCCACTCCTATTCACCCACGTGACAGACGATGAACAGTGTTCATGGTCTGTTTTTTGTGCTGTCATAAGTACACTCACAAACCCGCGCCAACACTGTAAATTCAATGCATTGCAGATGATGATATAGAGAATTCGTCTATCGTTTTGGCTAAATGATCATTTGGTTCTGACGAAATCAACATGTCATTTCATCTTTTGCGAATATCGCTACAATGCACTCTCCCTTACTCTGAGGTAGAGCACAGACATTCCCAAAAGGTGGAGGATAAGGTCCATGAGAAGAAAAGTGTTATCTACGAGTTTGATGATTCTGTTATTAGGTACAACGATCCTGGGGTGTTCGTCCGGAGACAGTAAAACGGGCGATGCTGATAAAGGGACACCAAGCGGATCAACGGAAGCAACAACCTATCCAATTCAAACGGATAAGACGCTTACGTACTGGGGTGAAATTAACGGAAACTTGATCGGGGTCAAAAATTCGCACAGCGAAATTCCATTCTTTCAAAAATGGCAGGAAAAAACCGGCGTACCACTCAAATTCACGGCACCACCGACCGGTCAGGTCAGAGAATCCTTTAACGTAATGCTGGCATCCGGGGATTTGCCAGACATGCTGGAGTACAATTTTATCGGAGATTTCCCTGGTGGACCGGAGAAAGCCATCAATGATGGTTATATCCTCAAGCTGAACGATCTGATTGACCAGTATGCTCCGAATCTGAAGAAATACCTGCAGGACAATCCGGACATCGACAAGATGGTCAAAACGGACAGTGGCAGCTACTATGTATTCCCGTTCATTCGGGGAGATGAGTATCTTCGTGTCTTCCAGGGACCCATCATTCGCAAGGATTGGCTGGATGAGCTGGGACTGCCTGTTCCGGAAACGATTGATGAGTGGACAACAACCCTGAGAGCTTTTAAAGAGAAAAAAGGCGCATCCGCTCCGTTCTCTGTTGTAAGTAAGCCACGATTCTTTAACGATTCCGGTAATGGTGCTTTCCTGGGCGCCTTCGGTGTAAACCGCGGATTCTATCAGGAAGACGGACAGGTCAAATTTGGTCCTGCGGAAGAGGGTTTCAAAGAATACCTGACGTTATTCCAAGAATGGTACAAAGAAGGTTTGATTGATAAAAACATCTCAACAGCGGATACCAAATCCGTCGACGGTAACCTCGCTTCGGGTGCTACTGGCGCTAGTGTCGGTAACGCAGGTGGAGGTATCGGCAAATGGCAGCCGCTCGTTGAAGCAAATGATCCGGATGCCGTTCTGGTCGCCGCACCATATCCGGTGCTTAACAAAGGGGATATTCCTAAATTCGGCCAGCTTAACCAGGGTTATGCCTCGGAAGGCACGGTTGCCATCACAACAGCAGCCAAGGACCCGGAACTTGCCGTTCGTATGCTGGATTATGGCTACAGTGAGGAAGGGCACATGTTCTTCAACTTCGGTGAAGAAGGTGTCAGCTATAACATGGAAGGTGATTATCCGAAATTCACGGACTTGCTGCTGAAGAATCCGGATAAACTCGCTCCTGCACAAGCGATTTCCCTATATGCCCGCAGCAGCTATAACGGTCCATTCGTTCAAGACAAACGTTATGCCGAGCAGTTCTTTGCATTACAGACCCAGCGTGATGCCATTGATGTATGGAAGAATACACAGGCCGCCAAATATAATCTGCCTTCAATCACACCTACACCTGAAGAAAGCTCCGAATACGCGACCATCATGAATGATATCAACACGCTCGTCGATGAGATGACCATCAAGATCATTCTGGGCAACGAACCGGTGGATCAATTCGAGAGCTATGTCGCAAAAATGAAATCGTTACATCTGGATCGAGCGATTGAAATCCAGACAGCAGCACTTGAACGCTACAACAACCGGTAATTGTAAAAGGGGAGGGCACTAGCCCTCCCGATTGAAAAGAGGTGAAAAGGTACATCATGAGCAATCGTCAATCCTTTAGAAGCCGGTTCGTGCGGGACTTCATGATGAACAAGTATTTATACATCATGATGATTCCCGTTATTGGATATTATTTAATATTTCATTACGGTCCGATGTACGGCGCAATTATTGCCTTTAAAGATTATTCTCCGATGAAGGGCATTTTGGGGAGTGATTGGGTTGGGCTGAAGCACTTTGAAGAGTTTTTCAACAGTTATTATTTCTTGCGTGTGCTGAAGAACACCCTTCTTATCAGTTTGTACACGCTGGTCTTTGAATTCCCCGCACCAATTATTCTGGCGCTGCTCATCAATGAAGTACGCAAGCGTACATTCAAGCGGGTCGTTCAGACGATTACGTATATGCCGTATTTCATCTCTCTCGTCGTCATATGCGGAATTATTACGGACTTCACGAACGCGGATGGTTTAATCAACCGTCTGATCATGATGCTCGGATATGACGGTCAGGCGATGCTGCAAAAGCCGGAGCTGTTTCGTCCGATCTATGTTCTGTCTGAAATATGGCAGCGGATCGGTTGGGAATCCATTATCTATATTGCTGCGTTGATGAGCATCGACCTGGAGCAGTATGAAGCGGCGAAGATAGACGGAGCGAGCCGTCTCAAGCAAATGTTTCACATTACGCTACCCGGATTGCTGCCTATTATTACGATCATGTTCATTCTCCGGATGGGTAATATGCTGAATGTCGGGTTCGAGAAAATCATTCTCCTTTATAATCCGGTGACCTATGAGACGGCTGACGTAATCTCCTCCTTCGTATATCGAAAGGGATTGTTGGAGTTCGGATGGAGTTACAGCTCGGCAGTTGGTCTATTTAACTCGGTGATCAATCTCGTTCTTCTGATTTCGGCGAACTATATCAGCCGCAGAGTGAGTCAAAACAGCTTATGGTGAGGTGGTAACTTTGATTAAGGAAAGCGGTTGGTTTGACCGAATCTTTACGATCTTCAATTATACGTTTCTAATCCTGCTTGTCATCGTCACATTGTATCCGCTGCTCTACGTGTTATTTGCATCCTTTAGTGACTCGGCGCAGCTGTTAGCAAACAAAGGTCTCCTGTGGAAGCCGGTCGGCTTCAGCCTGGAAGCTTACAAGAGTGTACTTGCCAATCCAGGTATAGCCACTGGTTTCCGTAATACATTGTTTATTCTTGTGTTCGGCGTTATCGTCAACCTGTTCATGACTGCGCTTGGTGCGTATGTGCTATCCCGTAAAAACGTGATGTGGAACAAGGTGTTCATGTTCTTTATCGTGTTCACAATGTTCTTTGGCGGCGGGTTGATTCCCCTGTATCTGGTTGTAAAAGGCGTTGGCCTGTTAGATACATTGTGGTCGACCATTCTGCCTTTTGCCATCAGCACGTTTAACCTGATCATCATGCGAACGTCATTTATGGGCATACCGGACAGCCTGGAAGAGTCGGCCAAGATTGATGGAGCGAATCACTTCACCATTTTGTTCCGTATCATTATCCCATTGTCCATGCCAGTCATTGCCGTGATGATTCTGTATTACGCAGTCGATAAGTGGAACGGGTGGTTCTATGCGTCTGTGTTTATCAAAAGCCGAGAACTGTTCCCATTGCAATTGGTGCTGCGTGAGATTCTGATCGCCAATTCCACGGAGAGCATGTCGGCCGGTGCATCGGCTGGGGACCGCTTCCAGATCGGGGAAACCATCAAGTATGCAACGATTATGGTAGCGACGATACCAATCCTGTGCATCTATCCGTTTTTGCAGCGCTTTTTCGTAAAAGGTGTCATGGTTGGTTCATTGAAAGGTTAAATCAAGTATTGAAGAACAGTAAGGAGGTATGAGGTTACATGAACGTATTAAATGAAGTGAACAAGGACGCATGGGATCAGATTAAAAGTAAAGCCGATCAGATGCTTGCAGCCATAGGTGATAAGTCTCCGCATGTCGCAGGAGCAAATGGCATCTATGACGACATGAGAATCGATTGGTGGACCTCGGGATTCTGGCCGGGCATATTATGGATTGTGTACGATATGACAGGTGATGAGAAATATAAAGAGGCTGCATGGAATTGGGATGAGAGACTATCGGAACGTTTTCTAGAAAACAACTACTTTGATCACGACGTGGGTTTTCATTTCCTGCCTACGGCTGTCATTAAATACAAGCTCACCGGAGATGCCGATGCCGCAAGGCGTGCTCTATTTGCCGCAAACTTTCTGGCTGGCCGCTTCAATACCAAAGGCAGCTTCATCCGGGCTTGGAATGGAGATATGCTGGGCTGGTCGATCATCGACACCATGATGAACCTGTCGTTGCTCTTCTGGGCATCTGAGGAGAGCGGAGATCCTCGTTTCAGCCATATCGCCAAAGCTCATGCGGATATGGTCATGAAGCAATTTGTGCGGGAAGATGGTTCTGTGCATCACATCATTCGCTTTGATCCCGAGACAGGTGAACGTGCAGAAGCGATAGGGGGTCAGGGAGCGGCGCCGGATTCGGCATGGAGTCGGGGAGCGGCGTGGGCTTTATATGGATTAACGAATACGTATCGGTATACAGAGGACCCGGCATATCTGAATGCTGCACAGCGTGTGGCGAACTTCTTCATTTCCAGCCTGCCTGAGGATAGCGTTCCGCATTGGGATTTTCGTGCTGAGACCGAAGAAGGGGAAGAGATCCCACGAGACAGCTCCGCTGGTGCCATTGCTGCTTCCGGATTGCTTGAGCTTGCAGATGTACTTCCTGATCCAGAGGGTAGACTCTATACTACCGTTGCCAAACGTATCCTGAGTTCCCTGCGGGATCATTATGGAACCTGGGATCTTCCTGAGCACGAAGGTATGCTTCTCGAGGGAACCGGTCATAAACCGGCAGGTCAGAACGTGAATGTCTCTCTTATATACGGTGACTATTTCTACGTTGAGGCGAGTGCCAAATTAAACGGTTGGAAGCATCGCATTTTCTAAAAAATGTATAAGAATATTTAAAAAACATTCTCCACTTGATACCGAATGCCCGATAGACGAAAGTAGTCTATTCGGGCTATTTGTGCTTGATTTGACGGGGGAAATCGGTGGTTGCTATCCTTTTTGTCAATCGAATTGAACTTTTTATCTATATCCCAATCGCGCTCTGACCGTTATAATAAATTCCTGATCCAAACATAGATAATCTACGAAGAGTTGGGTGATGTGTTGTTGCTAAACATTCGATATTTGTGGCAAAAACGAGAAAGCATAATTGTAACCTGGCTTGTCTCTTACAGTGCTGTTTTGATTGTGCCGATTCTGATCAGTTTGGTTATTTACATGCAAGCAAATGAGACTTTGAAGAGTGAAATACATCGCGCCAACGATTCTTTATTGAAGCAGATGCGTTATACGATCGATACACAAGTTGATCTGATGAAGCGGTTAAACATGGAGATGACGTGGAGCCCAAATCTGCAAACGTTGATGTATTCCAATCAGCCGGCCAAAGAGGCGCCGTATACGGCATACCAACTGGTGAAGGAACTCCGTCTCTATAAAACATCCTACGCATCCATCGATGAATTCTACGTCGTGTGGAAAAAAGATCAATCCATTCTCCGTTCAGGTAATATTCGGGATATGCGAACGGCATTTCATACCCTACATAACACAGGTGCAATGTCTTTCGAAGCGTGGCGGGATCAGATTCTGGGTACAGAGACGAATCAGTTCGTCATACTGCCACATCAGAATGCAGCTCCGGCGGAGTCTTCCATTGCATACATTACACGTCTTCCTGATGATTTGAATGGTCAGGAGACTGGTACGGTTGTCGTCATGGCGGATACGCGAAGGTTCCAGGAAGCAATTGAGAGCATTTCAGGTTTTAGTGATGCCACGCTGCTGATTCTGAATCAGAATAACGAGATTCTGATGAGCAATCATCCCGGGTCAGAGGAATTGAAGCCATTCATGAATGGCAATCAGGTTCAAATGGATAACGCCAAGGTAGGAAAATCGGAGATGTTTTATATGGACTCCGCGGTATCCGATCTGAAGTACGCATTGATTATTCCCAGCAGCCTGTATTGGGAAAAGGCAGTATATGTCCGCAATTTTACGTATATCAGCATCGTGGTGAGTCTCATTAGTGCGGGTGTACTGACCTGGTTCTTCATGCGCCGGAATTACTCTCCAATCCAGCAGCTCGTGGAATCACTCAAAGACAAAAATTCGCAGAACGAACCTGCTGATCGGAACGAACTTCGATTTATTCAGAAGGTCATCATGAACACACGATCAGAAAAGAATGAGATTGCCCAGCAGCTGCAGAAACATCAGCAGGTGCTGCGCTCCAATATGATTAATCGGCTTCTGAAAGGCAAACAGGATACGCTCGTGCCCTATGAAGATGCATTCCGTTCCTTTCATATGCCGCTGTATTCAAGTGAATTTGCTGTTATCTTATTTGTCATTGAGAATGAAGAGAATCTCTATGGAAAACTGCCGGGTATTGATATCAACGAACGAAACAAATTGATCCATCTCATTATTTCCAATGTGGTTGAAGAACTGGCTTCAGAGCGTCAGCACGTCGGATATGTGGCTGAAGTCGATGATATGATGGTCTGCCTTGTAAATATGAAAGCGGATTCTTCGAATTGGAACCAGGATCTTCATCACATTGCGGCAGAAGCACAGCGCTTCCTGGAACGTTATGATATGGAATTGACGATCTCCATCAGCGGACGCCATACGTCGTGGATTGGTATCGCCGAAGCATACCAGGAAGCAGTAGACGCGATGGAATACAAAATGGTGCTAGGCAAGAAAGGCATCATTACCTATGGTGATGTCCGCAGCGATGCGATGGCGGATGACCCGTTTGGCTACTACTATCCGCTTCAGGTGGAACAGCAGCTTCTTAATTTCATCAAAGCGGGAGATACCGACCAAGCCAGCGCTTATATGAACGAGATTACAGAGCGAAATTTTGATAAACCGATTATGTCGCTCACACTTGCACGTTGCCTGATTTTTAATCTGGTAGGTACAATGATCAAGGCCATCAATGATCTGGGGGACAGGGATAATCATGCGCTAACTCAATACCCGCATCGGATTGAGGACATTATTGCCGGGGATACCATCCAAGAGATGCAGGAGGCTTTGCAGAATTTGCTTGAGGAGGTATGTTCCTATGCCGCTGACAAGCGCGCAACAAATGTATCACAAGAACGTGAGGATTCCCTGCGTCATCTCAGTACTCAAGTCACACAGTATATTGAGAGTAAATATACAGACGTGAATTTGAACGTCAACGCGATTGGTGAGCATTTTGAGCTTAAGGGCAGTTACTTGTCCAAACTGTTCAAGAATCAGACTGGTGAGGGTCTGCTGGACTGTATTCATAAGTGCCGTATCCGACAGGCTAAAGAAATGATTGAGCATAAACAGGCATCCATTACAGAAATATCCCGAATGGTCGGGTATAACGATGCAGCAACTTTCATCCGGGTATTCAAGAAATATGAAGGCATTACGCCAGGTAAATATAAAGAAATCAGTTGATTGATTTGAAAGGAGACCGGAACATGAACGTAAAGAGGGAGTTCGCCTTCATAGCAAAGTTGACAGGATTCATCCTGCTGCTTGGCATGCTGACTGCTTGCGATCAGAACGGGACAGAGTCTGATGCCAAGCTGGATGAACGTTCCGGCTCATCAGAGTACCAGACCGTCTCAATTGCTGCACCCAATGACGCTGGGAAATTAACTTACTGGGCAGAATTGAATGGCAATGCAGCAAGCATTAAGTCCAGTTTCAATGAGGTTCCTTTTTTTCAGGAGTGGCAGCGGAGAACCGGCGTCAACCTGCAATTCATCCGGCCTCCCGCCAATCAGGCCAAAGAAGCGATTAATGTGCTGCTTACGTCCGGAGAACTGCCGGATATGATTGAATACGAGTGGAGCAATTATCCCGGTGGGCCGGAGAAAGCGATCAAAGACGGATATATTCTGAGATTAAACGATGTTATTGATCAATACGCACCTCATCTGAAGCAGTACCTGACGGAGCATCCAGACATTGATATGCAGATTCGCACAGCCAGCGGAAGTTATTATGCGTTTCCTTTTATCCAGGGAGATGATAAGCTGCGAACCTATCAAGGGCCGATTATCCGGAAGGACTGGCTGGATGAACTTGGACTTGATGTGCCAACCACGATTGACGAATGGCATACGATGCTTCAGGCATTTAAGGACAAAAAGGGAGCTGACGCCCCGCTTACTTTTCTGGGTGTTCCGAATCCGTTGTTTGGTATTGAAGGCGGCGGTTTTATTGGCGCATTTGGTATTAAAAAGGGGTTCTACGTGGAAGATGGCCAAATTAAGTTTGGGGCACAAGAACCTGAATATAAAGCGTTTCTCTCCTTATTTCGTGAATGGTACGCAGAAGGACTCATTGACAAGAACCTGGCCGCCGTCGATTCGGAGACTCAGGATACAAACATGACCACAGGACGCAGCGGCGCGAGTATCTGGAATGCAGGTGCGGGGATCGGTACATGGCTACCCATCTTGCAGGAGACGGATCCCCATGCAAAGCTTGTGCCAGCGCCATATCCTGTCATGAACAAAGGAGATCGCCCGAAATTTGGTCAACTTGCTCCCGCGATCGGTTCCAGTGGAGTCGCCATATCCAGCAACAGTCATCATGTAGAAGAAGCAGCACGGATGCTGGACTACGGGTATGGGCCTGAGGGACATTTGCTGTTCAACTTTGGCATTGAAGGTGTCAGTTTTGAGATGAAGGTCGGGTATCCGACGTATACGGAAACTATTTTGAAAAACCCTGATAAGTGGTCGCCGGCGCAAGCGCTTGCGATGTACACGAGAGCGAGTTATTTCGGTCCATTTGTCCAGGATACGCGATATATGGAACAATATTATATTTTACCGGAACAGAAAGAGGCGGTGCAGTTATGGTCCAGTACAGATGCTGTTCTGCATCAGGTACCAACTCTGCCCAAAACCGAGAAAGAAAGCACGGAAATGTCAGTCATCATGCAGGAAGTGAACAAAGTGGTGGACGAGATGTCGCTTAAAATCATTTTTGGCATTGAGCCGATAGATGCTTTCGATACCTATGTCGAGCAAATCAACTCCTTACAGATCGATCGTGCGATTGAGATTCAGCAGCAGGCGTTAGAGCGATATAATCGTGCAGTTTCCTCTAAATAAATCCTTATATTGTATAAAATGGGCATTTAAGTGTCGTTTTTGTTTATGTAATTTCGTTCCCTCGTGCTCTACAATCGGTTATGACATGCTGAGTTGGCATGCACATGACTCTTGCTTGAGCAGGATCGGAGGTGACTATAGGGTTTCTTGAAACCGCTCACATACTCTGAAATCCAAAAGGAGGAGAACGAAAGCATGCGTAGAAAGTGGCCTTTTTTATTGCTGGCATTTACGTTGACTGTTGGATGGTCTGTACCTGGAACCCAGGAGGTTCGAGCGTCAGAGGGTGGCTCACAGCCATCTATTGATCGTGCCGGTGAGAATCTGTCTCTGGGTACGGATGGCAGAAGCAGACTCTATCCAAACGATTGGTATCCTGGATTTAAAGATGAACAGGGAAGGTTTCTGCATGACTTTTCGTATGCCGGTTATCGGCGTGGGGAAACAGAATTACCTAAAACGGCTAAAAACAAACGGATTGACGTTACCAAATCACCGTATTTTGCCGATCCTTCAGGTGGCCGTGATGCAACACAGGCTATTCAAAAGGCAATTGATGCTGCTGTTGCTTTAGGTGGGGGTGTCGTGTATCTTCCCAAGGGTACATATCAGGTTAACCCTCAGGTCGGCAAGGATTATTCACTAAACATTCCTGCAAGTCGTGTAGTCCTGAAAGGTGACGGGATGAACAAGACTCATATCTATAATGCACAGCAAAATATGAAAAACAAGGATATTATCCGTATCGGTAACGGAGATTGGAAGAAAACCGGAATTTCCACGAAACTTCACAAGTCGGTTACTGATCCAACCGTCCTGCTACCCGTTGAGGACACAAGCGGGTTTGCAGTGAATGATTACGTGGTCATTTCATTCGAAACGACGCCAGGTTTCTTACGTGAACTTGGCATGCAAAACAAGTGGTCGTCACGTCTTGGTAAAGTAGAACCGCTATTCTATCGCCAAATTGTAGGCGTAGATCCGGAGAACCATACGATCACGCTAGACATTCCGACGCGTTATCCAATGAAGCTGCGTGATGATATTACGATTAGTCAGACCGCAGATCCGATTGTGGAGGTAGGGTTGGAAGATTTCTCGATTGCAAACATTCAAAATGCGAAGTCGGGGCTTGGTGAAGACGACTTCAAAGTCGTTGGGACTGCTGGATATGAAGCTGATAATGCCAAAGCGGTCAATGTGATTGCGGTGGCGAACAGCTGGATTCGAAATATTAACACCTATAAACCAGCGGGCAATACAGATTATCATCTGTTATCCAAAGGGATTATTCTGGATCGTACAAAGAACGTCACAGTGGATCATGTAACCATGCAGTACCCGCAGTATCGTGGAGCGAATGGGAACGGTTATTTATATCAATTTATTGGCAATGATAATCTCATCAAGAATAGTAAGGCAATAGGAGCTAGACATAGCTTCACATACGCCAACTTCTCTGCGAACGGGAATGTCCTGCAAAGTTCGTATTCTGAGAAGCCATCATTATTGACTGATTTTCATATGTATTTGAGCATGGCGAATCTTATCGATAACCTGGTCGTTAACGGGGACGGGATCTCTGCCATTACACGGGACTATGGATCATCCGAAACGAATCGTCATGGAGTGGTAACCACTGAAAGTGTGTTTTGGAATACAACCGGTCAGGCGGCACACCCTAGTAAATCCGGCATTATTGTAGAATCAGAACAATTCGGGAACGGATATGTCATTGGAACAAAAGGAAAGGACACCGGCGTAAACGTTAATATTGTGGGTTCCATTCCGGATGCGAATACGCTGCCATTTGATATGGCGGAAGGTATTGGACAGGGCGATCGTTTATCCCCGCAAAGTTTATATCAGGACCAGAGCAAGAAACGAATCAAAGATATTCATCTGGGGCTTCAATCCCTGTTAGTGAATGGCGAAGCTATAGGGGGTATGCAGTTCTTAAGAACGGATTACGTTCATATTTTGCCCTATGGCACAACCGAAACGCCGATCATCTCTGCAAAAGCTTATGCCAAGGATGCAAAGGTTAAAATTAAGCAACCGCAAGGAACTAATGGAACTGGAGAGATCACTGTATCCTATCGGGGGCACACCCAGAACGTGCGTGTGAAGTTTAAGGTAGCTGATACACCCGTACTTCCAGAGAATATCTCCATAAGTCCCAATAAAGCAGTACCCGGCTGGAGAGTTGCAGGGAATGCAATCAGCGCAGGCGGAAGCGGAGAATTATCTTCGTTTCTGACATTAGATAATGGGGAGATTGTAAACATTGCAGAATTGAACGTTCCTGTGACGTACACATCGAGTGATGATACGATCGGATATACGGAAGGGACTACATTCCATGCGTTAAAAGCGGGAAAGGTCGACATTATCGTGAGCTGCGTCTTTAATGGCGTAACGGTCGAGGCACGGGAGAAATTTGAAGTCAAAGAGCCTATGGCCGAACCGGAAGGACCGTTCGCTGTTGTAACCAAAGTTACGGCAAGTGCAGATGATGGCAATCTGCCGATCCATACGATCGATCGTGATCCAGACTCCAGATGGTCTGCAGATGGAAAGGGACAATACCTGCAGTTGGAGCTTGAGCAACAGACTCAAGTAGGGCAGGTAAGCATTCAATTCTATAATGGACATACGCGATCCAATTATTTCGATTTGGAGATATCAACTGATGGTATTAATTACCAAAATATATTAAGTAACGTGACCAGTAAAAAACAGGCTGCTTATGAAACATTTGAATTTGAACCGGTTCAGGCAAAATACATTCGTTATGTTGGGCAAGGAAACGAATCCAATACCTGGAACAGCATTATTGAATTTTGGGTGCACGTGAATTAAAAATGACGTAGGATAAAAATCAAAAGAAATTCAGAGAGTCAAATATAATATGCGCTCATTATAAAGCTGGAATGAGTGCATATTATATTTAAGATAACTGAGTTGTGTGATACGACAAATATAATATGCGGGATCACATATTTATCCATACGAAATTAAAAATATCTCGGGGGTTATAAAAAGAAAAAGCCACATTTATCCATGAGATTTAACTGATTGTTTCATTTGAATTATAACAACTGTTTCACAAAACTCGTATTTTGTACATATGTATATGCTTCATACATCACATCCCCGTTAGGCCATATATGTTGTCGGAGGACAAAAACTTGTACCGTTAAAGGACAAGAACTTGTACCCATTAACGATTGGTTCTTCAAGGATTTGCTCGGCCTTAATACTTGGTTTTTCAACTTGTACCCATTAACGATTGGTTCTTCAAGGATTTGCTCGGCCTTAATACTTGGTTTTTCAATCGGACTTCCTGGCTTTTCGTTTGCAATTGTTCAACATTATTTGTTCTTAATACTTATGATTGGTGCTCTCCACCTATTATTAAGTGCTCCTCTTGCCCTATTGGCCTGTATATCGCGTGGTTATCTGGTACCGATCGGCTTTGCATTTACAACTTTAATGTTGGCATTGGTGTTTGGTCCTACCGCCATTGGAGCTTATCTGCATTGGTCTGTACCTGCTTTGCATTTGCAGGAAAGCGGAGTATCTTTATTTCCCTTGTTGGGTACTAGTTATTTACTGGTTTTCTTAATCGGACTCCTAGGTCTCATTGGAACGGTTAAATGGTTACAAAACAGGGAGCAGTGATTGCCAGCCTCTTCATTTTTGCAAAGATCAAGCTTTTGATGCAGGAGCTTTCGTCTAACCTACTTTTCTTTTAATCAGCTCGCTAACTAATTGTTCAGTTGCCCAGCTAATATTACCTGCACCCTTTTGCATTCGCATCCTTCAACATATATCTGAGCTCTGTAGCATAGGAAGGCCCAACCATATGGTCGATAGGTCCTCCCTCCATTCATCTTCAGCGTCAGCTAAAAGGATGTAGAAACAGCGGCTGTCATTGGAAGAACTCTCCCTCCAGTTTGCGCTTCAGGTATTTCAGTTCGATCGCGGTCCTCTGCCCTAGCGTACGTGACCACATGGTCTAAATAGACCCGTGTGCCGGGAGGCTTGACCTCGAAGTGGTAACTCTCATGTGATTTATTCTCTCGGGAACAGGTCATCAAACTGCTTTCGGAAGATGTCGGCCCTAGAATTATCAAGTTTAAAACAAAAGGAGCCAAGGGATGCTTTCCCATTGACTCCTTCCGACCGATACTTTCGGATTTGTTATAAATATATTGGATAAGTTTGTGAAGCATGCAAATTCAAGTAGATTGAATCTGTAGATATATTTATATTATTGAAGATACTCATTTGCAATTTTTTCAATCTCCTCAGTGTAACTGCTGTACGCAAACACTGGAGCATGATTAACAGCTGTAGCTTGATTACTGTTAGCAAATGCAGTGATAAACACCAAATTCGAAGCTGAACCTATCGAGTGCTCATTTGTGGTCCATTCAGTTGCTGAATCCATATAGTTTTTGGCAGGAAAGATTGAGATACCTGTATTATTGTATCTATTAGGTCCCAACGGGATAAAACCCTTTGGTACATCCGGCCTTAGATCGTGGTTAAATATTCCATATACGGTTTTTAGACTATCTTCCCCATATCCCGTTACAAAACTCTTTCGTAAAGGGTTAGCTCCTAGAATGTAGTTTAATGCTGAAAGTGCCATATTATTAACAGTTTTAGTATTGATTCCGAGAATCGTGGAACCAATCAAAGCTTCTGTACCCGTACCCATTATTATATTGTTACTGCCCCAGTAATAATTACCTTCAAATATAGTGTTGTTCCAAGCACTCTGTTTATATCTATTCAGTCCTTTGTTTAACCATATCGTAAACTCATCCTTATACCATTTTGCAGCATCAACGTTAGGGTGGCTCGCTTTCATATAATAGAAAAATGCATAATTCCACAACCCAGCAGAATCCGCTTCCGAATTTTCAAATATATTTTTACTTTGTGTATAGTTATTCAAAAAGTATTCGTTATATTGTGCCTCACCAGTTGCTCTGAACAATGATGCAGATGCAGTCAGCCTCGACTCCTTGTCTGAGTCTGTTTCATAACTACGTGTTGGCCCTTTAACATTGTCGGGATTCTGCTCTAGATATGTCCAGGCACTCTTGGCCGCCTCTAAACATTGATCAGCAAACTCTGGATCATAGCTTGAATAAACAATTGAAGCATGAGCTAGCGAAGCAACTGCAATTGCAGTATCGTTTGTTGGTCTAAGATTTGTGACATTCCCACTCTTGTCTCTTATTACTCTCATATTATCATCATCATTAGTTGACTCAACTTTTGCGTAAAAACCTCCACTAACAGGATCTTGCATCTTTAGTATCCATTCAACTTCCCATCTAGCCTCATCAAGAATATCAGGAACACCATTTCCACTTTCAGGAATATTAAATTGATTATCAGTGTAAGACTCCGGATATAACTCGGATGACCATAACAGAGTCATTACTGCCAGTGCTCCGTCACTTACATATTTACCTTTATCTCCAGCATCAAACCATCCTTTTGTTACATCTCTTGTAACTGCAGAATTGGATTCGAAAGGAGCCGCTGAGTCCATAGGTGTTTTATCTGCCCTCGGAAAACCCAGGGCAAATTCCGGATCAAGCGCAGTTCCTGAACGTTGATAATAATAATATCTTGCCGCATCGGCCAATAGAGGTTTGAATACTTCTGACCCTATTTTAAAATTAAGTGATTTAGCTATTCCGTTTGCGTCAACAGTAATATAATAATCCCCAGGTTCAGTAAGGTCTGTAAATACAGCTTTTAGTACTCTTTCTCCTGAATCGATATCATAATCCTTAACGAGAAGCAATTGCCCACTATAAGCAACTGTGTCATCAGACACTCTCTTCACCTGAAATTGCGTTCCGGGTGTAGCATTGAAATCATCTTCAAATCCGGAAACATAGGCATATTTTTCTGATGAATTTCTGAAGCCCACCTGATTCACCTTAATAGCTGGAAATGCTTTTTCTTTATCAGGTGATGTTAATTTTATTTGGTTTAACCAAACAGTAAATGTATCGTCGTTCACTCTGTCCAATACAACAGATCTCGTATTATACTCATCCAAATCAAAGGATGGATCATTATATATATCCTTCAAAGGAATCTTTACGTGTTGCCATTCCGTGGTAACGGTTACATAATCGGTTATTGATTTATAAACACTTCTTTCATCCCCCGATGCACGCCTTGCAACAAGATCGTCGCCACCGATTTTAAATTGTTCTCCTCCTACTTTACCCTTAACATTAAATTCGAGATAACCGTTAGGGATATAATTATGAATGTCATGAGTATTCCATCCGGCCATAACAATTTTAGCCGCCATCCAATCTATTTTATTTGTAATACTAAATCTCAATGAAGGTAGATTTTCAAAAGTTTCTTGTGAATCTACAGGTAACCCACCATTTACAGTTTCTAAACCGCCACTACTCTCTGCGAACCCGCTAAAACTATCTTTAAATACATAATAATCCGGAAGATTTCTCCACCCCTCTGGAGCGCCGTAATTTGCATAGACCGTAGTGTTTGGAATTACCAAAGTAGACGCTAATGCCAATATACATAGTAATACTGTTAATATTTTTTTCGCTTTCAAAAGAATTACCTCCTTTATGTGCTAATTCGTCAAAAGTAGAATGATTCTGAAAACGGAGTAGACAGCCTTGATAAAACCTAAGTATTGGTGGAGTACAACACGAAAAAACAATTCAAACCGTTTAATTGATAACAAGATTTATAAAACCGCTTACAAGATTTTCGTTGATACTATAAATCCCTCCTTTTTGATATATTAAATTTCATACTGATTATATTTCACTGTACGAAAATAGACCTTAATTATACAGCCATAGATCAGCATCAAATGGACATACAAGCATGAATTTTGTATTATAATTTGGAATCCAGGCAATAAAAGTAGGGCCTTTCTCGGAGTTAAACCAAGAAGAAACCCTTCTCGATGATATTGTTATTGAAAACACTAAACAATCATTTGTTAATGAACATAATCGTATAAGTGCCTTTTTTGCCGGAGTGGCTCAGGTTTTCTTAACATGCCGATATCCCTATTATTAGCAATGTAATGATCCCTGATATCTTAAAATCATCAACTGTTTTATTGGCAAATGGAGCTCTTTTTCCGTTGGATCTAACAACATGTGATTCTCTCTATGGAACGAAGAAAAAGCTATGAATTGAAAAGTCGTGATGATGCGGCAAAGGCAGCATATCACGACTTTTATAAATTGGTACGTCTGATGGAGAAACTTGCATTAGTCAGTTATAGCAGACATGCTTTTTCCATTTTACTGCCAGAGCATTTAGCAAAGAATTTTGAAAGCCTTTCTGAGCTATTCATTCCAAAGCTTAACACGGTCTTGGACATATTTCGTAAATCCAGCTTCCATTTTCTCAACACCGGCATCAATCAATTCCTGCTGATACTCATCCCAAATTTGGTCAAATTCTTCTGGTTTAGCCAAAATAGCTTGAGGGATTCTTTTCCATGAGATGTCCTTCATCTTGACGGCCAGAATATTGGATTCATCATCAGTCGGTACAGGAATATTCCAAGCAGCGCCCCAAGCTTTTACCGGTAAATCATCTTCACTTGTAAACAAATCCGCCCAAGTCGTTACGCCATATGCTTGAAGAGTTTGTTTATCAGCTTCAGTATAACTATTAACAATTAATTCCGGGAAACTTTTTGTATAGTAGTTACCACTAGAATCTTTGACTCCGTCTCCGTAATGTGCGCCGATATTTGTATATAGACCTATTCCGGAATCCTTTGTGAATGCCGTATTGTCGTTTACAACACGGTTCTGAACATCTTCAGGAACAATACGCTTGCCATCTTGCATAGTGTAATGCTTACCCTCTATACCCCAATTGAGCAAAATTTGACCCTGCTCAGAAGCGAGGAAGTCCAGGAACTTAATCGCCCGAACGGGATCTTTGCATTCCTTCGTAATACCTATACCCCATCCAGCCATAAATCCAGTAGACTGTAAACGATTGTCCTTATACTCATCGGACAGCATTACAGGGTAATGTCCATATGTTTGGTCAAACTTACTATCCTTTTTAAGCGCTCTTTCACCATCTGCATAACCCCAGTCAGCATCAGTCAACCCAATTACTCTTCCAGAAGCAATCTTCGCCAAATATTCATCGTTTTTCTGGACAAAGCTATCTTTATCCAGTAATCCAACGTTATTCATATGGTTCAGCCATTTAAAATATTCTTTCTCACCTTCCGTTCGAAAGTGATATATTGCTTCATTAGTCTCGGGATTAATGTAATACTCACCATCATCCGATTTGCCTGTCGTTTCAGCAGCCGGATTCGTAACCGTGATATACATATGCCAGTCATCTCCATTGAGGCTGAGTCCGATGTTTTTGTTACCTTTATCATCGGTTGGATGCTTTTCAAGATAAGATTTGATTACATCCTCGTAGTCCTGAAGTGTTTTGATCGAAGGATAGCCGGCTTCCTTAACAGCACGGTGTTGAAGTTCGAAGCCGCCTCCTGCATTGAAATTTTTACCGTCCACTGCTGAATATGTCGGAATAGCATAAATCGCTCTGTCCTCATTGCTGTAACGAAGACGTTTAAATTGGTCGCCGAACAACTTTTTGATATTAGGAGCATACTGATCAATCAAATCAGTCAGATCAATCATAGCCCCGGCATCAACAAACTTGTTTAAATCTCCTGTTGCGCTGAGGAGATCCGGGTACTGACCACTAGTTGCCATTAAGGCTAACTTTTGCGCGCTACCCCCTACTTCAGTCTCGGCATCTAATGTAACACCAGTCATTTTTGTGATTTCTTTACCGACATCATCCTGCATATTGTTCCAATTAGCGCCAACACTGTAGAAAGAAAAGGTAATAGGTGATGTATCGCTTTCTTTCACTGCGTTTCCTTCAGCATTATTCGTCGTGACGTTTCCGCTACCTTGATTGGCATTGTTTCCACTGCAACCTGCCAGCAGCGTCATTGTAAACATAAGCGTCATAGCGATTTTCCCTGCTGTTCCCTTTTTCCTCACATACATTGCCCCCTTTTTAATTTCTACATATTGTATAAACAGGTTAGCCTGTCAATACACCTCTTAATTAACACTAACTTTTTACTGCTCCAAGCGTCATACCCTTGACAAAATAACGTTGGAGAAACGGATAGATAAGCAGAATTGGCACAGTAACGATGATCGTTATAGCCATCTTGATGGATTCTGGCGAAACCTGATTCATTACTTCATTCATGGTTCGCCCATTTACATTACCACTACCACTACCGCCGCCAGCCTGCGTGCTCTGTAATACTTTCATTAACTCATACTGAAGTGTAGTCAGATGTTTGTTCGATCCGTTATATAGGTATGTGTCAAACCATGAGTTCCATTGACCGACTGCCAAGAACAGAGCAATTGTTGCGAGTGCTGGTGTAGTTAGCGGAAGAATGATACGCCAATAGATTGTGAAATCATTGGCTCCATCAATCCTGGCAGATTCCTGCAATGCGTAGGGGAGACCGTCAATAAACGAACGAATCACGAATACATTGAAGGCGCTTACCATACCAGGCAGTACATACACTGCGAATGTTCCTAGGAGATTCAAATCTCGCATCAAAAGGTAAAAGGGAATTAGCCCGCCTGAAACATACATCGTCAATGCAAGGTAAGTGGATATAAATTTGCGTCCTTCAAATTCAGAACGACTAAGTACATAGGCTAGCATGGATGAGCTTATGAGCCCGAGTATAGTTCCAATTAATGTCCGTAGTACGGATATTTTGAAACCGGTAATAAGTCCTGTAAACGAGAGAATCTGCAAGTAATTCTCAAGTGTAAATTGACGTGGAAAGATTGTAATACCACCTCTAACGGTGTCAGTTGAGTCATTTAACGAAATGGCCAACACGTTCAAAAATGGATAAATCGTACCGATCGTAACTAATAAAATTACAAAGTAGACGATAAAGTCTAAAAACCGATCTGGAAACGAAGCAACTAATCGATTACGTTTTTCCAACTAAAGCCCTCCTTACATAATGCTCTCTTTGGTCACTTTTTTGAAAATGCCGTTAGCCACAAAGAGCAGGAATAAACTTACGACAGAGTTAAATATGTTGATTGCTGTACCGAAGGAATAACGCCCCAATCCCAGGCCATAATTAAGGGCATAGAGATCGAGCACTTCTGATTTCTCCTTTACTAAATTATTGCCAAGAAGGAACTGTTTCTCGAATCCGATACTGAGCAAGTGGCCAATAGACATAATTAACAAAATAATTATTGTAGAACGGATTCCAGGCATTGTTATGTGCCAGATCTGGCGTATTCGGCTGGCACCGTCAACGCGAGCTGCTTCGTACAGTTCAGGCCCAATACCTGCTATTGCCGCCAAGTAAATGATTGCATTCCACCCTGTTTCTTTCCATATGTCTGCACTTGTCACTATGTACCAGAACATACTTTCTTTCGCCATGAACTGAATAGGCTGGTCTATGAGATGCATATTCATTAAAATTTCATTAACAACACCGTTATTCGCTGAAAGCATTTTCGTTACAATGCCTGCAACAACAACCCAGGAGACAAAGTGCGGTAGATATGAAACTGTCTGTGCGAACCGCTTCAGAAATGAGTGACGAACTTCATTTAAAAGGACTGCAAATATTATAGGAATTGTAAAGCCTACAATAAGCCCCATCAAACTCATCGCGAGTGTATTGCGAAGAGCATTAAAGAATTGATCATCTTGAAGCAACATTCGGAAATTTTCGAGACCAACCCACTGTTGCTCAAAAAACGATTTTCCGACACGGAATTTTTGAAAGGCCATCGTCCATCCCCACAATGGCAAATAACTAAACACAAAAACCCATATAATGAACGGTACTGACATAAACCACAGGAGCCTATGTTGTACCATCCGATACCAGAGACCCCTCTTCGTCTTTAATGACGGAACTTGTTTCAATTTAACAGACAAACCAGCACCACTCCTCTGTAATATTGTTCCCAACTAGTATTATATTTTTCTTCTCGGTCCTAAAACCTTAATTCTAGAGACTTAAAACAGGATGATATGGACAAGTATTAAGCAATCCTACATATGTATTTTTTGAACCCGGTCGTATATTCTTCCATTCCGTATTTGAGACAGAAAATAAAGGAATAACGTGTTTTGTTTGTAAATGTTATCCAGGAGAATTTCAGCTAATGATATTGATGCTAAGCTAAACATTTAATTAATTATAATTCTCACAGAAGTACCTACTATCGAAAAATGCGAAGGGACTGCCCCAAAGTAGAATTTCTACTTATAGACACAGCCCCTTTATTTCAAAGCGGAAAGCAGTTTCTTTAAAACAATAGCGATAGTCTAAGGTACGATTATCCTAAAATACGCCATATTCAATCATGTGCTAAGATCAAATGATAAATTCAAGAGCGATTACCTAACACGGCTTAAATTCAATCCAGTTAATACTCATGCCAGGTTTTACATGATTAAGCTTGAGCTCATACAGTCCTTGCTCCAAACTGATTCTTTTAAACTTCTGTCGGACCCAGCGGCCTTCTGTGCCGCTGGTCAACACAGTGAGCATTAGTTCACCATTCATCATCACATTACAAGCGCTTTGCGCCCAGTTGTTGTCTGGTGACATCAGTTCGACTTGTAGCTGGTATTCCTGGCCTCGTCCCGCATTATCCTGGTCTTCCCCAGCCGTCCGACCAATAACAACAACAGCTTTTCCGCAACTCTTTCGTGCTTCGGATACGATCACATCGGTCAATGGCATTTCCTGTTGACGCCATGCTCATAAATTGCAGCCAGCCGTTCATCTACGTCTACTTCTGCTTTGCTCCGAAGCCCATTCAATAAATCTGTCACATAGGGTACATTAGCACTGCCGCCCGAACCCGTTCCCGTGCGGTAATAATCGATCTGGGCACGACCGAATATCGCGATTGCCTCACCGTCTTTAAGAGGAAGAATGTTTCTTGCATTTTGTAATAATACTGCACCTTCTGCGGCAACCCTTCTACTGAACTCCGCAAAGCCTTCCAGAGAGCCTTCAACCTGCCTAATACTCAATATTGTATCTCCTTATACAAACACGCTATTATTTATTAATTAAATCAAATCTGTCGACTTCAGATTGAAACAACGAGCTCACCCCCTACCGCTACGCTAGCAATGAGGGTAACAGACATTGCAATTAAGAATTGGTATTCACCTACGCTTCAATTAGCACTTGAAGCTTGGATCCAGCCATCCTCTCCGCCGTCATGGTGTACGTTCAGAATACAATACATACCCGCGTCTAGTACGTAATCTACAATCTCTTCCACTCTGTCCACCCATGACTTATTTACATTTCCCTCGTTATCCATATGATCTTTCCATGTAACAGGAACACGTACAGCGTTAAAACCGGCATTTTTCACCGTATTGATTTGTTTTCGCTTTTTTTCATCGGCAACCTCCTTTAATCTGCGATATAAATCAGCCAAATCATAGCTACTTCATTTCACTTAATTATCCAACAATACCTGAACGCTCAATCCCCTCAACAAAGTGACGCTGAACGAAAATATAAATAATAATGAGCGGCAGAATAGCCAACAAAATCCCCGTGTCCTGTACCATGCTTAAGTAAAATGGATCTGCCTGAGAGGCGGTTCCATCAGTCAGGCTCGACAAATTAAACGGCAAGGAAGCAAGTTGGATTGACATGACTTTACTTGAAGTCAGATAGGTTGTAGTGTAGAAGCTGTCATTCCATTGCCATACAAACGAAAAGAGTAACACGGTAATAAGTGGAGGTATGGCATTGGGCAGCATGATTCGAGTAAATGTCTTGCCCACACCGGCACCATCAATATAAGCCGCTTCCTCAACTTCTTTTGGGATACCCCGGAAGAATTGCCTGAGTATAAAAATATATAGTCCTGCTTTCAGAGAACTTGCCGTCATTGAGGTCAAAACAAAAGGCCAGTATGAATTCAATAGGTTTATTGACTTGCCAGTTATGAGCGGAATCAGACCTGCTAACGTAAATCCTTTCAAATTAAGGTACATGGGAATCAGGATGGTTGATGGGGGTACTAGAATCGTTAGAATAACGCCTGCAAAGAGCAAATTGCTCCCTTTAAATTTCAGCCGGGCGAAACCGTATGCTGCCAAAGCACAGGAGATGGCTGTAAGGATTGTTGTTCCTGCTGAAAGGGCGAATGTATTCAGTAATGTCTTCCAGTAATCCATAATATCTATTGCAATCCGAAAGTTATCGAATGTCAGATGCTCTGGAATCCAGACGACTATTGGTGAATAGAGATCGCTTTTATCTTTCATCGATGTCGCTATTTTTTGAAGAATGGGATACAAAATCACAAATGATAGCCCTACAATCAGGACTAGCCGGACGAGTGACCACAGCCGCTTCTTCCAGAATTCGATTGATAACCATTGGGAAACATGCATACACCCAACTCCTTTAATCATAATAGAAGACTCTCTTGGAAATCAGATATGTGCTGATCAACAATATTATAGAAACTACTACAAAATAAATCATCGCCATAGCGGAGCTAAGTCCAAAGTTAAATGAACTAAATCCTGTATCGCGAATGAGATTGGTCATGCCATTGACGGATACCGCATCTACGATTGTATAAATGACATTGACGAGGATAAGTGGACTGACCATCGGAAAAGTTATCTTCCAGAAGGCCTCATACCCCGTCGCACCCTCCATCTTCGATGCTTCATATAATTGAGGGGAAATCGTTTGAATACCTGCCAGGAAGATGAGAATTTGCACACCTGACTGGCTGACGATCTGATATATCCGGTTCACTGAGCTGGTCAGATAATTAACAATCCACTCGTTTACCCCCGCCTGGAGCATCATCTCCTCCAACTCAAAGCTCCGCAACGCACCGACTGCTTTGGCGCCTGAACCCGCATCATTGATCGCCTGTACCAGACTGTTACTTTCCAGATTCAAAATAACTCCTGAAGCAAGAATGACAGGCAGGAAGAAAATTGCCCGCGCTGCTGTTCTCCCGATGAATTTCTGGTTTAGCAATACAGCAAGGAACAAGCTGAAGATGACGATCAACGGCACGTTAACAACAATAGTTAGTATAGATTCCGTTAACGTACGGTTGAAGCTAGTATTAATCGTTAATGCTTCGATATAATTTTGCAGGCCGATATAATTAATTGTGATCCCTGACGTATTGGCGGCAATCGAACTAAAGCTGTATCTTATGGAAGATAGCAAAGGGACAAAGAAAAAGAAAAGGAATCCAAGCAGCCACGGCAAGACGTAGAAGAAGCCCCAGATCGCCTTTTTCTCCGCATAGGTCTTGTTACGCATCCGTAATTTTAAAATAGTTTTCATTTTTATGCACCACCTGTAATATAGCTTTCGGCTTCGACAACACTGCCGTCAGCACGTACCGCTGTTTGATTGTAATTCACAATAACAAATACGCCGTTCTCGTAATTGGTCCGGTAAACACCTTCGGCCAGCTTCTCATGGAAGATCATCCGCTTGTTCTGAACTCGGCTTAAAACCCCGTTCACTTCTGAATAGATCTGTGCAGCCTCATCCAGCCATTGCTTGTAATTGATAGCATACAAATCACTGTGCTCGGTGTCCTTTACTGCATAGCTAGGTTCATACATCCACTTGAAATAAATACCAGAACCATATTCCAGGCACTTTAGCATGTATTGCCGCATGTCTGTATAAGTAGATAAATTATAGGGAGCACCTGTATAGCCGGCGTATCCGTGGATAACCATCTGGTAGAACGGAATGGTTTCGTCTTCAATCTTAAAACCGCTGCTTGACATCGGCGCATTCGTGATGTCAGTTACATAAGGTAACGCGTAGGCGTTGCCGCCGTCCGCCATAATCTTAAGGTCTTGGTCGCTGATTGCTGACAAAGCTTGACTTGAGATTCCTTGTGATTCGGTTCGATCGATCTGCTGACCTTTCCGATAATCGCTGTTTAACTGTTCTCCCAGATCACGCAGGGAGATCCCCTCCGGCTTGTAGCTCTCTAGACCATCCAGCAGAGAGTTGACATATTTGGTGATATAACGGGGCGATACCACATAAGAAGGAGTTTTATTAATATCACGTCGATTCAAGGCCAACTCCAGCGGATAAATGGTTGCTGGGTCACCTTTTAACGTTCGAGAAGCTTCTTTACTTAAATTAAAACCGGAGCTGGAGTGAGCTTCAGCTATAGCGGCATCCGGAAAGAATGCTACTTCTTTATCTCGGGTAAAGTCGATGAAATTCTGCAGTGCCTTACTTCCACCAATAGCTCCGTCCACCGAGACTCGGTCCGGAACTTCATGGTCAATGCCGTTGTTGAACCAGCCTGAATATTGTAGTCTGATATTTCGGATATTCCGCTCTTGACTCCCCTCGACTACAAGCTTAGCCTGTTCCAGTGTAGTAAGCGGTTCAAGCGTACTATAAGGAATCCCAAGGAAATGCTTCTCCTTGGTGATGCTTCCGACCAAGTTTAGATAAAATGGTACATTCACTGACGCGTCAGAACTGCTGCCTGGCTTCAGTTCAGGAAGTCCACCTTGCTTTAGCAGGTATTGCTGATAGTACCCGGCCATTCCCGGATAAGAAGCGTCTTCTCCGTTCAGAAAAGCATAACGGACTGTATAATCCGTCTTCGGCGGATGCTCCTGGAACCTTGGTAAGGAACGCTCCTGGCCGCTTGCACTTAATGAGACCTCACCTTTATTTATTAAGGTGATACTGGAATAGATGAAATTATAGCTATTCAACCTGCCGCTGACATCAGCACGGATACTTGCAATCGGCCCTCCCTCTTCAATAATGCCGAGGAAAGCCCCATCTTTCCGCATCATTCCAAAGACCGGCAATCTAACCTTCTCTTCTGTCCCAGTTTTCAACGTATCCGTCGTCTTGTCTATTCCATATACAAGCTGCTCGTAAGACGGATACTGCGTTTTTCCATTGTTGAAGTGAATCAACGCCCCCGATCCATCCGGAACCAGCATGGAGCCTTTTGCATCCTTACCTTGTGCTCCAAAATAACTTAACAGTGAGATTTTATGAATTGGGTATTCTTCAGGATAATGGATATCAGTGGCCGGCACTTTTACAACGAGACTATCCCCATCCAGGGTATACTCAATCGAAGCCAAGAAGACTCTCGGTTCTGAACGGTTCTGTTGCAAATTAAACTCCTTCAAGTCCTTTTCCAGATCTTCCGGGGTATAACCTAATTCAGAGAAAGTATCTAATGCCCGCTGCAGTTGAAGTCCCTGCATCGTATCATTCCGAATATAGATGGATTTTTCTGCATCTTCAGTGTAGGCAATCATCATATTACGCTTCCCTGCTTTATCCAGCTTCCCAGTAAGCTCCTCATAACGTGCCTTGCTGAGCTTTAATGGAAGATCGTCTATGCCCTGCTCCTCCTTCCCGAACTGATACGTTACTTTAATGCCTCTGGGGATATTCTCTACCGTCATTTGGTTATGGGCGACACTGTCCGTGTAAGAATTCACCGTATTGATCTGCCCGAAGTTGTTATAGAAATCAATACTTAATTGGGCGGACAATAAATCCTTATTCACACCAGCAGCTAATGTATCCGTATCGCGCTCCGGCGAGTTGCTATACCACACTTCGCCGCTTTTTTTATCAAGTACGGCTACGACTCCAGTCTTCTCTTCTAGGAATAATCGCAGCCGATCATTTTCTGCGACTCCCGCCAGTCCAGTGACACGCGTGTCTGTAAAGGAGACTATTACAGGTTTGTTTGCAGCTACTGCATGGACAGCGGATGTATCCGCTTCTGTTTCAACATTTGAAATGGAATCTGAACAACCTGTCAGCACCGATCCGCACAGGAGCGCAGCTGCCAGCAGCAGATTTCTCAGCATGTTCATATCTGTGCCCCTCCTTAGCTTCTTAAGACAATCTCTTGATATATTGTTGATATAAATGAAATAATTTGCTGAATCAGACTGAAAAATAGCAGGGTTAAAAAGGCCAAGAATGCCATGGCAACGACAGATAATATCAAAGTCCCTATAGTCTTTGACGGTGAGTACTGATGGACTGTCATATTACCCACAAACAGTAAATATAGGGACCAGAGAATAGCGATACTGCCCGAGAAATGATAATATACAGTCTCCTGATTTGCGATTAAATTGCTAAGCCCAACCCATGGAAGATTAATCAGCACCATCGGGATCAGAGCGAAGCAAGTAGAGATAAATATTTCAACAAATTTCCCCTCGCCGTCCATCAACGTGGTGAGTGACCAATTCGCAACACACCAGTACACTAATGGTAGCATAATGTAAATGACTTCCAGTAGACTATTCATTTCCTGCGGATTGCTAAAATTAACGAGAAATCCACTATACTCCCGCTGCATTACATTCGTTATTACCATTAGAAACAAAATAACAAAAGAAATGATTAGATTAGTTTTCTGACTGCGTTCATACTTTAAATCCCAGAAACCGTTATAGGGGTGCATAATCAAATAGAACGGGTGCTTGACAAGCTCTCTATTCAACGGAGACCACCTTCTTTCTCCTCTTTATTTTGCGGTACTGTCTCCAAATGAATCCACTAATTACGAGTACCAAAAGCAAGGACATGATTGAAGGGAAATACTCTCTCAGTACTTGCTTGCGGTAGAGTAAAAAAGCCTTGGAATACCCTTCACGGTCCATACTCCGCTTGAAGTATTTCATCGCCTCAGCATATTCTCCTTGGCGAACTAATGCTTTACCAATCCCCGCATAAGCAAATTCCAAATTCGAATTCATACTGACTGTCTGCTCGAAAAGCTGATGCGCCTTCTCTTCCTCACCCCTGTAATAACTTCTAACCGCTTCATTCAGCGTTCTTCCGTATTGCGTGGTTTGAAAAATGGTAATCTCCCCGAGTTCCTTATCAATAACCATGAAATCGTCCCCCACCCGATCCATCGCTACAGGCGTATTAAACTCACCGATTTGATTTCCCAATCCACCAAACACATACATGAGATATCCGTCCCCGTTATAGGTAAATATTCTCCCTCTGCTTGCATCCAAAATAGAGTAGATTTCACTGTCGGTTACATCAATATCAATTAAGCGTGTAGGACCGTCCACCTTAGTAAAACGAATATCACCTTCAGGGGGATAATAGCCTAATCTGCGCAAGATATCGCTGCCTTGTGCATTCAACTTTCTAACATTGTCGGCTTTTTGTCCATTTGTGGCGTAGAGAAAACCTTCATCATCAATGTCAATATTCGTAAATTCTACCGGTGTAAACATGACCATCTGCTTCCGCTGCGCCTGTGTCGAGAGCATTTTCCACAGATACTCTGATGGACTGAACGTAACCCGGTTCGCCCCGATAAATGAAGTAAAAGTTCCTTCCGAAGAAAATTCCATAAACCCGTCAAAAATCCCACTAGACATAACATAAATCCGCTGGGCTTTATCCACGACAAGCCGAGTAGGCTGGAACGAGAAATTATCATTCAGTAGCTCAGATTGCGGATTCTCAACCACTTTTACTAGTTGATCATGGGCATCCAGATGGACCATGCGCTGTTTGCCCGTATCCGCCACATACAATTGCTTATCTTCAGTAACAAACAGTCCTTGCGGATTCGAAAAATGATCTTGCTGTCCATTATGGTTGAAGGAATCAATAATTCGAATCAGCTTATAAGCAGAATCCATAAGCACAATACGGTTATTGCCCGAGTCCAGCACATAAATTTGATTATCCGAGGTAACGTACACATCACTTGGATTTTTGAAGGCCCCTATTTTTAGAGTTTCGCCTCTTAATATTATCGTTGCCTGGTAAGCATCTGGAGAGGCTGCTGTATCTCCCCAGTAAGAGTAGTTATAGGAAGAAGGAGCTTCATCAGCACTTACAGTGGTCCCTCCCAGACTGGCGCTTATCAGACAAACCAGTAGCGGTAACAGATAGATTTTTTTGTTCAGCAATTTTTTCAGCATTGAGTATTCATCCCTTCTACTCCTTCATCCCTGAGGTAGCCATCGTCTGCATGACGCTACTTTGTGAGATGATGAAGAGTGTAATTGGGACGATCATCAGGAGTAGCGCGACAGCCGCCCCCACCCCAGCGCGGGCAATCCCACCCTGCGAGATTTGTCCCAAAGCATAGTGAAGCGTTTTTAGATTTTCACTGTAAATGAAGTTCCCCCCATCACTGCCCCATAGCGCAGGAAATTGCAGAATCATAAGGGTAAGCCATGCAGGCTTAACATTAGGCATCACAATTTTCCAGTAAATTTGATATTCATTCGCTCCGTCGATCTTCGCCGCTTCCAGCAGAGCATCGGGAATTTGCTCAATGAACTGCTTCATAAGAAAGAGTCCGAGCGGAAAGGCAAGCGACGGAACGATGATGGAAGCATGAGTGTTAATCCAGCCTAACCATGACATAACGATGTAGTTGGGAATGGCGGTCACCTGTCCTGAGAACATTAAAGCCAATACCACAATTGAGAACAACACTTGAGAACCCGGAAAGCGGTATTTGGCTAGCGGGTAAGCTGCGGCAGAAGCAAGCAGGATATGTCCGGCAGTGCCAATAACTGTAATAAGCAACGTATTCGTAATATATCGCGATAGCGGGATCCAAGAATTGCCCATTAAGTTGAATAAATCACTAAAATTCTCGGTGGTCGGGTTGGTCACGAAAAACCGAGGAGGGAACAAAAACAGTTCGTTTAAGGGCTTAAACGCATTGCTTACTGCATAGATAAGTGGCAATGCCATAAAAGCGCCGAATACAGCAAGTAATGCAAAGAGTAAAACACTTACTGTCAGGGAACGGTTCAATTTCTTGGTCCGCCGGAAAAGCAGCATCGTTCTCATTCTGCTCACTCACCTACCTTTCTGAGCATCTTCTGGGTCAGTTTATTAGCACCGATCATCATACAGAAGAGAATGGTAGCAATAGCTGATGCATAACCCATTTCAAACCTGATCGATCCGAAGTCCATTAAGTGGGTCACAACAGTATGTCCTGCGTAGTTGACACTGGGAAACCCAGCAAGTGCGATGGAAACGTCTGCCACTGCAAAAGAAGCGGTAATCTGCATTACAGCACCGAATAATAATTGGGGCCTCATCGAGGGAAGAGTGATGAACCACAACTCTTGCCAGCGGTTTCGGATCCCGTCAATCGCACCGGCTTCAATCAGCGACCTATCCAACGTCTGTAACCCAGCGATAAATGCCAGAAAACTGGTCCCCAAACTAAGCCACAGTTGAACCACAATGATAATGGGTAGAATGTACTCCTCATTTGAAAGCCACTGAATTGGCTCAAGTATAAATCCGAATTTTTGCAAAAATCCATTCAAATAACCATAGCTATCACCCGAGAAAAAAATTAACCAGATAAAGTACACATTCCCAGAGATCGAAGGTGCATAGAACACCAGAGTCATGAGTGCACGTACTTTAGGTGACAACTCATTTATGATCCAAGCAAACAGGAAGCAGGCGATGTAGCTCACGGGTCCAGTGATTGCCGCAAATAAAAAAGTGTTTTTAAGAGCGATCATAAAGACATCATCATCTAGCAGTAGTCGGGCATAATTCTGCCAGCCTACGAATCTGGGCATTTCCAGCATGTTGAAATTAAAGAAACTAAGTCCTATAGAAATCACGACAGGAATGACTGTAAAAAGAAAGAAGATAATCATATAAGGACTCATTAGCAAATAGTAGTGCTTGTTCCGCTTTAACTCTTGCCATGTATGGGATAACCGGGAATGCCTGGCACGGTAGAGATTCGGTCTAGTTTGTTTATTCGTTTCAGTTTCCATTTTTCTCTGCCTCCATCGCATTCGGTAACCTGAATTCCTTCCGTTTCACATCGATTTCATCGTTTATATAAAGAATGTAATCCGATAATGCTTCACGCGGATTCTCATGTTCGTTTACCACTTTGCGGAACGCATTATCCAAATGTCTTCCTGTAAAATATCCTCCGGGAACCTGCGGTATCCCCCGAACCCATTCCCATTGGCTCTCCAGATTGCGATAATCTTTAATTGGCCAAGGCAGTTCCTCAAGTGCTTCGATATTGGCTGTTGGATAACGTGCCGCCTCACCCAGTAGTCCCTCCATTGCGCGTCCGAACATTACCTGTGAATCCTTGGAGGTCCACCATTTCATAAATGTCCATGCTGCATCTTTGTCCGCAGCGTTCTTCAGCATCATCACTCCAGTGGTGTGACTGGCTACTTCATGGCTAATGCTACCGTCAGCTTGCTCCGTGCCTGGTACCATGCTGAAGTCCCATAGACCTTTGATTTCCGGCGCCAGCACTGTCAGCATGTTATAGATTGAATAATCGGCAATACCTATCGGCATTTCTCCGGTTCGGAAACGGTTGGAAAAGTCCGCCTGCAAAGGGAACTTGTAGTTTGAATAGAACTGCGTCCATTTTTTAAATTGTTCCATGGAAATATCCGAATCCAATGCACTGTCTGCTCCCCCTTCACCGTAAAATTGCCCACCGTTCTGATAAAGCAGCATGGAGAAGGTAGCATTAGGCACGAGAGTTGCATTGTTTGTCGGATTTTCAATTGGCAGATAAAACTCCATATTATGCTTCTGGAGAACCGAAATCATATTGTAGACATCCTGCCATGTATTGGGCGGCGTCAATCCTAATTCATTCAGGATATCTTTGCGAAAAAAGAGCATAGGAAACGTCTGCTGCTCTGGAAGTGCATATAACCCTCCATTATATTCATATGGAGTTAGAGCACTATCCCTGAACCGAGTAACAATCTCATCATAGTCATCAAAGGCTGTCAGATCTGCAGCTGCCCCGCGCATGGCATAATTGACAGGCATATCTTCCCCAATCTGCATGGCAACATCAGGCCCTTCGCCAGAAAGTGTAGCCGGCAGAAGAATATTACCTGGAACTAATCTCAAGTTGACTGAGATTCCGGTTTCAGGCGTAAAGGTGTCGTCAATTAAGCCCTTCATGATCTGTGCCTGGTCCCGTCCGGTCGTAGTCCAGACTGTAACAGAACGATCAGCCTTCCCTGTATTCCCAATACTGTCATAATCCACTGTATAAGAAGAAATTAGCGAACCGACTTCGTGCTTGACTTTCTCCCACCATGTTGCGTTAGCTCTTGGTAACTTGACATCAGGTGAGGAAACGATCATGTAGTCCAGCGTAAGCGGCTGTTCCCGGATGGATAAAATCCAAGTGCCTAGTCCTCCAACATTCGTTTTGAAGGAAGAGAGGTGTCTGGCTACGGTTTCCGGCGCTTTTACCATTTCTTCCAATTGATGGACCATAGTATACAACACTGCAACTTTATCGCTACGCTCCCCTGTCGACTGTTCCAGATAATCGGCAACGCTTCTGATGGTATCTTCCTGCCGTTTAAAGACTTCGATCATGTCAGGAAGCCGTTTATCAAGTTGATAATCCCGGTAGGAATCCGGTGTATTCGACGTAATCATAATAATCTTACGATACATCTCATTTAACTCTAAGACGCTGGATTCAATAGTCTGTAACAACGGCGCAACTTCTCCAAGTGTAACGGTCATCCTGATCCGGTGTATCCCCGGTGTTAAATGAAATAAATACGGTTCTTCGCCGTTGCCGAGAATGTCCGTCTGCCAGCCCATGCTGAAGTTAAAAGGGATGTTCTTCATCTCCGCAAACGGATATTCCCCGTCAATCGTGATACTTCTCGTGGCATACACACCTCTAAGCTGATCTTGCTTACGTTTTAGCGCAAGCTGATATAAACCATCCTCTTTGGCATCAACTTCCCACTCAATCCATTGGCCTGGAAGTTTCCAGTTCACTCCGCCAATTGTGTTCATCCGGATCTTGGAAATATCATATGGAATTACAGTTGGACTGGAACGATCTGACAGAGGTGCAAGGGTAGGTGACGATTTACGCTTTGCGTCCTCTGCCTGAATCACTAGATTTTGATCATCAGCAATTTGGATACCTGCCGCTGCATACTCACTTTTCACCTCTTCATAAGTCTGCACAGGTTTTTCTTGGTAGAGCTCGATATAGTCGATGATCATTGGTTCCCTCAAAGATTCCAACGACAGTTTTTGAATACCTTTTCCAAAGAAGAAGGAGTAGGGCTCTTCGTAATAACCTTCACTGTCGTTAAAAGAGGTTAATACCCACTCTGGTTTTTCAATCTGTTTTGGCCGCAGATCATTTCCCCGGTCATCTCTTTGTATTTCCTGATCTTGATTGCCCCAAATCCGATCAAACGACAGGTTATCTGCACCTGTAAACGGCACGCTATCATTTATCGTTAATTTCCGCTCAATAGCCGAACTTTTGCCTGCGAGCGGGAAATAATGAATTCGAATGTTATATATCCCCGGATTGTGCACATTAAAATTCCAGCTTATACCCCCGCTGTCCGGCATGATTACCGCCTTGCCGTCCAACCCTTCGTACTGATCAACATTCTTGAATCCGTTACCGCTAACATCAATATAGTCTTCGCCTTCCACACGAATAATTTCCGCCGGATGCTGTTCGGAGGAGTAACGACTCAAGTAGCTATCGTAACTATTTTCGGTACCAGTTGATGTCACTGCTTCAAAACCGCCCATAGCTCGGACACGACCTTTGTCGCTCTCCCTTGAAGGAATCATGGTGATTGCAGACAAAAACAACAAGATAATACATACTATGATTGTCACTTTCTTTGGCTTGTTAAAGCTCAAGTCTTCTCCCCCTACCGCTAGAAGATAAATTCTAAGCAGTCCACCCGGCCTAGGAAAAGACCGTGTGGGCTGCTTGAGTGAACAGAATCATTATTTCTTATAGACTTCATCAATTGCTGCCTGGAACGGAACTTTATATTTTTCTACGACAGTTGATACAGAATTACCTGCACTGAGATCATCGGCAAAAGGATAATACGGAAGATTCGGGAACGAACTATGCTCGAGATAATATCTATCAACAGCTGAGATGATATTATCGATGTCTTTCACGTCTGTAAACATGCTCTCATACCAGCCTTGATCCGGGTAGTCATAGATAGATTCAATATCATTAATTTTTTCCAAGATGTATACGAGCTGCTCTGGATTCGCAACCGCCTTAGGAATTACAAACGGTGCAGGATTGCCTTCAGGTGTATGATATGCTGATGCCTGCGGGCCTTTCGGGAACGGGAGGAATCCGATATCTGCATCCTTCATATCAGTACTGAGTCCGCCCTTCTCGTACAGTCCCCCGTAGAACATCAGTGTATTGCCTTGACGGAAGAACTGCCCCGGCTCTGTCCAATCGCCCCCCTCAGTAGCCCTTGCCACCTTATCGGTTACAATTTGAGAGATGAATTTTAAAGACTCAACCGTCTTAGGATCATCAAGATTCTGTTTGTCCCCCTTAGTCAATCCCGTCTCGTTAGAAGCCAGTGCCGGCTCCAGCAAAGAGCCTCCGGCAAGTCCCCATGAATCCAATTTCCCGTCATTATTAGTGTCCTTATTTGCTTCTTTTGCTACCTGGATAAAAGTATCCCAAGTCCAGTTACCTTCGTCGACATATTCCTGGAGAGGCTTCATTCCAAGCTTGTTCATCAGTGTACGATTATAGAAGATTCCATTGGCACCAGCAGCTACACCCGCAAAGCCGTATCCTCTACCGTTGTACAGCATGGCTTCGTTTGTGATTTTTTGATCAAAAACCTTAGCATTCTTGGTATACTCATCAACCGGCCACAGCAGATCTTGTTTCACCAACGTAGGGATAGTATAGGATTTGCTCGCCATCACAATATCACCGATAGGTTCGCCGGACAAAAGAGATGCAGTGACTTTTTTCTGATATTCAGCGAAATCGATGGCTACATACTCCATTTTGAAGTTATGTTTCTTCTCTAATTCCGCTAAGTTTTTCTTCTTTTGAATATTGTCCGGATTATCCTCTGGAATAGTCATATCCCACCAAGCTACGACCTTCACAGACTTGCCACCCAAATCAAAATCCATCTCCGGTGTGGCCTGATCATTACTCCCAGAAGTATCCGTTTCTTTTTGGCTATTATTAGCAGTTGCATTATTAGTAGGCGCTTGTGTCGCTGTTTCATTGTTAGGTGTGTTATTAGTAGCATTAGTGCCACCATTAACATTTCCACTTGTGTTACCGCCGGAACATGCGCTTAATGTAAAAACAACCAGCAAACTCTGTAGTAGAATTAGTGTTTTTTTGATTTTCACTTAATATCCCCCTAGATATATTTTAGGTGTAAGCGATTTCAACAAGAGTTTCTAATATACTTAGCAGTACCGGTACATAGTAAACTTTGTTTGCATCAATACTGTCTCCTCTTCTCTCTCCGTCACTTCACCTCCGTGTGAATTTTTACCGAAGTTCCGATCCTTTTCAGATCACTATTTCAATAAATCAAGTATGCTTTTTTGAAAGCGTGATCAATATATAGCGATAAGTACTTAGTTGTATTATATTGATTGTTTCCGCTTTCATTTTTAAATTTTACAGTACAAAATGACTCAAAACCTTAAAAATCGCGCCAAATAATAGCACAAAATAGACCTCTTAAAAATTTAGTTATATTATTTCTTCTCTTTGATGCAAACATATTCCATTTGCCGTATCTCACGCAGATACTGCTACACGATGCAAAGCCCCGCAAACTTCTGCGGGGCTTTTATTTACCAAATGAATCCTCTGTTCAATTCATTAAACGGAACCAGCTAAGTGCTACTGGCCCTTGCAGAATAAAGTATATATCATGGCGACCGGTAGCCCCATTTAGAGCAAAGGTGTAGCTTCGCCAGTTTCGAGTTCCTTCGGCGAGAATGACATATCTACCGGCAAGTACACCATCCTGACCATCGAGTCTGATTTCCACAATCCCTTCTTCTGAAGCCGCTGCTCTCATTTCTGCCGCAAAAACTCCTTCTTTTAGTTCTACATCTTTGAAAGCTATCCATCCTGCTGTACCGCTTACGACAGCTGCACTACCGCCCTCAGTACATTCACCAAGGTAAATACCATCATAACCATCGTAATTGGTTGCCCGTGTCAATTGTGTCAAATCACGAGGCGGAATTATTTCACCATCAACCATAATAGAGCCTTCCAGACGCAAATCCGCTGAACTGGAGCCAAGCAATATAGAGTAAACGCCGCTTTCGGTACAGAACTGCTCACGCGTCACATCCCAGAACGAAAGCGAATCTGTCGGTAGATGGAATGTTACTTCCGCTGTCTCGCCTGGTGCAAGCAATATCTTCTGGAAATCTGCCAGCTGAAGAAGAGGGCGTTTCACCCGGGAACTCCCCGACTTCACGTAGAGCTGTACCACTTCCTCACCTAAATATTTGCTTGTATTGGTGATGCTGCAGGTTATATCCACAGTTGAATCTTTTTCTGCCTTAATCCGATCTGTAGAAAGCCGAAGATTCTCATACTGGAAATTACTATAAGAAAGACCGTGGCCGAACGGATACAGCGGCGTGCCTTCAAAATACTGATACGTTCGTCCTCCCTGAATGATATCGTAATCCATGAAAGGTGGTAACTGATCAACTGACTTATACCAAGTCATATTTAATCGGCCGGAGGGATTGATGGCTCCAAACAGTGCATCAGCAACACCATTTCCAAGTTCTTGACCAGCATGGGAAGTGTAAAGAATGGCCGGAACCTTATCTTGTATCCAATTGAAGGAGAATGGATAACTACCTACAACCACTACTATGGTATTTGGATTGGCTTCAAACACCTTTTGCACTAGTTTTTCTTGATATTCTGGTAGTGAAATATCTGGACGATCTGTTGTCTCTTTACCATTAATTAGTGGGTGGTTACCGACAAATACAATTGCTGTATCTGCATCACGCGCTGCTTCAGCGGCTTCCTCAATACCGTTTGTTACATATTTAAGCGCAAACTTCTCAGCAGTAGACCCAGGAGAAACCTGCCTGATTTCAGCAGAGCCGCCCACGTTAATGGCATTCGCGGTTTCAGCAGCTTGTCCATCTCCGACAAGAAGTGTTCCGTTCTTATCCCCAATAGTCACCGGCATCCCGTTCCAGGTTTTAATAGTTGTTAAGTTATCTTCAGAAGTAAACTTTTGAAGCTTAAACTCTTCCTTCGTAAACCAATCCCAAATCCGACCAGAAGAAGCCTGTATAGTTTTATCATCTGTACTCAGGTAACGTCCATTCCGCTCCGCTATGATTGTATGGCTATCCCAGCCCCAATCGGTTGCCTCAAATACGTCGCCTTCCTTTGCCGAGTTTGCATCGGCTACGAGTGTTGCTTTGTCATCATCACCTAAGCGAACATATTTTCCGCTGCTTACTGCCTTCAGCTGTATGCGGTCAGTACCTCGGGTGAATAACGCTTCGCCGTTGTTCCCTGCTTCCGCCAACCGATCGCGAATACCCTTCAGTGGGGACACGGTATACGGCATAGTACCGCTATACCAATCACTGTACACGATATCAGCCAATGGACCAATTACTGCAACTTTGTTCAACTTGTCCACTTGAAGAGGCAGTATATTATCCTCATTTTTCAACAGTACTATTGCCTTTTGTACAGCTTCAAGTGCAAGTTCGGCATGCCCAGTCCCAAGAATTGCTGTTTCGTCAATGCCTGCGTACGGATTCCGATCAGCCGGGTCGAACTCCCCAAGCCGGAAACGGACTCGGAAGGTATTACGCAACGCGATATCGAGATCGTTCTCACTAAGCAGCCCTTCCGCAAGCGCCGTACGGATAGCCGCAGTTACCACGCCGGCCTCATCAGTAATGCTGTCAATACCGCCTTCACGGATAGAACGGGCTACCGCTTCCTGTAAAGATTCTATATAGTGATGATCTCTGACTGTTCCGGTTACGTCAAATGCATCGCTGACCACGAACCCGTCCATTCCCCACTCACGTTTAACGATATCGATTACGCTATTGCTGAGATTCGCTGGTACGCCATTAATCGCATTGTATGCAGTCATCATAGACTTGGCGCCACCTTCTTTGAATGGAATCTCGAATGCCTTCAAATAATATTCACGTAGATTACGCGGGTCGAGACTGATAGAGGTCTCTCCCCTACCCACCTCATTGTTGTTAGCAATAAAATGCTTCAATGTCGCAACCGCCTTCAAATAAAACGGGTGCTCACCTTGAATGCCCTGCGTTAGCGCTGCAGTTAATTTGCCAGCAAGTACTGGATCTTCTCCATAGGCTTCTTCCGTCCGGCCCCAGCGCGGATCACGCTCCATATCCACCGTCGGCGCCCATAAAGTCAAGCCGTTATGGGTTGAGTTTTGCTTATAGAATCCTCTCGCCTCTTCACCAATTGCATTTCCAATACGCTTTAGTAGTTTCTTATCCCAGGTACACGCCAGACCAATAGGTTGCGGATAGGTTGTCGCTTCACCCAGCCAAGCCATGCCGTGTGCAGCTTCTGTACCATGCTTATATGCTTGAATTCCAAGTCTTTCGACTGCAATCTGATATTGAGGCATGAGATCTATTTTTTCATCCAGAGTAAGACGTCCAATTAAATCATTCACTCGCTCTTCAAGCGGCAGATCAGGATTCCAGTAGGGGGAAGACGTTTCTTCTATTGCCATTTCAAACACACTCCAATCCTATTAATAAGCTTGATAATCAAACCAGTCAAAATGAGCAGGGGAGAGAGAATGTGCCCCGTTCCCTGTTGCGTACATAGCGATAAACACACCTGTAAATCCACCAGCCACTTCCGTAGACAGCAGTCCACACTCTCCGCTGCCGAATACAACTGGTTCCTCGTTATCTTGTGAAAATTCAAAAACATAATGTGTTTTGTCAGCACGGACTGTGAGAATAACTGTATCAGAAAACCATGGAATTTCGTTCTCTATCTTCCAAAGCGTACCCAATCTTCTCCGGAAGATAAGCTTTCGTTCGCCCTCAGTGCGCAACAACGCAAGCTCATAATGAAAACGTTCATTCATAAATACAGTAAGACCTGCTTCTTCACCGTCTTGCTGCGGCTCAAACGTCAGATGTGCAGCAAACCGTGCAGCAAAATGTTGCTGTCTTCTACCGATAAATGCCGGTGAATCTGCTTCATTCAACGTAACAGGGGAGCCGTGAAGCGTTAGGCAACCTTTATTTTCTGATAGCGACCAATTCTCCTGATCTGGTGTACGTAAAAATGTCCAGTATGGAGCCAGCAACTCGTCATCAAAATCATCGCGTACCGTAATCATTGATTCTGACAGTTGTTGTTGCGGAAGGTTTATTACCGTCATTCTATCGCTGATAGTCCCATTGTCGCCAATCATCGGATAACCCTCTGACGTCCAGCTTACCGGTGCCAGGAACGTTTCACGACCAAGGTGATGGTGCATCGGGTAGCCAATCGGTCTGATCCCCAGGAATACCGCCCACCAGGCGCCGTCTGGTGACTGTACCAGGTCTGCATGTCCAGTTGCGTGGACAGGCTTAAGCAAACTTCTATGGGACAAGATCGGATTATGGGGGCAACCCTCGAATGGTCCCTGCGGACTCTTACTCCGCGCTACTGTGACCATATGTCCGTATTCAGTACCGCCTTCAGAAATCATTAGATAATACCAGCTGCCGACCCGGTAGAGATGTGGGCCTTCCGGATATTGCCCTCCGCTTCCCTTCCATATCAATTTCACTTCCGATAGGCGCTCTCCTGATTTTATATCAATACGACTCTGGTATGCTCCCTGACCATTGGCGTCATAAGAGGTCGTGTAATAAACTGTGCCATCCTCATCGAAGAATAGATCAGGATCAATCCCCAACTGATCGACATAAACAGGATCAGACCACTCCCCCCACGGATCATCAGTGTACACATAAAAGTTGCCACCGCCGGATACGTTTGTAGTAGTCATGTAAAATGTCCCTTTGTGATGCCGGATAGTTGGAGCATAAATTCCACCCGAGCTTCTCACTTTTGTGAGATTCAATTGTTCTACCCTTGTTAAAACATGGCCAATCTGCTCCCAGTTTACCAAGTCTTTGCTATGAAACAGCGGTACTCCTGGAAAATATTCAAACGAACTTGTAACAAGAAAATAGTCATCCCCTACCCGGCAGATACTGGGGTCTGGATGAAATCCACTGATAATAGGATTGCAATAATTAATTTGTGTATTAACCGACAAAACTGAATCACTCCTTATAAAAATTATTCAGTTCGTATTATAATTCAATTCAATGTCCTTTTTCCTTGACTTTCCGGCCTGAAAGTAGCATTTTCAGGACATTATTTCTCGCTGTAGACAGACTACAAGACTTCAATTAAATTATCTATGCAAATGATAGAGAGAAGACTATATCAGCTTTACATTATCTTTTATCCATCATGTAAAAGAAATAAATGAACTAGGCTTCTTCGATTTTCAAGATCCTAATTTTGGCGTTTAGTAGAATTAAAGCCCCTATAAGTTTTCCAGACATGCTCGGAATCAAAGTTTTTCCCACTAACGAAGGATATCTATTTATTGGATTAAGTATTTTTTTTACTTCTACTTCGGATAAAGACTTGATTATCAGATTATTAACAGCATAATATAGACTAAAATCCCATAAGATTGGAGGGTTTCAAATTGAGTGATGTATATTTAAACTGGTTTACAACAGACGAAAAGTTCCCCTTCTTTATTCAATACGGAGGGCATGAGGAAGAAATGTCGCTACATCAACATGTCGATTTCTCCGAACTTGTCATTGTCCTGAAAGGTCATGCTACACATGTTGTTAATAATGAAGAAACTTTTATTAAGAAAGGAGATGCTTTTGTCCTGAATGGCGGTACTCAGCATGCGTATAAAGCCCCTCAAGATTTCAAAATATGCAATGTGATGTATAAACAAGAAATGTTAAACACGGCCGGTTCTGACTTACGCTCCTTAAACGGTTATCAGGCACTTTTTATTTTGGAGCCATTCTATCGGAATAATAATTCATATAAAAGTAAGTTGAACATGTCCATTGCGAGTTTAGAATATGTCTCAGCAGTGGTTTCCACCATGGTGACAGAATATGAACTCAAACAACCTGGCCATCAAACGATGCTCGTTTCCCGATTTATGGAACTTGTCGTGTTCTTATCTAGACAGTACGATCATCAGGAAAAAGGCTTTGCTAACAGTCTAATGCATCTCGCCAGTGCCATTTCATATATTGAGGATCACTTTCTTGAACAAGTAACTTTGGAAGAAATAGCTGCTCGTTCGGGGATTTCTGTCCGACATCTTAATCGGATCTTTCAGTCTTATTATCAAACCACTCCAATCGCTTACCTTCAGCGACTCCGGCTAGAACGAGCTTGTACACTGTTGAAGCAAACTAACCTTACAATCACCGAGATCTCTTATGAGTGTGGCTTTAACGACAGCAACTACCTCACCCGTCAGTTTAAAAGAATACATGGAATGACTCCGAGGACATTTCGTAAACATAAATCTACGATGCAATAATAAAAAATTTAGCGGCTCAATAGTGCTAATCTCGGTCTCAATAATTAAGGAACGGTTCATGCTCTTCCTATAAAATATTTATTGTTAACTATATGCTCCGGATGTTGTTGAAAAGGATAGAAAATATTATCTTTATGCATACATTCATGGTTCTAAGGGTTGTGTCGCTGTTCGTTTATGGCCGAAATCAACAACGAAAATATGATAGAAGTTTTACAAAATACATTTATTGATGACATTTTGCCCACTGAAGAACCATTCTCTTTTTTTGAAGCTTGTTCACCTCGTAAAATAGGAGATACGTATTATTTAATTTATTCTCCGAGAGTTGGCAGTAGGATTGATTATGCTACTAGCGAGTCACCCACTGGCCCTTTTAAATACCGAGGCACAATTATAGACAATGCCATTGAATACCCTGGTGGAAATAATCACGGCTCAATTTGTAAAATCAAAGATCAATGGTATATCTTTTACCATAGAATGACCAATAATACTGTGTTTTCTAGACGAGGCTGCGTTGAACGCATAGAAATCTTGGCGGACGGAACTATACCTCTAGTTGAGATGACCTCTCAAGGCTTTGAGCAATCCCTTCTTCATTATCATTGCATTCCAGCAGATCTGGCTTGCGTGCTTACTGAAGGTTGCTACATCACCGAACGAAACGTCACATGTGAGGAGATGGAAAAATAAATGAACCAAAAGACACATCCAGCAGCCTCTTCACTTCTTTGCTAAAGTGCTTTTACAAGTTTGTTTTATCTAATTCAAATGAGATCACTGTTTTAATTGAAGTACTTCCGATCATTGAAGCTGGTTTCTTTGACTAAAAACAGCATTCAGTGTTTCTGTCACCCAAAAGAGACACAACACTTCTACTCAGATCTTCATTTAAATTGAAATGCGAAAACTGTCCTGCATAATGCTGCTTATTGAGGTTTTAATTACATTGCTTTTCATTTATATATCCATCTAATCGGTAATCGGACTATGTTCTTGTCCTTGGCTCGGGACACGAACTTGTACCAATAAAATAAAAAAGCCGCTTAAATAGCGACTTCAATGGGAATATGTTCATGTCCCTCGACAATATAGTAACGGTTCATAGATATATCCCTCCTGAATATTTCTAAAAAACCTCCTATTGCCTTCCGGATCAGCGAATAAGGCTTGCATCTGTTGCTTCTCTTCATCTGTAATTCGTGATAACGATCCGTTAGACAGGCTCCAATTTTGCTTCAGACTCACAAGCGAATACTGCACGCCATCAAGCCCCATCGTTGCAATATAACCTAGCTGGGAATTCAGTTCGCGATATGCTTCATAATCTTGCCCGCTTAATGGACTGTTAATGACCTTACGAAACGATGGCGTCGTACTGTACGTGGCAAAAGCATATTCAATGGTTTGAATTTTTTGTTCCAGTGTATTTCTCACCTGCAGAATTAAGCTTTGGTGCCCCTCGCTTACACGCTCTATTACCGATTTTGTAGTTGAAACATAGATATAACTCCCAAAACCTACAACGAGTCCAATGCTAAGGAGTAGGATCGAGACAAAGATATTCGTAAACGTTTTACTCTTTCGCATGTCCTGCTCCTCCATCTGTTTGAATTGGTACATCTTGAGTCCATTTGTCATGAAACCCTTCACGGCAGTCATGTAATCGCTTGCATTTTGCCGTACTATAAAAATTATGAGCCGTTGTAGATCTCGTCACACTAGAGTTTATCATGGCAATGAACAAGAATATAGACATAAAGAATATAAAACTAGCCAAAAATTGCACTGGAGGTTAAGACGGATGTTACCTTTTTATGAGATTCGTAAGGATGAATTATCGGTTATCTGGAATTTGAAGGAGATTTCTTTCCCTCCACATATGCATGGATATCTTGAAATTCTATATGTCATTTCAGGGTCTCAACGGATTGAAGTGAATGATCAAACGTATGATTTGCACGAAGGTGACGCAGCAATGATATTCCCTGATATGGTTCACCGTTACGAAACAACTGGGAATTCCTATACGAGGGAGGTGTTAATTATTATCCATCCCAAGCTCTTAGGCGGTCTGTTTCCTGATCTGACTCGCTTCCATCCTAAGAATCCAACTATTACTAAACCATATGTTCATGAAGACGTTGCAATTGCATTTGAGAAAGTGAAACGGGATGATGATTATGCCATTAAGCTTGGTTGGATTCACATCATCATCGCGCATCTATTGCGCAAAATTGAATTTGAACAAGTACAGCAACTCCCCGTGCAGGATTTATCCAAGAAGCTGATGGAATACTTAGCAACACATTTCACCGAGCCCATCACCCTAGACACACTTGCCTCCGAGTTTAACGTAAGTAAATATTATATTTCTCGCATCTTCTCCAAGCGATTCAAGATGAATCTACGAAACTATCTATCGATGCTTCGGGTTGAGTATGCTTCCATGCTAATTCGTACCACAGATGCGTCTCTAACAACGGTGTGGATGAATGCAGGATTCGATAGCCAGCGTACGTTCAATCGGGTGTTCCAGGCTATTTACGGCATGACACCACGAGATTTTAAGAACAATGTGAGTAACTATCTAAAATGAGGATTCTATGCTTTAAAACTTCATAACATCAGCATGCATAAGTCATTTCGTTGTCGTTTATATTTTACCGCTGACTGTGATCAGTCTTTGATTTGGCATATAACACGTTACTAGTGTGCAATTCACTTCAAGTTAACTTTAACTATGAAAGGATCGTTTGGCATGTACAGTATTAGTGAAGTTGAGAAAATTACAGGTTTACGTCGCTCCACCCTGCGCTATTATGAACAAGAAGACAGCTTACCTCATGTGGAACGTAATGCTTCAGGTAGAAGAGAATATTCGAACGAAGTCCTAGAGTGGCTGGAGTTGGTTATCGCTTTGAAAGATACGGATATGTCTATTGAGGATATTGAGGTTTACACAGAACTGATTCGACAAGGAGATCCTCCTCTCGATGCCAGAAAACAATTTTTGCTCATGCACAAAGCTAAGGAACGTGCAGTGGCACAGACACAATTCCGTCTGGAGAAAATTATATGCAAAAACGCCTATCCGGAAATAGGAACATGTTCTTGTCCATTTCGGTAATCGGTACAAGTTCTTGTCCTTGGCTCGGGACAAGAACTTGTACCGATAAATTAAAAAAGCCGCTAAAATAGCGACTTCAATAGGAATATGTTCTTGTCCCTCGACAGTTATCACATGGACTATGTTCTTGTCCTCAGCTTTTCCTTAAAACAAAAAAGTCGCTATAATAGCGACTTTGAACGTCCCGCGACATCTCATTAATTGACAATGTCGCTCCTCTATATCTAGAGTTATGCGTAATTAAAAAACGTTGATGATTATATACTTTATTTCATCTAATAAAATTTCTTCAAACCATTAAAGTGTGATGCCACCATCTGCGAGGATGATTGATCCTGTCATATAACTGGAATAATCAGATGCAAGAAACGCAACGATCTGGGCGAGTTCTTCTGGCTCTGCATAACGCCCGATCCGCATACTCGGAAACTCTTCAGGCACATAGCCACTCTCCTGCAACGATTGGGGAACCGCAGCCGTCAATGTTGTAGCTACACCTCCTGGACAGATAGCATTGATGCGAATACCTTTGCGTACATATTCAATGGCCGCCGCTTTGGTCAATCCCGCAACCGCATGTTTGCTAGCCGTGTATGCAGCCAGACTGTGTTCAGCACGAATAGCCGTAGTGGACGCCGTATTAATGATATGACCGTATCCCTGTTTATCCATAACCTGCAAGGCATATTTCATGCCTAAAAAGATCCCTTTCACATTCACATCCATGATCCGTGTATATTCTTCCTCGGAGATATCCTGAAAACGTTGGAATTTCTGGAGTATGCCCACGTTGTTGAATGCCACATCAATTTTTCCATAGGCTTCTACTGCTTTTTGAATATAGTTTTGAACATCGCTCTCTTTGGATACGTCAGCCTGTACAAATGTAGCTTCGCCGCCATTTTCGCGAACCAGTGCTAACGTTTCTCCCCCTGTCTGCTCATTGAAATCAACCAGTACAAGCTTCGCTCCGCGAGATCCCATCATCACCGCGCTGGCTCTTCCAATCCCACTGCCAGCTCCCGTAACAATGATCACTTTACCTTCCAGAGAAATACCTTCTTTATTTCCTGTCGGTGCACCAATTTCTTGCTTCTGGACTGTTGCTTCAAACGCAATGGTTGCCAGTTCCTGCTTCAAAATCTGAAGTGTAGGTAAAGGAATATCTACCTGAGGCAATGCAGCTAGTTGATCCAACGTAAAGTTAGTGGCCATCTTGAACGTTGGTTCTTTCACGAATTCCGGCAAATGCTTTTCCAGTACAGCAAACGATTCTGCGTTGTTCAACAATTCACCAATTCGGATATTCTCGTCATAACTCATTAGGTTCATCTCTCCAATATATTGATTAATTTTGGGTCAAATCTATCATTTCTATGTGTATCATCCATCAGGGCATTGTTTCTAAGCATTTGAATAGCTGAAATCAATCGCATGCGCGGAATTTAGTATACGACTGGAAAAGCTTTGAGCCCCCGGATGATCATACCTGGCCTCCACTCCAGCAGTTCCGCATCCGTATTTAACCGAATCTCCGGCAGCCGTTGAAGTAAAGCGTTGATCGCAATCTCGCCTTCAAGTCTCGCAAGTGGAGCTCCAAGACAATAATGAATTCCTTTACCAAAAGCAATGTGGTCATTGACTTTGCGAGTAATGTCAAACGTATCGGGGTTTTCATATCGACTGGAATCCCGATTCGCTGAGGATAAAGCGACCAGCATCATGTCTCCTTGGCGAATTTGTATTCCTTGAAAATCAACATTTTCTGCAGCCCATCGAACATTGCTAATTTCTGCCGGCCCGTTAAATCGCAGCACTTCCTCAACCGCCGCTTGAATCAGAGCCGGTTGCTCCATAAGTAGTTGCTTTTGCTGGGGATGTTCCAGCAACGCCAGCATGCCGTTCCCGATCAGATTTACTGTTGTTTCATGCCCCGCTATGATGAGTACGAACACGAGTGCATATAACTCCTGCTCTGTTAGTTTGTCACCTTCTTCCTCTATGCTGATGAGATCGCTGACGAGGTCCTGTTGAATATGATTACGACGATCCGTGATCAGTTCTTGTAAGTAATCCACAAAAGCCTTCATTACTTCATCGCTCTCCTGATTCATCTGCGGATTGCTGACACTCTCCATAATGGTGTTGGACCAGGCTCTGAATTTGTCTTGATCCTTCAGCGGAACGCCTAGCATTTCGCAAATAACGATAATGGGCAGTGGGAAGGCATAGTCCTCGATCAAATCAAACTCCCGAGTGTTTCCTGCCTGAATCTTGTCTAGTAATTCATCGCTTATTTCCACAATTCGTCCCCGCAGCCTCTCAATCATTCGGGGAGTAAATGCCTTCTGAATCAAGCGCCGCAGTCGACGATGATCTTCAGGACCAACACTGATCAGATTGCGTGAAATAATTACCTGATGTGGAGGAAGTGTCTCCTCCGTTTCATCATTCCTGTTATCGAGAACTCCGGTTACAAAGCGACCATCCTGCAAAATGTTGACGGCATCCTCATATCGGGTAACCATCCACGCAGCATGCCCACTTGGCAGTAATAGTCGATGGACAGGCTCTTCGGAACGCAGCTTTTCGTAGACTGGGAAAGGCTGCTGAATGAAAGAATGATCCATGAAATCTACTTTGGACTTGGAACGACCTTGATTTTCATTGGTAAACATCACATCACTCCTTAAAACGATAGTATTAATATCACTACAATATAAATACTATCATATCTAACGATTCACTTTCAAATAGGTTCATTTAATCCCAGTAATCCGCGATAACTTGCATCTTCCTAAGGATTCAAGCGTTCTTCCAGTTCTTTTACAATTTGAGGATACTTCTCATCCAAATCGTACTTGCGCAAGCAGAGATACGTAAGAACGAATATCACCAAAGGAAGATATACCGTCAGAACCAGGATGCTGGTAATCGCTGAATCCGCCTGTGTTACTAACGCTCCATCGTAGTTGCCCATGGCAAGAATCCAGCCGATCATCGCGGCAGCCAGGCCCGTACCAATTTTAACGCCAAAGCTGTTTGCACTATTGACCATCCCAACTAGGCGTTTACCTGTCTTCCATTCACCGTATTCCACGGTGTTGTTCACCAACACTCCGCCGACAGCCATCATTGGAATGGTTGCCAGTGTCGCGATACCGCCAAGTACTATAGCTGCAATAAAGTTATATGGCATAAAGCAACGAATAAGTGATGAAACGATGCCAGGAATCATGCCTATCCGTGCAGTTCTGGTAAGTCCGAATTTCTTGATCATGGGTCCCACCATAACAAATCCCAAAAAAACCGGGACTAATCCAACTGCCCCCATGATTCCGATCAGGTTCTCATTCCCGAGAATATACTTGGTGTAATAGATTCCTGTTGAACCATTAAGCGTATAGAGCATGTTGATCAATAACTGAGCAAACAGCATGATGACCCAGTATTTGTTCTGGAATAGGAGCTTAATGCTTTCCCAGAAAGGAATGTTATCGCTTTCAACAATACTTGCGCCAGCATTGTTTTCTTTGGATGCTAAGAAGGTCAGGATTAAGGAAATGAAAGATACAATACCCAGAACAACCGCAACGATAATCCATGCTTTTTGATCCCCACCAAGCATATTGGTTAATGGAATTAATGCGATAGCGATAATCATCCCGATAATATATCCAAAGATGGTTCGGGTAAGGCCCATTTTACCGCGTTCTTCTACACTTCTGGTACGGATCGCCATCAAGCTTCCGAAAGGGATCGCAATTCCCGTATACACAATAGCTGAAGCAAAGGCAACTGTAGCTAACGCATAGAAGGTTTTTACCGTTGATGATGCCTCGGCGGGCACTGTGAACAGTAATATGATAGATGCCATTGCGGGGAGAGCCATCCATAGAATCCAAGGTCTGGCCTTTCCATATTTGGATTTTGTCGCATCAACGATCCTACCCATCAGCAAGTCTGCTATTGCATTGATAAATTTGGTGATGAGCATAATCGTGCCCACTGTGGCAGCAGCAATCCCTACCTTGTCTGTATAAAAATAAGTTAACATCCCAATCAGTCCGCTGATGGAGTTTAAGGCAACTTGCGCTGCTCCGTCACCTAAGTAATGGTAAGGGCGCATTGTTTTCTGAATGCCTTGGGCATCAAGACCTAATGCCTTGGACTTCTTGCTTCCCTTTACAACTGATGGATTAAGGATTTCTCGTTCTGCTTTCATTGCTGTTCCCCCTTATTTCATTCGCTTCATGGTACCGCTTTCAAACATTATTTTAGTCCTCCTCAAGGGTTTAATATGGTAACTTCATTATTTTTTTAGTAAATTCGTATTGGTGCTTATCCCTTTTTTTAAGTGCTAATCTTTCGTTCTTCCATAACGAATTTCTGTAATACAAAATGGCGCTGCTCGTTTCCTGCAGCGCCTTCATAATCAACCCTTTCCCCTTCATACCTAAGATGCATTGAGCATTTGGATGACTCTTCTAAATAACTGTTCGGTCTCCTCTGGCGTATTGGCCAGCAATTCGCTTACAGATAAATCATAAGCATATTGGATCATCGGGTGATCCAGCATACCGGGAGCGTGCTCGTTTAACATTCGAACTGCTGTGGGCTCTTCCACAATCTCTTTGAGTGTCGAATCCATGGTAAACCGTTCTCTTTCGAGACTGATTTGCGTCGCATATTCGAAGCTGTAAGATCCGGAACCAACCTCTACAGGCACAGGTTTCTCAGGCAGTACAATAATTGCTGTTGTATTTGCTGGTATCGTTACATTTACAATAATTTTACCCGCCCTGCATGACCAAGAGCTTTTTATCTCTCCGTAGACCGAATCAAAAGCAGCATCTACCGAACTGATTCCTCGGATGAATTGAGGTTTTATCAGAATCTTCTTATAACCTGCCTCAATTGGATTAATTCCCGCGAGTTTTCTATACATCCATTCCCCAATGGATCCATAGGCGTAATGATTCAAGGAATTCATACCTGATGTATCGAAATCACCATTAGGCAGAATGGAATTCCACCGTTCCCATATCGTGGTAGCCCCTTTTTTTACAGCGTACAACCAAGATGGGAAATCCTCTTTCAGAAACAAGGTACCAGCAAGGTCATGCAGGTCATTGTCCGATAAGGCATGACACAGATATGGAGTACCAACAAATCCTGTCGTGAGATGGTTTTTATGTTTCGCTATATTGTTTTCAAGCGTCTTGCGAATCCGATCCTTGTATCTCTCCTCGGCAAGGTTGAAGTGTAGCGCTAACACGCAGGCCGTTTGAGTTTCGCTGACCAGTCTGCCAGTTGAAGAGATATATTCTGCATTGAAAGCCTGTTTGATCTGGCTATGCAATTCTTCGTAACGGACGGCATCTTCGGTTTTGTCCAGAAGCTTGGCTGTCTTTGCAACCAGTTCGGTCGAATACGCATAATAAGCGTTTGCTACCAGATAAACATCTGTAGCCCCTGTTCTATCGTTACTAATCTCCTCTTTGTCCAACCCTAACCAGTCCCCATATTGATAACCAGTCTGCCATAATCCATTCGCTCCACAACGTGCAGTAATATAATCAATCCACCCCTTCATGCTGTCATATTGTTCTCGCAGCAATCGAAGATCTCCATAGGTTTGGTACATGACCCAAGGGACAATAACAGCGGCATCGCTCCAGGCAGCAGCACCTTCCTGATTTCCAAGAATGTTAGGAATGACATGGGGAACCCCATATTCCTCCGTCTGCTCAGAGGCAAGGTCGCGCAGCCATTTCTTGAAGAAGGAAGCAACATTCATATTGAACGCAGCGGTCCCAACAAATACTTGTGCATCTCCTGTCCACCCTAGACGCTCGTCTCTTTGAGGGCAGTCCGTCGGTATATCCAGAAAGTTACCTCTTTGGCTCCACTGAATGTTGCTTTGCAATTGGTTCACCATCGCATTGGAGGTCACGAAACGGCCTGTTTCCTCCAGACTTGAATGCAGCACGCAAGCTGTGAATTGATCAAGCTGGATCTCATCTACCCCTTCAATGGCGATATACCGAAATCCATGGAAAGTGAAATGAGGACGGAAAATTTGATCTTTACCGTTACAGATCAATTGATCAATGGATACTGCCTGTCTTAACGTATCCGGATAGAAATTTCCTTCCTTATCAAGGACCTCAGCATGCCGTATGGTTATCGTTTGACCTTTCCGCCCTTTGGTTCGAAGTTCTACAAACCCAGTAAGGATTTGCCCGAAATCTATGACACATTCTCCTTTTGGGGTTGTAATCAACTGAAGTGCAGGGAGCCTTTTTGTGATTTTGACGGGTTCACTTTCCTGAGCAACAAGGCGATTTTTATCGAAAGAGGTTGTTTCCACATGAAAGGACTGACTTTCATGAAAACATGAATCATAAGTCTCGCCCATGTAAATTTCACTTGAACGGATGGGTCCGGTAGTCACCTGCCAGGTTTTGTCGGTTGCAATGATCTCTTTTGTTCCATCCGTATAGACAATATGGATTTCAGCAAGTGCAGCAACTCTATCCCCGTAATGGTTCGGAGTGCAGGTGAAACCAAATATGCCTTTATACCAGCCATTCCCCACCGTAATCTCTATTTTATTCTGGCTCTCTAGCATCCCGTCCAAACGGTAAGTCTGATACTGCAATCGCTCGTTGTAATTCGTCCATCCAGGTGCAAAGTAGTCTTCTCCTACTCTTGTCCCATTGATTGCAATTTCATAAACACCGAGGGAAGTGGTATAGATTCGGGCTTGCTGAATTTCCTTTTCGACAGAGAATTCTTTGTAGAAAACGGGTGGAGCACTTTCTTCGCTCGGGAATGGATGTGTAATCCAGTCTGCCTGAAAGTTGCTGCCATTCAGCAACCCGGTCTCAAAATGTCCTTCCATGACTGCGTGATTACCTTTGTTATCCCAAACTTCGACTTGAACCTGATACAAAGTCGAGGCCTGTAAACGAGGACCAGCATATTCCACTAAAACGGAGACGTCTTCATCCCTCTTTTCAGAATCCCAGATTTTCTGCAAATCTTGTGTGACACTTATTCGGTAAGCGGATTGCATTACGTCCTGTTCAGTAGAATCTAATTTCCATGAGAATCTTGGGTTTACTGTGTCCAGTCCAATCGGATTAAGCATGTATTCAATCCGTAAATCTTTTAATTCCATGAGATGACCACCTTTCAACATAGATCTCATACACCTAAATGTTAACGCTTACTAAAATATCATAAAGAATTTTCCTCATACAATATGGTAATATCATTGTAATTTTATAATTTTGATGTGATAAAATGATTGAAAAAAGGAGTCACACACAAAATGGACCTAAAACGTCAATGTAAACTTATTGCAGAACTTTTTGATATGTCCATCTTCTTTGTAAGCTCCACCGGAGAGGTTCAATTCGAACTGATGGGTAATCGAATACTTAATCCGCTGTATAAAAATGATAAACAATTCTTTTTTTCAGTGTTGGGGTTTGATCCATCCGTGTGTAAAGAAGATCCTTCAGTAGTAAGAACGATGTTTTTTGAGAACTACATTTTAATTCGTATTGGTAACGATTTGAACGATGAAGGCACCATCATTTTAGGACCTTCCCTTCCATTTAGCTTGATTGAACATAAAATAAATGGGCTTATCAATGACACACATCTCTTTGCCAACCGGGAACAAGTATATCATTATTATCAGTCTGTTCCTGTGATAACCCATGAGAGGCTAATCAACATCACGATCTTGGTTAATCAAATGTTTAATCACGAATTGATCGAAGCTGAGGATGTAGTACAGGACTATTTGCGCGGTATTCATATCAAGGAAAAAGAAATACAAAGTTCCATACATTCATCAAAAGGCTATGATGAGATGCTCCATCACAACCCGCTAAATGAAAAGAAATTGTTAACGATTGTTAAGGACGGTAAATTGGATATGCTCAAACACTTTACACAACTTGGTCGTGAAAATACAGGAGTCCTGTCCAAATCAAGTCATATCCGTTCTAAAAAGAATCTTGGCATCATCGGTATAGCTCTTGCAGCCAGAGCAGCAATTGACGGGGGTCTCTATTCGGAGATTGCTTTTTCAGTAAGTGATGTCTACATACAGCGCCTTGAGGATCTACGGACCGATAAAGAGATCGATCAATGCTGCTTGGAAGCATTTTTTTCGTTAACCGAGAAAGTCTCTCAGGTTAAAGAATCGCAGCATTCTAAAATCGTAACACTTTGCAAAAATTATATATATAACCACCGTTATTCCAAAATTACACACGAGGAAATTGCTGAACATGCTGGTATTAGCCCAAACTATCTGTCTGTACTATTTAAAAAAGAAGTTGGGGTTCCCGTGAATGAATATATTCAACAGATCAAAATTGAGGAAGCTAAACATATGATTCAATTTACGAGCACTCCACTTTCTGAAATCGGGTCTCTTTTAAGTTTTACGGATCAGAGTTATTTCACCAAAATCTTCAAAAAACACACAGGTAGAACCCCTAAGCAGTATCAACAAACGCATCATATGAGACAGGAATAAGCCCGACTGCGCCGGGCTTATTCTAATTATTCATGCATTCAACGGTTAACAGCGGATAAGATGCTCTGTAGTGTTTCTTCTGTAAACTGACCGTTGCTCATAAGTGCTGCATTGTGCAATGTGGTACCCATGATTAATTCCTGCATTCCCTCACCCAGTCCTGCTTCATTCCCATCATATTGCCCCATCGCAGCCATAATTTCAGCACCAACGGGATGCTGCAGTAATTCACCGAATGTGGAATGCCTGGTAATTGTTCTGGTAACTATTACGCTCGATTCTACCTCTATCGTTTCAGCGAGTTCAATCTCTCTTGAAGATTTTCCGACCATAATGTCGAATGTACCCGTCTCCACATGCCAGTCTTTCAGCTTAACATCGTAGTAAGCAAAGGCCCTTTTGTCCAGTTCAAAATGTACGGTGGTCTCTTCACCAGGCTGAAGTGAAACTTTTGTGTACCCCTTCAATTCCTGAAGTGGACGTGGGACCGTTGATTCCACATCACGTACATATAGCTGAACGGCCTCTTTGCCCCCTCTTTTACCCGTGTTTTTAATTTTTGCTGTAACCGTTACACTGTTGGTATCTTTGATCTGTTTATGACTAACCTGTAGATCACTATATTCAAATTGGGTGTAGCTCAAACCGAAGCCAAATGGAAACAAAGGCTCCACATCTCTTGTATCATAATGACGATATCCCGTAAAAATACCTTCTCGATATTCAGCAGTTTCGCCGTCTCCGGGGAAATTCAAGTACGACGGATTGTGGATCAGTTTTTCAGGAAATGTCTCAGCCAGTTTTCCACTTGGATTTACGCTTCCAAAGAGAATATCAACGATCGCACCACCCAAAGCCTGTCCTCCAAGGTATGCCTCCAATACAGCCTTAACTTTATCCAGCCAAGGCATTTCAATGGGGCCTCCGTTGCTCAATACAACAACAATATTCTCCTGAACCTCCGCGACTGCTTCAATTAAAGTTCTGTGACTTTCCGGCAAATGAAGGTGTTTCCGGTCGAAACCTTCGGACTCATAACGTTCAGGCAGCCCGGCAAAAATCACTGCAACGTGTGCATGCTTTGCGGTAGCTACTGCTTCTTGAATAAGTTCTTCGTTTACAACATCTTCGTCTATTGTATAACCGGCCGCATACGAGATACTCGCACTGTCAGTGGCAGTTTTAAGGATTTCTTCATAGATGTTATCCAAATTCGTTGGCATAATGTGTGAACTACCACCGCCCTGGTAGCGCGGTTGCTGCGCGAATGCTCCGATAACTGCAATGGAATCTTCGGTGTTTAGAGGGAGAATGCTCTCCTCATTTTTAAGCAGGACCATGCATTCACTTGCCATTTTTCTGGCCAACTGGTGCTGTGCCTCTACATCAACCGATACTAACTTCCGTTGGTTGTCTACAGCTTTGAATACAAGTGACAACAATCTCTCAACAGACCGATCCAGCACCTCTTCGCTCAGCTTTCCCGATTGAACAGCTTCAATAATTTTCTTGCTTCCCGCACCGTTGCTGGAAGGCATCTCCAGATCCAGACCAGCAGCTAGTCCCTGATCCCGTTTATTGACAGCTCCCCAATCCGACACCACTACGCCTGCAAATCCCCATTCTTCCCGGAGAATCTCAGTCAATAATCGGCTGTTTTCGGAACAAAAATCACCATTTACCCTGTTATAAGCGGCCATGACAGTCCATGGCTCTCCCTCTTTCACTGCATACTCAAAGCTAGCCAGATAAATTTCCCGCAATGTCCGTTCATCGACCACCGCATCGACAGACATTCGCTTATATTCCTGGTTGTTTACAGCAAAATGTTTGATGGAAGTGCCCACGCCTTGGCTTTGTACGCCTTGAATATAGCTGGCTGCCAAAGTTCCCGATAAATAAGGATCTTCAGAAAAATATTCAAAATTTCGTCCGCATAGCGGGGAACGCTTGATATTCGCACCAGGCCCCAAAACAATCGAAATATCCGCTGCTATTGCTTCTTGTCCGAGTGCTTTCCCCATCGTGTGAGCAAGTTCACGATTCCACGATGAGGCAACTCCACTTCCAGTTGGGAAGCAGGTAGCTGGTACACTTTTGTTTAAACCTAAGTGGTCCACGCTCCCCTCTTGTTTTCTAAGTCCGTGAGGGCCATCAGTCATCATAATAGAGGGAATCCCAAGGCGGTCAATGGATTTGGTGTTCGAGAAATCTTTACCTGAGCAGAGTTCTGCTTTTTCTTCCAATGTCATTTGCCTGATCAATTCTTGTAAATTTCGTTCCACTAGTATTCCTCCAACCTTAATGATATCGCTTACATATACAAGAATAGATGAATTCACTCATCGAATATGGTAATATAATTGTTTTTTTAGAATTAATCAACTGAATCGTATCGAATAATCATTTTCTTCAACAATTTATTTACTTCACAAGGGAAATGAGTGTATATAAAAATTGAGGTGAATCTTCTTGAGCGTTCATCCTGATGAGAGAAGTTTTAACCTTAATTCAATCAACCCACAAGTCACCCAATTAGATGCGCTTAGATTGAGGAACTCCTCAATGTCTTCTATACGAGTTGAAATGACCATACCAAGTGTCAGGGAATTCGCTTTTGTTTCATGAAAAAGGTACAATTTACTTCAAGTTAACTTTAACTATTAAAGGAGCATCTTGACATGTACAGTATTAGTGAAATTGAGAAGATCACAGGTTTACGTCCCTCCACTCTACGTTATTATGAACAAGAAGGCATCTTACCACATGTTGAACGGAATGCTTCAGGTAGAAGAGAATATTCAGATGAGGTTTTAGAGTGGCTTGAACTGGTTGTCGCTTTAAAAGATACCGGAATGTCCATTGAAGACATAAAGGCTTATACAGAATTGATTCGCCAAGGCGATCCTTCCCTGGATGCCAGAAAACAATTTTTGCTTATGCATAAAACTAAAGTGGAACGTACTGTGGCTCAGACTCAGTTCCATCTGGAAAAGATTATTCGGAAGATTGCGATTTACGATGTTTTGATGCATAAGAAGATGAAATAGTCTATGAATATTTATTTTTCAAAATGAGTGTTGACTTCAAGTTAACTTTAAGAGTTAAAGTAAAGTTATTACCTTGAAGGAGTGATTACATTGTCAGAATCAAAAGTATGGCTTATCACTGGATGTTCAACAGGATTTGGGCGACACATCTCGCAGAAAGCGATTGAAGCAGGTTATAAAGTTGTCGTGACCGCGCGTAATGTTGAGCAGGTAACAGATCTTGCAGCCGGGCATGAGGATCAGGTAATTGCTCTCCCACTGGACGTGACTAATCCAGAACAGATCCGTAATGTGGTTGACCGCACGATTGAGAAGTTTAACCGTATAGATGTGCTTGTGAACAATGCAGGTATCGGATATTTCAGCTCCGTTGAGGAAAGCGAAGAGGAAGAAACTCGTAAGATGTTCGAGGTTAACTTCTGGGGACTCATGAATGTAACCAATGCTGTTCTTCCACATATGAGATCACAAAAAAGTGGTCACATTATAAACTTCTCATCCATTGGCGGTCTGACTTCATTCCCGACCCTTGGCTATTATCATGCTACAAAATACGCTGTTGAGGGCATATCTGAGAGTCTATCCCAAGAAGTGGCACCTTTTAATATTCATGTGACTTTAATAGAGCCAAGCAGTTTCCGCACAGATTGGGGTGGCCGCTCTTCTGTCAAAACAGAGACAAGCATCCCTGAGCTTAAAGAATCCATCGTCGGACAGATGTTGCAAGGGATCGAACTCGGTGTTGGTCAAGAAGCTGGAGATCCTGCAAAGGCAGCTGAAGCAGTTATTAAAGTTGTGGAAACAACGGAACCGCCTCTTCGTTTATTGCTGGGACAACAAGCCTACGATGCAGCGACCTATAAATTTAACAGCCTGCTTGCCAGCATAGAACAATGGAAAGAAACAACGATAAACGCAGATTACAAATAAAAAAAGCTTGAATTACAAAATCCCACAGGGCATCACTTTTTTATGTGATATCCTTGTGGGTTAATTTGTGCTTTGAACTCGGTTGTGAATGTACGTCGTTGTTGTTTAGGCATTGTAGAAATCCGCTCCTTAACATGATAGTTCTATCTACAAGCCCTTATTTTTCTGTCCAACCAAGTGTAGCCGATCCAGAGCTGTTTTTTTTAAAACGTGATCTGTATCAGTTGATGTTATGCAAGGTCCCTTTTCGTTGACAAACCATATTTAAGTTGATAGCATAATTTAATTGAACTTAAGGAGGTCATTCTCATTCAACCCAAACAAAGGTTAGAACAGGAGCGTACCAGCTTGCGGCAGAAACGCCGGATCGAAATTATTAAAGCGGCTACTGCTGTATTTGCACGACAGGGTTTTGAACAAACGACGATGCAGGAAATTGCAAATGAAGCGATACTCGGCGTTGCAACAATTTTCCGTTACTTCCCAAAAAAAGAGCATCTTATTGTAGAGGTAGCAGCTAACATCGTGCTTTCAGAAATTGAGATACTTCAAGACGTATTGCATGATGAAGGTACGTGTTATGAGAAAATGGAGCGCATCTTTGACGCTTTGGTTTTCTATCATCAAGCTCATTATCAACAGAATTCCAAACTTATAGAAGCTTTTGAATGTTATGTTGCCTTGTCTAAAGCACCTTTGGAGAACCTACAGATTTATCAGGATGCATATGATCAGTTGATCCACCTGTTTACGGATCTTGCCCATTTAGGCGAACAGGATGGTTCTGTGCGAACTGACATGAATACAGTAGAAACACTGATTACAATGATGAATGTATTCGGTAATTTCTCCAAAAAGATGTCCATGTTGCATGATACGGATGCATTCAATACCCGGGTAGACTTGAATCAACAATTTAACATTCTTAAAACGACGTTTCTTTCAGCGCTCAAGGCTTAATGATATCTTTTTTATTTAATGTTTGATTCCGTCTGAACTTTGGTATTTTTTGTCATTCCGCTCTCGTTCATATTCTCTTGCATAATGGATTCACCTTCAATATCGATATTAGGTAGAAGTCGATCCAACCATTTAGGCAGATACCAAGCGTATTTACCGAGTATTGTCATGACGGCAGGTACAAGTGTCATTCGTACAATAAAGGCATCTACGAGGATACCAAAAGCAAGGGCAAGCCCCATCGATTTGATGATTGTATCTTCGGCAAAAATAAAGCTCGCAAACACAGCAATCATGATAAGCCCTGCGGCTGTAACCACTGGCCCGCTGTGAGTTAATCCACTTCTTACAGAACGGTGGGCGTCACCTGTGTGGGTATAATCCTCACGCATTCTGCTCACCAGAAATACTTCGTAATCCATTGCCAATCCGAACAAAATTCCTGTTACAAGTATAGGTAGAAAATTCAAGACAGGACCAGGTTCTGGAATGCCGAACAAGCTGCCAAGGTATCCATCCTGGATGACCCATACGATAAAGCCAAGTGTTGAACCTAACGTGAACAGGAAGCCAACAACTGCTTTAATAGGAACCAGGATTGAACGGAAGACAAGCATCAGCAGAACAAAGGCTAATCCAACGATAAGCAATGCAAACTTAGGCAGTGCCTCCTGTAATTTTTCGGATATATCAATGTTGACTGCCGTTCCACCGGTTACCATAATCTCTACGTTGTCTTTTTTCAGCACGTTCTCCGATTGATCCCGAATAGCTTGTACTAATTCAGTCGTGCGAATATCATGTGGTCCTGTCTCAGGCAAGACGGTAATGATTGCTGCTTGTCCTGAAGGAGTAGGGATAGCAGGCGATACACTTGCAACACCTGGAATATCTTTAATGTAAGTCGTTGCCTCTGCAATCTTGGTCTGGCTGTCCTTGCTGACACTGGTTTTGGCTACAACGACAAGCGGACCATTAAAGCCGGCTCCAAAACCCTCTGCTAATAAGTCGTATCCTCTTCGTTCCGTGGTTTCGGTTGATTTAAGCCCGCTATCCGGCAAGCCTAGCTGCATGTGCAGGAATGGCAATGTACATACGGTAAGAATGATTATGGATAGAACCGAGATTAACCACGGTTTTCGGGTGATCAACCCTCCCCAGGCATTTTCTTTTGTTTTATTTTTCTTTTGACCTGACCATTTGCGCAACCAGCGATTTTCTCGTGCTGGACTGATCCGATCTCCAGCAACAGCCAGAAGAGCAGGCACAAAAATGATGGCAATAAGCACAGCGACAAATACACTGATTGCTGCGGCCAAGCCCATCATGGTAATAAACGGAATTTGAACAACGGATAGTCCTACAAGGGCGATAATAACGGTCAATCCCGCAAAAACGACTGATCCTCCGGCAGTAGCATTGGCTTGCGCAATGGCCGTCTCACGGTCATAACCTTCGGCCAGCTGTTGACGGTAACGGGATATAATGAACAAAGCGTAGTCAATACCTACGGCTAAAGCAAGCATGACAGCGAGTGTAATTGAAAATGAAGACATGGATACAAAGTTTGATCCAACGATTACGGTCATCAAGCCAATTCCCAAACCGATAACTGCTGTCAGAATAGGTAATCCGGCTGCAAGAAATGATGTGAAGGTAAAAGCCAGAATCATAAACGCAATCAGAATTCCAATTACTTCAGAGATGCCGCCTATTTCAATTTCAGAGAAAGCCACACTGCCTCCGAGTTCTGTTTGCACTCCATTCTTCGTTAATGTTTCTGCTATGTTTAATACATGTTCTTTTGAATGTTCTCCTACTTCACTTGCGGCCTGTTTATACGTAATATCAGCATATCCGATTTTTTTGTCTGGACTTAGTGTCATGGTTTCGTAAGGATTGGAAACGGAGACGACGGACAAATCCGTTTTAACATCTTTCAACGCCTTTTTTATTTTGGATTGATTACCCTCTGATGTGAGCAAACCCTGATCAGCTTTGAAAATCAGACGTATCTGACCACCACCATCCGACGCTGGAAATTCGGATTTCAATACCTCGGCAGCCTGCTCGGATTTTGTTCCAGGTATAGTCATCTCACCTGTAAACGAAGGCCCCATGCCCAGACCGAGAGCTGCCATTACAATGAGAAGTGTGATTCCTGCCGTAATTACTGCTTTTCTTTTCCTCGAAGACCAGGCTCCGAGACGATATAACCATTTTGCCATAATAAATGTCATGCCCCTTTCAACTTGCTGCAATTAGGAAGTGTTTCATCACCACCCTATGTCTGTATTGTATTGAAAAATAGACGAAAAAAAATCGTACATAAGGGCATTCCCTAAATGTACGATCGGGCAAGATGGGGCATGTACGTTAGTTAAATCAAGACGTACGCGAGGCATTTTTTTACTTAGAGATGCAGGAGTCCCTTTTCGACAGCGACAGCAACCGCTTCAGACCGTGAATCTACGCCAAGTTTGTTGTAAATATTCGTAAGATGAGCTTTCACCGTACGTTCGGCAATGCCCATATCGAAAGCAATCTCCTTACTACGCATTCCTCTTGCGATGGCTTGCAGAACAATCGTTTCTTTATCGCTAAGCAAGGTAGGCTCCGTTTTTCTGGCTAACGATCGGGTCTGATGAGCAAATACTCTGGCAGTAATCTCTGGCTGAAGCAAAGTCTCTCCACGGAGTGCAGAGTCTAATGTACGGAATAGGTTTTCACGGCTGGTATCCTTTAAAAGATATCCTTTGGCACCCAGGGATAAACCTTCGATCATAAGTTCGTCCTCGTTATATGTGGTAAGAATGATAACGGGAATAAGCAGGCCTTGTTCTTGCATCCGTTTCATGGTATCCAGTCCCCCAAGTCCCCCTGGCATGTTAAGGTCCATCAGGATGACATCCGGTTCAGAAATTTCCATCAGTTTTAATGCTTCAACACCTTCGTCGGCTTCTCCTACAATGCAGTAATTGTCGTCTGTTTCCAGAATAAGCTTCAGACCTTCTCGTACAACCCAATGGTCATCCACAATCATGACTTTGTGCTTCATGCGGCTATCCCTCTCCTCCTACCGATTATAATGGAAAGCTTAAGTGTACAGCTGTTCCTTGTGCATTACTGTCAATCTCAATACTCCCGCCAATGAGTCTGGCGCGCTCCTGTACACCAATTAAGCCGTAATGGCCATGTAATTTTCCGATGCGATCCGTGTTAAACCCTTGGCCGTTATCGATGATGTTCAGGTTAAACTTATTATTGCTATGGCTGGTAGTTATCTTGACAAGGTTCGCTTGTGCGTGCCTAGCGATATTCATAAGGGACTCGCTCAAAATATGCAAGATATGCTCCATCTGCACTTTGTTCAACTGTGAAGAGAGCTCTCCCTGAAATTCAGTTGTAATGCCAGTCGCCTGTCGGAATCGTTCCAGTTGCTCTTGAAACGCCTCGCTCAGCGTGATGGAAGGGTTTGATTTCGTGCGTAAATCATCTATTGCTCGTCGTGCATCCGCCAATGATTGTCTGGCTTGTACCATGGCATTGCGTATGATCTCCTGTGCTTTGAGCTGGTTCCCCTTTTCTTGATGAATACTTGCAGCCTCCAATTGCATAATAATTCCGGCAAGGCCTTGGGCCAATGTGTCATGTAAGTCTCTAGCCATCCGCTGTCTCTCACCAGTGAGTGTAAGTTCCTCTACTTTTTGGTGAGCCAGCTCTAATTCCCGCAAGAAATTTTGGGTTCTGACACGTGCATTAACTTGTTTGTAAAACAATGACGCGTAAGATATGACTACAACCATCATGAGTAAAAGTAATAAAACAAGCAGTGCCGCCTCAGGGCCAGTTCGATTAAATAAAGTTAAAGAACAAAACATGGCATAGAGCACAAATGCAACGAAAACCACTTTTGTTGTTTCGAAATAGATCGCAACGGTTTGCCCGATCAATACAGGTATAAGACCAATCAGGATCGCCGGCATGCCATCCGGCATAAGAATAGCACTAATGTATATTAAACTTGCTTGTATTATAATATATAACGGCTTGGAATAAGCAACGACTGAACCTGTTATCCAGTAAAAGTAACTATGGGCGAGCATCACTATGACGAAAAAAACACTCGGGATAATAATGGGTGCTGACATGGTCTGTAGTATAAGGGTTGCGGTGGTAACAAGGCATAGCCATATTAACACAGGGAGCCGCGAAGCGGATAAAGGGTCGATATGTTCTTTTGCATCTGAAGCGGTATTCAGTCTTCTCTTAAACCACATTGGATTCACCTCGGTATCCAGTATACCTCTTTTCAACATGAATAATAGTACTTTAGTACATGCCCCTTCGGACATAAGAAACGAAGAGCGTTAAAAAAATTCTTTTTACACGTTTGCTAGCCAAATCCCTTCTCCACTGAAGACCAAGACTATGTACAGGAAGGTTTTAGATCTTTGAAGTGTTGGGTTTTTATCAAATACCTTCTAGCCTTGAAGCCCTAGTCTGTTAAATCACTCATAAAGAAACTCATCTCTAAACTTAGATGTTTATCTAATCGGGAATAGGAACATGTTGTTGTCTATTTCGGTAATTCGAACAAGTTCTTGTCCTTGGCTTGGGACAAGAACTTGTACCGATAAAATAAAAGAGCCGCTAAAATAGCGACTTCAATGGGACCATGTTCTTGTCCCTCGACACCACCCAACGAAGGACAGCAGGATTCATTTGATCAGGCGCTTCTCCATTCGTTCCAACTGGACATATGAAAAGTAGCAAAAGCATATCCACACTTGCACTGAAATGCATGTTCTAACTGTCTATTCGACAACAAGAAAGGTATCGTTGATCTACAGTTAGGGCAAGTATTATTCAATTTTAGATCATGAAATGCGCATTCATCCAGAAGTTTAAACTGATGCAGCCAAGAATGATCCCCCCTCCCCGTTTTCAAACTCAGTTTCGTCGATAGGGATAATTCCTTTGACATGACCTACGAATACAATAACGCACACCTTGCCTTCGTGAGTTTCAACAATCATACTGCGTAGAAGCTGCCGGGCTTTTTGGTGAGAAGCGGGGAAATCCTACAATTCTTCAGAATAAAAAGCTTTAGATACGGATTCCGTAGCTTTATCAATAAAAGCTGCAATTTGACTGGGGCTTTCCTTCAGACCACTACTCACCCACTTTTTAATAATAGCTATACTGCCATGAGCGGTGAACGTATACCAGGACTCAAATAATTGTGGATCAAAATATTTTAATTCCGTCTTCCATCGTTCAATAGTTAAATCGTGACTGATATAAAGGATTCGTTCCAATAATTCTTTATCGCCATGCTCTGAGAACAGAACCTCACATATCGTTTTATTTGCTTTGATATACTTACATAATTCAAAAGATAGCGTTTGAGGGTTTGAAGTACTCATCCCAACTTGCTTAATGTCTTCGTAAAGATCATTTTCAATCGTTGAAAGAAGCTCAAACTGATTAGCATAGTGTGTATAAAAGGTGTTGCGATTAATCCCTGCTTCTCTGCAAATGTCGGTCACGGTAACTTTATTGATAGACCGTTCTGTCAAAAGCTTCAACAGGCTTTCTTTGATAACCATTTTTGTATACCTCACTCTGTGATCTGTTTTTTTGTCTGCCATAATATCCTCCCAATTTGAAATAATGAACAAATCTAAGGTGGTTTGTATGATAACTAACATATCTCAATCGAACAGGCTGTTGTTTAAGTAACACAGTGAAATTATAATTTATTTGAACGTTCAATTCTATTTTTAAACTTAAATGGAGGTGAAATATGAGTGATATAACTGTAGTGCCTGTATGGATAATTCAAGATATTATCGTCTTAATTGCTGCTGTTCTAATGGTTTTCTACATCCTTGATAAGGAAACACATCCCAAAACGGTTCTACTGCAGTTTATAGGTTTTGTGTTTTTTTACGCAGCCGTTTTTGAAATTACTGCTTCATCGCTTGGGGAAGGTTTTTACGCCTATGGGCGGAGTATTTTAATGTTATTTAATATACCGATTACTGTCCCTATTATTGAGTTTCTGATCATTTATTCAACTTTGCGTGTTCTAAAGTCTGTAAATATACCGTCCTGGACTAAACCATTTATTACGGGATTGAGCGCTATGGTTTTTGACTTTTCATTGGACCCGGTGGCTGTTAAACAGATATTTCAGACTACAGATGGACTCATGGCAAGATGGACTTATTATCCGCTAGCCGGTGAGCCTCAAATCTATGGGGAACCTGTGATGAATTTTACAGGATGGATTTATATAGCGGGATATTGGACCATCTTTATTCTAATTGGTGAATGGTGGCATAAAAAGAAAGGCTACAGTAAATCAATTGGTTATATCTATCCGTTTCTGGCGGCCATTCTGTCATTAGCGTGTATGTTCTCACCCTTATCTAACTTCTTTAATTATATGGGTCCGTTCTTCGAAAGAACCTCTAATATGCAATGGGTGATGTTGATTACACTTTCTGTAATTACAATCGGAATTTTAGCATTAGCTTTTATAAAGTTTTGGGACCGGAAGGTTAATTATTCAATCACTCCCAAAAAAGATTTTTCTATCATGTTTACTTTCGTGGGGTTCCCCCTAGTCAATACTATATTTTGCATTATAGGAGGTTACACGCAAGTGTTGTGGCTGGTCGCTCTGGCTCAGATCCTATTATTGCTAGGCTGGATTGGAATTTACATTATGGGTAAAAAAGCAAGTCCAATCACGAAATAACCATAAACCCAAGCATTGAGGCAAAGACACACTTTCATTAATATTCCTTTTCGACATTTTTATTTTGGTGCTTCTTGCTTACATGAAAAGAAATAGACCGCCCACCCTAAGGTATCAGTCTATTCCGACCACCACCGAGCGGCCGACTGCTCTTTATGTAGTTAATGTACACTGGAGTCGTGTTACAGCACGGCTCCTTACTTATTCTTACCTCTGTATAACAGATACTATAACGGTTTATTTAGCGGTGGTTTTTGTTTCGCGCGTTTCACGCACTCAACTGGCTAAAGCCATAATAAAAGCCTGGGCAGTATGCACCCAGACCTTTCACCTGGTTTTGGTTTACCATCCGATAGCCGCACCATCGCAGCGGGGGTCTGTGCCCCCGAGCAGGAAGCCATTGTCATCGATCATAATGGCATGCGCATGTCCCATGACTCTAGCAAAATCTTCAACTTTTTGTACCTTGTGTCCGGTGAGCTGTAAGCGCTGCTGCACTTCTGCTGCGATCCGGCCCTCCACTCTCAATTCTTGCGTTGCCTCTCCCCATGTTCTTCCCCACACCCAGCGGGGTTCACGTACAGCGGTCTGGGGGGCCATGCCATAATCCACCATGCGGGTCAGCAGCGCGGTCTGTGTCTGGGGCTGACCTTCTCCTCCCTGGGTACCGTACAAAATATACGGCTTCCCATCACGGCATGCCATTGCCGGCATCAGCGTATGAAAGGTTCTTTTGTCCGGCTCCAGCCTGTTCACATGTGTCGGATCCAGGGAGAAGAATGAGCCTCGGTTCTGCAGCAATATACCAGTGTCTCCCCCAACCACGGCCGAGCCGAACTCAAAGTAGAGACTTTGGATAAATGAAACGGCATTGCCCTCACTGTCTACTACCGCCGCATATGCCGTATCATGACCTACCGGTTGAGAATCCATCGGCAGGGCTCGCTCCATATCAATGCAGGCCGCGAGCTTCGCAGCATAGGATTTGGATAGCAGCTGTTCCAGAGGAATGGATGAAAATTGTGGATCTGTCAAATAACGATCGCGATCACGGAAGCTCAGCTTCAGCGCCTCCACGAGCAGGTGATAGTACGCATAGGAACCATGCTCTATACTGTCCAAATCAAACTGTTCTAGAATTTGAAGCGCCATTATACCGGTAAAGCCCTGTGAATTCGGCGGGACCTGATAAAGATCAAGCCCTCGGTAACTCCCTTTGATCGGCTCCACCCATTCACCTCTGTGTCTCGCAAAGTCCTCCAGTGTCAGTAGACCTCCCTGCTCCTTAAGTGAGCGAACAATCTCCTGACCAACACTGCCTGAATAAAATACGTCTCGGCCCTGGTCTGCAACCTGGAGCAGGCTGCTTCCCAAAGCAGACTGCACAAAGCGGCTGCCTTGCTCCGGAACTTTACCTCCGGGCAGATAGATGTCGGCTGTCTGTGGATAAGCTGCCAGCACATCGAAACGCTCGGCCGTATTGACATGCTGGTCCGGCGACAGCGGGAAGCCTTCCAGCGCATATTGGATCGCGGGCTCAAGCACCTCTGCCAGCGTCTTCGAGCCATATTCCTGTAATATGGCATCCCAGCCGTCCACCATACCCGGCACGGTAATGACGCTGCGGGGTCCCCGCTGCGGGATGGCTGACTCGCCTTCAAAGCAGCTGGCGGTAATCCGACTGCCCGAACGTCCACTCGCGTTATATGCCCTGACTTTTCTCTCTTCGGTGCTATAGGTCAGCCAGAAGGAATCGCCTCCCAGTCCCGTCATATGTGGGTATACGACAGCAAGACAGGCGCTCACCGCCACGGCGGCATCAAAGGCGTTACCTCCCTGCTGCAAAATACGCGATCCTGCCGCACTGGCCAAAGAATGAGGACTGACGACCATCGTCTGTGTGCCTGTGACTTGTGGAACCATCTTGCCACCTTCTTTCTCTTCTATGTTCAACTGACGGAAATTCCTGTTTGTTGCAAATCATGTTACCATTCAGACGCGAATGTCTGAGCTGTATGCAAAGCAGACTGCCATCTGCCCGAGGCATACACCCAGCGACTCATTTTTGTACCTGATAGCAGCTGCGTGACATCCGAAGCATCCGTGACTACAAAGTTGCAGTCATGTCCTTCTTCTATTCCATACTTGTTGCAGCCCGTGATTGCAGCAGGTATATCCGTGATCATCCGCAGCAGCTGTGCTAAATCCCGTTCACTGCCCATATGGGCCGCATATGATGTGATTTGGGCGATCTGTATCAGATCCCCGCGGCCGAACGGATGGAACGGGTCTTGAATATTGTCGGAGGCCGCAGCAAGCGGAATGCCTTCTGCAAGCAGCTCGCGAATGCGTGTTGTGCCCCGTCTTACCAGGCCGCGATCTTCCCGTCCTTGAAGATACAGGTTCACCGCAGGCAGCGTTACCGCGTTCAAACCGGCTTCCTTCATCTTCGCCATCACATGCTGTGCATCGTTTTCCGTCATGGCAGACAACGAGCACAGATGATCTGCCGTCACTCTGCGCTGATAACCGTAGTGAATCGTATGCTCTGCTAAGCTCAGTACGGTCTTTTTTCCTGGATTATCACTTTCATCTGCATGCAGATCAATGGGTACTCCGAAACGTTCTGCTAACCGAAAAATCCTGCCAATCTCTCTTTCAGAGTCGTCTGCCAGATGAGGGGCTCCGCCCAGTACATCAATTCCCATCCGCAGTGCTTCCTCGATTGCCTCATCCGCAGCTTCTTGATTGCCGCGGAACGGAACCATGAGCGCATATTGAATAGTCATACTACCCTTCAACTTCTCCCGTACCTCCAAGGCTGCCTCAATTGTCCGAAAGGCCACCTCTCTCCCCAAATGAACAGGGAAGTCGAGGTGGCTCCTTATGGTCGTGGTTCCGTAGCTCAGTGCCATTCTGGCGGCAGTCAGCATGCGTTCCGCTAGCTGCTCCTTGCTGAATGTCTGTACAGCCTGGCTGTAATTGAGAATGGCTTCATGAAGTGTGCCGGATCGGTTCGACACCTGCTCAAGCGAGAAGGCCTTATCCAGATGCATATGACAGTCAACCAGGCCAGGAAGCATCATCCCACCCTGCAGATCGATGCAATCCGCGTCTGCGAGCCGTTTCAGATCCGATCCAGCCTGGTGCGGGACCATCATACGGGAAGCACCGCTCTCCCGTGCATCAAGAAAACGATCCTGCCGACGGATACTAACCCATTTTCCAGCCTCCGCCTGTAGTTCATAAAGACAGAGGTCTTCCCGGCGCGGAAGGCATACATTAATGAAACGCAGCCCTGCACTCATTGTGCGGTAGCCAGCGCCTGAAGCACGGCCAGATCCTCCTCGTCAAGCTCGGTGGCCGGACCCGCTTTGATCATATCCGAGAACATTTCGTCCGGCACCATGGTCGTCAGACAATACAGACGTGTGCTGCCCGTGTTAATAATATCGTGATGGTTGCCCGGTGGAATGATAATGAATGAACCTTGGCGGATCGGCGTCTCATATTCGTTGCCAACTTTGGCTAGCCCCTCCCCTTTTAACACATAAAAATATTCATAAGCTTCCCGGTGTTCATTGGATGGAGTTCTGCCTCCAACCTCGAAGATCTCCACGAATGAAGTGAAAGGAACCTGCTCCCTGTCGCACAGCAGGATGAACTTATTCGTATCCTGTGCGGAAATTTTGTGGACGGGACAATTCTCAAAGTTACCAGCAACCAGACCTGGAATGTTCACCATATACATTCAACCTCACTTTGACTGATTTTAATTTACGCTTCGCTTTTTATCTTTTTACCGGCAGCCTCAAACAGGATATGTCCTGTTCTGTACTGCGAACAGCCGTGGTGGCAATCTTCAACCCACCTGTTCCCGTGCTGTTCATCTCGTCCCTAACACCGTTTGGATGCCGGGCGAATAACGGGAAGGCGCTGCCTGTCAACTCAAGCCGGACATACGAGCCTGCCGGAAGGGTGGCCGCCAAGGGACGCAGCCGGATCTGCGCTGTTCTCCATTCATTGGAATCATCTGCTCCTTCACTGCAGATTTCCGTGCGACCCACACTCAGTAGCCGGGCCGCCCCTTTCTCGGATACGGTCGTGAGGATAGCCACCAGATCCGTCGGACCTCCCAATGTTTGGTACTGCACGGATAACACCGGAGACCCAAAAATAGGGATATCCTCTGCAAGCGGTCCTCCCGTGTATACCAGAATCTCTTGCCGTTCCTGAATAGCAGCTCGGTCGGTGGGCAGGTAAGAGTCCAGGCGCATCGGCAGACGTGAGTCGTACACGAATACATCCGGCACAGCCTCCTCCACATCTTCCTTATGCTTTTCGAGTCTCCCGCCTCCTGCCGCACCGTTCGCCGGGGTCTGTGACCCGGACAGATAAAACCATTCGGACGGAGAGGCCCCATCCTCATATAGAGAAGGCAGCTGTTCCGCCGTGTGCCATTCATGACTCAATTGGTCAAAATATCGGATCGGCAGTTCACCAGGCAGTTCCATGTCTTCCTTGCCCTTCAGCCAATAATCAAACCAGCGCAGCTGCTCCAGATGATGACCACCATCCGCCTGCTCGCCATGATCGATTCCGCCCGCTCTGCGCCCCCATGGAATATGGGCCCACGGGCCGACAATGAGCCGATGAAAGCAATCCGGCGTGGCCGTAGCTTGCAGAGCTTCGAACGACTGTAACGTGCCCATGAGGAAACCGTCATACCATCCCCCAATATGAAGCGCAGGCACGGGTTCCTTTACGATATCGTTGATCCAGTTCATCTTCTCCCAGTACTCATCGTACGCTTGATGATCGATCCAATCATAAAATGCGGGAAAGTATTGCTCCAGAATCGGATGTCTTTCATTCAATGGCATTTTCCAGAGCATCTCCTCGGGGCTGCGCATGAGTCGTGAGCATTGCTCTGCCGTTTCGAAGTCACCCGCTCTTTGTGCCGTGTCACGAGCCAGCTGGAAAGCCCACGGCAGATGGTTGCCAAGTGCGAAGGAGCCATGCGGATAAAATAAGCCATGATACATGTCAGCCGGACACATGCTCGGTGCAATCGCCTTGAGCGCAGGCGGGTGAAGGGAAGCCGCTGCCCATTGTGTGAGGCCTTGATAAGAGAAACCGTACATGCCTACGTTCCCGGTCGAGCCGGACAGATCGGCTGCCCATTCGATGGTATCAAATCCGTCCTCTGCTTCTTGAACAAACGGATTAAATTCGCCTTCCGACTCACCCCGCCCCCTGACGTCCTGAATTACAACGATATATCCCTTACTTGCATACCAGACGGGGTGGGCATGCGTAACGGTAGAAGCAATCGACCGTCCGTAGGGCTGGCGCATCAGCAGCACAGGATATTCTCCTGTCTCGTCCGGCAGGTATATATCTGAATACAACGTTATGCCGTCGCGCATCGTGCAAGGGACCTTTCGGCGGATGACGACATTTCCAAATTTCATGCAACTCGCTCCTTTGCTGTAGATACGGATTGACTATTAAAATCCGCATGGCACGTTAACTGCTGCAGGCTGCGCCATTCTTCCATCATCCGTTGATCAGATACCGCTAACTGCCGAACGCTTTAATTTCTCCTGATTCAAAATTCCCTTCGGGTCGTTGTGATGTTTAATTTCCCACAAACGATCATGGGCGTATGATCGCCCGCCTTCCTTCAAATCCCATGTATGCGGATTGTTGACTATAACGCGGTTTTTCTCGTAACATTCCATCAGCTGATTCAGGTTTTCCTCCGTTGTGAAGGGAACCAGCGGCAGGCCGGAGATTAGCAAATTTCCGTTTTGGCGGGCAAACTCGATATGATTCATCACTTCCGGATATTCCTTTTTCATTAATGAGATTTGCTCAAGGGCACTGGATGGATCAAAATTTAGCTGCAGGTAAGTCAAGCCAGGATCTGCCTTGCGTGCCCACAATGTTGTATGATTCCATGTGAAATCGGAGACACCTACACCTTTGTGATACTGTTCGGCAGAGACCTTCATAGCCAAGTGACCTCCATACTCCGATAGGATACATTCAAGCTGGGATTCGTTGGCCGTATCCACTTCCAGTAATGCGACAGCATGGTCAGCGGGGAGATCAAGCGGGAGAAAATAGGATGGTACCGGCCATTCATGGATGGAAATTAGCCGTTTCATCAAGGAAGTGTCCTCAGCAACCGCCTGCCCGAAGCGAAAAGCCTGTTCAAAACGGTCAAAGGTCACTGCCCATTGCATCCATTCCACTCGGGGAGCCAGATTGATTTCCACTTCGGACAAAATGCCGATTGTACCGTAAGTATGCAGGTAAGGCAGCACTTCGTCTCCCTGGAGCTCAATGGTACGGGGATGAACCTCAACGGTCTTGATTTTTAGAGAACGTACCAGCCCATCCCAGATCGTCCCCCAGCTGATCGAACCGATGCCGCCAAAACCGCCGCATAAAAACCCGCCGATCGTCGCAGATTGAAAGGTGGAAGGCATCGTACGCAGCTCGTAACCTGCCTTGCGGGCAGTGGATTCCATTTTGCCGAGTCTGGCCCCGGCCTGGATCCGCATCGTGCCTTCTCCCATTTCGAGCACCTTGTTGTATTTGGCCAGATTCAGGACGATTCCGCCTGTGACCGGAACACATTGGCCATAGTTGCCGGTTCCGTTCCCCCTGATGGTGAGCGGAACTCCCAGCTCTGCTGCTATGGAGAGCAGATCGTCAAGTTCTTCCTCGGTGTGCGGACTGGCGATGCACTCGGCGATCTTACCCTGCAGCTGACTGGCCAGCACAGGAGAGAAGTGATGATAATCCATCGAATATTTGGCAAGCGCCGCCTCCTCCCACTGCAGCAATTCCGGATCCATGCGTTCTTTCAATACGGCTATCCAATGTTCATTCATTCGGTTCCCCTCCCGTATTTGTAATACTGATCTCCCAAAGGAATCTCTTAGGACTTCGGCAAGAATTCATCCGTAAACACCTTGCTGACATCAGGCTCCTCTTTCAAGGCCCCAATCTCCTTAAGCTGCTTTCCGAGCTCCGTCCAGCGTTCCTCTGTCATATAGCCAACACCATGTGTCGCTGCATCACCTTCATATACAAACGGGATAAGCGCTTCTGCGGCATAGTTCAGCTTTTCTTTCGTAAAATCAGGGTTTTCCTTTAAAATGACGTCATTCACGGTATCATAATTGGTCTTGTAATAATCCCAGCCCTTCATCGAAGCCTCGACATAACCACGCACAATATCAGGATGATCCTGAATATACTGCTCCGTGGTGAACAGCACATTGGAGTACGGGTTATAACCGGCATCTGCCAGTAGCAGGAAATTAATATCCACATTCTGCTGCTTCATCTCGTAAGGTTCACTGGTTACATATCCCTGAATCGCAACCGTTTCATCGGCTACAAAAGGAGCCAAAGAACCGGTATAAGCCAATTCCTTCACGTTACCCAATTGGTATTTACTCTTCACAAAATCCCAAAACACCGAGCCTGTACCCACGTATACGGAGCGGTTGTTCAAATCGGCCAGGGAGGACATGTTCTGATTGGCATGAACCATAAGTCCCTGCGGGCTTTTCTGGAATATCGTTGCAATCGCTACAAGAGGGATTCCTTCTTCACGAGCGACCAGCAATTGATCCGCTGTAGCAAGTCCGAACTGCGCCTTGCCTGAAGCCACGATCTGTGTTGGAGACACCTGCGGCCCACCTGCCTGGATGGTCATATCGAGACCGGTCTCATTGTAATATCCTTGTTCCTTTGCCGCATACAGCCCCCCGTGCTCTGCTTGTGCAAACCAGTTCGTCACCTGTGTAATTGCCGTGAGTTCCTCGCTTCCCCCCGTAGCAGAGGCATTCTCAGCAGTTGGCTGTTTCCCGCAAGCCGCCAGTAATGTGGATAAGGAAATCATTGCTGCGAGTAAAACGACAGTTCCCTTTTGTCTGTACTTGTTCATCTCATTACCACTCCCCAAGGAAAATTACGGATGATTTACTCTACTACTGCTACCGGATTTTGAAGCGTCATAAAGCCACTGATTCTACACTCGGCGACATCTCCTTGCTGAATCCGGACGGACCCTGGTGTGCCTGTCATGATCACATCTCCCGGATAGAGAGTCATCATCTGTGAAAAATACGAGACAATGAACCATGGATGATACATCATGTGAGACACCGTATTGCTATGAGTAACCTCATCATTTAACACCGTTTCAACCACGAGGCTCTGCAGATCACTTATTTCATCAGGTGTTATTAGTTGTGGTCCAAGACTGAAAAATGTATCGAATAACTTGGATCGCTGCAGGAATCTGGGGTTCCGTGCGTGAATGTCCTGGTTAGTCATATCAAGCGTTGCGGCAAAACCTGCAATGACCTCCTGCGCACGTTCTTCCGGCACATTTTTGCAGGTTCGGCCGATGATAATGCCAAGCTCAGCTTCTGATGTCACATTCACATCCTGAGCCGTCAGCTGGATATACTCTTCCGGCCCGATCAGGCTTGAGTCCGGCTTCATGAAGCAGACCGGCTCACGCTCTGGAGGAGTAGATGCGAGATCGATCGCTTTTTGCACATAATTCATGCCAATTCCCCATATTTTACGAGGGTGGCGGAAGAGAGGAGCAGGTATGGCTCCCTCTGAAGGTATGAAAGGGATGGATGAAACTGTTCTGTCCCCGTGCTTCTGATACCACTGGATTAACTCGTCTAGCTGGCTTTGCTGCAAGATCTCCATAACGGAGGTGCCCCATGTGCTTCCTTCCGCCTTGTTGATCTCCTCTAGAAGAAAGAATCGTTCCGCATGTTCAATCGCTGCCTGTTCACCATCGCCGTGTTTCAGACTGACGAGCTTCACGGGGTGCTTCCTGCTGGCTGTTGAACCGGTTCAGTCCCACGGACATCGGTGATTTCAAAATCACACAGTTCCTCCAGAGCCTCCGACAAAATCGTTGAGATTCTATCCTGAATAATCCTGCCTTTCTCAGGCGTGGCCGTCGTAGCATCGCCAGCAATGCCGGTAGCGGAGATATCAGCCATCTTCCAGGCGAAGCGGATGTTCCCTTCTAATGTAAGAAAGCGGTAAGAGGACATATCGGGAAGCTCTTTAACGAGGAACTCCTCCTTCACCCAGTCCGGTTTGATGGACATCACGAGAGAAGTCTCATAATCGCCACCATGAATACCATATTCCAGCTCCTCGGAAGACAGGAGATCCTCTGCCACATTCAGACTGCTGGGACTGAGATAGAAAACCATCATCCCCGTTCTGATCCGTATTTCTCGTGATACTGTATTCAGCAAATCCACGTTGCCGCCATGGGTATTAAACAACAGTAACTTGCGAAATCCACTGGCCTTCAGACTTTCTGCAATGTCCAGCATGATGGCATGCAGTGTGCTCGCCGATAAGGAAATGGTGCCTGGAAGTCCAATATGTTCATTGCTTTTGCCATACGAGATCGGAGGCAGCAGCCAGATCTCCTTATCCTCCCGAACCCGCTCCAGCGTTTGTGATAATGTCGCTTCCCCAATCAAAGTGTCCGTATATACGGGCAGATGGGGGCCATGCTGCTCCACAGCTCCGACTGGGAGAATAACCAGCGCCTTATCCTTCGGCAGTTCTTTGACCTGTTTGCTTGTCAGACGGGGCAAAAATCGTTCTTCCCACGCTGTTCCTTCATATCGTTGAAACATAACTGACACCCTTTCTCCTGAGGCTTTATTGTTTTTACGCGTAGCTTCATGTCCATATATCCAATGATGCTCCTACCCTTTTACTTCTGAATTTACTGCTGAAAGAAAGGATGTGGCCCATTCCAGCAGACGTTGATCCTGTCCTGGACCTGCAATGATTGAAATACCGACCGGGCGGCCCAGTACCTCCGCAGCGGGAATCGTAAGCTGCGGCAGACCCGACAAGCCGGAAATGCAGGTTAAACGCATCGTTTTCACTCTTCGTTCTTCAATTAAAGGCCCGCCCAAGCCCAGCTTCGGGGCTGCTCCAGTTGTCGTCGGAATCACAAGCACTGTATCCGTTCTGAGCAGGTCAGTCATGTGCTTGCACACCTCAACCCGGCGTTTGGCTGCCTTCTCCTGATCGGCACGTTCAACAGTGCTTGCCCAGGAGAATCGCCCGGCCGTATCTGGCCCGAAGGTTGGCTGCTCACGTTCAATCCACTCCCCATGCTCCTGCCATATTTCATAGCCTTGGATCGTCCTGAACATGGTCATCCATTCAGGCAGACCCTGCGGGGCGATGCGAACTGTTTCATGGCTCGCAGCCATGCCGCATAGCAGCTTCAGGTAAGGGGTAAGCGCATCTTTGCTCTCCGTGTCAGCAAGCTCCCACGCATCCTCACCAATGAGCACCCGACTGAAGCCTGTACCCGAGTCTGTCTGCGGCAAAAGCACTTCTCCTACCCGGCACAGCGTCTCGAGATCACGTGCCATCCAACCGACGGTGTCGAAGCTGGGAGCGAGTGGAATAACGCCTTTCGCGGAGACAATGCCATGTGATGGACGCATTCCATAAATTCCACAGTACGAAGATGGCACACGTACCGATCCTCCCGTATCCGTTCCAAGGGAGAAGTCAGCAAGCCCAGCGGCGACAGCAACCGCCGATCCGCTCGATGAACCGCCAGGGATGCGATCGGGAGCCCTTGGATTCACTGGTGTTCCATAATGAACATTTTCACCATTCAAGCTGAACATCAGCTCATCCGTATGCGTCATGCCCGTTAGCCTTGCTCCTTGCTGCAATAGCAGGTTGAGCGTTTCCGCGTGTTCCGCCTCGGGCCCATGCGTCTGGAGCCAACACGGATTACCCGCGCCATTTGTATTGCCACGGACGGCATATACATCCTTGACCATCAAGCTGAGTCCGTTCAGCCTACCCTGACCTGTCGGTTCAACGATCACCTGGTTGACAGTGGCGTTCCATTGGTCCTTCATTGCTTCATCCCATCCTTCCGCTCAGCCTTCTAACGATGCCAGCTCTTCTGAGGTATTTCTCTCTATAGGAGTCGCTGCCCCGCTCAGCTCTTGTACCAACCAGGTGGAATCCGTAACGAAGCCATAACATTGCTTGATATTGTACAATGTCGCTTCTATGCAGAAATCCGGGGAGCTTGTTGCCGAGCAATCCTCCAGAAGTATGCCGTCATATCCGAGACAAGCCGCGTCCTGCAGTGTATGCATGACACACTGATCGAGATTTACTCCGGCAAACAACACCGTTTGAATATTGAGATTGCGTAGAATACTGTCCAGTGGTGTATCCCAGAACCCGCTCATGCGATATTTATCCACATAGATATCATCGGGGGACGAATCCAGACCATCGACAATGGCCGTTCCCCAACTGCCTTTCTCCAGCACCTTGGAGCCGTTCCCCGGCAGCGGGTCCCCGATGCCGTTGCCTCGCCCATCCGAATTGTATACATGAAGCACGGATGGCGGCACGTTCATTCGGTCTTCCCGATTGCCCCAGTTCACCCATATCACAGGCACTCCCGCTTTGCGCAGCTCGGGCATCAGTCGGTTCAGCCGGCTGACCGGGTTAAGGAGCGGAGAGGTATCGACCCCAATGGAATCCAGCCATCCACCCGGTGTACAGAAATCATTCTGCATATCGATGACAATAACTGCCGTATGGTCGAGATCAAATATGACTTCCTGCGGCTGTGCAGGGAGGGTTACTGACTTGCCGTACTTTTGCGTTCGCCTCAGATCCACCAGCGTTTCGGACACTTGCCAATAGCTCTTTCGATTTCCAAGTTTGAACATATTAAGTCCCCTCATTTTTTCTGAAATTTCTGATTTGAAGCTTCAAATACTTTTGGTTCAGGTCTATGGCTTCATCAGATACTCCGTTGTAAACGCCTGGGTAACATCTAGTGATTTCGTTAATCCTCCGCCCTTGATCATCTGATCCTGCAGGGTGCTCCAGCGTTCCTTTGTCATGTAACCAACACCATTTGCTTCGGAATCCTTGTTAAGAATAAAGGGTTTTTCCTGCACTGCCTCATAATTCATTGCTTCTACCGTCATATCGGGATTGTAGGTTTGGATAAACGGGTTTACCTTTTCATAGTTGTCTAGATAATAGCTCCAACCTTTCTGACTTGCCTGCACCACAGCTTCAACAACATCAGGGTGCTCTTTAAGGTAATCTTCCGTCGTGAAAAGAACGTCTGCATAGTTCGCATAACCGGAATCGGCGATTTTCAGATAATCCACCTCAACCCCCTGCTGAGAAAGCGCGTAAGGCTCATTCGTGATGTAACCCTGATTGAGAGAACTGGGGTCATTGATAAAATTGACCAGCTGCCCGTTATACTTCATTTCTTTTACATCTGTCAGATTGTATTGGCTCTTGATATATTCCCAGTAAGGCACCGCTGTACCGATGTATACGGTTTTGCCGTTCAGGTCTGTGAAATCCTGAATGTTCTCCCCCTTGTGGTACATCAGAACCTGCGGTGTGCTTTGAAAACCGGCAAGGATACCGACAACAGGGATTCCCTGTTCCCGCGCCTTCAAAATTTCATCCGCATAAGAGATGCCGAATTCAGCTTTGCCTGCAGCGACAAGCTGCATGGTTGACACCTCAGGGCCTCCTGGCTGAATTGTCATGTCGATCCCCTTGTCCTTATAATAGTTCTGCTGCAATGCCGCAAAATAGCCTCCATCTTCCCCTTTGGCGTACCAGCCCTCGATCAGTTTCACCTGCTTCAAATCTGTTCCGGCTTCCCCACCCGCCGGGGCGGCGGATTCTAGAGCGGAGGAATTGGAGCATGCGCTCAGAAGCAGTAGGATCAAAGAAGCAGCCGACAGCAGCCATTTCTTGTAACGAAAGTTCATATGATGTTTGGACATGCTGGATCTCTCCCCCGGTTCTGGTATCATTTCATTGCTGATTCATGCCAGGACTTCAAAAGTTTGTTCGACACCATGTTGATGATCAGAAAAAATGCGATTCCTAGGGCCGATGCCGCTAAACCGCAGGCGAACAGGTAAGGCGTTTGCAGGCGGGTTGCCGCAACGGTAATCCCGTAACCGAGTCCGCCTTGTCCGCCACCAATGCCTGCAATGTATTCACCCACGATTGCTCCGACAACCGAACTGGAGCATGAAATTTTCAGCCCTGCCATAATGTACGGGAGTGCCGCCGGAAATCTAAGCCTCCAAATGGTTTGAAGCTTGCTTGCATTATACAGATAGAATAAATTCTTCATGTTCTGATCCGTTGAGTTCAATCCGATCAGCGTATTCGATAAAATTGGGAAAAAGCTGATTAAGAATGAAATGATCACAATGGCATTTATTCCCGCTCCGAACCAGATCACTATGATTGGCGCTACCGCAACGACCGGAATAGTCTGTAGGATAATAGCGTAGGGATATACGCTTTTTTCTACCGTTTTGGACAGGGCCAGCAGAATGGCCAATGAAATACCGAGCACGACACTGATCGTAAAACCGATCAACGCCTCAACAATGGTTGTGCTTACCGACGTAATCAGATTCGCGCTGTTCTCAGCAGCGGCTGCGGCAATATCGGATGGCTTGGGCAAGATATATGGGGGCATTCCGAGTATCCGCACGATTAATTCCCATCCACCGATAAACAGGACAAACACGACGATTGGCGGCAGAATTTTTTTCAGCAGTCCAATGACTGGGCTCTCTTCTGCCGGATGATGGCTGCGGGCATTGTCCTTCCCGGAAGCTCGGATACCTGGTGTCGTTTCAACGGCTGGATTAGCTACCATCTCTTCCATGTTGCTTCCCTCTCCTCTCATTTCTGGCTATCAATGATTCAGTACATTGGACACGCTGCGTACATATTCACCGAATTCAGGCTGGGTCCGAAATTCATCATCCCTCGGATAGGCAAACGGAATATCAATGAAATCCGAAATTTTACCGGGACGAGGGGTCATCACCACGACATTTGTTGATAGGAACACACTTTCGAACACGTTATGCGTAATGAACAGAACCGACATCTTCTTGTCCTGTTCCCAAATATTTAGCAGTTCATTCTGCAGCGTCTGCCTGGTAATTTCATCTAGGGCGCCAAACGGTTCGTCCATTAACAGCAGCTTGGGACGGGATATCAACGCTCGTGCAATAGATACTCTCATCTTCATTCCGCCGGACAACTCACGGGGCAGCACCTTCATATAATCCTTCAGGCCTACCAGCTCTAGAACCCGCTCCCCTTCGGTAATCCGCTCCTTTTTGGATACGCCACGCAAAGTAAGAGGCATGGTGACATTATCAATCAGTTTGGCCCACGGGAGCAGGGTATGCTCCTGAAATACAAAGGCAATTTCATTCTGTTTACGTGCTTCCTTTGGAGAAGTACCCAGCACGGTCAGATGACCGGAGGTCGGTTCCGTCAAACCGGCAATCATATTGAAAATGGTAGATTTCCCGCAACCGGAAGGACCGACAAAACATAGAAATTCTCCTTCCCCCACATGCAGACTCGCATGCTGCACAGCTACAGTGCCATTGGGGTAGATTTTGCCGACATCATCGATTACAAGCATGGAACGACTGTCCTTTTGGGCCGCTGCCTGTTGATTTTGGGTGAGCTGCATCTGAATCCCCTCTTCTCTTTGAAGTTGTGTCCTATCATATAGCCAAAAAATATGCGTGTAAATATTCCTTACACAATTTTGGTTTTTTATCTAACGGTATACGCTTTACGTTGGTTCAAAAACAGAAAATTCTATGTTTTGGGTTAACTTATATGACATATATATAACAAAAGGGATTGCAGAAATTCGACAAGAGCCTATATAATTGCTTAAAAGTTACGTGATGTCCGGTACCTGATTCAGATATGTATCGTTTAGGAGGATGGATTGACATGCAATTAACTATAGAAGATGCGTTGGCGGTGTACCCGTTATCGGAAGGGAAGTTGGCAGCCGGTAAAAAAGGAATTTCTCGAACGATTAGCTCCATCAATTTGATGGATGCGCCGGATGTGATTAACTGGATGAAAGAAGGGGAACTCTTACTGACTACAGCGTATGCGATTAGGGATTCACCCGAGGAATTTGTTAATTTGCTGCAAAAGCTGAATGAATGTGGGGCCTCCGGACTTGGCATCAAGCTTGGTCGATACTGGGCGGAAATACCAGAGATAGCCCTGCTGGAAGCTGATCGGCTGGGCTTGCCCCTAATTGAGCTGCCTTTTGAGTTTACCTTCTCCGAGCAGATCACCGCTCTCTACCAATCCGAGTTTCAACGCGATACCCGCCGGCTGAATGAATTGCTTGAAACGCAGAAGAAGCTGGTTGATTTTGCCATGCAGGCGGATGAGTACACCAATTATTTTCAAAGTATCACAAGCATTTTAGGGGTTCCTTTAGCCATCGTTACCTCTGAAGGACAGACCTTGTATAATATGACCCGCTGTTCCGATATGGAGCTGTTGAGCGATTGGCCCTGGAATCAGGACAATCGGTTTTACAAGTCGGCGAGCAACCTGTTGTATAGGGTTCCCCTGCTGAAAAACGGAAAGTCATACGGTTATTTGCTGATACAAACTGAAAATCTGCTGGAAGCACATGAAATGGAGGGCATTTTTCACCAAGCTGCCGTTATTCTTTCCTATCATCTGGAGGTCATCCAGAATCAGGAGGCTACTGCGGCAGGCAGTCGTCTTGGCACGGCCATGGAACGTTACTTAAAGGGGAATGCCTCTTTGAAAACGGTGCTCGAATTTGCCGAAGCATTGGGAAGCACATTTTGGAGCACGCCTTACGTATGCATGGTATCTTCCTCAAGAGCGGATGCTTGGGACCATGAAAGTCAGAAGCGCAAACTGAGGGAGATTCAGAATAGGCTTCAGGATCATCCCAAAACATCCTCCTTGGAATCCCATCATTTTTATGTGATGAACCGCATATATTCACTCTTCCCCCTTCTAGAAGAAGAGGCCAAGGATCGAAGGAAGTATGAGGATTCGGTACGTTTGTATGCGGATTTGATGCATTCATGGGACCACGGAACAAGGACATGTTTTATCAGTAAAGTAAGAACGGGCATGGAGGAGTTCATCGACGGCTTCCGGGAGTGCGGGGATGCTGAGAGAATCAGTACGGAGCTTGGTTTAAGCGAACCGGTTGTCATGTTTGCTGACCTGGAATTTATTTATCTCTTCAAGCATATTCCACAGGAGGTCATGGTCAGGTATTGCTCTTATTTATTCCGTCCACTGCTGGACAAAGAAGAGGAATACACCAGCGAGATGATGCACACACTTGAAGCCTATTTCGCCAACAACGGCCAAGTGAATGAAACTGCACGTGAGCTATATATCCATCGCAACACAGTACTGTACAGGCTGGAGAAAATTTCGGGGCTGCTGAACCTGGATATGAAGAATACCGATCATCTGCTGCTCTTAAAGCTGGGACTTATGTTTAGGCATTTAATGTCTCCCGAGAGACAAATTTAAAAAAGGTCTAGGGTATACCTAGGAGCCTCGATTCCTGGTAACCGGTCAGAGCTCCCCGCGAATTGGCCTGGTTGAAAAGTTTGGGTCAATTTCGAATGAGCAACCAGTATTCAGATTGAACAAAAATGCTCAAACAAGTTATCTTTCAGTCGAATTATCATCCAAATGTAACTATTTACTTAATTCCAAATGTTTTTAAACGGCAAAGTCTTATATTAATGTGCTTTTTCCCGCCACACCTGGGGTTAACAATCACATGGTGAATCCTGAGGACCTTAACATTAGTTCTGTCATGATAATATTTAGATAACAATCTAATCCGCAATGACACAATGTTCTTGTCCTTTTCGGCAAAGGAACCAAGTTCTTGTCCTCAGTTTAGGACAAGAACTTGGTTCCTTAAAACAAAAAAGCCGCTATAATAGCGACTTTGAATGGAACAATGTTCTTGTCCCGCAACAGCTTATTCGTTTAGCAGTTGTTTCTTCCTTACCTACGCAAAAATCCTAATACTACAATAACATTCTGTTTTTCTACTAAACTATCTATTACTTCTCCCAAAGGCATTTATTGCGGATCAAATTACGGTGCAAACCTGGTGAATCCTTTTCTATGTTTTAATATGATATCAGAAGCTAGACCTTAATGGCTCTCCAGCACGCATCCAATGTTTGCCGAATCTGCTCCTCGCCAAAAGGGTATTTTCCTCCCAAATACCCCCTTATTGAAGTAGCAACCATGCCTTTGATGAGATGACAGCAAAACATTGGATTCATTTCGCTGATGATGCCCTGCTTCTGACCTTCTTTGATAACAGCAAAAATTTCAATCATCGCAGGATTCATCATATTTCTCACTTCTTCGTCGATGTAAGGAGAATCGCTATATCCTTCCAGAAACAGAATTTCTTTTGGGTAATTCAGCCCGTAATCCACCATGTGTCTCAGAATTCCCTTGGTTCGTTCATAGACTGTGAGATTAGGGTCATAGCCGGTCATGATCACTTCTCCCATGTGCATGAGTACACTTTTATATAGCTCATTAACTAGCTCTTCTTTGTTTTTATAATAATTATAGAAGGTGCTGGAGCCAACATTGGCTCGTTTGAAAATTTTTGGGAAAGTAACGGACTGTATGCCCTCCTCAATGATTAAATCCAGCGCTGCAATTCTAATATCCTCTCGCTTACCCATGTTCACCCCTCCTTTTCGGAAAATATTTTCTATCAAAATTATAGATCTGAAAAATAACGATGTCAATTTTAGAATAAAAATTCCACAAAATCGATGGAAAATAGATATTTCCTGTGATTATCAGAAAAAAAACACAGGAAAAAGAATTAAAATTCTATATTATTGACAACTACAGCCTCAATACGTATATTTTATTTAGAAAATATTTTCTAAACTTTTAACAAACAACATAAAACCTTATTAATCAGGAGGTCATATTAATGATTATTTATAAAGGTAAAGTCGCTCTGGTCACAGGTGCTTCATCTGGTATAGGAGAGGCCTACGCAAGAGAGCTTGCTGCAAGAGGCAGTCATGTCATTGTGGTTGCACGTTCGAAGGATAAACTTGAGTTACTTGCCAAAGATTTAAAGGCTACTTATGGAGTTAATACTTACCCTCTAGTCAGTGATCTTTCAAAGCTGGGGGCTGCTGAAGAACTGGCCGAAAAGGTTAAGGAGCTTGGACTTAAGGTGAACATTTTGATTAACAATGCAGGATTCGGAACAGACGGCCGGTTTGAAGAAACCTCTATGGAACGTTATCGCGAGATGGTTGATCTGAATATCACCTCACTCATGGATATGACGGCTCAGTTTTTACCCTACATGCAGCAACAGAAGGATGGAATTATCGTTAATGTTTCTTCTTTTTTAGCTTTTTATCCATTTCCATATATGGGGGCTTATGCCGCTACCAAAGCATTTGTACTTTCTTTCTCGGAATCACTCTGGGCAGAGAACAAACACTTGGGAATTCGTGTTATGGCACTATGTCCAGGAGCGACCAAAACAGGATTTTTCGATAAGGTCGATGCTACGAATTTGCCAATAAACGTTACGGGTACTCCTCAGTCTGTTGTAAAGACCGCCTTTCGTGGACTTGAGAAAAACCGTATCTATGTGATAGACGGTGTCGGCAATTACTGGATCTCCAATAGTGCCCGTTTTGTCACACGTAAATTTATGGCTGCCCTCTCTGAACGTCTTGGACGTCCTGCATCGAAGAAATAAAAGTTGATTTTTTGGAGACTCGCTACCCATGAATATATTAAAAAGCTTGAAAACAAATCGTTTGAAGAAAATATAGATTGATTCAGAGCAGCTAGGTTACGTAAAGTTCAGCGGGGAAAATGGTCAATTCGGGCCAAACTTGCGTGGCACCCGATTATGTGCTTGTCCATGAATTGGTGAAGGTGAAGCTAATCAGCGAATTGATCCTGACGATTAAGCAGTTTTTTGGTTCGGAAATCGTCAAAAGCTGTGATTATGGCCGCATTGTGAGCGCGAGGCATTTCAACCGGTTGAAATGCCTTCATTGAGAAAGGCAAAGGAGAAATCATATACGGCGGTTCATCCGATGAGAATAGCGGCTTTATCGAACCGACTTTAATGGGATGGTCGCCACATGGAGTTCGGCGACTATGGCAAATGAAATTTTTCGGTCCAATTTTGCCTATAATTAGCTATAGCAGATTGGAAGACGCAATCGTGTACCTATTGCTGTAGCTGGACAAGAACGGCATCAGAGAAGGCGGATCGTACCTTATCGCTGCCTTTAAACGACAAAATGGTGCCGATAGCCATAGCCCCATAGCCGCAACGAAATAATGAGCCTAATCCGACAGTGCCCGCATGATGTTGGATTTTGCCTCTGCCGCAATCGCTTCATTCCCGTCATCGACCGCTTGCATTAAGATCAGTATGGGGATGTATACCGCGATCAGCCGCCCCAGCAGCTTCGTTTCCTCGTCCGCTCCTCCGTACATTTCGAAAAACACGCCGCGAGCGTAAGGTGGTAAAAAGCTATAAGCAACGCTCAAATCGCAAGCCGGATGGCCTACGCTCAGATCGCCCCAATCAATGATGCCGGAAACGATCCCGTTCTCATTCACAAGCATATTTTTGAAATGAAGATCGCCATGTAGCACTGCATTCACCGCCTCGACACGGTCCTTTTGCAGCCTGCTAATATACGCTTCGATCACACCGGACTCCTCCGGCGACAAGTGTTCAACCACCTTCGATAGAAATCCTTCCAATTTCACTTTGCGCGATGCTATGTCCGTCAAGTTTCGATGATCTTGCTGAACTCCGCACTTCAGCGCCGCCTGCAGCGGAAACTCATGCAATCTCCGCAAAAATTTCGCCAGCGTCTCTGCCGATAAAGCCCGGCGTTCTTCCGTCAAACCGATTGGGAAATCTCCTGGCACGTAGGCATAGCCAAGAAATGGTGCCGGGTATTCGTCACTTGCTTCGCCATAAAACAACGGTTTCGGATAGGGGATGGTCATATATGCTTCCAACTTCGGCAGCAGCTTCCCTTCCATACGAATCGAGCCAACTGCAATAGATCTTCTTGGAAACCGGAACACGTACTCGTCACCGATGAGAAAAACCGTATTGTCCCAGCCCCAGCCCAATCGCTTCACTTGCTTCGATGACAGCTGAGGGAATTGTCTGCCGATCAGCGTCCGCGCCTGCTCTTCGTTAACCTCCCACTCCGCATCCCAAACATTCGTTCCACCCATGAATTGTCTGCCTCCTCGTTCCTTACGTTATTTAGATGTTTACATTCCTTGGAAGTTACGCATAACTGCCCGTTAGTTGAGTAAAAGCAGCCAATCACAATGATAAGCTGCTTTCTTGTTGTTATTGAGCTAACGTTTCCCGTTAGCTTAGTGGATTACAGTCTTTTTGCGTTATTAAATCTATGTATGCCAAATCCTTTGAAGTCTGAGGCTAATATTGCTTCTCTAAGAGGATATAGATTCGTTGTGAATCTTAATCCGACTCCTTTTTGGATGAATCTCTCCAACAAATATCCAAACGTATCAACTGATTTAACCTTCTCTACTTGACGAGAAATATAGTAACCAGCAGTCTTGTCAAAAAGCTCAAAGCCCTCATCATCAAAACAATATCTAAAAATGGTCTGATTTGTAATCCTTGTATACCAATCTCTTTCTACGGTAACTATGGTATCAGCTATTGTATAGTTAAAGAAAAGTTGCAAATGTTGGTCCGCCGTAGCCTCGTCTCTCCTACACACAATTCGAGGACAATCCCTCGGGAAATAGTATGTAAACTCATGCTCTTCATTAATTGCCCAAACTACTCAGGAAAATCTGGTCGATTTTAATACTGTTTTGCACCGAAGATTGCATACCATAACTTTGATCCACTCCAAGCAGTGATACTCGGGACATATAAAGCAGCAGCCAGTATAAAAGCTAAGGAGATCAACGACCCGGTAAACAATAATATTCCACCTATTATTACCTTTTTATTAAAATCCCTCCATTCGTATTGACTAATATAGCTCTCCCTCGCTAGAGCTATGATTTCCCGTCAGCTTAATCATCTAATTTCAATAACAAAAACTGCTGATGTATCCCCCAGCGAAAATTCCCCATCATCGGTGGTCCAGAATGCTGAAATCTCGTAGTAATACGTACCTTGTTCATTCGGGGCATTAAAAGAGCCATTTTCCAAAGGAATATGTAATGGTTTATCATCGACTAATTGCCGAATGTTCAACCGTTCCGGTGCTGGTTTATAAGCAAAAGAAACTGCAATGTCTCCTTCAGGAGTTATAACTGTAGGACTAACCCCTTTTAACATTGTTCTTCCTCCTGCATAATCTGCACATCCTAAATTGCCCCAACAATAACTACTCTGGATAACTGGAATTTGGATTTGCCCCGAAGTAACTCTAGGAAGGGGTAGCGATTTCTCTGTAATTCTAATACCTACGCTCTTAGCGTATCCTTCAAATCTTGTATTTGCTACGAGGTTTCCTACAAAAGGAGTTAAATAAATAAATAAATAAATAAATACCACTAGTAAAGCCAAAAACCCCGTAACAAATATAATAAATACTTTTTTTGATTCATCACAATCCTCCTTACTCTAAAATAAAAAACGTAATTTTACCGTATAAGTTACGTCATTTTTAAAGTAATCTGCCCGTTAGTTTAATGAATTGAAGGGCAAGATGACGATTAGATACACGCCTAATCGGCAATAGGAACATGTTCTTGTCTATTCCGGCAATCGGTACAAGTTCTTGTCCTTGGCTCGGGACAAGAACTTGTACCGATAAATTAAAAAAGCCGCTAAAATAGCGACTTCAATGGGACCATGTCTTGTCCCTCGACAATACATAGTTAAGCAATACTTTATCTATATTCTGGCTGAACTCCTCACTAGGATATGAACTATTTTGGTTACAATTTCATCTTTAGATTATGATGCTATTATTATAACACAAACTCAGATTAATTATTCATTTATGTTCATCTCAAGTTAATTTAATCATGGTTCCTTCCCAATCAGGCCTTAGCAGCATGTTCTCAATAACTCACAAAGGTTTTCCTTAAAACAGGACTTCATTGTTCGTACTAGTTTTACTCATCATATTCCCACTTCAGAATGTCTTTAGCCTCCTTTATCACTTTTCCTTTTTTGTTGATGTAATAGGCTTTTCCATTCTTATAAACGATAGCTTGTCCATTACTGAAGCCCGTTACACTACTGTAAATCGCGGGGATGACCATTGTACCTTTTTTGTCGATGAAGCCGACTTTTCCGTTATGTAAATATACAGGAGCTAACCCTTCCGAATAAAAAAAGATACCAGCATACTTAGGCTTCACAACAACTGTTCCTTTTTCATTGATGAAACCCCAATTTTTGCCGATTCTCACTCCAACCATTCCTTCATGAAATCCAGCATCATCAATTTCGTCAAACTGCGGCTTAATTAAGTAGGCTCCTTTTTTATTGATGAACCCATACTTTCCATTGATGCTGACTCGAGCTGCCCCTTTAGCGTTAAATGGTTTGGCTGTCTGAAATTTTGCCGGAATGATGATTTTTCTGTTTTTATCAACATAGCCGTATGTCCCTTGGCTACTCTGGTAAACATATAGCTTCTGATTGTGAGGATCATCATTAAAGATTTTTAGAATACTAGATTCTGAAGATTCAACGATAAATTCGATGGTAAACTCACTTAATACACCACCACCGATTTCATATACCGAGAGTTCTAGCAGGTATTTCCCAGGTTTCACCTTTTGGGCGAATTTGACGGTATACGAAAACGCGCCACCATCGCCCGGAAGCAATTTTAGCATCGCTGGCGAGCTTGTGACCGAAACCATGTTTCCTCCAGCGTGACCCCATCCGGACAAATAAGCTCGGGGTTGTAGATACATCGTTTCGTTGGTGTTATTGGTATAATGGGAGGGAACCTTGAGCTTCTTCGCTTCGCCAGGTTTTAATTTAACCGTTTGGATCACTTTTTGGCTCGCGGCAACTTGAGTAGGAATGCAAAATACAGATAATAGAATGGTAACAATAGAAAGCAGTAATGCTAATTTCAATTTCGTTCTCATGCTTAAACCTCCAGTTAATTTTTCATTAAACTCTAATATATATGTAAATTTCTAACTTATAAATGAGCAATTCACTTCTAGCAAACTGTAGAATGAAAAAGTAGCAATTCCTTGTGATGAAGGGTAGTTACATACCAAATCAGGGCCAGAGGAGAAGCGACGACGTCATATAAGGGTACCGTACCCGAAAGTCCGCTATTTGCAACTATTTATTACCAGGAGCGCCTGCTCTTTTTCTTAATCCAAAACGGTTATGGCACAATATGGAGTCATATATAGTTGCTTCGACGGTCAAAAGATTCCGGGGGAAGTTGTCTGTTGGGTTAAACACAGCCATTTAACTTCCATTGGCCATTTCTGGTGTAAGGCAAATGGGTCAAAAAAGCGCCCTAGCCCTTCCTATCATTTTAATAAATTTAATTAACTATATATTTTACAGTGTACTTTTGGAGTAGTTTTTTGGCTATATTAATTTAAAAAATCAATATTGATTTTTTAACTAATCAGATATCCTTTGGTTGGTTCTCTTATCCCATCTTTTCATATAAACATTGCAGATGCTGATTTGTCTTCCATTTGAAGCACCTTATTGAGATAAGTTTCTGTTGTGCAAATGCTTTTTCTTTTCCATCAGCTTATAAATGGGGTACTTTTTGAACAAGGGTACTTGTTAACAAGCATTACATTATCAGATTCTATTTTGGTCCCGATAGTTTTATCATAAATATAAAGTGCTAATTCCAGAAGTTCTTTATTGTTCGATAGTATATATGTATGCACTGATACATCGCAAACAAAACATATTAGTTTATGTTGAATTTCCGAGCGCTGCTTGTGTCCTAAAACCTGCTTGAAATCGTTTGTTTCTGAGATAGGTAGTAAGGCTACTCATTAAAACCTCCCTCATGTACTTCCAAAGCATACCTGTATATTCTAAATATACAACTGAATTTTGCATAATGTAAAATTATGATACCCATAGTTTAATTATTTCGAATTAAAAACAGCCACCTATACACTTGATACAAAGGAAAATGACGTGCCAGATTGTTGTCAATTTGCACGTCATTATATGTATCATTTAATGCTTTTGCATCAAAAGGGAACCCGTTTAGAAATCTTGAACCTGTTTTTTTGTTTATTTATGGGATAGTGCTTACACTAACGGTTGTTGGATAACCACTATCGGTATCAAATATTAAGGTTACTTTATTGGTTTTATAATCGAATAAAGTGGAATACACTACAGCGGTTACGACATACTTTCCACCCAAGTATTTCACATTACCAATTCTATGCAGCATATCATTTCCATCACCTGAAGGGTCGCTATCATAAACGCCTCTGTATGCCTGGTGAATATAAATGCTGGTAGACTGATACTTATCATGCAAATAATTTGCAACGGGCACTGTCATGTAGATCGAGGCTTGTAGGTTCTTAATGTTTGCATCAAAAATATGATCGGTATCTTCAAGATCGTACAGCATCGTGATCTCCATACTATTCTCATCTGAAATCTTCGCTAAATATTTAATATCATACAGGATTCCATCATAGGTCAGTAGGCTCTTATTATTAGTTAAATCATTTACAACAGTATCAGCAGCCACTTTACTAGGAGTGCTAGTATTTTTAGAAGGTATTGCTGCAGTTTGTGTAGGTGTGGTATTTGAATTGTAATTGGATGTTGCTATGTGTATTGTATTCCTTTTAATAGTAATACTTGCACCAGTCGCTTCACTTACTAGACGTAGCGGTACAAACATTTTCCCCTTCACAATTCGTGGTGCAACCTGCAAGGTAGTCACACTACCATTGACGATCGCTTGCTTCTTCCCTAAGGTAAGTTCAATTGTTAAGCCTTCTTTCACTGCTGTGACGGTTTTAGTAGCACCATCCCACTGAAAAAACAAATCTAGCTTTTGAAAAATCGGGGTAAACTGCACTAACGTTGTACCCTCCGTTTGAATGGGGTCCACCTCAAATTTCACCTTTTCACCATTTATTAAAATCGGTATCGCTGTTGCCGCTTCAGCCTTCTCTTGTAAAGCAGGTAAGCCAAGTACAGTGAATGCTAGCATGAATGTGAAACAGTATATCACTAATTTCTTCATTCCTCAGTCTCCTTGTCATGATGTCTACGTAGGTACTAGTTCCTATTTCTCCCTTTAGCTTATATCGGTAATATTAATGGTTTAATTAATACTTCATACCCGATTAAACAAGAATATAAATTCGTTGCGCCACTGAGGTACATTCCCACGCTTTGTTGACATGTAAAACGCGGCATTTCGTCAATAATATGCAGCATAACTTCCTATAAAAGAAACGGGCGAAGCAGTAGGCCCAAGCATCGTATCTACAAGTATTTTTTATTGTCAAGACTGAGTAAAAAAGCTGAGTGTCCAAACCATGTTAAACTATCTTCAGGACCTTTAATTTTGTCCCAATTGATTTTGGTTACAGGCAATTCACCAGTAGGATTGCGGTCTTGGTCACCTGAAATATAATCCTTAATCATAGAAAAGTAATCAGATGTACTAGAGGTCATCTTAGTTGGCTCCTGTTCTTTATGAGGTAGTTATTTTAATTTATTTTATCTTATTAGAAGCAAACCTGTTAACAACATTATCATACTGATGATATCCAAGTTGTAAAGATTAGTGGATATATTCGGCAGCTTGTTACCATCATGTACTCCTGTTACGTTCTCAGCTGGAACAGTGGGTGCTCCTTCGATAATTTCATCGACAGGAGAATGCAATCCTTGATCTCCGGATGATGATGTACATAGGATTGAGTCGGAGATGTCGGTCTGATCCCGGTCCTGTCCTATCCGTTCCGTTCCCTAGGTGACCGTAAGGATGCACTTGTCATCGCAGATATGGTGAAGATGGTTACTACTCTCCTGTACGATTCCGCCGGAAGGCCTACGAGGAACTGCCGATTCTCATGGCCAACCCGTGATACGGTCGCTAAGCGACTTAACAGCGCCGTGAACCAGATTCATGGCTGAATCTAGCGGAGGCTAGTTCTGGGAGGCTTTGCACCGTTACAATGTGGAGGGAAAAAAGCTAAAGAAGATGAAGTCCATCATGAAGTTATGCAGCAAAGTAGCTCGCCTTTGTTCCCGCATGCCTATTTTTACGTCTGTCCGCCCACCGGCTCCGCCCACCTCCTCTTCTTCGCACTAACCGCACTAACTACAGGATGAAATCCTGCGAATTCATGAGCCTGTGTGAGGGCAGCAATTTAGGTATCTTATAATTGGAGTTCATATTAAAACCTCACTATCTATATAATAATTAACTAATTCTAATACATTCACAACCGACCTATATTTTTCCTTATACTCGACAGCAGACTTTAACTTGTTCTGAACAATCATTTCCCGTTAGCTTAATCATCTAACTTCAATAACAAAAACTGCTGACGTATCTCCCAACGAAAATTTACCATCATCGGTTGTCCAGAATGCTGAAATTCCGTAGTAATACGTACCTTGTTCATTTGGGGCATTAAAAGAGCCATTTTCCAAAGGGATTTGTAATGTTTTATCATCGAGAAATTGCTGAATGTTCAACCGTTTAGGTGCTGGTTTATATGCAAAAGAAACTGCAATGTCTCCTTCAGGAGTTATAACTGTAGGAGTAACCCCTTTTAACATTGTTCTTCCTCCTGCATAATCTGCACATCCTAAATTGCCCCAACAATAACTACTCTGGATAACTGGAATTTGGGTTTGCCCCGAAGTAACACTGGGAAGAGGTGGCGATTTCTTTGTAATTTTAATACCTACGCTCGTAGCGTATCCTTCAAATCTTGTATTTGCTACGAGGTTTCCTACAAAAGGAGTTAAATAAAAGAGCACCACTAGTAAAGCTACAAATCCCGTAACAAATATAATAAATACTTTTTTTTGATGCATCACAAGCCCCCTTACTCTAGAATAATGAACGTGATTTTTCGGTATTAGTTACATCTCCCCATTGAAAATGTATTTAAAATATTCTGCCCGTTAGTTGAACAAAAGCAGCCGATCACATGGATCAGCTGCTTTCTTAGTATTATTAAGCTAACGTTTCCCGTTAGTTTAATGATAAATTATTCATTTAGTCGTTTAAATTTGAAGAGCTCGAGTAATGCATAGAAGAATCGAAGTGTATCTTCCTGAGATGTGATTCTATCTTTATACTCCTCATACAATGCATTAGCTAAAGCGTGATTTCTATTTAAATTCCCTCCATAAAATCCATAAACTGCTCGTGAAATTGTCCAAGCAAATGAAGAACAATCAAGGCGTCTCTTTTGTGACGCTTTACCCGCAGTTGTTTTCCATGCCCAGATTTCTGCTAACGCGTTTAATGCCATCTCAGGAGTTTCTGAACTGAATTCCGGATCAAAACCCTCATCGCTCCCCATCTGCATCACTTCATCAAGACCTATCGGTTTTCCTAAAACCAAACTTAGGTCCTTACGCATTAAGTCACGAATCAACGGAAAGTCTATTGTTGAGAAATTTAATAAATCCTCTTTCCAGAACCATGAGTCATCGGGGTCTTTTATCTTTGTGAAATCAATTTCATTTATTTCATTCAATTGGCCCGGTGTTAAATCAGCGAGCCTAATATTATTTCTTTTTAAAGTAGTTGTAGTTTGAGGTGACTCTTTATAATAGCAAACACCATTCTTACAACCAAATTCTAATATGTATCCGGTGTCTTCATAGACTAATTTCTCATCGAAGTCAGCAGGTCTTGCTTTCTTTACATATTCAACAAAAAATTGAGCTGCATTAAGAACTGAGGCTTCATTTTCATTGCCTGCTATCGCAAGTCCACTAGGTCCCTGATAAACTGTAATTTCATAAGAACTTTGAACATTGTCTGTTGCTGTGATGGTGTATTGAAAGGCATTCTCCGCATTGGATGTTTTATAATCAGGTTCTCCAAACAGCGTCAACAGAGCTCCTCTAAATTGAGCGAGTTCTTCCCTATCTCCAATCTCTGGGGTAAGTATCTTCGAACTTTCAGAGTCATTAATATTTTTTTTACTTGCGATAAAATCATACATATTCCTTTAGACCTTTCTTTGTTTAATTTAATTCAATCATATTAAAGGATGAAATAAATAACAATAAATATTCACTTCAGATCACATTAGAACCTCGAGATGTTGTTAAACTAACCTGCCCGTTAGTTTAATGAAACGAAGAGCAAGTTGCCGATTAGATATACGCCTAATCGGCAATCGGACTATGTTCTTGTCCTTGACTTGGGACAAGAACATAGTCCGATAAAATAAAAAAGCCGCTAAAATAGCGACTTCAATGGGAACATGTTCTTGTCCCTCGACATTAAAGCTGCACTAATTTTGCCGTCAATTATACCTCTCCACTGAGTGCTCTACGATAGTTCCTCTATTTCTTTCAGAACATCTCTGTAAGTAATCTCATTGTTTATTAGATGTGGATAGCAATTGAATGCTTTGTCAAACTGAGCGTCTGTAACTTTTATATACCCGTTACCGATCATTTCTTGATCCGTTTCATCTGGGTCGCTTAACATCTTATACTCTATATTTTTTTTAAAAAAATTTCTTCCCATGATTGACCTGATTAGCTTTCCTTTTAAGTTCCATCTACTGTCATTGCATTATACTGCTGATAAGTAAGACAGTTCCAGATAAAGACTTACCGATCGTTTCCCACCAAGAAACGATTATATAGTTCACTTTTCCTCTCAGACATGCTACGACATTAAACTGCTATTAAAGAGGATCCTTTTAAACTTCGATATCTTGAGATTGAGCCTGTAGGTGATGTAATAAATCCCTTCAAAGATGAAGCATATATCGCAAAGAGTCTAGGGTCATGAGATGACTTTCAAATGAAAAAAGCCGTCAAGAGATGAATGACGGCTTTTTTCGTGTAACTAGTATATTCGAAAGGCTTCCCGTTGTAGAACTCACATCACTCCATCTAGCTTAATCTTCTGCAATAATAGAGAAAGAATCAAATCCTATTTGATTACTCATTTGCAAAATGATGAAGATCTTCAAGTTCCACATAACCAACTCTGCCAGTTTCGTCAAATTTAATCCTTGCTCGAAGGGGATTATTTAACTTGTCTACTTTAAAACCAACCAACTCTCCTACCATATTTCCTGTAACCACAAAGAGTTGATGAAGCAAATCCAGTACAGGCATGTGAGGTATACCATCTGGAGTTTCAGGAATTGACCAAAACTTGCAATCTAGAAAAATCATTGAAGTAATTGGAGCTGTGTTTTTTTCACCATTATCTGTCTCACGGTAATAAACTTGGGCAGCATCCTGGAATACCTCCTGGATCGTTCCTCCCCTCCCCTCTGAGAATATGATCCCGCAGGAAGCAAGGGTTACAAGAACATCCTCCCATATGCTATTGAGAAAGTATTTTGCGACATGAGTGGCAAACGGAGTAAATGGTTCATGACCATAATGCCACGTTGGAACAGCTAAACTTCGATTTATTGGTGTTAGGTGGTTCTTTAGATCATTAGCAATTTCCCAAGCTGGAAGCATCCATCCGTGCAGATTAGTTAATAATTCCTCGTTAATACTTTTTCCGTCTTTACTTATAATGTCTTTCATGTTTTTCGGAAATTCATCGTATGGCTTTTTTTGCTAATTTTTCGATGGCAGTAGTAAGGGATTCTTCTGATCAACCAGCAAAAAGTGCCCCAAGGTGTGTTGCTTCCATGCCGCCTGGCCCCCCACCACTTACGACATTGAAACCAGATTCAGAGAGCATTTTAGCAATTTGTGCAACCTTTCAGTAAGATTTTCTACCGCGCGGCTCTTTATGTTTGCCCATGATTGGACAGGACGGCGTCCTACCTGCATCTCTTTCGCTAAAAATGCATTTATCTCTATTCACGCGAATTTTTAAATTCATGTGCTTTTTTCTAGCCACGTGATCTTCATCATGATACTATTTAGGTAAAAATCTAATCCGCAATGACACAATGTTCTTGTCCTTGGACAGGTGATTGCTTCTGACCCTGACGTCCATGTAGTAGTGTTAGAACATTGTTCCATTGCCTTCCTCCTTACCTTTTTGCGACAACCAAAAGCCGTTAATCATCATTGCACAGATTAACGGCTCAAAAAATTTAATCTTTTCACATATGCTTCAACTGATTTTTGTAATACTTTCTTTTCATCATTCCTGAATGCTTCTTCTGATCAGCATCGCAACATGAGGTGTATAAGACTTCATAGTATAAATATTACGTTTGGCGCTTTCATGTTGATATGGCGGCTGACGAAAATTGCTAATTGATAGAGTTACTGAAGTTAGAAGTCAAAGCTTATAAGCATCCACAAATGTAATAGGATTATTTACTCCGTAGCTGTACCCATTTCGATTCAGCGGGTTATCCAGATCCAAATCTTGTTCAGAGTCCAATGAAATGAAGGAACCAAGTTATGTTCTTGTCACTCGACATGAGTACATGTGGAAATTTAATGATTTATATTTAGTTTACTAAGTATAAATCAAAAGAATAGAGAGTCACACTATATTCCTCTCCATTTGTTGCATGAGTTTTCTTAGTATCAACCGTTCTTCCGTCGAAATCGATTGAAGCAATTTCTCCTGCTGTTCCCTCCATTTAATATCGACCGGCTTTTCTAATTCTTGTCCTTTGTCCGTTAGATAGATACGCATGATCCGCGCATCTTCTACATCACGTTTACGATATATAAAACCGTTCTGCTCTAATGATTTAACCATGTTCGTTACTGTAGGTGGTTCACATTTCAAGTGTTCACAAAGCTGCATCTGGGTTACCCCATCACCCAACCATAGACGATACAACAAATTATCTTGCCCCACATAGAGATTAAGTTCTCTAAGAGACTCACTATAATTCCGACGCATCTGGGAAGAAATTCGATCTAATGACTGTCGAATATCACAATCAACCGCATCTGTCATAAATTATCCCTTCCTGTCATTCAAATAATATTTAGCCCGCTAAATTTATCACGATAAATTACAGTTGTCAATTTACCTTAGAGAGCTACCGCTATTATCGGTAGCTCTAAAGTTCAGGAAATTCAGCTTTGTCATAAACCTATTTTTTTGCAAATCCTTGCTTGTTCAAATAACTCATCATTTGAGGTTGAATACTTCTCTGGAGATGATCCTGGATGTGGTTACTCCATCCCTTTACTTTTTTCACAGTGAAAGGGGCTCTTGTCGGTCGATTTTCATAATACTTCAACATCGTTTCATCATAAGTTGCTAGTTTTTCTTGATTAAGAGAACTGTAATTATTTTCAAGCAACACCATAGATTGCGGTAGGCGAGGTTTCAGATCAGGTTTATCTCCAGCTGGAGTACCTATGCATAATCCCACCAAAGGAATCACATATTTCGGTAAATTTAATACTTCAGATAGTTCGTTAATATTAGCTCTAACCCCACCAATAAACACACCGCCAAGTCCCAAAGATTCGGCAGCTGTTAACGCATTTTGCGCCACTAGTCCGGCGTCGAACGAACCAATTAACAGAAATTCTATATATTCAATATCCACTTCTGGGGCAATTTGATGATTGCGATTAAAATCTGCACAGAAAATCCAAAACTCAGCCGCTTCTTCAATATAAGGTTGATTGACTGAAAGGTTTCTGACTTTTTTCCGAGTCACCGGATCAGTGATTCGAATAATGGAAACGGCCTGTAAGAGACTGAATGATGAAGTTTGATTCGCTGCCTGAAAGATCGCATTGATCTGTTCCTCAGTCAGGGGTTGAGATGTATAAGAACGAAACGATGTATGGTTATGAAGCAACTCAAGTGTCTGATTCATTAAAATCCTCTCCTCTATCCGTTTATTTCATATTCCTTGTGGTACAAACCGCGCTCCTGCAAGATGTGCACATCGAAATCCGCAACACCATAGTGGAAATCACTTATTTTAGTTCCGAAAATAATTAGCCTGCTAATTAAATGTTAAATGATTTTACTGTTCAGTAACATTGACACTATCATAAATATATTTGTTGCATCTGCAAAGAGGGCAATATGGATGAACTTAGTACAACTTTTTGTACCTTTAGATGATGCATAATCCTAACCAATAAGAATCCGCAGCAACAATGTGATTGAGTGCTGCGGATTCTTGTGTTTTTTAGGTTAAAAGTATTGGCGTTCACCCGTCTGTGCTGATTTTTCAATGGCATCTAGTAATTGATGAAGTTTCACCGCATCAGCAAAAGTAGGTGCTAAGGTTGTACCTTCTTGAATATCTTGTGCGAATTTACGATAAGCCTGAGCCATATTCAGAACAAATCCGGAGTCATTTTTTAGAGATTGTGGGCCCCAGTAATAGGAATCGGGAATAGTTAGTTCATGAAGTTCGTTGTCAGTAGCTCCTGCACCGCGTAGTTGGTGTGATCCAAATTGAATGGATGCGGGCGCACTCAGTACGATCGTTCCCTGATCTCCGAAAATTTCAAGGGTAAGTCCTGTCTGGTGTTTAACGCCACCTTGAATATGAACACTGGCAGCGGCACCACTCGTTAATTTTCCAGCAATCAGTATCTGATCATCTGTCGTCTTCTTAATAGTTTTCTGAATATCCACCAATTCAACTTCAGGAAACTGCTGTGCTGTGAGAGCAGAAAGTTCGGTAAAGTCTCCAAGCATGTAGGTAAATGCATCTAGATTATGTCCACCTACAATGGTCAGCAAGTTTCCTCCTATCTTCCGATCAAACAGGTAGGCATTGGACTTATCACTCACGCCACCCATGGCATCAATGGAGATCTTTAAATTGGCAGATAACACTTTACCCACATAACCTTCTGCTAATAAATCTTTCACATACTGAACGGCTGGGGCTTGTCTGGCCTGTAATCCAATCGCATTTGGTAATTTTGCGGACGCTACCCATTCCTGCATTTCAAGTGCTTCACCTGTATTCGATCCCAGTGGCCATTCACAATAGATCGGTTTTCCAGCAGGCACGATGGCTTTAACGGCGCTAAAATGTTCCTTGACGTTAATACTGACAACGACCATGTCCACTTTAGGATGTTGAGCCAGCTTCTCCATGTTATCAAAGCCGTGATCTGCGTAGAACGCTTCTGCGCTTTTCTTCGCACTTGCCATATTGCTCGTACCCACTGCTGTAAGCTCAAACTCATCCAAATGCTCTATAGCTGGAATATGTGTACCACTCGCCCACCCATTATTAATGGAAGCCCCTATGATTCCTGTACGAATTTTATTACTCAATGTAAAACATCTCCCTTATTTTAAATATATTCTCTCAGCCGCTCCTGTTCTTTGGCGGATCAATCACTTATATTAATTCATTGCTGCAGCAAATTCTGCAGAATTAACCCATGTCATCGCAGCTGAAATAATAGGATATTCAATACCAAGTAGTTCTGTAATTCGGTTTTTCATCATTAATATCTCCTCTTGTTAAACGAATTTTAATATTTACTTCGTGTATTTATTCTCAGGGTAAGGTAAACCTAAATTCCCCCGAAGTGTGTCGTCCTCATATTCCTTGCGGAATATGCCTTTATCTTGCAAGATGGGAACAACTAATTTAATGAAGTCCTTAAATCCTGCTGGATGATCTTGTCTAATGAGCAAGATATCCATGACGCCTTCTCGATACCAATGTTCGATTTGTTCAGCAACGTGCTCCGCCGATCCGATCAACCCCGGTTTAGGCATTCCATAACCTTTAGGCATCCATGATTCGATTTCCCTTAGCTTTTCCAGGGCTTCTTTTTCCGTTCTACCAACGATCGGATTGTGAGAAGGCATCATCAACAGGTCATGTGGTGAACGGCCCTGATTTTGTACTCTACGTTTCAGTTCAGCAGTGAATGCTTTGAGGTATTCCAAATCATGTCCAGGAGCCATGATAACTTCCGCATGCTGTGCAGCATTATCCATGAACTCCGGGGAATTACCCGCTTGAAAGACCACGGGTCTGCCTTGCCTCGATCGACTGATATTTAACGGTCCCTCTACGGAAAAGTAATTCCCAGTATAATCTAAGGAATACATTTTACTCGGATCATAAAATATCCCTCGTTCCTTATCACGTATAAAGGCATCATCTTCATACGAATCCCAGAGGCCTTCAACAATCTCTAGAAACTCTTTTTGCATGGGATAAAGATCTGCTTTTCTTAAATGGGACCGACTGTAATTGGCTAATCCTCCAGAATTCGATGTAATTGCATTCCATCCTGCTCGGCCCTTGCTAATCTTGTCGAGTGAAGCGATTTGTCTGGCAACCGTAAATGGATCAGCATATGAAGTCGCTATGGTTGCGCCCAAGCCAATGGAGTGTGTTACCATACTTAGTGCAGACAAAATGGATACGCCCTCAAACATGCTTAGATAGTGTGGGATCATGCCCGGTCCAATATGACTTACGTCTGCCAAAAAGATGAGATCAAACTTTCCCTGTTCAAGTTGTAAGGCTTTCTGTACGTAATACTCAATATTTTCACTGGCATCAGCTGGAATATCAGGGTGTCTCCACCCCGAGTAATTCCAACCCACGCCATCAATAATTCCTCCTATTTTAAGTATTCTTTTTTCCATGGTTGAATGCTCTCCTTTTCACGTGCTCGCTTATTTTCCTGTGATAAGCCTAATTCTTTGGCCAACAATTCATGCCCTTTCTTACGGCTCTCTTGATTGGGGTAAAAGTCTGCAATCATGATTTCATCCACTAAACTTGCTTTCGAAAGCTGACTGAGCTGCTCTGCAACTTGTCTAACACTTCCAATCACAAAGCGATCCTTATTACGTTCCCTAGCCAGCTCTTCATGAGGCGTGTATCGGTGATTTTTGGCTTCTTCCGGTGTAGGAAAAGTAAGATTTCTCTCCCCTGTACTCATCTGTGCCCACATTAATTCCGCCGGCCCCGCGGTATATTTAGCCTCTTCCTCCGTTTCAGCTGTAATAACGATCGTCGCTAACATACTTTGAGGTTCAGTTAAATAGGACGAGGGCTTAAAATTCGAACGATAAGCTCTCAACACAGGAATAGCGCGTTGTGGTGCCAAATGAGCTGCGAATACAAACCCTAATCCTTTTTCCAAGGCAAAATGTAATCCGCCCTCGCTAGATCCCAGCATAAACATATCCGGAACCATTGAATGATCCCCCGGAGGATGGATGTGATTTAACGGGTGGTTGGCTTTAAAGTCACGGGCAAAGAAGCAAAGCAAGTTATCTAATTGCTCTGGAAAATCATTCACTTCCATTAATTCTTGGGATCTTAACAATGCCCACATGGTTCTGCCATCCGTACCTGAGGCTCGGCCAATCCCGAGATCTACGCGCCCTGGATGTAATCCTTCAAGAAGCGTAAAGTTCTCCATGACTTTCAAAGGGCTATGATTTGGTAACATGATTCCTCCAGAACCTACCCGAATGCTTTTAGTGTGAGATGCTGCGTGCAGACTCAGTAAGTCTGGTGAAGTACTCATCAAAGTTGTTGTGTTATGGTGTTCAGTGAACCAATACCTGTTGAACCCCCACTGCTCTGCTAGTTGAACCATATCTGTCACGTTCTGAAGACTCTCCGTAGCCGAGGTACCGTTATAGATATGGACAAAGTCTAAAATTGAAAGCTTTAGTCCGATTGATGTATTCACATCAGGTACTCCTTTCTGTTTTCACACTTATTATTTAGCTTGCTAAATATAGAATTAAAAAATATACTTATTACTTAGCTTGCTAACTATAAAACCAAAATGAGTTTATATTTTGACACTTTAGCCAAACTAAAATGATTTTGTTTTAGTTGTTGATCCAATCATAAGTGTATCCGTTTCGTTTGCAAAGAGGGCAATTTAAATGAACCTAGTACATTTTTTTGTACCTACAGATTAGGAGAGATATCAATGAAAGTCTGTAATGATGGATTTGAACAAGAGTTTATGGATGAAAAAAGTGATATGTACGCAATAGCCTTTGCCCAGAATGTTCTTTCCGGACGTTGGAAGTACTTTATACTGTGGTTCCTAAAAAATGAAACACGCCGTTATTCGGATATCAAAAAATTCCTTGGAGATCTTTCTCAAGGCTCTCTTACCAAGCAACTTAAGGAACTAGAGAATGATGGCGTTATTCGACGTGATGTTTATCCGGAAGTTCCTCCAAAGGTGGAGTATTCATTAACAGACAAAGGAATGAAGTTACTCCCCGTCCTTGAAAAGATGGAAGACTTCGGTAAAATGTACGGCGGAAATAATTAATTTGAGGAATTTGAATTCTTGTCCATTCCGGCAATCGGTACAAGTTCTTGTCCTTGGCTTGGGACAAGAACTTGTACCGATAAAATAAAAAAGCCGCTAAAATAGCGACTTTAATGGGACCATGTTTTTATCCCTCGACAGGAATGCACTCCGAGAGTTTAATTCAAAAAGTCGAGCAAGGAACTCTTATTGGGTCCCCTGCTCGACTTTTCCCATATTATTCTCTGATCGCAATTTTCACATTGCTGAGTTGAGCACTGCCTTGACTGACGAACAAGCCCAGGTTCCCTTGAAGAATATCATACATTCTGGCACTCATCGCAATTTCATCGTCCACGTAAATTTCGCATATCGATCCGTCAATATACACTTTGATTTCATAAGGACGATTGGGAATAAGCTGAACGGGGCGTTCCAGCTCAACCTCATAAGGGAACGTCTTCCCCCCCTCTTCCGACTGCATAATCGCCCCCCGAAAGCTAATGCGGTTCCGCTGTGGTTCCAGCGTGACATAATAGGCCGCATCTAGAGTGACTTTTGTCCGGAGCATCAGCCCAACACCTTGAGTTTGTTCAGAGAATGAGACAACAGCCGATATTTTACATTGATCGGGTAAATCTTCCGAAGTTGTACAACCGGCAAACCTATACGGTGACTCGCAAGAGATCGATCCGTCTGCGAACTCCCACTCTCCAATAATACCATTGAATTGAACAGGCAGCGTTTTGGCGAAAGCGGCATCAACCGTTTCCGGTACTTTTACGCCAAGGGTTCCATCCGACCGCTGAACGATTTCATGCACAATCAGATTCCCGCCCCAGTCCCAAGTGTCGTAATCCTTGCCAAGGGACTTCGGCGGATTCCAGCCGAATAAATCGTCATTCTTCGTCGGATTCCATCCAAACAGATAGCGCTTCTCACCGTCTGAAACGGATTTGGCAGCATAGTAGGCACGACCGTCGAAGGTATCTTCCTTTGGAGTAATCCAAGGGCCTTCCAGGGAACGGCTCATCCGGTAAAAGGTCGCGAATCGTCCGGTATAAGAGGAGTAGATCAAATACCACCAATCTCCGATCCGAAACAAATCGGGACATTCGTGAGCCCCCACGTGAAGATTTGGCGAGTACAGGGGCTCGCGGTACTCCCAAGCTTTAAGATCCTTGGATGACAGCAGCGCGGTGCATCCCTTTCGATTAGTTGGCCCTTTTGCCATCGCTGCAAGCAACATCCAGTACTGGCCTTCCTCTTCATTCCAGAATACGAAGGGATCACGCCAATCGGATAGCTCATATATTCGGTCGTCAGCGGTAAAGGAATCCTCAGGGATCGCCTCCCATGTCTTGAAGTCTCTGCTTATCGCATGACATACCAACTGCTTGCCTTCAGGAAATATGCAATAGAACATATGGTAGATGCCGTCCACTTTCAGAACGTGACCGGTGCCGCCTTCGATCTGGCAAGCTCCTTCTTCCCGATAATTCACAAAATCCTTCGTTCCGACAAGATACCAGCCGTGATCGAGGTCCTCCCGGTAGTTATCTCTCCATCCGTGCAGATAGAACAGCTTAAACTCCCCGTCCTCATAATATGGAATAACGTCTCCTACCCATGCGTTATCCGGCCGATAGAAAAATTCCTTCATCTTTTATGCCTCCTGGTGTTTAAAGTAACTAAGCGGTCATTGACTGAAACAGGCCTATAATCATCGCTTGTGTACCGCTCCTGATACCAATAAACCGTGGAGGCATACAAACATTGGTTATTTGGGCCCCATTGATTCTCTTTATATTTTTCAATAAATCCCTCGAAGGAGTTCATGAAGGGAATGTTATCACAAATATGAAATCGGCTAACCGAGGTATGTCCGTTCGCATCCAATTCGATAAACGGCTGACTGGCGAAAGCACTGTCAAACATCGGGAAGGGAGGCTCAGCCGCCCAGGCATAGCCGATATAGTCCTCACTGCCCGTTCCGAAAGTGGACGGAAAGGATTCGCCATCCACGAAAAATTTCTCGTCCCCTTCTCCCCACCACCAATCAATCGTTTTTCGATCCCAACGCCCATACCACCAGGTTTCGGCTTCCTCATCGGGTTTCTCCCAGGTATTGTACACGTGAAGGTGAACGCCGCAGAACCTTCCCCGGCCTTTCGTCAGCAGCAGAGGCCAATCCGGCCAGCGATCCCCGCCTTCCTTGAAGCGCTCCACGTCCAAATCCAGATAATCGTCCCGGTGCCATTTCGCATGAAAACGCAGGAGATCGTCAGTATAAGATGTTGTTAAGGGAAAATAACGGATATCAGCTGATATCTCACACGGCTGCGTTCCATCATTTTCAATTTCGATCCTGGCGCCTTCCGAGAATGGCATGTACCAATAACTGTACATTTCATGTTCATTCATACCCAGAGGCAGTGAGCGGTACGGCTTGATGCCGGGAGCGCTTCCAAAAAAATCACCCAGTGGAGCCCATACGGAGGGATCTACTCCATTGTCCCATTTCATTGAGATGGCCAACTGCCTAACCAAGATCCGCTGCTGTTCCTCGCTCTTTCGTCCAAGGTCAGTCCTGATCCGGATCATGGAGATGGCGCCGGCCCCCTTTTTATCAAAAAGCACTGCCTTGCCCCCTGCTGGTACGGATACCGTAACGTTCTCGAGGGAAGACCCTTCCGTATTCAAGGAAGAATCGATTCCTCTTTGCTGTAATACCCGATCCGCTTCGGCCAGTGCAATAGCTGACTCCTTGTCGATGCTACCATCAAAAGACGGCAGTTTGACTTCGGAAGGGAATGAAGTATAAGTGATGTGGTAATAAGCGCCCCAACCTTTATCCAACAGCACCTTGCAATGTTTTTGAAAGGAGATCGGAATAAAGCTGTTTCTTCCGCGGGATAATGTTGGCGACAGATTCGGAAAATTGGCCGGGGGCCCTTCCTGGTTGAATTTTTCAAAATAATCCCGGAAGGGCTGATTGATCACAGGGGTATCGGCATGATCAATATAAATCCGGATATGTCCATCCTCCGGAAGCGCAGACCAGAATCTCCAGATCACGCCAGGACCGCTAAGTTCCATAGCGACGATGCTGTCCCCTTCCTTGCGAATGAAGCCCTCTCCGTCATCATTGGCGCCCCAATTCTCGTATAAGCCGGTCTCGGCATTATAAACAGAACTTCGGTCAAAGCTTGAGAAGCACCCCGATTTCTCACCCGCCTGCGGCGGTACCGCCAGCGATTCAAAGTCATACAGTCTTCTCACAAGGTCCTTATATAAATAAGATGGCTGCTCTTGCTTGGCTTGAGTCATACTGTATACTCCCTCCTTTCTTACCTGTTGATCTTCTCCATACTGCGATAATTTGAAGTCATAGACCTCTCATAAAGCGGATATATCCGCTTTATTCTTGCTTCCGGCACACTTATCCATTCCCTGCAAATCCTTCAATATCTCTGCGGGAATTTCGATCTCTGCATCACTGTCTGATCTTCGGAGCGTTCTTTTCATCGTTGGCCGATGTTCTGACCGGGAACCCACCTGCCGTTCTTCCTTCTCCATTTCGAATGACAAGCTGCTCTGACTTGCTCGGTTTGTTTGCGGTGACCACAGAGTTATTCGGAGGGCTGGTAGGACCGGCTGGGTCGATTGAATTGGTCGGATTATTTGGATTAGTGGGGTTATTCACCTTAACAGGTACATTGAAATCATCGACGTTAATATGTCCAAAACCACCTGTGGATTGGTCAACCACCTTGATGTAAAGCTCCTCACCGATATACGCGGACGCATCCCAAATCTTCCGTTGATACTCTTCATAATTGGTGGCGGTTTCTTTGAATAACTCTTTGCCGTCCGATACCCGTACCAGCGCAACATACAGTTTATCGATATCGCGTCCGCCGCTGACCAGAAAATTGAGTTTACCGTTCCCGCCAAGGATGAAGTTCTGTGATTTAAGCGTTCCCGTTAAACTGTCGCCGCCGGCTTCCTCATTGAAGCCCCACAAATGATAGCCTCCCGGAATTTTATGCGACGGGTTGAAATAAATCGTGTCCCAGAAAAACTGGGTATCGGTCACATGGACATTCTGGAAGGCCTCTCCTTCCGTTATCCAGCCTGTTAAGTCGCCTGTGGCAAAATCATGGTTAGGCAGGTCCGTAATATCGGTGTATACGGAGTTGTCCCAGTTGTCAGGCACATCGACCGGAGCAGCCGGTTCACCCGTCAAGGCATTCATATTCCATACTTCCATTGACTTGACCGTTATATCGTTGTCGCCCCAGACCTGCAAGCCCAAGGCGTCGTATCTGCCTACATAGACGCGGGTTGTCAGCTTTTTCTTGTAATTGGCAAAGGCTTCAACAACCGAGCGATCGAGGAAAATATGGAGCTTCAGGTTCTCTCCGTCCAAATCCACGTATCCGCCTTGAATACCATCCACGCGTACATCCGGATCAATGCTGCTTTTTGTCCGATCTACATTAAAGGTCCCGTTTGTCTTGTCATAATAAATCAGCGTCTCTTCTTGGCCATTATCGGAGCGCCGCACCTTGAGCCCAAATTTCTGGGCTTCGCCCGGATCAACTTCCATCACAATCTCCAGCATGTCGCCTTTGACATTTTGAATCAATTGATTGGCGGCAGCCAGATTTTTGTCCGAGAAATCAACTACCTTATCTCCCCGGAGACTCTGCAATTCTTGAATGGGCTCAATGCGCAATTGATCATGGTCGTCTAGGCTTAGGGAAACTGGCAGTGCCAGATTATGAGCCCATCCGGCTTGATATTCAGCTTGCGGCGTTCTTACATTTTGCACCATGGAGTAAACGACCGTTCTTCCGTCAGGTGTGACCATACCGCTCTCTGCGGTTAAATAGCCATCGCCCACATCCATTTTGGAGGGTGCCTCCTGGTCGGGAATAAATTTGAAGTGATCCCGGTCCCAGGTGCCTATCCAATAAAAGACCTCAACATCTCTTTGCACATCGTTCGCTGGAGGCACTTGCTCCGGTTTCTCATGAGGATTGATCATGAAAATATACTTTTGATTGCCTGCGCTATCCTTGCCTAACGGCAGCAATACCGGCAGTTCCCATACCGTACCGAGCTCCGGATACAGGCTTCTGTCGCTAACGAATAAAGGCCCCTTATACTCCCAGTTGTACATGTCGTCGGACACATACACCAAAGCTGTGCCGCTGCTGAAGTCTTGAAGACCGGATGTCACTAACTGATACCACTTATCCACCTCTTCGTCATACCAAACGAACGGATCGCGGAACTCGTTATGGATGCCGTTCCCGTTCTGTTCCGTCACCGGATCAGGATATTTCACCCATTGTTCCAGATTGGGGTCGGACAAATCTGTCGGAGTCGCCAGCCCTGTTCTTTGATTCGGCGACAGGGAGTCATTGCCGGCAGTATAGAACAGAACAGGATTGCCGTCTCGATCATACGCTGCACTACCTGACCATGCGCCGTCTGGATCAAGGGTGCCCGCTTCGGGGGCAAGAGCAGGCCTCACATTTTCCCAATGTACCATATCGTCACTCACCCAATGTCCCCAATGGATTTGATGCCAGTATGGACCTTGCGGGTTATGCTGATAAAACAAATGGTATTTGCCGTTATAATAAATCGGCGCATGCGCTTCATTCATCCAGTTTTGTGGAGGCATCGCATGGTACTGAGGACGATGCTGATCGCCATCAAACACACTTGGATCCTCATCAATATCACCATTCAGAATTTCCGGGACCGAACCGCCGTGAAGCGACTTCACATTCTCATACTCAGCAAGGACCTCCTGATCAGTGAGGACTTTGTTTTGCAGCTTCACTTCATCAATGAGTCCAGAGAACATATTGTAAGAGAACAACCCCGCCAACTCTATCGGTTTATTATGTTTACCAATGATCAGGTTTTCAGTAGAGGGTGTGATCGGAACGTTGACAGGGGTCGCTTGGGAAGCCACTTCCTCACCGTTCAGGTACAACTTGATCATTCCATCCTTTTTGTCGAACGTAGCCGCCACATAATTCCATTTGTACTTTTCGAGTGGATGATCTTTTACCCATACCTGAATCCACTGGCCGCCAATTCCGACCTGCATGGACCATGTACCGTGCCGGTACATGCCAAGCGCGAAGCCTTCCGCCTTATCCTGATCGGACTGGTTCACAATTGCAGACAGCTTGTTTCCATCTCCCCATTCGTAGCTGCGCGGCGCGACCCAAGTTTCAAGCGTTAACGCGTCACTTACAGGAACTGCATTCTGTGCATTGACCTCGATATTATTTGAGTATCCATCGAACAGCAGGGCGCCGCCTTTTACTCCGCGCGGAGTCCATCTCGGTTCCTTGGAGTCCATGTATCTGGCGTTGTTAAATACATAGTTCACATCGTGTTCAATATTGCTTACTTTCTCAAGCGCCTTTTTTCCTGCGTCTTCATCAAGACTCATGTGAAAAATGGTACCCGTACCATGAGCTTGAAAAGCATCAACGGAAATACGAGCTTGATTGGATTGATCGATAACCTTGATATAAAGCCGCTTGTTATAGTATTGCTGCATTTTCCAGGAAATCTTCTTATTCGTACTGACATCCCCGGTCTTCTCAAGCAACGTGTCAGTACTGGCATCATATAATGCGACGTAGGCATGCTGCGGATTGACGATGTCCAAAACAGTGAAGTTAATAGTCCCAGTTCCCTGCAGAGTGAAGGTGCTAGAGGTAATGGATCCCTGACCTTCCAAGGAGGATTTGGCAAAATAGTTGCCTTCTTTACCCGCTTGAGCTTCATTGTTCACTTGAAAAGCGTTGCCCTGGGCGGTCCAGTTCTCTAAATTTCCGGTTTCAAAGCTGGGATTCTGGATTTCAGTCGGCATAATATTATCTGCCATAACTCCTTCTTCCGGTACGAGTTCATTGAAGGTGTTGAAGGCGTCCGCAAAGATTACTCCCCAATCCGAGTGCCCATTATCAACGATCTCCACATACAGCTTCTTGCCGATATACTTGGAGAGATCGGCTTTATACTGCTCCATATTCGCGAGCCTCAGGCCCTGTGCCGGATCCGGGAACCCCGACTCGTTAAATTCGGTGTTACCGTACCTGGCAATCAGTTCACCTGTGTCCGCATTGATGACGCTCACATACACTTGATCCGTATGCTTGCCTCCGCCCAATCTGAAGGTAATCCAGCCTGTTCCGCCCAGCTCGAAGGTGCTGGAACGAAGCTTACCTGTCGCAGCCTCGTTATACTTCAATCCGTTTAAATGATAACTGCCTTCCTGGTTATACGGGATTTCTTCAACCCAATAGGTTGTTTCGTCCGACACGCTGTTCGGACCAAACGCCTCGCCTTCTACAACCGTCCAGCCTGTTAAATTCCCTGTTTCAAAGCCGGGATTTTCGATTTGATAGCGTTTGAAATCCGGCTTGATATCCGTGGCGGCAATTCCTACGGCCGGCTCGGCTTCATGGTACATGAAGAAGGCGTCCGCAAAGATCACGCCCCAATCCGAGGTTGCATTGTCAACGATCTCCACATACAGCTTTTTGCCCAAATATTCGGAAAGATTCGCCTTATATTGCTCCATATTGGCAAGCCGCAAGCCCTGATCGGGATTTGGGAAGCCAACGTCAGCGAAGGCGCTATTGCCATACCGGGCAATGACTTGCCCCGTCTCGGCTTCCACGATATTTACATATGCCTTGTTTGGATTTTTGGCACCGCCAAGCTTGAAGCTGATCCAGCCGCTGCCACCCAGCTCGAAGGTGCTGGAGCGGAGAACGCCGGTTGCAGCCTCGTCATGCTTCCAGCCATTTAAATGATAAGTACCTTCCTGATTGTACGGAATTTGTTCCGCCCACCAAGTGGTTTCGTCTGATACGCTGTCCTGACCAAACGCTTGGCCTCTTACAACCGTCCAGCCTGACATATCCCCGGTTTCGAAGCTTGGATTCTGGATTTGATAGACTGTATCCGTAACTGATAACCCCTCGTCAGCCTTAGGGGTTAACGCCTCCCGAGCATCTACTCCAGGAATATCGGCTGCAGCCGATATTCCTGGAGCAACAAGCTGGAGAACCAATACCCATATGACCATTCTGGAGATCCAGGTTTCCCTTGTTCTTACGTTCCTCATTCAAGATCCTCCTCCATGATTTCATATTCAGAAAACATCGATACCGCATTTCGACATGCTCTCCCTGTAACAAGGATGAATAGTCATGAAGGAAGGAGAGAAAAGATAAACGTATATGTGAAGCGCTTCCAAACTGCAGAGTACAAATTTTCCGAGATTTGCTCCCTTTATCCAAAGGGTGTAAGGAGCGCCTAAAGCGCTCTTTTTACCAAATGGATTTCATCTCCCATATATCCATCGATTTAACCAACAATTCCCCATCTCCCCAGATCTCAAGCCCCAAAGCATCTTTACGGCTTGGATACACCCGGGTCGTCAGACTTTTCAATCCGTTTGCATAGGCTTCGACCATGGAGCGGTCCAAATAAATATGAAGCTTTAAATTCTCCCCTAGCAGTTCCAGCTTACCGCCTTGGATCCCTCGGCACTTTTCTCCCGGATGAAGCGTCGTTTTCGTTCGATCAACCAAGAGCATCGATTGGTTCCAATCATAATACAGCAGGGTTTCTTCTTCGTTATCCGGCGTACACCGGACCTTGATGCCGAGTCGTTTGGCACTGCCAGGCTCCATCTCCAGTTGAATCTCAAGCATGTCTCCTTGTACATCCCCCAGCAGCATATTAGCCTCAGCCAATGATTTGTCCCGGAGTGATAACCGCTTGGCACCACGCAAGGATTGGAGCTCTTCAATCGGCTCCATTCCCAGCCGTCCGTCATCCCTCAAATACACGCTTAACGGCAAGCCGCCATTATGAGCCCAGCCCGATTGATATTCCAGCTCGGACGTCCGGTCACCTTGCGCTATCGTAAACACAATTTTTCGGCCGGTCTTCGGATCAACCATTCCGCTCGGACCGGTAAAATGGAAATCACCGACGTCAATCAATTGCGGCTCCTCTTGATCGGGAATGAATGATAGATTTTGTTTGTCAAGCTTCCCTATCCAATAGAATACCTCGACATCCGCTCCCTGTCCCACTGGACTCACCAATAGAAGATGCTTGTTCACTCCCTGCTTGTCGCTTCCAAGGGGAAGAAGCACAGGAAGCTCCCAGATGGGTCCGAGATAAGGGAATTTCTGAATATCCGCTTTAAATAATGACCCTTTGTACGTCCAATTCAGCATATCCTGTGATGCAAATGCGAGCGCTGCTCCACCTTCGCCTTCGATCCCGGACCCGACCAAGACAAACCATTCGTCATCGTCCTTCCACACGAACGGATCCCGGAAATCTCCGAATACGCCCATACCCTTCTTCTGCACGATCAACGGCTCCCCGTGTTTGACCCAGTGAACCAAATCCGGATCTCCATCCCGGGAATAGGTGCTTCGGGCAAGCGCCACGCTCTGATTGGGCGAAGCACTGTCATTGCCCGCCGTAAAGAATAAGACAGGCAGGCCGTCTGCATCATATGTCGCGCTTCCCGACCATATCCCGTCCGGTGCGAGCTGATCATTTTCAGGGGCTAATGCCACAGGAAGATCAAGCCAATGCACCAGATCCTTACTTACCCAATGTCCCCAATGGATCTGATGAAAAAACGGCCCAAGGGGGTTATGCTGATAGAATAAATGATAATGCCCGTCAAAATAGATCGGCGCATGGGGCTCGTTCATCCAATGAGCCGGCGGGCTGACATGATACTGCGGTCTATGCCGATCCGGCAGCAGTGGCGTCCGATCCAGCTTGATCTCATCATACGTTAATTGTGGATGGCTTCCTCCATGGGCGGTGTCCAGCACATGCCGATAGGAAGTGGCCACCTCGTCCGCGCTCAGAGGCCGATTATAAATCTTGAGCTCATCGATGATACCGCTAAACATGTGCAGGCTGAATACTCCCGCCAGCAGGTTGCCGTGATTATTTTTGCCGATGAGCAGATCCTCGCCCACAGCCTCGGCCAAGCGGGAACCACGAGGCAAGACGGCCGAAGCAATTTCATTGCCATTCAAATACAGCTTCATTTCCCCTTGGTCCCCATCGAACACGGCACTCACGTAAGACCACTCATTCTTAGGCAGTTCATGGCCGTCCGACGACCAAACTTCCTCCCATCTGCCCCCTTCAAGACCGACTTGGAAGGACCAGGTGCCATGACGAAACATGCCAAACAGATAACCCTGCTTGCGATCCGTGTTGTAGCGATTCACAATGGCGGACAACTTGCCCTCATCTCCCCATTCATACGAGCGCGGTGCTACCCATACTCCGATGCTTAGCGCAGAAAGATATTGCGGCCCGCCATTCGCATCTCCCTCATTGAGCGGATGGGCAATATAAGTCGAGTAGCCGTCGAAGAGGAGTCCGTTTCCCAAAACTCCCTTTCTCCACTGCGGATCGCACGGTTCGGTAAACTCCGCTTGTGTAAATACGTACTGAATATCATCCCGATCTTGGGAGACGCTCTCCATCGTGCTGGCTCCGGTTCCTTCATCGAAGGCCCAAGACATAATCAAACCCTGATTGTTGGGTATTTGGTTCACGATTCACCCCTCCTCGATGTATTTCCTGTGTTGTTATTGGAAATATGAATGGACTGAAGTGTATGGACATACAGCGAATTCAGTACAAACTGCCCTGATTCCGTACTTATTGAAATATGATCTACCTGGGCAACCGGAAAAATTTGATCCGTCAGCACAACCAAGCCTTCATTCGCATACACTTCAAGCGAATTGCGATCCAGCCAGATATGCAGCTTAATTTCCCCGTTTTCCGGAGCCAGCCTAACTCCATGCTGACATGCAAACGAAGGATGGAAGTCCGTTATGCCCGATTTGAAACGATCGATGAATAGCCATTGACGCAAAGGGTCATAGCCGATGATTGTTTCACTCTGCCCGGACGATTGCATTTTGATATGAACCTCGCCCGCAGTCCGAATATCGATGTCCGCTTCAATCTCCAGTAGATCATCCTTTGTCTTTATCATAAACGGGACATCCTGCGTAACCGTGACATCAGACCAGCTTTTCGACTCTTTCCGCAGCTGTTCTATTTCCCGGACAGGCATTTGGGTTAGCTCAATGCCCTCGTCCCGACTGGTCAGTGACAGGGCGCGAGGCAGAGTCATTGCGCCTCTCCAGTCTCCGGTTGGCGTCTCGTTTGCATATTTCCAGTTGCTCATCCAACCGATGATCACACGTCGTCCGTCTTGTTCATGCATATCCGACCAGGTGACCCCTGCATAGTTGTCCCGACCGTGATCCAACCACATGATATGATCAGCCGAATTGTCGTTGATGAATGTATTTCCGTCGAACTCTCCGATAAAATATTGCGTGCGTGATCCTTCCGGAAAGGCAGGGTTATCCCCAATGCTAATGATAAGTACCCATTTGGAACGTCCACTGTCATCGATTGGCAATTCAAAGAGATCCGGGCATTCCCAAACGCCGTCATGCGAGCCTTCCTTTTGCCCGAATTCCCCTGTTAATTTCCATTCACGCAAATTTTCCGACCCATAAAACCGAGCATGATCTCCCGCTACAATGGTCATAACCCACCGCTCACTTTGTGCATGCCAGAACACTTTCGGGTCCCGGAAGTCTACCAGATCCATTTCGGCAAGAATCGGATTCCCCTCATATTTATGCCAGGTTCTGCCTTTATCGCTGCTGTAAGCCAAGCTTTGCCGCTGGCGCGGCTGCCCTGTCTTTGGACAAGTATCCGCTTGGGTAAAGATCGCAATCAATCCATGAGAGCCCGCGAACAGTCCGCTGCTGTTATTAAAGTCAACCACACAGCAACCAGAAAAAATGGCTCCATGCTCGTCAGGGAACAGAGCGATAGGTTCATGTTGCCAATGAATCAAATCATGGCTTACGGCATGGCCCCAGTGCATCGGCCCCCATTTATTACTATAGGGATGATGTTGATAAAACAGATGATATTCTCCCTCATAATAGACTAATCCGTTCGGATCGTTCATCCAATGGGATGGAGGCGAAAAATGATATCCCGGTCTATATCTCTCATCCATAAACTGTTTATTTGACTCCATTACCTTATTCATTTCCTCAGTCTTCGACATAGATTGAAGAGCCCCTTCCCGTCTTGTTAATTCCATGATCATCGATTTGATTAATTATTTGTTTAAACTTGCGTTATAACGATCCAGCCCCTTTTGATAGATCTCCATCAATTCGTTCAATCCCATCTTATCCAGGTTCTTCACATAGCTGTCCCACTGCTCATCCACGCCGCCATCAACAATGAATTTTCCTCGCTGGGTATTTACATATTTAATCAATTCGGGCTCGATTCGATTGATTTTGTCCAGCTCCTCTGGCTCAAAGAAGATACTTGGGTAGTTTTCCTCTTCCATATAGGGATCGTAATATTTCTCCAAGTCTTTAACGCGCTGCTGGGCTCTAGGCTCCAGATCAACTACTTTTCCCAAATCTTCGATGGTTATGACGCCAGGGCCGCCTGCGCCTGGAGCCACTTTTTGACGGAATTCGCCAGCGGAAGTGCCCTCAGGAATCGGCAGGTTCACCAATTTCCCATTTTCGTCCTTCTTGAATACGACATCCAGCGGTCCCCAGTGGATTTGAGCAGCCATGTACGGTTCATACTGCTGGTCGATCCAACGCATTGTGATTTCCGGATTCTGGTTCTCTTTAGTAATCACGAAAGCACCGCGTCCTGGGCCGCCACCGTTGCCCCGACCGATCGATTGATCCCCGTTCGGTCCTTTGAGCGGGGACAGCAGAGCATAATCTTCGCTTCGCTCCGTTCCGACCACCTCATCGACTTCCCACCAGATATAGGAGCCGAGCGTTTCGACTGTTGTTTTCCCTTTGGCCAGATACTGAGCAGCGTCCTGGGTGAACGATTCAGGATCAATCAAGCCCTGCTTATACCATTTTTCATTAAAATATTTCAACGCTTCCTTATATTCAGGCTGCGTAGCAGTAAAGATCACTTTTCCGTCCCGGACGACCCGATGTTCCATGTTATCCGGAAGTCCGAATGCTCCGAATATCCCAGCAATGTCCATACACCACTGCATATGCATAAAGCTCAGCGGAATTTCGTCCGCCTTGCCGTTACCGTTTGGATCCTGTGTTTTAAAGGCAACTAATGCTTCCGTATATTCATCCAGTGTCTGCGGCATTTTCAGCCCCAGCTTGTCGAGCCAATTTTTATTGATAACGTGAAAGAAGGGGTTTGTTCCAAGATTGTTCTCTTCCCAAGAAGGCAGTCCGTAAATATGCCCATCCGGTGCCGTGATCGAGGATTTGATGTCAGGTCTGCGTTCTAAAAGCGCTTTCAGGTTAGGCGCATATTGATCGATTAAATCCTCCAATGGAAGAATGGTCCCGTCATCACCGTATTTGACCAGTTCGTAATCCGAGAATCCTGCTCCGTAAAAAGCGTCAGGCAAATCTCCGCTGGCCAGCAACAAATTTTTCTTCTCGGTAAAGTCGGTATCCGGAATGTTCTCCCACTCGATCTTAACGTTGGTTTGCTCTTCCAGCTTCTTGAAGATTTCCATTTGAGAATACTCTGGTGCCAAAGCAGCTTTCGGGGATACCATCCTTAACGATACCGGTTCATTCACAATCGGAAGACCCGTTTTGTTAAAACTCGCAGCGGAATTTTCCGACTGATTCTTGGAGTCTCCTGAACATCCACTCAGCGCAAAAGCTCCAGCCATCATAAGAATTCCCGCTCTTTTGAATACAGTTTTCATCGTGCATAACCTCCCTCAAGATCATTCCACAAGTTGAATATCTTACCTTGTCTTACCTATAGTGGTCTGGATGCAGATATATCGATTCTGCTGCACATCCCCCCTTTCAAGTACCATGACAACATCATCCCTTGATCGAGCCGATCATTACGCCTTTGACAAAGTACTTTTGCAGGAAAGGATACAAAATCAGCAGCGGCAGACTGGATACCATGATGACTCCATATTTAATCAGTTCCGTTACGCGCATCTTCGCTGCGTAGGATTCGACATCCACCATCATGCCGGAGTTTACTTGGTTCTGGACGAGAATATTGCGAAGCACCAGTTGAAGCGGATATTTGCTTTCGTCGTTCAAATAGATCAAAGCGTCAAAGAAACCATTCCAGAAGCCGACGACGTGATACAGCACCATGACAGCTAAAATGGACTTGGATAAAGGCAACACAATACTCCAGAAAAATCTAGTGTTGGAACATCCGTCGATCGACGCTGCTTCCCTCATTTCATCCGGGATGGAGGACTGAAAGAAGGTCCTTACGATAATGACGTTCATTATGCCACCGGCACCCGGGATCACAAGCGCCCAGATCGTATTCAGCATGTGAAGATCCTTGATTAACAAATATGTCGGAATCAACCCGCCGCTAAAAAACATGGTGATCAGTAAAAACCACATGATGACCGACCTTCCAACCAGATCCTTCCGTGCTAACGGATAAGCTGCAAATACGGTAACCGCTACTCCGATCAAGGTTCCTACGCCAGCGTATAATATGGAGTTCGCATACCCGATCCATATGGAGGAGTCATTGAATATTCGTTCATAGCCGTCGAGCGTGAATCCCTTTGGTAATAACCATACTTCCCCTGAATAAATTAGATTGGGATCACTAAATGAAGCAATCAGCACAAAATACAGCGGAAATAATACAAGCAGCATAACGACGGTCAAGAAGAAATAGTTGATAGCGTCAAACCATGCGTCTCCTCTGCTTTTTCTCTTCAAAAATTGGTTCAAAGTCAATCCCCCCTACCACAAACTGGTTTCGGTTAATTTTTTGGCAATTCGGTTAACGGTGACAATCAGGATGATATTGATGACGGAGTTGAACAGTCCGACCGCTGTAGAAAAGCTGTACTGCGCCTTCTGAATCCCCAATTCATATACATAGGTCGGAATAATATTGGAGGTTGCATAATTCAGGTCACTTTGCATTAGAAATGCTTTCTCAAAACCGATGCTCATGACGTTCCCGAGTGCGAGAATGAGCAGGATGACAATTGTCGGCAAGATCGACGGAATGTCCACATACCATACACGCTTCCATTTGCTGGCTCCATCCATAATCGCGGCTTCATGCAATTCGGGATTAACCCCGGCAAGCGCAGCCAGGTAAATAATGGTGGCGAAACCGGTCTCTTGCCATACCCCGGACAAAATGTATAAAGGACGAAACCAGCCTTCGTCAGCCATGAATAGAATCGGTTCTCCACCGAACCAGGAAATGATGAGGTTCACGATTCCGCTGTTTGGCGATAAGAAAACATGGAGCATACCGACGAGTACAACGGTAGAAATAAAGTGTGGCGCATAAATGACGGTCTGGATAAATTTCTTGTATCCCTTACCCAGCATCTGATTCAGCATAATTGCGATAATAATAGGAGCCGGGAAGCTGAACACAAGCGATAGAAAACTGAGTGTTAGCGTATTTTTCATGATCGTCCAGAAGTTATAAGAATTGAAAAAATCAATAAAATGCCGGAACCCCACCCATTCACTGCCCCAAATGCCCTGGCTTGGTGAAAAATCCTTAAATGCAATTTGTACTCCGTACATCGGGTAGTACTTGAACAGGAGATAAACCAGAATGATCGGCAGCAGGAACAGGTACAGTTCATAGTTGCGTTTAATTCGACTCCAAGTTTTGCGATTTTCTTTGATCAGGGTTTGTTCTCCTCCGGAATCTCGTGAAATCACCGTCATACTCCCTTTCATCATAAAATTACTATTTGTTATTGAAACGTTTCCAATTTATATGAAGCGCTTCCACATTAATTGAAACGTTTCCAATTTAACATGAGAAAAACGTCACCCGGCTAATCCACCCGGTGAAGCGGCCGTGGCTGCTGATGTTTTTCTAAACTACTTAAAAGGGTGAAGCTTTTTGTTCTCAGGAACCATCAAGTCGTTTCACCTTGTCTAAATATGACTGGAAGACGATAAACTTCCCGGTCCAATGTTTCCCCATCGATCTTTTGGTAGAGCAGCCTGATCGCCGTACGTGCCATCTCCTCTACAGGTTGTCTGATCGTTGACAATATTGGATGGAAATAAGGATGATCCTGAATGCCATCATATCCGATGACCTTTACATCCTCCGGAACGCTAATGCCCAGCCTGCCGGCTCTTTCTATATATTTGGCGGCGAACATATCCGTAATGGCAAAAATACCATCCACATCCCCATGCTCTTTTAGAAACTCATCATAATAGGCATCATCGTCCAAAACCGGGTCTGGCTTCTCGTATACAACGTAGTCAACCCCCATGGTTCTGGCTTCCTGAATGAAACCTTCTCTCCGATTCATGGTTTCACTGAAAACAGAAGTGACACTCCCCATAAAAGCCGGTTTTTTGGCTCCTGCTTTGACAAGTTCCCTTAACGCCAGGCGCCCTCCTTCATAATTGTCCGACGTAACACATGTAATTTTCTTGTTGAAGTGTCTATCGATACTGACAATCGGAATGTCATTGCTGACATAATTTTCGATATCGTTGTACGTAATGCCGACAATACCCGCCACTTTGTTTTGCTGCAGCATATCAAGATAATATAATTCCTTTTCAGGTTTGCCACCGCTATTGCACAGCATGAGCTTGAAACCTTCCCGATCCAGCTCATCTTCAATGTAATAAGCCAGTTCGGAAAAAAAAGGATGCCAGATACTCGGGAGCAGCAGGGCTACCATCTTGGACTTCCGCATTTTGAAGTTTCGGGCAATCTCATTAGGGATATAATTTAACTCTTGTATGGCCTTCTCGACTTTTCTGCGTGTTGCGGGTTTAACGGCGCCCGAATTGTTAATAACACGGGACACGGTTCCCACAGCTACACCAGCTAAGCTGGCTACATCTTTAATACTTGACATCTAACCCCCCCGCCTATCTCTCTGATGAAATCCATCATAACACCAAGTTGGAAACGTTTCAATATATTTCTTTGAAGCGCTCTCTTCTATTACTTTTCCTACTGAACGGGGGAATATGACCAGGTATAATTATTTTCAATGGCCGAGTTAAGCTCTGACACATACCAAGCTTCTGGATCGATATCTTTAAACGTTCCAGCATACTGTGATGACGATGTGTACCTCAAGGCACGATTTAGAATGATTGCAAATTCAGCTCTGGTTACTTCCTTCTTGATCCCAAAAGTCCCGTCGGCGTAACCTTTAACAATTCCTTTTGAAGCTAGAGAAAGAATTGCTTCCTTTGCATAACTACCATCTATATCAGAATAGGTTTTAGGCTCTGTTTCTTCTTCAGGAATAACTTCAACTTCATTGTCACCTTTGGGTCCTGGAATTGTTACTGTTCCATTAACTTCTGTTCCTCCATTGGCGTTGGTTCCACTTGTCGTACTCCCCCAGATGATGGGTTTGTAACCGCCCCACCAGTTCCTGGTGTTGCTGGAGTAGTCGGCGCGGTGCCACCTTCATTACCAGTACCTGGGTTGGTTGGTGTTGTACCGCCGCCAGTACCCGGATCGACAATCGTCCAAGGGCTGTCTAACGTTTGGAAGCAGCGCTGATGACGGCATCCGTACTGAACATGAACAAGATGGCGATTCACCTGGATTCGCCCGATTAGCAGAATGTAGAAAAGAAACCCAAGGTCATAAATGACCTGAATTCCTCGGTACGTTGACAAGGTACTTTTTCTCCTCCTTCGGGAATGGAAAGATTTCAGAGCAGCTTGTCCACCCCGACTTCATTATGATCATGGATCGAGCCTATGGAAAAATCGAGCGACTGGATCGCTTCAAAACCAGCAACCAGTCTTATGTGGTCAGGCTCCGAGATAACGTTTATTTGCACCAGCCTCGCTCCCTGCGTAGACATCCATCGAAGGATTCTGGTGTGATCCGGGACATTTCATGCCAGCTAGGTACGCCCCAAAATCGTAGTCAGGAACGTCACCGGGTGATGGTTTTTTAAGGATTACGAGGGTCGAGAAATTCGAGTGGCTACCGATTTAATGGAGGTTAGCGGTGAGCAAATTGCTCAAATGTATAAAGCTCGCTGGGAAGTCGAACTCTTTTTCCGTTGGATTAAGCAAAATCTGAATGTGCCCACCTTATTTGGAACAACGAAAATGCCGTTTATGGTCAGTTATATGGCGCTTTAATCGCTTATGTTATCCTCAAAAGTCTCTATGAGTCGGCAAAAATGAACGTACCCAAACATGTAGAGCTTTCATTTATTCGTTTTTTTCGTTTGTTTCTTACGGAACAATTGCCCGTTGATTTCGATTTACATAAATTAGATATTCAACACGCGTGTTATGGTTACTAAAAAACGTCTAATATAGTCAGGATTTATATAAGTCCTAGCATTTATTTATTTGTTGATAAATTGCATGATTCCCTTAGGAAAAGTATCCTCTACCTCTGTTCTTTTATCATACAGATTGTACCAAGCCTCAGCCACTTGATCGGGATCAAAACTTGTACCCTGTTTGATTAAAGGACTAATGGATAAATGACCCACAAATACTCCAAGAGGAAGCAAACGCTCGTGTAAACTAAGAATATAGTTTCGGAGTCCTGACATGGCAATACCTGAATTTCCAAACATAGAGCTTGGACTCATTGCGGAAAGATCGCTTGTGAAAAGAAGAGCTCCTTCACCCCGTTCAATCATTTCTGGAAAGACTTGTCTAGCTGTATTAATAGCTCCGATGACAACATTGTTAAAAAATTGAAGTGCGCTCTCATCAGTCGTTTCCAGAACAGATGTTGTAGTAACATTTCCACTATGCGGGCTAAACTCCAAGACATCGATGGTACCGAACGTATTCTTAATTTCTTGAAAAGCTCTCATAAGTTGCATTTTGTTAGTGATATCGGCAGCAAAACCCTGAGCTTCAATTCCCATCTCACCAAGCTGCTCTGCATATTTGTCCAATTTCTCCTGTGTTCTTGAAACTAAGGCGATACGGAAACCGTTTTTTCCAAAAGTCTTGGCCAGCGAGAATCCCAGACCTGGTCCTGCACCGATAATTACCATTGTTTTCAATGTATACTCACCTTCCATAGAGACATTAATAGTCATGATATAGCCCAACATTATCAAAAAGAGTTGCATAAGAGTTCAAAATCTTATCAACCTTCTTCTATTCTCTGAAACAAATTATTCAGCGATTGGTTTTCGTGACTTCAATCGCAAACGGGGGCCGACTTCCTATAGATACAAATACTCTTCTGTACGAGTATTTGTATCTAATTTAGACACTGGCAGACCTCCCGGATTCTCCTACTTGATAACGATCTTCAGACGTTGAACCTATGTAGCTGATGTCCCATCAGGACTACTCCTCCCTCATTTGTTAGTGTCCATCTCTCACTTTCTCTAAACGAATAAAAAAACTTCTTTATCTCTGTATTCACAGTCTGCTGTTCTCAAAGTGATCTTAGCACATAAGAAAAAATAAATAAAGTTGAGTTACTTGACTTAACATTATTATTCGCTTATATTTGTCCTTGTAAGTATCTTGCGATGGAGGTTTTAACATGACTAGACTTAATGGTAAACGAGCACTTATTACGGGTGGCACCAGCGGAATTGGCTTGGAGACAGCCAAACAATTTCTGGCTGAAGGCGCTGAATTGATTGTCACCGGAGTAACCCCGGCAAATGTAGAAAAAACACAAAAGGAACTCGGAAATCAAGTCCTTGTGCTTCAGGCAGATTCCCGAGACCTCAACGCTCAACTTCAACTGGCTGAACGCGTTGAACAACATTTTGGCAAACTGGATATTGCCTTTTTAAACGCAGGCGTATCTGACTGGCGTCCATTCGAGCAAATCGATGAAGAAGCCTTTGACCGCTTGTTTGCCATCAACGTAAAAGCTCCATTTTTCTTAATGCAGGCATTGACTCCAGTGATGGCGAACCCATCCTCTGTCGTTTTAATGGGATCGAGCAGTTCTCATGCCGGATATGCACATTCCAACGCTTATGCGGCTACTAAAGGTGCCATTTCCACCCTGACCAAAGCCTGGAATTCCGACTTATTATCGTCTCACGGAATTCGCTTCAATACGGTGAGTCCTGGACCGATTGATACCCCGCTTTACGATAAGAACAAGCTCGGCGTGTCTGACGAAATTCGTGAGATGGTTATTAACCGCATTCGTGACGGGATTCCGGCTGGACGCATGGGTACTGCCGAAGAGATTGCCAAAGCTGTTGTTTATCTGGCTTCGGATGAGTCCCGCTTCACCATTGGCGTTGACTTGGTTCTGGATGGCGCTCAAACGATTCTCTAATATGTTAGCCCTATTGCTGCTTAAGCCCTCCGAGGGTGCTTAGGCAGCTTTTTCTTTTAGAACACGATCAACTGTTGTATAGTAGAGAAAAGGGTGCTATCCCTCTGATAAGACTTAAATCCAACTTTGGAGTGGAATTATGGGAACAAAATCAACTTACCATGAACGTATAAAGGAAGAAAAAAGGGCGTGCGCGATTGCCGCCGCACAAGAACTGTTTTTTGAAAAAGGGTATGCGCGTACTACTTTAGCTCAGATTGCAAAACTTGCTGGTCTCTCTACAGGTACACTTTTCAATCATTTCCCGACGAAGGAATTGATTTTTGAAACCATCGTCAAGCATTTTTGGGAGCTTGATCCCGAATGGGACTTTCTACCGGTGCTCGGCTCTCCCCTGCAAGGATTAATAAAGTTCGGACGAGACTACGCATGCGTGCTGACTCGTGATGGAATGGCTCCTTTATTCCGGGTCGTCATTGCAGAAGCCAAGCAGTTCCCCGAGCTCAGTCTTTTTCATTATGAACTGGGCGAAGGCGCCGTGCATCAGAAATTGACGCAATATTTAGTAGATGAAGTTCAATTGGGTAATATAAATCTGCCGGATGCGTCAAAAACGGCCAATGAATTTATGAGTCTAATTGCTGGGCAAGTGCTATGGCCCAAAATGTTGCTGCTTGATTTCAGTATTTCACGAGAGCAGGCTTTTCAAATAGCGGATGAGGCTGCTCATACGATTATAAACAAGTATGCTGACTAAAAAGACGAATACGAGAGATCTCCCAATATGAGACTTCCTCGTATTCGTTTTATTTACGTTCTAGTCGTAAGCGCGCACTTTGTTTGGAGAAATGAAGAACAATCAGGGTTTATCTCCTAACGAATATCTACGAGTAGCTTAATGAAGAAAAAAATAAATCCCCTCAGCTTATGATCCCCTTGGGGAATGCTCCTCTGCCTCCGCTCTGTTCTCGTTCAGAGCATACCAATACCTGAATTTCCAAATATGGGACTTGGGCTCATTGCTCCATCCCCCTGTGTGAAGTCTGTACGCCATAGATTTCTGTAAAATACTGCATTCTTTGCTTTTTTTGATGTAACTACTCCTTAGCTCTTGTGTGCTTCTAATTCTTTCAAGGTAGGATAGTCCGTGTAACCTTTGCTTCCCCCCGCGAAGAAGGTTGTAGGATCTGCCTCATTTAGTGGAGCCCCTGTTTTAAGGCGCTCTACTAAATCCGGATTAGCTAATGACCATGCACCAACTGGTATGATATCAGCTATGCCGTTGTCAAGATCGACACTCAGATCCTCCAGAGCACGTCCTGCCCGGTTGACTAATAGTGGATTGGTCCAAATGGAGCGGACGCTCTGGAGCAGCTTTTCATTTCCAAGATGCATCACATGAAGGTAAGCCAAATCCAGCTTCGCTAATTGTTGGACCAGGTAGAGATACAGTTCAGGTCCTTGTTTCCCATCCTGAATTCCTCCAAGAGGTGTTCCCGGTGAAATACGGAAGCCTGTTCTTTCTGCGCCAATTTCTTCTACAACGGCTTTCGTCACTTCAATCGCGAAACGGGCCCGGTTTTCGATCGATCCTCCATACTCATCCGTCCGTGTATTCGAATTTTCACCAATAAATTGATTAATGAGATATCCATTTGCTCCGTGAATTTCAACGCCGTCTGCACCGGCTTCAATAGCTGCTGCTGCTGCCTTACGGAAATCGGCAATAGTCGTCTGAATATCCTCTTTGCTTAACTCGCGCGGAACTGGGATGTCCTGCATTCCTTTAGCAGTAAACATCTGTACACCGGGAGCAATCGCTGACGGCGCAACGGGCTGACGATGATGGGGGGTATTGTCGGGATGTGACATCCGGCCAGCATGCATTAACTGGATGAACATAAATCCGCCTGCTGCATGAACGGCATCCGTGACTTTTTTCCACCCTTCAATATGATGTTCCGTATAGATCCCTGGTGACCACAGGTATCCTTGACCATCATCGGATGGTTGTGCACCTTCCGTAATTAGAAGCCCCATCGATGCTCTTTGTGCATAATAAAGGGAGGTTAATTCACCCGGCGTACCGTCTTCTTCTGCTCTGCTGCGTGTCATCGGTGCCATAGCTAAACGATGCGGCAATTTCAGGTTACCGACTTTGGTTTCACTCCACAATTTGTTCATTCTGTACACTCCTCTTCAATGTTTAGTTCAAAACAGTACTTGTAATTAAGAAAGATGCGGGTATAGAGTAGCAACTCCACCGGAAAGTCCAGCTTGAATCATTCGACTGTTATCATCGGCAAGAATCTCAAAGCTGTCGCTTTCGATGCCATCAATAGCCATTCTCGCAACATCCGAAGGGTTCGATTTGGGAGCATCTACACCGGCTGTCATGTCTGTCTCCATAAATCCTACATGTAAGCCTGCAACTCTAATCTGACGAGGGTACAAATTCAAACGCAGATCGTTCGTCAATGCCCAAGCTGCAGCCTTCGCAGCAGTATAAGCACCCGCAGTTCCGCCACTGAACCAAGATAATGCGGAAAGAATATTCAGCACCGTACCTCCACCGTTGTTTTCGATAACCGGGGCAAAAGCGCGAACCATGGATAACGTACCGAAGAAATGCGTATCCAATTCCAGCTGGATTTTTTCCACATCCCCTTCCAGCAGAGAAGCGCCTGTAGATGATCCTGCATTGTTGATTAAAAGGGTAACGTCCTTAGCAAGACTGGCAGCTGCTGCTACCTCTTGAGGATTGGTTACATCAAGCTTTACAGGTGTAACCCCTGGAATATCGATCGTCTCGGGATTTCTTGCCCCTGCGTAAACCTTAGCCCCTCTAGATAGAAGTTCAAGCGTAAGCTGGCGGCCAAGCCCCCTGTTTGCTCCAGTAACAAATGCGACTTGTTCAGAAATGTTCATTGTATTAGCTCCTTTTTTTGTTTTTTGATGGTAATCATTCATTATAAAATCGGGCGTCCAAAGGCTGAATCATTCAAGAATGATCATTCTAATAATAGGAGAATAAAGCACCGTTTATGAAAGTTTATTTTGATGAAGGATAGATAAACGATTTAAGAACGATCATACTAGAAAAGGCATAGGGAATGATACAATCATACTATCTTAGTCGGATCTTTAATCATTATTTAATTAGCAGTTGAATCGATGCATCGGCTATATGCTGCAATTTTTCCGTGGGTATGGAGGTTCTTGTCATTACTCTTATCCCTACATAAACAGCATGCAGATGTTCCGCTTGGTCTTCAGCACTAAAATCAACGCTAAACTCTCCATTCTGCTGTCCCCACCAAATAATATCTTTAAACAACTGTTCTGATAAAGCAAACAAATCTCTGGTCTTTGTATCTACTTCGGTATCCCGCATTGCCAATTCCACAGCTGAATTTACCATCAAACAACCGGAAGGTGAGTCATCTTCACTCCAGATTACGGAACTGAAAATAAGCTGTAATGCCTCCGCAGCAGTCTTTGAGCGTTTAACCTCTCCTGCAAGCCCAGCACTTAATTTATCGTGAAATCGGTCCATCGCTTTCAGAAACAGCGTGTGCTTGTCGCTAAAAGTGTCATATAAACTTCTTCGGTGAATCCCCATATGCTCCACTAAGTCCGTTATCGATGTCTTCTCGTAACCCTGTTCCCAGAAAAGCTTCATCGCCTTATCTAATACTACATTCTCTTCGAATTCCTTACTCCTTGCCATTCGGTTCCCTCCCTGTTATTCAATATAACATATTGAGAACGATCGGTAAATAATTTTAAAGATGTCATCACTTATTAATGCTTACTGCTTTGATTTAAGGAGCATTCGCCCCCAAGTATGTGTGATGAAATCTGGAGCGAACTTCATGGAAAAGCGCATAACTTTCGTAAACCCTGCATTCACTCGAAGTTTATTTTTTTCCATCCCTTTAATACCCACATGTACAAGATTCTCTAATGGCAAAGAAATGATCTTATTCAAGAAGCCTTCGTCAAAAGTGTCTGTGAGATTGGTTTCGGAAATAACCGGTGGACAAAGTTCCACTACATGGATGTTTTTACCCTTAGCCCGAATTTGCTCACGTAACGCATCACTAAACATGTGAATGCCAGCTTTTGTAGCAGAATACGTAGGTGCGTTGGCAATAGTGATATTGGCAAGTAGAGAACTCATGTTAACAATCATTGCCTCCTGTTGTTTAGCTAACAGGGGTAACAATGCCTTGGTCGTGTAGATTGTCCCCTTCAAATTTGTGGCAATTTCTGCAGTAAGGTGCTCGTAAGTGACTGTTTCATCAAACAAGTCGAATTCGTGTATAATACCTGCATTATTCATAATAATATCCAGTTTGGGATAGTGAATGGTTAGTTCTTTCGCAAGATACTCTACACTATTGGGATCACTAACATCAGCCACTATGCCGATAAGGCCCGGATTGTTTTTTACAACCTGGTCGATTCGTTGTTGCGAGCGCCCAGTTATGATTACCGTATTCCCCATATCGAGCAAACGCTTCGCAAAAGCAAAGCCGATTCCAGACGTACCGCCGGTCACCAGAATGGTTCTGCCTTTCAATTTCATGATCATCACCCCCTTTCTTTAAAATCGGATAATAACTTTCCCTTTAGGATGACCTGTTGCAACAAGATTTAGAGCTTCATTGATATCTTCAATGTGGAACTCTGTGGGGTCCACCGCGGGAACAATCCGGTTCTCTTCAATAATCTTAGTAATTTTCCGTAATTGCTCTCCATCGCTGCGTACAAAGACAAAATGATATTCGATCTTCTTTTTCTTTGCTTTGTGATCATACTTGGCCCCGGCAATATGGAATAGCTTTTGTTTCCAGCCCGGCAAGCCCATTGTTTTGGCGAAACGTTTATTAGGGCCTGTCCTTAGAGACAGAAGATGACCGCCTGGTTTAATAATGGAGAGTTCATGATCAAATTCACTGGGTCCCAAGGTATCGATCACATAATCAAGATCGCGAAGTCGTTCCCAATAGTTCTCAGTCGTGTAATTAATGTATTGATCAGCTCCAGCGGCCATTGTACGTTCGCGTGCTGTTGGACTTCCGCTAACGATGACCTTAAGCCCCATGCTTTTGGCGATAGGAATAGCCATTTGGCCAAATGAACCAGAGCCGCCCGGAATGAACAAGCTTTCGCCAGCTTTTGGTGTTAGCTCTTCATGCAAACTTTGATAGGCAGTCAATCCTGTTAGAGGTGCAGCCGCACCGGTTACAAAATCCAGATTACCCGGTAGGGATGCGATGGCATCCGCATGAATCGCCGCGTATTCGGCAAACGCCCCGATTTTTTGCAGCGGCAGGCGTGAATAAACAGCATCACCAACTTGGAAACCCGTGACGTTCTTGCCAATCTTCTCAACAATACCTGTGAGCTCATTACCGAGTGTCAGTGGGAACTCATAGTCCTGGATTAACTTCACGCTTCCAGTCGCGATAAGCAGTTCCAAGTGGTTAACCGCCGCAGCTTTCACCTTAACCAAAACTTCGTAATCCGTTATTTCCGGGACTGGGATATCGCGCACTTCAACTTTAAACTGTTTTGAATATTTAGTAATTTGTGCTGCTTTCATAAAAATATCCTCCTATACGCAATTTACCAAGTAACATTTGTTGGGTTTTGTAACTTGCGAAGCAAGCATAATATTATTGGTTACAAAAGTCAACATTTGTTACTATATATTTTATATGCTAAAATAAATTGAAGGTATGATCACCGGTTGGTAAAGACTAATGAACGAAAGAAGGGTAGGCAGCACGGTGTGAGACTGGGGTATGGCAGTAACTGCTCGCTTCAAAAAGCCTCATATTCACCTGCCAATACAAATGGCTAAAATCACGCAGCAGCTTATTATTGAAACCGCCGAGGCATTAATTGAGCGCACGGAGAAATCCGAAGTGACGCTCTCACAAATAGCGGATGAATTGAATATCACTCATGCAGCACTCTATAAGCATTTTAAAAATAAACAAGAACTCTGGGCAGCTGTAGCTAAAGACTGGTTCAATCTCATGATTTCAGAACAAATCAGTATAAACATGGCTAACTCGGCCTCACCTCAGGAAGTGCTCCACGATTGGCTTTGGGCATTTGTGAATGCCAAAAAACGCGCTTATAACGAGAATCCCAAAATGTTCGCTTTGAATACACAATATGTGGACAGTAATCCAATGGTATTACGTGATGTGCTCTGGGATTCATATCAAATTATTGATAGGTTTATGGATTATAACGATCCTCACTTTGAACGGGCAGAGGCAATCCTATCTGCTTTTGCAGTGTTTAGTCTTCCCTCTTTTAAAGAATCCTGGAATTCACCAGACTACCAAGAGCGGTTTGAACGCATCTGGAGTTTAATCAAACAGGGGGTTTGATATGATATCTATATAAAACAAGGAGCAGTGCGCCGCACTCATCGAATTATCCTCAAGGAACGGAAGATGATGAAGTAATTCTTGAATATCACCAATCATTCAACAGCTTTTTCCAGAAAATCTTCGATTACGATCTCGCAATGGCCATTTCGGACACGATACACCCAATTGCGATTATCAAGCGTGATAGCAAGTTGGTCCAAGAAGTGAGCAATCCCTAGCTTTCGGACAACGGTGCTAACAGCTCAGTCATTTGCGAGCACCCTTCTTAATTTCTAACTTAGCCATCCTTCCATAAGGAATCAACTGACTGAAAGAAGACCCTCAAATCACCATACTAACCAGCTACGTATAATAATAAATCCATGTCTCCAAAAGTTGTTGAGCTAACCTGACCGTTAGCTTAATAAAAAAGCTGGAAATCCCGATTAGATAAACATCTAATCGGTAATCGGAACATGTTCTTGTCCATTTCGGCAATCGGTACAAGTTCTTGTCCTTGACTCGGGACAAGAACTTGTACCGATAAAACAAAAAAGCCGCTAAAATAGCGACTTTAACGGGACCATGTTCCTATCCCTCGACATCAAATCCGGATGAAAACATGTTTGGGTTTGTCATCATACCCCAAATGCTCATGTAAGGAAGAGATCGAATCAATTCTGATCATTTCGTTCATCATATCATCCTTTAGTTATTACCATTAGAATTTAATTCCCGTCATTTCCTCTGAACGTTTCCATAATTCTTTAGTTGAACAAAAGCAGCCGATCATATGAAGTGACCCCTTAAAGTTAGACAAATATTTTTATGCAATTTGTTGGGCATGAGCCCGGTATTGTACCGGACTCATGCCTTTTAATTTTGACTTGATGCGTTTGTGATTGTAGTAATCCATGTATCGTGCTAGCTCTTGTTTGAAGTGATCTACACTTTCAAATTCATGAAGATAAAAAAACTCTGACTTCATAATGCCAAAGAAGTTCTCCATTACTGCGTTATCATAACAATTCCCTTTGCGTGACATGCTCTGGGTAATCGCTTGTCCCTTTAAAGCCTGTCGATACTGTTTCATCTGGTAGTGCCAGCCTTGATCCGAGTGCAGGAGGAGTTTATCCTCGTTGGACAAGCGTTTAAAGGCTTTATTTAGCATCTCGGAGACTAAGGAATACGTAGGGCGAGACCCTACTGTGTACGTAATAATCTCACCGTTATACAAGTCCAGAACAGGTGATAAATACATCTTTTCTCCAAACAACTTGAACTCTGTAATATCCGTAACCCATTTCTCATTTGGTTTTTTTGCTAGAAAATTACGATCCAGTACGTTGGGTGCAATTTTACCTACAGTTCCTTTATAGGAACGATATTTCTTCATACGCACCACTGATTTCAAGCCTAATTCTTTCATGATACGCAGTACTTTTTTATGGTTAACTCGATGTCCACGATTAACTAGTTCATCACAGATACGACGATATCCATAACGCCCGTGATGTTCCTCATAAATGGATTGAATAAGGAGTTTCAGGTCTGCGTCTAGATCGGGCTTGTCAAACTGCTTCACCCAGTAATAGAAGGTACTACGTGGGACTTCAGCGAACGCTAATAATGCAACCACCGGGAATTCAAGCCTTAATTCATAGACGACTTGCGCTTTGTCTTGTTTGGTGATTTTTCCTTGTTTTGAACTAAGGCATTCAACTTTTTTAAGTAGGCGTTTTCCATACGCAAACGTTCTAATTCAGCTTGTAGAGCTTCAGTCGATCCCTCAGCAGGTTCTTGCTTTTGAAGTCCTTTTTTATTCTTATCCGTCATACAATGACGCCCCTTTATCTTTGGTTTTAGGGCGTCGATCCCATTTTCATTGAACTGACTGCGCCACCTTCGAATAACCCCTGGAGAAGAGATATTGAAAATGACCGCAGCTTCATTTGGAGACGTCCCATTTTCGTTCATATAGTTGAGTACGTCTAGTTTATAGGTTAGAGAGTAAGCTGTATAGGTTTTTTCAAAAGCTTCTAAACCGTGATATTCGTATTGCTTGATCCACATACGCAGGATTTCATGATTAATTCCTAAGGATTTCGCAATGCTTTTAATCCCTTCATTTCCTGATAAATATTGATGAATAGCTTCTATTTTCAAGTCTAAATTAAATTTTGACAAAAAAACTGCACCTCCAATTGTTAGATGGTGTCTAACAATTGGGGTGCAGTTCAATATGGATCAGCTGCTTTCTTGGTAACATTGAGTTATCGTTTCCCGGTAGCTCAACAGCGTCATAAAGCAGAGCGTAATATGCTTTCAATCCCCCTTATAAGACAATCCACTGCTCCACCGATCGCTTTGTTAAATCATGCCTCATTACGCTAATAGCTTTAATCAAACAAACCTACTGTAAAGGCTATTCCCCTTAACAGTAGGTTATTATAGTTGTAATCTTTTAACATTGAAGGTTATTTCAATATTTTATCACATTAAAATAACTTCGTTTGAAAACAAGATCAAAATCGTATGAGAAGTCAGCATAATATTTGAGAGCAATTTCACGCTGAGCATAAAAACGTTCTAAATCTTCCTTTTTCTCATCTTCAGTGTACGTGATAAGTGAGTTAACAGCTTCTTTGTAAGCATTTATACTTTCATTTGCACTGGCAAAAGCAAACGAAGAAGAATAATCCATGATAGGAGTGAAATTTTCAGTATTAAAGCCCTTAGATTCTATTTCAACATAACGGATTAACTCCATTAATTTTGTGGTATCAATTTCATTTTGCAATAACAGATTCCCAAGGATATTCGTTATTTCCTGATCTATTTTCTGAAAATGATTGATGAAGGTATAATGAAAAGCATTTAGTTCCTCTAGGTTTTTAGCATAGTAGAGATTTCTATTGACCATGGTGAGCGTTGAATTCTTAAAGGATACTGAAAAGCCGGCGTCTCTAAATATATTAACCGGGACATACAATCGGTTGTTGATTATTGTGGGCTCCACATCAGTTTTTGTTTTTATTTCTGTATTGTTGATTTTAATACTAATTTTCTCCGATACACTATTCGCTGCAAATGTTGCGACTGGGACACTTAAGAGCAATAAAACAATTGCACCAATATACATTTTCTTCATTTTTTCACCTCTCATTTAATGATTAGGGTCATTCACTCAATCATTGCCCCGTAGAATTAAAAATGTCTTATACCCCCTTATTATTGTAAATATATTCAAATTTATCTTATCATACCTTCACGCTAACCTGCCCATTAGTTTTATGAAACAGATAAAGATTCTTATCAACCATTGGTACCACTTCCTTTACAGTTTCAACGATAACCTAGTCCTTACCTTCGATCAGAGAAAAACTAATTGACGTTGCATCAATAAGAAATAAAACAATAATCCTCCTATAACCCCCAAAAAAGCATATAAATCCATAAACATATACGCTATTAAAATAGAAGTTATTAATGTCACGACGATCCCGATCTTTATATTAGAAAATTTGTAGACCATAAAACCCAGAAATCCAGAGATTAAAGTCGTGATAAAAGGAATAAAAAGGTACATATTTGCTAACCTCCTAACTAGCACTAAATTTTTACAATGGTATACTCGGTTCACACTAAATTTTGGGAGGTAATAAATTTGATTAGACAGATTCCAACTTATAGAATCATATCATTAGCTCTTATCCTTTTCTTACTGGGTACGCTCGTTTACCCTACGTCTTATTCCAGCGCCTCTGCTAGCTACTCAGATAAGGATTATAACTTGACTGCCTGCTCCTCATAAATTTTACAGCTGACAGCTCATTATTCTTCCAGTTGAGATACTCGGCATTCAGGACTGACCTGGTGTAAGTGTACTCAAATTCATTTGTGACCGCCCCAAGTGTTTACCTTTTTTCTTGGCTTCAGCAATGCCCTCAGCCTGTGCTTGCTTAATGCCATTACGTTCCTCTTCTGCAAGCCAGCTAAGCATCTCACAAGATCCATAATAAGCCGACCTATCCCTGAAACTCCTAGTACTTTCTCGTACCGACAATCCTAATGTCGATCACCACAATATGAATTTTTGCAATGATCAGCCATTGCCTCTCTTTTCTACTTTTTATTCCCCCCAACCGTGATGAACTTAACAAATTATTTATCTCCCTCACGGATGAAACGCTGTACAGCCTCACCTTCTCGAACTTCATCTGTATGTTGGCCAGAGCATTTTTAAATATTAGATACTCATAAAATCGGTAATGAGGACGGTTTCTAAAGTCTAAGTAACAAGTGTAAATTTGTCTAGGTCACCATCTTATCGGATTTGACACAATGTTCTTGTCCTCAGTTTGGGACAAGAATTCGGTTCCTAAAACAAAAAAAGCCGCTATAATAGCGACTTGTATGGAACAATGTTCTTGTCCCGCGACACTTTTAAATGTCTCTTTTTCTTCCCGGTAAGTAGTTAAACTAACCTGTATCACTGTTTATTCAGTGGGTTTCTATGGCTAAAGTAATCTCTGGCGCGCTGTTCATCTAATTTCATTTGTATGATTAACTCGTCAAGACTGGCAAACGTAATTTCTTCCCTCACATATTTTAAAAATTGAAGTGATACGTTCCGCCCGTACAAATCGCCTGAATAGTCTAATAAAAAGGCTTCAATAAAATAAGATTCTCCACCCACAGTAGGTCGGTAACCAGCGCTTATTATGGCGTTATATTGCTCATTCTCCCGATCTCCTTCCAATATTACTGAAGTCCCGAAATAGATTCCGGGTTTTGGAGATACATAGAGGTCAGCTTCCCCTCCAAGATTTATGGTTGGATAGCCTAGCGTTCTTCCCAGTGCTTGACCATGCACCACGGTCCCCTTAATAGTATATGGGTGCCCATACAGTTGTGTAATTCTCTCCATATCTCCCTGTATCACTAACTCACCAACGGATCTGTTGTCAGGAGACAACGACTCAGCCGTAATATCCTTATAAGTCATCATCATTTGCTCCTTTAAAATCCATATTTCGCTTCTTCAGCTTCTCGGATTTTGGTGTAAGTCTCTGCTAATACGAAGGTGTCTTCCACTAAGCGGTCTATACGAAATAAGACATCATCATTCACGAGCTCTTTACGAAGGAAATCTTTTTCTTCTATGAATACATAGGTTTGTACAATTTGGGCTTTCATGAAGGTCAGAATAGGTTTTAATTGTTGTTCTGCAACCAGGAAGTGTCGCTGAGAGCCTGCCGTAATGATCATGCTTACAACCTTCCCTTGGAATGCTTTTTCAGGTGCCAGATCAATAATATTCTTGAGTGTTGCTGGAATGGAGGCTTGAAAAATAGGGGTTCCGATCACAATTACATCTGCCTCCATAATCATTTGGATGACGAATTTCGTGTCTCCTTCATACTCCATATAATTCCGTCCATCACTGAATTGGACATTGAAGAGTGCCAGATCTAACAGTGTGACATCTGAATCCGGGTACTTTTTGTGGATAGAGCTTACGGTGTAATTCATAGCAATTCTGGTTTTGGAGCCGATCCTCGAACCGGACAATACGACAACTTTCATACTTTTGACCTCCAATGTCTTATTTTTTTGCAGTATGCTTCTTTATAGCGGGTAAATATACATATTGATCATACCAATTTAGAATAAAAGGAGTTCCCTCATGCAGCCCGAACGGAATGAAACGAAGACCACAAAAGATATGAACTTGCAAGTGTAAACCAATCGGTTTATACTAATACAATCAGTACAGAGAGTGAGGCGATCCATGAACAAGCCCCCTTCATGTTTCTGAGCTTATAGCTTCTGTATAAACAAAAATATAATAACTAATGGAGGTATTTTTCATGTCTAAAGTAAATGTAGGTTTTGAGAATGAACAACCAATTGAACTGTATTATGAAGATCATGGTGCGGGAAAACCAATTATTCTGATTCATGGATGGCCTTTGAGTGGGCGATCCTGGGAGAAACAAGTTCCTGCCCTAATTGAAGCGGGCTACCGTGTTATCACATATGACCGTCGTGGATTCGGTCAGTCTTCTCAACCTTGGGATGGTTATGACTATGATTTATTTGCTTCGGATTTGCATAAATTGATACTGCACCTTGATCTGCGTGATGCCACATTAGTCGGATTCTCCATGGGTGGCGGCGAAGTTGCACGTTATGTGGGAACCTACGGAACAGAACGTGTTTCTAAAGCCGTATTTGCGGGAGCGGTTCCCCCTTATCTCTATATAACCGAAGATAATCCTCAAGGAGGATTGGATGATGATACGATTGCAGAATTCCAAAACGGGGTAAAAGCGGATCGGCTAGCATTCCTGGATGGTTTTACAAGCAACTTTTTCGCTGCTGGAGACCGTACAAACCTTGTGAGCGAGCCATTCCGTATCTATAACCGTGATATTGCAGCTCTGGCTTCACCTAAAGGCACATTGGATTGTATTGCTGCCTTTGCCCTTACTGATTTCCGTCAGGATCTGGAGAAGTTCAACATTCCAACACTGGTTATCCATGGCGATTCAGATGCCATCGTGCCTTTGGAGGTGAGCGGACAACGTACTCATGAATCCATCCCTAGCAGCCAACTGGTCGTTGTTGAAGGAGGACCACACGGATTTAATGCGACCCATTCTGAACAATTTAATGCAGCATTGATCGAATTTTTGCAAGGTTAATTTAATTCGACTGATGATTTTAGCTAAAAGAACAAAATGAGAGAAAAAGTAGAACCCTCCTATAGAGGAGACGTCACGTCCTGCTCTTTCATTATTTTGTAGGATATGCATATGAAGAATGAACACCCTCTTGATCATTGGTAATGCACAAAAAGAGCCATTATGCATATGATTGATGGCTACTTGGTACATTATGAATCTGAACCGATTCGAAATTTGTATTGAATTTCGGATGTAAACTTGCATTTATAAACCGATCGGTTTATATTAATACAAACGGTATAGAAAGTGAGGAAAATTTAATGAATAATTTAACTCCCCCATTCACTCGTGAGACAGCAATCCAAAAAACCCGTATGGCAGAAGACAGCTGGAATAGCCGAGACCCTCAGCGCGTCTCACTTGTATATACTGAGGATTGTTATTGGAGAAATCGGAGCGAATTTATAACAGGCCGCCAAGAAATTGTCTCTTTATTAACTCGAAAATGGGCCAAAGAACTGGAATATCGCCTTATCAAGGAGCTTTGGTCATTTACGGATAACCGTATTGCAGTTAGATTCGCATATGAATGGCATGATGATAGTGGCAATTGGTTCAGATCGTATGGAAACGAGAATTGGGAATTCGCTGACGACGGCTTGATGAAGCGTAGATTTGCTTCGATTAATGACATGCCGATTAAGGAAGAGGAACGAAAATTTCATTGGCCTCTCGGCACGCGCCCCGCTGAACACCCAAGCCTAAGTGAGTTAAACCTATGACGCGCACTGTTTTTGAAAAATCTGATGTTATCCCTCTCGTTACTGAGGTATTTCGTGAATTAGGTTATGAGGGTGCATCTTTAAGTAAAATTACAGCCCGTACAGGTCTATCTAAAGGAAGCTTATATTATTTCTTTCCGGGTGGAAAAGATGAGATGGCTGCTGAAATTCTTGCTCATATTGATCAATGGTTTATCAAGAACATTTTTGAACCGCTCGAAAAGAATGAACCCCGGGCAGCCATTGACCATATGTGGCAAGAGGTCGATACTTATTTTCAATCTGGTCAGCGTATATGCCTTATTGGTGCATTCGCTTTGGACGAAACAAGAGATCGATTCGCTGCTGTAATTCGGCAATATTTTATAAGATGGATTGAAGCCTTAAGCGCGGCACTAGTTCAAACAGGTATCTCTAAAGAGACTGCAGACCAAATTTCAGAGGAAACAATTGCTAGTATCCAAGGGGGATTAATTTTGAGTAGAGCACTTCATGATGAATCCTATTTCGAACGTACGTTGGCAAATCTGTCACAACGAGTCTCAACTTATGTTTCTGAAAGCAACTCTGGTTACTGACACAAAAGTGTTTTTTAGTATACTGGCGGAATTTCTTCTCACCAAAATACAAGTGATTTTTTCTTAAGGATTTTTAGCAGCTTTATGGGAGGTCAATGTCATGAGCAATTTTGTCACAGATCAATTAGGTTTTGTTCGCCGTCAGGCAGTTGATTATGTGAGGAATATAAATGACTCTGTCTCGGAAATAATTCCAACAGGTTTGAAAAACAATATAAAATGGAATCTAGGCCACATGTATGTCATACATGAGAAGTTCGCTTTCCAACTTACTGGGGAAGAAACCAAATATCCTGCTAATTTTAGTAATTTGTTTGATCCAGGAACTAAACCGACTGATTGGAATATAGAGCCTCCAACGTTGTCTCAATTAATTAACTTGTTAACTGAACAAATTGAAAGGGTTGAATCGATACTTTCAAACAAATTGAAAGAAGAAATCAATCCTCATTACAAGTCTTCTACAGGACTTATCTTTACAAATGTAGAACAATTACTAGGTTTTCTGATTTACCATGAAGCAATGCACTTTGGAATAATTAAAAATATCAAAAGCATAATTAACAGTTAGGTTTAGTAAAGAAATTTGTTGAAATTAATGTCTCCATGAAATATTGAGTTATCTTACTTCGTTATTGGTAGTGTCCCTTCACTAAAACAAACCGACCTTAAATTCTACTGAAATCGAAATAAGGTCGGTTTCTTTTTTATAACTTCACCTTTCTAATCGGAATTTTCCAATTCAGCAATCGGTGCAAGTTATTCTCCTCAGCATCGACTAGTTCCAGTACCAAAATTTCGATTCTGAAATACCTAGCCCCTTTTTTATCTCTTATCAAGTTTTTTGTTCGTAAGAATGTAAAAACTATCCTAAATTATGCCGCTTAATGATGTTTAACATTTTGTTTATATATCCATCTAATCGGAAATCGGACTATGTTCTTGTCCCTCGACATTGACACAAGGACCAACTGTAGTTGTAGCCACTTGCGAAGAATTGAAGTCTCCTCCCTGTTTACTCCACAAGTTTGTAGCATCTGCATACATCCAAGATGCCGAGTATTCCGTCCATGCTTTATTGACACTATTCAGTGTGATGTCCACATTGGTATTATTCGAAACGGACGCTAACCAGAGGTTCAAGTCAGCCGTTAGAACCTTTGCTCCTTGTGGGATCGTCGATGTATCAAATTGAATGAGTGAACGAATGATATTTGAGCTAGTAGCGTCTTTATATAGACCTACTCCTAGTGTTGTGTCTGTTGCTCCAGTTTGTTTCGGAAAAGCACTACGTATATTGGGTATGTCGGTTGAAATTTGATAATGGTCGGGTCTATGGTGACTGGGTATACACGTGACGCGTCATTAAGCTACGCCAGACTGGGGATTACATCAATGTATAACTGTCCCTTTTTTTTCTTTCAATTCATAGTGAATATCGAAGGAAAGAGATTCTTCAGGGTAAGCATTAACCCCCTCTACTTGTTGATAGCCTTCAGGTATAAAGGAATCATACATTAACGGTTTGTATATGATATATTCAGTATCGCCTGTAGATGGGTTAACCAAGGAAACGGAGCCATCCTGTTCCTGGCGATAATCCAGATTACCTAGGGTTAAGGCGAATGAGTAATAATGTCAGAACCCCCATTAATTAATTTTTTACATAGGTTATATCATCAACTCTTCGTCTATCGGATATTCCCATAGTCCCAGTTTTCCCTTCACTGGAATATAGGTCTTCAGCAGACGGAAACCCACTATTTCCCACGCAAAATAACCTGGACTGTAATCACCTAACAGGATGTCCTTACCTGACACAACCTTCCCGCAATCCAGAATGGCTGACGTATGATTAGCGTCAATGACTTGGTAACAATTTGAAAGCTCGCAAGTTGCAAGGATAACCCCCGTAGGGAGGTTTTGTTCCGTATAGCCATTCTTGGCGAGTAAAGAACGTATCGGTTCATGTTTGCAGGCTAACTTATCGACTTTCTGGCTTGCATGAATGGCCAACGGACCGCGATACCGGGTCTTCCAGGATCTGGTTTCATAGAGAGTCTCGCCTTGGACAAGCAGAGTCGCCCATGGTTGAATCATAGATAATACTTTCATTCCTCTACGCTCCATTTCTGTTCATAATGAATTACTATTCCCCAAACATTCTCGAGACTTTCCATATCCGCATGATGCGACTCAAGTGTAATTCTTGCTTTGACCATTGAATTCGATCCTCATAGGCCACTCTCTACCGCCTTAGAACCATGTGTAAGACTGCCATCCCGAAGTTTATTACCGTCCTTACCAAAATTTCAATTTTATTATTTAGATATACATCTATTCGGTACTCGGAGCATGTTCTTGTCCATTCCGGCAATCGATACAAGTTCTTGTCCTTGGCTTGGGACAAGAACTTGTATCGATAAAATAAAAAAGCCGCTAAAATAGAAACGTGTAGATTACTCAACCGTGCTCATTCATCAATAAGATTTCCCCTTCCTTAATTTTGAAACTTCGTCGATGGCCGGTAAGGCGATTCCAATCAGCAATGCCGCCTCCCAGGCCCCCGTCGTGTTGTCGATTTTTTAATAATTTATTTTATTCTCTAGATTTATTGAAACCATCCCATCATTATCTTCATCAATTAAAGCAACTTCAGAATCAGATATCCATTTAAGCTCACCTAGATGCCTAGCATAGGCGAATTCATTCGGATTTTCTGAAATCACTTTTTCTAACAGTATTTGTGTTCCGTCTCGGTGCATAATAGAAAGGTATATATCCATGCTTTCTACATTGTGTTGACAAATAACCTTAGCACTATAGTTCTTTTTAGGACTCTTGATACTTCATAAGCAGTTGGAGCGTCGTTTTTTTCTCTGTCTCATTTTTTACGCTGAAGTCATCTAAATTAAATTTAATTTAAACTACACAGACTCCTGAATTAATAATCCTCTCATCCGAAATGTTTTCAACGCAATCCACAAGAATTTTCCAACAATCTTTCGTTTTTTGTTTTCCGATTAAACGTTCAAACATAGCAGTTATACAACGCGTCTGCAAACTTAATAAACGCCGTTTCCGTTTCCATTTCCAATTTAACTTTTAATCCTTTTTTGTCGCAGTTGATTCGACATTTTCATCATCAATTATATAAGGGAAATCTAGATCAATTGCTTTTAGATACAATACACTCATCTCCCTCTATTTTTCCCATGGACGTGGTTGTAGATGTCTACTCATTGAATTGCCTTTTTTCAATAGACTCATAGCATTCGCTTTCTCCCAATCGAGGGCTTCCTGTCTGTTACGCATGTTAGTTTTCACCACTTTTGCTTCGAATGTTATACTTCCTGCATCTTTATTCCATTTATTCACTTGGCTATTTGCTCGTGGGAATGTACCATTTTTATTTAACCGTTGACCACTAATCCCCGTTTTCACAACATCACCTGATGACTTGTATAGTCTTTACCTTTGATCGAAAGAAACCTAATTCCTGATACAAAAAAATCGTTATTCACGCGAATTCTTAAATCCATGTGTTTTTTTCTAGCCAAGTGAACTCCATCATGCTGCTATTTAGATAACTACCTAATCCGAAATGACACAATGTTCTTATCCATTTCGGCAATGGAACAATGTTCTTATCCCGCGACAGATATCCTTTACTCTTGAAGAATAGCAAAGAACCGCTAATCCACATATTTATGGATTAGCGGCTAAAAAATTTTTCTCATCATAAAAACTTCAACAGATTATTGAAGTATCTTATATTCAACAGTTTGGACCATCGCGTTGAGGAGTTAATTGAAGGTTCGGAGTACTTTGCGGCGATTAGCTGGAAATGTGCTCCTTGTAACTCTGACCAATACATCGCCTATGGCGAGCTTGTAGTCAAAAGTCGTGAACTTCACATCGAGAACCTCTTGAGGATCACAGAAGCGATTCTGATGGTACTTTGCCTTTGCGGCCCATAGTATGTCTTCCTTGCAAATAACTCTAAACTTTTCATAGAATTAAGTTAGTAACATGCCAGCTTTCAATCTTCAATTTTAGAAAGGCGATTTGATTTTAAAGAATTCTTTATACGTTATTGGTTTTCGGCCAATCAGACGTTCAAGATCTCCAGACGTCTCCGAGAATTCTCCAGTGTTGATTGCTCGCACCCAACCTAATACGAAATCAGTCATAAGAACAGGCAAGCCATTCGCTACCATGGTATCTATATATTCTTTTTCGCTAATTGCCTCATAAGGAATATTTATCTCATTAATCTCCGAGAGGGCCTCAGCAATGTCCGCAAAAGAGCCTCCCTCGCTACCACTTAAAGTATATGACTTATTTTCGTGCCCGTTTTGAGTGAGAACGGCTACGTTGGCTGCCGCCAAATCGTCCAGAGATGCAGCGGCTACTTTACCGGAACCCGCGGGTACTCGCACGCCAACTTTAAGCGCATCTCCGAAATACGAAGTCATGACTTCAAGATACGGTGGATTCCGCAAAATGGTATAATCTAATCCGGATGCTTTAAGCGTTTGTTCAGCAAATAAGTCTGACATCGATACTTCGGGCACAATAAGATTTGAATTTTCTCTTCGTATGATCGACGTGAAAATCACTTGTTTGACACCAGCCTGTTTTGCAGCTGCGATGACATTGAAATGTTGCGTATTGCGGTCGGTAAATGCTTGCGCGGAAATAAGCATAACTTTTTCAACACCATTAAAAGCTCGCAGAAGTGAGTTATAATCAAAATAGTCGCCCTGGTGAGCTTCTATACCTTCGTTAACAAACTTTTTCATTTTTTCGGATTCCGGATCACGTACCAATACAGCGACCTGATTTGACGGAACTTTTTTAAGAAGAAGCTCTAGTGTCCTGCTGCCGAGATTACCTGTTGCTCCAGTAATAAGTATTTTACCCATATGAATAACCCCTTTGTACTTTTATTAATGCTTTTATCTTATAACTAGAAACCAATCACGACTTCCGGATCATTCACTTGTTTTATGACCATATGATTGACTAAAAGTCCTAGTCTTCGGCTTCTCTTCCGTGTAATTCTTAATCCATTCCATCGGAACACTGTTAAAAGCTTTGATTACCCGAGCACCCGGAGCATATTGCGCTACGATTTCACTCGAATTCTTTCCTGATAATTCACCAACCAAAGGTTCCATATTTTCAAAACGGTTGGTAGCATCAATAAGAACACGGCCTGTCCAGTCAGGAACCATGGACAAAGCAATAGGCATTTGCGGCCACATTACGCTCAAAATTACAAAGTCCTGCTCAGCTGCTTCTAAAGGTGTTCCAGATTTTGCGCCAGTACCGAGCGAGCTTACCAGCTCTGAGAGCGTTTCGGGACCACGGCAAGGTAAGTTGATCATAATGTAACTATATAAGTTACATTATGATCAAAAAAAAGGTTATCATATCGTCCACATCATCTTTTATCGTGAAGCTAGCAAGAACTCTTCCATTGATTAAGTTTGGCAGTAGATCGAGCGACTCTTGTTTCACGGTGAAATATTCAGAGATGATTTGTAAAATTCTAATTTGGAGGCTACAGAATGGATTGCAAGTGATAATCCTTACCTTTAAGAAACTTACCGTCTTACATTCGTCAGTGTACTTCCCCATTCACCGACTGGTTCAAGCCAGCTTACGATTCTATCATCAATTAGGTTGGTAAGTGCACCTTCATACTCAGCACGATAAGGTTTATTAAGTTCGTGTCGAATCCAACTTTCTCTTGTACCCTGCCAGATCTCATAGATGACAAGATCATCAGAATGATCAAGATCATCGGAGACGATCGCATTGACAAAGGTAGGTTCACTCTTGAAGTTGCTAATCATTGCAAATAGACTTTCACGGAAAGCTTCTTTCTTACCAGGCTTAATTTTAAAACGTATATTGAGAATTATTTGACTGCTGTTTGTTGACATTGTTAGAACACTCCTCCTATTAATTTTTTTATTTTCTTCATGGTCACAAGTCTCATTATGTACTATGTATCACTTTTAAAATAGTACGTACTTTTTGGTTATATAGTAACCAAAAAGTGATAATTGTGATAAAATGCAGCATAAATTGATTTTTTAAATTACTCTATTCTACATTTAATCTCCGATATTCATCCTTGTTCCATGTCTTCTCTGCATAATCCTGACCCCAATTACAAAGAGCTCGCAAAGTGGGTTCAAGTGACATACCCATTTCTGATATTGCATATTCCACTTTTGGTGGTACCTGATTGTACATTTTTCTTATAATCAAATTATGACTCTCCAACTCCCGCAATGACTGTACTAACATTTTCTGAGAAATTGATGGAATGAGCCTTTTCAATTCACCGGTCCGTTTAGGACCTTTTATTAAGTAATACAGTATAAGAGGTCTCCACTTTCCGCCAATGACATCTAAGGTTATTTCCAGATCACAATAAAAAGTTTTCAATTGAGAAACACCATCCCTTATTTTATTTCCATTATTATAGTATATGTGTTGATTAAATCCACCTCCCTTGCCATATATTCTGTCTGTTTTTATCAATGCTATTACATGGTCTGTTTAAATCAGATAATTTTCAAGACGATTAAACTAACGGGAAATGATTGCTCAAAATGCCTGAGTTGTTTATCCTTATTCAAGATTCAAATGCGAAAAAAAGAGCTGGACGGGTACCTTAACTAGGAATGGATAAATCCAGTTCAGTCAGGGGCTTGCTCCAGCTCTTTTTCTTTGAATACTGTTCTCCGGTACCGCCAACGGAAAGGCCAAGCGATGTCAAACCCTCTTCGAGTGCCGGCTTTATCATTCATCCTGGATTCCCGGCAACTCATAACGTTGTTACAAATGGTAATCCTAAAACATCAGCTATTGTTCCGCGTTTTTATTAATTACTCCTTTAATCCTTCTAACTCCAGCAGCAGAAGATTGTTCTTTTTTAATACTGAACTTTCCTAAGTTTGTTGTATCTTCTACATGAGGTCCTCCACATACTTCTCGACTCCAAACTTTCCCTTCGTTATCTTTGATTGTATACACCTTAACGATATCCGGATATTTATCCCAAAAATTCCCTTCAACATTACTTTCTTTCGCTTCAATTTTAGACAGCTCTGAAATATAGGTAACTGCTTTTGATGAAATCGCATCATTCACATACTTTTCCACCTCAGCTATTTGCTCTGGCGTAAGTTTTTCATCATGGTTGAAGTCAAACCGTAATCGTTCTGAAGTAATATTACTTCCTTGTTGATGAACATGATCACCTAAAACTTCCCTTAAACCAGCAAGTAATAAATGAGATACCGTGTGCAGGGCTGTCGTTTCTGTTGAATGTTCAGCGAGTCCACCTTTAAATTTACCCACAGAAGCAGTTCTGCTCTTTTCAGCATGTTTGTTTGCCGCCTCTATATAAGACGCCTTGTCCTCCATCCTATATCCACTTTCAGTTAGAAACTCTTCCGTCAACTCCAAGGGAAACCCATATGTTTCGTAAAAATAAAAGGCATCTGCACCTGTAACTTTACCCTTATTCTTAAGATGTTTTTGTATTTCAAATTCTCCTTGCTGTAAAGTTCTATAGAAAAGATTTTCTTCCTTATTTACTATTTCGATAACTTTCTTTTTATTACCGATCAAATCTTCATAAGCTGTTGCTTCATCGATATAAACTTCAGACAACTCACCCACAAAACTTCCGTGTATACCTATTTTTTTACCTGCACGAATCGCCCTTCTTAATAACCTTCTTGTTATATACCCTGCATCACTATTAGCTGGCTCCGCACCATCATTAATTAGAAAAGTAGCCGCTCTCACATGATCAAGTATGATTCTAAACGACTTTAAATCGTCAGTATATTGTTTACCACTTAACTCCATCAATTTTTTCTTGGGATTAAGGAAGAAAGCCGTATTATAAATATCCTTGTCACCATTAAGGGCTGTTGCAACCCTTTCTAATCCGCCTCCATAATCAATATTGGGATTTTTCATTTTTACAAATCCTGTGTCTTCTTTTTTGTAACACATAAATACGTTGTTCCCAATTTCTAAAAACCTCTCGCTTTCAGAAGCAGGATGATCCAGTGAATCACCGTCTGGCTCAAGATCGTAGAACATTTCACTATCAGGCCCACCGGGTTCACCAACAGGCATATTCAATGGACTTCCGGATCGGCTCCACCAATTTTCTTTTTCATCATATAAGAATATTTTCCCACCTCTAGATACCCCATATTGATACGGATTATCTTCAACGATAGGTTCTATACCTACTGATTTAAATTTTTCTGACCAGATTTGAATGGTTTCCGTATCTTTCTGTATATTCAAATCATCACTTCCTATAAAAACACTGATATATAGTCTGTCAGGATCAATTCCTAATTCTTTAATATGCCAATTCCAAACGGCATCGATTTGCTTTTTCTTATAGTGATCTTCATTTGCTTTAAACTCCCATCGACCTACCATTTCAAAAAATGTCAGATGCGACGTATCTCCTACTTCATCAATATCGCCTGTCCTTAAACACTTCTGAATATTAGCAATGTCATTGCCTATTGGATGCTTTTCCCCCAATAAATATGGAACCATAGGTTGCATTCCACTTCCCGTAAAAAGCGTTGAGGGATCATTTTCTGGTAACAAGCTAGAAGAGGGTACTTGGCTTGCCCCTATTCCTTTCATAAAGTCAATGTATGATTTTCTTAACTCATCTGGTGTCATTTTAACCATGCTCAATGCCTCCATTTTAATTATTATTTATTCTTGGAAAATGTTTTTACATATGTTTAAACGAAAAAGAATAAAACAAAAAAGCCCTAAGCTGACATATTACATGTCAACTTAGGGCGAACGATTATGTCCGTGGTACCACCTAAATTCAGATTTCTCTGCACTCAATCAATACGGGATATCTCCGATATTGTTTCCTGAATAACGGTGGAACTCCGTTGAAGCCTACTGAGATTCCTCTGTTCGGTTCACAGCTCCGAGACTGCTTCACTATTAGTTCAATGAAGATTCGCACCAACCATCTTCTCTCTGTGAAATCCCTAATACTTACTATTTCTCATCATAGCCTTTTCGTTTTAAATTAAACCAAATGCTATCACACTCAACTTACTTCGTCAAATCAATCCCACATTTTTATATGTTATACGTTTGTTTATTCTTCATCTGCATTGGCACTTCTGTTGCTTTGCATCCTTTTGGACAGTGTAGATTAATATATTTGATTTTTATTATGCATCGGGCCCCCCGCGAGTCCGCCACCTTTACGAGGTGGACTGCGGCGGCGAGCTTACGAGCAAGAATCCACCCATAAAATTTGTTCCAAGAATTCCTAAGTTTATGCGTATTCACTCAATGTGTAGATATTCATCTAATCGGCAATCGGTAGAAGTTCTTGTCCTTGGCTTGGGACAAGAACTTCTACCGATAAAATAAAAAGCCGCTAAAATAGCGACTTCAATGGGATCATGTTCTTGTCCCTCGACAGTAATCATCTACGGGGTAATCTTCGGCCCAAATGGCAGCTCCCCTTCAAGAATCTCGGCATGGCCGGATAATGCGGTGCTCGTTAGGCAAATTGAAATAGTCCGTTTTCAGCCTCTTCAATGAGTCTTCCAAGGTCTAGCGGATATCCAAAACTACGCTACTACAACGTGATACTTCAAGTACTGTAAAGTCCATCAATTTATCTGTCGGCTTCACTTGAACCAGTAGTATAAGCAACGTCATACTTAACCCTCGCCTCTACAACTCGAGTGAAATTTTCTCTTCCCCACTGCCTTAACTCTTTCATCGGTTTGAGCAATGTTTCCCCTAATGTTGTTAGAGAATATTCCACACTTGGAGGTACTGTAGGCGTAATGTGTCGTTGGACCAATCCATCACGTTCCAGCTTGCGTACCGTCTGGGTAAGCATTTTTTTAGATATCCCTTCAACTCTCCGTAGCATTTCTCCATATCTGATTTTACCGTTTTCCATGGCATATATAACAAGTGCAGTCCACTTGTTAGAGATAATGTCAAGAACCTTGCTATAGCCGCAATTGGATAACGAAATATCAGATTGTTTAGTTATGGATGAATGTACCAAATAGTTTCCCTCCTAGTGCTCTATGAAATTCCCAGGACACTTTAAAGTGCCTACTTATATCATTTTATTTTTTGTATTACTGTATGTCTATACCAGTACTGAACAGCTTGAGCTAGATCTGCCATAGCAAAGACACCGCTCAAGGGCAAAACCGGGTGTTCCAAGGAGATGTGCTCCCGAAAGGGGTTACCTTGTACTGGATTACTTCGATAGGTAGGTAAATAAACATGACAAATATTATTAAGATGCATCCCAAGCTATATGTATTGGATAACGGTCGAATGAGCATGGATAAAAATTGGATCATCTCCATGCATAATCCAGCAACAATTAATAATCCGAATGCCCAGACACAATTTGTGGAGTTTCCAATTTATACGGTATTGATCGATCATCCTGAGGGGAAAATCTTGTTTGATACAGCCTGCAACCCAAACTCAATGGGCGCTCAAGGGCGCTGGACACAATCGACCCAACTGTCGTCTCCATGGGTGGCAAGCGAGGAATGTTACCTGCATAACCGATTGGAGCAGCTTAAGGTTAGACCCGAAGACATCAAGTATGTTGTTGCCTCCCATTTGCATCTGGACCATGCAGGATGCCTCGAATTGTTCACGAACGCGACCATTATCGTCCATGAGGATGAGTTTAACGGAGCACTGCAGACCTACGCCCGCAATGAAAAAGAAGGAGCCTATGTGTGGGCTGATATTGACGCATGGATCAAAAACCAGCTGCAATGGAAAACGATCAAACCGTGAGAAGACAATTTGGATCTGGTGGATGGTATCAAAATCTTGAATTTCGGAAGCGGTCATACATGGGGAATGTTGGGTCTCCAGATCGACATGCCAGAAACCGGCGGAATCATTCTATCTTCCGATGCCATCTATACTTCGGAAAGTTTTGGTCCTCCTGTCAAGCCGCCTGGGATAATTTATGATTTGATCGGCTATCGAAACACAGTAGAGAAAATTCGTACATTGGCTGCCCGTACGAATTCCCAAGTCTGGTTCGGTCATGATCTGGATCAATTCAGCAGTTTGAGAAAATCTACTGAAGGATTTTATGAATGACTCAACTTTCGCATACGAACGGAAAATCATCCATGCCACCATTAACCGCACGCGGGCTTCACGCAACATCGCTCTTTTTGGGCAGGAGTATCAAGCTACAGCTTCCGAATGCCGTTCATCTTTACAAATCGGTTGTGTTCAAGAACGTTCCTATCGAGTAGATCGAGCCCCTGCTCTATTTAAGAGCAGGATAGCTTTCATTAGAACTACCCTTTGAAGTGATTTAGCAACAATTGTTCAACCTTTTTTAAATATACAGCTATAGTTATCATCATTGGAATATTCACATTTCTCTAACTAACACCAATATTCCTTACCTATGCTAGGACGATTTGCTTTAACTGAATAACTGAACTTCTTAGTTCTTTCTCTTGTTCCAAGTAAGCACATAACGCTTGAATAACCGATCTCTTTGGCTCAGTCTGAGCAATCTCGCTATTCAACAATTGAACAATTTCTTGCAATTCCTTACGGCGTTCTGCCCCACCCTTCCAAGCCTCAATAATAGCAATCACTCTGCCGAGCAACTCTTCGGTAATCCGTTCTTTTTCACCGTTCCAGTCGTTTGAGCCTGAATGAATAAAGGTATCATATGCGCTTTGCCCGAGCAGTCCATTCGAACCTGACTTGGACATGTGGTTGACTAACGCATCCATCTTATCAACGATAAACCAAGCTGTATCCTCAACGGACAATAGATTCTCTTCGGAGATGACGCGCTGCAGATAATCTTTAATAAAAGACCGGTAAATAAAGATCAAATCCCAGAGAAAAGGCTGAATTTTAGGGCCGTAGACTTCTAAAAGCCATGATCTGTGCCACTCCATCATTCGCTCGCGAACGTGATTTCTCAATTTGCGGAATGTTTCGTACTGCGTAATTGGTAGATCAATGAAATCCACCATAATATGACGATATTCCATGAAATACTGAAAACGAAATACAATCTGATCCACTAGTCTCTCCTGAGGGCTCCCCTTTCCGATATCTTTCAAACGTTCAGCCCGATCAAAATAAGCCATTTGGCAATGGTCGAAAACCTCACACAACAAATCCTCTTTAGAAGGAAAATATTTGTAAACGGAGCCCTTTGCTATGGAACAGTCCTGGGCGATTTCCTGAATGGATGTTCCCAGGTAACCTTTTTCGTTAAACATTTTAGAAGCCGAATAAATGATATCTTGCTTCGTTACGCTCATGCTCAAGCATCCCCTCTTGACAACTTTGAACTAATAGTACAAAATTATGAACACCAAGTCAATGAATAAAAGTTCAATTTTATGAACTTACTATTAAGGATGATCAAATTGAAATTGGAGTGTGATTAACATGAAAGAGCATTTATATCAATTTTCTAAAACGGCATTAATCGTAATCGATCTGCAGAAATGGATCGGAAACCAGTACGCCCCTCATTCAGCAGAACAAGTTGTCGAACGTGCCGCTGCCATGGTTCAAACTTTCCGTGAGGTTGGTGCCTTCGTTGGACTCGTACGTGTTTCTTCGAAAGATTTCAAAGATATGCCCCATCCGCTGCTGGATCAAGAACCGCCAGCGATCAATCTGGTACCTGGATGGGATGAAATTGTGCCTGAAATTGGAGTCACTACTAACGACCATCTAATTACTAAGCGTCAGTGGGGTGCATTTTACGGGACGGATCTGGATCAGCAGTTACGCCGGAGAGGCATTACTACGATCATACTCTGCGGAATTGCTTCAGGAATTGGGGTTGATACAACTGCGCGAGAAGCATTTGCTCATGGGTATCAGGTGATTTTTGCAATAGACGCAATGACCGGATTCAGCGAGGCAGAACATGATCACGTAAGAAAAGTCATCTTTCCACGTATTGGCCGATTACGCACTACCGACGAGATTCTCGCTTGTGCAGCGCTTCAATCATAGATCCACATAAAAGAACTTAATAGATGAGAGGTCCGACAACAAGCACGCATCGGGAATGATACCTTGTTAATTTTTACGACACCCTTCTTTCTAAGTTAAAGCAAAGGCACTCATACCTTTGCTTTGCTTATCTAATCTGTTGACACTTAGATCACTACCTAATTTTAGTTGGTCCACTATTCTATGTAATCCATTCTAGAGTCTAATAGTTGTTCCATGAACAGAGCTACCTCCATCTGCTAAAAACACAGATTATTTAAGCCATTAAATAATTTGGACGTCCGTCTATTTTCTGAAGCAGAAAGCTTTTGGCCCCTCTCATTAGTCTAGCCTTCAGTACAATAAGCTCTAGATCGTTGATGCACAGACTAATGGGTAGCTGCGCTATAAAATCACTATGCCCAACTTCATACCATAAATAAAAATGGTGTCGAGGATAATGTTCACAACCGCAGCAACAAATACCGTGAATAGCTGTTTTAGCAAATCCTTGTGCTGCAATTAACCTATCTAATCCCAGAGAATTGAGTACACCTAAAGTTCCAAAAAGGTAAATGTTTAAAAATTTCATTATCGAATGATAAAATCTCATGACTGGCACCAAATAGTGTAAGCATGGTGCATTAAATGAAACACAGTTGTTATTAGCATGGATGCCATGAGTAGCATAAAAACGACAACCAAGCAAGTCTTCCTCTTTGTTTTGTTCCCCTTCTCCCATTTTTATAGAAGCTAACGGAGCACCACCAGTTCCAAATAAAACTGCTTAGGAACATCCTATCAAATACGCTAACAATATAAGGTGAAAATAGCTCCCTCTCAGGCAATGCCAACAAAGCACAAATCTTCACGAATAAATGTACAATTATCAATTATACCCATTTCAAATATCTTGTTATGAACTATTCCTTAATAAAAGAACCTTGAGGGAAGTTAGCCCATCAAGGTTAAAAAAGCATAAACTAACCTGTATAAATAAACTCAATCATACGGGAATTCTTCAGTAACAAATTTACTATTGACTGCTTGTCTTGCGCCACAAAAATTCTAGTTAAGGTCCATACTGGCAAGCACGCGCGCGACTGCAGCTACTGTCGCATGCACATCGGCGTCCGACGTACGCCAGTTGACAACTCTGATTCGCATTGCACTCCTCCCTCTCCAAACTGTGCCGCTGAAAAATGCCGTTCCTTCTGCGTTGATAGCGGCAATCACTGAGGTTGTGCGAGCATCATGGTCATCTTCTGAAGCATTGATTTCTGGAGAGAGGAACCTGACCAGTGCTTGGTTTAGCGTGGGTTCAAAAACCATCTCGGCTCCATGCAACGCTGCGATACCGCTCGCGAGCGCTGCGGCATGATCACAACTTCGTTCAATGAGATCGGCCACGCCAGCTCTACCAAGTTCACGCAACGCTGCATAAACCGCAAAGCCTCGTGCGCGTCTAGTCCAATCTGGCGTCCAGTTAATTTGGTCGCGTGTTTCCGCATCATGGGTCAGATAGACTGCGCTAATCCCCATTGCAGCGCGATGTGCATCGGAATCAGTAATTAGAGCTATCCCATTGTCCTTCGGTGTATTAAGCCACTTATGCGCATCCGTCGCCCATGAATGTGCCAGTTCGATTCCTGCCAGTTTGCTTCGATGTTGTCCACTTGCTTGCGCCCAAAGTCCAAATGCACCGTCGATATGCACCCATGCCCCAGCTGCTCGCGCGATAGGGATAAGTTCGCTGAATGGATCGATTGCGGCTACGTTAAGATCCGCTGCGTCAAGAATAACAATCGTTGGACTGTCAGAAGCTTTAAGAGCTATGGATAGCACATCTACTGTGACACGCGCATCTGCGTCGGTTGTGAGAGGAACCAAGGCAGCTGTTCCGATACCTAGGAAGCGCAGAGCTCGTTCGATACTTCCATGACGCTGTTCAGACGCCAGAATACGGATTGAGGGAGCTCCGTTCAACCCGTCCAGCTCCACATTCCACCCCCTATCTCGAAGGAGCGCATGACGTGCTGCGGCGAGACAAGTGAAGTGCGCCATCTGGCAGCCGGTGGTAAATGCGAACGAAGCTGTGCTAGGCAAATCAAGTACCACCTTGACCCATGCTCCGGCTATCTCTTCCACTACAGAAGCGGCAGGCCCGCAAGCATACAGAGCTGCGTTATTGTCCCAAGTGGAAGTAAGCCAATCGGCTGCAAGCGCTGAAGGTAGTGCACCGCCAATCACCCATGCAAAAAAACGCCCCCCTGCAGAGCCCAGATGTCCTCCTTCAGTAGCAGCCACCAACTCGTCAATCACCCGTTCGGCGGGAATGCCATCATTGCCAAGTGGAAGGCCCAATCGACGACGTAATGTATCTGTGTCTGTTGTTGCGCCGACAGACTGGCTGTCCAATTTGTTGAGAAAATCTACAGCATGAACCTGGGTACGCTCAAGAAGAGAGCGGAAATTTTCATTCAGGTCATTACTATCCGTTTGTGTTTTTCTTATCAGAATAAAAATCCCCAGCAAGAATTTAAGACAAATTTATTTTAACACTACCATCCTTTTGATATCTTGCTCATCAATTCGCTCTCCTCAAACTTTGCTGATTATATATACCAACCAAATTTGATAATGGGAACATGTTCTTGTCAATTTCGGCAATCAGGACAAAAACTTGTACCGCTAAAATAAAAAAGCCGCTAAAATAGCGACTTAAATGGGAGTATGTTCTTGTCCCTCAACAACATTGACACAAAGTTCCCTACCAAAAAATAAAAAACCTTATTCTATAAGGGACTTCATGGTTGGTAACTTTATGTACTTCTACATGAGCAGAGTTAAAACTTGATCTGTTGTTCCCCTTTCTTGCAGTACAATTTATTTATTATCCTCAAATTTATGTGGCTCTTTAACAAAACTTTTTAAAATAAATCCACACGTTATACAAATTACATGAGTAACATCTGATCCTAATGTTAGCATCTTTTTCATAGGATATACCCTAGCTTCGCCGTGCGACTTGCCCTCCCCAAATTTTGTTCCTCCACATTCAGGACAACATTCTTCGTTTCTCATCCCGAACCTCCTTCAATGAAATTATCTTTTCATTGTTTCTATATAGTCCATATGTAACTTTCTATTATCAACGTAAATCCCATTTTTTTTGTAAACGGCTATTAGAGCAACGTGTGAAATCGTAATACCCATTTCAATTAGACTGTCAACCCAACGGATCGCTACTATTTCTATAGGCGTCAAGTAGTACTCCTGCAAGGTTATTCCCTTCCTTCTTCAAAATACAAAATTAACTTATAGCAGCTTGCTAAGCGGTAATAAGGCATGATGCAGATTTCCTGCCATATGGTATTGGTATTTACGAACTTCTAACGAAGATACTTCAGTGGTATAAGAGACACCCGTTAATTCCCAGAATTCTTGCCCAGCTAGTTGATAACCGTTATAACACGGATCTCCAAATTGTATCTTAGTTACATTTTCTGACGGAATTACTACGTAAGAATTATCTTTTGTTTCTTTCGAAAACGAACCCATTATATGCACACTCCTTGCTTGATTAATGAAACTATCATTTTATTCTTTTATTAATGTGGCTCAAAGGGTTCTCTTGTTTGGTAACTTTGTGTCATTGTACATCTGCATTATATCTATAAATGAACTAACAGGCAAAATAACGTGTACATTGACACAAAGTTTCCTACCAAAATGACACAAAGAACTCTACTTTCATACATCTGTGCCCTTTGTCTTTAATTAACGGAGCAAATTTGGAACTTGGTAGGCTCTTTATGATGTCATTCTCCAGCTTAGTAGGTAACTATGTCTCTATTCTTAGAAATAAATGATTTCGAATTCAGTTTACCTTCACATATGAATAAAAAGCCAGTACCTAAGCACTCTCTTATTTGTTCAATTTCGTTCCATTGAGGTACACTTACTTCTACACTTCTTTCTCCTGCAACTCTCAACCAATCAATAATTAGCTAACAATCTATTCTGTAATGACACAATGCTCTTGTACTCAACAGCTAAATTGAGTCTAATTTCGCCTTTTTTAATTAATCGAAAAGCAGACCTACGCCCGCAATGAAAAAGAAGGAGCCTATGTGTGGGCTGATATTGACGCATGGATCAAAAAACAGCTGCAATGGAAAACGATCAAACCGGGAGAAGACAATTTGGATCTGGTGGATGGAATCAAAATCTTGAATTTCGGAAGCGGCCATGCATGGGGAATGTTAGGTCTCCAGATCGACATGCCAGAAACCGGCGGAATCATTCTAGCTTCCGATGCCATCTATACTGCGGAAAGTTTTGGTCCTCCGGTCAAGCCACCTGGTATAATTTATGATTTGATCGGCTATCGAAACGCAGTAGAGAAAATTCGTACTTTGGCTGCCCGCACGAATTCCCAAGTCTGGTTCGGTCATGATCTGGATCAATTCAGCAGTTTGAGAAAATCTACTGAAGGATTTTATGAATGACTCAACCTGGAAACAACTAATATATGGATGTTCAATGATGATGGATTCCCGATGAAATTCATTAACTTCACCACAAAAAAACCCCCGTTAATTTTCAAATGATGAAACTAGCGGGGGCTAAAAATTTAATCTTTACTTAACGTATTCTTCATCATTTCTTGCGACATTCTTGATCTCTAAAGCTGGCCTTTTTTTGTTTCGCGTGCTTCATGCATTCGTTATAGCAGCTTCCCGTTTTATATGCAGCATCAATGTTTATTTGTCTATTCCATCAAATCTGTTACTGCACCTCTTGAAGCAGAGGAAACTAATTTGGCATATTTGCCGAGTACACCGGATTTTACTTTCAGTGGAGGTTGTACCCACGCTTGCGCTCGAGCGGCTAACTCTTCTTCTGACACCTCAACCTTAATTTCCTGAATGTCACTGTTAATGGTAATAATATCCCCATTTTTGAGCAAAGAGATTGGTCCACCTACTTGTGCTTCAGGTGATACATGACCGACTACAAATCCATGCGAGCCGCCTGAAAATCTACCATCTGTTATGAGAGCAACTTTTCCACCGAGTCCTTTTCCTACGATGAGTGCTGTAACGGAAAGCATCTCAGGCATACCAGGTCCACCCTTAGGACCACAATAGCGTATGACCAATACGTCTCCTTCTTGAATTTCATCATTCATAATCGCTGCCGTCGCGTCTTCTTCGCTATCGTACACTTTTGTCGGGCCGGAAAACTGCTGTATCTTCATGCCTGACATTTTGGCAACAGCGCCTTCAGGAGCGAGGTTTCCTCGAAGCACAACCAGTGGTCCATCTGGCTTAAGCGGATTATCGAGTGGTCGTATAATCTCTTGATCATTTTGAAGTGGAGCAGCTTCCGCTAAATTTTCCGCCAACGTTTTACCCGTTACGGTAAGGCAATCCCCATGAAGCAATCCTTCAGCGAGCAATAGCTTCATTACTCCTGAAACACCGCCAATATCGTTCAGATCCTGCATCACATATTGGCCACTCGGCTTCAGATCTGCCAAATGAGGAACACGCAAGCGAATACGCTCAAAATCATCCAAGGTTAAATCCACTTCTACGGAGTGTGCAATAGCTAGCAGATGGAGAAATGCGTTGGTTGACCCCCCTAGTGCCATGACAACGGTGATCGCATTCTCAAATGCTTTCTTCGTCATAATGTCTCTTGGGTAGATTTCCTGTTCAAGAAGTGAGATGACCTGCTTACCGGCTGCTTCGCATTCCAATGCTTTATCCGCTGAGATAGCTGATGTCGAAGAAGAACCAGGCAAACACATACCCATTGCTTCTGCAGCTGCGGCCATCGTATTAGCGGTATACATGCCCCCGCAAGCCCCTGGACCCGGGCAAACACTACATTCGACCTTATGCAACTGTTCATCTGTTATTTTTCCATCTTGATATTGACCAACGGCTTCAAAAGCTGAAACGATATCCACTTTTTTACCGTCAAGACTACCAGGTTGAATGGTTCCTCCATATACATAAACGGAAGGAATGTTCATCCGTCCAATAGCCATCAAACATGCAGGCGTATTCTTGTCACAACCACCGATTGCAACAATGCCGTCAAAACGCTCGGCTCCGGTCACAATTTCAATTGAATCAGCTATAGCTTCCCGACTTGGTAGAGAGAACAACATTCCTCCATGCCCCATCGAGATCCCATCAGAAACGGTAATTGTGTTAAAAATTAATGGAGCACCGCCGTTATTACGTGCGCCCTGCTTAGCTTGCACCGCCAAATCATTGATGTGCATATTGCACGGTGTTACTTCACTCCACGTACTCGCTATTCCAATCATTGGCTTTTTAAAATCCTCATCTTGAAAACCAACTGCACGCAGCATCGCTCTGTTCGGTACCCGGTTAGCTCCTTCACTGATTACCTTGCTTCGAATACGAAGATCTTTTTTATTTTCCATGTCCCTTACCCCCACTTCAAAGTATTTCGTTCAGCTCCTGCATCGGACGAATAAAATTTTGTTTCATTATTGCATGCGCATCATCGCTATTTTTGCCTTCAAAAGCTTCAATAATCAAATCATGTTCTTCAACTGAAGTAAATGTAGCCGTAATAGGTTGTTTTAAAAACACATATTTAAAACGCCTAATGTGAATCTGGAGAGAGGCATTAAATGTGGCCACATAAGGATTATCTGAGAGCTCCACAATATAATTATGAAATAACTCATCCACCTCCATGGCGTGATACACTTGGCCATTTTTAATTGAAGTTGCAAATTCCAAATTGATGGATCTTAGTTTCTCGATCTGTTCTGGAACAATAATGTTGGCGGTGATTTCAGCAGCCAATGCCTGAAGAGCAGCCATCGTTGAATACATCTTAAAAATATCGTTTTTCTCAATATTCGTTACTTTTGTTTCTTTTCCCGGATGCATAGACACGAGGCCTTGAACTTCAAGTAACTGAAATGCCTCCCGAATCGGGGTCCGACTGACTCCAAGCGATTCAGCCATTTCCGCATCAATAAGCTTTTCACCTGGTTGCAGTGTTCCATCAATAATCCATCGCTGAATCTGAGAAAACGCTCTTTCTTTTGCGGACATACGGACGGGTAAGGAAAAACCTTTAGGAATTGGCATTGTTTTCATCCTCATTACAATTATTCTTATATGCAATATATCGCATACACAATCGAGAAGCAATTATTATTTCATTTTTTACTCGCTCAATTAAGTTTATCCAGATAACTACCTGCTTTTTATTGAGAGTTTGCCAGTCCAAACTAATTTCCGCCATTCTTATCAGTACGTTTATACACAGCATAACGGTACCTTTCTATTTTGAAGGCAAACATCCTTAAGGTAATGGCAGTCCGCATATCACCCGTAAATAAAAAAAACGGATGCTCCGTCCTGAGTACTTGGAAGAGCATATCCGTTTCATTATGTATGGGGGATTTTGAGATTTCCCCGCTTTTACAATGCCTCTGCCACAACTTTTCGATAATAGCCTATAGTAAGAGCAGCAAACAACAAGTAAATCAAAGCATAAATGCACATTGCAACAGTTGCGGGAAATATGATATCCGTTAATATCAGTGTAGCAGCTGTTTTCACAGCAAAGATGGAATGAATTACACCAATGCCCAGCGGAATCGCAAATACATACAGCTGCTTGCGAACAATACCGCCCATGATTTCGCGCTCGCTGAATCCCAGCTGACGCAAAATCTTGTAGCTGCTCTTCTCCTGCTCCGCTTCTGTCATCTGCTTAAAATACAGAATACTTCCTGTCGCGATTAAGAATATAAGACCGAGAAAAGCTGCCGTAAAAATGATTAATCCGAACTTACGCATAGATTCTTCCGCATACGTATAAAAGTCAGGTGTGCTTTTTTCATTCTTTACGTATTTGGCGTACAAATTCGAAGCTGCCGCTTGATCACTTTTCATTTTAATCTGATATGTTATCATGGTGACAATATCTTCCTCTGCCTCCAAAAACAACTTTTCCCGAATGCGTTGCAATAGTGCCTCCGAAACAACCAATTGACGCCCACTTACAATAAAGTTCACGGCATAACGATCTATACTTCTGACGGCTTGAATCATGAAGCTGCGATTCCCTTTCTCTAGTTCAATAGTTAGCGGGAATGTCTCTCCATCCGTTTTCATTTCTAACGCATTCTTCTGTCCCTTGTACCAAATCGCTTCATCAAGTTGAGGCATAATAAATTCAGCATCCCTTTCCTGCAGCTGTTCCGCAGGAAGTAATAATATGGTATTTGGCTCTCCCGTTTTCTTATTACCAAAGGTACCTTTCAGCCTGACTGCTTCAATTGATCCCTTATGAAAGGCAATCCCTGCCTTCTCCAGTTCATTACGGAACGAAGTCGCTTCCTGCTCACTGCCTTGAAACATGAAATCATACGGCATCATAGCCCTGGATTCACGATCAACTGAATAATACAGTGAGTAGGCAACTGAACTCATCGTCAACGTCATGGCTGACAGGAGCGTGATCAAGGTGAGCGAATTGGCATTTTCTTTGAGCCGATGCATCATGGGAGCCAGCGACAAGCTGTTTTTTAAGCCAAGTTGTCCGTTCCTGCTTCTTCTAAACCGATAGAACAGCCAACCAATTGTAACCCGAAACAGCAAATAGGTTCCAAGTATCGTTGACGCGAGGATGATCACGATTTGCCTCAGTAAATGGTTGCCGGACAGCGTGCTGGAGAACCAGTAACCTGTTGCGATCAGGGCTATGCCGAGCAATCCCATCAAGGCTGACAGTGCCTGATTTGACTGTTTTGGCTTATCGATTTGCCGATCCTCCTTGAATAGTTCAAGCAGCGTTGTTCCGTGAACTTGCAATAACATCTGAACGATGGTCAGTCCGATTAATACAGTGAAAACATAGGCAGTTTGCATCGCGGCTGCGCCTGAAAATGTAAACGGAATGACTCCCTCTATACCAATCAGCTTCATCAAAACAAGCAGGAATAAACGCGACATGAGTGCACCAGCACCAATGCCTATGCCAAGCGCCCCCAACCCAAGAATTATATTTTCTAAAATGAGGAGCAGCATGACTTTATTCCTTGTCAGACCAATGAGCTGGTAAAGACCGATTTCTCTACTCCGCCGCTTAAAAAAAATAAGGTTCGCATAAAGTATGAAAATGGCTACAATGACGACCAACAAGAATGCTGATGCCTGGAATAAGGAGGCAAACTGGACATCCCCAAAAGTCGCTGCCAGGATTGATTTATCATTTTGTAAAGTGGCAAAGACAAAGTACAAGATCGCACTCATCATGAGAGCGAAAAAGTAAAGATGGTACTGTTTTATATTTTTACGCATGCTGCGGATGACCAGCTCAAACAATGTCAACGTTGTCACCTCCAAGCACTGCCTGTACATTCATAATGTCCTTGAAAAAAGTTTGCCGTGTTTTGCTGCCCCGATATAATTCGGAATATAACAAGCCGTCCTTCAAAAAGAAGACACGACTGCAATAGCTTGCAGCGACCGGATCATGCGTTACCATCATAATGGTTATATGGTCCTGACGATTTAACTCTTCCAATTTGCAGAGCATAGCAGAGGCTGCCTTTGAATCCAATGCGCCAGTCGGCTCGTCAGCAAAGACGATAGCAGGCTTGTGAATCAACGCCCGTGCTGCAGAAGTTCGCTGCCGCTGCCCACCAGAAATCTCATGCGGATACCGATGAGCAATGTCCTTGATTCTAAAGTGTGATGCCAGTTCCTCAAAAGCAGCTTCCGCCGCTGCTTTATTTGCCTTTCCGAGCGAGACGGGCAGCAGCACATTTTCTTTGACCGTCAGCGTGTCCAGCAAATTGTAATCCTGAAAAATAAAACCGAGCTTATTCCGTCTGAAAACGGCCAATTCCGCGCTCTTCATGGTGGAGATATCCGATCCCTCGACGATGATCCTACCTTCCGACGCTTGATCTATTGTCGCCAGTACATTGATCAGGGTGGATTTCCCTGAACCGGATGGCCCCATAATACCAATGAAATCCCCTTCCATAACACGTAAGTCGATGCCCTTCAACGCCTGCTGCATATTGCTCCTATAACCATAGGTTTTACGCACTTGCTGTGCATGGAGCATGGTTTTTTGTATACCTTGTGAATTCATATTGTTGGCCTCCTGCTCTAATCTAATGTTTATTATAGAGAGTCAGATGCAGCCCATCGCTCGATACAGATGACAAGTGGGATATCTAATGTGACATTATCGTCATGAAGGTAATCCATGTGCTTGAACATCCTGAAATGCATTTCGTCCCGTGAAGATCATGTCCATTTCCGTTCCTCTATCCAGCTGTGATCTTGCTGCCAACCGAATACCGATTTTACTCCCCACCGTCTGTGCCAGATAAAGTCCAAGCCCGGTTGCGGCATTTTGAAGTCTGCCGTTGTCGCCAGTAAATCCATGGTCAAATATGCGAGGCAAATCATGCGAGGCTATCCCTTTCCCCTCATCTCTCATTGTTAATCTCACATAACCTTCAGGAGTGATGGACGTGCTCATAAGGATCAACGATCCCTCCGGGCTGTATTGGATTGCATTGGTAAGCAATTGACGAATAACGAATCGGCACCATTTGCGATCTGTAGAAATGTACATTTCTGTTCCTTCAAACTCCACAGCAATATTTTTTTCCATACACCAGGAAGCCACTTCACGGACTTCCATGGAAATAAGTTTCTGAATGCCTGCATTTTCGAGTACAAAATCCGACTCCAGTGTGGGCAATCGGGAGATATACAGCTGTTGATCAATGAGCAGATGAATACGCAGCCATTCTGATTCTATGGTGCGGATGACAGGTTCGCTACGATTAGCTTCTATGACTAATTTCATCGCAGTGAGCGGTGCTTTGACCTCATGCACCCAGGCGGCTGTATACGCCTGCTCACCTGTTTGCGAGGTGAAATTGTCCGCAAGCTTTTGCCTGTGCAATTGCCCCACCGCCATTAGCAACCGATGGTTTACCACTTCGTTATGATAACGAGCATTCGGTAGTGCAGCCATCCAATCTTCTCCAATCTCCTTTGTCAGTTTTTCCAGTGATATCACGTAACGGGTCTCCTTCCGATAACGCCAGCCCAAAAAGACCATTGCGGATAACAAAAGTATCACGTTCAGATAAAGCAAAGCATCCAGACGGACAGCTATGCCATTGTCAAGCCAAATCAACAAATCTACAAATAACAGGGAAAGCAAATAAAATAAAATCCAGCTTATTCGATCGGACAGGTAGCGGAACAGCAAGGTATTTCCTCCCTAGCGTGTAGTTGCCATGTAACCAAGACCTTTTTTCGTTACGATAGCCTCCTCCAAATCAACCGCCATCAGTTTATGGCGCAGTCGTGTAATATTTGCAGTAAGCGTATTATCATTAACAAAACGTTCGTCATCCCACAACTTGCGAATCAGGTCATGACGTGAAATCACCGTGTCCTTCGCCTTGACTAACTCCACGAGTATGAAAAATTCATTCTTGGTCAACATCACATCCTGCCCATCTTTGCGAATCAAGCCGCGCTTCATATCGAGGATGGAACCGTTCCATTCCAGCAGTTCGGCAGCCTCATCCCCGTATGCATATGTTCTGCGAAGGATTGCCTGAATCCGGGCCATGAACACATCCATATGAAAAGGTTTCTGGATATAATCATCGGCCCCCATATTCATTGCCATCACCATATCCAGAGGATGATCACGCGAAGACAGAAACAGAATCGGCACTTTAGAAATCGCCCGAATTTCACGACACCAGTGAAAGCCGTCATACATTGGCAGCTGAATATCGATAATGACCATTTGAGGCTGCACAGCAACGAGGGTGCTCATAATATCGTCAAACCTTTCGGGTACAAAAACGTGAAATGACCATTGCTCCAATCGCTCTCTCAAGGATCGCAAGATAGCAGCATCGTCTTCAATGATAAAAATGTTCATATCCATTCGTAATTTCACTTCCCCTTCATTCCTTCTCTTCCTCACGCTCTTTTTATTCACCTAGCCACCTTCATCATTATAGTATCGGTCATTTGGTACTTACAATAAAACAGGAGAACCACTCTGAGGCGTGGTTCTCCTGTTTTATTGTACTCACTTAATGGGTTTATTCATTGGGCAACAGCATGGAGAATAACAAAGCGGCCATCTCCTGCTTGTTCATTGCCCGTTGTGATCCATAATCTATTCTGCCGTTTGATTCGGTTACCTCCGGTCCGTGCAGCTTCCATTTTATAGCGGAACTGACGGCTTCCACTGCCCATTCAGATGTACCTGGCGCCAGCACTGCTGTAGAATCCGCTTGCTTGATCCCGTTTCCCGCCAGCAATCGAAAGGCAATTACTGCTGCTTCCTCACGTAGAATCGGTCGATCTGGTTCAAATAACTCATTGCTCGTTCCAAGTAGCAATCCCGACTCAGCGGCCGCCTGAATATCCCCTCGATACTTTGAATGATCCATATCTTTAAACGAAGACGGGTTGACTGACGCTTGAATTCCCCATATCGCATTGAAAGCATGCACAAAGGCTCCCCGAGTGACGAGCTCCTGGGGCTCAAACAGGGCTGTTGGATCATCCGAGAGGAGATCCAGAGACTTCAGAGTAAAGATATATGAACCATAAGGATGATTTGCAGGCACATCTGGAAAGCTGTCCTGAACCTCCTTTAATTTGGTGGCATAGCTGAATAAATTCAAATATTTTAGATCAGTAACATGTCCATCCCCGTCTATTTTGAAAGCAAGTGGCTTGCCTTGCTCATCCACGAAAATGAGATCACCGACTTGCTTCAACTGATGCTGTTCGGTTACATCACTTACCGTCAGTGTTCCCTCGACTGCTGTCGCTTCAATTCTCGTCAGGAATCTGGTACGTAAGTCTGAGTATAATCCTTCAAACCTGGCAAGTGCCTCTTTCGATTGCGACTTAAAGCCCTTCTCTTCAAAAACAGTTGGGTGACCGGTAAAATAATGATCCATAAATGCAGCAAACAGGTCATTTCTTAAATCTGAATTGGCATTGTACGTCACAAAGACGCCTGTCCGGCTGTCTGGCAAGATCCATAAGAGTGAACTGTACCCTGCAATATCACCCCCTTTGGAAATCACGCGTTCCCCATTTGTTTTACTGGGCTCTATCGGGGATTCAAACCCATAGGTCATATCCGGAAAATCCGGATGGATAGCCACTTGATACGTAGACATTGCCTTTACCGAAGCAGGCGAAAGAATAACCTTATCATTAGCAGTCCGTCCGCCATTCAGAAAGGTTTGCATAAACAGAGACATATCGGAAGCAGTGGATATCAAACTCCCCTCCGGCCACTCGCGTGGAGACAAGTCATATGGTGGAAGTTCATTGTTCTCCGGATCGTAAGATTTTGCCATTCGTTCGGACAGTTCCTTTGTTAATGTGAAGCTGCTGGATTTCATGCCGATGGGTTCAAAAATATGCTTTTGCACGTAAACTCCGAATGGTTCTCCGCTGGCTTGCTGGACGATGTATCCGAGCAACCTTGATGCAAAGTTATCATACATGTAGGAGGTACCAGGCTCACGCACAACCTTAGGAAAGGCATCGAATATACTCTGTTTGAGCGAAACTGGCTTTATGGATGGATCAGTCACGTAACTGGCATCCGAAGGCTGAGTTGACTCAAAACCTGTGGTATGTGTCAGTAAATCTTCAATGGTAACAGGCGTTTGAAACGAATTATTAATTTTGTAATCATCCAAATACTTCTCAATGTTGTCCTGAAGTGAGATTTTACCTTGCTCCACGAGCTGCATGGCAGCAGCAGCCGTGAAAACTTTGGAGATAGAGGCAACCCGGAAAGTGGTCTCAGCAGCATCTATTGGCGAATTTGTCTGTTGTTCAGCAGCACCATACCCTTTGGACAAAAGCACCTTTCCATCCTGAACGATTGAAATGGCGACAGCACTGGCTTTTGATTTAATCTCTTCCTTAGCGAAAAAGGTATCCAGAAACGCCTTAACTTCCTTGGCATCTCTTGGTCCATTCGTATACACACCGACTTGTGGAGTCGACTGTTCCACATTGATAATTGGCTGCTGTGCATTCACAATGGCTTCCCCAGCTGTACTAAGCACCATAACTACAGCCAAAACGCCAGACATACGGCGTGCTCTTTTCATATTTTTATTCATTCCCATCCACTCCCTCATAGTTAAAATTTCTATCATTAGCGCAAGACGCACATACACACTTATTTTAGAATATCACTAGGAGAGAATCGCTTGATTCAGATGATAAATCAGACAGGAATGTTACATTGTTGTCACACAGACCACGGAAATGTCCGGGCTGGAGGGTCAAAAAGAAGCTGCAACAAAAGGTCCGGGTAACGCCAAACCTCTTGATGCAGCTTCTTTTGTATTTCAACTGGCTTTGCACAGCGAATTCATAATCACTTTAAGCCTTGCGAAGCATTTGTCTCTCGCTTAGCTGTGAAAGCATATCCTTCGTCATGGCCTTCAGGTCGTAGCGGGGAAGAAATCCCCATTCTGTTTTCGCTGCCGTCGCATCAATGGAATGCGGCCAGCTATCGGCAATCGCCTGTCTCTTCGGATCAACGTCATAATCGAGGATAAAGCCGGGAAACTCATCCCGAATCGCTGCAGCGATCGCCTCCGGATCGACGCTCATTGCGGTGACATTAAATGAATTTCGGTGCATCAACCGGGATGAATCCGCTTCCATCAATTCGATGATAGCATTCAGGGCATCCGGCATATACATCATGTCCATGTTTGTGTCCTTGGCGATATAAGATGTATACCGGCCAGCCGTCACGGCTGCGTAATAAATTTCCACGGCGTAATCCGTCGTTCCTCCGCCGGGAGGCGTCATATAAGATATCAAACCCGGGAATCGCAGCCCCCTCGTATCCAGGCCGTATTTGTGAAAATAATAATCACAAAGCAGTTCGCCGGACACTTTGTTCACACCGTACATCGTATTGGGCCGCTGGATCGTATCCTGCGGGGTATTGTCTTTCGGAGTCGAAGGCCCAAAAGATCCAATGGAGCTTGGAGTGAAAAATTGGCAGCCGAGCTCCCTGGATACTTCAAGTGCATTCATCAATCCGCCCATATTCAAATTCCAGGCAAGCAGCGGTTTCTCCTCAGCAGTAGCCGACAGCAGCGCAGCCAAATGGATGACGGTATCCACTTCGTACCGCTTGGCGATTTCGAACATCGCCTTATCATTCGTCACGTCCAGCAGCTCGAATGGCCCGGATCGGGTAATTTCGTGGGCTGATGACCTGAGATCCGTAGCAACAACGTGATCCACACCATAAATTTCACGTAATTTAACAACTAACTCAGAACCGATTTGGCCCAGTGCCCCAGTCACCAAAATCTTGTCCATAAGACATTCCTCCCGAAATATACTCCCGCGAATGCAGCTAAATCAGCTTCATTTCCTTGCCAACTTTCTCATAAACGGAGATCACCTGGTCGAGCATCTCCCTGGTATGGGCAGCTGTCGGCATGTTGCGTATTCTTCCCGTTCCTTTCGGAACCGTCGGAAACAGGATTGCCTTGGCGTAAACTCCTTCTTCATAGAGCCGTTTGCTGAACTGCTGAGTGGTTACTTCATCGCCAATGATACAAGGTGTGATTGGCGTTTCGCTTTGGCCTACATCATATCCAAGCTGGCTCAGGCCATTTTTCAAAGCATTGCCGTTCTCCCACAGCCTTTCGATCAGCTCTTTGTCATTCATCAAAATGTCGACAGAAGCACTGCAAGAAGCGATTACAGCCGGAGGTAGCGATGTCGAGAACAGAAACGGACGGCTTCTCAGCTTCAACCATTCGATCAGTTGTTTTTTACCCGCCACATAACCGCCGACAACGCCGATCGCCTTGGAAAGAGTACCAATTTGAAAGTCAATGCGGTCGGACAATCCAAAATGCTTCACGGTTCCCGCACCTGCTCCGAGAACGCCCGAACCGTGGGCATCATCCGCATAAGTAATCAGATCGAATTCTTCAGCTATTTTCACGATTTCGGGCAGCTTTGCTATATCACCATCCATGGAGAAAACCCCATCGGAGATGACCATAATTTTATGGTACTGACCGGATTCCTTGGCCTCTTTTGCCTTCTGTCTTAAATCATTCATATCCGAATGCTTAAAGCGAATCACCTTGGCTCTCGACAGGCGGCAGCCATCAATAATCGAAGCGTGGTTCAGCTCATCGGATAAAATCGCATCATGCTGGTCCATTACCGCGGATATAGCAGCCATATTGCAGTTAAATCCCGATTGATACACGATAACGGCTTCCGTTTTTTTGAAACGGGCCAGTTTTTCTTCAAGCTCAATATGAAGATCCATCGTACCATTAATTGTTCTCACAGCCCCTGCGCCTGCCCCGTATGTCTGCGACGCCTTAACTGAAGCATCAATCAGGCGGTAATCTGTTGCCAGTCCCAAATAGTTATTGGAAGACAAATTGATTAGGGACTTTCCGTCGATACGAATAACAGGACCATTTGCACCCTGCAGCGTATCAATGACGTTATATAGACCTTTAGTCTTTAGATCTTCGATGCTCGAACTTAAAAATTGGTCCAATGCTTGACTTGACATTCCATTCCCTCCTCGATATACGTATGTCCTCGTACAGGAGACATAGTATTCTTCAAAAAAACCTGTTATAAAAGGAATTAAACTAATTTCAATGTATCATCTTTTTTATTTATTGTACACATGTGGCGGACAAAAAATAAAAATATCCGCAAAAAAACATAGCGATTGCTTCCCCCATTCCCGGAAGCAATCGCTACTAAATCTTTGCTTATATCTTTTGCTGCTCGGAACTTCTTGTGCAGCCATTATTTCTTTTGCTTATTCCTTTAAATCAATCGATTTACCCCGGTTCAAACGGGATTCTTCCGCGGCAAACGCAATGAGATGACTCCGTACGGAAGCGCTTGCCGAGGTTAGGCTCTCCTGACCACTACAGTTCCATAGCTATAAACTCCTTAAGGTGCTAGCATTACCCATGCCAACAGCGCTGTTCGGATCATCATGTTCGCCTGTAGCAATAGCTGCCTCTTCAATATAATAGACACTCGTTTCTTTTGAAGAATGTCGACGCCATCATGCGATAAACGGGGGGCCGTGGAGTCGATGTCGTGTTCGACACCATCGGCGGCAACACATTGTCGCGCAGCCCGACACGCAAGTACTCCTTGAACGAAGCTAACAGGTTCTTGTCCCTCTACAATACTCAACACTAAGTCACTTTCTCTACTCACTACAGCATCTTTCAAAGGACCATCAAGAATAACTCCCAAAGCAACATCTTTTCCTCGAAAACTTGCGGCTGAATTGGCTTAATCAGATATTGAAAGGTGATGACATCGAAGCTCTCCACCATGTATTACGATGCATTATCAGACCCTAAAAGGCAGTTCAAGCTCAAAAGTCGCCATATTGGCGACTCTTGAGCTTGAAACCTTCTCCATCCATTCCTATGAAAAAACCGGTCTGTTATTCTGTTTTTTTGGGGAAAGCATGGCGGTAATATCGTATTACCTTGCGATACATCGTCTTATCCTTTAATTGATTGAATATAAATGGGTCCGGTTTGACATTTACCTCTATAATCCAGGGTTTCAGACTGTGATCAAGGCCGATATCCACACCGATTTGCATTAGATACGGGTACTTTTTTTTCATATGACGAGCTATGCGCAGGCTAAGCTCATTCATCTCCTGAACCAGTTTATTTCTGCGTTTTGTGGATGCATGCGATTGTAGCAGCTTGTGAATATCCATCGGTGTACCACCACTATGATAATTGGTTACGATTTTCTTTGGATGACCCAGTCGCCCTATGATTCCGGTAGCTTCCCAATGTTTGGTCGGGCTTAGCTGTATCATGACTCGGATGTCAAAACGTCTGTTATTGTGCTTAAGCAGATGGATTCCTCTCTGAATCAGATAACTTCTTTTATGCACCAAACGAGTCAGACTGCTATAAAACGATTCAAAGCTGTCAAACGTCAGGCGTTTTTGCTCTATCTGATAGACAAAATGTTGATGACTGTCCATCTCGGCCTTAATAACACCCATCCCGAAAGTACCTCTCTCGGGTTTGACATAGACCATTCCATATTTGCTGATCATGGATTTCAGATTCGTTTTGTTATATTTCTGTGTGTCGGGGATAAACGGTTTAATTGATTCATTATTAATGATCAATTTTGTTTTTAACCATTTGCTTCTTAACGGCTGCAATTTATCAACTCCCATGTCGTAAACTCTCCCTTCAGCCACCGCATCAAAGCTCGCTGTTTGATCAAGATCCTGCATGCATTATATGTAATACCGATAAAGGAACCCTCAACAAAAGCCCTATTCGTAAAAAATGTATATTTGCACATGCCCTGACCAAAACACTTTTGTACACATACCATATAATAAGTCATCACGATTTGTGCAAGGAGTTGAGAAGATGTCCGTCGAGCCTGGAATCCGGTTGAATAATGCGCCTAAGATTGATGTTCTTATACCAGCGATAGAGAAAGATTTGGCTACCCTTCCCCTCGTCATCAATAACATTCGCCGTTATGTAAAACATCCCATTGGAGGCATTTATATTGTTTCTCCGGTCAGCACCAAAATCAGAGAACTTTGTTCCCGTAAAAACTGTATTTTTGTTAATGAGCGATCCGTCCTGCCTATAACCAAAAACGAGATACACTACCAGTCCTCCCGATGGAATCGGTCAGGCTGGTTATATCAGCAGCTGCTCAAAATGAACGGAGATTCCATTGTGAAGGCAAAATACTTTCTAGTCATGGATGCGGATACCGTACTGATTAAACCTCATTCATTTCTTGTAGAAGGCAAAACAGTATTTTACTGCCGTGACTGGAGCCAGCCGGAATATTTCAATACCTACCGTAAGTTGTTAGGCATGAAAGCTCCGCGCCCGCGCTCTTTTGTCACCCATTATATGCTGTTCGACAAATCGAAACTCTCTGCCTTAAAACAGAAAATCGAAGCGGTTCATAAGCTGCCTTGGTACAAAGCGATCATCTCCAATATCAATAAGAAGAAGCAGTTTGGTTTCTCCGAGTATGAAACGTATGCCAATTTTATGTATACGAAGAACCCAGGCAGCATGGTCCTTAGAAGTTCCATGAATAAAAGTCTGAATGTGAACGCTTCTTCGTTAAAAGAGCAACAAATCCGTAATCTGGCTCTTAAATACCGTTCTCTTTCCTTTCATAAACGGAAAATCTATAGTAAAGCTCCCTGAGCTTAAGGAGGAAGCCCATGCATATCGTACTGCTGTGCGGCGGCTCTGGCAAAAGGCTCTGGCCGTTATCCAATGAGCTTCGCTCCAAGCTGTTCATAGATATACTTCCATCACCCGCTGGAGGTAGGGAATCCATGATCAGCAGAGTATGCCGCCAGCTTGACAGTTCATGCCTAACGGATTCAACGCTCATTATTTCACATCAGGATCAGGCTAATATTACGGCTCGACATACTCAAGGCAAAATACCAGTAATCGGGGAACCTTATAAACGAGGCACTTTTACTGCGGCGGCCTTAGCGACGTTATATCTGCAATCCTTCCGGATGGCCAAAGATGACGATGTGATCTGTATCGCGCCAGCTGATGTGTTCGCAGGTGAAGATTTTTTCAGCAACTTCCAATTACTGCCGGACATCTTAAAACATTCTCAAGCCGATATCGCTTTAATTGGGACAAGGCCTACACATGCTTCAGAGCAGTATGGATACATCCTGCCGGGTGGGGAAGAACGTAATGCTTATGCGCCCATAACACAATTTATAGAAAAACCCGAAGCCACTATTGCTGAAACTCTGCTACAACGTGGGGCACTATGGAACTGCGGTGTGTATGCGTTCACCGTCGAGTTTATGATATCCCATATTAAAAAAATGGGGCTGCCGGTTCATTATGATCAATTGTCGTCCCTGTATGAAGCGTTGCCTGAACGCAGTTTTGACAAGCATGTTGCAGAAAAGGCACAGCGGGCCGTAGTCCTGCCTTATAAGGGAGTATGGCAGGATATCGGAAGCTGGGATACGCTGTGCGCAGAGTTAGATTCCCATGTAATCGGACACGGTGGAATCTCGGGCTCTTCCTCCGATTCCTATATTATTAACGAGCTTCCCTACCCCATCCAAGTCATTGGCGTGCCAGGTATTATCGCTGCCGCAAGTCCGGACGGCATTCTCATTGCCAACAAAAATAATTCAAATGAAATTAAAGCGCAATTGGGCAACTTGCCATTAAAACCGATGTATGGTGAAGCAACCTGGGGCAGTTATCGTGTCATTGAGAGTTCGGTAGAAGATGAAAATACAACTGTAACCACATTAAACATAACCGTTCTACCGGGCAAACATATCGGGTTGAAATGGCACCGGGCAGGATGTAGAGCGTGGACGGTACTTGCAGGCAGCGGTCAATTGCTTATCAACGGACAGGTCACACAGATGACTCTGGGCACTCAGTTCGCGATGATCTCGGAGAGCGTCTATTCTATTTTCGCTGAAACCAGGTTGGTCTTCCTTGAAGTACAGATCGGCGAACCCGAGGATGAGAACAACCTCCTTTTTGAAGAAGAAGACTGGAATATAATCGTAGAACGTGCAGGATCGTATAACTATGGAGTGTAAATTGAATATTCAAATCTTAGCCCCGTCCATTCGTGGGGGCTATTTGCTTTGCGTATCGAACGAAACATGGGGTAAAACCAAATCTCAGTGTGCTAGGGAATATGTTCTTGTCCCTCGACATTTTTGTACATTGACATAAAGTTATTATATTCGGGTTGCTCATACATTCGCCTCTATTCTTAGAAATAAATGATTTCGAATTCAGTTTATCTATCTTTACATATGAAGAAAAAGCCAACATTTAAGCGCTGGCTTTTTATTATAAATCGTTTTAAACTTCTTCTTATCTGCTGCACGATCTCGCAGTTGAAGCTTTCCAGCCTAAATAAATGTCGCTTAAACTCGTTCAACAATTTTATGATTCGTTAATATGACTATTCACTCGATGAGATTGTTAGCCATTGTACTCGTTCAGTTTCTCCCAGACCCACTCATTTACATACCCTAACTCTTTAATTTTCAGGGCAGTCTCTTTAAATGGTGTAATATCCCCTGTGAGGTGATTTGATGAACAAGATTTTAGCGATCTCGATTTTGGGAATGGGTTTAACAGGTGCTGTTTTAATCATCTCAATTGCTCTGTTGTTTAACCCCCCAATAGGAAATGTGTTGAAGATGGTTACTGCTGCTTCAACATTATCTTTTATTATATTTGCTGTTTCGGCTGTGGTATTTCGTCGGCGATTAGATAATGAAAAAAGAGAGTAATTTATTTATACTTCCTCGATTTAGGACGAATGATGCCCAGTAGCAACCCTAACAATGTTTTTACTCAAGCAAAAAAAGCATCTCCTTCAGGAGATGCCTTTTTTGTGCTTATCTTCAGAAAATAATGAAATATATCTCCTCCAACAAGGTATTCTCCCCTACAAGCACCCGTGCCAGAAAATAGAATCTTCTGTTTTAAGATATATGTAGTTATAATACTGAACATAAGTGCTTATCCCAAGGTGATCTTCTCCATGAGAGTACCGATCGAATTTTATCTCCGAAATTACTAAATAAACAACCTCATTTATGTTGCTCTTTAGAAAAATCCTTCTTCAAATAAAAATAACTAAAAGAGCCCACCTAATACTTAGGTGGGCTCTTACTCCTATTTCCCGTATAACTTTTGGGAACGGATTCTCTTTGGAGTAACTTTAAATCAATGCGTAAGCGGAGAAAGTGCCGCAGTTACATCTCTTTCTTACTCATCTTTAAGAATCCAGTCGGTCAGTTCTTTGTCACAACATTGCGGTTCCTCGAACCTAAGTGGGACAATGTGCTTGTCCCTCGACACTAATAGTTAAAACATTCCTGCTCTTGTGATGTCTCTACTCCGGAATAAATATCGCCAAATGCAAACTCGATAATGTAGTTAGCAACATCAGGAGCGATATCTTGCAATGATTCGACTAGACGTTCTACTGCTCCGCCGCCCGCGCATACTGCTATTAATTTGTTCCATCCTAGTTGATAGCGTTCTGTCGTCATTGAGTATAAAAATGCTGAGATGAAGAGGTTCCACGGTATGGCAACAGCCAAGTACCCAGTCGAGCAAAAGCAATCTTTCGCATATTTAAATAAATCAACAAAGCTTATGACTGAGACAAAATTCCTTTTACAAACAATGAAACACTGTGCTTGTAGAAATCTTCCTCGGTGACGAGTTGGGACTGATATTGCCCGTGAATCAGCTCGCTCATCTGAAATCCGTAGCACATCGAGAGAAAAGACATGGCGGCAAGGCGCTCATCCTGTCTGGCTATAACTTTTTTCTTCTGCAAGCGTTCAAAATATTCAACCAGCAAGGAGTGCAGCTTCACCGGCGGATCGGCCAGCACTCTGTCCAATTCGGGAAACATTCCTTTGTCGCGGATGCCAATCAAAATGATGTCCGCATTTTTATGGAAAAACAATCGGTACTGTTGACTTACATTCAGCAGATCGACTTCCGGATTATCGGTCGCGTCCTCTTTTAACAACTTCTCAAATTGCGGAATATCCGAATGTCTTTCAATGATGGCTTCCAATATGCCTTGCTTGCTTCCAAATTGCCGGAAAATCGTAGATTCATTGACTTTAGCTTCCGTTGCAATGGCTTTGGTGCTTACTCCCCGATAGCCCTTCTTTTTGATGAGCCGTGTCGCGGCTTCAATGATTCTGTCTGAAGTTTGCATTGTATTTCTCCTTTTGCATATGTTAAACCTATTCTACTACAAGTTTTGTATATGCAGCAGGGTAGGGATTCATCATTTTTATAAACGTTTATTTAAGGTAAATCGCTTCTTTTTTCCCAGCGGCTTGGTTCCGTAATCTTGACATGATCAGGCACCAATTGCGTGAGCGTGCCTAATTTATCAAATGTAATCTGGATTCGGTCAGAGGGCAACAGCCATTCTTCGGTCTCGATTGCGCAGCAATCCGGGATCGTCCCCATTCCTATAATCGTGCCCGGGAGTGGCGTGAAAACTTTGAGAACCTCCTCTATCACTTTTGCAGGGTGTGCAGAATACTCGGATGTGCTTCCCTTCCAGTGCAATCTCTCCCCGATGCGTACATCCACATCCAATGCCAGCGGGTTGTCGATTTCATCCGGCGTTACCAGAAATGGTCCTATTCCTTTGCTGCGATCGAAATCTTTGCAGCGCGTCGGTCCGGTCATCGCCTGGAAATCCAGCCACTGCACATCGCGGACAGTACTGTCGTTAAAAATAACATAACCTGCAATACAGTTCCCCTTCCCTGTAACAAAGGCCAGCTCCGGCTCGATATCCAGGTAGGATGAGTACGAAGGCCAATGAATCGTATCCCCATCGCCAATTAATGCATTATGGTTACACTTATAATAACTGAAAGTTACTTTATTCAGATCTTGCTGGAATTTTTCAGAAATTTTACTTGTAAGCTCTTCTCTTTCCGGCCCTGTATATTCTCTTTGCAGCAGATTTACGCCAGCATTTCTCAGATGTCTTGGCGTCAGCCCGAAATCGATAAGCGCAGCCGGATTCGGAACCGGCGGTAGCAGGTTTACGGCTGCAATCGGGCTGATTTCATTTTCATTGAATTGATGCAACTGTTTGACAGCATATTGCATCATTTCCTTAGCGGCATCATAACTTGCCGGCAAATAATGAAGATAGCTTTCCATACTTTCAAGACTGTCAACGAATGTTCCCTGCTTTTTCATGATTGCAGCAAAAGACACGACAAATCTCTCGTTAATTACAAACCCAAACAAAGGTTCCTGGGATGTATTGGTTTGAAAGGTTACTAGTTTCATGTTGCAGCGCCTCCATCCATGTAGTGTGATGTTGTTCTGTTAGTAGCATACAGTATGGAATTAATGCATGCAAGTACATGCTTGCATTTCTGTTTTCCATTTTCTATAATGAGGACATAGTCAGTATGACTTACCAAAAAAAACATATACACGAAGGAGAATTTTTATGAAGTATGGACGTATTATTCAAAAACCTCGCGTTAAATTTTTTGAAGTCGCAGATGATGTCTTTGCCGGTATTTCGCCGTATCGCGGGATCAGTTGGGCCAATGCCGGGTTCATCAACAAGGGTGAAGGGCTAGTGTATGACACGTTCTTCGATTTGTTCCATGCGCGGGAAATGCGGGAGACTTTTAAGGAAGTAAGCAACGGTGGCTCTCCCGCATATGTGGTGAACTCGCACTATAATAGCGACCATGCCTGGGGAAACAAAGTGTTTGAAGATGCTTGCATTATTATGCACAAGGAAGCGTCCAGAGAGCGTCTTACTGAAAATATTGCCTGGATGGACAGCGTCATCAGAAGAGGAAAGGATTCTCCGGAATCTACTTCGGGCGAGCGGTTTTTTGCAGCGGAATTTGAAGGATTCGACCTGAAAGGCGTAGAATGGGTGCTCCCAAATATTGAGATAAAGGACGATATCAACATCCGTCTTGGCGATACGGAAGTAATGATTTACAACGTTGCTCCGGCCCACTCTGACAGTGACTTGCTGCTGTGGATGCCAAAAGAAAAAGTGCTGTTCGCCGGCGATGTCGTGTTTAACGGGTGTACGGCATACAGTGAAGAGGGAACCCTCAATTGGGTTAAAGTGCTTGACCGCATTATTGATGAAATTAAACCCGAAATCGTTATTCCAGGACATGGCGCCATCTGCGGCCTGGACTTCGTGAAGGAGCAGAGAGACTACCTCCTGAACCTGATCAGCGAGTTCAACAAGCATTACAATGACGAAATTGATGCCTTGTCCCTGACCAAGCAAATTGATATTTCCCGCTTCCTTCATTGGATTCAGCCAGAACGCTTGTATGTTACAGTGGACATCCTATTGAAAAGCAAACGAGGGTTACCTCCCCTTCCAATTTGGAACGAGGTGCCTGCTAAGCTGGAAGACATGAAAGTTTTTTTGGCCGGAAAATATGGTAATCAAATCAAGCCATGGGACCCTATGAGTGTTTGGCAAGAATGAATAGCAATTTGAAGCTAGCCTACGAAAAACAAAAAATGGAGTTGGACTTATAAGTTACTAGTAGAACTCTTCTAAAACGATATAACCTGCCCGTTAGCTGAATAAAAGCAGCCGATCACTTGAAGTCACCCCTTAAAGTTAGACAAATATTTTATGCAATTTGTTGGGCATGAGCCCGGTATTGTACCGGACTCATGCCTTTTAATTTTGACTTGATGCGTTTGTGATTGTAGTAATCCATGTATCGTGCTAGCTCTTGTTTGAAGTGATCTACACTTTCAAATTCATGAAGATAAAAAAACTCTGACTTCATAATGCCAAAGAAGTTCTCCATTACTGCGTTATCATAACAATTCCCTTTGCGTGACATGCTCTGGGTAATCGCTTGTCCCTTTAAAGCCTGTCGATACTGTTTCATCTGGTAGTGCCAGCCTTGATCCGAATGCAGGAGGAGTTTATCCTCGTTGGACAAGCGTTTAAAGGCTTTATTTAGCATCTCGGAGACTAAGGAATACGTAGGGCGAGACCCTACTGTGTACGTAATAATCTCACCGTTATACAAGTCCAGAACAGGTGATAAATACATCTTTTCTCCAAACAACTTGAACTCTGTAATATCCGTAACCCATAGCAGGTTCTTGCTTTTGAAGTCCTTTTTTATTCTTATCCGTCATACAATGACGCCCCTTTATCTTTGGTTTTAGGGCGTCGATCCCATTTTCATTGAACTGACTGCGCCACCTTCGAATAACCCCTGGAGAAGAGATATTGAAAATGACCGCAGCTTCATTTGGAGACGTCCCATTTTCGTTCATATAGTTGAGTACGTCTAGTTTATAGGTTAGAGAGTAAGCTGTATAGGTTTTTTCAAAAGCTTTTAAACCGTGATATTCGTATTGCTTGATCCACATACGCAGGATTTCATGATTAATTCCTAAGGATTTCGCAATGCTTTTAATCCCTTCATTTCCTGATAAATATTGATGAATAGCTTCTATTTTCAAGTCTGAATTAAATTTTGACAAAAAAACTGCACCTCCAATTGTTAGATGGTGTCTAACAATTGGGGTGCAGTTCAACTTTGATCAGCTGCTTTCTTTCATTTTCCGATAATTTAATAACACAAAGATCTATCAATAATTTAAAGCAGTTTTTAAAGATGTTACCATTATATGATAGAGTACCTGGGTTTCATCATCGACAATAAACGTGATCGTATACACAACTTCAATATTTTGGATTGGATCATAGATTGAAATATCCTGATAGGTGCCATCGCTCATCTTCTTATAAAAATACTCTATGATGCCTTGACCGCTCACTCCAGATGACCCATATCGATCTATAATATCTGATAAGGTACTTTCACCCAATACAATTCCTTTTTTTGTAAGTAGTGAAGAAGCTGTATTAGGTGAGTATTGCATGTATGAGTCGGTTTTCCAACCATCTAACTCTCCACTCTGGTTAAAGTGTGCAGTGAATAACGGATATGTATCAGAATCAAAAATATTCTTTCCTTTAGATTCTCCGAATTGTACATCAATTGATTTTTTCGAATCTCCAAATCTAAGTTCTGGAGAATCGCCAAGAATGTACAAATTAAAATCCTCATCAGTAACAGGCTCTGTACTAAAATCAGGAATTACTTCAGAAGATATGTCTATCAGATCAGGAAGAAGACTGAGATCTGTAGAAACTTTTGGTCTTTCATAGATCTTAAGTCTTCCATGAAAAGCAAGCTTGCGTATCCATTAAAGTGCTTCTGCCCTCGTAAGTGTACCTTCCTCATCAAACTGCTTTGGAATATTAGCTTCACTGTTGGTAATCCATGTACGATCAGATAGGCGACAGCATATTGGCCAGTATAATGAACCCCTTGAGTTGCACTGATAATTTCGGCAGCACGTAGTTTGGTAATGGACTGCATTCTCATCGCAAAGTTGTTTTCTCCAGTTGTCGGATGGTTATATCGCTTAGCTACCCTGTAGAGACCTTCTGTCCAACTCTCACTGGGTAGGTATGCACTATTTGCACTTGCATTTGGAATAGCCATACTCATTGCTCTGTATAACATCTTGAGGAATTCAGCCTCTGTTATTACTTGATCAGGCTTAGAGCTGTAATTGGAATATCCATTAATTATATTTTCAGAGATACCCCATTGAAAGAGACGCTTGGCCCAGTGCTCGTTCATGTTTTCTGCCAGGAATTCCCCTCCACATCAAAGTGGCTATATTTTTGTCATTCTGCTCCTGCATCTCGGATTCGGCTACTGCAGTTGTAGATCCCAATAGTAATGCGGCTAAAACCAAGCAAGCGGTCATACGTTTAAGACTGATCATTATCGTACCATCCTTCTAGGATTAAATCGTAACTATAATAATTTATCAGGTGCTTGGCTCGGGATACAAACTTGTACCGAATGTAATAAAAAGCCGCTAATTTAGCGACTTCATAGGGTTAACATTTTGTCTCAAAACAATTCACAATATAGATGACTTGTCATGCCAGATGATTAGAGCAAGTAGGCTTTGCTTTAGGTGGGATTCATGAATAATTTTTTCGCAGAAAAGAACATTTGTTCTTTTTTTGGGTCATTTGAATATAAAAATGTATTATATTGTTTTTACATTATTATTATAGAAAAAAAATAAAAAAAAGTCTATATTTTTTTCTGGGTTCTGGCTATATTTAATCTACCGATATTTTCCAGACAGTTAAAAAAATTAAAAAAGTGAGGTAATTGAATGAAAATAAAGTCATGGGATTTAAACTTAAAGATACGGCTCAGTGCGGAAACCATATTTAACTTACTTTACTGGATGTATTTTCCCTTTATCACGATTTACTTCAGTCAATCTTTAGGAAATCACATTGCGGGATTATTGATGACAGTCCCTCCTTTAATCTCAATCTTCGGAAACATATTAGGAGGATATCTCGCGGATAAAATGGGTAGACGATTTGTAATGTTATTGGGTGCCTCAATCCAAGCCATAATGTTTGTCGGATTTGCTGTTACAGGTAATGATTGGATAAGTTACATATCTTTTATAGGGATAGGTCTAGGGGGCGCTGTTTATGGCCCGGCGAGTGATGCAATGGTCGCTGATTTAACTCCTCCTCAAGAAAGAAGACAGGTTTTTGCAACGTTTATTACCGCTAAAAATATAGGAGCAGTACTTGGGCCAGCACTTGGGGCATTTTTCTTCTTCAATTATCGAAGTGAATTACTGTGGACATGTGCTATTGTAATGTTATTATATGCACTTGCAATTTATTTAAAAGTATACGAATCCATGCCAAACCACGAACTGAAAAGATTAGAAAAAACTACTTTCAAAGCTGCATTCAAAGAAGAATGGAGCGGTTATGGAACAATTTTTCGTGATAAACCATTCTTATTATATCTCTTTGGTGGAGTACTTGGAGTCATAATTACAATGCAATTAGATTTATATTTAGCGATTTATGTGAATGATTATGTTCCAGCTCAAGATCTGTTTAATTGGAATAACTTTAACTTATCGCTCAATAGTAGTGAAATATTAGGTTGGATGCTGGGTTTGAATGGACTCTTATTTGTATTCTTTGTCCTCCCTGTAACGAAGTGGTTATCGAAGTGGAGTGATAAAAATGTTTTTATACTTTCAGCTGTTCTCGCTGGTGTAGGAACATTTTTATTAGGTTTTACCACAAACATTTGGATTCTATTTTTACTTACAATTGTTTTTACTTTCGGTGAGATTGTTAGAGCACCTGTCATTGATAATTTTATAGCTGACTATGCACCCGAAAATGCAAGAGGGAAATATATGGGAGCATCACGATTGCAGTTCACAATTGGTAGGTTTTTAGCCCCTGTAACTGTATTTATGTCTGAATGGATATCCCCTATTGGGATATTCAGTACAATACTAATTCTTGCTGCTTTGAGTGCTCTCGTATATATAAGACTTTATAAAGTTTATGATAATTCTAAAATTGAAAAGGTTGAGGCAAGTTCTTCGGATCTTACTCAGTAATAGGACAGTTCACTTTAGTCATTATGGTATGACTGCATCACAAATCTAGGTGAGGCAATCATACCATAATTTTATTGGGTTTTTATGAACCTCTGAAAACACAAAGAACCCTAAGAGGGCTACGATGTGTAGTTGACCAATATTTTAAATTAGTATTCCAATAACAATCATTTGCTAGTTAGATCTCAAAGATAGAGTTTTTTTGTGCTAAACTGATTATCCAATAAACTGTAATATTGCTTCTCTTCTTGTTCATTTTCATAAACAATACAAAAACTCACGTATCCACCTACCTCAAGTAGAATCGGTAAGGATATTAAAATTCCTTTACGTTTTGAAGAGTCATAAAGTAGATTATTGTCTTCTAAAAATTGGTGAAAAGTTTCAAAAGCAACAGGTGTCCAATTGAGTGGGGAGTGATATTGAACTACAGTTCTTTCTGGCTCTTCTTTAGCTTTAACTACTTTATTAGCTATTGAATCATAAACATGCAGAGAACCGCCTACGCGAGAGTTTACCTCAGTGAATACTATGTTATCATCTTTTTCTATAACTGCATCAGCAGACAAATAACCACGATATCCAATGGATTGATAGAACTTGGCAAGTGATTCACCATAAGTTGTTAATTTTGTTTCTACTTCCTTTGAGATACCTCTTAAAGGAGCTATTTCTGTAACAAGCCTTTGATTAGTATATCCTAAACGTCCTGAACCCGTAAAATAAACACCTTCATCGTTAGCAAAAAATTCAGCATATATTGTTTTTGCATCTGGAATGAACTCTTCTATAATAACAGGCCTCTTTCCATTTGCAGAAGCCCAGTTCCAACGCGAGTCTAAATAACTTTTAATAGGGTCATTAGCTGTACTCAGTACATGCATATGAACTGCCCCTACATGACCTACTCCCAGACTTTTATCTCTTATAAGCAACTCATTCCCCGCTCCTGCTCCATTGTGTGCCTGTTTAATCATTACCGCATCATTAATTGACAATAGATTTCGTATTGCTAGTTCAGCTTCTTCAATTGAGTGGCAAACCCTTCCATCTGCAATAGGTGCGCCTGCTGCCGTAGCAAATACCCTAAAATAAGCTTTGTTATTAACCAGTTCAACTCCATTTTGTAAGAAAAAGGATGCGCCTTGTAATTTATCTGATAAGCTAAGTTTCTCTACAAAGTGTGCAATAGCAGGTGATGGCCACATTGGTAATACCTGAGTTACATTATTTATTTCTTTTCGAATGCTGTTTATAAATTGTTCCTCATATAAAGCCTGGGGATCAAAATGTTTTTCATTGGATTTGTTATTAGACGTAACGAAAAACTTAAGGCTGTTTGCATCCACCCCAGTTAGAGATGTAACATGCTGTAGGAATTGCATGTCTGGTTTAGATGGTAGAATGATTAAATCTCCATCTTCAGCAAACCAAATAACTCGTTGCGAAAAGATGCGATCATCGTTGCTCAATTTTAGTATTGAATGTTCAATATGATTTCCGATTATTATTTTCATATTGTGTAGTCCTCCAGCCCACCGTCCCTTACTGTATCAAGAGTAAAACAGTGGAACCCTCCTCCAAAAAGTCTACGGTGACGATGTTTTACCGGGACAACTGTAAATCCTTCTTTTTCAAGTGTCTTTATTAAATCAACACATACCTCATTCACTAGTACAGTTTCTGGATTAACTGATAGAACATTCAAATCTATATAGGGACTTGTTAATAATAAATCGCCATCATCATAAGTAGGAAAGTTGGTTGCGCTTGGTTCTGGAGGTACTATCATTTTCCATTTTTTAAACGGTTCAGGAAGTAAATCTTTTAGATCTTTATGTCTAGCTAGAAAAACTCCTGGTCTAAGTGCTAACAACATACTATCAATATGGTTATCACTCATCCGATAAACTCTGTGAATTCTATAACGGTTCTCGACATGTCTTTCAAGCCAGTCACAGGCTAATTTATGATTTTGGTTTGCAATATTAACGATAATATCTTTACCTAATCTTAAACACTGCGCACCATCGAGCATCATCTCAAATCCCACATCATAAGGAGAACTTTCGGGATCTTCAATAGGTTCAGTAGGCCCACCTAATGTAGTCTCTAAATCACGTGCATAGGAAAGATCAAAAGACATGTCTGTTAAAATTGGTCTAGGCATGGTGGTCCAAGTCGCGCCGGCTTCAAAGTACTTCATAAATATTGGAGCTAACAATCTAGTTTCTAAATACCTAGATCTAATAGCTGGAGGAGTTTCAATGATTTCATCTCCCAAAATTAAAGTGTTATCACGAACGTTTAGAGCTGGTACTGGTGCACTTTCCCACCCAAGTCCTTTGATATTTTGTGGATTAAACGGTAAAATCATAGGTCGATGAACAGTTACATCGAATTTTTTTAGTAAATTCACAAGATCTTCCACGTCTTCATTGAGTTCCTCAACATACTTTTGTTTGATTTGCCAGTTGAGATCATTCACCTCTTTGGACGACTTATTTAAACGGGGATATGCCCAGTCCGATTTAAAAAGGTTTTCATGAAAGAATATATCAAACGATAGATCTCTTTCATGCGATATGTAGTTTTGGGCTGTTCCAACAATTATCTCCTTTAAAGGAGACCAGTCATCAAAGCTATTTAATTTCATCTATTAATCACTCCTGTTTATATTTTTAAAACAAAATATTCAGAGCCAGACTAACATAATTATGTACTGTCTGACTCTGGCTCATTTTTGTTATGTTAAATTAATGCGTGTAAATCATAGTAATCACCTCCATAGAAGTATTACTATTGAGAATTATTAGTGCGTGTAGATCATAGTATTCACCTCCGTTTGAAGTAATACTCAAACACTCTTAATGTGTATAGATCATAGATATCACCTCCTTCAAGTAGAAAGATTGTATGAATCAAAATAATTAAATGTTACTAAATAACACTGGGAGTTCGTCGATGCACCTAACCGTTGCTGTATTCCTTCTTGTAGGAGTACGAACTAACTCAAGACATCTTGATTCAGAAAGCAGAGAATGGATTAATTCGCCTATTGCCAACTTCCCAAATAAAGTGCCTACGCAAGTATGAGGGCCCCAACCAAACCCTAAGTGCTTATTATTTGTTCTATTTAAAATAATCTTATCTGGTTCTGGAAATGCAAGGGGGTCTCGATTCGCTGCAGCCAATAAAGTTAGTACAATATCTCCCTTTTTTATTGCTGTGCCCCTAATTACAGTGTCTCTTGTAGCAAATCGACTCGTCCCCTGTGCTGGGCCATCAAACCTTACTAACTCATCAATTCCAGATGAAAATAATGATTCGTCTTTGAAACTTTGAAGAATTTCAGGATTGTTTATTAAAGCGAGTACCACATTACCAAACGTAGCATATAAAGTACCGAAGCTAGCATTAAACATAGTACCGGTTGTATTTCTAATATAGTAACTTGGCACATTGGCTTTTTCGCTGTTCGCTCTAATATACGGCAGTATACCGGTCGTAGCGTTTGACTCAAACCATAAATCAACTAGCTCGTTTAATTTTTTTCTTGCTTGTTCTCCAGGCTCAAAATTTTCAGGGGACAATCCTGAATCCATTTGGTATGCAATAGCATCAGAAATCTCCATGTATAGTTCCAATTCTGGTTCTTCCACTCCTAGTAATATAGAAGTCAAGCTTAAAGCAAGAGGAGCAGACACCTCTTTCATCCAATCAAATTCCTTATACGTTTCCTGCTTTTGAAAGGTACTATTTATAGAAGTACGTATTTTCGCCCTAATATTCTCAATATCTTGCGACTTGAAAGCCTTCATCATTAGAGCTCTTAAAGGTCCATTTTCCGGAGGGTCTAATGACTGTAAATTTTTTCGAACATCTGAAATTTCCACTCCAACTCTTCTCATATCTAATGCAAACAAATCAGAATCTTGTAAAACCTTCATGCAGTCATCATGCCGAGTCAAGACCCAAGATTTCATTCTCTCATGCCAAAATATTGGCGTGGTTTCCCTTAATTTTTTGTAGATTGGATAAGGATTCTCTAAAGTGTCCGGATGTAAGGGATCATACGTAAGTACAGCACTATCCATATCACACCAGCCTCTCTGGAATTTTTTATAATATATTGAATATAATTCTATTAAATAGTTGAAATTCCTTCTTTTTTATTACATTTTTTTGCTTTAAAGCAAAATATAAGATTTTATACGGATTCCAGACAAAAAAATCATCATTGTTAAGTGAATTAGCTAAAAATCTTGTCACCACCAAGTATAAGTTGATTTCCTATCTTAAATCAGTCACCTCCTAGCCATTTCAAACTGCCAAAGCCATGTGTAGAAGTATTGTGAAATATGTGAGACTCGTGTATCTTGAGTAACTGTGTAAATAAAGAAGCATTTGTCTTCTAGGCGGTTACCAGACATCACCCTGTATACATACTAGAAAACGTTGGTATATCTTTCTTTCATTTAGGATTTATATAATAACGAGATCGTAGCATGGCATCTTTCCGAGCTTAATGACCTCTATAAATTTCGACACCTTTTCTTTATTAAAGTGCTTATTAACCGAGCTTGTTTTATCCATTCCAAATGGGATTACAGTTCCAGTGGAAATACTTCGTAGCGTTGATCTTAATCCAACCATTTGCCTGTTAGTCTTTAAAAGAGACTCACTACTCACTCACACTTAGATATTCACCTAATCGGAAATGGGATTATATTCTTGTGTAATTCGGCAATCAGTACAAGTACTTGTCCTCAACAGCTCGTTTCAGTCGGTATTTCGACTTTATTACTACCTAACCAACCCATTATGGTACTTAATGAAGTATTAAATATACGTCATCAATGTTTAGATATACATCTAATCGAAAATCGGACTATGTTCTTGTCCATTCCGGTAATTGGTACAAGTTCTTGTCCCTTGACAGTTTTTGAACTTTTACTCGTCATGTGAATACCTCCATGATTTTCTCTGCCTCGAACTTTACAATGTATCTCTTTAATTAAATATTGTCTTACGGCTTCCTTAACGCCTTTGGGTTCACCATCCCATTGAACGATTGCCCCCCTTATAGCTGCTTTTCTTTTCAATCCAATAGAAGAACGTCTTAAGGGTGTTTAGATATGCTAAAATTGAACTCTCATTTATTCGCTTTATCTGATCGCGATCATACTCGGTCAACGGAATAAAGGGCTCCTTCTTAGAATCGTAAACAATCAGTCTGTATTTACTGGTCACTCCTTCGGGACAAAATATATGAAAATAGGATCCCACTTGCCTCACCGCCACAATCATTTTCTGCCACAAAAAAAAGGACCTCCCACACTCTCTTTTTGTGGATGTCCGTATATGATGTGTAACACTATATAAAAGTACTGTAGCTTCATAGCTTGGTCAACAAAACTTACATATTAATATTACGTAGGATTTTGTACATATGCTCCTACGATATCATAGCTGTTCTGTTCAAATATATGCCCCGTACGCTGGTAAACAACGGTCACTTCGCGATCAGGACCACCATCTAACGAAGGAGCCATGAGTTTCACTTTCGGGAGGTCGCCAACTCGCTGTTGTTTAATAAACTCTTCATTCGTTTTACTCATTTTAATCCCCCCATAGAGATAATTTAATGTGGTGATCTGGGCATATCAGTAATATCAACGTTTATATGTTCAGTTAGCATTAAGGTTACATCTACTTTCACTTTGCTCCACAATAGTGTCATTTTATGAAAGTAAACCTCTTACGGAATAATTTATTGTTAAACTCAGTCACTCATCTTCATGGATCAGAGGTTTCGCTTGATAGTGAACTCAAGTACGATGCTGTATAATTCGTTCTTTATGTTGTGCAAGCATCATGCGGCTCGATTCCCTTAATCCATTGGCCTCCAGTTTTTTGCTCATTTGTAATGCCCCCTAATTTTAGATGCTCTATCTATCGCTTGACCGGCAGCCGTAATGGAGCTCGCTCGTAGAATGGCAATATCGCCAAATCGATCCTTAATGTCGTCCATCACCTGATCAATGGCTCGTTTTTGCTCCTGATCATCAAAAACGATAGTTGAAATGTATCCGCGTTGGATAATTGAGAAAGGGATACGCCTACACGGCGTACAGGTTGCCCGTCCCAGTGTTGATGAAATATGCGTTTGGCTATCTTGCACACATCAACAGTTATGTTTGTAGGATCAGACAGTTTAACCTGCCTGTTAAAACCCGTTGGGTGGTCAAAATCCGCTCCAGACACATTCACGGATACGATACTACCCATCAGCCCCTTTTTGCGGGCTCTTCTGCATACTTCTGTGCAGATATCGAGGATAACCACTTCGATCTCCCAAGCCTCTGTGAAATCCCTAGGCAGGGTCATTCCGTTTCCGATATCCTTTTGAGTACTGTGCGAGTTGACGGTTACCGGCGAATTGTCGAGCCCATTTGCGACTCTCCAGATGACCTCTCCATTAACCACCCCACTTACTTCTTAATTTAGAAAGAGGCGTATTCGCCAGGCTCTAATGGTTCGGATGCCCATCTTCCACATCAGTATGGATGACAAAAAAGTGATCATAGATCAAGGTCCTTTTTTTCATGGTACAAAAGCAGAACTGCAAATTGGTGATTTATTAGAACACCAATTCTTATCAAATTACCAAGAAAAAAATTCTAACTATATATACTTTACTGCAACATTAAATGCTGCCAAATGGGGTGCTGAATTGGCAAGATTCAATGCAAAAGAAAGAATCTACATAGTAGAACCATTAGGAGATTTTGAAAGTGATCCAAACTTAACTGATAAAAAGTTTCCTGGAAACCCAACACGTTCATATAGATCTAAATCGCCACTTAAAATAATAGCTGAATAAAAGCAGCCGATCACTTTGATCCGCTGCTTTCTTTATATTATTGGTTAATCGTTTCCTGTCACTTTAAATTAACTTTTTCTCTATATCAAAAAGCTTAGAAATGCGGGGAAATAGACGAAAGGCATTGCCATAAGCGATCATCTTCGCGTTTTCTTCGCTGATCTGCTGTGCTTCATGGAATACCCACTCCCGCTGTATACGAAGGACGCTGTCCGCTGGCCATGGTATGTCCGCTCCGAACAAAATCCGATCAGGCGCAATCAACTTTTGGATTGTGCCGAGGTTCAACGTGGAATCATAGTAAAGGTGGTCCAGTTTGGCTATTTCGGCTTGAAATTGTTCCGGCGTTGTTTCAACCTGAATCGAATCTTGCCCAATGGCGGCAAGCGCAATTCTCCATTTGATATACGGAACCATGCCCCCTGTATGGGGAAGAATGAATGTAATGGATGGATATTGGTCAAAAATGCGATGAACAGCCATCGTAGTGACGGCCCGCGTCGTATCGAAGGTGCCCTCAAGCAGTGCAGGACTAAGCCCAGCGATTTTTTGCGGTATGAGGATGGGGTGCAGAAACACAACAGCACTGCGCCGATCTAATTCGGTTAACAATTCGGTGTAATCCGGATGGCTTAAATATTTCCCCTGATAACTTGTCAGCATTGCAACTCCATCCATCCCGAGAACATCAAATGCATACAAGGTTTCTTCCATGGCCGCTTCGGGATTCGGTAGTGGAAGTGTTGCAAACGCACCATACCGTTCAGGATGAAGTTGAGCATACGATGCGAGCTCTTCATTCATTTTACGTGCCAACGCATTGGCAGAAGATTGGTCGATGAACGTCAGGTCTGACGGGGCTGAAAGGAATGAAAACGAGATGTCACATACATCCATTTTTTGCATCCCGATCTCGGGCGTCCACTTCGGCATAAAACTTGGAATCTCCATTCCCAGCTCCCGCTGCTTTCGTTGCATTTCTTTAGAGATGATATGGTGGTGAACATCAATGACAGGATTAAACATGTATGATCAGCTCCTTCTATTTATTTTCAAGCCATTGGTTTAACTGGTTTTGCTTTTCCGTCAATATTTTCTCTACGCCTGCATTCTTTAGTTTGTCGATATAAGCACCCAGTTCTGACGGGTCAAAAGTTCCTGTCTGAAAGCCTGCATCATACTGGTTTTGGACGTTGGCCACCGCGGTAATTTGGGTTTTGACCGGATTAATGTCGAAGCTGAAGCCCATCGCCCTTGATTTTACGGCACTCTCGTTTTCACCTTTCAAGTGATCCCACATGTCAGGATCGTTCCCTTCCCATATATAGGACAGGAAATTGTTCCCCACGGCATATTGGTTTGAATCGTATCCTGTTGCAGTAACACCTTCCGGCTTGCCGATCAGGTCATTATCCCGCTTAACATAATGCTTGCCCTCAATACCGTTGGTAAACAGATTAATGACTGCTTCGTCCGAGTAAAACAGTTCCAATACTTGAATCGCCTTATCCGGCTGCTCACTGTTCCTTGCCAAAGACATCATGTTCGAAGCTACGCTATTACGCGTCATATACGAGTCCTCAAGGGGTACGCATACTAGTTCGGTCCTAGCCGCAAGCGATTCCGAGTAACACTCATTGATATTCCGGATATACGAGAAGGCTTTGCCTGCCTTGATCAGATTGGACCCCGTTTCCTGTGACGTTGCCACGTCTTTGCTGAAATAACCTTTTTGGTACCAATCACGCATCAGGTCAGCCATTGTGGAGAACCGCGAAGTCGCAAAAAGATTCTGCACGGTGAAATCCTCCCCGCCAAAATCCAGTACGCCAGGTGCTGTTCCCAATGGATCAAAATTCAGCATGGCTTGTCCGGGTGTTTCCTGCGAGGTATAGCTGACAATTGGCGTGACACCCGGCTCATTGTCCTTAATACGCTGCAATACAGCAGAGATATCATTCCAGGTTTTTATGGCGCTAAGGTCAATATCATGCTTATCGGCAAGCTCTTTGTCCATCACCAAACTGGGAGAAAGTGCCCAAGCTTTAATGCTGGGAACGCCATATGTTTCGCCATTCATCTTCCCGGCTTCTGCAGCTTCCTCCGGAACAGCCTCCAGTATCTTTTTACCGAATTCACTCAATGATTCGTCCATGGGCAGTAACTGCCCCCTGCCGATTTGGGATTCAAGGCCGAACCAAACGCTGGTATACACCAGATCCAGTTTCTCGCTGCCCGCCAGCATCAAGTTCATTTGATTGGCATAGTTAGATCCATTAACAGGCAAGAGCATCACAGTGGCGCCTACCTTTTCCGCTGTAATATCACTGATGGCTTCCTGAATTTCCTTAACATCCGTTACATCCCCAAAAGCCGGATACGTCATGACCACTTCATACATGTCTGTTGCTGAAGCTTTCTCCAGTTCTACTCCATCCTTACTGTCTGGATTTCCGCATGCCGCCAACAATAGAGGGGCCGCACAAATTAAGGACATTACCTTTATGAAACCCGCAGGTAATCTTTTTCTGAACATCTTCATTCACTCCCCATGTTTGCTTTTGGATGTGACATCTCGGATACGAAGCATGACTAACCTTTTACGGCACCAATGGTCAATCCCTTGACGAAGAATTTCTGGAAAAACGGATACGCTGCGATCAGCGGCAACACGCCGATTACGGCAATAGCCATTCTCACACTGCCGAGAGGTACGGATGAGACAACAGCCGTCTGGCCAGACAAACTGTTTTGCTGCAAGTACTGGACATCAGACAACATTCGATTAAGCAGGTTTTGAATGCTGTAGAGGCTTCCGTCATTGATGAAGATCAGACCGTTAAACCAATCGTTCCAATACGAAATCATGAGCATCAGACCAATGGTTGCCAGGCTTGGGAGAGCAAGCGGGAGAACGATTTTGCAATAAATAACCCATTCGTTGGCTCCATCCACATAGGCCGACTCCACGACTTCGCCGGGAATGGACGTGGAAAAGAAACTGCGCATCAACAAAATGTAGAACCCGTTGGTCAGTAAATTCGGGATGATTAGCGACCAGATGGTATCTTTCATATGGAAGAGGTCCGTATAAACCAGATACATGGGCACCAGCCCCCCATTGAAAAGCAGGGTGAAAAATACGAAGAATGACAGGAACGAACGAAATGGAAGCACATTTCTGGATAGCGGATAAGCGACCAGGGTTGTGATCAACAATCCAACGATCGTGCCCACAACCGTGATGAACGTCGTAATTCCATACGACCGCAGAATCAACGAATACTGATTAAACAGATACACATAAGCATCGAAGCTGAATTGAGCCGGAAACAAACGATAACCATCCCTGATAATGGCTTGTTCCTCGGTTAGGGAAGCGGATATCAGAAGTATAAACGGAAACACTGCAGCGATTGCCATCATGATGAGCACGAGGTGAACAGCCATTTGATAAATCCTATTTGAATACATGTTGTCCTCCCCCCTTAGCTAAAACAGCGCCAAATCCCGGTTTTTGCGACGAACAATCGCATTGGTCGTCCATACTAACAGAAAACCGACTATGGACTGATAAAGTCCGGCAGCGGATGACATTCCGAAATCCCCGAAAGTCATCAATCCACGATAAACGTATGTGTCAATGACATCTGTAGTCGTTTGCAGTGCACCCGAATTCAGCGGAACCTGATAGAACAATCCGAAATCGGAATTGAAGATGCGTCCCACTGCAAGAAGCACCATAATAACCATCGTAGGTTTAAGCAGAGGAAGGGTAATGCTCCAGACTTGCCTCCACTTGGATGCTCCGTCCAGCGTAGCGGATTCATAATATTCCTGGCTGATGCCTACGATTGAGGCCAGATAAACAATGCATGTATAACCGACGTTTTTCCACAGATATACGACGCTTAATATAAAGGGCCATTTACCGGAATCCGCATACCACGACACGGGGTCAATCCCCAGCAAAGGAAGCACGTAATGGTTAACGAATCCGTTTTCTTCGTTGAGCAATGCCAGAACCAAGTAAGCGACAATGACCATCGAGATCAGATAGGGCAGCAAAATGATGCTTTGGTACAGTCGGGAGGCGAATCGCTTTTTTACCTCGTTCAACAATACGGCCACAGCTATGGAGAGTACTGTTCCAAGCACGATAAATGCACCGTTGTAGAGTAACGTGTTTCGGGTAATCACCCAAGCATCCTGTGTTTGGAACAGATAGGCGAAATTATCGAAGCCTACCCAGTCACTTCCCCAGATTCCTTTTGCAAAATTGATATCTTTGAACGCAATCACAATGCCGAACATGGGCAAGTAATTGTTGATGAACAGATAGACAATGCCTGGCAAAATCATGACCAATAACAGCCCATGCTTTCTGATGTTTTGGATGCGGTTTGCATGGAAACCTCGACGCATGTCTCTCTCCCCCTGTTCGTAACAATGATGTTTGGTTTTTGTAACTCCTCCAATATCCCTCCTATTCTGTTAATGTCAGTTTATGTGACTCGGAATTGTTCTTATAAGAATAATACGATGTAAGGAAGCCTCAGTCATTGGTGTGATTCACTAAAAAAAATGATTTCATTTGGATTATTACACCAAAAGAAAAGGCTGTCTAAATTTAAGTGTCATGTATTATCACATAAATTGCATTAAGCAACGTTTTATACGTCATCTGATCAGCCTTTTCATGCCAAAAAGCAACGCACCTGAAAAAGGATGCGCTGCTTCATGTATATTAAAGATTGTTACGAATGGATGGCTGCCATCTGTCTACTGTTCGGAAACATTCGACCACCAACAAGCACACCTCCCGAAAATACAGCTTCGCGTGAAGGTGCCGCCGCCAACGCATGCATGGCATTTATGGCATTTACCAACGAGAAAGTGCCTCGTTCACCCACTTTTGGAGTTAATGGCGCATTGGATATAAGCTTGTACGTTTCTAACAGCCAGAAGTCTTCCACCCAACCGGATGCTTCAGCGAGACGTGACCCACGGGAGAGCATATCGCCATTTCCGAATGGGCTCCATGAATCCAAAATGTTATCGGAACCGATATGCACGGATACTCCCGTTTCCATCAACAGTTTGATAGGGGGCATAGGCCTGTCAATGGGCACACTCGTCATGATGGCTACGCCGGTCGCACACAACCTTTCTGCGAGTGAGCGCACCTCCGTTTCCCCAACCTGGCCCAAACAATAGGCATGGCTTACCGCGGTACGGCCGGACATACCGGCTTGTTCTGTCAGTTCGGCGAAGCGGCTGATCGTGTATATTCCGAGATGACTCGGGTCATGCAGATGCAAGTCGATGCCCGCAGAGAATTCTGTCGCAAGTTCAAACATGGCTTCCAGACTGGCATCCACCCGGCGGTCCAGTCCGGCCGGATCCACACCACCAACATAGTTAGCTCCAGCACGAAGCGCTTGCCGCATAACGGAAACGGAGTCAGATCGAAGCAGGCCTTGCTGGGGGAACGCCACAATTTCCATATCGATGCGTCCTTGGTATATCTCACGCACTTCCAAGATCTCCTCAAGATGAGAGAGGCCAATTTGCGGATCCACGTCAACGTGTGTGCGGATTGTCGTTGTACCTTGGGCAAGCATTAAATCCAACATTCGTTTCGCACGTTCTCCCGCCCCGGTCGGTAGTTCCGCCAACATGCTTTTCTCAAATTCCAACTGTCCGGGCAGCGTGACAAACGGCTGCAAAGACTTCCACGGCTCACCGATAAAATGCTTGTCCAGATGGGTATGCATATCTGCCATTGGCGGTACATAGTGCAGCCCATCGGCGTCAATAACGGTTGTCGCCCTACCGGCAATATTTACAGATGTGAGATCCGCATCCGTTCCGGCAGTCTCAATGCTGACAATAAGTCCAGTTGCTTGATCAATCGTTAGATCAAACAGGTTTTCCGACCATTTGACATTTTTTACGAGTGTTAAGCCTTTCTCCATAACTCCATCCCCTTACATCATAATCAGATTGTTTCAATCCCATCCGACAACCACGGTAATTCCAAAGGTTTGGAGTCAGTACAAGCTACCTGTAATCCCGATTTCCAAACCGTGCGGGCCTCCGGTTTATTAAGCAGAACTTCCCTTTCCGACCGCTCTCCGAACAATACCATATCAGCCGGAGCGCCGACCCTAACGCCATAATTATCAATGCCTAACGCCTGTGCCGCGTTATGCGTCAGCATGTTGGTCAAGATGAGCGCATCCCGTTTGCCGCCCATGTACGAAGTAATCGCCAATAGCCAGGCAGCCTCAATCGGGTCTGCCTTGCCAAACGGCGTGAATGGGTTGCGCACATTATTGATGCCAATCGCCACATTCACTCCGCAATCCTGCAGCAGTTTCACGGGAGTCAAACCTCTATGGTGTCCTTCGGGGCCTTCTCTTCCATTCAAAAAGAGGTCCGTCATCGGCAGCGTAATGACGCTGATTCCGGCACGACACAGAAGCTCTCCGATAGCCAAAGCTTCGTGTTCAGGAAGGGAACCGAGCGAGGTTACATGTCCGGCGGCTACATGCCCCTGCATTCCTGCAGCAATTGTCCTTTTTGCAATTTCCACAACGGCACGGTCGTTGGAATTGACCGAGAAATCCGCGTGAAAATCCAGCGGTTTTCCGTACTTCCCTGCCAGACCAAATGCAAAATCCAAGTGCTCCCCCAGGTCTGCATCCTGATAAGTGATTCCTCCAATCACATCGGCTCCCATACGAATGGCCTCTTCCATCAGCCCAGCAGTCCCTGGAATCTTAAACACCCCTTCTTGGGGAAAGGCAACTACCTGTAAATCCAGTAGATGTCTTAAGGATTGTTTGAGACGAAGAGCAGATTCGATAGCTCTGAGTCCGAGAACCGGATCAACCTCTGCATGGCAGCGCATATGGGTTACACCATTCCTGACGGCTTCCCGAATGACAGCCAGCGAGCGCTGGTACATGTCCTCCTTCGTGAATGAACTTTTCAGTTTGGCTGTTATCCGAATCGCATCCTGGAGAGACTCCGCCTCCCGATCCATGGAATCCAGCAAATATGCTTTTTCCAAATGAATATGCGGCTCGACAAAGCCCGGCAGCAATAAGCCCCCTTTGCCCTGCACTACACAAGACGCTTCCGTTTTCCTTTCCCCGCATGGCGCGATAAATGCAATCTTGCCTGAGGATATCCCGACATCCATTCGCCTTACACCCCCGGACAACACCGTATCCGTGATAAGAAGATCAATCATTACAACCTCCATCCATGTACGCTTTTATTACACGCAAGAAACACTTTAAGCATAATTCACTCCTTATAAGAAATCATTGGATGAAAAGGATAAAAATAATTAGCAATATTGGATGATCAAACCAAAGATATTTACTCTCCATGATCATAGTGTTATATTACTTAACAACAAAACAACTTGTTCCAGAAAGGGATGGGTCGATGTGCTGCTGACAGATTTGTTGAATAACAGCATTTACGATGATGCCAGAGTGATCACGGGGCATAAGGGTTTAGTACGCGAGGTTCAAACGGTCAACATTATGGACTGTCCGGATATCATTCGGTTTCTGAGGCCCAACGAGCTCTTGCTGACCAACGGCTTTTTCATGAAGCAGCAGCCAGACATGTTCATTCATCTGATCAGGGACATGCAGCGTCTTCATTGCTCGGGCTTGGCCATCAAAACCAGGCGCTTTGAATTGCCGATCCCCGATGACATCCTTAGGGAAGCGGAGCAGAACGAATTTCCCATCATCGAAATTTCCGATGTCCGTCTATCCCTCGGCGAAATTTTACAGCGATCGACCAGTGTTATTCTGAACAATAAGAGCGACGAACTGCAATATGCACTCAGCATCCACAAAAAATTCTCCGAAATGATCATGCGCGGCAAAGGAATTTCCGGCATTATCGATTCCCTGTCCAAACTGTTCTCATCCCCAGTCATCCTGTTAAACAACAAATGGCAAACCATCTCCGCCTCCAACCAGAATACAGGTGTTGCTGAGCTCACTACGGCCGCAGTAACTACACTTCAAGACTTGTCCGATATTTCTAACCCCACTTCGTTGTGCTTCATCGACACATCAGTCCGGGAACGTTGCTGTATGCTGGTATATCCAGTAAAGACTTACCGCCACGAAGGCTATTTGTTATCCTTTCATTCGCCGGATCAATGGACTGGCCTTTTCGGTCTGACGCTCGAGCAGGCCTCCAACGTCATTGGAATGGAGCTGACCAAATCACAGGCTGTCAAGGAGCGCTCCCGCAGACACAAGAACGAGTTTTTTTCCGATCTGATCGAGGGATACATCACTTCTGAGCAGGAGGCGCTGAACCGCGGCAAGAGATATGGACTTATCAAGGGGCATGCATGCGTCGTACTGACCATGCGTAATGACGAGGTGCATCACATGCATCAAAGATTTCCTAAATACGAGGGTTCGACGTCTCCGAAAGGAGATAATATCACGGAGCAAGAGGAGCAATACGAGCACATCAAACGTCTTTTTGGTGTGTTAGAACATTCCTTCGTCATGTTTACCAAACATGATACCTACTGTCTTCTGCTATCTATCCCTGAGTCGGGGTGGGATGAGGCAAAACTCACCGAGCAGCTGTCAGGATTACTTAGAGAGCTCCATCATGAGACTGGACTGAGTCTCTCTATCGGCATTGGTAAACCTGCAACAAATGTACTCGGCGTTCGACATTCTTATACAGAAGCCGTTAATGCAATGCAATTCGGCTACTGGCTAAAACGAAAGCAATTCGTCCAATCTTACCAAGCAAAGGATATCGGATATTTATTCCATATGCTTCCCCACAACGAACTGAAACAATTTTATGAAGCGACCTTGAACGGATTGCTGCAAGTTGCAGATGAACATGAAAAAAAAGAGCTGCTGCGCACCTTGAACGCTTTTTACGATACACAATGCCAGCTTGTCGAAACATCCAAGCAACTTTTCGTTCATCGAAATACGGTGGTGTATCGACTGGAAAAGTGTGAAAAACTGCTGGGTGTGAAACTCAAAGATCCAGCTGAAAGCTTACGAATACGCATAGCGATAGCCATCGAACCTCTACTACTTCAAAAAGATTAAGTGGGAAATCGTCTCTTTTTCCACTTAAAGTTATTCCGAAGATTGAACAGGCCACGTAAACAAGCAAGTTAGTATCGTGTGTAGCTTTGAAAATTTCTTTATTGTCCCAATGAGGATCATTTTCTGAAGAGTAGTGTTGGCCATCAGGTGGACGCGAACGTATTCTTGAACAAAAGCTTTAATGTACCTCGGCTTACATTGGAAATAAAACCCATTATACAATGAATGTTACTTCTCGAATTTATACTAATTCGATTTTAACTAATTGTTGGCATAACCAAAAATTTCCTCTGCTCAACAAGATTAAATCCATCGTGTTCCCACCCTTCAAGGTAAATTTTATCGGAAATAAAAAATGAATACCTTGCAATTTCTGCACGAATAAGTCAGCAAAAAACTTGCCCTTATTTATGATAAGGTTTCCCGCGAAAACTGAAGAACCTACTTTAAAAAGAATTGAGGGCGCTTACCTTCAGCGCCCTCAATTCTACACGTCATATAGATTTACCACTGGGCCATGTCGATAGCGCCTGCTCCTCAATAGCTTCCAGCATTTCACGACAGAAGTCAGCCCTGGCTTGAACAGCCATACCATGAAGCACCGTCATTACGTATGCAGCCAGGACTGCAGCATTAGCATTTTCCGGCAGGTCGCCTTCCTGCTTTGCCCGTTCGAAACGGGCACGCAGCGATGCCTCTCCATCCGCACGCGCATCAATCAGAGCTCGCCGAATTGGTTCGGCTTCGTCCGAGCCGGCCAAGGCGCCGTGAATGCCCAGACAACCCTTGCGATCCTTGTAACGGGTATGCAGCTCGGCCGCCGCGTAGAGGATTTTTGCAACTACTTCCCGTGAGGTCGGCTGCTCCAATGCCTCCGGGAAGTAATCTGCCCGTTAGTTTAATGAATTAACAGCAAAATACCGATTAAATATACACCTAATCGGAAATAGGAACATGTTCTTGTCCCCCGACACCCTAATGTCTTCACTGAATTTCTCCCTTCACTCTTTCATTTTGCACCAAGTCGGACTTTCTCGACACGAAGAAGCCTCCGAACCGGGTCGGAGGCTTCTTCGTCTTTTGATGTTGAGTTTGCGATCGCGTTCGTGGGGACTTTTTTTCTTAGCTTGAATAATCCGACGCGTTCATAGTGCGTCTTTTGACCGCGATGTAATAGGTCGTTCCTTCCGTTCTTAGGTACTGATCAAGTGTTACTTGAAGGTGGAGGTGTAATCAATGGTTCCTTTCTAAATGAAGGTTTAATTGATGAGATCAGTCTAGTCTTCGCCCCTATTATGGACGGAACTTCTAATATTATCGGTTGGTAAAGACTAATTAACGAAAGAAGGGTTGGCAAAACGGTGTGATACTGGGGTATAGCAGTAACTGCTCGCTTCAAAATGCCCCATATTCACCTGCCATAACAAAGGGCTAAAATCACGCAGCAGCTTATTATTGAAACCGCCGAGGCATTAATTGAGGGCACGGGGAAATCCGAAGTGACACTCTCACAAATAGCGGATGAATTGAATATCACCCATGCAGCACTTTATAAGCATTTTAAAAATAAACAAGAACTCTGGGCAGCCGTAGCTAAAGACTGGTTCAATCGGATGATTTCAGAACAAATCAGTATAAACATGGCTCATTTGGCCTCACCACAGGAAGTGCTCCACGATTGGCTTTGGGCATTTGTGAATGCCAAAAAACGCGCTTATAATGAGAATCCCAAAATGTTCGCTTTGAATACACAATATGTGGACAGTAATCCATTGGTATTAAGGGATGTGCTCTGGGATTCATATCACATTATTGATGGGTTTATGGGTTATAACGATCCTCACTTTGAACGGGCAGAGGCAATCCTATCTGCTTTTGCGGTGTTTAGTCTTCCCTCTTTTAAAGAATCCTGGAATTCACCAGACTACCAAGAGCGGTTTGAACGCATCTGGAGTTTAATCAAACAGGGTGTTTGAAAGGATAATTCTATATATAACAAGGAGCAGTGTTGCCTGCCTGAGGTAACTGCTCCTGTTTTATTGCCAATGTTGCCGTCCTTACTTGCCGGCAAACCTGCCATATGAGATTGTTGGGTAGATTGAGAATGATGTACAGATAAATATCTTGATTTCCTCTAGTATTGACTCCGTATAGATATTCTCAGTAATTTGAAAACGAGAATGAATGTACTAGGCGTAGTATACATTGATTGCCGCTCCAGCTGCGAATATATTCCTGCATACACCGTCCTCTCTTGAATTTCATATAATTTTCGGATCGTTTTCTACCCTTTCCCTACCTTCATCTGCTTGCAGTAATGGATTGCAATTCTTCGATATGGCCGATATGATAATCGGCTAGATTGCTTATACAGGCCTTGCCGATGGCCGCGACCCACATGCCACCTCTGAACGCCGCTTCTACGCCAGCTTCCGCATCTTCCACGACCAAGCAGCGGTCCACGCGCACCCCCAATTTACTTGCCGCCAGCAAAAATACTTCGGGATCCGGCTTGCTGCAGCGAATTTCATTACCGTCCACGACAGCATCGAACATATGCGGAATTCCAAGCCGCTCAATAATAAAGGGAGCGTTTTTGCTAGAGGATCCAATCGCCAACTTTAATCCTTTTTCACGCAGCCTATCCAGAGTATCTAAGACTCCAGAAGGCATGTCCGCGTCAGATAAAGATTGCAGGTGGTCTTTGTAGTAATCGTTTTTCCCCTCGGCCAACTGCATTTTCTCCCGCGACGAATATGCACGAGCCGCCTTCTCCATAATGATGTCCATGCAAGCCATACGGCTTACGCCCCGTAGCCTATAGTTAACCGACTCGTCGAAAGGGATGCCTTCCTCGCTACACATCCTCTTCCATGCCAGATAGTGGAAATGGTCGGTATGTACGAGCACACCGTCCAAATCAAAAATAACCGCTTCTATTTTCATAATTCCTCCAACAGGTTCTTCCTACCGCTTCGCTTCCCAGCAGTCGCAGAATGGGTTTACCGGGCTTATGCCTTTAAAATCCGATCTGCCTAGCAGCTTTTCGATAACTGCATCAATAATCGTCTCACTGCCCGAATATGCGTTAATATACGTTTGTACCTGCGGCACATCGAGAAGATGATATGGACTTGAGACAGAAACGAACGCCGTCGGGAGCTCCCGCACAAACCAAGGAACATCCGCGGCGAGCAGCGGCTCCCAATCGATACGCACCGTTGTCCGGTTACTTGCCGTCTCGATGTTAGCCACGTAGAGCGCCAAATCATATTTTTCACGCAGCTCCTCCACGCCGCTAAACACTGCACTGAAGTCCACATTTTTATTGTCGAAAACAGTGACGTCAAACCCTTCTGCTTCTAATTTAGCAATCATGTAAGGTGCAATCGACGTACTGCGATGACTTCCTTCGTCTCCAAGCACATATAACAGCATGCGTTTATGCGAATCGACAGCGATCGGGAGCAGTTGCTGCGTATCTTTGACGAGTGTGACCGATTGATCTGCACACCACTTCGCCCATTGTTTATGCTCTTCACATTGCAAGATGGACAGCTCTTCCGGACCTGGAACAAGCGTTCCCTCCCGCTGCTGCTTATGCAAGCCAAGCGATGCTTTGAGCGCCAAAATGCGCGTGACCGCTTCATCTAGTCTTTCCATCGTCAAGATCCCGCTTTCGAGCCCCTTCATCATATAATGGAAATCTTCGCGTATATTTTTGTTGAACAGGAACATGTCGCAGCCGGCGGCGATCGATTTTGGCACAGCGAGCTCGCGCTTTTCAGCCATCATAAAACCAGCCATCGGCGTAGCGTCCGTCACAACGAGACCGTTAAAACCAAGCTGCTGCCGAAGCAGCGTTCCGATCAGTTCGGGTGAAAGCGTAGCAGGCATCAGTTCCTCGTCGGCAATGCCGGGCACAAGTTTTCGCGAATAACCAGGAAGCATGATATGACCAGCCATAACGGTCTCAGCCCCCGCTTCGATCAGCTCCCGGTACACTATGCCGAAGGTCGATTCCCACTCGTCCACAGACAGCGAATTAACGGTAGTCAACAAATGCTGGTCGCGCTCGTCCACCCCATCGCCGGGGAAATGCTTGATCGATGCGGCCACGCCGCTCTTCTGAATACCTTCGGTATACGCCTTTGCCATCCTTGCAACTCGAGCTGGGTCGGAACCGAACGTCCGAACATTCGTGATCGGATTACGGAAGTTGAGATCGATATCGACAACCGGAGCAAACGCCCAATTGCAGCCGACGGCACGACCTTCTCTCCCGGCTACAAGCCCTAATTTATATGCCATCTCTTCATTATCCGTCGCCGCCACTTGCAGCTGTCTGCCGAAAAAAGTACCGTCAGAAGCAATTCCGTTGCCTCCGGACTCGAGATTAGCTGCAATGAGCAACGGCACCTTAGAATGTTCCTGCAAAAAACGGTGTACTTCTTGACTTTTCTTACCTGAATCTGGTCGGAACAAGATGCCTCCCGGTTTTATCGTTTCGATGAGCGTTTTCAGCTGTTCGCGGTCATCCGTTATCCCGATCGGACAAAACAGCTGCCCGACCTTATCCTTCACATCCATCGCAGCCAGCGTTTCATTGACCCACTGAATATCTTTTTCCCGCAAATAAAAAGGTTTTGCTTCTAAATCCACCAATTTTGTTTCCCCCAAATTTCAATATTAAAAAAGTACAAATCACTGTATATAAGTGTTCCCAGGATGAATGATATATGGCGGTTTCAACCATGCAAAGTCCGGCGCATCCTTACCCACATCGCACTGCAAGCGTCTACGTGCATTGTGATATGTTTTCTTTTCGGCAAACCAAAGAAGTACCAATCCACATTACTCAGGAAGATTAACGCAGTTAAAATGAGACATCTCTCTTCCCTTTATACCAAGCAGAATCTTTGCAGAGCCTCCCGTTTGGGCTTGTCCAAACCGAACTCCTCTTTAAAATATGCATCATACCCTCCATAAGTACTCTTGATCGATCCCAAAGCGGCAGACAAAAACGCTTCGTTAACCGTGAGGATATGGTTCAAATTTTGCAAAATCGCTTCGTCCGCATGTTCAGCCAGCCTTTCAAGAAGGGTTCTGTTGAACGTTTGCAACGTCTCATTGCTTAAGAGATAGTCTTCCATAACCGTTTGTTCAGGGACACCCAGCGCAAGTAAGATGAGCGCGGCTCCAACCCCGGTACGGTCTTTGCCTGACGTACAATGATGCAGCAGCCCCAATCGATCCGGATCCTGAATGGCTTCCATCAAATGTTTGTACGAAGGATTGGTAATTGGAAGTTTCATATACAATTCCGTCATGTAGGTTTCTGCGCTGAAACTTTTGAAGAAGTCACTTTTAACCAATGCTTTCATAAGATGGCCTTGCGTATCCTCCCCTTCAGGAGCGTCCGGAAAATTCATATGTTCATGCTGATCCTCCGTGTTCGCCGGTATCCGTACATTTTTTGCATTAGGGAGAACCGGGTCCGGCATGATGTGCGATTCACGATCTCCGCGGTAATCGAATACCGTTTTGATATTCAACGTTTGCAAGAATGTTAAATCCTGCTCCGTTAAACCGGTCAAATGATCGGAACGAAAGAATAGGCCGTATTTTACGGTGCGGCCATCGGACGTTCGATAGCCTCCCATATCTCGGAAATTATGCACGCCTTCCAAGGGAATGACTCGATTGGCGGGAAATGCGGTAAATTGACTTGTTGACATAGCTGCACCTCTTTAGCGAAATTATTATTCTATTCTTTCAATAATCACTGATCATTCAATTCTATAGGTCTTTCCGGGATCGAAGGGTCAATAAGGCCGGCACTAACCCTTCCGAAGACGCCTCAATGCGTATCTCTCCTGCCTCATCCAGTGACTGAATCAAGGCCATGGCGTAGCCATTGAACACGCTTCTCGTATTTCCTCGATCCGACTCATGGCATCCTGGATCTCCGTTCCCCAGACCAAGCAGCCTCCCTTTACCCGTAATACGGAATTGTATCTGATTACTGGCAATGGGCACCACTCTTCCCGATTGATCCCTTACTGAGACTGTGACTATGGAGACATCCTGGCCATCGGCGAGCAGTTCAGAGCAGTTAGCCTCCAAGTGAATCGCGTACGCGTCCGTCGTAGTTTCTTTTCGCTCTATTGCTACCACCACGCCATCCCGATAAGCAATGGCTTCGAGAATTCCGGGTTCATAGGCTACTTGCCACGATAATGTGATCTCACCCGCTTCAGCATCCGCTTTCTTCTTGCCCAGGGTTTGGCCGTTCAGTATCAGCTCCACTTCGCTGCAGTTGGTATACACGCGAACCTCTACTTGCTGTCCCAGCCGGTCTGACCAGTTCCAATGCGGCATAAGATGAACGATAGGCTCATCCTTCCAGATCGATTGATAGAAATAGTAAGAGTCCTTTGCAAATCCGCAATAATCGAGAATCCCGAAATGCGATAGCACGGACGGCCACTGAAATGGCGTCGTCTCCCCGCGATAATCAAAACCTGTCCAGATGAATAACCCACCCGAAAAACGATTATTCAAGAAATAGCGCCAGCTTCGTTCAGGCGTTGACGTACCACCAGCTCCGCCCAGATTTCCTACATCCATCTCCTTACCGGACATATGATATCTCGATCCGTAGCTGGAGCATCTTCCACCTTCCGGGTCATCCTCATAGACGCCTCTTGCAGAGAAGAAGGAGACATTCTCCGTATTCAGCACTTTGGATTCCGGATGGGATTGGAACCATTCACCGATCGATTGGCCTCCTATTACGGTCTCGCCATAATTAACGCCATTGACATCGACGTCCATGCCTTTCTGACTTAGATTGGCCGCTGTAACAGGACGGGTGGGATCGATTCGTTTTGCCAAATCCTTCGTGCGCCTCAGCATCCGATTGGCTTGATAACTGCCGCTGATCTTCTCTTCATTACCGAGACTCCACATAAAGATACTTGGATGGTTGCGGTCACGATACAGCATCGATTTCAGATCATCAAGCTTGATCTCCGTACTCTCCGTGATCCGGTTCTCGTTCATGACCAGCATCCCAAGTCTGTCGCAGGCATCCAGCAGCTCCGGGGCGGGCGGATGATGGGCACAACGGTAAGCGTTACAGCCCATTTCCAGCAAGCGTTTAATTTTATATTCATGCACACGGTCCGGCAGCGCGATGCCCACGCCAGCGAAATCCTGGTGATTGCAGGTGCCTTTCACTTGTACATACTTGCCATTCAGGTATAATCCGTCCCGTCGGTATTCCACCGTACGGATCCCGAAAACGGTCCGATACGTGTCGATAATTTGACCTCCATGAAGAAGTTCAGTCACGGCCTCATACAGATGCGGCGTGTCCTGCGACCAGAGCAGCGGCTTCGCTACTTTAACCGATTGAAGAACCGTTTGTTTGTCGATTCCCAGCGTTTCACAGTCGGTTTCCGTGATGGCAACGAGCTCCCCAACCGGATTCAGAATACTCGTTCGGATGCCGTACTTCATCGTCTGCGGATATTCGTTGCTTACCGTCGTTTCGATCGTAACCGCGGCCATTTCATTGTCAACTTGCTCAGTTCTGATAAAGGTTCCCCAGCGGTCCACATGTAAGTAATCATATTTGGTTAACCAGACATGGCGGTAGATGCCTCCGCCTTCATACCACCAGCCTTCATCTCCGCCGGTTGTATCCGTTCGGATCAGGATTACATTATCCCCTTCCTCATCCCCATATTTCAGCAAGTCCGTGATGTCATAATGAAAGCTAGTGTAGCCGCTGAGATGATCGCCGACGAAGCATCCATTCACCCAAACTGAGCTGTTCCGCATCACTCCGTCAAATTCAATGATGATCTTCTTGCCTTCATCCTCCTGTGGAATTTCAAAGACCTTGCGGTAATAGCCCACTCCATTGGGCAGATAACCTTGAAACGCGCCACCGCGTTCCGGGTTGTACGGCTGTTCTAACCGCCAATCATGTGGCAGATCGACGCTCACCCAGCCGGTGGTCTTATCCTTGGGTGTATCCGAACCGTACATTTGGGTAAGATCGAAGTTCGGATCTCCCAGATATTCTCGAGCGATGTTCTGGATGATACGTGCAGCTTCGCCGATCGCAAATGGCTCATGTTTCTCTTCCCCCAGTGCATTTGTCAACCCCGCGATCATGCCTGCTTTTTTCACCGTCTTGACGATCTTTCCAACCTCACCGAAATGAAACATCCAGTTTCGGTCAAAATTTTCCCTAGTTCTCATATGCAGCGGCTCCTTTATGCGCTTAAACTATTTCTGGGTTTTCGCCCATTCGTCAAGCTGCTTCTGTTTTTCGCTTATAATCTTATCGATGCCCGAAGCTTTTAATTTACTGATAAATATCGGCAAGTTCTCGACCGGATCCAACGTACCCGTTTCCAATCCTATGCTGAATTCGGTTAACACGTTATTGACCGAAGCCATTTCCGTTTTCACCGGATCCACATTATAGATGAAGCCCAGTGCTTTTGATTTTTTCGCGCTCTTATTGAATTCATCTAATTTCTTCAGACCGTCCGGATCTTCCGTCGACCATGTGTAGGATAGGAACTGATTGCCGAACATCCATGGCGCATTGAAATTATAGGACGTGTTCTTGACATCAACGCCTTGTGGATAATCAATCACGTTATCCGATTTCTTCACGTAATGCTTCCCTTCGATTCCCCATGCCAACAAGTTATACAACTGCTTGTCGGAATACAGCTGGTCGAGGAACATCATCGCTCTGTCAGGGTCTTTCGAGTTTTTCGGAATCGACCACATCATTAAGTCAATAAAGCCTGTGGTCGAGTAAGCAGGCGTCATTTGAACGGATACCATCGGTTTGCCGACACGTCTCGATTCCTGCGCGTCAAATCCGGGCTTCATATTAGCGAAGTAGGAAAACGCTTTATTCGCCTTGACCAATTCCCTGCCGTCCGCCTTGCTTGTCGCGGCATCCTTCGGTATGAAACCAGCCTGGAACCATCTTCGCAATACGTTCAATTGATCTGCATATTCCGGCGTTTCATACCAATCCATGACTTTCATATTATTATCGTAGTTCGGTAGTACGCCGATTCCATCACCTAAGCTGTCGTAAGTAACATAACCGCCGGTAAATATGGAGAGCCCGGGACTTCTTGGGACGACTGGCGACATATTCGGCTCGTTATTCTTAATGACTTGAAAGACCGCATCCATATCGTTGAGCGTTTTAATGTTGCTCAAATCGATCTTGTACTTTTCCACAAGATCTTTGCGCATCACGATGCCGTAGTTGGCAGCCATATCTCTCGCAGTCGGAATGGCGTAAGTTTTGTCGCCAATTTTGGTCGCAGCGAGTTGATAGGGCTCCAACGCCTTTTTTATTCCCGATCCGTGTTTTTCCACGAGATCGTCAAGCGGAAGCAATTGACCTTTTGCCACTTGCGTACCGTACGTGTTAGCGTACGTAAGCATCAGATCCACCTTCTCATTGCCTGCGAGCATAAGATTGGTCTGCTGCTGCCATGCGCTGACGCTAATCGGCGTCAATTTGACGGTTGTATTGAATTTCTCCTTCGTGATCTTGTTCATTTCATCCTGGACGGCTAGCAAATCCTTCTGGTCGTTTCCGGGAAATGCCATCACTACCTCATACGGCGACTCACTGCTAGCTGAAGAACTTGACGTATCCTCGCTCTTTGTGGAACAACCTGCCAACACCATTACCGACGTCATAACAATTGCCAGCCCAGACTGCATGATCCTTCTTTTCATAGCCACACTGAAACCCTCCTAATAATTTCCACCTTTATGCTAACCGGCGTTTGCCGGAAGTAGCCTTACCCTTTTACCGATCCGATTGTAAGTCCTTTTACGAAAAACTTTTGGAAGAAAGGGTACACAATTAGAAGCGGGATAATCCCGATGACTGCCATCGCCATACGTACCGTCTCCGTCGGTATGTTTGCGGATGAGTCGAATTGAGTTCCGGAGAAATTGCTATTGCTCAAAAATTGGATGTCTAGCAGAATCCGGTTTAACATGTTCTGCAGACTGTACAGCTTACTGTCCGTTATATAAATCATGCCGTTAAACCAGTCGTTCCAATAGTGTATCGTTTGAAACAATCCGACGGTCGCCAGAATCGGAAGGGATAGGGGCAGCACAATCCGGACAAACGTTACGAATTCTCCTGCACCGTCAATTTTGGCGGATTCCATAACAGGAGCTGGAATAGAGTTCGAAAAAAAAGTGCGCATCAACATGACGTAAAAAGCATTAGTCAAAAGTCCTGGTATGATGAGCGCAAACAATGTGTTTTTCAAATCAAACAATTGCGTATAAACCAAATACGTGGGCACGAGACCGCCATTAAACAACATGGTGAAGAATATGAAGAATGACCAAAATTTGTTCAAGGGCATGTCCTTACGTGTCAACGGATATGCCAACATAGAAGTAATGATCATGCTGATGACCGTTCCAATCACCGTAACCATAATCGTAATTCCATAAGATCGAAGTATTGTTTCGATATCATTCCATAAATAACGATAGGCAGATAAGCTGTATGCCTCCGGGAAAAAGGAATATCCATGAAGTACAATCGACTGTTCGTCTGTTATAGAAGAAATGAACAACAAGATAAATGGCAAGATACACGAGAGCGCAATGATCATCAGAATGATGTTAACACTCCACTGCCATATCGAATTTCTACCTTTCAAGCAGTTTTCACTCCTTTAAATTAATGCATTGTCACTGTTTATCTTCCTAACGATATAGTTTGACAATAATACAAGTACAAAACCGACAAACGATTGATACAATCCTGCTGCTGAGGACATACCTATATCACCCGACGTCATCAGCGCACGGTAAACGTACGTATCGATCACGTTCGTCGTTGATTGCAATGCTCCTGTATTAAGTGGTACCTGATAGAACAGTCCAAAATCCGAGTAAAAAATACGCCCGATCTGAAGCAATGTCATAACTGTAATAACCGGCATAATGAGCGGAATTGTGATACTTTTGATCTGTCTCCATTTGCTTGCTCCGTCAATGATTGCGGCCTCGTAATATTCTGGATCAATTCCGATGATCGCGGCCAAATAAACAATACATAAGTAACCTGCACTTTTCCATACATGTACGAGAGTCAAAATGTAGGGCCAATATTCCGGTTCGCTATACCATGAAATATCAGACAGGCCTAGTACCGGAAGAATCGTATTGTTTAAGAAGCCCGTTTCCGTACTCAGCATCGCATACACTAGATATCCTACAATGACCATAGAAATCAGGTAAGGCAGCAAGATAGCGCTTTGATAGAAGCGGGATAAGAACCTTTTCTTCACCTCATTGAGAAGAATCGCTACGCCAACTGCAATGATCAAATTAAGAAAAATAAAGGAAATATTGTATAAAATTGTGTTTCTGGTGATCGTAAGTGCATCTGTTGTTTTAAATAAATATTTAAAATTTTCAAACCCTACCCAATCGCTACCTATGATTCCTTCGCTGAAATTGTAATCTTTGAAGGCAATAATCAAGCCAAACATAGGCAAGTAATTATTGATTACAATGTAAATGAGTCCTGGCAGCATCATCAGATACAGCGGGATGTATGGTTTTAGCCTGCCCTTCCTCTTCCTTCCGCTTATTAAGTTCATGTGCTTTTTCCTTTCTTGTTGTTTTAACCTCATTCATTTTATTTATGTTTACCACTAGTAAACACCTGTTTACCACTAGTACACTTTTATGATTATAGAGATCATATGTTATGGAAACGTCATCTGATTGTAAAGATAATATAAAAAATAGGACGCAACGCAGTCATTAACAGGACACTTCGAATTCGCGGTTTTTTTATGCATTAATAGAGGAGGGAGTGACGGGGATAAGAAAGCAAAAAAAAGAGATGCCCTCTAATACCAGAAGGACATCTACATTTATTGACATTATTTTAGTAGAATTGCTCATTTCAATGCTTGAGGCTTCAGAAAGGTTAATGCCATATCTAACATATGATCCAGAACAACATCAGGTTCGACTCCTTGGTCCAAATGCAGTACCTTGCCTCTTAAAATCATACGTTGCAAGGTAGCCATTACGACATTACTTAATGTAAACGTTAATATTTGTACCTCGATATCGCTTCGAATCGATCCGTCCCGAATCCCTTCTTCAAGTAGCTCGTAATATGGATGGGTGCGGCTTCTCATGAAGGATATAAATCGACCTTCAAGGAATTCATCAGCATAATTTTCATGATATTTTGTATCGAACATGGCTATAAACCGCACATAACTGGCATATTGCTTCGAAGTGCCTATCATTTGCCTCAGCAGGTGCCCAATTTTTTCAAAACCATTGTTTCCCTCGGGTAAATTATTTGTAACAGCTCTCCAAAAATCGGTTAAAACATTGATTTGAACTTCAATTACAATCTCATCGAAAGATCGGAAATATTTATAAAGCGTTACTTTGCTAACGCCGCAGAACTCGACAATATCTTTGAGCGTTACCGAATACAACCCCCGTTCGATAAACAACTGCTGCGCGCCTTGAATAATGTCTTCTCGCCGCTTATTTCTATGCTCCTCTAACTGTTTTTTCCACTGGTAATTCACGATTATCCCCCTTCCTGCATGCTTAAATACCGTCGAATTCAACGGGTCCTGTTTTCAACACGAGTGTGGTTGGTAAACTTGTTTTTCTAAAAAAGCGTAACTACGATGGTCATAGCCCCGTCAAGTAGACAATAAAAAAAGAGATTTTATTATGAGGCGACTTTTTCTCGAAATTCAATCGGGGAGATGTCGCTCAATTTGTTTTGGAAACGTTCCGTGCTGTATAAAGAAATATACACCTTAATTTGCTTCCTTGCCTAAAGCGGTTTGACCTTTCTTCGTTGACATAACAAAATCCCTTCCGATATCCAGTGTTTGAGTTCATTGTAACATGCCCTCTTTATTCACTGTTTACCATGAGGGCATAATACCACATTTCGTTTAATGCTGCCTCTCTTTTTTACACATTGATTTTCTGTGTATTTACATTTATTTTGTTGATATTACTTGTCCCGAGGGTAAACTTTTTAACAGATCTGATCACGATTAATTACTTTATCAGTAACTGACGGATTGCCGGCATACCAGTTTAATTTCTCTCTTTGACTTATGACTCCTTCCGGAGATGAAACTTCGCTTAAACCAGTGTAATGCCAACTATGTGCAGATAGTATGAATGAACGGTTTATTCTCATTCTGTAAACGAAAAGCTTCCCTTGCTGCTTCAATAAACGATAACATGATTGGTGAAAGCCATTTGTCTTTATGCCACAACATCTGTGTATACACCCGCAAGTCCGGAATTTGCCATGGGAGGACAACAAGTTCTCCGCGTTCAACTTCGGCTTCTACAACGATTTCAGGAAGAAAACCGATGCCGATTCCGGAGATCGCACATTGTTTAATAGCTTCGGCACTTTGAAACTCTAGATACGTGATGTTATCAATGCCCTCTTTCTCAAAAGACCGGTCAAACATCGTTCGATATGGACAACCCTTCTCATTCGTCAGGAACACTTCTTCATGAAAATCTTCCAATTGCAGCACAGTCCGTTTGGCGAGTGGGTGATCTGGAGCAGCTAACAATCGGAAATGTTCTTCCAGCAAAGGTTCCACGGAAAGTCCACTCGAACGAATAGGTTCGTCTAGCATATAAACGATATCCGTGGTTCCCTCAAAGAGCGTTTGCTTGATCTCTTGATTCGGAACTGAGCGGAAGATTAGACGAACTCCCGGATGCTGCGAACGAAACCGTTTGAAGACAGGTGGAAGACGGTAGGAGCAAATAACCTCATTCGCACTTATCGTTAAGGTACCACTTAGTTTTTCATTATCATGGACAGCACTACGAGCTTCGTCCATTTTTTCAAGAACGCCTTGGGCGTGTGTTAAAAAGCGTTTACCCGCAGTTGTGAGCGCGAGTTGCTTGCCCAACCGATCAAAGAGGCGCACACCTAGCTCATCTTCCAATGCTTTAATTTGCATCGTGACGTTGGAAGGAACGTAGCTCAGCACTTCTGCTGCCCGCGTGAAATTTAATGTTGTTGCAACCGTGCAAAACGTATTCAGTTGGCGAAATTCCATTGATGTTCTCCCATCATCTTTCAATTTTATTGAATGCTGACTTGAATTTCATTCACTTTTAATGAGACTATCACGGCTCTATACTAAGCACAAGAGATCACAGTGAGCATGTGGTTTTTCATTTTGAAGGGAGCGACTATACGATGGATTATGAAATTTTTAATTTGGGTGATGTCATCTTACAATCCGAAGTGACGTTACCAAACGCTTATCTCGCTTATAAAACTTACGGAAAACTAAATGAACAGAAGGACAATGTTATTGTCTACCCAACAGCTTTTGGAGATCAGCATGTTCAGAATGAATGGCTCATTGGCAGCGGGATGGCACTCGATCCAGAGAAATATTTTATTATCGTTCCCAATTTGCTGGGCAATGGGCTATCTTCCTCTCCCAGTAACACGCCTCCTCCATTCGATCGGGCTAACTTTCCACTGGTAACTATCTATGACAACGTTCGATTACAGCACCGACTGCTGACCGAGAAATTTGGTATTCAAAAGATTGCTCTCGTCGTCGGGTGGTCTATGGGCGGCATTCAGGCATTTCAATGGGGGGCTAGTTACCCGGAGATGGTCGAACGAATTGCACCTTTCGGAGGAATCGCCAAACCTTGGCCTCACACATATGTAGTTCTGGAAGGCGTGAAATCTTCCCTGCTATCTGCAGTCGGCTTCGACTCAAGTAAACTAAACCAATTGACTTCTGCAGACATGCGCGCCGTTGGACGGGTGTATGCGGGCTGGGGACTATCACATGCGTTTTATAGAGAAGAGCTTTACCGTGAGTTGGGATTTGACACATTGGAGGATTTTGTAGCCGGTGTCTGGGAAGATAGCTTTATGAATATGGATCCTCATAATGTTCTGGCAATGTTATGGACAGGCCAACATGCTGATATTAGTGCAAACCCTTCCTATAATGGAGACTTTGATAAAGCACTTCAGAGCATAAAAGCTCTTGCCTGTATCATGCCGGGAAGCACGGATCTCTTCTGCACAGCGGACGATAATGAATACGAAGCTAAGCGTATACCTCATGCTGTCTTGAAACCAATTCAATCGATCTGGGGCCATTTTGCCGGTCGTGGAATCAACAGTACCGATAATCAATTTATTGATGACAATCTAAAACATTTGTTGTCACTTCGCACTAATGAATAGATCGTCAATTACATCAGATGTCTGTCAGGCCTAACAGATGCCCTGTTCTTTAGCCCGATTATATCTCTCATGAATTCATTACCTAACCGATCGGATTTGAGGTCACCAGAACTTACCTATTTACCTATGTTCTTGTCCTTCGATAAGAGTTGCTGCCGATGAACTACATTATCAATTCTAAATTTAAACGACCGATTCCCATGTAGAAATTTTTGGAATCGGTCGTAAGCCTATTTCAGAATTGCCTTATTTAAAGGGATCCTTATGCCATAATTGGTCACCCCATATGAATGGCTTACCAACATCGCTAACTAAATATTAGTCCAGAAGGCTATAGATCTGTATGCTCTCCACCTTGGCATCCTTGATATGAAACGACATCACATCCACATAATTGGATGGCTCGTAACGGAAGTCATCCTCCTCATTAGGGGCTCCATCTCCAAGCAGTTTCCCCTCAGGATAGGCATTTTTGAGTGTATCCAGGCTATCTCCTGCTTTAATGTTTCTCACTGTCGCGTACTTAGGATCCGTAATTTCGATATGAAAGATGGAGTCTTGTTTCCCCTCCGGTATACTGATGGTTTTAATCTCCAGACCAGGATACGTATAAACCTTTTCTGTAAAACCGATTAACGTATCCATGTTTGTTCCATCGTCGGCAGTGTACGTATGAGATTTCAGGTTCTCCGGTTTGCCCAGCATCTGTTCCATCTGATCTTCATTCGCTGTATCCGAAATCGCAATGGTTTGCTCATTATAGACAAAAGCAAGCTCCTTCAGCACCACATTGCCTTCCTTTTCCATCGAACCTTCCTTAATAGCTTCAGCACTCTGTCCTTCCGAATTTTCTGAAGCAGGCGCATTAGAATTTGATGTTCCTTCCCCTTTGGCCTGTTCGTTCGACGTGTTTTTTCCAGCCGAGTTCTGAGCCGCTTCTGGCGACTTGGCACCACCGGACTGACAGCCCGTTAGTGCCATCGTTAGTAAAATACTCAGCAGTATAAAACCTGCAGCTTTCATTGTTAATTTCATCATGATCCCTCCATAAAATGTGTGATTTGTTCTTATGAAGTGATTATAAATAAAACATTTGTTAGTCTCATAACAGAAATGTACCAATCTTGTAACGTTACTTATTTAGGCTTGGATTTAGATGCAGGGCTACGCACGAGGCAAAACAATTGTAACGGTCGTCCCTTTTCCCAGTTGACTTTCGATGTCGATATATCCATTAAACCGCTCTACGATCTCTTTGCAAATGGAAAGTCCAAGACCTGAACCATTTGCTGTGCTTGCATTTTTCGCCCGGTAAAAACGTTCCTGCACTCGCTCCAGCTCATCGCCCGCAATGCCTATGCCTTGATCACATATCCGTATAACTACTTCGCTTGGCGTATGTTCCAACCTCAATTCGATCAGCGATGGACTGCCTGAATATTTGATGGCATTGTCCATAAGATTGGCGATCGCATGGGACATCAGCATTGGATTTACGTTGGCATGAACTCTCGCCGTACCCTCATCATCCGTTTCTTCCTCCGCCTGACTAACTCTGATCTCTATCCCTTTACCCTTAGCCTTGGCTCCCATATTCATTGCGACTTGCTGAATCAGTTCGTTCATTTCCGTCTTCTCGACTTCCAAATCGTTAGCACCAGCCTTATCGAATCGGGATAGTAATAACAGTTCATTAATCAAGCGGGTGAGCCGATCCGATTCCTGCAGCAGATGAGCATAGATTTTTTGAAGCTCCTTGTTCTCAGTCTCCCCTTCCACCAAGTATTGAGAGAAACCACGAATGGCTGCCAAGGGTGTTTTTAACTCGTGAGAGACGTTGGAGACAAATTGTTTCTGGTACTGAATGTAATCATGAAGCTGTCGCCCCATCGAATCCAGCCCATCTGCCAGCATGCCCAGCTCATCCTTCCGTTTGAGATGAACTCTCCGAAACTCCTGTCTGGAGAAACTTTGCGCAGCGCTAAGCAGTATCTTAATCGGCTTGGTTGTGTTGCGGGCAATCCATAGACTGGATAACGTAATCAGCACAATAAATCCGCCTGCACCTACAAACAGGATATAACGGATTTGATCCATGATCGCATAAAAGTAGGAAATGTCCTCCACGAACTCATACACATAAGCGTTTTCGTAGAATTGATCCTGAATGGGAGTCGCAAAATAAAGCAAATGATCTTCCGTGACGGTGTAGGCGTAACTGCCGCTCAGGGCTTTCTCAATATTCTTTTCAAAAATAAGAGGCTTGCCATCATTAATGATGATGCCATCCACAGCCAAGCCCAGCAAGTGCTTGGAGCTGTCATAGATACGTACTTCCTTGCCTGAAGCTTTCAGCTTCTCCAGAGCAAGTCTGACAATTTCCTTGGTCTGGGGCTCTCCTGGCGATGACCTATGCTGTGCCAACACCTCACGGAAGGACAACTCGGATAGATCTGCCTTCTCCATCATCTGTTTCTCAATGGTAACGAAGCTGTAGTAATCAATAGCTTTATTTACCGCAAAAATGATGATGCCAAAAGACAACACGGAGAAAAATAAATAATTCAGCAGTAACCGGGTTGCATACTTCAGGCCTCGCCACCTCCAAGTTGATAGCCAAATCCATAGATCGTCCTGACATACTTCGGTTCGTCCGCGTTATCCTCCAGCTTCTTCCGTAATCGCATGATGGTCATATCCACACTGCGGCTGTCTCCCATAAAGTCATATCCCCATCCGATCTGCAGCAGTTCATCCCGGGTAAAGATTTTGTCTGGTCTTTTGAGTAACGTTTCCAGAATTTTAAACTCTTTGGCCGTTAAAGAGACGGGAACATCATTTTTCAGCACTCTCCTGCTCTCCAGGTCAAAAGTAAGCTCTTCATGAATGATGCGTGTAGATGTCACCTCTGTTCCTTCACTTGATTCCTCCTTGCTCTCGTTTCTTCTCAGAATCACTTTGATCCGAGCGAGCAATTCGCGATTATCAAAGGGTTTGGTCATGTAATCTTCCGCCCCTAGCTCTAGTCCCAGCACCTTGTCGATTACCTCATTTTTGGCAGAGAGCATGATCACAGGAACGGTACGTTTTCCGGTTATTTCTTTGCACAGGTCATATCCGGAGCAGTCAGGGAGCATCAAGTCAAGCACCACCAGGTCCGGCCCAAAAGTATCCAGCAGTTGCAGGGCTATTTTACCGTTTTCAGCCGTTTGAACGACGTAGTTTTCTCTTCTCAGTACGAGCTCAATTAAATCTCGAATTGCGATTTCATCATCAATGACTAGGATTTTCTTCAAATGTACACCCCTATCTAGCCTTGTTCCCCAGCTTGAATCATAATTCACCCTCATCTTAGCACAGACACTTTAGATTCCTCCACCAACTTGAAGATGAGGTACATTTCACTAGCCTACATAACTTGTAATAAACCCGAAGAAAGGAGAACAATCCATGGATCTGCTCTGGGTACTCATTGTTGGTGGACTTATTGGCTGGTTAAGCGGCAACTTGATAGGGCGGGACTTACCGGTCGGTTGTACTTGGGAACGTAATTGCGGGTGTTATCGGTTCCTGCTTAAACGGAACTGCTGGGGCTAAGGGGCCGGTGTTTGGCGGCTTTCATATTATTCCAGCCATCGTTGGCCAAGGTACAGGATACACATAAAAGGACCGAAAGCATTCATCGTAGAAGAATCAGTTGATAAATGGGAAATACAGCCATAAAATCAAAGAGTATGAATCTTGATTTTCCAATGGACGGTGAGCTACAGTTTGATGCTGCGTATATTGGTTATAAGTTTTATTCAAAGAATGGTAGAAGAATGGTATAGGCTATGAAAGGTGGTTTACCAATGAAGATTCTAATAGTTGGCTATTTTAACGAGACCTCAAAATCAAATATTGCGAGGTGTTTTCCGCAAGAATGGAAGGTTGTAGTTGTCCCGCCCGGAGAAGAAATGCTGCATCATATCGAAGATTGCCATGTAATCATCCCTGAACATATTAAAATAGATCACAGCCTGCTTTCTATCGCAAAAAAATTAAAATTGGTACAGACGGGTGCAGGATTTGATAATGTAGATGTCCCTACTTGTACACAATTCGGCATTTGGGTGGCCAATGCTGCAGGAGTGAATGCACAGGCAGTGGCCGAGCACGTAATGGCACTGATGTTATCATACTATAAAAACATACCTTTTCTTGATTCTTTCATGAAAAACAAGATGGATGAAAATCAATTGGACTATACAGGGAGTGAATTAAAAGGCAAAACGATGGGGATTATCGGTTTGGGCGCTATCGGCAAAAAAGTAGCTGCGTTTTGCAGGGTCTTTGATATGAATGTGCTGGCTTATGCGAGAGATGCCAATGCACAATCGGACGGTTCTGTGAAAATGACGGATTTCGATACTCTTATTAGCACATCTGACATAGTCAGTGTACATGTACCCTTGAATCAGCAAACCAAACATCTGATCAACAAAGCTGCATTCAAGAAAATGAAGAATACCACTCTTTTTATCAATACATCGCGAGGCGGGATTGTCAACGAAAGAGACTTGATTGATGCATTAAAAAACGGGGATATTTCAGGCGCATGCCTGGACGTGTTTGAATCTGAACCACTTCCTATTGATAGTGAGCTCAGGAATCTGAGTAATGTGATACTTACTCCCCATACAGCAGGAATGCCTGATGGTCGAAAATTTCATGAAAAAAGATATGATTTCTTTATCAAGAATATAAATCGTATAGAAAATGGTGAAGAACCTGAAAGCAAGCTCAATCAGTTATTATAGCTATGGTGCTATAAAAATAAGCTATTGGATGCAGTTCGTGTATCTAGGTTAAGTCCGGGCGGGGACGAGTGATGTTATGTCAGGCCAGCTGTTGCTGCGTATCACTCCATTGGTTGTATCATGATGATAAAGCCAAGGAAGACGCTACCTATTGAGATTTAAACAACATCATGTTTATTTAGAGCTTAACTAATCGGTAATTAATCTATGTTCTTGTCCCTTCCGACAATCGGTACAAGTTCTTGTCCCTCGACATTCATCTTTAATTTCATAGGATAACTCACTCCTGGTTGCCATTACAAAAACACCTCCAAGATGATTTCCTATTTTACGATAAGATTTCATTGTCTTGAAGGTGTTTTGATTTGTCTCACGTAATGAGGTCAGGCCAATCGCTACATTGGTCTGTTACTGCTTTTCTTTATAAAGACACGTATTCCTAATGAATATAACTGCAATTAAGTAAGTACAGTCATCGCTTCTCTTGTAAATGGAACCAGATCATCGGTACGTCCATCTTGAATTTTCTTAGCCCATTCAGGGTCGACCAGAAGAGCACGTCCTACAGCAACCAGATCAAACTCATTATTCTGAAGTCGCTGTACCAATCCATCGATACCGACGTTACTTGCGCCTTTACCCTCTGTGAACAGACTTGTAAAGTCACCATCAAGACCAATCGATCCAACGGTGATTGTCGGTTTGCCAGTCAGTTTTTTGGTCCATCCAGCAAAATTCAGATCAGATCCTTCGAATTCCGGCTCCCAGAAACGGCGTGTGGAACAGTGGAAGATATCGACTCCAGCTTGAACCAAAGGTGCGAGAAGCTGCTCCAGTAATTCCGGTGTTTCAGCCAATTTAGCCTGATAATCATCTGTTTTCCACTGAGATAAACGCAGTACAATCGGGAAGTCCGGTCCCACTACTTCACGGCAAGCCTCGATCACTTCAACTGCAAAACGTGTGCGAGCCATCATATCTCCACCATAACGATCCGTACGAGAGTTGGTTTTCTCATACAGGAATTGGTCGATCAGATAGCCGTGTGCTCCATGGATTTCAACACCATCGAACCCAACACGTTTCGCTTCCGAGGCTGCTTTTGCGAATTCCTGAACGATTGTAGCAATCTCAGCTTCCGAATAATCATTAACATGACCTTTGGCTCCCATATGCCAGATCTGTGGAATAATTCGACCGCCAGCTTCGTGTACTTCAGATACAACATGTGCCCAGCCATTCATTGCAGCTTCCCCATAAAAGTGCGGTACATTGGCTTGATTGGATGCATCCGGGTGATTAATTATTGTCCCTTCCGTTACAATAAGCCCCACTGCGTTCTCTGCCCTGCGGCGGTAATAGCCCGCAACATTCGAACCCGGGATACCGTCCGGAGAAAACTGACGCGTCATCGGCGCCATTACGATTCGATTGGATAACTTCAGGTGACCTAACTCTATAGGTTGGAACAATGCTTCTACGGATTGAGAATAATTCATAATAACCTCCACATATTTCGTTTTATATAAATTGACCTAGGAGATGTTAAACAGCTACAAACCTGGTTAACAGCTAGACGTTACTTCCAAATGAATCAATACACGATTTTTATCGAAAAGCCCCACCTCCTTCAAGGTTTCGTGGTGTATTATTCCGCCTTCCATTATTTTTGACTTCGTAGTCAAGAATTTCACAAAAAAAAGATCAAGACATGATCATGCCAAATGAAGTACGCAGAACCGTCTCGATCTGTTCACGGGATGAACCTGATTTCTCCATAACTCTCACACCAAGAATGGTGTTATATAGATAAGATGCAAGCTCTATACTCGTAAACCGGTTGGAAATTAACTGCTGTTTCTGGCCACTGCTTATGATTTTCTCTAATATCAGTTGAATCTCTTCTGCCATGAGCTCAGCTTCGCGTGTGACCTGCTCGTCATCTGTTCCGAATTCGAGTGATGCATTCACAAGTAGACACCCTTGGCAGCCTTTTTCACCATCTAAAAGTGAATACCGTAAGGCATCCAGTTTATCACCGGGTGACGAATCCAGCGCTTCAATCTCCTTCAGTTTCGCTATGACCTGTTCACGGTAGAGTGCCAACGCCTTCAGGAACAACGATCGTTTGTCTTTAAAAACACAGTATAAACTTTGCTTTTTGACTCCTGTAGTACGCGTAAGGTCCTCATAAGAAGTTGCTTTGAAGCCTTGATTCCAGAACACTTCCATAGACTGGTGTAATACACGATCGACATCAAATTCTCTTGGTCTGCTCATGCAATTAATATATCAGTTATTGACCACGCAGTCAAAAATATTACTTCCTTTTTCAAAGAGGATGGTTTTATTTAACTTAACTCTACAAGAGTTAGCCCTTCTCTCCCTCACTAACTATTGTAGGCCCAAGCTCATTTAAATCATTTGATTTAGTTCTTGCCCTTCCATCAGGAAACGATAAAAAAAGCCGCCAAAATAGCGACTTGAATGAGAATATGTTCTTCTTGTCCCTCGACATCTAAGACATTCCAGCTTGCTGTAAAACATCTTCTAATTTCAATTTTCCAACAACTTGATACCCTTTATGGTCTCCCAGTGGTTTAATAATGACTGTCTCCATACTCGAGAGTTCTCCTAATCCCAGACCGCTAGGAAAAGAGTGAGCTACAATAAGCCTGTTCGAATTCGTTGAAGCGGTTTGCTCCACTTCATTTGTAAATGCTTGAATTGTGCTGTTTATATTTTCCGTGTCCAGATTTTGACTGAGTTTATATATGTTTAACCAAAATGTATTTTCTTTAACATTTTGTGCACCAAAAGCAATCTGAGCAGTTTGGAGAGTTCGACAAAGGGGGCTTGCTTTCACGGGGAAGTGGACAGGGATATTTAGTTTCCGAATAGCATGACCATACTTCTCTGCCTGTTCCTTTCCAACCGCACTTAAATTCCTCTGTGTAGAGCAATCTGTCAGACTAAAATCTGGTTGATCTACTCCCACTGTTGCATCTCCATGTCGGACATAAAGGATGTAACCACCTTTTTGTAGATCATTTATGAGAGAAGCTGTGGGAATTTCCGATGCTTCGACTGTATGATTTGCTCCAAAGAACAATAAAAGACTGATGACAAAAACGGATACACGGTACATGGCTCTTCCACCTTTTTCTCCCTACTCTCCCCCTTGTTATCATTTTTTATTCAACATTTCCTCTCCTTAAGGGAGATCGAAAATTGATAAATCCTTCCCTCTGAAAAAGAGGACTTTTACCACACCTGTTTCAATACACGGCGGTTTGTTTTATTTTATCAACAGCTGGCTTTCCGAATGATTACTAGCTGGACTAGCACATACTAAGGAAAATTTGGATGAAGATTACATAACGGAGGTCTCTTCATGGTATTTACCATCACAATTATCATCGTTGCACTGTTTGCAATATGGGGGGCCGTCGCCCCTGATCAGCTGGCGGATGTGGCTAACGTTGCCTACAACTTCTCTATTCACAATTTTGGCTGGTTTTATTTGTTAGCGACACTGTTCTTCCTGATCTTTGCTTTCTATCTGGCATTCAGCCGATTTGGCGGGATCAGGCTAGGGGATGACGATGATGAACCGGAATATTCTACGATTTCCTGGCTATCCATGCTGTTTAGCGCTGGTATGGGAATCGGACTGGTTTTCTGGGGAGTTGCCGAGCCCCTGTCCCACTATTTATCTGCACCGGAAGGAGCAGAAGCCGGAACTGCGCAGGCAGCAAGACTTTCCATGCGTTATTCCTTTTTCCACTGGGGGCTGCATCCTTGGGCGATCTATACCGTCATCGGTTTAGCGCTTGCTTACTTCCAGTTCCGGAAAGGATACAAAGGGCTGATCAGTTCCACCTTTATCCCTCTGATTGGTGAGCGTCTTGCCGCAGGCTGGCTTGGCAAGTTCATTGATATTCTGGCGGTTATCTCCACCATCTTTGGTGTTGCGACTTCGCTTGGATTGGGTGCACTTCAGATCGGTGGGGGGCTGAATCACTTATTCGGTATTCCTAACTCGGTTATGACCCAAGTTGTCATTATCTCAGTTGTAACCGTACTGTTTCTAATCTCGGCAACCTCCGGACTGGATAAAGGGATTAAGATTCTGAGCAACACCAACCTCGTTATAGCGGTGCTGTTGATGGTGTTTGTGTTGGTAACTGGACCAACTTCTTTTATATTTGACACCTTCACAACAACCCTGGGCAGTTATATGCAGAATATTATTAATATGAGTTTGAGATTGACGCCGTTCTCAAGAGAAACCTGGATTGGAACATGGACGTTATTTTACTGGGCATGGTGGATCGCTTGGGCTCCCTTTGTCGGTACTTTTATCGCAAGGGTATCCAAAGGAAGAACCATAAAGGAATTTGTAATTTACGTCATGGTTATTCCAAGCCTTTTCGGATTTGTCTGGTTCTCCGTCTTCGGCGGAACAGGACTTCACATGGAATTGTTCAATGCATCCCATCTGGCGGAAGCCGTCAAGGAAGATGCGACAACCGCTTTATTCCTTATGTTGGAGCAGTTGCCTTTAGGCACGATCGTAGCATTTATCGCTACTCTCCTGATTATGATCTTCTTTATTACGTCGGCTGATTCGGCTACCTTTGTGCTTGGCATGCTGACTACAGATGGCAAGATGAACCCGAGTACAAGAGTGAAATTAACTTGGGGAATCATGCAGTCCGCTATTGCGGTAGTGTTGCTGATCAGTGGTGGATTGAACGGCCTTCAGACGGCCTCCATAGTTGCTGCTCTGCCGTTCGCTGTTGTCCTTATCGGGATGTGTTTCTCCCTGCTCAAGGCACTGCAGTCCGAGGACAGAGAGCGACGTCAGAAGGAAAAACGGCAGCGCCAAAAGCTGAAACGACTGCTGGAGGAACATGAAAACTTGCAGCCTGAAGTTCCGGGCACGTAATGTATCTTGTTGATCTCGTTAGAAAGTGTCCCTGTCTTTTCTTCGAGAATTGTAGTACAAGCTTCTCCTTGTTCTATTACACGCAAGTACATAAAAAAAACCAAAGTTCCGATCGGAACTTTGGTTTTTTTTATGTAACATTTGGTGCACAGCGGACGATAATAAGTACGAAGCTAAGCGTATACCTAATGCTGTCTTGAAACCAATTCAATCGATCTGGGGCCATTTTGCCGGTCGTGGAATCAACAGTACCGATAATCAATTTATTGATGACAATCTAAAACATTTGTTGTCACTCGCACTAATGAATAGATCGTCAATTGCATCAGATGTCTGTCAGGCCTAGCAGATGCCCTGTTCTTTAGCCCGGTTATAACTCTTTTTTCTGCGATCGTACTTCCTTTAACGAATCCAGTGAACTCTGAAGACTGTAGCATGTTCTTGTCATCAATGGTACAATTTCTTAGCCTTAGCTCGGGACAAGAACTTGTACCGATAACATAAAAAAGCCGCTAAAATAGCGACTTCAATGGGAATATGTTTTTGTTCCTCGACATTACTGCAACAAAAAAGCATTCTTTCTTACAACTGCGTGAAAAATATAAAAAACCACCCGTTCGGGCTATTGCATAAGACAGATTAACCGATCTTTAAGCAGCATTGCTGCAAATAGGACGAGAAGATTTTTTTATTCATTAGCATGTGCTTGTTATCCCCATCCAACTTGCTGAGTAAAATCCCTCCCTCCAACAAGGAAAATGCAAATGATGCTAGCGCATCCACATCCAGATCCTCCCTGAACTCCCCAGCTTGAATGCCGTCACGAATAATACTTTTCATCATATCCAAGAAGTTATGCATCCCTTGCCTTGCCTGACCACAAAGCTCCACATGCGTATCGTCACTTTCTACAGCTGTATTCTGCATTGGACATCCGCCGATAAATGGGGGATCGTGGACGACATTCTCATAAACACGAAAAAAAGCAACCAACTTTCCTGACGCAGACTGCTCTTGATCGACCGCTTCAGAAAATTTACTGGCGACCATACTGGCAGCATAATTGTAAGCTTCAAGCGCTATCTCGTCCTTACTGGCAAAATGTCGATAGATGCCCCCCTTCTTAATTCCTGTGTCGGCAATAATATCGTTTAACGATGTACCCGCGTATCCTCTCTGGTTAAAAATTTCAGCCGATTTCATAATGATATGTTCCCGTGTTCTGTCTCCTTTTTTCATGTGCTCCTCCGTATGAACCTTTTTTAATTTCATTTGTTTTAAATGAATTATTCAATTCGCCTTGCAATTCACTAATATCATGCTAATATAAAAATACCGATCGGTCTCTTTTCGAATTATACAACAGGCCATTCTAGAATGAAATAGCGCTGGCCCATTTTTATTTCATCACTAGCGTTCGCTTATTGGAATAAATAAAACTCATAGGGGGATTTTTCAATGACTGTAAAAGTAGGTATAAACGGTTTTGGACGAATCGGACGACTCGCTTTTCGCCGAATTCAAGATGTGGAAGGCGTCGAGGTGGTAGCGATTAACGACCTTACGAACGCTAAAATGTTAGCTCATCTGCTCAAATACGATACGACGCAAGGTACTTTTCAGGGTGACATCGAAGTAAATGACGGAGCCTTCAAAGTAAACGGCAAAGAGGTTAAGGTTTTGGCTAAGCGGAATCCTGAAGAACTTCCTTGGGGAGAGCTTGGCGTTGATATTGTTCTCGAATGTACAGGCTTCTTCACTACGAAAGAGAAGGCCGAGCTTCACCTGAAAGGCGGAGCGAAGAAAGTCGTCATTTCCGCCCCTGCTACAGGCGACATGAAAACGATCGTTTACAATGTAAACCATGACACACTGGACGGAACGGAAACCGTTATTTCCGGCGCTTCCTGCACAACCAACTGCCTGGCCCCTATGGCTAAAGCTCTGCACGACAAGTTTGGTATCCAATCCGGGCTTATGACGACCGTTCACGCCTACACGGGTAACCAAAACACGCTTGACGCTCCGGATCCAAAAGGCGATTTCCGAGCTGCGCGCGCCTCAGCGGAGAACATCGTGCCTTACTCCACCGGTGCCGCAAAAGCCATTGGTCTGGTTCTCCCGGAACTAAAGGGCAAACTGGATGGGGCATCTCAACGTGTACCTGTACCAACAGGTTCTGTTACTGAACTCGTTGCCGTTTTGAGTACAAAGGTAACAGTTGAGCAAGTTAACGCTGCTATGAAAGAAGCTTCCGATCCAGAAACGTTCGGCTACACGGAAGACGAAATTGTATCTTCCGATATCAAAGGCATCACATTCGGTTCGCTTTTCGACGCCACCCAGACGAAAGTTCTGACTGTCGGTGATCATCAATTGGTGAAAACCGCAGCTTGGTACGATAACGAAATGTCTTATACAGCCCAATTGGTTCGTACGCTGGAGCACTTCGCTAAGATCGCTAGATAAATAATCGTAAGATGGAGAGAAAGAAAATTCTATGAAGAATGCGCTCTACAGTACGATGATCGATTGTTCGGCATTAGTCTGGTTTTGACCGGAGGCGCGTCGGTTAAGCTATACCATCAATCCGCGGCGGCGCCAGGCGGAATATCCTGAATTCCGAACCGAAAGGATGATTTACTTTGAAAATTCTCGTCACGGGAGGCACCGGCCTGCTCGGCGGCCGCCTGATTCCGAAGCTCGTGGAGGATGGTCACCAGATTTTCGCCTTCACACGCTCTGTATCAGCTCACGCCAAACTCAAGGCCATGGGTGCGACGCCGGTCGATGCCGATCTCGAAAGCAGCACGCCAATCGTTTTACCGATGATCGATGCAGTTGTGCATGCGGCTGCCCTTTTCCGCTTTTCAGGGCCTCGCGAACCCTTCTTCCGTACCAACGTCGATGGCACCGCAGCTTTGCTGAAGGCAGCTGAGTCCGCCCGTGCGAAGACATTCGTCTACATCAGTGCGGCAGGGATCCACATGGATAACGGCGGTACGCTTATCCGCGACGCTGATGAAAGCGCGCCGACTTTCCCGAATCACTTCTCCGCCTATCTGGCGAGCAAGGCACGGGCAGATTCTTTGGTTCTGGCAGCCAATAAACCCGGCTTTCGCACGATCGCGCTTCGCCCACCGGCTATCTGGGGGCCTGGTGATCCGTTTAGCCGAGCGCTTCCCGAAGCACTCAGATCTGGACAGTTCGCGTTCATCGACCGCGGTGATTACCCTTTTTCAACCTGCCATGTGGACAATGTGGTTGAAGCCATACAATGCGCTCTTGAACACGGAGAAGGCGGCCATGCCTACTTTATCAAGGATCAGGAAGGGCAGACTTTCCGTGAGTTTGTCGCCTCGCTTGCGAACTTGCAGGGCTTGTCCATCGATAAGATGCGTTCGCTGTCCTACTGGCTCGTCTCTGCCATTGGCCGGCTGTTCGACACGATCTGGGCCGTCACACGGAAAGACGGCGATCCGCCGATCTCACGCTCGATGATACGCATGATTGGGCGTGAGTTCACCGTCAACGATGCCGCTGCACGTCGAGAGTTGGGTTATGTCGGAAGAACTTTGCGCGACGCCGGCTTGCAAAGCTATGAGGAACCATCTGCTCGACGATAGGGCTTTGGAGGGCAAACGACGGCAATCGGTGGTAAGTTGTTTCCTGGGCTGGCTCTTTTGGCCAATTTGGTAAGCATGAGCACTACAGGATCATCAAAAGCCTATTAGCGTAATAAAAAATGGAGCAGTCGCTGTCGGCGATACTGCTCCTTTATTTATTGAACTAAAGTGCTCCGTTAGTTCAGTGATTACTTCATTAAGTATGGGATAATTGCTGCTTTAGACAGTTTTGGACCCTATCCCATACTGAAAGTACTTAGGGGTGCAATGGACATGCAATTCAATTCCCACACTAGCAGCAATTTGCTCGATCTCTTTATCGCCAAAGAAATTCTTCACTATAGTAGCATGATCACCATTATTAAGCTTCCGAACCATCGTTTGCCCAGATGTCCCCACTACATGGGACTCACGGGTTCCTGCTACTTCTCGATCATCGATAAAAAACATTTTCCCTCCGGGCTTCAAACAGCGAGATACCATAGTGAAGAAGCTTTCCAGTCTCTCTCTGGGTAAATGAGATATCCAAAAAGTAAAAGCAACTGAATCGTATAACTGATCCGGAGACCAACTGAAAAGATCTGCAATGATCGTTCTTACATTGGGTTCAGATGCCACCGGATTATGCGAAAGCATTTCTTCGGAACCGTCTACAAGGGTCAATATAAGGGCATCTTTTAAAAACAGACTACTCCAAGTGCCAGTCCCCGCCGCAAGTTCAAGAAAGTCACCATGAAAATGTTCAGCTTTAAAAGCTTCCTTAATCGTACGGATCTCATCGAACCAAATTTGGTTGGCTTCGTCTCCTTGATTAAATGTGCCTCGACGGTACCACCAGTCATCATACTCTGGAGCTCGTTCTTTATAATATTTCAACTGATCCTGAAGCTGCTGTTCTGTCACACTTTCGTATGAAGCACCGTTGGTTTCCTTGCTGTTCATGCAAACATCATTCCCTTCTCCCATCAGGGCTTATGTCAAAGATTTTTCCATTAACAAAAGTCCTAATAAAATTAAATTTTCACATACTTTCGTTGAATATCTCCTCTAATTTTATAATCATAAATACAACATTTATATGATTCATCAACTTTAAACTTGAAATTATTTATTCTAAATCATTATGTAATTCACATTCAATTTAGATGTTCTAACATTGTTTCTTTAGGTAAAGTTTTGATTCTTGCTATACCGAAAAAAATTAAAAAAAGCCGCTAAATTAGCGACTTTCAATGGGATCATGTTCCTGTCCCACAACACTATTTTAATATTTATCGTTTTTTTCCTTTTTTAAAATGTAATGACAATTTTACCTACAGCGTGGTGAGTCTCACTCAAAGCATGTGCATCATAAATACCCTGCCTACTAAAAGGGAATGTTGCCCCTACAATCGACTTAATCTTTTTCTGTTCCATCAGATCTGCCATTCTCTGCAATTGATCACCATCTGGTTGTAGCCAAATCCCCTTTGCTGATACATTGTGAGACTTAGCCATATCATGGTTCGGTTCACCAACAATGGTAATCAGTCTTCCGATATTTGGCTTAAGCACCTTATAGCTATTCTCAGCTACTTCTCCACCCATCGTGTCGAATACTAAATCGATATCTTTTAGAATCTCTTCAAAGTGTTCCTTTTTGTAATCAATGACTTGATCAGCACCTAACGAATAGAGAAGTTCATGATTTTTTTCACTTGCTGTTGTAATAACATGAGCGCCAGCATACTTTGCTAATTGAATGGCATAAATACCTACACCACCAGCGCCAGCGTGAATAAGTACAGTTTCGCCTTCTTCTAAATGGCCATGAGTAAACAATGCCTGCCATGCTGTTAAACCAGCTAAAGGTACAGCCGCAGCCTCCTCATACGAGATTGAATCGGGTAGTTTTGCCAGTAGGTGCTCATCAACTGCAGTATACTCAGCATACGTACCGAAACGAGTTGTTTCAGGACGACTGAATACTCGGTCCCCAACTTTCCACTTCGTAACGTTTAAACCAATTTCAGTTATGACTCCAGCTACATCCCAACCTAAGATAATAGGAAATTCCCAATCAAACATAACTTTCAAGTAACCCTCTCTTAATTTCCAATCGATTGGATTAATGGATGTAGCTTCTAGTTTTACAACCACTTGATTGGCTTCTGCACTTGGTTTATTCACTTCCTGCTCAACTAACTCTTCTTTACTCCCATACTGATTAATCACAACTGCTTTCATTTTTATAACACTCCTTTAAGCTAATAGCCTGTTACGTGCAATTCCCTATTATTTATATCTTTCACTGAGCGTTCATGAATATTATCCTTACTTATTTTTTACGACTAGGATAAAATTATGCAAAAAAATAATCAAATTATTAAATATTTATCAAAATACCTTCGACTATTTATACCTAATCGTCAAGGGGAATATGTTCGTGTCCCTCAACATTTTTCCGCGGCCGAGTTGTTTACGCATTATTCCAGACTGCTGAAAAATCGCTCAACAAAAACATCCCCATATATTTTCTTCATATGCGCCGTGTTAAAAATATATTGTTCCATATGCTCAAGCTTGCGCAGATTGCGTACTAGTACTTTCCGATCATCGTCAGATAGATCAGGGTCATCGTCTATCTTCTTCAAAGCATTTTTTACACGTGAGGATACCTGTTCTACATACAAATGGTTTTTTGATTTTGGCGGAATACATTGCGTCAGGTCACAGCCCACAAAACGAACACCATCAAGGATGCAGTTTTCAAAATTGGCGATTAGCTTTTGTTGGCCATCTCCCTCAAACGTAATATCTACTAGCTTGCCGGTAAAGGAACAATTGACGATATTCGCCGCTTGTAAAATCCGGTCACTAAATCTACATTTATAAAAAGTACAGTCGATAAACGTAGCATTCTCCAATGTCATGCCTCTCATATCGCAGGCGGTGAATTCGCAATTGGTGAAAACAGCTTCGTTCCTGGCAATGCCAACAGAGCGCAAGTCGGAACGAATAAATGTACAATGATCAATCGTACTACTGGCAAAAAATCAAAAATCTCGCATTTGTAAGATCGCAGGTACTAAATACAAGATGATGCAGGTTACAGCTCCAAAATATAGGTGAACCAACATTCGAGTTTGTTATGGTCGTTTCGCTTATCGTTTCGTGTTCATACCTGACAATATCGGTAAATATTTCGTTGTCTACTGTCATACCAGACTCCAGTCTTCTCATCCCTATCACCCGCTCGAAGTAATTGCGCTGCTGAATTGTAGCGGTACCTTAATAACCAACTTTCATATTTTCACTTCATACATGTTGTAACAAATTTAAAATACCTCATGTTAATGAACATAGCAGTAGTTTCAATCACTAATATTCCTATTTCGATACGACTTGACATATGAATTTATTATCGATATAGTGTGAATCAGTTCACACTTTGAATAAAGGAGTATTATATGCCCAAAAATTCTTTCTTTCGTTTAGATGAAGCAAGGCGCGGAGAAATCTCTAATAACGCTATGCATCTTTTTGTTGATAATGATTACGAAGACATTACGATGAAGATGGTTTTGGATCGTTTGTCCATGCACCCCGGAACATTTTATCGGTATTTTGAAGACAAGGATGACCTTTATTGTCTATTGGTACGTAATGTTACCCAGAAAAGAGCTGCGTATTTTAATAACAGTAATGAAGATTCACTTTACCAGTTTTTCCTGACTACCTTATTTGGTAACGTTAGTGACACTGTGACCGAGCCGCTGAATGAGTTGGAAATCAAACTTATTCAAACATTTTTAAACATTCCTGAAAACACTTTGCTTAAAGTATATCTGAATGTGCTGAAGGGCGAGTCATTACCCTTAATCAAGGACATTTTACGCCGAATGAGGGTTGATGGATATCTAAGACCGGATATTGACGATGACCTGATTTCTTTTATGTTTGAGTCCATGCAGTTTAATTTAGTCATGTTTTTTAGGGAATTCGATATTAAGGATTCTACGCTGCAACATAAGCTTAGCAAGTACTTTGCTGACTTTATGAGTCATGGGCTGCTTGAAGATCATACATATTCTGAAATGGTTAGTGATCTCAAGAAAACCAAGGAGTAGACAGGATTCACTGAAGATCGGATGTAATCGGTTCGCAGTTTTGAAAAGCGCTCATAGCGCAATCTACGTACTTCACATTTTCCACTTTTATTAATGAAGGGGGAACAAGAATATGAGAACTTATGACGCATTTCCAGAACCAATTGGCGAGTATACTGTCGGTCGAACCCAGATGGATTTGGAGTACACCGCATCAGATCACTCCAAAAGAGAACTGACCGCGTTTGTGTACTATCCGTCCGATAGTAACGAAGGTAAGACGACATCAACGTACATGTTTCCTGAAGTCTACGAAATGTTGAAGAAGCAGTCACTTGTCACTGCATATCTTAAAGGGGAGGATTTTTTCTCTATAGATATCAAGACTCAGTGCTACGACGACCTTGCTCTCTCCGGGAAGGAAAAGCGCTATCCGGTGTTATTCTATGTTTGCGGCGGGGGCGGTTCTCCAGAATGGGGTACAGTGATCTGTACAGACTTGGCAAGCATCGGATATATTGTGGTAAGCATCGGCCATCAGAATAGCACAATGTATAAGCGTAAAGATGGGCGCCTGTTTAATGTATCAACGGGTTTCTCGGATGCCATTACAGCGCTTTCTGAAGATCCGGAGATGCTGGCGTTGGCTGGTAAGATGGAGATGCGGCCTGACGATGAAACCGCCATAGAGATATGCCGTAACGTGCTTGCACTGCCGATCCTTTCCAAGTTAACAGAGTATAGTGAATTACAGGCAGAAGATGTAAGGTATGTTGCCGATTGTCTTTACAAACTGGACTCTGGAGAGCTGAATTCCATCTTTAAGGGCAGATTGTTGCTTGACATCGGCATAGGCATAATCGGACATTCTTATGGAGGTCCAACGACGGCGATTGTTTGCCGGGACGACGACCGGTTCGCCTGCGGGATTGGCTTGGATAGCGGTGCGTTCGGCCTTCAGGACAGCGACCTTAAGAAACCCTTCTTGTTACTGTTTTGTGAACCTAACTATAATATGAATGCGATAATTGGCGCTAACAATAGCATGGAAACCTATTATTTCTCTGTTGATCGTGTTGCGCATCTAGATTACTGCGACATCGTGTTTACCTATGCTAATGAGGAACTCAGAGGCGAACGGGATGCTATGGAGATGCGAAATCTGGTTACAGACTATTCAAAGAACTTTTTTGATCATTACTTACTGCAGAAGGAAGCAAGTGTGGAAAGTCTGGCATACGATGGCGTGGACTTGATCAAGAAGAACAGCAACAAGTGACATAACTAAGCGGTTGCTTATAGACGCATTTCAAAGAGTTAGTCGTACAAACACAAAGCCGATAAACCTATTACGCGTTTATCGGCTTTCTCATATTTCAGGCATCGTTGACAGAATAAATGTTGGTCTAACTCTTCCGGTAAGCAACCTTATGAAAAGCATTGATATAATGAAATAGTGCTTCACCATCATCAGGTACATGTGTGCTTCCATCCAGGGGCAGCATCATGGCCTGATACGACTCTGGAACCATTCTATATTGATGAACATAGGAGGTTAAAATGAACCCGTTGCGCTGCCAGAACTGAATGCGTTCCTGATGAGCCTCGGTTTTCCCGGACTCCGCCTCGATAATCATACCATTGATCCCGTGTTCTCTTAACCCCCAGACTCTGAGTTGCTCCAGCATCCAAGACCCGATGCCCGACCCGCGCAGCTTCTGTTCAACCGCGAGGTAATCGATGATCAGGATGCGGTTCGCTGCCTTCCCCTCCAGTCCAGTAACAGCCATCGCAACCACTTCTCCTTGATGCATGCCCGTGTGTAAGTAACCAATTCCCCTGTGCAGCATATTGCGCAAAATCGCTTTTGTCTTCGCCCCGCTTGGAAAAGCCTCATGATAAATTCGCTCCATCCGCGCCCATAATGCTTCATCCCACTCCACTATAGTTGTAAACTCTAATTCCAGCATTTCATTCCCCTCCAGTTTTTTATCAGCGCTTAAATTTTGTATCTCAAGTAAAGGAAGTAACCAAAATAACATTTTAAAAAGATCCCTTCCTCTGTTATCTGTTATGCACAAAGCGGATGAACACGTGAAGAAACGATGATTTCAGTATTTCACTATTTTGTGGGGTAGTCCACCTTTGATTGTATTATACTAAAGCTGATTGCTATTTGGTTCATCGTCATACTTTTTGGGTTGGTAACTGACCAAGCCATCAACTAAAAAAATGCAGGATAGTTCAGACTTATTCCCATTTCAGGTTACTGAGTTATGAAATATAAAACAAAGAAAGCAGTTGATCACCTGGTCAGCTGCTTTCTTTGTTTGAAACAAGTGTTATTTCATTGCAAAGATTGTTTAGATTGTTAGAAAGTTGATGTTTCCGATATAGGGCCATAACTAATCATGTGGAGGTTATCGTAAAGACTTGGAAAAGCCTGTTCTCCATGTGGGATATTGAGGAATCCACCCGCATTCGTTCTTGGCTTTGCGGTTCGAGGCCCCTCTCTCCCACGGGCTTGCTCCCGATTGAATATCTGGTGCTGGTGCACCCAAGGCTTGAGCGTATACAGGGAGCCAGTCTGTCCCTTTAGCTGGTTCATCATCCACAATGTTATACGTACCCGTTGGCCAATCCAGCGCCAGCAAAGCAGCATTCGCAGCATCTTCGACATGAACAAAAGATGATACCCCATCCGTTGCCTTTACTTCTTTGATACTGATCTTCTCTGCTATATCCCCATTTTTAGCATACCAAGTTGCAGGTCCATACAGAGTGCCATATCGCAAAATGACATACGCAGGCATTTCTTTTACGGCTTCCTCCAGAGCCAATACTCCGTGAATTGTAGTATGTCTAGGCATAGGAGCATCCATGTCCAATGCTGTTTCTTCCGTCGCAGGAGTCGTGCCAGGTTCATATGCCCAAGAAATACTCTGTGCGATGATTTTTTGTACCTTCGCCTGTTTTGCTGCATCGACCAAATTTCGTGTTCCTTCAATTCGTATGCGCGCATTTTCTGCCGAACTGCCTTGACTTAATGAGGTTAATTGATGAATAACAACATCAGGTTTAACTTCATTTAGAATTTCCACCATTTGTCCTCGATCAAACACATCTGCAAGAATGGCTTTGGCTCCTAACTGTTCAATGGCCTCTCTTTGCTCTTCTTTCCGCGTCATGCCAATAACTTCGTGACCAGCCTGTATTAATTGCGGCAGCAGCAGTCTGCCAATAACACCACTTGCACCAGCAACGAAAATCTTCATAAATATAGACCTCCAAGTTCATTTTTTATGTTCTAATATTGAGACATTTCTCGATCTTTTTGAGCACATCAACGAATCTTATTTTTTGAATTTTTTCTAGATACCATAGATAAGGATATAATCCCCATAGCTATAGAAATGAATACCATTGCCAATATTCCTGCATTAAAATGACCCATACGGTCATGTAGATAGCCCGTTAACAAAGGGCCGGCCGCTCCAATCAGAAATCCTATACACTGAATCATGGCTGCCCAAGAGGCCGCCTCTTCAGGGGAGGAGGTCATTTCAACCGGAAGCAAATTAAGCAGTGCAAACAGCATACCTGATCCCAAACCACAGATTACCACAGCAAACCATAGATAAGTTGAACAGAATATAAGCAACAGACCAGCGGCTTGCATCAGGGAGGATACGATGAGCCAGCTCCGTCTTGAAGCGTGCATTTTGAGAAGCTGCTGTACAACAGCACCACTTGGAATTTGTATCAAAGCGAACAAGGTCACCATAATTCCAGCGTGAAGCATGGATGCACCTGCCGCAATGAGCATTAAGGGAAGCCAGGCTAGAAGAGAATAAAATACGAGAGATAACAACCCGAATTGTACAGCTAGAATCCATGCTTTTCCCTTATGCCAAGGTATTTCCAATGATTTTCCAAGTAAAATCGCCGAATTAGCTTTAGAACTCAAAGGCTGTCGTTTCAGCACATTGAACCATAGTGGCAAAGCCAGAATCACAGGTATCAGCCAGAATGACAGTGACATTTGCCAAGAATGAAGCCTCCAATGCAAGGGTGAAGTAAGGCTTGAACCAAGTGCTGCTCCCAATGCTAAAGCCATGGAGTAGATTGCAATCATGGAGGGTGCACTGTCAGCCATATGCTTTTTAATAAAACCGGATAACAAAGGTCCCATCATCGCAATACCAATACCCGATAACAATGTAGTCAAAAATAACAATGAAGCGGAATGGATAAACAGGCGTAATAGCGTGCTCCCTCCGATCAGCATCAAGGACCAGGTGATGACTCGCTCAATACCGAGCCTTTCACTTAATTTTACAGAGAACGGAGCGAGTATTCCCATACATAACACCGGAATAGAAACGAGCAAGCTGGATACAGCACCACTTAGGCCAAGATCATGTTGAATGCTTCCCAAGACAGGTGCAATGGATGCAACGACGGGTCTCAAATTGAGCGATGCCATAAAAAGTGCCGCAACGCACAGCCAACGATTCAATACGTAGTCTTTGTGGATTGGTACGGGAGATACCGTCTCAGGCGCTATACTCATCGTGGGTGCTCCAAGGCAGTTGGTTCTACGGTTTCTCATGAGATTAACTTCTTTCTGTTGGATTTGGAATTGGCATGATTTATGATAGCATGATATATTGGTTATCATTAGAGCCATTTTAGACATGTTTTAACCATACCAATTCATTAAAAAGGAGATCCCTCATGCAACCCGGACGAAACGAAACGAAAACCAGACAGGTATACTCGTTTATTAGAGACCGAATTATGCAAGGCAGTTACAAGGCAGGAACTCCCCTTCCCTCCACTCGGGAGCTTGCCAAAGAACTTGGGGTCTCACGCGCCCTTATTGTCGAGGTATACGAGCAGTTAACAGCTGAAGGATTTCTGGAAGGCAAACAAGGTTCGGGAACCTTTGTAAGAGATATAGGGACAAGCAGACCACTACATATACAGCCTGAAGAACTTGTTGCAAGGAATGAGAATGTCTCCCCTGCAGCTGAGAATCGCTTACCATCTATCGATTTTCGTCCCAGCTTTCCTGCTCTTGAGCATGTTCCTTTCCAGAAATGGAAAAGAGCTGCAATGGATGTGTATCATGATCTTCCCCCTTCTATGCTGGGGTACCAGGAGGATATGGCTGGCGACATTGAGCTTCGACAAGCCATTTGTGAGCATCTTCTCCATATCAAAGGCCTTCACTGTCTACCTTCGCAAATTATCGTCACGGCTGGCGCAACCCAGGCGTTTTCGATACTCAGCAAGCTTTTATTAAGGCCTGGTGAAACGGTTGCAATAGAGGACCCCACGGCAACATTTATTTATAACCTTTTCGCTGAAACGAACTCCCGAATTATACCTGTGCCCGTCGATGACAATGGTCTGTGTGTAGAGCAGCTGCCAACCGATGTGAAGCCCAGATGTATCTTTGTGACACCTTCTCATCAATTTCCGTTCGGGAGTATTCTGTCGATCAGCAGGCGCCTCCAATTACTTGACTATGCTCGAAGCTCAAGGGCTTACATTATAGAGGATGATTATGATAGTGAGTTCCGCTATGGCGGGATGCCTGTTCATGCCTTGCGTGAGCTTGATGCAGAGCGGGTAATCTACGTAGGGACGTTTAGTAAAAATATGTTTCCTGCACTAAGGCTTGGTTATATTGTAGCTCCGCAAGAGCTGGTAGACCCGATCGTGCAGCTAAAACGTACGAATGATATGCAATGTCCTGCCTTATCGCAATTAACTTTAGCCCGCTTTATGAACGAAGGGCATCTGAAACGTCATATTTTGCGGATGAAACGAATCTATAATAAACGAAGAACTCACCTGATTACGGCTTTAAGGGAGACGTTTGGAGAAAAGGTACAAATATCGGGTGATGCTGCGGGTTTGCATCTTATTGCAACTTGGCCAGGCCGAAACGCTGATCTTCTGACTGCAATGGAGCTTGAGGAGCATCGTATCAAAATCTACCCTGCCGAGCGATATACCATTCGCAAAGATCAGTATAACGAGAGTCTTATCATGGGGTTTGGCAATGTAAACGAAGCGCAGATTACCGAAGGGGTTCAAACTCTTGCGCAATTTATATAATACAGGGAGCAGTTCTGTTCACCTAACCTGACTGTCTAAAAAATGCAAGTAAAAAGGAAGGGCCTCTGCCCTTCCTTTATTAACATTCATTTCATTGTACAATCAGATGATTCCTTCATCGAAATAAGATACCTGCACATTTTTCCTGACGATTTCTTGTAGACTTTCCTCATAAAATGGCATCAGCGCATCCGCTTCTTCAAGACGAATCCAGGCTATTTGTCTGATCTCATCAGGTCTTGAAATGCTCTCAGCTCCGCATACAATACATGCCCTGAAGGTTACACATATCCCGTGTTCTGAACCATCGCTCTTTTGATACTCATTAATAGCAACTACTCCTTTGAGCTGTACATGTAAGCCGGTTTCCTCGCATACTTCACGAATAGCAGCGACTTCTAACGTTTCATAAGGTTCAACTTTACCTCCCGGAAGAGACCACGCCTCTGAGACTATGTTTTGAACCATTAATAGATGTGAATCGTTCGGATTGGTGATCAATGAATAAACGGTATGCACTCTGTCCATCTTATAATCCTTTCTAGATGCTTACGATAATGACCCCAAGAAGAATAATAGCAATGCCCGCCCATTGGCTTTTCGTCAGCTTTTCTTTTAAAATCAAGCCGGCCATAAGTATGGTAACGACACTATATAATGAAGTAAGTGCAGTTGTGCTCGTTGTATAATCAACGGTTTGTCCCATATTAAAAGAGAGTAAAGCTCCTGTATCCAGCAAGGCGGCTGCAACCAGAATCAGACCGGTAGACAGGCCTATACGCGGGAGTTGAATTCTTTTTACCCGTAGAAGTGCAAACGCACAGAAAAATTGTATGATCCGTGTGATGAGTACAGGAAGAATCACACCCAGATGAGGAGTAATGTATCCGATCGCCCAAAAATAAAAACCGATGCAGATTGAGGCGATAATGGCTTCTGGTATGCCCGACAACGTCACTTGTTGTCCGACGCTTTTGCTTGATCTCGTTACCGTCAACACACCAATGATCAGCAGCATGACACCGATAATTGAATTGAAAGGCAATCGTTCACCGCCAATAAAAGCGAGAATGGCAGTCACCACAGCAAATCCAGAGCCGATGGGAGAAACGATGGACAAGGTTCCCTTTTCAAAAGCTCGATATAACAATAATGTACCTACAAAGTTGACTACACTGATGCCTGCTATTCCAATCCATACCATGGAGTTTTGATCAATATGAGGTGATTGTGTAAGTACATACCCTCCCAGCAGGAGTGAGGCAATGAACTGAATCCCCAGCAGGGCAGGCAAAGTTTGAACCTTTCTGGTGGCCTGGGTAACCATAAAGTCCGATAAACCAAAACATAGTGCTGCAATCAGGCCAAATAACATACGTTTATCCTCCAAGTTTAGCTTTCTGCCCATGAATCCGAGTTATTTATTAATTATGATGGCGACACAGAACTCCGGCTACTACCCTTATTTTTACGGTTCAAAGTCCTCTTTTCCCCATACTTGTATAACAATACAAAGCTAAACATAAACAGACTTGCAAAAAGTGTGACAAGAGGTAAACTCCAAACTTTATCTTCAGGAAATACAAAGGTTAGTAGCGGTATAGCGTATAAGGCAGGAATTCGGACATGAAAAAGGCGTGTTATCACGACGACTAAAAACATATCAATGAACGCAGCCAGAACCGGCGAATCCACCTGTATAACAATGAGAACGCCAACGGATGCAGATAGGGTTAGGGTAAATCCTTGCTTAAACGCCATTTTTGCTGTGTAGATCGGCTTTTGGAGCGATTCGTAAACCACAACAAAAATAGGTGGAATCACTGCCATCTGTTCATAACCCAGTAACCAGCAAATACTGAGCCAGCATAGTGAAATGGCTAAGAAGATTACCATGTATTTGTATTGGACCTTCGACTTTGTTACTAGATTTCTATGAAGCTGAAACACGACAACTCCGGCCATTAAGGTCAGTGTGAACACAAAGACAATTGATACAAATGACCAATCTTCTGTATGAATAGCAAGTGGTAATAGACCTGTAGCAATGGCGGGTGCAAGATTCGAGTGTATTAATCTCAGAAATAACATCATTATAGATAGAGTAAGCATTACCTTTATCGGATAATTGGTTTGGAACTGATTCATGCCCAGACCGATCGCAGCAGTTACGGTCGGTGCAATGAAAATGACGGAAGGACGTCTGATCCACCCTGGTTCTCTGTATACCCACATGGCTATAGCCATTGCTGCAACCTCTGGTAAAATAATCTCTGCATGTTGTAACCATACGGATAAACTAACCATCAATAGAATAAATGATATCGCAAGAACGTAAGGCAGCTTGCCTGTTTTGTTCATTGCGGGATCTGTTACATTCATATGCTCCCCTTCCATTCCAACCTCAAACCATTGCTCCTGCTGGATCATCAAATTGTTGTATAGTTGAACAGCATGCTGTTAGATTTATGCTAACATGAACCTTTTGAATGTTTTAAGTACCACTATATGCATTTTTTTGCATACCAATTTTTGAGATTCTCATAAATCTGCCGAAGGGAGTTTCATCTTTCTTTATTAAGGCAAACGGAACAATCCTTGAACCGGACGTATTTGCTAGCAAATCAGTTATTGTCCTTAGCTTGGACACGATCGTGTAACGGTAAAATAAAAAGTCGCTACATTAGCGACTTTAATCAGAGTATGTTGTCCACGGCTGATTTCTCAATGTGAATCTTATCCTTCATCACTTCAACAAAGTGGAAAGTTCGTACTTTGGTTGCTCAAGAAAATCAATTCCTTTTCAAAATGCCCAGATATGCACTCCAAGGTCCAACATCAGTTCTGTATCTCTCTGCCATCACCCTAACAATTTGCGCCATATGCGTAAAATCATGAACGACCCATGCAGAGAGCAGCTCCTTCAACTTAACGATGCCGAATTCCGGATGTAGGCCAGTCTTTTCAAGATAGGAAGTTGATTGAAGGAACTCCTTTAGCTTGGAGAGGTTCTTCATTCTGATGCTGCCGAACTCTTGCAGGGCCTCTTCAACGGTTCTTTTAGAAATGTTCTTCAAGTGGGAGAAGCGGTCAAATGCAGGAAACAGATGGTTTTCCCCTTCGAATAAAATGGATTCCACTCGCGGAATCCAGTTATGCTTCTCTGCTTCAATGAAGTGTTCAACCACTTCGTGTGTATTCCAGGTTCCTTCACCTTCATTGCTTTGCAGCCATCCTTCAGACAGACCAGATAAGAAACGTTCCAGAGTTTGCGGCGTGCGCTCCAAAATTTCAATAGCTTCATTTAAATGAAAATTAATTTCAATGCACCTCTCTGTCCTAAATAATACATTCCATCATTTCTTACTGCTCCACATACCTTTATGCTTTACAGGCTTCTCGAACGGAGACCTACAAAACAGCTCAATGGCATCCTGGTGGAGATGCTTCTATTAGATTCTTTCTTTAGCATTTGCCCTTGTTCCTTCTTGTCATCAGAATAATCGGTAAAGTTTTTTTAGAAATTATCTCTGCGCTATCGGTCAATTTCGGTAGCTGCAATGCTTTTTCCGCTCCTTTTCGAGACAAACTTCACTCCATATTCAGAATTTCTTTAGAAAATTCCTTTCAAGTTCTTCAGAGTTTATCTCTACTATGGATACGTTAATAAATCCGTATAGGAGTTGAGCATTTGAAGCTTTCTAATCATTCATACACTAAATCAGCATGGCTTTCACTGATTTGGCTTTCAGCAGTTCCAATATTAAATATTTTCTACGGTGTATTAAATCGGCCTGGTGATCATGTCAATAGTCTTGCAACAAGTCTGGACCACATGATCCCTTTTGTCCCATCCTTTATCATCCTATATGTATTATGGTACCCGTTCATTACAGGTGCATTAATAGCACTTGCATTCAAGGACAAGAGAACCTACTTTCAAACGTTAATCGCACTTTGCAGCGGTCTGGTGATCTCGTACATTTTCTTCGCTCTGTTCCAGACAGCGATTGATCGGCCGGATATACGGAATGAAAAAGGCTTTATCTACACTATGGTCAGTTACATCTACAGTCAAGATCAACCATACAACTGTTTTCCAAGTATTCATGTGCTCACCAGTTACCTGATTCTTAGAGGAACGCGTGTATTTAGACGAGCCATATGGGCGATGACTTCCACCCTTTCCATTCTTATTATGGTATCAACCGTGCTCGTGAAACAACATGTAGCGGCAGATATTGCGGGTGGTATTCTGGTCGGAGAGCTTTGTTTCCGGTTGGCGGGCATTGCCCGCATTTCGATCTCATCTCATAAAATGGAGTGATATGAACATTGACAATTCATTTACCATGGCTGCTCCGAAAAAATAGTATTCGTATGAATATTATCATCAGTTTTGGTTTCAGTTTATTAGTTGACTTCTTCGTGACCTTTATGTTCACATTAGACATTTGATTACCGCTCCTGAATATATGCACCTCATCAAGTCTTTCCAGTAAATTGGAAAGACTTTTTTGTCTTCAGCGTAGTTGTTTGGCTTTACTTATGTATTCTTTAGATTTTCTTCAGATTTATGCTCATTAATTCCTTAGTTTTTTTCATTATGATTTCTATATCAACAAGAGAGGAGGCAAAACAATGATCAGTAATACGATCTTAGAGCTGCTTCACCAGTATGGATATCTGATTTTTTATTTTGCCTTCTCATTAGGGCCTTTCGGCATTCCAATTCCGAATGAGATCACAATTATCAGTGGTGCCATTTTAAGTCACACGGGAGTTATCCATTCGTGGATCACATACTTCTGTATTTTGTCAGGCCTATTAACGGCCATCACCTTTGCTTATTTTGCAGGAAAGTTATTTGGAACCAAGATAAAACACCGATTTCAACATCATAAACACTTCATTAAGGCTGAACTGATTCTGAATAAGAGTGGCAAATGGGCGATGTGCATCGGTATGTTCATTCCAATTGTGCGATATGTTCTCCCTTTGCTTATTGGAATGAGCGGCGTGCAGTATCGGAAATTTGCCCTCATCTCATATTCCAGTGCTTTGTTATGGACCATAACGTATTTTACAGCGGGCATCTACTTTGGCGGTCCCATTCTATCCACGCTTCAATTATTACATTTCTAATTAATTTTGCTAACATACCATCACATATATGGAGGAACGACAAACATGAATTCCAATGAACCCATTTTATTTCTGAAAAGCTTTCTTCAAAGCCCTAAACATGTTGGCAGCATCATTCCCAGTTCCCGGTTTCTCGCCAACAAAATGGTGAATCAAGCCTCTTGGCTAGAGGCAAAAGCAGTCGCCGAGCTTGGATCGGGTACAGGTCCTATCACTCGTTATATTCAGCAACAGGTGCAGGACTCCACCAAAGTCCTATTGTTTGAGATGAACGACACCATGAGGAATAATCTGCAGATAGCATATCCGGAATTCTCTTGTTATCCAGACGCCGCTCGATTGGTAGAATCCATGAATCAAGAGAGCGTTCAGCAATTGGATTACATTTTTAGCGGACTGCCCTTCTTCAACTTTGAGCCTGAATTAAGAAATACCTTGGTAGAGCAGATCCATAAGGCACTCAAACCTGGAGGATTATTCATCGCCTTTCAATATTCACTTCAAATGAAAAAAACATTATCTGAACACTTTATCATCGAAAAAATAGAATTAGTGCCTTTGAATATCCCTCCTGCGTTCGTTTATGTCTGTCGCAAAAAGGAAACAATTTAAACATTCCTGGCTATCGTTTACACTGATGTTATCCTCTTTATAAGAAATTAAATTTTTAAGTAGAACAGAGCAAAAAAGGAGTGTTGAATTATGAATACCATACTTGTTGTTGATGATGAACCTGATATCCGTGATGTCATTCATGTCTATTTACGTAATGAAGGATATCAGGTCATTGAAGCAGCCAATGGTGAAGAAGCGCTAAATATTATCAAAACAACATCGGTCCAACTCGTAATACTGGATGTCATGATGCCTATTATGGATGGAATCAAAGCCTGCTTCAAAATAAGAGAAGTATCATCCACTCCGATTATTATGTTATCCGCCAAGGAAGAAGACATAGATAAAATCACAGGCCTGACTACCGGGGCTGACGATTACATGGTCAAACCGTTTAATCCGCTAGAATTACTGGCTCGCGTTAAAGCTCAGTTACGACGTCAAACACTGATTGGCAAAGCTGAATTCAATTCACTTATCCTGATCAAGGACCTTGTCATTGATACAAGTAAACATTCCGTGAAGCTCAAAGAAAATGACATTTCGCTTACACCACTGGAGTTTTCTATTTTGGTGTTGCTTGCCAGCCATCCTGGACAAGTATTTAGCTCCGAGAAGATTTACGAAACCGTATGGAAAGAACCTTACGGGTATTCAGATAATACGGTGATGGTTCATATTCGTAACCTGCGAGAAAAGCTGGAAGTGAATCCACGAGAACCTCAGTATATTAAAACGGTATGGGGAGTGGGTTATAAAATTGATTAAACGATCTAACGCTTCTCATCGAACTCGAAAGAAGAAAATTCAGGTTAACATTTTGATCCGAATCATTTTGAGTACCATTGCTGCAGCTGGCTTCAATAATATGCTCATTTACCTATCTATAGATGTTTTCAAAGCCTGGGAGCAAGCCTGGTTCCGCAATTCGCTTCCGTATGTTATTGCTCCAATTTTCATATTAACTTTTATCTTAACCTTTCTATTTTTAACACGTCGAATGGTTAAAGATATCATTCACTTGGAGCAAGGGCTTCAATTCATTTCGGAGGGCAATCTGGACTACCGTGTACCCGTCAATCGACAAGATGAACTTGGACGCGTCGCTTCCAATATCAATCATATGACTGAACAGTTGCAGATGCAGATCATTAAGGAGCGTGAGCTGGAGAAATCCAAGATGGACATGATTACGGGTATCTCTCATGACCTGCGCACACCGCTTACCAGTATCATCGGCTATATTGAGCTTCTTAGAACAGAATCATTTCAAGACAAAGCAGAGTATGACCGCTTCATTCAGAACACCTATAACAAAGCAACGCATCTAAAGAAGCTGCTCGATGATCTATTTGAATACACGCGTCTAACCTCAGTAGATACCCAATTGGATTTAAAAAAGGTTGACCTATATCAGCTATTAGACCAGTTGTTGTTTGAATTTGAACCTTTAGCTCAGGAGAATGGTATCCATATCGAGAAAGAGATCGGCAATGCCCCCATTATGGCCTGCGTGGATAGTGATAAGATTGCTCGGGCTATCGATAATCTTCTCATGAACGCTCTGAAGTATTCCTTTAAACCTGGTGAGATTCACATTCGAATGAGTATGCACCATGAGCACATTACCATTGAAGTCGAAAATAAAAGTGCGCCGCTCACAATGGAGCAAAAAGACAAACTGTTTGATCGTTTTTATAAGGTGGATTATTCAAGAAGCAGCGAAGGCATTCAAACGGGTTCAGGTCTGGGTCTTTCGATAGCAAAAAATATTGCGGAGCTACATCAAGGTACCTTGACGCTTCAACATACGCATAACGTATTTACGTTCCAGTTAAACTTGCCTTCCAACGTCAAGTGATATTTACCTTAACTCGTCCCTTCATCTTTCAGAGCTCGATTGGAACATGTCAATGAATACCACGAAATGAAAGAAAACTTAGCAAACTCAGCAACAGTGTTTTTGTTTGAAAGAGACAAAAACATGAGGAATCATCTTAGGGTGGAATATCCTGATTTCATGTTCCATTCCAATGCATCCTATTTATTGAAAAGAATGAATCAAGAGCGTGTCCATCAGCTTGATTGCATTATTTGCGGATTACCGTTTTTTAATTTTTCAAGGGAAATGAGAGAATATATCCTTTCTCAGATCACTACGGTATTAAAGCCTGGAGGCGTGTTAGTCTTATATCAGCACTCCCTTTATATGAAGAAAAAATTATGTTTGATAGGGCTGCCCTTTTGCAAGATGGCGAAAATGTGATGTAACAGTTTGTTTGCGCAAGCGATCACGTCCACCTTGGTAGGGCTTGTCCTCTTTTCTTTTTTTTCTCGTAGTACGAACAGATCCTTGCAGGATGCTTTTTACGAGTTCGACTTCTGGCAGGCTTGCCGCCATCTCCTCTCCATTTGCTTTCAACCTCGTCCAGTTGTCCCAATCATTGTCACCAATGGCCATCTGCATCAATACATAATGATAATGAAAAAACCTCAGCTAGGTTAACCAAGCTGAAGTTTTCTTTAGTTACCAACACTGTTGGAGTGTTCTAATTCCCTTAAATTTGCATCAGGCGCTTTGAATACCTTTAATCACTTCAACCTTTTTATCTCCTGCTGTCTTCGCTACCTCTAACGTTGTTTTACCTTGGATAGCGACGATCACGCTAGTAGTCAGCATAGAAACGATTAAAGCTGTGCTGAGAACTGCGGAAAGTTTCTTCTTGATCATAACCCATACCTCCCATATTTATTTACAGGTGTCCATTACCCAACACGATGTTCCGCTTTTAGTAACTTAGACTTCATAAATCAATTACAGTATTTCACTTTTTTGTTGGGTAATTTGCTTGGTATTTGTATTATAACGTACTGACAAAGATTGTAAAAGAGTTTTTTCAGAACTGCTAAACAAGAACCTAAATTTAGATTTATGCTTAATATACTTCTAAATCTTAACAGAAAGTGCTGCTTCGCATGCTGACGGTAAAATGGATAGCGCATCAGCGGCTTATCACAATGGCAGAATAGAGCCTTACAAATCTGGCTGCCTACTGTCAGATTTAGCATGGCCATAATGAGTAAAGGTGAGAATCTTTCAATTGAATCTAGTGAAAGATGATCTTTGAAAATGATTACCAATAGAGATAGGAGTATGCCTATGATCAGAATAGCCAATAAACGTCTGTGGAACGGTGCACGGAGGAGAGCGGTATGCCCGGTAACGAAAATTTCGTGTAATTGCTCGTATTCCTTTTTTTCGAATGTGCGCTGCTCGTTGACATGAAGGTTAGACGAGGAAGGTCTGCTAAGATCATGATCTGTTGACTGAGCCATTCTCTGTTGAAGATCAGCAATCCATATTTCTGGATTTAACAATGGATCAGCAGGGTTTGTTACTGCGCGCACTGCAGATGTGAAATCCGTATGTTTTAGTAAAACATACCCACAGCGCCTGTTAATTCCGATAAATCGTCTAAGGTCATGTTTTTTTCTTTTCTGTACTTTTTCAATTCACCGCCAATTTGTAATACAATTTGTTTTGATTCATCGATTTCATCCATTTGAAATTCACCTCAACAAAAAAACTATATAGCTAGTATATTGTTTATCTAGACTCTTCCATACTTCCCTAACGTTCTTATCAAGGGATGCGAAAATGCTTGGCAACGTATAAAACAACTGATCGATTTCTTGCGATTAAATTAGATATTCTTCTAATCAAAAATCGAATTATGTTCTAGTCCATTCCGGTTCAATAGAACGTGATAAGATTATCTTGATAAAATTGAATTAAAAGGATAAAATGACGAGCATCAAACGGGTTTTATTCTAAGAATGGTATCGGTTATGAAAGGTGTTTTCCACAAGACTGGAACGTCGTAATTGTCCCGCCCGGAGAAGAAATGATGCATCATATTGAAGATTGCCAGGTAATCATTCCTGAACATATTAAAGTGGATCACAGCCTGCTTTCAAACGCCAAAAAATTAAAATTGATACTGACGGGTGCAGGATTTGATAACGTGGATGTCCCTGCCTGTACACAGCTCGGCATTTGGGTGGCCAATGCTGCAGGAGTGAATGCCCAGGCAGTGGCCGAACACGTAATGGCGTTGATATTTTCTTACTATAAAAACATACCTTTTCTTGATACTTTCATGAAAAACAAGATGGATGAAAATCAATTGGACTATACAAGCAGTGAATTAAAAGGCAAAACGATTGGGATTATTGGTTTGGGCGCTATCGGAAAAAAAGTAGCTGCGTTTTGCAAGGTTTTTGATATGAATGTGCTGGCGTATGCGAGACATCGGACATAGTCAGTGTACATGTACCCTTGAATCAGCAAACCAAACAGCTGATCAACAAAACGGCATTCAAAAAAATGAAGAATACCTCTCTTTTTATCAATACAGCCCGCGGCGGCATTGTCAACGAAAGAGACTTGATTGATGCATTAAAAAACAGGGATATTTCAGGCGCATGCCTGGATGTTTTTGAATCTGAACCGCTTCCTATTGATAGTGAGCTCCGGAATCTGGGTAATGTGATCTTACTCCCCATACAGCAGGAATGCCTGATGGTCGGAATTATCATAAAACAAGATATGATTTCTTTATCAAGAATATAAAACGTGTAGAAAATGGTGAGGAGCCTGAAAGCAAGCTCAATCAGTTATGATGTTTTGATGCAATGAAAATTGATCGTCCCCTACTCCCTTACCTTCAATGATACCAATCTCAGCAGCTTTTTAATTTCGTTAGCTGTCTATCCACCCTTTTATATTTTAGACCTCACCAGCAGAGGAAGCATAAAATACGTCTCCATGCATGTGTTTAATTCTATCCCAGTTTGCGGGATTGGTTGTGTCTAGGGATCGGTTCTCCATTATTGCTTGATATAGAGCAGTTTTTTCTTCCAAATGAGCTAAGTGCTGTTTGGCTTCTTCAAACTTGGCAAGAGCTGCTTCCCTATGCTCCATCATAAGTGTGTAACGTTGTGGAATCGTTGAATCTCCTTCGAGACAGAAATCAACATATATCTTAATGATTTCGATCGGCATCCCGGATTGTTTGAGACATTTAATCCCATGTAACCAGTTGATTGATTCTTCGTCAAACATTCGAATATTATTCTGATTGCGCTGTACACTTGGCACCAAGCCTTTATCTGTATAAAAGCGAATAGCATGCTCGGTAAGTCCTGTTATCTGCGCGGCTTCTTTGACGGTGTGCATGAGAAGACCTCCTTGAAAAAATAAATTGCGAAGTATGCTTGCCTTCGTGTAACACGAAGGTGATAGGTTTATTGTAATGCAACTATACCATTAAGGGAAAGCCCTGTGGAGGTGCCCAAATTTTGAATCTAAGGGCTGTTGCATACTACATTTAAACATTAGGAGGAATTACAATGCAAACCGTAACATTAAACAATGGTGTGAAAATGCCGATGATCGGCTTTGGTGTTTACCAAGTTCCAGATGCTGAAGCATGCGAGAATGCAGTATATGAGGCGCTGATGGCAGGTTATCGGTTGATTGACACTGCATCCGGTTATTTGAATGAGGAAGCGGTTGGACGTGCGATTAAGCGCAGTGGCGTGCCACGTGAGGAGCTGTTCATCACGACCAAACTCTGGGTTCAGGATGCCAGTTACGAGAGTGCTAAGCTGGCTTTCACCAAATCCTTGAGTAAGCTACAGTTAGATTATCTCGATTTATATCTAATTCACCAGCCGTTTGGCGATTACTACGGCGCTTGGCGTGCAATGGAAGAACTGTATAGTGAAGGTAAAATCAAGGCGATCGGTGTCAGTAACTTCCTGCCCGACCGTCTGATGGACCTTATCGTGCACAATGAAATTGTGCCAGCTGTTAACCAGGTCGAAACGCACCCGTTCTATCAGCAAACCGAGAGCGCTACCTTTATGAAAGAACAAGGAGTTCAACATCAGTCATGGGCTCCGTTCGCTGAAGGGCTTAATAACATGTTTGGCAACGAAGTGCTGACATCGATTGCCGTAAAACACAGTAAGTCTGTCGCACAGGTCGTGTTGCGTTGGCTTGTTCAGCGTGGAATCGTTGTAATTCCAAAATCAGTGAATAAAGAGCGGATCGTCGAAAATTTCAACATATTCGATTTTGAGTTGAGTACCGAAGATATTGAACAAATTTCGGCGCTGGATACACGGGAGAGTCTTTTCTTATCGTACCGCGATCCAGAAGTCGCCAAAATGATGGGTAACTGGAAAATTGATCTGTAAACCTGAATAAAACCTCATATTACGTGTGGTGAACTAGAAGCTGGTCTAACGGAGAGCGAACTTTGGGAAGGTGCTATAATCATCTTCTTATCGATTAACGTCATAATAAAAGAAAGGGTTTCAGTGCTTAAAGCTTCTATTCGATGACGTGCTCGTTGCGATACACCACACCTATATTGCCAGTTGGAGGCCTATAGCAGCGAGCTTAACTGGTGACTTTTCTGGCTTCAGCCAACCTTCACTATGCCCTGCTTTGTGTCAAATCACTCTATAAAAAAGAAAAGGCTCGCAAGGCAGGGTATGATGATTTCCCTGCCCAATACGAGCGTTTACGTCAAATACACTCAAACGGTTGATCCGGGTGTGTACTTTTAGCAATCGTTTCATTTCATGTAGCGATATTCTAATAGATCCTTCAAGTTTGAGATTTTCCGCAGCAGCTTCTCCCCGACATTGGTTTCCCTCACCAGCTTCCGCTCCAGTTCTTTGTCCACCAATCTTTTTAGAGATAACACGTCCGTTCCGTTACATAACACATCTTCTTTTGAATTAAATTTCTGATGGGCGACGAGCTGCATGCCAAAGGAATTGTACAACAAGGTATATCCGGCAATGCCCGTTGTGGACTGATAGGCTTTGGAAAAACCGCCGTCAATCACGATCATTTTTCCGTTTGCTTTAACAGGACTCTCTCCACGACTTTCTTTGACTGGCGTGTGACCGTTAATGACATGTCCGTGATCTGGATTCAAATCAAACTCCTGCAAAATTTTTCGAGTGATCTCTTCATTTTCACGTAAATGGTAGTAAGGGTTCTTTCTCTCCTTATGTGCTTCTTTATCTTGGATAAAATACCGTTCAAAAGTGGTCATTTCTCTCTTTCCAAAGAGCGAGGAACATTCCCCTGTCCAGATGTACCATACCATATCCGTCGCCAGATCTTCTGTCTCTTCCGGATGGGCAAAGGCGTAACGTAAGTGATCTTCAAAAACATCGAGCAACTGACGGCCCGCATACGTCTTGTCTTCAATCTGCATTTCTTCCATATTTCCTTCTTCATCCAAAGGAATACAGCCATGGATTAACAAATTCCCGTTGTATTTTAAATAAAGGCTGCCCTTTTTCATAAGAAAGTTCATATGTCTGGCCAGCTTTTCGGAATGCTGAACGGAGAACAGCAGCTTTTCCATCACCTGGCGTTCTTCCTCCAGCAATTGTTCAGGCTTCTGCGGATTTACGGTTGCGAAACAGGTGTTTTCCAGCAGGTATGTTTTGCCGCAGATGTTGATTTCATTTTTGTCGTAATCAACCTGCTCCAGCAAAAGTCTTTCAGACATATTAAAGTATGGGCGTCTCTTGATAATCGGGATTTCAAGTTTAAACTGGATCATGGCAATGGCTTGATGAATTTTGGTGATCTGCAGAATTTCCTGCTCCGATAGGTTATGACCAGCCTGTAGCTTAGGTCTGAACGATAGATTGTCCTCATAGTATTTCTCCGCCAAGTTTAGCAGTGGGCGAAGATTGATTCCGTATACATCTTCGATGATATCCAGATTGTCGTATCTGGCGCAGATCCGGATAATATTCGCAAGGCAGACCAGAGAACCTGCGTAGGCGCCTATCCAGAGCACATCATGGTTCCCCCACTGAATGTCTACAGAATGGTAGTTGATTAACGTATCCATAATTTTATCGGGGTCCGGCCCCCGATCATAAATATCGCCAACCACATGAAGATGGTCAACCACCAGGCGCTGGGTCGTATAAGCAAGGCCGATTATGAGATTGTCCGCCTGGCCCAAAGATATAATTTGCCGATATATTTCCTCGTAATAAGGATCTTTATTGTTGGTCGAATCCGTCTTGTATAGAAGCTCTTCTACAATATATACATACTGCTCCGGCAGAGCTTTACGCAATTTCGAGCGTGTATACTTGGAAGAGGCGTAAGAAATAAGCTTAAGCATGTGTTCAATCGTTTGTCTGTACCACTGGTTCAGAGCCTGTTTATTGCTCAGCTCCCCTATGACCAGCTTTATTTTTTCTTCCGGATAATAGACCAACGCCGCAAAATCATTGATTTCTTGATCCGTCCAAACCTTCCGGAATAACTCTTTGATTTTCTCTTTTACCGTACCTGAACCGTTTCTTAGTACATGCTGAAAAGCCTGAAACTCCCCATGCAAATCACTGACAAAATGCTCAGTTCCCTTCGGCAGATTGGAGATCGCTTCGAGGTTGATGATCTCTGTTATGATTTTTTCTTCCGTATCATATTTCTCGGCCAGTAGATCTAAAAATTGCTCATCCAAAACAGATGTCCCCCTTCAAGGAAGTTATGTGGTATTGATTTTATAGGGAATTTCCAAGGGAAATCCTTTTGAACAATAGCTAAGAAGAAAAGCATTAGGTTTTTGGTAACTCTTTACTGTATGGTTAACAATAAAAATAAAATTATTTATTATATGGTGATGATCAGCATTGCCTTCCCCATCATACTCCAGTTCCTCATATATGAACAAATTTCATTGAATGGATTTACTTCAATAGGAATAAGTTCTTGTCCCGCGACACCTCTCTTTCTAATGACAAAATAATTAATGCTCTAGGGTTGCCAAAAACTTTCCAGTGCCTTTTTTATTAATCAAAGCAACTTCAAAATCAGATACCCATTTAAGGTCGCCTAAATGTCTAGCATAAGCGAATTCATCTGGTTGCTCTGAAATGACCTTCTCTAAAAGTACTTGAGTACCATCTCGTTGTAAAATAGATATAAATATATCCATGCTTTCTACATTATGATGGCATATGACTTCAGCATAGTACTTCTTATTAGGGCTCTTGATGTTTTTCTTCCAAGTCCATTCATTAACATAACCTAACTGCTCTATTTGCAAAGCGATATCTTGAAATGGTTTAATGTCCCAATTGTTACTTAGAGCAAGTTTTTCTATCCCATCCATTAGCAGTCGAAGCGTAGTCTTTTTTTTCTCCAACTCACTTTTTGCATCGAAGTCATTCAAACTACATTGGATTGGCACCGAACACACACCTGAATCGTTAACAATCCTTTCGTCCGAAATGTTTTCTACACATTCTATTAGGACTTTCCAACAATCTTTCGTTTTGTACTTCCCAAATAAACGTTCATACATCGCTGTAATACAGCGAGTTTCCAATCTGAATGAACGTCTCTTCCATTTCCAATTCAACTCATAATCTAATTTTGTTGCTTCGTGGTACTCACATTTTTGTTTTTTTATTATAGATTCAATATTTTCATCATCAACAATATATGGTATATCTAAATCAAATTCTTTTAGATACATTTTGATCCTCTCCTTATATGACTCCCATTGGCGTGATTTTTGGTGTTTACCTATTGAATTGCCCTTATCCCATAGTTTCTGCGCATTTGCGCTGATTTAAGCATGCAATAAAAACCCCCGTTGATTCTAAGATAATATCAACAGGGGTTTAAAAATCAAGATTGTTTTATTTGTTTACATGAAATGGCCTTTTGATTAATTTCAGTCAAAACACGTCACTCACAATGATATTTCCCCATAAACTTTTTAATGTTTTACCATTAATCTTAACTTGATTTAATAGTTGTTCAACTGATTCGTACATAACTTGTGCTTCTTCATTTTCCTTAATACAGTAACAACCACTTACATTATAACTGATTAAGAAATGAGTATCATTCAAGATAAATTCTATTTCATGTCCGAGATTTAAATCTTCGGTGAATTCGTTGTAACTATACACCTTGTGTCTCCCTTCACTATCTCCAAGGACCTTTCAATGTCTCATCTTCGGTTACTGCATAATTAACTTCTTTCCAAACTCAAAACCCAAGTTTTAAAGGAATCTAGTATCTCTTCTAAATTTGTTGCTCCCCCTGCACCGTGAAACACTCCATCTCTCACAATACAATAGAACCAATCTTCTTCATTTCTCTCTTCTTCAATTGACTCAAACGGTACGTCTTCTAAATAAGTATCTGTCAAGTCGATTTCGACAGACCAACCGGGATTATCCACAGTATCAATTTTCACACCGTATGAATGCTCCCAATCACCATTACAGTTTTCAAGATACCAGTTCTGAAACCATTTTAATGTGTTCATCATACTTACCTCTTATTCGGAATTTCTTCAAGTATAGCTGGTCTATCTCGGATACATTCTTAATTTCCTCTACAGGTCATTTTGAACTATCGTTTCCCGTTAGTGAAATGTGATGCTCCCAGGTTAATAAATACTATTATAAATGTTTTTTTAATTCTTGAACAAAATCAATCGGCAGCATAGGGTCATCAGAAGCGGCTACTCGTTGAAGCTCTTTTAACCAGTTCATTGATTCTTCATTTAAATTTGACACATTGTATTTTCCTTCAGATATCCTTTCATAAAATGGCGGAAAAACAATTTATAATATTCCGTTTTATTTTCAAATTCCTTAAACGGATAAGAAAGTGCATAATACAATGTAATCCCAATATCGTTTACGAAATACGTATAACCGCAATCATCAAAATCGAACAAATAAATGTCTCCGTTATGCAGATAAAAATTACTTTGATGAAAATCAGTGTGAGTCAAACCGTATGTATCTTTGGACTTGGGCAGAGAATTAAGCTTGTTAATCTTTCTTTTAGAATTGAAATCATTACATCATCAGGTCGCAGGTATTTCTCCGCCTTTAATTGAACTTCTTGGTCCCAGGTCTGTCGTTTAAACGCCGGATTGCTCCATTTATAACCCTTAGTGGCATGATGGATTTTCCCCAGAAATTCGCCCCATTTTTCGTAAAGCGATTCATTCCAATCTGCATCCGACACTTCTTTCCCAAGAGCCATTTCGTATGAAATGGCTAGGAACGAACCATTTTCTGCAGCAATTTCTTCGGCCATATTACCCCTGGTCGATGGAACAGCATTTGAAACTGCCAGTCCTTTATTGGACAAAAAATTTAAAAATTCAATTTCACCCCGTATATTATTTCTTGATCTTCTAATTGTATGTGAGATTTTTAAGATGAAAAATGCATTGTTTTTCTGGTATTCATAAACAAAGCTTTCATACCCCCCTAATAAACGAACAGTGTCATTATTAATGTCATATCGCTTTGTTGCTTCGGTAAGAATCTCTTCAGTAAATTGCTTCTGCAAGGGCGATCGAGATAATTGATAGTATACTTGATTTCTCGTATCATCTTCTATCCCTTCTTTCATTTATAATTTAAGTAGCTTCATAATTCTTTCAATCGTAAATTTTGACGACCATCTAATCGATCCATTCGTGAATGCTTAAAACATATCATATAAAATTCCACTTATTTCCCTGATATCCTGCCCGTTCGTTTAATGAAAACAGCAGCTGATTTTCTGATCAGCTGCTGTTTGTCGCATTCTCCAATTGGATCGTGAATTGGCTTATCCGAAAGTGAACCAGAGCATTGAGGTTTTAATGTTATTTAGAGTTACATCTTATATGGGAAAAAGTGATTTTTTTAATTTTTAATATCATATGGACGAATGTGTTATTTTGTTTCGATTAAAATCTCTTTATTCTCACATGACGTATAAATCAGTGTTTGGACTCCATAATTCATCGAAGTATCAATAAAAAGTATCAGCAAAGAGCATGCAAGCTCCCACTTCGGCTGTCTCAGTCCCTTCGTAGCAGTAGATAACCCTGTATCTAGCGTATTGACACAAGAGTCATCCATTTTTTTGCAAACAAAAACCGCTTATATCAAGCGGCTCGGAATGATTGTCTTGTTTTGAATCACGACAGCCGTTCAACATTAATTAAAGGCTGTATTTTGATGTCGAAGTCAACATTAATTTTCATATTTCCCCAATATTTCAACCATTGCTCTTCCGTTAGTTCTTTAGAAAACGGCTTAAGTGAATGTGTTCCGACCTCTAAGGGATCCACTTTCAACCGTTGCATACTTTTTAATAATTCTGACGTTTGTTCCTCAAGGTATACCTCAATCTCATGAATTAAATGTTCCAATGGTTCCTCGCTTTGAATATTCTTTTCTCCCTGGTATTCCTCAATTCTTCCTTTCAATCCTACATGTAAAGACAAGGATGAATAGTCACTCGATAGTTTCATGCGAATATTGGATCGAACACGTCCTAAACTGATAGATAACTTTGGAATGGCCAAAACTTTCAAGAAATGATCGTTATCCAGAAGTTGAAAAATTTCATCGCTTACGTCTTGAGTGACCATTACTTCTTTATCATTTCGGAAGAAGGCCGTTCCTACGTAATTGAAATTGTTCTTATCCGCATGAAAAACCGGCACGATCGGATCCTTAAGAGGGGAATATAACATCTTCATAAATTGATGAATATTGACAATGCTCATTTCACCTTGGTTATGCTCCTCGTAATGCTTTAACATCCGATAAAGAAAATAATCTTGGTTTTCTTGCTTCGTCAATTGATTTTTTATGTATTCATCAAAATCGCCTCTGACAATCAATAAATAGACACGCATTGAAATATCGGGATCAACCAATATCGTATTGATCAGCTTTTCAATGCCACCTTCTTTTGCCAGTTCCTCATTGATTAATAACATTCGCAGCTGTCCCTGCTTCAATTCTCGATAATAAATTAAATTAAACTCCTTGCCTCCCTGCTTTAACAGATCAACTTCCTTGGAGAGAAATTGTTTTTTTTCTTTGATGAGTGGTGGTACTAAAGTGCTGATTTTAAACTTTCCTTCCGTCCCCTTGTCAATCGACCAGAAAACTACCGGAGCGATCTCTTCGATCATATTGTTCTCGACATATGGAGAAGAGCAACCGACTATCCACATAAGGCTTACAATCGCCAATAAACCATAATGCTTGTATGGTATCATGCCTACATACTCTCCTTTCGTTTAACCACAGTGAAAAGGATCGTAGGAACAAGTAAATAAATGATTGCGCCGAGCCAAATTTGAATGTTCAGTAACATCTTTTGACCCGGAACCGTTTGCCATAACCATTGATCCATTATGATGATACTTATCAAAATGACGAACCAACTCGACAATAATCCGATCCGAGTTGTGCGTGCATTCATTTTTTTCATAAAGACTCTTCCTGCTCCATAAAAACACAACAGAAGAATTGAAATGTCAAATACATAATTAAACATGTGGAAAGAGATAAGTATGTAATCGATTCGTTCTAAACCGCTCGTTTGAATGTATCTTCCCATATATACTACCGGAAAATTGATCTTGTTTAAGAAGTTCGAACCGTAAAACAATACCGTAGCAATGAATAATAATGAATATTCGATAATCGTCAGCATGTTTCCAATGACAAGATATTTCGATATTTTTTGATTGGAGCTTAACCATGGAACCATAAAGACCAAATATACTGGACCGGAAAATGCCGACCAAATAAACAACAAACCCTGCCATGATTGTCCAGACCATTCGGTGGGTATTAGAGGATATAAATCGCGGTAATTTGCAATCGGCGGAAAGAAAAAAGGTATAAACATGATTAAGATCCAAGCCCCACAAAAAAAGGCGATGACGACAAACCGCAATGTTTTCTCCATTCCATGTGAAGCCACAAATAAGCTGATCGAAAGAATAAAAAAGATCAGCCACTTTTTATTCATTGATGGATAAATAAAATTATGGAGCATTTCAACGTAACCCAGTGTTATGATTGAGATTTTTAACAATATGATCAAAAAACCAAATATTGCGAAAACTTGAACTGTCCGTTTCCCAAAAAGCTGTACAATTCCTTGATAGCCTCTCTTTGCATAACTGGAAGTAAACCATTTGCACAGCATCATCAAATTAAGTTGGGACAGTAACCCCAAGGCGACAATTCCCCAAACCATATACGAATGAACCAAATAAACCGGCATGATTAAAATAAAGTAATGCATTTGCGTGCGATTGACCAATAAAAGGAAATGGATGCCGCCAAGGGTGAAAGTTTGATTGAATAAGGATAAAGTCTTCATTTCTTCATCTTCTCCTGTCGCCATTTCTGTAGTGGTTTTAGATTATTCGGACGCGTTTTCATCCAAATCAAAGGTCCGCGAATAAAGAGGTCAATCCAATCCTTTCCATAAAAAGGAGAAAGCGGCGCTAAATAAGGTTGACCTAATGACGTTAATGCATGGATATGTGCAAGAATCCCGATCAGCCCGATCACGATTCCCGGCAACCCAAGAAACGATGCAAGGATAAGAAGAAGCACTTGCAACAGAACCATGGATTTTGTCATTTGATAATTGGGAACTAAAAAGAAAGCAATAGCGGATATACCCATCAAAACAATTAATACTTTACTTGCAAAGCCTGCTTCTACAGCTGCTTGTCCAATGACAATACCACCAATAACCCCTAAAGTTTGACTGGTTTTGGTCGGCATTCGCAAACTTGCTTCTTTGATGATTTCCAGCGTTACGATCATGAAAATTCCTTCCACAAACGGAGTAAAGGGCAATTTGCTTCTCGATTCCAATAATACGAAGAGAATCGGTAGTGGAACCATTTGGTAATGAAATGTCGTTAACGCAACATAAAAAGGAATCATCGTCAAAGAAATAATAAAACTTCCATACCTCATTAAACGTAAAAAACTGGCTACCGGCCAACGAAGGAAGTAGTCTTCTGGCGATTGAAATAGATGAAATAATGTAATGGGACAAATTAAGGCAAACGGTGAATTGGAGACTAATAGAGTCAGCTTACCCTCACCTAAGGCGTACGCACAGGCATCCGGCCGATCCGTTTGTAGAAACTGCGGAAAGACTGTATGGTTATGATCTTCAATAAAAGCTGCAAGCTGTGCGGAGTCTAAAAACTGATCGAAATCCACACTTTCAATTTTCTCTCTTGCAAGGGAAACAAATTCCGGATTAATTATTCCGTCTATGTACATTAACACAACCTTCGTTTTACTTAGTGATCCGATAGTGAAGCTTTCCGTTTTTAATGTCGTTATAGGCAAACGCCTGCGCAACATTGTAATGTTTTTATCGATTTGTTCGCTGAAGCTGTCTTTCGCTCCATATATAACAGTTTCCGTTTGGGAAGGTTCAACTGCCCGACCAAGAGGATTTTCCAATTGTACGCCTAGCCATTGATCGTTGACTGAATCGTATAGAAGAATAAATCCTTGCATTATTTTTTGCCCAGCATCTTCAATCGATATAACTTCAGAAACTTTGGAATTGATTATGCATGATGAAACCGAATGGCCAGCAGATCGCTGAAGTGGCTGAAGAATCGCCTCGTTTAAACGCTCTTGATCAATTAACGTTTTTATAAATAAAAGATGGACTGAAGCACCGGTACCTATTCTGTGCTCAATGATTTCGGCATCATCCATATGGTTTAATTTCTGTTTTAAATCATCAAGCCATGTAGACATTTGATGATTTTTCATTTGAGGGTCGTGTTTTTCAACCATGGTCTTCTCCTTTATTAAAGTAATCAAAACCATCATATGGTTGTTATCTTACCCTGCAACTAGAAAATCATACGACCGGCAATTTGTATTTTAAACCGTACAACGTTCGAGAATGAGGTAGAAATCTGGATCAGGATTCTTTGTTCGGTGAGAATGCATGTGGTACAAAATGATTCACGCTCCTCACCACAAGCTTACAATTATTGGAATTTTGAAATACATTGAAAATCTTAATTATTATTCGCTCTTGTTCATGAATACGGAAAATCGACCGAGCTATGACATTGCCAGCTACGCAGGACCAGCAATATCGGGAACAACATGCTGCCAGATTAATGGAATGATGGCATTAAGGTACCCTTTGCATCTATCACCGGCTTCCTCTCGGGAGCAAAAAACAAAAAGACAGGCATCAACTGATACCTGTCCTATCTCAATTTCGTCAGAATTTCTGTATTACCCTTAAATAAAGGGCCTACGGTCCAGTACTTTATTCAAGATTCGGTCACTGATTACCTGTTCGGGAAGCACGGATTGAACAAGTGCCAAGGCACATACAGCACCGCATAAACTATGCAAATCTCCATAAGGTTCTTCCTCAGCGGATTTACACAAAATGAACTGAATAAATTGTTCGGAGACCTGGTTAATCATCGCCGCTGCCTCATCCCCTCGATGCTCTGTTTGCTCCTTAGCACTGATGAAAGTATACAGCCAGTCCAGTTGATTGAAGGTAAACTCCAGCTCCGACAAAGGCAATTGTTGACTATTAAACATATCCAGACAGGTATTGATTAATTGTTCAGGGTAACGGACTTTTCAGGTTGACGTTTCCCATGAGCATTAGCCAATAATCTCAATATCGCGAAACAGGTCATTATAATATAGTTTCCACTTTGAATTAACTGAATCCGGGAATACTCCTTTTATTCCGAACTTCAAATTAATCAGTTGTAGTTAGACAAGAGTGCATGGACTGCACCCCCATGGTTGGTCTCTGTCATACCATGGGGGTGCAGTCCAGCGTCGCTGCTTCTTTTTTTGATGTCTTCAGGGAACAAAAACCTCCGGGTAATCCTTTCGCCAAGCGCCGATGCATCCAACTAAACAGGCAGTATAACAAGTCATTGCACTGCCGTCCTCGTTCGTTTCATACTCAATGGCGACATTGATACCGGATTCGCGCCATGCCAGAAACGGACCGGTGCCCCCGAGCCAATCCCCTTCTTCATACAATGCAGGTTGACCGTATTCACGAATCAACTCATCTGGCGTTGAATTCATTGTCATTCCTGCAGGAAGCTGTCCCGGAAACGGGGTATGGATTCGGTCATCCGAGCCAGGAGCTAGAAAATGGACGGCCCCGATCATCCATTCATCCGTGTTCAGATCGTCACGTCCAGTCAGTTCATGAAGTTTCGGGGAGCGATAAACGTCAAGGCGGATAGATGACTTTACAGACCAAATAATGTCGTCACTAAAATAACCGCTCGCCTTCGGTATACGTTTGACACCGAAGGATTGCAATACTTGTTGAACACGCCTGGAATCGTAAGGCTGACCCAGCATGGCAATGAGGTGTTCAGACGGTTCTTTCATGATTAGTGGCACACCTTTCCCTTTGCTCAAGCACATCCAGCTTTGGGTACATCATTGTGCACAAAGCAACTTTTTTAGCATAATCATCAACATATTTCGTGCTCAGATTACCTTTTTCCTGCCATAAAAAAAGAAAACCTTTATCACAAAATATCGATTAGAATAAATAACAGGAGCAATGTTGCTAATAAAGAACTCCCTAAACAAATCAGCACAATCTATGATCTCGGCGTTTCCTCGCCCTTTGATCCAAAAATCATATTCACTATCTCTCCATTTCTTTGCTAAAGTGTTTATTGATGGGTTCATAGTTCTAGTTGATATACTTCCGATCAATTTTGACCATAAACCAGCCTTCAGAGTTTCAGTAAATCACTTGTACCGCTAAAATAGCAACTTTAATGGGAGCCTTTTTATGTCTCTCGACACTTATTTAATGGGGGTAGTCATTCATGAAGTCGAAATTTCCCCGCGCCCCACAAATACCACTTCTCGAGCTCCTGATTCTCCCCGCTCATCTCCAGAATATCCGGGTCCAGGCATCGTAGGCACGTTGCGTTAATATACTGTTAGTTGAATAAACACAACTACAGTTTAAGTACAATCTTCCCCTTTGTTCGTCCGCTTTCCATATGTCTATGAGCCTCTATGATCTGCTCTAAAGGATAGCACTTCTCAATAAAAGATTTTATTTTGTAATCCTCCATCAGTTGACTTAAAAAGTCCATGTCTACATTTTTCGGCATAAAAGTTAGTACATTCTGACGAGGACAAACGTATTCCGCATGAGATCCGAAACAACTTCCAATAACATGATCACCAACCTTATAGTTAAATGTATTAATCAAAGCATTTCGTACCTTAAGCATCATCCTATCGTCTTTCTTAATGGATGGCAGTTTTATATCCCTTATCTCCAGAACATCAGGTAAACCATAAGATTTGCAATCCTGTTTTTATATATATTTAAGATTCGAACTTTTTAACTGTTTAAAACCTAAGAAAATTACTGAGTAGGTCTTTTTAAATGAGAGTATATTTGCACGAATACTACAGCCAATCCTACCATTAGTATTCCCAAGACCTCAATAACCGATAAATTACGATGTAAGATGAGAACATCCAATACAGCTACCTCCAATAACATCAAATTGTTGATTAGACTATTTTCATAGGCTCGCAAGTGCTTTTGAGTCCAAGTCCATAAGGAGAATGCAAATGAACCATTAATAATCCCCAGCCAAAGTATGATACCAACAAGTGGCCAAGAGATGCTTGGTAAACCTTCAAAAATGAGTCCGATTATTAACATCCCAAAGGCACCAATCGCCATGGGCATGAGAACTAGATCACCCAGATTCGCTTTTTCGTTTTTAAGTAAGTGCCTCGTTAATGCCAGATGGATAGCATATCCAGCACAAGAAGCGAGTATTAGAACAATTCCACTAAAGTGGCTTCCCCCAAAATCCCAAGGGAAATAGAAAACGACAACTCCAGTCATTGCTACCAATATGCCTAAAAAAGATGAGCGACCACGTAACTCTCTGAGCCAAAAAACATCTAGTATAATTAAAGCGGCAGTGTTACCAACTGAAAGTACCATGCTCGTTTGTGTTGGGGTGACCAGCATTTGCCCCGCGTATTGCAGTCCCTGTGCCATCATATATCCAGTTACTCCAAGAACAACGATATAATATGGTTGTAATTTGATACGGCCTCTTTTCTTTTGAAGATCCACTTCTGGTGCTATATTTTTTCGATTTACCAAAATCAACCTAATGAGTACCAAAGTGATTGTAGAAACGGCGTATCGTAATCCAGCTAAAGTAAAAGGTCCAATAGTATGTTGAAACGCTATCTTATTTAAGATGTAGGATGTCGACCACAGCAAGGTGACCAAAACGGCCGCACCAATAGCGAGAAAATAATGATCTTTAACTGCACCTATACGACCTGAGTCTTCGTTAGTCAACACAGCCACCTCTTTCTTCGTGAACAGTGAACCATTCTCTGATACACTCCTTTGCCTTTATTAAAGCTGGCCGATGATGATCATGGCTTCATTTCCATAACATTCTCCTTCCTATTTAGCTGCACTTATGGTTCGTATGTTATGATTGTAGTTAAAATAAGGGAAATAAAAAGAGTATAGTTTCAAATTTTAAACTTCCCCTTTTATTTGGAGGTGAATCTTCTGCAGTTATCTGAACATTTCTTCAATCTCAAAAAATTGTTTAGCACGCTCGAAGCACAGATTTCACACAAGACGACATTACAGGAGTTGGGCACAGTATGGAACTGCACACCACGTAATGTAAAGTGGATCATCCGTCGTTTATGTACGGCTGGGTGGATTGCATGGTCTCCAGGACGCGGACGAGGTAATCGCTCAACGCTGACTATATTAACTTCGGAAGCGGAAGTAGTGCTCGCACTTGCCCAGGAGGCAACGATTAAAGGAAGGTTTCATGATGGAATACGATTACTTGAGAACCACCACGTGGACGATGTAATACGTGGCAGATTTGTACAGTGGCTAGAGGGACAGTATGGTTACCGCGTAGATAAGAATGAACATTATCAATTAGACACGCTGCGTCTTCCCTTTTATCGAAGTATGACTAATTTAGATCCGGCTTTTACACTTCGGCGTACGGAGTGGCATATGGCCCGGCAACTCTTTGATACGCTTCTTATCAAGAATGATGACAATAACGAAATCCTTCCTCATTTGGCTTATTACTGGGAAACCGATAATACTGAGAGTACATGGACTTTTTACATACGTAAAGGGATACTCTTTCATGATAATACCGAACTCCATGCGAAGGATGTTGTCTATACTCTTGAACGATTAACTTCAACAAAATTTGGGCGAACAGAATGGACTGAGCTTCCAATAGATAAAATCAGGGCCATAGGCCCATACTGTGTTAAAATTAGTCTAAGACGACCTTATCACCTTCTTCCACAACTGCTTGCTTCTCCACGTGCTTCAATCCTCCCCCTCTCTTCGGCCAAACGTTCACCTGGGGAATTTGCACGTCTTCCCATTGGAAGTGGCCCGTTCCGAGTGGTAGAAAACGATGACTCCCAAATTGTTCTTGAAGCCTTTCCTGCTTATTTTTCGGGACGAGCTCAGCTGGATCGGGTTGAACTGTGGATCTTACCGGAAACCCGTTATCGTTCATTGCCGCTAAGGGAATTAGCTGGGGACACGCTTCCCTATATTCATCCATTTCAACTCCACCCACGAAACAATCAACCTCCTGACATTGAAAGAATAGAAACAGGATGCACTTATATGACATTTCAACTAAACAAGCCAGGACCTCTAGAATCTGACGATTTTCGACATTGGCTTAGTCTTGTAGCCAATCCACATCGCATGAATGCAGATCTCAATAATCATACCTATAGCCCTGCTTATAGTTTTTTTCCTGATTGGAGCATCATCTCTGAACAAATGTTAAAGCATGACTATCTGAATTATGGTCCCAGCTACTTAAAATCAGAACCAAATTTTCTAGAAGGACCACCCGTTCATCCACAACAAACACTATCAATTCTGACCTATCATATATTGGGTGATTCCTTGGAACGAAACGCTCGCTGGTTTAGCGAGCAATGCGCTATATATGGAGTGAAAATTAACGTAGAAGTTCGAGATTACGAAGAGTTTATTCGTCCAGAGATTATCGATGCTGCCGATCTTGTATTAGCTAACGCTGTTGTTGATGATAATTCGGTTATTTCTTTTTTACGTCTTATGTTTGACGATCGTCACGTCGTACGTAGGCACCTATCCCCGGAGGTTTATGAGCATCTAAACATTAGATTGCATAAGATCGAAAACGAGCCAGAAGCAAACAAACGAATTCTAATGACCCAAGAAACAGAACAATGGCTTAGAGATAAACGGGCTGTATTCTTTTTGTACCATCTAAACCAGTCCACTTACTACGATAAACGTTTAATAGGAATGCAGACAAACGCTTATGGCTGGGCAGATTTTTATAGACTTGCGTTACGACCGTCCTTTGATTGAGAAAACTTTTAATCTGAACAAGTTCTCTCGCAGTCGCGATAGGAGCTTGTTCAATTAAAGAAAATAGTCTCAGGACTAGGAACTGCCCTATAGACTTGATGACCATCTGTCTGGTCGTCATCGCTATTTCAATACCTTGACCTTTCGAGATCAGTGAACCGGGTTTTACATCCAGCGGATTGCTGCGGTCTGGCGAATAAAATATCAATTTCTCTTTGTCGGCGATAGCTAGCGCAATATCTTCTTTCTGGCAAAGCTGGGCAAAAAACGGTGCAGCTTTGAAAATACTATCCAATAATTCAGAGCTACTTACTGTGAATTCCAATCGAACCTCTCCTCTGTCCGCATAATAACTAGACTTTATGTACTCTAAAATATTGTACCTGTAAAATGTTATTTCATTGTTAAGCGCGACTTGTATGCTTTACATATATATCTTCTTCTCCGAGGACTAATACAGAGACACAACAAATCACAATGGTACATATTCATGTCCTCATCTTGGGACATGAACTTGGTTCCTTAAAACAAAAAAGCCGCTATAATAGCGACTTTGAATGGAAGAATGTTCTTGTTCCGCGACACCATTCATTTTTTACTCTTTTCTACTACTTCTTCTTTTTTCTTTTTCTGAAGAAATCGAACTTGATCACATAATCAAAAAGAGAGGTAATTACAACAACTCCAAGTGGAAACAAGGAATATACCCATAGCGGATTATTTGGCGCTTCACCAGGAGGGGCATCAGTTAAATAAACATAAAGAACAACACAATAAATTATGGCCACTGCAATACCTGTTATATTTCTATTTTTCATAGTTGTTTTTCCACCTCTTGTACACAGAAATTCAAAGCATTATATCTTCCACCCAAGAATATCATAACCCATATTTGGAATAATCTACATCAACTATTTAATACTTTATAATATCGATTGTAAAAATATTAGATTCTGTGAACCCAGGCCTACGTCTCATATCTTTAGATACCCTTTCGTACCCAACATAGCTGATAATTCTTCAACATGAAAAAACTCCCCACACAGTAACAGGATTTATCATTTCACCTGTCAACCGTATGGGGAGAATACAACTTTTAGTAATAAGGTCTTAATGTTGTAATAACATTTGGCTCACTGTGACAGAAAAAGTTATCACTATTGTTAAGCCAGATACACTTTCGTATTAGGCTTTACTGTGAAGGGTAACTAGGTAACCGTCTGGGTCGGCAAATGTAAAAGTTCGTCCGAATGGTCCATCTATTGGTGAAGACGTAATCTTTACGCCTGCTGCAATAAGATTGTTGTGGATTTCTTGCGTATTGGGGGCATGAAGCCACAGAGCGACACCAAGTCCAGGCTGAGTACCTGAACCGAGTTCTGTTTCAGGCAACAGGTCACGAAGAGCAAATGCAATAGGCTTTGTTTCGAAGACTACAGCATGAGGTGGCCCAGCCTGTGAACGAACCAGTCCAAGATAGTTTTGATAGAATTCTGCAGAGATTTCAAGCTTACTGGATTTTTGAAAGATTCAAGTTCAGAGACTACGACATCTGCCCCATATCTAATCGGTAATCGCCCTATATTCTTGTCCATTCCGTCAATATAAAAAGCCGCTATAATAGCGACTTCAAATGGGAATATCATATTCATCGTTGAACTCAGACTAATTCACTTTAAAGGAACTTAATTAGCTCTTCTAGCTCATCAACCAAAACTTTGGCAAGTTCAAAATTAGTATCTTTTAAAGCCAATTCGATTTTCATTTCAACAGACTTTTTCTTTTGTTCCGTTTCTAGATAGTTTTCATCAAAATGACTCGCATAAATCATCTCTCTAAATTCTTGTATACTCATCTTGTTAATCGTTTTGTCCTCAATAATTAAAACATAATCCATACCATTTACAACAGAATAGAAATCATGAGAAATCATGAGAATCGCACCTTTGTAGTCCTCAATAGCTTTCTCCAATGCGATTTGTGAATAGATGTCTAAATGGCTTGTTGGTTCATCAAGCAGCAATACGTTGGCTTGACTGGCAGAAACTTTAGCCAATTGAAGCATGTTTTTTTCTCCACCAGATAAAGACTCTATCTTTTGATCAAGGATTTCTCCTTCAAAGCCATAGTCCAAAAGATGCAATCTAATCTCATCATAAGTTTGAAACCCAGCATCAATAAAGTCGTTTAGTATGGTATTCGAATCCTTGAGCATTTCGCCTTGAAACTGAGATAAATAAGCCACTGTAGCATCAGCATTTATTTCAATAGAATCCTGATTATTTTGGAAGATTTCGCGGAGTAACGTCGTTTTCCCGGTACCGTTTGGACCGATCAGGGCTATTTTATCTGTCGATTTGATCTCAAAGTTCACATTTTCCAAAAGTAATTCGTCAAAGGAAACGCTATAGTTATTGACGTTAACCACAACGGTGTCTTCCATTTCCTTTTCGATGCCAAAACGGATATTCGGCTGCTTGATATCAACAAATGGTTCTTTTATTCGACGCGCTTCCAATCTCTCTTGAAACTTGACTCTGGCTTTTAACGCTCTGCCTCTGGAGGCTTCCGAATTATACGTGGCGATCTCTCTAAGATTGTCGATGATATGATCGTACCTCTCAATTTCTTCAGCTTCAGCTACCGCAATTTCTTGCAGCTCGATCTTCGTCTGAAGCAACGAGAAGTTATAGTCGATGTATCGCCCGTCAAACTCTTGGATCTCCGTGTTTTCAAGGTGTATTATTTTATTGAAACAATGATTCAAAAGATAGCGATTGTGCGTAACAACGAGAAGCATTCCCTTGTGGGAATTAATCAATTTTTTAAGTGCATTCAGGTTTTCAAAGTCTAGAAATACATCGGGTTCGTCCATGATCATTAAGTCTGGACGATTCAGCATTTCCTTCATTACTTGAATAAGTTTGAATTCCCCGCCGCTTAATTCGGATACATCAAGGTCTTTTAGCTTCATGAGGTTGGCAAGGTTTAGCTGCTTATTAATGGTGTTTTCGTAATTATCCCCATCCATCGCCTCGAAGGCATCCAAAGCCAATTGAACCTTTTCAAGCAGCGCATCCATATCCGACGTGGTGGCCATCTCCGCATACATAGCTGTGATTTCATCTTGTAACTTGATGAATTCTTCTCCGATATATTCAAAAACGGTCATTTCTTTCGTTTTCTCGACTTGCGAGAACTGACTCACATACCCAATTCTGCAATCGGGGTCTATCTCTAACTTGCCCTCGAACAAATATCGTTCAGGATCCATCAGGATATCGATCAGTGTACTTTTCCCACTGCCGCTTGTTCCGATAAAAGCGCAATGTTGTGCCTCTTCAAGCGTAAATGAAATGTTATTATATAGTTCTTTTTGTGGAAACGAGAAGGATAAGTTATCAACTTTTATCATAGTGTTACCTTTCTTTATAACTAAAATGGTGGCTAATATTAAATGTATTGTTAAACACAGACTTTTAGAGTAACACTGTTTACCACCAAGTACAATCCATTTGTTGCCCTCACCCCCACTTCGAAATTCAAATACTTTCTATAGAATGGTGGCTTGTTGGACAATTTTCAGAATCAACCACTGCGTACGATAATGAAGATTCATCTAAAACATGGACGAAAAAGCAGCCTGGACGTTTATCCAATCCCAAGAGTTTTCTGCACTTCAACCTATATGTATATACAAATTTAGGATTAGTCTTCATTTCCCCCTTCAATATTACGATAAATAGTATGGGGTTATACAATAACCATATTATTTATTACTTCCAAGGGGGAACAGAACGTGAGACAGACTCGCAAAAAAAAGATGGATTTAAGGTTCAAACTGTATTTGATCATTCTGGTTCCGCTGCTGGCCATGGGCGGTCTAATCATGTGGACCACTATCGACTCTAGTGAAAATGCATCATTAATGACCATGCAGCATAACAATCAGCAGCTGGCAGTGAATACTGCCTCTCAACTAGGTCAGGAATCGGAATTAATCACGACTTTATCCTCTACTGCTTCAGAGGAGAGCAACGAATACAAAAGTCTTAGAGACGAACTCGTTAAAGTTAGGCTTCAATCGGGAGCCTTATACGTTTATATGTATAACAAAACTTCAGACGGGTGGATCTACACCGTGGATGGAGCAGATTGGGACGATAAGGAATACAGCCCTTACGGGACTGCAATGGAATTCAAACCCCAGATTCAGGAACGCTTGTTAAGTGGTGAAGTCGTCACAACGGGCATTGTAGATGATCCAACCTGGGGACAGCTATTGTCCTCCTTTACACCAATCAAGGATTCGCAAGGTACTATTATTGGCTATCTGGGCATTGATATTTCTGCTGCAGCAGTGAACCAAGTCTCCGAGACATCCTTGAATAATGCTTATCGGACCATTATCCCGATTTTTGTGGTTGTACTCGTTCTATCTTTGGTTATGATGCTATTCGTAGTAAGGGGCATTCTCGGACAAGTGCGCGATATTAAGTCAAGCCTCGAACAGGTTGCTGATGGGAATCTCAAAGTCGTGTCCAAACATATGACAAACGATCAGCTCGGTGACATCAGTGATTTGATTAATGTCATGGTTGCCCAATTGACGAACATTCTGTTGGGAATACAGCAAGGATCCAATACCTTGCAGCATTCCTCGAAAAATATTGCGGAAACGGCTCAAACGAACCTGCGTCAGACCGAAGAACTTTCCAGAGCGATCGAAGAAATTGCCATAGGGTCTACGAAACAGGCCGAAGAGACAGAACAATCCGTCCAGCACTCAGAGAGTCTCGGCAAAATAATGGATGAAGTAGGTTCATATGTGCAACAGTTTACCCATACTTCAGAGCAGTTATCTGCCGTGCAAGTACAAGTTACACATGAACATGAGGTTCTGCTTGAAAAGAGCCGCGAGAATGCGAAGCGTGTTGAGCATCAGCAGGAAATTTCCAGTTCACTGACGACTCAATCGGAACTCGCTTCCTCCATTAGCGGACAAATACACAACATTTTAAAACAAACTCAAATTCTATCGCTGAATGCTTCAATCGAGGCAGCCCGCGCTGGCGAAGCGGGAAAAGGCTTTGCGGTCGTTGCTGGTGAAATGGGACAGCTCGCTCAGCAATCCGAACGTTCGATTCAGGAGATTGATGAAATCCTGAGTTCATTTGTTCAAGAGATACATCGTATGGGCAGTCATTTTGATGCGAATATGGTGGCGGTCAAGGAGCAGGAAGAACAGATCGCTGATTGCCTCCAGACGTTCAGACAGGTTAGCCGTTTATCGAACGAAGTGCATGAGCTGGCTCAACGTTTGGAAAGCCGTACGGTGGATATGCACTCTATTCGTCAGGAAGTGGAGCAGCACTTGAGCTATATTGCTTCCGCAACCGAGGAAACTTCAGCCATGGCCGAAGAAGTCACTGCAAGTGCTGTGGAGCAGCAGCGATCGGCCAACGAATTGTCGAACATATCCGGCCAGCTCGCCAGCCTTGCAGGGAACCTCAAATCATATTCTGATCAATTTCAGATCGAAGTCCGTAAATCAGATTCATAATAATAAAAACCCCGTTACCTGTCGATTCAGACTGCGGGGTTTTGCTTTAATCTACCTTACAATTTTCTAATTCTACCTTGTAACTGTGCTCATCTTTGGATATGAACTTAGTTCCTCTAGAGTAAAAGGCTGGGCAAAACCCAGCCCCTCCTCATCAAACCGTACGTGAGGTTTTCCCTCATACGGCTTTCCGATGTTCGTCATTCATGCGCATGCAAATTACAACAGCGTTTTTAGTCCATATTGGCTGGCGATATATTTAACCTCTGATACTGAACCCATCCATTTTCTGCGTTGCCTCTTCTTCGCGTACCACCGGGTTAACCGTTGCAACATATACCAATCCAGCTTAGCGAGTCTCTTTTGGCTGTAGCTTGTGTAGTAATAATTTCTCCACCCTTGAATCTTCGGATTGAGCCATTTCACATGCTCCGCAAACGATCTGGATCGCATACTCGGTGGGGATAATCGCTCTTTAATCACTCCACGAATACGTTCTTCTGCCTGTTGGGTTAGCCATTGCTGCGTGGTGTAGTATACCTTCCCTTGCGACGTTTCTGCTTTCGTTTTTCGGTGGTGCATCCCTAAAAAGTCGAATCCTTCGTCTCCTGTCCATAAGCCTACAATGCGGGTTTTGGTCGGGTGCAGGGTTAACTCCAGACGTTCCATGATTCTGCGTATAAGTTCATATGCATGCTCCGCGTCCTTTTTGGTTTTGCAGACCACCACAAAGTCGTCTGCATACCTTGTCAGTTCTCCCAGACCTCTTCCGTGTTTCTCCCATAGTCGGTCAAAATAGTTCAGATAGATATTCGCCAGAAGCGGTGAGATCACACCACCTTGCGGCGTTCCTAAATCAGAGCGCCGTACGTTTCCTTCTTCCATCACTCCCGCCTGAAGCCACTTCCGTATTAATTTCAGGATCCGCCTGTCGTTGATGCGCATCTGCACCAATTTCATCAGCTTCTCTTGATTCATGTTATCGAAGTAACCTTGGATATCGACGTCGACTACCCAATTCCCTTTGCGGTTGCAGGCTTTCCGAATTCGTTCCAGCGCTCCTTTCGCACTTCGTTTCGGGCGAAATCCAAAAGATACATCCTCAAAATCCGCTTCAAAGATGGGTTCAATCACCAGTTTCGTTGCCATCTGTATGACTCGGTCGCGCACGGAGGGTATGCCCAGCGGTCTTGGCTTCCCATCTTTCTTGGGGATATAATGCCGCCGTACAGGCTGCGGATGGTAGTTGCCTTCTTTCAACGCTCGTTCGCAGTCCTTGAGGAAGTTCATTTCTCCTTGTTCCTCCACATCTGCCAGCGTCATGGCATCTACACCTGCCGCTCCCTTGTTCGCTTTCACTCGTCTCCAGGCTTCGCACAAGACATCCCATCGGTAGACTTTGTCGTACAAGGCATGGAATTTACGCTTGCCGTTCTCCTTGGCCACATGACCTAGCTTTTCTTGGAGTTGTTGAACTTTTTCCTTTGGTGTTGTTAGCCGATTGGCATTCACTCACTCGTACCTCCTCCAAAAGCATAAACAAAGCAGGGCTCCTTCCCTCCCCAAGGTTATGTTGTCCTTGGGTTCTTGGGTACTATGAGCCCCTCGGACTCCCTTCCCACAGACGTTTCACTTCGTCTTTTGGACTTATTGAATGTCTCTTTACGAATTCCTAAAAGAAAAAAAAAAATCCGTGTGGGGGAGGGTCTCCCCAGTTCACTGCATCCTCTTTCATTCCATGCTGTTCCCTATACGCCGGAGGATTCTTCGCTGTCGTTCCAAGTTCTTCACAGCTTCCTTGGCCTTCGTCCAGATTCGCGAGACTCGGCTTCCTCTTGTCCCTCTTGCGAGGCCTTTTTAACGACGCGGCAGGATTCACTTTATGTTACAGCCTGGCTTGTTGCTCGCCCTGTCTCTGACAGGTACTTTCGTCGATACGCTTTTACGCACAGATTTCGCCATACGCAAGTATCCTAGCTACGCAGGGGCTTGGCCCCTCCTGCGACCGGACTTTCACCGGCTAGAAGATGCGTGCTTAGCTGGGCACGCCAAATCAAAAAAAGCCCCTAAAATAGGGACTTTGAATGTAATAATGTTCTTGTCCTGCGACAAGCATACACAGAATAGTGCATGCCTTTTCTCTTCAGTGCATATATACACAATTCGGAAATTATCCAACCAACCACTCCATTCCATTAAAATGTATGAATTATTGCTACAGAATCGCTTTTTGAGCCTTAATAGTGGAGGAGAAATATCAAAATCTATCCGACATATTGAAGAATTAACTGGTATATTGCTACGGAAAGCCCTAAAATACTCGCTTTCATTTTAGATGGATGATATCTTTTGCTGCGAAACAAGTACAGAAAGATCACTATAAATCCTAAGGGAATCAACAGCTGAAAGACACCTTCTGTTGTATAACGAGAATAAATTGGAATAATGGAAGTACTGATCAAAAAGTAAAAGAAAACTGTAAAACGTCTTGTTTCTAAGTGCTTGCTCCACCTTACTAAAAAGAAAAAAATAATGATTCCGATAATTGTAATGTGTAAAGGGGGGAGAAGAATAGAAACGTTCCCAAATTTGAACTCCATTTTGCATTGCCCTCCTCTTTTTAATCATCACCACTTTTTGTTCCGGATTGGGGAAGTATGTACATTATATGTTATAATTGAAAGGTTGATTTTACCAAAAGAAAGGAGGAATGTAAAAAAACATTGTTGAGTTTATAGTTTTCGCTTAAGATTTTAGCTTTATTATGGAACCATTCCAAACAGGTGGTGCCAGGCAAAGAACCAGTAGATATTGGGTACTTCATAGATCGCGGAACAAATATCCATGTCACAAATTTAAGAGGTACATCTCCCATTGATGTGGCGACAAGCTATAAACCAGACAAGATCATCCCATTTTCAGAAGAATATCGACCATTACATCGAGACTAGGAGGAACTCATATCATGAAAAGGATCACCAAACGTACTTTTCTAATCACTACTCTAACAACGTTCATTACTATTTCCTTAGTCCCCATCGCCACTTCAGTATCTGCTTCTGATTACAAGCAACTTCCAAAGCCAGAGTGGACCTATGACGTACCTACCGATACGACACCCCAAATACATAGTAAGAACTATTATTTCACAGGAAATATCTTCTACCCGATCGTATCAGAACAGACTAACTCTCAAACTGCATATACATTCTTGTATCAGTCAGATCGCTCTACCGGCAAAACTAAATCCGTACACTCCTTACTAGCGATAGACGACAAAACTGGAAAACAGAAGTGGATTCATAAATCGCCTATGCCCTACAATTCGTTTGAAATAGATCAGAGCGGTAACGTCTACTACTTCGATGAGGTAAATTCCGGTAACAAGAAGGTATACCAGTTGATCTCTCTGGATTCAAATAACAAGCCACGATGGGTCAAAACATTCAAAGAGCACTTTCAATTCAATATCCTAGAAGATGGGCGCATAGCCGTGATTACTTTCACAAAAGACACCAGTGTGATTACTCTTTATACAAAGGAAGGCAAGCCGCTTATCAAAAGGGAGTTTCCTGGCCACGTAAGACATATTCAGGGGAACTACGTCGGTTTGTTAAATTCTGATGCTCCGAGAAACACGACGACAATTGATATTTACTCCATTCCTACAGGAAAGAAGATTATTTCCGCTGTCCAACCGCAGGATCACGTCAATATTGTGCATGCTGACTTTGAAGTTCTAAGTGGCGGAACTGTGATTGTTCCCATCTACGATGCAAAGATGGAAGTGGAAACCTTGCACGGCTATAAGCCTAACGGGGAACACAAATGGATCAGACCATTGCCTAAGCCAGCACAGGATGCCGTTTTCGGTACAACGTATGCGCATAATATGTACGATTCTTTGTACGTATCCTTAGGAAATAATTATCTGATTCAAGAGAAAAATAAGCTTAGTCTGTACAATACTAACAATCAATTGATTGCGACCAAGACGTTTACTGATTTACCTGCACAAGGACTGTTACAACGACTAAATGATCAGAGCATTGTCTTCGGAGCCGTCGACAAAACACAAGCTTGGTATGATTCATCTAAACCGGAGCCTAAGAAAGCCGCCTACTATATTCTGGACTCTAACACACTAAAAATAAAAAACTCTTTTGTAATCGATGACGCACTTTTTCACCAAGCCGATGTTCGTTTTCACGATGCAAATACATTCTATATCCAGATGAGTGAAACCATTGCCAAATACATTCTAGAGTAGCATATGCAGGCTGGAGTTCCCCCCCATTTTAACGATGTATGCCTAGCCCCTCTCCAGGAGCGAAGTCATACATCGTTTCTTTTTTTATCAAATGAGCAGCCTGCAGAATTGCAGACTACTCATTAGTTTTATTGAGATATCGTTTCCTGTTAGCTTAATGAAAGAACCTTATTTTTCTCTTGTAGGGCCCACGTAATCTCAGATTCATTTCCGACTAGAGTTATCATTCGCCTGCTAGATCTTAAATGTTTTCCTTTATCCAAGAACGCAGCTTATCTGCATAAAAAGCGCGTTCATCTAGATCAGATGGAGAACCCTTTGACAGATAAAGTTGATCATTCATATATCTAGGGTAAACATGGAGATGATAATGCCACACGTCTTGATTGCCAGCAGGCTCATTATGTTGCCGCGTAGAAATCCCTTCACATCCATATGTACTTTTCATTGCAAATGCTGTAAGTTGAGCCGCGCGGTGAATTTCAACAGCGTAATCCGCAGGGAGGTAAAAGATGTTCTCGAAATGTTGATTCGGAATAACAAGAACATGTCCTTTATTTTTTGGCCACCATTTGCTCGCTATAAATGCAGTTACCTTTTCATTCTGATAGATGATATCCCTTTCTTTTGTTCCCTGATTGGGGCGTTCGATCCCCCAAACACAACAAAATGGACATTCGTATCCTTCGGGCTTATGTGAAAATAATGCTGTCATCTTTCGCATTCCACTCCTTTCATATTTTTCCAACCACCTATTAGACGCAGGCCGTTTCTGTTCGTTGCGTTATCCTCAATATTGGTAATCAATTAGAGCTCTCCTTCACACCGGCATGCAAGGCTCTCTTCCCATGATAAATTGGCAAGGCTTTTTGTCTTGAACGTAGTAGTATCGCTTTGCTAATGTAATCTTTAGATTTTCTTCAGAATTATGCTTATTAATTCCTTAGTTTTTTTCATTATGATTTCTATATCAACAAGAGAATATCATTGAATGCAACCATGGAGGATACCGCGATGAAAACATCCGAACCGTTTCTTTTCCTGCAAGGATTCTTAAAGAACCCCAAACGAGTAGGAAGTGTCCTTCCCAGTTCCAAATTTCTAGCCAATAAAATCGTCCAGTCTGTACAATGGGATGAAGTTAAAACGATTGCAGAGCTGGGGCCAGGAACAGGTGCCGTCACACGTCAAATGAGAGCAGAATTACCCCAAGCTGCAACCGTGTTTTTATTTGAAAGAGACCCCAAAATGAGAAGTAATCTGAAGAAAACATATCCTGAATTCATGTTCCATTCGAATGCATCCTATCTTTTGAAAAGGATCAATCAAGAACATATCCATCAGTTGGATAGCATCATTTGCGGACTGCCCTTTTTTAATTTTTCTAGAGAAATGAGACAAAACATCCTGTCACAGATTCATACAGCGCTCCGACCTGGAGGCACACTAGTTTTGTACCAGTACTCACTTCATATGAAGAAACGATTAGCTGACTTATTCGATATTGAGAAAATTCAATTTGTGCCCTTCAGCTTCCCTCCTGTTTTTGTGTATACTTGTCGCAAAAAGAAAGATGAAGGACACAGTGAAACGAGAGAAGCAGTATACTAACCATACGAAGTGTTAAAGAAAAAAACCATCTATAAAAAGATGGTTTTTAAAGGAAGTAAGATTACCGTGCCTTCTCAACACGAGCAATAAGTTCTTGAATCACCTCGTCAGGCGACCGATCAATCATCCAATTTTGCCCAAACATCTGGAACAATTTCACTACAGGAAAGTCCTCCCAGAATCCAACAAATTCTTCGTTTAGATACACCTTGTCTGTGACGTGCTCGTTCATTTCATCCAGGCACTCTTCTAACACTTTTTTTGCCACGGAATCGCTCAACCATTCGCTGAGCAAGCTGAACTTGTGGAACGTGACTTCTTCCTTTCCGAAGTTGCAATGCAAACGTTCGGTGATCCGGATGTCTCGGGATGAGCTACCCAGTGCGATTTGGAAAAATCCACTCTCTGCAATCCAACGGTTATACTTGGTGTTGTAGTATGAGAAGTCTCTCTCTTCAAGCTCGAAGACGATTCTGCGTTTTTCGCCAGGCTCAAGCTCGATTTTGGCAAAAGCTTTTAATTCCTTCTCCGGACGGGTCCAATTGCATTCCTCATCATGCACGTATAATTGAACAACTTCCTTCCCTTTTCGCTTGCCCGTGTTTTTCAGTTGAAAGGACACCGTAACCCCTTTCTCCACTTGATCTACTTCGAGGTCCGCATATGAAAACGAAGTGTAGGACAAACCATGACCGAACGGGAATTGCGGTGCAAGTTCTTTACGGTCATAATATCGGTAGCCTACAAATAGACCTTCACGATAATACAGTTTGCCGTTTTCTCCCCGAATCCGCATATGGGACGGGTTATCCGACAACTTCACTGGGAAGGTCTCGGATAATTTGCCTGAAGGGTTCTCCTGTCCAAACAATACTTCTGCGATCGCTCTACCCATCCCTTGGCCCGACAACCAAGAATGAACAACACCAGGCACAAGCTGCACCCATGGGCGCATGACAAGAGCAGAGCCACTGCTTGTCACCACGATGAACTTAGGCTGAACCGCTGCAACCGCCTGAATCAACTTCACTTGATGCTCCGGAAGATCAATGCTCTTCAGATCGCGCATCTCCGATTCGGCATATTCCGGTTGGCCAACGAACATTACTGCCACATCGGAGTTCTTGGCCAAAGATACACTTTCTTTAATCAAGTCTTCCTGAATGGAGTCATCCTCCGGGTAACCTTCAGCGTAACCCAATGTTACCGAGGTTCCGGCCAGCTCTTTTATTTCATCCCAAGGAATGTCGACTCTAGTAGGGGTTACCTTTGCACTGCCCGCCCCCTGAATTCTGGGTTTCTTGGCAAACCGTCCAATCACGGCAATCGACGAGATCGAATCCGGCTGCAGCGGAAGAATCGCATTTTCGTTTTTTAGAAGGACAATACTTTCGGCTGCCGCTTTACGTGCAAGGGCATGATAGTTTTGATCTCCGTAAGAGTCTGTGGCTTGGTTGCTCGTAACCCGCTCGACCAGCTTCAAAATGCGGGCAACACTCCGATTCAGCTGTTCTTCGGAAAGAGTCCCGTTCTGAATGGCTTCAACGATCGCTTTGGTATTGTAATGAGCAGGACCCGGCATTTCAAGATCAAGTCCAGCCTTCAGGCCGCGAATCCGGTCATTAACGGCAGTCCAGTCGGACAGAACAACACCTTCGTAACCCCATTCTTCTCTCAAAATGTCATTCAGCAGATGTTCATTCTCGCTTGTATACGTTCCATTTAACAAGTTATAAGAACACATAACCGTCCAGGGATCAGATTTTTTGATGATACGTTCAAAAGCACTAAGGTAAATTTCGCGCAGTGTCCGCTCGTCTATTTCCGAACTGGTTACCATTTTCTCAAACTCCTGGTTGTTACCAGCAAAGTGCTTGAGGGAAGCTCCTACCCCCTCGCTTTGGATACCGTTAATGAATGATGCACCGAGTTCACCCGTTAAGCATGGATCTTCCGAATAGTATTCAAAATTTCTTCCGCCAAGCGGTGTTCTTTTCATATTGACTCCCGGTCCAAGCAGTAACTCGACGTCCATAGCCTTCGATTCACGACCTAGCGCAACTCCCACCTCATACAACAAATCCGTATTCCAAGAGGAGCCTATCGCAGAACCCGTTGGGTAACAGGTCGCGGGAACGTTCTCTGTCGTGATGCCCATTTCTTCGTCACTATTCGTTTTACGGATCCCGTTAGTTCCGTCATACATATGAACGGGCGGGATATTTAACCGCTCAATTCCTTTGGTCATCCACATATTTAATCCCGCGCAGATTGAGGCTTTTTCGCTAAGAGTCATTTCCTTCAGCAATTCATTAATCGATTTGTTCATGTCAATCCATCCTTTTTAATCAGTTTTGTTCCTGTTCCTTTTTCAGTTCTTGTGCATCATATAGTTTGAAAAACGGGAACCAGACAACGAATACAATCAGCAGGATTACCGCAAGCAAAATGAGTCCGTTGACGCCGGACATAATGTAGGTTGACAGTCCGATTGGCGTATACCACAATTGAAAGATCTGGCTCGGAATTCTTGCAAAACCCATATTTAATGCCAAATACACAATAATCGGCGTGATCAGTCCGTTGATCCACATCGGTACCATGAGAAGCGGATTGAAAGCAATCGGTGCTCCGTACACGACTGGCTCGTTAATATTGAACAAGGAAGGGATAATGGTCGCCTTGCCGACAGACTTTAATTTTTTCGATCTTGCCAGCAGGAACCAGACGACGAGTGGCAAGGTCGCACCCATTCCCCCAATACCAAGCCAGCCGGAGAAGAAGGTTTCGAAGGTATTAATATTGACCGGATCTTGTCCAGCTGCGACGAGAGCGGCATTCTCTTCGATTGCGGGTATCCATATGGCGTACCAGATCGGTGTCATGACCCATGGACTTACGCCGAAGGAATAGAGCACAACACCGATGAAGTTAAACAATACAAACCCAGTCAGGCTTTGCCCCATCGCATTGATGGGTTCGAACACGCTTACGATCAGTGCAAAGATATCGAAATGAAGCTGGTATACGAGCAGCCATCCAGAAGTTAACACCAAAGCAATAGGGACGAGAAAGTCGAACCAATCCATGATGAACTCGGGAAGAGATGATCCTTTTTTGAAAAACGAGAATTTATTGCATACATTCATGACAAGTGCAACAAATACCCCCACCAAAAGCGCCGTGATCATACCGGAAGGACCAAATCGTTCAAGGATGAACTGAATGGTTCCATCTTCATTCACGCTCGGATTAAGAAGCATAACGAACAGGGAGACCCCTGACATCCCCGCAAGCAGCTTAATTTTGTGGCGATCCTTTTTTTCCATGACTACATACGGCGTCAAAAAAGCAATAAACAGACCCAACAAACCAAAACTGAATGTCGTTATGGGTGTCAGGTCCGGCATTCCCGGAATGAAATCCTGCAAAATCGAAATTAATGTAATGATCGAACCGATAAAAATCATCGGAATAGCGACCATGATCGCTTCTTGAATCGACGAAACCCAAATATTGTTCGTAAACGCCTCCAATCTGGGCGCAAACGATTCTGTCATCCATTTCATAAAACGCTTCATCCAAACTCCCCCTACTTTCCTCTTAGCTGCTATAACCATAGTATAAAGTTTCATGTTAACGCTTTCTTGTTGTAACTTGCCGCATCTTGGTTCGTTTTTTGTCCTCTTCATGCCTTTAGTTCTATCTTGTCTGCTTCAGCTGGAATTAAACAACAAAAAACACCCCTCCCTTTCGGAAAGGATGCCTTCAGTTGAAGATTACACAATCATTTAGTACTGCCGATCGAGGGTAAGCAGCGTTATACCATGCGGCGGGAGCAAAATTTCTTTGTACCAATGTTCACCCTGCACGATTTCTGACCGGATTACCGGACCGCTTCTGCCGTTTAAATAGGAGATCTCTTCGGCTGTTAAAGAATCTGGTGAACCCATACGGATCCACTCGTCAAATACCGATCCGTGCTCCCGATCCAGTCGATAACTGGTGCATTTATACGTTCCTGAAAGCATATGTAACGAAAGTTCAAATGCCTTGATTCCTTTTTCCTCAAACACGTCATAACGCGATGAATCAGATAATTCCGACCAATCTCCACTCGCAAACAGCTGATCTACATGTACGTAGTGATAGAACAGGAACTGTATGCTTCCGTCACTTTTTCGAGTTCCGACATAACCGTTTCCCTTTACAAGCAGCTCGTCCCCCAGCTTTTGCATTAGCTCAAACGCATAATACGCCGGCTTTTTCAGCCCGTCACGATTGATCAGACCAAAACCTCCATAGAACGGAGAAGCAGGAACGATGCTTTCTTCGAATACGTCAGTAAAGGACCAGAAAGCCATCGCCTTTACGTCGCCGAGCGTATTCATGGTTTGGTAGATAACAAAAGGAGCCATAAACATCGTATCGTGCAGCAAGTTTCGGTCATACAGTGAAAAATTCCACTCCGTTACATGAAGCTCAACATGCCCGTACGATGACGCATTCATTTTTTGCCGTAAACGTTCAATGCTTTCCTTATAGAAAGAAGGCGGCATAATCTTCGTCAGACGATCTTCATCAATTTTAAGTTTCGGATACTCCGAATAAATATGGAACGAAAAGAAGTCTAGGGGCACTTCACGTTTTTGGCAATATGCCAAAAACTCTTCAGTCCAAGTATCGTTCCAGAGGGAGCCGTAACCCATGGCAGGGCCTCCTGCTTTCAGTTCGATCAACACCGATTTGATCGCACAAACGGTGGATTCATAAAAAGCAAAGTATTCTTCCTTGCTCCCTGCCCAACAGACTCCTGCCAGGTCAGGCTCGTTCCACACTTCGAAATACCACTTCTTCACTTCTTGCGCTCCATATCGATTCAAACAATGGCGAATAAATTCACTGACAAGTGCTTCCCATCGGGCGGGATCGGACGGAGGACTGATATTCCCTTTCCACTGAAATATCGTTTCATTGGACCTCGCAAGTAGACTCGGCATGAAACTTAACTCCACAAATGGCCGGATCCCCTGATCCAGAAGGAAATCATAGAGCTTGTCCACGTAAGACCAGTTGTAGACTGGTGTTCCATCCTCATTCTCGCTGTACACCATCATCTCATCATTGAATATGCCATGAAACCGGATGTAACGAAACGGAATTCGCGCCCTCAATTCGGCCAACTGCCTCCGCCAATCTTCGCGCAAACCTTCTGCTGCTCTGCCGGCAGTCATGGTAATATTCCAGTGTTTCTCATAAAGAACTGTAGTGTGGTCTTTCCGTATCTCGATATGATGTTGCTCTTCCATCAAGGCTTTCGTTGGTGGAAGCGGCACCTGCTGCGTTTCCGATTTCTCGTCCAGATACCGATACAATGATCCCATCGCGTTTAACGTGTCCATCTCATAATAATCCCCGCTTGAAGATTCCTCGTATGTTTTGGGCTTTCGGTTCTGGTTCGTATTGGGTGATTCTGGCGCGAGCGAAGCTTCGCGGTAGGAGCCGGGCGTGCAGCCGTACTTTTCTTTGAAGTATTTGTTGAACAGCTTTACATTGGCGAAACCACAATCCAGCGCGATTTCCGAAATTTTTTTCTCACTCCCTGCCAGTTGTGCCTGGGATTTCTCCAAGCGAATGAGCGTTAAGTATTTTTGGAAGGGGATTCCGATTTTATCGGTAAAAAAATGGGAGAAATAATGCAAGCTCAAATGCTCATAAGCAGCCATGTCTTGTAGCGTAATCTTCTCACTGTAGTGGCTGTCAATGTACGCAAGGACCCTGTTCAGTCTTTTATAATCGTACTCCTTGCTGCTCTCCTCTGCATCCAGATTTGTCCCATCGGAAAAATATCGCAAAAGGCATCCACATAACATCTGCAGTCTGCCTATCGTGTAGCTTCGATAACCCTTCGTTTTTTTGTTGATCTCCCATACCATTTGAGCGAGGTTTTGTTTGATGCTAGTTAAACGTAATTTATCCCCATCATTATTCAGAGCAGAATTGCAGGAGATAGACGCATTAGTGTTCAGCAATTCTGGACCGAACTGCAATGTCAGAAGTACATTGTCTTGATTGGTCCGTTCAATCTTATGGACAGACATGCTATTGACCACGATTACATCATCTTCATGAAGCGTGTACTGCTTTTGATCCAAATACATGATGATTGAGCCTTGAAGGACATACACAATTTCAACTTCCTTATGCCAATGAAAATCAACATGTTTCACGCTGTTTACAAAGAGCTTCATGGGTAGGTCGTCCTGATGCTGTATAAACTCGTATAGATACCGAATCGACTTCTCCTCCCCTCGTATTAAATTATTATAGACATAGCGTTTACAATAAAACAAAAGACTACACCTAATCGTAAGCATCTGTGCTATAGAATCAATATAAACGCATGATAAATACATAATGATTTTTCAAAAGCAAAAACCCGTTATTCCCTCACACAATCTAGTCCACTTCTCGTCTGACCATCAACCCAACCCATCGACCTCCAAAGTGTTTATAAGTATGAAAAATAGTAATGCTCCTACCTTCAATAATTAAGTGCTAATATAAATACCACTTTTACAGAACGTATGTTCCTGTTATTATGTAGTTATAGTGTTTTGTTCTAGATTATATTCCCACTTAGAAAGGATTACATAATATGAATTTATATAAGTTTGAATTAACGGTTAATGGGTTTCTTTTACGCGTTCATTTTAGTGCCTCTGAAGAAAGTGGATTAAAATGGTGTAAACGAATTGCTTCTGAATTCCAGAGTAATGTTGCTAATTTGGAGATAAAAGTTGATGTACATAAAAAGGAGAAGCAAAAGAATGCATGGGAATATCACGGAAAACCTTATTTATATGATCGAACATTGAGGAAAAAGCCACTTACAAAGAAAAACAATGTAGCTGAATCAACTGCTGCTATGTAAAGGGAATTAAAAGAAGCGGAGTATACCTACAAACCCAATCTGGTATAACGGATCGAACCCAGTTTTTATACAGACCCGTTCAAGCAAGCCGGAAACATGCCGACAAGCAGGTACGGTCAGGCAAATCGCGGCTGCGAGTAACATAGCCGAGAACCTGATCCCGATTGCCCGGCAAGTTCCAGGTACCCGATCGTGGTTATGAGCCATTCTTTTCTGGCAATATCCGTGTCAGTAGCTATGACCTTGATCATCTAACCCTGTTTGCTGTCGTAAATTTTTTTCAGCAGGTCCGCAAACTGCTGTTTATCGCTTTCGGACAAACAATTCGTCATCTGAAGGCTGAACTCATCCAAAATCCGTTTCAGCACAGGTTCGAAATCTTTCGCTTTTTGCGTTGGATAAAGCCGTATTTTTTGCGCTATCGATCATTCAATCTAAGTTCAATAGATTAGGGGTTATTCCAGAAAGTTCCCCGCCATTTTGCCTATAAGGTATGCCTGAAACCAGGTTTACCTTTTTTTAGTCGGCTCCCAAATGTCTTCAACTGCTTGTCACATCGAAAAAGCGAATAAACTCTTCAAGGATCGCACCCAAGAAGAGTTTATTACAAAAGTTTTAGCTTATAGAATCGATGTTCGTGAGGATGTCGATACAGAACGGTATCTTAGTAAAAGATATGTGTCCAATTTATACTAATGCATGTGGTATATAAAGTTCTTCTAAACGGGTAATTTCTTCAGGCGTTAATTTAACCGATAACGCTGAAACCGCATCTTCGAGATGGCTGATTTTGGTCGAACCGATTATTGGTGCTGTGACCTCTTCCTTTTGCAGCAACCATGCAAGAGCAACTTGTGCGCGCGGGATCCCTCGGTTAGCTGCAACTTCCGCAACTCTTTCTGCAACTTTGCGATCAGCTTCTTCCGTTTTAATAAACAACGCTTTTGCTATTTGGTCATTCTCGGATCGCGAGGTCTGCTCATTCCACTCCCGGGTTAACCGTCCTGCCGCCAAAGGTAGGTAAGGAGTGATACCAACCCCCTCATCTTTGCAAAGGGGGAGCATTTCTCTTTCTTCTTCACGATAAAGCAAGTTAAGTCTATTTTCCATGGAAACGAAACGTGTCCAGCCATTGCGCTCCGCGACATGCTGCGCTTTGGCAAATTGCCATGCCAACATGGAAGATGCTCCGATATATCTAACCTTTCCCGACTTAACTAAATCGTGAAGAGCCTCCATTGTCTCCTCAATTGGTGTATTAGGATCCCACCTATGGATCTGGTACAAATCGACGTAGTCTGTTCCAAGCCGTTTTAGACTGTTATCAATTTCATTCATGATGGCTTTACGGGAAAGCCCCATTGCATTCGGACCTTTGCGCATCGGAACAAATACCTTTGTAGCGATGACGGTTTCATCACGACTGGCGAAATCCTTTAATGCACGTCCAAGAATTTCTTCACTTGTTCCGTCAGAATACATATTAGCAGTACTAAAAAAATTAATGCCCATTTCGATTGCTTCTTTAATGATCGGTCTACTGTCCTCTTCATTCAATGACCATGGGGTATTGCCGCGTTCAGGTACGCCGAAGCTCATGGTTCCAAGACTTAATTTCGAAACATCCAAACCGCTTTGTCCCAGTTTCACATATTCCATTTAATAACACACTCCTTATATTTGTAGGGCAGGCGTTACGCCTTATCGATGAAGCCCGGGCATACAGCGTTGACCTTAATGCTTGTGGACTCAAGTTCTGATTGCGAAAGCAAGTGTAATCGCATTGAGAGCGGTTTTAGACGGACTATAAACGGCGCCGAACATTTCACGATGCGAATTGGCAGGGTCTGCGTTTAAAGTCAACGAACTCGAGCCGCTTTTTCATCCGTTTTTTCTCCTTCCTTTGCTTCTTTGCAAATCTTTATAATCTTCGTAGGTTGACATATCAACCTAAAGATAATTTCATCTCTTTGGTTGATATGTCAACTCACAAAACAAACTGTAACATCTTGTGGTTGACGTGTCAACCATGGTATTATATTCGCATGGATATTAACGAACTAAACGAAGACGAAATGCGAATATGGAATACGTGGAAAGGCTCCTTTAAACGAGTCTTCGGTCGCGTTGTAAAGGAAATGTCTGAATATACAGGACTATCAGAAGGTGATTTTGGAGTATTAGACCGTTTAGTCCAATTTGGAGATGGTAAACTTCGCCAACAGGAACTAGCTGACTCGATGGACTGGGATAAGAGCCGATTATCTCATCATCTAACGCGTATGGAAAAAAGAGGTCTAGTTCTGAGGAAACCACTAGACACAGAACGTGGTGTGCAAGTCATTATTACTTCCGTCGGAAAGTCCGCCTTGGATGAAGCCCTTCCCATTGTCTCAAAGGCAATACGCAAGTATTTTCTAGATCTATTAACTGATCAAGACATTAAGTCAATAACTGAATTGGCGGAACGAACCAAAAAAAGTACTGCAATTGACAATTAACGGGCCCCTCACGCTGAAAATAGCGGAGGGGTTGCTTTCTTCATTTAAAATTTTTCTTGCATTAACTAATTTTCATAATCCTCCCAAATGATCTGCTCCATAAGTAAGCGCATAAAAATGTACCCTAACCCCAGACAATAAATCCTTGCGTTACAAAATAAATCCAGGCCATTTTATCGACAACGAAACTAAAAAAATGATTTCATCTAAGATCCATATTTCGCATCATGAGCACTTGCTCAACATTTGTTGTGAAACCTAATTTTATCAATAGATCGTTCAAAAGTTGATTGGATTTACGCAAATTAGCTGTCCCTCGCCTGCATACATAGTCTAACGGGGCGAACAATTCACTGAGAGCAAGCTTATAAATCTCCTCTGCATCGTCCCGTCCAGGAAGGACCTCACATTGATAGAGCGAAATGGTTACCAATTTACCCTCTTGATCAAATGTTCGCTTATACAATGCATAGCATACAGGCTCGCTATCTTGTCTAATGATTATAGATTCACCCTCCTTCATGCTAGGCCATTGTGTCTGCCAAGCAGATAAACCTCGATAAAAGTCTAGCGCGTATACATCACGGGGCAATCCTTTGGTGATAGAAAAGGGATGCGCAACAGATCGCTTCAGTAGTTGGGGATCTATTGTACCCGTATGTTGTAAAATCATTAATCGATCCGTAATTTCATACCCCACATACTGATATAGCTTGATCGCACTCTCATTCTGGGTGAGTGCTTCAAGTATCGCAATCTCCACGCCTTGTTCTCGGTACAACTCTAGATTTCTTAACATGAGCGCTCTGCCAATGCCCTGTCCTCTAAATGTAGGCGCAATACCTGTGCCACCGTTCCATGCCACTTTCTTTCCATCTACGTCACGAAATCCATTCATGACAAACCCTGCAGGTTCACCATCCACATAAATAGCGAGTGAATTCTCCAAAGAAAGTCCTTCGTTAACAATCCTAGTCATCAAAGCCTCAATCGTCATAACAATCTGTATAAAATAACCCTCGAATCCTAGATTCCAAATACGTACATTTTCCTCGATCGATAGCTCACTTAGTTTCCTAAACGTTATTGTCATAAGTACGAACCTCTCTTTTACTTCGTTTAATGTGATCATTTTCGCCCAATCTAATAACTAATACCCTATTAGGTACCCACCCCTTCTCACCATGTGTGGTATGAACAAAACTCCATTCATTAAGTTCAAATTCTTTTTCAACTAACATACCAGGAGTAACAGTCAATTCGTATGCGGAATAGTGTGCTAACACAGTCGCTTTGTTTTCCTCAGTTGGTTTACTTAATATTTGTTTTGGTACCCAGCCTCTCTTTTTCGAATGGATTGCTTCACAAAAAATCCAGTTTGGAAATTCAGTATCTTCTCTGCCGTATATAACGACATCTCCTATAGCTAAAACAATTGGATCAGGATAATTTGAAAGATGTGGGTATACCACTTTATATTGCTTCATAATATGCCTCCAAATTTTAAATTCAACTGTTATTAACCAAGTTACGTCCAACACCGTAATGATTGGTTCCTTCACGCCATATTCATTCAACCTACTTACCTGCATGTTAGCTCAAAGAAAAAGAAACAGACTCCCAACCTCAGGTCTGCCTCTAAAAAATAGATTTATTTAAATTTCACTTGTTTCCGTTTCGTTTCGAGTATATCACTCATATATAACATATGTAAAGAACGCTTGTTCCCTTTTATTATTTCTGGAGTTACAATAACCTACCGTTAACTTAAAGATCTGTTTTCTACGTTTAGTCTTTCTTTTACTTGCTTTCAGTTTTGGGTTTCATGACAACTGAAAATACATTCGTGGATAATAATAGTAACAACCCCGGATACAATGTAAAATACAAACTTTCTTTAGAGAAAATCCCCATAGGATATAAGGCTCCACAAGCCATCAATATATAAGCGGCTATTTTCACCAATTTATACATAACAAACCCTCCAATTAAACGCTTATTTACTTAAATAAGTCAGATCGGTAACGTCTACTACTTCGATGAGGTAATGTCCGGTAACAAAAAGGTATACCAGTTGATCTCTCTGGATTCAAATAACAATCCTGCTGGTCAAAACATTCAAAGATTACTTTCAATTCAATGTCTTAGAGATGAGCGCATAGCCGTGGTTACTTCCACAAAAGACACCAATGATATCACGGCGTACTCGGTGAGTCGCATTATCTTGGCAGCTCTTTGACCGTATGTACGAGAAACCCTCCTTGAGCTTTTTTAAGACGGCTTGCCTTCGGGTAGAACCAGGTTCTAAGCTTATTGTAAAGCAATTCAGCCATATGTGAAATCGGCGTGCATAACGAAATCGTACCTGCCGTCAACTAGATTGCTATATAACGACTTTGAATGGAATAATATTATTATCCATCGACAATAGCCCGCTATACAAGCGGGCTTGATAATCCTTTTCATTAAGTTAAGGAATATAAGGAGTTGCCTCTACACTTTTATTGTAATTACTGGACTACCCACAGAAATATTTTGTGCTGCCACCCCAATTACTGATACATAATTGTCAGAGTTCCAGATACAAGGCTATACACAGTCATCCCTGCTTTCGAAACGGATGGATTTGAGTTTTTACCAAGTTCTTCAATACCGGAAACAGCTACGGAATCCTTTGTAGGCTGCCATCGACACAGGTAATAACACAAGAATCAAAGTTCGAAAGTAACCAGCTCCATCAACGAAGGCGACCTCTTCCAGCTCTTTGGGGACGTTGCGAAAAAAATTCAACAACAGGATCATGTTCCAGATGGATACCGCTTCAGGGAGAATCATCACCCACATCGTGTTCAACAAATTCAGCTTCTGAATCAGAATATAAAATGGAATCAATCCGCCACTGAACAACTGTTATGATGGTTTTCATTCTTGCTACTACGGCAAAAGATTTAATCCCCGTGTTTGTTTTTTCCAACAAAAGTGAGTATTCCGTACTGGGAAGTGTTTCTCCAGCTTTCATTGGTCTTATCATTCCATTTGGCTACGTTCTGCTTGCCTCCGCCCTGGTTGTCGTTAATTTGAAGATCCAAACCAAGAACATTTCCTGCTTTGGGTGTTAGTGAATGTAACTTGATTCTGGCTTCTACGAGATATCCTTTATTCGTTTTCTTCACAGCGCTTACAAGACGTCCGGGTGAGGCACTGCCTGCAAAGGTTCCTACATTGTCTGCACTGATTCTGAACTGGGCATCATCATATTGAAAATACGGTGTGCGCTGGTGATTTTCGTCCAGGAAAATCTCAACCGAATCCTGGTCCCATGGGTTAATACTATCTGTTATGATATTTGGATCAGTGACGTCGACCAGCAGATATAGATACTCACCTGACCATATTGCGTGAGCCACTGCTTCTGCACCTTCAGTCTGATTCAACCGTTTTACCTCAAAGGGTACAGCCTTATTCCATAGGGCGTCTTTCTTCCCATCAATCTGAACAATCCCTTGCACAGCTTGTGCAGATTTGGGCATAGGGGCGAGTTGAATCACGCCGTATTTGCTTGTATCTTGTTCCTGTGATTGTGTTCGATCATTCCAGTACAGTGGATTATAAGGCTGTGTCCCACTTGCACCGCCATCAGTCACACGGATATCCAAGCCGGCTTCATATTCTGATCCGACTTGGATACCACCCCATGGAATGGACAATTCAACCGAATATCCGTTTTTTGTCTCGCGTACACGATATGAACGTGGCTCCGCGCCATCTGCTTTGCCCGACCGCTTAATGATTACGTGTCGATCATCTGCTTCATAGGAGGTGGTCTTGCCATTATTGAGATCAACAAAGAGTTCTACTTTGTCATTCACATCTGCCTTCGCATCCTGAACATCCACAAGGATATACAGGTTACTTTGATCCCATAAGGTGCGGAAACTGGCTGATCCCGAAGAGTCGCCCTTCAGTGGAGTAGACACCGCTTTGTTCCAGAGCGGATCTTGTGACTGTTTTTTAACATCTGGTTTACCTGAAAGTGATACGGCTCTCTGCGTCAAAACAGGCAAGCTGGATTCATCGACGAGTCCCCAGTATGCTTTTTTGGCCTTCAAGGCTGAATCAAACAGCATAGCCTGGTTGTTGTAAGACTTCTCATCCTGCAATCCCCATAAGGTAACTGAAGAAATGTGATCTTTGTGTTTTTGGTACAAATCCAACAATTCCTTATATCGATACGCTTGTTTTACCGCAACTTCATCCGACATCACTTCACCAAATGGAATTCCGCTATCCACATCCAGTTCCGTGATCTGAATATCCAATCCAAGTTCGACGAACATGTTGATCGTTTTTTCAATTTCCTCGATGGGCGGGGATTCCAGGTTATAGTGGGATTGCAAACCCACACCATCGATGAGTCCCTTCTCTTTCAGTCGTTTGACTAACTGAAACATATGCTCTCTTTTCTCAGGGACTTCCGTGAAGTATTCGTTGTAGTATAATTTGGCATCCGGATCGGCTGCACGAGCAAATTCATAAGTTTTCTCAATGTAATCCGGACCGATTAATTCATAAAAGAGACTCCTACGTAAACCGTTGGCATCACCATTGCTATCCGCAATCGCCTCGTTTACCACATCCCAGGCATAGATCTTACCTTTGTATCGGGTCATGACGGTTTCAACGTAATCCTGAATCCGGGCAAGCAGTAATTCTCGACTCGCAGGTTTACCCTGAGGATCCTTGAGCATCCACTCTGCTGCATCAATATGCCACAACAGCGCATGTCCGCGTACACCCATACCATGCTCCTCGGCGAACTGAACATATTGATCGGCTGCCTCGAACTCATAAACACCTTCGGAAGGAGAGATGTACTTTGGTTTCATCTCATAGGTTGCGGTCAAGCTGTTAAAGTGCTTTGTGAGCAGTTGTCCGTATGCGCCTTCCAACTGCCAGCGATACACTGCCGCACCAATGGGGAAATCATCTTGATACAGATCATTCAGAGACAGAATATCTTCTTCAATCTCCAGTTGCTCTGCCATAGTAAATGATACATCATCCACATAGAACGATAACGTATCTACGCTATCTTCAGAGATGTAGGGTGTTTCGATGAACAAATTCAATTCAGCGGGATCATCGCTATACTGAAATTTTCCGGTGATCTTGTGCCATTTATTCCATTCTGCCTTGGCAATCTTCACGCTGCCGATCGGGTTCCAGCTTTCGGCAGTTGTTTTTTTATATGTGGTGAGCTGTAGCGTTTGATCCGTGGTGGGCTCCTGGGTAAGTCTTACATATGCCGTAATTTCGTACTCTTGGTTACGCTCAAGCAGATCTTTCATGGATAACATCGCTCCTTGATAAGAACGCTCACGGTTGGCAACCAGCATACTGGACTGACCTTCGTGTGCCTCCTGCTGTGTCACTGTCAGCCTTTCGTTACCGATCCGTGGAGTCCATCCCTGAAGTGTACCGTCTTCAAAATTTGTACTCAAATGACTTTCCTCAACTTCCGTAACTGCCTTGGCTGCATGTGAGACATTCGAAAATGGAAGCATACCGAGTACGAGCATAAGAACCAAGGCTGCAATATTCCATTGACGTAACCGTTTCATACAATTCCTCCTCTTGATTTGGTCTAAGTATTTCTGAACGGATTAACATCCAGATACATAAATTATAATTCTTACGATAGCGCTTACATATAAAAAAATCCCAATAATGATAATAAAATGTTATCATTTGTCAATATAATATGAGTTTAGGAAGCTGGAGTTCGTTCGCAAAGGTTCGATTAGTAAGGTACCATACGAATAGATTTTTGCAAAAAAAAGACCGTTTCCCGATAGAATACGAGAAAACGGTCATCGTTAGAAAGAATCATTTTTTCCTGTCTGCTAACAGGCATATAAACATACTAGAAATCAAGGGCATCAGATATTCAAAGAATCGCGTGCCATAAGTAAATCAATATAACCTTTGTTTTATAATCGTTCCTCGTGACCCTGTTCCTCCTGCACAATTCGAGCAATGTGAATCATCAAATATAATAATTCCTCGTTTGATATGGAGATATCCAGCATGTTTTGCACATAGGTTTTGATCATCTCCGCGCATTTGTATTCAAGCGGATGCTCCTTCACCATGTGCTGAAAGATGAAATCTTTCGGCGAATTGCCCAACCGACCCTCTTGTAAACGCTGGATGAAAAATTGCAGGTGTGTGACGAGTCTCACATAATGGATGGAGTTTTTGTTCAATTGCATATCAAAGCTATATTGAATCAGGTTAAAAATATCTTTTAACATCTTAACGGATTGCATGGTGCGCTCCATATTCTGCTCATGTGTTTGGGCATTCACAAAATGAAACGCGATATTCCCTGCTTCCTCTTCCGTAAGCTCAATGCCAAGTTCTTGATTCAACATGTGGACGGCTTCCATGCCCAGTTCGAATTCGACGGGATGAAACCTCTGGATCTCCCACAACATGCGATTCTGTAATGATACACCTTTTTTCCATCGTTCAATGGCAAAAGACAAGTGATCCATAAGCGTAAAGAAGATTTGATCGTCAAGAGACAGCTTTTCTTTTGCATTGGAAATCAGTTTGTTTATGACATTCACATGTTTTTCTGGCATGTTTTCGATGGTTCGTACGTAAGCCTGAGCAGATGGATTATTTTGCAGAATGAATCGTTTCTGGATATGCTCCTCTTCGAGACACTCACCGACTTTACCTTTGAATGCCAAACCTTTGCCCATGACAATCACTTCTTGCCCCTGTTCATCTTTGGTCAGTAGCAAGCTGTTATTCAATATTTTGATTACTCTCATGCTTTCATCACGATCCTTTATTCTTTCGTGACCGCCTGATCCGAATTTCCGATACATCTACCATTTTGTTTAATGACCTCTTGATACCACGAGAAGCTTTTCTTCTTCAAACGTTTCAAGTCTTTCAGATCCTGTTCACCACGGTTTACATAAATCATGCCGTAGCGTTTCCCATAACCCTGATGGGTGCTTACTACATCAATAACGGACCAAGGGCAATAACCAATCACATCCACCCCATCCGTTAGAGCGAGTCTGATCTGTTCCAGGTGTTTCTCGATAAAATCAATTCGGTACGTGTCGTTGACAGTGTGATCTGCTTCCAGTACATCTGGAGCTCCTATGCCATTTTCCGTAATTAAAATCGGGAGATCATATCGTTCACTTACCTTACGCAATGTCAGCCTTAGGCCAACCGGGTCAATGACCCAGCCATATTTTGTTTTTTTCGTATAAGGATTCTCTGCGGCACGGTACACTCCCTGCTCGCCAAGCATAATTTGCTGATCACCCGCACGAGCTGTAACATCCGACGCATCGCCCGTACTGGCGGCAATGGTTGCCGTTGAGTAATAATTGATCGCTACAAGATCGGGATGGCCTGACTGGATGTCTTCCATGTCGTCCTGCTCAATAATCGGCTCGATGCCACGTTCCTGCAAATAACTCCAGAATAATGGATTATACCGTCCCCACACCGATAAGTCGAGAAACCCCCATCCACGAATGGTCTCCCAGTTATGTGAAGCGATTGCATCTGCTGGCCTGGAGGTTGCCTGGTACATGGAAGTCATGTTTAATGCAGGACCGATCTTGCCGTGCGGGAGCATATCATGAAATAGTCGCATTGTTCTGCCTTGAGCCACAAACATGTGATGATTTTGCTGATACAGTTCCTTACTGGAAGGCAAACGTCCGCCCTTCGGTGTACCAATAGCACCTGGATGAAGAATCATCGTATTTTGCTCATTAATGGTCAACCAATATTTCACTTTATGCCCGTATTGCTCAAACAAGATACGCCCGTACTCGACAAAGGCATCGATCGTCCCCCGGTTGTTCCATCCTCCGGTTTTCTCAAGCTCGTAGGGGAGGTCGAAATGGTACATGGTGACAATGGGTTCAATGCCATGTAACAGCAACTCGTCAATCAATTGGTGATAAAAATCGAGGCCTTTCTCATTAATAGCCCCTACGCCTGAAGGCAAGATTCGAGTCCATGCAATGGAAAAACGATACGCTTTGAGACCCATCTCTGCAAAAAGCTTCACGTCTTCTCTGAATCGGTGATAGTGATCGCTCGCTACTGTGAAATCGGCGGTTCCGGCCGGATGATCACACATATCAATCACGGACAGACCTTTGCCATCTTCGTTCCAGGCTCCCTCCACTTGATAGGCCGAGGTAGAGCCTCCCCACAGAAAATCATTGGGGAATGGTTTGATGTGTTGATATAACATCTCAAGCACTCCTTCATCTTAATGTTGATCTACATATATATAGGACCGTATTACGGTTGTTAGGTAAGGTGGATAATCGTCGCTCCAACCTCCACAGGACTCTGCTTCTCCAGCTTAATGTCCGAGAAATGATCCGAATTGGCGATAATGATCGGGGTTATGACTTCGTAGCCTTCCGTCTTGATGGCATCGATATCAAAGCGGATCAATAAGTCCCCCCGTTGTACCCGATCCCCTACTTTAATGGATGAGTCGAAATGTCTCCCCTTCAAGTTGACGGTATCCACTCCAATATGAATGAGCACCTCTTCTCCATCATAACCATTTAATTTGACTGCATGTTTGGAGTCCATGAAAGCCGTTACTTCACCTGCGATTGGTGCATACAGTTCTCCTTTGGCAGGAATAATGGCAGCGCCTTTACCCAGTAATCCCAAAGAGAAGACATCGTCTGGTACACGGTCTAGATGGACTAATTCCCCTTGCATCGGGCTGGCGATCGTAAGTGGGAGTAATTCATTTTGGCTCGGTACATTTGCATTTGTTATTGTAGAAGACTTTGTGCTTGGGCTGTTGTCTTGAACAGGCTGCCCGGAAAGTGGCTTGTCATCGTTAACGTTGGTGTTGCCTTCTTCTTCATCGTCCACTGGATCTTCAAAACCAATGATCCATGTCAGAGCAAAGGTAACGACAAAAGCGATTAGACAAGTCACAATGGCATGAACGATGTTCATCGGATTGCTGCCAATGAAGGCAGGTAACGCGGCAAGCCCTGGAGACACGAAGGCATAACGTACTAATCCAGTCAGACCAGCATATATCCCTGCTACACCACCACCGATCATTGCGGCAATTAAGGGTTTCTTCAGTTTCAGCGTTACGCCGTACAAGGATGGTTCCGTGATGCCCAGCACAGCGGTGAAACCGGATGAAGCAGCGAGCTGTTTCAGTTTTTTGTTTTTTGTTTTTAATGCTACAGCAAGCGTGGCCCCACCTTGAGCAATATTGGACGCAAGCATTCCCGGACCGTTGATCATTTCATATCCATTTTTGGTCAGTTGGCTAGTTGCAATCGGCGTCATCGCCCATGCAGTGCCTGTCACGATCAGGAACGGTTGCAAAGTGCCCATTAACAAAGGAATCAGCCAACTGGCTCTGGCATTAATTGCTTCTGCACCCATCGCCACCAGATCATTCAGGTATGTTCCGAAAGGGCCGATGGCCACTAATGCAAGTGGTGCTGTAATCAACAGCACAATCATCGGTTTCGTGAAAAATTTGATCATGGAAGGTGATACTCGATCCGCGAAACGTTCAATGTAAGACATGAGCCAAACAACAATAATAATCGGCAGGACGGAGCCTGCATAGTCGGTTAGTCGAACTGGCACACCGATGAAAAACACGTCTTTTCCTTCCGCCATCAGGGCGCTCCATCCCGGGTGTAATAACACGCCGGCAACGGTCATCGCCAGAATTGGACTTGTTTCAAACTTAATGGAAGCTCCATAAGCCAGCAGAATAGGCATGAAATAAAACGCCGCGTCTGCAATGGTATTAAGGATATAGTAGTTTTGGCTTTCCGTCGTTACGAGGCCTGTCAGCACAAGTACGGCTAATATCGCTTTGATCATACCCGCGCCAATGATTGCCGGAATGACCGGAGTAAATGTCGTTGAGATCACGCTGATGAATCTGGAGATCCAGCTCTGTTTTTGTTTTGGTCCGTTATTTTTGCCAGAAGCTGATGTGGTGTCCGCACTTCGAGTTGCTGAACCCATCTGTTGAGTGATAACTCGGTAGACCTGCTGTACCTCATTGCCCACGACAACCTGGTATTGTCCACCATTGTTCACAACGGTAATGACTCCTGGGAGTGCTTTAAGTTTTTCTGTCTCCGCTTTGGAGATATCGTGAAGTTCGAACCGCAGTCGGGTTGCGCAGTGCGTAAGCCGAGCGATATTATCCTTCGTTCCAACCAATTCCGTAATCTCTTGTCCCAACTTGCGATAATCCATACCTTTGCCCCATTTCTGAATTTGGATATAAAAAAGACCAAAACGATATGCCTTCCCCTACTCACATAAGGAAAATGCAAAATCATTTTGGTCATGCCTGCTTTACCAGTAACAGCCAAACACTGCTAATATTCAATTCGCTTTTGATGTAAACGTTTACTGGATCATAATATCACACAACAAATTAGTTAGCAATCACTTTATTCGACATTTTTCTGCATTTTGATATGAGAATGGTTCTCCATCTGCCAGCTTTCTTACTCGTCAAACCGATGGCTATATAAGCGAACATGGCGAATGGAGATTTATCCATCAACATGTATCATTACCAACAAATTTCAGAACGGGCCATGCTTATTAAAATGAAAAATCAATTGGTTTTATACCTGCTAAATATTTATGGTGCATAGTAACCTTGTCATATTAGCGTCTTGTTTTTTGCTTTTCGGATGTTAAAAGCTATAACCTGTATTCAACGAATAATTCTAAAGAGGTTCAACATTATGCAAAAACGTCCTCTGCATCGCTAATTTCCAATGGTTATTTATAATGTCAGCCACCTCCTCGAGCGCCTCTACGATGCGTCCGTCTGCCCAGTATTATATTTTAGCGTTTCTCGAAGACAATTACTTTCCTTGCAGAAGGTCTTATGTACGGAATTACTAGCTTTGCAATACGGCTAAAGGGTAGTGACACGTAAATGACTTTGCGACGGACAAAAGTCACGCTTTCTATCGAACGATACTTTTTGTTATTACTGTTCTTTTCGTTTAAAAAACATCTTGCCAAGAATAAGTCCCATACCAGATGAACAAATAAGATATCCAAAGAACAAGAAAAGTAAATATACTCCATGAAGATCTTCAGCAATCTGATTTGCACCTACAAACCAAGCAGAACGAAAAGGATACAGTAATGCTACCCAGATAATCATTAACAAAAGAACATAATTAATTGTTTTTCTCAAAATAAAGATCCTTTCAAATTCGAGTGGAAAGCGTTAAGGCCATTAGCTTCAATAAACTCAAGGAATTTATCAATGAACTTATCATTATCGACTTCTCCCCCCCCTTTTAAGATTATATTATCCGATTAAAACGAGATCATCTATAGCTATATTCCAATTTGATCAGTGCTACTGGAAGTTAATTTCCATTATCAGCCCAACCATGTTACGCTCGAATCGCAAAACAAAGAAACTACGGTACCTTATTCGGCACCGCAGTTTGTAATCAATCATATGCTTCCTGTAAGATTTGAATGCCTCAGTAAATTCCTTTGAATCTCATATGATTTAGGTAATGTGAAACTTTCACGGTATCATTTTGTCCTGAACAGATTGTGCTGTATCCAACAGTTTAAACTACTGCATCTCAGCTAGACGTAGTACATCCTCCAGAGTCAACCTTTTAACGATCTCATACCCCATATGATTTCCCAGCGGTTTTAATATTACTGTCCCCATATATGGAATGTCCCCTAAACCCATATCCTGTGGAAAAGAGTGAGCTATGATAACCCTATTGGATGTATTAGGAGTTATACGTTCAACTTCATTTGTAAAGGCTTGAATGATATTCTGTGCATCCTCTGTATTGATGTTCTTGCTTAGTTCGTATATGTTCATCCAAAATTCATTTACAGTTACATTGGGTTTGCCAAAAGCAGCTTCCGCAGTTTGCACAGTTCTACAAAGTGGACTCGATTCAACTGGAAAAGTAACGGGTATATGGAGCTTTCGAATGGCTTCACCATACTTCTTTGCTTGATCCATACCTCTAGCACTTAAATTCCTTTGAGTGGAACAATCCGTTAGACTAAGATCTTGTTGATCCTCTCCTAAAGTTGCTTCCCCATGACGAACATAAAGGATATACCCTCCTTTACGGAGATCATTTATAAGAGGATCTTCAGAAACAGGGGAAGCATAAGAATGTAATGGTGTAATCAATAAAAAAATAAAGGGTAACAACATGAACAAACGGTACATTTCTCATCCACCTTCCGTTTTCATACTGTCCCCATTCAGAAAACACTTTATACAACGTCTAAAGTGGATATAACTATACATGATGGCAATCTGGTATTGTACTACAATGCAAATTCGACACCATAACGGTTCCTTGCAAATGGGGAGTATTTTGTACAACTTATGATTGCATGCTTCCCCTCTTTTTTATCTGCTTTACCTATATATAAAGGAATAAAATCATAGTGCCTGATTGCTGACTTGATTCAAATAAAAAAGCCGCTAAAGTAGCGATTTTACCTTCGTATTCATACACACATGCTCTTTATTATTTGTCATAAGCAGCTAATGCAGTTCGAAGTGTTCTTTGTGTTTGGTTACCCACTATTGAATGGGGAAATTAGTTGTTCCCTAACTTTCTCTGATCATTCCATATTCAACGACCTTCCATTGCCCTTCCTGACAAGCTAGTTTCATGTCTAAAGCGACTGCTCCTTCGTTTGCACGATACTTACTGACCTCAATCGTCATCTCATCTGGGTTGTTAGATTGCTGCTGCTTTTCAATCGTTAAAAGAATGCCTCTTAGCGTAGTTTTCTGCTGGGCATATAACTTCTCCTCTATTAATTGTTCATAAGTGTAGTTGTACATCGTTACGTTATATTCTTTTTGCAGGGATTCCTCAATGACTTGCTTATCAGAGCTTTTTAAAGTAACTCCCTCATTCCAAACCAGGGAAATGTACTCCATATTGGTATTAAGAACTGTATCATATGAAATCAATTCATCCAACGCTACACGATAGGCTTCAATAAGATCATCCTGTGAACCTGTGCTAGTCACTTTGCTGTAGCAAGCTGATGTTAGAAAAATCAGTATAATGCTGAGAATACAATGCAAATATTTTACTTTGATTATAATCCTCCCCTTTAAAGTGCTTACTTATATGGACGCGCTACAAATACATAATGTTGCCAAACGTTATTCAATTCCTGGTTCGAAACTGTTCCGCTCCAGCCCCTGACTATAAAGAAACCCCTTTAGAGTTGAGATTAGAACTGCTCATTTTTTTGAATAATACGATGGCAAAAAGAAAAGCTATGCTTACAGCGGCAAAACCCAGCCAATTCAAATACAGAACAGATGTATGACGGATGACGAGCCCTCCTAATCCAGATCCCAGTGCAAAACCAAATTGGATAAACGACGTATTTACGCTAAGGGCAATATCCGGATTTCGTGGTGCTAGAGTAACCAGATATAGTTGCTGGGCAGGGGAAATGCTCCACGTGGCTAACATAAAAATCATTAACACCAAGAGTAGAACCACCAGATGCACACCCGCTAGAGCGAATAAAAGAAGAGTCACGCCCTGTAACATCAGTCCGAGGCCAATGGTAAACTTTGACCCCTTTGCATCTGCCAATTGCCCGCCCACTTTTGATCCGACAAAGCTGCAAATCCCCGCCAGAAACAGAACACCGCTTATTTCGGCCATGGACAGAGAGGATGTAGCTTGCAAGAAAGGCGTAATATAGGTAAACAGTGTAGCATAACCGCCAACATACAATAACGTAATAACCAAGGCAGTCAGAATGGTTGGATTTTTTAAAATGGTAAGCTGCATGGTGAGCGTAACCTTTTCTTCTTCTTTGATTGCCGGAATCTTTTTATAGATGATCAGTAACGGAAGAACACTTAACAAACCGATGAAAACAAATAGAGCTCTCCATCCAAACATCTCACTAAAAAATGTGCCTATGGGAACACCGAGCACTAGCGAGCTGCTAAGCCCCATCAAAATGATACCAATGGCATTGCCTCGTTTTTCTTTTTCCACGAGTCGTGTCGCTACTGCCATAGCTACAACGGTAGAGATACCTCCACTAGCCCCTTGAATCATTCGTACCCAAAGTATCGTTTCATAGGTAAGATCGACGAGCATTAGTCCGTTGCTGGCAATAAATACACTGAGGGTAGCCATCAGCAACTTCTTGCGATCCATATTTATGGTTAATGCAATCAATATCGGAGCAATTATGGCCGCTGCGAGAGCAAACACGGTCACCAGTAACCCTGCTTCGGAAGTAGATACTTGCAAGTCCGCAGCGATCATTTCAATGACTCCAGTAATAATGTATTCAATGGTTCCAATCAGAAAAACAGCCAGTGCCATTACATAGATGATTCCTTTATTTTTCAATGTATTCCACTCCACCTTCTTCAGTTATCTATTTCGTATTGGAATTTGGATTTCGATAAATTGTGCCTCTTGTTCTGGAGATAACGGCAAATATAGTTCCCTACCCGATTCATCTTCCTTGATCTGATAGTTGTTTTTCTCAATCCATTTCGCCAGATGAACACAGGCCGCCCCATCAAACTTGGAATTTGAATGAAAAGCCATCGTAGCCATCATCGGTTCAGGAGGAAGAGTCCGCAGTTGAAACGGCTCCGGGAATGATTGCAGCTCACAGGTTAAAAAATAACCAACTTCGAACTCAAACTCATCCTCTTTTCCGTCAATGTCTCTCCACAACACAACCTGAGGACCTTGAATCCATTGGCGAATTTCCTTTGTTACGAACTGATCAAACTTACGAAACAAAGTCGGAATGTCCTCTTCTCTGCCGCATGCTTTCTGAAAAAGAAACGGCTGAGCACCTTCTGCTTTGATTCGGATCTCTTGACCTGTTTCGACCTGTCCCTCTTCTTCTATAAGCTTCATACGCTCCTCAATCCTGACAAGTTTGGCTTGTTCTGTATCGATGATTTGTTGGATTTCGCTTCTTTTCAACCTAAACATGCCTTGAATATTCTCCAATGTAATTTCTTCCTGGAGCAACTGTGTAATTTGGGGCAAGGTGAAACCCAATTCCTTATAGATCAAGATTCGGTTGAGCTCAAGAAGCTGATCTGCGGAATAGTAACGATAACCCGTATCGTGATCCACTTTTCTCGGCTTAAGTATGCCAATCTGGTCATAATAGCGCAGTGTTTTTAAAGAGACCTTGCTTAGCCTGGAAAACACACTGATTTTGAACAAAATATCATCTCCAATCTATAACATAATGCGAGTATACAGTTTCCCGTGCAGGGGAAAGTCAAGGGTGTAGAGGCTTTTCATTTTGCGGGGGACGCTACGTCACATTCTATGATGAAAAAAATAGATAAAAGGAGTTCTAATTATGCCTGAAACCCATGTAAAGGAACAGTATAAAATACTGTTGATAGCATTACTAACGCAATGATCATGGGTCTAATTCCGTCAATCTTACCTATGTAATTTAAAATCTTGTCTATTGAAATCATACTGGTGAGAAAATACAAGAAATGATTTTTTGAAAAGAGGAAAGTTAGATGCGATTATCGGTTCTACAGATATTATTGAAAAGGGTTTCCAGATATTTCTAAGCAAGCTTTCTTGGATGGACAAATAAAATTGTGGAGGTTACGGGCACCATTTATGAAAAAGAATATCTGAACAGCCCATAGTAAAGTGGCCCCATCAAAATAACGAATGTTATCAACATCCAAATTCTTCTCGTTACAATCGGTAATTCCTCCAGGATTGCTTCACCTTCGTAATCTTTTAGAAGCATTGTGAATGATATATCCCACAGAAGAGCTGTCACGGTAACCATTTTCCACACAGAAGGATTTAGAATAGTGTTTTCCGTAACGTATTGCATTATAGCCAATCCTTTTCGCAATGGATATATTCAAATCCTTCCATATATAATGGCTATGTAATCGTTCATTTCGGTTATACTTTCTTCACCTCGCAACAAGCTCTTAATTCCATAAAAAAAGCCGCTGCATTAGCGACTTTCAATGGAACATTATTCTTGTATCCTGACAGTATGTTTGTGTTGTTTCATCAACTTCATTAGATCCAAATATCATTGACTGCTGTTAATTCTGACTCTGTCTCGCCAGTGTTTACTACGCCCCTAGGCTCAACCATCATGATATGACATTCCTGTTGAGCAAACGTTTTGTGTTCGACTCCTCTTGGTACAATAAACATCTCCCCTTGGGAAATCTTTACTTGGCCATCGCGGAAATAGATAAACATCTCCCCTTTGATCACGATAAATACCTCATCGGTATCTTGATGATCGTGCCATACAAAATCTCCTTTGATTTTAACCAATTTAAACTGATAATCATTCATTTCACCAATAACTTTCGGAGACCAATGTTCATTGAACTTAGATAATTTCTCTTCAAAATTAATAGGTTGGTAACTCATATTAAACACTCCTTTTTCAACCCATTGGCAATGGTGTTAATCCCTCTGATTCATTAAGTTTACATCCTATGATGCATCACGTAAAATCAAATAAAAGTATATAGATCATCATAATATGTGATGCAAAAGGAGAGGGCTGTTTTGGATATTAGGTCTTTGGAAGTGTTTAAGGCAGTAGCCATTGAACAAAGCATCACCAAGGCTGCTGAGAAATTGAATTATGTACAGTCCAACGTTACTGCACGAATACAACGTCTTGAGCAAGAATTGGGCGTTCCTCTGTTATATCGATATCATAAAAAGGTATCCTTAACGCCTGCAGGACGTGAGCTGTTGCCGCATGTAAACAAGTTGCTCTATGATTTCGAGGAAGCGATTGAGGCAGTTAAACTTTCTTCTGCCCCGCGGGGAACCTTGCGCATTGGAGCTATGGAGTCAACTGCTTCTACACGATTGCCATTGATCTTCACACAATATCACAAGAAATTTCCACAAGTAGAATTAAGCTTATATATGGCACCTACCGTAGATCAAGTAAGTACCATTCTCGAATATAAGGTAGACGGTGCATTTGTGGATGGACCCATTCTTCATCCGGAGATTGTTGAATACCCTGTGTTTGAAGAATCTCTAGTTTTGATTACGAGTTTCTCTCCCGAGCCCTTTCAATTAGAATCGATTTTACATGAACCACTGCTTTCGTCATTCGCGCATTGCATCTATTTGGGACGCTGGCAGCGATGGCTAGAGGATAATGGTTATGCTTCTATGAAGGTCATGGAATACGGCACACTAGAGGGTGTTCTTAAATGTGTCGAGAACGGGCTAGGAGTCACTGTTTTACCCGTGTCTATGGTTGAATCACGCATAGAGCAGGGGAAAATCAGCTGTCATCCATTACCGGAATCGTATGGAAAAGTGCCCACGGTGTTTATAAGACGACGTGACTCGTACATGACAAGTGCTCTCTCACAATTTATGGAGCTGGTGGGCATCACTAATTTTTGATTTATTTCCAGATGGTCACTAGCGTGTTTGGCGTGAGCCTTTCTCCGCCAGAATTGCCGCAGCCGCACCTGCGGCCTCGCCCATCGCAAAGCAATTCGGCATGACTCTGGCAGAGCCTTGGGTCGTTCGATCCTATGATATGCCACACAAAATCAAGTAATTCAGGATCGATGCGATATCATCAAGGGAGGTGCGCAGTGCGATATAACCGTCAGGACGAATCAATACAAGTTCTTTACTTGCGACATCGTAAATTCGATAGGCATTGCCTGCTGTGTCTATTATGCCTTCCAACGCCTCCACCTTCGATGGCAGGATATAATGCAAATGGAGTTCGTCGTTGGTAAAGTTCTTCAGAGAAGGATCGATGTAGTTTGTAAAAGCCAAAAGCGTCCAGTGTGGGCCGCGCAAGAGGTCAAAGACATTTCCTGCAAACCCGGTGCCTTGCAGTCCCGTAGCATTAGGAGCACGATCTCCAGGAAGTGAACGGGTAGCATTTGTTCGAGCAGACGGACGGGTAAGCGAACTAGACCGATAGGAAATGAGAAGCCCGCTCGTCAGATCGTCGGATATGGTGCTCAAGGATTGGGACAACCCTCCGCCTTCTGTCGCCGTTCCTATGACGCCTCCCATCTTCTTTGTGCTGTCTTTGAGCACGGCTTGAGCCACTGGGCGGCGCTCTTCATCGTACGTGTCGAGCAAGGCGGTGTCCGCTCCGCGTATGACAGCCGCCAGCTTCCAGCCGAGGTTGTATGCGTCCTGAATCCCCGTATTCATGCCTTGACCGCCGGCCGGAGAATGAACATGAGCAGCATCACCGGCAAGGAAGACCCGGCCATTGCGGTAACATTCAACCATACGAACGTTGACGCGGTAGATGGACAGCCAGGAAGCATCCGTGAGCTGAACACGTCCGGCCCCGGCGCGACGGTCAAACATAGCCTGATACACCTCTAACGACGGCTGTTCTGGTTCTTCAATGTCTACCGGAATTGTAGCCTGCAGCTGCCAAATATCGGATTTCGGCAGCGGTGTCACCCCGACCATCCCCTCCGAAGAAGTCCAGATATGAATATGGTCACGATCTAACCCTTCCAATCGTACATCGCCAAGATACCATCGCTCATGATCATGTGTTTCCCCAACCAACGGTAAGTGAATAAATTTGCGGATATTGCTTTTGCCCCCGTCAGCGCCGACTACATAAAGAGCACGAATTTGCTCTTCTCCTTGTGGTGTATTCACGGTTACCGATACACCATCCACATCCTGAACAAGCCCTACAGCTTCCATGCCCAACTCAATTTGACCGCCAAATACTGCATATCGGTCGCGCAACGCTTTTTCCACATCAAATTGAGCAATCCAGACCGGATCACGATAGGGTGTCTCAAGTTCGGCGCTGGCTGCAACGGTAATAGTCGGCTTCTCCACACTTCTGCCATCTGCGGTATAATAACGAACAGGTAAGTCCACAACACCTGTATCAACAATGTAGTGAACGGCTTCCAAATCATCGACGACTTCAAGCGAGCGAGGCTGGATTCCTTTGGCGCGAGATGCAACGTTATACACGGTGCTTCGATCAATAATACGATGGTTGACGTTTCGACGGGCAAGTTCGCAGGCAAGTGTAAGCCCTGTGGGTCCGGCCCCGACAATGAGAACATCAACAACAGACGGTATGGTATTCATGGATAAAAACCTCCTTGATCATTGATTTGATATGCTACATTTGTTACACTACACCGTACAGTGTAATTTGTAAAGCAGGGCTCTAATCAATTTCTGAAAGTATACCTATACAGGGGGAAACGTAAGAATGGATAATACGGAAAATAAGAAAATGCGCAAAGGCTCTTCAGAAAAACGAGCTAAAATAATTGCGGCGGCACGAGAGCTGTTTCTTTCAGAAGGGTTTGATCGTTCCAGCGTCGATGCGGTCGCAACTAAAGCGGGAGTTTCAAAACGGACAGTTTATGATTATTATGGCGACAAACAGAACCTACTGCTTGCCGTTGTTGAAGAATCCAGTTCGGCGGTTCTGGATATGATTGAGCAAGGGATTTCAGACCACCTCCTGGAATTCGAGGATCTTGAGCAGGCGCTCATCTTATTTTGTGAACAAATCGTAGCTTCTGCGAATGGTTCGTCCGATTACAAGGCTTTGATTCGTCTGGTTATGGTGGAAGCTGCCAACCTGCCAGACTCGTTTTTTGAAAGGCTGGATAACGCAACTGAAGAGGGGATTATCAGGAGGTTTACAGCTTTTGGACAAAACGGATTGCTCGATGTGATTGACCCTAAAATGGCTGCAAAGCACTTCGCTGCATTAACGTTTTTATTGGTATTCAATCAACCGGGAAAAATCGGAATATTAGAGGAGGAACAAACTCAACGTATTATCACTGAAGGCGTACGCGTCTTTCTTTGCGCTTATGCACCACAACGTAAGTCTTAAAATCGCCGTTGTGAATACCTTTTCTTTTTCCGGATACGATATTTTCATCGGTGATCGGGGGATCACCCTGTCTTCGCCAGCACCTGCAACGTAAATTTCATAATCCAATCGATCTACGACTTCATTATCATGGTAAACGCAAAAACGGAACGAAGCATGCCGATACCCTGCTTCGTTCCGCCCATCCTTTTATCTTCGTCCCATTCCGTTGAGTGAACTTGCTCTAATCTAAAGCAACCCTTTATTGAATGGAAAAAACTTCTTTTTTCAATAATTCTTCTGGCGTCTGCCCTATCACATCACTGTGAAAATAATCGCGTATAACGCCATCTTGAAGATAGTTAGCGATCGACACCATAATCATCCCTTGATCCAGTGCCAAATAGGCCTTGGCAATTTCACCAGTTTCAACATTAACGGAGTCATAGAACCCGTATTTGCCAACCATTTTGAAGTTCTTTAAAGCTTTGATGTTCTTTCGAACAGCTTCAGGAGCATAATCCAGGGCAAGGAATGTTGCGTGTGCTGTTACCGTTGCTCCATCTTTGTAACCTGAGGTACCTAACGGCGTTGCTGCAAACTCACTGTAACCTGTCGGAGTTGCAGAAGGTGAAAAGCCCCATGCGGCATACCCTTTTGCTTTGGCATATGCGATTTGCAATTCGACATGACGTTGGTTGTTCAAGCCCAAAGCTTGAGTACCCAGTTCTTTTTCCTTTATGACCATACCAGGCATAAGAGCCTCAAACATACTGCCTCCCCAGCTTGGCACGAACTTTTTATCCTTGTATACATAACTTCCTTCAAACACATCCACTCCATCGTACTTAACGGATTTACCTTGGGGAATCTGAGCTTGCCAATCCCATTCTTGAGGCAAGGTGCGATACATCTTCCACCAATGATCTTGGGGAACGTCACCTTTCCCAATCGCAATATAGCTGGCTAAGCGTGGTTCCGTATAAAACATCCCATAATGGTGCTCTGTCAGCGCGCCTTTAGCCACATCATAACCTCCGCGAAATTGACCGACTTCAGGATCATATAGCGGTGTATAATTCATATTTTCAACCAACTTGCTTGTTTGCCCATGAAGTTCTTCATAGGCTTGCCCAACGACCATTAAACCTGCGGATAACCAGCCATTATCGACTTGGGAAATAAATTGTCCCCAATCTTTCTTCACTGAACCGTCATCCGTGTTATACCAGTTATAGAATAGTCCGTTCCACTTTTCTAACTTTTCAAGCGAATTTAAAGTCGTTTGCAGGCGATGTACAGCTTCTTTCTTTGAAATAATACCCAATTGTTGGGCTGAAACGGTACTCATCATATACATTGCGATATTTGTGGGCGAAGTCCGTTTAGCTTCTTCTGTCCCGTTTTCAGTGAGCCGTACTTCATCGTAAGTCAAGCCGGTGTTCTGATCTGTATAGTCCTCAAAAAACGTATAAGTCTTATTTGCAATCGCTTTCAATTCTGCTCGAAATCCATTTAGATTGCTTGAGTCTTTCGCTGAAACCATAGAAGTTAAAGTTAAATTAGCCAACAGACAGCAAGTTAAAATAAAACTAAAAACTTTTATTTTTTTCATGATTTTCTCCCTTCAAATGAACTCGAAACGTTTCGTGTATATGTTATCATAAATTTACCATTTCGGTAAACAAAAAAAATAAAACGCTTACAAATGTTGATTTTAACAAGGTTTATTTATAAATATAAATTCGAAACGTTTCATTATATGTGCAATAAACCCATCTGTCAGGCAAAGTAGCTGACTCTGAAGACAACTCGTAAAATCTGCAAAAACTGGATTTAAAAGAAACATTCATCCGCTTTGTAGCGTTAATGTCATGTAAACCATATTACTTTAGGGGGCATCGAAATGAAGCGAGCTATTTCTTTATTGTTAATATTAACTTTTGTTGTCAGTTCTGCGTCCATTGCATCTGCCAAGGACCAATCTGCAAGGGAACTACCCTTTGATGAACGTGCGGCGAATATGTACAGCCCTTTACTAAAAAAATCCATCTTAAATGTAACGCATGACAACAAGCTAACTACAACGACGTATCAATCGATATATATTCCAGTGAAGGATATATTTAAATCAACCGCAGCAATAATTACATGGGATGGTAAGAAAAAAATAACGACAATTAAAAATCAAGGACAAGAGCTAATTCTCAATTTCTCGGGGAATACGGTCTTAGCTGAGCAGAATCAAGTTGTTATCCCTCAAGAGTGGGTACAATTGAAGAACGGAGTCTCCACCATTAATGCATTTGTCTTAACGTATATTTTTGAATATTACGCAGATGAATCGGATCATGAAAGAGTTGAATGGGAAGAACGACTTGAATTTTTGGATATTAAACAAACAACCGGGATCGCAGGAGTAGATCGAAATATGCATGTATTTGTTGAATTTAATGATTAACCTAGAGTTCTTGTAACTGAATCCTTTCTGAAGATACTGATATACGCCATTACTCAACAAAAAAGCCGAATGGATCGTTCTCATCCACTCGGCTCTTATGTTATTTTACAATCATTTGTTTAACATCACTTACCTTAGTTCCACTTCCATTCGCAATTCACTGCCATTATTCAGAAAGTGTCGGTTCACCTTGAGCTTCATTTGCAAGCAGCTCCGAATCATCGGAATGCCGTTCGAACATAACTGCATCAGCCCTCGTATAGATCATATCTGCAGGAAGCGTTGGCGGGTCTACCGTTGTAGGCGTAACCCTGGTTAACCGGACATACTCGCTGCCGTCACCCGTAAAGTCGAACGTTCCTAGATTAACCCAACCCGATGAGCCGACCGTTGCATCGATATAGGTGACCTCGGTACCCGTCTTATGCTTCACTTCCACTTTGACATGATTATCGTTACCCGTCGTATGGACGAGCTTGTAGATCGAGACCGTATATTTCCCCTCTGGAAACTGGCCTTTCCAAGTTGCGGATGATCCTTCAACTGTTGAGTAACGGGATTTAACCCCAATTTTGTATCCGGCTAAATTGCTTTGACTCCAAGACCCTTCTGTCGTGTACAACCCAGTTGTATTTGTACTGTCCACGATAACCGTTAGGTCCTTAATCGTGATGTTCAAAGGTGGTGTGGTTAAGGTCACACCATCAATCGTTACTGTGGCCCATACCTCAATGTGATTCGTATCCCCATCGAGATTTAGAAGGGTCAACAAGCCACTGCTATCCACTTCGGCCAGATCCGTACGATCAACGAAATACTGTACATTGGCCTGTGTTAGATCACCGATCAAACCGTTATCCAAATAGCCGGTTACGCTCAGCTGTGCGGTTTGAGTCATCTGCAGCTCGTTCCGATCAGACAGGATCACAGCAGACTCCAATTGCGGTATCTGGTTCGCGTCCACCCACATGATCGCATCGGCAACGACCCGAGACTTGTTGGCCTTGTTGGTTAGTTCCACGTACCCGCTATCGCCTGCAGCAAAAGGATAATCCCCTAGGTGCACCCAAGTACCATTCGCTGCTGTCTCATCAACAGTAACCGTCTCGGAGCCTCCGCTGTAATACACGGTAAATGAGGCATTCGTTGTCCAATTTTCACTCGCAGCGGTGATTTGCGGAATCTTGTAATACACACTGTAAGTGACACTTTCCGGCAGCTCAGGCCGCCATCTCATTTTGCTTGTCGCTGTGCCAGCCGTAGATTTGGCATACACATAGTTATCATAGTAATAGTTGTCAGCCGTCGTATCCCTTATCCAGACGCCTTCTGTCTCCGCCTCCGTATTATCCACTATGATAGATGAACTCTCCTGCCCATCGGGTTGGACTGGAGTTTCCGTAACCTGATCAGGCAGATAAAGTGTCCGCTTGCGGGTCTGTTTCCCCTCTGATTCCACGTAATACGTGAAGGTTTGGGATAAATCATTCACCCGTATCGACCATTCCATCGGGTATATCGTATCTGGGACGGTTGTATACGTAGCCCCGCCATCCAAGGAATAATGGATTGTCGCTGGTTTCGTCGTTTTGGCCTGCACATATGCATCATAGACCGTTTCGTCGGGTTTAACCATCAGCATGCCTTTAACCGCATCAATTGGACTGTGGGTATCAAAGAAATAGCTTGCATCCGATGGTTCAGCCGTTCTAACCTGATGCATCGGCACATCAATGTTAAGTCCTTCTACAATGATAGCGGTGATGCCCTTGCCTGAAACCGTGGCTTGAATGATTCCGCCACTCATAACTGCTTGCTCTGGTGTACCATTGTCGCGGATGATCGTTACGGTATAATCCTGTGTTGGGTTGAATCCAATGATTTGTTCATTCAATTCAATCGGAGTCTGAACTTCTTCTGACGATGCATTGCTTAGCCCGATGTAGAATTTATCACCGCTCTCACCCGTTATCCAATTCAATTGAGGATGGTTGGTCTTAATAATCCCCTTGGGCATCCAAAGCCAAACGTCGGAATTGCCATAAAATTGACCTGGTTTATTCCCATAGAGGTGATATTTGAACCATAAAAAATTCGTTTCAAATACGGAAGGAAATGTAATACTCCCGTTCGATTTTAATGATTGTTCGCTGATCAAATAATCCATCGTTTGCCCAAGCTGCCCCGGAATATGGTGGTAATAGATGGATGTAGCCCCGCTGGGGCCTTCCAGCGGAAAGTCTGATTCAAGTTGACTAACGGCGAAACCCTTATAGTAATAACCTGGATAACTGGAATATCGGCCAATAACCGCATTATGAGCAATATCCTGCAGCAGTTTATCCCCTGTATAAAGCGACAATCTCAGCATGAATGGAGCTTCCTGAGCATTCATCCGATAATAGCCGGTTGTACTTCCTGCTTCAAACGTCAATCCGCTCGGTGAAACCAGCCAACTCGCAGCTTGAACGCCTCCAGCTATATCTTCTGGAAGCTTGAGCCTAGGATATTGAAATTTACCACTTTCCGGCCAATGGAACGACTCCGCGTAATTATACGTCTCTGGCTGCGGAATCGTAACGTTTCCTTCAGGAACTGGACGAGCAACGAACATGGTTGCATACCGTTTGGCTTCCTTATAAGCGGCATTCAAATATTTGGGATCTTGAGTTTCCTCATATAGCTCCAAGATCTCCATCCACAGCTTGCTATAATAATAAATGAACTCATTTTTACTCACATCCACGGTTGCAGGCGTATCAATATATTGCAAGATATAACTATCGGCTGCATCCTTGGCAGCCTGCAAATACTGGGCCTCTCCTGTCATACGATACATCATCAGGGGTTGAATGACAGGCCCCCGGTCTTTCTGGTCAGGATCACGCATGAGGTACTCTTCCTGTGCCAGCGCCCCAATTCCTGCCGAAGTGCCCATCATCTGATTGACGGCGGCTACGCTTGAAACATCGAACGGCAGAGTAGCCATTTTCCATAAGGAAGGCACACCGTAAACTTTCTTCTGGGTCGGCGACCAACCGATACCGTTTCGCGATACGCCATACTGGACGGACGGCAGTGCTCTCGTATCGTATAGCTGGTCATCCCCAGTCAAATAGTAAGCCCCCAAAAGAACCGCATTCGAGCTTGTTCGGACGCTATCCTCGTTTTCGATATCAATAAAGCCCTTGGCACGGCTCCACCACCCGCTGGGTGACGGGACATAATTGACAGAGTCGTCCCCTTGCGGCTCAATCTTAAGCAAATCGATCATATTGAACATCGCGTCAGTGAGCGACTGATCTGACACATTTTCCCGGTATGCTGAATAACCGTACTCATTGCGAAGAATATCCGCGTAGGACTCATACAGATTGCTTTTTTGAGCGATTAGCCCCATATGAAATTGATAAGTGCTTTCTGCGGTCATTTGCGAATAAGTCCCTAATTGAGGCGCATACAGGATTGGCTGCACGCTGCCTTCGTTGTTGACCAGGCTCATGCCAAGCCGTTGTTTCGTAACGCCTCCCGTCGGTTCAAATTCAATCGGAAGCTCTGCCGAAGGTACAAAAACACCATACGTCAATGGATTTCCCGAACCATCATTTTTCTCAACCAGGCTCATCGGAGCGCTCAGCTCTCTCAAGCTTGTTGATTCCACCGTACCTACCATTTTGGCATGGGACCTGAATCCATTTAACACTTCATTGATGCCCGAGACTGCCTCTGTTGTGAAGGACTGATATCCTATAACATAATTGCCGTCGCGGCGAGGTGTAAAAGCAAAGGAAACATCTGGTTTATCCCCTGCCATGGACCAGTTCACTTCAAAATCGTAATCACTGCCATGCGTAGAATCGGTTAATACCGCCGTGTGGCTGTCTGGAAAATGGACCTCGTCGAATGTAATCCAGCGTTTGTTCATCGTATCGTAGTAATTGGTTCGGCTGCCCGCATTCCCATCCAATAAAACCCATTGCTCCTCAAGTCTTTCCGATACATTATTAATCGGCATCCAGTTTCCCGTGTCCGTGTTCTTGTAGAACATGTCACGAACGATGGATTTGCCCCCATCCCATGCTGCCTCATAGAAGGTCGCCTTATAGTTAGCATTTTCGATGCTGCCTTTTTCCGTGTAACTGAGATTCGCTAATGTGCGGCTCCGCAGCGGGGGCAACGGTGGTGCTTGCTGTCGGATATTTCCTTCGAACTTGACTGCATCGGCCCGTGTAATAATTGTCCCCGTCGTAGGTTGCGTTCGAGTCAGCCTGACAAATTCGCTATCATTACCACTAAACTCATACTCCCCGAGATCCACCCATCCAACCGATGGACCTGACGAAGGTCTTAGATCCATAAACTTGACATCCGTTATCCCGTTATGAACAATCTCAATTTTCACATTACTGTCTGCTTTATCCGCCCAATCCAGCTTATAGAACGATATTCTCGCCGTCCCTGCTTCCAAGCGCGGATTCCATGTGATCGTTCTACCTACAGCGTCTGTGTATTTGGAACTGGAATTATTGTATCCCTTCACTCCTGCGCTTGTGGTCCAATAAGGAGCGGAGAACCCGTTATTGACATTGCCTGAATCAACAGTGACGACATTATCAATTGTGAGGCTTCCATCATCAATGATGATCGTCTTATGTGGTTCTTTCTGCCTTATATTCCCTTCGAACTTGACCGCATCCGCACGCGTAAGGATCGTGTTCGTGGTGCCGGTAGACCGAGTCAATTTAACGAATTCTTCACCAACTCCGGAAAAATAGTACTCTCCCAAATCAACCCAACCTGCTGGAGCGCCAGATGAGGGTCTTAGATCCATAAAGACTACATCCGTCGTTCCATTATGAACAATTTCGATTTTCACATTGCTATCAGCCTTATCCGCCCAATCCAGCTTATAGAAAGATATTTTCGCGGTTCCTGCTTCCAAGCGTGGATTCCATGTGATCGTTCTGCCTGCTGTACTCGTATATTGGGTGCTTGAAAGATCATACCCCTTCACCCCTGTGCTTGTGGTCCAATTTGGAGCCGAATATCCATTGTTCTCGTTACCCGCATCAGGTGTCACAACATCATTAATCTTAATGCTCCCGTCATCGATGATAATGGTCTGATAAGGTAAGGTCTCCGCATAAGCGGCCCTTATTCCGATCAGGCTGGAAGGAACTACGATCGTCAACATGAAAACGATGAAGAAAAAAAGCTTCCTTTTGACCATACAACTCACAGCCTCTCCTATTAATGATAACGCTTCCATAAATGCATTGCCTCTTGCTCGAATGATCGTAAAAAAGCAATTAACCTAGTCTTCTGGCTAATCCCGCTCTGTCGTTTTTATCTTAGCATGTTACATCACGGTGAAATTTCTTTCATTTTAAGAATTTCTTATATGATTTTAAGTAAAAAAAGAAACCTACATCCTAATTGATTGCTCAGTTGCAGTCAGATAGAATATAGGTCTTCCAAGTGTTCCAAAAGGACTAATCAATTATAATGGCGGCTGCACCAATAGTAACTTACCAAGCTGAATGACCGTTTGATCATACCAAGCTGGATGCTGCCGCACGTGCTCCATACTTCGTTCATTGCCGCTAGCCTCAAATACGGCCGCTTTGTCAGTCTTCTCGTGATCAATTTCGAAGCGAACTTTATGTTTCCCATTTGGTAGCTCCGGTAAGAAAACATATTGATTTCGATTATGATCGTTATATGATGTGAATCGATCGATAAGAAAGGGTTCCCCTCCATCCACCGTCACCTTCAATCTGCCGGAATCCGGCCCCCCAATATCGAATAATCCGATGTGGGTTCCCTCAAACTCCACTGTGATCGTCTCTCCGGGATCGACTGCTCGCCATAGACCGGGGAACAACCAATCATACTCGCGCACTAAAGCAAAATCATCAGGGGTCATGTAAGACCACCCCGCGGAAAAATGAGTAAGACGATCCAGTGGCAGCATGGTTGCATACTCCCAAGGGTTGGCCGGGACCAAAGGCTCCTCCGGCAAGTGATGTTCGACTTTTCCTACGTGATCTCGAAGCTCTCTGATTTTCTCAAACGACCGGTTGATTGTATCTGTGTAAATCTGATGTCCTTCGGGAATCGTTGGATGGATCGAATCATGCGTAAAAATAACGGCTCCGGGAATAGATACGTCTGCTCTTAAGGTGAAAATGAGCTTTCCATCCAAAACCAATTGACTGACTGCTACGCCCAGATGAATCGAAGGAATGCCGTAATAGTCGGCGACTTCCTCTTGCATACGAGCGCCCTTCTGGTATTGGCCGGATTGAAATGAGGTCAAATCCCGTTCCTTAACCGTATACACAAACAGGACATCCGTAAAACGGCTGTGCTTGCGAATCTGTCGGACAATACCTTCGATCCGTGCTTTGGATTCGGGAACTCCCCCATCGTTTCCAACAAATTCAACAAACACGAGATCAGGCTGATGACGCAGTACATCTGTCTCCAAACGGGCGCAGCCGAGGTCCGATCCTGTCCCATCAATGCCTGCGTTCACAGAGCGGATATCTGCATGGGGATATTGCCCTCGCAGCCAATCCGCCGTCATGACCCTGTATCCTTCAGAACGCGTATTACTGCCGCCAAAATAGACAATTGTTACTGTCTCCCCATTTTCCAACTTTTGAATGACATTAGGCAGCCCTCTTCGAGGGAAAAATTCCTTCATCGTGACTTCACCCGCCCTCACTTAGCGTTTTTAGGAGCAAAAAATTTGACAGCAAACACTTCATAATAAGGCGAACCATACGTTGCACAGAAATCAAATCGGACTCGGGTTACACCTTTTGCATGCACCTGATGTTTATTCAACGAAAGATAATTACCACGGATATTCATTTCACTCTCGGTTCCGTCTTCTAAGGTTAAGATCACATCATAATCTTGAATCAACGGCTCGATCGGATCGTCGAAATGCTCCAAATTCAGCTGCGAATTGAAAACAAGATGGATTTCATCCAGATTCTTGGGGCTTGCAAAACCAAATTCCAACCACTCCTGTCCTTCCGAACGTTCAGAAATCCAGCCGTTCGGCAGACCATAAGGTCTGGAGAAGCCGTTGACGACATTCGCGGGATTATACATATCCTGGGATGGCATCAGATCCTTGAAGCAAATGCTTCTGTTGAATTTCTTCAGTCTGGATGGCTCTTCCGGTCTATAATAGAAGCTCACCGCTCCTGTCATTTTTTCTTCATTACCATATACGTCAAGGCTCGCTGTACCTTCCAATACGATGTAGATTTTATCGTCAGCAGGCTTCTGACAGCCCAAATCCAGTGTAATCCAGTCATCGTGCCCCGCTGAAATCATCAAGTTGTAGCCTTTCAGCTCGCTGGCTGGAATATAGTTTTCCTTCCGTTCCCCGCCAAACAGCTTCACTTGCAACGTTTCCGAATGCTCGGATCTATTTTTAATTTTGATCTGCACACTTTCAGCCACGGATGTCTGGATCGGCAAGACCAAACATAACGCTTTGTCCAAGGAGATCTCTTCGGTAGGATGAAGATGTTCATAGCTTCGCTGAGACGAGGCACGAATCGTTAATCCGTCAGCGAAATAAGGGTCCAACGGCTCTTGAAGTCCTACAATCGTTTGCCCGTCTCGAAGCAGCTGCGTCTGAAGCTCACCCATATGCGCTTTGACGATGTCCGCGGGGTCTGTATCATATTTTACGCATAACGCAGCAGCTGTTCCTACCGCCTGCCCCATACAACCACAGGTCGCCATCACCCTTGTAGACCCAAAAGCTACATGGGTAGCGCTTATATTGCGGCCAGCGAACATGAGATTGGGAATATTGCGTGAAAATAAGCTGCGGAAAGGGATATTATACAATCCCGGCACGAAATTCCACGCTGTAGCCGGCCCCTCATCGTAGATGCCTTTATTCGCATGCAGATCCATATACCAGCCTCCGACGGATACAGCATCTTCGAAATGAGTCTTTTGTGTAAGATCGTTCTGAGACAGCATGTGTTCCCCGATAAAACGTCTCGACTCCCGCTTTCCCGGAATCGGGCATACATAATCCAAGATGAGATTGTCTACATCATCAAACTCACCGCTATTTTTGATATAATCCCAGATTCCATACACCAATTTCCGCAGTTCCAATGCGATGTCTTCATTATTCTTGATAATATCCATATGTCCGCCGTATTCCAGCCACCACAATCCGCCAAGTCCATTGATTTTCCTTGGAAAAGACCGATGGTTTATTCCTTTTTTGATACTCTCGAAAAACTCCAGCTTCGTGATATCATACGCAAAGCCAGGCCTTTTGTAAGGAACGGAATAGTTTACGTCACGGGCTTGAAACAGAATCGTATCACCCATCGTGTAATGATCCGCCACTTCTGGAGCAAGCTCCTCCTTGTATTCATGCTTCGCCTCTCTTCCCCATCGGAAGTCAGCACCTGCTTGGTATCCAACAATTCCATCACCAGAGCAATCGATATAGGTTGGGCTTTCAAAACGAAATTTTCTTTCGGAAGCTAATTGAAGGCCCTCCACCCACTTGATTCTGCCGTTCTCGATGCCCGTTTCATGTACACATGTATTCAGAAACAGAGAAATGTTAGGCTCATCATAAACCATGTCGAGCAAGACCGTATCCGAAAGCGAAAGCATAAGCTTCTTGTTGTATAACGGATTATAATGAAAGATCTTCAGCTTGAGTTCTTCTACCAACCCGCCCTCGCGGGCATAATAGGATGGACTATTTCCGAGATATGCCGACCCGTTGATATGAACTCTGACCTCGCTGCTCGCATTTCCCCCAAGCACCGGCCGATCATTAATAAGTGAAACCTGCAGACCTTGGCGTGCAGCTGCAATGGCAGCGCATATCCCTGCAATACCTCCACCTACGACGGTTACATCTGCTTTCATAAGCTCCATTTTGATAACCTCCATGATTAGATGCTCCTATCATGGTAATGGTTTTGGCGCCTTTTTTTTTACAGGATTTCGCGAAAAAATCATACATTTTTTGCATCCTTATTTGGACTCGTACCGTGTCATTTTTATCCGATATTGCTTAGGTGTATCACCCGTATATTCTTTAAACAGTTTGCAGAAATAACCTTCATTGACGATACCTACTTCCTCGCACAATTCCAATAAAGAATAATCCCGGACGTTTAACAACTCGAGAGCGAGATGGATTTTTTTACGGTTGATGTAGCTGATCACGCCTTCGTTCATTGTTTTTTTGAATAAGCTGCTAAAATACGATGGCGCTAGATTCACTTCCTCCGCAATTGCCTCCAACGTTAAGCGTTGTTTCAAGTTTTTCTCTATAAAATGCATAGCACTCATGATTTCTGCACGATGTAATCGTTGGCCCGAGTGCACGTATTCAAATGTGAAGTCGCCAATATAAGCGAGTTGTTCTTGAAATGCCATATATTCCATAGGGAATTCAGCTGCTTCCGTAGTCAGCTTGTTCCCCAATTTAAACTTTACGGTAATTTCTCTGTACAAGTCTCTAATCATGGGCGCCATGATGGACTTGTGGATTTTATGGTTCGAAACAAAGTGCAACAGCTCGGCAAGTGCATTGTCCAGCTCTTCCTTGGAAATCTTTCGTTTCAGCCGGATAAGAAAATCAGCCAGTTTCTGCTGAAAGTCTGCTTTTTTGTCATTATGGTATTGGAACCGATGCATCGGTGTTTTGACTACTTTTTCGGTATGATAATAGAAATCCTCACTCACATTTTTAGCTTCCGTGTACGCCTGTTTGATCGATTCCCAGCCTCGGTGTGGACCACCAAAAGCGACAGATACCCTTTGATTCAAATATTGATGCAAATGAGATACGATCTGCCCTCCCAAGGATAGGCAAGCATATTCCGTTTCCATATCACTGCGGTTATTTTCCCAGGATAGAAAGCCAATAAAACGATTATCGGACAGATCCGCAGCTACCCCACTGCCACCATTCATCACCGTTTCTTCGATGATATTCGTAATCGCATATTTCAAGATGTTTTGATCTGAGGCAGCGTATTCGTTTCGAAAACTTTCATACGTATTCATTTCAACGATGAAGCAGCAATAGTTGGCTTGAAAGAAATGAAACTGCATGCGATTAGCAAAATCCGATGCCCGATGAGAAGGAATTTCGCCTCTGATCAGTTCGTTAAAAAATTGCTTGCGCACTCTATATTTATTTTCAAGGACGGATACATTTAACGATTGAAATTCCGCTTCTTTTTTCTTAAACTCATTTAAAATTCCGGCTGCCTTATCCAAAGCTCGATTCAAATCCGCTTCCCGCAAGGGAACCTTTACAATGTACTCCAATACGTTGGCTTGAATCGCTCGCTGGGCGTATTCAAAGGATGAATAGGCGGTCAAAAGTATGTATTGCGTATGGGGGAGCTCCCTCTTGAGCTGCTCAATCATGGAGATTCCGTCCATTCGCGGCATAACGATATCGGATATGACGATGTCCGGCTTCAGTTTTATGATCTCCTCGACCCCATTCAGCCCATTATTCGCTTTGCCCACTAGAACAAATCGCTTATCCCTATGAGAGAGTTCATTAAAAAACAATTCCAATCGTTGAATGATCAGGTCTTCATCGTCAACAATGAAGCAGGTATAGTCTCTCATCATTATGCATCTCCTTTTTGCAATTCTGCCGGGAATACAGCGCGTACACGGGTTATTTCCTTAGGTATGCTAATGATTTGCAGTCCGAATTGATCGCCGTAGTGAAGTCTTATTCGGCCATGAATATTGTTCAGCCCGATTCGTTTTCTTTTTACTTCCTCTTCACTCGGTTCAGAGATTAAAATATGCTTTATTTTATCAGCTGGAATTCCCTCACCTTGATCAACAACTTCGATGATGACGATGCCGTCCTCCCTGTACGCATGAATCGTAATAGGCCCCTCAATTCCCCCTCCGTTATAACCATGGAAGATACTATTCTCCACAAGAGGCTGCAGCAGCATTCGAAAAACAGGGAAATCCATTAACCCTGCTTCGATATTTTCAATCAAGTGGAAGTTTCGGTTATACCGAATGTTCTGGATCTCGATATAGTCCGCTACATTGCGTAATTCCTGGCGTAGGGAAACCTTCTCTGAAGCATCGTCTATCCCGTATTCCAATAATGAAATGAGCGACCCGATCACCACATCTACTTTCTCTATTTGTCCGAGACGTATGACATTGCTGATCGAACCAAGTGTGTTATACAGAAAATGAGGGTTAATTTGAGACTGTAACACCTGGATTTCCAGCTTCCGCTCAAGTTCATTATGAAGCTCAGCCCCCCGAATCAGTTCCACAATTTGTTGCAGCATACGATCGAATGCTCGTGAAAGATCGCCAAACTCATCGTTTCGATTAATTGTTATTGTCGTTGTGAGGATGCCTTGTTCCACCTGCTTCATTTTTGTTTTGAGCGTATAAAGTGGTTTTCTTATATATTTGGCAACCAAAAAAGAAATGAACAAACTTAAGAGAAGACCTGCAGCTAGAAGCTCAATATAATAGGTTTCCAATCTGGACAAAGCTGCTTTCAAGCGTGATTCATCATTGATCGAGATTATGGTCCAGTTGAATTTCTCCGTCGGTTTTTTCAGAAGGGAGACCGGAATGCCATCCTTGGTATGCAGTTGAAGACTTGTTTCTGTCGTATCAAGAATTTGTTCCGCTGACGTTTCTCCGATCGAAAACGTATGATCTTGAATATTCAGTAGTCCTTTATTTTCAGAAAATCCGGCAATGATTTTACCTGTCGCGGTGATCAGAGCCAGATTCATTTGTTCTTGTTTATTAATCTTGAACAAGGTTTCCTCAATGGCATTTAGATCCAAGTCAACCGCAATGGCCATTGGAAACGGAGCACCGTTCAGATATCGAACCATCGTAACGGTCCAGCCAGAATACTTCGATTTGTATGGTTCACTAATAAAGGTAGTCCTTCTGTTCTTATCAGCCGCATCAAACAAAGGTTCTCTCTCAGTTAAAGGTTCATCGAATATTCGAGTAGCTGTACTTCCGCCTAGAATGGATAAATCGCTTTTGATCAAATAAATATTACTGACGTAATTACTATTGAGTTCATACAGTTCTCTTAATTGCTTTTTAATCACTTCGGTATTGTTAATGTTGGCTTTCACTGATGTTTCAACCGAGAAGAGCATCGTTTGGAAGGAGGAAAAATTAACAGTGAAGTACTGGTCTACCTTGTCAAGGATTTGATTGGTGTAAAAAATGTCATTGGTTCTTATTTCCTTTTGGACATAGCGATAAGACAATTGGCTTATCAAGATGATGCACCCTAATACAAAGGCAAACACGATAAAAAATAATTTTAAAGGCAAGCTGATTCTTCTTCGCATCGATCATCTTCCTTTTAGTTCCGTTTTAAACTAAGAATAGCATATGCTAATAAAGAGAGGGGCTCCGAATAGCCACTCTCTTCGTTTATTTATTTTACTTGATAAGGTCGGCTTCTTTAAATTGCTGGATTGCTGTTTCCTTATATTTCTGCATGTCAAACTTGGTATCCAACGTTTGGAGGAAATTGTCCCAGTTAGAAAGAGGCTCTTTGCCCGTCATAAATTTAACTAAACTTTCATTAATGAAACGTGTGCGGTCAGCATCCAAGGTATCGCTGGGGTCAGGGGTCAATAAATTTCCGGGCAGCGTTGGCCCCACATATTGCTGATTATCCTTGAAAGCTTCCGCCGTCTTCGGATTCTGGAAGCTGAAGTACTCCGCATCATCACCACGGCGCGGCATTCTATAATGATCGACCCACAGGTACTTCTCTTTCATTTCCTTCGATAACTCGGAGGTTTTATTTTTGATCTTGCCGTCCACCACGTCCCAATGAATCCCTTTAATTCCGTATGCAAAGTTCGGATAAGCTTCTTCGTCCGTAAAGAGATAATTCAGCATGGACAAGATCCGAATGATTTTGTCCTTATCCGCTTTCGCGGAAATGGCCCATGAATTGCCTTGGAACGATTTTCTCTCTACAATTTGATCACCGTAAGGACCTTTCATCGGAGGAATAACAATCCATTCCGGCACCTCGCCACTAATTTCTTTCATTTTCTGCTGATAATCCGGCTCCAGCCTGCGGGCATCTCTGATCATGAAGCCAACTTTACCCTTAAACATCTTTTGGTCCAACAGATCAGGCGAATTCATCGTCACCCAGTCTGGGTCTACCACTTTGGCTGCCATCATTTTGTTAATGTAAGCAAGCGCTTCTTTCATTTTGGGATCGATAAACAGGAATACCGGTTCATTATCTTTTATCTCAACGGCCGAAGGAGGATTGACACCAAACATCCACATCAAGCTATCGAAGCCATAGGTTTGCAGATTACCTTCTTTATTCATACCGCCGATGAATCCGTACGTATCGTTTTTACCATTCCCGTCCGGATCTTTCTCTGTAAAGGCTTTCATAACTTCGAACAACTCATCCGGTGTCGTTGGTACCTCCATATTCAGCTTTTTCAGCCAATCATTGCGGATAAAGAAGCTTCGACTGATACCGTTTACATTATCATAGCCTGGAACTCCAATCGTTTTTCCTTGATAGGACATTGCTTCCCAGGAGTCGTTGCCAAACCGTTTCTTTAATTCAGGGAATTGATCCAGATACGGTGTCAAATCCGCAAGAACGCCTTGGTCGTAATATTGCGCAAGATCAGCCCGACTCTTCAAGAAGATCAAATCTGGAATATCTCCGCCTGCAATGAGTGTATTCAGTTTGGTTGTTGCTTGCCCAGCTTGAGGAATCATCATATCCAAGTCGATGTTCATCTCTTTTTCCAACATTTGACGTTGAACATCTTCATCACGTGGAGGTACCGGAGCAGCAGCATTGAAAGTGCCTTGGTTAAACATTGAGATTTTCATTTTGGTTGCAAACTGGCCAGATTGCCCTTGCGAATTACCCGAAGCTGTCGATGTAACTTCTTCATTTCCCCCACATCCTGACAGTAGCGTACCCAATCCTAAGATTGCCGACAGAATAGCAAATGAAATCTTCTTACGCTGCATATTGACCTCTCCTTTGCTTGTATATTATCACGGTTTCACCGTAATAAGTTAGGTTGGAACACCTTTTAACCTTTAACGGATCCCAAGAGCACACCTTTGGTAAAATGCTTTTGTAAAAATGGGTAAACGATTAAAATCGGAATCGTAGTCACAACAACGGTAGCCATCTGTACAGCGAACGTACTTACAGCTCCGGAATTGGCGAGCGACTCAGCGCTTTGTGTTGCAACGTTAAGCAGGATGTTGCGCAAGACGACTTGAAGCGGCATGAGGTTGGAATCATTGATATAAACAATAGCATCAAAATAACTGTTCCAATGCCCCACTGCGTAAAATAAAGAAATGGTGGAAATGACGGGCAAAGACAGAGGTAAAATGATCCGCCATAACGATTGAAGTTCACTTGCACCGTCAACCCTCGCTGATTCCTCGATTTCACCAGGCAATTGCTCAAAAAAGCCTTTAATGATCACCAGATTAAATGCACTAATGAGATTTGGAATAATCAATACCCACGGACTGTTTAGCAACCCGAGAGAGCGAATTAGTAGATAAGTCGGAATTAACCCCCCACTAAACATCATGGTAAACACAATGAATAGTAAAAACGGGCTGCGTCCCGGCAAATATTTTTTGGATAACGGATACGCTGCTAAGACCGTAAATAACACATTAAGCATCGTGCCTACAATCGTTCGAAACAACGTAATTTTATACGCCTGCCAGATCCCATGAGAGATGAATACTTCTTTATAGGCCAGAAAGGTAAAAGATTCTGGTATAATAACAATCCCTCTTCTTAACACTTCCGATTCTGGCGTCACTGAAACAGCAATTACATATAGAAAGGGCAGTAAGCAAAGTAGGGATAAAAAAATAAGAATAACATAAACGACGGATTGCCAGACTTTTTCCCCGATTGTTAAATTGATCATATTAAAAACCACCTCACCAAATTTGCCCATCGAATTTTTTGGCGAGCTTATTGGCCGCCAACACTAAAGCAAATCCAATGACAGCTTTAAACAATCCTACAGCAGTAGCCAAGCCAATCTTAAGACGCTCCAACCCCTCACGGTATACCCATGTGTCGATAATGTCGATCTTCTCCTGGTTAAAGGTGTTGGCAAACATGAATATTTGGTCAAAGCCAGCATCCAGAATATGGCTTAATTTAAGGATCAGCATCAGAATAATGACTCCTCGAATGCCGGGTAAAGTGATATGCCAGAGCTGTCTCCATTTGGAAGCACCATCCATTCGAGCCGCTTCATATAAGCTTGGATCAATACCTGCTAATGCGGCGAGGTACAGTATCGCTCCCCATCCAATGTCCTTCCATATTTCAGATGTGATGACCAGCAGTCTTCCCCAAGCAGGCTCCGTTAGAAATGAAATGGGCTGAAAACCACTTTCCTTCAAAATCATATTAAAAAGGCCATCGCCTGGGGCTAATAATGCTACCATCAATCCATATACAATGACCCAAGACAAAAAGTGGGGTAAATAAGTAATGGTTTGTACGATTTTCTTAAACCATTGGGTATGAACTTCATTGAGCAATAAAGCAAGTAAGATGGGAGCGGAGAAACCGAACAATAGCTTATACAGCGATATAACAATCGTATTTTTCATGATGTCCCAGAAATAAACGCCGTTCATAAAATCCGTAAAATTTTTGAATCCCACCCATGGGCTATCCCATACGCCCAAAGACAGGTTGTAGTTTTTAAAAGCAATCAATATTCCCGCCATAGGGATGTATTTGAATACGGCAAAGTAAATTAATGCTGGTAATAAGAGAGCATACATCACTTTATATTTTTGGATCGTCCTTATCCATGACTTCCGCTTTTTGGAGAGAGGAATGGCGTCCGCTGCCAATTTCACTTGCATATCATCACCTCGTCTTTGTTTGTATTTGTATATTAGCACCCGCCTAACGGATAAATTTCTGAAATTTCAAGAATTTCTTATAAGATTTTATGTATGTAGGCCGTACTAGCCTAATAAACAAGCAATGAGAGTAAACTGAACAAGCGATGAGTACCGGAACTTATACCGACAAATCATGAATGGATCTTCATATTCTTTTATACTCAGCTTATCTTCCCAAAATACAAACAAGCACTGTTCATCCCCAAAGGATAAACGTGCTTGTTTGCTAAAAATCTCATCGTTATGATAGTGAAAATGTTAAATGGATCTCTTTCATGCACTTGATGGAGGGCTATATTATTTTCCCTTGACTTGCAATGCATTCTTTAGTGTAACAAACTCATTATTAAAAATTATGCCATTTTATTGTGTTGGCCCCATCAGGATGAGACTCACATCCGATAACATAATCGCTGTATTCCCGTCTTCGACACCACTAATGTTGCCCATATCAAACACGATGCGGCTGTTCGCATAGCTCGGCTCGGTAGTATCAAATATGAAGGTATACTCCCGCTCCGTGGTAGACAAGTCCACTTGTTCACCAAAAAATCCGTGCCATGCATATCCTGCGGGAACGTCAACCCAACCGATGCCTAGGCCCATTTTACGCGGTTTATCCGCTTTGGCTTTGAACGTCAGTTTGTATTTATATCCCTGTTGCATTGCAAAACCTTCATTAATAATCTGTCGATCCCACGGATTAGTTCCCGCCTGACCGATTTGAGCTTGCAGCTTCTGATTCGCAACTTGGAATACCAGTTCTTCGCTATTCCCGTCAGAATGTTTAAACCATCCTTCGCTGCCTTTTGCAAAGTCGCCATTCGGAATCAGATTGACATGTACCGGCTGTCCCCCTTGATCCGCACCAGGATTCACTTCGTACAACATTACATTTTGAATGGATACGTTATGCTCTCCTGCCGAAGCGGTGCCGAGACCAAAGTTCAACAAGGCAGCTGAATCCCCTTGTTCCCCCATCCCAAAGGTATATACATATGATTGTTTGGTTTCTGTCAGGTTTACCGTTTCATCCATATACTTTGTGTCTTCGCCGTTCCCCTGCGACACTACCACTTGCATGGATTTTGGAGCGGTTGCTGATGCCTCAAAGCTTAAACGATACGTTTTTCTTCCCTCCAGCACAAGTTTCCCCTGCTGCAATAACACTTCCCACCAGTTCTCACTTGTTCCCGGCAAATTGATGCTAATACCTCCATCTTCTCCATGGGATACCTCGAGATCAGGGGGGATCAATTCCCAACCACTTCGATCTGAAGTCAGCTCCCCGTTCTGAAGTATGTTCTGCGAGACGTCCAGCCAGCGTGTATTGTATTCATTCCCTTCAAAATTAACGTAGTACACTGCCCCGGCTTTCAGGGAAACCGCTGGGAAATATATGGTTTTATAGGTCTGCCAACCACCTGTATCTCCAAGCACCAGCTGTGAGGTGGCCACCGTTGTACCTTGTTCATCCTTGACACTGAATCGAACTTTTGAATCAGCTTTGGCACTTGCCATCCGTGTGGAGAAGACGTACACTCCATCGTTCGCCCCGTCTATTTTGAATTGCAGCAGATCACCTTCGTCCATGTAGCTGACATGTTTGCCGCCTTCATCGGAGTTTTCGAGTTGCAAGCCTTGCATGAGCCACGCTTCTGTTGCAGGAATATGTGCATACTTCTGGATAGATACAGGCTTTCCCCGTTTCGTCAGGCGAACGTTATCGACGTAGACCTTTCCTGCAGAACTGCCAAATAATAATTTCAGTTCAGACGTTGCTGCAGCCGGGCCCTCTCCAATCACAATCTCACCCGTATAATTCTTCATTTCTTGACTAATCTGAATGAGTTGTCCTTGATGTATCTGTACGTCATGACCCTCAGCGGTAGACAACTCCACATCCATCGTGCGAGATACATCGGCCTTGGCATCAAAAGAGAATCCGTAGGTTGTGCCGCCTTCCAGTTTCATATCAGGCTGAACGACAGCCACTTGATCAGGCTCCCCATTCGTTTGTTTCACATCAACCACGAGCTGCCGCTCCATGATCGGGAACTTCAGGAAATTGTTAACGGAAATCTGAGCTTCAGCATCAGGTTGAATCTGCTTGGACCAGAAGCCCAGTCGCTCCTTGCCTTGATCAAACGTACCGTTATAAACATAATTGCCATCCGGCAGTGCTTTCCGCTCCACAGGGACTGGATCTGCCTCTCCCATCTCCGTCAGTCTGACATTGGACAACAGGACTGTCCCTTCATCCAGGCCCAGATTGAATTCGAATCGAGCGTTATTGTCTGCGCCATCCCGCATATTAAATGTGTATTCGAACGGCTGCCATTCGGTGGTCAATGAGAAGGTTTTTTCACCGGAGTAATTCGTCCAGCTTTTCTCAAATTGGGTTACTTTGGAGCGAATATCACGGTTAACGGATGCTTTGGCATCAAACTCTACTCTATACTTTTTATTTTTCTTCATATACATCGGCATTTGCGTCAATTGTACGGAATAACTCTCGGTGCCCGCCTGGGAGATGGTCACTTTCGCGGCCTTGCCCTTCTGTTCATCGTCAACGATTTCAACTGCACCAGCTCCGCCTGCATTTGTAATAAACTTCCATTCGTTGGGCACCCCGGTTGCATCGGAGCCTTCAGTGAAGCGTTCATTATAGATTTCGTTGCCGTCTGCTTGCGGAGCACGTTGCCGTTCAGGCTCCATTGGACTTGAAGTCACGTCCGGCCAGTCGTTTATTTTTTTATAAGAGTACACCCGAACAAAGTCAACATTCATCTTCTCGGAGACAAATTCGTTCTCAGGTGATCCCGGCCAGTCTCCGCCCACCGCGAGATTGAGGATCAAATAGAACGGTCTGTCGAAGGGTGCAGGGAAGGTATAGCTCTCCGGCTGACCTGCAGCAGTCGTCTGCCAATCATTCACCTGATGATGAAGCTTGCCATCCACATAGAAACGAATCATGCCAGGCAGCCATTCCACCTGAAAATCATGGTAATCATCTGCAAAGGACTCGCCAGCAGGAAGAGTAAACTTGCCTTGATCATGCCCATGCGAACCGTCAGACTTGACGGCATCATAGTGGATGGTGCTGTACACTTCATGGTCTTTATTTTTGCCACCGATCAGTTCCATAATATCGATCTCACCTGAAGCTGGCCATCCGCCATAATGCGCTTCATCCGTAGGCATCATCCAGATAGCTGGCCACATGCCCTGCTGCACCGGCAGCTTTGCCCGAACGACAACTTTACCGTAGGTCCAGTCCCCTTTTCCCATCGTCATCAGTTTGCCTGAGGTAAACGACTTGCCGCTTTTTTGCTCCCGTTTGGCCTCAATTTGCAGTACATTGCGATCCCCGTCCTTGACGATGCGTGTATTGTCAGGGCTGTAATATTGCAATTCATTGTTGTAGACAAGTCCTGTATCCTGAACAGTCCACTTGGATGCATCGATAGCTGAACTGCTAAATTCGTCATTCCAGATCATTTCCCAATCCTTGTTCGGGATCATCGTTGCCGGAATGGGCTTCTCTCCCACAGGATTACCAGGAACAGAAGGGCTCTGTCCACCCGGATTCGAAGGCGTGGAACCATTTGAACCGTTACCGTTTCCAGGTGTAGGAGGTCTTGATGCTGCTGGCTGATCATTACCCAGCGTCATATTAACACTGTGCTGGCCTGTTGTGACCTCTTTCCCGTTAACAAGCACGTTTTCCGCTTCCACATTGAGTAGTTTTATTTTTCCTTTTGCATCAATCCGGGTATGCCGAGCTTTGCTGTTCACGCTTAATGCAGCAATGACGCTCTCGTCAGACAATTCAACCGTCGCTTTGCGCAGAATAATCATTTCTTCAATCAGGCTGTTACCCGTGATATTCACATGTACCGGTCCCGAAGCGTTGTCCACTACCACTCGTTTCAGTTGGGTATTACGAATATTAATGGAATGGCTTCCTCCACCTTTGATGATGACACTTCCCGTAACCGTCACCCCATCAAGCGTCACTGTACCTTCGCCAATCCCTTCGGCCAGCAATAGATTGCCGCCAACGGTCATGTTTTGGAGGGTGACATCAGCTGATCGAACGACCAGGTTGCCATCAACGCTCGACTCATACGTGCCCGGGCTGCTTTTCACATCCTTAATCATGTTGGATATCAGCGTTGCTGCCTCTGCTCTGGTAATATCGGCGTTCGGAGCCAATTGGTTATTGTATCCGTTTACAATTTTCTCCTGAATGAAATAACTGAACGCTTTTTTGGCGTAATCTGCTACCTGTTTCGCATCTGTAAAACGAGTCAGTACGTGCTCATCTTCCTGGCCTGTTGATAGTTGGAACGCTCGATCAGCCATAACTGCGGCATCCTGTCTGGTGACGGGTTGATTGGGTGACAGCTGTCCAGCAACAGTACCCAGTATGATCCCTGCCCTATTTGCTCTAACCAGTGCTTCATAATACCAATCGTTTTCATTCAGGTCGGTAAAAGATACAGATGCTGATTCTTGCCCGCGAGCAAAGCCCATTATCCGGTCCAGCATCACAATAAACTCGGCGCGGCTGATGCGTTCATTCGGTTTGAACGTGCCGTCCGTATAACCTTGAATCACAGCAAGCTCCTGCATCCGTGTCACGGCTTGTTCAGCCCAGTGGGCCGTCATGTCCCTATAGGGTGTGGAATGCAGGCTGTTCGCCTGCACCTGCTCCATTCCCTTCGCTTGCTTTGTTGCGCTGTCTGCTCCGGCCATTGCCGGATATAGTAGTGAAACCATCATGCTTCCTGCCAAGAGACAAGCCAATCCTTTTTTCACCCGTATTCCTCCCCTTATGTGTTGTTCCTTGCAGGGCCATGCTATTCTTTCACTGCCCCGATAACGATGCCTTTAACGAAAAAGCGTTGTAAAAATGGATACACCAGCAAAATAGGCAGAGCCCCTATAAAGATTTGAGCTGCGCGGACCGTGCGCTGGGAGACGTTCTCCAGCATGGACGGGTCTACGTTGATTTTACTAAGATCCTGCTGCACGATAATCGTCTGCAGTAAGGAAGCCAGTGGATAATTTTTCACGTCCGACATATAGATCATACCGTCAAACCAGGAATTCCACTGACCTACCATAGTGAAAAGGGACAGCGTAGCAATGGCCGGAAGAGACAGCGGCACGTAGACCAGCGCCAGAGTCTTGATATGACCCGCCCCATCTAGATAGGCTGCTTCCTCCAGTTCCTTGGGCAGACCGCGGAAGAAATTCATCATGAGAATAACATTCCATACGGACAGTGCTCCTGGCAGAATCAGTGCCCAGATCGTATCCATAAGTCCCAGCTTCTGAATCAGAATGTAACTGGGGATCAGGCCCCCACTGAACAAAATGGTAAAAACGAAAAACCATGTGTAGATCGAACGACCCTTGAAGCTGATATCTTCCTTCGAGAGCGGAAATGCCGTAAGCAGCATAATGACCATGCCAATGATGGTCGCAATCACCGTTCGTTTCACCGAGACCAGCAAGGAGTTAATAAAATTGGAATTGCCAAATGTCTTCACATAAGCGTCGGTGGTGAATCCAATCGGCCAGAAGCTGACGAGATTGGATGAGGCTGGCGCCATGCTGCTGAACGAGACGGCCAAAATATGAATAATGGGCAATATGCACAGCAACGATAATACGCCGAGAAAGATATAATTGAATATGCTGAATAATCGATAGCCTTTTGTTTTGTAATACAAGCCCTTTTCTCCTCTCTAGAACACGCGATAGTTAGCCAGTTTGTAAGCGAGTCGATATGAAATAACGATCAGAATTGTCGCCACCACCGATTTGAACAATCCTACAGCTGTGGCAAAGCTCATCTTGCCGTTCAGGATACCGAGTCGATATACGAACGTATCAATGATGTCGCCTTTGTCATACACAAGCGGATTGTACAGGTTGAACACCTGATCGAATCCCGCATTCAGAATATTTCCGATGGAAAGGGTCATCAGTACGATGGTGATCGGCATCAACGCAGGAAACGTAATATGCAGGGTCTGCTTGAACCGGTTCGCTCCATCCACCTCAGCAGCTTCGTATAATGCCGGGTTGATGCCCGAGAGAGAAGCCAAAAATACAATTGTGCCAAAACCAAATTCCTTCCACACATCACTGACAATCAGTGTTATCCGAAACCACGTTCCATCTCCCAGGAAAAATATCGGGTCTCCACCCAAGGCAACAACAAGCTTGTTCACCATGCCTCCTTGCGGAGAAAGGATATCCAGCAAAATCCCGCCGAGGATAACCCATGAGAGAAAGTGCGGCAGATAAACGAGTGTTTGACTGACCCTTTTAAAAGCGACCAGACGAACTTCGTTTAACAGAACGGCGAACAGGAACGGAGCGATTAACCCGGCAATAATTTTAAAAAATGCAATTACCAGCGTGTTCCAGATCACTTGCCCCATATCTGGATACAGGAACAAATATTTGAAATTATCCCAACCTACCCATTTGGATTCGGTAAATCCCAGATAAGGTTTGAAATCCTGAAAAGCAATGACAATGCCTCCCATTGGTATGTACTGAAAAATGATTGCCAGCAAAACCGCTGGAACAAGCATCAAATGCAAGGACCAGTTTCGTTGCATATTCCAGCGCTGTTTTACCTTGATGGCCCGCCGTTTGCGCGGCGTTTCTAACGTATGTTCCTTCACCCCAACATCCCCCATGTTATCAATTTTGTATTTTACAAGTGCGCGTGAACTTGTATATTAAAATTATAGCAACGCCCATTTGCGATCTATATCCTAATATTGCAACAACGATAACAATATTTTAATGAGTTGAGGAGGTTGAGCGTTGTTCGCCCGTTTGAATGTCTTTACCAAAATCACATTGCTGTTTGTCATGTTGCTCATCCTGGTGTTATTCCTCTACACTTACTCGAACAGAGAAAGTGTGCGTGTGATTGAGCACGAAATCCAGAATAATACGATGAACCACCTATCCACTTTTGCTGATTCTGTAGAATCCAATATTTACCAACTATCTCTATATGGCATATCCATTGGACAGGATTCCAGCATTCAGGAGTACCAGCGTCCGGACTATAAAGATATCCCATATGAACGTGTCAAGGTTGGAAGCGCTATTCTCGAAAAAATAAATTTGTATAACGCCGCCAGCAAATGGCATTCGACGATTACACTGTATTTTCCAAGGTTGCAAAAAGTCATTTCCACGGATTATTATGCTTATATCCCATACAGGAAGGATGAATTTTCCAAGCCGCTTTCAAAATCCTGGGCTTATACACATGAGCAGTTTGAGTGGTACACAACGGACCCCACAACGGCTATGGATACTCCGGGAAAATCCAGACTTATCACCAAGATCAGTTTCCCGGTACATCATTTAATCGCTATGCTCGATCAGAACAAGCTGAATAACAAAGGTGACCCCTTTATGTTCCATCCCGACCTGGGCTTAATAAGCAACAGCAGCGCAAATGACACCTTGAATGCGATTCAGTCCAAGCTCAAAGCGACGGAACTTTCGGGTAAAGGCGGATTTACCGCGACCCTTGACCACACGGAGTACTATGTCTCGTATATTCAATCGGGCAGTCTTGGATGGTACTACGTGGATTATGTACCGATGCAGCAGATTTTAGGGCCCATTACAAACAGCCGTAATCTCTTTTATGCTTCCATCGCCGTTCTGATTGCCATGAGTGTGGTGGTGTTATATGTACTGTATCGCAGTGTTCAGCTCCCACTGCTTCAGCTTGTTAAGGGAACGAATCGATTATCGACTGGAGATTTTTCTGTTCGTTTGCACTATACTTCTCGTAATGAGTTCAGTTTGTTGTTTGCACGATTTAACATCATGGCCCAGCGGATTCAAGAGCTGATAGAGAACGTATATGAGGAGCAGCTTAGAAGACGTGAAGCTACGCTGAAGCAGTTGCAATCACAGATTAATCCGCATTTTCTGTACAACTGTCTCTTCTATATTAAAAATATGGCAAGAATGAAAAATGAAAAGGCCGTTGTGGCCATGGCGCTTAATTTGGGTGAGTATTACCGTTACATAACCAGATCGGAGAATGATCAGGCAACGATCAAGGAAGAGCTTACGATGGTGAAAAATTACCTGGAAATACAGGCGCTCAGGCTGGAACGAATGCATTTTACGATGGATGTGCCAGATGATATGCTGCATAAAACATTACCCCGATTAACCCTGCAGCCGATCGTTGAGAACGCTATCATTCACGGCATCGAACCTCGTACAGAAGATGGGCATATTACGATTACAGGCCATCATACGGATGAATTGAGCACGATAACTGTGGAGGACAGCGGACGGGGTATGACAGAAAATCAGATGCAAGAGTTAACAAATAATTTGCACAAACCGCTTGACAGCAGCATAGGATGCGGGACCTGGAATGTTCATCAGCGTTTGTCTTTTTTGTATGGTGAACGAGCGGGTCTGAGTTATGAACATGGGTCACGCGGCGGAGTCAAAGTGAGCATCACATGGTACAACAATATCAACGAGTAGGTGAAGTACATGTTACAAATTTTATTAGTAGACGATGAACGATCCGTCGTAGAAACACTGGCTGAAACGATCTCTTGGGAAAGCTGCGGAATCAGTACGGTGCACGAGGCATTATCCGGTGCTGTCGCACTTGAAATTATGGAAAACCATGATATCGATATTGTGATCACCGACATTCGTATGCCAGAGATATCCGGCATTGATTTGATTACGACCATTCACGAGAAGTGGCCTCATGTGCAAACAATTTTACTGTCGGGTTTTGCCGACTTTGAATATGCCAAGCAAGCGATGGCTCAGGAGAGCTTTGATTATTTGCTGAAACCCGTGAGTGATGAGGACCTGATTGAAACCGTGCAACGACTGGTCGATCGGATCAAACAAAAGTGGGAAACCGCCGCATCCTATCAACGGGCTTTGCATGCGTTTCAGGATAATCTGCCACTGCTGCAGTCCACCATGCTTCACGAATTACTTACAGGCAAAACCTACTCTCCTTCTGCGCTGGCGGACAAGCTGGAACTGCTTGAACTGCCCTACTCCATCGGCGAGGAGCTCGGCATGCTGGTCATTCGCATGGAGGAGCATCTGTCCGAGATGGGAGATCACGATCTGTCACTGATGCAGTACGCCATTAGCAATATCATCAGTGAAGTGATGCAGCATCATTTTCACATCTGGCACACACGGGACGTGCATGATTATCTGGTGGTTCTGGTCAGTGTGAAGAGGGGCGCAGTGCAGAGCATGAACAAAGAGGAGAAACCCCAGACATTGCTGGAGCATTATGCGGCGCAGATTCAGACCAATGTTCAGTTGTACCTCAAAGGGGCCATCTCGATCTCCGTCTCCCATTGGGGCAAGTTCCCTTATGAGATCGGAGCAATCTATGAAAGTGCGGTTCGGTCCATGCGGAAGCGTATGGGTCAGGCACAGGGGCTGTTTATCACCGCATCTGATGACAAGGATGTACATCCCCTGCCTGCCATTCGATCCCTTTACAATCCACCGACATTGATCAGTCTGCTGGAAGCGGGACGGTTTGATGCGGTAGAGCAGAAAATTGAAGTTATTTTTGAAGAATTACTGGAGTCAGGACAGCATCACGATATTGCCGAAACAACCATTGAGGTCTATCACGCGTTGGCCGGAGCTTTTGCTTATATCATTCATAAGAATGGCAAACAGATTTCTTCTGTTCTGCCTGCTGAATCCTATAAGTACTTCCAAGCTCCTGTATATGCCACAGCACAGCAGCTGAAGGACTGGTCCATACGAACACTGTATTCGATCAGTGAGGATGCTGAACAAGAGCTGAAGGACAATCACAGCACCATCGTTCGAAGTGTCAAAAGCTTTGTGGATCAGCATCTCGCATCAGATGTCTCACTCCCGGCAATTGCCGAGCATGTTCACCTGCACCCGGTATATTTGTCCAAAGTGTATAAAACCGAGACCGGCGAGGCGTTAACAGCTTATGTATATCGATTGCGGATGGAAAAAGCAGCATATTATTTGCGCTCGTCCAGCGCCAAAGTATTTGAAATTGCCGAGCTTGTCGGGTACAACAACACCGCTTATTTCATTCGGGTGTTCAAGAAGTTTTACGATTTGACTCCACAGGAATACAGAGAGAACCTGCCTGTTTGATATGATGTTTTCGAAACCCTACTTAGCTGCCTGCCTGATTTAAGCATCACGAATAAATTTCGTCAATTCTCGTAAAAGATTAGATTAACACATCAAAAGGCCTTGCCGGATCTTACTCCAGCAAGGCCTTTTCTCTATTGCTCTGTTTTTCTCCAGCTTACTTGCCGCTAGTTACGGATTGATACCACTCATTAACTTCCTTCGTATTTTGATCTCCACCTGAAGAATTCCATTTCTCTACGAACGTATCGAATGCGTCGATTGGAGCTTTACCATAAATGATCTGAGAGAACGTATCTTTTTCCATTTTGGTTAAGATGTCGTTATTCATTTGCATCGACATCGTTGGCGCACCTGTGAACATCTGTTTTAATGCAATATCTTTTTGATCCTGAACAATCTTGGCCGCTTCCACCATTGGTGCCGGTACGCCAGATTTGAGTTTTTTCTCGAAAGGTGTTGTTGCTTCTTCACCGTTAGCAAACTTCGCAAGCGTAGCCATGTTCAGACTCGGGATACGTGCACCATCAAACGTTAATGTGTATTTCTCAGGTGCATAACCGCCTGTCACACTAGCATCCGTTGTTACTTTGCCGTCTTTCATTGCCCAGTCATATCCTTCAGCAAAGCCATTTTCAAATTCATCACCTGCTTTTGGATTGGCATAGTGATCAAATAGATAGTTTTGATATGTGAAAAAGACTTCTGGGTTCTTCATATCTTTGTTAATCAGAATTACACCGTTGTCGTTCGCGGTACCGCGTCTGCCTGCCTTGCCATCAGGTCCAGATGGAATCGGGTAAGCTTTGTACTCCGCTTCCGGATTGTTTTTCTTCACATCTTCGAGCGGCCATGACGGCATCCAGTGAGGTCCGACAACAATCCCCGCTTTACCTGCTGTAAACTCTTCTGCTGCTTTGGTTTCATCATATACCCCTGCTTCTTCTGGAATGTATCCTTTGCTCATCCAGTCAGCCAGTGTTGCCAAGGCTTGTTTTGCTCCAGGGTTTACAGAGCCGTACTCCAGTTTTCCTTCTGCGTTCAGATTCCACTGATTTGGCATCGTGCCGTAGGCTCCGAAGATCCAGCCAGCATCAGACATCCATGTGCTCAACCAGTTTTTGAATCCGATGGTGAGACCGTATGTGTCTTTTTTACCATTGCCATCCGGGTCTTTATTCGTAAACGTTTCCATAATTACTTCAAGATCAGCCAGCGTTTCAGGTGCTTTCAAATTAAACTTCTTCATCCAATCCTCGCGAATCCACATCACTGGATCACTATTATAGGAGTAATCGAGAATCGGAATACCAATCCGTTTACCATCCTGCATGTACGGATACCATACGGAAGGATCTTCATTCACTGCGGATTTCCAGGTATCACTTGCATATTGATCAAACAATTCACCTGCATCAACGAACTTGCCCGTTTCAATCAACTCACGTGCCAGATTAAAGTCGCCGCGATACGAGATAATGTCCGGCATTTCTGCATTGGAAGCCAGCGACAGACGAAGCTTCGTTTCAAACGCGTTGTTTGTGGATGGTGAGACCCATTGATTTTTCAATTCAATGCCGAGCTTGTCTTTCGCCCATTTCGTGTGCACGTTATTGTCCTGATCTTCACCAGATTTGAATTTGATTTCAGGTCCCCAAGGACGCAAATAAGTAAGTTTTACGGGTGGATCATACTTACCGTCCTTCGATTCCAGTGTAGCACTCGGTGTGCTCGGTGCATCCTCTTTACTTGCTCCACTGTTACAGCCGCTCAGCACTGCTGAAAGCGCGAACATTCCTGCCAAAGCCAAACCACCGATCTTTTTCTTTTTGCTTGTTACCAACTTATGTTTCCCCCTGTCTATGTAATGGTGTTGTCTACAGAATCCATCATAATGAATGATCCAGGTGCATGCCCATACTAATATTACAACATTTATTGCATTAATTTAGGATATTGGAAAATGGATATGGATGTTGCATTAGTGCAATGGTCCTTATGAAATGTCTAAAATAACATGCAAAAAAGAGGACAGCGACATACGCCCCTCTCCTCTTATCCTCTTCGTTATTCGCCTTCTTGCAAATGGATCACTCTAATTACTTGTATATTTCACCCAGTCATATTCAGCATACAGCGGGTTAGCTCCGTTGTAAGACCCCAGCCAGCTGTCCACGCCCGTTCCGTTCCACAGATTCATCATAATTTTACCAGGCGTCGTTGGAATGTTCGTTGTGGCCGTATGTTTCAGAACGCCATCCACGTACCACTTGATATGGCCTGGTTGCCAATCAAACGCGTAGGTGTGGAAGCCCTGAGATGCATCAAATCCCAAATTAACGATCTTCTCATGATTGCCGACACCATTGGTGTAATAATTGAACTGTACTTTGGTAGTGTCTTTTCCCAAGAATTCAATATCAATCTCATCCCATTGCGTTCCGTGAGCAGGTCCGGTATACGTGAAAAATGAAGAGACAATGCCTGTGTTTTTGGCAGGTTTCATACTTACCTCATACAGACCATATCCTTGAGAATTGGTTGATCGATATTCACCACAATCAAATTTGTTGTTGGACGGGCTGGTCAAGCTCAGTCTCAGCTTACCATCACTCGTAAAGTTTGCATTGTTCGCTCGCCAGGTGCAATTAAACATTGAACCGTTGGAATAACCATCCGCCTTTTGCCAGGTGCTCGGGTTGTGGTACGTTAGCGGCTCCCAAAATACATACCCTGCGAAAGCGCTTACCGAAAGAAATAATGAAACCACTCCCGAAATCGTTAACGTCCACCATGTCTTCCTTTTCATCATACACCTCCATTCAAATTCACCCACCTAATATAAAACGCTTACATGGGTGTTGTTTCCATTTTATATATTCCACCTGAAGTGAACTATAGCAAACTTTAAAGAATGTATATTCATTTTTAAAGATATGTTAGTTTCATTCGTATAAGGCTGAGCACCTTCTTGAGCAATCATGCCAATCCTTTATTCTTACCAAAAGAACAACTGAAATTGTCCATAACCGTATTCCGGAGAGCACGGTTTGGAAATACTCATACATGTACCAGCCAAAACAGGAATTATTAAAGTTATACACCTTTGTATCAAAAGCAATTGAAGAAGGTCTACCCTCCAGCTATACATTTTTCGATCTGATTTATAACAGAGCACCCTCGTAATAGTACCGAATCAAAATGTCCTGGTCGTAGTTCCCGAATCCCTTTCCAAACAGCGTAAGTCCACCCCGGCCGGGTACCCCTTCTTCAGGACTTAATTGAATGGTCCAATACGTTGCGGCTTGGAGATCCAGATCGTGAATGCGGACATCCGAGATGCGCTGACCGTCGATAAAGGTACCTTCTGCATTGATACGAAACACTTTCAGTACGCCGTACTGGTTCACGTCGGAATGCCACCATTGCGGTGTCAGTTTACCCTTGCGGTCGCCAAAATCACCAGGGCTTGTCCACGTTCCGAGGTGATGGCCATTAAGGACAAAACGGATGTCCGAAGGCCAGTTCTCATTGACTTGCGGAGCCTCCGATCCAAGCTCCAGTGAAATTTCAATTTCACGCAGTACCTGATCTTTGTACAGATAATTAGGTATCTTATATTCGAGAAAACCTCGTGCCAACCAGAGTATGCCTGCATTCACCCGGTCCGGGTCCATGAAGCATGCGGGTGTGTCATATTGTCCAATCATTTGGGTCGTCGTTGCAATCCCGCATGTCGGCCACGCTTCGTAATCCGTATATTGTCCAACCGGAATGGATACCTCATGGTATGGGACATCGAGCGGTTCGGGTGACAGATTGATGAGCATGAACTCTTGCTGAATAAAACAATATTTATATGTGCCACCGTTCTCCCGCTTCATTCGGCTGCCTACAATTCCGGCCTTTTGCAGCTTGCTCACATGGGTACTTACGATGGCTTTACTCAAATAAAGCTCCTTGGAGAGCGCATTAATGTGCATTTCTCTGTTCAACAGCAATAACCGAACAATATTTAACCGCGCTTCGCTTGCCAGCGCCTCATAAATGACTAGCGAAGATGCATCTGTGCCAAGCATCATCAATCTCACTCTCCTTATATTGAATTCGCTATTTTGCGAACTCTGCAAAACAAACTTGCTCCTATAGTTGCATTATGATACATATTAACTAACAAATCAATGAATTGATTTTGCTATTTGGCGAATTCAATCCTATGGAGGTTTTCATTTTGCTTACATCCAAAATGCTTATTGATAAAGATTTTCAGGTAGCCGAAGTCGATCCACGTCTGTATGGCTCCTTCGTTGAACATTTGGGACGTGCTGTCTATGGCGGTATTTATGACCCTGGTCATCCCACGGCGAATGAACAAGGTTTCCGCCAAGACGCTATCGAAGCCATCAAAGCGCTGAATGTGCCCATTATCCGTTATCCAGGTGGAAATTTCGTATCCGGTTACAATTGGGAAGATGGTGTTGGACCGGTAGCAGAGCGGAAACGCAGACTTGAGCTGGCCTGGTGGACCATTGAAACCAATGCGGTTGGCACCAACGAATTCGCGGATTGGGCCAAGCTGGTCGGAACCGAGGTCATGATGGCGGTCAATCTCGGTACCCGAGGCATTGATGCCGCAAGAAACCTGGTGGAATACTGCAACCATCCTTCGGGCACCTATTGGAGTGATTTGCGAATTTCCCACGGGTATAAAGAGCCTCACAAATTCAAAACGTGGTGCCTTGGTAACGAAATGGACGGGCCTTGGCAAATTGGTGCAATGACCGCGCATGAATACGGCCGCATTGCGAATGAAACGGCGAAGGCGATGAAATGGGTTGATCCGAATATTGAACTTGTAGCGTGCGGCAGTTCCAGCCGGGGCATGAGCACGTTTGCAGAGTGGGAAGCGACTGTTCTCGACCTGTCCTATGAAAATGTGGATTACTTGTCCTTGCATGCTTACTACAACAATAACAATGACAACACATATAATTTCCTGGCTACATCGCTGGATCTGGACCAATTCATTGACAGTGTGGCATCGATCTGTGACTATGTGCAAGCCAAGAAACGCAGCAAAAAGAAATTGATGCTGTCCCTTGACGAATGGAATGTCTGGAAGTCCATTGGCACAAGCCGAGCTGAAGAGCGCTGGCAGATTGCACCGCCTGAATTCGAAGATGTATACACACATGAAGATGCCCTGGCGGTAGGCTGTTACGTGATTACACTCCTCAAACATGCAGACCGTGTGAAGATGGCCTGCCTTGCACAGTTAATCAATGTCATTGCGCCAATCATGACAGAGAACAACGGAGCGATCTGGTTCCAGACGACCTATTTCCCGTTCATGCATGCATCCAACTTCGGTCGCGGTACTGTGCTTCAGTCTGTCGTATCTTCGCCGAAGTATGATTCCAAAGACTTTACGGACGTACCTTACCTTGAAGCGATCAGCGTGCATGATGAAGAAAACGGCATGATCACCATCTTTGCGGTGAACAGACATCTGGAAGAACAGATGGAGCTTCAAGTGGATCTTCGTTCTTTCGGGGAAACTACATTCATTGAGCATATCGTGCTGGAGAACGACGATCTAAAGGCCATCAATACCAAAGCGAACCCGCATAACGTTGTTCCGCACAACGGAGGACATACCAAGGTTGATCAGGGTAACGTACAAGCTGTGCTGAACAAAGCGTCGTGGAACGTTATTCGTCTGAAAACGAAGCAGGCATAATGGAAATAGGTTTAAAGGGATTTTTCTGTGTACGGGGAGCTGCCTTGATATGCCGAATATCTGGATAGCGGGACGCTGTAGAAGTCTATTTAAGCCCTCAAGATTTGAATAAATAATGAAAATGCCGCTTATCCATTCAAAGATAAGCGGCATTTTTCTGATCCGGTAATCATATGCTCTATTCCCGAGATCAGAAGCTGAATGGCATTTACATGAATCGATTTCATCACTACTCAGCTCAGGCATAGCTATGCATAGCTGGGTATCATTTTGAAGAACTATACTTCTCCCCAAAAAATCTCAGTCTCATAATCGAATTCAACAATACCATCTTGATTATTCCTATTGAATAGATTCCGCAGTTCTTTCATCATGGGATCATAATTTGCATGCCCGGGTGCAGGGCTGTAGGAAGAGGACAGCAACCGGCCTTTCAAGCCCTCAAAATCGAACTGCTGACTCATTCTGACTCGCATTTCATGCATTGAACCTTCCTTGAAAAAAGAGAGCAGCATCGTCTGAGAAATATTTTTATGATTGACTTTTTCGTAGTCGGTTCCGTAAGTATGAAGCAGATGATTGTACTCTTCACGAAACGGAGTACCGTTTGTAAGACGTGAGTTCCAGATGAGTATTACTCTCCCACCTGGCCTTAGAATTCTGCGAAACTCGATTTGGGTTGCAGAGCGATCGAACCAGTGAAATGCCTGAGCGCAGACAATAAAATCAACCGACTGATCAGGTAATCCAGTAGATTCTGCGGAACCTTCTATACTCTGGAATTGCGGATTACTTTCTAACATTTGCTCGGCGGCCTCACGCATTGCCTGATTTGGCTCGACCGCGATTACATAGCTTCCGCGTTCCAGAAGCAACTTTGAGATGATGCCAGTACCTGAACCGATGTCTGCTATATTACTGCTCGCACGTAAACCGACGACCTCATACAAATGGTCAATAGCCTCTTTTGGGTAACTCGGGCGGTATTTTAAATACGAATCGACCCGGCTCGTAAACCGTTCTCTATTGTTCATCGATCGTCACACTCCCATCACTATTTTGACATCCTATATACTGGCCTCAGTAACAGTTTCAAAATCTTACTGCCCCAAAAAGCAAATACCGTCGTTCCGGTCCATGAGCTGCGCTTATCTTGGCTGTATTGATCGTTGATCATATAGGTTCGAGTCGAAATAGGACTCTTCAGACCGAACTCTTCCCATTTCGCCGGATCATTCGAACCTCCAAGTTTTCTAAGCATATTCGCCGACTCATGATCTATTTTAGCCGGAATTTGCTCGAATGCTTGGGTGATTTGCGTATGAAACTCGTCGATCGGGTTGCGACTGGTAATGCTCTGGAGATGGATGCTTTCGCGAATGTAAGAAACGTATGCCAGATGGTCAGCCCAGAACTCGTCGATATAAAAAAGCCGTACCCGCTGCTCCGATGAGCTCATCGGTCTCTCGCCTTTCAAAATTCCGAGCCGCTCCTCGTATAGAATTCGCCTCTGATCCTCCACCATATCCGAATAACAGTTCAATTCCCGCTGAATATCGAAGTTTTGACCTATAATAACGCGCTGAATATGCTCGATTTTGCTGCGGAGCGCCGGATCATCAAGAACCTCGTCCTGCCTGGGAGCGCGAAACAGTCTATGAATGCCAAAGCGAAGCATCAACTCGTCTTCCAGGCTTATATAAAATATGGAAGCTCCCGGGTCGCCTTGGCGGCCGGAACGCCCGCGCAGCTGGTTATCAATCCGCATGCTTTCGTTCACATGTGTACCTATTACGTATAATCCGCCCAGCTTGGCAACCACTTCTGCCTGAGCAGGATTACCGCCGCCGAGACGAATGTCGACGCCGCGCCCTGCCATATTCGTAGATACCGTTACGGCCCCGATTTCTCCCGCTTTAGCGATGATTTCGGCTTCTTTTGCATCGTTTTTTGCATTCAGAACCTGGCAAGGTACTCCGGCAACCGCAAGTGCCTCCGCCAGCATGTCAGATTCCTCGACGCTTGACGTACCAATAAGAATGGGGCGTCCCACCCTATGGACGGAAGATATTTCTTGTACAAGCGCCTTATATTTGGCTTCTTTATGGGTGTAAATCCGATGTTTGTGGTCGATCCGTATGTTTGGCTGGTTCGGCGGAATTTGCACGACCTGCAGTGCATAGATATCCTCGAATTCCATTGCTGAAGCGTGCGCCGTAGCCGTCATTCCGCAAATTCCCGAATACAGGCTAATGAAGTGTTGAATGGTGATCGTACCGAGGATTCTACCACCAGCCTTCCACTGCAACCCTTCTTTCGCCACCAGTGCAGCTTGAAGCCCGTCCGGCAAATACCTGTTCTCGGCCACACGGCCGGTATGTTCTTCGATTAGCTCAATTTCACCGTGCCGGACGATGTAATCGACGTCTTTTTTTAATAACGATTCCACATGCAGCGCACAATTCAATGACGTTAACAAATGACTATTATGGCTATCGTACAAATTACCGCATCCCAGCAGCAACTCCGCTTTTGCAGCACCCGCATCATTCAAGTAAACGTTCCGCTTGAACTCGTCAAAATCGTAATGCTCTGCTGGCTGCAGCTGCCGGGCCACTTCTGCGAAAAGAATGCCGTCATTCTTGGAAGCACTCGAATCGCCACTAATGACTAGCGGCACCCGCGCTTCATCAAGAAGCAGTGAATCCGCTTCGTCGACGATGACGTAGTGGAAAGGACGGTGTACGGTATCAGCTTCATTGAATGCGATTGTGTCGCGCAAATAATCAAACCCTGCTTCTTTAGCCGTAACATAGGTTATATCCTTGGCGTAAGCTTCCCGTTTTTCGAGCAAACTCATGCCCGCTTGAACCGAGCTTACCGTTAACCCAAGGAAGCGGTAGATTGGGCCCATCCACTCTGCATCTCGATTTGCCAAGTAGTCGTTAAATGTGAGCACATGAACGCCTTTGCCGGTCAATGCGTTTAGATAAGCAGGCATAACAGCAGAGAGTGTTTTTCCTTCACCGGTATGCTGTTCGATCAAAAATCTCTCGTGCAAAGCGATAGCAGCCATAATCTGGACATCGTAAGGCTGTAATCTGAGTGTTCTCTTCGCAGCCTCGCAGACTAGCGCATAAGCATCAACAAGCAGCTCATCCAAAGACGTGCCTGATTTTGCCTCATTTTGCAGCCGAAGGGATTCCGCTTGCAGCCGCTGATTGTCCCAAGCTTCCAAACTCCGTTTCCTGATAAGCTCCACTTTGTCTCGATAATCTTTCAACAAACGCCGGGTATCGCGCTCTTTGAATTCACGTATCAACTTGGCGACTACATTCATCGGAATTTGATTCCTCCTCAGTAGAAATAAGCGGTTCTATCGTAACTTTTTAAGCGGTATCCATTCCGTATGTCCTCATATTGCCCCGTGATAAGAAAAGACTCCATATGGAGTCCCTTCTTTCGATCATTAACACACCAGCCAAATCATTCGTTCCCGCTCTAGCTTATGTGAAACAACTTCATCACTTCTCCGATGGGAGCGGTGTAAAGAGTAGATTAACCGGCAGGTTGCTTCCTGGCGCGGCAGAGAAAAGAATCGTTACGCTCTCTCCATATGCCCCTGTGCGGTAAAGAACGCTTTGTTCACTTGAATTGCTAACAGCAACGTTACCATCGGCAATGGATACAACCTGATTGTTTACTAGAGCCACTCCTGAGTACTTCCCTCCACGAGGGTTAAATGAGATTAACGTACGCGGAGCCACATTATTCAGCGTGATTTTGTACAATACGCCAAAATTACCCGCGTTGGATGCGTCTGTGTAAGCCATTGGATCTGTTCCAACCAGATTGGGATCGCTTGCGTTATCACCCAGTGGCAGACGAGCAGGTTCGGCTCCCACTAGCTGATCATACGTAATGATACGAGTCGCATTCGGATACGTTCCACGGTTGTGCACACCGTCACGATCAAGCACAGGCAGCATTGGTAAAGTCTCGAACGGATCTTTATTTTCTTCGACCAGGATAACGTTATAGTCAAGGGTATAATCACTATAAGCATCCGAATAGAGTGAGATCACTTGTCCTTCTTTGATTGGAGTTTTATTTAGTTCGGTCAAAATCAGTTTGCTTTCTCCAGGTTGAATAACTTCTTTCTTTTGATCCGCCCGGGTCTGAATTGACTTGAACCATTTATCAATCGACAATTTCCCAGCGACGGTAGCATACGGTGTAGGCCCAGCAAAGCCCATATTTTGTTGTTCGAATACTGCCGGATTTAGGTTGTTATTTGTTGCAATTACATACATCTTCACTCTTTTTCCCGTATTGTTCACGTGGTGAATCATGAAACGGGTCTGCCCTGAAGATGATTCTTTATACACGATTCCTTCCGTATTAACCGTTTCCGGACTGTTGCTGCGGATCAACAAACTTGGCTCATCCGTGTACGTATAAGACACTTTTTCCATGGAAGTTACTTCGCCACCGTTAAAGGTAAATTTCTGTCCTACCGGCGTGAAGAGTAAATTGAAATCGGAAAATGAATATAATGTCTCATTGGTTATAGTTATAACTTTGGAGTACGTGTTCGTCGCGCCGTGATTGTCAGTAACGGTGAGTGTCACCGTTTTTGGACCGGGTTCAAAGAAAGCCAGCGAATTATTCTCCCATACCGTTTTATCAATACTGTTTTCATCATCTGTACTTTGGTCGATGTATGTTATTTTCTCACCCATTTTATACTGTTCCTTGTCTGTGGTGAACATGGCTACAGGAGGAAGATTAGGACTCAAAACTTGAATCGTCATCGAATAGGGATCGCTCCATTGGCCGTTTGAATCCTGTACTTGATATGAAATCGTATATGTACCCGCTTGATCAAACGAATCCTGACGACCTGTCCAGCGTTCGTCTAGGATATCCAAGCCATTTGGAGAACTGGAAGAAGTCACATAGTCCACCTTATCGCCAGCAAAAATTTCCTTTTGTGTAATCACAAAGCTTGCAACGGGTTTAGTATTGAGATTCAGCACAACCGTTTTAGCCGACTGATTCACTTTATAGGTGATGTTCAGAGCTTGAGTAATGGAAGTTAACGGCACCATGAACGTATTTTTTTGCTGATAAGCAGGGCCTTTCATCGTTCTGGACTCTCCATTTACGGTATAGACCGTGCTGTTGGTTTTGAATCGGAGCTCATTATCACCACTAATGATGATCGTTTCTTTGGTCTTGTTATCGTATTTGACCCCGTATCCCACACGGTCCACCAGTGCACGGATCGCAACATAGGATACGCCGTTTTTTACAGTCATTGGCTGGCCAGCCAGATACGTTTTCCCATCCTGCTCCATCTTGTTACTATTCATGTACAACGTCAGATTGCCGCCTGCTGCTACAGCAGAATTTCCATCAATGGATGGCTGCTCTATTTGAGCAGGCGTAGCTGGCGTTTCAGCATCCTCAGGAGTTCCCTCTTGAGTTACAGGTTTCGTGCTTGTTTCGTTTGTAGTCGTCTCTCCCCCATCTATAGCGGGTTTCTCGATATCTGTTGTACGTGTTGCCTCAGTGTCTGTTGGATTTTCAGTTTTCTTCCCTTCAGAAGACGGTGTAATGGCAGATGCATTACTGCTCCCTGTCTTTACTTCACGCTCAGCAATCGGCTGCTCCTGCTTTAATACCTCAACCGATTCTACTTTGGCCGTATTTACTGACGATGTGTCATCCTGCGGTGCTGACTGCGCATTCACTGAACCGACTGCAAATGCTTGTAAAACGGCTAAAGCGGTAAAAATGGATAATTTCTTTTTCATATTCATGCGTTGTCTTTATCTCCTTCTGCTCCCAAGTAATTGTTATACTCTCAAAAAGTCATAGTATAGACGCTAGATTCAGGAAAAAGTTTCTAGTAAACTTGTAAATTATGGATCGATTTCAGCGTGGTTTTTATTTATTCGATGCTGGGAGAGAGAAAATAAGAAAGACCTTGAGAGTTTAGCACCCTCAAGGTCTTGAATTATCTATTAACTTATGGACGGACCACAACACCATTTTTAAAATTTATCTACGGAAAACTCCCACCTGCTTTTTCATTCTCCGGAATTTCGGCTTCAATTCTTTTCAAGTCACTTTTATTTAATTGGACATCCAGAGACCGGGTTGATTCCTTGTTTATCTTGAAACCGACATTATGATATCCTGGGTATCGCTTAAAGAAACAAACCAGTTTTGTAGAAGAATATTATGATGTGTAATGATTTGATCTGCAATTAAAACGGAAGAGTCCGCGGTACTGTGAGCATCTTTTGCTAAAATAACGTCATATCCCAAGCTAAATGCTCTACGACATGTCGCATCAACACATATCTCAGTCTGAATTCCCGCGACAACCAGTTGATTAACCCCTAGATGAGTTAAATGGGATTCAAGGGTGGTATCTTGAAATGAATCTGGAAAGTTCTTTTCAATTTTCACATCTTGAGCGATCAAGGGTAAGGCGGGATGAAGACTCCACCCTGAGGAATTTTTTGAGGTAAGCGTCCCTAATTTCCCATTATGCTGCGTAAGTATGACTGGAATCTTACTTATGTGGGCCCACGTAATAAGTTGTTTGATATTATCTAATAATTTTTCACTGTTATGTATAAAGAGAGGATCCATAAATGATCCGATCTGTATATCTATGATCAATAAAGCTGGCGTGTAGGTCATAACTATCCCCTCCTCATCCTGGATACTTCTTCATTCATTTCTAGAGGTTAGAATTGCCCGTAAGCATAATTATATTCATTATTTTTTACACCTAATCAGTTATGACCCCAAGTTTTGCCCTCCATTTGGGACAGGAACTTTGTTTTTTTAAACAAAAAGCAAATGTTGCGGGGGACGCTACGTCACAATCTATAATGAAAAAAAACAGATAAAAGGAGTTTAATTATGACTGACACCACGGCAAAGGAACAGTACAAAATACTGTTGAGAGCATCACTAACGCTAACATCATTTCTTTTTATCGGATTGGTTTTTATTTGGATATTCAAACGGGGAGATATGTTACCATTTATAGCTGACCTATTTATACCAAACGAGATTAGTATTTTATCCGCAGTACTCATTGGTCTTATTTCTAGTTTGGTTATAACAACTATTGTTCTAGTTGCATTCATCAAAACCAGAACAGAACTCCCCAAAACCGAGGGATCAGATCTGATCAAAAAAATAATGATCCAACCAAGTGGTATAGCTTTATCTGCAATAGGTGGTGGGGTGTTTGAAGAATTCTTTTTTAGAGGTGTCCTGATCGGATTATGTATTGGATACTCTATAATTGTGGATTGGCTCGTTATCCTAATAAGCACTTTTCTATTTTGGGTAATACATGTTCCCCAATATAAAGGAGCCACTGGTATCCTCACAGGTGTATTTGTAAATGGTTTGATTTTTGCACTACTCTTTTATTTTACCGGCTCGTTAATCCCGTCAATGCTTGCCCATGGGATTTATAATACCTGTATTGGAATGATTCTGGCGAAAAAATACAAGAAATGATTTTGGAAAAGAGGAATTTTAGATGAGATTAACGGCAAGTAAATTTGCAAAGCTGGCAGATACGACGGTTCGTACCTTACGACATTATCGACAACTTGGAATATTAGTCCCCTCACAGAAAAATGAAAAAGATCATTATATATATGTGGATGCGGACTTTAAAAGGCTTCATGAAATCCAACTATTGCAAAGTCTAGGTCTTTCCTTAAACGAGATTAAAGTCTGTTTGGAAAATCCGAAATATTCTTTCCATGAAATCATTAGAGTTCAAGAACAATTACTTCGACAGCGGAGGGAAGCCATTGATTGTTCTTTAGCACTCATTGAACGAGTCCAATTGTTAACCGAGCAAGATCAACTCAATGAATCAAACTCTGAAATACTCATGTTACTTATGAATTCCATGCGTGTTGAGGAGGCTCAAAAAAAGCTGCTTCAAAAGTATGTCTCTATAGATATTATTGATCAGGTGTTTCCAGAGGATATCTCAAAGCAAACCCATATGGATGGACGATTTTACAATTTGTTATTGCTTGTCCATCGGGCTATCGTAAATGATCTTACACCAGATCATCCTATCATACAGCAGCAGTTGCATGGCATATGTGCAGATACTCCATTACGTAATCTCATGTTCAATGACGAGGTAAATAACGAAGAACTGAATAAAAGCGTAAAACCCTATGAGGCGTTGGTGCCTAAGCATACCATGGATTTTTTAAAGGAAGCATTTGAGGTATTAAATACGAAGAATAATTCTTCTCTACAGGATTGAAAAGAGGGTTTCATATAAAAAAGGAGAGCTGCCTTTATATAAGCAGTTCTCCTTTTTGAGATTAAACCGTTTCTTAGTGGTCCAGGAATACAAGCTGGATGAAGAACAATACCGCAAAAATGTAGAATATCGGATGAACATCCTTGCCCTTTCCGCGAAGCAGCTTGAGTACCGGATAGAAAATGAAGCCAACACCGATGCCTGTCGCAATACTGTGCGTCAACGGAGTAAGGATGATAATCAAAAAGGCAGGAAATGTTTCTTCGAGATCCTTCCAATTGATTTTGCTGATTACGCTAATCATAAAGTAACCAACAATAATCAGTGCCGGAGAAGTGATCGCCGGGATACCTGATATGACACTTACGATTGGTGTAAAGAACAAAGTAAGAGCAAGTAGTACACTTACCGTTACCGCCGTCAGTCCTGTTCTTCCTCCTGCAGCCACCCCTGTGCTGGACTCGATATAAGCCGATGTTGGGCTCGTTCCAAGCAAAGCGCCAGTGGTAGTCCCAACGGCATCTGCCAATAGGGCGCCGCGTGAGCGCGGAAATTTACCTTCCTTCAGCAGCCCTGCTTGTTCAGCAACGCCGAGCATCGTCCCCGTCGTATCAAACAGCGTAATCAACAGGAACGTAAATATGATGGTATACAAACCATTAGAGAATACGCCTGCCAAATCCAATTGGAAAGCCGTTGACGTGAGGCCTTGTGGCAAGGATACAATCGACTCCGGCATTTGAAACAGCCCCATGATCCAGGCAAGAATCGCTGTTACCACCATTCCGATGAACAGATAACCTTTTACATTGTAAGCCATAAGCACAACAGTGATAATTAATCCGATTATGGTCAAGTAAGTCATAGGTTCTGCCAAGTTCCCGATCGTAATCAAATTGGATTCGGAATCAGCAATAATCCCGGAATTTTGCAGGCCTACCGTTGTAATAAACAATCCAATCCCTGCTGTTATCGCGTGCTTAAGGCTCGCAGGAATGGCATCAAGCAGCATGTAACGAAATGAAGTAAGCGATAAAATAATAAACAAAAGCCCTGCTATAAATACCGCTCCCAGTGCAACCTGCCAAGACACGCCATATCCAGCAACTACACTATAAGCAAAGAATGCATTCAGACCCATACCGGGCGCTATAACGATCGGATAATTGGACCCGATTCCCATGATCAACGTCGCCACAATACTCGCCAACACTGTAGCAATGAATACTCCGTTAAAGTCCATGCCCGTGCTGCTGAGTATTCCTGGGTTTACGATTACGATGTATACCATCGTGAAAAATGTTGTAATCCCTGCGATGATCTCTGTTGAAACGGTCGTGCCTCTTTCTTTTAGTTTGAACCAATTGTCCATGATTAAAGCCAGCCTCCAACTTTCAAATTATTCACCAAAGCTAAAAATAAAAAAATCCTAATCATCGTCATAGGATTGTAATATTACCGCTCCTATATTCGTCATTAGGATTAAAAAGCTAAGATTCTAAACCAATGATAAGGATACTCATATCTGCTTTACCCTGATGCCCTTTCGAATTTTAATAAATATATCACTCATTGTCAATGAATTAACGTATTGTTCACAGTTATTTACGAACTATATAGAGATGATAGGGAATATTCATTCGTTTTTTAGAGTAAGTTACAATGAATTTAGTTCTTGTACCAATCAAACAAAAAAAGCCGCTAAAGTAGCGACTATACATCGAATTATATTTTTGTTGTGGATAAAGTAAAATTGACAATATAAAGTTCCATTGTTGTTTGATACCCCAAGCCTTTATATAAGCGAACAGCAGGCACGTTATTTGCTAAAACGCCCAGATAAACATCTGGTGACCGTTTTTTACCGAGGTGTGTCAATTCACTTGTTAGGCGTTTAGCTAATCCTCTGCCTCTGTAATCTAACCTGGTAACAATGTTCCCAAGCTATACTAGCTGAGAGTCATAAAAATGGTAGCCGCCCACAGCGATGAAATCCTCCCCTTCCTTAATTCCAAGAAAAGGGTAATTCTCTAACTCACTCCTTGTAAAAAACCTCATTTCCCCACTATGTAAAAAATCAATTACCTTAGAATATTCATTTTCATTTATCTTTTTTGCAATGTGAGCTTCAAGGAGTTTCGATTCATCCTGATGTTTCATAGTTAAAAAACGCTGAGGAATTCCTTTGATGAGTCCGCAGGATTGAAAAAGTTCAAGGTCTCGTTGACAGAGTACCGTGCCACATACAGCACTTTCGTCAAGTTGGATAGTTTCTCTTGTAAAAGCAATTAGTTCTGGCAAAAAGATGTCCTGATCTTCCACTCGGAAGAAAGAAAATGCAGGAAAAGATAGTTCGCTAAAATAAGCTAATACAGCTGTAAGTTGGCTATTCATAAATTGACCAACATATTGAGCCTTATCCTTACGTTGCGTTAAATAACTATAAAAAAGCAGATTCTGTTCTGTATTAATGTTGGGCAATAATTCAATAATTGTATCGTGAGTAAGCAAGCGATGCGAAAACATTTTAACACCTCTCAACCTATAATTTCTTATTCTATTTTTTTATCTTGTTTTCTTTCAACAAATACCCAGATATAGTATGTCAACCAAAATACAATAGGAACTAAGAATACATAAGCTCTCTGATTTGCTGTAAGAAAGTAAATTATAAACAGTCCAATGATTAACATCGGTGGCATCAGGATAAAGTACTTCTTCTTATCTATGTCCATCCCTCCATTTGTTCAATATTCATAATAATAACATTCATTTATTTCTTTGATAAGATTCGCATCTGCTACCAGAAGTAGAGTATATTAAGCTTAGTTAATTTTATTTTAGGAGGCTATAACCATGCCACAAGAGATCTGGATTAACCTGCCGGTCAAAGATGTTGAGAGGTCAACTGCCTTTTTCAATGAAATTGGATTCCAAGCGGTGAGCGTTGGGAACGAAAGAGCCAAGCTTTCCATAGGTCAAACAGCGATTCTATTGTTCCCGGAGTCAGCGTTTGAGAAATTTACAGGTTCAAAAACAGCAGATACTTCCCATAGCGCAGAAGTAATATTCTCCATTGGCGCTGAAAGCAGAGAAGAAATAGATACCTTTATTCAAAAAGTGGAGTTTGCCGGAGGAAGCATCTTTGGCAAACCGAGTGAAAGCGACGGCTGGATGTACGGCGCAGGATTTGCCGACCTGGACGGTCACCGCTGGAACCTGCTATACATGGATGAGAGTAAAATGCCGAAAAAATAAGTGAAGCGCCGGTTTCCTGTTAAGGTCGCCGGCGTTTATTCATAGGGTGCTTCTGAATGAAATCATGTTCGAACCAGAATTCAAAAGAACAAATCCCCCAAATGAAGTATTGTTTTAGGGATTCTGCCTGCTCTTAGCCACATCACAGGGTCCATTCACTTTTCTTTATAAAGTATACTTATTAAGTGTCTATGGCAATTCCTCAAGTTATTCAAAGAAATCATTAATGGATCGAATGGGCTTCACTTCTATAGGCTGACTCGACAATTTCAAAGCCGCATATGCTCCAATCCAAATGATAGCTGCTAAAATTATATATACCATAACGCTCACCTCCTGTATCTCCATTGATCCTTTCTAAATGTATCCAGTGCGTTTTGTAACCCTCTTTATAAAATAACTTTATAAAGTCAGTATGCAGCAAACCTTAATGCTCTGTCAAAGGGTAATTTAGGAAGCTTCTATAGCCTCCGCCGTATGTAAAAGAAAACCTCTAATCATGAATGAATTTTTCAATGATTAGAGGTTTATTTCGATTTGATCATCTGTTTTCAGATAAATTCATCCTACATCTCAACTAAATTAATGCGCGGTATAGCCGCCATCAACAAGCAAGGTCGTACCATTCACGAAGCTAGCATCATCGCTGGCTAGGAACAACACAGCTTTAGCTACTTCTTCTGGTCTTCCAAGTCTGCCCTGTGGATGAAGTGAAGTTAAATATTCTTTGCTCTTTGCATCTACGTTTTTCAACAAAGGCGTTTCAATGTATCCAGGACATACCGCGTTGACACGAATTCCCTCGCTTGCATAAGCAGTACATAAATTCTGAGTTAACAGTTTAACGCCTCCTTTTGCTGAAGCATAAGCTGTCGTTTTAGGCAATGCAACAAAGCTGTGGATCGAGCCAGCATTAACAATAATTCCGCCATTTCCCTGCTTAAGGAACTGCTCAATAGCATATTTATCGGAAAGAAATACACCCGACAAGTTAATATCGATTGTGCGTTTCCATTTATCATAAGACAATACATCAGCGATTTCGTCATCGGCAACCCCTGCATTTGCATACATAATATCCAGCTTGCCATATTTCTCAACAGTTTCCTTAATCATGTGTTTAATATCTTCTTCTTTAGTCACATCTGTTTTGACAAATAACGTATCATGACCTTCTCCATTAAGTTCGGCAGCTAGCTCTTTACCATGTTCAGAATAGTCAGCAATGACCACTTTTGCTCCTTCTTTTGCGAAAAGGCGAACCGTGGCCTCACCAATTCCACTGGCACCGCCTGTAACAATAGCTACTTTTGCATGTAATTTCATAAGATTCAACCGCTCCGTTTCATGATTAGTAAGATTCAATAATCAGTACTCTTCAATCTTACTCCTTTAATTTTGAAATACTATCCTATAAGGTTCTGTGTAATAATGGATTGTATACCCTCCATTTGTAGGGTATTTCATTGGAAGGGAACGGCTTATTATGACCCAACATTTTCATCCATATGGTGAAATGACTTTTCAGGAATTTGTATTATTTTTCAAAACGCACAGCAAACAGCTCGAAGAAAACACAAACATTTACTTGATTTCGGAAGCTAACATCCCTGAAATACATCGGAACGAAACGGAAGTACTGATGAGATCCTTTTTTCAAATGTTTACTTATTCAGACTTGGATCATTTGGATAATCATTATTCTTCTTATTTGGATACCTGGGTTCAATCCCAGCTAACTATTTTAAATATGGCAAGCTTACAATGGCTTCAAATTATATTGGAAAAAGCTTTACTAACACTATTAATACAACTGAAACATCAACGGATGTTGGACCCTCTAATGTTCCTGTTATCTGTCTTTTCTTATCTGATGCATAGCTTTCATAAGTGGGCTGATACGGAGTCTGTTAATCAAGGAACGGAGGAAAATGACGAATTAAGGAACCTGCGCTTGCTGGATCAGTTAAACCAACTCCTAGTCAGTTCTTCCGGAGCTTCAGATTTAGCCTTTATCCTGAAAAAATGTGAGAAGTATTTCAATTATAAACGTTGTGTCTTCTATGCCTATGTACCTTGGTCCAACCAGTTCTATGGGGTCATTGGTGAAGAACTTCCGAAAATTCAGAGTATGAAAGGACAATTGACCGAGCAAAATCTAATCTTTAACTCCAAGAGACCGATCTACTTGAAAAATCCAAAACCTTATCTAAGGGACGAGCATATCCAGTTATTTCAGTTGTCTTCGATCATATTTATACCGATTGCCCACGAGCAGCAATTGTATGGCTGGGTCACTTTTGACCAAATGGGGGATTCATTTGATTGTACGAAGGGCGAACTCGATTTGCTTGAACAAGTGGGAAAGAGAATTGGTTTGTTTTTATCCAGAAAAGAGAAGGAAAACACCGCCAAAACGATGGCCATCGCCTTAACAGAAAGGGAGTCCACCGTTCTCGAACTTCTGGCGGAAGGATACGACAACAAAAAAATCGCTTCCTTGTTGTTCCTCAGCGAATATACTGTGAGAGATTATGTAAGCAGCTTGATGTCCAAGCTGCGTGCAAAAAATCGGACACAGGTCGTTGCTTATGCTTTTCGTTGGGGGTTATTGAGTTAGTACATTTGGTCATGCCTCGGTCAACGAATCAACCGATTTGATCAAGAAATTTACTAAACTTACACATATGATATTAATTATTCATTCGTTTCAGAAAAAATAATAGCCCTTAAACCAAAGACAGCCGGTCCATGGATCGGCTGTCTTGCACAGATGTTTTATGCTTGTTATAAGATTTGTCCATTACTTTCAATAACTTGTTTATACCAGTCAAACGAGTCTTTGCGGTATCTTTGCAGCGTACCATTCCCGGCATTGTCTTGATCTACATAAATGAAGCCATAACGTTTACCCATTTCAGATGTGGAACAGCTAATAATGTCGATGGGTCCCCAGCTTGTGAAGCCCATCAAATCTACACCATCTGCTACCGCTTCTCTCATTTGCTCGATGTGGCGACGCAGATAGTCAATCCGGTATGTGTCATGAATGGAGCCGTCTTCCTCCAGTTTGTCGGTAGCACCAAGGCCATTCTCAACGATAAATAAAGGCATCCGATAACGGTCGTACAAACGGTTCAGTGCAACACGAAGACCGATTGGATCGATTGGCCAACCCCATTCAGTCACTTCCAGGTGAGGGTTTTTCACTTGACTAACCAGCATGCCGGAATTGCTGTTGTCATTCGGATCGTATTTTCCGATATAAGTCATATAATAGCTGAATGCAATGAAATCGACCGTGTTATCTTTAATAATCGCATCATCCTCAGGTTCCTTCACCAGCTTAATCCCGTTCTCCTCAAAATATCGATTCATGTAAGATGGGTATTCGCCCCGTGCCTGAACCTCTGGATAGAACAGATTCATCTGATCTTCCTTCAGCGTTTGCAGAACGTCCTCCGGTTTGCTTGATGCAGCGTACGTTTCCAGACGGCAAATCATGCAGCCGATTTGGGCGTTTGGCATCTTCTCTTTACCGCTTTTTACAGCGAGTGCGCTCGCTACAAACTGGTGATGCGTCGCTTGATAGGCAACCTGCTCTTTGCTGCCTTTGATTTTATCCTCAAGGATACCGCCACCCGTATACAGGCTTGTAAGGATCATGTTCATTTCATTAAACGTAATCCAATATTTTACTTTGTCTTTATAACGGTCAAACAGGGTGTTGGCGAATTTCAGATACAGGTCAATGAGTCTGCGGTCTTCCCAACCATTGTATTTCTGAGTGAGATGTACAGGCATTTCGTAATGGGAGATGGTCACGAGCGGTTCGATATTATGCTTCAAGAGTTCATCCAGCACATTGTCATAGAACGCCAGACCTGCTTCATTAGGAACCTCTTCCTCCCCTGTAGGGAAAATGCGTGTCCATGCCATAGAGATCCGTAATACCTTGAATCCCATCTCGGCGAACATGGCAATGTCTTCTTTATAACGATGATAGAAATCTACCCCGTTGCGCTTCGGGAAATACACATCTGTGTTTCCTCCCAGGAACTCTTCAAGCTCAACAGAATTGACATCAAAGGTAAAATCCTTGCCATTGCGAAGTTCCTTGGGTACGAATGGAGCCATGTCCGAAGTGGACAGCCCTTTCCCATCAGCATCAAATGCTCCCTCCAACTGATTGGCTGCTGTAGCGCCTCCCCACAAAAAGCCTGCTGGGAATGCTTGTTTAGTTTCTTGTTTTGTCATGATGGTTGTGCTCCTTTGATATAATAGTTTGAGTTTGAAATTAAGATGACTTCATATGATAAATGTGATAAAACATTTAGCGAACAGTGACTAGAAGCAATTCATTCATTGAAATCACCCCCTTCACATGCACTGGCACAACATCCAGATAATCCGGCGTATTCGTCACAATAACTGGTGAAACAATGTCCAGTCCCGCTGCTTTGATGCTCTCCAGATCGAATTCAATAAGCGGATCGCCCAAGCGGACTTCTTGTCCAGCTTCTACTTTGACATCAAAGAACTTGCCTTTGAGCGAGACCGTGTTTAGTCCAACGTGGATGAGTATATCAATCCCATCCATGGATTGAAGCATAATCGCATGTTTGCTTTTGGCTACCATCGTGACTATTCCGTCAAAAGGTGCGGTCACTTTGCCTTCTGTCGGTCTGATCGCAATTCCTTTACCTGTCAACTCATCTGCAAATGTTTTGTCTGGAAGCTCTGCAAGTGGGACAAGTTCCCCGGTCAGCGGACTCTGTACCTCACCTTTCTTCTCTTCAATGGAGTGAACCGTGACAGGCAATTTGTTTTCCTTCGGCGAGGTTTCAGGTTTCACTTCCATCGATGGGGGGTCTAACGATACCGAAGGCTGTGGCTCAGAATCATCCCATTTCAGCATCAGAGTCAAGATAAACGAAATGACGAAACTGATAGCGACTCCAATTAACGCATACCACAAGTTGGACATCCCACCCTTCGGGTCGATGTATAACGGCAGTGACAGCAATCCCGGAACAGCAAATCCAAAACATTTCAGGCCAACTGCTGTTATAAACCCACCGCCTGCGGCTCCACCAACGAGTGATGCGTAGAACGGTTTTTTCAACTTTAGCGTAACTCCGTACAACGCAGGTTCCGTAATGCCCAGTAAAGCGGAAATGCCACTCGACAGTGCAATCGACTTCATGTTTGGATTTTTCGTTTTGAGAAACACCGCCATTACCGCGCCAGCCTGACTCATGTTGGTGACGAGGTTGATGGGCAACAAAAGCACGTCATAACCAAGTTTGCTCAAATTTTGCAGTGTGCTCGGAAAAAATGCATAGTGCATGCCTGTCATGACGATTAATGGCATCAAACCGCCAAGGATAATTCCCGTCAAAGGACCGGAATGGGCGAAGAGCCACGATGTACCCATTTCCAAATAAGTACCGATGTAAGTACCTAACGGGCCGATGGCAATCAACAGAACCGGCACCGTAATGACCAGAACAATCATCGATGTAAAAATAACTTTTACCGGCCCTGGAATAACCTTGTCCACCCAGCGATACACGTAGCTAAGCAACCACACACCCAGAATAATCGGTATGACGGACTGCGTATAATTCACGATCGAAACCGGGAGCGAAAGGAAACGAATCGGTTCAAGATGATTGGCATTGAAAGCATCCAGAATGGTCGGATATAACAGCGTCCCTGCAAGCGTCAGAGCGATATACTCGTTCACCTTGAATTTGCGTGCGGATGACACCGCTAGCAGGAAAGGCAAGAAATAAAAAGCAGCATTGCCAATGGAGGACAAGATCTGATATTCGCCACTGGTTTCGTGCAACAGTCCCAAGGTCACCAGCAATGCCAGAATTCCTTTGAGCATACCAGTGCCTACAATAGCCGGCAGAATCGGTGTGAATATGCCCGAGATGGTATCCAGAACGGCGTTGATGCCTCTGGAGCGCGGAGCCTGTTTGTCCTTCTCGGTAGAGGTGTCCTGCTTCAGTTGACCCTCCAATTCCGCATATACCGCAGCGACGTTATTTCCGATGACGACCTGGAATTGATCGTTCTGAAACTGGGCACCCAGGACACCATTCAGTTTTTTAATCTGCTCCAGTTGAACCTTCTTCTCATCCTTAACATTGAAGCGGAGTCTGGTGATGCAGTGCCAGGCCTGTATGATGTTTTCTTCTCCTCCTGTTAACTGGATGATCTCCGCGGACAACTCCCTGTGGTTCATGCTGATTCCTCCTCTGTTTTTGGCGAAAAAAAAACCAAATGCTAAACCTGTCCTCTGCATGTGCAGAGTCGGTAACATTTGGTGGTGCCTGATCGAATCAGTAACACTCCATATTCTATTTATTCAAACGTGATGTTCAGTCCGCATCGGAATGCGACGTCACTCTCTCGATGTGAATCATTAGGTAAACCATCTCATCAGGAGTAATCGTGAACTCATGCTGCCGTTCCATAAACTCCTTTATTTTTTGCGCACATTGGAAGCTTGAAGGGTACCTTTCCGATAGCACGGCATACAAGAAATGCTGATCTTTGAACGAAAGTACCTCCCGATTCATTTGGCGGACGATGAAGTAGCGCAAATGAGTGATGAATCTGGAATAGTTCACAGATTTCTGATCCAGCGCGATGCCGAAATGATGGGACATAATCTCCAGGCTGTCATTAATCATTTTAGTAATCTTGATCGTTTGGTTCATGCCGCCTGAATCGATCTGCGAATTCACGAAGTGCAATGCAATGGAACTTGCTTCGCTATGGGACATCGTCACGCAAAAAGCTTCGTTTATCCGGTTAACGGCTTGTTCACCTACAAGATATTCCACAGGATACAGATGCCGAATGTCCCAGTGAAGGGGATTCTGAACATCCATCCCGCTTTTATGGCGTTCCAGTGCAAAATGTATATGATCCGCAAGGGTCAACAGCAATGAATCGTTAAGCTTTTTCCCAATCTTCTCTTGACCCATTTCTATAATCTGATCGGTTATATCAATGACTTGCAGAGGAATGTCGTTAAAAAACTGCTCGATCCGCTGGTATTTGTCATTGGCTCCAATTCTGAACATTTTTTGGATCTTGTCGCGATCAAGGGGTTGCCCTTTCGCTTTTTTGAAACCAATGCCAGTACCTATTACAATGACTTCGCAACCTTCGTCATCTTCTGCAAGGGCGATATTGTTGTTCAGTGACTTTTTGAATTTCATGCTGCCTTCACCCCCTATATGAGAAAAGCACCACCATCGTCTTCAAACACAAGTATACACTTGTGAAATGGAGACTGAGGTGGTGCCTGATCGAATCAGTGACACTCCTTATTTAGCTGTATTGTAACGAATCATGTAATCGTTGTCAAATAAATAATACGTGTAACTCAAAATAAGTATTGAATACATGACAATCCCACTGGTTTACATCCTTTTACACGATTTTGCTTCAATGTGTACATGTACAGTTTTCACGTCATGTGCAGCACTCAGCAATTCTTCTACGCCCCCTACCTTTAAATGGAAAAAAGCAGGGCATCAAGCCCCGCCAATAGTAATGTTTTTAATCCAGCCTTCTGGTGCCGGGAGAACTCCCATCTGGATACCAGTAAGAGTTTCAAGCAGTTTCTTTGAAATAGGCCCCATTTCGGACATCCCACTTGGGAAATAAATTTCTTTACCATGGTCATCTATTTTACCGACAGGAGAAATAACAGCTGCTGTTCCACACAAACCACATTCTGCAAAATCTTTTACCTCTTCGAAAAGAACTTCCCTTTCCTCCACTTCAAGGCCAAGATATTTCTCAGCAACTACCATCAAAGAACGTCTGGTGATGGACGGAAGAATACTTTCCGACTTAGGTGTAACAACTTTATTGTCTTTGGTTATAAAGATAAAATTGGCCCCACCTGTTTCTTCAACCTTGGTTCTGGTTGCAGCATCCAAATACATATTTTCATCAAAGCCATTTTGTTGGGCTGTTCTTAGCGCATGAAGACTCATGGCATAATTCAATCCTGCTTTGATATGTCCTGTACCATATGGCGCAGCACGATCATAATCACTAACACAGAGGGTAAGGGGCTTAGCTCCTCCTTTAAAATAAGGACCTACTGGTGTAGTAAACACTCTAAACTGATACTCTTCAGAAGGTTTAATCCCAATTACAGGGCCACTTCCGAATAGAGAAGGCCGTATGTATAGTGTGGCACCAGAGCCATACGGTGGTACATATGATGCATTTGCTTTTACGGTCTCGACAATAGCATCTATAAACCTATCCTTTGGAAAGGGCTGCATATGAAGTCTTGTGGCGGAATCCTCCATGCGCTGTGCATTTAAATCGGGACGAAAAATTGCAATTTGTCCGTCTTGGGTGGTGTAGGCTTTTAAACCTTCAAAACATGTCTGCGCATATTGAAGAACGCCTGCCGATTCGTTGAGGACTACATTGGTATCCTCTGTTAAAATTCCATCATCCCATTTTCCGTCTATAAAATTTGACACATATCGTTTCTCAGTCTTTCTGTAATTGAATCCGAGGTTACTCCAGTCCAAGTTTTGCTTTTCCATTTTGTCACCATACCTTTATTTTATCGAATAATGTAATCTCTTCTCCATTCATAATAAATTCAAAATAATATTAAGTATAGAGCAGTTTTATAAAAATCGAAATAAAAATTACTGTTTGCTCACCAGATGTCCTTATTCGAACATTCTTAGATAAAACAGTTTTTCTAGCTATTTTACATAATTGTTAATTTATACTCCAACGAGTAAAATGTTGTACACTTAGCTTACTTCATCAAATTTCTAAACCATTGCCTCTTCTCGCAAATCATGCTCCATGAAGAGAATATCACGTTTCATTTCTTTCATGCCCTGTCTTGAAACCCAGAGTCATATTCTATAATCCCCCCGGCTAACGATTCATGTTCTTGTCCTACGGTTTAACATCAATATATAAAAAAGCCGCAGTTACGCGGCTTTTAAGTAATGTGATAATTTTTGTGTCCCTCGACATCAACCGTCCTTTTGGAACAATCTTATTTCGAGTTCACTTGTAATCAAAAGAAAAATGATTTACCTTAAAATATAATTCCGATAATTATAGCAGATAAAACGCTTACAAGTGTGGCCCCATATAACAGCTTCAATCCAAAACGAGCAACAATATTCCCCTGTTTTTCATTCAGCCCTTTTACTGCACCCACGATAGTACCAATGGACCCAAAGTTAGCAAATGAGATTAGAAAAACGGAAACAATAGCTGTAGTACGGCCACTTAAACCGTCTTGAATCTTAACAAAGTCTAACATGGCAACAAATTCATTCGCAACCAGCTTCGTTGCCATGATACTCCCCGCATGAACCGCTTCATGCCATGGCACACCGATCATAAAGGCAATTGGTGCAAAGACATACCCTAGAACTCCTTGAAACGAGATACCAAATATGCCGCTGAAGACCCCGTTAATTAAAGCAATGATTCCAACAAAACCAACTAACATTACTCCCACTACAATGGCAACTTTAAAGCCATCCATAATATATTCGCCTAGCATTTCAAAAAACGTTTGTTTGCCCTCTTCCCGAACTTCAACGATATCTTCTTCAGCTGTAACTTCATACGGGTTAATGATGGATGCAATGATAAAGCCGCCAAATAGGTTTAATATTAATGCAGCTACTACATATTTAGGTTCCAGCATCGTCATATATGAACCAACAATGGACATCGATACCGTCGACATTGCAGATGCACATAATGTATACAAGCGATGCTTTGGCAATAATCCAAGTTGATTTTTTACTGAAATAAATACTTCATTTTGTCCTACAATTGCGGCTGCAACCGCATTATAAGATTCCAATTTTCCCATGCCATTTACTTTACTTAGCACCAAACCAATATACTTGATAATGAACGGCAATATTTTGTAATGTTGCAGGATTCCTATTAATGCTGACATGAAGACAATTGGCATCAACACAAACAGGAAAAAGGTATGAGCTCCTTCATTGGCAATCCCACCAAAAACAAAGTTCGTTCCTTCGTTGGCATATCCGAGTAATTTCGAAAAACTATCGGCAAACCCTTTGATTAAGAATTCGCCTATACTCGTTTTTAGTATAATTAATCCCAAAGCTAACTGAATAACAATCATTATGATGATTGGACGATATTTGATTTTCCGCTTATTATTACTCGCAAGCCAGGCCAATAATAGAACAATAACCAGACCAACAACAGAAATTAGATAATGCATAATTAACCCTCCAAATTATCGATACTTTTTTCGGAATCCTCATATCGATTTGCATCTTTCCACATTAACGCTTGTTCCAAAATAATCGCCAATAGACTTCCGCAAATTAACCCATTATTCAAAATGGCTATTACAATCGGAGATAAATGGCTCGTAGCGGATGTAGGAATAAACATTAAACCCACACCAACTAGAAGAGAAACTCCACTAACAACACATGTTCGTTCTTCATGAAGAACCTTCTTCAATTCCTTCAGCGATAATCCAACCATCTTCACAAAGATGACGAATGTAACGGCATAGCCTATAGGCGCTGGGATACCGGATATTACGTTCATTATTGGCGGAAACAAGGATACAGAGATGACTAAGATGCACCCAATTAAAAACGATTTCCGTTCCCTCATCCCTGTTTGTTCAACATATCCCGCCGCTCCTGAAATAGGCACTGAACCAATCGCTCCGAAACTGCCACCAATAAAATGGGTAATGCCCGAAGCAAATCCGGCACGCAAATAACGATTATGATCCAATTTCTTTTGTTTCATAACGGTCTCCATCAACCGAATAGACGCAAGCGCATTGGTTATTAATAATAGTGTTAATAGAAAGGCAGTTGTGACTGTCCCGCTATCAAATCTTGGACTTCCAAAAGGAAATATTTTGGGCAGTTTAAATAGCGTATCCGCCGGTGAAATCACCGGCATCTTGTCGCATATGATAAACAATAAGCAGCCTATCGATATACTGATTATTACTGAAAATTGGCGCAGCAAAACAAAGCGACTGTTCCCTAACCCAAAGGTAATGCAAATCACAATCACACTCAGCACGAACACTTTAACATCTAACAAGGTGTGGCTTGACGTGATCCCCATCATACCTTTCATAAAAGAACCGCTTAATTGAAATATCAATAAGAGCAAATATATAAAAGTGACCGTTGGCGTAAATAGACGAGCGATTTTATCCATTAGCTTAAATGCTGAGATTAGGATAAATAAAACTCCACTACAGATCATTCCCGCGCTTAAAGCTTGCAGGGCAGCAATACTCGAAGAATACAATCCCCCCACTAAACTTGCATAAATGGTGAAAATGCTCCACCATAATCCTGCTGGACCTTCATGAATAGGGAATTTATGGCCGATGACGCCTTGTAAAAATCCAGCTATTCCTAAAGTAATCAGTGTGCTCTGGATGAGTCCAGAAGCCTCCAAAGGTGTTAGGTTATATAAATCTGCGATAGCAATTGGCGCAGCAATTGCACCTGCGATCATAAACATCATCCACTGCAATCCAGATAGTATTCCCTTCATTTCTTACTCACTCTCTTTTCTTGCACCCGTACTCGTATTGATAGATTAGCTCTCAATGGCTGTGTTAAGAGCGATTTCGACCATTTCATAAAATGATTGTTCACTTTCTTGATGAGTTAAGTGCTCCTGTGTTAACAGTTGACTGCCAACTGTCAAAATGGATAGCGCTCTCACACCATATTTAGCGGCTAACGTATATAAGGCTGTGCTTTCCATTTCAACTCCTAATACACCAAAATCCATAAACTTGTGAAGTCGATCTAAGCTCTCACGGTAGAATTCATCGGAGTTATAGATATTGCCGACAAAGACATTTACTTGTTTAGCTTGTGCTTGTTGATACGCTTTCATTAACAATGAGAAATCTGCTGTAGGTGCATAATTACAGCCATGGAAGATCTTATCCGTCATATTACTATCCGAAGACACGGATTGGGCTATTATAATATCGCGGATATTAATGTTTTTCTGCATCGCGCCACATGTACCAATACGAATCAATTTCTTCACTTCATAATCGACGATTAATTCTGTTGCATAGATACTCATCGATGGATTTCCCATCCCTGTCCCTTGAACCGATACGCGTTTCCCCTCGTATAATCCGGTGTACCCGTACATTCCTCTTACTTCGTTATAACAATTGGCCTCATCTAGAAAGTGTTCTGCTACAAATTTTGCACGCAAAGGATCTCCCGGAAGCAAAACGATGTCCGCTATTTCTCCTTTTTTTGCGCCTAAATGCCTACTCATATTTCTGCCTCCTACTTTCAATGTTGAACCCGTCTTACCGAAATCTCTTCCGTTGTCTTCAGAAAATCAGTTCGGAAAGTACATTGAGCATAAGATTTTTCAGCATAACAAACTAGACCAAAATCTTACGGAGGATACGGGAAATAATTGATCAAATTATAAAAGCAGTTCTTTACGAATATTGTCCAGATCTCTTTTAGACGGGATCGTAGAGATAATAACAACAGGCACGGTCTGCAATGTTACCGGGATATTACTAATGACAAAATCAATCTGATGTTTCTGCATCATTTCGTCGGAGAGCCCTTTCATTATGGAAGTATTGATGATCAGCTGATCCCCAATTTCCTTCTTGATCAAATCCGCTATGTAATGACGAATTGAAAATTCTTCTCCAATCACCAAGAAGGCCCTTTTTCTTTTATAACGTAAACTTGAACGAACAATTAAGGTTAGCTTGGTTAAATGAAAATGATTATACAAGACGGCAGGATAAGCTTTACTCCACGTTTGCATGCAAGTTTGCAGTTCTTGATAAAGCTGCTGGCATTCCTTTTGAACGTACGCCGTTAAATTACTTTTTGATATCATCATCCATTCAGGAATTGCATTATCGATTAATAACTTGTCAAAGAATGCGTATATCTCCAATAGAAATCGTTCTTCCATCTCCAAGTTAGGGTATACTTTGGCTAGTAGCCTTAGAAGCAGATTACCCATTTGATATTCTTCTTTGTCCTTATGCAATTCAACTTCTTTCATCGGCGTTATTTCTGATCCTTCATAATAATGATATTGGCTGAGACTGACCAGGGATTGCATAAAGTAAATTTCACTATGGGGAAAATCAATGGAAAGCTTATCTCCAAGACTCTTGGCGAGGGTCTTCACAGGCATATAAAACATCCCCTTTTCCCAAGGGTAAGCACTTTCGTCGATTTTTACGTATTTCCCTTTAGCGACTCTTTCCACAACAATGGCCAACAAAAAAGATAATCTCCGTTTGGAATTGATAAAATACACAATATTTTTCTCATTCTCTGTATTTGTGATTAACTGATTGATATATGCAAAATCGACATTCGCAAAGGGCCATCCTGTGAACTCATACGCATCACAATATAACTTCCAATAGAAATATCGAATATTCATTTCATTCCCTTTGATTGTCGGGGTTGAATATGTAATGCGTAACTTATACGCTTTGAGATCATTATTATTTAATTGTACAATCAGTTTCTTCAACGATGAGGTACTCATAAACATAACTCCGGCTAGCTCCTCCACGGACAGTCGATCCACATTGGTGAACAATACATTCATCAGTCGATAAAAGACGGTTTGTCTGAACATCGAAGAAATCACTTCACTCATCGTCTCACTTCGTCCATCTCGCCGAAGAACGATTCCCTTTCCTCTAGAAACTTCTATGGTTACAGTAGGAGGTAATTGCTTGCTGATTTCCTCAACCATTTTACGTATGGTTTTATCGGAGATACCTAAACTTTTTTCAACTTCAGCTAATGTAAACCATCTATGTTCCGTATCAAGCAGCGTTAAAAGTTGACTAGCTAATGTAAATCCCTTATCCATTTCCCCACCCTGTTTCAATTTAATTGGATTGTCATCATGTTTTTTGATAAAAAGTTTATTTGATAAAGAAAAGTCGATTCCTCCATAAAGAAAGAATCGGCTTTTTAATGTGTTTAAATACGATCTATGATAAACCAGTGTGAATAAGCTTAAACTATCTCACTCGTTAGTTCAATCCAGCAGTAGCGTTAAATCTACTATCAAACTAAATATCTATTTTGAAGCGAATTTCTTTCTTGCTCCGTAATGCCAAGTCCCTCGTGAAGATATTTTTCGAAAGAACCATAGTTCTCATCAATGGCTTCAAGCGCAGCCTGTATAAAGGCTGCTTTCATCATATCCGGAATATTGCCCTCTAATTCAGGCATCTGGTCCATATACACTTTGTTAGTATCCGACAGGAAGCGCTGCATAAGCCCGTCCACCGCTAGATTCGTTAGCTCGTAGTCTTCAATAACTACCTCCCGAGGTACGCCCAAGGTAAGAAGGATAACTGCACATACTACACCTGTCCGATCTTTACCTGCGGCGCAGTGGAACAAGGAGGTGCTGCGGCCTTCTTTTAATAGCTCCTGAAGGATAAGCGAACATTTTTCTGTATTTAAAATCATAGCTTTATAGCCTACGTTTAAGTCAAACGCAATCTTCTGCATTTCTTCCGGGTTTGCTTCTGCCATAAAAGGAATGTTCGAGTTCATTGCTTTTCCGATTACAGGGCTTGGACGACTCGCCACTTCGAATTCGCTACGCAGATCACAAATCCAATCTATGCCGAGAGCTTCAGCAGTCTGAAGATCCTGGTCACCGAGCTCATGCAGATCAGCAGAACGCAGCAGCATGCCCCATCGGGTAGTTCGTCCATCTTCTGTGTGATATCCGCCCATATCACGGAAATTAATAATGCCATCCGTATAAATCATACGATCTTGTATCGTAGACACAGAACCGTCCTTGAACTTCACGTGATAATAGCTGCGGCCTGGCGATAGTGTTCTTGTGAAAGTTGCTCCAATGGGCTCTATACGTACCTCCAGCAGCGTACTGCTCAGTTCATCGAATTCCGGATGATTGGAATGGTAGATCGCCTCTGCTTTTACATTCTCTGCTGTATTCCAAGCAAGGGTAAATACGTTATTATCGCTGTATTTTGCCTGTACTAGTGGACCTTGTAAAAGTGGTTTAGATGTTGACATCATATTTCCTCCTCGTAGAGCTTTCGCTTCTGTGATGATATTTCAACTTAGTTCTGTCGTATTTTGAGTTTCATTTTATAGCGGTTTGCCACGAATTCAACACTGAATACCATAACAAAAACGACCAAGCCCACAAACAAAGCGGCTGCGAAATTGTATGATTTCATCGCATGAGTCATTTCATATCCGATACCGCCCGCACCAACTGCGCCTAGAATAGTAGATTCAGCGATACCTCCTTCCAGCTGCAGCACACACCAGGCAATGAAAGCTGTTTTTACTGTAGGTAAAATGCCTTGCATGACAATTTGCAGCCAGCTCGCACCAGTAGACTGCATAGCTTCGAGCACGCCTTTGTCCATTTCTTCAAGTGACTGGGCAAACACCTTAACAAGCATGCCTGATGCAGAAACGGCAATCGCAAGAACACCGGGAAGCGGACCAAGACCGACGGACACGATAAATATAAGGGCCCACACGATCGTAGGAATCGCCCGAAGCAGAGATGCAGCGCTTAGGATGATCCAGGCGATCATTGGATGTGGCGTCAAATTGCTCGCAGCTAAAAAGGACAGAAAGAAAGCGACGACAATTCCAAGCACCGATCCGATAATGGCAACTTGCAACGATTCTATAGCAGCAAGCAAAACATGGCGCCAAGCCGAGACATCAGGAGGAAACATGGTACCCATGTAACCGCCAAGCTTCGTAAAGCCTTGTGCGATTTTGGAATAGTCGAAATGAAGCTGAACAAGACTGAACACAAACAGAACGGCGATAAGCGGGAGCCCAATCATAACCAGCTTGTTTTTTTTCGGCTTAGGCGGTTCTGCCATTGAAGTGAGCACAGTAAAGGACGGTTTAAAATCATTCATTTGCATACTCATATAATTCGCTCCCTTACGCGATTGGTGATCATTTCAACGATGAGGACGATAACGAGCACGAGTAGAACCGCCATGCTTGCTTCTTGGTACTGGAACAATTTCAATTTCGATTGCAAAATAAATCCGAGACCTCCACCTCCAACCATTCCGACAATCGTAGAGGCGCGTACGTTGATTTCAAAGTTGTACAGGCTCCAGCCGATAAATCCGGGTAAAAATTGAGGAACTACAGCTTGAGACAACACTTGAAAATAACTCCCACCAGCTGCCCGAACTGCTTCCACCTGCCCCATGTCAATCTCTTCAAGCACCTCGGCAAAGGAACGAGTCAGCATACCGATTGAGATTAGAATCAGGGACATCGTGCCAACAACTGCACCCAATCCGAATGCTGCCACCAGCAAAATGGTCCAGATGAGTACCGGAATATTCCGAAACAGCGAGGTAGCTGCTCGAACACCTATTTGCAGGTAAGGATGAGGACTTGTTGTTGCCGCTGCAAGAAAAGACAACATCCCCGCGATAACCGATCCAATTACCATCGCGACCACACTCATATAAAGGGTCTGCAAGGCAGGTTCAATGAGCTGGGAAAGCGATGAAAAATCAGGTGGAAGAAAATCGAAAAATATAAAACGGAAGCTTTCACCTATCCCTGAAAACAGGGCACCAAACGAAAATTCTGCACCTATTGAAGACCAAATAATGAGACCCAGTAACACAATAAAAAACAATATCGTCTGAGTACGTTTCATTTTTCGGGCGGATTGTATCTGTACCGCATTCATGTCAGGCTGTCTCCTTCACTTTGGGACTGGTCTGGTTGTAGATTAGCCGGATCATATCGTCCGTAAGCTCTTCGGGTGTTCCGTCAAATACTTTGGTCCCCTTATGGATACCAATAATACGAGTAGCGTATTTCTTGGCGATATCCACCTGATGCAAATTGCATAGGCAGGCAATCCCTTCCTCTTTGCAGATCGTATACAAATAATGCATAATCACCTCCGAGGAAGCAGGGTCCAGACTCGCTATGGGTTCATCCGCCAGAATCAAATCCGGTTTTTGGGAGAGAGCCCGGGCTATGCCCACCCTCTGCTGCTGACCACCACTAAGCTCATCTGCCCGCTTGTACATCTGCTCAAATAGGCCGACACGCTGCAGCATCCCCTTCGCGGCTTCCGTATCTGCTTTGGAGTATAAGCCCAGGGCTCCCTTAAATGCATTCATGTATCCTAATCGGCCATGAAGTACGTTTTTAAGAACAGACACACGAGTAACAAGATTGTATCCCTGAAAAATCATGCCCATGTGGCGACGCAGTTCACGCAGCTTTTTGCCTTTGATTCCTACGGTTTCACGGCCTTTAAACTGGATCTTTCCGTTGGTTGGTTCGATCATGCGGTTCAGGCTGCGCAGCAGTGTACTCTTCCCCGCACCGCTTGGTCCAATAACAACGACGAACTCACCTTGGTTGATCTGCAGGTTTATGTTATCGAGCGCTTTTGTTCCGTCGGGATATACTTTAGATAACCCTTCCACTTGTAAAAGTGTCATACTAAAATCCTCCTTATCTCTCATTTCTGAACTCTACTTTCTCAGCAGCTCCTCAGGAGACATATCGAGATCTTTGGCAACCTGTCGAATCGGATCAAAGTCACTATCACTTCCTTCTACAAAACGGGCGGCCCCCACACTTTCCAAGAAACTAGGATTTTTCGTGTGATATTCCAGCATAAGCTCACGCAGTTGTTTAACTAATTCCTCTGGCAAGTCTTGACGATATAGTAATGGTGCTCCTCCAACGATAGGGTCGGATTCAGCAATGACACGGAAATCTTCCTCTTTTACCAGTCCCGATTCTGCCATCATTGGCAGCATGAGACTCGATGTACCGATTGCGTCAGTACTGCCGTTAGCCAGTGCAAGCAGCGATTTGTCATGTCCACCTGAGAACGCTACACTGCCAAAAAAGGAATCCAATTCTTTATTCGATAAACCAAGCTCTTTCATCAGTGTGGCACGTGGATACAAATTTCCCGATGTTGATGCCGGATCTGCAAACAAGAAATCCTTTCCTTTAAGATCTTTTACGCTTTGATAAGGGGAGTCATTACGGACAAGGATTACGGTATTGGATTGCTGATCACTCTCAGACCGAACGAGCAGTTTCGCATTGGCGCGTTCCGTAGCGATGATGTACCCGAATGGTCCGATTAGTCCGATTTCGATCTTGCCTGCACGCAGGGCTTCAATAACCATGTTATAATCTTCAGCTACAAATATTTCAGCAGGGATACCGGTTGCTTCGGTAATATCTTTTGCAAGTTGTTCCTGTGAACGGTTCATCTCGCCTTCTTCGCTTGGCATAATTCCGATTCGAATCACTTCCGGCATTCCAGCCTCACCTTCGCTTGAATTTGCGGTGGTTCCACAACCAGACAGGATGACAAGCATGAGCACAAGAGAAAAAATCAAACCTAGATGACCTTTGCGTTTATTCGTTTCCAACATGTGAGCCTCCTAAAATCGATGTTTTGATTTATCGGTACACAAGTAGGATACAAGTTGAATGTAAGAAGAATGTGTCACAATATCAGGAAATTTGTAAAATGTTCAGATAGGTTGCAGCCCCTCTTCATGTACTGTTACTATGGAATAGCACAGATTAGTTTTAAGAAGACTGGTAAAGTGAATCTACGTCAGGATAGAAGGGAAATACATATATGAAAACAAACTCGCTGGCAGATACAGCTTATCTGCTTCTTCGTGAACGAATGGTTAGCGGCGAGCTAATGCCGGGAACATTGCTTTCAGAGAATGAACTGGCAGAAGAATTTCAAATGAGCCGAACACCCGTCCGTCATGCTATCGCCCGTCTCGAATCGGAGGGATATATTGTTGCGCTCAAAAATCGTGGAGTGCTGGTCAAGGAAGTGAGTGTAATTGAATTTCTTGATCTCAATGAACAAATTCAATCGATGCTCTTTTACTGTTTTCAGGCAATGAAAGATGAGAAAAGAGACATTAATGTCAATCTCGAATCACTTTCTGTCCATGTGGAATTACAACGGGTCGCAGAACATAATAATGACTATGCCTCTTATATAGAGCATCATTTTTTATTTATGCGAGAAATTCTAGCATCACTCGGAAACGGCGTAATGCTCAGTACATTTGATTCCTTTAAAGATAAGCTGTGTATGTATGCCATCGTACGTTTCAAGCTTACTCCTCATATCAAACATTATAGTGCCATTGGGATTAATAGGGAGACGCTGAAGGCATTGTCGAATCAGGATTATGACTCCGCACAGGAAGTTGTGCTATCGCTCACACGTCTTTCCAGAGAACGAATGCTCACATCTGGTCATTTTTAATAACTGTGGAAGACGTGTAGAAGGGGTCGAGATGACATTATGGTAAACCATAATGTCATCTCGACCCCTTTTCATTTTTTGCATGCAGTAACGAGCTTTCACTAAGGCTGTGTTTAGTCCGATCCATTTAATTCGGGGTCACTTTGCATGTCGTCGGTATAAGTAGTGCTGATAATCAATTCATTGACAATAATCAGAGACGGTTGTTGGAGCGCAATACAAGCGAATTAAATATCGCCTTCTTTATATCGTCTCATTAATTTTGATCAATAATTTCTTTAATACTTGCCTCTCTTCGTCGGTAAGGACTTGAACGATTTCTTCCTCCACCTTTTGGAAAGAGTCTTGGAAGTCTTCAATCAGTTCAACCGCTTTTGGCAGTACATATATGTTTTTTTGTCGTTCATTATTGGCAGGGATTTTACGCTCGATTAACCCTTTTTGCTCTAGAGCTTGAAGCATACTTGTAATGCTGGGCCGACTTAGATGAAACCGATCTGCGAGATCCATTTGAATAATATGACTATTTTGGTTTTCGTAAATATAATCGATTACTTTCCCTTGTTGAGCGTTTAAGCCCAGCTCTTTTATACTCTCGTCCGCTCTTTTCTTTAACTTAAGACCGATAATCTGAAATAAATCCAGATAAGGTGTTTCCTTTCGGGATTTCATAATCGTCCCCCCAGTAATTGTTAGAAATCTAATTGTAAGTAAATAAACTATACAGCGTTCCTATTGGCTTGTCAAAAAAATTAGCTTATTGACAGTTAGAAAACTAACAGTTATGATTCGAATTGTTCACAAACAAACAATTGGGAGGATTTCAAATGGAGAAGGTAACACAAAATGCTGCGTTAGAACAAGTTACGGTGATTACAAATGTACGTATCTTTGATGGGGAGCAAATCATTGCGCCCAGACATGTCGTCATTAAAGGGGAGTCTATCGTTTCAGTCGGTGGAGACCTTCCGGATGATGCAACGATTATCGATGGAGAAAATGCGACTTTAATGCCTGGTCTGATTGATGCACATGTCCACACTTCCATCGGCGGTTTACGAGATGCTCTAAAATTCGGCGTTACCACTGAACTCGAAATGAACGGTGATTTTACTAAACGAGGGCGCGAAATTCAATTGAAAAACGTGAATGACATCGCAGATGTCCGTTCTGCTGGCACAGCGATCACCGCTCCGGGCGGACATCCGGATGAATTACTTCCGGATGGAGATGAAATACCTGAATTTGTATTAAAGGAACTAGAGAAGTTATCGGAAGAAGATCGCGAAGCAATGTTAGCTGCATACGCTCACGATCACGATGAAATACCGCAAGTGACAACAGTCGAAGAAGCGATTAAACATGTCCATACCCAAGTAGAGAATGGGGCCGACTATATTAAGATCATGATTGAAGAAGGAACAGTCATGGGTGCACCTGGCCTGCCTGTATTAAGCGATGAGATTCTAAAAACAGCCGTGACCGAAGCCCACAAGTTCGAGAAGCTGGTCATCGCCCACGTCTTGACGGCCCTTTCATCGCAACAAGCCATTGATTTTGGGGTCGACGGTTTGGGCCACTTGTTTATCGACAGACCGGAGTACACCTCCGAGTTAGTGAAATCCATAGCTGGTTCAGGCGCTTTTGTTACACCGTGCTTGGTGTTGAATTCATCGATTATCGGAAATCCGGCATCCGACTTGGCCAATGATCCCCGTGTTCATTCCAAATTAAGCCCAGACTGGATCGATATTTTGAACTCAAGCTTCAATACGTTCCCGCAGGGCAATATGGAGAACAGCTTTCAGAATGTGATGGACCTTCACCGAGCCGGTGTTGATATTCTGGTAGGGACGGATGTCGCGCCAGTTCCCGTTCCAAACCTTGGCGGCCTTGCTCATGGGGCAAGTGTCCACCATGAAATGCAGCTGCTGGTCAAGGCTGGGTTCACTCCGATCGAAGCTCTTCAGTCGGCCACTTCGAAACCGGCCCGTTGCTTTGGACTTCACGATCGCGGCCGTATTACCGAAGGTGCGCGTGCTGATCTTATTCTCATAGACGGTGATCCAACCACTGATATCTCGGATACCTTGTCGATCAAATCCGTGTGGTTTAATGGTTCGCAGCAACCAGGTTAATCTGATTCAACCTACTTGCATAATAAAACTAAAACTCCGTGCTTTGGCACGGAGTTTTAGTTAATTTAATTGCTTTATAGAATCTTTCCCAATTATAACTGTAAGGTACGATACAATATCACTGCTGTTTCAGCACGGATCTACGGTTAAGTGAAAGGACACGGGGTCCCATTTCACTTCTCTGGGTATGGTTCAATCATGCGAATGGTGCCATCCGGGTTGTACGTCAACTCGGCAAATTTTACGCAGCGCTTGTAATCGATACCGCCGGAAAGGGAGCAGTCGTGATAAAACAAATACCACTTCTCCCGGAATTGTACAATCGAATGATGCGTTGTCCAGCCCATGACCGGAGGTAAAATCGTGCCTTGGAATGTAAACGGCCCCATGGGATTGTCACCGATGGCGTACACCAGCTTGTGCGTCGTTCCTGTGGAGTAAGACAGATAATATTTCCCGTTATACTTGTGCATCCATGGTCCTTCAAAATATCTGCGATCCTCGTCCCCAGCGGTCAGCGGCTTCCCTTCCTGATCCACGATGGATATCTCCAACGCCTCCGACGCCATTGAGAGCATATCTTCACTCAGCTTCGCAACTCTCGGTCCGATCGCCGGAGCATCTGGAGCAGGTCCTTCCGCATGTTCGATGTAGCTTCCAGTTTGATATTTCTCCAACTGTCCACCCCACAACCCGCCAAAGAACATATAAGCTTGCTCATCATCGTCCACGAACACAGCGGGATCAATGCTGAAACTTCCCTGAATATATTGCTCTTCCGGCTTGAATGGTCCTGCCGGAGAAGAAGACGTAGCCACGCCAATGCGGAAAATGCCATCATGATCCCGAGCCGGGAAAAACAAATAATAGGTGCCTTTTCTATACGCAGCATCCGGGGCCCACATCTGACTGGACGCCCAAGGGACATCCTTCACATGCAGTGCTTCGCCATGATCCGTCACGGGTGAATCTATATCCGCCATAGACAGCACATGATAATCCTCCATCTTGTACTGATCTCCGTTGTCATTCACCGGACCGTCGTGATCCAGATCATGGGATGGATAAATATAAATGCGATCCTCGAACACATGCGCTGAAGGATCAGCAGTGAATATATGCGTAACTAAAGGTTGATGCGGTTTAGGCAATTCGCTCATACAAATAGCTCCTTCCAAAAGATATGCAGCCTCGGACAGTTCTTCGAGACTGCTAGGGGTTAAACGATATTAATCCGTTCACCTCACTTGGGTACAGCGATTCGCGCAACGCGCTGATAGGCTTCCTTCGGACGATGCAGCTCATCGAACAGGAATGGCCAGTTTTTCCGCCCTCGGACAGGGAAATTATCGAGCCAGGTGTAATCATCGGCAGCCCCCCAGAAGGTCACAGCGCTAATATGTTCCTTATATTCGTGGAGAAGGCGGAAGATAGATTCATAACGCTCAGCTTGCAATTCCAGCATCTCTTGCGATGGCTGAACGAGATCTGTACGCCTGTCTTCAAAGCGAAATACCGATACATCCAGTTCGGTGAGTTGAAGCTGCAGGCCAAGCTGCGCATACCGCTCAATCGCGGCGCGCATATCATCCAGGGACGGATCATACAGATTCCAGTGTGCCTGCAGACCAACGCCATGAATCGGCACGCCTTGATCGAGTAATGAACGAACAAGCCGATAGATGCGTTCCCGCTTATGCGGATCAGATTCGTTATAATCGTTATAGAATAACAGCGCCTGCGGATCTGCTTCATGGGCGAATTCGAACGCTTTGGCAATAAAATCCTCTCCGGCGATATCCAGCCATTTGGATGGGCGCAGGAATGCGTTTTCGTCATCCGCATCATCGGATATAACCTCGTTTACAACATCCCAAGCATAGATAACGTCCTTATATCTGCCAACGACGGTTTGAATGTGAGCCTTCAATCGCTCCAGCAATACACTTCGCTCCACCTGTCCCCCAGTTTCATTCTCGAACAGCCAATCCGGAGTCTGGTTGTGCCAGACCAGCGTGTGACCGCGCAGCGCCATGCCCTGCTCTCTGGCAAAAGAAGCGATGACATCCGCATCCTCAAACGAATACTGTTCCTGCTGTGGATGCACACTGGAGAATTTCATTTCATTTTCTGCCGTTAGGCTGTTGAAGTGATAGGCAAGCAATGAACGCTGGCTTTCAATCGTCTTCGGATTCACCGCTGCTCCAATGTGGAACGCATCCTTGTACAATTCCTTCAGTGGTGCCTCTTCTCGAAACGAACTCATGATTTCCCTCCTCTGAATTCCCTTTTTCGCATCGTTTATTAGCGACTGAATCAGACTGAGTACTCGAACCAATCAAAATACGCAGGTGTGCTGCTTGCCTGACCATTGCCGGTAGCATATAGTCCGACCACCGATCCGGTAAAGCACATTTTGTGTACAAAATCCTCCGGAGATATGGCACGTGCCGAGCCTGCACACAAGAATGTCCAGTCCTGTCCATCCTCAGAATATATCAATCTGTATTCCTTCTCTGTCGATTCAATTCGAAGCCATAACTGCTCCGTCCCAATCTCGCGCTCATGCACCATGTTCGACTCTCCTCGCACCGTTAAGCGAGCAAAGAGTACGTTTCGCCCATCCAACCTGCTTATGCCAAGCTCATAGTGTGCATCCTCATCCCGTCGAACGCACAGTCCCGCTTCTTCTCCATCCGCAACCGGCATGAATGTCAGACAGGTCGTAAAGCTGGCATGAATATGCTGCTGCCTGCGGCCAACAAACGTAATCTGACCTACGTCTCCAAGCCCTCCTGCCTGACCATACAGCGTTAGGAAACCTGGTTTTTCCGTAAGCGAGCATGTCCCTTCTGAAGGGTTGCGCACAAACATCCATTGCGGCCCAAGTTCTCCGTCGAATTCGTCCCTTCCGACAACGATGGCTGTATGACTCTGGGACAAAGAAGGTGATGCCATTGGCAAACGCTGGACCTTCATATCCAGACTCACTATTCCTTCATTGTTATCAATGTGGGGCCACCCATCGTTCCAGACGACCGGTGCGAGAAAGGTTTCACGTCCAAGCACGCTATACCCGTCCTCCGTCAAACGCACGCCAAGGAAAACGGCCCACCAGTCTCCTTGATGATCCTCCACCAGATCGGCATGACCCAAATACTGAATGGGATGATCCAGATGGCGATGGGTCAGGATGGGCTCAGGATAGCGTTCGAACGGACCATAAGGTCGATCGCTTCGACCGATGATCTCACGATGCTCCTTCGCCGTCCCGCCTGAAGCAGACATCATATAATACAACCCATTGATTTTGTATAGATGCGGTCCTTCGGTCCATGGCCCTCCATCCCCATGCCAGACAACTTGTGGTTCAGAGAGCGCCTCACCTGTGGTGATGTCAATCTCGTACTGGATGGCATGAGAATCGTAATCGGCGCCTTGTTGAGCGGTCACGTATACTTTGCCGTCGTCGTCAAAAAACTGAGAAGGGTCGATTCCACCAAATGGAATGCGAATTGGATCGGACCAGGGGCCTGCAGGGTCGGTTGCCGTCACGTAGAAATTGCCGATGCCTCTCACATCTGTCGTAATCATATAAAATGTACCTTTATGGTAACGCAGTGCAGGAGCATAAATCCCGTCCGAGCTTTTCTGTCCGGTCAAATCCAGCTGGCTGACCCGGTCCAATACATTACCAATCTGCTCCCAGTGAATCAGATCCCGGCTCCGAAAGATCGGCACTCCGGGAAAGTACTCAAATGAACTGCAAATGAGGTAAAAATATTCTTCCGCCTTCACGATGCTGGGATCCGGATAGAATCCGGGAAGAATCGGATTGGCATAACGGATCAGTTGTGATTGAATCTGTGACATCTATTCCTTCACACTCCCTACATTTAGTCCAACGACAAAGTATTTTTGCATAAACGGATACACCAGCAAGATCGGAACAGAAGCGACAATTGTAACAGCAGCACGAATGGAAATTGGCGTTACCTGTGTTGAATGCTCCACCCCCACACCGTTGGCAACGGAAGGATTACTGTTGGCGTTCATACTGGAAGACAACAGCTTCATCAGTTCGTATTGCAATGTGCTGAGCTCTTGACGTGATGACGTGTACAGAAATGCATCGAACCAGGAATTCCACGCGCCGACCGCGACAAAGAGCGCAATAGTCGCCAGCACAGGTTTGCACAGTGGAAAAATAATTCTCCAGAAAATTCTGAAATCTCCTGCTCCGTCGATTTTGGCTGATTCAATCAAGCTTTCGGGGATCGTGTATATATAAGTACGAATGACGATCAGGTTAAACGCACTAATCAATGAAGGCAGGACATACACCCAGAAGGAATTAATCAAATGCAGATCCTTCATCAGGAAGTACCCCGGAATTAGCCCTGCATTGAAATACATCGTCAGCACAAAAATGGTCGTAATCAGCTTGCGGAAAATATAATCACGCCGACTCAGCGTGTAAGCCAGCATGGTGGTCAAGAAAATGTTCAGAATGGTAGATAGTACTGTACGTGCAACGGAAACCAAAAATGCGTTATAGATTGTGCCTGATGCAAATACGGCTTTGTAATTCTGCATGGTGAAATCGCGGGGCCACAAATATAAGCCTCCTCGAATGGTGTCATTCCCTGCATTAAACGAAACCACAATCGTGTTCAAAAATGGATACAACGTCACAATTACCAACAGAACCATGAAGATCGTGTTAAAGGTATTGAACAGAAACGGTTCAATGCCTCTGCCACCCGGGCGGCGAACGGAAAGCGCCGCTGTATTTCCTAAACCAGACAATGGTGTTTTTTTCGTCATTATAACAGCCTCTCTTCCCCAAGCCGCTTGGCGGTCCAATTCGCTACAAGTAACATTGTAATGCTGACCACGGTCTTGAATATTCCGCCTGCAGTTGCGAGCGAATAGTTGCCCTGTGCAATCCCGTATTTGAGCACGAAGATATCAATCGTTTCTGCCCAGTCAACAACCAACCCGTTACCCAGCAAATACTGAACCTCGAAGCCAGCTTCTAGAATATGTCCAATCGACATAATCAACAGGATGACAATGGTAGGCTTGATTCCTGGCAAGGTGACATTCCACATTTTTTGATATCGATTGGCTCCATCAATATCGGCAGCTTCATACTGTGCCGGATCAATAGAGGCCATGGCCGCCAAATAAATAATGGTGCTCCATCCGACTTCTTTCCAAATATGAGAACTTGCAACAACGCCCCAGAAATACTTCCCTTCCGTCAGCCACAAGATCGGCTCGTTGATTAAGTGCAGTTTCATGAGGATATCGTTGATAATGCCGTCAGAAGCAAGCGATGTCGCTACGATGCCGGTAACGATAATCCATGATAAGAAGTGAGGAAGATAAGAGATGGTTTGTACCGTCCGCTTCCACATGATCTTCTTGATCTCATTGAGTAACAAGGCCAAAACGATGGCTGTAACGAAACCTAAAATCATGTTGATGATACTCATGGCAAGCGTATTGCGAAGCACGCGCAAGAAATTGTCATCAGTGAACAAAAATTGAAAATGCTTGAACCCTACCCACGTTTGTTGCGAGAAACTTCTGGCCGGTTTGTAATCCTGAAAGGCCATCGTCCAACCCCAGACAGGTACATAAGCAAAGATGATAATGTACGCAAGCAGAGGAACCGACATCCATATGAGCTGTCTCTGTGCTTTGATATTTTGCCAAGTAATCCGCCTAATTTTCGGTTTTTTCTTCGGGCGGAGCGGCTTGGTACCCACTACAATTTCCTCCATAATATCAGGCTCCTATCCATCTTTATATTGAAAGGAATAACGTCCAGCGATATGTTCTTCAAAAAATCAGGAAGGAAGGTATCCTTCCTTCCTGACAGCAATTTCTTACTTTACAGACCAGTTATCGATTCTCCACTGCAATACTTCATTGATACGATCTTCATACGTTTTGATATCCAGCTTTTGAATTTCGGAAACGTATTCGCTCCATACACTGTCGAATTCAGACGTGTTAGCCAAAATCGCTTTCGGCAAATATTTGGTTGACAACTCGTTCAACTTCGTATTGGCAATCTTGGCTGGAGATCCCTCTACCACATCGACAGACCAAGCAGGGTAAGTCACCGGATTCTCTGGTGGAGCACTGAAGAAATCGACATAGCTTTTGAAACCGTAGGCGTCCAAAACTTCCTTATCAAACGGTCTCAAGCTGGCTTGATATTCTTCCGGCTGATTGCTTGCTGAAGTCGCGTTGCCATCGCTGAAGTAACCTTCCATCTTCGGTGCGGTTCCATAGAAAGCATCTGCTTTATTGGCCAGTTTCCAGGCAGCATCTGCTGCATTGTCGCGCTGCTCTTGTGTCTTCATGAAGCGGCCTTCTTCATTGACATAATAGTCTTCATCCACAATGCCCCAAGTGAGTGTTTTCTGCCATTCTTCCTCCATCAGTTTGTCGAGCACTTTGAGGATTTTTACAGGGTCTTTGGCACTCACGGTAATACCGAAACCATTGTTGAGATTCAGTGCTGCGCGGTCACGATAATAGTCTTTGGTGCTGCTGTCATACACAAGCGGGAAACCTACATAAGTGCGTTCAATTTTGTCTTGCGTTATAAGTGAATCTTCCGCGCTTTGGAAATTCCAGTGTTGATCGAACATGCCGAGTACGGCCCCACTGGACAATTTGGCCATATATTGGTCGTAGTTCTGTGCAAACGCTTCCTTATCAAGCAAGCCTTGGGCATTGATTTCATTTAGCTTCTGATAGTATTTTTTGGCATAATCCTTGTCTGCAAAGATCTCTGCCTTGCCATCGTTGACGACCACTCCACCATCATTCGGATGACCGATCAAATGCTGCGGCGGGTTCAGCAAGCCCCAGTTTTTCCAATCATAGTTCAATACCTCGAAACCGACTGTCGGTTTGCCGTCAATAGTTGGATACTTTTCCTTGTATTTCGCGATCAAGTCAAAGTATTCGTCCAGTGTTTTTGGCGTCGGATAACCGAACTCTTTCAACACGGCTTTTTGAATCCAAAAGGCAGGTCCGCTGTAGTAAGTATCAGCCACTTCGCCGTTGTATGCACCGTAGTTTGGCAGGTAGTATATGTGTCCATCGTTAGGGTCCTTCATCTGATTCCAGTACTTCTCATAGTGCTTCTTCAGATTAGGCGCATGCTCCTCAATCAGGTCTTCCAACGGAATGACCGAGCCGGCTGCTGTCAGCTTGGTATCCGCAGAGATGAGATCCGGATAATCTCCTCCTGCAATCATGACGCCGAGCTTCTGGTTTTTGTCGCCGGCCAAAAATTCAAATTTGAATGTAACGCCAAGCTCATCTTTGATTTTTTTGTAAATTTTGTTGTCAGCAGTTGGCTGTTGTCCGGCCTCGTTCAGGAATACCGAGATTTCTAACGGATTGTCAGCCCCCACCTCACTACCTTTACTGCTCTCTTCTCCGCTGCCTGAATTGCCACTTGAGCAACCTGCTAGCACAACGCTCAACGACAATAACAACGTTGCCCCCATACGGAAGAATGATTTTTTGTTGTCCCCCATAAAGCACCTCCAAAGTTTGGTCTTACTGCATGAAAGCCCTTTCATTTGAATAATTTAATTATAAATTTACATCTACATGGAAACTATATTCGAATTATAGCTCTTTCCGAGAAAAGCTCAGGTTTTCTTATCATATCTTAAAATGGTTAAACTTCAGAGCAATGCTTCCTGACATATCAAGAAAAACTTCTACGATACGCGGTCTGGCTTCCTAGAAGGTACGTTGCTAGACGTTTTTCTTATATTCGGTAGGAGACATTCCCATGCGTTTCTCAAACTGTTTTAAAAAATGATGGTAATTGGCGTATCCAACCTTTTCCGAGACCTCGCTATTTTTGTACTGATTCATCTGTAGCAACCGACATGCCTCCTCAACCCTCAGGTTATGAAGCAGTTCATTGAAGCCGATTCCATTTTTGCGTATCAACAGTTGCCCTAAGTAAGCCGGATGCAGGAAGAAACGTTCAGACAGCATCTTAATCGTCAATGCCTCCCGGAAATGCGCATGTATGTAGTCGTTGATATCCTGCACAATACCCTGCGCTTCGAATACGCTCTCTTTAAGCAATAACTCAAAGCAGACTCTACCGCACGAATGCAGCATGCCGATCAAATCATCAAAGGTTAACAGTGCTTCATCCAGATCCGGGATTTCGAACAAACGGTAATTCTCTGAATCTTCAGCCATTTGCGCCCTCATGTAAGCCCGAATTTCATGAAGAAGGTAAATTACAAATTTCCGAGCCTCATCCGGATGGACCCGCATCTGTCGAAAAGATTGCTCTATAAACTCCACAGCGGACTGGTAGTTATTGTAATCAATGAGCTGAAGTGCTCCCAGCACTCGCTCAATCAGTTCAACCTGTTGGTAATGCCTTTGAAAATCATGGTTCTGGAGATCGGTATAATCCAATATGCTGTTCCCTTCCACTTCATAAAAGGCGTGCAGCAGCGCCTTCTCTGCTGTTATACGGGAGTTGCTGATGTGATGAAGAGAGGATTCGGTTGAGCCAATCGCCATATATGTACGAAAGCCCGCCAGACGGCGAGCCAGTGCTTCTAATTGTTTTCTTAAATTGTCGCTCGTTCTCTGCGGCCCGGGGGAAACATCGCCGAACACAATAGATACGAGATCATTTCGCATACGAATGATATAAATAACATGCCGTCCGTTCATAACCTCTGAAGCAAGACTGCTCCACTGGCCAAAGTCTTTCTCCGACACCTGAACCAGGCAGACATTCCAGGATTCAGCTGACCGGGACAGTGAGTCCATTAATTGAGTCCCTTCTGCTGACAGCACTTTGCCTAATAAAGCCTCCTTCATTGTCAAAATCTCCTGCTCTCTCAATGCGATCTGCCCAATATAAAGCTGCTCTTGCTCCTTCATCAGTTCCTTGCCCATCATACGAATTTCGGACTCCGCCTGTTCCTCGTCCAATGGCTTTAAGAGATAACCGGAAACTTTGAATTTAAGCGCTTTTCGCGCAAACTCAAAATCGCTGTACCCCGTAAGAATAATGAACTTGGTCGACCAGTTACCTCTACGCCGCCATTCTTCAATCATTTCAAGTCCATTCATGATTGGCATATGAATATCCACCACAACAAGATCGGGCTTTAGCTCTTCCATTCGTTTTAATCCTTCCGCACCATTGCCGCACAAAGCGCCTACCTCAAAGCCAAGACTTTCCCATGGAATCACCAGCTCCAAGCCCTCTAGCGCCCATGGTTCATCATCAATCAGCAGCACTTTAAATGCCATTGTCTCTACCTCCCTCTTTACCCTGATGCTCTAGCAGTTGCAACGGTATTTCGAATGAGACCTCTGTCCCCTCACCTATTCTGCTCACCAGGTTAAAATTCACTTTATCGTCATAATACAATTCAAGACGGCGATATACGTTACGTATGCCAATATTACTCTCCCCGCTCTCCTCCTTGCTTCGCATATGATACAGAACCTCTTGTAACCGTTCCTTGTTCATGCCCTTACCATTATCAGATACAACGACGCGCAGGCGCTCGCTCACAACTTCCGCTTTAATTTTCACATAGCCGAGCCCCTCAATAGCCTGAATTCCGTGTTTACATGCATTCTCGGCCAATTGCTGGATACTCATTTTGGGAATTCTATACTGACTCGCCTCATCGCTAATATCAATGTAAAATTCAAACTTGTCTCGAAAACGGAATTTTTCAATTCCCAGATACATGACCGTAAAACTCATCTCTTCTTCCAGGGTGACCACATCGTCCTTCCAATTCAACAGACGGCGAAGCAGCTTGGATAGGTCCTTGATAATATCCTTAACATCCGCATAATTGTTTTTGGTGCTGACCACCAGCAGCGCATTGAGCGTATTGAATAAAAAATGGGGATTCATTTGGCTTTGCAGCAAATTCAGCTCAGCGCGAATGCGCTCAGCTTCCTGGCTCCGCTGCTGAATTTCAAGCTTGTACACATTATTGATCAAGGAATGGATCTGTGCGGTCATCATATTGAAATTACGAATCAGATGACCTATTTCATCCTGTCCACCATCAATGTTGATCAGATCAAATTTCTCGTTACCCACCTTTTGCATATGTCTGGACAGACGCTTCACTCGATAATTGTATGAACGCAGCATGACATAGATGAAGATGGAGGTAACCAAAGTAATGATACCGGCCAGCATGCCGTAATATAGTTTCATGGAAAGCATTGCTTGTTTGACACGTGTTTCCTGAGGCACGCCAATGAGCTTCCAACCTTTCACATAGCTGGCATTGCCAATCGGGACGATATGTAGGTCCTGGTCTGCCGCCTTGCTCGTATCGAATAACGCATAATCACTACCTACCTCGCCCTGATACTTGTCATCTGTGGACACGATAATTTGATTCTCGGCGTTGACCAGATACAGGTCCAGCGAACTTTTCTCTCTTGCAATAACGTCATAGAACCGATTCAGGTAAAAATCAATGCGTACCAACTTCTTGTAAGAGTTGTCTGCGTTGTAATAGTCCATTTTTTCAATCACGCTAAAATAAGACGAGGTCGCCGCGCGATCATTCACCGCCTGATCGCGATAAGCGAGCACACTTAGTGTTTCCCCTGCCTTTTCCCATTGTCTGTACCAGGCACTGGTTTTCATTGAGCTGCCCAGATAATAATAGTCCCCTCCTGACACAATGGTTGGGTTATCCGTGTAGATGCCGATTCGCTGAATCTGATTGTTCACGGGAATATAGGAAGTCATCCGATGGCGCAGCTGTTCGTCGAATGTATTGTAGAAATCCAGCTGGCCATTGTATACACGATCCATAGATTCAGACAACAGCTTGTCCGTGATTAAGGCGTGACTGACAGCTACCCCCCCGTCAATCATGGTGTGAATATCCTTTCTGGCCCGCCCCAGTGAGATTTGCAAATTCTGTTCTTCCCGCTCCTTGATTAGCCCCGACATCCGATCCATGAACAAATAATTGCTTGCTATGATTGGAAGCAAAATACCAAAAACATAGATCAGCATAAACTTGTAGTTCAAAGGAATATCGTTCACGATGCCGCGAAATCGGATTTTTTTAAGCATATCTTCCATCGCCATCCTTCATTTGTTACTTGTCGAGTGTATCTACAGTTGTTTCCGGTATGCAGAAGGAGCCATCCCCGTCATTCGTTTGAACTGACTTACAAAATAATCGGCATTGGGGTACCCTGAATGGACCGCAACTTCGGCTATGCTGGAACAGCTCTGACGAAGCAGCCTCTTGGCTTCCTCGATCCGTTTATCATTCAGATATTCCCGAAAAGACTTACCCGTCTGCTGTTTGAAGGCTTGCCCCAAATAGTTGGCATTCATATGAAATTTCTGTGCAAGTTCCTGGAGCTGCAGCTTCTCCCGAAACTCCTGGTTAACATATTGCACCACACGAAAAATCGTGCTGCATTCTTTTTCTTTCCGCTGCTCCTGAAGAGCTCTCAAAGCGTTGAGACTTAATATAAGCGCATATTCCCGAAATGCAGGATAAGAGTCAATATCAGTTAAGCCTCCTAACATAGGTTGCAACTGCAACACAAACCTGTCAACATCTCCATCCAGCTCCTTCAGCTGCTTGAGAACTCCCATTTCAAGGGCGAGCAATTGTACACGAACATATTCTATATCCGACACAGGTAACCCCCGGTCTGGATTCGCAAGCAGCTCTTGCACGCCTCTCTCCAGCCCATCCTCTTCACCTGTTAAAATAGTTCTAAACAGATTAGTCAAAGCTTTTTGGTTTACGGTTGCGATGCTACCATTTCGTGGCAAATCTTGATCGTGAAAAATACCGCTCCCTTTCTGATAACGCTTCCATTTTAGCGTAGATAATGCTTTTTCATATACCGTCCGCATAGCGCCTACTCCACCTGAATGATATCCAAATGCCATAATGATCGATGCATGATCGGAGTACATCTCAAACAGGTTTCCCCCTAACCTCTCAAGCCAGCTCAAAGAATCTTCAATTTCAGCAGCAAACACACCCATTCTTCCTTCAGCATCCATAAAAAATTCATAGTGATGATCGCTTGCAAAACGCTGTACGTGTGACTGTATTTCCTCATTGCATGAATCCGTCTCAATTAAAAGACAGGCCATGTTCTCATGACCCTCCATTTGCAATAAACTTTCCACTTCGGCTTGCAGTTCGCTGCTGTCCTCCCCTTGAAACAGGCGGTTGAACAAACAATTTACATATAAAGTACGCTCGTGTTGATGCAATTTCTCTGAGACAAGCTCGTTCTGAATTTTAAGACTCATCTGTTCTAATACGTTTTCAATCTCAACCTCATCAATGGGTTTGAGTAAATAATCCTCCACACGCTGTTCCAGCGCTGTTTTCGCATAATCGAAGCTATCGTATCCGCTTAATATGACAAATCGCGGCGGTTTGGCTAGTTTTTGCATCGAACGGCCAATCAGCTCAAGTCCACTAACGGAAGGCATATGAATATCTGTAAATACCAGGTCTGGCTGAAGATCCTCAATAATGGCCCAAGCAGCATTTCCGTTCTCGGCCTCTCCACAAATTTGAAAACCGTATTTGTTCCAATTTACCATTGTTCGTAGACCTTCCAGTACCCATGGCTCATCATCCACCAACAAAACATTCATCATTCTTGTTTCCCCCCGTTAATAGTGATGAATAATCTGCTTTTACCTTGGACACAAACATTAATCTCTCTGTTTCAATTATGTGTCAGCGTACTCCTCGAAATTAAGATATTTATTAAATCATAACATCCAAGAAAAGAATACCAATACTTCAAGCCAATAAACAATACTTTTTAAAGAAAATGATTTAATTTGAACAGCCATGTCTATGGGCAAGAATGTTGATTAACTTACCAAATGGATCACGGACATAGAATCGACGAACTCCCCAAGGCTCATCCGTAAGTTCATATTCTATTGTATAACCAGCGCTTTTCATGCGTTCGTACACTACATCAACATCATCGACTTCAATCGAAAGATCAGGTGTAGGTGTATTGGAGCCACCTTGTGTGGCAATACTTATTTGAACGTTATCCTCCCCAAGTAATCCGTAGGTTTCAATCCAACCCTGATTCATCAATGAATCAAGTTCAAGCACGTCCTGATAAAAGCTTTTTGCTGCTGCAACGTTCTCCGTATGAATATTGGTAACAATTCGTTTTACCTTCATATTCAGAACCTCGATTCAAATAATATATTCCCTCCATTGAGGAAGCCTCTCCCTTAATTCACATTATCATCTAGTACCATGTTATTCAATCGACAAAAAGGCTAACCAGAAGATTCTGGCTAACCTGATAATGCAAAAGTGGGATGTAGCCCTTATGAAATCATAAATTTTGGCCAATCCAATAATAAGAAATTAATTCAGATGAAAATCTAGGGGAGTGACTTTTTTTTCTTATTTTCTTCCTTTAGTCGTAGTGTACGAATATAGTTAAGTATTCCCTCTGATGTACGACGTTTCTGATAAGAGGCGCAGATCAAGTTTGGTTCCTGCCTAATATAACTGCTATTTCGAATCAAGAATATAGCGGTTCCATTTCTGTTGCCAGGCGATATCATCCCAGAATGGATGATGCGGTGCACAGTTAGAGCATAGAGTCATTCCCCAGAAACCCAGAGCCATTCCTTTTCGCAGCGCGTACTCTGCAATAAATTTCCCCACAGGCCCCTCCTCGAATCCCGCTAACAGCGGCGTATAACCAACGTATCCTTCCCCTATAACGACTGGCAACCCGGAATGAGCCGCCCATTCATGAGCTTCCTCCAAGCGCATATCTGCCTTTTGCAGCATTGCCAGCTTATGTTTACTGTAATTGTCATATAAAAAAAGATCCCATTGGTCTGGCTCCACCCAGTCATGCAGATAAAGCAGTCTTAGCCCTACCGGATTTCCTTCCATCCTCCATTCTTGACCACGGGGTAGCGAGTACTCTTCAAATGGAGGCGCATCCTCCCGCAGGAGCGATTGGACGAATGAGCCGGGAAAAGGCGCCTGCTCATCATCAATTCCAGCCGCTTCGGTTAATTCATTCAATACCCCTTTGATATAGAGATGGAAATGTGCAACCTGTAAATTTTCCGCTACATAGGATTTGGGATAGGCTTCATTTAGTGTATAGCTTGCTGTCATCAGGATATCCGGGTGCACACTTCTAAGATAACCTACGGCCTCTTCAATATAAGGCTGCATGGCTTCCACTAGTGCCGGTACATTGGACGGGGCAATACCTTGAGCGGTTCCAATCTCGGTCAATTGCCCGAACTCCACCTCATTATGCAGCTCCGCGTAGACGATCTGCTTATCGTATCCTTCCGCTTTTATATACCGGATAAGCTGATCCATGGATCTCGCAATAGCCATAAATCGCTCCTCCGGAGCTATGGCAGCCAGCTCATCGCGCAACCCGGGAAAGGCAAGGAAGCTTGGGCTCTGCTGATATTCCCACGAAGACAGCATGATATAACAGCCATGGGCCTTGGCCTGTCTGAACAACTCCAGCAAATGCGCATGCCCATCCAGCTCGGCGCCGCCCCGACAGTTGTACCAGCGTGTCCGCTGTCCGATCTCACCAAGACTACCGAAGTGTAACGGGCCCGACCGTTTGCCTTCCGCCGTAAACAATAAGAAGGGCATCGCACAGATTCGGATCGTATTGTAGCCCCTCTCTACCGCTTCCTTAAATCTCGTCTCTAGGTCGCTGTATGGTTCTCCCGGTAAGGTCATGGTGTACCAGGAGAAATCCCACATTGTGATGGTTAGTTTGCTTGGTAACCTGCTAAGCGCTACATCCATTATCATTACACCCTCTTTTTAGTTTTTAGCAATACAGATTTTTCCCTCTGTGACCCAACCAATGGACAATGCTATTTGAGGAATCATCAAGGTTGAAATCCTTCACGCCATTGCCGGGGATACCCTCTATGAACCATTGCCCCTTGATGAGCTGGCTCCATTTTCAGAACCAACTCAAGTTCGGTTCCGGCTTCTTCGTCACGGCCAAGCCCCAGAAGTCCCAAGCCTCTCATGTATCGACAATGGATTACATTGCGCTGGTTCAAATCATCCTCAAATACCAGGAAATCCGGCAAGGATACAGCAAAATAATCCATTTGGATATCGTCAAAAATATGCTTTTCAGCATAATCAATTAGTTTATTGAAGCGACGCTTGGCTTCCTTCTCGTTACGGAGCTTCAACCAGGCCAACCCTTGGTAAAAGATCATTTCTGGCGGCTGATCGTTGTAGAACAACGCACTTGTCGGCTCTGCCAAACCCTGTGAAGCTATGGTGTAACTGGCGATGGCCTCTGTTTCCCGCTGCATACCTTCGTAGGCCATGCCTAGATAATAATAAATATTGTTCTCCTGTGCTCCTTCCAACTTCCCTTCACCCAGATTCAACGGATAGACTAATGCTTGTTGTAAATGCTGAGCCGCTGCTTCATAATGACCGTTCTGCAGCGCTTGTTTACCAAGCTCGGTATGAGCCAACTTATATTGCCCCGTCACTTTTCCCTCTCCACCTTCCCACGGATGGAAATTGCGCAGAGACAGGGCAGCGAGAGCCTCTTGATAACGTTTAAGATTGTTTAGCAAGGTTACGTATTCCACATACAGATCATCCCGCTTCTCAACCAGATCTCGCCGCTCTTCAAGCATATTTAGGCGTTCGTCTATTGACCATGCGAGCTTCTTACGCAGCTGATCCAGTTCATAGAAGATACGACCATCATGCGGTGCATAAGCAAAGGCCATCTCAAGCGAAGTTAGGGCCGCTTGCGGGTTGTTCTGCTTGTTGTAATAGGCCAACCCCAAGTTGCGGTGTACCGTCGGATAATCATTGCGGAGTTCGCGGGACCGCTCCCAGCTGGCAATCGCCTCGATAGGCCGTTTCTTGTCATAATAGAAATTTCCCAGATAGTAATGAGCCTTATCGTCCTCCGGATTAGCATGAACTGCACTTACCAGCAGCTCATGTTCAAACAACGTGTTCGGGAAACAATAGATTGGATCAGCCCATTGTCCCTTACGGCGAGCTTCTTGAGCATGCTCATGTTGTCCGGTACGTTCATATAATGCAGCGAGTGCATAATACAGCATCGGATAGACGGAATTCTCCGGATTCACTATTCTTTCCCCTACTTCAATGGCTTCTTCGTAGAGACCGCTGTTCATATAGTCTGCGATGACATTCAGGTAGTTGTGAGCATCATTTCTCATCAATTGCTGTAATTCAGACAAAATACCCTGTGCAGCATCCTTATCTCCCAAGGCTGAATAAGCCAACGCCAATTCATTATAAGCTCCAAAATCCGCAACATCCAATTCCAAGGTTTCAAGTGCATAGCCCTTTGCTTTATCAAACAACCCAAGCTTGCGCAGCAATGCGGCTTTCAGATTACGCGCTTTGTAGTTTCGGGAATTGCGGATGAGTGAACGCTCAACCTGTTCCATTGCCTCGACGTACTGGCCTTTCAAGGTGGAAATCTGAGCAAGTGAGAAGTACCCTGCATCCTGCCATGCTGCCGACCATACCGATTTGTGAAAAGCAGCAAACGCTTCATCCAAACGGCCTTGGCCACGCAGTGCTACCCCCAGCTGGTAGTATGCCTCGCTGTCATAAGGATTCGGATTACGCCAGGTCAACCGCTCCATCGCTTTACGGAAATACGGCTCGCTGTCTATATATAATCCACGGCGAAGCAGTAACGTTCCATAAGCTACATTCAACCGGATATCTCCGTTGTCCCGCTTCAAGCCTTCCAGATAGTAGGCTTTAGGCTCAAACGTAGCATGACGATATTGCTCCAGATGCTGACCAGCCAAGTACAGTTCTTCGGTTGAATGCAGTTCTTCCGGTGCCACCAGTGGTCTGGCAGCATCAGGGACGCGCTCAATATCCTTACGTTTCGGTTGATAGGAAATCAGCAGCCTGCCTTCCCTATTTCGGACAGAAAGCTTCAAATCATGCTCCTGCTCCCCGCTCTCCAGCGGTATAACCTTCTGGTAAACCTTTATCGGGGACAATTCAAGCGTTTCCTGTAGATATCGGGTTGCTGCTCCGCTTAACTCCACAAGGGCATGTTCAAGTTCAGATGTGGCATATACCTTGATTACTGCCTCTCCGGCTTCAGCATCCACTTCCAGATTGATGGCTGCTTCGATGGAGGCATTTTTTACGACACCGATGTTTTTGTAGGGCATGAAATACTGGGTGAAGGTCTTCTCCTCGTAGGGATGCAGCCATGTAAAGTCGGGCTGATTGTCTGTGTACACTCCAGTCATGAGTTCAATGTACGGGCCGTCTTCATCGGTCAATTGACGGTCCCACGCCTGACCGAACTCCCCATTTCCCCAGGTCCATTGTTTCTTGCCAGGAGAAATATGATGATTCGCCACATGCAGCAATCCGGCCTCTACGCCGTGATCGTATGCGCCGACAAAATTATAATCGGATTTATAAGCCATGTACGAAGTCGGAACCGGGATGTTTTTATACCGTGAAATATCTACGCCTTCCGAATAATCCTGTTTGTAATAGGTCCCGGTCGCGATTGGGAAACGCGAGACATCCCTTTTGCCATGATCAAATACAGCCGTTACGTCTGGAGGAAACACGGATTGCGTATATTCATTAACCGCTACAGCCGGATTCGCCCACCACAGGAAGGTCTGCGGCTCAGGTGTCCGGTTGTATAATTGAGCATGGATCTCCAAGTAGGCTTTGTCCGGATAGAGCCTGAAGGCTGCCGTTACTTTTGTGCCGTACATCCGGTCAATCTCACTTACCCATACTGTAGCACTGCCATCGTCATTTTCCTCGTATTTGTATTCAACCGGACCAAATGTATTAGGGCGGTGGTGCTGAGGCCAGTTAAATTCAATTCCTCCGGAGATCCAAGGACCAGCAAGGCCCACCAGCGCAGGCTTAATGACACGGTTATAATAGACAAAATCATAATTGTTCGTCTTGTCAAGCGCGCGGTAGATTCTGCCGCCGATTTCCGGCATGATCTCAATACGGATATATGGATTCTCCAGAATAACCAATTTGTAATTTTTATCATTCTTCACATCCGAGATACTCTCGATCACTGGATGCGGATACACACGACCGGAGCTTCCCTGATAGACTCTTTTCTCCAGAAACATAGGATTCGGGTCAGCTTCACCCGCCTCATACGTTGGTATCAACACGCTGGTTTCCCACACTTGTACCTGATTGGACCCGGTTGGACCCACCTCCAGCTTATGATCCACAGCCTCATGCTTCATGTCAGAACTGCCTCCCTTGTCTTGATAGTTATACTGTATAAGCTGGCAAGGCAGGTTCCAATTGACGAAATGCGGGTATTGATGGATTATATTCTTATTCTAATTATGAATTACGGGGGTAACTGGAATGGGGCCAGACCATATTCGCAAGCGTGAGGGATTTGAAGAGCAGAAGCTATATGTACTTCCGGAATATTGGATGAAAGAACTGGAACAAGAAGAACTGACCTCTACCTTATTCATTACGGATATCGGCTATTTTCCCAACGCTCAGTATCATTTCAGGGAACGTCTGGAAGGCAGTCCATCACATATTTTCATTTTTTGTGAAGCGGGAGAAGGATGGGTTGAGCTGAATCATGGAGAGCGAATGATGATGCAGCAGGGAGATATGATGATCATCCCACCCGAAACTGCACATCGTTACGGGGCAATGCAGAAGAATCCATGGAGTATCTACTGGTTTCATTTCAAAGGCAGCCATGCGAATCGATTGGTGAAGATGTTTGGTTTGTCTAACGCCTCTCTCTCTTTATCGCCAAGCGGCAAAGCCCGTTTAATGGAATGGTTCGTCCCTACTTATGAAATGCTGGCCGAGCGGACATATGCTCTGACTACCCACATACATGTGGCCCAAACGACAAGACAGTTGCTTTCCGGGATTGGCTTAAATGCCGTCAAATCAGCACAAGAGAAGAAACGTGAATCTTACCTGGAACAGGCAATTCAATACATGAATGTACATATGAGCGACTCTATTTCTCTTACAGAGTTGGCTAAGCATGTCGGGGTATCGAAGCAGCACCTGATCTTTCTGTTTAATTCTGAAACGGGCGTCGCTCCGATCGAATATTTCCTCCGGCTCAAGATTCAGCGGGCTGGTCATCTTCTGGATCTTACCGAACTGAGTATTAAGGAAGTCAGCTATGCAGTGGGCATTAGTGATCCCTATTATTTCTCCCGCCTCTTCAAAAAAATATCGGGATACTCCCCTTCCAGCTATCGGAAGATCCCGAAGGGCTAACCTTTCGAAATTTCTTTGCCGTCTTTCCTTCATTACACACAATAGAAAAACCGTTGAGTCTTTAAATTAAAGTTCAACGGTTTTCTGTATTCAACAGGGTGGAACCCTCATATTCTCAATTAAAGTCAGGATCAGACTGAGCATGTTGTGGGGTTTGATGCGAGATGTTTTTAACGAGTAGGAAGTAAGTAAGAATCGCAACAAGACTCGTCATTAATAAAGTGAGTCCTAACGGGACAGCAGTGTCTTCACCTGCGATACCAACCAGAGGAGCAACGAGGGCACCTAGAAGGAAAGGAACAACTCCGAGCAGTGCTGCTGCACTTCCAGCCATCTTGGCTTGACTCTCCATGGCAAGCGGGAAAGCCGCAGTAGACGTAATCCCTATGGAGCAAACGAAGAAGAACAATGGAATGACCAAAGCGAACAGCGGACCATGAACTATAGTTACCACCAATGCAGCAGCGCTTGCCGCCAAAGCAAGCCAGAGTCCAGCTAATAGAAGGGTCTGCTCCGGTATACGTTGTGCCAACCGTCCCACGATTTGAGAACCGATGATCAAGCTGATCCCGTTCGAGGCAAATAATATAGCAAATACAGTTGGTGTGACTCCATAAATATTTTGGTAAATAAATGGTGTTCCCGCTACATATGCAAAGACGCCAGCCGTCATGATTCCCTGTGCCAGCATATAACCAACAAATTTGCGGTCACGTAGAAGCGTTTTGTAATTCCCCAACTGCTGCTTGAAGTCGGGAGCCATACGTCGTTCAGGCGGGTTGGACTCTTTCAAACTCCATTTGGTCATTATTAATAAGAAAACGCCCAAAAATGAGAGTGAGATAAACACACCAATCCATGACGTGAATGAAAGAATACCACTTCCAGCGATCGGTGCTGCCAAGGGCCCTAAATTCCCTACAAGCAGCAGCAAAGAGAAGAATTTAGTAAGTTCATGTCCACTATAAAGGTCCCTAGCTATCGCACGAGAAATGACAATCCCTGCTGAGGCCGCAAATCCTTGAGTGAAACGAAACAAAATCAAGAGCCCGATATTAGGAGCATATGCGCACGCCAAGGAGCAAATAATATAGGCCGCCATGGAGATTAACAACGGTTTGCGTCTACCGTGAGCATCACTCAAAGGACCCATAACGAGTTGTCCCATACCTAACCCTAATAAACAAGCAGTAAGACTAAACTGAACAAGTGATGCGCTTGTATTGAAATTCCCTGCAATCTCAGGGAAAGCCGGTAAATACATATCAATCGTAAATGGACCTAATGTTGAAAATAAACCCAGCAGCAATGCCAGGCCAAATACATTCCAATTATTGCTCTTGCTCTTCATCATTGTTGATTAAATCTCCAATTCATTACGTAATTTAGTTTATTTGAATCGTCATTACAATCCATTTAGCATTACCTATCCCCTGTTCACACCCCACATCCTGTTTATCCTAACAAATTGTAAATGCCCTACTCCAGAAAAGCCACTTATTTTTCTTTCCTAATCGGAGTATAAGACATAGAGTTAACTGTAAGTCAAATCATATATTTTAAAAAGGGGGTTGGGCGCATAACCACTGGATAAGCTTATCCGCTTCATAATGAAACCAAAGTTCGTTTAAAAACAATCATCGCCCCCTACTAGAACAAAGTATAGTTTTGCTCTAGTAGGGGGCGAGACTATTAATGCATCAGCCTTGCAGTTTTCTAATGATTTAGTGCACAATGAGGACTGGGCATTTTGACAACTGTGAAACCTTGTGGCTGACACTTCCAAGCATCATTTCTTTTATGCCACTTAGCCCCCGGCTTCCAATTATAATAAGTTGCTGCTCAGTATCCTTTGCATATTTTAATATTTCATGTGAAGGATCTCCCTTAAGAAGAACTGTTTCTGAGTTAATCCCCACAGATTTTAATTTGGATTTGGCTTGTTGCAACTTTTCCAGACTCGCTTTCTTCATTTCGTTCAATATTTCTTCCAAGAAATTCTCTGGTAAATAGGTCATACCATTCGATACATATTCCTGACTAACATTAACCAAGGTAACTTGGCTTTGTTTGTCTCGGGCTATTTCAACGGTTGCATTGAGAAGTTTGTTCGTTATTTCAGCTTGATCAATGGCCACAATAATTTTGTTAAACATCGTTATCATCCTTTCCGTGGCAGCTCATAACTACTTCCGCTACCTACAAAACGGTTTCTTGCTGCCCCCATTCCGGCTAACAAGAGTAAGACCGAAGCGCCAAGCAAAATGAAAAGCGGCATATCCCAACTATTTGTCGCATCATGCAGATATCCTATAAGGGCAGGACCAATTGCGGCAAGAAGATATCCGATCGATTGCGCCATGCCAGACAGTTCCGCAGCTTGATGTGCATTTTCAGTGCGTAACCCGAAAAACATCATGGATAAACTGAAGGCGAAGCCCCCACCAATTCCCAGTAATATGATCCACAATAATATGATATTGGAGCTTCCGTAAAGAAGCCCGAGCGTTCCCGTCAAAAGCAAAATGGTAGTGATAACCACTAACAAACGTTGGCTAGACATGCGCCCTGCAATAACAGGAACAATAAATGTAAATGGAAGCAGTGCTAATTGCATTATCGAGAGGTACCAACCTGATTGGGTCGAATCAATTCCTTGCTGCTTTAAAATTTCAGGTAACCATGCGATTAACACATAGAAAACCATAGACTGTATACCCATAAACAAGGTTACTTGCCATGCAAGAGGGGAACGCCAAACACTCACATCGTTACTGGCCCTCTGTTGACTTGTCGTGACTGTTTGCTTCGATTGATTTCTTAATTGGGGTAACCAACAGAGAATGGCTACAAAACTTAGAATCCCCCATATTCCTAATGCTCCCTGCCATTTAAGACCTGCGTTCACTGCTAGCGGTACACTGATTCCTGATGCGATGGCTCCACATAAACACATTGAAACAGAGTAGAGACCTGTCATAGAGCCAATTTTATTAGGGAAATCTCTTTTGATTATACTTGGCAATAATACATTACATATGGCAATTGCAAATCCGAGAATGGCTGTTCCAATATACAGATTGGCTTCACCAGATAAAGAACGTATTACAATACCAATTGTCAAAAAAATTAGGGCAAGCAAAATGATACGTTCCACCCCATATTTTCGGCCTAATTTGGGTACTAGAGGTGATAATAAAGCAAAGGCAAGCAAGGGTAAAGTCGTTATCAAGCCCGCTAATGTATTTGAAATATGAACGTCATCCCTTATTAGACTCACTAAAGGACCCACTGATGTTAAGGGAGTACGTAAATTAGCAGCAATAAAAATAATGCCAAGAATGATAAACCCTATAGAGGATGGTAGGGCTTTTGTATTTTGATTGTTCAGCATCTCCATTACTCCTTCCTGAAATTACAGGTACTATTTGTTCTCTGCTGATTATAAAAATGTTGTAATATGATCCGCGCGGACAACAAAAGTATATTATAATATATCATTATTTACAATAAGTATTTTATATTATAATTTAATCTTCTGAAAAACAAAAACAACTCTGAATTCCGGTGATGGAATTCGGAGTTGTTTTCATAAGCGAAAATATGCTACTTTTAGAAACCATACTTCAAGGCTATATGCAGCACGGTTTCACTATTGGTATGATTGGTATAAGAGTGTGGAGAATCAGCACGGAAACTAATCGTATCGTATTGATTCAATGTGTGAATCTCTTCATTGACTTGAATTTCAATAGATCCCGTCATTACGGTCGCAATTTCAGTTGTATTCACATGATGTCCTTCAGGGTGATAGGAGCTATTGGGCTGTATGTAAGCCCGACACATTTCAATATCGCTGCTAGCATTTTTAAAGACGGGCTCAATAACCCAATTTTTTTGTTCATTAGAAAAACGCAGTCCTTCGCCGGCTCGATACAAACTTACAGGCTCTTCTGATTTGAACAAAGCCAAGAGTGGTAAAGATATGCCTTTGGAAATTTTCCAGATCATCGCCAAAGTTGGATTTGTCTCTCCACGTTCGATATTTCCCAAAGTAAGTTTGCTCACGCCTGTCAATTCCGCTAAGTCATCTAAGCTCATGTTGTTTTCTTTTCTGTACCTTTTTAAGGCAGCACCAATTTGTAATACAAGTTGTTTGGATTCATCGACTTCTTCCATTTGATATTCACCTCAACAAAAAAGCAATTATAAGCTAGTATATCGTTTATCAAGATTCTTTTCCATACGATGAGAATTCAGGAGAAGAAGGCGAGATATCGGCCAACCATCAATTTATGGATGCTACCTGCGGAAAACGGGGGCCGTCATCTATGAGAAACATATAGTCGAATTTCGTACACTTCTGCCCGATCGCCCCCGTGCGTTTCCTTGATGATGACCCTAATCCGTTTGGATAGTATCGGATTCTCAAGACGATGAATCTTTTTGCGAGTAAGGTTAGGGTTATCACCAGCAATACGTTCCCATTGCCCATTAATATAAGCATGCACCTCATAGCTCTTAACCAACTCCGGAATGGTCAGAAACGGTGTTTCATGATGATGCAAATTGATCAAATCCTCATTAACATCGTCATTAAAAGTAAGGTGAATTTCCCGAATATCCACTGGTTCTGGAAGGTTGACTTCAATCCATTCTTCACCGCCATTAGCGATGGGTTCCGATATCCACAGCTGTGGACCGCCAAACGGACGGACATAGCCGTTGATGACTTTATCAGGTGAATACGCGTCAGTCTCAACTGCAAAACAGAATGGCTTCCGGACAAGGCGCTTCATCGACCATTCGATAATCGGCTGATTTGGCTGATGATCCTCCAGGTCGGAGCTGACTATTGGTTTGACCCCTCTCTCAAAGGCGAGGACACCACTTATCGGGACAGCTGATGTGTAGAGACTAACTGCTTCATTCGCCCGAACAATGACAAATACATTACAAGGATCGCCTCCAATCATTGCACTGTCTGCAGGCACATCCAACCATTGCTCCTCACCTACATCGACTTGGATGTCCAAAGCTTGCTTGAAGTTTGCCGGTACATAATTCTCATGGCGACCTGTGTCCCACAGTTCAATAGTCAAACTTGTCGCTTCTCGGGCAGAGACCAACAGCCTAAATCCTTCAATTCCACCCTCGGTCGGGAACAGCCATCCAACGTCAGCGACCAGCCGGTACTCCTCGGAAGGTTCGTTGATCAAAATGCGGGTCATCGTGCTTGAAGCCGTGATGGTCCCCTTTCTCGCAATGTCAGCGGAATCCATATTTCTCAGTCCTATAATTGAGGCATCGGTCCGCAACATCGTTTGCTGCAATTCGGTTAAATGCTGCTCACGCAGCTCACGAGGCGTGATACCTTTAATTACCGACAAGGCAGCGCCTACACCTGCGGCTTCTCCCATTACCGCACAAGTTGCCATGACGCGGGTTGTTCCGAATGCAACATGCGATGCACTGATATTACGTCCCGCAAACAGCAGATTGCTGACATTGCGGGAATACAGGCTCCCAAACGGAATATGATAAATGCCATCTGCATGCAGATGCTTGGAGCCGCTCTCGCTTGCATACATCCCTTGTGGGGGATGCAGGTCGATGGACCAACCGCCAAAGGCGACGCGGTCGTCGAATGGGCGTTGAGAGATAACATCATTTTGCGTCAGAATCGTATCACCAAGGAAGCGGCGGTATTCGCGTTTGCCTGGAATCGAGCCCACCCATTCCAACGTCATCTCCTCGGCCTGAAACTTGCCGGAGTTCTTAATATAATCCCAAACGCCATAAATAACAGACCATAACTCATCCCGAATCTGCTCATTCTCATGTACCGTATCCAGCTCTCCGCCCCATTCAATCCACCAGTAATGACAGCCCGAATCTCCACTGCGGATCACACGCTTTAGCGGAATGGGGGTTGTCGTAATGTCTTTAGCAAACGATGGGGCTACAAACCGTACCGGTTTTCCGGTATCTTTCGTATAGAACAGCAGTGTGCTGCCAAGTGTAATATCATCAGCAACTTCCGGTGCCCATTCTTCCCCGAACTCATGACGGGCTTCACGGCCAAGCCGGTATGCTGCTCCAGCGAGAAATCCGACGAGTCCGTCACCTGTACAGTCAAGGAACATCTCACTTTCAAACGTAATCTCACGCTCGGAGCCCATCATCCAGCCTTTCACGCTACGAATTATCCTTGCATCTTTCTCACCGTCTGCTTCTACTTCTCTAACATCTGTATTCATAAACAAAGTGAGATTAGGTTCGGCTCTTACTGCCTCCAGCAAAGTAACGTCCCACAAATAGGGGTTGCCTTCCGGATTCCGTTGTTGATTCTGAATGAATAATTCACCCATAATGCCGGTCTCCCGTGCATAACGATTCACGCCATGCCCCGTTGCACCGCATACCCATACACGTACCTCGGAGCTGGAATTGCCGCCAAGTACAGGACGATTATGCACAAGTGCAACCTTTTGACCTAATCTTGCCGCTGCTATAGCGGCACAAATCCCGGAAAGTCCTCCGCCAATGACCGTAACATCGAATAATAGTTTTTCGCGTCTCATTTTTATAAGCCTCCTTTGAATTAGCCTTTTACAGCTGAACTGGATACACCTTGAATAATATATTTCTGACCAAGCAGAAAGATTAAAATCATAGGGATAATCGCTGCGGAAGAAGCTGCCATCATGCCGTTATAGTCAACGTTGTTTTCCAAAACGAAATTTTGTAGCCCAAGCGGAATTGTATAAAGCTTTGGACTCTGCAGGAAAACCAGAGCATTCTCATAATCATTCCACTGCCAGGAAAAATCGATAATAGCAAACGTTGCAAGCGCTGGTTTGGCTAACGGTAACACCAGCTTGAAGAAAATTCGAAAATGACCCGCACCATCGAGTAATGCAGATTCTGTAATCTCGTTCGGAATACTGAGAAAGAATTGACGGAGCATAAATACACCAAATATCGAGAACATGGCTGGCAGAATTAATGCCCAATGTGTGTTATAAATATGAAGCCAGTTAAACAGGATAAACTTCGGAACAAAAACGACTTGAGGAGGTATCATCATCATGGATAGATACACGATGAAGAGGGTATTACGTCCTTTAAATTCCGTACGGGCGAAGCCATAAGCAGCAAAGGCCGACAAAAAAACAGCACCAGCTGTACCAATCACAGCAATCTTAATGGAGTTCAAATAATAAGGGAGAAAATTATAGTTCCCCGTCCAGATTCGCTTATGGCTGGTCCAGTCGAGCTTCGAAGGAAGCCATTGACGGAATACTTCACTCGGGGTCTGGAAGGAAGTACTGAGCATCCATAGAAAAGGAACAATCATAAACAACCCTGCAATTAACATGAGGATCGTGACAGAAAGCTTAACCGAGTGTGTCTTCGTTGTTCTAAACATAGGCCAGCTCCTCTCTAGTAATGGACCCAGCGTTTTTGGCCGACCCATTGGATTATGGTAATGACAAGAATAACTGCAAACAGGAACCAGGAAATGGTTGATGCATAGCCCATCTCATAATAGCTAAATGCCGTTTTGTAGACGAACAGCGACAGAATCGTGGTGCTTCCGCTTGGGCCGCCGCCCGTAATCGCTTGGATGAGAGAGAAGGATTTGACCGTCATAATCAGCCCCGTAATCAGTAGCATAAATGTCGTTGGACTAACAAGCGGCCATACAATCCTCCATGTAATAGTCGCTTTCCCTGCACCGTCGATACGTGCGGCTTCAAGTTGCTCGGTCGAAATCTCCTGCAGGGCTGCCAGATAGATAATCATGTTGTAGCCTAACATAAACCATATCTGCACGACGTCAATGGCATACATCGCCGAACTCGAATCAGCGAACCAGCCGGGAGGCGATACAATGCCGATAAAGCGAAGCACTTCATTAATCGGCCCCTGGGACGGCTGGAACAGCAGCATCCATACAAAAGCAACGGCAACACCGCTAGAGATATATGGCAGGAAGAACATGCCTCTAAGCAATCCTTTCAAATACACGCTCCGGTTAAGCACAAGAGCAACGAGAAATGCAATTGCCAATGAGACCGGAACGGACATCAGGAATATGATTGTATATTTAATTGAAGCATAGAACTGATCATCACCAAAAAGGCGTTTGATATTATCTAACCCGGTGAACGTCCAATTCGGATTGGCGAATTGATAGTCCGTGAACATCATAAAGAAGGAGTACAAGGCTGGCAGTATAAAAAATGCGAGGATACCGAGCATATTAGGCAAAATAAATACGTAGCCCACCCAGCCTTGTTTCCGAATCCAGCTGTTCCTTTTCACAGAAAACGCCGCCTTTCTTCTCGTATGGAACTTTTTAAATACAGCAAAGAGAGAAGACGGAAGCGAAGAATCCTTCTTCTCTCTTAGGGATATTGTCACTATTCGATTATTTGATTATTTGATATATTCCTGATGGCGTTTGGCCATATTCTTAAGCGTTGTATCGATATCCTGCTCATTCAGGAAGTATTTCTCGTATTCTTCCTTGCGGGCATCCAGCGCTTGCTGCGGTACATTTAGCTGGAATGATGGGAACTCTCCGAACACAACGCTATTCATCGACTCTGTATCGTATTTGTCTTCAACACCCTTGAGCAGCAGGTCCATCGCCTGCTTGTTATCGACGCTCTTCGAGGATGGAAGACGTCCTCCACTCGCCATCGGCAACATTCCGCCGTCCGCATACCACTTTGCGAATTTCCATGCCGCATCTTGATGCTTGGATTTTGCATTAACGGAGAGCATGTCACCTAAACCGCCAGCATATTTATAGTCCTTTTGATCGGCAGATACTTTCGGAATTGTAGCGAATGCGATTTTGAAGTCATGCGGAAATTCCTTCAGGTTATTGGCGTTGCGGAAAATAAATTCTCCTGCGGCTAACATCGCTGCCTCCCCTTTGAGGAACATTGTATCTACCGGCATTTTGCTGGTTACTTGTTCACCATATTCGGGTGTCGATTTGTCTACAAACATCATGTCATGCACGATTTGAAGCTGCTTTTTCCAAAGATCATTATTGAAGTTAGATGTTCCTTCCGGCGTGGTTACGCCAAGGCCCGCAATGGTACCGTCAATTGCAGCGGTAAAGGCAGCATCATGCTGCATAAGACCGTACACATTTGATTTTGTTAGCGCTTTCGAATATTCCCTCAAGTCATCCCATGTCCAATCAACGGGAGGAATCGGAAGACCGGCTTCATCCAGCATGCTTTTGTTAAGCCAGATGAATAACATGTTTTTCTTTGTCGGAATGCCATAATACTTATCCCCGATTTTCCATTGAGCGGCGTCTACCCCCATTTGCTCGTCGATGTTGTAATCAGTTCTGCTGCTCAGATCCAAAGCGACTCCTGCATCAACACGTTTCTGTAAACGGTTAATCGCGTAGTTGACGAACAAGTCTGCGTCCTGACCCGTCATGAGCGCCGTATCCAGCTTCAGGTTGCCGGGGTCATCATTTACATAACGGAAGTACTCGACCTGAATGTCAGGATTTTCTTTGTTCCAGCTGTCAATCACTTCTTGAGGTCCTGCCTCGGCAGGAACAGCTCCCCAAAGTGTGAGATTAATAGTCTCACCAGCATTTTGATTCGCCGATCCCGCACTCGCTCCTTCGTTGTTAGCCCCTGCGCATGCGCTGAGCATCGAAGCTGTCAAAGTCGTAATCAAAGCTGCCTTTAACCAATTTCTATATTTCATTTACAGTCCCCCTTATCAAGTTGATAAGCTGCTTGCTACGTCTTTAACTTTATCACCAGCCTGACATTGGGGGTATGAACGGTGTTTGGATATTCATAGAACGTTTTTTTGTTCTTTCCGGTATTCATTTGGAGTCAACCCGCACCACCGCTTGAATATTTTAATGAAATAATTGTCGTTCTCGAAGCCTACCAACCTGCCAATTTCACTCACCGTTTTCTCCGTCTCTGTCAGCAGCATTTTCGCTGCTTGAACGCGGCGGTTCTGAATAAAATGCGTCATCGTGATCCCCATCTTCTTCTTGAATAAGTCACTAATGTAACTGGCATCCATGCGAACATATTCAGCCAATCTCTTTAATGTCACATCCTCGGCGAAATGCTCCTCAATGTAAGTAATCATTCGGTTCAGCTCTGGATGATTTGTTGGTTCTTGGACAGTCTTATCCGGGAACCATTTATCTGCCAGGCGAAGCTTATCCATTCTCGTCAGCTCTCCGGCTACTTTGTCCATGGTTTGCTTCAGTTCCTTCAAATCCAGAGAAAGTTTCATCAAATAACCTGAAGCCCCGTATTCCAATGCTTGTCTGGCATACTCGAATTCACTTACTGCCGTCAACATAACGAATCTGCATTCATGTCCTTCCTTTCTCGTGAGCTGGAGTAAACGGATGCCATCCATTAGCGGCATGAAAATGTCGGAAATGACAACATCGGGCTGCAGTTCCCGAATCAACTGCAAACCTTCCTCGCCATTTACCGCCTCACCGATAATTTCAAACGTGATATTCGCCTTTGTAAACAATTTGCGCAAGCTTGCTCTTGCGTATTGTTCATCTTCAACGATCAATGTGCGCCACAATGGTGCTCCCCTCCTTCAAATATGGTTTGGATAACAATAATGGGAAATGCATGATGACCTGCGTTCCTTCGTCCGTCGACTCTATCCGAAGTCCTGTTGGCTGGTTCTTAAACATAAGCTCCAAGCTCTCGCGAAGGTTTTGTACACCAATGCTTTTTCGTTTCCGGTAGGACTGATTCGCCTGGGATTTTTTCATTCCAATGCCATTATCTGCAACCTCCAAAATAAGCAGCGAATGTTGGATTGATGCACGAATGTCGATCCGCCCCTCAAGCTGTGATTGTCCAAACCCGTGAATCAACGAATTTTCTACCAGCGGCTGCAGACAAAATTTCGGAATCAGTGCATACTCCAGATCCCTGGAAACTTCATAATGGAGCTCGATGCCATGTCCAAACCGTTTCCGTTGAATATCCATATAGGATTCAATTAGCACAATCTCCTCCTTCAGAAGAATAAGATCAACCTCCAGATTCAGCGTAGTTTCTAATATTTTTCCTAGCGATACACAAATCTCGTAAATCTCATCTTCATCCTTATCCAGTGCTATGCTCTTGATTGTATTCAGCGTATTCAGCAGAAAATGAGGATTCATCTGACCAAGCAACACCTGAAATCGGACAAACTGCTTTTGCCGCTCCTCAAGCTTTAACTGTTCCAACAGATTATTGATGTCTGCGATCATGAAATTGAAGCTTCGGGTTAGCGCCAGCAATTCACCTCTGCCTTGTTCCGGCAGCTTTGTCTTCAAATTCAATTTTACGGTTGTCTCCATCTTTCGTTGAAGGTGCTTTAAAGGACCGGTAACGGTTGAAGAAATGAAATAAGTCAGCAGCACAAACAGCAGCAGGATGGCCCCATATACGGTATAGAACCTCAGCTTCTGTTTGTTCACTTCTTCGAATAACAAGGATAGGGGAATCTTTTTCACAAGATAACCGTCAAGCTCTTGAATCTTGCTATAGGTATACATCATATGATCGTTCACAATGGATTGGGAGGAGGTATCCTGTCCCTGGCTATGACTTGCTGCTGTAATAGCAGATGACACGGTAGAGGGTACGTTGTCCCCCGACTTGGACTGAAGCATAATATTCCCATATCCATCCATTAGAAAATAGGCTCCTTCCCTATCGCTGCCGAATGTATTTTCCTCCGTTTTTTCCTGAAACCATGCTTCATAATCAATACTAAAACGTCCATAAGCGAATGGTTTCAGTCCGTCGTCACGTAGGACTTCGTAAAGGCTCAGCATCCGATTTCCTTTTCTCTCACGAATGCCGGTCGTCAAATCATTGGATTTCCATACGTACCGTTGTCCGTCAGTCCTCTTCAGCTCCTGTACCCAGGGCTCGGAACTGATGCGGGCATAATTCAAAGAATTCTGCGGTGTATACGAAGTGTAAGCGTTTCCTTTTAAATCGATCAATGTATAAAATACGGTAGCTCCCGTAAGGAAAAAACTGTTTTCAATACTAGCAAATTTATTTTCCACAATTCGCTTTCGATGGATGGCATCATATAATTCCGGCTTCTGCATCACTTCGCGGAGAACAGAATCCTGATCCAGCAGCATCCCCGTCTTCATCACAAGACTCATCAAATCAATAAGATCGGCTTTGATGCCTTCGAGTTGCTTGACGTTAATGTCCGAAGCATCCCGCTGGAGCATAACTTCCGTTTCTCGGAAGTTGTAGAGAACTAAAATGGCTATAGGCGTCAGGAGGAATAACAGAAACGAAAATAGTATTCGGTGTTTAAACGTACCTGGCGTTATTCGTCGCAGCCATCTGGTCAACATGATTGTTGTTCAGCCCTCCCATCGGTATGTACCTCCCAATTTACTGAACATTAGGGCTGATCGCAACAGAAAATTGTAAGCGCTCATATGAGGAGTTGAGAGTCTCCTCTTCCCCTATGGATAAAAAAACGACAGCCAAATAATTGACTGTCGTTAGGTTGAATACTATTTCCGAATCGACTTGAAGGACTCCGTCTGCTGTCTAATGCCTTTCTCTGCCGCAAAACGCTCGATGCTGGATGCGCCGAAGAATCCATCAATGCCCTTCGTTCTCTCAATGACATAAGCCGCATCCTCCGGCTCTGCAATGGGTCCACCGTGGCAAATAATCATGATTTCCGGGTTCACAGCCCGTCCTGCTTCAATAATAGCCTCAATTCGTTGCACACAGTCGTCCAGGGTCAGTGCTGTTTTTGCACCAATGGAGCCCTTGGTCGTCACCCCCATGTGTGCTACCAAAATGTCAGCCCCCGCCTCCGCCATGGCCTTTGCCTGAGCAGGATCAAAAACATACGGCGTAGTCAGCAAATCCAATTCATGGGCGATACGGATCATTTCAACCTCCAGATCGTACCCCATACCGGTTTCCTCCAGGTTTTGTCTGAACACCCCATCAATCAAACCAACGGTTGGGAAGTTTTGAACTCCGCTGAAGCCCTGCTCCTTCAGCTGCTTCAGGTATACCTCCATTATTCGGAAAGGGTCGGTGCCGCACACCCCTGCCAGAACAGGCGTATGTTTGACGACGGGCAGCACCTCGGCACCCATCTCAACGACGATTTGATTGGCATCTCCATAGGAGAGCAAGCCCGCCAGCGATCCGCGGCCCGCCATTCTATACCGGCCGGAATTGTATACGATCAACATATCTGCTCCGCCCGCTTCACTGCTCTTCGCCGTAATGCCTGTTCCTGCCCCGACACCTAGTAGAATTTTACCCTGCTTTACCTCTTCCCTAAATTTGTCCATAATTTCTGATCTGTTCAGCTTATTCATTTCGTTATCCTCCTTATTGGATTGATTAGGAATTTGATGTCATGAGAGCGATCAGCTTTTGTGCTGCGGCCTCTGCAAAGGCTGGATCGTTGATGGCGCAATCCATTTCAATCACTTCAACAATTGTGCGATCGACATGCTGGCGCAGGGTATCAAACAACATCCGGTCCTCCTCCGGTCCGTAGAAAGGCTCCCCCTCCACATCAATTGCGGATACGCCTCTAAGCGGCAGCATTAGCACGGTGCGTTCCTTTGCCATGTTCAGCTTCTCCGCAAGCTTCCTGCCGATCTGCTCATTCTCTTCCACCGTGGTTCTCATCAGAGTTACCGTCGGATTATGCTGATAGAAGGTATGATCCTTGAATTTCTCAGGCACCGTATCGCTCGGCCCAAAATTGCACATATCCAAAGCGCCTACCGAGACTACCTGCGGAATGCGATTGTGGCCTGCAGCCTCCAAGCGATTCGGCCCCGCAGTTAAGACACCGCCGATGATTTCATCTGCCCACTCCGTCGTCGTCAAGTCCAATACCCCTTCAATAAAGCCTGCTTCAATCAACGCCTCCATCGACTGCCCTCCGATGCCCGTGGCGTGGAACACAAGCACCTCGTAGCCCCGCTCCTCCAAATATTTTCTTGCCGCTGTCACACATGGTGTTGTCACCCCAAACATCGTAGCTGCAACCAGCGGCTTTTTATCCGGTTTATGCGTATGCTCAAACTTGAGCATGCCCGCCATCGCAAATAATGCATTTGTAAATATTTTTGTAGAAATGGAGTTCAATCCTGCTACATCCACCACAGACGGAATCATGACAATATCACTCGTGCCTACGTATGGAGCTGTGTTTCCAGAAGCAACGGTGGATACCATCACCTTAGGGACACCAATCGGCAGAGCTCTCATGGCAGGTGTGACCAGTGAGGTCCCACCAGTCCCACCAAAGGAAATGACTCCGTCAAATTTACCTTGTTTGTACAACTGTGGCACCAGCTTCTTCAATCCTATGGACAAAACCTCTGTAGCCAAAGCCCGATCCTTCTTTGCCGCAAGTTCTTCTATGACCATGCCTGCGGCGTGGGCGACTTCCTGATTGGACACATCCGGAACAAAGGACGATTCAAATACACCTGTATGAATCATCAATGTCCCCAACCCAAGCTCCTCTGCAATGCTCTTGATGTAAAGGTATTCGTCACCCTTTGTATCAAACGTTCCAATGATTGCGACGGTTTTCATTCCACGGCCTCCTCGTATGACTCTTTAGAAACCAAGCTCGATCGCAGGTAGCACGCTGATTTTTTTGGCTAACAGAAAAACCAGTACGATCGTTATAACTTCATCATACTGGTCCTGTTTATTTATGAAAACGCTTTTATGTTCTATGTTTTTGTGCTTAGGTTAAATCTGTACTTTTTGGGGGAGCAGCCCTTAAGCTTTTTAAACATTTTGCTGAATTGTGCGTAATTGGGATACCCAACCATCCCGGCCACTTCGGATAATTGAAACTGCGGCGCATGAAGAAGCGTGACGGCTTTATTGATGCGGAAGCTCACCAGATAGGTCTGAAAGCTGCAGCCAACCTCCTTTTTAAACAAACTGCTCAAGTAGCTGCGGGAAACATGAGCAACCTTGGCCAGATCCGAAAAAACAATTTCACTGTTGTAGTTTTGCGCGACATACTCTTTGACAAACTCAACGTAATCATAATGGTGAGTGATGCCTTTCAGCATTTTGACCATAAAATCGTCCTCATCCAGTTTACCCAGGCGTTTAAAATCGCGAGTAATTACCGTAATCGACTTCTCAGAAGGAATTCGTTCAAAAGCAGACCCGCCAATATAGCCCATAATGTCTGTGTTGTCGCTATACATGTACTGGACATCGACCGGCGTCTTTACCGGACCGCCATAAATCATCTTGATCAAATCCGGCTTAAGCTGATTGCAGGTATCAAAAATACGCAGTGCCTTTGATTTGGCGGCCTCCAAGGATACAACCTTCCGTGCACCCAATAACCCGCCTTCGGTCAGGCCGAGATGAGCACAGATTACATCTGCCCCCGCTTCAATCATCTGGGCCGCCTGAAGCTCATCAAATACGAACGCCACCGTAAACAAATCCTGTCGATGGGCCAGGCGTATGGCCTCAACCTCGATGTCATAACGAATTCCGTCTTCCTCCAGAGCCTCTCTGAATAATCCGTCGATCAAGCCGACCGTAGGATAGTTGTTGACTCCCGAAAACCCTCTCCTCTTGATTTCCTCTATATAATCAGCTATTTCTATGGTTGGATCATTCGCATTCAGTCCAAAGAGTACGGGAGAATGCCTCACCAGCGGCACAATTTCTCTTGACGCAAAATCCATCACCATATCATTACTGTTGCAAAACGGCAAAAAGCCGGCTAGAGAGCTCCTGCCCATCTGGCGAAACTTGCCGGAGTTCAGCATTAATATAAAATCCGCTCCACTCTGAGCTGCATACTTGGCTGTAATCCCCGTGCCTGTTGAGACACCGATGATGTGATTTCCCTCGCAGATCTGTGATTGAAGACGCTCCAGTATGACTGTTCTGTTCAAACTCCATCCGCTCCTCATCACAATTTAACAATTGTAGTTTTTGTTCCTCGATATTATTATTGTACATCATTCCATATAGCTCATTCCCTCCTACCTCGAATCGTTTTGTTACAGGGCATCAAAAAAAGCCGATTTCCCAGTTGGGGAATCGACCTTAGAACATGCTTTTGATTCATTATTGTGTGACAATGATTGGACCATTTTTAGTAAGGATAATCGTATGTTCGATTTGAGCTACATAGCTTTTTTCTGTAGCAAAGGTCCATTCGTCTTCTTTTTGATACACCTGTTCTTCTAAAGTTGAGATAAATGGTTCGAATGCAATAACCATGCCTTCTTTTAATAACTCATCATCCGATGTATCGTTATAATTATAAATATGGTCAGGTGCTTCGTGTATGTTACGTCCAACACCATGTCCTGTAAGATTTTTAATAACGGTTAATCCATGCTGTTTTGCTGTTAAGAATACCGCTTTTCCGATGCCGCTTTTTTTGGATCCAGGTTTTGCTTTCTTAAGACCTGCTTCAAATGCCAGTTTAGCAACATCGCATATTTTCGTTAATACTTCGTCTCCTTCGCCTACTACAAACGAGATTCCTGTATCAGCGAAATAGCCATTCTTCGAGCCAGAGACATCTATATTGACTAGATCTCCTTCTTGAATAACCCGCTGCCCCGGAATACCATGTGCCACTTCTTCATTAACACTAATGCAAGTAAAGCCAGGGAAATTATATGCACTTTTTGGAGCTGAGACTGCGCCTTCTTTCTCAAAAAGCTCTCCAGCTATATCATCAAGTTCCTTCGTCGTTATGCCAGGAACTGTTCTTTGTACCAATTCATCTCTAATAAAGGCAACAATTCTGCCAATTTCCTTCAAACCATTAAAGTCTTCTTCTGTTTTTGCAATCATTGTTTTCTGACCTCACTATCTTTTATCATCAATTAAATGTATAAGCTGAAACAACCAATTAGATAATCATATCCAAATGGTCAAAGCTTCGCAACTTTTTTTAAAAACTCGATTTATCAATAACACCTTGACACTAAAAAAGAAAAGCCCCTTACGTCAAAGGGGCTGAATTTCGAATTAGGCCTCTTCCTCTTCGGCCTGACTAGGTGGAGCCATCAGACCTTTGACGGCACCCATAAACGGATGGATGGATTTGATCATGCCGTAGCCCATTTTCATGACCGGCATGAATTGCTGGATCATGCCAAATAGCCGCATTCCACCTCCAAGTATACCTCCAGCCGAAGCCGCACCACCAAGCCCGCCAAACAGCGAGCCCATCATCGGTAGAAAGGACGAAACCTGCGCACGTGATACTGCGCGCGAGCGGGTAGATGGTTTGCGTGTACCATTTACCCGTTTCCGGTTCTGAGGACGACCGTTTTTGCTGCGTGAAACGACCTTTTTATTGGAACGCTGGGAACTGTCCCCTGTGGTCGCTGTGCGCGATACTTTGCCTCCTCCGGTAAGCACCACGCCTCCGCTATTGACGTCAGAAATGTAACCGATGTACGTTTCACCATTATGAAGAGTCACGCAGACGGGCCGGGCCTTATACCGCTTTGCCTTAAGGCGTATTTCGTTGGTTTTAGCCATGGATTTTCACCTCGCTCTACTGATCTACTTCAGTTTACGCGAGAAGTGGACTACTTGCCTGTGCGAATGAGACATACGTGCGGTATTCGCACTAGGAAATTGACGAGTCAAGGAAGGAGAATATGCGATATGTATTTTTCCCTTCCGCTTTAGCAAGATAGAGAGCCGCATCTGCTTTTTGAAGCAGTTCTTTTACTGTGTCGTGTTTCTCATAAAAGGCAATTCCTATGCTGGAAGTAGTATAGAGCTCCTGCCCGTCTATATTCCAGGGAAGTTGCAACGATTCTAAGATATCTTCAGCCATTTGCCTGACGTCTGAGGAGGATTGAACTTGGGGAATTACAAATACGAATTCGTCACCACCCATTCTGGTCAAAACCTCGTGTTCTCGAAGGTAAGCTCCAGCCCTCTTTACAAATTGACGAAGCAACTCATCCCCAGCATCATGCCCTAATGTATCATTAATCTGCTTAAAATTGTCTAGATCTGCAAACATGACAGCCAGCTGACCCACATCTGTTTTTTCTCCACTCAGGGCATCACTTAACATTTTATTAAGAAATCTTCGGTTAGGTGCTCCAGTTAAGGCATCATGATAACTTAATTGCTCCAATTGTATTTGGTACTTTTTTCGTTCTGTTATTTCTCTTCCGACAAGCATCATATTTTTAAAATCACCGGACTCATCGAACATCGGTGTTCCTTTTAACTCTAACCATACTGGAAATCCCTGTTCATGCTGACGCTGTATCTCATAGGTAAAGGGCTTTTGTAAAAGCAACATACTCATAAAAATCGTACGAAAATTCTCATCTACTTCATCATTCGGTTGATAGAATACCCATTTGCCTATGTATTCTTTTGGATCAAATCCAAGTACCATTTTGTGAGAAGGAGAAGCATACTCAACAATACCGTCAAGATTAATCAGTTGGATAAGATCAAGGGAGTTTTCTGCTAACAATCGATATCGCTCTTCACTTTCTTTCAAGGCCGTGAGCAACTGCCTTTGCTCAGTAATGTTTTTAGCTACTCCAAAAATACCATTGACCTTGCCTTCAAAGAACAAGGGAACTTGCTTAATTTGCAAATGAACGATATTTCCATTTTTATGATAAGCTTGGGCAACGTATTGACAGGATGCACCCTTTAAAACTTCAAAGAAAAACTGGCTAATCAAATCAAGCTGATGTAGACAAAATATATCTTTGTAAGATGAACCCATAATTTCTTCCTTTTTATAACCTAAACACTCTGTAACCCCTTCATTCACTTCAACGATCTTTGCTTCGTTGGAAACAATGAAGATGGCATCCGGATTGTAATTAATGATCGATCTAAATGCCTCAATGGACTGCTCACTCAAAAACTTCCTCATACTTCGTCCTATCCTCCGCCAGCATAGCTGTAATTAGTTAGAGTAACTTTAGATTACTTTAGCAAATTTTGTCTCAGTTTGATAATGCTAAAATTAACCAATTGATTCCGTAACCTCCTGCTAAAATTAAAGCGAATTTCCGGCTCATTCTGGAAAGTTAATCCCTTTTAAATATCGTTCTGAAAAATCAAATTTTCAATCAAGGTATTTTGTTCGTAATACTACCTTGACAGTCACAGTAGTGTGTCGTATTATACAGATGCGAGGTGATTACATGAGCCAGAATAAAATTACATCCGACCTACTACGCGGCCATACCGATACGATGATATTACGGCTCTTATCCGAAGCTGACAGATACGGGTACGAGATTGTCAAAATGATTGCCGAGCGCTCGGGTGGTGAGTACGAATTAAAAGAAGCCACCATGTACTCCAGCGTTCGGCGACTTGAAGCGGAGGGCGATATCGAGTGGTATTGGGGCGATGAATCTCAAGGTGGACGTCGTAAATATTTCAGGATTACTGAAAAGGGTAAGGCAACGCATGCCAGTAACAAAGACAACTGGGAGTACGCCAAGCGTGTTCTTGAAAACTTATTATAGGGAGTGTTGAGGTTATGAATGAGAAGTTAACCCACTATTTGAATGGCGTTTTCGCACCGTACGATGAGGTGAAAAGCGTCACCGAATTGAAAGCAGACCTTCACTCCGATTTGCAGGAGAGGTTCCGTGATCTCAAAGCCGAGGGCAAGGATGATGAAACTGCTTTTGAGATGACCATAGAGAGCATCGGTGATATTGAGCAAACGGTACAGGAGGTCGCCAACCTCTCCCGCTCTCTGGAGCGGCAGGTGGTGACGAACTTTAACGCGAGTAACCTACCAACAAGCGACTTTGCGGGCGTTATCGCCCATAAAGGACAATTTAAGTCCAGCGCGTTGCGAGGATCTAATTTCACGAACGCCGACTTGACCGGCAGCTCGTTTGCCAGCAGCGATGTGCGGGATGCCAATTTCGACGGCGCAAATTTGACTGATTGCAACCTATCCACCCTAGACCTAGGAAATGTGAGCTTCAATCGATCGATCCTTGTACGCACAATCTTCAGCAAGTCGGGACTGGACGGAGCAAAATTCACAGGTGTAAGACTGACCGACGTCACGTTCTCCTTGACCGATCTTAGAAAAACCATTTTTCAAAACTGTATCTTTGACGGCGTGGAGTTCAAATCTTCCGATCTGGGAGGGATGTGTTTTGACGGGCAAACTTTTATCGGTGTCAAGTTTGATAAGGCAGCACTGAACGAAGTTTCGTTTAAAAATGCGACACTTAAGAACGTCTCTTTCCCGACATCTTCGTGGTCTAAAAAATATTACCGTATTATCAAAACCATCTGCTTTGACGGTGCGATGATGGATAAACTGACGTATGCCGCCCTTAAAGGCATGGATGCCAATTTGTCAAAAGTTACGGTTATCTAAGGAGGGGATCCCATGCAAAACAAGTCAATTCATGTGAATGGCCTGCAAAAATCCTTCAAGCAACTGCAAGTCCTTAAGGGCGTTGATTTCGAGGTGGAAAAAGGGAGCATCTTCGCCCTGCTCGGCTCCAACGGTGCGGGCAAAACAACCGTTGTCAAAATCCTCACCACGCTGCTCAAAAAAGATAGCGGAACCGCCACCGTAAACGGGTTCGATGTGGAAACCAAACCCGACAATGTGCGGCAAGCGATCAGTTTGACTGGGCAATTTGCCGCCGTAGACGAGATTTTAACCGGACGAGAAAATCTGATCATGATTGCCAAACTTCGATACCTCCAAAATCCCCGTCAGGTTGCGGACGATTTGCTTACACGTTTTGGCCTGACAGATGCCGCCGACCGCAGGGTGTCTACTTATTCTGGTGGTATGCGCCGCAGACTCGACATCGCCTTGAGCCTTGTGGGAAAACCGCAGATCATTTTCCTTGACGAGCCAACGACTGGACTTGACCCCGAAGCACGTATAGAGGTTTGGAAGATTGTAAAGGAGCTGTCGGCCGGAGGTACGACGGTATTCCTGACCACGCAGTATTTAGAAGAAGCGGAACAGCTTGCCGATCGAATTGCCATTCTGCATGAAGGCAGGATTATCGCTAGCGGAACACTCTCGGATCTAAAAAAGTTGATCCCGTCTACAAAGGTCGAGTATGTGGAAAAACAGCCAACATTGGAGGATATATTCCTCGCAATCATCGGCATAAAGGAGGCAAACTAAATGGAAACGGTGAAAAAACACTTTTTTAGCGATATGAGCGTTATGCTTGGACGTTCCATGCGGCATATTTTCCGCAGTATGGACACCATTATTACGGTCACCATTATGCCCATCGCGTTTATGCTGCTGTTCGTCTATGTGTTTGGTGGAGCCATTCATACCGGAACCGATAATTATGTGAATTATCTACTGCCGGGTATACTATTGATTGCTATAGCTAGCGGTATATCCTACACGTCATACCGTCTGTTCATTGATGTGCAGCGGGGCATATTCGAGCGGTTTCACTCCATGCCGATTTCACGTTCCACCTTATTATGGGGACATGTGCTGACCTCTCTGTTATCCAACTTTTTTTCGGTGATAGTCATCATTCTCGTAGCGCTCGTTATGGGCTTTCGTTCACCCGCAGGGATACTGTCATGGCTTGGGGTAGCTGGCATACTCACTCTGTTTACGCTGGCATTAACCTGGGTCGCGGCAATTGCCGGACTGTCCGCCAAATCTGTGGATGGCGCAAGCGCCTTCTCCTACCCGATTATATTCCTGCCTTTTATCAGTTCTGCTTTTGTACCAACCGAGTCGATGCCTTCTGTCGTTCGAGCCTTTGCCGAAAATCAACCGGTAACCTCCATCGTGGAAGCGATCCGGGCACTAATGTTGGGTCAGCCGGTAGGCAATGATATATGGGTCGCGCTTGCCTGGTGTGTCGGGATCTTGGTTGTAGCATATATCTTCGCAATGAGAGTGTATAAGAAGCGGGTATGATCCGTCTTGATCTGACTACTTAACAAAGAGAGATGGTGAAGAAATTCGTTCATGTCTTTGCACCAAAAAAGCGCTCCCTAATAAAGGAGCGCTGTAGCTTTTCAGACTCTTCAACAATGAATAATCTATACCCCCATCTATATCTTCGCCTTCTCCTCCTCCGCCATCGACCGGATGTAGAAAGCACCCAGCACCGAGCACAGCAAGAATGAGAAGAAAGCAATCGCTGCGGCTTGTTCGCGCTCCTGGAAAACGCTGAATACCTGCTGCATGGAGACACCAAGCATCTGCGGAGAGTTGGCTCCGATCAGATAGGGCGCAGTGAAAGAGCCGATGACCCCCATGAAGACAAAGGTCAGGGCAACAAGAAATGTCTTGTACGACAGTGGGAAAATAAACCGGGTAAATAGCGTCAGTCTGCCTACACCCACGTCCTTTGCACTTTCAATGATCGATGAAGGAATGCCCGACAGCGCGGAACTGAGCAGCATCGTCGTAAATGGAATGTTGAACCACAGGTTGGCGATGATGATTCCTTTCTCGTCAAAGATGATGCGTGGCAGCGTGATTCCGACCACCTCAAGCATGCGGGCGAGCCAGCCATGGTTGCCGAGCAAGTTGATCAGACCATAAGTTGCAATGACACCAGGGATGAACAGCGGGATCATGTACGTTTTACGAATCAGATTAACGATTGGCCCCTGATTGAAGCGCATGTAGATTGCCAACGTGTAGCTGATCAAAATTACGGCAACACACGTAATGGCAGTCACCCGAAGTGTAAATACGATATTGCTGCGCATCCCTTTATCAGTGAACAGATAGGTATAGCGGCTCAGATCGTATCCACCCGAACTGTTGCTCAGACTCATGATGAAGGATTGAACAATCGGGATTATGACGACGATCAAGAGGATGGCGAAGGAGGGGAGCACCATCGCCAGGCCTGTGATCGACTGTCTGGTTTCCTTACTCATTTCGCGGCAACGTCGCTCTGCCAGCGTTTGTTAATCTCCGTGCCCAGATCCCCGATGTTGAACGTGCGGAAGCCTTTGGCCACACCGTCGAATTTATTCTGCATCTCCTGTGACATGTTGGAGAGCTCAATGCCCGGGAAACCATTCATTTTGTCAACGATTACTTCCTGCGCTTCAGGGGACAGGACAAAGTTCAGGAATTCATTGATCGCTTCCTTCTTGTCCGACTCCTGGTTGACCATCAGGTACGTTGGTCCGCCGTTGAAGCCCGGTGTGATCTGCTGCATCTTAATTGTATCCGGCAACAAACCTTCGTTCAGCTGCTGCAACACCATGTCCGACCAGGCCGGAATTATGGACACTTCGCCATTCATCAACAGATCCAGCGTGCCCTGGTTTTTCTTCGGATAGATGCCCTGGCCGTAGACATACGGTCCGATTTCTTTGAGCGTGTCGAAACCGCCGTCCCACTTCTCCATGATCGCCGGATCGGAGTTGTGAATGTCTTCTTCCGGCAGGTCCTTGTAGACAATCGTCTGCACGAACGAGCTGCCGGAACCACCCGTTGACGGGTCATTATAGGCGAACTGCTCAGGATTGGCTTTGATCCACTGCAGCAGCTCGTCCAGCGTAGTTGGCGGATTGGAGATTTTGCTGCTGTCATAGGCCAGAACCACGGCGGACGAACGATACGGAACTGCGAAGTTGTCCACATCCTTCATCGTGTCTGTGTTGACTTTGCTCAGATTAGGAATGTCCTTCTCGTTCAGCTGCTCCCAAACACCATCCTTGGTGCCCTGCGCGACGGAGGTGATTCCGTCCTCGTACAGGTCAATGTCTCCTGAGCCCTTACCCGCTTTCTTGGCAGCCACGATCCGGTCGTAGGTCGGCTCAGCGCCAGTACCGGACGGGATATAAACCAGGTTCACGTCGATATCCGGATGCTGTTTCTCAAACATCGGCTCCAGCGAATCCCACAGATCCTTGACGTTCTGAGAGCCCGTAAAGTAGAAGTTAAATTTCACCGGATCGCTCGATGCAGCAGCGCTCCCTCCGGTGGTAGTTGTACTTTTAATCTCGCTTCCGTTCCCACACCCGGCCAGCAATGACACTGATAATCCCACAACAGTCAACAATGATAAAAATGGCTTTTTCATACGCATATCATTCATCCTCCTCAGTTCGATTCATCGACCGGGAATCCGGTCATTTTCGAGATCGAGACGCCGACATCTTTTCCTACCTGCAGCTGCTCAACGAATTCCTTGTTCAGAAAAGCACGTATAATGCCGAATTCCACCAATTCCACGGTAACTTCGGCGTAATGTCCAAGAATCATGACCTGCTTGACCTTGCCCGCCAAAATACCTTCACCCATCGTAGTACTGCTCACCTGTACGTCTTCCGGTCGGACCGCAGCTGTCACCTGTCCGCTTAACCCCTTCTCGTTCGGCAGGCGAAGATGTCCAACCCGGATGCTCTCCCCTTCCGCCACCCCCTTTAGGAAATTCATTTTGCCTATAAAACCGGCGACATATAATGAAGCGGGCTCATCGTAAATCTGCTGTGGATGAGCAATTTGCTCGATGCGCCCGTGATTCATGACGATAATGCGGTCGGACAACGACAGCGCTTCTTCCTGATCATGCGTGACAAAGACCATGGTGAGCCCGGTCTTCATTTGGATCTCACGCAGCTCCTCACGCATTTCGTGCCGCAGCTTGGCGTCCAACGCCGAGAAAGGCTCGTCCAATAGCAGTACCGCCGGATTGAGCAGCAGAGACCGCGCCAGCGCAACCCGCTGCTGCTGTCCACCCGAAAGCTCTGCCGGATATTTCTTCTCGAAACCCGACAGTCGGACCAGCTTGAGCGCATCCTCAACCGCCGTGCGGATCTCTTCCTTCGGCATTTTGCGGATCTTCAGGCCGAAAGCCAGATTGTCGTATACCGACATATGCGACCACAAGTTATAGCTCTGGAACACCATCGAGGTCGGCCGTTTCTCCGGTGGCAGTTGAATGACACTCTTGCCCTCAATCAGGATGTCACCGGAGTCCGGTTCGAGAAACCCGCCGATGCTTCGGAGTACAGTAGTTTTCCCGCACCCGGAGGGACCAAGAAGGGTGACCAGCTCGCCTTTTTTGATATCGATGTTGATGCCGCTGACCCCGTCACCCGTTTTGTAACGTTTGGCTAACTCTCGTACAGACAACTGCATACTTCTGCCTCCCTTTGCTTCGATATATCGACCGAAACATGTTTATTTCATTTGAAAACCGCTCGCCAGCACGTCCGCGCTCACCAGCCGCTGGGCTGCCACCAGCAGAATAATGGTCGGCAGCGTCAGGATGATCGAGAATACGGCTCCGGCGCTGCTCGGAAAGTCGGAAATAATGGAGTACATGACGATTGGCATTGTTTTGTAATCCGGAATACCGACCAGGAACGTCCCCTGTGCTTCGTCTAGCGAATTGAGGAACGTGAAGATCGAAGCGACCATGATGCCGGGCATCGCCATTGGCAGGGTAATGCTGCGGAACACTTTGAATGGGCTTGCCCCAACATCCCGCGCTGATTCCTCCTGCGCCCGGTGCACGTTGCGGAAGGCGGAGGTCGGAATCCAGGTCATGAACATCAGCACATTGATCATATGGATCAGCACAACGCCGAGCAGCGTATTCATCAGTCCAATCCGGTAGAAAAGAACTGCGATGGAGACGTACAACCCCATTTTCGGAAAAGCGTGCGTCAGCAGGAACGAGAACAGGAACATCCGCTTCAGCGGAAACTGGAGTCTTGCGAAGGCATACGCTGCTGGGATGCAGACGACGATGGACAGCAAGGTCACCAGAGTAGCAATGAGGAACGACAATGAGATCGACGAGACAATATCGTCCTTCGCCAGTACGAACTCCCACCATTTGAAGCCCCATACCTGGGGCAGAATATCCGGATAATTCCACTTTTCACTAAAGGCAAGCACTAGCAGATTGACCAGCGGACCCGCGAAAAAAATGGCGAACACGGTCAGCAACACAAATTCGATTATTCTTCTCGGACCTACGTGTTTCCAGTACCAAGACATGTTCCGTCCTCCCTTCCATTCGTCGATTGACGAACAATCACTTCGCTTTCGTATTCAATCAGTCGCGGCACGCTCCCCTCGCCGCTAATCAGGCGATCCAGAATCGATACCGCGTCTCGGCCGATACCAGACGCATCCACGCTGACGGTAGTCAGCGATGGGTGGTACATGCCGGCCACTTCGGTATTGTCGTAGCCCATAACGGATACTTCCTCCGGAACGCGGACGCCGCGCTCCATCAGCACCTTCATCGCCCCCAGTGCAAGCATGTCATTTGTACTGAACAGAGCGCTGTATCGTCCCTCCCGGAAGGCCACATAATGCTCCTCCATCAACTTCCGACCGGAATCGAAGCTTGATTCCGACGACTCGGCAATGGTAAACCCGTCCTGTTCAGAACTAACACCGAGGGATTCAAGCCGCTTTCGGAAGCCCTCCAATCGCAGCGAGTGGCTCCGATGCTCGCTCGGTCCGGCGATGATAAAGAATTTGCGGTGTCCGCAGTCATATAAATGCTGTGCCGCTCGTTCTCCACCGGCTTCATCGTTGCTCACAAGATGTACGACGTCCGGATCTTCCGTCGATCCGTTCACCATCAGATAAGGGATATTGAAGTTTTTGACGTAATCGATGACGTTCTTCTGCAGCCGGCTGACCAGAATGAGTCCATCCACACGCTGTTCCAGCATATAATCGGTGGAGCGCAGCGACATTTCCCTATCGGTCTTCAGGAAAATCGAGTAGCCCATCTCTTCAGCGGACATCAGTATCTCGTCAATGATTCTGCCATACAGCGTGTGGGACACAATCGGCAGCCTGTCACGGAAAACGATGACTCCGATGTTGTACGTACGCTTGGCAACCATCGCCCGGGCGACGGCGCTCGGCTTGTAGCGAAGCTGCTCGACCGCCTTCAGGACGCGATCCCGGACTTCAGGACTCGCATATCCGTTTCCGGAGATCACCCGAGAAGCGGTCGATTTCGATACACCGGCCAGTTGGGCCAGCTCCCGCAAACTATGATTCAGCTTATTGTCCAATCCCTATTCTCCTTTGCAAAATCCGTCTCTTCCCGGACAGCAATCAGCTTCGCCGGATCACGGGTTGTTATCGAGTCAACGCCCAACTGTGCAAGTCGCCGCATGTCGTCCGCCTCCGTAACCGTCCAGACGTAGATAGCCAGACCATTCCGCCGCACAGCTTCCATAAGTTCTGGCTGAACGACCTGATACGGCACGTTAATCCCAAAGCAGCCGGCTTCGTGAGCATTTGCACACGCCTTGAACACTGCCTCGTCGCAGCTCAGACTCCTGAAGCTTTGCATGTTCACATTAAGCAGTCTGCGGATGCTTGGAGCGTATCGACCGGCTTGGAGGGCCGTCTCATATTCGCAGCCGCTGAAGAACACCATCTCCGTCATCCCCATCCGTTCAATCAAGGCGGACACCGGCTCCAGAGCGCTGTCTGTTTTGATATCCAGATTCATCATTTTACCGGCTGAGCGTATCTGCTCAAGCACATCCTGAAGCGTCGGAACGGGCGCTAGTCTAGCGGTGTTCAACTCCTTCAGTGTCATTTCTGTAAGACTGCCGCAGCTCCCATCTGCCAAAGTGATATCTTCATCGTGGGCGAGCACCGGTACGCCGTCCCGAGTGGAACGGATATCGTCTTCGTAAATATCTACGCCAAGTCTTAGCGCCGCCTCAAGTGACTCGAAAGAATGATCGGGATGGCTCATGCAGCCAGTATGGGCTGTGATCAGCGGGAATTTGTTCATCGCGAGTATCCTCCTTCTTCGAAATAGATCGCGTTGGTAAAGGCGATCAGCACATGGGCTCCTCGTACGGTTCCCCATAGCTCGGCGCGAATCCACCTGCGGGGGATATCTGGAGCTGACTCCCTCAGTTGGGCTTCGAGTTGCATCATCTGTCCGTCCGATGAAGACGGAACTTCAAGGTTAAGCTCCTCGCCCAGATTGGAATACAGCTTCAATTTGCAGACCTGGTTCGGTAGCGACCACAGTCCGGTGCGGACCGAGAAGTCCAGCGTCAAGTTCGCCCGGATCGGCTCCTCTGCAGTTTCCCGTCTCTCGTCTGCCGTTGGAAACGTAGAGCCGATTGCATAGATTGCACCTCCAGCGGCCAGTGTCAGGGTCAGCAGAGGACCTATCGTTACGGACGCGCGCCCTTCTCGCAGCGCTTGGATAAGCATTTCTTCATGGAGCGAAAGGGCTGTCGAATCCCCGTTCCCCGCCACTGCGTCGTCCTCGATGCCGAGGTAAGTCACCGAGATCGGATCGTCTGTCTCGCCCTGCGCATGCCAGTCCCTGCCTGAAGTGGCCGCGATCCGATATCCTTCATTCAGTTTCTCCGTCCACAGATCAAATGCACGCCGATTGTTCGTCTGAATGGAAGGGAACGTGCCGGACCAGACTTCAATGTAATCAACGGCGGACCAGTTCCCAATCTCGTATTCCCAGAAACAACCCGTACACGCCGGACTTCCGATCCGGAAGGGATGAGCAAGCCCAGCGATTCCACCAAGGCGATGCACGTTCTCGATCCCCTCATCGATTCCATCCCGATTCGCTTGACGCCAATCAGCAAAAGCGCTCAGTCCGATCGTCACCATATGGCCGTGAAAAGTTGTCCATTCCATGCCGGGGATGATTCGTAGTCCGTATTTCTGCTCGATTTCTGCTTTGCCGCTCAAACCGGACATCGTGTTGTGATCGGTCAGCGCGATGGCGTCGAAGCCCAGATTAGCTGCTCCCGCTGCCAGTTCTCCCAGCGTCTGACTGCCATCGCTGTGCAGCGTATGCGTATGCAGTTCACAGGCGAACCACTTCATATCGAGTCCTCCTCTGTCGTCCAGACTTCCAGCCGATAAGCGCACGTATCGGTCACGATGCAGTGCAGGCTTAATGTGACGCTCCAAGGCCCCGGAACCAGCTCGCCCGCCATTAGGCCGGGAGAAGCTTCTCCCTCCGATACGTATAGATCCTGCACCTCGTCTTGGCGGTGGCACGCCCCTCGGTATCCCCGCGCATCATCCAGCGAGAGTGTGATCAGATTTTTCAGAGGGAGATGATGGTCGGCATTGGCAATCGCGTATTCCCGATTTTGCGGCAAAATGTATAGATCGTAACTGTCCTTGAGCAGCCGTAGCGCCTTCTCCCGATTCTCGAGCGTTTTCGGCGTATATTGTAGTCGCAGGTTCAGCTTTCCACAGCCCTCTTCCAATTCAAAAGGAATGCGGATATGTGTTTTGGAATCCTCGGGAGATGCGTATCCTTGCAGATCCAGCAGCTTCATTGCGCCGCACCACCTTTCATTATTCCGTTATATTGATGACTTGCGTGATACACTTCCCCTGAATGTGGGACCGTTCCCACATCTAATACTTATGTTACGGGTTAAAAATCAAATCCGTATCTGCATCGTGTTAATATTCTGTAAATGCAAAAAAGACCAAACTTCTATTAAAAGAAGACCGGTCTTTTTATCTTTTTATCGCTAGATTGTTTTCGCACGGCATACGAGGGGCAGCTCGTAAAGATTCTCTTGAATGGATTCTTAAAATCGATTGATTGAAAATGTAGAAATGTTATGTTCCGTTTTCCCTGATATAATCAAATCACTTAAAATCTGTCCAACTACACTGCTGAATTTAAAGCCATGTCCTGAGAAACCGGATGCAATGGCAACGTTAGGATAGTTAGGATGTGTATCGATAATGAAATCTTCGTCAGGAGTCATTGTGTACATACACGTTTTACCGAACTTCAATTCTTGTGCAGAGGGCATATAGTGATGTAAAAATTGTTTTAAATCTGTTGTGTCTTCCTTTAGTTCACCAAATCCCTGGATGGCTTCATCTGGATCGATTGTATCTCCTCCATCATGTCGGCCTAATTTTAATCCGGAACCATCGATGCTTGGGAAACCATAATAATGTCCGTTAGATGTTTCGAAGGAAAAGGCTGGGAACTCCTTATGATTATATAAATCTTCATTAGTATCAAACCAGGCAAATGTTTTTCTTATAGGGTTAAGAGGAAGATTTAGATCCAACATGGAAAGAAGACTTCCTGACCAGGCCCCTGCCGAAACTACTAATGCATCTGCGCTAAAAGTATGATCATCGGTTTTGATGTTAACTCTTTGATCATGAACCATGATTTCTTTTACTTTGCTATTGGTTATGATGGTCGCTCCGTTCTGCTCTGCGAGTTCTCGATAGGCTTCGATGCACTCCTCACATTTCAGCACTCCTGAAGTTGGTTCGTAACAGCCGATGTAGTTGTTCGGTAAAGTGATGCCTGGCCAGCGCTTATTTACTTCAATGGAATCTAAAATTTCAAGTGGCAATGAATATGTTTTTGAGCTTGAAATGATATTTTGGATAAAATCTGTTTTCTCGTAACCCACGTTTAGAACCCCGGTAGGGAGAAATAACTGTTTTCCCGACACTTTTGCTAAGTCATTCCATAATTCTTGAGACTTGAGCGCCAACGGAACATAATTTTCACCTTCACCATACGCGTGTCGAATGATTCTCGTCTCTCCGTGATGACTGCCTTTGTTATGGGGCGGGTTAAAAGAATCGATTAATAATGTACTTTTCCCACTCTTGGATAAAAAATAACCCGCCGCCATCCCCATTGAACCTGCTCCTATTACGATTACGTCATAATGCATTGTAAGTAACCTCCCTGTAAGAAATCCCCATGTAACTTAAGTATTACGTATGGCTAGATTCTTCTATATTACTAAATGATATTATCACTTAACAATTGCGCTATCCTGGGCATGATACCCAAGTCATAATAAAAAAACCGCATAACAACGCGGTTTTCTTAGATTCATAAATTTATTACTGAGCCGTTAAAATCAGCGGTCCATCCGACGTGATTGCGATCGTATGCTCATATTGTGCCGACAACTTGCCGTCGGCCGTTCTCGCCGTCCAATGATCTTCGTCGATCGTGATACGGAACGTACCTTCGTTAATCATCGGTTCAATGGTAAACACCATGCCTTCTTTTAATCGAATGCCTTTGCCGGCTACGCCGATATGCTCATAGGTCGGTTCCTCGTGTAGGCTCCGACCGATTCCGTGCGCCAACAGATCGCGTACGACCGAATACCCGTGAGCTTCCGCATGCTTTTGAATCGCCGACGTTATATCGCCGAGTCGGCCCCCGGGTACAGCCTGGGCAATTCCCAGATCCAAGCATTCCTTTGTCACCTTCATTAATTTTTGCGCTTCCGGCCGAATATTGCCCACCGCATAGCTCATGCACGAGTCGCCAAACCATCCTCCGTATTCCGCGACGATGTCGAGTTTCAGCAAGTCACCGTCCTGAAGAACCCGGTTCGAGGGAATGCCGTGGGCTACGACATCGTTGATCGAAATGCAGGTTTCGGCGGGAAAACCATTATACCCTTTCGTAAACTGCTTGCCACCCAGCTTGGTGATGTGTCTGGCAACAAAATCATTGATTTCTAGCGTGGTGATGCCGGGCTCAATGAGTTTGGTCACCTCGCGGTAGCAGTCCGCAACGATTTGGCTCGCCGGCTTCATTTCTTCAATTTCCCTAGGTAATTTTATAATGATCATCTTTTGTTTATTCACTCCTCATCCATCCTATAATTTTAAAAACCGGACGATATCCATCGCCTCTTCGTGAAGCTTGTCGCGACGCATCGATAGCGAGGCGCAGCCAACCAAGGCGGCCAGCAGCATTTCCGCGCGCTGCAGTCCATAGGGCTGCTCCACCGCTATTCCGCCGGAAGCGGCATCCCCGTCCGTCGCATGCCCGGTGTCCACCAGCGCGGCAAACGGCGCAACCACTTCATGCCGAAAAGCGGCCAAGAGTGTGGCTGATCGAGCTTCAGGTAGCGAGGCAAAACCCTCAACAGCCAGCTTATGCAGCAAGTATAGGGCGTGGTCCTCCGCCCAAAGCTGCAGCAACTGGACGCTGGCTGCCGCGACGGGGCCAAGTTCTGCGGAAGCGGTCGTTTCATGGCTTTCCCGGCTGGAATTCGTCGCAATCGCATTCCCGTTGTGCACGGCAGCACCCAAGACGAAGGGCCCACTCGCTGGCTCCTCGCCCAAAGCCGAATCGTTCGGGGCATCTGGCCATCCCTCGGCCCGCTCCAATGCGTCCCACAGGAGATCGTTGAGCAAATCGCCCTTATTGCTGTAATAATGATATACCGTGCCATACCCGAGTCCAGCCTGAGCGGCCACATCTCGGATTTCCATTAAAGGCCCTTTATTCAAAAACACATCGGCAGCGGCTTTACGGATTTGCGCCAGACGCCGCAGCCGGATTTCTTCGTTTTGTTCTTTCGTGCGTGGAGTCATCTCGTCGGATCACCTCTTTTTTGACCTACTATTATGTCAATATAAAACATTAGCTTGCGAATAACAAGAGAAGAGCTGTTACTGAAGCTCTATTGCATTCACTTTTATTTACTGTGTTAGTAAGATAATATTATTAAGAAAGAAAAAAAAGCGTATATACTCCAATTAAATTACTATTCAGAACGGAGATAGAAAATATGAAGAAGTCACAGGTATATGCAGTAACAGATCGTCTACATATTAGGCAATTTGGCTTGCAGGATACGCTGCCTTTCTACGAGTACCGAGCAAATCCAACCATTTCCCAGTTCCAATCCTGGGAGAACTATTCGTATGAGGATGCCGAATTGTTTGTTGACAAGCAAATGAACCACACTCCTAATCAGCCAGGTACATGGTTTCAATTCGCTCTTGCCTTAGCGGATTCGGATCTGCTTATTGGAGATTGCGCTCTGCATACACCCCTTAATGAACCGAGAATTGTAGAGATTGGGTTCACTCTCTCACCTGAGCATCAAGGGCATGGATATATCCATGAAGCGCTAAAGGCATTGTTGGATTATATTTTTAAAACACTGGGCAAACACAAGGTGATTGCATTTACGGATGTACGGAATGACAAATCCATTCGCGTTCTTGAACGCTTAGGCATGAGGCGTGAAGGGCATATGTTGCAAAATTACATGTCAAAAGGAAACTGGGTGGACGAGTATCAGTATGCCATTCTCCAATCGGAGTGGTTAATTGACTGATCACTTCATAACGAATGAATTGCTGCATGGGCTGATCATGATTTAACACACATCGCAAAGATCGTTTGGATAATGGCCAAAAGAAACGATTCGGAGGTGGGACCTTGGGAAGAATATTTGGTTATTTTAAAATAAAGACCACTCCATATGTCGTCCCATATCTCTTCATTATTAAAAAAAGAACAGACGTATTACGGGGTGCCCCAAGCGAGTACCCGGTTTAATACGTCTGTTTTTTAACGAGTAACAACGTATTTTACGATACCATCGTTTTGCAGATCTGCATTACCAGGCGTACACGCCCTTCTCATCCAAGAACTCTCCGTTATGATGTTTGCCATCTGTCGCATAACCCACGATTATCGCAGCAGCTGCTTCTTTTGATTTACCGCCTTCGGCATTACCGTTAAGGTCTGTTGATGTGAATCCAGGCGTTACCGCAAATACTTGAGCCCTGCTGCTTTTGAGTTCATATGCCATCGAAACTGTCATGGCGTTGTTGGCGGTTTTGGATGAATTATAGTCAAATGCGTTTAAAGTAAATCCCGTATTTTGCATATGATCCAGCGAAGCCATGTCGGTCGATACATTAACGATTGTGCCTTCGTTATCTTTGATTAACGGGAACAAACGCTGGTTCAGACGGAAGGTTCCGAAAAAGTTGACTTCGAAAGCGTTCCTCAGATCCTCCTCTTTGGTATCCGTAAATGAACGCGAGAAAGCACCAGGCATACCCGCATTATTGATCAGAAGTTTGAAGTCCGGATAATCCTTAGTAATCGTATCGGCCGACCTTTTGATGCTTTCCAAGTCACTCATATCGATTTGCACAAACTCTATGTCTAACCCCTCGGAAATTAACTCGGAAACAGCCGCTTCCCCCCGTTCAGCGCTGCGTGCACCAAGGAGGACTTTCCAGCCGGCCTGACCTAACTGCTTAACGATTTCAAATCCGATACCTTTATTTGCTCCAGTTACAAAAGCGATTTTTTTCATGTGAATCCTCTTTTCTCTAATTTGATTTTCATTAACAATGTATAAGTTACTATGCTACACTTAGTGTAGGTCAACCATAAATTTTGATAAAAGAGGGTTAGCATGTTAACAATTGGAGAAGTAGCGAAGAAAGTCGATATCGCTGTCGGGGCGATACGTTTTTACGAAAGAAAGGGCCTGTTGAAGCCTGCTGCGCGCAGTGAGCAGAATAACCGTCTTTACACGGAAGATGATCTGAATTGGCTGGTTTTTATCAAATGTCTTCGCGAAACGGGGATGAGTGTGGAGGACATTAAAACGTATTATGACAAGGTAAATGAAGGAACCTCAACTCTGCCTGAAAGAACCAAACTGATTCAAGATCAAAGGCAAAAGCTGTTGGAAGATATCGAGCAGAAAAAAGCGCAGCTCGTTCATCTGGATCACAAACTGGAGCGCTATTATCGTGGAGAAAATTATTAAGATAAGTCTTGTCCTAAAGATAAAACTTTTGAATTTCATGTAATATCAAGTACTCTTTTGCACTATTTTCTTGTTTATTATGGGACAATAACTTGGTTCCTTAAAGCAAAAAAAGCCGCTAATTCAGCGACTTTGAATGGTACTATATACGATTATGGAATATGAAGATTAGACCTTAGCAAAATGATTCATAATTGTATCGGCGGCTCGCTTATAACCACCGGCCTGCCGTAAAGATTCGCCGATGAGGTAAGCCTGCTGTTTATAAAGAGGGTTTCTTAGTACTTCTGCTAATGCCTCTCTCAAACCAGTTGTGGTGAGGTTATGCTTATCTAAAGTGATACCCGCGCCCAGCTCCTCTACCCGACTGGCTACAAGAGGCTGATCCGACGTTAATGGAATCATCACCAATGGAACGTTGTAATAAAGCGCCTCACTAGTGCTGTTCATTCCGGCATGTGTAATAAAAACATCCGTATGCTGCAGCATATCCAACTGTGCGATGTATGGCTTGACGATAAAATTATCTGGAATTCGATCAGCCAGTGGCTCCATATCGGTGTATTTTCCAGAAGATAGTACAACATTCACCGGCAAATCCCCAAATGCTTCAAAGCAAAGCTGATAAAAATCCAGGTTTTTATTTATAATGGTTCCCATGGCAATGTACACCGTTTGCGGGTAACGTTCACGAAGCAGCTCGAACGAGAAGGTCGGAGCATCTTGACGCGGTATGATCGAAGGACCCGTGAAAATAAAACTATCATCCAGCTTTTCTGCCTGCGGCTGAAAATAACGGCTTGTATACACGAGCTTTAACCGACCTGCATGTGCCGGAATCTCTTCCATGGCTGGAATATTCACTTGGAACTCTTGGGCCAACTCACGCGTTATCTTCATCGTGGCCTCATACAGTTCCATCGTATCGGCATCATCCTTCTCATTCAAATCTTGGCCAGAACCTAAGGGCTCTGCGAAAGCAAAGGAGGCAATCGAACACACCGCTGGAATTCCCAGCTTTTCGGCAAGAATAGTCCCACCCCAGCCCATCAGGGAATCAAAGATCAAATAATCGAACTTTTGATGTTCTATCGCTCGAAGCACAGCGGGGATCACCCTCCGAATGATACCGCCTACCATCATATAAATGAATTGATAAGAATGCTTGTACTCCTGTGGCTTCAGTACTGGATCATGCGAGAAGGCATCTTGCGGAAATGGATAGGTAATTAACTGGGCTCCGCTTTGTTCAATTCGGGAACGGTACTCCTCCGTGCACACATAGACAACTTCCTCGCCATTGTTCCTCAACTGAGTAACTAATCCTAACGACGGATTCACATGGCCTTCAGCCGGAGTAATTACAACCAACACACGTGCCATCTTTTCCACCTCCCAATTTCAATAAGTACCCCCGTTCTTCATGATGTATTTTGCGATGTATCCGTTTTCCATTACATGGGAAGCGAATCCTTCGCATCGCTTAATGAATGATGTTTTTGATGAACAAGTTCCGTAATTCTTAAGGATGCTAAGAAACTTGATAAAACAAAGAGTAATTGGAGCGTTAACACCATCAAAACGCCTGTCGATATGCCCCACTGTAAAGTTTCGGACAAAGCAATTAGAGCACCGCCAACTCCAATGCTTACACCCATATAGAAGGAATCCACAAATTGGAGATCCGCGGACATTGCTCCCTCTTTCCCAGACTCGGCATGTTGTAAAGCGATAGCCGCAGTTGTAGGGTTGGCCAATCCAACACCGAACCCCGTAATCATTTGTGAGATTAGGATGAGTATAATTCCACCGCTTGAAAAGATAAGGGCTAGGATCACAAGTATAGTTCCAGCGACCATAATCCCAATTCCCACCATAACTCTGCGCTTTCGGCCATGACCATAATCTCGTGCATCAAGCTTGGCTTGCAACCACGCTGCTGCGGACCAGCTCAGAGACCCTGCTGCAACAAGCAGGCCCGCGAGATCTGATGATAACCCCTTCACTTCGGTCAGTGCCAGGATCACAAAACTCTCCGTTGTAAAATAACAAGCAACATACAGCCCTCTGGAAACCAAAGTTGCCGGCAACCCTTTTTCCACCGTGAAAGTGCCTATTGGAAGCAACTTGTGCATTAGCGGGATCATGATGAATAACCCACCAAAAGTCAGTACTATTCCTTTCCAATCGGTTATCATCCCGAGCCCTGTGAGTAACAATCCCGTTCCAATGGCAAGTAAAATCGCATGGATAATCTTCGAGTTGGCTGTTTGGGCTGAACCAGTCAGAGCTTGACGAAGCTGCAGATCACGAAAAGAGCGAAATGTGAGACTTATTGCCAATACAAGCAAGGGTAGAACGATCCAGAAAACAAACCGCCAAGAGATATAGGAGGCAATAAGCCCTGCCACATAAGGCCCGATTAACGAAGGCAGAACAAATGCCATGGAGAATGCAGCTAAGATTTGAGTACGAAGAGCATCTGGATAATGTAATGTTACACAGGTATAAACACATGTGATCAAAGCTCCCGCTCCAAACCCTTGAAGGGCTCTTCCTGCAATAAGCATATCCATATTCAAAGAAACAGCCGCAACTATGGTACCTAGCACAAAAACACTACACGACACAAGCATGGATGTAAAAACGCCGCGCTTGTCAACCTGCTGACCCATGACCAAGGTTCCTACAAGCTGCGATAACAAAAATGCGCTGAAAATCCAACCGTACAAATGAATGCCCTGCAAGCTTTGTGCCATTTTCGAGGCAATTGTCGTGATAGCCAGTCCCTCAAAAGCTACAGTTGTCAGAACCAGCATAATACCAATTGTAGTCGCTCTGTACGGAGTATCAAAAATTCCAATTGGATTGTTGTTTGTCTCCTACACCCCCATACCTAAATGATTTTATGGAAAAATTCACCTTTTTTATGTCCTGAATATACAATAACGAAACTACTTTGTAAATAAAAAACTTTAAAAAGTAGTTTCGACGAACCAAAAAAAGGCATTCGATCACGTTTGATCATCTGCCTTCTTGATTTTATTTAACTATAGATGAGGTGTGACCTGATTGGCTACCATCATTAATCATCCGTTCTAACATCGATCTCCCCTTTACCATAACCATTCAGCATATCAAAATCATATTATTGTATTTGCTATTTCAATTAATGTTTGGTAATCGTATAACGGTTCAAGATTGTTATTTTTCCCTGAAACAAGAGAGTAAGTTAACCCCTCGTTTCTCCAATAGACGGCACTTACATGTCCGTCCCCTTGGTCCCACGTTTGCGAACCATTAGATAATTTTAGACCTTTCTTTCCATTCGGAGGCGTATCAACCTGTGAGTTTGTAATCATAATGATCAGGTTCAATCCTTCATCGGGATTGGCATACGTGATTTCTACTGCATCAAATTTACCATTGGTATCTAAAATCCTTGCTGATTTTTGAGTAACTTGGAAAGGCACTGACGGTTGTTGGATTTCAAACGGGGTTCTAGCTTCCGCCTCTTCCAATGAAATTTCAACTGGAGGACTCAGTTCCGAATTAATGGTCGGGTGGTTACTTTCCGCGTTGTGTAAGCAGGCAGACAATAATAGAGGAATCATACATAGGACCAGCAACTTACTTACAGCTTTCATTTAATCACCTCGATATCAGAATAGTTACTTCTATTACGTTCTATTGGCTGGGAAGATACATTAACTTGCTTAAAGATCAGAAGAAAAAAACGTTCCTCGAAGTTTATGGTTTGCCTCATTTACAGTAAATAGGCACAAGGCGACCAACATATTTTACGTATTCGACGATGTGTCCTCATATTCCCTGTTAAAATTACCCAAGTGATGTGTTTTTTCATTTTATAAGTTGACAATGATAATCGTTATCAATAATGTAAGATGAGTTATACCCGGATAAATCGCAGAATCATCAGCAACCTATTATCGAAATGAGGTACGCAACGTGAAAATAGACGTGAATCAGTTAGCAGAACATTTTGCACACATTCCTTTTCAAGTTAGGACCGGCAGAATATCTATTAAAACACCGTCTTAACATAGCGCAAAAAATGCTATTTACAAGCGATATGCCAGTACAGCAAATTGCACAAACGGTTGGAATCGCTGACCCCTTTTATTTCAGTAAAGTGTTCAAGAAAGAATTTGGCTTTTCTCCTACTGAATATCGACGGAAGTTCATCAATAATCCATGCTAACTTCAACAGGCATCCATTTTATATCCAAAATTAAATCCGTATACTTATGGTAGACCAAGGAAACAACATCATCATGTCTTGAATTGCGTATGCATCAGAATACTGAAGGTACAACAAGGAGGGATTATTATTCATTATCAAGCGATTAAACTAAGCGAGGAACTATCTAAAATAAACGATAATTGGTCCCCCCAATTAATAGGTGAAATGAATGACTATCAATTTAAAATCGTTAAAATTGCCGGGGAATATGAATGGCATGTTCATCACGAAACCGATAAGTTATTTTTCGTGATTGAAGGCGAGATGATCATTGATTTTTGTGATGGTCAGGTGAGAATATTCAAAGATGAGATGTTTATTGTCCAGAGGGGACTCGAGATCAAACCTTCCGCCGAAAAGGAATGTCATATCCTTTTGATGGAACCTAAAAATGAAGGAAGCACTAGCTCGACTGAGCCCGCATAAACAGCCCACTACGTTTCGTCCAAAGGTAATGTAATAAACGAAACAAAGCCCCTTCAGAAACGAAGGGGCTTTTGCCTTTTATCTTTTTAAGATAATACATGTCACTGAACAGTTGAATGGTTTACTAATACACCGATTTTTAAATAAATAGATTATGATTTGCCTGAGCTGCCTGCCCCAGATAATAACCCACTCCACCAATGTTAACCGAATCCATTAATTCTTCACGCTGAATCCCCATTAAATCCATGGACATCTGGCAAGCGACAAACTCAACTCCCTGCGCAGTTGCGGTCTGCATCAGTTCTTCCAGAGAAGCAACATTATTATTCTTCATAACGCTGCGGATAATCTTCGGACCAACGCCGAGCATATTCATTTTGGACATGCCAAGCTTGTGGCTGCCGCGCGGTAACATCATGTCAAACATGCGGCCGATCATTGTTTTGGATACAGGCTGTGGCTGATGCTTACGGATAATATTCAATCCCCAGAAAGTGAAGAACATGGTTACTTTACGTCCACTTGCTGCTGCCCCATTTGCAATAATAAGAGAAGCAATCGCTTTATCCAGATCACCACTGAAGACAACCATCGTGCTGGCAGGCTCCTCTTTAGGAGTTTCCATAGCTGAAGATACGGGCTGCGCGATATTCTTCGCAATAACAGCTTCAATAGTGCCGCCTTTGGATCGTTCCAAGTGTAGGAGTGAGGAGCCAGACATGGTTGCCCATGCTTTCACATCTTCATAAAATCCTGGATCGGAAGCTTTCACCCGCAGGGTCTCTCCATTCGATAGTTGATCCATTTTCTGCTTGAGTTGAATCAGCGGGCCGGGGCAACTTAAACCGCACACGTTCAACTCGTTATCGATACGCTGTGGCTGTGCAGAGGTTGGGTTGGGAAGCTCTCTTTCCTTTACTACAGCATGTTTCGAATTATTGTTCTGATCTTGTCCGTCATTATTTACGTCGTTGCCGGTAGAAATTGGAGCGGGCCGAAATTGCGCTTGGCGGTATGTTTTATAACCTCCACTCAGATTTTTCACCTTAAAGCCATGTTGTCGCAAAATTTGCGAAGCTGTATATCCACGCAGACCAACCTGGCAGTATACCCAAATATCTTTGGTTGGGTCTAATTCATCTAAACGCTGACGAAGCTCATCCACTGAAATATTTATTGAACCTGGAATATTCCCATTGCGATGCTCCAGCTCACTGCGTACATCCAGCAGTATTGATTGCTCCGGCTGGCGTTCAGATAGCTGATCATAGGTGAACGTTTCAACACGCCCTGCCATGATATTTTCAGCTGCATAACCAGCCATATTAACCGGATCTTTTGCAGAGGAATACGGTGGCGCATAACTCAACTCAAGCTCTGTCAAATCACTGATGTGACCCCCAAAATGAATGGCTACAGCAATGTCATCAATCCGTTTATCCACTCCGTCATAACCAACTGCTTGTGCGCCTAAAATTTTACCTGTCGGTGTAAACAGCAGTTTCAGCGTAATCGCGCTGGAACCGGGATAATACGATGCATGAGATGCAGGATGCACGATTACAGTTCGATACTCGATGCCGAGACGTTTTAGTGTTTTCTCATTACTGCCTGTAGCTGCCCCGGTCATTCCAAACACTTTAATAATGGCTGTCCCTTGTGTTCCTTTGTAGATGGAGCTTAGTCCGGCAATACGATCTGCAACAATGCGTCCCTGTTTGTTGGCAGGTCCAGCAAGCGGAATAGCTGTCTTTGTGCCATGAATGGTGTCAGTTACTTCGATCGCATCGCCAACAGCATAGATATGTGGCACACTGCTTTCGAGTGCATCGTTCACCATAATATGTCCACGTGTTCCCAGGGAAACTCCGCTATTTCTCAGAAAAGCTGTATCTGGAGTTACACCGATTGCAAGAATAACCATGTCAGCTGTCAGAACACGACCATCAACAAGCTCGACACCAATTCCCTGCTCAAGTGAACGAAAGCCCTGAACACGCTGGGAAAACAGCAGCTTTACCCCATTTTGCTCCATTTCCTGTGCCAAGGCTGCTGCCAGCTCAGCATCAAATGGGGTGAGCAGCTGACCATTCCCCTCTACCAACGTCACATCCAACCCGGCTTCCTTCAAATTTTCTGCCATTTCAACACCAATAAATCCTCCACCAATAACAATTGATGATGCGTTGTTAGACGAACTTATTTGCTTCTTGATCCGATCAATATCAGGAATGCTGCGCACCGTATAAATCAGTGGATTATCCTTACCCGGCAGATCAGGAACGATTGGCTTGGCACCTGGTGACAAAATCAATTCGTCATAGCTTTCTTCATATCGACCACGCTCCTGGCTTTCTACCTGAACTGTACGAGTATGCGGATCAACAGCGACGATCTCGCTTCGAGTACGTACATCAATATTAAAGCGATCAGCCATACCTTTAGGCGTTTGTACCAGCAGACGTTCTCGATCCTCGATCGAGCCACCAATATAATAAGGTAAGCCGCAATTGGCAAACGATATATAGGGTCCTTTTTCAAATATGATAATTTCGGCATGTTCATCCAGACGGCGCAGACGGGCAGCTGCTGATGCACCACCCGCTACTCCGCCTACAATCAGTACTTTTTTGCTCATGATTCACAATCTTCCTCTCCAAACAAAATAGGTATCATCTGTTCAATCCGTTGGTCGGCAAGCACATAATTTACTTCAAGGCCATTGCGCTCAGTCGCTACAATACCTGCACTGCGTAGCTTCTGCAAATGCTGAGACACTGTTGATTGCGGGAGATCCAGACACTCCTGCATATATGAAACATTGCATTTCTTTTTTCGCATCAACCCGCGCACAATGCACAGACGAATCGGATGAGATAGAGCTTTCAGTAAATTAGCAGGCTCGTCGAACAGTTTTAGATTAGTGCTATCAAAAGCTTCAGTATTCAAAATTACCCCTCCTGAATCGTTATATCGTAATATTACGATATTTAAATCAGAATGTCAAAATATTTTCATTCCCTGTTCAACTTCCAACTTAGACTCTTTAGAATGTTGCATCAAAAATAAAGTATTAGAACTAGAACTCAGTAATCTCAAAACGTTTAAGAAAAGCCCATAAACACACAGAAGCAGTGGTGTTTATCGGCTTTTAGACTTTCCATCATATCACGAATGACTATTTCCTGTTCCTCAATCAATATAAAACTAAAGACTTGATAAGAAAGAACGTACACAGAACACTTAGCAACAGAAAAATCAGAGCTAACTGACGTTCATTCTTCCACAATCGAAATGTATTAGCAATGCTCAAAATTACCATTGCAAGCATATTAATTCTAGTGTTCATTTCAACAAAATTAATACATAGCAGAATAAATACCACGATCGTGACAAAAAGGAACCATATCGGTATATTTTTAGTAAGACGTTTACGCATTTCATTCCCCTTTATAATTTATATTCTATTTCTATTAGGGTATTCTTCAACCTTATTGGAATACCTTCAATTATGTTCCATAAAATCAAATCGATTTTTTATAACGCCCACAAGGAAAATATAAGCCGTCAGGAACGGTTGTTTTGTTTTGCAGTCTATGAATATATGCTCTTGTCTTCCAGTCCCCCGGATGAGCCGGGGATGACAGAACATCTGACAGTCGATGGAGAATGGACAGAAATGTACCATTGCAAGCGATGTGTAAGATCGATCAGACTGACATAATATCCGTGACCGGCTCCAGTATCAATCCCCATTTTGCCTGCTCCAATCCATATTTGCCACGGCGGAACAAGAAAGCGGTACGTCGAGGTATGACCAAATACAATTGTATATTCAGGGTTAACCGGGCTTTCAAAAAAGGGCTGTCTGATCTCGGTCAGATCTTCAGCGGTTTGATGGTCTAGCGGAATTCCAGGACGAATACCAGCATGTACGAACAAATAGGAATCACATATATACCATAACGGCATTTGATCCAAAAATTTGCGGACATTTGCGATCTCATCATGGCTTGCCGGGATTGAATCAGGCATGGAACGCAGCCACTTGCGTTCATTATTCCCTTGTAAGGCAATGGCACCTTTTTGGGTCAGATCATGCACCAGCTGGAGCGTTCCCCAGGAATCCGGCCCCTTATTCACGTAATCTCCCAACAAAACGAGGCAGTCCTTGTCAGGATTATAACCTGAAGCAGCCAGCAGCTGCTTCAGAAGATGTCCATGTCCGTGTATATCAGACACGGCCAGCAGTCTACTCATCTTCCGTGTGTGCTCCTCCCCGATAGATCATCGTTTGCTCTGGGGAACATTGAACCCAGCATGCCGAGCCCAGTTCCAGAGGTTCAGCATGAAACGCATGAATACGTTGATGATCCTCTGTTGCGATAATTACTCTCCAGTGTATGCCTTCAAAAATGGTTTGTATAACCGTACCCCTGATCTCATTATGATTTCCTTCCTCGTCTGTTGCTCGAAGCTTTAATTGCTCCGGGTGAAGCATAATAATGGCTGCCTGTCCGCCAAGTCCTGGATCTATCATCCTCCCTGCAATACACCGGCCTGCAATCATGACGGATGATGCTCCTATTGTATAGATCCCGTTAATTCGATTATGGTATCCCATTAAGCGGGCAACCCAAGGCATTGCCGGACGCGTAAATAATTGCTGAGGTTCGGCAAACTGATCAATTCGTCCTTCACGAAGCACCAAAATCCGGTCAGCCAAAGTAAAAGCCTCCAGCATGTCATGGGTAACATAGAGCACTGTGGTTTCCAGATCCGACAAAAGTCTCCCCAATTCACTTCGCATCTCAGTCCTCAGCTTCACATCAAGATTGGATAACGGTTCGTCCATAAGCAGTATGGAAGGTTCCGTTGCCAGTGCACGCGCCATTCCGGCGCGTTGCTGCTGCCCACCCGAGCATTGGGAGGGCAGACGGTCCAGCAGCCCGTCCAACTGCAGCATCGCTTGCAGTCGATCCACTCGCTGATTACGAACAGTGGAGCCGATTTTGCCGCGTTTCATACCGTACTCGATATTCTGGCGAATGGTCATATGCGGCCACAGCGCATAATCCTGGAACACCATGTTTACCGGACGTTTTTCTGGAGGGATGTACTGATGTCTGGTGTCCACGCTTTTACCATCCATTTCAATGCTTCCTCCATCCACTCTTAACAGTCCCGCAATCAGTTGCAGCAGGGTGGATTTTCCACATCCCGAAGGTCCGAGAATGCAGATCCTCTCCCCATGATTCAGGGCAAAAGACATCGGCCTGAGTACAACCTGTTTATCGAAGGACTTGTGCACCCCTTCCAGTTTAAGAATTGAATTCATATGGTGAGCCTCCTTGTTGTACCGTATGGGTATGCCTTTCCTGAATCTTGGTTCTGTTTCTCTCTCGACGATCGCTCCACTTAAATATGGCCTCTCCTGTAAATTGAATGAGTACAATGATCAGGAGAACCATCCCTCCACTCAGAACAGTTGCTGCCGTTGCATACCCATAACGACCAAACTCAAAGGCTTGATCAATCACAAGCGGCATCAGCACATAATTGGCCGGCTGCAGCATGGAAGTCAAAGCAAGATCGAATACACTTGTGCCAAAGGCCGTCAGGACGGCAAGCAGCAATGATCTGCGTACCAAGGGAAGAACAATGTGCAGCATTCGAGCCAATGTTCCTGCTCCCTGCACTGCCGCGGCATTCAGGATAGAGGACGAGATGGTGCCGAAAGAGCCCAACTGAACACGTACGGCGTATGGAACAGCACCTGCAATAACTGCGATCACAAGCAGCGAGGGAGACCCATAGAGGTGCAGATTGAATGTCTCCAGCCACTTTTGATTCCAGACAAAAATGTAACCGATTCCCATCACAATCCCCGGCACAGCCAGCGATATGATCGAGAATAACTGCAGCCAGCCCTTCATTTTAAATTCCGTAAATGTAAGGACATAAGCCACGATGAATCCAATGATGATACTGATGCCTGCTGCGATTGCAGCAATCGTCAATGAATGGAGCATGCCTTCAAAAAAACTGAGCTGCTTGTGGTCCGTAGAGGACGCTGCAAACAGGGAAAAATAATGATCAAGGGTCAAATTTGGCCAAACCAATTTGTTACCAGCCTTTTTCATCAAGGAAACGCATAGACTGCTTCCCACCGGAATGCCGATACTCATCATTAAAAATACAATGGTTACTCCATTCAGAAACAGTGTGCTCTTCGGTCTAACCTTAATCATTCTGACCGCTCTCGCATTCAAGAAATCAAACCTGGATCTGCGCAGAGACCATAGCAGAACAGTCATGGCCATTGCCAATAGGACGACCAGATAAAAAGCAAGTACTCCGGCCATATCAAAACGAACAGGAGATTGATAGATGGCAGAATAGATTGAATATGTCAGTGTAGGAAATCGGTAGACCGTGGACAATGCCGCTGGCAGACCAAAATCACCGACAGTATCTATAAATACCAGCGTAGCTCCCGCTACAATGGAAGGAGCCGCAAGTGGTAACTCCACCGTGCGCCATACCGTCCATGGGTGAGCGCCATTCAAACGGGCAGCATGTCCGTATTGGCTGACATTCCATTCCGTTGCAGCAAGAACCGTCAGATAAGCCAGCGGAAATTTGCTCAGGGCCATAATGACCATAAGCCCGGAAGGTTGAAACAGAGCAGCTGTCACCCAGTTCATACCGAGCAATCGGCTGGCAAGTCCGTCAGCACCAGCAAACAGCACCCATCCTTGAGCCAGCATGAACGAAGGCGCGATGAGCAGCAGCCAGACTCCGGCATCCAGCAGACGCCCTGATGCAAAGTTCCAGCGCGCCCTTACCATAGCTAGCGAGGCTCCAATCAACGTGCCCAGAAGTGCAGTTCCTATCCCAAGCCACACGGAGTTAAGCAAGGACTGTCGCCACAAGGGTCGGTGAAATATCTCTCCGAGTAGTCCGAAGCCCTGAAACTGTATGTTGCCAAAAAACAAGCCGGGCAATATCGCGTTCAACAGAACCGCAAGCAGCGGCAGAAAAATTATGATGAATAACAGAAGCGCTACGCCGACTCCCCAACGTGTTCCAGAGTTTTTCATAGGTTGTTCCTCTTAATTTACGTTCTGGTCAGCAAACCAGGTTTTGATCTGTACCTCGTGTTCGGCGGCCCATTCAGCTGGCGGAAGAATGAAAGTTGCATTCGTCTCGCGTTCCTTCCTCGCTTCTACTCCCTTTACCAATGGGGTAAAGAAGCTGTCGGATGAATCGAGGGAAGCTAACATCTGCTGCGTTTCCGGTTCAAGCATGAACTCTACAAAAGCCTTAGCAGCGGCAGGGTTCTTGGTCTGTTTGCTGATGGCAGCAACACGTAAGCTTCCCGGTGCACCTTCTTCCGGCCAGACCAGTTCAACGGGTTCTCCCGATAACTTCAGGTCATAAGCATTGCTCTCCTGGAGCGCTGCAATATCGATTTCCCCTGAGACAAGGGCACTGCCCAGAGGACCGTTTTTGGGATAAACTCTGAGACCATTGCCCATCATTTGTGCATACCTTTGCTCTCCCTGATCAATGCCCCACTTATAAAACAGTGCAGAAACGAGCGGATATGCAGGTGCCGCAACCGCCGGATCAGCCTGACCTGCGGTGCCCTTATATTCAAAAAACTCATCCCAGGTCTTCGGCGCCTGCTCCTTGGTAAGACGGTTGGTGTTATAAGCGATAACCGCAGATGCATGAATACTGATTGGAGTATACGCGTGGTCCTCGGGAACCAGCGAGGAGCCGTATTCGGTCAGGTTACCGATATGATCAGGAGTCCAGTCCGTCATCAGAAATCCCCTGTCTGCCAGGCTGCGAATCGATCCGTGACCGTCCATCATGACAACATCCCACTGTGGATTGCCCTGCTCGGCTTCAATTTTGGCCAGAGCCTCTCCGCCGCCATAATGTACAGCCTCTATTTTGTATCCGGTCTGTTTGGCAAATTCAGGTGCCACAATATCCACAAAGTCATTCCCATATAAATAGATGGTCTCACCTGTGTCCTCCTGGGCAAGTGAGCTGCTGCCTTCAGCTGTAGAAGAGACCGGTGCGGCAGTTTCGCCGTTAGATGATCCACTCCCTGTTGTTATCGTTCCTCCTCCGCATCCTGCCGTAACCAGTACGAGCAGCAAGCTCATTCCGCTTAATCTTTTTCGCCAAATGTTATTCATCATTCTCCCCCTCAAATATGTTGCTTGTTGAATCTATCTTCATCCTAAAGCTATTATTGGAGATTCATATTAGGGGAAAGTAAACGCTAATTTAAATGATATTAATGTATTATATGATAATATAGATATTATCAATGTTTAGGCCAAAAGGAGACGTTAACGGATGAATTTGCAGCAATTGAAGGTGTTTGTCTACGTCGTGGAATTGCAAAAGCTGTACTTAGTCGCACATAAGCTGAATATTACACAACCGACAGTGACATTCCATTTGAACAAACTGCAGGAGGACGCCGGGATTGCCCTGTTTCATACCAAAACCTATCATGTCATCAAATTGACGGAAGCTGGCAAGGCACTGTACCACTATGCCAGTCAGATTGTTGCCCTGAACGAGGAAATGCTCCGCACTCTGGACGACCACAGGGGCTCCGAAACTGGTCGATTGCTGATCGGAAGTACCCATACACCCGCCACATATATGCTTCCATCCTTGTTATCCGATTTCAAACAGCAGCATAATCTGCTCCTGAGTCTTGATGTAAAACCGGCACGCTACATAATGGAGAAAATAAAATATTTCGAATTGGATGTGGGCGTTATCTCCCATACTTCCCCGGATGATGCGGATCTGATCTTTGAACCACTGATGAAGGATGATCTGGTCATTATTTTCCATCCCGAGCATCCGCTGGCTCGCCAAAGTATCGTTCACCCCATGGATTTGCAGGCATATCCGCTCGTTGCTCATGAGGAGGGCTCAAGCAGTCGCACGCTGATTGATCAATGGGCGGAAGCACATGGGGTCCAGTTCACCCACGCCATTGAAATATCCGGTTCCGAGGCATTGAAATCCATTGTTCGCCTTAATCTTGGTATTGGCATGGTATCTGAAGCCTCCATTATTCAGGAGCTGCAAAAAGGAGAACTCAAAGCCTGCCCTATTCCCGATTGGACTCCGGTTAGAACGATCTATGCAGTAAGACATCGTAATAAACTGGTTACGCCAGCATTAAGCCTGTTTTGGCACATGCTTGTAACAAGCTTCTCAGCTCGAAACGAACTATTATAGCCAAATCATACCTGATCAGAACAACAATCAATCTCTCTTCTGTGCTCAAAAACTGGAATCTGTCCGGTTTAAATCTCTTATTTATTCCCGTAGAATTAAATTCATAACATTACAAAAACATATAAATAATTCCATATCTTTTATATGTTTTTGTAAAAAAAAGAAGGTGATACAAGAAAATGATTGGCCCAAAATAGGTCTCAAAATAAGTCTAGGCTTGCTTGTTCAGGTTGAAAAATTTAGTTTAGAGGAGAGTGTAGTGTTGTTATTCAAATTAAAGAAGTCAATTAGTATTCTGTTGGCCATCCTGACTGCCTTGCCGCTGATCTTAACTCCAATTCAGGCTTCGGCTGCCAGCGATGTTACTGTGAACTTGTCCTCTGAAAAGCAGCTTATCAAGGGATTTGGGGGAATCAATCATCCGGCCTGGATTGGAGATTTGACATCAGCACAAAGAGATACGGCATTCGGTAATGGACAAAATCAGCTAGGTTTTTCGATTTTGCGTGTGTATATTGATGAAAACAAAAACAATTGGTATAAAGAAGTGCCTACCGCGAAACGAGCCATCGAGCTGGGGGCGATCGTCTTTGCGTCACCATGGAATCCCCCAAGTGATATGGTGGAAACATTCAATCGTAATGGAGACACTGCAGCCAAGCGCCTTAAATACGACAAATATGCAGCGTATTCCCAGCATCTTAACGACTTTGTTTCTTACATGAAATCCAACGGTGTTAATCTCTATGCAATCTCCGTGCAAAATGAACCGGATTATGCGCATGATTGGACATGGTGGACACCTCAGGAGATGCTTCGATTCATGAAAGATTATGCAGGCTCCATTACAGGAGCAAAAGTAATGGCGCCAGAATCCTTCTCTTACTTGAAAGAAATGTCAGACCCCATACTGAATGATCCTCAAGCTTTAGCAAACATGGACATTCTGGGTGCACATACGTATGGTACACAGTTTAACAATTTCCCTTACCCACTTTTTAAACAAAAAGGTGCTGGCAAGGAACTTTGGATGTCGGAGGTATACTACCCTAATAGTAATGCGAACTCAGCAGATAATTGGCCAGAAGCGCTGGATGTCTCCTATCACATCCATAATGCAATGGTAGAGGCAGATTTCCAGGCGTATGTGTGGTGGTATATTCGTAGACAATACGGACCCATGAAAGAGGATGGCACTATTAGCAAGCGGGGATATAACATGGCCCATTTTTCCAAGTTTGTTCGCCCAGGCTTTGTAAGAGTTGAGGCGACGAAAAATCCGGATACCCAAACGTTTATCTCTGCATACAAAGGAGATAACAAGGTGGTTATCGTAGCAATCAACCGAGGTACTTCCGCTGTAAACCAAAAGTTCGTATTGCAAAACGGGAACGCCTCAACCGTATCTTCCTGGATTACGGACAGCACAAGAAATCTGGCAGCCGGATCTTCCATTAACATCACTAACAATTCTTTTACTGCTCAACTTCCTGCCCAGAGTGTTACCACATTCACAGCTGCATTAAAGTAGGAACCAATCGTAAGCTTAAAAAAAGGGATCTTCGTCTTCATATACCTTGTCAAAACCAGAACAAAAAGACAAAAGCGCTCCCCTGTCTCAGCCACAGTAGGAATGCTCCTGTCTTTTTGTTCTTGTCTGTTTCTTGGTGAAATCTCAAGGTTTGTCTATCCAATTCTTTTAATATTGAAAAATTAATTTGGAATATTGATACAGATCATTCTTCCATAAAGGCCAATCATGTCCACCGCTCTCCTCATACCAAATATGAGGTACTTCGTGCTGTGCCAAATAAGCGTGCATCTGTTCGCTGATTTGCTTGAGGTTGTCTTGGTCACCGCAGGACAACCAGAGCAATCGAAGAAGCGATGACGCTTCTGATGGATGCGGGAGAAGCAGCTCCGGGGCTTTGGTGTTTGGAGCTGCGGAGAACGCACCGATCCAGGCAAAATGGTTTAAATTTTTCAATCCGATATTTAAAGACTGGCCTCCGCCCATGGACAATCCTGCAATTGCCCGGTTCTCCCTTTTCGTCCGTACATGGTAATTCGATTCAATAAAAGGAATTAAATCGTGAAGTAAATCGGACTCAAACGTCTCGAATGCTTTTATTTTCTCCGGATCAAACAGATCTCCCTCAGCCCTGTCGTTTGGCATTGCGCGGCCATTAGGAAAAACGACAATCATCGGTTCAAGCTTGTTATCGTCGTACAGATTGTCGAGAATCACTTGTGGATTGGCATGATTATGCCATTCGGCTTCGTCTCCACCGATCCCATGCAAAAGATAAAGCACATTATAGGTATATTCAACGGAATATCCGGGTGGAGTATACACCATGGTTTTGCGCGAATTCCCTACCGTTGCCGAGAAATATTCCACCATTTCAATGTTGCCATGCCGTATGTTTTCCCTGTACTGGTCATACCCTTCCGGTGCCGTAGTTATTATCATCATCATTCTCCTTTCCCAACATACGTCTTTCGTTCCGGCTTAACATGATGTTGCGGCTAATCAACAAAACCAAATCCCAAAATCGTAAATCGTTTGTCCTCATGGCCTTCAGCCATTGCAATCTCCACAGTATGCTCTCTGGAATGTTCTTCATCGTACAGGATTACAGCATGGCAATGCGTCCAGTTCACTAGATGCGGGTCAGCCGTCCTCACCAGTGCACCATCCACCCTGATATTAGCTGTCCCGAAATCGGCTCTGCCGGAATCCTTAAATACCAAAATAAGTCGTTTGCTCCGCAGGATTAGCTTAAAGCTGGCATGGCCCGTTACGTTCTGCCCCGTGTGCATCCAGTTGTTGGGAAATAGTGGTGTACCGTATGCATGATCATCCATCTCCGTCAGTTGCAGATCGGTGTCCGTCTCCCGAAACCCACCCGCCTCAATCCGGGCGATACTGTCCCCATTCAGACGGTCCAGCAGCTTTGTGCCGACAAAATGGTCCCCAATTAGCGGCGGCCTTTCATTCGTACTGTCTTCATCCTCCCCGTCCAGGACAGATTGATCGGTTACGTCGAACAGCCAGCCCAGACAATCAGCCATAATATGATGCCCGGCATTGGTCGGATGGTAGATGTCGTAGAAAAATTGCTTTTTGGAAATGACATGGCCCTGTTCCAGTGTCCAGTGGAATTGCTCCACCACAGCATCCTTTACACTCACCATAGGCAAATTATAGTGCCAGCCAACAGGAGCCAGCCGATCCTGAAGATTCCAGTCATTCTCAAACACGCTGAACAGCAAAATGACGGCTGGCTTGTTATCTGCATCAAGCGCCTTTAACACCAGACTCTCGTAACAAATGCCTTGGGTCTCATCGTCTGCATCATTTACTGCAAACTCCAGAATGACAATATCCGGCTGGACTGTCCCGTCCCTAAGCACATCCCGGTCATAGCGAATGATGCCCAGCTGTGACGGCGTGCCGCCTACGCCTGCTTTGATTAGACGAATTGGACTGTCCTCAGATGGAGCGAACATGCGCTTGAAAATTTCAAACGAGCGATAGGCGTAACAATTGAGATGAAGAGGCATGGCCCCTGCGCCGTGGGTAATCGAACCGCCAATATAAGCGATGGTCACGGGCTCGCCGCCTTTTGCTTTTTCGATAGCAGCCTTCAATCTGGTGTTATTCCCTTTGCTCAAAAGAGATTTGGCAATCATATTGCGATACGCCTGTGACTCGGAATCAACCGGTGGCTCATTCACAGCTTCAGCAACCCCAACCGGGTCACGCGGTGCCGTTGGAACTTCCTTTTCATTTGCCGAATCCGCTGAATTGTTGAGCATGGACATCCATCACCCTTTCCTGTAACAAATGTGAAGAAAGAAGCAGACACTTGAGAAGAACAATGGAGAGAAACAAGCAACAGGCACGGTCAGTCAATGGAACGCAGTCTTTTACCCTTTCACCTTAAAGTGTAACGCTTACATTATGTACCATCAACCTGACGATAACTTGCTTTTCTCCCTGATAAAGTATAGTTTTTTGTTTTAACATACAATGAAAATCAAGCGAAGAGAATACTCGGTTGGAATTACCTATATTTTTTCTGGAAAGCGCTTTAATTTGGTTAGTATTTGTCATGTTATAATTTGACTAAATCGAGATACCAAGGAGGAAGCGAATGACCATCACGGACAAAGGTGCATTTTACACGGGAACATACCGGAATCTGTTTCTTGAACTGGGCTATGACGACAGCGAAATTACGGAAAAGCTCGAAAAAACGTGGACCGAATTGTTTTATGGAGATGCCGATACGCGAATCTATTACCCGATGGGTGAGGACAAAGGATATGTACTCGACACCGGCAATCTGGATGTGCGCTCGGAGGGCATGTCTTACGGGATGATGATGGCTGTGCAAATGGACAAAAAAGAAGAGTTCAATCGACTCTGGAATTTCTCGAAAACGTATATGCAGCATACCGAAGGCCGATACAAGGATTATTTTGCATGGCATTGCAAGCCGGATGGCACCCGGATATCTCAGGGACCTGCCCCTGATGGTGAGGAATTTTTTGCCATGGCCCTGTTCTTCGCCTCCAATCGGTGGGGCGACGGTCCAGAGCCTTATGATTATGCCGTACAAGCGCGGAAAATACTGCGTGCCTGCGTACATCAAGGGGAGAACGGCGTTGGCGATCCGATGTGGGACCCCGAAACCAAACTGATTAAATTCATACCGGAATCACCATTCAGCGATCCATCCTATCACCTGCCCCATTTTTACGAGCTGTTCGCCAAATACGCGGATGAGCGTGATCAATCGTTCTGGAACGAAGCTGCCGCCGAGAGTCGGGCTTATCTGCATAAAGCCTGTCATCCGGTAACCGGACTTTCGCCTGAATATGCAAATTTTGACGGAACGCCTGCACCACCTCAGCACCATGGCGATTTCCGGCATTTCTACAGTGATGCTTACCGGGTAGCGGCCAACATAGCCCTCGACTGGGAATGGTTCCGCAAGGATCGCTGGCAGGTGGCGCAGTCCAATCGTATCCAGGCATTTTTCAGCGAAATTGAAGTATCGGATTATCGCCGTTACACGATTGAGGGTCAGCCATTTGATGAACTGTCTCTGCACCCCATCGGATTGCTCGCCACCAATGCCATGGCTTCTCTGGCCGCCGACGGGCCGCATGCTAACCCGTTCGTGCATCAGTTCTGGAATACGCCATTACGCCAAGGTGCGCGCCGATACTATGACAATTGTCTGTACTTCTTCAGTCTTCTGGCTTTGAGCGGACGTTATCGTATGTATTAATATGTATGAGTTGATTGTCATCCAGCTGTCCTGGCCCGCAGACTTATGCCTCAAGCATAATTGCTTCATCATCAGCATACATAGGTTGTTGACCGCTTGGCGCTTTGTGCTTGGGCAAGGAAGGAATTTATTCAACCTTTGATAAGGAAAGGAGCACATGGATATGGAGACGAAAGAGGCACTGCAAGGCTTCACTGGGAGCCACATGATATATACTTACGAAAACGGCTGGGAATACGAAATCTATATCAAAAACGATCATACCATTGATTATCGCATTCATAGCGGCATGGTTGCAGGTCGCTGGGTGCGCGATCAGGAAGCAAACGTTGTGAAGTTGACGGAGGGCGTTTATAAAGTAGCGTGGACCGAGCCGACAGGCACGGATGTTGCCCTAAACTTCATGCCAAACGAAATGCGGATGCACGGCATTATTTTTTTCCCGAAATGGGTGCATGATCATCCGGAAATCACGGTCTGTTACCAGAACGACTATATCGATCTTATGATTGAATCACGAGAAAAATATGAAACCTATCCGAAATACGTCGTTCCCGAATTTGCCGATATCACATTTATTGAAAATGCGGGCATCAACAATGAGAAACTGATCTCCATAGCACCTTATCCTGGCATGACGGATGACATACGTGCCGGGAAGCTGAAATAAGCCCATTCGTCGCAGCAAGCAAAGATTGAACAAAGAATGGAAAGAACAAAAAAAACGGACCGGGTTCGCAGATGCGAGCTTGGTCCGTTTTATTCATGAGCACGGGCAGCCGGAATTATTCCTGTGCTTCAGACAGACATTTTTCGGAATTTATCTGATCGTCCTGCAAGCTAAGATGTTTCGTTCTCATACGCTGCGCTGCCCACCTCGGCAATTGAGAATCGTTTGTCTGCAGAAGGATCTTTTTCCAATTCCAAATCCAGGTAGACCGAATACGTCTCTTCCTCCACCCGGAACAGCGGGATGAATTGGGCTTGATGCCCCTCTTCATCCTCTGCCGCGAATGCCAGCTGATCCTGGGGCATTCTGATAAATCTCTCATGAATATTGTGTTCGTTTATGCCCTTCAACAACGCGCTTTGCCCCAGCTGTGCAAGCAGGATGCTGCCGTACATCACCGCCACCCTGCTGTTCGAGCCTTGGAGCGGAACCAAATGCTAATACGCAGCGATTTCGATTTCAATTGTATCCTGATCATGAAATACACGTTGAATGACGATGTACCCGTTTTCCTTTTGAAGCCCCACCGAAATGTCGTTGATCTTGACCGCTTTGACAGCCTTTTCCTTCAGGAGCAATGCAAAAGATGCAGGTTTGGCAATCTCGATCACGAGCGTGGACGCAAGCGAATCAGGGAAATGGGTATGCTGCGTAATTTTGGCCTGTTTTTCTTTCCATTCGACCGTTGACGCTATAAATGAATTCAACAGCAGCATGTTTTGGCTTTTGAACCAGATGTTCTTCTGCAGCTCGCTCATCGCTTCAATTCCTGACGCCGTGCAGCACCAGAACGAGTTGTACGCGCTGCTGAATGTTTTGGACGCACCGCTTCCCATCGGCTGATGATACTGCGAAAGTCCGGTTTTGCTGCTGGCGCTGTTCAGGATGGCGTTATATTTCAGCGATTCCATATGATCCAGATATTCAACTCCTTCAGACCATGACCATGACAGCAATCGCTCCAGGATTCGTTCTGTGTTGTGCGCACAGCAGCTCTCGCTTTCTCCGCCAGTCAGTGCATCCTCCAGCCTGCCGCAGCCTCCCCAGTGCTCCGATTTTTCCGAAACTCCGCCTGCAACAGGAGCTGCAGCCTTTGAGCTGCTATTGCCGTTCGCAAACGTTCTTCCCCGCAAGCAATCGTAAAAATGCAAGGCTGCCGTTTTGTATCTTTCCTCCCCGGTAATGTCATATCGTTGCATCGCTGCAATAATCATGGGAAGATGGGTGTTGGCATGCAGATTCTCAAGCACATCCTGACCATCTGCAAGGCGAGCCATAAAGTAGTCCCGGTCGAACAGTCGCGCCAGGTCAAATATTTTGGCATCGGCCGTGAGGTCAAAGAGGGAGTACAGCGCATCGCCCATGCCTCCAAACTCGTTCGCCGGGTTCACCTTTGTGCAGCGGAGGATGCCATCGATTTTCCAAAAGGAGAGCTTCATAATCCGCCCATGAATATAATGGGCCAGGTTTACCGCAAGCTTCAGCGCCTCAGGATAGTTCAGGTACACATGGCAATCCATGAGTCCTTGCATGATTTTGTGCAGGGTATAATAAGGTGCCCACACCTTCCGGTTTTCCTCGCTTTCCAGCAGGTCAAGCTGCTCCTCCCCGAATGCGCTCAAATATCCGTTGGGCCGGGCGCAAGCTGCCATGATGTCAACAATCTCGTAGGCTTTGACTCGCAATGCCTGATCCTGATCAGCCAAGGCGAATTTGGCGCACGCAGACAGAAAATGCCCGGCAAAATGCCCTCTCAGACCGCAATCCTCGGCTTCCCAGCCTTTCAGTGGCTCTGCGGATGATGGAATTCCCGCATTGCGTTTGAACGTATGCATGAGCCGGTCAACGTCGAATGTAGCAATGTATATTTTGACAAGCTGCCTGCGAAGTGCAAGATCACCTGCGGTTAACCTCACTTCATCCAGGCTAAAGTTGGCGAACAAACCGGACACCTCGATTCCGTAATCAATGGATAAGTCTCAACCTGGCGCTCGTGCATTCTGGAAATTACATTCAGTTACTTGGAAATAGACGAGGAATCGTAAGACGATTGCATGATCTCCACATAACGCTGGATGTTGAGTCCCTCCAACCCTTTCACGTAATCCTCCCAATCCTTATCCAGGCTCTTTGCCCCCGTGATGAATTGCAGGGCGTTCTGGTCAATATAATCCTTGAGATTGGTCTGCATCATGCTCACTTCATCAGCACTTGCAGGGTCGACCCACAGCGCCCAGTGAGGGAATACGTTTTTGGGCTCCTTACCTTCCATCAGCAATGTTGCTTCATACAGACGGCGCTCATATCCGTCGCTTGCATAAATGTCCGTGCCCTGTACTTCCGCGTCGCGGTATGCCCGGTGATGGTTGTACTGACTCATCGCTCCCCAGCTGTCATTACGCGGCTCTTCTCCAGAGGCGAGCGGAATCGACTTGTAGAGCGGCTGGATCTGATCGTTCAGCGCGACCTCACCTTCCTGCGGCTTGCGCCAGCTGGTGCCTTCCTCGCCAAGATAAGCACTCATCGCACCTTCTTGCGTATAGAGGTAATCCAGCAATTGAATAGCTGCGATTTGCGTTTGCTCGCTGGCCTTGTTCGTCAGCACAAACGATGCTCCGGGATCAATCGGATAGTTGTAGGTTGCATAGTTCGCATGTGGTCCTTGCAGCGGAGGAATCGCGTTGTAGTCCTTGCCGTACGGCGAGCCCTCATCCGTATTCACAAAAAGGGCCGGGTGCATGGCTGCGCCTGCTCCTAGCAGCTGCGCATCGGCGTTATCGCCAATCTTCTTGAATGCCCCCGAATTTTGTGTAAAGGCGCCGGGATCGATCAGACCTTCATCGTATAGCGATTTAATATATGTGAGTCCTTCCTTCCACTCCGGTTTGCTCGCTGCCGTATCGACCTTGCCGTTATTCACAACAAGATATGTTCTGTCATCATCGTAAATGAACCCGTTCATCAGGTACGGAATGATGTGCACGCCAAAATTTTCAATGGACCCGCTAAGCGGTACTTCGTCCGCCTTTCCGTTGCCATTCGGGTCCTTGGTTTTGAACGCTTCGAGCACCGCCTTGAATTCATCCGTCGTTCCGGGTTCGGATAACCCGAGCTGTTTCAGCCATTTTGTATTAACCCACATTTTATTCGGATAGGAGCAGTGAAAGCATTCATTTAAGCCGGTCAGACCGTAGATGTTGCCATCAGGAGCTGTATTCATCGCTTTATAATATTCGTTGCTGTCAAGCACTTTCTTGATGTTTGGGGCGTACTTGTCGATCAGGTCGTTAAGCGGCAGGATAACGCCCTGCTGGCCGAATTTCAGCAAGTCCGTTTGCGAGAAGCGGTCCACCCAAGGAATGAGCAGGTACAGGTCAGGATAATCGCCCGAGGCAAGCGAGATCTGCCTCTTTTCAGCAGCTCCGTCAAAGGGAACCGTCGTCCAATGGAACTGGATGTTGAATTTGTCTTCCATCTTTTTCGTAAACTTGTTCGTTTGCAGATTGGTATCCGAGCCTTGATGCGCAAAAACGTTGATGGATACTTTGTCGCCGGAGGAAGCATCGCCCTTCTCCCCGTTGCCGCGATTGCTGGACGAGCACCCCGCCAGCGCCACACTAAGAAGAAGCAGGCACACAAGCATGATTGATCCTGGTTTTCTCAAAAATATCCTCTCCCTTATCGATGATTGTAATCAGTCAGCCTTTGACAGAGCCAATAAGCATGCCCTGCACGAAATACCGCTGAACAAACGGGTAGATCACCAGCACTGGCAAGCTTGCCATGACGATCAATGAAAACTTCATTAATTCCGCCATCTGCTGCATCTTTACCATTTCCCCGGCGTCGATGTTTCCGGTGCCGTTGTTCAGGATGAGGATGCTGCGCAGAATCAGCTGCAGTGGATAGAGCGATTGTGATTTCAAATAGATCAACGCATCGAAGTACGCATTCCACTGCCCGACCGCATACATCAGCGACAGAACGGCGACAATGGGCTTTGCCAGCGGCAGAATGACGCTGAAAATAAATCTGATATCACTGCACCCGTCAATGTCGGCTGCCTCGGACAGCTCCTCAGGAATGGAGTTCTGAAAAAAGGTGCGCGCAATGATAACCTGCCACACCCAGATAGCATTTGGAATCAGCAGCGCCCAGCGGGTATCAATCAATCCCATCGATTTGACCACGAGATAGGTCGGAATCAAACCGCCGGAGAAGAGCATGGTGAACGTGATGAACATCATAAGAGGGCTGCGCCCGACAAAAGTTTTTTTGGAAAGCGGATAAGCGATCATGATCGTTAAAGCTACGCTGATCAGCGTGCCGCATGCGGTGTAGAACAGTGAATTGGCATATCCGGTAATTACCTGATCGTTCTGCAATACCGCCTTGTATCCGGCCAGCGTAATGTCAACCGGCCACAGCCAGACTTTCCCCGAAGAGACAGCAGCCGGGCTGCTTAGGGACGAGCTTAAAATATAGATCAGCGGATAGAGCACTGCAATCAGAACCACGGTCAGAATGATGTAGGTGACTGTCATGAACACGCGGTCCCCAAAGGACTCCCTGATCGTGTGCTTTCGTTTATCCACCAAACGGCTTGGATGCGATTGTAACTCGCTCATCGTATGGACTTCCTCCTTTCAAGGGCGTATTGCATTACCACAGGCTTGTATTGGACAATCGCTTGGCGGCTGCATTCACAGTCAACAGCAGGATCAGGTTGATCAATGAATTAAAGAGGCCGACGGCCGTGGCAAAACTGTAATTGGCGTTCAGCAGCCCCATTTTGTACACGTAGGTGGAGATAATTTCCGAAGCCGACAGGTTCAGCGGGTTTTGGAGCAGATAGATTTTCTCAAACCCAACCGCCATAATGTTGCCTACACTTAAAATGAGGATAATAACCGCCGCGGGCAGTATGCCAGGCAGATCGACGTTCACTATTTTCTGAAACCGACTAGCACCATCAACCCTGGCTGCTTCGTACAGGGAAGGGTCGATGCCGGAAAGCGCCGCCAAATAGATAACTGCCGAATATCCCATGCTCTGCCACACGTCCGAGAACACGTAAATGGAGCGAAACAATCCCGGCTCACCAAGAAAATTCACCGCTTCGAAGCCCAGCGCGCCTGCAATCGTATTCACGATGCCAAGCCGCGGGGAAAGAAACAACATGATGATTGATACCATAACAACCGTCGAAATAAAATAAGGCGCATAGGTGACCATTTGAACGGTTTTCTTGAATCTTGCGCTCTTGATCTCGTTCAGCGCCAGGGCCAGCAGGATCGGCACCGGAAAACCAACGATTAACTGATAGAAAGAAATATACAGCGTGTTTTTGATCAGGGTGGCGAAAGCGGGATTTCGGAAAAGCATTTCAAAATACTTGGTCCCCACCCACGGGCTGCCCCATATCCCCTTGATGACGTTGTAGTCCTTGAATGCCAGGACCGCGTTAGCCATCGGTACATACTTGAAGATGATGAAGTATACGACGGGTGGAAGGACTAGCAGATAAAGCTGCCAGTGCCTTCTCAGACTTTTGGATACGGCATGCTTGACCGCCGAGCGCCTGCGCTGCCTCACATCCGAATTGGCATTGGAAATTGTCGTTCTCAGATTCATCCCCCCATGCGGTGGTCGATGCCATCAGGCAGACCCCTTTTTTTGTTAGCGCTTTCTTGATCGTAATCATAAGATTGCGCGTCCCGGCTCGTAAAGGTACACTTGGACCGATGGGGTACGATTCCAGTTTTTATCGACGGATAGCCTTGTTACTACCCCATTCTCAGCTTCGCCCTCCGTGATCTTCGATCTGCCGGAACGCGCTCGGCGACACCCCCCGAACCCGCTTGAACGCTCTGCGGAACGAATGCGCGCTGTTGTATCCGGCTTGTACTGCAATTTCATCAACCGTCTGACTGCTTTCCCGCAGCAGCTCTGCCGCCTTGTTAATCCGAACCAGTTCGACATACTCCGAAAGATTCTCTCCGGTATGTTCTTTGAACAGCTGCGAGATATACTTTTCCGGCTTGCCGATCTGTTCCGCAATCCGGTACAGCGTCAAGCTCGCATCGTCGTACCTCGACTGGATATAACGGATAATTCCGTTCACAATGTCCGCATGCATGTCGGATTTCTTCCGCTGTACGTCCAGACAGATGTCTTGTGTCAGCTGATTGAATTTATCCCGAAGCACAGCAACGCTATCTGTTGTCAATACGGCAGCTACCCGGCTTTTGAATTGCTCGATGAGTGATTCGTCCAGCAATATTTTGGGCTCGGCCACCTTCAGAAATGTTCCTTTCAGCTCCATGATGAACTGCTGCGTCATGTCATACGACAGCTCCCGCTCCTCAAAGTTCCGGCTGAACAGTTGGTCCAGAATACGGCTGGATTCCTCGAATTCACCCGCCTTGAGCGTATTCAGCAGCCGCTGCTCGGACTCGATCGGATAATAATACATCTCTGTTTCTTTCACAGCATCCTCGAATCGCACCATGTTCTCCGATCCAATATGAATGGCGTATTCAAGTGCTTGCCTCGCTTCATTGAACGAGCGGCCGATGTCGTTCCATACGTGATACGGAGAACCCATCCCGATCCTGGTTGATACCCGGTAATCCCGGTACACGGAAGCGATCAGGCTTTGCAGTTCGGCTTCGAACATACCCAAGGTTTCCTCTGTGTGCTCATGCTCTCCAGGGACTGAATGCACAAAAGCGATCTGATCCGTCCCCCAATCGGTGACCAGAACATCAGAATCCCAATCAATCAGGGCCTGCCTTACGATTAATCTGGCAATGCTCAGCTCCTGAATAATCTCCCCGCTGTCGGGTCTTCCATAACCGTCTACCTTCACAATGCCTACGAAGCCCTGGCTGCTGCGAAGGGATACGCCTGTCTGGGAAGAGACAGCCTCGAGCTCGCCCGTTGTGTAGAACTCGCCCGTCAGAAGGCGTTTGATAAACCCGTCGCGTAGCAGCGGAAGCTGCTCGTTCAATGCGGTCTCCAGCAGATGATTGTTCGTAATCAGGCTGGTGATGTTGCTCGCCAGAAAATCGTACTCGTTGCGGATCTTACCGGGTAATTCGATATCCTGCTCCCGGAACACGGACAGGAGTCGGTGAATCGGCGCGCTGTTTCGGTAAGCCAGCAAAAGCCCGATCAACAGCCCAAGCCCGAGTGTTGCCAGTGTAAAGGTAAAGGTAACCTGTTTGACCCGGTCTGCTGTGACCATGAGCGCACTCTCGGGAATGCCAGCGGCATAGTTCCAGCCGTTCAGATCCGACTTAATGGAAATGAGCAGACGACCATTGCCCATAGGCGTGACTTTATCGTGCTTGTTGGCAGGCATGTCTTTCAATCGTTCTGCCTCCGCTCCATCGATGCCACGCGAGAATATAATGTTCCCCTCCGAATCCGTCACCAGCGTCCAACCGCCATACTGTTCCACGATATTTTGCGTCAGACCGGCCATCTGGTCCTCATCAATCATGACGCCAATCGTAGCCTGCGGTTTATTGAAGCTGTTCAGCGGAAGAGATTGCAGAAACGTGATCGCTGGAGCGTCGACAAGAACGTTATTGCGAATCTCCCGCTTGTAGTTTCGAAGCGGCATGATCTCGTTCAAATGCGGTTTCTTCAAAATATGCTCGCGCCATTCCTCAAACGTCATGCCTTCAAGTTGATTCGCGGCGTAGTAATGCTCAGGTCGGTAAAAAACGGTCGTGGGCGTGATGATGACATTGTAGTTCGGAATGTAAATAAAAAAATGGGACAGATAGTCGTTCGTGCTGCTGTACATGGACAGGCTGCGCTGCATGCGTCCCACGCCGTAAACATTGTTCGAATCCAGCGGCTTGGGATCGGCAATCAGGCGGTACAAATCCTGGTTGATTGCAAGCTGCCTCGTGAAGGCCTCTACCTGCAGGAGGTTTCGTTCAATAATTTCCTTTCCCAGATTCAATGATTTCAGACTGTTTTCGATAGAGCTTGTCCTGGCCACTTCAATCGATGCCTTGTAAGAGGCATAGCCTGCGATCTGGGGAATCATCAGAATGATAAAGTAGGAAATCATAAATCTGCGGAATACCGGTGAAAATTTGGACCATAAACGCTTCATATGTACCCTCCCTTTTTATAGTAAGCGTTTACAAATACAGTAATATGATGATACGCCTTGCATTAGGGCCTGGGGTAGGTACACCTTCTTCCTTAGCGTACAATTGCGGATTTATCGTTATCATACCTTTTTTATGATACAAATGGTTTTATTCATCTCTATTCATCTCTCTTCTGGTTCATATACAGACTGATATAAACGCAAAAAAAGCATGAATGAAAAGGGATGGTTACCTTTGTCACTCACGCTTGTCCTTATATCACCGTGTGGCAAATAACAGGGGACATCCTGTCCGTTAATAAATGACGGTTCAGGGTGCTCCTGCATTCTCTTAGTTTACGGCGACAAATTTCCATTGCTGGTTGGTTGCGTTTGTAAAATCGTTTTGCTGCAATTTGGCACCGTCTGCCGTTGAGGAACCTGTGACCTCAACAGCCTTGTTACTGTTTACGTTTATAATACTCCAGTATCCATTGCCCAGATCATTGATTTTGAAGTGCTGTGCAGTGGTATTCAAATTGCTCATGAGCTGAACTGCCTCTCCGTTGTTGCTGGTCCCATTACGGATATCGATCACCTTATCCGGCGAATTCACGCTCGTCAAACTGTAAATTCCATTAGCAATCTGGGTCAGGACCCACTTTTGAGGGTTGCCACCCAGATCCGACCATTGCTGAAGCTGCAAATTGTTCTCATTTACCCCACCCGGGACATCGATAACTTTGCCAGAATGTCTGGCCACAATCTTGTATGTCGCTCCCGGTGTCAATCCGGTTGATGGAGTGCCACCATTTGGATAAGACTGTGCGCGTTCATAGAACCAATTAAACAAAAAACGTCCCATTGCACTCCGTGAAGCATCACCGTCCCATTTCAAGCCTGCCGTTGGATCGGCAAAGGAGCTTCGTTCCCCGGCATCCAAAATGAATCCGTTCATATGTGCTGCAATACTGACATTGCCTGCCGCGTTGAAAATGGTCTTTGTATTGTTGCCAAAGCCTTCATTGCTGCCATTGAACAGATTCCAGTATTCGGAATCGCCTGCTTTCTTTTTGAACCACGTGACTTCGGTGATGTTAATCGGATATTTATCAGCCGCAGCCTTCACATTCGTATTCCACTGATCTTGCAGAATCGACATGTTGTCATACGCTCCGTACCCCGGATACCAGTGAACGGCATAACCGTAATTGTTCAACGGGTCTGTCAAAGGATGGCTTGCTGTAAGACTGTAGAATTGGTTATATCCCAAACCAGCGGCCCAGATGACATTATCCGCGCCTTGGCTGCGGATGGTTGAGATGATGGAGTTCTGGAAATTGCGCAGATCATTCCAGTGGTCCACGAAGTCGTTCTCGCCGTTGTAGCCGCCCCAATGACCGTTAGCGTAAGATTTAACCGGCTCATTGATCAGCTCGAAGTGTACGTTGTCTGCGCTTTTAATTTCCGGGCGAGAAGCGAGATAACCCCAGATTTGATTGAACTTTTGCAGATTGGCTGCGGTCGTAGCTTGATCATCCTTCAATGTGAAGTCAAGTCCGAGTGTAACATAGACGCCTTTCGTTTTTGCATATTGGATATATGGGATAATGACGTTCTGCGTTACCGTTTGTACACCGGCAAAATTGTAAGTACCTGCTGCTACATCGCCCATATCCTCGCGGTCGATAAACAAACGAATCTGATTCATGTTCCAGCCGTGGCTGCTTCCGTATTTCGGGCTGGTGCTCGTAAATGTATCGGTAATGTCCTTGAGATAAGCCAGCGTTGCGGCATGGCGATTGTTGCCGTTTCGAGTGAGATAATAGTTGCTGTTCTGGTAAGTCCAATAGGCGCCAGATGGCTGATGCCACCCACTCAGCAAGACTGGCTGGTTACTGCTGTTGACCAGATTTTTCCCACTGACATGAAGCTTGCCCATGGGCATGCCAACCCACGCGTCCGCGCGACCCGACCCGAGTGGCGTGATGGACAGCAGCAAGGCCAGAATGATCATCAATTTACAGTAATTCAACATCTTTTTCAACATAATCCCTCCTGAGCTTGAATGGTGAAACGTGAAAACAGACGGCATCACCTCCTTCACTGGACTGTATGGGACTCTCCCTTGATGCCCCTTCCGATGGAGAAGCATCATCCAACGATGCCCGTGCGTTCAACGCTCTCCACAAAGTAACGCTGTACAAACAAGTAAATGATAATTAAAGGCAAGATGGCCAGTAAAATACCTGTATCCTGTATCATGCTTAGATAAAAAGGATCGGCTTTGGATGCACCGTCGCTGACCTGCTGGGCCAGATTATACGGCAGCGAGGACAGCTGGGTTGACATCACTTTGCTGGATGTCAGGTAGGTTGTCGTATAGAAGCTGTCATTCCATTGCCACACGAAGGAAAATAACAGCACGGTCACAATGGAGGGGATCGCATTGGGCAGCATGATGCGTACAAAGGTGCGGCTGATGCCAGCACCATCAACGTAAGCCGCTTCCTCCACTTCCTTGGGAATGCCTCTGAAAAACTGGCGGAAGATGAAAATATACAGCCCTGCTTTGAGCGAATTGGCGGTTATGGCTGTCAGGATAAACGGCCAGTACGTATTCAGCAGATTTACGGGCTTGCCGGCGATCAATGTCATCAGCCCCATCAGATCAAAGCTCTTCAAGTTTAGGTACACCGGAATCAAGATGGTCGTTGGCGGAACCAGAATGGTCAAGATGACTCCGGCAAACAACAGATTGCTTCCTTTGAATTTCAAGCGGGCAAACCCATATCCGGCGAGTGCGCAGGAAAGCGTCGTCAAAATGGTCGTAGTGGCAGACAGTGCAAACGTATTGAGCAGCGTGGCCCAATAATCCATGACACGAATGGCCTGCTTGAAATTGTCGATGGAGAAGTTTTGCGGAACCCAGACCACGACAGCCGAATACAGGTCGCTCTTATCCTTAATGGATGTCGATATTTTCTGAAATATCGGGAACAGGATCACGAAGGAGAGCCCGGTAATCAGCGTGAACCGCACAACAGACCACAGCCAGCTCTTCCACTGCTCAAGCGACAACAGCCTTGATATCATCAATCCGAACAACCTCCTTTCTAATCTTGATAGAAGACACGTTTGGAGAAAATAAGCGATACCACGATCAGAATAACGGCAATCGCCACGAAGTAGACCCACGCCATGGCTGAGCTCAGTCCAAAATCAAATTTGACAAAGCCCGTATCTCGAATCAGCGTAGTCATGGCATTGCTGGCAAAGGAATCGACGATGGTATAGATCACATTAACGAAAATAAGCGGGCTGACCATGGGGAACGTAATTTTCCAAAAAGCTTCATATCCCGTGGCTCCTTCCATTTTGGATGCCTCGTACAGCTGGGGCGAAATGGTTTGGATGCCTGCCAAAAAGATAAGAATCTGCACGCCAGATTGACTGACGATCTGATAAATGCGGTCAACCGCGCCGCTCAGATACATGACTACCCACTCGCTTAACCCTGCGTCCAGCATCAGGTTTTCGATTTCAAAGGTACCCAGAGCGCTGCCACCCGTACTGCTCTGGTTAACAGCCTCGATCAGACTGGTGCTTTCCAGCGCCATGATGACGCCTGATGCCAAAATCACCGGCAGGAAAAAGATAGACCGCGCTATGGCCCGCCCCGGAAACTTCTGATTGAGAATGACGGCAAGGAACAGGCTGAATATGACGATCAGCGGCACATTCACGAGCACATCCGTTATGGATTCGATCAGCGCCCGGTTGAAGCTGGTATTGACCGTCAGCGCCTGAATATAGTTGGCGAGACCTGTGAACTGGATGGATATACCCTGCGCGTTCGCCTGGATTGAGCTCAGACTGTAACGCAGGGAAGCCAGCAGCGGAACAAAAAAGAACAGGACAAAACCGATAAGCCAGGGAAGTACATAGATCACTCCCCAGGCCGCCTTCTGCTGGGCATAGGTCCGACGCCCCCACTTCCATTTCAGTAGCGCTTTCAGAGCTGCTCACCACCTGTCACGTAACTTTTCGCTTCCACAGTTCGGCCAGCTGCCTGCACCTGGAAATCGTTATAATTCACCAGAGCGAAGCCTCCGTTTTCGTATGTCGTTTGAAATACGCCTTCAGCCAGCTTTTCGTGTGCTACCATGTTCAGCCCGGCGAATCGACGATTGGCCTCATTGACCTCTTCATACATCTCGGCTGCCAGGTCCAACCACTGCTCATAATGGGCGGCGTACAGATCATCGTAATCCGTTTCCTTCACGATATGGTTCGGCGCGTTGAACCAGGTGAAATAGGGACTTGCTCCATACTCAACAAGCTTCAGAACATATTGTCTCGCATCGGTATACGTTGACAGATTGTAGGCAGCTCCGGTGTAGCTGATGCCACCGTGAACAACCAGCTGGAAGAACGGAATCTCTTCATCCTCCAGCTTGAAGCGGCTGCTGGACATCGGCGCATCTGTGAGACCCGTCACGTACGGCAGCGCATACGCATTACCGCCTTCGGCGACCACTGGCATCCCCTGCTGATTAATCTGCTTCAATGCCTCCGTGACAGCTGCTTGTGCTCCGGTGCGATCCAGCAGCTTTTTCGGATTCATATCGCTGTTCAGCTGCTCGGCCAGATCACGCAGGGACAATCCGCCTGCCTCATATGGCTTAATCGCTTTTAGCATGTCTTCTGTTACGTTACCCAGCAGGTTCGGAGAAAGGATATAAGCCGGTTGTCGATCCCGGTCACGCCGCTGTCTTGCCGGGTCCATCGGATATAGAACCGCTGGCTCCTGCGTGAGCGTTCGGGAAGCTTCTGAGGAAGGCTTGAAGCCGTTCTTCGCATGTACGTTGAGGACCGCTACATCAGGATAAAAAACGATCCCGGCCTCACGGGCATAGTCGCTAAACGCCTGCATGCCTTTTCGTCCTCCAACCGCCCCGTCCACCTTGATGGAATCCGGCAGCCGATGAAGGAGTCCTCCGTTGAACCAGCCCGCGTAGCGCACCTGAATGTTGGATACATGTTTTTCCTGGAGCTCGGACAAGATTTGCTTCGCCTCGTCAAACGTGGTCAACGCCTCATTCGATTCGTAAGGTATGCCCAACAGGTGTTTTTTGGTGGTCATACTGCCGGCAAGCTTCAGGTAAAACGGAATGTCCTTTTCTCCCTCAGCCGTTTGCTTCGCAGGAAGGCCGTCTGTCCGGGTTAAATAGTCCCGATACAGGGAGGCAAGACCGGAATAGGAGGCCTGCTCTGCTCCCGCAAAGGCGTAACGAACGACAAAATCGGATACCGTTGGCTTCTTTTGAAACTTGGGCAATGTCCGTACCATGTCGCTCGCCTGAAGCGTCACATCGCTTTTGTTCACAACGTAAAAGCTCGGATACACATTGTTGTAGCTGTTCAGCTTGCCGCTGATATCCGCATTAACCACCGCTGTAGCTGCACCTTCCTCGATGATGCCCAGGAACGCACCGCCCTTGCGAATCAGTCCGAAGACCGGCATCCTGGCCTTTTCCTCAGTCGAGTCCACTTCACGAAGTTTCATCGTCAGGTCCGGTCCATACACGTCCTGCTGATAGGCGGGATATTGAACCTTGCCATTATTGAAATGAATGAGCGCTCCTGAACCATCGGGTACAAACAGGGAGCCTTCATCATCCGCTGCACCAGCACCGAAATAATCCAGCACGGATATGCTGTTGATTGGGTATTGTTCCGGAAAATGAATGCCAGATGCCGGCACGCGTACGACCAGTGCTTCGTCATCCAGCCCGTATTCGATGGATAACATAAACATGCGTGGTCCACTTTTTTCCTGCTCAATGCCATGCTCGGCATTGTCCAGTTGAAGGTCCTCGGGCGTGTAACCAGCTGTCTCGAAAGCCTTGAGTGCACGCGTTAGCTGAAGTCCCTGCATCGCCTTGTCGATTCGGATATAAATGCCTTCGTCCTTGTCCTCCGCATAGCCGACCTTCAAGGCACGCTGCCCGGCCTTATCGAGCGCGGCAAGCAGCTTCTGCTCGAAGCGTTCCTTGCTGATTTTCACAGGCAGATCCTCTATGGAGCTCTCATTGCTGCCAAACTGGTAGTTCACCCTTACGCCGTTTGGCAATGCTTCGTAGCTGATCTGCTGGTGGGCTACACTATCCGTATAGGAGTTAACCGAGCCGCTCTGTCCAAGACTGTTATAAAAGCTGAGCTTGGCCTGTGAAGACAGCAGGTCCTTGTTGATTCCCGCCGCAAGCGTATCCAGATTGCGCTCTTCCGGATTGCTGCGCCAGATCTGCCCGCTTTGCTTGTGAATTACCGCAATCTCGGCTGTCTCTTCCTGGATGAACAGCTGCAGCGCTTCATTCTGGGCAAGCCCGATCATGCCAGGCAGACGTGTATCATTGAAGGATGAGGCCAGCTTCTCCCCGGGCGGCAGCGCAGGCACTTCCGCTGGTTCATCCGAGTTCGCAGACATCCTGGCTTCAGGCATGGAAGCGGTCTGACACCCGCCAAGAAGCAGGCCGAATACGAGCAGGATCGCGATCATTTTTTTAGCCACGTACAAATTCATCTCCATTCTCCTTCCTTAGCCCCGGAGTACAAGTTCCTGATAGATGGTGGCTGCAAAGGACACAATCTGCTGCACCAGACTGAAGAACAGCAGGCAGAGAAATGCCATGAAGGCCATGGCAACCAGCGTCAGAAGCATGGTCAGCACCGTTTTGGCGGGTGTATATTGATGCACCGTCATATTGCCGACAAATAACAGGTATACCGTCCAGGCCGTGGCAGCCATGTTAAAGAAATAATAAAAGGCGGTTTCCTGCCCGGAAATGATCAGGCTGAGCCAAATCCATGGAAACTGAATCAAAATCAGTGGAACCAGTGCAAAACATGTGGACATGAAAATTTCCGAGAATTTGCCCTCTCCGTCCATCAGCGTGGTCAGTGACCAGTTTGCTGTACACCAGAACAGCACCGGAACAATGACATAGACGATTTCCAGCAGGCTGTTCAATCGTTTCGGGTTGTTAAAATTGACTAGGAATCCGCTGTACTGGGCCTGAAGGATCGTTGTTACCGTTAACAAAACCAAAATAGCCAAAGCAATCATGAGCGTTGTTCTCTGATTTCGCTCGTATTTCAGCTCCCAATACCCGTCAAACGGATGAAAAATAAGATGCAGCGGATATTGGATCAGCTGTCTACTTGATGCCTGCATTTGTTGTCCCCCTTCTCTGTCTGCGAACGATGGTCACGGTTACCAGCACGGCAACAATCAGAAACAGTCCGGACATGATCCATGAGAAATGCTCGCGGAGCAGCTCTTTGCGAAACAGGAGAAACGCTTTGGAATACCCTTCCCGCTCCATGCTTCGCTTAAAATATTGCGCAGATTGCGCATAATCCTTCTGGCGCAGCAGCGCTTTTCCGATGCCTGCGTAGGCATATTCAAGATTGGCATTCATATCGGCAGCTTTTGCAAAACTTGCCGCTGAGCCCTCCTCGTCTCCATTAAAATAACTTCGAACCGCTTCATGCAGTGTGCGTCCATATTCTGTCGTTTGAAACACGGTAATCTCGCCTAGTGCTTTGTCCAACACTAGCATTCGTTCTCCCGCACGCTCTAGCGAAACTGGGGTATTGAATTGGCCCAACCGGTTTCCAATGCCTCCGAACATGTGGAGCAGATATCCATCTCCGTTATAGGTAAACACCCGCCCCATCTTGGCATCAAGCACGGAATACATATCGCTGTCCCCTACGTCCACATCAACCAGCCGGGAAGGACCTTTCTCATTGGTGTACAACAAATCCCCCTGCGGCGGATAGTAACCTTCCCTTCTCAGGATGTCCGCACCCTGCGCATTCAGTTTCTTGATCGGCAATCCCTTCAAGTCCCCACTCGTTGCATAAATGAAACCTTCTTCGTCAATGTCCATATTGGTGAACTCGGTTGGTGTGAACATGACCATTTGGCTGCGCTGCTGACGGGTTGCGAATCGTTTCCAGAGATACTCCACCGGGTCAACCGAGACTCTATTGGCTCCGATAAAGGAGGCAAAGGACCCGTCGGAATTAAACTCCATGAAGCCGTCAAAAACACCTTCCGCCATGACGTAAATCCGTTCGCCTTTATCCATAACAACCCGGAGCGGCTTGAATTGAAAATCCGCCTTCAGCAGGTCGGATTGCGGCTGCTCCACAATTTTGATTAACTGCCCCTGCTCATCCAGATGAACCACCCGCTGATGTTCCGAATCCGCAACGAGCAGCTGCCCATTGTCTGATACGTACAATCCCTGGGGATTTTTGAAATAATCCTTCTGTCCATCATGATCAAATGAATCGATAACCCGTATCAGCTTCAATTCCCGGTCCAGCTCGACGATTCGGCTGTTGCCCGAATCCAGCACGTAAACCCGCTCATCGGCTGTGACATGCATGTCGTTTGGTTCTTTGAATGTGCCAATCTTCAGCTCGGTGCCCGTCACTATTCGGGTTGCCTCATACGCAGCAGGAGAGCGAACCGCTTCTCCCCAGTAGGAGTAGTTGTACGCATCCGTCTGACCATCGGCAAATGCCGTTGCCGCTGCATTTCCCAAGCACAGGAGGCAGGCAAGGCCCATGGTGAGCCATCCGCATTTTTTCCACATGTTTTTCAATATGTCGCTGCCCCCCTTCTACTCTTTCATACCGGAAGTTGCCATCGTCTGCATGACACTGCTCTGGGAGATGATGAACAGGACGATCGGCACGATCATGAGCAGAAGCGCTACCGCAGCGCCGACACCTGCACGGGCAATTCCTCCCTGGGTAATCTGACTGAGCGCATAATGCAGCGTTTTCAGATTTTCACTGTAAATGAAGCTTCCGCCATCGGTCCCCCACAGCGCCGGAAACTGCAAAATCATAAGCGTGAGCCAGGCTGGCTTCACGTTAGGCATTACGATACTCCAGAATATCCGGTATTCGTTGGCCCCGTCGATTTTTGCAGCCTCCAGCAGCGCATCCGGTATTTGCTCCATGAACTGCTTCATCAGGAAGAGTCCCAGGGAAAAGGCGAGTGAAGGCACAATAATGGAGGCATGTGTGTTGATCCATCCTAGCCAGGACATCACCATGTAGTTCGGAATCGCCGTGACGTGTGGTGAGAACATCAGGGACAGGATGACGATGGTAAACAGCACCTTTGAACCGGGAAACCGGTATTTGGCCAGCGGGTACGCTGCTGCGGAAGCCAGCAGGATATGGCCTGCCGTTCCAAGCAGCGTAATAATCAGCGTATTGGCAATGTATCTGGATAGAGGAACCCATGAGTTGCCCATCAGATTGATCAGGTCCGCGAAATTTTCCATTGTCGGATTGTTCACCCAGAAGCGCGGCGGAAAAATAAACAGCTCATCCAGTGGTTTAAAGGCGTTGTTAACCGTATAGATCAGCGGCAATACCATGAATGACCCGAACAGAGCCAGCAGTGCAAACAGCATCAGGCTGACGGTAAATGACCGATTCAGTTTTCTGGACATGCCGAAGACGGCGCGTACCTTGCTGGTCATTGTCATTCACCTATCTTTCTCAGCATTTTTTGTGTCAAAATGTTCGTTCCGAGCATCATGGCGAACAAAACGGTCGCAATGGCGGACGCATATCCCATCTCAAACCGAATGGTGCCATAATCCATCAGATGTGTTACGACGGTATGTGCCGCATAATTGACGCTGGGAAAACCAGCCAGCGCGATGGAGATTTCGGCTACGGCGAACGAGGCAGTAATCTGCATAACGGCGCCGAACATAAGCTGCGGTCTCATAGAAGGCAGTGTAATGTACCATAGCTCCTGCCAGCGGTTCTTGATACCATCCACAGTACCCGCTTCAACCAGCGATCGGTCGATCGTCTGGAGGCCCGCAATGAAGGCGAGGAAGCTCGTGCCAAGGCTGAGCCACAGCTGTACGAGGATGACAATCGCCAGCACGTACTTCTCGTTTGCAAGCCACAGGATCGGCTCCAGAATAACGCCGAGGCGCATCAGAAAACCGTTCATGTATCCATAGCTGTCTCCAGAAAAAATGATCAGCCAGATGAAAAAAACGTTGCCTGAAATGGAAGGCGCATAGAACACAAGTGTCATGACGGCCCGAATTTTGGGCGACAACTCGTTGATGATCCACGCAAACAAAAAGCAGGCAATATAGCTGACAGGACCCGTAATAACGGCAAACAGCAGCGTATTTTTAAGAGCGATCAAAAAAACATCGTCGTTCAGGAACAGCCGCGAATAATTTTGCCAGCCGACAAATCGGGGCAGCTCCAGCATGTTGAAATGAAAAAAACTGAGGCCAAGCGAGAGGCCGACCGGAATGACCGTAAACAAGAAAAAGATCAGCATAAACGGTGCCATCAGTACGTAATAATGTCTGCTTAGGTACAAATCCCTTTTCAAAAGGGACCACCTGCTCGCCTGCCTGGCGTTAATGGCAGGCGCAGCGGGTGCCTTGGTGGTTTCTGCTTGCAACCGTTACCCTCCCTTCCTTCTACTTCAGATTGAATTCCTTGCGCTTGAGCTCGATTTCATCGTCAATGTACAGGACGTAGTCAGACAAGGCTTCGCGCGGATTTTCGTTCGCATTGACCACCTTGCGGAACGCGTTGTCGAGATGCCGGCCCGTAAAATATCCGCCGGGTACCTGGGGAATGCCCTTTACCCATTCCCACTGCTGCTCCAGGTTTTGATAATCCTTGACCGGCCAGGGCAGCTGCTCCAATGCTTCGATATTAGCAGTTGGATAACGCGCCGCGGCCCCCATCAGTCCCTCCATTTCCCTGCCATATTCAATCTGGGTCTGCTTGTCGGTCCACCATTTCATGAACGACCATGCAGCCTCCTTGTTCTTCGCGTTTTGCAGCATCATGACCGCACTTGTCGTGCTTGCAACCTCATGTCTTACAGAACCGTCCGCCAGCTGCGTGCCCGGAACGATGGTGAAATCCCACAGATTGCGGATCTCGGGAGCCATAACGGTCAACATGTTGTAGGTTGTGTAATCTGCAATGCCAAGCGGCATCTCCCCGGTACGGAAACGGTTTGGAAAATCAGCTTTAAGCGGAAATTTGTAATTGGTATAAAATTGCGTCCACCGCTTGAACGCATCCATGGAAATTTCCGAATCCAGCGCGCTCTCCTTTTGATCTTCCGAATAGAACTCGCCATCGTTCTGATATAAGAGCATGGCGAAGGTTGCGTTGGGTATCATGTTGGCATTGTTTGTTGTATCCTCGATTGGCAAATAGAACTCCATATTGTGCTTTTGCAGCACCGAGATGGCATTATACACGTCCTGCCATGTTTTGGGCGGCTCGAGGCCAAGCTCGTTCAGGACATCCTTGCGATAGAACAGCATTGGAAAATGCTGCTGCTCTGGAAGAGCATAGACCCCATTGTTATAGCGGTAAGGCGTCAGTCCACTCTCCCGAAATCGGTTTGCAACCTGCTCAAAGTCCGGGAATCCGCTCAGGTCGGCTGCCGCATTACGCATCGCGTAATTGACCGGAATATCCTCGCCCATCTGCATCGCTACATCCGGGCCTTCTCCAGCCAGCGTCGCAGGCAGCAGGATATTGGGCGGAACAAGTCGCAGCTGCACGGAAATATCCGTTTCCGGTGTGAAGGATTCATCAATCAGACCTTTCAGCACCTGAGCCTGGTCACGTCCGGTCGTAATCCATACCGTGATGGAATCCTTTTTCAGCTCCGTGTTGCCGATGCTGTCATAATCCTCGGTATAGGAAGCGACATAGGCACCCACTTCGTGCTTCATTTGCTGCAGCAGAGTAGCCCCGGCCTCTGGCAGCTTCTGATCCGGTGAGGCCACCAGGAGGTAATCCAGTGCAATAGGCTGTTCACGAACGGATAGAATCCATGTTCCCAACCCGCCCACATTGATCTTGAAGGTATCCAGACGTTTGGGCACCGTTTCCGGTCTTGCCGCCATATCCTCCAGCTGGACGACCATCGCATGCAGCACAGCTACCTTGTCGCTTTGCTCACCTGTTGCCTGCTCCAAATAGTTGGCAACCGAACGGAGGATGCCTGCCTGCCGCTTGAATACCTCGGTCATCTCGGGAATGCGCTGTTCAAGCTGGTAATCCCTCAAAGGATCAGGCTTGTTGGATGTAATCATCAAAATTTTGCGGTACATTTCATTAAGATCCAGCACGCTGGATTCCACCGTTCGCAGCAGCGGAGCGATATCCCCCAACGTAACCGTCATTCGCAAGCGATGTGTTCCTTTTGAGAGCCGGAACAGGTAAGGCTCGCTTTCGCCCAGTACCCGTGTCTGCCATTCGGGGCTGTAGGTAAAGCGAATACGTTCCACTTCCTTAAATGGAACCTTGCCGTCAATCATCAGGCTTCGTGTCGCATACACACCGCGAAGCTGGTCCTGCTTCACCTTGAGCGCAATCTGGTACAGGCCATCCTCCGGCACGTCTACATCCCATTCGATCCATTCGCCGGGCAGCTTCCAGTTGGTGCCTCCAATAGCATTGATCCGGATTTTGGATACATCGTAGGGCTCGAGGGAAGGACTCGACCGATCCGAGATCGGTGCAAGGGTTGGTGACGATTTACTCACCGCCTGTTCTCCCTGTACCTTGAGCATGACAGCTTCAGCCGGCTTCAATCCGGCCGATGCATAAGCGGTCTGCAGCTCTGCGTAAGACGGAATGTTCTCTTCCTGGTACAGCTCGATATAATCGATCGCCATGCTTTCGCGCAGCGAGGTCAGTGACAGCTTTTGTTTTCCCTTTTCAAAATAAAACTGGTACGGCTCCTCGAAGTAACCGGCGCTGTCCTTGAAGGCGGCAAGCTGCCAAACGGGCTTCTCCACCTGCCGTGGCCTGAGATCATTGCCGCGATCATCCCTTCGCACGCTGTCTTCCCGGTTCCCCCATGCCCTGTCAAATAACAGCACATCGGCTCCCCTGAAAGGAACCTCACCGTTAAGGGTCAGCTTCCGTTCAATGCCGGAGCTTTTGCCCGTGACAGAATAATAATGAATGCGGATCTGGTATAAACCGCTCGCCTGTACAGGGACTTCCCAGCTGATAGTGCCAGCTTCCGGGGTGATGACCGCTTTCCCGTCCAGTCCGGCATATCCATCGACAGTCTCGAACTCACCGTCGGCAGCGTGAATGAAGGATTCTCCTTCGATTCGCACAGCCTGCTCCGGCTTGGCTGCATCTGTGTAATTGGAAAGGTAATGCTCATAGCTGCGTGGGTCGTCTGTACCTGATACGGCTTCAAAATCCTCGCGCGCCTGAGCTATACCCGGACCGCGATCCCGCGCAGGGTAAATGCTCCATATGGAGAAGATCAACGCAATGACGAGCAGCAGGATCAGTCCTTTTTTCTTTCGTGACCGCATGTTCCAAAATGTCCCCCTTCCTTCTGGCGTGGAGCATGGCTAAGCTGTATCACTCTCCGGGACAGTGCGTATAGGGCCTTGCATCCGTTCCGGAGAGAACCGCATCATTTCTTTGGTTTGTATACCTCATCGATAGCAGCCTGGAACGGCGCCTTGTATTTTTCAATGACGGTTGAAACGGAAACACCATCGACCAGCTCACCGTTGAAATCCCAGAAAGGCAGTGACGGGAACGTATTGTGATCAAGCACCAGCATGCCTTCGGCAACTGTTCTGGCATTTTCGATGTCAGCTTCGTCCGCCAAGTGGGTCTCCAGGGTTGATTGTCCGGGGTAATCGTAAATTGAATCGATCTCGTTGATTTTTTCCCAGATATACATTAACTGCTCTGGATGCTCAACTGCTTTCGGAATCGTCAGTGCCTGATATTGCGACTCGCCAGAGTGGTACGCGGTTGCACTTGGTCCTTTCGGGAAAGGCAGGAAGCCGATATCATAGTCCTGCATATCTGTTTTGATACCTTCGATCTCGTACATGGCGCCCGAATACATCAACGTATTGCCCTGACGGAAAAACGTGGCAGGTTCAGTCCAATCCCCGCCTTCCGAGGCTCTGCCGACTTGCTCGGTAGCCATTCTGGAAACAAAGCTCAGTGCTTCTTTTGTTTTTGGATCATCCAGATTTTGCTTGTCACCATTGGTCAGTGAGGCTTCGTTGGAATACAGCACCGGTTCAAGCAGTCCCCTTTGGGCTAATCCCCAGGTATCGAGCTTGCCGTCGTTATTGCGGTCCTTGTTTGCCTTTTTGGCTACTTCAATAAACGTATCCCAGTTCCACTGATCTTCGTCCACATATTCCTGCAGCGGCTTCATGCCGAGTTCCTGCATAAGTGTGCGATTATAAAAAATACCACTGATAAATGAAGATTGATCCTCGGTAAATCCATAACCCCTGCCTTCATACTGCATGTATTGGTTGGTCGTTTTCTGGTTAAACACTTTATCGTTCTTGGTATACTCATCCACTGGCCATAACAGATCTTGCTTGGTCAATGCCGGGATAGCGTAGCTTTTGCCCAGCCGAACAATGTCCCCTAGCGGTTCTCCCGCCATCAGGGAGGCCACGACCTTCTCCTGGTACTCGCCAAAATCGATCGAAATGTATTCGATGTTAAAGTTGTGCTTTTTCTTGAGTGCTTCCAGATTCTCGATGCGCTGAATGTTGTCCGGGTTGCTATCGGTCATTTCCATGTTCCACCAGGCAACCACCTTAATCGTTCTTCCCCCCATGTCAAAATCCATCTCCGGCGTTGATGTCTCATTCTTGGGTTCTGTTTCGTTCGTAGTCTGCTCCTCCTGCGGTGCTTTCGTTTCTGGCTCTGTCTGTGCGCTGGAGCCGGTACTGCACGCGGTAATCAACAGAAACATTACAAGAACAAGGCTAATCATCATGAACGTATTTTTTCTCATCGTTGTCCCCCCTTGAATATGGCTTACCGTTTTCCATCAAAAGTGTAGCTCTTGAATGAAAGCGTTAACAACCTGTTAAAGTAAAGGTGTTTACCCTGTCAAAATATAGGTTTTGGCAATTTGAATCCAAGTTAGCGTATTTTCAACATTAATTGGTAAACAAATGGACCATCTGCAAAGAAATGCACATTGTATGCGCTTTCTTTTATTCCCATAATGAAATAAAGACATGAGTCATACTGGTTTCGAGAGGGTTTGAGGCTCAGAGGGATTCAAATCAAGCGAAAGTGAGGTTTCCTTCATGCATAACATCTTGCTTGTGGATTTCAACCGCCATGCTTGCGGAGAATTACAGAAGCTGCTGGGGCGCTACAGATCCGATTATGCCATCGGAGATTGTGTAGTCTCTGCGCAAGCCGCTTTGCTGGCTTTGGCAGAGCGGGAATTTTCTGTCGTACTCGTGAACACGGGAGGATGTGCTGCTGCAGGTTTGTGGGTATGCCACTATATTCGAAAGAAAAGCCAGATTCCGATCCTTTTCATGGGCGGAGTGGATCATTTCAGGCTTGTACGCAAAGCTTTGGCGTATCAGGTCAGCGATTATTTGCCAGGCCCCGTCCGGGCCTCCGCCCTCCTCAACAGTCTGGATCAGCTCAAGCTCAGGCTGGACGCGGAGCCCGCGAAGAGATTTCCATCCACCTTCAAATCACCTATTCATCTGGAAGGTAAACATCTGCATTCCGGCCAGGTGATCAAGATTGTAAAAGCATATGTACGTGATCATCTGAGCAGTGACATTACACTGAAGAAGATTTCCGACATGCTTCATTTCAATTGTGCGTATCTTGGTCAAAAATTCAAAATGGAAGAGAACATATCCTTTAATCATTATTTGATGCAGCAGCGGATGGAAAAAGCCAAGCTTCTGTTGATATCCACCAATTTGCGGATTTACGAAATTGCCAGCGAGGTTGGATATACGGATACAGACTGGTTTTATAAAAAATTCAGAGCATATACCGGGGAAAGTCCCAATGTCTATCGAAAGCAAAAAACGTTCACCGCATAGTTTTGGAGCAGCCCCTTTTACGATTCGGATAACAAAAACAGAAGCAAGACCACAGGTTCATCTCACCTGAGGTCTTGCTTCTGTTCATATTCACTTCTATTTTAACGAACCAATAGAGATTCCCGAAATTCCTGGGGAGTCATGCCTGTCACTTTTTTGAAAAAGCGTGTGAAGGAATGCGCTGCCTCATAACCAACCTGGAGTGCAACCTCCCGAACCATGAGATCGCTATTCCGCAGCAGCTCCTTTGACCTTCGAACTTTCAACTCGTCAATAAATTCGGAGAGGTTGATCCCCATCTCCTGTTTGAAGAAACGGGAGAGATAGGATGGATTGAAATGATGAAGCTCCGCCAGCCTCACCAGGGAAAGGTCTTCTTCCAGATGTTCCTTGATGTAAGTACACAGGGAATGAATGACCGCATTTGCTCGCTCCTGCTCATCCAAGCCCTTGAAGCGAACGAGCTGGTCAGTTGCCTGATACAGCACCTGCACCGCGTCCTTCATAGACGCATACTCGCTCAGACGAAGCAATCTGCGCTGATCGGGAATATCCTGATGCAGTCCCCATCGATTGATGGTCGAATACAGGTGCAGCGCCAGATTATAATAGGTTTCCATTGCCCTCTCCATCGTCACATCCTGTTGAAGCAGTTCATTGACCAGCTCTTCAAACACTTCGTAAAATTGCTGGATTCGCCCGGTTTCCAAATACCCTGACATCACCTCAATTCGGCTGCTGACCCGTGTAAGCTCCCTATGGTCCGGATTCGGCAAAGCATCTTCATGATCGGTGAGCACCATGGAAATGCCGTCTCCGATCTTCATCCAATGCAGCTGCCTTAATCGCTCGTATTGCCGGGTAATGTCAGACCAGTTGCAGCTTTTCCCGCTTAACGCAAAAGCCACAGATATGCCAAGCGAAGCCATGCAGGCTTCCTGTACCAATTCGAGTGTGCCCTCCAGATATCGGACCAGGGAATGGGCTGGCTCCGCTTCTGGCTGTTTGGATTGAATCAGCCACACCACATCTCCATAATGGTCTGCCACGCTGGCATGATAGGTGTGCTCATCCAACAGGGAAGAACCGATCTTTCGTGCTGATGCCTGAATCTGAGCGCGCTCCGCATGCAGAGGTTTATCCTTATAATCCAATCGGCCCAGCACAACGTACACAGGGGCCGAGGAATGCAAACCAATGTCACGCCTGGTCCATTCATCCTGAATCTCACTTGATCCCGCTGTATATGCTGTGCAGTTCTGAAGCAGGTTCCGCAGATACTCTTCCTGCTGGAGCTCCGCCAGCTGACAGGTGACCTCATGGGACTGCTGCAGCAATTCGTGCATGCGGTGACTCTGCCGAATCTCTTGCATCACTTCCTCAACCACAGCCATGATCTTGTCATACCCTTCGGTTTTGAGCAAATAACGTACATTCGGCATTTGAAATGCCTTGTAGGCATAATTAAAGTCGCTGTATCCAGTGAGGAAAATAACGCGGCAGTGTGACCAGTACGCCTGGATCTGCTCTGTCAGTTCAAGACCGCTCATGCCAGGCATACGAATGTCTGTCAACACGATATCGATCCTTGAGCGTTCCATCCAGGTTAAAGCCTCCTTGGCTGAATAAGCCTTGCATACATCAAGCCGTTCGGGCATATGGCTTACAAAGGTTTCGTAGAGACTGTCTGTAATAATTTCCTCATCATCCACAATCAAAAGTCGATACATCCGTCTTCCCTTCCTTCCATTTGAATTCGGATCGTGACCTTCAACCCCTGCATCTGCTCGCTTCTGGTCAAAAACAGGCCGCTTCCTTCCCCGAATGTCAGCACCAGGCGCCGATGAATATTCATGAGTCCGGTCATTTCATCCGAGCTGCCGTCTTCAAGCAAGCGCTGCTGAAGGGCATGAATCTGTTGATCCTTCAACTCATGCCCATTGTCCTCCACAATGATTTCTGCGATATGCTCCTTCATGCTGAACCGGACTCGAAGCATGCCCTGATCCATCTTTTTCTCAAGACTGTGCTCATACGCATTCTCAATGATAGGTTGTATGATTAACCTTGGAACACAAATGCGCTTCATATCCGGTGGCAGCTCCCCAAAGTCGGCCTGTATTCTTCTGGAAAAACGCAGCTTCTGAATTTCCGTATACACGCGAGAATGGGCAGCTTCCTCATCAAGACTTACATGATCTGTTCCGTTTCGCGTAATGAACCTGAAATACTCGCCAAGCATGTTGGCAAATTGCTCAATGCGCGCTGTATCCCCCGTTCTTGCGAGCGAATTGATAATGAAAAAGCTGTTGTACAAAAAGTGAGGATTAATCTGCGACTGTAGCTGCTTCAATTCGGCGCGCTGCATCATCATTGTCTTTTTGAAATCCCGATCAATAAGCAGCTGAAGCTTCTCAAGCATCTGATTGAACCGGGTGTACAGGAAGCCAAACTCATCCTTGCGCTTGTGCACGATGGGGATATCCAGCACACCGGTCTCCATTTTTTTGAATCTTTTGACGAGCAGCAGCAGCGGAATATGAATGAGCCTGTAGCTGGAATAGAGATAAGCCGATATCGCGACGAAAGATGTCACTGCAAACAGCCAGGCCCAATGATAGAACTTGCTTAAGGGCCTCTTCACACTTTCCTCCGGCAAATACGTTGCTACCGACAAGCCCAATGAACTCATATCGCTCTGGCTCACATAATAGCGTGTACCCTCCACCTTTACCTGAAAGCCGCCAGGATTGCGCTCGACAATGTGATCACGATAGTACGGAAGGATGAAATCACGCTTCGATCGGTCTGTGATAATATGACCCGTCTTTTCCTCAATAAGAAACGAGCCGCTGTCCGGGTACAGATTAAGCTGGGTTAGTGCATTTTGAAATTGCTCTGTATCCAGCTCGACCTGGACGGCAAACAGCGGTTCCTCTCCCTTTTTGCCAGTCAGGCGCACGGCACTTAGGTTCATGGTGCCCTCCTTCACCGTAAAGCGAGTGCCTTTTCCCTGCTTGCCGGAGCTGAAGTATTCATAGGAGGCTTTGTCATAATCATCGATGCCATGGGTGGCCGAGATGCTCTTGCCAATCGTGCGGATATGCACATGAACGTTCTTGATGTAAGCACTGCTGTTCTTGAACGTAGCCAGCCGCTCGGACAAATAGTTCAATGTATCGCGGCGCTCTACCTGATCCATCATGCCCCACAGAATGGCGAGCCTGTTCAGTTTCCTGTCCTCAACGATGTCGAACTGCTGCAGCTCCAGCCATTCGATTTCCCGATTCAAATCATCCAGATATCGGGCAAGCCGTCTTTCTGTTGAAGAGGATATTTCCTGACTAGCGTTGTCATAGCTCCAGTTGTACAGATACAGGCCCAGCAGAATCAGCGGAAGAACAAAGATCAGATAGGTTACAACCAGCCGGGCAAAAATGCTGCTGCGCCAGGATTGGGCAGGGAATTTAAGCAACACATCCCCCTCCATCGCAACAGGCCGGATGGTTTGTTTGCACAATTTGCAAATGAATACACCCTTGAGGAACGGTCAGCGTTCCAGTGCTGTTTTGGTTTTGAGCCACGTATTAACCTCCGTTGTGATCTGTTCTCCGCCTAATTTGAGCCAATTCTTCACAAACTGGTCGAACTCTTCAATCGGTCTTCCCAGAATAATGTTCATGTATGCTTCAAGCTGAAGATCATTAAGAATCATCTGCCGATCGATCATCGTTTCGGTAATTCCCCCCGTGAATTGGTCGTATAAAAGCTGTCCGTTACGCTCGTAGCCATCGGCTATGCTGAAAGCGCCTGTTGGACCGTAGGTTTGATTCCAGCCCCAGCCGCTTTCGACATCTTGAGTCACATAGGCTTCGATTCTTTTTTGAATAGCGGATGCTTCATCCTGAAGAACAGCAAGATTGCCGGATCGCTGAGCCTCCCGAATTTGCCGATAAGCGTCGAGATTTTTGGTGCCCGGAAAGGGAGTCACCGGCGAAAGCATCCACACCGCCTTGGAATCGTCATTGTAGTACGTTTCGTACTGCGCCTGCTCGCCCCAGTTCGTCTGCAAATGAAGATTCATGAGCTTCATCACCACTTCAGGATGAGCGTAACCCTTCCTGACGGCGAAATATTGCCAAGCATTGGTGCGAAGTGGTACTTTAATTTGCCTGCCAGATTCGGCTACTATGGGGTATGCTTGCCAATCCGCTTCTGCATCGTCCTCTCGGCTCGACTGGATCATGAAGGGTGTCCACTGTTCTCCGTACAGCATGCCGATTTTCCCATCTTTGATCAGACGAACGGCTTGCGTACCCTTTTTATAGCTAAATTCGGGATCAAGCTGTCCCTCCAGGTACATCGTTTGCAGAACCTGAAGCGCTTCCCGGACTTCAGGCTGGATGCCGCCATAAACGAGCTTGCCATCTGCATCTTTGATCCATATATTCGGGTATGCCCCATATCCGGCCATCAGACCGGCAACCCCCATCACCGGGTCCCACAGATGATTGGTTAGCGCAAGGCCGTAGGTGTCAGGTTCACCGTTGCCGTCAGGGTCCTCTATTGTAAACGCTTTCGAAATATCAAGCACGTCCTCCATCGTCTCGGGTGGTTGAAGTCCCAGACGTTCAAGCCAATCGGTTCTGACCCACAAGTACTGGGCTGTCTCGATGGAGGAGGCCGTTTCCGGTATCGCCATCAGCTTGCCATCAATGGTAGCGGCATCAAACGGTCCGCTTCCTTCTGCCTCCAATATGCTCTTCGCAAACGGCGATGCATACGTTGTGTACACCTCGGACAGATCCTGGATCAGCCCCGCATTGCTCAGCTGCCTTAATTGGTACGGATTCACCTTAACAACGTCCGGAATGCGTCCGGAAGCAAGGGAAACACCCAGCTTCTGACCGTACACGTCTCCTTTGGCAATCCAGTCATAGCGAAGTTTAATCCCCAGATCTTGCTCATATAACCGGGTCCAGCGATTGTCCAGCAGTGTCTCTCCCGGCAGCTGGCTGATCATCCGCTCCAGATCATCCCCGGCCTCCCTGACAAAAGATACTTCTACAGGAGAACTGTATTTTTCGAAAATGGAATGATTCCCGGATGGCTGCTCATCCACGACTGCCAGGCGTTGTACCGAATATCCGCTCGTATGGTCTGTTGGTATACATGCACTGAGCAAAAGAATGACGACCCACTTTGTTTTGGTTAAAGCAGCAATACGCACATCATGCACCCCGATTCGTCTGTAAAATATCATTTCCAATATTGGAATCTTTTTATAATTGTACAATAAAAAGCTCCAGTTGAAGCAGAAATACCTGTTCTATTGCAAGAAAAACATCTAGCGAAGTCCTTCAGAGAAGTTGGACCGTATTTAGCAGAAGTTCTTCTTGGAATATCAGGAAACGAAAGCTTCGAAGATCAACCGTTCTGATATCATAAAAAAAGCCGCCGGCTCGGCGACTTCTATACAGGTTTGTTCTCGTCCTCCGACACGATCACATCATATTTAAAATTCGAAAAATCAGCGATACCCCCGGTCACTCTCGTCGAATATAAAAACAATCCGATTCGGCATCCCATAAAATGATCCAGCTTATAAATCATCTTGTGTGAAATGCCAAGCTGCCTCCACTCTGCCCCCTCCAGATAGGAGAACGTACACTCGTCCTGATTGTCCACGAAGTTGCCAAAAGCCTTGAGCGTAACCACTGATCCTGAAACAGGTATCCGTGCATGCTCGGTGGCAGGTTCCGCATCAATCAGATTGCCAAATATCGATGAATCCTCACTTTCTCTTGCCAGCATGACCAGGTAAAATCGCCCTTCGTTCTTCGTCAGCGCAATTAAACCGTATGTACCGATCAGAAAACACAAACCTGCATAATCACCCTCCTTCAGCCGGCTGCCATCCAGTGTAACCATTGCTTCACAGGCGGGGCCCATCGCACGCTGCGTCAGCGTATTAACCGCAAAGGTCAGATTGGGGCTGATGTGCGCGGTTTGAATCCGATACACGCCAGGCTGGTCCGTCACGGACCAGAGCGCATCATTCGGGGTATGGTTCCATTGCCAAACATCCTTGAGCTGTACTTTCCCCTCTTCATTCACTTCGTAGTGAAAATCATCGCTGTCAACCAAAGGTTTGTAGACGTGATCCGGTCTCGTGCTTGGCACTGCGATCTCTTTTGGCGCTTCCCTGGCGAACACCGGGATATCGTTCTCAAAGTGCAGTGGGACCAGCACAGGGACGCGCCCAACCGCCCCGTGATCCTGAAACAGCATGGTATACCAGTCGCCATCCGGCGTATCGACGATTCCACCCTGGGCAACACCTGAATTAAAGTAGCCCATATCATCGTTAAACACTTCCCCGCCAACAAATGCGTCTTCCAGGGAATCCGCCATATAACATGCCTGTGTTCTCCGGCCGGAAGCCTTGGATATGTGGATCAGAAATACATAATACTTGCCGTTGATTTTGTAGAAATGAGCCCCTTCGTAACCAAGGAAATAAGGCTCTTTGTCTTTTACGATCATGCGCTGTGCTCCACCGGGCTTGGGTCCGGACAGATCAGAGCTTAACTCGGTCAAATGAATCTCGGCATTGCCGTGCACCAGGTAAATTCGGTCATCTTCGTCGAAAAACAGGGAGCAATCATGATAAAAGCCTTCCACATACTGCTTGGTCCAGGGACCCGAGATCGTATCGGACGTGTACAGATATGTCTTATGGGTATCGTTTGCCACAAAAATGACATAGAACTTATGCTTGTGATATCGAAGCGATGCTGCCCACATGCCTTTGCTGTAAATCTGCCTGCCTTGCTCCAGCCGCTGCGCGGGTGTATCGTCAAGTCTGTCGTACACATGCGTAGCCACTTCCCAATGGGTTAGGTCATAGGAACGCAGGATGACGCAGCCTGGCATCATATGCATCGTTGTGCTGACCATATAATATGTGTCTTCAACCCGAATCACATCGAGATCCGGATAATCGGCCCAAATAATTGGATTTGCATGCATCTGCCTGTTCGCCCCTGTCTGTATTATATTTCCTGCACTTTTCTGATATCATGACTTTAGAAGCTGCCTTATTGATCAATTCAAAGACGGAACAACTATCGGGAGCAAATAATATCATGTTTTGATAGCGCATTCTTAACGCTTATTATTATGAAATTATAAAATAGAAAGACGCCTCAAAGAATGATATATGCTGACGCAAATTTGATCTATTCCAAGATTGGAGATAGCGATGACTACCATTTTCTATGTCGGCTATGACGCCGCTCACCCGAATGATTTCATCTATGACATACCGGAAGGGCATGATTTCTGGCTGCTTATTCTCACACAGACCCCTGCGGAGTTCTGGGTCCATGGAGAGATCAAAGCCTACCCTGCCAATTGTGCCGTGCTGTATCCACCCCATCAAAAAGTGATGTATCGTGCCTGCTCGGATCAATACGTCAATGATTGGGTGCGATTCCGTTCTGAGGAATCATATATACTGGAAACAACGCTTCCTCTAGGCATTCCGATCCCGCTTCCTGACCCCGGCTATTGTCATCAGCTATTCCAATTGCTGGCTACGGAAAACTTTCTTCATTGCGATTACCGTGAGCTGTCCATTGACTATTTGTTTCGCATCATGTTCAACAAGCTGGTCGAAGCCTCGCAATCGGCAGGAAATACACCGCATTATCAAAATCTGCTGAATTTGCGCAAAGCCATCAATCACCATCCAGGCCACGAATGGACGGTTTCGGCAATGGCCGATTATGTTCATCTAAGTTCAGGCTACCTTCAGTCGTTATACAAAGCTGTATTCGGCATCTCCTGCATGGACGATGTCATTCAGTCCAGAATACGCCTCGCCAAAGAAAGGCTCATCCACGGCCGATCCAGAATTTCAGACATCAGCGAGCTTTGCGGATATCGAAATGTGGAGCATTTCTCCAGACAATTCAGACAAATTACAGGCTGCACACCGCGTGCATATCGCAAATCCGCTTCCCGATTATAGGACATGCACGCATATGCAATCCGCCGTTCATAAGGCGTTCAACAGGAGGCATTCAACAGAAAAGATCAGCCAGACTGGAGCTCTTCTGGCTGATCTAGACATCTGATTCATGATCGTCTGAATCAGACGAAAAATTTGCGATAAAGCATTTACGAGACTTTATACGAGTCTTTACGACGCTTCCTGCTTTATCCACGCTTCCTGCCTGCTTTATTGATGCTTGGTAATCCAGCCGATGAGATCCGAGGTCGCTTCCTCGCGGTTAAGCTTATTCTGCATCTCGTGCCGGGCCTGCGGGAGATGATTAGCACTTCACATCCTTGATTCCTGCACTTTTAAACAGGTTCATGATCATATGTGTCCCGATTATTTCCTATTCCAGAATGCCCTCCGGCTGACGGACAATAAAAACGGTCATCAGACAAAACAATATCGTATGGATTGTATTCAATATTGCTTCCCGACGCTTTGATGGGGCAAACGGGACTTCGGGTCCAGTTTTACACTTGCTTATTCAAAACTCCATTCCCTGATACTGATGCCTTGCTTGCCGGATGCTCCCCCAACCACCATATAAATGTCATGAACTCCCTGTGCATCTGTAATTCCAGTAGAATGCTCTTTCCATCGAGCTGATATGTCCGATCCAGGTGATCCACCCGATGCCGGAATCACAAGCTGGCCAATCAGCAGTCCGTCGGGGCGATCCAGATGAAGCTCCAGCACCGCCCCCTCGCCTTCATTGAAGATTGAAGCTGTAAAACATGCTGCCCCTTCATTGCCAAAATCAACCTTCGATAACGCAATCCAGCTGCCTCTTTCCATCACGGTAACGACAACGTCAGAAACGGCAGCATCCGCAGTGTCCCGTGTACATAATCGCTCCGTCTTCACCCCTGCACTCCATCCCATTGTGGCAGCAGCTACCCGCTGATAAGGATTGAACAGCTTGATCTGTTCAACACCTTCATAATCTGCGGCCACCTCGTTAATGCGGTCATCAACTTCGCTGAAGCTAATCCGGTTCAGATGTGTGGAACGATAACCATCAGGAACTTCCATCGCCTGCGATAACGTCTGGGCATGATAAGCAATGTACCAGTGCTCCAAAAATTGAAAAATGGCATGATGGTTGTTGCCGCCAACGCCAAAAAAGTGTCCCGGATTGCGCAGGATTGTTCCTCTGTAGGTCCATGGCCCCATGGGCTGGCTGCTCGTCATGTAAGCAATTTCACCGGGTGGCGGACTGCCCTCCGGACGAATACCCTCGTCAAAGTTAGAACAGTAGGTAAAGTAATAAATATTGTTGAATTTGTGAATCCCCGCATCCTCAAACATGTACGGAGCGGGGATAACCCTCGCGCGTCCAACCACACTGGTCATATCTTCACCCAACGGCATAACTCTTGCGGTATCCGGCCTCTCCGCTCTCCCTTCCGGTATACCTCCTCCAAAATAGATATAAGCTCTGTGATCATCGTCTACCAGCACGGCCGGATCGAACAGCCACGTTACATCTTCAACACCCGGAGTATCTCTGGTAATGAGCGCTTTTCCAATAGGATCTAACCAAGGCCCGACCGGACTCGGGGCGGACAATACACCGATGCCGCTGGCATTGTTAGAAAAATAAAGAAAAAATCGATCCTGCCCGTCGATGATCTGATGTGCAGCGGCTGGTGCCCAGGATTGAATGGCCCATGTGGCTGCGCCTTGAGGCCCTGCCACATGAATCTCCCCATGATCGGTCCAGTTAACCAAGTCGTCTGAAGAGATGACTGTTATGCGATTGATCGAGTGAAAACTGTTTTTCTGCGGATTGCCCTCCGAATCATATTCCAGCTTATCACTCGTCATGTACAGATAGACACGACCCTCGAACACCAGAGCATACGGATCGGCTCCAAATTTATGGGCAACCAAAGGATTGTTATTGGGTGGAAGTTTCCCTATGGCCTTACTGAACTTCACAGCAGCTGCAGATGGATGACTCTGTTCCGTTTGTTCACTCGCATTTGAAGCAGAATTGTAGTTCATCAATCGTTCCTCCATTTAGGTTGGATGTACATCTTTTCCCCGCTCTGCGATTTTCCTGATCCAGTCCCAATACGCAGGAAAACGCTTGCAGTAGAAGACGCATTTATGTTAGGATGATTACATTTTAAGGTAAAGCTGAATACATTTTCATTGCGTATTCCGCTCTATTTATTGCGCGAAAGGACAAGGAGGTGCTACATGAACGGATCCACTGAATATTTTTACGATCCCATCCAGTCCGAGCTTTTATATCTGCATCGCGTAACTACGTATCCATTGGAAACAATCTATCATCGCCATGATGCATACGAGATCTACCTGTTTATTCGCGGCAATGTCAACTTTTATGTGGAGAACCGATGTTATCATCTGGAGCCGGGGGATTTGCTTATCATGTCTCCTGAGGAAATGCACCGTGCCTTTATTTTGGATGAAACCGAATATGAACGAATTACGATAAATCTAAAAAAAACGTATCTGTGTCAGTTGTCGACATTATCAACCAACCTATCCGCATGTTTTGATAATCGTCCAAAGGGACAAGAAAACATCGTTCACCTAGATGAATATCACATGAAGCAGATTTTGCATTTAACTAGCGAGCTGGAGGAATTGCTTGACTCAGATGTATATGGAGCAGATGTTAAGACCAACGCAGTTGTTGCACAGTTGTTGGTGTTGATTAACCATTCGTTCCACAATAAAACCTCTATACCCGTCGATATCATGCCAGAGATGGTACGCAAAACAATGGAATATATTGAAGCGCACATCTCCCAGGAAATAACGCTTCGCAAGCTTGCCGAGGCTTTTTATCTGAACAGCACGTATATCAGCCGCCAGTTTAAAAAGCATACCGGACTAACGATCCGCTCTTACATATTGAACCGTCGTATTGAACTGGCCAGATATTACCTGTCCGGGGGGATGAGTATAACGGAGGCCTGCTTCCAATCGGGGTTTCGCGATTATGCCAATTTTATTCGAACCTTTACCAAAATTACCGGAGTCTCTCCGGGCAAATATAGCAGGCAAGTGCAACATATTCCTGATCCTTTTATTACTTCAGTTCCATAATACCCACGCTCAACATATTAATCTGCATATCTTATGCTGTACCTTAATTTAAAGGAGGAATTAAAGATGGGCTATGGATGCGGAGAAAATGTTGGTGGAGTTGGAGTAGGTGGATGCGGATACCCTGGATGGACTTCTACCGGAGCAATTTTGGTTCTGTTTATTCTTCTGGTCATTATCACTAAAGCCTGTTTGTTCTAGAACATTTTTCTGTTGAGATACGAAGACCGTCAACCTTAAGTGGTTGGCGGTCTTTTGTTCGAATGCACCTTTTCCCCACATATGACACGGTGTCACTTTTATTGTTGACGTATAACATTGGTGTCATATATAATTCATTAATCATCAATTGTGACACAGTGTCACTCATTAAGATTGGAGGATCATATTTGCCCAAAAAAACATTTTTTCACTTATCGAAAGAAAAACAGGACACGTTAATTCAATGTGCCAAAAGGGAATTTTCACGAGTTCCATTACACGAAGCGTCCATCGCCAATATTATCAAAGACGCGGGAATCTCCAGAGGAAGTTTTTATCAGTATTTCGAGGAAAAAGAGGATCTGTATTATTATCTGTTGAACCAGTCCTCGCAGAAAAATAATGACCGATTTATTGCAGCTTTAAAAGAGAACAACGGAGATGTATTCGAAGCTTTTATCGATTCATTTCAATTTATGATTCAGAATCACACTAATCAAGAACACAAAAACTTTTTTAGAAATGCTTTTTTAAACATGAATTATAAAACAGAGAAAACATTTACAAATAATATTTATGAAGAAAACCGGGAAAATCAGCTTTTACCTATCATTGAGTTAATGAACACGGAAACTTTAAATATACAAGGTGAACGAGAATTGCAGCATATTTTAAAAATCATTATAGCTGTAACCTTTGATAACCTGATTCAAGTGTTCGTAAAGGATTTGACCTATGAAGAAGCTTTAAAAAATTATGGTGAGCAGATGGAACTGCTAAAAAGAGGATTTAAAAAGATTTAATAGATAGATATATTTATACACATATATTTAAACGAGCTAAGGGATCAAATGAAGTGTCAAAAAAGGAGAAAACAAATATATGGATTCAGCTTTACAGGAAAAAAAACCACCCTATTTAATGATTGCGATTCTTTTTATCGGTGCATTTGTTTCATTTCTCAATAATTCGCTCTTAAATGTAGCGCTGCCATCCATTATGGTGGATTTGAACATTAAAGACTATTCCACGATTCAGTGGCTATCTACTGGCTATATGCTGGTCAGTGGTATATTAATTCCGGCGTCAGCATTTTTATTAACACGTTTCTCCAATAGAAGTTTGTTCATTACTTCCATGACCATTTTCACTTTAGGTACGGCCATAGCAGCCGTTGCACCAAACTTTGGTTTATTACTTACAGGAAGAATGGTTCAAGCAGCAGGCTCTTCAGTAATGGGACCCCTGTTAATGAATATTATGCTGGTAAGTTTCCCACGAGAAAAACGCGGAACAGCAATGGGTATTTTCGGATTAGTTATGATTACCGCCCCAGCAATCGGGCCCACATTATCAGGTTTCATTGTAGAATATTATGACTGGCGTTTACTTTTCGAAATGATTCTGCCGTTAGCCGTCATTAGTTTATTGTTAGGGATTTGGAAATCCAAAAATGTAATGCAGCAAAACAAAAATGCAACACTGGACTATTTCTCGATCATATTATCTTCCATCGGTTTTGGTGGTTTGTTATATGGTTTCAGCTCTGCAAGTTCAGATGGCTGGACTGATCAAGTCGTCTTAATCACTTTAATCGTTGGAGCTATTTCCCTGATCGCCTTCGTTGTGCGTCAATTGAAAATGGAAACACCCTTGTTGGATTTACGGGTTTACAAGTATCCGATGTTTGCCCTTGGCTCTGTTATTGCCATTGTAAACGCAGTGGCGATGTTCTCCGGAATGATTTTAACACCGGCATACGTACAAAACGTAAGAGGTATCACACCACTTGATTCAGGTTTAATGATGCTGCCAGGTGCAATCATCATGGGGATTATGTCACCTATTACAGGTAGACTATTTGATAAATATGGTCCACGGGTTCTCGGCGTAATTGGACTTACGATTACAGCGATCTCAACGTACATGCTGGCAAACCTGCAAATTGACTCTACGCACACTTATATTATCCTTGTGTACACTCTGCGTATGTTTGGTATGGCCATGGTGATGATGCCTATTATGACAAATGGCCTGAATCAATTGCCAACACGTTTAAATCCACATGGTACAGCTGTCAACAATACCGCTCAGCAAGTGTCCGGTTCGATTGGTACAGCTATTCTGATTACGATCATGAATTCGGTGACCAAAACAAAAGCGGAAGATTTAATGACGGGTGTTGACCCAACAACCTTGACAGCAGCCAATAAAGCTTTGTTAACCCAGGAAGCGTTGCTAGCCGGAATTCAATATTCATTCTATATCGCACTTGGCATTAATATTGTCGCCTTAATATTAGTTTTCTTCATTAAACGTGCGGAAGTCAAAGATGAACCTGTCGAGGCTCTAAAAAATCATCAGGGTAAACCTAAAACAAAACCCGCAGTAAATTAATGAAAAGCATTGGATCAAAAACAATACTGACAAAATTAAAGAATATATAATATAAATGGAGCCTACTATCTTTAAGATAGCAGGCTCCATTTTTTCTCTCCTCTAAACTTACATGTTAGGTATAATTTCAATCTAATCGACCGGGTATATATTCATCTCAGTGAAATTGTAGGGAATACGCTTTACGATGATCAGGTAAACCTATCTCAACAAAACTTGCTCAAGAAATATGATATTGAGTAGATCCATAGTAGTTTCATTTAAAATATCCTTTCAAATACGAAAAGCCGGAAAAAGTTACTCCCGGCTTTTCATGTTATTTTCCAGTTTCACCAAACGTCTTTATGCGCTCCCCAATCTGGTCACGAACCTTTTGGAATACAGCCCATTTCTCCTCTTCTGTACCTTGCGCTTTCGCGGGATCATCGAATCCCCAGTGTTCTCGCTTCACTTGTGGAGGGGTCATTGGACATTTATCTGCCGCATCCCCGCATAATGTGACGACGAAATCTGCACTGTTCAGTAACTCGGAGTCAATAATGTCCGATGTCTGGCTTGAAATATCGATACCTACTTCGTTCATCGCTTCTACTGCTTTTGGATTCAAACCGTGAGCTTCGATTCCTGCGCTATAGATGTTCCAGTCCTCACTCAGATATTTCTTGGCCCAACCTTCAGCCATTTGGCTCCGACACGAGTTGCCTGTGCATAGGAAGTAAAGTGTTTTCTTGCTCATGTTCATCATCTTCTCCTCGTTGTTTGAATTTATAGAATGCTTAACCACAGATAGAGACCCACTAGCGTAATAAGTAAAGTCGGAACTGTGATAATGATACCTGTCTTAAAGTAGGTGCCCCATGAAATCTTGACGCCTTTGGTGCTGAGCACATGAAGCCAGAGCAGTGTTGCCAGTGAACCAATCGGTGTAATCTTGGGACCTAGATCGGAACCAATAATATTAGCGTAGATCAACGCCTCCCGAACGGTCCCCTTAGCCGTTGTTGCGTCAATGGCGAGTGCGTCAATCAAAACCGTAGGCATATTGTTCATCAAAGATGAAATGATCGCAGCAATAAAGCCCATACCAATCGTTGCGACAAACAATCCTTGATCTGCCACGGCCTGGATGGCTACGGCCAGCAGATCCGTCAGACCCACGTTACGCAAGCCATAGACCACGACATACATACCGATAGAGAAGAATACGATTGCCCAAGGCGCTTCCTTAACGACTACTTTAGTCGGTACAGCAGAGCTACGAGAAGCTATAATCAGGAAGAATATAGCCACGACTCCTGCCACAATAGATACAGGCACACCAACAAATTCACTGCCAAAGTAACCGACGAGCAGGATGCCAAGTACAATCCATGACAACCTGAACATCTTCAGATCTTTGATCGCTGTTACAGGTGCTTTCAGTTCACTGGCATCAAACCGTTTGGGAATGCTTTTCCTGAAAAAGAGATATAACACACCGATACTTGCAGCCAGTGAAAACAGATTCGGAATAAACATTCTGCCTACATACTCCATGAAAGTAATACCGAAGAAATCGGCAGATACAATGTTTACTAGGTTACTTACAACCAGTGGCAATGAAGTTGTATCCGCAATAAATCCGCTGGCAATAATGAAGGGAAACACTTTTTTCTCATCAAAATTCAGTGCGCGGACCATAGCCAGAACAATTGGGGTCAGAATCAATGCTCCTCCGTCATTGGCAAAGAAAGCAGAAACTACAGCTCCTAAGAGGGAGACGTATACAAACATCCGAACACCTCTGCCATGAGCTGCCTTCGCCATATGTAAAGCTGCCCATTCAAAGAAACCGATACGGTCCAAAACCAATGAGATGATAATAATGGCCACAAAAGCAAGCGTGGCGTTCCATACCATTTGCGTAACATCCCAAACATCCTGGAAATGAACTACGCCTACAAGTAACGCCAGAATTGCTCCGCCGCAAGCAGACCACCCTATGGACAGGTTTTTAGGCTGCCAGATGACGAGCACTAACGTTATTAAAAAGATAATGCAAGCTAGAAAAGTAGAAAACAATCATGTACGCCTCCGATCAAATGAATTCCATCGCATAATCATATAACAATATACTTATATATTGCTTAAAAATTAATTACATACGGATGAAATGTTCTCTTTATTCAATGCCTTAAGAATGGCTGCAGAATCTGGCATAAATTCCAACACAGATTTAATATAAGGTGTATCCTCAACATTCAAAGAGTAGTATACCCATTGTCCACGTTTATTCTCTTTGACCAAGCCTTGATCCTTTAACTTGCGCAAATGCTGACTGATCCCAGGTTGTGACATGTCCAGTATGTCTACAAACTCACACACACACCATTCACGTTCTTTGAGGAGTGTAAGTATCGTCAGACGAGTCTTATCCCCAAGCAATTTTAACTTATCTGATGCTTCTTGAATAGAATTCATATCACTTACCTCCTTTTCTATACATAAGCACATGCTTATATTATAATGCACAAGTCTTCTTGTCAATTTTAATTCAAAGTGAACATAAAAGTATTGGTTTACAGTTGTTCCAAGACTTTCATGTTAATCAGACCTATTCCAGGTTAATTGGAACAAGATGAACTACAATCATTTGTTTGCTCGGCTACCTGTACTTTTGGACGATTCAGACTGCATACACCCATGTTGCTCTCCGCTTATGGTAATCTTCTTCCCTTACTGCTTCTCAATCCATCCAATAATATCGAATTAAAATTTTAATGTCAAAAATTTTAACTATAAATTAATTTATAGAAAGAGGCAGCAGCAAAATGTCAAATTATCTTCATACTATTGCGACAATCCTTTGACTTGTCTGTGATAATAGTCCTGTTGTTATGATAATTCTGATATATTAGTACATGAGATGAATGATCTAGATCGTAATAGCAATGAGTAGATAACTACATGTCATTACTGTAAGGATATGGAGGATAAGATTTTGGTATTAGCGATATTAAGTATGGTTATGGTTGTATTGTTCTCATCATACATTGTTCTAAAAGCATATAAGCGTAAAGAAAAACTTGCGGGTATGCCTGGCATGATGATCGCTATGACCGTTGGCATGATGTCAAGCCTTGCACTTGGTGTACAATTAGGCATTGTGTTTCCACGTGATTTAACAGTCCCATCCATTACCGCTATATTGTTTGGCTTGGCAGCCGGGTACTTCACAGGCAAACCTATCAGTCTATTGGCAACTTTGGATGGCATGTTGGCAGGAATTATGGGTGGCATGATGGGCGCAATGCTCGGGGCAATGGTTGGTCCTTCTTATATCATGATGATCTTTGTTGACATTCTATTTGTTTTTATTTTGAGCGTTGCTCTTCAATTGGCGAATCAAGAAACGGATACTAACGATAAAACAAATAAAAGTGGTATAGGGATGCCGTTTATTGCAGGAATACTAACGGTCACTTTTGGAGTTGTAGCTGTAGGTGCAACGTTATTTTACCAATATCAACCGAATGAAACATCGGCCACCAAATCACAAGAGTCGCAGAGTGAGCAAGCTAATTCTCTTCAAGAAAATTCAGGATATCAGATTGTATCAGTCGACATAAAATCAGATGGTTTTAGTCAAGAGAATATTGAAGTAAAAGCAGGAGTTCCGACAAAAATAAATTTCATAAAACATTCGGGTTATACATGTATAAGAAGTGTTCAGTCCAAAGATTTAGGGATAGATGTGTATCTTGAAAAAGGAGATAACTTCGTTACCCTAAAAGATTTGAAACCTGGAACTTACAACTTTAATTGTGGCATGTACATGTATTATGGAACGATCACCGTGGTATAAGCGAACTTTCCCCCTTCCAGATGAATTGCCCATCGTAGTTAGTCGATTTAGGGAGCGTAGTGTCAGTTAATCATGACACTACGCTCCCTATTTGGATTGCTTTTGTTGACCTTTATATAACAAATCCTCCTCCCTTTCAAATGTAAGCTTTTTGTAAGAATGAATTAATAAAAAATCAGGATTCACACTCTACAATGAAGTTATCGATTGATATCATTCATATCTATGAGGAGGACAACAATGAGTTTAACGAGAGAATTGGGCAGCTTCAAGAAGTACATAGTTGGGTTCATGGCATTATGGATTGTGTTAGGATGCGGTACAGGTACCGGTTATGCAAGCATTGAACCTGCGACAAGGCTGACGTTAGCACTTGAGCATGCGACGATTGTAGACGTAAGGTCCGGAAAGTTAACCAGCGATCAGACCATTATCATTAAGGATAACAAGATCAGTCACATTGGAAACAGCAGTCAAACGGCCATCCCCGATTACGCACAGGTACGTGATGCTAAGGGCCAATACGTCATTCCTGGTTTGTGGGACATGCATGTCCATCTGGAAGATAACTATAAAAATGCTTTCCCTCTCTTTCTGGCTAATGGAGTGACCGGAGTACGGGAGATGGGGGCGGCTTTAAAGAACGTCGATATATGGAAAACGAGTATTCAAGCGGGAATGCCTGCCCCACGTCTTGTCTATGCGGGTTCGACTCTAAATGGAGGTCCGGCTGACGAGGCTCCGCACATGTTCTACTTGAGCACAGAGGAACAAGCGCGGGAAGCCGTACGTCTGAATGTGGCAAAAGGCGCGGATCATATCAAAGTATACTCTTGGTTGCCGCGTCCTCTGTTTCTGGCGGTTATGGACGAAGCGAATAAGTACGGTTTGCCAGTTGTCGGTCATTTACCGGTAGAGGTTCGGGCCAGCGAAGCCGTTCAGCTAGGATTTAAGAGCATAGAACACCTACACGGCTTATTTATTGCCACTTCGAGCATCGAGGACGAACTTTTCAAAAATGCCGACATGAGTGATTTGCTTGGTTATTCGCTGGCAGAGATCGAGGCTTCCCAAGCCTATGACTCCGTCAAGGCCAGCAAGCTGTTCCGCAAATTCAAAGAAAAAGGTGTCTGGCCTGTACCGACCATGGTTACCTATTTGAATATGGCCAAAACCGAAATCGATCCGAGGTCCAAATACGTACCTACGGCCGTGCAGAAGCAATGGGCCGAAGTGATTCGCGCCACCCCTCCGGAACAAACAGAATTAATGGAGGCCATCAATTCCCTAACGCCGGGCATGGTCAAAAAATTAAATGATGCCGGTGTGCCTATGCTTGCAGGCACCGATTCCAGTTACGAAATGACTAACTTTATATACGGCATTTCCTTGCATGATGAACTTGAATGGCTAGTTAAAAGCGGCCTCACCCCACTCCAGGCCTTGCAGTCAGCAACGTTGAATCCGGCACGATATTTGGAAAGAGAGCAGGAACTGGGCACCGTAGAAAAAGGAAAACTTGCTGATCTCGTAATTCTTGATAAAAATCCGTTAGAGGATATTCGAAATACAACAAGCATATCCGCGGTTATCTTGGATGGAAAACTGATGGAGAAACAAACGTTGGACCGTGCAGTTCAAACCTATCCCGTGATAAAAGTAGCCGATATGAAAGATGAAACGCTATGATCGGGATCCTCTGCTAAAACATCTAGCATAATCATGAATGCGGCCAAGCCCTTCTCTTCCCGAATATGAAGAGGATGGGCTTTTCCTGTTTCAATGCTTTGATCCTATTAAAAAGAAAACGACAGCCCAGTAAATTACTGTTCTGCCGTTAAAATAAACATGATATTAATTGCATGCATGGTGATCAAGCAAGCGCATCTGCTCTTACAAGTTCAGATCATCTGCGAGTGCTTCAACTCCTGTGAAGATAGAATCCCCGTAACCCCAGAAGTTATTGAAATCAATAACGTAAATTTTCTTGTTTTTAATCGCGTTAATGCTTTGCAATTGCTTGTTGGCTAGCAGCTTTTCAATCGTTTGTTCCGGATCAATACCGCCAGCATATTTAGAAATAATCATGGCATCTGGATTGATCTCGATTAGCTTCTCCAAACTGAGCGTGCCTTCTTCGTTAATCAGCATATTATGCATATTGATTAATGACATGGCACTTTCAATAAATGTATCTCCATTTCCGTTGTACACTCCAATGGTTCCATCACCATTATCAAAAAAAGATGCATAGTTGATCGTTTCAGCGCTTGCTCGAGCCGCTAATGCTTTCTCACGTGCTTTGAGCTGTTCGATATAAGACGCTGCATTCGCTTGTACATTAAATATTTCACCTAGCTCAGTGATATCCTTGTATAGATTATCTAATTTTGCATCAGTAACACTGGTACTTTGTACAAAGGTTTTGATATTCATCTCATTCAGACTGTTTACAGTGCCAACGCCCCAATCTGCATCTTCAAACAATCCCCCGCGCCCCATAACCAGATCAGGTGAAGCACCTATGGTTACTTCTTTACCTACATAACCTTCAGATAGCACAGGAATTTTTTTGAAATCTTCAGCAATATCCTCAGGCACATTGCCAAACAGCGCTGCTACGCCAACAATCTTGTCAGTTAAACCAAGACGAATTAATAACTCCGCTGCACCTTGTGTATTGGCAACCACTCGTTCAGGTGCTTTATCGAAGGTTTGTTCCTTAGCCACCCAGGTGCCGTTTTCAGTTGTATAGTTTGAAACAACGATTGGGTATGTTGTTTGAGCTGCGCCTGTAGCATCCGCATCCGTTTTTTGCCCATCTGTTGAAGCATTCGTATCGCTATCCGTCACTGCTTCCTGTGAGCTAGTGTTTGCAGCTTTGCTGCTGCCATTACTACTGGAGCAAGCTGCAAGCACAAGAACAAGTGCAGTCATTAAACATAGAATTGCTCCTTTTTTTACGGATAAAAACATTCAAAATCTCTCCCTTTCCTTTTTCACTTTGGCCATTATGTATCATAGTCATTGTCAGTATACAGCAAATGTCGAATGACGTAAATGAGAATGATAACTATTATCATATTAAAAGGTTGCGAATTATCGTTAATCACATTCCATTGTGACATTTTAACTGCCTGTCCACTATTCATTCCCTCCTGGCCAGTCGTTTCTAGCAGCAAATCCGTATAAAACAAAAAAAGCCGGTGCAATTAACCACACCAACCTCTTACATCACATTGACCATATTCATTATCACCCACAGCCACCACCGTGCCGTCTGATTTAATGCCAAGAGTATGAGCACAACCCGCAGCTATCGCCACAATGTCACTCCAGTTACCTACATTGCATTGATCGTACTTATTCCATCCCACGGCCACCACCGTACCGTCCGATTGAAGGCCAATGGTATGATTACTGCCTGCCGCTATCGCCGTAATACCACGCCAGTTGCTTACTTCGCATTGGCCATGTTTATTTCCACCCACGGCAACCACAGTGCCACCCGATGTAAGCCCCACGGTATGGAGGTACCCTGCCGCTACCTCCACGATGTCGCTCCAACCGCTTACATCACATTGGCCATATTGATTATTGCCCACAATCGTCACAGTACCATCTGATTTAAGCCCGGCGGTATGCCAGTCTCCCGCGGCTACCGCAACCATATCACGCCAGCTGCTTACATCGCATTCGCCTTCATTATTTCGTCCCACAGCAATCACCGTGCCATCCGATTTCAGCCCGACGGTACGACGCCACCCCGCAGCAATTGCTACAATATTGCGCCAATCGCTTACCTCGCATTGCTCATGTTTATTCCAGCCCACCGCCACTACCGTGCCGTGAGACGTTAGGCCGATGGTATGCGCATTACCTGTGTTCGTCGCCATATGAACATTACCAGCCGCTATCGCCACAATATCGCGCCAGCTGCTTACATCACATTGGCCAACTTTATGATCCCCCACTGCCGTTACCGTTCCGTCCGATCTAAGACCAATGGTATGACGTCGCCCCGCCGCTATGGCGGTATATTTAGGGCGCTCCGCCTTTAATGCCGCTTCAATTGACGAAGTGTAATCCATCTTTTACCCCCTTGAAATACATTGCCTGAACCCCGATTCAGTATGAATATTATTTTTTTACATCTTACTCTACAATAAATAATAAATACAACAAATAGTAAATACAACGATTAGAAAGGTCAAAAAACCGTTAACTCTTCTCAGAATTAACGGTTTGAAATCGTACCCTATTTTAATCTAGCTGGTGGAATACTTTGCGGGTTATTAAATACATTTTTCGGATCGTATTTCGCTTTTACTTTTCTTAATCTGGCGTAGTTCTTGCCATAATAGGTCGGCCCTGGATTTTTAATACCTTGGTCTGGTACGTTAATGTAGGACCCTACAATATAAGGCTGCAATTTCGTTCTCGTGTTCCGAGTCAAAGCAATATTTTTAGCTGCATGCGATGGCTTCACCCATGAGCTGTTCCATTCCACATAAAATTCAGCTTTTCGCCAGTAAAACGCAGTGGCTTGAGGAGCAACTCGACTTACAGCACCACCCCAGTTAAGGAAATAGAAACCGGCTGGTGTACCTCCCTCTGCATTTTCCAGAAACTCACGCATGACTTTGAAGGCTTTATCCGGGAACGGGCGTCTGCCGAAGCCACTGGAAAACTGGTTGCTGTATTTTTGGGTGAGCACAGGATCCGGGGCCAGCAAAAACTTCGTGGCTGCCCTGTATGGCAGGTACAGAATGCTTTTTTTGGTAGGTGTTCCTACGCTAAGAATGGGTTCCAACTGACGGAGGGCTTCACTCTTTGAACCGAGGTATACCCCAAGCATGCTAACATTTCCGCCTTTTTTGGGACCAACACTTAATTCACTTCCCAGCTTGGTACTGGCTTTAGGTGCCCATACTTGCCATTTCTTCACGACTTTTTCGAACTGATCCCATGGCCATGTGATACTAAATACAGTAGCTTTGGCTGGAGAGCGCCGCACCTTGAATTTATATTTAGTGTATACACCGAAGTTACCGCCTCCGCCGCCACGTGTAGCCCAGAGAAGATCGGAATTTTGCTTTTTGTTCGCCCGAATAATCCGCCCTTTAGCGTCAACCATTTCGAGCTCGATTAGATTATCACAGATGAGACCCGTTGTTCTTTGCAGTGGACCAATTCCGCCACCAGGTGTTATTCCACCAATTCCAACCGTTGGACTGTCACCAAATGGGGACATATATCCTTGTCGAGCCAACGTATCCACGATTCTTCCTACCCGATTACCTGTCTCAACGACGGCCGTTCCGCTTTTTTTGTTTAACTTGATTCTCTTCATTTCGCTAACGTCGATGACTATACCACCATTGACTTGTGAAAGGTTGGACTCTAATGCGTGCCTCCCACTTCTCGGACGAATAGGCACCTTATTTTGGCGCGCCCATCTTATCGCATTGGCTACATCCTGTGTTTTTTGAGCGAACACAAACACTTTAGGGAATCTGTCCGTATGCGGGTCCCAGTTCTTCCGAGCCACTTCATAACCAGGGTCACCTTTAAACACCACTCGCCCTGTAAGCTTCACTTTTGAAATCACGTATTTATCCAACTCCTTAGTCATGAAAACATGTATTTTCCAATAACAAATTAGGCTGATTCCATATAGCCTATGAAGGAGAATCTGGTTGTGTTTGGGCGTATAAAAAAAGAAAAATATCGGATCACGAGCAACCTACGCTCAGAACCCGATATTTTCAAATGGAATCCTTTTTCCTTATGCAATCATTTTAGTTGAATCTTGAAGACATCTCCCGCTTCACCACCAAAGACGATAAAACCACCTTTGGGAAGCACCGTTGATTCTTGATTCGTTGCTTTCGAAAATTGAACCACTTCACCTTCAGCGTTATATACGGCATAACCTCCGCTCTCCGGAGTATCCACCGTTAACGTTTTGTTCGCCGAGCGGGAATCGATGGCATACCACCGAGCTTGACCGTTTGACGGGATGGTGGTGATGCCTGTTTTGCCACCAAAGATTGGTGTAATGGCCTCCTCCGCAATATACTCCTGTCCATCCTGAGTTAAGTACTCCGCTTCGTTCTTCGTGCGGAAATGCAGATCGAATGCATCTCTTCCGTTCATAACAGGAATCTGAACGACATTCTCTGCATTATCCGGATCAACAACTCGGGTACCATTCGCATATCCGCTTTCCACATCTACGGACAGGTTTTTGATCAGCATCGTTGGGAGCAGATAGAAGATCGACGTTATCTTTTCATCCAACGCATAATATTTCGAACCGTTTCTAGCCTTCCATCTCTCTTTCGATGCTGTATCCAGCGAATTATTTTCCAATTTTTGATAATCATATGTGTTCATCACGGTTTGGCCTAATCCGGGCAGCGTGATATGCGCCTGAACTTTAAGATATACCTTGTCATTGCTTTCTTTCTCGAAGCTGATCTTCACGCTTCCGTCGTTACTCGTAAACTCCCCTTCACCCGTGTACACGTAATTCTGCTCCGGGATAAGTCCTCCCTGCATAGCCGGAAGTGAGAGTTCGCCATTCTTAATCTCTATATCAAGGGTTGAACCTACCGTACCGTAGAGGCCGGAATACGCCGTCAATTCCGAAGGCATCTTCGTTTTGACAGGTGGTGAGAATGTCTCATCAGGCTCTATCTCGTCGATGATGCCTTGTTCCTCAAGAACCTCCAGCAGAACTTTAGTGGCAAACAGCTGATTATAGACAGAAGACCCGCCCGAAGAAAGAACCGCCATCGATATATCATGTTCCGGTATAGTGATTAACGAGGCATGATACAACATGGTGTCTCCACCTTTGGTAAGTGCGGTAATGCCATAATCGCTGAACGGTGCAAGTGCTACTGCATCCCATCCAAGACCATAGTTGAAGGTATTTCGCTCTTCTGACACCCATATTCCTCGACGATATTCATGATTTTGCATGGACTCTACTGAGGTTTTGGACAGAATATCCGGTTTGTTTCCTATCAATACTTCAGCGAATCGACTTAATTCTTCTGCGGTCGAGTAGATTCCACCTGTACCAATGATATTGGCATTTTCAACAGGCAGTTTCGTTTTAATCGTAGGCCAATAGGTTTCAGATAATTGTTTTCTATCAAAAGAATCAAGTGGTGTCTTGGTTGCATGCAGCTGTAACGGATTGCTGATGAACTTGGCAATAAATTCGCTGTAGCTTAATCCACTCACCCGTTCAACCAGTATCTCAAGCAACTGAAAGCCATCATTACAGTATACGGAATAAGCTCCAGGGTTTGATTTTAATTTTTCTGACTTTAGTTTGAGCAGTAATTCATCATGATTGCGGGTATCATTATCGTCAAATAACATACTGTTTCCATAATGGGTACCATAGAGCCCGGAAGAATGGTTCATAAGCATGCGTGGCGTTATTTGCGTATATCGGTCATCCGCCATTTCAAAATCTTTAATATACGAAGTGAGGGGCTGATCCAGATCCACTTTACCGGAATCCACCAACATCATGGTGGCAGCCGTGACAACCATTTTGCTAACCGAGCCTATTCCAAACATGGTATCCTTGTCGACTGGTTTCTGGGATGCCTTATCCTGGAATCCAACACTGCCGGACAAAATGATCTTCCCTTCATCCATGATCGCATACTGCATACCTGTGACACCATAATTCTGCACCATCTCTGTGGCAAGTCGCCCAGCCTGATCCTCAATCGCTCCCATCTTGTTTCCCTCTGCCCTGACATCTGTCATCGGCATGACAACAAGTACAGCCGTACATAACATACTGATTAGTTTCTTCATAATAATAACTTCCTCCCTTATGATACTGTGCATATGATTGCATTCATCATATCGGGGACGAAGCATATAGAGCGATAACGAACCCTGAATGGAAAAAAACAATCCCCGAACGGTATGTTCAGTGACTGCTCATGTCAAAAGGAAGCACGACCATGTTATTAAACGTCCGATGTTGATTCTCAATACTCATATGTCCACCATACTTTTCGCACATTCTCGAAATGTTGGTTAGGCCGATCCCATGATACTCCGGGTTGGGCTTCTCACTCTTGAGGTGAGTCACTTTCTGCTCCACCTGATTCAGAATCTGGATTACAAGTGCAGACGCCGTGGAGTGAATTGCGACCAGGATGTATCGGTCTTCGGCATGTCTGACTTTCTTGGAAGCTTCGATGGCATTATCCAACATATTGCCGAGCACAACACACAGATCATAACGGTCAATATGGATATGTTGTGAATGAAGTTGAATACGGGTGTCAATTTTGATCCCGTTGGCCTGCCCCAATGCAATCGTATTCGTAACAAGAGCATCAATAACAAGATTGCCGGAATTTACCCGTTGGTACGCTCCTTCAATCTTATTCAGCGTGAGTTTAATATGATCGCCTGCCGCATCAAGCTTGTTTTGCTTAATACACTCCTCAATGTACAGGAACTGCTGATTGATATCATGGATGATGTTTTTTACATTTTTGAAACTGTGCACTGTTTTCTCATAGTTGGCATCCTGGTAATCCATCTGACGCTGTAATTGAGCATTTTCATTCGCGAGCTGAACCTTTTCCACCATATTATCGAATACATAAACAATGAACACATTAAGAAAAAGGGAGCCCAGCACGGAAACGACATAGTATATGTTTTTTTCACTATAAGTCGAGGCTACATTGATCTGATAGATCGTAATGGTGGGAACGATCAGAAACAAGAGATAATAACGATAATGCATAGCGAAACTTCTCCGTTTGGCAATCAAACGCACAATCTGAATAACAATGAACATAATACTGCAACCAAGCAATACTACTTTGGAGAACACCCAATGATAATCCACGTTGAAATGATCCCATATACTATAATCCGTAGAATCGATCGCACTCATAATATATACGGCAATGTAATTTACCGTTGTGAGCAGTACAGCATAGAGGATGGTAAAAGCCAGTTTTATGATGAATTCCACCTCATAGGATTGTGCCAGGCTGAAGATGAGTAACAAAGCAAAAGCGGACGATACGACAGGTGAAAATGATGATACCCAATAGAAATATCCCAGTACAATAAATATAATGAAATAAATTACTCTGTATGGCTTTCGTCTGGACTTGCCCAGCACGGAATTGAAATAAAAATTCACCTGGAATGCCATAAGTAAAGGAACGACGAAGACAGACAAGTTTACATACATATCCATATCACTGAATCCTCATGATCATATATTTGGTATAAGCATCCTTGACTTCCTTGACTTTGGAGCGGCCTATGGGCAATTCTGTTCCATTTAACATAACGACCTGGGTACCGGCAAACTTCTGAACATGCAGCAGGTTGATGATAATAGATCGATGAATTTGCAAGAAACCATGATCTTTCAAAGCTGCAGCGTAACCGGATAGGATGCCTTTGCTTTCATACGCATTATCCTGAGTCACAAATTTTAATTTGTTCTTGATCGTCAAACTCTTAATGACCTCAATCCAGAGAATATCATCGTATTTCAACAGAAACTCTTCATAGTCTGACTTAATCAGTACATACTTTTTGTCCAACGCTTTGAAATATTGGCACAGCTTGATCATTTTCTCCTCGAAGATCTGCGGCAGGATTGGTTTGATCAGATATTGAAAAGTAACCACATCAAAGCTCTCCACCATATACTCGGGATAGCTGGTCAGAAACATGATTTGCACGTCCAGATACTTCATCTTCCTGATTTCTTTGGCTGTCTGGATTCCGTTCATTCCGCTCATCTCCACATCCATGATGAGGATATGAAACGTGTCCCCAACGTTTTTATAATGTGAGACGAGCTGCTCACCTGATGCAAATAATGTAATCTGAAAATCAATATTCGTTTTTAGAGATAAGGAGATAAGCATCGTTTTCACAAGTTCTCTTTGGTTCTCCTCGTCATCACAGATTGCAACATTGAACATGTTTGAACATCCGCCTTTCATTGACATCGACGCTGAATTTCACTCTCAAATATACTATTTTATCACAGGTTTAAGGGCTTAATTGAGATGAAACGCATGATTCAGACCCTAAAATGCACAAAAAAACCGTTAACCTTTTCAGATTAACGGTCTAGCTGTTCAATAGTTTCGAGCACTTATTTCTGCTTCTCAAGCTCAATGCTCATCTACAGCGCTGTGCAGCATCATAACACTACTTTACATCCGCTGTTCTATTCACACTTACCAACCGCGGTTGGACATGCGCTCCTCTGGAGACAATTTAGAAATTTCAATGCCTTTCATTGGAGCGCCCAAGTTTTTGGATACTTCAGCAATCAATTTGTAATCCGTGTAATGTGTTGTAGCTTCAACGATTGCACGAGCGAATTTCTCAGGGTTATCTGATTTGAAAATACCGGACCCTACAAACACACCGTCTGCGCCCAGATGCATCATTAGTGCTGCGTCTGCCGGAGTGGCTACACCGCCTGCTGCAAAGTTAACGACAGGAAGTTTTCCATTTTCATGAACATCGCGCAGTAATTCATAAGCTACGCCCAGATTTTTTGCTTCAGCGTATAACTCGTCCTTGGACATGTTTTTCACTTTGCGGATCTGGCTGTTAATCAGACGCATATGACGAACTGCCTCAACGATGTTGCCTGTTCCAGGCTCACCTTTGGTACGAATCATTGATGCGCCTTCGCCAATACGACGCAGCGCTTCTCCCAAATCTTTGGCTCCACATACAAAGGGTACGGTGAACTCCTGTTTATCGATGTGGAACACTTCGTCTGCAGGCGTAAGAACTTCACTTTCGTCAAGGTAATCCACACCTAGAGATTCAAGCACCTTGGCCTCTATGTAATGACCGATACGAGCCTTGGCCATAACCGGAATAGATACAACCTTCATAACCTCTTCCACGATAGTTGGATCTGCCATGCGAGCTACACCGCCGGCTGCGCGAATATCGGAGGGAACCCGTTCAAGAGCCATAACAGCTGTTGCGCCCGCTGCTTCAGCGATTTTAGCTTGCTCTGCATTCATGACGTCCATGATGACGCCGCCTTTTTGCATCTCAGCCATTCCTCTTTTTACACGATCTGTACCTGTTTGCATGATTGTATTCCTCCTATTTAACTTTATTGTTTCACTTCAACCTATGATTTAGTATAAAATGAGAATGGACAACTAAAAAGATCCAATATTTTCGGTTTTTATTGTACCACTTCTAAAATAACCTCTGGAGGGCATATGCAATTTCATGTAGCTTACAGTTCATATTTGAACCGAAAATATACCAAGATGAAAGCTCTTTATCAAGCAATTCGTGATGCTATTCAAGAAGGTAACCTGGTGCATGGCGAGAAGTTACCATCTACACGAGAGTTAGCTGCGACGTATCACATTTCCCGCGGAACTGTGAATCAGGTGTATGATACGTTGACTGCTCAAGGTTATATTCATTCCGAGCATGGGAGAGGAACCTTTGTTGCTTATCAGTTGGATTTAAGCAATGATGCGTCCACCGAGAAAGCATGCACCCATCACTTATCAGCCTGGGGGAATCGTATTCAGCAGTTTGAACAGCAGACCACTCAAAGGTATTCGCAAACCAATGCACAAGCAAGTGATTCCAGAAAAGAAAGCGACGACGTTATTGACTTTAGCAAATACCAGCCTGATTTATCCAAATTCCCTTACGATGAATGGAACAATCGATTGTATGCAGAGATCCGAAATCGCGAGCATCACACGAAAACAACCTCTGCTCTAGTTAGTTCAACCGGAGATCCGAAATTGAGAGAAGCCATTGCGGCCTACCTTCGGAGAATGCGGGGGATTCAAGTCGATGCAGATCATATTGCAGTGACTGCCGGTTCTATGCAAGCTATAGCTCTACTCACTCAATTACTTGCAGATCCCGGGGATCATGTAGTGACGGAAAGTCCTTGTTACATCGGGATTTCTAAAGCCATTGTGGCTGCGGGTGCAAAGTTGATTGAAGCCAATCTCGATGGTCAAGGCGTTGTTCCTCAAAACTGGGAAGCACGTATGTTGTTTGTGACGCCGTCACGACAATTTCCTACTGGCGAGATGCTCAGCCTTGAACGCAGACAAACCTTGCTGGACTGGGCACATCGTCAGGATGCCATGATTGTCGAGGATGATTATGATAGTGAATTCCGATATCGTGGAATGCATGTTGAACCGCTAAAAACACTGGATAAAGCGGGGCGCGTAATCTACCTGGGCAGCTTCACCAAAACCTTGCCTTTAGAAGTAAGGCTTGGCTATGTGGTTCTTCCCCCCACTTTGGCAGACACCTTTCGAAAAGCACAGGCATTATACGAGCCTAGACCCGTCAATCTGATCGAGCAGCGCGCATTAGCTGCATTTATGACAAGCGGCCAATATGAGCGTCATCTGCGTAGGATGAATCGTTTGTACAGCCGCAAATTTCATCTGTTACTCAAACTTTTGAACCAACAACTCTCAACATGGTTTGACTGGGTGGAAAATGAAGCTGGTCTGCACGTGTTTGGCTGGTGGCGAGGTGATGCATCCACTTATGAAGTCTTTCGTTCAGCGGCTAGATCGGAAGGGGTTATATACTCAGAGGTCAGCAGTTCAACGTCTGACGGTACGAAGTATGGTATCTATTTATCATTTGCACATTTGTCAGATGTTCAATTACAGGCAGGCGTATCCAAATTAAAAAATGCTGTCAAAGCTGCATTGTAAGGAACCTCGTTTCAAAAATGCAGTACAAGAAGATCAGCATTTGTTAGAAGGAGCATTGTCGAGCTTTTCAAGTTTTCCGAATTGGAGAGGCAACTGCCAAAAGGACCTCTGCCCCTCCCTTTAACTTCAGCTAGTCGGGCATGAGCTCACTATGTTACAACCATTGCCCTCCTAGCTGAATACAAAAGATGCCCTCAAATGGTTTACTGTTCTTTTCGTTTAAAACACATCTTTCCAACTAAAAGTCCCATACCAGATGAACATATAAGATATCCAAAGAACAAGAAAAGTAAATAAACACCATGAAGATCTTCAGGAATCTGTTTTAAGCCTTCAAACCAAGCAAAACGAAAAGGATATAGGATTGCTACCCAAATGATCAGCAATAATAGAAGAAAATTAATTATTTTTAGCACAATAACGATCCTTTCAAGTCCGAGTGGAAACAGTCGGATGTATACGCTGCATCTTTCATTTCGTATACCTTAACGCTGCCCGCACTATAATAGTTAGCTTATGTATTAGACTCGCTACATTCTGAATGGGCAAAATGTGAGGTTCACGTGTGGTCAAGATGTCAGAAATCTAAGGAACCTGAGACACTATATCGGGATGTATCGCCTTTTAGAGCGTTGTTGAGACATACTTTAGGGTTCATGCTTTGGTCGATGATTGCTGCGGCACAAAGGTACCCTTCTTTTAACAGAAAGGCCCTCTTTGTGCATTTGTAGCAACGTATTATGCTCAGTGCACTCTAGGAGCACTATCTTGCAAATTCGTGTTCGATCTTTTCTTCTTTCTTGGCTGTCCTTTCCAAGATAGATATGTCCAGATTCGAAGGAGATACTCGACTGGCCCACTGCTAAATTTCTTAAGATATAACGGACTGAACCATAATTGAGTACCATAGACAGCAAGTGCAATAACTGCTCCAATGATTACACCAGCACGCCCAAACAGACCTAGACCGTAACCATAAAAAATAGTCGTACAGATGACACTCTGCATCAGGTAATTCGTCAGTGAGAGACGGCCGACCGCCTCAAACCTGCGCATCAGGCTATAACGGCGACTTCCTGCGTATAACATTGCAAATGCGTAAATGTATCCGAGTGCAAGCAACATTCCCCCGAGTGTCCCGCCGATTCCGATTCCGGGCCATCCTTCCGCACCAAATTGTGGCGCCAACACACCGTATGCTTTGAGTATCAAACCAACTGGAATCAAGAACGAGGCACGACGTAAATACATATGCCTCATTGCCTGAGGATCGCTAAACGTGCCCATTCTTGCAGCGTGCATACCAAGCAAAAACATCGGTACCGTCATTAGCGGGGCTAATACCAGGGCCAACAAGGCAAATGACACATCCAAATCCCCACCGAATGGATCGCCGTTATTGCTGAAATCCCTGATCTCCTCGTAGTTGCCATTACCGTATACATCCTGACTTTGAATGATGTAGTTCTTCATATGAGTGGATTCAATAGATAGCGGATTCATTGGATTGGATGCCGGCAAACCTAGCAGCCCTGCTCCGACAAGTAGCAGTACCGCCCAAATGAGCAGCGTTTTTGGCTTTCGATTCAGGAACATCAGCAGAAAGAAACCGAGTACACCGTAAAACGATAAAATGTCCCCTTCCCAAAGATAGGTTATGTGCAGCAATCCGATACCAAACAGTAGTAGAAAACGCCGGGCAAGATGACACTTTGGTCGTAAATCTCGCGATTGAAGGCTTTCTGACAGTTTGATCATACCGAAGCCGAACATGAAGGCAAAGATCGGCATAAAACTACCTACCACAATAATCTGCAGAAACGAGAGAAATGCCTGGTCTACACCACCGATCCCGAATAGTTGGGGTTTACTCTGGCCGAACATTCCGTATTGGAAAGCCAGCATATTCGCCAACACGATACCGGCCAGACTGAATCCGCGCAGTCCATCAATTAATTGGATGCGCTTTTTTGATGTGCTCAATCAATCACCTCTGTCTATAGCATAAAGATCAATCCTAAATATACGTTAAATCTTTCCAAAATTTCAACTATAACTCTGTCACGAACTCCAGTACTTTAGATTCGAAGCCATCCCAGTTTGTATCATGTCCTCCATTTGATTCCCCTCTTATTACACCTCATCTTCTAAACTAAAAAAGCCGCTAAAATAGCGACTTTTAATGGGTTATATTTTCTTCATTATTTATTGAAAGTAACCTTCTCTGTACCGCTCTCCAAAATGATGGACATATCTCGCGGTTTTGTTTCCGCGATTTTGCGTCCACCTCTGTACGAGTAGAGTACACCAGCCTGCTTGCGAACAGCCTCGTATTCGTTCTCTGCTTCAAGAACGATGAAGTTGGCAGGTTTCCCTTCTTCAATGCCGTATACATCCTCGATGTGCAACGTTCTTGCGCTGTTTTTCGTAATGAGATCAACTGAATTCACGATTTGATCATAACCCAGCAACTGCGAAGCATGAATACCCATGTGCAGTACTTGAAGCATATTGCCCGTTCCCAGCGGATACCATGGATCAAAAATGTCATCATGACCGAAGCACACGTTAAGACCAGCTTCCTGCAGCTCTTTGACGCGAGTCAGACCTCTTCTTTTTGGATACGTGTCGAAGCGTCCTTGCAGGTGAATGTTGACCAGCGGATTGGAAACGAAATTGAGGTCAGCCATCTTCAGCAATCTGAACAATTTGTACGTATATGCGTCATTATAAGACCCCATCGCCGTCGTGTGACTTGCCGTTGTGCGAGAGCCCAGTCCGCGTTCGTAGGCTTCCTTCGCAACGACTTCCACGAAGCGGGATTGCTCGTCATCGATCTCGTCACAATGGATGTCGATCAAACGGTCGTATTTTTCGGCAAGGTCAAAGGCAACCTTCATCGAATCAACGCCGTATTCTCTTGTGAATTCGAAGTGCGGAATGCCGCCGACCACGTCAACGCCCATTTTCAGTGACTCTTCCAGCAGTTCAGCACCGTTTGGATAGGAATGAATACCTTCCTGCGGGAAAGCCACCAGCTGGATGTCGATGTAGGGTGCCATCTCTTCTTTTACCTCAAGCATCGCTTTGACTGCCGTCAAGCTTGGATCTGTAACGTCCACATGTGTCCGCACATGTTGGATTCCTTGCGCCAACTGCCATTTCAGTGCTGTTTTGGAGCGGGTTTTAACATCTTCATGCGTCAAGAATGCTTTGCGTTCCGACCAGCGCTGAATGCCTTCAAACAGCGTTCCGCTCAAATTCCACTCCGGCTCGCCAGCCGTTAACGTTGTATCCAAATGAATGTGAGGCTCAATAAATGGTGGCAGTACAAGTGAACCGTTGACGTCAAGTACTTCCTCATTTGCAGTGGCTTGCAGCTCCTGCGTAATTTGTTCGAACTTCCCGTCTTTTACAACGATATTCCATAGACCTTCTTTACCCCGCAATTTTGCGTTCGTTATAATCATTTATTTTCCCCTTTTCTAGGTTGGATTCTTTGTTAGGAACGATCAGCATCAACACGATGTAGGCCACCGCCGTACCGAGCAGTGCATTCAGTGGTGTTACTCCTGGAGCCAGCTGGGCAAACGCAACGCCGATGGCCCAAGCCACCATCGCTACCCAGTTTACCGTTTTGAAACTCATCTCGGCAAACGGTTTATAGTTTCTGCGCTTCACGAAGAAGTAGTCCGCGATGATGATCGCCCCAATGGATGGTACCGCTGCACCCAGCACATTCAGGAAGCTGACGAAATTGTTGTACATCCACATGGCAAATACAGTACCCACAATACCGTTTACGATGACGAAGAACTTTTTCGAAATTTTAGTGATGTTGGCAAAACCTAATCCGGAGGCGTACAAGGCATTATCGTTGGTTGTCCAGATATTGAGTCCAAGAACGATGATTGCGGGAATGAGCAAGCCTTGCAGGAACATAACCTCCGAGATATCAGCCAGGTTATAAGCCATTGCACCAACTGCCCCGAACAAGAACATTAGCGAGTTACCCAGGAAGAAGGCAATCACCGTTGCGGTAACCGCCTGCTTGGACGTCTGGGAAAACCGGGCAAAATCGGGCGTCAGCGTTCCGCCACTAATGAATGATCCGATACAAATGGTTAATGCTGCTGCCGCGGTGAGTGTCTCTGTCGGCGTGTAATCAAGCAACCCTTGCAAACCTCCCAGCGATCCTGCCCCTTCGAACATGGAGTAACCGCCGAGAATAGCAATTGCCGGAACCGCAATATAACCCAAGATGACGAGCGATTTCATACCGAAGATGGCTGATGCCGTCATAGCAAGACCAAACAGGATAATCAGCAGGTACACGTTCCAATCCATTGCTTTGGCAACCGGAATCGCGAACATGGCCACGCCTACCCCGAACCATCCGACCTGTGTGAAGCCGAGCAGGAACGATGGCAGGTACGATCCTTTCGCACCAAACGCATATTTAGCAAGTAAATGTGTGGAAAGGCCCGTCTTGGCAGCGATATGCGCCAGTGCTCCTGTATAGATGCCGAGCACCAGATTGCCGGCCAGCACGATGCCAATGAACTCGATGAACGTCAAGCTGACTCCAAGCGTCCCCCCTGCCAGCATGCTTGCCGAGAAGAAGGTGAAACCCAGCATGACGGACAACGTCTTCCAAAATTGGTTTCTCTGCGATTTTGGCACCTCTTGCCATGAAAACTCTTGATCTTGTTTACTCATCAGAATACCTCCAGCTTAAAGTGTATCTGATACCAAAAAAAGCAGAAAAAAGAGGCTACTCGTCAAGTTACGTACTGACAAGTAGCCTCTTTTTGCATCATAATCCGCGCGAAGACGCAGAGCATCCCTGAGGGGATATGCCCTGATTCCCGCGTGATTATAAAATCCGCTGCCCTTGCCAGCCTCTCTGGACTGAATTAAAGGTACCAGTATTCAATTACGTTTATTATTTTAGAAAAAGCCGCACATGTCAATGTAATTATTATCCAATGGTTATAAATCGCTGATACAATATGCTTTTTTTATTCTTCTTTATCTTTTAAATGAACTAGGATTTCATAATAAAACCAAAGACCACGTTAATCCTTCTGAAGGAAACTGCGTGGTCTCATATCGTTATCTATCTATTAGCTATACTGCAGTCTGTCCTTGTACCACACGTCAGGAATCATATCACGCTCCAGTTCCAGCAATTCATGAATGATTTTGTCCGCGTCACTGATGGAATTCACGAGTGGATCGGTGAGCATCGCCCTTCTCAGCTTCTCGTAGCTCTGTTCCAGAACTGCTTCAACCGTCAGCTCATGTGTATCCAGTACAAGTTCTTGCATACCTCTTACACCGCGCGGCATCTCGCCTACATGAACTGGCTTTACCCCATCCATGCCCACGTCGCACAGCACTTCCAGGAATGAATCGGCATTCATATTGGTTACCGCGCCTTGATTAAGCGTATTGATAAAAAATTTCTTCCCCAAATTTCCTACCATGTTCTCAATGATATCCGTCGCATGATCCGGGCCAAAAGTGCTCATATAATCGGCAATCGGGATAGTTCCCGTAAGAAAGTCATCGACCTGACTCCACATTTCGTCGTGACGCTGATACCTGTCCTCTGTCTCCCAGATGGATAATGGCGGAATCGTGTCTGTAGACTTGCCGAGACCTTGCCAATACCGAACGTATTCCTTCGTATGCGCCGTGCACGTGGGGATAATTCCGAAAATATCATACAGTTCATAGGTAATCGCATCGTTAAAAATAGCTTTTGCGCCGCGATCACCGCCGTTGTTCTCATCACCTGCCATTTTGCGCATAGCTTCCGCGATTAGGGGCATCACATTTTTTCCTTCGAATTCCGCTTTAAGCAGCCAAGTAAAATGATTGACACCAGCGATGCGGAAATCGAATTTCCGGTCAATCTCACGGGTGAACTCATCTGTCTTTTCGATGATTCCGGCTCTTACAGCATAATAGGCTTTCTTATGCGGCATATGATGACTATCGCACAGCGCAAACGATTTGAGCTTCGGCGCATAGCGATGTAACGCGATGCCATGAACGGTAGACGGGTTAATATAATTAATCACCCAGGCATCAGGACACAGCTCCTCAATATCTTTGGCGCATTCCATAATAACTGGCAGTTCCCTCATCGCGCGAAAGATTCCACCCGGTCCAATGGTATCGCCGGAACACATGCGAATGCCGTACTTTAGAGAGACTTGGCAGTCAATTCCCCGGTATTTGACCGATTGCTCTGCAAAGCTAAGCACAACGAAGTCAGCTCCCGGCAGCACTTGTCTTCGGTCCACCGAGCCCTCAATCTTTAAGGATACGTTGTTCTCCCGGGCGACCATCTCTGCCAGTGTTACCATTTTCGAGAGCCGTTCCTCGTCCGTATCCACTAAGGCCAAAGTTCCCTGGTTCAAGTATGTTGAGTGAACCATCTGCCAGATGGATTGACGACCGAAAAACAGGCTGCCTGCTCCAATTACGACTACCTTTGGGTGCTGTATGTTTGTACCATTCATTACGAACCCCTCCTCTTCACGATATAAGTTCATTATAGGGGAGTGGCCTGAGATCGGAATGTGTGATAGTTTTCAATACATGTCATATGGTACGATGAATAACAAGAGATAAAGCCTTGTTTATATTAGTTATAAATCGAAGTATGTCATAAAGTGGAGAGGATTGAATTGAATCCAATGCATACAGGGACTGTAAATATGAGTATAATCGATGAACTTTCGGAATATATCACACTTCGCATGAGCTCTTATTTGGAACAAACTCATGACAGCCATTGGGTTGAGCACAAGTCACATTCCGATTATGATCTGTGGTTCATTACAGCAGGCTCCATCAAGATTATCATTGACGGGATCGAACATATAGCTGACCCGGGTGACGTTGTATTTTTTTATCCAGATATGCCCTATCTTGCTTCCACGACTGAAGAGTGCCGATTCATATACATACACTTTGATTTCAGCATTGCTGAGCAAAAGCGAATTCTGGGCGAGTTTCAATTGCCGGGCATCGTACCAGGCAACCTTATTCGGGAGGAATCAACGCTGTTCACCTCATCCTATCGAAGGTTCAAGCAGAACAGCGGCGCTGCCGGAAGTCCACTCTATTTGAAGGCTTCTCTGCTTCTGGTGATTGCCAAAATTTTGGAGCTTCACGGGCAAGGTCTGTATAACGGTAAATTTCTAAAAGACCGAAAAATGCGGAAAACGGAAGGAAGTCTGGAGGTGCTGCAGAACGTATTCCCATACGTGGATGCGAATCTTCATCGTGTCATCCGAGTTAACGAGCTTGCGGCCATTGCAGGTGTCTCTGAGAAATATTTTATTTCTTTGTTCAAGAAAATTTTGGGTATTACGCCGGGACAGTACATCAATCAAATCAAGATGAACCGGGCACGTGACTATCTGTACGAGAAAAAATATACGATCCAGCAAATTGCCGGATTTCTGGGCTATCCCGATCCCTTCACCTTTTCCAAGGCATTTAAAAAATTTTACAACGTGCCTCCTTCCAAATTCGAATAGAGTGTCGTAGCTAAACAAAGAGGCAACCGGTCTATGCCGGCTGCCTCTTTGAATCACTGGTTATTCATGCTTCAGTTGTATGTCACTTCAGCATTCCTCATAACGTAAAAGGTGCTTCACTCAAATACATGTCATGGAAAAATCCCCTGTACGGTATATCCTCTTCCAGACATTTAATGAAATACAGCACTTCTTCGTTATCTTCCAATTCTTCGCCAGTATGCTGCATTTCCTCCAATTGACCTAGAATATTCTCCAAGAGGGTAACTTGAATAAATAAAGGCAGCTTCTCCAACATCGAATCTTCAATCTTGGTTTCGGAAGTATAACCAGCGAGGGCGGTTTCAAAATAATCATTCATGAACGCATTACGTTTCCCGGCGTCAGGTTCGAATTGTATCCAGCCCACACCGTGTGTCCATAGATCTGCCAGGTCATACATATACCAGCCAAAGCATGAATTATCGAAATCATACACCGTGATGTGGCCGGTATCAAAATCGATCGAGTAATTCCCATCGTTATAATCGAAATGGATCATCCCGAATGTTTCCTGATTTGTATTCAAACCTTTTAAGGTATTCAGGAGCTCGACCATCTTCTCCTTAAGCAGAGAGAAAGATTCAGGGACCAACCTCTCGATATATTCAACTTTGTAATTGTCAAAAAAATGATGCCTGCGATGAACGGGAACATAGCTTTTGGATAGCTGATGCATTTTGCCCAGAACTTTGCCGCTATTATAATAGTATTCGGTAAGTGGAACACCTTCCCGGTACTGATAATTATTTTCTACCAGCAACTTTCCCTTGGCCTTGTGAAACAGGCTGACAAAAAACGTATGCTCTTCATAAGTGATCTCTTCCAACAGATTGCCCTTCTTGGAACTCACCACATTCGAAACGCTGGCTCCATGATCAAACAGATACTGGACATATTCCAGTTCCGCAATATAATCTTCGCGGTTTCTGTCAGGCAAAAAAGACACTCGGAGAATTAGCGATTCACACCCCTCTTGCTCACAGGTGTAAACGACATTCCGCCCACCCTCATGAGGTGGAATAAGCTGAATGTTGTAACCCTCCAGATGAAACAGCTCGGATACCCATTCCAGTACGTGCGTATTGCTGATGTTAACAGCTTCGATAAAGTTAATAATGATCTCCTCCAGTAAACATTGTCGGGACGATCTCCCGCATAGCAATGTCCACAAAAGGAATTCCCATGCCGCAAATATCCTTCTGTGAACCTAAAGCACAATCACCTTGTTAGTCATTGAAATTCGCTCCTTTTTGTTCAGATGTATATATCTTATCCTAAAATTCCAGATTATTCTATTGTTTTTGTTAATACCGCTGCCACGTAATAATACCGAATCAAAATATCTGGGTCGTCGTCTTTGGGCCATGAGTAAAAAATGATTGGGTGAAAAGTAAAAAAAGTGCACAAACCACTTTGATCATTTCTCCGCTTTAACCCAAAAGTAAAAAAACATGCGAATTCTCGTCAATAACCTTTATATCCTGTTCTCCCTTTCTCGTTTAGACTATTTTCAAGAAAACGTATTCACATATGACGCTTAAGGGGGAAAGGAAATGAACAAGAAAACCAAGACTTTACTGTTGTCTTTATGCCTGTCGACCCTATTGGTCGCCGCCTGTACGAATGGAAGCAGCACCGAGAAAAGTACATCCAATACCGATTCGGATGCCAACGAGGGCGGAATAACAACCATTCACACCGTGACGTCAGAATATTCTTCTGCCAAATATCCAAAGGGCGATGATATTACAAACAATGTGTGGATCAAGCGATACAAAGAGCAGTTTAATATCGATGTCAAAACAGACTGGGTCAGCGATGAGTATGATACCAAATTGAATTTGGCTATAGCATCGAATGATCTCCCCGACGTGTTTAGGGTTAATCCATCACAATTAAGACAGTTAGTCGAAGCAGACATGGTAATGGACCTTACCGATGTCTTTGAACAACACGCTTCAGAACGTCTCAAAGGCTACATGGAAACGGACGCGGACAGCTATGAGTCTGGTAAGAAGGACGGCAAGCTGTACGGGATACCGCAGATGCACTGGGGATTAATTGATCAACCAGATTTCATCTGGATTCGGAACGATTGGAAAGAAGAACTGGGTCTCCAAGATCCGAAATCGGTGGAAGACATCAAGAACATTGCACTGAAATTTATGGAAAAGCACGGCGGATATGGCATAGCAGTAGATCAATCGCTCGATTACCTCAACCTGCTCGCCATTGCTTGGAATGCACATCCAGATATGTGGATGGAAGATGCCAGCGGGAAATTAGTATATGGCTCAGTCCAGCCTGAGATGAAGAATGCACTGGCTGAGTGGTCGGAATGGTACAAGCAAGGCATTATTGATCCGGAATTTGCAATCAAAGACTTTAATGCGATGAACGCGGATATCGTAGCCGGCAAAGTGGGCGTACAGCCTTATTACCAGTGGTGGGGTTATAATCCTGGTGTTGATACAGTAGCCAATCTGGGTAAGGACGCGATCTTTTATCCGTATATCATCCCTACCATTGATGGAAAGGAAGCGAAACAATCCATCTTCTTCGCCAACAACAATTATATTGTCATGAAAAAAGGATTCAAGAGCCCTCAAGAAGTGATCAAGATTTTGAATGACTATGCTTATATCGTTGATGAAGGAAATGGCAAGGAGTCCAAAGAAACACTCTCTGCTTTGCTGGACAATGATATTGCCCATGTGGTCGGGGCGTTCCGTGTGCTTAATCCGAATTCAGATTACGAGCAGTTCGAGGCTGTATCAGCAGCCCTTCAATCCGAGGATACCAGTGGACTCACTACTTCGGGAATGTGGCAGAAATATAACAACAGTGTTGAGTTTATGAAGAATGCAACACCGGGAGCAGTCGGTGATTATTTGCAACAAGGTGCTCCAAAGAATGCGTATGGTCTGGCTAAGAAAGTACTCGATAGCGAGAACTACATTAAGACGGCGCTATGGGGTGTTTCTCCGGAGGTGCTGTCAAGCTATGGTACAACGCTGGATGATATCCTGACAGAAGGCTTCACCAAGATTATCATGGGTAGTGAACGTATCGATTATTTCGATGTTGTCGTCCAGAATTGGCGAGCAGCCGGAGGCGATGAAGCAACTCAGGCAGTTAATGATGCCTACGGCAAATAAAAGTGCCGTTTCCAAGAATGGACGGGAGAGTTCTCGTCCTTTCTTGATAACGGTTACAAATGTGGTACACCAAGAACGGAGGAATATGAATGCTGAGAAAATGGAAGCAGCAGAGTCCCTACCATCTTATGTTGATCCCGAGCCTGGTCTTGGTCTTCATCTTTAGCTATATCCCTTTTTATGGGCTTATTATTGCATTTCAAAAATACAATCCGGGTCTCGGCTTTAACTCTCCATGGGTTGGATGGGACAATTTTTCGCACGTATTTAGTCAGCCGAACTTCGTAAGAACCATCTGGAATACACTCTATATGTCCGTCTTCAAGATTATCGGCGGCATTATCGTGCCTGTTATTTTTGCATTACTGCTTAACGAGGTACTGCACAGTGGAATCAAACGTACATTTCAAACACTCGTATACATTCCGAACTTCCTCTCTTGGGTCATTATGGCTGGCATCATGCTGGATATACTTAGCTCCGATGGCATCATCAATACATTTCTAGGCGTATTCGGGATTGCACCGATCTCTTTTCTGGGCACACCGTCCATATTCCCTTGGACCATGATCGTGAGTGATATCTGGAAAGGCTTTGGATTCGGCACGGTTGTATATCTAGCAGCCCTAACCAGTATTGACCCTGGTCTATATGAGGCCGCGGTAATTGATGGAGCCAAACGATGGAAGCAGACCATCTACATTACTTTACCCCTTCTCATGCCAACGATTGTTTTAATGACTGTGTTGTCACTGGGTAACGTCCTCAATGCCGGATTTGATCAAATCTATAACCTGTATTCCCCTGTCGTGTATCAGACGGGAGATATTATTGATACCTATGTATATCGTCTGGGAATTCAGCAGGCACAATATTCGATTGGTACCGCTGTCGGATTATTTAAATCCATCATTTCCAGTGTTCTCGTTGCCGTATCGTACTTCCTGGCCTACAGGGTAGCCGGCTATCGCATCTTCTAAGGAGGAACGTTCATTATGATCTATGATAAAAGTATGAGCAGGCGTGTGTTCCATATCCTAAACTACACGATATTGCTTCTAATCTCCCTACTCTGTATCCTCCCATTTATCAACCTGTTGGCTGTTTCATTCAGCAGCAGTGCCGCTGTATCCGCGGGAAGTGTTACGTTCTGGCCCGTCGAATTCACGACTAAGGCTTATGAATTTGCATTAACTGGAGGGTCATTTTTCTCCTCTCTCTGGGTGGCGATCCAACGAACCGTTCTCGGAACGTTGGTAAATCTGGTGCTGATCGTGCTCACCGCCTATCCATTATCCAAATCCAAACAAAAATTGATGGGCCGTAATATCTATATGGGATTTTTCATTGTGACCATGTTATTTAGCGGAGGATTGATTCCTACCTATCTGGTGGTCGTCAAAATGGGATTAATTGATTCGATTTGGTCTCTGATTCTGCCCGGAGCTCTGCCCGTGTTTAGTATGATTATTCTTATGAATTTCATTAGAGGTTTGCCAGAGGAGATTGAAGAATCAGCGATCATCGACGGTGCCGGGCCTGTGCAGGTATTACTTCGTATTCTATTGCCGCTCCTCAAGCCCGCTCTCGCAACGGTCGGTTTGTTCAGTATCGTCGGCCATTGGAATTCATGGTTCGATGGCATTATCTATATGAACAATCCAGCCAATTATCCACTACAAAGCTACCTGCAGACCCTGCTGCAGAGCTTTGAGCAAATCATGCTGAAATCTGGATCAGACTATACTCAATTGTTATCCATGATGAACGCCAGAACTGGGCGCGCCGCTCAAATGTTCTTGGGTGCCATCCCGATTTTGCTCGTTTATCCGTTCTTACAGAAATACTTTACCAAGGGTTTGGTACTCGGTAGCGTCAAGGGATAATAGAAAGGGGCTGTCTCAAAAGGAATTCCGCCTTGCTCCAATCGCTAACGAACCTACCGCACCTTAAAAGGCGGATCATCAGCGCTTGCAAGATTTAACGAACCTCAGTATTGCTATTTCGTCATAGAACGTTGTCAAAACCTGAAAAATCGACCGAATCGACGAAATAACGTCTCTGTCATTCCTAAGATCTCAGATCTGGGCAAATGGAAGCGAATAGCGTGTCTCAGGTTCATTAACACAAAATAACACGAACAAGGGATGTTCCTGTCATATTCATGACTTATGGGACATCCCCTTTCGGTGTGTTTACCCTCTGATACATACTTAAAATCGTTCTAGGATTGTGAACATATGCATGATTACTTCTATGACTACGTTGTTTCGGTGATAGCAGGTAGCAGAATGGTAAAAGTCGTACCTTCTCCAATCTGACTTGCCACCTGCATTCCATAAGGCTTGCCAAAATGAAGTTGAATACGCCGCTGCACATTATGCAGGCCGATTCCTGTTCCTTTGTCTGGTTCGAGCTTATCTTCCATAAAGTTCTGGATCGTATGTTGATCCATACCAATGCCATTATCGCAGACTTCGATCACAATATCACTGCCCCGTGGTTGAATCCGAATGGTAATGACTCCGTCTTCTTCAAGCTCGGCCAGACCGTGAAAGATCGCATTCTCCACAATGGGCTGCAGAATCATTTTGGGCATATGATAATCGAGCAGTCTATCCTCAATCTCATATTTCATCTGAATACAGTCGTAGTACCTGACATTCTGAATCGTCACGTAATTCGCAATATTATCGATTTCCTCACGAATCGTCACAAGTGTTCCATCGGATCTTGTGGCATAACGAAGCATCGAGATTAATGCATCAGTCATTTCCACGATTTTGTCAGCCTGCTGCATGGAGGCGATCCATTTCACTGAACCCAAAGTATTATACAGAAAATGAGGCTTGATCTGGTCATGAAGCGCACGCATCTCGGCCTTTGCTTTCTCTATCTCTTCCTGCTGCATCCGCTCAACCATACGCTTCAATTCATGTGACATCTTGTTAAATCGAACCGATAAATGCCCAATCTCATCGCGAGAACGAATATGTTCAACTTGTTCAAACTGCCCCTTCTCGACCAAAGAGATATTGCTGAGCAGCTTCTTGATAGGGGTGGTGATGACATGAGATAGAAAAATCGAAATAATGGCAGCAAAAAGAACCAGGACAATGGACAGTGTCACCAGATTATGCCCTAATATTTTGCCGTCGGCAGTAAGCTCATCCAAAGGCATGTATAAATAAGTAGTCCATTTCTGCTGACTAAGTGGACTGGTCACCACAACATTTAATGATTCGGGAGGACGAACGTTGTCCCGGAACAATGTACCGATTAATCGTTCATTCACGTTATATACGATTTTGTCATTCTCATCAACGATCATGAATCTGGAACGCAGCCCTTCCTGCAAGTTACGATTAACGATTTCGATGAACTTTATATCAATGCTGACGACAATGACGCCGAGCAGTTCCCCGCTAGCCACATCATGAATTTTACGAGCGTGTGACACTGCCAGAATTTTATTCTCCAATTGCTCATCGATTCGGGTTGTCAATGTGATGGTTCGATCATTATCATGCATGAATTTTTTAAACCACAATTCGTTCGCCACTTTGAAGTCCGGGTCAATAGGCTGGTTAGGACTGACGAACAGATCTTGTCCCCCATTCAAATTATAGAGGTAAATGGAAAATACGCGATCCTTCATCATGATATAATTCATCAAAATATTGTATGCGGCAATCTCATTTTGTTCATCACCCTCTCGCAGGAAATCCTGGATCGGAAAGCTTCCTTCATGGGTTGCAGATAAATTGTCGCTCAGTCCATTGCTGGCAAGCAGTGTGATTTTCTCAATCTCCTTTAGGAACTCATCGATGCGAATATTCGTCTGCTTGGCCAGATCGGTGAGCAGATTGGTATAATTCTGTGCCAATAATCGCTCAGAGGAATAATACGAATTGATCGTCATCACAAGTACGGGAAGAATGATGACTGTAATGCATATCACCATGATTTTGTACTTGATTGGGAAGAGCCCGGAATGCCTCATATGCTGCACCTCTATTCACGGATTACATGAATTCCTGCTGTCGTTCTCGATATTCCTCAGGAGTGAATCCTACCGATTTTTTGAAAATCTTACTGAAGTACGTGTAATTATGGTAGCCCACCTTGTGGGCAATTTCATATACTCTCATTTCCCTGCTCAATAGATAAGCCTTGGCATGTTCAATCCGAACTCGTGTCAGGTACGTGATAAAATTCTCTCCTTTTTCCTGCTTAAACAATCGGCTGAGATACGAAGGATTGACACGGATCTGGCTAGCGATACTTTGCAACGAAATATCCTCGGCATAATACTTGTCCATTAACTCAATGGCGAGGTCTGTGTAAGAACGCTCCTGCATAATCAGGGAATCGGTTTTAAAGTAATACGCAATATGAGCCAGCATATCCTGGTGAATATCCTCCCAATACTCTCCCTTTAAAACGATTTCGTAAGGCGATCTCTCGGTAAAGGAAGGCCTGCCTCGTTCAATAGCTCGTGAGAGATGGGAGTGTATGGTCTCCATCACCCTGATATATTGCTTGCGAATACTGCTCTCATCTGCTTCTTGCACCTCCAGGTTAGAGCGAATTTCTTCAAGGAATTCCTCCGCCTTTTGGTTATCTTTACTCACCCATAATTTGAGGAAATTTCGTTCTTGCTCCGGACTGAGCATTCCATTCACTTCTTTCCGAACTGGAGCTTGAATCACGTCCGCGTAATACAGTATCTGGTTACTGCCTTTAAAGAAACTTTGCCTTAGAGCGAATTCCGCTTCTCGACACGCCTTTCTTATGCCATGGAAACCGGAAACGATTGTACTTACACCCGCTGAGAGCGACAGATTCATAAAATCCTTGATTGAAGACTGAAGCTTATTACATAGTTTGTTTAGATCGGCTTGTACAGACTCACTCCCAGGAAGAACATTGACAATAACCCAATATTCAGATGAGCTTTCCACAAAAATCTCTTTCTCCCATTTGGATGGAATGATCTCTTCCATAATATTCAGAATAGAGAATCGAAGTAGTTTTTCTCCCTTCTCGACATATTTCCTCTTCGCCTCCTCGTAATAATTCACAACAAACTGGATGACCACCAACTTGTCTGATCGTATACGTAAATGCATTTCTTCAGCTTTGGCAGCCATATCTTTTTCATCTATGAATCCGCTTACAACATCTTGAAAGAAGCTATCTTTGAGATGTCTCAGGCTCTTGGAATGGTCATGTGTCATAAATGGTATGTTGGTCTGCGTGCCACGTTCCCTTTTTAGTTTTTCTTCAATGGTGGAAAGCAAATCAACTAAAGAGGTTTCTGTAATCTCACTTTTAATCAAGTAGTCTACAGCCCCAAGCTTCAATGCCTCTTTTGCATAATGAAATTCATCAAAATTACTCAGGATGACATATTTGCAGCTTTTCAGTAAACAAGATGCCTCTTGTATGAGCTCTAACCCATCCATAATCGGCATCTTGATATCGGTAATAATTAGATCAGGGGTCACTTCTAGCGCAAGTTCCAACGCTTCCTTCCCGTTCCCCGCTTCACCAGCAACATAGAAATTATACTCTTCCCAATTCAGCATGGAACGAATTCCAACCCGCATGAGCAGTTCATCCTCTACGATCATCAGTTTATACATGAGCATCCTTCCTCCAAAATGAAGCATTTTCACTATTTTACCATTAATCCAATTATTGCAAAGATGTCTAGCCGCCCTTTGAATTATGATTTCTAATCAGATGGATGTCCCTTTCGTTCCTGTTCTCAACAGATGCATCCTATGATAAACTTGGATTGCTTAATTATGTTAATGAAAAAAGATAATTCAGAGGAGATGTCACTTGGTATTGAATGCAGAACAATTTGATTATATTTCAGAGACAGAACGATTAATAATAAGACCTTTAAAGAAAGACGATTATGAAAATTGGTTAAATGCATTTGAAAACCGTCTCCCTTCCCAACACCGCCACGATCAAGGGAAAATGGATATGAGCGAATGTACACCGGATTGGTTTCATCAACTCGTAGATCGACACCAAAAGTTAGCGTGTACAGATGCCGTTTATGTATTTGGTGTATTTAGAAAGGAAGATGGTACACATCTGGGTATGATTGATATTGCGACTTTAGCAAGAGCGGATTTTCAATGGGCAAGCTTCGGATATACCATCCATAATCAGTATTGGAGAACAGGCTACGGCAAAGAAGCCGTGAATGAAGCTCTTCATATTGCATTTGAACATTTGAAATTCCATCGTATAGAAGCCCATATTAATTTGGATAATACCCCTTCTATAAAACTTGCAGAACGTGTAGGCATGGAATTTGAATGTGTTCGCAAAGGATTTATATACGAAAACGATGAGTGGACAGACCATTTGGTTTATTACAAGAATTTCAAATAATCTTGCGTCCTTCCTTACCATAGCGTCCTTCTTCCGATTCTGGTCTGGTTGCTATCCATTTGGATTTTATATGATCGGAGTTATAACAGTTTCCTGTATATTTTTATATCCACACCTGTCGCCGTTGAATAACCTTCACTAACGAGCGTATCATTGTTGAGAAAAGATAAGGCCTTACTGTTTGTAACCATTTTGGGAGCAGTACGAAATAATGCAGTTTTCAGCGTTTTATCCATGTTTCCGTTGTTTTCGATATAAATTTGGCAGGTCTGTCCTGTGTAGTCCGTTCCTTGGAGCATGTACCTTGCTGATAGCGTGTGGTAATTCCCCTGTTCCCTGATAATCTGAGTATCCACTCCTCCATCAAGCACCAATCCCTCAAAATACTTTCCGGTCACGTTCCCTGTAAATGTAATCATGACAACCGATTCATCCACGCTGTTATGTAATTCAATTGATTTCCCAATGTTCACATGTACCGTGAACAATTCTTCTAATCTCACGCTTTACCACCTCCAGATTAAGTTAATTATAACTCTACTCCTTATTTTGTAGGTAGCAAGGAATTACATGAGGCATAACGTGACCGGCGGGATCAAAGATCAAAATACAAAAAGACTGATTCCGTATTTGGAATCAGTCTTTTTCAACAGCATTAATCGTGCTTTACTCCGTTCTCACAGGTAACTTGCCCTCAGCTTTCCGTTGACCAACCAGCACTTTGATCCCTGCTAACGTATTGGGCTCCTGCTTTCCATACACAGCAAGCCCTGATCGCACATTCTGCAAATAAATCATCTCGTACGGGTTGCCAAGCGACAATAGGGAGTAACGCTGATTACGCCTGTTCATCGTATCAATCAAGGTTTGATAATCAGACCATCCGAACTCACTGGCCACGTTGCGGAACTGGTAAGAAGCAAGAATGACGTAGTCCGCCTGTCCAATCGCCTGAAGGGCTTCATTCATCTTCCCTTGTCCAATAAGAGAAATTTCTGTCTTTAAGGATAGGTTACCTGTAGCTTGTATCAGTTGCTGTTCAAGCTGCTTTGCCTGTTCCTGTTCGGCTGCGAGAATAACGACCCGGTCGCCTTGTTGAATTTGATCCGGAAGTCCACCCTCACGGCCGGCCAATACGGTGACCGCTCGCTCGGCAATTTCCTGCTCCACCGCCCGATGCTGCTTTGATCCAATGACACCGTTAAGCGCATTTAGCTTTTGCGCTAGAGTCTGGCTGCGTTCAAACAAACCATATTTGGCTTTCAGCTCCAAAATTCGCTTTACTGAAGCATGAATGGTTTCGTCCGGGATCTTCCCGCTCTTCACTGCGTTCACCAGCGTTTGATGGGCAGCAGCCGGATCTTTTGGCATAAGGATGATATCAACACCTGCGGAAACAGCACGTTCCACGGCTTTATTCTCCCCAAAATGCTCCGCGATCGCATTCATGGTAAAGGCGTCAGAAATGATCAGACCTTCATATCCCAGCTCCCCCCGAAGCAGTCCGGTCAGCACCTTTTTGGATAAGGTGGCAGGTATGGGCACACTCTTTCCGTCTTTGAGTGAAGTAACATGCTCGTTATCAATGGCCGGGAAAGCAATGTGTGCAGTCATGATCATCTCGACCCCGTTTTCAATCGCATCCCGAAATGGTTTTAATTCTACCGCATCAAGTCGTGCGCGGTTATGTGTTAGCACAGGCATACCGAGATGGGAGTCTACGGTTGTATCCCCGTGCCCTGGGAAATGTTTGACTGCCGCGATCACCCCGGATTGCTGTAGACCCTTTATCGTTGCGAGACCAAGCCGCGTCACCAAATCCGCGTCTGAGCCAAACGATCGTATGCCAATGATTGGATTGTCTGGATTGCTGTTAATGTCGAGCACTGGCGCAAAGTTGATCTGTATCCCCAGTGCCTTCAGCTCCTCCCCTGTCAGCTGACCAGCCGCTTCGGCCAGTGCCGTGTCTCCCGTTGCGCCAAGCGCCATCTGTCCCGGCAGATTCGTCCCGCCCGGTATCCGCTTAACGACGCCCCCTTCTTGGTCGATGCTAAGAAATAAAGGAATGTCGCCGGCTTCTCTTTGCATGTCATGTGTGAACGTTGTAAGCTGCCTGATATCCACAATATTTTTGTCAAAAAGAATAAGCCCGCCCAAATCTTGATCATGAATGGTGCTTTTCAATCCCTCATGAACGATCGTGGTCACTTTACCGTTCCATTGCCTAATGTCAGGCATAAGCATCTGGCCGACTTGCTCGCTTACGGTCATATAGGATATCAGCTTGTCCCAATCTTGTGTACGAATGGCTGCTTCCCGTTCGAATCGAATCACACGTGACATAAATACAGCATATTCCGCTCGCGTGACCGTTTGATTCGGACGATAAGTACCATCCGAATATCCGCCGACCAAGCCGTTGGAGCTCAAGATCTGAATGGGTGCCTCAGCCCAATGTTGTTTCGTATCTGACCAATTGGCAGGTTGCTTGCCTTCCAAGAGTGAATACGCACGCGTAAGGAATGCTGCAGTTTCGGCGCGGCTAAGCGGTGCATCCGGACGGAAGGAGCCACCAGGAAATCCGCTGGCAAGTCCATTTTTTGATGCTAACGCGATTTCCTGATAAAAGGGGTGAGTTGCCGGAACATCCGAATAAGTCGTTGTACCTTCCACCGGTTTCTCCAGCTGTTGAGGATACAGCTCCCGCACCATAAACGTGACGGCTTGCGCCCTTGTTACCAGCCCTTGGGGCTTAAATATTCCATTTCCATATCCTGCGACTGTTCCTCGTTCAGCCATATACTCGATACCGTCTTCTGCCCACTTCGAATGCTGCAGATCGGTAAAACGTTCTTCCGCATCTACACTTCCTGCCCATATGAGCATAGAGCCGAGAACAGCACCGAATATCGCCATCATTTTTAGTTGCATCTATTCCACTCCTGTTGATGTTCTTTGTAAGATGAATAGACGCTATGGATATACGTTTTGTTGCGTTGAGTCGCTGTTATTATCGCTTGGGTACATAATTAACCCCGATGAAGACTTGACTGTTATCTCACCATCTAAGATAATTACAGTTTGACTAAAAAATTCCTACAACAGGATCTTTCATTTGGAAGGGGGCGCTCGTTATTAACTGGTTAAATGATCTCTATAAGATCAATAAACGGGAATCGGAAAAGGAAATCGAACGATCTTTGGTTAACGCCATCTTCCGAATCTATGATCGGTTTCCTCGAATTGGCCTTAGAGAGCGAATCGGGCAGCAAGAGATGTCTCTTGATATAGCCGATGCTTATATCCATGGGTATAACGCCATGATTGAAGCTGGTGTCGGAATTGGCAAGTCTTTTGGCTACCTGATCCCAAGCCTGCTCATGAATCAAATGTCCCAGAAACCGGTCATTATAGCTACATCCTCCATTCAGCTTTCGGAACAGATACATAAAGATTTAAGAGTCATTGGTAGTCGGCTGGGCTTCACAACGGTTCGCTCTGTCGTTGGGAAAGGAATGGGCCAGTATGCCTGCCGAAGCAGGGCAGCGGAATGGATCAGGCCTGATGATCCGAACACCTCACTGTCTACCCTTGCCCAGCGCATATTAGATTATGAAATTGATGAAAGAGCGGATATTAAAGCTGGAATTAGTGATGCGGATTGGTCCAACTTTTCCGTAAATGATTGCAAATTTGAACGTTGCCATCATAAAAATGCGTGCTTGTTTTACGATATGAGAGCTAAATTAAATGCAAAGGCTCATGAGATTGATTTTATTATTGTGAACCAGGACCTGCTCATACGGGATTTGATGAAGAAAAAAGAAGGAACCAAAAGCATCATCTCGGAACAGCCGGCTCTGATCGTCATTGATGAAGCGCATAATCTGGAAGCGAAAGTTCGAGATGCCAGAACGCTTGAGTTTACTTATCGGGGAGTTTGCCGCACTCTGGATAACACTGTGCAGCTTCTCACGAAGCAGTCCGGGGATAAAAGTATCTTCTCACAAACCAAGTTTATAAAAAAATGTATTGAACGCATCTTCAAACAGGTAAATGCAGATCTGCTCCACCATGCCAAGCAGGATAGCGACCGTATAAAAGTGTCGGAGATCAAAGGAATACCGTTAAACCAAATCTCGAACGATTTGAAAGATCTCAGTCTTCGCCTTTCCATTTTGACCTCTCGTCACGAGCGGGAGATTGATGACGCTTTTGAAGCTATAAACGCGCTTATAACTCTCATCCGTGTCTTGGCTGAATTAGAGGATAACTATCTCATATGGGCAAGCAGTCCCTTGGGAGTAGCCACGATCAGCATCTGTCCCAAAGATATAAGCCAATTTCTGAAGTACGCTTTATTTAACGGCAAGGCGCCTGTTATCTTAACGTCGGCAACGCTGTGCCAAGGCGGGGAGACACTGGAGGAACAATACTCTTATTTGACGCAGTCCCTCGGTTATAAGGGTGATTTTATGGATCGCAAATCCTCCCCTTTTGACTACACCAATCATGCCATGATGTACATCTCGAACAACGTTCCCTATTACCAGCATGAACAGCGCGAAAACTATCTTGAAGCAGCCTACAACGAATTGGTTCAGCTCTGTAATTTAACACAAGGCAGAACCATTGTCCTTTTTTCAGCAAAGGAAGACATGAAGTACATTCATAAGAAGCTGATTTCAAGTCCTGATGAATACACATGGGCAGTTCATGTTCAGAAAGAAGGATCTTCCCAGGACAGTGTCATCACCGAATTCAGGAAAAGCAAAGGTGTGCTCCTGGGTACCGGGGTATTCTGGGAAGGTGTGAATATCGAGGGGCCCGATCTTTCGCAGGTCATTATTTTCCGTCTGCCCTTCCCTGTCCCTTCCGATCCAATTTATGAATATAAGGCATCTGTATCGGAAAATCCGTTCATGGAGGTGTTTGTCCCGGATATGCTTCTCCGGTTACGGCAAGGAACGGGACGCTTGATTCGTAGTGAAACGGATCTAGGCATACTCAGCATACTAGACTCCCGTCTCAGCGCAGCGGCAAAAAAGAGTTACCGGCAACAGGTGCTGGACACGCTCCCATTCAAAGAAGTGACAGAGGATTTTTCGATTTTGGAGAAATTTGCTCAACAAAAAGGGATACGACGTACGGATTGAAAGTGGAACAACCAAATCATATAACTGCTCCAATCACATCAAAAGGCCCTTCGGCCCATATAGCGGAAGGATCAATTTCAATGCTTGAAGTAAGATATATGCTAGAATATAATCCAGAAATATGAATCTCAAAGGAGGTATTTATATGGTTGAAAGACCAACTACAGAGGAATATGCAGCTTTTTATGAAGGGTACATCCGGCTTGTTCCTGAAGGGAATATCATTGAACGGTTAGAGCAGCAGGCCCACATCGTACAAACTTTGCTTTCTTCATTAACAGAGGAGCAAGCAAATTATCGCTACTCCGAAGGCAAATGGAGCGTGAAGGAGGTCATCGGTCACCTACTGGATAACGAACGTATCATGAGCGGCCGATTGCTCCGCATCGCCAGAGGCGACAAAGCGAATCATCCTGGCTACGATCAGGACGTGCTTATGCAGAGCCAACCCTTCAATACGTATACGGTAGCCGATTTGAACGAAGAATATGCCGTCACACGCCGCTCAACCATTCTTATGCTCCGTCATCTCACGCCGGAAGCTTGGCTCTGCAGAGGGATCGTCAGTGATAACCCTGCTTCGGCTCGATCAATCGCCTATATTTTGGTTGGACATGAGCTTCACCATTTGTTGGTACTTCGTGATCGATATTCACTGGATATAACCCTATAATTACAACTGAAGGATAGTTCTGGCTTCTTCTACAATTTGAATAATGATATCGCCTGCAGATTGGTTATCTGTTAACATTCTCGTTCCCTGACCTGCCCAAAGGGCCATATATTCCGGATTATTTTGCTTAGCAGAAGCATTTCTAATCTCGCGAGTTAATGTATTTTGGGTAGGAAAGGTTAGCGGCTTAATGCTGGATGCTTCCCAATGCTGTATGAAGTCATTCTTGATGCCACGCGCTGGCCGTCCAGAAAAGGCATTTGTAATTACAGTACTTTCCTCTGTGCTATCAAGTAATGCACGTTTATATACCTCATGTGCGCCAGACTCTACCGATGTCAAGAAACGCGTCCCCATTTGCACCCCTTGCGCTCCCAAAGCGAGTGAAGCCACCAGTCCTCTGCCATCCATAATACCGCCGGCAGCAATGACTGGAATATGGACGTGATCTACAATTTGTGGGACAAGTGCCATGGTTCCGATGTTTGCTCCAGTAGGCTGAGATGATACATTAAAAGTTCCTCGATGCCCTCCTGCTTCACTACCTTGTGCAACAATGACATGACATCCACGCTTCTCCGCTTCAATAGCTTCCTCTACCGTTGTGACCATACTCATGATTTTGATGCCTAACGATATTGCCTTCTGCATATGGTGCTCAGAAAGTAGTCCAAACGTTGTACTAATCATCGGAACTTTTTCGTCCAGCAGGATGTCAAACTGCTCTTCAAAATGATTGGGTGTACGTAGCTCATCTTGAGCACGCTGCTTCATACCTACAGACTCCCGAATTGGGTTCAACTCTTCGTTTACCGCATCAAAATTCGTATAGTGATCCGGTCCAACATGAGCAAAAATATTTACGGCAAACGGTGCTTGCGTCCGTTTTTTGATCTCGTGTATAGCGCCTCTTAGTTCCTCAGGACTCATATACGCAGCGCCTAACGTCCCTAACCCACCTGCATTAGAAACCGCAGCCACTAGGGGTGCCATGTTTGCAATACCGGCCATCCCCGCCAGAACGATTGGGTAACGAATATTTAAGCTTTCACAGAGCTTATTGTTTAATTGAATAGGCATCTAAGGTTCCCTCCCCATCAAATTCGGATTCCATTCTTTATAGTTTACATCGAGTTTATCCATCTTGTATAATCCGTAAATCAGATGTTACATATCATGATTTCAGATAGATTGTGTTCTAAAGGAGGGTCAACTTGGATATTCACTTGCTGGAGATTTTCATTCAAACACCCTCATAACACCGGCACTATCTGCTTTTTTAGATGAAACTAAGAAAGAAATTCTCCAAAGCTAGCTGCACCGATAAAATAAAACAAAAAAAGCCGCTAATCAGCGACTTTCAATGGGGCTATGCTCTGCTTCTTTCACATGCGCTTTTGACCACTTCAATATCAATACTCTTTCTTAATTACAAAAAATGATCCCCGAATGGTTCCAGCTAACTTGGATTTCTGTCTGGCAAACTTAAACTTGCCTTCCAACTCCGCTGGAACTTCCATCCCCTCGGAAAGCTTAAAACCCACGGCCCGCTTCTTAGGGTCATCCACCGTATACATGACATTGAGTCCAAGACCATCTTCATAAAAGACGTAGGAAATTCGAATGTTTTCCACTTGAAAAGCCGACGTCTCCAAAGGCTTGGCCGCAAATTCAATATCACGTTCTTCCTTCAAAATTCGTGTTACATAATCAAGGGTGTCCTGACTTTCGCTAGCAGGAACAACCGTAAATTCATGCTTGTATTTGTTCATAAAATAACGGGCTTCATTCGCACGCAAACCTGCAAGCGCTGCTGCTACTGGTGAGGACTCTAATCCGACCGTAGACACATTTTTAAAATCAACGATATACGACATGCCGATCTCTCCTTCACCTTATTTCTTAACAACAGGAATCCATATTTCACCAAATACCAAGCCGTTTCGTTGCCCCATCTCAACCGTAGTATTTGGTCCACCAACATAAGCATAATTCGTTTCCGCTGGTAGAACTTGACCAAAAGCAACGCCAGTAAGGTTATTATTTAACTCATCAGATGTTGCTCCTTCCCCCTTAACGACCAGGTACTCACCTTTAGGGAATTGGATCACTCTGGTTGCTTCTGGCAGTGTTTCTTCTGTCATGACACCAGCATAATGCATCATCTTGTTATTCACCGCTTCGTTCACGGCAAAAATATAGTCATTGGTCGCTATAGCTTTTAAAGCATCCAGGCTTCCATCTTCTTTCACAGCCGACCAAAAATCCGCCTTTTCTTTGTTAATCCCAGCAAAGTCTGTGTAATTGCTCTTAAGCTCAGTTCCAATACCCAAAACGATAAAACTGTCTTTTTCCTCAAAATTATAATTACTCATTCGTAACACCATCCTCTTTAAATTTATCAATGCATTTGTCTTTTCACTTGATGGGTTTATAATAACCTTGAATCATGTCAAATTATGATACTGTTTAGGAGGACCCGATGAAAAAAGTTGAACGGATTAATATCATCATGAGGTATATTAACAACCGTGCTCACTTTACCATTTCTGAGATCATGCGGGAATTTAACATCTCTCGTTCGACCGCTATTCGAGATATCCGAGAAATTGAAGCTATGGGCATGCCACTTGTCGCTGAAGTTGGGAGGGATGGGGGTTATTTTGTCATGAACAACTCTGTCCTGCCCACGGTCCGCTTTACCGATAATGAGATCAAAGCTCTTTTTCTCGCCTTTATGGCAACTAGAAATCAACAACTCCCTTATCTAAAGAGCCGTCAGTCTTTAACCGAAAAGTTACTGGGCCTTATCTCCGAAAATCAGCAAGATGACCTTGTTCTTTTGAATCAAATATTGCTTTTTGAAGGGACCAACCCCCATAATCCCGACTTGCTTGATCTGTCAGACCTGCCCCACCCTATGTTGGAAAAACTCATCCAGCTTCTTCTTATAGAGAGCCATTTGTTGGTTACCGTCCAGGAAGAAAGGGAAATAAATTCGTATCCCATTTATCTTCTACACCTTTATCGTGAAAAAAGCCTATGGATCATTGAAGGCTTCGACTTAGAGGAAGAAAAGAGACGGATTCTATCTGTCGACAATGTCACCCATATTGAACCCTTTCCTACGAAGAAAAAGGTAAGCAAGAAAAAGATTTTAGAAAAATTAAGTAAGCAGGAAGAAGTGATCAACCTTGTCCTCGAACTTGGTCCAAAGGCGATTGCACAGTTCAAGAAGTATCATCCTTTAAAGCTTTCACTTTCTTATACGAACCCTTACCAAACTACAGCCGTTATAAAGACGTTTATCAACGTTCATCATGCAGAAGAATTAACCGAAATAACCAATTGGTTGCTTTTCTTGGGTGGAGATATCCAGGTTAAGGAGATGCCAGAAGAAATTGCAGCAGGTGTACAAGAGAGATTAAGCTTATTTTGCCCTTAAGTATTGGATAGTTAAAACCAAATAACTTTGAACTTAGATCATGCTTTTATTATCTGCTGTTTCTACTGAGATCTACTATGGAACATTATCCCAATTCTCCTGAACTATAAGGTATCGTTTAACGATAAAAAAACGCATTGAGGAATGATCTCCTCAATACGTTTTCTGGCGATCTACAACTCACTCACATCATCTGTTATTGTTAAGCTCTTCAAAGAACTTAATATTAGTCTCGAAATCGGGCACAGTTTGAGATTCTTCAGCTTGTTTAACTAATCTTACAACCATATCATTATAAGGTGTTGAGATTTGTTTGCCTAAAGCTGACCGTGGAACTACTCCATTGATATAATCAATTTCGGTCTTCCGCTGCTTTTCGAGATCCTGCAGCATGCTTGCTTTTAACAGTCTGGAGGACGCCATGAGAACCCGAAGAGTTTTAATTCGTTCCGGGATATCCTTATCACTTTGTATTTCCAAAGATTCAATATCAAAGCCACCCATCGTGGCAAATTTCACACCATTTGCGTGTCCAACTTTGATCGTTTCATCGGCAATATGAACGGCACTTACAATACTAATATCATGATCAAGCACGACGCCATACTCCACGTTCAGTGCTGCAGATAGGCCGCTAAATGCATTGTTAATAAGCAATTTAGACCACTTCGTGCCCACCAGGTTATCGGAAATATGTGTTCCACCCACAAGGTCTAGTATAGATTGGATCTGTTGAATTCTTTCGGTTGTTTCCCCATTTAATTCGCCAATTTGAAAAGCGTACTGCTTAAAGCGATTGAACTCTGTTGTAAGTCTTGATACTCCCGGTTCAATAAACGTAGCACCAAATTCAACAGATCCGGCAATGACCCGTTCCCGGCCAACAATGGAAGCTACTTTTTCTTCAGGGATACCGTTTTGCAAGGAAAGCACAACACTTTGGTCATCTAAATACGGTAACAGGTCTTTTAGAACGGACTCGTTATATAGCTGTTTAGTTAGAAGCAAGACTAAATCATAAGTTCCTGACATCTCGTCGGGAGTAATGGCCTTCACCTTTGCCTGAAAATCCGTAGTGCCAGTAATTTGGGCCCCTGTCTGGTTTAATGCGTCCACATGTGCTTGATAGACATCGATCAACTCTACATCTTGTCCGCCGGCAGCAATATATGCACCAGCAATGGTTCCTAAGGAACCTGCTCCTAAAATTGCAATTCTCATATGGAATTCCCCTACCTTTTCTGTTTGAATGCTTTTTTTGAATGCTTTTAATGACGTTTATTTTTCATCAGCTAAATAATCATATATAACTGTTGGAGAAGGCAGCGAAAGCTCTGTGATGATATGGGAAGCCGAAACAACCTCAAGTACTGGCAAATCTGCCATCGGCGCAAGAGCATGAGCGAATAGCTCCAGTCTTGCAGGGCCTGACCAGGCACCCTGTATTTTAATATCCGTAATTTGGCTCCGTACCAATTCACAGATTCTTGGATATCCGTCATAACCAGGCATCTTTTTCAGCATATAATTTGGTTTAACAATCTCTTGCAGCGCCTCCGAATGATCAAGCGGAAAATGCTTATATCCCATAGTCGCGGTAGCCACTCTCAAAGAGCCATAATCCATAAGTCCAACCAATGTGTCGGAATCTACATACAAACTGGGTTTGCCCATTTTTTTAGGAAAGGCACCTATTTCCCTGCCTGATGCGATTGCAGGAAAACTGTCTACGTACATTGCGTGGAGATAATCCCCTTCCTCCCCATCATAGCTCACAGGTATCACTTGACCACATTCTGTATAGGAACCAAGGCCTGTTACATCCGGCATTTTCATAATCTCAAACCTTACAAGCGGAGAGGTAACCTCCAATGGCTCCGGAACGATTTTTCTTAAGCGTTCCAGATCAGTTCTATATAAAATGTTCAGGTATTCGCGATTATAAAAACGATAAGGCCCCAAAGGATATGCCCCTGCATCCAGAGGAGTTGTAAATTGCTTAACCACTTCTTCCTTTCTCATCTGAACCACACCTTCCGATCTCTAATTTCTTCATTTTGTTGTCTGATTTATATCGAAATGATGATTACAAAATCCATTTTACATCTCAATTTACATTTAATCTAATACATGATAATATATAAACTTATTTATTATAATAAATATATGGGGTGCACTATAGTGGAGCTGCTTCAATTGAAATACTTTCAGACCGTCGCTTATACAGAGCATATTTCTAAGGCTGCCGAACAATTAAATATTGCTCAGCCTTCTTTAAGCCTGACGATAAAGAGACTTGAGGATGAGTTGGGTACAACCCTATTTGATCGGAAAGGGAGAAATATACAATTGAATGCATCCGGAAAAATCCTCTTGAACCATGTCAACAGGATTTTCACCGAAATTGAAAATGCAAGAATGGAAATACAGACGAAGGATATGGCAATTGACCATACCATCAAAATATCGATTTCAAATCCCAGATTCCTATCCGGATTGATCAGCAGGTACATTACCCAGTGGCCGGATACCAATATTCAACAGGGACTCGGAGCTAGAAATGACATCCTTGCAAGCTTAAAAAAAGGGGATATTGATTTGGGGATCGCAGGTCCACCTATGGCGGACGATGAGATTGAAAGTTGTGTCCTTATTAATGAAGATATCGTGCTGGTTTTACCATTCACTCACAAGTTTGCGACAAAATCTGAAATTTCGTTAAGTAAAGTGGCCGATGAATCTTTTATTGCCCTTGCTAATAATGAGGAATATAGCTTTTTTACAACCGAGCTTTGCAAAAAAGCAGGATTCACTCCCAAAATTATTTTCGAGGTGGATTCTCATTTACTGGCGGAAATTATTAAGGTCAACCAGGGTATCGCGCTACTCCCTATTTCAGTCTGTAGAACGTTGGATTTGAATTACGTCAGAATCGCGGATATTAATCCTACCTATCCAGTAGGACTATCTTGGGTGAAGGATAGATATTTATCTTCTTCGGCCAGAAATTTCCGGGACTTTATTATTGCCTATTTTAATGATTATTCTGCATTGTACAAAGTTTGAAAAATTACATATACGGAGCATTCTGTGACTTTTTGCGCCTTCAAATTCATCATTGGTTCTCATCTATAGTGCTGTAAAATTTCATTTACTGTTTGCTCAGGGGACTGCTCCGAACTGTCCAGCCAAAATCCGATTTGAGGCGTTTCCTTCAAAAAGTCTGAATACAAATTCTCTACCGTAAAGGCAGTGTACCCGACCTTTCCTCTTGATTTTTCACGTTCTTTTACTACCTCTACCTTCGGACACAGCACAACTAACCGAACCGGGTGATCCTTTAACTGCTCCATCATATAGACTAATTCCGCACCATAGTAATTATCCTGCAAAACTACAGAAAAATCATTCTCATAATAGGTTTTTGCGGCATTTGCAGCTAACCGATAACGCAAATATAATTGACGGACTGCTTCTTCCGACGGTTCAGCGGCCATGTCTTCGCGGCCGGATACAATCATCCGACGGAATATATCACCACGCAGATGCACGGCTTTTCCCAGCTTGGAAGCCAGCAGCTCCGACACTGTTGACTTACCAGAAGCCATTACGCCTGTAATTAAGTAGATCGTTTTTTCCATAACGAAGTACCTCCTTCTTATCATAAAAAGAAACAACCCTGTACAAAGTAGAAATATTCACCAGAATCAAGATATGGGTTCTTAGACATATTTATTTATCATGGCATTTAGGAACTCTCGGAACTCTTCAACATATGCTTTAGGTTCTATGATTTGCAAATCCGTCCCGAAACTAGCTAAAAACCGAAATCCAAAGTGGTTTTGCGGCAAATCTATTTCGGCTATAAGGAGTTCAGAATTGTAAGCTTCAATCCTTTTTTGACCGTATCTTTCAATAAATTGATCTTTTATTCGATGCGAGATCAATACTTTAATTGTAATTAGATTCGGTTGATAATATTGCTCTGTTTTCTGTTCAGTCATAAAATCCCTAGCAACAAATGTATTAATATCGATATTCAGATTATCCGTTCTGGACAATTTAAACGTTCGATACTCCATTCGATCTAAACAAAACCCCTTCAAATACCAACTCATTTCACTAAAATGAAGCTGGTATGGCTCGACCCGTCTCTGCGACTTGGCCCCACTTTGATCTATATAATCGAATGTAAGTAACCTTTCTTGCTCTATTGCTTCCTGACAAGTCTTTAAGATTTGCACAATTTCAGGACGACCATCCCAATTATAAAAAGACAGTTGAATGGTACCTCCCAAAGTCGTTGAACCTATCATTGATTCAATCTTTTTAAGCGTTGATTCTACTTCGTCACTAAATAGAATTTTTCCCAATCCGCCCAGTGCAGTTAGTATATTTTCTAAATCTTTGCTGCTTAAAAGTCGTTTGTCTATTTTGTATTCATCCATAATCCCGTATCCGCCGTTCACTCCATTTATAGAATAAATGGGAATGTTAGATAATCCAATTGTTTCCATATCACGTAGAATCGTTCTTTTGGACACATTGAATAATTTTGCAAATTCGGTGGCTGATACTATATTCTTTTGCAGCAAGATCATTATGATGGATATTAATCTTTCAATTTTGTTCACGATAGTCCTCTTTAAAATATAATTTTTGAACAAAGCTAATAGGTGACAACCTAGCTGTCACCTATTATAGCTTACACTTCATGTATTACAAGAAGGAGGTTTTATCATGTCCGTTATTGCATATTTAAATTTTGATGGGAACACCGAGCAGGTCATCGCGTTTTATTCGGAAGCTTTAAACGCAAGTGAGGTAAAAAAAGTGAAATTCAAGGATTTTTCACAAGATCCAAACTACCCTTTGCCAGAAAATGAGTTGAACATGATTATGGAGTCATCGTTAGAATTCGCTGGTGGAAAAATAATGATGTCGGATCTTCTTCCTTCGATGAAGAATGTAACGGGTGAGCTGGTTAAAGGCAACAATGTAATCATTAGTATCATTATTGATGATAAACAGGCAATGAAAAACTACTTTACTAATTTGTCTGAAGGCGGCTATGTGATCATGCCATTATCAGAGATGCCTTGGTCATCCTGCTTCGGAATGTTGGTGGATAAATTTGGTATCGTTTGGAAGTTTAATAGCGACGCTAACACATTCCTGGATAGCGTAATTGCTAATGCTACTTAATGAACTGCTGCCAGCAAAGTCAAAAAGCGAATTGAGATCTTGGTTTCAAGAACATTGCCTGACTGAAAATTCTTGCTGGGTCGTGGTGAGTATGAAATCAACACCAGGTACGTTGCTGTATCTGGATGCTGTTGAAGAAGCCTTGTGTTTTGGATGGATTGATGGGCAAAAAAAGAAAATTTCCGAGACTCAATTAGCTCAAAGGTTATCTCCTCGAAGCAAAAAAAGTTCGTGGACTGAATTGAATAAAGAACGGGCACGTCGCCTTGAAACGCTGGGATTAATGACAGATGAAGGTCGAAAGGCTCTCCCTGCTCTCAGTTACGAATCATTTAAAATCGACCCTATAATTTTGCAGAGGTTGAAAGAGGACACGAAAGTGCATCAGAATTTCTCTGCATTTCCAGATATTTATAAAAGAATTCGAATCGACACCATCCAAAGCTATAAAACTCAACCTGAGTTATTTAACAAAAGATTAGATAAATTTATAACAAACACCAAACAAAATAAAATGTATGGCAATTGGAATGACAATGGACGCCTATACTACCAAAACACCTCACCTTGAATATTCAAGGTGAGGTGTTTCATGATAGAAAGTAATATTAATCGAAATCGGAATTTAAATATTTCAATTATCATTAGAAATTTCATCAGTCAAAAAAATCCGATTGGTGGAGTTGCTTTATTGGATTTGTTGAGTCAAACCCCATGATTATTACTCACCCAAGTTGTTCCAGAACGCTTGGAAGGCAGCTTTCTTGATTTCGAAGAATACCGGTACATTGCCATAACGCACCAGACCTTCCCCAAATAGGACTAATTGGACCTGCGTCTTATCTTCGAGCGTCAGGTAGATGATCTTGCGATCTTCCTGCCCGTAAAGACGCTCTTCCAGTTCAGGGCTTGTTGCTACCGGTTTGGCAGCGTATAGCGCTGAGATAAAGCTGTTCAGCGCTTTGTCTGCTGCGAGCGGCTGCAGCTGCTGCAAGCCATTGTTCCAGCTGGCGAAGGTCTCCCACTGCGCCGAAGCGACGTTGCCCTCGAGGTGAAGCTTGCCGATCAGGTCTTCGCCGCTGCCGATAGTGATGCCGTTGCTCTGGTCAAACAGTTGGGCATGCCCCTGACCATCGATCTCGGTGTAAGACATGATGCGGAAATTCGTGTCGTAGCCATTGACCGCATAGATGTCCGCTTCTCCTATGTTGGAGGCAAGTTCTCTGTACTCATCCTTTCCACTCAGCTCATGAATGCCGCCAGTCGTAGTACCCAGCTTCTCGCCTCGCAGAGCAAGAGCATCCGTACCGTCAAGCGATGTAGCAGACTGTGTATAGACGTTGCCCTGATAAACCACCAGTTGAAGCATATCGGCCTTCACGCCATCCTTGGAATCCGGCAGCTCTGTCTTCGGAATCACCACCGGGTCGAATGACGCGCCCGGAGTGACCTGTGCCACCTGCGTCGCTGGCGCAGTCGGTCCATTCACTTGCTGCCATATGCTTGGCGCCGCAAGTCCAACACTGGCAGCGATGACGACGCTTGCTGCAATATATAGCGTTTTTCGCTGGTGCTTTTGTTCATGGCGTTGTGTGTTCAATGTTTCTTCTATCCGTTTTTTCATTTGGTCGTTTGTTCTCATATGGTCCACCGCTTTCTTATAGTTACGTTTAAATTGTTCCTCGTTCATTGGGGTTCTGCTCCTTCCAGCTCCAGTTTTAACAGCTGTCTTCCCCGCTTCAATCGCATCTTCACCGCAGACTCGCTGATCTGCAGGATCTCGCCGATTTCCCGGATCGGATAATCTTCGTAATAGTACAAATGAACCACCGATCTATACTTGACGGGCAGTGACAGCACGAGTTCAATCAGTGCCTGATCTTCGGGGTTGTCTGTCGTAAGGGAATCTGCTCCCTCCAGCTTGACCTCCCGTTTGCGCCAGCCTTTGCCTAATAAGGATTTACAATGATTGGTGATGACCCGGATCAACCATGCTTTCTGATGTTCTGCATCGTTGAACGTAGGGGCTTTTTCCATTAACTTGATGAAGGTATCCTGAGTGGCTTCCTCCGCGTCCTCTCGCCTGCCAAGATGCACCATCGCGATCCGGAACAGCGTATCCGCGTAAGTTTCATAGACTTTCATCATATGATCTCCCCGTTGGGGCATTGATCGCTGCATGGTTGTTCTGCCCTCCTTTATATCTCTAACACTCTCAAGGACGGCATTTGGTCACATTTTGTTGTAAATTTTAAATTTAGATAATTTTCTAACGGATGACCGACCAACCTCTTGCTCTCAAGGACGGATATGGATTTGTACGATAAAATAATAAAAAGCCGCTAAAATAGCGACTTTGACAATTAAAATGCGATTGGGATTCATCATAGAGCGGAGCTTCTTTTGACAACAATTAAACTTACCGGAAAATGTAGACAGACAAAAGGCCGTCATGATGACGGCTTACACGTTTTAAAGCATCAATAATATATACAGCAACTGAAAGTATGTTAAATACTTCTATGGATCACACTTTTGGTCTCGGCTGCCTCAAAAATAGTCTCAATCAGTACAAGCACTCTGTGAACTTCATCATTCTTAATTGCAATCTCAGATTTCCCTTCGAGTACAGAGACGAAATTTTCATAGAAGCTTTGCTCCTTCAATTCCGGCTTTTCAATCGCGAACTTTAGTGTAGACAGTTCGGACGGCGGTGCCATCGTTTTGGTCAATCCCTGCCCTGCTTGGATCGGTTTCGGCTCTATATGAGCAACATCCGGATTCCGAGTGATAATCTCTCCACTTAAATCCCAGTCCCTAATCACTGCTGTACCTTCCGTTCCTTTGAGATACCATCTCGGTAACTTCACGTAATTGGTTGTTCCCACTTCAATAAGTGCCGTAAGGCCATCTTTAAACGTTATATAACTCGTAAAACCATCATCCACTTCGGTTCCCAAAATATAACTTAAATTAGCGGCCACACTTTCAATTTGGCTATCTGTAATCTGCAGCAGTTGGTCCAGCAAATGCACGCCCCAATCCAGCAGCATACCTCCACCGTAATCTTTCAGCTGGCGCCAGTCGCCAGGAATGCCATTGGCTCCTTGAACCCGGGATTCCAAATGGAAGAGCTCGCCCAAAGTCTTTTTATCGATGATGTCCTTGGCCGTCAGGAAATCTTCATCCCAGCGGCGATTTTGATGGACCGTAAACACGCGTTTTTCCTCATTCGCTACCTTGACGATATCATCAAAATCCTTGCTGGTGATTGTAACCGGTTTTTCGCAAATGACATGTTTACCCGCCTGCAGAGCTTGAATGGCTATTTCTTTGTGAACATCATTAGGTGTAGCGATTAAAACGATATCCACCAGCTCATCTGTCAGAACAGCATCCAGACTTGCGTATGTTTTATAGCCGGCTTCCTTTCCCAATTCCATCCGATATTCAACCGTATCGTAAACCCCGATGACGGAAATCTGTGATACAGGCTCAATTAACTGGCAATGATAACTGCCCATCCCCCCAAAGCCAACAATTGCTATATTATAAATTCGGTTATTCATCTTCATCGTCCTTCCTTTTTGGAATATGCCTATATGATAGAACTCTCACAGCAAACTTTATGTAAAAAAGATGAGTGGCTGCGACCTTGATGTATGCAAGATGTATAGCACCTCAACTTAATTTAATACCCTTATCATACAAGTCTCATTAGAGACTATCTTCCTATTTTCTTGCTGTTTTATTCCCGGATATTGTCATGCGATACTTTAAAGGCGATGTGCCCGTCGCTTCCTTGAAGAAGTGATGAAACGTCTTAACGCTATTGAATCCGGCTTGCTCTGCTATTTCGGTAATCGAATAGTTTTCATTGAGCAAAATCCATTTCGCTTTATTAAGTCGATATTCATTTAGAAATGTTACAAAGGTCATACCTGTATTTTTCTTGAAAAACTTAGTGAAATAATAAGGACTGAACCCTATATAGTCGGCTACGTCTTTTAGTATAATTGATTCTTGGTAATGGCTTTCTACATATTCAAAAATTCGTTCCAGCTTAAATAGCATTTCTTTGGTCGGAATCAGGATATTTTCCGAGATTTGGGGTCGATGTTTCTCACTCCCCCTTGGTACTTCTCTTAGAATAAAAGTCAACATTTCATAAAGTTTGGCCTTGATCATATATGCATAACCTTCTTTGCGCTCGTAATCTTCTGTGCTTATGTCTTGCAGAAGAGGAAGAAGCTTGGTTGCCGTTTCACGAGGCCAGTTCCTGCTGGATTGCTCTATTTGAGTAAAAATGTCACGAAGCGACCGATCATCGTAAATTAGTGTGGATACGTCTTGGAACAGACTCAAGTCAAATTGAATAACAATTCGCTCACTATCAGGGGATGACAAAAAAAAGTGGACGTCACCGCCATTAATGAATTGGACTTCCCCCTGCTTCAGACGGATTACCTTGTCATTCAATCCCAAATCCAGGCTTCCCTGGGTAACATAAATAATTTCAATTTCCTTATGCCAGTGAGGATAACAGAGCACATCCCCTGTGTGAATAAAGCTTCGAAATGGGAGCCGTTTGTCAAGTTCCGGGATTTCCAGATATAAACTCATGTACGCTAGCTGTCCTCCTTATATGTTGCATTCCATATATTTCTGTAACCGATTTCAGCCAAATTCATGTAAACATTCCTTCTGTTCTTTCTCTATAGATCCTAATTAATAATAATTCAAAAGAATATGTTTATAAACGATTTTCCTCATAAGGATTGATGCTGAGCACTCCTGCATCATCAAGTCGATTTTGAAAGTAACGGTGCAAGATAAGATTAATCATATGCCTTATCAAAAACCGCACATCCGATTTCCGGATGTACGGTTTTGTTTACATTCTAATTCCCTTGTTCCTTAATCACCTGTTCAATTCCCGATAAAATCAGCTTCAAGCCGAACTCAAACGCTCCATCGCTCCCCATCATCTCAAACAGCCCGCCCTTGTGCATTCTCCGGAACAGTCCTGCTTCCGTCTCGCTCATGGAGTCGAGTAGCTGGATCATCTCCACGCCCGGAAGCTCTCCCTGATTCTTAATCATGACGGAGACCGTACGCTGATGCTCATAATTATCCAGAACGAAGAAGAACACATAGTTCACAAGCGTGAGAACGGCTTGCAATTTCTGCTCTTGCTCAAGTGGCGTCGATTCCATGCAGAGCAGCATACGGTTGGTGAAACGAATCATGTCCGGCTCATGGGGCAGCGTCTGCATCATAAGCTGCGTGGAGCAGGGATAACGGCGGAGTACACTCCGTATCGATATCGCAAGGCCCTCCATTTGCACCTTCCAGTCCCCATCGGATTGGAATTCGTTCAGGATCATTTTCGATATCTGGTTGGCCAGATGCTGGTAGAGATGCTGCTTGCTCTTAAAGTACCAGTACAGAGAAGGAGCCTGAATACCCAGTCGATCGGCCAATCGCCTCATACTGAATTTCTCAATACCTTCATCCCCAAGAAGCTCCCAAGAGGCTTCCAAAATCTTATCCTCCGAAATCTGAGGCTGTTGTTTTTTCATCCGTATCCACCCTTTTATCTAACAGTGTAAGATTATGCTTTACAGGTTCATACATTCATGATACCATCTAACACTGTAAGGCACAAACTAACACTGTTAGATTGGAAATTGAAATATCATTCGCATTCCAATTCATTTCAAAAAATAAACAAAGAAAGTAGTGACTCCACATGGATGCAGAAAACCTCCATTATTTTGAAAAAGCACCGATCGCAAAAGCCGTAGCTCACTTCGCTGTACCGATGATGTTAGGTACGTCGATGAGTGTCATTTATTCTATCCTAAACGCCTATTTCCTTGGTACATTAGGCAATACTGCCATGTTAACCGCACTCGCGCTAACCTTGCCGTTATTCGCCGTGATTATGGCGCTCGGCAACTTGATTGGTATGGGCAGCGGTACATTCATCTCCCGTTTGTTAGGAGAAAAAAGATATGAGGATATAAAACATGTTTCTTCATTCGCCTTTTACAGCAGTTTAGTTCTTGGTCTTATCGTAATGGCCGTCGGCCTCCCGCTGATCAATCCCATTGTTCATAGTCTGGGTGCAACGCCTGAATCCTTTGGATTTACAAAAGACTATGTCACGATTATGCTTATCGGTTCACCATTCGTCATATTATTCTTCACGCTGGAGAATATCGTGCGCTCGGAGGGTGCAGCAATCACATCCATGATCGGTATGATTCTCAGTGTGGTTGTAAATATTATTATTGATGCGATCGTCATCTTCATCTTCCATTGGGGTGTAATCGGCGTTGCTTCTGCAACAGTCATTTCTAACTTGGTTGCCAGTGTTTTTTACGCATTCCATATGGGATATAAAAGCCAATTCTTGACTGTCTCCGTAAAATGGTTCAAGGCTTCCAAGGAAATTATGAGTAATGTGTTCAAAATCGGTGTTCCCGTCTTTATCATGAGTATCTTCTTGGGTGCAATGTCGCTCATTTTGAACCATTTTCTTGTCGAGTATGGAGATCAGGCCGTAGCGGGGTACGGAATTTCATCACGTTTGTTGCAATTTCCTGAGTTTATACTGATGGGCTTATGCGAGGGGGTTGTGCCGTTGATTGCCTTCTCTTTTACAGCGAATAAATTACGTATGAAACATACCATTGGATTTACGATCAAAGCGATTTTGGCGTTAGCTGTTGTGTTCGGCGTTGTCGTCTATTTGATTTCCGACCACTTAATTGGTTTATTTACGAATGACCCGCAATTAATTGAAATGGGTAGCTACATTCTGCATGTGACGTTCCTATCCTTGTTCATTACAGGAATGACTTCGTTGTTTGTGGGGATCTTCCAAGCAACAGCGCAAGGAACCGCCGCGTTTGTTATGTCAGTCATTCAAGGAATTACGCTGATTCCTGTACTCTATATCGCCAACCAGCTTAACGGCTTCCACGGGGTTGTATGGTCACTTGTCATTGCGGATGTCGTCGCGTTTCTTGTTGGAGCTATCATGCTGTATATTCTTCGTAACAAATTGCAGCCAGATTTAGAGAATCTAGTGCATTAGAAAATATTTAAAAAATAACACGTAACGTCACAGAGTTTACTTTAGAACGCTGCTCACAGGCTTAACCGCCCGGTATTAGTTATTTATAAATTAAAATAAAACGCCCAATCTTTCTAAAAAAATTGGGCGTTTTCTATATTATGAATGGCGGTCTTAGACCGCAGCTATATGATTATTTATCTCCCCTTCTTCTACATACTTCAATTCATTTACTTCTAAAACGTTTCTGTCTAGTGCAATCTCTAGAAGACAATGCGGTCTTTGACTGATCACTTAAATAACATTTTAAAATCTGTCGTTTATCCTTGTCATAACAGGGTTCAACAAGAACAGCCATGTGCTATTGTCCAAAGCTGGAAGCAAAACAAGGGGACTTTTTGTACCAGCATACCGTATTCGTATGCTATCTGATTCAATACACCGTAACGTACTTAGAAGATACTTCGCATTAATCGTAATAATAAAATTTTCTCCGTTCTTATCTTCCAAAAGAAGCTCATCTCTTACATCACCAATCTCAGACGTACTTGATATAAGCTCCATCCTCTTCTCTGAAACATGTATTGTAATTAAATGATGATCAGCCAACACAAATACGCGGTCAATTACTTGCCTAAATGATTTGACATTCAAGATAATCTCGGAGACATAAGTAGTTGGAACAAGATTTCTGGTTGATGGGTATAAACCTTCGATTAACACCGATTCAATAATCTGATTTTGCGCTATAAACCTGATCTCATGATGGCTTAGTTGTATGGTTACCATTCCGTCGCCTTCATCGTCCAACAGTTTGACGATCTCCATTAAGTTAACACCAGGAATTACAGCACTTCCGAAAAATTCTCTTCTGTTCTCAATACAGATTGACCGTGAGGCCATTCTAATAACCCCGTCTGTAGCGACCATAGTAAGCTGATTTCCTTGAACCTCCAGCGATACTCCCGTCAAAATCGGTTTCGCCTCAGATGTTGAAACTGCCACGACTACCTGTTTGATCAAAGACTTTAATAAGCTGGACGATACATCTATGCTTTTACCTGTGTATTGATGATATGTTGTAGGAATAAATGGGGAGTCAATAGGCGACATTCCGCTCAGGCAAACACGTGTGTTCCCAGAAGTAATACTTAGTAAAAGTTGCTCGTTCACCTCCAAGACCACATTTCCATCATTCAATTTACGAATGATTTCATATAGATACTTGGCTGGGCAGACAATGCTCCCCTCCTTAACAGTATGAATCTTGTTATTATCAGTAATACAAGCCCTATGCTGAACCGTTAGACTGGCATTACTACCGCTAAAAACGACCTCTTTGCTTCCTGCATATATGTACAACCCGGACAAGACTCCCTGATTATTATTCGATAAAGCCTTAAAGACATGCTGAATAGACTTAGCTAATAAATCTCTTGATAAGTGTACTAACAACTTATTCACCTGCCTTTTTTATTAGCGTCATAATAGGCCTCAATCAAATTCCTTAAAAAGGAAGACCGAGAGATCTCTAGATCTTGACACTCACGATCAACTTCTTCCCAAATCTCTTCAGTTAGAGTTAAGGAAACCTTCTTTGTCACGCCGATACCCTTTCTTCCTGCACCCTCACGCGGCCCTCCACGGGTAAAAACGAAGCCGAGCTGACCGTCTTTCTTAGATAGACCAATCTTAAATTGTTTGTCCTCCATCTTATATCAACTCCATTGAATTAGGTTACTCAAATCAATTCTCCATAGTCACATTTTACCACATATTTCTATACCCTGTCACTGAGTGAATACTCCGAATCGTTAATCGTTACAAGGACTTATCCTGGAATGAAACAAGAACTTACAATGTTAAAACAAAAAAGCCGCTATATTAGCGACTTTTAATGGGAAAATTTTATATCCAAGATAGTGGGACACATCATACGAACTGCTTTTTCCAACTAAAAACAAACAAACCGTTAAGCACTTTTTATTCAATTACGCTGCAATCAGCCACGACTTCCGGTTTATAACGCATGCTGTCCGATTCTGTGATGGGACGAATGACTCTGCAGGGTACACCCGCTGCAAAAGAACCCTCAGGGATATCTTGGGTCACTACGCTTCCTGCACCAATGACACATCCGTCACCGATGGTAACACCGCCGCATACGGTGACGTTAGCCGAAATCCAAACATCATTTCCGATGGTGACAGGTTTAGCATAACAAAGCGACTTGGGTTCCCCGTTTTGGTCGAGCATTTGTCGACGTTCTGAAGCTATGAAAGGGTGAACCGGTGTAACAATGGTCACATTAGGTCCAAAGCTGACATGATCACCAATAGTAACCTTAGCATCATCCTGAACGGTCAAATTGTAGTTCGCAAAAAAATGGTTGCCGATTTCTGTGTGAACGCCATAATGAAAGAAAATGGGACCTTGTATAAAACAACGCTCTCCTTTTCGACCCAGAATCTGCATGAGTAATGCTTCGCGCTCCTCCGTCTGATCCTCAAAAGTACGACTGTATTGACTGCTAAGATTGTGAGAGCGCAGCTTAATCGCCTTAAGGTCAGGATGGCCGGGGCTAAATAAGATCCCATCAAAAATTCGTTCTTCTTCAGTCATGTTATCAACTCCTGTTATAGATACTTCGATACATGAAATCAATCAAACTGCTAAGATTAATAATAAAACACACTTTATACAATACCTTTATAATGAATATTTATAAAGTGTATAAAAAGCATCCTACGAAATCAACTACAAAGCAAGTGTATTTATCCACACCATTTCTGTCAATGAATACTCGGAGGCTTTTCGTTCTTCCAACAACCTTTATTTTCCTTACAAACTGATTCCCTTTTCGTTTCGTACTTTGTCCGGTGTTACATCATTTCCATCTGGATCAAGTATGGTAAGCACTGAAAAAGTGTTTAGAACTTGCCCACGAATTTCCCGTAAATAATCTTCTCGTAATACTTGTTGTTCAACTCGTTCCGCATTGGTTAAGCCTTCTTCACGCTCTTTTTTCGCCAATTCATTAATGCGACCTAAATGTTTAATCATCCTTTTCCTCTCCTTCTTTACAATGATTCTTACTGGTAGTCTAGCACCGAAATGCATACATTGCACCTATTTAAGAGCCACTTCAGACACTTTTGTTCTGTAGGATAGCATTTGTGATATTGTATACTTTTTTATACGAAAAGGGAACTGCCACGTTCGACAGTCCCCGTCTCCTAATTACTGCTTGCCTTAAAGCTCCTCATGCCATTCCTGTTTGAGCTCACTCCAATGTGCTCGTTTTTCCAGTGCAGCCTGGAAATCATTCCAAGCCTGTTCAAATTGTGAGTCATCCTTAGCCATAATCAGCTTGGCTTTGTACTCTTTTCGCACATTATCGAGTTCAGGCAAATACTTCTCCCATAAGCCACCCGGTTTGGCTTTCACCATATCGTAGTTTTCAGCAACCCGTGTCCCACCCATTTTGCCAATCTTTTCGGTGAATTCGATCGTTTTGAATCTTCCTTTCGGTTCAGTAACCCCATAATTCCACCATGGATACCAGTCGTTACTATAGGAAGAAGCCGCGTAAAGCTCTGGCGTCGTGCTTGCCTTCTTCGCTTGATCTCCAGAGTCATGCAAAGCTTTATATTTCTCGTCCGTGTACACCCATTTTCCTAACGGTTGATCCACCCAATCCCAGAACACTCCTGGCGGACCTTCATTCACGACCTGCTGCTGTTCGGGCTTTGGCTGTAGTGTGTAATCGAAGAAAGCAAGAATGGAATCGAGATTTTTAGTATTTTTATTGATAAAAACGTCATTGGCAGGATAAGGATTGATAATCTGATTAGCGCCAATCTCACTCACGCCATCCACTTTCGGATAGGGAATGACATCATAGTACCATGCCGGATCGGTTGGCCCATCGAGAACCTCCCATAACTGGGCGTCCATATTAAAGAACCCACCTGCATTCATGGCTACACGTCCGGATTTGTTTTTCTCTTTGTAACGCTCCTTCTTGTCTGTAATCGCTTCGTGATCCAGAAGCCCTTCCCGGAACATGTGGTTCATCCATTGGTAAGCCGCTTTATATTGTGGATTGTCATAGATAAACTGATAATCATTGCCTTGCTTCTCTACTGGAATGACGCCGCCCGCTGTGCTGACCGTAACGCCAAATGTACTCAGGATGACATTTTCATCGCTTGCGTCAGACAGAAAACTAAGAGGAATCAATGGTTTCCCGTTTTCATCCTTCTGCTCAGCAGACAATCTCAAATATTTCTCTATACCTTCCAACGATTTCAAATCATCCATCGTCATGCCGGTTTTCTCCAGTACATCTGTACGGACAAACCAGCCGTAGGAAGCCCAACCGGGCCAAGGATCATCGGGATTTTGATCAAACCATGTCGGAATGGAATAGATATGTCCGTCCGAAGCTTTCATTTGATCGAGATAGATTTTCGGAATGGAAGCCAACCCGGGATATTTATCCGGCATATCGAAGTATTGTTCCAGCGGAAGAACGCTGCCCGAACGCGTCATCGCAGTGGTCACGACATCACTACGTGAGAACAGAGCTGCATCATCAAAGCCACCGGTATTCAATTTCAGGTTCAGCTCTGTCATTACATCGCCCTGCGTAGCCTCCAGCCGAACGTCTATGCCCGGCTCCTTTTCTTTCCAATACATTTGGACCATACTTTGATTATTAATTGTTGCATTCCAGCCCAGCCATAGCTTAAATGAATTTGCATAACTGCTGCCACTCTCTGTGCTGCTGCTTGAGCATGCCGTTATCCCAAACATCAGTAGAGCCAAGGATAATAGCGCCAGTTTTCTTCCCTTTTGTTGACGTAAACTCATCACATACGTCCCCCTCGGTTATTTTGAAATTGTATAGGATTAGAAAACCCATTCTGTTGCTTCATTTTTCATTTTTCATTGGGTTATCCTTTTACTGAGCCGATAAGCACACCTTTTACAAAATACTTTTGCAGGAATGGGTACACACACAGGATCGGAAGCGCGCTTACCATAACTGTCGCCATTTTGATGGACATCAGTGTAACGTTAGAGAGCATGGTGCCCCGGGCAAGCGCTTCCTGATTATTGTTGGACCCGAGGACAGTCGAGATATCCTGGGCAGACAGCAATTGTTGCAAAAACGTTTGAACCGGAATCAGATTCTGATCTGAAACATAAAATGCGCCAGAAAACCAGTCATTCCAGTGCGCCACTGCAGTAAAAAGGCCAATGGCTGCAAGCATGGGTTTCGAAAGCGGCATAATAATAACGAAGAGAATGCGGACAGGATTGGCACCATCCATCTCAGCCGATTCGATCAGTGCTTCCGGAATCCCCTGGATGAATTTCATCATCACAAACATATTCCACGCCGAGAACGCGGACGGAATGATATACACCCAGAATGAGTTTAATAATGACAAGTGATTAAGCTGGATATACAAAGGGATTAATCCCCCACTAAACAGCATCGTAATCAGCACGTATCCCAGGAGGGATTTCCTGAAAGGAAGCTGCCGGTAGGACAAGCCATAAGCCGCAAGAAGTGTGATGAGTAAGCCGACAAAAGTGCCTACGATTGTACGGGATATCGTAATTAAGTAGGCATGTTGAATAACCGAATTCCCAAGCACAACCTCGTAATTGTACAAAGTAAACTCTCTAGGCCACAGATAGACACCACCCTTTGCCGCATCGCTGCCAACGTTCAAGGAAACGGCGAGCATATACGTGAATGGATAGATTACCGAGATACAGAGAAGGGCCAATAGAAACACAATAATTGTCTGGCCCACCCGTTCCCTCATAGAAGTTCTCATATTACCAAAGCCCCTCTCCGTTGAACTTTCGCGCCATCTGATTGGTGCACAGTACCAACACCAGACTGATGACCGAAGAAAGGAGACCCACTGCAGTGGCCATTCCAAAATAACCTTGCTGCAAGCCGTTGCGTAAAATATATGTGTCTAGCACATCCGCGACTGGCTGATTGGCCGGATTCATCAGAGGATAGATTTGATCCATGCCTACTGCAATCAGTCCAGGCATACTGAGAATCAACACGATGGAGATGGTCGGCATGATACCCGGCAGGATTATGTTGCGAATTTGTGCGAGCCGTCCTGCTCCTTCCACCCTAGCGGCTTCATAGAGCTGCGGGTCAATCGTTGTAATTGCCGCCAGATACAAGATCGTATTCCAGCCAATCTCCTTCCATAAACCGCTCACTACGATCATGGGCCGGAACCACTCCGTGGATCCCAAGAAAAAGATTGAATCTCCCCCGAGCTTCTCTATCAACTGATTGACCAATCCGCCGTCCAACGTCAGCAGGGATTGCAGAATGTAAGCCACCACGATCCACGAAAAGAAATGCGGAAGATAACTAACGGATTGGACAAACCGCTTGTATTTGTTGTTTTTCACCTCATTGATGAGCAATGCCAAAATAATAGGAGCTGGAAATCCAAACACAAACTTGAGAATCGCGATGTAAATTGTATTCTTCACCACAATCCAGAACTGTTCATCTTGCAAGAATGAGAAGTTTTCCATACCAACCCATTCACTACTCCACATCGTGCTGCCGATGTGAAAATCCTTGAATGCCACCTGGATGCCCACCATCGGAATGTAGCTGAAGAGAAGCAGCAGGATCGCACCAGGGAGGATCATTACATATTGCCAACGGTATTTTGCCAGTCGTTCAATCATTTAACCACCTCTGCCATCAGTATAGAGATCAATTAAAAGCGGTAACATACAACAACGATCGGATTTCTAGCGATTGGATTGGCAATATCAGAAAAAGCGAAGGAACAACTTACAAATCAAATACGCTGCGTACGATTAGCTGTGATTGCAGTTCTTCAAGGGATGCCGGTTTGTTGAGATCATCTTTCCTCAGAGAAATGGTCTTTCTTTCACCTGCTGACAAGTCAAAATAATTGTTACTGAAAATAACGTCTAATACACCTAAATCCAGCTCCACAAACCGTGCAAAGGCTTTAGAATCAACCGTAATAACAAAACGATCCTTTTCTTCCGTCATCGTGGTCTCAATTGCGGGATCAATAAAATCAAAATGCTTTGGCTTCACAAATAACACTGTACCTTCGCTGACAACTTCACCACCCACCTCAAAGGAAAACTGTAAATACGTATTCCGTTTCTTGGCAGTTGTATTGAGCATCTCAGTGAAATCAAGCTGTTCGAATAATGAGGTTGATAACGCTTTCAAATCAATCACTTTTGAAGAAGCTACGATTTCATTGGATTGCGAATCCATGAGCCTCCATTTCAATTCTCCTTTTACAGCACTCCTACTCTCATTCGATACGTGAAGTTCTACCTTTGAACCATCTTCCCGAGCCGATACAAGAACAGGCGCGAAAAAGCGTTTGGCTGCATAATGCAGTGCTTTCCAGCGACCAAAGTAATCGATACTGGACCAGGAAGCAACAGGCCAGCAATCATTCAACTGCCAGTACAGTGCTCCCATACAGCGTCCACGATGTCTGCGCCAGTGCTCTACCCCACATGAGATACCTTCAGCCTGAATGAGCTGTGAAGCGTATAACAGGGAATTGAAATCTTTTGGCAAGCGATACGTCTCCCCGATGTAATACAGAATTTTCTCATTGCCCGTACCATTCTTCTGATGAGATTCCATGACCGGTGAGAAGATATTGCGATCTTCCGGCAACGTAAACGTCTCTATGGTCTTGTGATTCGGAAAGGATTGCAATCCGAATTCGGACATGTAGCGCGGGAACAATGTGCGGAATTCGGTAAAAGGCTTCTTGCCATGCCACACATCCCAGTAATGCATGTCTCCGTAATTTTCATCGTTTGGATTGTCAAAGCTGCCTTTGGATGAAGGTGAAGCTAACCAGTAGAACGTGTTCGGATCATATTCCTTCGCAATAGCCGGAAGTAATACTTCATATTGCTTAATATAGTCTGCTTGTAACTGTAAGGATGTTTTCTTCGCCCAGTCCCATTCAACCCAAGCCATCTCCTGCTCATTGTTTCCACACCAGATTCCCAATGAGGCATGATGACGCAAGCGTTTCATGTTATCGATGGTCTCTTTTGTAATCAATTGCTTGAATTCCTCAGTGAGTTCATATACACCGCAGGCATACATCAAGTCCTGCCATACAATCAAGCCGTATTCGTCGCACAAATCATAGAAGTAATTCTCCGGATAATGTCCCCCACCCCAGACACGAATTGTATTGAAATGGGCTTGCGCACAGCTCTTGATCAATCGTTCTGTCCGATCTGGGCTACAGCGCGGCAAGATGTTATCTTCCGGAATATAGTCAGCACCCATCGAGAAAAAAGATACACCGTTCACTTCGAATTCGAAGGACTCCCCCCACTGATCCTGCTCTTGCTTCACAGTTAATGTTCTCAGTCCAATGCGCTTAACATCACGATCCAACTCCACGCCTTGTTCCATAAGCGCAATGCTTAGCTGATACAATGGCTGTTTGCCCAGACCATTCGGCCACCATAACTCGGGATGGTCCACTTCAATCCAGATATGATGATTCGCATCATTCACGACAGACGTGCATCCTTTCAATGTCTCCCCGGAAGGAGTATCTAATGTGACCGTGATCTCCCGCTCTTCTTGGACCCAACCAGATGCCCTTACGCGAACATCTAAGGTTACCTTTCCTTCGCTATGCATCTGTGTAATGTAGACATCTTCCAAACGGGCATGATCATAGCCTTGAATGGAGATATTTCGCCAGATTCCCAAATCAGGTAATTGTGGACCCCAATCCCAACCGAACATGGAGTGTGCTTTACGCAAATGGGAGATTCCTTCCACTGCATCACTGCAGTTAATCAACGGGCGCTCGGCTTGTTTACGCAGTACATACTCCACAGGGGAACGAAGAATAATGTGTATGGTATTTTCACCTTGTTTGATAAAGGAGGTAATATCGATTTCATAAGTACTGTGCATGTTACTTACATTCGCGATATTCATTTCATTTAGAAACAATTCGCCAATCGTATCCAACCCTTCACATAACAGGATGATCCGGTCATGCTTAAGATCCGCTGCGCTCACTTCAAAAGAGTGTTTGTATTCATAATCATAATTGCACAGTTCAAGTGCCGCCTGCTCTTGCTCGCGGTAGTAAGGGTCTTCCATTTGTCCAGCTTGAAGCAAATCATTAAAGACCGAACCTGGAACCGTCGCCGGAAGCCATTCGGCATGATCCACTCTCTTCATTTGCCACCTGCCATTGAGATCGATAAGCAACATTTGTGATACCTCCTGATGTCTTTGTAATCTATTTCATTCTATCAAGAGGTCTCCATACTTTCTTATGTTGTGTTCACGGAATTCGTGTGCTATTTTGACATTAACAATAATTGGAGAGGTTCGAGCCATGATCAAATACACAGCGTCTACTCACATCCATCCCGACCTGCTCGTAGATCCGTTCTGGGTCGATTCCTTATCGAAAGTGTCACCCGAGCATACCCATGACTTTTACGAGTTCTTCATTCTAAGTGAAGGGCAGTGCCAACATATCGTCAATGGAACAACCCAGCATTTAAGGCCGGGCTGCCTTGTCTTTATTCGACCGCATGATATTCACCGTTATGAACCGGAAGGCACTCAGGACTGCCGTTTTCTGAATAGCCCGTGTCGATCCGCAGTAATAGAAGAAGCTTTGGCCTACTTGAATGAACAGAAGTATGCGCAAGGACTCTTGCAGGCTCCCGTTCCCCAGATCGCCATGTTATCTCAGTTAGAAATGACAGAGATGGTTCGAAGCTTTGAACGGATTATGATGCTCTCCACAGTGGATAAGAAGAAGGCTCGCGTATACGCAAAAGGGCTGATTATTCAGATTTTTACGCAGCATTTCTTTGAGTTGGAAACCATTGAACAACCCATTCTCCCGCTGTGGCTTGAGCATGCGATCTCCAAAATGCAGCTGAAAGAAAACATGATTCGAGGTCTTCATGCCCTCTATGAATTGTCAGGTCGAAGCGTTGGTCATGTGAACCGAGCCTTTCGTCAATATCTGAATCAGACACCAACAGAGTATATTAATCAGCTTCGGCTGAATGTAGCCAAAAACTTGCTGCTCACGACTGAGCTGCGCGTGCTTGAGATTGCATTGGAAGCGGGATTTGAGAACGTCAGCCACTTCTACCATCAGTTCAAAAAATACTATAATCAAGCTCCGCTAGATTTCCGTAAAAACGCGACAATGAATAAGGAATCGCTGCTGCCGTAGGGAATTCAAAGCATAGCATTCATGTGATGATATACAAGCGTGCCATCTGATCCGTACCCAAAACTCAAAAAAGCTCCCCCTATATGCAGGGAGAGCAGGGTATACACAAAGCAACTTAAGCGGAGTATTTATATTGGCGATTGGCGACACGAACCCCTTTGTGCATTTCCTCAATTTCTCTTACTTCGAGGTTTGGTGCAACTTAGGAGGATATAGTTGCCGTCTTTTCCTTCAGACACGTTGTGCCGCAGGGAAGCCGAACGAGATTACAGCTCCGCCTTCCTTACGGTTGGTGGCCTGAATCAGCCCGCCGCAGCGTTCCACAATGGCCCGGGCAATCGCCAGGCCCAGTCCGGACTCACCGTCTTTTCCTTTTACAAAACGGTGGAATAAGGTGGGCAGCAGCTCCTGCGGAAAGCCGGGACCGTCATCCGTGACGGATAGCGTGATCTTCCCTTTTTCCAAGTTCGCAGTGATGTGAATTTCTTCTTTGGCGTACCTTGCAGCATTCGTCACGACGTTGAGCAGTGCCTGCAGCAGTTTATCCTGATCAGCCATGATGAACAGCTCCTTATTCTCCGGGCAGGCGATATGGAGTGTAAGTCCTTTCTTTACAAGCAGCGGATTGACACGTTCAGACGTTTCCGTCAACAATTCGTTCAGACTGACCTTAGAAGGTTTGAAGATATCCTCTTCACTATCCAGCTTCGCAAGCAGCGTCATTTCGGTAACAATCTTTCCTAATCTGCCGCTCTCCCCAAGAATCACGTCCAGCCCTTTACGAACGTTCTCACCTTCAAAGATTCCATCCCGAATGCCCTCCGCATAACCTGCAATGGACATCAGAGGCGTCTTCAGCTCATGGGATGCATTCTGGAAAAACTGCTTCTGCACCTCATTGAACCTGTTCAGTTCACCCGCCATCTCATATACCGCCTGTGCGACAGCTCCAATCTCACCGCCGGCCTTGACCCGCTGTACATCCGTGAAATGACGTTGTTTGACCTTCTTAAGTTCCTGCTTCAGATTCATCAAGGGCTGAATTAGCCTTTTCGTAATAAACAGACTAAGCAGGAACATCATGGCCCCAACGATACAGATCACCAGGATGAGACGACCCAGAAGCGCCTGTTCGATTGCTTTGATCTTGCTCATGGGAGTCAGCAGAGTCAGAGTTCCTTGGGGGATGGGGCTGACGTCCATCACATAGCGCCCATCCGTTCCCTTCCACAGGTCCTTGATGCTGGACGAAGTGACCGCTGTGTATTTCGACAAGTTTGCTGGTACGGCTTCAGTCAATGTGTTACTGCTCGCCATTCCGGTTGTACCACTCACAGACAATGTCCCTGACAGCACATTTCCGTTAAAATCAGTGACAAAGGCTTCAACATCCGCAGGAATGAGTGTTGAAGGAGCACTCGTAACTTCTCCTGTTACCAACTGGACAGACTGCATACCCGTCATATTCGAATTAGGCATCGTGACAGCAGATCCAGTGGTAAGTACAGGACTCATTTTGATATCCCCCGTCGTTATTGAAGCGGACATTGCTGTACTTAACGTCTTGAGATCATTCTTCTCTGTTCCAATGAAATGATCCAGAAGCACATAATGAAGTAAAACGGCCGTGACGGAGAGGATCAGAATCAGTGACAATCCGAACGCAAGGTTAATCTGATGGACTAGTTTCATATTAAACTTCACTCCGATCTGTACGCATGCGATACCCGTGTCCCCATACCGATTCGACGGGAAGTTCCTCCATCTTTTTGCGAATCCGCTTAATCAAATGATCCACGGCACGGTCACTGCCAAAATAATCTTCTCCCCAGACAAAACTGAGCAGCTCGTCCCTCGTAAACGCTCGATTCGGATGTTCAGCCAGTACCTTGAGCATGGTGAACTCTTTGCTGGTCAGGTCCACTTCTTCCCCTCGCCATATGGCCCGCCTCTCTTCCAACATTAATTGAAGCTCTCCGGTATCGATTCGTGGCGTCACAGCTTCGCTTACAACAGCTCTTTCTTCCGCACCGGTAAGTCTAATCCAACGTTCCAGCTGCCGCTTGATGCGGGCTACCAGCTCACGGGGGCTGAACGGCTTCACTAGATAATCGTCACTGCCGAGCTCAAGGCCAAGTATTTTGTCCACTTCATTATCCTTCGCCGAGATCATAATAATGGGAACCTCTCCTTCACTACGGATGCGTTTGCACAATTCATAGCCATCCATTCCGGGCAGCATAATATCCATCACCCACATACTCGGTGGACTTATTCTATATAAAGACCAGGCATCCTCGGCATTAGCGAGGCCTATCGTTCGATAGTTCTGCTTGTGCAAATAAGCTTGAATCAGCGTACGTATATTCTCGTCATCGTCTACAACCGCGATGAGGTAATCGTTATTCATGAACGGGGCCTCCTGTACTTTTCTCTATAGTGAGTATACCAAAGGTATTTATATGGGAAGAGCTTTGCCATTGTTTTTCCACAATTACACCAATATTGTGCCACACTCCTTCGGTAAATTGATAACTGTAAGACAAACCAAATCATAAGGAGTGTTACGAAATGAACTACAGTTTCAAATTCAGAAATGTTGCCCTGTCCGCCCTGCTGCTCACTGCGATCTCCGCACCGATTGTCGCGAATGCCGACAGTGCCGCTAACGCAAATGCTGTTACAAACGGAACAGCTACCTTGAAAGAAGCAAAATCCGCCATTGCGGCCTTTACATTGGCTAATCCAGTGGAGCTCGCCAAAAAGTACGCGCCAGAAACAGTAAGCGAATGGAAAAAAACGTTGGCCCGTTACAATAAACTGCTTTCACAAAACTCTACATCCCAAGTAATGGCCACTTTGGTTGCTGTTGATGTAGACTCTAACGAATGGAAGAAAGTATCCGAAAACGCCAAACCAGGTGAGATCAAAGAAATGCAGGCCTTGAAGGTTGAGGAAGGCAAGCTACCCTCAGTTGAGAGTGTAAAAGCCGAAAAAATACCTAATTCCGAAAATTTGAACACCTTGTCTTTTTCCATTACCACAAACAGTTCGGATCTGAAAGGATTCGTTGAGAACGCAGAACCTGGAGTGGCAATTGCCCTCAGCCCTCTGAATCTTGACGAAAAAACAACCGGAACAACAAGTGCGGTTATAGCGGATGCTCAAAGTCTTCAATTTAGCGGTACTACAGCTGCCAGTGCATTCTTCTCAGCCCAAGCGAATTTGAATAAGGCCGTAACAGCTAAGGATGAAGCTGCAATCAAGACTTCCCTAGCCGACCTTCTGAAGCAATACAAAGCGCAAATTGCTGAGCTGGAGGCAGCTCAAGAGTAGGTTTAATACATTTCAGCTTTAACAACATCATTAAGCAAAAACACGTAATCTTACGCGAACTAAAAGACCGAAACGCCAACAACCAGCAGGCCTCCATGTGGAAGCCTGCTGGTTGTTGTTTTATCGACCATAAGTTTATATCTGCTATGTGTTATCTTTATTTTTCATTAACCCGGGTAACCACAAATGGTTCGTTCAACGCATGCAGAGCTGCGGCCATATCTTCAACCGGAAGTCTGCCACCCGCCGAAATATGATATTGAAACTCATAGAAGCCGCCCAAGGTCGCTTTGAAATTCGTTTCCCAATAATTCGTCATCAGCCAGGCATAGACTTCTGGTTGGGCGTCAGGTGCTTGCTGGGTGTGGACCTTTCTTGTTCCGTAATCCAGCGTCCCCCATTGCATAAGCGGCGTATCCGGGACGGCAAGCAGCAGGCTGCGGTCATGATCCTGCCAGGCAATGCCCGACTGTACAGCGGAATAATCCAGGCAAGTTCCCGGAATCTGATCCTTCCAAGGGCGAACGAGGCCTCCTGGCTTGTCGGCAAACAGGGTAACTGGCCCGGTGCCTCCCGCGGTGAACGGCAGGGCCAGATAAACGTTCTCCGGATTCCAGATGCTCTCTTTATGGAACCGCGCCGAAATATCCATCCGGTTTTGACGGGTATAGATCTGCAAATGCAGTGAAAAATAGGCGATGCCCTTGAGCTGATAACCAAGCTCAACGGTAGCATACAACGGTCCATTATCCACCGTGCGCACAGAGATGAGCTGACCAACCGAACGCTCCACGTTAAGGCCTTTACGGTTGCGTCCCATTTTGGAACGGACGCTCCATACCTGAGAAGCATTCGCAGGATTCGCTGGATTGGTCACCTCATAGATGGGTGTAAACGCCCCATACAGATCATCCGCTTTCAGCAGTTCGCGTCCTGTCTCCTTATCGATCCACGACACGATGCCGCGCTCTTTCGACCAAGTCAAGCGTACATAAGGTGACTCCAGCCCCGTTTGGCAAACGGAGACCGGCGCTTGCTGTCCGCCTGTCGTTAAGGAATACATATCCTCCATATCGTACACCTGGTCAGCGCCGATCAGCTTCGAATTGGAGGTTGACGTTAAGGAAAGAAGAGTATTCTGGGCTGCCAGGAGTGGGCGCAGGATCAGTATGCAGCTCTCCATGCCTTGGAGCTTAAGCTCTGCAATAATCGTCTGCGGGTGACTTGACTGCTGGATCAGCACCTGTCCTGTGTCCTCCCGGATTACTTCTACTCCGTTCAATAGCTCATCCGGTTCCCATCCTTCAAGCTTCAACTGAACCAACTCCGTTACCTCCCGCTCCGACACGTTCGTAACCTTGAAGCGATAAGGACGCCCCGGGTACAAGGTGGCGGCATTATCGGCAAGCAGCACCTGATCCAGCGCGCGGTAAGCAAGCCTGCTTGCCTCTGCAGCGTGAGCTGTCTTGCGAACCTCAAGCATCTGTACATTTTTGTGCCACGGTTCATACACAGAGGAGTGATACCCCCAAGTGTGTTCGGCATAAAGAGTAAGCGCCTGCTCTACAGCCTCGATTTCCTGGAGACTAACACTTTTCTGTTCAGGGTCGAGCTTTTCCACCTTGCGAAGTGTCCGCTGTGCATCACGGTAAATCTGGGTGTGCATCGGTGTGGAGCTTACACCGTCCGACCACCAGTCCGGCCAATCCCCTTTATGCACAGGCAGATCATCCGTCCCTTCCTCCTTCAAGCGGGCAAAAAAGCCGCTCAACGTACTCATCTCCACGGAAATTTCCTCACCGTTTTGACGGTTCCACGCCTCAATCCATTCCATGATTGCGCTATTGGGCGATCCGTTGTCTGTGGGCAATCCGGACAGCATCATTGGCACGAAATCATACGGATACTGCTCGGCCTCAAGCTGGGCCAAGTATCGGTGGATACGAATATTGGCAATTTGATCATGAATGTTCCCCGGTTCCACAAGTCTGTGGCCGAATTCATCACGAATCATGTATTTGCCAAGCGCACCAGGGCAGAAGCCAAGCTCGTTGCCAAGCATGTAGTGGTCTCCATTCCAGACCAGCAGGCGTTCCCCACTTGGAGCTTCCCACCAGAAAGGGGACTGCTTGCGGCCCAACGCATACATGCCGTGATGAGTATGTATACAGCTGAATAAATGTCCGATTCCGTTATTCAGCAGGCTATCGGCATATCCCCAGCTGTAGCCGTTGATATCCGCTGTCATCGCACTGTCTATTGGGTGACCGATAGATTCGGCATATGTCTGAGCCTTGCTGTGTATTTTGTTCAGCAGCTGTAGGTCGGGCAGCTCGGTCATATTCAAATATGTGCCGGAGAGCTCGATATCGCCACGCCGCACGGCATCGGCAAATGCAACTTTTTCCTCGTCTTGAGCCTGCTTCAGGAATTGCTCCACAGCCCAGAAGGTCTCACAGGTCCAACGGAACCCTTTCCACTCGGGGCTTACACCGTTATGAGCATCATTAACAATACGCAGCGCCTGACGGATAAAATCGATATGATATTGTTCAATCTTCTCCTGCCGGTCGGTATAACCAATGTCAGTATGGGAATGGTGAATGACGTATATTTTCCATTTCCGATCAAGCGTCGGGATGGCGGCCTGTTTAATTTGTTGTTCGAGTGTCATCGTTATTTTCTCCTTTGTTGGTGGATTAGGTACCTTTTACGAGCTGGAAAATCCCGTGGAACACATGCTCCTGCAAATGTTTCTCATTATGCTGAGCGATCCTCTCGGGCAAGAGCGCTTCCGAAAGCGCGCCGCCAAATAAATCAAGGGTTTCGGCAATTTGTCCCCCCAGGATCAGACGAGCGGGGCGAAACTCTGCCACGTACGGACGCAGCATTTCCCCAAGCCGCTGGCCGTAAAGCTGCCATACACGGATGGCGGAGGAAATCCCCTGTCTAGCCGCTATCGCCAGTTGGTACACATCCTCTCCCTGCCTTCGAGCAGCATGGCTATCTGCCAAGGCCAAAATGCCTCGGCTTCCGAACAGATCATCCACGGTTCCTCCGTTATATTGCTCGGCATACAACATGCCTGAGTCGGGAATTCCCCATTTTCCGCTGACAATAGACCGATTCTCAACAAAAGCGGAGCCGAGGCCCGTTCCCAATGTAAGGCAAAGCAATCTTTCCTGAGGATAAAGCCTGCTGACCCCCAGAGCGAACAAGGCAGCATCATTGCCAAAACGAATATCTGCGGCAGCAAGCCGGGTCATCCATGTAGGAGCAGTGGGCTCCGCTGCAAGCGCCGTTAATTCACACCGCAGCAGTGTTTTTAGATTGAATTCATAAAGCTGCCCGTATTTATTCAATCCCTGGATACGGGAAACACCTGTGTCGTATTCAAAAGGGCCGGGGAAAGCAAAACCGATGTGAAAATTGGCAAAAGTGGCCCGGGTCCCTTTATCGGTACTTAGCCTCTCCATGTAGGCGACGTATGCAGCAGCAAGCTCCTGGATCACGCCAGCCAGATTGGAGGCAATTTCATACGCGCTACTGTCGGAGTGCGATGACCTTTTGACATAAAGTTGTGGTAGAAGATTCCCGTCACTCAGTACAACGGCACCCTTCAAAAAGGTCCCCCCGGCATCAATAGCAATCGTGACGTCAGGTTTCATAGATGCTCACCAGATTTCCAGTGATGCGGAAGCAGAGGCATGCTCCAGTCTGGCGATACCTGTGCCCGGATCAGAGTGCACGATCGTTCACCCAGAGACTCCAGGCGGAAACCTCCGACGGAAGCAGGAACGATATACGCCTCGGCATACCCCCACTCCACAGCCGCTGCCTCATCATCCAGCGGGGTCAGACGCACACGATCGCCTTCTACGAGGTTGAACATAACAAACTCTCCAGCCGTATCGTCGATCCACTCTCCGTCCAGCTTTAATCTTTTGATCTGAAAAAGCAGATCCTCCCGTTCGCCCAGCAGCTCTTCCCTGCTGTCTCCCTGTACACGGCTTTCTTTTGGAACCGCTATCAAATGCTTCTGAACGTAATCCGTGTCAAACAGTTCCTGCATGTTGGCTCTGGCATGATCACCGTTGATCGGACGCGGCCGCCCGTCTCTATCCAGCCGCAAATGGTCGTATATTTTGAAGGTAAACCACCAGGTTGTCGAAGAGATCTCCAGCACCAGATTGTTTTTGCCCGAAAAATGTACGGCTCCTGGCGGGATCAGAAACAGATCACCCTTATTCGCATTCCAAATGTTCACAAATTCTGGGATCTTCAGCGGTTTTCCCGTAGTATGGGCGAATTCAACCGCCTGAAGCATCTCCTCTCCGGTTGTTCCCTCCGTGAAGCCTAATCCCACAAAAGGTTTAGCGCCTTCCTTCTGCTCCATAATGTAATAGGATTCCTGCTGCGTCATCGTCTCGTTAAAGGTCTGCTCGATGTAAGCCTGCTGGGGGTGGACCTGCAAAGACAGATGATCCCCGTCGATCGTATCGAGATAATCAAACCGGATTGGAAAATAGTCGCCAAACAGCTGCACATTGCGCTCGCCCATAATTGCTTCTGGATGAGCGGACAGCAGCAGCGGGAAAGGAAGCTCCACTATAAAATCCCGATAACCGATTAATAGCGTGTTCTCCGGTGCGATAGGTTCAAACCCCCATGCGCAGTTATTCCAATCCTTAGGCAGGTCGCATAGTTCTTTTAAATACTGTCCGCCCCAAATCCCCGGTGCAAAAAAGGGCTTTACTCGAAAAGGCTGCCGGGCTGCTGAAGCCAATAGTAGGCGCAGCATGCGGACGGTGACCAAAACGGGTCGTTCCCGGTTGTTCGCATCCACGTAGTAGTCAAAGTCATACAAGTGACGTTTGCGATATTCCTCCCAGACGGGCCACTCCAGAAACAAGGCCTGTTTATAGGTTTCGACCGTATCCCGGCAAGGGCCTAACCCCAAAGAACCCATCCCCTGCTGATGCAGTTTCTGCTGTGCCTCTCTGGATAAGTCGCAAAACAGAGAAACGTTCGCTAAACCTGATGCTGTAGAAAGGAAGCCAGAGCCTGGCCCATAGGTCACAACGATGGGAGCTAACTGCTCTACGTTTGGCGACTGGGCCTCTGCATGTTCAGCGGAATGATAAAATCGAAGTTGATCGTCTACATCACTGAGCCAGACCGACTGTGCATGTGGCCGGAAATAATCCTTAACGCTGACGTCCGAGGCCACAACGCCAAAAGCACGGTTATCCGTCAGATAAGGGTGAAACTGCTGAAGCAAATCTGCAGAAGACTTTAAATAATCAGCGCTGTCTATTTCAATTAAAACCCTGCTCTCTAGCTGGCAGCGCGACCGAAGTAATTCCAGACATTCGCTGAATGCGGCGCCATGCGTACCGTCAATGACCATATAAAAAGGAAGCATATCATTCTGTACACATTCGGGCCAAATTTGATCAAGCCATTCTTCATATCCATTCCAGATCCCCGATTCGATCTCTTGGTCGGGCTGAATCCGGATGAAATTAACGGGGTTGTTTTGAAAGGCCAAAGGGGTTATTCGGGGCATATTTAAAACCTCCAACTCTATATCGATTTATGTTCATCATTGTATAGGGAGTTGGAGGTGCTGTCTTTAAACGATCAAGCTGTGTTTTTGTACGATCAGGACATTCGGGGTGGGTAGTGCATTTTTCCAGAGCGGCCTTCGGCAAACTGATTGCGTCGGAATTTGGCCGGGGAAACACCAAGCTCACGGGTGAATATCCGGGTAAAATAATGTACGGATTGGAACCCGCACTGGAGTGCGATGTCTTTAATTGGTGTCTGTTCATTTAACAGGAGCCCAGTGGCTTGCTGAACACGTCGTTCCTGAATGTAGTGGACAAAGGACTGCCCCAAATTTTCCTGGAACAACCGGGTCAGATGGCGGGACGAAATGTGGAGGTGCCTTGACACCGTCATAAGTGTAAGCTCATTGATCAAATTATCATCAATGTACCGTTTGGCCTGGCGGAACAACGTATTTGGTTCCACGGGCTGCTCTACCGTGTCGGCCGAGTCTGTTCGAGTCGGAACGTGCAAATCTGCTATCGATAATAGCAGAGAAGCGGAAATTTGCTTTACAGCAAGAGGAAGAGTTGCCCCAGGCTGGTCGAAAGAAGTAATGAGCGCTTGCCATAAATGGCCAGTCGGCGTAAGGTTCGCTTGCTGGGCTACGCTTTGCCCAAGCTCAGCAAGACGACGGAAGGATTCAGTATAATAAACATCTGTATTGGCCTCATCCAGTTCGAAAGCCACATAAGAAAGTGTCAGTCCGGTCTGACTGCGAATTTGATGCCATACGCCTGGAAGAGATAGAAATGCTGTTCCTTTATTTAAAGCATAATGCTGGTTTTGTTCTATGTAGCTTCCTTCACCGTCTACCACATAACAAGCCTCAAAAAAGGAATGTCGATGGAAGGCATTATCAAAATGGTCGGGCATGAATCCCCAATACAAAATGGACAATGAAAGCCCTGTTTGCTCTACCTTAGTAATATAACGATTGCATATGTGATTGGCCCGGCGAAAGCTGGCTTCGATGGTCATGGCAGTCCGCTCCCTTCAAGCTTTCATTATACGTTTGCATAGCAAAATGGCAAACCGGAAATCGGCCTGCCTTTTTGAGTATTAATGATGTTCAGCCATTTTCAGGAAATACTCTGAAGCCAAACGGACAGCCAGAACACTCGCACTATTGAGGGAATTAAATTTAAATACACAAGTTACAAATCTGAATGCACAATTATCTAAACTATGGTTGGACGGCTAAAGGTTAGGTCCGTGCCTCACGACAAATCAAAAAAAAGCCGCATCAATGCGACTTTTTATCGTTCAACACGCTAACTCATGTCATCTGTACTTTTTGCCGCCCTGTTGTCTCTACACTCGAAGCTACTTCTAAATTAGTCTTATAATCAAAGTAACTCCAGAGCTTTCAACAAGGCATACTCACTAGAGGTGGCACCTATTTGAGAAAAATGTGCATTCGGAAACATTGGAGCCAAATGATGATATCCAGGAAGTACTTGCAATTCGATCAATACACCGTCAAAAGCTAGTTGTTTGGCAAATAATAAGGTTTCGTCTATGAACAGATCAACGCTGCCTATGCTCATATAAGTGGGTGGTAAACCGGCAAGAGATTTGGCACGCGCTGGCACGTAATACTCATTTGTTTCCTTTTGTCCGGGTTCGTGACCTAAGACTGATTTCCAGCCGAAATAATTGCTTTTTTTGGTCCAAACAAACTCGCCGGCATAAGGATGGTCTGGCAAAATACTTGTACGGTCATCAAGCATTGGGCTGCGCAATCTTAGATGATGGATGTCGAATTCCTTCTGGTCGCGAATGTACAGGGCTAACCCCGCCGCTAAACCACCACCAGCACTGCTGCCAGCAAGTGCAACTTTCTTAGTATCTATCCCTAATTCCTCGGCATGTTCAATACACCATTTCAAGCCTGAATAACAATCCTGTAATTGACTTGGCTGGATATGTTCTGGCGCTAGCCGATAGTAAACCGATACACAGCAAAAACCATGTTGCACAGCCAGTGCCGCATTGCTTTGGCGTTCACCGACTGGACTGCCCATAACCATTCCCCCACCGTGAATCGAATAATATAACGGCATCTTACTGTACTTTGGTTGGCGGGGTTTAATAATTTCTATACGAATATCAGGACCACCAAAATAACTTGGTACTGCCCATTCTTCGAATGTGACCGGAAACAACTGTGTTACATCGATTTGCGGCATCATTTTTGTTTGACTTTTCCGTGCTTCCATTAGTGTGGCAGCGGAAAGATCGGTGGTTGGAATTAATTCAATCGCATCTATTATCTCCTGATCGATCAGATGTCTGCTTCTGCTTTTTGGTTCATTCATATTCACCGTTTCCTCGCTCTCTTAATCGACTCCTCTTCTGCCTAATCCTATTGTAAAGAACGCAATAAGCTATTTAAATGAAAACAATAAGTTAGAATCGTTTTTGACCTAAAAAAGCACTGATGAGTTTCTTCATCAGTGCCGTGTACTACTTATTTTTGGAATAAACAATTTTCTTAATGGTTTCGATAGAGAGAAAGTAGTCCTTAGCAAGCTGTTCAATGCTGCTATTTTTCTTAAAAGCTTGTCTAATATTGGCATTTCGGTGATCTAACCACTGCCTTCCGCCACTCAAGCTTCCCCAATGGTTATATTCCTTTTCCTGTTTCGGAATGTAAATCACTTCTCCCTGGACATACTCTTGAATCATTATTATTAACTTTTCGGGCAATATTTTTTTAGCGTTTGTATATTTCACTCTGCTTCACTCCTTATTTTTGAAAATAAGGTGCAAAGCCACAATATTAGATAAGCTTATTTAGCGTTAGAAAAGATTTAACCCCATGCAAAGTAACGCTTCTCCAATACTGGCTTTGCACAAGTGAAGCGAGTCACAGACAATCTTAACAGATTCTCCATCAGTAAAGCACCTCCCTTTTACGTTGCCAGTATAGCATAAATATAATTACTTCGAACCATCTCATGATCAAAAGTTAGTCGCTCCTATGGATATATTGAATTAACTTAACTTTACCCGTATCGATATCGAATGTAATGAACTCCTTCGCATTTGGAGGATTGTGTGGACCATAGTAAGTGCTGACTTCAACAACCACTCGAAAGGCATAACCTCCAGGCGATTTCCTTTGTAGTTCCAGAACCTTCATATCATACAAACCATAACTTGGCTGCGGCTTCTGAATTTCTTGATAATACTTAGTAATCGCCAGCTGTATGGACGGATTAAGTAACGTTAAAGATAAAGGTTTAAATTGCTCCTCATTCACTGTGTCAGGTTCTGCATAGGCTAGACCGCTTAGATTTAGCATTAGAATACAAAAAACAATACAACGAACAAAGATGTTGGATACTTTCCTCATATGTTCTGCTCCTTAGCGAGATTTGACCCTTCTCCTATCAAGTTTCCCAATAGTTGATTTTTTTAACATAAGTCAACGACAAGTCGCTTGGGAGTTGATTTTATAAACCGTATAATCATAAGCAGAGGTGACGTTGATGAACGAAATTAATCTTGCATCGATTCTTGTAGCAAAACGCAGAGAAAAAGGATTAACACAGGATGCAGTTGCTGCATTTATCGGTGTTTCCAAAGCGTCCGTTTCCAAGTGGGAAACGGGACAAAGCTATCCTGACATCACTTTTCTGCCACGGCTTGCGACCTATTTTAACATTAGCATTGATGAATTGATGGGTTATTCGCCGCAAATGGAGCAGTCGGACATCGCAAAGCTGTACACCCGACTGGCCAATAATTTTGCAGCCTTCCCTTTTGAAGAAGTAATCACTGAATGTAGGGCGGTCATCAAAAAATATTACGCCTGCTTTCCGCTTTTATTGCAAATGGTTAAGCTGTACACCAATCACTTCATGCTGGCGACAACACAAGAGCAAAAAGAGACTCTTCTTAACGAAACCGTGACCCTGTGTGAACGGATTCAGGGCGAAAGTGGCGATATGCAGCTTTCCAACGAGGCGGTTTTGTACCAGTCGATTTGTTGTCTGGCACTAAGGGACCCGCAGCGGGCGTTAGATTTGCTTGGGGAGACTGTTCGGCCTATGATGCCAAAGGGCCAGTTAATTTCACAGGCATATCAGCTTATGGGCAACATCGACAAAGCCAAAGAAACCTTGCAGGCTGAACTGTATCAGCACAGTATGGCAGTCTTTCAAGGGCTGCTGAACGTCCTTCAATTAAATATTAATAATGTCGAAAAAGCCGAAGCAGCTTTTATGAGAGCGTCCGATTTTGCATGAATCTTTAATATGGAGCGGCTAAATCCGAACAATGTCGTCTTGCTTTACGCACTAGGGGCTCATCTATATTGCGTGAACAAATTCCTTGAGAAATCAATTGAATTTCTTGAAAAATATGTGGATACCTGCGTGGAAGGATTCTTCCCTTTTGAGCTTCGTGGTGATCCCTTTTTTGACCTGATTGATCCGTGGCTGAAAGATTTCGACGTCTCCGCCCCACGCAGCGAGCAAGTTATCAAGAATAGCATGATGAGGGATGTTCTGCTGAATCCAGCGTTCGATTCGTTACATGAATTACCCGAATATCAACGACTAGTTCAAAAAATGAATAGGTTTATAGAATAAACATGCTGATCGGAGGTTTTGGGAATACGATACCGGATTATCCGTTAAAGAAGAAACGATTGAAGATGCTATCCTCGCAGCAGATTTATTACGCAATGACCCACGTATTGATACCAACCAAATATTCATTATAGGTCATAGTTTAGGCGGGATGTTAGCTCCACGAATTGATGCAGAAGGTGGACATTTTGCTGGCATCATTATTATGGGTGGGTCTCCACGGAAGTTAGAAGAGATTCTGATGGATCAAAACAACGATGTTTTAGACTCATTGAATATGTTTTTGAAAATGATTGCGAAGAAACAAATAGGAGCGCTATCAGCTAAATTTGATAAAATTTATACATTAAGTGATGAAGAAGCGAAATCAACTGTGATTTTGGGGAAATATTCTAAAGCCTTCTACTTCAAAGAGATGGGAGAAAATCCCTCCATTAATTATCTTAACGTATCAGATAAACCCGTACTCATTTTGCAAGGAGATCAAGATTTCCATGTATCCGTAGACAAAGATTTTCAGGCTTACAAAGACTTATTGGGTGAAAAGCCAAATGTAACGTTTAAACTTTACCCCAACTTAAATCATTTATTCATGCCAGCTGTTTATGGAGAGATATTAAAAATGAAAAAAGAGTACAAAGTTGCACAACATGTAGATAAAAAAGTGATACATGACATTGCCGAATGGATTCTTTCCGTTTAGGAAAACCGGCCAAACCTGTTGAACGTTTATTCAATGACCTACTGATTTCTTCAAAACTTCTATATTTTCCTGAAGGAACGATTGATTTTTTTCAACGCCTCTGTTTTTACACCAAACCACGGCGCTAAAAGCATCATAAAAATTATAGAATGGCAATACGATTTCGAGATTTAACATGGTCCGAATGGTTTGATAACCTTCAACGTACGGGGATTTTGTTCTCGGGTTAACTTCCCAAATATATCTATTGATTTTAGTGAAATCTATTTCAGAGGAACCACCACGAGCACTTTCGAAATCAATAATACCAACGACCTTGTTGCTATTCACCAATATATTTCCAGGTCGAAAATCCATATGTACAAAACAGGGTCCGTCAGGATCAGGTAAAGCAGAGAAAACGCCGTCAAAATGAAGAATGCATCGTTCATACAATGCTGGATCGAGGAGCTCTTTGCAGGGCTCTTTCCACTGATATGTAGACGCCAATTATTTTGGTCAAGAAAAATAAACCCGTTGGTTGAATGGTAACCGTATCCTGGCGTTTTTACCTCATGAAGCATTGCATGATAAACACCCATTTGAAAATACAGCTTTTCATCCATATTTTCTGTACAAGGCACACCTTGAATTGCCGAAAGAAGCAACGCCCCCGTAGTAATTTCATCCCCATACCAAATGTCCAATACCTTAGGAACAGGTAAGACATCCTTCAATGTTTCAAGCATCTGAAATTCACGAAAAAGCTTATCCTTGTTAAATGGAATCTTTACATAAACGTCTTCTCCACTAGCAAGACCAAGTTTATATACATCCGAACTAAATGATTCGGGAACATCTTCAATATTCAAAACGTTCAACTTTAGCTTTTCTATAACGTTTAGAATGGAACTCATGCGGCACCTCCTTTATTTGGCTTTCTAATAAGCGAGCCTGTTTGATGCAGCACGCTGATTTAATGCTCTGTCATTCCATAATACATTTCGAAACTAGGACCTTCAACCTGAACAAAGGTCGACGTTTTTACGTATATGGTGCAGGCACAAAATTTCCCTTTGAGCAAATTTGCCTAAAGGGCAAATTTAAGTTAAGATGATCCTGAGAAAGGAGTCGTGTGAACCCAAAATGAAGTCAACAAATTACGATTGCTTCCCCCAAGTAACAACCATGTTGGAGGTGTACGCATAGCGGAAAATGATGACCAAACCAACTTTGCGACATTTAAAAAAAGAAGCGACAGAGCAATCTCTAGCGATTGCAGCATTTGAACTTGCACTTGAACACGGTCTGGACGGCTTTGTTGTTGAAGATATCGTGCAAAAAGCCGGTTACTCCAGAAGAACTTTCGCAAACTATTTCACATGCAAGGAAGAAGCAGTTGCGAGGGGAGCTACAGCTGTTCATAACACGACTGAGTTCGAGAATTTGCTCACCCAGATTCCCCCAAATACCTCATTGCTTGACGTTCTGTATCAACTCATCCAGATGCAGCTTACAGCGGATCTCATAGGAAGATTGCGTGAACTTTTGTTGCTTTCCCAAAAATATCCTGTCTTGGAACCACATTTCCTCGGGGTAGTGCACCAGATGCAGACGAAAGCTCAAGAAACATTGTTAGACTTGTCTAACGGAAATGATGACGAGGTATATACTTATCTTCTTATAAACGCAGTTTACGGGATCATTCTTCCTTTAATTGACGGAAGACTTAATGTGCTGCTCCCGGGACAAAAGAAGAATGACCATCCAAGCACTGAAGCGGTAGCATTCGATGAGTTTTTAGAAACTATGTTTAGTTATTTGCGCAAAGGATTCTGATGAGCTAAGCAATTTATATTCACCATAGAGGGAGTGTAAAATAGATATATGTCTACATTATTATACAGAGTGGGGAAAACCGCTTTTCGCAAACCCGGGTATTTCATCATTGGTTGGGTATTGATTCTGGGTATTGTCGTTTCTATGATCAGTATCAATGGTGTTCATATCAGTTCTGAAATGAAAATTGAAGGCACTGAATCACAGAAAGTCTTGGATCAATTAGCTAAAGAATTACCAGCGGCCTCCGGCGGCCAAGGAAGTGTTGTGTTCAAAGCACCTGACAGCGAGCGTTTGGATACACCTGAACGTTTGACTGCAATAATGAAAGCTGTCAGTGAAGTTTACGGATTGAACGATGTGCTTAATCCTGCGGATTATGCAGCTGAAGCTAGCAGTTCGGGTGCATCTGCCGACATGGCTCAGGCTGCCAATATGCAGCAATCCACTACAGCCTCTCCTCCCCCCTATGGTCCTCTTATGGTGGATGGCGTTCCTGTACCTGGTGTCCTTCTCTCTTCTGACGGCAAAATTGCTCTGTTCCAATTTCAGTTCACCATTGAGCAGTCTGCAATTACTCAAGATGTATTTGATTCTGTAATTGACTCTGTGATGACTGCCCAGCAAGGAACCAACATCACCGTGCTACCAGGCGAAACGCTCAAAACGGTAGCGATCGGTGTCGGATCGGCAGAGATTATCGGACTGATCATTGCTGTTATTGTTTTGCTAATCACCCTGGGTTCCGTCGTTGCGGCAGGTCTGCCTCTGGTCACTGCACTCCTCGGCGTTGCCATTGGAGTAGGTGGAGCGTTCTCAATCTCCAAGTTTATAGAAATGCCAAGTGTCACTTCCGTTCTGGCTCTAATGGTTGGTCTGGCCGTCGGAATCGATTATGCTCTATTCATTGTCAATCGCCAGCGGCGAATGATTATTGATCAACGTTTGAGCGCACAAGAGGCGACAGCAAGAGCCATTGGAACTTCGGGCAGCGCAGTATTTTTTGCAGGATTAACCGTCATTATTGCACTGTGCGGTATGCTTGTCATCGGTCTCACATTCTTATCTACGATGGCTTTAGTTGCCGCAGCTACCGTTCTTATTAATGTATTTGTTGCCCTTACTCTATTGCCCGCTTTACTTGGATTGGTGGGTGAACGCATCTGTTCCCCTAAAGCACGCGAGAAAAGCACAAAACATCCTAAAGCGGCTGACCGTGGGATCGCTCACAGATGGGTTAAATTCGTTATCAAGTATCGTTGGATCACAATTATTGCCATTGTCGTACTTCTTGGGGCAGCGGCCACACCTATAACAAAAATGGAAATGGGCATCCCGGGAGCTTCTTCAGCAAATCTGGACACCACAGCAAGACAAAGTTATGACGCCATATCCGAAGGCTTCGGAGAAGGATTTAACGGACCACTTATTCTGGTCGCAGAACCTAATAACTCTTCCGCTCAGGTGACTCCGGAACTCTTGGGCAATCTCATGAAGGAACTTCAAAGCCAAAATAACGTTGCACAGGTGACACCACTAGGCATGACAGAAGATCTGGCTATCTTTAGTCTTATTCCTGAAACGGGTCCCAACGATAAAATCACCAAGGATCTGGTGACTGAGCTGCGATCTGCTGAATCAAGCGTGGCAAAGATGAATGACGTTAAGATTGGTGTTACCGGACTCACCGCCGTTAACATTGATATGTCATCCAAATTGGCACAGGTATTCCCGATCTATGTGGGAATTATTATCCTGCTGTCGCTGATCATCCTGCTTTTGGTATTTCGTTCGATTATTGTTCCAATTAAAGCAACGATCGGCTTCCTTCTTAGCATTCTGGCAACGTTCGGGATCACTACTGCTGTATTCCAGTGGGGCTGGCTCCATTCGCTCTTTGGTTTCGACACCGGTGGCCCGCTGCTGAGCTTTATGCCGATCATCGTGACAGGTATCCTGTATGGCTTGGCAATGGACTATCAGGTCTTCCTTGTCAGCTCGATGCGGGAATCATACGTACACGGTCATAGAGGAACTGAGTCTGTTGTTCATGGTTATAACCAGGTAAGTCGCGTGGTTGTTGCCGCAGCGGTGATCATGGTTTCGGTATTTGCTGGGTTTATCTTCACAGATGACGTCATGATCAAACAGATTGGTTTCACATTAGCTGTAGGCATTCTGATTGATGCTTTCATCATTCGGATGGGATTGGTTCCTGCCATCATGGCTATTTTCGGTGACAAGGCTTGGTCACTTCCAAAATGGCTGGATCGCATTCTACCAAATCTGGACGTTGAGGGCGAGAAACTGATTGCTACACTTAATGCTAAAGATCATTCCAACTCCAAATCTTGATCTGGAATGTAATTAATAAGCTTCGCTTTCATTCAACATCGTCAAGTGTTAAAGATCGTACAAAAAAGCCCGTTGACCAGTTCGGTCAATGGGCTTTCGTTTTGTTTATTTTCCGTTAAAAAAAATGATTCCATGCAGTCCTTCATGTCCAAGCTTATAACATATCGAATTTCACTCCATATGTATCGAATATGGCCTTGTATTTATTTTCAAATATGGTCCATCGATGTTCTGCTCCATACTTTCCATGCAAAGCCTTCAAATAATGGTTAGCGGCTGTTACATCCCCGGATTTCAGAAGTAGATGAAAACTCTCTTCACCCAGATGCAAAAATGGGCCCGATATGTAATAATCCACAATGGATCTGGCACTGGTCATCGTATCATATAAGTGAATCACATCTTCCAACCCGGGTAGCAGCATTTTTATTAAATCATCCCTATTTGTATCGGGAGTAACAGCGAATCGATCCGGAACGGCCCGGGCAATTTCCCCGATTCTTGCTCTGAAATGACACTCGGATTCATGGGGTGCAGTCAAAATCTCTTTCGACTGGATTTGCGCCAACTCCGCTGAATAAATGCCACAGTTCACATAAAACATGACATTGTCTGCCGAATTTCCAGAGGATTTTTGGAAATTGAACATGTAGATAAGCTCCTCTGCTTTTCTACTGAAATTCAAACCCTTCTTTGTATAACCGTAATTGGAAAGAAACGGCTTTACATCCTGCTTAATCAGAGCGTTAAAGAGCTGCTGCAACATAATCCCTCCTTTTCTTAACCGGGTCCATATAGTTAGTGCTTTACTTCTTCAAGCTTTCCATAAAATCGTGCAGTGCGTTGGATACCCATTTCTTCGGATGAAGAACGAGCTGAATTTCAAGTTGAAGCTCTGCATGTTCAAGGGGTAGGGCTTTCAGCTCCCCCCGCTCGATTTCCTCCATTACAGCCATTTGCGGCAGAATCGAAATGCCCTCACCTGACTTAATACTTCTTTTGATCGCTTCCGGATTGCCAAGTTCCAGACCGATTCGATAAGGAATTGAATTTGCGCGAAGCACTCTTTCAAGCAGCTGCCTGTAATTACAGGTATCTTCAGGCATGATCCATTCCATATCCTTTAGATCATTCAATTCAATCTGCGTTTTGGCGATCAGCGGATGCTGTGGATGCACGATCAGCAAAAGCGGTTCTTGGCGAATAGTAATCCACTGCAATGCCGGATCGCTCGAATCATCTGCGAGAATAAGCCCGATATCGGCTTCACCCTCCCTAACCTGATGCAAAATCAACCCCTCACGATTCGTATGCAATCGTATGTTCAGTTCCGGGTATTCCTTACGGGTGGCTTGCATATATGGAGGTAAAAAGTAAGAAGCGATAGAGTCCATCGTACCGATTGTTAAGGAGCCGCCACCCTGCTTCGCCATTTTTTCCTTGGACTGCTCAAACAATTCCAACATTTGTCCGGCAAGCTTGAACAGCTCTTCCCCGGCAGAAGTCAGACGAATCTTGTTATTGCTGTAGCGTTCAAACAGTTTGACCTGATATGCTTTTTCCAGCTTCTGAATTTGCGTAGTCACACTGGATTGTGCATAACCCAGCACCTCTGCGGCTCTGGTGAAGCTCTCACGAATTGCGACTTCTCTGAACGTCTGAAGATAGATTAAATCCAACTTGCTCACCTCATCGAAAATATTGATGACAACGATCATTTGTTATAGGTAACTGTGATGCTGATTCCTATGTTACATTAGTTTCAATATAACGGGAAGAGGTAGTTGATAATGATGAATGAACAACTTGTTCAAGGAATTTATATACCGGTAATTGCCCCTTTTTCGGATGATAGCAAGCTCGACATTGAATCGTATCGCAAATATGTTACTCATCTTGCCAAACACGACATTCAGGGATTGGTCGTAAACGGCACGACTGGAGAATCTCCAACTGTCTCCTGGGATGAAGTAAAGCAGATGGTGGAAGTAACGAAAGAGATTTTGACAAGTCTGAACAAAACCATCCCTCTCGTCGTGGGAACAGGAACCAATGATACCTATTCGACGGTTCATCGGACCGAAATGGCCGCTGAATTAGGTGCAGATGCTGCTCTGGTGGTCACTCCCTACTACAACAGACCGACGCAAGAAGGGATTCTAGAGCATTTTTCCAACGCGTCCCGGACCGGATTGCCGATTCTAGTCTATGAGATTCCGGCTCGAACCGGTAGTCGCATGACCTTGGATACAATGAGAAAAGTCATGGATCTGGATGGGGTTATTGGGCTGAAGGACAGCACTGGCGGTTTGGATCTGCTGCTGGCGCTAACCCAATATGAGACGAAGCCTGTACTTTGCGGCGAGGACGCGTATTTCCATGCGATGCTGTGTCAAGGTGCCGCAGGCGGGATGGTGGCCTCTGCCAATATTCATACCCAGCGGTATGTGGATGTGTATCAACGCTTTGTATCCGGTGACGTGAATGCGTCAAGAGACAGCTTTAAGCAGCTGCAGCCGCTAATTAGTGACGTGTTTGCAGAACCTGCTCCAGCCTCGATCAAATGGTGGTTGGCTCAGCAACAGCTGATCGCCTCTGCAAAACTGCGTCTGCCGCTGACTGCCGCATCGGAAAAAGCAAAACAAAGGTTGGCGAATACACTCGCAGAGATGGTTGTACCTTCTTAAACAAGCATAGATCTGGCTACGATTTATGAATACATCCAGTCTGATAATTTGAGACATCATCAAAAAAACAACCAGAATCGATACATCGATACTGGTTGTTTTAATTTTAAACACAATTTTAAACACAAATCTCCACATTGTAGAACTAGATACAGCTAATTCACCATTCATCAGGGGATGCCGATCACTACATTGAATATTAAAAGTAATCCGAAAAGTATGGTGCCTGCTGCTCAATAGCATCTTCTAACAAATCAAGCGTTTCTGGATCACATTTAATCCGGCCAATCTTATGCAAATACTCAGGACGTTTATAGCCTAATAACATGGTCGTCATGGTTTGGATATTTATGCTGTCTTCACTACGTCGATTTTGGCTCCGAATTACTCTTCCGCTTCCATTCGGTTCAATGTTTAGAGTAAATGTGCCTTGATTCCATGACAGCAAAGGATCTTGCAAAGTAAAGGTCCACTCTCTATCCATCGCTGCGGGTTTGAACGGATATTTTGAAATAAATTGCTCAATGTCCACGATCCGTGCCATAAAGTAAGGTGAAATGGTTTCCTTAATATCCGCATCTTCCAGCAAAAAAGCAAGCTGTTCATCGGTATGAATATTGCCTACCACTTTAGATATCATTGAAAAATGCGCACTAATGAAATTCCATAGTCCACTTCGTGCTTCTTCGTGAATGAAGATCATATCTTTGACGTGGAACACTTCTTCTTCAATCCAATATAAAATGTAGCCATCCGGTTGTCCGTCTTCACCATAATAGACAGCTGCAGTTAAATCATCTGAATCCCACCGCCAGTACTCACTCCACGCCAGTTCTTTCCGCAGCATGGCTCCATGGGTTTGCATTGAAAAGCGTTCATAAGCCACCTTCACATCTTCGCTGTCCGGTTCTACACGTGCCACATCGCCAGGAACAGGTTTGTTTTTGGGCAATTGGAAGTCTTGAACCTCAAACACGATTTTATCAGAAATGATCTCCCATCCCTTACGGCGATAATACGGTATGGAATAAGGATACAAGTACGAAATGGATTGTTTCTTTGCACGCATATTGGTGAGAGCTTGCAGCAGCAGTTTATTCATTAAGCCCTGACCCGAATATTCCGGAAAAGTCCCCACACCAGTGACCCCCCCCATAGCGTATGTTTGGTTAAATATTCGAACCTCAAATGGATATATGGATACCTGAGAAATCAGTTTTTCGCCATCGAACCATCCAAGAACATCTGCTTGTTGTAGGACAGGTGACTTTTCATGGAGAATTTCGCTTTCTTTCCAGCCATGTTTGTGAAGATCATTATGAGTAACCTGAAATACATAACGTAACAGCTGACTATATTGTTCTAAATGTGATAAATCAACCTTTTTCATCTTTAAATTTTGCTTACGATGCATGCCGGTTATTCTCCCTTAGTTTTAATTATATTATTTACCAATTGCTTCAGAATAATGCTGGAGCAGCCTTGATCAGGTTTGTTCTTTTTCAAGTGCTTCTGTGAAATTTTCTTAAACAAATAAAAAAAACCATTTAACTTTTAAAAGTTAAATGGTTAAATGCTTAAATGCTTAATTGCTTAAAATTTCATTTTTCAATCACGCTTTTGTTGTGTTCATTCGTCACAAACCATGATCCGATTCAGAAATTGTTCAATCTCTTAATTCCAATGTAAATCCTCCCAGCTCTTCTTCCGCTTCATGCATCAGGTCCAGCAACTGATCTGCGTACTCTCCAAGCGAATTTCGGCTTGCATCAAAATTAATCCACTGAATGGTAAGTGGCATCGGGACAAATCCAGTCAGGCAATCCCATAATGCGTCCAAATTCCGCCCATACGTTTGACCTAATTCAAGACTGGTCTGAAGGACGTCATGTAATTGTTCTTTTCCATGAATGTCCTTTCCATTGATGACAACTGTTTTCATATGATCACCCTTTCCCTATTCGATTTGCTCGAACGTACGGTAATGATCGGTTGTTTTATAGATTAATCCATCATTGGAATATAAAATCCGATCACTCCCCCGTGTTCCTCCCGAATAGTTAATATCTGCTTCGTACCAAGTTCTTCCCTTTTTCTTGGGCAACAGCCCTTCTCGATTTTGAAATACGTCACCGCCAATGCTTTTGCCTGGAGCCACTTTTTCCAAATTACCTTTGCTAGGCTCCCATCCTAATTCTCTAGCTTCTTTCTTGGTTATATAATTGTCCGGAAGTTCATTATGCTCCGAAATATACTTGGCTACTTCATCAAATTGCGTTAGAGCTGCATTCTCTTGAGATGAGCCGTTTAATGAAACCGTTTCGAGTGAGCAGCCTGTAAACAGGAGGGTCGCCAGAATAAAAAGTAAAGCACCTAACCATTTTTTTACAACCATTGATTTTGATCTCCTTCTGAAAAATTAGCATCCTCTCTATCATAACATGTTCCTTCTGTATACTCCTCTTTATATTCGTTTCTCACGGCTTTCGGCCATCTCAACACAAAAAGGCTGGAGCAGGGATGATCCCAGCTCCAGCCTTTATTATGCTTGCATCCTTACGGCTCAATTCCCCAAACCAGTTGGCCATTGATATACCCGGTAACCTGTTCATGGTTTGCAAACTGAGTACTAGATGCCTTAAACGAATAATCGTTAGTCTGGTTGTAATTAGACCAGTTATTTTTGGAGAAACGTGCTTGAATTTCAGCGCTTTGTCCGGCATTAAGCGTTCCGGCAGCACTCGTAAAACCAACCTCCAAAGCATAATCCGCTCCGGCGACTGGTGTTGCCAATTTAACAAATTTGCTGGTTACATTTGCACTTCCGATACTGGCCCAGTCAGACCAGAAACTCTGCGCTTCTTCCCCGTCAATCGTATAGTAATACCGGAGTTTTACATCACTCAACTGAATCGCCGAATTAGCGGTATTGACCACTTTGAATTTAGGTGAGATTCCGTTGGTAGACGTACTTGTATTTCCGTTAAAGGCTTGGATTGTCAAAGCCCCAGAGGGTGCAGTAACACTGCTGTCCACTACGTTTACCGTAAGAACAGCGTTATTTCCTCCGTTAAAATGAAATGTTATCGTATTCTGACTCAGCGGCAGCGTGGAGAGATAGGATTTGTGCAGAACGATGGCAGTGCTTGATGCCGTATAGTCCTGGCCCGATACAAGAGTATAATTCCAATTCGTTATGCTTGTAAGCTGTTTTCCGTTTAAGGTAAGCGTTAAGGAAATATCCTGCGCTAGATTCGCTGCTTTATCAAATGCTGCATTCACGGGCGAAATCATAGCACTTGTGCTTGGTGTTGAATCGACAATTTTAACTTTTAATACAGGATCCTGCCCTTGATTAAAATCAAAAACGATGGAATGTTCGCCGACCGATAGTCCGGCCAAAAATTCTTTTTTCAGCAGCAACGTGCTTCCGCTTAACGTATAATCCTGATTTGCAGTCAATGGTGAGGTACCTATCCGTAGACCGGTTAACGTATTACCGTTAAAGTTCACGGTTATGGCCTTGTCGCTTGGATTGGGCGTGTGTTTGTCAAATTCAACGGTTGTAGGTGTGAGGGACGCGTTGGATGTAGGATTGTTAACCTTCAAATTAGGCAGTTCATCCAGCGTAATGACATAATCGCTTTGATAAAGCGTTTTCAGAGTTGCTGGATAATTAAAGGCTGAACTCATGAGATGCTCGCCATACCATGGGCAGAAGTAGAGCCATCCCGATTTTTCCTCTGTCAGATTCTGTACACTTGGGACGGTGTCATTCTCTGTCATGGCCACCATTTTCTTGCCATCCGTTAAATCAACCAGTTGATAGAAGATCGAGGTAATGGCATCCTCATTCGGTACGCCGGACAAACCGTCATTGCGGTTGTAGATCGTATTGTATTTATCATAACCGACGATATCCACCTGATCGTCGCCAGGATACCATGCAGGAGAAGTGTTATATACGTAGCTGTTGTAAGTCCAAATCAAGTTGTGCAAACCGTACGTCTCTGTAAGTTCAGTGTAAAGCATATCCCACAGCTGTTTGTACACATCTGCACCTGCGGAAGCCCACCAGAACCAGGCGCCTTCCCCATTCAGACCGCCGTTGCCCTCCGCCTCATGATAAGGCCGGAAAAGAACGGGCACATTGTTATCTTGCAGAATCAGCAGTTGTTCCGCCAGATCATCAATCGTACTCATTACGTATTGATATTCTTTTGTACCAGGAATTACGGCGTTAGCTGTATTAAAATTCGTTTCTGTTGGTTTATACGTAGCCTCCTTCCAATCCACATGATCCCCAAGCTGGTAGGTTGTGAAATTTCGGGGCACATTGATATGCCAGGAAGCTGTCGCAATTCCATTGCGGTTATTCACCCAATCGATCATTCGATCGGTCGTACCGTCTTCCCATCCGTAGAGCGGATTATAGTTCATAAAATCAAATCCTCGGATAGCTGGATACTTCCCGGTCAAATTATGAATCCAATCAAACTCCAGCTCCGTATTGCCATCGTTTCCACCACCATATATCTCCTGCTGGCCAGAGATAATATGATTGCCATAAACCTCCGTTAAATAATTCATCAGAAGCTGTGTTTCCGGTGTGGCTTGGGAGTCAGTAAGGACAGGCTGAACATCCAGGGGATCAAGATTGGCATAATCCACAGTGAAGGTGTCAAAATAAGCGAATCCCCAACCAGCCTTTAACTGTATCGTGTTACTTCCCTGGTTCAGCTTGTGGTAACCAAAATTAAAATCAGACCAAGTTGTTGTGTATGGTAGCATATACGAGCCTTTGGTAACGCCATTAACGGATAGATATTGAAGTCGGCCGTCAGCACTTAGCTCCTGCATGTATCGGGTGGAAATTGCATACATGCCCGTTTCCGGGACAGTCACAGTGAAGGTTATCGTGCCGGAATTCTGCATCCAGACAAATCCACTTCCAGAAAATCCAGGCTTGGGTTGTCCGTAAATTTCTGTTGTTACTTGAAGATCAGAGGAAAGTAAAGCGTTTTCGCTTTCGATCGTGAAAAGCGGTGAATCTGCATGAACGGGTACTGTCATCATTCCAAGAAGCAGAGTCAATGCCAGCATTAATACGCCTGTCTTTTTGAGCAAAATCATCATCATCATCTTCTTCCTTCCCATGTTAAAATATGATAAAGAATGATTCCTCTGTTTACTCATGATGGCGCTTTCATTGTAAACATAGCATATGTATCAATTTTTGCAAATATATGGACGAAAAAAAAGCCGCAATTTTGCGGCTTTCAATCTGTTAATCCATATGCGAATCCATTGATTTTCGAATTAACCCTCTTATTGGGCCGTGTATCCTCCATCCACGATAAGGCTATTTCCTGTCATATAGGATGAATCGTCGCTAGCTAGGAACAGTACGGCTTTGGCCATTTCATCTGCTTGACCGAGCCGTTTCATAGGTGTTGCCGAAGAGAGGGCCTGCTTGCTCTCTTCTGGAATAATCGGTGTATCGATGAAACCTGGGCAAAGTGCGTTCACCCGAATATTTTTCTCAGCATACTCCAGCGCGAGCGAACGAGTCAGATTCACAACGCCACCTTTTGCTGCATTGTAGGCTGCAGAACCAGGTGAACCAACCCATCCGTACATGGAAGCCGTGTTGACGATCGTCCCTCCACCAATTTTGAGCATTTCTCGGATCGATTCACGTGCGACCAAGAATACACCGTCCAGATCTACATTCACCGTATTGCGCCATTCAGCATAATCAAGCTCATGCGTTGGATGAACACGCCCGATTCCTGCATTGTTAAATACGATATCCACTTTACCGAAAACCTCAACGGTTTTTTTGAAGATCTCAGCAACCTCTTGTTCACTCGTGATGTTCGCTTTAATAAAAAGGGCGTCAGCCTTAAGCGCTTTCAGTTCTTGCTCAAACGCCTTTCCTTTTTCTTCATTCAGGTCTACCAAGACCACTTTGGCTCCTTCGGAAACGAATAAGCGTGCTGTCGCTGCGCCGATTCCGGATGCCCCTCCCGTAATAACTGCCACTTTGTCTTGAAGTTTGCCCATGATTAAATCCTCCAGTATACTATTTTGAATAGCACCTATTCGCATATGTGCTATATGACGTTTACAAATATAATTGTATGCTTAAAATTGTAACAATCCAATCATTAAGATTTAATGATGTGTTTACTACATAGACACTTAGTGAATTAATGTCTATTTTAATAGGAGTTTTTATGAATGAATGATGAACAATTTTTGAAATCTCAACAGCGTAATCGAACCGAGGAGCATCTTAAAACCGCCCTGATCCAGCTCATTAAGAAAAAAGGCTATCATGCCGTCTCTGTCAAAGATATCGTTGATCAGGCGTGTTACAATCGCAGTACATTTTATTTACACTATCAAGATAAATTCGTGCTCGCCGAAGAATTGTTGAATACGAAGCTCGAAGGTCTGAGGTTCGCCGTAGGCAAGCCTTATTCTCACGGTCAAAAGGTCTACACCACCAAGCTAAATTCGGAATCCTTTCAAATTGTCGATTATGTCTATGAAAACCGAGACTTCTTCGAACTGATTCGATATGATGACACGTTACCAGGTCTGCATACAGGTTTCCCACAGACAATCCTGAAAATCTATGAGGAGCAGTTTATTTTCGAGACGATCAACGATATCCCTGTTAACATGGAGTATTTTAAGTACTATACAGCGTACGGCTTTTTTGGATTATTGAACAATTGGATATTAAGCGGATTTCGTGAATCACGGGAGGCGTTTATCTATAATGTGATCGAACTGTCTAAAACACACATTCAATCTTTTCATTATGTGGGGAACAAGTTGGATTGATTGTAAATTAAAATAAAAATAGCCGCTAAATTAGCGACTTTATATGGTAATATGTGCGGCAGTTGTAGTGACAACTGCCCGCAAACTTCACAGGCAGTCATTTGTTTAAATCGTAGTATGTTTCTCATCATATTCGCTTGATAATTGCTTAAGCGATTTGATTTTACCATGAGGATGCTGTTCTTGCTTTCGTGACTTCCAAGCAGCTTCCTGCCTTTTTTTCTGGCGAGCCATAAAAGATTACCTCCTCTGGAAAATTAGAATTATACTACTTCTTTATGATGTCATTTATCAATTATTTTCATTCATAAATGGAAGCTGAATCCCTGAAGGGTTCCGTTACATTATGCTCACCACCATTATGGCATATTAATGCAAATCTCCTATGATTGGATAGATTGGGCTTCTCAGATTAAAATTGTAGTTCAGGTCTACAATCCCTACGACTTCGTTATTATCATATAGATCTAACATGAAGCCTGCCATTTCTTTGGCGGTGTGGTATTTAGACATGTTAGCTTTGTAATCAAAATCTTCTGTATCTAATGATTTCTTCACAAATTCCGTTTCCGTAATAGCTGGAGCCAGTACTTTTGCTTTTAGTTTTGCACCTTTTATTTCAAGTTCTTTGGCAAGCCCTTCTGTGAAAGCACTAACGTAATATTTCGATGCCGAATACGCAACACTTCCAACAGCAATGGCATATCCAAGTGCGGATGCAACGTTAATTAACTGAGTTCCCTCAACGTCTGCATAATCTCGCACATAGAGTGTAGAAAGGATCGTCAGGGACTCTATGTTCACACGCAGCATCGTTTCAACTTTCTCCAAATTCTGTTCTGCTACAAAAGAACCTTCACCGAGCCCCGCATTGTTAATCCAAGTCTCAATATGGTATTCCTTCAGCGTGTTATAAAGTGTGTATGCCTGAGTTGTATCCGATAGATCACTTGTATGCACAATAACATGTACTGTAGCATCAATTTTCTGAATGGCTAATTTGAGTTCTTCTAATTTGTCCAATCTTCTAGCGACCAAGATTAAATTTTTGCCTCGTGCAGCAAACGCCAATGCAGTCTCATATCCAATTCCTGAACTTGCACCTGTAATAACTGTATACTTCATCCTATTTTCTCCTTCTCAACATGTATTTTAGTATAGATAAGCTTTCAAAAATCATTTTAGAACGATCGTTCTTAAAATTACAAAAAAAACAGTTAGATCTAACTTGCTATTTAGAATAGCATTTCTAGAACGAACAGTAAAGAATTATTTTCTGACGACTATATCATGATGTTGGAACAGGGAACTATGAGTTTTGCCAGACATGCGATACAAGTTCTCCATAACGTTATCTGGACAAGAACCTGTATCACTAAAACAAACCAGCCTCCATGGAGGCAACGCCCTCTTTGCCTTCCATGTTGGAACTCCGCGTTCAATCTAAAACGGATAGTGTCATATCCACAATATTTTTTAACTTTTGCTGATCCGTAGTGGTCTTAACCAACGTACGTATCCCCACCCATGCATTCATCAAATAATGAGAAATAACTACAGGGTCAACGTCAGCCTTGATTTCACCCTTTTGCTGGCCTTCCAGAATAAGGTTTCTCAAGAATTCCTCTGTTTGCAAGTAACTCTCATTAACCAAGGATGCAACTTCAGGATCCAACACGCCCAGTTCCACGCCTGAGTTTACAAGAAAACAGCCTATAGGTTGTCCTTCATTTCTTATTGTTGACTCAAACAATGCCCGAATAATCTCTTTGATTGGTTTTTGGGTACCAATTAGAAACCTCATTTTGTTGGTCTGCTTCGTTTCATATCGTTCAAGAGCTTTCATAAAGAGAGCATGCTTATCCCCGAATGTATCATAGATACTTCTGCGGTGAATGCCCATATATCCAACCAAATCTTGCATTGATGTTTTCTCATATCCTTGGGTCCAGAACAATTGTATTGCTTTATCTAATACTTCATTAACTTCAAATTCTTTGGATCTTGCCATCCTCATCACCTCGAATAATCATTATACAATGAAGTGAACCATCGGCAAACTGGAATTGAACAAGTGGACAGATTACAGGGATGACATGTGCAAAAGAAGATTTTTTTTATTTATTCGCAAGATGATCATCCATGGCCTGAACAGCTAATTCGAATGCTTTAATTCTTCTTCTTAAAAGCGTCTTTTGAGGGCTGCCCGCTTTCGACTTACTATAACTGTTCTCAAGTGACGGGAATAAACCATTCAGAACATTTCGAGCTTCTGCTAACTCTTCCTTGGTGTACTGATGAGCTTCTTGATTCCAAACCGTTTCCAGCATTGCCAAACCAATGTTTAAGGCATTGAGTCGTTTATTTAATAAAGTAGTGTTATTCCCTTTCTGAGTCAAATTAGTCAAGGCGTTTTCGGATTTGCGTATGGTCGATTGGAAAGCTTGAATGGATAGCAATTTTTCTTCTTCTGATACATTTTCCATGTAGCGCTACCTCTCCTTTTCTCATGCATAAAACTAATTTACATGCCCCGCGAGATGTGATCAATATTATAACGGGCACAAACTAATGCAGGTTTCAATGTTAACTGTCTTCTCCACCATAGCAGATGGATAAAATGAAAATCCCGCCCTAGACATAATGTCCAGAACGGGATGTATTGGTTAAATTAATTGTTCGCGTTTTCCTTGGTCACCAGCTTCAATTCAGCCGGAATTGATTTCTCTACCTGCTTGCCATCCAGCACATCCAAAGCAGCTTGCACCGCCAGCTGGCCAATTAGTACTGGCTGTTGAGCGACTGTTGCCGTCAGCTTTCCGTCTTTAATGGATTTGATCGCATCATCGTTGCCGTCAAATCCAATTACGGGAATGTCTTTACCAGAACTTTGAATTGCTTCAATCGCGCCCAGCGCCATCTCGTCGTTATGGGCAAATACCGCCTGTACATCAGGATTGCCCTGCAGCAGATTCTCCATGACATTCAAACCTTTGGAACGATCGAAATCGGCAGACTGCTTTGCAACCACATTCAGTTTTTGATCAGCAATCTCGTGAAAACCTTTCCCCCGCTCTCTTGTTGCAGAGGCTCCGGGTACACCCTCAAGTTCGATCACCTTTGCTCCTTCGCCAAGATGTTCTACGAAATATTCCGCCGCCATTTGCCCACCTTTGACGTTATCGGATGCGACCAATGCGGCCACGTCGCCTTTGTCGGCCGAACGGTCAAGTGTAATCACAGGAATACCCACACTATTAGCCGATTGTACAGCCGTAGAGATTGCCGCGGAATCAGCAGGGTTAATCAGAAGGGCATCCACGCCCTGTTGAATCAGGTCGTCCACATCATTCGTTTGTTTGGCTGAATCATTTTGAGCATCAACCACAATGACCTGAATTCCTTGTTTTTTGGCTTCTGCAACGACTCCGTCCTTAAGGGAAACAAAGAATGGATTATTCAACGTGGAGACCGACAGGCCGATTTTTTTCTGTCCATTGCTTCCGGCAGAGTCGGGCTTAGCCCAACCCGGAGGCTCCAGAGAGCATCCTGCCAGAACGATCATCATTACGCTTACAAGCAATATGGTTAGTTTTTTCATGTTCGCTTCTCTCCTTAAGCCGTTTTCTTGCGGTCCAGCAGGACAGCGATGGCAATAACGACACCTTTTACAACCATTTGATAAAACGAGTTTACTCCGAGCAGGTTCAAACCATTGTTCAGCACGCCGATAATCAGGACCCCAATCAGTGTGCCGACGATCCGTCCTCTACCACCTGACAGGCTTGTTCCACCCAGAACAACAGCTGCAATGGCATCCAGTTCATATGAAGTCCCTGCCGTAGGCTGCGCAGAATTCAGACGGGAGGTCAGAATTGCGCCTGCCAGTGCTGACAGCATACCTACCAGGGAATAAATCATGATTTTTACGCGATGCACTTTAATACCTGAGATAATGGACGCTTTCTCATTGCCCCCAAGTGCGTACGTTTTACGACCGAAAGCTGTTTTATGCAAAATCGTCCACAATATTACGAATGTAATGAGCATTGTGATTGCTGGAACCGGTATGCCTAGCATATAACCACGACCGAACAGTTGGAACAGCAGGCTATCGCCCAATCCGGTTATCGGATTACCGTTTGTATATACCAGCGTTAATCCCCGGAACACCGTCATCGTTGCTAATGTAGCAATAAACGGAGCCATCTTGCCCTTCGTTATCATCAGCCCGTTCACCATACCCATGACTCCGCCGAGCGCAACACCAATAATGATTGACAGAATCGGGTCCAGGCCGGACAGCATCATATTGGCTACAAAGGCGCTAGATAACGCCAGAATGGAGCCAACCGACAAGTCGATGCCGCCAGTCAGAATGACAAATGTCATGCCAAAAGCAATCAACGCGTTAATCGAAACCTGACGCAATAGATTCAAGATGTTAAGCGGTTCCAAAAAGCTTGGATTCAATACCGATACGATGATAATCAAAATGATCAGTCCGAGCAACGGACCTAATTTCTGTGTCAGATTCGTTAGACGGAAGCCGCTTTTGGCGGGTTGGTTTTCCTGCAAAGTTGTCATATCATTGTCCCCCTGTAGCCAATGTCATAATGTTTTCCTGTGTTGCCTCTTCTTTTGCCAGTTCACCGCTAATGTGTCCCTCATGCACTACCGCGATTCGATCGCTCATGCCGAGCACTTCAGGCAGCTCGGAAGATATCATAATGATGGCAACCCCGCGGTCAGTCAGCTCGTTCATCAACTGATAAATTTCTCGTTTGGCTCCAACGTCCACGCCTCGTGTTGGCTCATCCAGGATAAGTACACTTGGGCCAATGCCGACCCATTTGGCGATAACCACCTTCTGCTGGTTGCCCCCTGACAGGTTTCGTGCTGCCGTCTCAGAGGATTGTGTCTTGATTTGCAAACGTTTGATGAGCGTATCCACAAATTCCTGTTCTTTCTGAGTCGAGATGAACCCTTTACTTGAGAAGCTGAACAGATTGGGTAAAGCCATATTCTCACGAATGGAGAAATCAAGCACCAAGCCTTCATCCTTGCGGTCTTCCGTAATAAATCCAATTCCATGTTTAACCGCATCCGCTGGCTTCCGAATATGAACCTTTTTGCCTCGAATCATGATCTCGCCACCATCCAGAGATTGCAGACCGAAGATTGCCCGCATGATCTCTGTCCGTCCCGAACCCATCAATCCGGAGAACCCGAGAATCTCGCCTGCTCTCACCGTAAAGCTGATATTCTGGAACAATCCTTTGCTGCTTGCGTCCCGTACTTCAAGGACTACTTCACCGTACGAAGGATTTCGTGCCGGATATCGTTCCGTGAGTTCCCGTCCAACCATCTTCCGCACCACTTCGTCAAAACTGGTCTCCGGAATCGTCTTGGTGTCTACCGTTTTGCCGTCACGCATGATTGTAATCCGGTCGCAAATGGTGAAAATCTCCTCCATCCGGTGCGAGATATATACGATGGAAACACCATTTTTCTTAAGCGAAGTGATCACGCCGAACAACTTCTGAATCTCCCGCTCCGTAAGCGCCGCCGTGGGCTCATCCATAATGATGACTTTAGCATCGGTCATGAGTGCCTTGGCAATTTCAATCATTTGCTGCTGTCCGACAGAACATTCCCCGGCAGGACGATCCAGCGGGATCTGCACGGAAAGCTTGGCAAACTGCTCGGTGGCAAGCGCTTTCATTTGTCTTGTATTTAGCAACCCTATAGATGAAGTTATTTCCTTACCGATGAAGAGATTATCAAGCACCGTCATTTCCGGCCAAACGTTCAACTCTTGGTGGATAAAAGCAAGTCCCATCTTCTCGGCTTCCTTCGGATTGGCAAAATAGGTTTCTTTGCCGTCAATAGAGATGGTTCCCTGATCACGCCCGTGAAGACCAATCAAAATGTTCATTAACGTGGATTTGCCGGCCCCGTTCTCTCCCATCAAGGCATGAACCTCGCCTTCTTTCAGTTCGAAATCTACCCCGCTTAGCACTTGGTTGGTGCCAAACGCTTTATATATGTCTTGCATCTGAATAAGCATGATACCGTCCCCCTTTTAACCGAAAATGACGCCCGATTGTAAGATGCAATTGGCATACGGCGTAGCTTCGCCCGTACGAATGACGACTTTGGCATTCCGGGTCAACGCCTTGAATTGTTCATGACTGATGGAAACGTCAATTGCTCCATCGCCAAATTTCTCGGTCATAAATTGCAAAGCTTCTGGATTCCCTGCCTGGATCTCTGCTGCCAGAATCACTTTCTCAACGACCATATCGTCCGCAATAAGCTCCACGACCTCTTGAAAACTGGGTGTCCCCAGTTTCAGGGACAAATCGATTTTGAGTACACCGTCTGGAACCGGAAGGCCAGCATCCGCGATGACAATCATGTCCGTATGACCCAGATCAGATAACACCTTGGAGATGTGACTGTTCAATATTCCCTGCTTCTTCATTTCAGGCTTGCCTCCACTTCACCCCGTGTTGGCATGCCTCCTTGTGCGCCGAACTTGGTCACGGATAGCGATGCAGCCCGGTTGGCGAATCTAATGCTGTCTTGTAACGGTTTCCCTTCCGCCAGAGCGACTGCAAATGCGGCGTTGAACGTATCACCCGCTCCGGTTGTATCCACTGGTTCCACTTTATAAGTAGGTACAACGATCTCCTGTTCGCCGTCAAAATATCGAACCCCGTTGCTGCCCTCCGTAATAAACAACTTGTTTGGATATTTGCGCAGCGCCTCAGCCGGAGTCATGCCCTGAAACAATATCTCGGCCTCATGCTCGTTCGGCGTGATATAAGCAGCTTTGTCAATGACCTCATCCGGTACTTTCCTTGCAGGTGCAGGATTCAATAACAGTGGAGTTCCGCTTTGAGCGCAAATCTCGCTGACACGAACAACGGTTTCCTCCGGAATTTCCTGCTGAATCAGTACAATATCTGCACGTTGGATCACTTCTGCCGCTTCATCAACATAGGCTGGTGTAACTTCGCGATTTGCCGCTTCAACCACCACGATACTATTATCACCTTCAGCCAGCACGATATGAGCTGTGCCGCTCTCCATATGTGTAACCGGTTTCACATTCTGCGTATTTACACCATTTGCTTTGAAATTATTTAAAATGGCTGTACCAAAAGCATCATCACCCACTCTGCCGATCATGGAAACGTCGGCCCCCAGTCTTGCGGCAGCGACTGCCTGATTTGCTCCTTTGCCGCCAGGAACTGTTTTGAAGCTGTCGCCAAGGACGGTTTCACCCGCCCCAGGCCGTCTTGAGGAAGTAACAACCAGATCCATGGAGCTGCTGCCAATAACGCATATTTTAGCCATCTGAATTCACCTTTCTTGTTGTGCCCCGTTCAATGAAACTGACCGGAAGCTGTATGTGTTTGTTTTCGATTGGAGCTTGTTCCACCAGTTTGATAAGCAAACCGGCAGCTTCTCTTCCCATCTCGTATGCCGGTTGGCGAATGGTCGACAATGCCGGTGATAGCAGGCTGCTCATCGGAATATCGTCGAAGCCGATAATCTGCATGTCCTCCGGAACTTTTTTACCGATGCGCAATGCCTCGTGCAGTACCGCCATAGCTGCGATGTCATTACTGGCAATGACTCCGTCTGTATCGCCGTACTTGCTAAAAAGCTCGTCCGCCCATAACCCAACATCGTTAAAGGAAAAGGATGTCGTTTGGATTACACGGTAATCCAGGCCGGCCTGACGTATGCTCTCGATTGCGCCTTCAAAACGGTCCTGCGCGGGTTTGATATGTGCCGGCCCCTGCATAACCGTAATTCGGCGGCTTCCGCGATTGATAATCTCCCGTGCAGCCAGACGTCCACCCTCTCTGCCATCCGCATATACGGAGGGACTGTCCAGAGGTGTTCTGTCAAGAAACACCACGGGGATCTTCAAGTTCTCATATATTGAAGAGTGAGGGTAATTCGTTGAAGAGATTACGCCGACTACATTATTCTGGATAAAAGTCTGGATGTAATCCTTTTCCTTCTGTTCATCCTCATCACTATTTCCGAAAATCAGTCTGAATTCCTGCTCCTGCATCCGGTCCTCTACACCGCGTGCAAGCTGCGGAAAGTAAGGGTTTGCAATATCGGGTAACAGCAGGCCAATCAATTTGGACTTGCGCTTGTATAAAGAGCGGGCCACCTCATTGGGAGAGAAGTTAAGTTGCTTAACCGCTTCCTCCACTTTCTTGCGAGTGTCCGCATGAACATAACCTCTTTCATTAATGACCCTGGATACGGTGGCTACCGAAACGCCAGCCAAGTTAGCTACATCTTTTATTGTTGTCATGAACGTTCACTCCTATGTGTAACCGGTTACAGATATGAAAATATCATATTTATTTCAGTTTGACAATCCTTTTATGACTGGAAATTTATCCTAGTCATCAGATAAAGACCTACTTAACGCAGTAACACTATGCCATAGCGTCACCTTGAACCAATCTATATATTCAATCAAAATTAAACAACTTCCTTCGAGGGTGAACTGAAACATCGATACTAAATCAATGCGCGGAATGGTTATAATAGAACATTAAGATACATGTTCAAGTTGAGCACTGCTTGCTTTACATTCGACCTATCCATTAGAGTAGATATACGGAGGTGTACATCATTGAAATTTAACGAGTATGTTATAGGCAAGTCCTATAGAACCAATTCTATTCAATTGTCAAAGAAGGATATTATTGATTTTGCAAAAATCTATGATCCTCAATATATGCATATAGATGAGGCCAAAGCCAAAGAAGGCCGCTTCGGCAGCCTCATTGCTTCGGGTATGCAGACGATGAGCACGTCCTTCAAGCTATGGGTGGAACTCGGGATATATGGTGAAGAGGTTGTCGCAGGAACAGGTATGAATAATATAAAGTTTATCAAACCTGTGTTTCCAGATGATGAAATTAGAGTTCTAGCTGAAGTGATGGAATTGGCTCCAAGAAGGAGTAGTGGTGGAATTGTCACCGTGCTGCTCACTACTTTTAACCAAAATAATGAGAAGGTTTTTCAGGCAGAATTAAGTGCTCTGATTCGTAATTGAATTCACATATAAGTCATTTTAAACAGCGACCGTCACCCGGCAATGTATATACCAGTCAACGGTCGTTTATTCACAATATTTCGATATATCCTTCGGTTCCATGTACCCGAATTCGCTGCCCATCTTTTATTCGATGGGTTGCCTTCTCCACTCCAACAATCGCTGGCAAGCCATATTCACGCGCAATTACAGCTCCATGGGTCATCAGTCCACCCACTTCGGTAACTAGGCCTTTTATAGAAACAAATAATGGTGTCCAGCTCGGATCCGTATACGGAGTCACTAGTATATCTCCATCTTCCAGATCAGCATCTTCAATATTGAAAATGACACGTGCTCGGCCCTCGATCACCCCGGAAGAAACAGGCAGCCCCATAATAGCATCGGCTGGCAGATTTTCACGCTTATACTCACCTGTAATGATTTCACCATCAGACGTGAGCACACGAGGTGGCGTTAGCTTATCATAGATTTTGTAATCACCTTTTCGTTGAGTAATGATCTTCTCATCCAGATTATTGGTGTGTACAACTTCACGAAGTTCTTCAAAAGTGAGAAAATATATATCTTCTTTTTCGGCAATAACACCCGCTTGTGCAAGTCGTTCGGCTTCTTTCAATAAAGCCTGTTTATAGACGAAGTAACGATTGATCATGCCGTATTTGGGATATTCCCGATACCCGATGAAGTTGCGAACCAAGTCAATCATTCGTTTCGTTTCCTTGGCTTTTTGTTCACCGTCAGGCAATAACTTCAACCGATCTAATATTTCTTGTTCTTTCTTCAACGCTTCCTGTCTTCCCTGCTCAAATTTCCGTTTGCTTGCATTAGGCTCAAAGTTTTTGATGTTACCCAGAATCAATGGCACAAGTGTAATGGGTTTTTCAATCCAACGGGTTCTGGTCAGATCGATTTCTCCGGCACATCTCATGCCGTATTTGTCCAGATAATCCTGGATAGCGTCCCTTGTTTCCTGTCCACCCTCAACCTTAGCAAGTTCATCCATAAAGTCATCCTCTTTCACATGCTGTAAATAAGCAATGACTTCCGGATAAGGACGAATCACATCTGCAACATCCAGTAATGCGAGACCCATTTCGGAAGTGATATTGTTAGGTACCGATTGAGACAGCGTATCCGCTGCATTTTTCTCACCCAACCACTCTTTCATGTTTTCATTGATCCATGCTGAAGCCTTCATGGCAGTCATAAAAACATTTGAACTTCGTGGGTCAGATAGAAATCTCTTCAATTCTTGCAGATCTTCAAGGATAAAATCAAACAAATCCAATCCAGACTTGTTTTGGATGTTACGTTTTAGCTCTTCTACTGAGGCTTGATTGCTCTTAATCAAATCAGAGACGATGGTTGATTCATTTTCAATATGTGCTTGAAAACCATTAGACGCGCTCTGTTCATTGTTAGTAGGTGGAGTTGGTGCTGGATGATCAACTGGTATCGATTTTATGAAATTCTGGCGCTTGACTACAGTTGTAAGTGCGTCCTTAAGGAGCGGATCGGATTGTCCCATGGTATTTATGAAGTTTTCTCTCATGACAGGCGAAGCCAGCCTAGGCGTAATATCAACAAACAATCTTCCACCAGCTATACGCATGGGTGCCGGAGTCGTTAACAGAAAAAAGGATAAGCCCAGCGGTTTCATAGGATCAGTCATCATTTGTTGGTGACCAACAGAGAGGTACACATGATTTTCCTGGTCATTTGCTTCAGGAATCGGGTATAACGTTGTAATTGGCCGACTTTGGACTATATAAAACGTATCATCCGCCAAACACCATTCTATATCTTGCGGGAAACCAAAATGAGCTTCGATCTGTCTTCCTATGCGTGCCAGTTCCATAATTTGTTGATCGGTAAGTGTTTGCGTCTTTTGCAGCACGGGATCGATCTGATGTGTATACGTTCCACCATCTTTCCGTCCATAGATAGCCAACGTTTTGAGGGCTATCGTCTTGTCGACAATTTCACCTTCCCGTACTTTATAACAATCAGCAGATACCAGGCCGGACACCAGCGCCTCACCAAGTCCAAAACTTGCGTCGATAGATACCAGTTTCCGGTTGGATGTGACCGGATCAGCCGTAAATAAAATCCCTGAAGCCGTTGGGAATATCATCTTTTGAATGATAACGGACAAGTAAACCTGACCATGGTCAAATCCATTTTGCATACGGTAGATCACCGCCCGATCGGTAAACAGGGAAGCCCAACATTTGCTGATATGGTGCATGATTGCTTCTTTCCCGATGATATTTAAGTAGGTATCTTGTTGACCCGCAAAAGAGGCATGTGGTAAATCTTCAGCAGTCGCACTGGAACGTACTGCATACGCATGACCCTCTCCAAATGTGGAAAGATAATGAGCAACTTCATTTTCAACATCGGCAGGAATGTCTGCGCCTATTATAAGCTCCCTGATCTTCCTGCTGATTTCACTAATCTTCTCTCGTTCTTCAGCTTTTAACAAGGATAGTTGATCCAGCAAAGTTTGATACGTTTCGTTTTGTTCAACGGCTTTTTGATATCCGACGGTTGTAACACAAAATCCATCGGGAACCTTTACCCCTTCCACCTTTGATAACTTCGCTAGTTTGAATCCTTTTCCACCAGCGAGCGCAAGCTGCAATTTTTCCGTTTCCTGTAATCCGATAACCCAGGAACTCATTCGGTATCTCCCCTAACCAGTAAATTGAAAAAAAACATTTGACAAAGAGTTTACGGCCATGATAAGATTTAAATATAAGATGAGATAATTATGAATAACAACATTAAAAAAGTGTGTTTTGATTATATCATTGTATTTGTTTATATACAATATCAAAGAACCGAGGAACATTACCTCGGTTCTTTTTTTGATCCACTAGATACTATCGTGAAAGCCTCTTCTATGTCATAGATGTAGAAAGCCAATAGAAAAGCAGCCTACCCTTAAATGAACTGCACCCCAATTGTTAGACACCATCTAACAATTGGAGGTGCAGTTTTTTTGTCAAAATTTAATTTAGACTTGAAAATAGAAGCTATTCATCAATATTTATCAGGAAATGAAGGGATTAAAAGCATTGCGAAATCCTTAGGAATTAATCATGAAATCCTGCGTATGTGGATCAAGCAATACGAATATCACGGTTTAAAAGCTTTTGAAAAAACCTATACAGCTTACTCTCTAACCTATAAACTAGACGTACTCAACTATATGAACGAAAATGGGACGTCTCCAAATGAAGCTGCGGTCATTTTCAATATCTCTTCTCCAGGGGTTATTCGAAGGTGGCGCAGTCAGTTCAATGAAAATGGGATCGACGCCCTAAAACCAAAGATAAAGGGGCGTCATTGTATGACGGATAAGAATAAAAAAGGACTTCAAAAGCAAGAACCTGCTGAGGGATCGACTGAAGCTCTACAAGCTGAATTAGAACGTTTGCGTATGGAAAACGCCTACTTAAAAAAGTTGAATGCCTTAGTTCAAAACAAGGAAAAATCACCAAACAAGACAAAGCGCAAGTCGTCTATGAATTAAGGCTTGAATTCCCGGTGGTTGCATTATTAGCGTTCGCTGAAGTCCCACGTAGTACCTTCTATTACTGGGTGAAGCAGTTTGACAAGCCCGATCTAGACGCAGACCTGAAACTCCTTATTCAATCCATTTATGAGGAACATCACGGGCGTTATGGATATCGTCGTATCTGTGATGAACTAGTTAATCGTGGACATCGAGTTAACCATAAAAAAGTACTGCGTATCATGAAAGAATTAGGCTTGAAATCAGTGGTGCGTATGAAGAAATATCGTTCCTATAAAGGAACTGTAGGTAAAATTGCACCCAACGTACTGGATCGTAATTTTCTAGCAAAAAAACCAAATGAGAAATGGGTTACGGATATTACAGAGTTCAAGTTGTTTGGAGAAAAGATGTATTTATCACCTGTTCTGGACTTGTATAACGGTGAGATTATTACGTACACAGTAGGGTCTCGCCCTACGTATTCCTTAGTCTCCGAGATGCTAAATAAAGCCTTTAAACGCTTGTCCAACGAGGATAAACTCCTCCTGCATTCGGATCAAGGCTGGCACTACCAGATGAAACAGTATCGACAGGCTTTAAAGGGACAAGCGATTACCCAGAGCATGTCACGCAAAGGGAATTGTTATGATAACGCAGTAATGGAGAACTTCTTTGGCATTATGAAGTCAGAGTTTTTTTATCTTCATGAATTTGAAAGTGTAGATCACTTCAAACAAGAGCTAGCACGATACATGGATTACTACAATCACAAACGCATCAAGTCAAAATTAAAAGGCATGAGTCCGGTACAATACCGGGCTCATGCCCAACAAATTGCATAAAAATATTTGTCTAACTTTAAGGGGTCACTTCAAAATGAGGTTGGGCTTCTTTTCTATTGGCATTTTTTCATGACGTTAAAATACGAACCGCAATGTAGCAATGACTGAAAAGATTAAGGCCTCTTTTCTGTAGAAATAGTCTTTACATTTTTTTGTTACAGCTACTAGCAGTTTGTGATATGGTCAGTGAGGTGCAATCAGCCCGTACACATATACATATCATGCGAGGAGAAGATTGAAAGTGAATGAGATAAAAGCTATGGAGAAACCGATCAAATTTAGCGATCCTTTATTTGTAACTTTAGTTGCAAGTATTTGTTGCTTGTTATGGGGAAGTGCCTACCCGTTTATTAAGCTTGGATATAGTGCTTTTGACATCCTGGCGGAAGATATTCCATCAAAATTTGTATTTGCGGGTTATCGATTTATTTTAGCAGGATTACTGCTCCTATTCCTGTTTCGTGTCATGAGTAAACGGAAGTTTAATCTGTCTGGAAAACAATTTTCAAGTTTAATCTTGCTTGGCGTGTTCCAAACGGGTCTGCAATATATGTTTTTTTATGTTGGTGTAGCCAATACAACAGGTGTCAAAGGTTCGATCATGAATGCGACAACGACCTTTTTCAGTGTGGTTCTGGCTCATTTTTTATATAAAAATGATAAACTGAGCAAAAATAAAATAGTCGGCTGTTTGCTGGGATTCATTGGGGTAGTTATTGTTAATTTTCACTCCAATCTGCTGGAATTCTCTTTCTCTCTCACAGGTGAAGGTTTCGTTATTATTGCGGCTCTTATTTTTTCCATTACGGCCATCTATGCAAAGCACTTAACAGGCTCCATCGACGTCCTCGTTATTACCGGAATCAGCCTGTTTGTCGGCGGACTGGCACTCACCATACTTGGACTTCTGCTTGGCGGTCGGGTTGCGCATTTTACACTTGAATCAACAGGCATCTTGATTTACTTAGTTTTACTTTCATCAGCTGCATTTTGCTTGTGGAATCTGCTTCTGAAATACAACAAAGTGGGAAAAGTATCTGTCTATAACTTCCTTATCCCAGTGTTTGGTGCATTGCTATCGGCGTTGTTTTTGGGAGAAACGATTATGGAATTCAAAAACCTAATCGCATTGCTGTTCGTGTCCATCGGCATTTATATGGTTAATCGCGTAAGCTCTCGAAAGTTCTCAAATACCCTCGAATCGTAGTTCAAAAAAATAATAACAGGGGCGCGACATTGGTCGCGTCCCTGTTTGTTTCCTATTGTACGAATACTCGTCAGATTCCACTTCCGTCTTACAAGCAGGAGTAAACAACATTACGCAAACGGCGCTGAATGTAAGGCTCCTGACTGTTGAGCAAATGCTGCGCATACATGACAGTGAGTTCGGAATCTGGATCAATAATGGCCATGCAGCCGGCAGCCCCACTCCATCCAAATTCACCAAGCGGGCTTAACGAACCGCTGCCCGCCTTGGAGACATGCGTACGTACACCCAGCCCGTAACCATACCCGCCCATATGATCCCATGAGTAATCACCACGGGTCAGATCGTTCAGATGGTCAGTGCGCATAAGCTCCACTGAAGCCTGTGACAGAATGCGCACGCCTTGCGGACTCGTCCCGCGTCCAGTCAGCGCATTTAGGAACAGTGCATAATCGCTAACGGTAGACAACAGCCCGGCACCGCCGCTCTCCAAATCCGTGCCTACCCGGAACCCGTTTCCGTCCATGCGTACGGCTTTTTCAAGCTCATCATTGTAAGCATACTGTGGAATCAGACGCGTCTTCTGTTCCTCGTTCAGATCGAATGCCGTATCGTTCATACCTAGCGGTCCGGTAATTTCTTCTTGCAGATATGTACCAAATCGTCTGCCACTCACAACCTCCACCAAAGCTCCGAGCACATCATGACACATGCTATAGTTCCAATGCGTACCTGGCTCAAACAAAAGGGGTTCCTTGGCGAGCGCTTTCGCAAAGTCTCTTGTCGGTAATGTACCATTGGTGCTTTGCACAGCTTCCTGAATGCTTGGCGAGCCAATGTCATAGGAGAACCCGGCAGTCATCGTAAACAAGTCGCGTACCGTAATCGCCCTTGTCGCTTTTTCCAGTCTGACCTCGCCGTTCGATAATGTTTTCTTCACCGTCATCTCGGCATACTCCGGCAGATAGTCGGACAACGGATCGCTCAGCAGCATTTGCCCTCTCTCTACAAGTTGAAGCGCTGCCACACAGGTCATAATTTTCGTCATGGAGTAGAGATTGAAGATCGCCCCATCACCAATGGGCGTTTGCTCCTCCAGATTGGCGTAACCATTGCGGTAACGGAAAACGGTATCATTTTGATGCATCACAAGGACCTCTGCCCACGGAATTCTCCATGATGTGATGCGGTCAATAAATGAAGCAAGCGGTTTAAAGTCCATATTTCCCCGTCCTTTAATGTAGAATCGTTTATCATTGCACATCGTGAATCTGTGTTTATGCACATAACCCACATAGTATTAATATACGACCATTCACATGCATTGACCATATCTAATAGAAAGCAACTTTAAACAATTCATACATTTTTTTTAGGATCGGTACGATTACTACAGGGTTTTGATCATGATAAAATCGAATTGTTCCTCGTCCCCCATATAAAAAGAGTGAGAGCCCGTTTGAACAAACCCCATCTTCCTGTAAAAAGCAATGGCATTGTCATTCTTTTCCCATACTCCTAGCCAGACCTGCTTCTTGTTGTGCTCCAAAGCGGTCTCCATGGCTTTATTTAACAGATATTTACCCAGTCCATTTTTTTGAAATGGTTTCCTGATATAAATTCTCTCAATTTCTAGTGAAGCATCACTCATTTTTTCGGATTGGGCGCCATCTCTGTTCACTTTTAGATATCCGGCAAGTTCATCATTGTAGTAGACGAAAAAGAAGTCTGAACAGCTATTAGACAGTTCATCTTCCAATTGTTTAGCGTTAAATGCTTTTTCCAGATAAGCTCTCATATTGTCAGGGGAATTCTGATCCTTAAATGTATCGTTGAATGTTTCTATACCTATTTCTTGCAGTTTTTGTAAATCCTCGCGACGGCAAGCTCGTATTTCAACTGTCATTGTGATGTATCTCTCCTTCTATGAATCCACAACATACTTATATTTTTTTGTCGCAAATACAACATAATTTATAATCTTAATCTACTCCTAATTTGTATCGTTTGCAACATAAAATAGTGAGACCAAGCAGATCAAAATACATAGCAAACGTTTTCGAAATTTTAATGTGCTTTTCCTTGAATGGACTATTTAAGCAATTTTTCTTTGTATTCTGTGGGACTGAATCCCGTGTATTCCTTAAATACCTTGGAGAAATAATGCTGATCACTGAATGATAGCACATCCGATAACTCCTTAAACTTCATCTCGGGTTGGCATTCCATCAGTCTGCAGGCTTCCTTAATTCTAAGGTTTGTATAATACTGAACAAACGTAACTTGTGTTGCGTTTTTAATGACTCTGCTAACGTAAGAGGGGCTGACATGAAACTTCATTGCAATGTCATTGATGGATATCTGGGTGTACTTGTTCCGTTTGATGTACTCATCCATTTGCACAAACAGATCTTCTCTGCTTTTCCGACCATGGGATTGAAGCATATCAAAACATTGTCCAATCCATTCCGTTAATTCACTGCAAAAATCACCATATGTTTCTTCATCAAACAGTTTTTTTGCTCTAAGCTCCAAACCAAGCCTAATTCCCGCCCCTTGCTCTTCAAGCAAATGTGCGAATGTATCTATTACTAAATTGATAAATCGTTCCAATTCTTTCACATGTACGTTATCCTCCGTCCATCGATTCATCAACTCGGACAGCTTAAGGACAAACTGTTCCTTCTGATGAGCTTGTATCATGTGGACAAAAGCAGATTCCAATGCAGCATCCAGGCAACCTGACTCAGTTCTTGCTATGGAGACGGGATTTCCGCTATCCAGCACCAATCCATTGTTCAATCGCTGGTGAATCGATAAGATGGACGATATGTGGTAATAAAGCTCCGACAGATTAACAGATTCCGACCATACGAGCTGCCCAGCAATGGTTGTGTCCATACCTTGTGTAACCAAATGACGCCGCAACGATTCGAGACATTCATGTACAGAAGAATACAAATCAAGAATTCCTCTGTTTACAAAAACGATGAATTGCTGCGGAGTTTGACTTAGAAACACTTTACATAGACGAGGAGCAAAAAAATCTTCTAAAGAAGCCTGTAACGTCTTTTGTCCCCATCGTTCCCGTTCCGAGGTGAAGGGCTGTCTGCGCAGAATAATCATCATTGGGGCCAGAAAAGCAGCATGTTCTCCTGGCTTAATTTCAGCATAACTATGGGGATCAACGATCTCCTGCAGCTCATGAAAGTTTCTGGACCTCGATTGATCGAGCTGCTTAATAACTCTGCCCATGACTTCCTCCAGAGCATCAGGTTCGACGGGCTTCAGCAAATAGTCGAACACCTGCAAATTCAATGCTTTTCGTGTATATTCAAAATCGCTATACCCGCTAATTAAAATAACCTTCAACTCCGGCTGGGCAAGCTTTGCCTGCTCAATTAGTGATAAACCATCCATCTTGGGCATTCGTATGTCTGTCAACAAAAGATCGATTGGCTGCTTCCGAAGTGCTTCCAGCGCCTCTTCCCCATTCGTGGCTGTAACTGCCACGTGAACGGGAAAGTTCAGCTTATCCAACAGCATTTTAATATTGCGCAATATAGGTTTGCTATCCTCAACAATCATGATTTTGTACATGGTCTATCCCTCCTGTGCTCAGTAAAAATCGCTCGTCATCGATCCGATGATTTGAATGGTTGCTCCTTTTTCCTCGTCAGAATGATTGTTGTACATATTAAATAAAAGCCGATTGCTATACATCAGTTTAAGCCGATTGACGCTATTAACGATCCCCATGTTGCCAAGAGCTGTCTGACGATCAGTGGATTGATTCATTCCGGAGCCGGACTTCTGAATATTGGACAAAATCTCTTCTATTTTATTTGGCGGGAAGCCCTCTCCGTTGTCTTTAATCTCCAGAGCCCACAATCCGTTATACTGCTTTACGGTAATTTGGATACGCCAGGGAGGCGTAGTATTGAAGAAAGCATGCTCAATGCAATTTTCAACGAAAGGCTGAATAACCAGCCGCGGCAGCCGGATTTCACTCGTCAGATCATCAGCATGGATGCTCCATTCCAAATCCTCTTCATACTTTTGCTGTACCAACGACAAATAATGTCTCGTATGCTCAAGCTCCTCCGTCATCGTCACATGTGCATAAGGGGATGAAACAATATAACGTAAACTGTCTGACAGATGTTTGCACATATCAGACACGACCCGGGTTCTTCCCTCTTGAGCAGCAATACTGATCAAATAGAGGACGTTATGAAGAAAATGGGGAGCAATCTGAGCTTGTAATGCGGAATTCCGTGCAGTGACTTCTTCATGCAATGCCTTCTTCTCACGGTCAATGGACTGCTGTAAACGTTCCATCAAGTCCTGAAAAGCTTCATTCAACAGCAGCAGGTCGTTATTTTTAGGCCGATCATCGACTTTCAGTTTCATATTGCTGTAGTTAATGCGCCAAATCTGGCTGCGAAGCTTGCGAATAGGAAGCAACAGGTTGCGTGTAGAGAAGAAAATGTACACGAAAGAAATAAGCATTAAGGCTGTAATTAGCAAAATGGACATGCTTTGTACGGAACGGATCGAGCCTAAAACCGAATCTTTCGGCGTTATTATAAAAGTAATCCAACCCGTCTGGTGAGATGTAGAATGTGTAACGTAATTATTTTGTTCATCAACTGCCAGTCCTTCTTCGGATAAAGGCTCTTTCCATGTCAAAGCGTTCTTTCTCGCTTCCGATCCAGTCATTTGTTCACCTTGCTTGTTCAAAATGAATACATCTCCTGCTGTAATTCCTTCCGTGAGATTTTGAATGTAAGCTTGATCCATTTGAATACTAAGATATCCGTATAACTTGCCATTCTGATCGTTGACCGTACGGAGAAATGAGATCGTGTCTGCCTCTCGAAGCAGGATAAAACCGTTCCCGGTCCACGCTCGTCCACTCCTGCTTTTTTCCGTCAGGGTACTCAGGATCGTTGGAGGATGACCTGAACCCAGATACGATGTGAGCAGCACACCTTGTTTATCATAAATGGACATGTCCTTGATGTTCATGCTGGGGCCAATGGCTTGAAACATGATATCTTTTAGTTTCCGAATCTGGTTCAGTCGTTCATAATTGCTTGGGGCTGAAGAGCTCTTGTCCATCGTTGTGAAGATGTCCTTATTGGACAATATGCGCTGGGACATCTGGTTTTGCTGCTCTACGTACAGGTCAACCTGTTCTCGTACCTTGGTGGCCGTGATCAGTGTATCCTCCTCCGTTTTTTGTGTAAGCGGGCGGATAACGACCAGGTTCACGTAAACGATAAAACAGCCCAGCACGAATAAAAGAAGGGCCAGAAATGTCAAAAATACTTTTGTCTGCAAGCTGAATTGTGTGGCTCTATGTATAAGTTTAGCCATGCTTCGCGAAGCCTCCTGTCTTGTCATGCTGTACAACTCGTCTGGATCATGTCTTAATGTAGCATGGGTTTGAATGAAATGATAGCGATTTCAAGTTCAGAATTTTACACATAAATATTCAAGCACAGACATGTACCGGAGAAGAAGTGGATTTTATAATTGGACTTGTAAACGGATTCATTACATGTTTCAGAGGGGGATTTGCGTTGAAAATGCATAAAAGAAAAAAAGCAGCATCCATGGTACTGGCAAGCTTGTTGTCCATTTCACTGACCGCTTGCGGATCAGGTGGCACTGATTCCGGCACGTCCGCAAGCAATGGCAATAAGAACAGCAAGGTCACACTGGAATTAGCGATTTCGAAGAGTTCACAGGATTCTGCCTTTATCCAGCAGGATATTCTCGATGAGTTTGAAAAGCAGACAAATATTTCTGTCAATCTGCAGCTCATTCCGGCTGAGCAAACAACGACCGTGCTGCAAACCAAGCTGGCTGTCGATGAAACGCCCGACATCATTCAATACAATTTGGCCAGTGCGATTACGGATCTGAATCTTGAGCGAAATTTTGAAATTCTGGATAACGAGTCCTGGGCCAGCAGAATTGTAAACAAAGATGTGCTCTCCGCTGCCGGCCATATCTACAGCTTCCATGTCAGCCAGGACACGGGCATGCAAGGTGTTGTTTACAACAAACAGATTTTTGCTGATCTAGGTCTGTCCATCCCTACAAGTTACGAACAGTTTTTGGTGATTTGTGAAAAAATTAAAGCTGGCGGCATTACTCCGGTATTCATGCCCTATAAAGATGCTTGGGCTGCGAACATCTGGCCTGCGGCAGCATTTGCCGATTTTGTAGCCAAAAACGATCCTTCTTTTTTCGATGAGCTCAACAGCAACAAGAAAAAATGGTCCGATATTCCTGAGTTTAAAACGTTTTTGGAGCAGCAATATGAAGTGTACACCAAAGGATATACCAATACGGATGTGCTTAGCGACAGCTATGACATGGCCGTTGGCAAATTCCTGAACAAGGAAGTCGCCATGATGTTTATGGGAGATTGGTTAATCGAAGGCGTAGCAGAGCAGGATCCAAGCATGGAACTCGGCGTATTCCCGATTCCGTCTTCCGATGATGCCAAACTGGGTGCAAGTCCGCTTGGAGGACAGCTGTTCATTCCGAAAAAGGCTAAGCATTTGGACGAAGCCAAACAGTTCCTAGACTTTATCGCCTCCAAGGAAATTGCTCAACAGATCGTCGATGCCAAAGGATATGTATCTAATTTTAGCGATGTTACTACACCGGAGTTGCCTGCTTACAAACAGGATATCGTTGACAATTACATTCTGCCTAAGAAAACCGTATTAACCACCGATGCTTACATGCTGGTTGATCGCAGTGAGCTGTATAGGCTGTTACAGGATCAATTCGCTGGCGGTTTGACACCGGAGGAAGTATTAAAATCCTGGGATGAGAAGTTCAGTCAACTGATGCAGGATAAAGGCGTTTCCGGTTTCTAAGAATTGAAATACAGGGCAGTATGTCATTCCTGAATGATGTGCTGCCTAGCCATAACGGAGTGTGAAACATGAAAAGGGCTAAAAATTTATATTCGTATTACATGGTATTTCCGGCACTGCTTATCTACTCCATCTTTTTTGTCGTTCCAGCGATTGCTGCTTTTTATTACTCTTTTACGGATTGGCGGCTGGATCGGATTGATCTGAAGTTTATTGGATGGGATAATTTTGAGAAAATTTTCTCGGACAAAACGCTTATTTTGGCGCTTAAAAATACAGCCATTTTTGCCGTTGTTACGGTTGCTGGCAAAAACATTATTGGTCTGCTGCTTGCCGTGGCGCTAAACATGAGATTAAAAACGAAGAACCTGCTGCGCGCGATTTTCTACTCCCCTTCCATACTGAGTATTCTGGTCATCAGCATCCTGTTCACACCAATGCTGCGTACAGAAGGTACGATCAATCATGTATTGGAAGCAGTCGGATTACATTCATTAAGCCAAGCTTGGTTGACCAATCCTTCCCTTGTCATCTGGACGATTGCGATCGTATCCATCTGGCAAAGCGCCGGATTCCAAATGGCCATCTATCTGGCTGGTTTGCAATCTATTTCTCAAGAATATTATGAAGCCGCTAAGATTGACGGAGCAAGCTCCTGGAAAAGTTTTTTCAAAATTACGCTGCCTCTGCTGCTGCCAGCCATCAATATTAATCTGATGTTGACACTGATTGGCGGGCTTAAAGTATTCTCGGAAGTGTATGTCATGACCGGCGGTGGCCCAGGCAACGCTTCACAAGTTGTGGGTACCATCATTCTCCGTTCTTTCGGTGAAGGAAACTGGGGACTGGGTACCGCAGTTAACACACTTCTGTTTGTGGTCGTTACGATTATTGCTATACCGCTATTGATCTTCATGCGGCGCAAGGAGGTTACGGAATAACATGGGATATACTCGCAAACTCGCTATTCGCAACTATGTTGTTGAAGGATTTCTGCTGCTCGCCTCTCTGCTCATTCTGTTGCCGCTGGTAATTCTAATTCTGGGTTCATTCAAAACAAGTGCTGAAGTGCTCAGCTTCTCCTTGAGTCTGCCGGATAAATGGCAGTTCTCAAACTATGTCCGGGTATTTGAAGAAGGCGGTCTGTCCAGAGCATTCCTGAACAGCATCTGGATTACGGGAATATCGTCCATCATCAACATTGTCGCTTCTTCAGCAGCGTCCTTCATTCTGGCACGCCGGGACACCAAACTTTCAAACACAATATATATGTATTTCTTCATGGGATTGATCGCACCAATGTCGATCATTACGACGATTCGGGTTGTGCAGGGATTGGGGTTTTACGGCAGCATATCAAGTGTCATCCTGATCTACGCGGCGCTTAATACCGCTTTTAGCGTATTTTTGTACAGTGGATTTATCAAAACCATTCCGAAAGCACTGGACGAGGTTGCATTTCTCGAAGGTGCCAGCGTATTCGGCGTGTTTTTCCGTATCGTTACACCGCTTATTCTGCCCGTTAACGCAACGGTAGCGATCATGGTGTTTATGTCGGTATGGAATGATATTACGATTCCGGTGTACTTCCTTACGAATAGCTCAACGTGGACGATGCCGCTTTCGATCTATAATTTTTACGGCAAATACAGCCGAGATTGGAATTTGATTTTTGCGAATCTTGTACTGACTTCACTCCCTGTGTTTATCCTCTACTTGTTTGGACAAAAATATATCGTTAGCGGACTTACTGCGGGAGCAGTCAAAGGGTGACCATTGGTATTTAAATAGAAATAAACTAGGGCGCTTTTGGCGATTCAACTCCCAAAGCGTTTTTTGTTCATGCTCTCTTAACGTTTATTTACAACACATACCTCTCTGTTTATTAATGAACAAATTCAATGAATCCAACAATTGATTATACGCTTCTCTCTTATATAATAATAGATATATGTTCATTATTGTATGAATGTAAATTAATAGTGCCCGATGCTTATCTCGCACCTCCGTTCATTTTGAATGGATAAGAGTCGAACAAATGGAACATAACGGATTGCGGATGACTTATCGAGTAGAAGGAAATTCTAAAGAATTCTCAAACGAATAGCGAATGGAGGATCACGTAGCTATGGAAAAAAAACAAACTGCTGGACGAGATATATTGGGTGAATTCGCCCCCAAATTTGCAGAGTTGAATGACGATATTCTGTTTGGCGAGGTATGGTCAAGAGTAGAACAATTATCCAGTCGTGATCGCAGTATGATTACCCTCTCTGCACTTATTGCCGGCGGAAATTTTGAACAATTAACCCCCCACCTTCATAAAGCAAAGGAAAATGGAATAGCTCGTCATGAAGTGGCTGAAATGATTACTCACCTTTCCTTCTATGTGGGCTGGCCTAAGGCATGGTCTGCGTTCAATATTGCAAAAGACATTTATAAATAAAATAGAAAGCAGGTAACCATTATGACAAACGAACATTTGAGTAACAGCACTATCTTCCCGCTGGGAAAAAAAGTAGAAGCCAATTTTATTGGAGACGCATATCTGGAGATGGTCTTTACAGATGAAACTCCACTTAACACTAGCATTGGAAATGTCACTTTCGCGCCGGGAGCACGCAATAATTGGCATTCACACGTTGTAGGTCAAGTATTACTCATTACAGGTGGTGAAGGCTGGTACCAAGAAGAAGGTAAACCCGCACGATTGCTTAAAACCGGAGATATTGTAAATATTCCTCCTAACGTGAAGCACTGGCATGGGGCAACAGCCGATAGCTGGTTTGTGCATCTGGCTATGACACCTGGACAGACGGAATGGTTAGAACCTGTGAATGATGAGTGGTACAACGCGCTCTAAGGCGAAAGAATCTGTATCTAAATGAAAGGAATGAAATTGAATATATCTAACATTGCGGGTAAAGTTGTAATTCTTACAAGCGCATCCAGTAACACACTTCAACCGATTCTGCCCGTTAGTTGAATAAGATGCCTTTTTTTTGATTATATCCAGGAGTCCAAGCACTCTAGTAACCTTCGAATATACTATCCTATCCCACTGACTAGGAGGTAGATTCAATGACAACATTTCTTGATGCGAGAACATCGCAAAACGCAAGTTTGGCTAACTCGATTGCTATTCCGATTCTGGTAATCAACACGCCGCAATTGTTCGGACAAATTGGTCTTCAGACCGCAGGTGCAGGTGCTAACCCCAGAGTTCAATTTAAAGGAACCATTTCTGTACAATTGCCATTAGCTCTTGTCGGAATTACGATTACTATTGTAAGAGGTACCTTGTCCACTGACCCGGTCATTTACTCAGCGACTTCCACATTTAATTTGAGTATTTTGGCGCCTCAGGTCATTACGTTCTCTGCGGATGATTTCAATCCGCCTATTACCCCTCAATTGACATACACTGCATTCGTAAGCTCCAACTTGCTCGGTACGATCCGTGTAGGCCCTGAGAACTTTGATGGATTAGTCGTTTCAGATTAATACAACAGCTCATTTTTCAAATGGTTTCTTACCGTCTCCTTCGTCATAAAGAAGAAAAATCCAATCGCATGTTATTAGCGATTGGATTTTCTATTTTCTAATTATAGATAGATCACATGGTAAAGGTCTTTACAGACTACTTAAAAACAACTTAAATTGTGCTCGTGTCGATTACGAATCTGTACTTCACATCTGAAGCTAATACACGTTGGTATGCCTCGTCAATTTGGTCAGCTGAAATGACTTCGATCATAGGAACAATATTATGTTCTGCACAGAAATCAAGCATTTCCTGAGTCTCACGGATGCCACCGATCATTGAACCTGCAAATGAACGACGGTGACCGATGAGGGACATTACGTTTACTGCCAACGGCTCCCCAGGAGCACCTACATTAACCAGTGTGCCATCCAGAGTGAGCAGTGAGAAGTAAGCATTGATGTCGATATTTGCACTGACCGTGTTAATAATCAGATCAAACGACCCGGCGAGTTTGGCAAACGTTTCTGGTTCGCTTGTGGCATAATAATGATCTGCACCGAATTGCAAACCATCCTCTTTTTTCTTCAATGATTGTGACAGGACAGTTACTTCTGCGCCCATGGCATGTGCAATTTTAACAGCCATGTGACCTAGACCACCCATACCTACAATCGCTATTTTTTTACCTGGTCCAGCTCCCCAATGATTTAACGGCGAGTATGTTGTAATACCTGCACATAGGAGTGGTGCAGCGACATCCAGCTCAATGTTGTCCGGAATACGAACGATGAACTCCTCGGTTACGACGATGTGAGTGGAGTACCCACCTTGAGTAGGTTCGCCGTATTTATCAACACCCGCGTAGGTGGGAACATTTCCTTTGAGACAGTACTGCTCTTCTCCTTGGCGGCAGTTCTCACATTCGCCACAGGAGTCAACCATGCATCCAACCCCTACTCGGTCACCAACTTTATACTTTGAAACCTCGGCTCCTACATCGGTAACAATTCCTGCGATTTCATGGCCAGGTACGAGCGGATAGTTTACGGGACCCCATTCGCCGTGAGCAGTATGGATGTCAGAGTGGCAGATGCCGGCATATTTAATCTCGATCAGGACATCGTGCAAATCAAGATCGCGTCGTTTAATCTCAGCTGCCCGGAACGATTGGTCCGGACCATCAACAGCTCGTGCTTTAGCAGTTATCATCATAAAACCTCCTAAGATTGTCATTCTTCCTTTTCTCTTGCAAAACGATCTTAATCCCTCTAGTTAACTCTAAGTCAACCCTTTTTAGAAACTTTGACATCCTGCAAACTGCGTGGTAAAATCCCAAAAGATAATCCTAGAGTTAGCTCGAAGTCTATACTAGTAAGAAAAGGGGAAAATAAATGACATATTCAATTAGCGAAGTTGCTAAAGAATTGAATCTAACCGTATATACCTTGCGTTACTACGACAAGGAAGGACTCATGCCTTTTGTAGAACGTACCCCTGGCGGAGCTCGAAACTTCAAAGAATCGGACATCGATTTTTTAAAGATCATTCAATGTCTGAAATCTACCGGGATGCCGATTAAGGATATCAAAGATTTTATTGCATGGTGTTCCGAGGGGGATTCTACTTTGCAGGAGCGATATGACATGTTTACAGAACGCAAGGCGAGTGTAGAAGCGCAGATGGAAGAACTTAGAAAAACTATGGAAGTCATTGAACATAAACGTGCTTATTACAGGACTGCTCTCGATGCTGGAACGGAAGAGATTCATAAAAGCAATCGAATGGGTAATTTCATTGCTAACTAATTACGCGTTGTATTCGACTCATAACAAAAAGCCTAGACATCTGTAGACGTCTAGGCTCTTTTTACTCCATCCACTTGAGGATGACGTTTCCTTTTTAATAACCCATATCCTTTAATATCTTGGATAATGTACGCAAACGCTCGCCGATCATTTCATCGTCATCACTCAGAGCTTGGCTGAACAGCTTAATATCTTCATTTATTCTCTCATTGTCCGTACAGATTTCCACGGACATTGCGTCCCCTTGCAGTCCAACACGATCGATGACAGGCTGCTCTGGGTCATATAAATTTTCATATCTATAAGCCTCGCGAAAATGTTCCAAAGACCGACAGATCAGAATGGACAAATCCAGCACGCGATGGAGAGGTAGTTCCTCGGATTGTCTGGACCACTTTTCTCCGGTGTATCTCCATACCTTGGCTGAAATATCAACCTTTCCTCTATCGTTCCACTGGGCCAATCCCAGGGAAAGACCTTTGGCGTCGGTGTTCCCGGCCATCCGGCCGTCAACCTTTTCATAATTATCCGATACGACAACAGGTTTATGTTTTAACGTTGTAGGTATTTTCAATTTCATTCCCTCATTCCGTTTACCTTTTTACTAATTTACTAAACGACGGTTTCATCTTATCTTGATTTTAAGCGTTAGTCAAATCAGTTTCCTCTTAGATGATTTAATTCTTTGGAGGTCTATTATAGCCCTTGTCTCCGTAAGGCTGTAACTTCTGAAGCCACGGCTTCAGGATTTGTTTTTGTTCCCAACGCATATCCATCACCTTATCGATGTCCTTCTGTTCCAGAACCTCATAAGTGAATGCCTCTTCTCCAAATTCTCTCCATTCTTTTTGTAACTCGGCATTCGCAAATCGTCCTTGATCCAGCTGCATCTGCAGAGTAAACCATTTGTTTTTCAAGTTGGGATAGCTGTCGATATAGATCTTACCGTTAATTTTGTTTTTAATTTGGGCTACGCCCATATATGTCTTGATCTGTTTGTACTCCTCCAGCAGCTCCCTGCGCTTATTCATATCCATGTGTCTCTCTCCTTATCGTTTCATTTCCCTTTCCGTCATGATGATGGAGTTTCCTCGGCTTTATTTCTTCTTTCAATGACAATAGGTAGCAATAATAACGCACCGATTATCACAAAAAAACCACTCGCTATAAATACACTAAGCAAGGAAAACATATCCTTGAGATATCCGGAGGTAAGCATGCCAATTACCATCATTCCCATAAAAATCGGCATGATCGCTCCGGATACACGGCCAATAAATGCCCCTTCCGTATTCCGCACAAGAAGCGTCTGAATTCCACCTTGGATACACGGGAAGAACAAACCGCTGATTACGAGCAGAATAATGGTTAACCAAATTTGTGTTGATGCACCCATTCCAACCGTACAGATTGCATTAACAAGTAAGCCGACTAAAAGCAATACCTGTGGCTTGACTTTTTTAGCGATCGCCATGATCACAGCACCTCCGACCAACATGGCTGCCCCATTCGCCATCACCAGCCATTGCAAGAACTCTTTATCCTGGCCCAAATTTTCAATGACAAGAAAGAGCTGAAGCGGCTGAGTCAGTCCTGATGCCAAACCAACTGCCGAGAAAGTTAATCCAAGTGTTCTCAAGGATTTATTCGCCCCGATATAACGCAGGCCATCCGTGAGCTCTTTAACGAAGCCGCCACTATTCCCTGATTTCTCCTCCTCTACATCTCGGGGAAGCGATAATAATACAAGCGAAGAGCCCAGAAACATGATCGCTGTCAGGATGAGGGATACGCTAATGCCAAACTTAATGAAAATAAACGTGCCAATGACCGGCCCCAAAACCATAAAGACAGCAACAAGCGTTTGGGACATAGCCATGACGCCCTGCAATTGTTCGGCTGGTACATGCCTTTTGTACAGTTTCATCGCCGAAGGCTGAGAAAACTGTGACAAACTGGCAGAAACGAATGATCCAATCAGAAGTGCAATCCATCCACCATTCATGACCGTAAGCAATACAACACCAACGGATAAACCGGATAATAAATCACTCCATACCATTGTTCTTTTCGGCCGCCATCGATCGGCAAAGGTACCACCAATCAGACCAAATATAAAGATCGGTGAAAATTCCGCTACCGAAATCAGTGAAATATCAACCGGATTATTATGCGTCAATTCGGAGACATAAAGAAGAACGGCATAATTTCGGATCCAAATTCCGAGCTGCAAGAGCACCCGGGAAAAAATAATAGTTCGAACATATGGATTGGCAAACATGTTAATACCCCATATCCTTTAAGATTTTTGCTAACGCGCGCAGCCGTTCACTATTCATTTCATCATAAAGCAACTGCTTCTTTCATTTTTATTCCTCCTATCCTCCAACTTTTTATTTAGTAATTTACTAAATTACTAATTTACTAAATCACGGCTTCATTCTATACAGGATATCTTCCTTCGTCAACCGTTTTTTTGAAAGCTTCCTTTTCAATTCTGCTTTTGAACAACAAGTGATCCATGGGAAAAAGGTGCTGTTCAGCATATTTTCACAATAATTTTTGTGTTAGAAATCTATCCAAAAAACAAAAAAAGCCGCTAAATTAGCGGCTTTCCGTGCTCAAACATGTATGATTATGTCGTTTCAATTTGCTTACTCAATGAATAGTCACACTTGTGGACCAAAGAAGCAGACTTCAGAGGCTACTAATTAGGACTTGGAATCGAATAGTCTACTTTAGGAGCGGTGGCTCCCTCCGGCTTCAATTGAATGGATCGCTGGCAGGTCGCTGTGATTACAAAAGCCATCAGAGCTAGTATCACAGCTACTGGTGGCACCCACGTCACACCACCTAAATTGACAGCAAGCCCGCCAACTCCGGAGCCGAGAGCTATCCCCACATTTGCTGCCACGGGCAGCAGCGTGGATGCGAACGGTCTGGAATTCGGCGCGATTGCTCCAGAGACGTCGAACAGATAGAGCTGGGACGCCGCGCTCATGGATGACGACAGGCAACCGATCAGGAACAGGAACGCCAAGCCCAGCCACTGGTGAGACACGGTGAAGCTGAGTCCAAGAAAGATGACTGCCTGAATGACGAAAAGCCACTTGAGCTTGGGCAAGAAATCGCCTTTGGCTATTTTGGCACCGATCCAATTGCTTAGTATGCTGCAGGCACCGTAAATGAGGAGTACAGCGCTAATCCAGCGTGCAGGTATACCCATGGACTGCCCCAGCAGCGGAGTGATATACGTAAAGATTACAAAAATACAACTGTTTCCAAGAACCGGAATCAAGCAGGCCAGCAATATGCGCGGCTTCATAAATAGCGCCATCTGATCACTGAATGAACCGGCAATGGTCGTTGTTTGCCTTGGAAGTATCCGAAACATGAATAGGAATGGCACGGCCCCGATGCATGCCGTAACAACAAACGTCATGGACCAGTTCAGATGCTGTCCGATGAAGGTGCCAAGCGGAACGCCAAGCACATTGGCAATGGAAAAGCCGCCCAGTATCCAGGCGATCGCTTCCCCTCTTCGTTCCCGGTTGACTGCATCGCTTGCAATTGAGATCGAAAGGGATATCGTAAGTCCACATGCTACGGCTGAAATGATCCGAATAACCATCAAGGAATAGAATGTCGTTGAGAAAATGGTAAGTACGTTCAAGACCAGCACGACTGCAAACCCGATTAAAATGGAGTTTCTTCGGGGGATTTTGGCCAAGAACGCAACGGCAAACGGTGTCCCGATCGCATAGGCAATCGCAAAGCCGGATACGAGCGCGCCTGCGGCAGCCAGCGATACTTTCAGATAGGTTTCGATTTCCTTTAATACGCCTACAATTACGTATTCGGTTGTTCCCAATACAAAGCTAACCAATGTAAGTGTTAAAATAAGTAAATTTTCTCTTTTTCTAGTCAAGAATAAGCCCTCACAATTCTCTCTAATGTTGCAAGCGTTTCATTTTCTTAAATGGATTCCATTCTTAACAAATTTTGCTTTCACATCCCTTCCATTCAATATATAGTACATATTATTGAATAGTGAAATTGTACTGTCAGACATGCTAAGCGACAATCAAGGTTGTTGTGATCTTCATCCAAAACATTATGTATGTTGTCATTTCACCACAGAATCTTGAAGGGAAGACATTAATGAATACACGCCATGAGCCCGACCGACTGCATGAAGATCAAGATTGCATTATTATTTATGTAGGGAAGTTGGCAGATAATCCCCATTGGAGTTTTCCGACCCATAAGCATGACGATTTGCATGAGATTATTTATGTTAATGAGGGTCAGGGCTCGTTCACGATTGATGGGACAAAGCACTCGGCTCAAAAGGGAGATGTTCTTGTATACAATAAGGGAACGCTTCACGAGGAAAGATCGGACCCGGAATTCCCTTTATCCACCTTTTATTGCGGCTTTCGGTTCAAAGAGGGCACTCGTGCCAACAACGATTGGGTTGTTCCTCCTGGTAGTGATCCAGTTGTTCGTGCCAATCGTTATTCCGAAGAGATCCGTTCGTTAATGCAGACCATGTTCAATGAATTTTCAATCCGGGAAGAAGGATACAACTCTATCTCTCATCATCTGCTGAATGCCGTTCTGCTGATTATCGATCGCATGTCTCAGCACCAGCGCGCAGCCAATGAGATCGTTCGGAGTAATACCCTCGCTGAAAGCATCAAAGATTATTTGGATACAAACTACCGTCAACATATTAAGCTCAAGGACTTGGCTGACCAATTCCATATCGATTTCTACTACTTGATTCATATGTATAAAAATTGCTACGGCATCTCCCCCTATCATTACCTCATTCAGCGAAGAATGGGAGAAGCGACCCGATTGTTGGTTTCGACCAAGAAAAAAGTATGGGAAATCTCCAAGTTGGTGGGTTACGAGAACCCAAACTACTTTACGATTCTATTTACCAAAACGGTCGGTGAATCTCCGAGAAGTTTCCGCAAAAGAAATCAAAAGGACATGTTTGGTGACCCTTCCAACTAAAAAACAGGTAGCCGAAGGGCTACCTGTTCTGTCTTACGTCAAGAAGAGACTACATTCATATTTACTGGAACGTTCTCATATGTGCCGCTCCTATTTTATAATATAAGTACTTCGTTAGAGGCTTCGTCAGAGTCTGGTTCAACGTGAACATGAACAGTGTACACCTCATGCTCTTTTAACAGCTCGTCTTCTACATTTGTTGAAATATCATGAGCTTTCTGCAGATCCAAATCCGATCGTACCAGAATGACCACATCGACAACAGCATTATTACCATAATTCCGTGCTCTTAAATCCTTAACTGCCTCTACCCCGTCCACATTGGCAATTGTACTCCTGTATTCCTTGATTAGCTCTTCGTCAAATCCATCTGTAAGATGGTGTGTAGCTTCCCGAAAAATGTCCCAGGCGGTTTTACATATTAGGATGCCCACCGCTACTGCTGTTAATGGGTCGAGCCATGGCAGGCCGAATTGGGAACCAATAATCCCTACAACTATCCCTATGCTAACCCAGGCATCCGAGATATTGTCTTTTGCAGCTGCCATAACCGCCTGGCTCTTGATTTTCAAAGCAAGTCTTTTGTTATATCTGTAAACCAGATACATCACAGCGGCACAGAAAATGCCTGTCCAGGCTGCGATGAGGTCCGGAGATTCGCTTTTCCCCTCGAATACGGATGTAATCGCTCCGTAAAGCACTTGCAGCCCAACTACCATCATTATGAAAGACGCAACCAGTGAGGCAACAGTCTCAGCTTTCCAATGTCCGTATGTATGATCTTGATCAGCAGGTCGTTGAGCAAGTCTCAGACCGATAAGAACCGCGATCGAAGCTATAATATCGGTAGCATTGTTTAACCCATCGGCTTTTAAAGCTTCTGAATTAGACATATAACCGATCATCATTTTAATTGCAGTCAAACCAATATAAGCAATAATACTGATGATTGCTCCCTTTTCACCCAATTTTAAGTTGTCGTACTTTATTTGCTCCACGAAACGTAATCCCCCTGATTCCAACTGTTTTCTAGCACTTGTACGATGGTATCATCACGATGTTGTGTGGGTCTAGAGAAACGTTTTGAACCAAGTAAAACAATGTCTGTACAACGAAAGAGTTTGACCTCGGCCAAAAAAAGTTGCGATAAGTAAACTTTTAGATATTGTGAATCGTACACCTTCTCCAGTCACAATGCTCCTCTTTACTTCGGTTTGCCCCACCTTTTCCGCATATAGCTTGACTCTGGTATCGTCCCAGGGTTTATCGTGTTGTATATCAAATATGGCTTTACGAATCAGGAGTGGATGAAGATGATCTTGCAAAAACAGTTTGACCACGTGTTTGAAATTATGAAGCAATCATTTCCCGAAGCCGAATACCGGGAATATTCAGAACAGAAGAAACTGCTGTCCCATTCATGCTATCGCCTTCTTACAGAGGAAAATGAGCAGAATGACGTGATTGGTTTTCTCGCAGGCTGGGAGTTCGAGTCGTTCAGATATGTTGAGCATTTGGCTGTTTCCCCGAACATTCGTGGAGGCGGCATTGGCAAGTGGTTAATGGAGCGTTTCATGAACCAGTCAGCCAAGCCGGTTATCTTGGAAGTTGAATTACCAGAAGATGAGCTAAAGCGGAGAAGAATCGGATTTTATGAGCGCCTGGGATTCTGCCTGGGGGATCATTCTTATGTTCAGCCGCCCCTTCGGGCTGTCAGGCAGCAAACCTTACCTTTACAGATCATGAGTTATCCGACAAAGTTGACCCCGACACAATTTGAAATGGTGAGAGAATTACTGTATAAGGAAGTGTATGGCGCGCCTTCGGCATACGCACACGCATATATTAGCTGAGTATAAATGAGGAAAAAAACCGATGAAAAATGATTATAAAATCAATGAAATCTCGAAGCTTTACGGAATAGGTGTTGATGCACTGCGTTATTACGAGAAATTAGGGCTGCTGGAGCCTCGGCGAGACGGAAACGGGTATCGTCTGTATAGCCTTCAGGATATGTATAAGCTGAATATCATCCGGGACCTGCGCCAGTTGGATTTTACGATGCAACAGATCAAGGCGTATTTGGATGAGCAAAGTGTCGAAAATACGCTTCAATTGTTGTTCACTGAACAGGAACTAATTAAGAAACAAATAGCCAAACTCGAAACCACGCAGCGTATGATTCAGGGCAGAATAAAGGTGTTAACTGATGCCAGCAAAATTCAGACAGGAGTTTTCTCCATCAAAACGTATCCTGACCGGCCGTGTCTTCATCTCAATACACGTATAACGAAGGATGAGGAGATGGATTACGCCATTAAGAAACTGCATCAAAAGCATAAAAGTCACATTCCGGACTTCGGCAACCAATTATATGGTGCATCCGTGTCCCTTGAGGAATTAAAGCATGGCGTAAGGGATGTCTTTAACTCCGTCTTCTTTATTTTTAATCCTGACGAAGCCAGAACGATCAATTATGATTACATGCTGCCAGCTGGTGAGTATCTGTCCCTCTTTTATCGGGGTAACTACCGTCAAAGTTATGAAAAAATGCTTGAGGTCGTTGCTTATGCGAATGACAATGGATTCCGTGTAATGGGTGATCCTTTTGAAATTTATGAAATTGATAATCGTGATACGATCATTACCGAGCAATTTCTGACCGAAATACAGCTGCGGATTGCCAAAGCATGATGAACTTCAAAGGGTAGAAGTTATAGAATTCGACTGGATGCCATAACTTCTACCCTTATAACAAAAAAAGTCGCTAAATTATTAGCGACTTTTTTTATGTTATATCCTTTTCTCCCCGACATTAACTCCTGCTTGTAGTGATTAGTGAATATCTTTCTTTTTGAAATTGCCGCCCTTCACTTCGGCTACGTCGTACACTACAATAAAAGCATTAGGATCAATTTCGTGAATGATATCCTTGATTTTGCTTTCCTCCATACGGTTGATTACGCAGGTAATCTCTTTGAATTGTTCATTGGTATACCCGCCGTAAGCATCGGTATACGTTGCTCCACGACCTAATCGATCACGAATGGTTTCGACCATGATCTCCGGTTGATTGGTAATAATTTTAAAGGTTTTGGAGCCGCTCAAACCTTCCTCAACAATATGTATCACTTTGGAAGCGATGTAATAAGCAAGTGCGGACAGGATCGCCCCTTGCAGACCAAATACAGTGGATACGACAATAAAGACAAACATGTTCAAGAATAAGATTAGATCACTGGTTCCAAAAGGTAATTTGCGTGAAAGCAGGACAGCCAACATATCGATTCCATCCAATGCCCCACCATTACGCAGCGCCAAACCCATACCAAAACCGATAATAATCCCGCCTACAACGGTAATTAACAGTGTATCCCCTTGAATAATCGTTGGTACATGGTGCATAAGGCTTGTACCCACAGCTAGCGAGGCAATACCGATAATGGAGTAAATAGCAAAGCTCTTACCTATTTGTTTGTAGCCTAACCATACAAATGGAATGTTGATGATACCAATCAGCATACCTAACGGTAAACCAAACAGTTGTGAACCCACGATACTAAGACCTGTCACACCACCGTCTGATACATTATTTGGAATTAATACAGCTTCCAGACCATACGAGGTAATAAAAGCCCCGATCATAATCAATAACACTTTGGAGATAATTTTCAGTTTGTTAGACTTTTGCACGTTCCTTTGATTCATTCCTTTTCCCCCTTGATGAACAAACATAAAAAATAGTCTATAACAAAATTCACTATTTTGGCAATATATCGTCACATAGGCAACCACTGAATTCGCTCTGCTCGTTTCCTCGATCAGATTACATTATTTCCCGATTGATACTCGATATGCCGTAATTTTATTCTCCAGCATCTGATCTGCTGCGTGAAGTGTGTGCATCTGCTGTTGAATCGCCTCTTTGTGCTCTTCCAGCAACTTCAAACGCTCTGCAGCCGTATGCTCACCTTCCTGATATAAGGATGCGTACTTTTTGATGATAGCGATGGGCATTTGAGTCTCTTTTAGTTTGATTACAAATTGCAACCAATTCAGATGTGATTCGTTGTATCGTCTATCTCCACTAGCATCACGGAGCGGTATGATAATCTGCTCCTTCTCATAATAACGCAATGTGTGGGTACTGATACCGAGTAGTTCAGCCACTTCACCGATTGTATGCATAGTGATCCTCCTTCTATATTCCGCTTGACTTAGAGTAAGCTCTAATCAGTATAATCAACTCGTAGTCATATCACAATAAATAATGAACCGAATCCAGGAGGAATATCCATGAAGTATACAGTGATTACCGGTGCCAGTTCGGGCATTGGCTATGAAGCAGCTTTGGCTTTTGCGGCTCGCGGCAAACATTTGATCCTGGCTGCACGCAGAACCGACGAACTGGAGAAGTTAAAATCGAAAGTAACTGAAATTGATTCTGATTTGGACATCGTCATTCGCACGGTGGATCTGTCCATCGCTGCCAATGTCCATGCATTTTATGAAAGTCTCCATCAGTACTCAATCGAGACATGGATTAACAACGCAGGGTTCGGAAATTTTGCTTCGGTTGGTGAACAGCATCTACCTAAAATCGAACAGATGCTTCATCTGAATATAGAAGCATTAACCATTCTTTCTTCCCTCTATGTACGTGATTATGCAGAGGTTGAGGGCACACAGATTATTAACATCTCCTCTGGAGGTGGATATACGATCGTGGCGGATGCAGTAACCTACTGTGCAACAAAGTTCTATGTAAGTGCCTTTACGGAAGGGCTCGCACAGGAATTAAAAGGAAAGCGTGCAGCAATGCAAGCCAAAGTACTTGCGCCTGCGGCAACGGAAACGGAATTTGCGGAACGTGCTTTTGATCTGGACCAGTTCGAATATGAGGGCCGTGTTCCCCAATTCCATACAGCAGAACAAATGGCTGGATTTTTGCTTGAGTTATATGACAGCGAAAGCGTCGTCGGTATTGTAAATGGATTAACCTATGAGTTCGAATTGAAAGAACCGATTTTTCCGTATGCCGCGAGAGCAGCCTCGAAACCCAACGATGAATCATAAACACAACCGTTTACCCATCCTATGTTAAACGTCAAAAGGGAACCTGTGGTCAGGTTCCCTTTTGCTTTTGCTATATCTGTAAAAAGTATTAAGCCAATCTCATTTTGAAATCCTGATAGCCGAACTCGCGAACCACTTCGCAATCACCATCTTTTCTTTTTACTGCGATGGCTGGTAACGGCATGCCGTTAAATGTATTGGTTTTGACCATGGAGTAGATCGCCATGTCCTCAAATACCAATCTGTCACCCGTTTTGAGCGGTTGATCAAACGAATAATCGCCGATCACATCACCTGACAGACAAGTTTGTCCACCCAGACGATACAGGTGAGGTTTCTCTCCTGCTTCTCCCGAACCGATAAGCGGTGGGCGATACGGCATTTCCAGCACGTCCGGCATGTGGCATGTGGCCGAGGTATCCAGAATAGCAATGTCCATACCGTTCTTGTGGAAATCGAGAACGGAAGTCACCAGGAAGCCCGCGTTCAGCGCAACTGCTTCGCCCGGCTCCAGATATACTTCCAGACCATATTTTTCCTGCATGCGTTTGATGCAGGCTTCCAGTCTTGGAATGTCGTAATCCTCGCGTGTGATATGGTGTCCACCGCCGAAGTTGATCCATTCCATTTGTGGCAGCCATTGTCCAAACTTCTCTTCTACCGCATTCAGCGTCGTTTCCAGATCGTCTGAATTTTGCTGGCACAAGGTATGGAAATGCAGTCCGGAGACCCCTTCCAGCAGCTCCGCACGGAAATCTTCTTGCTTTGCACCAAACCTTGAGCCAGGAGAACATGGATCGTAGATCTCATGTCCCTCCTGAGTCGAGCATTCAGGGTTAATACGCAGGCCTACTTTTCGACCAGCCTGAAGCGCTTTGCCCTTGAACTTCTCCAGTTGGGAGAATGAATTGAAGATAATATGATCGGTAATCGAAAGGATTTCATCAATCTCATCTTCGCGATAGGCCGGGGCAAAGACGTGGTTCTCTTTGCCCATCTCCTCATGGCCCAGGCGGGCTTCATACAGCCCGCTTGCCGTTGCACCGCTCAGATATTCTCCAATGAGCGGATACATCGTGGTCATGGAAAATGCTTTCTGAGCCAGCACGATTTTGGCTCCTGTACGCTGCATAACACCGTTCAGGATTTTGAGATTTCTTTCGATAAGTCCTTCGTCAACAACAAAACATGGTGTCGGTAATTGCTCAAACCGCATCTTAACGAACGAGCTCCGATTCTTTGACTTCTTCTGGCAGTTCGTCAACGAGTACCGGGTTGAAGTCTTCAACCCATGGGAGACCCCATTTGTTCAACTCTTCCATGAATGGATCTGGATTGAACTCTTCCACGTTGTATACGCCTGGTTTGTTCCATTTGCCCGTCATCACCATTGCTGCACCAATCATGGCTGGAACACCTGTTGTGTAAGAGATCGCTTGGGAGCCGACTTCTTTGAAGCATTCTTGGTGATCGCAAATGTTGTACACGTAGTACGTTTTGTCTTTGCCGTCTTTTTTACCTTTGAAAATACAGCCGATGTTCGTTTTACCCACAGTACGTGGTCCAAGGGACGCCGGATCTGGCAATACCGCCTTCAGGAATTGCAAAGGAATAATTTGTTTGCCTTCGTATTCGATAGGTTCAATCGAAGTCATGCCCACATTTTCAAGTGCTTTCAAGTGCGTAAGGTAGCTTTGACCAAATGTCATGAAGAAACGAATGCGTTTCAGACCAGGCATGTTTTTAGCCAAGGACTCCAGCTCTTCATGATAAAGCAGATACATGTCTTTCTCGCCAACTTCTTTGAAGTCATAGACACGTTTAATTTCCATCGGTTTTGTTTCGATCCATTCACCTTTTTCCCAATATCTTCCGTTAGCCGAAACTTCGCGGATGTTGATTTCAGGGTTGAAGTTGGTTGCGAACGGGTAGCCGTGATCCCCACCGTTGCAGTCCAGAATGTCAATATATTCGATCTCGTCAAAGTAATGCTTCAGGGCATAAGCAGAGAATACACCCGTAACACCTGGGTCAAATCCGCTGCCGAGCAGAGCTGTAATTCCTGCTTTTTCAAAACGCTCTTTGTAATCCCATTGCCATTTGTATTCAAATTTTGCCGTATCTTCCGGCTCATAGTTCGCTGTATCCATGTAGTTCGTTTTCGTTGCAAGGCAAGCATCCATGATTGTCAGGTCTTGGTAAGGCAATGCCAGGTTCATGACGATATCCGGTTTAACTTCGTTGATGAGGGCGATCAGTTCGTCAACGTTGTCGGCATCCACTTGAGCTGTCGTAATTTTTGTTTTACCGCCGTCCAGCTTGGCTTTAAGATCGTCACATTTGGATTTCGTACGACTTGCGATGCAGATTTCCTCAAATACTTCGCTGTTTTGAACGCATTTATGAACTGCTACTGAAGCTACGCCGCCGGCGCCGATGATTAGTGCTTTTCCCATTTTCCATTCTCCTAACCCAATATGAATTTTTTTTAAAAATTTAACTTTATTATTTTTCTCATTTTTCAACTTTTCGCCCGTTCTGAACCAACAAAAAAAGCAAGGTGAAAAATGCCCCAAACGCGCATCATCACACTTGCTTGTCGATATACATCATTAAAAAGACGCAAAGTTCCCATAACTAAAAAAGTTCAAAAGAACTCCTGTAGCGGAAAGCTTCTTCATGTATATCAATATCAGATCAGAGTCTATATAGCAAATAATTCGCCTTTACCACTCTTATTGACCGTTTCACAAGTTGATGTGCAGATGCACTGGTTGTAAAGTAACCAACTTATAAAATTTGAGCTTTTAACTCAATCAATAAGGCAACATAAGTTGCCAATCGGCGTTTGACCCGGCTGTCCGTATGGCCTTAACTTCCTTAAGAGAAGTGGTCAAAAATTATCTGCTGGAAAGACCTGATTCATGTTGATATATCTGCTTTCCAAAATCACAGGTCTTACAATATCAGATACATTGCAAAAAATCAAGCGATCTCTAAAAATTTATTTATTCATTATTTTGGAACCCACATTTCGCTCTTCGGCACGCCTGATTATTGGGGCAGATATTTACCTGAGCTTGAAGAAAGCTCGTGAATCTGACATCGATATGATAGATGTGGCTAACCTGGGGATTTAGATGATCCTATCGTGTTAATAGTTTTAAAATAAGTTGTTAAATGAATTATTTTCACATAAAAACGCATCCAAAAATATTTTCAGTTCACTTGAAATTTTATACAATTTTGATAGGTAGATATGATATATTTGGTATGTAATTTAAAATATATCCCAGAAAAGAGGATCTTATGAAAAAAGCCGTTTTGCTATTTGCTGCAATTTTCATGTTTTTGCTCCCCATCGCTCCTTCAGCGTCTGCGGCTGGAGACCGCCTCATTTACGACATTATGTATAACAACTCGATTCCACTCGTATCCAACAACGTCAGGTTTTCACTGCAATACAGCGTCTACGGCGACCTACAGCTCTGGGATAACCGCACACGCACGATGTTATGGAACACCAAGACCAGTGACACAAGAATAAATCATTTCAAGATTGATTATTGGAGTGGAAAACTAGTACTTCAGGATCCCCAAAACACACCTTACTGGACGTCAGACAACAAGGCATGGTCTACATCGTACTATGGAGCCGACAATGTGCCACCCAACCTCAGAGGTAACGTGCTCATCGTTCAAAATGACGGCAATTTGGTGCTTTACAATACAGAAACACCGAGTGCAGGCTGGTATCCTGTCTGGGCTTCCAATACAGGAGGCCATTAAGGTCTGTTGTACTGGAGCACAAGTTGTTTAATCAAAGCTTCATTTGATTGATGCTTGTCCTCATTCATTTTCGGGTTTCAAACTAAAAATACACTCACACAGTGTAAACGTGTGCGAGTGTATTTTTTGGTATGGCGAATGTTTAAACTGCCATGACTCTCATTCACATCCGTGTATATCTTATTTCCTTACCCTTCGGCTTCTCCGATCATTTGCCGCTCGATCTTCTTCATCTCATAAAAATAACCTTTTTGCTCCATTAACTCCGCATAGGAGCCTGTTTCCACTATCGTTCCCTGTTCCATAACCACAATCCGATCCATCTCTTCCAGACCGGTAAGCCGATGACAGATCAAGAGAAGCGTATCCTCGGCTGCTTGTGCATAGAGATGTTTCATCACTCGTTCTTCTGTAACGTAATCCATGGAGGAAGTTGGTTCGTCGAGAAGCCATAACCGTCCCTTGCGAAGCATGACCCGTGCCAGAGCCAGCCTCTGCTTCTCGCCGTCCGACAGGTTTTCCCCTTTTTCATATACTACATCGGTCAATGATGTACTCGGCAGCTGTACTTTCGCCAGCACATCCAACAGTTGCTCGTCCGAATGTTCATCATCATTCAACAGCAGGTTATCCCGGATCGTTCCCCGGAAGAAATGACTTTGCTGCAACACGACATTTGCCGTCTGCCAAATACTCGTCTCCTCCAATTCCTTCACCGAAATGTCATTTAATCGGATCTCCCCAGTCGTAGGTGTTCGCAGTTTAAGCAGCAATTCAATCATCGTTGATTTGCCTGATCCGCTCGGTCCAACAATCGCCGTTTTGGAGCCGGGTACAATCTGCAGCGAAATATCCTTTAACGCCGGTCTCCACTCCCCTTCATATTGAAACGTAACATCGCACAGATCAAGCGAAACAGCCTGATTGTCAGATAACGCTCCTTCTGGCTGCGTAGACACACGCTGCCTATCGGAGGTCTGTATCGTTTCCGTCAGTCGCTTGGCTGCGTGTTCGCTATCCTGCTTATACAAAGGTAATGTCGCCATTGCCGCAGCTTCTTCGAATACGGTTAGTGAGGCCATGACCAGCATTGCAAGAAACACGCCAGCCAGCGCTCCATCAAAAATCAGATAAGCACCAAGTGTCAGCACGCCCCAGGAAATAAGGAACGTAACCAAAGCATGCATGGATTGCCCGCGCAGGAGGTGTCCGGCAGCCCTTTGCTGCTGGTCCGTCAACGCAGCAGAAGCCTGCTGCAGCTGCTGCTCTCGCTGAGCCAGTTGTCCGTACACTTTCAAATCCCGGAATCCATACAATACTTCGGTGACTTCCGTGGAAAGCAGCGCCCGTTGCTCGCGAACACGACCATGCATTTTTCGCTGTCCAAGCAAAACTATTCCCGGTACAACCAATGCCGTTGTGAGCATACCTACTACAAACAAAACCGCAATCCAGAATGAAAAGGCAGAAGTAAACAACACTGTCGCCAAAAAAACCATGACAACAATGATCGGTGGATAAGCAACTCGCAAAAAATAATGTTGCAGGCTCTCCACATCCCCAACAATGCGGGCTAGCAGGTCCCCGCTTCGCTTTTTGTTCAATATTCCCGGCGTTAAAGGAATGAGCTTCGCAAAAAAGGAGGTACGCAAACGGCTAAGCATAGAGAAGGTAGCCCGGTGGGAATACAAACGCTCCCCGTAACGACTCGCTGCCCGAAGCAGTCCAAGCAACTTGACCAGCGAGGTGAGTACAATTAAGGTATACAGCGGTGGCGCAAAGACCGTTTGTGAAATCAGATATCCGCTCGCAGAGAAGAGGGCTACTCCTGCAATCCCTGCAATAAACCCACCTAGAATGGAAAAGATGATATCCTTGCGCTCCTGAATCATGGCTTTGGACAAAATCGCTAGTTCATTCATGCTAAGCCCCCCTTTCGTTGAACCTCAATCATCTCGGCATACTGGGGTAGGCGCGCCATAAGCTCTTCATGCCGTCCCGAATCCACTAGCACACCGTTGTCCATAAACAATATACAATCGGCATGTTGAATGGTATATAACCGGTGAGCCACTGTAATCATCGTCGCCTTGTCAGCCAATCTGGCAATCGAACGTTGCAATATCTGCTCCGTGCGCAGATCCAGTCCCACCGTGGGTTCATCAAACAATATGATGGATGGACGCTTCAAGAAAGCACGTGCCAAGGCAAGTCGCTGCTTTTCCCCGCCAGACAGACCTCGTCCCCCTTCTCCAACCAAGGTATCGAAGCCATGCTCCAACTGGGCAGCAAGTTCGGCAAGCCCGGCATCCTCTGCCGCCTGCTCAATTTCCGTCCTGGACACGGTCCGACCCGCTCCGATCGCAATGTTCTCAGCAAATGTACCTGCAAAAATATACGGATGCTGTGTAATGTAGCTAACCTGTTCGAACCATACAGCCTCATCATATTTGGATAACGGCTGTCCATTTACCAGAACTTCTCCTGATGCTGGCTTCAGCAAACCCGCAATGAGATGCAGCAATGTCGTTTTCCCTGAGCCGCTTTTGCCGACAATAGCAATGTGTTCTCCCGGATTAAGCTGGACCCGGCCAGTTTCAAGTTCGAATGATTCAGGCGAATATCGAAAACGGAGATGGTTCAAAATGATGGATGGCGGCATGGAACTGTCATTGGAACGGTCCATTTGCAATGTCCCTATCCCGTTCTCCCTTTCCATCCGATCCGTGTTATCAACCTCGTCAATCCCATCGGATGTGCCTGATCCTTCTTTGCCATCTGACGATTTGTTCTCTCCAGCCGTTTCCTCAAGCATCTGCTCTACCTTACGAACCGCTCCCATACTTGTGCGCCCGCTGTGAAAAGCCGTCCCCGTATTTTTCAACAAACTGTAAAACTCGGGAACAAGCAGCAGCACGAGAAACGCGGTGTGGAACGACATCGATTTGAATACAAGCAGCTGGATTGCCAGTTCGAGAGCGACGATACCGATACTTAGCATGACGATCGATTCCAGCATAAACGTATTGGTAAACGCAATCCGCAAAATGCCCATCGTGGCATCCCGGTAACCCAGGCTGGTGCGCTCAATCTCCTGCTGCTGACGGTGAGCGCGTCCAAATATTTTCAACGAAACGAGCCCTTGAAGAGAATCCAGAAACGTACCGGAGAACTCAGCCAGCTGCGCATATTTCTCCTCTGATTTATTTTTCGTCTTCAGTCCCACCAAAATCATGAACAAGGGGATAAACGGGGCGGTAAACAGCATAATGAAGCCTGCGTTGGCATGCTGCATAAACGTTACCACCAAAATCAGAATCGGAATGATGGCAGCCTCCATCATACGCGGCATATACTGACTGAAATAACTGTCAGCCTCATCCACAGCATCCAGAGCAACACTGACCTTTCCGCCTGTTTGGCCATGAAGGGTTGATGGCATCGACGCATGGGTCAAATGTTCCAGAACGGCTGCCCGCATATTCGTCTTCGCACTGGCAGCCATATGCAAACCAACTTTTCCGTTCCCATAAGACAATCCTGTACGTATGACCATGACAGCCAGAAGTATCCCGAGCAGCATGACGACCGACGAAAGGGAAGCCTTCTCCACGAAAATCCGTTGCACAGCTTCAGCAAGCAGCGCAGCCTGACTTACAATCGCTGCACCCAGCCCAAGTGAAATGACCGCGAGGAGCGAAAGACGTTTTCGCTGGCCAGACATTTGTTGAGAGATCAGGCTTGTTTTCCTCTTCATGTTCACTTTCCTCCTTTCTATGAACCTGTGAGATTACTCCCTTGCATCGCATAATGAATTCAATTTATTTTTTTCCCTTTACATAGTCCGCATCAAACAGAAACAGTCTGAAAACCAGAATCAAGGAAGGAATCAACATACACATGCCACCGATAAAGACAACAACCAGTGCGAAGCCCATTGCTGGTGAGGTTACACTGTTTTGAATTGTAATGAACGGATCAAGGATATAAGGATATTGACCAATTCCGTAAGCGAAGAAGGCACAGAAAAATTGCAGCATGATGCATATAAACGCTAATCCGTAGCGGCGTCCGTTATAGATCAGCCACATCGCTATCATGAAGAAGGCAACGGAAAGTGCAAGCAGCCACCATAAATCCATCATATTTTGAAAATGTCGCTCATTGTGCTGTCCCAAATAAATAAATGCAGTCAGTGCGATGATAATCGTCGGTGTGCTCCAGAACAGGGCATAGGTCCGTACCAGCTTCAATGCAGCGTGATCCTCTGCCCGCGACGCATAGAAGGCCAGAAATGAGCTGCTAATAAATAATACAGACACAATCGCCAGTCCAACGATGCTCCATGATAACGGATTGGTAAACAACGTCCAGTAATCCAAAGAAACCATCGAACCCTGCTTCACGATAAAACCACCTTCAGACAGCGTTAGCGCCACTGATAGCGAAGCGGGAATAAGCAATCCCGAAGCTCCATATAGAAACAGATACACGATATTATTTTTGGAACCATAGTTCTCAAAGGCATAAAACGACCCACGAATGGCGAGCAAAATGACAGCAATACTGCCCGGTACGAGCAGCGCTGATCCGTAATAATAAGCCGTGTCGGGAAAGAATCCAACGATGCCAATGTAGAAAAAGACAAAAAATACATTCGTAATCTCCCATACCGGTGATAAATAACGAGAGATCAGACGATTAATCAGGTGATCCTGTTTCGTCAGGCGTGCATAAAAGGCAAAGAAACCCGCCCCGAAATCAATGGAGGCTACTATTAAATATCCATACAAGAACAGCCAGAGCACCGAGATGCCAATCAGTTCGTAACTCATGTACGCTCACCCTTTTCTGTAGACGGATTGCGCTTCTCCTTCATCCATTTCTCCATCTCGACTTCTGCCGGATTATTGTTGAACAAACGTCTTAGTACGAGAACACACATCACTCCCAGAACAATGTAAAGAAGCAGGAAGAAGAAAAAGATCATTCTGATGTTGGGTGATGAAGTAGCGGCTTCCTCTACACGCATATATCCCCGGATAATCCACGGCTGTCGTCCAAGTTCAGCATAGAACCAGCCCAGCTCAACCCCGAGAAAAGCCATCGGTGCGCCTAGCGCTATAATCCCAAGCAGCCACTTGTTCAGCTCATTGCGCTTTTTCCAGAACACAAACAGGAAATACAGAACCGAGATAACCAGCAGCGTAAATCCGATTCCCGCCATTAAATCAAACAGGTAGTGAACGAGCAGCGGCGGCCATTCGTCCTTCGGAAACTCCTCCAGTCCAGTTACTTCGGCATTAAAGTCACTAAAGGCCAGGAAGCTGAGCAGTTTCGGCAGGTGAAGAGCCCCTATAATTTCATGCTCCGCATTCAGCCATCCCAATAAAATCAAATCTGCGCCACTTTCCGTCTCAAAATGCCATTCTGCTGCTGCAAGTTTCTCCGGCTGATGCTCAGCCAGAAACTTGGCGGACACATCTCCCGCTAACGTGTTTAGTAAGCCGAATAGCAGAACCACCGCCATCATGAGATTCAAGGCTTTTTTGTGGTAGGCAGACGCCCCTTTTCTCAGCATTGCAAAGGCTGCAATTCCGGCCAACAGAGCAGCTCCTGTCAAATAGGCCGAGCTTAATACATGAAACACCTTGGAGAACGTCGCCGTATTCAGCATCGCCTGCACCGGGTTAACCGCTGTGAATTGGCCTGCTTCCATCACAAAGCCTCCAGGCTGGTTCATGAAGCCGTTCACCGTCGTAATAAACACAGCCGACATCCCTGCACCGGTGACAATGGGAATCGTCAGCAGCCAGTGGATGTATGGATTTTTGAATCGATCCCACGTATACAAATAAATGCCCAGGAAGATGGCTTCAAAAAAGAACGCGAATACTTCCATAAATAACGGAAGTGCAATGACATTGCCTGCCAGTTTCATAAAATTAGGCCACACCAGGGCCAGCTGCAGTGAAATCGCAGTACCAGTCACCACACCAACCGCCACAGAAATGACAAACCCTCTTGACCACCTCTTCGCCATCAGTGTGTAATGAGGGTCCTTCTTGCGAATCCCCATGAACTCAGCAATTGCGATCATTAGGGGTATACCGACGCCAAGTGTCGCAAAAATAGCGTGGAAGCCCAGTGTCATTCCTGTCACCAGCTTGCTCCACATCACCGTATCGATTGCCATACTTTACTGCCTCCTTTCAAACTCTGTTCGATATTTGTACTGATTTGAATCTTTTACTTATTAGGTCAGTCAGCCCTCGGACTGCGTTCTATATCAGGTTGATAGAAGCCCACTAGACTGATTCAGAGTTTATCTACAAACCATTCCTCCATCGTTGTATGTACAAAGAGAATTTTTTCACAAAGTAAGAGACGAAGGAAGCTTTACCACACCATCATTGTGTATTGCCACATAGTAACTGGACTGAGCATGGGTTGGCGAGCTGTGTTTTACCTGATACTGAAGGGCCAAAGTACTTAACGGGACCTAATAGTTAAAATTATTATATCTTTGTGAATTAGCAATTCAATCACTGACACGTCTTCGTCCCTAAATGTTCAAGAAAGGATCAACTCTTTCTGACAACTCGGTGAAAAGCATTAAAAGCACCCAAAGGGGCTATTGATTCATCAGGCACAACCGTGGTATTGCGATTTTCCATTCTACTATGCATGCAAGATGTTCGGAAAAATCGTTCACGTTTGCCTGGATTCTCATTGCAGCTTACAAATAAAACAAAAAAAGCCGCTCCTATAGCGACTTCTCGACTTGTTTTGTTCATAAGCATACATCTTGCAAAGCTCAATTCTTTTGCTGTACGGTCTGCTCCAGCCATTGCTGCAAGGGAATATCCTTGGTCAACTCACCGAGCAGAATGTGACTGAATATACCTTCCTGATCTATGATCATGGTCGCTGGCAACCCGGTGATGCGATATAGACCGGAGACCTTTCCGGTCACATCAATGATAACAGGGAAATCGAATTGCTGTTTCTCCATAAATTCACGAATGGTGCCCTTCGCTTCCCCCACGTTGACAAACAGGGTCTCTACATCGTTTTGATATGTCTGAGCGATCTGATTAATCATTGGCATTTCCCTCACACAGGGCGTGCACCATGAAGCCCAGAAGTTAATCATGACGACTTTGCCCCGATAATCGGAGAGCTTCACCTGTTCTCCTGCTGAGTTAACCGCAGTGAATTCGGGGGCAATTACGCCTGCTTCAATAGCACTGGTCCTTTTGGACTCGGATGATGAAGTCCCCTGATAAATGGCCCACGCCGCGACCAGCACAGCAGCCATTCCAATCAGGATAGTAAGCAAACGTCTCATTTTCGCACTCATTTTTCTATTCTTTATTTCCAATCGATTCACCTTCATTTTAAGCCAAGACTATGATGAAAAGCAGCATGAAGCGACCCAAACTGCTCTCGAAACTTCTCAGTAGAGCCATCTCCCACATTACGTCCCTGATTCATAAAAACAATGTGATCTGCAATATCATCTGCAATCTCAAGCTGGTGGGTGGAGAACACAACCATATGCCCCTCCTCCTTGATCTGTTTTATCAGATTTGCAAACTCCTGCATCCAGAAAGGATCTAGTCCATTCGTCGGCTCATCAATGATCAGCAGCGGAGGCTTGGCCAGCAGAGCCTGGGCAAATAACACACGCTGCCGCATACCTTTGGAAAAGGTCGTGACTCGTTTCTTTTTTTGATCGGCCAAGCCTACCATGGTTAGCACTTCCGTTACTCGCTCTTTGGGCACTTTCCTAAACGCCGCCCAGAACTGAAGCACTTCCTCTGCCGTCAAACCCTGGTTGAAATGATAATCATCCGGCATATATCCGATCTGTTCCGAATATCGCTTTCGTTCTTTGGACCAGCGCATCTTGTTTACAATGATTTCACCCGAGGTAGGTTGAAGAATACCTGCGAGCATACGCAGAACGGTGCTTTTTCCGGCCCCATTTCCTCCGCATAAGGCAAGCACATGACCGGAAGAAACGCGAAAGGATATATCCTCAACAATCTGTTGTTTTTTTATGGATTTACACAGTCCAACAATCTCTGCTTCCACGTTATCCATGGGAACGCCCCCTTTCCCATATCCCGTATACTGCCACGATCGAACATGCAATCCACAGCAGGCATATCCCCATAAAAATCCAGCTCCCGCTCGATGGCTGTAACCAATCTACCCACTGATAATATTCAGGTCCCAGAATAGAGCCCCCGCCAAGTTTAATCACCACAAACAAACGTACCAGCTCAGCCGGATTGATGAAGGTTAGAACGGTGAGTAAAGGTTTTACCCACTGATAAGGCATGAGACCCAACACGGAGATTAGAAGCGTAGGCCATCCGATCACCGCAAAAAACCAAACGGATACGGATATCGTTAACGCTTGCCAGCGATTTTTGGATAACGAACCGATAAACAGTGCAATCGTCAAAAATAGCAGCACCAGTCCACAGGAGAATACCAGAAATAAAAGGTATGTCATGACATTTAAAGGGCTGTCCATCCATCCGCTGAGAATTCCCATCAGGCCATAACCAAATGTAACTATCGTTATTAATACAACGGACAGACCGAGATATTTGCCAACAATAAAAGACATCGTACCGATGGGGTAAGTGGACAACAGCTGCCAGCTGCCCTCTTCTTTTTCAGAAGTCAACGAGAACGAGCCCAGAAAGAGGGTCATCAGCGGCAACAGATAAAGAATGAGATTTAACATGGAACCTGTCGTGCCAGAGTAGCCTGCTACAAAATTCTGAGAATTAATGATTAACAAACTCAGGCTAAACACGCAGAAAAGAATCAAAAATGAATATGACCAGGGGTTGCGAAAGCCCATTTTCATTTCTCGTCGAACGACTTGGAACATATCTCCCATCATGCATCACCATCTTCATTGTTCATTACTTGTGGCCTGATTCTTCCGTTGATTCACTTTCCCCATGCGTTTCTTCATGCATACCTTCACCCATTCCCTCTTCGGAATGCCCGTGCTCACCCTCACCCATCATATCCATCATTTCGGTATTCTGTTTCCAGTCGTGAGAAGCGAGGTCTTCAGCGGTCATGATCGTTCCTACACCCTGCTCAGCTACAAAAGCTTCCGCGGAGGCTTTATCCTTGAAATTGAGGATGCCGTAAGCCATGGGTGTACGCAGTGAAGCATCATATACATAAGTGGCTTTGCTGTACTCAATCCATTCCTTGTCATTATAATCACGAACAAAATCCATCCCGATATTATCTGTTCCGTTCTCTTCTTTCCACTGATGCATACAACCAATGTCATCAAATTTATAATTTTTACCGTCTTTTGTGGTAAGCTGCGTGGCATAGGCATCATCTTTCACCTGCATTTTGCAAATGGCACAGATATCCACGTCTTCATTAATAGGCAATGCCTCGTATTTTTTTCCGCAAGCTGTTAATAACAGCACCCCAAAGAGAAGCACCATCACTGTTTTCCAATGTGTTTTCATTCTCATTTTCGTAATACCCCCATTTTGATCATAATAAAAGTAGCTAGGCCCAGTAGAATGCATCCAATGATCCAAACCCCAGTTGTCTCTTTGACTGCTTTTGTACCTGTCTTCGTCGTCTTTGATTGCGCTTCCATACTCATTAACGGCGATCTGTCGCTTGTCCACTCTGCCTTGCCTTCCGTAAACAAGCTGCTCATAAAGATCATGCCTGGAGATTGAAAGAAAAGTTGATAGGCCGAATTTCGGTTGACCACTTGCTCATAAAATGGATTAATCCCATAAGACAGTTCACTAATTCCATCATTGTTCAGGTCAAGACCCTGAAAGGAATCCCAATAATTTTCCTTCATCTCATTGTTCCGGCTGTCCATCGCTGAAGCTTCAATCACATTCGAAACAAATTGGTTTCTGGTAAACTGATTATCCTCCGCAAGAACGAGCTGAATTCCGATGAAATTCCGGAGCACCGCATTGCCGCGAATTTCATTTCCTGAGGATTCAGCAATGTTCATGCCAACACGATTACCTTCCACGACATTGTTATGAACCGAAGATTGCTGTACGTCATACAACAAAATCCCTTGTGAATGCACATTTTCGTTCTGTTTGCTAAAGGAATTTCCCGATACAACCGTATTCTTGACACCCATGACCATGGCTCCGGTACTGTTGTTCTCCCCCACATTGTCCATAACAGAAGAACCATCAATATACATACAATGAATGCCATATCTGGTATGTAACAGCGTATTAGCCTTAACCGTAAGATTGCGACTATTCTCCAGGTAGATCCCGTCCCGCATACCCGTAATTTGGTTGTCTTCGATGTGGGTGCGATGGGAATTGTACAGATCAATGCCATTCCCCTTTTGACCACTGGAAGCAGACTCCGGTCCAGCCCATGAAATGGTATTGCCTTGTATGAGCCCGTCGACGGAACCCCGCAGCACGATTCCAAAACTTTGACTCTGAATATCCAGGCCCGTGATCTCTACACGATCTCCTTCAACCAGAATCGCAGCAGTGGGTTCGTTCGTTAAATGTTGAACCGTGAACCCCTGCAAAGTCACTCCATCTGAACGAATGGTAATCGTGGATTCAGCTTCCATATTCAATACCGTTACCGATGAATCTCCTCGAATGGATATATTCTTGTCTATACTTACGGGACCAGAATAAATACCCGGCTCAAGCACAAGCACTTCTCCAGGTTTAGAACCATCAATGATTGGCTGGAGTGGAATAGCGTCTTTGGTATCAGAAGCAGCGTTCGCAGAGTCAAGTGAGTAAGATAACGGGATCGCCAGTATACCCACAAGCAGCAACAAGCCCAGGACAATCCGTCCGTTTAACATCATAACCTCCTTCATGAAGCACACTGCTCATAGTGTACATAAAAACAAATTTTTACCATATAGCTCAATCTGGCTATAGAGCTGGACGTTTTGTGTCCAATTTGTGAGGTCATGGTGGTGAAAAGCAGAGAAAGTGACATCCACTTATACATAGAAACCGAAAGAACGCTCCGATCTAGTAAAAAAAGCTTACTACAGACGATTGTGGTCTGTAATAAGCCCTTGCTCCAATGCGTAACGTGTCAGTTGAACACGATTTTGAACCTGCAGCTTTTGCAAAATGTTTTTCAAATGATTCTTGACCGTATATTCTGAAATCGTATAATTCACAGCGATTTCTTTGTTCGTCCAACCTGCAGCCACGCCATACAGAATATCCTTTTCCCTTGTCGTTAGTGGAACGTCAGGTTCTTTTTTCTCCGTGAGTGAGACATCCTTCAGGATTTGGTAAGCCACCTCGCGGCTCAATGGAGCTTCTTCTGTAACAATGGAATGAAGATATGCCAGCCACATGGACGGTTCCAGATTTTTGAGCAAGTAACCCTGAGCTCCCCGCTTCAACGCTTCCAGGAGGTGGAGTACATCATCCGAGACGGTAATCATGACAATTTTCACATAAGGAAAGGCTAATTTGATCCGCTGTGTTGCTTCGAGACCGTTCATAATGGGCATCTGAATGTCCATGAGGATTAAGTCGGGAAGCCACTGTTCTGTATAGTCAATCGCCTGTTGACCGTCCGATACGACGCCAATCACTTCGAAGCCGGGATCCATGGATAAAATTTCACATATGGCTTCTCTCGCATGAGCGTGGTCGTCTACAACAAGTACGCGAGTATGGCTCATAACATCTCACCATCCTTTGAAAATTCGACAACAGTAAGCTGCTGCTCCCTTCGGAATTGCATGTTAAAGTTCAGTTCATTCATCCGCTCTCTCATAATTTTCAGTCCATATCGATCCTTTCGTTCAAAGGGGTTCATCTCAAATCCTTTTCCATTATCTCGAATCGTGATATTCCAGCAATTCTTGTGCCCGTTTCCCTGAATCCATCCTTGGGAAGCTGATGCGTGCTTCTGAATATTAAAGAGGGCTTCCCGAATACAAGCGAGCAGTTCTACTTTCTCTTTGTCCGTAAATGTATCATCCGGGATGTTCCAATCCAGTTCGATTCGGACGGGAATATCTTTGACAATTCTTCGGATTTGACCAAGTAGTGTGATCGATTCGTTCATAGTGAAGGTATTGTCAACGTTAGGATCATAACGTAAATCGGCAATGGCCTGGCGTACATAACGATTGACTTCATGAACCGTTTTTTTAATCGAATACACATCGTCCAGCTGTTGATCCTGCTTGGCTTGTTCCTCCAAACGCCCTACTTTCACCGATAATAAAAAAAGGGATTGGGCGATTCCATCATGAAGTTCCTTGGCCATCTTTTCCCGAGATTCAAATGCGGCTTTGGCTTCACGCTCATGCTCCAGCTCTTTTTGAATTCGTTCCAGGATAAGAAACAACCGAGTTAACAACGTTATACTCACTACATACACAATGACAGGTGTTAGCCAGTTGCCCAAATCCATTGATATATAAGGGAGTAGAAACCGATGTCGTACATATTCCCAGAGAGCAACGGTTAAGGTGGGAATCAGCAAGATCATCCACTTGATTTGTTTATAAGACATGTTCCCCTCCTGAACTTCAAGATAAGCATCAGTGAGGCAGACGAAGAATATAACCGAACCCCCACAGGGTTTGAATCAGATCTTCCCGATTCGGCACATGTTCGGAGAGTTTGTCCCGCAACCGTTTTACATGGGTATCTACGGTTCGATAATCCAGATCTTCCTCATGCTCCACTTTCCAAACAATTCTCAGCAAATCCTGCCTGGAGAATGCGATTTCCGCGTGTGTCGCCAGATGATAAAGCAAATCAAATTCTTTGGGAGTCATATGAATCTCCTCGTCTTCTACTGTGACTCTTCGGGAAGTAGGATTGATTAAAATAGAGGAGATCAACACCTCGCTTGCTGAATGGTCTTTTGACGCAGGTTTGATTAATCCGTTATAACGAGCCATCATGGTTTTGATGCGCAGCACAACTTCCCTCGGACTGAACGGTTTCATGACAAAGTCATCCGCCCCGGCTTTGAAAGCTTCAAGCCGATTCCCCTCTTCTGACTTGGCTGTCAGAAACATGACGGGTATGCTTAAGTTGGTCCGTAGATATTGGCATATTTCAATCCCCTTAATATCGGGGAGAATCCAATCCAGAATGATCATGGCATACGAGTCATGATGAAGCTTGCTTAAGGCTTGCCAGCCCAGCGAAGCCTCCTCAACGATAAATTGTTCTTTCTCCAAATACATGCGAAGAAGTCCACGGACCCGTTTATCATCATCTACAATCAATATTCTATTTTGCTGCAGGGTCCCGTTCATGTCTTACCTCCAAATCTTTGCGATATGTAATCAGCATACCTTCAACGTACTCAAAAGGCATGACTCCATAGAGCCATGCCTTTTGATAATCTATCTCTGAATTGTAGACAATGTATGAACGATGATGTTCAGGTTGATTTCTCTCCTGTGACGGCTGTCAATCATAATTCTCGAATGCACCAAATATCGTGCATTCGAATATGGATATCTACTAAGCCACAAATTTTTTAAGCCTAGTAATAGAGCCCATTCATGAGGTTTTTTCACAAAATCGATACCGATATACAATTGACAATTCTATATATTGATATAAAATTGAAAATATAATCTATATATAGTGTTTGTTTCTGATCACCGTTCATTTGTCAAGGAGGATAATGATCATGCTAATTGTGTATGATTCTATAACCGGGAATGTTAAGAGGTTTATTTCCAAGCTTCAACTGCCAGCAGTACAGATTCAAAATCAAATGACGATTGATGAACCGTACGTACTTGTGACATATACAACAGGTTTTGGGCAGATACCTGATAAGGTGTCTTCTTTTTTACAAAAAAACTCTGAATACCTGATTGGCGTGGCCGCCAGCGGTAATCGTAACTGGGGTGAGCGTTTTGCCAAAAGTGCAGATTTGATCTCTGCATCTTATAACGTCCCGGTTATTAGTAAATTTGGATTATCAGGTTCCAAGAAAGACGTGGAGTATTTTAAACAGGAGGTGAGCCGCATTGCGTCATATTGAATTAAATAACATGCTGCTAAAACGCAACTCTGATGGCTTCTTCCAGTTACATAAGGATAAAGAGGCTGTAGAGGAGTTTATGAAAGAAATTAAAGATAAAAGTATGGCATTTGCCAACATTGATGATCAGGTCAAATTCATGATTGATCATGATTATTACGAGGATTTCTATGCTTCCTATACAGCTGACGAAGTTAGAACCGTATTTGAAATTACGCGTGGCTATCAGTATACCTTTCCTTCCTATATGGCAGCGTCCAAATTCTATACTGATTATGCGTTGAGAACATATGACCGCAAAACATACCTTGAGCAATATGCAGATCGGGTAGCCGCCGCTGCACTTCATCTGGGTCGTGGACACTTTGATACGGCTTGTTTGCTGTCCCGTTCGATGATGGAGCAGCGTCTTCAACCGGCAACCCCCACTTTCCTGAATGCGGGAAAAAGTCGGCGCGGTGAACTGGTTTCTTGCTTCCTGCTTGAAATGGATGATTCACTGAACTCCATAAACTATGTCCTAAACACGTGTATGCAGTTATCCAAAATCGGTGGTGGCGTTGCTGTCAATCTGTCGAAGTTGCGTGCTCGTGGTGAAGTCATTAAAGGAGTTGAAGGTGCTGCTAAAGGCATCACGCCTGTTCTCAAGCTGATGGAAGACGGCTTCTCCTACGCCGATCAGATGGGTCAACGTAAAGGTTCTGGTGCAGCATACTATAATATTTTCGGTTGGGACGTTATGGAACTGCTGGATAGCAAAAAAATCAATGCGGATGAGAAAATCCGGCTGAAAACTCTCTCTATCGGACTTATTGTTCCTAATCGTTTCTATAAGCTGGCTCAAGATAATGAGCCTCTGTATCTCTTCGCACCTTATAGTGTTTATAAGGCGTATGGAACACATTTGGATGATATGGATCTGGACGTAATGTATGATACCTTGCTGGCTGACGACCGGGTGAAGAAGAAAAAATCGCTCAGCGCACGGGATATGCTGACCAAAATAGCGATGACTCAACTTGAATCCGGCTATCCCTACATCATTAATAAAACCAATGCCAATCAAGCACATGCCTTGAAAAACGTAGGACAAGTCAAAATGTCCAACCTCTGCACAGAGATCTTCCAGCTCCAGGAGACTTCTGAAATTACAGACTATGGTCAACCGGATATTATCCGCAAAGATATCAGCTGCAACCTGGCCTCCCTCAATATTGTTAATGTTATGGAGAGTGGCAAGATCAAGGAATCCGTGCATGAGGGCATGATTGCACTGACCTCCGTCAGCGACATGACGCATGTTGCCAATGCTCCCGGTGTGGCTAAAGCCAATTCCGAGATGCATTCCGTTGGCTTGGGAGCCATGAACCTGCACGGTTACTTAGCCAAAAACAGGATTGCTTATGAAAGCTCGGAGGCCAAGGATTTTGTACGTACCTTCTTTATGACCATGAATTATCATTCTCTGGAGAAAAGTATGGAGTTTGCAGTTCAAACGGGTCAACGGTTCTATGGATTTGAGCAGTCGGATTATGCGACTGGCGTATATTTTGATCGTTATGTGACTACGGATTACCGTCCCACCACATCGAAAGTACAAGAATTGTTTACCGGCATTGCTGTTCCGTCTCCCGAGGATTGGAACCAGCTTAAGTCTAAAGTGATGAAAAATGGTCTCTACCATGCCTATCGCATGGCTATTGCTCCAACGGCCAGCATCTCTTATATCCAAAACGCAACATCCAGTGTCATGCCGATCGTAGAACAGATTGAGACACGGACCTATGCCAATTCAACCACGTATTATCCAATGCCCTATTTGCAAAAGGATAACGTCTTCTATTACAAATCAGCGTATCAAATGGATCAATTCAAGGTGATTGATTTGATTGCGGAGATTCAGCCGCATGTGGACCAAGGCATCTCAACCATTCTGCATGTAAACAGTGATGTAACCACGCGAGAGTTGGCTCGCTGCTATCTGTATGCTGCTCATAAAGGGTTGAAATCTTTGTATTACACAAGAACCAACAAGCTGACGATGGAAGAATGCATTGCTTGTTCAATATAAACAAATTTCCCTTTAGGGTATTACGATTGGAGTTTGATATACCATGCCGGCAATTCAAGCTGTGAACTGGAATCGGGCGGATGATGATTTCACCCTGATGTTCTGGAATCAGAATATTATGCAATTTTGGACCGATGACGAGATTCCTTTATCCGATGATAAAATGACCTGGGGCATGCTCAGTGATGTAGAAAAAGACGCTTATATGAAAGTTTTGGGAGGCTTAACCCTTCTGGATACAATCCAGGGCGGTGTAGGTATGCCGCAGATTATGGAGCATGTCGATGGACTGCAACGCAAAGCTGTACTTAGTTTTATGGCGATGATGGAACAAATTCATGCGAAATCATACAGCAGTATTTTTACCACGTTGGCATCAACCGAAGAAATTGACAGTGTATTTAAATGGGTGGAAGAAAATCCATATCTGCAAACCAAAGCGTCGGTTATACGCCAGTATTATATGAGTATTGAAACTTCAAAAGATCTGTATATGGCTATGGCGGCCTCCGTTCTTTTGGAAAGTTATTTGTTTTACAGCGGATTTTTCTATCCACTCTATTTAGCTGGACAAGGCAAACTCACATGCAGTGGTGAGATCATTGATCTGATTCTAAGGGATGAAAGTATTCACGGTGTATATGTGGGCGTGCTGGCCCAGGAAATATACGCAAGCTTTGATGAAACGCAGCGGAACGATGTGTATCAAGGTTTGGTTGATCTAGTACAGCTTCTTCATCAAAATGAGTTGAAATATACGAAGGAATTATATACCCCTATTCATTTGACCGAAGAAGTCGAAGCATTCCTTCGTTATAACGCTAACAAAGCGATGATGAACCTCGGTTTTGAGCCATTATTTGAAGACGAGGAAGTCAACCCGATTGTATTAAATGGAATCAGTACACATACCAAACAGCATGACTTTTTCTCTAAAAAAGGCAACGGGTATATTCGTACTCTGAATGTAGAACCTCTGACGGATGATGATTTCAAATTTGAATAAGTGATAAAGAATTATAATAGGGCTAACGTATAACCTATGAATATAAATAAAGAAGGCTGTTCCTCCCAGAGGAATGGCCTTCTTTATTTACTTTTCCAGCATGAAATCAGTCTTTGCAGCAGAACCGGCTCTTCCTTGCGGAATTGTTCCAACCGGAGTTTTATCCTCGCAAACACAGCCTTGTCTTCACGAATTTCATGACGGATGTATTGATCTCTTAGCTTCATTGCCCTTGTGGTTATATCCTGATAACCGTTCACAAGTTCTTCGTCGTAAGGGATCATCCCCTCCTCGATCAAGTAGGCAATCCGTTCACTCATCATTTTTTTGTGCTCCCAGAGCACATGAAGATGCCTCACATCGTTACGGTCACCGAGACGAGGATCGTTGCTCTCTACCGCATCATAGTACATTTGCAAATAGTCGTAGACGTTAATTCCAAAAGCCTGTTCGTTATCAGGATTGTAATTAATACGATTCAGATGAGTCTCTCCGTTCAGGTAATCATGCAGTTGGTCGAGCGCTACGATTCTATCGAAAGGATAAGGAGAATGCGGCTCGTATTTGTAAAAATAAGTGTGATGATCCGCGGTGAGTCCCTCTCTGAGCAGATGTCTCATGGAATGGATAGCATCCAGGAACTCCTTGAACGGAATCTGTACATTGCGGTAAACTCCCGTATGGTCGAACATGGAAGCATCAAAAAAACGATTGTCCCAATCAAAACCGTACAGAAAAAGATGATGCGGAAACGGTTCCTGCTGATAGGCCGCCGCTGGCGTTAGCTTCGCTTCGTCCAAAAACACGACACAATAATAGCCGTTGCGAATCTGATCGGTGAAAAATTGGGGCCAGGCGTCCAGCGCCAAATGCTCCAGAATTGTGTAATTCACAGAGCATGTGAGTAGAAATGGATTATTGAAATTCAGTTCGTTGGGTTGGCCCCGAAAAAAATCGATATAAAACTGTCTGCCATCCTCCAGAAAGGTTTTCTTGCAGGACAACTGAATGAAATTGCTGTAATACCAAGGAATCGTTTCCTCATGTGCACTGGTAATCGAAAGCGTGTAAGCCCACCGCAGAAATCCTTTAAGCGGCGGATTTAACACGGGCAGCTGAAGAGCATTCATTTTTCTCCCCCTTAACTGCTTGCACTGCTATATCCCTTCACAGCCTGTTTCCAGAGCAATCGTATAACTGTGAAGAGTATCAGCGAAGCGACCAGCGCCAGTCCTGTATAGAGCCAGCTGAGCTGTCCTAGCAGGAACAGCGGTCCGAAGTTGGTAATCAGGAACAGCGGAATGACAAAGGTACCGATCCGCCGGACCCAAGTTGGGTATATCGCCATTGGAAAATTGTTGGCGTCCCAAGCGGAATGAGCGATCTCCGATGCAGAGCCCGTCTGAACGAACCGAAATGACAGCAATGCAGGGATAATCATTAGACAGTATGTGATGATAACGGAGACGAATAACAGCAGCATAAACCCGACTAGCTGGAGAAACGTCAGGGGGATGTCCATCGCATGCCAGCCAATGCCAATCATGACGAAACCAACTAAAATATCGGGGATTGGCAGCGCCAGATCGACATAACGCAAAGAAGCCATAAATTGAAGAGAAACCGGCTTCGTTAGCATTAGATCAAGCGAGCCGTCCTTAATATATTCCGGAATTTTCGTAAAATTGGTAAAAAACAGCCCGACATACATGCCTGTCACCACGGTGTGCATGCCTATAAATAGAAGCAGCCCTTCCGGTGGTATGCCATCGACGTGAAGATCGGTACGGAACACAACGAGTACATATAACAGTTTGGCGAGCAGGTAGACGGATTCCACGAGCAGGCTCATCATGAAATTGCCTCGAAACTCCATCTGGGCAATGAGACAATTTTTAATGAACATGCCATACAAATGTGCGTATTTTCTCATGGCTCTAAACATATGGGATCTACGCTACCCCCCAACCGCTGAATATTTCTTCATGGATATGCGCCACGTTAGACGGGATAGCCAGAAGAACAGGAGTATCCAGCCGAACTGGATGAGCAATCCTTGATACATCGCCGCCACCTCCGTTTTGCCGCTGAGCACATTGACTGGAAAATAAATGGTATATGGAAACGGCGTGTACTGAAGTGCCTCCACGATCGAATCCCCGAAAATCTCTAATGGGAACATACCTCCGCTCAGAATATTCACAAGCAGACTCGTAATAACGAAAAAATAAGAGATTTCATTTAGATAAAAAGCACTTGCACAGATACAGTAGGAGATCAAGAAATTGAGCAAAAGCGCCCCCGACAACGTAACGACGAACAAGATCAGCCGTATGACCTGGAACTCAAGCACACCACCCGCAGATGAGATCCAGATAATCCCGACAAGAAGCACCGCTGTAACACCGTAATAGATCGCCTTCTGTCCGAAAAAGGATACCAGCCGATATCCGAAGTAGCTGACCGGTTTGATCAAATACTTATTGAGACCGCCGTTCTTGATATCATCGACAATCTGGTGCTCGAACTGGGTAGCGATCAGCTTGGAGACCAAACCCGCCAAGATCGTATACAAAATGATCTGATGATATGAATACGAGAATAATGCCGTTTCCCCGGAGTGCTGGTACACCGCTGTCCATATAAAATACTGAACAAGAATCGGAAACGCGGAGCCGAGAAGACCGAGAAAGAAGTGAAATCGGTATTCCATCGATTGCTGCACACCCATCGAAAATACAGCCGTATACAATCTGCGTCCACTCATCCGACGGATTCCTTTTGGTAGAGCATGGAGATACTCTCCTCGATCGGCACGTCCTCAATCGTCCAGTCAACAATCGGAAACGAATCGAGCATAGCACGTGACACTTCTTTTAGTCGGTGCTTGGGCAGCTCCAGAACAACACTGTAGTCGTCTGCGCTGATTATTTTTCCGAATTTGGCCAGCCGCTGCTCGGCAACCGGCTCCGAGAACTGCAGCTTTACAATTTTGTGCTCGCCAAACAGATCGTTAATCTTATGAAGATCTCCGTCATACAGAAGAGTTCCTTCATTAATGATAATTGTTCGCTTGCACAGGTCCTCCACGTCCTTCATGTAGTGGCTCGTTAGCAGGATCGTGGCGCCAAACTGCTCATTATAGTATTTCAGAAATTCCCGCACCCTCTTCTGAGAGGGGAAATCCAGGCCGATCGTCGGCTCGTCGAGATACAGCAGCTTCGGTCGGTGGATCAGAGCAGCGATTAGCTCCATTTTCATACGTTCACCCAAGGACAGTCTGCGAACCTGTACATCCAGCAGATCTTGCACATCAAGCATCTCTGACAGTTCGGCAAGAATTCGACGATAGACATCATCCTCGACGTCATATATACATTTGTTCAAATAAATCGAATCGCTCGCGGGAAGGTCCCACCAAAGTTGATTTTTCTGACCCATTACAATGGAGAACAGCCTTTTGAATTCATTTTTCCGCTCCCAAGGCACATAGCCAAGTACGTCAGCTTCTCCGCTTGTCGGATATAGAATGCCCGACAACATTTTGAGCGTTGTGGTTTTACCTGCTCCGTTCGGTCCCAGAAATCCAACGCACTCTCCGGGGCCGATATCAAAGGAAACGGATTTAACCGCTTCCTTCACAAGTGATTTGCGAGCAAACAGGTTTTTCAGTGAATGTTTGAGTCCTGCTTCTTTCCGGTAATATACGAACGATTTGTGCAGTTCTCGTACACGGATAAAGTCCATCCCCGCTCCTCCTGAATGATTGCATGTTTTTCCATATTGGCGGCTTAAAGTTAAAGCGATTAAACTCCGTTGTTATACAAAAGCACGCATTTGGAGCAAATCGGTGTCAGGCCGCAGGCCAGAACCTCGCGTTGTTTTCGCAGATCCTCACCGTGGAAAATATCGGTCACACTTTCTTCATATAAATTACCGACACTGAATTCCGGAAAAAATTTGCATGGATTGACCTTACCGTCTGGCATCACGTCCATCCGATTGGAGATCGAAAAACACTTGGTCCGATTCATGGCCGGCTTTTCGCTACCCCGAATAAAATCTTCTACCTCTTCGGGCTCCAGCGCAGGCTGATAGCGGATACGTACATTCCACACTCGTGAATTAACTCGTTTAAATTCCTCGATTAATGTGTCGTAACGATCCGGTGAGATGTGAAACGTGAAAGAGTGCCAGCTGTTCTTGTGGTCGCTCGCAAAGCGGGAGGCCAGGTGCGGAAAGTGCGCATCAAAGTAGGTGTCCATTTTTTCCGCCGTATCGGAAGGGATGTACCATGGGAAGCAGAAGTACACGGAATCAACACCCAACTCTTCAAAGAATTCCATCAAGCTATACAACTGATCAACCATCTGGTCATTTACGGTCAGAGCTACGGACACTTTGCCTTTGTACAAGCCCTGCTTTTGCAGATCCAACAGCAGCTGTATGGCGTGAATCACTTTTTTGAACGTGCCTTTGCCCCGAATCGCGTCATTCTCCTTCTCGAATCCTTCCAGGCTGACCAGCATGACTAAATTCTTAGACATTTTCAAAATGGAATCCAGCTTTTGTTCAATGAGAATTGCGTTTGTACAAATGGTTGTATGCCGGTCTTCCTTAGCCAGCAGTTCTGCCAGTTCATCGAACTTGGAGTAGAATAGCGGTTCTCCGCCCCACAGGAACACACGTGATTTGCGTTCTCTCGTTTCGGCGAGCAGTTTCTCCACGACGGGAATCTCGATTTCGTCTCTTTTCACTTCACTGGCAAAGCCGTGATGGAAGCCATCTGGATTCCATTCAAAGCAATGTTTGCAGCGAAGGTTACAGCCGTTATTAAGCTTGATTCCGATCTCATAAGGCACGGGTGCGGCATATGTCGGGTCCTCCCGGCGTTTCCTTCCCGTTTCGGCGAGCGGAACGAGGGTTCTTTTCATATTTTGGAATGTCAGCTTATCAAACGTAACTGCTGTTTTCGGCTGCATGCGTTTTCCTCCCCAAATGATTGATTTTTGATCGCTGCTCCAGCAAACGTCCGTACATTTCTTCGAGATGTTGTTCCGAGTAATCCAGGGCTTTCCATTCCGCGAATCGAATACCGAAACCACAGGATTCCCAATAGTTTGAATTCTGAAGCTCATGGTCGCCAAACGGCTCTAACATGACAAAAGGTATTCCGCAGGACAACGAATCGTTAAGCGTCGCTCCTCCTGGCTTGCTGATAATGGCAGCACAATTGCGCATCAGATGCGTGTAAGCAGAGTAATCACGGAGCGGAATTGCCCGAAGAATGCCATCTTCACGTACATATTGGTTCATTGGCGGAAACGAATGCCGCCCTTGGGCATCCCGACTCCACGGGTTCCATGAAGCCTCAGTTCCGAAGTAACGTGTGCTACCATCGTCTTCCTCGACCTCGGAAGGATCATAGACGATCACATCCAGCAAGTAATTACATTGACGAAGCTCTGCAATCGTTGACGCGTACGTTCCTATGCCCCAGCCGCCGCCATGGACCAGAATGCGTCCGTCTCGCTGTGCATAAGGCAGGACTTCCTTTTCATTGGAGGCAATATAATAATCTGGATACAACCTTGAAGGCTCGTAAAGCCAGACATTATCGTAGTCCGGATACAAGGACCTGTGTACTTTAAACGAGGGCGTATCGCACACATCCAAACGAATCAGTTGAATATCCAGAGACGAAGGTGCAATGGCTTTGTACCTCTCCAGGACCGGGAGCCAAAAACCGGTAAACACAGCAAAATGAGATACCCCATCACGTATCCATCCATCCAACAGCAACTGGACTTCCGCTTCGTTCAGGGAAGAGTCTACAGGCTTGGCCAGTTTATGCCCCATAAGGGCAACAGAGAAATCGGCATGAAATGCTTTTTTGGTGGAATTAATCTTGCCTCTGATTCCTTCATGATACAGGTTCTCCAGAACGTAAACGTCCGTTCGAACACCTCTATCTTGCAGGTAAGTGTTCAGATGCATAGCCGGAATGTATGCACCAAGCGAATTGCCCGACGCAAGCAGGGTAACCGAAGATGAATTCATGCGCAGCCTCCGCATTCCAGAATTAGTTGTACACTTTAATAGACAAGTCAGCGAGTACCTGTCTCAGACTTACGATCAGTTCATTGCGATGTTCGTCATCACGGCCCACCACCGAGATATACAATCGTCCCTTCGGCATACCACGATGACTCTGGATTCCCTCGGCTATACGCCGTGAGGTCAGAATATCATTCACCATTACGGTGTTAGATGAAATAGGCATAATTCCGTACTCACCTTGCCCTTTGAATAGAAGACCGGATACATGCAAGGCGTCGAGCAACTTTCCGAACGTGAAGCCTTCAGGTAGACCGAGAGAGAGGAAGGTAAGAAGGCCGCTATGGCCGTACGTTTTCCAGCCTTTATCGAGATAAGCATTAATAAGACCCATGGACTTGCGGGCGTTAATCTCAACAATGGGTACGATATCGCCATCCTCCAGAATCATGGAGTCGAAGCACACGAAGCCATGGTATCCATCCTCGAATAATACCCGAAGTGCCTTTTCCATCGTATCAAAATAACCCACGCTCTCCAGCAGAAGGAGCAGATCCTCATCTGCTCTAATAGAACCGCCGTAATTCTGCTGCTGATTTATCATTCGCTGAACGGAAATGAAATCTCTCTCCCCGCTCTTACGAATGAACCAGTGTGAGCTGAAATCAATCTCTTTTCTCAGCAGTGGTTCCAGCAGGAATTGCGAGCGCAATCCTCTTCTCTCCTGCTTGTCCAGATGCTCTGCTATCCTTCGCTGCATGGCTTCATTTTCAATGAGCATATTGCCCTTGCCGGAAACACCGAATGGATCTTTCAGCAAATACGCCCCTCGCTTCAGCAGCGTATTTCCGACAGCCTGCACTTCTACTACACTGTTCACTTCCGTGCCATAACACTTCTCTCCGATTCTGTTCACCAGTCGGTTAGAGTAGAATTTGGAATTTACACGTTTAACCGTCTCAAGGTCGGGCAAAGAACCCAACGATCCTTCGGCACGCAGGTACTCCTCCGTATCAGCCGTAATGGCATAAGGAGAGAGCTGTTTTTCGTTGTGGGTCAAGATCTCTTCACGCTGTTGATTGTCTGAAGCAAGACTGAACATGCACTGCTTGAAAATGTCCGGTTCGGGCAGGGTCCTCTTCTCATCGTTCAAATCAAAGTGATAACGGCTGCGAAAGGAAAAACCTAACCCGTTTAGATATTCGTACAGCTTTTGATCGATTTTGCAGCGGGTGTAGAGGATATCGTCTGGCCCGCAAAATGGAAACAACAGCTCGTCCATACATAAGACAATGGATTCCCTGTCCTTGTCAGGCATAGCAGGTAACTTGGCTAAGTCCGGATCCCTCCATCGCGTTTCAGGGTCAAACGTGCCCATAACAATTCTTGGAATCACCGCGGCCTCAATTCTGGACATCTTCGTACAATAATTGCTCTTGCGACTGGCAGCTTTTCAGAAAGGTTATAAATGTGTCGATCGACTGAAGATGTTCATAATCGAATTCGTCATAGTCAATAATTACGTTCAATTGATCCTCGACTTTGAGCATAAACTGGATCATTTGCAGAGAATCGAGACCAATATCGTTATTCAGATCCGTTGCTGGGGACAGGGATTGGCGTAGTTCCGGTTGGTCTTCTTTGATAGCGCACAAAATATCTACGATTTTATCGTACATGACTACACTCCTTTAAAGTGATCATTGTGTGAGGGTACAACCGAAATTATTACGCTTACATACCATTCAAATCAAACCTGAGCTTGGTGTTGATTTCTCCTCCCTCTTCCAAAGTTACAATTATTATCTTTATAATGACATTTTATGTCAAGGGATAAAAACCTGTGATTTCGCCCTCACCAACAAGGCTTCTAGCCACTAAAAAACCGCTATTTTAGCGGCCTCACAGGGTCGAACTTCCTCATTTTGTTTTGGACGATTTTCTCCCTTTGATAAGATCAAGACAAATTGTTAAAATTTATGTACTAGCGTTTAAAGCCACCCATTTAATAGAAAATGAGGCGAGAACATGATTGAAATTACGAATGAACTGGTTCGTCAATTAGTCGATAGTCAATTTCCGAAGTGGAAGGGTTTAACGATAACACCTGTAGAAAAAAGCGGGCACGATAACCGCACCTATCGATTGGGAGACGAAATGACGATTCGTTTACCGAGTCACGAACGTTACGCCTCTGCTGTAGAAAAAGAACTGAAGTGGCTTCCAGTTTTCCAACCTCAACTGTCCTTGCCTATTCCAGCTCCCATTGCCAAAGGTGAACCTTCGGACGAATATCCCCTTCCCTGGTCAATCAACCAATGGATCGCAGGCGAGACCGTCTCGCATACCAACGTACTCGATCTCAGTGTATTTGCCGAAGACCTCGCTACATTTCTGAGGGAACTGGAAGCCATTGATGTTAGTCACGGTATACCCGCAGGCATTCAAAATTTTCATCGCGGCGGAAACTTAGCGGTTTACGATACAGATACAAGGACCGTCATTGAAAAGGTATCCGGCCAATACGATCCAAAGCTCTTGACTGAAATATGGGAGCTTGCGCTGGCAACGAAATATCAAGCGTCACCGTTATGGCTCCATGGTGATGTTGCAGTAGGCAATCTGCTCGTGCAAGATGGACGATTATGCGGGGTTATTGATTTTGGAACTATGGGCGTGGGCGATCCTTCAAGTGATCTTGTGATGGCATGGAACTTTTTTGATGATGTAAGTCGTAATATATTCTTAAGCTGCATGAATGTTGACCAAGATATGGTTGATCGTGCCCGTGGTTGGGCTTTGTGGAAAGCACTCATCTCCTACGATTGGAATGAACAAGGATCGGAAACCTCGAATTGGGGAAAGCGTGTCATAGATGTCATTATTCGTGACTATACATCGCTCTAAGCATATGACCCTACCAAATCCCTACGCGGGGCGCACAGCCCCGCATAGGGATTTCTTTCTGCTTATCCGTAGATTGGTTTTACATTTTATTTCGGCCATCTCATTTAACCTCTAAATCTTGCACTATTAATTCCAAATCAGTGTTGACATGAAGCCGAGGATAAGGCAGTTCGTTATAACGAGTTGGTGGGATGGTGTAGTAGGGATGCAGGTATGAACTGGGGAGCGTAAATTAATCTTACTATTGTGAATTTTTCATATATTGAAATAATAATATAGTGTGCGAAGGCAAGCTGCCGTGAGTTAACATTTGTAGCTATACGTTTAAATTCTCCCTTAATTCTTGGGTAAAAATCTGGCGGAAGCACCCCCTCCCTGTGGACATAGCAAGTACGCTTTTGTTATTGTGAATTTTTCATATAGTGAAAATATAAGGTTGTTGCCAATAAAAAAAGCCGCCTTTAAGGCGACTTTGTAATTATCATGCTATTTTTATAGCTGATAGAATCAAGTTCGTCCAATCCAGTCAGCTCCCGCTATTTCTTTCCAACGTTCTCTAATCTCGTCATATAACTCCTTACTCAGAGCTCCTTTGGCGACGAGATCCGCATTTTGCTGCCAACGGTTAGGTTTAGCTGTACCCACAATTGCCGTGTCTACCCCTTCTGTACTGAGCGTAAAACGCAATGCCGTTTCAACGGCTGTTTGTGCATCTTCACCCAGAAAACCATAACCAAGTTCAGTTAAGCGTTTCCAGTATACATAGGGATACGCTTCTTCTGAAAGCGAGTCATACGTCCATGCCGCATTGGCAATGGGACGTTTGGCGATAACACCCATATTTCTCTTTCTTGCCTCAGGCAACGTCAGTTCGATAGCTTCCTGATCTGCAATGTTCAGCGAGGTTTCCAAGCTGTCGAACACACCTGTCTGAATGGCATAAAGGGCATCCGTTGTATCGCCGCTATATCCAATAAACCTTGTTTTCCCAGCTTCCTTGGCTCGCTGCAGCACTTCTATAACCGCTCCTTGCCGAAGTACTTCTTCAGAGCAACTATGAAGGTGGATGACATCCACGTATTCCGTTTTTAGTCTTCTAAGGCTACGGTCAATCGTTTGCTCTAGTACTTTGGCGTCCCAATCCGGGCCATCGATCCCGGCGGCATGTCCACATTTGGTAAACAAATAATAATCATCTCTGCGATGTGATAGCACATCTCCAATTAACTCTTCACTATCCCCATAACATTCAGCCGTGTCAATGACGTTTAACCCTGCATCCAACGCACTGTTTAGCAATATTTCTACATCTGCTTTGGATACGTCCTTTCCGATCTCCGCTCCACCAAACCCAAGTGTACTTACTTTCATGCCAGTGTTTCCGTAATTACGCAGTTCCATGGATCATTTCCTCCAAGCCTTGTGAATTTGGTTACAGATAATGAAAGTTCATATAGTACAAAATAGTTTTCGGTATGTATTACCCTTATGTTGGGTATTACACCCACTTGTTGTCCTACTTTATTTCCTCCAACTCGGTACATCCGTTAAATCAGGTTACGAAGAACTGACTCGGGTTCCCCAGTTCAGGATGAAATTTCTCACGAAAGCGGCCTCCCGTGTATTCTCCAATGATTTTTCGCCAGAATGCCTGAGCAATGACATTGTTCCGCACCTGGGTTACTTTCCACCTTCCAGGAAAACGTTCAAACAGCTCATAAGCGGCCCGGGTACCCACTCCACTACGCCGGTATTTCTGCATTACAAAAAACTCGGTCAAGTAGTAGTCATTATCTTTGCTGCCAGGTTCACAACGCTCTACTAATGCAAACCCTGCTGGTGCCTCATCACTTGTAATCAAAAAAGGAAACTTGCGGTCTTCCTCTGACCAAAAAGCGTCCAATCCGGGATACTCCGGGAAAATACCGTTACTATCCACATCAATATTCAAATATTTAGTAAAATCATACAGATAAAATTGCATTAAGTGCCGAATCACCTGACTGCGTTCCCGGGGAACCAGCTCTATTTTTATATTCATCCGGTTCACCTCCTCTGCTCTACTTATAACTCATACTTTAAAGCTTTACACCGCCAAGGGCAAGGAAGCATGAATTGGATTATTCCGGTTCCGTGATCAGGCTGTGACGATCTAAATATGGTAAACTAGGATATAGCATATTTTAGAAATTATTTTAACATGGGGGTGCCGAACTTGACCAATGTGCAAAAAGAGATCGACCGACGCAAGCTGGATGACAAACTGCCTTCCATGCCGTGGTTCGTTCAGCAATTCATTGACTATAAATTACCCGACTTATCTCCTTCTACGCTGCTTGAATATTTAAGGGATTACGAAGCTTTCTTTGGCTGGTTGCGTGCGGAAGGATTATCCGAGGCAAGCTCCAATAAGGAAGTTACATTGACTGAGCTGGAAGTCCTTCGAATGGAATCAGTAACATCTTATCGATTATTTCTGGCCACCAAGCGTGAAGGAGCCAACTCCAGAATCACGGTATCCCGCAAGCTTTCTTCCCTTCGTTCGCTCTTTCATTATTTGAGTCAGATTGCAGAAGATGAAGATTTCTACCCCCTGCTGAAACGAAACATTATGGCGAAGATTGAGATCAAACGCACCCATAAACCCAAAGATACAGCAGCCAAACTAAAGGGTAAACTTCTGGAGGAAGAAGAGTTACTGGAATTTATCGGATACATCCTTGAAGGATATGCCGTAGATATGGAAAAGAACAAACAGGCAATTTACTCACATGAGCTAAACAAAGAACGAGATGCCTGTATCGCCAGTCTCATTCTGAATTCGGGTTTGCGTGTATCTGAAGTGGTGAACCTGAACGTGGATGATCTGGATCTCAACAATAAGCTGCTGTATGTATATCGCAAAGGTAATAATGATGAGACGTTTAAGACGCCCGTGTATTTTAGAGAACAAGCCAAGGATGAACTCGCAACTTATATCAATCTGCGCCAATCACGTTACCGTACACCCAAACGGGAAAAAGGGCTGTTTATCGCTCTTCGCAATGGAGATTCAGAAGGAAGTCGGATGACCAAACGGGCCATACAGGCTATGATCATGAAGTACGCCAAACAATTCGGCAAGCCGTATCTGACTGTTCATAAATTGCGCCATTCTTTTGCCACAGACTATTATTTGCAAAATGATATCTATAAAACGAAGGAACAGCTTGGACACGCTTCTACGGAAACAACCGAAATTTACGCGCACCTCACGGATAAAACGATGTCTGAAGCCATTGAACGTCGCACAGATGATGGGATGTAGCCTATTTATGCTGCTCAGCATGCCGATTCATTAGATCCATTACATGGTAACTTAAAAAAGCGATTCTTTCAGGAAAATGTCCTGCAAGGATCGCTTTTTCCATTTTAATTCATTCACAAAATTAATGAAAACATACTCTTTTCCTTACATTTCATGCCATTCAGTTTACATAATAATTATTTCGTCATAATCTTCTTTTCTCTTCATGACATTCAAGCGAAACCAGCCATCTTGCTATATCCTCTGCCTCATGAACAGAATGCCAAACGAGATCCCCACTTTTCTCCACACATTCCCTCTTGTCATCCGTCAGCCATGAAACAATCCCGACTGCATCCTGTAACGTCTCCATTAGAGAGAGATCTTTCTCTTCACGGACCATGACCAATTTGGGGTAAGGAGCTTGTTTGTATCCCTCAATGAGAATCCAGTCATACCTTGACAGATAGTTTATCATGTCTTCCAACGACGTTGCTTGTCTTTCAATAAGTGCGGTACGTTTCTCTGACAAAACAACGACTGCATCAGCCCCTGCCTGAGCAAAGCTGTAGGAATCGGTTCCTTCGTGATCCATCTCAAAATGATCATGTCCATCATGTTTAATTACAGCCACTTTTCGTCCAGCAAAGGTAAGGGACCTGGTAAGCGCAGCAATTAAAGTGCTTTTGCCTGTGTTTTTATATCCAACAATCTGCATGATATGTGGTGAAGTGATGCTTGTTTCAGCCATGTATGACCTACCTGACATGACCCGTAGGAAGTCTGAGAATTCGAACCTGTTCACCAGCAGGAATGCCTTTTTTCTCGGGCGGAACAACGATCAGGCAATCGCTGTCTTTAATGGTAATCATGACACTGGATTCATCCACACGCGCGGCAGAAGGTTTAGCATACACCATTCCGTTACGTATCTCAGTCCGTCCGCGTACAAATCGCGTAAAATTGTTCACCTTTGTATAGTCATCATCCAAAATGGCTGTCCATTCTTCCAAATATGGATGAGCATCGGCCTGCATCATACGGATCGTTGGCCGAACAAATAACTCAAAGCCAACAAAACAAGCTCCCGGATTGCCCGAAAGCGCAAAGAGCAGCTTGTCATTAATCACAGCAGCCGTCGTAACACTGCCGGGACGCATGGTCACTTTATTAAACAGCATCTCCATATTCCCTTCCCGAACCAAATCCCCCATTATATCATAATCCCCAACCGATACCCCACCTGTTGTGACCACCATATCATTATGTTCAAGCGCCTCACCAAGCTTCGTACGTGCAGTATCTACGTCATCAGCAATCGAACCATACATAACCGGCTCGCCCCCCGCTTCAACGACCAGAGAACGAAGCATATAGCTGTTACTGTTCCGAATACGCCCGGGTTGCAGCGGCTCGTCCACTTCCAACAACTCTGTACCTGTTGCAAAAATGGCTACCTTGGGGCGTTTGTATACAGGCACTTGACCTACGCCGAATGTCGCCAGCACGGATTGTTCACCTGCCTGAATAATCGTTCCTGCTTCAAGCAGCAATTGCCCCTCATGCACCTCCAATCCAATCGGCGTAATGTTGGCTTCCGGCTGAATATGGCGCTTCAGGCCAATCCATTGTTCCCCATGCTCTTCTTTACTTTCAGTCATCTCCATCATAACAACAGCATCTGCACCTTCCGGTACCTGAGCTCCTGTCATGATCCGAGCAGCTGTACCCGATGTAATCGTAAGATCCGATATATACCCGCATGGAATTTCATCAATGATACGGAACCAAATCTGCTGCTCGCTGGATGCTTCAATCGTATCCGAACTTAGAATCGCAAATCCATCCATTCCGGAACGACGAAAGAATGGGTAAGGATGGGGAGCATGAATTGTCTCAGCAAGCGTTCGACCATGTGCTTGCTCAAGTGTTACCTTTTCTATTGAACCCGAACTGACATGAGCAGCAACTTTCGCCTGCGCATCCGGTACTTGTATAGCTTTACGGATAAATTTCGAAGTCGACATATCTGTTGAATGTGAATTTATTTTCAATGGCGATAGAACCTCCCTGGGTCATTTGTTCATCTTAAAAAGTGTAGCCCGAAAGCCAGGTCATGACAAGTACTCACCAACAACCCATTCACATGAAAGACGAATCGACAGACCATAATATGTAAGAGAAAAGGAGCTGACATATATGAACCAACAATGCGAATTATGTGGAAGGGAGCCTGTCGAGACAACCGTCCATCACCTGACACCAAAAGAAATGGGCGGAACGCACATGCCTACTGCCGATCTCTGTATCCCTTGCCACAAACAAATTCATTCCCTATATACCAATCGTGATATTATGACCTTAGGTTTAACTGGAATACAGGCACTAAGGCAAGATGAGCGCATCGCTCCTTATATCCGCTGGATTCGCAAACAACCTGCCACAACCATTCCTCGTGTTCGAAAGTCTCATCATGTCCGCAAATCGTAAAACAAAAAGAACAGCGTCCAAGGTCATGTTCAGTGGCATAGCTCGCTCCACCTTACCTTTTCACTGTTCTTCTGCGAATGATTTAATATTGCGGGTCCCTTTCATGAGAAGTGCTACCTACGCCTCATGATTCGGCCACCGCCAACCCTCGTTTTGGGCTTTTTATAAGAGCTCTTCGGTGAATCAAACAATCCTCCAAGGCCGCCACTGCTCTTATTACGATCAATTGTACCTTTGCTTTGTTCCTTATTTCGGCTGAATAATCCTCCACCGGACCCTACGCTCGAATCCTTATCGCTGCCACGCCGGGTAATTGACCCTTTTCGGTCAACGGTAATCGGTGGAGCCACCTTTTTATCGCTGCTCGTCGGTGTCCGATAGGAGCCTTCTCTTGGCTTGTACGTGTCCTTGTTCGTATAACCCCGATACGTACCGGACCCTCTACCCCCGAACGAATCAAACAAATTACCGATTAATGTTGCGGTTAAGTAGCCTTGCAAAAAGGACGAATCATAATTCTGCCGAACATATTCCTTGGAATCCACCTCAACCAAGGTGTCTTCCACTTTATTCGGGTCTTGCTGCAAATGATAATACTGGTCCTGATACACCAGGAACATCCGCTCTGTATTTTCCGCCGAGATCTGATCCGGCTTCCGCTGTTCAGATAATTCCTGAGCGACCTCTGGAACGGTACGATCGGCAGCTCGGTACACATAGGATGTCGTGTTACCACTGCCGCTGACCGATTCAAGCGGATATGTGTCCTGAACGGAAGGTGCTCCGCACGCGGACAGCAGCGACATCACAAGGCTGAGGACCAGCATTAATTTTAATCCATGTGCCAAGCGCTTTTTCATTGGAACCTCTCCTAGCTCGAACGAATCACTTTGATATCCGCAGGAAGAATGGACTCACCCTCATACAGTGTAAATCTTCTGTCTTGCCACTCCACACGCAAAAGCATGTTATCATCAGACTGATATTGCCATACTAATTGTTCCCCCGCCTGACCATAGGGTGTCCTGCCTGCAGTGGTTACCATTCCTCCGTATTCTTCCTCCAGATGATACGCACGTCCATCCAGATCCAGCAATGTAGGCACCTCATCCGGTGCATCGAGACGTCCATCAATGGGTGTATAGAGGGCATACCGGGTCATTTCCCGTTCTTCAATATGCAAATGTCGGATTGCCGTACCATCCTGCAACGTGAGGACAGCCGCATTCCGTGCTCGATGATGTACCCGCCCAACAACTTCATAGGTGACCAGCGAAACCTCACAGATATCACCAGGTGCCAGCTGAAGCATAGTTTTCTCTGCCTTAGGCGGTTCAGGTTTGGCTATTATCCCTTTAATCCGTTTCCACACACTCATGCCCATTACTCCTGTTCTTTATCTTATAAACAAGCTGCAATAATTAATGCGCCCACGATATGTAGGGCACCCGAGAACAAACCGTAACCTGTCTTGCCCTGCTGTATTCCCGTATCCAGATCCAGGTTGGCCCATCTCCGAATCATAAAGTGAACCACACTCTCCAGAATCAGCAAAATGACAAAGGAAACAACGGATACAAGCAACGCTTCTCCAAGATGACCCGCTGTCGAAATGGAGGTGGCGAGTACGTATCCCTGAGCAAACAGCTTCATAACCATACGTGTCGTAACGGCCATATTGCCGGCCTTCACTTCGGCAAAATCCTTATACTTCGTGAACAAAGAATCCACATACATCAAGACAAACAGCAAAACCGAACCCGATAACGTCCAGACCAGCATTGCCAAAATGTTCAAATCCATTTACATAGCCCCCACATTTCAACATGAACCGCAATTAAAAGCGAAGGAGAAACGCTGGTCTCTCCTCCGCTAGTGCCCCTGCTTGCTTACAAGGTTTAGTTCTTATTTTCGTATTGCTTCATCAATGCTGCCAGTTCATCCTCGACAGCCTGATCCTTGCCCAGCTTCTCAAACTCATCGTCCAGCGATTTACCTTTGGACGACATCTCATTGCTGGCTTCAGCCTGAGCTTCCATCTGCATCATTTTTTCTTCCATACGCTTCATGCCGGCACTTGCAGTGTCGGAGCTAAATCCGTTCAGCGCCTTGTTGATTTCGGTTTGAGCTTTTGCCGCGTTGTAGCGCGCAACCAATGTTTCGCGTTTATTTTTCATTTGAGTCAATTGTTTACGCATTTCGTCCAGCTTGCCACGAAGGTTATCGGCAGAAGCTTTATTTTGATCATAGCTTGTTTTGTATTCAGCCATCTTCTCTTCAGCGACTTTTTTCTCTTCCAGTGCCCGACGGGCCAAATCCATATTCTGTGCACGTGCTGCTGTATGTGCTTGCTCCTCACGTTTCTTCACGAGAGCTTCCTGTTCTTCGAACAGCTGCTTGAATTTCTTCTCAATGGCAATCTGTGCAGCAACAGCTTTCTCCGCATCTTCAAGATCTTCCTGCATATCCCGGATATATTGATCCGTCATCTTGATCGGATCTTCTGCCTTGTCAATAATAGAGTTAATGTTAGACATGGTTAAATCGCGTAATCGTTTGAAAATGGACATTATGGTATTCCTCCTAGTCGATAGTTCATCCTTGTATATAATCATACATACGTGGCAATGTTCTACTCGTTTCAATTTTAACAAAAAAAATCATAAAAAACGATTTTAGCCTATTTTGCTTACATCGAACTATTGAATTAGTCGACCCGTTTGGCACAGCTCCTCATCAAGCAGCTTCTCTGCAGTCTGCACAATCTCATCAATCTGCATCCGCGTAATGGCGTCAAAGTGAATCCCCATAATCACAGTGACGGTTACCTTTAAATGCAGGGCAGCCTTACGTGCCAGTCTTTCACACAGTTCTTGTTCTTTATGTCCTGGAATATGCACCGTAGCTCCACTCACCCGTTCACGATCCGGATAAAATATCGCTACTGCTCCAATGTGTGATCTGCCTCCAGTTATTATAAAAACCTTATCTTCTCCTGCTTCGATCACCTGTAACCGAACGGAATTTAAGTCGTATGTACTCATCCTGCTCCACCTGTCCTTTTCTATATATATGGTGGAATTATGGCTTTGATTTTCTGAATCAGCAATGAAACATCTCACATCATGCATAAATACGGATGGCCCCGGGCATACCAAAGAGAACGCAATTTGGGAAAAGGAGGCACTAACATGCGTATACGCCTCATCATGTTATCCATCATGGTCATTCTTCTGGGAGGAAGTTACGCTCCTGCTCAGTTATGGGCTTCTTCAAGCCCGCAAACCGAACCTGCTTCGAAGTCTGATTCTTCCGAAGAGGAGCAGCTGACGCTGGGACAGCTCCGACAGAAATATGCGGATACATTCAAAACGAATGGCCCCTCGACAAAAAAGGTCGCACTGACTTTTGATGACGTACCTGATCCACGGTTCACCCCGCAGGTGTTGGATATTCTAAAAAAACACAAGGTGCGGGCTACGTTTTTCATTGTGGGACATCGCGCCGAGAAACATCCGGATTTAGTGAAACGCATGGTGAAGGAAGGGCATATTGTTGGCAATCACAGCTACAATCACCCGGAGTTCAGTAAGCTGACCATGAATGCATTTCGCAAACAAATCTTACATACCGGGGATATTATTCGGGATCTGGTGGGGTACACACCCAAAATGATTCGTCCACCTTACGGCGACATTAACGAGCAGCAGCTGCAATGGGCAGCCAAACAACATTACAGCATTGTGAACTGGAATGTCGATTCCCTGGACTGGAAGGGCCTCTCCAAAGAGGAAGTCAAACAAAACATCCTGTCCGCCGTCAAACCGGGTTCCATTGTTCTTCAGCATGCAGGAGGCGGTGTCGGATCAAAGCTGAGTGGGTCCATCGAGGCGTTGCCTGAAGTTATCGAGGAATTGCGTAACCGCGGGTACGAGCTGGTGACTTTGGACGAAATGCTAGAACTGCCAAAGGGCAAATAGGTCAAAGAATCCAGAAGTCGGATATTCAAAAGGGTGCCCTTCAATCACATTCTCGTGATTAAGGGACACCCTTTACTGTTTAATTTAGATTTAGTTGGAATCACATATGATGATGTGCAGCTACGCTTTGATTTTTATTTCAAAATGTAAAGTTCAACATCCTGAATACCAAATGTGCTCACGGATTGTTTGCTGCCAGGAATAAAGATATCGATCTTATGGCCTTTAATGGCGCTGCCCACATCACGAGCCGTAGCGACAAATGCCTGTTTTGGCAGTCCTGGGTGTGTATGACCTGTTACCAGTACCTTAGTTCCCAATGGAATAATACTTGGGTCTACTGCAATGGTTCCCAATTCGAGCGGGTTACCGAAGTAGTCCACAGCACCCCATCCTCCATTTTCGGAAGCGTCCGCGGAGTATGCTGTTGCTTTGACATCGACCGCTTTGCTGTAATCAAACGTTTTTCCCCAGGCTTGTACAACTTTACTATCTGCATTAACGTCAAGACTTGCAGTAGTGATCGTTTTAGCCTCCGTTTTAGCTTCTGCAGCAGAAGCTGTGTACGTTGTTTTTCCAGGAATCGTAATTTTCAAACCACCATAAATGTTGTAAGCTGAAATGTCATTGTTAGCTTTGATAAGAGCGTTAAGTCCAACTCCGTATTGTTTGGATAAGGTATAGAAGGTATCCCCCTCTTTGGCCACATGAACTGAATCAGCGTGAGCCGGAACGGCCTGAATGAGCATTGCTGCTGTCAGCAAAGCTGTTGCTGTTTTGGCTATACGTTTCTTGTTAATCATGGTCTTCCTCCCTCATTATGCCTGCGAAGTTAGTTGTCGGATTCGGATGGAGGAAACCACCCTATAGGTTCAATTACATTAAGAATTTATGTAGCCCTAATTCACCCCAAGCCGTGTGCAAATGATTCTTCCCCAAGCACACTCTGCATCGTTACATCCCCCGCACTCCCAACTCCGGAAGTTTCGGCAGGAACAAATATATCACAATTTTGTAACCAAGAGTCGTAGTAAATGTTACCATCTGTCTAATTCACTTCAACATCATGGCTGAATCTAAGCGGTTTTTTTCAAAAAAATGTCTATTTGAGCTTATATCGCTGATGACAGAAACGTTACTTTTTATGTTAATCCGTGCGTTTCCTTACATAACAAAACAATCCCTGCCGACGGGTCGTCGACAGGGATGTATGAGGGGATGAAATTCTCATCCAAAGTATAGATTTTGCAATTTCATCCTGATCTTCATCCTGAATAACTTGGATGTATTAGAGCACTTTAGCAAGGAAGTCACGTGTACGTGCATGCTTGGGCTCACCGAACACTTCAGCAGGCGTTCCTTCTTCTACAATTACCCCGCCATCCATAAACAGGATGCGGTCACCCACTTCGCGTGCGAAGCCCATCTCATGCGTCACAATAACCATGGTCATGCCGCCCTCTGCAAGCCGCTTCATAACATCCAGGACTTCACCCACCATTTCAGGGTCCAGTGCAGACGTTGGCTCGTCAAAGAGCATGACATGCGGCTGCATCGCGAGCGCTCTTGCAATAGCTATCCGTTGTTTCTGTCCACCGGACAGCTGATTTGGATAGGCGTCTTTTTTGTCAGAGAGGCCCACCGTCTTGAGCAAATCTGCACAGATTTGTTCCGCTTCATGTGCAGGCTGTTTCTTCACTTTAATGGGAGCAATCGTAATGTTCTGCTGCACCGTTTTGTGCGGAAACAGATTGAAATGCTGGAATACCATCCCCATTTTTTCACGAGTTGCATTAATGTTGTGTTTCGGGTCAGTGATCGAAACTCCCTCAAAGTTAATCTCACCGGAAGTAGGTTTCTCCAGTAAGTTCAGACAACGCAAAAAGGTACTTTTCCCCGATCCGGACGGACCGATGACCACGACAACCTCGCCTTTGCCAATCGTTACGTTAATGCCTTTAAGCACTTCGTTCTTATCATAGGATTTATATAATTGTCTAACGTCTATCACTTGCACCCAACTTCCTTTCCAGTCGACCCAGCAGTTTGGACAAAATGAACGTCAGCACAAAGTAGATGGCTGCCGCAATCAGGAATGGATTCATCCCTTGATACGTAATATTTTTGACCACACTTGCCTGGTACATAATGTCCACCATACCGATAACCGAGATAATGGAGGATTCCTTGATAATGGTCACGAACTCATTACCGATCGCCGGCAACACCGCTTTGAACGCTTGTGGGAGCACGATGAAGCGCATGGCCGCACCTCTGCCCATTCCTAGGGAACGAGCTGCTTCCAGTTGGCCGCGATCCACACCCTGTATACCAGCACGGAAAATCTCCGCAAGATAGGCACCACTATTAATGGATAGTGTGATAATCCCCGCCTGAAGCGGCGAAAATGTAATACCGAACGTCAAGGCAAGCCCGTAATAGATAATCATCAATTGAACCAGCATTGGTGTACCACGAATAACTTCAACGTAAGCTGTTCCAATCCAACGCAGAATTGAGACGTCATGCAGACGTAACAGACAGATGATCAAACCGATAATTACCCCGAATATTACACCGAGTGCAGACAGTAATAGGGTGTAACCCACACCTGTTGCATAAAAGCTTTTGTATTGCCAGAACACTTGAAAAATGTTTTGATCTTTTTTCACCTTGTCTGCCATCAACTGGCTTGCTTCAGTGACCATCTGATCGATTTTATTTTCGCTTTTCAGACGTTCGAGCGTTCCGTTCACTGCATTCAGCAATTCCGTATTGCCCTTACGAATCCCGATTGCCGCTTCGGCCTGCTCTTCATCCGGAATAGCCGGAGCTAGTCCAATCACATCATCCAGGTAACCGGCAGCTACCGTATCCTCAACGATTGCAGCATTTACACGATTGGTCTGCAATTGCAGTACGATATCAGATATTTTATCAAGTGCTGTCAGTTTTGCGCCGGGGATTCCCTGGCCAATCGTTTCCTGAATGGAGCCCTTTTGGACACCAATTTTTTCATTTTCCAGATCAGCCATGGTTGGATATTTATCTTTATCCGCATTGCGAATCATGATGACTTGCTTGGATTTATAATAGGTATCGGAGAAGTCAATGCTTTGTCTACGCTCATCCGTTGGCGTCATTCCAGAGATGACCATATCCACACGACCACTCTGTAACGCAGGAAGAAGTCCGTCAAAACCCATATCCTCTATTACAAGCTCTGCGCCTAGATCCGCAGCAATTTCTTTAGCAATCGAAATATCAAATCCGACGATTTGGTCTTTACCATCAATCACTTTATGGAATTCATATGGTGCAAAATCGGCACTTGTACCGAGCACCAGCTTTTTACTGCCTGAATTGCCTGTAGTTCCCGTTGCCGACGCAACAGGTGCAACCGTAGTTAACAAGACCACAAGAGCTAGCAGCATCATGGTGTAACGACTAATCAATTTCAACCCTGTTCTCCCCTTATAATACTTTGTATGCTTTCTGTTGTTGATGCCTGAGTCATTATAAAGTAGAATGCATGATTATGCAATGCATTTCGACATTACAAATCCTGACTAGTTTCTGAAAAATAACCGCAACTATGATATAATTATTGAATTATTTTCATTTTTGCTTAAGGAGTCCAGCATGACACATACCAAAACACAAATTTTCACTGTAATTGATCAATATGCTTCCCGTTTTAAAGAGATTTCATCATACATTGGTGCGAATCCCGAACTTGGGAATGAAGAATACCTCGCCTCTGCCCGGTTAAAAGAAGAGCTTGCATACCATGGTTTTTCCGTAGAAGCTCCTGTCCTGGGCTTGGACACCGCATTCATCGGTACGTATGCTGCATCCAAGCCAGGTCCGACCATTGCCCTGTTATGTGAATACGACGCACTACCGGAAATCGGTCATGCTTGTGGGCACCATCTGATCTGCATGATGAGCCTCGGAGCTGCGGTAGGTCTGAAGTCCATACTGGATGAAGTGGGCGGAACATTGAAAGTGTTCGGTACACCAGCGGAAGAAACACGTGGGGCCAAAGTGCCTATGGCTGAAGCGGGTTTATTCGATGACTGTGATATCGCACTGATGGCGCATCCTTATTACGCGTATGAGAAATCTGGCAGCTCCCTGGCTATTGATGCCGTACAATTTGAATTCCATGGGAAATCTTCGCATGCTGCTGCAAGTCCACATGAAGGCATCAATGCCCTGGATGCGGTTATCCAGACGTTTAATGGCATTAATGCGTTCCGTCAACAAGTGAAAAGTACGGTTCGTATCCACGGGGTTATCAACAGCGGAGGACAGGCAGCCAACATCATTCCTGACTACGCTTCTGCTCAATTCTATGTACGAGCCTCAACGAGAAAAGAGTTGAATATTCTCACTCAACGTGTAATTCAGATTGCGGAAGGTTCTGCTCTGCAAACCGGATGCCGGCTTGTGACATCCAATTACGAGACATCCTATGATGAGATGGTCACGAATGAATCGTTATCTGCTGCATTCAGTGCTAATCTGCTTGAACTCGGCATTTCTCAAGAAGAGATCGTCAGTGGCAACGACCATGGTTCCATGGATATCGGTAACGTATCCTTGCGTTGTCCTGCAATCCATCCGTATATCCGTGTTGTGGACGAAGTTCATACGCTTCATTCCATTGAATTCCGTGATCTGGCGCTTCAGGAACGGGCCCTGGATGGTATGATCCTTGGAGCCAAGGCAATTGCTGCAACTGCTTATGATGTTCTTACACAGCCTGAGCTGCTGCAAACCATTCAAACAGAGTTTAAGCAAGCAAGTCGCTAAGTTTTTCGTGAACTGTTGTATATTAACCTAGGGTGTTCCCCATGACCTGCATTTCAGGTCTTAAGGGGCACCTTTTTTTGTTTTGATAAGTACGTATATACGGACACAAGGTGGAGATGCTGTGAAAAGAAAACATTGAAAAATGTTGAAATTCTTACATTTAGCGACCGCACTTATGGTTCATATGCTCTCTAACTTGGTTATTTATAGCTATAACTGTATCTTAGTTTCAGGAGGTGTTGTCATGCTGCTCGAAGCGATGTATCACGTTCCCCGCGATAAATGGGCCTATGCTTATAATCCCTCGACGATTCACCTGCGTGTACGAACGAAGAGAAACGATGTGCAATATGTGACTGCACTGACTGGTGATAAATATGATTGGAATGGAACCTATAAAGAAATTCAACTGGAGAAAGCGGCTTCCGACAGTATGTTTGATTACTGGGAAACTGCAGTTAAGCCCAAATTCAAGCGCCTGACATACATCTTCCGCATTACCGCTGGTACCGAAAATATTTATCTGGCTGATAACGGAATTCATTATGCTCAGCCATATCCTACCGGAGGATATTATGAATTTTCCTATATTCATGAAATCGATGTGTTTAAGGTTCCCGAATGGGCCAAAGAAGCCGTGTTCTACCAAATCATGACCGAAAGGTTTGCCAATGGCAATCCCGACCTGAACCCTGAAGGAACCCAGGAATGGGGTGGCCGACCTGAACTGGATAACTACTTTGGCGGAGACCTGCAGGGGGTGCTCAATCACCTGGATGATCTGACTAAGCTCGGTGTTAATGCCATTTACTTTACCCCGCTGTTTCAAGCAAACTCCTACCATAAATACGATACCGTTGATTATAAAAAAGTAGATCCTCATTTCGGGGATAATGAGCTACTCAAAGAAGTGGCGGAACAATGTCATCGCCGTGGAATCCGGGTCATGCTTGACGCGGTTTTTAACCATTGCAGCGAAGACTTCCCTCCTTTTCAGGATGTACTGAAGAACGGCAAAAATTCCAAATATGCAGACTGGTTCCATATCAATGAATATCCGGTGCAGATCAAGGATGGTATCCCAACCTACGATACATTTGGATTTTATGGCAATATGCCCAAGTTCAACACTGCTAATCCCGAAGTAAAAGACTATTTGCTTGATGTGGCTGAATACTGGATCAAGGAGATTAAACTCGACGGTTGGCGACTCGATGTTGCGAATGAAGTGGATAACCATTTCTGGCGCGATTTCCGCAAAGTGGTCAAAACCGCCAATCCGGAAGCCTATATTGTAGGCGAAGTATGGAGTGATTCCCTCACCTGGCTCATGGGAGATCAATTTGATTCCGTAATGAACTACCCTTTTGCTGACAAGGTGCTTGAGTTCTTCTGTGGTTCGATGGATGGGTATAACTTCGCTAACGAGATGGGATCACTCATTATGCGTTACCCGCAACAGACGAATGAAGTCATCTTCAACATGCTGTGCAGTCATGACACCCCACGTCTGCTTACCCGAGCTGGAGAAGACAAACGCAGATTAAAATTGTCGGTTGTGTTTCTTTTCACTTATATTGGTACGCCCTGTATATTCTATGGGGATGAGGTGGGTATACGTGGAGAAGGTGATCCGGATTGTCGTAAATGCATGCAATGGGATCCTGCCAAGCAAGATCAGGAGCTTTATGACTTCTACCGTCTGATGATTGATTTGCGGAAAAGTAATGAGTCTCTGCGCAAAGGCCGCTTCCGTTTTCTGAAGGCCGATCACAACGATCCATGCATCATATATGAACGTATGGATGACACTCTCCACTTTACGGTGTGGATGAACAATACTCCGCAAGAACGTACCCTGTCACATCCAATGGAAACCATGGACTGGAAAGATGCCTTAACCGAAGATGCTGTTGTTCCCACCAATGGCATGATGAATATTAAACTTGATCCTTATGGATACCGCATTTTGTATAGACAATTGGAACCGAGCTAATACTTGCCAGAAAACTCCTGAAATATTGAACGACCCTTTAATGGATCATCAGATGCTTCAGGAGTTTTCTGACGAAGACTTTACTGAAGCTATAACTTCGTCGTTTTCAAATCCCCTTTCGCATCTATGGTGATTCTCCACCGCGTAGAATTCGGACCCTGCATGACCATTTCATTTACGAATTGATATAACGTTCCATTATTATCCTTAACTAGATCTACAACTATGTTTTTCCCGTTTGTGAAGGGACTTGCGCCAAAGAGATAACGTCCCGCCGCACTTGCCGCAACCATCAGCATGTTATCTGTTATGATATTGCCCTCCACCGTGTTATTAACCATGTCCAGATGCACTGCCCACCATGTTCCCTCATATTTTAAGCGATTTCCAGTAATGATATTGTTGGAGCCACGTAATTGAATACATGTACCTTTTCCTGCAACTGAATTATGAGAAAAGGTACAATCATTATGCAGACTGACCATCCGGTCAGGATTGGTCGTTTCAAAGCCAGGCTCAATGATGTTGCTTGATGCAATCACTCCATTAGCGATATCCATGGCAATGCCCGCTTGGGCAATATAATTGCCTTTTACGATAATATGACCATCCGCCACAATTCCCCAGTGTTTACCTCTAGGAATAATAATGTTGTCTGATATAACTCCGATGTCCATGCCTTCTGGACCCGTACTGGTTTTCGCTTCTATGGCAGCAGTAGCACTTGACCTGGAGATGGTGTCGATCAGGTTACCCTGGATTACAAACAGATGGTTGCTTAAGTCATTAGGATTATATTGGGAGGGAAGGAAAGATACTGAAATAACAGACGTGATTTTGATATCCTTAAAGACATTGGAGGTTACAAATGCGCCTTCAAAACCGATAAGCCCCACACCAAATGCTGTTCCAATCAGGCTATTGCCATGTATGTGCAGGTTTTTGGCTCCAGTCTCTCCTCCCTCATTGTTACAGGTAATCCCACCACCGACTGTAGGCATATTATTTACCTGTTGTCCGCCTGAAAAAGAAGCAAAATCTGAATCACTGGATAATACAGGAGTGTGCAGAAAGTTGTCGGTGATCGAAACATGCCATGTTCCCTTGACCAGGATGCCATCCCCCAGATAGCGGTAACAGTCATTCTCACGAATCACCACAAAAACCAAATGACTCCGAACTGCAATCGGCTCTTCTCCCAAGTGATGAAGCTTATTGTTTCTTATGACGACATTTCGGGCGGGATTGTCTTGACTGCTGGAACCATTCACTCCAATGCCATCGGTAAATTTACTAATATCATTATGCTGCAATAGTACATTGCTCGAATTCTCGATGTTAAGCCCTGTCTTGTTTTTACTCCAACCTGCTTGAGTCGTGCGAACCAAGGTTAAACCACTAATTTCTACATGATTGCTTCCTTCAATTCGGAGTCCTTGATCCGAGACCTCCAATATTGCACCTGGCAGTGCCTTGATGATGACGGATCTGCCGCTAAACGTATAAAACCAGCCCGTCTTAACAACTTTATAGTGCCCTGATGTAAATAATAAAACGTCACCTTCCTGTGCCGAGTCAAAAAAAGCTTTGATCTGAGCTGTCTGATCGCTTCCATCTCCGGGAGCAAAATTCCTTACATCAATATGGCTACCTGTCAGCGTGGATTGTACAGAGGCGATATTACCCATGATCTGGCCAAACATTTCATTCATTTTGACGGAATCATACCCGTCGGCACTGCTTAAAGCCTGCAAATTAGGATTGTAAGTAGAGGTAAAATTAATGTAGTTGTTCATTTTAAATTCGCCTCCTCCTTATGATCGTACAAAAAAGCCACAGTACGAATATACTGCGGCTGATTTGTGCAAATCTATTTCACAGATTCAAGCATTATGCGGCGATAAATATCCATATACTCTTCTGCTGAGACGTTCCAGCTATAATCTCCGCTCATTGCATTTTTCACGATTTTTTTCCAGTGCTCGGGCTGACGGTAAAATTCTTCAGCACGGCGAATGGTGTTCATCATATCATGTGCGTTAAAGCTGGTGAAGGAGAATCCATTCCCCTCTCCGCTGAATTCATTGTATGCCTGCACCGTATCGTTCAGACCCCCTGTTTCCCGGACAAGCGGTACACTGCCATAACGGAGTGCAAGCAGCTGGCTAATGCCACATGGCTCGAACCTCGATGGCATCAGGAACAGATCACTGCCTGCATAAAAACGGCGGGATAACCCATCATTAAACGTAATCTGAGCAGACATTTTTAGCGGATAACGATTAGCTGCCTCACGGAACCAGTGCTCATAAGCCGGATCCCCAGTACCCAATACTGCGAACTGAATGTCGTCATAATACAATAATTCATCCAATACACGACACACCAGATCCAACCCTTTGGAATCCACAAGCCTTGTAACCATCACCATTAGTGGAGCATCCGGACGTACAGGCAATCCTAATTCCTTTTGCAGCTCGATCTTGTTCTCGATTTTCTTGGACAGGCTGGTTCTGTATTTAACCGCAATTTTATGATCCGTTGCGGGGTTGTAACTCTTGGTATCAATACCGTTCACAATCCCACTGAAACGATCGCCCAATGAGCTGAGCAACCCATCCAGACCATAGCCATAATAGGAAGTTTGCACTTCCTTGGCGTAGGTAGGGCTGACAGTTGTTACATGATCCGCAAAAACGATTCCTACTTTGAGAAAATTGACATTGCCATAATATTCTGCCCCATCCACCGTGAAATACCGATCATCCAGCTCAAGCAGATCACTGAATAAATCATGTGGAAACACACCTTGATATAACAGGTTATGTATCGTAAAAACGGTTTTCATGTCACTGTAGAAGGAATCATGCGCATAATGAGCCTCCAGTAATAAAGGAATCATGCCTGCATGCCAATCGTGACTGTGCAGCACATCCGGCTTGAATTCAATTTGCGGCAGCACCTCGAGAACAGCACGATTGAAGAAGGCAAAACGCTCCCCGTCATCCATATACCCATACACGCCATCTCGTCCAAAATAGTATTCATTGTCTACAAAGTAGACAGGAATTCCGTCATGAACCAGCATCTCGATTCCACAATAAGGTCTGCGCCAACCCAGAGGAACATCTGTTGTGATGACAGGCTCCATCGCTTCTTTATACTCACCCGCAATGCCCTTGTATTTGGGTAAAATAACACGAACATCTGCCCCACTTTTCTTTAATGCCTGTGGTAATGCGCCGATGACGTCAGCAAGGCCTCCTGTTTTGATAAATGGATGTACTTCAGCAGCAGCAAATAGAATATTCATGCCTTCGTCCTCCTTTTGGGTTTAACTGTAGTGCTATCTTTTGTTTTACTGGTTTTAGTGGTACTGGCTTTTTCTCTGACGGATTGAACTTCAAGGGGCAATGCATCCGTTTTCCGACGTGTGTTCTTTTTTAAAATAACTACGCTTAGCGGTGGCAAAACAACTTCCAGACTATGTGGTTGCCCATGAAAAGGAATCTTTTCAGTAGTAAGCTGCATATCATTGATAATGCCTGATCCGCCGTAATCGGAATGATCACTGTTCAGAACTTCGGTATACATACCGGGACGCATGACACCAATCCGGTAACGCTCCCGCTTGACTGGCTGAAAGTTAATGAGCACAAGGAGTGTATCCGCAGGTTTTTTTCCTTTGCGCACATATGAAATGACACTTTGGTCCTGATCATCCGGAGTGATCCATTCATAACCGTCAAAGGAATGATCAAGCTCCCACAAAGCTTTTTCGCCCAAGTATAGCTCGGACAGATCCCGTTCAAACTTGTGGAGTTTACGGTGACTGTCGTAGTTCAGCAAAAACCAGTCCAGTTGATCCTCGTCTTTCCATTCGATAAACTGGCCGAATTCTCCACCCATAAACAGCAGTTTTTTGCCTGGGAAGGTCATAAAGTACCCCATAAAGGCACGCATGCCGGCAAACTTCTGCTCGTATGTTCCTGGCATCTTGTCTAGGAGCGACTTTTTGCCATGAACGACCTCGTCATGCGACAGAGGAAGCACGTAATTTTCTGCAAAGGAGTATACGACCGGGAATGTCAGCAAATGATGTTTGGAAGGACGCTCGTGAAAATCCGATTCCATGTAGTCAAGGGTATCGTTCATCCAACCCATGTTCCATTTGTAGTTAAACCCTAACCCACCCTGATCTACTGGCGAAGTAACCATCGGCCATGCACTGGATTCTTCTGCCATCATCAGTGCATAGGGAAAGTACTTGAAGACCGTTTCATTCAACTGCTGCAAAAAAGCAACAGCTTCCTTGTTCTCCAGGCCACCTTCGTTATTCGTTCGGTATTGTCCTGGCCGCTTTTCGAAATCCAACTTAAGCATGCTGGTTACGGCGTCAACCCGCAGTCCGTCGAAATGGTACATCTCCATCCAGTACAACGCATTAGAGATCAAGAACGAACGAATCTCTGGTTTAGAGTAGTCAAAGCTGAGGGTGCCCCAGCCTGGTCTCTCTGCTAACAGTGGGTCTGCATATTCATACAAAGGCGTTCCATCAAACAAACGCAAGCCATGAGCATCCTTGGCAAAATGTGCAGGGACCCAATCGAGCAATACGCCTATTCCTGCCTGATGTAGCGTATCAATCAGATACATCAGATCTTTAGGTTGCCCATAACGGCTGGTTGGCGCATAAAATCCTGTATTTTGATACCCCCACGAAAGATCGTAAGGATGTTCACTCAGGGGCATCATCTCAACATGGGTATATTTCATCTCCAATAAATAAGGAACAAGCAAGTCTGCAAGTTCACGATAACTGTACAGAGTTCCGTCTTCTTTCCGTTTCCAGGTTCCAGCATGCATTTCATAAATATGTAGAGGTTTGTTATACACGCCTCGTTGTTTGCGTCTCCACGCGCCATCATTCCATTTGTAACCTTCAATGGAGCTGGTGACGGATGCCGTACGCGGACGTACTTCCGCCTGGAAAGCATAAGGGTCAGCTTTCAGCAATTCGGTACCATCTTCCGTTAATATACGGAATTTGTATAAAGTTCCTTCACTGATTTCCGGAATAAAACGACTCCAAAATCCAGAATCGGGTATCTTATATAAAGGTTCCTGTTCACCTTTCCATCCATTACGATCTAAAGCCAGTCCTACTTCTGTGGCATTCGGAGCCCACACAGTAAAACGGTACCCCTGACGATGATCTTCGATCGCAGGCTGTGCGCCCATTATTCGATAACTGTGATGAAGGTTTCCTTCATGAAACAAATAAATGTGCTCCGGCGAAATTTCCGGGTTTGTTAACGGTTGAATGGCCAAGAGATCACCTTCTTCTCCAGAAAATAGATATAACATTAACCATTACCCCATTCTAGCCAAGTTGAAAAGAAAAATGCGGTGTGTAAAAAAATGTTGTAATTTTTCAGGATTTTTACAGTATACATCGTTTCAATAGCTCCGCATTGCGTTTATGTATGTACTACACTGGACAAATATCTTGGGAGGGAAACGATTATGTTTAATAAAGATTGCATCGCTATGCTGTTGGCGGGAGGAGAAGGGAAGCGATTAGCCCCTTTAACCTCAAGTATCGCAAAACCCGCTGTACCGTTTGGCGGGCACTACCGGATTATCGATTTTCCTCTCAGCAACTGCGTAAACTCAGGAATCGACACCGTAGGTGTTCTGACGCAGTATCAAGCTGATTCATTACATGATCACATTGGTGGAGGAGAACCTTGGGGACATGGTACTTCAAGTGAGGCAGGAATTTCCTTACTTCCATCTTATCATACAGGAAATGACGAATACTTGGGAACCGCGGATGCTATTTATAAAAATATGGACTATATTGACCAACAAAACCCCGAAAATGTTCTAATTTTGTCGGGCGACCATATTTATCATATGAATTATCGTGAAATGCTGGAAGCTCATACAGCCAATGAAGCGGTAGCGACCATTTCCGTTATGGAGGTTCCTTGGGAGGAAGCCCATCGCTTCGGCATTATGGCCGCGGATGAGAATCTGAGAGTGACTGAGTTTGCCGAGAAACCGGCCGAACCAAAAAGCAATCTGGCTTCCATGGGCATTTACATGTTCAAATGGGAATACCTGAAGCGCCACTTAATCGAAGATGCCGCAAATCCGGAATCCAGCCATGACTTCGGTAAAGATGTGATTCCTCAAATGTTGAATGAAAATACCCCTCTCTTCGTATATAACTTCAATGGTTATTGGAAAGACGTGGGTACCGTGAAGAGTTTATGGGATGCGCACATGGATCTGCTTCATAACGATGAAGACTGGAGCCTGCAAAAAGAAGATTGGCCGATGTTTACTCGTGACTGGAGAACTAAACCGAGTGCATTCAAAGCACGTCATACACGCGCTGAGCTCCTGCACTCCATGATCCATGAATCCTGCGCTATTGATGGCCGTGCGGAACGTTCTGTTATTTTCTGCGGAGCCGAGGTTGGTAAAGGTTCTGAGGTTAAAGATAGCGTGATTATGCCAAATGCACGGGTAGGTCGCGGTGTTCACATCGAACGCGCCATCATTGGTGAAGGTGCCATCATCAAAGACGGCGCCATTGTCAAAGGCACGGCGGATGAAATCGTGGTTGTTGGACCGAATGAGATTGTTTCCGCCAAACCGGCTGTGCGCACGCAACCTGTGCGTATACTGAAAGATGTTTATGAAAAAAGCGGGCGTTTGCGCGCTGGTGAACTTTCTTCATAAAGCATAAAGAAAAGGCGAGCCATATGGCTCGCCTTTTTGGTACGGTAAATCCCAACATTATTTCAAGCAATAATACGCAGCCTTAATGTTGCCAACAAAAGATTATGTTTCTTCCTTATCGGACTCTGTCTGCTGGGCATGTGTCTCCTGAACTTCTTCAGAGTCATTGTTACGCTTATGAGCTTCACTCACCACAGCCTCTTCTTCAGGTAATGCTGGTAAAGAAACGGTAACTGTAGTTCCCGACCCAAGCTCACTCTGAATCGTGATTGTGCCGTCATGCAGTTCCACAAGTTCCTGCGTAATGGCAAGCCCCAGCCCAGTCCCCCCGTTTTGGTGATTTACCTGGAAGAACCGGTCACGTACCTTGATTAAATGTTCTTCACTGATACCAATACCCGTATCCTGAACAGCAGCTATGATCTGACCCTTCTCTTCTTTGACAGAAAGGAAAATCCACGAATTCTCATGAGAAAATTTAATCGCGTTGTCAACCAGATTAAGAAAGACCTGTTTCAGCCTATTGCCATCCCCAAATACGTTAAACGCACGCGTCTCATCTGTGTCCAGCTTGAGATGTACTTGCTTTTGCTCCGCTTTGGCCCAGACGTTCAACATCGTTTCCTGAACAATTTCTCGAATGCTGACCGAGCCTTTTACAAGCTTCATCTGATTTTGCTGCAATTTGGAGAAATCGAGCATTTCTTCAACAAGACCGATCAATCGCTCGGTTTCTTTGGATATAATACTCATTCCAATTCTCGTTTCATCGGGATCATACCCGCCTGAATCCAGGGTTTCGCTCCACCCTTTGATACTGGTCAGAGGTGTCCGCAATTCATGCGAAATAGATGAAATAAAATCGTCTTTAATCTGGTTACTGCGTACAATCTCATGTGCCATGAAATTCAATGTAGATGCAAGTTCACCAAGCTCGTGCTTGTAATTCCCTTTAACTCTGACATCCAGACGTCCCCGGGCCATTTGAGCCGAAACGGCTGTAATGTTATTGAGGGGTCGCACAATTGAATTCGCCATTCCGATACTGATAATTAAAACAATGACTAGTACAGCCACGCCTACAGCAACGGCAAGCAGTCCCATAACCAGAAGCTTGGAATTAACCATATCCAGCGAGGTGAGATACCTCACAATATACGTATTTTCGCCACCCAAATCTAGCTTGTGGGATACAGCCATGACTTGCTCACCCGTAAGGGGTTGTCTACCCACCCAACGGCCTATGCTTCCGTTCATGGCCTGTGATATATCACTCGTTTGAAGAACGGCATGCTCGGACTCAAAAGCAGTTGAACTAGCTAAGACTCGGCCATCCATATCAAGGATTTGCAGCTCGGTACTACCCAATTGTAAATTGGCGAGCAAATACGATAAATTATTAGCCTCGTCCGTACGAGATAACGTCTCTTTAAAATCATTCGTCGAAGTAATCTGCTGATTAATCGTATTATAAATACTCTCGTAATAATACCTTTGCACTGCAATCAAAAATACGAATTCGACCAACAGCAGAGCCAGAAAAACTACAATAAAGTAATGTAGTACGATCTGCCGTGTGATGCCTTTTTTGATCATTGATCCCGGCCCTTCCATTTGTACCCGTGTCCCCATACAGTCTGCAGGTACTCAGGTTCGGAAGGATTGTTTTCAATTTTCTGACGCAAGCGGCGAATGTTTACGTCCACGATTTTGGGATCACCCATATACTCTTTGCCCCACACATGATCCAGCAGCACATCACGACTGAGTGGTGTGTTTTCTTTTTCTAGGAAAAATTGAATCAAGGAAAATTCAGTTGGTGTTAACTCAATTAATTCATTTTGTTTCTTGAATTGCTTGGAGATCAGATCGAGCGAGAACGGCCCTGATTGGAACGTTACCTTTGCAGCTGTCTCCCGGTGAACATTGACCCGGCGAAGCAAAGATTGTATACGTGCGATAAGCTCGGTTGGACTAAACGGCTTACTTACGTGATCATCTGCCCCAACGGATAGCGCATATACCTTGTCCTGCTCTTGCACTTTGGCTGTCAGGAAAATAATTCCTAGACGTTCATTCGTTTCACGGATTCGTCGACACACTTCAAAACCGTCAATTCCAGGAACCATGACATCCAGCAAAGCCAAGTCAATATCTGGTACGGATTGTAAAATACGAAGCGCTTCATGTCCGTCCCCCGCTTCAAGCACTTCGAACCCGTTTCTCTTCAAATTGATAACAATAAAACTGCGGATGGATTCTTCATCCTCAAGAATAAGTACTTTACTCATTAAGTTCGTCCTTTCTGTTCAGATGCGACATATTGTCCAGTAATCCACCATCGTTATTCGCAGATTGTGCGCTACGATAGGCAATCACTCGATCATTTGATTTGGTAATTTCTTTCCACCCTTTACCCTTGTCTTGTTCCCACTGCGTAAGTGTGAAATATTTAATTTCACCCACCGTTTCATCCGTATCAATCATTTTGAAACGAATATATTTCCCCTTTTCTGATTTGGTATCTATCGTAACTTTTCCGTACCAATCCGTTTTCAGGTTAAGATGGAATGCATTCGCATCATCACGATACTGGAAGGATACGAAATCTTTACCATCCTTACCATTCCATTGATAGAAAGTATAGAACCACATCCGAGCATCAAATACGTAATGTTCCCAGCCTCTGGGTGTTTCCTTCAATCCAAATTCAATAATACCATCATTATTAAAATCACCGCTTAAAATTTTGTCATCTCTATAAGTTTGATCAGGGGAATTGAATGCATACACCAGTTTGTTGTCTTTTACATACACAATCTGTGTAAACGTACTTCGGTCATCCAATTCAGCATCCAATAGAAAGCCCACTTTATCTTTGGCAATTTGACCACCAAGTGCATTATAAAATTCTTTTACTGTATAGTCTGTTTGTATTCGGTCTACTTCCTTGAAGCTGCCATCATCATATTGATATAGAGCAATGGAGGCAAATCCGCTAGTATTGAGCGAAACGATTGCAAAATCATTTTTTTTGTCCCCGTTCAGATCCAAAGGATTCCCTTGCAAATCATCAATAATTAATTCATTATAAGGTACACCGCCCATCACCTGTTCAAGGGCCCCTCCTTTATAGGAATAGGCCATTAAGGCTTTCTGCGCTTCAAGGCTCACTCCAAGAACAATATCAGGATTGCCATCGTTTGTGATGTCCAGCAGTTTAAACGATTGCAAGGTATTTCCTGGAACATCAAAAGTAAGTTTTTTCACCCAGGTATCACCCTGTTCTTCGAGAAGCATGCCATGAATCCGCACATTTTCGCTCGGAGTTTCGTAGAAAACAATGGCTTCTCGGGTTCCATCCCCATCCAAATCTGCCACCCGTATCATGCTTGTGTTGTTCAAGTCTTTGGGCCGAATTAATTGGCTTTCAGGGGGTTGTTCTTTCTGTACAATAGTAAGAAGTCTCTCCTTGTCCATCGACATCATCGGTTGTTTCATTAAAAGCTTGGGATCACTCAGGACAGTGCATCCGCTAAGAACGGAGCCGAGTACAATTATAGCTGCTCCCCCCGCTAACAGGCGCCCCCACCGTGAATTAAGCAAATTCATCACTCTTTTCAATAGTTTAAATCATATTTTTTTCTTGTTGTGTCAAGCGACGTCCACGTATATCAAAAGCAATTTTGCCTTCCGCAAGACCCCAGATGCGGGTCGCATGTTTCTCTGCCATTTCAATCGGCAATACTGCTATCACGGTAGCTCGTTCCTCTTCGCACAATTTGCGCAGCGTTTCCAGCACCGTATCTGCGGTATGAGGATCAAGTCCGATGACAGGCTCATCTGCCAAAACAACTTTGGCACCATGCGCGAGCGCTCTGGCAATTGCAACACGCTGCTTCTCGCCACCACTGAGCTTCTCTGCCGTCTGGTGTGCTTTATCCAGCAATCCGAGCCCTTCCAGATAATCCATCGCACCCATATAATCATCCGAACGAACCATACCTGTTACCATTCTCCACAAAGGGGTTTGACCAGACCGACCGATCAATACATTTTTCAAAGCTGTACGTCTCGGATACAATTGCGGATTCTGTTCCAAGTATGCCCATTCCCGTTTAATTTTCCGTTTTCCGGACCAACCTTCTTTTATAATCTCGGCGCCGTCCACCGTAAATTGACCACTATCCCATTTTTCCATCATAGCAAGGCATTTAAGCAGCATGCTTTTCCCGCTGCCACTCGAGCCTACTACACCGATCATTTCTCCCTGTTGCATATCGAACCGTATATCCCGCAGAACCGGAACCCGGTCCGCTCCAACGGATTTGCTTAAACCCTCAACTCTGATCATCGCGATGTCTCCTCTTGTCCATGTTTTTCCCTACTACTAGTGTACTCGGAAATGGACATCAATTTCCATGCGAACACCAGCTTCTATTTTACCACAGATTCGAGCATAGGTTTACGACGAAATAATACACCTGCTGCACCAAAAAGAAGATACATGAATCCAAGCAAAATAAACATGCTTCCTGGTGAAATCCAATTGATCACTTGCCCACCCAGATTCGGTCCAATGATGCTTCCAATTGTAAAATGAAATGAGGCCACCACATTCGCTGCAGGCAGGAGCGCTTTTGGCAAAATATCTGCGGCATAAGCCAGGCCAAGCGAGAAAAATGAACCTACCAAACCGCCTGCTATGGTCAACAGCACAAGTGTCCACCAGAAATGTGTGCCCGCAACAGGAACCAGCATGAAGATGATCCCCCCAGTAATACCAGCAAACATTAATGTTTGCTTACGTCCATAACGGTCACTCAACATGCCTAGCGGTAATTGCAGGAACAGACCACCGATTCCGACAAAAGGCAGCAAGGACGATATCTGATTGGCATCCAGACCAATACGCAGTCCGTATACCGGAAAATTGCTGTTCATCCCGGCTTCCATGTACCCGTACAATAACGCAGGCAACAGCGCATACCACGCCCAGGCCAAGCTCCGACGGAAACGGCGTTCAGGCAATTGTCCATGTTCAGCCTTTTCCGGCTTCGTATCGGGAAGCTTCATTAATACAAGGATAAGTACAGCAGCCATACATACGAATAATACCCAGAATGGAACGGCATCTCCATACCCAAGCAGTTTGATTCCCAATGGGCCAATACTGAATCCTAAACCATAAGACATGCCATATAAAGAGATGTAACGTCCGCGTTTTTCGGGTGCGGTCACCAGTAGTACCCATAATTGGGCAGAATAATGGAGTGCACTATCCCCGATTCCGACGACGAGACGCAATATGAACCAAATTTTGATATCCGGAAAATAAGGAAACAGAATCAGGGGAATCATGACAAATAACAGTCCGCCGATAATCAGCTTTTTGAAACCAATAGCTCCCAGCAATCGTTCGGCCACCAAGGTCATGGCAAAAGAGCCAACGTACAGTGCGGCTGCATTCAATCCGTTTAAACCCGGTGAGACTCCCTTTTGCTCCAAAAAAATCGAGAGCACCGGTAATAAAAGGCCCTGACTGATCCCCGCCACAACAATAACGGTAATCAGAATGAGATAGTTTGATGTAGAATGTGATAATTTGGGGGTGGTTATAGATGACACAAAAATCATTCCTCCTGCAAGCATACAAAGAAAAATCGCCATCACTGACGACCTTTCAGATGTTATATCTATTCTATTGATCATGCATGGTTAAGCCTGGGGTTTTGCCCCGGACTTGAACATTATAGTGGACAACGCCCTGCAAAACAAGCCATAATAGTACTTAAGTCGCTGCGTACATTTAGATGTGACGGGAGGATTCTGCATCATATGGCTTATCATGTTAAAATCGATGTTTCACCGATATATGAAATGCTCAACAGCTTTTTGGTCTATGTAACGAAGAAATGGATTCAACATCTGGATGTTGGCCCCGAATGGATCATTGAGGTGGAAGGCAAACTAAGTTCCAATGTTCGAGCAGCGCTCGCACCTGCTGCCACCTGGCCTTTTGATGACTTTGATGTATTATTTGCATGGGCGGCCTATCGGAACACTTCTAATGAGAATATTGATTTTCTGGATATGCTTGCTGGACTGACAGCCGAAGAGCTGTTCGCACGCGTATCTGTTCTGCTTCCCCATCTTACAATAGAAGAATCTACACGTATTCGGGATAGCTATGTGCCACTTTTACGACTCTGGGATCAGCATTACTGCCAGAATTTGAGTGAGGATTATCGTACCTGGCTCGAGGAAGACGCTGAAGAGAAACGCGTACTGCTTGATAAAATGGGGCCTGAACTCCTTATTGAATACGCTACTGCGGGTGTTCTGGTTGAACCGATGCCTGGACTGGATGAAGTTATCCTGTTTCCAACCGTCCACAACCGTCCTATTAATATGTACTGCTTCTATGAGGGCATGATGATCATGCAGTATCCTGTAGACGCACCGGAAGAGGATGAAGACCAACCACCGACCTGTCTGCTTCGTTTCACACATGCCCTGGCTGATCCGGAAAGACTCCGTCTGCTCCGCTACGTGTCAGGTGAACCGAAGTCGCTCGCCGAAATGTGTGAAGAGTTGGGCAAAGACGAGGATATGGTTAAAGATCAGGTTATGGCACTGCGCATCGCTGGACTGCTGCGAACCCATCTGCTCGGCAGTAATCGGAAAGAGAAATACAGTATTCGACCGGATGGCGTATCTGAATTGAACATGTTCCTGGAATCCTATATTCGCATATAAAAATATGAACAACTGTGCTGCTGCTGCAAGGAGTGAATTGGATATGAAAATAATAAAACAACATATTTTGTTTGATCTCGATGATACACTCGTGTACTGCAATAAATATTTCAACCTGGTGCTTGGTGAATTCTTCGAGAACATGCAGGAGTGGTTTGACGGACATGCCCTAACGGTTCAACAAATTAGGGAGAAGCAGCTGGAGATCGATGTAACCGGGGTTAACAAACTGGGATTTGCAAGTCACCATTTCCCGCAATCCCTTATTGATACTTACCGTTACTTCTCCCAGAAGTTCTCAAAGCCAACCTCTCATCAAGAAGAGTCTTACCTCACCAAATTAGGAATGAGTGTATATGACCAAGAGGTTGAGCCTTATCCGCATATGGTCGAAACGCTGGAGAATCTTAAGTCAGCTGGACATGCCCTGTATCTGTACACAGGAGGAGAAACCGTAATTCAGCAGCGGAAGATTGACCAGATGAAGCTCTCGGCTTATTTCGATGACCGGATCTACATTCGGCAGCATAAGAACATTGAAGCGCTGGAAGGGATTCTCTCAAATGGCCCGTTTGATCGTCGTGCAACGTGGATGATTGGTAACTCACTGCGCACAGATATCATGCCAGCAGTGACGGCTGGTATCCATAGCATATATATCAAGCAGCCTAACGAATGGCAATACAATATGGTGGAGCTTCAACCTAATCCCGAGACATCGATGTATACCATCACGGCCCTGGAAGAGGTACCGAAGGTCATCCATGAAAATATACAACAGCAGCAACAGAAAAGGACCCTTGGGTAAGGGTCCTTTTCTTATTGGTTTAATAATATTTGAATTTGCGCTGGTATATCAGGCTGCACGTTCTTCTTTCTGCTTTTACATCCAAAGCCTTATGCATCCTGCTTTTCCGCAGATAGTTTGCCTGTTGCCTTATCCTGCAAAATAATACGTGCTTTCACCGTACTTCCGTCTTTTCGTTTAAAAGCCAGTACCTGAGTACTCCCCTTTTCAATCAACGCTTTCAACATCGTACTGGTGATTTTTTTGCCGACGTACTCTTTCCAAATGACAAACCCGCAGCCTTCCTTAAAGCGTGTACAGCCATAACCTTTCTTGCCTTCAATAATCTGACCGGTGCAACCCGGTGATGGACAAGATGCCAGCGTTTCACGAACGCCCGGTTGACTGGAAGTCGAAGATCGAGTTTGTGCCGTCGCGTTCGCGACACTGCCAGTTCTGGATGACGTTTCCGACGTTTGACGTGAAGTCTTCGAACCTGCACGGGTACTTGAGCCAGTACCTGATGTCTTGGTGGAAGTTGTTCTGTTGCTGGTTTTCTGGGTTTTGGCTCCCTTGCCTTTCCCCCGTCCTCCACGTGTATCTTCACCAAAAGCATCCGCTGGTGCCGGTGCCTGCACACGTACTTTATCAATAATGGACATCGTAAATTTCTTGACGTTCTCCATAAACTTGTCCTGGCCCGCTTCACCTTTGGAAATTTGATACAATCTTCTTTCCCACTGACCTGTCATTTCAGGCGAGGTTAACAGATCTACGCCTGCCTTGCGGATCAATTCAATGGCTGTCCGGCCCTTCAACGTCAGTTGCATCTTTTTACCCTGCATCGTAATGTAACCCACGTTTTTAAGTCGTTCTATCGTTGCCGCACGTGTCGCAGGTGTACCCAGTCCACTGTCTTTCATCGCATCACGCAGCTCTTCATTCTCGATCTGTTTCCCTGCACTCTCCATTGCTTTCAGCAACGTTCCCTCAGTGTAACTTTTGGGAGGCTGGGTCGCCTTCTCCTTGAATTCACTTTTGGTACATTGAACAGGCAACTCAGGTTGAACGGCAAAAGCCTTATCCGTCCATTCCTCTGCTTCCTCTTCTTCGTTGCTATTTTTCTTTGTCTTTTTCTTGCCTGTCTGCTCCTGATCTGAAGATCCCAGTACCACCTTCCACCCCAGTGACAGCAGTTCTTTCACAGAGGTCTTGAACTGGTGCTTCTCAACGTCAGTGAGCACGGTATGCTGCTTGTACTCTGCTGGCGGATAGAAATGGGATAAGAAACGTCTTACGATCAGATCATAGATATTCTGCTCATCCTTGGATAACGTACCCGGTCGTTTCAATGTAGGCAGGATCGCATGGTGATCCTCAACTCTGGACGGGTTACATACACCTTTGTTTCCTTTATGAACAAGTTCAGGTTTCGCTCCTTGCGCCAGCTCACTATAAGGTCCGTTTTTAAGCAAATTCAGCGTTTTGTGCATCCCTTCAATATTCTGTTCCGTAACGTAGTTTGAATTTGTCCGTGGATAAGAGATCACCTTATGTTTCTCATAAAGTGCCTGTGCAATATCCAACGTTTTCTTCGCCCCATATCCATACTTGGCATTTGCTTCACGCTGCAAAAGGGTCAGATCATACAACCGGTATGGATACTCCTTGGTCTGTTTTGCTTCGTACTTGGTAATCTGTCCCTTCTTCCCCTTCACACTGGTCGCAATCGATTCAGCCACGGCGGGGTCGGTCAGCTTGTCTCCTTGACGTAAGCCCCTGTACTCCACTCCTTCCTGACGAAACCATGCGGCTACTTCATAAAAGGTCTGGGACTGGAACGCTTCAATCTCCATTTCCCGATCATAGATCAAGGCCAGTACCGGAGTCTGTACCCGGCCTACAGAGAGCAGGGCATTATGTCGTGTAGTGAAAGCCCGGGACGCATTCATGCCAATCAACCAATCCGCTTCACTACGAGCCCGGGCAGCATGGGTCAAATTCTCAAATTCCGAGGCGTCTTTCAAACCGTCAAAACCACGTTTAATACTCTCTGCGGTCAGATCCGATATCCAGAGACGTTTGACAGGCTGACGCAGCTTCAACTGCTGTTGAATTAAGGCAAAAATATACTGTCCCTCTCGCCCTGCATCACAAGCATTAACGATGGCCGAGGCTCTTTTCGCAAGTTCTCCGATCATTTTCAGTTGATCTTTCGTTCTGGGGTTGGGTACAATCTTGAACTGATCCGGAATGATCGGCAGATCGCCGATATTCCAGCGCTTGTACTTTGAATCATAGGCATCCGGTTCAGCAAGTCCCAATAGATGGCCAATCGCCCAGGTGATAATGTAATGCTCACCTTCCAAATAATTGCGATTGTTCTTGGCTCTTGGTTCTATGACGGCGGCAATGGTTCGGCCCATGTCGGGCTTTTCCGCAATAACCAGTGTCTTCATCCGTCCATCTCTCCTCCTTCACCGTCCACATGACGGCAAAAAGGGGCCTTCCGCCCACGGAAGCCCCTTGCTTCTGAAACTTATTATATCAGATTTTGGTTGCGGGAGCATCCTCCCCAATTGGATTTACCCTGCTGCCTGTTCATTCAAAGCCTGCTTTGCTCTGCACTCTTTGCATACGCCCTGAAAATCAAGCCGATGGTCTATAACCGCAAATCCGTACTGCCGCTCAATTTGTTGTTCCAAACGAAGCAAGCCATCCTCCATAATCTCTTCTACAGTGCCACATTCTGTGCATATCAAGTGATGATGGTGGTGTGAGCCGTCGGTACTTCGCAGGTCGAAGCGCGCAGCACCATCCCCAAAGTTAATCTTTTCTACAACCTGAAGATCACTAAGCAATTCAAGTGTACGATATACCGTAGCCAAGCCAATCTCGGGGAATTGTTCCTTGACCAGCAGAAATACTTCCTCTGCGCTAAAATGATCCTTCTCATTCTCAAGTAGCACACGTACCGTAACTTCTCGTTGCTGCGTCAGCTTATAACCTTTTGCAACCAACTGTTTTTTAATGTCATTAATCTGTTCTGAAATGGATTTGTCCCGGTTACTTGCCATAAAGATTGCACCTCCGGATATTATAATTTCACAATTCGTGTAGTTTTCAATGAAGTGTCATTACATTTCTTATTTATAATAATTATAATGTAATAATAAATCTTTATGAGATAAAAAGCAATGCTATACCTCACAGTTGTCTAAAATAATTGTTGCTGAACGTCTCTGGATCTCATAAAACAACAAAAAACCCCCGCTAATTGCGAGAGTTTTGTTGTATCAGTTATATATTCTATTCATAATTGCAAATACATATCCACTTGTCGCTCATTAACTCATTATACGAGAACTGTAGAACCCATCAAGTATTTGTCCACTTCACGGGCAGCTTCACGACCTTCATTAATTGCCCATACAACCAGACTTTGACCACGACGCATGTCACCTGCTGCAAATACTTTATCCACATTGGTATTGTATTTGCCGTAACGTGCCTTAACGTTGGTACGACGGTCTGTTGCAAGTCCAAGTTGTTCCACCAAAGTCTGTTCCGGTCCGTCAAAACCGATAGCAATCATGGCCATTTGAGCTGGGAAGACGCGCTCTGTACCCGGAATAGGCTGATAGATTTTACGTCCTGTCTCATCTACAATACGTTCAATTTGAACGGTGTGAAGTTCTTTGAGGTTACCCTCATCGTCACCCACAAATTTGGTTGTCATGATGGAGAACTCACGCGGATCGTCACCGAACAATGCTTTCGCTTCTTCCTGTGCATAATCAAGAGTATATACGTTCGGGAATTGCGGCCAAGGGTTATTAATGCGATCACGTTCCATAGGAGCCTGAGTATGTGTACCAAATTGTGTAATGCTTCGACAACCATGGCGAAGCGATGTAGCTACACAGTCGGAACCAGTATCCCCGCCACCGATGACGATAACATCCTTGTCCTGTGCGGACAGATAGTTTCCATCCTCCAGATTGGAGTCCAGGTAACTTTTGATACTGCCATTCAGGAAATCCATCGCGTAGTGTACGCCTTTCAAGTCACTGCCTTCAATGTTGAACTCACGTGGTTTGGTTGCACCGCCACACAGAACAACCGCATCATAATCATCCACCAGTTGCTGCGCAGCAATATCTTTACCGATCTCCGTGTTCGTTACAAATTGAATGCCTTCTGCTTCCAATAAATCAACACGACGCTGAACGACGTTTTTGTCCAATTTCATGGTAGGGATACCATACATCAGCAAACCGCCGACACGGTCAGAGCGCTCGTATACCGTCACTGAGTGACCCGCTTTGTTCAACTGAGCTGCAGTAGCCAGTCCCGCAGGACCTGAACCTACAACTGCTACTCGTTTACCTGTACGTTTCTCTGGAGGCTGAGGAACCACCCATCCTTCTTCAAAACCCTTTTCAATAATCGCTTCTTCAATCGTTTTGATGGTTACAGGTTCACCGATAAGTCCCACTGTACATGATCCTTCACAAGGAGCAGGACAGACACGACCTGTAAACTCAGGGAAATTATTCGTTTTGTGCAGACGGTCAAGTGCTTCTCTCCACAAACCACGATATACCAGATTATTCCATTCTGGAATCAGGTTATGCACAGGGCAACCCGACGTTCCGCCAGTCATATCTATACCTGTATGGCAATACGGGGTACCACAATCCATGCATCGTGCACCTTGTGTTCTGAGCTCTTCTTCAGCCATATGTTTATGAAACTCTTCCCAATCCTTAACCCGCTCCGCTGGTTGGCGGTCCGCAGGCAGCTGCCGTTTGTATTCCATAAATCCAGTAGGTGTAGACATCTTACGTTTTCCCCCATCCGTTCTTGTCTTAATCCCTTCATCTGCATGGTTCTATATGAAATGGATTACTCATGTTTGAGTTTTTGTATATTGTATCACAAAATCTTCTCGAAGATATTTCAATTATAGTAGCACTTTGCATGCTGAATATTAAATGGATTATCCGAATAATTATTTGTATTTTATACATCATATCGTCCAAGTCTACCCATGGTCAATACCCTTAAAATGGTTATTTCTAAGGTATGGCTATTTGAAATTAGGCGTTTATTTAAAGGAAAAACGATCGAAACGTCATTTGAATGTGAGGTAATTTGTCATTAAAAACAACAGTTTATGCTATTTTACGCCAGAAAATCCGAATAATATCTCATTTTAGGACTTTACAACGGTGAAATCCTACATTTTTTATACTTTTTTACCACAGAGTGTTTTAGAGGCTATGTATTATATTCATACTTCTGTTAATACAGCGTCACCTTTATGTTATTTATATGTCATTTCGTAATTTTATTAAATAATTTAAAAGAAAAAACGCTGTTCACGAATGTTTCGCAAATCAGCGCCCTTCTATTTCGTAAATAGCGCATGTTGGGGCTCTTCTACTTCATTTTATGTCCCTTTTACTGTTTTCGTTCATAGAACTCAAACGTATACGCATAAACATTTTTTTCATCTTGCTCGCCTTCGATCTGTTCTGTTAGCTCCCACTCCGACCAATCCACTTCCGGGAAAAAGGTATCCCCCTCAAAATCCTCATGAATTTTGGTCACCACCAGACGATCTGCGAGCGGCAAAAACTCACGATAGACCTGGGAGCCGCCAATAACGCAAAGCTCTTCGCCTTTTGTAACTTCCAGACCCTCTTCAATCGAATGCACCACTTCAGCCTGATTTGCTTTGTAGTTCAGATCTCTGGTTACGACAATATTCCGGCGTTGCGGAAGCGGTTTTCCCCCAAAGGACTCCCATGTATTGCGTCCCATAATAATTGTTTTGTTTAACGTACGTTGCTTGAAAAAGGCCATATCTTTAGGCAAACGCCACGGAATGGAATTATTCAAACCAATGACACCATTCTCGCCCATCGCCCATACAAGTTCAATGCTCAAAGATTACACACTCCTTCAATCCGTGTCTGTTTAGAGATTGCTCCAAATCACGCACTTATACTGCAATCGGAGCTTTAATACCCGGATGATGCTGATAGTTCTCAAACTCAAAATCATCAAACGTATAATCGAAAATGGAATCCGGCTTACGCTTGATTACCAACTTAGGCAGCGCAAATGGCTCGCGCTCCAGCTGAGTTTTCACTTGTTCCACATGGTTTGAGTAGATATGAACGTCCCCACCGGACCAGATGAACTCTCCCACTTCAAGATCACACTGCTGTGCAATCATATGTGTCAGCAGCGCATAGCTGGCAATGTTAAATGGCAGTCCGAGGAACGTATCTACAGAACGCATGGTAAGCATACATGATAGTTTACCCTCAGCCACGTAGAACTGAAACGCGAAATGACAAGGAGGCAGTTTCATGTGGTTAATCTCCGCCACATTCCAGGCGCTAACGAGGTGACGCCGTGAATCCGGATTATTTTTGATCGAATCAATAACAGCAGCAATCTGATCGATCTTCTCCCCGTTAGGTGCTTCCCAAGTACGCCATTGTGATCCATATACCGGACCCAGGTCGCCATTCTCGTCGGCCCAATCGTCCCAGATCTTCACACCATTTTCCTTCAGATAGGCTATGTTCGTATCCCCACTCAAAAACCACAACAATTCATGAATGACTGATTTCAGATGGATTCGTTTGGTTGTTACCAGCGGGAACCCTTCGGACAAATCATAACGGAGCTGTCTGCCAAATACCGACTGTGTTCCAGTTCCGGTGCGATCTCCTTTATGCACGCCTGTATCCAAGATATCCTGTAATAAATCGAGATAGTTTTTCAAATTATATTCCCCTCGCACTTTTTTTCATACTAAACTAAAGAATATTTACACTTACCACTCCGATGACAGAACAACCTTCCGATCGCTGTTATCCCCAGATTTTTTTGATTTCCTTTTCCAAAAGTATAAAATCCGGGGATAAAGGCGAAGCGTATGCTTCCGATGCAGCTTTCCTTCAGAAAGCTTTTAGCTCCGCATCTTCAGGTTTTTTCTGTCCTCTACGTTCTCGTGTAAAAGGTTAGTTTAACTAACTTAAATACTAAATATATAGACCGTGATTGGCTTGGAGCCACATCATAACTGATCATTACTACAGTGTACCACAATTGAGTTGTTGGATAAAATCAATTCACTAAACCTTTTGAGTGTGTAACTTTTCATCATATCATATACACTGGTATCTTGAATTTCTCGGCTTTTGCTCAGAAAAAAGAGACGAACAACGCGTTAACGTCATTCGTCTCTTCTGATTTACGTATAATGCCGGACGAATCCGAAGCTTAGACGATATTAGCGGGAAATGATGTGGATCGGGTGACCCATAACCAGTTCCGCAGCTTCCATCACGATTTCGCCCAAAGTTGGGTGAGCGTGAATAGTCAGCGCCAAATCTTCCAGAGTAGCACCCATTTCGATTGCGAGACCAAGCTCAGCAATCAGGTTGGAAGCTTCCAGACCTACGATTTGGCAACCCAACACGAGGCCGCTTTCTTCGTCAGCAACGATTTTCACGAAGCCTTCAGCGTGGTTCAAAGATACAGCACGGCCATTACCCGCATAAGGGAATTTGCCAGCTTTTACTTTGTAGCCTTTTTCTTTAGCTTCTTTCTCAGTGTAACCTACGCTGGAGCACTCAGGATCTGTGAACACAACTGCCGGCATACATTTGTAGTCAACTACAGATGGTTGTCCTGCGATCGCTTCAGCAGCCACTTTACCTTCATAAGAAGCTTTGTGGGCAAGTGCCAGACCGGATACGATATCACCGATTGCAAAGATGTGAGGAATGCTAGTGCGGCCTTGGTGATCAACTTTAACGAATCCACGCTCGTCAACGTCTACGCCAATCAGGTCCAGACCAAGCTCTCCGTCTGTGTTAGGACGACGTCCAACAGTAACGAGCAGGTAATCTGCAGTTACTTCTTTGGATTCACCGTTTACAGAATATTTAACAGTTACATCTTTATCCGTTTGCTCAGCACTTTCAGCTTTTGCACCCGTTACGATTTCGATGCCTGTTTTCTTCATGTTTTTAGCTACGAGGCTAGTCATGTCTTTATCGAAACCTGGCAGTACCGTATCCAAACCTTCGATGATTGTTACTTTTGCACCGAATTTGGAGTACATTTGACCAAGCTCAGCACCGATATAACCGCCACCGATAACGATCATGCTTTTTGGAACTTCAGGCAAGTTCAGAGCTTCTGTCGAAGACAGAATGCGTCCGCCAAACGGGAAAGGTTTCAGCTCGATTGGACGGGAACCTGTTGCAATGATTGCATTTTTGAATTTGTAACGCGGAGACTCGTGATCATTGAATACACGAGCTTCGTTTTCGTTGATGAACATGCACTCACCGTTGAAAACTTCAACTTTGTTGCCTTTGAGCAAACCAGCTACGCCGCCAGTCATTTTCTTAACAACGCCGTTTTTGAATTCTTGAGTTTTGCTGAAGTCCACTTTTACGTTCTCAGCAGAGATACCAAAAGCTTCGCCGTGCAATGCAGACTCATATTGGTGTGCAGCCGAGATCAGGGCTTTGGATGGAATACATCCACGGTTCAAACAAACGCCACCCAGTTCGGATTTGTCTACGATCAATACGCTTTGGCCCAGTTGAGCAGCACGGATGGCAGCTACATAGCCACCAGGACCCGCACCAATTACTAATGTGTCGATATTGAGAGAAGCGTCGCCTACTACCATATCTTACACCTCCATAACAAGCAGCTCAGGGTTAGCGAGCAGCTGTTTAATGTAATTCATAAAGTTTTGTGCTGTTGCGCCATCGATGATACGGTGGTCGAAGCTCAGGGAAAGAGCCATTACAGGTGCAGCAACAACTTCGCCATTTTTGATAACGGCTTTTTCGCTGATGCGTCCAGTTCCTAGAATTGCAACTTCAGGGAAGTTGATGATCGGAGTGAAGAACATACCGCCAGCAGAACCGATGTTACTGATGGAGATTGTGCTTCCTCTCATTTCGTTCGCGCTCAATTTGCCATCGCGGCCACGAGCTGCCAGATCACGAATGGAATCAGCGATCATCCAGATGGATTTACGATCAGCATCTTTGATAACAGGAACGATCAAACCGTTGTCTGTATCTGTAGCGATACCGATGTTGTAGTATTTTTTGTATACAATTTCATTAGCTTCTTCATCAATCATAGCGTTCAATGCTGGGAACTCACGGGAAGCTGCAACCAGAGCTTTAACGATGAATGGCAGATAAGTAACTTTTGTACCTTTTTTCTCAGCAATAGGTTTCATGCGAGTACGGAAAGCAACCAGCTCAGTTACGTCCACTTCGTCCATGATTGTAACGTGAGGTGCTGTGTAAGCCGATTTAACCATCGCATTGGCAATTGCTTTACGGATACCTTTGAATGGTACGCGCTCTTCTTCCACACGTTGATCAGCTGCTGCTGCTGGTGCTGCGGATTTTTTCTCTTCTTGAGCCGGAGCTGCGGAAGATGCCGCTGCGGAAGAACCGCCACCGTTTTTGAAGGATTCAACATCTTCTTTGGTAACTTTACCGTTGTTGCCAGTACCGTTAACCTGAGCGATGTCTACGCCTTGTTCGCGGGCAAATTTGCGCACGCTTGGTGTTGCCAGAACGTCTTTGGCAGGCACTGCCGGAACGCTGTTGTTTCCGCCTTCTTTTGCTGCATCCGAGCTGGAAGCTGCTGCGGAAGAACCGCTTGTGTCAGCTCCACCTTGAGCTGCATCTTTTTCTTGCTCGCCTGCAGGAGCATCGTCTTGCTCAGGAAGCTCGCCTTCAGCGTCGATGATTGCAACAACTTCGCCAACGTGGCAAACTTGGCCATCTTTTGCGAATACTTCTGTTACTGTGCCGTTAACCGGACAAGGTACTTCAACGACCGCTTTGTCATTCTGTACTTCCATGATGATGTCGTCGTCAGTTACTTTGTCCCCGACTTTGATGTGCATCTTGATGATTTCGCCTTCGTGAAGGCCTTCGCCCAGTTCAGGGAATTTGTATTCAAATTTAGCCAACTGAAAAACCTCCTTGATTATGTCTCAATCCTGAAAACAACCCTTAACTCCAAGAAACAACCGTTACTGCTAGTGCAATAAACTGTTACTCAAGGGGCTAATGGCTGTTTACAGTGCAGCTTGCGCTGCGGTGTGGATCACCATACTGCGCCTTGCGGCATGTCAGATGATTAAATTAGAAATTTACGACTTTGTTAACCGCAGCAACGATACGCGCTGGGTTAGGAAGCCATGTATCTTCGATTTGTGCAAATGGATATACAGTATCCGGACCAGCTACACGCAGAACCGGTGCTTCCAAGTGCAGGATTGCTTTTTCATTGATTTGGGCAATGACTTCAGCTGCAACACCTGCGCTCTTTTGAGCTTCCTGTACAACAATTGCACGGTTTGTTTTCTTAATGGAAGCAACGATTGTATCGATGTCGATCGGGCTAACCGTACGAAGGTCGATAACTTCAACTTTGATTCCTTGTTTTTCGAGCTCTTCTGCTGCTTTCACAGAAGTGTGAACCATCATACCGTAAGTAATGATCGTCACATCAGAACCTTCACGAACAACGTTCGCTTTGCCCAGCTCAACAGTGTAATCTTCTTCAGGTACTTCTGCACGGAATGCATGGTACAGGTTCAAGTGCTCCATGAAGAATACAGGGTCGTTATCGCGAATAGAAGCGATCATCAGACCTTTTGCATCGTAAGGGTTAGAAGGAACTACCACTTTGATCCCCGGAGTTTGTGTAAGCAAACCTTCAAGGGAATCTGTGTGCAATTCTGCTGCTTTTACACCGCCACCGAATGGTGTACGGAATACGATTGGAGAATTGTATTTACCGCCAGAGCGGAAACGCATACGAGCTGCTTGAACTACCATTTGGTCAAGGGCTTCGAAGATAAAACCAACGAATTGGATCTCGGCAACCGGACGGAAGCCTTGAACACCCAAACCTACAGCCAGACCGCCAATAGCGGACTCAGCGAGTGGAGTATCAAATACACGCTCTTCGCCAAACTCTTTTTGCAGACCTTCCGTTACACGGAAAACGCCGCCTACATTACCTACGTCTTCACCGAAAAGCAGAACGTTAGGATCACGTTTCAACTCAACGCGAAGCGCATCACGGATTGCTTCTTTCATGTTCATTTGTGCCATTTGCTTCATTTCCTCCTTAAACATTGACAGTTCACATTTGAATTCATACATGTATACCGGGACACCGGAACCCGTCCCGGATGTTTATGCTTTATCGGAAAAAACTTATTGGAAATCAGCTTTTTGCTCTTCCAAGTGCTTAGGCGTTTGTTCGAACATGCTGTCGATCAAGCCTGAAATCGTCATTTTCTCGGTTTTTTCCGCTTTTTTGATCTCTTCATTCACTTTAGCTTTTGCTTCTTCTTTCACACGTGCTGTATCTTCTTCAGTCCACAGACCTTTTTTCTCCAGATATTTAGCAAAACGCGCGATTGGATCTTTTACGCTCCACTCAGCCTCTTCTTCTTTCGTACGATACTTGGAAGCATCGTCAGAAAGGGAGTGAGGACGGAAACGGTAAGTTACTGCTTCGATCAGAGTTGCGCCTTCACCGTTACGACCACGTTCAGCAGCTTCCTGAACTGCTTTGATAACTGCGAAGATGTCCATACCGTCAACTTTAACACCTTTGATACCTGCTGCTACCGCTTTGTGAGCGATGGACAGAGCTGCCGTTTGTTTGGCAAAAGGAGTTGTGATGGCATAACCATTGTTTTGTACGAAGAAAATTACAGGCAATTTGTAAACACCAGCGTAGTTCAGACCTTCGTAGAAGTCACCTTCTGAAGAACCACCATCACCTGTGTACGTAATTACAACTTGTTTTTGTTTCTTCAATTTGTAACCCATAGCAATACCCATTGCGTGCAGGATTTGTGCACCAATGATGATTTGCGGCATCAATACATTAACGCCATCCGGGATTTGTCCACCATGTTGGTGTCCACGGGAGTACAGGAACGCTTGATAAAGAGGAAGTCCGTGCCACACGAGTTGCGGAATGTCGCGATAGCCAGGACATACAAAGTCTTCTTTTTCAATTGCAAATTCACTACCAACCATTGTAGCTTCTTGACCAGACACTGGAGCATAGAAACCAAGACGACCTTGACGGCCCAGGTTTACTGCACGGTCATCCCAAGTACGGGTAAATACCATGCGGTACATAATTTCTTTTAATTGATCGTCGGAAAGTTTAGGCATCATGTCTTTGTTAACGATTTCGCCGTCAGGAGACAGCACGGACAGAGCTTCTACATCCTCCGTATATACTTCATAAGGAACCTTGCTCATTTTTTTCTTCACCTCAACAAAAAATTTGAATATCAAGTTCCGCTGTTATAATATTATTATACACCTGTTTCACTGCATACGTCAAAGATATCCGTAACTTTTTTATGTTTCCTTCCGGATTGTATGTATAACAGGGGCTTAATATTGGTATAACAGCATAATACATGTTTGCGTATTTGACCTATCCCCGCACAAGGTTAATCTTACCGTATTGCGCGGTCGAATGCAAAAATTAACCGAGAAAGGTGACGTTTTATGACGGATTCCCGCTATTTGAAACGCACGATTGTGAAGGAAGAGATTGAGAGCCGCTATCTTGGAGAGAAGCGAACACTACGAATTTATCTTCCCCCAGGTTATAACGAATTGTTATCCTACCCTGTCGTTTATTGTCAGGACGGTGAAGAATTTTTCAACTTTGGACGTATTGCCACCACTGCCAACCGTATCATTCTGGACGAGGGAGCCGAACCTTTCATTATAGTAGGAGTTCAGGTTGACGTGTCAGTAAGAACTCAGGAATACGCCCCTTTCGGCGATCGGTTCAAGGCGTATACCTCATGCTTCGCTGAAGAGATTATTCCCTATGTAGAAGAGAAATATCCTGTGCGCCGCTCTCCGCAGGAACGTGTTCTTGCCGGCGACTCATTGGGTGGCAGCGTTTCGCTTCATCTTGCTCTACTCTATCCTGACCTGTTCACACGTGTCATCAGCATGTCCGGAGCGTACTACTCCGCTTCCCAGGAAATCTACGCTGCAGCTGAAGACTTGTCCTGGTTATCGATCTGGATGATTGTTGGTTTGCAGGAGACTGCCTTTAAAGCCGACACCGGCACGTATGACTTTGTACAATTAAACCGCGATACCCGTGATTTGCTGGAAAAACGAGGTGCGCTTGTCTCCTATCAGGAGAAAGACGGGCATCACCAATGGGGATTCTGGCAGAACGAGCTGCCGGAAGCATTGCTTTATTTTTTTCAGGAAAATTAATTCGATCATTGAACAGGGCGGCTGAAATGCCGCTTTTGTTTTGCAATCGCATGATACCGCTTACATCAACACTCAAAAAAGAAGCAGGTTCTCCTGCTTGTCCGCCCGGCTTCTTCTGTTGTATCTCACTTGTCATTCCAAGCAAATGTAACCGATGTTATATCAAAGAATGTTCCTTTTCAATCCGATCCAGCAACACGTCACAACCGGCATCAACCAGCCTGTACACTTCTTCAAAATTCCCTGTATAATACGGGTCGGGTACTTCACGGAGCGTCTCGTCCGGCAGCAGATCCATCATCTTGATAATATCCGCATCTGCACCACCTGTTACACTTCTTACGTTAGCTGCGTTGGAATCATCCATGCATATAATGTAATCAAAATGGGTGAAGTCTGCACTCGCAAATTGTCTTGCCGCCATATTGGCATAAGAAATTTTATAGGAATCCAGCAATGCTCTAGTCCCCTCATGCGGTGGTTTGCCAACATGCCAGTCTCCTGTACCTGCGGAGTCCACTAAAATTTGCTGGTCAAGTCCTCTTTCACTCACTTTATGACGGAGGACAGCCTCAGCCATCGGCGAGCGGCATATGTTGCCCAAACATACAAACAAAACGTTAATCATGTTATTCCCCCTTACTCAAGGTGCGGTTAAGTGGCGCTGGTGCTGTCTGAGGTTTTACACTCTCCGTTTGTACCAGGGAACGACGTGGCAGCTTCCATTTATAATGAACAGAGCACATCCGGAAGAACACAACGGCGGCGAAGCATATTAACAGTCCAGCGTTCGTTGTAAACCATCCCATACCTATGGCGAAACCAGCTGTTATAGCCCACACAGCATAGATTTCATCGCGCAGTACCAACGGCTTTCTTCCTGCCAGCAGATCACGAATGATCCCTCCGCCTATACCGGTCATTACTGCGGCTACAATAACCGCACTAATGGGATGTCCCATATCGGCCGCGTATAACGCCCCTTGAATCGCAAATGCTGCAAGTCCGATCGCATCAAACAGCGCTTCAGTCCGCTTCCAATGACCAATCCACTTAAGAGGAAGGACAAACGCAATCGCGACAGATATTAGAGCGAGCATAATCAGCATTCCCTGGCTCCACAGCATCGTTACGGGTACACCAATGAGAACATTACGAATGACTCCGCCTCCGAATGCGGTCACCAGACCCAGCACCAGCACGCCCAAAATATCATACTCCTCTTCCATTGCCACGAAAGCTCCGGACATTGCAAATGCGATGGTACCTATAATGCTGAATACTTCAAAAATGTGCAAGTCCAACCTGTTCAAACCTCACTTTTCAAGTCATCTCCATGTTGCTCTACCCATTGTATCCGCGCATGCCGAAATTGTGCAACCACATTTTGTGGATTATACTGGTTTTGTGAATGATTTTTGCATCATATTAACACCTTAATTAGAAGTGAATTGTTTTTTATTGATCAGGAAGGATGAAATAGAATGACTAAGAAACGAGTTGTTATTTTTACGGGCGGAAATCTCTCTCCCCAATTTCTAAATGAAATCGGTAAAGATGACCTTATTATCGCGGCCGATCGTGGGGCGTTATTCTTAATAGAAAACGGGGTACAGCCACATATCGCAGTAGGAGATTTTGATTCCATTACCGAGCAGGAACGGGAGAGTGTACGAGATAACAGCGAACGGATAATCACCTGCGATCCGGTGCATAAGGATTTGACGGATACCGAGATGGCATTTGAAATAGCGTTGGATCTCGAGCCGTCTGACATTCTTATGTTGGGTGCAACGGGCACTCGCATGGATCATACACTGGCTAACGTACATATTATGGTCCGCGCTATGCAGCATCATATTTCCTGCACTCTGCAGGATGAACACAATTATATGATGCTAACGACCTCCGAAGCTGATGTGGAAGACCGTGGATATGAGTACATCTCCCTGCTCCCACTCACTAATGAAGTAACAGGTATTACGCTGGAAGGTTTCATGTACCCGCTTGATCAAGCAACTATACGTATGGGTCAATCATTGGGGATTAGCAACAAACTGCTCGGAAAGACTGGCACCGTCTCAATCGATAGCGGGTTATTACTCATTATTCAAAGCAAAGATTAACCTTCCGCTTATACTTATTACGTTTTTGTAACCTATGATTTAGATTAAAAATAATCAAATAAAACATCAAAGACCCTTGATATATCAAGGGTCTTTTCTATATTTGTAACGTTCAAGGCTCGTCAATGATTAATTTTTTGACATTTTTAATGGTATTTTAATAAACAAACCCAAACTGTTGCGGCCCTAAGGATGATCAGGTTCCATCCAATTTCTAGGCTGTTACAAAGCTGTTATACTCGCTCTAGCAACTAAACGAAAACGAATTTTGGAGGTACTCACATGAAAACAAACATCTTTGTCCAAAAGGCCGTAACCGTCGGGTTGTGCGCTACACTAGGTTTTGGAGCTGTATTAATGACGAATGCACCTGTTGCACAGGCAGCAAGCGCTTCTGTATCCACAGGACAACAAATTGTGAACTATGGTAAAACCTTTACAGGAACTCCATATAAATTTGGCGCTTCAACTTCAACTACACAAAATTTTGACTGCTCTTCATTTATGAAATACATCTTTAAAAAGTATGGTGTTGATTTGCCACGTACATCCGTTAAGCAATCCAAAGAAGGCGTAGCTGTATCTAAAGCTAATCTGCAAGTTGGAGATCTGGTCTTCTTCTCCAGCGGTAGTCGCTCCACAGGCTCCAATATTACTCACGTAGGCGTATATGCAGGCGACGGAAAAATTCTGCACACGTACGGATCACCAGGTGTAACTCTTTCCGACTTGAACTCGGGGAACTGGAAAAAAACATATATTAAAGCTCGCCGCGTACTGTAGCTCATATTTTGAAGATAAAGAAGCGAGTAGGGCCGGATCTAATGATCCGGTCCTTTTATATTTACCCAATGAAATTCTCAGCTCAAACAGGAGTTATGTGGAAAACAGGCAATTCGTTAGCCCCGCTTTTATTGGGTATGAAGCATATAACCGACTCCACGCACGGTATGAATTAATTTGACGCTCCTTCCCTTATCTACCTTTACCCTTAAATGTTTGATATACACATCTACCACATTCGTATCCATTGCAAAATCATATCCCCATACTTCCCTCAAAATAACACTCCGGGGACATGCCTCGTTCACATGACGCGCCAAGAACTCCAGCAATTCGTATTCTTTCGGAGTCAACACCAGATATTCACCTGCACGACTTACGCGACGTGAACGCAGATTAACCTTGAGATCATGCACTACAATGACTTCTTCATCTTCCTGTGATGTATGCGAGAACACACGTAAAAGATTCCGTATTCTGGCCATCATCACCTTATCGTGAATAGGTGCTTCCATCACATCGTTAGCGCCATAATCGAGCAATTCCACAATTAATTCAGGCGATATCTTGGGAGTTATGACAAGCAATGGAGAAGTAACTCCTATGTGTACGAAGGACTCCAGTCCATTTTTTAGGGTAGCTTCATGGCATCCTTCATTTATTAATATGATCATATTGAGATTCGTGAGTGTTAGTTCAGAAAGACGGTTCAGATCTGTCCATTCCATTTGCTCGACTTGGTAGCCTTCAGCACACAGTATGCCTTGAGTAGAAGATACCAGCTCGCCCCTGCCAACCAGTAATATGGATGTTTTCATTTTTTTCACCCGGCCTGTCTTATACGCTGCTACATATTTGTTGGTTTAAATTACACTTGAACTCCACAATCTTGTGACCGTTGTGTATCGCAGCATTGTTGTATAGTTATCATGCCGTAAAATGAAAAAGTCCATTCCCGGAAGGAACGGACTCGGAACATTCATTTTCTTCTTTAACCAAAGTACCGATGAACCAGCGTACGCGCCTCTGCCGTATCTTTTGTGCCATGAACAAGGACGCGACCATCCTGAAAAATGACCATCCTGTGCGCTCCAGTTGTAAAAGAAACCAAAAACGGATTAGCCTCCACGCGGCCTTCCTCCAGCTTAACGAGGCGATCAGCCGTATGCTGTAGATCCAGATTCATTCGCCGTGAAGGGCGAATCTGTACTGTATCTCTGCCACATAGTACGTCGGTTTTTTCCAAGTTTGAGGCAGAGAGGTACGGATAGTTAGCCTTTGCTCCGCAGGATGGACAATCTTCTTTCCGGGCACCATCGACGTTAATGGATATGTATTCATTTCTCCACACATCGAATGATAACAATTTGCGTCTCAGCGCACCTGAATTACCACTGAGAAACTTCATCGCTTCCGCAGTCTGATTAGCTGTAACCATCTGCACCGCCTGAGGAATAATGCCTGACGTATCACAGGTGTCCCCACCTAACGGAACCTCACCTAATAAGCAGTTCAAACAAGGTGTTTCGCCAGGTAGAAATGTGTAGGTAATTCCATAACTGCCCACACATCCGCCGTAAATCCAGGGAATACGATACTTTTGAGACATATCATTTATTAATAGCCGGGTATCAAAATTATCTGTGGCATCCATGATCAAGTCTGCATTCTGAACCAGTTCCTCCAGTTCGTCTACTCTGACGTCCATCACTTTGGCTACAACCTCAACAGTAGAATTAATGTCAGATAGGCGCTTCTTTGCTGCCATCGCTTTGGGCATTCGCTGAATGGCGTCTTGCTCGATATATAATTGCTGTCTCTGCAGGTTGCTCCACTCCACATAGTCACGATCTGCAATGGTGATATGGCCAATTCCTGAACGTACCAGCGTTTCAGCAATGCCCGTACCAAGCGCGCCCGCTCCAACAATTAATACTCTGCTGTTATTCAATCGATGTTGACCTTCTTTACCGATAGGTGCATACCGTTCCTGTCTGGAATAGCGGTCTCCCTGTTCAGAAGATCGTGTCTGATTAGTCATGTGTGAACCATTCCTTCCGCGGGACTGCTCGCTGCTGCATAGCGCTTAACGGGAATCATGCCTGCCTCATAAGCCAGTCTACCTGCTTCAACCCCCAATCGCATTGCCTTCGCCATCTTCACCGGATCTCCGGATCCGGACACAGCCGTATTCAACAAAACACCGTCAGCTCCCAGCTCCATCGCATAAGCAGCATCTTTAGGTGCTCGAAGTCCTGCATCCACAATAACAGGAACGACGGCTTGTTCAATAATAATCTCCAGGTTATAGGGATTAATAATGCCTCTTCCCGCCCCTATCGGTGAAGCCCCAGGCATAACAGCATGTACGCCGAGTAGTTGCAATCGTTTGGCCAGCATAACATCGTCCGAGATATAAGGCAGTACCGTAAAGCCTTTTTCAAGCAAAATTTCGCAAGCTTTATAGGTTTCAATTGGGTCAGGAAGCAAAGTGATTCCATCGCCGATAACTTCTACTTTTATCATATCACAAAGCCCTGACGCTCGAGCAAGTTCAGCGATTCGCACAGCTTCCTCTGCTGTTGAAGCACCCGCTGTATTAGGTAGAAGGGTATACCTTTTCAAGTCCAGGGTGTCCAGAAAGTGCTGTTTGTTGCGCTCTTCCAGATTCAAACGCCGAACGGCGAACGTTAATACTTCCGTACCTGAGGCTTCAACCGCCTGGCTCTGCACTTCCAAGTCCGAAAATTTGCCTGTACCCATAAGCAATCTTGACTCAAACGTATAACTCCCAATCCTCAACATGATTCAACCGCCTCCCACAAAATGTACAATTTCAATTCGGTCTCCGTCTCTTAAAGTGGTCGTTTCATGATATTCCCGCGTTAAAATTTGACGATTCAACTCAACCACGACGGTTTTTACTTGCAAATTAAATGAATGGAGCAATTTGTCCACACGATTTAAGCTATCTTCAATTTGCATGGTTTGTCCGTTGACAATGATATTCACTGCAACATCTCCTTTGTGTTCAAACGTTCTGGACTAAGGTCCTGAATCCCCAGCTCTTCCGAGGTTTTGCCACAAATCAAGTCAGCCATGAGGCTCGCTGTAATCGCACTAAGCAATATGCCGTTACGATAGTGTCCAAAAGCAGCGAATAAACCGGGAACACTTTCGCAAGCCCCCACATAAGGCAATCCATCCGGAGTCGAAGGACGGACACCCGCCCACGCTCGGATAAAATGGGCTTCCTTTATGCCAGGTATCCAGTTTGTTGCAGCTGCAAGCAGCTTCTGAATGCCTTGCACCGAAACGTTCATATCTGTTCTTCCAGGAAGGCTTGTTGCACCGATCCATACTTCTCCATTAGCTTTGGGAACAATATATATATCCTCTGCATACACCGTTTTGTCTGGCCTGTACCCGGCATGGTGAGGTGAAAACTGCACGGCTGCAATCTCTCCCTTTACTGGTAAAACAGGCGATTTCAGACCCACATGTCTCATCAATTCTTCACCATGTAACCCTGTAGCAATAATGACATTTCTCGATGTCATCGTTCCTATTGAAGTCTCGATCCCTTGCACTCCATTCACATCCGTATGCAAACGGACATCCTGTACACCTTCCATCACCCTTGCACCCATGGCTTGAGCAGATCTGACATAAGCCTGCGTTAAGTTGACAGGAAGAACCTCGCTCTCGGAAGGTCTGTAAAATGCTCCATACGTATCCCTGTTTAACCATGAAGCTTCCTGTTGGACAGCGACACGATCCCACCAAATATGTTCTGTAGATAAGGTAGACCATCGATTATTCTTGTAACTGCTGACCTCACTGTATGAGCGAAAAGGAGTAATAAAACCTTGCTGTTGCAGCCCCATTTCAACGCCGCTAAGCGCACTGATTCGTTCCTTCTGCTCATGAAGCAAAGCTCTGCTCTGCCGGGCAAGCTTTGCCATCACAGCATGAGTAAATTCCTCACTGTCAGCGGCAAGCATGCCTGCGGCTGCACAGGAAGTTCCACCAGCGATCCGAGCACGCTCAACCAGAAGAACGTCATAACCTCGGGTAGCGAGTTCACATGCGATAGCACAACCGATAACGCCTCCGCCTACAATAATGGTTTCTGCATGAAGCTTGCCTCGAAATTCTGCTCCAACTTTACTCCTCGATACTGTGCCTGGATGATACCCTGAACGATTCCCGCTTCGGCTTCTTGCTTCCTTTCTCATGGCATCATCTCCTTGGTTCGGCGTATTTCTCTGAATCCGTAATCGCCAGTCGCAATGCAGCGGCAGCCAGTTCCGGCTGATCATTCGTCCAAATCGACGAAATCACAGCGGCTCCACGGGCACCAGCAGTTCGAATGGCAGCAATATTCTCCGTTGCAATCCCACCAATCGCGATGACCGGAATTGAAACTTTAGCGCATACCTCTGCTAACGAAGCAAGTCCCCTGGGCTCGAAATTTGGTTTACTGGGTGAGGCATATACATGCCCGTAAAAGAGATAATCCGCTCCACGTTCTTCTGCAACTTTTGCTTCTTCCAGAGAATGAACCGATACTCCTACGCGAAGCCGATTGTTTCTCCTCAACACATCCTTATCGTATTTCCGAATAACTGCTTGACCCCAATGCACACCACCAAGCAACGCATGATGATCAAGCTGAGTGGAGCCATTCAGAATGATTCGGTTAAATGGGACACCTCGTGTTCTGAGACTTTGCGCCCAATACATCTGTTGCTCAAGGGGCAGCTTTTTTTCCCGTATGTGGATATAATCGACCCACCGCCATATATCCTTAGCAATATTCAGAAAAGAGTCCAAGTCTCCTGTACCTGGTGAAACCACATGCAGTTCGAATAATCGTGTTGTTAACTGTTCGTGGAAGATTTCCGTCCTGTTCACCCTCCTCTTGTATGATTTAAGCGGATATAAAACAACAAAAAAGCCACTCCCGTAGGGGAGTGGCCACGAATTTAGAATTCATGGATCAACTGAATGACTGTCGCATGGGATTACTCTATATATACATAATGCATAACAACTACAGAAACCAACATAGTCGCAACGCTGTATACTTAGAAACCGCATGAATCATCTTGCAGGCCATATCGCAAAGTTATCGATAACGCCCTTTGTCATTAGCTGAAACGCGCCACTTCCCTACGCTGGTATGATCCAGATCAGGTACAAAGGGTCCGGAATCGCATTCTTCCATCTCAGCCGCATCGTGCGGCCCCCCTAGTGTTCATATGAAGCTGTAGCCTATGTTACCATAGACACCTTTTTTTGTCACCGTACATTTCCAATTATTACGTTATTGTTTCTCGGACCAAGCTTCAACATCCCACGTTTTGGTAACCCAATCTTCATAAAAATCAGGTTCATGGGATACGAGCAGCACGGTACCCTTGAATTCTTGCAAGGCACGTTTCAGCTCTGCTTTGGCCGTTACATCCAAATGGTTTGTAGGCTCATCGAACAAAATCCAGTTACTTTCACGCATCAGAAGTTTACACAAACGAACTTTGGCTTGTTCACCACCACTAAGCGCGTTAAGCGGACGGGTGATATGCTCATTTTTCAATCCACAACGTGCGAGATGCCCCCGGACTTCATTCTGTGTCAGATGAGAAAATTCATTCCACACATCTTCAATCGGGGTAATGTTTCCTGCACGTACTTCCTGTTCGAAATAGGCTGTCTCCAAATAGTCACCCAAGAAAGTCTTACCGCTGATTGGTGGGATTTTTCCCAAGATGGTCTTGAGCAGTGTGGATTTACCTACACCGTTACAGCCAACAATGGCAATTTTCTCGCCACGCTCAATCGTCATCGTCATTTTGGGCAATAATGCATACGAATATCCAATTTCAAAATCAATGCCCTCAAAGACGATTTTACTACTCGCCCGGGCATCCTTGAATTTAAATGTGGGTTTGGCCGCTTCGTCTGGACGATCGATCCGTTCGATCTTGCCGAGCTGCTTCTCACGGCTCTTGGCACGACCGGAAGTAGAAGCACGGGCTTTGTTCCGCTGGATGAAATCTTCCTGCTTCTTGATATACTCCTGCTGTTTCTCATAAGCATCAATATGCTGCGCCTTATTCATGTCGGCCATTTCAAGGAATTTGTTATAGTTCGCTGCATAACGCGTCAACTTGGCAAATTCCAGATGATAAATAACGTTAACGACCTCATTCATAAACTCCGTATCATGCGAAATCAGAATAAACGCATACGGGTAATCCTTCAGGTAACGCGTCAGCCATTCAATGTGTTCCACATCAAGATAGTTCGTTGGCTCATCCAGCAAAAGAGCAGTTGGTTTTTCCAGTAAAAGCTTGGCAAGCAATACCTTCGTACGTTGACCACCACTAAGCGCGGCAACGTCACGATCCAGACCGATGGCGGACAAGCCCAGTCCATTTGCCATCTCTTCCACTTTCACATCAATCAGATAAAAGTCACCTTGCTCCAATTGCTCCTGAATGTCACCCATTTCTTCCAGCAACAATTCGAGTTTGTCCGGATCGGCGTCTGCCATCTGATCGGTAATGGACATCATTTCTTTTTCCAACTCAAGCAAGGGCTGAAACGCATCCTTAAGCACATCACGAATCGTTTTTCCAGGTGTGAGCTTGGTATGCTGATCCAGATATCCATAACGAACTTTGGGGGTCCATTCGACCTTCCCTTCGTCCTTTAACAATTTCCCGGTAAGGATGTTCATCAGTGTGGACTTTCCCACACCATTAGCACCAACAAGGCCTACACGCTCTCCGGCAAGTAAACGAAAAGATACATTTTTAAATAACGTGCGGTCTCCAAAATTATGACTCACGTTCTCTACTGACAATAAACTCATAAGATGAGGTTGCTCCTATCTATTGGACATTACTATCGTTCCGAAACCCTATTTTAGCACAGGTGTCGCCTTTTCTGAAAGTAATGCAAACATCTCATGCAACCTCGCTTTTATATTTCATATAAACTGCCTTTAATTATTTGAACAGCTATACTCAAAATACCCTTGCGCTGCCGCTTGTTTGGCATTTGTAAACACTTCTTCAGCTCTGTAACCATTGTTACATGTGGATGGGTAATAGTATTTAATCCCACTTACCGGATCAACTCCGCCAACAATCGCCGTTTTCTTCACCAGTCTGCCACCACCAATGGCATAGTTGTTAAACTTTTGATTACCTACAGGAATTCCCTGAATAAACGCCATAAGCCCCGTGTCATTAATTGAATTGTACCAGTCTTCCTGAGAAATCAAAGGCATGGTAAAGGTATAGGAAACACCATTCCTTCTTGCAAACTCATTATGGCGGTTAATAACATCTGCCAAATCTTCCTGCACACTTGTCACGATCCGGCTTCGTCTGACCTGCTCAAACGTCTCGGCATTCTGAAGCAGGGGGATTTGCGTGCTGGAGGCCAATTCTTTCTGGAAACCCTCCACCCACTTGCCCAAACCTGCGTCATAGGCATACACATACCCATCGAGTGTGAAATTAATACTGTTACCATTTGAATCAGAATATGTATAGGGCTTTTTGGGACTCCAAACTTGCCGGAATGACTCTTCAAGTTTTCCGGTCATTTCTGTTTCGATCGCGAAAATATAATAACCATCATAATCCAGCACGACTAATGCTGGAATGTAATTGAACATGGCCCGTATAGCAGCAGGATCATTTAAAATCCCCATATTTAGCGCCATTGTTTGGGTAAACGTAGCTAAGGCGAGCTCTTTGTCCGCTTTTACAAATTTGGTCGAATCATATCCTGCTTCATCGTTTTGCTTCTCATTTTGATGCATCACAGCCCCTGCATCCAGTACGGCACTCTGAAGTGCCATCTTATACCGATCGCTTAAATATTGAGCCTCTTGAGCACTGTTTGTATTGTGAGAGATAACCCAGAATATAGGTGAAAAGATAAGTACAAATACAATGGAGAGATCAGTAATCTTCATTAAGCACCATACCTCCATATGTGGTAAACACCGCCGCAGCCTGTGCAGACCCGTTCAACCACTCACGAATCAGCATGGCAGGTGTGCGATTGGTATTTTTGATGGTTACTGTGAAGAAATCCCCCATTGCCAGTGTATATCTGCGCCCAGGATCGTCTAAAGCCTGCACACCGGACGAAGGAAACAGCTTTGCTTTAATTTGGGCTGCATAGTAGCCATCTTGTACAGTTTCATAGGTACCAGAGAATGTGCTCTGATCCATTGTATCTGAGTAATGAGGAACATATTTTTTGTGCAAGTGCTCCATAGAAATCTCATAGACGTTCCCCGTTCGAGCCATCTGTTCTTCGAACTCTGCATACATGGCAGGGGAAATGTATCCCTTTGTTCTGACCGCATCAACAAAACGGGTAACCGTCTGAACTACGGTCATACGTGCCATGTCATCCTGTCGATCAGCAGTTTCTGCTGCCGGGTAAACATAAAGCAAAATCACTGCCAGCAAAACAGCAAGCAGCTTGGATGCAGCATTAATCAAGGTGTACTGGCCTCCTTCCAAAATGCAATCTTCAGCAGTTCGCCAGCCTCACTTCTTATGAACTTGGGTGTATACGATGCAGCAAGCTGGACAGGAATAGTTTCTTTTCTGTTTACAAGGGGATCAATGACATATGCAATCCCGTCCACCTGCACGCTGACTGTTGTCCCTGTCATTTGCCTCACAGTGTGTAACACTTCCGCACCACTATAACGGATTGGCTCGCTTATATGCAGCGTGGTATTCAACCGTCCTTCCATGTCTGCTGTCGTCTGTACCAAGTGATTCAAAGCGTCTGATAGAATTCGAACATTCTGCTGCCCGTACAGGCAGGCTGTCACAAATAGGACAACCGCCGTACAGAACAACATGAGCTGCTGTGTATTCTGGGACATGTTAAACCAACTCCTGTCAGGATTGCTGGAAAATAAGCCCTCTTACCACATTGGATTTGTCTTTTACGATAATTGCTTTGAATTTACCACTTGGATTGACATATTGATTGTCTTTTTCACTCATGGTCTGGTTGATAACACCCACTTTCTCGTCAGGTTTAATAACAGAACCATAATCTGCATTATTGAGATCCTGGGAGATGTTCAACTGATTACCGTACCATTGTCCTCCTTTATTTTTACCTGTAATCACTTGAATCCCGAACTGGTCTTTGTCCGCATATTTACGCAGCGCGTTTGTGACTTGTGACCCACTAATGGTAGTTCCGTCATATACCGTAAATGCAGCTTGGGACAATTCGGTCTGGATATCGGCAAAATTGTTTTGCGCCGTTTTGGTCGCCTCCTGAGCCGAAATAAACAACAGAACTACAATTGTAATAAGGGCGATGGTCAGAAAGATGCCTGCTGCCACCTTTAAAGCGCTTGATGCATTGTTCATGATAAATCCTCCTGTATCGTTTTTAATTTATTTCAGACTGTGACGTAATGGTCGTTACAGTTTCTGAATCTGTTCATAATAAATGTTCATTTGCAGGAAACTCATACCTACCAACGGAATGACCAGATAGAGGAAGATCAGGGCATACATCGGTGTAAACCCGATCATTCTTCCCCATGATGCTTTAACATCAATCATCTTGGTGTATTCCTGCTTCCTTTGTTCAAAATAAAAGGCCATCATGCTTTCCAGATCATCAAATGCTTCTCGAATCGAAATTTTCCCAAGTGCAAGTTGCAGCTTATCAACCAGACGCTGAAATTCAGGCAGACCTGCTTCTTCTTTCAACTGTTCAAGTGCATGCTCAGGCCCATGTTCAAAGTGCAGCAGACATTTTTGCAGCGGCCTTTTGAAAATAACAGCAAAGCGATTGAGCCATTCCAATATCTCCTCTACAGACATACGGTCCATCTCTCGCAAGATCGAGATAACCGTCTGAAACTGATAGATTTCATGCCTCATGTCCATACTTCTCATCTTGCGCTGGAACATCATTAGCCAGATCGGCATGTGATAACCCGTTATACCTACCAACATTGCAATAATTAATTCCCACCAGTGGAGGTATTGCTTGTTATAGCCTTCCAGCTTCTGCAGAATGCGTGCAATAGTTTCAGTCTGTGTGTCATGATCCAGTTGCACGGGATTTACGGACTGCAATGCTTTCGAAATCTCATCAAAAGTTGCACCCCGCTTCATTTCGATGCGCTCGAGTACAGCTTTATCCAAGCTTGTCTTTTCTGTAGCCTGCTTCAACTCCTCCTCTCCCATCGCTCCAAACATCCGGTCATCTCTCACGGGATCATATAAGATATGATTTCGTTCAACCTGATGCAGCACCAAGACACAGCCAATGGTCAGCACAAAACAACTTGCAAATAACATCAGCCTTCGTATAGCCAGCCATTCATATTTCAGTTCCGAGCTGCTTTCCCGCATCAGTCTTACGGTTTGACTGTAATTGGTACTGCCAGGTTTGGGCGCAAACAACATCGCCACCTTTCGAATGAACGTCTGCTTGTATAGGAACTGATCCATTCTGGAGTGTTTGCGTCCTGTCCGATAGCGGGTTTCATCATACTGCTGAAGTCTTTGCAAAAGCAGGTAGGCAAGTATGATAATGACGTAGATCGATATTTTGGTTACAAACCCGATTTTGCTGCGATAGAATTCATCCATAGTTGGAAAACTTCCCCTAGCCCAACGTTCAATTGGAGCTGTGAACAGGACGGGGGCCAGGGCGATGATATTCAACCCTTTTAACAGATAGTCCAGTTTGTCCCTCCGCAAAATCTCAAGATGAATTTCCTGCGTCAGATTCCCCAGGCCTTTCAAGTAAATCGAACCTTGTGCTCTGTCTTTATCTCCGAACTCCATCACCATATATGAAATACCGGCAAAACCTTTAAGAAAGCGATTCGGCGCAATCTCATAGTACCGTTCCAAAGCTTCGTTCGGATCGGGAGAAGTCAATGCTTCATAGATCAACAGCACTTGATCAGCAGCCTCTCCTTTACCTGCTTCCGCTGCTTCATACAGTGCTTCCTCTACCATTCCATGCTGATGATACCGATGTCTCACGTCGGCAAACAGGTCCAGCATCTGTACCAACAGTCGTTTCTCCATACGATTCAAACACATATCCAGTACAAGGCTGTTCAGAACGACAGCGCAGAGTACCGACAATATAACAAAGGCGATACCCGGCTGCATAAGGAAAAGAATTACACTGATACTCCCGTATCCTCCGAGGATCATTAGAACCACGCTCATCGTCATTCGTCTTAAAGATGGTTCGTCGCCGACATGCCTGAATGAAATTCGTTTTTGTACTTGCATAATATAGGAAGAGAATAGCGGCACTTTCATTCCCCAGCGATAAGACTGTAACAGGAACGATCCCCACCGCAGCATACGATTGCCGTTAAGTGTAGCGATCCCTATGGATTTAGTTGCAGAGTCACCTCCTCTGTGACGTAACAGGTTCAGTACAAGTAGCGTGATTATCAAGCCACCTGCACATATCCCCAGCACCAAAAGAAGAACAAGCTTAACGGTCATAGGTATCACCCCAATGTTGCTTGATGAACTGTTCGAAGAGCGCAGCGTCCTGTAGTGTCATCTGATCCCGCATATCCGTAATACTTTCTATGGAGATCGGAGCTGTGACGACGTAATTGCCATCTCTGTACTCGATCACATTACGAAACGAAAATCCAGCCCGTTCTTCCACGCTATCCCCTTTATTCGCACGTGGCAGACACTCTGTGATTCGTTCGATATATCTTCGACCCTCTGCGTCCTTTTTCATATGTACATCAAAATTAATGACACTTACTACTTGCTCCTCGGCAATATGTTCATGTTGAAACATACCTGTTTTGAGCAGTGAATTACGGAGGGAGAAGACCAGATCGCGAAACGTTTTGGCATGATGGGTAAACAGGGTGAACAGACTGGCAACTTGGGACATCTGAATCATCCATGCGGCTACTTCGTCACTTGCGACCTCACCGAGAATATTTACAGTACCATCGGTCTTTTTCTGTAAATCCAGTCCCTGTTGACCAGATATGTGCTCGGTCTCCCGGAAGCTTAGAATGTTACGTCGACTGTATATACGCCGCAGCTGTAACTCGAAAGCCATCTCCTGTACACGCAGGGTATATGAAGCATAAATATGCTTGACCATTGCCATAAGAAGCGTCGTTTTACCCGACCCCTGTGCTCCTGTTACAGCTGTAATTCGACTGCCTTTCATCAAATACTGCAGCAAATTGATTGGCAAATCTGCGTTGTTACCAGTAATCAGCTGTTCAAGTGAAGCATTAGGAATATCGAATTTCCGGACAAAGAATGCCCATGATTCGGCAAAGGGAGGACGCACAACAACGACGCGTGATCCGTCCTTCATCTCGTTTACCTTATATCCATTCGCTTCCGAAAGCTGTCCCGGATAGTTGTATTTATAAATATTTTGACATACCCTCTTCAGTTCACGGATACTGCCAAATGACAGGAAGGGCAGATGAATGGACTTACCTTTATAGAAAATCCAGACACTTTCCATTCCACTAAGCGGTTCTTCGAGGGGAGCATCTTCAAGTCCATCCGCGAGCAGATCATTCCACAAAGCTGGCTGCCGTAGCCCCATATCCTGAAGGGCATCCAGCATGCCGCTCACACCACCACTAACGCCATCTATTCGTTGATCTCTTATTTCATCAACCACCGAGAAGCCTTTGTAATGTTGGTAGATCCGTTGAACGATGATATCCGTTTTTTCTCTGAAGCCAAGCTCTCTGTACTCACATTCAAACACATATCGGATATCCTCCTCGGAGATATAGTAACTTCCTCCGTCGTCTGCACCTTCACCCAGCCTCAGTCTGCCAAGATCATAAGTGTCTATCATGCGCGACAAAGCATCGACACCAAATTGCTGCCGGTATAGATAAAACACGATTTCGAATTGATCCTGAACCGTCAGTAACTCAGTGTCTCCAAAATAAATGACTTCATCGATATTTGACTTATTCAGTCCTAGGCTGCGGGTAAGCAGATCACCTATCAGATTTTTGACATATGTTTTGTCACTGATGCTTCCTGATACACAACCTTTAAGCGCCTTGCGCATCTCGGCACGCTGATTGATTCTTCGCCGATACTCTTCTTCATGTAATCCGGCATCCGCAAGTTGACTATGACTAAGCTCATGAAGCGAGTTCTTTACTTTCTCCGTCAGCAATTCAATTGTGAAGGATTCGCGCTCAGGAGCACGGTTATTCTTTTCACGATGGGAAGCTCTGAACTTGAACCAAACATACGCAAGGCATAACAGCAAAACTAAAATTAACCATAGGGTATTCCAGAGCATCAGAGTTCAGGCTCCCCTTTCCAACCTCTTTAGTACGGTTCGCATCCCCGCCCCGTCCATAATGAGGCGAGCAAGTTCAGCCATACTTGCGGCAAAGCTCCCTTTACGCATATCTTTATTGTTGCTCAGACCTTCCAATTGCAAGTACGCTGCCGCATCACGACGATTGAAGGCATCCAGAAATCCGGTGGTATACGGCAACACCGATATCGATCCTTTGTATCGAAAACGCCGACGAATATTGGTAATGGTTGCGTGTGAATGTGGGTCATACTTATTCAGTACCACATGCAGCTTCTGATCACCCAGGCTTTCGGGTCTGATCTTTTCAAAAAAATACTCCAGATCCCTCATATTTTGATTTAGGTTCACCACAACATAGCCGGCTTGATCCAGCAGAACCTGGTCACGTATACCTGCACGGTCTGCATCCAGTAGAACTAGATCATAATATTCATTGGCTACGTGCAGCAGCGTTTTTAATGTCTCTACATGTTCTTCTGAGGAACGCTCCAGCCTGTTAATTCTGCCAGTCAACAAATCCAGACGATCTTTAAGGAGCGGCTTGGTGTAGTCCCTCAAATTATGCTTGTTCAGACTCCCGCTGATATGCAGCCGTTCCACAGCATCCCAACCCCCTTCCTCAAACGTGAATGCTGATCCCGTGTCCTCTATTTCTTTAGGTGGAAGGGCAGCTTCTGTGCTGCTCCCGACTGGACCTGTATTTACAAGTAAAATTCTTGTCCTATATTGTAGTGCCATCGCATAGGCGCTGATTAGCGCACTTGAGGTGCTGCCTGTTCCTGCAAAAGGACTCCAAAACGTAATGCTGCTCATGCCCTCATCCTTTCAGCTTCTTTAATGGCCCTGCGACTCTGGACATTTTCCCATCCGGTCAACTGCTCCACTAACCTGCATAGCGATCTTTTATAGTTCCGTGACAATGGCCCCAGGCGAATACGACGATGATGCTCGTTTTCCAGTTTGACTGCTGCAGTCAGTTCATCCCAAGGCAATATCAGCGATTCTCCTGCCCATACAAATGGGCTGTCTTCCAGATACGCCCACAAATATCGAGCTTCCAGTTTGCAATCAACGGCATTAATCAAAATGCGCTGAAATGGTAGTTCTGCTGGCAGGGACTGCTCCTCAAGCAAACGCTTGAGCCACCCTTTGCCCCGTTCCAGATTGTAACGTTCATAGTCACTGACCCAGACACGAGTATCTGCCATGAGCCATAGTTCACGTGATGCAAAGTGCGATGTTTCCATGTCGTAAAGAACGTAATCATAACTCTCTAATTTCTCGCCATTCGCTTCAAGATGACTCTCAACCGCTGTTGAAGTTACGAACTGACAAGCGATATCAAAACCTTCAAATTCTGTAATACGCAGAGATTGCTGACTTTCCCCAACGCTGTATCCATATTTCTGTTGTAATGTTCCATCAACAAGCAAGACACGTTTACCGGAGGAGGCTAGTATTTTGCAAAGGTACAGCATCAGGTCATTCTTCTCGCATAACCCGGCAAAAATCCATGTTTGCATAGCTATCAAAGCTCCTTCATGTTACTTTTATACGTTGTTAAATGAATATTAATTGTTCTTCCTGCGTTTTACTCCCCGCCCGTCAGCAAGCTTTTCTGCTCATCCGTACTCGAAGCTGACGCAGAAGAATCATTGCTGCCACTTCCAGTCGCTCCACCGTTACCTGAACCGTCATTCCAGATGACCCCATCAGTAGATGAAGAGTTATTCGCTCCAGGGCGACTATTATATGAAACGGAGGACTGCGCAACGTCCTGCTCCACACCTTGGGAAGGCGCTGATATGGACGCGGCGAGTGAGCTTTCTAACGAACTTCGTACCTGCCGCGCCAACTCCACTTCAGCCCGACGTACAAGATTAGGATCACTCTCCAGCAATTTTAACACCTCTTTGTTGGCAGGGTATGTCGGGATCGCTGGTGTCTGGAACTGTGGTTCTACGTAGGTTAAGGCATAGATTGAAGCTTTATGTAAATAGGCATCTACAATTGCACTTGAAAGGGACAGGATCTCCTCCTCCGTCATCGTAATCCATAGTGTAGCTGCATTTAATCTTTCGACTTTCTTTTTGGACAGGAGAATGTAGTCTTGACCCGTTGGAAACTGAATACGAATATCAATGATGTCTCCCTTAATAAGTGAAGAAGGTAATAACACAACCTGTAGTTCACGGTTTCTTAAATCCGGCGGTGCCGGGGTATCTTCATACACCATTTCAGTTGTAATGGCTGTTCCCTTTTTTAATTCTATTTTCGCCACTTGACCATCCATCTGCTTGGAGCTGGACCACAGATTCCTTGGTGCCTGTGCATCTGGAACGGCTATGAGTTTGATATCCTCGGGCAATATCGGCTCTCCTGCTTCAACATCCCGTATTGTCACCCATCCCTGTGCCCCTGAGTTCCACTGCTGCATCAATTCAGCTTCTTTTTGTTCGTAGGCTGATGAATAACGGGCCTCCACTTCAGTCCTCGTATCACTCATGGTTTTGACATTGTAAATGACATATGCCCCAAACAACAAACCAATTGCTCCTGCTCCCGTCAGCCCAGCATAAATCAGTTGACGGCTTTGTTTTCTTAATTTAGACAAAAGAGGCTCTCCTTTCGCAATCTCTTCTAATCATGTACTCTTTTTCTTGCAAAGAATGAACGTTTCTTGGGAAGCTGCCCAATCATATGAGTCAGAATATGAGCAAAAACCTTATCCATCTGTGGTTCACGATCAAAGGGATCGATATGTAAAGGCAATCCATATACACTGGAAGTGTCCAACGTTTTGCGCATGCGCTGAACGGCGTCAGCAGCTGCCAGTGGCAGACAGTAGATCCATTTGTCTCTTGGGTACCGATTGTGTGAACGGACAAAAGAACCAATCTCCGCTTGTCTCCATTCGGCTCCCGAACCTATAACAATGGGCAAGTCGGCTCTAAGAAACTCTTCAAGCCGGTTCTGATCCTGACCACTGCCCAGATCCATCACAATGAACTGATAGCTGCCTCCCAATAAAGATAGAATGTCTGCTCGTCCCGATTGTTTCCAGTAATGTACACCATCTACTGAAAACTGTCTGCCTGCTGGCACGGGTTTACCTGCATGCGCCACTTGTTGAATCCGTGCAAACGATTGGGAACGTGGTGACATCTCGATTATGGCCACTTTGAAGTTCTGCCGCTCCAGATAGTGACTGATGGCTATGGCCGTATGTGTAACTCCAACTCCAGATGATGCCCCCGTCAAAGCGATCACTCTTGTCCCTCCGCTTATCGTCACCGTCGTTTCTGAACTTACAGACGCTATTCCCGGTCTGCGCAGCAGCTCCTTACGAACTTCATCAGCCGATTGAAAGCGTTCATTCGGATTCAATCGCAACAGCCTTCTCACAACAGGAATATAGGTACGCGGAGCATCACTGCGAATGGAACTCTCTACTCCCTGAATCCATTCCGTATATGTCCCACAAGTCATGAGATAGAGCAGCAATGCTCCAAGCCCGTACAGGTCAGAACGCGCATCCGTCTGCCCTGAACCATATTGTTCGGGTGCAGCGAAGCCGGCCGTTCCCAATTTAACCGTATCATCGACTCTTTGTGCTTTATAACTCCGCGCTATCCCAAAATCAATCAGTCTGACTTCATGTTCCGGTGTAATCATAATGTTGGATGGTTTCAAATCCCGGTAGATGACAGGCGGGTCCAGACTGTGCAAATAACTTAATACATCCAGCAACTGAAGCACAAACTCCGTCATATGTTCAAGCGGAATCTTCCCGCGGCATTGCTTGAAATAGTCACTAAGTGTCAATCCCTCAATGTACTCCATCACAAGATAGGTATACCCGTGCTCATCCGGAACAAAAAAATCTACGATTTGCGGCAATCTGGGATGCCTCAGAGATGTAAGAAGAGCAGCCTCCGACTCCATACTGCCTTCGTATGGCATCGCCGTCACGCTTTCTTTGATCGCCCAGGTTTTGCCTGGCAATTTCAAATCCTCTGCTTCATATACATGGCTCATTCCACCCGAACCGAGAATGGACACGATACGATATCTTCCTCCCAGCAGGCTTCCACGCTCGAGCCTGGCCGGATGTCTCATATAGACTCCTCCTTATGTGCAAAACAAAAAAGGGAAAGCTTCACCGAAGCGGAACAGACCGGATATCCGGACTCTTCACTTCGGGATGCTTTCCCTCAACTTGTTATGGTTAATATTGGTATCATTATAGTATAGGCAATAAGGTATTGTAAAGCATAAAATTTAACGCCCTTAATATCTTAATACTTAATCATGTATAGCGTGATTTCTTCACGGTTATGAAACAACTGTTTGGAACGCTGAATCTGCATCCGGGAGCGCTCAAATGTATCGATGACTTCTTTAATCAACGCAAGCGGCTTCTTATGCAGTAACTTCACGGTCACAACTGCTGTTCCCCCTGATTGAAGGCTGTATAACAGGTCCGATATAAGACGGCTCATCAGCTTGGGACTCCAGCTCATATCACATACGAGCAGATCGAATTCTCCTTCGCGGAAACGTACATCACCTGCATTTTTTTTCAAAAAGGTGAGCTTAGGCGATTCCAGCAGGGTTGCATCCATCTTAGCCGGATCAACAGCTGTAACTTCAAGCCCGCGCTCAAGCAGGAAAGAGGTCCATCCACCTGGTGCAGCACCGATGTCCAATGCTTTGTGAAAAGAAGTAAAGTCGATGCCGAATGTCTGCTCCGCTTCAAGCAATTTGAATTTGGCCCGAGAGATTTGTCCCTCTTCCTTCTGAAAACGAACTGCTCCGCCACTCCAGTCCGACAGATTTTGATCAGGTCTGGATACACCAGCATATAACATATCATCCGCAACGAAGACAGATATAACATGATCCGCATCACGGACAACCCACTCACAGCCAAGGTCATCCAGCTTCTCAGTCAAGAGCTGTTTCAATGAAGCAGCGTTTTCCTGCCAGAAGGCACCTTCGGTTTTACGAACCTGCAATGCAACTTTAGTGCCTGTTAACTCCGTATGGTTCAACACAAATGAAATCAATTTTTCCATTGCTTGCGCTGAATCTTCCGTATTTTCCTGAAATTGAACAGGTTGAATATGACGTAAAAACGTCGGGCTTTCTTCCAAAAGCTTGATCGCTACCTCTTCTTCCGCAATCGGAAGACCGGCAAGCAGAATTTCACCTGGTACGAGTACCGTGCTCTTAACTGCCCCAAACGTACGGCGCAATTCCTCCTGAGCATAGGGCGCAAAGCCATGATTGGCTGTGCAGATAAAACGGGAGAAGTCTCCTTCACCCCAAGATGACTGTGTACTCAAAATGTGTTACCCTCCAGAACGTACGCGGATCCAGGGACGTCCATCATCCCACTGGATATCAACCGGAACATCGTACGTATGCTTAATTGTATCTTGTGTTAAAACTTCATGTTTGGGACCTGCCGCAGCAATACGTCCATCGCGGATCAAGGCCACATGTGTGAACAAAGGTACGATCTCTTCAACGTGATGCGTTACATAAACGACAGTGATATTACGCTTACGCAATCGATCAATTTCGGCTAGCATTTTCTCACGTTCATATAAATCAAGTCCAGCACAAGGCTCGTCCATAATCAGCAATTTGGGATCTGCCATCAATGAACGAGCCAGCATTACTTTTTTGCGTTCCCCTTGAGAAAGGGTGCCGAGCGGATGATTAGCCAGTTTTGCAAAGCCCATTTCATCAAGCAGTTTCATCGCTTTGGCTTTCACATCATCCGGAATCGTCTGATAGAAACGCAAAAAAGCATAAGCTCCTGTTGCGACAACTTCCCATACCGGATCTCGAGGTGTCAGCTTCTCAATCAATGTCTGACTGATATAACCAATCTCTTTCCGTACCTCCCGCACGTCACATTGACCATAAAGGTTGCCCAATACTTCAATGCGCCCCTGACTGGGAAACATATATCCATTCATCATTTCCAGCAGCGTTGTTTTACCTGAACCATTGCGCCCAAGAATCACCCAATGCTCGCCTTTTTTAACATGCAGATGAACGTCATCCAGAATCTGATTGTCTTCCCGTCTAAGAGAGACATGCTCCATCGAGATTACACTCATTTTAGCACCGCCTTTCGGATTTCCCCTAACAGATGCTCAACAGAGTTCATCCGATAGACCATTCTGGGCACATCATGTTCTCCATCAAACAGCATAACCGCAGGCACGCTTGAAATCTGAAACTGCTGAACAAGTTCCGGGATATCGTGAATATTCATCTCGGTCAGAATCCCTTCGGGCAGCAGATGTTCGGCGATCTCAAGCATTCGACGTGCTGCTGCGCAAGTTCCGCACAGCGGGGTATAGATAAATACAGCCTGAGGCATGCCTTCCCATACTCCACGCATTAACATTTTGGTCGTAATCGGCTTCATCAGCTTTCTTCTCCTGCAGCAACACGAAGCATAACCTCACCCGACATCGGACCATTATGGACGGTGACAGAGTCTGGTTTATTGCTGTACAACAATTCGTACATTTGACGTTTGCCATACATGCTGGACGTGTGCAAATAGATCTGACGTGGAAACAAACCTTCCCGGACGATCGAAGCAGCAACTTCTCCGCCATTCGGCGAATCTGGACCCAATTCATAATCCAGAGATAGAATGTCCACATCACCTTCTCTAAGCAGCATCAGGCACTCTTCTGCATTGGTAGCCAAAACAAACCCTTTCGGACATGCCCGGTAATCATCCAAAAAAACATGCATTACAATCGCTCCTCTCCCCATTTAAAGCCAGGAACGCATGAGCTCAATGTCTCCACGGTGTGTTCCATCTTCGCCTGATTCGGTTTCCAGCACAACTACTGCTTGCTGAAATTCAGGCGCACATAACAGTTCCTGCATCGCTTTTTTTCCTATATAACCCTGTCCAATCCGTGCATGTCTGTCCTTGCATGAACCGGAAGGATATTTCGAATCATTAAAGTGAACAGCCGCAAGAGCATCCCAATATCCCAACAATCTGCCTTTCTCCAGCATGGATGTCTCATTGCCTGACGTCCACATGCCTGAAGCAAAAGCATGACACGTGTCAAAACAAAAAGCAATATGTTCAGGATACCGGCTTAGCTTACGAATCTGTATCAATTCTTCCATCGTTGTCCCCATGGGACCATGATCTCCAGCCTGATTTTCAAGCAGAACCTTAGCCTGTCCATTCCAATCTGCTAAAGCGGTATCCAGACAGGATATGAGATTCTGATATCCTTCAAGTGGTTCATTGCTCTTGAGATGTCCAAAGTGAACTACAGTCCCTACTGAACCACAGGCATCTGCAATATGCAGATCATTTTGTATCGATGCGATGGTTGCATGAAAACCCGCCTCTCCTCGGGTTCTGCCAAAAGCCGGATTCGTGGGATAGGGTGAGTGGGCAATGGAAGATATCCCTTGCGTCTCACACCAATCCCGACACTGTTCAGCATCTTTGAGGTCCAGTTCTTTCAAGCCAAGGCTCCGCGGGTTCTTCGGAAAATATTGAAATGCCGTAGCCCCCATATCATATGCCCGTTTGGCTGCCTGTAGAAATCCACCTCTGGTGCTGACATGTGCCCCGATTCCGCTTTTAGGCCTCATGCTGGCAATCCGGACAGAAAAAAGCCTTCTTGCCCGTAATTTCCACGCGTGCTATCGTTCCCCCACAACGAGGGCAAGTTTCCCCTTCACGATCATACACTCGACACTGCTCGTCAAAACTTCCCGTCTTGGTGTCTCCCTGCATCAGCGGCATTTCCATATAACCGCCTTCCGATGCAGCTTCCCGCAACACGGATTGCACAGAATGGTACAAACGTGCTGTGAGTTCAGGCGAAGCGGCAATATTTTGCGTCTTGGAGCTTGGTCTCAGGCCTGCTGCAAATGCAATCTCATCTGAATAACAATTTCCGATGCCTGCAATAATGTGCTGGTTGACCAGTGTAGTTTTGAGTGTCCCCCGACGTCCTTTCAACAGGGCAGCAAAACGTTCTGCATTCATGCGCCGATCAAGAGGTTCAGGTCCAAGGTCAGACATAGCCTCTTCCGTCTCTTTGGAAGTAAGCAGATGCAGATATCCTAAACGGAGCCCGATAAAGAATAACGTATATTCTCCAAACTGAATTTCCACTTGAGTGGAGCGATCAGGACGTTCAGCTTCTGTGCCCCAGAAAATCATTCCACCCAGCATGAGGTGCAGGACAAGCCGCTTACCATTAGCCAGGTGAAAGATCAGATGTTTGGCCCGGCGCTCTACAAATATGATACGATTGCCTGTCAGTTCACGTGTGAACACATCAGGATCGATATTAATCGACTTTTCACGGTTAACCACCACACCTGTAATCGGCAAATCGAGTATTTTCTCGGACAGCAAGGTCCGGTAGTTTTCCATTTCCGGCAATTCTGGCATCGTACATCTACCCCTTCTTGGATGCTTGGCTTGTCGTCTGCGACAGCCACTCAATCAGTTTATGCAAATCTTCAAACACATGATCAGGACGAACCTTGGTCGCCTGGATGTGACTATCCATATTGTCTCGTGTCGTTATTCCGGTAAGAACCAGCATTGTCTCGCATCCTGCCGCAGCTCCTGCCGCAATATCTGTACGCATATTGTCTCCGATTACAGCAACTTCATCAGACTTTAAGTTCAATCGGCTAATGGCAGACTTCATAATAATACTTGAAGGTTTGCCAATGACGGTAGGGTGAACTCCGGTTGCAGCTTCTATCGCTGCCCCAATCGTTCCCGCTCCTGGCGTAAGTCCATCATCAGAAGGAAGTTGCAAGTCCGGGTTGGTCATGACAGATTTAGAACCACCGTTGATCCAGCGGAGCGCTTTGGTCAATTTATGATAGGAAAATTCACGATCAATCCCTTGTATTACGTATTCAGGTTCATCATCCGTTAGTGTAAGCCCTGCAGCTTCTATAGCTTGCAACAGCCCCTCTTCTCCGATACAAGCCACTTTCGCACCTGGAGACTCTTGGGCCACGTATTCCGCAGCCGCCACCGCAGAAGTACATACCTGTGATGCATCGGCAGGGATACCCATCCCGTTCAGATGATCTGCCACACCTTGCGGAGTACGCGAAGAATTATTAGTCACAAACAAATAAGGCATGCCTTGTTCATTCAATGTCTGAATAAGCTTATCGGCTCCTTCGATACGATGTCTGCCATGATAGAGCGTACCGTCCAGGTCGATCAGATAGGCCTTAATCATATACAGCACTTCCTTTCTTTATTTCATTAACATTTCATGTCATTAACCATTTGCCTCGAACTTCAATGCCAACCTATGTATACAGTACAAGAAAATAGCTAGCTCGCATCTGCACGTAACACGTCGAACCGAATCGAACACAGACGTCTGGCCCCGCGCGCCTTCTGTACAAGCTTGTCATTTCCTGCGCTTTCCCGGAAAATAATTTGAATCATTTCCCTGCTCATATTGCCCATCCTACACGCTTTCCGGCCAGATTGCAAAAGGGACCTCGGGAGTAACTTCCCCTCAGTCCCGTGCAATTAACGGCTTCTTCTTCCGTCGTGTTTGGCTGTACTGTTTCGCACATCCACCATTAGGATTCGCTCTTACGGTGAACAACTGGAATAAGCTCGTGCTCAATCGCAAGTGTTGTATTCGGGAATATCGACTGTGCTTCTTCCAGAAGTGGCTGCAGCTGATCCTCATCTTTGTAACGAGAGCTAAAATGGGTCATGATCAGTTGTCCTGCACCTGCCGCTCTTGCCGCCTCAGCCGCTTGCTTCGATGTACTATGATAGTACTCATGAGCCGTATCAGCCAAATCATGCAGAAACGTAGCTTCGTGCACAAGAACATCCGCATTTAGTGCAAGTGGCTGTACATTTTCACATGGACGCGTATCTCCCAAGATGGTAATGACCATCCCTCGCTTGGGTGCACCCAACACATCTTCTGGGCGAAGGAAGTCCCCGTTGTCGAGGGTAATCGTTTCTCCCCGCTTCAAGCGACCAAATAGCGGCCCTGGCTTCAGGCCATACTCAGCCAGTTTTGCAGGATCCAGACTGCCCGGACGATCCTTTTCGGTAATCCGATACCCATAACTGTCGATACGATGTTCCAGCAACGCAGATTCCACAATGAAGCTCTCGTCTTCGAAAAGCACTCCGCCTGTATGCTCTACAATGCTTAGATCATAGTTTAGACGTGATTGACTCAGCTCCATGGTTGTCATGATCATTCGTTCAGTTCCTGGCGGACCATACACCGTTAACGGCGTAGTACCACCCTGATATGCTCTGCTGGAGAGCAGACCTGGAAGTCCAAATACATGATCTCCATGTAAATGGGTTATAAATATTTTCTCCAATTTGCTCAATTTAAGCGGAGAACTTAAAATCTGATGCTGGGTTCCTTCCCCGCAGTCAAACAACCACAATGCTCTACGCTCATCCAACATGCGCAGCCCTATGGAAGTTACATTCCGCTGAAGCGTCGGTACACCAGCGTTAGTTCCCAGGAAATATAGTTCCATCTGGATCGCACCTCTTTCTGCTGCCAGCAAAAAGCCTCCGACAATGCGGAGGGCTTTGCCTGACCTTTTACTTTTAAGCCTTATCCACGTTAAAATACTTCGCTTGCGGGTGGCTGAATACCATCGCTGATACGGATGCTTCAGGTTCCATCATGAAACCTTCAGTCAATTCCACACCAATATCCTCAGGCTGTAACAACTTGAACAGCGGCCCTTGGTCTTCCAAATCGGGACAAGCCGGATATCCGAATGATACCCTGATTCCCTGATAGCGTGCTCCATGACGCTGCTTCATGGTCATCTGTGCTGGATCCGGGAATCCCCAGATATCTCTCATCATATGATGAACCCGCTCAGCTAATCCCTCTGCTACTTCAAGCGCTACGGATTGCAGAGCATGTGAGCGAAGATAATCACCTTGCTCCTTCCAAGCTGTCGATAACTCCCGTACACCGTGCCCAGCCGTAACGACCATGAAACCAACGTAATCCATTTGTCCGGATTCCACTGGCTTCAAGAAATCGGACAGGCAGAGGTATGGTTCAACTTTTTGACGAGGGAACGTGAATGTATGCAGGATATTGCTTGTATCCTCCGGGTCATAGATAATGACGCTGTTACCGCTGGACTGAGCAGGGAAGAAACGATACATCGCATGAGCCTGAATAATCCCGTCACGAACAGCTTCCTGCATAATATCATCCACTACCGCTTTCAGGTCAGTAGCTTTCTGATCACCCGAAGCAAGCAACTGCTCTACTGAGCCACGCAAACCAAGATGGTGACCTAGCAACATCTGCATGTTCACATACGGTAAGATGTGTGATAGCGGATAATTTCGCATAACATGTCGTTCCAGATCCGGCGGAACAAGGACCGGGTTGTCTATTGCGATATCCGAACGTTCTACCCGTGTAAGCTCAGGAAGTGAGGTAACGGTTTCTGCACCAGCTGCGTCCGCCTCTTTTTCTGCGTCCATCTCCAGCTGCATCACTTCACGAGTGCTTGGGTTCATGAGCTTGTTGGCCAAATCCAGACCGTCCATCGCATCTTTTGCATATACAACCATGCCGTTATATTCCGGGCGTATACGATTCTTGGTGAATTTGCGTGTCAATGCCGCTCCACCAACCATAATAGGTACATCAATTCCTGCTGTACGCAAGTCCTGAGCGGTAAGAATCATCTGCTGCGCCGATTTTACCAACAGACCGGATAGACCGATCGCATCGACTTTTTCTTCTCTGTACGCCTCGATAATTCGCTCTGGTGGTACTTTTATACCCAAATTAATGATCCGGTAACCGTTATTGGAAAGGATGATCTCCACAAGGTTTTTGCCGATGTCGTGTACATCGCCCTTGACCGTCGCCAGAATAATTTTCCCTTTAACTGACGTCTCATTCTTCTCCATGAACTGTTCCAAATAAGCTACCGAAGCCTTCATGACTTCCGCGCTCTGAAGCACCTCTGCTACGATCAACTCATTATTGTTAAACAGTCGCCCTACTTCTTCCATGCCCCGCATCAGCGGTCCATTGATTACTTCAAGGGCTGTATATTTGGTCAGTGCCTGCTCCAGATCGGGCAGCAAGCCTTCTTTACTTCCTTCAACAACATAGGATGCGAGACGTTCTTCCAACGACAGGTTCGAAATCTTTTCTTTTTTCTCGACCTTTTTGTTACGGAACGCCGCTACGAAAGCAGCCAGTGTCTCGTCATTCGTATTATATAACAGCTCTTCCGAGAGTCTGCGCTCTTCTTCCGGAATGGATGCATAACGCTCCAGCTTCTCTGTATTAACGATGGCATAATCGAGACCTGCTTTGGTACACTCATATAAAAATACAGAGTTCAGCACTTCACGCCCTGCTTCAGGCAATCCAAATGAAATGTTACTGATCCCCAGTATCGTATGACATTCAGGCATCGCTTCTTTAATGACACGAATACCTTCAATTGTTTCTTTGGCGGAACCGATATACTGTTCATCGCCCGTCCCTACTGGAAACACCAGGGTGTCAAAAATTAGGTCTTCTGCTTTTAACCCATATTTGTTCACCAGCAAATCGTAAGATCGCTTGGCTACCTCCAGCTTGTCCTCACGACTAATGGCCTGACCACGTTCATCAATCGTTCCGACAACGACAGCACCGCCATATTTATGCAAGAGCGGAGTGACCAGCTCGAACTTTTCCTCGCCGTCCTCAAGGTTAATGGAGTTAATTATCGCTTTACCTTGAGAGTATTGCAGTGCAAGATCGATAACGGCTGCATCCGTCGTATCGATCATAAGTGGCACCTTTACTTTTTTGACAACAAGTTCAAGGAATTTCTCCATATCTTCGGCTTCTTCACGGTCCGGGTCTTGAACACAAACGTCGACAACATGTGCCCCATTTTTCACCTGAGCCCGAGCAATTTCCGAAGCTTCTTCATATTTCCCTTCAACAATAAGACGCTTGAATTTCCGTGATCCAAGTACGTTCGTACGTTCCCCAACCATGTAAGGGCGATTGTCCTGTTCAACGTAGACTGGATCAATTCCCGACAATGCTGGTGGATGTGTTCCATTCATTTCTCTTGGAGGGTACTTGGCAAGTGTATCCCGCATTGCCCGAATATGTGCAGGTGTTGTTCCACAGCAGCCACCCGCGATGTTCAACCAGCCCTGCTCGGCAAAAGCACCGATCTTCTGAGCAAGCGAATCAGGGGATTCATGGTAATTACCGTTTTCATCCGGAAGACCTGCATTTGGATAACAACTTACTGCAACTGAAGCCATCCCGGAAAGCGAGCGAATATGGTCACGCATGAATTCCGGACCTGTAGCACAGTTTAGTCCCACTGAAATTGGGTTAAGGTGTTCTAAGGATATATAAAAAGACTCAATATTCTGACCAGCGAGGGTTGTACCCATCGGTTCGATCGTTCCTGAGATCATCAAGGGAAGTTTGATACCACTTTGCTCGAATGCCTGTTGAATTCCAATGCTACCTGCTTTTACATTAAGCGTATCTTGTGAGGTTTCAAGCAGCAGCGCATCAACGCCTCCCTCAATTAAAGCAAGCGCTTGCTCAAAATAACTGTCGATGAGTTCTTGGAACGTTACTCCACCTGTTACAGACAGCGTTTTGGTAGTAGGGCCCATAGCGCCGACCACATAACGCGGAGACTCCGGTGTCGAGAATCGATCCGCGGCCGCTTTTGCAATTCTGGCTGCTTCGAGATTAATTTCATGTGCACGGTCCTGAATGTCATATTCAGCAAGTACAACTGAAGTTGCACCAAACGTATTTGTTTCAATCAAGTCAGCACCGGCTTCCAGATATTCCTCATGAATACGCTGGATCAGCTCTGGACGTGTAAGTACAAGCATTTCATTACACCCATCCAGGTCTTCTCCGCCAAAATCTGCGCCTGTGAGTTCAACCTGCTGAATCATTGTCCCCATTGCACCGTCGAGGATCAATATTCGTTGTTTTAATGCATCATGTAAGCTAAGCTTATCCAATATCGTCACCTCCGCAAAACGTTAAATCTTAGTTTAACAGAAACTAACTTAATGTGAAAGATCGGGTTTGATCAGTCCCCTGGCGGTTTTTGTTGAAGTTCGAATCAATATGTGAATCGACAAAAATAGAGGAATCCGATATAATAGCGATTAAACCAAGTGGAAAAGAGGGAAAGAACATGGCTGAAATTGTAATCCGAAATACGAACGAACGTATCACTGGAGACGAAAATGTTCGAAATTTCTTAAACAAATATGATGTATTATTTGAAAAATGGGACGCGTCCAAATTAAACACTGATCTGCAAAACAACTTTGGACTCACCGATGAACAAAAAGAAGAAGTCCTAAAAACTTATGACTATGAAATCAGAGACTTGGCTGCACGTCGCGGATACCAAATCTGGGATGTAATAACGTTATCAGAACAAACACCAGATATTGAAGAGAAGCTTGCCAAATTTGAAGAGATTCACACTCATGCTGAAGATGAAATCCGTGCAATTGTAGCCGGCAAAGGAATCTTTGTCATCAAAGCTACAGATGATGTAGGTTACTTTAATGTAGAATTGTCTCCTGGAGACGTTATCTCGGTACCTGAGAACACCCCACACTTCTTCACATTGATGGAGAATAAACAAATCATTGCCGTGCGGCTGTTCATTGAAAAAGATGGCTGGATCGCAGATCCGTACCCTGATCCAACGTTTATCAAACAAGCCTAATAAGCAAATTATATTATTTGCTCAACAAACCCCTGTTCAATTCGAACAGGGGTTTCTGCATATGGAGAAAGTATACAACATTTGATGTTTTATATAAAATAATGCGGATATTTCGCCTTCATCTTCTCTTGTTCAACAACAACGAGTCTGAGATGAGCTTCCATAACCTTAACAGCTCGCTCGGTTTCACGTTCCGTGATGAGTCGGTATATTTCTTTGTGTTGTGAAATAATAACCTCTGCATCGGAATCTTCAGACAGGCGTAACAAACGAAGGCGATTAAAGGGAATATTGAGCTGCTGCAGCATTTTCCATGTTCTCATTTTTCCTGTGCCTTGAAACAATATTTGATGAAACTCTTCATCCAGTTCAAAAAGCCGATAGAAGTTATTTTTGCCTATACATACTTCCTGCATGGCAATATTGGTTTCAAGTCTGAATCTGAATTCTTCCGGAAAAGAAGCACAAGCCAGAGTAACAATTTCCTTCTCCATCTTCTCCCTCATAAACCTGCCTTCTTCAACATGCTCCAGATTAATATGGGACACGATGGTTCCACTCTGTGGAATGATATCCAGTAATTCTTCTTCGGCAAGCTTCATGAATGCTTCACGTACTGGCGTTCTGCTTACTTGCAATTCATCGGCAATTTCCTTCTCGGAAATCTTGGTACCAGGCTCAAGTTCAAGGTGCAGAATTCGTTCCTTTATCAGATTGTATGAATAATCCCGAGTCGAACCTCTAATCTTTTGATTAAGTGACATTCCGTAACCTCTTCCTCTCAGCCGTATTCATCCATCTTAGCACAATTTGCCGCTCCACTAAAATTCCCTCAGTGAAACGGCAATGGGCAAATTTCAATTCAGAACTACTGTTGCTTGTTTTCTTTGTACTTCTTATACGTGTCGTTGGCAAGCTGCAAATATTGAGACAATCCTTGGCTTTCCAATTCTTTTACAAATGCATCAAACTCGGTAAGTTTGCGTTCTCCCAAAATGAATTTAAGTGTATTTTGATCCGAAAAATCCTTGAGTGGTGTACTGAGCAGCGTGACTTGTTCACGATCGATATCCGAATAGGGAATTGGTGGCTCTGCCGGAATCACTTCTTTTGTATCTTTCATGTCTTGTTGGAATTTCAGTTCTTCCTCACTAAACATGGATTGCAGCAAATCTGTTGTGCCTCCATATGCAAACACACCACCAGAGAAGCCGTAATCTATACGCAAATCTTTCGTGCCCTTCGGATTCAATCCGTTATAATTCACGTCTTCTGCCAGTTTACGAACGCCGTCCTTTTTGGTGAAGGTTTCCCCTTCAACACCCCATTTAGCAAATTCCTGACCTTCATCACTATAATATAACCAGTCAATAAATTGCATGGTTGCTTTAAAGTTTTCGCTGTCTTTAATTTTCCCGGAAATCATGACACCGTTTTCAAGCCTGGAGCCAGACATCAGTTGGCCTTTTGGACCACCAGGGACCGTAATTTTGGCGATGGAGAAATTCCCTTCTCCCAACGTTTTGTTCATGTCATTGCGGTGGAGTACTAACGTTTGTGAGTTACCATTGATCATGAATGATTTACCAGAAACGAATTTTTGTGTAGCCTGATCATCGTCTTGCGTGAAGCTTTCCTTATCCAGAAGTCCTTCCGATACAAGCTTGTTGAAGTAAGTTAACATATCTTTATATTCCGGTGTTGTAGCCGTGTATACAAATTCATCCTTGTCTGCCTGATATGTCAGACCATTACCGAATCCCCATCCGGCTTTTGTCCCAAAACCAATAGCTGCAATACCCAGCGTACTATTGAACTTGAAGCGATCCGAGAATGGAATGGAATCCGGATAAATTTCTTTCAGCTTTTTGGCTGCCTCATACAATTCATCCCATGTCTTCGGAATGGCAATGTTATTTTTCTCAAAAATATCAGTTCTTACAATAAGCGTATAGTCTGGCCATACCTCTTCGTGTAAACCTGGAAGTACATAATATTTCCCATCTTCTTGTCGAAGGCCCTCCAGCTCATCCTGAAGTCCCCATTTCTCTATTTTATCCTTGAAATTAGGCATCAAATCAACATAGTCACTCACTGGCAAAATCGCACCCGAGGATACAAAAGCCGCTTCTTCACCTGGATAGGTTTTCGGAATAACCAGTGGAGCATCTCCAGAGCTGATCAAAAGAGATCTTTTCTGGGGATAGTCACTCATCGGTACGATGGTAGGATCAAGCGTAACTCCGGTTTTTTCCGTGATTTTTTGGAACAGGAGCCAATCTTTCTTGTACGGGTATGCAGGCTGGTCACTGTACAGAATAGATAGATTAAACGGTTCAGTGGCTTTGAAGGTCTGCCCTACACCATAGGATTCCATGGCTCCCTTGGATTCTGGTTCGACTTTGTCTCCACCAGCTCCGCTGCTACATGCTGCCAGAACGACACTCATCATTGTTGCCAATACCATCTTGCCTACCAGCTTACGTGGTCTCTGTTTCATTCAATTCTCCCCCTGCATGTGGTTTAGATTGGCCTTACAATCAAGATGTTGAACTATATCGTTTTAGGATTACTGTTTTACTGTTTAACAGATCCCAACATGATACCGGTTACAAAATATCTTTGGACGAAAGGATAGATGGTCAGAATAGGAAGAATGGTAAGTACCATGGTCACCGACTTAATATTCGCAGCGATTTGAGTCAAATTATCTGCAGATGCTCCCGCGGAAGCCCCACCAGTCGCGCCGGCGATCATATTACGCAAGTAGATTGTTACTGGGAACAGTTCCTTTTTGTCGAGATACAGAAATGCGGGAAACCATGAATTCCAGTGTCCTACAGCGTAAAACAGAACCATCGTTGCCATGACAGCTTTACTCAGCGGTAGAATGATCCGCAACAAAATGCCGTACGTATTCAAACCGTCGATTGCTGCCGCTTCCTCAAGCTCCTCAGGCATGTTTTCGAAAAATGATTTCATAATTAACATGTTATAAATGCTGATTGCACCAGGCACAACCAATGCCCACATCGTATTATTGAAACCTAGAGAGTTAATCAGGACATAGTTAGGAATCAAGCCGCCACTGAAAAACATCGTGAAAACTGCAAACATCGTCAAAAACTTTCGTCCCATTAATCTTTTCTTGGATAAGGCATAAGCGAAAATCGTCGTCATGAACATGGAAATTAAAGTACCTACAACCGTATATATAATTGTGTTTTTATAGTTGGTCCAGAACATGCTGTCACGAGAGATCGTCTTGTAGGTTTCAACATTAAATCCTCTTGGGATAATGCTCACCTTGCCTGAATTAATATAAGCCTCGCTACTGAAAGATTGGGCCACAACATTCAGAAACGGATAGAGCGTGATGAACACCACAAGCAGCAAAAAGATGGCATTGAACACTTTAAATACTTTGTATGATTTTGACTCCAGCATATTGCTCCTCCTTTACCACAAGCTTCGTTGTGTCAGTCTGCGTGAAATTGCATTAACCGAGAATACCAGGATCAGCCCAATAATGGATTCGAACAACCCAATGGCGGTAGCATAGCTGAAATTGCTCGACTGCAAACCTACCCGGTACAGATAAGTAGAAATCACGTCAGATGTCTCGTAGATCAGCGGATTGTAAAGGAGTAAGATTTTCTCAAATCCAACCGCAAGGAAATTACCCATGTTCAAAATCAGCAATGTAACAATCGTTGGGAGAATACCGGGTATGGTTATATGGAGGGTTTGCTTCCAACGGTTTGCACCATCGATCCGCGCAGCCTCATACAAAGAATCATCAATGGTTGTCAACGCAGCCAAATATAGAATGGCTCCCCACCCCATACCTTGCCAAACCTCAGAGGTGATATAGATTGTTCTGAACCATTCCGCTCGCTGCATGAAAGGAATGCTGTCTCCGGTAAAAAATGATACCATTCCGTTAATTGAGCCATTAACTGCCGTTAATTGCAGAATCATTCCGGCAACGATGACGATGGACAAGAAGTGCGGAAGATACGATGCGGTCTGCACAAACTTTTTGAAGCGTTTGCTTTTCACCTCATTCAGCAGCAATGCAAAAATGATCGGAACTGGGAAGGTGAAAAGTAACGCAAGTCCACCGAGCATAAGTGTGTTTCCAAATACTTTCCAAAAGGTTGGATCTTGAATGAACATCTGAAAATACCTGAATCCAACCCATGTCTCTCCAAAAATACTGCCTCCCGGTACAAATCGTCTAAAGGCGATTACATTACCAAGCATTGGCCCGTATTTGAAAATAATAAGATAGATAATTGGAAGAATTAACAGCGAGTACAGCTGCCAATCTTTGCGAAGCAGAGCTGCAGCCGTTCTTAACCTGCTTTCTTTTCGTAAAGATGTCATCGTTAGTGTAGTTTTAGCGGTTTCCGACTCCATATGTTATTTCACTCCGATCCTTAGCTTGATAAACTAAAAGCGTTTTCGGCAAGTCTTATCATATCTTCCTTTTGTAGAAGACAAGTATTTAGATGAACTTCACCCCCACTACAAAATCAATAATGTAAGCGGTATCAATTCTGGCAATCACTAGAGATACATATCGGTTAAGATGCTTACCATCATTTTGTTACTAACCACTACCTGTTGTTTTTACTGAATTAAGTGGCTTTCTTTAATTATTTAAAGCGCTTACAATAGAAAGCAAAATTAGAGCGAATAACTCCTGTTTCACTTCATTCGAGTAAGTCAACAGATATCCGCTGCATTTCTTCGCATACTAGTTGTACTAGTATGTTAGTTATATTCTAAATCAGCAGTTCTATAATATCAATAACTTTTAATAAAAAATTTTATATTTCGTAATTACGGTTCAGTTCAAGCTGTCCCAAAACAAAAAAACATTGTTAGGTTTTATGGATAAAATACATCTCATAAAACCTAACAATGTTTGAGCAGTACAAGAAAAAAACGATTTATGATGCACTAATTGAGAATTCAGCAATGATTCGTTCCAATTCGGATAAATGCTTGATTTGATGGTCAGGCACATACGATTCGGTATTCTCTTTGTTCTCACGGTTAATCCAAACAGATTGAATACCTGCAGACAACGCTCCACGAATATCAGTCGTAAGCTTATCTCCAACCATTAAACTCTCCTCAGGTTGCACTCCCAGCTTACTCAATGCGTGCTCGAAGATCGAAGGATCAGGTTTTCCTTTACCGAATGTACCCGAGATAATAATTTCGTCAAAAAAAGGAGCCAATTCAGGAACGCCATCAAGCTTCTCTTGTTGTAAAGCAGGACAGCCGTTGGTTAAAAGCAAAAGCTTGAACTTCCCTTGTAGATGACTCAACGTTTCCATCGTTTCTTCATAGACATGGGGTCTTGATCTCCGCTCTGCCCCAAATTGTGAGGCGAGTTGTTCCGCCAGATCTTCACGATCAACACCCAGCTTTAACAAGCCACGACGCCATGACTCTTTACGATATGCAGGTGCAAGCTGCTCCAACTGGCGAAATTCCGGCTGATCCCCACCCGTGAAGTTAGCCCAAAGACCTTCAAACGGGTTAATCCCAATCATTTTGGTAAACGAAAAAGTTTCATAAGACTCATACAGATTACGTGCCTCATTACGAACAGCTTCTTCAAGTTCTTCGGGTTTAACACCAGTCTCTTGAGCAGCGATCAGGCAAGTCTCATGAAAGGCTTCTCGAACACTGCGCTCATCCCACAGCAAAGTATCATCCAGGTCGAACAAAATCGCTTTTAACGCCATTTCGGTCATCTTCCCCTTTATGCAAAATTACTTTTTCTCGTATGTTTCCACGGTGATTTGATGTGCTTTGGCGAATTTCAGAAGACGCTCAGTGATTGCATCGGTATCATAACGATTGAGTAGTTTGGTAAATACCCATCTCTTACCTCGTGCATTATGCTCAATCACAACCGTGCCTGGCTCAAATCTGAATTTCACGATATCGTCGACTCCAATTGAACGCTCACGGTTCCCTTTTGTCGTCAAAATCCGGTTACTTCCTATTTTGACATAAGGACGACGGAGCATGAAGATGACTGCCAAAAATACATACAGCAACATGGTCACCCAGTCCCAGGTGGTCATCGGAGCTTTGACAAGAAATGTACTCATAAAGAGGTACAGGAATGCTAGTCCGATCAGAAAAATAGGAAACAGAAGGCTGCGTCCTTTAAATACTTCCTCACCTGGTGTGCCTGAAATCGGTTGACCGCTTTTTTTACGTTGCTGATTCAACTGCTTAGAATTTTTCCGAACCGTTCTCTCGAACGAACGCGACATGAGAATCCCCCTTAGATGTTCTTTGTATCGGCTTACATAACAGTAAACCAACATTTCCCCCTATAATTTGCAACCTCTAGATAACAGGAAGAAACCTAAATATCATAATGATATCATTAGGTTTCCTTAATGTTTGAGTTTGCCTTGGTGGCCTTGATCGTTCTCATCATCTACGATTTCAATCGAATCCAGTTGTTGTCTGAAATTGCTTCGAATGTTATTCAAATAGATTTCTCTAAGCTTGGCACGTTCAGCGAGCTCTTCCTCTGTCAATCCAGTAGATTTTTGCTTGCGAGCCAATTCATTAATACGTGCTACCAGACTATCTATATCCAAGCTTGTCCCCTCCAAAAATACAAAGTCATATTAACTTTGACATGATAAGGGCAGCTTGTCAAGCTGACACGCATTAATGCGTGTGAATATGCAGTTTTATTGTGTGAATTGAGGCAGTATTAAGACTTGCCCCACTTGTATTGAAGTTGATCCAAGTTGATTGACTTTCTTAATTGCTTCTATATATATACGTGTATCCATTGTTTCCGGTTTGTGATTCAATGATATACTCCATAGTGTATCTCCTTGTGAAACTGCTATCTTCCCGCCAGGCAACAGATCATTTTCATTACCAGCAAACACTGTCAATACTGTACTGCATCCAACCAGTATAATTAAGCTTACGATTATTAATTTCAAGACCCATGTTGGGACATTACCTTTTGCAAAAACCTTCTTAAAATTCCTTATGTTCGTTTCAACCACTTCTGAATGCACCGGTTCGTAAATGCTTTGATAAGTAGAATATCTCATTAAATATCGACCTCCAAACGTTTGTTCCTATCCGTTGAAATCAATATAACACGAACACTTGTTTTGTACAATAACTTTTTAGAACAATTGTTCGCTTTTTTTTGTAACATCCTACATTCCATTATCTTTCTTCTATTGTATGGGAACTGTCATTTGCAGTATTTGATTAGACTAAAAGAAATTTTTCATCTTAATTTGCAAAAAAACATTGATTTTATGGCATTTTATTTAGAACTTATGTTTGTACGAACGGAGGTTCTATGTTATAATTTTCCCAAACGTTACTAAAATGGGGTTGATACGGTATGTCGAAGATATCCAGCAGGCAACAGGCTATTCTGGAGTTTATACGCAATGAAGTCCGGTTGAAGGGGTATCCTCCTTCCGTACGCGAAATTGGTGAGGCCGTTGGGTTGGCTTCCAGCTCTACAGTACATGGACATCTGGATCGTTTGGAGAAGAAAGGTCTGATTAGACGCGACCCAACCAAACCAAGAGCCATTGAACTTCTCAGCCAGGAAGAGTCAGAGCATTCACATCAGTTTGCTCACAGCGTTGCTCGCATTCCAGTCGTGGGTAAAGTTACTGCAGGGGTTCCAATCACAGCAACAGAAAATATCGAAGATTACTTCCCTCTTCCTACGCATTATGTAGGCGATCAGAAAGTATTTATGCTTTCGGTCGTGGGTGACAGTATGGTTGAAGCAGGCATTGTTAACGGAGACTATGTTATTGTACGTCAGCAGCAAACTGCGGATAACGGCGACATCGTAGTAGCCATGACTGAAGACGATGAAGCAACGGTAAAAACGTTCTACAAAGAAAAAGATCATATTCGTCTTCAACCGGAAAATTCGACTTTTGAACCGTTGCGTTTGAAACACGTTAGCATCCTCGGCAAAGTCATTGGCCTTTTCCGTGATATTCATTAATATGTATTGATGTTGTTCAGATGTTTCACAATAAGATACTTAAAGAGGTTGTCCCGTTCCGGGACAACCTCTTTTTTCTACATATTACTTATATTATTCTACGTTAACGACTATTCGCTGCGTCTAAGAATGCTCTTATGATGAGAGAACACATCAAAACTCTGATGACCATGGTAAGAACCCATTCCACTTTCTCCTACGCCGCCGAACGGAAGATAATGTGATGTCATATGAGACAATGTGTCATTAATACAACCACCACCAAAAGAAACTTGATTCAGAACCTGATTCTGCAGATTATCATTTTGCGTGAAGAGGTATAATGCCAGTGGTTTTGGACGGCGAACAATCTCATCTAGCATCGGGTTAAGATCAGTATACTTAAACACAGGAAGGATTGGACCAAAGATCTCCTCTTGCATCACTGGGGATTTCCAATCCACTTCCCCCAGTACTGTTGGTTCAATGAGCAGCTGATCACGTTCAGATCGTCCACCAATCATTGCTTTGCCATCTTGGAGTAACACCGCTAAACGATCAAAGTTACGTGCGTTGACAATGTGCGGAAAATCAGCATTTTGCAACACATCGTCTCCAAATTTGTCCTGAATTTCTGCACCGATCAATTCCACTAATTTGTCATGTACATCCTCATGTACAAGCAAATAGTCAGGAGCGACACAGGTTTGCCCAGCATTCAGAAATTTACCACGAACAATGCGCTGAGCCGCCAGCTTCAAATCCGCATCCTGATGAACTATGACTGGGCTCTTACCCCCTAGTTCTAACGTAACTGGAGTCAAATGCTCAGCAGCTGCCTTCATAACAATGCGGCCAACACCTGTACTGCCTGTAAAGAAAATATAATCAAACTTTTCTTTCAGCAATGCTGTACTGGTCTCGACTTCTCCTTCCACAACTGCCAGGTACTCACTAGGAAATATCTCATGAATCAAATTATAAGTCAGACGTGATACGGCTGGAGTTAATTCAGACGGCTTAATAATAGCACAGTTACCCGCAGCAATGACTCCAATTAGAGGGCCGAAAGCCAGCTGGAACGGATAGTTCCATGGTGCAATAATAAGAGCAACTCCATAAGGTTCTGGATAAATTAGGCTTGTACCATCAGGTATAGCAGAATTTGTAGGCACAGGTTTTGGTGTTGCCCATTCCTCCAAGTGTTCCAATGCAAAATCCAGTTCACCCAACACAATTCGAATCTCGGAGCCATAAGCCTCTGTTTCAGATTTATTTAGATCCGCACGGAGTGCGTCAAGAATACGTTGCTGATATTTCTCAATTCCCTGTCTTAATTGCTGAAGAGCACGAATACGGTACTCTACAGACTTGGTTTGACCTGTATAAAAAAATGTCCGCTGTGCGGAAACCAGTTGCTTCTCTTGTTCCATATTAACATCTCCAATTAATTGTTCAAAATTTAATTTCTAAAAACATAAATGAATTATAACGCAATTATATGAAACTATCAACATATAGATACTGTAAAAATAGAGTAAACAATCAATATGAACTTTCGCTTCAACGATATGATCGTAATTTAATTAACCATTCTCTTTTTTATTGACTACTTTAAAACCTCAATGCTAAGATGCCAAGATCTACACTACGAATACCAGCTTTCCCTTTACCTTTTTGTTTCGGTCCCTGATCTACTACAACGTGAGATAGTAATCGTTCTCGATAGCGCACACGGTTTCTGCCTATGTTATTTCTTCCTGAATTTTCTCTTCATTAAATACACTTGATATATACTTGGAATCAGGATACTTACTGCATATGTTTACGAGAATAGGATTGACAAAAAAAGAGGTCATTGCTACAATGGCCCTCATATCTTAAGGAAGGATGATTCAGATGATTCGTCGTCTAAAAAAACTAAAGAATGTGGCTACCGCATCTCGCTTCTAAGTTACTCAGAAATATAACTTAGAAGCGAGGAATTTAAAATGAATATAAACCACTTTAATCACTGGTCCGAAATTAAGTATTTAAAGGACATTGTAACCAATCCATTAATTGATGTTGGCGATTACTCCTATTACTCTGGTTATTACGATAACCATTCATCTTTTGAAGATGGATGCGTGAGATATTTATGGGGAGATGAAAAATCGAGGAGCTTATTCAACCCGATTGAGGAATTTGGTTGGCAAATAGATCGATTAATTATTGGTAATTATGTATGTATCGCAGCCGGCGTCGTTATTCTTATGGGAGGAAATAACAATCACCATGCGGAGTGGATCACGGTTTATCCGTTCGCTAATCAAATTAGCCGTTCATTCTCACCCAAGGGAGATACCATTATAGAAAGCGATGCATGGATCGGCATGAATGCCATGATTATGCCTGGTGTTACCATTGGTGAAGGTGCGATTGTTGCAGCAGGCTCAATTGTAACAAAAGATGTCGCCCCTTACACGATAGTTGGTGGAAATCCTGCAAAAGAAGTTAGAAAGCGTTTCTCAGAAGAAAAAATTATGAAGTTAAAAGAAATGCGCTGGTTTGATTGGAAAAGAGAATCAATTGAAGCAGCCACTCACTTACTTTCTAGTTCTTCTATTGATGAGTTATATGAGTACTATTTATCAGAAATTAAGGACTGAGCTCCTATATATATAAAGCTAGGTAGAATAATATTCTACCTAGCTTCTTTATATCCCCCGCCCACAAAAAGAAAAACCCCTCAGCGCTAGAGCGCCAAGGGATTCAGCTATTAGTACAACGTGATATATTAATCGCGTTCCCATTGGTGGACTTGGGTACGATTTATGTACGATGGCTTCATATTATTGTTTCTTTCATTATATAAGCGCTAAATATGGAATCCAATAGAAACAAAAGCTCGTATTCAATCATAGCTTTGCATGACTTGAGGGACGTTTGGGGGACGAGTTGGGGGATGTCCCCGAACTTCAAATGAACCGTCAGTACAGCTCCGATGGATTACAAATCATATGTCCGAAACAACCCTATATAATAGAAGGAAAAAAACTGAGCCCCTGGAGTAATCCCTTGGGGCTCTATCAATTATCGGCTTGCCGCAGTAATTTCTTCGATCTTGATCCAACTATAATCCTCATCAGCGCGTACAAGTTTAATTCTCCTGTTTGGCTTATCGATCGATGTCACAACGCCCCGCATAATCTCGTCATCAAATGGGTTAAATACAGTCAACGTAACAGAGCGGCATTCTTGGTAAGATTCCAGGATCGCTTCCTCAATGAGCTGCATTTCCTGTTCATCCAAGGCAGGCTTCCCCCGTCTCTCTTGTTCCTTCATTTCGTTTAAGTATGCTTCCCGATGTTCTGGAAGAATAATGCGAGATCCTTCAAAGATCCCGTTAGCCGTCAATTTGCTCGACACATTGCATTCCTCCTCAGTATTCAGTCCAATAGCTTAAATCATTTGGCTGCGCCGGCGACGGTGCCTTAGGAAGCTTAGGCAGCTCAGACTCTCGTTCCCAGTCTTCCAAAATAACGATACTAGCCGTATCTGACTTGTCATCCCAATGTATGTATTCCGAGGCTATAAGAGCGTCCAGGGCAGCCATGACGTCTGGCTTATGCTTACCCGTTTTAACAGTCAATTCATGGATTGTAGGCAGCCGTCGCCGCCCACCACTGTAGTTGTACAAGATCCGTAGGACCTTACGTTGATAATCTGTCAACATGTTAACCACCTCGAATTCATTATATGCGAACATTTGTTCTTTTATAAACAACAAAAAAAACCAGTCGAGCAGACCAGGTACATTTATAGTAGCACTCATAGGAGAGAGTAATAATAGCTTACACCATGTTATGTAATTTTATTCTTGAAGGCAGGTATGGAGCAGATATTGAATAAATTCATAAGTTCTTCAGACAATAGAGATGCAGGCAACAGAGTAGGTAACCAGTTTGAAGTGCATCAAGATCGTAGAATTATTTGGGATTAGCAAAAACCCGCTAACCTTAGTAGTTGGCGGGTTTTCCTTTAGTAAGTTTAGAAACCGGAATCTTGTGTAACAATTCCTGAATAATAGGCTCTTACTTGTGATGGAGTAACTTGAACGATATTCGTTCTTTGAAGAGTGCCATAATAATGATCGGCATCAGTATAAAAATAGGTTGAAGGAATATTAGCATTTGATGGGTAATCTTGATAAACGGTCACACTTTTTTGTTTGTTCATAATCGTTACATCTGAAGCTTGGCTTGCCATTACTGGCACCGATATAGACAAAAGCGCAAGAGACAAAACAGAAGCAGTTAAGATTTTTTTCAAAGCCACAAGATCATCTCCTAGTATTTTATATGTATTACACAAACAACAATACTATATTTTTACATGTATTCATGTAACATTCGTTACATAATTAGGATAATCACACACCTCCTAACCCATAACTTACCGCATCTATCCTTTATGGCAAAACGATATAATTGGATTGAGATTTTTTAATGTATTTTTCAATCTTCAGGATTACTCCATAAACCAATGTTTGATCAATTTATTGTGTGATTATATATTGCAAAGACAATACAGGAGGTGTTTTGTATGTGTGGTAGATTTACAATCACTGACCCCATTGAAGCTATATTAGACCGGTACTATGCATCTATTGCAGATGGATTTGAGTACAAGCCTAATTACAACGCTGCACCTATGCAGTACATCCCCACCATTATAGGGAGCAAAGACGGCAATAGGCTGGGCTCACTCCGATGGGGACTGGTACCCGTTTGGGCCAAGGATGACAAGATCGGTAACAAGATGATTAACGCTCGAGCTGAGACACTAAATGAAAAGCCGGCCTTTAAACGACTGATCAGCTCCAAGCGTTGTATCATCCCATGCAGCGGATTCTACGAGTGGAAGAAAGAAGGGACAGACAAACAGCCGATGCGCATACTGATGAAGGATGAAAGTATCTTTTCATTGGCTGGCCTTTATGATACCTGGGCGGATCCGGACGGCAATAAGCTCAGCACATGCACCATCATTACTACTCAGCCCAATGAACTGATGGAAGACATCCACAATCGTATGCCGGTTATCCTGCGTCCAGAGGACGAGGCGGAATGGCTTGGAAGAGATAATGATGATGTTCAGTCGTTGCTCGGTCTGTTGAAGCCGTATCAAGCATCAGAGATGCGCGCATACGAAGTACCAAAGGGAGTAGGTAACGTACGTAATAACAACGAGGATTTGATTAGAGAAGTAGGCTGAACATGCCGCAAAGCTGCAGCTCAGCTGCAGATAAATAAGAACTGAACACGTTGCTTGATAAAAATATATATGTGAACAAAAAAAGACACTGCCAGCATTATGCCAGCAGTGTCTTTTACCGATTCAATTTTGTTGTTTTAACAGATGTTCACATAGATTAACATACATCTCTTGCATCTGAAGAGATTTCAAAAGATATGATGGGTTAACATCTGCCGGCGCTATCAACTTCACAAGAGATACGAACTCATCATATGTTGGTGGAGAATCACTCAATAGGAAATCATCAGGAACTGAAAAGAATTTATTTCTTTCCTTTATATCTTCTATCTTCTCCCTGTGAAAATGCTCCATTTGTTCGTCTCTTGCACTAGTTTGTGCTTTTAGCCTGCGGTTAAATATGTATAACACATCAGTCAAAGAACGAGTTTGCTTTTCATTAAAATCGTGATCAAGTAGGAACATGAAATATGGATGTTCATCCGAGGCAACCACTGTTCTAATGAGCTTGATTTGATATTTCAAAAGCTCAAGCTGTTCATCTACATTCATTCCATTCCCACCTTGTAAATTATTTAAAATGCAATAAACATAATAGCCTTAGCTATTACTGTCGCTGCACCTTGTGGAATACTGCATTCGAATATTAAAAATCCAATTAAGTTTTTCTCTACTACTAGTTCAGTCTCTTCTATAAAGTTCGCGATAGATAAACGATTTTCTTTCACATAATCAGCATACTCTTTTTTACCTAGATATTCTAACAAATCTTCGAGCAGTTCCCCTCCATGCTTTAGAGCAAATACAAAGGCTGATTTTTTGAATCCCATTGTCGTAACAGTGCCATCATCAACTGGTTGTGGAGTAACAACTGGCGTTTCAATCTTTGCTCTGTCAACAGGATTCGGTGTGCTAGCAAATGCGGAGATTGGAGCAATAACAAATGATAGAGCGAGTACGGAAGTCGACATAGCTAATACCAATTTCTTTTTCATAGACGCAATCATTCCAATACCTCCAAATATTTGTATTTATGTTACTGGATCATAGTATTATATTTCCAATGTCGAAGTAAGGGGAAATGTGTAAAATATCTGTTAAATAAAAAAAAGGTTCCACCAGCGTTATACTAGTGGAACCTTTTCACCGATGCTATCGGATTTAAATATAGTGGCTGTAAATTGTTCCAATTTAAATATAGCCACATTTTCCTGGGTCTGATAGACTATTTTATGTTGTTAATTATTACTATATCAGGAGGAAGAAGATTGAAAAAGCCTATTCAGAAAAAATGGTGGTTTTGGCTTATTGTTGTGATTATAGTTGCAGGGATTTTTGGAAACAAAGATGAGGAGAATTCTAAAAAAGACGAGGTTGCATCAACCGAAGTATCGATCCCGACTGAAAGCAAGTCAGAGACTATTGTAACTGAAAAATCAGTTGCTAAAACCCAGGAAGTAAAGGTAGCAAAAGAAAATGTAAAGAAGCAAGATCAGAAGGAACTAGAGATCCCTGGAAGTTTAAATATGACACCTGAAGAATTTCGAAAGTCATTTAACAAACGTGCTCAGGAAATCGGAAATTCGAAATTAAAAATAGGGAAGAAACTTGAGATACAAAAAGGAGCAGTTCAGGATGTATTTCAGTATATCATTACAGATTACATAGGTATCACTGGTTCCATTAACAAAGCTGATGGTTCTGTACGAGATGTTACAATGATCGGTCAAGGAAATGGAACCATGACATCTGGAGCTGATATTGTTCTAGCTATCGGTTTAGTTATTCTTTCTGTTAATCCCGATGTGCCCGCAAGTTCTGTCGCAAATATCCTTTCAGATATGCATATACTGGATGAAGGAGTTGACTGGAGTACAGTTGATGAATCAACCGAAGTAAACGGAATACGATACACTGTACTTGGTTCGGAAACGATCGGAATTATGTTTAGTGCTAGTGACGCAAACGATAAGTAATTTATAAAGGAGACTACTATGAAACGAGTAACAGCTCTACTATGTGCCATTACAATGTTTGGATTCATATTTAACGCATCTTACATCGAGGCTGCTACTGTAAATCCAAAGACTCTGTTAGAAAAGAAATTCCCACGGGAGCAGGTAAAGGTCAGTAAGTCAGTAGACCTAAACGTAGACAAAAAGAAGGAACACTTATTGATCACTGAATCAGGCAATTTTTATCTTATTAATTCCAAAGGTGTCATAGTACTTATAGATACAAATTACTATAGCGATGAAGAACCAACAATCCAAATCCTCAATGTTTCGGCTAAAGAAAAGCATGTAGCTGTTACTCTTGACTATTTACCATCAAATACAGAACTGCTCGTTTATAAATATCAGAATGGTACTCTTAAAAAGAAGTTATCTGTTATGGGTGATGTTGGAATAGAGATTTCGAAAACCGGGGAAATAATTCAAATGTGGAAGAATTACTATCCAGAAGGTGGTTGGAAGATCGCAGTTGCAAGCTATAAGTGGAATAGTAAGAAAGATAAATATGTAGGTTCAGGTGAATTACCACGATAAGACAAATAAGACTCTTTCGACTTAGTTTCGTGAGAGTCTTATTTTTGTTCAATTATGCAAAGCATAAACTAAGTATCAACTCCTCTTGCTTTGCCGACCTAGAGCATAAGCCGTCACATAATTGATCCTGCCGTCACCCAGTGCAGGTAAGTTTGTCTCTCCTGTTACGATAGAAATTTTATTTGCGCCAGCCACGCCCATACCGTCCCTTTGTTTCTGATGACGACAGAACCCTCTGTTTCGTAAGCCATGTTGAATCTACTTTTGCTCATAGAGAAAAGCACCCGTTTGGGTGCTCTTAGGTTAAACCTTGATTAATTTATTAAGTAGGAAGATGAAGTCCTCTTGTCCACCAACATGCGAGGTTAAACGGACACGGAGTAGATTCAGTACCTCCTCTGATTACTTAACGCTCAACATCTTCTTCAGAACGCTTGTTAAGTGATCTTTATATTTTGGGTCATCCTGATGCTTTCAGGGCTCAGCATATAGAATTTTATTACACATATAAACTCAAACCTCGATTTCTAAAATGTACTCGTTTGAGGGTAAGATTAAATTAATCTTTAAAGGCAGCGGTAGTTCAAACTCTTTTATAATCGCTCTTACATAGCACTCTGCACTTCGCTTCTGTATATCCCATGGGAAATAAATTGTGTGATTGTTCATTTACTGTCCTCCATGATGCCAGGCTTAGTATTTGAATTTCTTTTCTAGTCATGAGAGCATTATTTTTGCTGTGAATAAAAAACTTGCCTACCCTTAAACACTTCAAATGAATGAAAGCATTTTATGCTCTATTTGTGGATCAATAAACGTTGTAATCAATTAAAAATTATGTAACCAGACCCGTAGTAGAACTTATATTCAAACGATAAACTGCAAGATACATGAGTAGTGAGTTTTTAACCTTACTACTATCAATAATTTCTCACCATTCTTATAAGTCGTGAAAAATAATTATCCATTTTAGGATCATAGTTTTCTTTCATACAAATACACCTGAATTTTATTTATGGCTTTAACCCTTTAACCTGAGCAAGAGCTTGATTAATGTTCCACGATTCCCACGGCTCCATTACTCTATATCATAATTCACTAAGCACACGGATCTAACTGGATGATGTTTTTGTATCATTGTTGTGTTGATTTATTAATTCATCTAATAGTTCGGATTGTCTGATAACCAAAGGATGTTCAATACCATATATGTTAACTAACTTGTTTAAGACATCCCTCTCTTCTTCTATTTTTTCTTTAATTGTAGGATTAGTAGACATAACAAAATCACCTCTATAACTAATCCTAACTCTTTCTATTCAAATTTCAGATTGGTGAATATATACAAAAAAGACAATTAAAAAACCTCCATCCAAGGAGGTTTTGGACATTACTATTCTGTTTTACCAACCGCCAGCACCATGTGAGCTCGTTTTTATTATGGAAATATCTTTTTTTGGAATAACTTCGTAGTTATCAGCTGATACCTGATTAAATGGAGCAATTACCAAAATTGCTAAAGTCACAGCCAAAGAAACGATCATTATCTTCTTCATATAACTAATTCGACCTCCTTTAAAATTGCTTTATACTTATCTAGTTGATCCACTGTTGCTGAATGCCTCAATTTCTCAAATAAGCAGAAGCATCTGACCAGATAAGCATCATTATTTAGTTTAGCAGATATTGCCAAACTATCTAACACAAAGATTATACCAATATTAGGGCGTAGAGATCTAATATAATATTCAGCTAAATCAGCTAAGAAAATCACAAATCTGTCGTTAATTACTTGAGAAGTATATGTCCCCACCTTTTTCTGGGAGATTACCTGGTTTTGAATCATTTCGTTATAGCGCTCTAAAATATGGTCGATATTACAGGAGTATTTCAGCGCAGCTTTCACAACTTTGAATAGAGCCAGAAGTATTTCGTTATCGTTGCTAGCCAAAGAATCTACATAATTCTCAATTAATTGGATATCCCCTGTCATTATTCTATAAAGCATTCTATTCGCGGTGGCCCAGACTAAAAATTGTTTCTTTGTTTGCTCGGCTGCAGCGTCGGTTTCAACGATCCAACTGTGATCCTCATATTTTTCTAAATGATAAAAAGCTTCATTGAAATCCCGAGCCTCTTCAGCTACTGTCCCTAATATCAAATGCGAATACAAAATATACCCAAATAACACTTTTTTAGGTCCACTCACACTGATTTCATTTACTTTCCTTTTATGTTTTAAATCGTATTGTATTCTAGCTATTCGTCCCATTTCAGTGCTTAATTGTTTTGCTTTCTCCCATTTCTGCAAAGAAACATACAAGTTAACGAGATCTTTTATAGCATCAAGTTGTTCTAATTCACCCAACCTTGTGACAAAAGGTTCGAATACAAGAGCAAGTTCATAATTGATATGCTGATCATTCCCTAGTGATAATTTGAAGATTCTATATTGACACACAGCTAACCTTTCGGCATGCTGATAACGTTCTCCTTCTGAGACTTTTTTATAGATAAGAAGTGATGCCGTGGTATTGCCTCCTTCATACAGAGATTCAGCAAAATCAAATAGTGAAGAAATATAGTAAGATTTCTCCAACATAAGATCAACAACTTTTTCAATACAGAATAGTTTATTTAACTGTGAGCATCTAGTTAGAAACGGCCGTAACCTTCTCCAGTCTGTTGATGGATCAAGCAGCAGCTCATCTACATATAGATCATAAAAAGTGCCCTCTTCAAGTCCCATCGTGTATGTCATTCTATCAAGAGCTTTAATCGGAATGAGCTGAGAACCATTGATAAAGCGACTAAGAGTTCCAGAATTTATACCCGATATTTCAGCAAAATGATAAACAAGCATTTGATTTTCTTCTATGTAATTTAACAACTCTGCCCGAATTGTTTGTTGAGTTTTCACTTCCAAGGATGATTTCACCTCCACTGATAAAAATCCATTTTTTATGTCTTTATCATCTATATAGGTAATGATATGGATTATTCTACCATCGGTCAATGCATTTTTCTGCAAAAATACTTAAACAATTTAATTTCGCAGAATTATAAGCTAACTTTTTATACGAACAACAAAAAAAGGTTCTAAATTAACGCGGCCCTTTTAGGAACTTCATTTAAAATTAGGTTTGATTTGAACCAGTAATCACTAGTAAATTCGCAGTTGTTTAATTAATCGGCTTATCTAATGAAATTTTATTTGGCTTACTTCAACATTTTAAAACAAGAACCCAAATCAAAAATATAATGATTGGGGTTCTTCTAAAACTGAACATTCTCTTCACTTTATGAAATTAGTAATCATAAGATGTTGGCGTTCCTGCTGGGAATGGATCACGAGCCGCTTCTCGAACTTGTACAACGTCACCGGATTGCATGGGCACTACTTGATCCACATTCAATGCAACCCACTCTCCACCATTCCGAGAATATTCAAGCGTCGACAATGACGTGGATAGCGAATTGTTTCCAGTTAGGACATAAACATTAGATGTGAATGTAAAACTTTTGGCTGGTCCTGCTGGAAGAAAATCGTTTGCACTTTCGCGAAGAAGGATCGTAAGGTCTCCAGGGAATTGTGGTGGATTTGCCTCATTATACGTAGTCCACGTTTCTCCGTCATTTGAGGAATACTCCATTGCTGATGATATATACGCTTTTTCAAATGTGTTACTAGCATCATTAATACGAATATACATTGCTACATTTTCTACAAAGCTAACAAACTTCGTTTTCCCAGATGGAACCTGACTAACTGGATCAGCTTTAACTCTAACTCTTACAGATACGCTTCCAGGGAAAATCGGAGGGTTTACTTCATCATAAGTAATCCATTTCACACCATCGTCGATGGAAGGCAAGTAACAGTCAATGGCCTTTGCCGAGCGAACCTGGTAACGATCCATGTCCAGCTGAACTTTCGCCGTACAAAAATAGGTTTCAATGGCCCAACGTTTACTGTAATAGCCTAAAACTTATGTTTTTCAATCCAAATCTTCTAATTCTTTATATTACAAACAATGTATGTTTGCTTGCTTTTTATTACATTTACATTTCTATCATTTGCTTCAAATAAAAAAGACAACAGTTTTCTGTTGTCTGCTGGCTATTAATATATGTACGCTTCATTAAGATATTCGATTGCAAGTTCGAAACTTTGATTTATTTCGTTTAATTTATTCAATGCCTCTTTGTTAAATTGATTTTCAGTCAACTTGTCTTTACCATCGTAATGATCCTTAATGAATTTAACAAGTTCAGTTTTTTGTTCAGCTATACTTTTTAGTAGAAAATTGCTTTCTCTTGTATAACTTTTAATCATTTCTGCCAACTGTTTTTTGGCAGCAGCAAGGTCCTTTTTGATCTTTTCTTTCTCCTTTTTCAAGACTTCGATTGAGTTTTTACTTGATTTATTTTTTACTGCTTGGTTGTACTTTACTGTCGCCTGTTTTAATTTTTCTGTGAGTGAAGCAACTTCTGTACCTAATACTACTTTGAGTTTTTTTTGTGCCTTCTTAATCTCTTTTACATTGTCTTTGTAGTCCTCAAAATAAATTCTTTCAATCTCACTAGTAGACATTGATCTTGCTGCAAACACTTGGACTGGAAAAATTAAAGTAAATAACATAACTAACAATAATGCTTTTCTCATATGTATCCCCTTATATACTTAGTTTTAGATTTCATTTTAAGTTAAATAAAGGAATCAATCAATAGATATTATTGCAGGGTTATATTCATGAGTAAAACAAGAAATTACTATTAAAGCTCAAAAGTACATTCACTAAACTGGGTCACTGTGAAGTTGTACGTAAGGAATTCAAATTGTGCATCAGAAGATAATTCGTTATGAACTTGTACACTTGTACCATTAAAGGACAAGAACTTCTACCTATTGCTGTATAATTCCTCTTTTCACTCTCAATTTCCCCGGGTCCATGGCTAAACTTTCAGATTAGCCGCTTCAACTTATTTACTTCCCATTGGGTAGAAAAATCTGCTTTTTATCGCCAGATTATCTTATCTGGCCGTCAAACCCTCAATAACAATCCCAATGCATGTGCCATTCACCATTCGAACGAGACCTTAACAGTACATCGTCCCCGTTGTCACCCACCATAACTCCCGGCTTTTCCTCGCTTCCGATCTGCATGATAAACTGAAAATCTTCTAAGGAAACCGGTGACTGGATATAGGATGCATATCCTCCTATTTTCGTTTGCGGGTAACTGTCGAATTCATCGAAGAACTGATCGTGCGCAGCTTCATCCTCATTCACTTCCGTCAAGTCAACATATTTCCAAGCCTCTTCCCAGCATGGGTAATCATCGCTGCTCCTTCCGGTGTTATCATCAATTGCAGCTCTTCCACCGACTGATGCTCGATGAGCAGCCAGCCTTCTCCGTTCTTGACAGGATAGATCGGAAGCTGTTTCCTGTTCAGAAACAGCTGGATCAAGCTTGCCTTCCCCACACCTCTGCTGGAGTTTTTTGTGAGTTATATAGCCAAAAACCAATCGAGAAAATTTTAGTTCAGGAAATCGCGAATAAGTCAGGATATAACCGTAGCACCTTTTATCAATACTTTACTCTGATATATACGAATTGTTAGATGCTCTCGAAAATGACTTATTGAGCGACATAAAAGAAGAATTGGCGAAAAAAGAGCTATCGATGCATGCGGTTCAAGATGCGCTCCATTGTCTGGACAAAAAAAGAACATCTTTTGGTTCTCAATGCCCTTTTAGGTGTTTATGGAAGTCCCCGTTTTTTAAAACGCTTAAAAAAGAAATCACTCTAAATCGGTTAATTAAATGTTCCGCAAAACCCTTCCTTAACGCCATATTTGATTGAGTTTTACCTGTCAACCTCCCTTTCCTTATTTCGTCTTTGGCTCCAGCGACAAAAGGATTTATCGTCAGAAGAGTTTTTCAAGTTAGTGGACAACCTCTGTTCAAAAGAGGTTACGTCCTATTCTAAAGAACGAGTTAATCGGTGTGTAGTACAATAAAAAACTTGCCCTTCCTTGTGGTACGATTCAGGAATGATCTTAAACTATCCTACCCGTTAGTTTAATGAATTAACGGTTATAAAACTCCTCACTTAGATATTCATCTAATCGGCAATCGGACTAGTTCTTGTCCTTGGCTCAGGACAAGAACTTGTACCGATAAATTAAAAAAGCCGCTAAATTAGCGACTTCAATGGGACCATGTTCTGGTCCCTCAACACTTGTACAAATCCTTTATTTTGCTACAGGGCATTTTTTTGTTTTTAGTTTTCCTACATGAATTATTTTTTGTTTTCAATTTTTGTTAACTAGAAAATATTGTGTCCCCATATAACATTTTTTATTCATTTTATTATTTGATGTCACTCCCCTACTATAAGCTTCCTATACCAGAATGAATACGGCTTCTTCTTAAATCCCTTCAGCTGAGTAAAATGTGCAGTCTTTTGAAGCTTCCGCTCATGATACTCTGACATTCCAAATATCTCGACGATTGTTTCCGGAGACGTATCCAGGAATAAGCCATCAGGCAACATGCCATTCCAAGTCGGATAATACTTTAGGTTGTACGGCGGCCGGATAATCTGCCGCTGCTGACAATGGCATTCGTTGTAGATATCCCGCTCATAGGAACTGTCAACTACCACTCCATGAGAACTGATCGGTATTGACGTCATGGAACGAAACTCTACCAGCTTCTCATACCCCGTATCGGTCACCCCTCCTCCAACTGAATAGGGTCACCTATTCCGCTTAACGAATGGAGGGCATCCTCCCATTTGTTCTTTTTGCAAAGGATCTCGAACCGAGTGTTACTCGACAAATGCTTCCCTTTAATGATGTGATGCGTATCACTGAACACACGCACTTCCTAAAAAAGAAGAAGCGTCATGAGATAGAGGTTATGTTTGTTCTTAACGCTATACGCAGCTTTCGAGATTTCCCCTTTCCCAGCAAACACCATGTTCTTGTCCATTTTTGGTGCAACATCAGTTGCCCTTTCCGCCAGCACCGCCCGGAAACAGCCAATTGCGCTTATAGTATCTCTAAAACCAACTGAACGAAACTTCCCGTGAGAGCTTATTCATGAATAAGCTTTTTATAAGCTGGATAGACTTTATACATGAAAATTATGCTTGAATTCATTAATGTCGATCAGCAATCTGCTCATAAACGTCATTCACAAATAATGATGTGTGAGTTTATTCAGTCAATCTAGAATTTACGAAGGGAGAGTGTATATGGACGCATTTAAATACCAACCTGGATTCGGACCTGATGATAAAATAAACTTGATATTGTAAATACAATTCTAATTGAAATTCCCCCTAAACATACCATTAGTATGCATTGTGATTTTTTGGGAGAAAAAGAGAACACGACGTGTATTTACTCTTTGCAAACCGGAGCAAAAATATGGCATCAAAATAAAAATGATAGATTACAAAATGGTACAAATGACTACACAATACCAATTTTTCACTTGGACAACTACTCATCAGCCCTAGCAATGTCAAATTTAAAAACAGCATGGCATAAGATAGATCCTGCTTCTTCTTCTTGGTACCAATCAAAAAATGTTGTATTTAATCGCATGGATATAGCAATGACAATTAACAATGACATAGATATTTACAATCCCATTTATAGTATAGTTGGTGATGGCAATCTTGATTTACCGGAAATTAGATACTATATACGCATTACGGATCCCTCCAAAGCTCCAAAATGAGTTGTAGTAGTTAGTATCACTTTTAACGTTAACCGTTCCACCCGTAATTATCTTAAAAAGTAACCAAGTAAGTAGAGTAAAAACAAATGTCCTGCCGTCATGGGTGGATTGGCCGGTTATACAAAGAATCAATGGGAAACGGAGCTATGGTAGCAGGGTTTAAACATAACTCGAAGGATCTCAATGGCATCTTCTGCACGAGAGTTTATATATTTGAGGACTTGTGCATTGAAATTCACTATGTGAACGTGAATAGTGTTGGAAGCAAATAACTCATTCATAATTGTGCTGATCTGCAAGGCAGCCATCACATTAAATTTTAAAATAAACATAAGTAAATCACGGCAGTCCAGCATGCAATTCAGTAGTTCTCCATTTCACCACCTCAAATAAAAAGACGAGACTACTAAATCTCGTCTTTGAACCTAATTAACATGAGCGTTTTACATAAGTAGCCCATCTTTCTCCACCGTGTGATGTCCTATTATGTTCATCTGCATCTGCTTTAGCATCAGCGCTATTAGTTCTACATTGACCATACCATCCTCCGAAATGACCATTACACAGTGCCTGCCATCCCTGAGCTAGAGCTGGATTAGTAACCACTGATATTGTCATAATGTTAGAATCTTGTGGATTCATCATTACTTCAGGGACAGGATGATAATAATAATGAGCTGGAGGCATTGGATAATAGTATTGAGGGTAGAAAGTAAGATGGACATGGCTGGTTATCATACCAAGCAGCAGACTTTACATTTTTTAATGCTGCAGTATTAAAACAAACTTGTTTGGACGATGCTTGCCCGCAGACAGGTGGTCTACCATCCTTGTATTCGATATAACAATTTCCCATTACGTTTGCTCCTTTAAAGTTATTGTTAGAACTAACAGTAACTTATTCTAAGCACATGCCTATGGTTCCATCGACACATTCATTTCACCAAATAGAACATTGATCATTTGCCAACTCGAAATCACTAGAAGTCTTTTAAGCGTCCCCAGGTGCCCTACTTTATCGCCATTTTCGAAAATGGATGCTCATCTCCCGCCTAATTTTCTGCCAAAGTGTTGCTTAGTTCAGCATCTTCCCCCGTACGCTTGATGAAGAACGACAGAACCAAACCAAGGATACCAATGCCTACAAGAACAAGATACGAATCGTTGATACCTTGTATCATTGCTCCCAGTTTCAATTTGTCTGTCAATGCGGCCCCTGAAGCTGCTATTTTATTCCAATGGCTCGTGTCTGCGAAGACATAACCGTTACGAGCAAGGATGTTCCGATCGCTCCGGCAACCTGGCGTATAGTATTAGTAATAGCCGTTCCATGACCGTTTAACTTAGCCGACAGCTCATTCAATCCCACTGTTTGAATAGGCATCATAAGCATTCCCATCCCAATTCGTCTCGCAGACGACATTAGTAGCAGAAAGATATAGCTCGTCGATTCCGTCAGGTTAATAAAGCCTAGGGTCGTACCGATCGTAATAAGCTGCCCAATAATACTTCCGCTTGGCTCCGAAGCGATCAAACAGCCTACCTGTAACAGGCATCAGAAAACCCATGATGAGTGCTCCGGGAAGCATAAGCAGGCCTGCTTCAATTGCTGTATAGCCGCGGGCATTTTGAAGATATAGTGGCAGAAGCATCATAATCTGCAAACATAATCATCGTTACCGCTGTACCATATTTTCCGCCATAACGCTGATAGGCTCGAAGTACCTGTTTTTTCGCATTCGCATCGCGATCCACTCGTTTACGCTTTAAATACGCGTAATACCCACTTCGGGAAACCCCAAACACACGAGCGAGTTTTTGGACATCTCCGTAGGATGCTACCTTGTCCATGATCTGATATCTTTCCTGTATAGCTTCCTTTTTCAGTTCAAAGGAATACGTTTTAAATTTCTGTCCCATAAAAATACACCCCCTAGAATTCATCCTCTAAACCCGGGGGTTTTTCCAATGTCTATTCTAAGGGGTGCACTACATGGGATTTTGTGGTTTTTGAGTTTAGATAGGGATCTCTGTTCCAAACTCTCCGTTACGTTCGCCAACGGGCAATTCGTGATTAAGATATCTTTCGATAGGTCTGTTGCTACCATACTGACTAGCCCATCGAACAGTATAGGCATAATCAGTATTATATATTGCCCAATTTAATTCACCAGCCCGGTAAATACCCCAATTGTGTGAATCCAAAAGGTAGAAGTTTCCATCTTGAGTAACAGTAAGTGTTTGATAGTCCTTTATTTTAACAGCTGCTGGACCTTTTTGTGCAGGAAATGATACCTGTCCGACATGTCTATCATTTGGAACAAAAAATCCGTCACAATCGAAATTTGAAGAAGTTGCTTCACCTGGTTTTAAAGGAAAACAACTATTATCAAAACCGCCTACCGGATCTCCACCATACACACATAAAATTTCATTTGTCTTATTTATTATTCTACCATTCATAACTAATCCTCCTACATAGGCCAATGGACTTTTGTTCGGATCTCACGGGGTACGAACACCAAGACGCTGTTGTCAGGAAAAATCATAGTTCTTCAATTTAAAATCTTCCTTCAAAAGAAGATCTCCAATAACTTCTTCTATAACTATGCCCGTTAAGTGATCAAAGAAAGCAGCTAATTATTTTAAACTACTCGACAGCGCCCCGGTTAATGACACCAAATGAATGGGAAAAATAGTTGTTAGATTAATAACCCCGCGCAATCAGGGATGATCTCAAGGTAAGTTTCAATGCTTGTGGCCTGTCAGCGCTCGTAGGCGCGCATAGACAATTTAGAATTTTGAAGGCTATCGGCTTCCATAGGATTACCAATTGGGAGTCAATCAACAGCTCTTACGGTTAGTAAATTATTGTTCTTCAAGGTGAACATACATCGAGCCGGGAGCAGTATCTTGATTAGAGATAGTAACATCAATATCGAAATCGAATTTTCTATCTATATTTGTTGCAACTTCCCCACTAAATATAATACTTTGATCATTAGACTTTTTGATTTCAACAAATAAATTAACACCAGGGCAATCGCATGGATATTGTCCCCCAGCTTTTTTGCACATAAACACTTTTGCCCTGTTCTTCACATGCCACTGCTTTGGACCATCCTCTTTTGTTAATTCAATTACTTCTTGTGCAACACGAACTCTTTCTAAAGTTGCTGTACCACCGTTATCATCATCAACCATAAAACTATTTTGTTCAAGATTTGTTTCAGAATCGTGAAAATTCTCGTGTGAATATTGCATTTCTATTCCTCCTGTATTGAGTTTCTGGATTGTCGATTTCAATTGCAATTGAGGTATTATATTGCAAACTTATTGTTTCCTAACAAAGTAAATCTAATCTTAATAATATATGGAAAGAACATTACAAATTGATTTTAGTTCATTAACGTAATTAACTGGACAGTGAGTAGTTCTTATGAAAAAATCGAGGCATAGAAAAATAACCCAACTGAGCTAATCATTCTCACACGAAAGGAATAATCGCCAGATGAATCTCAAATTTTTTGATCAAATTCTATAATGTCCAAATAGTTCACTTTTTTCTTTGTACTTATTATTTTGTTTTTTCTAATCCATGCAAGTTTTTGCCCTAGGTTAGTCTAACGAACTTTTACTGATAAAAAACCGGACAACGAGAGAATGTCTTTGAACCGATGCAGAAATTTACCAAAATGACGGGAATGACGTCTTCAGCATGGTTATAGTCCTCATTAAGGTAATACCACTTCCAAAACTTTTCTGACTGATGACATTATTATTTAAATCAGGTCATGGAAAGGATGCGTTAGGTCAATTCCTCGGCTGTGTATTACAAGCTGTTCACCGATGATCCCAAAACGTGCTTTCATGGTCGCTAAGTTGCATTGACCAGGCCCCCAATAGTATAAATGCCCATACGGGCTAAGTTTCGTTCCTTCCTCCCTCCAACACCCCAGCACTCGCGGACGGGATGGTTCCAAATTTTCTGCGGAAATGTCTCATAGCTTACTTCATCAATGAAACCAGTCGCTTCGTTATTTTTGTCCAGAATATAGAGTGCTATCTTGCTCTGGAGTATGTTATCTCCTAGCCCAATCGCAGTGGGTCACCCCATTTCTGTTTTAATAATCTCCTGAAGCTTTCGAGTAAATGTCTAAATTATCTCCAAACAAATTCTGCGTATCGTACGTAATAAATATTTCATCTATACTAAGTGATCGTAAACATCCAACTATTCGTAATCGCTTTAAACTTGTACCGATTGCCGTATCATATCAAAACCACAGTCCAACTGCTTGGCGTCTATGTCTAACCGATAGTGTCTTCTGCTACCACATCACCGAACTCAAACCCTGCATTATCAGCTATTTCTTGGCGACATTCCTGCTTAGTGTACAACATTCCATTATAAAATTAATGAGGCCGCTAAATGTTCTTGTCCCTCAACCTTTGCGTTCACTGAATTTTGCTCAAGTCGGACTTTCTCGACACGAAGAAGCCTCCGAACCGAATCGGAGGCTTCTTTTCTATTGATATTGAGTTTACAAACGCGTTCGTGGGGAGTTTTTTTCTTAGCTTGAATAATCCGACGCGTTCATAGTGCCTCTTTTGACCCCGATGTAATAGATCATCCCTTCCGTTCTTAGGTTCACATCCAGGATAGCATCGCCATACGTACCTGCGGACGAAATAGAGAATCGCCCCGACGTATCAGTCTGCACTGGAATGATAGTCTTTATGAACTGAAACTTGAAACTGTTCAAAGCCATTGAGCTGCAGTTCCAGTCCATGAATTGTCTTATAACTGAAGGCAACCTCCTGAATGATAAATGGTATACTGACAATCTCTTTGACCCAATCTTGCGAAGAAAGCCTAATATTCAATTTAACCTTTAAACCAATCAACATTTTCTCCATTTCTTTAAGCGGAAGGTCCAGTTGTTCTTCAATGGAATCCTGGCTTAGATCGTTTTCTTCATCCGGAGTACTCTCATCACAGTCAACTAAACTAAAGGTAGAGCCCTCTTGTAATTTTAATGGCTCCCGTGACTATGTTCTTGTCATTCAACAGTTGAAGCAGCTGCTTTATGATTGTAATCCACCATTTAGTCTGTTAGTCGATCAAAAGGACTCACTACCCACACTTAGCTATTCATCTAATCGGTAATCGGACGATGTTCTTGTCCATTCCGGCAATCGGTACAAGTTCTTGTCCTTGGCTCGGGACAAGAACTTGTACCGATAAAATAAAAAAGCCGCTAAATTAGCGACTGATATGCTCCCCTCATAGTAGACAGTAGAAAAAAACAAAACTTTCTACGGTTACTATGAGGGGAGCATATCAGACTTCAATGGGAACATGTTCTTGTCACCGACAGATGTCGTTTACCGGCAATCGACTCACCATTGAGATCCGCTGTTCCATTACTCAACTTGTAATCGCCATCGGCAAAGAAGAAAACTGACTCCCAACGCTGTCTACCATCAATAACCCAGATATATCCGTCTCCGTTATTCCAAACGAGAATATTTGGGATGTAGCGATCCCTAATGACGGAATCGACCAGGTACGAGCGTCGATCATTCTTCCACACGCTGTTGCGTTGGAATGGCAAATCAAATCGAATACGTTCACGTATATTTAAAAGACTTTTTGTAGTTCTCTGAATACTTGACCTTTTCATACTTGTATCCTCCTCATATTAAGAAAACAGGACGCATTGTACACGCCCTGTTCTTTGGTCATATATCAAAAGCCTGCTCTATAGATTGATCCTCAAACGACGAGGCTCGAACAATTCGATCAGAGAATCCGTCTACTCCATGAATGGATTCTTTCCCTAATAACAAGGACAAGACAGAAAATCCTTTTTGTTCCTTCAAGCTAGTCCACGCTTTTAAAAAATCATGATTTACATGCGCTTCCCCATCAGTAACAAAAATAACATCTGCTTGATTAAATCGACTTTGTTTAATGACTTCGCTTGCTTTGTTTAAGGGTTGTACAAAATTCGTACCTCCGTCAAGAAAAACGGTAGCAAGCTGAATCATATCTTGCACTTCAATTTTTCCTCGCTCATAGATGATTGCATCAGAAGCATGTGAGGAAAACGGAATCCACGCAAAATCCCTTCTCTGTTTCCGAGCAATGCTCATGAGTGCCAAAGCGAATCCCTTGGAAATAGTATCCTGATCCTTCATACTACCAGATTGATCTAGACACAGGATGATTGGCCCTTTACCGAGATGCTCTTTTCCCTTCGTATCATACTGAAGAGTTTGACATTCCGCATATCGGCGTAAGAAATCCAATTTGCTAATGGGGCTGGCGTAACTGCCCAGCTCCATCGGCAGCAGTTGCTCAATATCACTCCCTTGCCGAATTCCATTCCGATCAATCGCATCCTTATGTTTAGAACGCTGTTTACGATTCGCAATGACCTTCATTCGTCCTGCCCATTTTGCGATTTCCTTCAAATTCTTATTATGACTCAACTTTTCAGCAAGAAATAATTGCTCTTTTAAAGGAACCTTCTTCAGCTCACTGTCACCACTTCCGGCCTGTATTCCACCTAAAATAGATTTCACATTTTCTTTAGTCTCTACCGACTCATCAGCAGCCTGAGCGAGCATTTGTGATAATTGAGAACCGTTCTGATTAAGTGCTGCGGATAAAGCATCTGTAGCTTGCTGGGAAGCTCCCTTTTCTCCTTGAATGAGCTTCTTTAAAGCTTCTGCCAAGTCTTGATCTTGCTTAGCCTGCTCTTTTAACCATCCAAGAACGGTTTCACTGTATTTCGTTGTGCCAATGGCTGCTGCCAGATCATCCAAGCGAGTAAACTCACGAAAATCCAGATATCCTTGATCAGTCATGACTTTTTTCATGAGCTGATGGTTCATTCCAATTTCTTCAGGAACCTCATCAAGTAGCTCTGGCTTCATTTTGAACAACCCGGCCCATAGATCACTCATTAAAGGTTGGATCAAGGGGAATATGTTTTTCCCCTCTTTTCCAATTTTCTTGAGGCTGTCCGACATTTCCATTAACTGTCCAAATCGTCTACGGTCATATGCATCTGTGTTTAAAACAGATTTCATAGGTTCCTTCATCTGCTACACTCCCAACACTTGTGACGCGATACCACTCAAAGAGCTTTGAACAGTTGTAATCGTACTCTCAATTTCTGATCTGTTTGGTTGTTCTTTTTGAAGTTTTTTCAGCTCATTGACCAACGATTTCAGTTTCTTCGTACTTTCAACAGCAACGTCCGTAGAATTACTGGACTGATCCAAATTTTTCATAATATCTGCTGTTTCAGCTTCAATTCCTTGAATACGTGTCTTCACCGCATCCTGAGCATAGTTCCGCACGATTTTCATGACCTTATCGCGTTGTTCCGGTTTTTCCCACAAACTGTTCTTGAGAATCATGAGGTCTTCCAAGATAGCCTTATCTCTGCCAGCAAGTACGGCCTTCGCGCGGATCACAGAGAGAGTCTGTTTAAAACGTCGATCCGAAGGACGAATCCCTTCATCCATCAGTTCTCTCCTAATTTTGCTCAAGGCATCAAAAACCTCATCAGGAATCACTACCGTGTCACTAAAAAATTGAAGTTGAAACAGTTCTTCAATATTCATATCCGCAGGAGATGGTGGAGATCCTTTCAACATGGATACAAAAGACTGATCCTCTCCGATATAGTTAACCTCAAATCTCAGTAGAAATCGGTCGAACAATGCCTCCAGTCCTTCCCCTTCCTCAGGATACTCATTTGAGCTGCCAATGAGTGACATGAGCGGAACTTGTGCTGGCGCGCCATCATTGTAAAATATCCTTTCATTAATGAGTGTCAAAAGTGCATTCAAAATGGCACTATTCGCTTTAAAAATCTCATCGAGAAAGGATGTATGTGCCGTTGGTAATTTGCCAGCCGTGTTCCGCTTGTACACACCCTGTTCCAATTCTTTCAAAGATACAGGTCCAAATAGCTCCTCTGGTGTACTGAAGCGTGTCAGACAGCCATTGAAAATAATTGGCTCCTGTAATACGCTTGGTCAAATCACTCACCATTGCGCTCTTTCCTGTTCCGGGCGGTCCAATCAAAAGGGCATGTTGACGAGCAATCATGGCTACCATAAGCCCTTCAATGACTTCTTCACGTTCTGCATATTGTTGTGACAACGCATTTTGAATATTTTTAATTTTCATATTTAAGTCCTCCATATATTGGTTTTAGAAATTAAAAAGAGCTGAACCTAAAAAGAAATAGGGGTAGCTCCGTTCAACAAGACAATGTGAAACTCAATCGGCCATATTTGCTAATGCATCCGCAACTCTCTTACGGATGAGCGCAACATAAGCCTCCATTTCTTGCAAATTCCCTGTAACAATAATTTCGTAGTCTTTAAAGTTGCTCACTACATTTTTCGCATCCTCAAGAATAGCTTTTAAATCATTCTTCTTGAGTTGATTCTCTACCCCGTTCTCACAAGCAGCCAGTGTTGAACGGAGATGATCCATCAATTTCCGAGTCACCATGTTTTTCATATCCAACGTGTTCATGACAGGAACCTTCTCCGCTTCCCCTTTTTCAAGTGAAACAATAAAGCGGATCAGTGCATCCAAGTTTCCATCAAATTGTGCTGGAACAAAATAGACACCTCCAGATGGCCTTACTGGGGTTGGTGACATACTCTTTAAAGCATTCGTAATCACGGTTCGTAATGTAGTAGACCCATAGTTGTTTCGGAAGATATCAAATTGTAGGGCAGCATTACTAACGAGTTGCTGCGCCATGGAAGAGACGTAACTGGCATCTACCTTCTCCGTTTTCCGATCCAATACTAGCGATCCTACATCCGGGATGTAGTTCAACCTTCTCCCTTTGGTATCCACCGTTTCGCAAACCAAATTAAGTTGCACGAAAGAACTTGTCGATGCCACTTCTCTAAACATGTAGTTCTCATATACACCGGGCGACATCTCCCGTTTAAACTTTTCACTGGTCGCTCTTCTAAAAGCGTCTGGTAGACGAATTGCATTTGGCATCCAGCCTTCTCCCAGCCCTGTATCGGTAAGCTTCTGTTTCAAGTCTTCAGGCGTGATTAGCATATTAGATAAGGAGTTCCAAGTTAAAAATCCAATTGCATCCCCTTGACCAGCCGCAACCACAACAGCATCTTTTAAAATTGAGTTCAATGAAAAAACCTCCTCGTTTTTGGAATAAAGAAGAACACTTGAAAGTTGTTCAAGTGTTCAGATCAACATTATATGCTTGCTTACAGATAGTCTTTGACTGGCTTGCTGCCACCATAAAGTTCAAAGTTGGTTGTGATAAAGTGCTCCAACTCCTCACGGGTGACCCCATCAAACTCTTCAAGTCTTTCATAAATGTACATTTTATCCAATGCCTTTGCGTATCGTGGGTAAGACTTTTCCACGATATGTCGAATCGTACTCCAGTGCTGGACAAATCCACATATCGTAGAGAACGTTATTCCCGACATCAAGTACACCAAGACCAGTAGCCCCAAAACCTCTTTTTTTGAAGTCGATTTCCAATTGCCTATAAACCTCTTGTTCAAAAATAATCTCGAAGATGAGTTCACCATCTTGCTTCCAATTTTCCAACGTAATGAGGTCAAGATTGTGTCGTTTAGTGTACTCCCTGAGCAAGTTTTCCAAAGATTCATCCGACAGTTTAGACAAGTATTCATAACAAGCAAATTGCTTTGCTTTATAAAACTTTCCTTGAATATTCTCTTCAACATGCCGCTGAAGGACAATACGTACAAGCGCCAGCGGGTCATATGTAAATTTCACTGTTTTCATCCTACCTTACCTCCTTCATCTGCAACAGATATCCAACGCGCTGGCAGTATTCCAAACGAGTCATTCTGCCTAACATGTAGTTATCAAAAACACGTTCGATTGAATGAGATACTGGTTCTCGACAAACTCTCCAATTATTTCTCATTTCATATCACTTTCCTTATTAAATTGAGAAAGCCGATTTCATCGCATGGGATACATGCATAAAATCGGCTTTTCTGTATTGTTCAAGCTATACACGAAACATTTTCACTCTCGGTACAACGATTGAACTTTCATTCATTTGTTGTGTCAGGTCAGCAATGTTGGATACCAACTGCTTACGACCTTCTTCACGTTCTTTAATATCATCCAGCAAATCTTGTCCAAAGACCATTACTTGCTGCACGCTTTGCCAAAAAGGTTGTCCTTTAAGAGCCTGCACGTTAATTTCATTTCCGTCCGTTTTGTAAAAGAAACTTTGAGTTTCCATATCGAAACGGACGGTATCACTGATTTTCACTTCTGTTTCAGCGGTTCCCCATACTTCTACAGCGACATAAACAGTTACTCCGGCCATCATCTGAAGAAAGCCACAGCATTTTTATGACGTTTTTTCTCTTCATGGAGGAACCCACCTACCGCTGTATGAATCGTACTTTTTGCATCTTTACCTCTGAACAGTTTAAACATTTTAATCATCCTCTCGATTTTTAATGAAACGCAAAAAAGCCGATCTCCGCACGGACGAATCCATGCAAAAATTGGCTTTTAAAACTCAGTAACATTGCTTTTCCAAGAGCCTTTCGGTACTCTTCATTCCTTGTCTCCAGCAAACGGGAGCTGCGGAACTTCATTGGCTTTAGCCTTTTGTCCTACATTTTATCCTCTCTTCATTTCTGTCTTTATCAGAACGGAGATATAGGTTGAGGTGTTACACTAGACTTGTTCTTTCGATACAAGCTACCCTACTTTGTAACTCTGTGAAGACCAAAGTCAAAGTGACGGATAGACCCTTGTCTCCAGCAAAATGGGAGTTTAGGAGTTAAGGAATAATTTATAAAATTATTATACCACTGGAGCACATCTTAGTTCAAGAGTACGTCGAAAATCATATATATTCAGGAAAGTTCTCGACTGAACTCAAAAGTTTGGTCGAAGTTTCACATATTCTGGATCGCCAGGCTGAAGGTCTATCTACGGGTTATAAGCTACTGCGTAAATATGATCGGTTGGCACGATTCTGATGTTCATTACTGATACCTCCTTATAGCAACAAAAAAAGGACAAACCGTAAGGCTCGTCCTAGAAAAAATCATTTTTAAATGTTCAACAAATCAATAGATGAGGCGGCTTCCCCGATATCTCGCAGATCGACGAAGCTGGTCTTGCCCTTGCCTGCAAGGCACGAATATGAGATAAATTAGTCTCAGAGATAGAGACTTTATCTTTAAAAAACCAGCGAATGAACGAAGAGAATTCGATTTTGAAAAACTATTTAACTATTAAATCCACTAAAATAAAGCAATTGCTTAATGAAAATAAAAAGCTGCAAGCTTACATTTCAATAACATGAAAAATGGCGGACATTTGTCTGCCTTTTTTTATCTTCATTATCGATTGTAATTAAAAACCATAATTAACATTGTAATTACATAATGAATACAATTAAGCGTATTTAATGTTATAAAATAGAAAATATAGTCATTTAGGGAGTTTTTCTCAACTAAAACAATTGGAAGTCGAAGGGAGATTCTATCTGTGAAAAAATTAATTACAGCTGCTTTATCCATCGCACTGTGCCTTGAGGTTGTTGTTCCTACGGTGATGCTTGCAGCTCCAAATGCACTGGAAGCTAGCGTAAGTCAACTTTCACAAGAAAAACAAAACTTTATTTTCTTAGAAGGAAAACCGGGAGACGCGCATCTTATATATACCTATGAAAGCAATGGAGATACGTATAAAGTTGAAGAAAGAGCTAATAAGGATTTTACTGAGGTTGACAGCACTATTTATGTGAAAAACGCTGAAGGAGAATTCGTTAAGCATGCAACTCAAAATGCTATCATCGATACTCAGAACTCTCTTTTCCAAGTTACTACTAATGAGAATGGAGTAACTGAAACAGAAACACAAAATTTTGGTGTCGATCCAACCGATCTCTCAACTATCCCCAATATCCCTATGCGTCCTGATAGAGGCGATCTGATTACCCCTTTTGATAGTTATATGGGAGGTGCTGTATCTGCCTGGTATTACGGTTCATGGGTTGATGGTAGTAGCAAGATAGAAAGATATACTGTCACTGCAGTGACAGCCTTACTTATTGGGTTAGCGACCGCCGCAAACCCCTCAGCTGCAGTTGCAACATCAGTTATAGGTACTATGGCTCTTACCATTGTTCAAGACCAAATTCCACTTGTATATTATAAACGGCGGTATGCAGAAAAAAAATCCTTAGTCGCAACAACTGTCATTGTCGGATCTAAATGGGACACTATTTTTTATAGTAATTCAGCCCGTACGAATGAATTAGACCGTACAACCGCAACGAAATTTTTGAGCGGGTATGTGGCGGATTGAAAATGAATTTGAAAATTTTTCTCAAAAACTTCTTAGGATTCTTCATACTCTGCAGCTTAGTATTTATTGGTTTTAATATGTTAGTACGACATAAATCTTGGGATGAAATCGATCATATGCTAAATTTACTTAGCGCTACTATCATCAGTTTAGTAGTAGGTATTTCAAAGGCAAGAAAGTAAGCTTTTTTACTTAATCCCCCTAAATGACTATAAATTGCTCAGTACCATTCGTTATACGTCTGGTACTGAGTTTTATTTTGACTTCGGGGTTATAGTTTATAAACTATGCAAAATAAGGCTTATTTTGATAAGGGAGATCCCTTTGAAGTCCACAAAAAAATAAAACAAGAGTTTAATAAGCTACATAAATGGGTGCTAAAAACTTCTAAATACAAGATAATAGTTCAGCTCTATGAGCAAGTTCAACAAGAATCATATCAAGTCTATGTAGGTACTCTGGAGCAATTACAAATTATTCAGGCACATAACTCAAAATACGATCTGAAAATTAATCACGTTCTTAGTGAACTTGGGAAGCTTAAACAAGATTACATAACGAACTCTCAGGAACTGTGTTTTGCAAAAGAATATGAAGCAGTCAATGTTCCGAAACAACTGGATATAAGCCCGATTTAAAACGTTGCCCTCATTTGCTGGACCCGGAGTACATCCTAGTCGCAGACCGGTCATATGGCAAACCTAAACAGTTTGACCGCTACCAGAAACAAGAAAATCGGTAGTGCTTTGTCATTCGGTTCCGCGATCATACCACCTTTACCCTTCCAACGCCACGGGTATGCGAACGTCCCTTAGGGAAGCATTGAGCAAGATTTGATCTGCCAGTTAGGGAAAAACAAGGCCCTTTCCAAAAACCGGTTGAGTCTGCATACGGTCAATAACCCCGGTAGACCAGCTACAAATACTTTTATGTCGATATACCTCCAAAATGTTGAGGGAGATCATAAAGCATCATATTCTCTCTACGCTTCTAAGCACAACTGATTAACTATTTTTCAAACAACAATTCTGTAAATAGAATGCAAAGCATGCTGTATTCATTTGCATATGCTTATTATCCCCATCTAACTTGCTGAGTAAAATGCCTCCTTCGAGCAAGGAAAAGGCAAATGAAGCAAGTGCATCCGCATTCATATCCTCCTTAAACTCCCCACTATATATTCCGTTAAGAATTATACTCTTTATCATATCCAAATGGTTATGCAGCCCTTGTCTTGCCCGATCTCGAAGTTCCGTATGAGTATCGTCACTTTCTACTGCTGTATTCTGCATAGGGCATCCGCCAACAAATGGTGGATTACCAACAACATCTTCATAAACACTAAAAAAAGCAAGTAACCGCCCTGACGCAGACTGCTCCCGTTCGACCGCCTCAGCAAATTTGCTGACAACTATACTGGCGGCGTAGTTGTAGGCTTCAAGCGCAATCTCATCTTTATTTGTAAAATGTCGATAGATGCCCCCCTTCTTAATCCCGGTGTCGGCAATAATATCATTTAACGATGTACCGGCATAACCTCTTTGATTAAAGATTGCTGCCGATTTCATAATAATGTGCTCTCTTGTTCGATCTCCTTTTTTCATAGCTTCCTCCGAATGATCTTATTCTAATCTAACATTATATCAAATTTTACGGCCGAAACCTTGCCAATGTCATAAATCTTGATATAATAAAGGTACCGATCGGTATCTTTTTTTTAAAAACAAACCATTCCAAAGGCAAATTGGACAAAAAAATGGGGAATGGATTTCGAACGAAAACAGGAGGTTTATTCAATGAGTATAAAAGTAGGCATTAATGGTTTTGGGCGAATCGGTAGACTCGCTTTCCGTCGAATTCAAGATGTGGAAAATATCGAGGTTGTAGCGATAAACGATTTAACTGACGCAAAAATGCTGGCGCATCTGCTCAAATATGATACTACACAAGGCACTTTCTATGGTGATATCGAAGTTCATGTTGGAGCCTTTACTGTTAACGGTCAAGAAATTAAAGTGCTGGCTCACCGCAACCCTGAAGAAATCCCATGGGGCGAGCTTGACGTAGATATCGTACTCGAATGTACAGGTTTCTTCACCACCAAAGAAAAGGCCGAGCTTCACCTGAAAGGCGGAGCAAATAAAGTTGTTATTTCCGCTCCGGCAACAGCCGACATGAAGACCATCGTGTATAACGTAAACCATGAAACACTGGACGGAACGGAAACCGTCATTTCCGGTGCTTCTTGCACAACGGTCAGTCTGGCTCCCATGGCTAAAGCTCTGAACGATAAATTTGGAATTCAATCCGGGTTGATGACAACCGTTCACGCCTATACAGGCAACCAGAATACCCTTGATGCGCCAGATTCAAAAGGAAACTTCCGCGCAGCACGGGCTGCAGCAGAGAACATTGTTCCTTACTCCACCGGTGCTGCTAAAGCCATTGGCCTCGTTCTTCCTGAACTGAAGGGCAAACTTGATGGTGCATCTCAGCGTGTACCTGTGCCAACAGGCTCCGTAACAGAACTCGTAGCCATTTTGAACACTAAGGTAACGGTTGAGGAAGTTAACGCCGCTATGAGAGAAGTATCAGATCCAGAAACATACGGATACACGGAGGACGAGATCGTATCTTCCGATGTTAGAGGAATGACATTCGGGTCTCTTTTTGATGCCACTCAAACAAAAGTTCTAACAGTTGGCGACCAGCAACTAGTGAAAACTGTAGCCTGGTACGATAATGAAATGTCTTACACCGCGCAACTGGTTAGAACATTAGAATATTTCGCAAAAATCGCCAAGTAACACTGCTGCATTGCTTCTTGATTCTACCTGCAAGCGTCAAAAGAGCAGGGTTTATATGCACTGTACGGAAAGCTGCATAAGCAGGAGCAAGATCGGTACTTCCGATTTCTAGAAAGTTATTCCAGGTGAAGAGTTAAGTTTTTCAAGACATGATTGATGAATTAGAGAAAATGCGAACGGTGAAGCTGATAACACAGCCTCTATGAAAGGAGTCATGAAATGAGAGATTCTGAGGAATTGTTCAAAGATGTAGATGATGTATTGAGAAAACTGCGTCCTTATTTAAACCGCGATGGTGGAGATGCCGAATTGGTTCAAGTTAAGGATGGAGTGGCTAAACTAAAATTCTTGGGAGAGTGCAACGGCTGTCCTAGTGCAACGATCACATTGAAGGCTGGCATAGAACGTGCCATTTTTGAAGAAGTAGATGGCATTCATGAAGTCGTTCAAGTCTTCTAGAGAAAGGGTGACCAAACAAACTACTTCCTTGCTGACATACGTTTGGACCTGCCTTTTCGCTACAATAAGAGCGTAAACCAAACTTGAAACGAATGCAGCTTTATGATGAAGATTGCGCTAGATCCAACAAAAGTATGCGCTTCCGGAAAAAACGGCTTTTCCAAGTGCTTCAAAGGATCACGTTTCAAATCACATTTAGGAGGAACATTCATGTATAATGCCAGCTCCACCCGATATGACAAGATGACATATAACCGTACTGGCCGCAGTGGCCTGCTCCTGCCAGCTATTTCGCTAGGTCTGTGGCATAACTTTGGCGGGATCGATAACTTCGAGAACGGCAGAGCTATGGTGAGAAGAGCCTTTGATCTGGGAATCACCCATTTTGATTTATCCAACAACTACGGGCCTCCTGCCGGTTCCGCAGAAGAGACTTTCGGACAAATCCTGAAGAAGGATTTAGCCGCTTATCGTGATGAACTGATTATCTCCAGCAAAGCCGGATATTATATGTGGCCAGGCCCTTACGGAGAATGGGGCTCCAAGAAATATCTCGTATCCAGTCTGGATCAAAGCTTGCAACGGATGGGACTGGATTATGTAGACATTTACTACCACCACCGCCCAGACCCTAACACGCCGCTGGAAGAAACGATGTCTGCATTGGATCTGCTTGTTCGCCAAGGCAAGGCCCTGTATGTCGGCATTTCGAATTACAGTGCGGAAGATACCCGCAAAGCATCGCAAATCCTGCGCCAGCTCGGAACTCCATGCCTGATTCATCAGCCGAATTACTCGATGCTGTCCCGCTGGATTGAAGGCGGCTTGCAGGATGTACTGGACGAAGAAGGTATTGGAAGCATCGTGTTCTCACCGCTGGAAAAAGGCATCCTGACTGACCGTTATCTAAACGGCATCGCAGCCGATTCCCGTGCCGCCGGACCAAGTGTCTTCCTTTCTGAAAAAGAGCTTACGGATGATGTCCTCGGTAAAGTACGGAAACTGAACGATCTTGCCGCTGCTCGCGGACAGAAAATGTCGCAGTTGGCTCTCTCCTGGGTGCTTCGCGGCGGCAGAGTGACTTCCGCCCTGATTGGAGCCAGCAAGGTAAGCCAAATTGAGGATGCGGTCGCCTCCTTGAATGCACCGGAACTTAGTGCAGAAGAGCTGGAGCAAATCGAAGCCATTTTGCCCGGATAGTTTACTTTTCAATATGGAGGGCGGGGACAACGGTCCCCGCTTATTCTATTCTATCTACAGCCCATGCATGGGCTTGCGCTCTACTGAGCCTTTACACTCTACTCCTTGCTCATCCCTTTTCATTACAGGTTTATTTTCCGGATCATGCTCTGGAGTTGTCAACAAAAGTGCAGTTTGAAAACACACACAACAAGCTGATGGCTGCTTGCGGCGTTATATTAGCTCCACTCTATGGCACACTGCAAAGCATTATCGGCGGGTTGACGCTGGTGCTGCTGATTGCTGTTGCCAGCAGTTTCCGCTTCGGCTTTCAAGATACTAAACAAACAGCATTGCCACTGGCTCCTTTTCTGGCTATTGGCGGCATCGCTGCTTTTTTCTTTCGAATTAAAGCTATTTTTCATTTCGTATTAAGGAGGATAAATATGAATAGCGTATCTAATCTGCTTCATTTAGCACAACAAGGTGACAAAGAAGCTGAAGCCAGATTGATTATCCGTTATGGGATTTATAAATAAATACGCTAAACGAAATGGCACCATTGATCCAAATTGCAAACAACAGTTGACAATTGCCTTTATCCTGGCAGTCAGTCGCTTTGATCTTAGTCGTTACAAATAATACAAGGACAAGCCATGTGGAGTTTGCTTCATATGGCTTGTCCTTGTTTCCATACTATATTCTAAATTATTTATAGAGAAATATCCAAGGAAGTAATCATCAGATCTTAATGTTACCTTTATTGCCCCTTGATCTTTAAGAACTTCATATTACTTGTTTCAAGTACGTTCTTTTCTCTGCTGTCTGCTATATCGACAAAAGGGGGCAAGTCCGTAGAACGACTAACCGGCGATTGTCTGCGTTCGCCCTCCAAAGCACTATCGTCGAGCAGATGTTTCCTCATAGCTTTGCAAGCCCGCATCACGCAAAGTTCTTCCGACATAGCCCAACTCTCGACGTGCAGCGGCATCGTTGACTGTGAACTCACGCCCGATCATGCGTATCATCGAGCGTGAGATCGGCGGATCCCCGTCCTTCCGCGTGACGGCCCAGATAGTGTCGAGCAGCCGGCCAATGGCAGAGGCAAGCCAGTAGGGCATCGAATGCAGCTTATTGATGGACAAGCCCTGTAAGTTCGCGAGCGAGGTGACGAACTCACGGAAAGTCTGCCCTTCCTGGTCTTTGATGAAGAAGGCATGACCGCCTTCTCCGCGTGTGAGTGTGCATTGTATCGCTTCTACCACATTGTCCACGTGGCAGGTTGCAAAAGCATAGTCTCCGCGGTTGATGAAGGCGAACTGTCCAGATCTGACTGCTTCGGGAAGCCCTTGACTAAACGGATCACCCGGCCCCCAGATAGCCGGCGGGCGAAGCGCGATGGTGCGAAAGCCAGGTTTGTTAGCTGCCAGAACCATCGATTCGGCCCGTGCCTTGCTTGCCAGGTAGGCGGAGAAGTGGTTCGGGAAAATCGGCGTGCTTTCATCAACGTTGCGTTTGGGAGTACCGCCATTATCCATGAGGATTCCCGCTGCACTGATGTAGACAAATGTCTTCGCACCGGCGGACTCGGCTGCCTTCAACAAGGCTACGGTTCCATCAACGTTGGTACGAAAGAGGGGTTCGCGAGGCCCTGAAAAGCGGAACAGTGCTGCTGCGTGCACAACCGCATCAATCACCGGCAATATGAGTGGCGTGCTGCTTTCGAGATCGGCATCGACTGGCGTAGCACCCATGGACTTGAGTTTGGCGTGAGATGATATGGAGCGTGTGAGTGCGAAAATCTCGTGACCGTCCTCTATGAGCTTCGGGATTAGGCGACCGCCTAGCAGACCAGTACCTCCCGTGACAAGAATTTTCATTGTGTTCGTCCTTTCTGTTCAGGATGTAGGATGGACCGTATGGCCCCCTCACGAATTTGCTCCAGGATTTCTAAAGTGGGTGGCACCGCTTTGCGTAGCCGAGCTGTGACGTATAGTAGGGATGCAGCATTCGCAGATGCCCACATGAGATCAGCAGCCACCTCCACCGTCGGCCTGAGCCGACCCTCAGCAGCGATGGCCGCGATGCGTTGGATGAGGAGCGCAAATGCCTGCTCGTCGGCGGGAATTTCAGCATCGTTGAGAACGCGGCCCATCATCACCCCGTAGAGCCGTGGACGAGCCGCCGCGAAGCGCACGTAATCGTCCCAGCCTTCGCGTAGTGCCATAACCGGATCGAAGGATTGCGTAGCAGTCCTTTTACTCTCAAGAAACTGAGCAAATGCTTCCTTAATGGCGGCGCTCAGTAGCCCGTCGGCGCTGCCGAAGTGATGGTACAGCGTCGGTGCGGTCACCTTCGCTATTGCGAAGACGGAGCGGGTTGTGAACTGTGCCTCGCCCTCTTCCTCGAGAACTTGTAAAGCCGCATTGAGTAGAGCGTCGTGTGTATTCATGCGACCAATATAGCACAGCTACTTAGTTTGTCTATAGCGATGCTATATTGGTGCCAATCCCCTCCTGACATTCAATAAAACCCCAGTTCCCGACGCGACTATATCCGTTTCCCGTACGGACGCTGAAAATCCATCTTGATTCAGTGATTGTGGCAAACACGAGCAATCCCCCATCAAAGTCTGTCTCTATAAGACCCACGATTTCTCATGGACGATAAGCAAAGCTTACCCTAAAATTACGGCCTAGTACTTTTCTTTTGTTGTTGAACACTCCAGAGAGTAAATAAAATTCCCACGCCGGTTACGATGGAAGCAACCCAAGGAACGGCTGTTAGGCCTCCCCCAAATTGTAAATCTATAACCAAGCCTCCGATATACGCACCAAACGCATTACCCAGGTTAAAAGCCGCAACATTTAAAGTCGACGCCAGCGTTGGAGCTTCTTTGGCCATATTCAGCATATGAAGCTGCAATCCTGGTATAATTCCAAAAGCAGCCATTCCTAATATAAAAATAGTAATCAAAGCAGGCACTTTATGCTGATCCGTAATTGAGAATAATGCCAAAACTATGGCCAACACAACGAGTATCCCGAGGAGAGACGGCATTAATTTGCGGTCAGCCAGCTTGCCTCCGATAATATTCCCAAGCGTGATGCCGATCCCGAATAAAACAAGGATGTAAGAAACCGAATTCACCGGGAACTTAGTAATATCAGTTAAAATCGGTGAAATATAAGTGAATACCGTAAAGAGCCCTCCATTACCAAACGTCGTCATCAAAAGAGCAATATAAACGGTTGGCTTACGCAGTACACTAAGCTCCTGCTTAAGGTTCGATAAAGCTGATTCTACTTTTGGAACGAGCACGGCAATCCCAATCAAAGCAATCAGACCTAGGATAGTGATCGCCCAAAAAGTGGATCTCCATCCAAAGGCTTGACCAATAAATGTACCGATCGGAACGCCAAGAATATTTGCAAGTGTCAGACCGGTAAACATGATTGCAATAGCTCCAGCCCGTTTTTCCTTAGGAACCAGTCCAGCTGCAATAACAGATCCAACGCCAAAAAAGGACCCATGAGTTAATGCAGCCACGATACGAGCTACCATTAATACTCCATAGTTCGGTGCAAGAGCAGCCAATGCATTACCTGATATGAACAGAATCATAAGAAAAAGAAGCAACTGCTTTCGCTTCATTCGATGAGTGGCGACTGTGATGATAGGAGCTCCTATAGCCACACCCAGTGCATATCCGGTAATGAGTAGCCCTGCTGAGGGGATGGACACCTGCAAGCTTTCGGCCACTTCAGGAAGTAACCCCATAATAATAAATTCAGTCATTCCAATCGCAAATGCCCCGATTGTCAGCGCTAATAGCGCCAAAGTCGGTCTTTTACTTTCTGGTTTATTTTCTATATTCACTGCATCCAAATAAATAACCACCTATCCGTTTTTCTCAATAAGAAAGCACTCGAAAACCAGCAGCTTTAGCACCAGACTCGGGTGATTCCTGCATTATTCACAAGCCCCGTTCGACAAGCTCCTTCTGCTACTCCTTCGATATAGCTCACCATTTTGTCATACATATACGCACAATGGTTGTTCCATCTACTCGTGTTTCCTTGCGAAACAGCATTCCTGCAAATAAGACGAGAAGAATGTTATATTCATTAGCACGCGCTTGTTAGCCTATCCAATCTACTGAGCAAAACTCCTTAAATCCAGATCCCCCTAAACTCCCCAGCTTTAATCCTGTCACGAAAAAATCGAACATACGATTCCGGTCTTGCCTTTCAATAGAATCATGATACAATAAAAGGTACCGTTCGGTATCTTTTATTGTACAACAAGCTGTTCTAGAATGAAATAGCGCCGAGCCATTTTGTTTTCATGAGAGTTATTACCTTTTTGGAATAACTAAAACTTATAGGAGGACTTGAGAATGACTGAAAAGTAGATTTTAAAGGCGTTGAACTGATCTGACCTTTTTTTCGCCGAATTAAAGAGTTGTCACATAATGAATTTGTAGTGCACGCAAGGACAAGGAAGTGATTATATATTTGTTAAAATACGGAACTAAAATTCTCATTGTTGCTCGGGATAGACGCATTCAAATGCTTCTCAAATCAAATCTTGAGAAGAAAGACTGCATGGTCGATCAAGTGTATGATGATAAATCATCATTTCTTAAAACACGACAGTTCGACTATAGTCCCGTTACATTAGATGCAGCAACTCCTTATCAGGATGAAATCACTCTTTGTTCTAAGATCAAGAAATGAAATTCAAAAAAAAGAAAGCTATTGGATAAGACAAAACAACCAGGGGAGTTGAAGTAAGATGAGTGAAGCAACAGAAACGATAGAGGGTTGGTATGCACTGCATGATTTCCGCACCATCGACTGGCTTGCCTGGGAAAGTGCAACCACAAAGGAACGCGAGTATGCAAAGCATGATTTGATGACGCTAATCTATGAATGGTCGGCGGTCGAATCCCGGATGGAGGGCAGCTTGGCAATGTACGCCATCGTAGGCCAGAAGGCAGACATTATGTTTATAAACCTACGCGAGACACTCGAGGAGCTGAACTCAGCGGAGAACGCATTTAATCGTTCTCGGTTCGCAAAATTCGTAAAACCAGTTTACTCGTACGTCAGTGTCGTCGAGCTGAGCAATTATTTAGCCCCTCCCGGCTCCGATCCGATGCAAGTTCCCGAAGTAGCCGCTCGCCTTAAGCCAATCTTACCCAAGGCGAAACATATCTGCTTTTACCCTATGAACAAGCGACGCATGCTTAACGATAACTGGTACATGCTTTCTCTGGAGGAGCGCAAAAACTTCATGCGCAGTCACGGTATGATCGGCCGCACTTATGCAGGCAAGGTCAAGCAGATTATCACCGGCTCGGTCGGCTTCGACGATTGGGAGTGGGGTGTTACACTGTTTGCCGACGATCCGCTGCAGTTTAAGAAGCTCGTCTATGAGATGCGGTTCGACGAGACTAGCGCACGCTTCGGAGAATTCGGCCAGTTTTACGTTGGCAACATACTCACACCTGCTGGCTTGACAGAGTTGCTGAACGTGTGAAGGGCTAAATTATGCTTCACGGATTTTTAATTTTTTTATATTTCGTGACAGTTCTAGGTCCATTTTGAAAATATAAACCCAATTGCAAAGTACCGAGGAAACTTAACAAAAAATCAACCCGGATAAGGAGAAACTTAGATTGATGACAAACCAGACGGAAAAAACATTGGTCATTGTAACCCATCCTAACTTAAATAGCTCAAGAATAAATAAACGGCTGACCGAAGAACTATTAATACATGAAGAAGTCACTGTCCACCTGCTGTATGAAGCTTACCCTGACGAACAAATCGACGTGGAAAAAGAACGCCAACTTTTGGAAAATCACGACCGGATTGTACTTCAATTCCCATTTTACTGGTACAGCGCTCCTTACTTGTTGAAAAAATGGCTGGACAAAGTATGGGGCAGCGGCTGGGCGTACGGGCCGGGAGGAAATAAGCTGGAAGGTAAGGAACTGCGGCTGGCCATTTCAACCGGCGGTGTTCGTGAAGCTTATCAAGCCGGCGGATTCCATCAATATTCTTATAGCGAGCTGCTGAGACCCTTCCAGGCTTCTGCAAATCGTGTAAAAATGCTTTATAAACCCTCCTTTGAAATTAGTGGTGTTAGAGAAGTAAATGACGAAGCTCTTGAAAAACTGGCTAAGAAGTATGCTGAATTCGTCACTCAGCCATTTCTGATTGCAGTTGAATCCTAAGGGGGGATCTCACTCGGGGAGTCATCCAAAAACTTAACCCCTCATAAGCGGCGCTGCGCTCATATGTCCAGTAATCGTTGCTGGTGTATAAAAAAAGAACGGTTCCTGAGCATAATGTTATCCATCAGCAACGACAATGCAATCGGCTCACAAGAAAAAGCGGCTCGGATATCCGAGTCAGCGTATACGAAAAGGAGATAAGAAGATGACGAATACGAACGCAACGAATGGTAAAGAGGCCGCCTATCATGGTGTGCCGGCGGAAGACGCTTACGGTTATGCACAAGCAATCAAGATCGGAAACACGATCCATGTTTCCGGCCAACTCAGCCACGACGAAAATGGGGCGATGGTCTTCCCCGCGGTGCTCGATGAATCTGGGAAGCCGGCCGACTTCTCGATGATGGAGGAGCAGATGCGGGTAACCTATGCCAATGCCGCGAAGATCCTAGCACAATTCGGGGCCACCTTCGACCACGTGGTTGAAGATACGCTCTACGTCCTCGATGTCGATGCGGCGTTTGCGGTCGCAGGCAAGGTTCGGAAAGAAGTCTACGGGACGCCGCGGCCTCAGGTCGCCAGCAATTTGATCGGCGTACCGAGACTGGGCTTCCCAGAGCAACTAATCGAAATCGTCTTCAAGGCAGTGCTGCCTCAAGCCTAAGCGGACGCGGGTTTGACGAGGAGGCGTGCCCATCACGAACCCATCAAGACAACTGCCCCCAACGACATGTTGATTGTGTGCCAACCTGTGGCAGCATGTCGTGTTATGCATGAGACGTGTATTGGCATCCTTGGTCGCTGATAACGGTCAATCCAGTCACGTCTTTATGTTGTTTAAATACCTTTTTAGACGTCTCCAGGACCAACGGATTGTCGTTATGGCGGTCGAATCCCGGATGGAAGGCAGCTTGGCAATGTATGCCATCGTCGGCCAGAAGGCAGACATTATGTTTATAAACCTACGCGACACACTCAAGGAGCTGAACTCAGCGGAGAACGCATTTAATCGTTCTCGGTTCGCCAAATTCGTAAAACCAGATTGCTGAGGGACAGATATATAATCAACACAAATTACAAATGGCTTTGGAAGGGAGGTCGTAAGGAATGGGAATTGATACGGTACTATGGAGCAGGCTGGTGACAGGAATAACACTAGGGTTCCATATGATATTCGCGACGATTGGTGTCGGTATCCCTCTCATGATCGCGATTGCTGAGTTCATCGGCATCCGCAAGCAAGATTCTCATTACACACTGATGGCTAAGAGGTGGGCGCGGGGGTTTGTTATATCCGTCGCAGTTGGTGTCGTAACAGGCACGGCAATTTCACTGCAACTGGCATTGGTATGGCCGAATTTTATGAAATTGGCAGGGAACGTTATTGCACTTCCGTTATTCATGGAGGTATTTGCATTCTTTTTTGAAGCTATCTTTTTAGGCATTTATCTGTATACGTGGGATCGGTTCAAGAATCCCTATATTCATTGGCTGCTCACACTCCCCATTGTCTTAGGGGCAGGAATGTCTGCTGTTTTTATTACGACTGTGAATGGTTTTATGAACCAACCTGGGGGATTCACAATGCAAGGTGGACAATTTACAGCCGTTAACCCTGTGCAAGCGATGCTGAATACGGCGACGTTCTCCAAAGTGTTCCATGTATTAAGCTCAGCCTACTTAACAGGAGCGGCTCTGCTAGCAGGAATTGCGGCTTTTACGATGCTTAGAAAAGGGGTTACTGGATACCACAAAAAAGCGTTAAAGCTTATGATGGCCGTTGTTATGTTATTCGGATTGCTAAACACAGTAGCTGGAGATGCGTCTGCCAAGTTCTTGGCCGAGCATCAGCCGGAAAAGCTAGCAGCTGCGGAATGGCATTTTGAGACCGAGAGCGGCGCGGATTTGATTCTATTGGGGTGGCTTAATGCCGAGCATAAAATTATTGGCGCAATTCACCTGCCGAAGATTCTCAGCTTCCTGGCTTTTGGAAATTTTAATGCGAAAGTAACAGGTCTGAATGAATTTTCTCCAGATGAACAACCTCCGCTCCTTGTGCATTATTTTTTTGATTTGATGGCTGGCATAGGGTTTGCGTTATTGGGCATATCCGTTCTGTATTTCCTATTTACATTCTGGAAAAAACGCAATGAGCACAATAAATGGCTGCTCCGCATTATTGCTCTAGGTGCGCCGCTCGCATTTTTGGGAGTCGAGTTGGGCTGGTTTTACGCCGAGTTGGGGCGGCAGCCGTGGATTCTACGAGGATATATGCGTGTAGAAGAAGCGGCGACGACATCGCCCAGCGTGAGAATTCTTTTTTTCCTCTTCCTTCTTCTTTACATCGTATTAGGCGCGGTTAGTGTTCTTGTTCTTCGGCGCTTATTCCACAATAATCCGGCAGAAACTGAGATGGAGAAGTGGGCACAGCATGCGGGTAACAAGAGGTCCGGGAAGGATGCGCATGCCTGATGAGTTATGATTTGATTGGAATTTCAGTACTTTGGCTGTTTTTGTACGGTTATCTTATTTTAGCCTCCATTGACTTTGGAGCAGGTTTCTTTGCCTTTTATGCCCGCCTGACCAAGCAGGACCACCTCATTAATCGTCTGATTTCTCGTTATTTGTCACCCGTATGGGAGATCACAAATGTGTTTTTCGTCTTTTTCTACATCGGCATGATCGGATTTTTTCCGGATACAGCGTATTATTATGGCTCGGCGCTTATTGTTCCAGGGAGTGTCGCAATCGTGCTGCTTGCTATTCGTGGCTCGTTCTATGCATTTGAAAACTATGGGTCCAAAAATAATATTGTCTATCTGTTTTTGTACGGCGCAACGGGTTTGCTGATCCCGGCTTCATTGTCCGTGGCGCTGACCCTGTCTGAAGGCGGCTTTATCTTGAAGCAGGATCAGACGGTTTCTCTGGATTACTGGGCTTTATTAACCAATCCATTATCGTGGAGCATCGTTGGATTGGCGATTGTGTCTGTTTTGTTTATTAGTGCCTGTTTTTTGACGTTTTACGCTTCACGAGCAGAGGACAAAGCTGCCCTAAAGCTTATGCGGACCTATGCGCTGTTCTGGAGCACACCGACGATTATTATCGCCCTGACGGCCTTTATCTATTTGGGGCAACACAATGAGCGGCACTATCAAAATATGATGGATTTATGGTGGCTGTTAGCACTTTCTGTTACCTTTTTCATCATTGCGTTGTGGCTGTTATACCGCGGCCGTCGCTATGGGGTAGCATTTGTTTGCATCATGCTGCAATTTCTCTGTGCCTTTTTCGCTTACGGGATTGGGCAGTATCCCTATATTCTTGATCCCTACATTACGATTCAAAGCAGCGTTACCTCATCGTCAATGGGCTTCGCGCTGGTTGTCGTATTTATCGGGGGTATGTGTCTATTAATTCCTTCTCTTATTTTGGTTTTCAAGCTGTTTCTATTTGATGCGGATTACGTGAAAGGGAAAAAGTAGGCTGATTACTCGCAGGCTACTACCATAAAAGGAGTTGAGTTTGGTGAAGGAGAAAAGAAGCTTGATTGCTATACAGTTGACCGCGCAACGCAAACGTCTCATTTACCTGTCATTCATCTCGCTCGCACTAGGCGCCGCGATTGTAAGTCAGGCTGCACTGCTGGCCGAAGCCGTCCAGCAGATCTTTGTAGAGAAAGCATCTTTATCATCGGTTGCCCTACTACTTGGCATCCTACTGGTCGTGATGACGATGCGTACACTGTTGTCATTAGGGAACGCGACAGTTGGTTTGCAAATGGCAGCAACCGCCAAAATAAATATGCGAGCAGCCGTGCTTGAAAATTTCATGCATGCTTCCATGCCTTCCTCTCTTCAAGGGCAAACGGGGGGAAAGGTCAGCATTGCGCTGGATGCTGTGGATGAGGCGGATAGTTATTTCAGTCAATACATGCCGCGTATGGTGGAAATGGTCATTATCCCCATTCTGATTTTAGTCGTTTCGTTTACCCAACATGCCAATTCAGGTATTATCATGCTGGTTACAGCACCGTTTATACCGATTTTTATGATTTTGGTAGGGCTGAAAACAAAAAATAAATCAGAAGAAAAGTATGCGCAGTTGGCTGAATTTTCCGGTACATTTCTAGATTCTCTTCAAGGGCTCGTTACGTTAAAAATATTCGGACGGGCCCGCCATCAGCAGCAAGAAATCGAACGTAGTAGCTTAAGATACCGTGATGCCACAATGGATATTTTGAAGATTGCGTTTACGAATACCCTCATGCTGGAATCAATTGTGATGCTGAGCATCGGGATTGTTGCTCTCGAACTGGCCATTCAGCTCCTTGTTTTCAAATCGATGTCGTTTCACACGGCCTTTTTTGTATTGTTGCTCGTGCCCGAATTTTACAGCTTACTAAAGAGTTCGGGAACAGCCTTTCACAATGGGCGAACCAGTATGGGGGCGGTTCGCAAGGTTGAAACCATGCTCGCGGACACGAACGATAGAAACGATCTGAAGGATCAGCCGGTAGGGCTCCAGACATTTCCGAAGAAGCTGTTTCCAATGCCGCCCACCATTGAACTGGACAATGTCCGGTTTCAGTATGCACCTGACTCATTTGAGCTGAATACAGGTTCGATCACAATTCGACCAGGAGATCATATTGCCCTTGTTGGTCATAGCGGATCCGGTAAAACAACCTTGCTCCATCTTATAGCGGGTTTACTAAGACCGGTGTCGGGGACCATTCTAGTGAGTGGAAACCCGCTTACTCAACAGAATGAGACGATATGGTTCGAACATATCAGCTACATTACGCAGCATCCTTACATTTTTGCAGGTACCTTCGCTGATAATATCGCAATCGGTGCCGGGCGGAAAGTCTCCAGGGCTGAAATTGAGGCAGCGGCTGCGGACGCGGGTCTTTCGCAGGTTGTATCCCAACTGGAGCAGGGATTTGATACCCCCGTCGGTGAAGGCGGTAGAGGACTATCCGGTGGGGAAAAGCAACGGCTTGCCGTAGCGCGGGCTTTTTTGAAGCGACCTTCCATTATTTTGTTCGATGAGCCGACCGTCGGACTCGATCTTCACACCGAGAGCATCCTGCAACATTCGATTGGAACCTTGGCAAAATCGGCGACGATGATTACGGTGGCTCACCGATTGTATACCATTCGAAATGCGGACAACATTTTGTTTATGGACCATGGCGTCCTAATGGGCTCGGGACATCACGACGAGCTTATTAAACGCCTGCCTGCGTATGCAGAGATGGTCGATGTCCAACGCAAAGGGGTGCCGGGATGAACGAGTTGGCTATTTTGTTCCAATCTATGATTCGGGAGCGCAAAGATATTATTCTTTCGATTTTAGGCGGATTTGTCGCCGGTATTGCCGGTGTGATCCTCTTTTCTGCGAGCGGCTATCTGATTTCGCAAACGGTGTTTGCACCTCCGCTTTATACGCTGATCGTACTTACTTCGTTGGTCAAGCTGCTTGGTTTACTTCGAGCGGTGAGTCGTTATGGCGAGCGCTTATATTCACACCGAGCGACATTCTCTATGCTTAGCCGTTTGCGATCATCCTTTTTTGCCAAGCTCATTCCCTTAACGCCAGGCATTTTAAATAAAAACCGAAGCGGGGATCTGCTTGCACGAATCGTTGGGGATGTAGAGAGTTTGCAGCACTATTTTTTACGCGTCGCGTATCCGCCGATCATTGTTGTCATGGTGTTCTTGACGACAATGCTGGCTACCGCCTCCTTTTCTTTCTGGATGGCTTGCTTGATGCTACTCGGTATGCTGGGAACCGTATTGGTCGTGCCGGGAATCGTATTACTAGGATATCGGAAAATCAATGGGCATGTTCGCAAGCAGCGAGCGCTGTTGTCTACGGAAGTAACAGAGGTGTTGTATGGTTTCCGGGATCTTAAAGTTTATGGGCAGCTTGCGCAGCGGGAACAGCAACTTCGCCAAGCTTCTGCTACATTGGCAGCCGAGCAGCAGCGAGCGGCCGGACAACTGCTACGTGGACAAACGATGCATGCCTTTGTCACATATCTGATTTCCTGGGGGGTGTTGGCCCTTGGTGCTTATCTGATATCGGATGGAATGCTAGCTGGCGTATATCTGGCTATGCTTGTCATGGCCTCATTAACTGTATTTGAAGAAGCAGCGACTATGGCCACGTTGCCAGCATATAAGCAAGATAGCGAACATGCAGCCAAGCGGCTGACGGAAGCAGTATTGACTCCTGCAATGCAGCCGGTTCTGCCAAGTTGTACGTTAAATACCGAGCATGCCGTTTCTATTGAACTATCCGGCGTTTCATTTCAATATGAAGACGAGTGGAGACCAGCATTAAAGAACTTTTCGTTGCAAATTCCACCAGGATCTAAAACAGCGATTGTCGGACCTAGCGGTTCGGGAAAGTCTACGCTGATTGAGTTGTTACTCAAGCTACGTACGCCAACGGCTGGGGATTTGCGACTGAGCGGCATATCAGTACAGGAACTGGAGGAGTCGAGCATTTGGAAAACGGCTAGTGTCGTGCTGCAGCAAAGCCATTTTTTCCGGGGAACGATCCGGGATAACTTGCTCATGGATGGTGAGAATCATTCTGACGGCGACCTGTTGGATATTCTCGCTAAAGTGCAATTGCCGACCATCTCGTTAACGGATCCCGTGTACGAAAAGGGAGTAAATTTATCGGAAGGCGAAAAACAGCGGTTGGCCCTGGCGCGGGCCATACTTCGCAAGGGAAAGCTATGGCTACTGGATGAGCCGACGTCTTCGCTGGACTATGTGACAGAGCAACGTGTTTTGACGTACCTATACGAGCAGGCGTCCGAAGATACGCTTCTGCTAATCTGTCACCGGCTTAACGGTTTGGAAGGAATGGATAGAATCGTCGTTATGGAGCAAGGAGGGGTAGTAGAAACGGGTTCGTATTCCGAATTGATGGAGCAAAAAGGCTATTTTTATAAGATGAAACAAATTGAGTTACAATTAATTGGCGCTACGGGGGACTGAGCAGATTGCACTCAGAATCGGAGCGGGAAGAAGGAAATTGATTATGAATAATGGGTTAATCAACGCTATTATCGCTTATATCATGTGGGGAGTTCTCCCGCTTTATTGGAAGTTGTTTAATGATGTGCCTGCAGGCGAGATTTTATCACACAGGGTTGTCTGGTCGTTTGTCTTCATGGGTATTCTCGTCACCGTCCAGCGCCGCTGGGGTGATATGAAGCGGATTGTGACTAGCCGTACGCTCCTGCTATCACTCACCGCCAGCGGACTGTTGATCGCTGCTAATTGGCTCATCTTCATCTGGGCTGTCAATAACAACCATGTCGTTGAGACAAGCCTCGGCTATTATTTAAACCCGCTGCTGAACGTGTTACTAGCAATCGTCTTCCTTCGTGAGAAGCCGAATCGTGGCCAGTGGCTCGCGATTGCCGTCGCTGGCGCGGCGGTGCTCATTATCGCAATCGACTATGGGCGATTTCCGTGGGTCGCAATCTCGCTGGCTGCGTCGTTTGGCTTATACGGCCTTGCGAAAAAGAAGATTGTGCTAAACGCTTCTGTAGGCTTGTTGTCGGAGACAGTTGTAGTTCTACCCATTGCGCTCGGGTACTGGGTCTATTTGGCATCCGTGGGCAAGGCGATGGCATGGACACTGCCTCCGTCCATGTTCATCGAACTACTCCTTTCGGGCGTAGTAACGGCACTGCCGCTGTTCTTCTTTGCACGAGCAGCCGCCCGCATGGCGTTTTCCACACTCGGATTCGTACAATACATCGGGCCGACAATCATGCTGTTACTGAGCGTATTTGTGTTCAAGGAATCGGTTTCGTCTACCCTTCTCGTCGGTTTTGCACTCATTTGGACAGCGCTTGTTATATACGCTGTGGCATCAGTTCGTGGCACAAAAGTCACGAAGGTGAATGTGCACCATGATAAAACCTATGTATGACGAGGCCTTCAGGTGTTAGACAGTACAACATATTAATGAAAGCGTCCAAACGATGACAGATGTCACCCGAGAACTGAAGATTAACCATGACACAGTGTATGGTTCTCCAATAATAAGCTGCCCGTTCAACACAATGTGTTAAACCGCGAGTTCCAAGCGACGAAGCTCGAAGAGAAATGGGGCAGCGATATCATCTATGATTGGAACGCGGAAAGATGGCTGTTTTGGGCAAAGCCTGTTAGTTAGCCAAAAAAAGGTAAAAAAGCCGCCTCATTCGGTAAATTGTTGTACCCCTGCAATCTCCCGAAACGAGGCGGCCTCATGAAAAAGCCTACTTCAATATCCAGCATTCTTCAATATATTGATTCCGGAAGAAACCATCCTTCCCTACTAAGCGAGATGCACTACGTCGATGTTGCGCGGAAATTCACCGTATATAAGTTATATTTGTTATTGGCGGAAGGCTGCCTTCCAGCAGTGGAAGGGATTTCGAGGATGGGGATATACCTCCAAAATGTTGAGAGAGATCATATAAGCATCTTATTCTCTCTACGCTTCCAAGCACAACTGATTAACTATTTTTCAAACAACAATTCTGTAAATAAAATGCAAAGGATGCTGTATTCATTTGCATATGCTTATTATCCCCATCTAACTTGCTGAGTAAAATGCCTCCTTCGAGCAAGGAAAAGGCAAATGAAGCAAGAGCATCCGCATTTAAATCCTCCTTAAACTCCCCACTATTTATCCCGTTAAGAATTATACTCTTTATCATATCCAAATGGTTATGCAGCCCTTGTCTTGCCTGATCTCGAAGCTCCACATGAGTATCGTCACTTTCTACTGCTGTATTCTGCATAGGACATCCGCCAACAAATGGTGGATTACCAACAACATCTTCATAAACACGAAAAAAAGCAAGTAATCTCCCTGACGCAGATTGCTCCCGGTCGACCGCCTCAGCAAATTTGCTGATAACATTACTGGCGGCGTAGTTGTAGGCTTCAAGCGCAATTTCATCTTTACTTGTAAAATGCCGATAGATGCCCCCCTTCTTAATCCCGGTATCGGCAATAATATCGTTTAACGATGTACCGGCATATCCTCTCTGATTAAAGATTGCTGCCGATTTCATAATAATGTGCTCTCTTGTTCGATCTCCTTTTTTCATGGGTTCCTCCGAATGACCTTATTCCAATCTAACATTATATCAAAATTTTACGGCCGAAGCCTTGCCAATGTATCAAATCCTGATATAATAAAGATACCGATCGGTATCTTTTATTTTAAAACAAACCCATTCCAAAGGCAAGCTTGTTTGGCTTCGGGTCAATGCTTACCTTTAAGTTCTATTGGACAAAATAATATGGAATGGATTTCGAACGAAAACAGGAGGTTTATTCAATGAGTGTAAAAGTAGGCATTAACGGTTTTGGGCGGATCGGAAGACTCGCTTTTCGTCGAATTCAAGAGGTGGGCAATATCGAGGTTGTGGCCATCAACGATCTGACTGACGCAAAAATGCTGGCTCATCTGCTCAAATATGATACTACGCAAGGCACTTTCCATGGAGACATCGAAGTTCATGATGGAGCCTTTACTGTTAACGGCAAAGAAATTAAAGTACTGGCTAACCGTAATCCCGAAGAGATTCCTTGGGGCGAGCTCGGCGTAGATATCGTGCTTGAATGTACAGGTTTCTTCACCACCAAAGAAAAGGCCGAGCTTCACCTGAAAGGCGGAGCAAATAAAGTTGTTATTTCTGCTCCGGCAACAGCCGACATGAAGACCATCGTGTATAACGTAAACCATGAAACACTGGACGGAACGGAAACCGTCATTTCCGGTGCTTCTTGCACAACGGTCAGTCTGGCTCCCATGGCTAAAGCTCTGAACGATAAATTTGGAATTCAATCCGGGTTGATGACAACCGTTCACGCCTATACAGGCAACCAGAATACCCTTGATGCGCCAGATTCAAAAGGAAACTTCCGCGCAGCACGGGCTGCAGCAGAGAACATTGTTCCTTACTCCACCGGCGCTGCTAAAGCCATAGGCCTCGTTCTTCCTGAATTGAAGGGGAAACTTGATGGTGCATCTCAGCGTGTACCTGTAGCAACAGGCTCCGTAACAGAACTCGTAGCTGTTTTGAACACGAAGGTTACGGTTGAAGAAGTTAATGCCGTTATGAGAAAAGCATCAGATCCAGAAACATACGGATATACTGAGGACGAGATCGTATCTTCCGATGTTAGAGGAATGACATTCGGGTCTCTTTTTGATGCCACTCAAACAAAAGTTCTAACAGTTGGCGACCAGCAACTAGTGAAAACTGTAGCCTGGTACGATAATGAAATGTCTTACACCGCGCAACTGGTTAGAACATTAGAATATTTCGCAAAAATCGCCAAGTAACACTGCTGCATTGCTTCTTGATTCTACCTGCAAGCGTCAAAAGAGCAGGGTTTATATGCACTGTACGGAAAGCTGCATAAGCAGGAGCAAGATCGGTACTTCCGATTTCTAGAAAGTTATTCCAGGTGAAGAGTTAAGTTTTATCAAGACATGATTGATGAATTAGAGAAAATGCGAACGGTGAAGCTGATAACACAGCCTCTATGAAAGGAGTCATGAAATGAGAGATTCTGAGGAATTGTTCAAAGATGTAGATGATGTATTGAGAAAACTGCGTCCTTATTTAAACCGCGATGGTGGAGATGCCGAATTGGTTCAAGTTAAGAATGGAGTGGCTAAATTAAAATTCTTGGGAGAGTGCAACGGCTGTCCTAGCGCAACGATCACATTGAAGGCTGGCATTGAACGTGCCATTTTTGAAGAAGTGGATGGCATTCATGAAGTCGTTCAAGTCTTCTAGAAAAAAGGGTGACCAAAAACAAACGGCTTCCTTGCTGACATACGTTTGGACCTGCCTTTTCGCTACAATAAGAGCGTAAGCTAACTTGAAACGCACGCAGCTTCACAGAGCCCAACAGTCTTATGGCTGAAATCCATAACCGTATGCCGGCCATAATTAGTCCGCATGATGAAGCAGAGTGGTTAAGCAGAGAAAAGGACAAGAAGAGCGTTACAGGACTTCTCAGACCATTTGCAGCAGAAGAGATGCGTGCATAAGGTGGATTCTTCGGTGGGTAATGTAAGGAACAATAACAAAGATCCCAAGAAGTTTCATAACAAAAGATTTAGGAGATGTGAATGCGATTTACTTGATGACTAGCGTAATACGCCGGTCTCGGAAGATGGGTTCGGCGTATTGTGTTTTGTGCATGGTCTTGTAAAATCTCCTTTCCATAAGTGATTTTTTGTTTGAGGTCCCGAACCAAGTTATCACCTGTTTAAGCTATCTGCTCTATTTACAGATTCACGGCGTTCTTCTTCTCCAACGTGTGTGTAAATCATAGTTGTGTTTAAATCGGAATGGCCAAGTTGATCCTTTAACGAGGCAAGATCTTTGTTTTCCTTATGATACTTGGTTGCAAATGTATGTCTTAACTTGTGAATTGTCAGTGCCGGCTTTCCAAAAGAACTCACATAGCGATCGAGCATTTTTTGTGAAGCCCTAACAGTTAATCGGCTTACTTTCCCGTGAGGTCCAGTAGGAAGTGAAAGAAAGATTGCTTCTTGTTTGTCATCTACACCATAATTGGTTTGACGAAAGGCCAAATATGACTTTAAATCATCCAATGCAATATTACTTACAGGTACTGAATCTTTCTTATTACCTTTTCTGTTAACCAAGACCTTGCCTTTAAGCCAGTCTATATCAGGAAGGTCAAGGGACAGAGCTTCAGACACTCGTAGACCTGAACCAAGAATAAGACTTACGAATGCTAAATCACGGTCTTTGTTCTTCAAGTGGGAATTCAGAATTCGTTTATTGTCTTTGCATACGATCTGAAATCCTTCAGCAATGAATTCTCTGAACTCAAAAATCTCTTCATCACGGAGGATTTTATCCTTAATTCGATCTGCTTTTGCCATTACAGTAATCTTTTCTTTTTCCGTCTCAATTTTGACCATTACATTGCGCTTTATGTATGGGTATCCATTTTCATCCTCGGAAAGTACAGATAGGTACTGAAACAATGACTTTAGAGAGGCGATCTTTCTGGCTATAGTATCCAATGAGTTTTCATGTTTTATTGAAAGAAAGTCTTTGTACCGTTCAACATCGTCTACGCGTAAAGACTCCAGTGTAGAAAGAGGACAATCGAGTCTAGTTCCATTATAGAATCCCTCTGAACTCAACCAATCCAAAAAAGAGATGTAATCTGAACAATAACCTAATAGAGTATTAGGTGACCTTTTACGAAGGTTACGAATGATATATTCCTTAGCATACCAAGGTAATTGATCCATTTTAATTTCTGTTTTTTCATAAAGACGTTTCCGTTCATCATTGTGCATAAGTTACCTCCAAATATGACATATTTGTTAAAAACGTATATTCATAGTATACCAAACATTTGTTCCTGTGTATAGATTACGCCTAACTCTTGTTAGGCGTAATTAAGTTGATAGTTAGTTTTATAAAAGAAAGACGAGTCATCTTTTCCGGTTATCTTGGTGACTCATAACGACCATCAGACTGGAGAGTTTTCAAGGTGGCGCTGATGACTCTAAATAACATGTAATGGAGTTGCGCCATGACGATTAGTCGCAGTCTCTTGTTCTCGCTTAATTGCTGTTTTTTCATTTCACTGTTCACATTCGCCGGTTTCCATTTTGCCCGGTTGCGCAGTCAACGTGATTCTCGCCGATTGATAGGTAACGCGCCCAGGCTGATGAACACTAAAAGTGCTTTCCGCCTCCTGATTATCGTTGCTGCAGCCTTCGTCTTCTGGACGCTCTTGAATCGTTTCGCCCTGGATCCGGATGCGTCGGTTTTTTTGAGCCACAAGACCAAGCTCATCCGTCCGATGAATTTACCTGTCTGGCTAACTATGCTGAACGTTCACGTCATCTTCGCCTGCATCGCAATCGCTGCGGGAGTCATAAACTTTGCTAGTGCCAAGCTCCGTAAGTACCGGAAGATGCATCGTATTCTCGGCTACGTCTATGTCGTCGCCGTACTGGCCGTATGCATCACATCAGGCTATATGGCTCCTTTTGCGACCGGAGGCAAGATCGTGAGTGTAGCCTTCAATTTGCTTAATATCATTTAGATATTTATAACAGTGAACGCATACTTGCATATTCGACAAGGACGGGTTGAAAACCACCGCCGCTGGATGATCCGCAGCTACGCGTTCTGCTTTACAAATCAGATAATACATACGCTTATGCTTCTCTTCATCAACGCGCTGGGAATGAGCTACGAGGTACGGCGAGTGTTATAGGAACGATCGTACTTCTTTTCTTGGCGGCGGAATGGACCATTCGGAGACGCAAGGCTGGCGAGCAGGCTTCGTAAAATATGGCATATTACTTTGCCTGGGATTAAGCCTACCATTGTTATTTTGCTAATTTTACAAATCGGGAAGATGCTCTGATGAATCTTTGAGTATAGATTGATTCCTAATAGAAAAATACCAGTATATCTTTTTTCATTTTCACAGTAGTTATACAAAATAATATAAATAGGAGTGAATATTGTGTCTGTTACCAAATCAAAAGCATTTTTTATTTTCATCCTAGCTTTAGGGATTTTTGGAATCATTAATACAGAGATGGGCATTATCGGGATATTGCCACTCATTGCTGAAAACTTTGGAGTTAGCGTTTCAACTGCAGGCCTGCTTGTTAGCCTATTCGCACTCGCAGTTGCAATTTCAGGTCCTATCTTGCCATTGTTATTCTCAGGATTTAACCGTAAAGGTGTTATGCTTCTTGCTATCGGGCTATTTGTGGTTAGTAACGTTGTTTCTATGTTTGCCCCCAATTTTACAATAGCCTTAATAGCAAGAATTGTTCCTGCATTCCTACATCCGGTTTACGTGTCTGTTGCCTTTACTGCAGCTGCTTCCTCAGTTAGTCCAGAAATGGCTCCAAAAGCAATCGGTCGTGTATTCATGGGTCTCACCGCGGGTATGATTATTGGAATTCCAATTGCCTCTTTCATTGCGGACTATGCGAATCTTGAGATAGCGATGTTATTCTTTGCTGTTGTAAATGCTTTAACATTCTTGGCCATTCTTCTCTTTGTCCCTTCCCTTCCCGTGAAACAAAAACAGTCTTATGGTTCACAGGTTCGTATTTTGAAGAAAGGTGTTGTTTGGGCAGCCATCTTTGGTGCAATCTTTATCCTTTCTGGTATGTATGCAACATTCAGCTTCTTTGCAGAGTACCTTGGGCGTGTAACGGAAATGTCTTCAAATACGATTAGCTTAATGCTTATTCTATTTGGTTTAACAGGGATGATAGGTAATTTACTCGCAGGTAAATTACTTACAAATAATGCGTTAAAGACTGCCTTTGTCTATCCACTCGTGTTTGTTGGTAGTTATTTTGTACTATTCTTGCTCGGATCGTTTACTGTTCCCATGATACTTCTTATTGCTTTCTGGGGCGTATTGTTTACTTTTGGCCTTAATATCTCCCAGTACATGATCACTTCATCCGCGCCCGAAGCACCAGACTTCTCTAACGGTCTGTTCGTAGCGTTTTCAAATCTTGGAGTTACCATTGGTACAATGGTTAGTGGTGCATTTATCAATGGCATGGGTATTCAAAGCGTCATGTGGGTAGGAATTGTCTTCTTGTTACTTGGGTTCTTATCTATCCTATTATTTATACCTCTTACCCGTAAGTCCAATATAAAAGATGCATCCAAGTTAGCAGCTTAATATCTCTCCAACAAAAAAGGTCCTGAGTCGTTTGGTATTCCAACCTAACGATTCAGGACCTTTTCTATTTATCAATCAAGGTTTTTAAAAGCAGGTGCTCCTAATTGTGGAGTTGAAGTGTTTTTTGTTATAGTTCTGTGCTTTTCCAATCTACAATTTGAAATCAAGCCACCTATTCTGCCGAACGGGGTATCGATGACATTTAACGTACTGCCATCCCCTTGCCCCCACAGGATACGTTCGGAGCCGGTAGGAACCAGCTTACGGTGCTTGCCCAGTAAAGTCCCGTCCGGCCTGATATAAAACATTATACAAAGTGCCCGTACTGAACTCCTGATCCCTCTCTACCACGCCGATAATCAAATAAACTCCCAATTCTTTTGCCAATTGGCCCAACATTTCAGTTTCGGATCCCGGAACGTCAATCGAACTTTCCCAGTAGCGCTGCCAATCTTTTCTCCCTTCCACTGTACGGCTGCCAACACGCATACCGAAGCTGAGACCCCGCGGATACCCGGGCAGGAATATCTCGGGGAACACGATCAGTTGCGCGCCTTGTCCGGCAGAGCTCCAAGTCCCGTCCCTGTTGTGAAGATGGTCCAATCCGTGCCGCTTTCGAGCAGACGAAATAAGTCCCGTTCCAATTCCCACTCTTGCAGCACAAGCAAACCCTGCTGCGGACGAACGATCACCTCACCGCCCTGCCGCTCAATAATCTCACCGAGCTCCTGTATTTTGCGTGAGCCGGTGATGGCGACCTTTCGCCCTGACAATCCTTTAGGCAAAATGTTCACCTACTCCTGCTTTCTTGAGCGTCGTTTTCAAATCACCCTTGAGAATTCCGTGAAGCTGCAAGGTTTGGCGGGTGGTGATGAGCATATTTTTGTAATCTGTATACTCATCCGCCAGCTTGTTAAAGACGAGATATTGATCCGAAGTTAGCACATCGCCCGGAATGCGGGCGCGGATCATCATGCTGTAATGCCGCTCCTTCCCCTCTATCTTAAGCTGTGCCCGTAAATCCCGATCATCCTGCTGATAGACGCCATGAAACTTGAGCACTTGAATATTATCCTCGGAAAAATACGGTTCTTCGTCCTGCAACGCTTCCTTTATTGTGCCCCTAGATGACGGCCCTACCGCTTGATGATCTCGACCTTGGATATCTTTTCGTCATTTGATGTTTTCATAAACCGAACTCACTCCCTTATTTAATTCTGATTTGATCAAAATGATAAACGAAAAAACGCTAAAAATAACCATCCAATATCGGTATATTTGTACCCACCCATTCTGGTTGGAGTTACCCTTTGCCCGTTATACAACAAATAGCCTCCGTTTGTGTGTGTAGTTCTAGTCTGACACTTCAATTCTAGCTCAATGCATTAAAAAGACAAAATATTTCATCATAATTGCAACAACCGCTTTAAGATCTTTACGGTCAGCTCCATTGATTGCTTGATTTTTCGCAGACATTTTCACAAATTCCGTATTTAACCTCAGGTACACCAGCAATCAGGATAAACTCCTTCTTCTTGTTAATGCTGCTACCAACATTAATTACACCATCTCGGTAAAGAATAAATGCTTTCATCGTCAGTATGCCTCCTCTGCCGGCCGAGACTCCCTGCAACTGGCTCACGGCTACGCGCGGCCAGCTTTTGGCCGGCAGCTGCCTCACGTAATTGTTGATCTGCTATCGGTATGCGTCCTGGTGCAGATCGATTTGATTAGTTTACTTTTCAGTGGCCTCGCTATAGGCATAGGTGTTTTGCTTAACTTCTAATTACATATACCTTTGCATTTTTGCTTCAGTTTGGTATTAGTTTAATGTAATCAATTAACAGATCGTAGTCTGAACTTGAGCCATTTTTACCTGCAACGTTAAACTTAAAAGATTTATCGCCTGCCGAGCTGAAGGTGATAGTAGCAACATTCAGTTCTACATAGTTAAATGCAGAGGAATATAAATCCTGAATCAGACCATGACTGACATCGTTTACAGACAATTGAAACTGCCCTCTGTTCGCTCCCTTTTTCACGCCGACCCTTACACTATAGCTTCGCGCTTCGGGCACATTCACCGTGTATGTCACAAAGTCGTTGACTGCATTGGCGTCTAGTGCAGTTCCAAATCCACCGCTCAAATTTAGGTCTCGACCGGTTCCATTCCCAAACATGGTGTGTTTGTCGCCAGAGGTTGCGCTTACAAATAAATTTTCTGTTTCATATCGGCTGCTTTGAACTGAAATATTATCAAATTTGGCAGCTGAATCATACGTTCTAAGACCAACACTGCCCCCAATATAGGTTGCATCCGTTACATTAATCTTAGGTATCGTCATATCATCAACATAGACCTTTATGGAAGCATCTTGTGCGACGATTTTAACATGATACTTTGTATTAGCCGTTAAGCTCATAGAAGCAGTGGAAAGCGATGTCCAATTGTTGTTAGCCTTTCCGATCAAAACCTTCTGATTGGGAACATCGAGTCCAGCATAGTAGCCTTGGTAAGCATCCGCACCCGTTCCAGGATTGGATACTCTAAATACCAGACCCGCATTGCCGGTTGACCCCGGTGTCACATCAGCTTCATAAATTACATCTGAGAAATTGGTATCCAAAAGTGCCTTGGCACCCGGATTTGATGCTACATTATACTGGCCGCCAGATACGGTCCATGCACCGCCATATTTGGTCCATCCCGTATCAGTACTGTCATCAAAGGTATCTTCTTCTGACATTTCGACTGGTTTTATCGTATTATCAGCATTAAACTCAAATTTATCAAATGCCAGTACGCGTTGTGAACTGCTCAGATAACGCTTATGGTAAAAAATGTACCAATCATTTGTTGTAGGTGATTGAACAATACCGTTATGACCAGGTCCATCTGCTGTTGTCGTATCGGTATGTAACATAATACCTTGCGGTACAAATGGTCCTGTTACAGAGCTGGACGTTGCATACATGACCTTATAAGATGAATCTGCCCAAACGCCTGCAGCATAAGTCAAATAGTATATCCCGTTTCTCTTGAACACTTTAGGCGCCTCAAAATAATCATTATCGCCCGTTTTAGTGGGCGTAACTTTCTTATAGACGGTTCCGTCAGACCATGTTCCCAAAGACTTCATGTCCGCGTTAAGTTTTACAACATTACACTCGCCCCAACTGCCATAATACATGTACGCTTGACCGTCATCATCTATAAATACATCTTGATCCATTGGGCCTGCACCATTTCGTACAACGTTGATAAGGGGGGCGCCAATCGCATCGGTATATGGACCTTGTGGATTATCAGCGACCGCAACGCCTATTCCGCCTAATTGTCCATCGCCATTGATTGCGTTAGCAGCAAAATAGATGTAGTATTTCCCATCGCGATAAGCCCCGCTCGGCGCCCACAAGGAGTGTTGCAACCATGATATATTGGCCGAGCTTATGACATTCGAGTATTTGGTCCAATTGACCATGTCTGTTGAAGAGAAGATGTCCACCGATTTTGCGCCAGTGTCGGATTCACCAACTTGAGTCGAACGAGTCGGATACACCCAATATGTGCCATTATATATCTGTACGTCAGGATCTGCATAATAGCCATCCACAAATTGTGGACCAGCGTGAATTGGAGCAGCATTTGCTAGTCCCGGTAAAGATACAATCAAGCAAAATACAATCGAAAAGCAAAACAATACATAATTAGATTTTTTAGTTTTTTTCATAATACAACCTCCTTCTGTAGTTGACTTGACAGTTTACTCCCCTCGTTACAAGATAGCGCTTACAAATTAATGGAATTTGAATGGTTCATTACTGAATCACCTATTGAATCAATCGTTACATATTGACCTCCTCCTAGAAGCTGTCTTCGCCACTGCTGCCTAGCTGATATGGATGCGTAGTCTTGTCCTGTAATCCCGATTATGAATTGACACGCATTGTTCCTTGAAATCTTTCTCTACGGCCATGTGGTCTCCGCTCAGCACAAATGTGATTCGACAGGAGTCTCTGTCGGTAATCTTAAACAGAGATCTCATGTAAAGTATCATACGCTCATGAATTTTGATTAAAATGTAATTCTATAAATGATTTTTGCAAAAAAATAAAGATTTGAAGAGATGATAAAAATGCACTCCTGCTGTCCAAAAAAAAAAATCAGCGTTACCGTTTTAATTCGGTAACGCTGATTTTTTTTATATTTTTAATCGAGCTACAACTGGTCTACATATTTTTTGAATTGTTTGTTTTCGCTAGTTGGATTTGAATACTTTGGATTCCCCGCCGGTAATGGGTTATTTAACTAAAGTTGCATTAGCTCAACAGCCGCTTCTGATAGGTACTATTTTTCTGCAGATAAACAATTATGGCAAACAATTTTGCCTTTGAAATAGGATACGTTTTCTGCATTGCCGCAGAAGATACAAGCAGGCTCGTATTTCTTAAGCATAATACGCTCGCCGTCTACATAGATCTCCAGAGCATCATTCTCGCCAATACCAAGGGTACGGCGCAATTCGATTGGAATAACAACACGACCCAATTCGTCGACTTTACGTACAATATCATATCAGTTCAGCGACGACGGTAGGAGTCTAATGTAGTGTAGTACTTTGAAAAATGCAAATGAGCCCATCACCGTAATTTGGAAGCTTTTATTTTCCAATTTTACATGGCAATGGGCTATTTATGTTCAATGTAAAGCAGTGTAAATAGAGTGAGAAACAGATGGATCGAAAGGTTGGCCAATCCATAAGTGCTTCCCATTTGCTAGTTGTTTAATGGCGCATTCCTTCTCTTCGCTAAGCGACGAGACTGATTAAATTGTTATCGGGGTCCTTAATGATCGCATATCGCTCTCCCCACGGTGTATCTCGCGGCTCGAGGAATCCGTTATACCCAAGCATCGTCAACTGACGGTACACGTCGTCCAGCGCTTCGTTGCTGGAGAACTGAAAAGCGAGCTCGGTCCGGTAGCCGACAGGATCTTCCCAGCCTTCAAAAACACTCTTTACCGATTCCAGCATATCGAATGCAAACACAATTCCTTCTTGCTCCACGTCTACGTGATGCGCTTCGTCTGCGCCGTCCGGAATAACCAGCCCCAGCACGCTATAAAAATCCAACGACCTCTTCATCTCTTCTACGTAAATCGCGACTCGTTTCAACTTTACCGTCATGCTTTGCAGCTCCCCTCTCCTTGTTTGATTTTCAATCCCATTATAGTAATTGTCCCTCATTGCAAAATAGTAAAAACGGACTTCCTCACTCCTGCTTGGTCAGCCGTTTAAGTGGAAGTCCGTAATATCGTTTAAAAACGCCAGCGAAGTGTGACTGATCGTAGTACCCGTGTTGAAGGGCCAAATCCGTCAAGCTGAAATAGTCTCCGCTGTTCAATTCCTCAAGAACGCTTTGAAAGCGGACGATTCCGAGCATCTCCTTCGGGCTTAGGCCAAGCTCCAGTTCAAAAGCCCTTCGCAGATGCCTCTCGCTGAAATTCACTTTATCCGCCAAATCCGTTACGGAAAGATTACCTTTGACCTCGTATATATACTGCATGCTCTGGTAGACCAAAGTGGGAGCAGGCGCCTCGGTCGCAGCCAGTATTTGGCCCAATTGCTGCTCGACGACCTCGATCCTGTCTGGTAACGATTGGGCAGTCAGCAGCTTTTCGACCCAATCCAGAGCCTCTTGTCCCCAGAGATCCTCCAAAAACACACGATTTGCCGCTAATGTCGATATTGGAGACTTCAGGATCGTGCGGGCCGACTCCGAATAAAGCCGGATGCCCCATACCGAGCGTGCTATTGTAAAGTTCATAACTTCGACTTGTGTCGTTAGCCCTACGACATAAGCGGCCTGCCTGCTTGATGAAGCGAGCAGGTCCACTGTAATATCGACACAGCCATCGGGGATGACTCGATGCCCCGGATTTCCCGGTACCGGCAGGAAATCCACCGTCCAGTAGGCAGCTACATGCGACGCCAGGCGACGGCTCGGCGCAAACTCCCGGAAGTTGTGAGAAGCTTGACAACAATCAGCCGATCCATCATTTGCTTGTTCATTTATGTATTTATCGTGGGTCCAAAAATAGCTATACGAGTCCAGCGTTATTCCATAAGGAATAAGGGCTGATTTTTTTTGTTTTCTGCGGTAAAAACGCATCAGTCTCCGCTTTCCCATTGCATGAGCGAATATTCCCCTATCGATCCGTTATCCCGTCCATGACGGCATATAAACTGCTTCGGGGAGCAACCAAAATGTCTTCTAAACAACTGATAAAATTGAGCCGGGCTTGCAAATCCCACTCTGCCGCTGATTTCGGTTACCGACCAAGACTCCGTGAGTAGAAGCTGCGCGGCCCGCTTCATCCTCCGCATTTGCACATAAGACGTAAACGTCATTCCCATTCCTCTCTTAAACAGCTTGGAAAAATAACTGCCGTTGTAATTCAACTCTTTGCCGATATCGGCGATCAGGCAGGATGTCTCGAGCTGCTGCTCAATCAGCGCTAACGCAGGCCGCAGTTTTTCCGCCAGATGCGGGTCCATCGGCGCAATAACCTTCCTGTCATCGATTTGAATCAGCGTATACAAAAGCATTTTGAAGCTGGCATTAACGGCGAGCTCGTATCCTCTTTTCTTGGCCGTAATATCCTGAAGCATTCTATTGAGCAACTCCAAGGCTTGTCCCTTTGAGCCGGACTTGCTTAACGGCTCGTACAGCGTCGTCAGATTGGCGGATTTGCCCGTAAAAGCCGCATAATACGTCAGCAGGGACGGGTCCATAAAAGCGGTCATATCAACGTGGCACACGATGTAAATCAGTTCGGAAGTTCCGTATTTATAGGATCGATGAAGCTCATTTGAGCCTAACAGCATCACGTCGCCGCCTTGCAGCGGATAATGATGATTCGTTGTTTCAATGGCCATCGTGCCCTTCAGAACAGCAATCCACTCCACTTCCTCATGATAGTGCCATGGTCCGTATTCCTCGGAGGTTAAACTTTGGTGGTTAATCTTCCATATTTTCATGCGAAAATATGGATCGGCGTAATCGACCTGTTCCCTGTCATAAGCACTGAAACTCACCGTCATTTTCCTGCCTCCACATTGGCTATAGTGCCTTTATCGTATCATGAATGTCCGTTTTCAAGACAAAGGAATCGGCTATCAAGAGGCTTTTTCGGGCACCTTGCCTTTACAATAAAGAGAAAATGCCATAGCCGAAGGAGCCGTCCGACATGAATGACTATCAGCGTCTTTCCAATAATCATGACTTGAACCTGCCTTCCTGGGGACCTTATGCCAAGCAATATATAGGTATCTCCCACATTAACGATCCGTCGAAAGGCGTTCGATTTGATTTAAGCTTAATGCCCGGATTCTATCGGCGAAAAATAGACATTCCTAATGTCTTATGGGAATCCGGCTATCATCCCTGGGAGGCTTCGCCGGATTTCAGCCATTTCTCCCATCGTCATGAACTCGAATGGAAGGACCGCGTCTACGCGGATATATCGTTCAGCCGGATTGATGAGCAGAGTCGGCTTATCCGCCTTAACTTCGCCAATCAAACGGAGTATCCGCAAAATCTGGTGTTGCACGCGATGGCTTCGCTCCAGCCTCCCCGGCTGCCGGGACACGGCGAAGTCCAAATCTTCGCGGAAGCACGGCTTCCTGATGGAGCAAAATGGGTAAATGCGCTGGATTACAAGGAATTGATCTTTGCCAAGCCACGGCCTGCAAACGGTCTTGTCTACGCCGGATTGGCGCGCGGGGAGATTCGCGGACAGCATTTTACGGGCGGATCGGCTGTTGGCGGTTCATTCGGAACGGATCCCGGAGATCTGCTCCGATATGAGATAAACCTCGAGACCTCCCTGAAGGACGCCGTGTTCCTGCTGCGCGGTCAAGCCATTCGAGGAGCGGAGCTCGAGCTTCGGCTCGGGGAGCAGAAGTACCGGCTTCATCTGGAACCATCCGGCAGCTTAACGTTGTCAGAACTGCATATCGGGAACTTGCCTGCAGGAAAAGTTGCCGTTAGTCTTCGCACGCGGAGTGCTAACCCGCTTGTTCTTGACGGCTTTACGCTTGTCGAGCAGCAGACTTCCGAAGAGGTTGCGTTCGTGTATCTCCCTTGGGGCTTGGAACCGAAACTACTGGAAGGTCCCGTTCCCGGCAGTCTTATTCTTCATTATCCGGATAACCCCTGCTATTACGGCTTGTTGTGGAATTATCCCGATGCGGAGATCAGACAGTTCAGAACGGACGAGCTTGATCATTTCGCCCGTCACACGGTGCACAATCATGTGAATGCTATTTTGCAAGGCAACGGAAAAGGAAATTATACGAATGTGTTTATGCGTCCTATTCCCCTAAACCCGGCTTCATCCCTTGTTCTTCACGGATTGGTGTGCGGCGGGACTTTGGAAGAAGTACATGCCCGTCTGGCATGCTTTGCATTGGATGCCAGCAGCTGCGAGTCTATCTATCTAGCGGAACGCAAAAAGCTGGAGTCTCCTCCCGCTTATCCTTCGGGCGACCGATATTCCTTCAGCCAGCAGCTCATGCGGGCGACCTTGCTGACTAATACGGTTTTCCCGGTCTACACCAAGCGACAATTTATTCGTCACAACACGCCGGGGAGATGGTGGGATTCCCTGTATACATGGGATTCCGGGTTTATCGGACTTGGCTTCGCCGATCTCGATGACAGCCGGGCGATTGATTGCTTAAATGCTTATATGACGGAGCCGGGAGATCCTGAAGCAGCCTTTATTCATCACGGCAGCCCGGTTCCCGTGCAGCATTATTTGTTCCACGAGTTATGGAACCGCAAGCAGTCTCCAGAGTTCCTTAACTATTTCTACCCGAGATTACGGCAATACTACTTATTCCTTGCAGGCAAATTGAATGGTTCAACAACGGACGTATTTCAAACCGGTCTGCTTCAAACCTGGGATTATTTCTATAACTCCGGGGGATGGGATGACTACCCTCCTCAAAAATACGTGCATGAGCAAAAATTAGAAAATAAAGCAGCTCCCGTCATTACGACGAGTCAGCTCATACGAATCGCCAAAATCCTTAGGATGGCGGCGGCATCTTCTGATGATTGGGATATAGACATCCAGGAATACGAGAAGGATATCCGTAGATGGAGCAATGCCCTTGACGCTTATGCCTGGGATGAGGAGACCGGCTATTACGGCTATGTGCTGCATAACGAAAAAGGAGAATACGAAGGTCTTCTGCATCACGGCTCCGGAGCGAATTACAATAGGGGGATGGATGGTTTATACCCACTCCTGGCAGGGATCTGCAGCAAAGACCGTGCCCGGCGTCTGATTGAAGCCTTGTTTGACGAACAACGTTTCTGGACGCCAATCGGCTTATCCACCGTTGATCAAAGCGCCCCGTATTATCGGGCAGACGGTTATTGGAACGGTGCGGTCTGGATGCCTCATCAGTGGTTTTTCTGGAAAACGATGTTCGATTACGGTTATCCGGACCTCGCTTACCGTATTGCAAACACGGCGCTGGAATTATGGAAACGCGAGAACGAAGCCACTTACAATTGTTACGAGCATTTTATCGTGCAGTCGGGACGCGGCGCAGGCTGGCATCACTTCGGAGGGTTATCGGCGCCTGTCATCAATTGGTTTGCGTCCTATTATCAGTTGGGTAAGGTTACGACAGGCTTTAACGTCTGGATGCTGCAGCAACGCATTAAGGATGACTTTACGGAATATGAGGCAGAGTTTCATTACGCCGGACAATCCGATCAGCCCTTTCATATACGGGTCAATCTGGCCGAAGGATTCGAATACGAGGCTAACTGCACAGGATGCGAAGTCGTATGCACAAGCCACCCTGACGGAGGAGTGGATCTCATGATAACCAACTGCCTGTCGCAAGCGTCGATCCGGATTCAGCCCGCTGAATAAAGGTAAAGGCCTGAATACGCCATTCAGGCCTTTACTAGTTGCCTGCTATTCCAATGACGGAATCTTAACGACTACAGTTGTTCCATAGCCAATCCGGCTTTCTATGGTGATCCCATAGCGCTCTCCGAAAAGGAGCCGAAGCCTGTTATGGATATTGGTTAATCCGATGCTTTGCGACGGTTGGCCGTCTTGCGCGCGTTCCGGATAATCCGTGTCCAGCTTAGCCTGGAGAGCGGCCAGTTCCTCCGGTTCCATTCCTTTTCCGGTATCCCTGATACAGAAGCACACATCCCCCTGCTCATCCATGCTCCCGGTAACCTCTAGCCGCCCCCCTTGGTCCATCCGCTCGAGCCCGTGATAGACGGAATTCTCGACAATAGGCTGGAGAATCATCTTGGGAGTTCTCAACTCAAGCAGCCGCTCTTCCACATCCACGTTCATAGAGAATTTATTATCATACCGAATAGAGATAATCTTTATATAGGCCTGAATACAGTCCACTTCTTCCTTGATCTGCACAAGCTCATCTTGCTTGATGCTGTACCGGAAAATTTTGGACATGCTTGACGTCATTTGCGCGATTTCCCTGTTTCCGTATTCCAATCCGATGCTGCTGATGCAATTCAGCGTATTATACAGGAAATGCGGGTTGATCTGGCTCTGCAGGGCAGAAAACTCCGCTTGCTTCTGGCTGAGCTCGGATTTGTACAATCTGGCTTGGGTATTAAACATATCCCTTGTCATTTCCTCCATCTCATCCATCATCCGATTGATATCGCGAGCCAGCGAGCCTACTTCATTGGTAGAGCGGACTTTAATTCGGAAGCCCCTGTCCCTTCTCCCTACCCTCTTCATATCCATAACAAGCCCCATCACCGGATTCATCAGGCTATTCATGAAGAAAATGCCCATCATAATCAGAATGAGAATAATCCCGATCCCCACGATAATGCTGACCTTCCTCATAGGGTTCATGTCCGCAGTTAGTTCATGAACCGGAATCAAACTAACAATTCGCCACCCATCCGCCTGCTCCAAACCTTTGACCTGAACGAGAATACGTTCCCCGTCGATGGTTGTGTTCACGCCGTTAAGCAGGTTGTCCTTATTCATAGACAGTACATCCTTGAACAACATGCCTCGTGTCTTGGCATTCGTGGACGCAATAACCTCATCCTGGCTGTCCAGAATGTACAAAGTGGAGTGCGGCGTCAATTCCGTATTTTCCACAAGCCCCTGAAGCTTGTCCATATTAACCATTACGGTGAAGTAACCCGTTATTTGCGAGAAATAGATGCCACCAATAGATTCCAAAATCGGCGCGATATAAAAAAACTGTTCCGATCCCGTGCTATCGTCTTTTAAAGTAGTGGTGAACTGCCCCTTTTCCCGAAGCGAAGGGTCCTTCTTATACGTCCGGATAAAGCTTTCGTAACGTTTTAGAAAGAAAATATCGCCGCCCGAGGAATCCAGACTGTAAAGCTGCTTCCCCCGAACGTCATCAATGACAATTCCGCTCACATACGAATTAAAGGATCTCATATAATCCATGAGATCCAGTGCATAATTACCGCTATCAAACGCCCTTTTGTAATCATCATCCACTACGGTATATTCCTGAATCAGTTTGCTGTTGACCGCAATGCCGGTGCTGACCCGGATATCATTAAACACGGTATCAATCTTGCTTCGCGTTTGCTCTATCATTTGGTTTCCAAAATTGGCGGCCCTATTCTGGGTTAGATGAGAGAAGCTATTGAAGAAATACAACACCATGACTGTAAATATAACGATAGCGAAATAAAAGATAAGCCATATCTGATGTTTCAATTTCAGTCTACTGGTCTTCATGGCCTGCCGCTCCGTTCATCGTTAACTGCTTTTTCTGAATTTAGAAGGCGTTATTCCGCAATGTTTCTTGAAAACCTTATTGAAATAGTAGTATTCCACATACCCAGTCTGAATGGCGATCTCCTCGATCGACAGGTCCGTTTTCCTCAACAACTCGCGGGCTTTCTTAATCCTGAGCTCCGACACGTATTTGGAGAAGGTTTTGCCCAAATTTTTCTTGAATAATTGACAGCAATACACCTGATTAATATAGAACTGGGCGGACAAATCTTTCAAATACAATTTCTGTTCATAGTGACCGTCGATATAGGCTACCATTCGGTTAAAGCAAGATACAATGTCCCCTTCCTGCAACGGTCGGTTGTTCCCTTGCGTAATGGAAGCGAGGACGTCATGCAAAAAGCTGCACAAAGATTCGAAGTGTTCGAATCGTTCTTTAATCTCGGAATAATTGAGGAATTCCATTTCCATATCCTTCAATTCTTCGGCGTAGGCGTTTATAAGGATCCCGACTGCCTGGTTCCATAAGTAGACAACCTCGCTCATGCCGAGCTGCTGTTCTTTGAAGTATGCCTGCAGCCCGTTTAAGTACGCATCCATGTCGCCAGGCTGGTCCTCCCGAACGATCCGATTAATCTCTTCGATACATGGTTTCACCAAATGAACCTTCGGTTCGTAATGAACGACCCTTCCAATTTCGTTCAAAAAAACCTGTGAGGCAGACAGATCCGCCTCTTTAATCAGCTTGCTCATATGCGTTAGCTGACTGGAAATGCTGCTGACGCCCACCGTATTCATGCCAGTATTGTTCGCGACTAATTCATCCCAAAGTTCTTCCAAACAAGCTTTATGTTCCGTTATCAGAACAATCAGCCTTTTACTCGTTCCGGATTCAACGACCACAGCCGTAACAGGCTTTTCTTCCAAAGAGAGCAGCTTTCCGAAATCCTTGTTGCCGCCTGCGAAATCGATAGAAAGCACTTGGTAGTAACATACCTCCCCGCTACCCGGAAGAGGCAAATAACGTTTGATCTCCTCCTCATTGGGCGAGGTCAGCGCATCCAGAAGGAGCTGATTGCGTGCCGCGCTTCTTTTGGAGAAATGCATGGCAAGCTCCTCAATAAATGAATCTGCCATATCTACATCCAAAGGCTTCAGGAAATAATTAAGCGCGCCGAAGCGCAGCGCTTCCTGGGCATATTTAAATTCCGCGTATCCGCTAACGACGACAAACTCAGTGTCCAGATTATGCGATTTGGCTCTCTTCATGAGATCAAGTCCGGAAAGGTCCGGCATGCGTATATCCGTAAATACCAAGTCAGGTTTCTCTGCTAGAATAGCATCCCACGCTTTGTAAGCGCTTGTAAATTGGCCTATAATTTCAAAACCGTAATTATCCCAGTCAAAGGCGTTGCGAATTCCTTTAATCGCCCACGACTCATCATCAATAATCATGACCTTGTACATGGGTATCCTCCTGAACTTGTGGATTTCTTCGAAATGATAGCAAAGCTTCCCGGTAATAGCAATCTAAAATACGGATAAACCACGGTCATTAGCAAACGATGGGTTTATCCGTATCTTATGAATTACTTGCTGCTCTCTTTAATTTCTCTGTAATGCTTCACGTTCTCTTCTTGAACCGCTTTACCGCCAGCGTCCATATATTCTTTCACCAGCTTGTCATACAAGGCGTCGAATTCGGCCGGCTTGACAACAATCAGCCGATCCGTCATTTGCTTGTTCATATCACCCAGCGTTTTGCCGTATTTGATGCTGGCTTCGTTCGGGACACCATAGTAAAAGCCGGTATAGCCGTCTGTCGTGTTGATCTTATAGGAATCAACAGCCATTTTCTCATAGTCTTTATCTCCGGTCGCCAAGGCTGCCGCGTACGTTTTGACATTCTTTTCGGTGTCGCCCAGCTCCGCGCCGTTAACAACGAGCGTATAATCCAGATTGAGATTGCTCATCTGCATATTTTCGCCGGTTTGCGCAATCCCTTGCGGGATGCCGTCTACCATCGTGTGGTTGACGCCTTTTTCGCCGAACTGCAGGAAGAACAACACTTCCGGATCGGCCATCCAGTTCAGATACTTCATAGCCAGTTCCGCATGTTTGCTGCTTTTCGGAATAAAAGAGAAAAGTCCGTTTTCATTATACGTCTCTTTGATATATTTTCCTTCCGCGTTCTTGAAGGCATCGATCGGAACATAGTTCGCGTCCGGCGCATTTTGTTTCAGCGGCTCGCGAATTTTTTGCACCATCGGATAATCCCAGTTGGCCCCATAGAAGCCTACCTTGCCGTTCGTTACGTCGGCATCCGCCTGCTTAGCCGTTTTGTCCAAAGCAAAGTCGGGGCTGATCAGTTTTTCCGCGTACAGCTTATTCAGCCATTTATACGCATCCTTGTTGCCGGGCTTCAGCCAGTTGGTGGTGGTAACGAATTCTTCCTCCGACATAGGACTCCAGAAGGATGGAACCAGATTGCCAAAGGTGTAGTTCATGCCGGCAGCCGCAGTCGCCCACGGAATGACGCCATTTACATTGCCGGGGTTCTTGTCGCGGAAGGCAACGAGCGTATCGTACAATTCGTCCTTGTTCGTCGGAACGGGCAGTCCAAGCTTATCGAGCCAATCTTTGCGGATAAACAATCCGTTCCAGGCAAGCAAAGTCCGCTTCGCCGGGATGGAGACCTGTTTGCCATCGTATTTCCCGTAGTCAAGAACGGTATCGCCGAGATAAGCTTTCAATTGCTGGCCATCCTTCTCGAGCAATTCGTCCAGCGTATAAAGGCCATTGTTTTTGGCAAAACGGGTTACGGTCGTACCGTCGTAGGTGAAGGAAATATCTGGCGCTTCGTTGGCAGCCATGAGTACGTTCAGCTTGTCGACTTCCTGGGAACGAGGCACGGAAACAAATTTTACGACGGCGTTATTAGGCTTACCGAATTTTTCGTTGACGTATTTGGTCCACGTGTTGTTATTCAAGTCCGGCTGTCCTTGAATCCCTCTATCGAACACTTCTACAGTCAAGGTTTCAACGGGACCAGAAGATGATTCTGCTGCCGGGGATCCACCGTTTGATGCCGCCGGTTCATTATTGCCGTTATTCCCACCGCAGCCTGCCATAACACCGGCAAGCAGCGCTGTACTAAACAGAATGGCTGCTTTTTTCTTTATACCAGTATTCACTCAAAACCACCCTTTCAAATGATAGATATGAACTGATTCTTATCGCAAAGCCTCTTTACATCCACCAGCCCAGCCCGGCAATCACCCCTTTCCATCCGAATTTTCCTTATCAGCCCTTAATGGCTCCCGTCATTACGCCGTCTACGAAATACTTCTGCAGCTTGGGATAGATGAGCAGGATCGGTATGGTCGTAAACATAACGCTGGCCGCTTTCAATGACTCGGGCACAATGAAGGAGCCGGCGCTTCCTTCTCCGCCTTGCTGGCTGTCCAGCTGCTGATTGGCCGAAATGATCTGGTACAGCTTCATCTGCATCGGATACAGATTTTTATCCGTAATGTAGAACAGGGCATCCTGGAAACCGTTCCATCTGTCCACCGCATAAAAGAGGCTTAACGTGGCGATCGAGGGCAGCGACAGAGGAAGCACGATTTTCATGAGAATGCCCAGATCCGAACAGCCATCAATCGCAGCCGATTCTTCCAGACTTTCTGGAAGATTGGTGAAGAACGTCTTCAGGATGATTAGGTTAAACACGCTCATGGCGCCCGGCAACACCAAGCTCCACACCGTGTTCATCATCCCCAGGTTTTTAACCAGTATATAAGAAGGAATCAAACCACCGCTGAAATACATGGTGAAGACCAATGCCGACAAGATAAAGTTTCTTCCCATCAGCCGCTTTTTCGTCAGCGGATACGCTCCGCAAATGGTCAGGAACATACATACTACGGTGTAGAAAACCGTAAGCAGAATACTGTAACCAAGCGTATACAGCATCTCCCCGTCGCTTAAGATGGTTTTGTACGTTTCGAGGGTGAAGCCCACCGGCCACAGCCCTACCTTTTGAGAGATAATCGCTTCGTTGGAGCTTAAGGAAAGCGCAATCATATAGAGGAACGGAACGATACACGTGAAGGATAACGTCACGATAAATACGATAATGACGATATCCGCCACGCTCATTTTTTTCTTTTTGCCTAAACTGCTCGCCATGCTCACCATATCCCATCCTCACCCAATTTCTTCGCGATATAGTTAGCACCCATCAGCAGGATTAGGCCAACGACGGATTGGAACAATCCTACCGCAGTCGCTTGGGAGAAATCCCCCGAACTAATACCAACTCTGTATACGAATGTACTGATCACGTCGGAGTAATCGCTGACTAATGAATTGCCCATTACAAACGGTCGATCAAACCCTATGGAAACCATTCTGCCAATCTGGAGTATCAGCAAAATATTGATCGTTGACTTAATGCCGGGCAGCGTAATATGCCATACTTTGCGAAGTCTGCTGCATCCGTCAATATCGGAGGCCTCGTACAATTCCTTGTTGATTCCCGTCATTGCCGCCAGATAGATGATCGTTCCCCAGCCGATATGCTGCCATACGCCAACCGAGATATAAGTCATTAACCAAGGCACCTTCTGCGACAGAAACTCGATCTTCACAAGGCCCAGGTTCGCCAGGAACGTGTTGACCATGCCGCTGTTGGAGAACATCAGATAGACCATGCCGCCGATAATCACCCAGGATAAAAAGTGAGGCAGATATAATACGGTTTGCGTTATTTTCTTAAATTTCACCATTCTCACTTCATTGAGCAAAATCGCTAGAATAATCGGCGCTGGGAAGCCCGCGATCAAGTCATAAACATTCAGCAGCAGCGTATTCTTGAGCGCACGGTAGAAGCTGTCCTGCTGGAAAATGAACTCAAACACATCCAATCCAACCCACTCACTCCCCTGTATTCCCGCAAAAATATTGTAATCTTGAAAGGCCATAACAACGCCGTAGATCGGGGCATACTTGAAGATCAGGATATAGGCAAAGGGCAGCAGTAAAAGAGCGTATAACCATTTGTCTCTTTTGACGTTGTGAAGAAATTTATTTTTCTTCTTAATTGAAGCGTAGTCTTGTTCTAAAACCGCTTTCATTTCTTTCCTCCTTCCGGCTGTATTAAGAGGAGCTCTCATATTTTCATTATAGCTACCGGGGAAATTATAAAAATGTACTCATTTAAATGAATTTTGTAATAACTTAAAATCGTGGTGATATAAGTAATCCGAAAGAAACCCGTAAAAAGCCTTGATTGCTCAAGGCTCTTTACGGGTGATGCCTAGCTAGCGCGAAGTTATAAAGCGGGCAAGTATGGCAGATACTTCAGCTCGAGTGACGCTGCTTGCAGGCGCCAGAAGGTTCCCCGGCTTGCCGTTCATGATCCCTTGCGCCACAGCCAGTTCATCGCTTCCTTTGCCCAAACGGAAACCTCGCCGCTGTCGGCATAGCTCTTACCGTTGCCGCTTGTTGCAGGTTGTCGGCGTACCGGGCAAAAGAGTGATCAATTGCTCCCTGGTAATGGCTGCATCCGGGGCGCTGCCGTCGCTAATCCCGGCCGTTACAGACCAGTTTTGCGCCTTGGTGTACCAATTCGCACCGCCTTCGGTCTCAACGTCGTCGAGGCGAGCCAACACAGTAAAGAACATGGCACGGCTCATGGATTCACCCGGAATAAATACGCCTTGCCCCGTTCCAAGGAACAGTTCTCGGCTGGCGGCAAAGGTTATCGCTTCGGCCGCCCAATAGCTGTCAGGCACATCCTTGAAGGTAATCTTGTTGTCGATCAATTTAACCGTCATATCGCCTTTGGCTATAAAGCTCACTCCATCTTTGGTTAGAACAGAGTCTCCAATGATTTTTCTGGAGCCGTCTTCCCTGACCGTAAGGCTACAGTCGAAGCAGAGGCATTTTTCGCGGGGATCGTAATCCGCGCATCTGCCACGCCTTCTGGTAGATGGACATTGGCGGTTACTTCCGCAAGGGAAGTCGTGATCGTTTCACTTTAACTCCATTAGGCCAAGTGGTGGTCTCGGTTACTGTACCGGTTGTCTTATTCGTAACGATGGTTGTCGTACTGCCGTCCTCGTTTTTGACTGTTGTAGACGTGTTGGTAGAGCTGCTAGATCCACCTCCGCCCAGAGGGGTTCGTCGGTTGATCATAACCTTTGATGGTTAACTCCACATGGGCACTGGCTTTATAGTCATCGATCTCACGGTAACGAATCCAATAAGTTCCCGGAGCCGGATTGTGCAGAGTATCCCCCTTTACAATGGACCACGTGCTCCCATTGTCCGAAGATCATTCCATAGAGGCGTTCACGCCCGTGATGGTTCCATCGTTAGCGCCTGCCGCTGTTTCATTACTTGACCCAAGTCCAACAGGAGTTGCCTTAGCTCCTCCGGTAACCATCACTTTGAAATCGTCAAAGTCGATGGACGCGTTGGCATAGCCGTCGATGCCAAACCGCTGGCCGGTCAGCTTGTTGCCGCCCGTATGGCGGAAAACGAAGTCAGTAGCGACCGGATCAGGATTATCGTTGATATAGACGGTATAAGTCTTGGCATCCCAGTTGGCTACCATTTTAATTTTGTACCACGTGTTAATGGTGTAGTTTTGGACGGTCTTCTTGGAAGCGCCATCCTGCACGATCAGCTTGCCCTTCAAACGCAGAGACCATAGAATAATTGCTAGTCCCGCTGTCGTTCCTCGTCATAGCGCCATTGGCGTACTGGAAGTTGGTGTTTAATCGTGCGCGATATTCGATAACAATGCGTTGATCTGCCCCAGCTGTCACCTCACCCAGATAAGGCAGGAACAGGTTGGCTTTGCCTGCGGTAGCGGTTGTGGTCAACCGAAGGAATTTATTTCCTTCCTCTTCCTGAACTGTTGCGGTAGCGCCATTGGTCAGGTCTTCGATGTTAAAGCCAAATGGGTATTTACCCGTCTCATCGCTGGAGAAACCCCGATAAGCGTTATAAAACACGCCATCTTGCGTACTATTGAGCGAAGCTAACAGAGCGGCTTCCAGCTCGGCAAGGGAACTCCGTTCTTCGTTGAATTGCTCTTCCGTCAAACTTGCGTCGGTAGATAATTCCTCCGCATGGTCGAGTTTAGCGAGAAGGGCATCGTACGCAGATCGGCTATAGCTTCCCAACCCTTCGCCTAGCGGATACGAGAAGTTGTCTATTCGGCTGCGAGCTTGCTTCACGATCTCATCAAGACCCTAGGCCAGATGTTGTAATTGATACGGATACTGACCGTATTTATGCGCCAAGACATTGAACTAACGGGAAACGTTAGCTCAATAAAACAAGAATCATCCTACAAAAAATATCTGCAAATTTACTTATGTCTGTACAACGGGTTTTGCCTTTTTTATATTTCCTTTTTAATTCCGAAATTGAACATGTCTTGCCGATGATAAGTACATTTTCAAAATAACCATCAATTTCAACTATCAAGTTCATCACCGCCGGTCGCTATCCAGCCGGTAAGCTCAAAGGTATTGATACATAAGATTATTAACGGCATCTCTTAGTTAACCCGTTAGGCGGAATCAATCTTTACCAAACCCTTTCGTTCCAACATCATTTGCCAGAGGGGAAGAAATGAAGGTAACTTATCTATCGATACATCAGATACGCCTTCTATACGACCAGATTGGACGAGTTGACATACACCGTCTTCTGACCATTCTTAGTCTTAAAGTCGCCATTCTCCAACTTGTCTAAGAATCCTGTAGTGTGAGCTTCAAGCATGTCAATGAGGTGAACGATGTAAGCCCAAATGGTTACTGGCTTATCGGCAAATTCACCGTGATGCCCCAACTGAACTGAGATAATATCGTAATAAAACTTCTCGCCAAACGTCACCACGATTTCATCTTTATTTCTCATAGTGATCTCAGCACCAAAAACCCTGTGACTTATATAGGACAACCCTGTGTAAACACCATCTTCAATTTCTAACACCTTACCTATAACATGAAGGATAATGCTCAGGTAGAGTAAATCAGCCCAAGGAGCTAGTCGAGAATCATTTTCGATCAAGGTTCTAGCAAGACGAAGCATCTTCATCGTATGGTTCATCAAACCACCGATCTGAGCGTCATGCATCTTCGCACCCGCCCAAGTAACCTTGAACGGATCGAACAAATTTTCCTTCTGAAAAATGCCGAATAATAGAGTTGCAGCGGGCTGAGTGAGGTTACTGTTTACAAATTGCACGAAACTTTTGAAAACCGATTCCACATCTACTCGCTTGTAAAAGATATTGATATCCGTTACACCGTGCTGGAAGTTTATTTCTGTTAATGTCAACTCGATTTTATCGTTGTAGGAATCAACATTGCCTTTAATCAAGGCAATAGCCCCTACAAGGTTGTTGATGTTGAGATTGTTCTGAAGGTACTCGTCACAAATCTTGAAACCTATTGTCTTACCGTAGTAATGACAAGTACCGTATATAGGTGCCTTACCTGCCGCATCTGTCTTTGGTGTGTAATCAGTGATGTAGATAAGTCCGTTGATAATCTCCCCGTCTTTAACGCTATGCAAATCTATAGGTTGTATGTTTATCACTACTTAATCTCACCTCAAAAATATTGGTCATTAAAATAGTTCTATATCATCAATGCAAACCCCTTTTTATTCCAGTGACCTGCCCGTTAGTTGAATTAAAGCAACTGATCAAAGTGATCAGCTGCTTTCTTGGTTTTATTACGCTATCGTTTCCCGTTAGTTCAATAGGTGTCCTGCGCGAAATGAGCTGCCATGAGTCGGGATTTTGTTTCGGAAACTAGTTGTACTGCAAAGCCAAATAGGCCCTTACCATTTTAGTGAATATAATGTTTTAAAGTAGGAAATAATTGTTGGTATAGAAAGGGCGAGGATAATATGTTTAAAAAAATATATTTAATAGCCTTTGCAGTGACTATTATTTCAGGAGTGGAATTAATATCGAATTCAAAAGCAGACACCAATCCAGAAATGGAAACTGTAAATAAGACAGTTGAAAATCCTGTTAACACTAATTTTTCAACAAATAACGTAAAATCCGTAAAATTCGAAGAATCAGTAAAAATCGTAGAATCCGTAGAATCAAAACTCACAAAAGGGTATTTTAGTCAACTATATACACCTCATGGCATGTTCTTGCGAGCAGATGAACAAAGTATCTTTAAGGAATCTGAGATAGCAAGAAAGTTAGATCAAATCGGACCTAATACGAATCAACTAATTTTTGAAGGCGAGTTTTTTTTAAAAGTAGATGAATCAACATTTCTTAAATCGTATCCCAATTCGTTGCTCTTAAATGAAAAAGATGAAAACCCGACTGATACTGATGTTCCATCAAGTTTATCATAATAGTAATTTCATAAAGAAGGAGCCATTGTTTTCGACAATGGCTCCTGATTTTTTTTATTCTGGAATTAGCGTGACTCCAGTGAATGCTTCTACTTCCGGCCGCTGTTGTTCCCAGATATTCACGGTAGAAATCCGGTGACAAAGGCGGACGCTATCGCTCCTACATTTTCTAACTTCTCCTCCGTCTCTCTTCCCTTATAAGATATTTTCAAGTTCAATCTATATAGATTTAAAAGCTCCGTTTCAGTCACGTCCATATCTATTTTCCTACGTTAACCTGCCCGTTAGCTTAATGACTTAGCAGGCAGAGTTAGAATAGATATACTTCTAATCGGCAATCGGATCATGTTCTTGTCCCCCCACAATTTTCGGATTTCTTTAATGGCATGTATTCCCGCATACTCGGCACCGATGACGACGCAAGATAATGTTCTCATAGCAATTACTCCTTCTATAGTTTGCATATAAAACGAGTTAGCGGCTTTTAATGTGATATAAAGTTACAACTTTTTGAGAACTACGAGCTGACTCCATCCAAAATTCGGTGCAAGATAACCACCACCGCGGTAAACGACTGTTTCCTGTGGCTATTATTCAAATCACTTCAATACTAACTTTCGGAAAATGAAAACAAAAATGAGAACTATGGTATATCCTTCATGAAGCACTGGAAAGGCTGCCAATGAAGGCAGCCATAATAAATTGGCCAAATTTGAATAACACCAGATTAAACCGCTACTACCGAATCACGTCGTCATAAAATACTTCAAGGTCCATCATCGTGTCATGCCGCTTACGTAGTAGCATCTATTCACCATTCTCTATATTAGTTAGTCAATATTATAAATTAGATCGATCTTATCACGATATGAAAAAATCAATCCAATTGAATCTACACATTAGAGTAAAACTGCTCACTAAGATAAAGTTATTTATTTTCTTCAAAAATGCTGAACAAATCTCTGGCCTCATGAAGTGGTCTTATATTCTTTTGAAACTCCAAAGCCTCTTCATACGTCTTAAAGTATCTCATTGATCGAAAGCTTTTCTGAGAGGACTTATTTTCAAGTATACATTCCAACTTACCTTGCTCTTTTATACTAGGAATTATATCTGAAATACGCAAATTATATACGCCCATCACTGCAAACAATTCCAGATCTACCTCAAGTAAATTAATATTCTCAGGCTGCACAAATGTAAAACCGGCGGTTTGACTGATTAACCGATCTTTATCAAAATCCTCAGGAGGATCGAATGTAATCGAAGTATACTTAATATTTTCTCTGAACGGCACTTCTTTTACAAAGGACGAGTACAGTTTAATTAACCAGATGTCTTCCTCATCACTAAGAGGCAAATCTAGTGAAAAATGGACTCCCAACTTGTTCTCAACACTTTTCATCTTTTTCCAAAACGTTAATAGTTCATTCAATGTCCCACTCTCTACATCGTTGATTGGCGAAGGGGGTAATCTCATTCCAACTACCTGCCCGTCGCCTTGAATAAATGCCTGATATACTAATAAAACACTTAATAATTCATCGATGGAATTAACTTTTTGGAGATTAAAATTAAAGGAAAATTGAAGTGTTTCTATATCTTCAAGTACTGTCATGGATACCTGCAGACCGTCATTATCTATATTTTTTAATAGCGTTTTATTAAGATCAGCAAGCGGCTGCCTTTGCATAGTTAGAGATCTAGTGTGCCCATATCCAGAAAATTCAACTACGTGAGGTGGCGGGAATGGCTTTGGCTGTAAGTAGAATTCAGTATTTTCACTTGCTAATAAAGGAGCTAATGCCGCTTCATCTAATGGTATCTCGATCCCGTTTATTTTAACTGGCACATTTTTATCAATTTTAAGTTCAGTTTGACTTCTATAGATTATATCGAAAAGTTCCTCCGGTTTGTAGATTCTTAAACTTTCAGGGATTTTGATATTGGCAGACATCTGCATAGCCCTACCTTCACTAGGCACTGCAACAACCAGGTCATTAGCTACTCGCTTATATATAAGACCATCAGGCAACCTTTTGTTGAGAGACTCAACGATTTCTTTTGGGATTATACGACCGTCTGATTTTTTAAATGATTCTTTAAAGTTGGAAAACATGTTTCACCAATCCTTCTCTAATTGAGTAAATACCATAATTTTAGAGATTAGAATATATTTTGTGGTTTGATCAGTGTGTAAATCATTCATGATGAAATGAATTAAATTATCTCGATCTTCAACCGTATCCACGATTAGATATTCAATCTTATCATAATCAAATTTCAACCACAGTTCTTCTTTTTGTTCAATGCCGTCTGAGTATGCATTACATACCACATTGTTCAAATTATTCACCAAAACCGATTGTGGAATTATCAAACTCAAATCTGTATATACATCACTAAAATTGGGGACGAATCTCCATTCCCTCTCATCATGAAAATTCTTAGAAATGTGTTCGAAAGAAGTCCCTCTTTGCTTTGCCATTTCTCCGTTTAATGGTTTGATAAAAAGCAGTTGTGTTGCCAATTGATTATGAAGGATTTCATCCCCAGTACCATCACGCATTTGTTCCATAGCATGTTTGAATGCTGTTTTGAAGTCAGAGAGTAAAGCCGATGAACTATTCATATAACTAATCGGTTGAACACCTTCTTGGATGCCCCACATCTTGCTCATACCAATTCCGTATCGCCCATATCCATCAGAGCTATTGGTGCCTCCCATATGGTACGTTAATTTGTTTAGATGAATATCACAGAAACAAACCATAGGAAATGCAACTTTATCCATCTCGGTCAAATCCAAGTATGTGATATTCTCTTCATAAAATCTCGGAATCATTGCTTTTTTGCTTAATTTACTTTTCAGGTATTCAAGTTTAGGCATGAAATTGAAAAGGACATTCGCACTTTGTCTGTAAGTGTAGTTAGCCTGAGACACCTGTGGAGCTGAGTCCAATAAAATATCACTATACTGTTCAATGGCCATTAGAGTCTCCTATAGATTTTAAGTTATATTGCTAACTGAAAGAATCATTTACTATAAAATTATACCTTATGGATTAAGAGGACGCATTTTGGTTTACATAAGTTTAAAGATATAAGGAAAAATAGAGATAGACACTTTGGGTTAGGCATTAACGTCGAAGAAGCAAAAGAACTTGGTTTTTTTAATAACTATTGACGATACGGGCCTACTGGTCGAAACTCTTTTCCTTCTCATCCAAACTTAGGTCTGGATGGCCGTAATTGAACTGTACGTTATTCTGGCCCTGCAAGGCCCATTTACATGTGTTACGGTACTTAATGAGGTTTTAAGTGATATGCTCAATGCTTAGATTTATATCTAATCGGCAATCGGACTAAGTTTTTGTCCATTCCAGCACGGTTCTGGTCTCGAACCAAGGACAATAACTATAAAGCTAAAGTATGGTCAAATTCTCTGAAATAGGGTAGAATTGTTATCGCTATTTGGTCAGTGAGAAACCACTGTCTTAAACCAATCACAACTTTTGGAGCCAATAGTGGCTTCTGCACAAACGAGCCTCAGTTACTAAGGCTCGTTTTTTGTTGATTCCTTTAAAATATCTTTTTCAGATTCTAACTAAAAGCTTTTCCTTTTTACATCTTTCAACAACAACATTTTACTGCTCTGTTCGATAATTTGATTAACTTACGCTTACACCGCTGTAAAGCGGTTTTACATATACAAAAAAATGAAATAACGTTCTATACAGTACCCGTTCTCTCGACATGTGCCATCATTTCTTATCAGAAGTTTTCCCATCATTCCTACAGCTACCCATTCTGGACGCTCCAACCGAGAAACGTAAGTCTGTAAAGGATCATACTGAGGATTGATTAATGCTGTTTTCAACGTGTGTGATGGGACTGTAACCTCCCCGTTTCCATCTTTTCATGGACGCTCTCCTCATTTCATTTAGTGTATCTGAGGTGGCTTCGAGTGTCCAATTGGATTAGAGGCTTTAAAGATATAAAAGGGGTTCTTAATAAATACATTATGCTAATTCTGCAGAATATGAAGTTTAAAGCTTCACATAATCAATGGTTTGATGCAGCTCTGCCTTCTCCATACTTCCAAAAACATTAAAATCTCTGAGGAACTCATCGAACTTATCCCTCAAATCGATGACCAAGGAGCACTTCGAAGCTCCCCCTCCAGCTTTGTTGTTAACTTTACCGCATACCTACTCTCCGTATAGGACGGATGCTTTCCATATAAAAGCTCGATATTCCATAATGCCTCAACCGTATTTGGCATCTCGCTGACCTGAACATCCGGCGCAAACCATCAAGCCCCTAGAAAAGAAAAAAGACGACCCACCAATTCGAGTCGCCTTCATTCCAACTCAATGCCAGTTTAAAAAATCACGAAACGACCCAAACAGCTCCGTCATAATATACCCCGAAAATGAAGGAGATTATATCATTATTTTAGCCCGTTATCGGTTAGTATTAATCCACATTTACAGGCTCGATCACTTCGAATAAAAATGGATTACCATTTAAATATTCTCTTATGTATGCTTGGGCATACTTTTGTTCATCGATTAAACTGGTTGTTTCTCTTGGATCAGAGGAGTGATGGCAGCAATTCTCGATCATGAACATGACAAAAAAACATTCCAGATCCCGAATATAGTCCGTTTCCAACTTCCTAATACTCTCATAACCTTGGATAAGCATCCATCGATGCTTTGGCCAAAGCTCCAATATGGTGCCTGCCATATCGTAGAGATAATATCCGTACCCACATCTTCCAAAATCAATCGGATAGGGTTCATTATCCTTAAAAACCATATTACCGGTATGTAAATCAGCATGAATGAGCCCATAGTTATGTTCACTTGGATGCATAGTGGTAAGTTGGGATACAACCTTCTCAGCTGCATCTTGATACAGCTTCCATCCCTCTTCGGATAAAAAACGTTCATAGTAAAGTTCCAACTTACCCATTTCACGTTTAAAACTTTCTACTCCCCAAGTAGGTCTTACAAAATCAGAAGGTGGATTGAAATCCTTTGCTGCTGCATGGAGCCTGCTCATCAATACACCTATATTATATGCTTGACTATCTGTAAATTCACCTGCTGCTTTTTCACCCTCTATCCACCGCATCATCGTTACATAAGGGCGCCTATATCCTATCTCTGTTTCGATGTCCAATACATAAATACCATCACAACTTGCCATCCCTTCTGGTACATTTAGATCTTTCGATTTGTTCAGTGCTTGTAACAGTAGGAGTTCCGAACGAATTTCCTCTCTGCTTAATCGGTCCGAATGAATGCGAAGTAAATAATTGTTATCTGTACTGGTTTCAATTTTATACGTGATCGTATCGGATAGTTGAATAAACTGGATGCTATCCCATTCTAAGGCATACTTTCGAATTGCAGATAAAGCGACTTTCCTTGCTCTGATTAATAACGCCCGCCGTTCTTCATCAGTATCAAATCTAAAAAAATCATTCATTTGTTATCCCCCTGCAGTTTTTATGAAGTAAAATCAACTACTTCTTTTATATGTTATTGTAACGATAGTAAAAGCTTAAAAATATGTAGTAAACAATTTAAACTATACTATACACAAAAAAGTCACATTAGAATTTCTTCCAATGCGACTTTTGTTAAACTATTATTTTGTATAAACGATCTTTTTAATAGTATCGCTTGAAAGGCAAAATCGATCTGAAAGTTGATCGATAGTGTCACCATCGAGAAACTTTTGCCGGATTTCATCATTTCTAAGATTCAAAATTTTTCTGCTGCCTGAATTTTCACCCCATTTTTTACGCAAACCTTTTGATTTAGGGATGTAAACCAATCCACCGTTCATATACTTTTGTATTTCATTTAGTAGGTGAACCATATGATCGCTAGTGATACGTGGATGAAACACTCGATTTTCAAGCTGAAGACGAGGACGAACTTTTCGGAGATACAAAAACCGGAAATTCTACCCGCACAATTAGCGTAAGTAACGGAATCATAAATGATTTGAGATATCATGCTTCATGGCAGAATCAAAATAAGATCAATTTAGGGGAGTCAATGTACAGACACGATTTAAACCTGGTCTTGTGCAGGAAATGATGGTAGTCCGATGCCTAAATCTAGTCTCTTTAATGCTTCAAAGAGAATTTTGAGAAAGGCTGGTTTGAGTGAGGAATTAACAATTCATTCCTTGAGACATACCTATGCTGTGATCATGCTAGAAGCTGGGGCTGACATAAAATTTGTACAAGAGCAGCTTGGGCATGGCAGTGTGCAAATTACATCCGATGTGTATGCTCATATTTCTAAAAAGCTAGAAAAGCGGAACATTGATAAATATGAAGAGTACACTTCCCGTATTTTTGGATCAGAAAATCAAAAACCGGGGGACGTTTGGGGGACGCAACCTCAATAGAAGTGCAATTCCCTCAAAACGTCCCCCGGTTCATTCCTTCAAAACCCCGTAGTTACAAGGTTTTTTCGATTAGTACAACGTGATATATTGATCGCGTTCCCATTGGTGGACTTGTGTACGGTACATATCCCACTCAATTTCTTTCAGCTCGTAGAAGTGAGCCAGGGCGTGGTCGCCGAGAGCATCACAGATAACTTCGCTGCGGATCATTTCGTTCAATGCTTCTTTCAGGTCAGCTGGCAAGCTTGGAATGCCTTCTTCCACACGCTCTTCTTCTGACATGATGTAGATGTTACGGTCAATCGGAGCTGGTAAGGAAAGCTCACGTTTGATTCCGTCCAGGCCTGCTTTCAATAAAACTGCCAAAGCCAAGTAAGGGTTAGCAGCCGGATCCGGATTACGAACCTCAACACGTGTACTCAGACCACGGGAAGCTGGAATACGGATCATTGGGCTACGGTTACTGGCGGACCATGCTACATAACAAGGCGCTTCATAACCTGGTACAAGACGTTTGTATGAGTTCACAGTTGGGTTCGTAATTGCTGCAAACGCACGCGCATGCTTCAAAGTTCCAGCCATGAAGTGACGTGCAGTTTTGCTCAGACCCAGCTCGTCCGACTCGTCTACGAATGCGTTCACTTTACCTTGGAACAAGGATTGGTTACAGTGCATACCGGAACCGTTCATACCAAACAGCGGTTTCGGCATAAAGGTAGCATGTAGACCATGCTGACGTGCAATCGTTTTAACAACAAGTTTGAACGTTTGGATCTGGTCTGCTGCTTTAAGAGCATCAGCATATTTAAAGTCGATCTCATGCTGACCTGGAGCTACCTCATGGTGGGAAGCTTCGATCTCAAAGCCCATTTCTTCAAGTGTGATAACGATGTCACGACGACAGTTTTCACCAAGATCCGTAGGCGCAAGGTCGAAATATCCACCTTGGTCATTCAGTTCGTTAGTCGGGTTTCCTTTTTCGTCTGTTTTGAACAAGAAGAACTCTGGTTCAGGACCGACGTTGAAGGAAGTGAATCCCATTTCTTCGGCTTCTTTCAGGTTTCGTTTCAAGATGCCACGCGGATCTCCTGGAAACGGATTACCATCCGGAAGATATACGTCGCAAATCAGTCGAGCAACACGGTTCTCGGCTACCCAAGGGAAAATGAGCCAAGAATCAAGATCAGGATAGAGGTACATGTCGGACTCTTCAATACGCACATAACCTTCAATGGAAGATCCATCAAACATCATTTTATTGTCCAGAGCCTTGGTAAGCTGGCTCACAGGGATCTCAACGTTTTTGATTGATCCAAGCAGATCGGTAAATTGCAAACGAATGAATCGTACATTCTCTTCTTTTGAGATGCGTAGTATGTCTTCTTTAGTAAAACTCACGATACCCTCTCCCTTTCTTCTCTGCGTATTTGGCTTGCCTGTTATATTTGTACATTAGAATATTGCACGGGTCAAGGAGTCCTCCTACCCAAAAGCAGGATTTCCCCTGACCTACGAGGTTATACGAACTTATTTTTTATTAAAGAATCGGGAAAGCTCTCCCTGGATGAGAGATACTTGTCCAGGTCTCTTACCTGACACCAGTTGTTGTTTAAGCAGACGATGCAGTTGGGAGTCCGACAGCTCTCTGCGTTTCACTTCCGTATCGGCTGTAATAACCGTTGCTTCTTCTGACTCTTTGGATACAGGATTCATCACTTGTTTAATGCCCGCAATGTTAACTCCTTTTTCAATCAGAGCCTTGATTTCCAGCAATCGTTCTACGTCATTGAAAGAGAACAAACGCTGATTACCTGACGTTCTCGCAGGAACAATCAAACTGTGCTGCTCATAATAACGAATCTGACGCGCGGACAGATCCGTTAGTTTCATTACAATACCTATCGGGAATAAGGCCATATTTCTGCGAATTTCGTCACCCATCATTCATCAACCTTCCAGTCATCTATTCTTCACTCTATTGTACATTTAGTTATTACTAAGTGTCAATGATGTGTTAGATAAACTCACAATAATTTACGTTCTTTCATGGTCTGTAGTGCCATCAAAACGCCATATTTAACATGAGAGTACGTTAAACCGCCCTGCATATAGCCAATATAAGGCTCACGGATAGGCGCATCTGCAGATAATTCAAGGCTTCCGCCCTGTATAAACGTACCTGCCGCCATGATGACAGGATGCTCGTAACCCGGCATGTCCCACGGTTCAGGAACAACATGGCTATCTACTGCAGCAGCCCGCTGTATTCCTTGCACAAAGGCAATTAAATGCTCGGCCGAACTGAATTGAACAGCTTGAATCAGATCTGTACGCATTTCGTTCCATGCCGGTTTGGTTACAAATCCGGATGCAGCAAACATCGCTGCAGCGAATATACTCCCTTTAATGGCCTGTCCCACAATTGTCGGAGCCATGTAAAGTCCTTGGTAGATGCCACGAGTTGTTCCCAACATCGCACCAACCTCACCGCCAATTCCGGGAGCAGTCAGACGATAGGCTGCCAATTGTACGTACTTTTCCTTCCCGCATATGTATCCTCCGGTTTCCGCCAGACCTCCACCGGGATTCTTAATCAGTGATCCTGCCATCAGGTCTACCCCGATTTCAGTTGGTTCATGTTCCTCCGTGAATTCACCATAACAGTTATCCACAAATACGATGACATCTTCCTTGATCGCCTTTACACGTGCAACCATATCAGCGATTTCCTCAATACAGAAGGAAGATCTCCAATCATATCCTCTGGAGCGCTGAATGCCAATGACTTTTGTCGCTGCATGGATGCTTTTCTCGACCGCTGCCCAATCTACTCCGCCATCTTCTAACAGAGCCGTCTCTTGATAACCAATGCCGAAATCCCGTAACGATCCTGTTCCATCACCAGGCTTGCCAATGACTTTATGCAATGTGTCATAGGGCTTACCCGTAATGTACAACAACTCGTCACCTGGACGGAGCACACCGAACAAAGCTGTAGCAATAGTATGTGTACCTGATGCAAAATGCGGACGCACCAGTGCCGCCTCTGCACCAAACACATCGGCATATACTTCATCAAGCACCTCACGCCCGCGATCGTTATACGCGTAACCCGTTGAACCCGCAAAGTGAAAATCACTGACTTTTCTGCGTTGAAACGCATTGATTACTTTCCACTGGTTATGATCGGTGATCCGATCAATCTGTTGCAATTGCCCCTCAATCTGGCGTTCAACCTGTTGTTGAAGTTCAATAATCTCTGAATCAAAGCTTGCCATCTTGCTTCATTCCCCTTCATAGCACGAATCTGACGTCAAATATCAATTATCGTGTCAACTTATCATACAAATATGTCATCGATGTTACAGTTGTATGAAATCTTCAAGTAAATAACCGAATTTCTCATATTCGCCTTTTTGCAGTTCCACTTCATAAATTACATCATTATCTTCAAATGTGGTCTCAACCACATCACCAATTTTGTAAAGTACAGACGTAAGATCTCCACGCTCAGCCGGAATACGGAACCGTTTCGTGTCTCCGGTCAATTCAGCCTGAATAAGCTCCCGAATTTTCTGCAAGTCCTCAGCATCCAGAGCGCTCACTTTGATATGTTCTTTATCCAAAGGAAGCATTTCAAGCTGCTCCGGCGTACAAGCATCCTTTTTGTTATACAATACCAATTGAGGCTTGTCCCCTGAACCCAGTTGCTGCAAAATGGTGTGTACCGTTTTCATCTGATCTTCACGCATTGCAGACGATGCATCGACCACATGTAATATAAGGTCCGCTTCATTCACTTCCTCCAGCGTTGCACGGAAAGCCGCAATCAGATCATGAGGAAGGTTCTGTATAAAGCCAACCGTATCTGTGAGTACAATTTCTTTACCACTTGGCAGTTCCATCGTCCGAGAGGTTGGATCCAGTGTGGCAAACAGCTGGTCTTGAATGTACACATCTGCCGCCGTTAATTGTTTAAGCAAGGTGGATTTACCCGCATTCGTATAACCTACAAGCGCTACCTGAACGATCCCCGTCTTTTTGCGACGCTCCCGGTGCAGCTTGCGATGACGTGTCACTTCTTCCAAATGACGCTTCAAGTCATCAATGCGACCACGAATATGTCGACGATCTGTCTCCAGTTTACTTTCACCCGGACCCCGCGTTCCAATTCCGCCGCCAAGTCTGGACAAATTCTTGCCGTGACCCGACAAACGTGGCAGCAAATAGCTCAACTGAGCCAGTTCAACCTGGATAATACCTTCTCTCGTGTTGGCACGCTGCGCAAAGATATCCAAAATCAGCTGGGTACGGTCAATAATTTTGAGATCCAACGCTTCTTCCAGGTTACGAACTTGAGCACCGGACAGTTCCTGGTCAAAAATAGCTGTTGTTGCTCCCATTTCCTCAGCTACTGCACGAAGTTCTTCCACTTTCCCCTTACCAATGAACCATTTGGTGTCCCGGGTTTTCAGGTTCTGTGACAATACACTCAGCACTTCCACACCTGCCGTCTCGGCGAGCTTTACCAACTCCTCAAGGGAGTACTCCGGGTTAATACCCGAACGTTTGACCTCATCGGTAACCAGACTCACCAACACAGCGCGATCCTTCTTCACCATATCTGTATCATGTGTGCCATTTGTCATCGTGTATATTCACTCCTTCTACTTACGTTTCCGTATATATTCTGTGCCACCATGCTTACATGGCATGCTTTAAGCCGAACCGGTTAACCCGGCCGGCTGCATTAAAAATTATATTATCGCTTACTTTTGCTCAAACTTCAAATCCTCTGTGCGAATGGTCATCAGCTCCAGTTTTCCCGGACTCCCTTGGGTATACTGTTCCAATAGTCGAACTGCCTGATGGCGTATCGATCGTTCAATGGCATTTCGGACATATCGGGCGTTGCTGAACGCATGAAGAGATTCATTTTTTTCCTGAAGCAGATGCTGCTTTAGTTTGAGTATGGTCTGTGGCATGAGAATATAGTCACGTTCCTTGGCCATAATCTCGGAGATTTGAATCAATTGATCAATGCTATAGTCTGGAAATTCAACCTGAATCGGAAAACGGGAAGGTAATCCGGGATTCGTCTGTAGAAAAAAATCAATCTCTTCCGAGTATCCCGCCAAAATGAGGATAAATTGATTCTTATTATCTTCCATTGACTTCACAAGAGTGTCGATCGCTTCCTTCCCAAAATCCTTCTCGCCCCCGCGAGCCAGACTGTACGCCTCGTCAATAAACAAAATTCCGCCCAATGCCTTCTTGACCAAGTCTCTGGTTTTCTGTGCCGTATGCCCAATGTATTCTCCGACCAAGTCTGCACGTTCCACTTCAATCAAGTGACCCTTACTCAATACACCCATCTTCTGAAAAAGCTTCGCAACAATTCGTGCTACCGTTGTTTTTCCGGTTCCCGGATTGCCTTTGAAAATCATATGATACACGTGCGCCCCACTGATCAATCCAGCCTCGGTACGCATCTGGGCAATCTGTAAGAAAGCATAGATTTCAAATACTAAATCCTTGATATTTTCCAGTCCAACCAGTTGCTCTAACTCACCTTGAATTTCTTGAAAATGCGCATGTTTAGCTAAGCCTTTTGCTGCTTGTATGGCTGTCTCTTCTTCTTTGACCAGCATCTGAGGTTCCTGGTTACGCAAAACAACATTAATTTGTCTGGATGGTCTGCCTCCCGGTTGCCCTCCTGCAGCCATGACCCGTCCGTTCATTCGCCATCACCTCTATTTTATCGGGCTGAACTCTCCTGATTATTAATGTATTCTATCAGGTGCTCTAATATTAGAAGGATGGAGAAGAATTCTGCAACTTTTCCATGACTCAAATCTGAATATTTTTTCGGAACTCCCCATTCTCAAACAGGGTTTGTCTATGCTTCAAGGACAGTTGGAAATATGGAAACACATGTGCATCAATGGCATGCAACAAATCCTTTGCTGTCCGGTTCGCCAGATCATAATCCCCCGTCGTAATGTGCTTACGTGAAAGAGCATCTTCAAGTTCATCCTCGTCCAGCAAAAATATTTCTCCATCTTTGAGGACAACGACATCCAGATACAGATCATCAAACCACGGGACACCCTGATCGGTTATGCCCTGGCTGCGGCATGTATCAATGTACCATTCAACAATCCGCTCCTGATCGTCAAACATGGCCGTAACAACAAAATGCTCGCCTTTCGGATAATACTGCAACCAGGAATAACCTTTATCCGCAATGCAGAAGGTGCTCCCTCCATAGGTTTTCCATAAAGGCTCTTTCAAATCTTGTATCGTATACAACGTAATGTAACCCGTAAAAATTTTGGATTGAACGAACCGGCATGTAAATTGTCGGTTCGTAATCCGGCGCCAGTTCGCGCGGTCCCCGAATTTCCGTTTCATACGAACCCCTCTTTGCCGACCACAGGTCCGTGACCTGCTGATATTGGTGAACAGCGAATAACGTCCGCATTACCGATTCCACAAGTCCCGGAATCCGCTTTGCACAACGTATTACGAATAGTTACAGCTTACCATATTTAAGTTATACACTCAAAATCAAGCTTTGCCTCATCTGTTAGAGCGCTCTCGTTCAACTTCAAATGTTACAAACACCAAAAACCTGCTTCCCCAATATGAGGGGAGCAGGTTTTTGGTTGTAATTATTTAATGCGGCTTATTCTTGTTAACCGCCAGTTCCAGCTTGAGAATCTGTCGGTGCATTCGTTTCTCCACTGTTACCGTTGTTCCCACTATCTGGTGGCGTGACTACTTCACCCGGTGTTGTTACAGACCCATCATTGGAACCTTCACCGGTACCTCCAGGTTCTGTTGTTCCCTGTCCTGGTGGTGTATTTCCTTCTCCGGTCTGTCCGTTCCCTTGACCTGTCCCGCCGTTGTTTCCATTATTCCCGTTACCATTGTTGCCATTGTTGCCATTTTCATTTCCATTTCCATTGCCATTGTTACCCTCAGAACCTCCATTCCCCGGCAAACCGTTGTCTGGATTTTCTGTTCCTGGCTGCTCTGTACCCGGTTCCGTTCCTGGCTCCGTGCCCGTATCTGGCTGTTGTGGTTCCAATTCCTCTGCTTCAATCATCAGCGATATGGTATTGGACGTATCCGTCTCTTGTCCTGAAGCCAGATCATAGGCTGTCACATAATACTCATAAGTGAGACCAGGGAGTGCACTTAGATCCTGCGCACTGGTCGAACCAACAGCATCAATGAGGTGAGTGAACTGTCCCTCAGATGTTTCTTTTCTGTAAATCCGATACTGTGTCGAGGAATCTCCCGTTGAAGTCCAATTCAGCGATACAGTTTGCGTAGATGGATCATACGAACCATTCAAACCACTCACTGAAAGTGTTGGTTGTTCCGGTTCTTTTTCCGGCGGAGGTGTCTGGGCTCCTGCTGGAGCTTTGAAGTCCTTCACAGGAACGCCTTTCAATGCATCCCCCATTACTTTGGCAAAGAACGCAGCTGACAGCTTACTGCTATTCTTGAGCATATGGGTTGCATCGGGATTGTCGTAACCCATCCATACGGCAGCTGTCCATTCTGGCGTGTATCCGACAAACCAAACATCACGGTTGGAACTGTTGCCGGAAATACCACTTTGAACGGTTCCCGTTTTACCTGCAACCGGTCGATCCAGACGCGCCGAACGACCTGTACCGTCATTTACTACATTTTGCAGCATCTGAGTCAGGGAATACGCATTCTGCTCACTCATGACACGCGTTGTTTCCGATTTATCGTGTTTAAAGGTCGTTTTCCCCGCGCTATCCTTAATTTCCTTAATGGAATACGCCTGCTGGTACTCACCCAGATTGGCGAATGCGCTATAGGCTTGCGCCATTTCCAGCGTATTCGTACCTTTACTAAGCCCCCCCAGCGCAATCGCCAGGTTTTTGTCTTCATCCGTAAGCTGGATACCTACGCTTTTGGCAAACTGAACACCTGTATTCACACCAATTTTGTTCAGGAGCCATACTGCCGGGATGTTCTCCGATTTTGTAATGGCATCCGTCATGCTAATGGTTGAAGAATACCCATGCAAGTTACCCGGACAGTAATTCCCGAAGCATTGCTTTTCATTACTGAGAGGTGAGTTTGCATTGTAATTACCTGATTCAAGAGCCGGTGCATAACTCACAATCGGTTTGAATGCCGATCCAGGCTGTCTGCGGCTCTGTGTTACCCGGCTATAGCCCTTCGTTTGATAATCCCGTCCGCCCAGCAAGGCGACAAGACTGCCATTTTCATGGTTCATAATTACCATGGAGCCTTGAACCTGCTGATCATCTTTGCTTGACTCAAACAAACTATCATCCGAGAACGCACTCTCCATGGCTGTTTGAGCCTGAGCATCCATCGTCGTGTAAATTTTGTACCCGCCGATATTCAGATCATCCTCCGTTTTACCAGTCACTTTCTCTGCTTCACGAAGAACATAGTCGATAAAGGCTTGATATTTCTGCTCTTTCTCAGGCGGTGTATAATCATAATCTACTTCTTTGGCTTCATCCATTTCCGCCTTGGTGATGTAACCTTGCTCATACATCAGCTGCAATACCACACCACGACGGGCCTTGGAATCGTTGGGATTGCTCAGCGGGTTATAGGCAGAAGGCCCTTTAGGCATCGCAGCCAGCGTAGCAATTTGCCAAATCTTCAGCTCATTAAGGTCAGACACCCCAAAATAAAATTCAGACGCTGCCTTAATTCCATAACGCTGATGACCAAAGAAAATCCGGTTCAGATACATCGTCAGAATTTCGTCTTTTGTGTACTTGCGTTCCAATGCCATTGCAATGGAAACCTCCGTCGCTTTACGGAAGAAGGTCTTGTCACGGGACAAGAACATATTTTTCGCAAGCTGCTGTGTCAGCGTACTGCCACCTTCCACCATGGAGCGGGCCATGACGTCTTTTACCGCCGCACGTCCGATGGACCAGATATCCACGCCCTGATGCTCGTAGAATCGTTTATCCTCCGTAGCAACAAAAGCTTCCTTTACTAAATCCGGAATATCTTCTTCTTTGACCGGCTCCAGCTTCTGAATGGACAACTCGCCCATTAACTGGCCGTTGCGGTCATATACTTTTGAAGTTTCATTAATTGTTGTTTTGTCCATGTTGGCTTTGAGCAGATTTTCGCCACTCACCATAATAAATAAATATCCACCCAGTGCACAGAATATGGCGATGGCCATGGTGAAAAACAGTGTCCATCCAACGCGTTTACCCGTAATTTTTTTCTTTTTAGAGGTCTTTGGCTTCGCTTTTTTGGTTGACTTGTTATTACTGTTGCGATTGTTAGACCTCGACAACGGATCGTTTGGCATGTTACCTCCTGACTCCCTTTCAATTGCATAATTTCTATTCGTCTGCTGGCTCAAGCTCCATTGAGCTTATTTTGCCCGGAATGAAAAGAACAACCCTTATTCAGGTTGCTCTGTTTCAATTCCTATACTTGTAGACGAAATGGTTGATAAAAAGGTTTCGTAATTTTTTAAGCTTCGCCGCTATTATCTTGCTGCATCAGCGATACGCTGCGTTGCGGCGTGAACGTGGAGATGGCGTGCTTGTAGACCATTTGCTGGCGTCCGTCGCTGTCAATGACGATCGTAAAATTGTCAAATGCCTTGATCGTTCCGCGGATTTGAAAGCCATTGGTCAGATAGACCGTAGCTGGAATGTTTTCTTTCCGCAGTTGGTTCAAGAACGTATCTTGGATGTTGATGGACTTGTTCATTAGCCGTACCCCCATTGGTTCATTTGAATTCGTGATTAAGTAATATTCAATATCGCTGAGTAGCTTTCGTGCTATTATATCATGAACGGATTCATATAATCCACAAAAACCCCTTGCCTGCTATTTTGCACCTATGCCTGAGCTTCGCTTGCAACTAGAAGACTTATCCATTATACACCGCTTGTCAGAATTGCAAAAGAGGGACAAATTCTACCTTTCCCCACGATTCCCTTCCAATTTTCCGGATCTGTATACGGTTTCTCTTTTTCTCTGAATAACGTAATATTTTTCCGATTTTTTCTATCATTGATTAAGAGTTTCAGGTATGTATTGGTATTGATTAGAACGATAATTAACCAAATTAAGGCGATAAGACCTCCAATGGCAAAGGCAATTCCAAATAACCCTGAGAAAAAGAGATATAAACTTGCCACTCCGCTCGGTTCTGCACTCATAAAATCTTCCCCCTTCCCACTTTAGCTTAGAATCAAAATCAATTAGCCTGTCAGTTGAATACATTTTAATATTTATGTTATTTTTTCACAATGAGTTTCTTTGTTTAAATTTGTATAGATCTCCGATTATTTCCTCATATATTGACATTGTTTTATATAAAAAAGTAAAAACCTCTACCTTTTATTGCTAAAAGATAGAGGTTCTAAAGTCCTAAAAAGGTGGCAAATTCCACCTTCTATATTCAGTCAAACTTGCGTTTGATCATCTCACATACTTCGGCATAATTCCCTGCAAAATCTTCGGTTTCCGTCATATCCACCCATTCGATGTCCTTCATATGACGGAACCAGGACAATTGCCGCTTGGCAAAACGACGCGTATCCCTTTTCAGCCACTCCACCGCAGCATCCCAGCTTACTTCACCCTGAAGATAAGCCGCAATTTCCTTATAACCGAGCCCCTGCATGGAGATATGCCCTCTCGCTACGCCGCGCTCCAGTAAGGACTTGACCTCATCTACCAGACCCTGCTCGATCATAAGATCAATTCGCTCTTCCACGCGGGCATACAGCTTCTGACGATCCATGGTCAAACCCACAATAAGCAGGTCATATGGAGACTCTTTTTTCTGGGAAGCCAGCTGCTCGGACAACTTCTCACCAGTAAGGTGATAGATCTCCAGTGCACGAACAATTCGGCGCTGGTCATTCGGATGCAGTCGTTCTGCACTAACCGGATCAATGACCCTCAGCTTATCATGTAACGCCTGCGGGCCATGTTGCTCTGCATAACGAAACTGTTCATCCCGGAACGCTTCATCCGAGCCGCTGTCCGAGAATTGAAAGCCATAACATACCGATTCCACATACAGACCCGTACCACCAACAATAAAAGGCAACTTGCCGCGCTCATGGATTTCCCCAATCAGACGTGTACAGCTTTCCTGAAATTCCGCCACGGAATAGGGGTATTCCGGTTCATGGATGTCGATGAGGTGATGGGGCACACCCTTCATTTCATCGCGAGTAATTTTGGCTGTCCCGATATCCATTTCGCGATATACTTGCATGGAATCCCCCGAAATAATCTCGCAATTGAACGCCTGTGCAAGCTCAATACTCATTCTCGTTTTGCCTACTGCTGTTGGTCCGACCAGCACAAGCAGCTTCGGTTTAACTTCCGCTTTCAACATTAATCACTCCGTACAGTGTTTTTGCATTGCCCCGGTCGTGCACTTCAAAACCGAGTCTCGTAAACTCTGCGCTGCCGCGCTTCTCTTTCATCACTACCCGCTTGCGGGCAACTCGTTTCGCTTCAATAATACTCTGTTCATCCAGTGCACTTGGATTTGCATAATCTCGCAAAGGCTGTATGGCGCTTGAATCAAGCATTGGTTCACGAAACATCGGATCGAAATATACCGTGTCACAGCTTCGGTCTGGCAAGGAACGCAGCAAATCGAGATGATTCGCATGCCGCAGCTCAATACGCCGGAAAGCTTCGTTTACCGCAGGCTTAATGCTCTCGTATTGAGACATGCCTTCTACCAATAAGGTGTACAGTGGGAGTGAGCTTTCACAGGCGATGACCCGACCGCTTTTGCCTACAGCAACCGAGAATACCAGTGCATCGGTGCCCAATCCTGCTGTACAATCGATAACGGTATCCCCTTCCAGGATCGCCCCTGCGTCCAGCATCGGATCAGCTTCTCCATTTAACACACGTTTGGCCCGAACAAATCCCATACTGGGGTGAAACTCAAGCAGCGGTGAATCCGGACGAAATAAACGAACTTTGCCCTGAAGCACAACTACAATTTCATCTATCCCATAATGTGCAGTCAGTGCAGGTAAAGACATTTTTTTGCGCGGTACATAGGTCCCTCCTGTTGTTTCCGCCAGGTTTCGTGCACGTTCCACAAGGTGGCCTGCTTCCTTTTCACCGGTTGTAATATACATAACTTCCTCCTAAATAGCTACATGACCCGTTTGAACAATTTCTCCAGATCATAGGTTGAAAATGACACCACAATCGGTCTCCCATGTGGACAAGTATACGGTTGACGGCAGGAACCCAGGCGTTGAATCAAGACTTCCGCCTCCTGATCCGTCAATTTCTGATTGGCTTTAATAGAAGCCTTGCAAGAGCACATAATAGACGCCGCTTCTCGCATCTTGGCAACATCAATACTACGTTCACTCAGCACCCATTCTGACATCTCTTCAATAATGTCTTTCTCGTCCCCCTTGGGGAACCAGAACGGATGGGAACGGACCCGGAAAGTTTGCCCACCGAAATGTTCCAAGTACACACCCGCCTGCTCGAACCAAGCCAGTCTTGTTTTGAGCTTTTCGGTCTCGGATGGTGTGAACTCCAGTGTAATGGGCAGCAGCAGCTCCTGCGAAGCCTGAGCCGGATTGCCAAACTGCTCGTAGTAATACTCATAATTCACCCGTTCATGAGCCGCATGCTGATCAATCAGATATAGACCATCTTGATTTTGTGCAATCAAGTACGTCCCGTGATGCTGCCCAATCAGGCTTAGTTCGGGAAACGCAGGCATAGAAGCATCCGACTTAACGGCGGATGCCAACCTTGCCGAATCCGGTAAATTTGGAGCCTTCCAGCTTCGCTCTCCTTTTGCAGCCACCGCAGATGGATTATACGATGAACGTCCTTCTCTGACCGGAGAATTCACCGAATTGGAACGATACGTAGAAGCCTGAGCGTGTGAAGTCGATATCCCCTTATCCTCAGTTGAAGGTATGGCATCTTGCGCAGCACGATCTGTAGCAGCACCGGTATTTCCACCCACAGCAGAAGCTGGATCACTATGGGAATTTTCGTCAGGACTATAATTTTGCTTCAGAACATCATTAGAGCCTGGGTCCCCGCTTAACATCCCAAATGGATCATAGGCTGGTGGTATCTCGGGTGGAGCTTCAGGCAAAGGCAGCATCTGGCCCTCACCTTTTCCATCAGAAAGTGATTGCACATCAGCCGGAGCATCCAGATCATCGTCCTCTGAAGTCGTTTTATCGAGGCCAGCAGTTATCCCTAATGGACCCTGTTGCCCATACCCCGCGGATTCTGTTTCGTCCTTTAAAGGACCTCTGGGGAACAGAAATTGTTCCTGGATAAAGGAACTGTTATCTCCACGTCTGATTTGCTGCTTGGTTACCTGTGGAATGAGCACTTCCTTCCGCAAGATTCCACGCAGTGTCGTTTCCACAAACTCGTACAGCTCCGCTTCCTTGCTGAAACGAACCTCCAGCTTCGCCGGATGCACGTTCACATCAACCAGGGACGGATGCATTTCCAATTGCACCACGACAAGCGGGAACCGATTAATGGGCAGCAGCGTATGATACGCCTTCAAAATAGCCTGGTTGAGCCCATAATTTCGAATAAATCGTCCATTTACAATGGTCGACATGCCGCCACGATTCGCACGAGTCCATTCCGGCAAACTGATCAGCCCACTCACATGATAGTCCAGACTCTCTCCCTGAATGGGGAGCATCGCTTTGGCGGCACTTGTACCGTAGATTGCCGCAACCACTTGCAGCAGATCCCCATTGCCCAGCGTCTGAAGCAGCGTATTTTCATTATGTCGCAGCGTGAACGAGATATTCGGATGAGACATCGCCATGCGATAGAGAACATCCGAGATATGCCCCAACTCAGTCTGGATCGTTTTCATATATTTAAGCCTAGCTGGCGTATTGAAAAATAGTTCTTTTACCTCAAAGTCCGTGCCTTGGGGTGAGGTTTCATCCTCATGTGAGAGAAGTTTACCGCCCTCAATCACGATTCGGCGCCCTCGCCCGTCATTCCCGCTGGCCGATAACACTTCCACCTTGGAGACAGCGGCAATACTCGCCAAGGCCTCTCCCCTGAATCCAAGACTTGTGATCTGGAACAGATCGCGGCCATGAGCTATTTTACTGGTTGCATGACGATAGAAGGCCTTTTCCATATCCTCCGGTTCGATACCGGAACCATTGTCTTTGACCCGAATACGGAGCAGTCCGCCCTCTTCCACCGTAACATCAATTTTGGAGGCGCCTGCATCCACCGAGTTTTCGAGCAGCTCCTTAACGACTGAAGCTGGCCGTTCGACCACCTCACCTGCCGCAATCTGGTTGGCAATATGTTCATCAAGCACATGAATTTTCGCCACAGGATTTCCCCTCCCCTATACTCAGGATAATTGCTGTGCCTTTAATTTGAGATCATTCAGTATTTGCATCGCCTGAAGTGGCGTCATGTTCATTACATCAATATCCTTCATATTACGAATAAACTCCCGGGCAGGCTTGTCAAGGGCAACAACCTCCGTTTTCGGAGTTACACTTGGCTCTTCATCCCCAAAGATGGACAGTTGAACCACATCAGCATGTTTGGAGACTGACTGCTGCTTCCCAATTTGTTTTTTGTCCTGTTGTTTCTGTTCTGGAGCTTCAGTTGCAACAGCCAATTCAACAGTTTCCGCAGACTCACCTTCACGGATTAATGAGGAATGATCTGTCGGCTGGAACTCCACGCGCTGATCATGGTCATCACGTTGCTGCTTGTCCTTCCCGGCAAATTCACTTCCAACCGCAACCTGAGCGGCCGCATGTTCGAAACCGTGTAACAAGCCATTCGCCCGCTCAATGATGCTGTCCGGCAGACCTGCAAGCCGTGCGCAATAGATTCCGTAGCTGCTGCTGGCAGCCCCGGCGATCAATTTACGCAGGAAATTAACCTTGTCCCCACTCTCCTGAACGGCCATGGAGTAATTCGCCAGCTTGTCCAAACTCTCTTCCAGATGAGCAAGCTCATGGAAATGGGTTGATACAAGCGCTTTGCACCCAATGATATCATGCACATATTCGATGACAGACTGGGCAATCGCCATTCCCTCACTGGTAGACGTTCCCCGACCCAATTCATCAATAATAATCAGACTGCGTGGTGTTGCTTTGTCCGTCATGACCTGAATGTCGGCCATCTCCACCATAAACGTACTTTGTCCGCCGATGAGATCGTCTGCCGCACCAATCCGTGTAAAAATACGATCCATAATCGGCACTTCAGCTTGCCCAGCTGGCACGAAACAGCCGATCTGTGCCAGAATCGAAATCAGCGCCACCTGCCGCATATACGTACTTTTCCCCGCCATATTCGGACCGGTAATCAGCAGAATGCGCGCCTCTTCCTTCTGCATCGCAGTATTGTTGGCAATGAAAGCTCCATCTCGCATCACTGCTTCAACCACCGGATGGCGCCCCTGCTCCACGACCAGATCGTAACCATCGGTCAATGTAGGCCGTACGAAATTGCGTTCTGCACTGATGACGGCAAAGGATTGATACACATCAATCTCCGCGACCAGCTCAGCCAGCTTCTGCAGCCTGGCGATCTCCTGATTGAGCCGTTCCCGTAATTCCGCGAACAAGCCGTACTCAATATCGACCATCTTGTCCTGAGCTTCCAGAATCAGCGTCTCTTTTTCTTTCAGTTCCGGTGTAATATAACGCTCAGCATTCGCAAGCGTTTGTTTCCGTTCGTAACGGCCTTCTGGCAGAGAAGCCAGGTTCGACTTGGTAATTTCAATATAGTACCCAAATACTTTGTTGTAACCGATTTTCAGCGAGCGAATGCCAGTCGCTTCACGCTCTCTGGCTTCCAGTTCAGCAATCCACTGCTTACCATTCACCGAGGCTTCCCGGAGCTCATCCAGCCGCTCGTGGTACCCTTCACGAATTAAGCCGCCATCACGCACAGATACAGGCGGTTCATCAACGATAGCCTGACCGATTGCATCTCGCAGATCACTGCAATCATCCATAATGCCAGCAATGTGCTGCAGCGTCTTGGAAGGCGAATCTGCACAATATTGACGTAGCCCTGGAATTTTGTCCAGTGACATCTTCAGTGCATTCAGATCCCGACCGTTGGCGTTACCGAAGGCAATCCGCCCCACCAGGCGTTCCAGATCGTAGATGTCTTTGAGTTCTGCACGCAGATCTTCCCGCAATATAAACTGGTTATACAGCGTATCTACCGCTTCCAGACGTTCATTAATTTTGCCTTTTTGCAGCAAGGGTTTATCCACCCAACGGCGCAGCATCCGGGCACCCATGGACGTCTCTGTGCGATCCAGGAGCCAGAGCAGTGAACCTTTTTTCGAACGTTCACGTACGGTTTCCACCAGTTCCAGGTTACGCCGAGTGAAGGGGTCCAGAATCATAAAGTGATCCGGCTCATACGTTGAAACCTGTGTCAATTGTCCAAGTGAACGTTTCTGTGTCTCACTTAAATAGGAGAACAGCCGCGCTATACAGGCTTGACGTTCAGGCTCCAAACGTGCCCATACCGCTTCGCCGAATTGCTGACGCACCAAATCTTCCTTACTCTTCGTCCATGGTGTGTATACTACAGGCCGACCAATTGGAGATGACTGGACAGCCACCGTATCCAGCAACGCAGCATCACCCACCAGCTCCGAAGGTTCGTAGATCCCGATCTCATCCTTAAGCCACTCTTGCGAGTATGGAACAGAGGTGACGTATAGCTCCCCTGTGGACAAGTCACAGGCAGCCAGTGCAATGGTGTTCTGGTTCCCTGTCAGGCAAACCATATAGTTATTGGACTTATCCCCCAAGGTCTTGCCTTCCATTACCGTTCCGGGTGTTATAACTCGTACAATTTCTCGCCGTACCATGCCTTTGGTTACTGTCGGATCTTCCATCTGCTCGCAGATGGCTACTTTGTATCCTTTTTCAATCAAGCGCTGTATGTAATTGTCAGCCGAATGATAAGGCACACCGCACATCGGGATTTTGTCTTCTCCCCCACCTGCGCGTGCTGTTAATGTAATTTCTAGCTCACGAGAAGCATTAACTGCATCTTCAAAGAACATTTCATAGAAATCACCTAATCTAAAAAAAAGAAAAGCGTCCTGCGCTTCGGCCTTCACTTGCAAATATTGTTGAATCATTGGCGTATACTGAGCCATGAGTATCCTCCATCCGTTCCAATGTTGTCAGGAAGAGAAAGCAGTCCCGGAAGGAGCAATAAGGCGGTCAGGCAACTTATTCGTGCCACCGCCTCATGTTTCGGCATCTGCCGCTTCCCTCACAGGTTGCTGTTCCATTTCTTCCGTAACGATGATCAAAATCAACTTATTTCTCATTATACCAAAAAAGTGCCCACTCTTCATGAACCTGCTCGAATATTCCAGAGTTTGCGTATATCCCGACTCTCATCCCACGTCCTGCCCAGTCTTAGCTGGCTAATTAATGGAGCGGCGTAGCGTTCATAGCGGTTATAACCATCCATTTGCGTCAGATCATCCAGTAATGCCGGAATATGCGCCTGCATCACTTCACGGTTGCCTTCATAAAAAGCAGTATGAATAACAGCCTTCGCCAATGGACGTTGAAGCAATTGTTGGTAACCTCTCGCGATAAGACCAGCCAGAGCAACAACGCCTTTGGCAACCAGAGGGGATACCAGGAAACTAGGTAACGTGCGGTATTCGAATCCACCGTAAGATTTCAGTCGAAAATCACCCAATACCCCATAACGTGGACGCCTGCCCGAACCTCGTGGGTCCTGAAGAACGGCAAGCGGCAGCGCCAGATAATTGTCAAGTGCACGCAGCAGCTCCCCGTTTAGTGTAACGCCACTGAAATGAATATGTCCGCCGAGTGGCAAGCCGCGCTGGGGCATTCCCCCTGCCTGCCAGATTAGCGAGTGATCACTAATACTGCGCGATGCGGCCGCAAAAGCTCTCATCAGATGAGCCAACAATTCACGCGGCTCGGAGCTGGGGGCAGGTCGCAGTTCGGCTACAGGATATATTCGTCGTCCATTGATCGTTACGGAGTCACAGCCAGCTACACCTGTTCGTTCGAGAAATCTGGAGGCGGGCACGATTTTGGATTCTGGCATCTGCACAAGCAGGAATTCGGGGTCCATTCCAAGGATGGGTGCTGCATTACGAATCCGCTCTTCATCCAGTTCGGACTGAAGCTGTTCCCAGCCTGCACGGTACATGGCAGAGAGATCCGTCATGCCCTTCCATGGCCTTGGGTCAATCGAGATGACAGCACAACCGCTCTTTCCTGACGCTTCCAGTCTTACAGCGCCGTGATCCAGTCCAACCGTATACAATGCTTTGATGGCAAGCCGTTCAATGCGTTTGAATAACGTTGATGCCGCTTCACGATCCAGCACACGTTCTTGCGCTCCCCCCATGCCACTGGTGTCCCTACGTTTGATGCGAATCGCTTGCAGACAACATATCTCCACATCGTAACGTACACGCAGACCCAACTCCCGGTCACGCCTGCCCTGCGATGCCAGTACTTCAATTCCGGATCGTTTCAGTCGATCTGCCCGTTCACGAGGGAGCATGCGTTCATATCGGCGCACCGACTCCTCGGCCTCATCGATCACATTCATCCTGTCCCTCCTCCCAATTGTCGCCCAAAATGAAAAAAGAGGGCTTACGCCCTCTTCACTGCCGCTCGCGGCGCATATAATACCTTAAGTTTATGAATCCGGATCGCTGAGCTTACAGCTCATCGTCAAGCAGGTCGGGATCGAGATCATCATAATCTCCATCACCACTGCCGTAGTCATAATCCTTGTCTTCGTAATCTCCACAGCCATCCGTGCACACTTTCACACAAACTTTGGTCTCGGCAACCAGTTCAACAGCGAATTCCCGTTCCACCCGGATAATTACGCTGCCTCCACCTGCCGACACCGTGGCTTCCACACAGCTTGGTTCCTGCGTTGCATCCGCAGATACCTCCACAGTGGCGGCCCGGTGTTTCGGGTCCAGATAGGACAAAGGCACATGTTCTACATACGACACCGTTTCTTTGGCTACATCCGTCTGTGAATTTTTGTCATAGGAATACCAAATGTTGATATCGTAAGTACCAATAACTTCAATTCCGTCCCCCGCTGATACGGCTTCATATTGGTGGTTGATAATCCAAGCCCCCAAAATACTGGTCGGACCATGTGGCGGAGTCACGGTATGTGTTACGGTAGAGAACTTACGACCTTTGCCGCAGATCGCCTTCGTGATGATCTCTCTACATTGATGTTTATGACTCAATGACATCTTTAAACCTCCTCCATACAATCATTCTTTACAAGTGTATGCAGGGCATCCGTCTAGGGTGACAACTATTTTCTATTATTCATTTGTAGATTGGGACCGGTCCGATACCGGAGACGGTGCTTTGTCCTTCTTGGCTATTTTCAGATACAGCGCGAGTTCCCGGCACAGCTGGAGAATCGCGGAACGAATCTCGAATTCTTCCCTTGTATCCGGCAATTCCATTTGCTTGAATTCTTCTTGCACATCTGCGAGAAGTTTTTCTGTACGTCCAGTGTAAGATTCAGTGAGCACATCCTGACTGAGCTGGTCGAACAGCTCCGATACCATTTCGGCGTGCGGCATCTTCTGATAGATCTGGGATACCAGATGCATCATATGCTGGATGGAATCCAATTGCGTTTTGCGCATATAAAAGTAAACACTCCATCCCTCATTCGGGTGGATGACCTGATTCTCCAATGAACGTTTGGCCGCTTCAATGCCGCCCAGTACAGCCTTGTCGGCTTCAATAAGCTCTTTTCCTGCCCATACTTCGTTTGGATTGCGCAGCGTGGCTGCAAACTCCTTGAAGATAACCGAGAATAATTCATCAATTCTTTTGCGAATACGCAGCATCTGCGGGTCCGCAGCCGGCATATAGGCCAGATTGACAACCATCGCGGAACCGAGACCAATCAACAGCAGCCCAATTTGGATCAAAACCACCTGTACGTCCATTTCACCGCCGCTAAATACCCGGAACACCACGACAGAACCCGTCACAATGCCTTCCTTGAATCCGGCCCGAACGATAACCGGGAATGCAATCAGTATGTAGACCGCCAGCACCCAATAATGGAAGCCAAGAAAGTGAAAAAGTACACTTGCAAATAAAAGCCCCACTACGGAAGCGAAAAATCTCGCAGATATGGTGCGAATACTTCTTTTTCGTGTCACATCAACGCCGAGTATGGCTAACAAGCCCGCCGATGTTGGTCCGGGCAAGCCGCACCAGTCCGCAATCAGCACGGCCATCAGCGCGGCTATTGCGGTTTTAATTACCCTAAAACCCATCTAACTCCCTCTCCTCTAAGCTGCAAAAATGTCAAAGCCAGCGAGCAATACCTATCCAGGTGAGCGCTTGTCCAATGCCTGACAGCGTGTATCGTCATATCTCATATCCTTAGTATTACACATCCTGCCAAAAACCATTTCTTATCTAATCAAAAGAATCATTTCGAAACAACCGCATATCGCAATTCGCTTCTACACTCATAAACGACATCAACCGACACGCATATGCATGTCGGTCTCAATAACGCGCCCCGGATGAGGGACGCTGGCAATTTGTTTGATGCGACAGAAGCCTCTGGGCCCTCTTCTCCAATCGTCGCATTCATTCCGGACTGCGCGGAATATTCGTATTAGTATGGTACTTGATTTTACAGGTTACGGCAACGTGACACCTCTTGTGAAATTGTATACATATCATGAAGCGTTCTATTTTGCACACACATGCTGTGCAGAATTACCTGCGTCCTGCCAGCAGCTTTCGTTCTACATATACAACGAGTTGGTACATCGCTGTGGCTACAGCCGCAATAATCAACAAGCTCGATAAAACAAGGGTAAAGTTGAACACTTGAAATCCATAGATGATCAGATAGCCCAATCCCTGCTTGGCGACCAGAAATTCACCCACAATCACACCGACCCAGGCCATGCCCACGTTTACTTTCAAGGTAGAGACAATGGCAGGAAACGAAGCGGGCAATACGACTTTGCTGAAAATCTCGGAGCGATCGCCACCAAACGTACGGATAACCTTAATATAGTTCTGATCTACTTCATTAAAGCTGTTATACACGACAAGTGTAGTAATAATGACTGTAATGGATAACGTCGTCATGACAATGGCCGTAAATCCTGCACCAAACATAACGATAAAGATTGGACCCAGCGCTACTTTGGGCATGCTGTTGAACACAACCATATAGGGATCAAGCACTTTGGACAAAAAAGGAGACCACCAGATCAGAACCGCAAGCAGTGTTCCGACGAGTGTCCCCAGCAAAAAGCCGACTGCCGTTTCCCCAACGGTTACCCCAACATGCGCCCATAGTTCTCCACTGACGATATCCTTCCAGATCTGATTGAAAATTTTGCTCGGATAACTGAACAAAAGCACATCAATCCAGCGCAACCTTCCCGCCAGTTCCCACAGCAAAAACATAAACACCAGCATGGACAGCTGCACCGCCAGCACTTTATGTCGCCATCTGGCAACCTGTTGAATATGACTTTGGTGCAGCTGTCTCATCCAATCATCACGCATCTCCTGCTTCTGGTTCGTCTGATTCACCCGTTCTTCTCACCTCCTCCGGACTGATCCAGTTCACTCCATAACGCCTGGAACAGCTCATTGAACCCTGGCTGCTCCCTCGCGTGAAAAGGCTGTGCGTTCCGCAGATCTTCGGGAATGATAAACTGCTTCCGAATGCGCCCCGGATTGCGATCAAGCACGATGACGCGGTCACTGACGGCAATAGCTTCCGACAGATCATGGGTAACAAGCACCGAGGTTTTGCCGGATTTCTTCAATGTGTCCGAGACCAGATCCTCCAGCTGCAGCTTGGTTTGATAATCGAGTGCGGAAAAGGGTTCATCCAGCAACAGTATTCCCGGGTCCGTAGCCAGTGTACGTACCAAAGCCACCCGTTGCCTCATGCCCCCGGATAACTCGGAAGGATACTGGGCTTCGGTGCCAGCCAGACCCATACCTGCCAGCAGCTCACGTGTGCGCTCACGACTCTGTTCATTGAGCGTACCTGTCAGTTCAAGTCCGATCAGGGCATTATCCAAAATGGTGCGCCATGGAAACAGATAATCCTGTTGCAGCATATAGCCGATCTGGGCAGACGGGCCTTCGATGCGTTTCCCTTTAACCTTGACCTCGCCTGCGGTCGGTGTGAGCAGCCCGGCGATGATCGACAGCAATGTCGTTTTACCACATCCGCTTGGGCCGACAAGACTAACGAACTCTCCTTGCTCGACCTGAAGATTCAAATTTTCGATAACCAGTGATGCTTCACGCTCGCTGACATAAACTTGCGAAATTCCTTCCAGTCTGATCACCGTTTCGGATTCAGGCATACATGCTCACGTCCTTTCCTGAATACCTGGTTACTTCGCTGATGCTGCTTGTTCTGCATAGGAATTATCCACAATCGATTGAGAATCCACACGCTGTTTCAATTCTCCCGCAGCACTCATGACGTCCAGCAAGTTATTCCATTCGTCTTCATCAATGATTGGATCGGTTGCATAGGTGCCCTGTTCCTTGTAACGGTTCACACTGCTTACCAGAATGGCTGGATCGATATCTTTGAAATAAGGTTTGATGACTTCAGCAATCTCTTCAGCGGTGTGGGAATCCACCCATGCTTGTGCTTTGTGCAAGCCGTTAGTGAACTTCTGTACAATGTCTTTGTTGTCGTTGATATAACTTTGTTTGGTCATGAAGACCGTATAAGGCAGATGACCACTTTCCGTTCCAAACGAGGCTACAACCTTGCCGCGGCCCTCTTTCTCAAAAATGGACGCCTGAGGTTCAAACAGCTGTACATAATCCCCCGTACCTGAAGCAAATGCAGAAGCGATGTTGGCAAAATCCACATTTTGAATCAGTTCCAGATCTTTCTGCGGATCAATGCCATGTTTTTTCAGCGTGAATTCGCCTGCCATTTGAGGCATACCGCCTTTTCTTTGTCCAAGGAATGTACTCTGTTTCAATTGATCCCAATTGAAGTCGCCTTCGGGATTGCGGGCAAACAGGAACGTTCCGTCCGTCTGTGTAAGTTGGGCAAAGTTAATGACCGGATCTTCTGCGCCTTGTTGATAGACATAAATAGACGTCTCTGCTCCGACCAGTGCGATATCTACTGAGCCTGCAAGCAATGCAGCCATCGTTTTGTCTCCGCCAGCCGTCGTCTGAATGTCCACTTCAAGCCCCTGTTCCTTAAAAAAACCTTGGGCCACGGCCACATACTCAGGCGCGTAAAACACAGAACGTGTGACTTCACCAATCGTAATTTTGGTTTCATCCTTATCTCTATTGCAGCTGGTGAGAGCTACGATGATAATGAGCAAAATGACGATGGCCCGGATGAACCAGGGCGTGTATTTCATGATATTTCCCTCCTTCACTGGTTTCAGCTGTTCTCTCTACTATGAATATGCTGATGCCCAGCAAAAGGTTAAGAACTTGCATGCAAAAGAAGAGCCGGGCAAAGACGCCCCGCTCTTCAAGAGTTAGATGATGATGTTATAGCTGTACTACAGCTTGTAAATCTCGGTATATTTCGCTTCCAGATAATCGGCCAAATAGTCCGGGTTCAACTCTTCACCCGTTACGGCCACAATCAGTTCGGAAGGAGTGCGGCTTTTGCCATAACGATAAATTTTGTCAGTCAACCATTCCTTGATTGGAATCAGGTTACCTTCAGCAATATGGGCATCGAACTCCGGCATTTCTTTGCGCAGTGTATGTAGAATCTGTGCAGCATACATGTTGCCGAGCGAGTAAGAAGCAAAGTAACCAAAGTCACCACCCGACCAGTGCACATCCTGAAGCACACCCAGACCATCATTCGGCGGCACAACGCCAAGATATTCCTTGTATTTTGCATTCCAGGTCTCCGGCAGGTCCTTAACTTCCAGGCCTTCGTTAAACAGCATTTTCTCAATTTCATAACGAATGATGATGTGCAGATTGTACGTCAGCTCATCTGCCTCAATCCGGATCAGAGAGCTTTCAACCCGGTTAATTGCCCGATAAAAATCTTCTAACTCAACCTCGTTTAATTGAGGGAAGTGCTGTTGCAGATCTTTATAATAGCGCGTCCAGAATGGAAGACTGCGGCCAATCATATTTTCCCAAAGACGCGACTGGGATTCGTGGATTCCCATGGACGTTCCTTCGGCAAGAAGAGTACCAGCCAGGCTGTCGTCAATATTTTGCTCATACAGGGCGTGTCCGCCTTCGTGTAGTGAACTGAAGACCGCACTCGTCACATCATCCTGCAAATAGTTTGTCGTGATCCGCACATCTCCTGGATTCAGGCCCGTTGCGAACGGGTGAACACTCTCATCGAGTCTGCCGGCTTCAAAATCGTAACCCATTTGTCCCAGAATAAACAAACTGAATTTCTCCTGTTGATCCTTGTCAAACAGCTGGTTCAAGAACTCTGTCTCCGGTTTGTTGGCCGACGCGTTGATCTTCTCTTGCAGAGGCACCAAGCGGGCTTTGAGACGGGCAAATACCGCATCCACCTTTTCTACCGTCAGTTCTGGCTCATACATGTCAAGAAGGGTATCATAACGAGTATCTTTCACACCCCAGTAGTCAATGAACTCTTGTTTGAGCTTCACAATATCGGTAAGGTAGGGCGAGAAACCTGCAAAATCGCTATTATGCTTGGCATCTTCCCAAGCCGTTTCCGATTTGGCGGTAAGTACGGTATACGCTTGTACTTTTTCCGGTGGTACGGACTGACTGCGATTATATTCTTTCTGGCAATCTTCCACCTGACGGCGATCGATATCTTCCAGCTGTTCCAGCACCGCTGGACTTGTTAATGTATCCAGGTAGGATTTCATGTCAGCTGAGGTTTGCAGTTTGAATGCTTCGGTCGACAGCATGCCAAGTGTTTCCGAACGTGTCGGGACACCTTTTTTGGGCGCACCTGTGCGCAGATCCCAGTGAAGCAAACCAATGGCTTCATGATAACTCTTAATTTTGCGAGCCAGATTACGGAAGGATTCCAGCTGTTGCTGTGTTTGTTGTTCCATGGTTAACGTCCACCTCTTCAAAAAATGTTGGTTTCCCTATTGATGATACTTTTTGCATTGCGTATAATCAACTTTTAACAGATACAAATTGCATTATTCCTCCAAACCGAGGAATAATGCAATTTGTTGACCGTGGTATAATAAAAAACCAAAGGGCGTAGGACAAGCTGCATTTAATGCAAGTGGCCGTGCTCATCGTATTGGATAACAGGAGGCAATGGACATGAACAACATTCAAGAGATTCTGGCTTACAACAAATCATTTGTCGAGACTAAAGAATACGAAAAGTATACGGCTGGCAAATTCCCAACCAAAAAGATGGTCATCATCACTTGTATGGATACCCGTCTGGTGGAAATGCTGCCCAAGGCCATGAACCTGAAAAATGGCGATGTGAAAATCATCAAAAACGCTGGCGCAATCATCTCTCAACCTTTCGGGTCTGTTATGCGTAGTGTTCTCGTTGCCATCTATGAGCTTGGTGCCGATGAAGTACTGGTTGTTGGACATACGGAATGCGGTATGGCTTCCCTGCATGCAGAGACTATGATTGGACATATGGTTGAACGGGGTGTATCCGAGGAAGTCATGAGCACACTGGAGAACTCGGGCATACGTTTACAAAAGTGGCTACGCGGGTTTGACAGCGTTGAAGAGGGGGTAAAACATACTGTGGAAGTGATTAAGAAACATCCATTGCTTCCACCTACTGTACCCGTTCACGGCATGGTCATCGACTCCTACACGGGTGAACTTGATCTTGTCGCAGATGGGTACGGGCAACAGACATCTCTCTAAATGGTTTTGGGTGCGGACCTCAGGGTCCGCACTCTTTTTTTGTCTAAATTGAGGCAGTTGTTCTGTCAGGTTGTCAAACCATACAGTTTCAGTGTACACTTTTATGAAAGCGGTCAATGAGAACAATTTGCATTGTTTTCGCTGGCCCAGCCCTAATATTAAGGAGACATGTGCATGAACATACTTTCCTACGGATTGCTCGGGCTTCTTACCCGCGAGGAGTCATCAGGTTATGATCTAATGCTGAAGATCCAGCCGCATTGGCAGGCTAAACACAGTCAGATCTATCCCCTCCTCTCCAAAATGGAAAACGATGAGCTTTTAGCCTCCCGCTGGGTACAACAGTCTGACAAACCAGACAAGAAAATGTATGCAGTCACGGAGAAAGGTATTGAAAAACTGCTGGGATGGATGACCACTCCCGTTACCGCTCCAGTTACGCGCGACGAGTTCAATCTGCGCATTTTATGTGTAGGCATTGCGGAAGACGGAAGCATGAGACGCATTTTGAATGAGCGCAAAAACTGGTTCATGGAACGCATCCGTTATTTCGAAGATTTGAAGTCCCGAATCCCTCAGGATCATTTGCGAGTAGGCAGTCGGGAATTCGGAAGTTACATTCTGGTACAAAAAGGGTTGATGAACGCACAAACGGGTATCGAATGGTGTAACTGGGTAACCCAGCTACTGGATGGTCAAGCGGCAATTCAGGACCCTTGTCCAAGTATTTCAGAAAAATAAACAAAATTTGAAACGTTCCTGCAAGTTGACCGTATTACTTGAGTAAGGCCCATTTTTGGGGTAATCAAACAAATTTATCGGGGGGTTCGATCTTTACAATGAAGAAAAAATTCGGAATTAAACATCTCATGATGGTTTTCATGGCCTTTACATTGCTGTTTGCAACAGTCGGAGTCGCGAATCCGGATTCTGCTGACGCTAGACGTGGTGGCGGTTTCAAATCGGGAACCAAAAGTTATACCAACACACCTAAGAAATCCGATTCCAACAGTAATGTGAGCAAATCGAATACGAATAACAACTCCAGCAATGGAGCAGCTACAACGAACCGTGGCGGATTCTTCGGTGGTGGCGGTGGATTCATGAAAGGTATGATGCTGGGTGGTCTTGCTGGTATGATGTTCGGCGGATTGTTCGGTGGCATGGGCGCTCTGGGTAACATTCTTGGATTGCTCGTAAACGTAGCTGCAATCATGCTGATCGTAATGCTGGCAATGGCCCTGTTCAGAGCCATTACGAATCGCCGTAAACCAGCAGCAGATGGTCGTTATGACCGCCGTAATGATCGTGATGATGATGACCGTAACAGAAACGGACGGTACTAATCTCTATGGTTCTGAGTATGGATGAAATTGTCAACGCGATCTGTATTCACATGGCTGAACGCAAGGGTGTTCGCCCAACCGATGTCAATGTGGAACTGAGCTGGGAAGAAGATACGGGATATTCCGCTGAAGTCTGGATTCAAGGCCGCAGTCAGTATCTGGTCGAATCCAACATGATCGAAGCGATCCTGCGCTACCTGCACAGTGAATACGACATTCGGGCTTACCGTGAGAATGTAAGACTGGATCTGGATGAAGAGATCACAGCGATTGTGAATCAATAAATGAATAAGCCATTTGCGGATGGCATATAAAAAGGGCCGTCTCCATGATGTCAATGACATGATTGGGGACGGTCCTTTTTTGGTGTTGTTTGGGAAGATAATGCCTTCGCTATTACCTTCCCAAGATTCATACTACAATCCTGTGGCTATTTCAATTTCACCAGACTGTAGTTTTTCTTGCCTTTGCGGATAATGATGAATTTACCGCCGATTGCGTGCTCTGCAGAGACCGTGAATTCCAGCTCCGTCACTTTCTCACCATTCATGGAGATAGCCCCTTTGGTGACATCCTCACGCGCCTGACGTTTGGATGGTTCCAGGCCAAGATCCACGAGCCAATCTACAATATTTTTCGCTTCACCATCGGTTTCGAAGGTCGGCATTTCTTTGAATCCCTGCTCGATTTCGTCGGCTGTAAGGGAACGAATATCTCCGCTGAAGAGTGCTGCGGTAATGCGTTTCGCCTGCTCCAGCATATCGTCGCCGTGAACAAATTTCGTCATTTCTTCAGCGAGTGCCTTTTGTGCTTCACGCTTGTGCGGCTCCGCTTCTACCTTTTCAGCCAAAGCTTCAATCTCTTCTTTGCTTAGGAACGTGAAGTACTTCAGGTATTTAATTACATCACGGTCATCCGTGTTCGCCCAGAACTGGTAGAATTCGAATGGAGTCGTTTTATTCGCATCCAGCCAGATGGAACCGCCTGCAGATTTACCGAATTTCGTACCGTCGGATTTGAGCATAAGCGGGATCGTCAGACCGTAAGCTTTAGCTTCTGGCCCTTCTTTTTTACGGATCAGGTCCAGACCGCTTGTAATGTTGCCCCATTGATCGGAACCACCGATTTGCAGCTGTACACCCTCATGTTGGAACAGGTGCAGGTAATCGAGCGATTGGAGAATCTGGTAGGAGAACTCGGTAAACGAAATTCCGTCTTCCAGTCTGCTCGCAACTACATCTTTAGCCAGCATCGTGTTGAGATTAAAGTTTTTACCGTAGTCACGCAAAAATTCAATTACATTGATTTTGTGTGTCCAGTCGTAGTTATTGACCATACGTACCTGATTGTCGCCATCCGTTACAAAGAGCTTTTTCATTTGTGCAGTCAGAGCATCCACATTGGCCTGTACCTCTTCCAACGTTTGCAGGGAACGTTCCGATTGACGACCACTTGGATCACCAATGGTTCCTGTTGCCCCACCAATTAGAATCACTGGACGGTGCCCAGCAAGTTGGAAACGTTTCAGCATCATGAACGGGATCAAATGTCCGATATGCATGCTGTCTCCTGTAGGGTCAACCCCGCAGTACAATGAAACCGACGTCGTCTCGGTCAGCTCACGCAGACCCTCCGCATCCGTCTGTTGATTAATGGCGTCACGCCATTCCAGTTCATCAATAATATTCAAAACAAACAACCCCTTCTCTATGCAATGGTATTAGGCCATGATCTACGTTAAACGTGAATTCACAAGGAGCTAAGCCGGGTGAGCCTTTTTTGGACACAAAAAAATCGCCGCCTTGTCTTCAATAGACATAGGGACGATTATCATAACCGTGGTACCACCCAACTTGCACAGACAACAACTCACACGCTGTCCATACCGCTTTCAGCAAAATATCGTTTGCCATCCCGCTTGGCATTACCCAAGTACTCCAGAGTGTAATTCGCAGCCCTTGTATGTATCAGGTTCCATCAACCCCTGACTTTCTGTAACAGGGACAAAGCCGCTACTGCGCTCTATCAACGTAATTCATGTATTCAATTTATAGCCAGTATAGCCGAACGTTAATATCATTGCAAGACCAAGTATTTAAACTTTAGATAGAGCAATAGATGAGCGCCTATGCCTAACTTATAAAGACATCATGTTCAACTTCCTGTGATAATATGCATATGCCTTTTCTGCAATCTGATCTTCATTATTCCAAAATTGCTGATCCAGCGTATCCAGCTGGTGTTCCTCCTCTGATGTTAGAAACTTAGGAATATCCCACAGTCCGGTAAGTCTTTCATCCTCTTCCAAATGCTCAATGCAGCCGTATGCTGACTTAATGATATCCAACACTTGAGTCGCACCAATCGTATGTAATGCCCGCAACGCATAAAGGTACGCCTCTTCTCCCCAGTTGCAGAAAAATTGAACAAAACCACCGTTAAAGACATCCACCTCTAGCAGCCATAAAGCAGCAATTTCCTGTTCATTCGTTGTTAACGCAGCCCAGCCCTGAGCGGATTCATTCTTTTTCCCCACAAAGGTTAAGGCATATTCATACCACACATCATTAATATCCTGTTCACTCACGTCAATCACCTCTCTTTCCTTGGTTCCTGCCTCTCCAGATCATGCCGTTTACCCGTCTGATGCCAATACAAGTAAGGATCACCGAGCTGTTGGAAAGCCTTCTCAACACTTTGGGTCAGTTCTTGCGTCACTGCGTTTGTGTAATTCAAGTGTGTCTGTTTATTATCCACACCATATCGTTTCAGCAATTCCACATGCGCTGCCGTAAAAATGATATCCTCCAGCAGCCAGTAGATTACTTCTTCTGTCTGTTTCATTCTTTTTTCCAACATGACCATGCCACGCTCGTATATACGAACTATATATGCATTCTTTTCACTCTCTACATATGGAACACCTTCCCATTTATGGCTCTCAAACAAGCGGTTAACATAGTTCTCCATCTCCTGCCTGCGGAAGGATGTGCGCTCAAGCAACTGAAAAAGAGTTTTTGCAATCTCTGGTTTGCTTCGTATGTTGGACATAAAATCTCCTTTCGACATGATAATGAAAAAGCTGCCAATGGCAGCCTCTTCATAACAATTTTTCAATCAGGTTCCACAAAAAGTCCGGTAGGAGGTATCGCACTGCGTAGGCAGTTCCGCGTACTCAGCCTGTTCGGTAGAATGTGCAAACGGGTTGGAAAGAACAGCAAGAAGTTTTTCCATCACACTAAGATCTCCGTGATTCTCTGCTCGGTCCAGTGCTTCTTCCACCCGATGATTACGAGGAATCACCGCAGGGTTGTTAGACTTCATCAATTGCTGCGATTCTTCTTTCCCTTCCTGTTGTCTGCCCAATCTTGCCTGGCGACGCTCATTCCATTCTGCAAACTCTGAAGTGTCGAACAAGGGAGATCCGTTAAGCGTATCAAAGGTTAGTGCGAGAAACGTATTTGTGTAATCTGCAGTATGCTTCTCCATCAATTCAAGAAGATCCCTGATTAGCACTTCATCCTCAGCCTCTTCATTAAACAAGCCCAGTTTGCTCCGCATTCCCGAGAGCCAGTGGTGATGATACAATTCAGAGAATTGTGCAATGGCATCCTGGGCGATTTGTACAGCCTGATCTTCATCCTCATGCAGCAGTGGCAGTAGCGTCTCGGCAAATCGAGCCAGATTCCAGCCGCCAATATACGGTTGATTTCCATAAGCATATCGACCTTGCGTGTCAATGGAGCTAAATACTGTCGCTGGATTGTAGGCATCCATAAATGCACACGGCCCATAATCGATGGTTTCACCACTGATGGCCATATTATCCGTATTCATTACGCCATGAATGAAACCAACCTGCTGCCACTTAGCAATAAGTGAAGCCTGCCGCTGGATGACTTCCTGAAGCAGCTGCAGATAGCGATTGTCGGCTTCGGCAACATCGGGAAAGTGCCGTTTCAGTGTATAGTCCGCCAATGCTCTGAGCTCATCAATTGATCCCCATCTGGCTGCGTATTGGAAGGTTGCTACACGCAAATGACTTGAAGCTACTCGTGTCAGGATTGCACCAGGGCGCTCTGTTTCACGTGTAATGTTTTCTCCAGTAGACACAACCGCCAAACTTCGCGTTGTTGGAATCCCCAGTGCATACATCGCTTCACTAATAATATACTCTCGCAGCATGGGTCCAACGGCAGCACGTCCATCGCCTCCACGAGAATATGGGGTTCTTCCCGAACCTTTCAGCTGGATGTCCACTCGCTCGCCTTGTGGCGTGATCTGTTCTCCCAGCAGCAAAGCCCGTCCATCACCAAGCATGTTAAAATTGCCGAACTGATGACCTGCATAGGCCTGAGCCAGAGGCTCGGCACCTTCCGGAATCAGGTTTCCTGCAAACACCTCCGCTACTTCATCAGTGTTCAGTGCCTCAACATTCAGCCCCAGGCTGGCTGCAAGCAATGTATTGAAGATGATCAATTTTGGTGATTGAACAGGTACCGCACCCTGATTTGTAAAAAAGGTCTGTGGCAAACGTCCATAACTATTGTCAAAGTGCCAGCCTTTTTTCAACGTTTCTTGTTGCATGGTAATCACAACTCCTTTTCTGTAACCAAGCGATATCAGGATATCTCTTCGTTTTATTTTAGCCTTGTGAACCAATGCTCATTTATGTAGTCGCATGGAAATTCAACGGGAAGAACATGTAGCATGTTCATGATGAAACTTTAGCATATTTATATCCCTTTTGCATTCATCCTGCTGTAACTTTCATACCCCAGGCACCGTTTAAGTTTCAAGGGGGGATCAGATTGAGAAAATATATCTATGTGATTGGCTGTGTGACGCTTTTATTTATGTGCCTTACCGGGTGTTCAGCGGACAACATACAATCAAAGGGAAATCAGGTTATCGTTCAACAACCGGTTGAGAACTCCAATCAATACACCCTGTATAGAAAAATTACCGATCCAGCACAGGTGCAAGCCATCAGGAACATCACCGCCTCTATCCCATCGAACAATACTATAGCGGATATGGTACGGCCTCCGGATTATAAATTCTTTTTCGAGAAAAAGAACACAGATTCCTCAGATAAAAGTGTCATCTATAGCCTCTGGATCAGTCCTAATCAGGATCAAGTTGAAATCATTATTGAAAGCAAGCCTACTTATGTTCAATTAACTAAGAAGAAATCTGCCAAACTTTTCGAACTTATCACAGGTGAAAAGCTTCCGGGGTATGTTTGAATAAAAATATCCAATTGTACTCTGCAGACTCTGCAGTTTATCAACATAAAGACCCAAGAGGTTCATTTGCGAGGGGAATCATTCCCGATCATTCCACCTCAATGAATACCATCTTGGGTCTGTTCCATTTATTCAGATCGTATACCTGTTAGCAAGATGATCTTACGTATGTGCTTCTTGAGCCTGTACGGGCTGTACGGGCAGACTCTCTTTTTTTAATCCAAGGTTAAAGAAGATATTGAGCAGGATGGCACACAGACTACCTGTGATAATACCGTCACCAACAATAATGCGGATACTTTGAGGCAGCTGGGCAAACAGATCCGGCACAGCCGTGACGCCAAGACCGAGTGAAACCGAACAAGCAACGATTAACAGATTGGATTGCTTGCTGAAATCCACATGTTGCAGCATTTTAATCCCGGATGAGACTACCATGCCGAACAGAACAACCGTTGCCCCGCCGAGTACCGCGCTGGGAATAATCGTTGCGAATGCCGCAACTTTGGGGATCAGTCCAAGAAAAATCAGAATACCTCCGGCTGCAACAACCACATTGGTCGTTTTCACTTTGGAGAGCTGAACCAAACCGACATTCTGAGCAAATGTGTTATACGGAAAAGCATTGAAGATACCACCAAGTACAAATGCCAGACCTTCTGCGCGGTATCCTCGTGCCAAATCCTTTTCGTTAATCGGTTGATCACAGATTTTGCTCAAGGCCATAAACACACCTGTAGATTCGATAATGACAACGGTGCCGACAATAATCATGGTAATGATCGGACCGATTTCGAAGGTAGGCCATCCAAAATAAAAGGGCTGGGGCAAATGGAACCAGGAGGCTTCCTGTACAGAGCTGAAATTCACTTTCCCCATGAGGGCAGCGACGAGGGTACCCACAATAATACCAAGGAGGACTGCGAGGGATTTGACAAAGCCGCGAGCATATCGATTCAGCACCAGAATGAAGAGCAGCACCCCGAAAGAGAGAGCCAGATTGTCCAGACTTCCGAAATTTTCGCTGTTTGCTCCGCCTGCCATGTTTTTGATACCCGTTGGAATCAACGCCAGACCAATAATCGTTACGACTGTTCCAATCACGACGGGAGGAAACAGTTTGACGATTTTACTAAAGAAAACAGCACATATAACGATGAATATCCCTGCTGCTATAATGGAACCGTAAATGGCCGGAATCCCATATTGTGATCCAATCGCAATCATGGGAGTCACAGCAACAAATGAGCTTCCGAGAACCGCTGGCAAGCCAATCCCCAAGTACTTCCCTTTGCGTGCTTGAAGCCATGTCGCGATACCACAGGTTAACAGGTCAATCGATACCAGGTACGCCAATTGTTCCGCAGTCAGATTTAACGCTCTTCCCACAAGCAGCGGTACCAAAATGGCTCCGGCATACATCGCCAATACGTGCTGAATTCCCAGTGAAAAAATCCTCATTCTCTTCGTTTCTCTCATCCCTACCTGCCCCCTGTAATTTAGAATCACTTTACCGCTGCAAAATCATGTTATGTTGATTCACATTATATAAACAATTGCTTCAAGTTCCATGATTCATGTTGCGGAATTGTTACAAAATATAAATAGATTCAGTCTTTTTATGCTTCTTATACAAAATTAACACATAATCGATCTATTATATGTCAGTTAATATAACAACAAAAGTTGAATAACGTTGCACTCTTCATACTTCTTCGCCAAGGATAATTACACGTCACGATTTAGTAGTAAAGATTTCCTTTAGATCAATCTCTTGATCTCTGTTATGATGATTAACGGCAAATTTGAGAAATTCGGGAGGAACTTCCTAGATGAGACAAAATTTTAAAGGTATCACCCTATTTTACTTAACCATGCTTTTAGTGTTACTAGCCTGTCCTTGGAATAAGGCCGCTGCTGCCGATTCCTACAAATCGTTGGACTTATACTATCCAACAGACATTGACGATCACTGGGCATACGATACCCTTGACAACTTCGTTAATGCTGATTTACTAAACGGGTATCCCCTAAGTACTGGCGAAGTGGCTCTCAAGCCCAATCATCCCATTACCCGTGCAGAATTTGTTTCTATTCTTGTACAGGCGGCAGGGCTACATAGCACTGCTCAAGGGAAAGCCTTTAATGATGTGAACGCAGGCAAATGGTATGCCGATGCGGTCCGGATCGCTAGTTCACTTGGCGTAGTTGGAGGCATATCCAGTACTGAATTTGGTCCAGATCTCCCTATCACCCGCGGAGATATTGCCGTTATGGTTGTACGGACTTTCTCCAGCTCCATCCAATTTGAAGGCTCTGCCAAAACCTTTAAGGATGTCCCCAACTATTACGCAGCCTCGGCCATTGCAAAAGCAAGTCAAGCAAGGATCGTTTCGGGTATGACGACCACCACGTTTCAACCGTTTGCGAAAGCCACTCGCGCCCAATCGGTTGTCATGCTAGAGCGGGCTTTACGTTTGGAACAAACCCAGCTCCCTGATACAACTGAACTGATTACTCTGGCTTCCAACGCAACCGAACAGGAGATTACGTCGATGTCTGAACACAGCTACAATCAAGTGTCTGATATCTATGCTACATATTACACCGGTTATCAGCTCTCCTTTAATCTCACTTCACTTGAAGATCTGACATCCGCTCTGGATGAGCAAAGCCAGATGGATATTGATTGGATCTCCAAACCTGTTTTCTCCATTGTGGAGCGCTCCAATCAATATGCCGTATTGGAAGCGAATGGCGGCAAAATTAAAACGAGCATCAATGCAGGTAAGGACCTAAACGAAGAAACCATTTCATTAGACGGGTTGTATAGGCTCAAGAAAATGGATGATAACACCTGGAAAATCTACGCGGTTTTTACCTTATGAGGGATAACATCAGAAACACTGATAAATAACAAAAAGCACTGAACCGGGTTCAGTGCTTTTTGTTATTTCAATAAACCATTAAACAGCTATTTCAGGCAACCAGCGATTCCAAGCCCCTCATCTTGAGGGGATCGGATAATCGACCACAATTACATTCTCCACCCACTCATTCAGAGAGGTTACAAATGCCTGATGTGCAGGATGCGGGCCATAAGCACGCAGTGCCTCCTGATCTTCAAACGTCACTCTCAGGCCAAGTGTGAAGCCCTGAATATGATCCGTCTCCTCTGTTACATTAACGCCTGCGGTCAGATCCACAATTCCAGGAATTTGTTCCTGTAAAGCGAGCAATTGAGCCACCAATTCTTGCTGTTTGACCGTAGTGATTTTATCGTTCAATTTAAATGCGACCAAATGTTCATACATCATTTTCTCCTCCTCATTCCTTTAACAAGTTATTCAGCTTTTTAATACTCTGCTCTGAACATGATGCAGCAGCTTCTGTAGCCAGATTATATCACTTTGAATAGAGTGGTAGGCATGATCTCGCATTAACAGGAGTGCATCTTTCAGATCCTCCTGCACATCAATCTCCTGAGGTGTATGAGAATCAATGTATTCCAGCCTCTTATTCATCTTCTCAATAATATCCTCAATCAAATATGCGATTTTCTGATTATCCACCTTATCCAAATGAACCAACGCAGCGTATAAGGACTGTACATTCGTAAACTTCTGAAACACCTTATATATGCTCTCTTCAAGGGACTGACGTCCTTTTTCGGTGATTCCATATGTCGTTTTATCCGGTCGATTTTCAGTCTGAATCGTTTCAACCTTCTCGATCAGGCCCTTCTTCAGCAACACTTCAAAATTATAATAAATGGTGCCTTCCGTAATCTTGGCATCCGTTTGATCCAGATGTTTCCCAATTCGTTTCTTAATATCATAGGGATAACAATTCCCCTCACTTAGTGCACCGAGTATAAAAATTTGAATCGACATTGTGACTGCCCCCATTCTGCTCTTCCAAGGGTACAGCTTCTTCCTGATCGCCTACCCTTATCACTTCTATTTTATATCATAACGGGCTGTTGTACAGGCTCCTGTGTTGTATCAGTCTGTTTGGCTTTTTTGAAATGATGAATGGCTGTATTGATCACAAAGGCTCCCAAGCCCACCAATGCCAGTCTAACCGCATATTCTACCGTCTTCCCTCCGCCAAAGAGAATATTATAATCCAGATGTGTTGAATAGAACATCGGTGTAATTTGACTCACGAATTTGAAATATCCTGGCATCATCTCCGGTGACATGGACGTCCCGTTTGCAATGGACTGGCTGAGTACAAATATCATATTGATCAGCATTCCGCCTTGACCGAGAAGCATGATAAAGATGCTGGTGAACTCAATTGACACAAACAGCTGTAAACTGTGTACCATCCACATTTTCATAAACACTTCCACGCCATACCCCTGCACCATAAAATAAATGCCGATCCCTACGAGTGGAGCAAGTATGGAAACAAGCAAATTCGTACCTCGCATTGCAAAAAATGCGTTCCATTTCCCCATTTGTCCTTGCAGCTGCTTCATTCCCCCAATGCTTTGCATCGCATAGATCATGGCTCCAACATAGAGCGCCATGGTGATGAACATCGGTGCCATCTGATTCTGCATGCCTGCTGGCTGCGGATTGCTCAGAACGATGTCGGATGACACTTTGCCCATAGTGGATTCCACAATCTGTTTCGATTGCTCGGCAGGAATTTGCATACTGCTCAACACACCCTCGAAGCTCTGTGCCTGAACCTGTGCACCCATCTGCGCGGTGATTTCAGCTGCCACATTTTTCATGGAGCTCGTGATTGTTGTTGGGTTCGATTCATTAATCAGGTACTGTAACTGAGCTTTGCCGCCCTGTTCAGACAGTTCCTCCGTAAAATCACCCGGTATACGTATGATCATATGAATATCCCGGTCTTCCAGCCCCGTCTTCGCCTGTACTAATGATTCGTTGGTAACGACTTTAAATGGCAATTGTTCTTGCAACTTTTGTACAAATTCAGTTCCGGATTGCTGGTCTTCGTTGACAATAGCGACCGTAAGATTCGTTACATTTTTGGGGATTACGCTATACCCCGACATGAAAACGGTCAACATTACAATTTGGTAAAAAACGATCATAAATATGCCTGCCTTGACTCCACCGTGCTTCAGTATGTTCTTCACTCTCTATTCCACCTTATTATCTCAATTTAAACTACTTGAATTAAAGTACTCTTGTTTGTTATATTTGTCAATGAGACCAACCAAGGAGGCGAAACGAATGACGAAGAGCTCTATTATTTCTCTGTCTGAAATCACGAATTTCCAATCGAAAGAAGAAGAATTCAGTCCCTACCGTTGGTATCGCAGCATGTTGAATCAGGAACCCGTCATCTACAATGAAGAGACCGATTCCTGGCATGTATTCAGGTATGATCTTGTCAAAACCGTGCTTAATGATCACGAGCACTTCTCCAGTGTGAGAAAAAGATCTATTGTTAACGTGGGATATTCAAGTGAAGAAGAAGGTGCGGACAGTGAGCATCACATGCCGGACAAGCTGGATATTCACAACGTAGATCCGCCGGAACATCGCAAGCGGAGATCATTGCTGGCAAGTGCATTTACACCCAGAAGTCTCAAGCTCTGGGAACCGAGAATCGAGGCTGTGGCTGAAGAGCTGATCAGCGAATTTGAAGGTCAATCAGAAGTGGACATTGTTGAAGCTTATACAAGCATGTTTCCTGTCATTATCATGTCGGACCTGCTCGGCATTCCTTCCAAAGATCGTCATTTGTTCAAGGATTGGGTGGACACCATGTTTATGCCTACTACCGATGCCACTTTTGATCAAATTAACGAAATGAAAAAGATAGCCGGGGAAGAATATTTCAAGTACTTGTATCCCTTCGTTGTGTCCAAAAGGTCCAATCTGGGAGAAGATATCATATCGGACCTGATTCAGGTGGAATTGGATGGCGAGCACTTTACGGATGAAGAGATCGTGCGAACCACCATGTTTATTCTGGGAGCCGGCATAGAAACCACAAGCAACCTGCTGGCCAACTCGTTCTATGCTCTTCTGTATGACCAACCGGAATTGTATGCCCAACTCAGGGATAACCTTGAGCTTGTCCCCGCCGCGGTAGAGGAAATGCTGAGATATCGCTTTCACATCAGCAAAATGGACCGTATGGTCAAAGAGGATAACGATCTGCTCGGAGTTAAACTGAAAAAGGGAGACGCTATCGTGGCGTGGATGAGTGCAGCCAATATGGATGAGACCATGTTCGAAGATCCGTTCACTTTGAATATTCATCGAGCGAACAATAATAAACAGCTTGCGTTTGGTTTTGGTACTCACTTCTGTCTGGGGGCTCCTCTGGCCCGTCTAGAGGCCAAAATTGTACTGACCGCATTTCTCAAAACGTTCACCAGCATTGAACCCGTGCAAGGATTCAATCTGGAGGAAAACCTGACCGCTTCTGCGGCCGGACAATCTTTAACAAGCCTTCCGATGAAGTTGTCTAGGTAATTACATCTGACGTAAATGCTTATATGGATATGTCATCTTTACTATAAGTTCTATCGATATTATCAAAACAAAAAGAGCAGATCCCATCTGCTCTTTCTCTCTACCCTTATCCTTATAGATATCCTCTATCCTTCAATTCTACCGTTCGTTAATTCAGCAAACCTGTTCCATTCATCATAAACGGCACCACTCGCTCGGCCAACTCAGCCGGGGATTCCTGCCTCTCCTCCAGATTCCAACGATACGTCACCCCATAGATCGACCAGCTCAGCATCGTTGCCAAATACGCCAATGTTCTGGGTGGCTCCGCACCATGTGTTTGACTCATGGCAAGCTCCAGAACAAGCTTTTCTAACTGAGCCTTAATGTTTTCCTCAAAGATTGGCGCTACGGACTCATATTTCTTGATACACTGGTTGCTTGAATCATGGTAATTACATAACGAGATCACCAGTTGCTTCAAGGTCTCTTCGGTCAAATGTGCCTCTACATCAATCTGTTTGAGCACATATTCTTGGAAAGCATAGGACAAAACGGATTCAAGCAGTTCATATTTGTCTGCAAAATGGGCATAAAATGTGGCCCGGTTAATCGTCGCTTTTTGCGTAATATCCTGAACCGTGATAGCAGAGAAATCCTTTTTATTCAAATGATAAAAAAACGCATCCTGAATTAATTGACGGGTTCGGATCACCCGCGGGTCATTGGGATTTGGAGAAAACTCACCTGACATATACAAAGTACCCCTTTTGATCGATCTTGTAATCAACCTTCTCAATGCCTCTATTATAAATAGCTCCTGTTAGGTCAACAAGTAATTCAGGGTTAAACCAACATTATTATGGTCGCTTCGCTTAAGCAACACATTGGTTAAATCGTCGGTTGATACAGGCATTCTCCATTGATACTATTGCACTCGTACCCCGCTTGGAGGTGCACTATTATGGAGGTGTTTGACTTGAGTAATCATCAGCAGCAACAAGTCCAATCGACGGAAAAACTGTTTCAACCTTATACAATTCATCATTTAACCCTGCAGTCACGTATCGTTATGCCCGCAATGGGTCGGGCTTTCTCACCAGATGGTGTGCCAGGCTCCGATGTAGCAGCTTATTATCGCAGACGTGCCGAAAATGGTGTCGGACTTATTATTACCGAAGGTGTAACTATTGACCATCCGGCGGCAACCAGCGAACCACGCGTGCCCCGTTTTCATGGCGAAGAAGCATTAAACGGCTGGGCAGAAGTCGTCAGACAAGTCCATGAAGCCGGGGGCAAGATTTTTCCACAGCTCTGGCATATGGGTATGGCTCGTCCAGCGGGATCACAGCCTTATCCGGAAGTTCCGTCCATTGGGCCGTCCGGTATTGATCTTGAGGGAAACTTGACCGGTGCACCAATGACCGAGGAGGAAATCGCCAACATCATTCAAGCTTTTGTGGACGCAGCAGTTCATGCCAAACGGCTTGGGTTCGACGGCATTGAAATTCAAGGAGCACATGGTTACCTGGTTGACCAATTCTTCTGGGCCAGAACAAATACACGGACAGACCGCTATGGCGGCGATCTAATCAAGCGTACGCAATTCGCTACCGAACTTATTCAAGCCATTCGTACAGCCGTGGGTCCCGATTATCCGATTGCCATCCGTTTGTCGCAGTGGAAAATGAGTGATTATGACATCAAACCGCTGGACACACCGGATAAGCTGGAGCAATTCCTGAATGTGCTGGTAGAGGCCGGCGTCGATATATTCCACTGCTCTACACGACGTTTCTGGGAGCCGGAATTTGATAGTTCGAAACTTGGATTTGCCGGCTGGGTGAAAAAACTGACAGGCAAACCAACGATAGCCGTGGGCTCTGTCGGTCTGGATAATGAATTCACCAGTCTCTATACGGAAGGTAAAGGTGCAGGACATAAGGATTTGGATGATCTTCTTCATCGGTTGGAACAGGAGGAATTTGATCTGGTTGCCGTTGGACGCGCACTACTTGCTGATCCGACGTGGGCCGTGAAAATCCGTGATGGCCGTGTGAATGAAATTCAGGCCTTTTCACCAGAAGCACTTGCTACGTTGCTATAAGAATAATTTCGGTTCAAATTCATATGGTTATCCATTAAATGAGCTATAATTGAACCAAAATACTCGTCATCCATCTAGTTAGGGACAGCGGGTATTTTGGCTTTTTTACATGTTTGAACAAAACAAAGCGAGCAATATCGTCCAAGAAAGTTCCTTCTTTTCATATTATAATGACATTTAACTTACCAGAAAGAAGGTGCAGCAGGTGACTCGCGAAGTGCGAACCGTCGTGTTCGATACCGATTTACAGCTCGAAGCCTATCAATTCGAAGGCATTATGCAGAAATTCCCCAATCATTTTCATGACTATTACGTCATCGGATTTATTGAGCAAGGCAAGCGCCATCTCGTATGTAATAACGAAGAATATATGCTGAACACTGGAGACATGATTATTTTTAATCCGCATGATCCCCATGCCTGCGAACAGGTGGACGGCAGAACTCTGGATTATCGCTGCATCAACATTCAACCTGAGGTCATGCACCAGTATGTACAGGAAATTACAGGACAAGATTACTTGCCCCGATTTACTTCTCCTGTTCTCTACCAAAGCGAACATGTTGGTTCTTTACACGAACTGCATCAGATGATTTTGGAAGAGCAAGCTGACTTTCACAAAGAAGAGCTGCTGCTCTTTCTGCTGGAACAACTGATGAGAGAATATGCGGATGCCGATCCACCCGTTTCTGCCCAGGACGTCACCATCGAGATCAGACGTATATGCGAGTACATAGAGACTCATTATATGGAGAGCATTACGCTGAACCAGCTGGTCGAGTTAACAGGACTGAGCAAGTATCATCTGTTGCGTTTATTTACCCGTCAAAAAGGGATATCTCCCTACCGCTACCTGGAAACGATTCGCATCAATCAGGCCAAACGTCTATTGGAACAAGGCAATCTCCCAATTGAGGTCGCCGCGCAGACCGGTTTCAGTGACCAGAGTCACTTTACGAATTTTTTCAAAAAGCTGATTGGCTTGACACCCAAGCAATACAGACGCATCTTCAACCATGAAGTGGATTCAAATCGCACAGCGGATGATCTGTCATGACAGGTCAGAACAAACCCTCCACTGGACACCTGCTGGCCTTACTTACGATCCTGATCTGGGGAACAACGTTTATCTCCACTAAGATGCTGCTGATCGATTTCACCCCGGTGGAAATTCTCTTTTTCCGTTTCGTGATTGGCTATGTAGTGCTCTTCCTGATCTATCCACGGTTGATGCGAATTACCTCGCTCCGAGAAGAAATGCTGTTTATCGGTGCTGGAGTATGCGGAGTTACGTTATATTTTCTTATTGAAAATATTGCACTGGTGTACACCCTCGCTTCCAATGTAGGTGTTATTGTTTCAATTGCCCCCTTCTTTACTGCAGTCCTTGCACATTTCTTTCTGGATGGAGAGACATTGCACAAGCGGTTTATTGTAGGCTTCGCCATTGCCTTGACTGGCATTATCCTGATTGGATTCAACGGCAGTTTCATTCTGCAACTAAATCCGCTGGGCGATCTGCTCGCTTTCGTAGCACCTGCTGTGTGGGCGATCTACTCAGTAATCATGCGCAAAATAGGTGAACTTCCCTATCACACCATCGGTGCAACACGCAAAGTATTTTTTTATGGACTATTATTCATGCTGCCGTCTTTGTTCCTGTTCGAATTCCACTTCGATCTTGGGCGCTTCGCCAACATGGCCAACCTCTCGAATTTTCTCTTTCTGGGGCTGGGTGCCTCGGCCTTATGTTTTGTAACCTGGAACCGGGCAGTGAGTCTGCTGGGAGCCGTCAAAACAAGTGTGTACATTTATTTGGTGCCTGTCATAACTGTCGTCGCTTCTGCACTGATTCTACATGAACGGATTACCTGGATAACGCTGCTCGGAGCTCTATTAACGTTGCTCGGGTCATTTATATCAGAGAAGAAAGTACAAAGAAAAGACTACGGTAGTACCTTGCCGAAACTTCAATAGTGCATGGTTCGTCTACCATAACTCAAAAAAGAGGCATTTATCCTGACGGATTAGTGCCTCTCTTCATTTTGCCAAGGACATTGCTTCGATGCCTTTCTCTAATTCAACATGGATAGAAGTTTCTCCAACTCCTGTTTCTCCAGATGTCTCCATTGTCCACGTTCCAGTCCATCCAGCGTAACATTCATAATTCGGATGCGCTCCAGCTTGAGCACTCTGTAACCCAGAGCCTTGCACATTCTGCGGATTTGCAGATTAAGCCCCTGAGTCAAAATGATACGAAATACGTTCTCACTATGCTGCTGATATACCTCACACGGCTTCGTCACCACGTCCAGAATCTCAACCCCTTGCGACATCGCCCGTACGAATTCGTCTGTCACAGGTTTGTCGACGGTCACTACGTATTCCTTGTCGTGGTTATGCTCCGAACGCATCATCTTGTTCACAATATCTCCGTCATTCGTCAGAAAAATCAAACCCTCGGACGCCTTATCCAGCCTGCCAATCGCAAAGATACGCGAGGGATAATTCACATACTGAATGATGTTTCCCTCCACCTGTTCCGCTGCGGTGCAGACAATGCCGATAGGTTTATTCAGAGCAAGGTAAACAGGCTCGCGATCATTGTAAGGAATCTCCTTACCGTCGATGAGCACGATATCCTCAGGCTCTACGTCCGCACCTTTTTCACATACCTTGCCATTAATCGTGATGCGCCCGGCTGCAATTAATCGGTTCGTTTCCCTGCGGGAGCAATATCCCGTTTCACTGATGTATTTGTTAATTCGCATGCTCCACCACTTCTCATCTGTAATATTGCCGCTGGTCCATTAGCAAGTTCATGTTGTCAGTTCATCTTCTCCGTTCAATGGGTTAGTACCTTGTACTGATTTTCATCCCACATCATCTCACTTATAATGAAACGAAGCAAATGAATTGTTATACGTAAGTACATAGGAGATTAAAAATTAACTTTGGAAAGGAGTTAACCATGGACAAAAAGTGCATGAGAGTGCTTAAAAAGTTATATCTACACACCAATGGTGATTATGACAGAGCACGAGAAGTAATGATCTATCAAACGGATACACTAACTCCAGCCGAACAGGAGCTACTGGCTGCACAAGGTTGGGTGGCTAATGATCTGGAGTTAATCCACCATGATAATATCATTCAACAACTAATCGCTTTCCAGCAGAATGAACGTCTTTCCTGGTCCACGATTACCCAAGCATTTATTGCAGGGGTCGGAGGCAGTTATCCACGAGGCATATCTACGCTCGCAAGCTACCATATGATGACTCACTCGCAGGCGCATGCTTACGAAGAGACCGAACAATTTCTTGCTTGCAGAGTTTGCGGTTTCAGTCATAGTGATGAGAGCTGGAAGAATCTATCCAGTATCCGATACGCCCTCCACCAGGGTTATGATTACAGTGGGTCAAGCGTAGGTGCATACGCCGATCTGACAGAGTTTGTCACCTTACTTGAGCAAGGACCCATTAAAGCGACTTCCGAGGATATCAGCACATTCAATCAACTGCTTTACATGCTGGATCAAGCTGACGCCGAAGAATCCCCGGGAAAATTTGAGAAACGACTCACTGCAGAGAAATTGGTCAAAGGACACGCCGGGATTCGTCGAAGTATTCTTCAAGCGCTGTCCAGGGTAGGTGTGCTGCCCAATCAGGTTCTCTCCCTAAGTACAGACCATTGGACCAACAACGAGCATATCCTGAACGGTGAGTTGCAGCTTAACAATACCAAAGGCCGCTCTGATATGGAGATGCCTTGGGCTGGCTGGCAAGGTAAACTTGGCGTCGATTGGGACAAAGCGCACAAGCTGTTTGGACACGTGATTCAAGTCAAAGATTAAACGTACCGACCGGTCAGATTTGATGATTGATGTTTGTATAAACAGCTTAATCCAGATAAAAAGGAGTTGCCCATGCACAAAGTTACCCAACTTTTAATTGACCCTGATCATCCGAACCAGAATACTGGCGTATGGATTGGCGGAGAAGTTGCATATGTTACGAATTGGCCGCTTAATGCGGAGGGCCAGCCCTTGTTGCATTTGTTCTCCATCGATTGCAATACACTTTTACAACAGCACCATATCCTTTCTTCTTTACCACCGGATAAGTATATCTCGGTCTTCTCCAGTTATTCCGCTTCAGAATACTTTTTGGATCAGGTAACCTATGCGGGAGATGAGCTGGAGTGGAAGGAAAATATTCTCGCTGGAAGTACATACGTATCCATAACTTCAGAGCCACTGACTTCCGTATGTCCCATTCAATCCATTCCTTTATGCGGAGTAAGATTGACGGAAATGGAGATTGAGGAACAGGATTTCCCTGCCTTTTCATTTTTCTCTTCCATGCTACCTAACGGTGTGAATGGAATTAGCCATTTGTTAGAGGACTATCAATTCGTAGGTCAGATTTATTCCGCGGATTTCCCCGATCCCTATCAGGATATACTGGGACTTTCCGATGCAACCGGATATTTGTTATTACGAACTGGCCCTGCATCTGCTCAGGCTCCCTTGGATGGGATTTTCTTCGTGCAGACTGCTTAGTGGGGACGATTGCTTAAGTTAAATCATATTCGGATTAATGTTCCCGAACGTCAAGAAGTTTCCTGTCTATTACTGACAAGAAACTTTTTTTTGTTTCGACACGAAATCGTTTTAGGCTGAACATTGTGTGAGAAAGATCATTCATTCGTCAAAAGTTAACATTATTTTACAATAAAAAGCATGTACAATTGCATAATTATGGTATAAGTTATATACGAAAGAAACATTATTTACATAATATAAAATTTATATCCATCTTAGGAGGACAACTTATGAGAAGAATTTTCGCTTTAAGCTGCGGTTTTTATCTGTTAATCGGCATAACCAGCGTTGTACTCGGTGCACTTCTACCCGTTTTATTGACACATTACGAGCGTGGTTATAGTGATGGCGGATTTTTGTTGTTTCTGCAGTTCCTCGGTTTTCTTGTCGGGGTGCTTGTTGCTCCTTCCATGACTGCCCGCATCGGCAGAAAATCCATGTTAACCATCGCACTGATCTGTATTGTGGCCGCCTATGCCGTTCTCGGATTTTTGCCATCCTGGACAGTTGTTCTTCTTCTAACCATTATTGTCGGGTTTGGGTCTGGCATCATTGAACCCTCCGTTGGTGCGTTTACGATAGAATTTACGGAAAATCAGAAAGCAGTCGCCATGTCCAAGCTTGATGTGTACTTTGCCCTCGGAGCACTTCTCATTCCGGCAGTCGCTGCCTTATACATTTGGCTGGATCTTTGGCATCTTACGTTTTATACCGTTTCCGCGTTATCCCTTATTCTCATGCTGCTATGGGTAACCATGCCCACCTCCGCCGCTTCTTATCTGAAACAAGCTGGTGAAAATACCGTTGGACATGCAACGGGCAGGGCCCAGTATTCCAGAAAACATCTGGGGCTGCTCACCATTTTCGTCATCTTCTTCTTCGTTTACATGGGTCTGGAGTTAGGCCTGATGAACTTCCTGCCTTCCATCCTGGTCGAACGTTTGCAGTTGCAGGAATCCGTCGCTTCACTCAGCGTATCCATTCTATGGATTGCCATGATTATCGGTCGTCTTTTTTCGGGAAAAATTGCCGAGGCCGTCAACTACATGCCTTTCCTGATTTGGAGTACGGTAGGAACACTTCTGTTCGCCGTTGCCATGGTGTTCGTTACAGGCCAATGGGCAACATATCTGCTAATCTTCGGAACTGGATTGTTCATGTCAGGACTGTTCTGTATCGCACTGGTCTATGCCAACATTCTGATCCCGGGCATGACTGAACGCACAACCAGCATCCTGATTGCCTCAGGCGGCATCGGTGGCGCCATTCTACAGTATGTCACTGGATGGAGCATGAGTACGTGGCCTGTAGTGAACACGGTCTGGATTTTGGCCGGATTTTGTCTGATTCTGCTCCTCACTCTCGTACTCTCTCATCTCTGGAATGTAAGGAACAGCAGCGTAAGTGGAACTCTCGCACATCAGAGTAAAGAGATTTAAACGTTGCATCTTGAGAGGGGTGATGCCTGCGTAATCCGGAATTATTGATCATCGTTCAGGCTAGTACATTACATTTATGGAGGGAATCGTATGCAAACTTTAACCAAAAACCGCTTCAGAACCGGACAAGGGATTAAGTTGATTGACGATGCAGGCGTTGAATATCTGGATGGCGTATCCGGTACATTTAACCTGTCACTGGGCTACAATCACCCGCATGTCGTGAGCAAAATTCAGGAACAAGTCGGCAATCTGACGCATATGTCTTCCTCCTTCACAGAACCGTATGTGGATGAAGTGCTCGATCATCTGATTGAATATGCTCCAAACGACATTAATGCCGGATGGATGCGGGATATTACGGGTTCAACCGCCAATGAATGTGCCACCAAAATTGCACAGAAATACACGCAATCCACAGACATTATCAGCCTGTACCTGTCCCATCATGGGCAGACCCAATTTGCAACCGGGATTTCGGGAAATGCCTTCCGGCGTAAACGTTTCCCCAACTCGGCTGTTGCCAACTCCGTTCATGTACCTGCACCATACTGCTATCGTTGCCCATTCAAATCTTCAAACGGAGACTGCGGATATCAATGCGTTGAAGCTATCTCCGATGCTATAGAATATGCGAGCTCCGGCTCAGTCGCCTGCATGATTATTGAACCAATCCTCGGCAATGGCGGCAATATCATTCCTCCTGCAGGATATTTCAAGCGCCTGCGTAAACTGTGTGATGAGTACAACATCATTCTTATTGCCGACGAAGTGCAGACCGGAATCGGACGTACTGGATATATGTTCGCCAGCGAACTGTTCGATATCCAGCCAGACATGATTACCCTTGCCAAAGGTCTCGGCGGAATCGGTGTACCTGTTGCTGCGGTATTGATGCAGTCCCGATTGAATGTACTGGAAAAGCATGAACATTCCTTCACCTCAGGAAGCAATCTGATCTCCGTAACCGCTGCCAAATCTACCCTGGAGGTTGTATCCGAACCTGGATTCCTGGATGACGTGAAACGCAAAGGTGAAATTTTAGGTGGATTACTGCAAGATTTGGCCATGAAATATCCAAGCATCGGTGAAGCTCGCGGAGTCGGGCTGATGTGGGGATTAGAAATGGTGGGTGACAATAATGAACCGGATACGGATAAAACCAACGCCATTATTGACCGTGCCTTCACGGATGAGCATCTGATTTTAAGAGGGTCACGTTATGGCTTCGGGAACGTAGTTAAGGTCAGACCATCGCTAACCACAACAGAAGATGAGTTGGTTGAAATTGTAGAGCGACTCGATTCGGTGCTTGCAAGCGTCCATTAAAACATTTCAATGCCATTGCTCGTAGTGGTCGTTTCGGTTACGAATCGTTCTTCTGATCGCTGTTATCCCCGGATTTTTTTGATTTCCCTTTTCCAAGGGAAAAATCCGTTGATAAAGGCGAACGCTCCGCTTCTCCAGAATCGATTTCGTCCCCTTCACTACTTTCGTATCTTGTCAGAAACTGTTTTTAAAATGAATCGCTATAGTTACATTTCATATTATAATAAGGAGGTTTTCACATGTTAGCATTGGTATACAAATCGGCCTGGGATGTAGTGCTTGAAGAACGACCTGTTCCGGAAATCGCAAGAGACAATCAAGTATTGGTTCGAATCCGGGCAACAGGTGTGTGCGGTACCGACCTCGGTATTGTCAGCGGTAAATATCATGCGGTTCCTTCCGTCATTCTTGGTCATGAGTCTGCCGGGGAAGTCATTGCTGTGGGCTCTGCTGTAACAACACTACAACCGGGCGACCGGGTTGTCATCGATCCTACCTATTATTGCGGGCAATGCGACATGTGCAGAACAGGCAGACAAAATCACTGCACACATAAATCGGTTACAGAGACAGGTGTGAGCGCTGACGGTACATTTACGGATTATTATGTAACCGAGGATCGCTTTTTGTATAAATTGAAGGACCATGTGAGTTACGAGGAAGCGACGCTGACCGAACCTCTGAGCTGCATGCTTACAGGTATTAATCAGATCCATCTGCTGCCGAATTTTAGAACCATTATCCTCGGTGCGGGCCCGATTGGCATTCTTTACAGCTATGCCCTCGCTTCCAAAGGTGTCACTGGCTGTCTCGTCGACATCTCGGAAGAACGTCTGGCTATTGCAGGTTCGATTGCACCGGACCGATGGGAGGTTCATTCATCCTTTGAAAATGCGATAGAATCACTGGCACCCACAACCAATCAGGTTGATATGATTGTGGATACGACAGGCGTCGTGGGTACACAAGTGCTTTCACAGCTCGCAAGCGGCGGCTATCTCATGCTGGTTGGTCTGAGAGATGGAAACACATCGTTCAATCCCAAGGAAGTTGTGGACCGCAGTCTGAAAATCATTGGCTCCATCGACTCCCTGGGCACATTCGCAACAGCACATTACATGATTGAGCAACAGATTATCCCGGCGAAAAAAATTATCACCCACTCGTTCCCGTTGGAGGATTACGAAGAAGCATTCCGCACGCTTGGCTGCGATATTCAGGGGCGTACACTTCAAGCTTCTTCACATGCGATCAAAGTGGTGCTGCAATCCAGCGGTTCCAGTATCTAATGTAGCAAGTTCATCATAATTGAGATAAATTAGAGATAATTGCTTACAGAATCCTGGAGGAGGAATACAACATATGGTAGCAAACAAGGAGTTTGAAGGGCTGGGAGAGTCGAAGGATGACAGCATTCAGGCGGTCATTTTTGACATGGATGGCGTACTGATTGACAGCGAACCGATTTATTTCGAGATTGAACGCAGCTCTTTTGCCCATTTCGGCGCGAAGATGACGGAGGAAGAACATCACACCTATGTTGGAGTCACGCTGGAATCGATGTGGCGGCAAGTATTGGACAAGCACCAGTTGACGGCTACCGTGGAAGAAGCCCTCGCCTACCATCAACATAATGTGATGCAGACGATGCTGGCTCACCCGAAGCTAACAGCCATGCCTTCCGTTGAACGCTGGTTAAGCTGGCTGCATGAGCAGCACATTCCGATAGCCGTTGCTTCTTCATCTCCACGTGCACTGATCGACCTGATCATGGACAAGACCGGACTTGGAAAATACTTTGAGGTCCGAATGACAGGTGAGGAAGTTACAAACGGCAAACCGGCTCCGGATATTTTCCTGACTACAGCTGAAATGATTGGAGCATCCCCTTCGAACTGTCTCGTCATTGAGGATTCGCGCAATGGAGTTCAGGCCGCCAAAAGTGCAGGTATGCGCTGCATCGGATACCGTAATCCGGGATCAGGTGACCAGGACTTATCCAAAGCCGATCTTCAGATTTCCAGTTACGATGAGTTATGGACGCTGAAAGAGACACTTCCGTTGAAAGGCAGATCGCCAAGCTTGTAGGAAATCATCTAAAACGAAAATAAACAACCCAAACGGCTTCAATTCCTTGGAATTGAAGCCGTTTGGGTTCTGCTTGCTGCATATTTAACGCGAGAACGAAAACTCAAATATCTTCTAGACCGAAATATCCAGACTTCCACCCAGATTGGGATGAGGAGCCGGAACCGACTTTAACATTTCTGTTAGTTGCTGACCTTGCTGCTCTGCCATGTCTTTCGACATGGACATGACTTGCAAGCTCGCCGACTGTGCCACTGAGACTTGACTCATAGCCATTGATAATGCTGCAATATCCATGTTCTGCACTCCTTTCGTTTTCTGGTCTATAGGCATACCTATTTTATATCGGTCAGATGGGAGAAAATATGTAATCCTCTCCTTCATATTCATCAGCTTAACATTCACTCTAACCCAAATATTTCAATACCCCATCCGTTTCTTTGGCTCTTAGGGTTACTTTGGCTAATAACTGTTCGGGTTGCTGAAAATCCTCTTTGATCTCTGCCATCAATTCTTTTACCATCTCTTCCAGTTGGGCTAATGTTGTTTCTTTAGGTAAAATACGAGTTCTTGCGATCTCATATTTACGAACAGAATCATCGTACGATGGTACGGTTTCCTGACCAAATGCACTAACTTCCAGCTCCACTTTTATTCCTTCCGACATGGGTTTCACCTCTTCCACTCGTTTGGGGTTGATTAGGCCTCAATCAATCCATATTTTACAAAACTGTGGTATAAACCATCTTCTTCAATAGTTCCAGTTATATCATCTGCAATGGCTTTGAGACCTGGCTTGGCATTACCCATCGCAATCCCTACAGCACAATACTCCAGCATCTCGGCATCATTCATGCCGTCCCCAATGGCGAGTGTATCTTCACGTGACATATCCAGATGCTCCAACAGATCTGCAATTGCAATGGCTTTATGAATGCCCGGGATCATCAGTTCACCGCTTCCTTCCCCGAAGATGGGCACCGTGCACTGAATGACTTCGAATTTGCCTTCGAACTCCTGCTTGATTCGATCGAATGGAATTGTGGAGCTTTCCAGAAAACAAACTTTGTTCACGTCGTCCTTGTATAAATCAGCTTCACCATAAGTCAAACCGGCAATAAACGGATGCGGCTTTTGTTCTTTTTTTGCTCTGGCATTCGGATCATTCTCCACATCACCATAGATACGACGTTCCAGGTGAGGTTGAAGATTGGGGCTTGCGTACAAGGCCGAATTCGATTCCAGGTAGAAGTCAATCTGGTGTTCATTGAAGAAATCGACCATATGCCGTACATCTTCTGCCGTTACCCTTTTGTGATACAGCACATCCTGACCGAATTCAACATATCCACCACCGGCACCGATCAGACCGTCAAATCCTACATCCCATATCGATTCGTAGATTTCCGCCTTCGATCGCCCTGTACATAAATAGAGCAAATGTCCATTTTCACGTGCCTGTTTGCACGCCTGTTGTGCAGACAACGGAATATTACCGTCATCATCTACCAATGTGCCATCAATATCTATAAAAACAATCTTTCGATTCGTTGTACTCATCTCGTATCCCCCATTAAAGTAATCCAAGCGCATCACGCTATCTTCCCTTCGGTATCCACAGTTCGTACATCAAAGTAATCATAGTCATAATCACTTATTTTGCAGCAATTTGTCCATATGCACCGTCTGCCAATCATCGTCCTGCTCCACTACAACCACATATCCCTGACGTTTCCAGAAATCCACGGCTCCAGGCAAAAAGCGATGTGTATGCAAATACAACGTTGTATAGTGCAGTTCTGCCACCACGTTCTCCAGTTCTCTTACGAGGAGTGAACCGATACCGTATCTGCGATATTTAGAATCCACATAACATTTCACAATTTCGGCAGCAGACTGCTCAGGATATCGTCCATTCAGAACTTCGATACGCCCATTATAAGGCAGGATGCCAATGGAACCCACAATCTCTTTGTCTTCGGTGACAGCAACCAGAAATACAGCATCGGCTGCATCCAGATAACGTTCTTTGAATTGCTCCAGATCTACAGGTAATTTCCCATGATCCAGCATTGGAAATACTTCTTTGCGAACACGCATGGCAAAATCAATTGCATCATTCATTTGGTGTTCCTGAATAGCTATCACTCTCGGTGTGGCCTGAAGGTGTGTCATAAAATCCACATTCCTTATCTTTAGTTTCGAGCCCCTTTTCAGCTCCGTATACGAATCCAACTAAGCGCAAGTTCGCTCTCTGTTTACAATTCTACCGAAATAAACTCTTCCTATCAATCTATCTAAACGACTAACCAAAATAAAAGAAAGCCCGCGCGATTTGATAGGGATTGCATACGATAAGGCGTGTCATCAATCAAAATTCGAGGGAGGAGAACATATGTGGTTATCGCTAGGAATCTCTGCTGCAGCTCTGCTGGCCATTGGGTTCGTATATCGTTATGTGGAATATAAACTTGCAGCCAAAAAGTTTCATCCCCACGCACCCAAGCAGCTGTTAATCAAGTTCAAGGAAGGTACGACATCCGACGAGATGTACACTCTGCATAAAAAAGCAAAATGTAACGTAGCCGAAACGTATGAAGATCTGGGCTGGTATCGCATTGAATCAAGAAAGAAAATGCAGCGTATGTTGAAGCACTACAAGGACCATGTGCTCATCGAGCACGCTGAACCGAACTACTACCTACAGGCATCATTTACGCCAAATGACCCGTTTTTTCCTTACCAGTACAATCTACCAAAAATCAATGCTCCTGCTGCCTGGGATATTTCCCAGAGTAACAGCTCGGTGAAAATCGCGATCATTGACACTGGCGTGCAGTTAAACCACCCTGAGCTTGCTGGCAAGCTCCTTCCCGGATACGATTACGTTAATTATGATAGTATTCCCGAAGATGGTAACGGGCACGGCACCCATGTAGCTGGAATTGCAGCTTCTATAACCAATAATGGAGTTGGCATTGCTGGTGTGGCACCGCTCGCTTCGATTGTCCCGCTACGAGTGTTGGACAACAATGGACAAGGTACAACGGGCAACGTCGGAAACGGACTTGTTTACGCGGCCAACAACGGTATTCAAGTCGTTAACCTGAGTCTCGGTGGGCCAACGGGAGAAGCTTTCCTTCAAGCTGCCGTGCAATATGCATGGTATCGGGGCGCTGTCATCATCGCGGCAGCAGGTAATGATAATACTTCGTATCCGATTGTACCTGCATCTTATCCCAACGTCATTGCGGTAGCTTCAACCAATCCTTCCGATCTCAAATCGAATTTCTCAAACTATGGATCGTGGGTAGATATGGCTGCACCGGGTGATAGCATTTTGTCCACATACCTGGGCGGCTCCTATGCTTATCTAAGCGGAACGTCCATGGCGGCTCCCCATGTAGCGGGAGTGGCTGCATTACTGGCTGCTCAAGGGAAAACCAATGCCCAGATTCGCGATGCCCTATGCTTCGCATCCGATCCCGTATCCGGCTCCGGTGTCTACTGGACGTATGGGCGACTGAATGCCTATCAGAGTCTGCAAGTGCCATAACATTTACATTCACTCATAATGGCATGGATGATCGCCATACCATTTCTCACGAATAAAGAAACCAAAAAAAACCATGGTGCTTCTATTGAAGCTCCATGGTTTAAATAAGTTTAATTGGTTCTACACTTTTGCTGCCCAAATTTCGATTTCAATTTTAATTTCTGGTAAACCTAATTCCGTAATATATCCAATTGTCATCGCAGGATAATCATGACTGAATAATTGTCCCCACTCAGCGTATAAGAAATCCCAATCGATTTTCTCCGTTGCCCATATGTTAACTTTGATAATATGTTCGGCATCTAAATGCTCGGATTCGAGTACTGTTTTAATATTATTGAATGTATTCGTGACTTGTTCATTCAGACTTTCTGGAAAGTGTCCGCTACGATCTGCTCCAATTTGACCCGACGTCACGAACAACTCTGCATTCCTCGGAATTCTTGTAATATGCGTGTACTGTCCTACAGGAGCTGGCATATTAGCTGGATTTTTTCTAGTAATTTTGTCGATTTTCATGTTGATTACCTCGTCATTCTTAAGATTTTTCTGCGTTATTCCCTAGTTTTCTTCCTAATTTGGGCGCACTTCTCCCTTGGAATAGATTCTAGAAAAAGACAGCAGTGGAGTATCCATATCCCGTAGATATAAATGCAAGTGATTTTTTCTTCATGATTGGATGCTCCTCCCTTCTTAAGTGACAAGATTCTCTTGATCTCTTGATTATATATGTGAAACAAATCATGAGTCAAATTCATCCCTATAAGCAAAGAGCAATCCCGCGTCAACGAGACTGCTCTTCGTATACTCAAAAGGGACTACACCTGGAGTTAAAAATATTGCGCTCCATTATTGGCAATAACCTCTTTATACCAATGGAAACTTTTCTTTTTCACTCTGCGAAGTGTGCCGCTTCCGTCATTGTTCCGGTCTACATAAATGTAACCGTATCGCTTTTTCATCTCCCCGGTACCCGCACTGACCAGATCAATCGGTCCCCAGCTCGTGTAACCCAAAAGCTCAACCCCGTCCTGAATGGCTTCAGCCATCTCGGCAAAATGACGATTCAGATAGTCGATACGATAATCGTCTTCAACGGTATCATCCTCCAGCAACACATCCGTTGCGCCAAGTCCATTTTCCACAATAAACAATGGTTTACCATAACGGTCATACAGCTGGTTGCAGGTAATTCGAAGACCCTTCGGATCAATCGTCCAGCCCCATTCGGAAGCTTGAAGATACGGATTTTTCACTGAACCAAACACATTACCTTCGGTCGAATCCTTCAAAATCTCTGGATCGGTACTTGTACAGCGACTGGCGTAATAACTGAATCCAATATAGTCAACTGTATTCTGCATGAGAATATCTGCATCTTCCGGCTGCATATCAATGACGATCTCGTGTTCTCTGAAGAAACGCTTCGTATACCCAGGATACGCTCCTTTGGACTGAACATCGATAAAAAAGAACGACTCCCGATCCTGCTCCATGGCTTTCCATACATCGTCTGGATTGGAAGTGTACGGATAAACCATGCCCGCTGCTAGCATGCAGCCAATCTGTGCACCTGGAATGATCTCATGACAGGCCTTTACAGCCAGAGCACTCGCAACCAATTCATGATGCGCTGCCTGATAGAGAACCTGCTCTTTATTCTCACCTTCCTGAAGAACAATACCAGCTCCAATGTACGGAAGATGCAGCAGCATATTGATTTCATTAAACGTCATCCAGTATTTGACCTTGTCCTTGTAACGATTAAACAAAGTCTTTGCATAAGTCTCAAAGAAACCAATCATCTTACGGTTCTTCCAACCGCCATATGTTTCGACCAGATGCACAGGGACATCAAAGTGACAGATGGTGACCACAGGTTCAATATTGTATTTCAACAATTCGTCGAAGACATCATCGTAAAACTGCAATCCTGCCTCATTCGGCTCAGCGTCATCACCATTAGGGAAAATCCGTGCCCAGGCAATGGACATTCTGAAGCACTTGAATCCCATTTCCGCGAATAGCGCAATGTCTTCTTTATACCGATGGTAAAAATCAATCGCTTCATGCGAAGGATAAAACTCTCCATCTTTCGGCTCATATGAATCGAGATTACCCAAAGCAATAGGGAAGCGATTAGCCCCTGTGGGGATCAGGTCGACTGTAGTTAACCCTTTGCCACTTTCAAGATAGGCTCCTTCAAGCTGATTCGCTGCCGTTGCTCCTCCCCAGAGAAAATTCTCCGGGAAGGCTGTTAATTTTTCATACATTCACATCTGCCTCCTATCCATAATGAACGTTTAATTAACCGAGCACTGTGATCAATTTATCTTTCTCTTTCACAGATGCATCTTTCGTGCCCACTACATCCAGATAATTGGACGTGTTCGTAATAATAATCGGTGTAACTGTCTCATACCCGGCATCCTTGATCGCTTGCAGATCAAATTCCATAATCAGATCGCCCACATTAACACGGTCGCCATCTTTTACATGAGCTGTGAAATGCTGACCTTTCAATTGCACGGTATCCTGTCCGATATGAATCAGCATCTCAACACCATCATCCGTTACAAGTCCAATAGCGTGTTTGGTGCGATATACCGTTTGTACAACTCCCGTGATTGGAGATACAACTCTGCCGCTGGTTGGACGAATCGCAATCCCTTTACCCATATGCTCTCCTGCAAAGGTAACATCATTGATCTCTTTCAGTTCAACCACTTCACCAGCCATTGGGCTGAAAATTTCATATCTGTTGTTCGGGTTTGGATCGAGTACCGGGGCTGGAGCTGGTGTAGCTGCTTTGTCCACCGGATCTTTGAAACCAACAACATACGTCAAGATGAAACCAAGGATGAATGCAATAATGGTTGCTGCAACCGTCCAGAAGAATACGGAATTCATACCCTCTGTAGGACTTACATAGCTCGGATAACCGAAGATTCCAAGACCACCAATTATATAACCTTTAGTTCCGGCAAAACCAAGGATACCACCACCAATACCACCAGCAATACAGCTCATGATAAACGGTTTTTTCAGTGGCAATGTTACGCCGTAAATCGCTGGTTCAGTGACACCGAAAATACCAGATATAAACGCAGGTGCACCGAGTGTTTTTATTTTTTGACTTTTCGTTTTCAGAATAACCGCAAGCACTGCACCGATTTGAGCAAAGGAAGCTGCAAATGACAATGCCAGAATCGAATCATAACCAAGCGTTGCAAGGTTAACGAATGCCAATGGAACGAGTCCCCAGTGGAGTCCAAACAAGACGAATACTTGCCACAAACCGCCGATTACAAGTCCTGTAAGTAAAGGGCTCAGTCCGTAAATCGAAGATGTAAATGCACCTAACAGTTGACCCGCCCATGTCGCAACCGGCCCAATTACCAAGAACGTAAGTGGTACAATAACTAGTAAAGTACAAAATGGAACTAGGAAATTGCTGACTACTTTAGGCATAACCTTTTTGAAGAAACGTTCGATTTTGACCGCAAAGAACGTTGCTAAGATAATCGGAATAACGGATGAAGCATAATCCATTAAAATAACCGGTATACCTAGAAACTCGATCCGAATCGGTGATTCGAACAGTGTGCCTGCAAATAAAGTGTACAACGGTTCTCCAGCACGAATACCTGCAAGTGTTGGATAGACTAATGATGCACCAATGGCCATACCTAGGAATGGACTTCCACCGAATTTTTTAATAGCTGTGTATCCAAGGAAGATCGGGAAGAAGTAGAATAAACAATCCCCAATGGCATTTAATAATGCATACGTACCAGCAGTATTGTCTACCCAACCCAAGGACACGAACATAGCAGTGAAACCTTTAATCATTCCCGTCGCTGCGAGTAATCCAAGCACTGGAGTAAATACACCAGAAATCATATCTACAAAGCGGTTAAACAAACTGCCTTTTGGACCTGAATCTGAATCTGTCTCATCTACTTGACCTTCAGCAGACAAGTTACCTGCCTTTACTACGGCTTTATATACATCCGGCACTTCATTGCCGATTACGACCTGATACTGTCCACCACTCTGCATAACGGTAATGACACCCGGCAGATTTTTAAGTTCTTCCGTTTTAGCAACGCTTTCATCTTTGAGTTTAAAACGCAATCTGGTTACGCAATGGAATACACTGTTTACGTTTTTAGCTCCACCTACACCAGACAAAATGTCTTTGGCCAGTTGATCGTAGTTCATAGTAATTCTCCCTCTCTAAGTAGACTCCCGATGCTTGTGAAACAAAGAAAACCTGAACTACTGAACATACACAACGTACCGAAAAATCCGGAAACAAGTCGTGATATTCAGCAATTCAGGTTTTGCCCTTAACGGTTGCAACCCTGTAAGGCTGTACACAGCGATATTCAGTTGTTACACTAACAACTTCATCTTAAAGTAAGTTGCAACCCATCTTTACGGACCAGAGTGGTCGGAAGTATCGGAATTGCCTGATTGAACAGTTACAATCCGATTGATGTATGCGCTTACTTTATGGATTCATAATATAATAACTTCTGAACTATTGCAAGCGTTTTTTTAAGAATCTTTATTTTGTAATATCGTTACTCAGATGTGGCATGTACCACACGCTCAATATGAATGGTTAAATACATCATTTCTTCGTTAGTCAGTTGATACGTGTAGTTGTTTTCAATGAATTTTCGAATTTTCTCCGAGCACTTGTGCGCTTCTGGATACTTTTTCTGAATCATCTCGAATAACTCATCGTCGTTGTTACTCTTGTAATGCTTGCCTTTTACCAGCCGTTGAGCGAAAAACTTCAGATGGGTCACAAATCGATAATAATTCAGTGAGTTCTCGTCAAAGTCCATCTTGAAATGATATTTGATGATCGTCAAAATCTCCTGCATGACCTGAGTCATGCTTCGGATGTTAGGCATCTCTTCGTTTAGTGCCGCATTCACAAAATGAAGCGCCATGAACCCTGCCTCATCTTCCGGCAACAATATACCAAACTGATCACAAATCATATTTAGCGCTTCCAGCCCTACCTCATATTCATCCTTGTAGAGCTGCTTGGTCTCCCACAGCAGTCCATTACGGATAGGCAGATTATTACGATAACGTTCGATGGCAAAATGAATATGATCCGTCAGATGCAGGTAGATGCTCTCGTTTAGCTTTTTCCCAAGCTTCAGCTTGGCATAGGCAATAATCTCCTCAGACACTTTCATGTATTCCAGTGGTATGCTCGCGATTAATGCCTTGAAATTTTCCTGAATATTTTCATTCTGTAAAGTAAATATCTTATCAATATGCTGCTCGGACACCTCATCACCGGCTCGCTTCTGAAAAGCAATTCCCCGGCCAATGACAATGACTTCACGTTCGTCTTTCATCGCAACTACAGCATTATTGTTTAACACCTTCTCGATCTTCACTTTATCCACTCCAATATACAGAAAAAGGCAAACCGTACCTTCTACGAGGTCACTGGCCTTGCCCATTTCACATCAATGTTAACTATATGTGCGTTCATGGTATTACATTTTTCTACATTGTGCAACATAAAAATCGATGATGCTTTACCCCTAACAACCATTTTTTGAATGTCTAAATGGAACTGTTTAGTCGCTTTGTATTTTTTTCTGTTTGCGCATATCGAATCTGCATCTATTTACCTTCCCTCACAAACCACGCCCTTAGCATGACGTTTTATCCAGTGAATTATACTTACACAGAGAGCATTAGATCGATAATTTCAATACCTGCCTGCACCAGATCTGTGTCAGACAGCCTACTACTCACCTTCCACTTCGTCCACTTATAAACCAAAATTAATAAGTACGTTTATGAACATTTTAGCGTCATTCCAGATTAAAAGCGCTTGCACTTATTCGCTATTTTTTTGATTATCCGCCTCTTAAAATCCTGCTGAATTCCGATCATAAATAAACAAAAAAAGCCCTCCCTAGAGGAGGACTTAATGTGTCCGAATGATGAAAAATGGCATACAAAAAAATTAATTATTATTATTTTGTCACGATTTGCTCACTTTTTTCGCAGACATATATCATCTCAAGACTATCATCAGTCAACGGCGTAACATGCCAATCCTTTTCCCTTTTCGTGTAGTGTTTGATCATGATTTATTCTTTTTGCTTTCCTTCTCCAGCTCTGCTTCAATTCTTCGATTAATGATCTTCAACTGATCCGAGTCCAAGTGATCCATATCGGTTAACTGTTTATCGATCTGGTACTCTTCCGCTTCACCCTTGTGCATCAGTCCTAGATGATGCTTAATGGAACGAATATCCTCGCGCATACTCATGGTCTGACGATAATTGTCTGCAACAAGTGCAAATATAATAGCACCTACCAAAATCGTACCATATGGGAACAGAAGACACAGAACAAATCCTACTATTAGAGCCAAAATGAGATACATACTTTATTCGCCTCCCCTTATAATTACAGTTTGAATCGTTCTTGGATTAGCTGCGCCACGTCTTTCGGGCTCTTATTGGTGTTATTAATCCGAATATAATGCTCATGCGTAATTTCTCCGGGCTCTGAGTTCAACCGATATTTCTCCATACTCGAAAGCAGGTCCTGCTCAGACCATTCGATATTACGCTTCGTTGCTTTGTGCAGCAGCCGATGTGGACTCTTGTTACGCTCCACTCGTTCGGTCGGATCAGCCTCCAGTTCAACATAATATACCTCTGCACCTCTGGACTCGAACAACGCACTGACTTTGCGTATGTACTCCCAATCCTCTTTTATATCGAATGCCCACACAAATGTAAAAATCAAACCGGGCAGCTCACTCTTCGCCACTTCTTCAAAAATCTCCTGACGGAACAGATTAACAAGTCTCTTTCCTTGAGGTGTACCATAACTGAAATAAGGTGACACCAGTTCAATCGTCATATGATTGTGAAACAATTTCAGATCGGTGATCTTCTCCAATTCCTGACCCACCGTCATTTTCCCCACAGCCTGTGGACCAAAAATAATGATAAACTTCATCCCATCACTCCTGACATCAACGATATGTATACCATTACTTGAATTTTCTGGACATTAGTCCATAATAACGCCTCTTGGACAAATAAAAAAGAGATTTCAAGTCATCCACTGAAAATTACAGGGCTTGAAATCTCTCTTTTCGGCTTCACTTTATATTCATCATTTCACAGTCTACCCAACGTTAACGTCCGATCAGAACCCATCCCCACTTCATTCTTCTAAGTCCCATGGCAATCATCCATGAGAGCAGAATTGCCACAACATAAGACAGCATAATGCCCAGGCTGAAGTGTGGAGCGAGTTCCACGGAAAGCTCTCTTCTCCAGAACAAAAGCACTAATGGGTGTATTAAAAATACACCAAACGCCACCGTACCCAAAGAGTTCAGAATGCGAGTTGTCCGATTAGATCCATTCTGGTTCCATGCACCTATTCGTTCACATACGATCAGTAAGAGTAAGCAGGCTGAGAGGGTAAACAGATTACGGAATAGAAATAGCAGCGTATAGGTTAGCGCCGGAGTTGCGGCGAAAGCCGTTTTTATATAAGTATTGCCGTAAATAAAGACTGCTCCTCCGCTCAACAATGCAGCAATCAGCACATAACGGTACGAGAACAATTTCTTCAATGCCGCATCGAAGTTCAAGCCAATCCAAGCACCGAATCCAATAACAATCAGGTAACTGGGCAGCAAACTCCCCATCCGTGAGAAATGAAACTGCAAATGCAGTGCGTAAAAAACAGCCTGCGCCGCAATAAAGAACAACGGTAAATATCGATTAAATAAACGGTAACGTGTTAACGAAAGAAGCAGTGGAAAAACCACATAAAATTGCAAAATAATCAGAAAAAAATATAAATGCGTATGTGCAGTACCCGTTAACAATTGCTCCGAGAACTGCTTCACATGTGCCAGAGGCTCTTTGCCTGCTAGCCATTGTTTGACGATAAAATAAATGAGTGACCAGGCCAGATAAGGCACAAAAACATAAAATAATCGCTTTTTATAAAAAGCGGGCATCCAGCCCTTTTCCTTCATCTTGGAGCTGTAATTATAAAACAACACCAATGAGGACAAGAACAAAAATGCAGGTACGGCGAATTGCAGAAAGCTGTTCCAAAAATAATAAAAGTTATGATCCAACGTGTGCTTGGGATAATGTGCAACGGCTGTTGAAGTCGCATGAATGGCGACCACTGCCATAATTGCAAAAGCACGATAGAGATCCAGATACTCAATATGCCGGGGCCGATTAACCGGTTGATTCATAGTAAAACCTCACTTATGCCTGATAGGATGATAGTTTCCGGCCGCAATCCAGATTCTAAGCTTTATTTTAATCAGCAAACGTTAGTAATACAATCATAATCTATATTATTTTCGTTAAATCACCCCAATTTTCAGCATTATTCGACATTAGCTATTTACCTATCCAGAACCGCTCAACGATATTTCCGTCAGGCTCTACATAGTCTTGGTCCTGAATGCCCCCGTTACGAAGAATAACTCTTCTGGATGCCTCATTATGGGCGTTACATACGACTAATACTTTGGTAATTCCGAGATGTTTGGTAATTTCCAAGGAAAGCTTGAGGATCTCCGCACCGTATCCATTCTGTCGCTCGCCTGGACGAATTCCATAACCAATATGCCCTCCGCTATGGAACAGCTTCTCATTCAATTCATGTCGTATATTTACGGCTCCAACAACTCGCTCACTCTCCGTCACGAGCCAGTATGTACTGTCTCTGACCCAGCCTTCCGGGATATCGATGCCTTGTTCGCTGCGTTCCAAAAAAGCTAACATCTCTTCATAAGGATAAGGCTCTTTCGTAATGACCCACGGTACCATTGATTCTCCGCTTGCAACCCAATCTTCATAAAATGCTACATACGCTTCTTTGTATTCAGCTGAAGGTTTAACCAGTCTGACTTTTTCTTTGCTCATTCTGCATACGTCCTCCTTACTCATATTGATATTGCTATGCTCCTTCACCCTAATATATTAATTCACAGTCGTGATGCTCCCAGACGTCGAACAGATTACCGTCCAGATCTTCAAAAGTAAAAAACTTTCCGTATATGCCCTCATCACTAACTTTCCCAACACGGACATGACCAGCAGTGAGTTCAGTATGGAGTTTAACGATATCGTCCGTGAAAAAGGTGATCACCCATCTCTTTTTCTGCTTCACTTGAAATACGGCTCTGGAATCATGATCACTTTCAATCAGATCGAGAATCGGTCTATTGTCTCTAAAAAGGCTGATATAGCCTTCTCTTGGCTGTCTAATATTAAATCCAAAATGGTTGACAAACCAAGCGGCGGACTGTTCAACATTGGATACAGGAATGACATTGTATGCAATACCTAATATTTTTCCAGTCGTCAAATATAGCCTTCTCCCTTCATTGCATCATTAATTTTTGAGCCTCGTATCGAAATGCTGAAAAGTGTCTCTTTCCAAGTAAAAAAAGAGAACCTGCGTGTGCAGATCCTCTACTCGGGTCCAGCTTTCACTATTATATTAGTTCACGATCCTGTTGGCAGATTCCTCTAATACACCCAGTTATACTGACTCCACCTGTTGTGCGTGGACTTCCTGATCCGCTTCAAGTACCTTGTATGTGAATTGGTAGCTTCCTGAGCCCAGAGCAATTCGTACATCTGATCCCTGCGTTAGAATTTCATGAATGTCCGCTACTTGATCCAAAGCTTTTCCGTTCTCCACAACCGTCTGCACATCTGCTCCAGGAAGAAGGACCGTGCCCGTCGTATTGGCAGGAATGGTCACATGTACCTGCATCTCGTTATTATCGCGGCGATACCAGTTGGATGTGACAGAACCGTACATGGTCTTGAAGCTCGCTTCCACCCACTCCAGTCCAGGTCCTGGTTTGGGTTCAATGTGTACGATGCGGAACCCTGGCTCTTGCTCATCTGTGTTAATTCCGGCAACATAACGATATAACCACTCCCCTATGGCGCCGTAAGCATAATGGTTGAACGAATTCATGTCTGCACTCCACAGACTGCCATCCTCCCTGATTCCGTCCCAATGCTCCCAAACCGTAGTCGCACCTTGTGTCACTTGATATAACCAGGATGGATAGTCTTCCTGAAAGAGCAGCGTATAGGCCAGATCATGATGCCCCGTATCACTCAATACCGGATTCAGATAAGGTGTTCCAACAAAACCGGTGGTCAAGTGGTTTCCTGCATCCGCAACCAGTTTTCCCAATTGATCAATGGTCCGTTTCCGAGCTGTAGAATCCAATAGGTCAAAATGCAAAGCAAGCACATGCGCGGTCTGTGTGGGGACTGCAAGTTTGCCCGCAGGTGTCACAAATTCATTTTGAAATGCAGCAACAATGTTGTCATGCAGCTTATCATAATAAGTTACATCTTCTGTATGCCCCAACACCTCAGCAGCCTTCCGTGTTAGAGAAACCGAATAAGCATAGAATGCAGTTGCTACGAAATCCTTATCTGTAGCTCCAATATAGCTGTCCGGCTTGGAATCCAGCCCGAGCCAATCCCCAAAGTGGAAACCAGTATTCCACAAGTAAGGATTCTCTCCTTGAGCATGAATGTAATTAATCCAGCGCTTCATGCTGTCATATTGCTCGGCCAACAGCCTGACATCCCCGTACATCTCGTAGATCGTCCATGGACAGATCACTGCGGCATCCCCCCAGGCAGCGGAAGAATGATTCGTATCCCCCCATCCGTCTGACGTCGAGCTCCTCAAATCAGGAACATAGAAAGGAATGCCTCCATCCTCTCCCTGATCGGACTGCAGATCCCTCAGCCATTTGGTGAAAAAAGGCGCTGTGTTCATCAGATATGAGGATGTGCGTATAAACATCTGTGCGTCTCCCGTCCAGCCCAGCCGCTCATCCCGCTGCGGACAATCTGTCGGTACGTCAAGGAAATTCCCTTTTTGCCCCCACAATATATTGTGATGAAGCTGATTCACGAGTGAACTGGAACTTTTAAAATCACCGGTTCGCTCCATATTGGAATGCAGCACTACACCGGTGAAATCCTCGAGCCGAATCTCGTCCGGGAATCCAATCAACTTCACATAACGGAATCCCTGAAATGTGAAACGTGGCTCGTACGTCTCTACTGCACCGCCTTTTAGGGTATAACGAATGCACTGCGTTGCCCCACGCAGGTTTTCAGTGTAGAAATTACCCTTATGATCCAATATCTCGGCATGTAGCAACTCAACGGTGTGCCCCGTTTCACCCTGAATGCTGAATCTTACCCAACCGACCATATTCTGTCCCATATCCAGCACACGCTCTCCCAGTGGAGTAGTAAGCAAGGCAATCGGTTTAATTTGCTCTATTGGCGTTACGGGAACGTTCTCTTGTGCAATAATAATCTCCTTCGAGTAATCCAGCACACGTACTGGCGACCATTGGACTGAGGATGAATCCTGCCATTCAGATTCCATACGTGCATCATACGTTTCGCCCATATAAATGTCCGAGCTGCGAATGGCGCTGGGGGAAGTCTTCCAGTTTCGATCCGAAATAATACGTTCTTCTGAACCATCGGTATAATGAATATGAAGTTCCAGCAGCAAGCCTGCGTTCGTACCGTATATCTTCTGCTTTTTCTCCCATCCCAAATGTCCTTTGTACCAGCCATCTCCCAGATAAGCACCGAGTATATTCTGTCCATTCTGAAGCTGATCGGTAACATCATAGACCTGATACTGCAATCGCTTACTATAACTGGTCCAGCCGGGGGTGAAGTATGCTTCACCCACTCTCTGGTTATTCAGATGAAGTTCATACAATCCAAGTGCTGTCACATAAATTCTTGCCGATGTTACAGGCTTTATCAGTTCAAACAAGGTACGCAGTCGTGGGCAAGACTCATCCTGCTGAGAGGAAGGATCGACTGTGATCCACTCCGCCTGCCAGGCATCTTCCCTACCCATGAATCCCGTCTCGAAATACGCTGTCTCCGACCAGTCTGATTCATCTCCTGCACGATCCCAGGCACGAATGTGATAATAGTAACGGGTTCGTGCTTCGGGCACCCATTGATCCAGTTCAACATGAATGGACTGATCAGAGCTTTTTTTGCCAGAATCCCATTCCATCTGAGCAAAATCTTCCGTCCGTGACAACTGAATTTGATAATCTGACTGTACACAATTTCTGTGATCGGATTGCAAATGCCAGCTTAATCTGGGCGACGTGATATCTAGTCCAATCGGATTTATTCTATACTCACAACGCAGATGACTTACGGTCAACATCAGAGAAACATCCCTTTCCATCGTGGTTTCCTATTCAAGGTTACGATATAATTATATCGATTCTGTGATCGGAAATACCCGGCAATGAGGACAGTTTAACCCGGTAATCTGGTCATTCCAACCAAGGAGGCTGTCTCGTGAATCCAACCATACAACTGTTCAAGAGCGAATCCTTTTTTCAAAATAATCTGAAGCTGTTCGTGAACCGATGTTCCGAGGATTTTGTGGTTCCTTTTCACGCACACGAGTTTGTTGAGTATAGTTATGTGGCAGAAGGAAAGGGCTTTCATCACATTGGTGACGATATTATTCCGGTACACAAAGGCATGTTATTTGTCATTCCGGTCGGCGTACCTCATGTGTTCCGTCCGGCTACCGCAAATGTATCAGAGCATCCACTCATTATCTATAACTGTCTGTTCAATTCCGAACTGATCCACACCTTGTCCATTATGATTCAGGAGACTGAGATTCAAAACCATCTGACAGACCTGGAGATGAATCGAATTCCTTATGTATCCATCACAGATTATAGCCAACGGCTGGAGGAATTAATGGTAAAGCTGTACCGTGAATCTGCCGTTCCGGGAATCGGTTCTTCCACGATCCTGTACACGCTTGTTAGCCAACTCGTCGTGACAACGTACAGACAGATTCATCAAGCTACCTGTAATGTGAAGGAACATGCGACTGATATGGAACATATTCTTCATTACCTGGACCAGCATGTTCACGAACGAATCCGTTTAAGCGAACTGGTGAATATTTCTGGTTGGAGCGAAAGACATATTGGACGCATGTTCGTGACCCATACCGGGCGGACGTTTGGTTCTTACCTGCAACATTTGCGCATACAAAAAAGCTGTGAATTGCTGAAGAATTCACAACATAAAGTCAGTTTAATTGCTGAACTTGTAGGTTACCGGGATGTAGATTCATTTTACGCCGTCTTTAAACGAATTACAGGAGAAACCCCGCAGGGCTATCGCAGGAACTTCAGAGCAGAACCATTGAATTAAGTGTTCCTGCCTTCCGTTCCTTCTCTGGGTTCATCCCTTTATTGGATAAAATCGGCTTTCTTCCTGTTCTGTTTCAAGCAGACGATCTACATAAGCCTTTGCACCTTTCCAAGACGTCATCAACGGAAACTGATGCTGCTCCCGTTCATTTATATTCCAAGGATGAGGGATACAGATGACTTTTTTTCCGTCATTCATCGCAGGTATCAGGTTATGTGCTCCATCATCAATTAACAGATCGAAGTTAATCAAGTTCTTCCGTTTACAGGTTATAAACTGTTCTGGAGATATGTATGGCATATGCTTCTGAAGCCAATTCCACTTCTCTACAACCGTTTTGGGCTCAGCCGCGGTTAGGATCAGCAGATCATAGGCTTGATGGAGCTTTTCCACCTCTTCTACCACATATTCATCGTAAATCTCCAGTTCCTCAAACAGCCCTGGTCGACCGTAAAATACATCATGTGTACAATCCGGATGGCGCAAATGGGATGTATCCCAATGTATCATATCCTCATATCGCAGCGGATGGGTTGGGAAATGGATATTGTTATGATAGATGGCTCGCTTGACCAGATGACATATGGTGTCATCCATATCTACAGCAATAATAGGTTTCTTCATCTTTATCCCCTCCAATAGGATCACAGTATATCATCATCAATGTAACAGCGCTATCCTTTTTGACCTCAAAATAAAAAGCGGCCCCTGCGCCGCAATAACTGCTGCGCAAGGACTGCCCCCGAAATCAGCCCAAATCTTCGCCATTCGTAGCGATGACGTTCTGATACCAACCAAAGCTCTTTTTCTTATAGCGATTCAATGTGCCTTGTCCGTTGTCGTCCTGATCGACATAGATTACGCCATAACGCTTGGACATTTCCGAAGTGGATGCACTGATGATATCAATCGCACCCCAGTTGGTATACCCCATAAGGTCTACCCCATCCATGACTGCTTCTTTCATTTGTGTAATATGTTTTCTCAGATAATCAATCCGATAATCATCATGAATGGAACCATCGGCCTCTACTGTATCCTTGGCACCAAGTCCGTTCTCCACGACAAATAACGGCAGTTGGTAACGGTCATATAGCTCTTTTAACGCCACACGAAGTCCGATCGGATCAAGCTGCCAGCCCCATTCTGTACGCTCCAGGTTCGGGTTCTTAATCGTACTGTACAGGTTGCCGCCAGTTACTCCATATTCCTCGGGATTCACTGCGGATACCAGCGATGTGTAATAGCTGAACGAGATGAAATCAACCGTATGTTCTTTCATAATCGCTTCGTCTCCAGCTTCCATCACAATGGAAATGTCATGTTCAGCCCAATAACGAGCCATGAAGGTAGGATAACTGCCTCGCACCTGTACGTCGGTATGCAGCAGGTTCAGCTGATTATCGATCTGAGCTTGCAGTACATCCTCCGGCTTTGACGTGGCCGGGTAGTGAATCATGCGCGCAAGCATACAGCCAATCTGGAAATCAGGGTTAATCTGACGCGCCTTCTGCGTTACCAGACTGCTGGCAACAAACTGATGGTGAAGTGCTTGATAGGAAGCTTGCGTCACATTATCGACACGATCTTCAATGATGCCTCCACCCGTGAATGGCTCAATAATGGTTGTGTTGATCTCATTAAACGTCAGCCAGTATTTCACCTTGTCTTTGTAGCGATTCATCACGGTCTCGGCGTATCTTACAAAATGCCCGATCACTTCCCGTCCTGCCCAGCCGTTGTACTTCAATACCAATGACATCGGCATTTCATAGTGAGAGAGCGTCACGAGAGGTTCGATATGGTGCTTCCGCAATTCGTCGAACACTTCATCATAGAAACGCAATCCTTCTTCATTCGGCTCAGCATCGTACCCGTTCGGGAAAATACGCGGCCAGTTGATGGAAAGACGGAATGTCTTGAAACCAAGCTCGGCGAATAACGCAATATCCTCTCTGAAACGGTGATAGAAATCAATACCGTAACGCTTCGGGTATCCCTTCGCACTGTGATGAGCCATCGCTTTCTCAACCGTTGCACTGGTCACGTGCATCAGTTCTCTAAGGTTGGTGTAATCCTTCTTCTCAAAATAAGGAACCATATCCGCTGTGGACCAGCCTTTGCCCCCTGCATCAAATCCACCCTCAGCCTGGTTGGCGGCAATTGCGCCGCCCCACAGAAAACCTTCCGGAAACCCTTGTCGATTGATCATGCGTATCTCTCCTCTTCTTATGGATGTCGTCTTAAGTTCGTCTTTCGGCTTTAAATTTCAGCCTTCAATACTTCTTCACCGATCGTAATTGCACCCAATTTCACAGGCAGAACCTGCTTGTAATCTGCTGTATTCGTAACGACCATCGCCGTTGTAATGTCATATTCCTTGGCAATTTGATCAAGTTCAAACGTGAGTAACTTGTCTCCTGCCTGTACACGTGCTCCCGTAGCGACATGGGCTTCAAAATACTGTCCGCGCAGTTTCACGGTGTTAATCCCCACATGGATCAGAAGCTCCATTCCGGTATCACTGCGGACCACGATCGCGTGTTTCGTTTTGAACACATTCATGACGGTACCTGTAACTGGTGACACCATTTCGCCCACCGTTGGAACAAATGCCACACCTTTACCCATCAATTCATCGCCAAACGTTGGATCATTAACTTCTTTAAGTGCGATTGCTTTACCCGTCATCGGTGCGATGGCTACCGCATCATTCGTTGGTATTGGAGCACCCATATCGTCCACGTTCACGGTTGCAGCATTGCTGGAAGGTGCTGCCGCTGGTTCCGCAGGAGCGCCTGGTGAGAATTGAGCCAACGCCTCGGCATCACCCTCTTCTTCCTTGATCCCGAACACAGTAGACACAATTGCACCTACTACAAAGGCAAGTATCATACCGCCAAAGGAGTACCAGAAGGTTTGTCCGATCAGGGATGGCAGACCCGGAAGACCACCGTTACCCGCAAGCACATAAGCTTTGGCTCCAAAAGCAAGAGCGAATCCGCCACCCACGGCACTACCAATCATCGCAGCAGCGAACGGTTTTTTATATTTCATGTTCACGCCGTACATAGCTGGCTCGGTTACACCCATCAGAGCTGTAAAGCTGGTCGACAATGCAACGGTTTTGAGCTTTTTGTCTTTTGCACGGAAGAATACGCCCAACGTCGCTCCGGCCTGTCCCATATTGGAGATGAACGTCAGTGGCAAGAATTTATCGAAGCCTAATGTAGCAATATTGCTCAGGATGATCGGTACGAGCGCATAGTGCATACCTGTCATAATAATGAGCGCCATCGCGCCTCCAAGAACAATACCTGCAATTAATCCGCCTTCGTTCAGCAGCCAGTTAATACCACCGGACAAGCCACTACCTACAAATGTACCCAGTGGACCGATCGCAATCAGTGTTACCGGAACCATAACAAGCAAGGTAATCAGTGGCACAAGCAGCAGCTTCAATGCTGCCGGGATAACGCGGTCAACCCATTTCTCAACATAAGACATTAACCATACGGCAAGCAAAATCGGAATAACCGATGAGGCATAACTGACAGCCGTTACCGGAATGCCAATAAACGCAACCGATTCACCGCTGGATAGCAATGCGCCCATATCGGGATACATCAGCGCAGTACTTAGCGCAATGGCTACAAACGGATTACTGCCGAATTTGCGAGCGGCACTAACCGCAATTAGCAGCGGAAGGAAGTAGAATACGCCATCCCCAATGGCTGAAAGAATACGGTACGTGTCAGTACCTGCTGACATCCACTCCAGAGATACGAATAATGCAAGCAATCCTTTGAGCATACCCGCAGCTGTAATTGCTGGCAGCATTGGTGCGAAGACACCTGCGATCGTCTCAAAAATATTGAGAATTACATTTTTATTTTTTTCCGGTTTAGCTTGTTTATTTTCTGTACTTTGCTGTATTGCCGGATGTTCCTTCACCATAGCATCGAATACTTTGGATACGTCATTCCCGATAATCACCTGGAATTGATCTCCAGAGATATTCGTTCCCATGACTTTATCCAGCTTCTTGAGTGAGTTATTATCCACTTTATCGTTATTTTTCAGATCAAATCTCAGTCGTGTGACGCAATGATATACCGAGTTGATATTGTTTGTTCCCCCAACGGCTTTGATGATTTCCTGTGCCGTTTCCTGATGTTTCATGATCGTTTCCTCCTCATTTTTCCAATAAAAAATACCCGAACAAATAGCCACGTCTTCTACGTGTCATTCATTCGGGTATTGCCTGATTGAACAGTAACAAGCCCATTTGATATTTAGTTAGGTTCTGGTTCATGTTCTTATCATTCATTGCTCACGCTTCGGTTTCATTAACCGCTCCAGATGAAGGGTCAGATACAACTGTTCCGAATGCGTCATATCATACTGGTAGTTCTTATGGATAAATGTTTCAATCTTGCCGATACATTTGAAGGTTTCGGGATAGTTTTTCCGTACAACTTCATATAAATACTCCTCCGCATCGTCGTGTGAAGAGTGAGTAATTACCCGTTGGCAGAAATACTTCAAATGAGTAATGAAACGGAAATAGTTGACGCTATCTTCATCCAATTCAACATTGAAGTGATATTTGATAATGTTCATAATCTCTTGCAGCAGCTGCATCAAATGGGTGACGTCGTTCATGGAATCATTGACTTCGGCATTGATGAAATGCAGCGCTATGTTGCAAATTTCATCTTTGGGAAACTCCACATCCAGTCTTTCCTTCAGCAGGGTGAGCGCTTCCCGGGCCACGTCGAACTCGGCCTTGTAGAAATGCTGCACTTCCCAAGAGAGCGGATTTCGTGTAATCATTCCCTTTTCCAAACGCTGGACAGCAAAATGAATGTGATCCGACAGTGAGACATAAATCCCGTCACTGATGGTTTTGTTCAATTGCGTACGTGCCAGTGTCACAATATCATCTGTCGCCTGCAGGATTTCAATCGGCACTTCTGTGACGATGGACTTGAACTTCTCATAGATCGATGCATCCTGAAGCCGGAAGACTTTCTCAATCCGTTCTTCATCAATCTCATCGCCCGCCTTGAACTTAAATCCGATACCCCGGCCGAGGATCAGCAGTTCCTGATTTTTGTCATCCACGGTACTGACAATATTGTTATTAAATATCTGTTTAATAATCATGTTGGACCCACCTGTTTTTTTTGAGGATCAAAAAAGGGCAAAACCAAAATAGAAATAATAAAAATCATTTCCATAGTGGTTTTGCCCGCATTACCGGTAACAAGCCTCGGGTATAATTTATCACAACCTGAAAACGGTGTCAACCCAAAATGCTACCACTGCTAATTCACTACATTCCATATACATGCAACATTTCCCTTAAATTCCACGTTAAAAGTAATATAAGCTTTATTGTTTACCTTTTATCAATTAAACAATCAGGAGGATTCTTTCTAATGAACAAATTCAAATCCGTTACAGCAACTCTTGCAGCCATAACCCTGCTATTATCCGCAACCCCCATATCCGCAGCAACGCAGAGCAATTCCTCAGCAGTAATAGCGAATACCCAGGCTTCCCTGAATCTCGATGAAACAGCGCTGAAACGATTAACCGAAGCCATCACAGCATTGGTTGGTAAACAGACGGTGCAATTCACCAGTTCCAGTCCAGGGCTGGGCTCTGACGAGTTGTCGGTGGAAGGCATCGTTAAGGGAGCCGCAACCGCTATGTCTTCGCAGGTCTATAATAAAAAAGAAGATCGTGTAGAATCGACCATTCTGATCTACCGAGCTTCAGATATACATAAATTTATGGATAATGCGCTTCGTCTCAAAATAGACAGCTTTCTGAAATCATTTGACCCCAAGGAAACCTTCAAGCCTGATGCCGTGTGGCGGGTCAATCATCCAGGCAAAGAAAGCGGCCTCAAAAACTATTGGGTAATCTGGGGAGAACATCAAAGTGTTTACATCGATATAGACAACAACAATGAAATTACAGCCAGCTTCACGTACGCCCTGCAAAACGCTGATGCTTCCCTGACCAACAAAGCCAGAAACGCATTGAAAACCTTGGGCATTTCACATAAGAAGGCGTTTGATTATGTGCTGCGTCAGCAAAATGGAAAAGACTCCTTCTGGAATTATCGCGATGACGGAGATATTAATCATGTATTTATTGGAGCCAAGACAGGCAAGGTATGGGCAGTCCAAAATGACTTTGGCAAGGACTGGAGCGGGTACAAGGATTTCAACAAATCCTTCGCCAAACCTAAGTTGAGCAAATCACAAGCCTTGTCCGCTGCCTCACCGAAGGTAAAATCTCTTTTTGGAATCCAACTGAAAGGCTATACGGTCACAATTAAAGAAAATCAGTACACCTTTACGAAAAAAGGAGCTGCTACTGTTGTTGGGGAAATCAACAAAAAAGGGGTATTCTATTCGCTTGAGGTTCAGCCATTGAATGGTATGCGGAATTAGTCAGCCATCTGCATACAAAAGGATACACGGGCCTTGTATAAAAGCAATCACATGAAACATGTCTATCCGTCGTCTTTTGGAATGGAGTACAACTATGAGCCCTTCGACGGAAGGGCTCATAGTTACTATTATCGCTGATTATTGCTGGAACGTCACATGAATCTGGACAATCTCGGATCGACTGCTTGTTCGAATCGGAGGTCCCCAGAAGCCAAATCCAGAGGTGACGATAGAGTGCATGGACCCTTTTTGCAGATAACCCCAATCATTCTCGTAGATGGCCTTAGTAATAAACTGAGCGGGTGCGATCTGACCACGATGGGTGTGGCCAGACACAACCAAATCTACGTTGTTCTGTTCCGCAATATCCAAATCATAAGGCTGGTGATCCATCATGAGCACAGGCTTGCTCAAGTCGGTATCCTGCATCAACGTCGCTACTTCTGCACGATCCTTCTCTGTCCGGTCTTTCCGTCCAATCAGTGTAATCTTATCGTCCAATGTAATTTTATCATCATACAGAACTTGCATATTACTCTTCTCCAAAGCAGCAATCAGATCCTCGATCGGACCATTATACTTGTCGTGATTGCCCAGTGAAGCGTACACTCCGTAAGGGGCTTGAATGCCGCTGATAATATCCGCAATCCCACTCTTGAGGTACATATCCAGGTTGTCATCGATAATATCACCAGGATACAGCACTAAATCCGGCTTCAGTGCGTTAATTTCTTCCACCATGCGTTTAGCGTGAGCAGGGCCGGACAGCAGGCCAAAGTGCATATCCGCAGCCATAACAATGTTGAGGCTGTCGACACCTTCCACTTTTTTATCAATCTGAATGCTGTATTGTCTTACGACTGGACTATAGGCGTTATAGATACCATAGCCCAACGTGGACAGCAACAGCACGAGAGTGACCACACCTGCCCATTTGTGAGCGTAATGTCTTGGAATACGGGTTAGTCTAAGCAACCATAGCGTTAGATGAACCACGGGAAGGATCAATAACAGCAGAGAAAAGATTGCAAGCCAATACGAACCGATAACACTCAGGAAGGAAATACTTCCAAACAACCTTGCCAGTATAAATGAAAATGCAAGGAATACAAGCACAGCGATGTAAAACCAACGAAATCTCGCAGATACAACCGGCTTCATCCAGCTCCATCCGCTCCGTCCTATGTAAAACACTAATAAACCGTACACTACCAAAAACAAGATGCCTGCAAGTACAAACATGCCTCCGTTAACCTCCACGTCAATAAGTTGATTGCTGAATTTTCTCTTAACCAAATTCCAGTCCATCTGAACAAGTATAACGTAGTTAAAGGCGACAGGACATCTGTTTCCAATACTTATATGCGTACATTTTATTACAATTTGGAATATTTGAATTCCAATTATTATATAGTAGCCGATACGTTAACCCATAGCCTGTTCATCTGAATAAAAAAACATTCCTGCGTCCGCTCAAGATGACTAACATCATGAACGAGCACAGGAATGCTGAATGATCTCGAATTACATATTACTCGTTAGTGTCCATCCATTGGAAATGGAATGAACCTTCTTTGTCCACACGTTTGAATGTGTGAGCGCCAAAGTAGTCACGTTGTGCTTGCAACAGGTTCGCAGGCAAACGCTCAGTGCGGTAGCTGTCATAGTAAGACAACGCGCTGGAGAATCCAGGAACCGGAATTCCTTGAGTTACCGCAGCTGCAACGACTTCACGCCATGCACCTTGGTAGGATTCAACAATATTTTGGAAGTATGGGTCCAGCAGCAGGTTTTTCAATGCTGCATCCTTGTCATATGCTTCCTTGATGTTTTGCAGGAATTGCGAACGGATGATGCAGCCACCGCGGAAGATCATGGCGATGTTGCCGTATTTCAGATCCCAGCCATATTCGTCTGAAGCTGCACGCATTTGAGCAAAACCTTGTGCATAGGATACGATTTTACTTGCAAAGAGGGCTTTGCGCACATTCTCGATGAATGCTTTTTTGTCGCCAGAGAAGGCTTCAACCGCAGGTCCATTCAAGATTTTGCTTGCCGCCACACGCTCATCTTTCATCGCAGACAAGAAGCGGGAGAATACGGATTCCGTAATCATGGACAATGGTACGCCGAGATCCAACGCGCTTTGGCTTGTCCATTTACCTGTTCCTTTTTGTCCAGCTGCATCCAGAATGACATCAACCATGGGTTTGCCGGTTTCCGGATCGTATTTGGAGAAGATGTCTGCTGTGATTTCAATCAGGTAGCTATCCAGCTCACCTTGGTTCCATTCAGAGAAGATTGCATGCAATTCTTCAACGGACACATTCAGCACGGATTTGAGCAAGTGATATGCTTCACCGATCAACTGCATATCTCCATACTCGATACCGTTGTGCACCATTTTCACATAGTGTCCGGCACCATCTGGTCCGATATATGTGCTGCAGGCGTCATCGCCTACTTTGGCCGAAATCGCTGTAAGGATCGGTTCTACCAACTGATAAGCACTTTCTTGTCCACCTGGCATGATTGCCGGGCCTTTCAACGCGCCTTCTTCCCCACCGGATACACCCGCACCGATGAAACGGAAACCTTTGGCTTCCAGATCTTTGCTGCGGCGTTGGGTGTCAGGGAAGTATGCGTTTCCTCCATCAATGATGATGTCCCCTTCGTCCAAGTGTGGCAGCAGTTGTTCAATGGTAGCGTCCGTTGCTTTACCTGCTTGCACCATGATCAGGATTTTACGCGGGGATTCCAGGGAAGCTACGAACTCTTCAATCGTGAATGCGCCTGTCAGGTTTTTGCCTTCGGCTTCTTTCAGAAGATCGTTCGTTTTCTCCGGGGAACGGTTATATACCGATACGGAGAATCCTTTGCTTTCAATATTAAGGGCAAGGTTCTTACCCATTACTGCAAGTCCGATGACACCGATCTGTTGTTTACTCATTATGTCCTCCCAATACTCTTTATATATAGTAGTTTAAAATTGGAAATCAACAATCCTTTATTATTGAACCGTTTTTTTCCAGTCTGCTGCGAATTTCTCCATGCCTTGATCTGTCAGCGGGTGTTTGGAGATTTGTTCAATGACGGAGAATGGAACAGTAGCGATATGTGCTCCTGCCATTGCTACACGTGTAACGTGGTCCGGATGTCTTACAGAAGCCGCAATAATCTGTGCATCCAGGTTATGTGTACGGAACAGCTCAGCAACTTTAGCAACCAATTGAACGCCATCTTCGGAGATGTCATCCAGACGTCCCAGGAACGGGGATACATATGTTGCACCTGCACGAGCAGCAAGCAGCGCCTGGTTCACGGTGAAGATCAACGTTACGTTGGTTTTCACGCCTTTTTTGGTCAGGTAACGGCAAGCTTCCAGTCCTGCAAGTGTCATTGGCAGCTTGATGGTGATGTTTTTGTCGTTGTTATTGATTTTGATCAGTTCGTCTGCTTGAGCAATCATCTCTTCAGCTGTGATCGCATCTGGTGTTACTTCCGCAGATACGGATTCAACTTCAGGTACTTCACGCAAAATTTCTTCAATGCGGTCTTCGAATTTCACGCCTTCTTTGGCTACCAATGACGGGTTTGTTGTTACACCAGACAGGACGCCGATTTTGTAAGCTTTTTTGATGTCTACCAAGTTTGCTGTATCGATGAAAAATTTCATATTCAATTACCTCCAAAGGATATGTTTTTTAGGTTACAGATTAGCATTAACAGCCATAGGAACTTCAATATCATCTTCAGCCTGCTGATCGGCAGGTTGATCAAACCACCAGTGGTGCCCTTCCGCAGCGAGCATCGCATCGGACTCTGCGGGTCCATAGCTTCCCGCCGGGTACAGATGAAGTGGGAGCAAATTCTCCTGGAATGCATCCAGAATAGGTTGTACCCAAGCCCAAGACAGTTCTACTTCATCCCAATGAGCAAAGAACGTTGGATCACCATGCAATGCATCATGAATCAAGTTCTCATAAGCCTCCGCCAGATCCTCGCGATCTGGTGACAGATCAATATGAACCGGCTTGAACTCCCCTTTGTTTTGCGGGTCGCTCGCATTCAGCTGCAGCGTCATGCTCTGGTCAGGACTCATCTCAATCACAAGCAGATTCGGTTTGGAACCGTTAACCACGTTGGACTGTCCGGATGGTTCCTTGAATTCGATGACGATACGAGTGGATTTCTCCTTCATTCGTTTACCGGTACGGATATAGAATGGTACTCCGCGCCAGAAGAAGTCATCAATCTGCAATTTGGCAGCAATAAACGTATCATTCATCGTATTCTCGGCAACACCCGGCTCAGCTGCATATCCGTTAACGGATTTGCCTTGGATGTTTCCTTCAGCATACTGTCCGCGAATGACACTTGCACCCACGTTTTGCTTTTGCAGTGGCTGGATTGATTCCATGATGTGTTTTTTCTTCAAACCGACTTTTTCCGAGGTGCTGTTATACGGAAGCTGGATCGCCATCATCATAAGCAATTGCAGCATATGATTCTGGAACATGTCACGCACGGCGCCTACATGATCATAATAGGATGCCCGTTCTTCCACACCAACAGTCTCATTAGCGGTGATCTGCACATTGGAGATGTAACGGTTGTTCCACAACGCCTTCATGATCGGATTGCTTTGATGCAAGGTTTCGAGACGCTGTACCATCGGTTTGCCCAAATAGTGGTCAATTCGATAAATTTCTTCTTCGGTGAACGCTTCGCTTAATTTGCGATTGAGGTCACGAGCCGATTGCAGATCATGTCCAAATGGCTTTTCGATCACAAGGCGTTTCCAGCCCTCAGTTGATCCAAGTCCACTTTTTTGAATATTCTCTGCAATGGGTTCGAAGAATTCTGGACCAACCGAAAGGTAGAACAGACGATTGGACGGAATGCCAAGTTCAGCCTCTCTTTGTTCAACCAAATTTAACAGCTCTATATAATCTTCCTTATGGCTTATATTCAATACACTGTAGCGAAAAGCCTGCACGAATGATTTCACAACTTGAGGATCAGCCGGGCGTCTGGAAAATTCATTTAATGATTTTTCCACTTGTGCCTGAAAGAATTCATCAGACCATTCTCTGCGTCCCAAGCCAATCAGCGAGAAGGATGCCGGAAGTTTCTGCTCAATGTATAAATTATATAAGGCTGGATATATTTTTCTTTTGGCTAAATCGCCAGTCGCACCAAATAAAATAATGCTCGTTGGTTCCATCTCACTATTCTCCTTCCAAGTAACTCTGGTTTCTTTGCTGTAGTTACACTATAATACGTTTTATAGCCATACAAGTAATTAATATATTTCACAGGAGCTATAGACGATATCTATGACGACAAATTATGAATTATATAAGGTATTCTATTGGGCTGCCAAAACAGGCAGTTTGACCCAAGCCGCCAAAGCGCTATATATTACTCAACCAAGTGTCAGTCATGCCATTAAACAGCTGGAAGAAAGTTTTGGTCTCACGTTGTTTTACCGGAACTCCAAGGGCGTTGCGCTAACACAGGAAGGTGTAAGTCTTTATTCGTATATTGAACAATCCCAGATTCTAATCTCGCTGGCCGAGGAGAAAATGGCTGCATTGAAGAGTTTAGACAACGGAGAACTACGGATTGGTGGCAGTGATTCGCTGTTCAAGCATTACATGCTGTCCTATCTGGAAGAATTCCATGTGCTCTACCCTAACATCAAGCTGCATCTAAGTCATGGGACAACGCCGGAAGTCATTACCTTTCTGAAAGAAGGTAAAATTGATTTGGGTGTTGTGCGGATGCCCATTGTTGATCCACAGCTTGAGGTCAGGGAAAGTATCCAGCTCAAAGACTGCTTCGTTGCGGGTGAACGTTATGCTCAACTGAAGGATAAAGTTATGACATTGGACATGCTGCTGGAGCATCAACTGATTCTTTTCTCCAGAAACAGCCGGGTTCGGATGGCGATCACGGAGCTGTTCAACAGCTATGGCTATACCCTCAAGCCCGAGATTGAGGTCGGCAGTGTCGATTTGTTAATTGAATTTGCACGGCGGGGATTGGGCATATCGTATGTCACCCGTGAATTTATTTCCAAAGAGCTGGAAGAAGGTTCTCTCTTCGAAATTCAGCTGGATGTTGCCCTGCCCCCTTCGCATGTGGGCATCATGACAAAACGTAATATGCCGATTTCCCTGGCAGCCAACCGGTTTATGGATCTCATTTTCAAAGCAGATTAAGAAACTCGTTGTTCTACTGGTTTACAAAAAAAGTGCCTCGTCATCCTAAAAAGATGATGAAGCACTTTTTGTTATATTCATTTTCCTAAGTAAACAACCTGCCAACTCTACCTGATTCAAGTTCTCTCAATCTACTCTCAATTCTCTCAGGAATCATAGCAAACAGTTGCTCCCAGGGCATGAATAGACTCGGCTCAAGCAAAAACTCTTCAAACTCCATAGAGGGAACAAACGCCTTAGTCTGCAGGAAACTCCGCACGCTGGCATCAATCTCTTCATTGGTTTCGAAATAACCTTTGAACATCTCGTTCACGAGCAGACCGTCACACCCCGCATTGGCGCCTGCTGCACTATACAAATCTGGCAGAAGTTCAAACACCACAGGGATCGGAGAAAAAGCATGTTTGCCTGGCTGCGAGTATAGATACACATGGCGTCCAACCACATTCACTCGATCCTTCAGCAATCCCCGAAGTACTTTGCCATGGAAGCTGGCTTCACAGTCCACGACTTCACCATCATGACCCACATATATCCACACATGCTCCATTTCGTACAAATGTCCAATTTCATAATCCCACCAAATCGAAAATTCAATCACATATTGGACCGCCTCAACCGGAAAATGAATTTCACGCTGGAATGACGGTGAAGGTCCTGATTGATCCAAAATGGAAACGCCTACAAAATCAGGGTAAAAGGGTTCATTGCGATCAAACATCAATACAGGTGCATAGCTCATCGCAGTTTCCAGCATTTCCTGCTCAGTCATGGTCATGGATCGTCCCTCCAGATTCTTTGAGTGCTACTACTGTAACAAACCAGTGTTATGCCTATCTTAACAGAGAATTCGGAATGTGTTAATTGGAACAAAACATAGGCCCGTACTCGGAAAATGTTCCGGTCACGGACCTGAATCGGTCATTGGATAGGAGAACGTGTTGATGTTATCCCTTTGAGTTTTTGGAGGATTTGGATGCTTTGATTGCCTGATCGGAAACAGAATCCACACAGCCAATCGGTGGTCCCAAAATAGCGTCATTTTTAATTGATGCTACTGCCTTTGCGTATGCCTCCTCATCAATGCAGTATGCACGATGGGCAACTTCAGGCGGCGTTGCAACCAGGAAATCTGCCCCGAGCACAATGTCCGGTGTAGGTTGATCAAAAATCGTCAACAGGTGTACTTCATCAGTCTCCGCCACAAACCAGTGAAACCATCCTTGAGGGAATATCGAAACCTGACCTGGCTTCAAGTGATAACTAATCCGCTCCCGCTTGAACGGATCGTAGACAGAGGTGGTAATTTCCCCGTTGATCAGAACGACCATCTCGGTCACATTTGTATGCCAGTGTGGCTGCACAATAATACCTTTGCTCATGTGTACATTGAAGAATCCATTTTTGATCGTAGGCAGCTGCGGTCCAAATAACTGGGTAATATAATTGCGCGAATCACGCTGATAATTCAACACCGCTGTCGAATCGGCCGCCAGCTGAACATTCGGGGCTTGCAGAATCGGATTAGTCATACCGCTGTTTCCTCCTTGTAGGCGTACATCTCATTGTTGTACTGTATGCGTTAATTAGCGGAGATAATACCGAGGACACGGTTCCATTGCAATTTTTATCCAGCCGAGTAATTTCATCTGTCAATTAGGTGAAAATCATCCACTCTCAAGTAAAACACAAAAACACCCTTTTCTGAAAACAGGTCTGGGGCGTTAAGTGTTTTATCTATAGTCTTGCTTTATATTAGGCAAGTCCCGGGTATCTTCCCCCTGCGGCAAATCCTTTAGGAGATATTCGTTCAATCTCAGCCCATTCATCCTTGGTGAAAGAAACCTGCAATGCACCCAGATTCTCATGAACTCTCTCCAGACTGCGAGTACCAGGGATCTTTACTTTCATTCGAAAACGGGTAAGCAAGTTGAATAATGATGCTCTGCATTGGGGTCCCATAAACGAAATAGATGGTCCTTCTCTTCCTCACTTAACTGGAGTGATCCCGGCTTGCTCTGGCTGAATCCGGCTCCTCCGAGATTTCAAAAATTCACCCAGCGTTTTATTACGGCTAATACCTGTAGTCATAAATAACCTCCCTTAGATATTCAGATTTCTATCGATTCAAATATGGCTCTATCCAAAATGGATGTGATCGAACGCCTTTGATATAATTCTTTTATTATCATTTTTGCAAAATCTCTAGTTTACAAGAAGCTTAGCATTGATTTATGCAAAACGAAAGGAGCACATCATGGTCCCAACGGTCGGAGACATATACTGTGTATACGTCGAAAATTTACAACAATATGCTGCCTGCCAGGTAACTGGCCTGAAAGAAACCGGGAGTAAGGGATCACGCCAGCTTGCTGCAATCCTGCAATTGGACTGGACAGGAGATCAGCGGCCCGATGAAACGGAACTTCATCAGATGAAACCGCTCATTTGCAGCTTTTATTTCTGGAAAAATCGGCTGGATCATACCTTTGTGAATGCCAATGTCCCTTCCAATTTTATTCTGGCAGGTAATATCCCTCCGCTTGTCACTGAACAGACAAATAGTTATAGCGGAGGATGGCTGATTGGGGACAGTCTGTACCGGCAACGTCAATGGGATGCCATTGATGAAACAAGAAGAATACGGTTTAAGAAAGCCGCTGAAGACTTTGAAGAGATCTCGGTTGGCCATCAGATGATGAGACGCAATTCGAGTGTAATACGCAATTTCAAGCCGAGGTCTGAAGAAGATGTGGCCGAACTTGCCAAACTGCCTTGTTTGACAAATATTCAAATGGACGGATATCCGGAATCACTGATACCCTTCCTAACCAAGGAGCCGATTATCAATGAACTCCATATCACGAACCACGGTCAAAAGTCGCTGGACCTCAGTAAAAGTCATTTGACCAAACTCGTCATCGATGTCAGCGGATTGGAACGTCTCACTTTGAATACCAAGATGAAAAGTCTGAATTTTACAGGAAACCTGTCTGCCAGCCTTTGTATTGATGCTCATGAGGATGGAAAATGGTTAACATTGAATGTTGCTGCGAGTCTGCCACATATCAACGGAGTTCCACGTCTGGATGGCTTACATATTAGAGAAATCACAGAGCTGGATTTAGCCCCCCTTGTGAAACGTTATCCGGAACTTACGGAATTGCGTTTGTGGGGTAAACCAGGCAGTCTGATTCAACTTGAATCCATTCAGCATTTGAAGGCGTTACAGGAATTTAGTACATATGACTTGTTCGGATTCATTGGAGAACAGTTCCCTAACCCAGAACAATTCCCTAAGCTATCGAAACTATGGCTAACCAGTTTGCCAGCAGAAGCCGCCAAATCAATTAAAACGAGATATAAAAAAGCAGCCGCAGCCGGGCTCGAACTCGAAATCAGTAAACCGCGAAAACCGGAATGGCTCGCAGAGAATCTAACGAATCCTTTTCGAGACTGGGACGGACGGGATCATATAAAGTCTGCTCATGCCAAGAAGGCAGCACAACTGTATAAACAATGTCTCAAGAAAATTCGTCAGCTGGCTCAAAGCCAGATAAGCAACGAAGTTATCCAGAAACAGCTATTTTCCATGTTTGAAAACTACACACAAACCTTCAACAAAATGGATGCTAAAACTGGCTTTATTGAAACGGTTGAACGTGAAGAAATCTATGTTGTTCTTGCGAGCTTGCTTGATCAACTGGAACAGGAACTTGGTAATGAGAGTACTATTAAAGTTAACCATGAGGCGTTATATGAGGTGTTTGATCTGTTGAGGGATTTCTAATTTGTATTGCAAATTCTAAACAATCGAACAAGTAATACAAAAAAAAAAAAAAAAAACCGGATTCATTCGAATCCGGCTCTTTCTTGTTAATTTATATATATCAGTGAATAAATATTTAATAATTGCATCCATGCTTAGCTACATTTGATCGAAGAATTCTGTGATCTTCTCACCCGGGTCAGCTAGAAATTCAGGGAACGTGCATATATTTCCAATCTCCTGATGTTCAATGTCAGCGAACCCAATCATTTTTTTGCTCGGGTTCCAGACGATCAGGATATGGGAGTACTGATCCACGTCAGAGGATATGCGCAGCAGTTTCTGTCTGCCCAGCTTCATCTCTACCGTATCGATCAGATGGAAGAATTCGATGTATCCCACGCCGGATGGATTGTCCGGCAAGTCGATTCTGCGCGGACCTTCCGTTAGAAAACGGATTAATACATCAGGCAGCTTGTACGATTTGAGCACATGCAATTTATTGCTCAGACTGTGAAAGTCTTGCGGCTCATGAGCTTTCAAATACTCTGCCATTTCCGCATTCTTCTGACTGACCGCAATCGTATACGCCCGCTCCCCATCCTTCTCTTGAATAGTTACATCCGCTCCACGCTCTACCAGAAATTGAACCATCTTCATATTGTTGTTGCGAGCAGCTACCGTAAGCGGTGTAGCCTTGTATGGATACACCATATCCGGCTCATTATAGTTAATATCTACACCCTCATCCAGTAAATACTGAATGGTTTGCAGATCGTGATCTGACACTGCTCTTCGCAGTGTTTTTCCACCATATTTTTGAATATCCAGTCCGAGGTCCTTCAGCACTGCGATATTCTTTTTGTTACCGTAATAGGCTTCATCATATGCATTCGACTTCACCTTGCTCAAACTGTTCAACTTGGCACCCTTCTGATGCAAATATCGGATGAGCTCTTCCCCGCCATATCTGACCGCTTTGAGGATTGCTGGATTATCCTTCACGTTCAGGTTCACTCCGCGCTCCACCAAAACCTTAATGACTGGAAGTTGATTGGTGATTAGGGCAATATCCAATGGTGTCAATGCTATGTATTTGCTGAGCGTAATCTCTTTTTCAAGATCCATACCCTGTTTAATGAATTCTTCTACAGCAATAACATCTCCCTTGTAAATCGCCATAGCTTCATCAGGCAACGTTTCAAACGTACCTTGATTTCCGATTTTGAACAAAGGTGTAACCTCCCCCTGGTTAATATCTACACAACTAAAAGCCCCTGATGCTCGTTACTACTAGTATACCTGCTATCCTTTTCATTTGTACAAACCCTCTACCAAAATCATGATTCCAGTCCTAAAGCCTTTCATACACACCAACCCCGAAACATAAAGTTCCGGGGCCAATATCATCCTTTAAACTACATCACATCAACTCAATCATGCGCTAAATTCGTTGGGTCTGTTGACACAATATCAATCCCCTTCTCTAACCCCTTAATGGATTTAAGTTGAGAAGTGATAGCTGCAATAGCGATAACAAATATTCCTGCAATAATAAACAACAACGCAATGCCTCTTCCCGGACCAACGCCGATATATGATCCTACGGTCGAAGCAAGTGCTCCACCTTCCACCAAAAGCGGGTTAAAGACACGGTCTGCCAAAAATCCTGCAAGGCTGTAGGATACAATAAAACCCAATTGTGATAAAATGCCGATGATTCCCCACACCCTGCCTTGTTTCTCGTTGGATATGTTATTGCGCACCAATACGTCTGCACTCATGTTGACAAAAGGCAGGGAGGCCAAAAACAGGAAGCCTGCAAAGATAATGAAATAAATATTGGTGGAAACCCCCAAGAGGGAGAATGATAATCCGGATAGAACCAGACCCAGAACAAGTATTTTTGAATATTTTTTACTTAGGGTGAACATGCCAATACACAGACTGCTGATCAGCATGCCGATCGCGCTCACAGATTGAAATGTTCCAAGTGTCCTTGAATCCGAAAATGATAAGATCATAGGACCAATGAGCGTCTCGAGGAATCCCAGATAGAACGTGACAATCGAAATAATAATAACAAGGAGCAGCACGCCTTTACTTGTCGTGACTTCAATCCAGCCTTCGTTAAGTTCAGCAAGCCAAGGCTTCCTCTCGGCATCGCTTCGCGCTGCTTTAATGCTTTTCCGAATAGCAAGCACCGCTAGAATGGCAACCAGATACGTCAACATATTAATGACTAGAATGACTTCAATGGTTGTTATACTGAGCAGAATGCCCGCTATTATGGGTGAAAATAGAAACTTGGATGATTCGGCGAGCTGAACCAAGCCACTGCCCTTTGAATATTGATCTTTATCAAGCAAATCGGTAGCTGAAGCCTTGTACGCTGGACTTTGAATGGCCGAGAATATGGAACTGAAAGCAACACCAACATACAGATGCCATAGTTCAATCTCCCCCGTCAGGATCATGATCCAGATAAAAACGAGACCACCGGCAGAACCAAGATCACCTATGACCATCATCATGCGCCGGTCAAAACGATCTGCAAGGACTCCACCTATAGGACGCAACAGGATATTAGGCAAAAAGGTAAATAGTGTAATCAGTGCCACAGCTGTCGCCATATGGGTTTTCTCAAATGCGTAAACACCAAGGGAGAATGCCGTCATTCCGATTCCCATGGTAGATATGAGCTGTCCGAACCATACGATCAGAAATTTGCCAAATGACCTGTGTTCCGTCTGTTTCATTGGTTAAGCTCCTCTCCAATAAACCGTGTTAGAACCCGTGATCCGCAAGCCACTTACCTAAGCTGCTCTCTCTCGCTTTAAGATCATGCTGCTTGTTGAACTTGCCCATATTACGATCTGCCACCAGTTTGCCGTCCATCATGAATAAAACCCGTTCAGATCGCGCGGCGACCTTGACGTCATGGGTAACCATTAATATGGTCGTTCCAGAAGCATTAATATCTCCTAGAATATCCATAATTTCACTGGTTGAACGTGAATTCAGTGCCCCAGTGGGTTCGTCGCCAAACAGAATATCAGGCTGATTGATCAGTGCCCTGCAAATGGCGAACCGTTGCAACTGTCCACCCGATGCCTGGGTGATATTGTGGTTGGCTAGTTCATCAATCCCCATTTTTTCCATCAGATTGAGCGCTCGTTTATTAATGGAATCTCTACTACTTTTTTTGGCCAGATAGGCAGAAAGAATGATATTGTCGAGTAGATTCAGATTTTTCAACAGATGTATGTTCTGAAATATAAAGCCCATCTTATTCAAGCGAAGCTGTGCCAATTCTTTCTCTGAGAACTCCGAAATTTTCTTGCCAGCAAAATAAACACTCCCGCTACTTACCTGATCCATGCCGCTGACATTGTATAACAAGGTTGATTTTCCTGAGCCCGATGGACCCATAATGGAGACAAATTCGCCCTTCTTCAATTGAAAATTAATATCCTTCAAAATAGGATGCTTCTCATGCTCACCAGTACTGTACGATTTGTTCACGTTTTTGGCTTCCAGGATTATAGTCATGGTTGTCCCCCTATTCGATAATCATTTTGGAAATGCTGGATTCTTTGATGGATTGAATACTGATTAGAGCGGTACAGATAATCGTTGCTGCCAGCAGCAGCGGACAAAGTACGTACGCTTGTAGCGGGTCAATGACAAAAACGATATTGGACGCCCCGAAAGAAGCCATTATTGCACTGATCAACCACTCACCTGCCGTATTTGATAGTATCGTTCCTACAAGGACCCCAACACCCAAAACAATAAGGGACATCGATACATATTTGAATTTAATTGTGGAGAGGCCAAATCCCAAACTTCTGAAAATCGCGATATCACCGCTGTCCTTTGCGACAAGCATTTTCAGGAATAATGATGTGATCAGGATAGTAACCAATACTGCTACAACAAGCGCCAACACCGCAACCAGCTTAAGCTGATGAATCGTTCCTCCAAGTGTTTGATATAAGTAGCCTTTTAAATCGGTCACCTTTGCAGGTGAGAACGCTTGCTCATATTCCGCAATTTTATCTGAGATTTTATTACCGTCATCTTTCAAATCCAAACTTACGACATACCAGAGCACACGATCCTTGTTATAGGCCAGCCGTGCTTTGGCAGTCTTTCCACCGTTGGTCACATCCTGATATACACCACTGACTGTCATTTTTTTTCCCTGTCCATTTACGATCAGTACCAAGGAATCTCCTGTCTTCTTCTCCATGTCTTTACTGTTCGCATCAGACAAAGCAATTTCATTTTCATTTTTCGGTGCCTCGCCATTCACGTAAGACAAAGGAAAAACATCAAAGTCACCTGTCTCTACGCTCAAATGATCATAGCTACCTTCACTGTTCAACACTTTGAATTGGCTTGTGACAAGAGGTGAGTATCGAAGTACGTTCTTATCCTTTTGAACATAATCAATTAATTCAGCGTAACGCTGTTCGATATCTTCAGAGTGTCTCAGATCAATACGCATATCGCTTTGACCTACACCCATGTAAGAAATAAAGCTAGGAGCTTGTAAAGTATGGAGGAAATTTATAGGTACGATGATAATAAATGAACTTATAATAAACACAAACAACAGCAAACGGAACATTTTCATTCGTTGGATGACTTCTTTTAAACTCAGAAAAACCGGAACCGATAACCACCGATTTTGGGAAAGGTTCAGTCTGTTTTGACTTATTCTCGTCTCACCCATACTGCCCGAACGTAATGCTTCAACGGCTGAAATGTAATTAAAACGCCGAAGCACACGGTTGCAGAAAAATACAACGATGGCAAAAATGAAGACAGCCGCAAACAATGTTATGCCGTAATGCAGCCATGTTTTGGGAGCTGCCCCTATGTAGAGTATCATATTGGACATGAACAGATTGTTAATCCATAGTGATGCAAGAAAACCTGAGATAGAGCCCAATCCTGCCATAACAACATATTTACTCAAGTAGAGTTTCTTAATATTACGCTCAGATATGCCGATAGCTTTCATGACGCTAATCTCTCGATAATCCTCTTCAATGGTAGCGAGCATAGTGAAACGAATGCAGAGTACAGCGATCACAATCAATATCAAACTGACCAGAATGACTACAGCCGCCACAACCCCATCGGTCAAAGCATTCAACAACTGAAACAGATTGTAGTTCACCACAGGACCAGCGTTCGGTAAACTCGTATTTTGATAGGCTTGGGTAAACTCGCTGATCATCTTGGAATCTCTAAGTCGAAATTCAATCAGATACTCCGACTCTCCCGTATTTTGTTTCAAGGCTTGGAATTCACCCTGACTGATGACAAAACGTTTGGAGTGAATGATCGATGGATTCATTTGAGCATCACGTACAAAATCCACGATCTTGTATGTTCTGCTGAAAGAACCGTCTTTAATATGAATAGGGTCACCAATGCTCAATTTCTTTTGCTGCAAATAATAAACGGGAACCGCAATTTCTCCATCATTCACCTGCACAATCTCACTATCCAGATTCAGCAGAAAATCAAAATCCTGATTTTGTACAACAAAATCAAGATCCATGATGCTGTTTTTCTCAGCCTCGTCTCCAAAAAACAAATGAGCACCGTCTATGTTAATCATTTCTACGATCTGGTGTTTATCTACCATCTCATTGGCCTGTGCCCACTCATTCACCTTCATTTCATCCAGTTTCCCTGCGTGCATTTGCACAACATGAGGTGTCTTCGATTCTGTAAATAAATGGTGAATTGAACTTGTTAGCTCCATAATCATTCTTGTACCTGAAGAAACAAGTAAAGCCGCTAGTAAAATAAAAACAAATAGAGCGATGTTGATTCCTTTTTTCCTCATAAGATCATTTCTCAGCATACGTAATAGCATGAATAACCACTAGCTCCTTTGCATGGAACACTACTTTGGAATAATCAGGTACACTTTATGTAATTACTTTTACCGATATGTCAAACCCTACGGACCAAAGCTCATGTTCCTTTTTTTCTGTAAAATAACCCCATTTATTATGTGCCCCGATTGTACCAATAAATATGAACATCTGAATCAGTCTGCGGTCCAGTTCTTACTACTCCCAGAGCCTGAGGTCGATGAATTGAGAACTTATTTATTCATATGCTAAGATAATGATTCAAACCTTTTCTAATGAACACTCAATTTATGGGACAAGTCCCCGATAAGAAAGGACACTATGAATCCTTCATCCATACCATCCATGTTGCATCCAATGATCCCGCCGCTGGATCTGCGCAGTTGTTTAGTCAGCGTACGTGGTGAGATCATATACGAGCACTACCGCAATCAAGAAGCAGCAACCCATATTGCCAAAGTCAATTCCTGTACCAAAAGTGTGCTGTCCGCGCTCATCTGTATTGCTATGGATCAAGGGGTGCTGCCTGAGGCTGACACGCCGATCTCCACCTTCTTCCCACAGCTGATATCAGACCCTGACCCCCGCAAACCGGAAATAACGTTGGAGCAGTTATTAACCATGACGGCTGGCTTCAACTGGGATGAATTCGGAGGACAGAATTCATTTCCGCGTATGACGCGTACAGATCACTGGGTGAATTTTGCGCTGGAGCAACGCTTAAGTCATGTGCCAGGTACATATATGGAATACAATTCAGGGGTATCACAGATATTGTCTGCCATCCTCATGCATAGTACAGGTATGTCCGTAGCTGAGTTTGCGGAACGTTATCTATTTTGCCCACTGGGAATTCAACAGTATGAATGGGAAAGCGACCCACAGGGGGTACATACCGGGGGGTTCGGCTTAAAGATGTTGCCGAAGGATTTACTGAAATTCGGACAACTGTTTTTGCAACAAGGCATGTGGGACGGGCAGTCGCTGATTTCGAGTGATCTTGTTAGCCGCTCTACAAAACCTGCCATTCCAGTTACCCCACCCAATCATGGCAGTTACGCTTGGCATTGGTGGGTGGATGCCTACACCAACGAAACTTCCGAAGCTCAGGTTGCGGAACAGCCCGCTCCCATACTTCACTATTACTACGCCCGTGGATTTGGCGGTCAATTTGTATATATCGTCCCGGCTCTGGAACTCGTTGCCGTGCTCACCAATGACAAACGAAAGAAGGAAAAACCTCCGCTGGATGTATTCCCCAAACGGATTGCACCTGAACTGTTAAAATGCCTATAACATTCTTACGTTTCGTTTAATGGATAATAAATAACCCCCAACCATTTGGGCGTGTTCCCGAATAGTTGAGGGTTATTTGTTTAGCTTTATTAGAACTAGACATGCCATACTCTTGTATATCACAAGCTTTGCAGATCAGCCTCCGAACTTCCGACCTCCGTCTTCCTATCACGGAAAGTTCTTGTATTAATTAGATAGTATAACGTTGCGTAAATCGTAAGAATAAACGTACCAAAGAACATACAGAAAGCCAGCGATGGACGACTTACACTCTCATGCATAAGTTCAACCAGCGTCTCTCGATTGGTTAACGCATCCCAGCTGTTCAGGCGATAAACACGTCCCAGCAGGACACCGTAACTTCCCAGAGCACAACCTCCAAGCACAAAGATCCATGAAACCCATCGCCCCATTTTGTGATGAATCACTTCCTGAAGCTGATACATCGACAGAAATCCGAGCAATAAACCTGTCCAAACGAACATCAAGACCACAATTAAATCATACCAGTACTTGTAGTCCAATCCATTGCCTCCGTCATAATAGCGGGAACTGCGTGCCGTCAGGTGAACAAGATCCGTTACAATGTAAGACGAGTTCGGAAAGAACAATAGCCAGAGCAGTCCGCTTGCAACGGCAAACCCTGCTGCCCCTTTCCATTTAGCATGGCTAAAGCCATAGGCCACATAGGAGAATACAAACGGAATCCAGCCCAAAAACAGATTCCAGATAAGGAAGCGAAAATAGCGCTGCTCCAGCCAATCCGCTGCCGCGTAATACAAACCTATAGTCACCACTGTGACCACACTAAGGAAAATAAATATTTTGATATAGTTCAGTTTTCTCAATGATATTTACCTCGCTTGATTCAATGAAATACATTCAGTTCCGAAAATATCGGATGATCTCTTCCTTGTTCTTTTCCACACGCAGATTCAGTCCACGTTTATCCTTTAACCCATATTGCTGTAGTTCATGTCCCGGATCAAGCACCAACGGTTTCGTTACTACATCCTCCAACAAGTTCATTGTCAGTTGATAGGCTTCACGCAGCTTATGCACCGGAATAATCGATTCATATCGCTTAATCAACTCAATCACACGTTCCGCATACATCAGACGCACCATACTGTCCGCACTCGTCAGTTGTCTTGATGCGAATGCTGTGATTGCATTAATAATTAGCGGATTCGCATGATATCTGGCAATTGACGTAAGCTCATCAATCGCGTCCCAGTTCATTATAGATAATTCAGAGGTTAACTGAACTATTCTTTCATCCATCCATGTCTGCTCCAGCTCCTGCGGCACATCCCATTGCTTATACTCTGTATAAACTCCACCACGATGCATCTGAACAGCGCTCCCATAATGTTTAACGAATAACGCTTTGGGAACACTCCAATCAGTTTCCATCCAACCACCACCATACCTGTCTCTATTTTCGCTTAAAACCAACACACATTACATAATTTTACTGTTGAAGACCATACTAAGATCATACCATTTCCCAAAGGAGAATCAAATTCACAATGAATCCAAATTCAATGCAGCCTCCAAACCGAATACAACCTGCAACTAATGCAAATCCAGGCTTCACACCTCAGATGAACCATGGCGGACATGAAATGTTCGATATGCATGAAATTCTGTCAGGAGCCATCAACGTGTTGGATCAATACATGATCTTCAGGACGTTTGTACAAGACAACGAACTGTTGGGTATCCTTGATCGTCAATACAACTTCATGTTGTCCCAATACAATCTGACTGCGGAATGTTTCTCAACCGGACACAAACCGCAGCAAGAGACTGCAACCTACATGATTCCAAACATCGTACCACCTGTATATGGCCTTAAGCCGTCCGCTCCAAAAAAGCCAAACCAATCCCTTTCGGATGTGAAAGATGCAGGCATCAGTGGTCATATGCTGGGATTAATTAAGTCTCACGCCTCCCTGCTGGCCATGTCTGCTCCTGAAATTACGAATGGAGCCGTGCGCCGAGTCATCGCTTCGCAGGTTCAACAGTTTATCGAGATGGCCTACGAAATTTTCATGTATCAAAATCAACACGCTTATTATCAAGTGCCTCAGCTAAATGCAAATGATACCACGCAGATGCTTCAGGCATACGTTCCAGCAAACGGCACACCTCAGATGCCAATCAACAATAAACCACCTCTCCATTAATTTAAAATAAGCTTGATCAACAAAGAACAGTATCTTCAACCCACTCAAGGTTGAAAGATGCTGTTCTTTGTTGTTTCCAGAATCATCCGGTGTTGTTACTACCTTGGGTAACACATTTTATTTTTAAGGAATTCTACCTTGATTCAATTACCAGAAACTGGTTTAATCAGAATGTGGTCACACTACTCATTATGTAACATGGGAGGTTTTTGAATGCGATTGAATCCATCGATTAAACTTGGTTTTCTAGCCATCACATTAAGCTTTACAGCCATCTGTGCAACTCTGACAACATCTCAAACTACATTGGCTGCACCTGACGCAGCTTCCAAAACGGTATATCAACAATTTCAAATATTTTCAAAAAATGCAGTGAAATCCACACCCAGCCTGGATCAGGCACGTAAATATCTATTGAATCATATCGATGAAGTCGGCCCTTGGCAGGCTACCTTGATGACCCTTCAACTGGAGAATTTGCAAAAGATCAGACTGGCTGACTTGGATCAAAAAATGTATACGGAACTGTTTCAAAGTGTTCTCTATGAAGCCCATTCCAGCATAGGTTATGAACAAAAGCTTACATATAGCAGTCTGCTCAAAGTGATTAAAGATCCGACGGTTCGCAAGCTCTTGCAGGAAGCTTCCGATCTGAGATTCAAACTGGAAACCAGTGAAGGTCTATACTATCCCATCATCAATTATGAGATGTACAAAAAGTTTCAGCCCTACGTGAAACCTGACATTTTTGCTTACATTGATATTATGGCTGCGGAATCCAACCAGCCCACAACTTCCGATGCGGCCTTTATCATAACCTGGGATGAACTCATCCGGCGTACTCTAGAGAAGGAGGCTTTCCTGAACAACTTCCCAAGCTCTAATCGTACGTCAGCAGTTAAGAATTCGCTGTATGTTGATTACCTGTTTTATGGAAGTGATAACTCTCCCGCCTATGACTGGTACACGGAAGAAGAAATTCGTACTATCGATCCAGAAGTGAAAAAAGCATACGAGAAGGCTGTGGCAAATAGGGAGCCTAACACGAAGAGTGTACTTCTGGATACAGTGGATAAGATTTTGCATCTTCTCGATAAGAGTAACGACGAACTTACCCCAGAAATCAAAGAAATCACTGACCATGTTGAAAGCCTGTTTGCCAATGATTAATAAATAAAAAAGAAGCGGCACTCCTCTTTACAGGATGTGCCGCTTTAGCATACCTTGAGCCCTTCTTATTCCATTCCAGAAAAGTATTATCTCGATACCGATGTAAGTTTGTCTGGATTCACAACAAGATAGAATCCCTTTATTCGCTCTCCAAGAGAGTCCAGTTCCAAACACAGCACTTCGGACAACTGTCCGTTTTCCAGTAACGCAAGGTGTTGCTCTCCGTTGATAAATGTGGGCACCCACTCTCGTTCTCGCAATCGGGTAAGCACCCGGCGAGAGGTCAACAAGGCAAGTACGCCCTTACGAACTCTCATCGTTCTCATAACCGTATGCACACGTCCACCGCCATCTGCCGTAAATACGGGTTGTTCCGCAAGAAGCTCGAGCATCTCGGAGACATCATAGTTTAGAAAAGCGGTTGTAAAACGAGCCAGCAATTGCTCTTTTGCAGCATAATTCGCAGAACTCTGTTCGATCGGCAAAGGTCTGTCGGGAAGCTTACGTCTCGCCCGGCTAAAGATCTGACGGCAGTTGCTTTCTGATTTGCCCAGCCACTCCGCTATTTCCGTATATTCATACTGGAATGCCTCACGAAGCACAAAAACGGCTCGCTCCATCGGGGAAAGCTGTTCCAGCATAACCAGATAAGCGTAGGAAATCATCTCCTTCTGCTGCACAGTTTCTTCCGGGATGTTACCCATTTCACTGTCACTCATTGGCTCGGGAAGCCATTCTCCAACATAGCTTTCCCTTTGATTACGGGCAGAATTTAATAGGTTCAGACTTCGGTTTACGATTAGTTTAGCAATATAGGACTTGGCATTACGGATATCATCAAGAGACTTGCTCTGAAGTTCCGTAAAACAATCCTGCACCATATCTTCAGCCTCCACAACACTGCCAAGCATACGATAAGCAATGGAAAAGGCGTAGGCTTTGTAACGAATATACAATTCACCAACTTCCAGAGAAGACACTTCTGGCTCATTGGTGAAGGAATTGAATTGCATGAGATGGCCTCCTCTGGCAGATGGTCGAAAGTTTACTTATTCAAAGCAGCCAGGGTACATCCCTGTTGTAATGGCAATCCGGTTCCAGCTATTAATGGTATTAATCGCCATGATCAGATCCACCAGTTCGGCCTCACTGAAATGCTCTCTAACTTTTTCATACAATTCAAGTGGTACGCCTTGCTCCGAAATAAGTGTTACCGCTTCAGCCAGCTCCAGCATAACACGTTCTTTTTCCGTAAACAAAGGCACCTCGCGCCACACACTCAGCAGCAAAATGTGATCGGCATAATCTCCAAGCTTCAACAGATCTTTGGCATGCATATCGAGACAGAACGCACAGCCATTGATTTGCGAGACACGGATTTTCAGCAGCTCATATAATGGCTTGTCTTTAAACTGACCCGAAATGTGCTGCTCCAATGCCATCATTGCTTTGAAAGCACCCGGGTTAGCCCTTCTATAATTCACTCTTAAACTCATTGCATTCGCCTCCGTATTTTGGTCTACAACCTGAAGACAAATCAAGGCTCACATCTGTGACACTTTTCTATAAAAAATTTCTTCAGCATATTTTGGGCACAGAATTTAACTCGGCAAAGTTAAGATGAGTAACCTGAATGGACCTTGCTAGGTATGAATATAGTTCACGTAATGCGTTATGTATAAACAAGATTTTTCCGTATTTATGTTAGCTGTTTGATGTTTTGTTTGTGATTTTGAACAAATAATCAGGATACATATTGATACACGAAACAAAAGAGTAGTAACATACAGCTACAAAGTAAACTTTCCTGACATAAAAAATGAACGTTTCATTATCCTAGCAAGGAGTGACTTCCATGATAACTTCCAATTCCAATTCTCCACTTACATCCGAACTGCCTCGCGGCTGCACGTTCTCCCCTGAAGACTGGCATGTACTATCTCAATATTGGTATCCAGTTGCCCAGGCAAGCGAAGTGACAGATAAACCACTTGCCGCTCAATTGCTTGATGTCCGCTTGGTCCTGTATCGCAGCAATGACAAGGTTGTCGTTGCCAAGGATCTTTGTTTTCACCGTGGTGCTCCGCTCAGTAAAGGTTGGGTAGAAAATGGGGAAATTGTCTGCCCATATCATGGTTTCCGTTACAACTGTGAGGGTAAATGTACCGCCGTACCTGCGCATCCGAGCTCCAAAATCTCTCCCAAACTGAAACTTATCGTATATCCTGCGGTCGAACGTTATGGCTTGATCTGGACTTCACTCGCAGATACTGACGAGCAGATTCCTGCATTCCCGGGATGGGATGATCCGGATTATATCAACATCCTGCCCCCGAACTTTGATATCGCAGGTTCTGCCGGACGTCAAATGGAAGGATTTCTGGATGTATCCCATTTTGCCTACGTGCATACCGAGACGTTCGGGGACCGGAACAACACGGAAGTGCCCCAATACAAAGTAAAACGCGAAGGCAATGAACTGCTTGCCGAATACTGGAGTTCTGTCAGCAACTATGGCAAAGGGCAGGACAACGTGGCACCCGAGGGTTTTCAGTGGCTGCGTGAATTCCGCGTATTTCCACCATTCGCCGCATCACTTACCGTTCACTTCCCGGAGAACGACAAGCTGAACATTCTCAACTGTGCCTCTCCCATCTCCGCACGTTTTACGCGATTGTTCTGTCCGATTACCCGTAACTTTGACAAGGATGCTCCAATTGAAGATACAATCAAGTTTAATTTGCAAGTATTTGAGGAAGATCGAGAAATGGTGGAATCCCAAAAGCCAGAGGATTTACCACTGGATCTGCATGCTGAAGCGCATATTCCCGCAGACCGTACCTCGATCGCTTATCGTCAGTTATTGACGGAGCTTGGATTGGGAAGAAACTATACATCATAAATGGAAAACAACTATGGAAAACAAATGGACAAAAAAAGAAGCGTTCCTCCGAACTCGGACGCTTCTTTTTTTGTATAATTTCTATACTTTCACTCGTGACAATGTACTGGGATGAACCCCACTTAAACGCCTTATATCAGTCACTTACCCTTGATTATCCGTGCTCATAGGAGGTTCGGTATAATACGGACAACCGGGTTCGTGGATAATACGGGGATCAACCCAGGTTCCCCAATATGGAAGTCGATTCACATAAGGCTGAACGTTGGGATGGCTATTCGAGTCAGGCATGTTTGTTGCCGGAGAAACTTGAGTTACACAGTCCACTGGCGGCCCAACAATTACCGTTTTTTGAATGGGAGCAAGTGTATCCTTTACCTTATTCTCATCCAAACAATACGTATGGGCCAGAATACTGGCAGGTGTCAGTCGTAAAATATCCGAACCAAATATAGCTTCAGGAACCGGCGCATCGAAGATAGCGAGCAGGTGGGTCTGATCTACCGTTGCAATTTCATAGTGCCACCAGCCTTGCGGAACATTCGCCACTTGACCCGGAGTAATCGTAAAGTTTAACAACTCATTGGTAAACGGATTGATGAGGGAAACGACGGCGGAACCACTGATGCAATACACCAGCTCGGTTGCATTCTGATGAATATGAGGTTCAACCACATTGCCTGTGCTAAGAAAAATATCCAGCAAGGATACGTTTCCCAATGTGTTTAATTGATGAATGGAGAGAAAGTTAATATAGTTATTTCCGTCTTTTTGAAAGAAAGGATTCTGGTTCACGTCAAATGTAAATTGGGTGGTTGGTAAGGTATAGTCCATATAGGAAGTTGCCAAAATAAAACGCCTGCCTTTCGCTCTCGGTTTAGGTGATAACCTATACGCCAGCTTATGCTCCGGGCTACTATGCGTGAGCCCATTTCTGAGGAAGATACATTTACAGAACAAACCAATCCTGACACAGGAAGCCTCGTCAGGATTGGTTTGTTGTTGTTATTCATCATCTTTTCTCGCCAAAATCTCTTCCGAACTGACGCCTACTCATGTACAGGACAAGTCCACATGCTGCAACCAAGTCATCCGCGACACAAATTCAGGGGTCTCTTTAATTAAGCTGTTCGTCACACCCAGATAATGCAGATTCTCCAGCTTCTCCAGCTCAGGAGGAAGCTCGTTTATGCCAGAATAACTAATGTTTAAACTCACTAGCTTCTTCTTGTGTAATCCCCATTCCATATATGTTCTCATGAGCAACACTAAAGAAAAAACCTCTCCCATCCTCTTTCAAAAAACAAAGATCATCCGGCAGTGATGGGTACAACCAGTCATGAAAACGATTTGCTTCTTCCTTAAGGATCTGCCCTGATTTCGGTTTACAGCGATATATGTAATAGATCCCCTCTAAATACATGGCTCCACTTTGCATCATCATTTCTTCCATCGTACAGCTTTCAATAAGGTAAGGCTTCAGTCTCTGCAATACTCTTGAAACCCCTGGTATTTCGTCGTCATCGTAACTTCCTCTGTCCACCAGCAAAAAACGATCTGTTTTCTCAATCAACTCGTCAATTAAATGTTCATAGGCAGCGCCTCTTGGATCAGTATGAAACGATACAGCAACCACATCATATCCCCTTCACCCATACCACGTTCTATTAAGCCCTCTGTGTCACTCCATCGCATCGCAGCATAGGCTAATATCATCAATCAAACACTGGAGGCATGCAACATGGCATACGGACCTGGTTCAGTTCCTATCCCGCCAACTGCGGGTTATCCTTACCCTTATTATCCACCGCCGCCCTATCCCTACCCTTATCCATATCCATATCCATATCCATATCCCTATCCACCCATCGTACCGTTTCCACTGCCCTTTCCCATCGGACATATCGGAGGCCCAGGATGGCATGGCGGTTACCACGGTGGTCCACACGGTCCATTCCCTGGAGGCGGCTATCCCGGCGGACCACATGGCGGAGGACCCGGTGGACCTGGCGGAGGTTTCCACGGCCATCGTTTCTAAGAGTAGAATAGCCATGCAGGAGCTGCTACGGGCAGCTCCTGTCCTTGTTCAATTTTCTTTTAAAACATCCAATGATGCCCTTTCGTTGAACGGCTTTCTGCCTGTTCAATACTCAATCTCATCCATGATCTTCAGATTACGATTGGACATCTCCAGCAAGTCTGTAAACGTCTCAGACACATAATAAACAAAGTCCGGATCATGCACATACATAATCACTTGCCCGTAGGTTCCTCTCTCTGTCGGATCAAAATCTAGCATCAAATACAGGGAGCCTCCCGCCATCGTTGCAAAAGGAATCCACGCTTTATGGAATAAGTAAGGCTTAATCTCCGGATCAAGTTTGCTAATCTCTTCTGCAGAATAGTACTCGTCCAACTTCTCATCTACTTCACAGAAGTATTGTTTGGTTTCCCGAATTTCCTTCAACGACATCAGATAAAACGGGTTACATTCCTCTGCCTCCGCATCACCCGGATACAAGATATGAAATGCATAACCACTGCCATCCTTACGCTTATAGAAGGCACGAAAATCCTCCGGCAGCCGGACGGCATACTCCGTTTCAAATGCGGTTAGACTTTGCTCAGGAGCACCCTCCCGATGCTGGTATTCGTCGTATAACTGCCGAATTTCTTCATCTTGGATTTTTTCGTTCAGGAGCTCATTCAGTGTATCAAACAAATCATTCCATCTTGCATTAGCCTCAGGTGTCATACACACCCCTCCCTTTTCAACTCTTTTCTACCCGTTCCCTAACATATTCCTGATATCCCCAGAATGCCTCTTCTTCCCCTCCGCCTTGATATCATCCAATCTTGATCTTCAATCATTGGTGTTCACCAACGTAAAGGTTCTTCTCCACGCCATAACACGTAGCGCTCAATTTCACGGAGGGTGCTTGTGCCTATGCCATACTCATCCATCTGATCCGAGTGCAGATCAAGAATATGCAGCATGCCTCCGAACGTACCGACAGCAAGTTTGGACTGGTCAGGAGAGCTTGCCAAGGAATAGATGGTGCTGCCTACAAAATGTCTCCACACTTCCTGCCCGTCACCATTCACACAGTATAAATATCCATATGCGTCACCAAGCACCATGCCTGCATCCAATTCCACTGCAGCGTATACACGGGCGTTCTCATCCATTACAGGCCAATCTTCTTTATTTTCATTACCATCGATCGTTTCCAGCTGAACTTGTATTGTAGCACCGTTATAAAAGTGACAGGCATTAAACCATACCTCTGAGCTGTCAGCAGTGAATACCGCATAATGAGGATAGCTGGATTCAGGATAAAGGGAATACGTCTTATTTTGTTTGCGATCCAGTACCATATGGTTACTGACCTGGCTGCCGTAGGCAATCCAGCGACCGTCCCGTGAGACTGCTGCATGACCCATATCAATCTGCGTATCTTCCAACTCATATTCTTCGATCTCTGCCGGATCCGGGTGAAGCAGGGATACCTGATCTTGGTCTACCATGTAGATTCCATAATTGGAGAAGATAAGAACGGATTTCCCATCATTAAAAGGAATAAGTCCTTCAAGTGTGCGTTCCGGATGCTCGCAGTCAGCAAGGGATTCGATGCGCGGCAGAGCCTTCTGAATACTGGATTGGATATCTTCCCAGCGATAAACCGCAAGCTCTTGTCCTTCCAGATGGCGATCTGGTTGTCTGATGATGTGAATACCGTCCGATCCGGCCAGCGCATAGTCTTCACCATTTGGCGAACAGCCTGCGAAGGTATACTGAGAGAAAGGCAGCCATCCATCTTGATCAGCCGTATATACACAGCCATTCTCCGTGAAGGTGCCGGTTGTGAAGACCATTGTTCCCGCATCCAGGTAACCAACCACCCGTACCGCCTGCATGGCAGATTGAAAATGTTCGTTCATTGGCCAGGTTGCAGCAGGCAGTTCAAGTCGAAGCCGTTCCACATCCCCTTGAAGATTGGCTTGCTTCACCATATTCCACACTTCAGTACTGATCGAGGTTCTTCCATCCGCCTCCAGCTCCGATTCATCTACTTGCTCTCCTGCCATGCCTCTGCGTACAAATGCATTGACATCTTTTGCGTATCTTTTGCCTTCATTACGCCATGTTTCTGCAATATTTTCTTTCAACCAACGCAAATGTTATTCCTCCACTCCGCCTCTATTGATGACTGTACAATGATGTGCCAGCAAAAATTGATCCAGATCGTGATCCCTCGCACCTTCCGTCCCGTGCATCTCTTCATAGAAAAGCGCAATTTCCCTGCCGTTCGCATAATTAAAACGTACATATCCACCCATGGAGACCATAAAAAGTTTACATGTGTACTCATTTTCCATCACTGCATCCCATTTGAATCTGCTTTTACACAAATCGGCCAGTTCTTTCATGGAGCCTCCACGTTCAACGTTAACCAAGTGGTAGAACGTATGGTTTCGCAGCTCGTTCCACGGTTCAAAATACGCCGGGGTCAGCGGTTTATCCTGATGGTAATATCCGCAATAGATCCGGTCCAGTGTCTCTCCAAAGTCAGCTTCTGAGCACGTCCACAGGATAATATGCTCATCATGACGCGGGAACCATAACAATCCCTTCACCTCTGGATGAATCGCCAGGAAATCACCATCCACCGAACTGCCGATACTGATGCACTCCTGAAGCTGATTCTGAGTAACCGGTGTGTCGTCCGTGTGCATCCAAAAATCATATTCAGCAAAAGGTTTCAGTACCTCCTGATCCGGCCGCTGCACATTCATCCAGCCCGTATACGTGCCTTCCCCGTATTGTTCCAGCCATTGGCGATATGACGCAGGTAACGAGATGGAATACTGTTCTTCAAAATGATCCAGTTCCTTAGCCGGTACGGGCTTCAACGCACGAGTTACTATATACATTCACGACATCTCCCTACGATCGTTTCGTTCAATCAAGACAGTTCATTCAATCGATTAGCAATTCAGCCAGGTTAAGGCTAGGCCAATTCTTCCTGCACAATTTCGGTTAGTACACCCTTGCGGTTTACAATGCTAATGGCAAATGCATCATATCCGTCACGTTTCACCTGCTCAAAATCCTTGCGCTCTCCCGTAACTAATTCGTAGGTTCCGTCTTCATCCACATCTTCCCCGAACTCATCATCCCACGGTACGTTGTAAAAGGCAGATAGCTGTACTTCAAATATGTCTTCCCCTTCGACGTCCAGATAGGGACGTAGCGGCCTGTTATTCAGGTCTTCCTCTGGATATGTCTCACACAGCATGGCATCATAACCGTGTTTGGCTGAATCGATGAGTAAGTAACGTTCCCCTGTTAAGGTATGCTCTGCATATACAATGAGTGGTGTCGAATCATGCCAGGTTATCAGATCATCATCGGTTAAGTCACCATAATAAAAAATATGGAACTTGTCATGTCCATCGCTCGTTTGCAATTTGCCTTTCCATTCGACTTCATGAGTCTGAACATCCGAAATCTCCCGAACCAAACCTTCCAAATAGGTAGGTCCTTTATGTACACCAAATAAATTCATCATCTCGCCTCCGCTTTATTCATTCGAATGGTTACAACTTTATGTTCTTCATCCACATCCAGCTTCACATCGATGCCTAACTTATCACGGAACAAAGCCGTAACGTTGATATAAGGATCACGAGCAGCTTCGCTGCCTCCATTGCTAGAACGACTCATCCCCTGATGAATAATGGATTGGACCAGCTTTCCATCCCCTTTTCCAGTATTTTGATAAGTATAAATCACCTCTTTGTCCTTATTATAAAAATTCAACGCCGTTGTAAAATCGTTGGCATTGGTATATTGCTTTTCGGATTTTACATATTCATTTTCTGTGGAGTGATAGCTCACTTTACCCGCCAGATAGGGATTCTCTTCACTCGGTTTAACATCAAACTCCTGATACGCGATGTGAAAAAGATATTGAATATGATTCATATCTACACGGTAATACAACTGCCTGTTGTCTTCCTCCTTATCCATGGCCGCAAAACTGTTGATGAGCGGCCAGGCTTCATAGGATTTGCCATTCACGTCGACAGCCAGAGCATAATCAGAGAGTACCTTCTCTTTTTGAAACACACCATACGTCTGTAAAATGAAATAAGTTGGAATGAGTAATATGCCTATGATCACTGCAAATATCGTAATCTTTAAACGGAATTTCATGTTTGTCCTCCTTAACGTTACGCCTCGCCATATCCCCGTTTATCCAGTCTTATGCTGAAGTTTGGTCAACATGCGGACAACTAGCTCCCTGTTCTTGGCGTTCTTGATATAAGCTGGGATGGAATGTGAAGCCGTCTTCAAAGGTACATTTCCAGGTTTCACGCGCAAATCAGCCGAAATATATGAGATCAGATAGTTTAAATGCTCCCGATTAACAGCCCACAGCACCTTACCTCTGATATAGTCTAGAAAATACAATTCCATATTAAACACAGGATCGCACCCATCCTGAATATCGGGATAACACTCTTGGTATGCTCGCTTTTTATGTAATTCGACATGATTAATAGTCCCGCAGTGCGGGCATTCGATATGTGACGCTTTGTGAGTTATCTTTTTCTCATCCGTCACTTCAACATTGAACCAGCGCTCACATCGGACGCAATTGTTCTTGGCCATGTAATCGTATTCCGTCCCTTGAATTCCATGAGCGTAACACTGCAAACATTTCCATGCCAAATGATCTTCTTCTATGACAATAAAGGCATGCCCGCCGCATGATTTACATTTCACATCGACCTGCTCTCCCCGGCGAAGAACAGCGTAGAAGCTGTATTTATAAGCGCCTTCATCCTCGAAACGTTTCATTTTTAATCCCCGCCTTTCCCCTGCATATTAACCATCGCTAAAAGCAATCACTCAACATTTGCCAGTTGTTCTACCTAAAATTATATGTAACTCCAGTGCTTAGCACAAGAAAACACAGCGTAAAAAAAGAGCACCTTATTCCAGATCATCATCCGAAAGGTACTCTTCTCTCCCATATAACTGAATGAATCAAAGGTCAAGCAAAAGGGATACAAGCAATCCCATCGAAGCGATAAAACCTACTACCGGCCCACCTTCTTCGAACGCTTCCGGCATCATGGTGGAACAGATCATCGCAATAATGCCCCCTCCGGCAAATGCCCCAATAGCCGCGGCCATCTCATCAGGAAGCTGCTCCAGGAACAAATATCCGCCCAAAGCTGCAAGTGCAGAGATGATCAGTACACCCAGCCACATGAGGATAATTCTGGAGCGGGTGTATTTATTGCGTTGTAATCCAACCGTACTGGAGAGGCCCTCAGGAATATTGCTGACAAAGATAGAAACAACCAACACCACACTGACACCGTTCCCGGCGAGTAGACTGGCCCCCAGCATGATCGATTCGGGAATGGCATCCATAACCGTCCCTGCAAAAATACCAAGTCCGCTCTGGCTGGAATCTCCGTTACCGGCGTTTTCCGAACGCTTGCGCCCGGCTCCTCCTTTACTGGAAATGAGCAAATCGAACAGCGTGTACACTACGGCCCCTGAGGTAAATCCAATCGCCGTCGGCACAATCCCCCCATCATTGAGCGCATCCCCAATCAATTCAAATGCGGCTGCACCAATCAGGGTCCCTGTACCAAAAGCCATAATCCAGCCAATAACTCGTTTCGGAATTTTCAGAAATAGCGCGGCAAGTGCTCCAATGACAACAGCCGAGGCGGAGATGCCGCCCCACATGAATGCAGTCCACATCCGGGATGACCCCTCTCATGTTCATATATGATCTATCACTCCATTAACCGGAGCATAGAGAACAAAAACAGGGGACATGACCAAAAACGGTTTGGAAATAAAGGTCAGACTACCAGCCGCCCACGCTTCTCCGCTATACCTATAGTAGCTTCTACCCCGGAATTAAATTCGAGAAAGTCCTGTTCTACCCCGTCACTGAAAATAACGCCATCCTCCGGCATCTGGGAGACAATCTGTAAAGGCTGTTTCGGATGAATCTGTCCAAACACGAGATTGGCTGCTGTCGTCCGGCTGGGGAAAGGTTCACGTACTGTATAATACAGATAAGGCGCGTCCCAGCCGAAGTGATTCATGCCGCTCATACTCCCCTGTGCAGATGATGTCGCAGCGATATATGATTCTGAATAAATTTTCCTTCTAGAGTTCGAGGTTGAATGAGAGCTTTTGCTGTCTCTATCGGAGATGAACGCTTCACCCGCTTGGATATGCTGCCACGCTTCCGAACCCACAACTCCAGCAGCACCTGCCAGCACACTTTTGAACCAGCCCGTCGATCCCATTCCCGTGGATACAATCACTCCGCTGGAGGATTGTTGTTCTACCGATGAACCCATGCGAACTTCATAACGAGCGGATACATGCGTCTTACGGCCAATGAACAGATCGTTGACGCCATAGAGATACTGCCCGTCATTGAGCTCCACTTTGGCCAGAGTCACTTCTTTCAGGGAGCGCCGTTTACGAATAACATCAGGAATTAGGAAGCTCAGATCCTCCACCGTAAATGGCAGCAGTACCCCATCCCAACGCATGGGATCAGGGTTTACACCAATGAGCGGCTGCTCGGTTACATACTTGAGTGTATTGGCAACCAGTCCGTCCTGTCCGATCACTACCACAATGTCCTGTGCTCCAAAAATAAAATTGGGCACATGTTCCCGATCAATGGTCTGAACCCGCCCCAGTTGGCTGAGCTGCTGCTGAGCCTGCTGCACGGAATGATGATAACGTCTGTCCTCCTCCAGGTAATCACTGAAGTCTGCTCCCAAGCGTTCAATGTAGAATTGGGCTTGTTGGACCGTATTATAGCGGACCACCAATTCTTCCAGCCTTGTTCTGCGTTTGACCAGAATCAACTTGTATTCGGTCATGGGTTCTCCTCCCCCAGTGTGTGCAGCTACAGTCTGGCTTGCCTTCCCAAGTCTCATCGTGCCCGACCTCCCTGCTCTCTTGTCGGTGGATTCATCAATCCTTGCAACAGATCCGGCGAAATGTTAAGCTGTCCAATTTTCCCGGCATTCTCAGCCAGTTCCTGGAATGCAAGGGCAATCAGTTTATCCGAGTTCATACCCATGTTAGCCATTGCCTGCAGCACGCTAGGTTCCACCTGTTGTAACGAGTTCATCACGGCAGCAATTTCATAGGCTTTGGCATCGGCTTCGGCATTCTGATTGGCAATCGTTAATTCAATGAGCTGTTGCTTCCGTTCTTCCATCGCGGTATTGAATTGGAGCTGTTCCTGTTCCATCTCATTTTGTTTCTGTTTCACCGAACGCTCGGCATGTAATTGCGTTTCTCGAATCTGCTGTTTCTTCGTCACCACGGCAATTTCCGTGTTTAGCTCATTCTCCTTCACTTTCCGCTCCTGTTCAATGGATGCATTGCGACGTACATACAGTGCTTCGTCGGCTTGACGCAAAATCTCTTCCCGCGCTTGTGCTTCCAGTGCACGCATCGTCTCTTTATTGGGCAAAATAGCCAGAATGGACAAACTCATCAGTTCTACGCCCAATTTCTCCAGTTCCTCACTCTGCACCACTTCCCGTTTCATGCTGCTGGCCAGCCGTTCACTCGATTGAATGGCTTCCTTCAGCGGCATTTGCTCCAGATGTTTTTTGGTCAGCACCTTGGCGATCGTAATTACACGTTGATCCAACTTGCCAGGATCGTCGGAAATATATCTGTTTTTGCGCAAATTGTACGTGTAGTTCAAGCTTTGGGTGATTTTCATATAATCAACGATACGATAGCTCAGTTGACCCTGAACGGTAACCGTTTGATAATCGGCTGTTATTTCTTCGAACATAAAGGGAACATCCACCGAAGATACAGGCAGAACCACCACCGATGTCGTTGGCTCATAATAATAAAAGGATAAACCTACACCTTGACGCTGTACCTGCCCATTCTTCACTTTCATTACGTACTCACTGGGTTGAAACTTCACAAATCGGAATCCAAACATCGCTCATTCCCCATTTCTTAATATTGTCATTATGATATTATCGAAATGATAACAAACGGATTTGATATTGTCAATATGACATTAACAACTTTTTTTTGCTTTTTACATCAAAAAAAGACCTACCTTAGGCCGAAGCCTTAAAGCATGTCCATTTTCTATGGATAAATCGAGAGGCAGCTATATAATCGAACCGGTTCGCTCGGTAGGCATAAAATGACTCGATCAAGCCTACGAGCTCCCCGCGTAACACGTTGGCCAGTTCTGCCTAATTTTTTGCGGTACTCATATTTTTTGAGATTTTTGGAGTAAACTTTGAACTTTTCGCTTTATTTAGATAACGGGAAAAACAGGCACCTGAATGGTTAGACACAGTAGCGATGGAATCCTGGAATATACAGAATCGGAGGTGCTTATAAGGAAGGATACGCTATATTCATCAAAAAATTTAAAATTCTCGCATCTCTGTTAGGAGTCTTTAAAGATTTTGATAAAAGAATATTGTAACAAAATCGTAATGAGGAGGAATACAAATGCAACAACAATGGATGGAAATGGTGAATCACGTAGTCGAATGGGGAAAGGGTATTCCTTGGTGCAAGGATTTCCAGGGTGCGAAAGAAACGGTTGAACTCGCCTGCAGCTGCCTCTGTGTCCACCCGATTTAAACATGCAATCAAGAAGAATTTTAAAGCGAAACACAAAGTATCGCAGACGCAACCGAAAATTACGCAAGTAAAGATTCATTTTCAGCAATAATAATATGGCGCTTCGTCCTAGCAAAATAAAATCCCGCCAGTACTGGCGGGATTTTATTTATGCATCGATCTGAAAGAGGCATGCCGCCAACTGCAGGACATTATTCAGATTTGAATTTGCTTTTCATTTCGACAATGAAAGACTCTAAGGCCTCCAGGGAGGGTGCTATTTTCCGGTAGCATAGATGGCACTCGTGATAACATTGAAGAGATGATCGGTCCGTGGCGTGAATGAAGGTTGGCCGACAAGCCAGCCGAGCGCCGATATCAGGGCGAACAAGTCGTCCCCATTCATATCGGCGCGAGCCGTTCCCTCGGTCTGAGCTCGGAGCAATAGTCTCTCGCCTGCTGAGTGCACCGCTACGCATGTAGCATAAAGTGCGGAGTCCGGGTCCGCGTGGGCGCTCGCCATCAAGGCGACAACGCCGCTATAGCTTTGGACGAAAGCCACCTGTTCGCGAACCCAGGACACGAGCGCTTCGTCAGGTGGTTTCGACGTTTCCAGTTCGCCTGCCTTCTGCGTCAGTGCCTCCAGATTCGTACGCAGCAACGCTTCGAACAAGGCTTCCCGCGTCGGGAAATGACGAAGCAATGTGGCCAACCCAACGTCGGCACGGCGGGCGATATCTCGCATGGACGCATCAACACCATGCTCGGCGACGACGTCACGCGCGACTGCAAGTAGATGACTGTAATTTTTTCTGGCGTCGGCTCGCATCATGTTTCACCCCACTCAAAATACGCGACTTTTCTCGGCATACGCCTAGTTATAACTTGATCTGTAAAAACCACAAAAAGATTTGTTTTTGGGACATTCCATCGAAATCATTATATCAAATTCAATCTTCCTCCGCCAGATGATCGGCAATCGTCTGTCTACCGGCGTCGCCCCCACTTCAATCAAACTGTGGCTGCCCCTTGTCCACGAGGCAAGATTGCATCGGAATTTGCGATCACGATCCATCAGTCGAGCTTGAACAAATCCTTAAAGATCAGTTGACCCCAGCTATTTCCGCGCGCCTGCACAAGCAGTCCGCCTTCCGAAAGCCCGCCAAGTTTGATCGGCGCGAAACCGAGATTTTCCGCAAGCACACCAATCTCCGCTGCTGCGCCGTCATCGTCGCTCGCCAGGAACACGACTCTCCTGCCACCATGAACAGCCGGATCTTGCTCAAGGACGGCAGCCCCCAAATGGTTGAAGCCCTTGACCAATCGTCCACCAGTGAAGGCCTGCGCGATGAACTTGGAAGAAGGCTGTCCTCCCAGTTCCTCAGGAGGCACACCGTAGGCATTGGTTACATCGACGATGGTCTTCCCCTGCCAATTGGGGAGCGCCTTCGCGACATCGGGGTGCGACTCGAAACGGACAGCTAGAAAGATGATGTCCGCCTTGACGGCGTCTGCCAATTTTTTGGGAATGATCTCTGGTCCGATCGCGGCCGCAGCGGATGCAAAGCTTTCCGGGTCGCGAGTGGTTGCAACGGATACTTCAATGCCACTTCGGGCAAACGCCTTAGCAAGAGCCTGGCCGATCTTACCGAATCCAATAATTGCGTAACTCATATATTCTTCTCCTTTGGTTTACACGCCCTACGGGCTCCGCATATCGAATGGAGTGTCCGGTCGGGCGAGCGTGTCAGATTTGTGCTAGACCGCCGTCGACGGCGACCTCGCTGGCGGTCATGAAGCTGCTGTCCGATGATGCGAGAAAGGCGGCCACCGCCCCAATCTCCGCCGGATCAGCCATGCGCTGGAGCGGAGTCATCGAGGCGAAGACTTTTTGGCCCTCCTCGCCTAGCGATTCCTTCGCGAGCTCGGTTGCTGTCGCTCCGGGCGATAGTACGTTTACCCGAATGCCGGTGCCCTTCAGGTCCTCCGCCCAGGTCCGCGCGAGGTTGCGCACTGCCGCCTTACTCGCACTGTAGGCGCTCATTGCCGGGGCGCCCGTGGTTCCAGCGCTCGATCCCGTTAGGATGATCGAACCTCCCTGGCCCATCAGCGGCAGCGCCTTCTGGACAGTGAAGATAGAACCCTTCACATTGGTGTCGAAGACTTCGTCAATGTGCTCAGCGGTGATCTCGCCGAGCGGAAGCTGGCTTCCCGCCCCGGCATTGGCGAAGACGATGTCAAGAGTTCCGCGCTCGGACTTCACCGCCGCGTAGAGTCGGTCGAGGTCGGCCAGATCGGAGACCGAGCCCTTCACCGCGCGGGCATTGGGCCCAAGTTCTGCCACAGCGGAGTCGAGCGCTTCCTGCCTGCGGCCGAAGATGAAGACGAAGGCGCCCTCCTCGATAAATCGTTTTGCTGCGGCGAGGCCGATGCCGGTAGCGCCCCCCGTGATGACTGCAACCTTACCTTCAAGCTTTCTCATGAATTTACACCCTTTCATTGTGTTGGACAGCTTCTCTGGCCCATTTGCACAGATTGCTGTACCTTATGGATTTTACTGATCCAGTCACCAAATGCTGTATCTGGATCAGTGATCCGATTATAATGGATCACTGATCCGTTTGTCAAGACAACCATGCGAGCTGACGTCAGAAAAAATTTTAGTCATCAACTTGGGGTAGTACCAGCGTAGATGACACCATCCGGTTAGTGGTGTCATCTATCGTTAAGTCATTTGCCAAAGCAACCACTTCCTATCGAATGTAATTTTCTAATGCTTTATTTAGATCGGACAGTACCTTTTCTTGATTTCCGTGGTGTACAGCGTCCACAACACAACTCTCCAAGTGATCCTTGAGGAGAAGTTTGGCCGCATTGTCTAATGCTTTCTGCACTGCGGCACGCCGCTGGCCAATGACAAGCTTGTTGGATATATTGAAGGAAACTAATTTACGTATTTCGTTTACAGAATTGTTCAAGACCATTCCATCGAGAGAATTAGATCGAGATACCCTGCAAAAGCGGTTGCTCTTATCTCTTTATGGTTTGGGAACAAATACTGGTTTATAGATTGTTAGCGGCAGTGATCGTGTGTGAAAGCTATAAAGATCTCCTTTACATCCGGCGCAAATTCATTCATAAGGATAACCTTCGCAACACGATTTCCAAAGTAGTGAACGCTATTTTCAAAGTACGAATGCAGAAATTTGGGGCGAGGGACAAAAACCTCATAACGAATGGCACATTCCGATTGGACATGAAGGATAGAATTCCATTGGAAGGTGAACTGGTGTGATTGAAAAACGTTTCCGCAAAAAAGAAAGCCCGGGAACTGGCGAAATATCTTCGCGCTGAACCCGGACTATGCTTACTTAAAGAGTTTGTTTCAGCAATTAAGAAGCAAGCTTGAAATTGAGATTCCAAAATCATCAAAGAAGCTACCTTACGTGCTGACAGAAGAAGAATTAAAGGATACTATGAAGTGATTTTGAAAGGACAAAAATTTTCAGGACATGATGATCGTGAAAACCCTTATGTATGCAAGTGTCAGTGAGTTAACCAGCATCAAGCTGGCAGACATCGATTTTCTTTACTGCCAGATTCGAATCAACAAAGGAAAGGGTAGCAAAGATCGCATTGTTCCATTTTCAGACTTCCAAAGAACTACTGCCCATGCACGCAGATCCGATGAAAAAGAAGAAAAAAGCATTTTTGATTGAGTCCTCATGGAAGAAAAAGTACACGGACAGGTAAATCCGCAAGATATTGGCCAAATATTCATAGGAATCCAAATTATCTCAAAACCTGTCACCACATAAATTACGTCACTTTCAATTAGCCTGGCTAAAAAAGCAGAGCATTGATGACGCGCTGATTCAACCTTATTCTGATCATGAAAGCAGAAAGTCGTTAGAAGTTTATTCAAAGCTGGCGATTACCGATGCACAAAATGAATTTAACGAGGCTATTAATCAATTAAATTTCCTATTTAATCCACTCGTTGCGGGTGGTGTCATCAACATGGGTACTCCCCCTTATAATGGGTTAGCTTATGTTATGAGAAGCGCTAGCGTAAACCATTATGAGTCATCTCGTTGTTAATCAACATTCATCATTTATTTGTTTTGTTCAGCGCTCTTCAAGATCAGATCAACAAACAAATCAATCTGGGCTGTAATGGCGATCGGATCATATCGATAGAATGTGTCAAAATCATTCTCGAAGAATCGGTGATTCTTCACCGCATCCAGACCGTTCCATACTTTGGACTGTTTGAATTCCTTCAGCGCTTCGCCTTTTTTCTCAGGATCGTACACCGTCATGAACATGTAATCCGTAGCGTATTCAGGCAATACTTCGAGTGATAGCTGTACAGTCTGATTGTCTTTGCTTACCTTGCTCGGCATTTTCAACTTCAAAGCATTGTATACAACTTGTCCTCCCCGGCCTGCGTTGTCGCCAAAAATCCACAGATCTCCTTTGTCCGTTAACTCGTATAATCCAACGGTCGTATTTTCGTCCACGATGCCTTTCAGCTTCTCACGTCCGTCTGCCGCCTTTTTCTCATAATCGGCAATGAACGCCTTCGCCTGCTCCGGTTGACCGATCAAATCACCAAACAGCTCAACGGTCTTGTAAATATCTGTCGCTGTACCATATGGGATATGCACGGTTGGAGCAATTTTGGAAAGTTCCTCGTAGTTATCATCATACATCACAACGATTAAGTCAGGCGCTAGTTCCAGCGTCTTCTCCACGTTCACCGGATAACCCACATCTGAAGTGTCTTTGAGCTTGTCCTTAATAAATGGATTATCAAAGGCACTTGGCTCCACACCAATCAGATTACCGCCTACAGACAGAATTTCGCCCCCGTAGTAATCGGTCACGATGCGTTTCGGATGTGCAGGAATAGTAACCGTCCCTTTATCCGTCTCATATTCGCGTGTTTCACTTTCCGCCGATTCATTCTGAGCTGTATCGGTTCCAGTGGATTCCTGATTCTCAGTCGTCTGTCCTGAGCCGTTCCTCGTTTCATTCGTTGTCTTTCCTGCATTTCCGCAGCCCGCAAGAACTAGCGTAAACACAATGAATAATGTGCAAATGGAAAGAATCGATTTGGATTTAAACATAAACATGATGCCCCCTATAATTCAATGCTTTTTGTGATAATGGTAATCATTATCATTGGAATCATAGCAGAATTGATTACTAACTGTCTACCATTTCAAACCCATAAACATAGGGATCGAGCCAGAAAGACCCGATCCCTATATCATATATACAATTAGAATTTATAGATCTGCTCCATCATTCTGGCTACAGCCACTGCACCCTGTGCACGATTGGCTTGCATTTTAGGCGCAAACGAGCCATCTGCCATTCCTTTAAGCAGGCCTTGCTCCTGCATCGCTGCAACCGCTTGTTTTGCATATTCAGCGATATCTGCGTTATCATTAAATGCGGTGCTGTTAGGTGTTGAATCAACGGCTGCACTGGTGTTCTGCTTCATGATCTGTATTGCACGGTTTAACATCACCGCCATGTCCTCACGGGTAATACGTTCATTAGCTGCAAACGAACCGTCTGCTCGGCCTTGCACGATTCCCATCTCCAAACCAAGGCGTACGGAATCTGAATACCACTGATCATTCTTCACATCCATTGGAGCTGAAGTGGATGTATCCGGCAAACGTGATTCGCCAATACCCTTCATGATCATTTGCAGAAATTGTGCACGTGTCAGTTCACCTTGCGGACTGAATCGGGTATCCGTCATGCCTGAAATGATTCCTTTGCCATACAGATTCTGAACCTCTTTAATGGCCCAGGAGTAGGATTGCAAATCATTTAACGGCACCTGCACTTCAGTAATCACGAAACGGCCTGATTCAAGTGGCTTGAAAGCCAGACTTTGGGTCATTTCATCATATTGAGCAAAGGTTACTGGTTTCATTTCACCATTTGGCAAAAGGGATTGGATGACCAGCACAACGTCTTCTGCATTTGAATGTTGCACATTCGACATCGCAATTTCAATGGATCTATCTGTCCACTGTAAAGGCTGTCCGTTCAACAACAGATCCACACTGACCACGTTGCGATTGCCAGCAGCTTTCTTTTGCGCTTCAGACAGATTTGCTGTGGAGTCTTCGGCCAGAACGATATCCATTGTATCCCCATCTTCACTACGAGCATCCTTCAATAAACTTAATGGGATGCGGACAGATGTCTGTTTCATGGACAGCTCCAGCGACTGTAATGCCTGAGTACGTGCCCATTCCTGAAGTTGATTTGCATTGAGCTGAAAGGTCGTAGCCTTTGCATCTTTAGGAACATCTGCAATCAAGATTAACTTTTTGCTCCCTGCTCCCATTCCTTCAATCGTTTGAGACAACTGCTTCATATCAGGTTGAATCACATAGGTGCTCACCCCGGTACTTATCCCTTTGAATGTAACGGAACCACTTTCTCCCGGATTACCGGATTCAACAGGTGGCGTAACAGGAGGACTGCCAGTATTCTGCGATGATCCAGGCGTGGAAGGCTGCGCAGGTTGACCAGGCTGTGACGGCTGACCCGGGGTCGACTCTTGCCTTACAAGCTGACTAATAGCCTCTTTCAACGCGTTATCCGCAGCACTGATTTCCTGTACACTGGCTTCTGAGTCATCCTTAATCACTCGAGCAAACGACAGTGCCTGTGCAACCCCCTTCCAGCTTGCGGCCGTGTAATCACTTTGATGCAGCTTCGCAGCGGAATTCACTGTAGTCTCCAACGCAGATTTGTCCGCCGGGAACATACCGTAAGCTTCAAAATCCATAAAGCCTACCCACTGAGAACCAGCGGTAATGGTCAGTTTAATATAACGCGCCTCCGTGCCTGCGGGCAGGATATGCCTCGGACTGGTGGAAACAACCACATCACTTGTTGTATCCACGACTTTGACAAAGTTCTTGTTATCGTTGGATACTTCGATCTTGTATTTAATGCCTCCACTCCACATGGACATTTCCAGCTTGCGGATCACAGCGGTCGCCCCCAGATCCACTTGCCACCAACTATGCACACTTTCGTCTGTTCCCCATGAAGTAGTGGGGTCACTGTCAATCGCTCCCCCAGGCGAGTTGTCTTTTCCACCACCTGTACCGGCACTGCTTGATGCGGTAGCTGTTTTACCTGTTGTTAACGCCTCCAGCAAAACAAGATTGTTATTGGCTTTTCGAAGTGTTGTCAGAGCCTCCTGCACTTCGGCTTGAATGGCATCCTGCTTGTCTCTGACTGTGATAGCCGATGACAATGCCGCTTTCAGGTTTGCCCAGCTTCGCTGTGTATATGATGATTCGGTCAGCTGCTGGGTTTCACCGATGAACTGTGTCAGCTCGGTTTTGTCTACATTGGACAGACCATGAATGGCTGCTTCCACTTGTTTTGCAGCCGTATTCACCTCGGTCTGGGTGGCTCTTGGATCTGCCATGATCTGTTCTGCACGAGTAAGAGCCTTGGTCAGAACAGCCCAGGTTGCAGCAGACCAGTCCGCTTGTTTATATGTTTTGGCTTCGGCAATGATCGCCTCGAGAGCATTCCGATTCGCCGCTATAACATCAAGCTTCTGCATTACCTCATGAAGAGCGGCAGTCGCATCGTCCGTATCCTGTTGGGTTACACCACCAGATGTATAAGCCAATTTGTACGTATTCTCGGCTGCTGCAATGGCTGGAGCGAGTGTGGTCCAGCTTTCAGAGGTAAAATCACTGGATTCAAGTGCCTTTGCACGTGTAATCGCTGCCGACAGCTCCTTCCGATCTGCGGGAAGAATGTTCAGGCCGCGTTTGTACACATCCAGCGATGGCAGGGCACGCCCTTCATACGAGTAACCGCCATTCGCCGGATATTCGTCATAATCGAACATGGCGTGATTCTCCCATGCGTCTCCCTCGGAAGCAATCCAGCCTACATTGGCCGCAATCCATGCCGGTTCCCAATAGAAGAACCCCGCTCCCTTCTGATTTGGAACTTGTGAGATCATGTCCATAATGCCTGCAATCGCATCATATTGTCCCTGTACGGTTGCCGGGAAGGTCGCCCCTCCGACATTCAGCGTTTCGGGATTGCCAATAATATTGCCATGAGCGTCCCCGTTTTTATACGAGAATGGATAGGACGTCTCAGCAATAATGACTTCTTTTCCATATTTCACAGATACTTCATTCATCGTTTTGCGCACATCTGCGAATGTCCCATGCCAGAATGGATAATAGGACAGCCCGATAATATCGTATTTCAAATCCCGTTTCTCCAATTCGCCGAAATACCAATCAAAGGTATCTGCTTTGCCTCCTTCAGCCAAATGGATCATAATTTGAACCTGTTCTCCACCAGGGACATCGCGAACGCCGTCCACTCCACGCTTAAGCAATGCTACGTTCTCATCAAAATTGACTTCACTTTTCAACCCGTTTAATACACCGCTGTTGATTTCATTACCAATCTGAACCATGTCGGGCATGGCGCCTGCTTTCTCCATGTCTCCAACCACTTCACGCGTGTAATTATACACCGCAGTTTTCAGGTCTTCGAACGAGAGGTTTTCCCAGGCCTTTGGACGAAGCTGTTGGCCCGGATGTGCCCATTCATCAGAATAATGGAAGTCGAGCAAAACCTTCATACCTTTCCCCTTTACCCGCTGGGCCAGACGAATCACATCTTCCTTGTCGTTGTACCCATTGGATTTCTGTGGATCATTCCACAGCCGAAGCCGCACATAGTTCACGCCACGGTCTTTGAGAATATCGAGCAGATCGCGTTTTGCACCATTACTGTCCAGATAATAACCTCCATTATCCTCAATGGCTGTTAACGTGGAAATATCCACACCTCTGACAAAATCACTGCGATATCCTTCTACCGTAACGGTAGCTTCAGGTTGAATGGGAGCCCCATATACGTCACCCGTAACAGTAAAGCTGCCTGCTGATGCATATTGTGAAGGATTAATTTCCTCCCATGCAACCGGGACTAGGCCCGATTTCCCGTTCTTGTAATGTGCCGTAACTTTTTCTGGCAGAACAGGAGCAGTACGACTTACAGTAGACACGTTGACTTGATCATAATGCTCGATGTCTGCCGGGTTCCGCACCTCTTCCTCCCCCCAGATTTGAAGCTCGGAAATGCCAGGCCACCAGTCGGTACCCGCATAATAAGGAATCGTGACCTTCACATACTGAACCGCCTCTGCTTCGAAATCCAGATTGACCTGTGATTCCGCTTTATCATTGGCAGAGTGATCTGCCACAGGTGTCCATGTATTTCCGTCCTCAGACACTTCAACCAAAAACTTCACAACCTCATTTGCATCCTTCCACGTTAGTTCCAAACCGGAAAGGTTGTATGAAGCTCCCAAGTTTACCGTCAGCCAATGCGGATGATCTATTGAAGTAGGACTGCTCGCACTCCATTTTGTATCTCCTTTACCATCCACCGCGTTTTCTTTATTGCCCCCCCATTGTAGATCCTCTGAGCTGACCGTAACCGCCTTATTCAGCGCAACGTTTACTTTCGCTGCTGCCGCTGCGGGTCGAACTGCCAAATTCAAATCACAGAACAACATCAGTAATACGAGACAGCCGCTTATGTATCTTTTGTGCACGCTTGATCTCCCCCTTATCGTGTTTGGTTCAACTTGAACAATGCATGTTGTAAACCATTATTATTGTAAGCGCTTTACAACAATCGAGGACACGGTATTATGCCAAGGAAACAGCAGTTATTTTAACAGATCGAATGGTAATTCCTTGCTCATCGCGGATCGATTCCCATTCTTAACAGAAAAAATCTGTCCCTCCGCCTCACTAGGCAGATTAGAACAGATTTTAGCCTTACATACCCAAATGCTTATTTACTGAGCTTCAGCTCCAGTTGGACCTGAATGTCATTTTCAGTAGACAGGACCACCGAATGTGGATTCTCCATACCAAAATCTTCAAAGGTAACCATCGTTGTGGCGGACAACAACACCTGGTCATTTTCATAAGCAGCTTTTACATCAAACGTTACCTCTTTCTCCATCCCTTTTACCGTTAGGGTGCCGTTCATTTTAAAGTCTACAGTCTGTCCTGCCGGCCACTCCGTGGGTACACCTTCAAATGAGGTAGCCGTAAATGTAGCTTGTGGATAGGTCGAAACATCGAAGTAATCTGCTTCTTTCACATGTCCATCCCGCTGGCTATTGCCTGAATCAATGTCACTCATCTCGATCTGTCCATTCGCTTTCATCTGGGACGCATCGTCAACATTAAGGGTCAGGTTACCACTGACCTGCTCGTCCGCAAAATTGACCGTCTCCTGGGATGTCGTGACCGAGAAATATACTTTTGAACCTTCGCTGATGTTCCAGTCTCCATTTAACTGCTCTGCTCCCGCTGCAACGTTGGATACGCTTGTACCACTGTGCGATCCGGCTTCCGTAGTGGACGCGGCAGTGCTGACAGGAAGCACCTGTTCAATCTCAACGTTGTTGCCCAGGTAACTGTTCGCGAAATAGTACCCTCCGCCTCCAAGAATAACAATTGCTGCCGCGCCTGAGATCATCCATGTTTTTGTCTTTTTATTCATCTCTATTTTCCTCCAATGGGTAACTGTATAAGTTGGTTATTTATCAGCATCTTAACAGCCCAATGTGTCAGGATGACGTCAAGAAATGACTTATAACGCATTTTTTTCTGAAAATAATTGCCTCATTGGCATTGTGCTTCCGCTCATGTAAAATCAGTACACAAGCTTCTGAAGTGAAAGGAGACACCTTCTTGAAATCCATACTTATCGTCGAAGATGAACAAGCCATTGCACGCGTGCTTGCTGCCTATCTTCGAAAAGCGGGATTCGACGTTCGCCAGGCAGCGGATGGGCCCACTGCCCTAACTTTATTTGATTCGGATGTGCCTTCCTTGGTCTTGCTGGATGTGATGCTGCCTGGAATGGACGGTTGGGATCTGCTGCGAATCATCCGCGAAAAAAGTGCTTGTCCCGTCATCATGTTAACCGCACTGGATGATATTCAGGACCGCCTGAATGGGCTGAATGCCGGTGCTGACGATTATATGAGCAAACCCTTTGTGCCCGAGGAAGTGGTCGCCAGGGTCAATGCTGTGCTTCGCCGCAATCCACACTGGACAGCTGAAGGTGAAGGCAAACGTTACTTTGGCAATCTGGTCATTGATCTGGCTGCCAAACAGGTACTTTTGAACGGTGCCAAGGTTGCACTCACACCACGTGATTTGTCACTGCTCCTGTTTCTGTCGGAATACCCCAATCGCACATTCACCCGGGACCATCTGATTGAACAGGTATGGGGCATGGACTATGACGGAAGTGACCGGGCTGTGGACCTGTCGATCAAACGGCTGCGTCAGGCGTTATCCCACTGGCTGCCTGAAACGGGAGAAATCCGGACTTTACGGGGAATGGGGTATCAATTTTGGATCGCCAACTAAAACGAAATACACCAAAACGTAAAACATCCATTCTGTCCTACTGGACGCTTCGTTATTTTCTAATCCTCTGCATCGGTTTCACCATTATTGTTGCAGGGGCACTCTACTGGATCAGAACCACTTCCATTGAGAAAGGTCTCAAAACGGCCCAGCTGTTAGGGCTGGAAATCGCCGAGAAGGTCACAGGAACACAAAACAACCTGTATATTCCTCCGGATCTCGACAGGCTCGTGGACAAGCGTACCAAGCTTTTCAATACAGATAATTACTTTTGTATTATGGTGCTCGACAACAATAATCAATTGATTTATTCCCAACCGAAAATGACGCAGCAGGATGTGTATTACAGGTTGTCTGACGACCTACGCGAACCAAGAAACAAAAAATTCGCCGGGGTGATGGTTAACGTGATAGATGACGATCAGATGCTGGGTAAAGTGTGGGTCATGCAATCCAAAAAGTCCATTGCATACAATCCGGAAACGATGCTGGTGGTGTGCATCCTGTTCGTTGCTTTAATCCTATGTGGTTGGTTTACGATCTACCTCCTGTCCCGCAAGCTGTCCAGGCCTATTCGTCAAGTCGCCCATGCCGCGGAGCAGATTCGAAACGGAAACTATGAAGTGAATTTGGATCTGAACACACGGGAACGGGAGATGAATGAACTCGTAGAGTCTTTTCGCGAGATGTCCATTCGTTTGCAGCAATTGGAGGAATGGCGTGCCCTGTCACTTGCTGGGGTAACCCATGAATTAAAAACGCCGGTAACGTCCATTAAAGGACTCGTGATGGCTGTCCGGGACGATATTGTTAGTCCGAAGGAAGGAAAGGAATTTCTGGACATCGCACTCAAAGAATCCGAACGGATGGAACGCATGGTCGCTGACCTGCTGGATTACAATGCGATGAGCGCTGGAAGTGTTGCTGTTCGTCGGGAACGCTTAGATTTGAATTTGCTGGTAAGTGAGATTATCTATCAGTGGAAAATCGCTTATGAGGACAAGTCTCCCGAGATTGAATTGCATACACCATCGGGTACGCTCTATACCATCGGTGATGCCCTTCGGATTCAGCAGATCATTGTCAACCTGCTCAATAACGGGCTGCAAGCAGCCACTTCCGACCAAGCTGCCGTCTTTCATATCCGTTTGCGCGCGGTGGAGGACAACTTGTTTGTTGATGTGCAGGATAACGGTATGGGGATCACTAAAGAAGATCAACCCAAGATCTTCGAACGTTTTTACCGTGGCGAGATCAAAAAACGCCTTACCCGTGGGCTGGGTCTGGGACTGACCTACAGCCGCTTGCTTGCTCGTGCTCAGGGAGGGGAGCTATCCTTAACCTCCAGCAGTCCTGAAGGCAGTCTTTTCACCTTAACTTTGCCACGATGGTCTGGTCCTGAAAAAACAGAGAAAGAACCGTCTTACCGCGCAACGGCTAACGCCTAAATTCAATGCATCAAATCAATGCATGCATGTCATAAACGGGCTTTCTTCATCTGCCAAAGAACAAGACCCAACGGCCTATGCAGCTTGCTGAAATAACGAATAGCCCGACATTCCTTCACAGGAACCGGGCTATTCGTTATGTGACAGTGGTTGCTGATATTCATATACAAGCTATGTGGCCAGAACCCGCGGCATATATTCTGCATACGCGTCATTAATGAATTGCTCATGTAATGGGCTGTTGGCAATAATGGCTTTCCGCTTAGCTTTTAAGACAATCTGCTCTACATCCGCATAACTGCATCCTGCGAGGCGTTCACACGTGAATTCTTCCAGTCGGCTCTCCTGCTCAAACTGCCCCATCAGCTTGCTAATATATAATCTGCGGCTTGATTCATCCGGAATCCCATAGGTCATTTTGGTATCAAATCGCCGCCATATCGCATGATCCAGCTGTCTCTCCAGATTCGTAGCGGCAACCAGAATACTGTCTCCATCGAATTCATCAAGACACTGCAACAATGTATTGACGACACGAGCCATTTCTTTAACCTCATCATTACTTTCACGCGTACGACCTACGGCATCAAATTCATCTAGAAATAACACACAGGGGTTAGCCCGTGCATATTCAAATAATTTACGGACATTGCTTCCCGTCTCTCCAAGATGGCTGTGTATAACGGCATCAAGCCTTACAAGGACCAGAGGAAGCTGAAGTCGGTGTGCCAGATGGAAAGCAGTTAAGGTTTTGCCTGTGCCCGGTGGACCAAACATCACCATTTTGTTCGGCATCGGTACATCATGTTCTGCAAACTGCTCTTTCATACCGAGAATCGTAATAAACTCCTCCACAACCCGTGCATTGTCTGCAGAGAATACAATATGCTTTGCCTTGCGGCCACACTCTTTCGGCGAATAAAAAGCGGCCATATCGATGCCTTTCGCTCGGGGAATCCGGTTTATGTGATTGGTTTTGCTCATCGTTGATCGTTCTCCTTCTTCTATGTCTCAGGAAGTCATCCAGGTTATATCGTATCGATTCATTCTCATTTATATTTAATGATCTTTTAATCGTAATTATTACTATTAAATAATAACATAAGACGGCCTCTTTGCAAAGTTTATGTGACTTGTCCATCATTTATCGTGAGTCCAGTCCAATTTGTTGCAAGCGGTAGTAAAATTTGCTATTCTAAATATGCATCGTTGTGTATAACGCAAAAAAGCCCTCTATTTACTCGAGAGAGCACAAAATATTTCCAGATTTGCAAGCGGCAACTTGCCAATTCCGGATGTTCTTTTATACCAACGACTGTAATCCAATTAAAGCGAGGTTATCAATCATGGCAAAAGACGTATTATGCGAGGTTAACTCCTGTCGTCACTGGGCTGAAGAGAACAAATGCAACGCATCTTCAATCTACATCGTGAGTCACAGTTCCAAAAAAGTGAGTGAATCCGCTGAAACGGATTGCAAAACTTTTGAAGTAAAATAACAAATTCAAATTGTACAAGTTAAAGGAGCCGTATGGTTCCTTTTTCTTTTTCTATTGTAACAAGAATGATAATTATTATCAAGCTCTTTTCTGCAAAATCTGAACTCCCCTCTCTTCATGCACATTGGACTGCCTATTCACGTACACTACGAGAGCAGTCAAACTGCCCATGAACGAATAGATCATAGAGGTGAGTAACGATGCCCGTAAAAAGTGGCAAACAGTATATCGAACGTATCGATGCCCAGACGGTCCCATGCTGGTATAAAGGAGAACTTGTTACTGGAAAACGTTCTGAACATTTTGCGTTTGCAGGTTTGATGCAGACACAAGCGAAGCTGTACGATCTTCAGTCCGATCCGCATTTGATCGATACGATGACTTATGCATCCCCAGCTGACGGAAAACCAGTCGGTATGTCCTTTCTGCCTCCAACCAGTGTGGATGACCTGCGCAGACGCCGAGAAGCAATGAACATTTGGTCAGGGACTCACCATGGTTTTCTGGGACGATCACCCGATTATATGAACACAGCAATTATGGCCTTTTATACCGGAGCAGATATTATTGAAGAAGTATCGCCACAATACGCCGAAAATCTGAGAAACTACTATGCCTACTGCCGGGATAATGATATTACCCTCTCCCATGCCTTTATCCAGCCTCATGCCAGTAAAATGTCGGGACAATTGGACGCGACCGAAGATGCCATTGCCGCCAAAGTGGTTGATCGCACTGAAGAAGGTCTGATCATCAATGGTGCATTCATGATGGCCACTCAGGCCGCTACGTCAGACGAAATCCTGGTATATCCTTCCCCTTCACCGGCACCGTTCGACGATGAAAATCCGTTCGCTTTTGCCTTTGCTGTACCGAATGACCTGCCTGGAATTAGTCTGATCTGCCGGGATACCTACGCAGCCGAATCCAATTTCAACTATCCTCTCAGTTCCAGGTATGAAGAGATGGATAACATCGTCATTTTTGATCATGTGCTTGTTCCTCATGAACGGATATTCTTCGTCGGTAATGAGGAATTGTCTGGCCGTCTTTTTAGTGGAAGCCATTTTCACATTCACGCAGGACATCAGGTCATATGCCGGTATATCGCCAAAACGGAATTTGTCCTGGGCACCATCCAGTTACTCGCTGACACGCTCGATCAAGCTGCTGAAACGCATGTGATAGAGAAAACAGCCAGGGTACTCGCTGGTCTTGAATCGTTAAAAGCACTGGCTCTGGCAGCAGAAGCCGGTGCTATAGATGATGGACGGGGATTTATAATACCTGCCCCCAAACCGTTAATGGCAGCAAACCTTTTATTTCCCAAGCTGTATCCAGAGATGATTGAAATCTTACAGCTCCTGGGTTCCAGCGGTGTAATTATGGTGCCTCAGGAAGAAGAATTCCGCTCCGATATCGCACCGCACCTGGATACGTACCTGAGAGGAACCGACATGGTATCTCAGGAACGCACAGCATTGTTTCGTCTGATCTGGGAGCTTGGAGCAGGATCTTTCGGTGGCAGACAGACCCAGTTCGAACGTTTCTTTTTTGGTAACACGATCACCGTGTCGAACCGGCTGTATTCAGCAGTTTCTGCAGATCAATCCTATCGTCAGCTCGTTCGTAAGTTTATTGCCAAAACCGGCAAGTAAGAATGAGGGATAATCCCCCCGTTTAAACCAGATGGTCGTAAACCGTCATCAGTTCAGAGGCTGGTCTGCCTGCGTCGGTGTCCCGAAGTGCAGACTGGTCTCCGTAACCGATGTGGAATACACCCAATACCTTTTCCTTACTCGTTAAACCCATCAAATTCATAAACACGGGATGCTGTTGATAATCATTGATCTTCCAGACGGCATTCAAACCCTGTTCTGCTGCCAGGATGCAAAAACGTTTGCTCCAGGCTTTTGCAGGCAAAACATGGTCCTCCCTGGCACTTGAAGGAGCGACAACAACCAGATGTGCCGGAATAGCTTCTGTATATTGATATGTAGCCCAGTCCCCGTAGCGATCTGCCAAATGTGGTGGGTAACTCTGTCTGACCGCCTCCAGATACAGTTGACGTCCTTCACTGGCAAACAACATAAACCGCCAAGGCGCTGAACTTATCACATATAAAGATGGATCTGCTTCATCCAGCAACCGTCTTATCACCGACTGTGGTACAGGCAACGGGCTGAATTCACAAGTTCCTGTACGTTTCTTGCCGCTTGCTGTATCTTGTCTCAAACCGGTAGACATAGCTCATCCCTCCTTAATCTGCACGATAGTTCGCAACATCCCTTGTCATTCTTTACATCAACCAGTTTTTTTTCGGTTCTGTCTCACTTCTCCACCGATCAACTTCATCATGCACTCTCGCTTTGTCCTGAACCGTAAATTGGTCAGATTCCACCTTCTCTGTGCTAGAAATGCTGTCACGAATCAGTCGAATATAGTCCATCGATCGGACAAGCGATTGACGTCCCGGGATACATCTAATCTTGCGACCTTCAAGCAAACAATAAATTTCGATCATGCCTGGCAGCTTGCCAAATGCTTCCCAGCAGAACACGCTCACCATATGCTGGAACGCCTCAACGACGTTTGGATCATGGACAACCATATATTTTTGGATGAGCAGCGAATCCCAGCCCTCTGGCTGCCAAGCCGCCTGGAAGATCATGGACAGATGCATCGACAAGGTAGGAAGCTCCGTTCGCCATTGTTCAAACAGAATGGTCGGATGCTTCAAATCATCGTTCATCGCAATTGCAAGGGATAATTCATCCGTAATTTTGTTTTTTACATCCCAGTAATGAAGTACAGATTCGAATCCGGTCGCTTTTCTAGGCCACCACTTTTCGAGTAAATACTGTACAGGCACCTCTTTGCGCACTTCCGGGTCCAAACTGTAAAAAGCATTGACTGCATGGCTGACTGCATATTGAACACGGTGTCTCCATTGCAGCGCTGAGCGCTGTTCAGCCTCCGGTTCCGGGCGGATGAACCGATGCGGGCTGCGCAGCATCTCTTCCAATCTGTAATCTTCAAGCAGACGTAGCGGGGTGTCTGACATTCCCGGCTGCAGAGCTGCCTGAACATTATGTCTTAACATGATTTTTAGGACACCTGTAATCCGGCAGCAGCAAAACGTTTGCCAAAGTCACGGCACGTATCCTTCTCCTGCTCCATCGGACTATATTCAATCTTCAGCATCTCTGGAGATACCTCCGCCCCACGCTCCACCAGCTTCGCTGCCGCGAGATCTACGGCCCCGCAGTACTGCTCATAAGAAGTATCGCCACTTCCGAACACCGCTGCCCGTTTGCCACTCAGATCAAGCTCATCCAGCTCTTCGTAAAAATCGAGGAATTCATCCGGCAGTTCACCGTCTCCCCACGTGTATACGCCAATGAGAAACCCGTCATAATCAAGCACATCAGCTGCATTGCAATCCGTTACGGACTTGAGATCCACTTCATGCCCACCTTGTTTGATTCCTTCGACGATCAGTTCCGCAATCTCTTCCGTATTTCCTGTCATACTTGCATAAGCCACTAACAATTTAGCCATCTATTTTTCCCTCACTTTTTATTGATCATGTCATACTGTTCCTGAAGAAGTAACATTTGAAATTATCAAAATCATATGTGATAATGATTATCATTGTCAAATTAAATTTTCATTTCTATTCCAATTCAGTATATGGGGATGAACCAAATTCAACACTACGAAAAGCAATTCACCCTTTCAGGCGCCCATCGCAACTGGCGTACAGGCCCTTTTTTGTTGTACAATAGTATCCAAATGACTTTTGAAGGATGGATAAATCATTATGTACGTAGCAAAGAATTGGAAGGACTATGAAGTAATCGATACAGGAGGCGGCGAAAAGCTGGAGCGCTGGGGCGATGTAATTTTGCGCAGACCCGATCCACAGATCATTTGGCCCCTTGAAAAAGAAACCAATGAATGGCGCCAGGTTCACGGTCATTATCACCGCAGTTCTTCGGGCGGCGGCAGCTGGGACATGAAAAAACCGATCCCGGAACGCTGGACCATCGGATACGAAAACCTGAAATTTCATATTAAACCAACCAGCTTCAAGCATACCGGTCTGTTCCCTGAACAAGCGGCTAACTGGAGCTGGATGATGGATAAAATTGCTGGAGCAGGCCGTCCCATCTCTGTATTGAACCTGTTTGCGTATACAGGTGGTGCAACTGTTGCTGCTGCTTATGCCGGAGCTTCCGTTGTGCACGTGGATGCCGCTAAAGGCATGGTACAGTGGGCTAAAGAGAATGTTCAATTATCCGGTCTCGCGGATCGTCCTGTTCGTTTCATTACAGACGATGTATTCAAATTCGTACAGCGCGAACAACGTCGCGGCAATCGGTATGACGCGATTATTATGGACCCGCCTTCCTATGGCCGCGGCCCTAACGGAGAGACATGGAAGCTGGAAGAGAACCTCTACCCTTTCCTGAAATCGTGTATGGAAATTTTGTCCGATAACCCATTATTCATGCTGGTCAATTCCTATACAACCGGTATTTCGTCTACTGTTCTGCGCAACATGCTGACAATGACGATGTCTGCTCAATACGGCGGTCAAATTACAGCAGGTGAAATCGGTCTTCCCATTACCCGTAGTGGTCTGGATCTGCCATGCGGCATCTTGGGCCGCTGGGAGTCCTCATGATGTCCGAACATTCGCAAACAACGGGAAATATTCCGATTCTGTTTGAGGACAATCATTTGTTAGGCATTACGAAACCAGTCAATGTGCCTACCCAGGAAGATGCATCGGGTGATCCGGATCTGCTTACACTGCTGAAGCAGGATTTGAAAGAGCGATATAACAAACCTGGTAACGTTTATCTCGGATTAGTACATCGACTGGACCGCCCCGTTGGTGGTGCAATGATTTTTGCCAAAACATCGAAGGCTGCTTCAAGATTATCCGAGACGGTTCGGGGACGTCATTTCCGCAAAATATATGCGGCTGTTGTACATGGCAAGCTGCCTGCACAACATGGGACGTTAAAGCACACGCTGCTGAAAGATGCGCGTACCAATACCGTTACTGTTGTGCCCAAGGGTACAACTGGTGGTAAAGATGCTGTTCTGGATTATCGGGTCATCGGCGAAACGGACCGTTACAGTCTGGTTCACATCGAGCTGCACACAGGCAGATCACATCAGATCCGGGTCCAAATGAAAGAAATGGGCTGTCCGCTGTTCGGAGATCAAAAGTATGGTGCAAGTGTGAATAAGCCCGGACAACAAATTGCGCTCTGGTCTGCGATCGCTGCTTTTCCCCACCCGGTAACGAAGGAAGAAATTGTGCTGCAATCCCTGCCTCCCCGTGAATTCCCATGGGCAGAGTGGCCGGCGGCTGTGTATGATAAATCATTTAAAGCGGAACATTAATCGATCTATTTTTAATAATCATTCACAAGATCAGATCAATCCGACCGTCAACCGTGTCATCCAGATTCCTATCTGAATGGCACGGTTTTTTACTCCAATGGAAAGGAAGAGCCACTCTTATGACACCGTTTACGAAACAGGTCGTCGCTATCATCGCAGCAATCCCTGAAGGAAAAGTCATGACGTATGGACAGATCGCCGCTCATGCAGGCAGCCCAAGAGCTGCCAGACAGGTTGTACGCATTCTGCACTCCATGAGCCGGAAGGAGCGCCTTCCCTGGCACCGTGTCGTCAACGCCAAAGGGCTGATAGCCATTCCCGACGAGCATTCCCGTTTGATGCAGGAGTCGGAGCTCATTAGCGAGGGCGTTGAATTTCAGATGGATGGAAGCATCAACCTCCGACTCTTTGGTCATGATCCTGGTCCTGCCTTCCTACTTGATCTTGATGTATCGACCGATGAAGAATAAAGTCCAAACAAGGCATAACAAAAAGAGAGTTCAAGCAGTGTGATCTGCCTGAACTCTCTTTTGTATATATAAGACCTTTATTACATGAATAATAACAGTAATCGAGTTTGATTTAAGCTGTTGCATTCACTTTTTGTTGCTCAGTGGTTACAGGTTCAGTAGCCGGTTTTGTTTTACGGATAAAGAACGCCAGCAGCAGTGCAACTACAGTCATCGCTGTCGCTACAACAAACGCATAGTTTACGCCGTAAATTGTTGCATCTGCAGTAGCACGAAGCATCGCAGCCTTATCATCTGGAGAGATTTGACCAGTTGCCAAAGTATCAGCCAGATGGGATTTCAGCTTGCTGCTCATAATCGTAACAAGAATCGCTGTACCAATTGCACCCGCAACTGTACGCAATGTGTTGGACATCGCTGTACCATGTGCATTCAGGCGCTGTGGAAGCTGATTCAGACCCGCTGTTTGAATTGGCATCATCAACATCGACATACCGAACATACGAGCTGTGTAGATAAACATCATGTAACCATAAGTAGTGTCAATCGACAGTCGGCTGAGCCCCCAAGTTGTGACAGCGGTAATGGCAAGGCCGGCAACGGACAACCAGCGTGCTCCGACTTTATCGAAGATGCGACCTGTGATTGGAGACATAATCCCCATCAGGATGGCGCCCGGCATCATCAGCAAACCAGATTCAATCGGTGAGAATCCACGAATATTTTGCAAGAAAATCGGAAGCAAAATCATACCAGCGAACATCGCCATCGTAACAAGCATGTTAATGATCGTTGTTAATGTATACATGTTGTATTTGAAAATACGGAACTCCAACAGCGGATGATCGGTTGTCATCTGTCTAATAACGAACAGGATCAGGGAAATGGCCCCTACGACCAGACATGCAATTACAATTGCACTGCCCCATCCGTCTGTACCCGCATCACTGAAGCCGTACAACAAGCTACCAAAACCGAGTGTGGATAAAATAACACCTGGATAGTCCAATTTAGGTTTGGATTGACGTGTTACATTTTTGACAAACGCAATACCGATTGCAGTTGCAATCACGGAGAATGGCAAAATGATATAGAACAACAGTCTCCAGGAATAATGCTCAACCACATAACCTGACAGTGTCGGTCCAATGGCAGGAGCGAGAATCATCGCGATCCCCATCGTACCCATAGCCTGACCACGCTTCTCAATCGGGAAGATGGTCAAGAATACAACCGTCATCAGAGGCATCAGGATACCTGCCCCTGCCGCTTGAATAACACGACCGACCATCAGAATACCAAAGTTCGGACTTAGACCACAGACCAAGGTCCCTAATGTAAAGAGCGTCATGGCCGTAATGAAAATTTGACGTGTTGAGAATTTGGCGATCAGATACGCCGTAACCGGAATCAACACACCATTGACGAGCATATAACCCGTAGTCAGCCATTGGGCTTTATTCGCTCCGATGCCGAGGTCCTCCATAATTTTAGGAAGAGCTACGTTCATCAAAGTTTGGTTCAGGAAGGCGACGAATGCACCGATTAACAATGCGGCCACAATCGGGCCTTTCTTAATGTTGTCCATCGCAGAGGATGGCGCTGCTGCTGCAGTAGTACTCATTGGTTGTTCATCTCTCTTCCTTCTAGCTTTTCCATCATTTGATTATGAATTCTTAGCAGGTGCTCAAGGTCTTCCTTCGGGATATCCAGAATCGGTGACACTCGCTCCATCCACAAACGGTGTGTTTCCTGCTGGGCCTTTTCCCCTTTATCCGTAATCTGAAGCTTTACGGATCGGCGGTCCGAGTCGGAACGTGTTCGCACAATGTACTCACCCTTGACCAGGCGCTCCACCACAGCGCTCATGGAGCTGCTGCCCATATGACAGAGGTCAGCCACTTCATTGATACCAATTGAAGGGCGCTCTCTCAGAATGGATAACACCATGAATTGAATTGAAGTGAGCTCAATTTCCTTGTTTTCATTCCAGAATACCCGGAAGAGCATTTGATTGACCTGCCGAAACGAATTAATAATGTAGAATACTTCGTATGTGTCAGACATTAATTCACCCTTTTACTTATGGAATATAATATTTCGTACACGAAATATCAGGGGAACAATTACTTATTATAGCAAAAATATTTACATAGTCAACTCTTTACATATAAAATTTTAGATTTTATTCTTAGCCCTCCAAAACAGGCAAAACTCTTTAAAGTACACATCAATAAAAAAATAACCACAGCCCTCCTGCATGTTAAGCAAGAGTTCCATGGTTACTATTATTCATCCGTCCATCGTCATTAAGAAGTGGACAAGGCATGCTCTTTTGTTTTTGGTGTCGTCATTTTGCCTAGTAGATAAACCAGCAACTGCTGGTTATGCATTGAAATATTGCTGAGAACGGAATTCATAAATTCATTACGAATCGTGATTCCCCGTTCGGTCTCCATGCGTCCCTTATCCGATAGGGATATCCATACAATTCGTCGATCCTGATCATCCCGGTCCCGGCGAATCAGTCCGTTTTTCTCCATACGATCCAACAACATCGTTACTGCTGCGGGTGTTGTAGCCAGAAAAGGAATCAGATCGGATGGTTTCATCTTTTCGTGATCCTCAAGAACCTCAAGTACGGCCAGCTGTGCCTCTGTTAACGAGGGTGCCAGCTCATGATCCATATGCAGCTTGTAGTCCTTAGTCAGCCTTGACCAGCACTTGGCAAAATCGGAATTATACATCTTGAATCGCTCCTCTCTGTAACCGGTTATCACTTCACCTGCTTAAGTTTTCGCCCTTCAAAGCCGCATTCCTGCTGCCTTTTTTCAATTTCCCAGCGATCGACCGTAATCGACGAAGGTTGTTAATCTTCGCATGGAGGTCCTCTTGTAATCCGCGTCGGAACAACAAAATAAGACTCTTCACATGACAGGTTTCCCTGATCAGCAAAGAGTCATTATTAAGTCATTATTGAATCCTTATTAGGACGAAGAAGCTGCCTGATTCTCTGTGAGATCCATCATAAGCTCCACAATTTCATCCTGTTTGTCCACATGCACAAGCAATTTACCAATATGTTTCCGTTCAGTAATAGGTACAGCTTCGGAAGAAATGTGATGTGATTGACCTTCCTTGGTCATCACCGTTACATTTCGTTGTTCCCGACAATAGAATGCTCCGGCAATTCGGCTACCGTTCGGTTTCACCCGTTTGCCTTCCTTGAATTCAAATGTTGCCAGTCCCTTGCCGCCACGGCTCTGCAGAGCATAATCCAGCAGTAACGAGCGTTTGCCATAACCCAAGTCAGACAATATAGCAACCTCGCCTTCATCGCCTTCCACCCACAGAACAGATACAACTTCATCCGTTTCTTTTAACTGAATACCACGTACGCCTCCAGACACACGCCCCATCGGATTTACTTCATCCTCACGGAAACGGATAGCCATGGCTTCTTTGGTGATCAGCATAATATCTTTGCCACCTGTGCTTAGATGAACGGATAATACCTCATCATCCTTGCCAACTTTGCATGCGGCTACTGCGCCGGAACGCTTGGTGACGTATTCCTTCAGCTCGGTACGTTTAACCTGCCCTTTGCGGGTGACAAAGACCAGACTGTGATCCGGCTCTTCGAAGGATTTAACAGCAAGCACACTTGAGATTCGATCGTCTTTTGCCAGAGGAATAACGTTGACGATTGCCGTCCCCGGATCTTTCCACTTGAATTCCGGTACCTGATGTACAGGCAACAGGAAATACTGGCCTTTCTGCGTAAATACCAGCAGGTTCTCCAGCGTGTTAACTTCAAGGACCTGGGCGATATAATCGCCTTCCTTCACACCACTTGCGTTACGTTCCCCGCCGGATCGTGTGAATGATTGCATGCCTGTACGCTTGATGTATCCCTCTTTGGACAAGGTGACAAATACATCTTCGGCGTTCACCAGCACTTCCAGATTAACCTTGAGTTCTTCTACTTCGCCTTGAATGGCTGAGCGACGATCAATTCCATATTTCTCACGAATCTCCATCAGCTCTTTGCGGATGACTCCGATCAGCTTGCGGTCACTATCCAAAATAGAGCGTAATTGCGCGATCTTCTTCATCAGTTCGCCGAGTTCCTTTTCCAGAGAAGTAATCTCCAGGTTGGTCAAACGGTATAATTGCAAAGTGAGAATGGAATCCGCCTGTCGTTCGGAGAAACCAAACATCCACATCAGGTTATTTTGAGCATCCTGACGGTTCTTCGACGCTTTGATAGCCGCAATGACCTCATCGAGGATGTTAAGAGCTTTTACCAGACCTTCCAGCACATGTGCACGGTCTTCCGCCTTCTCCAGCTCAAAGCGGGTACGGAACGTTACTACTTCACGCTGATGGGCAATATAAGCCTCTAGGATTGATTTCAATCCCAATTGCTGTGGGGCTTTATTCACAATCGCAACCATGTTGAAGTTGTAAGTGACTTGAAGATCGGTTTTCTTCAGCAAATAAGCCAAAATCCCTTGTGCATCTGCTTCTTTTTTCAGCTCAACGACGATACGCAGGCCTTCACGCCCACTCTCATCCCGTACTTCGGCAATGCCTTCAACCTTTTTCTCCAGTCGGATGTTCTCCATCGCCGTAACCAAACGGGATTTTACGACCTGATAAGGAATCTCGGTAATCACGATTTGTTGTTTGCCACCGCGCATATTCTCGATATCGGTTTTGGAGCGGAGATAGATCCGTCCTTTACCTGTGCGATAAGCATCCAGAATGCCGTCGCCGCCCATGATTAATCCGCCTGTTGGAAAATCCGGACCCTTCATAAACATCATGATTTCATCCAGTTCAATTGACGGCTTCTCCATTACGGCAATACAAGCATCAATGGTTTCACGCAAATTATGTGGAGGAATCTCTGTAGCAAAACCAGACGATATCCCACTTACACCATTGACCAGCAGATTCGGATAACGGGATGGTAATACCACCGGTTCTTTGGCCGTATTATCAAAATTATCCTTAAACAGAACAGTCCGTTTCTCGATATCGCGAAGCATCTCCATTGCGATGGGCGACAAACGGGCCTCCGTATACCGCATGGCCGCTGCCGGGTCATCATCCTGTGATCCCCAGTTTCCATGACCGTCCACAAGCATATGCCCCATTTTCCATGGCTGTGCCATCCGTACCATACCATCATAAATGGAGGAATCCCCGTGAGGATGGTAGTTACCCATAACATCCCCAACTGTTTTTGCGGACTTCCGATATGGTTTCTCCGGTGTATTACCTGAATCGTACATAGCGTAAAGAATACGCCGCTGCACCGGCTTCAATCCATCCCGTACATCGGGAATGGCCCGGTCCTGAATAATGTATTTGGAGTAGCGACCGAAACGGTCACCTACGACCTCTTCGAGAAAGGCCGGCATAAATTGTTCTGATAGACTCATTCCAAGCACCTTCTATTCTTCGTACTCTGTAAAGTCGACGTTCTCTACAATCCAGCGTTTGCGCGGATCAACCTTATCACCCATGAGTGTAGATACACGACGTTCCGCTTTTGCTGCATCGACAATTTCTACTTTGAGCAATGCGCGTGTTTCAGGGTTCATCGTTGTCTCCCACAGTTGATCCGGGTTCATCTCGCCAAGTCCTTTATAACGTTGAAGCTCCACATTGTTTCCAAATTCTTTCATGTAATTCGCCAGCTCTTCATCAGTCCAGGCATAACGTACACTAGCCATTTTTCCTGATTTGCGTGTGAGTTTGTATAATGGCGGCTGAGCGATATATATTTTGCCTGCATCAATGAGCGGTTTCATATACCGGTAGAAGAAAGTCAGCAACAATACCTGTATATGTGCGCCATCTGTGTCGGCATCTGTCATAATTATGATTTTGGAATAATTGCTGTCTTCAACTGCAAATTCGGTTCCAATACCTGCTCCGATGGCCGATGTAATGGCACGATATTCTTCATTTTTGAGGATATCAGCCAATTTCGCTTTTTCCGGATTGAGTGGTTTACCCTTAAGCGGGAGTATCGCCTGAATCTTGGAATCACGTCCCTGTTTGGCTGAACCCCCTGCGGAATCCCCTTCGACAATAAACAGTTCATTTCGGGTAAAATCCTTGGATTGTGCCGGAGTCAGTTTGCCGTTCAGGTTGGAGCTTTCACTGCGTTTTTTGCCGGTCCGCATCTCATCCCGAGCTTTTCGTGCAGCTTCTCTGGCTCTGGAGGCCTGAACCGCTTTGCGAATCAACGTTTGCGCAACCTGCGGGTTTTCTTCCAAAAAACGCTGGATATTCTCGGACACGACAGAATCCACTGCGCTACGTGCGGAAGCGCTACCGAGTTGATCCTTCGTTTGGCCTACGAATTCAACCTCCGACATTTTGACACTGATGACCGCCATCATGCCTTCACGAAGATCATTGCCTTCGAGGTTTTTATCTTTTTCTTTGATCATGCTGGTACGCCGTGCGTAGTCATTCATCACACGTGTATAAGCGGCTCTGAATCCGGTCTCATGTGTACCGCCGCCCCTAGTGGGAATCGAGTTCACGAACGACGCCAGCGTTTCGGTATAACCCGCGTTATACTGAATCGCTACTTCGACCTCAATGTCATCCTTCTCCGCATAGAAGTGAATGACATCATGCAGCACATCTTTATTTTCGTTAAGAAAAGCAACAAACTGGCTTGCTCCGCCTTCGTACATGTACTCATCCTGATTGCCTGACCGTTCGTCCTTGAGCACAATTCTCAGACCCGAATTCAGAAAAGCAATCTCCTGAAGACGTTCTGCCAGTGTATCATAATTAAATTGAATGCCGTTCTGGAACACCCGAATATCCGGTTTAAACGTAACTTTGGTTCCCGTTCGATTGGTATTGCCCAATACTTCGAGACCAGACACCGGTTCTCCGACATGCTCAACGCCTTTTTTGTCTTGCCAATACTCGAATCGTTGACGATGAATCTTGCCATCACGGAAAATCTCGACTTCAAGCCATTCGGACAATGCGTTTGTAACTGACGCACCTACACCGTGCAAACCGCCGGATTTTTTATATCCTGATCCACCGAACTTTCCGCCTGCGTGCAAAATCGTAAACACGACCTGGGGAGTAGGAATCCCTGTTTTATGTATACCTGTCGGAATTCCCCTTCCGTTATCCTGAACCGTAACAGAACCGTCCTTATGCAGCGTGATATCGATTTTGGAGCAGAATTTGGCGAGATGTTCGTCGACAGCGTTATCCACGATTTCCCATACCAAATGATGTAGACCCGAAGTACTGGTGCTGCCGATGTACATCCCCGGCCGTTTCCGTACCGCTACCAGTCCTTCAAGTACTTGAATGTCGTCCGCGTCGTAGCCTGAAGACCCTTGTCCTCCGCCTGTCGAACCTGCCGACATATCGATTTGCTCGACCATTCATGCTCCCCCTTCTTAACTTGCAACTAAAAAAATGCCTGAAATGCAAACAGATGTTTTCTTATCCTTGTCCATTTTAATTCAAGATATCCCGTTTCGTAAAGACAATGAATGACACAAAGAGTGAAGCAATGCCCCAAACACTAAGCACAATAAGGGAAAAACCTAAATTCATCCCTTCGATTGGTGGCAATCCGCCAGACAAATAATTCGGAAGTTCGAGGTTAACCATAAACAAATATTTGGCTGACTGCCAGGATGCAGCCATACTGGTGAGAATAGTTCCTGCTATGAGTGCTGCCATCATGATGACAATACTTGCTGCTGTACTTCGCACTAATACAGAGACCATGAAGGCAAGCATCGCCACAATGATACTGACAAACCAGATCAGCCCTGCCTGCATTAGCATATACAACCACTGGTCCACAGCATGGACTGCTGACATATCGACATCTGTACCCACAACCTTGAATCCGGTAAAGATCGGCATACCGAAACCTTTATATCCGAATACCGCTCCCGAGATGACATAACAGATAACGTACGCTGACACCACAATAATCGACACGAACATAATCAACGTGATGAGCTTACTCAGCAACACTTTCCAACGTTTGACGGGACGGGTCAGAAGCATTTTAATCGTACCTGTGGTGCGCTCACCAGATACCAGATCCGAAGCAATCGCCATAATGAGCAGTGGGATAAACAATCCAACTGCGTTATTCATGAATTCCCGCGTAAAAGTTACACCACCAGGCTCCTTCGGATTGATGTCATTCTCCAGATAGTATTGCATTTGCTGGATGTACACAGTCCTGTACTTTTTGTACTCTTCAGGTACCCGGTCACTGCCAAGCGAGTTCTGATTATCCGTAATGGCTTGTTGCAGTTCAAGCCGCCAGTCGCCGCCAAACTTGTCACGATTATTTTCCGCAGATTTCATCTGGGCATACGTAAACATCGGAACCAGGACCGCGAGCACGATAAAAATAATATAAAGACGTTTTTTCTTTACCATCTTGATCGTTTCGTTTCGGATCAGCGGCATGATGTTACTCAATGGATTCACCTTCTGTCATTTTTAAGAATAGCTGTTCCAGCGTAGGCTGAATTCGCTGCACTCCTTCAACCTGAATTCCGGCTTGCACCATTTGCTGGACTAAGGCGGGAATCCGATCTTCATGCATTTCAGCAACGACCGCATTCAGACCAAGCCCTGCAACAATGGTATCGTCCATAACATCCGCAGGCCGATCCACCAGGGAAACACCTGCATTCAACAGCATTTTTTTACCTTCCTCCAACGGAGTAACATGCCATATTGCCAATTTGGAATGGTCTTCAATCAGTTCATTGACGCCGCCAACTGCAAGCACGCGCCCGGCACTGATAATTGCCACCCTGTCACAAAGAAGCTGGATCTCGCTGAGCAAATGACTACTGACGAATACTGCCATGCCTTCGCTTGCAAGCTGTTTGATAAAGACACGAAGTTCCTTAATCCCTTTGGGATCAAGTCCGTTCGTTGGCTCATCCAGAATCAGCAGCCGTGGGCGACCAAGCAATGCCTGTGCAATGCCAAGTCGTTGACGCATCCCCAGAGAGTAGGTTCTTACTTTATCATGAATCCGCTGATCGAGACGTACAATATCCACAACTTCCTGAATACGGTCATTATCTACACCGGGCTGCATACGGGCAAAATGCTCAAGATTCTCCCATCCGGTCAAATACGTGTACACTTCCGGGTTTTCAACAATGGAACCGACGTATTTCAAGGCCCGTTCAGGATCACGATTGACATCATATCCGCAGACTTGAATTTTGCCTTCTGTCGGTTTAATCAGATCGACTAACATCCGGATGGTAGTTGTTTTCCCGGCACCATTGGGCCCCAGAAAACCGAAAATTTCACCTGGTTTAACATCAAAAGTGACATCCTTAATGATCCATTTGCGTCCAATCTTTTTCTTCAGATGATGCACGGACAATACGGAATCAGTCTGTTCTTGTGCCATTTATTTTCCGCTCCCTTCTGCTGGAGTCCCTGCCTGATATTCCTGTGCAATCCGAACCGCAATCTGCTCGTAGCCTTCTCCATTGGGATGAAAATGATCTGACGACAAATACTGTCCCAGGTGATTTTCAAACAGATCAAATGTAGGCACAAGTGTCATCTTGTCCTCGTTGTTCAGAACCTTCATTGCAGCATCGTTCCATGCAGCTACAACCGCATTTCCTGGCTCTTTGAGTTCTTTCACATCCCCAAACGGATTGTATAGCCCTATGTAGGCAATCTGTGCATCAGGGTTAATTTCTTTCACTTTCTTCAAAATCTCCTGCAAACGCTTCGACGTCTCCGGTAACGCCGCAGCAAGTGTTTCTGCCGTTGGCGCGTCTTCTCCCTGGAGAACCTGTCCACCCTGGAACAGATCATTGGCTCCGATCGACAACAGTATAAAGTTGGATTGCTGTAAGACATAACGTACGCCCTGTTCATCTAACTTGTTCAACAATGCGTCTGTTCTCAAACCATTCACACCCATATTGTTCAGCACCTGCACATCATATCCCTGATCTTTGAGCAAATTACCTGCCCGTCTTACAAATCCAAGCCCTTCGTCATCCCCTGTACCTCTTGCCAGGGAATCACCAATCACAGCCATTTGAATTTTGCCATCATTCACCGCAGGCTTTGATTGTCCGTTTTCCTTGGCAGGTGACGTTGTTTGCTGTCCTGTACCTAATTGGGCATCTCCCTCAGGAAAAATAACGTCTTTAATGGCGTATCCAAATCCAAATAACAGCAGTAATGTTGTTAATATGGATACTGTACTAATGGTTCTCCAGATCCATGGCGCTGAATCAAGATTTCTTTTTTTCATTCATCACATCTCCGCTCATGTACACCTGGCCGGGTACTTAAAATTTAAAATGATTTTACATTAAGATGACGCTTTTTCTAAATAACATAAATGTTCTGTCGTTAATTTGCAAATTTTGCCGCTATATAAGTAGAATTCAATATTAAATATGCTTCTACAAAAAAAAGCTATGTCACACACAGCTTCAAGCTGTGATGACATAACCTTTTTTTGAACTAAAATCAGAATTTTCTTCAATAAGATTAATTATTTGCCGATAAATTCTTGAGCCCAATATCCGTTATAGTATCCAACACCGATTTTTGTGAAGTTTTTGTTCAGGATATTCGCACGGTGACCTTCGCTATTCATCCAGGCAGTAACAACCTCTTGAGGTGTTTTTTGCCCTTTTGCGATATTCTCGCCAGCATAGCTGTAAGTTACTCCGAATTGTTTCATCATGTCAAACGGAGAACCATAAGTCGGTGATTGGTGATCAAAATAATTGTTGTTGCTCATATCTTTAACTTTGGCTACAGCCACTTTGTCCAACAGAGCATCGGAAGCCAATGCGCTCAGGCCAGCTTTGGCACGCTCAGCATTCACAAGTTTTACTACTTGAGCTGCAAAATCCGATTGTGTGCTCTCGCTGCCACTGTTGCCTGTGTTGCCTGTAGTTGTTCCAGTTCCAGTTCCACTATTTGAAGGATCTTTGGCTGGTGTAGTTGCCGGTTTCTCTTCTTGAGTTGGTTTTGCTGGTGTTGTCGGTTTTGCTGGTGTTGTCGGTTGAGCTGGCTTCGTAGTTTGATCAGGCTGTGCTGCAGGCTTCTCTACTGTTGTTTGCCCTTCGCCAGTGGATACAGTGTAACCATTATCTTTCAGCCATTGTTCAATGTACGCTTTTAAGCTTTCCGCACTCGTAATTTTATACGTTGTAGTTTTAGTAGTTGTTTTATATGATGCATCTGCAGCTGAAGCGGAAGCAGGGAGCATAACCCCTACGGCGAGTACGGCTGTCAGACTGCTAGTTACGACGGTTTTCATCCATTTCTTCTTCAAATTCATTCATCTCCTTAGAAATATTAGTTATGACAACTTTGTAATTAATACTCTTGGAGTATATCAATTGAATAGTAGATTGTGAACCCATAAATTATGGAAAAGTAACTTTTTTGTCATTTTTCAACCTGTTTCAAAGGGGTTTGGACGGTTTATAGTACATTGCACCATATCCTGCAACTTGCTCTTAAAACGCTGGTATATCAGCCAAAATCGCAACCATCAACCTTAAAATACGGCATAAAAAAATGGCATCCGGACAAGAAATGCTCGCCGAATGCCACTTAGCTTCTATTTATCATTCACCACACCAAAAACGTGAAGATCGCGATATAATAAAACTCTTTTTCTATAGAAGGACTTTACTGAAACGATAGCCTCTCTTCTGGAAACCAATATGCTCGTAGAAAGAATAGGTTGTTGAAGTCACTTCACGGTTCGCTCCGGTGACAAACAATTGTTTCCCACCTTGCTGTCTGCCCCAATCCTCAGCACGAGCCATCAGACGACGGCCAATTCCGCCCCCACGATGTTCTTGCCCTACAATCAAGGACGTAATTTGGGCGGCAGGTTCCGGATAGGCATGACTTTGCACACATTGCAAGCCAATCACACCAATAATCTGTTCATCCACTTCGGCAACAAGCATGCATGCGTTTGGATTGCTTTCCAAGCATTCAATGCGCTCTTTCATGACATTGGCTGTTGTCGGATAGCTGACCTCTCGCATCAGTCCCGTTACCGCTTCAGCATCTCGCAGTTCACACTCTCGGATCATCAGTACAGGGGCCTCAACATTATTGGACATGATTTACCTCCACTTTCAGCATATTAGCGGCTTGTACCGCTGTTTTACGAGCTTCTTCCACATCTTGGCCGGCACTTAACGCAACGGCCATTCGGCGTCCCACTTTGGTCTCAGGTTTGCCAAATACACGAACCTGAGTACGAGGAAGCGCCAGTGCTTCTTCAATCCCGCCTACAGTAAAGTCAGATGTTTCATCATTAGCCTTCAGCGTTGCTGAAGCTCCCGGTGTCAGTAAATGTACATCTGTGACCGGAAAACCAAGAATTGCACGCACATGCAGCGCAAACTCGGAACTATCTTGCGTGACCATGGTTACCATACCTGTATCATGCGGACGAGGCGATACCTCGCTGAACACAACTCCATCTGATGTCAGGAATAATTCAACCCCGAACAGTCCATAACCACCGAGTTCATCGGTAACCAACTTGGCAATATGACAAGCTTGCTCCCATTGCTCCGGTGTCATCGCGTGAGGCTGCCACGATTCGACATAATCCCCATCTTTCTGAATATGACCGATCGGAGGACAAAATACAGTCCCTGAGACAGATCTAACCGTGAGCAGCGTAATTTCGCTGTCAAACTTCACAAAGCTTTCCACAATGACACGTACGGATTTGCCACGTGCTCCAGAAAGAGCAATGTTCCAGCAATTCTCTACGTCATCCGGTGTGCGGCATACACTCTGCCCTTTACCGGAAGAACTCATTAGTGGTTTGATGACGCATGGTGTACCCAATTCACGAACAGCTTCCTGAAGTTGTTCCAGGTTGTCCGCAAAAAGATAGGCCGCTGTCGGAAGGTTCAATTGTTCGGCTGCCAGACGGCGGATGCCTTCGCGATCCATCGTCAAACGAGCAGCACGGGCCGTAGGAACGACACAAAATCCTTCTTCCTCAAGCTCGAGTAAAGCTTCTGTTGCGATTGCTTCAATCTCAGGTACGATGTAATGAGGTTGTTCCTTTCGGATCAATTGCTTCAAAGCTTCGGCATTTAACATGTCGATGCAGTAAGACCGATGTGCAACCTGCATGGCAGGTGCGTTTTCGTAGCGATCAACAGCGATCGTCTCTACTCCCAGTCGCTGGGCCTCAATAACGACCTCTTTTCCCAATTCTCCGCTGCCCAGTAGCAGCATTTTTTTGGCTTGAGCCGAAAATGGAGCACCCCACATGTTCTTTCCAATCCTCCCAAAGAGAAATCTTCTATATCTATCTCTCTATTTTCGGGGTTTTGGTTAAAGATTGCAAGAGTGCTCCCTATTTTTCTTGTGAATTTTACAAGATTTTTTGTGTTTTTTCGATCAATTTTTACAAAAATCTGTATTGAGCTTCTATTAACCCATTATAAACTCCTTGTTTCTGGATAAGTTGCTCATGGTTTCCTTCTTCCTTGATTTCACCATGATCCAGCACGATAATGTTATCCGCATTTCGGATCGTGGAGAGACGGTGGGCCACCATAAAGGAAGTTCTTCCTTTCAGCAGCACTTTCAAAGCCTCCTGAATTTTGAGCTCCGTTTCGGTGTCGATGCTGGCAGTCGCTTCATCCAAAATCAAGATTCGAGGGTCAGCCAGCAAGGCACGGGCAAAGGATAACAATTGCCTTTGGCCCATGGATAATACATTCCCGCGTTCTTCAACTTCCGTATCATATCCACCCGGCAGCTTCATAATAAATTCATGGGCATTAACAGCCTTCGCAGCTTCTTCCACTTCTTCATCGGTTGCATCCAGTCGTCCAAAACGAATATTATCGCGAATGGTGCCAGAGAAGATAAACGTATCCTGCAGCACAATACTGATCTGGCTGCGCAGACTTTCAACCGTTACATCCCTTACATCCTGACCATCAATGGTGAGACGTCCGCCAGAGATGTCATAGAACCGGCTGATCAGATTGATAATGGTACTTTTACCTGAACCCGTATGACCTACAAGGGCAATCGATTGTCCGGCACCTGCAGCAAAACTGATTCCCTTCAGCGCCTGTCTGCCCTTCTCATATTCAAACACGACATTGTCGAATACGATATCTCCTTTAATAGAAGCAAGCGGCTTGGCTCCAGGTTTATCTGCAATACTCGGCTCTTCATCCATAAACTCGAAGATCCGTTCGGAGGAAGCCATGGCTACGAGCAATTGATTGTACATCTGTCCCAGACGGTTAATCGGGTCCCAGAAGTTGCCGACATAGTTGGCAAAGGCTACAAGCAATCCGATTGTCAGCTGCCCCTCTTGAATCAGATAAGCACCAAACCAGAACAGGATTAACGTTCCGAAGCCGCCCGTAATTTCAATCAGAGGACCAAAGCCCTGGTTCATGGCCGATGCCCTGTCCCATGATTTTTTGCTCGACAGATTCATGTTGTCAAAATACTTCATGTTTTCTTTTTCCTGCGTATACGCCTGAGTCACACGAATCCCCTGAATGGATTCATTCAAGTGGGAATTAATACGGGAGTTCTTCATGCGTACATCCTGCCAGGCCCGGCGGATCAGCACACGCAGTTTGGTCGAAATAATAAACATGAGCGGAACCGTAATAATGACCGCGAGGCCCAGTTTCCAGTTGATCAGCAGCAAAATGACGATAATACCGAGCAGCTGCACACAGTCAATCATGACGTTGACCGCACCGTTAGTGAACAAATCCTGCAGGGAGTTGATATCATTGGTGACACGCACCAGCACCGAGCCCGCAGGTCTTTTGTCAAAGAAGTTAAAGGACAGCTTCTGGATATGTTTGAACAGATCCGAGCGAAGATCGTAAATGACCCGTTGCCCGATAACGTTCGTCAATTTGATTCGGTACGTATTAGCCGCCCATTGAATCAGATACAACACAAGCACAGAACCAGCAATAATATAAAGCATCGTTAAGCTTGGCAACCCCGTTGCAGGTGCAATCGCTTTATCAATCGCCAAACTGATCAAAAATGGAACGGACAATTTCGTAATGGTACCCAAAATCATCATTAGAATAATGAGTGGCAAAAGTTGTCTTGCATAAGGTTTCATGTACGAGAACAAACGTCCGAACTCACGCCAGTTAAACGGTTTTTCAATTATTTCGTCGTCCTGATATACAAAACGTTCATTCATTTTCTTGTCAGAGGTCTCTTTGACCTCGCGCCTGTCGGCTACCGTTTCGGCACTCATGAATTCACCTGCTCCCCAGCCTCTCGCTTACCGCGGGCAATATAATCTGCGTATTGAATCTCATATACGTCCCGGTAAGGCCCAGGCTCTTCAATAAGACGTTTGTGTGTGCCACGTTGAACGACCCGTCCTTCATCCAGCACCAGTATCTCATCTGCGTGACGCAGGGAAGAGATCCGATGCGCAATGATAAACGTCGTTCTGCCACGCATGACTTCCTGGAATCCAGATTGAATTTCATGTTCAGTTTCCATGTCGACTGCACTGGTTGCATCGTCCAGAACGAGAATTTTCGGATTTTTGAGCAGAGCCCTTGCAATTGCAATCCGCTGTTTCTGTCCTCCCGACAAGCCCATTCCACGCTCCCCTACAACCGTATCGTATCCTTCAGGGAATTCCATGATAAAATCATGGGCTTTCGCCAGTTTAGCGGCACGGATAATTTCGTCCATTGTTACATTTTTGAGTCCATATGAAATGTTGTTGCGAATGCTGGATGAGAACAGGAACGTTTCCTGGAACACAGAAGCAATCTGACTCCGCAGGCTGCGAATGCCAATATCCTTAATATTTTTGCCGTCCAGCTTGATGGTGCCCGAGTTCACGTTGTATGCACGCATCAGGAGCTGAATAATAGTTGATTTACCCGAGCCTGTTCCTCCCAGGAAGCCTATGACAGAGCCTGGTGGGGCATCAAAGTTAATATCAGTCACTGCCGGCATTTTATTGCCGTAGGCAAAGGTAACGGACTCGAAGGTCACATGCCCTTTGACTTGATCTGCTTCTACAATGACTGGATCTTCTGTCTCTTGTACATCTACCGGCGTATTCAAAAGTTCCAACACCCGTTCACCCGATGCTTTGGATTGCGTATAGTTGTTGATATGGAATCCAAGGTTCCACATTGGACCGATTATGTACCAGATCAAACTGAAAAAGGCAACGAGTTGACCGAGTGTTAACGTTTTCTGAATAACCATGTTTCCACCAATGAGGAGCAGAAGAACTACGCTGACCGAAGCGAGAATCTCCATGATCGGAAAATATTGACTCCATAAGGTTGCTGCATGAATCTGGTTCGTTTTGTAACGCTCGTTGCGGACGGAAAACTTCTCCACTTCGTGAGGCTCACGTGCAAATGACTTTACAGTACGCACACCTGTAATATTCTCCTGTACTGCTGTCGTCAAAGAGCTGAGTGCCAGCCGCATTTCTTGGAACGCAGGGTGAATTCGGGATTCGAATCTCAGCGCAACGAAGGCAAGCAGAGGAATACATATGAGCGTTAGCAAGGTAAGCTTCCAACTCATGGTCATCATCATGATTGCGCCGAATACGACCATCAGAACCATGTTGAGAATTTGAGCGAAGCCAAATCCGATAAAGTTGCGGATCGCTTCGAGATCTCCCGTGAGGCGGGACATCAAGTCTCCCGTTTTGGCCGTGTCGTAATACCGGAAGGATAAAAATTGAAGCTTTTCGTAACAAGCGTTACGAAGTCGGTAAGCCAGGAAGTTTCCGAGACGCCCTCCAAAAAGACCGTGTAAAAATTGCATTCCCGCTTTCAAAATAACGACACCTAATACCGTTAAAGCAAGTTTGGGAACGTCTTCAAAATTGCGCGGAGTGATGACGTCATCAATCAGTATCCTTAGCAGGTTCGGATACACCAGCCCAAGCGCGGTCGCTATGGCGAGGCATAAGATCGATAAAAATAAATACGTGCGCTTCTCCCAGAAAAAGATCTGCAATTGCCTGAGAACATCCATGTCTCTCCTCCTCTTATATCGTTCAAAAACAGTATGAACATTTATGAAGTTTATCACCGTCCCCCATTCGCGGCAAAGCGAATAAGCGACCATATTCAGGCTACTTTCACCTTAATGCGTCATTAAGGGAGGTAGATACCCTCCTATCAATCAAATGTTTGAATATTCTCTTCCTTTCAGGTTGTTCGTACCAAAAAAGGCTCCCTGTATGCCTTTACAGGCAGGGGCCTTTTTGGGTACAACGACAACATTTCAACATATCGCTGTATAACTCATTTTGTTTTAAAACCGTTTCCATACATACATGGATTTGAATCCCTTTTATTCACGTTCGATCTGCCCCAGTTGTACAGCCAGACCCTCCCATTCTTCGGCAGGAATTCCACTGGTCAGCGTCTCGTGAAGGGCACTCACGGCCTCCTCAAGTCTCTCTTCCAATTGACGAGAATGATGCCGCAAAGACTGCCCAAGCTGGTTGTCATAGAATTGAACCAGCTTATTCTCCGCGTCAGGCAGAACATCGATCACCATCTGTTTAATTATGGGGTCAAGTGCCTCCTGCAGCCGCTGTCGTCCATCTCCTTCGAAGAACTGCTTCGGATTACGGAAATAACTCAGATATGCTTTCCAACCTGAAGGTTCTTCCAGACGCACCTCTTCCAGGACAGGTGTACTCCAGCGTTCGTTCAGCGGCAACGACAGATCCATACCTCCGGACACTCGTTTCAATTCATCTACACAATCGGTCACTTGCTTGTGCAGCCAAGTCTGACCCGCCTGTTCAAGTCTGAGTGTAGTGGCAAGCAGTTCCTGCTCCAGTTCAATGGCGATCATGCGCAGCAATTCACGACCACAGGCTGCGAATGCTGCTTTCAGATTCCCGCGATCCTCGCGAAGAACGGATGGATGGAACGCTTCAGCCATGAACAGACCAAAACGGTAGCCCAGGCGCTGCCGCACATGGAAGAGCAGTTCAGCCGTTTCCTGAGCCAGTTCTGCCTTCATGGACCGTTCCGCGAGCAAATGTACCCTCTGAAGGGACTGTTCCTGGATGGAGCCCAGCTCATCCCGGCGACGCTGTAGCACCTCTTCCCCCTGAGCCGCATCCTCGGCACGTGTCTTCAGTCGTTTGATCACCCGTGCGATCTCTTCAGAAGCTCCACCAACCGCAAGGTCCGCAAGCTCACTTCCTGCAAACCGGTTAAATTCTTCCTCGAACCGAATGAAGCCGGATTGCTCCAATAATGTCGCATCGTTGCCCGTCTTGCCTTCCAATGCCAGCATGCTGGATACAGGAAAGAGACGTGGTGCCCGAATGCCATTACTGCGCAGCTGCGTGCTCACATGGTCCAGAACCTGCTCCAACTCCTCTTCAGAGGAAGACAAATCACTCGCATTAACTACAAAGAACATCTGATCCATCGCCGAGCTGTCTTTCACACGTCCCAATTGATTCAGGAACTGTCGGTCTCCCTGAGAGAAGGCATGATTGTAGTACGTTACGAAAATGAGTGCATCCGCATTCTTCATATAATTGAAAGTGACACCCGTATGACGGGCATTCACGGAGTCAGCCCCTGGCGTATCTACAAGGACAATGCCTTGTTCTGTCACATCACAACTGTAGTACAGGTCAATACTGTCGACAAAACAAGATTTCTTTTCATTCGCGACAAAGTTACGATATCCGTTCAGATCCACCAGCACATCCTGGCCGAGTTGAGCTGCGGTATCCTCCCAGCCTGCTGCGGCTGCCTGCAAAAAGCTGTAATGCGGACGCCCTGCCGGATGCACATCCTGTGGTGAAAGGGCTTTGACGCGTTTTTGCCAGTCTGCCCCAGGCTCGCCCAGTCCAAGCAAGCGGAAGGAGTACGCGAGATCCTCCTGGAAGGCGTCCGGGGTCTTCATCCGGACCCGGGCAGTTCCATGCTCCGCGCCACCGGAAGGAGCCATGATCCGGTTAATGGCCGCTGTCGTTGGATGCGGCGAGACCGGTAACACAGCTTCGCCCAGCAACGCGTTGGCGAAGGAGGACTTGCCGGCGCTGAACGCTCCGAACAGCGCCAGCGTAAACGTGCCGCCCGCAAGCGAAGCCGCGCGTGCACGCAGATCCCGTACCGCCGACCCCATGGCGGGGTACGGCTCTACCAGCGCAGCGGCGGCTTCCAGCCGTGCCGCCGCTGCGTCCAGGCGCCGGCGGCGCTGTGCGCCAGCCGCCGGCTGCCCAGGCACCGCCGCTTTGCGCGGCGGCGGTGCCCCGAGTCTGTGGCTGCGCAGCCACAGACTCCGCCGTGCCGTGTGCGGGCCGGGTGCTTCACCCGGCTCGTGCGCGGGCACGGGCGGGCCCTGCACCTCCGGCAACAGCCCGGAGGTGAGGGGGCCCGCAGGCGCCAGCAGGCTGCGCAGCCCTGCTGCCTCGGCGTCGGCGGCGCGCTGCAGCGCCGTGTAGCGCGCCGCCGACGCGGATTGCGCCATCAGCGCTGCGCGGCTGGCGTCCAGCGCCTGGAGCGCGGCTTCGCCCTGCGCGCCAAGCGCTTCAAGCAAGCGGTCGGCCAGCATCATGGCCGACCTGCGGTAACGGGCCTCAATCTCGCCCCGTATATCTTTGCTGAATTGAAGCACATACTCGGGAGATACTTCTGCGCTAGTGCTCCGTTTCATCTCCAGCAGTGCTTCATCTACCGCAGGCAGCTCCGCGTTCAGCGCCTGCTCCCATTCAGCGCCCCACAGCTGGTGGGCTTCACCCAGCTGTCTGAGCATGGTACGGATATGTACCTCTACCTGTCCTGAGGCCTGATCCTGCAACAGTCTCACAAGCTCAGCGGCCCGACGCTGTTTCTCCTGCTCTGTCTTGCCACCAGAGAACAATAAACCTACCCGAAAACCGGGTTTACGGCTCTCCAAATAAGCCGCAGCAGAGGCACGAATATCAGCCGGGGTCAGGTTCGCATTCGCCAGAAGGGATTCCAGTTCCGCCCGAAACTTCTCCCGTTCACGCGATGGTTTGGAACGAAGTTCGGCTTCCTGTTGATCCAGCAGACCCAACTCCCGTTCCAGGCGTTCGATACCTTCCTTGCCCCCAACTTCCTCCAGGAGCGCTGTCTCTTCCTCTTCGCGTTCTTCCGCCTGTCTTGTCAGATGCTGCTCCGTCACATGGCTCGCAGAGCTCGCAAGGCTGTGCTTGATTAACCCTTCCTTCTCCTTCATCATATGTTCAATCAGTTGAGGAAGCTGCTGCCACTGGCTGTAACGATGCTCCTTGTCGCGAAGTGAAGTAAACAGCAGACCATCATACCGAACTTCCCAGGCAGCAAAAATAGCTTCTACACCTTCAACATATTGGTCAAACGAAAGCTCCCGTTCCCGATGTTTATCAATCTGGTTTACGATCAGAAACAACGGTTTGCCCCAATCCGATAGACTTTTGGCAAAAGAAAGATTGCTTTCCGATTGCACATGGTTATAATCCATCACATAGAACACCACATCGGCAAGATGCAGTGCTGAATGGGTTGCAAGGCTGTGCCCCTGATCGGTCGAATCCACGCCTGGCGTATCAAGTAATACCGCATCATCTTTCAGTAAGGGAATGTCATCCCATACTTCAATGGAGGTATATGCCCCACCATTCTTGCAATACTCTTCCAATTGTTCTGGCGAAACCTCAAGTACTCCCGCTGAATTGTCAGCGCTTACGTTCGATGACGTATAAATAAGTGCTCTCGGCTCACCGTTGCGGATGGATACAACATTCGCACTTGTAGGTACAGGACTCGAAGGCAGAACCCGCTTGCCGCATAAACTATTAATTAGACTCGATTTGCCTGCCGAGAAGTGTCCACAAAACGCAATCGTTAACTGTTTCATTTCCGCCTTACTGATCAAATCCGTTAAAGCCTGTACAGCTGTATGGTCCCCTGTCTGCTCCATCGCTTCTCGCAGTGGAAGCAGAGGTTTAGCCATCTCTACTGGGTAATCTGTTCTGGACATGACTGGCCTTCCCCCTGGCTCCTCTAATTTGACATCTGGTCCGATGTCTTTATCTTATAATTCATTTATTTTACCATTATCAAGTTTGAAATTGAACGGTTGGAATTCTCCACATAAAAAAATAAAACCGATGCTGTCGGTTTTATCTGTGAAACGATTGGATACCATAAGCTTGCTGCGTCCATGCCCCATGGATCACCTTCAAAAGGATAACCTGTGACATAGAAGCAGCACATCTTATTATTTCAAATCTCTTAAGAAACAGCGTTCTCCATCGAAGGCAGCAAAATTTCAAATACTTGTCCATGCTGCAAAATCGTAATGTTACGACCTTTGTCTCTCATGACAACCACTTCTGGTTTCGTGGACATACGCTCCAGATAATGTTCAGGCACATCGCCAGAATGGCTTACAGTGATACCTTCTACTTCTTTTTCTTCGTTCTCAGCCATTTCCTGTTCAACGATTTGTTCGAAAATATCGGAGAAGGCCTCAAAATTGTCAGTGTACACGGAAATGCATTTCATGATTACTCATCCTCTTCTGCTCATTAATTTATTTTTCGTTTTGGGGTTGTGGCACGTTCCTTATCTTTCCTGATTTGGGACGTTTTCATACGCTTTTTACCTTCTCTGCATATGTCCAGCAATGGACAGACATGACATTGAGGGTTTTGTGCCTTGCAATGGTAGCGTCCAAAAAATATGATCCGGTGATGGGTTAAAGTCCACTCATCCCGGGGTACGCGCTTCATTAGTTTTTTCTCGACCTCAAGTACGGAATCATCCCAACCTGCCAGTGCCAACCTTTTGGATACACGTTCAACATGCGTATCCACCGCAATCGCCGGGACTCCAAATGCATTGGATACAACGACATTTGCCGTTTTCCGCCCGACACCAGGGAGCGTCACAAGCTGATCATGTTCCTGCGGTACATCACCGCCATACTGCTCTATTAAAATTCGGCACATGTTCTGAATATGCTTGGCCTTGTTTCGGTACAAGCCGATACGCCGGATATCCTGCTCCAGCTCTTCGAGAGGAACAGACAGATAATCGGCAGGACTGGTGTACTTTTTGAACAAGTCTGCGGTTACCTTGTTTACCGTTTCGTCGGTGCACTGGGCAGACAACAGGACGGCTACAGTCAATTCAAACGCGTTGCTGTGATTTAATTCGCAATGTGCATCAGGAAACATTGCTTCCATTGTATCGAGTATATGCCTAACAGTGGCTGCATTCATGAAGAGCTACCTCCCACAAAATGACTCCACGCGGTGGAGCCTTACTTCGAAGCTTCTTTCGAGTACTTTGCGGGGACCCCAAAAATCTTGCAAAAAAAACGTCCTGATGCGGGAAAGATCCCGCATCAAGACGGTCATTCTTTTGATCCTCGAAAAGAAACGATTACTGTTTTTGGATCTCCAGTACAACGTTGTTCAGGAGATACAATACAATATTATCATTATCTTTGAGAGATTGCACGCTTAAAGTGTTGTCACCCTGGTGAACAAATGCGCCTGTACCCAGTGCAAAACGATAATTCGTGTCCGATGTGGACTCACGTTTAACCAAAATTTGGTTACCAACTCCATCATAAGACCAGAACTGTTTGCTCATGACTGTCAACACTCTGAAACGGGTGGAATTATCCGTATCCTTCGTCATTTCAACACGATCACCTACAGTAAGACTGCCAAGAGTAGTTAATGTAGATCCCGATTTGACCACTTTTACAGAACCACTAACAGGAACCGTCTCACTTTGACCATTAAACAGTTTCAGTGTAACTGACGAAGCATCAACAGATGTAACCTCCGCAAGCGTACGTTTAACAACTTGAACCGCTTTAGGCGTCGTTCCCTCAAATGTAACGTTAATCAGGTTGCCGGCTGTCAACTGCGAGACCGTAATAGTCTGACCGCTTTCCCCTGTCAGTACCGCTTGATCAACGTAGAACTGACTTGTCAGCGAATCCGATTTCACACGAACACGACCATTGGTCTCTACAGAGACTACTTCAAATTGAGCCACGGTGTTCAAAGCCACTTTTTGCACATAGTCCTGATTCGAACCCAGCGTAACTGTGACACTGTCACCGATCTTCAGATCACTCAGACTTGCTCCAGATTTGTTGTAGATCTCGATGGTTGGAACTGTAGAGTACGGTACTGTTACCGTCTGGCTTCCGGACAACAAACTGATTTTTCTGCCCGCAGTATCGATGCTGCTAATTGTGCCTTCGTATTTGTAGATCACTTTAACGGATAACGCACGAGTTCCCACATACGTCAGATCCAATTTGCGGCCATCATTCAACAAAGGCTCCAACCCAGCAAGTGTAGGCTTCGATGTGTTGTAGTCCAGCTTCGTTTTGTCATCGAGCGTGAACACAAACGGTTTTTTATTGCTGTCGAGAATCGTCAATACTTTTGTTTTGCTGTTGTAGGATACAACGGAAACCCCGTTCATTGGCTCCATCTGACGTCCGATCACTTGAATGCGCGTCACACGATCTTCAGAATTTAACGTAAGCTCAACCTGATCCCCATTGGTTGCATCCGAAATCAGATCATTCAGCGTAGCATCCTGGATTCCATTAATTACGACTTCCGGCTTCTCTGCTAGCAGCTTCGCTTCCAATGATCCACCTTCACGTTTAAACGTCAGTGTCGATTGGTTACCACCGACCTCCACCAGTGTACCGCGTAAAGACTGCTCTACACCTTGCGACAATTCGATCGTTTGCAGGATGCTGTCTTTCACCGTATACTTCACTGCACTTCCCGCTTTGAGCTCGGCCAGGGAAAGGATTCGGTCCTGGTAACGAATGATCAGATTATCGTTGTAGGTATATTGCTCTGTAGTTCCGGCAGCATTGGTAAGCTTGATCGTTTTGGCAGCAGTCGTTACTTCCGCAACAACGCCACTATCACTTTTGTTGACAATACCGGACTTCACACGAATAACAACTGTCTTTTTGTCAGCAGAGAACGTCTCACGCTGTACTTCAATGGTGCTGTCTGCTGTTATATCAGACAGTTTGATTGCATTTCCGTTTTGATCGATAAATGCCGTTGCCTCATCATAGCCGTACGTTTCATAATTCTCGCCTACAAACAAGCCAATTTTATTCCCTGACAATGAACGGGCAAACGTACCTTCAACGCTTTCTACCTGTGGTGTAGCATCAACCACTTCGACATAGGAAGCCGTACCGGTAGTACCTACAATCTGAACTTTTGTATACAGCTTCACATCCGCAGACGATGCACGGGATTCACTGTCTTTTGTAAAGTAAGGTGTACTGCTGTTCACTGCGAAGTTGACAGCTTTTCCGTCCACAACCAGCGTGATCTGCCCATCTTTTAATCCAGTTACATAACCCGTGGATGTGTTCGCATACTTCGTATCCGTTAACGTTTCGCCACGGCTGAAGAATGTAGCGAGTTGGGCACGCGTTACAGAGCCAGTTGGATTAAATTTGTTGCCATCTACACCTTTGGCCAGATCCAGGCTTACAGCCAGATTGATGTACCCTTTGCCACTTTCGGAAATACTATCATTATCAGCAAATCCGGTAGATTGGTTGTTTTGCGCCTTCGCTTCAGCATCTTTGTTCAACGAACGGATCAGCAATTTCGTAATCCATTCACGTGATGCTGGTTTCTGTCCCCATGATGTTTTCGATACATCCACAGTGGATTCTTCCGTTTTATCAATGAGTCCCAGTTGAAGCGCCAAAGCGACATATGGCTTGAAATAGTTTCCCACTTCCATATTTGTCGGTAATGCCGTAGCCGTGCTGTCGTTCAACTGGTTCTCCTTGTTCATAAAACGGATCGCCATCGTCACAGCTTCCTGCTGCGTTACCGCGTCTCCCGGACGGAACAGGCCGTTGTTACCGAGAAGAATACCTTGATAGGCCAGCTTGTACACATGTTTCTCAGCCCAGTATCCGACCTTGATATCACTGAACAAACCGGTTGGTGCAGCTGTATTGCTTACAGTTGCAGTCTGGCCTTGCCCCGTATCTGTTGATTCTGCTGCCATGGCAGCTCCGCCGGCGCTAAGGGCCATCATGCCTGCAAGCACGGCTGAAACTACTTTTTTAGAGTGTGATGGATTGTTATATTTAAAAGTCACCTGTGATTCCCCTCTCTCATGTAAAACGGCCGATATTCCGCAGATTCACGGTAAAACAACATGCTGTACAACCTATTCGGATCGTGTCATTGGATGCTCAAGATCCACATGTCCCATCAAACTCTCGGATTTCTGGCCGTCTACCAGCAAATCAAGCGATTTGACTTCATCAAACTGGAAGAACGTTTGCTTCAAAGCATCAATGGCAAATACTTCACCACCTGCACCAAGACGTGCTGTATCCGGCATATGGATATCCAAGGTAAGCGCACCGTCTTTGAACTGAACAGATTTCAATTCAATTTCTTTCGCCCAAAGCGGAACAAGTTTATCGTCCTTGCTTTGTTGCAGCGCTGCAAATGCAGCCTTGTACTTGGCATCATCCGAAGCGTAAGTAATATCTGCCGTTGCTTTGTGCAATTCCAACTCTTCCAGATCTGTGTAGTACACATCAATGGTTTTCTTCTCATTACCTTCGGATGTTCCAGGCTTCTCTGAAGTAGTTCCACCCGATGGAGTCGTTGTACCCTCCGTAGTGCCTTCTGTTGTACCCGGTGTCGTTGTCGTTGTATCCTCCGGATCCACGGTTACAGGTTCAGTAATATCCGTCTCATTCTGATTCTCAGACGCATTATTCTCTGTTCCCGCACCTTGAGTCTGATTTGGAGCTGGAGCAGCTGTTGGCTTGCTTCCACATCCAGCAGCAACTGTCATAACCGTTACCAGCAGCGCTGCAATCCATAATTTTTTGTTCATTCTAACTCCGCCTCCTGATCATAAGGGTTGAACCCTTATTTAATTCCCAGATACTCCTTGATCCCTGCAACAATCCCTTTGGCTACACTGTTCTGGAAACTTTCAGTGAACAATGCCGCTTCATCACTCTTGTTGCTCAGGAAACCAGCTTCCAGCAAAACAGCCGGCATCGTTGTTTCACGGGTTACGTGGAGACTTGCCGTTTTTACTCCGCGGTCCTTCAGACCAGATGATTGCAGAAGGTACTTGTGCATCACCGAAGCCAATGCCTTGCTATTCGAACGGGTGTAATACGTCTCCACACCGTTTGCCGCTGCAGACCCGCTGTTCGCATGAATGGAAATAAAGATATCCGCCTTCAATTTTTCTGCGATCTTTACTCGTTCACTCAAAGCCAAAAATGTATCATCGCTGCGCGTCAGCACAACGTCAATGTTAGATTCTTTTTTCAGCAATGCTTCTACTTTCAGAGCCATTGCCAGATTGAAGTCTTTTTCCTTCTTGCCGGTTACACCGATGGCTCCCGGGTCCTGATCACCATGTCCAGCGTCTACAACAACAACTTTTTTGCCATTGTTTCCAACAGGAGGTTGCGGCGTTGTAGTGCCTTCTTTGTTCAGATCAATCATAACCAGACCGGAGTCACTTTGCACGTCATAACCTTTGGCAGTGCTCAGATCAATGACAAAACGAAGAGTAGAAGGACTATTGCTGTACAAGGAATAACGAATCTTCGATACATCCGGATATCCACTCACTACAAGCTGTCCATTCTGGTTGCTGTCCAGAGCTTGTCCTTCACTGAAAGAATCAGCGAATGCGGTATTTGGCAAGTCTATAACGATTCGATCCGGTCCTGTCATCGTGAAGACGTTCGGCTTCGTATTTCCGCTTGTTGCAATCAAAAAGCGGTTGTCACTGAAGCTGATGCCGTTCACCAGTACAAGACCCTCCTGATCCGATCCTCCACCATCATTACCAGAGTTCGGAGGAGTGGTTGTCCCGTTTCCGGAACCTGAATTCTGGGTAACTAATGTTACCGTCTTCGTTGTATTGTTCCAACCCACCTTAAGGCCCATTTGCTCACCAATGAACCTTAAAGGCACAAGTGTAGTTCCATTTTTCACGAGTGGCGGGGCATCCAGGTTCACGTTACTGCCGTTCACCGTTGCCGTCTTCTGTCCAACAATCATCTGCATGGCAGTGTTGTCTTTGCTAATAGTCACGGTGCTTGTTGCCTGTTTCCAGTCCACACCATATCCCAGGCTCTCCGAAATAACCCGAATCGGAACCATCACTTTGCTATTGATGATTTCCGCTTTGGCATCCGAAGGCTGCACAATTTCTTTCCCATCTAGGATAATATGCGTATCTGCTGCTGCATGACTATAGCCCGGGAAAACGAGCCCAAAGACAAATAACAGTACCAAAAAACCGAACTTCTTCATCCTTCACCCCTACCATTCTCATATTTTTTTGCCGCATGTTGTGAACCTTCAGCTCCGACTGACCACTGAGGCATTACCAGACACCTATTAGACGCCTCTCACTCTCAAAAGTTGCGAATATATTCCAACATAACAGAAAAAAAACGTTGTCAAATCAAGCTTTTTCTACATTTTATTGTCTGTATTTTTCCTTAATTATCAATTATGCATCTCGAAACAACGCACTAGCCTGACCTTCATATTTGCGCACGATCCACATTAAAGACCCAAATATTCAACAATTCCGTCCATGATGGCCTGTGCACATTTATTTTGATAATCTTCGGTCAGCATCATTGCTTCATCCGCAGGATTACTCAGAAATCCGAGTTCAAGCAGAACTGCGGGCATCGTTGTTTCACGGGTTACATGCAGACTTGCCGTCTTCACTCCCCGGTCCTTAAATCCCGTAATCGGCAATACATGCTTGTGCAAAATGTCAGCCAGATCCTTGCTCTCCTTACGACTGTACAACGTTTCAATTCCATTAGGAACAGTCGTTGTAAACTTGTTTCCATGGATCGACACAAAAATATCTGCCTGATTCAGTTGGGCGATATCCACACGCTGCTGCAGGGATAATTCCGTATCGTCCTGCCTTGTAATCACAGTCTGAATCTCTGTACGCTGCTGCAGAAGTGCCTGAACTTTGAGTCCCACTGCCAAATTAAAGTCCTTTTCATAGGCGCCTGTCACACTGACGGCTCCCGACTGTCGTCCGCCATGTCCTGGATCGATAATGACAACCTTTTTGCCATCATTGGTTGGCACAGCAGGCTGACTTGTTGGTTCTCCATTACTCGCCGCAACGTCAACAAGCAACACGTTGTTCTCGCCCAGTGACCATTTGGCTGTCGCTACCTGACTCAGATCAAGGACCACACGAACCGTTGAAGGCGTTTGGCTGAACATTGCATATCGCACCTTGGATACCAGCGATGAATCCGTAACCAGCAGAGTTCCGCTACCATCCGGATTGGAAGCCTGTCCCTGGATAAATTCCTTGGCAAATGTGGTGCCGGGCAGATCTACGATAATACGATCAGGTTCGCTAAGACTGGAAACCTTCGGTGTGATTTTCCCGTTCGTCGCCAGGATCAGACGATCCCCGCCGAAGCTGATGCTTTGAAGCTTTGACAGACCATCCGGTTCAGGAGCTTCCACTGGGTCATTTTCACTTTCCGTACCGGCTACAGGAGGAATGCTAGATAGGCTAACTGTCTTGGTTCCATTGTCCCATCCCACCTGAAGGCCCATGCCTTCACCAACAAAACGTAACGGAACCAGTGTAGTCCCCTGTTTAATTAGAGGCGGAGAATCGAGACTCACCCGATTTCCATTCACGGTGGCCGCATCTTCGCCTGCCGTCATCTGGATACTGCTGTTGCCTTTGAGAATACGAACCGTCTGGGTAGCTTTCTCCCATTTCACCTGATAACCGAGGTTTTCCGAGACGATCCGAATGGGCACCATCACGATTTTGCCAGTATTCTCGGCCGGAGCTCCCGACGGCTGATTAATGGTCACACCGTCCAGCACAATCGAGGGAGACGAATCGGCATTTGCCATGACAGGAAATAAACATAGGAACAGAAAAACAAAGACTGCTGTCCACCATTTCTTCATACATCTACCACCATTCTGTTTGTCTTTTGAACCTTCGACCTGATTCGCTGTGGTGCAACACTCGACTCTATCTACCCTTCCATAATCTACTAATCAGTTTATCAGATATTGTCACTTCATCCGGTTACAACGTTGTCATATTTAGTCGGATTATCCTGCAATTCGAAGACAAATCGCTTCATTGCCAAATGCAAAAAAACCTCCAATTCGATCCAAGGAACGGTGAAGTTCCCTGCATGATTGGAGGTTAGATATACGAACTACAGATGAAAGATTAGACTGAGGCCGTTTGTCCAAACAGCTTTGCCGCGTGGCGCTGTTCATAAGCGGTAATTTCATCATCATGCTGGAGTGTCAGGCCAATATCATCCAGGCCTTGCAACAGGAACTGACGACGGTGCTCATCCAGATCAAAATCAATATGCAATCCGAGCGCATCTGTAATCGTTTTGTTTTCCAGATTGACATTCAGTTCATAACCTTCATGAGTCGCTGTACGCTGGAACAGATCTTCTACCTGCTCTTCCGACAGTTTGATTGGCAAAATGCCGTTTTTGAAGCAGTTATTGTAGAAAATATCCGCATACGATGGTGCAATTACACAACGGAATCCGTAATCCATAATCGCCCATGGTGCGTGCTCACGAGAAGATCCACAACCAAAGTTAGCGCGTGAGATCAGAATGGATGCTCCTTCGTAGCGAGGTTTATTCATTTCGAAAGAAGGATTGTTGTTGCCCTCTTCGTCAAAACGCCATTCGTAGAACAAGAATTGTCCAAATCCGGTCCGTTCGATCCGTTTCAAAAATTGTTTTGGAATAATTGCATCTGTATCTACATTGACCCGGTCTACCGGTGCAACGATGCCTTGCAGTGTTTTGAATTCATCCATATCATTCGTTCTCCCTTCAATCCGTTCCTAGTTAAATAGCTGCTTCCGTTTTGAAATTCCAGTCACGTACGTCAACGAAGTGTCCTTTAACCGCTGCTGCTGCCGCCATTGCAGGAGATACAAGGTGAGTACGTCCTCCGCGTCCTTGACGTCCTTCGAAGTTACGGTTGGATGTCGAAGCACAACGTTGTCCTGGTTTCAGTACATCCGGGTTCATTGCCAGACACATACTGCATCCTGCATCACGCCATTCAAATCCAGCTTCCGTGAAGATTTTATCCAGACCTTCTTTTTCTGCCTGAATTTTAACACGTCCCGAGCCTGGTACAACGATCGCTGTAACATTGCTGGATACGGTGTGACCTTTGGCTACCTGTGCAGCAGCTCGCAGATCTTCAATCCGTCCATTGGTGCATGAACCGATAAATACATAATCAACCGGGATTTCGGAGATCGGTGTTCCAGGTTCCAAGCCCATATATTCAAGCGCTTTTTCAGCAGCTTTACGTTCGTTTTCAGTTGGCAGTTCAGCCGGGACAGGAACTTTCGAAGAAATATCGGTTCCCATACCTGGGCTAGTACCCCAAGTTACTTGCGGAATCAATGTTTCCACATCGATTTCAACCACACGGTCGAATTCAGCACCTTCGTCAGTTACAAGCTCTTTCCACGCAGCAACCGCTTCATCGAATTGGCCATCGGCAGGTACGTATTCACGTCCACGCAGATACTCAAAAGTTGTTTCATCCGGAGCAATCATGCCCGCTCTTGCTCCACCTTCAATGGACATGTTGCAGACGGTCATACGCTCTTCCATGCTCAGTTCACGGATCGACTCACCTGTGTATTCAATAACATATCCAGTAGCAAAGTCTGTACCGTATTTGGCGATGACTGCGAGAATCATATCCTTCGCCGTTACACCCGGGTTACGTTTGCCGACAAAACGAACTTCCATCGTTTTGGCTTTGGCTTGCTGCAAACATTGAGTTGCCATAACGTGCTCTACTTCACTCGTTCCGATCCCGAATGCGAGTGCGCCAAATGCACCATGTGTGGATGTGTGGCTGTCGCCACATACAATCGTTTTACCTGGATGAGTCAGACCGAGTTCAGGACCCATAACGTGTACGACACCTTGATCAATAGTATCCAGGTCATACAGTTTTACGCCAAAGTCACGGCAGTTTTGTGAAAGGGTGTCAATTTGTTGTTTGGAGATTGGATCTGTTATGTTGAACCGATCCTTCGTTGGAACGTTGTGATCCATGGTTGCAAACGTCAGCTCAGGGCGACGAACTTTACGGCCGCTCAGACGCAGACCTTCAAACGCCTGCGGGGATGTTACTTCATGCACCAGATGCAGATCGATATACAAAATGCTTGGTTTGCCTTCTTCCTGATGAATCACGTGATTTTCCCAAATTTTCTCAAACATCGTTTTTTTACTCATCATTTTCACCTCATCATAAGTTCGGTCCTTGGAAGAGCCTCATGTTGTATTCCTCTAAAAGTGAAGCTCTTGAATGACATAAATATATCACCCTGTCCTTGATTGTTCCAAGATATAATATCTATAGATGTAATAGGTTTAACCTATAATGAGGGGAGCGCAAATAAACCACTGCTCTACGCAGAGGTTTCAGTTGATAACAATTATCATTATCATGTAAGTCTTATACTACGTTCCAGCTTCTTCTCTGTCAATGCTTTTTATGTTAAGCAGAAAAACAGCCCTGATACCAGGGCTGCGCTGTCTTCATTAACTTTTTACAATCAATTGCTGTATGCGCGGTTTTGTAATTATGCCAGACTACTACACGGATTCTACAAACCGTTATTGGCAATCACATCTTTGTACCAGAAGAAACTCTTTTTGCGCTTTCTCTCCAGCGTTCCGTTACCGTCATTATCCTGATCAACGTAAATAAAACCATATCTTTTCTCCATTTCGGAGGAAGAATAACTGATCAGATCAATAATGCCCCAACTCGTGTAACCCATCAATTCGACTCCATCGAGAATTGCTTCATGCATCTGTTCCATATGGGAACGGAAATAATCGATCCGGTAATCATCCTGAATGCTACCGTCTTCTTCGAACGTATCGACGGCTCCAATCCCATTTTCAACAATAAATAATGGCACTCCATAGCGACTATAAAGTTCGTTCAGGGAAATGCGCAGACCTACCGGATCAATCTGCCAGCCCCAGTCATTGGTGTTCAGATAAGGATTCTTTACACCCCCAGTAGTGTTACCACTCACCTGTTCCAATCGATCCCCATCAACACTCGATACAAGCGACATGTAATAACTGAATGAAATAAAGTCCACCGTGTGCACTTTCAGAATCTCCTCGTCACCTTCCAGCATATCCAGTACAATCCCTTTTTCAGCAAACAATCTCTTCGTAAAATATGGGTATGCCCCACGGACCTGAACATCCGTGAACATAAGATTAAATTGATTATCCCGGGAAGCGACCAATACATCTTCGGGGTTACACGTATGGGCATATGTCGTAAGCTTGGTAAGCATACATCCGATCTGAGAACCAGGAATGATCTCATGACAATATTTCACCGCCAGGCTACTGGCCACAAATTGGTGATGCAGCGCCTGATATACAGCTTGTTCCACGTTGTTGAAACGATCCGAAACGATACCACCACTCGTAAACGGGTGACGAACGATGCTGTCAATCTCATTAAAGGTAATCCAATATTTCACTTTGTCTTTATATCGATTGAACACCGTTTGGCAAAAGTGAACAAAGTAATCGACCACTATGCGATCCGTCCATCCCCCATGATGATTGACCAGATACATCGGCATCTCATAATGAGACAACGTAATCAACGGTTCAATGCCCTCCTTTAACATGCCATCAATGACACGATCATAGAATTGCAAACCGGCTTCATTGGGCTGCGTTTCATTCCCATTAGGGAAGATCCGTGTCCATGCAATGGACAAACGCAATGTTTTTAGACCCATTTCCCCAAACAAGGCTAGGTCTTCCTCGTAACGATGGTAGAAATCGATGCCCCTGCGTTTCGGATATTCTCTGTCCGACGTTGATTCCATCGCTTCCTGGATCTGTTCTTCCGTAATTGCGTTATGTTTTTTGTACTCACTCTTGGAAACACCTTTTCGATAAATGGCGATATCAGCTGTAGACAGACCCTTGCCATCCACATTCCAGGCACCTTCCGCCTGATTGGCTGCAATGGCTCCTCCCCATAAAAAACCTTCCGGGAACGTTCTTGTTGTATTGGTCATTGTGTATTCCTCCTTGATTGGTTCTATCTTAATTGCGACTCATTACACGATTGATATGAATAATCAGGTACATCATTTCTTCGCTAGAAATCGTATGTTCGAAGCGGGCTTCAATGTACTCTTTGATCAGCTGTACACATTGTTCTTCCTGCGGATATTTGCTCGCAATCTGGTCAAACAGCTCATGATCCTGCGTATTTAACGTTTTATGCTCAAACAGTCGCTGAATGAAGAATTGCAAATGGGTTAAAAAGCGGGAATAGTTAATGCTGTGTGTATCCAGCTCCACCTGATAATGAATTTTAATAATATTGAGTACATCCTTGACCGTGCCCGTCATCAGCATGACCTGATTCATATTGTCATCATTCTGCTGAGCATTGACGAGATGAAAAGCGATATTGGCCGCTTCTTCTTCAGGCAGGGAGAGACCAAGCTGATTGTGAATGAGAGACAGACCATGCATGCCAATGCTGAATTCCTGTGGATAGAACTTCTTTACTTCCCAAAGCATACGATTCTGGATGGTCATATTGTCCTTGAACCGTTTAGTCGCCATATACAGATGATCCGTCAATGAGACGTAGAGATGATCACTCAGATGTCGGGACAATGTATGTTTGGCATAAGAAATGATTTCGTCAGCCAGAATGAGATATTCTTTTGGCGTTTCCTTCATCAGAGCGGTGAGATCCGAAGAAATTGTTTCATTTTCAAGCACATATACCTTCTCAATCTCGTCCTCATTCACGACATCTCCAGGTTTGCTCTTGAAGCCGATGCCCTTCCCCATCACAATAATTTCCTTATCATCCTCGCCACGTCTGGCAAGAACAACGCTCGAGTTCAGTATTTTCACGACTTCCATATCTGGCTGCCTGCCTCTCATTGATATTTCGGGCGGTTATAACACTGTAATTAATGGTTTCTCCGGTCCCGTTATTGGTGATGATTCATTACCCAATACCTCCAGGTAATCCGAGGAATTGGTCACAATTACAGGGGTCGTGGTGTCATAACCTGCGGCTTGTATTGCTGCAAGATCAAACTCCATCAGAAGTTGACCATGGGAGATTGGTTCCCCTTCAGTTACTTTTACATCAAAATGCTGCCCTTTCAATTTCACAGTATCCAGTCCTACATGAATTAGGAGTTCCACCCCATCCACCGATCTCAACCCGATCGAATGTTTGGTACGAAATACCGTCTCAACGGTACCATCAAACGGAGCAAACACTTTGCCGATGCTTGGCTGAATCGCCATCCCCTGTCCCATTGCCTCTTGGGAGAAAGCCTCATCCTTCACTTCTCTTAAGGAAAGGACTGTACCCTCCAGTGGCGCAAATACCATTTTTTTTGATTTGATTCCAGCCGAAGGCCTGATCTCAGGTTTTACTTCCACTTTTGCTACCGAAGAGTCTGTTGCTGGAACTGCTGCTGGAACAACATCCTGAAATCCAATAACATACACTGCAATAAACGCGATAATGGAGGAGATTAACATCGTAATAATGGCATATATAATGTTCATGTTGTCTTCACTGATAAACATAGGCATGGATGCAATCCCTGGTCCCACGGCTGCATACGCCTTGAGATTCACAATTCCTGCGAATAATCCCCCGATGCCCGCACCGATCATGCATGCAAACAGCGTTTTCTTGAGTCTTAAATGTACACCGTACAATGCTGGTTCCGTGATGCCAAATACACCGGAGATGCCCGCAGACAGCGCGACTTGTTTGAGCTTCACATCCTTGGTTTTGAACGATACAGCCAGCGATCCTGCTCCCTGCGCCATATTAGATGCCAGCATGGCAACCAGTACTAGTGTCTCGTAACCAGGTGAAGCGAGTGCTGCGAAAATAATGGGATAAAACACTTTGTGCATACCGAACATCACAATTAAAGGCATCAGAATCGCCATAATGACAACAGTCAACCAGCCAATTTTGTCCTGAATCCAGTAGATCAGGTTGGACATGCCTGTGCCGAGATACATGCCCAGTGGACCAAGTACAATTAGCGCAATTGGAGCAACAATCAGAATGACAATCAACGGTTTAAGGAATATCTTAACGGGTCCTGGTGAGACCTTGTCGGCAAAACGTTCGATATAGGACATAAACCAGACTGTTAAAATAATCGGTACAACCGATGATGCATATTGAACAGAAGCCACAGGCAATCCGATAAAGGATACCGGATCTTCACCGCCAAGCAATCCAATCATATTGGGATGCAGCATGATTCCTGCGAACAGGACAGCTACAAAAGGGTTGGTCTTGAATTTATTTGCACTAGAATAGGCCAGCAGGACCGGAAGAAAATAAAAGGCTGCATCCGACATAACACTCAAAACGGTATACGTCTGACTTTCTTTGGACATTAATCCAGTCACGGTCGCCAGAAGCAGCAGCGCCTTCAACATGCCTGAAGCAGCAATGGCCGGGATAATCGGCTGGAAGATGCCTGCAATTACACTGGCAAAGGTGTTAAACAGACCTTTGGGACTGTAATCCGCTTTTTTCTTTTCCAGAACCTCACTGGATTGCTGGGTATCCACCATCTTGGCAAGTTCGTTATAGACATATCCAACATCATTGCCGATGATTACCTGGTATTGGCCGCCACTATTCACTGCGCCGATGACGCCATCCAGGTTTTTGATCTCGGCCGTTTTCGCTAAATCAGGGTTCTTCAAAGTAAGTCTGAGCCTGGTGGAGCAATGAATTGCCGTGTTGATATTATCATTGCCACCAACCAGCTCCATAATCGATTGGGCTAATTGTTTGTGATTCATGGTGCACCTCCGCCTTTTTTCTGCTGGGAACAAAAAAAGACCTAAATAGGGTAGGAAAAAGAAACTCTTCCCACCCAATCTAGGTCTTGCCTGCCGAACAGTAACACGCCATCGTTGGATGAACTATTATTCAATTATATTAACGAAAAGAATATGAATAGCTGGACTTTATCTGTACTGAAAAAGAATACATCTGAAAACGATTTTCTTGTTATACCCGGGTAAGTTTAAACCATTAAGCGTTTTCAGACACAGTATATCAGCTCTTTTTAAGCAGTGCAAGCGTTTCAGCAAAAATAATGATTTCTTCATCTGTAGTGATATAATGATGGCATAACGAAAGGAATGACGTGTGGATATGGAATTCAGACAACTTCAATATACGCTGCAAATTGCGGCAGAGCGGAATTTCTCCCGGGCAGCCGAGAAGCTGCACATTGCCCAGCCTTCTTTAAGTCAGCAGCTATCCAAACTCGAAAAGGAACTGGGTGTACTGTTATTTCAGCGTAATACCAGCACCGTGGAGTTGACCCATGCAGGGGTGACTTTTGTAGAGCAGGCTCAGAAAATTATTGATGCAGTCGAGCTGCTCAGACAGGAAATGTCGGACATCTCCCAGCTGCGTAAAGGTAAAGTCGTTGTAGGCAGTATGCCGATCACTGGCTCCCACCTGCTTCCGCATGTGCTTCCCGCATTTCAGCAGGCCTACCCCGAGATTGAAGTAACGTTGCTGGAAGACTCCGGACTTACGCTTGAAAAGTTGACCGCCAGTGGCAAGGCCGACTTAAGCCTTCTCTCGCTCCCATTGCAGGAGTCAAGCCTATCTTATGTGACGATTGGTGAAGAGCGAATTGATCTGGCTGTTCCACCAAATCACCCTCTTGCACGTAGAGGAGATCCGGAACATCCGGTTCCAGTACGGATGGAAGAGCTTCGCGATGAACCCTTTGTTGTGCTGAAGAAAGGACAAGGCTTCCGGAAGCTTACATTTGATCTGTGTGAAGAAGCCGGGTTTGACCCCAACGTGGTGTTTGAGAGCACGAATATTGAGACGGTGCAGTCACTGGTGGCTACAGGTATGGGGATTACGCTCGTTCCGCGCTTTATTGCTCGCGCGCCGCGCAGTGAATTTATTCCTGTTTATGTACCATTGGCCGAGCCAACTCCCAGTCGTACTCTTGTCGTTGCATACCGCCAAGGACGGGTTCTCTCCAAAGCCGCGGAGGCGTTCATTCATACGTTTCAACAAACCGTTGCCGAGCTCTCTCAAGGAGAATAATTGGACAGTCAGCGAACTAGCCCGCCATACATGGCAATAAAATAAACAAAGGCTTGACCCATAAGGGCCAAGCCTTTGTTCTATACTCGTCTCCCGCATCCGCAGGATAAAGTTCTTACATGGTATTAGCAGTACATCATCGTTACAGTACAATGTTGCTGATATCACCATTGAATTGTTAACGTAAAAACGTACATATAAGAATTTCAAGTTTGGCGGTTTATTTTCGCAAATTACGTTCACTTGTCAGCCTGTTCTGTTGATTCACAAGGCGGCCTTCGTCCTGAACAGATTGTTCAGGGGGTGATAGCCCTCCTGCCCCATTCTCTAAGAATGGCCTCAAGTGATCTACCCTAGTGTTTTCCTGTTCCAGTCTCCTGAGCGTATCTTTCACATGGTTGTCCATTGATTGATCATCCTCCTTGGTGACGGGATAGTTATCATTACCCGCCTCCCGGATGAATAAACACTTTATTGGAAAATTACAGATTTTTATTTGCTGCCAAAATAAATGCCAGGTCTGCGGTCTTCGAATACCGGAATACGGCCACGAACCTCATCCACAAGCGAAGGACGAATAATTCCGGTCACAATCTCTTCCCCTTCTCCGCCTTCAGCCACAATTTCACCCCAAGGATCAATAATGAGGGAATGCCCGAAAAATTCGGTGTCTCCGCTTTTCCCAACGCGATTGCAGGCAATAACATACATCTGATTCTCAATGGCCCTTGCTGTAAGCAGTGTGCGCCAATGATGCAAGCGCGGGTTCGGCCATTCAGCGGGGACAATTAATGCTTTGGCTCCGTTCAAGGCAAGCGTTCGAGCAAGCTCAGGGAAACGGATATCGTAACAGATCGAAGCTCCAGCGGTGAGGCCGTTCTCCAATTCGAATATTTCCGGTTCTGCACCAGGCTGCAAATACTTCTCTTCATCCATCAGGCGGAACAAATGCAATTTATCGTAACGTGTCACCTGATTTCCTTCACTATTATAGGCGTACATTGTATTGAAGATTTGGCCATCACGTTTCTCCGCAATGGAACCGCCAACGATGGAGATTCGATGTTTTTGGGCAAAAGTCGCTAGCCACTCTCTTGATTTCTGGCCTTCCGGGTCAGCAAGCTCATGAATTTGTTCCAAAGCATAGCCCGTATTCCACATCTCGGGCAGCACAGCCAATCCCAAGTCGGGAACCTGTTCTACCGCTCGTTCGAGCAAAGACTGCATATGTTTATGGTTGGCCTCAGGGTCTCCGATCTGAATATCGCCCTGAATCAGGGCTACACGCATTTCCCCTTGTTGTTGTTCTGTCATAACCAGCACTCCTCTGAACCGTAATACCTGTAATCATAGCTTGATCATTCAATCATCTGCAACCTGTTTTCGTGCTGAACTCCTACATAATAATTCGGGCAACAAAGTTAACAAACGGTTGCTAGTCATTGCATCGCCCAAATTCCATGTTGTTTCCTCCACTCCGTACACTTGCCCCTTCTGCACGGCTGGAAGTGCTCGCCAGCTTGGACTATGCATCAACTTCTCTGTGGCCTGCCTTGCAATAACCTCTTCAGGAACCAAGACAAATATATGATCACCCGCATACTGACGAATCGCTTCAGACGAAATCTCCTTATATGCTCTGCCCGCCACAAGCGCCTCCTTCACTTTCGTAACGGGTCTGAATCCCATCGAATGATACAAGAGCGAGGCCAGACCAATATTGCCCATGACAAACAATCGTGCACCCCGATGATATGTAAATACGGACGCCGTTTCCCCCGGTTCAATTGAAGCATGAATCTTCATCCACATCTTTTCCATACGCTCCTGATAGGAGGAGAGCCATTTCTCAGCCTCTGCTTGCTTGCCAAACCAGCTTCCCACCCTGCAAATCCGATCTTCCAGCGTTGCGTGAGAGTTGTATGCCAGTGTGGGTGCAATTCGGGAAAATTGGTCATATTGTTGTTCGTTGGTGCTATCGAAAATGATCAGGTCTGGTCTCATCCGGACTGCCTCTTCCACATTAACCGGGGCAACCGCATCATATGTCTGATCTCCTAATAGACCTATGCCCAGCACTTGAAGATCTCCACCGGAATCACCATAAAACATAATTCGCTCCGGCCGTGCCGGAATATTCACATCATGACCCAACCAATCCTGAACCAGTGTTTGTTGCTGAATAGATCGGTCATATTGACGAGGCGATAATCCGGTCATTTGACGAAAACGCCTGCTAAAATAATACTCATCCTTAAAGCCCACCCGGGTTGCTATATCCCGAAGTGGTTCATCGGATTTGCGCAGCCAATCCTTGGCATGTTTAATTCGTATATGGTTCACATAATCAAGCGGCTTGTGGCCGGTTAATTGTCTGAACAAGGTTGTATATTGCACGGGTCGGATATCTGCAAGACGGGCCAGTTTCGTTACTGTGATTTCTTCAGCGTAATGGTCTTCTACATATTGAATTGTACTGTGTAGTCTGGATTCCATACTCTGCTCCGTTTTTGGTGAAGTGTACCGGGTGATGACCATCTCCATCCATCTCTGAAACTGTGCATTCAAATGGCTGTATTCGGCATCTGTTTGATAATCCCGAATGGCATACATCTGCTCCAGCAGCCCACTTAACGGGGCATAAGGATAGCCGTTCAATTGATTTCTATGTTCGAATACAGGGCGCGTATACTGTTCCGGATCTCCTGTCAACACATGAATAACATCAAATGATATCACCATATATTTCAATTCCTTTCGGTTTCCATGTTCAATTTGGTATCCCTCGCTCGGAGAAAGCGGGTAAACACATCCGGTGGTAAAGGGAAACTGTTCATATCCTATATATAAGCGACCTTCCCCTTCTTCGCAGATCAAGAATGTATGTTTATCGCATGTTACTTCAAGCATCACCTGCTCTGGTGGTTCAATTCGTTGTTCCAGATGAGCCAGCCGAAACATGAATGCTGAAAAATACAACCCTCCCGCATCGGCATTCAAAGCCTGCATGATGGTTCACCTCGTTTTTTAAAATGAGAATGATTATCATTATTTCTGTATGAACTGATTATAAGCGAGCTTTTGTCATTAATCCAGATCTGGCTGTAATCAGCACAAAAAAAGAGCTTTCAACGAAATGTTGAAGGCTCTTTTATAGTCGGCATTCTCGTTCTTAATCCAATACTATATTATGATGTATCAATCGATAAACAACTATTGAATCATTTGTTTCGGCAACTCTTTCAAAAGCCATTCTCTTGAAGTTGCATCACTTGAAGCCTTAACCAGATCAAAGCGATATTCTTTTCCTTCTTTTACAGCGGGCAAGTTCTTCCAGATCGGGCTATCCAGCAATTCTTTGGTGGACTGCTTCGCATCTTCCGTTACTGGATTCAGTATGAATACGCGATCACCCGCTATTTCGGGCAGCTTTTCAGTAGAAATCTCTGCAAAGCCCATTCCTTCATCTAATACTTTCTGAATTTCCGCGGTTGGCTTCATCCCATCGGCTCCATATAACAACTGTGGCAATCCTGCTCCGGCCATGACAAACAGTCGATTACCAGGATACATGGTGAATACCGAAGCTGTTTCCCCTTCTTTCAGTCCATTCTCATGAAGCTGCTTCCACATCTCTTCCGTTGCTTTTTGATGGGCCGTGATCCAAGCTTCCGCTTCCGGCTTTTTGTTCAACAGATCGCCAAGAATACGCATGCGGTCGTCCAGTGAAGCAAATGAATCAAAGGTAACCGTTGGCGCAACCTTCGAGATTTGATCATATTGTGCCTCATCGCTATTCGAGAAAATGATCAGATCAGGATTCAAGGTAAGCGCCTTTTCAACACTCATAGGGAAACCCACATCTTCCGCTTGTGCCACCTGATCATCATATACCGTTCCATTCTGACGAAGAATACCTACAGGTACAACGCCCAGCGCTAACAGATCTCCTGTAACTTCACCATGATAAATCACACGCTTTGGCGTAACCGGAACCTCCACTTCATGGCCTGTCCAGTCCTTGAACATCCGGGTTTCACCCTCAATGTTATCTGCGGATGCCGTCTGTTCCTGATTGGACTGATCTCCATCTGTCTGTGTTTCATTGACTGTTTTGGAATCATCCGTTCCGGCAGATGGAGTTGAAGTCTGATTTCCGCATGCCAGCAGAAGAATGGACAACCATGTAACCGTCAATAATACTGCCGTATTTCGTATACCCTTTTTCATTTCTATTTCTCCCCCTAATAAGTGCTTCGTCCCTATTTATCAATGATATTGATTATCATTATCGAATATAATCATAAAACAGAATTTCCCCTAATCTCAATGGACAAAACAAAATCCCTCATTTCAGTTTTGTACAAAAACTCAAATATTGGCTCTACCCAAGCATTCATGAAGTGTTTTCCCCCTATACAGCTCGGGATTGACGTGATAAATTAATGAGTACTATATTGCCATCTTTAATAACCGGAGTGATGTATAGCATGACTAATCAGCCAAAAGCATCGGGTCGTTCAGCCTTTACCATACCTACATCCGATGTAATGACACAGCTTCCAACACAATTTTTTGCTACCCTTGTTCAAAATGTAAACCGCGAAATCGCAAGTGGTCATGACGTGATTAACCTGGGTCAGGGTAACCCGGACACACCTACACCACCCCACATTGTTAAAACATTGCAGGAGTCGGCGGAGAACCCGCTCTATCACAAATATTCGCCTTTTAGCGGGCATGCTTTCCTGAAGGAAGCCGTTGCGAAGCGTTATAAGGAAGATTACAACGTGGACCTGGACCCCGAAACGGAAGTTGCGATTTTATTTGGCGGAAAAACGGGCTTGGTCCAGCTACCTCAGGTATTGCTCAATCCTGGCGACGTATGTCTCGTACCTGATCCAGGTTATCCGGATTATTGGTCCGGTGTGGCACTGGCAAAAGCGCACATGTCTTTTATGCCACTGCTGGAGTCCAATGCATTTCTGCCTGATTATGAAGCAATCTCTACCGAGGATCGGGAAAAGGCCAAACTGATGTTCCTGAACTATCCCAACAATCCAACATCGGCAACAGCCCCGCTTTCCTTCTATAAAGATACGGTAGAGTTCGCCATTCAAAATAAAATTGTCGTAGCCAGTGACTTCGCCTATGGTGCAATTGGATTCGACGGCCATCGTCCGGTAAGCTTTTTGCAGGCACCAGGTGCCAAAGAAGTGGGCATTGAGTTCTACACATTATCCAAAACCTACAATATGGCGGGTTGGCGTGTCGGATTTGCTCTGGGCAATGCAGAGATCATCTCCAAAATCAATCTGCTGCAGGATCATATCTACGTGAGCCTCTTCGGAGGCATCCAGGCCGCTGCTGCGGCAGCACTTACGTCTTCCCAGGAATGTGTCACTTCACTGGTTGCACGTTATGAATCACGCCGCGATGCTTTCTATGAAGCACTCTCAGCCATCGGCTGGCTGGCCCCAAAACCGGGAGGTTCCTTCTTTAGCTGGCTGCCTGTACCAGCAGGCTTTACTTCTGCTTCATTTGCCGACGTGTTACTACGTGAAGCAAAAGTCGCGGTAGCACCGGGTATTGGTTTCGGTTCACATGGTGAGGGCTATGTGCGCGCAGGGCTACTAAGTGATGAAGATCGATTAAGGGAAGCTGTAGAGCGGATTGGCAAGTTGAATTTATTCAAGTAATTTACAGGTGCATAACCCCTTTGCATCTGCCAAGTTTCCATGGTATGTTATAAGGAAATATTGAACGAAACGTGATGACGGGACCAGTACGAGAGGATCAGCCGCGCCCAGAGAGTAAATTCCACCCGGCTGCAAGAATTTACCGCGACTTCTCTCCGAAACCTACCCCTGAGCGGCCTGTGATGCACAGGACAGTGCCTTCTGTTACAGGGCATGAAGCCGGATGATCCAATCATCAATAAAGGTGGTACCGCGGAAGTAACGAACTTTCGTCCTTTTTAATTAAAAGGGCGGGAGTTTTTTTTGTACCCAACGGTCTGCTCCAGGGTCAATCATTAATATTGTTTAAGGAAGTGAAAACATGACCTCACGTATTGTAGTTAAGATCGGAAGCAGTTCGCTTACTACGGAAGAAGGCGGACTTGATCGAAATGCCATTACTTTTTTTGCCGGAGAAATTGCTGGCTTGGCTGAACAAGGCCATGAGGTTCTTCTGGTCACATCAGGAGCGGTAGCTGCCGGATTCCGGGAGATTGGTTACCCCCAGCGTCCCAAGCAATTGCATGAAAAACAAGCTGCAGCGGCTGTTGGGCAAGCTTTGCTGATGCAGTCATATCAACAGGCTTTTGCAGCGCACCGCGTTACTACAGCACAAATTCTACTCACCCGTACCGACTTTCACAGCCGGAAACGTATGGGCAATGCGGGCATGACGGTGGAAGAGCTGCTCAAGCAGCGCGTCATTCCAATCTTTAATGAGAATGATACCGTATCTGTCGATGAATTGAAGTTCGGAGATAATGATCTCCTGTCTGCTCTGGTAGCGAATCTGGTCAAGGCACAGCATCTGGTCATTCTTACGGATACCAACGGTCTGTACACGGCTGATCCGCGAAAAGATCCGTCTGCGTTTCGTTATGACCGCATCCCCGAAATTACGGCAGAAATTTACGCCTATGCTGGCGGTTCAGGATCATCCGTAGGTACAGGCGGCATGCGATCCAAGGTAGATGCAGCCAAAGTGGCAACGCGTGGAGGCGTACCTGTCTTTGTAGGAAGTGTTAAGGAACCTGGAGATATGCAGAGGGCAGTTGATGGGACCGGAAAAGGAACCTACTTCGAGACTCGCCTTGCGGCTCTCTCTCGTAAAAAGCAATGGCTTGGCTTCATGTCTACTCCGCTCGGCACCGTCGTTGTGGATAATGGTGCCGAAGAAGCACTGGTCCATGGTGGTCATAGCCTCCTGCCTGTAGGTGTCAAACGCGTGCTGGGTACCTTCCATGCAGGAGATGTTGTAGAGGTGCTGGGTATGGATGACACCTTGCTCGGTCGTGGTATCGTCAATTATGATGATGACCAGCTACGCCTCATCGCAGGACTGCCAAGTGGCGAAGTAATGAAGCAGTTGAACAGCATCCATCGACTTGAGGTTATTCATCGGGACGAGTGGATTACGTTAAAATAGAACTCCTATAATCCTACCGAGTGTACTGCTCAAAATCATATGATATAGCCATTAAATAATCTTTTGTTTCCAATTTATATATGGGAGGAATTTATAATGAGTGAAGTCAGGGAAAAAGCGAGTAAGGCCCAAGCCGTCGTTCCACAGCTGAATCGACTGAGCACAGAACAAAAAAATAACGCCCTGCTGGTCATGGCGGACGCATTGATTGCGCAAGCGGATTCCATTATTGCAGCAAACGCTGACGATCTGGAACGAGGCAGACAGCAAGGCACGCCAGAATCGATGCTGGATCGCCTCGCTTTGAATAAGGAGCGGATCGCCGGCATCGCTGAAGGACTGCGTCAGATCGTGGAGTTGCAGGACCCTGTAGGCGAAGTGCTAGAAACATTCACTCGTCCGAACGGATTACACGTTGAAAAATTGAGAGTGCCTATCGGTCTAATCGGCATCATATACGAGGCACGTCCAAATGTTACAGTAGATGCAGCGGGACTTTGCCTCAAAACAGGCAACGCTGTACTGCTGCGAGGCGGCTCCTCTGCCCTCTCCTCCAATCGCAAAATTGTGGAGGTACTTCATCAGGCACTGGCAACAACAGACATGCCAGCTGATGCATTGCAGCTTGTTGAGGATGCAGACCGTTCCTCCGTGGACGAAATGCTCAAGTTAAATGGACTGCTCGATGTCATCATCCCACGCGGCGGAGCTTCACTGATCCGCAATGTGGTCACCAATGCAACAGTGCCTGTGATCGAAACCGGTGCAGGTATCTGTCATACTTATGTGGATGAATCTGCCGATCCGGTCATGGCTGCGGAGATTGCTGTTAATGCCAAGGCACAGCGTCCATCCGTATGCAACTCCATGGAAACCTTGTTGCTGCACGCTGTTTACGCCGAGGAGCATCTGCCGACACTGGCTGAACAATTCCGTGAGGCGAACGTCCTGTTGAAGGGGTGTGACACGGTTCGTCGTCTGGTTCCCTCTGCCCTTCCTGTGACGGAAGAAGATTATGCGACAGAGTACAATGATTATATTTTAAATATTCGTGTAGTTCAGAATTTGGATGAAGCGATGGAGCATATCGCACGTTATGGCACAAAGCATTCAGAGTGTATCGTCACCAAGGATACGAGCAATGCAGAACGTTTTTTACATGATGTAGATGCAGCTGCTGTATACCATAATGCTTCCACACGTTTCACAGACGGATTTGAGTTCGGTTATGGAGCCGAAATTGGGATCAGTACCCAGAAGCTGCATGCTCGTGGACCGATGGGTCTGCCTGCATTAACGTCAACCAAATATCGTATCACTGGCAATGGACAAATCCGGCAATAATATCGCAGCTACAGTTATATAGGAGGAACGATAAATATGAGTCAAGAACAACAGACGTTATTACAACAAAAGATTACTTTTCACGGAGCAGGTGCGATGGCGGAAGCCATCGTGCGCGGATTAATTTCCCGCCTTGTCGTTCGTCCTCAGGATATTACGATGCTGAACCGCAGCAACCAGAAACGTCAGGAGGAGCTCAGTACCCGTTATGCCGTACATACCGGAACTGCTGCACAATCGCTGGATCATCTCGCCGCTTCTCCCGTTATTGTACTCTGCATGAAACCGAAGGATGCTGCCGCAGCGCTGCGTGAGCTTGGGCCGCTCCTGTCTCCGGATCAATTAATCGTCTCCGTTATTGCCGGATTATCGATCCGTACGATGCAATCCCTGCTGGGACGCAAGCAACCGATCGCCCGCACCATGCCGAATACGTCCAGTACAATCGGGCTTGGCGCAACCGGACTTGCCTTCTCTGAAGAGATTACGGATGACCAGCGCAGTACAGTCATGACGATGTTCGAAGCTGTTGGAATCGTGACCATCGTGCCTGAAGATAAACTCGAAGTGCTCACAGGTATTTCCGGAAGTGGTCCGGCTTATGTATACTATTTGATGGAGGCCATGATTGCCGCAGGTATTCGTGGCGGCTTGTCCAGCCAACAATCCCGCGATCTGACTGTTCAGACCGTGCTGGGTGCTTCACGTATGGTGCAGCAAACTGGCTTGGAACCAATGAAACTTCGTAGTGATGTAACCTCCCCGGGAGGTGCAACTCAGGCAGCACTAAAAACGCTGGACGAGGGAGATTTCTTTGAAAATGTAATCGCAGCCGTCAACCGCTGTGCAGAGCGCTCACGGGAGATGGGAGCTGCTTTGGAAGGAGATTTAAAATGAATACTATGTGCACAGCCACTTATCGTCTGCATGATGATCGTGCAGACTTTCGCAAGAAGGCTGGGTCCATTGCTGTCGGCATGACCGTTGGCAGTTGGACTGAATTGCCTCAAGCCAAGCGTGAGGCGATGCAGAAACATCTGGGGGAAGTCATCAGCGTTGAGGTGCATGAAGCTGAGGGCATGACCCCAGGTGAGCGTTACGCTGATATTACCATCGGTTATCCGGATGTAAATTTCAGCCGTGATATTCCTGCTCTGCTCGTGACGGTCTTTGGCAAAATTTCAATGGATGGACGCATCAAACTGACACGGCTTGGATTCTCGGACGGCTTCCTCAGCGCATTCCCTGGTCCCAAGTTTGGACTGAACGGTGTTCGTGATCTGCTAGGTGTACATGATCGTCCGTTGTTAATGAGTATTTTTAAATCAGTCATTGGACTGGATGCTGACGAACTGAGGGAACAGTTTATTCGCCAAGCTCTTGGTGGAGTAGACTTGATTAAAGATGATGAAATTCTGTTTGAGAACAAACTGACTCCGATTGAGAAAAGAGTCGAGGTCTGCATGAAAGCTGCGGAACAGGCACGCAAGGAGACAGGTAAGAAACTTCTTTATGCCGCAAATTTAACTGGACCTACCTCACGCCTGAAACAACAGGCTGAACGCGCGATAGGTGCAGGAGCAAATGCGCTGTTGTTCAATGTCTTGTCATACGGATATGACGTGCTGCACGAACTAAGCAGTGATCCGGACATCAACGTACCGATCATGGCTCACCCTGCGCTTGCAGGTGCACTGTATCCTTCACCACACTATGGAATCTCGGCTTCCGTCCTGCTGGGACAGCTGATGCGACTTGCCGGAGCGGATCTGGTGCTCTTCCCTTCCCCTTACGGATCGGTGACGATGCCGAAGGAAGAGAATATGGCCATTACAGAACAGTTGCTGTCACCTGAGCTTCCTGTCAGAACCAGCATGCCTGTGCCTTCGGCTGGTATACATCCAGGGCTTGTACCTCTTATTCTGCGTGACTTCGGCACCGATGTCATCGTTAATGCCGGCGGAGGTATTCATGGGCATCCCATGGGTACTGAGGCAGGCGGACGGGCATTCTTGCAGGCTATCGAGGCAGCCCAACGTTCCATTCCACTGGCAGAATATGCAGTCGAACATCCCGAACTGAAAAGTGCAATAGATCTGTGGGGTGGTGAACGATGAGAAGTGATAAAAAAACAGTTATTTTCTGTGATTTTGATGGCACGATCACCCTTTCGGACAATATCGTAGCGATTATGAAACATTTTAAACCCGAAGGTATTGAAGCAATTATGAAAGACACGATTGAACAGCGAATTTCGCTTCGCGAAGGTGTGGGAGCGATGTTCGCTCTGTTGCCTTCTTCGCAAAAAGATGAGATTGTGGAATTTGTACTTGGACAGGCTGGCATCCGAGAAGGGTTCAGCGAATTTCTTGCATACGTTCGGGACGAGGGCATTGAATTTAATGTCACGAGCGGCGGAATGGACTTTTTTATCGAGCCTTTGCTCGCTCCATTCGATATTCCACAGGATCATGTTTATTGCAACGGGGCGGATTTCACAGATGAATTCATACGTATTGAATGGCCTAATCCATGTCGGCCTCCTTGTGAGAACGGCTGCGGCATGTGTAAAACGACGGTTATTCGTACATTCCCGGAAGAACAATATAATCGTATCCTCATTGGAGACAGTCTGACGGATTTTGAAGGTGCCAAAATCGCTGATCTTGTCTACTCTCGTTCTATCCTGACGGATAAGTGTATAGAGCTGGGTGTGGATCATGTCCCATTCACAACCTTCTACGATATTATGAAAGATATGAAACAGAAGCAAACACAAGGAGTGCTGTAAAGATGGGTTTTGAAAAGATTACATTGGAACATAAACGTCAGGTGCTCGAAGAACTGGCTGATATCAAAGCGCTGTTTGCCAGCCGTAACTGGTTCCCTGGTACAAGTGGCAACCTGTCAATGCGTGTGGGCGACTTCGACCCGGAGCAATTCTACTTTGCAGTTACTGCATCAGGCAAAGACAAATCTCTCCGTACACCGGAAGACTTTCTGTTTGTAGACAAGCATGGTAAAGCCATTGAGACCACAACCCTGAAACCAAGCGCTGAAACGTTGATTCACTGCGAAATCTATCGTTTAACCGGCTGTGGCGCGGTGTTCCATGTGCATACCGTATTTAACAACCTGATCAGTGAGTTCTTTGGAGCAGATGGACACGTACCGATTCAAGGCATCGAATTGATCAAGGCGTTCAACATCTGGGAAGAAAATGCAGAGATTCGTGTACCAGTTCTGCCTAACTTCGCTGATATTCCATCCATCGCTGAATTGGTACCAGGTGTACTTGACGCGAATGTACCGGGAATTTTGCTGCGTAATCACGGGATTTATGCCTGGGGCAAAGATGCTTTTGAAGCGAAACGTCATCTGGAAGCGTTCGAGTTCCTGTTCGAAGTGATGTACCGTCAACTTCTACTGAAGGGTGCTACGAAATAGCAATCATTCATTCGAAATCAAAGCTGCACAACCAAAAACACGCCAAGGCTGATAGACATAGCCCTCGGCGTGTTTTTATGTTTGGTTAATTCCTTGTTTTCTGTGATTCTCTTTGTTCCCCTTTGGAAAAGGGAATCGAAAAAATCTGTAAAGTTCTACAATCGATCCTCCCGATCCTTGAATAAAAAGAGACTGTCTGCTCCCTCATCAGTTCGATGAACCGTACTATTCGTACTCGCACCGCGCTGCTTGCCAAACAGCAGCTTCAGACCGCCAAAAATGAGCAGCAAGGACACAATGACGGTGTTCACATACGAACGAATCTCGTACGTCATAAATGCATTCGGGAACATTTCATTCAGCTGTGGAATGACCAGGCGGATAAACAGATAGTACAATCCCAATGCAGCAATTCCGAATCCAATCAGGCGCTGGTGACGAGCCCAATCCTTGAAAATGGGTTGATCGGTCAACGGTTCACGGCCATAACGGCTTGAACACTGAAGTCCGTCAAAGAAGCTGTAGAACCAGATCAACGGAATCATGAACAGGAACACCGATAAATGAAGCAGGTCCAGAACGTAGATACTGCCGAGAAACAGGAACATGAGTTGCATGCCTCTTTTTTGCAGTCCCAGATACAGATGTCCCGCACCCGGGAAGGCTGATAACAGGGTTGCCAGCACTTTGCTTCGCCGTCCAGAAGCCCTGCCCATCTCCAGCTCCTCGAACAACGTACGATCCTGCAATACCTCACCGGCCTGTTTGCGATGCACATGCTGAACCGCATCAAACATGCAGTATACCCAGATGACAGGCAGAATGAGCAAGAACATCAGAAATACCGATTCATTCGTAATCGAAGCTACAAATACCATCATCGCAAATGAGCCAAAGAACGCCATCAGGAATGATAAACCGCGATGTAACAGTCCGAGATGAAGATGTCCCAGACCTGGAACAAAAGAAAGTAGAATCGTAAAAAATCGTTCGCTTTCACTGCCTTTTTGATACATGGGTTGACCATAAGGAGCCGCAGGCACGCCATACTCACCGTTCTGATTCTGATGTATCCCCTCCATGTCCATCTCCATCTGTCCCAGATGACCTTCCTGCCCAGTGTATGCTCCCTGATATGCCGCCCCCTGATGCGGTCCACTGTAATGTGCGCCATATCCATGGTATCGGGCATCATGTAGTGAAGGAGCACGGAGCAGAACGATAATCATATCCAGCATGCTGATACACCAGAAGAATATGGCTCCCAGGAACCCGACAATCATCAAATCCTTCTCATCAGTCAACAACGCCAACATGACGAAGCCAATGCCTGTTCCAAAAAAGAGTAATGGATAGACCACAGCTCTGGTAGGCCGCCTCCAATAGAGAAAACCAAGACCCGGTATCAGGTTTAATAAAAATGCAAGTATTTTGTTACGATCTGATTGCACAGTCTTCATCCTTTCTTTTCAGGCAATGCGAAACAATTTATGGTCCAGGCTTGAAGTGATCCAGCCATGACGTGGCTGCCTCTGTCCACTTTTCCGTAAATGACCCCCTGTGCTCACCGTCCTGGAACTTATGATATGGCGCTACCTTGTCAAACAATCCCGAGGAGAGGAAGATTAACGTCAGACAAGCCGCTACGGCATAATGAAACACTTTGTGATCCAGCCAGATACGTCTTCGTCCAGAACGCGATTTGCGCTTTGGCTTGGAGGATTGCATTTCCGTAATTTGATTCATCACCGAATCGGCGAAGCCTACCGGGTCCTTCAGTTGTGGCAGCTCCCGATGAATGTCGAGTGCTTCGAGATAGTTGTCCATCGCTTCCGGAACGTCCATAAGCATCTGTTCCATCATACTTGCCTGGTCTGCAGTCATTCGGCCTTCAATATAATCAGTCCATTCCTGGACGGTATACATCCTTTTATTCCTCACGCCACTCATCCTCCTTCCAATGATTTCGAATCCACTGCCGGGCACGATACAGACGGGACTCCACGGTTTTCACTGCTACCTGTGCATCACGGGCAATCTGCTCATAATTTTTTTCGCTTAAGTAATACGCAGTAATAATGTCCCTATGCTGGGCAGGCAGCTGGTTGATTCGCTCGCGCAACTTCTCCTGACGCTCTTCACGCACGAGGCGGGCAAGAACATCTTCTTCACGACCGGGCATGTTCATTATTTTTTCTTCTCCGCCCAGATCCTCAGCGCTTCGTCTGCCCAGCTTGCGTTTGGCATCTATTGCTTTGTGAAAGGCAATTCGGGTTAACCACGTTTTGAAACCTTCGGATCGGTAATCGGGGAGAGATTTAACCATCTGAATGAACGCCTCCTGCGCTGCATCCTGTGCATCCTGATCGTTCCGCAATACGGAATAGGCCACATGGTATACATGCTGACTGTACTTTTCGATCAACAAGCGTATCTGGGATGTATCGCCTTGACGGATTTGTTCGATTAAGCGCGCTTCATCAATGACTCTCCCCTCCTCTCCACTACAATAGACGACAACTTGTTTGTTGACCCCTGCGTATTCATTCATTTTTTTATAAAAAGGTTACACATTGCCTGAAAAGTCAGACCTATCGGGGACTTAATGTATCTTACTTAACATCTCTATAATCTAAAAAAACAGGCACAGAATAAATTCTGGCCTGTTTTTGGTTTAATCTGAATGAAATTGTTGCTTAATCTAACATTGGTATTAACGTCCACCGTTACGGAACCGCTGCGTATATGCCTTGGCGTCCTGCACATTCTTCACGCGGTTACGGCTCCATTCAAGCAGAATTCGGTCGATATAGCGAAAATGCACTTTACCAGCAAAGACCGCTTCCTTCAATGCCATGAGAATCAGTTCCTCCTGATAGCGATCCTGATCCAGCCAGCCGGATATCGTCTCGCATTCCATCGGGGAAAGCGGGCGGCCAAATTCTTTTTCAAAAATAGAGAACATATTTCGTTCTTCCTCTTCTTTTTGAACACTGTTCGAATCCGGGCGCAATGCATTACTGTCCAGCTGCTGCTTACGGGCCATGGCCATATCCTCTGCTGTACATCCTGCCAGCTTCGCATATAATCCATGCAGATCATAACGTTCATATTGAATGTCACGCTCTTCATCCCGATGCTCGTCAATGTGAATGTACCCGTCTCTCATAAGACGCTGCAGCATTCTGGCGATGCCTTCAGGAGCAAGACCCATACGGGTTGCAAGCTCTTCAAGCGTTGGAAACTCATTGAATTCGACTTGCCGGAATCCAAACAATTGAATCAGCAGAAGCACCTCTGCGTCACTTAACCCCAGCTGATGATAATAGCGCAATAAAGCATATGGGAGCTGCGCTGTCCCTGATGCCATACCGTAAGCTGCTCCGTTCAACCAGGCTTTGGAGCCGGCTTCTTCCATGGACTCGCGGTTAAGCATTAAGGGTACAGACGATAGAGCATACGTGGGAATGCAATTGTTTCACGTACGTGATCCAATCCACAGATCCATGCTACCGTCCGCTCCAATCCCAGACCGAAGCCGGAGTGAGGAACCGATCCGTATTTACGTAAATCCAGATACCACTGATATGCCTCTTCCGACAACTGATGCTCATCAAAGCGCTGCTGCATCAGTTCCGGATCATCAATACGCTGGGAACCGCCAATGATCTCTCCGTATCCTTCTGGTGCGATCATATCTGCACAGAGGACCACTTCAGGACGATTCGGATCAGGTTTCATGTAGAATGCCTTGATTCCAGCCGGATAATGGGTAATAAAGACCGGTGTTTCGTATTTCTCAGCAATCGCCGTTTCGTGTGGAGCACCAAAGTCTTCTCCCCAAGGAATATCGAAGCCTTGTCCATTCAAGAATTCAATCGCTTCATCATACGTAATGCGCGGGAATGGAGCTACAATTTTTTCAAGCTTGGATACATCACGTCCGATGGACTCCAGTTCAGCACGGCAGTTTTTCAGAACCGTTTGAACCACGTGAGCAATAAACTTCTCTTGCACTCGCAGGCTTTCCTCATGATCCACAAACGCCATTTCCGGCTCAATCATCCAGAACTCGATCAGGTGACGACGTGTTTTGGATTTCTCGGCACGGAACGTAGGACCGAAGGAGTACACTTTGCCCAGCGCCATTGCTGCAGCTTCCATATACAACTGTCCACTTTGTGTCAGATAGGCATCTTCATCAAAATATTTGATGTGGAACAAGTTCGTCGTTCCTTCAGCAGATGAAGGTGTAAGAATCGGAGGATCAACCTGTGTGAATCCGTTACCATCAAAGAACTGCTGAACAGCGCGGATGATTTCCGCACGAATAACCATAATCGCACGTTGTTTTGTCGAACGCAGCCACAGATGGCGATGATCCATCAGGAAGTCTACCCCATGCTCTTTCGGAGTAATTGGATAGTTTTCAGTAAGATGAATAATGTCCACGCCAGTAACCGTCATCTCATAACCGGATGCACTACGTGGTTCTTCACGGATAATTCCCGTTACATACAATGAACTTTCTTGAGTCAAGCTCTTCGCAGCATTCCAGATATCTTCGCTGACTTCACTTTTAACGACTACCCCTTGAATATATCCGGTTCCATCACGCAGTTGCAAAAATTGAATTTTGCCGCTGGAACGTTTGTTGTTAATCCAGGCGCCGATCTTAACAGTCTCGCCCACATGCTCACTCACATTACGAATTACGCAATCCGTACTCATGCATATATCTCTCCTTGGAATCCTGAATTTGAAAATGCAGCGGGCAGGCTATATGCCTGTCCCCTGCACTTCCTTGTCATGCTATATTCACTTTACAATTAGATTACAGAGAATTCAATACGATTCGGTGTGTATCTCTTGCAATCACCAATTCTTCGTTCGTGGGAACTACGAGAACGTCCACTTTGGAATTGGCTGTTGTGATGCGGCGTGGTTCTCCAGAGCGAATTGCATTCAGCGCTTCATCCAGTTCAACACCCAGATACGTGAGTTGCTCACATACTTTTTGGCGAAGAACAACAGAGTTTTCACCTACACCAGCCGTAAATACGATCACGTCTACACCGTTCATTGCTGCTGCATAAGAACCGATGTATTTACGCAGACGGTATTCGTACATCTCGAATGCAAGCGTGGAGTTAGCATCGCCAGCCTCCATACCTTCCGTGATTTCACGCATGTCGCTGCTGATGCCGGAGATTGCAAGAAGTCCACTATGTTTGTTCAACATGGAGTTTACTTCGCTCACGCTCAGTTCTTCCTTGTTCATGACATAAGGTACAATGGCCGGATCTAGGTCACCACTACGTGTTCCCATCATCAATCCTTCGAGTGGAGTCATGCCCATGGACGTGTCCACGGATACGCCGCCTTGTACAGCCGTTACGCTACCACCATTACCAACGTGGCATGTGATGATCTTCAGATCTTCCAATGGACGATCGAGATATTCAGCTGCTGCCTTGCTTACGTAATCATGGGAAGTACCATGTGCTCCATAACGACGCACTTTATACTTTTTGTAAAGCACACGTGGAATGGCATACAGATATGCTTTTTCCGGCATCGTTTGATGGAAAGCCGTATCAAAGACCATTACCTGTGGTACGCCTGGCATGTTGGATTCAGCCGCACGAATACCCATCATTGCTGCAGGGTTATGCAGTGGAGCCAGATCGAACAGACGGCGAATTTCTGCTTTGGAAGCATCATCAACCAACGCCGATTCCTTAAATGCTTCACCACCATGCACTACACGATGTCCAACAGCCTGAATTTCATCAACAGAACCAAGCACACCGTTTTCTTTGTCTGTCAGGATGTCAATAACTTTACGAATCGCTGTAGTATGTTCAAGAATTTCGCTAACTTCCGTAACATCCTCACGGCCGGTTGGTTTATGAGTCAGAATGGAAGAATCCATCCCGATCCGCTCTACCAGACCTTTTGCCAATACGGATTCATCCGTCATGTTATACAATTGATATTTGAGCGAGGAACTCCCCGCATTAATTACGAGTACTTTCACAGCCGGTCACCATCCTTGTCGTACTTGAAGAATCCTTCGCCTGTTTTGACACCCAGGTGTCCTGCACGCACCATTTTCTTCAGGACTGTGGAAGGACGATATTTCAATTCACCGAATTCACGGAACATTCTTTCGAGTGCAGCTTCTACCGAATCCAATCCGAAACGGTCTGCCATCTCAAGCGGTCCGTGCTGGAAATTGTATCCGATACGCATAGCGTCATCTATATCTTCAGCGGAAGCGACACCTTCCTGCAGTACATGCAGCGCTTCGTTGATCAGAAGACAGATCAGTCTGGACGTCACAAATCCAGGTGATTCATAGATCATAACGCCTTTTTTGTCCGCAACTTCTTCCACAAAACGTCTCGTTTCTGCAAAAGTGCTATCGGATGTTTTCAGACCACGAATAATCTCTACAAGATCAACCCGGGAAACCGGGTGAATAAAGTGCATACCAATAACACGCTCTGGGTATTTGGTTGAGCTTGCAAGCTCAGTCAAACTCAGCGTGGATGTATTACTTGCAAGAATTACGTTGCTTGGGCAAACTTGGTCCAGTTGACTGAATACCGCTTTTTTCGCTTCCAGATCTTCAGAAATAGTCTCAATGACCATATCGCAAGTTCCGAGTTCAGCCAGATGAGCAACTTTGGTAATACGGGAGAGAATCAATTTCTTCTCAGCCTTTGTAATCGCCCATTTCTCCAGTTGTTTATCGAGGTTGGTCTCAATCATGTTATATGCATGATCCAGCTTCTCCGTTGTGTGTTCCACCAGAAGCACATCAAGTCCTTTGGCTGCAAGCATCTGGGAAATACCTTGCCCCATCGTGCCGCCGCCGACAACTCCTATCTTTTTGAAAAACATGGTTCTGCTCCATCCTTTCGGTTCTCTATTTCTCTATTGTACCCTGTTCGCCGAAAATTACAAATTTCGACCCAACATATAATAATATCTTAGCACGACTGAAATGTAAAAAAAAATAACCGACATAAATAAATTATGCCGGTAGAAGGGCGCTGTCACGAAATTGACAACGAAATTGATCGCCAGACAATACTTCTTCCCTGAGCAATGTGTCGAGGGAATTGTCGAAAATTGTCCGCTGTTCTTCAAGCAATCGTTTGGTCTGTTCCATCAGGTCTTGCAGGATCAATTTGTTCTCCCGCATTAATTCTTCCGTAGTGACCATATCCATGTTAACAATGCCCAACGTTGTGAGCCCGGAAGCCATCATCGTCTGTACCACATTCGTTGCCTGCTCAAAGTCATTGCGTGATCCTGTACTGCGTCCACCGTAATACATTTCCTCCGCTGCTGCACCTCCAAGGGCAATCATGATTTGCTCTTCAAGGAAGCGCTTCGTGTACAGAAATTGCTCTTGTTGCGGGTTATGACGTACATATCCCAGGGCCTGTCCACGAGGGCTGAGTGCAACCTGACTCACACTGCCAGGACGAACCAGTTCAGCCATGATGGCATGTCCCAATTCATGGATAGCGACTCTTTTCTTCTCTTCCACGCTGGATTCGCGGTCTGTCTTCTCACCCATCATTACCTTATCAATTGCAAGGGACAGATGACGCTGTTCAATGTTAGGCAGCCCGTCTCTCATGGCGTAAATTGCGGCTTCGTTCATCACACTTTCCAGCTGTGCTCCAGAGAAACCATAGGATTCTTCTGCTGTCTTCTCAAGGCTGACCCCTTCAAGAAGAGGTTTATTGACTGCATGCAGCTCCAGTATGTGTTGTCTGCCTTTCTTATCCGGCAAGTCTACCTGAATATGACGGTCAAAACGACCTGGACGTGTCAACGCGCTGTCCAGCATTTCTTTTCGGTTTGTAGCGGCGATCACAAGTATGCGCGGTGTGTCGGAAGAGTATATGCCATCCATCTCCGTCAACAGCTGATTCAGCGTCTGATCATATTCACGCTGTTGTCCACCTTCCCGTTTTCCACCAATCACATCAATTTCATCGATAAATATAATGGCATTTTCCTTATTTTCTTTAGCGGCACGTGTTCTTGCATCACGGAACAAATCCCGTATTCTGCCAGCACCTACACCAACATACATCTCAACAAACTCACTGCCTGATGCAGCTACAAAAACAGAGTCGGTATAATGAGCAGCAGCTTTGGCCATCAAGGTTTTACCAGTCCCTGGAGGCCCAGTAAGCAGGATACCTTTCAAAGGACGAATACCAAACTTCTGAATTTCTTCATGTCGAATGAGAAAATCGAGCGCTTCCCGCAGTTCCTGCTTGGCACTCTCCTGACCACCGATTTCTTCAAAAGTCAGCTTGGACGGTCCTTTTTTCTTGCGTTTACGTTCCTGACCTGCGCCCACTGTAATTCCACCACGCATTTGCATCATGAGCAGCAGAGCACCCACAAGCATTGCAGCGATCAGAATGGGAATCATGTTTACACCGATAAAAGCAATAAAGATAATCAATACGGGTACAAATCCAATGACAATTTCTTTCGTCCATTTAGGCATTTGGCCACACTCCTATCTGACCGGGCACACGCGGCAGAATAATAAACTTGCTGGCATCTCCATCTCTGAGACTGACATATACATTATTGTCATCCATGGCTGTATTTACCTTGATTCCATTCGTAGCCATTTTGGACAAGGTCGGTGTAATCTCGGTGTATTGCTTGTTCTCCATCGCTTGAGCTACGGTAAACATCGCGCTTCCCCACCAGCTTTCTAACGCTTCGTTCGAATGATCCACGACATCCAGCTTCAACGAACGAGTGCCAATCAAGGTCTGTCCTTCTTTGTGAATATATTGTACCAATCTGCCCAGATCAACATCCGGCTGCAGATCAAGTTTCAACTGTACATCATTGCGGTTAATAGTTAATTGAACATCATTGACTCCATCGTACTGGGTAACCATCTTTTCAATTGGGCTTTGCACAGCCACATGACGATACACAAACCAACCTCCAAACAACACAACGGCTGAAATGACGGCAGTCAGAGCAATAGGCAATACTTTTATCTTCAAGTGAGTTACCCCTCCTAAATTTTGGCCCATCCTATAACTTATAGGCAAGAATATGAATATGTGTACATAATGTCCTGTGATGTGCCTAACAGGATTTATTTGTGTATGATGTATCCTTGAATACATATTTGAGTATATCACATCGTATATACAATATCTAAGGCGAAAATATGAATTTTAACTATTCAAATCCAAAATGATCAACAAAGTACGTCAAAAAACCGGTCAGTCGGGTTTCCGTCTGCCGGTTCTTTAATCTATTCTTTTCAGACCATAGCAGGTCTGCCAATTCTAGCTGTTCGGGATCGTATAGACCAGGTCCACCTGTTCCCCGTTACTGAAACGGTAAAACCGATAATAGTTGTGAGTATCATCGTTATAATACACTTGCCATACATAGATTCCATTGACAACGCCTGGCATGATTCGTTTGATCTCTCCACCGGGAACTTCAGAGCTGAACCGATTTCGTATCTGAGCTTCAGACATGCCATTCTTCAACAGTTCACTGTGCACCGCATTGGCTCCCGACACCGGTTTGTTATTCTCATCAAACTTGATCCACACCATGACATCCTGGTTATCCTTATTTTTGCCGATCAGGGTCCAGTATATGTTGTCTCCGCCGTCTTTCTGCCCCCAGACATACTTACGCAACTCTTCGTGGGACGTAATCCCCAGCTGTTTCTGAGCCGCCTGTATGGCCAACGCCTCTTCCTTGCGCTGATCCTGGGTAACATAGACATAATAACGCTGAAGTCCAAACAGAATCAGAACCAGGAGCAGCAGCGAAATCCATATCCACTTCTTTTTTTTCTTCAAAAGCCGAACTTCCTTTCCCTATGACGCTGCTGTCCTTGTAATTAACGGGCCAGCAAACTGTCAAATGCCAGTTGAGACTCACGCAGAATGCGCTCTTCATCCATCGTAAGACATTCGCCATGTTTAACCACCTGATTACCATCCACCCACACATGCTCCACATCTTTGGCTGAAGCCGAGTAGACCGTATGGGAAATCAGGTCCGTATGCGGATAGAAATGGGCCTGCTCGATGTTCAACGCGATGAAGTCAGCCTTCATGCCAACTTGCAGAGCGCCTGTATTGTTCAGGAATATAGATTTGGCCCCATATGAAGTTCCAAGCAGAAGTGCTTCCCCTGCCGGCACTGCAGTAGGGTCACCGGACACCCCTTTGTGAATCAAGGCAGCCAGTCTCATTTCTTCAAACATGTCAAGATTGTTGTTACTTGCTGGTCCGTCTGTTCCCAGGGACACGGTTACGCCAGCTTTCAACAGATCAGGCACACGTGCAACACCCGAAGCCAATTTCAGGTTACTGCCTGGATTGTGGGACACTGCTACATCATGCTTTGCGAGAATCTCGATCTCTTCATCATTCAGATGTACCGCGTGTGCAACCAGAGAAGGACGGGAGAAAAATCCTAGCTTCTCCAGATGTGCGACTGGACGCAGTCCGTAATCAGCCACGTTCTGCTCCACTTCGCGAAGCGTTTCAGACATATGCGTATGCAAAGGCAGATTCAGGTCATGAGCAACCTGTACCAGCTTCTCTATGTAATCCGGAGGGCAAGTGTAAGGTGCGTGTGGAGAGATTACGGTTGTAATTCTTCCGTCTGCTTGTCCATTCCATTGACGAGCAAATGCGGCGGACTCTTCCAGCTTGCGCAGTTGTTCTTCTTCTGAGCAAAGTCCGATGACCCCACGTGCCAGAGCAGCCCGAACGCCGGATTGTTCCACCACTTTCGCAACCTGATCCATATGATCATACATATCCAGGAAAGCTGTTGTTCCACCTTTCAACATTTCAAGCACGGATAGGGATGTACCCCAATAAACGTCTTCAGACGTCATTTTGGCTTCCATCGGCCACATTTTCTCCTGCAACCATACTTGTAACGCCAGATCGTCTCCATGGCCTCTCAGAAGCGACATGGCCGCATGACCATGCGTATTGATCAGACCCGGCAAGAAGAACAGTCCTTTTCCGTCCACCTTTGTCAGACTTTCGTCTCCTTCCGGCAATGTCTCACCAATATGCACAATCTTGTCATTCTCTACAACCATAAAGCCTTGAACCACGTTCCAATTCGCGCCTTCACTCACGGCAAATTTGCCGTTGTGAATTACCCATCTATTTGTCGTCATCTTCCTCGTCGTCCTTTCCATTCTCCAAGTAATAAGCCAGACTAAGCAAATCCGTCGTAAAATCGGCATGGTGAATGCGAATATGCGGCGGGGTCTTCAGGATGGTTGGCGCAAAGTTAAGAATTGCTTCAATTCCTGACTCAATCAGCTGATCCGCAACATTTTGGGCTTCCGTATCCGGAACCGTGATGATACCGATGCGTATGTTATCCTTTTTGACCGAATCCGTTAATTCATTCATCGGCTGCACCGTCAAACTGTTGATTTGACTCCCAATCTTCGGACCATAGGCATCAAATACAGCGACAATCTTCATGTTGTCTTTGAGGTAAGCATTGTAATTGGACAAGGCATGTCCCAAATTACCAGCTCCGACAAGAGCCACATTGATCTGCTGGTCTATTTTTAAAATATGGCGAATTTTCTCGATGAGATATGAAACGTCATACCCGATTCCTTTACGACCAAAGTCACCGAAGTAAGCCAAGTCTTTACGAATCTGGGCCGGATTCAAATCCAACCTCAGTCCAAGTTCTTGTGAAGAAACCGTATTGACTTCGCGCTGATGCAGTTCATTCAAATAACGCAAGTAAACAGGCAATCTGCGCACCACGGCTTCCGAAATTTTATCTGATTTCATTCAATTGCTCCCCCTTACCAAAGCCACGATAGATAGATGAAAAGATGAGCACCCTGTCTAAAACGATGCAACATGATTTCTGAATTAAACAGGATGCTCCTTGTTATATAATGGATAATTGCTTTATTCGCCTTACTCGCATATCCATGAAACGAATACATGATATTACTCAATTTTACAGCCAATCAGTGGCGTCATGCAATAATGGAAGCTACAAAGCGTATCTGTTATTGTTGCTCTTCAGTGGGTCTCTCGAGCCATTCCGAAATGCGTGGAACCATCTGCTCAGTGAGCATGTGCTCCATTTTGGGACCAGGTAATGAGTATAAAAAGTACTTGCCATAATACGCTTCAATAACGCGTGTATCGTATACAATTACAATGCCTCTGTCTTTGCCTGTACGAACCAGTCTGCCAAATCCCTGTTTGAAGCGGATGACAGCTTGTGGTACGGACAGCTTCATAAACGGGTTTTTCTTCTGCTGCTGCAAAAGCTCGCTCTTCGCTTCGACCAATGGATGATTCGGTGGCTGGAATGGCAGTCTGACAATCGCAAGACAGGTCAGAGCCTCTCCTGGAATGTCCACCCCTTCCCAGAAGCTGCTTGTGCCAAGAAGCACCGTTGCTTTCGCATCTTGGAAGCGGCGTGTAAGCTTGGAACGGCTGCCGCTGTCCACCCCTTGCCCCAGCAAAGATATTTCATTGCCTGACAAAGCCTCTTTGAGCGGGTCATAGACCTGGCGCAGCATGCGGTAGGAGGTGAACAACACCATCATGCGTCCACGAGTCGCAATAGCCGTTTCCGCGAGCGAGTGTACGAGCATATCCACAAAGTGGGCATCGCCTACACTGCCCTTCACGCTTGGGAAATCACGCGGAATGACGAGCAGAGCCTGATCGCGATAATTGAACGGTGACGGCAGCATGGACGTCAACAGACGGTTATTTTCGGCAGCTTCCTGCAAGCCCAACTGTTCGATCATGAATTGAAATGACTTGTCAACGGAGAGCGTAGCCGATGTAAGCACAACGCTTTTCTTTTTATCAAAGAACATATCCTTCAATTGGGCACTGACATCGACAGGAACAGCATAGAGCTGCAGTGATTTGCTGCGGAACTGGCCGCTGGCCTCCATCCAGTACACGGTGTTGGCATCATCCATCCGCATGAAGAAACGCAGGTTATCCTTGATCGTTGCCAAATCCTTCAGCAGACCTGAGATATCCGTAATCAGACTATCGGACTGATAATCGTCCTGATCTTCTTTCACTTCAAGCAGCAGCTTGTCGCCTTTACGAATCAAATCGCCTAGAGTGACATAAATTTGGTTTTCAGCATCCTGCAATTCCTGCCATTTGGCTGGTTTTTGCGAAGGCTTCAGTCTAAGAGAAAATTGTCCTGTCTCCCCTGGAGAGGCATCGCTGCGTTCAGGCAGCAGGCCGAACAAGGTATCGCTTAGTCGATCCCACATCTCCTTGACTTCTACAGCAAGCGGGAACATCTGATCAATCATGGAGCCCCACTGTACCGAATTTTCATGTCCCGACAATTGAGAACGAAGCATCGGCAGTTGGCCATTACGGCTATCTTTAAACAGTCGGGTCAGTGTATGAACCAACGTAAAGTATTTCATATGAAGACCAAGGTGTTTACCTGCTACGTCCTCCAGATGATGTGCTTCATCGATGACGAGACTTTCGTAGGCCGGCAGCAGCTGATGTGCTGCTTTGACATCCGTAAATAATTTCGAGTGATTCGTAATAACGATATCGGACAGCCCGGCTTCATGTTTGGCACGATGATAGAAACATTTGCGGAACCAAGGACAGGAACGTCCAAGACAGGATTCAGACTCGCTCTGTACCGTCTCCCAGAAGTCTCCTCCGCGCCCGCTTAGATTCAGTTCCTCGTCATCTCCAGTCTCCGTCTGGGTAAGCCAGACAATCATCTGAGCCGCTGTAAAATAATCCTCTTTCGGTGTAGCAAATTCACGTTTATTGATTTTATGCTCAAACTTACGCAGACACAGATAGTGCCCACGTCCTTTGAACACTGCTGCCTTGAACGGGAACGGAACCACTTGGGTCAGCATAGGAATATCCCGCTCTCTCAATTGCTCCTGCAGGTTGATGGTATGTGTGCTGACCATGACTTTCTGTTCCTGTTTCACACTTTCATAGATGGCAGGCAGCAAATAACCAAGTGATTTGCCCGTACCTGTCCCAGCTTCGATCAAGAGATGTTTCTCTTCATCCAAAGCTTGTCGTACACTGCTGAACATCTGAGTTTGCGCCTCACGCTCCTCATAATGGTCCAGCGTCTCCTTCAGGTTATCTCTAACCTGATCCATAAACTGCTCAAAACTTACGCCTTCCAGCGGATTACCTTCTCGCTCATCGCGTGGTGAGCCTATATCGGTCCAGTCACTCACGTTCAAGGCAAGCTGGCGGTAATACGTATGACCATCCAGATCCTGAATCGGCTCTGCTTCCTTCTCAGTACGCATTCCGTCGAAGAACCAGCCCAAGTCACTGTCTTCCGGTGCAAACAGGTCACTGAGGCGCTGAATCGTGATCAGAGGCAATGCACGCAGCTCATCGAGACACTTCAGTAGTACAAAAGCTGTGGCAAGTGCATCACTGTCTGCCTGATGAGGGCGGTCATGCTGAAATCCGAATTCTGAAGACACATAACCGAGTTGGTAAGAGCCCAGTGACGGGAACGAAATCTTCAGGAAATCAATCGTATCCAGAATCCGTCCGGTAAATGGCAAATAACCGCATCGATCAAGTGCATTTTGAAGAAAATGAAAATCAAAAGCAACATTGTGTCCAACAAGAACCACATCGTCAAGCAGCGGAACCATCTCCATCATCATCTCTTCCAATGAGGGAGCATCCGCCACATCTTCATCGGTAATACCGGTTAACCCCGTAATAAACGGGGGAATCGGTACACCTGGGTTCACATAAGAACTATATATTTGAGTTATGCTGTAGTCATGATCTATGATGGCAAGTCCGGCCTGTATTATCTCACCGTCGGACTGCGTGCCGGTTGTTTCGAAATCCAATACGGCAAATTTCATTGCAATGTACGGTCCCTTCCATTCCAGTCTATGTTACAGCATAGCAAAAAAAAGGGCATTTGAAAATTAACTGACAAAAAAGGCGGTGTCCCCGCCGCTATGCCAGAGGAGGGAACACCGTCTTTTTGCCGCCGAATAGCCTTTAATTTAAGGCAGTCAGCTGATTTGCATATTGCAATTTTCCGCTGTTTAAACGACAGGCTTCCATGTTATACAGCGGTTCGGTCAACGTGGGGTCATACTGAAGCGCCTGAGCAAATAGTGAACATGCACCTTCAGGGTTCGCAAGCTTGGCCTCGATACAGCCCAGGACGTTACACACCAGCCCCTTCAATCTCGGCGAACCATTCAGATGCATGATCCGCTGCAAGTGTATTCCTGCTTCCTCGGTTTGTTCCAGGTTAAGATGAGCAAGAGCCAGGTAAAAACGAGTTAATGCACTTTCTGGATAGTCGGTCACAACCCTGGAAAATTGCATAATCGCCTGCGGGTACATTTGCAGTTTGAAATATCCCTGACCGCGACTGAAACACTCCAGATGCAGTTCCGGCAGAGCGGTAACAGCTTCCTGTTCAGGTTCGAGGGTAGCGGGCTTATCCAGCTCCCTTTCCCTTACCTGGCTCATTTTTTCTTCAAACATCAGCCACTCATCAATCATCCCGTCACTCATCCGCTTCAGAAAATTCCACTTTTGCAGCAATTCCTGTTTGTTTAGGCCTTCAGCAGAAGGGTAGCGCTTGATAATTTCATCTAACATGTCGTTCATTTCTGCGAAAACATGCTGGAACATCGATGCATCCCCACCCTTGAAAAAATGGATTAGTGCAGTGACCTGTACTCATTTTTTGTAGAATGGGGCGATTTCATTCCCCTTACCAGTCGATTACATAATCGTCGCATGAACTTCTTGCTTCATCGTTTGCACAGGTTTATTCTGTCCATCCACAAATACAACGGTAGGCTTGTGATTATTTGCCTCTTCTTGAGACATCATCGCATAGGAAATGATAATGACGGTATCCCCAGGCTGTACCAGACGGGCCGCTGCTCCATTCAAGCAGATTACTCCACTTCCCCGTGGACCTGGAATGACATAGGTTTCCAAACGTGCGCCATTGTTGTTATTCACAATTTGCACTTTCTCATTTTCCATCAGATCGGAAGTTTCCATTAGATCTTCATCAATGGTAATGCTACCCACATAGTTGAGGTTTGCTTCCGTAACGGTTGCCCGGTGAATTTTGGATTTCATTAGTGTTCTAAACATGGGACAGTACCTCCGATTTTTGCAGCCTTATATTGTCAATCAATCTTGTTTTGCCGAATTTTACTGCAAGTGCGATCAACAAATCGTCACGACCATGAACTTTTTCCTGATCCGCAAGTGGCTCCAGACTTGGAAAAGCCTGAATTTCAGCATAATCAATCACAGCCATTGGTGAACGTTCAATGTTCTGACGCAATATGCCGCGGATATCCGCTGCCGTCAACGCCGTCCCCGCATCTACAGCTTCCTGTGCCTCACGTAACGCCTTGGACAGAACGAGAGCTTCCTGACGCTGTTCTGTACTGAGGTACACGTTGCGCGAACTAAGCGCCAATCCATCACTTTCACGAACGATAGGACAAGGTACAATCTCAACTGCCATGTTCAAATCGTTAACCATCTGCTGGATCACAGCTACCTGCTGTGCGTCCTTCATGCCAAAAAATGCACGCTGCGGTTGTACAATGTTAAACAGCTTCGACACGACCGTAGTCACTCCGTCAAAATGCCCTGGACGAGAAGCACCGCACAAGCGATCTGTTAAACGGGAAACCGATACGGTCGTTTGTGTAGGCTGTGGATACATCTCTTCAACAGAGGGAATAAATACGATATCCACCCCTTTTGCTCGTGCTGTTTCCACATCTCTGGCTTCATCCCTAGGGTAACTGTCAAAGTCTTCATTCGGACCAAATTGAATGGGATTTACGAATATGCTCAAAACCACGATATCACTCTGTTGTTTGGCCGCTTGCATCAAGCTTGCATGGCCATCATGAAGAAATCCCATCGTAGGCACAAGTCCTACAACGGACTCTCTGGACTGAATCGACTGACGTTTCAAGCTCAGTTCTTGTCTTAATTCTGCGATTGTCCGTATCACTTTCATGCGTTCGTCTCCACCTTTTCTTTGCGATGTCCATACAGTTGATCCAGAACGCCGTCAGCGGCGGTAAATATATGCTCTTCTGCCGGGAATGAGCGATCTTTGACTTCTTTCACATAGGACTCAATGCTATTACGAATTAATGTACCTACGTCTCCATACGATTTGACAAAGCGTTTTGGGGTGTATGGGGAAGCATACTGAACCACATCATGGAATACCAGTACCTGACCATCACACCCTCTACCTGCCCCAATACCAATCGTAGGAATAGACAGTTCTTCCGAGATTGCTCTAGCCACTTCTTCCGTAACCAGCTCTAGTACAATGCCGAAAGCTCCGGCTGCTTCAAGCGCCTTGGCTTCGTCCATCAGCCGTTTGGCATCTGCAGCATCCTTGCCCTGAATACGATAACCGCCAATTTGATTCACGGACTGTGGTGTAAGTCCGATATGTCCAAGTACAGGTACACCGGCTTGCACAACCGCTTTTACCGTATCCGCGATTTCGAGACCGCCCTCCATCTTGACTGCTTGTGCATGCCCCTCCTGCATCAGGCGACGAACACCTTTGAGCGTCTCATCCAGGCTGCCATGATACGTCATGAAGGGCATGTCAGCAACGATAAACGTATTTCCCGCACCACGTACCACAGAGCGTGTATGGTACACCATATCGTCGATCGTAACAGGCAAGGTGGAGTTATAACCCAATACCACGTTTCCCAGTGAATCACCAACCAGAATCAGATCGATACCCGCTTCCTCAGCCAATTGGGCTGTCGGATAATCGTAAGCTGTAATCATGCTAAGCGGCACGCCGTCCTGCTTATATTTTTTCATTTTCACAATATTCAACGCTGATTTGTTTGCCATTTTCGTCATGGCTCCTCTCATCTTTTCAATTTAAAAACAACAAAAAAACCTTTTAGTTTCCACTAAAAAGTCCCGAAAAGTCAAAAAAGAGTCACTTGCGATCGTCCCTTCTGTCTCGGTCCTCTTCGGCTCAGAGCAGAATCCAACAACTCACTTTATTACCATTGCTGCCTTGTCACTGCAACATTTTGAAGCAGAACAAAGCATACTACTGCCGGAGTGCAATTCGGTCTGCATTAGCCGATATCGCCTCACGAACACAGTATACCAAAGTTCTGCCCAAAGTTCACGTCTTATGTTCATTTTAACGGTGTAAATTCGACAAATTGTTTAATTTACCAATGAAACTTCACCGGAGTAAACCGATACACGCTCACCGTTTTTCTTCTCCAAAATCAATGCGCCAGAAGAATCAAGGCCTATGGCTGTACCTTCGATGATCCCCTGTGGATTAGCCACCTTAATTTCACGATTCATGGATACGGACAAAGCTTCCCAGAGCGAAGAGATCACATCGAACCCTTCCTTTTGATACAAAAAATACAAACGCTCCAATTCTGAGAGAATGGCCGCTGCAAGTTTGGTTCGGTCTACGGTTTGTCCCGTTTCCATCTTAAGTGAAGTTGCGATTGAACTCAGATCCTCAGGATAATCCTTAGGATCAAAGTTCACATCTACGCCTATGCCTGCGATACAGTAGCGTAATTCGTGGTCTTCAACAGTTGATTCAAGCAGAATCCCGCATACCTTGCGACCATCAATAAAAAGATCATTAGGCCATTTAATCCCGGCATCAGCACCTGTATATGACCGAATGGCACGACACACCGCCACACCCGTTAATAACGTAAGCTGTGGTGTATTTTGCAGTGCAAGCTCCGGACGCATTAGAACACTCATCCAGATGCCTCGTCCAGGTGGGGAGTACCATTTACGTCCAAAGCGACCTCGTCCACCCGTCTGTTCTTCTGCCAGAACCACTGCCCCTTCGCCCTGCCCCTGCTCAGCCATGTGCTGAACATCACCTTGGGTAGACAACGTGGAATTCAGAATGATCGCCTTCCGACCAAACACCGTCGTTTCCAGAGCCAGCTGAAGCGCTGTAGCATCGATACTGTCCGGTTTCGTCACCAAGCGATACCCTTTGCGAGATACTGCTTCAAACTCATAACCCATATCGCGCAGTTTGTTTACGTGCTTCCACACGGCCGTACGGCTAATGGAAAGGTTGCGACTGATCTCCTCACCAGACACAAACTCCCCTTCGGCATTCAGTAACATATGTAACAGTTCCTCATGCTTTGTCATCTGCAGCCACCCGCTTTACTTCGTTGGTCAGCATGTCATGCTGATTCGCTATATTTCCGATCGCAGTCTCTCTTAAGAGATGTTTCATCAATTGTCCCAGCCATGGTCCACCCTTACGTCCAAGCAGCTGCAGAACGTTCTCACCTGTAATTTGCAGATCTTTCAGTTCATGCACTTTCATAGATTGACTCCATGCAGCACCTCGGGATTGTATTATGTCGATCTGTTCTTCGTGCAGAACCTCTTGATCTCGCCAACCTGCTGGAAACAGTCGTTGAACGATGAGCCAGTCCTCTGTTGCCTGACGTCCGCAAGCTAGCACAGTCACGATCCATTCTGATCGTAGTGTCTCTTCATCCCTCAGCTCCTGTACGACAGTCTGAATTAACTGTTCGACCTGGAGAACTCCACTAATGCGGGAACGATCGTCATTAGAAAACGTCCATTTTCGAAGCAAAGCATCTGCTTCATCTCGGGTATAACGACCTGCAATCAGTATCATGGACCAGCGCAATAAAACGTTCTCTTCCATCAATTGTTCCATATTGCACATGAGGGCTTTATTGAATCGTTCCATATGGATCGGTGCTTTCACATGCTCCAGCGCCTGGCTGCGAAACAGCAATTCCAGACCGCGCAGCGGATGGGGGCCTGCCATCATTTTCACCATTTCGGTACGTACTCTTTCCATGGCGATATGTTGGAGCAGATCCTTTTGATGAACAAGCCCCTTCCAGGTGTTGTAGGCAATTTTGAAATCAAATACCGAAGCAAAACGAACACAGCGAAGCATCCGCAGCGCATCTTCACCAAAGCGTTCTGCTGCCGATCCCACACATCTGACCCGCCCATCCTGAATATCCGATTGTCCCCCGAAAGGATCAACGATATTTCCGTCTCGATCCATAGCGAGAGCATTCATTGTGAAGTCACGCCGCTGCAAATCTTCTTTGACATCCTGCACAAATTGAACGGCAGCGGGTCTTCGATTATCCTTATATTCAGATTCGGTGCGGAAGGTCGTAACTTCAAAGTAAAAACCTCCTGAACGAACAGTAACCGTTCCATGCTGGAGGCCTGTAGGAATGCAATCGGCGAACAGTTCCATGACTTGCTCAGGGGAAGCGGACGTGGTGATATCCATATCATCCACGCTACGTTCCAGCAGTTCATCACGTACACAACCACCGACCCAGTAGGCCTCGTACCCTTTTTCATTTAATGTCCGCAGCACCTGTTCACTTTGTCTTGCCATTTCATGGTCTACCTGTGTCCATTCAACCACTTACTCTCACCCCATAACTACGTGTTGCTTGGTGTGGCTTACACAGAACTATTTCCAAGATGGAACTATCCTATCTGACGATCAGCCACAAACCGGCTTCAGATTTGGAACTTCACGTCCCAGTACCCGGTAGTATATTTGTTCATATTCGTGCCGAATGGCATCATTACAGAAATCATGGTGTGCCCGTCTCAAGCACGCTTCTCTGAAGTCCGCAGTCAAACGATCGTCTGTCAACAAACGAATCGTGTTCTCCGCCATCGATTGCGTGTCGCCGATTGGAGACAAAAATCCGGTCTTGCCGTGCAATACCAGCTCAGGGATACCTCCTGCTAGTGAACCAATGGTAGGTACGCCACAAGCCATGGCTTCGAGTGCCACCAGACCAAAGCTTTCCTTCTCGGACGGCAGCATAAGCACATCAGCCATCGAAATGACTTGAGCAATATCATCCTGCTTACCCAGGAAATGAACTTTGTCATTCAGTCCAAGCTCATTAATCTTCCATTGAATCTTCGGCAAATCCGGTCCTTCTCCAACAAATAACAGTTTGGCAGGTACTTGCTCCTGTACTTGGCGGAACACCTCTACAACATCCTGTGTTCTCTTCACAGGACGGAAGTTGGAGATATGCATCAGTATTTTTTCGTGAGGTGCTGCGAAGTCTCTACGCAGACTTGCGGCGTCACGCGGATAATAAATTCGTTTATCAATAAAGTTATAGGTCAGATCAATTGGACGTCTTATATCCAGCAATTCAACCGTTTCACGAATCAAATCCTGGGAAACGGCCGTAACCGCATCACTCTCGTTGATGGCAAGTCGAATCAAATCCTTCAACGACTCATCCTGCGCCAGTACGGTAATATCTGTTCCGTGTAACGTTGTGACCACCTTTAAATCCTCACCCACCATTTGTTTAGCCAAAAAGGCACACACCGCATGTGGCACTGCATAATGTACGTGCAGCAGATCCAGTTGCTGTGCTTTGGCTACTTGCGCCATTTTCGTGGCCAATGACAGGTCATACGGTGGATAACGGAAGACGTAATAATCGTTGACCTCAACTTCATGATAGAAAATATTTTTCTGAAATTTACCCAGTCTAAACGGAATACTATTGGCAATAAAATGAACCTGGTGACCCTGTTCGGCAAGCAATTTGCCCAGCTCCGTTGCGACAACGCCAGACCCTCCGAGGGACGGATAACAGGTTATACCAATTTTTAGCTTTTGATCCATCCGGTGGACGCTCCTTTAATCTCCCGCGTGTGCAGGTTGATGTAATGCAACGGAATTGCAATTGATAAATGATTTATACGAGAAAGTTCAATCGTTTTATGACTTGGCAGCTTGGCCAAATTGATGAACTACATATGGTGTAATACTAGCGAATCCTTCTGCAAATGGAATAAGGCTACGCTGTCCGAGCAAAGAATCCCGGGCTTTTACACGTTCAATATATCCTTGAGTCAATGGAGTGGCAACTGCGCCTTCTCCCAATTCGAACTGGGAACGATAACTGAGCAATGAATTTTCCTTCTGCTCATAGTGTTCCGTAATATCCACAATCAAATCCGTTGGTCCGATATCGTTAATGAAGTAAAAATACAATTCTTTCACCTGAACTGCGGGCATGTCCGGCTTATAGTTTCTAAGCTTGGCATTAAAGACAGCCTCCTGCACCAGCTTGCTGCACATCACATGATCCGGGTGACGATCCTCCCAATAAGGCGCAAACACGATTCGAGGGGCATGACGCCGTATCTCGGCAGTCACAGCTTCGATGTGTTCAGGAGTCATATACAGTCCCCGATCAGGCAAACCGAGATTGCTTCGACACGAAAGACCGAGGACGCGGGAGGCTTGCTCCGCTTCCTCGGCTCTGCGCTCTACTGTCCCGTTGGAGGACATCTCTGCCCGGGTCAGATCACACACGCCTACTTTCAGTCCCGCTGCAGTATGTTTGGCAATCGTTCCTGCCATTCCAATCTCTGCATCATCCGCGTGTGCACCAAATATGAGAATGTCCAAACTCATTGAGCATCACCCGAATTCAATCCACCCTCAGGCTTGTATTTATGTACAAGCTCTCTCCAGCCAAAATCACCGCGATCGAGCGCTTTAACGAGAATCTCTGCCGTTGCAATATTGGTAGCAAGCGGTATTCCCTGTACATCGCACAAACGCAGCAAAGCGTTAATATCTGGTTCATGCGGCTGTGCCATTAATGGATCACGCAGAAAAATAATCAAATCCATCTCATTTTGCGCAACCAAAGCTCCGATCTGTTGATCCCCGCCCAGTGGACCGGATTCAAACCGATGGATCTGTAATGAGGTGCCTTCCATAATACGAAGACCTGTTGTACCTGTCGAGTAGAGTTGATGGTCTGTAAATACATTTTCGTAGGCTGTCACGAAGTTAACCATCTCTTCTTTTTTGCGATCATGGGCAATAAATGCGATTTTCAACATGACAATCTCCTTTTAGTGTGTGTTCAAAAAGTCAGGTTTTCAGCACCAAGAAGGTTGGATAAAGCTAGGGACTGAGTAGCGGAGCTACACGTTTTCGGAGAAAACGGCTTCGGAAGCATGTGCTTGCGAACCTACGTGAGCAACGGAAGGCCCGGCTGAATTCAAGATTCGATGTCGTATCCGCTTCTCGAGTGACCTCGTGATCAAAAGTTGACTTTTTGAACTACCTCTTTTAGTCGATAAAGTGATCAAATCCGTAGATGAGTCCTGTATATTCCATAACCTTCTGTACACCAATCTTAACACCAGGCATATAACCTGCCCGTTCATAAGAGTCATGACGAATTTTGAGAGATTGGCCAAAGTCTCCAAATACCACTTCCTGCTGGGCGAATACCCCCGGCAACCGTACACTATGAATTCGGAATCCATTATAATATCCGCCACGCGATCCTTCGATCGTCTCTTCTTCATTCGGATTGCCCTGACGAAGTTCCTCACGGTTTGCTGCAATTAGCTCGGCTGTTTTGATTGCTGTACCTGAAGGAGCATCCAGCTTCTGATCGCCGTGATATTCGATGATCTCCACATTCGGCATATGTTTGGCAGCTTGTGCGGCAAATCTCATCATCAGAATAGCACCGATCGAGAAATTCGGGGCGATTAGCCCTCCAATGCCTTTGTCCTGACACTGCTTGTCCAGCTGTTCAATCTGCTCCGGCGTAAAGCCGGTAACACCCATAACAGGTCTTACACCGTGACGAATGGCAATCTCTGTATGGGCAAAGGCGTATTGAGGGACTGTGAAGTCCACCATAACCTGTGGTTTAGTCTCTGCAAAAGCCATCTCGATATCATCGGTCAGAAGCACCCCACATTCGGGCAGACCGACAAGTGTTCCGGCATCCGTGCCTACTCCGGAGCGGTTGACCGCTGCGGCGAGCTCCAGTTCAGGATCTTGAAGCACCAGTTTCACTACTTCACGGCCCATCCGGCCAGCCGCTCCGATTACGGCAACTCTTATTACTTCACTCATCTTGGCTGCATCTCCTCACTATGTTGGTTCGTTTGGTTGAATCCATTTCAACGGATATCCATTCCGTTATGAAATGGACCCTTATTGAATGGACTTCATACGCTGCTTAATTTCCTGTAACATTAGATGCAGTTGCTCATTCTGCGGGTCCAGTAACAATGCGTCACGAACGGACCGGGTTGCAAGATCGAACTCATTCAGATCGCTGTAAGCAAGTGCAAGCATGATATGCGCTTCCACATATAACGGATCAAGTTTAACCGCCTGTTTCAGCAGATCGGCCGCCTGCACATATCGTTCATGCGTTCCGTCTCCGGCCTGCTCCAGCAGCACCTTGGCCTGAAGGCTTATCTGTTTGGCTTCCAGGGTCTGCAAATGCAAAACATATTCCTCTATCCCCTGTGACAGTTCAACAGCCTTACGCGCATATTCAAGCGCTGGAGCCAGGTGTTGACTGCGGGCATGTGTAATGGAACAACGATAATAGAGCTCCGCATGTTCCGGGTGAGCATTAATAGCAGATTCAAACCAACGAATCGCCTGCTCAAAATCATTTTGCAAAATACAGCGATAAGCATGCTGCATATACTCTTCCGGTGTCATCATCCAAGCTGTCCCTCCCCAATGAGGTGATGGTACAGCATATGTAATCTACGCCTAATCGGTGTTTTTTGGCGTCCACCGATTTGCATCGCGTGTGTTAAATTTATGCATGACTTTGTCGTGCGCCTCAGCCAGGTCGATCCCTAGAGAGTTAGCAAAACAAATCGTGATAAATAATATGTCCCCGAGCTCAAGCTCAATGGAATTGTCTGCTTCGGAAGATTTTTTCGGCTTCTCACCAAATTCGTGATTCACTTCCCTTGCAAGCTCTCCCACCTCTTCAGACATACGGGCGAGCATGGCCAGCGGGCTGAAGTATCCTTCTTTGAACTGAGAAATATACAGATCAACCTCACGCTGCATTTCTGCAATGCTTTTCTCCATGAGAACGGATTCTCCTTTTGAAATTGTGTCGTATTTGTTCCTAATATATCAGTTATTTAGATTCACTTCCACCATCATAAACGACAAATCATTTTTAAAGAATCGATAAACAGGTATACTAAGATGGGAATGATTGCTTTCTCATTCTAATTTGTAAAACGGAGAGGGAACTTATGAGCACTTCCAAAACCTGGGTTCAATTCAAATTGATTCTCCCCATCCTATTGGGTACAGCATTATATGCCTTTGGACTTCTGTACTTCATCATCCCCAACCAGCTCATGGAAGGCGGCGTAACCGGGATTACAGTCCTGCTGAATTATGCGTTTAATATCTCACCTTCGCTTACCACCTTGGTTGTTAATATTCCCCTCTTTCTGGTGGGACTCAAGATTTTGGGCGGCAGACAGATGATCTATACAGGCGTGGGTATAGGAGCGCTTACGGTGTTTCTGTGGTTATTCGAAAAAATGATTCATCTTGGCTGGATTGAACCGCTGCATACCCAGAATGACCTTTTACTTGCGGCGCTTTACGCTGGAGTTACCTTGGGGGCAGGCCTTGGTATCGTATTCCGCTGGGGCGGAACGACCGGTGGCTCTGACATCATTGCCCGCATTCTTAATCGAAAATATGGCTGGAGTATGGGACGTGTACTATTAGGTATCGATTTCATCATTATCGGTATCTCCCTCGTCTACATTCCCAAAGAAAAAATACTGTATACCCTTGTAGCTGTGTTTATCGCCTCTAAAGTGATCGACTTTATCCAGGAAGGAGCCTACTCGGCTCGCGCATTTATGATTATTAGTGACCATGCACCCGAGATTGCAGATCTGATTACCCGTGATATGGACCGCGGTGTCACGCTCATTCCCGCCATTGGTGCGTATTCGAAACAAGCCAAGCATGTTGCTTACTGTGTCATTTCCAGACAGGAATTCCGACGTTTGCAAACGATTGTGCGTTCGATTGACCCAAGAGCTTTTGTTATTATTAGCGATGTCCATGATGTACATGGAGAAGGGTTCAAGGAAAGCTAACTTATATTTGTACAAAAGAAAACCTCTCTCCCCAAGAGAAGAGCCACGGGCTGGCCTTCCTTGCAGATAGAGGTCTTTGTCATATTCTAATGGCAGTAATGGCTTAACGCCGAAACGGAAAAATGCCTTGCTGCTGCGCCCGATATTTTCGGTACCCCGCATAACTTAGCGCTGCTATGATTATGGAAGTAATCAGCAACCCGGCTGCCCTGCGATTGGGACCCTGAACAAACGGTACGAAGGCACTTTCGTCCTTTTCACGACCAAATAACTGATTCACCAGCTCTTCACCATGGGCTACCATACTCTTCAATTGTGCTGTGTCAGTCTGCTTGGCCTCAGTCAGACCCTTGGTGTGAGATAACCAGGCGTCCAGCTGGGCGATCTCGTAAGGTTCACGGCGGATCATCGCCGCAGGCCGGATGGTCTCGTAATGCTCCTCCAGCAAGGCGTAGCGGCTTGCGATTATCGCTGAACTTAGCTGCTGATCTGCCGCGGTTGACAGCGCATCAATATCATTTTTTACGATTTTATAATACTGGAGCCATAAAGGTTTGGCCGGGTTGGCGAGACTGTCCGCTGCAAGTCGAAGTTTGGCAGAGGCCTGCTGGAGAGAAGCATCATCACTTTTTACCCTGACCGCAGCTTCTTTCACTTCAACAATGGTCTCGGATAGGGCATGAATGCCTTCTACTGTCGTCTGACCCTCAAAAGATATATGTTCCAAACCTTTACTGATTCGCAAAATACTGCCTCTAACCTCTTCGATATCATTCTCCAAGGCATGTCGATACAGCAGGGCCGCTTCTTCATTTAATTGCTCAATTGAATTTTTGGCTGATACTTGCTGATCTGTATTTCCGTTCGCACCTGTACTGTCTGCTGATACGCTGTATGATAAGTTCGTCCAGAACAATAGAGTCATGAACGACGCCACCATAAATCCGGTTTTGATCCTGAACGTTCTCTTCATGGACATCCCTCCCATCATCAATGTATGGCAGGGGAGGGTCCCTTAGAACAAGCTTACATGATGAATCAGGCCCGTTTGGCCTGCCTTAAGGCAAGCCATGCACAGAGAATGCTCACTAGCGTCAGTCCAACGGTGAAATTGCGGACGCCATCCAGATGGTCCATCAGCGATGCAGGCAGCCAAGGGAAGATATCATAGGTATAATCCATTGTATCGTTTAACAGCGTCCATAATGCAGCAATCACCAAAGCACCCCAACGGAACCCAAAGAATCGCACATACAGCAAAGCCTCGATAGCCATGGCGCTATGCGACGCAATTAACATCCAATCCTGCCAATTCTGTGCGCCCCCCTGCATCCAGCCTGCAAAAATGATGGAGACTGCCCATACGCCGTATTTTACCGAAGTAACCACAGCAAGCGCCTGTACGACATGTCCAATCCGATTTAGAAGCATCGATTTCGGCTTGTACAAAATCCACAACAAGGATAGTGTAAAAAACAGACTCGCAGTCGGACTGTCCGGCACAAACACAATTTGCCACAGTGGTTGCTGTGCCAGCGTATACTCCAATTGATCCCCGTACCATATGTATCCATATACTGTTCCTAATGCGTTACACCAAAAAAGAAGCCACAGGAAATAACGGCTCGTTAGAAATTCCCGGCTCCAAAAGTACGATAAAGCCACAGGCTCTGCCCCTTTCATCAAATGTATTGTACGTTCCAAAAAATAATGTTGCGAAAAACGCCTCAAAAAAACCTGACCGCATAAACGATCAGGTTTCATTGCTTATTTCGATTTTACTGTTCTGCCTTCTGTTTCGCAAGCCATTCCGCCAGGTGATTGATGTCATCATCTGTCAGCCCTTGGGCGATTGCTTGATCATACATTGCGGGCATACTGTTATATCCTTCTTTGATAATCGTCAGAATTTCTTCCTGGCTGTGTTTGTCACCCACACCCCGAAGCGAAGGCCCTCCTGCGCCCTTCATATCTGCCGCATGGCATCCGATACATCCGGCCTTTTTGAAGGTTTCCATTGCAGGGTCATCCTTCTCAACGATCGCCACTTCTTCTTTTTGACCTGGCGCATTCGACGTAGGAAGACCCTGGGCGCGTTTCTCCCGCGCTTCTTCTTCACGCTGAATGTGTTCCGGCTTCTGGCCGCTTGCTTCCAACTCATGCGCGTAGTGTGTCCATGCAACATTGGTCAGGTAGAACACGGCCATCACTGATAGAATCATAAGTGATGATGCAATCGGACGTTTGTAGAAACGCCGCTCCTTGCCTGTATCCAGAAAAGGGGCCAGTAACAAAGCGCCGAAAGCAACTCCGCTGACTCCAAGTACCCCGAGCAGGACATAATCACCTGAGGCATATGGGTACTTCAAATACTGATACAGAAAAAGGAAGTACCAGTCCGGCATCGGGATAACCGATGCACTTGGATTGGCCGGGTAGCCCAGTGGTGCAGGTTCCGAAATCGTTAATACCAGAATACCAACCAGTACAACGACACCAACCATCCATTCCTTCAGCAAGAAGTTAGGAATAAAAGCCTCTGATTTGCCGGGATACGCCGTGTAATCCGGTGGAGTTATAAACCCCGCTCCTTTACGGACGCGTGAGTCCCCGACGAAGATAATCTTTTCCTGGTCATCTGACTTGTGTCCGTGAGCCATGTCGATTCCTCCCTTCTCAGATTATAGTGGTCCCGAAATGCCCTGTCTGCGGATCATAATAAAGTGACCGACCAGAAGCACCAGAAGCACAGCCGGAAGGAAGAAGACGTGCAGGGCAAAGAACCGTGTTAACGTCTGCGCACCTACAATAGTTCCGCCTTGCAGGAATTCCTTAATGATCGGCCCCAGCCAAGGAACCGTATTCGCAATCTCCAGCGTAACCTTGGTTGCAAAGTAGGCTTTGTTATCCCAAGGCAACAGGTACCCCGTAAGCCCCAGACCCAGCATGACAAAAAAGATCAGCATGCCGACAACCCAGTTCATCTCGCGTGGTGCTTTGTAAGAGCCGGTAAAGAACACACGCATCGTATGTAAGAACATCATAACGATAACCAAGCTGGCTCCCCAATGGTGCATCCCGCGTACAATTTGGCCGAAGGCTACTTTGGTCTGCAAATACTCGACACTGGCGTAAGCATTAATAATATCAGGCACATAATACATGGTCAGGAACATCCCTGACAAAATTTGAATAACAGTGATAAAGAACGTCAATCCACCAAAGCAGTACACGAATGCGGAAAAGTGATGAGCCGGGTTTACGTGCTCTGGAACTTCATGATCCGCAACGTCCCTCCAAATTGGCGTGATATCGAGACGCTCGTCAATCCAGTCATAGACATTTTTAAACATCTGCGTTCACGCCTCCTATTTGACTCGGGTGTTCGGAATAATGTCGCCCAGATAAACCCAACCCTGATCTTCCTTCACCACATACTCATCAAGCGGCTTCGGGGCTACGGCAAGATTCTTGCCTTCCTTGTCATAATGCGCACCATGGCATGGACAATGATATTCGTCGGGATATTGCTTATCACTGTTCCAACCTACGGTACATCCCAAATGTTTACAAATGGGTGAAAGCGCATAGATTTTGCCCTGCTCATCTTTCCTGATCCAGGCGATTAACGAAGCATTGCTCAAATACCAACCGTCTTGCTGTTTCAATTCAAACGTAAATTCTTGAGGTTCATTCGTAATTTTGCTGATTTCCGCTACTTTGACAGAGGTGCCTTCTCCCTTGTGCTGCAATATCGGGTCCACCGCAAAACGGACCATGGGGAGTATTGCACCGGCGGCCATGTAGGCTGTAGCTCCACCAAGCGTGTACGTCAAAAACTGCCTGCGTGACATTTCCATGCGGCTTGGCAATTTCATCGAAGCTTCGTGCTGGTCATGCTCACTGCTCATACTGTCTCCAACCCCCTTTGTCAGCCAACTCTCTCAATCGTTTTCATTATCAGAAATTCCACGACTTACTAGAACATACATAATCATATAGTAGCCCTAGAACACCGTCAAGAATTTGTCACACATTTTTAAGCTTCATTTGTAAGCGTTATTAAAAAATTGTTGGTAAATTGTCACATTTGTCACAGGAAGGTCATCTTTTCCATAACTCACGAATTTTTTCCCCGACCAAACGCGAAATCCCCTCTTCTCCAACCTCTCGAATTAAAACAGAACGACTTAATACCAAATCAGCTGAAGTCACTTGGGTCTGTTCCAATTCTCCATCAGATGACATTATAACCACATATTTGAAACCGGAGGATTTGATTTGTTCGGATAAGGTATTTAATGCCATTGACATATCCGGACACGCATAATGGAATGCAGGGTAAGTCATGATACGCCCTTTGAACGGAATCTCTACCATATCCAAAAAATCTCTAAGCCGCTCCAACGCCTCGGTCGCTTCAACCGGGGAGTGCTTGCCCGTCAGGGCTGTATATGGAATAAGGCATGTATCCAGATAGAGTTGCAGTTCCGCCCAGCTGTCTTGAGTCATCTCACTGAATTTCAATTCCCTAATTCCCCTCTCTATCCATTTTATTCCCATATTATATATGAGCGTATATTATAAATCCAGAGATTCATACTTTTTCCGTGCAGGAATGGTAATAAACGCAAAAAAGAAATGCGTGTTTCACGCATTTCTGTGTTATATATTTATTTTTACATGCTCATCAGTTTATGGCCTTCAGTTCATCCGTCAGATTCCGGAAAGCTACTTCGTCTCCGGTAGCCAATGCCTTATCGATTTCCATATACAGCTTCTCGCTGCGCTGTTTACGAAGCGCGTCGTCCCACACCATCTCAGCAGCCAGCCCCAACATGACTTCATACGTAACTTTCATTTTATCCAATAGGATGCACCTCCAAAACGGATTTAAGAGCTCCTATACTCCTTTCCTTTGGCAACATAACCTAGTGTAGTTCTCGACATCCGCTCAAGATCTGCGTCAGTCAACTCACGTATCACTTTGGCTGGTGTGCCCAAAGCAAGAGTATAAGGCGGTATTTTAGTATTTTCAGTAACAACAGAACCGGCCCCGATCAGCGTATATTCACCAATTTCGGCTCCATTGAGTAGGATAGCGCCCATACCAATCAGCGAACCTGTTCCGATACGACATCCATGGATAATCGCAGAATGCCCCACCGACACATCGTCGTCCAAAATCAAAGGCTGATCCGTGTTGACATGCCCAACAGCATTATCCTGTATATTACAGCGCCGTCCAATCACAATGGGTGCCAGATCGGCGCGCAGCACAGCATTGAACCAGATCGTAGATTCTTCACCCATTGTCAGATCACCTATAAGTTTGGCGCCTTCAGCCATATATACCGAAGGGTGTAACTGGGGTTGCATACCTTTGTATGGAATTATCATAAGTATCACTCCTTAATTTGGGAGTGATTTTAGCAACTTGTCCTTCACTTGTCAAACATAACGGGGGTAATATCCCCGGACAGTGAGCGACAGGATGACGCAAGACGTGAACCCCATGCTGTCATTTGTACTGTTCGCCCATCTGCATGTTCTCCAATGCGAAGCATGCCCAGATGCAGCATCATTTTGAGTATCCTGTTGTCATAAATCGTCTCTGCAGTGTCATAATAGAACGGCTGAATGTAGGGACCAATCTGGCGGAACAAAGACTCTACTGTGGACCAGCCAGCTGCACATTCCCCTGTCCAGTACACAATGGAGGACAGATTGGGAATAGCACCTTTATAAAGTCTTAACCAAAACCGAAATAGCTGTATCATCTCGGCTGTTTTCTCCGCACCCAGCTTGTCTTCACCGGAAGCTGACAATTTCAGCGTGCCCTGCTCCTCACGGACCAGACGATGATGAAAAGCGTAGTCATAGATGAAAGCAAATCGGTCGGGGTAGTCCTTGAACGAACGACCATAACCGAATCTCCATCCAGCCTTACCCACCAACGCTTCACTCACATGTAAATGCTCCATGATCTGCTGCTGGGAACGACGGTACATCATGCCTTCTGCATTTAGTGCTATTTCATGCTGCTGGACAAATTGGAGAAACAGTTTCAGATCATCCGCGAGTAGATGGTATTCATCCCTGTAAACGGGAGGCTCGCTCGTCTGTGCAATGCCTGATTTCAGATGATTGGATAACACATCCCGAAATCTCATTTGCAAATCCTTAGGTACCTGATACAGGTATCTGGTCTGCTGAGTTGTGCCATTAAACAACCATCCACTCTTCGTGAACCGTACGATAAGATCACGTGGACTGGCTCCAGCTTCGCTATCTTTTTTATCCATCGATTGACGAGCAATGGCGACAAGTTCCTCCATACCGAAGTATTGGCGGGCATCAAACAGCAAGTTGTTTAAAAATCGCAGATCTACCTGGTTTAGTTCACGAACCTGCTGCTCAAAAAATGGTCTGCTGCCCAATGTAGTGAGAATACTCTGGATGAGTTCATGTTTGGAATTGGGCTTACACTCGCACTGGTAATAGTCTGCTATTCGATTAAGCTGGCCGATATCGGCAAAAGTAAGCATATCCGCTAGATTCATGGGTCCATCGCCTCGCCCTTGACTACTTTTTGGCTGTTGATTCGGGGCCTGGAGTAGTTTGGTTTTGTAAACATCGTTGACGGAATTCCCATGATCTAAACCTCTTTTTTGCAAATCTTTTATGTTTTAACCATACTATGCCCAAAGTTGCCTGCTCAGAAGAAGAATGAGAGGTTCAAAATCATATAGAAAGATGGTAATAAACGCCCATAATGCAAAAAAACAACCTGAGTCAATCACTCAGGTTGTTTCGCCAGATCCAATGAAAGGTGTCGTGTGCAGTTGTAAAGCAATGGTCTCCAATCGTCACGTTCCTTCTCCAGGATCGTGAGTGACAGGTTTCCAATTCGTTCCGTATAGCGGTCTTTGTACAAAGCTGATAGCAGATTGGCTAAAAAAGCGCCATGGGAGACAATCAGCACATTTTGGTCCTGATGAGCCTCCCATAAATCCTCCAGAAAGCCCAATGCACGTGTCTGAATATCAACAATCTGTTCCTGTCCCAGATCCAGCGTCTCCCAGGAAGCGCCCCAGCGAGCCACACGTTCTTCGGACGTCAGACCTTCAATCTGACCAAAAGCACGCTCCTTCAAGCGTGCATCTGGCTCCAGCAAAGGAACATTCAATAGCCCGGAGATGATCTCTCCTGTCTCCTGAGCCCTGGACAGCCCGCTTGTTATGATGTGGTCCCAACGATACTCTTCGGTAAGCAAACGTCTACCCAGACGCTCAGCTTGCTCTCGACCTTCTGCATTCAGAGGTATGTCTGTCTGTCCTTGAATACGTCCTGCCGCATTCCAGTCGGTTAGGCCGTGACGAATAAGCCCGATCCGCATCTCATCCCTCATTTCTCTATACGGTGAACGAAAGCTTTACCTAAGCACGTGCACCTTGTTTGCGTTTGTTCGTTGAACGATGCATACGCCCAAGAGAGAACAGAGCCATACCAATTGCAAGCAACGACAACGCCATCCAGTACTGAGGATACGCTGGGCCCATGCTCACAACGAAGGGCTCAATAATGCTCCCTCTGTCCGCTCCCGTCATGTTGTACTTGTACAATCCGGAGGAAGTAGGCTCACTGCCCGCTACCCCTGTCTCCAAAATACCTGTAGAGACCACGCTGGTCTGCTCAGCTTCTGTTACGTCTGGCTTAAACATCGCCATGTACAAAAAGCTGCATAAGAAAATTGCCAGGAAAGCAGCAATCCACAAAGACATATGCTTGCGGATCACAGCAGAGAAACGATTAACCTTTGCCTCTTCCGGCAATAGCCATGGAGACTCCGCATAGATCCGTTCCATAACATTACGGTTTACTCTCTCTGCCTGTTGTTCTGTCACTGGGACCGGTATGCTGTGCAGCAGAATTTGAGCTTCTTCCCAAACCTCAAATTGCTGCGAGCAATCTTCACAACCAGCGAGATGAGCATGAAATGCAATCCGCTGAGGATGAGCTTCCGGCAAGTCCCAGACCAGTGCAAACAGCTCCTGGGCTTCATTGCAATTCATCGGTTCTTCATCCCTTCATATGGCTCGTAGACCGGTTCGAAGAAATAAGGTTCCAATTGAGTTTTTACGCTTGATCTTGCTCTGAACAATAACGATTTCACAGAACTAACGCTCTGCCCAAGAATATTTGCAATCTCCTGGTAATCTAGTTGATCATACTCACGGAGTATAATGGCAGAACGCTGCTTCTCCGGTAAATTGTTAATTGCATCCCTAACCAGCATCACCCGCTCACTGCGCAATACAGCATGCTCTGGCGCATTCTCAGAAGGAGCAACAGGTACAATACCGCTCTCTTCAAGTGGAACACTCCCACTACGCTGTTTGCGAAGCTCACTCAATACCGTATTTCTCGCAATGGTATATAACCAGGTTGAGAACGAGGCATCCACCTCTCGGAATGAGTGCAGACTGCGGAACGCCTTATAGAAAGTCTCAGAACAGAGATCTTCCGCAAGCAGCTCCATATTAGAACTTTTCAACATATGATATACGAAAGCCAGTATTTTACGCTGATAACGACTCATCAGCTCGGAATATAACTCTAGGTTACCTTCCTTGATCTCTCGAATCAACTGGGAATCCGTCATTTGAGTGCGACCCCTCCTCGCCCATCCATGTGCTTCTCCCCGTTCGACTCTATCCATGTATTACCGAACAGGCACAAAAAAGTTGCGGTTTTCACCGCATAAAACAGCGTTCAGCGCCAAAACAGGCCTTCCCGCCAAATTCCCCTATGTAATGGCAATTTCCCCAACGTTTCTACATTAACAGTATTTATTGTACAACGGTCTGCATCATCCTGGCAAATCCATGGCTTCCATTGAAGCCCGACCAGTCATTATTATGCAGCCATTTTCTCGTCCATGACTTCAATTTGATCCCTTTTGTGAAGCCACTATTATATTGGACGAACGAAAGCCTCAAAAAGTTTATGCGAATAAAGAATTAATTTAAAATTTCAGAAGAATTTCGTTACCATGCAATTGTCCAAATAAGGATCAATTCCACTTTAAGCAAGGATTATATTTCCTTAATTTACGAATGTTATAATTATTTTAAACAATTTTACTCAAAGTGTTGACAAAATGAAAACGTATACATATAATAAAAGTACAGTATGGTTTCTCTCCACTCCTATCCAATAACTGTATTGCTCCACGTGAGCAATGGCCGCTTATGTAAGCGGTCTTTTTTTTGTCCTTTTTTAGGACATATCCTGTAACAGACGGTTTTCAACATAAAAAAGAGGGCTTTCGCCCCCTTTCAAAAACCTAAACCCATACTTGATACCCCAGGGAATCCAGCAACGTTTTGGCCCGTTCCATTTCTTCTTCCTGCCGGAACGACAAACGCATAATGCCCGGCACATCGACCCGGTTTTCAATAATTTCCATGTTGCTTAAGTTAATATCATTCGCCCCAAGCTCGGTGGCAATCTTGCCGATCATTCCCGGCGCATCCTGCACATCCGTATAAAGATCAAACAACGACGAGATCATACCTTTCCGACGTTCTGGCAGCACGCTGCGGAACTCGCGTGCCTGACGGAACGCTTCCTCAATGCCCTCACCATTTTGTTGCTCCAGCATTTCAGTGAAAGCCGTCATCTGGCTGTTCCAGTCCTTCAGCAAGCCCAGCAGCACCTCACGGTTGCTCAGCAGGATATCTCTCCATACAATGGCATCACTGGAGGCAATCCGGGTAATATCCCGGAAACCGCCTGCAGCCAGCATTTTATATAAAGGGTTCGATTCATTATATTCGCGCACCTGATTGACGAGCGCAACTGCAATGACATGTGGCAAATGACTGATCGCTCCCACAATGTCATCGTGCAGCAGCGGCTCTACACGAACAATCTGGGCACGTGTATACGCAAGAAGATCAGATAACCTGTCGTAAGCTTCTTCAGGTACATATTCTGAAGGGGTCAAGACATAGTATGCATTCTCGAATAACACAGCTGAGGCTGCATCCACACCTGCACGCTCAGATCCGGCCATAGGATGACCGCCAATAAAGTAGGCATCACTCATGCGTACATGCTCCGCACAGGCTGCGATGGACGCCTTTGTGCTGCCAACATCTGTAATGATACATCCCTTTTTCAAGGGAAGCTTGGCCAACTGTTCAAAATATGATTCGAGCAGCCCAACAGGTACGCACAAAAAAATAAAGTCGGCATCCTGTACCGCTTCCTCCAGGGAGAGTGTAGCATCATCCACTACACCACTCGCTATGTACTTGTCCTTCAATTCAGGCAGGTGGGCATAGCCCATCACCGTTACACCGGGCTTGCCTTTAAAGCAAAGCGCCAATGAACCGCCGATGAGCCCTACACCGATCATTGCAATTTTTAATTTCATGGGTCCTCACTCTTTTCGTCGCCAGATTTAAGGGCGTGCTACCGCCTTCTCAGCCAGCGTGTTCTCCAGTGCCGTGACGAACGCACGGTTCTGTTCTGATGTTCCGACGGACACACGAATGTATGTTGGATATACATCGAATCCAGGACGAACAATAATACCTTGTTTTAATAGCGACTGGAACGCCGTTGCGGAAGGCATATCCAGATCAACCATGATAAAGTTACCCTGGGAAGGGAAAAACGGCAATTCTAACCGCTTGAATTCATTTTGCAAATACGCTCGCTCTACTGCATTACGCTCCGCACATGCTTGGACAAAAGCCTGATCCTCCAGCGCTGCTTTTGCGGCAACCTGAGCAAAGCGTGAAGTATTAAACGGCTCACGCACGCGGTTGATCAGATCGATCACTTCCGGACGTGCAATACCGTATCCAATACGCAATGAAGCCAAGCCATAGATTTTGGAGAATGTCCGCAAAATGACCAGGTTAGGATAACGCTCAATCATAGGGATGCTTTGTGGATACGCCTCATCCGTTACAAATTCATAATAGGCTTCATCCAGCACAACCATGACATGAGAAGGTACACGATCCAGGAATGCCGTCAATTCCTGCTCAGAGATAATTGTACCCGTTGGGTTATTGGGGTTACACACCCAAACTGCTTTGGTCTTATCATTGATTTGCGCCAGCATGGAAGTCAGGTCGTGAGTTCCATCTTTAAGTGGCACTTCAATGCTGACAGCACCTTCGATGTCAGCATTACTTTTGTATACAGAGAACGTCTGGTCGGCCATGATGTTCTCGTCTCCCGGGAGGAAAAATGCACGAGTGATCAACGCAATGATCTCATCCGATCCACAACCAAAGATCAGATTATTCCGTTCCACTCCCAGATGCTTCGCCAGCACTTCAGTCAGTTCCTTGGAACTTCCATCCGGATATATGCTTACATTGACCAGCTCTCTGGTGATCGCTTCAAGCGCAGCAGGCGAACTTCCATATGGATTTTCGTTGGAGGCCAGCTTAATCACTTGCTCCAAACCCAGTTCACGTTTCACTTCTTCAATCGGTTTGCCCGGTTTATATACAGGCAGATTGACAATCTGGGACTTCGGTTTCAACTCGACCGCCTCCTGTTATTAAAATAGTTATGGACATGCCTCAGCCTGTGCTGAGCATGCCCCGTGGATGTAACATCATTGAATCCCTATCCTTTTAATTGTGCCACAAAGTTGCGAATTTGCAACAGTCCCGCCTGACGTGTATCCGGGTTTCCAAGAAGAGGTATGGCTTCTTCCACCTGACGAACGATAGCACTGCCTACAACAACGCCGTCACAGATACGGGAGAAACGAGCGACCTGCTCGTGACTGGAAATGCCGAAGCCAACAGCGACCGGAAGATCTGTAAGACTCTTTACAGTTTCAATGAAGCTCTCTACCCCATCGAAAAAGGAAGCTCTCTCTCCCGTAACACCTAGAGAAGAGACACAATAGATGAAACCACGTGCTCCCGTGACAATACGCTCGATTCTCGCATTGGACGTAGGAGCTACGAGCGGAACCAGATGCACACCTGCAGCATCCGCACGGCGTCGCATATCCTCCGCTTCCTCAATCGGAAGATCCGGGATGATCATGCCGCTGATTTCGTGTTTGATCAACTCGTCAAAAAATACATCCAGTCCCGTCTGTAATACCGGATTATAGTAGGTGAACAGTACAAAAGGCAGTTTTACACCCGCAGCACGCGCTCTTGCCGCTGTCTCCATACAAGTCCGAATCGTGATCTGGCTTTTCAATGCACGCTCGGAAGCACGCTGGATTACAGGTCCATCTGCGAGCGGATCAGAATAGGGAACACCGAGCTCCAAAATGTCTGCCCCCGCCTGTTCCAATTCCTTAATGATTTCTACCGTGGTGTCTACATCTGGATCTCCAACCGTAAGGAATGGGATAAGTGCTGTCCGGTTCTGTTCTTTCAATTGCTGGAAGGTCTGGTCCATCAGGTTCATGCCAAGTCCCCTCCTGTATATTTCATAATGGATTCAACGTCTTTATCACCACGACCGGAAAGACAGATCACAACGATATCATCAGCGCTGAGTTCAGGTGCAAGCTTGATGACCTGTGCAACAGCATGGGCTGACTCCAAAGCAGGGATAATGCCTTCGGTTCGGCTCAGTAACTGCAGGGCATCCAATGCCTCCTGGTCCGTAATCGGGACATATTTTGCACGTTTAATATCTTTGAGATAGGAATGCTCGGGACCAACACCTGGATAATCAAGTCCCGCCGAAATGGAATGGGCTGGCTGAACCTGTCCATATTCATCTTGCAGTAGATAACTCATCGAACCCTGGAATACACCATGTGTTCCTTTGCTCATCGTAGCCGCATGGAACTCGGTGTCCACCCCTTTACCTGCTGCTTCAACACCAACAAGCTTCACATCCTGATCGCCAATAAACGGATAGAACATGCCGATTGCATTACTTCCGCCGCCTACAGCTGCAACAATCACATCCGGCAGCCGTCCTTCAATCTCCTGAATCTGGCGCCGTGTCTCATCACCGATCACTCGCTGGAAGTTACGTACCATCATTGGATACGGATGAGGACCGACTACAGATCCAAGCACGTAGAAGGTATCTTCCACATTGCTAACCCAGTAGCGGAGTGCTTCGTTGCCTGCATCTTTCAATGTGCGCGTTCCAGATGTCACCGGAATGACTTCCGCCCCAAGCAGCTTCATCCGAAATACGTTCAATTGTTGTCGCTGCGTATCTTCTTCGCCCATAAACACTTTGCATTCAAGCCCTAGCAATGCAGCAACGGTTGCCGTGGCAACACCATGCTGTCCTGCACCTGTTTCAGCGATGACTTTCTTTTTCCCCATCCGTTTAGCCAGCAATCCCTGTCCAATAGCGTTATTGATCTTGTGCGCTCCCGTATGGTTCAGGTCTTCACGTTTCAGATAAATTTTGGGTCCACCCAAGCGGCGGGACAATTGCTCTGCATGATATAAAGGCGTTTCCCGTCCAGAATACTCGCTTAGCAGGTAATTCAGTTCCTTGTTGAAATCCTCGTCTTCGGAGAAGTGGCTATACGCTTCCTCCAGTTCGATTAGAGCGTTCATTAGTGTCTCAGGTACAAAGCGGCCTCCGAAGGGACCGAAACGCCCGTGTTGATCCGGCAATTGATGTGTCATGCCTGCTTCACCCTTTCTACAAATGCTGTAATTTTCGCAATATCCTTCACACCTTCGGACTCTACGCCGCTGGATACATCGACGCCGTCCGGCGCATATGTCTGTATCAGTTGTTGCACATTATCCGGCTGCAATCCTCCTGCCACGAACAATGCAATTCCATGTTTTCTTGCCCATTCGGCGTAGAAAGGAATTCGTTCCCAGGCAAAGGTTTTACCGGAGCCCCCTCCATAGAGCGGGTCAAACGTATCGAGCAATATGGCGTCCACCACATTTTTATATGGATCAAGTGCCAGCAAGGCGGTATCGTCAGATAATGAACCTGTTTCATCCTTGGGAAAAGAGAAAGCCTTAAACACTTCGGTACCGAAGCGCTGCTTCACTTCTTCACAAAATTCAGGCGATTCCTGTCCATGCAGCTGAATGACATCCAGGCGTGAAATCTGCATGATGCTTTCCAGCTCTTCGAGCGTGGGATTCACGAAAACACCCGCCAGCTTGGGCCGATCGAACATCGTCCAGTCCAAGAGAACCGTTCTTAGCTCGGCACCCTGTTCAGGTGTAATACGGCGACGGGATGGGGCAAAAACAACACCAATGTAATCCACAGGCAAGTTTATCATCGATTTTAGCACTTCAACGTCCTGAAGTCCACATATTTTTACAGCCGCTGCCGGCCGCTTTCGCAGATTTACGTCTCTGCTGCCTGTGCCGTCATGATTAAATGCATTCATGCTTTTGGACCCATCAGTTCATATACCGCAGCTTCAACATCGTCTTTGCGCATCAGATGCTCCCCAACAAGGATACCATGCACACCTGCCTCAATAAGAGATTCCAATGGTTGAGGGCCGTCAATTCCACTTTCACTGATTAATGTTACACCATCCGGAATCAAGTTCATCAAATCCAACGTGGTGTTCAGACTGGTTTCGAATGTTTTCAGATTGCGGTTGTTGATGCCCACAAGTGTTGCCTGCGGAATATCGAGTACCTGCTCCAGCTCTGCACGGTCATGGACTTCAATTAATGCATCCAGGCCCAGACTTTTGGCAAACGTCAGATATTGTCGCATCTGTTCGGGTGTCAGAATGCTCGCAATCAGCAAAACGGCATCCGCGCCAAGCAGCCTTGCCTCGGCAATCTGGCGCTCATCTATAATAAAATCCTTGCGCAGTAGCGGTATGTTCACAGCTTCATGAATAGCCTGCAAGTATTCGCTATTTCCCTGGAAATAAGAAACGTCGGTCAATACGGATATACAATCCGCTCCAGCCCGTTCGTATGCGGAAGCAATCTCTACCGGATGGAAATCAGGACGAATCAGTCCTTTGGACGGAGAAGCCTTCTTCACTTCGGCAATGAGACCCAGCTTACGGTTACGTCTCTCTGATAAAGCACGTTCGAATCCACGAGTATTGGGTAATGCCTCTATCTTTTTCAGCGCATCGTCCATCTGAAATGTTTGTGCGAGAACTTCAACTTCTTTATGTTTGGTTGCTACGATTCGATCAAGATACATGACTGTACGCCTCCGTTGTATGAATTAACTGTTCCAGCTTTCTGGCAGCCTTACCAGAGTCTACAGCTTCTGTTGCCATCAACACACCTTCTGCAATGGTATTCGCTAAACCGGATACATAGATGCACGCTCCAGCATTCAACAGAACGACATCCCGGTATGCGCTCCGTTCTCCCTGGAAGATCCTTTTAATAATTTCGGCATTCTGAGCCGCATCTCCTCCAAGAACCGATTCCAGCGGATGCAACGATAATCCCATGTCCCGTGGATCAATGTCATACGTATGCACTTCACCATTGCGCAGCTCGGATACCTGGGTAGGTGCGGAGATGCTGATTTCATCCAGTCCATCATGACTCGCTACGACCAAAGCTCTTTTCAGCCCCAGACGATTCAACACTTCAGCGATCATCGGTGTCCGGCTGCGGTCATATAAACCAAGCAATTGTCGATCCGCTCCAGCAGGATTGGTGAGAGGTCCGAGCATGTTAAAGATCGTACGCACACCCAGCTCTTTTCTTGGCGCAGCAGCATGTTTCATAGATGGGTGGTACACCTGAGCAAAACAAAAACAGATTCCGATCTCATCGAGACATTGTCTCGCCTGCTCTCCGTTCAGATGAATATTCACGCCCAAGGCTTCAAGTACATCCGCACTGCCCGCCTTGCCTGAGGCAGAGCGATTGCCATGCTTCGCCACCCGGACAGAAACGGCTGAAGCAATGATGGCCGACGCCGTTGAAATGTTGAATTTATGAATACCAGAGCCCCCTGTTCCACAGGTGTCCAGCAGTCCATTGCCGTCCGTCAGAATCCGTCCGCCCTGTCCACGCATGGCTTCGGCAAACCCCGTGATTTCATCCACCGTTTCCCCCTTCATCCGCAAGCCCATAAGCAAACCTCCGATTTGAGCCGGAGTCGCCTCACCTCTCATGATAGAGTACATTAGGTCGCGCGCTTCTGCCTGCTCCAGGTGGCTGCCCTCCAAAATTTTGGCAAGGCCATTCTTCATGCCTTCAGCATGACTAACTTCAGTTACAGATCGCTCGAATTCTTCATTCATGACTGGGTTCATATTCATTTCCGGTCTCTCCTCTCTCAGTTTTGTGCGGCCGTGGCCGGGGTAACAAAATAATCGGCGTTGGCAAGTTTCAACGTGTGATCCTTTTCTTTGGCAGGAAACATCGCTTCTGCTGTACGAATTGCCTTGAGCAACGCTTTGGCTTTGTTTACTGTTTCTTCATATTCATTCTCAGGCACCGAATCCCATACGATTCCGGCTCCAGCCTGCACATAAGCTTTTCCTTTTTTGAAAATAATCGTTCGGATTGTAATACAGGAGTCCATGTTGCCTGAGAAACCAAGATAACCGATTGCACCTGCATAAGCACCCCGTGCTTCTTTTTCCAGTTCGGCGATAATTTCCATCGCACGCAGCTTCGGCGCACCTGATACGGTACCCGCTGGCAAACATGAAAGAAATGCATCAAAGAAATCCTTGTCTTCTCTAAGCTCACCTGTAACGTTGGACACCATGTGCATGACGTGGGAATATCGTTCAATCTCCATGAACATGTCACATTTCACACTTCCGAAGTTAGACACACGTCCCAGATCATTACGACCCAGATCGACAAGCATCAGATGTTCCGCACGTTCCTTCTCATCCTGCAGCAGATCTGCGGCCAATGCACGATCTTCTGCTTCCGTAGCTCCTCTTGGACGGGTTCCCGCAATCGGCCGTGTCTCTACGCGGTTTCCATCCACTTTTACCAACGCTTCCGGTGAAGTCCCTACGATAATTTCATCGTCCATCTTCAGATAATACATGTAGGGTGATGGATTCAACGTCCGAAGCACGCGATATACATGCAGCGGAGAAACTTCGGTATCAATATGGAAACGTTGGGATAACACCACCTGAAAAATATCTCCTGCCCGAATGTACTCTTTGGCCTGTTCTACATTCCCGATAAACTGTTCCTTCGTGAGATTGGATTGGATATCTCCCAGTTCCACGTCTCCTGGGATGGAACGCGGGTTCAGGTTCTCCCCTGGTCCTTGCTGCTGCAAGCGTTCAGCCGCCTGTTCCAGCTTCTCAGAAGTTAAAGCATAAGCTTTACGGATATCATCATCCGTTGCACCGTCTTTCACGTGCACATTGCCCACGAGCAGCATCTGCTGCTTCACATGGTCAAACACGATAATCTGGTCACAGAACATGAAGCGAATATCATCCATTTTCAGATCATCCAGCGCGTGGGCCGGAAGCTTCTCATAATATTGCAGCAGATCGTATCCAAAGAAACCGATGGCCCCGCCTGTAAATGGGGGCAGTTCATCATCCTTCGGACTACGATACTTACGCAGCAGCGCTTTGAGTTCTTCAATCGGCTTGCCTGGCAGTTCTCGAATCTGTCCCGCTTCTTCTACCACGATCCGGCCTTTTTTGGCGGAGATCATCAGGAACGGATCTGTACCAATGAAGGAATATCTCGCCCATTGAATTCCACCCTCCACACTTTCCAGCAGAAATGCCCGGTCGTTGTCAGCATAACGGCGAAAAATCCGAATCGGGGTCTCCATGTCTGCCAGAATCCGTTTGACTACCGGAATCAGATTATATTCATTCGACATTTTCAGTACTTGATTAACGTTTGGCGTTATCATCAGATCACGTCCTTTCAGATTTATATAAGTTCAACTAAAGAGGTTTACACTGAGCACTCCGATGACAGAACAACCTTCCGATCGCTGTTATCCCCAGATTTTTTGATTCCCTTTCTAAAGGGAAAATCCGGTGATAAAGGCGAACGCTCCGCTTCTTCAGGTTATTTCTGTCCTCTCCGTTTTTGTGTAAAAAGTTTAGTTGAACCTATATGGGTAGAAGAAACAAGTCAATATACAAAAAAACCTCTACCATCAGGTAGAGGTTTGGTTATAAGCTGTTTCAACAGGTTGGTGCTTCATAAATAACAAGTCCATATACATGCATCCTTACCGAATTATCACACAGGCTGTTGTATTGATGTAATATATATCCATCAAATCATAAGGAAATGTACCGGTATACACTATTCTCATTCATAGCACTCATTCTTTCATGAAATGCATGAGGATATCGGTTGTGTTATACCTAAACAAAACGATGTCGCTAGACACGTTTGCATTCCTTCATCCTGTTTCCAACAATTCCGTAGCACGACGTACCGCGAATCAGTTGACCGGCTTCTGTTGCTCCGGTTACCACCCGCTAGACTCTGCTATATACTCCACTCATCTCAGCTGCTCTCAGCTCAATCTCTACTCTACTCAACTGGTTCTCACTATACAGCATTCCGAATGATTTGACAACCACTCTAATCTTACGATTTGGAAGGTGCCGCCAAATCGGGACGCAGAGACTGTGCTCCGTTAAGATACACATGGTTGATTTCATTCTGACCTTTTGCAGTGTTAACATGTACCATAAAACGGATGCACTGTGGCAAGGCGCCTGCAACCGGAACTTCCAGCGCACACATCAAGGGTACAAGCTCCCAGCCATCCAACTGGCGAATTGCCTTTGCCGGGAAAGCAGCATCCAAATCTCCAGTCATCGTAATCCACACACTGCAAATATCTTCGGGTTGGATCTCGTTACGATCCACGATTTCCTGCAATAGTACAGCCGTTTCTTTCAAAATATGTTCTTCGTTATTATGCGTGACCGTAGTAGCCCCGCGAATTCCCCGAGTAACCATCGCTTTTAATCTCCCTTCTTGAGCAATTCAATGACGTCGCGTACTGCCGATACCGGTACATCTTTCACAATTCTGGCAGCGCCGATCCGGTCAGGAATAATGAAGACCATATGGCCTTCACGGAACTTTTTGTCGTGCATCATTGCATCCATTAATGCATCCGTATCCAAATGTTTTGGCATCGTCACCGGCAGGCGCAGTGAACGCAGCATGCGAACCGTATCGTCATAGAGGCCTGCTGGGGCTCCCAACTTCTCACCGAGCAATGCCGAACCCGCCATACCAATCGAGATGGCTTCACCATGCAGAAATTCGCCGTAACCGGCAATCGCTTCAATGGCATGACCAATCGTATGACCCAGGTTTAACAATGCGCGTTCTCCATTTTCCCGTTCGTCACGCGATACAATCTCTGCCTTAATACCACAGCCTCGTTCCAAGCCATATCCCAGAGCTTCCGGATCAAGGGCAAGCAGCTCATCCGCATGCTCCTCACACCAGTATGCAAAAGCTTCGTCACGAATCAGTCCATGCTTCAGCATCTCTGACAAACCAGCCGAGACATCGCGTGGCGGTAAGGTTTGAAGAGTATCCACATCATAAAGTACCAGCTCTGGCTGATGGAATGCACCGATCATATTTTTAGCCAGCGGATGATTGACAGCCACCTTGCCGCCAACACTGCTGTCATGCGCCAGAATCGTCGTAGGCACTTGTACAAACTTGATTCCACGCATATATGTAGCAGCAACAAAACCAGCCAGATCCCCTACTACACCCCCGCCTAGAGCAACAATCGCCGAACTGCGATCCAGTTTGCCTTCAATGGCGACAGTCATCATATCCTGATATACCGAAAGGGATTTGGATGTTTCACCCGATGGAACAACTGCGGAGACGACTGTAAAACCAGCCGTACGCAATGTTTGTTCCAGATCAGACAAGTATTTGGGGGCCACATGCTCATCGGTAATAATGAGTAAGGGGCTTTTTTTGGTTAAGCCATATTGCTCAAAATATTGAGGCGCTTGAGCCAACAGACCGCTGCCAATCAGGATTGGATAAGAGCGCTCCTCCAACTGCACTGTCAGCTGGCGCATCTTAGTAATTCTCCAGTTGATTATTGTAGTTGGCAAAGTTCGCGCGGATTTCCTCCATGGAGTCTCCGCCAAATTTCTCAAGGAAAGCTTTTGCAATTTCCCAGGCTACCACATGCTCCATTACGACACTCGCTGCCGGAACAGCACATGCATCAGAACGTTCAACCTGAGCTGTAAATGCTTCTTTGGTATCGATATCCACACTTTGAAGCGGTTTGTACAACGTAGGAATAGGTTTCATAACCCCACGTACCACAACTGGCATACCGTTAGTCATTCCGCCCTCGAATCCGCCCAAACGGTTGGTAGCCCGGTGATAACCACGCTCTTCACTATGCACAATCTCATCATGCACCTGAGAACCACGAATCGTTCCGGCTTCGAACCCGATACCAATTTCCACACCTTTGAATGCGTTAATGGACATTACGCCCTGAGCAATCCGTGCATCCAGTTTACGGTCATATTGTACGTGGCTACCAAGACCCACAGGCACACCTTCAACGATACATTCAACGATTCCACCGATGGAGTCGCCTTCCTGCTTGATCTGGTCGATGTAGGCTTCCATCTTCTTCTCGGTTTCTGCATCAGTTACACGTACGGAGGAAGCTTCTGTCACTTCGATCAGTTCATCGATCGGCAGATCTTGATAAGGAGCTTCAATTTCTCCGATACGCAACACACGTCCAGCTACTTTGATTCCGAATTCAGCGAGGAATTGACGTGCAATAGCACCACACGCTACACGCACCGTTGTCTCACGCGCACTGGAACGCTCCAGCACATTACGCAAATCTTTCAGGTTATATTTGAGCCCGCCATTCAAGTCGGCATGTCCCGGACGTGGACGATGAACGCGACGTTTCTCTTCGTCACTGCCTTCAATCGGCTCAATATTCATAATATTCTGCCAGTGTTTCCAGTCATTATTTTGAACAACCAACGCTACGGGAGCACCCGTTGTATATCCGTGACGGATACCACCAACGAAATTGGCCTGATCCTTCTCAATTTGCATGCGACGTCCACGGCCATATCCCTTCTGGCGGCGGTGAAGCTGAAAATTCAGCTCTTCAAAGTCAATATTCAGATTGCTTGGCAAGCCTTCAATAATTGCGGTTAATTGGGGTCCGTGCGTCTCCCCTGCGGTTAAATAGCGTAAACTCATAATACGTTCCCCCTTTAAACTGTTAAACTTCACATTGCTAAAATCCCATAATTTCTTTGCTTATTATAGTATAGCTGACCGGCTTTGACAAGAAAGCCGGTCGTTTCTTGTCCTAAAATGGATTGGACTCGAATGGTGATTGTTTGAGATTCCGACGTGTCTGGGAAATATCCATTCATCCATTATGCAAATAACCGCCTGGACACATATACATGTGCACGCCAGACGGTTATGAAATAATTAAAATTATTTTTTGCGATAAAAGAATGTTTCCGCTGTCTCCAGACCATATTGTCCTGGGGAGAAAATCTGTTCCGTACTGCCCACGAACAAAATACCACCTGGACGCAAACTTGTTGCAAACTTGTGATACAACAGGTTTTTGGCTTCCTCGGTAAAATAGATCATGACATTGCGGCACACAATCAGATCATATCCCTCGTCAAAACGATCCAGCAACAGATTTTGCTTCATGAACTTAACTGAACTTTTCAGTTGTTCATCAATACGGTACACCAAGCCATCCTGCTTGAAGTATCGATTGGCCGTTTCCTTCGGAACATCTTTAAGCGAGCGTTCCATATAACGCCCTTCCTTGGCTTTTGCGAGAGCACCTTCATCCAAGTCACTTGCCGTAATGGAGCTTCCCTTAAGAATCCCCATCGTGTCCAGAATCATCGCCAGCGTGTAAGGTTCTTCGCCTGTGGAACAAGCGGCACTCCACACCTTAACGCCACGCTTCGGACCCAGCAACTCGGGCAAGATTTCATCCCGCAGTACTTCCCAGCGATTAGGGTTGCGCCAAAATTCCGAGACGTTAATGGTCATGCGGTCCAGAAACTCATAAAATAGAGACTTGTCCTTTTGCATGGCATCAAAAAAGATAGAAAACGTATGAAATCCGTTTTTGTTACGAAGTGTGGTCAGCCGTCTTTTCATCTGGCCTTCCTTGTATTGAGCAAGATCAATGCCTGTGCTCTCTTTGATTTTCCGAATAAATCCGGCGTAATCCGGGTCTAGTAGTTGTTCCTGCTCCAGCATCGTATCACCCTTCTGGCTAAAAAATTACAACCAGGCTGCGATGCTCTTGTCGTACGTTACCAGCTCATCCGGAGTAAAGAAGTTTGCTGCTTCACGAGTGGCGCTTTCCGGTGAATCCGCCCCATGAATCAGATTATGCGGTGTGTGGCTGGCGAAATCTCCGCGAATGGTACCCGGAGCCGCTTCCTTCACATTGGTTTTCCCGATTACGATGCGCGCAAGCGCCACGATGTCGTCACCTTCCCAGACCATAGCAAATACAGGTCCAGATGTGATAAAACGAACCAGATCATCGAAGAACGGTTTCCCCTCATGTTCAGCATAATGGCGTTTGGCCTGATCTTCAGACATCTGCACCAGCTTGCCTGCCACCAACTTAAATCCTTTGTCTTCCAGACGGCTAACGATACGCCCAATCAAACCACGCTGCACACCATCCGGCTTCACCATCAAAAATGTACGATCCATAGGCTCACTCCTCACTCACGGTTCAAAGTTATTTCATTATGTAAACGCAATCCCTTTGATTGTAACATACATGTCCAAATCCCCCCAATGAGGAATATCACATGAACATTATTTTTTTGAGTGAGAACAGCTACACGAAAAACTGCATCATGAAAAGGCGCCGTCCATAGCAGAGTAAAGTCCAAACATATTAATGCGTACGTTTGACTACAAAATGAGCGATATCACGCAAGTTTTTGGTGGTCTTGATGTTAGGCAGTTGATCCAGAGCATCGAGCGCTTTCTTCATATATCGGTCAGCCAAGGCTTCTGCTTTAGCAATTCCTTGACTTTGGCGAATCATTCCAATCGCATCGGATGCACTCGCCCGTCCCTCCTCGTGCTGAACGCGGCTTATCTCCTCCAGCAAAGGCTCACGCAAGTTGGGTTCCTGCAATGCATACAGTACAGGCAGCGTAATATTTCCCTGCTTCATATCACTGCCTGGAGGCTTGCCCAGTTGCTTCTCGGTTCCAACCAGATCAAGCACATCGTCCTGAATCTGGAACGCCATACCCACGTTGTAACCGTAGGTGTACAGCAACGAAGATACATGTTCCGGCGCACGAGTAGCAAGCGCCCCCAATTGGCAGCTGACAGCAATAAGAAGCGCCGTTTTGCGACGAATGCGCAAGAGATAATTACGTACACTTTGTCCCGTATTGAAAAAGTCCCGAATTTGCTCCATTTCACCAATGGACATCTGCACCATCGCTTTGGCCAGAATACGGTGTATCGCCGGATCGGACAGGCCCGCAGTCATTTCAAGCGCCTTGCCGTAAATGTAATCTCCGGTGTACATGGCAATCCGATTATCCCATTTGGACTTCACCGTAGGTTTACCTCTGCGTGTCGCGGCGTTATCAATAACATCATCGTGAACCAGAGAAGCCGAATGAATCAGTTCCAGCGGAACCGCTACCAGCTTCAGACGTTCAATGTCGTATGTACCAAATTTCCCACCCAGTAACACAAATACCGGACGCAAACGCTTCCCCCCTGCCTTGAGCAGGTGAAGTGACGTTTCGCTTAGCAGCTTCTGTTCTCCCTGAACACTGCGATACAGCTCTTTTTCAATGTAGTCCATGTCTTTTTTTAACAACCCGAAAATATCCAATAGTTTCATTCGTTCACCCGTGTCAGCGTATTGTCAGTCCATAAATCCATGCTTACCTTCCCCTCCAGCAAGTCGGGCCTGCAGGCATAACGAAAAACCAGGGCTTGCCTTTCCTGCTTGTGTTCTTCTAAGACGTACTAATCTTCTTCGAATGTCAAGGCCGACATCCGGGAATTAAACTCTGCGACTTGTTCTGAAACATAAGTACAGAAGTTGCCGGAGCATGGGTCAAGGCTGTGGTTCCATCAAACATCACCATCAGCGCTCACCAATACCCCGGGATTGGGGGACAGCAAGTTGAGTTGCCACTGCATTTCGGTCAGCAGATTCAAAATTAAAGGAAACTCAGAAGCTATCCCCGTTCATCCGGTTCTCCCCATCTGGTAAACAGTTGATGCGGGATGCGCAGACTATCGAGCACTTTACCCACCAGAAACAGAATCAACTCGTCCATCGTTTGGGGTTTGTAATAAAAAGCAGGCATGGCCGGAATCATTCGGACACCAAGCCGTGAGAGCTTCAGCATGTTTTCCAGATGGATGGCATGCAGTGGCGTCTCACGTGGCACCAAAATCAGCGTTCTTCCCTCTTTCATCATGACATCAGCAGCCCGGGACATCAGATTGTCCGACGAGCCTTGTGCAATGGATGAAAGAGTACCCATGGAGCACGGCATTATAATCATGCCTTCTGCCAGGAAAGAACCACTTGCGATGGAGGCACCAATATCACTAACGGGATGATAGATCAGGGAACCCGCACGGCCGCCGAATTTTTCTTCCAGTACACGGTCCCGATTCGCAACATCCCAGTCCATTTCTTCTTTTAATACACGCCACCCAGCATTGGAGATCACCAGATGCACGGTGTATTCAAGATCAAGCAGCGTTTCAATTAATCTGATGCCATATATACTTCCACTGGCCCCGGTAATTCCGACAACTAGTCGTTTATTGTCCGGCTGCTGCATCTTTATTTCACCGCCAGATCAATTAAAGTAAATGTGAATACAACCAGACTGAGCACACTGTTCATTGTAAAGAATGCGGTCTGCACCCGGCTCATGTCATTTGGCGATACAATATAGTGTTCATAGAAGAGGATACCATAAGTAATCAGCATTCCGGCACCATACCACCAGCTCAGATCGGTCAACAATAACAAAGCAAGAAAACCGATTGCTGTAATCACGTGGAAGAACTTTGCGATCTGCAATGATTTGTTAAGACCAAAACGGGAAGGTATGGAATGAAGACCCTCGCCCTGATCAAAATCCAGATCCTGACATGCATAGATGATATCGAACCCTGCAGTCCAGAACACAATCGTAACGTACAGCACAATCGCTGTCCAATCCATCGTACCCGTTACCGCTACCCAACCCCCAAGTGGAGCCAGACCAATGGTCATACCAAGCACTACGTGACACAACCAGGTGAAACGTTTGGTATATGAATACAATACCAGCATAAATACAGCTATCGGCAACAGCTGCATGGATAACACGTTAAGGTTGGATGAGGCCCAGAACAAGAGCACAAATGATACTATGATAAAAATAACGACCTCACCATTTTTCAACAAACCGGCCGGAATTGCTCTCATCGCGGTACGTGGATTTTTCTTGTCTATGGCCTGGTCAATCATGCGGTTCAAGCCAAAAGCAGCACTTCTTGCACCAATCATAGCCAGTAGTACCCACATAATCTGCATCCAGGTCGGGAATGTATCATTCACTACCATGGAACCGAGGATGGCTCCCATAAATGCAAAAGGTAAAGCGAAAAGCGTGTGTTCAATTTTGATCATTTCTAAAAAGATGCGAATTTTCCTAAACATGCTGATTCTCCTTGGTTCCAATATGCAATGCCGCAATACCTCCGGTCAGAGGATAGGCCTGCACTTGCTTTAATCCAGTTTCAGCGAAAATATCGGCCAGTTCCTTTCTTCCTGGAAAAAGTGCAAGTGAGTCCGGCAGCCATTTATACTGCTCATAACGTTTGGCAAACAATTTGGCAAGATTGGGTAATACTTGTTCAAAATAAAAATAATAAATACCTTTAAACGGCTGCCATGTCGGCTTGGACAATTCCAGGCACACCACCATGCCACCCGGTTTCACTACACGTTTCATCTCCGACAGAACCTGTCTCAGATCCGGTACATTACGCAGTCCAAAACCGATCGTCACATAATCGAATGAATTGTCTTCAAAGGGAAGCGACATCGCATTGCCCTGTACCAACGTAATTTGTTTTTGACGATTTACAGCGTCAACCTTGGTTTGTCCCACCTCTAACATGTTGCTGCTGAAATCCAGTCCATGCATGTGACCTGTTTCACTTGCTTCAGCCATCGCGAGCGTCCAGTCACATGTGCCGCAGCACAGATCAAGACCGGTATCACCTTTGGACATATTCATCTTCTTCATGGTGAATTTACGCCAAGCCTTGTGCCTGCGGAAACTCAGAATATCATTCATGACGTCATATTTACCGGCTATACTCTGAAAAACAGAATGGACAAATTCTTCTTTAGGTTTGGTCTCTCCGCTCCCCATTCGTCTGTCTCCCCCTCAATCTTCCCTTACTGCCGCATGTGAAGGCTGCAAATACGTCAGGTAAGGCTCCAGAATTGCATTGATCTCATGCAGGCCCAGTTGATCTTCCTCGTCTTGCAGCAACAGTTGTATACGGTGTGTACACTCACGAAGCTTGTCCAGCAAAAACTCGCCGATCCGATACTTCAGCACCATACCGCTCCATGCTCTTGTATCCGGCTCTGGCTGACGCAGCATATTCCGCTCGTCGTCATTGCCATACTCGTAAATATGCCAGAAAGCATAACTGTGATAAAAGTTCTGTTCGTCATTCATCTGCTGCAGCTCTTCCATAATTGCCTCGCAGTAGCTGAATTCGGTCAACAGGTCGTTCCATAGTGATGCTTCGTCATCGCGAATCATGCCTGTAAAAGAAAGAAACAGCTGCATCTTCAGCTGTATTGTTTCACGCAAGTATTCTTCAGCCGAAACGAGAAGCTTTTTCATCCGTTCATACAGCGTCATCTTACGAGCATTCACTTCGGATACAGCACCACTAAGTTTACCGATCATTTCAATTTTGCCTGCATGGGCAAGCAACTGATAGAAACGACTACTGAAATAATCTCCGGCAAGAACATTCAGCTGGCGTGAACGCATCTCCACTTCTCTACGCTCTCCGGATATCGTATCGATTCGATCATGCGTATCCATGGCCAACTGAACGAGCGAGGTTGCGAGAGCGTATAGCTCATCATGCACCTTTTCGTCTGTGCGGCCCACAAATACCTGCAGCAGACGAGCCCGGCTATCCGGAAATGATGGGATTTCCGTATGTTGTCGAATCATGTCGTAATCCGTATATTTCTTTGCTAGTTGGGGTACGCGATATGAATTCATTCTCAGCCTCCGAGCCTTTGCATTGTTAAACCATTTCTGCACTACAATCTTATATATTATAGCATATGTTTATCGGGCACGCACTGAATCCTGCTATTCTATTACCCCTGACTTGACATTTCGAATTGCTTCTTCCAAAGTTCGGTCTCCATCATGTGAAACCAGTCCTTCAATTCGTCGGAGAGGATCGGGCTATTCCAGTCTCGAAGCGTTTCGATCGCATACATCGGCCATTCCCCACGTCGAAAATCCGCAGCGATCAACAAATGTCTTTTGTGAAGCCATTCATCCTCTGCCATAACACGCAGCATCACCTGTTCAACGTTATCCAGACTTCGAAAGCCCAAATCTGCCACAGTAGCCATATTACCATAGATTTCGGTGTAACTTGTGCTGGTTCCGGTCACCTTTAGATCAAGCGTCAAAATGGATTGTTTCCACTCCACCCTGGCAATGGGTGTCGATAATTTCATGGTGCTCAGCACATCCACCAGATTGTCTTCCGTTAGCTGGACGGGATGCTGCGTCGCAGAAACGGGTTGTATGTTTTCACCGCCCAAGGTACGCATATGTAAGGTTTGTATGGCAACAAGCAGAAGGACCGCCGCAACCGTTGCCAGCAGCGAAGCAGTCACGATCATCCGCGGTTTCATAAATGCCTCCCTGCCCTTACCTGTTAGTGTAGTCTGTCCGGTAAAGGCTCATACCTCATTGTACAATGAAAAAAAGCAGGCTATGCCTGCAATTTTCATTATTCAGACTGAATCTGTCCATGCTTGGTGATCAGCGTGGCTTTTCCACGGATTTTAATGGCGGAAGTATGATTGGTAAATTGGGCAAACATGACTTCTCCCTTATCCAGCTTCTCGGTATGGTGGAAACGGGTATCCTGACCTCGGGTTAAGCCGATCACCTGAACACCGTTCTCCTCCGCCTTAATTACGATATAATCACTGCCGGTTGGATGATCCATCACGCACATCCCCTCTCCTTGTTCAATAGCGTTAATGATGATTAAGATTGTTTCATTTGTCAACCAGCCCTTATGTGAATGGAGCGCAATAATCTGTTACTCCCAGGTCATACTACAAGTGATCCAGCCACAGAAAGGAGAGTCTCTATGAAATACATTCCCGCAGCACTGACAGACGAGCATATTCGCCAGTTAAAAGAAACCGAACAGCAACTGTCCTCAGCTGCTGGAGAAGAACTGATTCTGATTGCCTATGCGCAGCAACCGGATGAACCGGAGTCGCTAAACGACAGGAAGAACAATGATTAAAGACAAAAGAAAAGGCCGTGAACAAGTCACGGTCTTTTTGTCGACATATGGAATATGTAGAAATCTTATTTAATTCCGTCTTTGAGCGCTTTACCTGGTTTGAATGCAGGAATTTTGCTCGCAGGAATTTCGATTTCTTCACCTGTTTGCGGGTTGCGTCCTTTACGTGCAGAGCGCTCGCGAACTTCGAAGTTCCCAAAACCAACCAATTGTACTTTGTCTCCGCTTTGAAGAGCCTCAGAGATTGCTTCGAATACGGCATCAACCGCTTTCGTTACATCCTTTTTGGACAATTCTGTCGCTTCAGACACGTGTGTAATCAAGTCTGATTTGTTCATTTGTTTTTTCACCTCCTGAATCAATGTCCTGAATGTTATACTGTGTTTCCGTTTTATAGCGAAATATACGTTCATACACAAAAAATCTACGTACATCTTGAGCGTGATGAACACAAATCTCGGCCTGCGGTCAACAGTCATTTCCGGCAGAATGTCGCCTGAAACAAAGGTTGTTTCAGACGCCGAACAAATTTTATACTAATACAGACAGCACACAATTTCAAGTGCGGTTGCGGTTTAACACGTAAAATGTAACGGCCAGAGCAAGCACGAGTACCCCACCTTTTACAATATCATGCGTGAAATATTGAACATTCATCATCGTCAAACCGTTCACCAGTACACCAATTAGAACCGAGCCAATGAATGTTCCGATCACGTTTGGCTTACCTGCACCAAATACAGAGAATCCGACAAACACAGCGGCCACAGATTCCATTAACAACGGAGAACCGGCATCAATTTGCCCTGAACCTACTTTCGATGCATAGATAATACCGCCGATTGCAGCAAACACTCCAGCAGCTACATAAGCGAGTGTACGCACCTTTTTCACCTTAATACCGGATAGGCGTGCCGCTTCTTCATTTCCCCCAGTAACATACATCTGGCGCCCATACTTCGTATACGTCAAAAAGATATGCACACCGATAACCGCAATGAGCAGCAGGATGACCGAAATCGGCATTCCCAGCCATTTCCCTTGCCCCAGCTGCAGAAATGTAGGATCCATCTCTCCAGCAGCCTTGCTTCCGTCTGGAAACTGCATATGGTTATAGATCGTGTATCCTTGAGCATACGTTTTATGAATTCCACCGATAATGTACATTGTGGCAAGGGTAGCCAGCAGATCGGGAATACGAAGTTTCACAATGAGCAAGGAATTAAGCCAACCAATCACAGCCCCAATAATCAGTGGGACGATAATGACAACTGCCAGCGGCTGCTGATACCAAATCATTAATGAAGCGGTAACGACAGTTGTCAGCGAGACGGTTGCCCCCACTGAAAGATCAAATCCGTCTACAATGAGAGATAAGGTAACACCTATCGCCACAAATGTCACGATAGAGATTGAACCCAAAATATCGGTCAAGTTACTATACGTGAAGAAATAAGGCAATTTAATACCGAAAAATGCGATAACACCAATAATAACGATAATCGCGCCATAACGGAACGCAAAATCCAATGATTTATCCTTCATGCTTCCACCTCTTGTCCACCGCTTGCGTAGTATAGCAGCTGTTCTTGATTGGTCTCGCCCCGTTTGAATTCTTTTACAATGGTCCCTTCACACATGACTGCAATCCGATCACCTATGCCCAATCCTTCATCCAGTTCACACGTGAAATAGATAACAGCTTTACCCGCCAAAGCCAGTTCGTTAATGATGCGAAAAATGTCACTTTTGGCGCCGATATCCACACCTTTTGTTGGCTCATCAAAGATAAATACGTCTGCGTCGGCATTCAGCCATTTGCCAATGGCTACCTTTTGCTGATTTCCACCGCTTAAATACTTCACTTCCTGCCGCACTGAGGATGTTTTGATACCGAGCTGCTGCACTAAAGATTCCGCATTCTCACGCTCTCGCTTTCGACTTACAAAACCTAATCTACTAAGACGCCCAAGCAAAGGCAAGCTCAAATTCCGTTCCACGTTTTCCTCAATCAGAATCCCCTGTTTCCGCCGTTCCTCAGGCACAGAGACAATGCCCAGAGCCGCAGCATCAGCAGGTTGGGAAAGACGGAGCTCACGATTGTTAAGCCGAATCTCTCCACTCTCCAGCCGATCTGCACCAATCAACAAACGGGAACATTCCGTTTTCCCCGCACCTACAAGCCCTACCACAGCAAGCACTTCGCCTCGACGAACAGACAGGTCCACCCCCTTGACGCGGACTCCACGCCGAAGTCCTCTTGCTTCCAGCAGCACTTCACCTACCGGTGCTTTTGTCTTGGGGAACTCTTCCTCAAACGGTTTTCCGAGCATCTGCGTCACCAGATCATTGATCGTAAGCTCTTTTGCCTCACCCGTAAACACATGTTGTCCATCTCTCATAACAGTAACGCGGTCACAGTGACTCGTAACTTCAGGAAGACGGTGCGTAATGAAAATACATGCCACTCCGCGTTCTTTCAACAAATGTACAATTCGGAAAAAAGCGTCCGTTTCTTCCTGGCTCAGCGGTGCAGTTGGTTCATCAAAAATAATGACCTTGGCATCCTGAATCAGGATACGTGCGAGCAGAATCATCTGCTTCTCCGCGAGCGTCAGGTCGGCTACTTTTTTGTGAACGGATATAGCCGCTCCTAATTGCTGTAAAGCTTCAGCCGCACGCTGTTGCAGTTTCCGCGGACTTTTCCACCAACCTCCGTCAGGTGACGCCAATTGATCCAGCATAATGTTCTCGGCAGCTGTCAATTGGGGAACCAACGCAGCATCTACCTCTTGATACACACAGTGAATTCCACTCGCTTTGGCATCTCCCGGTGAATTTAGATGAAGCGTTTGCCCACTTAATTGGATGCTGCCCTGATCCAGTTGATAGGCACCAGACAGAATTTTCATCAATGTGCTCTTGCCGGCACCATTCGCACCAAGCAGCGCGTGTATTTCCCCACCTTTGACGGAGAACTCCACGTCTTTCAGTGCAGGAATGCCTGCAAACTGCTTGTGGATATGTTCCATTTGAAGCAGAATCGGTGCAGTACTCATGACGCCAACCTCCAATCGCTCCCCTCCGGGAGTATCACATTCTCATGTAGTTTTTTCATCATGGTAGGAAAAAGCGCGCCTTGTGGCGCGCCCCCGTTACGCTGTTTTATTTAGCAGTAACTCCGTATTCCGACATCCAATCCTTGATTCCCTGTGTACTTCCTCCCCAGCCCTCCACATACTCGGACAGCTCTGAAGTGGAGATTTGTTTGTCTGGCAGCGCATCACGCTGTACATAAACCGGGTTGAGAACCACTTGATCCTCAGTCTCATCCCCATTCAGCTTCTGGTATGCATAACGAACCTGAACACGTCCAATGTCGGTTGGATCAACCGCTGCGGAAGCTACCCAAGGGTTTTTCGGATCCTGGATCATCTGCAAATCTTCATCACTCATGTCGATACCATATACCTTGATCTCGTCACGTCCTGCTTGCTGAATGGCACGCGCCGCACCTTTAGCGAACTCATCCCATGCAGTCCATACCGCCGTGATTTCACCTTTTGGATATTGTTTCAGAATCGCTTCCATTTTAGCTTGTGTATCCAGCGCCGGGTTCTGTGCTGAACCAAACGTTGCTATCTCCTTGATGTCCGGGTTCTCTTTCAGGAACTTGCCATAAGCAATCTGACGACGTTCCATTGGTGCAAAGCCGGCTACCCATACTTTTACGATATTGCCTTGTCCGTTAATATCTTTTTTCATTTGCTCGAGCGTAAGCTCAGCCATCTTCTGATCATCCTGGGACAACACTGTTGCTCCCGGAACGTTAATATCTGCATCGAAAACAACAACCGGGATATTTTGTTCTACTGCCTTTTTCACGCCCGGCGTCAGCAAGGAATCCCCATGATCCGTTAGAATGGCATCGAATTTCTGGTTAATTGCGCTATCGAGCAACGAAACCATTTTGGCTTTATCATTATCGGCGACAAACGTAGTCAGTTGTCCACCAAATTTTTCGATTTCTTCTTTAACCCCTTGCACGTATTGTTGTGAGAACGTACCTGTGTTAAATTCCATAATCAGTGCAATTCGTTTTCCGCTGAGTGGACCTGTTACTGCTTCGGTTTGAGGCTTGTCCTCCGTTGCGCCGGAAGCTGTAGTTGAAGCAGGTTCTTTTTTAATTCCGCAAGCGGACAGCGCCAATGTAAATACAAGCAGCACACTCAACCATACCCATTTTGAATTTTTCCCTCTCATCTCTTTCTCCCCCTGTTCACACTCTCTGTGATCTCGATCACAATAGTTGAATATTAATATAACGGCTAATCCCTAGTATGTAAATGGGTTTTAGTAATTTAAAGCTAAAACTCGCTAAGTTTTTATTCGAAACTAAAGTATCTTATCCAGTTCATCCAGAATCATGAAAATAAAACAAGAAAAAGACCGCGAGGTTTACCCCTACGGCCTTTTGGACTTACAGAATGATGGCGATTAATCCACCTGAACCTTCGTTAATGATACGTCCCAATGTCTCTTGCAATTTGTATCGTGCGTTATCTGGCATCATCGCAATTTTACCCTGAATGCCTTCTCTCACGATGGAATGCAGCGAACGACCGAACATATCTGAATCCCATACCTTGATCGGATCGTTCTCGAAGTCCTGCATCAAGTACCTCACCAGTTCCTCACTCTGTTTTTCCGTTCCGATAATCGGTGCAAACTCCGATTCCACATCGACCCGGATCATATGAATGGATGGTGCGGTTGCTTTCAGGCGGACGCCGAATTTGGTACCCTGGCGGATGAGTTCTGGCTCATCCAGTGCCATCTCAGCGAGGGATGGCGCTGCGATACCGTAGCCGGTCGTTTTGACCATCTCCAGCGCCTCAGCGAAGCGATCGTACTCCCTCTTCGCATGGGAGAATTCCTGCATCAATTGCAGCAGATGATCCTTGCCTCGAATTTCAATACCAACAACTTCCACGAGGATCTGATCGTATAATTCATCCGGTGCATACAGATCGATTTCTGCCACACCCTGCCCCATGTTCATGCCGCTCAGTCCGGCTCGATCGATGAATTCATATTCCATGAACTGAGCAACAACCCGATCCACGTCACGCAGCCTGCGGATATCCTTAACCGTGTCGCGAACGGAATTTTCGTAGTTGCTGCGCAGCCAGTGGTTTTCATTCAGTACCATCACCCAGCTCGGCAGATTCACGTTCACTTCATGCACAGGGAACTCATACAATACTTCGCGAAGCACACCTGTTACATCATCTTCGGTCATTGTAGCTGCACTGAGTGTCATAACCGGAATGTCATACTTGGCAGCAAGCTCACTGCGCAACTGCAGCGCTTCTTCACTGCGAGGGCGAGTGGAGTTGATGACCAGCACAAACGGTTTGCCCACTTCCTTCAGTTCGGCAATGACACGTTCCTCTGATTCCACATATGAACTCCGGGCAATCTCAGCGATCGTGCCATCTGTTGTGACCACCACACCCAGTGTGGAATGCTCCTGAATGACTTTGCGTGTGCCAATTTCGGCTGCTTCCTGAAAAGGAATCGGTTCTTCGAACCAAGGCGTGGAGATCATGCGTGGTCCATTCTCATCCTCGTATCCCTTGGCTCCTTCCACCGCGTAACCTACACAATCCACAAGGCGCACATTGACATCAAGTCCCTCAGCGACCTTGATTTGAACCGCGTTATTCGGTACGAATTTTGGCTCCGTAGTCATGATTGTTTTGCCAGCTGCGCTCTGTGGCAATTCATCAACTGCCCGCCCGCGGTCTGCCTCGTTTGTGATGTTTGGCAAGACAATCGTTTCCATGAAACGTTTGATAAATGTTGATTTACCTGTCCGGACTGCGCCGACAACCCCGAGATAGATATCCCCTCCGGTCCGCTCGGCAATGTCCTTAAAAATGTCCACTTTCTCCAATGAAATCCCCTCCCTAAATTACTCCGAAGGAAAAATGCTAAAGAGCATCCGCTTCGTTTTTTCAATCAGAAGACTGAAATCCCTGCAACGGTAGAGCCGCCTTTGTGAGTGCCCGGAAGTCGTCCGCCGCCGAACGTTGCATTCTGATGAAACCGGCGAAAGCGGCGTTAACTCGTACATGCAATTGGACTAGTATCATCTTATGTATCCGTATGCAGCATTATGACGCGTATTTTTTGTTTTTTTCTCAAGGTAGTTGCCTTAAGAGAATCGCCCCGCTCTCGGACTGCGCGTCTTTATTTCAATCTACTTTATGAGCGTGCCGAAGCTTTTATGCCGGATCATTGATTTGGGTTTCGTGGTACCGTTCAAGCCGTACAGGAGGTATAATGTGAGAGTAAGGCATTTTTTAGCAGAGAAGAGCAGAGATAACGAGCTGAGAAAGGTGAGATGAGCGTGGCACAGATTAAAGTATATGGACTAGGTGAGCATCTGAACCCATTGAAAGAACAGCTTTCACAAGTCATACACTCGGTTATGATGGACGTTGTGGGATTACCAGAGAACAAGAAGTTTCAACGCTACTTTCCCATGAGCACGGATGATTTTCTTTTTCCCTCTGATCGTTCAGCAGGGTACACCATTATTGAAATCAGCATGTTCGAAGGCCGCACAGATCAAGTCAAGAAAGAACTCATTCAGCAATTATTCACACGAATAGATGAACAGTTGAAATTGTCGCCTAATGATGTGGAGATTACCCTTTTTGAAACACCGCGCAGTCATTGGGGTATTCGGGGATTACCCGGCGATGAACTTGACTTGAGTTATAAAGTCGAGGTCTGAACAAAGTAATCGAAAGATAGCTTGTGGACCATATGATGGGTACTATATGATATGAACTATAAACCAGCATATAAGAAAGAGATATTCCGTGATGCGGAATATCTCTTTTTTTACTTTAAGGTCAATTCATTGGATTATGTGCATTCGAATCGAATTAACGCTCATGATTACTTTCTTGCAACTGGGGTATTATTCTGCCAGGTGTAGGCAACCGATTTTACAGGGACAAAATAAGAATGCTCCAGCAAGAAATCACGCATATCTTCCACTTTCGATGGAGGATTCTCTGACTTCTCTACAGCCTGCATAATGTCAAAAGCATAATCCACATACACATTGCCCTCATCATCCATCATGAAAGGCAGCTCCTGACCCGAATATACACTATTCAGTGTAACCGCTGGGGCACCCGCCTGTGCGGCTTGCTCCATATCTACAGCGTACAGACCCGGGTACAGTTCTTCCCCACTTGGCAGTTGATTGTTATGTACGGACTTGTACTGATTGACCATTCGTTGAACATCATTTACTTTCTGTACCGTTTGAAGATCCATGACTTTGACAGTCGGGTTCACTTCTTCATCCTGAATGAGAAAGTAAGCGCTCCCACCACTCTCAAACGCAGTGCCCGGTATTTCATCCAGATACCCCTGCTGTTTCAGCTTGGACAGATCAACTCTGAATTTTTCATATTTCGGTGTTTCCATATCTGCATTGACCATGGGCAAAATCCCTTGATCCTGTTGGAATGCTTCTACCGCAGTTTGAATACGGCTTACGCTTTCCCTATAAGCTATTTTGGGATCGGGATTACTCTGGGATTGATACATACACCCCGTTGCAGTGATAGAAAACAACAGGAATAAGAGCAGACAGGACATCTTCTGCAAATGACGCCTCTGCCCTCTTGGTTTCACGTTCTTCGTCATATTCACGTTCATCCGTATCCTCCTTGAATCGTTCCACTCAGGTATTCTTAGAACCAATCGTCCTCTTCCTGCTGCTGACGCTCCAATTGTTTACGAATCGCTGCCTTCAGCGGGTCCTCCGGAACATGAACTGTCACCGATCCCCGAACCTTCGCCTGACATGACAGCCGAGTGCCTGCATCCAGCAGTGAACCTAGCTTACGCCTCTCCGCATCTGTTGGAGGATGCAGTGCTGCAAGATGTTCCGAATCTACTTTCACCTTACACATCAGGCAGGCTGCCTTTCCATCACATCGCGTTGCTATTTTCACCCCTGCACGGCGTGCAGCATTTAATAGCGTTACCCCTGGCTTTAGCCGAATCGTTTTATTTTGCGGTAAAAATGTAATATTGTAATCCATCATTCTTCCTCCCAACCTACTGAGGCCATTCGAAGCCAACAAGCTCTTCCACTTCTGCTCTAAATCGGCTTGTCCATATATTTTGCTTCCCCAATAAAGTCATTAGAGGTTGATGTAATTCGGGCATCTGCCGAATCTGTCTTGCAATGGGTTCGTAACGATCGGCACGGCCTCTCATTAGATTGAATAACAGCTCATGAGCAAGTGGCATTAGACGCAATGTGTAAGAACCCACTTTGGCTTCAGGTGCATACTTGGCCAATACATGCTCAATTTCAATGCGGTACCAGCTTTTACGTGACCATACTTCGAAACCACCAACCAGTTCCAACGAACAAGTCCCTACCTGATAATGACTGAGCAGCGAGGCATAAGGTCCCGTCTTATCTACGACAGGCTCGTCCAGCACCATTCCAGGCGCAGATTTATGAAGCAACTTCGCGGCGGTGATATCAGCGTAAACATCAATATCTCTGGGAGCCTGCTGTAATTCCACCTGTTGGAGCAACAACCCACAGCTTCCCCCAAGCAGCCACGTATAAGGCTCTGCATCCCAAGCTTTCGCCGTTTCCAGCAAAGCCGCGTGTAATTCCGGATAGCGCTCTGTCCGATCCTCCGTTTCATGCGGCCTCATCCGCTCACTTCCCTTCATCCGTTTTCGTTGTGTCAGTTCTTATGATGTGTTTATGCGGATGTTATCTCTCAGGTGAGAAAGATCAGGTCAGAGAAGCTATTCCGCCGAAAAAGCCAATCAGCATAATGAGAAAAGCAATTAAAGAAAGAATCCCCCGTACAATGCCTTTCGTTTTGGATCGAGCAAACGTAATCAGGAATACAGATAGTCCCATAATGAGGATTGCGACCAATGATAGCCACATCTTGTCCATCGCGTTCATAATCCAGAGTTCTCCCCTTCAGTCCGTTATTCATCACTGACACTGTGACAATTGCAACTATTATAACACGAAACATTGCTCAGCTTTCCAAAAAAAAGACAAAAAGCAAGCCGGCAGATGCCGACTTGTCTTTTTGTCTTGCTCGATCGCCTGCACGCAGGCGCGATCTATTATTTTTTCATCATCATTTTCATTAATGATTCCATACTGTTTGGGTTTAATCCGCTTTTTTTGACGGCACTCACGATATCCTGAACTGTATCCTCAGATACCGGCACTTTTGCCATGGCGGATACTTGCTTGATCAGTTGGCGCAACTGAGCTTCATTCTGCATGGTGGACGGTTTTACTGTACTCGCCAATTTCTTGACGGCACCTTCCGTAATCGATTTCCCTGTTTTTTTGTTGATCGCTTTCAGCGCTTCCTTGGAAATGTTGTTAGCCATTCGTCTCCCCTCCTCCGGCAATACTCATGTGTATAATATGAGTGCACCGCAAAAAAGGTGAATAAGCTTCTCATTTCGGGAAAACAGCCTACGCTGCCATCAGGAATGCCACTGCTCCCAGGTTTCAAGCGTCATGACTTCCATTTCGGTCTTGGGATCACGTCCCATCAAAGCTTCAACAGCATCCCGCGGCTGTCTCTCCTGAAAAAGAACGTGATAAAGCTGATCTGCAATCGGCATTTGCACACCGTATTTCTGAGAAATAAAGTGGGCGGCCTGTGTGGTCCGAATACCTTCCACAACCATGCCCATGGAATTCAAAACATCGTCCAGCTTCTGTCCTTTGCCCAGCAAGGAACCGGCTCTCCAGTTACGACTATGCTGACTAGTCGCGGTCACGACCAAATCGCCGATCCCTGCAAGTCCAGAGAACGTGAGCGGATTCGCTCCCATCTCCACACCGATGCGTGTGATCTCGGCCAGCCCACGTGTTAGCAACGCTGCTTTGGCATTGTCACCAAAGTTAAGCCCGTCTGACATCCCTGCTCCCAGCGCGATAATATTTTTGAACGCTCCCGCCAGTTCTACACCGATCATATCTCGATTTGTGTACACACGGAAATAAGCATTCATAAATAAACCTTGGGCTGCCTCGGCAGAAGCTTTATCCAGTGATGCCACAACAACCGTTGTTGGGCAACGCTTAACCACTTCTTCCGCATGGCTTGGACCAGAAAGTACAACGATACGTCCTTCTTCACATTCGAGTTCTTCCGAAATGACTGTGGACATGCGTTTCAGGCTTTCTGTCTCAAAACCCTTGGTTGCATGAATGATTAACATTTCCGGTTTGTAATAGGCCTTAAGCTGATGAGCTACCGAACGCATCGCCGATGAAGGAGCAACAATTAACACAGCAGAAGCCCCTTCAACTGCCGTCGCCATATCCGTGGTTGCCTGAATACGGGGTGACAGCTCTGCATCGGGAAGGAAGCGTTGGTTTGTATGTTTAGTATTGATCTCTGCGGCCTGGTCTTCACCACGTGTCCACATGATCACATCCAGTTGATTGGCAGCCAATACACTGGCAAGTGCAGTACCCCAACTGCCCGCAACCAGAACAGCAACTTTTTTAGACAACGCGTTTTCCCCCTCCAGGGCTTTTCGATCCCAATTTATTTTCCTGTCCTTTGGCGAGCTTCGCAATATTGGTACGATGTCTCCAGAACGCAAACAGACAAATAATCAGACTTCCCCAGAAGATACTCATCGAATATCCGGGTAACACAAGGATGCAGAGCGGTGTCAAAGCTACAAAAATAAGGGAACCCAATGAAACATATCGTGTCAATACGATGGACAGGATCGCAAATACCCCGGCGCATAGCGCAGGAATAAGTGCAAGAGTCACGAGTACACCAATCGCTGTCGCAATTCCTTTTCCTCCACGGAAACGGAAGTACAGCGGCCAGTTATGTCCTGCAATGGCAGCTATACCACTAAGTGCAGGAATCCAATCAGAACCATTGCTGAACCAAACACCAATCCAAACGGCCGCAATACCTTTGAGTACATCCAACAGCAGTACCAGAATTGCTGGTCCTTTACCCAATATCCGCAAAGTATTGGTAGCCCCTGCATTTCCGCTTCCGTGTTGACGGATATCGATCCCCCGTAGTGCTTTTGCAAGGAGGACACTAAAGCTGATTGAACCGAGCAGATAGCTCAGTACAATCGCTGCGATTTGTAAAATCACAAACTTCTCCCCTAACCTTCGTCGGACTTCCTCCGAGTAAATATGCGAATTGGCGTCCCTTCAAAATCAAACGCTGCACGAATTTTATTCTCCAGGTAACGTTCATAAGAAAAGTGCATCAATTCCGGATCGTTCACAAAAATAACCATGGTCGGAGGTTTAACGGCAACCTGAGTCACATAGTTGATTCTCATTCTGCGTCCTTTATCTGTTGGTGGCGGATTTATGGCTACGGCATCAGACACTACATCGTTAAGCAGATGCGTCTGAACACGCATAGAGTGCTGCTGGGCCACACGTTGCACCACAGGCAACAATTTTTGTAAGCGTTGTTTTGTCTTAGCTGACAAAAATACAACCGGAGCGTAAGTCATAAACAGGAAATGATCCCGAATTTTTTTCTCAAACTCATTCATTGTTTTATCTGACTTCTCTACAACGTCCCATTTGTTCACAACAAACATGGAGGCTTTGCCTGCTTCAAATGCATAACCTGCAATATGCTTGTCCTGCTCAATAATGCCTTCTTCGCCATTAATAACAATCAGAACAACATCTGCACGCTCAATAGCACGCATCGCACGCATCACGCTGTATTTCTCCGTGGTTTCATAGACTTTACCACGTTTACGCATACCTGCTGTATCAATCAGCACATAGCGCTGGCCATCTTTTTCAAACGGTGTATCGATCGCGTCCCGCGTCGTTCCAGCAACATCACTGACAATAACACGCTCTTCCCCCAAAATGGCGTTCACCAATGAAGATTTACCCACGTTAGGACGTCCGATCAGAGCTACACGAATGACATCGTCATCGTAAGTCTCTTCCTCAAGTTCAGGCAATTTCTCTACGATGGCGTCGAGCAAATCACCTACACCTGTACCATGACTTCCCGATACTCCGATTGGATCACCAAATCCAAATCCATAAAACTCATAAATGAGCTCACTGCGCCCGATATTATCCACTTTGTTAACGGCTACAACGATAGGCTTGCCTGAGCGGTACAACATCTCTGCGACTTCTTCATCAGATTGCGTAATCCCTGCTTTTGCATCACACATGAATACAATAACATCCGCTTCTTCAATGGCGAGCTCTGCCTGCATCCGGATTGATTTTAAAATGACGTCCTCGCCGTCGATTTCGATACCACCTGTATCGATAATGCTAAATGGTTTACCGTTCCATTCGCCGATTCCGTAGATACGGTCACGGGTAATGCCCGGCTTGTCTTCCACAATGGCCAATCTGTCGCCGATGATCCGATTAAAAATGGTGGATTTGCCCACATTCGGTCGCCCGACAATTGCCACAACGGGTCTTGCCATACATTCCACTCCTCCTGTCCATACTTACGATACTCATCATAGCAAAAAACACCTGTCTTGGCTAACGTTTCATGCCGTTATACTCGCAATAACAACAATCGGCGAACCCGCTGGGGCTCGCCGATCTTGCTTTTATTGTTCAGCAAAATATGCAGTATATAACTAAGAACCATGCATTGTTAACTTATTTGAATTTGCTAAGTTTGTCACCGAAGCGCTCGCCGAGCGTGATGCTCAGACCTTGATTGCTCAAGGAAACGTTCGGGTTGTTGATTTCTTCACGTGGAGCGTTGTTTCTAGCAGGTCTTTCTGATTTTGGTGCTTGAGCAGGAGCTTCTTCAGTTTCCTTAATGCTCAGGCTTACACGTTGCTCAGAAGGATTCATATCCAAGATTTTAACTTGAACTTCTTGTCCTTCTTTCAACACTTCGTGCGGAGTGCCAATATGTTTGTGGGAGATTTGCGAGATATGCACAAGTCCCTCAACACCAGGAGCGATTTCAACGAAAGCACCGAAGTCAACCAGACGTTTTACAACACCTGTTACGATATCGCTAGAATTGAATTTGTCGCCAGCTGTTTCCCAAGGACCTGGTTGAACAGCTTTCATGCTCAGGCTGATTTTACCTTTTTCAGGATCAACTTTCAGCACTTTAACGTTTACTTTATCGCCTTCAGACAGAACGTCCGATGGTTTGTCAACGTGTGTCCAAGCCAGCTCGGATACGTGAACCAATCCGTCTACTCCGCCCACATCAACGAAAGCACCGAATTGAGTCAAGCGTTGTACTGTACCTTCGATAACTTGACCTTCTTGCAAACCAGCCATAACCGTAGCTTTGTTTGCTTCGAATTCTTGCTCAAGTACGTCTTTTTGGGAAAGGATCACTTTGTTGTTCTCACGGTCGATCTCTTTCACTTTAACACGCAATGTGCGTCCTTTGTAATCGCTGAAATCTTCAACGAAATGGCGCTCTACCATGGAAGCCGGGATAAATCCGCGTACGCCCACGTCTGCTACCAGACCGCCTTTAACAACGTCAGCTACAACAACTTCGAATACGTCTTGGTCTTCAAAATGCTTTTGCAATTGATCCCAAGCGTTTTCGCTGTCGATTGCACGTTTGGACAGAACGAGTTTTTCTTTCTCGTCGTCGATGCTAAGTACTTTAGCTTCAACTTCTTGTCCAACTTCAACTGCATCAGACGCGCTGTCTACGTGTAGGGAAGACAGTTCACGAATTGGAATTACACCGTCATATTTATATCCAATGCTCACATAGGCTTGGTTATCTTCCAATTTGACGATGGTTCCTTTTACGGTATCTCCTTTTTTCAAGGAAACGAATTGATCCAACTCATCTTGGGTTGCTTCTTGATTTTTCATTTCTTCCGACATGTCAAATACCCTCCTCAATTCAAAAACCCCATTATATTCAAACCTGCCTGTAGCAGAGTTCAAAACACTTTCAGAACTGAATGCCTAACTTAGCTTCCCTCAAAGAAATGGAAACATGCACTCAGTTGTCCGACGATGCCGTTATTTGCTCGGCACGCCTGTTTGCACCATTTCATTAATTTTGGACATAATCTTCTCCGTCGCTCTCTCCAGCGCATCGCCGGATGGATCTTCCTTGAACTCGTCCAAATTCACCGGTGCTCCATAAACCACTTTCATCTTACGAAAAACCTTGTAGTTACCGATAATAGCAGTAGGAATAACTGTAGCACCACTTCGGAGAGCGAAACTCGCTGCCCCTTTTTTGCCGATGCCTCCATCATTGTGTCGGCTTCCCGAAGGGAAAATACCAAGCACTTCACCGTCACGCAAAATGTTGAGTGAGGTCTTGATGGATTCCTTGCTGACGCCTCCACGTTTAACGGGAAAAGCGCCTACGGCTTTGATAATTCGGCCAAAGACCGGGATATCAAACAATTCGCTTTTGGCCATGAAGCGCACCTGACGACGAATCTTGATACCAACCGTTGGAGGATCAAAGTTACTGATATGATTAGAACATAAAAGTACGCCGCCTTCTTTCGGGATGTTCTCCCGTCCAACTGCCTCCAGGCGGAAAAGAATGGTGTAAATGATCCGCAGTAATGTGCTGCAAAATGTGTAAATCATAGACCGATCTCTCCTCTGACCATTGTGCAATAAGACACGATTTTGTCAACCACTTCATGGATGCTCATCTCTGTTGTGTCGAGCACAGTAGCGTCCTCAGCACAGCGAAGCGGGGATATTTCCCGACTTTCATCCAATTTGTCACGGGTGGCAATGTCTCGCTCAAGCTGCTGCAACGTCAGTCCTTCTGAGGGATCCAGTTCTTTGAAGCGGCGAAGTGCACGCTCTTCCACACTGGCAGTCATGAAGATTTTCACTTCCGCGTCGGGCAATACTGTCGTTCCGATATCGCGTCCATCCATGACGACGCCCTTGCGCAAAGCCATTTGCCGCTGTGTATCCACCAATTGCGTACGCAGCCCCTCGATTTGCGCATATCGGGACACGATTCCCGTCACTTCACGGGAGCGGATTTCCGAGGTAACATCTTCCCCATTACAGAACACTTTCTGTCCGTCGGGATCCGGTTGTAAATCAATGACCAGCTTTTGGGTTTCCTGAAGCACCTCTGGCACATCTTCCGGTGAAATACCTTTTCGAAGCATATGCAGGGTTACCGCACGGTACATTGCGCCAGAATCGACGTATATATACGCGAGCGCCTCTGCAACCAATCGGGCCACCGTGCTTTTCCCGGCACCGGCAGGTCCGTCAATTGCGACGTTCATCTTCCCGTTCTCTGATGTGTTCTGGCTTGCCAACGGGGCATTCCTCCTCAAACGATAAGCCTCAATAAAAAAACAGGCATTGCCTGCATCGTCAAAATTATACCACACTATACACATGGATGCAAAAACAGACAAATCAGTGATGTGATTGTTCGTGTACCGTTTGCATCTGAATTGGTGTTCCTTCCAGACGATCAATGGAGGTCATATTCTTTTTCATATCAGGCACAAGAAGTAATAACTGATAGATCACAAGCAGAACAAGAAGAGCTGTAATCAGCAGCAGAGCCCTTCTTTCCATTCGTTTGGATAAAACATAATACAGGCGCTCGTATCTGCGGGATGCATTGCGATTGTTCACAAGCTGAACCTCCGTTTTTTCCATTACAGTGCCCACTGCTGCACCTTTTTATCCCAGCCAATCCCCATTCTTTATTTCGTGCGATAATCCAATTGCCGTTCAAAGCAAAACTTGATGATCTTCTGTCGTTCCGAATCCGTAATCTGCACAAACTTTAACATGCATAGCTGTCTGCCCGTCTCCAGTGTTTTGATCCGAACCACTTCAGCTTCAAAATTCGCATGCTCAATCACTGCATTCCGATAAGGAATAAGCAACCAGCACTTGAGCTTCTGCCCTTCCGCAATAACAAAACCGGGTTCACCATAAATGGACAATCCCCCGCCGCCGATATCTTCAGTCAAGCCCACGGCTCGGGTTAGATCTTCGCTCTGGATGGCCATTTCAAGGTTTGCATGAACACGCAGAAAACTGCGACGCTGGATTTTGGTGATGTCGTCCGGCAATGGCTTGCGAATTCGTACTAGCCGAACTACATCTTCTTCAAATCCGGTCACATACGTGTTGAAATAATGACGAACCCCGTCTTCTGTAATATACGAAATGGACAATTCCTCACCAAAAAACAACCGTTTCAACCGACTGCTTCCCTGTTGCATCGGAACTTCGATCAGGAAACTGTTGTCATCCACATCCGCTATGCGTGATTTATATTCTTTGCTTTCCTCTTTTTCATCTGCAGAGGCAATCTGGATGTATAAAACTTCATTTATTTTGGGAAACAAGCTGTTCACCGCCACCTTAGCTTTTTATCTTCGTATCGTATGTACAAGGACTATTATACCATGACCTTTCTCATAGTGGACAACAAAAAACAGACCACTACGTGGTCTGTTTCAGTAATTCATTTTCATTTATCATGCTCCCGGCTCTTGATGTTATGTGGTCTCATTCACCGGTTTGATTTCCTCAACGGCTTCTTCCGTACCTGTATCGGCGTTGATGTAAATTTTATATTTTGCACCATTGATGCGTCCACCGAATTCGTAACACAGAACTTCTTTGCTGTAATCATTCTTAATGAGTGATTTGCGAGCGTAGCTCTCCTTGAATTCCGGATTCAGCTTTTTGCGGGCTTGTTCAACCGTGAGCGCTGCTTTTGGAATCTCCCGCTTCTTCTGATGCTCATATACAAAATCACTTGCCTGAAAGCCGGTAACATCCCCATTATCAAGGCCAACCCGAACAGACATTTTTTCTGGATAGATCAGGGTATCACCTTGTTTACGGACATAGGTCAGGTTACCGAGATTGCCAAATTCGTCATAATTGACTGCCTTCATATCTTTGTAACCCTTATTGGAAAGGAAATGATCTGCTTTTGCCATAGCTTCCTTACGTGTTACTTTCTTTGTTCCGATTGGCCGAGTGTCACTGTAAGAGATGAGCAGACCGCCATTACGCGTGAAGTCCATACTCAATTTGCTGTCTTTGGATTGATCAATCGTGGCTGTGTAAGATTCCCAGTCTGTACCTTTACCATTTTCCTGTACTTGAATCTTGCCGTGTTCAGCATTCGAAAACTTCGCAGCTTTAGTTTGGATCTGCTCTTTGGTCACAGGTAGACCATCCAGCTTTTTCACCGAACGTTTGGCATAAATGCTGGAGACTGAAGGGCCCCAATCAAGTTCAGGATATTCCTGTACCTTTTTGTTCACAGTCCGGAAACCATCCACGATGGTATTGTCCATCGTTTGCTCTTCCGTTGCCATAGCCGACTCGGCATCCATCCAGCGTAAACGGTCGGAAATGACTTTCTGCTGTACATCCTGCAAATTTTTGGTGATCTCGGATGAATTCGCATACAGTTTTTTCAAGTTACCCATTTCTTTCTCACTTAAAGGTTCATTGGTCAGATCACGCATGGACGCCTGATAAGCAAAGTTGGAGATGCGGGAGAGAAACTCCTCCGTTTCACTGAATGGCAACATCGTAAGCGGCAATTGGTTAATCTCATTCTGCGCTTCACTGGTAAGTCGCCATACATTCATCAGACCTTTGCGATGCATCCCTTGGGACGTAGCATGGACGGCCAGTGTATTCCCAATCTCCGAGTGCAATTTGTCCATATGAAAAGATAAATCGTGAAAGGCACGCTGATATTGATTCTCTGCCTTGATCAGAATTGCATTTTTCTCCTGGTTCTCTTGGTAACCCCATACGAGAGCACCGATTAACAGAACTGCAAATATCGGAAACATAACTGAACTTAAACGTTTATACATCGGTAGAGTCTCCTTTCTTCTAAGCCACTACCTCTATTGTGGATCGAAGAAAGACCTCTTATGCATGCGATTTCCAGTCTGTCCAATGACGGGCTTATCACGCATGATCCCAAACGGTCTGTTTAATTCAATTGCACCCAGCTTGTGCCGCCATCTTCCTCAATTTCGAACTGGTCCCGATTGTCACACAAACACTGTTTAAAACCGGTCTCAATTCTTCCTCTTTCCTTCTTGCCTCGCAGTGTAAAACGTTCTCCGCATTGTTTGCATCTGATTTTAATTTTGATTCTCATCACGCGTATCCCCGTTTCTATTTGTCTTTCCCCGGGAATTTTTATTTTATTGCAACAAAAAACACACCGGGGCATTAGGCGCAGGTTGCGCTCCATGTCCACCAGTGTGTCCGTATTTTTATAATTTAATCTCTTCCTCACGCTTCACAAAACGGAAAGGAGAACGATTGTTGGCCCTTGTAATTTTGCCCATCGCTCCGTACCATAATCCGGCCATCAACGGCGCAATGAACCACAACCAATGATTGACCATCGTATTCATAATGACATCGTAAAGGGCATGCCAGAAGAACGGCAAGACGAGTGAAAGCATAAGAAACCAACGTTTTTTCTTGCCATCCGAGAACTTGGCCCGCCCCATGTAATAACCCATAATTACTGCAAACATGGCGTGACCCGATACAGGAAGCAATGCACGAATGAACATGGCTGAGACGGAAGCATTCCCCGCAAAGGCATACAACACATTCTCAACCGTAGCAAATCCGAGTGAAACAGCTACAGAGTATAGAATCCCATCATAAGGCTCGTCAAATTCGGTGTGGTTATAGATGATATGGTATATCACAAACCATTTGACGAACTCTTCAACCCCACCCGAAATGAGGATGGCTTCAACATAAGGATTATCTCCAAGCCAGATCATCATGCCACGCTGAATAATCATCACAGGCAATACCATCAGAATCCCCATGAGGAAGACTCGAAATACCATGTGAAGAGGTTCAGAGTCATAACGGTCTTTCAGATAAAAGTATGTTAACAAGGCGAGACCCGGAGCTACTGCTGCCGCTAAAACCGAAAACAAAAGCACCGAAATTCCCTCCTCCAACTAAGACGCGATTACAACTAGAGCTTAATCCTGACGTTTAAAGTGGGTGCAGATAACCTCAACCGCTTGTTCAGGCATAACAACCTTTCCGTACTCTTCCATGACGGCAGGGGTAACGGAAGATCCTTCACCGAATTCAGCAAGCAAGGCAATCAATGCTGCATGTTTGGTGGAATCCAAGTCATCCGGTTCAAAATGCAAAAACCACTTGTCTTTATAGGAATAAAGTCTTCCGGCATCCGTTACGTGCTGATGCAACATATGTGCAGCCTCAATTAGCACTTCAAAATCTTTGAATGCGTAGACGATGGAATCGCTCTGCTCAAGTGTAACTTCCATCTCATATACTTCTTCAGGCAAATCATCCTCATTACCTGAACCATATTGTTGCGGATCATATTTCCCCCGGGTGACAATGACAACCATCCCTTGAGCGGGAAGTGCGAATACTTCGACAGCAAGTGGACCTGTAGCATCAAATCCAAGTTCGGAATAGGCCTGGTCCATCATTTCAGTGAACAGTTCATGAACTTTAGGTATTTCCTGCCACATATCTTCTTTTTGTATTCCGCGCTCGCTCAGATCGTCAAAGGTCAGGAAAATCCGTATCTTATCGTGACTTAATCGTTCTATTTTCATACAGGATCTCCCCTTTATAAGCAAGTCTTATAACAGATTATGAAGCACAAAACAATATGTGCTGAAAATAAATCTATGTAGTTATGTTATCATTTTATACCTGCAAATGCACGAAGTAAAATCGACAAAAAAAGAATCATTCCACATCAAAACAGGACTGTGGATGATTCTAATGGGAGGTTTGTGTTTATAAACCCGGTACTGTTGTGTTTGTTTGAGTTAAAATTTGCTCAACTTCATGTTTAACATCCGGATTGGAGCGAATAAAATCTTTGAGCATGTTCATGTTCTCTTCTTTTTCCTGCGGAGTGATCGGCTTAGCACTTTTTTTATGCGTGCTTTTGTGGGAATCTCCGCTCTGTTCGTTTGGTTTGGAGCTGAATCCGTCCATGCCCGGGAACGTCATCTCCATCATTTTGTGTTTGGCCTGATTCATCATGTTGCGGGATGAACCGGAAGACAGCATTGACATTTTACCTTTGGACAGCCAAGTGCTGGCTGCTACGCCAATTACAACACCCCAGAAAAAGGATGACGCCTTCATTACACCAACCTCCTTTTAATGTTAAAATCACAACTAGTGTTTGCGGGAGTGCGTCATCTCATTCCGCATAAATACAGGAAAGCGAGTTGAAATCATGATTAGACACACCACCGCCTTAATTATGATCGCATGCATGCTGTTGTCAGCTTGTAGTACAACGGAGGAAAAAACACCTGAATCCACGAACTCCAGCAATGATTCGGTTACTTCAACACAGGAGCAGCAGAACGAGCCAACTTCCGCTGGCACAGGTGAAACACCAACCACGGATTCCTCGTCCTCAACGGACTCCAATTCGGATCAAGAATCACCAAGTGATGACGAAACATCTCCGACAGAAAAAGAAGGAACTGATATTACTTCAGGATCACAAGCAACCGAAGATAATATCGAAAAAACGTATCACATGAACGCCAATTACTACATCAAACCCAACGATAAAACGAGCGAAAGCAAGGTTGTATTATTGACATTTGATGATGGGCCCAAAGAAGAAAAAATGATTAATGGATTAATCGATACCTTGGATAACCATGACGCGAAAGCGATTTTTTTTGTTAACGGCTACCGCGTGAAAAGTCATCCCGAGTTGCTCAAGATCATTCATGAACGTGGTCAAGTTGTAGGAAATCATGCGTGGGATCATGAGGATCTGAAAAAAATGTCCACCACAGCAGCCGCCAAACAGGTAAACGATGTGCAAAAGATTGTGAAAGAAACGATTGGTGTGGAACCTCAGTTTTTCCGCCCGCCGTTCGGTTCTGGAAATGATGCACTAAAGGCCACAGTCAAGAAGAACGGCATGTTATACATGACATGGTCCAATGGTTCACTGGATTGGGATAAGAGCACCAAAAACAAACCGGAGAAAGTGATCCAGAATGTGCTCGATCAATTAAATCCAGGCAGTAATATTTTGATGCATGAGTTGCCATGGACGGTTGAAGCGTTGGATGAGTTGTTAACCAAACTTGAACAGAAAGGCTACTCTTTTGTCGATCCTCGCTCCATTGAACTGGAAGCACGCTGAGCATCGATTATTTGCCCAACATTCTGCTTACTATCAATCATTGATGAGTTGGAATTGACATGAAGGAACTTACAAATTTATAACAAACAGCCTTGGTCCTAAGCGGATCAAGGCTGTTTGTTTGAGAGCACTCGCAAAGTAATCATATGCATTTCTGCGGGACAACAAAGTCTGAACGGCAAATGATTTGTTCCGTATCCTCTGCTTACCAGCATTTTGCCTGCTTGCTCGGTATCATTATCATCCTTTTTCAAAGAGAACCATCCGCTAGACACGGAGCGATACGCTTTGTTAAGAAAGACAGGGCCGAAGCCTGGAATTACCAATTGTCCTCCATGTGTGTGACCACTCAATATCAGATCAACAGGAGCATTCAAATGAAGAGCCTCTAAGGGATCATGGACGATGGCAATCTTGCAATCTTTGGTGTCCAATTCTGCAAGCAGCGAATCCCCTCGCCGTGAACGATAATCAATTCCGACCAGGCATAATTTACTTTCTCCTTTACGAAGATAAGCGGTAGAATCCTGTAAAAGATGAACGCCCGTATCTCGAAATATACGTTCAAGATGCACAGTTCCTGCTCTTTTATCATGGTTTCCATACACTGTAAAGGCAGGTGCGATATAAGATAACAAGCTCATATTATGTCTGACGATGGGCCATGAAATTCCTTTTTCCGCCACATCTCCCCCAATGATAACCCAGTCCACCTGATTCCGAAGATGTTCCAGGTCATTCTTTTTCAGCATGCGTTTATGGATATCAGATACATACAGGATTTTGCTGCCATCAAAAGAAGAGGGCAAATTCGGAACTTCAACCTCTTCTGAAACAATGTGATGAAGGTGCGCCTCACGCCACATATGAACCAGCAAGGCAAACACGGCCAAAATAACGGCAACGATCCACGCCAGTATTACCATGGCCATGGAAGGAAAGTATCCAATGAAGGTGCTCCTTTTATCCCCCACCAAACCAGACTGATTGTAAGCAAAACAAATATAAATATGAGCGAGTTAACAAATCGTTTACTGAGACGTAAACGGCGAGATGGATGAAGCTCAGTCCGCGTAGGAAGTGTACCCGCTTCGGAAACGACTTCATCTGATGGCTTTTGTACTTTATTGGCACGTGCTGGAGCCCGCCGGGGAAGTACCGGACTTTCCAGCGATGATGCATAAGACTTGCGTTGTGATCTTGGTATGGAGACCGAGGTAATTGGTGTGAGTCCTCCCACCTCTGAGGCAGCAGCTGATTCAACAACCAAATTTACCTGAGAAGCTTCAGGACGCTCAGATGTCTCTGTTTTATCCGAGTGACGATGGCGCTGACTGCCGTAAGTCTTCATTCTACTTAATTGCTGATTCATGATCCCCTCCGAAAACGTATCGCTAATCCAGACACCAAATCAATAATAAAATGACATAATATAGGCGCCCATAATGTGCCGGATTGCATATAAATCCAACCCAATCCATAGCTCGAAACAAATACCCAACCAGTCGGAATCCAGTGCCGCAAATAGCGTATATGGATGACCGCAAATAAAATACTTGTCCAGTAAGGACCTAACGCATGTTGTATGGCTCCACGAAATAACAATTCCTCACAAACAGCAACGATGGCCGCTATGCATACAATGTGCCAGATTGGACGCTTGCGAAACAGCATCTCATTAATTCCCCCATCGTCCATGCTCTCTTGAGGAATAACATAAGAAAGAATCAAGTCCATAACAAGCATAATGCCAGCAAGACCAAGCCCCCACCATATAAACTGGTAACTGTCTGGCAACGCAAGTACATCAAAAAGATTTCTCTTCTGCAATAAAATCCATACAACCCCAATGATCAAAGTTAACCCTTGTGTAAAGTATAGATTGATCAGAAGCAAACGCTCGGTGAGTTGCTGTGGTTCAGCCTTCTGAATCTTGAACTTGGGAAACTTTAATTTTTTCATCGCCTGTGTCTGTCCTCTTGACTTATATTTGATGGATAACAAATTCGTTGTCCAATCGGATAGTATACTAAATGATAGCCAAAAAACCAAATAGGTTCAAGGCCTGCCCCAAGTCCCGGTTTTTAAGCGAAGCGATATCTATTGAATTAGTTCATTAATGTGTTAAAATCCGATTCACAAAACAGCTTGTAATCGAGCTATTTTGAACGATCAAGGAAGTCAATTCTTTACATCTATGCGCCTTCTCCTCCACTGAAGAAAATCTTATTAGTAAATCGAATTAAAACATTTAAGCCTATTGACATGCTCATGTCAGCCATGATACATTATGAAAAAATTAGTCACGTTAAACACGATGATGGAAAAAAGATGTTGCTTTGTCTTACAGAGAGCCGATGGATGGTGTAAATCGGTGGCAGGCAAATGATCTTGAGCGCTCCTGAGTTATTGCATTGAAATTGGAGTAGGTGCAATCGGTTTAGACCCGTTATCCTCTTCGGTCTTCATTGACCGCTAAGACTGTCGTTGCGAAACGGCGGTGAATTAGGGTGGTACCACGACAACTCTCGTCCCTTATTGCGCAAGCAGTATGTGGATTGAGAGTTTTTTGATTTATTTTAGAGTAAAAACGTGGAAATCGCCCTATTCGCTACACCCTCCTCCTCTACTGCGACACCGCGTTGTTGGAAGGAAGAATTTTAATGGTTTTAAGGAATGCCTCTTTCGTGAGGTGAAACCTTGACGATATAGATACACATACCTAAGGAGGAAGAAACCATGTACAAAGTGTTAGTGTCGGACCCGATTAGTGATCTGGGAATTCAGCAGCTGGTGGATGCAAATGATGTTGTAGTTGAGAAGAAAACAGGTCTTAGCGAAGATGAGCTTGTTGCAATTATCGGCAATTATGATGCCCTTCTGGTTCGAAGTCAGACTCGTGTAACAGATCGTATTATGACAGCAGGTACAAACCTTAAAGTCATCGGACGTGCTGGCGTTGGTGTAGATAACATTGATTTGGAAGCTGCTACCCAACGCGGTATCATTGTTATTAATGCCCCTGACGGTAATACGATTACGACATGTGAGCATACATTTGCCATGATGATGGCACTGGCACGACATATTCCTCAGGCATATGCCAAAACCATTCAAGGTACTTGGGATCGTAAAACCTTCCTGGGTGTAGAGTTAAGAAATAAAACGCTGGGTGTACTTGGTATGGGACGAATCGGTAGCGAAGTAGCTAAACGTGCCAAAGCGTTCGGAATGGATATCCTGGCTTACGACCCGTTCCTCACTCAAGATCGCGCAGAAAAACTTCAGGTTAAGCTGGCTAGTGTGGATGACATCATTCGCAATGCCGACTTTATGACCGTTCACACACCATTAACACCTGAGACACGCCATATGATTTCCCGCCCACAATTCGAAGTAATGAAAAAAGGTATGCGTATTATCAACTGTGCCCGTGGTGGAGTCGTTGACGAAATGGCCCTTGTAGAAGCAATTGATGGAGGTATCGTTGCTGGTGCAGCATTTGACGTATTCGAGAGCGAACCACCCGCTGCTGATCACCCGTTCCTGAATCATCCTAGCATTATTGTAACGCCTCATCTTGGTGCATCCACAGTAGAAGCACAAGAAAATGTAGCGATCGACGTATCCGAGCAAGTCCTGCATATCCTGCGCAATGAACCGTTCAAAAACGCAGTTAACATGCCTGCAGTAGCCCCAACTGTAATGAACAAACTGCAGCCGTACTTTAAACTGGGTGAAACACTGGGTAGCTTTGCAGCTCAGATCACTCAAAATGCAGTTCAGGAAATTCGGATCGACTACGCTGGAGATCTGTCGGAAGTGGATACTTCGCCTTTGACTCGTTACATTGTAAAAGGTATTCTGGCAAGACATTTAGGCGGAGAAGCCAATATTGTCAACTCCATGCATTTGGCTAAAGTGCGGGATCTCAACGTAGTGGTTAGCCAAACGTCGGCGACGAAAGGATTTACAAATCTGATTACCGTCACACTGGTGACGACTCAGGATGCCGAGGAGCGTCGTGTTGCGGGTACACTGCTCGCCGGTTACGGTGAACGTATCGTGCGTCTGGACAAATTCCCAGTAGATATTGCTCCCGAAAGTCACCAGATTCTGATTTCGCATAATGATAAACCGGGGATTATCGGACGCGTTGGGACTTTGCTTGGAGAGAACGAAGTTAACATCGCCTCCATGCAAGTCGGACGTAAAATCATTGGTGGGGCAGCTATCATGATTCTGACTGTTGACAAAGAAGTTCCAAAAGATGTTCTGGTGCAACTCGCTGCTCTTCAGGAAATCAATACAGCCGTTGAAATCGTTTTGAATTAATTATTGTCGGACTATTCACTCATAAGATAAAAAAGAGGCGAACCCTTATTGGGTCGCCTCTTTTCTATAAACTCAAACTTCTTTTTTAAGATCGTAATTCATGCATTAACTTAATTGAATAATGTTTATTGTAGCTCCTGGTGGAGAGAGGACAGCTGTAGCAACAAGACCAAATAATTGGAACTGTATTGTAGCTCCAGCAGTTACCGTCACAATAAAGTCAGACTGTAACTGACTGAGGGAAAGTAATGGTGAAACTACACTCGCTGGAATTGCTGCCCCGTTAAGTAATATACGGGATTGAATAGCAAGTGCGGCTGTCAGATTTATTTTGTAAGAGATATAGTAACGCCCTGCATTGGCAAGAGTGAAAGTATCATTCGCTCCATTGATGGTTATGCCAGTGCCTATATTTTGGTTGTTTGGTAATGGTATTAGTGTTCCACCCAAAATAACAAGGATGGTTCCATTTGTGTTTTCACCAAAAGCTGAATTAGATGTTACAGAGGTTCCTGTGGCTCCTGTTGCACCCGTCGATCCAATATCCCCCGTAACGCCTGTCGCTCCTGTGCTTCCAGTTACACCGGCTCCTGTGGCTCCGGTAACCCCAGTTGTTCCGCTTGCTCCTGTTGCACCCGTTAAGCCAGTAACCCCAGTGGCCCCGGTTATTCCTGTCTCTCCCGTAACTCCAGTTATTCCAGTTGCTCCTGTTGCACCCGTTAAGCCCGTAACCCCAATGGCTCCGGTTATTCCTGTCTCTCCCGTAACTCCAGTGGTTCCGGTTACACCTGTATCACCAGTTGCTCCTGTTACTCCTGTTACTCCTGTTACTCCTGTTACACCAACACCCGTAGCACCCGTTACCCCCGCAGCCCCTGTATCACCGGTAACTCCAGTGGCTCCGGTTACACCTGTATCACCAGTTGCTCCTGTTGCACCTGTTACACCAACACCGGTAGCACCCGTTACCCCCGCAGCCCCTGTATCGCCGGTAACTCCAGTGGCTCCGGTTACACCTGTATCACCAGTTGCTCCTGTTGCACCTGTTGCTCCTGTTGCACCTGTTGCACCTGTTGCTCCTGTTGCACCCGTCGCTCCGGTACCTCCGGTTGCCCCAGTTGCTCCTGTGACGCTCACTCCAGTAGCACCTGTTACTCCCGTCGATCCAGTATCCCCCGTAACGCCTGTCGCTCCTGTGGTTCCAGTTACACCGGCTCCTGTGGCTCCGGTTATTCCGGTTGCTCCTGTTGCACCCGTTACTCCCGCAGCCCCTGTATCACCGGTAACTCCAGTGGTTCCGGTTACACCTGTATCACCAGTTGCTCCTGTTACTCCTGTTACTCCTGTTACACCAACACCGGTAGCACCCGTTACCCCCGCAGCCCCTGTATCGCCGGTAACTCCAGTGGCTCCGGTTACACCTGTATCACCAGTTGCTCCTGTACCTCCAGTTGCCCCAGTTGCTCCTGTACCTCCAGTTGCCCCAGTTGCTCCTGTGACGCTCACTCCAGTAGCACCTGTTACTCCCGTTGATCCAGTATCCCCCGTAACGCCTGTTGTTCCTGTGCTTCCAGTTACACCCGTATCTCCGGTTGTTCCGGTACTTCCGGTTACACCCGTATCTCCGGTTGTTCCGGTACTTCCGGTTACACTGACCCCTGTTGCACCCGTTAAGCCCGCAACCCCAGTGGCCCCGGTTAATCCCGTCGCTCCGGTGGCTCCGGTGATTCCTGTCTCTCCCGTAACTCCAATTATTCCGGTTGCTCCGGTTGCTCCGGTTACTCCCGTGGCTCCGGTGCTTCCGGTTACACTGACCCCTGTAGCTCCAGTTACCCCCGTAGCTCCTGTATCTCCAGTCGCCCCAGTTACACCCGTATCTCCGGTTGTTCCGGTACTTCCGGTTACACTGACCCCTGTTGCTCCGGTTACTCCCGTATCTCCCGTGGCTCCGGTACTTCCCGTTACACCGACTCCGGTAACCCCTGTCGCTCCCGTAGCTCCTACTCCAGCCAGCAACGTATAATCCGGGGATGTTCCCGGCGTTCCCGTTGGCGATGCTACATTTGCAATATACGTACTGCCATCAAACGTTACGACTTGACCCGCTGGATATGTTGGTGCTACTGCCGGGTCGAATGGAACGACGCCTGTCAAACCTGCACCGGTGACTCCCGTTACACCCGTATTTCCGGTTGCGCCCGTTACACCGACGCCGGTTGCCCCTGTCGCACCCGTTGCCCCAGCACCAGCCAGCAACGTGTAATCTGGGGACGTTCCTGGGGTGCCTGTTGGCGATGCGACATTCGTAATATACGTGCTGCCATCAAACGTTACGACTTGACCCGCTGGATACGTTGGTGCTACTGCTGGGTCGAATGGAACGACGCCTGTCAGGCCTGCACCGGTGGCTCCCGTTACACCCGTATTTCCGGTTGCGCCCGTTACACCGACGCCGGTTGCCCCTGTCGCACCCGTTGCCCCAGCACCAGCCAGCAACGTGTAATCTGGGGACGTTCTTGGGGTGCCTGTTGGCGATGCGACATTCGTAATATACGTGCTGCCATCAAACGTTACGACTTGACCCGCTGGATACGTTGGTGCTACTGCTGGGTCGAATGGAACGACGCCTGTCAGGCCTGCACCGGTGGCTCCCGTTACACCCATATTTCCGGTTGCGCCCGTTACACCGACGCCGGTTGCCCCTGTCGCACCCGTTGCCCCAGCACCAGCCAGCAACGTGTAATCCGGGGATGTTCCCGGCGTTCCCGTTGGCGATGCGACATTTGCAATATACGTGCTGCCATCAAACGTTACGACTTGACCCGCTGGATACGTTGGTGCTACTGCTGGGTCGAATGGAACGACGCCTGTCAGGCCTGCACCGGTGGCTCCCGTTACACCCGTATTTCCGGTTGCGCCCGTTACACCGACGCCGGTTGCCCCTTTCGCACCCGTTGCCCCAGCACCAGCCAGCAACGTGTAATCCGGGGATGTTCCCGGCGTTCCCGTTGGCGATGCGACATTTGCAATATACGTGCTGCCATCAAACGTTACGACTTGACCCGCTGGATACGTTGGTGCTACTGCTGGGTCGAATGGAACGACGCCTGTCAGGCCTGCACCGGTGGCTCCCGTTACACCCGTATTTCCGGTTGCGCCCGTTACACCGACGCCGGTTGCCCCTTTCGCACCCGTTGCCCCAGCACCAGCCAATAATATGTAATCAGGGGATGTTCCCGGCGTTCCCGTTGGCGATGCGACATTTGCAATATACGTGCTGCCATCAAACGTTACGACTTGACCCGCTGGATACGTTGGTGCTACTGCCGGATCAAACGGAACAGAACCACCGAGTCCCACACCTGTTACCCCGGTGGCTCCAGTAACTCCGGCCGCTGCTAGCAAAGTATAATCCGGTGAACTACCCGGTGTTCCCGTTGGCGATGCCACATTAGTAATATAGGTACTACCGCCAAATGTTACAATTTGTCCTGCCGGATAACCTGGTGCGAGCGCCTGATCGAATGGAATAGAGCCCGTAAAACCTGCCCCTGTTGCTCCAGTCGTTCCTCCTGACAAAAACGACGTGTAGTCTGGAGAACTTCCCGGTACTCCGGTAGGATCATTCACGTTAACAACATAAAGACTGCCGTTATACGAAACTACTTGACCTTGCACATAGCCAGGTGCCTGAGCTGGATCAAAAACGGATATATCATACAGTCCAACTCCCGGCAGCCCCTGCGCACCTGGTACACCTTGGGGCCCTTGAGGACCTACCGGACCTACCGGACCTACCGGGCCCACTGGCCCAACTGTCCCCCCTGGGCCAGCCGGACCTGGGACTCCGGGAACACCTGGAACTCCTGGAACTCCTGGAACTCCCGGGGGGCCTGGAGGACCGGGTGTTCCCGATGTACCAAATAAACTGGTAGCACGACTCAAGGATACAGATATGGAGCGAATCAATCCGACCAGTTTATCTTTTTCCGCAGGCGGAACTTCCAGAAGCAACGTTATACTTAACAAATCATCGAGCAAATTTTGCAAGTTGCCAGCCAGATTGATGACGGCTACAGGTACAACTTCAGAACCTGCTATAGTTAGTTCCAGAACGGATTGTAACTCCGCTTTCACCCCAGCTCGAAAACCAGAGGTATTAACAAAAGTGAGCAAACTCCGTAAACTGTTTTGCAACGCGAGAATATTAGACGCTGTAGGCTGACTTACAGCTACAGGAATAGTCAATGCCAGTGCTTTCAAAATGGACTCAAACTGCTCCACTTCACTCGATGTAATTGGAATAAACGGTGATCCCGCTCGAAAGGATCTTCCTTCTAAAAAAGCTTTAATATTCACCCTTTTTCTTTCATCAGACATGCCTAATCCACTCCTCCTCTAACTTCTTCGCTTTTCAAGCTTATGTTTCATAAGAGGTAAAATTATCTTGGACACCTTTTTGATGCAAAAAAAGTGAACATACTTGTTCCACGTTGAACAAGATTAAACGGTACTGTTCAACAAAAAAAGCACCCTCAGCATGAGGGTGCTTTCGCACTTTTTGTATGAATTCGGGCTATTTCGAAGAATCCACAGGAAATTGTAAAATAAACTCTGTACCTTCGCCAAGTACACTATTAACGATAATGGTACCGTGATGTGCATCTACAATATTTTTTACAATTGCGAGCCCCAGCCCTGTACCGACACTTTCACCCCGAACACGAGCCTTATCTGCTTTGTAGAATCGTTCAAAGATGAATGGCAGATCAGAAGACGGAATGCCTACGCCCTCGTCTTTTACAGTCACTTTAGCTAGAGGTGTCCGGATATCGGATAACAGCTCTGCAGATATGACAACATTTTTGCCTGAGGGAGTATGCCGAAACGCATTATCCAGCAAATTTGTAAATACCTGTTCAAGCCGGTCCTCGTCAGCCTGGTGAAGTTCAATCGAAGTCTGTTTGCACTCAAACCGAAGATGGATATCCTGTTCTTTGGAACGTACAGAGAACTTTCTATAGACACGCTCCAATAGTTCAATCAGATCCACTTCCTTCACGGCCATATCCGTATGACCCGCTTCCATTCGCGCAAGATCAAGCAGATCTTTAACCAACCTGCCCATACGCAAAGACTCATCATGAATCACTTGAATTAATTCTTCACTTTCTTCCGGAGAAGCCGCCATCCCATCCAAAAGAGCTTCACTGTACCCTTGCATCATGGATAGCGGAGTACGTATTTCGTGGGATACGTTGGCGACAAAATCACGACGCATCTTCTCCAGTCGCACTTCCTCCGTTACGTCACGAAGCACAGCTACCGCGCCTCGTACGACACTATCCGCATACAAAGGTGCCATCTGAACAGACCAGACGCCCTGCTGCACATGCACGTTAGAGTTCTGATCGACACCTTGCTCCATCACCATTTTGAACAAAGGAACAAGTGGTTCCGGTACCTCTCGTGAAGAATTCACAGAATTATCCAAACCCTGTCCCTCATCCATCTGTGCCCAATCCAAATCACACCAAGCCTGCATGATTTTCTCACCAGGAGGGTTTGTCAAAATAACTTTTCCCTCACCGTCGAATGTCACTACGGCATCGGTCATGCTTCGGAGCACGCTTGCCAGATGTTCTTTCTCATGGTTAAGGTTGCGAATGTTATCTTCCAGCTGTGCAGCCATATGGTTAAATGTATTACCTAATTCTCCAATCTCATCGCTTGTTACAAGGGAGAGACGCGTACCGTAGTTACCTTTCCGAATCGCATTGGCTGCCTGAATTAACTGCTGCATCGGCTGCGTAATTTTCGTGAAAAGAAACAGCGCAAAAAAGGTCGTTAAGCTGAATCCGATAATACAAACATACGTGAACAAACGTTTGATATCTCTCGACTCAGACTCCGCAAAATTCGTATCAATATACGGCAGCAAAAAAAGACCCAATGCTATGAGTACACAGCCCACAAGGCAAATAATCGTAATCCATAACTTCCCGACCAGCGATCTCCAGAAACTAAAACTACTTCGGTACTTCCAGTTTATAACCCACACCCCACACCGTCGTAATCATCGCCGCTGATTCTGGCGAAACCTTGTTTAACTTCTCGCGAAGACGCTTCACATGTGTATCCACAGTACGAAGATCACCAAAGAATTCATAATTCCATACATCCTTCAGCAGCTCTTCTCTGGAGAAAACTTTATCTGGAGATGTCGCAAGATAATGCAACAGTTCATATTCTTTCGGTGTTAGACTGATCTCCTCCCCACCCGCAGTTACGCGGTGAGCATCATGTTCGATGACCAAATGAGGAAATACGATATTGTTGCTTGAATTACTCTCCTTGGACAGATATGCTGTCGCAGAAGAACGACGCAGAATTGCCTTCACCCGGTAAATCACTTCACGTGGACTGAACGGTTTAACGACATAATCATCTGCTCCAACTTCAAAGCCCTGAACGCGGTTGATTTCTTCACCTTTTGCAGTAAGCATCAAAACCGGAGTTGATTTCACCTGACGCAAACGGGTACATACTTCAACGCCGTCCATGCCCGGCAACATCACATCAAGCAAAATCAGACCATAGTCACCAGCAGTTGCTTTTCGCAGCGCAGTTTCCCCATCCTCTGCTTCATCGATTTCATAACCTTCTTTTTCGAGATACATTTTCAAAAGCCGTCGGATTCTTTCCTCATCATCCACGACTAGTATACGGTTCTCATGTTCAGCCATTCCACTCCAGCCCCTTTGCAATAACTCCTCATCACTTCTATTATGTTCGATCTGGCGAACAATATTTGAATGCCCCATTGGACGTAGGGGCTTACGTATGTGTTTCATGGATTTCTCTCGGGAACTTCACGAAACTACCTATCCTAGTCTGCCCCTGCGTAAGAATGCAACCCGGCGATAATCAAGTTCACACCAACGAGCGTAAACATAACGACCAAAAATCCAAGTACTGCAAGCCAGGCAGACTTGCGGCCCTGCCAGCCTCTGGACAAACGCAAATGCAGGTACACACTATAATATAACCATGTTATCAGTGCCCACACCTCTTTGGGGTCCCATCCCCAGAAGCGGCTCCAGGCAATCTGAGCCCAAATCATAGCAAAAATTAACGCTCCCAATGTAAATATCGGGAATCCGATAGCAATTGCGCGATAACTAATCTCGTCGAGATCGTCGGCATCAATGCCGTCCAGCATCGGCTGCAGAGCTTGTCCAAGCGGTCTTCTTACAATTAAACGAATAAGTCCATATAAGATCAGCCCTACAATCAAAGACCAGACCACCGTATTCAGTTTGCGCCCAGCATTAACTCCGTTCATCCAGGAAGGTGTTTCAAGTAAAGGTTCCTTCATGCCAAGAAACGGTTTTATGCTCTCCACTTCGCTATTATAAGGTGCAAAAATAGGAGGCATACGATAAATCACTTTCTCTATTGTACTATTTTCCTGTACCTCTGTGTCAATGCTCGTGGTTTCCTGAACAAAAACCGCCTCATATCCGGAAGCACGGAAAGCAAATACCGAACCGATAAACCCAACCACAACGACGATAGTGATTAATGTAAACTCAACCCATCCTCGCTGGCGTCTGGATGACTTATCCTTGCCACTGAAGTCGACCGTGCGTAACAAGTACATGAATCCTGCCGCAAAGCCTACGGCGAAGAATGCCTCGCCAAGTGCAGCCAACGTCACATGGATCTTGAGCCATATCGATTGCAAAGCAGGGATCAGCGGCTGTACTTCCTGAGGAAATACGGCTGCATATGCCATAATAATGATGGTTAGTGGCAATGCAAACAGTCCTAGCAACGACTTACGATATATGGCGTAAACTACAATAAATGCGACCATAATCATCATGGATAAAAAACTCATAAACTCATACATATTACTTACGGGTATATGGCCTGCTCCAGCCCAGCGTGTACCAAAGAAGATAAGATGTGCAGCTAGTGCAACCGTTGATGCAATAAAGGCTCGTTTTCCCCATCGTTCTACATGAGCTTGCGGGTCACGATTACTCCATTTTTTGCCCATGACGGCAACGCCATATAACATAAATGCGGCACAATATAGAAAAAAAGATACGATAAATGCGTCGCTGCTGAAATCCAATAAACTCATGTTTGGTTCCCCCCGTTATCCAACGACTTCTCATCCACTTCCACATTCATATGTTTTAACACAGCTGCAACCTCACGCCTAAATCCAAACCAGTTTTTGTTCGTATGGCCGCCTAGGGTGAGTTGTCCATTATCAATCCGAATCCAAATACGTCGGTGGTGCCAGTAAAAGCCCATAACCAGACCCAACATAACGATTCCTGCCCCAACCCATACAAAAGGCATGGCCTTATCAATACGGATATTGAGGTAACTCACGGATTGAATAATGTCCACCTTATCCATGCTGTCAACCTCCAGCTGCAAAGGAATGGCTCCTCCATTCAGCTGTTCGTTAATTGCATCCTGTTGAAAACGCTGTTTATCGATCTGCTTCGCAAAATACAAGTACTGCATTCCCTCTTTAGGTAAATTGGGTCCCTTGATATTAAATAGAAAGGCGGGCGCATTCGGTGAAGGAGACTTTGACTTAGGTTCTCCATTTTCATCCAGCCCAAAATCCATATATTTTTCTTTTACAGTCAGGTTATAAGGTCCAGCTTCGAACGTTCGCTGTGTATCTACCATAGCAATTTGGATTGCTCCGTATTTCTCACCTGTCTGAGCATTGACCAAATCAGGCGTTACCGAACGAATCGTTGGTGTCAGATCATAATCAAACTGATATGCTTTCAATCCCTTGTAATTCAGTGGATGATTCACTCGAACATCATGTCGGTCCACCTCGGTCAATTGAGGTTTTTTCGAAGGATCAGAACAATCTGCCGTACATTCGTACAACACCACTTTGGTTTCAAACAGTTTTGGAACGGTTTTGTTCAAATTACGGAACTGTTCTGGAACCTCATCTTCACTGTAAAACTCAACATTAAACTGTTCATTTTTTAAATACATGGAGGTATTCGGTATTTTCTTGATCTCACCTTCGGGAAAAGCAACATGCTCATCCAGATTGAGCCCGGGAAGTCCTCGGGCAAGTACTGCGAGCAGAAAGATAATCAAGCCGATATGGATAACATAAGGTCCCCAGCGACTGAATCGCTGCTTCTCAGCCAGCAATGCACTACCCTCGGTATGCACACGGTAACCTTTCTTTTTAAGCGGCGTAACCGCTTTCTTAATCCAGTCTTCTGATGCCTCATCTATGGAGCCTTGGTACACCAGTCGCTGGCGTGTAAGAAACTGCATGTGTTTGCGTATTTTCTGTTTATTCAGCGCTTTGTACAGTGGAAGTACCCGGTCAAGACTGCATATGACCAGTGAGGCACCGATCAGCACCAGTAGCAAAATAAACCACCAGGATTCATATGTATGGGATAGACCCAGCAGATAATAGATATGACCCAATTGACCGTATGTGTCCTTATAATATACGGATGGATCAATATTCAGAAATGTACTTTCTTGTGGATAGATCGTGCCCAGCATGGAACCTACAAGCGTAAACACAATCATGTAAACAGCAATTTTGACCGATGAAAAAAAGTTCCATATGCGGTCAAGGATTTTGGGATTCGTACGCTGCGAACGACGGGCCATGCCATCATAACGCATTTCCAATACTTCATCCGATTTGACCTCGGCCTCCAGCAGCGGCTTGCCGCATGCTTCACACAGTACAGTGCCCACCGGATTTTGGTGTCCGCACTCACATTTCGTATTTTGGAACACGACTAGACCTCCTGTCAGGGCTGTTTCGCCAATTGTGAAATTTGAGCGTCAAGTGTGTCCAAATCAAGTTGACCGATATGAATGGTGGAGATTTTACCCGTGTCGGAGACAAAAAATGTCGTTGGCATCGGAGATATACCGAAATCCCGGATCGAGTTTTTGTCACGGTCGAGCATAATCGGAAACGTAACGCCCACCTGTCGAACAAAATTTTCCACGGTCATCTGGTCTTCCCCAACATTGATACCAACAAATTGCACACCCTGGTCCTTCCATTTGTCCGCTTGAGCTTGTAGCGCAGGCATCTCTTTGACACAAGGCTCACACCAAGTTCCCCAGAAGTTGATTACCATGGCTTTGCCTTTGTATTCCTCAGACGTATGAACTTGTCCATCCAGGCCCAGCAGTTCAAAAGAAGGAGCCTTGTCCCCTTCTTTTGGCTTGCCATTCGAGCCGGATACCGATGTAGTAATCGCATATCCGCCCAACACCAGGATCAATAACAAAATGACGATTTGCACCGCTCTTCTTGATTTCCCCATGTGCTGCTCCCCTTTTAATTCAGCATTTTGCATAATTTGATTCTAAACGCTCCCGGGTACAAGAATTAGACGATTAAAACCATTTCGATCTAACTCATGCGGATTGAAAGTCGCTCCGGGGATTTATGCAAAAAGCTTGAGTGACTAGCATTCGCATATAACGGTCTTGGACAACTGTGAACATCCTATGAACAATTATAGCGAATTTCGTCACAAAACTGCGGCGCTTTTATGAAAATTATGTGTCCTCACATTACCTTTTTTTCATTTTTTTGGCGGGTTCTGATTTTGCGAGCGTAATCAGGTTGTTGACTTCTTCTTTGGTTAGATTGCGTGTGAGTCCCCGTTTCAGGTTTTGAAGCAAAATGCCACCAAACGAAATCCGTTTCAGACGTGTTACCGGATGGTTAATCGCTTCGAACATACGTCTAACCTGACGGTTACGTCCTTCGTAAATCGTGATGGAGATTACAGCTTCATTGCCTGCCGTATCGACATCCTTGTATTCAACCTCTGCAGGAGCGGTCATGCCGTCATCCAGCATAATGCCTGTCTTTAATTTCTCCAGGGCAGTACCATGGGGAACCCCTTTAACCGTTGCCAGATACGTCTTCGGTACGTGATGCTTCGGATGCGTGAGCAAATGAGCAAATTCACCATCATTGGTCAGAATGAGCAAGCCTTCTGTGTCATAATCCAGACGACCAACGGGATACACACGTTCTTTGACACCTTTAAGATAGTCGGATACAATTTTCCGACCTTCCGGGTCTGAAGCACTTGTGATAACACCCTTCGGTTTGTTCAACATCATGTACACTTTCTTTTCACTGCGGATCGGTTTACCATTAACCGTAATCATATCCTCTTCGGGGTTCGCTTTCGTACCCAGTTCGGTTACGACCTCCCCGTTAACTTCTACTTTGCCGGACAGGATCAGTTCCTCGCTCTTGCGGCGGGATGCAATGCCTGCCTGTGCGATAATTTTTTGTAATCTTTCCATGTTTGTCATGTCACCTCACACTAATGATACCCATCAAGGCCGGAAATCACAAGGATAATCCATCGATTTTGTTAACGCAGGGGTTGTAAAGACCTTTTAAGCTGCATTTAGCTATAAATTCAGTCCAAAAAAGCTCACCCTCTCACTGCCTGTATGCGACAGGAGCGTCAAGGTGAGCCGTTCAATTTCAACCGTATGTAACCAATGCAATGTGAATAAGGTTAGCTGGATACTTTACCTGCAACAACGACCTGTTTTTTTCCAGGGGATTCACTTTCTTTAATGAAGGATTGCAACGTTTTGGAAGTAATATAATAAGTACGTCCTCCGTATACAAAGGTCATCATGCCAATAACCCGATTGTTCTGATCCAGAACAGGGCCACCTGAATTGCCTTGTGCCACTGATTTTACGATACTGCCAATGCCCTTCTTGCCTGGAACGTCCGAATCCTGTGAATTAAATACTCGGCTTTTGGCGATTGTATTGAAAGTTGAAGGGAATTGTTCGTCCAACAGCACAAGTTCCCCGGCGGAATTTTTAGGAAAACCTATGGTATAGACGATTTGATTATCTTTCGCATTTGCAAACGTCACCGGTTGTGCGTCGATTTCTTTGTCCAGCTTCAGCAATGCCATATCTGTCACCGGATCTGTTTTAACGATTTTCGCTTTAACCGGCTTGTCCAGATGACCTGGGCTTGCTACAGTAAGTTTGCCTTCATCCCCATCAGACAGTTCAGCATAGTCCTGAATGACATGATAGTTGGTTAGCACCTCATCCTTGGAGATCAGTATGGATGTACCTACATCATAATATACTGTATCGGGTTCATCCTGCTTGACCAGACGTACGTTCACAACTGGAAAAGAATCCGCTGTAACGGCCAACTGAGCACGTAACTGTTTATCGAAGTAACCTGTAAAATGAATCGTATTAACGGCTTGAGCCGCAGCCAATCCCGTCTGTCCTGCAAGCAACGCAATGGCAAGCATGCCTGACATCCCAAAGCGGAGCATTCTTTTCCAACTCTTTTGCATGGTTCTCACTCTCCTCCGCTTTCATTCTAGCATAATTCGTATATCGGAAGGAGAGGGCATATTTTTTACCCAAATACAATTAAACAAATGACCAAGGCAGCAATGAAACCAACCACATCGGAAAACAACCCAACTTTGAGCGCATATCGACCATTACGTATACCTACCGCTCCAAAATAAACTGTCAATACATATAGTGTTGTATCCGTACTGCCTTGAATCGTAGAAGCCATGCGGCCAATCATCGAGTCAGGACCATACGTTTTGATCAGATCTGTCGTAAAAGCAAGCGAGCCTGTCCCGGTCAAAGGACGCAAAATACCGAGTGGCAATACTTCTCCCGGAACCCCCATCCAGGACACAAGTGGTGCGAATAGACTGATCACATAATCCAATGCACCGGAGGCACGGAATACACTGATCGCTACCATCATGCCTACCAGATGGGGAATAATGCTGATTGCCGTAGAGAAACCATCTTTGGCCCCATCAACAAAAGACTCGTAGACCGGGACCTTTTTGGTAAACGCATATAATGGAACAAACGCGATGATAACCGGAATGGCCCAGACGGAAATCCAGTTGATGAAGGTTAACAACGTTGCTCATCCTTTCATACGGGATTATCACTTTTATGTACACGCGGCGGCCTGTGAAGTGCCCTGTTTCGGTACCAGCGATCGGCTACGATGGCTGCAAATGTTGCAATAATGGTTGCCATTAGCGTTGTGCCTACAATTTCCGTGGCGTTCGCGGAATGATAATTAAGACGAATAGCTATCAGGGTTGTCGGGATAATAGTGATACTCGCCGTATTCAGAGCCAGCAAAGTACACATGGCAGGGGAAGCCGTTTGTTTATCCGGATTCAGCTCTTGCAGCTGCTGCATGGCTTTGATCCCCATTGGGGTTGCCGCATTGCCTAGGCCGAGCAGATTGGCACTCATGTTGGATAAAATATAGCCCATAGCTGGATGATTCCGCGGAACATCCGGGAACAGAAAGGCAACAACCGGACCCAACAGCTTCGCAATTCGGCCCAGCAACCCGGCATCCTCAGCCATTTTCATCATGCCCATCCAGAACACGAGCACACTGATCAGCCCAAAACATACCGTTACTCCGGTTGCTGCTCCATCAAAAGCCGCCTGTGTAACAATTTCAATTTTGCCTTGTGCTGCTGCAAAAGCAAAGCCGGTTACAATCATGAGAAGCCAGATTACATTGATCAAAGGATAACCCTCCCCTCATTATGGAGATAACAAATGGCTTAATACTGCACGCCATGCGGAAGCCCAGGTAGAAATTTCACCAATCCCCCCCAGAGTTGCATCCTCTGCCTTCGGCTCCGGCGGAATATAACTTCCTTTGCGATACACAGGAATAGAACCTACAAGTTTTCCGTCAAGCTGCATATCAATTCGACCGGCCAGTCCAAAGGAAGGATCTGTCGATGTTGCATCTCCCTTCGAACCCTTCTGGGCACGGTTTTCGAGTAAAATCAGCTTTTTCGCCAATGAGGCTGTCTCACTCTTCGCCAGAGGATAGGTGAACCCGCGACCTGTGACTACATCCGTGTTCTGTACAGGCTGTTCCTTTTTTGCAATTTCCACCAAAGGGAAGTTTTCAAAACCGAAATCCAGCATGCGAGCATGGTCATTCCAGTCATCGCCGTCGTTCAGGGTTACCGCAGCAAGCTGTTGTCCATTGCGAGTAGCCGAGCTGACGAGACAACGGAACGCCTTTTTGGTATATCCGGTCTTTACGCCATCGGCTCCCTCATACAACCGCAGCATTTTATTTTTGTTTTGCCAGGAGTACTGCCAGCTCTCATTCGGATTTGGAGCTGATTTGTTCTCTGTAGCTACAATTCGTTTGAAAACCGGATTCTTGAGCGCATACGCGGTTAAGCGTGCCAGATCATTGGCGGTAGAGTAGTGACCGTCTGCATCAAGTCCATGGGGATTCATAAAATGGGAATGCGTCAGACCCATTTGCTCTGCCTTTTTGTTCATTAACAGCACGAAACCTTCTTCAGATCCACCGACATGTTCAGCAATCGCCGAGGCCGCATCGTTGCCTGATCGCAGCATCAGCCCATACAGCATATTTTCCAGCGTCATTTCTTCACCCAGCTTGAGATAGATGGACGAGCCTTCTTTGGCAAAAGCCGAAGAAGTTACCTTTACTTTGTCATCCAGTTTACCGTGTTCAATCGCAACAATTGCTGTCATGATTTTGGTTAAGCTGGCAATTCTGAGTTCCTTATCCCCATCCTTGCTGTACAATATTCGGCCTGAAGTCACATCAATGAGAGCAGCGCTTTGCGCATGGTTTGAGGGGCCAGGTATGGTTCCCTGGGCTTCAGCAAGCCCAATAGAGGGAAACAGAAACAAAGGTACAAACATACACGCCATAAATTTCATTAATTTTCGCATCGATTCATTCCTCCGGGTCACTTGGAATCTTGTACTAGCTTATGTCTGGACAACCCGAAGTATGTCCCAGTGTTAGAAAACAGCAAAAATCCCTCTCGCATGCGCTGCGGAAGGGATTTTAAACGAATCATTTAGCTGTACGTAGAAGGATCAGGTGTGACAGGAATACCGGACTCAGCAGATTGTGCTGTATTACGATTGCGGAACATGTCCTGAATTCTGTCCATCACATACGGTGTGGAATCGATCAGTTTCTCAAACAGATGCGTTGAGTTGTCAAGCGGCACGATATGAACGCCCTGTTTGCCAACTACCAGGAATGCGATAGGACGAATGGATACGCCGCCCCCACTTCCTCCTCCAAATGGTGAGGCAACTGATGCGGAGCTGGCATGCTCAGTAGTACTGTTTCCGCTGCTACCACCGTTTCCACCTTTGCTGCTTCCATCACTCACATGAAAATCACTGCCACCCGCAGCGAATCCGAATCCTACTTTACTGATCGGCAAAATTACGGTACCATCAGGTGTTTCAACCGCATCGCCCACGATTGTATTGACATCCACCATGGCCTTGATATTTTCCATTGCGGTTTCCATTAAGCCTTGAATTGGATGATCTGACATTTGAATTCCCTCCAGTTTCAATTTAAGCTAGGTTTGATCTAACCATATCATCCCCAAACTTGTAGGGACTTATGTAAGCCAGCCATTTAACTAAACCTCAATACTTCAAACCGCTGACTCGGCAAAATAAAACCAGGCAGTTGCAAGCAAACTGTAGAAAATTGTCGCATACTCGGCTTCACTTTAACTGCCGAATAGATCCAGCCAAGAGCCATTGTTCCACTCGCACCCGCAATCATTTTCATGAAAGCTAAATAACACGGAACAATACATGCACTCATATGTGCGATTTACTGTGTTGTTTCTTGAGCTTTAGTTTGCGTCTGCGACGTTGTTCTTGTAGGAGTTTGAACCACATCCGCCATCCTCCCTCAACTTGAAGCACTCGGGTTAACAACGTAAGTCCTGCGATCATGACTGCTGAGATCCGGATCTTTAGTTTCCAATCCAGCTCGGTTTGGAACTCCATCTCGTCTTCCCACACCGGCACAACTTGTAACTTTGGCGTTTGTTCAAAACGGATTTGATAAGAGAGGTATCCAATGATGATCGACTTGATACTCCACACCCAACCTATGAGAACAGCCGTATATGCTGCATCGCCGACGCCAATGCGAGTGGACCAGGACCAGTGAGTCATATGTACACGAGTGAGCGTTTGCTTGATCCAGAGCTTTAATGCTTCCGTTGCCCTGAGCATGATCTTTACATCCTTAGCCCATTTTTTGACTTTACGTTTGTTAACACGCTCGTTGCTCTGGGCTTCGCCCCTCGAATGATTCATTCGCTGCTCCGTCTTCACAAGGAAACCTTCCTTCATATTCCGAAAGACGATACTAGGAATTTCATAGTTAATACGCACAATGCCATATAGCAGACGAACCGTAATCTTGGCATAATCATCATGATTGTGTTTCCTGAATGTAAAATGCACATGAACATACGAGATGAGGACTGCGACAAGAAGCAGTGCGATCAACAAGCCGATTCCTCCAAGCCAAATCCACACAGGCCTTACCTCCAAGCCCTCAATTCTTTTCTCGTCTAGTATGACACTCTATATAGGAAAAAATTCACGTCTGACCTGAAAATTCCATTTAATCTTTGCACAACCACCTTGTAATACATTCCGTTTACCACGTCAAAAAAACCGGCCCTCCGACAGGGTACCGGTTTTGGATCGATCCAGACTGCAAAGTTATGAGTTCAAAGGATCATCTTCGTTATTAATATCGTTTGCATTTGTATCATCTTCAAGATTTGTATTATCAAGATCCAGATCCACATGCTGCACATCCAATTTTTCAAAAAGCAGCTGTGTTTCTTCCTCCAGGTTCTCGGAATCTTCAAACAACCCTGGCTCAGGCAGATCTTTGAGCGAAGCCAAGCCAAAGTAATCCAGGAAGGACTTGGTAGTGCCATATAGAATTGGGCGTCCAATGGCCTCAGCCCGTCCCACTTCCTGAATGAGATCCTTGTTCACAAGGGTATGAATGGCACGTTCGGATTTTACGCCACGGATCTCCTCAATCTCCACCCGCGTGATAGGCTGACGATACGCCACAATAGCGAGCGTCTCCAAAGCCGCCTGGGATAAAGAGGTACGTGCAGGTGAATAAGCCAATTTCTCAAAATAAGCTGCATGTTCCGGTAATGTCCCCAGTTGGACTACCCCTGCAATTTTAAGAATTTGTACGCCTCGTCCCTGCTTGGCAAATTCAGCGATCATTTCCTCGATCGCATCCGATACCAGTTCGGCTCGCTGATCCACGATCTCGGCGATTTGTTTGATACTCAGACCTTCTTCTCCGGACAAAAACAGCAGGCCTTCAATAATCGATTTCAATTTCGGAAAATCCATGATTCTTTGTTTCCCCTCTCCACTCCATAACGATATCCTCAAACATCCGCTCCTGATAACAGACAATCTGCTTCATCTTCATCAGCTCCAGCACCGCCAGAAAAGTTACGACAATCTCATGCCGATAAATTTGGTTATCCAGCAGCTTGGAGAATAACAGCCTGCCCCCCGGTCCCATACTTTCCAACGCGCCGATAACATCGCGAATGCGATCCTTAACCGAGATTTCATCCCGCTGGATCCGAGTTACGGTTGTCCGCTTCTCCGCCTTACGCAGCGCCTTCTGAAAGGCTGCAATCAGATCAGAGGTATGCAAACCCTCTACCGGATTCGATTGTGCTTCTACAGGCATATACGGCCGCAAATCCTCGGGCTCTTTGGAGAAAATAAGGCTGCGTTCCCACTCCCGTTCGTGCAAGTGACGCGCAATTCCCTTGTATTTGCGATATTCAATCAGACGTGCAATCAGTTCGGCACGTGGATCATAATCTTCATCTTCCATATATGCATAATCCTCAAAATCCTCGATTACCGGTGGTTTGGGCAGTAATAGTTTGCTCTTGATTGACAGCAATGTTGCTGCCATTACCAAAAATTCACTCGTAATATCCAGCTCCAGCTCCTGCATCGAATGCAGATACGCCATATATTGATCGGTAATATCGCTGATGGGAATATCCTGGATATGAATCTCTGCCTTATCGATCAAATGAAGCAGCAGATCCAAAGGCCCTTCAAAAGTCTCCAGTTTGTATGTAACTACCGTCACTAGACGAATCCTCCCGCCAGAAAAATAAAAACCCCCGCTAAGCCGCCGAATCCGGTCTCCCGTTTTCGTCTGCGCAGAGCAGGGCACTATATTAAATAAGCACTATTTTAGCTGTTTCGTCAAGTTCGCCATTTCAATCGCGGCAGTAGCTGCATCCCAGCCTTTGTTTCCTGCCTTTGTTCCAGCACGTTCAATGGCCTGTTCAATATTCTCTGTTGTAACGAGGCCGAAGATTGTAGGTACGCCTGTTTTCAGGTTAATTGCGGCTACACCCTTAGCCATCTCATTACACACATAATCATAATGTGTTGTTGAACCACGGATAACCGTCCCCAACGTAATGACTGCATCATATTTTCCACTTTCAGCCATTTTTTGTGCAATCAACGGGATTTCAAAAGCTCCTGGAACCCACGCTACATCCACTTCATTATCTTGTACACCGTGACGTTTGAACGCATCCAGTGCTCCGCTGAGCAATTTGCTTGTAATGAACTCGTTAAAACGTCCTACAACCACTCCATATTTTAATCCTTCTGATACCAAATGTCCTTCAAAAAAGTGTGGCATTCAAGTCATCTCCCTAATTGTATTATATGATGTATGCAGCTGATCTTCGGCAAATATTTCACTTATTTAACTCAGAAAAGCTACTCAGTTTTTTTCTTCATTCTGCTCGATATCGTCGAACTTTAGCATATGGCCGAGTTTTGCCTGCTTCGTGTGCAGGTAAACCGTATTATCCTCGTTCTCTTCCATCTGAATCGGAACTCGTTCCACCACTTCAAGTCCGTAACCTTCAAGCCCTTTAATTTTGCGTGGATTGTTGGTTAACAAACGGATTTGACGAACGCCAAGATCCTTGAGAATTTGGGCACCAATGCCGTAATCTCGAAGATCGGCAGCAAACCCAAGCTTCAGATTGGCATCCACGGTGTCCAGACCTTCTTCTTGCAGTTTGTAGGCTTTGAGCTTGTTGATCAGTCCAATGCCTCGTCCTTCCTGTCTCATATAGAGCAGGACGCCATTGCCTTCGTCATGGATCTGTTTCAAAGCTGCATCGAATTGTGGACCACAGTCACAGCGATGGGAATGGAAAACATCCCCTGTGAGACATTCGGAGTGTACGCGGACCAATACAGGCTTCGAACCATCAATTTCGCCTTTAACCAAAGCAACATGCTCCTTGTTGTCCACCGCATTGGTGTAGGCCACCGCCTGGAATTCACCAAAGTCCGTTGGCATACGTACAGCTACTTCGCGTTGAACCAGCTGTTCCTTCTCATTCCGGTACCGAATCATATCCTGAATGCTGATTAGCTTCAGATCATGCTTGCGGGCGATCTCCTGTAGATCCGGAAGTCTGGCCATCGTGCCATCTTCCTTGATCACTTCACAGATTACACCTGCCGGATAGGAACCGCACATAATGGCGAGATCTACAGCCGCTTCCGTGTGGCCCGCGCGTCGTAGCACACCGCCATCTTTAGCAATAAGTGGGAACATGTGGCCCGGCTTGCGGAAATCTCCGCTTTTCGCTTCGGGATCAATTAGACCCTTAACTGTAATGGAGCGTTCATGAGCCGAGATGCCCGTTGTGGTATCTTTATGATCTACAGAGACGGTAAAAGCCGTCCCATGAAAGTCCGTATTTTGCTGGACCATAGGTTTCAGGTTGAGTTCATCGGCACGTTGCTGCGTAATGGGAACACACACCAGACCTCTGCCTTCGGTAATCATGAAATTGATCACTTCAGGTGTAGCCTTTTCCGCCAAAGCGATAAAGTCACCTTCATTCTCCCGATCCTCATCATCCACCACAATAACCGGTTTACCCTGCATGAGATCGTAGATGGCTTCCTCAATAGAATTCAGAATGGATTTCTCTGACATAGGTCCCCCTCCAGTATCTATTTCAATTTATATTTGTAGTTAAGCAATTACGATTTGTTAAGCAAATCCGTGATTAGCAAGGAAATCCTCACTGATACTTCTCGGCTTGCCCGTACCTGTCTCCTGATGTCCCTTACCATAGTGCAACAGATGATCCACATATTTGCCCAAAATATCACACTCAATATTGATGGTATCCCCCGTCTTTTTCACATTTAATACGGTCTCACCAATGGTGTGTGGAATAATGGATACAGTGAATGCGGTCTGTGAAGTATGCACAACGGTCAGACTAATTCCGTCCAGGGTTACAGACCCTTTGGGTATCAGATATTTGAACAGTTGCGTATCATCAGGTTTGATCTCGAAAACAATCGCATTCTGGTCACGTGTAATGCTGCCAATGACCCCAGTGCCATCGACATGGCCCTGAACGATATGCCCGCCAAAACGACCACCTGACAACATGGCTCGCTCCAGATTAACTTTGCTTCCGGATTGCAATTGACTAAGATTGGTATGTCGATATGTCTCAGGCATCACGTCAGCAGTAAAACCGCCACCCTCCAGGGTAGTCGCAGTTAAGCATACCCCGTTTACGGCTACACTATCGCCAATCTTCAAGTCGTTCATGATGGCGGAAGCTCCGATATTCAGGACCATCGCTTCGCCTTTCCGACCTATACGCCGGATCTGACCGACTTCTTCCACCAAACCGGTAAACATGCTACCGCCTCCTTTATTTATTTCGTTATTGTTAATTCAATCAATTCATTTATTCAGGCCAAACCGGAATTCCGCCAATGCTAATATTATCTCCAACTTGCTCAATTTCCAGCTGATGCAATTGAATCGCCTGACTCATGCGCTCAACACCCTCGAAGCGGAAACTGCCTGGTGTTTCGTATCCTCCGACAATTTTCGGAGCAATGAACATGAGCAGTCGATCTACCAATCGCGCTTCCAGCATGGCACCATTCAGAGTACCCCCGCCTTCAAGCAGAATCGAACCAATTTCACGCTCACCGAGCTTGCTGAGTGCACTTAGCAGATCAACACGTGGTCCTGGACCACAACGTATAATCTCCACCCCATAGGCCTCAAGCCGCTCAGCGGCTTTAGGGCTCGCCTCATCCGTTGTAAGCACCCAGGTTGGTGCAAGGCCATCCTTAACCATTTTGGCTCCTACAGGCAGACGTAGCTTGGAATCGACCACAATTCGTACCGGGCTGATCCCTTCCACTTGCAAGCGAGTCGTGAGTTCGGGATTGTCTGCAATGACCGTTTCCACACCAACCATAATTCCTTGATGGCGATGACGAAGCGCGTGTACAATCTCGCGAGCTGACTCGTTAGAGATCCATTTGCTGTCACCGCTACGCGTAGCGATTTTGCCATCCAGAGTAGAGGCCGTCTTCAAAGTTACAAAGGGGAGACCTGTTGTAATGTATTTGATGAATTTCTCGTTCATCCGTCTTCCGCGCTCACGCAGCACTCCAACTTCAACTTCGATCCCTTGTTGACGCAGCATGCTGATCCCTCTGCCTGAGACTTGCGGATTCGGATCTTCGCAGCATACGACGACACGTTTCACTTTCTCATGAATGAGACGTTCACTGCATGGTGGAGTCTTGCCATAATGGCTACAGGGTTCAAGCGTAACGTATACTGTACTGCCTTCCGCATCACTGCCCGCCATGTTCAGCGCATGAACCTCTGCATGACCCGTTCCCCGTTTGAGATGACTTCCGAGGCCCACGATACGTCCTTCTTTAACAACGACACAACCTACTACCGGATTGATTCCAGTCTGTCCTTGTGCCCGCTCTGCCATATCCAGTGCCAGCGCCATATAAAATTCATCATTAATCATTTCCAAGTCCGTTCACCCCACGGTTAAAATCTCAAGTTATAGACCTCCCTTCCAACAGAGAGGCATGTTCCATATCCAATAAGAAAAAACGTCTATCGAAGTACTCCAAGGAAGCCAGACCGCGTTTAGCGGAATTTTTTCTTGCAATATCAAGAGCATCATACTTCGAAGTTTTTACTTTACTGATATTAAAAAATCCCCGTCGAACAAACCGTTCGATGGGGATGATGAGAGACATGTGTCACCAGCAGTACTATTGATACATTGCCAACAACACATCGCCCAAAACTTCATTTCAGGCAAGTGAAAGCAGACACATACCTTAATGAACTTCAATTACAGGTAAAGAGCTTCTATGATGTGGCATATGTATGAAGATTGCCGGAAGTATCCGGATTTCTCCCTGCACAGGAAATGAATTCATCAAAAACTGTACAGCAACACTCCTGCGGAATGCGGTCCCTAAGGACGGCACCCTCTCCTTCTCCCATCCAGACTATACTGTCGGTTCTGGAATTACACCAGATCAGCCATCTGCCACAGGCAGACGGGTCACGGACTTTGCATCAATGCTGGAAAGATATCCTCACATACTGCATCACCGCCGGTAGGGAATTACACCCTGCCCTGAAGGATTCGTTGCGTTATTAATTGGATGTTAGCACTTTAACGTCAAAAAATCAATTGTTTTTTGTTCCTTTTTGTCACATACTAACTTTTAATAAGCTTAAGTGTAAACAAAAACCGCTTCGCTCATTGCGAAACGGTTTACATACGGATATTGATTAAGCTTCTACTACTTCAACAGTTTCCATTTTGTCGCGACCTTCGAAAGCGTCCACGAACTCCATACCTTTGGTTACTTTACCAAATACAGTATGTTGTCCATCCAAATGTGGTTGCGGTTGGTAGCAGATGTAGAACTGGCTTCCGCCTGTGTTACGGCCTGCATGTGCCATAGCCAATGTTCCGCGCTCATGTTTGTTCGGGTTGATTTCACAGTTGATTGTGTAACCTGGGCCGCCTGCACCGGAACCGTTAGGGCATCCGCCTTGAGCTACAAAGCCCGGAATAACACGGTGGAATACAAGACCGTTGTAGAAACCGGAGTTAGCCAGTTTCTCAAAGTTTGCTACTGTGTTTGGAGCTTCTTGATCGAACAAATCGATTACAACTTCTCCGCCGTTTGCCATTTTGATTTTCGCTTGTTTCGCCATATGTAAATGACTCCTTTCGTATTGACCATCGTTAATGGTGCCAGAACGCATGACCCTGGGCCAAGCTTTATAGCACTTTTCTTAGTGTACACTGAAAATGGATTGATCGCAAAATAATCAGCAAGATTTTTTCAAAATCCTGCCCTAAAGATGCAAAAGAAGACAAAAAAGGAGTGTCCTTTTTTGTCTTCTTCATAATAGAGCTCCGTTAGATATCCTTTAATTAACGGGTAACTGGTTGCTTTGCAATGCGCTCAGGCACCAGGTCATTCTGGATGATATCCTGATACGTCTCACGGCGTACGACAACATCGCCTTGACCGTCTTTGACAAATACCACTGCCGGACGACGAATCCGGTTGTAGTTGCTTGCCATAGAGTAGTTGTACGCGCCTGTGCAAGCTACTGCGAGCAGATCGCCGCTTTGCACTTTAGGCAGGTCCAGATCCCAGATCAGCATATCACCACTCTCACAGCATTTACCAGCAACAGATACCGTTTCCTGAGCAGCCTCATTTGCACGGTTTGCCAATACAGCTTCATATTTGGACTCATACAGTGCTGGACGTGGATTGTCTGTCATTCCACCATCCACAGCAACGTATTTACGAACCCCTGGAATATCTTTGCTTGTTCCAACGGTATAGAGTGTTGTTCCCGCTTCACCTACAATGCTGCGGCCTGGTTCAACCCAGATCTCAGGCACAGCATAGCCGATTTGAGCAAAATGATTTTTCACCGCATCCGTGATGGCTTTTACGTATTGTGAAACTTCAAGTGGTGTATCTCCATCAATATAGCGGATACCGAAGCCACCGCCCAGATTAACCACTTTGAATGCCACGTTAAGACGCTCATACACAGCTGCTGCAAACTCAGCAACGCGTTGAACGGCCATTTGGAAGCCTTCAACTTCGAAGATTTGTGATCCGATGTGTGAATGTACACCGAGCAATACCAGATTTGACTGCTTGGAAGCCAATTCAATGGCTTCAAATGCCGTTCCGTTTCCGATATCGAATCCAAATTTGGAATCCGTTTGTCCTGTCGAGATATATTCATGCGTATGCGCTTCAACACCAGGCGTCACACGCAGCAAAATGTTAACTTTGCGATTTTTGTCTGCGGCTACAGCTTGCAGCAAGTGCAGTTCATTGAAGTTATCCACAACGAAGCAGCCAATCTCTGCATCAAGCGCCATTTCGATCTCTTCCAGCGTTTTGTTGTTGCCGTGGAAGTGAATACGCTCTGCCGGGAAACCGGCTTGCAGTGCGGTGAACAATTCACCATCGGATACAACATCCAGGGAAAGTCCTTCTTCCGCAGCAAGGGCACACATCGCCATTACGCAGAATGCTTTACTTGCATAAGCAACCTGGAAGCCCAGACCTGAAGCACGGAACGCTTCCATGTACTCTCTGCAGCGCTCACGAACCAATTGCTCGTCCACAACATACAGGGGAGTTCCAAATTGTGCTTTCAAGTCGGTTGTATCGACTCCGCCAATTTCCAGATGTCCCTGTGCATTTATTTTACTTGTACCATGTAAATACATAATCTGCATTCCTCACTTTTTTATATACTGGAACAGCTGTTATTCCAATGATTTTACACCAGTATATCAAATTAGAAAATGAGAAGAATGGATTTTTCGGCAGATCATTTGTGTTTTTTACTTTTTTGCAGTTCCCCGTCCGGATCATTGTCCATTTTGGTATTGTCACGCGTTTTGTTGATTGAAGGACGTTTTTTATTTTCCAACAGCGGCAAACGGAACAAAAAGTTACCCAAAGCCTTTGCATTAAACGGTATGAATGGCCAGAGATACGAAGAGTTGTAGGAGCGATGCAAGGTGAGAGCCACAATAATGAACGTCGTCCCGACTACGAAGCCAGGGACCTTGAAAATCGCCACGGCCACCAGCAAAAACAACCTCACCAAGCGATTGGCCAATCCAAGCTCATAACTGGGAGTTGCAAACATGCCAATTGCGGCTATCGCCATATACAGTACAACTTCATCCACAAAATAACCCGTTTTCACAGCGATATCTCCAACCAGAATTGCTGCAATCAATCCCATGGCCGACGCGAGTGGCGTGGGCGTATGAACAGCCGCCATCCGTAATAAATCGACCCCAAATTCAATGAGAAGGAACTGTAGAATTAGAGGAAGCTCTGCATTTTTATGTGGACCGATAAATTCCATACCAACGGGTTTAATCGCCGGGTCAATCACCATCAGTAACCACAGAGGCAACAGGAAAAGGGATATCAAAATGCCCCCGAATCGTACCCATCGCAGATAGGTCCCCATAAAAGCGGTCTGTCTGTTCTCCTCCGCATGCTCACACAGATCAAAAAAGGTCGTGGGCAGAATCATCACACTGGGTGAAGTATCTACAAATATGACAACTCGCCCTTCCATCAGATGAGAAGCGGTCACATCCGGCCGTTCCGAATAACGAACCAATGGATACGGGTGCCACCCCTTATTAATAATTGCTTCTTCAAGCTGCTTATCAGCAGCAGGGATGCCGTCGATATTCACTCGTTTGATTTTTTCACGAACGGAATCCACCTGAACCTTGTCCACGATATCGTCAATATATACAACACAGACATCCGTTTGCGATCTGCGTCCGACCTGCATAATTTCAAATTTTAATCCTGGGTCCCGTATTCTTCGGCGCACTAACGCCACGTTGGTCAGAAGTGTCTCCGTAAATCCGTCTCTTGAACCGCGCACCACTCTCTCCAGCGAAGGTTCCTCCGGGGAACGCACCGGATAGCTCCGGGTATCCATAATGATGACAGAACGGTCCCCTTCGACAAACATGGCACTCATGCCTGTGAGGACCTTGTTAATGACGGCGCTCATTTTCTCCACTCGCTCAACTTGAATATGAGGAATGTAACATTCAAAATACGATTTCAACGCGTGTCCGGACACTTGGTCCGGTGTCAGATAAGTTAGCCTTTTTAACACTTCAAGTAGAATCTCATCCTTCGCAAACCCAGTCAGCAGCAGTAATCCAACGTGTTTGCCACCCAAGACCATTTCCCTCATATTCACATCAAAGGACTCTCCAAGTCCCAACACTTGCTGAAGCGTATATTTGTTATCACTCATGCGAGGGGAAATATCGTCGTTTTCCTGCCAATATTCTACCGATTCCTCGATACTGTCAGACATTTCATTTTGCTTCTTTTTATCGTAAGCCTTCTTTTCTTCTTCCTCCTGAATCTCATAAGGAGATTTATGCTTCATCTCTTCGGATGTTGCTTCGCTGGAGTCATGCCCGTCGTTGTCCGATCTTACGTCCATTTCCCATCCTCCTTAGGCCTAACGTTTTAACGCTGGTATACAAAAAAGTCAAACAGTGAACCTGTCATCTTCCCCAAAATCATAGCAAGCAGCAATCCAAATAAATACGATTTCATGCCCAGTCGTTTCGCCAGCACTGGCAGTACATTCAGCACTTCAGTCAGTGCCGCCGCAAGCAGTCCGATGAACACACCGCAAAACAGTCCGATGATCGGGCTGAGCAACAGCGCTCCATGCACTTTCCAGTGCCAAAAATCCGCAACGGTACCAAGCAGCGAACCTCCAATCAAAGCCCCTTCATACCAATGGGTTTTGTCGTAGGTCCGCGTAAGCTGAGCTAGTCTGGGGATCATATCAAGCACGAGAATAAGCGCAATCACACCGCTCCCTACCGCGATCCCCCCCGCAATGCCCAGTACAATGCTGATTGCTCCGTTAAGAACGCTCATCCGCATTCATCTCCCTGCGTTCCTCGTCATGCATACGTTCGGTTTCTTCAATAACCACATACTTGTCTACATTTTGCTGATATAGGAACATTTCCACTTCCAAAGGGGTAGGTTCTTCATTCCACTTTTTCTTGAATAAATGATTGAAAAACACCGCCATGCCAAACCCGATCCCAAGGGAATACGCCACCTGAAACAGATACGGATGCTCATCCCGGCGACCTGTAATCATCTCTACAATTCGAATCTGAACTTCCTGCATGTTTACGTCCGCATGAAAATTCATAATGGTCAATGCTGAGCCAAAGAAAAGCAGCAGCCACACCAGGATGAACAGAGATTTGGAAGGCTTGCCACTTCCCACAACCACCTCAACTAGCGTATGACCCGATCCGATTAATTCAACGGTGACATCTGGCAAGGCACGACGGATCTCGGGGATAATCTGCAATATATCAATGAGGATCAGATTGCCGTCCTCCGGTCCGGGACGCATCAATTCAAGCTCAAGCATCCTCCCTTCCTGTTCTTCGGGAGAGGTGAGCAAGTGAGCTACATCCCCAAGCTTGATACTTCGGCCCCTTTGGATACGAATACGGCTGCGCAAACGAACATAGACCGTTGGAGTGGGTGTCAGGGACATCCGAAACACTCCTTTACTGCGTAATTTAGGTTAGTATTTGAAGAATGTGAAAATTTATTACATTTTGGTTGGAAAAAGGTTGGTTGGACCCTGCGGGCGCTTCGAGATGGATCGGCCATCGGTCGCTGTTGTTCGGGGGGAGGATACACGCAGACACTCCGACGGCAGACCAACCTTTCGATCGCTGTTGTCTCCAAATTTTCTTGATTGATTTCTACTTGTGTAGAAATTCGGAGACAGTGTAGGCTTTCGAAGTAGCTTTCTTTCAGAAAGCTTTTAGGCGAACGCTTCGCTTCTTCAGGTCTAATCTGCCGCCTTCGTTGCTTATGTGTATCCTTAGACGAGCCCTCACGCTTCGCTCCTTTTGACCGATTCCATCCCTCCGCTGCACGCGTCCCCTTTTTTTCCAAAGGCCTGCAATAAACTTTCAGGGGTGAGGTATGAGGAAAAAAGCATCCAGAAACTCCGATGGCAGACCAACCTTCCGATCGCTGTTGTCTCCAAATTCTTTGGTTTGATTTCTACTAGTGTATGTCTTCAAATTCAGACAACCTATACCATAATGGATGTCAGGGTCCCAAAGGTCTTAATGTTGAGGCTGGCTGATTTTGACGAATTGTCAGACGATTTTCTAAGGAACACAGGACGTCTTATTCGGCCTTTGAGCCCTCTTTTTAAATTGTAAAGAACATCAGACACGTTATTTCCCAAAATCTCCTGAAAAAGAGCTGCAAGCAACTGTTTATTCTGATATAACGTGTCTCAGGTTTCTTAGATTTCTGCGAGCGCTCCAAATCCTTGAATAAGACGCCTCAGATTCGTCAGCGTTTGCTCGTTCATGAAGGACACACTCTCGCACATTAAGGATACAGCTCAATTGCTTACTCTGGACACGCTCGAGTATACTTCGCTTCTTCAGGTCTAATCTACCGCCTTAGTTGCTTATGTGTATCCTTGGGACAAACCCTCACGTTTCGCTCCTTTTGTCCGATTCCATCCCTCCGCTGCACGGGTCCCTTTTTTTCCAAAGGCCTGCAATAATGATGCAGGGAAGACGGTAGTAGAAGATTTTATTAGCTGGATTAATTACAGCTTTTTCTCTTTTACATTTCTTTTATGATCAATTCACAAAAACAAAAAAAGCCGCTAATTTAGCGACTTATTGAGAGGAGAACATCTTATGGATTGACCATTTCTCTTCTAAACTTTAACGGGGTGATTTGCATGGTTTTGCGAAACTGATTAATAAAATAGCTCGTGCTATTAAACCCAACTTCATAAGCAATCTCGGTAATACTGCGTTCCTGGAGTTGCAACAGCTCCACGCTCTTTTGGATGCGATAATCGATTACATACTGCACAGGGGTTATCTTCAGCATTTGCTTAAAATAACGGCAGGTTTCCGAGCGGCTTAACTGACCTGCCCTTGCAATGTCCTCCAATTGGATGGGTTCAGCGAAGTGCAGGTGAATCCATTCAACCATGTCCTTCATTCGCTTGCTTCTAATGATTTCGGATGGATCATATTCCAGCGCGTATCCGCTTGTAATCAGATGTTTCCATATCGTCAAAAGGCTTGAAGCCACATTCATTTCGTAAAATGGAGCCTGCTCATTCAGGTCCTTTTTAACATGTCGAATACCGTTAAGGATTTGAGCTCCCCAGGAAAGTTCCCTTTTGATATGAAGATAAGGTAAATTGGTTGCTGAGATATAAGGATGAACATACTTCAAATATAGCTCGGAAGGCACAACAAAATGAGGAGAAACATTAAGGCAAAGATAAATACAATGATCATTCTTACCCTGTTCCTCTGCCATGTGCATACAACCACTGTTGATAAACAGCCCGTCGCCTTGCGACACAATGACCTTTTGATCATTCACATGAAAAAGAGCTTCTCCCTGGACAACCAAAACAAACTGCAATTCATCATGCCAGTGCAAAGGAATATGCCCGTGAACATTACGTACAATCGTGGTTTCATAACATGCCACAGGCAGTGTAACCGTACGATGCTCCGTCAGCTCTCTCCCGTTTTGATCAATCCTGAATTCTGTCTTAAGCATATTTCCTCATCTCAATATAATGATATTTATCTGTGCGATATTGATATTATTATAGCCTATTTCATTTTAATATAGCACTATTCTTATATTTAAGGCGAGGGAACTATCCATGAAAGCATCTATTCAAAGATCTAGAAAATCTGGCCTGTTCTTTGTTCTTACAGGAGCGATATGCTGGGGAATTGGTGGAACGGTTTCACAAAAGCTGTTTCAACAATACGGAATTGAAGTCAACTGGTTTGTAACAGTTCGACTGCTGATTGCGGGTATACTGCTGCTGACGGTTCAGTCCTTCACCACAAGGCGCTCGCAAATTTTCGATATGTGGAAGCAGAAAAAAACAGCCTTGCAGCTAATCATTTTCGGATTACTCGGGATGCTCGCTGTTCAATATACGTACATGGCGTCTATTCAACATGGCAACTCCGCGGTGGCGACACTCCTTCAATATCTATCACCAGTCATGATCATGGTCTATATGATCTGGCGAAAACAGGCTGCTCTGACTAGAAAGGATGTTATATCAGCGATTCTGGCTTTGAGCGGGTGTTTTCTCCTGCTGACCAATGGTTCTCTCTCCCAATTGTCTGTGCCTTTACCCGCAGTTTCGTGGGGGTTGTTATCCGGAGTCACCGCTGCCTTCTATACCCTCTACGCCGTGAAACTGATTGAAAAGTTTGATTCACTCGTGGTAGTCGGCTGGGCAATGATTATCGGAGGTGCTGCACTGAGTCTCATCCACCCACCGTGGAACTTGGACTTTGCCAGCTTGCGTTTGGAAACCTACGGATATTTGGCCTTCACCATTATTTTCGGGACGATGATTGCATTCTGGTTCTATATCGAAAGTTTAAAAAGTTTGTCAGCCAAAGAAACAAGTCTAATGGGAAGTGCGGAGCCACTTGCTGCCGTTGGCACCACTGTTATCTGGTTAAATGAACCATTTGGATTATTTCAATGGCTGGGAACCGTATGTATCATTGGATTGATAGTATTGTTGCAGTCGAATCGTCCCAAACCCATTCAGGCTAACGACAAATAACCTTCCTCGCACATTAATGCGCGATAGAAGGTTGTTAGTTGTCGTATATTGGTAGTTTAACACCAATATTGTTGTCTGCAATCCAAAATCACTGTGCGATCTGGTCGCGGATGGATTGAAGTATTTTTTTCTCCAGCCGTGACACCTGCACCTGGGATATCCCCAGTCTGCTGGCGACTTCGGACTGAGTCTGATCTCGGTAATACCGGAGATATACAATCAGCCGTTCCCGTTCACTGAGACCGCCAATCGCTTCGTTTAGCGCAAGTTTGTCAAACCACCGTTCCTGAGACTCGTCGGCAATCTGGTCCATTAGTGTAATGGGATCGCCATCATTCTCAAACACCGTCTCATGTATGGAGGTTGGCGGTTTGTTCGCTTCTTGGGCAAAAACAACTTCCTCCGGGGTTACCCCCAGCTCCGCGGCTACTTCCTTGATCGTGGGCAGACGGTCCAGGTTTTTGGACAACTCATCCCTTTTCTTGCGGACTTTATTCGCCATCTCCTTCAGTGAACGACTGACCTTAAGGGTGCCGTCGTCCCGCAGGAAGCGCTGAATTTCTCCGATAATCATCGGGACAGCATAGGTGGAGAATTTTACATCATAACTGAGATCGAATTTATCCACCGATTTGAGCAGCCCGATACAACCAATCTGGAACAGATCTTCCGGCTCATATCCCCTGTTCATAAAACGTTGTACGACGGACCAGACGAGTCTGATGTTGCAGTTCACCAGCGTATCCCGTGCGACATGGTCACCCGACTGACTGAGCGCAATCAGCCGTTTGACCTCGGCATCGTCCAAATAGGTCTGTGAAGACTGTTTCACTTCAGCATCCATAAGACCACCAACCCCTAATTATACAATGCTTTCTTGGATTCAATCCTTTTCTTCATCTTGATGGAGGTGCCTCTGCCGGGCTCACTGCTGACTTCGAATTCATCCATGAAGTTTTCCATAATGGTGAAGCCCATGCCCGAGCGCTCAAGTTCGGGTTTGGACGTATACAGCGGCTGTTTCGCCAATTCAAGATCTTCGATGCCTTCACCGCGGTCTTCCACAATGATGGTGATCATGTCATCGCGAATCTCCGCTTGAATGGACACGACACCTTCCGGATTGTTGTTGTAACCGTGGATGATGCTGTTCGTTACGGCTTCCGAAATGACCGTCTTCAGATCGCTAAGCTCGTCCATCGTAGGATCAAGCTGGGAGATGAAGGCAGCAACCGTCACCCGTGCGAACGATTCGTTCTCCGACTTGGCCGCGAATTGCAGATTCATGAAATTTGTCCCCGTTCCTTCATTCATGAGACGACCTCCAGACCCGAGAGAGCAGTTCCCTCATTTTCGTAAATCGGCATAATCTTGAACAAACCCGACATTTCCAGCAAACGATACACTGGCGGATTGACATCACAGACAACCATCTTGCCGCCTTTATTCTTAATGAGCTTGTATCTTCCCAAAATGACACCCAAACCCGAACTGTCCATGAATTGCAGATCTTTCAGGCTGAGTACCAGATGCTCGCATTGTCTGCGCTGGATGGCTTCATCCATCTGCATCCGTACCATGTCAGCTGTATGGTGATCCAGCTCCCCGGATAATCGTACAATCAGAATCCCGCGGTGATGTTCCATTTCCACATCCAAGTTCACGTTTGCTCACTCTCCTCCCTGTCTTGAACAAGGATTTCTACGTTCCCGAAGGCTTTTCCTGCCCCCCGACAAAACTAGAAGAAAACCCCTATTTAACTACAAAATATGTTCAAAGGATGTACGTAACCTGCATAAATCGCCGTTTAATCAAACAGATTGGAGGTTGTGCGTTTGAACAGCTTCCACCAGCCAGCCTTGTCCACATCCTGCGGAGCCTTTATATCAAATTCCTTGATGACTTCATTGCCCTGGTAGACGACTAGCTTACCGACACTCTGACCTGCTTTGACCGGAGCTTTCACTTCTTTGGCCATCAGCAATTCATGACGGATCTCATCCGATTTCGCACCTTTGCGCATCAGCACACTATAATTTTGCGTTGCATTCAGCGGCAATTCGGCAACTTCACCTTTTTCAATTTTCAGACTGCCCAGCAGGTCCCCTGACTTGTACAGAGCTTTCATCGTGTATTGCCCAAAAGCATAATCAAACATCGAGGACACTTCGCTGTTCCGTGTTTTGGTATTCGGTTCTCCAAGTACTACCGCAATTGTGCGCAACCCATCCTTCATCGCGGTAGCCGAGAGACAAAACTTAGCTTCGGAAGTATATCCTGTTTTCAACCCGTCCGCACCGGAGTAGAAACGAACCAGCTTGTTCGTATTCACCAGCCAGAATGGCTTCTCGCTATCTTTACGAAGGTAGTCCTGGTATGCACCGGTATATTTCGTAATCCCCGGATGCTTCAGCAGTTCACGGCTCATGACCGCAATGTCATGGGCGGAAGAATAATGGTTTTCTACCGGCAGGCCGTTACAATTGGCAAAATGCGTATCCTTCATGCCGAGTTCCTTCGCGCGATCATTCATCAGTTGCACAAAGGCTTCCTCCGAACCGGCAAGTTTCTCAGCCATCGCTACAGAGGCATCATTACCGGAAGCCATAGCAATACCTTTTAGCATATCGTCGACCGTCATCTCTTCCCCGGGTTCCAGAAAAATCTGTGATCCGCCCATCGATGCGGCATATTCACTCGTTCTCACTTTATCCGTCAGCTTCAGCTTGCCAGAGTCGACCGCTTCAATGGTGAGCAGCATGGTCATAATTTTCGTAATGCTCGCCGGAGGCAGCTGATCATGACTGTTTTTTTCAAAAATGACAGTGCCCGTATCTGCATCCATCAAAATGGCGGAGCGTGCCGACGGGGCCAAATCGGTTCCACCCGCTGCTTTGGGAGTCTCTTCAGCCAGCGCGGTTGATGCCATCAAGGGCAGCAGGATACAAAGGGTCATGAACGATGCCATTATTCGTTTCTTCACTAGGGTTACCTCCTCAAATGACTTGCTTACTGCATGTTCCATGCATGTACTGCTAATCATTGTCGGCCCGATTGAAGTAAATTATTCCATGTAAAGAATGATTTCCCGAACTTTTTATGTAATCCGTGTGAAACACAAACATACGAGCTGGCACTCACTGAGCAGTTGAGCAGCACGTTTAGGAAAAAAAAGAAGCAACCCACCCAATGAATCACATTAGGTAAATCGCCTCTTCTTATTGATCAGTTACAATTACATTTGTGGAATAACAGCCAGTACAAGGGCCAGGAACGATTCACGAACACGCTCTGTCGTCTCCATTACCTCATCATGGGACAACGGCTGGTCCAGAATGCCGGCAGCCATGTTGCTGATACAAGAGATACCGAGTACTTCCAGGCCGGCGTGGCGTGCTACGATAACCTCAGAAACGGTAGACATGCCGACAGCATCCGCACCCAGCGTACGCAGCATCACGATCTCAGCCGGTGTCTCGTAGTTTGGACCGAGCATACCTGCGTATACACCTTCACGTACATCAAAACCTTGTGACGCGGCTGTATCCTTCGCCAGCGCACGCAGACGACGGCTGTATGCTTCGGACAGATCCGGGAAGCGAACTCCCAGTGCGGAGTCATTCGGTCCGATTAACGGATTCTTGCCTGTGAGATTCAGATGATCCGAGATCAGCATCAGGTCACCAGCTTCATATGAGGTATTCACTCCACCTGCAGCGTTCGTTACGAGCAAGGAAGTTACACCCAATTCTTTCATAACTCGCACCGGGAAGGCAGTAAGTTCAGGACCATATCCTTCGTACATGTGGAAACGACCCTTCATCATCACGACCGGACGGCCTTTGATGGTTCCCACCAGCAATTCACCTTCATGTCCCTCTACTGTGGACACCGGAAAATGCGGAATATCCTGATAAGCGATGCTGACGCCATCTTCAATCAATTCTGCCAAAATGCCAAGTCCTGAACCTAAAATCAAACCGACTTCCGGTTTAATCGTACTTTTGCTTTGGATATAAGATGCCGCTTCCAAAATCATCTGTTGGTTTAATGCTGTCATAAGATGTTCCCCCTTGAGTTGAAACGATCCGTCTGTATCCGCAAATGGAATCAATCCAAACTACGCGCTAACTACACGCTGAAATGATGCATTTGCTTATGTATAACGGCGTTTAAATGTGTTCAATTTATTTTATCCTAATTCGGACTATTGTTCTGCTTTTTTTCAGATTTGTAACCAAGTACAAACTATTTTGCCCGCGGATGATGAGATTCATAAATCTCTTTCATCGTTTTGCGGCCATGATGCCCATACTGTTGCCCAGGTTGCTCCACATGACCGAGCATGTCCTGCACCGCACGCGTATCTGCCCCACTGGCAATCAGGTGAGCCGCAAAGGAATGACGCAGCGTATGTGGTGTGATTTCACCCGAGATTCCCGCATCCATCGCTGCTTTTTTGAGCAGCTTCCAGAAGCCCTGCCGGGTTAATCGTCTACCAGACACGTTGACAAAGAGAGCCTGCTCGTCCGTCTCATTTTTGATTAGCCGATTGCGGTACTCATTCACATAAACACTTGCCCACTCTGCTGCTGGTGCACCGATTGGCAAAATTCGTTCTTTACCAGCACCTCCACAGCGAATAAAGCGCATGCCTGGCTGTACGTCCCGCACATCCAGTGCAATCAGTTCGGATACACGAATGCCTGTCGCATACAATAATTCCAGCATGGCCCGGTCACGCACCCCTTGCGGTGAACGAGTATCAGGGGACGCGAGCAGTAACTCGATCTCTTGGATGGTTAACACCTGCGGCGGTGTCTTGTCTGCTTTTGGAGCCTCCACATCAAACGTAGGGTCCTGTAATATGTCACCACGCCGCATCAAAAAATGAAAATAGGAGCGCAGGGATACGACGCTGCGGGCAATGGTTGCATTCGCACGTCCTGCCTGTTTCAGCTGGCCTATAAACAGGATAACATGCGTCCGGCGCACCTGCTCCGCTTCCCGGATACCGTATTCTTTATCCGCAAATTCGATGAACTTGTCCACGTCCCGAAGATACGATTCCAGCGTGCTGCTCGACATCCCTTTATCCTCTTCCAAGTATAAGGCATAGGCGTGTATCGTCTGCTTCATGCACAACGCTCCTCATCTGACAGGACTGCCACACGGGCAACCTGCTTCCGTATTTGCATCCCTGGCTGTCCAGCTACTCTCCGTACCAATAGAATAAACGGAGACGCTCTGCCATCGTAGGACGTCCTTCCCCGTTACTTGGCCATACCGTTTCCTGAAATACTTTAACCGCATTTCCTGTTGGCATCTGATATTGGTCCACAGGTGAGATCCATCCGTTGAACAAATCCAAGACATGATAGAACAGATAAACTAATGCAGCAAAAAATACAATAAATCGAATAAAACGGAGTCCTCTCCGCAGCGATATAATCATGGGTTGTACCCCTTTCTGGTTCATATCCGACTCGTCTAGAATCAGGGTATGTTAACGAACGCAGGAATATGACATTCAGGGTAAACCTCACATCACACGCTGGACCAAAAAAGCTCTCCCGTCAAAACCGCCGGTGAGAGCTTGAAGATATGCTATGTTATTCTTCATCTTTGGGCTTCTGGTCATTTTTAGCTTTGCAACGGTAACAAATTCCATGGAAATCCAGTCGGTGATCTACTACCGAAAAGTTAAATTCCCGCTCCAGTCGCTCTTCAAGCGGTCCAAGCCAGTCTTCACGTATTTCATCCATACTTCCGCATTGAACACAGATTAAGTGATGATGGTGATGCTTGGATGTATCTCCGCGTAGATCATAACGCGCTACACCGTCGCCGAAGTTGATTTTCTCTACAACATGCAGCTCACTCAGCAGTTCGAGGGTACGGTACACGGTTGCCAGACCGATTTCGGGAGCCTTTTCTTTCACGAGCATGAATACGTCTTCTGCGCTCAGATGATCTTCTTCATTCTCAAGAAGTACTCTTACGGTGGCTTCCCGCTGGGGCGTTAATTTATATCCTTGGGACTGTAGTTGCTGCTTAATTTTATCGATCCGTGCTTCCATTTTCTCCCTCCCCCTAGGAAATCACTGCACACTGCAACTTAACCCACTTCTTTCATTATAGGGGGAGTGCATAATTAAAGTCAACATTTTACACGATCACGCGCAATGCTAAGCCGGTAGCAGCATCGGTGTGACCCAGCGCATCATCGCAGGTGTAACCCATGTTTCAAATGACGCAACCCCTAACAGCAGCGCTGCCATAACGAGAGTTAACACCATATATGAAGCAAAAGGCTTCTGACGGCCTGGCGTCCGCTGCATCAGCACACGGTTCCGAATAATGTATAAGGAAAAGGTCATGGCCGACACACTGCAAATGAGCATTACCGGAATCACGAATAAATTATGAGGCGCAACGGAAACCAGGGCAAATAACAGCCCTTTCCATGAATACTGTCCAACAAGGTAACCCACTGTAAAACCAATGAGCACTCCTTTCAGAAAATCCAGAACCAATATGCCCGGCAGGCCGATGACCGATAAACCCAGAATGAAAATCAGGCCAACCCACTTTAGGTGAAGCATGGCAATGTCCCAATAGGTTCCGGTCTCAGTCACCTGTCCGCTGTGCTGTACCGTCATGAAGAAGTTACCGAGGTACCCCTCCAGATCCTGGCGCTGTTCAAGGGATAGGGCATTAACCATCAGGGCGCCAAAAATGACACCGACCAGAAACAAGACAGCCACGAATACATATAAAGAGGTTTGGCCTTTGAATGTGAAGTAGGCAGAACGCATACAGGTACGGGTCCCCTTTCCGGTTATCATGCTGCAAGGATGTCGAGTGAAATCCTTATAGTCATTCTTATGAACCGGAATGCACACGTATGACTTCTTGTCCGGATTCCACTTCCTTCTACATGTCAAAATGTCGTTTTCGACCAAATGATGCGAACTCACTTTACGGGGCCTATCGCAAACCTCTCTACTCTGATCTTTCCTTACTGGACACCTTTCCGTAAGTGCCCCCACCACCAGATGACAATTCAAGTTGACCATTCCGCGCAGCAACGATAAGACCTGCCAGAACCGGTCCAACGACCTCTGCAAGTTCATCCTCGCTTGTACGATGTAATACGTTCATTTCCGTACCAAAGCGATCCAGCAGCTGGCGCAGTTTGGCTTTCCCCAAACCCGGGATGAATTCGAGCGGTACCTGATAGTGATAAGCAGGTCGGTTTGCGGGAACCTGAGGACTCTCCCGATCCGCGATTGCCAATATGCGATCGAGTACACCCTGCACAAGCTTCACACTGCCACAGTATGGACAACGTTCTGCCGACATCGCATGCTCGTCCATAATGCTTCCACAGGATGCACAATAGGTTCGGTGGTATTTTCCAAGTCTTGGATTCAAACCGTAATTGGCCGTAATGCTTCTGCCTGCTTGTCCTTTAAGTGCCATGTTGAATTCGTCAAAGGAAGGCTTCTCGAGTTGTAACTGGTTGTACTCCCGGCCAATCTTGCCCAGAGAATGAGCATCCGAGTTCGTTAGAAAAGGAACTTGATCCAGTTCCCGAATATAACTGGCCATGGATGAATCGGAGCTTAGCCCAAGCTCAACCGCATCGATCAGGCTCGTATCCAGCACATCAGCCATACGAGGGGCTGTGCTGCCATATATGCCTTTATGCGGGGTAAACGCATGCGCTGGCACAATAAGCCCGCCACGCGCCTTTATCTCGCCCTGCATCTCAAGCGCAGGTACATATACCCGCTGTGAGCTCAGGTTCACATTTTTCATATAACGTTTCATCCAGTCCGTGAAGGACTTCATGGTTTTCAGATCACGGAAGTAGGCCAGCATATGGAACTCCCGCATTCCTGGCTCACGCAGTTCTAATTCCGTACCCAGCAGGATGGTTGTGTCCTGATACGCAATGCCTCCTCCCTCAAGCTCGGACATCGTGCCGTTCTCAAGCAGCTGTTCAATGTCCATCTGCACAACCGGGGAGTGGCAATCAATGACGCCGAGTAGGTGGATTCCTTTGCGATCCGAGGCTTCTCTAGCAATGTTCTCAAATGTCAGATCACGGCTGCCACTGATTTTAACAGCTTCACCGCGCGAAGTTCGCCCAATGTGAATATGGAGGTCAGCATAACAAGGCCCCCACCCTGCAGACGCTGTCTGCTGCTCATTCATCATTAAAACCGTCCTGTCGTTCTGTAAAGATCCCATGCATACACTGCCATCATCGTTTTGGCATCACTGATCCGATTCTGATCCATCAACTGATAAGCCTCTTCAATTGTAATCTCGGACACTTCAAGAAATTCATCTTCGTCCAAAGCCATGTCTCCTGCTTCGAGCTCCTCGGCGATGTACAGATGAATGATCTCATCCGCGAATCCTGGCGAAGTGTAAAACGAACGCAAATGCCGCAGTGATTTGGCTACATAACCAGTCTCTTCGCGCAATTCACGCGCTGCTGCCACTTCAGGTTCTTCTCCCGGGTCCAGCTTGCCTGCCGGAATCTCGACTTCGGTACGTCCCATAGCCTGACGATACTGATCAACGACCAGCATACGATCGCCATTCAGCGCGAGGACAGCTACCGCTCCAGGGTGACGGATGATCTCACGGGTAGCGGTCTGACCGTTAGGCAGCTTGACCGTGTCGACCTGAAGGGAAATGACTTTGCCCTCGAAGATGGGCTTTGTCGATATCGTCTCTTCGTCCAGTTTTGGATTGGCAGGATGTTTAGGATTGGTTGGGTTCATCTGTTCTTCAACTCCACTTCTTCGAATTTTGGTTCTCTTATACGTATAAACCTCTGTTTTTTGGCATATGGTGAGCTTATAGCGATTTCAAACAAATATAGCGAATCAGGGGGACAACCAATGAATAGTTATTTAACACCGCAATCCGTACACGTGGTCGGACAAGCCAGACAAGTCCAGCTCATACTCAAGCAATGGGTGCGTGAGTGGGGTCCAGATGCCAAGTTAGTTGATATGCTCGCTGGACGTAAATGATACTGTTCTTGGTCTGCAATACCCATGAAATATACCATGATTTTGCCAAAAAGTCCGAACTCGGTTTGTACCGGATTCGGACTTTTCAATTGATGCACGGGGGAGGTTCGCCCCTCAGTCTCTTTGGATTACTTTTGACTTGCAGCCGTTTCCTGAATAATAGCCACAACCACTTCAGATAATTTCACAATATCCTCGGCGCGGATGCGTTCTTTCGTCGTATGGATGTCCTCATAGCCTACAGCCAGATTGACCGTAGGAATGTTGAAGCCATTGAAGATGTTGGCATCACTGCCACCACCGGATGCAAACGTGCTGGTCTCTAGCCCCAGGCTCCGAATCGCACGCTGTGCAAGCTGAACAACCTCGTGTTCATCATGGAAGCCAAATGCAGGATAGAGAATCTCACTGCGGAATTCAGCGGTTGCACCATACTTACGGCATGTCGTTTCCAGTGCTTCACGCATCTGGGCCACTTGAAGCTCTACCTTCTCCTGCACAATACTGCGTGCCTCAGCCTCAATCTGCACAAAATCGCAAACAACGTTCAGTGCTGATCCGCCCTGGAATTTGCCGATGTTCGCCGTAGTCTCATCATCAATTCGTCCCAGCTTCATCGCCGCAATTGCTTTGGCCGCCACCTGAATGGCACTGATGCCGTCTTCCGGATTTACGCCCGCATGTGCGGATTTCCCATAGATGTTCATTTGAATTTCGGCTCTCGCCGGAGCTGCCACACAGATTGTACCCACAGCTCCGTTGGAATCCAGAGCGTAACCGAACTCGGCTTCAATATCGTTCGGATTCATGGCACGTGCACCAACCAGACCCGACTCTTCCCCAACAGTAATCACAAACTGAATTTTCCCATGAGGTATGTTGTTCTCTTGAATAGCTCGAATCGCTTCAAACAAAGCGGCAATCCCCGCCTTGTCATCTGCACCCAGAATCGTCGTGCCATCACTGCGAATCCAGCCGTCTTCACCCAGCTCAGGTTTAATTCCTTGTCCAGGCGTTACGGTATCCATATGACATGTGAAAAAGATTGGTGCTGCTTCTTCAGTATTCTCGGCTTCCCAGGTAACCACGAGATTACCAGCGCCATGTCCAGTTTTCTCCATGGTGTCGTCCTCATATACACTGAGGCCCAGTTGAGTAAACTGTTCTTTTAACACTTTTGATATATTTTGTTCATGGGTTGTTTCACTATCAATCTGCACCAGTTCCATAAAATGATCAATAACACGCTGCTGTTTTATCATAGGACTTTCCTACCTTTCGTCGATACGGTACAATACAATTACTATGGTCTGTTTATTCAATTGTTGAAAGGAGTTCTCTCATCATGCAAAAAAAGAAATGGTTCCGCATCATTATCTATCTCATGCTGCTCGCCATGATTGGGTCCACCCTTTTCATTGCGCTCGAACCTTTATTGTTCGGATAGAAACCTGAAGCCTTTGTACTGTCTGATTTACAGACGGGGAAGGGCTTCTTTTTCTGTAATCCAGGTAATCTCATACGGGAAAATACGGTTAAAGTATGGAACGATATCCTGCGCAACCTGCTCTATAGTATAGGTCTTGCCTGTAATATCCTCCAATGAGGTCACACCATACTGCTCAATCCCGCAAGGTACAATCCCCTGAAAGCCTGCGTGCTGAATCCCCGAGGTAATATTAAAAGCAAATCCGTGACTCGTCACGAAGCCGCGCCGATGTTTACATCGATTGAACTTTACGCCGATGGCGGCAATTTTCAAATCTCCGATCCACACTCCTGTGTACGCCTCTTTGCGTCCCGCTTCGATACCCTGATCAGCCAGGTAATCAATAATCATTTGCTCCAGACAACGCAAATAGCCATGTAAATCCAAGGCTTCATCCCGCCCAAGGACAAGTAACGGGTAACCTACCAACTGGCCAGGGCCATGATACGTAATATCACCGCCACGGTCAATTTGAAACAAGGAGATGCCTTGCTCCCGCAGCTCATCTTCACTGAGAAGCAGGTGCTCCGGGTGGTTCTGTGAACCGATCGTATACGTCGGCGGATGCTGGAGCAGCAGCATCTGTTCCGCGCCTTCTCCCTCATCCAGTTGCTGCACAATCGCTTTCTGGCGGTTCCAAGCCTCTTCATAATCAAGCATCGGTATGTACACCACATCCAGCGGCTTGCTCATGATTCCCCCACACCCTTCTGTTTCAATGTTAATTGCATGATGAGCATTCATTGAAGAAAACGGGAAAAGTGCACGGCCATTGGCACATACACTTTCCCATTATCCATCTATTCAGCGCTTGGCATCATTTGTAACTCATTGAAATGATGCACTTGCTCTCTCTTAATACACGTTCGATTCCATGGTGTATCCTTCAAGATTCTCTTTTACACGTTGCAGGAACCGTCCGCTAATGACTCCATCCAGAATACGATGATCCAGGGAGAGACAAAGGTTCGCCATGGAACGGACAGCAATCATGTCATTGATGACCACAGGTTTCTTGACGATCGACTCAAAGGTAAGAATCGCTGCCTGCGGGTAGTTAATGATAGGTTGTGACAGAATGGACCCAAATGATCCGGTATTGTTAACCGTGAACGTTCCGCCCTGCATATGGTCCAGCTTCAAAGTGCCTTCACGAGTTTTGCGTGCCAGCTCATCAATTTCACGAGCCAGGCCAGCGATGTTGCGCTGATCTGCATGTTTAATTACAGGTGTCAGTACAGAGTCTTCTGTACCCACTGCCATCGACAGGTTGATATCCCGTTTGACAATAATTTTGTCAACAGCCCATACCGAGTTCATGATCGGGTAGTCTTTAATCGCATTAACGACCCCCTTCATCATGAAGGACAAGTACGTCAGGTTGATGCCTTCCTTGCGCTTGAACTCATCCTTGAGTTTGTTGCGCAGCATCACCAGATTCGTCACGTCCACTTCGATCATCGTCCACGCGTGCGGGATTTCCGATACACTTTGGCGCATATTACGAGCAATGGCATTACGAACAGGAGTGACGTCGATAAAGTATTCGGATCTTCCCTGTCCGCCGCCCTCTACTTCGATTTTTGGAATTTTCGGACTTTCGGTCAGATGTATGCCGGAATGTCTCACAGGAACGCCTGCGTCAGCTGCTGGAACGGTTTCTCCGGCAGATGCGCCCAAGTCTGCATTTCCCCGATTCAATCCGCTGAAAGGAGAACCAGAAGGCACTCCCGAAGAGACCTGCTGTGCTGCTACAGGAGAAGACTGTGCAGACGCTGCGCCCGCGTTTCCACCCTGTGCAATGACTGCCAGTACATCCTTACGAGTAATCCGTCCACCTGCTCCAGTGCCCTGAATGCTCTGCAAGTTCAGACCATGTTCAGCTGCAAGGGATTGAACCGCAGGAGAATAGCGGTTACGCATCGGCTGATTGGGATCATGGCTTGTTGTACTCGCTGCACCCGCAGCAGGTGCGTAATTCGCACGTTGTTCTGCGTGAACATGATCACCATTCTGTTGCTGCGAAGCTTGTGTGACTTGCTCTGGTGCTTCCGTATCAGAAGCAGCTACCTGCATGCGGCAGATGGCTTCACCAACTGCAATGGTCGTACCTTCTTCGACCAACAGGTCACCCATAATTCCATCAACGGTTGATGGAATCTCTGCGTTGACTTTATCCGTAATCACTTCACAGATCGGTTCGTATTGTTCAACCCGGTCACCCGGTTTTTTCAACCATTTGGCAATGGTAGCCGAGACCAGCGATTCCGCCAGCTGCGGCATAATGACCTCGATCCATTTCATACTCATTGGTTATATCACTCCAAACTTTGCTTTTAAACTATCTCACTACACGAATTAATACTCGGCGAGTGTACGCATCGCTTCCTTGGCTTTATCCTTGCTCAGCATATAGAATTTCTCCAATGTTGGGCTAATCGGCATTGCCGGTACATCCGGTCCGCAGAGACGCTGAATTGGCGCATCCAGTTCGAACAGACATTCTTCACTGATGATAGCCGCAACTTCCGCTCCTACACCACCGGTTTTATTATCTTCATGCACGATCAGCACTTTGCCTGTCAGACGAGCAGATGCAATGATGGCTTCGCGATCAAGTGGCTGCAATGTGCGCAGATCCAGTACGTGGGCAGTAATGCCTTCCTCACGCTCCAGCTCCTCGGCAGCCTGCATGACAAAATGAAGTGGCTGGCTATAACCGATAACCGTAATATCTGCTCCTTCACGAAGCACGTTGGCTTTACCGATTGGAACGATGTAATCATCTTCCGGCACATCTTCCTTGATCAGCTTGTAGCATTTTTTATTTTCAAAAAAGAGAACCGGGTCCGGGTCGCGAATCGCTGCTTTGAGCAGTCCCTTTGCATCGTATGCCGAGTATGGAGCAATAATTTTCAGACCTGGTGTGCCAAAAAAGATCGATTCAGGACATTGGGAGTGATACAGCCCACCAAAAATACCGCCGCCAATCGGCGCACGAATAACAATCGGGCAACTCCAGTCATTGTTGGAGCGATAGCGAATTTTGGCCGCTTCACTAATAATCTGATTCGTTGCAGGCAGCATGAAATCCGAATATTGCATCTCGGCAATAGGTTTCATACCGTACATCGCAGCGCCAATGGCTACACCTGCAATGGCTGATTCGGACAAAGGTGTGTCCATAACACGCATTTCGCCGAACTGATCCTGTAATCCTTTGGTTGTAGTAAACACGCCGCCTTTGAGTCCAACATCTTCACCAAGGATAAAAACATTTTCATCCCGCTCCATCTCTTCTTTCATCGCGAGACGGATTGCATCAATATATTCCATAACCGCCATGATTACCGTCCCCCTTCTTCGCTGTCCGCATAAACGTGCGTCAGAGTGTCCTCAGGTTTCGGATATGGCGCGTTGTCTGCGTATTCAGTCGCTTCTTTCATTTCCAACGCAAGCTGGGAAGCCAAATCCGCATCCCGGGCTTCATCCCAGATGCCGCAATCGATTAGATAATTCTTCATACGAAGGACCCCGTCCTTCTTCCAGTTCTCTTCAACCTCTTCCTTGGTCCGGTATGCCAGATCATTGTCGGAAGTAGAGTGTGGAGACAAACGATACATCATTGCTTCAATAAGCGTAGGTCCTTCACCAGCGATTGCGCGGCGGCGAGCTTCTTTGACTGCACCGTATACTTCCAGCGCATCGTTTCCGTCCACACGAAGTCCGGGGAACCCGTACCCAAGTGCACGATCCGATATTTTACCACTCAGCTGCTTGTGGATTGGCACCGAGATGGCATACTGATTGTTCTCACACATAATGATCACAGGAAGTTTATGAACACCTGCGAAATTGGCACCTTCGTGGAAATCGCCCTGATTGCTCGACCCTTCGCCAAAAGTTACAAAAGAAACGAATTCTTGCTTCTTCATTTTGGCAGCCAGTGCAAACCCTACAGCGTGCGGAACCTGTGTGGTAACCGGGCTGGAGCCCGTTACAATCCGCAGCTTTTTGTGACCAAAGTGACCCGGCATTTGCCGTCCGCCACTATTCGGATCTTCCGCCTTCGCAAAAGCAGACAGCATCAGCTCACGTGGAGTCATGCCGACCGCCAGTACAAAGCCATAATCGCGATAATACGGTAAATAATAATCGTGATCCCGGTCGAGACCAAATGCAGCGCCTACTTGCGCAGCTTCCTGTCCTACACCGGATACGTGAAAGTTAATTTTGCCGGCCCGTTGCAAGAGCAAGCAGCGCTCGTCAAACTTGCGTGCGAGCAGCATGTATTTATACATATCCAATACTTCACCATCGCTAAGTCCCAGCTGTTCATGCCGATGGACCGCGTCTGCAGTACCTTTTGAACTCATATGAGGTACCTCCTTTTAATCAAAGCCTATGCCCGTCTTACTACCCGATCTTATAACCTGGTACTAAGACTTGGCTTAACCTTATTATAATCCCATTTGCCCAAAAAAGGAAAGGACCTTTCTCATAAGCCTGTCCGGCTTACATTCCAATCGATTTTCCGTCTACTGCCAACATGGCTTCACCCATGATTTCCGACAAAGTTGGATGAGGATGGATCGTCTGTCCCACTTCCCACGGTGTGGCATCCAGCATCTGAGCCAAAGAGGCCTCTGCGATCAGTTCCGTCACATGGGTACCGATCATATGTACACCCAATATATCATTCGTCTTGGCATCCGCGATTACCTTCACGAACCCATCCCGACTTCCATGAACCAAAGATTTTCCAATCGCCTGGAACGGAAACTTGCCTGTCTTCACTTCATAACCACGCTCTTTGGCCTCGCGCTCCGTGAATCCGATACTCGCTGCTTCCGGACGAGTATAGACACAGCGCGGGATTCGATGTGATTCGACGGCATGTACCGTTTCACCCGCCAGATGATTCACTGCCAAAATGCCTTCATGGCTCGCTGCATGCGCCAGTTGTAATCCGCCGATGACATCGCCGATTGCATAAATATGTCCCTCACCCGTTTGCAGATGTTGATTCACAGCAATAAATCCGCGTTCGAGTTTGATATCCGTATTTTCGAGTCCGATATTTTCGACATTGGCCTGACGCCCAACCGACACCAGCATCTTGTCCGCTTTCAGGGTCTCTTGCTTCTCATCCCCCAGCTTGACATCAATCTGAATACCGTCTTTCTGTATGCTATATGTCTCTGTCAGAACGCTAGCGCCTGTTAGGAAGCGAACACCGCGTTTCCCAAGCAGTCTCTGCATTTCCTTCGCTACATCTTCATCCTCTGCTGGCAATACATGAGCAGCGGCTTCAACAACTGTAATTTCGACGCCAAAATCATTCAGCATGGAGGCCCATTCGAGGCCAATCACGCCACCACCAACAATGATCAGGGATGCCGGTAATTCGTCCATTCGCAAAGCTTCATCACTGCTCATGATGTATCGGCCGTCTGGCTCAAGACCCGGCAATACCCGCGGGCGAGACCCGGTAGCAATAATGAGATTGGTTGGCACAACCGTATCCATCTCGCCATCTTCAAACTCGACAGCCACTGCACCGCTCTGAGGAGAGAAAATGGAAGGTCCGATCACGCGCCCTTTGGCATGTACGACCTGAATTTTATTTTTTTTCATTAAATACTGCACACCTTGATGAAGCTGCTCCACAATTGCATCCTTGCGCGCCTGAACCTTCGGAAATACAAGTGTCGCTCCAGCTGTTTCAATTCCATACATTTCGCTCTCTTGGATCTCTGCATACACTTCCGCACTTCGCAGCAACGCCTTGCTCGGAATACAGCCACGATGCAGACAGGTGCCTCCGAGCTTATCCTTCTCGATAATAACAACCTGTTTTCCTAATTGTGCGGCACGGATGGCAGCAACGTACCCTCCCGTTCCTCCTCCAAGAATGGCAACATCACATGTAATTGGCATCTTTAATGTTCTCCTCTATCCATATAATTTCAATACAATTTCAATATATTTGTAAGATGATAATTCAAATGATTCTCTTTTTCATAGACGTTATCTATATTCCATTGTACTCCCCTTGAGCAGTCAACTCAAAATTTGAGCCTGAAACGCATGGACAGCTTCTGGAAACCAAGCTATGATGGAATCAGGTATGACCTGTAAGCGCAACCTTTATTTTACGTCAACCTCAGGCAGAAGGAGTTTAATGGTGATGAATACTAGACTGATCTTTGCACGATTTGTGGCGATTATTGTTCTGGTCATTCCCGGGTTAATGGCAATGAAGGGTTTTCTGATGATGAAGGACGCCCTTTTCCTGTATTATGCCGAGCATGGGAACGAGCAGATCTCACCAGGTTTTCAATGGCTCTCCTTTGGTGGAGGACTTGTCCTGTTCGCCGCAGGCATGAGTTTTCTGGGAGGCTGGATTCTGTTCCGTGACCGCAAGCGTAATTATGTAGGCCCCCGTTTTCGTTCAAAAAGCGCACCCTCAGCCGACAAAGCAGAGACGCCCGGTACGACTTCCTGAGTCCGGGCTTTTTGTCATTTTTTCTGGCTACGCAACATTTCAACTTCCGAACTTTACATCTGCCTTTATATACGGTACTCGATCAGGTATAATGCTTATTTATTCAAACACGTATTTTGCATAAATTCAGAGTTAGCATCTTGAATATGCACAATGCCCACTCTTCCATAGACAGGATGGATCAACATGGTCTCATTTATCATTACGCTAAAAAGATTGCTTAAAGGCATTTTTCATGCCTTCAAGGACCAGAAGTTCCTGGCTCTGTTTGTATTAACTGCGGCGACACTTCTCTCGGGCACGTTATTTTATACCCGCGTTGAAGGGCTGCACTGGATTGATGCCCTCTACTTCTGCGCAGTAACGCTAACCACGGTGGGACATCCGGATTTTGTACCATCAACCGGATTCGGCAAGGCTTTTACAGTCATCTATATGTTTGCAGGTATCGGCCTCACCTTCGCCATGATTGCCAGAATTACAGCAGGTATTCTATTTCCCCGCAAATTGCAGACAGAAGAGAACCCGGAGTAGTCCCCGGGTTATTCGTATAATGCATCCCGCAGCTTTGTAGACATACGCGACTCTTTGGAAGAGGACTTCAGAATCGTTCTGCGTAACGTCAGATTACTGGCTTGCAGCCGCTCCGCTTCAGCGAACAAGTCTGCAAACAACGCCTGCGCAGCTTCGTCCAGGACTGACTGTCCTTTCAAACGTTCATATCGTTCTTGTAATTCGGATAATGCTTCACTCATCGTTAACACCTCTTTTCAATCGCTCCTGGCTTATGCACTACACTGCCGTAACCAACAGCTTAACAATCCATATAGTAACACAAAGCTGCTCAGATTAGTTCTGGCTCTTACTAAAGATTTTGTGGTACTCTGTAATGGTCGCTTTTTTTTGTTGAATCCCGTATGTGAGAGGAGTAGCAGAACTGTGCAAACAGGACGAATTACCGTAATTACAGGACCTATGTTTAGTGAAAAATCCGGTGAACTCATTCGCCGTTGTCAGAAATTAATTCAATTTGGCCGTAAAAAGGTCGTTGCTTACAAACCTGCCGAAGATGATCGGTTTGCCCAAGACGAGATTGTTAGCCGTATCGGCTATCGTCTGCCTGCTCATTCCATTCCCCGGCAATTGACCCCGGAATCCGTAGAAATGATCCTGACTCAAACCAAAGATGCTGATGTTGTTGCCTTTGATGAAGTACAATTTTTCAGCAGTGCCATCATGGAACTGGTCTCCGAGCTAGCCTACTGTGGCAAACATGTCATTGTGGATGGATTGAATATGGATTACCGTGGCAAGGAATTTGGATATGTAGGCGGTTTGCTCGCCATGGCGGATGACATTGAGAAACTGTCGGCATTCTGTGCCGTATGCGGAAGCCCGGATGCGGCTTTCACCCAGCGTATCGTTAATGGAGAGCCTGTAACGCTTGGACCAGTCGTCATGATTGGCGATTCAGAAGCTTATGAGCCGCGCTGTCGCTGCTGCTTCATTCCTCCTCACAAAGTTGAATGCTGAGCTGATTCAGTTTTTCAATGATCAATCTATAGGTTCTGATCGGCGGTATCTGCTGCTACAGGTTTCCTGAGATTTCAAAAAAAGCCCCTGAGGGCTTTTTTTATTATATCTCCATTTTACCAGCATACCCTTAATATACCTCTCCTTATCTTCGTCATTAGCCCTTTCTGTGTACACAAAAAAGCACCGCCTCACAGCGATGCTTCCCATACCTCATCTCCCGCTAGTCCCGGGAAACAAAATATTTGTTGGTCATGTAGTAAGCGTCGCCACGCGACGTTTCTACCATTCCTTTTTTGGCATCCAAAAATACAATTTCTTTGCACTTGGTGCAATACCATTTGGTGCGCTTATATGGAGATTCCGTAACATATGCCGTGCCACATTTGCAATCAATCTTCATTAATAACTCAGTTGATTTATATGCGCTGGACAAACGTTCCATGTTATCCTGCTGCTGTGTAGGCATAATCGTCTGCTGATAATCCGATAAATGATTCTGAACTTTGAAATCTGCTACCAACCCTGCATTCAATCCAAAAAACTCCTTGCCGATTTCGGTCACGAAGCGCTTCTCATTTCTGTAGCAATCCAGCCACTCAATAATCTGCTTATTTGACAGTGGAACCGTACCCTTGATACCGCTGTTTAAGGTGTAGGTCATGATGTATAAAGTATCGTCTTGTCTACCTGAGTACATTAGAATCCTCCTTCGAATACATTTGCTAATGTACTACAAAAACGCTCATAAATCAAAGCAATGTTATTTCCTGAGCGTATCTCTTCCTTATTAAAGGGGCAACATTCCTCGATGTTCCGCCAATGATTTACAAGAACTGCATACACCTGTAACATTTCCCTGGGAAGTCGCATAATGCACAATAGACTTCACTTTTTTACTACAGATGGAACAATAATACCTCCTTTCCTTCCTGGGAGTATAGTCGGATAGGTTTACTACGTTTGAGGTTGATTTGAACCTGCACATAAAGTTGAGCCATTTCATCTCTTTCTCTCTCTTCCTTGTTTGCCTTCTAAGGGGTGAATTGCTTATGTTTAGGCAAAAATTGATCCTGCATTGGTTATGTATACGATTCCAAGTTGTACATGCCTATCTCATATTCTATTCGACGTTTTGAGCCTTTTTCCTGTTTTTGATCTCTATGCATACAAAAAAAACCGACAGAACCCGCCCCTTCCTCTTGTAAAAGTAAGGAACTTCCGTCGGTTAACTAGCCTTATTTATAAAACGTTCCAAGAACCTCCAGCGCGGGTGAGCGCTCAATTCGAAACGGATAGATATATCCCTGATTCAGCTTCACAAACTTTCGGCTCCACAGATCAAGTCCAGATGTAAACTGGTACGCCTGATATATAAATTTGGAACAATAGTTTCGTTCAATGCTGCGCAGATTCGTCTGCAATCGATAGAATTTCACCTGCTTATAATGATCATGCACCCACTGCGCTGCCTTCACACCAGCCTGATTCAAACGGGAACGAAATACAATGAAACGGTCCCCCTCATAAAAGCGGGTAACGTACCATTCCAAGGAATCGGCAAACACAGGTCCATAAGGGTGTACGTGATACACTTTACCGTCGAGTCCAATAATCCCCATATGCCCGGCGTAATAAGTCGATTCCGAACTTGGCGTATATAAAATATCTCCCGGCTCCAGCTTCATCTGGCCCAAAGCGATAATAGGCAAATCCTGATGCAGCCTTCTGGCTGCTGAACGTACGCGCCGGCCTTCCACCAGAAGTCGGTGCATTTTCCCAGCAACAGCGAGATAGACTTCCGACCATTTGATGCGTTTTTTCTCAGGGCCTTTGAACCACCGATGAATGAATGTGGATATACGTTGAATTTCTTTTTTCATAATTGTGCACTCCACTCTAATCTGTTTAACGTTTCTTGATGTTTCTCCTCACTTCTAAGGCTCATTATAGACAGTTGATGATGCATGTTCAATTCCGGTGCCTGTTCTATGTTGTGCAATTTGAGGAGGTTCATACCGAAAATGGAAACAAAAAAAGCAGTTCCGACATCAGCCAGAACTACTTCGTTTGATTTGAACAATTGGAGTTGAATTATATGAAGAGATTCTATTCTTCCACAACACCAAGTGCTTTATTTTTCTCCTTGAAACGGCTGTTATGGGAAGACACATAGGCAACTTTCTCTGCCTCAGGGTCCATATACAGTTTTGCACTGTTTACCGCGAGGGCCGCATCCGTAAATGTACCAGCAATCAGATACAGTTTACTTCCATAATCTACAAAGTCTCCTGCAGCGAAGACGCCTGGAATATTCGTTTGCAGCTTCTCTGTTGTGGTGACATGCCATTCACCAAGATCAAGTCCCCAATCCCGGATCGGGCCAAAATCACTCTTCATGCCATGGTTGACGATAATCGCATCCACATCAAGAACTTCACTCTCACCTGTCTCAACATGGGATATCGTCACCTGTTCGATGATCTCCCCACTTTGACTATGTAGGGTATCAACGGCGTATGGTGTCCGAATATCTACTGAGGATTCTCTCATCCGCAGTACATTGCGCTCCAATCCACCAAAGCGGTCACGACGATGCACCACCGTCACTTGTTCTGCCAGTGCTTCAAGCTCATTGGCCCAATCGACAGCGGAGTCACCCCCACCAGAGATCAGTACCCGTTTGCCACGGAAAGGTTCAAGCTCCTGTACTGTGTAGTGAAGGTTCGTAACCTCATAACGGTCAGCGCCTTCAAGCTCCAGTTTGGCCATTTTATATATACCATACCCGATCGCCAATATGACGGTACGTGTCCAGTGTTGTTCTCCTGTATGCGATGTCAGCAGAATTGTGCCATCAGGCTGACGTTTGAATCCTTCAATTTGCTGTTCGAACACAATCGTTGGCTCAAACGTTCTCGCCTGTTCTTCCAGCTGTTTAATCAAATTTTCACACAGAATCGGGGTAACGCCGCCAACGTCCCAGATCATTTTCTCTGGATAAAAGAGCATGCGACCACCCAATCTATCCTTCGCCTCAATCAACTTGGTCTTCATATCACGCATCCCGCTGTAAAATGCAGAATACATGCCGGCAGGTCCCCCGCCGATAATTGTTACATCATATAATTCCAAATGCTGATCCATGTAGTTACCTCCATCAGTTCGATCCAAACCACTCGACTATTTGATATCGATTCTCATTATCACTCTTTTCCTAGTCTAATGGGAAACTTATCAAATTACAATGGCTAAAATTCAAACATTTCTTATACAAAACTACCATCGGTTTGATTATCTGTTGATTACTTTACTTTGGGAGCTGCGAGTAGATGCTCGACAACAAAATCGATTTGCTTGTTGATGGAATAGATATCCGAGTAATAGAAGAAATCAAAATCAATCTCGATTAGACGGCCTTCTTTGATAGCGGGTATGCTATTCCAGATTGGATTATCGTTAAGGTTATCTGCCCCTTCATATACCGAACGAAACACGTAGTCTCCCATATACTCAGGAAGAACTTCCATGGACAAGGTCGAACCTGCAGCGTCGGAAACGGCGTCAATTTTTTTCTGGACCGCTTCAGGTGCTTTCATTTCCAAGTACTCGTATATAGCCTGAGATCCTCGGCCGTATTGCTTACTTTCTACAATGACCATCTCTTTCAGCCCACCCTCGACGATGGAGGCCGTTTTGTCCAGTATACCTGCATCAGCAAGTTTTTTCTTGCTCTCTTCAACTTTACTGTTAAGATTGTCGATTAAAACGTCTGCTTCCTGTTCTTTGCCGAAAATGCTAGCGATACTATGAAGTCTTTCTTCCGTTGTCATTTTCTCATATGGGACATACACAGTTGGTGCAATATCTTTTAATAGCGTGTAAGTCTCTTCTGAAGGAACAATGATCAAATCCGGGTCCAGATCAATGACAGCCTCAGGGTTTGGTTCGAACCAGGTGCCTAGTGAATTTACCCCTTCAAGCTCATTCTTATATGCAGCCCCATCAAATACGTCAGACGTCGCAATAGGCTTAATTCCAAGCGCTACAACATCTCCTTGAAGATAAAGTACAACCACCCGTTTAGGATTTGCCGGGACAACAACATCACCTTTAACCGTGGAGACCGTGCGTGTTCCATTTTCATTGTTCGTTTGACTACCTGAATCTGATGATGAAGATGCGGCTGTGCTCGTAGATGAGTTCGTATTCGTACCTTCCCCCGTAACTGTTGTTGTTGCAGAGCCAGCGGAGCATGCCGATAAAAGCATTGTGATGCTTAAAAGTGCAACCAAAATCATGCTGGAGCTTGTTTTTCTTCTTTTCATTGATGTAGACCCTCCGTCTATATATTGATAATGATTCTCATAATCAATATATCCTCGCTTCCATCTCCAGCCAATGGATGATTCGGAGAATTGTAATGGACGATCCTCTGCCAGGGTCTGGTTCCTTATTTTCTGCTGATAGAGTGTGGGGGACAGGCCCACATGTTTTTTGAAAATACGGCTGAAATAATACACATCCGTGTATCCCACTTCTGCCGCGATTTCGCGCAGGGTGGCATCGGATCGCACAAGCAGATTCCGGGCCTTGGTCAGTCTCGTTTGAATGAGATAATCAATCGGACTGTGTCCTGTCTTTCTTTTAAATTGCATAGATAAATGACGGGAGCTGTAGTTGAATTGTTCAGCCAGAAAATCCAGAGTCACCTGTTCCCTATAATGCTCCTGGATGTAGCGAAGTGTTTGCTCAATAGGGTCTGGAAGCACTGTTCTGACTTCCTGCTCTGCCAATTGAAACAACAGCTCATGAATAAATTGGTAGAACAAACTTTTTACTTGTAGCAAGTCCAGTCTGCTCGCCTGATCCCACGCTTTCTCCAGTTCTTCAAAATAGCGCAATATAGCAAGAGGATTGCTCGGCGTAAATCCATATTGCAAAGAGAAAGGAGCAATCTGAGGAGGTTGTGACAACCGCCATGTTTTACGATGAGTTGGGAACGCAAGGAATGCCCTGTAGAACAGCAAGTAATATTCAAACTTTTCGCTCACCCGAATATCCAGTGATGATCCTTTACCACCATGGAGAATATAGAATCGCCGTGCTTCGTGTGTTTTGCCATCCAATTTAAGTTGAGCTGCACCCCGAATGCTGTAAATAAAAGCGTTTGCCGGAAGCAAATAGGATTCCTGTATCTCCCCTGCCTCCAGGACGATTCGGCGTATATCCAGAATTTTAACAGCCGCGTGATTCCAGCTATTCATCTGTTCGTTTAATTGCATCGATTACTCTCCAATCCCAGTCTTACCAGGAACAAAGACCTTGTACAAGTCATTATTCTGCCAACCATCCTTAACTGAAGCGTTATGGTGGTTCACTATTATTCCTACATTATAGTTGATAATAATTTTCATTATCAACTGTATTTTGACCAGGACTCAATTTCACCAACTAGTGATCCGAAAGATTTACTTTTTTTCCGTTGTCTTTGTAAACCAAGCTGCCAATTCCTCGGTCTGATCCAACGTTGCAATGGGGTCAAAGTACCATGAACGATCCGGGCTCCAGATAAACACACGATCATTCTTGACGGCATCAAGCGAACTCCATACCGGCTTGGATTTCAATTCCTCTACAGTCAGGTTGTCTGCCGTAAGAATAATGTAATCACCAGCAAATTCGGGTATGGATTCGGACGAGACTTCAACAAGCTGATCTTTCATTAAAATCTCTTTTTTGTCAGCCGGAGGATTCAATCCGAGAGCACTGTACACAGCCTGACCTCCACGCCCAAAATTATCACCAAAGGCTAATGGTGCTTTATCATAAAATTGCATAACTGATACTTCTGCATCTGCGTCGATTGCTTCACTTACACGCTTCTTGGCATCCGCAATTCGTCCGTCGTAATCGGCCAACCATGACTCAGCCTCTTTTTCTTTGTTCAACGCTTTACCGAAAAAAGCGATCTCTTCATGGGTATTTTTCAACTCTCCATAAGGAACAACAAGCGTAGGCGCAATTTTGCTAAAAGAATCAAACAAGTCAGGATCACCCGTGACAATCAGGTCTGGTTGAAGTTCCAACACCTTTTCAAGAGAAATGGTTTCGTATTCACCAATATTCTCTACGTCCTCAAGTGATTTGATAAAATAGGGATTCTTCAGATTCATTTCCGGTGTACCGACTGGTTTGATTCCCAAAGCAATCAGACTTCCCAAATATAAATCCACCACAATTCGCTTAGGTTCAGCCGGGACCGTGATATCTCCTTTGACCGTCGAGATAATCCGAGGCTCGGAAGTGCTCGATTGGCTGTCTGCCGTTACTGTGCTGGTGGCACTCGAAGTCCCTTTGCTTCCGGCTGTTTCTCCTCCAGAATTACTAGTTGCCCCTGTCGAGCAGGCACTCAGCAGTAAAGTGAGACTTAATAAAATACTAAGCAGCATTCCCGTTCTTGTCTGTCTATTCATGTACAATGACCCTCCGTGTTTATATTGATAATGATTATCATCATCGTTATAAACATACCTTCCAGCTCTTCCACTGGAAATGTCATTTCGCGCCAAGGTCGATGTCAGATCAGGCCATTTTAGGGTTACAGATGTTTTCTCCTTGAACTGAAGCGGAGAAACACCTGTATGTTTTTTGAACATACGTCCCAGATAATATCCGTCCGGATAACCGATGCCTGCTGCAATCTCATCCAATGTAGCGTCGGTATGCAGCAGCATCTCCTTGGCCTTGAACAAACGGAACTGAATCAAATAATCGATTGGACTATAACCCGTGGCCTGCTTAAACTTGCGGGACAGACTTCTGGGACTGCTGCCAACCTTCTCTGCCAAAACATGCAACGTCAATGGCTCCGCATAAGATGATTCCACAATTTCGATGACTTTGCTGACCTGATCCGTAACGGAATAGCGAGATGCAGCATGAGGAATTTGTGCTGATACTTGCTCTACAAAAGGATAAAACAGGCTTTTTGCCTGAAAATGATGTATGGGGTTCTTTTGATTCCATAACGTGTATATCTGTTTTACTTGCTCATACAGCACAATTGGTGACTTGGGGGCAAAACCATAGGTTAGCTGAAATGGGTTCATGTGCTCCATCATGTTGCCCAAATCGGTTCTTCCTCCACTTGGCAGACTTACTTTGTACATAAGGTAAAACAGGTTCAATCCGGATTGTCCAGCTTCAATATGCAGCACGCTTCCCTTTCCACCATGGAGAATATAAAAACGACTCACTTCATGCTTCTGGTCGTTTATGGTCACATAGGCTTTACCCTGGATGGTGAACACAAATGTGCTCGCAGGAAATTTATAGGTTAGCTCCTCAGTTGGCCTTAACTCCATATAACGTATATCCGCAATACTCACAGCAGCATAGTTCCAGAGTATGTAATAATTATTCCACATTTCATTAACCCAACTCCGTCTAATAAATTGACTAAACAGTCCTTCACTCATTGATAACCATTATCATTTATTATTAACAAGTAAGCAACACACAAGTGAAAGTCAACTTATTCGTCAGGGTATCTTCATTTGCTTCTCGTAACATTTCATATATGTAAGTAGCCACGATATAACTATGAAAGGGAAAAGATTATGAATTCAATTTGACCTGCCTCCAAAAGCAGCTTCACCTCAGGGAGTCAAGTCTCCAGTAGAGATAAGGAAATTCAGGGACTTATGAAACAAAAAATCAGGCTTAATGAAGAACTGCAATCTGTCAAATCTAATGATCAGTTGGACTCCATAATTTAGGCAGAACGAGTTAAATCTATAACGAGTTTCATCCAACAGGTCGATAATCAAATCGCTCAAATCAAAAGTGAGGAGATTACAAGAAAAAATAAATTGAAACAGTCTGAGCAACCCAATTAACAACAGCCTCAACCCTCTGAGCTCACTGACGAAAATCAGGCTCCGGCAATGGGGCATCTAATCAAACATAGCCAGACTTATGATCAGTTAGGCAAACTGGTTGGTTTGCGTGATCGCATGCACGGGTCCATTCAAACATTAGAAGGAGAAACCCGCTTAGACCGGATCGTTCTCGATTATGACACAGGAAACGACATGGGCATGTCGATGATGCTGGAGAACGCAGAACAAACTGTTTTTCAAATGAAACGTGAGATGGTCCAAGAGATTGATTCTCAAATCCGTAAGGTTGGTTGATCAGTCTATCGGGGAAAAATTAAAAGAAATCAACCAACCGGTACCAACAAAAAGCTATCCATTCTACTCCACCATCTCATGCAGATGAAGATCAGGAAGTAAATAAAGAGAACAAAGCTGAAAATAAATCGAAGATTTCCAATGCTATGCAGAATGATAAAGACCCAGGAAAAATTCAAGAGACTCAATCCAATGCATCCCCTGTTCCATCCTATACATCGCTCGGCATTCGGGTTTAATTAGATTACATAATGGATAACTATTCTCCAATAAAAAACCGTTATTTACAGGTCTCTTCTACCTTTAAATAACGGTTTTTTCCGTATCTAATGTTTTTCCCGACATTACTGGTTATACGGCTTCCTCATTCCCACAAATAATGCTGCCATTTACCGATTTACATACTTTTTTAATCCGGGTCGCCTCACTTACAATTTGATCAATGTTTTCATACTGTTTTCTACGGTTCGTGACCACAGCGATCGACACCGATACAAGCGGGATAGCTCGGTTCAGTCCAGAACGCCCTTCGCCCAAAACATACTGTTTATCCAAGTCCTCCTGATTGTAAAACGCTCCCTTGATCTGCTCAAAACCTGTTATCACCTCTTCACAAACGTGCCTAAATTCATGATGATTTAATATCACAATAAAATCGTCTCCACCGATATGGCCAAGAAAAGCCTCTGGAAAAACAAAAAGCTTCCGGAGCAGGTTAGCAGTAGCTTGAATAAGCTGATCCCCCATTTTGAACCCATAGCTATCATTGTAGGATTTAAAGTGATCCAAATCTATGTATAGAACACTAAAATAATCAAGCTGTAGTAACTGATCCAATCGTTCATCTATAATTCGGTTACCTGGAAGACCTGTCAAGGGATTCATGAATATCGCCATCTCGGCTCGAACATCCGCAACAGCAAGCAGCAGACGCCGGATACTAACTGCTCCATACAAAACGCCTTCAGCTGTTATAAGCACTAGATCGTATAACTCTTCTTCAGATCGATTCATAGCCAGAACGCTTACGTCCGTAATCTGTTCAGCGTAATCGACAACCAGTGCCCGCGCGTTCATAACCAGTTCCACCGGGCGACCCATATACAAATTATAGCCGTACTGTGTACCAATCTGCTGGAAGAAACGAGCTCGCATCATTAATGACACCCCTTGTTCCCCCATAACCGCCACACCTTCCAGATTGGGATTTGATTTAAAAAGATTGTAGACGATATCACATTTTGTTTCAGGCGCTACTACAGGAATCGTATCGGCTATCTCACCTATTTGCGTAAATATACCATTCGCCTCCTCTATACCTAGCCATACCATCTACTTTTTAAATCCTTAATTACCCGGGAAAAGATAAGGGAGACGGCCTTAATACTGTATCAGGTCTTCCGAGTGCGTAACCCTGACCGTATTCGATACCTTCACGTCGCAAAAATTGAATTTCCTCGTAACGCTCGATGCCTTCCGCAATGATACTGGTCCCCGAGTCGACAGCAAATTGTTTAAGAATCCTTACAATGTGCTGCTGATCCGAATGTGTGTCCACTCGACTAATCAGCGCTCTGTCCAATTTAATAAAATCAGGTTTTAGACTTACAATCGCCTTCAGACTGCTATACCCGGAACCCGCATCATCAATGGCAATCCGAAAGCCCTGTGAGCGATAATTCGAGAGTATGCGTTCGAATTCTACATAGTCCTGGACTGCCTGTTTTTCGGTTAGCTCGAAGACCACTTGCTCAGGGGATAGACCATAACTGTTCAATAGACTGATTGTTTCTCCGCTGCGGTAAGTAGAATCCGCTAAAACTTGAGGATGTATATTTAAAAAAACAACGGTACTGTCGGGATAACATTCTGTAGTTAAAGAGTCTCTGAATCTTTCAATCGAAATCTCACGACAGAAGCGTTCAAATGTGAACACCTGATCCGTATGACCAATGAATTGATAAAAAGATTCTGCATTTGGAAAAAGATCAGATATGGGAGGACGGTTTAATATCTCGTATCCAAGACATCGCCCGTCCTGCAGATTCAAAATTGGCTGAAAATATGTAGTAAGCATTCTATTACGCATAATTTTTTGCAGTCCGGTGAATTGTCTGTAACTAAGCATAGAATGTTGAAGTGATTTATGTACATATTTCAGCGAATTGTATAGTTCATTTATGTAGGCACAGAAAAAAGTCGTTCTCTTCATATAATTCATCCTTTATACCTATAATGTGGATCTTGTCAGTGGTCACATCGTACCACTTTCTTGCTGAGAAAGCGTTAACTGCAAGTAAAAGTTTGTAAAAAATTTCACCATTCAAAAATTTATATCTGAGAAAGCCTCACTACAGCCACTCCTGTTTAATAAAGATTGCTTCATTTTTCTAAAAAGGAATTCCATATTATTCGCGCAAAAAAACACCACGTTCTAATGGTCTTGGAAGACTCAATAAAAACGTGGTGTTCGCTTATGTGTAAATAAGTATTTATTGGGTTCAGGTGATCGTTATTCCTGATCCTTTCAGGACACCTTATGCTCAATTCTCAGCTTGTCAGCAACCATCGCGATGAATTCGGAATTCGTCGGTTTCGACTTGCTGATGTTGATCGTATAGCCAAACAGGTGGCTGATGCTGTCGATGTTGCCACGTGTCCAAGCCACTTCAATGGCATGACGGATGGCTCGTTCGACGCGAGACGGCGTTGTTTTGAACTTTTCGGCAATCGCTGGGTACAGGGTTTTGGTGATGGCACCCAAAATTTCGATATTGTTATACACCATGGTGATGGCTTCGCGTAAATACTGATATCCTTTAATATGCGCAGGAACGCCGATTTCATGTATGATGGACGTAATGCTTGCATCCAAATTTTTGTGTTTACCCATCGGTACTACGTTGGACTTGTTCATAAACATCGATGAACCGCCACCACCACCTGTGGAGATCGTAGTTTGCGTGCCCACCAGTTGACGCACACGATTCGCGAGCACTTCCATGTCAAACGGTTTCAGGATGTAATAAGAAGCTCCGAGTTGCACGGCACGCTGCGTGATATTCTCTTGTCCGAAAGCCGTAAGCATAATGACTTTGGGCTGTGGAGACAGATTCAGGTTGCGCAGACGCTCCAAAACACCAAGTCCATCCAGGTGAGGCATAATAATATCCAGAATGAGTACATCCGGTACATCGCGAGTCTGCTCCAGCAACTGCAGCACTTCTTCTCCATTGTATGCAATTCCGGTTACTTCCATATCTTCCTGTTCGGATATATATTCGGCAAGCAAATTCGTAAATTCACGATTATCATCGGCCAGCAATACCTCAATTTTTTGCAAAACGGTATCCTCCTTTAATTTAAACATCGTTTCGTACATTTCCTTACAGGTTAAATTTTCGACACAGGGGAGGAAATTCCTTCTGTCGAAAATTATTTTTCTTTATTTTTTTTTCGCATTGCTATATAATAAATAATTTATTTCATTATCCGATATTATATGTTTCCATTCGACAAAAAAACCTTAAGGAGGTTAACCCGCCTTAAGGTTTTTCGCATGTTCCTTTTTCATCATGACTCCTGCATCCTGTAGCATCCACTCAATGAAGCAGCCATAACCTGATTTCGGATCATTGACAAACACATGGGTCACAGCACCAATCAGTTTACCGTTTTGCACAATGGGGCTGCCGCTCATGCCTTGCACAATGCCTCCGGTCTTATCCAGCAGCTTCGGATCTGTGATTCGAAGCACCAGGCCTTTGGTTGCCGGTTCGGATTGGTCTGCTACGTGTACAATATCAATCGAGAATCGTTCCACCTGCTGGCCCTCAACGACAGTGAGAATTTCCGCAGGACCTTCTTTTACTTCATGGGAAAAAGCAACGGGAATGCCTTTTGAATACAAGCTATGTTCAGGATTACCGGACATTTTACCAAAGATACCAAAAGCCGTATTACGTTCAATATTGCCCAGAATTTTGCTTTCTTTCAGGAAATGAGCTCGTTTTTCCCCCGGATCACCGGACTCACTCTTGGAGATCGATGTTACATTAGACTGAACAATCTGACCACTACCAACAACGATGGAGGTCTGTGTGTTCATATCCGTAATAACATGTCCCAGAGCGCCATATACGCCCTGATCCGGAGCATAAAAGGTTAATGTCCCTACACCTGCAGCAGAGTCACGAATGTACAATCCCAGCCTCCAGGCTTTGTCTTCGGCATCATAAGCCGGTGTCAAACGCGTCTTAACTGTTTCTTTGCCGCGTTTTAACACCACATCAATTCCTTTTTTGCTCTTGCCTGCAAGCTCAACAGCTTCAGCTACGCCCGATACACCATCAAGACGTTTACCGTCCATATGAGTAATCAGGTCCCCGAGCTTAATCCCTGCTGATTCTCCAGGGGATACACGTTCATCTTGTCCAGAACGGACCAGATGGTGCCCCACAACCAGAATACCTGCAGATTTTACTTTGACGCCAATGGTTTGTCCCCCGGGTACTACACGCAAATCCGGAATCACGTTTACGTTAACCGTTTTCACCGGAATTTTGCCCCACAACTTCAACGTTAATTTGGCATGTCCCGTTTGTTGGGGATGAAGATGCAAAGGTTGTTGCTTCGTTACATGGACCGCAGTTTCCTTTCCATCAAAACCAATGATGTCAGGACGGTCCACAACAGCGCTTGAAGCAGCCGGTACAGCGAGATGAACGTCAGCTTGCCTGCCTGCAAATACCTGAAGTTCATCAGGCAATGAAGCATAACTTTGCACAGGCTGAATGACCTGGCTGATCACACATAGAAAGAAGGCAAATAAAAGACCTAGCAATTTCTTCCTGAGGGGGGAATTCAATGGCTGTCACACTCCCTTTGCTTCTTTCGCTTGACGAAAGGTGGTCGCCAATTGCGTACCTATAAGATAACCTCGCCCCCAGGCTTTTATTACTGTCAATCATTACGCCAGCCGCTCGTTTCACCCTTTTTTGGCTTCCGCCAAATTCAACATTTCCTGTGCATGATGCAGCGTTTTTTCTGTAATTTCCACTCCGCCCAGCATACGTGCCAATTCCTTCACTCTGCCTTCGTCTGACAGCGA